>CAVYDA010000012.1:0-51339 GCA_963767195.1 uncultured Acidimicrobiaceae bacterium | reverse complement strand
GCGCTCCAGAGGCTGCCCACGTGGGTGCCCGTGTTGGTCGCGGCCTTGTAGAAGCGTGCCCCGGTGATGAAGCCGCTGGTGTCGGTGGTGAAGGCCATCCCGAGGTTGACCGCCGAGCCGTCGCCCGAGTCGACGGTGGCCGGGGTCTGGGTCCCGAAGATGTTGCACGGGCAGGTGACGGAGGACTCAGGTGTGGCGGGGTTCGAGGCGCTCGACGCCGACCCGCTGCCCGCCGCGTTCGTGGCCGTGACGGTGAACGTGTAGGCGGTGCCGTTGGTCAGCCCGCTCACCGTGGCGGTGTTGGCGGGCGGTGACCCGGTCACCGTCACCGGTGTGCCCGCGGTCGTGCCCACGAACGGGGTGACGGTGTAAGAGGTCACCGACCCCGACGGCGGGGTCCACGACACGGTGGCGCTGCCGTTGCCGGCGGTCGCGGTGACGCCCGTCGGCGCGGCGGGCACGGCGGCCGTCGTGAAGACGGGGTCGACGAAGTAGTTGCTCCCGTTGAAGGTGCCGGTCGGGAAGGTCGACGAGCCGCTGTAGACGAAGAGCCCGTTCCCGTTGGGCGCGCTGGCGCTGGCCAGGCCGTAGAGGGGAGCGGCGTTGACCTGGTTGGTCAAGCCGTTGGACGTGAGCGAGTAGTGCCCCTTGGGCGCCAGGTACGACACGACGTAGGTCGTGCCGGGCGTGACCGCGACCGGGCTCGAGAAGGTGACCTGTTGCCAACCCGAGGCCGTCTCGTTGGTGAAGGTGGCCTGGGCCAACAAGGTCCCGCTCGCGCTCCAGAGGCTGCCCACGTGGGTGCCCGTGTTGGTCGTGGCCTTGTAGAAGCGCGCCCCGGTGATGTAGCCGCTGGTGTCGGTGGTGAAGGCCATCCCGAGGTTGACCGCCGAGCCGTCGCCCGAGTCGACGGTGGCCGGGGTCTGGGTCCCGAAGATGTTGCACGGGCAGGTGACGGAGGACTCAGGTGTGGCGGGGTTCGAGGCGCTCGACGCCGACCCGCTGCCCGCCGCGTTCGTGGCCGACACCTTGAAGGTGTAGGTGGTGCCGTTGGTCAGCGCGCTCAACGTGGTCGAGGTGGCCGGCGGAGAGCCGCTGACCGTCACCGGTGTGCCCGCGGTCGATCCGACGAACGGGGTGACGGTGTACGAGGTGATCGACGAGCTCGAGCCCGGGGCGCTCCACGACACCGTGACCGAGCCCGGTCCGGCTGTGGCCGCTGTCACCGCGGTCGGCGCGGCGGGCACGGCGCCCGGCGACACCGAGTTGGAAGGCGCGGAGGCGGGTCCGGTCCCGAGCGAGTTCGTGGCCGTGACGGTGAACGTGTAGGCGGTGCCGTTGGTCAGCCCGCTCACCGTGGCGGTGTTGGCGGGCGGTGACCCGGTCACCGTCACCGGTGTGCCCGCGGTCGTGCCCACGAACGGGGTGACGGTGTAAGAGGTCACCGACCCCGACGGCGGGGTCCACGACACGGTGGCGCTGCCGTTGCCGGCGGTCGCGGTGACGCCCGTCGGCGCGGCGGGCACGGCGGCCGTCGTGAAGACGGGGTCGACGAAGTAGTTGCTCCCGTTGAAGGTGCCGGTCGGGAAGGTCGACGAGCCGCTGTAGACGAAGAGCCCGTTCCCGTTGGGCGCGCTGGCGCTGGCCAGGCCGTAGAGGGGAGCGGCGTTGACCTGGTTGGTCAAGCCGTTGGACGTGAGCGAGTAGTGCCCCTTGGGCGCCAGGTACGACACGACGTAGGTCGTGCCGGGCGTGACCGCGACCGGGCTCGAGAAGGTGACCTGTTGCCAACCCGAGGCCGTCTCGTTGGTGAAGGTGGCCTGGGCCAACAAGGTCCCGCTCGCGCTCCAGAGGCTGCCCACGTGGGTGCCCGTGTTGGTCGTGGCCTTGTAGAAGCGCGCCCCGGTGATGTAGCCGCTGGTGTCGGTGGTGAAGGCCATCCCGAGGTTGACCGCCGAGCCGTCGCCCGAGTCGACGGTGGCCGGGGTCTGGGTCCCGAAGATGTTGCACGGGCAGGTGACGGAGGACTCAGGTGTGGCGGGGTTCGAGGCGCTCGACGCCGACCCGCTGCCCGCCGCGTTCGTGGCCGACACCTTGAAGGTGTAGGTGGTGCCGTTGGTCAGCGCGCTCAACGTGGTCGAGGTGGCCGGCGGAGAGCCGCTGACCGTCACCGGTGTGCCCGCGGTCGATCCGACGAACGGGGTGACGGTGTACGAGGTGATCGACGAGCTCGAGCCCGGGGCGCTCCACGACACCGTGACCGAGCCCGGTCCGGCTGTGGCCGCTGTCACCGCGGTCGGCGCGGCGGGCACGGCGCCCGGCGACACCGAGTTGGAAGGCGCGGAGGCGGGTCCGGTCCCGAGCGAGTTCGTGGCCGTGACGGTGAACGTGTAGGCGGTGCCGTTGGTCAGCCCGCTCACCGTGGCGGTGTTGGCGGGCGGTGACCCGGTCACCGTCACCGGTGTGCCCGCGGTCGTGCCCACGAACGGGGTGACGGTGTAAGAGGTCACCGACCCCGACGGCGGGGTCCACGACACGGTGGCGCTGCCGTTGCCGGCGGTCGCGGTGACGCCCGTCGGCGCGGCGGGGGCCGACGGGAGCGTCTGGATGTAGACGGGGTCGACCCAGTAGTTGGTGGCCTCGTAGGTGTTGACGGGGAACGTGGTCGTCGACGCGTAGCTGTAGACACCGTTGCCGTTGGGCGCGTTGGTGGTGGCCAGCGTGTAGAGGGGCGGTCCGGCGGCTGGTGTGGTGAGGCCGTTGAGCGTCTGGGCATAGTGCCCCTTGGGCGCCAGGTACGACACGACATAGGTCGTGCCCGCCGTGACCGCCACGGGGCTCGAGAAGGTGACCTGTTGCCAACCCGAGGCCGTCTCGTTGGTGAAGGTGGCCTGGGCCAACAAGGTCCCGCTCGCGCTCCAGAGGCTGCCCACGTGGGTGCCCGTGTTGGTTGTGGCCTTGTAGAAGCGCATGCCGGTGATGTAGCCGTTGGTGTCGGTGGTGAACGCAGTCCCGACGTTGACCGATGAGCTGTCACCTGAGTCCGCGTTGGCGGGGGCCTGGGACCCGAAGATCGTGCACGGGCACGTTTCGGGTGCGGCGACCGGGGTGGCCGGGGTCGAGGGGCCTGACGGCGTGCTCGTGCCGACGACATTGGTGGCCGTCACGGTGAAGGTGTACGTCGTACCGTTGGTGAGCCCCGTCACAGTGGTCGAGCTTGCCGCGGGCGATCCGGTGACCGTCACGGGAGTCCCGGCGGTCGACCCGACGAACGGGGTGACGCTGTAGGACGTGACCGGAGCCCCCCCGTTGGACTGCGGCGTCCATGACACCGACAGGGAGCCCGAGCCGGCGGTGACGGCGGTCACCGCGGCCGGCGGTGCCGGGACGTCGGCCGGTGTCACGGCTGCGGACGGGGACGACGACGTGCTCGTGCCCACGGCATTGGTCGCGGTGACTTGGAAGGTGTACGACGTTCCGTCGGTCAAACCCGCCATGAGGGCCGAGGTGGCCGGGGGCGAGCCACTCACGGTCACGGGGACCTGTGGCGTCGACCCGACGAACGGGGTGACGGTGTAGGACGTGATGGGGCTGCCCTGGGGGTCTGGCGCGGTCCAGGTCACGGTGGCCGACGCCGTCCCGGAGGTCGCGGTTACCCCAGTGGGCGCCAGCGGCGGCCCGGCCGGGGTGACCTGGGTCGAGTCCGCGGAGTTGGGTCCCGTCCCGGTGGCGTTGGTGGCGCTGACCGAGAACAGGTACGCGGTGCCGTTGGTCAACCCGCTCACCGTGGCCGTCGTCACGTTGCCGGCCACCGTCACCGGCGTACCGGCGGTCGAGCTCTCTCCGGTGGTGTAGGGGGTGATGGTGTAGCTGGTGATCGGGCTACCCCCGTTAGAAGGTGCGGTCCACGACACGGTTGCGCTGGCGTTGCCCGCCACGGCGCTGACTCCGGTCGGTGTCGCCGGGGCGGCCTGCGCCTGAGGCGTGACGGCGTTGGAGGGTGTGGAAGCGGCGCTCGTTCCGACGCTGTTGGTGGCGCTCACCGTGAACGTGTAGGTGGTCCCGCTGGTGAGC
Organism: uncultured Acidimicrobiaceae bacterium; assembly: GCA_963767195.1. Lineage (GTDB taxonomy): Bacteria > Actinomycetota > Acidimicrobiia > Acidimicrobiales > RAAP-2 > Bog-473. The sequence goes on along the minus strand of CAVYDA010000012.1, from coordinate 47,265 downwards.
CCGGTGATCGTGGTCGAGGCGTTCGGGCTCTGGTTGGCGACGGTCACCGGTGTTCCCGCGGTCGATCCGGTGTAGGGCGTGACCGTGTAGGAGGTGATGAGGCTCCCGCCGTTGTCGGGCGCGGTCCAGCTCACCGTCGCCGAGCCGTTGCCGGCGGTGGCCGCGACGCTGCTCGGCGCGCTCGGCGCCGTCGGTGGTGTCGCCGAGGCGGGCTTGAGGAGCAGGGTGGTCAACGCCCAGGGCGTCTTGGCGCCGGTGCCGAGGGTGGCCGTGGCCGTGGCGCCGCTGTTCAGCAGCTGGTCCTCGTCGAAGACCTCGACGGTGCTCACCGGCGAGATGTTCGATCGTTGTGTCCATCCGGTCCCTGCGGTGAGGGTGTCGTTGTAACCCGAGTCGGCGTAGAGGCCGAGGGCGAGCTCGTTCGTGTGGCCGGCCGCGGCAGTCGCCCCGGAGCTGATCGTGGCCGCGGTGGAACCGGTGGTCCCGTTGGCGCTGACCGACGAGTCGAGGACGGATGTACCGTTCGCCGTCGAGAGGCCGGCGTACTCGAGCGCGGTAATCCCCATGTCGGAGGCGGCGTTGGCCGTCGCGGTGATCGTCGGCCGGGTGCCCCCGCTGTAGGTGACCACGGCGGTCCACACGGTGAGGACGGTGCCGTCGGGAGCCGTCGTGGAGGACAGCTCGGTGAAGGTGTCTCCCGCGGCGTCGGTGACGCCGGTGACGTTCGGGCCGGAGCTCTTCCACGCCGCCACCTCGACCACGAGGCGGTTGCCGGCGGTCACCGGGCTCGAAGGCTGGACAGAGATGCTCTTGACCGATGCGCTCTGGGTGCCGGCCTGTTGGACGAACACCGGGGGCGCGGTGGTGCTCGGCGTGACCGCGTTGACCGCGCCGACGCCGCGGCCGACCCGGCCGGGTTCGAAGCGGTGACCGTGAAGGTGTAGCTGGTGCCGTTGGTCAGGCCGGGCACCGTCGCCGACGTGGGCGCCGGCGAGCCGGTGACCGTCGTGGTCGCCTGCGCGACCCCAGCCGCGTACGGCGTGATGATGTAGCTGGTCGTCGGGCCGCCGGTCGTCGGGGCGGACCAGGCCAGCGTCGCCGACGAGTAGCCGGCGGTGGCCGTCACGTTGCTGGCCGGCCCGGGCGCGGGCTGCGGGGTGAAGGAGACGTCGACCCAGTAGTTGGTGCCGGTGTCCGCGGTGGCGGGGAAGGTGCTGCTGCTGCTGTCGGTGTAGATGCCGTCACCGCCGTTGGTCGCGGTGCTCCGTACGGCGTGCAGCGGCGGGCTGTCGGTGACGGTGGCAGCCATGGTCGCGGGCTGCGGATTGTCGTACAGGTAGTAGTCGTCGTCCGCGGTATGGCCCTTGGGGGCGAAATAGGAGGCGACGTACGTGGTGCCGGGCAGGATCGGAACCGGTTTCGAGAAGCTGACAGATTGCCAACCGGACGTCGTCTCACCGGTGAACGTGGCCGACGCCAGCAGCTGGCCGCCGGCCGTCCAGAGGTTGCCGACATGGGTCCCGGTGTTGGCCGCCGACTTGTAGAACCGGATCCCGTTGATCGTGCCGTACACATCGGAAGTGAACTTCACTCCCACCTCGACCGACGAGCCGTCGCCCGAGTCGGTGACGGTCGGGGTGAAGCCCGAGCCCCAGATGGAGCAGGGGCAGTTGATGTCGACCTTCTCGGCATCGGAGGGCTTCTCGATGTTGCCGCTGTCGTCGGTCGCGCGCGACTCAATCGTGGCGGTCGGGCTGCCGTGCGCGCCCGGCCAGGCGTAGGACCAGGTGCTGGACGCGCCGGGGGTGACCGTCGCCGGGTGCCAGGTGTTGCCGCCGTCGGTCGAGACCTCGACACCGGCCACCACCCCGCCGCTGGTGTCGGTGGCGGTTCCGGTGATGGTGACCGGGGCGCCGTCGGTGAGCGTGGCGTTGGGAGCAGGCGAGGTGATCGTCGAGGTGGGGGGACCGGTGGCGGTGGAGGGTGAGCCGGGCACCAGGCCCGGGGTCAGCGTGGTCGGTTGCGCGCCCATCAGCGCGAAGAGGTTGACCGTGAACTGCTCCATGTTCGGGTCCGGCTGGGCACCGGTGGGGTTGGAGCTGGCGAGCCCGTAGGCGAACTGCACGGTGCCGGCGCCGAAGACGTAGGCGCCACTGGCGGCCTTGTAGAGGCTCAGGTGATGGGTGACCGTCGCCGGCACCACATTGGTCCCGTAGTCGTTGAAGACCTGGTCGGGCGCGTTGGCGTTCTCGGTGGTCGAGGAGAGGTCGATCTCGCCCGCTGGTCGGAACCCGTTGTCGGAATCGACGTCCCATTCGTAGCCGAGGGTGCCGAGGCCCTTGCCGAGGGTGACCGATTGCCCGGGGGCGAGGTTGGCCACCGCCGTGTTGCGCCAGAGCAGCTCGGGCGCGTACTGAGACGGCACCTGAATGTCGGTGGTGCCGGCGTTGACCGCGAAGTACTGACCCGTGAGCGCGTTCCCCGGGTCGCCGCCGTCGGCGGGCGGGCTGAAGCGGGGGTCCTCCCAGGATCCCGTCCAGGTCCCCGGATCCTCGGGGTCAGTCGGCGCGTTGAAGTGGGTCTCCTTGTAGGTGATCAGCGTTCGGTACGGCGTGCTGGCGTCGGTGGTACTGGCGTCCCAGCGCGTCTTCCAGAAGACCTCGTTCCCGCTGAAGAAGGCCAGGTTCACGCCGTGATCGCGGGCGTTGGTGACGTTCGCCCGTTGGTTCGCCGACCAGTACTCGTCGTGCCCAGAAGAGATGAAGACCTTGTGGTTGAGGAGGAGCGATCCGTTGGCGTCGACGTCGGACCCGCTCGTGTAGCTGACGTCGTACCCGTTCTTCTCCATGAACTCGATCATCGGGAACTCGGCGTTGAACAGCCAGGACTCGCCGTTGTCGTCGAGCGCGGTGTGCCAGGGCCGGTTGTACGAGACCGCGAAGGCGCCCTGGTAGCCCTGGGGGTTGCCAGGAGGGCAGACGGGGTTCGTGTCGCTCGCGAACGGTGCCGGAACCTTCGCCCCGGCGCACTGGTAGAGGCTGTTGCCGCCCCAGGTGTTGTACGCCTCCCAGGTCTCGTCGGAGGTCTGGTAAAGGATGTCCGAGTGGCTCGCGTCGTCGCGGACGACGAAGGGGATCTGGCTCTTGCCACCGGTGTCGTCGCGCACCAGCTCGGCCATGTAGACGCCCGAGACCGCGGTGGTGGGCACCGTCCACGAAGCCGAGACGGCCCAGTTGCCGCAGTCGATCAGCCCCGTCGAGGCGGTGCTGATGCAGGGGGGTTGTGTCTGTGGCTGAGGAGCCGACGGTTGGATGTTCGTGGCGATCAGGCGCGCCCCGTCACCTCCGTAGTAGCCGAGCCGGAGGATGTCGATGTGCCACGACGATGCGGTCGTTTGGACTTTGAAGTTCTCGGTCTGGCCCAGGTTGACGCTCATGGAGGTGCCGAAACCCTGAATGGAGGTGTCGCCGACGCCGGTCACCTGCCAGTTGGCCATGGGATCGCCCGGCTTGCTGTTCTCGCAACTGATTGGGTTTCCTCCGGTACCGCACGGGTCGACCGCTCCGGCCCGCCCGGACCGCACGATCGCCGGCACGCCCACCGCGAGGACTGGTGCGATCACTGCGACGAGTAAGGCGAGGACCATCGTGCGCGTCAGCCCAATCCTCAATGAAATCGCGCTCATGTCAGCTTCGCCTCTCTTCGATTCTTCGTTTCATCGGTGCCCTGGCCGAACAGCCACGTCCGCCTTCCAAAGGCCGACTTAGAAGTGCTCGGAGAGTACAGGTTGTTAGCGTCCCGTTAACCCTCGGGACGGGCGTCCCGAACGTCGCGCTCGCCGTGCGCGGATTCACAGCGCCGTGGACTCCCAAATTGGCAATTGTCCCGGGACAATGGCCGTCGTGACGAGGTCGACGCGCCATCAATTGTTCCGACTGCCTCTCACCGGATCCGCGACGTCGAGCCGGTCGTAGAGCTCGGCGAGCCGGCCCGTTGCGCCCTCCCACGAGTAGTGGTCGCGGGCCAGGCGGTGACCGGCGGCTCCCAGTCGAAGTCCGAGCGCGCGGTCGCGCAGCAACAAGGCGACCGCGTCCGCGAAGTCGTCGGGCGCGTCGGCCACCAGAAGGTGCTCGCCCGAATGGACGTCGATGCCTTCGCAGCCGACAGTGGTCGAAACCATTGGCTTGGCCATGGCGAGACCCTCGACGACTTTGAGGCGGGTGCCCGAGCCGATACGCAGTGGAGCGACCACCACCGACGCACGCCGGAGATGCGGTCGCACGTCAGTGACCCAGCCGGTCACGGTGACCCCCGGTCGACGCAGGGCGTCGAGGTCAGAGGGCCGGCCGCCTCCCACGATGGTGAGCGTCGCGTTGGGGTGCCGCGCGTGGATACGGGGCAGGATCTCGTCGACGAGGTGACGCGCCGCGTCGAGGTTGGGCCGGTACGTGAGGAGGCCCGTGAAGACGATGCGCCCGTCCTCGGGATCGTCTCGGCCGGGTGAGAAGAACTCGACGTCGACGCTGTTGGGGACGACGGCGGTAGGCGTACCGGGCGCGTCATGGCGGACGATCAGCTCCTCCCGCCGGGACGCCACGGCCACGCCGTCGACGCGTCCCCACCACAGGCGCTCGAAGCGACGGACCTTGTGTTCCTCCATCCGGTTGTGTGCACGGCGAAGGGCGGAGCGCTCTTCCTGGCGCATACGGCGGAGCAGCTCGTACTCGACGTTGTGCTCGTCGAGTACCACTCGGGCGTCGGTGCGCAGCCTGAAGCACGCCATTTGGAGCAGCTCGATCTGGACGATGTCGAACCGCCGCTCGGCCAAGAGCGAGTCGATGGCCGCCTGCATCGGGGCGCCGTAGAGCTCGCGGGCGTAGAAGGGCGCGGGAGAGACGCTCCAGCGGAGCTGGCGCGTCCGGCGAGTGAGCGGTCCGCCCGAGCGACTGGGAACCAGCCGGACGTCCCGGCAGAAGTCGCGGAGCGGGGCGACCGCGGCCGCCTCCGTCTCGTCGGCGTAGCTGAGGACGGTGACCTCGTGGTCGGTTGAGAGGTGACGTGCCAGCTGGTAGATGCGCGTCCCTGCGCCCCACGTCGGCACCGGCAGTCCTGGCGAGAGCAGCAGTACCCGGCGCCTCACGACCGGTGCTCCGGTGTGCGGGACTTGCCGGTGACCTCGTCGAGGTGGCGTCCGAGCTCGTCGACGAAGCGGTCGAGGCCGAAGCGCCCGATGACGGCCGCTCGAGCCGCTTGCCCGAGACCTTCCCGGGCGTCCGCGTCCTCCAGCAGCCCCCGGATAGCGCGTCGCAGCGCGGTGGCGTCGCCCGGCGGGACGAGCAAACCCGTCCGCCCGTGCTCGACGATGCCCTGCAGGCCCTCGGTGTCGGAGACCACTACCGGCTTGGCCATGGCCATGGCCTCGAGCAGCGAGGTGATCCCGAAGGGATACGACGTGGGCAGCAGTGGCACGACTACGACCGCGGCTCGGTCGTAGCGCTCGCGGAGATCGAGGTGGCTGAGTGCCCGGCGCTCGACCCACTCGGGCCACTCCTGCGGGCCTCGCCGGCGGGCGCGAGGCGAGTGGGCGCTGCTGTCAGTGACGAACAGGCGCGCCGTGCCCCCGACCGCGTCGACGAGTGTCCGGTGGTCGCGATGCTCGCGGCCGGTGGAGAGGACCAGGTCTGCTTCTTCCACGCGCGGGCCGGGAGCCCAGTACTCCGTGTCCACCCCGTAAGGGACCAGGTGCAGCTGCTCAAGGGAGAAGCCGAGCCGGCGGTGGAGCAGATCGATCTGGTTGGGCGAGTGGACGAGGACTCGGTCCATCCGTCGGTTGGCCTTCGCCCAACGGAAGAGGGGCGCCTTGCGCGGGCTGCCAAGGTGGTGCCCGATCACGATGTGCGGCGTGGTGCATCGCCGGGCCCGCATGGCGAGCGCCAACGGGATGCCGACGTGCTCGCCGTCGGAGAGCACGACGTCGGTGCGCGGAAGCTCGCCGAGCGCGGCACCGGCGTGCCGGACGGAGAGCCCGATCGATCTGCGGTGCGGGCCCCCGTCGAGCGCGCTCCAGTCGAGCAGCCGCACGTCGTGACGATCTTGGAGGCGGAGATATTCGGGACAGGGCCGCACTCGTGCCATGACCTGTTGCCGAAGGCTTTCGCCGGCGTCTGCCGACACGAGCATCAGGGCGCCGCAATTGCTCGTCGAGCGCGACTCGTTCACGGCACCAGCTCCGAACGCCGGGGCGGCGCGGTGGGCCGTCCGCGTGCGCCGTCGGACGAGCACGCTCGCAGCAGGTCGAAGAGCGATTCGGCGTTACGGGCGGCGTCGTGGTGTGTTCGGGCCAGCCGCAGGCCGGCGTCGCCCATGTCGCGGCGCTCTGCGGGCCGACGAGCCAGGCGGCCGAGCGCGTCGGCCAGCCGCTCTGGTGAGCGCACGGGCACCAGCAGACCGCTGTGGGCGTCGACGACCATGTCGCTGATTCCGCCCACGTCCGTCGCGACGACCGGAAGCCCGCTGGCCATCGCCTCGGCGATCACCCGGGGCGAGCAGTCCCCGTGAGTGGGGAAGCAGAACACGTCGGAGCGGCGGTACAGCGCTGCCAGCTCGGGCGACTCCGGTCGGAGGCCTTTGTGCACCCTGACCGTGATGCCGGGCGGCAGCTGCGTCGGGGCCTCGGAGGTGACGACGTGGACCTCGGCCGGCGTTCCGAGACGGGCCACCGCCTCGAGGAGGTCGGCCCCGCCCTTGCGTACGAAATCGCCGCCGACGAAGAGGACGCGCAACGGCCCCGGCGATCGGTCGCCGACTGCCGGCCCGAATACGTCCAGGTCGACGCCCGAGGGGATGACGCGGACGCGGTCCTGGTCGACCCCGTAGTCGTCGACCACCGAGTCGGCCGCCCAACTCGAGAAGGCGACCACGGCCCGGGCCGACTGCAGGGCGCGGCGGTTGAGGGCGAGCTTCGCTCGCTCGAGCGCAGAGGCCTGGCGGCTGTGTCCGTAACCCTCTCCGAGGCTGTCGTAGTTGACCGGGGTGGCGTCGAGCGAGACCACGGTGGGCACCACCCGCATCACGTCGGCCACGAACAACGCGGCGACCTGGGTGTGGATGTAGACGGCGTCGGGTCGGCCCTGGCGCAGCCGACCGTGGAGGGCGACGCGGGTCGCCCTGCTCGCCTGAAAGGACCAGGTGTCGACCATCGGCCAGCGCCCCGGGAGGCGTCGTGGCCGCGGCGAGATCGGGACGACGGTGGCGGCGACGCCGGGGTGGCGCGACGCCATCCGCGCCAGCGTGGCGCCATGGACGCGATGGCCCAACGCCTGCTCGAGCACAAGGACGAAGCGTCGCCGCTGTGCCTGCGTGCGGTCGTCTGTCACTGTCAAGCTGACCTCCTTCGAATCGGGTGGCGCCCGAACTTCCGTGCGGCGTGCAAAGCCCCGCGGCGGGCCCACGCCCACTCCTCGGAGGAGGGCACCCGCAAGGCGACCACCGCACCGACGAAGACGAGGCCACCGGCGGCCACCTCCGCGACGAACCCGAAAGGCCGCAGCGCGAACATGACCCCTCCCATGGCCAGCGCGGCCAATGTCACCCGTGCCAGCCGCCAGAGCGAACTGGTCCCGAGTACGTGGCGCCCGACCACGACGATTCCCACGCCGGCGATGAGTATCTCGGTGACCAGGAGGCTGATGGCGGCGCCGATGGCGCCGTTGTGCCAGCGCGCCTGCGCCACCTTGATGAGCACGAGGTTCAACACCGGGTTGACGACGGTGGCGCCGAGCATGACCCAGGTCCAGACGTGCTGTCGCTCGGCGGCGACGAGTACCTGGTTCAACATGGTGTTGAAGTACATCGGCGGGAGGCACAGGGCCAGGATCGACAGGACCGGCGCGGCGTGGGCGTATTCAGGCCCGTAGAGCAGCCCGATGACGGGACCTGCAGTCATCGCCGTGACGACGCAGATCGGCAGCGCCAGCGCCAAGGTGAGTTCCATGGGGGTCCGGGCGGCGGCGTGCAGCCGGGTCCGGCCGTCGCGGGAAGCCGCCACCAGGCGCGGCAGCCAGGCCGTGGCCAGGATGGCCGGAATGAACATCAAGGTGGTGAAGAGCTTGGTGCTGACCCCGTACCACCCCACCACGTCGGGTTTCACCAACAGGGAGAGCATGGCCGAGTCGATCCAGAGATAGATCATGAAGAAGACGCCGAAGGACCAGTAGGGAAGGCTCCGGCGGACCACGGCCCACATCCGTCGCAGGTCGAACCCGTGCGTGATCCGGATGTACCGTCGCATCCACCAGGCGTTGAGCAGCACCACGAGCCCCTCGATGACCAGCGCGGACGAGACCAAGCCGACCGCGCCCAGACCCGCCAGGACGACTGCGATGCCGACGAAGCTCTGCGCTGTCTTGTCGAGCACGTCGGAGTAGGCCAGGTACTCCATCCGCTCCATGCCCTGCCACCCGGCCTGGAACGGCTCGGCGAGCAGCGTGCAGACGGCGGCTCCGGTCGCGACGTAGAGCACGACGAGGCTCTCGGTTCCGAAATGTGCCAGCTCCCCGTAGGCGAAGACGAAGAGCGCGATGAGAGGGACCGCGCAGAGCCGCAGCGACAGCGCCGCCCCCATCAGCGGCGCAGCCTCCTCGGGTCGGGCGACGATCTCTCGGACCAGGAAGGTCTTGGTCCCGAGACCGACCACCACGATGAGAATGGCGGCGACGGCGTACGCGGCGGTGACCCGGCCCATTCCGGTGGGACCGAGCACGCGGGACGACCAGCGTCCACGCCAGCGTCACCGTCCAGGTGATCGCCTGGCCGCCGGCCAGCACCGACAGGTTGAAGCCCAGGCGGCGCGGCGGTGTGCCCTCGGTGCCCGGCGCCGTGGCCACGAGCTCCGCCGACGGCTCGGGCGTCGTCCCGGCCGCCTCTTCGACTTCCACCGCCGTCGAGTTCGCGCTCATTCGAAGAGGGGGAAAGGGTCGTCGAGGGCGTAGTCGAGTGCCTGCTCCGGGCGAGTGCGCAGCGGCCGCGCCGGTATACCCCCGACCACGGTCATCGGCGCCACCCGTCCGCTGACCACGGCACCGGCGGCGACGACGGCGCCCCGTCCGAGCGACGTCCCGGGCAGGATGATGGCTCTGGACCCGATCCATACGTGGTCCTCAATGACCACCGGTCGCGTTTCGAACGCGAAGCCCGGGCGGTCGTGCCCGTGCTCGCCGGTGAGGATCATGACCTCGGGCGACACGCTCACGTCGTGGCCGATCAGCAGCTGGCCGCGCATGTCGAGGCAGCAGTCGCGATTGATCCGGGTGCGCGCGCCGATGCAGGATCCGTCGCGACGCACCTGGCCCGGTCCGTTGAACCAGAAGAAGCATCCCATGTGGATTCCGCCGCCCCGGGCGAGGGACAGTCCCACCATGCGGCGGTACCAAGCGTGGCGGAGGCGGAAGCTGGGCAGGTGCGCCACGAGGTTGTTCGTCGCGTAGGCGAGGACGCGGACGGCCAGGGTCTTGGCGAAGCCGCCGGCACTGCGCTCGCTCGCACCGTCGGATCGCGGCGGGCGGATCGCGTCCGTGATCGGTTCGACGATCATGCGGAGGCCCCCGCGGGCAGGAGGGAGGGCAAGGGGCGCTCCTCGCGGGCCATCCGCAAAGCGGCCTCGGTGGCCCCGAGGAGGACGCCCATGGCCAGGGCGATCCTGAACCAGGTGAAACCCATGTCGTTGTAGCCCTGCACCAGATAGGCGATGACGGCGCAGACCGTCAGGGTCCCTAGGAGGGCGAACTCCTTGTCGCCGACCCGGGTGAGTTGCACCGCGCGCAGGATGGCCGCGGAGATCATCGTCAGGAACGCCAGCTCGCCCACGATGCCGAGCCGCATCCAGATGTAGAGGATGCCGTTGTGCGGTATGTAGACGATCATCGGGTCGATGTTCCTGATGTTGACGATCGGCAGGCGCGTAGTCGATCGGCACGCCGAAACCCACGCCGAGGTCGTGCGACCGGCGGATGTTGAACAAGAGGTTGGCGTCCTCCTGGGTGCGGTATGTGTCCGAGGAGAGGTCGCGGGGATCGGGCTGAATCGCCGAGTGGATGGCGCGGGCGGGTTGGCCGATGGTGCTGTCGTTGTTCCAGAAGGCGGGGAAGTACAGCGCGGAGCCGATCAGCAGCACTACCCCAAGGCGTCGTAGCAACCGCCGTCGGTGAGGCATTGCCTTGTAGGCGATGACGATCATGGCGGCGAGGCCGAGCGCCAGGATGGCCCAGGCGTTGCGCCGCGAGTTCGCCAGGTTGGCCAGCAGCACCACCGGGAGCAGAGCAGTGGCCGTGTTCCGCAGGGCGCCCCGCTGCTCGAAGATCCACAGGCCCAGGGTCAGGAAGATGAACATCCCGAAGAAGAACGCCTCCTCGTGCGACAGGATGGCCTCGGGACGGGGTGTCAGGTGGCGGGCCGCGATCCAGATCTTGAGGCCCTGGAGCGCCTTGAACCCGCTGCCGAGTACCAGCGTCCACAGCACCGCCCGCAGGGCACGCCGGGTGTTCAGCAGCGAAGCCGAGAGCCAGAACATGGCGCCGAGATAGACCCAGGGACGCACCTCCCAGATGGCCCAGCGGAAGGCGCCACCGTGAGAGAGACCGACGCCGAATCCGACGAGCACCAGAGGAGGAGGCCACGATGCTGCGCGACAGGCCCGAGTGCGGCAGCCGCAGCGATGCCCCGGAGCGCACCCTTCATCACCCACGTGATCAGGATCAGCCCCAGGAGGACCTCGAAGAGGTTGATCCCGCTGCCCTGGGTGATGCTGTGGAAGAGCGGGATGTTCTGCGTGAAGGCGCCCGGCACCCCCGGTCCCACCGTGTAGGTGACCTGCTCGACCAGCGTGGCGACGGCCAACACGACGATGACCCCCGCCTCGTCCCACTTCCAGATGGCCACCGGGAGCAAGAGAGCCGGGAAGGCGAAGACGAATTGAGGGGTGGCCCGAGGCGGCCAGCTTGGCTGCGGCCAACCCCGCTACGACGGCGAGCGAGCAGGCCACCACGGCGGCGGTGCGGCGGCGCCGGGAGCTCCGGGCCAGGACTGTTGGCCGCCGCGGGCGGATGGGGGCGAAGGCGGCCGGAGCCGCCTCGCTCACCGGCAGGGTCGCGGGCATGTCAGATGGCGTGAGACGTGGACGCACTCGTAGGCGAGGACCACGACCACGGCCATCAACGCCTGGAGCGTGCGGATGGCGGCCGCGGCGGCTCGGTACCAGGCTGATCACCAGGAAGATCACGACAAGCAGCGCGAGCCAGATAGGGCAGCATCGCCGCTCACCCAGGCCGGCGGCGCGCCGTGCTGGGCGTGTCGGGGGGACACCCCGTTCATGAGGATCGGCGGCGGCACGTCGAACATGGCCACTGCCTTCTTGATGTCTCGCATCTCGGCCGCGCCGGCCCGCACGACCAATACCGGCGTCGAGCACCGTGCGCGCCACTAGAGCGGCGCTTCCCGTGCCCTCGAGCGGCGGCAGGTCGACGACGAGCGTGTCGAAGAGCTCGCCGAGGCCGTCGAGCAGGTCGCCCGTGACGGCCTGGGCGAGCAGCGCCGCGGGCACGCCCGCGTGGATCGCCGGCGCTCAATACGGCGAGGTCGTCGTCGGTCCAGCGCAGCGCGCTCTCGACCGACGTCTCGCCGCGGAGCACGTCGGCGACCCCTGGGCTCTCGGATAGCCCGAGGGCGTTCGGCCAACCAGGGGCGCTCGAGGTCGAGCTCCACGAGAAGGGTGCGACGGTCGTAGGTCGTCCGCTCCAGCAGCGCCAGCGCGAGCGCGACGGTGCTCCGCCCCTCACCGCGGTGGCAACTGGTGACGGCGATGCTGCGGGCAGCGGGGCCGCCCATGCCGGCCAGCGCCCCGGCGCACGACTCGAGGAGCTCGGCGGGAAGCGGGTGGCGGACGCGTCGGGCGTGGCTCCTCGGTGGCAACGACGATTCTGCTCGGCGTCGTCGCCAGTCGAAAGCTCGGTGCGCAGCGAGGCGATCGCGGTTTCCGGCGCCCGTCCCGTGGCAGTCGCAGGTTCATGACGCGCTCCGGTCCTGCCGGCGCGACGACGGCACCTGTTCGATGCTGCCCACGACGGTCAATCCGAGCTCGTTCTCCAGGTCCTCGGCGTCCCACGGCGAGGTGTCCTTGGACACCAGCAAGGACAGCAGCAAGATGCTGATCACGCCACCGGCGAACAGGCCTCCGACGCCGGCGTAGACGATCGCCTTCTTGTGGCCCTGGGCAAAGGCGTTGGCCGGCTGGTCGATGACGTGCAGCTGGCTGGTGTCCTTCGTGCTGGACAGGCCCAGCTCGCTGCCGTTGTAGCTGGCGACCGCCGCGCCGTACCCCTGCTCAGCCGTGGCGACGTTGCCGCTGAGCTGCGTCACCGTCGGGTCGACGGTGACGCCCGGCAGTTGCGGATGGACGGCGAGGTACTGACTCAGCTGCTTCCTGCGCCGAAGTCAACGCGTTCGACGCCGTCTGCAGGTTCTGCTTGTCGTAGGTGATCTGCTGCTTGTCGCGTGCCTGCTGCAGCGACACCAGCTCGGCGACGAAGGCGTTCATGATGGCCCGGGCCATGGGCGCCGTCGTGGCCGCATCGCTCGACTGGTAGCCCACGCTGATGACCTGGGGACCCAGGACCGAGACCGCGGTGTTCTTGTGCAGGGAGGCGAACACCGTGTCGAGCGCGCCCGGGTGCGCGTGCAGGTAGGCCGCATACGGGCTGCGCTGCCCGATCTCAGCGAGGAAATGGTCGGTGCCCAGCAGCTCGGAGAGAACCGCGGCCTGTTGCGCCGCAGGTGACGGGCTCGGCGGGGATTGCGCGAGCACAGACGAGCCCTCCGGGACGGGTGCGTCTGCCCACAGCGTTCCCTGCGCCATGTAGTGGCGGGGGCTGGTCAGCTGGTAGCCCAGCCCGACCAGCAATGCCAGCACAAGGGGCGCGACGACAAGGAGCTTGTGCCGACGGAATGTCCGCAAGTAGCGCTTCATGCCTCCACCAGGCCCTTGTGCATCGCGTACAGCAAGGCGCCCGAACGGTCGCGGACGTCGAGCTTGTCGTAGATGTGGCTCATGTGGTTCCTCACGGTCTTCTCGCTGATGCCCAAGTGGAGGGCGATGTCACGGTTGCCCTGGCCCGCGGCGACCAGGCGAAGGATGGAGTGCTCGGAGGGGGTGAGCTTGTCCTCGGGCCCGGCTGGCCCACGCGCCGTGCCCGGCAGGCTCGGACCCTGCCCGTCGCGGGTACCGGTCACCACCTGCGCACCGAGGTGCACGGCCAGCACGCTTTGGACCAGCGCCTCGGCCTCGGAGTCCTTGAGCACGTATCCGCTCGCATCCAGACTCGAACGCGCCGGCCACGTCGCCGTCACGGACCGAGGCGGTGAGGATGACGACCTTGGCGTCCGACCTCCAGGGCGAGGATGCGCCTGGTGGCCTCCAGACCGGCCAGACCGGGCATCCGGAGGTCGAGCAACACGACGTCGGGCCGGAGCAGCTCGCACTGGCGGACCGCCTCCTCGCCGTCGGCGGCGAGCCCCACGACCTCCACCCGGGAGTCGGTACTGAGCAGCTGGGCCAGGCCGAGCCGGAACAGTCGCTGGTCGTCGGCGATCACGAGCCGGATGGGCGCTTGCTCTTGGCGCGGGCTCGTGCGGAGTTCGCGGAGTTCGCGGACCACGGCCGCTCCCGGCATCGCGCTTTGGGCCTCTGTCGGGTGAGGTCGGTCGTCATTGCCGCTCTCCGTCGACCGGCTCGCCGAGGCGTGACCCGGATGTGCTCCCGGGGCGAGCCGATCGCGTTGTGTGTTGTCCCGCGTGTGACAAGACTGCAATCCTCCAATGTTTGGTGGCCGGATCTCGGGGCTGCCGTGCTGGCACGGCATGCGACCGACCAGATGAAGATGTCTGCCGAGCCAGTGCTCACGGGTGATGAGATCCGCCGAGGAGCAAGTTAATCCGTCGTCGGGACAATTGCACCGCGGCACACGCAAGAATCCCAACTCCGCGGGATTATCCGGAAAGAGCCGGGGAAATTGTAGGGATTTGCCGTTGATCGCCCGGGACGAGTGTGGGGACACGTGCGGAACGTGCGGGGTGTTGGTCCTCACGCTGGACTCTTACTTTGTACTTACGTTGCGATTGAGACCATCCGCGCGATGTTCTCGCTGCGCGACCCCCTTCAGTCGGGACGAGGCGACTTGAATCGGGACGTGTGTCCCGCTTGAGTGGCAGTGCGAGCCACGAGCTCGAGTGCCGGCGGAGCCACGAAGTGGTTCGAGGCGGAGTCACATTGGCGGTTCTGGAGGAAAATTGTTGGGTTCGATGACGTCTGCGCGAGGCGAGGAAGGGCGCACCGCGCCCGAGGACGTGTGCAACGTACACGATGACTTTCCGGCGACGTTGCGCGCGCGCGACACCGGGGCGCGCACGTCGCCTGGCGCTGCTGGGCATTCTCGTGGCCGCCGACGCACTGGCCATCGCGCTCGCCTGGCTGTCTGTGCCCTGCTGATCCACCGTTGGCAGACGGCGGGACTGGGCGTCCAGGTGGGTCGACTGGCGATAGTCACCGCGGTGGGTGTGCTTGTCCTGGCTCTGGAGGGGCTGGGACGCCTCCTGGCCGCTCCGGTGTGGTCGGTCGAAATGGTGCGGCTCGGACGGGTCGCGGTGAGCACGGCCGTGGCGGCCTACTTGGTCGGCCTGGTCGGTCGGTGGCCGCGGCACGAGGCAGTCATCGGGCTGGTCGTTTGCTACGTGTTCGTCGCGCTCTCCCACCGCATATTCGCCGGGATGCCTGCGCGCCCAGCGACTGCGGGGCAAGTGTCTCGACCCCGTTCTGGTCGTCGGGAACGACGTTGAGGCCGCGTCCGTTGCGATGCGGTTGCAGGAGCACCCAGAGTTCGGGTTCCGCGTCTGCGGGCTGATGGCCGAGAAGAAGCCGGCGATGGTGTCCGCAGGGGACGTCCCGTTGCTCGGGCCCCCGTCGGCGACGCTACGGGTGGCGCGTCAGGTGGGAGCGACGGGGACGGTGATGTCCGCCGGCGGCCTGTCGTCGGCCGAGCGGAACAGCCTCGTGCGCAAGCTGATGGGGGCCGGCCTGTATGTGCAGGTCTCGACCGGCCTGTCGGGAATCGCCCACACGCGACTCCGTCCGGTGCCCCTGGGGTTCCAGCCGTTCTTGGGCGTCGAGCACATCGCGCTCGGACGAGCGCAGCTCTTGGCCAAGCGGACGCTGGACCTCGTGGTCGCGCCGTTGGTCCTTCTGCTTACGTCGCCGGTGCTCGTCGTGGCCGCCGTGCTCATCAAACTCCACGATCGGGGACCCGTCTTCTTCCGGCAGCAACGCGTCGGGCAGGACGGCCGTCCCTTCATGCTGTTCAAGCTCCGCACGATGTCGGTGGACGCGGAGGAGCGCCGCGCCGCACTGCTCGCCCGCAACGAGCGCATAGGACCGCTCTTCAAGGTGACGGACGACCCGCGCGTCACGCCGATCGGGAAGATCCTGCGTGCGACCAGCATCGATGAGCTCCCCCAACTGGTGAACGTGATCCTCGGGCAGATGACCCTCGTCGGCCCGCGGCCGGCGCTGCCGGACGAAGTGGCCCAGTTCGACGAGCACCTCCTCGAGCGCCATCGCATGACCCCGGGCATCACGGGGATGTGGCAAGTCGAGGCCCGTGACGACCCGTCGTTCGAGTCGTACCGGATGTTCGACATGTTCTACGTCGAGAACTGGTCGTTCTCGCTCGATCTCGCCATCATCTTCAGCACCGCGACGGCCGTGATCGTGCGCGCGGTGCGCCAGGTCGGCACGCGTGCAGGCCTTGGCGGTCGGTCTACTGATTCGGACGACGGTGCGAGCGGGGAACAAGAGTCGCACGATCGTGTGGCGCTGCTGACGTCCCCGGCGATGGCCTCCCGGGGGGCGGAGCCGGCTCTGGTCGCATCCGCCGTGGGTGCCGAGTGAGAAGGATCAACGTGAGGGGGGCCGATCGCCTGGCCGCCGGTGTGGTCGATGTACGTTTCATGACGCCCAGCCCGGCGGTGGGGGACCCACCCACGGTGTCCGTGGTCGTCCCCTGCTACAACTACGGCCACTACCTCCCGGACTGCTTGCGCTCCGTGCTGTCCCAGGAGGGCGTCTCGGTGGAAGCGATCGTGGTCGACGACGCGTCGCCCGACGGGAGCGGCGACGTGGCGGTGGAGCTGAGCCGGACCGACCCGCGGATCCGGGTGGTCCGCCATGAGGCCAACACGGGCCACATCGCCACGTACAACGACGGGCTGGCCCAGGTCACCGGGGACTACGTGGCCCTCATCTCGGCGGACGACTTGCTGATGCCGGGTGCGTTGCGCCGCGCGACGGGACTCATGGAGGGCGTTCCGTCCGTGGGATTCACCTACGGACGCGTCCGGCGGTTCTCGGGACCGCCACCAAGTTGTTCCGACGGGCCGGCCACGGGCTGGGTCGTGTGGGACGGCCTCGAGTGGGTGGCCCAGCGGTGGCGATCCGGTCGCAATTGCATCTGGTCGCCCGAGGTCGTGATGCGGACGTCGGTGCAGCGGGCGATCGGCGGCTACCGCGCCGACCTGCCCCACACGGCCGATCTCGACATGTGGATGCGGGCAGCATCGCTTTCGGACGTCGGCTACCTGACCGGAGTCGAGCAGGCGGCCTACCGTGTGCACACCGCCAACATGCACGCGCGCGACTTCTCGGGCCAGGAAGCCGAGGGCATTCTGATCGACCTCGAGGAACGCCTCCGGACGTTCGACAGCTACGAGGGCGGCTTGCCGCCGGGCCTCGACCGGTCGGCGGTGCGGCGGGCGCTTTCCCGGGAAGCGTTGCGTACGGCCTCGCAGCCGCGGGCACGTGGGCTGCGCGACGCCACGGTGATGACGCAGCTGCGCTCCTTCGCGATGGACATGGATCCCGAGGCACCGGCGTCGCGCTGCTGGCGGGTGTCCGAGCGACGGTTGCGAATGGCGGAGCGGGGAGTACCTACCACGAGCGCGGCCTTCGGTCTGCTCGAGCTGCCCGGCCGGGTCGACGGGAGGATCCGCCGTTGGCCCTTGGATCGCGTGGGCGCGTGATGCGCGCCGCCCGGATTTTGACGATCGTAATGAGAGGAGCAGTATGAGTATGAACAGCAACCACCGGCCGAGGGCCGGCGAGAGAGTCGGCGTGGCCGTCGTGGGAGCGGGCTATTGGGGCCCCAATCTGATCCGTAATTTCGGCGGATCGGAGGAATTCGACCTGCGGTGGGTCTGCGACCTCGACGAGGCGCGGGGCGCGCAAGGTCCTCGGACCGAACTCCACGGTGAAGGTCACGACTTCGCTCGATGAGGTGCTGGACGACCCCGACGTCGCCGCCGTCGCTGTGGCGACGCCGGCCGCCACCCATGGCATCATCGGCGTCACCTGCCTCGAGGCGGGACGGCACGTCCTGATGGAGAAGCCGCTGGCCGCCTCGGTCGCCGAAGGTGAGAAGCTGGTATCCGTCGCCGCGGACCGCGAGCTGGTGCTGATGTGCGACCATACCTTCTGCTACACGCCCGCCGTGCAGCGCATCCGCCAATACATCGACGAGGGTGTGCTCGGCGAGATCCAGTACGTGGACTCGGTGCGCATCAATCTCGGGCTGGTGCAGGCCGACATCGACGTGCTCTGGGACTTGGCCCCGCATGACCTGTCGATCCTCGACTACCTGCTCCCGCCCGACCGCCGTCCGACCGCGGTGGCCGCGCACGGGGCGGACCCCTTGGGCCAGGGCCGGGCCTCGCTGGCCTACCTGACCCTGCCGCTCGCCGGAGGAGCCGTGGCCCACACCCACGTGAACTGGTTGAGCCCGGTCAAGGTGCGCACGGTGATCATCGCAGGAACCAAGCGCATGATCATTTGGGACGACCTGAACCCGACGCAGAAACTGAGCGTCTACGACAGCGGAGTCGACGTGGCGCCAGCCCTCGACGAAGCCTCGCGGAGGGAGAAGCTCATCTCGTACCGCGTTGGTGACGTGGTGTCCCCGGCTCTGCCGGTGGGCGAGGCGCTCGGTCGCGTGGTCGACGAGTTCGCGCAGTCCATCCGAGAGCAACGGGCGCCGCAGACCGACGGGCATGCGGGCCTCCGGGTCATGCGAGTGCTGGAGTCCGCCTCAGCCAGCATGGGTTCGCAGGGCGCGATGCGCTTTCTGGACGAGGAGGTCAACTGATGCGACGTCTGGCCCTTCTCGTCCCGGTCGTGCTCGCCGGCTCGTTGGCCCTGACCGGTTGCTCGGGCGGGGGTCCCGCCGGCGACGCAGCGGGCAAGTCCGCGCCGATACAGTCGATGAGCCCAGCGACGGTGATCGACGGGATGCACTACGTCCAGCTGTTCCATGTCGTCGATCCGGTGGTGGAAAAACTGGACGACACCGGTCAACAGCTTGCCCTCCGACCGCCGACCTGCGGACCGCGGCCGATCTCGTTGCACCAGTTCGCGGTGCAGGCTCGGGACCTCCCGACCCCGCGGGAGCGGCGGTAACGCCCTCGACCAGCTTGCGGCCGCGTCTTCCACACTGGCGGGCCAGCTGACACGCTCGCGGCGAAGGGCACGCTGCCGTCGGATGCCACCGAGCGCTTCAGCTCCGCCCTGAACGGGTTCCAGTCGGCCGCGGCCGCCGCCCGCCGGGTTACGGGACTTCCCGCCGTGGTGGTCAAACGGACGCCCCATGCGGACACGGGGCCGTAGGGCCGTGGGATCACCCCTCCGTCACTGTGGAGAAGCTCGGCTGATCTGAGGCAGTTAGGGTCCTGAGATGGACCGCGAAGTGGTCACCGGGTATTGCTGGCCGCAATCGGTGTCTCGGGGCGCGCCGGTTGGCCTGCACGTTTCGTCGTCTTCTGGCCGGCCAGTGCGCGTAGAGGTGGCACGGGTCGGCGCGCACCGGGACGTCGTCTTCAGGTCGGACGCGGTCGCAGCCGAACAGCATGAGACGCCGAAAGGCGCCTCCTCGACCGGGTGCGGATGGCCCGTTGCTCTCACGCTGGACGTCGACCAGACGTGGCGGTCGGGCTACTACGAGGTCGTGATGGAGATCGACGTCGGCGAGAAGGTGCGCCGTGACTTCGCGTTCTTCGTTGTGCGTCCATCTCCCGGTGCACGCATCGTGATGGCGTTGGCGACCAACACCTGGCACGCCTACAACGACTTTGGCGGGCCGAACCTCTACACCGGTGGCACCCACGTCGCCATGCAGCGGCCGATGTCGGCGGGCTACCTCTACAAACCGCCGGGCAAGGGCAGAAGGGTGACGGGGACGGGCGCGCCCGATCCGCAGAACGCCGCACACGTCGGCTACATCCAGATCAACCATCTGTCGGGCTATGCCGGGTCGGCGGGTTGGCCCGACTGGGAGCTGCCGTTCATCGAATGGGCCGAACGCGAGGGGTTCGAGATCGGCGTCTGCACGAACGCTGATCTCGAAGAGCATCCCGAGGTGTTGGATGGCGCGAGTCTGTACCTGTCCGTCGGCCACGACGAGTATTGGTCTCGCGGCATGCGTGACACGGTCGAAGCTTTCATCGCGGGCGGCGGCAATGCCGCGTTCTTCTCGGGCAATACCTCGTTGTGGCAGGTGCGAATCGAGGGTGACGATCACGACGTGATGGTCGGTTACAAGGGATTCTTCAAGAACGACCCGTTGATGGGGACCGACCGAGAGGCTGAGGTGACGACGTTCTGGTCCGACGTGGTCGTCGGTCGTCCCGAGAACGACATGACCGGAGTCACGTTCACCCGCGGGCGGCTATCACCGGATAGGTCGCAATGTGACGGCCGGCCTCGGCGGCTACACCGTGCACCGCCCCGGTCACTGGATCTTCGACGGTACGGGACTGGGCTACGGCGACGTGCTCGGTGCCGGCGCGACGGTGGTCGGATACGAGTGCGACGGGTGCGTGTTCACCTACCGCGACGGGCTGCCGTACCCGACGGGCGAGGACGGCACGCCTGCGACCTTCGAGATCCTCGGTACGTGCCCGACGCAGCACTTCACACGCGAAACTGCGCCTCGTCCGCCCAAACCGGGCGAGCCGAGTGAGTTGGAGTACATCGCGTCGCGCGTGTTCGGGACGCGCGAACCTGAGGCGATGGAACGCCTTCGTCACGGCCACGCGGTGTTGGGTGCGTACACGAACGGGGCGGGCGCAACGGTAATGACGTCGGGGTCGACCGACTGGGCTCACGGGTTGGCGGGGCGCGACCCGCAGATCGAACAGATCACTCGAAACGTGCTGACGCAATTGGGTTAGATGATCGAACCTGCGTCCCTCCGCTCCGGCTCAGGCCCGAGGTGGTGTGCGCACCCGGTATCGGGGCGGCGGCAGCTCGGACGCCGGGCGCCCCGGTGGCGACTGGGTGGAAGCCCGGCGAACCGGAGCTCGCCGGTAGTGGCCCTATGAACGGGTTGAGCGGCGACTCGAGCTTCGGGGGTTCCGCAAACCGTGGGCGTCCGGAGAAGTCGAAAAACTCGTACATGTCCGGGGCGTTGGCGTCGCGGTAGGTCATGGCCGGCAGGTTCCACTTGGTTTCCACGAACTTGAGCAGGCTGGTGTGCTCGTGGACGACATGGGACACGAAGTCGCGTTTCGCGAAGGGTGAGATGACCACGCAGGGGACTCTGAACCCGGTGTAGTCATAGCTGCCGGGCTGGTCCGGTGGCACCGTGATCTCCGGCGGGACGTCGTCGGGTCGGACCGCCCGTTGCGGTGGAACGTGGTCGTACCATCCTCCGTGCTCGTCGTAGACGAGGAACATCGCGGTGCGGGACCAGTTCGGCGACGCCAGCACCGCACCGATGATGCGAGCCGCGTACGCCTCGCCGATGGAGATGTCGCCGTCCTCTTCCGAGTAGTCCGTGTAGGGGTCAACGAGTGCGAACTGCGGCAACTGTCCCGCAGCGGCGTCGGTGAAGAATTGGCTGATGTGTGCCATGCGGCCGTTGGAGGCGTTGTTCGAGTACTCGGGAAAGAAGAGCGCGGCCGTGGGCACGTCCGGGTAGTAGTCCTTCCACGTGATCCCGTGCGTGTCCAGCCGGTCGAAGATAGTCCCGTTGGGCAGCGTCCATCTTTGAGATCCCCGTTTTGTCCGTGGACACGTCGCCGAGCGCGGTGGCGGCGATCAGAAATCGGCGGTTGGGATACGTCTGGGCCATCACCGAGGAGAAGTAGCGGTCCCCGATCGGGAAGTGCGTCGCCAAGGAGTAGTAGAACGGGAGCTGATCCCCGGTGAAGTGCCCCATCGACGCCGGTCCGCAAGTCCGGGCGAACCCGGCGTTGGTGCCGTGGTCCCAGCACAGGTGTGAGGCGTTCCAGCTCTGTGTGATGTGGCCGCCCTCGGGCACGGCGGTGTTCGGCATCGGGTAGGAGAGGATGTACTCGCCTCCGGGGACCGGGTTGTAGTTGAGCGGCTTTCCGTTCGGACCAACCTTGAGCCCGTCACCGCGGCCCAGTCGTCCGAAGTGGTCGTCGAACGAGTGGTTCTCCATCATCAAAATGACGACGTGCTCAACTTGCGGGAGCGTGTTCGTGCCGGCCGGCAGTTTCGGGTGGGGGAGACTGCCCGGCCGTCGCATCGTCCCGGCCGCGGCGTTGCCGACCCCCCTCTCGGGATGATCAGACCGGCGACGGCTGCGCCGGTGGCTGCAGCCCCGGCCAACAGCGTCCGGCGACCGAATCTCCGCATCTCGCCCATCTGCTCACCGTACGGGGTCCGGGTCGACCGCTGCCGGGGGTACGACGCGCCACTGGGTCATGCCCCCAAAAGCGGTCCCCGAGCCGAATCTTCTCGGGACAGCCTCCACGCGGAAAACTCTCTTGAGTGGGCATCCGTGCCGCCCACCGAGGCGAGAGCAACCCGTGTGCCAGGGATTTCGCGTTACCTGAGTCCGGCCAGGTTCGTGTTTGTGCTGAACTCTCACCTGAACGGTCACGCCAATGCGGCAATCGTCGGTCGGACCAGAGAAGCCCATTTCGAACTGCCTTTCAGAGTTGTCGTCAGAATCGGCGAAGGTCATAATTCGGCCCCGTGAGCGGCGTCCCCGAGCCTCCCTCGGCGCAGCAGAAGAGCCGCAAGACCCTCGACGACCTGCGGCGTGAACGCGGTGAGGGTTGGCAGTGGGCACGAGCCCAGACGGACCGCTGCCCGCAGTGTGGACAGCATCCCGGGGACATGAAGCGGGAAACCCTGGGAGGCGAGCTCCTCGAGTCGGCCGCGGCTTGGCGTGCGTTTCTCCTGAGCGCCGACGACCTCTATCTGCGCACGCTTCCCGGGCCGGGCATCTTCTCGCCGATTCAGTATGGGGCTCACGTACGCGATATTCAGCGGGTTTACGGGGACCGGATCCTCCTGATGTTGCAGGAGGACAGTCCGGTGTTCCCCCAGCTCAATCCCGACGAGGATGAATGGAACCGATACAACCGCCTCGAGGCGGTCGAGCTTGCCGACAACATTGAAGCGCAGGCGCGACGACTCGCAGGCATTCTGCGTTCATTGCAGCCCGAAGACTGGTCGCGCACCATGATCAGGGACGGCGGGAGCGACGGAGTATTCGAGTTCACGGTCGTTGGTTTGGCCAACTACGCGGTTCACGAGTCGCATCATCATCTCCTCGACGCCAACGGAACGCTGAAGCCGACGAAGGCCTGATGGCCGCGAGCAGACATCGGAGGTGAGCGTCGTGGACGACGTAGGAATGGAGGCACGGCTGCACGCACTGGAAGCCCGGGTGCGACAACTCGAGGACCATCTGGCCGTCATGCGCCTGATCAACAGCTGGGGTCCAGCCGTCGACACGGGGAGGAGCAAGGAAGCCGCCGACCTGTGGGACGAAGATGGGGTCCTCGATTCCGACCTCTCGCGACTCGAGGGTCCTGCCGCGGTCGTGGCCATGGTCGAGAGCGACGGTCAGCAGGCGCTGATCCGTCAGGGGTGTGCGCACGTGCAGAGCGCGCCGGTGATCACCGTGGACGGCGACCGAGCGACCGCCACCGCGTATTCGCAGGTCTTCTTGCACACGGAAAATGGACCCGACGTCTGGCGGGTCTCGGCCAATCAGTGGGAGTGCCGTCGCACGCCCGACGGGTGGCGGCTGACGCAGCGGCTGAACAGGATCATTGACGGCACTTCCGGGTCACACGCCGTCCTCGCCCATGCCTTCGACCCACGGTCCTGAGTCACCGACACCTCTCCCGGGAAGGACCCGGTAGGAGCGCATCCCACCTCAGACCCTGGGTTCGGGAGATGCTTTACCCTTCTCTCCATGACAGATGTCGAGGTGTTCATCGATCCCAGCTGTCCATGGGCTTGGGTGACGTCCCGTTGGGTGCGAGAAGTGGCTCCCGCTCGGGACCTCACGGTTTTCTGGCGGTCTTACTGCCTGGAGATCCGAGACGACTACGGAGTGGCACCAACCGTGCCCGAGGAGTACCGGCAACAGGCCCTCGATGGTCATGCCATCTCCCATCGGATGCTGCGGATCTTCGAAGCGGCGCGCGCCGAAGCCGGCGAAGATGCAGTGGACCGGCTCTACTCGAAATGGGGCAAGCTGTACTTCGTCTCGAACCCCAGGAGAACAACGGAAGTCCTGGTTGACTGCGTCGCAAGTGCCGGTCTGGACGCTCGGCTGATCGCTGCTGCCGAAGATGAGACCTGGGACGCACCCATACGCGACGCCATGGACGTGGCGTATGCCTTTGGCGGTCCGAAGACCCAGACGCCGACGATCGTCGTGCGCTCCGACCCGGCCCATGGTTTTAAGGGACCGGTAATGGCGCCGGCCCCGACAGGATCATCAGCGCTTGCCCTCTGGGACGCAATCCAAGTGCTTTCCGAGCACGAAGGGTTCTACGAGATCACGAGGCCGCGGGGGAATTCACCGCGCGATCACCTACACGACTGAGGCATCGCCTGCACTCTCCCCGTCGGACTGACGAGGATCGAGGACCAGTCGATGCAAGACTCCTCAGCCATGCTCACGAGGCTCGCTTGATCGTGGTCATGGGCGTGCCACCATGAAAAGAAGGCTCCGTCTCGCTGATCGTCGGGCGTGCGTGCTCCTGGGATCGATCGGCCTCATGGTGCTGGCCGCTGGGCTGATAAGCACATCGCACAGCGCCGGTGGAGCCGTCTCGAATTCGGCCTCGAGGAGGACTGCTCGCAGTTGCCCCTGGGTCACTGCCTCACTCCGGCATCATGGCACTCCGGCGACACTCGCCTCCGAGGTTGTCGCCAGGATGACGCTGCTCCAAAAGGCTCGATTTGTCGTCCTCCGCACACGCGGCCGCACGGAGAACATCAACGTTGGTGTCCCATCCCTCTGTCTTCCGCCGCTGAAGCTTACGGACGGACCCGATGGGGTGGCATTCCGGGTCTCCGGCGTAACCCAGCTGCCGGCCGCGATCGGTGTCGCCGCCAGTTTCAATCGGGCGATCGCGCGCGAGACCGGACAGGTTCTGGGTGCCGAAGCTCGGGCAAAGGGGTTCGCCGTCGCCCAAGGACCTAATCTCAACTTGGCCCGCGTGCCCCAGAGCGGTCGGATCTTCGAAACCTTCGGAGAGGACCCCTATCTGACCACCGTGCTCGGCGTGGCCAACATCGTCGGGATCCAATCGGCCGGCATCATGGCGAACGCCAAACACTTCACCGGCTACACCCAAGAGACGGCGCGCATCCGTCTCGACCAGGTGGTTCCGACGCGCGCGCTTGGCCGAGCTCTACGACGCACCGTTCGCGGCAGCCGTCAGGCAAGCGCATGTTGCTTCAGTGATGTGCTCATACGGATCACTCAACGGCGTGAACGACTGCTCCGATCCGTACATCTATTCCACCCTTCGGAGCTGGGGATTCACCGGTTTTGTTCGCTCCGACCTGCACGCCGTCGGGCATCCCGCGCGGGCGTTTGCTGCTGGGCTGTCCCTCATAAAACCGGGATCGGCCGCGTCACTGGTCAAGCTCGTCAAGTCTGGGACGCTGCCGGCTTCCGACCTGAATCGCGCCGTCGAGTCGGTGCTGTCGAGAATGTTCGCCTATGGCCTGATTGCCCGCCCGCTCACGGGGACCCTCGCGAGCCCCGCCGAATCACCCGCTCACAGGGCAGTCGCGTTGAGAGCAGCCGAGGCCGGCGTGGTCCTGCTCAAGAACGTCGGTAGGGTGCTGCCCCTTTCGGCACATGTGCGATCCGTGGCAGTCATCGGGCCCGACGCATCGACATACCCACGGACGACCGGCGGAGGCAGCTCTCGGGTCAAGGCCCCATTCGTGGTCACACCCCTGACCGCACTTCGCGCGGTTCTCGGCAAGAAGGTTCGCGTCAGTTACGCCGAAGGTGGGCCAACCACCTTGGATCTCGATCAACTGAGCGACGCGGACATCGTCCAGGGAACCCCGCTTCCGCTCGAAACGAGAACGCGGGTGAGCGGCGAACCCGGGAAGTCCGACCTCTCGATCGACTCGTCACCGAACGTCTCCGCCGCCATCGCCACGGCGTCGCACCCGGGCTCGGGAGAAGGTTGGAGCCACTGGCGCATTGTCCTGCGCGCTCACAACACCGGCACCTACGAAGTCTCCCTGCAGCAGATCGGCGACACCTGGCTCTACATCGATGGTCACCCTCTCCTGGCATCGGAGGGCCTCCATGCCCGGACGACATGGGCCACGACGGTCGCACTCCGGAGCGGGCACAGCTACACGTTCACGGCCAAGTGGTTCTCGGTGGTTCACCACCCCGCTCCGCATTTCGGTATCGTCGACGCGTCTCGCCAGATCCAAGCGGCCGTCGCTGCAGCCAGGAAAGCCCAGATCGCCATCGTCTTCGCCGGTGATTTCTCCACGGAGGGCGCGGACCAGCCAAACCTCAGTCTCAGCGGCAATTCGAATGCCCTCATATCAGCGGTCGCATCTGCGAACCCCGACACCATCGTGGTGCTGAATACCGGCGGCGCCGTCCTGATGCCCTGGCTGCACAGGGTCGCAGGTGTCCTTGAGGCGTGGTATCCCGGCGAGGAAGACGGGAATGCGATCGCTGCGGTCCTCTCGGGTGCAGTCGATCCATCGGGTCGGCTTCCGATCACGTTCCCAGCAGGAGAGTCGATCCAACCGGACTCGCAAACGAGTCAATTTCCAGGAGTGGACTCCATCGTCAGCTACGGCTCGGGCCTCGACGTGGGCTACCGGTGGTACCAGGCCCATCGCGTCACGCCGCTCTTTCCGTTCGGCTTCGGGCTCGACTACACGACGTTCAGCGTTTCCCACCCAACCGTGCGGAAGACGGCCACCGGGTTCGTGGTCCATGTCACGGTGCGGAACAGAGGATCGCGATCGGGTACGGATGTCGTCCAGGCCTACGTCCACTACCCGGCGTCAGCGGGAGAGCCGCCCGAACAGCTCCGGGCCTTCGCCCGCATCACCCTTCGGCCGTCGGAATCGGACCCCGTAACCTTGACCCTCCCCCTGACCGCGTTTCAGATCTATTCTGACTCCTCGTTCGAGACGGTGCCGGGCACATACGAAATCGACATCGGTCAATCATCGGCTGACCTTCCCATGCGTCTTCCGGTCACCCTTCCGTAGGGTCATGCGCTCCCGAACAAGAGCAGGCAGACGGCGTCAGCGTGTGCCTCAATGACCGCGTCGTCCGACGGGTCGAGTGAGCTCAGACGTCGGCACTCGGGCGCGAGCACGAACATGGTCGGTCCGGCGCCGGTCAGGATGTAGTACAGGTGCACTGCGGGGATGGGCGGCACCGCGCCCTTTTCGGCGAGCGCCTCGAACAGACCGATCGTTCTCTCGTAGATCGGACGCACATGGTGGTCGACGAGGTAATCCATACGCGGTCCGTCGGCCTTCGACTCCTGCATGATGATCCGGTGGAGTTGCGGGTTTCGCGCCGAGAAGATCACGAACTCGCGTACGCGGAGTTTCGCGCTGGTGACCTCGTCGACCCCGCGGAGCCCGCTGGTTCGCTCGTCCAATGTCTGGTTCAGCCGCTCGAACATCGAATCGACGGCGGCTTGCCAGAGTTCCTCCTTCGAGCGGAAGTGGTAGTTCAGCAGTGGCTGCGTCACGCCCGCTCTCGCCGCGATCTCGCGTGTGGTCGCACCATCGAAGGACCGCTCCGAGAAGAGCTCGGCCGCGGCGGCGACGATCCGGTCACGCGTGCCGTTTCGCCGACGGACGACCGACCCGCATCTTCGGCTTCGTGGCCAGCTCCGGCATATCCGGATCCTAATCACTTGAACAGGCTATTGACAGATATCTGATCGAACGAACAAGATCGGTGTCCGATGACCGACCACCAGGCCCGCTACGGCCCGCACAACCCGGACGAGACATACGTGGCCCACGCCATTCAGGAGCAGGCGATCGACCTGGGTGAGGTCCAGATGAACTACGCCACGGTGGGCGAATCCTCCCTACCCGCCGCTGCTGCTCATACCCGGCCAGACCGAGTCGTGGTGGGGCTACGAGGCGCGCCATGCCGCTGCTCGCCGAACACTTCCAGGTGTTTGCGGTCGATCTTCGGGGTCAAGGTCGCAGCACGCGCACCCCGGGCCGCTACACGCTCGACAACATTGGCAACGACCTGGTTCGATTCATGGACCTGGTGATTCAGCGCCCGACGATCGTGAGCGGCCTCTCTTCGGGTGGTGTCCTCGCCGCCTGGTTGTCGGCCTACGCCAAGCCCGGCCAGGTGCTCGCCGCCGTCTACGAGGACCCGCCGCTGTTCGCGTCGGAGGTCCGGCCAGCCGTCGGCCCGGGCATCCGTCAGAGCATCGGTCCCATGTTCGACCTCTGGAGCACCTACCTGGGCGACCAGTGGTCGATCGGGGCGTGGGACGCGATGCGCGAGGGAGCCGCGTCCCGTCTGCCGGAGCACATGCGGTTCATCCCGGTGCCGGTCGAGCCGCCCCAGAACCTAAAGGAGTACGACCCCGAGTGGGGACGGGCCTTCTGGAGCGGAACCGTCGGCGTCTCCTGTGACCACGAGCGGATGCTGCGCAGCGTCAACGTTCCTTCGGTGCTCCTGACCCACCACATGCGGGTCATCGATGACGCCAACGGGTTCCTGCTCGGGGCGATGTCCGACCAGCAGGCCCAGCGGGTGACGGAGCTCCTCACCGGTGCGGGCGTAAGGGTGGAGTACCGATCATTCCCCGACGTCGGCCACTCCATGCACGGCGAGCGGCCCGAGCTCTACGTCGAGACGCTCCTCAGCTGGGTCAGGAGCATCGGCGCGTGAGCCTGTCCGGCGCGATCGACGTGCACGCCCACTACCTCCCGGAGACCTACCGGGCGGCATTGCTCGACAACGGCCACGGCCAACCCGACGGCTTCCCTCAGATCCCGGACTGGTCCGCCGGCCAGCACGTCGCCGCGATGGATCGGCTCGGCATCTCGACCTCGCTCCTGTCGATCTCCTCACCCGGTGTGCACCTCGGTGACGAAGCGGCGACTCGGGACCGCGCCCGCGAGGTCAACGAGGCCGGTCGGCGCGCCGTCGTCGACCATCCCGGTCGGTTCGGCCTCTTCGCGTCGCTCCCGCTGCCCGACGTCGACGCGGCCATCGCCGAGATCGCCTATTGCTGCGACCGCCTCGACGTCTCGGGCTTTACCCTGCTCACGAACATCGGGGGAACCTACCTCGGCGATCGCGCCTTCGCACCGGTATTCCAGGAGCTCGACCGGCGAGGAGCCCGGCTTTTCATCCACCCCACGTCGCCGGCCTGCTGGGAGCAGACGTCGCTCGGCCGTCCCCGGCCGATGCTGGAGTTCTTCTTCGACACCACCCGGGCCGTCGTCGACTTGGTGCTCAACGGCACCGTCGCCCGGCACCCAGGAGTCGAGTTCCTGATCCCGCACGCCGGCGCAACGCTGCCGATGGTCGCAGATCGGGTGAGCGTGTTCTCCCTGCTGCTCGCCGTCGATCCCGCGGTGGACGTGCTCCGCGACGTGGGTCGCCTCCACTTCGACCTCGCTGGCTTCCCTCTTCCACGCCAGCTCGACGCGCTGCTTGACGCTCACGTCGCTCGAACACCTCCACTACGGGAGCGACTACCCCTTCACCCCGGAGTTCGTCGCCGCCATGGCCGTGCTGAACGGCTCGCCGAGGCGGGCGAGCCCCAGGGATCGCTCGTGGCCGCGCTCCGCGCCAACACCGAACAACTCTTCCCCGCCCTCCAGTCCGACCGCCGCCGATCCGCACGACAGGAACCCACATGAATCATCAACTCGAACTCGCCTACCTCGTGCTCGAGGTACCCGAACCCGACAGCCTCAATGCGGTCTTCGCCGACGTGGTCGGCCTCGTTCCCGGCGAGCCGACGGCATCGGGCATGCGCACCTGGCGCAACGACCGGCGCGGCCCACCGGCTCATCGTCCAAGCCGGTCCGGCGAACGACGCCGTGGCTGTCGGATTCGAGGCGATCGACGCCCGGGCCTTCGAGCGAACGGTGGCACGCCTGCAGGCGACGGGCCTGGCCGTGGTCGAGGACGCCCGCGAAGCCGAGGATCGCAGGGTCGCCCGGCTGGCCCGCACCAAGGCGCCGTGGGGAGCCGACGTCGGAGATCGTCCTCGCGCTCGACGACGCTGCGGCCTCGTTTTCGTCGGCGCTGGTCCCGGGCGGCTTCCTCACCGACGGCGTGGGCTTCGGCCATCTCGTGTTCGCGACGATGGCGTTCGACGAGTCCGCCTCGTTCCTGACCGATGGCCTCGGCTTCCGATCAGTCCGATTGGCTCGAGACGGAGATCGCCGCGGACATCACGCTCGAGGTGCGGTTCTACCACTGCAACGCGCGCCATCACACCGTCGCGCTGGCTCGCGCGCCGTTCGAGCTGCCGCAGGTCTTGCACCACGTCATGTTCGAGACGAACGATCGCGACGATGTGGGGCGCGCCTTCGATCGTCTGTGGGCCTCGGAGCTGGGGATCCCGAACGGCCTCGGCCGTCACGACAACGACGGCATGTTCAGCTTCTACCTTCAGACCCCCGCCGGCTTCCAGGTCGAGGTCGGGCACGGGGCTCGGGTCATCACCGAGGACTGGAACGACAACCGCGCCTACGACGCCATCAGCGCCTGGGGTCACCAGCCGCTGCGCCGGGTGTGACCTCGCCGGACCAACCCGATGTCGGTGTCGACGTGGACGTCGCCATCGTCGGTGCCGGTCCGGTCGGTCTCGTGCTCGGCATTCAGCTCGCCCAGCGCGATCGATCGGTCGTGGTCCTGGAGCAGTGGCCCAGTCCGTACCCGCTCCCTCGGGCGGTGCACTTCGACCACGAGATCGGGCGCATCCTGCAGTCGTGCCGCATCGGCGACGAGGTCCGCGCCATCTCGGAGCCGGCCGAGATCTACGAGTGGCGCAACGGTGACGGCACGACGCTGCTCCGCTTCGGTCGCGTCGGTGCCTCGCTGTCCGGCTGGCCCTTCTCGTCAATGTTCTGCCAGCCCGAGCTCGAAGCAGTCCTCCGCACGCGGGCCGACTCGCTCATCATGCTCGAGGTCCGGCGCGGCGTTCGCGTCCGCGACATCGAGCAACACGACGACCACGTCACGCTCCACCACGTGCCGGTGCAGCTCGACCCGGATCGCCGGCTCGTCGAACAGATGGACGCCGTCGGGTCGGTCCGCGCCCGGTACGTCGTCGGCTGTGACGGCGCCAACTCCACCATCCGGACCCTGCTCGACGTCCCAATCGACGATCGCGGCTTCTTCTACGACTGGTTGATCGTCGACGTGACGCTCGACCAACCGACGGTCTTCGACCCTCCCAACCTCCAGGTCTGTGACCCGGTACGCCCGACGACCGCCGTCTCGGGCGGACCGGGACGGCGACGCTGGGAGTTCATGCGCCTCCCCGACGAGCCGATCGAAGACCTGAACCACGCCTCCCGGGCATGGGAGCTCCTGGCACCGTGGGGCGTGCACCCGGGTAACGCTCGTCTCGAGCGGCACGCCGTCTACACGTTTCAGGCTCGCGCCGCGGCGAGGTGGCAGGTCGGCCGGATCTTCCTCGCCGGTGACGCTGCGCACCAGATGCCACCGTTCGCCGGGCAGGGCATGTGTGCCGGTCTCCGCGACGCCGCGAATCTGGCGTGGAAGCTCGACCTGGTGCTCGGAGGGCACGCCGCACCGGAGCTGCTCGCGACCTACGACCAGGAGCGTCGACCGAGCGCCAGCGCGGCGATCGACTTCTCCATGGAGCTGGGCAAGGTGATCTGCGTGCCGGACCCGATGGAGGCAGCGGCACGCGACGAGGCCATGGCCGCGGCATACGACGGTGGCCTGAGTGATGTGCCGAGCCTGCCCGGGATCGCCAGCGGTCTCGTCGGCGCCGGCATACCGCTCGCGGGCGAGCTGTTTCCGCAGGGCGACCTCGACGGGCATTGGTTCGACGACGTCCACGGTGTCGGGTGGCGGCTGGTCACCGTCGATCCCGAACCGACCACTCTTGACCCGGCTCTCGTCCGCTGGTTCGGGACCATCGGCGGCACCGTCGTCGATGTCACCGGTGCGAAGGATCTCGCTTCATGGTTCGAGGCCCACGACCTGCGCTGGGCCCTCCAACGACCCGATTTCTACCTGTTCGGGACCGCTCCGAGTTCGAAGGGTGCCTCGGGGCTCCTGGCCGACCTCCGTCGTCGGCTGACGAGTCGCGCACCAGATCGTGAAGGGAGAACCGTATGAAGTTGGCCAACCTGGACGGTCGCCTGGTCCTCGTCCTCGACGACGGCGTGGCCGACGTCGCAACGGCGAGCAACGGTCGGTTCGGTCCGGATCCGATGTCTGCGTTCCGTGACTGGGTCCAGTTCACCGAGTTCTCCCGAGGCGTGACCTCGGCCACCGGACCATTACGCGAGTCGGAGCTGCGTTGCCCGGTCCCGAACCCGCGACAGGTGTTCGCCATCGGCCTCAACTACCGCAGCCACGCCGAGGAGTCCGGCATGACGGTCCCCGAGGTGCCGGCAACGTTCACGAAGTTCCCGGCGTCCCTCGGCGGACCCTTCGACGATGTCGAGATCGTGGGCGAGAGCGTCGACTGGGAGGTCGAGCTTGTGGCCGTGCTCGGGACCAGAGCCGACCGCGTCGCCGCATCCGATGCGTGGGGGCACGTGGCCGGCCTGACGGTCGGCCAGGACATCAGCGACCGGCACCTGCAATTCGCAGCCGGCGCCCAGTTCTCGTTGGGCAAGTCCCGTCGCGGCTACGGCCCCATGGGCCCTTGGCTGGTCACTCCCGACGCGGTCCCGGACCCGGACGACCTCGCGCTCGGCTGCTCGGTGGACGGCGAGAAGGTGCAGGACGCCCGGACCAGCGACCTCATCTTCGGCGTTCCCCGCCTGGTGGCCGAGCTCTCCGCGGTGCTGCCGCTGCTGCCCGGCGACGTGATCTTCACCGGCACGCCCGCCGGGGTTGGCTTCGCCCGCCAGCCGGCGCGCTTCCTGGCCAGGGGTCAGGTGCTCGAGTCATGGATCGAGGGCATCGGCACGATCCGGAATCGTTGCGTGTGATGTCCGTGCCCACGTACGGCGTGGATCTCTTCAGCGATGAGGCGTTGCGCGAACCGTACGAGCACTACCGAGCACTGCGTGACGCGGGTCCGGTGGTGTGGCTCACCGCGCACGACGTCTACGCCGTGGCGCGCTACGACGACGTGCGTGCCGTCCTCGACGATCCTCAGACGTTCTGTTCGGGTCTCGGCGTGGGTCTCAACGAGTTCATCAACGAAGGTGGCCGTGGCACCACCCTCATGAGTGATGGAGACGAGCACCGCCGTCAACGTGAGATCATCGGGCGACCCCTCGCTCCGGCCAAGCTCGCCGCGCTGCGGTCCGAGGCAGCGGCCATCGCGGATGCGCTGGTCGACGAGCTCGTCGGCCGGACGTGCTTCGATGCGGTGGCGGACCTCGCCGAGATCCTCCCTGCGGTCTGGGTCCCTGACCTCCTCGGTTGGCCCGAGCGCGGACGCGAGCACCTCTTGGACTGGGCTCGCGCGAATTTCGACGGGCTCGGCCCAATGAACGAGCGTACGGCGGCAGCCGGCGAAGGTCTCCTCGACATGGTCGCATTCGCACACGAGGTGGCGCGGTCCGAGCTGCCGCCTCGGTCGATGGCGGCCGGCATCCTCCAGGCGGCCGCCCGTGGCGACATCGAGGACTCGCGCTGCCCCATGCTCATCATCGACTACCTCGCGCCGTCGCTCGACACCACCATCAGCGCCCTGGGCAACGCCGTGTGGTTGTTGTCGACCCACCCCGACCAGTGGCAGCGCCTCCGGGACGATCCAAGTCGGCTCAAGCACGCTTTCAACGAGGCGTTGCGTCTCGAGAGCCCCATCAACTGCTTCTCCCGGGTCACCACCGTCGACACGGCGGTCGACGGTATCGACCTCCCGGCCGGCGCCCGGATCCTCGTGAGCTACGCGTCGGCCAACCGTGACGAGCGACGGTGGGACCGGGCGGACGAGTTCGACATCGACCGCGAGAGTGCAGGACAGGTTGCTTTCGGGTATGGCGTCCACACCTGCGCCGGCATGGGCCTGGCGCGCCTCGAAGGTGCGGCAGTCCTGTCCTCCCTCGTCGAGCGGGTCGGGACCATAGAGCTCGCCGGCATGCCGCAGCGCAAGCTCAACAATCTGATCAGGTCCTTCGCGTCGCTCCCGGTCCGGGTCACCGCCGCATGATCCCGCCCACCGATGACGCCCTCGGACTCGAGAACTCTGTGACCCGGGCCACCGCTCTATAGCGTGGGCGAACCGAGTCAGGGAGGCTGCGCCGTGGACGAGTCGATTCACCAGCACAAGTTCGCACTCGATGAATCTGAGATGCCGACGACCTGGTACAACGTCGTGCCCGATCTGCCGAGCCCGCCTCCGCCTGTCCTTCATCCCGGCACCTTGGAGCCTGCGGGCCCGGAGGACTTCGCCCCGCTCTTTCCGATGGATCTCATCCTCCAGGAGGTCTCATCGGACCGCTTCGTGGAGATCCCGGGAGCGGTGCTCGACGTGTACCGCCAGTGGCGTCCGAGTCCGCTCTTCCGCGCGCACCGTCTAGAGCGGGCTCTCGAGACGCCAGCCCGGATCTACTACAAGTACGAGGGGGTCAGCCCGGCCGGCAGTCACAAGCCCAACACCGCCGTGCCGCAGGCGTACTACAACGCGAAGGCCGGGGTTCGGAAGCTGACGACCGAAACGGGGGCAGGCCAGTGGGGGTCGGCGCTGGCGATCGCGTGCGCGCTCTTCGGGCTCGAGTGCGAGGTCTGGCAGGTTGGGGCCAGCTACGACCAGAAGCCCTATCGGCGGCTGATGATGGAGACGTTCGGTGCCTCGGTCCATCGCTCCCCCTCGGACGTGACCGCCGCGGGCCGCAGGTACCTCCACGAAGATCCGCAGCACACCGGGTCATTGGGCATTGCCATATCCGAGGCGGTGGAGGTGGCTGCGAGTGACCCCTCAATCCGGTACTCGCTCGGCAGTGTGCTCAACCACGTCCTGCTTCATCAGACGATCATCGGCGAAGAAGCACTGCTGCAGCTGGCGCAGGCCGGCGAGTCCTCACCCGACGTCATCGTGGGGTGCACTGGCGGCGGGTCGAACTTCTCGGGACTGTCGTTTCCCTTCTTGCGCGAAAAGCTGGCCGGGAAGATGTCACCGACGATCCTGGCCGTCGAGCCGGCTTCGTGCCCGTCTCTCACGCGTGGCGTGTACGCGTACGATTTCGGCGACGCGGTCGGCATGACGCCGCTCATGAAGATGCACACCTTGGGGCACGACTTCGTCCCCGATCCGATCCATGCCGGCGGGCTTCGCTACCACGGCATGTCCCCCTTGTTGAGCCACATCTACGAGCTCGGACTGATAGAGGCTGTCGCCATACCTCAGACCGAGTGCTTCGCCGCCGGGATCCAATTCGCGCGGACCGAGGGCATCGTCCCCGCCCCGGAACCGACGCATGCGCTTGCCGCCACCGTGCGCGAAGCGGCTCGAGCCAGAGAGACGGGGGAGGACACGGTGATCCTGACCGCTCTGTGCGGCCACGGCTTCTTCGACCTGGCGGCCTACGACGACTACCTGAACGGCAGGATGGCCGACGAAGAGGTAAACGAGGCACGGTTGGAGACCGGATTGGCAGCGCTGCCGCTCGTGGGCTGAGGCGATCGCGGCGGGCAGAGTGACCAGCCCTCTGGCGGTTCGTGGCTCAGCGCGGCGTTGTCGGGTGTCCCAGTTGGTGGCGTAACGAGGCCTCGAGTGTCGGGCGCCTGAATCGGAACGCGAGCGCTGCGAGGCACGCCGGCTGAACCCGCTGGCTGGCAGCCGCAACCTCGCGGACTCCCTCGGCTCCCACGGCGACGGCGAGCGCCGCTTTGGGGACCGGAACCAACGCGGGCCGACGGAGCACCCGGGCGAGCGTCGACGTGAACTCCTGGTTCCGGACGGGCATCGGAGCCACGGCGTTGACCGGACCGACGAAGCGCTCGTCGGCGAGGGCGCGGGCAAACGCATCGGTGAGGTCGTCGAGGTCGATCCAGGACAGCCACTGGCGGCCGTCACCGACTCGTCCACCGAGACCGGCCAGGAACACAGGCCGCAGGAGCTTGAGCATCCCACCGTTGGCCGAGAGCACGATGCCGGTCCTCACGGTCACGACCCGGAGGCCGGCATCGCGGGCAGGAGCAGCCGCTGCTTCCCAACCCTCCACCACTTCGGCGAGAAATCCGTCCCCGCGCCCGGCATCCTCGTCGAGAAGCTCGTCGCCCCGGTCCGCGCCGTAATACCCGATGGCGGACGCCGTGAGGAGCACCCGCGTACCGCCGGACCTGACTATCGCGTCAGCGAGCCGGCGGGTGGGGTCGATGCGACTCATGGTGATCGATCGCTTGTGTGCCTCGGTGAAGCGACCGGCGATGGAGGCGCCGGCGAGGTGGACGACTGCGTCGACGCCCTCGAAGAGGCGCGGGTCGGGATCGTTCGGGTGCCAGGTGCGTTCGTTGTCGGTGCGCGCGACCCTGCGTACGAGACGGATCACACGGTGGCCCGCGGTCGTGAGAAACGCACAGAGCGCGGTGCCGACCAGGCCGGATGACCCGGTCACGGCAACGGTGAGGAATGCGGGATTGAGGCGGTGGAGATCGGATTGCGCGGCGAGGTCGTCGCGGAGCTGGGTGTGCCGGTAGGCGAACATCGTCCGAAGAAGCGAGGCGGGGATCGGAGTCGCGACCGCGTCCGTGATGTGTGTCCGGGTCGGCCCGTCCGGCGCAAAAGAGTGAACGTGGTGCCACGGAAGGGGGGCCGAGACCAGGTCATCGACGAAGCGGCGCGGCGGGTCGAAGTCTCGGTGCTGCGCCACCCAGCGAATCCCGCCTGGAAGGCGGATCACCGCGTGCCCGTCCGCGAGGGACCCTGCCTCCTCCACGAGACGCGCACCCTGCCAGGGCGGGATCAGTCGCTGGAAGGCTCCGGGCCGTTCATACCAGGCGAAGACCGTCTCAATCGGGTGGTCGACCCAGCTCGAGTACTCGATGCTCATGGCACCCCCTGGCGCATCGGTACGATCGGCGTTCGGTAGCCGAGCCGGCTTCGCTCGCACCACCCGAGGCGCCAAATGTCATGGATGATGTATCACCGTAGGTCGAGTCCGCCGAGGGCGGGATCCGTGCTTCAGACCGACCCGACGAGGAGGAGTCGACCGAGCCATCACCGACGTTGCCCGCGACGCCGGCTGGCCGAACGCCGTGTCGTTTCACTGGAGACCATCGTCCCCTCCGGGCGGCCATTCCGCTGCTCACCTGCCAGGATCACTTCATGATCCTCACTTTTGACTGGACGACTGCCGCCTCCCTGGCGACGGCCGCCGGAACGCTCGTGCTGGCCGTCGCCACGTTCTCCGCCGTGCGATCGTCGAACCGCTCCGCTCGAATCGCTGAGGTTGCGCTGCGGGAACAGCGACGACCCGTCCTCGCTCCTTCTCGTTTGGACGATCCTGTTCAGAAGGTCATGTTTCTTGGAGGTCATTGGGTGAGTGCCGCGGGTGGTCGAGCCGCGGTAGAACACATCGACGGATCGGTCTACCTGGCCATCAGTACGCGAAACGTCGGTTCCGGCATCGCTGTCTGCCAGGGTTGGACCGTCAGATTCGACGCCTTCGGTGCGGCGAACGTGTATCATGCGCCGCTCGAGGACTTCCGTCTCCAATCGTGTGACCTGTACATCCCCTCCGGTGACATCGGTATGTGGCAGGGAGCGTTGCGCAATCCGGACGATCCGAATCGGTCATGTGTCATCGACGCCATTGAGCAGAGTTCGCCGATCACCGTGGAGCTCCTGTACACCGATCTTGTCGGGCGTGAACGGACCGTCTCTCGATTCGGACTCGTTCCGGCGAAAGACACCTGGATCGCCAATCTCAATCGCCACTGGTTCCTCGATTGGCAAGGACCTCGACCGGACGACATCACCCAAGCGGCTGGGGAGGCGATACTTCACGATCTCGAAGCTGCGGACGACGCCCGCCGAGCGGTCGAGTCCGCCGACGTGGTCGATCCGGGCGACGAAGGTCCTGATCACACCGATCCCGGTTAGCCAGGGAGGCTCTCCTCGGTGGTCCGGCCTGACGAGATGGAGTTCCGCTTCGGTTTCCAGGCGTCTCTCGACGCGCCCGCTCGACTCGTCGAGCGAGCCCGAGAAGCCGAGTCCGCAGGCTTCGACATCTTTCAGGTGGGTGACCACATCGGCCGCGAGACGGCTCCACTCGTGGTGCTGGCGACAGTCGCAGGCGCGGTGAGCAGGATCGAGATCGGCACCCTCGTGCTGAACAACGACCTCAGACATCCGGTTGTGCTGGCTCAGGAGCTGGCCAGCCTCGATCACCTCAGCGGGGGCCGGCTCGAAGTGGGCCTCGGTGCCGGCCACTCGCTTCCCGAATACACGTCCATCGGGCTC
Organism: uncultured Acidimicrobiaceae bacterium; assembly: GCA_963767195.1. GTDB lineage: Bacteria > Actinomycetota > Acidimicrobiia > Acidimicrobiales > RAAP-2 > Bog-473. The sequence continues at coordinate 9,270 of CAVYDA010000012.1, read as the reverse complement.
ACCTTCGACCCCCCGAGAATCCGTAAACAACGGCTGTCCGAGGCCACCGAGATCATCCGGGCGCTCCTCGACGGGGAGAGCCTCACGTTCATGGGCCGCCACTACCGACTCGACCAGGCGGAGACCCCTCGCTCCTACCGGAATCGGGTGCCGATTCTGGTCGGCGTCAACGGCGCCGAGGCTCTGACGCACGCGGCGCGTCATGCCGATGTCGTCGCCCCGACGATGCTCGGTCCAACCAGGGAAGACGGGCACCGCCACGAGGTGCGATGGGAGTCGTGGCGACTGGACCGGACCATCGAGCTCATCCTTCGGGCGAGTTCCGGTCGGCCCTCCGCCCCTCGGCTCCACGCATTGGTTCAGGACGTGCAGCTCACTTCGGACCGTGAGCAAGCGGCGGCGAAGGCCGCCGCACGCTTGGGCATGGCTGTCGCTGACATTCTCGAGACGCCGTATCTCTTGTTGGGCACGGTGGACGAGATGGTCGATCATCTCCTCGAATGTCGGGATCGTTGGGGGATCAGCTACTTCAGCGTCCGAGACATCGAGACCTTCGCTCCGGTCATCGATCGCCTGCGGGGTCCTCGGCTGGTGCGAAACCACCCTGATACGACAGTCTGGTGAGACTGGGACCGTTCGCCTGAGGCGACTCGGAACAACGCGGTGACGGGAGGGATGCTCCGTGCAGAGGATGGACGTCGATTTGGTGGCTCCGGGCTTGTACGCCGGTGACCCGTACCCGACGTACGCCTGGATGCGCGCCAACGAGCCCGTCTACTGGGACGGGGTCAACAAGTTGTGGGGTATCGCGCGCTACGACGACGTCATCCGGATCGAGAAGGACAAGGAGACCTTCATCTCCTCGGACACCGAGAAGGGCGGCTACCGCCCGAACATCCCGGCTGACGCCGCGATCATCGGTCTCGACGACCCGATGCACACCAAGCGCCGGCAGTTGGTGTCCCGCCGATTCACCCCCCGGGCGGCGGGTGCCTGGGAGAACGACGTCCGGGACAAGGTCACCCGCATCGTCGACAAGGCGCGGTCGGCGCAGGGGTCGACGGGATCGGTCGACATCGTGAGCGAGATGGCGGCGCCGCTGCCGGCGATGATGATCGGGAGGCTGCTGGGCTTCGACGAGGCGCGATGGCCCGACCTCAAGCACTGGTCCGAGGCGACGATCGCGCTCGGGGGCGGTCCGCCGTACATGAACGACGCCGGCATCGAGGCGGCGATGGAGTTCGCCGGGGCCTGCCTCGAGCTCTTCAACGCCAAGCGAACTCACCCCGGGGACGACATCCTGAGCCACTACACAACGGCCCAGATCGATGGGTGCCCGATGGCGGAAGAGAGCGCGATCGCCGACTCGTTGCTGCTCCTCGACGGCGGCGCTGAGACGACTCGGACCGTCATCGCCCACACGATCATCAACCTCTTCGAGCAGCCGGACGAGCTCCAGAAGCTGCGCCAGGGAGCCGACCTCACCGTGGCCGTCGAGGAGTTCATCCGCTACGTGACGCCGATACACAACATGTGCCGGGTGGCCAAGTCCGACGCCGAGGTGGGTGGAGTCACGATCCCGGCGGGCCACCAGGTCGTGCTGATGTACTGCTCGGCCAACCGGGACGAGGCGCACTTCGTGGACGCCGAGCGTTTCGACGTCACCAGGACCCCGAACAACCATGTTTCCTTCGGGTTCGGCACCCACTTCTGCCTCGGCGCGTCGTTGGCCCGCCTCGAGATCAAGGTGTTCTTCGAGGAGCTCCTGCGCCGCACGTCGGGGTGGCGCATCGCGGCGGGTTCCGTGCCGGTCTTCGTCCCGAACGCCTTCGTGCGGGGCGTCGAGTCGGCCCGGGTCGAGTTCGACTGGGTTGACTGACGAACCGGTCGAGCTCGGGAACCGAGTCGGAGAACCAGGGCGTGAGTGATGGAGAGTGATGGAGCGTGTCATGAATGAGGGGCGGGTAGCGGTCGTCACCGGCGGCGCCTCGGGAATCGGCCTGGCCGTGAGCCGCCGCTTGGCCGACGACGGGCATGCCGTTGCGGTGCTCGACGTCGACGGCGCTTCGGCGACGGCAGCGGCCGAGAGCATCGAGGCGGCCGGAGGTCGAGCGCTGGGCTTGCCGGCTGATGTCGCTCATCGCGAGCAGGTGTTCGGCGCGCTGGACCAGGTCCGGCACGAGCTCGGGGCACCGCTGATCCTGGTCAACAACGCCGGCACGGGTGCGACGTTCGAGCGGTTCCTGAATGTCAGTCCCGAGGTCTGGGAGCGAGCCCTCCAGGTGAACATGACCGGAGCGTTCCACTGCTGCCAGGCAGTCTTGCCGGACATGGTCGAGGCCAGGTGGGGCCGGATCGTCAACATCTCCTCCTCGAGCGCGCACAGCGGCCAGGCCCTGTTAGGCCCGTACGTGTCGTCGAAGTCGGGGCTCAACGGACTGACCAAGACCCTGGCACTCGAATTCGGTCCCCGCGGGGTCACCGTGAACGCGATTCCCCCGGGCTTCATCGACACTCCGATGCTGCGGGCATCCGAGGCGAGAGGTGAGTTCGGACCAGGGGGAGTCGACGACGCCATCGCACGGACGCCCGTCCGGCGGGCGGGTCTGCCCGAAGACATCGCCGCCACCTGCTCGTTCCTGTGTCGCGACGAGGCCGGCTACATCACCGGGCAGATCATCGGAGTGAACGGGGGCCGCAACACCTGACGGGCCGCCGGATTCGGGTCGAGCGAACCCGGGTCAGGCAGGCCGGGGTCAGGCGGGCCCCGGTCCGGCGTAGTCGCGCAGGTCGTCGTCGAGCTCGATTTCGAACGTCCTCAGCACCATGGCGAGCACGTCGTACACGCCCACGGTGAACACGACGTCCATGACCTGCTGGGTATCGAGCTCTTTGGAGAGCTCGGTGTACGTGGCGTCCCCGATGCTGGCACCGGCCACCAACTCGTCAGCGGCCGCGAGCAGAGCCCTCTCGACCGGGACCCACCCGTCCGCGTCCGCACCGGCGCGGATGCGCGCCACCTCTTCGGGGCTGATACCGACGACGCTGGCCTGGTAGACGTGTTGGGCCCATTCGTACGGAGCATCGCGCAGGTGCGCGACGCGCAGGATCAAGAGCTCCCTCTGGCGGGGGGTGATCGTCGTGAAGTAGAGGGCATGGCTGATCAGATGGTTGTACGCGGTCGTGACGTCCGGATGGATGGCCAGGGTCCCCATCAAGTTGAGACCCTTGGGACTGGACGGGTCGAGCGGTGAAACCGGGTGTCGCGGGTTGGCCGGCCGGTACGCCGCCGCCAGGGCCTTGCTCATGTCGGGGGGCCATTGGCGCGGCGGGATCGGCGTGACCCGGCTCATCAGGCGAGACCTCGTCCCACGTCGGCTCGCCGCCGCAGCGTGCTCACGAGACGAACTCGGGCAGCACGTCCCGGACGAAAGCCTCGACCTGACCTTCCCCCGAACCGGGCCAGCCGCAGACCAGGTACCCGAAACCTTCGTCGCGCCACTTGGACGTGTGCCGCCGGGCCAGCTCCAGATCGTCGAGTGAGAGGGACCCCGCCCGCTCGATGGAGGACGGATCGCGGCCCGCCTCGGCGGCCAGGCGGTCGAGCCGTGCGCCGGCGTCGCGGAGCGAGTTCGGCGTACCGAAGGCGTGCCACACGTCGGCGTAGCGAGCGGCCAGCGGAAGCGTGCGCGTGGGCCCGGTGCCGCCGACCCAGATCGGCGGATGGGGGAGCTGGACCGGGCGAGGGCGGAGCGACGCCTGCTGCAGCGACACGCGTCTGCCGTCGTAGGAGACGATCTCGCCGCTGAAGAGGCGGGTCACGATCTCGAGTGTGTCCTGAAGCAGGTCGAAGCGCTCGGCCGTCGGGGGGAAGGGGATCCCGAGCTCCCGGTGCTCCTTGTCGAACCAGGCGGCGCCGAGCGCGAGCTCCAGGCGTCCGTGAGACGCATGGTCGACGGTGAGCGCCTGGGCGGCCAGCACCGAGGGGTGCCGGTAGGTCACGCCGGTGACGAGAAGCCCGAGCCGGATGCGTGACGTCACGCCGGCAAGGGCAGCCAGTGTGGTCATCCCCTCGAAGGTCTCACCCGGGCCGTCACCGAACATCGGCTGGAAGTGGTCGAAACCCCATGCCCCGTCGAAGCCCAGGTCCTCGGCGAAGTGGACGCGGCGAACGAGCTCGTCCCAGGACACCCGCTGCTGTGCCACGTCGATCCCGAACCTCATGCGATCTCTCCTGACTTACCTTCCCGGTCGAACTGCCCGTGCACCCGACTACTCCACGAACTCGGCCAGCCGACTGTGGAAGTGCCAGTTCCGGCCGTCACGGTGGAGCACGTCGTGGTAACGGCCGACGAGAGTCGTGGTCCAACCGCGCTGCCCTTTCGTCAGGAAGACGAGGTCGCTCGTCGCCTGAGCCTCCTGATCGCTCCACTTCGTGACGAGCGTATTGAGAACGAGATGGCGTTGTGGCCGGATCGGTCTCAACTCGCGGTACGCGGCGCGCAGGGCGTCGTGGCCGCGGTGGCGGCCCAGGCCCGGAATGTCGCAGTAGCCGTCGGGACAGAACAGGTCGACGACGTCGTCGGTCCGGCCGTCGTCGAGTGCCTGGGTGTACGCCGCGACGGCTGCGTTGACGCCGGCAGAGACGTCGGCGAAGGCGAGCTCGCCGCTCCCGGCGCCCGGCGCGTTCGATGTTTCCATGTGACGGGTCAGAGTCCGAGCTCGAGCACGGGCATTTCGAGCGGGTTCACGTTCACCTTCCCGAGAGCGGGGAGGAGCCTGTCGTAGGAGAGACCCCCGAGGAAGCCGTCGATCACGCGTTGGCAATTCGAAATGTGGCCCTCGTTGCGCTCCGCCAGTCGCATGTACTCGAAACTCCGGGCGTGCAACCCCTTCTGCTGCCGGGGCAGGTTGGAGAAGTCCTGGGCCGGGATAGGGGGCCAGCGGGGGTCGTCGAACTCCCACACCTCGGGGACCGGCGGCGTCTCGGGCTCTTCCCCCTGCGGGAAGCGCGTGAGGGACCAGATCTCCATGAGGGTCTCCTCCGGGCCGAGCGGGCGAAACCGGTAGGCGGAGGCGCTGCTGTACATGGGCAACACGAAGTAGTGCGGGAAGCAGTAGCCCATGGGCTGGTTGAGCCCCTGGTCCTCGAGCTCGTTGAGGTCGGGGATGTCGCAGCCGCGGGCGCGGTGGGCATTCGACACCGCGTCGTTGAGGCGACGCTCCCAGGTCGAGCGGGCACGCCCGTAGTCGCGCGGGAGCTCCAGGGCCGCCAATTCCTCGGCGATCTCCACGTCCCGCGCGTGCACCATGCCGGCCATGCCCTCACTCATCGCGCGCAGGTACTGCAATTCACCGTCAATGAACGCACGTGGGTCGAAGTCGTCCGGGTCGCGGGTGGGGAGACGGCCGGGGATCCGGAGCTGGGGGTGGGCCTGCAGCACGTGGTACTGCTCCACGAAGGCCTCTTCGGCCAGCTTCCAGTTGGCCGGGAGCCGGCAGGCGTACCACCACTCGGTCCGGAGGGACTCCACCTTCCAGGCGTCGAGCACGGTGGCGAACGGCTCGATGCAGGCACGCAGCGGCGGTGCGTCGTCGTCGAGATTGATCCAGGCGCAGCCGCCCCAGGACTCGCAACGGACCGGGGTGAGGTCGAGCTCGCCCGGTTGGAGGTTGTGCTCGGAGAAGCCCCGCGGTTGAGTCACCCTGGCGTTCTTCCCGTCGGGTCCGTAGCACCAGCCGTGGAACGGGCAGACGAACCCGCCGGGACGAGAACCCCGGCCCTGGGCCACCCGGACCCCGCGATGCCGGCAGGCGTTTTCGAAAGCCCGCACCCCGAGATCATCTGTGCGCACGACGACGACCGACTGGTCGAGGATCTCGTATTCGGCGAAGTCGCCCGGCTCGGGTATCTCTTCCAGACGGCAGGCCATCTGCCACACCCGCGGCCACAGCAACTCGGTCTCCAACCGGTAGAAGTCCGGGTCGAAGTAGCGCTCCTTGGGCACGCGGTCGAGGATCTCCACGGCATGGGGGACCCGGAGGGTTGACCCCTTCTTCTCCATGAGCGTCATGGTGCCGTCCCTCCGGGCGTGCGTCGACCGGCGTTAGACTAACCGGTCGGTACAACTTTGCCGATGGTCCTTTCCACGGTGCACCTCCCTGAGGTCGCCGCGGTGCACCCGGCGACGAGAAGGGCCCCGCACCAAGCATGAGCACATCGTCCCATCCCGAGGCTGGCACCGAACTTGTCGACGTCCTGGTCGTCGGCGCCGGCATCACGGGCATCTACCAGCTCTACCGGGCCCGCGAGGAAGGCTTCTCGGTAAAGCTGCTCGAGGCGGGCGCCGGTGTCGGGGGTACCTGGTACTGGAACCGCTACCCCGGATGTTGCTTCGACTCGGAGAGCTATACGTACGGATACCTCTTCTCGAGGGAGCTCTTCGAGGAGTGGGAGTGGCAGGAGCACTTCGCGCCGCAGCCCGAGACCGAGCGCTATCTCAACCACGTCGTGGACCGGTTCGACCTGCGCCGGCACATGCGGTTCGGCGCGCCGGTGACCTCGGCCGAATACGACGACGGGTCGGCCACGTGGCGTGTCGCAGCGGGCGACGGGACCGCGCTGCGGGCCCGCTTCCTGGTCGCCGCGACCGGGGTGCTCTCCATTCCGTTCTTGCCCGACGTCCCCGGTCGTGAGGACTTCGAGGGCGAGTCGTACCACACCGGCCGGTGGCCGGCCGAGCCCGTCGACTTCGCCGGCCGACGCGTGGCGGTGGTGGGAACGTCGTCGAGCGGGGTGCAAGTAGTCCCCGCTATCGCCGATTCCGTGGCGTCGCTCACGGTGTACCAGCGGACGGCCAACTGGTGCACCCCGCTGAACAACGGCCCGATCAGCGCCGAGGAACAGGCCCGGCTGCGGGCCGACTTCGAAGAGTTGCGCGACACGCTCAACACCTCGGTGCACGGGTTCCACCACCCGCCCAACGAGCGCAACGCGTTCGACGTGCCCGAGGAGGAGCGCCGGCGCTTCTACGAGAAGATGTGGAAGAGCCCGGGCTTCATGAAGTTGACGAGCAACTACGTCGACATGCTCTTCAACCGCGACGCCAACGCCGAGTGGTGTGAGTTCATCGCCGGGAAGATCCGCGGCGTCGTGAACGATCCCGCGACCGCCGACCGCCTCGTCCCGAAGGACCACCGCTTCGGAGAGAAGCGCCCGCCCTTCGTCACCGGCTACTTCGAGGCTTTCAATCGCCCGAACGTGTCGCTGGTCGACCTGCGGGAGACCCCGATGGTCCGGGTGACGCCGAGGGGGATTCAGACCACCGACGGCGAGCGCGAATTCGACCTCATCGTGTGGGCGACCGGGTTCGACTTCGGGACCGGAGCCCTGGCCCGCATGGGGATACGGGGAGGGACGGCACGGCCCTCTTCGACCACTGGGCGGACGGTCCACGGACGTTCCTCGGGCTCCAGACCCGGGGCTTTCCGAACCTCTTCTTCCCGGGCGGTCCGCACGCGGCGGCCGGCAACAACCCGCGCTACAACGGCGACCAGGTCGACTTCGTCACCGCAGTCCTCGTCCACGCCCGCGACCGCGGCGCCGAGGTCGTCGAGGTGACGGAGCGGGCGGAGCAGCGCTGGACCGATATGGTCAACCGCGGCGCATCCTCCTCGTCGTTCGGCGAGAGCAGCTACTACTTCGGGACCAACATCCCGGGCAAGCCCAAGCGCTACCTGCTCAACTCAGGCGGCCGGCCGATGCTGTTCAAGGTGGTCGCCGAAGAGAAGGCCAACGGGTACCGCTCCTTCTCCATGTCGCTCCCGATGGAGGCCGCCGCGACGACGTCAGGTTGAAGGGGCGGCTCGCGTTCGGGGATCACTCACACCGTGGCGACGGGCGTCACCGGCGAGCCCACGATTCCGGGGAGACGCAGCGGCGGGGCGGTGAGCAGGAACCGGCTCCGGCCGTGCGCGCGCAGCCAGGCCGCCAGCTCGTGCAGGTACCACATCTCGCCCAGGGGCACGCCGAGCTTGAACAGGCAAAGGTTGTGGATGGGCAGGAACGAGTGGCGGCCGGGGTCACGGTCCTTGCCCACCATGCCCTCGACGGCGTAGTTGTCGGCCACCAGCGCCGCGATCTGTGATTCGGCGATCCAGTCGAGCAGGGACGGATCCCGGGCATTGAGATAGCTGCACATGGTGTGGATCTTGACCGGGTCGGGGTCGCGCTCCCACTCGAGCACCTTGGTGGCGAAGCCGGTGTGCAGCACGAGCACGTCGCCCGGTTCGACCACGACACCGTCGGCCGCCATGATCTCCTCGAGCGTGGCGCGGTCCACCCCCCGCCACTCGTGACCCAGGTGGTGCGCGAGGTCGACCAGGACGCCGCGGCCCTGCACCCCGTGGAAGGCCATGTGCTCCAGGCCTAAGTGGTGGGCGAAGGCGCGGTGCGACCCGCCGTCACCCCGGGCGTCGGGCTGCGGTCCGACCAGGTCGACGCCGGCGCGGTAGCCGTTGTAGTAGACGGCTTCTTCGACCCCGTCGCCGTCGGCGTCGAACTCGGCCCCGACGTGGGCGAGCGAGTCCCACTGCGTCGAGTACTGCAACGCGAGGGTCACGACGTCGTCGGCCCAGACGTCGACGTACTTCGCGTCGCCCCAGTCCTGCATCTCGCTCATGTGGACGTTGTAGAACACGCCGGGCTCGCCCTGCATGTCCTCGGTCGGGGAGACCACCGGCGGGTGCCGACGCTGGTTGAGCGACGTCCCCCCGGGGTAATCGAGCGGCAGGCTCAAGCAGAAGCTGATGCCGGCCTCGACCTCGGCCGCGCCCTGGAGCACCTTCTCCGGGGTCATCAGGTTGACCCGACCGAGCTCGTCGTCGTCGCCCCAGTCGCCCCAAGTCGAGCCGGGAGGGCGCTGCGTCCACCGTTTCGTCACCGGGTCCTCTCCTCTCCGACCGCTACCGGCGGTCCTGAGTCTGCGCTCCGCCCGCGGTCCCGACGACCGCCGCGCTTGGCGGCTCCATTGCTCTGTACCGACCGGTTGGTCTACTCTCTGGCAAGGAGTTTCGCGGATTTTGCGCGCCCGAGAATTCCTTAAAATCCGAGCTCAACCAAGGATCACGGACGGAAGGACCGCAGATGTCCGACAAGCCCCTCGTCGTCTCCGCCGACGGCCACGTGCTCGAGCCCACCGACCTGTTCAAGACGCGCCTGCCCGCGCACCTGCGCGAGCGTGGGGTCTGGGAGGACGACTTCGAGATTGA
>CAVYDA010000011.1:0-104503 GCA_963767195.1 uncultured Acidimicrobiaceae bacterium | reverse complement strand
GATGTTTATGCCCTCTACTGGTTCGCAGTTCGGTCTGGGCTCACGGTCGCTCGGCCGTGTCCTCATGCCTGTGAGCGCGACGGCATCACGGTCGGCGTCGCCCGCGCTGGCGAGCACCTGCGCGGGAAGCTCAGCGCAGCGGCCTGGCCTCGCGCCTCGGGGAAGACCGCTTCTATCTCGACGGTCGACGAGGCGGTCAACGCCCTCGCCCGCCCCGCCCCGCCCCGCCCCTGCCGCCCTGCCTCCTGTTCCACCCGCCCCCCCGAGCCGCCCGCCCGACCTGCACCCGGGGCCCCGGGCTCTGCTCCTCATCCCACTTCGATGCAGGCCCGCACCGGCCGGTGGTCGGAGCCGGCATGGGGCAGCACCTGACCCGACGAGGCGCGCATCGCACCGCGCACGAGGATGTGGTCGATCTGGCTGTGGGGGCGCCACGTCGGCCACGTGCGGCCCACGACCGCCCGCTTCCAGCCCGGCATGAACACGCCAACGAGCGGACCCCATGTGTTCATGTCGCCGCAGAGCACCGCGTCCGGGCGGGCCGCGGCGTCGAGGCCGGCTCGGAGCTCGGCCCAGGTCCGGTGCGAACCGAAGTGGAGGTGGGGCATATGCGTGCCCGCCACCGACGACCGACGCCCGTCCACCGTCACGTCGAGGACCAGCGCGGCCCGCCGCACCGGGTCACGCCGCAGTTGGGCGAAGGTCAGCACGCGCCAGTCCTCGACGGCGATCCCGGGCCGGACGAGTACCCCGATGCTCCACGTCCCGCGCTCGGCCTCACGCCACCGGTCGAGCGCCTGCACGGCGTCGGGCTGTGGCCGCACCCCGTCGAAGTACAGGGGGCGTCGGTCAGCCGACCACGCCCTGCGGGGCACCCACTTTTCGGTGGCACCGGGCTGGGGACGGATCCGACGACCCTCGCCGAGCACGTGGGTGACCACGGTGGCGCCGAGCTGGGCCCCGACCCGCTCGGCCTGGCCCTCGGCCTCGCCGGCGGTCGTCCACGACTTCCTGGAGCACGGTCACGTCAGCGTCGAGCCGCTCCATGGCTGCGCCCACGTCGTACGGACGACCCCACCCGTCGATCCCGCAGTGCATGTTGAAGCTGGCGATGGTGAGCACGGTCCGCAGACGTTAGGGCGCGGCCGCCTCCAGACGGTGCCGGCACCCCCTCCAGACGGCGCCGGCACCCCCTCCCCGGTACCATCGGCCGCGTGGGCGCCGCCGACGCGTACCTGGCCAGGCGGCTCCGGCCCTTCACGACGACCATCTTCTCGACCATGTCCGAGCTGGCCACCGCCACCGGCTCGGTCAACCTCGGCCAGGGCTTCCCCGACACCGACGGGCCCGACGAGCTCAAGGAGGTCGCGGTCGAGGCCATCCGGGCGCGGCCACAACCAGTACCCGCCCAGCCCGGGCGTCCCCGAGCTGCGCCGCGCCGTCGCGGCCCACCAGCGCGAGCACTACGGACTCCAGCTCAGTCCCGAGGACGAGGTGCTCGTGACGGTGGGCGCCACCGAGGCCATCGCCGCGGCCCTGCTCGCCCTCTGCGAGCCCGGCGACGAGGTGGTGGCCTTCGAGCCGACCTACGACTCCTATGCCGCTTGCGCCTCCATGGCCGGCGCCGCCCTGCGCCTCGTGCGCCTGCACGCCGCCCGACTGGAGCTTCGACCCCGCCGAGCTCGCCGCCGCGGTCGGGCCCCGAACCCGCCTGGTGCTCCTCAACTCACCGCACAACCCGACCGGCAAGGTGTTCTCTGTCGGAGGAGCTCGCGCTGGTGGCCGCGCTGTGCGTCGACCACGACCTGCTCGCGGTCACCGACGAGGTCTACGAGCACCTGGTCTTCGACGGCACCCACGTGCCGCTGGCCTCCCTGCCCGGCATGTCGTCGCGCACGCTCACCGTGTCGTCGGGAGGCAAGACGTTCTCGTTCACCGGCTGGAAGGTCGGCTGGGCCAGCGGGCCGGCTCCGCTCGTCGCGGCCGTGCGATCGGCGAAACAGTTCCTCACCTACACCAGCCCCGCCGCGTTCCAGCTCGCCATCGCCCGTGGACTGGCCTGGCCGTCCGAGGAGCTGGGCGTGCTCGCGGTCGAGCTGGCGGCCAAACGCGACCTGTTCTGCGACGGTCTCGAGGCGCTCGGCCACACCGTCCACCGGCCCGCGGCGACCTACTTCGCCACCACCGACATCGCCACGGTGGCGCCGGGTACGTCCGCACTCGACTACTGCCTCGCTCTGCCTCGACGTTGCGGCGTCGTCGCCATCCCTAGCTCGGTCTTCTACGCCCCGGCCGACGCCGCGGCCGGGGCCACATTGGTGCGTTGGGCCTTCTGCAAGCGCGAGGACGTGCTCCGCGACGCGCTCTCCCGCCTAAAATCATGGGTCTCGTGAGCATCCCGATCGCCTGGGTCGACGCCTTCAGCGACTCCCCGTTCCACGGCAACCCCGCTGCGGTCTGCCTCCTCGACGAGCACCCGACGAGTCGCTCGACGAATCGCGCCTGCAGTCCCTCGCGTTCGAGCTCGGCATCGCCGAGACGGCCTACGTGACCCCTTCCGGTGAGCCCGGCGTGTTCGGTCTGCGCTGGTTCACCCCGTCGGTCGAAGTCGATCTGTGCGGCCATGCCACCCTCGCCACCGCGCATGCGCTGCGCCAGTGGGGCGTGGCGGACGGCGAGACCCCGCTGACCTTCCACACCCGCAGCGGGCCGCTGGGCGCCAGCTACGAGGGCGAGCGGATCGCGCTCGACTTCCCGGCCGAACCGCCTGCCGCCGCCGCGCTCCCCGAGTGCCTCCACGCGGCAGTGGCCCGACGGGGCGGTCCGCTTCAGCGGCCGCAACGCCTTCTTCACGTTCGTCGCGCTCTACTCGGCCGAGGCCGTGGCGGACTACGTAGCCGGACCTGGCCGCGATCGCCGCGGTCGGGTCCAATGCGTTGCTCCTCACCGCCGCCGGCGAACCGGGCTCAGGCGCCGACTACGTGCTGCGGGTGTTCGGTCCCAACGTCGGCATCGACGAGGACCCCGCCACCGGCTCCGCCCAGTGCGCCGCGGGACCCTGGTGGGCCGAGGCGCTGGGCGGCCCACCGACGTGTTGGTGGCCCACCAGCTCTCGCCTCGTGGCGCCGTCCTCCACGTCCGCCCGGACGGCGATCGCGTGCGCATCTCCGGCCACGCCACCACCGTGCTGACCGGCCACCTGTGCTAAGTCTGGCGCCAATGGACGCCCGCGGGGTGGAGTTGCACGCCCTGGTCGGGGGCCACACACCTGCCTCGGAGCGCGACGCAAGGCGCGGTTGCGCATCCTGAACGAGCTCGAACGACTGCCCGACCCCTGCGACGAGGGCGCCGGACCGACCCACGTCACCGCGTCGGCGATCGTCGTCGGCCGGCGCGGCACGGTGCTCCATCGGCACAAGCGGCTCGGGATCTGGATGCAGCCCGGCGGCCACATCGACGCCGGCGAGACGGCGGACACGGCAGCGAGGCGGGAGGCCATGGAGGAGCTGGGCCTGGCCGTCGAGCACCCGGCCGGCGGGCCACGCCTCGTGCACGTCGACGTCCACGAGGCCGCCCTCGGACATACCCATCTGGACCTGCGGTACCTCCTCTTGGGGGCAGACGGCGATCCCGACCCGCCCCCGGGAGAGAGCCAGGAAGCGCGCTGGTACGCCTGGGACGAGGCTCAGGACTTGGCCGACGTCGCGCTCGCCGACGCGCTCCCGGTCGCCCGGGCCGCCTTCGAGGCGCTGGTGTGACCGGCCAACTCGACCACCTGCTGGCCGTCCAGGACCTCGACACCTCCATCACGCAGCTCCAGCACCGCCGCCAGGGCCTCGCCGGCTCGCTCGGGCTCACCGAGCTCGATGCTCAGCTGGCCACGCTGGGTGCGGGGCGGGCCCGAGCCGAGGCACGCCGGAGCGAGCTCGCGGCCGGCCAGGCCGCGCTCGAAGAGCAGATCGCGACGGTCACGGCGCGGCGCGACATCGTCGAATCCCGGCTCTACGCCTCGACGAGCTCGTCGGGTCGCGACCTGCAGGCCATGAGCGACGAGGTCCGCCACTTGACGGAGCGGCGGGCCGAGCTCGAGGACCAGGAGCTGTCGGTCATGCTCGACCTCGATGCGGTCGACGCCGAGCTCCTGGCGCTGGCCGAGGAGGCCGATCCGATTCGAGGCGCGGGCGGGCGAGCTCCGCGGCGCAGCTGGCGGCGCAGGAGGGCGAGATCGATGCGGCCCTGAGCCAGGCGCTCGCCGCCCGGACCGAGGAAGCGGCCCATCTGCCCACGGCGCTGGCGGATCGCTACGAGACATTGCGCGCCCGCCTCAAGGGGACCGGCGCGGCCCGCCTCATCGGCACCCGCTGCGACGGCTGCCATCTCGAGCTGTCCTCGGTCGAAGTCGAGAAGATCCGCGCCCTGCCCCCGGACCAGGTGGCCACGTGCGAGCAGTGCGGGCGGATCCTCGTGCCCGTCTGACCGTGCTGATCCTGGTGCGACACGGGGAGTCGGTGGGCAACGCCCACGGGTTGCTCCTCGGGCGCGCCGACGCCGAGCTCACCCCGCTCGGCCTGCGCCAGGCCGTTGCGGTCCGGCAGCTGCTGCGCCCGCCCCCACCGGTGGCCGAGGTTCGCACGAGCCCGCTGCTTCGCGCCCGACACACCGCCGATCAACTCGGGCTCGGACTGCCGGCGACGGTCGACGAGCGCTGGATCGAGGTCGACTACGGAGAGTTCGACGGCCGTCCCCTTGGTGACGTGCCCGCCGAGGTGTGGCGGCGCTGGCGGGACGACCCCGGGTTCCGTCCCGAGGGCGGCGAGTCGCTGGCTGAGGTGGAGGAGCGCGTCGTCGAGGCGTGCGACGAGCTGTTCGCTGAGGCGGGCGTCGGGGCTCGCCGCACCGAGGGCGACGTCGTGGTGGTGAGCCACGTGACGCCGATCAAGTCGGCCGTGGCCTGGACGCTCGGCGTGTCCGACCTCTCCTTTCGCCTCCAGTTGCGCACCGGTTCGGTCACCCGGATCGGCTGGGGGGCCCGACGGCCCGGTCCTGCACAGTTTCAACGAGGTGTGGCCCGTGACGGACATCGATCCCGCGACGGACATCGATCCCGCGGCGGACGTCGATCCCGTGTCGGACATCGGTCCCGTGGCGGACGTCGGTCCCGCCGGAGCGCCGCCCGGTCTGGCGCCGGCGCCGGGTCAGACGCCACAATCGCCCCGTGCCTGACGACCAACCGACGCTCGATCAGCTGCGACCGGCGCCGGGCTCGGGCGAGGACCCCGTGCACCGGCGCACCGTCGAGGTGAACGTCTTCTGGCGCGACGACTACTTCGCGGTCATCGGCACCCTCCGCGACGAGCGCCCGTGGGCCGGCGGCGACCGAGGACCGCGCCAGCTGCACGTCATGGAGCTGGGAGTCGTTGTCCGCCGCGCCGACATGGTCATCGTCGACGCGGCGGCCTCCATGGATACCTATCCCCACGCCGAGTGCCCGGCGATCGAGCCGAAGTTCACCGAGCTGATCGGCCTTTGCGTGGCCCGTGGCTATACCTCGGCGGTGCAGGAGCGCTTCGGGCGAGAGCGCGGCTGCAGCCACCTCGAGTTCCTGGCCCGGGCGATCGGGCCGGCCGTGATCCAGGCGGTGACGTCGTCGATGCACTGGCGCGTCGAGATGCTGGGCGAGGAGCTCCCGGTCGCGGGCGGCGGGAGTTCCATGGGTTTTCTCACCAACTCGTGCCACGTCTGGGCGGAGGGCGGGGTGGGCCAGCAGAAGGTCCAGTTGGGTTGGCGCCCGCTCAAGCGCGAGTACCCCGCACCACCGCTGGCCGAGGTGCGACGCCGCCTGGAGGCGGAGCGCCCGGGAGGCGGCTCCGGCTGATCCGGCGCCGATCAGTTCTCGACGCGGAACAGGCGCCAGCTTCCGGGGACGCCCTTCAGGTCGTGATCGCCGCGATCCTGAATTCGATGCCCGAGCCAACCACGAGGTCCTTGACGGTGCTCGAGACGAGGACCTCGTTCGGCGAGGCCAAAGAACCGATCCGCGCGGCGATGTGGACG
The DNA here is from genome assembly GCA_963767195.1 of uncultured Acidimicrobiaceae bacterium. GTDB lineage: Bacteria > Actinomycetota > Acidimicrobiia > Acidimicrobiales > RAAP-2 > Bog-473. The sequence continues at coordinate 98,449 of CAVYDA010000011.1, read as the reverse complement.
GCGAGGCCGCCCAGGTCGTCGCCCCTCACCTCGCACTCACCGGTGTGGAGACCCACGCGGAGCTCGATATTGAGGGCTCGGGTGGCGTCGACGATCACCTGGCCACAACGGATGGCTCGAGCCGGACCATCGAAGGAGGCGACGAAGCCGTCTCCGGTCGTATTGACCTCCCGACCTCGGAATATCCGCAGTTGTTCGCGGACGATCTGATCGTGGCGATCCAACAGAGACCGCCACCGTTGATCACCGAGCGCTGCTGCCCGCTCCGTCGACCCGACGATGTCGGTGAAGAGTACAGAGACCAGCACCCGGTCGATGTCGGTGACCGGTCTCGTCCCGGTCAAGAACTCGGCCACTTCGTCGAAGATCAGATCCCGCTGGCCGAAGATCAACATATCGTTGCCCGGCAGCGCGACGAACTTGGATCCCTCAATGTGCTCGGCCAGATAACGCCCATGAGCAATGGGAAGAAAGCTCGGATTGTCGGCGCTCAGGACCAGCGTGGGCGCCCGGAGGAGCGGGAGGACCGGGCGAACATCGAGATTGCGCAGCAGGTAGTCGTACTGTGCCGCCGCGGTTCTCGGGGTGACCGACGACCGGAAGAGCCGTGCCAGGGCATCGCGGCGAACCGGGTCTTCGGGTCCAGCTGCACCCGCCAGCGAGAGGAACTCCGGCGTACCCCAGTTGGTCCGGAGGAACTCGACGACGAAATCGAGTGCCTCCGGTGTAAAACCGATCGGATAGTCGTCAGCGATCAGATAGCGGGCCGTGGTATTGCACAGCACCAGGGAATCGACCCGTTCGGGATGGGCCACGGCGTAGAGGATGGCGATCGGCCCGGCGTCGACCGTCGCGAGGATGGATGTCTGCTCGGACCCGACCGCGTCGAGGACGCTCTCGATGTCTTCTGTCCATTCCTCCCAGGTTGGTATGGCGTGACGCGGCACACCGTCAGATGCCCCTGTGCCGCGTCGATCGAGAAAGATCAAGCGGCGTAACGACGCCAGCCGTCGGAGGAAGTCGGCAATCTCCGGGTCCTCCCACGCCATTTCGACGTTGCTGCCCAGTCCGTTGAAGAAGAGGAGGTCGGAGGGTCCTTCTCCGAGGACCTGATAGGCAACGTCAGCGTCCCCGACGGCCACGTACTTCGTGTCGGGACGGCTCATGGACACGCAGTCTGACCGGCGATGCGGCTCAATGCCGGAGTCGATCCGGTGACTTCACGCGTTTCGGGCGTGAGTCGGGCTACAGGTCGGAGCTGGCGGGCTCGCGGAAGGAGCAGAGGACCATGAGGGTGCGCGCCATGATCCGTTTGGCCGAGCGCACGGGTAGCTGCGAGCTGCGGCGCATGCGTTCCCAGGCCTCCCACGAGGCGGCGACGTCCATGGCCTCCAGGTGGTCATCCGAGGTGGATGCCGGCAACTGGGCCAGCTCGGGGGCGAGGGCGTGCTTCAGGTTCTCGAGCAGCATGGTGTCGCCGGACGCGACGACGGCGGCGACGTTGGCCGACGTCAAGGCACGGCGGGCCACGGCGCGGCGGACGGGCGAGATGTCCTCGTAGAGCGTGGCGCGGTGCGACACGGTCCGCTCAATCCGGGTGGGCAACGACAGTCTCTGCGACACCCGCGGCAGGTCGGTCCACTGCTGGCGCAGTTGGAGCACCGCCACGAAGAGGTAGAGATCGTCCATGTCGGCGAAGTGGTGGAACACGAGGCGGAGCGAGACGCCGGCTTGCTCCGCGATCGACTTGGCCGTCGGGTCGGGGTCCCCGTCCTGGAGCAGCTGGCACAGCGCGTCCGCGACGTTGCGTCGGGTCCGCTGTCCTCGGGCGACGCGCCCGTCGCTGGCGGGCTCGTCGGGTAACAGGGACGAGAACTCGGGTTCGTGCGGTCGGAGTTCGAAGGTGGCGATGTTGTCGTTGTTCATATCTGTCGGTTCGCGCCATAGGCGGCGCTCGTCGGTACCTCTCTGGGTTACCCGGAGCATGTGGGATGGGCGGAACGACTGTGTCCACCGTGAAACAAGCAGGACCCCTGAGGGGTTTTTAGGGCCTGCACGGGTCGGCGCGCTGGGCGGTCCAAGCACGCTGATTTGATGCTGAATTATATGACTCTTATTGCGGGATTAGGGAGTCACCCCCCCGAAAAACGCACACACCTGCATTTCTGATGCACCGGGGCGCCCGTACCACGCTTGTCTCGTCGGCGACAGAGCGTCGAAGCCAGGGCTGGTAGGCGGCCCTCGATCGTCTCCTTGCTCGGTCCCTCGCCGAGTGCACCCTCCCGCTGCAACCCCGCTGTAGCGTCTCGTGCGGTCGCCCGGGGGGTGCGACGGACGGGCGGGAAGACGGGAGTTGTCATGGGAAACGGCACGCACCGGGCCCGCCGGTGGGCCCGCCTGCGGGCCGCCTCGGGTGCGACCATCCTCACGGGTCTCGTCCTCGCCGGGTGCTCGTCGGGACAGAGCGGGCCGGCGGTGCTGCTCGTCGGCACCTTCCATGGGATGGCCGGCCGGTACTCGTCTATCCAAGCGGCGGTCGACGCCGCCCGGCCGGGCGACTGGATCCTCATTGCGCCGGGTGACTACCACGAGACCGACGACGCCCACGTGACCTCGGCCAAGCAGCTGAGCACGGGGGACCACGGCGGTGTGGTCGTGCACACCTCCGATCTTCACGTCCGGGGCATGAACCGGGACACGGTGATCGTCGACGGTACCAAGGCCGGCGCTCCCGAGCCGTGCAACAACTCGCCGGAGTTCCAGAACTTCGGCCCGGTGTCGGACGGCAAGGCCCAGGGCCGCAACGGGATCGTCGTGTGGAAGGCCGACGACGTCAGCATTCAGAACCTGACGGCCTGCAACTTCTTGGGCGGGGCGGGGGACTCGGGCAACGAGATCTGGTGGAACGGGGGCGACGGCTCCGGGAAGATCGGGCTCGCCGGCTACGAAGGTTCCTACCTGACGGGCACTTCGACCTACTTCTCCGGCGAGTCGACGGCGGCCCAATACGGCATCTTCTCGTCGAACGCACAGGGACCGGCCCGTTGGGACGAGATCTACGGCAGCAACATGAACGACTCGGGCATGTATGTCGGCGCCTGCAAACAGCTCTGCGACGTCACCATCGACCACGCCTGGATGGAGAACAACGCGCTGGGCTATTCGGGGACCAACTCGGGGGGCGCCATCGTGATCGAGAACTCCGAATTCGACCACAACGAGGACGGCCTGGACACGAACACCCAGATCGCCGGGGACCCCCCACCGCCGCAGAACGGCGCCTGTCCCAAGGGGGGGATCAGCCCGGTGACCCACACCCACTCGTGCTGGGTCTTCGTGCACAACGACGTCCACGACAACAACAACCCCGACGTGCCCGAGGCGGGCGACGCCGCGGCCGGCCCCATCGGCACCGGCATGACGCTGTCGGGCGGGCGCAACGACACCGTGATGGACAACGTGTTCGAGAACAACGGCGCCTGGGGCACCCTGTTCGTCCCCTACCCCGACAGTGGCACGCCGTCGCTGCACCAGAAGTGCGCCAACTACGGCGGGTTCGAGACCAGCGGCATCGGCTGCGTCTTCGAGCCCGAGGGGGACGCCCTGAAGGGCAACACCTACGCCAACGACGGCTACTTCAAGAACCCGACCAACGCCGACTTCGGCCAGATCGTGCTGCACGCCGGCCTGCCCTCCAATTGCTACGCCGACAACTCGGCGCCGGCGGGGTCGGCGCCGGCCAACCTGGAGGAGCTCCAGCCGACTTGCGGCGTGCCCTCGAGCGCCACCAACCTCGACAACGAGCTGCTGGCGCAGGTCGAGTGCGACGCCGGCCTGGCGACGTGCCCGCCCGGTGCCTCGTACCCGCCCAAGACCGCGGTGAAGCTGGCGCCCTTGCCTTCGCGGCTGGCGACCATGCCCAACCCGTGCGCCGGCGTGCCGTCGAACCCGTGGTGTTCGTCGGGGCGACCGATCAGGTCGTCGGGTTAGGGCCGAAGCGGGACGACACGACCCGACTCGAGCGCGAGCTCAGCCTCGCAGCGCGCCGCCTCGGCCTGTCGGTGGGTGACCAGGAGCACGCTGCGCCCCGACGCCGCCGCTCCGGCGAGCACGCCGGTGAGCACCGCGTCCGCCAGCGGGGGGTCCAGCCCGCTCGTGGGCTCGTCGAGAACGAGCACAGGCCCCGGTGCAAGCACGGCGCGGGCGACGGCCAGGCGCCGGCGCTCTCCTCCGGAGAGCTCGACGCCCTCCTCGCCCACGGGCGTATCGAGGCCGAGGGGGAGCGTGCCCACCCATTCGGCCAGGCACGCCACCTCGAGCGCGGCGGCGATGTCGTCGTCGCTCGCGTCGGGTCGGCCGAGGACGAGATTCGACCGCAACGTGCCGGCGAAGAGCTGGGCCCGCTGGTCGGCGAGCGCACACCCGGCCCGGACGTCGGCCTGGGCCATCTGCGTCACGTCGTGGCCTCCGAGGAGCAGTGAGCCTTCTTCCAGCGGCCAGTAGCGCAGGAGGGCGTTGACGAGGCTCGACTTGCCGGCCCCGCTCGAGCCCGTCACGGCGAGCCGTCCCCCGGGGGGCAGGTCGAACGAGACGCCGTCGAGGGCCTGGGGCAGTCCTGTCGCGTAGCGCAGGGAGGCTCGGTCGAACAGGACGTCGGGCACACCGAGAGGCGCACCGACCGTCGACACGGGATCGGTGACCGGGATGGGCACCTCGTCGAGGTGGAGCAGACGCTGGGCCGAGGCGCGCACCCCCTGGGCGCGGGCCACCGCGAGCGGCACCGCCACGACCGCCTCGAACGTTCCCAGCGCGGCGAGCGGGAGCACCGCCACCATGACCTGTCCCACGCGGTGGTCGTGCACCGCGGCCACCCCGACCGCGGTGACCCCCGCCACGGCGGCGGCCACGCAGACCTGCATCACGACTCCGGCGCCGGCCAGCAGGCGGGCGTGGCGCCGCTCGAGCGCGTCGGCCCGGCGGCTCAGGGCATCGAGCGCGTCGAGCGCCGCCGTGTCGGCGCCGAACGCCAGCAGCTCCGCCGCGCCGTGCACGGCGTCGACCACCCCCGCCGAGACCTCTCCGTTGAGGGCCGCCAGATCACCCTCGGCGAAGCCGCGCCACACGAGCACGGCCGGGAGGACGAGCGCGACGGCCAGCGGGATTCCGAGGGCCACCGCCGCCCAGGGCACGACGAACCCGACGGCGACCGTGCCGAGCAGGGCGGCCGCAACCGCGATCGTGACCGGGAGCACGGTGCGCAGGTAGAGGTCGGCCATGGCGTCGACGTCGTCGACGGCCCGCGCCAGCAGATCGCCGCTGCGCCATCCGGCCAGCGCGGCCGGGACACGGGGGGCGAGGCGGTTGTAGAGCCAGAGGCGCCAGGTCGCCAGGGCGCGCAGCGCGGCGTCGTGGCCGACGAGCCGCTCCTCGTAGCGCAACGGGCCCCGCAGGAAGGCCAGGACCTCGACCGCGGCCAGGATGCCGGCGAGCGCGCCCAGACCGGGCCGTAGCGCAGCCCGGCCGAGCACGTAGCCCGACCCGGCCAGGAGGCCGATGGTGGCCGCGGCCGAGCCGAGGCCCAGCAAGCCGGCCACGGCGAGCCTCGCCTTGGGCGTGCCGGGGTCGGCCAGGATGCGCCGGAGCGGGTGCGCCGTCACGAGGCCACCAGGGGCTCACCCGCCGGCGTCGGCCGCAGCTCGACCAAGGCATCGAAGCGGGGGAGGAGGAGAGGCTCGTGGGCGGCGACCAGCACCGATCGACCGGCGAGCCAGGGTTCGACCGCCGGAGCGAGCCGGGCCACCGTCGGCGGGTCGAGCGATGCGGTGGGCTCGTCCAACAGGAGGACCGGAGCCGGGCTCAGCAGGGCGCGGGCGAGGGCGATCCGTTGGCGTTCCCCGGCGCTGAGCGTCAGTCCGTCGTGCCCGAGGCTGGTCCCCAGTCCGTCGGGCAGCGCGGCCACGAGCTCTTCGAGTCCCACCGCCGCGAGCACGCGGCCCAGTTCGTCGTCGGGTGCGCCGGGCGCTCCGAGGCGCAGGTTGTCCCCCAGGGTGGTGTGGAACAGATGGGGGCGCTGCGGCACGTAGGCGAACCGTGACCGCCAGGCGGCGACGCCGACGTCTTCCGGCCCGAGCCCATTGAGGGTCATGGTGCCGCCCGACGGCTCCACGAAGCAGAGCAGCGCGGCGAGGACGGTGGACTTGCCGGCGGCCGACGGCCCGGTCAACGCCACCCGCGACCCTGGCGCGAGCTCGAACGAGATGCCGGCGAGGGCGGGACGGCCGCGGCCGGCGTGGTCGACCGAGAGGTCCGTCACCGAGAGGGTGGGTACCGGGATCGGGACGGTCTCCGGGACCTTCGTGGCCCCACTCGTTGCGGGCTCAGCCCTGGCGCGGCGCGGGAGGGGAGTTCCCAGCACATGGAGGACGCGGGTCGCCGCCGCCTGCCCTTCGGTGCTGGCGTGGAATTCGGCACCGGCGCGGCGCAACGGGATGAAGACCTCGGGCGCGACCAGGAGGACGGCCATGGCCGTCTGGAGGTCGAGCTCGCCCCAGAGGAGCCGCAGCCCCAGCACCATGGCGACGAGTCCGACCCCCAAGCCGGCGATGAGGTCCATGGAGAGCGACGAGAGGAAGGCGAGTCGCAGGGTGCGCATGGTGGCGACTCGGACGCCCTCGCTCGCTTCTTCCACTTCGCGGCGCCCGTGCGCCTCGCGGCCGAAGGCGCGCAGGGTCGGCAGGCCCTCGACGAGCTGGAGGAGCCGGCCGGCGAGCGACCCGAGGCGCCGCCACTGGCGCTCCGAGCGCCGAGTCGCCTCGCGCCCGAAAAAGATCATGGACACGGGCACCGCCACGACCAGCGCCACGACGACCGCGAAGGACAGCAGGTCCTGGGTTGCCACCCACGCCAGCAAGAGGAGCGGGATCACGGCGGCCGCGGCCGCCTGGGGGAGGTAGCGGGCGTAGTAGCCCTGGAGCGAGCGCAGCCCCCTGGTGGCGGTGAGGGAGAGCTCGCCCGCCCGCTCGCCCGCCAGCCAGCCCGGACCGAGAGCGAGACTGTGACCGAGGAGATCGCGCCGCAGCCTCGAGACAACGCGCTCGCCCGCTCCCTGGGCCGAGAGGTCGCCGACCGCCGTGATCACGCCCCGGGCGACCAGGGCGAGGGCGGCCACGGCGATCTCGGGTGCCACCACGCGCAGCGGCACGTGGCCGAGCAGCGATCGGTCGACGGCGCGTGCGATGGCGATGGCCTCGACGACGACGGCGATCGCGCTCAGCACGGCTACGCCGAGGGCCACGCCTGCGGCCCGGCGCAGACCGGGAACCCGTCGGGCCAGCTCGGGGTCGACCAGGCGGGGGCGGAGCGGCCGGGAGTTTCCGGAGCTCAGATGCTGAATCTCGTGTCCTTCACGTGGATGGCCCGCCCGATGAAGCCCTCGGTGAGAGCGAGCCGGGCGATGTCCGAATCTTCGCAGGTCGCAGCGGTCCGGACCCCATCGGGCAGATCGGCCACCACCGCCGTGCGGACGGGTGCCGACGGGTCGTCGGGACCGGGTGTGACGGTGAACGACACGACCGTGGCCTCGGAGCTCGATGGCGCCGGGTCCGCCACCGGGACCACCTCGGTGGCCGCCGCCGTCTCGGCCGCCAGGTCGGCGACGAGGACGCCCCGCTCGCGGCGTGGTGGGGTGGCACCCCACACGGCGAGCCCCGGTTTGGTGAGCATGCCCGACACCGTCGTGACCAGCCCCAGCTGGTCGGGGCGCTCCCGCAGCAGCCGGCCGACCGCCACGGTCGCGAGCAGGACGAAGTGGTTGAAGGGACCGCCGGCGAAGGCCATGCCACCGATCACCGTGGGCGTGCCGGACAGGTCGAGCCCGAGCTCTCGCTGCTGGACGCGCACGGCGGCCGGGAAGCACGAGTACACCTCGGCCAGCTCGACGTCGCGCAGGGGTAGACCGACCCGGGTCTCGGCCGTCCGGCCGAGCACGGCCATGGCGGGCCACGCCTGGAGCCGGCGACGTGCGGTCAGCGTGATCGCGCCTGACGAGTGCAGGGCGACATGGGGGAACAACCAGCGGTCGGGTGCGACGCCGGCGCGGCGGGCCCGGCCGGCGGAGCAGATCAGGAGGGCCGAGGCCTGGTCGACCGTCCACTGGCTCGCGTGCCAGCGGTTGTAGGGGAACGCCAGCAGGCGGTTCCGCGGCGTCGGGCGCGCCAGCTCGTCCGGCGTGCGCGCCTGGCCGAAGGCGGCGTCGGGGTTGCGCTGGGCCACCTCGTTGAAGCGCGCCCACAGTGCCGCTATCTGTTGCGCGTGCTGGTCCGGGGCGAGTCCCTCGGCCGCGCCGAGCGCGTTCTCAATCAGGGCGTACTGCTGCACCGGCGGCAGGGCGATGCCGGCGGCCTGTTCCACCGGAGCGACGAAGTCGGGTGGGCGGGCGACGATCTCGTCGGGCGAGCCGGGCGCGGGACCCCGCGCCGCGGCGACCATGTCGCGAGCGGTTGCCGTGTCGCGGGCGGCGGCCATGTCGCGGGCGGTCGCCGCGCTGTCTTGGGCGGCGGCTTGCGAACGGGCCCAGGCGCGGTCCTCGCCGCCGACCACCAGCACGCACTCGCATGCGCCGGACGCCACATCCGCCAGGGCGTGGTTGAGCATCTCCTGTTGTGAGACGCCGATCTCGTAGCGCAACGCGCTCGCCGAGGGGGAGCCCAGGCGCACGGCCAGGCCCCGTGCCGCATCGGCGAGCGACCACGAGCCCTGGGGAACCGCAACCCGGTCGAGCGAGGCCAGGAGCTCCGGCGCCCCGGCGTCGTCGGCGGCTGCTCGCGCCGCCCGCTCCATCAGGTCGGCGGCGGGCGCGCCGTCGGCGACCGCGCCCAGCCCGACGAGGACCGGCAGGCGTGGGTCGAGCGTGCGGCCGGGTCCGGGCATGAAGGGCGATGCTACGGTCCCGTCATGGCCAGCGGCCACGTCGGCAGGTGGGAGGCCGCGCTCTCGGGATTCACCAAGGAGAGCTTCGAGGCCGAGGGCAATCGTCGCGACGTCTTTCGCGCCGGGAGCGGACCGGCGGTCATTGTGATCAGCGAGATGCCCGGGATCGATCCCGAGCTCGCCGTCTTCGGCCGGCGGGTGGTCGCCGCCGGCTGCACCGCGGTGATGCCGCACCTCTTCGGCGATCCCGGCCGTCCCGTGACCGGCGGCTACACCGTGCGCTCGTTCGCTCCCGCCTGCATCTCGCGGGAGTTCTCCTCCTTCGCGCTCAAGCGGACGAGCCCGATCACGACGTGGCTGCGTGCGCTGGCCGCCTCCGAGCACGCGCGCTGCGGCGGCCCCGGCGTGGGCGCCGTCGGGATGTGCTTCACCGGCGGGTTCGCCCTGGCCATGATGGTCGACGACGTGTTGCTGGCCCCGGTGCTCAGCCAGCCCTCGCAGCCATTCCCCCTTGGCGCGCGCTATAAGGCGGACATCGGCATCTCCGACGTGGACCTGGCCCGCGTCAAGGCCCGGACCGAGGCCGGGCAGTGCCTGCTCGGGCTCCGCTTCAGCAACGACCCCTTCTGCTTCGAGCAGCGGTTCGAGTCGCTCCGGCGCGAGCTGGGCGACAAGTTCATGGCGGTCGAGATCGACTCGAGCCCGGGCAACCCCTACGGCCACCCGAAGAGCGCGCACTCCGTGCTCACCCACCACCTGGTCGACGAGCCCGGTACGCCGACGCGGGCCGCCCTCGACCAGACGCTGGCCTTCTTCCGCGAGCGCCTCGGAGTGGGGATGGGACCGGGACCGCGGCCCGAGGGTCTGGGCCCCTGAAGAACCAGGAATCAGTATTCGGCGGACAGGATCTCGGCGGCGACCCGTTCTCCGGAGCGCACCGCGCCGTCCATGGCGCCCCAGCTCACCGTGGCCGTCTCGGTACCGGCCCAGTGCAGCCGCCCGACCGGCTCGCGCAGGCGCCGGCCGTACTGGGTCAGGACCCCCGTGGGGAAGTGGGCCATGGAGCAACCGCGGGTCCAGCGCTCCTCGGCCCAGTTGACCTCCAGCACCTGCAGCGGCGTGGCGGCGCGCGGGCCGAGGCGCGTGGCGAGCATCGTCAGCAGCACGGACCGGCGCTCGCGTTCGTCCATGGCCCACAGCGCCCGGGCCCGAGGCCCGGCGGCGTAGGTGCCGATGACCCCGTGGGCATGGCCGGGCTGGGTGGTGTCGAGGGTGATCTCAATGGTGTCGTCGGTGGCCACGGTCGCCCCGGTGACGCCGTCTTCGCGCCAGAAAGGCTCGTCGTAGATCGCCACCGTCTTCACCTCGGTGCCGGCGGGCATCTGGTGGAGGAGCAGCGCGTGGTCCGCCGGGAGCGCGGGGTCGAAGCGGATGGCGGCGGCCAGTGCCCTGGGGAGAGCCAACACGGCGCAGCGCGACGACACCGCGGCGCGTTCGGACACGACCTCCACACGGTCGTCGCGCTGGCGCACCGCGGTCACCGGGGACGACAGCACGACGGCGTCGCCGAGCTCGGCCGCCATGGCGTCGGTCACGCGGCCCACCCCTCCCTCGAACTGGGAGTCCTGATAGCCACCGACGATGTTCATCAGGGGCTCGACCCCACCGGCCGAGCGGACGAGGAAGAGCCAGCACAGGAGTGACACCTCGGCGGGGTCGCAGGCGAAGCAGGCCCGCACGGTGGCCTCCACCAGTTCGCGGGCGAGCCGGATCGGGACGCGCGAGGGCGTCAGCCAGGCGCGCACCGACCGTGCGTCCCACGCCGCGGCCCGCGGCGCCTCCCAGGGCGCGTCGACCGGGACCCGCCGCGCCATGGCGTTGAGCTGCCAGATGGCCTGGGCGGCGCTCAGCAGGGCCGCCGGGTTGATCCGGGGGATGTCGCCGCGATAGCGGTGCACGGTTCCGCCCGTGGCGAGCACGTTGTCCCCGTCGACGAAGGTGGGAAAGATGCGCACACCCGTCTCGGCGGCGAGGGCGCGCAGGCGGTCGTGGTCCGGCCCCACGAAGCAGCCCCCCATGTCGACCGGGACCCCGCCCGCGCTCGTCGTGGTCCAGACCCGCCCGCCGACACGGTCGCGAGCCTCGAGCACGACCACCGTGCGTCCGGCCCGCTGCAGCAGTCTGGCCGCGGTGAGCCCGGCCAGCCCGGCCCCGACCACGCAGACGTCCGCCTCTGCCCGACGGGGTGCGCCGAGCGCCGCCATGGCGGGTGAGGGTATCGCCCTCGATTGAGCGGCGCGGGACCGGGTGCGAGGATGGGCCGCCCCAACCGCCCCCCGACCCAGGAGCGCCATGAGCCAGACCGAGTTCACCATGACCATCGCCGGAGAGGCTGTGCCGACCGGACGGACCTTCGGCGTGCGCAATCCCGCCACCGGTGAGGTCTTCGCCGAGGCGCCGGAGTGCTCGCACGAGCAGCTCGACGCCGCCTTCGACGCGGCGGCCAAGGCGGCTCGGGACTGGAAGGCGGACGAGGCGGCGCGCCGGGACGCGCTGCGACGGGCCGCCGATGTCCTCCTGGCATCGCCGGGCGACTTGGCGCCGACGCTGACCGCCGAGCAGGGCAAGCCGCTGGCCGACGCCGGGATCGAGGTCTTCGCGTCGGCGATCTGGGCGCAGTACTTCGCCAACCTCGAGACGCCGCCCCAGGTGATTCAGGACGACGAGAGCGCCTACGTGGAGCTCGCCCGCCGGCCGCTCGGGGTCGTGGCCGCCATCACGCCGTGGAACTTTCCACTCACCCTCGCCTTCTGGAAGATCGCCCCGGCGCTGCTGGCAGGCAACACGCTCGTCCTCAAGCCGTCGCCCTTCACGCCGCTGACCACGCTCCAGGTCGGCGCGCTCCTGCGCGAGGTGTTCCCACCCGGCGTCCTCAACATCGTGAGCGGTGGCGACGACCTGGGCGCGGCGATGACGTCGCACCCGGTGCCCCGCAAGATCAGCTTCACCGGCTCGGTCGAGACCGGCAAGAAGGTGGCGCTGTCGGCCGCACCCGACCTCAAGCGGGTGACACTCGAGCTCGGGGGCAACGACCCGGCCATCGTCCTCGATGACGCCGACCCCGCGATCGTCGCCGGCGCCATCTTCGCCGGAGCGTTCAACAACAACGGGCAGGTGTGCTCGGCCATCAAGCGGGTGTACGTCCCCGAGGCTCTCTACGACGATGTCGTCGAGGGACTGGCGGCCCACGCCCGCGCCGTCAAGGTTGGCGAGGGCACCGAGGAGGGCGTGAAGCTGGGGCCCATCAACAACGAACCGCAGTACGAGCGGGTCAAGGAGCTGGTGGCCGACGCCCTGGCGCACGGGGCGACGGCGGTGACCGGAGGCCAGGCCATGGACCGACCGGGGTACTTCTTCGAACCCACGATCCTGACGGGGCTCTCGGACGGCACGCGCATCGTCGACGAGGAGCAGTTCGGCCCCGCCCTGCCCGTCGTCGCCTATCGCGACCTCGGCGACGCCATCGACCGGGCGAACGCCACCCACTTCGGTCTCTCGGGCTCGGTCTGGGGCGCCGACCCCGAGCGGGCGACCGAGGTGGCGGCGCAGCTCGAGTGCGGGACGGCCTGGGTCAACACGCATCTCGCCCTCGCGCCGCAGCAGCCCTTCGGCGGATTCAAGTGGAGCGGCATCGGCGTGGAGAACGGGCCCTGGGGTTTGGCGGAGTTCTCCGAGTTCCAGGTGGTGCACCGCTCCAAGTCGGCCGACGGGCTGAACGTCAGCACGGCCGGGCTGGTCAGCGACTGAGCGGCGGCGTCCGCCACCCGGCACCGGGGCGGAAGGCGGTGCCGGGTGGCGAGATGCCAGGCAGGCGCCGCCGCAAGGGAACGGCGGCGACCCCTCAGCGGCGACCCCTCAGCAGCGCGCTCAGTGGATCCCGCTTGACGATGGTCGGTGGTGGGGGCGTTGGGGCCGGCCACCGTGGACCACGCCGAGCAGGTCCTGCCGAATCTGAACTACGTCGGCCCGGCCCTGACGGATTGCGCCCTCGGCCGTCGAGAGCGACGAGGACGCCGTCGAAAGCAGGCTGTAGTCGGCGTTCCACTGGGCCGGTGTGTACGCCAGCACGGTGGAGGCGAGGCCCTGAGTGGCCGAGGTGGCGGCACCGATCTGGCGGTTGAGGTCTCCGAGGAGCGGCTCGACCGTCGCCTCTTTCTGGGGATCGACGGCGGTCTGCGCTCTGGCCGCAGCCGCCTTCAGCGCCGGCACGCCGCTCTGGGTGATCCGGTCGGCGCGGGCTGCGATCCGGGCCGCAGGAAGGACCAGGTGGTACACGCGGAAGCCGGCGAAGATGTCCTCGAAGTCCCGCTGCGCCTGGGTGACGGTGGTGTCGGTCGCGACGGTACGTCCCTGCTGGAGGAGCGGTTGGAGGTCGGCACCGAGGTAGGCGCGCAGCGCGTCGCGCCCATCGCCCAGGTGCTTCGCGGCGCTGGTCGCGGCGACGGCCCGGTCGAGGGTCTTGGTTCTGGCCGTGACGGCGGCCGCCGCTTCGGCTTGGATCCCCGCCACGGTGGGAGTGGTCGCGGCGCCGGCGTGGGTCCCGACGTGCTTCGGGACCGTCGTGGCGTGGTTCTGAACCGTCGTGGCTCCGGCCGTGAGCGGAACGAAGACAGCAGCCCCGAGCGCCGCGGCCGAGGCCACGCCCGCGGTGCACTTCCGGGTGAGGATCGATCGCATTCCGTACATGACACTCCTCTCATCGAGTGCCCCGGGGTGGTGGGTGGCGAGTGGTGTACCGCTTCATCGTCCATCGTTCGCCGCGGCCGTGAAGAGCACGTTGGGAATCCATGAGGGTTGTGTGAGGGGGGGCAGGGCAGCGGAGGATCGCCCGGCCGGAGGTGCGAGGCTAGAGAGGTGAGCGCGGAGAACGGCACGGTGGTGGTCGTCGAGGACGACCCCAACATCGCCGACCTGGTCGACCTCTACTTACGTCGCGAAGGCTTCCGCGTGCTGCTGGCGAGCGACGGCCCGAAGGGCCTGGACCTCTGGCGCCAGGAGGACCCTTGGATCGTCGTCCTCGACGTCGGGCTCCCCGGACCGCTCGACGGCTACGACGTGTGCCGCGAGATCCGCAGCCAGAGCGCGGTGCCGGTCCTGTTCCTCACTGCTCGGGACGACGAGGTCGACCGGATCCTCGGGCTCGAGCTCGGAGCAGACGACTACCTCGTCAAGCCCTTCTCGCCGCGGGAGCTCGTCGCACGGGTGCGCGCCGTGCTGCGCCGGACCCGAGAAGGCCCGGCGCCCCAGGACATCGTCGCCGTGGGCGATCTCGAAGTGGACATGCGCCGGCGTGAGATCCGCCGCGCCGGCGCAGTCGTGGGTCTCACCACGCGCGAGTTCGATCTGCTCGCCTTCCTGGCGGCCAATTCCGGGCTGGCCCTCTCGCGCCAGCAGCTCCTCGACGGGGTCTGGGGGTCTGATTGGTTCGGCGACGAGCGGACCGTGGACGTCCACGTCGCCCAGTTGCGAAAGAAACTCGGCTCCGACCTCCCACTGGCGACGGTGTGGGGCCTGGGCTACCGGTTCGGCTGACGGATGCGACGCCGCCTTACCCTGGCCATGGTCGGCCTTGTCGCCGTCGTCCTCGTCATCGCGGGAGCCGGCAGTCTCTTGCTGACGCGAATTCAGGCGCGCAACGACGCCAAGGCGCAACTGGTGTCGGAGGCCGAGTCGCTCACGGGCGTCAGGACGGGGACACAGTCGCTCAAAGTCCTGCACATCGTCGGCCGGACGCTCAAGCTCGAGGACGCGGAGCTCATCCGCATCGACCCCAACGGCCACATCAAGAAAACTCTGCCGCATGGTCTGAAGGCCGAGGAGCTCGACGTGGCCGCCCTCCAGGCGGGAGAGACGACTTCGGGCCGCACGGCCAACTTCGTCTATGCCGCGGCGCCGGTGGACCTGTCGCCGCTCGAGAGGGAGCGGCTTCACAATTTCGACGGCACCCTGGCCGTCCTGCTCACCCGCAGTGTGGGTGGACTGGGGCCGAGTTGGGTGTACTTCACCGTCGCCGGCGCCGCCGCACTGGCGGTGGCGGCGCTGGTGGCCTGGCAGATGAGCCGCCGCATGTCGCGTCCCCTCGTCGAGGCGGTCGGCGCGACCGCCCGGATCGCCTCCGGCGACCTGGAGGGCCGCGTCCCCGTTCGCGCCCACGACTACCCCGAGTTCTCCTCGCTGGCCGGCTCCATCAACCACATGGCCCAGAGCCTCGAGGACAGCCGGGCCCGCGAACGCCACCTCCTCCTGGCGGTGTCGCACGACCTGAGGACTCCGCTCACCTCCATCCGCGGCTTCGCGGAGGCGATCCACGACGGCGCCGTCGAGGACGAGGGGCGCGCGGCTGATGTGATCATCGCCGAGTCCCGTCGGCTGGAACGCCTCGTCGGCGACCTCCTCGACCTGACCAAGCTCGAGGCGCGACAGATGTCGATATCGCTGCGCCCGACCGACGTCGCCGAGGTGGTGAGCACGACGGCAGAGGGATTCCGACCGGCCGCCGCCAAGGACGGGCTGGCACTCGTGGTGCACGTTCCCGACGACGGGCCGGGTCAGCGGCCGGCCGAGGCCGATCCGGACCGCCTGGCGCAGCTGCTGGCCAACCTCATTGAGAACGCGATGGCGTTCGCCCGGACCGCGGTCACCATCGCCTTCGGGACCGACCCGGCGACCGGCGCATGCACCATCACGGTCGACGACGACGGACCGGGCATCGCGCCGGGCGACCTGGCACGGGTCTTCGAGCGCTTCTACCGGGCCGACCGCGGACCAAAGATCCGGGCGGGTTCGGGGTTGGGACTCGCCATCGTGGCCGAGCTGGCGGCCGCCATGGGCGGCTCGGTCCGCGCCCTCTCGCCGCTGTACTCCGGCGGCGGGTCGCGTTTCGTCGTCACCCTGCGCTGGTGGCAGGGCGCGCTCCCGACCCAGGCTCTCCACGACGCCCTGGTGTGACCCGAGCCGCGGCGGCGCCGCGGCCACCCAGATCAGGCCGAGCCAGGGCGGAGCCGTGTACGGTTCCCTTCCATGGCGGACGCCCAGGAGGCCATCCGGAGCACCCCATTGTTCCGCGACCTGTCCAAGAAGGACGTCAAGCAACTGGCGACGGCCATGACCGAGACCTCATTTCCCGCGGGTACACGGGTCATTGAGAAGGGCCATCCGGGCGTCGGGTTCTTCGTCATCACGTCGGGAACGGCCGCCGTCTCGGTGGACGGCGAGCGTGTCCGGCTCCTGAAGGCGGGCGAGCACTTCGGTGAGATCGCCCTCATTGACGAGGGGGCGCGGATGGCAGAGGTCACCGCAGAGACGGATCTGCATTGCCTCGCTCTCGCCGGCTGGCAGTTCCGCCCCTTCGTGCGCGACCATCCCGACGTCGCCTGGGCGCTACTGAGATCGCTCGTGCAACGTTTCGTCCGCGACCGCGTCGCGACCGGCCAGATCTGAACCGAGGCCGTCGACGCGACAGCCCGATGGCGTGCTAAAACGAGCGCCGTGGCGGGGTCCGTCGACCGAGTCCGCACACGAACTGCACCACAGACGCAACACGAGACCCGGGGGTCCAACCATGAAACGTCGGCGTCGCCTGACCTCGCTCAAGATCGCCGCGGCCGGGGCGGCCACCGCCCTCGTCGTCGTCGGCACCGGCTTCACCGCTGGCGCCGCCACCTCGAACGGCGCCAACATGCCGGTGCCGGTGCCCGGTGACATCAACCCGGCCGCGCTGCCTGGCGCGGTGGCGACGGGAGCCACCCCGGGGAGCACGCAGGAGACGGTGTCGTTCGTCCTGACCGAGCAGCACCTGTCGGCGCTCGAGTTCGCCGTGACGCACGGCATCACGCAGTACGACTCGGTGGGGCAATTCGCGCAGACCTACGGTCAGAGCCCGAAGGTCATCTTCGAGCTGCAGAAGTACCTGGCCGGGTTCGGGATCACGACGCAGGTGTACTCCGACGACGTCGACGTCGTGGCCATGGGCACGGTCGCCGAATTCGATGCTGCCCTCGGGGTTCACCAGCAGCAGTTCAACGTGCCGCAACAGACCGAGTCGAACGGCCAGACGATCCCCGCCCAGACCGTGCACGGGACGTCGCAGCCGCCCAAGCTGCCCGCCAACCTGGCCAAGGACGTGACCGCGATCCTCGGTCTCTCCAACTACGCATCCTTCCTCTCGAACTCCCGGCACGTCGACACCAGCCTCGCGAGCGCGCAGCCGGGCAGCGCCAACAGTTGCATCGCCTTGACGGGGCTTCCGAACGTGTGCAACACGCCGGAGTCCTTCGCCGCCAACTACGGGCTCGACCCCCTCTACAAGGCGGGTGACACCGGGGCGGGTCAGACCGTCGCCATCGTCACGCTGGCGGCCGTCGACCGAGGTGCACCCCAGTACTTCTGGCAGCACGTTCTGGGCCTGCCCGACACCGGCCGGACCGTCAAGATCGAGAACGTGGACGGAGGCCCGGGCGCGCCGAGCAACGCGGGAGGCAGCGGGGAGTCCGACCTCGACGTGGAGCAGTCGGGCGGCGTCGCCCCCGGTGCGAACGTCATCGTCTACCAGGCCCCCAACACCGATCCGGGTTTCGCCGACTCCTTCTTCGACGCCGCCAGCCAGAACATCGCCGGCTCGGTCTCGACGAGCTGGGGCGAGGCGGAGACCTTCCTGGCGACGGCCATTCAGTCGGGCACCGAGACGTCGGGGTACGCGGCGGCCTTCAACGAGGCCTTCTTGGAGTTCGCCGCTCAGGGCCAGTCGGCGTTCTGCGCCGGCGGGGACGAGGGTGCCTACGACGCATACGACGAAATCGGTACGACCAACCTGTCGGTCGACACCCCGGCGGACAGCCCGTACATCACCGTCGGCGGCGGCACGACCCTGCCCTGGACCGGCACGCTGACGGGCCCCGGCGGGTCGGCCACGGTCTCGGTGCCGGCCGAGCGCACCTGGGGCTGGGACTACCTGTGGGGGCCGATCGCCACCATCACCGGAGCTCCGTCTGTCGGGTCGGTGGCCAAGAATCCGAGGTTTGACGGCGGCGGCGGCGGCGGATTCAGCACCCTGTTCGGGACGCCGTCGTACCAGCGAGGCGTGTCGGGAACCACGACGTACAGCGCCGTGCCGTACCTGACCCCGAAGGACTACCAGGTTGTGGGAGGACTGGACCTGCCCACCAAGTTCTTCTTCGACGCGAACCCCTCGGTCGTCCAGGGTCAGGCCTTCGGCCGGGCCGTGCCCGACGTCTCGACCGACGCGGATCCGGAATCGGGCTACCTCCTCTACTCGCCGGCCTTCGCCCAGTCGGGGGACCCGGTCCTCGAGGGTGGTTGGGGCGGCACCAGCTTCGTCGGACCGCAGCTCAACGGGGCCACCGCTGACCTCGAGTCATCGCTCGGGCACCGGGTCGGCTTCTGGAACCCGGCGATCTACGGCTTCGCCCAGGGCGGCAAGTCACCGTTCAACCCCTTGCAGACGTCGGGGACGTCGAGTGACAACCTCTACTTCACCGGCACCCCGGGCGCCCTCTACAACGAGGGCGTGGGGCTCGGCACACCGAACTTCAACGCGCTGGACAAGGACTTGGCTTCGTCCTGATCTTCGAGGCTCGTCGGCCGGGGCGGGCGGGTGTCCTGCCCGCCCGGTCACGGGCACCGCGATTCGTCGATGTTCAGTTCGTGATGAACGCGGCGGCGAAGCGCTGGAGCCACTCGATCGGGCCCGGAGACGGAGACCACGGTGGACCGACGATGGTCCAGTCGGCGCCGAGCTCTTCGATCTCACCCAGCCGATGACGGTGACGCTCGAGGTCGCGCTCGAATTCGGCGATGCCGGGTGAAGAGAGGCTCAGGATCAACTCGAGCTCTTCGAAGCGGTCGCCGGCCAGTCGCTCGAGCACGTTCAGGCGCTCGCGGAGCTCCTCAGTGTTGGTCACCGGCGGCGTGCGAGCCGTCTTGGCGACCCCGGCCGGCGCGGTCATGGGCATCCAGCCGGCGGCATGCCGTGCGGCGCGGCGGAGAGCGGCGTCAGAGTTGCCGCCCATCCAGATCGGCACCGAGTGGCCTCGCGGGGCGCCGGCAGGGCGCGAATGTTGCGCGCCGAGAAGTGGCGGCCTTCGAAGGTGAACGGCTCGCCGCTCCAGTGCAGCCGCATCACCTCGAGCGACTCCTCGAAGAGGGCGTTGCGCTCATCGAAGCCAGCGCCGAGAGCGAAGAACTCGGACTTGAGGTAGCCGGCACCTGCGCCCATGAAGAAGCGGCCCTCCGACACCCGGTTCAGTGTGGCCGCGCTCTTGGCCAGCAGGAGGGGATTGCGGTAGGGGACGACGCTGAGGTTCGTCACGAGGGCCAACGTGGACGTGACCCCGCGCCGCAGACGCCAGCGCCACGAAGGGATCGACGCTCTGGTGCCCGCCCGACTCGAGCCAGGCGCTGCTCGGAGCGGGGTGCTCGGTCAGCGCGATCCCGTGCCACCCCGCCTCTTCGGCGGCCCGTGCGACCTCGGCGACCGACCCCGCGTCGAGTAGGTCCAGTTCGCTGCCCTGGGCTTCGGGGTACTGAAGAATGAACCGCACCGTCCCTCCCTGTTGCGTTACAGCGTTGGCCCGTTCCGGATCCACGCCTGCCGGCGAGGGACAACCATGGCACACCTGCTTCGGGTGCACGGTCAATACGGAGCGTCTCGTACCCGTCCCCGGCTTGCACATCAACGATGGTTCCTCGGGTTGCGAAGGGACCCGTGGTCCGATTGCTAAATCAGACGGTTGGGAACATCCGGATACGGTCGATGCCTGGAGACCGGACAGGTACCGTGACCGATCACGTTTCCCTGACTATTGACTTCCACCGATTCCACGGTCGTAACAACCGTGGTGCGGAAGTACCGCAGGGAACCCTTGTCCGCCGACTCATCGAAGCTGCGCTCCAGTCCGATTATCGTCCGTGATCCGTCTTGCTCAATCATTCTGAGCGGCGGCAAATCATCTACACCATCCACGTCTGTCCAAGCGTGATAGATCACCTTCTCGGTGCGCGGTGCAGCCGATGGGCTTCTAGGCATGTGTGCTCCTTGTTGGTTGCTCCATGGGTGATGGAACCGCACACATGGGATTTCTTGGGACCAAGGCTGCAGTACGTGCACGGACACGCCTCGCCACAGTTGCCACGATTGTCTCACGCGAATCAACACAAGCGGGTGCAGGCCCAGGCGAGTCTGGCGAATTCTCGAATCGGGCTTTTCCAACCAATGTCGGCCCGGCTGCGCTGTCCCGATTGCGCCGACCGTCCTGCGTTTCCCCGACGGGCACGGAATGCATGGTCTTCGCTGGCGTCGCCGCCATGCCGTTGCGGGCCGCCACAGCTCGTCACGGGTCAGCGTCGTGGGCGGGCCACCGTCGTCGGGCACGAGATCATCGGCCGGCTGTACGGGTGCGATCTCAACGCTGCCGCTGCTCGGTGGGAGTCAACATCAGTAGACGGCTCAACATCTGTCGCCAAAAGAGGTTGGTTTAGCAACCGTCCAGTATCAGCAACCCCCGTCATCTCCGCGCACCCGCCGTCAATCGGCCCCCGCTCGAAGCGCCAGGTTTGCGCTACCCATTAGCGGTCGCCGAATGGCTCGGGATCATTCTTCAACCTGCTGTCGCGACAGGCGCTTTCTCGCCGCCCACTCGCATGACTCGGGCCTTCCCGAAGATGGTGCCGAAGAGGAGGAAGCCGTCTTCGTCGAGCGTGATCCCGGCGCCAAGCGTGTTGAAGGTCGAGTCTCCGAGGACGTAGTGGAAGACGGGCTCACCGGTGGACCAGTCGACGCCCTCGATGGTCCACTGGCCATCACGGGTTCCGCAGGTGTACACAAGGTCGGACCCCTGGGACACGAACGGCACCGAGTTCGGTGAGGAGATGCTCGTGCAGACCCACGCCTCGTCAAGGGTGCGGGTGGCGGGGCTCCACTCGTATCTGTGCAGGCCGAGCGGTCGGTACTCGGGACGGTGACCGAGGTAGAAACACAGCGAGCGTACGGCTGCCGGCGGGAGACCATCGGGGATCGATGCCGGCTCGTTGTTCACGGTCATCGCGCCGTATCCCGACACGGTGATGGACTGCTCGGTCTGGATGGCATGCAGCTCAGGGTTACCCATGTTCGCCGGCCCGATCCCCGCGATCCGTCGCGAGGGCGCGTTTGGTAGCTGCTGCCAGTCCTCCGGGATCGCGTCTCGCCAGAACAGGGTGATGTTCACAACGTCGTCACCGTCGCCGATGACAACCAGATGGTCCTCTTCGGGACCGAATCCCATCAGTGACGGGGTGGTGCCAGAACCCCACCCTCGGCCGTTGCGGTACTGCGCAGACCACGAACCGTCCACCTCGTCCGTAGAGAGCCGCTCTCCCGTCCAGATCACCTTGTGGAGATGGTCGGCCGACGGGATGTAGATGCCGTTGTCCTCGTCGACGCAGAGGCTTTTGCGCACCCAGCCGTAGCCTCGTCGTCCCTCCGAAGTCATTCGCTCCCAGTGGGCGGCTGCATGCTCCCGAGCGCCAGGAAGTCGGACGGAGCGGAAGTCGGCGAAGTCGCGGGTGACGGACACCACCCAACCGTGGTCGGTGGAGAGCACCAGCCGACCGTCGAAGGTGATGCCGACACCGACGAAGTCCCCTTCCACCTCCGACGGTTTGTCCCAGCGGGCCGTCTCTTCGATGGGCGACGCCCGGTCAACGGGGTCCACGTCCCGGTAGGCGACGACGCACGTCTTGCGGGTCAGGAACAGCGTGTTGTCGCAGTCGAGCAACGCGTAGACCCCGTCGAGACCCATCATGTACGTCATCGCCAAGGTCAGCGCGTGGTTGACCGCCTCTTGCCCGCGGAGTTCGTCGAGGGCACTGACTGCGGCCTGTTGCTCCGCCACCGGGGTGACAGGTTGGTCGCCTGTGGGAAGGACCGCCAGCACATCGAGAGTGTCGTAGTCGAGCTTGGCGATGGTCTGGCGGCCATTGCTCCAGATGACGCGACGGCCGTCGGGGTAGGGCGCCGATATCAACCCGCCGAAGTGCCCCGGGCCTAACCAGGAATATTGCACGTCATCGGGGCCGAGTGCCTCGCTGGGGCCGATCGGCCCGGTGATCAGGCTGTTGTCTTGCTGGTCGCACCGCCCGTGCGCGATTGGATAGACCGAGTCGGCAAGAAATGGGTTACGTGGTCCGATTCGCAGCGTCATCCCCATCCCGTCAGCTGTCCGAGATTACCGGTGCGCCATAACTTGTGCCCGGATCCGACCCCGCCATCAGGCGAACTCGGGGCGAAACGGGCCCGTTGAGGCTCTACGGATCGAGCTGAGCCGGGAGCCCGTCGACGCGGCGCTCGTACGCCGCGAGGGGCTCGCCAGGATCTGCTCCGGACCCGGTCTCGTCCGACAGGTGGTCGGATTCCTCGTTACCGAATATCGGGCCCGCTTCGCCCGCCAGGACGTTGACCCATTCGGGCGACTCACTCGTCGGCGTGAACCAACTCGCGACGCCCGACTCATTCGTGGAGGCGAGGATCGCCTTTTTCACTCGCTCACACTCCGCGTCGATCTCGTCAACGAGGTGCTTCGCGTGGGCGGCGAACTCGAAGGCGTTGTGGGTACGCGCTCCGAGCATGGACCGCCGGGCCTGCACATTCCGCACTCGGAGGGGTGGGCCGTGGTCGACCTCGAACCACACCTCAATCGCTTGGTGGTCACTGACACGGTCAGCGATTTGTCTGTTCGCCATATCCAACGCGTCGACGTGTAGCTCGCGCCGGTCGGGTTCGAGGGCATCGACGAAGCGTTGCAGGACCAACCTGGGCCCTCGCCCCTTCGCGAGGCCTTCGCCATCGGCGAAGCATCGGCGGTACGCGATAGCTCCGGAGGTCCAAAGAGCGAAGCTCAGCCTGAAATCACCCATCAGATCGGGAATCTCGGCCAATCGTTCGAACAGCGCTCGAGCGTGGTCCATATCGAGCCTGAGCATCCTGAGCTCGGCGAACTCGATTGCGAGCTCGCGTGTTGTGGCGTCCAGGTCACCCATGACGGAAGCCCGGTTCCAGCGAGGCCGCCCCTCCGTTGGCGCGTCGCTCGGCGGCGATGGCCTCGCCTTCCGCGGTTGAACCGGTCGTGGTCATCGGGTCCTCCTTCCTTCGGCTTAGGGGCGTGAAGCTTCAACCTCGCGCCGCATCTTTGCCGCATTTCCGAGGGTCCCGAACTGAGAAAGCCCAGGTATACGGCGAGCTGACGATGAGCCAGTCTGTAGGTGCGATTCTGTGGCAGCGGCTGCGTAACCAGCGACGACTTGTCAGAATATGGTCCTGACTCGGGAGTATGTAGAAGGCTTCCGTTCGTGCGTTGAGTGCGTATTGGCTGTTGCTGAAAATCTCGTGTCCGTAGGTGTCCGTAGGCGAGAAGTCTTGGCGACAACTCCTAGCCCATCGCGCTATCCCGGACCGACGAGCCGGACCCGGAGAGGAGGTCATCCCACACGGCCCATGCAACGTTCGCTGGGGACTGTGGGGTCAGCGCCTAGACCTGCCCATGGGCAACGGCAGGCAGGCTGGTTTCACACGGCCGAGGCCATGGTTCGATCCGGTATCGCCTACGGACACAAAAAGCCCAGTTCACACGTTGTCGCAACCCTGCCAGCTCGGCGCAGAGTAGGCGTACGGTGCCTAACGCCGACTATCTACACACGCCCTGCTATTTTCTGACTTTCAGAGATACCCCCGGCGGAGAACGTCGGAATCGCGGGGTCGAGGGAAACGGGGGCCGATATGTGGCGCTTTCGTGTTTCGATCGTTTGCGGAGCGTTCATTCTGCTCGCAAGCGTTGTACCGATCGCCCTCACCGGGGGTGTCGAGCCGGCGACCGCTGCGCCCCCCGCCTGCGCGCTGCCGGCACCCGTTGGGGGCGTCATCACCTTGACGGGCGACTGTGACACGACGGTGCCGCTCACGATTCCAGACGGGGTCACCCTCAATGGTGCCGGATTCACGATCACCGCCCACGACCCCACTGGGGGCAACTTTTCCGGGGCGGTGCTGACAAACGCCGGCACCTCTATGACTGTCGAGAACCTGACGATCAAAGGCACCGGTTTCGCCACGGATTGTACTGTGGGGAGGTTGATGGGCATCTTCTTCAACGACGCCAGCGGATCGGTCAGCGGCGTTCAGGTGGAGGACATCACCCAGCACAGCGGCTGTCCGCTGGGACAGGGAATCCGAGCCAACGCGACGGTCGGCACAGCCCGCACGGTGACGATCACCAACACCGTGGTCAGCGGCTACCAAAAGGGCGCTCTCGTCGCTTCAGGGATGATGACAATGAATGTCTCGGCCAGCACACTCGGACCGCCGGACAGTACTGCGCCCGCACTGCTACCCTCGCAAAACGGTGTGCAGTACGGCGGCGTCGGCGTCAACGCCGGGTCCGGCGGCACGATCACCGGTAGCACCATCTACGGCAGTGGCTTCATCAACGCCAGCGACCAAGGAACCGCCGTCTTGCTCTTCGGGGCGCATGCCGTCAACCTCACCGGCGACACCATCACCGGGACCGGAACCGACATCGGGGTCAATGTCACCGCGGACAGTACCGGCGCGGTGATCGATCGCAACCAGATCGGACGGATGCCCCCGGACCTGCCCACCAGTGTCGGCGTCGGAGTGAACGTGGATCCGGGCTCGGCAGCGGCAGTGACGTGCAACACCTTCAGCGGCTGGAATACGGACCTGGTCGGAGTGCCGCCCCAGCCGGTCTGTGTGACCACTACCACGGTGAGCAATGGCACTGTCGGCACCGCCTACTCGGCTGCTGTAAGCGCGGTCGGTGGGACACCGCCGTATAGCTGGTCGCTGGTGTCGGGGTCACTCCCCCCCGGCCTGGCCTTGTCTTCGACCGGGATGATCAGCGGAACTCCCACCGTCGCAGGCAGTTTCGCGTTCACTGTTGAGGCCACCGACTCGACGAGTGGCACCGACACCCAAGCATTGACGATCACGATCAGCGCGCCCGGCGGTGGGTCTGCGGGCTACTGGATCACAGCGGGAGACGGAGGAGTCTTCACCTTCGGTGCCGCCGCCTTCCACGGCTCCACGGGTGGGCATCCGCTGAACGCTCCCATCGTCGGCATCGCCGCCACAGCCACCGGCGACTACTGGCTGGGTGCACGCGACGGCGGGGTCTTCTCGTTTGGGGCGCCCTTCTACGGCTCCATGGGTGGGCATCCGCTGAACGCTCCCATCGTCGGTATCGCAGCGACCCCCGATGACCGCGGCTACTACCTGGTGGGCTCCGACGGCGGGGTGTTCACCTTCGGCGACGCCCACTTCCATGGCTCCATGGCAGGCAAGCCGCTCAACAAACCGGTGGTCGGTATCGCCGTCACGGCCGACAATGGGGGCTACTACCTGGTCGGCTCCGACGGCGGGGTCTTCACCTTCGGCGACGCCCACTTCCAAGGCTCCACGGGAGGCAAGCGGCTGAACAAGCCGGTCGTCGGCATCGCCGTCGACGACTCCACATCCGGCTACTGGCTGGTCGCAGCCGACGGAGGACTGTTCACCTTCGGGGCCCCGTTCCTCGGCTCTACAGGCAACATCCACCTCAACGCGCCAATCGTCGGCATGGCAGCGACCGACAACGATCTCGGATACCGCTTCGTCGCCTCGGACGGCGGAGAGTTCTGCTTCGGGACTGCCCCATTCCTCGGATCTCTCGCCGCGACACCACTGAACCAGCCAGCGGTCGGCATGGCATCGGTGGGTTAACCCAGCGATCGGCAGGAGGTCGCCACCGCAGTTACTCGGAGCGCCCGGATTCGCTCTGGTCCATACCGGCGCTGGCCTCGCCGAGAACCGGTTCGTTTTGACAGCTTGCGCTACTTCGCGGCCAGTACGATCTTCGCCGACACTGCGTCCGATCACCGCTGTCGCGGCGAACCTGGGGGACAGCGTGGAGACCGTCGAACGCACGTACTTCCACTGGCTCAGAGACGAGGAGGAATGGACAGAGCCGACGACAAGTACCATCAAGCTCAATTTTCCTACCGACCAAGCAAAATATATAAGGGCACCTACTCGAAGAACCTTTTGGCTACAGCGGCACGCTGGACATCGGTTGTGGGTTCGTCGCCGGCGTGACCCTCACCCGCGGCGCGGATCCAAGATGCTGACCAAGGACTTCGTCTTTCGCAACTCACGCGTACGCACTAAAGGGCGGCCCGGAGGTCCTGCTGGCCCGATCAGGACAGCGAGGAAGCTGGATCATCTCGATCGAGCGATAACGGCGCCCAGCAAGCGGAACCTGGACCTGAGCTTCATCGTAACTTCGGAGGATCTCGTGTAGCGTGCCCACAGCGTCTTCGGCGGGAGACACTTTCTAATCGTCGGCGGCGGCCGCTTGCTCATCGGGAGCATGCGGTGAACGAGAGGAACATCAATGAAGGCAAAGACGAAATATCGGATCGGGACCGCGCTGTCGGCAGCCGCGATCTCTGCAATGGGATTCGGCCTCGTGGGAGCGACCACAGCCGGAGCCGCGCCGGGAAACGCCGCCGGTAGTGCAACCGGTAGCCATGCCAGACCGGCAACGGCAATGGTCGGTACCTACGAGATCTTCGCCAACCCTGGATCGGGATTCATCGACGACGGCCAGCTCTATCTCAACTCGGACCACTCATGGTCCTTTCAGGAATTCCCCGACGGAGGCACGTGGGAAACGGTGGGCACGACGATCGGCATGAGTGATTTCAAAGCCGGATACACGGACGGCGGCGTGTTCGGCGCGAAGGTCGCTGGCGCGAACCTAGGTTCGGCCACGAAGCCGGGCACATTCAACGCGGCGACTCTCGCAGAATTCCCCTGGTACGCAGTTTTCACCTCGTCGTCTGTTCCGGCGCATACCCCATCGGGTGGGCACCTGTTTGCCGCCGGCGCTCGACCTGACAGCGGCCACGCGACATTCCCCGGGACGTACAACACCTTCATCGGTGGAAGCGAGGATCAGACGGTGTACAACTCGGACGGCACATGGTCTATGCCGGGGTTCTGCAACGCCGGCTCGTACCTGAGCTTCAAAGTGAAAGTCGGGACAAAGGTGACCTTCACCGACATTCAAGCCGACAATGGTTGTGACGTCGATCAGCTGTGGATGGCGAAGGAACATGGCGCGACGAAACTCGGCACCGCCTCGAAGCAAGGCATCATCGCGGATTCGGCGGACGGCGGCGTCATCGACAACTTCTACGCAGTCTTGGCTAGCTGATAAGGGTCCCGCTCGGGTGGTCTTCGGAACCCGACATAACCGAGGCTCGTTGTCACCTGAGCAGGTCCAGGACTGTGGAACCGACCCCGGGCAGTACGGCCCGGGGTCGGTTCGCGCCTGGGACCTCAACGTGCGCTTTTGGTTTGGCGCGCTGGGCAAGTCAAGACTCCTGAATCGCCCTGGGAATCAATCGCCCTGGCTTCCGTGGAGGCTCTCAACCTTGGGAAAGTGGGAGCCATGAAAGCCAGGGCGATTCAGAACGGTAACGGCTTGAGCGGTGGCGCAGCGAAGGTGCCTGCTTCGGTCGGTCACGACCTGTAAGCCTTCACTTGCTCCGCGGTATAGCGATGCTTTACCAAACAGGCAGCGATCTGGGACAAACGATTACAGCGGGGTCGGCTGGTTCAGCTCTCATCAAGGGCAATCTTCACAACCCCAGGGGTCAGGGTTGCAGCAAAGTGATTCACCCCAGTGGTCAGTGTGCCGACGCATACCTTCTGGGTCTTCGACCATGTCCCACTGAATGCCAAGGGTCCGGGAACAGCGTGCGGCACCTTCTAGATGAGCGTCTTGCCTTCCGTTCTGTATATCCCCGATCCGTGAACGCGTTCGCCATAAAAGACGAAAGTCAGGTCTCCGGGAGATCCAAAGATCTCTCGGATAGGGCATAGCTCGCTGTTGATGGTCCACGTGGAGCCGGTGGACAACCTCGTAGAGGACTGGGCTGCGTCGACCGGCCCTACGGCCACCATCGTTACGCCCAACGTCACAACGGCAGCCGCTACGGGGGCCAGCCGTCCCACCATGATTCCGCCCCGTCCGTTTCCCACTGACGCAAGATACGTGAAATGTCCACCCGATCCGGTCGAGGCACCCGTTCAGGCACTCTGTGAGTCGCCCCTCGTCCGCTCGGTATTCGGTGAAGTGGCCGGAACCACACTGAGGGCAGTGACTCAGGGCCTCTCTACAACGTCGGGGTAGATGAGATGTAGCGGGTAGCCCCCCACTCTCGGTAACTACGCGATGCGGTCCGCACAAGGAGCCCAGGGGACACCGCAAGGTTGGCTGACATACCAGAGCCAGTGGGTTAGGCCCGCACTCCACACCAGCTCGTCAGCAACCGGTGCGTCGTCGTACCATTGTCGGCCCATCGTCCGGCCATGAAGTTGTCCCACGTCTATGGTCTACCTCGGTCTGGAGACTTGCGCGGCGGGACCGCAGCCGTTGCGTTGAGGGGGCGAGTCGCGGTCATGCAGGTGGAGGCGATCAGCACGTCGCGACGTGTCTGGGAGATGGGGACAACTTTCGATCAAGGTAGCGGGCGGTCATCTAGGTGCAGCTGGAGAAGGACAAGATCCTGCCATCGACCGAACTTCGCACCGATTTCTGGCATACGGGCCACCTCGACAAAGCCCAGTCGCTCGTGGAATCGAATCGATGCCTCGTTCGCACCATCAACGGCAGCGACCATGGCGTGCTTACCTGAGGTTTGCGCCTCATCAATGAGTTCTCGCATGAGTTCTCGACCGACTCCCGAACCCCACTGGTCCTCTCGTACGTGGATTGTGTTCTCGACCGTGAATCGGTAGCCGGGCCACTTGACCACGTCACGGAACCACCCGAACGCTGCGACACCAACGATCTCGTCTCCTTCTTCGGCCACCAGGACCGTCTCGTGCTCGTCAAGCCATTCCGCGACGCCATCGGCAGTCCGTGGCTCATCGGTCCACTCGATTGAGGTTGTCGCCAGCAAGGCGTTCAAGAGCGATGCAATCGCCACGCCGTCAGGAGAACTCGCTTGCCTCACGATCATTCTGGACATTCTCGCAGGTCGCAAAGCAAGTCTTCCGAATCCATACGGGGATACCGCGAACGTTGGCAGACGTGGCACTGGGCGGCAACGCCTACACCCGCACCTCGCCCCACCCCGTGACGGTTGAGCGGTGCCGGGTCTGGCTCATGATCGCGATCTCAGAAGATCCGTTGGGGGCCGGCGACGTTCGACAAGTCGGAACGCAAGCGGTTCAGACCTCCTACGACGCCTCGATCAGCGAGCGGCAGGCGTGTGCCGCTGGAGCGCAGGCCACTGCCATGAGCACCAGTCCTGTGGTGGCAGGCATGATTTAGGAGTGCCAGTCGTCCGCGATGCCATTCCTGATGACGCCGAGGCTATTGGCGAGGCACACGCTGAGGCCTGGCGACTGGGCTATGTCGAGTTGTTTCCCGCCGACCAACTGGATCCTGCTGTGGATCGTCGCCGTCACATGTGGGTCGGAATCGTCAGAGATCCACCACTCGGTGGAACGCTGCTAGTGACAATGGATCGGCCGGCTCAATCCGCATATGACGTGGGTTGCCCACGACGACGTGGGCCGAGCCAGCATGCGGAAGGAGCCGACCGTGTCCAAACGTAATTCTGCCTCCCCGAACACGACCTGGGTAGGCCTCGACGTCCATCGGGATTCGATCACCTCGGCGGTGCTCGCTCCGGGCATTGAAACTCCGGTGCTGGATCGCTGGTTCCACGATGAGCCCAGCGTCCGGCGCTTCGTCAAGTCGCTGGAGGACCCCAAGACCGTGCGCCTTTGCTACGAGGCGGGCCCAACCGGCTATGGGCTGGCCCGCCTGCTCGAGCAGCTCGGGGTCTCGACCGAGGTCATCGCCCCTTCCTTGATTCCCATCACCCCCGGCTCCAAGGTCAAGACCGACAAGCGCGACGCCCGTCGACTTGCCCAGCTCTACCGGGCCGGCGAACTCACGGCGGTGCATATCCCGAGCGACGCCGAGGAGGCCATCCGGGATCTGGCCCGCACCCGGGCGGACCTCGTCATCGACCGCACCCGCTGCCGGCATCGACTTTCGAAATTCCTCCTGCGCCACGGAGAGGTCTTCCGAGAGGGCCGCGCCTGGACGATGGCCCACGAGCGCTGGCTCATGAGTCGGCGCTTCGAAGATCGCGCTCTCGATCAGACCTATTCGCACTACCGCGCCATCGTCGCCGACCTCGATGCGCATCTCAGCGCCGTCGAGTCCGACCTCAAGTGCTACCTCGAGCATGGACCTTTCGCTGAACCGGTCGCACGGCTCTCGGCCTATAGGGGTGTCACCGAGCTCGGAGCACTTGCCCTCTCGGCCGAGGTCTGTGACTGGCGGCGCTTCCCCCGGGCGACCTCGCTCATGGGCTTTTGCGGCCTGGTCCCTTCTGAATACTCGAGTGGCGAGAGAACGCGCCGCGGGCGGATCACCAAGGCCGGCAACACCCACCTTCGGACTCAGCTGGTCGAATCCGCCTGGTCCTATCAATACCGACCCCGCGTCGGCCCTGTCATCGAGAAACGCCAGCAGCGCTGTTCGCCCGGCACCGTCGCCCGGGCTTGGCATGCCCAGCTCCACTTGTGCACCAAGTTCCGTCGATTGGCCGAGCGCAAGACCTCTCGCAATATCGTCGTCACTGCCATCGCCCGTGAACTCAGCGGGTTCTTGTGGGCCGAGATGGCCGCGTAAAGAGCAATGACCGTCCAGCTCGCTGTCTTTGTCGGCCAGAAGACGAGCGAGGCCTTCACCATGTGCCGGGAGACCGCCGTGGCAGGGAAGATCCCCGGATCAACTATGCAACCCTCCAGCACCGGAGGAAGCGCTTCTAGTGAGGGGCACCGTCCTGCGCATCGCCGACCTGCGGTGAAAACCCGCGTACATCAGAGTGGCGGACAGCCGACGCACTCATTCCCGGCGCATGGTCAAGATCTCATTCGTCCGCCCCCCATCGACTCGGGGTGACGTAGCAGCCGTCCTCCCAGCGTCAAGGCGGTGAGTCGAACCTTGACGCTGGGCCCCGCCGCCTGCCAGGAAGCTTCCAACGCCGAACCCCTGGTTCGGCGCGCCCGAAAAGAACCTACGTGTACCTACTTGACATGCCGATCCACATCAGTTGCCGTGGTGAGCGGAGAGGTTGTCGGGTTCATTCAGTTCGGATCATCCGCAGAGAACAACCAGGTCGGCGAGATCCACGGCCTCTACGTGCACCCGTCTTCTTGGGGAGCCGGAGCGGCTCAGAACCTCATGGCTGAGGCCGTTGCGTCGCTCGCTGAATCGTTCAACTTAGCGATCCTGTGGACGCACTCAGGGGCCGGTCGGGCACGCAGCTTCTACAGCAAGGCTGGATGGACGGTCACAGGACGACAGCGCGTGGAGACTCTCTGGGATGGCCTGGTCTTCCCGGCAGTGGAGTATCAGCGGATCCTCGCGTCGGCGTGAAGTGGTGACTATCCGGCGGACTGTGGGCGGTCCTCGTAGGGCGGACCAGCTCAGTCGTTGTCGAAAGACATTTGTGAACCAACGCCGAGTGATTGAGCAATCTCTTCAACGACCTCATACTCGTCTCTATTCAAGTTCGTACTCGATGCGCTCGAGATCTGAGACCGACAAAGGACGAGCTTGCGCCTAGAGGACACCCTGCGTGCAACGCACACCGGCCATGGTGAGCTTGACGGCTTCAGAGGTCGTAGGACTGTCCAGAGCCGCCGTGCGGTGTGCGGCAGCGATGCTGGCGACCTTCCGAGAGATGCTGGCGACCATGTAGGTGTTGGCGAAGTGGGCCGCGTAGTTGCACACGATCGTCGGGGAGCCAGGCATGCTCTCGACGCTCTCCTGATCGCACCACTCCACGTCGCTTGGCTCATCGTGCGGCCAGCCGTCATAGCAGCGGGTACACGGTGACGACATTCTGGGATCGTGTTCGCAACTGGACCGTTGGGGAACAGATCATGTCGTATGGATACCCAGTCGAAGGCCCCAACCCCACCGAGAGTGTGGCTGTGGCACGCTTGTTTTCGGGTAGCTACCAGAGGTTCTTCCCTTACACGAGTCTCCTGGGCTATCTGTACTTTGCTGGAGAGTTGAGCATTCCTGCACCCGGTGGCCTCAGCGGAGGGCCAGTGTTCCGACCCACAGCAGCTTCGATGTTGACGGGCATTGTGACGGAGACCCACGAGTCTTACGCGATTGCGGATTGGGAAGAGGTTGTTGAGCAGGACGGCACGACGAGTCGTACCGAGGCAAGGAAAATCCTGAACTACGGCATCGTCCTAATGCTCAGCGCGGTGTCCGATTGGTTGATCTCAGAGATACCGCCTCGGCAAGGGGCGGGCTGGCTGCCGTAGCAGGCGTTCGCCAGCTCCTCACGACCTGAACCACGACACATGCGCTCAATGCCCCAGCCAGGTGACCGAAGTCCTGGTGTCTTCGCAGAGGCTTCGCGGTGCTGGGCGTTCGTGTACGACCACAATTTCCAGGGCACGTACTGCCGTGACGCGCCGACATGGACGGGCGATGGTTCTCACCGAGGCGTGATCGGTGGTGGCGAGTCTGGTCCTGCCCAGATCATCTCGACGGGTTGACAGCGCTGCGGGAGTTCGGACGGAGGCGCTAGCACCGTTTCTTGCTAACGCCGTACGATAAGAGCGGCCGGGTGAACGCGCAGCGGACGGGTCTTTGTTTTGCGGCACTAGACGCACAAAGGAAATGGGTCCACAATCGACTTCATGCAACGCGGGATGGCGGTACCGGCAGTTGGGGCGCGTGGCCGAAGAGATCAGGAACCGACGCCTTGCGCTCGACCTGAGGCAGAACTACTAAGGACAGGAGACCCCACATGATCACTCATAGCAACATCCACACCGCGTGGCGGCACCGCGGAAGAGTGGCCGCTCTCGTCGCGGCGATGGCCGCGCTGTCCGTGGCGACGCTCGGCTTCGGGTCAGCTGCCGGCGCGGCGCGAAACGCACCGAGGTTGGAGAAGCCGGGGTCTGCCCAGAGTTCGGTTGACTCCTAACCTGTCGAGTACCTACTCGCAGGAAGGATGTGCATCATGGCCAAGCCTTTCCCAGCCGAGTTCCGTCGCGACGTCGTCGCCGTCGCTCGCAAACGGGAAGCCCCCCTCGCCCAGATCGCCAAGGACTTCGGGATCTCCGACGCCACGTTGCAGAACTGGCTCAAGAAAGCCGACATCGACGAGGGTCTCCGTGACGGCGTGACCACCAACGAAGCAAAGGAGCTGCGCGAGGCGCGTAAGCGGGTCAAGCTGCTCGAGCAGGAGAACTACATCCTTCGGCGGGCCGCGGCCTATCTGGGGCAACAGACCCTCCCAAAATGAAGTACCCGCTGGTGACGGATCTCGCTGACGAGGGCATCCCCGTCGCCGTGACCTGTCGGGTGCTCGGTTTCTCCAAGCAGGCCTATTTCAAGTGGCGGGCCAAGCCGGTCTGTGACCGCGACCTCTCCGACGCCTATCTGATCAATGCTGCCTTCGACGCCCACCACGATGACCCGACGTTCGGGTATCGCTTCCTCTCAGATGAGCTCGAAGCCCAGGGCTTCGTGGCTTCAGAGAATCGGGTGCAGCGTCTGTGCTCGATGCAGAGGATCTGGTCGACCCACGCCAAGAAACGGGGTATGAATCGCCGTCCGGGCCCGCCGGTCCACGACGACCTGGTCAATCGGGACTTCAGCGCCACAGCCGCCAATGTGCTCTGGCTGACCGATATCACCGAGCACCCGACCGGCGAGGGGAAGCTCTATCTCTGCGCTATCAAAGACGCCTTCTCCAAGAGGATCGTCGGCTATTCGATCGATGGCCGCATGCCCGCCGCCTTGGCCGTCGCCGCGCTGGCCAACGCACTGGTGAGCCGCGACGTGGCCTCGACCATCGTGCATAGCGACCGGGGGTCGCAATTTCGATCGAACGCATTCGTCAAGGCACTGCGTGGGGCCGCACTCCGAGGATCGATGGGACGAGTGGCGACGTGTGCCGACAACGCGGCCATGGAGTCGTTCTTTTCGCTCCTCCAGAAGAACGTGCTCGACACCCAACGTTGGAAGACGCGCGAGGAACTCCGCCTCGCCATCGTCACGTGGATCGAGCGGACCTACAACCGGCGCCGGCGCCAGCGTGTCCTCGGACGACTCACACCCGTCGAATATGAAACTATCTACAGCGTTGCAGCTGCAGCATGAAAACCCAAACCAGCTGAGTCAACTAAAAGCTGGGCGGACCCCCGTCAGTTATGGAGGGCGTCAGCTCGTCGGACCATCTCGCCGGGTACCAGGCGACCCCGAACGGTGGGCTGGCGAGTGCCAGCGTCACCTTCACCGTACCCACCATCTCGTGCACGGCAACGGACGAAGCCGACGGCGCGGAGGTGGATTCCGGGGTGTACTCCAACTTCGACGTGCTCGCCCTCGTCGCTGCCTATTGCACGTCGAGCGGCGCTAAGTACGTGTACGCCCTGCAGACGCGCTCGGGGTACTTCAACCCAGCCGGTGCAGCGCCGGGTCATGTCGTTGTCGCCTCGCTGTTCCAGTCGGACACCTCGACCTGGGCTGAGATCCACGACCTGACGAACGGCGACTACTGGTATGACGACAACAGCGCCAACCAGGGCGACACCGTCGTCGAGATCGGCACCAACACCTACGCTTACGAAGGCATTCCAGTTCCGACCTTCAAGAAGATCCAGTTCACGAACGCCACCCTCAACGGGGACTATCTGGGCTTCGACAGCCCCACCCAGTACAACACGTTGAACGGGGGCGACCTCCTCATCAAGGCGGGCGCCTTGACGACGAGCGGCACCGGATCGAGCTTCTCGGACAAGTTCGAGGCCGCCTCGTAACCGAACCTTGTTTTGTTAGGCACAGCGCGCCGGGGGGGACTGCGGGAGTTCGGACGGCGGGCGAGATAGCCGTCGGCCTGAGGGGTCGGTGGGGGGATACGCCAGAGAAGCTAGGCCCCCGCCGGTCCACTGGTAAGGAGGTCGAACTGCGCCCCCGGTTATAACGATCACATACAGCGGAAGTCCCGGTCGCTACTTTTGTTCTTGTGCCTTGGCGGTGCGGTGATTCCAAGCGATGCTTGTGTGCCAGGGCGATCCATGCGCTGCATCACGGTCTGACCGTTCAAGCGGCTTCTCGGCCGTGACAGTTGACATCATCGACGACGGCATCCACGCCTGGCCTACGGGCCTCGATGAGCTTGGCGATCTTCTTGCCCGTCCGGGCGGTCAGCGAGGAGCTTGGAGCCAGCTCAACCTCGACTACGGCAACGAACCCGATCCACCAAGAAGGAGAACACCAAGATGGCACGCAGGGTTGGACAGAATCGTCACGGCACTTGGCCTGCGCGATGGCGAACAGCTGATGGCAAGCAGCTGTCTCGGAACTTCTCGACGAAGGCGGAACGTGACAACTTCCTGAACGACATTCAGGATGGCTACGACCCTGATGTCGGTCGGCAACTGTTCTCCGCGTTCGCTCAGCGTTGGGCACAAGCTCAAGACTGGGCTGACTCGCCTCCCGCCAGGGTTGGGACGAGGTCTTCAAGCGCCTGGACCGGCACATCGGAGACATGCCGCTGGAGGCCATCGACAACCTGATCTTGAGAGGTCTCCAGAAGAAGTTGGCCGACGACGACGGCTACGCCCGCAAGACGGTGATCCTGACCATGTCCCAGGCGAAGTCGGTGATGAAGAGCGCCCACGCCGTTGGAGCCATCAAGCGCGATCCCACGTTGGGGCTGAAGGCTCCAAAGGTTCGGAATGACGAGGACGAGGACGAGGACGACAGAGCGGTCGGTCCTGACGACGTGCCGAGTCGAGGTGATGTGCTCGGCATTCTCGCCGCTGCTCCACCTGCGTTCCGGGCGGTCATCGCTCTGGGCGTGAACGGTTTGAGGGTCGGTGAGGTCATGGGCATGAGCCAGCGCCAGATCCTCTTCGATGACCATCGTTTGGTGATCGACCAGCAGCTCCAACGCATCAAGAACTCATCTGGGGTCTGGGAGAACCGCCTCACGTTGCCCAAGCGGGGGAAGAAGCGGACCATCGCCCTACCTCAAGCCATCAGCTTCGTGCTGCGTCGCCATATAGAGGGGTACCCGCCAACCGATGACGAGTGGGGAGGAATGCTCTTCCGTGGCGGCAGGGGAGCGCTCATGCGCCGCACCTACATCTACGACCAGTGCTGGAGACCTGCACTCGTCGGAGCTGGGTTGGCCGAGGACCGATTCGTGTTCCACTCGTTGCGTCACTTCGCAGCCAGCGCCATGTTGGCCGATAGCGCGCCCATCGCGGCCGTGGCGGCGCAACTGGGGGACACCGTCGAGACCGTTCAGCGCACCTACGTTCACTGGCTCAGAGAGGACGAGGACGTGCCCGCCCAGGTGCTCGATCGGGCGCTGGCCCCGGTGATCGAGGAGGGCGCACAAGGGTCTGAAACCGAGAATGGGACGAACTGATCAACGGTGGCATTTTTCTGTCCAGAGCTGTCGATTTCTGTTTCGGTTTTCTCTCGTTGGACGTGCTTTGGACGCGCGAAGCCGTTTCGGAGGCCCGCTGAAGGGGGGCAAATCCCAGGTCAGAACGTTATGTGACGGTGAGCCGGCCTGTAGGCGGGATTCTGTCCGGCCCCCTGCCTCGATGAGAGGCAGAACACCGGGGTGGCCATCCATCTGAGCGGCCCACCTGGGGAGCGTCCCCTCTCGGGGACTGGACGAGCAGCCCATCTCCCACGCTTGGCCTTGCTCCGGGTGGGGTTTACCGAGCCGACGGGGTCACCCCCGCCGCTGGTGCGCTCTTGCCGCACCGTTTCACCCTTACCTGTGCGGGCTCTCGGCCCGCCATCGGCGGTTTCCTTTCTGTGGCACTGTCCTGCGAGTCACCCCGACTGGCTGAGCCAGCACCCTGCTCTGCGGAGTCCCGACCTTCCTCGACCCGGTCCCGCGAACGGTCCGGGCCGCGGCCACCCAGCCGACTCACCGTCCCCTTGAGTCTGCCACCCGGTGTCGGGCAGACGCGCACCGCGTCGGTAGGGTGTCGGCGATGCCCGGTGGCTCCCGCCAGCTCTTCGATCCCGAGTCCCCGCCGCTCGTCGGTGCGCCGACCCCTGCATCCTTCGACCCCGTGCTCCACCGCGACACACGCCCCGACGTGCTCTCCGTCGGCGCCCTCTACGACGAGGTCGAGACCGCCCTCACCCGGTCCTTTCCCCGGAACCGGCGCCTGTGGGTGCGCGGTGAGATCGCCAAGCTCTCCGACCACCGCTCGGGCCACCTCTATATGGACCTCGTCGACCCCGACGAGGTCCGCGCCGCCGGCTCCAGGGGTCGCGGGGGCGTGCCCACGCTGGGCGTCAAGTGCTGGCGGACCTCTTGGGCGCCGTTGCGGCACTCGTTGGAGAAGGAGGGTATCGAGCTGGCCGAGGGCATGATCGTGGTGCTCCGCGGCACCCTCGACCTCTACCGGGCCAAGGGCGAGGTGAGCTTCGTCCTGGCGGAGATCGACGTCACCGCCTTGCTCGGCAGGATCGCCGCACAGCGGGCTCAGCTGCTGCGCGCCCTCGAGGCCGAGGGCCTCCTGCGGCGCAACGCCGCCCTTGCCGTCCCCGAGCCGGCGCTGCACGTCGGTCTCGTCGCCAGTCCGGGAACCGAGGGCTACCACGACTTCGTCGGTCGCCTCGTCGAGTCGGGCTTCGGGTTCCGTATCTCGCTGGTGAAGGTGCCGGTGCAGGGTGCCGCCGCGCCCACCTCCATCGCCCGCGGCCTGCGGTTCCTCAGCCGGAGCGACTGTGACGTCATCGTCTTGGTGCGCGGAGGCGGCTCGAAAGCGGACATGGCCGCGTTCGACACCGAGCTCGTGGCTCGCTCCGTGGCGGGCGCGACGAAGCCGGTGTTCACCGGGATCGGCCACACCGGCGACGAGAGCGTCGCGGACATCGTGGCGGGCCACGTGTGCGTCACGCCCACCGAGTGCGGCCAGCAGATCGCACTCGCGGTCCGGCAGTGGTGGGAGTCCCGCGTCCTCCAGCCCTCGGGCGTCCTGGCGCGGCGCGTCCCGACCATCCTCGAAGGCGCGCAGCGCGCGACGGTCAGGCGCGGGGCCGTCTCACCGCGGCCGCCCGTCAGCAACTGCGCGTGCATCGCGAGCGCGTCGGCGTGAAGGCCGCCGCGTTGGAGCGGGCCGCGCCGGCGGCGTGGAGGCCTGCCAGTCGAACGTGCGGACGAGGGCGGGCTGGCTGTCGGCGCGTGGAACCTCGCACGTCGAGCGCGCAGCCGAGCAACTCTCGGGATGGCGGCGACTGCTGGCGGCCTATGACGTGGAGAACCAACTCCGGCGCGGCTACTCGCTCACCACGACCACCGACGGGACCCTGGTGCGAAGCACAGAGCAGCTGGACGAAGGGCAGGACATCGTCACTCGGTTGGCCGACGGTTCCGTCTACAGCCGCGTGACCGCATCCGAGGCGAGGCAGGAGGACTGACGTGAGCAAGTCGAACGAAACGGTCCTGGTGCCGGTCGATCAGTTGAGCTACACCGAGGCCAGCCGGGAGCTCGATGCGATCGTCGATTTCTTCGAGCAGCGCGAGGTGGACGTCGACGTCCTGGTCGCCCGACTGGAGCGGGCGACCGAGCTCATCGACGAGCTGGACCGTCGGCTGCGGAGGACGCGGGCGCAAGTCGAGGAGCTGGTGCCGCGCCTCGACGCTGCTCGGAGCCGACTCGGGGGCGCAGAGCGATGGGTGACGTTCCAGCGGGCGAGCGGCTCTATTTCCGCCAGCTGCTCTCGGGTCGCGACTTCGCACGCGGCGACATGATGGCGCGCCAGATGGTCAATTTCGTCTACCTGATCGGCGACCGAGCCACCGGCGAGGCACTCGTGGTCGATCCGGCCTACGCGGTGGGGGAATTGCTCGACATCCTGGCCGCCGACGACATGCGTCTGACCGGCGTCCTCGGCACGCACTTCCATCCCGACCACCTCGGCGGGCAGATGGGCGGTTGGAGCCTCGAGGGCATCAGCACGCTCTTGGAGCACGTGCAGGTGCCGGTGCACGTCCAGGACGACGAGCTGCCCTGGGTCGAGCGGACGACCGGTGTCGGTGCCGACGACCTCGTCGGGCACTCGAGCGGCGACGTGGTGCAGGTGGGTGAGGTGGGCATCGAGCTCATCCACACGCCGGGGCACACGCCCGGCAGCCAGTGCTTCCTGGTCGACGGCAGGCTCGTGGCCGGTGACACGCTCTTCCTGGAGGGTTGCGGCCGCACCGACTTCCCCGGCTCGGACCCGCTCGCCATGTACGAGTCCCTCCACACCAGGTTGGCCCGCGTCCCCGACGAGGCCATCCTCTTCCCGGGTCACATGTACTCCGCCGACGCATCGGCGAGCATGGGTGAGACCCGGCGGTGGAACTATGTCTTCCGGCCTCGCACTCCACAGGAGTGGATGGCCATGTTCGGGGGGTGACGGCTCCGGACGCGTTGGCGACCGACGGAACCGCGGTCGTCGTCGGCGCCTCGCTGGCCGGTTGGCGCGCTGTCGAGACCCTGCGCGCCGAGGGATTCGAGGGAACGCTCACGATGGTGGGTGCCGAGCGGCACCTGCCGTACGACCGCCCGCCGCTCTCCAAGCAAGTGCTGGCCGGAACGTGGCCACCCGAGAAGGCGGTGCTGGCCGACCGCCGACGTTCCAGCGAGTTGCGGGTGCACGAGATCCTCGGCCACGAGGCCGTCCGTCTCGACGTCGAAGGACGGGCGGTCGAACTCGACGACGGCTCGATCCTGCAGGCGGACGCCGTCGTCATCACCACCGGAGCGATGCCGCGGTCGCTGCCGGAGACCGGGTCGCTCGGCCCGGCCGACGGGCTCTTCACGCTCCGCACCATGGACGACTCCCTGGCCCTGCGCGCCGCAGTAACCGCGGTGCCGCGGGCGCGCGTCGTCGTCATCGGCGCCGGCTTCATCGGCGCCGAGGTGGCATCGACCTGCGCCGCGCTCGAGTGTCGTGTCACCGTGCTCGAAGCGCTCGACATCCCGTTGCAGCCGGTACTCGGTCCCGAGATAGGGCGCCACTGCGCGTCGCTCCACGGCGCGCACGGCGTGGACCTGAAGACGGGGGTGTCGGTGACCGGAGTCCGGCGAGCTTCCGGCGCCGGTGGTACGGGAGCCGTCGACGGTGAAGGCGGCCGGCTCGAGGTGGAGCTTGCTGACGGCGAGACGGTGGTCGCGGATGTGGTCGTGATCGGCATCGGCGTCGCGTCGTCGACGGGGTGGCTCGAAGGCTCGGGGCTCGAGGTCCGCAACGGCGTCGTCTGTGATCACCGGCTCTTCGCGGCCGACGGCATCGTCGCCGCGGGAGATGTCGCGCGCTGGGAGTGGAGACACGACGGTGGGGAGGAGCAGATCCGAATAGAGCACTGGCAGGTGGCGGCGGAGGCCGGGGTGGCGGCGGCGCGCAGCCTCCTCGCCGGCCGGGCCGACGCGCCCGCGTTCTCGCCCATCCCGTACTTCTGGTCGGATCAGTTCGGCATCCGGTTCCAAGTCCTCGGGAGCCCGTCGGGCGACGACGACGTGGTGATCACCGAAGGGTCGCTGACGGAGGGGAAGTTCGTCGCGGCGTTCGGCCGGGCCGGCCGCCTGCGGGCCGTCATGGCCATCGGCAAGCCACGCCAGCTCATGGGCTTTCGCCCGCTCTTGCAGTCGGGGTGCAGCTTCGACGACGCCCTCGCTCACGCCAGCGGCTGAAGGGCCCCGGGCGCCCAGGGCGTCTCCCGGCACGACCAACACGGCCTCGAACAGACCTAAGATAGGGGACCTCGAAAAGGGTCCTCCAGGCGAAAGGCTGGTCCGGTGGTCAGTGCTTCGTTACACTCCCCCCAGGACAGTCCTGCTCCCAGTCGGGCAGGCGGACTGTGGACGAGACACAGAGGCGAGTTAAAGGGGAGGGGCCGGTATGGGATCGAGCGTTCCGCGGCACGCGGCCAGGGGTGGTTTTCATCTACAGAGCTGGCGCCTGCGGGCCAGAGTGCTCGAAACCGGGCTGGCGGCGTTGGCCGTCGTCGGATTCGTCGCCTATGCCTCGCCGGCCTACGGAGGCAGCAACACCGTGTCGGCCGTTTCGACCTGCCAGAGCGGGCCAGGTTCGGGCTGGACGATCAACTGGACGATTCAGAACAGCCAGAACCTTTCCGAGACGGGCACCGTGACTGCGGTCACCGGCGGGTTGTCAACGCTCAGCACGTCCACGTTCACCATCGCCGCGGGGCAGCCGTCCTCGTCGACCACCATCGTTCAGAAGCTGCCGGCATCTGCCTCGGGCGCCGTGACTCTGAACTTCACCGGCACGTGGAGCGACGGCTCCACGACGGCCAACTCAGGCACGTACTCCCTCAGCGCGAATCCCTCGTGCGGGCCAGTCGTGCAGCAGAAGCAGACGATCGGCGGCCACATCTACCTGTGCAACAACGGGAACCCGACCACCACCGACGTTCCCGGAGGCACCATCGGTGCGACCGGGCCTGAGACCGTAAAGCCCGTTCCCGACCCATTGGCCGCGACCGACGTGCCGGCCGGTTCCTACGTCGTGACCGCCACCGATCCACCGGGGTACACGCTCCTCCCGTGCCACGGGACGAGCGGTTCGAGTTTGAGCGCCGTCCTCGGAGCGACGACCCAGACCCAGACCGTGAACGTGCCCGCCGGCGGCAATGGCGTCGCGATCTTCTACGTAGCGCCCAAGTCTGGGTCCGTGCCGCCTCAGCCCGCGTCGATCTCCCTCGCGAGCTCGGCTCTTCAGAGGTCGTACTCGGGCGCCGGCCAGACGCTCGACTTCCACTACTTCGTCAAGAACACTGGCACCCGCGAGCTGAACAGCGTCAACGTCCAAGATGCGCACACCGGGCTGTCGTCCATCTCGTGCCCGAACACCTCTCTGGCACCCCAAGCGTCCGAGACGTGCACGGCGATCTACGTGACAACGCAGGCCGACGTCGACGCGGGACGGGTCGTCGCCACGGCCACGGCCAGGGGCACCCCGACAGGCTCCGCCACCGTCGACTCACTCTCGACTCTCACCGTTCCCCAACAGGCCGGCCCGGGCATCAGCGTGACGCAGACGGCCAACAAGTCGACCTACGCGACCGTTGGGGAGGCCATCCACTTCCGCTTCGACGTGACGAACACGGGTGACGTCACGCTCGACGACGTCGGGGTGACCGACGAACTCGTTGACACGCCGCCGCCGACTTGCACCGCAACCACATTGGACGCGGGCGATTCGACGACGTGCCATTCCAACTACTCGGTGACCCAGGCCGACCTCAGCGCCGGGAGCATCGTCAACACGGGGACAGCGACGGGCACCCCGGTTGATTCCGACCCGGTCACCGCCACCTCCAACACGGTGACCCTCACCTCGATTCAGCGGCTCGCCGGGCACATCTTCCTCTGCCTGAACGGTCCTACGGACATCGAGATCAACGACGGCACCCTGGCGGCCACGGGTCCGCAGAACGTGCCGGCGCAGCCAAACCCGCTCCACGCCATCGACGTCCCGAGCGGTGACTACACCATGACGGCGACCAATCCGGCAGGGTTCGTACTGGAAAACTGCCCGGCAGCGCCTGGCAACACGACGAACCGCATCACCGAGGCGGACATCGCGCCAGACGGCGGGTCAGCCACGATGACGGTGCCAGTGCCCAACGGCGGCGAGGGAATCGGTGAATTCTTCGTGGCGCCGGCGCACCCGTCGCTCACCCTGAAGACGACCGCGGTGCAGACCAACTACAGC
The DNA here is from genome assembly GCA_963767195.1 of uncultured Acidimicrobiaceae bacterium. GTDB lineage: Bacteria > Actinomycetota > Acidimicrobiia > Acidimicrobiales > RAAP-2 > Bog-473. The sequence continues at coordinate 55,580 of CAVYDA010000011.1, read as the reverse complement.
GGCGCGGGCCAGACCATCAACTTCAACTTCCTCGTGACCAACACGGGGAACATCGGCCTGGACAACGTCAACATCACCGACACGTTGGCCGGAGTGACGGCACTGACCTGTCCCGAACCCGTACTCGCCATCGGTACCGCAGAAACGTGCACCGGGAAGTACACGACCACGGCGGCCGACGTCACGGCGCAGTCGGTGATCAGCAAGGCCACCGCACACGGCACACCGCCCCGCGGGGCGGTGGTGTCTTCGTCGGCCTCGAGCGTCACGGTGCTACTGCTCGCCATCACGGTTACCAAGACCGCGAGCCCGAGCAGCATCGTGGCCGGTTCGTCGACTCCCATCGCGTACACGCTGACCCTGACGAACACGGGCAAGGTCACGACGCCGGCGCCGATCAACGTCGCCGACTCGGCGCCCTCGGGGACCACCATGGTCTCGGGCTCCGCGGCCTGCGCTTCCGGACCTCCGCCCACGTGCAGCGTCGCCGTCGCGGCACCTACCGTCACGTGGACGATCGCTCCGGGCGTGAAGCCGGGCCAGGTCTTCACGCTCGGCTTCAAGGTGACGGCGAACGTGTCCGACCCGACGGGGAACCTCACGAACACCGCGTTGTGGGACGGCGCTGGGTGCGCGGCCGGCTCCTGCACGACCGACACGGTGACGACGCCGGTCACGGGATCGGCGTCCTCGTCGTCGCATGGCGCGGGTACGGGGGCGGCGGGGTCGGGGACCCTCGCCTTCACCGGCGCACTGCTCGCGCAGCAGTGGATGGTCGCCCTCGTGGCGATCCTGCTCGGCGGCGGTCTGCTCGTCGCCTCACACCGGCGTCGGAGCCCGAAGCACGCCTCGGGCAGCAGGTGGGGCCTGCTCGAGCTCCTCGTGAGCCCGCGGTCGCACCGCGACCCGTCTGGCGACCGGAAGGACTGAGCTCCCGGGGGGACCGAGAAGCTCCGGGCACGCAACCGGGGGTCGCGCTCGAGCGGCCCCCGGTTGCCGTGCTTGTCTTTCCCGTGACGCGACCGTGAGTGTGCGTGTTCGGTTCCGATGTGCGCCGAGGGGCAACATTCGTGCCTGAGCGAAGGGATCCGTCCGTTCATCCTGCGTCGCTGCGTTCTTGTTGACCGCATTTCTCGATGGTCTTTTCTTTGAGTCCGGACCGGTTCGAGAACCGCAGAAGCCAACGGTCGTTTGAGTCCTGCCGTTCTGGTTCCTTAACTGCGTGTGACCATTCGTTAGACTGCGAGTGAAAACATTGCCCCAGTTCGCGTCGTCATTCTCGTGGCGAACGTCCTTGGAACGCGAGGCACCAGAACATGAGGACAAATCGCCGACGGCTTCGTGTCCCCCTGGGGGTGATGGCCGCGGCCGGGCTGATGACCGTGGCGCTCCCCAACATCTCGGGGTTGTCAGCCGTGTCCGCGAGCGGCGGCGCCACGACAGGTACTCCCACTACGACGAGTACGACCACGACGGCGAGTACCACCACCACCAGCACGACTACTGGCGCCACGGCGGGTGCTGCCGCCACCACGAGTACCACCGACACCACGAGTACCACCGCCCCGACGGGGACCACCGGAGGAGTAACCCCGGACGCCAACCCGGCGCTCAGCTGCTCGGCACCGACGATCTACAACGTCAACTCCGCCGGCAACTTCTACGCGCTCAACTTCAACACTTTGGCCAACACCAATGCGGCACCTCCGACGATCGGCGGGGGCAGCACCACCGTCAACGGATTGGGAATGTCCGCCGACGGTCTCACGGCCTACACCCTCAACCAGACGGCCACGGGCAATCCCGCGACCACCCCGATCCACGTCGAAAATATCAGCGCGGGCACGAACACCAACTTCACGGGGGTCGCCACCGGGGCGACCACCATCATCGCTGGAGGCGTCAACCCGACTAACGGCTTCTACTACTACGGCGGCTGGAATTCAGCGGGCACCCAGTTCCTCGTCTTCGCCTTTAACCCGTCGTCGCATGTCTCAGCCGCGGTAGGAACCATCACGCCGCCGACCGGGTTCGGGACGTACGGCACCGGCGACCTAACTTTCGACGGCGCGGGCAACATGACCGTCCTCGCCGGCACGAACACGAGCACAGCCAAGCTGCTCAGCGTCCCGGGTCCGGTACCGACTTCCGGGAGCGGGGCCCTTCCGTTCACGGTGCTCGCCACCGTCACAGCGGGTTCGTCGCAGGACTACGTAGGGATCGCCTTCGCCCCCAATTCCGACCTGTACGTAGAGACCGCCGCTGGTCTGCTCTATCTCGTCAACCCCAACAACGGCGCAATCAACCTCCTCGGCACCCAGACCGGGTTCACCGGCAGTCTCGCGCGACCTGGCAAGCTGCACGTTCAACGGTTCGCTGGCGGTACAGAAGAACATCGTGGGGCGGGTGGCGCCGACCGACCAGTTCACGATGACCATCACCGGCGGGGGAGTGTCGAGCGGGAACACCGGCACCACGACCGGTTCGTCGACCGGAGTCCAGACCACGCCTGGCTCGGTGGCCGGTCCCATCGTCGGCATTTCCGGGACCACGTACAACGTGGTCGAGACTGCGGCCAGCGGCAGCTTGTCGAACTATACGACGACCTGGGCTTGCCTCAACGGGTCAAACCCGTTCTCGAGTGGCACCGGGACGAGCTTCAGCGTCCCCTTCCCGTCCCCCAGCGGGAGCGCCGGCGCCTCTCTGGTCTGTACGTTCACCAATACGCCCGCGTCCATCGCGGTGACCAAGACGCCGAGTCCGACCAGCGTCACGAAGGCCGGCCAGACCATCACCTACTCCTATGCGGTGACCAACACCGGGCCGCTGAACCTGACCGGCGTGACGGTCGCCGACACCCAGACCCCGCCGGCGGGTTCGCTCACAAGCGGGCCTACCTGCGTGAGCCTGAGCGTCCCGGTCGGCACGTGCTCCGGCTCCACCGTAGCTACCCTGATCCCCGGGCAAACGGCCAACTTCACTGCGACCTACACCGTCTCCCAAGTGGACATGGATCACGGATCGGTCGCCGACTCGGCGACCGCCACCGGTCACGCGCCGTCGGGGACAGCCGTCACGGCGACGGCGACGGCCTCGGTGACCGCCACCCAATCGCCGGCGCTCACCATCGTGAAGTCGGCCAGCCCGAACGAGCTCACTGCAGCCGGCCAGACCATCACCTACACCTTTGTGGTCACGAACACGGGGAACACGTCGCTGACCAACGTGAACGTGACTGACCATCCGACCGCGCCGGCCGGTGGCCTGACGACCGGCCCAACATGCCAGAGCCTGTCCAACCCCGCCGGCTCCTGCTCGGGTAACTCGATCAGCCTGGTGCCGGGCCAGCAGGCCTCGTTCACCGGCACCTATATCGTGACCCAAGGGGACATCGACCACACGATGGTTGTCGACAACGCGGCAGTGGCCGGCACTCCCCCCGTCGGATCCCCGGTCAACGCCACGTCGAACACGGTCACCGTGGCGGCGACGCGGGCACCCGGGATCGCGATTGCTAAGTTGGCGAGCCCGACGACGGTCACCGCAGCCGGGCAGACCATCACCTACACGTTCACGGTAGGGAACACGGGGAACGAGACGCTCACGGGCGTCGGTGTCGCCGACGTCCCGACCTTGCCAGCCGGTGGCCTGACAACCGGCCCCACCTGCCAGTCGCTGAGCGCTCCGACGGGCACGTGCTCGGGGCCGACGACTTCGCTTGCACCAGGCCAAATCGCAACGTTCACCGGAACCTACGTCGCGACCCAGGTCGACCTCGACCACGGGTCCATCGTCGACCACGCCACGACGCAGGGGACCACCCCGACGAGTGGCACGGTGAACGCCACATCCAACACCGTCACGGTCACCGCGTCCCAGTCGCCGACGCTCTCCATCTCCAAGTCGGCCAACCCAACCACCGTCACGGCGGCGGGCCAGAATGTGGCCTACACGTTCTCGGTTACGAATACGGGGAACGTCACTGTCCATTCGGTGGGCGTCACCGACATGCCGGTCAGTCCCGCCGGCACGGTTACTGCGGCCTGCGTCGCGCTGACCTCCCCCACTGGCACGTGTTCGGGCGCGATGACGACGCTCGTGCCGGGCCAGACGGCCGTCTTCGACGGGACCTACGTGGTGACCCAGGCCGACGTCAACCACGGCAGGATCCAGGACACGGCCCTCGCCGCCGGCACCTCGCCCTCGGATACCCCGGTCACGGCGACGTCGACTGAGGTCACCGTGACGGTGACACAGTCGCCCTCGCTCGCCATCTCCAAGTCGGCTACCCCGACGACTGTCACCGCCGCGGGCCAGAGCGTGGCCTACACGTTCTCGGTGACCAACAACGGCAACCTGACGCTCACCTTGGTTGGGGTCACCGACGTCCCGAACGCCCCCGCCGGCGTGGTCACCGCGACGTGTGAGAGCCTCAGCAGTCCAGCCGGTGACTGCTCGGGCGCCACCACCACTTTGGTACCGGGCCAGACCGCCCTCTTCACTGGCACCTACGTGGTGACCCAGGCCGACGTCAATCACGGCACCATCGTCGACCACGCCACCACGCAGGGAACCACTCCGACCAGCAGCACGGTCAACGCCACCTCCAACACGGTCACGGTCAACGTGACACCCTCTCCCTCGCTCGCCATCTCCAAGTCGGCCAACCCGACCACCGTCACCGCTGCCGGCCAGAGCGTGGCCTACACGTTCTCGGTGACCAACAACGGCAACCTGACGCTCACCTCCGTCGGCGTCACCGACGTCCCGAACGCCCCCGCCGGCGTGGTCACCGCGACGTGTGAGAGCCTCAGCAGTCCAGCCGGTGACTGCTCGGGCGCCACCACCACTTTGGTACCGGGCCAGACCGCCCTCTTCACTGGCACCTACGTGGTGACCCAGGCCGACGTCAATCACGGCACCATCGTCGACCACGCCACCACGCAGGGAACCACTCCGACCAGCGGCACGGTCAACGCCACGTCGACTCCGGTCACCGTCACGGTGACACCGTTGCCGTCGCTCGCCATCTCCAAGTCGGCCAACCCGACCACCGTCACCGCTGCCGGCCAGAGCGTGGCCTACACGTTCTCGGTGACCAACAACGGCAACCTCACGCTCACCTCCGTCGGCGTCACCGACGTTCCGACCGCACCCGCCGGCGTGGTCACCGCGACGTGTGAGAGCCTCAGCAGTCCAGCCGGTGACTGCTCGGGCGCCACTACCACTTTGGTACCGGGCCAGACCGCCCTGTTCCGCGGCACCTACGTGGTGACCCAGGCCGACGTCAATCACGGCACCATCGTCGATCACGCCACGACCCAGGGCACCACTCCGACGAGCGGCACGGTCAATGCCACGTCGACTCCGGTCACCGTCACGGTGACACAGTCGCCCGCGCTCACCATCGTCAAGTCGGCGAGCCCGATGACGCTGACGCACGCCGGAGACACGATCACCTACACCTTCGACGTGACCAACTCGGGCAACGTCAACCTCACGGGCGTCGGCGTGACCGACGATCCCCAAACTCCCGCCGGAGCTCTGACCACGGGGCCGACTTGTCAGAGTCTGTCCAACCCGATCGGTACCTGCTCGGGCGCGACCACCCCCTTGGCACCCGGCCAGATAGCCGTCTTCACCGGCACCTACGTAGTGAGCCAGACCGACGTCGACCACGGGTCGGTCGTCGACCACGCGACCGCCACGGGTACTCCCCCCGCGGGCGGCACGGTGGATGGAACCTCCAACACAGTGACGGTGACCGCGACGCCATCGCCCACGCTCTCGATCTCCAAGTCCGCCACCCCCACCACGGTGACGGCCGCAGGTCAGGACGTGACCTACACCTTCACTGTCATCAACACCGGCAACGTCACGCTGAGCTCTGTGGGAGTGACCGACGTCCCGACATCGCCCGCCGGCGTGGTCACCGCCACGTGCCAGAGCCTCAGCTCGCCCACCGGCTCGTGCTCGGGCGCCACCACGACACTCCTGCCGGGCCAGATGGCCACGTTCACCGGTGTCTATGTCGTGACCGAGGCCGACATCAACCATGGCACCATCGTCGACCACGCGACCACTCAGGGCACGACCCCATCGAGCGGGACCGTCGACGCCACCTCCAACACGGTGACGGTGACCGCGACGCAGTCGCCGTCCATCACCATCGCCAAGTCGGCCACCCCCGACACGGTGACGGCGGCTGGCCAGAGCGTGACCTACACGCTCACTGCTACCAACACCGGCAACGTGACCCTGACCGGCGTCCACGTCACCGACGTGCCGACAGCGCCCGCCGGTGGGTTCACCGCCACGTGCCAGAGCCTGTCGAACCCGATCGGCACCTGTTCGGGTGCGACTACGACCCTGGCCCCAGGACAGATCGCCAATTTCAGCGGTACCTACGTGGTGACCCAAGCCGATGTCGACAACGGGTCGATCGTCGATCACGCCACGACCCAGGGCACGACACCGTCGAGCGGCACGGTCAACGCCACCTCCAACACGGTGACCGTGACCGCGACGCCCTCGCCGTCGCTCTCCATCTCCAAGGCGGCAACCCCCACCACGGTGACGGCCGCCGGCCAGAGCGTGACCTACACCTTCGCCGTTGAAAACACCGGCAACGTGACCCTGACCTCGGTAGGAGTAACCGACGTACCGACCTCGCCCGCGGGCGGTGTGATAGCGACTTGCCAAACCCTCGGCAGCCCAATCGGCACCTGCTCGGGCGCGACCACCACCTTGCTGGCGCGCCAGACGGCAGTCTTCTCAGGCACCTATACGGTGACCCAGGCCGATGTCGACCACGGCGAAATCGTCGACGACGCGACCGTAACGGGGACGCCACCCTCGGGACCCCAGGTCACGAACACGTCCAACACGGTCAAGGTGACCGCCACCCAATCAGCCTCGATCGCCATCGACAAGTCTGCGTCGCCCACCACAGTCACGGCGGCCGGCCAAATCGTCACCTACACCTTCACGGTCACCAGCACCAGCAACGTGACTCTCACCGACGTCGGGGTGACCGATACGCCGACGCCACCCGCGGGACTCGTCATCGCGACCTGCGAGAGCCTGGCGGATCCGAGCGACACGTGCTCGGGCGAGACGACGACCTTGTTGCCTGGCCAGATCGCCCTCTTCACCGGCAGCTATACGGTGACCCAGGCCGACATCGACCACGGCAAGATCGTGGATAGGGCCACAGCCACGGGTACACCGCCTTCGGGCGTTCCGGTGACGGCGAGCTCCGACCGTGACGTTGTGGTGGTCGTGACCCAGACCGAGTCACTCTCGATCGTCAAGAGTGCGAACCCCACCACCGTGAGCGCGGCGAACCAGGCCGTCGCCTACACCTTCACCGTCACCAACACCGGGAACGTGACCCTCACCGACGTCGGCGTGACGGATAATCCGGTCAGCCCTGCCGGCGGCGTGACTCCGACGTGCCAGGGCCTGACGAACCCGGTCGGCACCTGCTCGGGTGCGACTACGACCCTGGCCCCCGGACAGATCGCTACCTTCGGCGGCACCTACACGGTGACCCAGGCCGACATCGACCAGGGCTCCATCGTCGACTCGGCGACGGCGACCGGCACCCCGCCCTCGGGTCGGGACGTCACGGCGAACTCCGACATCGTGACGGTCGACGTGATGGCGTCCCCCGGGCTCTCCGTCCTCAAGTCGGCCGATCCCACCTTGGTGGCGACCGCTGGTACGCCTGTCACCTACACCTTCACCGTGACCAACAGTGGAAACGAGACACTCACCAACGTGGGTGTCACCGACGTGCCGACCGCGCCCGCCGGCGGGGTCAGTCCGACCTGCCAGGGCCTGACGAACCCGACCGCAACCTGCTCGGGCGCGACGACGACCCTGGTGCCGGGTCAAGTCGCGACCTTCAGCGCCATATATACGGTGACCCAGGCTGACATCGACAACGACTCCATCGCTGACAGCGCCGTTGCCGCGGGCACGACTCCGTCGGACACGTCCGTCACCCAGCCCTCCAACCCGGTGACGGTAGACGTGACCCAGGCGCCCGCCATCGCCATCGCCAAGTCGGCCACTCCCACCACGGTCACAGCCGCCAACCAGCTCGTGGCCTACACCTTCACCGTCACCAATTCCGGCAACGTCACCCTTACCGACGTAGGCGTTACCGACGTTCCGACCGCGCCGGCCGGCATCGTTAACGCCACGTGCCAGGGACTGACGAACCCGACCGCAAGCTGCTCGGGCGCGACCACGTCGCTCGAGCCGGGCCAGGTCGCGACCTTCACCGGCACCTACACCGTGACTCAGCCTGATATCGACAACGACTCGGTGGTCGACCACGCCACGACCCAGGGCACTACCCCCTCGGGCGGCACGGCGAGCGGCATCTCTAACTCGGTCACCGTCGACGTGACCCAAACGCCAGCCATCGCCATCGCCAAGTCGGCGTCCCCGACCACAGTCACCGCCGCCGGCCAGGGCATCAATTACACCTTCACGGTCACCAACTCCGGAAACGTCACCCTCACCGACGTGGGCGTCACCGACGTGCCGACCGCGCCGGCCGGCATCGTTAACGCCACGTGCCAGGGACTGACGAACCCGACCGCAAGCTGCTCGGGCGCGACCACGACGCTCGAGCCGGGCCAGGTCGCGACCTTCACCGGCACCTACACCGTGACTCAGGCTGATATCGACAACGACTCGGTGGTCGACCACGCCACGACCCAGGGCACCACCCCCTCGGGCGGCACGGCGAGCGACACCTCCAACACGGTCACCGTCGACGTGACCCAGTCACCCTCGCTCACCGTGGTCAAGTCGGTCAACCCGACGACCGTGACCGCGGCGAACCAGGGCGTGACGTACACCTTTACGGTCACGAACACCGGGAACGTGGACCTCACCGACGTGGGCGTCACCGACGTGCCGACCGCGCCGGCCGGCATCGTTGACGCCACGTGCCAGGGCCTGACGAACCCGACCGCAACCTGCTCGGGCGCGACCACGACGCTCGACCCGGGCCAGGTCGCGACCTTCACCGGCGCCTACACCGTGACTCAGGCTGATATCGACAACGGCTCGGTGGTCGACCACGCCACGGCCCAGGGCACCACCCCCTCGGGCGGAACGTCGACTGCCACTTCCAACACGGTCACGGTTGACGTGACGCAGTCACCGTCTCTCTCCATCGCCAAGTCGGCCGACCCGGCGACCGTGAACGCGGCGAACCAGAGCGTGACCTACACGTTCACCGTCACCAACACGGGGAACTTGACGCTCACGGACGTGGGTGTCAACGACGTGCCGACCGCGCCGGCCGGCCTCGTCATCGCCACCTGCGTGAGCCTTTCCAGTCCGACGGGCACGTGTTCGGGGGCCGCGACCACGCTCGAACCGGGCCAGACGGCCATCTTCACCGGCACGTACACCGTGACTCAGGCTGACATCGACCACGGCTCTATCGCCGACAGCGCCGTGGCCGCGGGGACGACGCCCTCGGACACCTCGGTCACCGCCGATTCCAACCCCGTCACCGTGGACGTGACCCAATCAGGATCGCTCTCTATCGCCAAGTCGGCCAACCCGACGACGATCACGTCGGCCGGCCAGACGGTCGACTACACCTACACGGTCACCAACACAGGGAACTTGACGCTCACCAGCGTGGGCGTCACCGACGTGCCGACTGCGCCGGCCGGGGCTGTCACCGTCACCTGCCAGAGCTTGACGAGTCCCGGAGGAACGTGCTCGGGGGCCACGACGACGCTCGAGCCGGGCCAGGTCGCGATCTTCACCGGTACCTATCCGGTGACGCAGGCCGACATCGACAACGGGTCCATCGTCGACCTCGCCACGACCCAGGGCACCACCCCCTCGGGCGGCACCCCGACCGCCACGTCTAACACCGTCACCGTCGACGTGACCCAGGCACCCTCGCTGTCCATTTCCAAGGCCGCGAACCCCACGACCGTCACCGCCGCCAACCAGACCGTCGCTTACACGTTCACGGTCACCAACACCGGGAACGCGACGATCACTGGTGTGGGCGTCACCGACCTCCCGACCGCACCTGCCGGCGTTGTGACGGCCACCTGCCAGAGCCTCAGCACCCCGACCGATACCTGCTCGGGGATGACCACCACGCTCGTCCCCGGGCAGACCGCGGTCTTCACCGGCAACTACACCGTGACCCAGGCTGACATCGACCACGGCTCTATCGCCGACACGGCGATGGCCGCGGGCACTCCTCCCTCTGGCGGCACGATCAGCGCCGATTCCAGCCCCGTCACGGTCGACGTGACCGAGTCACCGTCGCTGTCGATCGCCAAAACGGCGTCTCCCTCGACGGTGGACGCGGCCGGCCAGACCGTGACCTACACCTTCACGGTCGAGAACACGGGGAACTCGACAATCACCGACGTCAGTGTGACCGACGTTCCGACAGCCCCGGCCGGGGGTGCCACCCCCGTCTGCCAGACCTTGGTCAACCCCTCGGGCACGTGCTCGGGCAACTCGACCAGCCTGTTGCCGGGCGAGACCGCCGTCTTTACCGCGACCTACACCGTGACGCAGGCCGATATCGACAACGGCTCCATCGTCGACTCGGCCACGACCCAGGGAACGACACCGACGGGCGGCACGGTGACCAACACCTCGAACATCGTCACTGTCATCGTGACTCAGACTCCGTCGCTCACCAACGTCAAGTCGGCGGACAAGACGGTCGTCACCGCCGCCGGGCAGATCGTGAACTACACCTTCACCGTCGCCAACACCGGGAACGTGACCCTCACCGGGGTGGGAGTCGTGGACGTGCCGACCGCACCGGCCGGCGTCGTCACCGCCACATGCCAGGGCCTGACGAACCCGACGGGAGACTGCTCGGGCGCGACCACGACGCTCGCGCCGGGCCAGGTCGCGACCTTTACGGGCGCCTACACCGTCACGGATGATGACATCGACAACGGTTCGATCGTCGACACCTCGACCGCCAACGGGACGCCGCCGAGCGGACCGGTCGTGAGCGCGGGTTCCAACACGCTAACCATCAACGCCCCCGACTCACCCTCCGTGGCGATCGAGAAAGAGGCCAACCTGACGACAGTGACGGCCGCGGGGGAAGCCATCACCTACACCTTCACCGTGACCAACACCGGGAACGAAGACCTCCACGCCGTGGGCGTGACGGACAACCCGGTGAGCCCGGCCGGCGGAGTCAGCCCGACCTGCCATAGCGTCAGCGTGCCTCCCGGCACGTGTGAGGGCGACACCACCAGCTTGGCACCCGGCGAGACGGCGGTCTTCACCGCGACCTACGCCGTTACCCAGGCCGATGTCGACCACGGCTCCATCTCCGACACGGCGACCGCCGAAGGGACCACTCCTCAGGACCAGACGGTCAGCGGCGACTCGAATGACGTCACGATCGATGTGACCCAGACCGCGGCGCTGTCGGTCGCCAAGTCGGGTAACCCCACCACGGTGTCGATGGTCGGGCAGATCATCGACTACACCTTCACGGTCGTCAACACCGGCAACGTCACCCTCACCGACGTCATCGTCACCGACCATCCCAGGGCTCCCGCCCTCCCGGTCATCGCCACGTGCCGGAGCCTCAGTTCCCCGGCCGGGACCTGCTCGGGGGCGTCGACGACGCTGGCGCCTGGGCAGACGGCCATGTTCGCCGGTACCGGCACGGTGACGGCGGCGGACCTCGCGGACGGCTCAATCGAGGACACGGCGACGGCGCAGGGGACCTCGTCGTCGAGTAGCACGACGTCGCCGCCGTCGAACCCGGTCACCATCGAAGAGACAGATGTCACGGTGAACAAGTCGGCCAGCCCCTCGGGTGGTGTCGTGGCCGGGTCCTCGACTCCGATCGTCTACACGGTGAAGGTGGCCAACGTCGGAACGGCGGTGACGACCAAGCCCGTCGTCGTGACCGACGGGCCACCGCCGGGCACCACCTTGGTCTCGGGATCGCCGGCGTGTACCGGCGGTCCGCCGGCGTGCGCCGTAGTGCTCACGGGCTCGACGATCACGTGGACGATCCCGATCGGCGTGCCCCCAATGGTCTCGTACACGCTCACCTTCTCGGTGACCGCCAACCAATCACAGACGAGCGGGACCGTTACCAACACGGCCACGTGGAGCGGGCCGAGCTGCGGCACGTCGGCGGCGACCACCTGCCCGACGAACACGACCAGCACACCGGTGTCTCCCACACCGCTTACGCCGACCCCGCCGACCGTCCCGACAACGCCGGCGACGCCGGTGGCTTCCGTGGTCGCGTTCACGGGCGCGCTCTTGACCCAGGAGTGGATGGCGGCCGTGCTCGCCGCGGTCGTCGGGGCCAGCCTGTTGGTCGCGGCACGCTGGCGTCGGCGCCGTCCTCGCCACGCTGCCTCGAAGCGGTAGAGCCCGAAGCGGATCAGAAGGAGATCCCTCAGAGCTTCGGGATCGTCCTGCCGTTCGCCCCGTTCGCCCCGTTCGCCATCAACCCTCGTTCCGTGCCTGAGTGAGCGGCTTCGTCCCGTTCATCCCCTCTAGTCCGAATACCTCACCGCTGGTCGGTGCACCTCGAATGAAGCACAGAATCGGGAGCTCGTAGCCGGGCGCATCGCACCAAACGCGCGATGGGCACCAAGCCGTTGTGACGTTCGGTCCTGTCATTCAACAACTGATATGTGAGGTTTCGTTAGACTCCTAGTAAGAGCACAGCCCCCGTTGCGTCAGTCACTCTGGTGGTGACCGTCCTGGGTTGCGAGGCACCAGAGAATGACGACAAGTCGACGACGGCTTCGTGTCCCTGTTGCGGTTATGGCCGCGGCGGGGCTGATGACCGTGGCGCTCCCCGCCGTCTCGGAGTTGTCCGGGCTGTCGGCGAGGGCCGGCGCCACAGCGGGGACGGCGGCGGCCACGACGGGCACTTCGGGGACGACGACGTCAACGACGGGACCACCACGGCCACGACGGGGACCACCACACCCACGACGACGACCACCACACCCACGACGGGGACCACCACATCCACGACGGGGACCGTCCCCGCCGTAGCCCCGGCCGCCAACCCGGCACTGAGCTGCGCGGCACCGACGATCTACAACGTCACGCTCGGTTGGCAACTTCTACGCACTCAACTTCCAGACCCTGGTCAACACGCTCGCCGCCCTCCGGACGACTCGGCGGGGGCAGCACTCATGTCAACGCGTTGGGAATAACCGCCGACGGACTCACCGTGTACTCGGCCGACCATGTCGCGCCGGGAGCTGCCACGACGACGATCCACGTCGAGAACGTCGCCGCTGGCACGAACACCAACTTCACCGGGCAACCGGCCGGCCCTGCGTGAGACACGCTCATCGCCGGAGGCGTCAACCCGACCAACGGCTTCTACTACTACGGCGGCTGGAACTCCGCGGGCACCACATTCTTCCTCTTCGCCTTCAACCCCTCGACACATACCGCGTCCGCGGTCGGCACCATCGACGCCGCCGGCCGGCCTCACGTACACCAACGGCGACCTGACCTTCGACGGCGCGGGCAACATGACCCTCCTCGCCGGCTCGTCGTCGAACACGGCCAAGCTGCTCACGGTCGCCGCTCCGGTGCCCACCTCGGGGAGCGGAGCCCTTCCGTTCACGGTGCTCGCCACCATCAACTCGGCCGTGCCCGAGAACTACGCGGGCATCGCCTTCGCCGCCGACTCGAGCCTGTACGTGGAGACGGTCCAGAAGGAGCTCCTGCGGATCAACCCGAACACAGGCGCCATCACCGACCTGGGTGCGATGACCGGGATCTCCGGTACACCGACCGACCTGGCGAGCTGCACCTTCAACGGCTCGCTCGAGGTCCAGAAGAACATCGTCGGCCGGGTGGCGCCGACCGACCAGTTCACGATGACGATCACCGGCGGGGGAGTGACGAGCGGGAACACCGGCACCACGACGCGGCTCGTCGACCGGCGTCCAGACTTCCCCTGGCTCGGTCGCCGGTCCCATCGTCGGCATTCCCGGGACGACCTACCGCGTGGCGGAGACCGCGGCCAGCGGCAGCTTGTCGAACTACTCGACGAGTGGTCCTGCCTGAACGGGTCCAGCCCGTTCTCGAGTGGCACCGGCACGAGCTTCGACGTCCCGTTCCCGGCCCCCACCACCCGGAGCGCCGGAGCCTCTCTGGTCTGCACCTTCACCAACACGCCCGCGTCCATTGCGGTGACCAAGACTCCGAGTCCGACCAGCGTCACGGCGGCCGGCCAGACGATCACCTACTCCTATGCCGTGACCAACACCGGGCCGGTGCCCCTGACCAACGTGACGGTCGCCGACACCCAGACCCCACCGGCCGGGCCGCTCACCAGTGGGCCCACCTGCGTGAGCCTGAGCAACCCGCCCGGCACGTGCTCCGGCTCCACCGTCCCCACCCTGGCCGCCGGCCAGACGGCACACTTCACCGCGACCTACACGGTGTCCGAAGCGGACATGAACCACGGCTCGGTCGCCGACTCGGCGACCGCCTCCGGCAACGCGCCGTCGGGAACGCAGGTCTCGGCGACCGCGACCGCCTCGGTGACGGCCGACCGCGTCACCTTCAATCTCCATCGTGAAGGCGGCATTCCCGAACGTCCTCACGAGGTCCGGCGAGACCATCACGTACACCTTCCTGGTGACGAACACGGGGAACGTCACGCTGAACAATGTGAACGTGACGGACCATCCGACGCCGCCGGCCGGCGTTCTGACGACCGGCCCGACCTGTCAGGATCTGTCCAACCCGGCGGGCACCTGTTCGGGCAACTCGACGACCCTGCTGCCCGGCCAGCGGGCGAGCTTCACGGGCACCTACGCCGTGACCCAGGCCGACTTCGACCACGGCTCCGTCGTGGACAATGCCACGGCGGCGGGCACCCCGCCGTCGGGACCCCCGGTCACCGACCTCTCCAACACGGTCACTGTGAGCGATATCCAATCACCCGGGATCGAGATCACGAAGGCGGCCAGTCCGACAACTGTCACCGCCGCGGGGCAGAGGTTGATCTACACCTTCGTGGTCACGAACACGGGGAACGTGACTCTGACGGGTGTCGGGGTCACCGACGTCCCGACGGCGCCCGCGGGCGGCGTCAGCCCTACATGCCAGTCTCTGAGCTCACCGGCAGGCTCGTGCTCAGGCCCGACGACCACCCTCGCACCCGGACAGCTCGCAACATTCACCGGGACCTATGTCGTGACCCAGGTCGACCTCGACCACGGCTCCATCGTCGACCACGCCACGACAGAGGGGACTACCCCCTCGAGCGGCCCGGTGAGCGCCACCTCCAACACCGTCACGGTCACCGCGGCCCAGTCACCGACGCTTTCCATCGCCAAGTCGGCCAACCCGACCACGGTCACCGCGGCGGGCCAGCACGTGGCCTACACGTTCTCGGTCACCAATACGGGGAACGTGACGGTTACCGGAGTCGGGGTCACCGATGTGCCGGTGAGTCCAGCCGGCGGTGTCACCACGACATGCGTGGTCCTGACCTCTCCCGCCGGCTCGTGCTCAGGCGCGACGGCTCCGCTCGTGCCGGGCCAGACGGCCCTCTTCACCGGCACCTATGAGGTGACGCAAGCCGACATAAACCACGGCAGGATCCAGGACACGGCCGTCGCCGCCGGCACCTCGCCCTCGAACACGCCGGTGACGGCCACATCGAGCGAGGTCACGGTCATCGTGACCCAGTCGCCCCAGCTCTCCATCGCCAAAACAGCCATCCCGACCACGGTCACCGCGGCGGGCCAGAGCGTGGATTACACGTTCTCGGTGACCAACACCGGCAACCTGACCCTTACCTCGGTCGGAGTCACCGACGTCCCGACCGCGCCCGCCGGCGGGGTCACCGCGACGTGTGAGAGCCTCAGCGGCCCGTCGGGCACGTGCTCGGGGGCAACTACCACCTTGCAGCCGGGGCAGTCGGCCATCTTCACCGGAAGATATGTAGTGACCCAGGCCGACGTCGATCACGGTTCGATCGTCGACCATGCCACGACCCAGGGCACCACCCCCTCGGGCGGGACGGTCAACGCCGCATCCACTCCGGTCACGGTCATCGTGACCCAGACGCCCCAGCTCTCCATCGCCAAAACAGCCATCCCGACCACCGTCACCGCGGCGGGCCAGAGCGTGGATTACACGTTCTCGGTGACCAACACCGGCAACCTGACCCTTACCTCGGTCGGAGTCACCGACGTCCCGACCGCTCCCGCCGGCGGGGTCACCGCGACGTGTGAGAGCCTCAGCGGCCCGTCGGGCACGTGCTCGGGGGCGACTACCACCTTGCAGCCCGGCCAGACGGCGCTCTTCACCGGTACCTACATGGTGACCCAGGCCGACATCAATCACGGTTCGATCGTCGACCACGCCACGACCCAGGGCACGACCCCCTCGGGCGGCACGGTCAACGCCACCTCCACTCCGGTCACCGTCATCGTGACCCAGACGCCCCAGCTCTCCATCGCCAAGACGGCCATCCCGACCACCGTCACCGCCGCGGGCCAGCCGGTCAACTACACCTTCACCGTCATCAACACGGGCAACCTGACGCTTACCTCGGTCGGAGTCACCGACGTCCCGACCACGCCCGCCGGCGGGGTCACCGCGACGTGCCAGAGCCTGACGAACCCGACAGCCACGTGTTCGGGGGGGACCACGACGCTGGTTCCGGGGCAGACCGCGCTCTTCACCGGTACCTACATGGTGACCCAGGCCGACATCAATCACGGTTCGATCGTCGACCACGCCACGACCCAGGGCACGACCCCCTCGGGCGGCACGGTCAACGCCACCTCCAACATTGTCACGGTCAACGTGACCCAGTCGCCCTCGCTCTCCATCGTCAAGATGGCCAGCCCGACGACTCTGACCCACGCCGGGGAGACGATCACATACACCTTTGACGTGACCAACACGGGCAACGTCAACCTCACGGGCGTCGGTGTGACGGACAACCCCCAGCCTCCGGCGGGTGCGCTCACCACGGGCCCGACCTGCCAGAGCTTGACGAACCCGTCGGCCACATGCTCGGGGGCGACCACCGCCCTGGCTCCCGGCCAGGCAGCGGTCTTCACCGGCACCTACGTCGTGACCCAGGCCGACATCAACCACGGCTCGATCGTCGACCACGCCACGACCCAAGGCACCCCCCCGTCGGGCGGCACGACAAGCGCCATGTCCAACACGGTCACGGTGACCGCGACGCCGTCCCCGTCGCTCACCATCGCCAAATCGGCCACCCCGACCACGGTGTCTGCCGTCGGCCAGAGCGTGACCTACACCTTCCACGTCATCAACACCGGCAACGTGACCCTGAGCGCGGTGGGGGTGACGGACGTCCCGACGTCGCCTGCAGGTGTGGTGACCGCGACCTGTCAGAGCCTGACGAACCCGCCCGCCACGTGCTCGGGAGCAACGACCACCTTGTTGCCGGGCCAGATGGCCACGTTCACCGGCACCTACGTCGTGACCCAGGCCGACATCAACCACGGCTCCATCATCGACCACGCCACGACCCACGGCACGGCTCCCTCAGGCGGCACGGTCGACGCCACCTCTAACACGGTGACTGTCACGGCGACGCAGTCGCCGTCCATCTCCATCACCAAGGCCGCGACCCCGACGACCATTACCGCCGCTGGTCAGCTGGTCAACTACGCTTTCACGGCCACCAATACCGGGAACGTGACCGTCAGTGGCTTAGGCGTCACCGACTTCCCGACTGCACCCGCGGGCGGGGTCACCGCCACGTGCCAAGGCCTTTCGAACCCGACTGCATCCTGCTCGGGAGCTACCACGGCGCTGTTGCCGGGCCAGATCGCGACGTTCACGGGCACGTACACGGTGTCCCAGGCCGACGTCGACCACGGCTCCATCGTCGATCACGCCGTGGCCGCGGGCACCACTCCCTCGGACACGCCCGTGACAGCCACGTCCAACACGGTCACGGTCACTGTGACGCCGTCGCCGTCCATCTCCATCGCCAAGGCGGCGACTCCGACGACCGTCACCGCCGCGGGCCAGAGCGTGACCTACACCTTCACGGTCACGAACACCGGCAACCTGACGCTGACCTCGGTGGGAGTCACCGACGTCCCGACTCCGCCCGCCGGGGGCGTTTCCGCAACGTGCCAGAGCCTCAGCACACCGACGGGTACATGCGCGGGCGCGACGACGACCTTGGTCCCGGGCCAGACGGCCATCTTCTCCGGCACCTACACCGTCACCCAGGCCGACGTCGACCACGGCTCGGTGGTCGACCATGCCACCGCCAGCGGAACGCCGCCCTCCGGAACCGCGGTCACCGCCACGTCCAACATCGTCACGGTCACCGCGACCCAGTCGGCCTCCATCGCCATCGACAAGACCGCGGCCCCCACCACGGTGACGGGGGCCGGCCAGGTCGTCACCTACACCTTCACCGTCACCAACACCAGCAACGTGACCCTCAACGACGTCGGTGTGACCGACGATCCCACGCCGCCCGCCGGAGGCGTGACCGCAACGTGCCAGAGCCTGGCCGACCCGATCGGCACGTGCACGGGCGCGACGACGACCTTGATCCCGGGCCAGATCGCGCTCTTCACCGGCACCTACACCGTGACCCAGACCGATATCGATCACGGCAAGATCGTGGACCGGGCCACGGCCACGGGCACCCCACCTTCGGGTCCTCCGGTGACCGCGACCTCCAACCGTGACGTGGTGGTGGCCGTGACTCAGACCGAGTCGCTCTCCATCGTCAAGACTGCGAACCCGACGACGGTGAGCGCGGCCGGCCAGATCGTCGCCTACACCTTCACCGTCACCAACACCGGCAATGTGACCCTCACCGACATCGGCGTGGCCGACAACCCGGTCAGCCCGGCCGGCGGAGTGACTCCGACGTGCCAGAGCCGCTCGAATCCGGTCGCCACCTGCTCGGGCGCGACGACGAGCCTTGCTCCCGGACAGATCGCCACCTTCAGCGGCGCCTACACGGTGACCCAAGCCGACGTCGACCAGGGTTCCGTGGTCGACTCGGCGACGGCGACGGGCACCCCGCCCTCGGGTCGCGACGTTACGGCGACCTCGGACATCGTGACGGTCGACGTGATCGAAAACCCGGGGCTCACCGTCGTCAAGTCTGCGGCCCCGACCTCCGTCATGACCGCAGGTGCGAGCGTCACCTACACCTTCACGGTCACCAACAGCGGCAACGAGACGCTCACCAACGTCGGGGTCACCGACGTTCCGACCGCCCCTGCGGGCGGCGTCAGCCCGACGTGCCAGGGCATCTCGAACCCCACCGACACCTGCTCGGGAGCAACCACGACCCTTGTGCCGGGCCAGATCGCCACGTTCAGCGGCACCTATACGGTGACTCAGGCCGACATCGACCAGGGCTCCATTGCGGACAGCGCCGTGGCCGCGGGCACCTCCCCCTCGGACACGCCCGTCACCGCCAACTCGAACCCGGTCACAGTCGACGTGGCCCAGACCCAGACTCTCTCCATCGCCAAATCGGCCAACCCGACGACGGTGACGACGGTCGGTGAGAACGTCTCCTACACCTTCACGGCCACCAACACCGGCAACGTGACCCTCACCGAGGTCGGCGTCACTGACGTGCCGACGGCGCCCGCGGGCGTGGTTACCGCGACGTGCCAGGGCCTCACGAACCCGACCGCCACCTGCACGGGGGCGACCACGACCCTCGTACCGGGCCAGATCGCCACCTTCGCTGGCACCTACACGGTGACCCAGGCCGACATCGACCAAGACTCGATCGTGGACCATGCCACCACCCAGGGCACCACCCCCTCTGGCGGCACGGTCAACGACACCTCCAACACGGTTACTGTTTCTGTGACCCAGTCCCCCTCCATCTCCGTCACGAAGTCGGCGTCGCCCACGACGGTGACGACCGCCGGTGAGAACGTCACCTACACCTTCACGGCCACCAACACCGGCAACGTGACCCTCACCGAGGTCGGCGTGACCGACGTGCCGACGGCGCCCGCGGGCGTGGTTACCGCGACGTGCCAGGGCCTGACGAACCCGGCCGGCACGTGTTCGGGGGCGACCACGACCCTCGTACCGGGCCAGATCGCCACGTTCGCAGGCACTTACACGGTGACCCAGGCCGACATCGACCACGGCTCCGTCGTGGACCACGCCACGACGCAAGGCGCCACCCCGTCAGGTGGCACGACGAGCGGTACGTCCACCACGGTCACCGTCGACGTGAACCAGTCGCCGTCGCTCGCCATCGTCAAGTCGGCGAACCCGACGGCCGTCACCGCCGCAGGCCAGAGCGTGACCTATACCTTCACGGTCACCAACTCCGGCAATGTGACTCTCAGCGCCGTCGGGGTGACCGACGTCCCGACCTCTCCCGCCGGCGTGGTTACCGCGACGTGCCAGGGCCGCACGAACCCGACCGCCACCTGCTCGGGCGCGACGACAACCCTCGTCCCCGGCCAGAGCGCCACCTTCACCGGCACTTACCCCGTGACGCAGGCCGACGTCGACCACGGCTCCATCGTCGACCACGCCACGACCCAGGGGACCTCTCCGACCGGCTCAGTGACCAACACCTCCAACATCGTCACGGTCATCGCCACCCAGTCGCCGTCGCTCTCCATCTTCAAGTCGGCGAATCCGACGACTGTGACCGCAGCGGGAGAGGCGATCGATTACACCTTCACGGTCACCAATACCGGCAACCTCACGCTGACGGCTGTGGGGGTGAGCGATATGCCGACTCCCCCCGCTGGCGGGGTCACCGCGACGTGTCTGACCCTGAGCTCGCCCGCAGGCACGTGCTCGGGCGCGACGACGACCTTGGTGCCGGGCCAGAGCGCGGTCTTCACCGGCACTTATACGGTGAGCCAAGCCGACGTCGACCACGGTTCCATCGCGGACGTCGCCGCGGCCGACGGCACGTCTCCGTCTGACACGCCGGTCACCGCACCCTCCAACCCGGTGACGGTCGACGTGACCCAATCCGGGTCGCTCTCCATCTCCAAGGCGGCTGACCCGACGACCGTGACTGCAGCCGGCCAGGCGGTCAACTACACCTTCACCGTCACCAACACGGGCAATGTCACCCTCACCGGCGTCGCGGTGGCCGACGTCCCGACCGCGCCCGCCGGCGTGGTCACCGCCACCTGCGAGAGTCTCTCGAGTCCAGCGGCCACGTGCTCGGGGGCCACGACCACACTCCTCCCGGGCCAGACCGCCATCTTCACCGGCACCTACACGGTGACGCAGGCCGACGTCGACCACGGTTCGGTCGCCGACCACGCCACGACCCGCGGCACGACTCCTTCGGGCGGCACGGCGAACGCGACTTCCGAGACGGTCACGGTCGATGTGACCCAGTCGCCCTCGCTCTCCATCTCCAAGGCGGCTGACCCGACGACCGTGACTGCAGCCGGCCAGGCGATCGACTACACCTTCACCGTCACCAACACGGGCAATGTCACCCTCACCGGCGTCGCGGTGGCCGACGTCCCGACCGCGCCCGCCGGCGTGGTCACCGCCACCTGCCAGAGCCTGAGCTCGCCCGCGGGCACCTGCTCGGGGGCCACGACCACCCTCCTCCCGGGCCAGAGCGCAGTCTTCGCCGGCACCTATACGGTGACCCAGGCCGACATCGACCACGGCTCGGTCGCCGACACGGCGACCGCCGCCGGCACCTCGCCCTCGGGCGGCACGGTGACAGCTGGCTCCAACCCCGTCATCGTCATGGTGACCCAGTCGCCCTCGCTCTCCATCGCCAAGACGGCGTCACCGACGACGGTGGACGCGGCCGGCCAGAGCGTGACCTACACCTTCACGGTCGAGAACACCGGGAACTCGACCCTCACCGGCGTGAGCGTGACCGACGTGCCGACCGCTCCTGCCACTGGCGTCACGCCCACCTGTCAGAGCCTCTCGAGTCCGGCGGGCACGTGCTCGGGGACGACGACGACGCTCGTGCCGGGGCAGACGGCCATCTTCACCGGCACATACACCGTGACCCAGGCCGACGTCGACCACGGGTCGATCGTCGACCACGCCACCACCCAGGGCACGACCCCGACGAGTGGCACGGTGAGCGACACCTCGGGCACGGTCACCGTCATGGTGACCCAGTCGCCTTCGCTCACCGTCGTCAAGTCGGCCGATACGAGCATCGTGACGAAATCCGGGCAGACGATCACCTACACCTTCACCGTCACCAATACCGGGAACGTGACCCTCACCGACGTGGGCGTCACCGACATGCCCACCGCACCCGCCGGCGGGGTCACCCCGACCTGCCAATTCCTGACGAATCCGGACGGCACCTGTTCAGGGGCGACGACCACGCTCTTGCCGGGCCAGACGGCCGTCTTCACCGGCAACTACGTGGTGGCCCTGGCCGACATCGACCACGGCACGATCGTCGATACGTCCGAGGCCACAGGGACGCCGCCCACCGGACCCGACGCAACGGGGGGCTCCAACACGGTGGTCATCGACGCACCGAACGCGCCGTCCGTCACCATCGCAAAGTCCGCCAGCCCCGCGACCGTCACCACGGCCGGCGAGGCCATCCTCTACATCTTCACCGTGAGAAATTCCGGGAACGAGACCCTCGACAACGTGGGCGTGACGGACAACCCGGTGAGCCCGGCCGGCGGGGTCAGCCCCACTTGCCAGACCCTGAGCTCGCCCACTGGCACCTGCTCGGGTGCCACCACCACCTTGGCGCCCGGACAGGTCGCCGCCTTCACCGCGACCTACTCCGTGACCCAGGCCGACATCGACCATGGCACCATCGCCGACACGTCGACGGCCAGTGGGACGCCTGCTTCCGGTGGGCCCGTCGTCACGAACACCTCGAATTCCGTCACGATCGACGTGACCCAGTCACCGTCGCTCACGGTGACCAAGTCGGCGAGCCCCACCACGGTGTCGATGGCCGGCGAGACGATCACTTACACCTTCACCGAGATGAACACCGGCAACGTGACCCTGACCGACGTGGGCGTCACCGACCATCCCGCCGCTCCGGCGGGCGCCGTCACCCCCACGTGCCAGAGCCTGTCCAATCCGAGCGGGACCTGCTCGGGCACGTCGACGACTCTGGTGCCCGGCCAAACAGCCACGTTCACCGGCACCTATGCGGTCACCGAAGCGGACCTCGCCCACGGCACGATCGCGGACACGGCGACGGCAGCGGGCACCTCACCGGCGGGTGGCATGACGTCGGCGCCGTCGAACCCCGTCACCATCGAGGAGACAGATGTCAGCGTCGTCAAATCGGCCAGCCCCGCGGGCGGTGTCGTGGCCGGGTCCTCGACTCCGATCGTCTATACGATCAAAGTGGCCAACGTCGGGTCGGCGACGACGACTCAGCCCGTCGTCGTGACCGACGCGCCACCGCCGGGCACCACCTTGGTATCAGGAACGCCGACGTGTACGGGCGGCCCGCCGGCCTGCGCCGTGGTGCTGAAGGGATCGACGATCACCTGGACCATCCCGGCGGGCGTGGTCGCCGGGGTCTCCTACCACCTCACCTTCGCGGTGACGGTCGACGCGTCGCACACGGGAGAGTCGATCGCCAACACGGCTACGTGGAGCGGGCCGACCTGCGGTCCGTCGGCGGCCACGACCTGTCCGACGGACACCACCAGCACTCCGGCGTCAGCCGCGCCGAGCACCCCGACGACGACCAGTCCTCCGACCGTCCCGACGACGCCGGCCACGCCGGTGGCGTCCGTGATCGCCTTTACCGGCGCGCTCTTGTCCCAGGAGTGGATGGCCGCCGTCCTCGCCGCGGTCGTCGGGGCCACCCTGTTGGTCGCGGCACGCTGGCGTCGGCGCCGTCCCCGTCACGCTCCTTCGAAGAGATAGAGCCCGAAGGGGATCAGAAGGAGATCCCTGAGAACTCCGGGATCGTCCCTTCGGCCTTGGCCCGCGCCGCCAACCACCGCTCGCGGGCGGCGCTTCGGACAGGTGCGCCGGCGCCCGGTTCGACCGTGCGGCGCGGCGTGAAGGTCTGCGCCAGTTCGTCCGTCGACCCGTAGGTGCCCACGGCGAGGCCGGCCAGTAGTCCGGCCCCGAGCGTGGTGGCCTCCACGACCGGAGAGACCTCGACCGGGCGGCCGATGGCTTCGGCCAATGCCGTCACGAACACCTTGTTGGCCGACATGCCACCGTCGACGCGCAACGACTCAATGGGGTAGCCGCTGTCGGTCTCCGCGGCCTCGAGCAGATCCGCGCCACGGTGGGCGACGCCCTCGAGCACCGCCCGCACGATCTCGGGCCGTGCGGTGCCGCGGGTCAAGCCGACCAGCGTGCCGCGCGCCCCGAAGTCCCACACCGGAGTGCCCAGGCCGAGAAAGGCAGGGACGAACCAGACGTCCCCCGACGACTCGCACCCTGCGGCCACCGCCTCGGACTCCTCCGCGCTGGCCAGTATGCCGAGGCCATCGCGGAGCCACTCGACGCACGACCCGGCCGACAGCATCACGGCCTCCACCCCCCAGGTGGTCCGACCGCCGACCCGGAAGGCGGCGATCGGGAACGTCCCCGCCCCGCCCCGCCCCGAGCTGACGGGCGCGGCGTCCGTGCCGGAGCCGGTGCACTGGTCGAGCATGCCGCCGGTCCCGAACGTCGCCTTGGCCAGGCCCGGCCGCGTGCAGCCCTGTCCGACGAGCGAGGCCTGCTGGTCACCGACCAGGGCGCAGATGGGTGGCGCTCCGGGTAGGGCGGACGCCGGCCCGAGGTCGCCGGCGGTGTCGACGATGCGCGGCATCATGGCGGGGGGGATCCTCAACCGTTCGAGCAAGTCGCCGTCCCAGTCGATCGTCGACGGGTCGACGAGGAGCGTCACTCCTGCGTTGGTGGCATCGGTCACGTGGAGCGCACCGCCTGAGAGCGTCCAGGCGAGCCAGGCGTCGACCGTCCCGAAGCAGAGCTCGCCGCGCTCGGCGCGCTTCCGCTCGGGGTCGACCTGGTCGAGGATCCACTCCAGCTTGGTGGCTGAGGCGTTGGGGGCGACGCGAATCCCCTCGGCCTGCAGCTCCAGGCAGCGGACGACCGTGCGCAGGTCCTGCCAGCCGACGCCCGGCGCCACGGGGCGCCCGGTGGCCCGTTCCCACACGATGGTCGACGCCCGCTGGTTGGCGACGCCGACCGCCGCGACCGGCCCGCCCTCGGCCAGCGCGGCGTGAGCCACCTCGAGCGCGGCGCCCGCCATGACCGCGGCGTCGAACTCGACCAGGCTCGGTTCCGGCGACTGGGGGAGCACGGGCTCGTGGTGCACGTGCTCGACGGAGGCGTCGGGGCGCACGATCGCCGCGCGCACCCCTGACGTTCCCACGTCGACGACCAGGACGCTCCCGCCTCCGCCGCTCACGACCAAGGGGAGTCCCCGAAAGGCGAGGGCAGGAAGAACTTCGATGGGTTGAGGATTCCGCCGGGGTCCAGCGCCTGCTTCAGAACGCGGAGCACGGCGAACCCCTCGCCGAGGGCTTGTGGCATGAAGCGGGACCGGTTTAGCCCGATCCCGTGGTGGTGGCTGATTGCGGCACCGTGCGCCATGGTCGTCTCCGTCACCGTGTCCCAGGCCCGCCGGTAGTACCGCTCGCGCCACGCCGCGTCACCCTCGGGACCGCGCCCGGCGAAAGTGAAGTAGAGGCAAGCCCCGTCGCTGTAGGCGTGCGACTGGTGGGCCGACGCGACCAGCGTGCCCTCCAGACCCTCGAGCGCTCGCACCACCTCGTCGAAGAGCGTGGGCAGCGCCGCCCACGGCCCCGAGATTTCGGCCGTGTCCACCACGACGCCGCTCCGCCACAGCGGCGCCAGGGCTGACACGTCGTTGCGGTGGCCGAGCCAGCGCTCGACGAAATCCACGTCGAGCAATGCCGCGCCTGAACGCGACGTCGGCCCGCACTCGTCGTCCACCACGGCCATCGTCGCTCCGAGGACGACCGGGTCCGCCTCGTCGAGGACGACGAGGACGTTCGTGTCGGGCTGCTCGAAGTTGCGAGCCGACTCCGTGCGGTCGTAGAGGCGGAGTACGGCCGGCGTGGCCCCGCGGCGAAGGATCCGCCGGCAGGCCTCGAGCCCCGAGGCGAAGGTCGAGAACCCGAAGGCGCGCCGTTCCTGGGCCGTGGGTCGAGGGTGGACGCGCAGGCGCGCCTCGGTGATGATGCCGAGCGTGCCCTCGCTGCCCACGAAGAGTTGGGTCAGGTTCGGTCCGGTGGCAGCACGTGGGCCGAGGCCCTCGGTGCGCACCACACGCCCGTTGGCCAACACCACCTCCAACCCCACCACCATGTCCTCGATCTTCCCGTAGCGCGTCGAGTACTGCCCTGCGCCGCGGCAGGCCAGCCAGCCACCGACGGTGGAGAGGTCCATGGACTGGGGCCAGTGTCCGAGCGTGTAGCCCTCGTCCGGCCCCCCCACCGCCCCCAGCGCTGCCTCCAGGTCGGGTCCGAACGTGCCGGCTCGGACGTCGGCGAGCAGCGAGGTCTCGTCGAGCGCGACGAGTCCGTCCAGGCCGGTCATGTCGAGGGCGATGCCGCCGTGCACCGGGACGGCACCGCCGCACACCCCGCTGCGTCCGGCGGACGCCGTGACCGGCACGACCGCTTCGTTGCACGCGGCGAGGACGGCCGAGACCTGGGCCACGGAGCTCGGGCGGACGACCGCGCCCGGGCGCTGCGGCACCGCACCATCGCCGGCCCAGGCGATGGCGAGCGGCCACCAGTCACGTCCGGCCTCGGCCCGGGTCGCCCCGTCGGTGGACACCGTGGCGCCGCTCGCTGCCATCCGCTCGAGCAAGGCGTCAGGCACCTCGATGACGCGCGCCCCGAGCTGGTCGCGGACCTCTCCGGGCTCGGCATCGATGGGCGTGACCGGCGTGGGTGCCGTCACGAGAGATCGAGTCCCGCCGTCAGGAGCTCCTTCTGGGAGGCGGCCACGAAGCGAGCAGCCTGGCCCGCGGCCTCGCGCTCGTCCCATCCCATCTCGGGCGCCAACAACCGGGCCAGGGCCGGCGCGGCCGCCATGGTGGCGTGCGCCTGCTGGATCCCCGCCCGCGTCCGCCGCGCCAGTACGTCGTCGAGGGTGAGCGCCATCTCCTCGCGTGCTGCGTAGACGAGCTCGGCCCCGGTATATGGCAACCCGGGCACGGCCGGTTCGAGCAGATCCGGCTGGCCGTCCGCCACCGCCAGCACGGCCGCGCTTTCGGTCCCGTAGCGAGTGAGGAGGCGACCGAAGCGTTGCGCCAGCGAGACCGGGTCCCGCGCCCTCGTGGTCGCACCCACGAGGGCCAGCGACTTCGTGACGCATGGACGCCGTTGCGGGGACCCGCCGAGCACGCGCACGGCCGCGTCGACGGTGTCCTGGGCCATCTTGCGGTACGTCGTCAGCTTGCCGCCGGTGACCGTGACCATCCCGTGCGGCGACGTGGACACCGTGTGCCGGCGCGACAGGTCCGCTGTTCGCTCCGACACGTGGCCGCCCTTGGCCGGCGGCGCCAGCAACGGGCGCAGACCAGCCCAGACACCGGTGACATCCGCCCGGGTGAGGTGCGAGGTGGTCACGTTGTTGGCCGCCTCCAAGAGGTAGTCGACGTCCTCGGGCATACACACGGGATCAGCCAGAGGCCCGGCGTAGTCGGTGTCGGTCGTACCCAGATACACGAGGTCCATTCCGGGCCACGGAACGACGAAGATCGACCGCCTGTCCTTGGGCACCGGGATCACCGCCGCCACGTCGCAAGGCAGGCGATCGGCCGGGACGGTGACGTGCACGCCCTTGGCCGGGCGGAGGGAGGCCGATTCCGCGCCCTGCTCGAGGGCCCGTATCGCGTCGGCCCAGACGCCGGTTGAGTTGACGACCACCCGGGCCCGAATGGCGATGTCATCCCCTGCGTCTTCGCCCGCCACGTCCGCCGCCGCGTCCCATGCCGCGCCGGCGTCATGCCCCCCGTTCGTCCGGACGACGGCGCCGGTGACCCGTCCGGCTTCGGTCGTCAGCCGCACCACCCTGGTGTAGTTGGCCACCGCGGCACCGAACTCGAGCGCCGCCGTCCGCAGGACGGCAAGGGTGAGGCGCGCGTCGTCGGCACGGGCGTCCCAGTACAAGAAGCCCGCGACAAGATGCTCCGTCGACAACGTGGGCAGGTGGGCGAGCGCCTCGTCACGTCCCACCTCGCGGTGCCGGTGCCCGATGCGCCAACCGCCCGTGAGGTCGTACATCCACAGGGCCGACGAGTACGAGCGCGCCACCGTCTTCGACACCACACCGTCGCGTCCGAAGAGGGGGATCAGGAATGGGAGCGGCGAGACCAGGTGCGGGGCGTTCTGCAGCAGGCGCTGACGCTCCGCCAGGTTCTCGTACACGAGGCGGATCTCACGCTGTTGGAGATAGCGGAGGCCGCCGTGCACCATCTTCGAAGACTTCGACGAGGTACCCGAGGCGAAGTCAGCCTGTTCGACGAGCGCCGTCCGCAGGCCGCGACTCGCCGCATCGAGCGCCACGCCCGCCCCGGTGATGCCCCCGCCCACCACGAGGACGTCGAACTCCTCTTCTGCGAGTCGGCGCAGCGCGTCGGCACGTCGGAAGGGGTGCATCGGTCCAGCCTGCCACACCCGCTCTGGCGATCAGCCGGGCGTCAGCTCCCGTCGGGGTATCCGCCCCGGTGCAGCACCATGGGGTAGTGCGGCAAGGTGGCGGGCCGGCGCACCGAGGCGCGCCAGTTGCCCTCGGACGGCTCCAGCCCGGCGGCCAGGGGCGTGGAGGGGAGCGTGCCGTCGCCGACGATCGGCGCCAGCGAGGCGCGAAGGCGCTCGAGGGGACCCGCTCCGTAGGCGGTGCCCCACGCCACCTCGGTCTCCATGAGCAGTCGCCGATGTTTGGCCTGCGCCGCACGTCCCTTGGCCGTGAGGCGGACCACCTTGCCGCGGGCGCCCGAAGGGTCCGCGACGACCTCGGCGCAGCCGTGGCGCTCGAGCCAGCCGGTGCACATGGCGTTGGCCTCCTTGGAAACCCCCGTCAGGCGCGGGAGGTCGCGCACGCGGACCGAACCCGGCTCCGGCTCGGTCTCCGACTCAGATCCCGGCTCCGGCTCCCGCCCCTCCTCGGACCCTGACGCGGGCTCGAGCCGCAGGACGCGCAGGGTGTTCGCTCCGATCGGCATCGAGATCCGGGCCTCGGCTTCGAAGTCGAGCGTGAAGGACAGGAGCACGCCCGAGAGGAGCGCGGGCAGGTCCGCCCCTCGTGCCGCTGCCCCTCGTGCCGCTGCTCGTGGCCGTGCCGCCGCACGGGGCGGAAGCGGTTCAGCCTTCCCGTGCGCGGTGGGGAACACGATGGGGAGGTACGCCGGCGTGTCGAAGGGAAGCAGATCGAACAGCTCGGTGAGCGTGCGGCGAACGCCCTCGACCGCATCGTCGCCGAAGCGGGCACGCCAGCGGCCTTCGACCACCTCGGGCAAGTCGGCCCACACCGTGCAGGCCCGTCGCCCCGCGGGGGTCAGTCGCACCACGCACTGGGGCTGCGGAGGCGTCCGCAGCGGCTGGCCCGCCGGCGGCTGGACGGTCAGGTAGCCCCATCGCTGGAGCCCGCCGAGCTGAAGGCGGCTCGTGCGCGCCCGCTCGGCCAACCGCGCCACCGTCGTCCCTTTTTCCTCGATGTACTGCAACCCGTTGGCGTACATGGCGAACGACGTGAGCCACGGAGTTTCCACCCGTCCCCCGCGGCCACCACCGCCACCACCGCCACTTCTGTCTCTGCGCCCTACTCCGAGGCGGCCCGTCGTGTGGGGCAGACGAAGCTCGGCCTCGTTGTCCATCTCAATCGTGAAGGCGACCAGCGCCCGGGAGAGCAGCACGGGGAGCGAGCCCTGATTCGGCGGCAGCGCCATGCGCGCCATGTTCGGGTCCGAAGCGGGTGCGCTGCAAGCGCGTGGGGCCCGACCGGCGCCTAGCGTCGATCCCTCGATGGCCCCGACGCCGAGCCCATCGCCCGACGGGGTGTCACTCATCTCCGAGGACGATCCGTGGGCCTCCTACGTGAGGATCGCGGTCGAGATCCGCCGCGCACCCCGCGAGTTCCTCGTGGTTCGAGCCGCCCCTGCGGGGAATGAGGCGCCTTGGCCGTGGCCCGGCACGGAGCCGGTGCACGTCATGACGGCCTGGGATCCGGGTGACGAGCGGCCCGGGGTCGAGACGAACCGGCGTCGCCAGGCCGCGCTCGAAGAAGAGCTCCGCACGCTTGGGGCGGCGCCCGTCTCGACCTGGCCGGCATCGGGGATCGACCCCGCGACTCGATACCGCGACGAGGGCGTGGCGGTATCCGGGATGTCGGAGGCGACTGCCCGCGCGGTCGCCGCCCGGTACCGGCAGGAGGCCATCTTCTCCTGGTCGCCGCGCGAGTGGGCCGTCGTCGCCTGCACCGGCGGGCGGCGGGTCGCCTTCGGCTGGACGCTCGAGACTTTCGACAACTCCTACGTCACAGGTACTAGTACTACGTGAGACGTTGCAATATTACGTGGAACGTAGTACTGTGTGTCGCATGGCACGCAGATCACGGTCCGCTGGCGGCCTGGGCCGGAGCAACGAACCGCCCGTGCTCATCTTGACCAGCCTGGCCGGCGGCCCCAAGCACGGCTACGCGCTGACCAAGGACATCGCCACCTTCGCGGGGGTGCAACTGGGTCCCGGTTCCCTCTACGGCGCGCTCTCCCGCCTCGAGGAGGGAGGCTTCATCGAGCCGGAGCCGCTCGACCCCGAGGCCGACACGCGGCGCCGTCCCTATCGAATCACCGGCACGGGCCGGGCTGCGCTGGCGGCCGCGGTACGCGACATGCGCGCTCTGTCCGACGAGGGGGCTGCTCGCCTCGGCCCCGTCGCTGTGCCGCCTGGTCTGCTCCCCGGCGCCCTCACATGACCCCGCGCGGTGGCGTGGCCTCGACCAGGTCGTTCGAGGGCATGCTGCGCTGGTACCCGTCTGCGTGGCGGACCCGCTACGGCGACGAGATGACGGCGCTCATGGAGGACTCGTACGGGACTCCTCGTAGCGTCCCGGGGCGCGTCCGGCGAGACCTGGTCCGCACCGGTCTGGGCGAACGCGCCCGCGCCATGAGCGTCTTCGGTTCCTCGCCGTCACCGGCGGCTCGTGTACGCGACGGATCCGTCCTCGTCCTGTGCGGCTGGGCCCTGTTCCTGATCGCCGGTGGAGGTTTCGGGAAGTTCACCGACCGGTGGGAAGCCGGAACGCCCAAAGCGACGCGCGGTCTGGCTGGCTTCGGCTTCGATGCGGCCGTCGCCATGGGCGTTGCTGGTTGTGCGGTGGTGTTGGTCGCCGCCGTTCTGGTCGGGCCGTCGTTCAACCGGCTTGTCCGCCAGGGTGGATGGGAACGGATCCGTCGCCCTGTCGTCCGGGCTGTGGGAGCGGTGACGATCGCAATTGCGCTCGTCGCGGCCATGGTGGGCCGGGCGCACCACCTCGGGTCCATCGACCGCAACGGAGGTCTGACGATCTACAGCGCCTTCTTCGTTCTGATGGGTCTCGTCGTCGTAGGCACCGTCATTGCGGCCACCGCCGCCGCGGTCGCCGTGGCCCGCCAGACCGCGCTTGCCCCGCAAACGCTGCGCGTACTCGGTTTCCTCGCCCTCGCGCTCACGTCGATCATGGCGGTGCTGCTCGGCGGAATGGCAGCGTGGTGGGGGACCGAGGCTTCGGGCGCACCGCAGGTGCTGCTCGACGGCGTCGGCAACGGAGTTCCCTACCTATCGGGCACCCTGCCGCCGACCCTCCTCGGCGCTGGTCTACTCATGCTTCTGGGCCTCGCTTTGGGACTCGTCGGTTCGCTGCGCGTGGGCCGGTCGCTTCGGGGACTCGGCCAGCTCGACTGACCCCTGCCACCCGTCGCCGCGGAGGAGCGGCCACAATGGCAGGGTGACGCTGGCCGCCCGCGTCTATGCCGCATCGCACCTCACCGGCACGTTCGTCCTGCGCTCGGGACGCACGGCGGATCATTACTTCGACAAGTACCGTTTCGAGTCGGACCCCGTCCTGCTCGCCGACATCGTCGGCGCCCTCGTGCCTCTCGTGCCCGACGGCGTCGACGGCCTGGCGGGGCTGGAGCTCGGGGGCGTCCCGCTCGCCACCATGCTCTCGTCCGAGACGGGGCTGCCTGCCTTCTTCGTGCGCAAGGAACCGAAGCGGTACGGCACCGAACGTGTCTGTGAGGGGGGCGACGTGTCGGGAAAACGCCTGCTCATCGTGGAGGACGTCGTCACGACGGGCGGGCAGATCGTCCTCTCGGCTCAGGACCTTCGGTCCGAGGGTGCCGAGGTGCAGGACGCCATCTGCGTGATCGACCGAGAAGGGGGAGGTGCCGACGTCGTCGCCTCCGAGGGCATCCGTCTCCGGGCGCTCTTCACCCTGCGTCAGCTCGAAGCGGAGGCCAGCGTCGCTCCGTGAGGCGCGAAGGGCACCGGCTCGATCCGCCCATGTCGGCCGCTGATTTCGACTGGCTGATTTCGACAAGGATTGTCATTACGGCGACCTGACCACTATGGTCTCGGGGCCATGCAGTCTCCCGACGAGCTGACCGACCTGTTCCGCGCCAACGGGCGCAAGATCACCGCCCAGCGTCAGTGCATCTTTCGTGCCCT
Source organism: uncultured Acidimicrobiaceae bacterium (assembly GCA_963767195.1). GTDB lineage: Bacteria > Actinomycetota > Acidimicrobiia > Acidimicrobiales > RAAP-2 > Bog-473. The sequence goes on along the minus strand of CAVYDA010000011.1, from coordinate 22,890 downwards.
GCAAGGTGATGTGAACCATCCGTCGGCCGAGAGGGTCTACGAGCGAGTACGCCGGGAGATGCCCCACGTGTCGCTCAAGACCGTCTATCAGACCCTCCATGACCTGGCTGACCTGGGAGCGATCGCAGTGCTCGACGTCGGGACCGGCTCGTCGCGCTTCGACCCCAACGTCGAGGCGGTCCACCATCATCTGGTCTGCCGCTCCTGTGGCAAGGTGCGGGACCTCGCCATCGAAGTTCCCGAACTCCATGTCCCGCCACGGGCCTCCCAGGGGTTCGACGTGCAGAGCGCCGAGGTGGTGTTCCGTGGGCTCTGTGATGAGTGCCGTCGACCTGTATCGGCTGCATCCTGATCGTTGGAGGCGGCCGAGCACTGGGTCGAATCGGCGGAGACGCCGTTCAACCAGACTCAACGACCCTGTCCTCCAAGGTCAGGTTGAGCTCATGGGGGGCCTCCGCGGCACAACAAAGCGGCTGTCGATGGGCTGAGCAGGGACAATTCCTGTGCGGAAGTCTTTACAGGCGCCACGGTCGTAAGCCATACTTTCCGTTCGCCGAATTCGGAGCTGATGAGTTCGGCTCGACCCGAAAGAGGACCTCCGAGCAGGGCGAATGTCATTATCCGCTGCTCAGATTCAGTTTCCCGAGGATGTGTTTCCCATGATCGCCGCCACTTGGCGCAAGCAAGCCGCCTGCCGGGGGTTGGACGTCGAGGCGTTCTACCCGGTTACCGAGGACGAGGCCGACGCGGCCGAGGCCAAGGCTGTCTGCGCCGTCTGCCCGGTTCGGCAGGCGTGCCTGGAGCACGCCCTGGCCCACCGCGAGCGGGAGGGAGTCTGGGGCGGCACGACCGAGCGCGAGCGCCGGCGGATCGTGCGCCAGCGCCGCAAGTCGGCCTGAGCGGGCGGGCGGCAAGGCTTGCCGCCCGCTGCTCGTGAACGACTGCGGGCAGGCCTGAGGGCGGGACCGGCTCTACGAAATTCCGTGGATTTCGGCCAGGGTCTCCAAGGACCCGCCGAGGTCGAATGAGCCCACGGCCCAACACTTGCCACCCTGGGCGCAGGCGACGGCGAAGAGATCACTGAAGTCGGAGCCCTTCGGTTTCCCCGTCCGTACGACATTCCAGCTGGCGCCGTTCCACTGCTCCGCGAGCGTCCGGGCTCCACCCGCGAACCCGACCGCCCAGCACTTCTTGGCCGACACGCATACCACGGAGTTTCCTCCGAGGCCGCTGTCACCGTAAGCGAAGCCCGAGATCCCCGGCGCAGTGGCCGGTGTCGGAGCCATCGACCACCGCCGCCCGTTCCAGTGCTCTGCGAGGGTCTCGGACGCCCCCTGGCCGGTCGCCCAGCAGTCTGACGCAGAGGCGCATGAGACTCCGTTGAGAACATTGTCCGTCGAGGCGGTGTTCGGTGTCTTGACGATCGACCAGCTCGTGCCGTCCCAGTGTTCGGCGAGGTTCTGCCCGAAGTTTGCGGTGTCGCCGACGGCCCAACAATCGTTGCTCCCGGCGCAGGTCGTCGCATTCAAGAAGTTGTACTGATTGGCGGCGAGCGATGGTGTCGGGACGACCGCCCAGTCGGTTCCGTTCCAATGTTCGGCCAACGCCTGCGTGGCCGGAGGCTCCTGACTCGTGAAGTAGGAGCCGACCGTCCAGCAGTCGACGCTGCTCGCGCAGGTCACACCGAACAGCCCGGCGTCGCTGCCCGGAGCCGGCGGCGTCGACACCGTCGTCCAACTTTGGCCGTTCCAATGTTCGGCCAGCGCGGCGGTGTCGGCTCCGGAGGAAGATGTGCGACCGACAGCCCAGCAGTCCGAGGTGTCGATGCAGGAGACGGCCTCGAGCGCAGTCGTCGGAACCGGGACGGCTGCGGGCACGATCGTCCAGGCGGTGCCGTCCCAGTGCTCGATGAGAGCGGCCGTCGGGTTGGCGGTTCCGACCGCCCAGCAGTCGACGCTGCTCACACAGCTGACTCCGTTGAAGCCGTCAGATGTGGTGCTGTTCGGGGTAGGGGAGATCGACCATCGAGACGCAGTGGATCCGGGGGAAGCGCCGGCGGCGGGCCCGGCTGTGCACAGCGCGGTGAGCACCCAAGCACCCACCAGGGCGAACAGGGTGAGATGTCTGGGCCGTAGACCCAATGGCATCGACATCGGACCCCCTCCGGTTGGAACAGGTGGAACGCCCGAGGGCGCTCGCCCGACGATGGTAATCGCTCCACCCAACTCGCTCGCAGCCCCACTCCGATGCGAGCCGCCTCTGTGCCGCTCCTAGCTCGGGAGCGTCACGACGTCGTCGAGGTCGTCGAGGTCTTCGGCTTCGGCTTCGCTGACGCCTTCGCGGCGGCCTTCCCTCCGGCGGATTTCGTCGGCACCGCCTGTGTCGTCGGGCCGAGGGTGCAGGGATAGGGGTTCCACGGTTCCGGCTGGGTATTGGTGACTACGTCAGCGGGGATGGTCGTCGTGGTGGTCGTGGTCGGCCCGGCCGGGGCGGTCGTGGTCGTCGTGCCCGTTGCCGCGGGGATCACGGTGAGCTGCGGCCCGGCCACGAGGAGCGACACCGTCTGGCCGCTCAGTCCCTGTACCTCCGTGTAGCTCACCGGTCCGTTGAGGGCGGCCCCCAGCGTGTGCGCCGCCTGGAGACCGTCAGCTCCGTACTGGATCACGGACGTGCTCGACGTCAATGGTGAGGTGGCGTCACCGACTTCGGCGATGGTGAATCCCTGCAGCGCCAGCGCGGTCGCGGTGGCGTGCGCGAGACCGTTGGCGGTCGAGGCGTTGAGGACCTGCACGTTGATCTGGCTCCGCGGCACGTCCGGAACGGTCGTCGTGGTCGTGGGCGCCGGCTTCGGTACCGGCACGCCGAGCTGCTTGAACGCGCTGATCATCTCGTCCGCGTAGGGCTGGGCTGCCTGCAACACTTCGGCGCCGCCATCGGTCACGAGGCCTGTCGTCGGGAGAGTTTCGGTGATCAGGTGGGAGGACGTGAGGCCTTTGAACTCGTTGGCGAGATGGAGGATGTCACCCTCGCTCAACGTGTCGTCGATGGTCAGGTTCCCCACGGCGGCGGAGACGAAGGAGTTGACGGCGAGCGGGTTGGCCAGGGAGAGCGTGTTCAACTTGGCCAACACGGCGCGGAAGAAGGCGTCCTGGCGTTGGATCCGGCTGAAGTCCGACTGGCCGTCGTACTCCCAGGAGCCGTACTGGTCCATGTAGTAGAGGTGGCGGCTGCGCACGAGCTGCAGGGCGACGGTCCCGTTGACCGTCTGGCAGCCGGTCGTCGTGACATCGAGGCCGGTGTACTGGTCCTTGACCTCGGTCGGGAAGTCCATGGTGATCCCGCCGAGCGCATCGACCATGCCCGAGAAGCCCGGGAAGCCTACCGCCACATAGTGGTTGATGGGGATGCCGAGGTCCTGCTCGATGGTCTGGATCAGCAGGTCCGGGCCCGAGTCAAAAGCCGCATTGATGCGGTTCATCCCCGAGATCCCGTTGACATCGCCGGGGATCTGGACCCACAGGTCGCGGGGAATCGACAGCACGGTCACCGTCTTGGTCGCGGGCACGAATCGAGCCACCATCGTGACGTCGCTGCGCTGCCCGCCCGCGTCGCTGGTCGTGCCGAAGGCGCGGACCTGCGTGGCGTTGTTGTCTTCGACGAAGTTACGGGAGTCCGAGCCGACGAACAGCAGGGTGAACGGCTGTCCGGGAGTCGGGGCCTCCGCCACCAGGTGCTTCGAGTGGATCTTTTTGATCTGGCTGAACTGGTAGTTGGCGTACTCGTAGATCCCGGCGGCACCCAGGACGGCAATCAGGACCACGGCGCCGAGCGCGATGAGGATGCGCCGGCGCCAGCGGTGCCGCTGCCGCTTCTCCGACCGGCGCTCCTTGCGCAGGTTGGCCTGGAGGTCGGCGCGGGACTTGGGGGAGTCTTCGAGGGTCAAGAGCCAAAAAGTACCTGTTCGGACGGTCCAGTAGCCTGCGCCGGTGAACTTCGACCTCCCCGACGAGCTGGCGGAGCTGCAACGTTCCGTCCGGCGCCTCGCCCAGGACAAGGTCAAACCTCGCGCCCGGTCGGTCGACAAGGAGGGCACATATCCACAGGATCTCTTCGACGCCTACCGGGATGCGGGCCTGCTCGGGCTGTGCATCCCGCCGGAGTACGGCGGGTCGGGGGCCGGGATCCTCGGGCTGGCCATCGCCATTGAGGAGGTGGCCAAGTACTCCAACACGGCCGCCCTGATGCTCCTGCTCACCCGCCTGCCAACGGGCCCGGTCATGATCGCCGGGTCCGAGGAGCAGAAGCGCCGCTACCTCCCTGGCATCTGCGACGGGACCCAACGGGCCGCCTTCGGGCTCTCCGAGCCGCAGGCAGGCAGCGACGTGATGGGCATGCGGACGAGGGCGGTGCCGGACGGTGCGGGGGGCGCCGGCGAAGACGGTGGTTGGGTCCTCAACGGCACCAAGTGCTGGATGTCAGGCGTGGCCGAGGCCGACTGGTACACGGTGTTCGCGAAGACGGCGGACCCGACCAGCCGCGCGCACGACTCGGTGACCGCCTTCATCGTGGAGCGGTCCTGGGACGGCGTCGAGGTCGGCCGACGCGATCACAAAATGGGCGTGCGGGGAGTGGACACCGGCGAGCTCCTTCTCAGCGACGTCCACGTCCCGGCCGAGAACGTGATCGGCGAGGTGGGCGGCTTCCGTCTGGCCATGCTCGGGCTCAACGCCATGCGACCGATCGTCGCGGCGCGTGGAATCGGGCTGGCCGAGGGCGCTCTCATGTACGCCACCGAGTACGTGAAGCAGCGGGCCGCCTTCGGGAAGACGATCGCCGACTTCCAGGGGATCCAGTGGGAGATCGCCAAGTGCGCCGTGGACATTGAAGCGGCGCGGCTCCTCACGTACCGGGCCGCCGTCATGGCCGATGAGGGCCAGTTCACCAAGGAGTACGTCCCCTACCTCTCTATGGCCAAGTACCACGCGACCGAGCTGGCGGTGCGCGCATCGTCGCTCGCGGTCCAGTTGTTGGGGGCGGCCGGCTACATGGAGGACCATCCCACCGAGCAGTGGTACCGCGACGCCAAACAGCTGACCATCGTCGAGGGCACCTCTCAAGTGCAGCTCGGCCTCATCGCCCGTGGCGTGCTGGACGGCGACCTGTGGTGGGACTGACTCGGTGAGCGTCGTTCGGTGAGCCTCGTCTGGCCGGAAGTGCTGGGCCGTTTGATGCGGCGCGACTCGTTGACCGAGAACGAGGCCGAAGAGGTCATGAAGGTCGTCTTCGCCGGTGACGCGACGCCGGCGCAGATCGGCGCCTTCCTGACACTGCTTCACGCCAAGGGTGAGACGGTGGAAGAGGTGACGGGACTCGCCCGGGCCATGGTCGAGGCCGCGGTGCCCTGCCCGCTCGACGTCGGCCAGGATCGGGACGAGCGAGGGGGGGACGGAGCGCGCGAGGGCTCCTCGCCGGTGGTCGATCTGGTCGGCACGGGTGGTGACCGCCTGGCCAGCATCAACGTCACGACGCTCGCTGCTCTCATCACCGCCGGGTGCGGCGTGCCGGTCTGCAAGCACGGCAACCGGGCCGCCTCGTCCTCCGTCGGCACGGCCGACGTCCTGGAGGCGCTCGGCGTCGCGGTGGAGATCGGGCCCGAAGGGGTCGCCCGCTGCGTACGGGAGGCGGGGATGGGCTTCTGCTTCGCGCAGCGCTTCCATCCGGCCATGCGCTTCGTCGGTCCGGTGCGAAAGGAGATCGGCGTTCCGACGGTCTTCAATTTCTTGGGCCCCTTGGCCAATCCCGCCCGGGTCCGCCACCAGCTCGTCGGGGTGAGCGACCCCGCCATGGGCCCGATCATGGCCGCGGTCTTCGGCATCACCGGCAGCCGGCGCACTCTCATTGTGCACGCGGACGACGGCCTCGACGAGCTGAGCGTGACGTCGCCCTCGTCGGTGATGGAGGTGCGAGGAGGCGGAAGAGGCGGAGGGGACTACGAAGTGTCAGAGTGGCGGGTCGATCCGGCGGCGTTGGGGATCGCGCCGGCGACCCTGGCCGACCTGCGCGGAGGCGACGCCGCGTTCAACGCCGGCGTTATCCGCGCCGTGCTCCAGGGTGAGCGTGGTGCCAGGCGCGACATCGGGCTGCTCAACGCTTCGGCCGCGCTCGTCGTCGCGGGACGGGTGGACGATCTCGCGTCGGGCCTGGAAATCGCGGCCGAGTCCGTCGACAGCGGTCGCGCGCTCGGCGTGCTCGACGCGCTCGTGACTACGTCCCGAGACGAGCAGCGCCGCCAGACGGGCTGACCCGCCAAGCCCTCCGGGGACGGTGGACCTCCGGCTCGAGGGCCGGAGAGTCGGGACGGCACAGGGCGATCACGCATCCGCCGAAACCTCCCCCCGTCATGCGGGCACCGAGCACACCGTCCTGCGCGAGGAGGTGTGTCACCAGTTCGTCGACCGCGGGCACCGAGACTTTGTAGTCGTCGGCCAGGCTGCGATGCCCCTCCGTCATCGCCTCACCGAGTCCGAGGAGATCGCCGAGCGCCATGAGGCGCTCCGCTTCCCTGACGCGCGCGCACTCGGTCACCACGTGTCGAGCCCGGCGACGGAGCACCGGATCCGCCAGTTCGCTCAGGTCGCCGAGGGTGCACCGGCCCAGAGGGCGGCCGAGGATCCACGCTGCTCGTTCGCACTCGGCGCGCCGCGTGGCGTAGGGGGACGCGGCGAGGACCCGCGGGACCTCGCTGTGCACGACGAGGAAGGCGGCGTCCGTCGGTACCGCGACGTGCCTAATCTGGAGCGACTCGAAGTCGATTTGCAGCGCTTGGCCCTCGCGGGCGCACGCAATGGCCAGGGGGTCGAGGAGGCCCACGTGCGCGCCGGCCGCCCGTTCGGCTTCCTGGCAGTCGCGGGCGAGCGTGAGCGCGTCGAGATCAGCGGGGGTCGACGCAGCGGGGGTCGACACGGCTGGGCCCGCGTCGGCGGGGGCCGGGTCGCCGGGTGCCGGCACCGACAGGAGGAAGGCGACGGAGAACGCCGCGCTCGAGGAGAGCCCGGCGCCGACGGGCAGGGTGCTGGTCACCGAGATCGTGCCGCCGCACGATGGCGGGTGCAGCCGCAGGAGGCAGGCCGCCAGGAGGGCCTCGGGCGGAAGGAGCGCGGTCGCCGCCCGTGGCGGGGCGCGGAGCGACTCGAGAGGGAGCTCGACGTGCCCCCCCGGGATCTCGTCGGAGTCGAGGCCGACGAGGAAGCTGCCCGGTTTGGGGTTGAAGGAGACCTCGGTGGCCATGCCCACGGCCATGGGCAGCGACAGCCCGCCGTTGTAGTCGGTGTGGTCGCCGATGATCGTGACACGTCCGGGAGCGCGGGCGGCGGGCACCGCTCCAGCTTGACCGTCCGGGGCGGCCCGGGTCAGCATCCCTGGCATGGGAGAGCGAAGCGGACCGCTGCGGGGGGTCAAGATCATTGAGCTGGCGGGGATCGGGCCGGGGCCTTTCACCTGCATGATGTTGGCCGACGCCGGCGCGGAGGTGCTCCGCCTGGAACGGGCCGCACCCGGGGCCGTCGAGCGCGGCGAGGAGCTGGCCGCGTCGGGGGCCGGGGTGCACTGGGACTTTCTGAACCGGTCGCGACCCTCCGTCGGGATCGACCTCAAGAACCCCGATGCGGTCGAGCTCGTGCTCGAGCTGGTGGAGCAGGCCGACGGGCTGGTCGAGGGTTTTCGGCCCGGAGTGGCCGAGCGCCTGGGTCTGGGTCCCGACGTGTGTCTCGCCCGCAACGAGAGGTTCGTCTACGGCCGCATGACCGGCTGGGGCCAGGACGGTCCGATGGCGAACATGGCCGGGCACGACATCGACTACATCGCCATCGGCGGCGCGCTGTGGTCCATGGGACGAGCCGACTCGGCGCCGGTGCCGCCGCTCAACATGGTCGGTGACTTCGGCGGCGGCGGCATGCTCCTCGCTTTCGGCATGGTGGCCGCCCTCTTCGAGTCGGCGCGCTCGGGCCGAGGGCAGGTCGTCGACGCCGCCATGGTCGACGGTGCCGCCTGCCTCATGACGATGATCCATGCCTTCCACCGCGGCGGGATCTGGAACGAGCAACGCGGCGCGAACATGCTCGACACGGGCGCGCCCTTCTACGAGGTCTACGAGACGTCGGACGGGCAGTGGATGGCGGTGGGCGGTATCGAGTCGCAGTTCTACGCCGAGTTGCTCAAGGGCCTCGGGTTGACCGAGGACGCGTCGCTGCCGCCGCAGATGTCGCGGGACGAGTGGCCGGCCATGAAGGCGCGCTTCGCTTCCATCTTCAAGACCAAGACCCGGGACGAGTGGACGGCCATCTTCGACGGGACCGACGCCTGCGTCACGCCCGTGCTCTCGCCGTGGGAGGCGCACCTGCACCCCCACAACGAGGCCCGTTCCACTTTCGTGGAGGTCGCAGGGGCGGTGCAGCCGGGGCCGGCCCCGCGCTTCTCCCGGACACCTTCGTCGGTGTCCCGCCCGCCGTCGTTCGCGGGGGCGGACACGGTGTCGGGGTTGCTCGAGTGGGGGGTGGAGGCCGACACCATCGCGAAGCTGCGTTCGTCGGGTGCGCTGAGCTGAGCTAAACGCTGCGTGGGTCGACGAGTGCAGTATCTCGTCGCGCTCGTGGGGTATGCACAGCACACTCCAGTCTGGAGTAGCGCCCGCCCGGAGTGGACGACCGGGTCACCATACGAGGGCGTCGGAAACCTGACTGTGGTATCGATGGCGTTCAATTCCCCTGAGTCTCCCGATTGGAGTTCCGATGCGAACCCGTTGGTGGCTGGTCCCCGTGGCGTTGCTGAGCGCACTGCTTACCGTATGGAGCCAAGCGCTGGAGCCCCTCGTGGCGGCGGCGGTCGGGAGCGGCGGAACGGTGTCGATTCCCGCCTACGGGATCGACGGACCGGGGGATGTGACCACGGGCCCTGACGGCGCTCTGTGGTTCACCAACCTCTACAACAACACCATCGGGCGGATCACCACCGCCGGAGTGGTCACTCACTACACCGGCACCGGGATCGACGATCCGCAGTCGATCACGACCGGACCCGACGGGGCTTTCTGGTTCACGAATTGGTCCGGCAATTCCATCGGAAGGGTCACCACCGCCGGGGCGGTGTCCAATTTCACCGGCAACGGCATCGACAATCCGGAGGGGATCACCCCCGGACCCGACGGGGCGCTCTGGTTCACCAACGAGGGGAACAACTCGATCGGGCGGATCAGCACCGCTGGAGTGGTGACCAACTACACAGATCCCAGCATCAAACTTCCGCATTCGATCACCGCCGGACCCGACGGGGCGCTCTGGTTCACCAATGAGGACGGCACCTCCATCGGTCGGATCACCACGGCGGGGGTCGTGACCAACTACACCGATCCCAGCATTGACCGGCCTGATTCGATCACCGCCGGACCCGACGGGGCGCTCTGGTTCACCAACTTCGGCGACGACTCGATCGGGCGGATCACCGCCGCCGGGGCGGTGTCCAACTACACCGGCACCGGCATCGACGATCCGGAGTCGATCACCGCCGGACCCGACGGGGCGCTCTGGTTCACCAACGCTTACCCCTCTGCGTACTCGATAGGCACCATCACGACGGCGGGGGTGGTGTCGAACTTCACCGATCCGAGCATCGACTCGCCGGTCGGGATCGCCGCCGGGCCCGACGGAGCTCTGTGGTTCGCGAATCTCGACAACAACTCCATCGGAAGGATCACCACCGCCGGGGCGGTGTCCAATTTCACCGGCGACGGCATCGACAACCCGGTCGGGATCGCCGCCGGGCCCGACGGAGCTCAATGGTTTGCGAATCTCGACAACAACTCCATCGGAAGGATCACCACCGCTGGGGTCGTGACCATCTACACCGGCAACGGCATCGACAATCCAGAGGGGATCATCCCTGGACCCGACGGGGCGCTGTGGTTCACCAATACGGCGAACGACTCGATCGGGCGGATCACCGCCGCCGGGGCGGTGTCCAACTACAGCGGCACCGGCATCGACGATCCGGAGTCGATCACCCCCGGGCCCGACGGAGCGCTCTGGTTCACCAATACAGCGAACAGCTCCATCGGGCGGATTACCACGGCCGGGGTCGTGACGAACTACGCCGCTCCCAGCATCCACTTGCCCCAAGACATCGCCTCAGGTCCCGATGGGGCGCTCTGGTTCACCAACAAGTCTGGTGCCTTGGGGTCCGGTCCGGGATCGATCGGAAGGATCACCACGTCGGGAAGGGTGACCAACTTCACGAGTCCAGACCTCAAACACCCGGACGGGATCACCGCTGGACCCGACGGAGCATTGTGGTTCACCAATCACGGCATACCGAGCTCCATTGGGCGAATCACAACGACCGGGACCATCTCCAAATTCACCAGTCCCGCCCTGAACCACCCGGGATCGATCACCGCAGGACCTGACGGCGCGCTGTGGTTCAGCAACGATTCCGACGTCGGGAGGATCACCACGTCCGGCACCGTCTCGACCTACTCTGCCCCCGGTGTCCAGCCAGATGGCATCACCACGGGCCCCGACGGGGCACTGTGGTTCACCAACTACGACAACGCCATCGGAAGGGTGATCGTCCCCGCCCCTGAGCTGGCGAGCTTCAGCCCCACCTCGGGTGCGGTGGGCGCAAGTGTCACCATCACCGGGACGGCGTTCGAAGCCGCCACCTCGGTGACGATCGACGGGGTGGTGGCAGCAGTCAGTAAGGACACCGCCACCAAGATCAAGTTCAACGTCCCGTCTGGAGCCCACAGCGGCAAGATCGAGGTCACGACACCAAGTGGCACCGGCGTCAGCGCTACGAAATTCACGGTCTCGAAGTAAAGCGTGAGCGCATCCGGTGTCAGTCAGGGCAGAGTTGTTGTGGTGAGAAGGGGCTCCTAGAGTTTCTGCGCGCTGCCTGTGAAAGGCTCGAGGCATGGCAGTGAACCCCTCGACTCAGTATGCGACTGACCGCAACCTCGTCTCACGCCAGCAGTTGTGGTCGACCAGCCGTCGAGTACCGGAGTTCGATCTCTTCTCTTGGGTGCTCGACCTTGCCGGGGTCACACAGGGAAGCACGCAGAGCATTCTGGATGTCGGCTGCGGCAACGGTGCATATGAGCGTGAACTCGCCACGAGAGGACATCGCGGTCCGCTGGTGGCATTGGACCTTTCCGCTGGGATGCTGAAACTAGTCAAGGATGCTGCGCCCGTTTTGGGGGACGTTCAGGCCCTTCCCTTTTCGCAGGGGTGCTTCGATCTCGTGTTGGCACCTCACATGCTGTACCACGTGCCCGACATCGAGGCTGCAGCCAGGGAGATTCGGCGTGTCCTTCGCCCAGACGGAGCGTTCGTCGCAATCACGAACAGCGTCTCGAACCTCCAAGAACTCAGAGCTCTCGTCGAATTGGCGGTTGGCACCGACTGGAGGATGCGCCGCCCGTCAGACCAACGCTTCAACATGGAGGGTGGAGCCGCGGTGCTTTCGTCCGCGTTCGAGTCCGTGATCCGCTTTGATTGCCCGGCTACGGACCTGGTCGTCACTGAAGTCGGTGCATTGGCCCAGTATGTGGCCAGCGTGGCAGACCACTACGAATCCGAAGTGGAAATTCCTTGGGCAGAGGTCGTCCGACGTGTCCGTGGGTTGGCGAGTGATGCAATCTCCGCAGACGGTGAGTTGAGATTCAGCGCCGGGGTAGGTGCCTTCGTTTGTTGGTAGAGGAGGTGGCGCGTGAACGCCCGAAGGGGATGAACAGTGGTGATCCCACGGAACGCGGGGGAGGCCAGCTCGGATCCAGTCTCCAAGACGACACGTCTTCGGCAAAATGGGCCCACCGAACTTCGACCAGAACGAAGACTTGCTGCCGAGCGATTTCATCTTGGGCAGGGGTCGCATCGTCAATGAGCCCGGAGTCGACGGCCCTGTACGTCCTCATCTTTCCTCTGGTGACGGCGATGTACCAGTCGCCGCAGCGGTCGGGTCGGTCGAAGAATCGACTGACCCAGAAGCACTGGTAGCCAACGTACCGAGCGAGCACGGCGGTCTCATGCCACTTGAAGTGCTCCAACTCCCATCGGGCGGTGGCCAGATTCGGGCTGCTCATCGCGCGCACGCTCGAATCGCCGTGCGGATCCATTCGATCAAGGTCATTGGTGCCAGAGGCTGCTCTCGGTGCACCCGAACGACCCCCCTGAGGATCTGCGGCCGCCTCCGTTCCACGTCCGGGCCATGCCGATCGACGAGTCGCTAGGCGGAGAGTAGAAGAGCAGTTTCCCGGTCGACCTCAGGTAAGGTGGACACAAGGCCAAGGAGGTCCCTTATCGGGTTCGGGGGGGTCACGCAAAGGCAAATTTTATGACTTCGGGAGAAGGACGCGGAAGCATTCGTAAGCAACGACCCGGCGTGTGCCATCGCTGTGGTTGGCGCAGGCCAGTGTCGAAGGTTGGCCGGGCGGACCGTAGCCGCATGAAGACCGGAAGAGCGTTCGGGCGTCTCTGTGACGACTGTTTTGACTATCTTCTCAACGGGCTTTCGGCCGAGGCGGAGACACGGACCCCTCGGAGGTCCAAGCTGCTCCACCGCCGACGAGTGGCATGAACCAAGGCCCGTCGCGACGTTCGCAGCACTCGACCGGCAAAGGGCAGTCTCGGCCTCTCATCTCGCGTCCCGTGTGAGTCCAATTCTTCGGACACCATCGTCAAAGTTGTTTCTCGTTCGACCCATGCAGAACCCAAGGCGGTGTCTCGCGGCGAGCGAATGCGTTCCGCTTGGATCGTTCTCAGCACGCGCAGGCCATCGGAGAAGGCGTTGAGGTTGCTTGCGCCGAAACAACGGACGGCCTCAAAGCTCGGAACTTCTCTTACCCGGAGTCCGGCTTTCGCGATCCTCACGTTGATCAAGGTCTCCACCTCGAAACCGTCTCCCCAGAGCATTGCCCCAGGCTCGGAGCTCACGATGCCGGTCCCATTGAGTCTCATGACGTCGAGGCATTCTCGCCGGAACGCGTTGTACCCGTAACAGAGGTCCGTATATCGAGTTCGGTAGAGCACGTTGACAATCTTGTTGAGCCAGAAGTTGCCCAATCTTCTGACCGTACTGATATCGAGACTTCCCCCACCAGGGAGGAACCGGGATCCTTTGGCAAAGTCGGCCCCCTCTTTCAGAGCAGCTATGAAACGGGGAATCTCCGCTGGGTCGTTGGAGCCGTCAGCGTCAATCATCACGATGAAATCACCCGTGGCCGCGGCAAAACCGCAGGCAAGGGCGTTTCCTTTGCCCTCACGGGTCTGGCCGATAATCCTGATGTCAGGTCTCAGTCGCTGCACGACGAGCACCGTGTCGTCCGTCGAGTTTCCATCAACGCAGATCACTTCGCAATCTCTCGGGAGCTTTGCGAGAACCCGCGGCAGGTTTTGCGCCTCGTTCTTCGCCGGAACGACGATGCTGACACGAGGCTCCGTCTCCTGCGGTCCGATCAGCGGACCGACCCGAGACATTTTCTCCGCCGGCACCCTGCCGCCGACAGTCCGCAGATCTCCGCGTCCTTTTCGCGTTGATACGTAGTTGGCTACCCACAGAACCATTGCGCCGCCTTGCCCTGGATGTTGCCTAACCCGCCCTCTTGTCCCCCATGCATTACGACTCCCCCATGCCGTACGACCTGCAACGCCGCTGGTTTTCATGCCAGCAAGACGTTGGAGGCGCCATACCGAGCCACCGGCACGGCTCTACCTCGATGTTCAACTACGCCCCGCCGAGATAGACCCGAGGCCATTGTCGATGAATAGCGGGATAAAGTCAAACCAACGTTGGGTAAAGCTTCGAACAGGTGTTCGACATCTGGACCACGCTGAGAGAGGCCAGTCGTCGACAGGCCGTGACCAATGCAGGGATGGCTGCTGACGTCGGTCGTTTGGGCGAGATCACGAGGGCGCTCATGGAGCGGCGTCGACTCAGTGACAAAGGGGGAGACGGATGCCCGGGCGCTCAGGCGGATGATGGCCTTGGACTGGACCCCGACTTTGTTGCCGAGCACCGTCTAGGGTCTCGTCTTTGGCGTCCACGTGACACCTGATCGGGTGGGTTTTCGAAAGGTCGGTCATGGATCCCCTGTCGCGCGGAGAGCGGACCCGCACACGGCGGGGATCCTTCGGAAGCAACCATGGGAGCCTCGGGGCATCGAGCTTCCAGAAGGAGCAATTCCGGCAATGCCCAAAGCGTTGATCATCGGATCGGGTCCGGCGGCGGCGGGCGCGGCACTCGCTCTGGCAAGCGATCCCACTCATCAAATCGCGGTGATCGACGTAGGAGCGACGCTCGAACCGGATCTTCGGTCGACGCTCGGACGGCTCGCGACCACCGCAGAGGGTTCGTGGTCGCGGGCTGATGTCGACCGCATCAGGCGCCAACCGGCTCACACGCAAAGTGGGCTCCTTCCACAGAAGCGAACCTACGGTTCCGATTTTCCCTTCCGTGACGTCGGGCAGCTGGCCGGGATCGAGGCGCTCGGGTCGGCCAACCCGTCCGTGGTTTCCGGGGCCTACGGGGGGTTTTCGAACATCTGGGGCGCCCAGATCATGCCCTTCTCCCAGGGAACGTTCGACCTTTGGCCTATCACGATGGCCGACATGGAGCCCCACTACCGCACCGCGTTGGACGAGATGACCCTGGCGGGAGAAGAAGACGACCTCGCCGAACTCTTTCCCTTGTTGGCTCCGGCCCGGCGATTGCCGCCACCCACAGGTCGGACCGACCGTGTCCTTGGTCGGTACCGCGCACGTCGGGCCCTCGTCCGGTCACATGGCATCACCCTCGGCCGGGCTCGGTTGGCCTTTCAATCCGACCAGTGCACTCGCTGCGGCCTGTGCATGACCGGCTGCCCTTACGAACTCATCTACTCCAGCTCCCACACGTTCGACCGTCTCCGAGCCGAAAAGCGGATCTCCTATAGAGCCGACATGCTTGCCGTCCACCTCGATGAAGCTGACGGGGAGCCCCACGTAGTGGTCCGCCATACGAGAACCGGTCAGCTGGAGCGCATGACCGCCGATCGGATCTTCGTGGCCTGTGGCGGAATCGGCACCACGCGGCTGGTGCTCGGCTCCCTCGGCGTCTTTGACCAGGCTGTCTACCTGCAGGAGTCCGTGCAGTTCGTCATGCCCACCGTTTCGATGCGACCCGTTGGCGATCCCCGTTCTGACCGGAACTTCACCCTCAACCAGTTCAATCTGCTTTACGACTTCAGCGGCGACGGTGTCGATCTCTGTCAGATCCACTTCTACGAGTACAACCCGGCGTTCCTCGCGTCTCTACCGGGCGTGATCCGGAGTCCGCCCGCCGAACCTGCGCTTGCGGCATTGCTGCGGCGGATCTCAGTGGGACTCGGTTACGTGCCGGGCTGGGCGTCACCGAGAGTCAAGATCGTCGCGCGTCGGGTATCTGACCGGAATGATCGGTTGCCGGATTTGCAGGTCCAGCGCGACACGAGTTGCGAATGGCCTCCTATGTTGCGGGGTCTGGTGCGCTCCATGCTGAAGGTCGCCGCCGCCCTGGACCTATGGCCGGTGGTCCCGATGATCTCGGTTTCGGCTGCAGCGAAGAGCTACCACTTCGGAGCGAGCTTTCCTCATGATCGGACGCGTACTTCAACCACCACTGACCGCACGGGGCGTCTTGCCGCGTGGGAACACATCCACCTGGTGGATGCGTCCGTTTTTCCAGTCGTCCCCGCTACGACGTTTACCTTGACGATCATGGCGAACGCCCACCGCATCGTGAGCGAAATCCTCGGGACTCCGAGATGACGACCACCCAGCGCCCGGGATTCCCGGCACCGTGCAGCGAGCCGGTTGTTGCCATCACCGGTGCGAGCGGATACCTGGGTTCGGTCCTCGTCGCTGGCTTCGCATCGGCCGGGTACGCGGTGCGCCGCCTGGTTCGGTCTCCAGTCCCAGGAAGCACCGACCGCTTCTTCGACCTGAGCTCGACCGGCGGTCCGTCCGATGCCCTCGATGGTGTCGACCTGCTCGTCCACTGTGCTTACGACATGGCGCTGACTAGGAGGGCCGACATCTGGCAGTCGAACGTCATCGGCACCGTCTCGCTCTTGAATCAGGCCATGTCGAGCGGGGTTCGCCGGATCATCGTGGTGTCGTCGATGTCGGCCTATCGCGGGACTCGTCAGCTGTATGGTCGAGCCAAGCTCGCGATCGAGGCCGTGGCAAGGGCTCGCGGATTGTGCGTCGTTCGCCCGGGCTTGGTCTACGGGGCGGACTGGGGTGGAATGGCCGGGACGCTGCGCCGGCTGGCTGCCCTTCCGGTGCTGCCCGATTTCGGGCCGGGAGTGCATCAATTCACAGTCTCACAGCACGATTTCGCGACTGCGCTGGTCGCTTTGGCCAACGCCGACCACTTGCCCGATCTTCCGGTTGGCATCGCCCATCCGGAGCCGGTTCCGTTCAATGAACTGCTCACGACCTTCGCTGCCTCCCAGGGAAAGCCACGCCCTCGATTCATACCGACCCCTCCAAGTGCTGTGTACGGGGCCCTGCGTGCGACCGAGCTCTTGCCGTTCAAGCTGCCGGTACGAGCCGACTCCCTCCTCGGGCTCCTCCGGC
Source organism: uncultured Acidimicrobiaceae bacterium (assembly GCA_963767195.1). Lineage (GTDB taxonomy): Bacteria > Actinomycetota > Acidimicrobiia > Acidimicrobiales > RAAP-2 > Bog-473. Next base: position 6,247 of record CAVYDA010000011.1, on the reverse strand, counting down.
CGGCACACCACGTGCCCAACCTCCAGGTCCTCGACCGTCTCGGCGTCGTTCTTCAGCCGTTCGCCTTGGCCCGCACGGCACCGGCATCGCGGGGTTGGACCGGGCCGCCTCATCCTTTCTCGAGCCGGACCGAGCTTGCGGCTGATGGTGAGTCGTTTCGTCGTCACTAGCTCCGAGGCCACTGATCCCCGAGAACTCGGCGCCGGAGTCCTGAGCGGCTGCAAAGGTGCAACGTGATCGGTCAGCCGCTGACCACGCGCAGGGTGTGACCATCCGCGACCAGTGACACCCGTGAGTCGTCGTCGAGTACGCGGGCGGGAAGATCGACCCTCTGAGCGGCGGTGGTCCGTGCGAGTCCTGATCGCCAGACCGTTCTTCCAGCATTTCTGACCTGGAGCTCTGCGGCGATGGGACCGGCCGAACCGAGCTGCACCTCTACAGCGGGACGACCTGTCGTACCGCTGACCACAGAAAGCTCCGGGGGAGGCGTCCACTCCTTGAGCGCCGCCACAGTTGCCAGCGAGGCACCGAGGGCGAAGAGCGCAAGCCCTAGACAGCCGAGGACAACTTGGCGTCGCGAACGACGGGTCCTGCCCGGTTCGCCGGTGGGTGACACGGCGTGTCGTGGGCTCGTCGTCGTCGCCGTCGACAGGGTGTCCCATGCCGTCGTGTCACGTTGGGCATGAGGCCCGTCGACGACACGAGGGAGGAACGGAGGTGTCTCGGGCGGCTGGTCCGACCGTCGGCGCAGGTTGGTCAGTTCGCTCAGGTGCCAGGCCTTTGGGCGCAGGCTGAGCGCCAGAAGCACGAGTAAGACGGCGAATGCGACGGCGTCGGGCGGGGCGCGCGTCAGCCGGACGAGGAACGCCCCAAAGACTCCGACCACCAATGCGCCGACCAACCCGCAGACCGCCAGGTGTTCAACGTGACGGAATGGCTCCGTACGGCGGCGCAGACGCAGCATCCATAGCACCGCGACGAGTACGAACAGAACGAAGGCTCCTACGTCAAGACCGGACCCTCCCACCGGAGCACCCGCCGGAGCCGCCTGGGGGGACGTTGGAAACAGCCGGGACAGGTCGTACACCTGGATCGGGCCGTTGTCGTAGATGCGTTTGATCCCGCGATACGAACTGAATTTATTGAGCTCCTCCAGTGTGAGTCGAGCATGAGGTTCCCCGTAAGCGACGTAGATCCCGTACAAGGGAAGTCCCTCGGCGAGGCGGTCGTCGACGACGACATACCGGATGTCGGCTTGGCGGATGAGGGAGATGTCGAACGGGCTGAGCCGACGGTCGAAGAAGAGCGAGGCCGGATTGACCAGCCCTCCCTCCGCCGTCACCGGAACGACGCCTCCGATGGCGTTGAGCAACGCCGCGTTGTCTCTGTCGGCCGCGACATGAGAGCCCGCGGGTAGATGCGTGTCGGCCCAGTGGGCCACCGCCAGCGAGGGGGATCCCAGAGACAGCTCATCTGCGCCGACTCGATAGGGCCCGGGCAACAGGGTGGCGAGCGGGCCCGCGCCGAAGAGCAGGCTGCCGAGGAAGCATACGGTTGCGACGGCGATCGTGGCGATCCGCTCGAGCATCCGACGGCGCCTCGAGATCCGTCCAGCCAGCCACGCGCCGACCACAACCGCAACGCCGAAGAAGATGAACGTGTCGGCGCGCTCAGCCACCAGCTTGCTGTACGACGAGACGTTGGCGAGGACGGAGATGGGATAGGTGGCGGCGATGACCGCCGGCAGATAGCGGAGCGCTCCACCGCGAACACTCCGCTTGAAGATCACGCTGTAGAGCGAAGGAACGAGGATCAGGCAAAAGCACACGGAAGACGCCAGGATCAGGAGGATCTCCCATTTCGGAGATCCTCCGCCCGCTGCGTTCTTGAAGAGCTGTCGGTTCCCGTGAAGATTGCCCAATAACTGGTTGATGTTGTCGGACGCGGCCGCAAAGACAGGACCGACATAATCGATGAGACGACGACCGACGAGCGCGGTCCACGCCCCGCCGACGACGAGGCCGACAGCAGCGGCGATTCCGATGATGCGAGCCTGGCCACTCCTTCTGCTGCGTTGCTCATGGCCGGACACCGTTGAGACTTGGACCGTCCGCCGATCTTCCGATATCACGGATTGCTCGCCCACATCCGGTGCGCGATATCGGCGAGAACGGGTCGTGAGGTACAGCGCACCGGCCCATACCACGAGGAAGCCGACGGTGAGCCAGCCCGTGACATGGTGCGTGATAACCACTGCGGCAACGCAAGAGAGCGCGAGCGCGAACAGTCCCCCCTTCCGGGGTCGTGGGGCATCGATCGAGACGAGGAGGAGATAGACCACCGCCGCGCCGAAGGCGAGGGCGAGCGACTCGTAGGCGTATTGGCTGTCGAATCCGTAGAACTGCGGACCTGCCGCATAGACGAGCACGCCGATGCCCCCTGCCGCGAGGAGTGGCAGGCACGCTCCACGACCAGGAATACGACGAGCACCAGCACGACACGCACGACTACGAGGACGATCAGCTCATCGACCGCCAAGGGGAGACCGGTGAGCCATCTGGTGCTGGCCGTGGCCAGTTCGAGTCCGGGGTAATACGGACTGACCGGCAGGAGGGTGTTGGCGGGGAAAACGGCATGGCTATTGAGGAGATGTGCCAGGGAGGCCGTGTGGTCCAGCTCATCGAAGCTGGCCAAGAGGAGTGGGTAGCGCATGGCGTACGAGGCAAGGAGCCCCAGACCGAGAACGAGCGCCACCAAGAGTCGCTCTTTCCGTGAGGCGGGTGCACCCGTGAGGCGCCATGCGCACGCGCCGAACAGGAGCGCGATGCCACAGAGGAAGAGCGGTTGCGCGGGAGACCCATGGCCCGTGCGTGCGAGGGCGTCGGCCGTCCCCTGCATCAGCAGGCCGGTACCGACCAACGCGACAACGACGCCCAGGCGAGATCCGCTTACCGGACCGATCATGGTCGTGATCGCACTCTCCGGCGTTGCCGGCTCACGACGGATCTCGTGAAATAGACGCCGATCGGTCGTTACGAGGACAGCGGAGGGGTACCCTGGGTCGCTCGCTGCCGACTGCGAGCGCGGGCCGTGGCGAAGGAATCGACCGCCACCTCGTCGTGTCCGTTGAGGCTCGGGCGAGTTCGGTGTGGCATCAGCGTGCCCGGGCACCTCACCTCTCATTGTGTGAGCTCATTGCGTGAGCCCGCTCCTGGCCGACCACCCCACCTCAGCGCCCTTCTCAGGCGAGCCGCGCCCCGACACCCTGATGACGGGCACCAAGTATGACATGGGCACGCCGTCCGGGCGTCGCGGGTTTGCCTCGCGGGATCATGTTTTCAGTGGGCAGCGACCGTGGTGACATGCAGGGACGCGGCAGCACAGAGCCTCCGGCGCTGTCCGGGCCGTTACATCCTCGAACAGCGGAGGCTTCAGCGTGCTTTGTCGACAAGCAGGACGCCAGACTGCTGGAGGGCGGTGTAGTCCGGCCGCGAGGACGTGGAGGCAAAGCGACGCCGGCCTTGCCCGACAATGACGGCGTCAGCAATCGCACACGACAGTCCGAATGCAATCTCATTCGGCATGCCCTGCGGCGACTCGTTCTGCACTCGTGCGTGGATCCGCCTCACTGTCCGAGGAAACGGGTTGCGCCCCCAGAAATGGATCATGGGCTTGTCGGCATCGAGCAGCACTGCCCCGGCGATTGCTGCAAGGGTGGCCAGGCGAGCCCGTCGATCGACTGCACCGGCCGCGCAGGCCACCGCGAAGAGGCCCAGCAGGCCATCCCGCTTCGCATAGCGGAGGAATAGCTGTCTGCCGTCAGCCGTGGTCAGTTCGCAACCCCAATGAGGGACCATGTCCTGTACGAGGTGCGACCCCAGGCCGACGACGAATGCGGTGACGGGATGCCGCTCGAGGAGTCGACCGATGACGACGCCGGAGAGCACATGATTGGTCACGAACATCGGGCCGCTTCCATTCACCCTTTCTCAGACGGGAGCGCGTCTCGAGAGAGCACTTCATCCGCCGTGATGAGTGGGTCCGGCCCCGGGCCGTAGAGTCGGTCGAGGCGGAACGCCCGAAGAATCTCCATTGATCGCTTGAGATCCTGCGCCGTCACCGCGGATTGCCAGCCCTGCCGGCGTTCGTCCTGGCTCGGAGGTCGATCGCGGTCGAGCCAGGCCGTCGCCGAGGGCAGGTCCAGCAAGGAGGGGTCCGGGATCCATCCCGACCACAGCCCGGGGCTGCGCTCGCCGAGGAAGTCGGCGAGCCGCTCGAGTTCGAACGGGCCCGTGCGCGTAAGGTCCTCGTAGAACACGACGTGCGCCGATCCGCGGCTCAGCAAATTGAGAGGGATGGCGTTCTCGAGGCACCATCGCAAGACGAGGCTCGGTACGCTCGGTCGCTCCGAAGCCAGCACGCGCTCGATGAGCGGTGCCTGCGCCGCAAACTGGTCCGGAATGAGACCGCGTTGGTTCAGAATGGATTCGAGTTCGTCCCCCCACCCGAGGGCCCTCACAGAGTGTGCCGTGGCGACGGGGTGGCGCAGCAGGAGGATCAACGGGACCTCCGGGAAGTGGTGTGCCAGGAAGGGCGCCAGGTTGATGCCCCAGCAATCTTTTATGACCCGGCCCCGGGGGAGGCGGCTGGCGTTCTCGCGGTCGACCCAGAGGTTCCGAACCCGGCCGCTCAGCACCATCCGTAGCACGTGGTTCAGTGCGGCGTCGCGGGATTCGGGGTCGATGAAGCGACCCCGAGTGATGTCGCGCGAAATACCGACGGCCGATCCCCAGAATGGCTCGAAGATCAAGCGCTGCCGCTGGCGTGACACGAGTAGCTCAGCAAGCAGTGTGGATCCGCTGCGCTGGCTGCTGAAGATGACGACGCTCCGCGACACGCCTCCGGCTATGTCGAGGTAGGCGACGTGGGGCGACGCAATTGCGCGGGCACCGTCGGCGAGGAGCTGGGGGCGCTCGACACAACGCTGTAGCAGGTAGCGAAGGTAGCGCGCCCGTCCCGTCTCGGGGATCGTTGCCTTGGTGGGCACCGTGGGCACGGTCATCGGGTTGCGACCTCCCCTTCGGGTCTGCCTCCGGAGGCGGTGATCCTCGGAGGCAGTTTGGAAGGGACTTCCCGAAGTCCGCCTCATGGGAGCCGGCATCAGCCGACCTCGTGCTTGAACCTGGTCAACCAGGCCCGCGGGGCCTTCGTAGGTCGTTCAATCCATGCAGACGAGACGGCCGTGCCCAGCGTGGAACCGTTTCGTCCCGCGTCGATCGTTCTCGATACTCGCTCGCCACCGGCGCAGACGACGAGGCTGCGAGCGCCGAAAATGGCGGACGGCCTCCAGACTCGGAATCCCTCTTCTTGGAGGCCGAGCTTTGTGATCTGCAACTTCATCCGATCTGCAACTTCATCCGATCCGCACCTTCATCGACTCCTCTTGGACTACGACTCTCCACAGCACCGCCCACAAGCTCGGCTCCCTAGATCTTGGAAGCGTTGAGTCTCAAGAGGACGACGTATTCTCGCCGGAAACTGAGCGTTGCACCCCGTCGCCAGGGTCGGCGCACATCGATTTTCGCAAAGTAGGTTTGACAGTCATGTCAAGTCAGAAGTTGCCGAATCTCCTGACCGAATGTGGCCAGTACCTCCGCAGCGAGTGAGGAACCGGGATCCGTTTCGGCCCAATTATGACATGGGCACGCTACTCGGGCATCGCCGGCTCGTGTCGCGGGAATCATGGCATTGACGGGCGAGAACGGCGCAGACAACGGGACGCGGAAAAGCCCAGTCAACGTATGGTTCAACGCCGAGTCTCCAGCTCGGTCTTGTTTCGCCATATTTTCGAGCCCCGTCAATTTCTCCGGACGGGATTTACTGAGCCGAGGGTCACTCGGCTCCCGAGATAGGCGAGTGACCTTGGGAGAACGGCCGCGACGGGGTGAGCGCTCGTCTTCGTAAGCGAGGCGTCGACCTGGGCTTACGTGAGCGAGTTCCGCAGCTCGAAATCGTCGTAGCGACCAGGCTCCGCGATTGCGGGGCCCGGAGGATCTCAGGCAGGGTTAGGATCGGCCCGTGAGGCGGGCGGATCCAGTGTGTCTTGGCGTTTTCGGCCTTTGCACGGACCCGCCACCTCGCTTTCCGCACGTCCAGGTGCGAATAGCGAGTTGCATGGGTTTCAGGGCCCCTTGGTCGCGGCCCTGAACGGCAGCGAGGTCGGGGCCAACGATGACGCCTGGTGGGG
>CAVYDA010000010.1:0-170421 GCA_963767195.1 uncultured Acidimicrobiaceae bacterium | reverse complement strand
ATTGGCGGCAGTCACCAACGCTACTTCGCCGCGGCGACGTTGGCGTTTGTCCCCAAAGAGGTCGTTTCCGACCACAACCGCGATCTCGCCCTCATAGTCGACGTGGGCTGGTGCCACGGCGGGTAGCGGCACCAGGCCTCCACCCACTTGCACCGAGGAGGCCGCCTTGACGAACAGCGTGGGGTGTTCAGGGAGCGCTCGCCCCGGTCGCGTGCTGCTTCGACGTGTAGTTCATCCCGATGCCCCAGACGGCACCGCCCCAGGTCACCGATTGAGCCGAGACTGCATCTCTCCCCTCGATCCGACGGCGGACGGGAGCGGTGGCGAGGGACTGAAGTGAACCGCCATCGGCCAGAAAGGCATGGAGCGAGTGATGGGGGACGTCGAGTTCTGCGACTGAGCCGTCGTCCCCCATGTATCCGATCCCACCGGGCAGCGCCATCAGCCTCATCGTGTGCAACCACAGGGCCAGGCGCTTCGCGTTGCGGTGACAATGCGAGGGGTCATGTCGACATTCTCTCGGGACCGTTGCTACGTTGGATGAAAGGAGGTGGCCCTGTGTGGCAGAGGGGAAGATTGCTTCATGATCCAACACGTACTCCTGTTCCGGTTCCGACCGGAGACTTCCGCCGAGGCCCGTGACCAAGTGCTCACGGAGCTGCGGAGCTATCCCTCCCACTATCCCACGATGCGGGATTTCGTGTTCGGTCCGAATTCCAGCAACAGGGACGATCACTTCAGCTACGCAATGACCGTCCGATTTCACAATCGAGACGAACTCGACGCGTACCTGACGAGCAACCGACGCAAAAATCGTTCCGCGAGCGGTTTCGACCGGCCGTCCTGGAGAGAGCGATCGCTTCGGTCGAAGCCGACGCTCACTGAACGCCTCGCCAGCGTGGGGCGATACGACCATTGGTCGCCTGACGCTGGCGAAGAAGGGCTGCGTCCATGGGGCTCTCGGTCATAGCGGGGCGACCTCCCGTCCGGCGTTGGCCACCAACGCGGACAGGCCGCTAACTGCCTCCTCCAGCAGCCATTGACCCAGCTCCACGGTCGCTTCGGAAGGGCGTCCGGTGAGCCCGTTGATGGACAGCGCCGGCGCGGTGTAGCGGAAGACCAATCCCTCCGTCCGGTCAGGGTCGTCGGCGCTGCACCGTGCGTCCTCGTCCACCAGGTCGGGGGCGAGGACCATCATCAGCGAGGTCTCCGCCCGATTGGCATGCCAGTCGGAGGCATCTGCGGATACCGCAGCCACCGGGGCGCGGTGAGGTCCCCCCAGTTGACGTAGCCCGCCTGCAGGTCAGGCCGCTCACTGCGCAGTTGGTCGGTCGCTATCCCGAGCGCAGACGCATTGCCAACGTCCGCGTTCACTAGCAGGAACTTCCGGATTTTTGAGGTTCGGCTCCCCACCGCACCATGCCGATCACCAACTCAGCCAACTGGAATGGAGTGACCCAAAAAGTGCCCGGCAAGCGTGTGCCGTGCCCCAGACTGCAGCCGATGACGAGGGGTGGCAGGGTCAGCGCATCTGTCCGCTGGGCAACTCTGCTGCACAGCTCAGTGGCGATGATGGTGTCCGTGCCGAGTGGGAGGTGGGGTCCGTGCTGCTCACCGCTCCTACCGGGATAAGGCCGACCGTAGAATGAGTGACTAACCCCAGTTTCGGCGAGGTCGTTTCTGCCCAGCCGCCCAGCTGGATCACCACCTCGTGCTCAGCGATCCCACTCGAGCCACATGGACTCGTTCGAACGGACCGTCGCGCTCTGGATCACCTGAATAGGACGCTCCGGTACAAAACGCAGGTTCTTGAAAGCAATGACCTCTCGGACGGCCTGCTGCGCCTCAGCTTGGGCGAGCGCCGCCCCGATGCAGAAATGGATCCCGCGGCCGAAGGAGAGTAGGGGCTGGTCCTTTGGGCGGCGGACGTTGAATACATCTGGGTCGGGGAAAACCGACGGATCGCGGTTGGCCGATACGAATGAGAGCTGTAGGTGGGTGCCTTCCGGCAACGTGATGCCAGCGAATTCCACGTCGCACGTTGTGGTCCGATACATGCTCGGCACTGGCGGGTCGAACCGGAGAGTTTCCGTGATGGCGGACGATAGGAGAGAAGGATCAGATTTCACTGCCTCGAGCTCCTCGGGGTGTTCGAGCAGGAGGCGCACCGCATTCGCAATCAGGGTCGTGGTGGTCTCGTGTCCAGCGAAGAGGATTGTCATCACCACACCCACCAACGCGTCCGTGCTCACCGGTTCGTCGAGTTCGGCCACCGCCCTGAACAGGTCCCCGGTTAGATCGTTGCCCGGGTTGGCTCGCCGCGCCTCCAGGAAGTCGCGGATGTACGTCTGAAAGGCGACTACGCCCTGGGCGGCGGTGGTCAGCTCTTCCATCGTCCCGCGCTGTCCCACAGGATCAGCCACTGGTCGGACCACGACTTGAAATCGTCCATATCTGCATCCGGCACGCCGAAGATACCGGCGATCACGCGCATCGGAAGGGGATACGCGACCTCGCCAACCAGGTCGCCGCGCCCCTGGGCGGCGAAAGCGCCGACCAGTTCCGACACGATCTGGGCAATTCGCGGGTTCATGTCAATGATCCGGCGCGCTGTGAAGGCCCGATTGAAGAGTCGCCGGTACACGGTGTGTACCGGCGGGTCCATATCGACCATTCCCCCCTCGTAGCGGATCCCTTGGCTCAGTACTTCGAGGATCGGCGGTGGCGGCGGGGCCGGGACATTGGTTATGGCTGCTGCCGAAGAGAACCGAGAGGGATCGGCAAGGATGGCGGTGACGTCGTCGTAGCGGGTCACCACCCAGGTGTGCAGTGCCTCGCTGAAGAAGACCGGTGTCGCCTCCCGTGCCTGGCGGAGCGTCGTATGCGGATCCTCTAGATGGGGTGGGGCAAATGGGTTGAATTCGACGGTCGGCTCGGCGTTCGCGCTCGTCGCTCCGGAGCTTGTTTGGGTCAATTCGCACCAACCTTCATCGGCACCATTAGAGGTTGGACAGCGGCCCCGGAGTCTCGTAGCGGACACACGACTAATCCAACCCCGAGCCCATTGAATTGTCAATCGCGAAGAAGCCACTACGGCGCCATCATTCGATTCAGATTCGGATCCGGATCCGGATCCGATCCAAGAAAGGTCCGAAATTGATTTGATGGTGACGCGCTGTCTCACATTGCGGGACGCGACGACGGGACGTTATGAGGAAGTGGCGCGCTGCTATAGAGTTAGCTGGTGTGAGTGGCGCGGCGAGCCAATCTTTGTGGAAGTGCTCTTCCTGCCGATGACGACTGTCCGATCTTCCTTCGGCCACCTCGAGTTTCGGCGCCCCAACGCTCGGGAGTCCTGAGCGGGCCACCAGGCTGATGAGCATGGAGGGGAACGATGACAGGCACACCTGAAGTGACTCTAAGTGGGGGACGGGTGATCGACCCCGCGTCGGGCCGCGACGAAGTGGCCGACGTGGTGATCGGCGGTGGGCGCGTCGCCAGCATCGGGACCAGCGCCACCGGGGAGGGGCGGCCAGGATCGAAGGGGTCGGTGGTCGACTGCCGTGGACTGATGGTGGTCCCCGGGCTCATTGATAGCCATTCGCACGTCTTCGCCCACGTCTCCAAGGTTGGCGCTCCGCCCGACGAGGCACGCCTGGCTCGCGGGGTAGTGGCGGTGGCCGACGCTGGTACCGCGGGGCCGTCGACCTTCGACGCGTTCCGCCGCTATGTGGTGGAGTGCGCGTCGATGCGAGTGCTCTCATTCCTCAACGTGTCGGCCCTCGGCCTGATCGACTTCCGCTTCGGCGAGCTGCTCAACCCGGCGACCTTGGTAATCGACGACGTGGTGGCAGTCGCCCGACAAAACCCGGGCATCGTCCGCGGTCTCAAGATTCGACTCTCCACAGACGTGGTCGGCGACCGTTGTCTGCCCCTGTTGGCCGAGGCACGGACGGCCGGCGAGCAGGCAGGTCTGCCGCTGATGGTGCACATCGGGGAGACCTTCGCCCCGTTGGAGGAGATCCTGCCGTTACTTCGGCCGGGGGATCTTGTTGCCCACTGCTACACCGGCAAGGAGCACGGAATCCTCGACGACGGCAAGGTGATCGATGCCGTGTGGGAGGCCCACGGTCGTGGAATCCTCTTCGAGTGCGCCCACGGCAAGAGCAACTTCAGCTACGCCGTAGCTGAAGTTGCCATCGACCAGGGCTTCCTCCCCGACCTGGTGTGCTCGGATACGAGCTACCGGAACTGGAACGGCCCGGTGTTCGATCTGGTCACTACCATGGCCAAGCTGGTGTCCCTCGGCATGGGGCTGACCGATGTGTTACGCGCAGCACCATCGCCCCCGCCCGGCTGCTCGGGCTGTGGGACGACGGGTATGGCCGCCTGGAGGTCGGAAGTCCGGCGCACGTTACCGTGCTGGCCGAGTCGGACGACCCTCAGGATCTTCCCGACGCGAGTGGCGGCTCCCGACCGGTGCGCCGGTTTGAGCCGCGCGATGCATGGCTGGCCGGGGAGCCCATCGAGCTGGTGGGATGGCGGGGCGACCATCCTTCGGAGAGTTAGGAGTCACGATGCCCGGGAGACTCCAGGGAAGGCGTGTCGTCATCACCGGTGCTGGCAACGGGATCGGTCGCGCGACTGCATTGGCTTTCGCACGTGAGGGCACGCACGTGCTGCTTGCTGACATCGACGAGGCAGCCGCCTCGGCCACCGCCTCCGACATCGCGGCGACGGGCGCCGGAGCCCTGGTGACAGCCACGGACGTCAGCCGTCCGGACGAAGTGGCCGACCTTTTCAAGATGGCGCGGGACGAGTTGGGTGGGCTGGATGCGATCCTCAACATCGCCGGTGTCTTGAAGGCCGGGAATGCCATAGATATCTCTGACGAAGACTGGCAGCGGGTGTTTGACGTGAACCTGCGGGCCTGCCTGCTGACCGCCCGGTTCGGCGTACCACTCCTGCGGGAAGCGGGAGGCGGCTCCATCGTCTGCACCGGCTCGGTAGCAGGGATCGTCGGAGTTCCCGGGGCCGCCGCCTACACGGCCGCCAAAGCGGCGGTGGTGATGTTCGCCAAGTCACTGGCCAAGGAGTTGGTGGGCGATGGGATCCGGGTCAATGCTGTCTGCCCAGGCTGGGTCGATACCCCCTTCAACGATCCGATCGTCGCGGTCATGGGCGGCCGGTCGGTGCAGGACCAGGCCGTCGAAACAGCGGTGCCGATGAAGCGCCAAGCCAAACCGGAGGAGATCGCGCCCGCCTACGTGTACCTCGCCTCCGACGATGCAAGCTACGTCACCGCCAAGGCCATAGTCGTGGACGGCGGTTCTACCTGAACCGCGCCGCAGATGCTCTCCGGGCGCCGCATCCGCGCCAAGTGCTCTGGTCCTCTCAAGTTCGCGATCTGATATTCCGCCACAGACAAGATCGATGTCGTAGGAGTGCGGCCAGGCCGACGCCGGCATCCCCACCACCAGCACGGACGAGCCCGGAGTAACTCTCGCTCGATTGGTGAGACCGCGCCAAGACCCGTTTCAATACTGCAGCCGAACGGGGGATCAGTCTTCTTCAATTTGGGGATGCCGGCGAACTCTCACTGCCGAGACGGATGGCACGATTGGTTAACTCGGCAACTTTACGGCTGATCATCCGTGGCGACAGATGCATGTAAACGTGACGCCCGGTGATGAACTCCAGGTCGACCTTGCCGTGAAGTACCACGGCACCCATGCGGACCCACGGCGCGCTGGCCGGCCGAGCCCCGTAAGGGTTCAGCGGTCAAGAGTGGGTCATGCGCCAGGCGGCCAAGGCCGGGCTCGCCCCTACCACGTTTGCCAACGAGTTCGCCTCGTGTGCGGATCCCGGCGCCCTCCAGCGCATCTGTGGCCGCTTGGTGCCCGAGGACCTCTGCGCCTTCTTCGGGTACACCCTGACCCTCGTTCCCACCTCGCTCGGCGCCTCAGAGCGTGCCGCGGGCTACGGGGGCCAGAATAAGCTCATGTCCCGCCTAGCTGCCGAACCATTGTGGGAACCTGGGACCGACGCTCGGAGCCGAAGTCGTCTCGGCAAATTCCTCGATCGACTCGAGGAAAAGAAGGGTCTCTCGATACTCAGCCACGAGGCTGCATGGAGGTGGTCTGTTGCAAATCTTGACGAGTTCTGGACCGAGATAGTTGGTGAGTTCGGCATCCGATTTCGTGATTTACCATCGGGCGTATTGCCGAGCCGCGAGTTACCCGGAGCCCGATGGTTCCCCGGAGGGACCCTAAATTACGCGGAGGCTGTCTTGGCGGCGCCCGGAGTGCCTGAGGACGAGCCAGTCGTGTGGTCGATTTCGCAGACCCGACAAGCGGCATCGTTCACGCTGGGTGATCTTCGGAGGCATGTCGCATGTTGTCGCGCTGGACTCGTCAGACTTGGGGTGCGTCGCGGTGACCGCGTTGCGGCCTACCTGCCAAATATCTTCGAGACGATGGTAGCGATGCTCGCCACCACAAGTATTGGTGCGGTGTGGTCGTCGTGTGCTCCGGAGTTCGGTACACGAGCGGTGCTTGATCGATTTACACAGATCGATCCAGATGTGCTGCTCGTCATCGACGGATACCGCTATGGGGACCGGCGGATCGATCGTAGCGAGGAGGTGGCTCAGATTCGGGCCGAACTTTCCTCGCTGCGCCACACCGTTGTGGTGCCGTATCTCGAGTCTGATCCGGATCGGGTGGCGGGCGCAATCCCGTGGGACGTGCTTCTCGAAGGATGTGAGAACGACGAGATGGCCTTTGAATACGTGCCATTCGATCATCCACTTTACGTCCTTTACTCATCGGGTACGACAGGACTACCCAAACCCATCATCCACGGTCACGGCGGCATAACAGTGGAGCACGCGAAGCAACTCGGGCTTTACGCCGATCTGGGACCGGGAAGCTTATTTTTCTGGTTCTCGACCACTGGTTGGATGATGTGGAATCTTCTGGTTTCCGGTCTATTGGTCGGTTCATCTGTGGTCCTATTCGACGGCGATCCCGGTTATGGGGGATTGGAGTGCCTCTGGCGGATGTGCGGAGATCTCGGGATCACATATTTCGGCACATCGGCACCATTTCTCATGGCTTGTCGCAAGTACGGAGTTCTTCCGAGAGCAGTGACCGACCTGTCGGCGTTAGTGGCCGTCGGATCTACGGGAGCTCCCTTGCCGCCGGAGGGATTCGAGTGGGTATACGCGGCGGTGAAGTCCGACATTCTGCTTTCATCCGCATCGGGCGGTACGGACGTCTGTTCGGCCTTTGTTGGTGGCTCCCCGTTGACATCCGTGAGGGCCGGTGAGATCAGCTGTCGTTACCTCGGGTGCGCTGTTGCGGCCTTTGACGAGCATGGGCAATCGGTTGTAGAAGAACAGGGAGAACTGGTGATCACCGAGCCCATGCCCTCCATGCCAGTGGGATTTTGGGGTGACAGCGACGGCTCGCGGTACCGGGCTGCGTACTTTGAAAAGTACCCCGGCATCTGGCACCAAGGCGACTGGATAACGATTCATGAAGATGGAAGTTGCATCATTTCTGGACGTAGTGACTCGACATTGAATCGTGATGGCGTGCGTCTCGGTACCAGCGATTTCTATGCCACGATCGAAGAGCTTCCCGAGGTGGCCGACAGCTTGGTCGTACACCTCGAGAACGACGGTCCGGATGCCGCAGATCATTTGCTCTTGTTTATCGTGCTCGCTCCGGACGCGGAGCTGAATGGCGGATTACGGGATAAAATCGCCAAAGCGTTGCGCACGCAGTTGTCGCCTCGGCACGTACCAGACGTCATAGAGGTCGTGCCGGCCATTCCGCGGACTCTTTCTGGGAAGAAGCTCGAGGTCCCCGTCAAACGGATCCTTAAGGGTGTTCGGATAGAGGATGCGGTCAGCCGTGACTCCCTCACCGATCCCACGGCGCTCGAGGCCTTTGAGGCATTCGCAGCCAGACGGATTGACTGAGAAGGCTTCGCGGTTCGACCGATGTGCCCGCTTATGGAGTGCCAACGAGGTCGCGGCGATGACACCCGCTAGCTACTTCGCTCTCAAGCGTGTGTCCGGAAAGTGCCACTAATGACGATGTAGAAGGTCGTCAGAGCGAAACGTGCTGTGCCGGTGATCGAGGCTGGCCCTCGGGTTCGCCGACAGGCGGACACTCCAAACTACCGCGAGCGGCGCTGGTCAAGAGCCGGGGGTGGTGCGCGTTGCGGCGAAAGGCCCGCTGTCAGCAGGTCGGGAGCGACGAGGAGACGAACGTGCATCATAAGTTGGCGCCGGGCACCAAGGCTCAATGCGTCCACCCAGGGCGTGGGACCGTTCCGCTTTTGCCAGAACCGGCTAAACGACCCTCGATCAGACCGATCGACCGTTACTGGAAACGAAGGGGGCATGTTGCTTCCTCGATATAGCCATGAGAAACATGTCTAGAACTGCATCTGATGGTCGATTAGACAGTTCGTGACCGATTATCCGATAGCCCCAGGTTGTTGGATCAAAAACTCCCTCATGGATTCCAGGCTCCGCCAGCGCTAGCACAGGGAGGCCTGCCGCAATCGCGAGGCCAGCTTCCAGTTGCGTCCAAGCCGACGTTACCGCCAGGGGCAGCACGCGCTCAACCTCGGCTCCAGAGAATACGCCTGCGCGTATTTCCAGTTGACGGAAACCGAAGATCGCCACCCCGCCAACGTGTCGAAGATGGTCTTGCAATGCCACCCATGGGTCGAGCCCATAGTCAGTGCGGACCAAAATTCGCGGTTCGACGTCTCGTCGAACCAGCGCTGCATGCCAGGCCGAAAAAATAGAGCGTTGCTTCGTGTTCAGGATGGCCGGGCAACTCAGAAAGACACTATTCCGCACAACGACCCTCGGGGTCGGGGACTCTAGCGTCAACTACCGCAACCGATCCATCAGCAAGGAAGGGCAAAACCTCGTCAGGAATATTCTCCGCCCCCCCAAAATCGGCACCACCTATCTTCGCGCCGGCGAACTTGGCACCGGCAAGGTCGGTATTGCGGAAGTTTGCGGCGGTCAGAACAGCACACTGAAACACAGCACCGCGCAACGAAGCGTGAAAAAACACAGCGCTGTCAGCGTTGACTTGCTTGAGAGAAGCTCCGTCCAGCCTTGCTTCGTACAGGTCCGCATTCGATAAGTCGAGGGACCACTCGTCCCCATTTTTCCGTCCGAGGTACGCGTTCCTCAAGTCGCATTGTTGTAAATCGACATTCGCGAGGACCTTCGCATAGCGGAGTCCATCTGCCAGCGTTTTCTGCAGTATCGGATCGTGCTCCTCGCGGAGCATGCCGACGATGACGTTTACTGCTTCCGATTTGTAGGGCAGACCTCTCCTACCCAATTCAGTGTTGCGGTCAAAGAAGCGTCGCAGCAAAATCGCAGCTGCAAGCTGTTTCGTGAGCTTTTCGTCAGACAGTGCGTCAACTATCGCCGAGAAGGCCGCGCCTACTGTCGTAAGGTAGTCTCGCTTCGTGCGATAATTGAGAAATCCCAAGACGGCGACGATCGCAGTGACGAGACCGCCGATCACGGCTACCCACGCTTGAGCCTCCGATGCTGACATTGTCTCCTCCGATCGGGGATGCCTAGAGCACGTTTGTGCCGCAGATGACCGAACGTGAGTGATCTATCACCGCAGCCAGTTTCCCAGCTATCTACTTCAGGTGACGGTGATACCGCTCAAGCACGGCTAGCGAGACCACCGCCACTAGCACCGTGGCACCGCGATAGCAGTCGCCGCTGTGTTGGTCGGTCGGAACGTCGGAGCCCTCAAGCCCGACTTCGAGAGCCCGAGCCAACGCCGAGAGGATCTTTTTCGCTGGCGCCCACTAGCTCGTACAACGTAGGGAAGGGGGCAAATGCGCGACCGGCAAGCTCAGGCCATCGATCAGTCGAGGACGGGCCGGGACTTCACAGATGGGCCGAGACTCATTTTGTAGAAGTGTTGAAAGCGTCGCTGGGCGCCAGATTCGAAGATGAGCAAAAACCCGTTTCTGACTAGGATCTATGTGTGGGGCTAGCTGGAATCGAATTAGCGACCTCAGCATTGTCAGGGAGGTCACCAGAATCTCGCTTTGTCCCGATGGATCTCGCCGGGTCCCGATTTTGCTGGTTCACAGGGTCCGTTCAGTTTCGCCGTGGGACTCAACGGGATTTGGCGGGACTCTTTCGGACGGCGGGCTCAACCGGTCAGCGCAAGAAGCTCGGCGAGCTTCTCTGATGGTTTCATAAATCCGAGGGTCTTGCGGGGACGGTTGTTGAGGCTGCGCTGGCAAGCCGGCGAGGTCCTCTGGCACTGTGGACCGAGAGGTCGGTGCCCTTGGGCATGTATTGGCGCAGGAGTCCGTTGGTGTTCTCGTTCGATCCCCGCTGCCAGGGGCTGTGCGGATCGCAGAAGTAGACCGGGATGCCGGTGTCGACGGTGAACTCGTGGTGGCTGGACATCTCCCTGCCCTGATCCCAGGTGATGGTTCGAACGAGCTCGGCTGGGCAGGCCGGCGATGGCCTTCTCCATGGCCTCGTTGACCGTTGACGGCTTCGCGGCCGTCGGGCAGGTGCAACAGCAGCACGTAGCGGGTGGTCCGCTCGACCAGGGTCCCGACCGCGGAGCGGCCGTTCTTGCCGATGATCAGGTCCCCTTCCCAGTGGCCGGGGACGGCCCGATCCTCCACCTCGGCGGGACGCTCGGAGATCATGACCATGCCGGGGATCTGCCCCCGGCGCTGCCGTGCGGCCCTTGCCGCCGGCGCTGGGCCCGGCCGGTGCGCAGGCACCGGGGCAGCTCTCGGCGCAGCTCACCCCGGCCCTGGACGTAGAGCGACTTGTAGATCGTCTCGTGGCTCACCCGCATCATCGGATCGTCTGGGAACTCGACACGCAAGCGGCGGGCGATCTCCTCGGGCGACCACCACTCCTCGAGCCACTCGGTGACCTTGTCGGCCAAAGGGCCCTCGACGAGCTTGGGGGTCTTCGGCCGCCGGGCCCGTGCTCGGCGCCTTGATGGGCCCGCCACGCCCGATAGCCGCCGCGCCCACGTTTGCCGCCGACCTCTCGCGACACCGTCGAGACGGCCCGGCCGATCGACCGCGCGATCGCGTGAAGCTCTCGCCGCGCTCGAGACCGACCCGGATCTCCTCCCGCTCGCCCATGGACAAATGCCCAGGTGACGGTGTCCACACTTTCGGCACGGCGCGCTCGAGCGGCCGCCCGGGCCAACACATTGGCCACGCCATGGCGCGACCGCTTGATCATTCGCGCAATCTCCGTAACGGAACGGCCTTGGCAATCAAGGCGCCAGATCTCTTGCTGCGCCTCTAACGGCAACCGCTTCCGCATCCGAGCCCTCCTCGATGAGAGACCAACCTTGGCCAGCTCATCGAGGAATTGCGTGGATCACTTGAACCCGCCGCTGCGGTGCAGCCGATTCCCGAAACTCCCCAGGGGCGATCGGCGGGTTCCAGGGGTCGTCGCTACACGAACTCGTTTCGAAGCGTAGTGAATAGCGCCTTCGGCGTCTGCCAGTCCATGGTTTTGCGGGGCCTTCGGTTGAGTTCATCGGATACCCGCGGAAGGTCATCGGTGCTGTGCACGCTCAGATCGGTCCCCTTGGGAAAGTAATTTCGCAGAAGTCCGTTGGTGTGTTCGTTGCTCGGTCGTTGCCAGGGTCGACCCTTGTGGCAGAAGAACACCGGCATCTGAGTAGCGGCGGCAATCGAGTGATGGTGGCACATCTCTGAGCCCTGGTCCCAGGTCAGTGATTTGCGTAGTCCGAGCGGGAGCTCGTCGAAGATTGCCTCGAGTTGAGCGCGCAGAGTGTCGGAGCGTGACTCTCCAGCCAAGTGGACCAAGATGGTGAATCTGGTCACTCGTTCGACCAGCGTGCCGATGGCTGAGCGATTGAACGCACCGACGATGAGATCGCCTTCCCAGTGACCGGGCACGCTTCGGTCATCGGCTTCGGGCGGTCGCTCATCGATCATCGTGATGGGTACGACGAATCGGGGTCGTCGTTGATCTCCTCGAACGCGAGGCCGACGATAGGGTCGACCTGTTCGCAGCACGTTGGCGGCCTGACGCCCTATAACTCGATAAGGACTGTAGAGAGCCTGGTAGATGGTTTCGACGCCCAGGTGTCGGCCGTGCGCAACACCGAGCTCGTGGACGACCTGTTCGGGGCTCCAGCGCTGGTCGAGATAGTGCTGCACGAGCCGGCGAAGCTCTTCGTCGCGCTCGAGAAGGCGCTGCTTGGGGCGCGGTCGACGGCTCCGCATCATGGCGTGGGCCGCATGGGGCCGATAGCGCCCGTCCGCTGAGGTGTTCCGCTGGAGTTCCCGACTCACAGTTGACACGGCCCGGCCCAGTTCGGCCGCGATCGAACGGGCTGAGCGGCCATCACGCACACCGTCTGCGATCGTCACCCGCTCGCTTTCGGTCAAGTAGCGACCGGACTCGACCGGGACGAGATGGTGATCGACGATCGCTTCGACCACGCGTGTGACGCCGTTGCGGGTGACCGAACCGCCGTTCTTCCACCAGTGACCCGTCTTGCGGTCGATGCCGAGGCGTCGGCATGCCTCCGAGTTCGACACCCCCATGCGAATCAATCGGACATACTCGAAGCGCTTGTCCGTCATTGGCTGGCGGCCAGAACGCCCTTTTGACTCTGATCTCATGATCACCTGCCTAGCTCAGGTGTAGCGACGACCCCTGGAACCCGCCGATCGAGGGTGGGGAGATTCAAAAATCGTGGACAACGGCGCTGTCCCATGGGTAGCACGCTGTCTGCTGGCGCATCGCCTGGCTAAGGCCGTGGCCCTCGCTGCGTCACACCAGCGGGAATACAAGCAGATCTTCTTCACGTACAAGGATCTACTCGACCCGAATTCTCAGGGCGCATGTCTCACGGCTGCATCAGCGTGGGCTGAACCGCTACCGCGCGATGATGATCGATCTCGGAGAGACGAGCTGAACCTTGCCTGGCGCGAGCAGGCCCGCCGTTCCGGCGGGTCACTCCCACATATCAGCCGTTCAGGCACAGCGGTGCATTCGGGTAGTCGTTGCACACGTCCTGGGCCATCGTGAGGACGTCGCCGTTATAGACGGTGCCATTTCCCGCCTCACCCATCGTGAGGCGAAGAGTTCACCAGGTCAACCAGGGCTCGCTCTTCTTGAAAGCCTTGACCCTTTGGATGTATTGGACTGCGCCTGCTGTGTACCAGGCGCCTGAATACCAGCGCCCAACGCAGCCCCACAGGTCGCCCGAGTGGTACGAGGCGCCGAGCCAAGTGTCCCAACCCTCGTAACAACCCCGTATGACAGCTCCGAAGAGGTCCAGGTTGTAGGCGGTGGACCGCTCGCTCCAGGGCCAGCCGTCGTATCCAGGGGCCGAGGGATCCTTCAAGGAGCACCATTTGTCCTGCATCATCCCGAAGCTGGCGGGGCCGTTCGCACCGTAACCAGACGGCGGAGGCGAGCCGCCGCAGCTTCCGAAGTCCCCATAACCCTCACCGCTGATCGGGTGGCCGTTCGAACTTCTGTTGTCCTGGTACCAGTACGACTCGACGACGGCCTCCGCTCGGATCAGGTTGTCCGGCAGCCCCCATTTTGCCGCCGCCCACTGAATGATTTCATCGGTGGTGCCCGTGAATTGACCGTCGACCCTGCCGAATACGGCCGCGTGATTCTCCATGCCCGAGTACCCAGCTGTCTTGAACGTGAGCGGCGGTGTCGTGTGGTTGGCCTGGTCGTTTTGTGGCCGAGGTTCCCAGGTCGAATAGTGGACCATCTCCGCCGCCTCCGAGTTGGACGGCAGACTCACGAAGCTGCCAACCGGCTTCAGCTTGAAATACCCCCCCGAGGGGGGCGGCCTGGTGGTGGTGTGACAGTTGGGCGGCGTTCCCGACTGACCGGGCCGGCATCCTCCCAAGGAGGCCATCACGCCGGAGGTTGCCTGCGCCGGTGCCGGGGAATCGTTCGCCACGCCGTAGCCGAGGCCGGCGACAACAAATGCAGCGGCGATAAGTCCTCGCCGCCACTGCTTCGATCCTCGTTGAGGGCCTCGTATCGATCGACCGGTCATCGTTTCCGAGCGTACGGCACGACGACGTCGGCGGCCTGGACCTGCTCCCCCTCGACGACCCCCTCAGGGAGGAGGCCTGCGACATCCGCACGCCCGAGGGACAAGTTCGGTAACCCGTTGGGAAACAAGGACTCAGCACTGGTGCCGGTGAATGCTGGCTACCCCTAGAAACTGGAACGTGTCGGCGAGCGTGGGCGGTCCAACGTTGCAACGTGTGAAGTCTCCTTCACCGCGGGCCACCTATGTTGGCCCTTAACTGCCGGATCTGCGCCCGGACTCTCGCAGCCGGGTCAGGCCATCGAGATGGTCGGGGCAACTCCAAACGCGCCACCATCGGTCACCTGATGGAGCGAACCACCGACACGTCCACGTTGGCGACTCGACGCGGTGCGGCGCCTGGAGGTTGTGGTCACAGACCATGCGCCCAGAGCGCTCGGCCTCGGCCATGGATAACGCCGAGGACGGCGTCGTAACGCCGGTCCATTTTGGTGAGCTCCACAAACAGTCGGCCACCCCCTTGCCGCACACCGCAGGGGAGTGGGGCCGAGGTGTCAAGCATCAACCGGACCTGTGTCAAGCATGACCCAAATCTCAGTCAAGGATCGGGCACGCCTCTTTTATCCAGGATCAGCCGGACCAACACAGTCAGGTAGTGGGGCTAGCTGGAATCGAACCAGCGACCTCAGCATTATCAGTGCTGCGCTCTAACCGACTGAGCTATAGCCCCTCACAGGCGAAGATCCTGTTCAGAGATACTATTCCCTCGTCGTCTGCAGGTCTGCAGACTCCGTGGCCTCCATATCCGACATTGCGCTGTGTGTACGTTCGTCTCAAACGTGCCTGTTGCCGCTCCATCTGCAAGCGAGCCAACCCACGGTCTAGACCTCAAGGGCGGCTCGGCGGTTCCGATCCAGGTTCTCCATCGAGAGCCCAGCAATTTACCCCGCTGGCAGCACGTTGTGTCACGTTGCGCCTCCGGAGCTCGTGTCCACCAGGGAGAGTTGTCGGCCGGCTCGGCCGGCTCGGCCGGCTCGGCCGGCTCAGCCACAGTGGGGAGGCATGGTCCGCCGCAAGTTGCTCTAACTCACCCGGCCACCGGCGGATCGGGGACAGCCGGGACCCAGGGACTCTGATGTGAGATCGAGTCCTTGTGCCGCTGCAATGGGCGTCGCGAGCCAGCGATCATCGCCGGCACACGCTTCGAGTGGTACTGCTATCGGCTTCACCTCCTGGCGTGTCCTCGTCTCAGCTGGTCCGAGCAGATGCGGTTTAGAAGGTAGGCATGCGGACACCCTGATGTTGACGCACCGATTTTCCGATGCCTACGAGTTCTTTGCGGCGTACATGCAAGTGCCAGCCCGGAATCTGCATTGTCGATGAATGCTCGTACCTACCCGACTATGCGGCGGACAAGGGCTTGAACTGCAGCGAGATGAGGAAACCGAGAACTTCGCGTGCGAGGACGGGTCGTGGAGTAAGCGCATGGCGCGGACCTCTAGGGGGCATGGTCGGCAGCAGGCCCGCGTCCTAAGGCACTGCCGGCGGATCGTGACAGGCAAGCAAAAAGGTAGCAGCAGAACTGCATCGAATACGTTCAGCCAACCGGCCACAACCGACGACCGAATCCGTATCGGGGACGGTAGGGTTGCACGGTCATCACCCCCGTAGTAGAACCTGATTTACGGCATACTTAAACTTGTCTTGATAGTAGGACGCTTGTTGCGTCATGCACGCAATCAAAAAGGTGGGAGATCATCATGCGTTACGGGCCGAGCGGCGTAGGACAATCCAAGTCCGTTTCAAGACGCCTTCGCGTGGTTAAGCCTGTCTCTTTCGGAGCCGCGATACTGCTGGTCTTGGGTCTGTTGACTTTGCCCTTTACAACCGGTGCTTTGTCGGTTCTCAATACGAGCGCATCGGCCAACGGTGTTCATCTTCGGACTCCGGCTGTACTGACTTCCGTGCGCAATAGCTGTCCCACCGGTCCTTGGCCTGCGCAGATTACCGGTGTGCCGAAAGTCAATGGGGGCATGCATCAGGGCTTCTACATTGGCGCAAACTCTGACGGCGTGTTCTCCCTGGAGTCTACGCACCCCGAATTTGACCCGCGTGTCTTCTTCCATTTCTCGGGTACTGTCACTACCGACGGTACGTTCGACAATGTCACTGCAATCTCGCTTGAGAAGGAGGACACGTTCTCCGTCTCACCTGACCAGCACACCCTTACTTTCAATTTCAACAACGGCGGCGATGTCGACGGGGTGAGCTTCGTACCAACATGCGGTAGCACGATTACTTTCAGCCTGAGCATAAAAAGTGTTTCGGCCCCCACGTCGAGAATAAATCTTGGTGTACCCAGCACGAATCCGAGTAGCAATCCATTCACGTTTACCCGGCCCAGTCAGGTTTGTGGGAGCGAGCAGGTCCAGTCGACCGGTCCGGTCACCGCGACGCTCTCGGACACCGCGCCTGCTGGTACCGACTGCAAGACCTACGACGGATTCAGCTCCACCGTTGGCGATGGCGGCCAGAACCAGACGTTGTCGTTCAACGCCGCCTCGGGGTCAGGCGACATTCCCTTGGCGATCACCATCCCCTGGGCTCCCCAGGCCGAGTGCCAACCGGCAGCGCCCACTGAGACGGACCCTTTGCCAGAGTGCGCTCCTACTCAGGTCTCCCTCGACGGTGTGACTTTCACCGATCAGACCTTCTGTGCTTCGGCCTCGCCCGGCGAATTGTGCACCACGAGCAAGGCGTATAACTACGTCGAGGTAAACGGGGTTACGGAGACGCAGATCACCGAGAACTGGGTGGGCGACGTCGACTGCTGCTACTGGGCCCGATAAAGATCAGGCGGCGCATCGGCAAGCATCGGCAACGTGACAATCCCCAGGTCATTCGTCAGCCGGAGGATCTCCTCCTGCCGATCCGTGTCACCGAGGCTCTGAGCGAGGACCAGGACGACGAGCGCCTCGTAGGTCGCGCCGAGGTTCTCGGCGCGGTCGAGGAAGCCGTCGAGGTTGGCGAAGAGCCTGATCGAGTCGCCCGAGAAGGCGGCGAGGGTCAGGTCGACGCGCTCGACCAGCGGCACCAGTGGGTTGTGTCCTACGTGGTGTTCGAGTTCACGTGCCTGGGCCAACGCCTCTTCGGCTTCGGGCAGCCGCCGACCGAAGACCAAGACCTCAGCCAGGCGTGCGCAGGCCTCCAGCGATTCGATGTGCGAGCCGATCTCGTCGAAACTTGCGAGCGCAGAACGGACCAGGGTTATTCCGCCCTCGAGGTCACCGTGGAACGCAGTGGCGCGACCTAGGCACATCTCCGTCCACGCGGTGGCGGCGCGATAGCCGTAGGACTTCAACGTGCGGCGAGCGGGACCGAGCATGGCGAGGGCCTCCTCCAAGCGGCCCTGGTTCACCCGGAGGTCCCCGCCGTTGACATGTGCCAGCGCGGTACCCGCCAGGTTGCCGACCGCCGTGGATGCCTCCGCGGCCCGAGCCCAGAAGTCAGCCGCTTCGTTCCATCTCAAGCCGAAGAACGCCGTGTTGCCGAGGTTGATCAAAGCGTTTGCGACTTGCACACCGTCACCGAGCTCCTCGTAGAGTTCGAGCGCCCGACCCATGTGGATCGCCTCGTCCTGTCTGCCCGTGCGCACGAGCAGCGTGTTCTGGTAATCGAGCGCGCGGGCGAGAGCGCGCTTGTCGCCCGCTTGATCCGCCTCTCGAACGGCCTGGTTGGCGCGCTCGAGCCCCTCGGCTAGGCGGCCCTGCTGCTGGCGTACTGCGGCCTCCTCGGCGAGCAGCAACGCACGCAAACCCAAAGCACCCGGCACACCGTGGGCGAGCTCGGCCCTTGCCGCGCGCAGCTGTCGGATGGCGGACGAGGGTCGCCCGAGGAACTCGCTCCTCAGATGGGCCCTGCGATAGGCCATCTGCGCTCGGCGCGGCAGATCAGACCCCCACGCTCGCATCGCGTGGCGGTACGCGTCGTCCGCCCTGTCGTACTCGCCGAGCAGTTCGAGCGATCGTCCAAGGTCGCTATAGACCGTGGCCAGCTCGTCGGTGTCCACGTCGCTCAGCCGGCGAGCCGAGGTGACGGCGCGCTCGAGGTGAACGGCCGCCTCACCCTGGGCGTGTGCCGCCTGGGCAACCCGAGCCGCCATTCTGGCGTACCGCCATGTGCGCTCCCAATCTTGTGCAGCGAGGAAATGGAGGGACAGCATGGGAGCGATGTCGTCACCATCGGCTCCACTGCGTTCGATCGTTTCGCCCACCGTACGGTGCAGTGCCAAACGCTGACGGAAGGGCAGACTGTGGTAGCAGGCTTCCTGCAGCAAAGCGTGACGGAAGCGGACCCGCAGGCCGTCCGCGTCGGGCATCAGTTGAGCCCGGAGATCTTCGAGTGGGTCGTCACCCGCATCGACCGACTCGGCGGCGAGGAGTTGCCCGAGCAGCGACCACTCGAACGACCGACCGAGTACCGAGGCCAGGCGTAGGACTCGGCGTGGAATTGCCGGCAGTGCGTCGATCTCACGCATGGCCACGGCGTCGAGGGTGTCGGGCAGAGAATCGACGTCGGTGGTCCGGACGATACGCAACAGCTCCTCCAGGAAGAGAGGGCTGCCTCCAGCTCGGGAGACGACGCCTTCGGACTCGTGCGGTCGCAGGGGTGCAGCCTCAGTGGCGATCTCGACGAGCTCCCGGGCCACTTCGTCGGACAAAGGGGCCATCGACATTCGGACCTGCGGGCTGGACGGCGTGAAGCCGGCGTCGGTGTCTGAACGACGTATGACACACAGGAGCCAGTCGCGACTCGTCGCTGCGCCCGCCAGCCGTGAACAGATTTCCGACGTGGTTTCGTCGAACCAGTGCGCGTCCTCGGCGACGATGAGAAGTGATCCCGGGCACGCTGCATCGAAAACTCCGACCACGAGGTCGGCCATCCGCTGGCGGACGAACTCGGCGGCGATGGCCTCAGTCTGAGCGGTTGAGGGCACATCAACGTCGACGATCGTGGCGAGCAGCGGTGCGAACGGCAGGAGCTGGTCGTCCAGCTGTGCCATCGATGCCAGCAATTGGCGACCGGCCTGACCACGATCCCTGGCGTCGACACCGAGAAGCGAACGCATCGGGGCACGAAGCGGCTCATATGGGACGGCTGTCCGGTGAGACTCCCCCTGTAACCAGACAAGATGGTCCGGTTTCGAGGAGCGAGCGAACTCGGAGACCAGGCGCGTCTTGCCGGCGCCGCGCTCGGCGTCGACCAGAACGATGCCCCCGCTTCCCGAACTGGCGGACTCCAGAGCGTCAGTCAGAGTCGCGAGCTCCCTGTCCCGGCCACGGAATGGAAGCGCTCCGTACGCCTCCGACTTTGACCCGGTGGGGGCGCCGACTCGGTACGCCTGTACCAGCTCGGACTTCCCCTTGACCGAGAAGGGCTCCAGTGTGTCAGTGACGAATTGCGTCCGCGCCTGGTCGAGCACCGTCGCCGTCGCGTAGATCTCACCGGGGGGGCGGCAGCCATGAGCCGGGCGGCGAGGTTGACCTCGTCTCCCATGATGGTGAACGTGCGCCGGTACGCCGTTCCGATGTCTCCGGCGAACACATGCCCCCGGTTGACTCCCACCTTGATGGGCAACGGCTGGGGGTCGTCCATCAGCATGCGTACGGCCCGCAGCAGGCGCCCCTCGTCGTCTTCCTGGGTAGTGGGGACGCCTGCCGTCAGGATGATCTTCCCCCCGTCGGCGTCCATGTCGGAGGACAAGAACGTCACGGACTCGAGGTCTGCGGCGCGTTGGACGGATCGCACGACCTTGTCCAAGGCCGCTGCGGTCACGCTCGGTCCTTCGGCCGCGATCAAGTCGTCCACCCCCTGGAACTTCACGAAACCAAAAGAGGCCAACCGATGCTCGGACTCACTGCTGCTCTGGCCAAGTCTGAGGCGGAGAGCCCGAGGGATGAAGGCTTCCACGGCGGCCGGTGGGACGGCGCGCGCTGGCGTCGGCCCTGGTCCACTCTCGACGACCTTTCTCCATCGCAGGAGACGGCCGTCGCCCTTCGCCGCTCCGACTGCGTCTCCTGGGAGCCGGGAGGCAGTGTCGAGGCTGATCACGATCTCGCCCGCATCAGCCGTCTGTTCCATCCGGGTCGTGGTGGTAGCGGCCGGCCCCGTGATCAGGAGCTCCCGGTGTGAATCGCCCACGCGGAAAAGATGAAAAATTCCACTGTGGATGCCGACGGACATGCGGAGGTTGACCCGCCCGACGGACGTGGGCAGCGTCCTCGCCTCGCGGAGTACCGTGCGCATGGCGACCGCAGCCTCCGCGGCCATCCGGGCGTGGTCGTTGTTGGGGAAAGCCAGGAGAAGAGCGTCCCCGCCGAATTTGAGCAGTGCACCGCCCTTCCCGTAGGCGACCTCGAGCATTCTGGAGAAGACGTGGTTGAGGACTTCCGTCAGCTCCTCCGCTCCGATGCGACCGCGCCTTGCCAGTCGCTCCGAAAGTGCCGTAAACCCTGAGATGTCGACGAAACAGCACGTCGCGGGCAGCTCGCGCCACATGTCCCCCGGTCCGTCGAGGTCCCACTCCGCCCCCATGCGCGGCACATAGGGATCCATCGCGAGACGCGGTTCAGCGTTCGCCATTGCAACTAGCCTCGCACAAACCGTCGAACTGTTGACTGGCGGCGTCGACGCAGACAGGTCGGCCCGACGAGAACTGTCGGTGTTGCGATCCAATCCTCTGAGCTAAAGCTCAGGCGGAAGGTGCGTGTCACAGCCGGTCGACCGATTCCGAGGCACCCTCTGACAACCTTCAGCCGTTGGCCAGCGTCGATGTCACCAAGGAGGCCAGGGCGTCCGCTCCCGAACCGTCGATGGCCAAGTGAGTGCCGTCGGCCCCGAACCACTGGGGGTTCTGTGCCGCCAAGCTGGCCCAGTCCGCTACGTACACGCCCGGGTACCGCGCCGCGCCCGCCGCCAGCACGGCGTTGTTCGGGTCTTGCCACGGCTGGTCGACGTGGATGTTCACGAAGACCACCCGCGAGGCGCCGCTGAGGACGGACATCATTGCGTCGAAGTCGGCGGAAGTGATCGGCCCGTTCGTGCTCAAGCCGACGACGACCTCGGCCCCGAGCTGGCCTGTGGCCTTCAACTGCTGGAGGATGGCTTCACCGTCCTCCCATTGGCGACTGACGGAGGCGTCGACGGAGATTCCGGGGATGTCCGCCTCCAAGGGATCCTGGTAGTCGAGCATCACCGAGTCGCCGACCGCTGTGACGCGGCCGGCAACGAATCCCGGTGCAGCTGCCGCCGGCGGTACCGACGCGGGTGTCGGTGCAGTCGTTGACGTCGGTGGCGATGTTGGCGCCGAGCCGACGGCGGGCGGTCTCGTGGTCGTCGTGCTTGTGCCCGTACCCGCTGTCGTCGTACTGGCACTCCCACCCGAGGTCGTTGTGGTCGTCGACCGTTGGGTCGTAGCGGCGAGTCGATGGGGACCCGAACCAGATGTCGACGAATCCCCGAAAGCGAGGAATGCACCGAGTCCCGCGGCGACCGCAACCGCCGCGACTCCCACCAAGAGGAGCGTGCGCCTCGAGGGGCCTCGGCGAATCACCCCATTGGGGGTCGGCTCTTCGACCATCCGAACAGTCTCGCGGGATCGACTGCGCTTGTGTCCGCGTCTCGGGGTCTAATTCGGAAGAAAGGCGTCTTGTGGCCACAGCCGTACGGCAATTGACTGGCTTGCGGTGGCGAGGAGGACCCCGTCCTGCGACCAGAGGAACGCCGTCCCTTGGGCGAAGCCACCGAGCAAGGCGTGGATGTGGATGTCGCAGAGGACCCATTCTGTCGGTTGGACCTGGACCATTCGGAGCGTGTTGTCGAGGCTCCTACCCATGGCACGACGCCCGATCGGCTGCGACACCTGTCCCGATACGTAGTCGCCGACGATGGCGAGCGTTGCCGCAGAGATCGAGAGGTGCCCGGGGATGCGCGCCCACATCGCCGGATCCGGATCGCCGGGCGAGCCGTCCATCTCCTCGAAGCTGCGCCCACGCGCCATCCGCACCTCGATGCTGTCCATGATCGTGTTCTGGAACAGCGATGGGAGGAAGCGAGGCGGGCAGTCCTCGGGTCTGGGCACCGCCGGTGGCTCGACCCACACCCCCTCGACATCGAGGTCGTCCGTCCCCAGGGCTGAGTTGACCGTCAGGATCTCGCGTCCGTCCACCCTCCCGACCGCTCGTCCCTGGGTCACGTGTCCCCCGACCGCCGCCAGAGTCACCTCCCATTCCACCCACGAATCGGTCAGAGCGTAGGAGAGGTATTGACCGGTGGCCCAGATTGTCGGACGTCCGCTCGCAACCTCCAGCGCGACCAGTGCAGCTCCAAGTCCACATCCGCCGAAGAGGAAGTGGCCGGGGGTGGTCAGCTGCGGTGTCACCTGCATGCGCCAGTGGAGGTCATCCTCCATCGGCTCCATACCGAGAAAGGTGCGTGCGTCCATGGAGGCGCACCCTAGCGGCGCGTCATGAAGGGTCGATGAGACCCGTGACAGGAGTCGCGCGACCCATTCGAATCGCGCGACCCCTCCGTCAACCCGGCCTACAATTTGAGGGTCCGACAGGTCGTGTCGCCCGAGTATTTCGAGTTCCGCGGCGATCCCGGGGGTGTAGCTCAGTTGGCAGAGCGGCGGCTTTGCAAGCCGTAGGCCGAGGGTTCGAGTCCCTTCACCTCCACCGCAGAGTTTCGGGTTCACGCGCCCTCGGCTCCGTAGATTCACCTGTGACTCGCCCCTCGGCCGCGGAAGGGGTAGACCGTTGCCGTGCCTGGGGTCGACACGACGAGCCAGCGGGAGACGGATCGCCCCGTCCACGAGCTGACGCGATCGCCGGCACGCACCGACACCACCCTGGCGGCCAACCTCCCCGAGAGCTTCCGCTACCGCGTCAAGCGGGTCCTCCTCGGACCGCCGTTGGTCAGCGACGAGCTCCACGGCCAGCGGCTCGGCAAGCCCACGGCCTTGGCCGTCCTGTCCTCGGACGTCATGTCGTCCTCGGCCTATGCCAGCGAGGAGATGCTGCGGATCCTCGTGCCGATCGCCGGATTGGCCGCCTTCTCGATCGTCACGCCCATGACCGCCGCCATCCTGGCCGTCCTGGCCGTCGTCACGATCTGCTATCGCGACGTGGTCCGGTCTTACCCGAAGGCGGGCGGCTCCTACGTCGTGAGCCGCGACAACTTCGGCCCCAACTTGGCCCAGATCGCCGGTGCCGCTCTGCTCATCAGTTACACGATCACCGTCGCGGTGTCGGTGGCGGCTGGCGCCGACGCCATCATCTCGGCCGCACCGGCTCTGGGCAGCTACGCCGTCCCCCTGTCGATCGCCTTCGTCGTGATCCTGGCCTTCGGCAACCTCCGCGGGATCCGCGAGGCGGGGCGCGTGTTCGCCATCCCCACCTACTTCTTCATCGCCAACATGGCCCTGCTCATCCTCCTCGGTCTCGGGCGCGAGGCCGCCGGGACCCTGCCCAAGGCGGCGCCGAGCCACGGTGCGCTACCCCTCGGGCACGCCAGCGGCGGCCTCATCCTCGGCGTTTCGGCCTTCTTCCTGCTGCGGGCGTTCGCCAACGGGAGTTCGGCCATGACCGGCACCGAGGCCATCTCCAACGGCGTGAGCATCTTCCGCGAGCCCCAGGCCCGCAACGCCCGCACCACCTTGGTGCTCATGAGCACCATCCTCGGCGCCATGTTCCTCGGCGTGTCGGTGCTGGCCGCGCTGACCCACTCGGTGCCGTTCGTCTCCGGAACACCGACGGTGGTCTCGGAGATCGGCAAGCTCGTCTACGGCTCGAGCCCGGCCGGCCATGTGCTCTTCTATTCGCTCCAGGCGGCCACCGCCCTGATCCTCATTCTGGCGGCGAACACCAGCTTCACCGGGTTCCCCTTCCTGGTGAGCTTCGTGGCCGAGGACTCGTTCCTGCCGCACAAGCTCACCGTGCGGGGACACCGGCTGGTGTTCTCCAACGGGATCCTGCTGTTGGCCGGGGCATCGATCGCCCTGCTGTTGGCCACCGACGCCAAGGTGCCGGCTCTCATCCCGATGTACGCCATCGGCGTGTTCACCGGCTTCACCATGGCCGGGGCGGGGATGGTGGTCCACCACTGGCGGCACCGCGACCAGCACTGGCGCAAGAGCGTGGCCGTCAACGCCATTGCCGCCGTGGTCTGCGCCGTCGTCGTCGTGGTCTTCGCCGTGGCCGAGTTCACCCAGGGCGCCTGGGCCGTCGTCGTGATCATGCCCACTCATCATCTTCGCGCTCGTCCGGACGAATCGCGAATACCGGGAAGAGGACGCCGTCTTGGAGGAGGGCGCGGCGGTGGAGGCCTGCGAGGCCAAGGTTCTGCGGCGCCATGTCGTCGTGGTGCTCGTGGACCGGATCGACCTGGCCACCGCCCGAGCCATCCAGTACGCCCGAACGCTCACGCCGGACGACCTGCGTGCCGTGCACTTCAACATCGACCAGAAGCGGGCCGAGCTTCTCATCGCCCGCTGGCAGCAGCTCGGCCTCGCTCGGCTCCCCCTCGACGTGATCGACTGCCCGGATCGTCGCCTCGGGCGGGCCGCGCTGGAGTTGGCCGCCGAGCTGACCGACGGTGAGACCGAAGTCAGCTTGCTCCTGCCGCGACGCTCCTATGGCAAGGCGTGGCGGCGGATCCTTCACGACCAGACGGCGGACCGGATCGTGGAGATCGTGAGCCAGCTCCCGCACGTCAACGCCACCATCGTGCCCTTCCACGTCGCACCGGGACTCAAGGAGACACCGTTGGTCGTCGAGACGGTGCTCAAGAGCAAGACTCCCGCCAGCGAGCAAAAGGCCGACGCCGGGGTCGAAGCTGCTGTCCGGCCCGATCCGGCCCGGAACCGAACCGATCTCGCGATTGCAGTGGCGCACACGGGCCAAGGTGACCGGCCGGGTGAAGTCCATCCGGGTACAGCCGCTGGCCGACGTTCCCACCCTCGAGTGTGTGCTCGTCGACGGCAGCGGGGAGGCGATCACGCTGGTCTTCCTGGGGAGGCGGTCCATCGCCGGGCTCCACAGCGGGACGCAGCTACTGGCCGAAGGCATGGTCGGAAAGCACCAGGGCAAGCTGGCCATGATCAACCCCGCCTACGAGCTGCTGTCAGGGTCCGAGTTCGGTGGGGCCGACGTAGTCATGGCTCGCGGACCAGGCAATAACAGCGGGGCGCTGGGATCGATCCGGCTGCCGCCTTGGTCGATCTGGATCGCTGCGGTCGTCGTGCCCATCGCCGTCGCGCTGTTGTTGGTGCCCAGCCGAGGTCATCTGAATGCCGCCGACGACGCTCTGGTGCTGGTGGTCGTGACCGTCGCGATCGCATCGTGGGGTCACCGGGGCGCAGCCGCGCTCGCCGCCTTGGTGGCCGCCGCATCGTTCGACTTCCTTCTCACCCGACCATATGGCTCCTTTCGGATCAGCCGCCAGGCCGACATCACCACTGAGATCCTCTTCGTCGTCGTGGGCCTGCTCGTGGGGAGCTGGCGGCCCGGGGACGCAAGCACCAGCGGGCGGCGGCACGGGGCCGGCTGGAGCTCTCCCGCATCCACGACCTCGGGGAGCGAATCGCGGGCGGGGAGGACCCGGACTTCGTGATGATCGCAGTGGCCAACGAACTTCGGGAACTCCTCAGCTTGCAGGACTGCCGCTTCGTCAAGGACCAACCGTCTGGAAAGGGGGCGTGGATCGCCAACGACGGCACCGTGCGGTTGAACCCACTCCGCTGGCCCTCCGCCACCGCCGGTCTGCCGACCAAACAAGTCGAACTCCCCGTTCGGGGCGGGGGACGGGTGCTCGGCACGTTCATCCTGACGCCGACCCCGACCACCCCGATCAGCCAGGAGCAGTGCGTCGTTGCGGTCGCTCTCGTGGACCAACTCGGCGCCACGTTGGCCGCGGACGAGGACGACTGAAGTCCACCGGTCCCGACTCTGAGGACCGGACGCGATTCACCCCCCGGGTGTCCCAGGGGGTGAGACCGCGCCGAACGACGGAGGATTAGAACTTGTGGTCGACGATTTTGGTGATGCGCGCCGGAAGCTTGGCCTCAATCCGATGAGCGACGGTAGCGTTCAGCTTCCCGGCACCGACGGCCTGGTTGATTTTGCCGTCGGCCGCCGTCACGAGTGCGTTCACCACGGACTCAGCGGGCACGTTGTGTTGGGACGCGACGCCGGCGATGGAATTCCCGGCCTTCAGCTCGGTCGCAAGTTGCTGCGGAGTGATCCCCCCGATGGCCTTCGCGCTGATCGCCAGGCCGTCCTTGCGGATCTCGGCCCGGTGCTCGCGCACCCAGGTGGCGAGGTGACCCTCCTTGGCATGGCTCGTCGATGCGTTTGACGCCGGCGCGGCTGCCGACGCCACGGTCGAGGCCCCAAGGCTGGCGAGCATCGTTCCGCCGATGACGAGCGGGGCGATGAGCTTCTTGTTCATGTGCTCTCCTCTGAGATGTTGGTGATTCAACGGGGGCCATAGTCTCGTCGGCGAGTCATGGATGTGTTATTTGGGCATAAGAAGTCCATAACGCACATAAGAAAAGCCTCAGAATCGGCATGTCCGGTTCTCAGACGATCTATCGCCGGTGCGATTCCTTGCTCTCCAACTCCTGTTTGATTCCGTGAGATCGGCTCTCTAAGCTCCCGGCGAGTCGGGTTCAGACCGATACGGGGGTGGTCCGGTGATCGTCAGGCGGGTATTCGTGGGTCGGAAGAGGCGGGACTGCTCCGAGGCGGGACAAGCCCGGGCACGGTGGAGGATCGCGCAACCCACAGTGGTTCGGCGTGAGGGGCGGCAGGTCGTAAGGCGCGCTCGCGGCGTCCATCGTGATCACCGGGCTCGTTGGGGCAGTCCTGGCGGGTACGACCGGCCAAGCGGGCGCCGCATCTCAACCGGGAATAGCCATCGCCACGTCGGCCAGCGTCTCGAGCTATTCGGCCGGAACCACGATCACCTACACCTACGTCGTCCTCAATACGGGCAGCGATGCGTTCGACAACGTGACCGTGACGGATCCGCTGAAGGGTCTGTCGGATATCAGCTGCGACGGCGGGTCGAACGTGATCCCGACGCTGAACGCGTTCCAGTCCACCACGTGCGCGGCGACGTACACGACCACGCAGGCGGACGTGGACGCAGGATCCTTGTCCAACACCGGTATGGTTTCGGTGCAAAGCCCCGTCGGGAACTTCTCGGCGCAATCCAGCGTGACCCTCCCAGCCGTGAGGGTGCCCCAGTTGAGCCTCACCAAGTCGGCCAGCATCGAGAGCTATTCGGCCGCGGGGACCCCCGTCACGTACACCTTTGTGATCACAAATACGGGAAGCGTGACGCTGAGCAACGTCGCCGTGAGTGATCCCATGCCAGGTCTCTCTTCGATTTTGTGCCCGGGCGGCGGATCCGTCGTCGCCTCCCTGGCTCCTGGAGCGAGTGCGACCTGTACTGCGACCTACACCACCACCGCGGCCGACGTCAGCGCCGGGTCCATCACCAACGTCGCCACCGCGACCGGCACGGCTCCCAACGGGTCCTCCGTCCAATCCAATGGTGGCACGACCGTCCCCGTCGCCGGGTCCTCGTTCACCTGTACGACGCCTACCAACTTCCTCTCGCAGACCAACTCGAACAACTCCGGAGCCCCAACTCAGCTCTACTACTCCGTTGCCTCGAACAACACCTACTCGTGGATTCCCCTCGGGCCCCTTTACCACAAGACGTACAACGCGCTCGGGTTCGACCCGGCCGACAACTACCTCTACGCGATCGTCACTGACAACAAGAAGCTTCTCAAGATCGACGCCTCGGGCGCCGCCACGTCGACGACGATTCCGGGGTTCCCGGTCATAGCGGCCTTTCCCAACACCGGCGGTTTCGACGCGTCGGGCAACTACTGGGTGACGTCCGGAGGCAGGAACATGGCCTACGAGATTGACGTCAGCACCTCGAGCATCGACTCCGGTTCCCCCGTGACGCTCAGCCAGACGTTCGAGCCAAACGATTGGACCTATACGCAGGGCTACTTCTGGGGCCTCGACGGAACAACGATGTACCGAGTCCAGTTACCGTCGGGAACGGTACACACCTTCTCCGTTCCGGGAGTGAACAGCGGAACCTACGGAGCGGCGTGGACCTTCGGCAACGGGAACCTTGGCTTCTCCAACAACCAGACTGGCACCGTCTACGAGATCTCGGTCACGGGGGCGAGCTCCTCGAACCCCAGCGCCACGCGGGTGGCCACGTACCACGGTCCGGTCGCCGACCTGATCAACGACGGGTCATCTTGCATCGCCCAGCCGTCGGATCTGAGCATCGTGAAGACCGGACCCGCGACCGTCGTAGCCGGGGGCACCATTACCTGGACGCTCACGGTCACCAACAACGGACCAGGTAACAGCTCTGGGTTCGTCGTCGACGACACCGTCCCCGCCGGTGTCACCAACGTCTCGACCTCGACCCCCGGCTGCACGGTGAACGGGAACGACGTCCAGTGCGCGGAGGGCCTCCTCGACGCCGGGAATACCTTCTCCGTCACCCTGACGGGGATCGCCCCCACCAGCGTGGGTACATGCTTCGTGAACTCGGCCAGCGCCATCGGCGACGAGTCCGACTCCAACCCCGACAACAACACATCGAGCGTGCAGACCTGTACGCAGCCCGCCATCTCCATTGTCAAGTCGGCCAGCGTCCCGACGTACTCGTCCGCGGGAACCGTGATCACGTACACCTACGTGGTGACCAACACCAGCACGAACGAAGCATTGACGAACGTGACGGTGACCGATCCGATGTCCGGACTTTCGGCGATCGATTGTGGCGGGGGTTCGCCGACGATCCCGGCGCTCAGTGCCGGTGCGTCTCAGACGTGCACCGCCACCTACACGACGACGCAGGTGGATGTCGACGCCGGCTCCATCACCAACACCGGCACCGCTACCGGCACTCCTCCTTCCGGTCCGGACGTCTCTGCCTCGTCGACCGTAACGATCGAAGAGGTCCCGGACCCCGCCATCTCCATCGTCAAGTCCGCCACCGTCCAGAGCTATACGTCTGCGGGCACGGTGATCACGTATGGCTTCCAGGTGACGAATACCGGGAACGAGACGTTGACCAGCGTGACCGTGACGGACCCAATGCCGGGCCTTTCGTCGATCAGTTGCAACGGCGGCACCAATGTGATCAGCACGCTGGCCCCAGGAGCGAGCGCGACCTGCACCGCGACCTACACGACCACGCAAACGGATGTGACCGCCGGGTCCCTCTCGAACACCGCGACAGCGTCGGGGATGACGCCCGAGGGCCAGGGCGTCAGCGCCGAATCGAGCGTCACCATCCCTGTGGTCGGTCAGCCCTTCACCTGCGACTCGCCGAGCTTCTTCTTGTCGCAGGGGTCGCCGACGCAGCTCTTCTCGGGGACGGAGAGTTCGGCGTCGGCGACGTTCAGCTCTCTGGGACCCATCTACACCCAGACGTACAACGCCCTTGGCTTCGACCCACTCGACGACTTCCTGTACGCCATGGTGCTGAGTGGTCCCGGGGCGAATGAGCTGCTCCAGATCGACGCCAGCGGCAACGTCACCTCGCTCGGGCCGGTCAGCGGTTACACGGCGGTTTCTGACCAGCCGGTTGTGGGAACGTTCGATGCCAGCGGCAATTACTGGATCGTCACCCGCGGGACATCGACATCGACAGCCTACGAGATCGACGTGACATCGAGCCCGCCCGCGGTGATCAACACCGTGTCCCTCAGCGGACAGTTCAGCCCGCCGGACTGGTCTCCCGACGACGGGTACATGTGGGGAATGACGAACGGAACCATGTACCGGGTCGACCTCGGGACCGGCACGGTCGACACCTTCGGCGCTCCGTCCGGTGTGGGACCGGGGACGTTTGGAGCCGACTGGACGTTCGGCAACGGCAACCTGGGCTTCTCGAACAACCAGACGGGCACCATCTACCAGATTTCCGTGTCGAATCCCTCGGGACCGGTCAGCAACCCGCCGCAGTTCAACCTCGTGTCGACCTACGTGGGCCCGGTCCCCCCTCAGAACAACAACGACGGCGCATCCTGCATCGGCAAGGCCACCGATCTGGCCATCGCCAAGACGGGCCCCGCGACCGTGAGTGCAGGAGGCACCATCACCTGGGATCTCACGGTCACCAACGAGGGACCGGGGAACAGCTCGGGGTTCGCGGTGGACGACAACGTCCCACCAGGGGTGACGAACGTGACGGCCCCGAACCCGACCCCGAATTCGACACAGGGGTGCACCGTCACGGGCAACGATGTGCAGTGTGCGGAGGGCGCTTTGCCGGACGGTGCCTCGTTCACGATCGTCCTCACCGGCATCGCTCCGACCACCGACAGTACCTGCGTCGTCAACACGGCATCCGTGGTCGCGAACGAGTCGGATCCGAACCAAGCGAACAATTCGTCGACTGTCCAGACGTGCACCAACTCGGGAGTCGACCTGGTCAAGGAGGCCGACGTGTCCACGTTCTCGTCTGCCGGGGTCCCGATCACGTACACCTACGAGGTTCAGGACACCGGAGTCGAGCCGCTCACCGACGTCACGGTGGCCGATCCTATGAAGGCACTCTCGACCATCAATTGCGGCGACGGTTCCGATGACATCGGCACGCTCGAAGGCGGCGCGTCCCAGACGTGCGCCGCCATGTACACGACGACGCAGGCCGACGTCGACGCCGGATCGGTGCAGAACGTGGGGACAGTTACGGCGACCTCCTCGACCGGTGAGGTCAGCGCGCAGTCGTCCCTCAGCATTCCGGCCCAGCAGGACCCCGCTCTCGACCTGGTCAAGTCGGCCAGCGTGAGCGGCTTCAAGAAGGCCGGCACTCCGATCACGTACGGCTACCAGGTGACCAATTCGGGCAACGTGACCCTCACCGATGTGTCCGTCGACGATCCGATGCCAGGGCTGTCGCCCATCAGTTGCGGGAACGGCACCGACGAGATCCCATCTCTGCCGCCGACCGCGACGACGACCTGCACTGCGACCTATGTGACCACGCCGAGCGACGTTCAAGCCGGTCAGGTCACGAACACGGGTGTCGCTTCCGGAACCGACACGGTCGGGAACGGTGTCACCTCGAACTCCAGCTCGGTGACCGTTCCCTTCCTCGGCGTGGTGATCACGTCCCCGCCGGACCTGACGGCCGTTCTCGGTGAGCCGTTCTCGGCGACGCTCACCGCCAGCGGTGGGCAGCCTCCGTACAAGTGGTCGATCACTGAGGGCGCACTCCCGAAGGGCCTGAAACTGTCGGTCAGCGGGGGGATCTCGGGCGTGCCCGTCGTCGCCGGCACGAAGAAGGTCACGATCGAGGTGGTGGCGGCGAAGGGGAAGCCGAAGACAGCGACCCAGGTGTTGACGATCACCGTGCAGCCCCACAGCCCCTGACCGCGTTGCTCGGGCGGGCGCCCGTGATCGGGCTGATCGGTCTGGGCACCTCCTCGGCGGCCCTTGTCCTACGCTCGGGCGTGCGCCGCGGTCGAGGGACCGCGCCTCGGGGAGGGTGATCGTGTGAAGCCGAAACGGGTGGTCGTCTGGGGGACCGGCTTCGTCGGCAAAATGGTCATCCCCGAGGTTGTCCGCCATCCCGCCTTCGAGCTCGTCGGCGTGGGCGTGCACTCCCCGGAGAAGGCGGGTCGTGACGTCGGTGAGATTTGCGGGTCCGGACCCATCGGGCTGGGGGCGACCGACGACGTGGAGCAGTTGATCGCGCTCCGGCCCGACGCCGTCGTGCACTACGGGCCCACGGCGGCCCAGGCCGATGAGAACATCAGCCTGATCACCCGGTTCCTCCGAGCCGGGATCGACGTCTCCTCGACGGCCATGACGCCATGGGTCTGGCCGGCCATGGCTCAGAACCCCCCGTCGTGGATCGATCCGATCACCGACGCGTGCGCGGAGGGCGGCGCGTCGTGCTTCACCACCGGGATCGATCCCGGCTTCGCCAACGACCTGTTCCCGATGACCCTCATGGGTCTCTGCAGCGAGGTGCGCTCCGTGCGGGCGCTCGAGCTCCTCGACTACACCAACTACGAGGGCGACTACGAGCTGGAGATGGGGATCGGGCGCGCCCCGGAGTACACCCCGCTGCTCGAGCACACCGACATCCTGGTCATGTCGTGGGGCGCCACGGTCCCGATGATCGCCCATGCCGCGGGCATCGAGCTGAGCGGCATCACGACGACCTGGGAGAAGTGGGTGACGCCGAATCCCGTCCAGACCGCCAAGGGAGTGGTCGAGCCGGGTTGTGTGGCCGCCATCCACTTCACGATCAACGGCATGGTCGGCGACGAGGCCCGGATCGCACTCGAGCACGTCAACCGGGTAGGCGCTGGCTCCGCTCCGGACTGGCCGCGTGGAACGCAGGACGACGTGTACCGCGTCGAGGTCGAGGGCACGCCGTCGATCCGCCAGGAGACCGCGTTCCGCTTCACCGACGGCTCCGGGCGGGATGCCGCCGCCGCTGGTTGCCTCGCTACGGGGCTGCGGGCGCTGAACGCCGTCCCGGCCGTGAACGATCTCCCGCCCGGATGGGTGACCGCGCTCGATCTCCCCCTCATTCCCGGCTTCGGCACCATCCGGTAGCGCCCTCGGAGTCGAGAGAGCCGCCGGGTTCAGCGCCCCCCGGCGCGGCGAAACTCGTGTGAGCGGCAGCGCGACGTGCGGGTGCCCTCGAACTCGCACTCGGGCTCGTGGAAGCAGCCGCAGGTCAGGGCCTGGCCATGGCACGCCGGACATCGCTCGAGGCAGCAGCCGGGATGATGCACCCCACCCAGTGGCGTCCCGCAGTCGCCGCACTCGTCCGGCTCGTAGCGGTGACGAGGGAGTCGTTCCTGTCCCCATCGGATGGGGATGTAGGCCTTCCCTCCGATGACGATGGGATCGGTCAGGCAGCTGATGCCCTCGGTCATCTCACCGCCGCAGTGAGTGCAGATGGCCATGTCGCTCCTTTCCTCCGACGCTCAGCCGATCATCCCAGTCCGCTGCGACAGCGCCGCGGATGCCGCGTGCCGTGTTGTCCTACGCTGCGCCGATGGCGACAGTCGAGAGCATGAAGGAGAAGGGGAGTCCTCAGGCCGGCGGGCTGCTGGCCGGCAAGGTGTGCATCGTCTCGGGCGTAGGGCCCGGACTGGGGCGCCAGGCCGCGACGGCGCTGGCAGCGCACGGTGCCGATCTGGTGCTGGCGGCCCGCCGGCAGTCCTCCCTCGAGGAGGTCCTGGCCGAGGTCGAGGGGATGGGTGCCCGTGCCCTGGTGGTGCCGACCGACATCACGGACCCCGAGGCCTGCGCCAGAGTCGCGTCGGCGGCTCTCGAAGGATTCGGCGGGGTCGACGTGCTCGTGAACAACGCGTTTCGCTTCGACGCCTTCAAGAGCTTCGAAGAGGTCGATCTCGCCCACTGGCGCAAGATCATGGACACCAACCTCTTCGGCTCGCTCCAGATGACCCGAGCGGTCCTGCCGGCCATGCGCGAGCGCGGGGGTGGGTCGGTCGTGATGGTCGCTTCCATGGTCGCCCGCCAACCCCAGCCGGTGCAGGGCGGGTACGCCATCTCGAAAGGTGCGTTGCTCACCGCGACACGGGTGCTCGCCTACGAGCTCGGCCCGTCCAACGTCCGCGTCAACGCCGTAGTACCGGGGTGGATGGCCGGCCCGTCGGTGGACATCTACATCGAGATGACGTCCACCGGGCGGGGCGTGCCCCCCCAGGTCGTGGAGGATGAGCTGAACGCCCGCGTCCCGCTCGGACGCATCCCGAGCGACGCCGACGTCGCCGGGGCGATCGTCTACCTCGCCTCCGACCTCTCCTCGGCGATGACGGGGCAGGCGCTCGACACGAACGGCGGCGAGATCTTCGCCTGACGGCGGCGCTCGAAGTCGGTGGATCGGGCCCAGCGGCGCCGGGCTGGCCGGTGCAAACAGGAGAGGCCCGGGTTGGACCGTTGGCTCCGAGCGCTCGGGATCAGGTCAAGGTCCTTCTCCGCCGCTCGAGGTGCACGACCGCGGGTCCCATGGCGCCAGAGGCTCGACGGTGGCGGTGGGCGCGGCGAACGCACCACCGTCCGCTTGTGACGACGAGGTCGTCGTGGTCGTGCTCGCCGCGCCGCCTGCTGCCCCCGTCCCTGCCCCCGTCCCCGTCCCGGCCGCCGGGGCCGCCGCCGGTGGATTGACCGAGAAGTCCGTCCCGGTGACGACCGTGACCTGTGATCCGGGTTGGGCCTGCGTCGGGTCCTCGGCCATGATCACGGCGCCCGACATGGAGTTGGCCACCGCCTGGGCTGCCGCCAGCTCGGCGGGGGTCTTCGACGAGTAGTAGACGACGGTCTCCGCCTCCTGGCCGACGGGTGGGGAGTCTCCGATCGTCCCGATGTGGAACCCGAGCGTTCCGAGTGCGGCCGCCGTGTCCGTCGCCTGGTTGTACACGCCCGATCCGTTCAGCACCGACACGGTGACCGACGAGGGCGCAGGCAGCACGCCGCCCGAGTAGGTGTCGTCGTTGCTCGACGAGAGGCCGAGGAACTGGTCGATCGCCTGGTGGTCCTGCGGCTCGGCCGGGAACTCGATGTCTCCGTACGAGCCTCCCTGGTACTCGTAGCTGCCGAACTGGTCGACGGCGACCGGCAGCGTCAGCTGGGGCGCGCGTGTTGACGTCGACGTTGTGGTAGCCGAGTACGAGGTTGATCATGTCGCTGGCGGAGAAGCCGGAGTCCACCGTCAGCTGTCCCACCACTCCCGCCACCAGCGACTGGTCGGTGATCGGATTGCTCAGACCCCTCTGCTTGACCGCGGTGGCCAGGACGCGCAGGAACTCGTGGTCCCGCCGGATGCGGGCGAGGTCGCTCTGGTTCTCCTGGGGCCAGTCGTTGGGGTCGGTCGACGTGACCCCCGGAGCCTTGTACTGGAGATGACGAGCCCGCACGACTTGCAGGGCCTGCGTCCCGTTGAGGTCGATGCAGCCCGTGGTCTGGATGTTGAGGCCCGAGTACGCGTCGAAGACGGGCTCGGGGAAGTACATCTTGATCCCGCCGAGGGCCTGCACGATGTTGATGAAGCTGTCGAAGTTGAGCTCTACGAAGTGCTGGATCGGAATTCCGAGGTTCTCTTCAATGGCGTTGATGAGTTGGTCGGGCCCCTGGTACAGCGCGGCGTCGATCTTGTTGGCGCCGTCGGAGCGCGCGTTCGGGACGAACAGGTCGCGCGGGATGGACAGGATGGACAGCGAACCGTTCGCCGGGTCGAGGTGCAGGATCATGACGACGTCGCTGTTGACCCCGTCGACGCCCTGTGAGCACAGGCCGTAGGCGGGGTTCTGTACCTTGAGCGCGCAGCGGGATGTCGAGCCGATCATCAAGATGTTCTCGGTGTTGGCGTCCGCGCCCGTGCCGGGGGCCGAGGTCAGGTTGTGCAGCGGGATGCGGTGGAT
The DNA here is from genome assembly GCA_963767195.1 of uncultured Acidimicrobiaceae bacterium. GTDB lineage: Bacteria > Actinomycetota > Acidimicrobiia > Acidimicrobiales > RAAP-2 > Bog-473. Next base: position 134,787 of record CAVYDA010000010.1, on the reverse strand, counting down.
CTCGTGGTTGAGGTACCAGGCGTAGCCGGCCGTCGCCCCGGCCAGAAGGGTCACGACGAGTCCCAACACTCCGAGCACCCAAACCGCCGCCCGCCGCTTGGACCGCCGCTTCGGGCCGTGCTCCGGACGGTGCCGTCGCCGCTTCCCGGCGCCGTTCGCTTTATCGATCTTCTGACCCAGCTCGTGCAACCCGCGCTCGACCGGGTCGGCCTCGGGGTCGCCGGCCCCGTCGGCCGCGGTCTCTTCGCCTTCGCGGGCGCCTTCGCCTCCGTAACCGGCGGCCTCGTCGATCTGCCGGCCCAGCTCGCGCGAGCGGCTCGTCACGTGGCTCGTTCTCGGGGTGGCGCGGGCTCATGGTCTCGTGATCTTCAGCGTGCGGCCTGAGATGGCCGCCCGTCGCCGCCCCGACGTGGCCGCGGGGCCGAATAGCCCTGGCCGACTTTCCACTCTAACGAGCGGGATTCGGCAATCGGGATCATGGGCTCGGGGCATGATGGCGCTGCCGGCCCCGGCGCTCGGCCTGCGTTGAGCCGGCGCTGGGCCAGTCCAACTCAGTCCAACTCAGTCCAGTCAGCCCACAGAAAGCCGAGAGGAGACGACGTCATGCCGGCACGCAGCGCCGGACTCCTGGTGTATCGCGTCGGCGAGGATCGCGATCCTCGAGGTCCTCCTCGTGCATCCGGGCGGTCCGTTCTGGGCGAAGAAGGATCTGGGGGCCTGGTCGATCCCCAAGGGCGAGCACGATCCCGACGACGATCCGCTCGATGCGGCAGAGCGCGAATTCCGCGAGGAGGTCGGTCAGGACCCGCCCGCAGGTCCTCGGGTCTCCTTGGGCGAGGTGACCCAGGCCGGGGGGAAGCGGGTCGCGGCCTGGGCTGTCGAGGGCGATGTCGACCCCGCTCGCGGCACCAGCAACACCTTCGAGCTGGAATGGCCGCGTGGCTCGGGCGTCGTCCGCACGTACCCCGAAGTCGACCGGGTCGAGTGGACGTCGCTGACTACCGCCCGCGTTCGGCTCCTGGAGGGTCAGCGGCCCCTTCTCGACCGTCTGCTCGACACCCTCGGCCCGCACGACGATGCGGCGGCCGACGGTGCTGACCGCCCAGCTTCGGGCTGACCCTTCGCGGCGGCCTACACGGCCGGACCACCGTACGTGTCGCCGACGGTTCACCTGCTGTTAGCTAATAGTTAACCTTCGAGTGCAACGATGCCAGTGGGGGATCCGTGCGGTCGCGGTGGCGACGCTGCCGAGCCGCCGGGGAGCGGAAGATGGGAGGACTGCCATGACGTCGTTCCCGAAGTGGAGGACCGCACTCCTGGTCGTTGCGGTGGTGGCGCTTGTGCCCGCCGGACTCGCGGCGGCGGCCGGGAAGCAGATCAAGCCGAACCAGCACTATGTCGGCTTCGTGAACGGGAAGTCGAGCGGCGCGGTCGTCTATACGGTCTGTCCGGGCCCGCTCGGGCCCGGGCAGCTTGGCCCGCCCGCCGGCGGGCAACCGGTCGAGGTCGCGCACGTGCACCACGGCGGCGGCGATACCGGCAGCACCGGCAACGTCGTCTACAGCTACATCCCCGGTTCGCCACCGGCCATCACGACGCTGCACAAGTACTCCACCCCGGGCGACATCCCGACCTCGGCCCGCGTGCCGTGCGACGGAAGCGGCGTGGACTTCTTCAGCTCGTGCCCGTTGCCTCAGCCGTGCGGGGCCGGGGCGAAGACGTATCAAGTCGACGTGACCTTCGAGGACATCGCCACCTGACGCTCCGCCGGGCTGCGCCTACCTCCTGCGGTGGCCGCCGCGTGCGTCGAGAGCCCTCCGGAAGAGGAACAAGGGCAGGATCAGTCCCGCAATCAGCGTGGCGAGCCAGACGACGACCGTCGCGAAGATCCACGTCGAGACACCCTGAATGTGCAGGCCAGTCGACAGGACGTCGGTGATCACCAGCCCGATGAACGTCGCCACCAGCGCCACGCTTCCCCGTAACGCCCTGGCACCGTCGAGGGTCATCTGACGCAGGAACGGCTCGACCAACATCTCGACGGCGGTGAAGATCAGGACCGCGATCACGAACGATTCGGCGTTGATCTCGAACTTCGGAAGACGGCCCAGGCCACGAGGAGGCCGATGGTATTGCCGACGACGTCGATCACGAACCAGATCAACGCTCGTACCACAGAAGCAATTACAACAGAAAACCGACCAATTACCGGGGACCCACTGGCCCAGTCTTGTCCCGGTGCCAGTTGCGGCCGGACGGCCGGAGGGCGGAACCCGACGGCGGGATGGTTGGGTACTTCTCTCGCCCTATGACACGGCGACGGAATGGGCACCGGTGGGAGCCGTCTCCTTGCCGGAGCAGGGATGCCCCCTTTCGTCCCGAAGAGAAGGCGCAAATATACGACCCGGGCGATTGAGACTCGGGCAATTGAACTTGCCGGCATCGGTACGCGGCGCGATTGAGGGAGTGCCTCGGGGCTTTCAGGAGCACCGCCGGCCGCCCGACCGGCGGACTGAAGGCCACTTTGGAGTCCGGTGCTGAGCGTTCAGTCCGCGACTCCATCGAGGACCTCAATGAGCCATTTCGGTCCAACCACAACCGCTCCCAGGGCCTCGGCCCGCCGCCGCAACTCGCGGTCCGCCGTGACGAGTGTGACTTCATCACCGGCGTTCGCGGTGACGTCGATGAGCGTGTCGTCGCCGCTCCCAGCGGCGTGGATGACGGTCACACCGTCCGCGAGGCCGGATTGAACTCCTTCGCGAGCAGCGCCTTCCAGGACCACGACGACAGGTTGAGCGACCCGACCCGATGTGACGGCGGCACTTACTTGTGCCACGAACGCTCGGGCCGCTCCAGCTCTGTCCCGCCACCAGCCGGTCGGACGAGATCCGACGACGTTTGCTGCATCAATGAGAAGCACCGGGCCAGCTCGATCTGGACGAGGAACGGTGGGGTACGTTCACTGGGACAGGTCTCGCGGTTTCATCGTCACGATCCGTAGCGCCGCGTGAGTACCTCCATGTTGTGACCGGAAGGATCCTCGAAATAGAACCCGCGTCCGTGGTTGTTGATCCGGTTCATTTGTTGGTGCCCCGGGTCCGCCCAATAGGTGATACCTCGTTCTGTCACCCGGGCGAAGATGGAGTCGAACTCCTCCTCGGTCACGAGGAAGGCGTAGTGATGACGTTCTGGAACGCCACGGTCGTCGTAGTCGAGACTGACACCATTGGCGGTCTCGAGGCACATGAATGGCCCGAACCGCGTCGGCGGATCTAGCCCCAGGATCTCGGCCAGAAATTCGGCCGATGCCTCCTTGTCCTGAACCGGAATGATGGTGTGGTCGAGCTGAACTGCCACGGCGCCTCCCTTCAGCCTCTATACCCATTATCGGCTCCGCGTCGGGTTCCTGAGCGCAGGACGCGGCCGGGGTGGCCCCGACAACCTCGGGAGCAACGTCCATGTAGCGGACGTACTGCCCCAGTGGGCCAACGTGTGGCACCGATGGCGGCCGACCATTGGCCGCCCCCCGGCATCTATGTTGGAGAAATGAGGTCGGAGCGTTCGAGGTTCCGAATGGGTCGGCTCGACCATGTCCACATCCGAGTGCCGGATCGGGCTGAAGCGGCCAGGTGGTACGGAGAGCATCTCGGTTTCGAGCCCGTAGGCAAGTACGACTTCTGGGCGACCGGGTTCGAAGGTGGTCCGCTCCAGATCTCGGCCGATGGCGGGAAGACGATGTTGGCGCTGTTCGAGGCGAGCGAGGGTCACCCGATGGTTCCGCAACAAACCGGTATTGCGTTCAGTGTCGACGCGGACACCTTCATAACCTTCGCCCGCTCACTGCCCAACGAGATCGATCGTCCGGGCGGCGACAGATTGGTGCGCGCCGATCTCGTGGACTTCGACATGTGCTGGGCATTCGATCTCGTCGATCCGTGGGGAAACCAGTACGAGCTGAACTGCTACGACTACGAGCAGGTGAGAACCGACCTGGTCGAGGCTGATCAAGTGGAAGCCGTCCGCTACTGGCCGCGCGAGCTCTACGCTGCCTACCGCGACTCCACCCCGTCGTAATCGGAGGCGAACCAATCGGCTCCGACGTTCCGACTGTCCTCGCCCCGGAACTCGGAACAGTCCAAGACAGGCCGGCACGCTCGTAGTGGACGTGGGAACCCGCAACTGACCTCAGTTGCATCGAGCTCCACAGGACCTGCCAACCCGGTACACCGGGGCATGGCATTGTGGACTCGTGCGATCGGTCTATGAGGCCGCGGGTGGTGACGAGGGAATCCTGAACTTGGCGCATGCCTGGCACGCCAGAGTGTTGGCGGACGAGGTCGTGAGCCACGCGTTCAGCCATGGTTACCATCCTGAGCACACCGAACGGCTGGCGGCGTACTGGATCGAGGCGTTGGGTGGCCCCGCGAGGTATTCCGAACTCCTCGGGGACGAGACCTCCGTCGTCAGGATGCACAGCGGGAACGGACCCCACGACGAGATGGATCGTCGGGCGATCGCTTGCTTCGATCTGGCGCTCGCCGACGCCGGTTTGGATCGTGACGAACCGCTATGCCAGGTACTCCACGACTACTTCAGCTGGGCGACCATCACCACCATGGCGCGCTACCACGATTCCGCCGACGACGTGCCGCAAGGCTTGCCGATCCCCCATTGGTCCTGGGATGGCTTGGTCGGCAACACCTGAAGACCGCATCGACTTCGTAGCCGAGTACGGCCTACGTGACTACTCCTGAGACGCCGGCAACCACAGCCGCCGGGTGCGCTCAATCTCGGCCTCGCCTTGACGCAGGCCGGCGTCGAACGCAGCGGCAGTCCGGCTGACGTCTAGGAGATAGCGGCCCCAGCCGCTCAACTCGCCGAACTCCTCGGACGGTTCCACCACTTCCACCGCACTCCCGCTCGCACGAAGGTCATCGATGCGCTGACTGATCCCCGGGAGGAGCCCGGCCAGCAGGTCGGGCGTCGCTCCTTCCGGCGGCTCCAGAGCCATACAGGAGACTGCGACCACGGCGTCGTAGCCGATGGCGAGATCGGCGTTGAGTGCGTCGCGGGCGCCGCCGTCGATCCAGGTCTCCCCGTCGATGGTCACAGGCATCACCAGGCCCGGCAGGGTGCAACTGGATGCAACCGCCCGCGGTAGGTCGACGCCGGACGACGCGTCCCACACGGCGAAGTTCCCCGAGTCGAGGCTGAAAGCAGTGCAGTGAAACGACTTCGGCCAGTTCGCAGCGCGCAGGAAGTCGAAGTGGGCAACCCAGTCCGCTTCGGGTGTGGCATCCGCAAGTTCGCGTGAGGCCAGCATCTCATCGAGGTCCGGGGACTCGCCGTCTCGATCAGTCCGCCACGGCGCGAATTCGCTGATCGGCCGCACGAGGTCGGCCAACGGCCGTCCGGCCGTGAGCTGGGCGCCGACGATGGATCCCGCAGAGGTGCCGACGACGAAGTCAGCGTCTGCAATGGGCACGCCGGCGTCGATGAGTGCACTCAGGAGGCCCGCCTGCCACCCGACCCCGAGAGGACCGCCGCCACCGAGGACCAAGGCACGAGTCACCCGGCCGAAGCTAGCCCAACACAATGGGAACCCGTCCGGAAAGTGCGGACCGGCAACCGGGAACACCTGAGCAATGACGGTCTTCAGGGTGACCACCGTCCGGCGGTAGGGGCAGTTCAAATTCAGAGGCAGCCGGCTGAGCCGAAGATGAACCATCGCGTCGCCTTGATCTCAGCCGTCCAGCCCTCCGTCTCCACAAGTGACTGCAGCTCACCGGGCTCGTACATCACACTGACGACCCGGTACTGCGATCCCTCTCGAAGGCGACGCAGGTGAAGGTCGGTGTCGTAGTGGACGACGAATGGATCCTTCGTAGTCGTGTCGGGCACTGGGTCATTGCGATTGTCGATGAGGAACACCCGGCCCGAGAGAGTGAGGCAGGAGCGAACGAGAGACCAGAACTCGGAAAATCGGGCCCTTGGTACGTGCGAGAGCCAGAAGGAGAAGAACACGGCGTCATATTTGGAGTCTGCTTGCCAATCGAAGAGATCCTCTACGACATAGTTGACGTCGGAGCGTCCCACCCGTGCCTGGTTGAGTGCGAGAGCCTCAGGCGAACTGTCTACAACGGTGAGACGGTCGGCGGTCTGTGCGAGACGCTCAGTCCACCAACCAGTTCCCCCCGCCAGTTCCAACACCGAGCCCTTAGCGCCAAAGGCGTTCAGGGCGTGGTCCACGATCGCTACTTGGCGCTGCCATTCGAGCAGTTGCTCCTCGCCCCGGTCATACCGACCCCGTCGCTGCCACCATTCGTCGTACTCGGGCGCTCGCGCCCGATAGTAGGAACGCTGCTCAGCGAGCAGGTCGTCGTCGTTCACGTCCACAGTTTCGCGCTCGTGGGCGAGTGCCTCAAAGACCGGCTGGCTGCACCTCGACCCGGCAGCGAGGATTCCCGCTGCATGATGTCGGCTCATGAGCTGGAATGCGCAACCATGTAACGGTGAGGCTGATCAGGTTCTGCGTGGACTGCGGAACGGAAATAAGCCTGGTGGCCCCGGGCCGATGCCCTCACTGTGGTCACGAGTACTGGAGGAACCCCAAGCCCTGCGGTGGCGCGTGTGTCGTGAACAACGGAGAACTTCTTCTGGTCCTCCGGGCCAATGATCCAGGTGCCGGACTTTGGGACCTTCCCGGAGGATTCTGCGATCCCGAGGAACATCCGTTGGCAACGGCTCAGCGAGAGGTGCAGGAGGAGACGGGACTCACCCTCCACTCGATGAGATTTCTAGGAATGTGGATCGACACCTACGGCAACGAGGACCCGGAAGTCACTCTCAATATCTACTTCGTGGGCCAGGTCGACCGCCCCGAGCTGGCGCGAACCAGCGACGAGACGGCAGAGATCCGGTGGTTCAATCCTGGGGACGTCCCCATAGATGACCTTGCGTTCGCCCACGTGGAAAAGGCCATCCGCTGCTGGTCTGAATCAACAGACGGTGAAGGCACATCGATTTGACTCTCGTTCCTGAAGCAGGCCGACCGAGTCGAACGCCTCGACGGCCTCTGGAGTTGACCCGCTGGCACCTCTGTCCCCGGTGCTATGGGGCAGCTCTGGCTCTTCGCAGATGGCGGTGTAGCGCTGGCGACGGCCGGCAATCGTCAGAGGATCGTGACGCGGGTCGCTTCCCGCTGGCCTTGGTCGAAACCGGCACGGGCGGACGGGGTGCGGGTCGCCGGGTCCATCTGGTTTGTGCCCATTGCGGCTTGGGAATCGGCGTCCGGCGTGATCACCTCGACGCGGCTTCCCTGCAGTCGCAGCGCCTCGACCTGGCCCTCCAGGTCCATGCCCCATTCCGGCGGTCTGCGTAGGCCCTCGAATTGGCCTTCGGGCAAAGTCCGGCTCCGTCCGCCGAACGGCGAGAGCACGACGACATTGGCATAACCCGAGGCGAGGTCGGCGTTTTCGGCGGAGCGCACGCCGCCGTTGATGTAATGAGTGCCGTTGATATTGATAGTGGGAGACGATCCCGGCAGCGCAGTGGCCGCCGTGACCGCGTCCACCAAATCGACGCCTGATTCGCGGTCGAAAGTAGCCAACTCGCCAGTGTGCGCGTTCACAGCTACCACGATCATCGGCCGGGCCGGCCATTCATGGCGAGGCAACCGGGCGGCGACCACGGAGCGGTGGTGTCCCGCTGTCGATGCGAGTACGGGGTCACACTCCAGTCCGAATGCTCCCATCGCACGTTGTAGATCGACAGCCGAGGTGGCGTTGGCGGAGATGGCCCTCATCCGCTCGAACACTGTGGCCATCGTCAGGGCGGGCGGTCGTTCGCGGTTCTGTCTGACCGGTTGGACAGGCGGGGACAGCACCGAGGCGAACAGTTTGGCCGGCGGTATGCCGCTGCCCAGCTGCGCTGCCGCGGTCGCACCGGACGACGTGCCGATCGCCAGATCGGCGGCCTCGGTCATATCGAGACCCGCTTCGGCCAGGCCCGCGATGATCCCGATCTCCCAGGCATTTCCGGCAGCCCCACCACCGCCGAGAACCAGAGCAAGGTTGTGAGCCACCTGCGGGTACGCCGTACGTTGCGCCGAGTCAGGAGTGAAGGATTGGTCTATGCCCCCAGTCGATGGGAGCGATTCTTGAAACTGCGACATTTCTTGGTCCCTTTCAGGGCATCCGAAGTGCGGGCACCCGAGGACCGGTGACGACGAAGCTCTAACGGCTCTGGCGTGAAGGGGTGAGTGCCCGACGGTGAACGAAAAGAATCGGAATCACCTCCTTAGCCTGGAACCACCGATCGATGACCTGGTGAGGTAGTCGCGCATCCGCGGAAAGTGCCTCCTTGCCTGGAAGAATTGTGATTGCGACGTCACGATTCACACCAGCACCAGGAGGCACTTTCTGTGAGGCCAGTATCGCGCGGAATCGACCGCATCGAGATGACCTTCGACGAGCCGAATCTGGTCGCCAATGCCGGCTTGTTGTTGGTGGCGACACTGGTTGCCCGCCTCGGTCTCGAGCGCCTGATCAACGCCACCGTGGATCTCTCGGGTCGCGTCGGAGGGGCACGGCCCGGTCGCAAGGTGCTGACCTTGGTCCACGCCATGGTGGCCGGTGGTTCGCACATCGAGCACGCCGACCTGTTGCGCTCAGGGGCCACCGGCTCGGTGCTCGGTCACCGCGTGATGGCACCCTCGACGCTCGGCACCTTCTTGCGGTCCTTCACGTTCGGTCATGTCCGCCAGCTCGACGCCGTCCTCGGCGAGTCCCTGCGCCGGGCCTGGGCTCTCGGAGCGGGTCCGGGCGCCCAAACCTGTGTCATCGATCTCGACTCGACCATCTGCGAGGTGTGCGGCAAGGCCAAGGGTGGTGCCGGCTACGGCTACACGAAGCGGCTCGGTTATCACCCCTTGCTCGCCACCTTGGCCGCCACCGGTGAGCTCCTCCATGTCCGGCTGCGCAAGGGCGCGGCCAACACCCAACGCGGCACCAAGCGCTTCGTCGAAGAGCTCGTCGCCCGGGTGCGCCGGGCCGGGGCGGGTGGCGAGGTGATCATGCGCTTTGACGCGGGCTTTTGGTCCAACTCGACGATCGCCACGCTCGAGCGCCTGGGCGTTCGCTACACGATGGGCGTGCGGATGGTCCGCTCCGTGCTCAGCGCCGTCGCCGCCATCGACGAGGACGCCTGGACTCCAATCGAGTACACCCCAGACGGAATGGCTGAGGTGGCCGAGTGCACCTACAAGGGGCGGCGGCTCGTCGTGCGTCGGACCCGCCTTGTCGGAGCCCAGGCGACGCTGTGGCCCGAGTGGCGCCACTTCGCCTGCGTGACCGATCTCGAGGGCCACCCCGTCGACGTCGACGCCTTCCATCGCTCCCACGCCCGCGTCGAGTTGGCCATCCGCGACCTCAAGGAGGGCGCGGGACTCGAGCACATTCCTTCGGGGCACTTCTCCGCCAACGCCGCCTGGTTGGTGTGCGCCGCGCTCGCCCACAACCTGATCCGCTGGTCCGCCCTGCTCGGCCAGCTCACTCCCGAGAACCAACTCGTGGTGGCGCGCACCGTGCGCACTCGATTCTTCGCCGTCCCCGGCCGTCTCGTCAGCCGATCCGGAAGGCACACGCTGCGCGCCCCGATGCACTGGCCATGGGCGGAGGTCTTCGACCGAGCGCTCGCCCTCCTTCGTGCTCTGCCACCGGTCCCGCTCTGACGCCAACTCCGCGGTCGGCGCACCGCAGACGATGGAATCAGGCGCTGACAACCTCCACACATCACGAAACTCTGGACTGGCACGTCCCCAAGGCTGAAGAAATCACACTGCGCAGTCGCTCGAGCGTGCATCTCGCAGATCACATCAGGAATGCTCAGTCAGATGGTCGATCGGTGGTTCCAGGCTTAGATCGTGCACTGTGAAAGCGCTCCCAACGAACTGAGCGTTGAGAGTAAATGGGCAGCAACTTCGCCGCAAACGAACCGGCCGTCGCCGGGATTCAGGTTGAGGGTGACTGTCGGAGGCCGGGGGGGGCCGGGCTATTCCGAAGTGCCTGTTCGAGACGGATGACAGATACTCCCGGTGATTCGTTGCATCTCGCTGAGGCTTTCGAAGCGCTCACCGCCGCCAACGCCCTGAACAGTGCCTCTCGAGTCGGGCTGCCCGGATTTGAACCGGGGACCTCTGCGTCCCGAACAGAGCCCGGCCGGTTTTCGGCTCCTCCGACTAACTCGAGGAATCACCCAAATTTGCAGGTCAGCCTAACGATTTCGTCGATTCGACGCGACCACGTGAGACCGTGAAATACCGCTGTTTTTCATCGTTCCGCGCCATTTCCGCGCCAATTTGTGGGGGCCTGAATCTGGCCTTCTCAACACGTCCGTGGTCCGTTGAAAGCGCTCAGTTGCACGCCCCGACTGCCCCACTTTGACGGAGCGCGAGGTTGCCCGCGGGCCGGCGTTCGGGGACGCGGTGGCTACCCGACGAGCCGCCGCCCGCCGCCTCGTCCGGGTATTCTCGTAGTGGCCGCTGGCCGCCGAATGGCCACAGGGTCTCTACAGGCCGCAGGGTTTCTACCGGAGGTGTCGACGATGACGCTGACCAAAAAGGCCGTGGTGCCGCTCGGAAAAGCGGACCGATTCTTCATCGGGGGCGAGTGGGTCAAGCCGTCGTCCGAGGCCACGATCGATGTCATCGACTCGGGGACCGAGGAGATTTTCTTCCGCGTGCCGGAGGCGAAGGATGGCGACATGTCGCGGGCCGTGGCCGCCGCCCGCGAGGCCTTCGACAGGGGTCCGTGGCCCCGCATGAGCCACGTCGAGCGGGCCGGGTACCTGCGAGCGCTGGGGGCCGGTCTGCAGGAACGGGTGGGGGATGTCGGGCAGATATGGCCCCGGGAGTCCGGTGTCGTGCACGCCTTCGCCGAAGTGCTCGCGGCCGCCTGGGCGAGCGCATTCGACTACTACGCCGGGCTGGCCAACACCTTTCCGTTCGAGGAGCAGGTGACCCCGTGGATGGGCGAGTTTGGATTGATCGTGCGGGAACCCGTCGGCGTGGTGGGGGCAATCATCCCCTGGAACGGTCCGCTGGTGATGATCACCTACAAGGTCGCCCCCGCCCTGCTCGCCGGGTGCACGGTCGTGCTCAAATGCTCCCCCGAAGCGCCCGGTGAGGCCTACGTACTGGCGGAGATCGCCCAGGCGATCGGATTGCCGGCCGGGGTGCTGAACGTGGTCACCGCCGATCGTGAGGTGTCGGAGCTGCTGGTCAGGGATCCCCGGGTCGACAAGATCACGTTCACGGGGTCGACGGCGGCAGGACGGCGGATCGCGTCGATCTGTGGTGACCGCATCGCCCGCTGCACCCTGGAGTTGGGGGGAAAGTCGGCGGCCGTGATCCTCGACGACATCGATATCGCCACCGCGGCCGACTCCCTCGCCGCCAACGAGTGCTTCGTGTCGGGGCAGGTCTGTTCTTCCCTCACCCGAATCGTCGTCACCCGGAACCGGCACGACGAGTTCGTCGACGCCCTGACCCAGTCCTTCGCCCGGGTCCAGGTGGGCGACCCGTTCGATCCCCAGACACAGATGGGCCCGCTAGCGACCCGGCGTCAGCGGGATCGGGTCGAGGGCTACATCGCAAAGGGCCTCGCCGAGGGGGCGACCCTCGCCGCCGGCGGCGGGCGCCCGAAGCACCTGGACCGTGGCTGGTACATCGAGCCGACGGTGTTCGGGAACGTCGACAACTCCTCCACCATCGCTCAGGAGGAGATATTCGGCCCGGTCCTCAGCGTCATCCCCGCCGACGACGAGCAGGACGCCATCGCCATCGCCAACGACACGATCTACGGATTGAACGCCTCGGTGTTCACCAACGATGTGGACCGGGCCCGCGACGTAGCCCGGCAACTGCGCTCAGGCACGGTCGGCCACAATGCATTCCGTACTGACTTCACTATGGCGTTCGGTGGCTTCAAGCAGTCGGGGATAGGACGCGAGGGGGAACCGAAGGGTTGCTTCCGTTCCTCGAGACCAAGTCGGTGATCCTCGAGGGCCGTCCGGCGGGCTACAAAACCGAAAGCTAGAGTCGCCGCCCCTTGCGCATTTTCCAAGCAACGACGAGGCACCAGGCACCCGGATCGGGTCTCGAAGAGGTGGTGTGGGGGGTGACGGTGGTGAGCTGATATCGGCGACCCGTGCGTACGGGTGCCCCACTCGTGCCGTACGGCCGCAGGGCTATACGGGTGATTGAACATTTGGGGACAGGGGTCCTCGACCCGTGACGAGCGGCGGTCAAGGGCAGCCGAAGGCTGGCGGAGCGAACCCTTGACGGCCGCGTCGTAACTTCATTCGAAGCCCACAATGGAGTTGGCCGGTCGCTCGGCGACCGGCCTGGATGCGTAGTTGGGCCGAATTGGGGCGGGTGCGTGCCCTGTAACACAGCACCCGCAAAATACATACAAGACCAACGACTCACTGGGGCCAACGCACGCCGCACACCTCCAGCGTGAACATGTTTCCGGTCAGGGCTCGTAGTGGTATCTGGCCTGCAGCACCACGAGGTCGTCGTTCTCGACCGTATAGACCAAGCGATGCTCGCCGTCGATCCGCCTCGACCAGGAGCCCTGCAGGACATGGCGCAGTGGCTCGGGCTTTCCGATTCCGGCGAATGGGTCGCGGAGCGTGTCCTCGATGAGCCGATTGATCCGCTTCACCATCTTCTTGTCGACGGACTGCCAGTGGAGGTAGTCGGACCAGCCGTGTGGCGTGAAGACCAGCCTCACTCCGAGAGTTCGTGGGCCTCGAAGTCACCGCTGCGAGCCTGCTCGAGGCTTTCGAGCAGACGCCGGGCGTTCGCCGGCGACCGGAGCAGGTAGGCGGTCTCCTCCAGTGCCTCGTAGTCCGCCCGCGACATCAGCACGGCGTCTCCACGCTTCGAAGTGATCTCAATCGGCTGGCGGTCGTTGTTCACCTGTTCGATCAGGGGGAAGAGGTTCTTCCTGGCTTCGCTTGCCGTCAGTGCCACAGGGTCTCCTTCACTCGTACGAGATATCGTACCACTTGGCCAGAGCGCCGGGCCGGATCAGAACAATTCCAGCGTCGCTTGACATCCGGGTGCACTAGTCGCATACTTGCGACCCCGTATGAGTGACGCACCCGACTTCCGTTCCGATCGCAGTGAGAGCCCCGAGGGGCGGGGCATCGCCTCCGGCCGCTTCGCCGCCTACTGGAACTCGGTCCCCGAAGAGGTGCGAGCGAAGCTCTCTCAAGAAACCATCGTGAGCAGCATCGACGAGTTCCCGGCGCTGATCCGCGACGACGCCGCCCGGGCCGTGGTCGAAGACGCCGAGCTCATCGGCTTCTGGGTGGCCTGGCACAAGGCCGGCGGTTTCACGGGCCTCGAGAGCGGAGGGTGGCACCGCGCCACCATCTACCGCAAGGTCCGGCGGTTCCGGGCTCGCTTCGGGGCGCATCCCGACGAGCACCGCTTTGAGTGGATCAAGCTCGACCTGCGGAGGGCCTGGGGCGACGAGCTCGAAGACCTCCTGCACCATCCCCCAGGCCCGGAGCTCGCCTGAGTGCCCGCCATGCGCCCGGCGTCACACCCCTCTCCAATAGTCGCAAATATGCATGTAGCGACGACTCATGAACACGCTCCGGTCCTGCAAGAGATGACCTCGGGCGTCTACGCCCTCTACCTCTCGGGGCACGGCTACCTCTCCAAGGGCTTCCTGGCCCAGCTCGAGGAGGAGCGGAGCTTCGCCGACCGAGTGTCGGTGCCCGTTCCCTTCGTGTTGGGACCACTGACACTGGGGCTCACTCCCCACGGCTGGGGCAAGTACCGCTACTGCCTCGACCACGAGACGGGGCGGATCGGGTTCACGCCCAGCCGCCGGCTGCCCGCGGTGCGGATCCAGCCCCGGGCCGAGTTCCTCCATGCGGTTGGGCCGGAAGAAACGGTCCGACATTTCGCCGACCTGGTGCGACCGATCATTGAAGGACTGGTCTTGAGCGTCGCGTGCCTTGACCTCTTCGTGGACATGGAAGGGATGCATCTGTGCAGCCAGGATCGCAGCGCCTTCGTGTGCCGGGGCGACGGCTGCACGACCTACGAGAACGCCAACGTCGTGACCTGATTCGCCTTCGGCTCCAGACGGACCCAACGCATCAGTGCCCGCCTCTACGACAAGACGGCCGAGATGGCCCTGAAGGGCAACGACTGGTGGGAGCTCGTCTGGGGCGAGCGTTACTTTCCCGGCGCTCAGGTGTGGCGGGTCGAGTTCGAAGTCGGCCGGGCCGACCTCGACCCGTTCCGCCCCGAGGCCGTGCTCGCAGCCGTGCCGTCGCTTTGGGCCTATTGCACAGGGGAGTGGCTCACCTTGCGCTCTCCGAGTGCGGACTCCAACCGCTCCCGGTGGCCGGTCGATCCCCGCTGGCAGGCCGTGCGCTCGGCGTCACTTGCGCATGCCGCGACCGAACTGCGGTTCATCCGAAGTCGGAAGCGGGCCACATCGTTGGCCAGCCTCATGCCGGCTCTCGTTGGCTACCTCGTGGCCTTTGCCGCTCTCATGGGGACGACCGACTTCACGTCGACGATCGAAGCGCTGCGGGCCAGCGTGGCCCACGACGAGATCGTCCGTCGGATGACCTCGCCGAGCGGGTCGAGCGCCGTCGTGCCGAAAGGGGGTTCCGGTGAGCACCGAACGTCATGACAACAGCACCACCGGCTCCGAGGGGGACGGAGGGCGCCGAGAAGTGCCCGCCGGCGAGGGCCGGCCCCAAGGCCGTGCCCTCGCCGGCCGACCTCCTCGGTCCCCCAACCGTTCCCTGCGCTGCGCCGAATGTGGCGAGTTGCGTACGCCGTCGGCACTCCTCACCATGGACGAGGTTGCGCTGCGGCTGAGGACGAGCCTGCGCCACATGCGTCGGCTGGTGGCCGAGCGGCGCATCCCGATCGTGAAGGTCGGTCGGCTCATCCGCTTCGACAGTCACGACGTGGAGCACTGGGTCGACGATCGCCGGGTCGGCGTCGTGGTGCCCGCCTCCGTCGCCATCAGGGCGGCACGCAAGGAACGCACAAGCAACCGGGAGCACCGTCGTGCGATGTGAGCGGTTGAGGTCCGGTCGATCGCACGTGGAGGCGGTGTAGTCCGTGCCGGCCATGCGTCCATTCGGCAGCGTGCGCCAGCGGGGCCGCTGTACGAGGCGAGCTACTGGCACAACGGCCGGCGCCACGTCGCACCGATGACCTTCGCCACCAAGGCCGATGCCCGGGCGTTCCTCTCCGCTGTCGAGGCCGACATCCGTCGGGGCGGCTGGATCGACCCCTCCGCCGGTCGCCTGCTGGTCTGGGAGCTGGCCGACGAGTGGCTGCAGTCCAATCCGACCAAGCGTGAGTCGACGACGGCCCGCGAGGAGCTGACGCTGCGGCTCCACGTCCTGCCGACGCTGGGCGATCACCGCCTGGAGCGAGTCGGGCCGCCCGACATCCAGCGCCTCGTCAACGCATGGGGGACCGAGCACGCTCCTCGCACCGTCAAGCGCAACTACGAGGTGGTGCGGGCCATGTTCGGCTACGCCGTGCGCAATGACTGGTTGGCCCGGAATCCCTGCCGCAACGTCCACCTGCCACCCGTCGAGAGCAGCCGCCGCTTCGATCTCACCCCCGAGGACGTCGCCGGCATCGCCGCCCAGGTGGCCATCGAGTACCGGCCGATGGTCTGGCTCGGTGCCGTGCTGGGAATGCGCTGGTCCGAGGTTGCTGGCCTACGGGTGGGACGGATCGACCTTTCGACCGGGCGACTTTCCGTGGCCGAGGCGCTGGTGCGCGGGACCGGTGGGCGCAACGTGTTCGGCCCGCCCAAGTCGAAGGCGGGCCGACGGACCATGTTCATGCCGAGCGTCATCGTCGCCATGCTCGAGCAACACCTCGAGCGGGTCGAGCTCGCCGCAGCCGACGCGCTCGTGTTCACCGACGACGAGGGTGGCTCGTTGCGCTACTCCAACTGGCGGCGCCGGGTCTGGGTGCCCGCCGTCACCGCAGCCGGCTGCGCGAACGCCGGCTTCCACGACCTGCGTCGCCTCAATGCCACGACGCTCGTGGTCGAGGGGATCGACGTGAAGACGGCACAAACCCGACTGGGACACGCCGACCCGAGAGTGACGCTGGCGATCTACGCCGCTGCGCCGGCATCCGTGGACCGGGCCGCCGCCGACGTCCTCGGTGAGCGCTTCTTCGGCAGCAACGGCAACGGCTGAAATTTCCCGGCCCGAAAATGTTCCGCGCCATTTCCGCGCCAATTGTTCGGAGCGTTTCGAAGACCTCACCGCCGCCTACACCCTGAACAGGGATTTTCGAGTCGGGCTGCCCGGATTTGAACCGGGGACCTCTGCGTCCCGAACGCAGCGCGCTAACCAAGCTGCGCCACAGCCCGTCCACCCCCCGAGAGGGGCAGGTCTCGAACTCTACCCCGGGCTCAGGCGGGCGGAGCCGTCTCCCCCGAACCCGACGGCTGCACCCCGTTGGCGCCGGCCTCTCTGCCCGCCTCCGCACCAGCGTCGGGTGGTCCCTCGCCGGTCCCGGCGAACGTCGCCACGACCTGGGCGACCCGGCGTTTGTCCATCTCGACCACCTTGAGGTCCCAGTCGCCCACCCGGACCTCCTCGCCTTCTTCGGGGATGTGGCCGAAGCGGGAGAAGAGCAAGCCGCCCAAGGTCACGTACTCGCCCTCGGGGATGTCCACGCCGAGGCGCTCGCGCACGTCGTCGACGTTCGTCTGGCCGTCAATCAGCCATCGCTGCCCGTCCACGCGCACGATGCGCGCCTCCTCGTCCTGGTCGAACTCGTCGTGCAGGTCACCCACGAGCGGCTCGAGGAGGTCCTTGACGGTGAGGAGGCCCGCCACCCCGCCGTACTCGTCGACCACCACGGCGACGGCGCGTCGGCGCTTGCGCATGTCGGCCAGCGCCTCGAGCACTCCCAGGGACTCGGGTAGCAGGTAAGGCTGGCGCACCTTGCGCGAGATCTCGAGGGGGCTCGGATCGGTGGCGTCGCGCGCCTCCGATCCCGTTGGCGTCGCGCCGTCGCCCGTCACCGGTGCGGAAGATGTCGTTGACGAACAGGATCCCTACGAGGTCGTCGAGATCGTCGTGCACGACCGGGAAGCAACTGTGACCGGAGGTGCGCACCGCACGCGCGATGTCCTCGGCGTGGACCGGGATGGTCAGGTAGGTGACGTCGACGCGCGGCGTCATCACCTCGCGCACGTCCATGTCGCGCAGGTCGGCCAGCGCCTCGGTGATGATCCGTTCCTGCTCGGAAGCCTCGGCCTGCAGGGATTGCCCGGATCGGTCAGCCCGATCCTCGACCCGGGCGTCGGAGTCGCGCCGCCAGAGCCTGCGGGATCGTCGGGCCGGCGGTGTATCGGGGCTCTGCCGGCCTGGAGGCACCGTCTCGCGCCGCGTCAGGCGACCGGTTGCGATCCCGGTTGGAGCTGGGGCCCGGCGTCCACCAGCACCGGCATCGGGGTGAACGAGTCGTCGGCGTACGTGCCGTCGTCGAGGAGGACGGCCACGGCCCGGCGGAGCCGCAGCGGGTCCAGCGGCTTGACCAGCCAGCCCTCGGCTCCCGAGCGCCGCGCCAGGAAGACGTCGGGTCGGCGGTCGAGCAGCATCAGCACCGGGATGTGGTCGACCGCGTCGTAGGACTCCTGGAGGCGCAGCTCCAGACAGACCGCCATCCCGCCCATGTTGCCCATCTGCATGTCGACGATGACCAAATCGGGCGACTCCCCGGTGACGAAGCTCACCACCTCGGGACCCGAGGTCACCGAGCGCACCTCCGTGTCGGGACCGCTGATGACCGCCTCAATTTCGTTTCGCAGCGTGGGCGCATCGCTCGCGACCAGGATCGTCTGCACGGAGCGGAGACTACCGGACCATCGCAGCCGGCTCGCTCGGACACGGGCCTGCACCGGCCGGACCAGGTCATGTGGGCGGTCGCCCCGGGCGACGCGAATCGGGGTCAGGAGAAGAGGCAGTCGGCCGCCTGTTCCAGCGCGGCCAACTCGTGCACGTCGTGCCCGAACAGCGGGATGCGGCCGACCGGGGCCGGCGCCAGCTGTGCCGCCAGATCCCCGTAGGCCGACTCCTCCCGGGCTGCCATGGCGTCGAGGACGGCCAGGTTCTCCTCCAGCGCCGCCAGTTCGCCCGTGGCCCCTGATTCCGCACCGCTCTCACCCTCGCCGACGCCTTCACCGAACCACGGCGCGATCCGGTTCACCACGAGCGCGGCCACCGCGACGTCGCGCTCGCCCAGCTTCTCGGCGAAGAAGCTTGCTTCTTCGACGGCGTCTGGACGGGCCGAGGTCACCAGCACATAGGCGGTACCCGGGTCGGCCAGCAGTTCGCGCACGGCCGCGGCCCGGGTGCGGAAACCGTCCTCCATGCCGTCGAACGCCTGGAAGAACGCCACCGCGTCCTGCACGATCTCGGTGCCCGCGACCCTCGCGATCGTGCGCAGGAGCGCTTGCGTCGCCACGCCCACCGCCTTCATCGACATGCGCGTCGGGACGAGTATCGCCCGGAACAAGCGGTTCTCGAGGAACCGGGTGAGGCGCCGCGGCGCATCGAGCAGGTCGAGTGCGTTGCGCGTCGGCGGCGTGTCGACCACGACCACGTCGAACTGGCCGGAGTTGACCAGCTCGTAGAGCTTCTCCATCGCCATGTACTCCTGGGTGCCGCTGAGCGCGCCCGAGAGGTTCTGGTAGAGGCGGTTGCCGAGGATCGTCTTGGCCTGCTCGGGCGTGCGGGCGTAGCGATGGACCAGGTCGTCGAAGGTCCCCTTGGCGTCGAGCATCAGGGCGTGGAGGTGGCCGGGCCACTCCCCTGCCACTTCGGTCGGCGTGTTGGGCAGGCTCTCCACCCCGAGCGCGTCGGCCAGTCGCCGTGCCGGGTCGACCGTCACCACGCAGGAGCGCCGCCCGGCACGCGCCGCCGCCAGGGCGAAGGTCGCCGACACGGTCGTCTTGCCCACGCCGCCCGATCCACAACACACCACCACCGACCGCTCGGACACCAGCGATCGCAACGAGACCACGTCCGAGGCGACCGCCTCAGCTCCGTCGGACGTACCTCCGCCGGACGCACCTCCATCGGACGCACCGCCGTCGGACGCGATCCCGGCGGCTTCGTCTGCGCTCACGCGCCGGCGCCCTCGGGCACGAGCCCTGTCACAGCCGCGCCCAACGCCGCGGCGAGCGCGGTGGACTCGACCGGGCCGATGGATTCCTCGGGCAGGGCCGGCACAATCAGGTGGGGCAGGGGCAGCTCGCGGGCGAGGCGTTCGACTTGTTCGGCGGAGACGGCGTGGCGCTCCAAGCGGAACTGCCGCGCCGCCTCGAGCGCCTCGATGTGGGCCGCAGGCAACGTGAGACCCGCGGCGGCCACTACCTCGGCGGCCGGTCGGTCCAGGCCGACCGGCTCGGGGTCGGCGGCGTTCACGACGACGGGACCGAGCTGCACGCCGGCCCGGTCCTCCAGGGTGAATGCCGACTCAATGGCCTCGCTCACCGGCAGCTCCTCGGGCAACGTCACCAGCATCACTCGGCAGCGGACCGGGTCGGAGAGGAGCTCGACGACGTCCTGGGCCTGCGTCCGCAACGGGCCGCCGCGGGCCGCGCTGACCAGTCCGCTGGCGGACGTCAAGAAGGTGATGGCGTGCCCCGTGGCCGGGGCGTCGACCACGATCAAGTCCGCGCTCCCGCCGCGCTCGAGCTGCTTGACCTTGCCCAGCACGAGCACGTCGCGGATGCCGGGGATGGCGGTCGAGACGACGTCGAGCACCCCCGAGCGTGCCAGTCGCTTCGAGACCCGCCGGAGCCCGTGGTCTTCGAGATACTCGACCAGCGCGTCATCCGGCGTGAGGCGACGCGCCCGCACGTAGCCCCGACCCGTGGTTCCCGGTGCCCCCGGGGACAGGAGCTCGACCTCCTCGTAGCCGAGATCCTCGCCGTGCCCGAAGGCACCCGTGATGCCCGATTTCCCCTCGAGCTCGACGACGAGAACCGACAGGCCGGCACCGGCTGAAAGCCGAGCGAGTGCCGCGGAGATCGTCGTCTTGCCGACCCCTCCCTTCCCGGCGACGATGAGGACATGGCTCTGTGCGCAGAAGGTCGCCACGTCCATGCGTGGCCGAGCGTAGTGGTCTCTGGGTCGCGCTGTCCCTCCGCGAGATGAACTAAATCACGGGAATTTCCTGGTCAAGGCCCTTGATAGCGGAGATGACCCGGCGGTAGGTTGACCCGAGAGGTGGTGCCGGGGTGGCGCCGAGGGGGGACCGGGGGGTTCAATGCGCCAGGGATCTGAGATGTGGCAGCTGAAGGCAGCGTGTCGGGGCCCGCAGTCTGCGGTGTTCTTCCCGCCTTCGCATCCGGAGCGAAAAGAGGAGAAGGCCGCCCGCGAGATCCGCGCCAAGGCCATCTGCGAGCAGTGCCGGGTCCGTGGCGAATGTCTCGACTACGCCATCCGAATTCGTGAGCCCCATGGCATCTGGGGCGGCATGAACGAGGTCGAACGAAAGATGATGCTGGACCGCCGAGCCAGCTGACGCCGTCGGGCGTCACCAGTGTGACGCCGCTCCGTTGTACCTCAGCTCTGTCCCTCGCCCCCGAGCAGCCGGTCCGCTTCCATCACGCCGCGACTGTGGCAGACCGAACCCGGTCGCTCCTGGTCGACCGAGCAGATTGCGGCCGAGATCTCGTTGGCCGACGCCAGCACGGCCTGGGCCAGGGGGCTGGCCGGTGACGTCAGGTCGCCCGCGATCTGGCTCTGGGTCAGCCCGTCGAGCGCGCCGGGGGTGAAGCTCGCGCCCGCGAGCACCCAGCGGCCGCCCACGTCGACCAGCGCGAAGGTCCGGGACCCGGGCGAGTAGGTCGCCACCGTTGCGGCCTGCCGGGCGTCGGGCGCTTCGAGGCCGAGGTAGCGCGCGCCCGTCGGGTTGAGGGAGGAGAAGCGCTCCACGGTCTGGAGCACGAGATACGAGCTCGAGTACTTCTCCTGCCAGAACGTGAAGGTGGCCAAGTCGGCAAAGGCCGTGGTCGGGCTCGACTGCACCTCGCCCAGCTGCGTGAAGGTGCCGAAGCGCGACAGCGCCACGATGAGGGGCCAGCGTTCGGCCGCCGCATAGGGCGCGAACTCGGCGCCGTAGAAGAAGACCACCGGCTTCGTCGATCCGGAGGCATCCGCTGCCGTCCACAAACCGTCGCGCCCCGTCGGATGCAGGGCCTCGACGGGGACGCTCGGCGAATCGGTCCCCACGGTGTCGAAGACCTTCGCCGGTACCGCCCCGAGCGACGTGATCAGCGACGCCGGCGCAGGGTTGAAGGTCTCGACCGTGGACGAGCTGCCCGGTCCCGACGCGTCACGCTGGATCACGAGCGCCCCGAGGAGCACGATGGCGAGGCCGATGAGGACGAGCGCCACCAACCGGCGCGGGAACCGGCGCCCGACGGGCGCGGACGTCAGCTCACGGGCGGGCACGGTCATGGGCTGGGTCAGGTTACCCAAGGGGTGCTGCTGACCTGGGGGCGCCGCGCCCTCCCACCGCTAGCCTCACCGGCGTGTCCCCGACCGCGACCCCGCCGGCATCGGGTCCCCGCGCCGAAGTCCCGGTCCGCCCGGCCGCCACCGTCATGCTCGTACGTGACTCGGACGGCGCGGGGCGCTCACCCTCGCTCGAGGTGCTGATGGTGCGGCGCAACCTTCGCTCGGACTTCGTCGGTGGCGCCTACGTCTTCCCCGGCGGCGCGGTAGACCCCCACGACGGGGGTGTCGAGGCGGAGGCCGCGTGCGCCGGCCGAACCGACGCCCAGGCCAGCGCACTGCTCGGGGTGGGCTCGGGCGGTCTGGCCTACTGGGTGGCCGTGGTCCGCGAGACGTTCGAGGAGGCCGGGCTGCTCCTGGCCGAACGCCCCGGGGGGCCCGCCTTGCTGGCGGGTGACCCCGGCGAGGAGGCGCGCTTCACCGGCGCCCGGGCCGAGGTCAACGCCGGCACCCGGCGCTTCCTCGACCTCTGCCGGGACGAGGGCCTGGCCATGCAGGTGGGGGACATCCACTACTTCGCGCACTGGATCACGCCCCGAGGGGCGCCGCGCCGTTACGACACCCGCTTCTTCGTCGCCGCGGCCCCGCCGAGCCAGCAGGCCGCGCACTCGGCGGGCGAGACGATCGCCGAGCTCTGGATCACGCCGGACGAGGCCCTGGCCCGCCACCGGGCCGGCGAGATCGAGATCATCTTCCCGACCATCCGCAACCTCCAGGTCATCAGCCGCTTCTCCACCAGTGCCGAGCTCCTCGACGCGGCGGCCCGTGCCTCCAGCTCGGTCCCGATCATCGAGCCCCGCGTGGTGGCAGACGGCAACGGCATGCGGATCGTGCTGCCGGGCGATCCTTCCTACGAGGAGGCTCCCGTCCCGGACCCGTCGAGCGAGGTGGCCGGGGACGAGTTCAACGCCGCCGTCATCGCGGTGTCCATGGAGGCCAACCTCGAGGGGCCCGACAGCGCGCCCGGGCCCAGACCCGGCGGCTGAGTGGTGGCGGGGTCGGGCGCACGGTGATCACCGCGATCCCCGACTTCGGCCTCGGACCTGTCCCGGAGCCCGGGCGGGTGGACGACGTGGCGCCCGGCATCCGGCGGCTCACCGCACCGAACCCGGGTCTGATGACCGGTCCGGGCACCAACACCTACCTGGTCGGTCACGCCGATCCCGTCGTGGTCGACCCCGGCCCGTCCGGGCTGCCCGAGCACACCGAGGCGATCGTGGCCGCGGCCGCTCCTCTCGGTTCGGTGCGAGCCATCGTGGTGACCCACACGCATGTGGACCACGCCCCGGGCGCGGCCGCGCTCGCCGCGGTCACCGGAGCCCCGGTGATCGGCTTCGGTCCCGGAGAGGGCTTCGAGCCCGACCAGCGCGCCGCTGCGGGCTTCGAGCTCAGTGCCGGCGGTCTCACCCTGCGTGCGGTGCACACCCCAGGGCATGCCTCGGACCACCTCTGCTGGTCGGTCGAGGAGCACGAGATGCTGCTGACCGGGGATCACGTGATGCACGGCTCGACCGTCGTCATCAGACCCCCGGACGGCGACCTGCACCAGTACCTCTCGAGCCTCGTGTCGCTGCGCGACGGCGGTCCGCCCTGGCGCACTCTCGGCCCGGGCCATGGCCGCGTCATGGACCACGTCGCCGACGTCGTGGACGCGTTGGTGGCCCACCGCATGGACCGCCACGAGCGGGTGGCCGCCGCCCTCTCCACCCGCCGTCAGGCGACGGTGGACGACCTGTTGCCGGCCGCCTACGGCGACGTCACCGATCGCCAGCTCCCCGTGGCGCGGTTCTCACTGTGGGCTCATCTCGCGCGCGCTGGTGCAGGAAGGCCGCGCCGTGGTCGACGACGCGGCCGGAGCCGACAGCATCGAGAGCCACTGGTCACCCAACTGAGCGAGGCTCAGGTCGTCGGGGCGACAGTCTCTGCCTCTGCCCGGACGTCGCCACGGGCCACCGCTGCCTCCACCTTCTGGAGCATCCGGGCCGTGCAGCCCTCGCTCTCGACGATGGGCGCGACGTCCTCGGCGATGCTCCGGGCCAGCGCGGCGAAGGCGTCGGCCAGCTCGCTCTCGCTACCCGGCAACGCGACAGGCTCACCCGCGTCGCCGGCGGCCGACAGATCGGGGTGCAGGGGGATGGAGCCGACCAGCGGGACTCCCAGGCTGCGGGCCAGACGCTCGCCGCCGCCGGAGCCGAACAGCGCGTAGGTCGTGCCGTGCTCACAGGTGAAGTCGCTCATGTTCTCGATCACCCCGGCGACGCGCAGGTAGCCGCGCCGCGCCATGTCCGCGGCGCGGGCCGCGACCTTCTGCGCCGCCACCGGCGGGGTCGTCACGACCAGCAGCTCGGTGCGCGGCAGCAGCCGGGCCAGGCCCATCTGTATGTCGCCCGTTCCCGGCGGCAGGTCGATCAGGAGGTAGTCGAGGTCGCCCCAGTGCGCGTCCTGGAGGAATTGCTGCACGGCCCGGCTGAGCACGAGACCCCGCCACATGATGGCCTGCTCCTCGTCGGCGAGGAACCCCATCGACAGCACACGGACAAGGCCGCTGCCGACCTTGCGCTCCAGCGGGACCATCTTGCCCTGGCGGGCTTCGACGTCGCCCTCCATCCCGAGGAGCCGCGGCACCGAGAAGCCCCAGATGTCGGCGTCGAGGATCCCCACCGTCAGCCCACGCGACGCCAGGGCGACGGCAAGGTTGACTGTCACCGAGGACTTGCCCACGCCGCCCTTGCCCGACGCCACCGCGAGCACACGCGCCGTCGCCGGCACCGCGGTCTCCGGGGCGTCCTCGCGGGCCTTCCAACGCGCCCGGGCCATGACTGCGGCTCGTTCTTCGGCGTCCATGGTGGCGATGCGGACCTCGGCCGAGCGGACCCAGTCGAGCGCCTCGACGTGGCCGACGACATCGCGTTCGATCTGGCTTCGCAGGGGGCAGGCGGCGACGGTGAGGGCCACGTCCACCACGACGTCCGTTCCCCGGACGGACACCCCTCTGACCATGCCGAGGTCGACGATGCTGTCGCCCAGCTCCGGGTCGATCACGGCGCGTAAGCGGTCGCGCACCTCCGTCTCGCGTGTCTCGGGCGCGCCGGCCGGAGGGGAAAGGGCTGTGGGGGACCCGGAGGTCATGTGACGATTCTACCTGCGTGCACCCGTTTTCCGACCCGGAACCTTCTCAGCGGCGTGCCTTCCTCTCTGGACCGCCAGTATCATGACGCGTCGGGGCATGGAGTCCCACGAGACCGCTCGCCCGGCCAGGCAGCGCATCAGGAGGATCAGTGACGACCATCGCGACGTCCGTCAACATCGGGAAGAAGCCGGCGCCGGTCACTCTGAGCGACCGCGCCACGGCCAAGGTGGCCGAACTGCTGGCCGAGGAAGAGGGCGAGGCACTGGCGCTGCGCGTCGCCGTCAAGCCCGGCGGGTGCTCGGGCTACAGCTACGACATGTTCTTCGATTCCGAGGTGATGTCCGACGACGTCGTCCGTGAGTTCGGGGCGGTCAGGGTCGTCGTCGACCCGGCCAGCGCCGAACTGCTCACCGGCTCGACGCTCGACTACAACGACGGGCTCCAGGACACGGGCTTCCACATCACCAACCCCAACGCCACCCGCACCTGCGGCTGCGGCTCGTCCTTCAGCTGATCCTGCGGCACCCGGTCCCCTGAGCGGCACCGGCGAGGATCTCAGCGCCACTACGGGTACCGGTGCACCGGACGCGTCGTCCGGGACCGATCAGTCCGAGGCCTCCCCTCCCGATATCTCCTTCGTCCTGAACGGGGTCCCCGTCCGCGTCGGGGACGGGATCTCGCTCCTCGACGCCTTGCGCGAGGAGCTCGGCTGTCGGTCGGCCAAGGACGGGTGCAGTCCCCAAGGCCAGTGCGGCGGTTGCACGGTCTGGGTCGACGGCGCTCCCCGTGTGTCGTGCGTCACCCCGGTGCGCCGCGTCGCCGGGCGCCTCGTCACGACTTTGGAAGGGCTTCCGGCCGCGCAGCGTGACCGCTGGGCCGACGCCTTCGTGGGGGCCGGGGCCAGCCAGTGTGGGTTCTGCACGCCCGGGATCGTGATGCGACTGGCTGCGCTCGAAGACGGCGAGGTCGCGGGACGCGCCGGGGCCGGCCGGGACGAGGTCGAGGCCGCGCTCCGCGCCCACCTGTGCCGCTGCACCGGGTGGCAGTCGATCGTCGAGGCTGCGCTGAATGCACTGGGTGCGCCTCTTCCGCCGGGGGAGCCCGACGAGCAGACGCCGACGGGCTCGCGCCGTGGGCGCCGCGACCCCGTGCTCGCGTCCTGGCGCGCCCAGATCGAGGGATCGTCGTCGCAACTCTCGGACACCGAGGCGGTGCTCGGGCGCGCCGGCTTCGCCGACGACACGTCTCCCGCCGGCGCGCTGGTGCAGCTGGGCGCGGGCGCCGCGCTGGCACCGGGCGTCCGGGCCGCGCGCGCCGGGACCGCCCGCGTCCAGGGCCGGAACAGCACGGTGCCCCTGTCCTATCCCGTCGAGGTCCCGCCGGGCTCCTGGGCGCTCACCCTCCAGACGACGTGGTCGGAGCCGGCCTACGTCGAGCCGGACGCCAGCTGGTGCACTCCGGGAGGGGTGCCCGCCTCCCCCCTCGCCAACGGCGGCGCCTTCGGGGGAAGCGCGCCAGCGCGGTGCGCGCAGAGGCCCGTCGCATGGCCGAGCGTTCGGGCCGGCCGGTGCGGGTTCTCTGGCGGCGCGAGGACGTCGTCCGGCGCGGCCCCAAGCGACCCCCGCTCGCCGTCGCTCTGCGCGGCGACGGCTCGGGTTGCGTGCGGCTCGGGCGCACCGCGGGGTCGCCGGACCTGTCCGCGCTCGTGTCCCGCCTGCGTACCCTCGCCCCGGGCCTGGAGGTCGAGGAGGTCCCCGTCGTCGGGCCTCCCGTCTCGCCCGACCTGCGAGGCGCCGGCTGGGCCGAGGTCCTCGCCGCCCTCGCCGCCCTCGCCGATCTCACCGCGCCGCGCGACCCCGCGACCCCGCCCGACTCAGGTCGGGCCAGCATCTCGGTGCCCGGGGCCGGTCGCGCCACGGTGGCGATCGATCTCGGAGGCGGCGGACGCGGGAGGATCGGGGTGGACGTGTGGGCCGGGGCGGTACTGAGTCCGGTGACACTGCGTTCCTACGTCCTCGGCGCGGTCCACCAGGCGCTCGGGCTGGTGTGGAGCGAGGGCATCGCGATCGATGCCGCCGGTGAGCCCGTCGATCTGACCATCCGCTCTTTCGGCATCCTCGCCGCCCGCGACATGCCCGACGTCAGCGTGTCCCTCCACGAGGACGATTGCTGGCCCGTCAACGGCTCCGACGCGGTGTTCGCCGCGACACTCGCCGCCGCCTGGATCGCCGAGGGAGGCGTGTCACGCTGGCCGACGCGGCGCGAGGCCATGCGCTCGCCGCGCCGGGACGTGACACCATTGCGCCGTCGAGAGGAGGCGCGACCATGAGCCCCGCCGTCGGTCCCTATTCCCCCGCGCGCCGCATCGGCGACTGGGTGGTGACGTCGGGTCAGGTCGGCCTGGTGACCGACGAGTCGGGCCGGGCCTCCCTCGCGGAGGGGGGGACCGTCGACGAGTTGCGTCAATCGCTACAGAACCTGGCGGAGGTGCTCGCGACCGAGGGAGCGACGCTCGCCGACGTCGTCAAGACCACGCTCTTCCTCATCGACATGAGCGAATTCGCGGCGGTCAACGAGGTGTGGGTGGAGTACTTCACCGGCCAGCGGCCGACCCGCTCCGCCGTCGCCGTGGCGGCTCTGCCCGTCGGGGCGAGGGTCGAGGTCGAAGCCTGGGCCTACGCCCCCGTGGTCTGAGGAGCCGGAGCGCCGGGAGCGTTGGCCCTGCCCCCTCCTGTCGTTCCGGTGCCCTTGTCCGCGGCCAGCGGCAGCGCGCCGTTGCGGGGTTGTGCTCCGGGGTGCCAGGCCACCTGCCCGAACCGGTAGCCGACGGACCGCACCGTCTGAATCAGGTGGGCGTGCTCCTCGCCGAGCTTGGCCCGCAGGCGCCGGATGTGCACGTCGACGGTGCGTGCACCGCCGTAGTACTCGTAGCCCCAGACCCGGCTGAGCAGCGTCTCGCGCGTGAACACCTTCGCCGGGTGCCCGGCGAGGAACCGCAGGAGCTCGTACTCCATGTAGGTCAGGTCCAGCACCCGGCCCGAGACCGCCGCCTGGTAGGTCTCGAGGTTCAGCATGAGCGGTCCGTACTCGATGATGTCGGGCCGCATGCTCTGCCCGCTGCGCCAGAAGAGGTGCTGCAGGCGTGCCACCAGCTCTTCGGGCCGGGCCGGCAGGACGCAGAAGTCGTCGAAGAGGTCGTCGCGCAGGAGGAGCTCGTCGACCTGCTCGGAGCGGATGGCGAGGAGCAGCGGGGTGAGGGGTACTTCGCGCAGCCGTAGGTGACGGCAGAAGGCGACGGCGGGCGTCATGTCGTCCCCCGCCACGACCAGGGCGCCTGAGTAGCCGGCCGTCCGACCCTCGGGGTCGGGCGTCGCGACCTCGTCTGGTCCAGCCACGCGGTGGTGTCCGAGCCCCGCGCTCTGCAGCGCCAGCGTCACCTCGGCGGGCAGGTCGTTCGGGAAGCAGAGCAGCGGATCCATGTGGTGGTGCCTTAGAGCAGCGGGAGGTAGCGGTCGAGCTCGAACTGTGTGACCTCGGCCTGGTAGGCGTCCCATTCGGCCCGCTTGTTGCGGATGAACCACTCGAAGACGTGGTCCCCCAGGGTGTCGGCCAGCAGTTCGGAGCCCTCCATCTCGTTGACGGCGTCGTGCAGGCTGGAGGGCAACGGCTCTATCCCTTTCCGGGCCAACTCTTTGGAGGAGAGGGTGAAGAGGTTCTCGTCCGCCTCGGGGGGAAGCGGGTAGTCCTCCTCCAGGCCGCGCAACCCGGCGGCCAGGATCACGGCGAAGGCGAGGTAGGGGTTGCAGGCACTGTCGGGCGAGCGGTACTCGAGCCGGGTGGAATCGGTCTTGCCCATCTTCACGACGGGCACCCGCACCAGCGCCGACCGGTTGTTGCGGGCCCAACTGACCGTGACCGGCGCCTCGGAGCCGCGGACGAGGCGCTTGTAGGAGTTGACCCACTGGTTCGTGACCGCGGTGATCTCGCGAGCGTGCTGGAGCAGTCCGGCGATGAAGCGCCGGGCGATGTCGGAAAGGCCGTATTGGTCCGAGTCGTCCACGAAGGCGTTGCGCTCGCCCTCCCACAGCGAGATGTGCGTGTGCATGCCCGACCCGGGCGAGTCGGCCAGCGGCTTCGGCATGAAGCTGGCGAACGCGCCTTCCTGGCGCGCCATCTCGCGGACCACCATGCGGGTGGTCATCACGGTGTCGGCCATGGTGAGCGCATCGGTGTAACGCAGGTCGATCTCGTGTTGGCTGTGGGCGTCCTCGTGTTGGGTGTGCTCTACGGGGATCCCCATCTCTTCGAGCATCAGCACCGAGCGCCGGCGAAGGTTGCTCGTGAGGTCGGCGACGGACAAGTCGAAGTACGAGCCCGAGTCGAGCGTGATCGGTCCTCGCGAGGGATCCGAGCTGGCGAAGTAGAAGAACTCGACTTCGGGCGAGGCGAAGAAGGTGTAGCCGGCGGCGCGGGCCCGCTCGAGCGTCCGGCGCAGGGCGTGGCGCGGGTCACCCTCGAAAGGGGTCCCGTCGAGGTTGGCGATGTCGCAGAAGACCCGGGACACCTGCGCGTCGTCGTGGTGCCAGGGGAGGAGCTGGAACGTGGTCGGGTCCGGGCGGGCGAGGACGTCGGCCTCCTGCACCCGGCTGAAGCCGTCGATGGCCGAGCCGTCGAAGGTCATCCCCTCGTCGAGCGCGTTCTCGAGCTCGGCCGAGGTGATGTTGAACCCCTTCGGGGTCCCGAGCACGTCGGTGAACCACAGTTGGACGAAGCGGATGCCCCGCTCCTCGACGGTCCGGAGCACGTAGTCGCGCTGGCTCTGCACCGCCCAAGTGTCGCGCGGCGGTCGGACCCGTCCCGTGCGCCGGTCGGACCCGTCCCGTGCGGCGGTGGGGACCGGCTGACGGGACGGAAAGACGGAGCTGTGAAGACGGAGCTGTGACGGGACTGGAGAGGAGGCGGCGGGTCCCCGGTAGATTTGATCAGGTGCCGAACCTGCGCATCGCCGCCGCGCAGCTGAACACGGTCGTCGGCGACCTGCCCGGGAACGTTGACCGCGTGCTGCGGGCCCTGGCCGCCGCCGAGGCGGCCGGCGCCGACCTCTGCGTCACCCCCGAGCTCGCCATCACCGGGTACCCGCCGGAGGACCTGCTGCTCAAGCCCGGCTTCGTGGCCGACAACGTCGCCGCACTCGAGAAGGTGGCCGCCGCCACCGGGGACTGTGCCGTCGTCGTCGGCTTCGTCGGAGCGGCACCCGGCGGCACCGGGCTCGCCAACGCGGCCGCCATCTGCGCCGGGGGACGGGTGGCCGGCGTGTACCGCAAACACTTCCTCCCCAACTACGGCGTCTTCGACGAGCAGCGCTGGTTCATCCCGAGCGTGGAACCGCCGACCCTCTACTCCGTCGCAGGCGCCCGGGTCGGCGTCACGGTCTGCGAGGACGTCTGGTTGGACGACGGGCCGGTGGCGCAGGCCGGTCGTGCCGGAGCGGATGTCGTCGTCAACATCAACGCATCCCCCTACAACCGGGGCCGGCGCGCCGAGCGCGTGGCCTTGCTGCGCGAGCGCGTGGCGGAGGCCGGTTGCGCCGTGGTCTACGTCAACCAGGTCGGCGGTCAGGACGAGCTCGTCTTCGACGGCGATTCGCTCGTCGTGGGGGCGGATGGTTCCCTCCTGGCGACCGGCACCCAGTTCGCCACCGACCTCCTCGTCGTCGACCTCCCGGTGGGCGCCGATCACCGGCGGCGCGGGGACGTGACCGAGCTGGGTCCTCGGGTCGTCGTCACGCCGCCCCGGTCGGGCGAGCGACCACCATTGCCCCCGGCGCAGGCGCGCCCGCCCATGGGCGACCTGGCGGAGGTCTACGCCGCACTCGTGCTCGGGACCGGCGACTACCTGTCGAAGAACGGGTTCGACGAGGTGGTCATCGGCCTCTCGGGGGGTATCGACTCCTCGCTCGTGGCCACCGTGGCCGTCGATGCGCTCGGGCCGGCCCGGGTGCACGGCATCGCCATGCCTTCGCGCTATTCGAGCGACGGCTCACGGAGCGACGCGGCCGCGCTGGCCGAGCGACTCGGGATCGACCTGAGCCTCGTGCCCATAGAGGCGGCGCACGTCGCCTTCGCCTCGATGCTCTCCGGCGTGCTCGGGCGCGAGCCGTCGGGGTTGACCGACGAGAACCTCCAGTCGCGCCTGCGCGGCGTCCTCCTGATGGCCCTCTCCAACGCGAAGGGCTGGATCGTCCTCACCACGGGGAACAAGAGCGAGCTGGCGACGGGGTACTCCACCCTCTACGGGGATTCGGCCGGCGGCTTCGCCGTGATCAAGGACGTGCCCAAGACGCTCGTGTACGAGCTGTGCCGGTGGCGCAACACCCAGGCGGTGCTCGACGGCCTGGTCAGCCCCATCCCCGAGGCCGTGCTCGACAAGCCGCCCTCGGCGGAGTTGCGGCCCGATCAACGCGACGACCAGTCGCTCCCGCCGTACGAGGAGCTCGACCCGGTCCTTCAGGGCTACGTCGAACGAGACCGCACCGCGGCCGATCTCGTCGCCGAGGGCTTCGACCCGGCGGTCGTCGACCAGGTGGTCCGTCTCGTCGACGGCGCGGAGTACAAGCGCCGGCAGAACCCCCCCGGGGTGCGCATCACGACGAAGGCGTTCGGGAAGGACCGCCGCATGCCGATCACCAACCGCTACCGTTCCTCCGCCGTGGAGGAGTCCGGTAGTGGGTGAAGGCGACGGGTCCGGGGGTCGACCGGTCTGGCGCGGGATCGTGGCGTTGGGCGAGGCTGGTGGGCGGCTACTGCCGGCTCGAGCGCCGGCTCTTCGAGCTCACCGGGGGGTGGGCGACCGCCACCGGGGATGGTGCGCCCTCTGCGGAGACGCGGGTCTTCTTCGCCGCCGTGTCGCGTCGCCACGGTCTGCTCGCCGAGCGTTGGGCGGCGCGGCTGCCGGTGCGTTCAGGGATCGATCCATCGGCGCTTGTCGCTGATCCACCCGGCCTGCCACGGGAGTTGGCGGCCCACCTCTCGGACTCCGCCGAGGCGGCAGGCCCCCGGGGCCGCCTCGCCGCCCTCGTCGAGGTTCTGCTGCCCTGGTTCGCCGGGGTCTACGAGGCCCACCTGGCGGAGGCGTCGCCGGTCAGCGAAGCCCCGGTGATGGAGGTGCTGGTGGCGGCCCGCCGGGCCGTCGTGGGGGAGATCCGGGGCGGTCGTCAGCTCCTCGAACACGCCTCGGTGCGACCGGGCTGAACGGGACACGGCGGGGGGTCGAACGATGGGTGCCGAGTCGACGTCTTGACACGCCCACTACACTGTCCCTGCAGCCCGTGCACGCCAAGAAGCGGTGTCTGCTGCGTTTTCATCGAGGCGAGCTAGCCCGGCGAGGTCACCCGCCGTGGCCGTGGGACGGAAGGTTTGGCGACCTTGGCCAAAGAACGAATCGAGCGCGACGACGAAGACCTCGTCCGTCTCTACCTGACAGACATCGGTCAGTACCCGCTGCTGACCAAGGACGACGAGGTCCGCCTGGCCCAGGCCATCGAGGCCGGCCGGGAGTCCGAGGCCGAGGTGGCCAAGGGTCCCAAGGGCGTGACCACGGCACGCAAGCGAGAGCTGCGCCGGGCCGTCATGGAGGGCGAGCAGGCCCAGCAGACCTTCGTGCAGTCGAACCTGCGGCTGGTCGTGTCGATCGCCAAGAAGTATCAAGCCTCGGGTCTGCCGCTGCTCGACCTGATTCAGGAGGGGAACCTCGGCCTGATGCACGCCGTCGAGAAGTTCGACTGGCGCAAGGGCTTCAAGTTCTCCACCTACGCCACGTGGTGGATCCGCCAGGCCATCACGCGCGGCATCGCCAACACCGGGCGGACGATCCGGCTGCCCGTACACGCCGGCGACACGCTGGCGCGGGTGCAGAAGGCACAGGCGCGTCTCGAGCTCAAGCTGGGGCGGCCGGCCACGCTGGCCGAGCTCGGCATCGAGGTCGAGATGCCCGAGGACAAGCTGGTCGAGGCGCTCCGCTTCCGGGCCGAGCCGCTCTCCCTCTCCGAGCCGCTGCGCGAGGACGGCGACGCCGAATTGGGCGACGTGGTGGAGGACCGCTCGGCCGAGTCGCCCTTCGAGGTGGCCGCCGTCTCCCTGTTGCCCGACGAGATCGGCCGCCTGCTCTCCCCCCTCGACGAGCGCGAGCGCGAGATCCTGCGTCTGCGTTTCGGTCTCGACCGGGGCGAGCCGCGGACCCTCGAAGAGGTCGGGGAGCACTTCAACCTGACGCGGGAGCGCATCCGCCAGATTGAGGCGCGGGCGATGTCCAAGCTGCGCCACCCCTCCTCCGACACCGGGGCGCGCGACCTGCTCACGGTCTGAGCCGCGACGTTTCGAAGGCGGTCGTGCGCGCGCTCTAGGCTGGCGCCCATGAAGAAGCTGCTGATCGTCGCCATCCTGGTCGCTCTCGGCGTCCTCGCCGCCCGCCGCCTGCGCGAAGCGTAAGCCCGGGCCAGGCCCGCGGCAGCTCGAACGGCCGGACCGGCCTCGGGCTTCAGGCGACGGGCGGGGCTGCAGCGAGAGTCGCCGCATGGCGGCTGCGCACGCCGCGCCACCAGAGCAGCAGCGCCGCACCGGCGACCGCGAGGCTCGTGGTCACGACCGGGGTCCTGCGACCGACGCGATCGCGCAGGCGGATGGGCTTGGTGAAGTGGCGCGTCTCCCATCCCCGCTCGCGGGCGATGCGGGCCAGCGCCCGATCAGCGTTGACCGCGACCGGTCGGCCCACGGCCTCGAGCATGGGCAGGTCGGTCGCCGAGTCCGAGTAGGCGCTGCTCGCCGCCAGGTCGATCCCGGTGCGCTCCGCCAGCTCCCGCATGGCGGTGGCCTTGGACTCGCCGTAGGCGTAGAACGCCATGGAGCCGGTGTAGCGGCCCTGCTCGTCGACCTCGCCCCGCGAGCAGACGGCGCCGTCGACGCCGAGCAGGTCGGCCAGCGGGAGGACGATCTCCTCGGGTGACGCTGAGACCAGGTAGACGCGGTGCCCGGCGGCCCGGTGCAGCTCCATCAGCTCGAGCGCCTCGGCGTACATGATCGGCTCGATCGTCTTGAGCATCGTCTCGCGCACGATCTGACGGACCTGGGCGCGGTCCCAGCCCTTGGCCACGGCCAGCATCGACTCCCTGACCCGGGCCAGGCGCTCCTCGTCGGCCCCGAAGTAGAGGTAGATCAGCTGCGAGACGGCGGCTCGCGCCACGAGGCGACGGTTGATGAGGCCACCCTTGAGGAAGGGCCGGCCGAAGGCGGCGATGGAGGCGCGGTCGATCACCGTCTTGTCGAGATCGAAGAATGCAGCCTCCATGTCGACAATTGTACGGGTGCGACGGCCCCGAGCCCGTTCGCCGGTGACGTTTGGCCGACGCGAGCCGCGAACGTTCGGGGCCGCTGACCAGGGGCGGTGCCTGACCGGACCGCCGGGCCGTGCCTAGAGGCGCCGGTGCCGGGCGGCAGTCGGGGTCACCCGGCGTCCTCCTCGCCGGGGTTGATGAGGAGCGCATGGACGGCGTCCTCGGCCTCGGCGCCGACCAGCACGAGCACTTCGTCCGCGCTCTGGAGGGTGGTGTCGCCGCGGGGGACGACGAGGCGGTCGCCCCGCACCACGGCCACCACCACGGCGTCGCGGGGGAATTCCAGGTCGGCGATGGCGGTGTCGTTGGCGGGCGAGTCCTCGGCCAGGGTGATCTCGACCAGGTGGGCCGTCCCGCCCTGGAACTGGAGAAGGCGGACGAGCGAGCCGACCGAGACCGCCTCTTCGACCAGCGCCGTGAGCAGCTGGGGCGTGGACACCGAGACGTCGACGCCCCAGCTCTCGTTGAAGAGCCACTGGTTCTTGGGGTGGTTGACCCGGGCCACCACGCGGGGGACGGCGAACTCCTGCTTCGCCAGCAACGAGATCACGAGGTTGTCCTCGTCGTCGCCGGTCGCGGCCACCACCACGTCGACATCGGAGAGGCCGGCGGCGTCGAGTGAGGAGACCTCGCAAGCGTCGGCCGCCACCCAGGTCACGTCGAGGGTGGGCCGCAGCCGCTCCACCAGATCGGGATCCTGCTCGAGCACGAGCACGTCGTGTCCGTTCGCGTGCAGGTCGGACGCGATGGAGGTGCCGACGCTGCCGGCACCGGCGATGGCGACCTTCATGCGGTCGGCGCGGCGCGCTCGTCACGAGCCGCCCGCCTGGGACCGCGACAGGACGTCGTCGAGCTCGCGCCGGGCGTCGTCGAGCACGGCCAGGTGCAAGACGTCGCCCTCCTGGCCGACGAGGTCGCGCGCATCGAGCCGCGGTACCCCGGCCCGGGTGACCGCCACGATCGACAGGCGGCCGGGCTGCTCCAGCTCGCACAGGGAGCGCCCGGCCCACTCGTCGGGCAGAGAGCGGTCGAGGAGCGTCAGGCGCCCGGAGGGGTCGGACCAGTCCGTCACGTCGGCGTCGGGCAGCAGGCGCCGCCGGACCTGGTCGATGGTCCAGGTGACGGTGGCCACGGTGGGGATGCCGAGGCGTTGGTAGATCTCCGCCCGGCGAGGGTCGTAGATGCGGGCCACGACGTTGGGGATCTTGTAGGTCTCGCGGGCGATGCGCACCGTGAGGATGTTGGTGTTGTCGCCGCTCGTCACCGCGGCCAGGGCGTCCGCTTCGAGCGCGCCCGCTTTCTCGAGGTCGTCGCGGTCGAAGCCCGAGCCCACGATGCAGGGTCCGTCCCAGCCCTTGAGGCGGCGAAAGGCGCGGGCCGACTTGTCCAGGATCGCCACCGAATGGCCCTCGGCGCTGAGCGAGAGGGCGAGGCCCGACCCGACCCGGCCACAGCCCACCACGATCACGTGCACGCCACAGTGCAACACGCCCGCTCGGACGGTGCAAAGCCATCCGGGGCTGCGGCGCGTGACCTCCTACTGTGGGGCCGTGGTCCAGACGACCGGCGGTGGGCCTCAAGGACGGCCCGCCGACAGCGCACCAGGGTTGGCCGAACCCTCGGGCCTGCCCGGCGTGCCCGCGGCTCCGGCGGCTCGCGCGGCTCCGGTCCCGCTGCCCGGGCCGGCGCCCGAGCCCATCCCCGAGCGCCGGCGCTACCGGCTGAAGAACAAGCTGCTCGGCCCGCCCCTGGTCACCGAGCAGCTGGCCACGGAGCGGCTGAGCCGGCCCGTCGCGCTCGGGGTGCTGGCGCCCGACTGCATCTCGTCCTCGGCCTACGGCACCGAGGAGATGCTGACCCAGCTGGTGCCCTACATCGGGCTGGCCGCCTTCACCCTGGTCGTGCCGATCACGCTCGCCATCCTCGGCGTCCTCTTCTTCGTCACCCTGTCGTACCTCGAGGTCATCCAGCTGTACACCAAGGCCGGTGGCTCCTACGTGGTGGCCCGCGACAACTTCGGCCCGAAGGTGGCCCAGATCGCCGCGGTGGCGCTGCTCATCGACTACACGGTGACGGTCGCCGTGCAGACGTCCGCCGGCACGGCCGCGCTGACCAGTGCCGTCCCGGCGCTGGCCAACACCACCGACACGGTGGCCATCACGGTCGGCGTCGTGCTGCTCCTCCTCTTCGGGAACCTCCGCGGCATCCGCGAGGCGGGCCGCTACTTCGCCATCCCGACCTACTTCTTCGTCTTCGCCCTCGCCTCGGTGATCGTCGTCGGGTTCGTCAAGGAGGCCCTCGGCCTCCTCCACCCGATCCCGCTGCCGGCCCCGGGCCAGGTCTACGGCGGGACCATCGGCTCCCCGGGCAGCGGATGGCTGATGGGGCTCGCCTTCATCTCGCTGCTGCGCTCGTTCGCCAACGGCGGCTCGTCGCTCACCGGGCTCGAGGCCATCTCCAACGGGGTGAGCAGCTTCCGCCGGCCCGAGGCGCAGCACGCGCGCCAGGTGCTCGTCGTCATGAGCTCGACCCTGGCCTTCCTGGTGCTCGGGGTCACCCTGCTGGCCCGCTGGACCCACGCCGTGCCCTTCGCCCACGGGTCGCCCACCGTGGTGTCCCAGGAGGCCAAGGCCGTCTTCGGCACCGGCCCCTTCGGGCACCTGTGCTTCTACGTCGTCCAGCTGGCCACCATGCTCATCCTCTACACGGGCGGCAACACCAGCTTCAACGGCTTCCCCTACCTGGCCAGCTTCGTGGCCGGGGACCGCTTCCTGCCGCGCCAGCTGACCCGGCGCGGCCACCGGCTGGCGTTCTCCAACGGGATCCTGGTGCTGGCCGCGGTGGCCCTCGCCCTCGTCCTCGTCTACCGGGCCCAGGTCAACGGGCTGGTGTCGCTCTACGCCATCGGCGTCTTCACCGGTTTCACCATGGCCGGGCTCGGGCATGGTGAAGCACCACCTCACGGCGAAGGCGGAGCACTGGCGGCGCAGCGTCGCCATCAACGGCTTCTCGGCCTTCCTCTCGTTCAGTCGTCGTGCTGATCTTCGCCGTCGCCAAGTTCAAGGAGGGGGCGTGGGTGATCGTGGTCGTCGGCCCGCTGCTGTACTTCGGGCTGATCCGCCTGCACCACCAGTACGAGCGAGGATCGATGCTGCTCGAGACGGGCGTGGCCGAGGCGTCCGAGGCGCCGCTCCTGCGCCGGCACGTCGTCGTGGTGCTGGTCGACCGCCTCGACATGGCCACCGCCCGGGCCCTGCAGTACGCGCGCACGCTCACCCCCGACGACCTGCGCGCCGTGCACTTCGACATCGACTCCAAGGAGGCCCGGCGACTCGAGGAGGAGTGGGGCCGGCTCGGGCTGGCCCGGCTGCCGCTCGACATCATCGAGTGCCCCGACCGGCGCCTGCGGCCGGGCCGCCATCGAGCTGGTGGCCGACGCCACGCTCGACGGCGACACCGAGTGCACGGTGCTGCTGCCCCGGCGCAGCTACGCCGCGGGTTGGCAGCGGTTCCTGCACGACCGCACGGCCGACAAGATCGCCGCCGTCTTGAGCCAGGTGCCCCACGTCAGCGCCACCATCATCCCGTTCAACCTGCCCGGGCGCTTCGGCGAGCGGGTCCGCTCCTACGGCCGGTCGGTGCAGCAGGCCGCACCGAGCCGGCGCGCCGGCGGGCAGCGCCGGCGGCGACCGAGGGCCGGGCGACGCCGGGCGCGTCCGGACGTCGACCGCCAGGGGCGGCGCGACGGCGCCCGCCGGGCCAGGACCATGCTGGCCGCCGACGAGACGCTGGCCCGGCGCGGCCGGGGCCACCACGCCCGATCGCCGCCGTCGTGCCGCGCCAGCGGGTCAAGGTGGCGGGGCGGGTCAAGTCGGTGCGGGTCCAGCCCCGGGCCGGGCACCTCAGAACCTCGAGTGCGTGCTGAGCGACGGCACCGGGGGGCTGCTGCTGGTCTTCCAGGGCCGTCCCAAGATCGCCGGGATCGAGCCGGGGGCCCGCCTGGTCGCCGAGGGCATGGTCGGGGCCTGGGGCCGGCGACCGGCCATGTTGAACCCCTCCTTCGAGCTCGTGCAGGGCGCCCCGGTCGACCCGACCGAGGACCTGAGCCGAGTCCGGGTGACCGGCCCGCGCCGGCGATTCGGAATTGCCCCGTCCCGCAGTCGCTAACGTCCCGTCCGGCCCGGCGTCGGGTGCGGCCTCCCGGCGCGCCTCGTTCCGGGGTCACGACATCGACCACTGTCCGGGTTGGTTGAACTGACGACGCATCGCGGCGCCACAGGACGGGGGCCTGGCGCCCGCCGGCTCGGCCAGACCGACCGGAACAGAAAGGGCACACCAGGCATGATCAACCTCCTCGCAGCCGAGGGCGGCTACCAGGCCTTCCACCTGGGCGGAGCGGACAAGACCTGGCTGTACATCTGCCTGGCCGCCGGCCTGGTCGGCATCGGCGCCGGCCTGCTGCTGGCCCGCAACGTGCTGGCGGCCGACCAGGGCACGCCCAAGATGCGGGAGATCGCCCAGGCCGTCCAGGAGGGCGCCGAGGCCTTCTTGGAGCGCCAGTTCCGCACCATCGCCATCATCGTGGTCCCGCTGGCCATCCTGATCTTCTTCACCGCCACCAAGGTGGTGAAGCCCGACGGCGGCGTCGCCCTGACCTTCCAGCAGGACGGCCTCTACCGGGTCATCTGCTTCCTCTTCGGCGCCGCCTTCTCCGGCCTGACCGGGTTCATCGGCATGAGCATCGCCGTGCGGGGCAACGTGCGCACCGCCGCGGCGGCCTCCAAGGGCGGCGGGATGGCCGGCGGCGCTGCGGGTGGCCTTCCGCACCGGCGCCGTCACCGGCATGCTCTGCGTCGGCCTCGGCCTGCTCGGCGCCACCGCCATCGTGCTCATCTTCCAGAACTCGGCCACCGCCGTCCTCATCGGCTTCGCCTTCGGCGCCTCGCTCCTGGCGCTCTTCATGCGGGTCGGCGGCGGCATCTTCACCAAGGCGGCCGACGTCGGCGCCGACCTGGTGGGCAAGGTCGAGGCGGGCATCCCCGAGGACGACCCGCGCAACGCCGCCACCATCGCCGACAACGTGGGCGACAACGTCGGCGACTGCGCCGGCATGGCGGCCGACCTCTTCGAGTCCTACGAGATCACGATCATCTCCTCGCTGATCCTCGGCTACTCGGCCTTCCGGTCCATCGGCCACAACCCGACCCCCGCCGTCCTCTTCCCGCTCATCGTGCCGGCCATCGGGATCTTCGCCTCGGTGATCGGCGTCCTGGTGGTCAAGGCCCGCAAGAACGACCGCAACGCGCTGGCGCCCGATCAACCGCGGCTTCTGGCTGGCGGCGGTGCTGACGGTCATCGGCGCCTTCTTGGTGGCCCAGTACTACGTGCACGACCTCAAGGTCTTCTACGCCGTCCTGACCGGCGTGGTGCCTCTCGCTGGTGGCCAGCCAGATCACCGAGCAGTTCACCTCGACCGAGCGGGGCCCGGTCAAGGAGATCGCCGCGTCGGCCCGCACCGGCCCGGCCACGACGGTGCTCTCGGGCATCTCCATCGGCCTCGAGTCCTCGGTGTGGGCCATCATCGCCATCGCCATCGCCATCGGCGTGGCCATCGGGCTGGGCGACGGCAACATCGAGCTGACCTTCTACCTGGTCGCCCTCATCGGCATCGGCCTGCTGGCCACGGCGGGCATGGTGGTCTCCGAGGACAGCTTCGGCCCGGTGTCGGACAACGCGGCCGGCATCGCCGAGATGTCGGGCGAGTTCACCGGCGAGGCCGAGCGGATCATGGTGAGCCTCGACGCCGTGGGCAACACCACCAAGGCCATCACCAAGGGCGTGGCCATCGGCTCGGCCGTCATCGCCGCGGTCGCCCTGTTCGCCTCGTTCATCGAGACCATCGGCGACGCAGCTCAACCGAGCCTGCACGCCAACCGGATCCACGCTCTTCACCGTTCATCCAGATCAACGTGGCCAACCCGACGACGTTCATCGGCCTGCTCATCGGCGGGTCGATCGCCTTCCTCTTCTCCTCGCTGGCCATCCGGGCCGTCGGCCGCTCGGCCGGCACCGTCGTGCTCGAGGTGCGCCGCCAGTTCCGCGAGCACCCGGGCATCATGGACTACACCGAGAAGCCCGAGTACGGGCGGGTGATCTGCATCTGCACCGCGGCGGCCCAGCGCGAGCTGGCCACCCCGGCGCTGCTCGCCATCCTGACCCCGGTCATCGTCGGGTTCGGCATCAACTACTTCGCGCTCGGGCGCCTTCCTGGCCGGCACCATCCTGACCGGGCAGCTCATGGCCAACACGCTGTCGAACTCCGGTGGGGCCTGGGACAACGCCAAGAAGTACATCGAGGACGGCAACGAGGGCGGCAAGGGCTCCGAAGCCCACAAGGCGGCGGTCATCGGCGACACCGTCGGCGACCCGTTCAAGGACACGGCCGGCCCGGCGCTCAACCCGATGATCAAGGTGATGAACCTGGTCTCGCTGCTCATCCTCCCCGCCGTGATCACGCTGCGCCACAACACGGGGCGCGGCTCGCCATCGCCGGCGTGTCCCTGGTGGTCCTGCTGGTCGCCCTGGCCTTCTCGAAGCGGGGGACCGAGGCGATGGACGCCGACGCGACCGACTCGACGCCGGCCACCACGGCAGCGGTCGCCTCGGTCGATTGACCTGGTCAGAGGCCTGAGAGCCCCGGTCGGTCCGGGCCCACCCGCTCGGACGAGCCCTTGACAGGCGGGTCCGACCCCAACCTTGCGCACGATGACCCGATCTCCTTCCGCACGCCACACGACTTCGGGGCCGCGCCGCGCCGGACCAGTGCGGACGCTCCGCCGGGAGGTCCGCCATGGGTAAGGCCTGGTCATTGTGGAGTCTCCGGCCAAGGCCAAGCACCATCAGCGGGATCCTGGGCCCGGACTACATCGTCGAGTCCTCGGTCGGGCACATCCGCGAGCTGCCGAACGGGGCGGACCAGGTGCCGGCCGAGTACAAGGGCGAGAGCTGGGCTCGCCTCGGCGTCGACGTCGACAACGGCTTCAAGCCGCTGTAGATCGTCCCCCCGGACAAGAAGTCGGTCATCGCCAACCTGCAGCAAGCTGCTCAAGGGCGCGGACGAGCTCTACCTCGCCACCGACGAGGACCGCGAGGGCGAGTCCATCGCCTGGCACCTGATGGAGGTGCTGTCGCCCGACCGTTCCGGTCAAGCGCATGGTCTTCCACGA
Source organism: uncultured Acidimicrobiaceae bacterium (assembly GCA_963767195.1). GTDB lineage: Bacteria > Actinomycetota > Acidimicrobiia > Acidimicrobiales > RAAP-2 > Bog-473. Next base: position 93,431 of record CAVYDA010000010.1, on the reverse strand, counting down.
GATCACCCCCGAGGCCATCGCCCGCGCCGTCGAGGACTGGCGCGATCTCGACCGCCGGCTCGTCGACGCCCAGGAGGCCCGACGCATCCTGGACCGCCTCTACGGCTACGAGGTCTCCCCGGTGCTCTGGCGCAAAGTGATGCCGCGGCTGTCCGCGGGCCGGGTGCAGAGCGTGGCCACCCGCATGGTGGTCGAGCGCGAACGCGCCCGCATGCGCTTCCGGTCCGCCACCTGGTGGGGGGTGGAGGGCACCTTCTCCCACGACGCGGCCCCGGCGGGCTTCGGCGCCACCCTCGTCTCCCTCGGGGGCACGGCGATCGCGACGGGCAAGGACTTCGACGACGAGGGGGAGCGGACGGGCCGGAGCGGCGCGCGCGTGCTGGGCGAGGAGGAGGCCAGGTCGGTCGCCGGAGCGCTGGCCGGCCGCCCGTTCACCGTGCGCTCGCTGACCGAGCGGCCCTTCCGGCGGGCCCCGGCCGCACCGTTCATGACCTCGACGCTGCAGCAGGAGGCGGGGCGCAAGCTGCGCTTCAGCGCCCAGCGGGCGATGCAGGTGGCCCAACGGCTCTACGAGCAGGGCTACATCACCTACATGCGCACCGACTCGACGACGCTCTCGGACGAAGCGCTCACCGCGGCCCGCGCCCAAGCCCGCCAGATGTACGGCGACGCCTACGTCCCGGACGCGCCACGCCGCTACGAGCGCAAGGTGAAGAACGCCCAGGAGGCCCACGAGGCCATCCGCCCGTCCGGTGAGACGTTCCGCACGCCCGAGCACGTGGGCGCGGAGCTGTCGGGTGACGAGCTCGCGTTGTACCGACTGGTCTGGGAGCGGACGGTGGCATCGCAGATGAACGACGCGACGGGGACGAGTGCGCAACTGCGCCTGGTCGCCGGCGTTCCCGACGGCGTGGCCGCGGGCCAGGAGGCGGAGTTCTCGGCCAGCGGGCACGTGATCGCGTTCCCGGGGTTCCTGCGTGCCTACGTCGAGGGCGAGGACGATCCCGACGCGGAGCTGGCGGACCGCCAGGTCGTACTCCCCCCGCTGTCCGAAGGCGACGTGGTCGAGGGCGCGGCGTTCGAGCCGGGTTCGCACTCGACCCAACCGCCGGCGCGCTACACCGAGGCGTCGCTCGTCAAGGCGATGGAGGAGCTGGGAGTGGGCCGGCCGTCCACCTACGCCAGCGTGATCGCCACCATCCTCGACCGCGGCTACGTCTGGAAGAAGGGTTCGGCGCTCGTGCCCAGCTTCACCGCGTTCGCGGTGGTGGGCCTGCTCGAGCGCTACTTCGCCAACTTGGTCGACTACGGGTTCACCGCCACGATGGAAGACGACCTCGACGAGATCGCCGCCGGCACCGAGGAGGTGCTGCCTTGGCTCACCCGCTTCTACTTCGGCAGCGGAGCGCTGGGCTCGTCCACCGGGAGCGACGTCGAAGAGGGCGAGGCACTGGGCTTGAAGGCCACGGTCGCGTCGCACCTGGCCGAGATCGACGCCCGGGAGATCAACTCCATCCCTCTCGGTGTGGCGGCAGACGGCGAGCCCATCGTCGCCCGGGTGGGACGCTACGGGCCCTACCTCCAGCACGGAGAGCGGCGGGCCTCCATCCCCGACGAGCTGGCCCCCGACGAACTGACGGTGGAGCGAGCCGAGGAGATCCTGGCCGCTCCGTCCAACGACCGGGTGCTCGGCGTCGACCCCGAGAGCGGCCTCGACGTGCAGGTCAAGGCGGGCCGCTTCGGCCCCTACGTCCAGGTGGGGGAGGCGACCGACGGCGACAAGCCGCGGACGGCCTCGCTGTTCTCGTCCATGGACCCGGCGAGGCTCACTTTGGAGCAGGCGCTGGACCTGCTGCGCATCCCACGCACCGTGGGTGCGGACCCTGGCACGGGCGAGGAGGTCGTGGCCCACAACGGCCGGTTCGGGCCGTACCTCAAGCGCGGGTCCGACACGCGCAGCCTGCCCTCCGAGGACCAGCTGCTCACCGTGACCCTCGACGAGGCCCTCGCCTTCTTCGCCCAGCCCAAGCAGCGCCGCGGACGGGCGGCCGCGCCCCGCTGCGCGAGCTCGGCGCCGACCCGACGACCGATCTCCCGGTGCTGTTGAAGGAGGGGCGTTTCGGGCCCTACGTGACCGACGGCACGACCAACGCCAGCCTGCGCCGGGGCGACTCGGTCGAGTCCATCGACATCGGACGGGCCTCGGAGCTCCTGGCCGAACGCCGCGCCGCGGGGCCGTCGACGCGCAAGAAGAAGGCGGCCGGAGCCAAGAAGGCGCCGGCGAAGAAGACGGCCGCGACCAAGAAGGCAGCTGGGTCGAGGAAGGCGTCGGCGGCCAAGAAGGCAGTCGCCGGTGTGAAGAAGGCGCCGGCGAAGAAGACCTCCACCGCGACGAAGGCGCGTCCTCCCGCCGACCAGTTCTGACGTGGCCGCCCGAGGCCGGCTGATCGCGCTGGAGGGCATCGACGGTTGTGGCAAGTCGACCCAGGCCGGCGCGCTCGCGGCGGCGCTCGGGGCCCGGCTGACCCACGAGCCCGGGGCGACGCCCACGGGAGCCAGGCTCCGCGAGCTACTGCTGTCCCCGGACGCGCCGGCGGTCTCGGCGCGCACCGAGGCGCTCTTGATGGCGGCCGACCGGGCCGAACACGTGGCCCAGGTGGTCGAACCGGCGCTCGCGGGCGGCGAGTGGGTGGTGACGGACCGCTTCTCCGGTTCGACGCTGGCCTACCAGGGCTGGGGCCGGGGCCTCGACGTGGCCGAGCTCACCGCTCTCGACGAGTGGGCGTGCGACGGCGTCAGGGCGGATCTCTCCGTGCTCGTCGACCTCCCGGTCGAGGTGGCAGCGCAGCGCCTCGGCGGCCGCCGCGCCGACCGGCTCGAGGGCCTCGGAGCGGGCTTCGCCTCCCGCGTGCGCGAGGGTTTCGTGGCTCAGGCGGCGGCGGACCCCGGCATTGGGTGGTCGTCGACGGTTCCCAACCCGTCGCGGCCATCGCCGCACAGATACTGGAGATCGTGACAGAGCGGTTGGGCGAGAGAGCGCAGCGGTGAGCGGAGCCGGACCGGTACCCGAGCTCTTCGAGGGCATCGTCGGCCAGCGCGACGCGGTGGCCGCGTTGACCGCAGCGGCGGCGAACCCGGTCCATGCCTACCTGTTCCGGGGCGCCGCCGGGAACGGGGGTCTCGTGGCCGCGTACGGCTTCGCCGCCGCGCTGCTCTGCCCCCGGGGCGGATGCGGTCACTGCCCGACGTGTGTCGCCGCACTCGCCGGGACCGACCCCGATCTCCACGTCGTGCGGCGCAGCGGTGCTTCGGTCTCGAAGGAGGCGATCCGCCAGATCGTGACGCTGGCCCACCGGCGGCCGCTGGCCGCGGCCCGCCAGGTGATCGTGGTCCTCGACATGCACCTCGTCCTCGACCGCGCCCCGGTGCTGCTCAAGACGCTGGAGGAGCCGCCGGGCGAAACCGTCTTCGTGCTGTTGGCGGACGAGGTCACACCCGAGCTCGTCACCATCGCCAGCCGGTGCATCGAGGTGGCGTTCCCGCCCGTGCCGCGCCAACAGCTGGTGTCGTGGCTCACGACGTCCGGCGTCGCGCCGGAGCTCGCCGCCGTCGTCGCCGACAGCAGCGGGGGCAACCCCGAGCGGGCGCGTTTGATGGTGGACGACACCGACGTTGCAGCGCGGGTTGCGCTGTGGGCCTCTGTCCCGGAGCGGCTCGACGGGACCGGATCGGCCGCGGCGGCGGTCACCCGCCAGGTGGTGGAGTCGTCGGACCGCGCCGTGGCACCACTCCAGGCGGCGCACGCCCGTGAGATCGAGTCGTTGACCGAAACGGCCAAGCAGTTCGGCGAGCGTGGGCTGCCGGGGCGGCGCGAGATCGTGGAGCAGCATCAGCGCGAAGAGCGCCGGTTCCGCACCGATGCGCTGCGCGCCGGCCTCGGCGTGTTGGCCCGCACCTACGGAGGGCGGGTCACGACCGCCGCCGCCAAGGGCACGGTGGAGGTCGGCGATCCCGACGTCCGGGCCGCGGCGGCGGCGATCGGGCTGATCACCGAGACCGTCAAGGCCCTGCCCCGGAACCCGAACGAGTCGCTCCTACTCGAGTCGCTCTTCCTCCGGCTCGCGGCGCTCGCGGCCTGAGGGCGCACGCCGCGCCAAGAAATCGCGGTCGTCGGGATGCGCGGCGTAGCATCGTCCCTTCGGGGCAAGGGTGGTGAGACGGGGGCAGACGGGCAGTGAGGTCGAGGAGCAAGTGAGCACGGCCGCCGGGGCGAGCAGGGGCTTCGAGGTCCGCGTCCTCGGCCCGGTCGAGGTCGCCTGGAACGGGGAGGTGGTCGACATCGGTGGCGCCAAGGCGCGCTCTCTGGTCGCCCGCCTGCTCGTCGACCGCGGCCTCGTGATCTCGGTCGACCGCCTGGTGGACTCACTCTGGGCCGACCACGAAGGGGACCGTGCGGAGATCGTGCTGCGCTCCACCATCTCTCGGTTGCGCAAGCGTCTGCGCGAGGCCGGCATCACCGAAAGTCTCATCGTGACGCGCCCACCCGGCGGCTACGTGCTCGACATTCCGGCCTCGGCCACGGACGTCCACCGCTTCGAGCATCTCGTGAGCGAGGGTCGGCGCGAGCTCGGGCGGCGTCGTCCGACCGAGGCGACCAGGCTGCTCGTCGAAGCCCAAGGTCTTTGGCGGGGTGCCGCCTACAGCGACGTCCGCGACGAGCCTTTCGCCCGCGCCGAGGCCCGCCGCCTCGACGAGCTCCTCCTCACGGCGATCGAGACCCGCATTGACGCCGGGCTCACCATGGGCCTTCATGACGACCTGGTGGGAGAGCTCGAGACCCTGACCAGCGCGAACCCGCTGCGCGAGCGGCTCTGGTCTCAACGGATGCTCGCGCTGTACCGCTGCGGCCGCCAGGGCGAGGCGCTGCGCGTCTGCGACGAGCTGCGTTCCATCCTTCTGAACGAGCTCGGGATCGACCCTGGTCACGACGTGAGCTGGCTGGAGCACGCCATCCTCGAACAGGATTCCGCCCTCGACTACCCCGTACCGCCCGAACGGGCAGAGTCCGACAGACCGGTTCCGGTGACGGTGCCCGCCTACCAGGCCCGGGTGCCGTCCGGTCCCAACGAGGGGCCGCTGGCGGGCCGTGACCGGGAATGTGAGCAGCTCCGGGACTGGTGGGGCGCCGCGTGCCGCGGCGACCTCAACCTCCTCCTCGTCGACGGCGAGCCGGGGATCGGCAAGACGAGGCTCGTGGCCGAGCTGGCCCGGTCGCTCGAGAGCGATGGTGTGCTGGTGCTGTGGGGCCGTTGCGACGAGGACCGGGTTGCCCCGTTCCAACCCTTCGCCGAAACGCTCGGGCGCTACTTCCAGTCGGTGTCGGTGGACCAGATCACGCGCCTGCCCGAGTGGCAGATCACGGAGCTGGCGCGGCTCGTCCTCCCGCTGCGCGAGCACATGCCGATGCTGGAGGAGGACCCGGGTGATCCCGAGACGGAGCGTTTCCGCTTCTTCGGTGCCATCACCCAGACCTTCAACGGCCTCTCCGCGCGTGGTCAGGTCCTCCTGGTCGTCGACGACCTGCACTGGGCCGACCAGCCCACCCTGCTCCTGTTGCGCCACGTGCTGCGCAGCGCCGACGCGATCAACATCGGGATAATCGCGATGTACATCGACTCCGAGGTCCCGTCGGAGCACCACCTGCGGCCCGTGCTGGCCGACCTGCGGGCCGATCGCAGCGCGGCGACGGTGCATCTCGAAGGCCTCAGCGAGGCGGCGGTGAAGGAGCTGGCCGTGTCCGCCGCGGTACCCGACGTGGCGGCGCAGCTCTTCGCACTCACGGACGGTAATCCCATGTTCTTGGAGGAGATGCTGAGGCAGCTCGGCGAAGGCGGCGACGGCGACACGTCCATGCCGCCGAATCTCAACCCGCCCGAGGCCATCCGCGAACTGGTGGCGCGGCGCGTGTCCCGTCTTCCCGAGGACGTGATCTACCTCCTGCAGGCCGCCTCGGTTGCGGGTAACGAGTGCGAGTCGGCCATCGTGGCCGAGGCGGCGGAGCTCACCGCGGAACAGCGCTTGGACGCGCTCGACCGGGCGGAGGAGTCCAGGCTGCTCCGCCACGTGGGAGGCAGGCGCGACCTGTACGCGTTCAGCCACTCCCTGGTGCGCGACGCCATTTACAACGAGCTGCTCCGAGGGCGGCGGGTGCGTTACCACCACAAGGTTGCCGCGGCGACGGAGCGGGCTCACAGCGGCGAGCTCGAGAACTACGTCAACGAACTGGCCCACCACTTCTACATGGGCGCCGCCCTGGGCGACGCGGACAAGGCGATCCGCTATGGCATGGACGCCGGCGAACACGCGCTGCGCCTGCTCGCCTTTGAGGAAGCGGTCGGGCATTTTGCCCGCAGCCTCGAGGTAGCGGAGCAGTTCGGGGACCACGACCAGTCCGTGCGCTGCGACGCGCTGCTCGCGCTGGCGGAGGCGCAGAGCCGCGCCGGTGACAACGAGGAGGCCGATGCGAACTTCGAGCGAGCGGCAACCCTCGCCCGTGCCATCGGGGACCCCGAGCGTCTGGCCACCGCCGCGTTGCGGGCGGGACCCATGTACGGCCTCGGCCTCGCGGGCACGAATACAGAGCAGGTCCAGTTGCTCGAGGAGGTGCTGGCGTTGCTGCCCGAGGAGGACTCGCATCTGCGCGCCACGGTGATGGCCCGGCTCGGGCTCGTGCTGGTCTACTCGGCCGCGGTCCCCGGGCGGGCCGTCGTACAGCAGGCGCTACAGCTCGACACCGAAGCAGTCCAGATGGCGCGCCGTCTGAACGACCGCGGCACGCTGGCGTACGCCCTCAACGCGCGGATCCATGCGCTCTGGGGCATCGCGGCGGCGCCCGAACGCCTGGCCGCCGGGCGGGAGCTCGGTGAGATCGCCGAGGATGTCGGGGACGACCTGCTGGCCGTGCACGGACACCTGTGGAGAGTGCGCGAGCTGCTGGCCCGCGGGGACGTCGACGCGGTGAACGAAGAGTTGTCACGGTTCGCGGCGAGGGACACCGGCCCGCCCCACCCGCTCGTGGTGTCGCTCTCCTCGAACCTCGCGGCGATGATGGCACTGGTCAGCGGGGATTTCGACGACGCCGAGCGGTTGGCCCGCACGGGGCTGGAGACGGCAGAGGGATACAACGACCTGGCGTTCAGATTCTACGGCGCGCTCATGGCGTGGACGTGGTGGCAGCGGGACGACCTGTCGAGGCTGGGCAACGCCCTCCGCGCCATGGTGGCGGAATCCAAGGAGGAGTTCCCGGTCCTCCATGGTGCCCTGGCGCTGGTCGAGGCCGAGTCGGGCGACACGGAAGGCGCCTTGGCGCAGCTCGACTTCCTGGCCGGTCTGACCTGGGAGCGGGTCGGGGAAGACCTCACGCAGGGGGCGTCCCTGGCCGTCGCCGCCGCGGCGTGCGGCTCGTTGGGCAAGGCGGCGCATCGCCACGCGCTCAGCGTGTACGAGGCGCTGCGCCCCCATGCCGGTACGGCCGTCGTCATGCGGGCACCGGCTGCGGGGTGCATGGGCCCGGCAGACCAGTACCTCGGGCTGCTCGCCGCGGCAATGGGAGACCTCGCCCTGGCGGAGGTGCACTTCGAGGCGGCGTTGCGGCTCGCCCGGCGGATGCGCTCCAAGCCTTTCCTGGTGGCGGCGGAAGTGGAGCTGGCCCGAACACTGCGCCAACGCGGCCGCGACGGGGACGAGGAGCGTGTTGTCGTCCTCTTGCGCCACGCCGAGGAGTCGGCCGTCGCCATGGGGCTGCATCGGCTCGTCCGCAGGGCGGCGGAGCCGGGCTGACGCCGGCCCCATCACTCACTGCGCGGCCGCGTCCCCCTCTGTGACCAGCCGCTCCTCCAGCTCGGCGTAGGCGGCGAGCTTGTCGTCTGCCTCGCGGAGCCGCCGGACGAGCCCGACGAGCAGCGCGTTGCGGAAGCCGGGTATCTCGGTCATCGCGTCGAACTCTCGTGGGCCGATGATCAGCACCTCGAGATCGGTCGTGGCCGTCACCGTGGCACTGCGCGGTGCCGCCTCGATCGCGGCCAGTTCACCGAAGTGGTCCCCGGGGCCGAGGACATTGACGACCCGGCCGTCGCGAGTGGCGGTCGCGGTGCCCTCCAAGATGACGAAGAGCTCCCGGCCGAGCCGGCCCTCCCGCAGGATGATCTCACCGGCCCCGATGGCGAGGTGCTCGGCGCGTCGGGCCACCTCGGCCAGTTGCTCGTCGGTGCAAGCGTTGAACCAGGGCACCCCTCTGAACGGGATCGGACCAGGGACGTCGACGCGCCCGGACCCGTCGGCTGGCTGCAGCATCGGCTCAGGTTATGCGACGTCGGGACCGCGTGGTCCCGACGCGACCGTCACGAAGGCTCGTCGAGGGTCGTGTGTCGAGGCTCTCGGTCGTCGAGCGCGGCGGCGAGCCGAGCATCGACGGTGCGCAGTCGCCGGGCCATGTTCTTCAACAATGCGTCCCGGAAGCCCGGGATTTCGGCCATGGCGTTGAACTCCCGCGGGCCGATGATGAGGACGTCGAGGTCACACAAGGCGGTGACCGTCGCGTTCCGGGGTCCGGGGTTGATGGCGGCGAGCTCGCCGAAGAAGTCCCCCGGCCCGAGTGTGTTGACCCGGCGCCCCTGCTGTGTCACGGCCACTGAGCCCGACAGGATGAGGAAGAACTCGCGTCCGACCCGACCCTCCCGGGCCAGGACCTCGCCTCCGCCTACCTGAACGCGCTCGGAGAGGCGGGCGACCTCTTCCAACTGGGCCTGCGTGCAGTCCCGGAAATGATCGACCAACTTCAGACAATCAACGGTGGCCTCTCGCCCCAAGGTGGATACCAATTCGCCACTTCCTTTAATTCAAAGCTCCGCCAAAACCCGCCGCCCATGGGGCTCCAGCAACTGCACTGAACAGTATGCGCGCGGGGGCTTACAACGACATTACAACCGGGTTGCACCCCCCGGCGAATTCAGTCGAGGACGAATTCACTGACCCTACAACCTCTCTGAACTGGAAAAACAACTTTAAGCGCAGACGAATTCGCCTGGGCTCAATAGGGGTTCAGCTATACGCGTGGTCCGATTTCCTGCATTTCCAGCTGATTCCCAGGATACTTCCACCGTCAAACGAGCGCTCGATGACGGATATGAACCGAGTTCTCCACAGCAAGCCCTTTACACGGGTCGTGGGCGGGTCGTTTATGCCGGCGATGTGGCGCTCAGGCCCTGTCTGCGAACCGCGAGGTCGGGGACGGCGCGGCGCCCGGACGGCCTACGATGTCCCGGTCCGCCCCGTGGTCGGGGCCGTTCCCGACACGGCCCTGGGTGGCGGCCCGGTTTCGCCTGGGTAGCTCAGTCGGTAGAGCAGCGCACTCGTAATGCGCAGGTCAGGAGTTCGAATCTCCTCTCAGGCTCCATTCAGAGGCCTTTTTCCCTGTCCACACCCTTCAGATACGCTCTGTCCCGACAGCACGTCCCGACAATTTCGGGCGAACAGCGAAATACGCGTTCCCGAGCGGGGCACTGGGAGGGAGAAAAATGGCGGGCAGCATCCGGCAGCGACCGGACCGGGGGAAGGACGTCTGGGAAATTCGCGTCTACCTCGGGAGGGACTCCAAGGGCCGGGTTCGGCACAGCAGTAAGACCTTCCGGGGGACGAGGCGGGCGGCCGAGAAGGAGGATCTCCCGGCTGCTGGTGGCCCAGGACTTCGAGCCCGAGCGTCCGCTCGAGCCCGAGGTCGAGCGCTGGGACGAGCGGACGACGATCAATGACGCCATCGAGGGGTGGAAGGCCAACGGCTGGGACGACCTGAGCCCAGTCACCGCCCAGCGCTACGAGAGCGTCTGGAACGTCCACATTCGCAAGTCCATCGGCAAGGAGCGCATCGCCACCCTCACCCCCTACGAGGTGGAGCAGTACTTCCGACGCCTCAAGGCACGCGGGGCCGGGCGCGAGACCGTGCGCTACGTCCGCTCGATGCTCAACCGGGCCTGCCGCTTGGCAGGCAGATGGAGCGCCAACAAGCTCCCGAATCCGATAGCGGACACAGAACTGCCAAAGTGGAAGCTGGCCGAGACGCCTGAACCGGTGCGGGCCCCAACACTCGAGGAGGTTCGGCGACTGCTGGCCGCTGCCAATGGGCTCGATCCTCGGTACTCAGCGCTGCTCCAAGTCGTCGCGGCGACCGGGGCGAGGCGGGGCGAGGCGTGCGCCCTGCGCTGGTCGGACATCGACTGGGACGATGGTCGGCTGACCATCGACGAATCGGTGATCGCATCGGCCGGCGGTGCGAGCGTCAAGGCGCCAAAGAGCACGAGCATTCGCCGGGTGGCAATCGATGCCGGCACCCTAGCCGGCCGCGTCGCTGAAGGCGGTGCAGCTCCGGCTGGCGACCGACGCCGGTGTGAAGCTCACGGACGACAGTTTCGTGTTCTCGGCCGAGCCTGGCGGTTCGACACCGCCCTACCCGAGACGCCATAACCCACCAAGGCGAGGAAGGCGGCAGCGCTGCCCTCCGACATCCACCTGCATTCGCTTCGTCACTTTCAGGCCACGTCGCTCGACACCGTGATCCCAGAGCGCCAGAAGCGGCCCGGATGGGCTGGTCGACGGCTCACATGGCTCGCCACTACACCGACTCCATCGCCAGCGAGGACCACCGAGCGGCGGCGCACATCGGGACGCTCCTGGACGACAACCCATGAGGCGTAGACAGCGCTCTCATGCGGATTCCCGTTCCGTGTCCACGGATGCCCCAGACTCCCGGCTTAACCGCTGGAGCGCAGCCTTCGGCACGTACGAGCAGCCGCCGATCCGGTGGACTGGGAAGGGCACCTGGCCGTTCCGTACGGCCCGGTAGATCGTGGAGCGGCCGATGCCGAGCAACAGCGGTCTCCTCGAGGCTGAGCAGCAAACCGTCGGACTTTTGACTCACTGCGACGCACTTCCACCGTTGTACAAGCCGATCGGGTGGCGTTCGGAGTTCGGTCTACGACCGGCAAACGCATTTCGGTGCTCCTTCCACGACGGGAAGGAACTTCCTTCCCTACCTACGTAAGGCAGGTGAGAAGGCCGAAACCGAACAACACCAAGGTCAAACCGTCGGAAATCGCCTCGCATCAGAAGATCGATCTCCACAAGGTCGATCAGACAACAACCACGAACGACAACGAGCACCAGGGTGACGCACGGGACCACAGGGAGCATCAACGAGCAATAGCGCACCACAGAGTGCAACAACGAGGAAGACGGAGAGGACGGAGCGAAGGAGATCAGGTAGAGGCAGGGACGGCAATTCGAGTGGGAGACAGCCCCAAAATGTCCGTGTTCTTCACTGCTTCAAGCCGCCTCGCCTCGGCCGGCGGCTTCGCCGCCGACTCGGCGGGCGGTTTAGGACCAATGGGCAAATTCAGGGACGACCTCGAGGCTGGCGCCCCACGGCTGCCTGTTCAGGGCGGCTGACCCAGGGTTTGTGGCGTCGATATCGGATCTGAGGTTGGCTCGTGAGGGTCTGGCCCCGTTCAGCTGATTGCAGCACTCCGCCCGGCCACGGATGTCCCGGATGCGGGAAGTGGACGGGCCCAAAGAGGCCGGGTCCGTTTGGAGCACATCGTCGACTGGATCGGGCGTGTCTCCTTGGGACGGTGGCCTGATGCGTGCGTTGCTCCTGAGGGCGAGCCAGTTGAACAACCGAAACCAGCAAAAGGAGAAGGATCAACCACCGGCGCCTTTTCGGCATCTGGCCATCGCGAGCCCACACACTGTGCGAGTCCTCAGCTCATGCCGATGAGCCCGCTCGCGGACCTCGGCGTGGGCGACGTGGCCCTGCTCGCACGTCTGGCGCCACTGAGCTCCCACGGTCCGGCGGACACCCAACTTGAGGCGGCGAGAGCCGTCCCTGGAAGGATGTCCCTATGCCACGACCGTATCCACCCGAGTTCCGCCAACGGGCGGTCGAACTCGTCCGACTCGGTGAGAAACCCGTCTCTAAAATCGCCGAAGGCTTCGGCATCGCAGACTCGTGCCTGCGCAATTGGCTGAAGCAAGCTGACATCGACAATGGGCGTCGGGCCGGACTGAACAGCGACGAACGGGACGAACTCGTCAAACTTCGCCGGCGGCTGCGGGTAGCCGAGATGGAGAACGAAATCCTCCGTCGTGCTGCCGCCTACTTCGCCCAGGAGACCTTGCCCCGCCCAGAATCATCTACACCTTCATCGCCCGGGCCTGTCACGACCTGCCCGTGTCGGCCTGCTGTCGGGTCATGAGGGTGTGGATGCGGGCTTTTGTCTGGCAGGCCAAACCCGTCAGCGACAAGGATCTCGATGACACGTACCTGTCCAACACGATCGTCGACATCTGAAAGATGAGCCGCCGCTCACTATGGCTCGCCCAGGGTGCACGCCGAGCTGCGCCTGGGCGAGGACATCCGCTTTTCGCGCAAACGCGTCGAGCGCCTGATGCGTCAAGCGGGCATCAGCGGCATCTATCGCCGACGTTGGCGGGGATGCACCCGCCCCGACAACGCGGCGGGAGGGGCTACTGAGGAACAGGCTTAGCGATCAGGCGGTTGTTTTTGTCGTGTTTGTTAATGTTTCCCGAAGCTGTCACACGACCGGGACTTTCGCTTGAATCTGTCGGCTCGAAATGCGCTCCCTCAAGTCGAGGATGCATAAACTCGATCATACAGAAGTTTGCAGCATCAATGAGGAACTCTGTGTTTCTTGTCTCCAGATAGCGCTCGATCCGCAGCCGGAGCGATTCCAAAGCATCAACCCGGTCGGGGTATCCTTCCGCGACTGGTCCGTACTTGTGATACGAAACAGCCATTCTATCGAGCATCCCCTGAAGAAAGGTCTCGTTGTACTCCGAGCTGGGACTCGCCGGCTTGAGGTCAAACGGCTTAGGAACGGATGGCATCGATTACTCCTGACTTGTCGCAAGTAGTGCCCGAGCGGCACTCAAATAGTCGTGAGAGAAGGGTCCGGAGCCATCTGCATAACCGCTGTGACAAGGGCCCTCGCCGTAGCAGTCAGAAACTGGCTCCAATGATTCGTCGACGAGGGTCAGGCCTTCAGATAACGCCATATCGACCTCTTTGCAGCAACCCGTGCTGTATTGCCATCCATCACAGAGGATCACCGTGTGGCACCACTCTCGGATGACTGCGAGCCAGAAGGCGTGATAGTCAGGTTGAGTCCAGCCCTCCACCGAAAAGGCAGTTGGATCGATCAAGGGTGCAGTAACGTGCACCGAAGCAACGCGGCGATTGGGGCGACACAGTCTAAATTTCTTTGGAGAACCTCGGCTCGGATCTGTTTCGCACGAGCCTCGTCCAATACCTCCATCCTCAGAATTCGCTGGAACTCCTTAGTGGTCATTGGGGTGCTGAGGTAATAACAGCTTCCTCCCACGATTCCAAACGAGGCAGGAAACCAAGTGCGGCTTCCGACCCCGTCGCCTCAGAAGCAACGTCCTCCGCGGTACCCAGGGGTGGAGACTCTTTCGTGATGCCCAACAGTCTACGGGGCTTCGATCCCAGAACTAGCCGCCCGCCTCATGATCTCGTCATGAGCTTTGCCCGGCATCTGGCAACCCAGCGCCTGAGGTGGCCACACCGAGGTCCGCGGTCCCTGGGCTCTCAGGAGCTGGGGTCCTGAGCACGCCACTATCTGGTCCACCGTGGGGGAGGACCAGAAGTCGCCTACGATCCTACTTGCCGAAAAATTCTGGCGGGCCAATGCAACTATCAGCATGAGCACGGGCACAGCTGCGGCCGCTCCAAGACGAGCGAGCGCTGAGGGGACGGCTGATTCACCGCGACTACCGCTCCATCCCGAGGGTGACCGCCATGACGAGGATTGACATCGAGGTGTACAGCCAGAGATAAGAGAGTTCAAATCGGCCAGTCTTGACCCAGGTTCCTCCTCGGAGGCCATCAACGCCCTTCGGGACCGACCGCTTGAAGCGGGGCAGCATCACCAAACAGCCCGCAACTAGGAACAGCGGGATCCAGTGAGTGAACGAAGTAGGCACCATCAGGATCACCACTTCGAATAGGACAAGACAAAGCAACGTTCGTCCGGCCAGCCGCATTGTCGCACCCCGACGAAAGCAAAGCTCTGGCGTGACGTCCGACCACTCGCCTGGGTCTCCAGTCCAGTCACTTCGGTCATAGGTGGCCTGTTCTCGGACCGCTAGAAGCATCAAGCAAAGGTAAGCGACGAGCGTTACCAGGAAAACGGAGCGTACGAGGTAGTCGGGCGTGATGGGCTGGGGCGCTCCACTTGGGTGTGTCGTGCTGGCAAATCCGAATAGGTAGGCCAGGCCGCCTACGGCCAAGTAGAGGATACCAAGCTCAAACACTCGCACCGCCACGAAGGTACGGCGGTACTTAGAAAGAACTCGACGTGCCAAGTAACGATTCAACCTCATAGTTGTGTTCAAGCGTCTCTTCTAGCTCGTCCCCTTTCTTTAAAAAAAAAAAAAAAAAAAAAAAAAAAAAAAAAAAAAAAAAAAAAAAAAAAAAAAAAAAAAAAAAAAAAAAAAAAAAAAAAAAAAAAAAAAAAAAAAAAAAAAAAAAAAAAAAAAAAAAAAAAAAAAAAAAAAAAAAAAAAAAAAAAAAAAAAAAAAAAAAAAAAAAAAAAAAAAAAAAAAAAAAAAAAAAAAAAAAAAAAAAAAAAAAAAAAAAAAAAAAAAAAAAAAAAAAAAAAAAAAAAAAAAAAAAAAAAAAAAAAAAAAAAAAAAAAAAAAAAAAAAAAAAAAAAAAAAAAAAAAAAAAAAAAAAAAAAAAAAAAAAAAAAAAAAAAAAAAAAAAAAAAAAAAAAAAAAAAAAAAAAAAAAAAAAAAAAAAAAAAAAAAAAAAAAAAAAAAAAAAAAAAAAAAAAAAAAAAAAAAAAAAAAAAAAAAAAAAAAAAAAAAAAAAAAAAAAAAAAAAAAAAAAAAAAAAAAAAAAAAAAAAAAAAAAAAAAAAAAAAAAAAAAAAAAAAAAAAAAAAAAAAAAAAAAAAAAAAAAAAAAAAAAAAAAAAAAAAAAAAAAAAAAAAAAAAAAAAAAAAAAAAAAAAAAAAAAAAAAAAAAAAAAAAAAAAAAAAAAAAAAAAAAAAAAAAAAAAAAAAAAAAAAAAAAAAAAAAAAAAAAAAAAAAAAAAAAAAAAAAAAAAAAAAAAAAAAAAAAAAAAAAAAAAAAAAAAAAAAAAAAAAAAAAAAAAAAAAAAAAAAAAAAAAAAAAAAAAAAAAAAAAAAAAAAAAAAAAAAAAAAAAAAAAAAAAAAAAAAAAAAAAAAAAAAAAAAAAAAAAAAAAAAAAAAAAAAAAAAAAAAAAAAAAAAAAAAAAAAAAAAAAAAAAAAAAAAAAAAAAAAAAAAAAAAAAAAAAAAAAAAAAAAAAAAAAAAAAAAAAAAAAAAAAAAAAAAAAAAAAAAAAAAAAAAAAAAAAAAAAAAAAAAAAAAAAAAAAAAAAAAAAAAAAAAAAAAAAAAAAAAAAAAAAAAAAAAAAAAAAAAAAAAAAAAAAAAAAAAAAAAAAAAAAAAAAAAAAAAAAAAAAAAAAAAAAAAAAAAAAAAAAAAAAAAAAAAAAAAAAAAAAAAAAAAAAAAAAAAAAAAAAAAAAAAAAAAAAAGAATGATCAGGTAGCCCATTTCATGAAGACGATCCACCAGGGCACTGACTCATCCGCCGCCTCAGCTGGACCGTTCGGGTTCGACTGGGTATCAGTCACGTCGCCTTCTCCATGGCATCTTTCTCCATCGGTGTCGCCGGTATCACTTCTTGCGCCGGGGGAACAGTGGAACCCACTGCACTCCGTCGAACTCGCCTTCGGCCCAAAGGCAGGTCAGCGCGGCCGCGGGCGTGTTGTGGCTGAACACCACGAGATAGCCGTCGTTGCCATAACCGAGCACACGCTGGTCGACCCATTCTGGTTCGCGGCCTTCTGACAACAGCGCTCGTCCGACCTCTTCCGCCTTCGCCAGAAACTCAGGGCTCGGACCTATGTCGGCCAGCTTCGGCACGGATGTGTCGTGCAGGTGGACCTCTGCGTCAACCCCTAATTCGGTGAGACGAGCCTTAAAGGCATCCCTTCCCGCCATCGTGCCAGCGGCAAAGACGAAGGCGACGTGCTCGGCGTTGCACAAGAGCTCACGAACACTCTCGGGTAAGGGTTCGCGCTTTTCATCCAAGCCGTTGGTGTTTTCGACGTCGAACCAGAGTCAGAATGGAAACGGCCTGCTTACCCGTTCCGATGAAATCGTCCACAAAAAGAAATTGGCTGTGTGGTAGGGAGCGCGTTGACGGGGACGGTATTGAGGCCGTGCCTCTTGGCGATGTCGGCCGCGTAGTAGGTCCACACTGCACTTGAATCGCCGGGTTCGCCGAATGGTGTGAGCACCGCGCCCTCCAATGCACCGTTCGAGCTATTCAAGAAGGCCTCGACGGCCTCGACCACCGTGGGGCGATCAACGTGCTTGATGTGTTCCAGGACAGTCAGGGCGTCAGTGACCAGGATGTCTTCTCCAAACTGATGCAGCCAGGCGAGGACTCGGTCCGAATACCACAGCGTCCCCTTATTCTCTGAAATCGGAGATCTTCAACGTCCGCAGTAACCCTCGAGGTTCCGCACTATCTGCTCGACCGTGCGCCGGTATGTCACCGTGTTGGAGAATGTCCGGCTCGGGCCGCACGTCATATGGCGTACCCGTGTAATAGCCGGCGGCGAGGAGCTGCTGCTTCATCTCCGTGATGGATTCCATGCTCAGGTGCGCATACTCAGCGGCCATCCTCGGGGTTCGGATGCCGAACTCGGTGCGGAGAAATTCTCGGCTGCCACGAACACCTCCGTGGCGATCTCCAAAGGTGCGAAGATGAAACCCACGTCTCGGGTGAGGTGATACACGTTGACCCAGTCCCTCGTCTCGGCGTACTCCTTGTCGAACCGCACAAGCTGGTCATTCGGAGTGATGAGGTAGGCGCTGTCGTCGGGTTGCGGGGGTGTGCGCGGGGCGTCTATGTACAAGTACTCGTGCAACGAACCCGCGATGATCGTCTCGGGTAGCGACCTGCCCAGGAGATCGAGCACCTGGGTGACCTCTGAGGAGATCCGCTCGACCAGGGCGTCGCTTCGGGATGCCGCTTCGATCTGGAGGCGACGGATCCCCTCGGAGTGCTGGGAATCCCAGCGGTACGCGTCGAAGGGAATGTTGTTGGCGAACGCATACGCCCTGGCCCACAGTCTGCGCAGACGCAAGTCGTTCGAGATGCGCGTGGCGATGCGCAAACTCTGACTCGCCTCTTGGAGCTCATCGGGATCGGCACACGGCCCTTCGTGAGGGCCAGCTGGACGTTAAGCAGGTCCTCGTCGAGGAGGAGCATCATAAGTTGTGACTGTGACCGACCCGTGGCCTCTGACAACGTGCGGAGGATCGCGGCCACCATTGCCTCGCATGCACGTACCTTTTGATGGCGATAGATCTTGTCGAAGAGCAGGATCCGTCCAAGCATTAGTTCGTCCAACGTACGGGCGCCGGAGAACGCCATACCAGTGACGTGGAAACTCGAAGGACCCCGGGTGACTCGTTCCCGGAGCTCAGGCGGGAGCGACGCAAGATCCACCGAGACCGATCTGATCTTCTGCACCAATCTCCCGATGTCGGTCACGACGGGAACGCCCGACATGTAGGCGTCGCGCTTCATGTAGTCCAACTTGTCGACATCAAATGGACCGGAGATCAGCTCTTGGAGGAGCGGGATGGTGTTCTCGACAGGGGCGCTTATGATCGCCTTTTGCATATGGGGCGCCGGGTCGGCGACGAGGGCGTGTTCGGGATACATCAGACGGATGCGCGCCAGAAGGCTTCTGAACGCCGGGCTCCCGACGATGAAGTACGCGTTGATCTCGCTCAACGATTTGCCGTCCGCATCAGCCACTGCATCGGCGAACTCACGTGTGATCCGAGAGGAGTCCTGGCTTTTCGCGGCGGCATTCTCGGAGACATGCGACATAACCCCGTGCCCGAGGTCGTGACACAAGGCCGCCAGTCGCATGGTGTTTCGCAACGCCGGCGACACCACCTCGCGTGGGGCGTGCCCATTTATCGCGCCGATCAAGGAGCCGACCAAGTGCGCTGAGCCCATCACGTGCTCGAAGCGAGTGTGTAGGGCCGACGGATAGATGAGATGCACGACTCCGAGCTGCCGGATGGAGCGGAGTCGCTGGACCAACGGACTGTCGATCAGACAGACCTCAAAGGGTTCTACGACGATGGTGCCCCATACAGGGTCGTTGAACTCCTTGGGGCTCCTGTGCAGGGGCTCGACCGGCGAGGACGGCAAGGAAGCGACATAGGCATCCAAATACCCCGCACAAAGGTCCTCGATGAACTGCTGATGCTCTCTGAGCGGCCCGCCATCCATGCGCCAATTCTGGCGCTCTCGGTGCAAAAGGGGTTGGATATGTGCGACTACGTGGCTGAGGTGCCATATACGCGTGATCCAACTCCTGGGCGAGCGCGTCGTAGAGGTCCCCGCCGCCGGGAAGCCAGGAGAACATCCTTTGTGCTTCCCCTTCGTCGATCTTGAGCTGGAGGTCTTGGTACTCGGGGTTTTGCAGACCGATGATGTCGGCCTGGACCGCTGCGGAGATGCAGGCGCGCAGCGTGGCCGAGGAGCCATGCACAGGGTGCGGCTTGATCCGGAACTCCATCTCGAACCCCAACCCTTCGGCCATCTGACGCAATCGTTCTGAGGCGCTGGCCATAGCAGCGTCGAATCGCCCACCCCGCAGCGAGATTGTGTTCCAGCCCCGAAGCTTGAGGGCGGCCATCATCCCCGCGAAAAAGTCGTTCTCCGTGATCGCACTCATTGGGGCACCGGAGTGAACGTAGCTAACGGTCGTGTCAGTTCGCATGCCACTGAATATTTGCTCTGTCTGTGGCTCTCCCCATATTTATGGGCACCTACCTTCCTTTGCGAGCACTCACCTTCAGTCCCATCGTCAGTCTACTTATAATTATGGGCCATATGGGCGTCCCTGGCAATGAATATCGACTTCTCGTAGCATAATTTCTGCCATGGAGGAGTGGACCGACAAGGCCGGGCAGCTGTTCTACAGCGCTTCGAAGGCCGCCAGTCGCTGTCCACCCACCGCAGGCGGCTGGAGCCAACGGGGCAAGAACTCTGAGAACGCGGCCACCCCAGGGCCGTTCGACCCACGGAAGGTCCGTAGCCAGTGGTTCTTCCTGGCGTCGGCGGTCGAGGCGGCTAGAGCCGAGCACCTCCGAGGGATCGGTGCGGTTGAGCCCCCAGTTGACCAAGGTGAGCACCCCGACCCCGACGCCGCCAAAGGCCATCCGGCCGCTTCAGTTGATAGCAATGGGCATGACACACCGACGGGTCCACAGGATTCGGGTACTGCCGGGGATTTCGCTTCCTATCTCCAAGGGCAATTGGCCGACCGGGACCGCCGGCTCGACGCGTTGCGCTCGGAGCTCGAACAAGCCAGGGTTGCCCAGCAGCGGTCGGACGACAAATACGCCGACGATGCGGCGAAGCTGGCCAAACTACGTGCCGACTATGCACTGGTGGTCGAGGTTGCCCGACGAGCCGGCCTTGATGACACCCTGGACATGGACAAAGGTCCGTCACAGTAAGCCCGCAACAAGTCAGACAAGGGGTTGAGTCGTACCAATCGAGACTTAGGGCAGTAGTCGTACGTCCGTGCCCCCCGCCCAGTTCCCCGGGGGATCGACACCACCGCAGCGATGTATGCGCTTCCCAAGACCTACGGCTCTCATCGAGCGCGGATTCTTGGCGTAGTACCGAGCTTGACCGATTGAAGGACGGGACTGGGAAAGTCGTCTCCGTCGGACACGCCGATTTCGTGACGACTGCTCGGCGAGCGTGAGCTCGTCTGTGTCCCGGCTCTCTCGAGTAAAACACAGAGTCTCAACGGGCCCGTTGATTCGACGTCTCCGAACGAGCCAATGTCGGAACGCCTCGTCTGTCGAGTGATCAATCCTCGAGGAGGTCGGACAAATGCTGCGATGGATCGAATCTGCGGCCAAGCCGGCCGATGCTCGGCCAGCTTGAAACATTGTGATCGCGTCTCTGACCGGATGGTCAAGGGTCGCTGCGAGACGCCGCTTCGCTCCGTTTCTCGCTCGGCCTCCGGCCGACCCTTGACCATCCTGGCGTGCTCCTGGATCCCGCTACACCAAGACCTGGGACGTCATGAGACTGTTGGGACAGGCGAGCAAATGTCGGGACAGCCCCGCGAATTCGGGGCCAGGACGCAGCACGAAACGCAGCATTCGATGCCCCCGGTGGCAGTTTTGTCCCAACTACTGTCCCGACAATTGGGTCCCACTTCGTCCCACGGGGTCCCGCTGCGTCCCGTACTCAAAATTGGCCAGCACCTAAGAGCAGCGAAAACGGGACCGCGTGGGACGAGGCGGGATCCGGCGGGATTCTCCCGATCTCCCTGATAATGCTGAGGTCGCTGGTTCGATTTCGGTGAATCGTCGGGCTGATCAGCAAGCACCACCGAAGCGACGGGTTCAACCACCTGTCCTGACGGTGGCGTCGCACCGACCGTTGGTACGAACTGCTCGGTCCCGATCGTGTTACTGAGCTGACGAGGCTACTCGGCATGCTGGCCAAGGTATGGGAACTTCTCGACGTGATCCCAGCCACACGCCCGGGGCGACGTTCGCCACGGACTATGCCACCTGCGTCGAGGACATCGCCGGACCGTGCTCATTGGACAGACGCGATCTCGCCGAGCGCACCTCCTCTGTGAGAGAGGCGAGTCGTACCTGTGACCGCGGGCCGAGCACTGGGCGGGCACGACCGGACCGGGTGTACGGGTTCGGCGCAATGCGCAACATGTCGCCTGAACGCATCGACCGGGCCTTGCAGTAGCAGGAGACTTGCCATTCCTCCTGGGCTGCAACCATCCATGCGCCGGTATTTCTGGGGCTGCATTCCAATCGATTCGGGAATGCGGGGAGGCAACTCCCGCGCCGTCACTCCTTCGATGAGGGCGCCGAAGTGCTGTCGCCGACCGCTCTGGCCCCGCTCGTCGGCGTACTTGCGCTGGCGCTTCAGGGTAGTGAAGAACCCGCGGACCCGTCTCGAGAAACGCGCACCGCTCGCAGACGCTCTTGAGGGCGCAGCCGAAGAGGGCTGGCCTCGTGCAGTGACCGTTGGCGAGTGGTCAACGATGGTCGCTCAGCGGCCGCGGTGCGTTCGATCCTGCAGCTCGAACACAAGCCTTTTTGGAGTTCCGTAGTGACTTCAGCTTCGACCGCCTCGCCACGCGTGGTCGGGCACTATGCGGAGCAGTGCTTGGGAGCGAGTGCCTTTGGAACGGAATCGGTCGCAGGTCGCCGCCGTCCGTTCGATCGAACACATGGACAACGCGGATCAGGACATGAGGCCAAAATGGCAATTGCGCAAGGGGCTGGGAGTCGACTAGGAAGTAGCGAGCTTCCGATCTCGGAGGGGCTGGCGGGATGAAATCTGTTTTTCGACGCACTCGAGTGCTGTCTTCGTTGGGCTTTACCGTCGTGAGCTTGGGTTACTTGCTCGCTGCACCCATGGGCGGGAGCACGGCTTCCGCAGTCACGCGGGGCGGCCAGCGACGATCACGTTGCGGGCACAGTGCAATTGGGTCGCGAACATCGCTCGGCCAATGTGCAGGCCGACGGGAATGGGGACCGGTCGCGTTCCTTGTACTCGGGTTTTCTCAACGGCGGCTATATGCCGGCCGGAGCGACCTCGGCAGTCAAGACCACTGTGTCGCATTTCGTTGCGTCGCCATCGAGCTTTTATAGCAACGGTGGAATTGTCAGCCTGTCGGCGCAGGTGACTAACGCCTCGAGCTGTGTGTTTTCTTCGGCGCCGCACGTGGCCGGGTTGCCGGTCACCGTCGCCTGCTCGAACGGGACCGTTGAGAACCCAGCGGACTTGACGCTTCCGGCGAACACCGGAAAGACCGCTGTCACCTACCACTTCACCTTGGCCGTGACGGGAACGAGGACGCTCAGGAAGACTGCGAAGGCGGTCGTCGTTCCCCCGCTGGGCGGAGTGACCTCGATCGCTGGCGGATATGAGAGTTACTGCGCCTCGTTGACCTCCGGCGGGGTGGACTGCTGGGGATACAACGAAATGGGCGAGCTCGGCGACGGAACCACAGTTTCCAGCGGCCCGGTGGCTGTGGTCGGCTTGGGTGGGACGGGCACCCTGTCCGGGGTGGCCAGCATCACCAGCGACGGCTATGAGACCTACTGTGCCCTACTGACCTCCGGGGGGGTGGACTGCTGGGGATACGGCTACGACGGCAACCTGGGCGACGGGCAGTTCTACAACGTTGGCCCTGAGGGCTCGTCTGTCCCGGTAGCGGTCGAAGGTGTGGGCGGGGTGGGGACTCTGTCGGGGGTGGCCAGCCTCACCGGCAGCAACGGCACCGGCTTGTATGGGGAGGGTTACTGCGCTGTTCTGACCTCCGGGGGGGTGGACTGCTGGGGATACGGCCAAGGCGGCCAGCTTGGTGACGACACCACCAGCGACTCGGACGTTCCGGTGGTGGTCGACTCGTTTGACGGCGCCAGCGTGGTGGCCTTGACCGGCGTGGTCAGCCTGGTAGCGAACCTCGACTACACCGGCGACGGCGGTTTCTGCGCTGTGTTGAGTTCCGGAGGGGTGGACTGCTGGGGAAGCGGCTCGGACGGCGCCTCGGACTTCTCCGATGTTGCGGTCCCGATGCTAGGGGTGGGCGGCGCCGGTGTTCTTACCGGGGTGGCCAGCCTTACCAGTGCGGGTTCCAGCTACTGCGCCCTGTCCACCTCTGGCGGGGTGGACTGCTGGGGAAATGGCGGATTCGGCAATCTCGGCAACGGGACCTACGACAGCTCGACGGTTCCGGTCCAAGTCGAAGGCGTCGGCGGTGCCGGCACCCTGACAGGCGTGGCCAGTCTGGCCAGCTACGACGGGAACAGCCCCGCCGGCTACTGCGCCCTGTTGACCTCCGGCAAGGTCGACTGCTGGGGGTATGGCTACGACGGCGAACTCGGCAACGGAGTGATCTACAGCACCGGTCCCTATGGCTCTGCGGTGCCAGTAAAGGTCGAAGGGGTGGGCGGTACCGGCACCTTGACCGGGGTGACCAGCATCGCCAGCACCGGCGAAAGCTTCTGTGCCCGCTCGGGTACCGGCCGGCTGGACTGCTGGGGCTATGGCAGGGCCGGCCAACTCGGCAACGGCGTGTCCTACCCCACCTCTCCCTTCGGTTCGCCCGTCCCGGTGAAAGTGACGGGCGTAGGTGGAGTGGGCACCCTGACCGGCGTAGTCATCCTCACCAATGATGTATTCGGATACTGCGCCGTTTTGACAGCCGGCCGGGCAGACTGCTGGGGGGAGGGGGGAAGTAGCGAGCTAGGCAACGCGCCGCCGCAAGAGTCGGATGTTCCCGTGCGGGTATCGGCACCACCGATCTGACCACGCACAACACACCCGGGTGAATAACCACAGCCGACGGTCCCATCAACCGAGCACACAGATGGCCACGACTCTGACCAGGGGAATTCGTTCTCCCGTGAGACAGCGCCATGAGCGAAGCCGTATCAGCCGTGCCAACCTGCCGACGAGCGCCCGCTAGGCCGCTCCCGCGCACATAATCGCTCCCCGACGGCGTCGACGCACGGCGCCTGTCTCCGCATTGACCGCTCCGAATCGACGATCGCGAACGCCCCGGCTCGCCTCGAGCCACCTGTGTCGGACGAGGCGCAGAATGTTCAGGTTGACCTGTGCTGCTCCTGCGGGGGTGTGGTTGTCAGTTTCAGGGAGCAGGTCGTGCGTGCTTTCGCAACCACGGCATCGTGCCCGACGCACCCACAGGCGCTGATCGCGCCCTGCGACGCGCAGCACTCGTGTGTAGCCGGACCAAAAGACCATCGCCAGCTCGCAGGTCGGACAGTTCGGCCGAGGGACCTTGAGGTTGCGGCCCGCGGCCAGGTACTCGTCGACGGAGAGGGAGCAGGGCCATACGATGGCCATCGGTGGCAACACCACCTTGGACCCCTCCTGCGTCCAGTGACCAACTGTGGTGGGAGGGGTCCCTCACGTACGGGGACTCGCCATCCTCACCATCCGCTGTCGTCGCAGGCCAAATCGACAGCGAAACGAGCGCTCCCGAAACCGCCCCCCGATGTTAGGAAGTCACGCCGCTAACATCGCCCACGAGGTGAGCTTCGAAACTGGGAACGGGTCGCCTGCTGTGGCTATGACTGCGTTCGTCCCTCCTCAATCGATCCGGCAGCAAACGTCCGGCGAACCGGGCAACGAGGCTGCGACCAGGAGCTCCTGACGGAGCTCGTCCGGACATGGTGGCTCCGAACGGATCGCCGTCAAGGCTGAACCCTTCGGGCGGCTGCACCAGCCTTGACTGCGACCCGTTCCGGATGTGGAGTTCATCTCGCCTCGAGCGCGCCTCGCAATTCGACGACCGCCCCACGCCCTTGGGACCGGCTTTGGCCCAACGGCTGTCCCAACACTGGCCCGACAATTGGGTCCCGGCCCGTCCCGCCGAGTCCCGCTGCGTCCCAAGGGATCAGTCGTCAACGCGGTGACCAGGACGGATTGGGACCTACTGGGATCGGCCGGACACCTTGGGATTGCGTCGACATGTCTCGTAATGCGCAGGTCAGGAGTTCGAATCTCCTCTCAGGCTCCAAAAGTGCTGATCAGATTGGCCTTTTTGCCGGTCTGTCGCATCCACCTCGCGCCGTCCCAACAGCTGTCCCAACAATCGGGAAGCGCCGGCCATGAGTGGTGCTACCAGGGCCGGATCAATGAAGGCAGATGGGACTCTTCCTCGGTACCGTCACTCCCATGCTCGTCGCGGATCTCGCACACTTCTTGGACATTCCGTACGACGCTCCTGGGCCGGCCCTGCGGTTGGGCGAACAGCTCTGCCGCATCGTCCAGGCTGCCTCCGCCCGGGAATCCGGAAATGCATGGGTCAGCGCGCTTCCGTGTCCTCGACGTCCAGGGCGTCGACCTTGTCCCGGAACGATCGCCGTCGGCCGGGCGGACGTCCCTTCCACGATCGAGTGGAGGTGCACCGAATGTGGAGATGAAGGGCAGATCCACGGCTGGGAGGGATCTCCCTTCGACCTGAGACGGAGCCAGTCACGCGACGTCACCACCGGCCAAGACATCTCCATCACACTCGAGGACGCTTCTGTGTTGCGAGAGATTGAGTTCGTTGGCGACGAAAGTGAACGCATCGTCTTCGGCGGGAAGGTCGAGTCCGGTGTCGTCATCCTGACGGGCATGCACGAAGAGCTCGACCAGTTGGCTGAGTGGGTTGCTGCCGAGGCCAACCACGAACCGAATCGCCGGCGTGAGAAGCGTTTGGATGACGCATACCTGCACCTGAGTGAAATCCTCGACCGTGTCGCTGTACCGAAGGAAGCCTTTCGCGCGGGGCGCTCAATCGCCGACTCGTGGAGCTCACTCAGATTCGAATCGTCAGATCCGGGGCAAGTGGCGAATCGAGGAGTCTGATCTGTGGAATCGTGACGCCCTCGACCTCGTGGGACCGGCGTACGTCGAGTTTCTGCCGGACGGCACGGGCTCGTTTCGATTCATCGCCGTCGAGGGGTGGATGGACTGTCGGCCGACCTCTATCGACGGCCAGCCCGGAGTCGAGTTCAGTTGGGTCGGCGCTGACGAAGGCGACCCCGTGAACGGACGCGGGCGGGCCGTTGAGTTCGATGACGATCGACTCCAGCTGCACATCTACTTCCATATGGGTGATGAGTCGGGCTTCCGGGCTCGCCGGGTTGAGTCAACCTCCCATTTGCCGCGATCGGAGCGGCACATCTGACTGTCGAAATGGCAAGTGGCCGCTCGCGAGCCCTTGCACCTCGGGTCTCGTAGGGCCAACTCTTTGTGAACTCCGAGGCTCACGCTTGAGTGGCCGAGATCTCGGGGAGATCTGTTAGGACGGCGAGCACCTCTGGTGCGACCCACACGATGCGGCCAAATCGACCGAAGGTCCCAGCTTCACGTAGCCAGCCGCGACCCTCAATTCCGCGCAGCAGATTGAGTGGGCCCGGCTGAGTCACTCCGAGCGCATCTTGCACATTGCGTACGGTCACGAATGGGTTGGCCATCAGCAACTCGACGACCTCGGCCACCCTGTACCGAGTCAAGGCCAAGATCCCGGCGATATCTCTCGCCAATATCGGCCAGCCGTTCGGCGCGTTCGATAGCATCTGTTGCTTGTGGGCCACCGCGGTGAGAAAGAACTGCAACCGCTCCTCGAGTTTGCCTTTCTCCCTCACGGCTTGAAGCCGGCACAAAGCTAGTTGAATCCACTGGGCATAGCTATAACAAAACTGCCTACCGTGTTATAGCGTGGACCCATCGCCCTCATGATCGTTATACCGAGCCCCCGGGGTACCTGTGCCGTTTGTCCTGGCGCATCAGGGATCCCTTCAGTGACCCGTACGCCGGGACTGTGACGCTCAGCGCCATATTGGTGTGGCCGGAGCCGGCCGACCATCTTCCGAAGCTGAAAACAGCCGCAGGTCGCGCATTGCCTGCTTTCGGACGGCCCCAGCTAGGCGGTCGATGAAAAGGCGCCCGTTCAGGTGGTCCACCTCGTGCTGGATGCAGCGCGCCATCAAGCCGTGACCTTCGACCATCACCGCCTCCCCGTGCTGGTTGAGCCCTCGCACCCTTACGAACTCGGCACGCGGACACGGGTAAAACAGTCCAGGTATTGATAGACAGCCTTCTTCGCTGTCGTCGTCCTGCTCACCTTCTTCGGCTTCGATCACTGGGTTGACGAGATGTCCTACCTCACCGTCGACATGCCATGAGAAGACGCGGCGAACCACTCCGATCTGGTTCGCAGCCAGTCCGGCACGACCCGGGCTGGCCACCGTCTCGTCCAGATCGGCCACAAGGCTCACGAGGCCATGGTCAAATGACTCCACTTCCTTGCAGACGGAGCGAAGGACTGGGTCGCCCAAGACGCGTATGGGACGTTCAACCATCGTTCGATCCTGGCAGATTCCGGGCGGGTCAGGTCACGTCCGCGCGGAGCGGGAGCTTCTCGAGAAATGGCCAGTTCGGACGGTACACAGACCGAGCAAGACCGTCACCAAATACCAATTATGGACGCCACGTAAAGAAAACCACTTCGGGATCGTCGGCATCAAGTCCGTCAAGCTCGCCGCTGAGCTGCCACCGCTCCTTCCGGAGAAGTCCAACCATGGGAGCATTCGAGCGATTGGTCGACGTGAAGACCTGGGATGTCCCCTCAAGGTCGAGAAGAGCCCGCAGAAAAGTCGTTGCGACACCGGATTGCCGGGCGGAAGGTGCCACCATCAGGAGCTCCAAGAAGTCCCGACCGAAGAAATGACGAGGCAGGAGCACTGCGTAGGCATTGAAGTCGACCTGATCGGAATTGATCCAACACACTCCATCTGAGACGTGCTCACGGATCGCCGATACTCGCTCGACATCGCGTTTCGCTGCTCGATCGTCGATGGTCATCAGGGCCTCGACATCTCGAGTCCGGGTGCGACGAACTTGGCTGGGCTGCTCCTTCATGACCCCAGTCTGCTCCCCATCGCCGGCATGTGGAGCACCCACCGTGCAGGTTGCGGCAAGCCGTTCACTCACTGCCTGCAGATGCACTTCGAGTTCCGACGATCCCAAAAGATCGAGCGGTGACGATGGCACGCGAGAACGCTATCGCAGGCCTTGTGCGTCGCGACCCGAGATCGTCGTCTGAAGTTGGGCTTGCGGGAACTACAACCCTTGTTCGTCCAGCCAGGCCACACAGGCCTCGGCCACCTCTGACCATCCGCTGTCGATGGTCAGGGAGTGGCCCCGATCTTCGAACTCGACCAGGTTGGTCTTCGCCGGGGAGTGCCGGTATTGCTTGAGTGTCGACTTGGTAATGGCTTCGGGGACGGTGTGGTCCTTGCCGCCCATGGTGAGCAAGAGCGGACCTCGGTCGGGGTTGTCAGTGTCGACCTTGTCCGGTGAATGGCGCGAGAGGCTCGCGGCCGCCGCTTCGAAGAGTGGCCTTCCGGGGGAGGGGACTGCCCACTTCTCGTAGAGCTCGTTGGATTCTTCTTCAGAGACGGCGTTGCCGAAGCTGAAGCGGAACTGCTCAGCAGTGAGGGATACCGACTTGTGTTTGTTGGCCGGGTTCTTGAATACGGGCAGCGTGGCATGCAACGAGGAGAGTGGGAGCCGCAGCACGCCCTTGATCTGGGCGGCATCGATGCCAATCGCAGCTGCCCCTTTGTTCATCCCCAACAGTTTCTCGGCGATCATGCCCCCGAAGGAATGCCCGATGATAATGGGTGGAGCCGGAAGGGCTTCGATGATGGAGGCGTAGTGGTTGGTGACGTCGTCGATGCCCTTGTCGGCGACCGTGTCCGGGTTGGCGCGGGCCAATTCGACGGTGTCCTGGTCGCCCGGCCAGCCCGGCGCCACGGTGTCGTAACCGGCTTTGCTGAACAAGTCCTCCCATGCTGCCCACGAGCTGGCGTGTAACCACAAGCCGTGGATGAAGACCACCGGATTCGTTTTCTGCGCCATCTCAACCTCACTATCGGTTCGCGGATCTATTATGGGTCTAGCGGATCTGTGCCAGGACTATGCCAGTCCCATCTGTGTCTCGACTGGGTCTTTTCCTGTTGCGCACCCTTCCCAGTCGGGGTTCTCTCCCAACTTGGACCCAACCGTTCGCTTCCACTGAGTCCCGGTTGGTCCCGCCGAATTCCAGATGGAGCTGCGGGTGGCATCGTGACCAGGACGCGGTTGGATCGCCGATTCGAATCCGACCTCAGGCG
Organism: uncultured Acidimicrobiaceae bacterium; assembly: GCA_963767195.1. Classification (GTDB taxonomy): domain Bacteria; phylum Actinomycetota; class Acidimicrobiia; order Acidimicrobiales; family RAAP-2; genus Bog-473. Next base: position 64,525 of record CAVYDA010000010.1, on the reverse strand, counting down.
CGCAGAGGCTCTTTTTGGTTACCCGGCCCACGATCTTCTGCGCCGGGCGACGCCGGTTCTGCGAATGTCGCTCATGGCCATCAAGTGGTCGGGAGGGTTGTGATCAGCGCGCCAGACGTCGCGTAGAGCTCGGTCAGCGAGCCAGTGGCCGCGTCCGGGTGGGGGTTGTTGGCTCCGCTCCGGCTGGCCACCCAGAGGTGATCCCCTACGAAGGCGAAGGCCGACAAGTCGCTGAAGTAATAAGGACCATTGGTGTTGCACATGTACCACTTCGGCGCGCCGGTCGACGCCGACAGCCTGGTCACCATCGGACTCGTGCCGAAGGGAGTGGCTATGAAGACGTTCGACTTGTTGGCGATGCTGACCGAGGGGTCGTCGAAACCGTAAGCCCCGTCCGAGTCGTCGAACGTGCCGAGGACCGTTGTGGTCGCCGCGTCGATCTCCGTTGCCGCGCTGCTCCCGCTGTCGGCAACCCATACGTGGCCCTGGGCGGCGGCGATGCCGTCGGGCGCGCTCAAACCGGGATCGGTTATGACCTTGACGAGCGAGTTCGTCGTGGTGTGGATCTCGGTTACGGCGTTGGCGGCCTCGTCGGCGACAAATACGTCGTGGTGCCACGTGGTCAGCGCCGCCGGGTCGTCGAAGGAGAACATCGGTCCAGAAATGATGCCGAGAAGGCTTCGAGTACCGGCGTCGATGACGGTGATCGAACCGGGCACGGCCGGCGAGGCCGCCGGCTGGCCGGCGTTGAGCACATAGAGCTGGGTGCCGGCAACGGCGACCGCCACGGGATTGTCGAATCCGTAGGTGGGACCGGACGCTTTCCCGACGAGCGACCCGTTTTGGGCCAGTAGCTCGGTGACGCTGCCGCCACCGTTGACCACGAACAGGTCGGCGCCGACATCGATGATCGCTGCTGGCTGGTCAAGGCCGTCGGCCCGGTTCGTGATCGTCTTGATCCACGCTCCGGTGGAGGGATTGACCTCAGTGAGCGAATTGTTGGCCTGGTTGGTCACCCACAGGTGGCCGCCGCCGTAGGCCAGTCCAGAGGGCGCATCGAACTCGGGGGCCGCTACGGCCCCGGCCCTGGGGGCGAGCGGCACGACAACCAGCAGTCCGGCTGCGAGGGGCGTGATTGCCAGGATGGATCGACGAATTCGTCTCCATCGGTACAGGCGCATGACGGCCTCCCTCCCCCGTGTCGGGTCATACTGAGAGTACTCCGCAGTTTGTCGGTTCCGAAGCGGCTTGGCGGCGATAGCTCGTTGCTCGCGGCGGCGCCCCGCGGCAGTCGCCCGGGGCCGAATTCGTCATCGCAAGCACTTCGGAGGACGAGTGGCTCAAATCGGTCGGGACATCCTCGTTGGTGTCACCACGAACGAGCGGATAGACATCCAGTGTGGCACTGAGATCAGTCGACGAAGTCAGTGCCGAAGAGCAGGAGCGAGGCTACGAATGAAGACTGGCAACGAGACGATCGACAGGGCGAATGGTCACTACACCATCGTGACGGCGGACAGCCACGCCGGAGGGAGCCACGCTGCGTACCGCGAGTACCTCGACGCGAAGTATCTCGAGGATTTCGACGCCTGGCGAGCCAAATACAAGAACCCATTCCGGGATCTCGGTGACACACGGCGACTCCGCAACTGGGACAACGAAATGCGAAACGGTCAGCAGGAGGCCGATGGCGTCGTCGGAGAGGTCATCTTCCCGAATACGATCCCACCCTTTTTCCCGAACTTCGTTCTCTTCGCCGCGCCTCCCAAGCCCGAAGACTACGAGCATCGTCTCGCCGGCATCCGGACCCACAACCGTTGGCTCGTCGACTTCTGCGCTGAGTATCCGGAACGGCGTGCCGGTATCGGTCAGATCTTCCTCAATGACATCGACGACGCCATCGCCGACGTCCACTGGATCAAGGAGCACGGTCTCCGCGGGGGGCTCTTGCTACCGAACGTTCCCCCCGACGTGAAATGGGTTCGGCCGCTCTACGATCCCGCCTATGACCGACTGTGGAAGGTCATCGAGGATCTCGGGGTGCCGATCAACATCCATGGAGGAACCGGGGCGCCCGACTACGGCGACTACCCCTTCTCCATGCTGTTCTACATCAACGAGGTGGGCTTCTATTCACAGCGACCCTTCGTCCAGTTCGTCCTCGGAGGAGTCTTCGAACGTTTCCCGCGGCTGAAGTTCGTCATCACCGAGGCCCAGTGCTCCTGGGTGCCGAAGTTGCTCAGGGATCTCGACTCCACCATTGACCGCATCCGACAGACCGGCCAGACAGGCGAGATCCGGTACGGCGACGAGCACAAGCTCGACCATCTGGCCAGTGAGTACTTCGCCCAAAACGTCTGGATGGGAGTCAGCCAGCCCCGTCCCGCCGACATGGCGGTACGGGATCAGATCGGTGCTGATCGCTTCATGTGGGGTAGCGACTACCCCCACGACGAGGGGACACACCCCTTCACCCGCGAAGCCTTGCGACAGGTGATGCCCGGGATCGGCTACGACGAGAAGCAGAGAATCCTGGCGGAGAACTGCGCCAAACTCTACGAGTTCGACCTGGCGAAGCTGGCACCGCTGGCGGCCAAGTTCGGCCCCACCGTCGAGGAGTTGGAGCAGCCCCTGGCCCGCCTGCCGGAGAATGCGAATGACGCACTCCTCAAGTCCGCCCTCGAGCTCGAAGCACACTGACGGAGCGCGGGGTCAGGCGCTCTCCTGGTCGCGAAATTCGTCGAACGTGCTCGAAGACTGCGTGAGCGCCTGGTCGGCGCACAGATACCCGAGCTCGCGGTAAGCGTCGAATCGGTCCGCCGTATAGAGCTGGTGCAGGGTGGAGTCACAAGGAAAGGCGGGGTTGTCCTTGTAGAACTCGGTGAGCCCGAGCGGGGCGTCGGCAGGGACGCCCGCCTTGATCACGACGAGCGTCCCCTCGCTGCCGTCGTGATAGCGGATGGTGCCCTGGCAGAACGTCTTCTGGACGACAGGCTTGAGGCCCCGACTCGCCCGTTCGGCCGTGACCGCCGGGTCGGGAGCCATGGTGGACGGGTCGATCTGTATGTCAGCGTCGAGCTCGTCGCGGGCGAGGCGCACGGCGCCGGCCAGCGTCGAGAAGGTGTTCTGCTTGTCGCCGGAGGCGTCGACGCACCAGATCCACTTGCATTGGCGGCGTACCAACTCGACCAGACCGAGGTTCTCGTAGTGCCCGCCGTCAGTCACGTACAAGAAGTTGCTCTCGGGGTGGTTGAAGCCGAACATCTCTCGCAGCAGATAGCCGATCCTCGGGCGCAGACCAAGACGTCGCCATGGTTTGCCCCGCGTCAGACGGTCGAACTTCTCGAGCCGGTTCGGATTCGGGACCCAGACCCCGAGCCGGACGTTCGCCATGGTCAGAAGGAAACGCAGCGGCCGACGGGTCATCCGGCCCATCTCGGGGGAGATGGCGGCGCCCGACATCGCCATGGCTCCCGGTGCGGTGATCGTTCGCTGCCACGTCTTCTCGGGGCTCAGGGCCTCCTCGTATTCCTTGGCCGTCCACTGACCGACGATCGGCCCGCCGATCTCCGACTTCGAGAAGACGAAGCTCGTCACATCCGCACCGGTGGGAGATGCTCCGTAACACGACACGTTGGCCGAAGCGCACACGACCAGCTCAGGCATATCGTCGGGCTGCGCCTCGGAGATCCGGAGCGGTATGTCGTAGGAGCGCGGTGCCGCGTCGACCCGCTCGGGGCCGTCCTCGACCGCCGTCGGTGACCACTTGGCTCTCGGTGCCTTGAACCTCTTCAGGATGAACGCGTTGCTGAGGCGCTCCCGGTAGAACGGGTGAAGGGACCAGGCCGTGATGTCGGCATAGAGCCACAGGGCCGCCAGGACGATGACGCCGACGCCGTAGCACAGGGTCGGTACCCAAGCATCGGATCCCGCGCCGAGACCCGGAGGGTAGAGCGCTCCGATCTGCATGCCGAACACCAGGATGGCCAGGATGGCAGCCGGCCCTGACAAGAGTGCGAGCAGGTTGAGGATCGGCACCCGAGATCGGGACAGCTGGTGGCGGACCCGGCTCGTGAGCTTGGCCCGGTCGGCCTCGGGTATTTGGTTCCACCACGACCCGGCGGTCCGCAGCGCACGCGCCCCGAAGACCGCCGTCAGGGCCGATACAACCAACGTCGTGCCGGCCGCGGACGCCGTCGCCGTGGTGGTGGCGGCGCGTCCCGCGACCGAGCTCTGGGCCGTCGCCTCGAAGCTCTGGCGGATCCATTCGAGCGTGATCGGCGCGACCACCACGACGACCAGCCACCCCACGGCCACTCCGAGCGCGCCGAGGGAGAGCAGCGCCAGGAGCTGTCGGCCTCGGACGCTCGTCCGGAGTCCTCCCACCCACACCAGACCCAGGATCACACCAACGATCGCCAGGCCTCCGGCAACGTAAAACACGAAGGCCGGGAAGTCGAGGTTCGTGTGCGCGACCGAGCCGGTGGGTGGCGAGGCCCGAAGGGACGGCTCGAGCGCTCCGTAGACCCAGCCGATCGGGATGCCGACGACAAGGATCCCCATGATGAGGAGCAAGAAGTTCCACGAGACGCCGAGCACCAGCCGCCACAGGGCGACGGTGAGCCCGCCCCAACCGTGGGTCAGGTACTTGGTGTTGTCGCGGAGAAACGTCACCTCGGGGCTCAGCGGGGCGTAGGCCGGCATCGTCTCGCTGGGCTCCATCGCCGGAGTTTCGCTCGCACCTTCGTCGGGAAACTGGCCGCGGGAGATCGTGGTCAACGCCGTTCCCATGTAGGAGCCTCCGGAGACACAGGAGAGATACCTCGCTCCGCGCGGGCCGCGGAGCATCCCGTCCGCCTCCATCCGCTGCAACACGCCCATGGCGAACGAAGCGGCCCGGATGCCTCCCCCAGAAAGGCTGATTCCGTAGTTGATCCGCTCAGCCGCGGCCGGGTTGTCGACCGAGCCCTCTCCGACCATCTGAAATCCTTCCCCGGTCCACCGATGGTTCCATCCGCCGGTCTCGGGCAAGCGTAACGACCGCGAGAGCGGCGCGGTCGGATTGTGCTCTCCGCGCGCGGTCACCCTCGTCGGTCGGCGCGACCGCTTCGATTGGTCGGGAGGATCAGATCCAGTCGGCGAGCGCGACCGATCCGTCGAGGATGGTCACTGCGGCGCGCACTGCGGGAGAACGGCTGCCCCGGACGCGGAACTCGTACGACCCGTCGCCGAGCGAGCCGAAGATGGCGGCGAATTGGGGAGGACCCGCGCCCTCGCGGCGGCGAACGTACACATGCTGACCGCTCCAGTGGTCTCCCGCTCGCCTGATCTCCATCTCGAGCCCGCACATGGCAGCGCCGGTACGGACGATGGCCACCCCGGCGCCTGGTCCGATGTCGAGTACGACCGCACCGGCTGCGCTCGGTCGCGGCGGCGCTTCGCGGTGGTCGAGCAGCTCGGAGCCATGGTGGTCGATGCTCACGAGGCGGACTGGCCGGCGTGCGCGAAGTAGCCCGAGTGCGGCAGGCCGAGGTAGGGGAAGGTGGCCAGGTAGTCCTCTTTCCCCATGGCGCTGAGGTCGGTCGGCCCCGACGTGAGGCCCATGGTGATCGCCCCCGCGGCCGCGTCCGGACTGTACGACGGGTCGACGAGCTGAATGGTCAGACCCGCCAAGGCGCGCAACTCGACGGTGACCACGTCGTCAAAGACACGGCGGCCGTTCGGGAAGCCTGCGTTGTCGCCACCGACGACCCCGAGATTGCTTGTCTTCGAGGTCGGCGACGGGGGGATCGTCATGTTCAACCGCAAAAGGTCGGCCTGGGTGCTCCCGGTGAAGTTGCCGGGGAACCCTGGTACGACACCGGTCGGAATCCCGGTCAAAAGAATGGCCAGAAGGTCGGCGCGGGGAGTGTTGGTCTGGTTGAAGGCCGCCAGGTTCGGGAACACCCCGGGGAACAGCGAAGGAAGGAGACTGGACAGCTGCGGGGCAGAGACGTAGCTGGCGAACTGGGAGTCGTTCGCGGGTGATTGCGAGTTCCAGAAGTCCTTGTTCGCCATCGGGATGAGAACTTCGTTGAACAGCGGGTTCCCGAGCCGTGACACTTGCACGAAGGGTCCCGAGTTCTGGGTCGTCCCGGCCTTGGGGCCCGAGCCACCCTCGTAGATGCGCACCTGCTGGCGGCTGGCCGTGGTCCACACTCCGATCGTCCCGGTCGACGCCGTTGGCGCATTCCGGTCCTTGGTGAGTTGGTGCATCGGCACCTGCAACGCGAGCGTGTGGACGTTGACGCCCTTGGTGGAGTTGACCCCCGCCGCCATGTCCGGGAGACCCGTCCCCGACCACCCGGCGTGGTCACCCTGGAACGGTCGCAAGTTTCCCAGATCGAACACCGCGCCGAGGTCGACGTAGAACCCTTCGGCACGCTGACCGGCGAACACCTTGACGCCGTTGCCGACGGAGTTGATCGCGGCCGAGGCGAGAGCGGGGTAATTCGGAGTCGACAGTGGGCCGATGTTGCACGGCGGGCAAAGGAGGTTCGTTCCCAACTCCGTCACCCTGCCCCGGTCGACGTCGACCATCTGCAGGTTGTAACGCTGGACGCGGTTCCAATTCTGGCTGTTCAGCGAGGTGATCGGGCCGATGTTGTAGAGGAAGAAGCCCGGGTCACGCAGATGAGTGGTGAAGGTGAACTGGTAGACGATATTGGCCACCCCGTCGCCATCGTTGTCGATGTTGATGGTGTACAAGACATCGTCGTCGAACTCGTAGAAGTTCGGCCCCGCGTCGGGCGGCTCCAACGGGATGTAGTTCGCGATCAGAGTCACCGTGCTCGGGTCGTCGGGGCTGACGAAGGCGTAGACGTCGGTGCTGTCGGCAACCGGATCCTTCGAGATCTCGGGTGCTTCACGATGGGACGACATGGTTCTCCTGACTCAATCGATGTGGACGGGACGTTGCTGCATGGAACGGTGTATGTCGGTGTGTGTACTTCCAGCTAACGGGCGGCGCGGACCAAACGCGCGGCCAACTGCGGGTCGTTGACGGTGAGCGAGCTCTTGCCGAAGAAGAGCTCGACCTCGCCGGACCCGGCGTCGGTCACCCGAGCCACGACGGGATCGCTGATGGAGGGCACGGTGTCCTCGGCTCCCGTCTCTGCCGCCGGCACGAGATCGGGCGCGTCCTCTTCGAAGAGGCTGGACAATCCGGGGACCGTCGCCGCCACCCCGGCCGCGGCAACCGCCAGGGTGCCCCGGTTGAGGAACTGCCGCCGGTTCAGGCTTCCCATGACATCAACCCCCTGATGCGTGGACCCTTCGTCGGGCCGGAATCGCCCGTGGTTACGGGTCGTGCGGTGTTCGGCGCCGTCACGACCGTTGGATGTCGACGGTGGAGAAGCTCTTTGTCGTCGTGGCCGTCGCATCGTTGCACCGGCGGCGGAGACCGACCTGCCGTCGAAGGCTGCGTCGAATGCTCGGGTTGACCGCGGGTGCCAGACTCGGCCCATGGAGCAGCTCGAGTGGTCGGGTCGCGGTGGTCACCGGGGCCGGCAGCGGCATTGGGCTCGCCATCGCCGAAGCGTTCGTCTCCGAGGGCATGAAAGTTGTCATGGCGGACCTCGACGAGAGTGCAGTGACGTCGCACGCGGAGCGGATCGGTGAAACTGCTTCGGCGGTCGAGTGCGACGTGCGGGATCCGGAAAGTGTCGACGCCGTCGGTCGAGTCGCCATGGAGCGGCACGGCGCGCTCCACGTCGCCGTGAACAACGCGGGGATCGTCAACGGCGGCACCTCGTGGGAGCTCTCCCTCGACGAGTGGCGCCGCGTTGTCGACACCAACCTGTGGGGCGTGATCCACGGGATCCGGTCGTTCGTGCCGTTGATCCTCGCAACAGGAGAGGAGGGCCACGTTGTCAACACGGCGTCGATGGCTTCCGTCTTGGCGCGTGCCGCCCTCGGTCCGTACACGGTCGCCAAGCATGGCGTGCTCGGGCTGAGCGATGTCCTGCGGGCCGAGCTCGAAGCCCTGGGGGTTCCCGTCGGCGTCAGCGTCGTGATGCCCGGGATGATTCGGACCGGCCTGAACCCGATCGGAACGGTGGAACCGTCCGTCGTGGCGGCCAACGTAATCGACGCCTTGAAGCGCCAACGTGCTTACGTCTTCACCGACGACCACCACGCCGAACAGGTCGAGACCCGCCTCCGCGAAATCCTCGCGGCGCGAGACGAAGTGGTCGACGGGCGAGGTCGGGCGAACGCGCCCGCCCGCCGCTCAATCAGGGGGATCGAAGGCCCTCAGGACTGAGAGGAGCTCGTCTCGAAGGGCGGGCGATCCGGACGAGTGGTAGAGCGGTCCAGTGCCGTCGGAGAGCAGGCTCCTGACCTTGGCCACCCCCCGGACGTCGACCGGGCCGGGCGCGTCCAGTCGTGACGCAACGGCCTCGAGCTGGTCTGCCACCTGGCCGACCGCACGGCGCGAGATGGGCGCCTTGAGGCGGGTGGGCCGCACTGCGACCTGGGCCAACCGGCGCATGGCGTGGGCCAGATCGGACCGATGTCGCGGTCGGTACAGCCGAGCGGCGTGAAGGGCGAGGCAGACGCTCGTTTCGGGGGATGCGCCTGCCGCGAGCTCGCGGTCGAGCTCAACCGCGTGTATGCGTGCTGCCACCCGGTTCCTGAGGCGCACCGGCTGGAGCTCCAGGTCGTCCTCGTGTTCGACCAGCACCATCATCCGTGCCTCACCTCCCGTGGTCCGTGGCATATCGCATGACCACTAAAGCTATTATGCCGGTCATGGACCTGACCAGTCAAGCCATTTATCCGGTCACCGACGGGTACGATTCCTCTGTGTCTTCTTCCGATGGGTCGTCACCCCAAGTTTCCATGCCCGGCTGGGTCCCCGCGATCGAGACGAAGCCGGCACCGATGCCACTCCTGCTGGTGCAGTCCTTCGTCAACACGAGTGAAGCGGATACGGGAACGGACCTGCTGGCGGACGCGGCGACGGCGCACGCCTGGCTGAGTGACGCCGGGATCCTGCCCGAGCTGCCGCTCGACGAGCCGGGGCTGGCGCTGGTGCGAGATGTCAGGGAGAGCATCCGTTCTCTCCTCGTGGAAAATTCCGGCGGCGCGCCGCCCACCGAGGCGGAGCTGCGTCCGCTTACCGGTCTCGCCCGCGCCTCGAGCTTCCGTCCGCGCGTGGCGCACGACGGTCTGGTGAGCCTCGAACCGGACGCCGACGCCGGTCTCCGTCCGATGGCGACGCTGCTCCTCGTCGTCCGCGACGCGCAGCGCGACGGAAGCTGGTCTCGGCTCAAGGCCTGTCGCAACACCGAGTGTCAGTGGGCGTTCTTCGACCGGTCGCACGCTCGACGTGGAGCATGGTGCGACATGGCCGTCTGCGGCAACCGGATCAAGAATCGCAACCTGCGATCGCGCCGCTCGACGACCGAAAGCTGAAGGACAACCGGGCGGGCCGCTGCTCGGCGGGCGTGCGCACCCCGTACCAGGTAGCCGAGAGCGGCCGCGGTTCCCTCAGCGGATGAGCGCGGCAAGCAGGAGGCCGAACGGCGTGAGCACCCAGCCCCAGCGCACTGCCGCGACGACGAGCTCCGAGCGGTAGCCGTAGAGCACGGCGAGCTGGACCGGTTGGAAGCTGGGGGCGCTGAGCGCGTTGAGGACCGCCACCACGGCGAGCGGGGTCGACGACGCGAGGCCGGCGAGGACCAGGTAGAAGCCGACTCGTACCACGGTCAGCCAGCCCCAGCGCCGCAGCGCGTGCCGGTCGTGCCGGTCCTGCCGCACCGAGAGATTGTGGGGATGGACGACCGAGCCGGCGAAGAGCGCCGCGCCCGAGAACGCGAGGAGCGGGCCCGCCAGGGTCAGCACGTCCGCCGTCCACGACGGCGCCGGACCCCACACGTGGAGCAAGAGGCCGACCCCTGACGCGAGCACGGGTGACTGGTCGATCCACGAGGTGGCGCGGCGTTGGCGGAAGGGTGCGTGGCGCCGCATGAGGTGCACGCAGGCCGCCCCCCACAGCGACGTGATCACGACAGCGAGTACCGCGATCATGGTGCCGGCCGACCCGGCGAAAGCGGCCGCCGCGGGCACGACCCAGAACCCGCTGTTGGGGCTCACGGCCCACGACTCCAGCGCGGCCTCCCCGGTGCTGCGCGTCCGACGGGTCGCCACGGTCGCGCCCAGGAGCACCCAGAGCCCGGCGGCGAGGGCGATCGGCCCGAGCAGCTCGCGGGCCGACGTCAGGCGCCACGCGGCCGCCAGGGACAGCGTGGCCGAGGTGAGAAGGATCTGCGTACGGAGTACGACGGGCCAGGCGCGCTGGACCCGCGGCCCCGAAACCGACGTTCCCCATCCGACCAGCCCTCCCGCGACGAAACACAGGAGGCTGAGCACGGCCATGATTGTGGCCGCTGGTCACGGCCTCTCTTTGGGCCGGTCGCGCAGGCACCAGATAAGGTGCGCGCCATGCCAACTGACCGGATCCAAGAGGTGCTGGCAGAGGCGATTGTCGGGCGTCACCTGCTGACCCATCCCTTCTACCGCCGCTGGGAGGCCGGGGAGCTTGCACCCGGCGAACTGGCGGCATACGCAGAGCAGTACCGCCATATTGAGCGGGAACTACCGGCCACGCTCGAGGCGATCGCCCGGCGGCTGCCCGAGGGGGAAGCCCGTCGTCTCGTCGAGGCGAATCTGGCTGACGAACGGGGCAACCCCGCCGCCCACACGGAGCTCTTCGAAGCGTTCGCCGAGGCCGTAGGCGCGGAATCCGAGGCCCAGCCGGAGCCGTCGACCGCGGCCTTGCTGGCTCTCGTTCGCACCGCCGTCGACCTGGACCCCGTCGCCGCGCTGGCCATGGTTGCCGCCTACGAGGTTCAGGCGGCCGACATCGCGGCGACGAAGGCCGACGGACTGCGCCGGCATTACGGCCTTGACGCCCGGGGCACGCGGTTCTGGGACGTGCACGCCACTCAGGAGGTCGAGCACGCGGGGTGGTCCGTGGAGGCGCTGCGCGAGCTCGTCGCCGACCCGGTGTCGTTCCAGGCCGCGGCCACGGTGTCGGCCGATTCCTGGTGGCTGTTCCTCAGCGAGCGCGAGGAGATGGCTCCGGCCTACGCCTGAGGTCCTGCGGCGAGCACGCCACAGCGAGCGGCGGCCTCGGCGAAGGCGGCGGCCCGCGCCCGGTAGTCGGCGAAGCGGCCGAAGCTGGGCGCCGCCGGCGACAGCAGGACGACTCCGCCCGAGGGCACCCAGGCGAACGCGGTGGTGACGGCCTCGTCCAAGTCGCGAGCGTCGAGCACGGGCAGGCTGATCCCGGCGGCGGCCGAGGCCGCCCGGGCCGCCTCGCCGATGCGGGGGCCGTTGTCGGGCATCGTCACGACCAGCGTCGGTTCGTGTCGCTCCGTCAACGCCCGCCCCAGCGGCCCGTAGTCGATACCGCGGTCGTGCCCGCCCACGAGCAGCGCGACGGGGCGGCCGGCGAAAGCGTCGAGGGCGGCCAGCGTGGGGAGCACGTTCGTCGACAGGCTGTCGTCGACGAACTCGACGTGCTCGACGTGGCCGATGGTGTGACAACGACTCGGCAACCCGGGGAATCCAGCGGCGGCCGCGGCCATTCGCGCGGTGTCAGCCGTACCCTCCACGCCGAGCGCCTCGAGCACCGCCCGCGCCATGGCGGCGTTGCTCGCGTTGTGGCTCCCCCGCAGTGCCGCGGCGTGCGCCCACGACGCGTCGCGGGCGATGTCGCGCTCTTCAACCCACCGCGCTCGCGACCCGAGCGCGGCCGCACTCCGGCGCAACTCGCGATCGGCGCCGTTCGCCAGTGCCAGCTCGACGCCCGGCTTCGTGCACAGGGAGAGCTTGTCGGCGTAGTAGCGCTCGACTGATCCGTGCCAGTCGAGATGATCGGGGAACAGCGACGTGACGGCGACGACGCGGGGGCCGACGTCGAGGTCGGGTACCTGGAAACTCGAGGTTTCGACCACCCAGTAGTCGGGTTCGCGCCCAGTGGAGGGGTCCCAGGGCGGATGGCCGATGTTCCCGCCGGCGCGCGCGTCGTACCCGAGAGCGCCCAACAGGTGAACGGCCAGTGCGGTGGTCGTGCTCTTCCCCTTGGTGCCGGTGATGCAGGCAACGCGGCCCGGGTCGGCCTCGGCCATCCACAGGCCCAGGCCGCCGCAGACGTGCACACCGGCTGCGTCGAGCTGGGCCACTTCGGGCCGGTACCGGCTGATCCCGGGGCTCTTGACCACGACCTCGCAGTGCATCAGGCGCTCCAGACCACCGCGCTCCGTCGCGAGCACCTCGACCCCGTCGAGCTCGGGCGCGCCCGGCGCGTCGTCGACCAGCAGGGGTTCCCCTCCCGTCCGGCGCAGGCGACGGAGGCTGGCGCGTCCTTCGACGCCCAGGCCCCAGATGCCGACGGACGCGTCAGCGAGCGCGGACCAGGAGATCGGAGGGCGCATAGCGCTCCGGGATGTGATGGTCCCCGCGTGGGGCGAGCAGGGTCTCGGCGTCGACGACACGATCGTCGCCGACACGGGTCCGCAGCGCGTGCAGCAGGGGCGACGACCTGCGGTCCGGACGTTCGCACGCCAGCACCAGCGCGGCGCGGCACTCGTCGGGGTCGCCGACGCACTCGAAGGGCCGCTCGCCGGAACCAACGTCGAGGAGGGTGGCGAAGCGCTCCGCGTTTTCTTGGTTCTCCAGCGGCTCGTCGCCGGCGAAAATCGCGTCGAGGGCGGCCGCGTCCATGAAGGGGGCGAGGATCAGGTCGATGAAACAGCACTTGTCGCACATGCCGCACCAACGGTCGAGGCGGCGGGCCGGGTCCTGGTGGAAGGCGCGGTTGCAGCTGCGGAAGGTGGAGTGGAAGCGGTTCAGCGCCGCGAAGCGTTGGGCCACCCAGAGCTCGGTGCGAGGCCTCAGGTACGAGAACACCGAGGGGACCGATCCGAGCGCCTCGCGCACCACGGCGGCGAATGCGACCTCGAACTCCTCGGACTTGGACCACTGGTGGTTCACCGTCCGCCCGCTCGTGACGAGGGTCGGAACCGAGGCCGACCACTCGTTGGACAGGACGACGGCGTCACGACCCTGGAGCACGGCCTCGACCAGAGCGGCCGCAGTCACGATCGCGGTCACCGGCACGTGCCCGTTGAGGAAGCCGAGCTCGGCCGAGCGCCTCACCTGCGGGTCGATCTCACGAGCGACCCGTCGGACCGGCAAGCGCGTGGCCGCGGCCGCGTCCTCAATGGCGGCGAAGCGGTCGTGCGGCGGATGGAGCACGAATAGCGCCGTGTCGGGGTGTTCTCGGGCGACGGCGTCGACCGTCACGATGGAGTCGATGCCACCGCCGAAGGGAACGAGCGGCCTCGGCGGGGCCGGGTCTTCGCGGTGGGCCGCTGCCCCGGACGGAGCGGCAGCCGGCGGCCGGTCGGGCCCGACCACGGACAGCCCGGACAGGTCGAGGTCGTTGCGGTAGGCGAACTCGGCCAGCCCGCCGACGTAGTAGCGGGTCAGGAACGCACGCTCGGCTGCTGTGGTCGCCGTGTCTCCCAGATCGATGACCGGCGCGGCCGTGGTCTTGTAGTACGAGACACCGGCGAGCAGGAAGAGGATGCGCAGCGCGGCACGGACAGCCACGTCGTCCCAGTCCCCGTCAGGACCGAAGACGAAACGCTCGGTGAAGGACTGCGACGGTGTCGAGTAGGTATAGGACACCGTGCCCGAGGACGGGTCCACCGTCCAGCCGTCGTAGCGGAAACGGTCGGCTCCGTGGTCGGGGGGTGGCATCGGCGGGAGGGCACGCCGCCAGCGCGGCACGCTTCATGCTACGGCGGTCAGGGGGCGAGCCGGGCCAGCAGGGCGAACCGTCCGCACGGCCGCGCCGCGCGGTCGCTGAAGTAGTCGGCATCGGCCGTCGACGCGCCGGCGTCCACAATCCGGTCGGGGTCGAGCCCGGCAGCGACGAGCCGTCGCCGGTTGGCCGCACCGAGGTCGATCAGCCAGCGACCGGGTCCGTCGGGCCGGGCGACGGAAGGGTCGGTCCCGTCGGGGGACAGCGCGCGGGTGACCTCGTCGCCCACCTGATAACGGTCGGGATGGACGGCCGGTCCGAGAAAGGCGACGGTGCGCTCCGGCCGCGCCCCGAGCGCGCCCATGGCGTCCAGCGCCGCCTCGGCCGCTCCGGCCGCGGTCCCGCGCCAGCCGGCATGGACCGCGGCGAGCACCCGCGCCTCCGGGTCGAGCAGTGCGATCGGGACGCAGTCGGCGACCAGGATGGCGAGGGTCAGCCCGGGCGTTGCAGTCACGAGAGCGTCGGTGGCCTCGACCGCCCCGGCCAACGAAGTCGTGCCACGCCCGCGGTCGTCGTTCCCGACCACCGCGGCGGCGGCCCCGTGGACCTGCTCGGCGAAGACGACCTCGTGGAGACGAACGCCGAAGTCGGCGGCCGCGCGCCGTCGGTTCTCGACCACCGATCCCGGGTCGTCGCCAACGTGGAGGCCCAAGTTGAGCGAGCGGTACGGGCCGGTCGAGACCCCGCCGTGGCGCGTGGTGACCGCGACAAACGCCCCGAGCTCCTCGGCCCCGGACCACGGCACCACCGATTCGGGACGGGCGTCGCACTCGCCCGCGGGCACGGAGCGGGACCTCACGCGACCCCCGAGACGGGGGCGTCGCCCCACATGGTGGTCGGGACCACCCACAACAACGGCTTCCGTCCACGCCCCCGGCGCGGGTCGAGCGTCGAGAAGCCGTAGAGCTCAGCCGAATCGTCGCTTCCACCGGCGGCTTCCTCCGAAGCTCTGGTGGCGTTCTGCGCGCCGTCCATGCCGAGAACCGAAGAGAGAGATTCGCCCCGGTCGTGGGCCGCAAAGAGGAGCGACAGCGACCGTAGGGAGAAACCCTCGTCCTGGAGCCGGAGCACGGCTGCGAGCCGGTCGAGGTGGCGCGCGCCGTACAGACCGGTGCGGGCTCGCAGCGAGGGATGGGGCAAGAGACCCATCGTCTGCAACGACCGCACGTGCCTCGTCGTCGTGCCGGCCTCGGCCGCCAGTTCGTCGATCGTCATGTCGTCGACCGTCCTGTTGTCGGTCACTTGACAAGTCTGACAGTATCCGATGTAACATGCAATCCCGTCACACCAAGCGACACGATAAAAGCGACAAGCAAGGAGGCATCGAACATGGCTCTGAACACCGATGCGGTGGGCACCACCGCGGAACCGGTCGAGCGCTCGTGGGATCACAAGGACGCCCTCCTCTACGCCCTCGGGGTCGGAGCGGGCTCGCTGGACCCGGTCGGATTCGAGCTCGATCTGACGACCGAGAACTCCCAAGGGGTCACCCAGCGCGTGATCCCGACGTTCGCCACCGTCGTCGGGCAGGGCGGGCGTGCCGGCATCTCGCTCGGTGAGTACGACCCGGCCATGCTCGTCCACGCCGAACAATCCATCCGCCTCTACGGCGCGATCCCCGTGAAAGGGACCGTCTCGTCCACCACCAAGGTGGCGGGCATGTACGACAAGGGATCGGCCGGCCTCGTCGTGCTCGAGAGCGAGGCGCGCCACGTCGCGACGGGTGATCCCGCCTTCACGCTGCGCACCGCCATGTTCATCCGCGGCGTGGGCGGGTTCGGCGGCCCGCGCAACCCCGAGGGCGACGAGGAGAGCGAGCTGGCGTCCGAGCCGCTGCCCACGCGCGAGCCCGACGAGACGGTGACCTACGCCACGCGTCCCGACCAGGCCCTCCTCTACCGCCTCAACGGCGACCGGAACCCGTTGCACTCCGACCCCGTCTTTGCCAAGCGGGCGGGATTCGACCGACCCATCCTGCACGGGCTCTGCACCTACGGCTTCACCGGTCGAGCCCTCCTCCACGCCGTTTGCGGCTCCGACCCGGACCGCTTCGGGACGATGCGCTCCCGCTTCTCCAAACCGACCATGCCCGGCGACACACTCACCGTCTCGGTCTGGGACATCGGCGACCGGACGCCCGGCGCCTTCCGCTTCCGCACCGCGACCCAGCGGGGGGAGACCGTTATTGACGCCGGGCTCTTCAGGCTGAGGCCGTGAATGCTCAGCCGCGGCATTGCGCGCACACGCCGAAGATCTCGACGGTGTGCGTGACGTCGCTGTAGCCGAGATCGGAGGCCGTCGACTCGGCCCAGCGCTCCAAGTCGGGCAGCTCAACTTCGGACCCGCGACCGCAGCGGCGGCACACGACGTGGTGGTGGTGCTGCTCGCTGAGGCAGCGCCGGTACACGAGCTCCCCGTCGGCCGTCTGCAGCGCGTCCAGCAGGCCCTCGTCCGTCAAGAGCGCGAGGTGCCGGTACACCGTCGTGAGACCGACGGCCTCACCGGCGGTCCGCAGTTCCGCGTGGATGTCCTGTGCGCTGCGGAAGTTGTTCGAGCCCAACACGACGTTGAGCACCGCGTCCCCCTGCCGGGTGCGGCGACTCGGGCGGACCGGGCGGTCCGAGGCCTCAACCATGGGGCAACTCTGCCAGGTCCGGCGCAGCGGACCGGTTCCTCCGCGCCGACGTCAAGGCGGGACCGACGAGGCGGGCCACGACGTAGAAGGCGAAGCTCAACGCGACGATCGGGACGCTCGGCTCCACGCTCGGGAACTCGAAGCTGAGCAGGAGCCCGCCGTCCGCGGCGGCGACGGCCAGGGCCACGGAGAGGAGCGTGACCGACACCGGGCTCGTGCTCAGGCGCTGGGCGGCCGCGGCGGGGGTGATGACGAGGCTGAGGACGAGCAGCGTGCCGACGATCTGGGCCGCCTCGGTGACGGTGACGGCCAGCACGTAGAGGAAGGCGATACCGAGCAGTCCGGTGGGTACGCCGCGGGCGCGGGCTACGTCGGGATCGACGGAGGCGAAGAGGAGCGGGCGCCAGACGGCCAGGAGGACGACGGTCACCGCCACCGCGATGACGCCGAGGAGCAGGATCTGCCCCGAGCTGATGCCGAAGATGTTCCCGAAGAGGATGTTGAGCGCCTCGCTGGCGTAGCCGTGGTAGTCGCTGAGCAGCAGGACGCCGAGACCGAGGCCGGCGGCGAGGATCACGCCGATGGTCGAGTCGCGCTCGGAGGCCTGCTGGCCGAAGAGCCCGATCAGCGTGGCGACGACCACGGCGCCCACCAGGGCCCCGGCGACGGGGTTGTCCGCCACGAGGAGGCCGGCGACCGCACCGGTGAACGCCAGTTCGCTCGTGCCGTGCACGGCGAAGGCCATGGATCGAGCCAGGACGAACGGCCCGATGAGCCCGCAGCTGACGGCGACGAGGAACGCCGCCTCGAGGGCGTGCTGCGCGAAGCCGAACTGCAGGAAGTAGCCGATGCCCATGCGGTGTCAGCGCCGCGCGTGTCCGGGCGCCCCGGGCTCAGTGCGCGTGATCATGGCCGTGGTGGGCGTGCGCGCCGGGCTCGGTCGCCAGCGTGTCCTCGGCGCTGACGACGAGATATCGGTTGCGCACCTTCACCACGTCCACGTCAGTCCCGTAGAGGTCGCTCAGGCGCGCGCTGGTCAGGATCTCGTCGGGGCTACCCACGGCCCAGCGTCCCTGGACCAGGTAGAGGATGCGGTCCACGTAGGGGAGCACCGGGTTGATGTCGTGCGTCACGAAGATCACCGGTGTCCCCGCCGCATGGCGGCGTTCGTCGATGAGCCGGGTCACGGCGCGCTGGCTGGCCAGGTCGAGCGCGAGGAGCGGCTCGTCGCAGAGAAGGACCCGGGGGTCGCCGACGAGGGCCTGCGCAATGCGGAGGCGCTGTTGCTCGCCGCCCGAGGTCGCGCCCACCGGCGACCCGGCGTAGGGCGCGGCGGAGACGGCGGCCAGCATCTCGTCGACCTTGTGCCACGTGGCCCGGGAGCGCCGGCGACCGGCGATGCCCCAGGCGTGACCATCCGCTCCGAAGCGCACCAGGTCCCGGCCGCGGACGGGCAGGTTGCGGTCGAAGGCCCGCTGCTGGGGCACGTACCCCGCCTGGTGGCTGCCGCGCCGCGGCGGTTCGCCGTCCACCAGCACGGTGCCCGACGAGAGGCGAGTCAGGCCGAGCAGCACCTTGAGCAGGGTCGTCTTGCCGGCGCCGTTGGGCCCGAGCACGGCCACGAACTCTCCCCGCCCGACCGTGAGGTCGAGCCCGGACCACAGCGTGCGCGCCCCGAGACGCACGGTCGCGCCGTGCAGCTCGACGGGGGGTGCCGCAGCGTGGGCCGGGTGCTCGGGCGCGGCCGCCGGGTGCTCTGGCGCGGCGCCGGGCATGGTGCTCACGGGCTCCTGCCTTCCCGGAGGGCGTGGAGAAGATTCACGAGTTGCGACCCTTGCCACTGCTGGAACGTGGCGTCGCCCGCGGGCATCGTTTCGGAGACGCCGACGACGGGGATGCGGTGCTGGCGCGCCAACGCGCGGATCTGCGTGGTGACCGGCGTGACCGTCTGCACGTTGTAGAGCAGCACGGAGATGTCGTGATCGGTGATGAGCCGGCGCATGGCGAGCGTGTCGGCCGCGCTCGGGTCGAACCCGTCCTCGACCGCCCGGGCGAAGCCGGGTGGCGTCTTCACGTCGAGCCGGGCCGCGGCGAGGAGGTAGCCGGGGACCCTCTCCGTGTAGGCGACGGGCACGTTGTGGAAGTTGCGCTTGATGGAGGTCAGCGTCGCCTCCAGGGGGGCGAGCGAGGCGTCGAAGGTCGCCAGGTTCCGGGCGAACGTCGGCGCGTCGCCCGGCGCGGCCTGCGCCAGCGCGCGCTCGATGGCGGCCGCGACCACCGGCACGCGCGGCAGGTCGTACCAGAGGTGGGGATTGGGGTCCGACCCCGTGACGTGGAGCACCGCCGCCGCGTCCACCAGCCGCCGGTTCCCGCCGTCGGCGGAGAGCAGCGAGCGCATCCAGGCGTCGTAGCCGGCGCCGTTCTCAATGACGACCTTCGCCCGGGCCAGGAGGGCCGCATCGACCGCGTTGGTCTGGAAGAGGTGGGGGTCGGCGGTGGGGCTCGTGATGAGCGAGGTCACCGTCACGTCGCGCCCGCCGATCTGCGCCGCGATGTTCCCCCAGAAGTTCTCCGCGGCCACCACGCTGACCGCGCCGGAGGAGGCAGCGCCGGCCGGCGTCGCCCCCGGCAGGCCCAGCGCGGCGAGGGCGGCCGCCGCCACGAGGCCCGCCGCCAGCACTTTGTTGCGCCAACCCGGTTTCATAATCATAACCGTAATCATTTCGGATAGAGGATTCAAGACCGACTCGCTTCACGACGAAGATTTGTGACGACCTGCTCCCGGAAGAAGCGGTCGAGCGGATCGGCGGGATTCCCGGGAGGTTTCCCGGGCCCCGGGTCAGGAGCCCAGCAGGAGCGAGTAGTCGGCGCCGCGGCGCAGGTGGTGGCCACCGTCGATGCCGAGGGTCTCCCCGGTCACGAAGGAGGACTCGGGGCCGAGCAGGTAGCGCACGGCCGCCGCCACGTCCTCGACGGTTCCGACGCGGCCCAGCGGCATCTGGGCCAGGTAGTCGTCGAGGAGCGGTCCCCCGGCCGTGATGAACGACATGAGCTCGTCGTCGATGATCCCCGGCGCGACCGCGTTGACCCGGATGCCGAGCGGACCGAGCTCCTCGGCCGCCGTCTTGGCCAGGAAGCAGATGGCCGACTTCGCCACCCCGTAGGCCCACAGGTGCGGGTGCGGGAAGCGCCCCGCGCCCGACGACATGAGCACGATGGAGCCGCCGCCTCCGTGCGCCTGCATGGCGAGCGCACCCTGCTTCACGCAGATGACCGAGCCCAGCAGGTTGAGGTCGATCGTGGCCCGCACCGAGGCGATGTCCGCGGTGAGGACCGGCCCGATGTGCGTCGAACCACCCGCGCAGGCGAACAGCCCGTCGATGTTGCCGGTCGCCTTCATCGTCTCCTCGACGGCCGCGGCCACCTGCTCCTCGACGGTGACGTCGGCCACGACGTAGCGCGCCGTGGCATCGCCGCGCGGCCGCCGCGATCGACGCCACGGCGTCCGCCAGCTTTTGCTCGGTTCTCCCGCAGATGGTGACGTGCGCGCCTTCGGCGGCGAGGTGCACGGCCGTGGCCAGGCCGATGCCGCTGCCGCCGCCGGTGACGAGGATGGAGCGGCCGGCGATGCCGGTCGTGTCGCGCTCGGGCATCAGGCGGGTCCGACGCCGAGTGGCGCGCTCGGGAGTGAACTCGACGGGCATCCGTTCGATCCCCGAGATGAAATTGGCGGCCCGTCGCGGCAAGCTCCGAACGGTCGACGGCCAGGTGGAGGTCGGGCAGGCGGGCCAGCGCCCGCTCGAACATGACCTTGAGCTCCAGCCGCGCCAGTTGGTTGCCCAGGCAGAAGTGGGCGCCGAATCCGAACGCGATGTGCGGGTTCGGCGTCCGGCCGATGTCGAAGACCTCGGGCTGGTCGAACACTTCCTCGTCGCGGTTCGCCGACGGGTACAGCAAGATGATCTGCTGTCCGGCGCGGATCGTCTCACCGCCGAGCTCGACGTCGCGTGTCGCGGTGCGCGCCATGTTCTTGATCGGCGACACCCAGCGCAGCATCTCCTCGACCGCGCTCGGCAGGAGCCGGTCAGGGTCGGCGGCGAGACGCGCCAGTTGGTCGGGGTGAGCCAGGAGCTCCTCCATGCCCCCGCTGATGACGTGGCGCGTCGTCTCGTCGCCGCCGATGAGGATGAGCAGGGTCTCGTGGACCAGCGAGTCGTCGTCGAGCGTGTGGCCGTCAATCACGGCCTGGCAGAGCACGCCGACCAGGTCCTCGGTGCTCTTGTCGGCCCGGCGCTCGGCCAGCACCGGGTTGATGTACGCGGAGTAGCCGACGAAGGCCTCCATGGCACGTTCCATGTCGCCGGGGTCGGGCGATCCCTGGGACTTGAGCATGTCGTCGGACCACCGCAGCAGCTCGGCGCGGTCCTCGGGGGCGAAGCCGAGCATGTCGCCGATGACGGCGATGGGCAGTGGCGCCGCGATGTCGGCCACGAAATCGCAGTGACCCAGCTCGCAGACCGTGTCGATGATGGAGTCGCAGGCCAGGCGGAGCCGGTCCTCCATGGCGCGGACCCGCTTCGGCGTGAAACCCTCCGACACGAGGCGCCGGCGCAGCACGTGCTCGGGCGCGTCGAACTCAATCATCATGGGCAGCGGTGGGGACTTGGGCCTGATGCCCTGCGCGTTGGAGAACGCCTCGGTTTCGACCGAGGCCTGCTTGACGGTGGCGTAGCTGGCCGCAGCCCACAGGTCGTTGCGCTCGTCGAAGTACACCGGTGCGTGGGCCCGCATCCAGGTGTAGGCCTCGTGGGGCTCCCTCCCGTAGAACGTGCCGTCGAGCAGGTCGATGCCCAATTCCTCGGGGGCGATGGCCACGGCGGAGACCATATCCCGGGGTGGGTAGGGTGGGGCCAATGGCCGACCGGTCCACGTTCATCGACCAAGCAATGGAGTTCATGCCCGGGCTGTACTCGGCCGCGCTGCGCATGACACGCAATCGAGCCGATGCCGAGGACCTGGTGCAGGAGACCTACCTCAAGGGTTACCGCGCCTTCGACTCGTTCACCGAGGGGACGAACCTGCGGGCGTGGCTCTACCGCATCCTCACCAACACGTACATCAACTCCTATCGGGCCGCGCAGCGCCGTCCCGAGACGACCGACGTCGAGGACGTGGAGGACCTCTACCTCTACAAGCGCCTGGCCGGCTCGGGGGGCAGCGAGCAGGGGCGCTCGGCCGAGGACGAGGCGCTGGACCGCTTCACCGACGACGACGTGAAGGCGGCGCTCGAAGCCCTGCCCGAGGCGTTCCGGATGGCCGTCCTGCTCGCCGACGTGGAAGGTTTCAGCTACAAGGAGATCGCCGAGATCACCGAAGTGCCGATCGGGACCGTGATGAGCCGCATCCACCGGGGAAGAAGGGCGCTTCAGAAGGCGTTGCACGACGTAGCAGAGGCGCGTGGCCTTGTCGGCAGCGTGCCCGGAGGGTCGTAGCGATGAGCGATGACGTGAGAGACGACAGGGACGTCGAGCTCGGCCTGTTCGGGCCGTCGATCGACTGCGACGAGGCGGTGCACCAGCTGTACCACTATCTCGACGGCGAGCTCACCGAGGAGCGCCGCGAGGAGATCCGGATCCACCTCGACTTCTGCGGACCCTGCGGCGGCGCGGCCGAGTTCGAGGCCGAGCTCCGCCGGGTGATCGCCAGCCGGTGCCGGGACCGGGTGCCCGAGAGCCTGATCCGCAAGGTGGCCGAAGCCATCGACGAGGAAGGCCGGCAGCACGGCGCCCGGAACTGATCTCTCCCCCGTCGGCGGGTCCCAGTCTCCCGGGTCGACCGGTGACGACGCGGGCGCGTTCCCCGGGTTGGTGGACTGGGGCCTGGCCCAGCGGGTGGCGTCCGGCGCACTGATCCTGAAGCCGGCACCGGCGTCCTACCGTTCGGCGAACCTCCAGGGCCAGTTCGACGAGCTCACCGCCCGGGCCGAGACGCTCGTGGGCGAGGCCACCGGGTGGCGCTCGGCCCGAGGGTCGGCACGAGCCAAGGTCACCGACCGCGCCGCGTGGGCCTCGGCCAACGTGCGGTCCATGGAGCGTCTCGTCGGGCCGGCCCTGCGGGACCTGCAGCAGGCCCGGGCCTCGAAGCTGGCGGGTCCGTCCCTGGTGGTGGGGCGCGTGGTGTCGGGGACCCAGCTCGGCCTCCTCCTGGCCTACATGGCCACGCGCGTCCTCGGCCAGTACGACCTCCTCATCGACGACGAGTCACCCGAGGACCAGGATCTGGTCTCCTACGTCGGGCCGAACATCGTCGCCGTCGAGGTCCAGTTCGACTTCGCGCCGAGTCAGTTCCGGCTGTGGCTCGCCCTCCACGAGGTCACCCACCGCCTCCAGTTCACTGCCGTGCCCTGGTTGCGCGACCACTTCGTGGGCCTCGTCTCCGAGATGCTCGGTCCGGTGGCGGCCGACCCGGCGGGCTTCGCCGACACGGTGCGGCGGGTGGCCACCGAGCTGCGGTCCGGACGCGGGCTCGGGGGGGATGCCGGGTTGGTGGGCCTCCTGGCCACGCCCGAGCAGCGCCTGGCTCTCTCGAAGATCTCGGGGATGATGAGCCTGCTGGAGGGGCACGGCGACGTCGTCATGAACCGGGCCGGCGCGGGAGAGGTGCCCGGGGCCGAGCACTTCGCCCGCGTGCTGCACGAGCGCCGCACCAACGCCCGCGGGCTGGCGCGGCTCATGTCGCGCCTCCTCGGGCTCGAGGCCAAGATGCGCCAGTACGCCGAAGGCGAGCGCTTCGTGGAGTCGGTGGAGGAGACCGGGGGACCGGCCCTGCTGGCCCGGGTGTGGGAAGGGCCCGAGTGGCTGCCCACACTCGACGAAATCCGTGATCCCGGCCGCTGGGTGGCCCGGGCCGGTGCCGGTGGGTGAGGGAGCAGGCGCCGCTCTCGTCGCCGAACTGCTGCGCCGCTGCACCTTCCCACCCCGCGACACCTGCTTGACCTGCGCCGTCTCGGGCGGAGCGGACTCGCTGGCGCTCCTGGTGCTCGCGACGGCGGCCGGCTGCCAGGTCACCGCGGTCCACGTGGACCATGCGCTCCGGGAGGGATCGGCACAGGAGGCCGAGGTCGTCGCCGCGGCCGCGGCGCGCTTCGGCGCCCGCTTCGAGGCGCGGCGCGCGTCGGTGGTGCCCGGACCCAACCTCGAGGCCCGCGCCCGGGCGGCACGGATCGCCGCCCTCCCGCCGGGCTTCGCCACCGGCCACACCATGGACGACCAGGCCGAGACCGTGCTGCTCAACCTGTTGCGGGGAGCCGGCCCCGACGGGACGGCGGGCATGGAGCCGGGCGTCCGGCATCCGATGCTCGGGTTGCGCCGCCGCGAGACCCACGCGCTGTGCGCCGGGCTCGGGCTGGCGCCGGTGTGCGACGCCTCCAATACTGACCCCGCCTTCACCCGCAACCGCGTTCGCCACGAGCTGCTGCCGCTGTGCGAGGCGGTGGCCGGCCGCGACCCGGTCCCGCTGCTGGCCCGGCACGCCGCGGTCGTGCGCGACGAGGCCGCGCTCGTCGAGGCGCTGGCGCACCAGGCGCTGCCGGACCCCGCGGACCGCGCGGGCCCTGGCGGCGGAGAGCAGACCGCTGGCGCGCCGTGCCGTCCGTCGCCTCGTACGCGAGGCGGGGACGGGATCGGGAGAAGAGGGCCATCCGCCTTCGCTGGCCGAGGTGGAGCGGGTGCTCGCGGTGGCTCGTGGCGACGCCGTCGCGACGGAGCTGTCCGGGGGGCGGCGGGTGCGCCGGAGCCGCGGCCGGCTCGGGGTCGAAACGGACCGCTCCGGTAGTGTCACCCCGGTGACCCGCGACGAGGACGGCGTGCCGGCCTGGGCGGAGGCGGACGTCGGTCCCGTGCTGGTCGACTCCGGACGGCTGGCGGCGCGCGTGGCCGAGCTCGGCGCGCAGATCACCGTCGACTACGCCCAGGAGCCACCGCTCCTGGTCGCCGTACTGAAGGGAGCCATGCTCTTCATGAGCGATCTGTGCCGGGCCATTGCGTTGCCGGTGGACGTCGACTTCATGGCCGTGTCCTCCTACGGCAGCGCGACGAAGACCTCGGGCGTGGTCCGCATCGTCAAGGACCTCGACGCGGAGCTCGCCGACCGGCACGTCCTGGTCGTCGAGGACATCATCGACAGCGGCCTCACCCTCAACTACCTGCGCCGCTACCTGCACGCCCGCCAGCCCAAGAGCCTCGAGATCTGTGCCCTGCTGGTCAAGGAGGGCGAGCAGCGGGTCGACCTGGACCTGCGCTACGTGGGCTTCACCATCCCGCCCGACTTCGTCGTCGGCTACGGCCTCGACGTGGACGAGCGCTACCGCAACCTGGCCGGCGTCCATCGCTACCGCACGGCGGCAGGAGGGACCGGATTCGGTTCGGCCGTGACCGCGCCGATGAGCGTCGACGTGCAACGCGTGCGCGCGGCCGTGTCCGAGCTGCTCGTCGCGATCGGCGAGGACCCCGAGCGCGACGGGCTCGTCGCCACCCCCGCCCGGGTCGCCGCTATGTACGAGGAGCTCTTCGCCGGCCTGCACGACGACCCGGCGCGCCACCTGGAGGTGACGTTCGCGGCGGAGCACGACGAGATGGTCATGGTGCGTGACATCCCGTTCGCCTCGCTGTGCGAGCACCACCTCGTCCCCTTCCTGGGTCGGGCCCACGTGGCCTACATCCCCGCCGAGGACGGTCGCATCACCGGCCTGTCCAAGCTGGCCCGCCTGGTCGACGGGTACGCCCGCCGACTTCAGGTCCAGGAGCGCATGACGACGCAGATCGCCGACGCGATCGCCGGCGTGCTGGCGCCGCGCGGGGTGCTCGTCGTGATTGAGGCCGAGCACCTCTGCATGTCGATGCGCGGGGTGAAGAAGCCGGGCACGGTGACGGTCACGTCGTCGGTGCGGGGGCTGTTCCGTTCCGACGTGGCCACCCGGGCCGAGGCCATGCAGTTCATCCGGGGTCGTTGACGGCGGCGCGTCCCGTGCCCGATCCCGGCCCGCGGCGGCGCCCGCTGGTGATGGGCGTGCTGAACGTCACGCCCGACTCCTTCTCCGACGGCGGGCGCTACGAGACCTACGAGCGTGCGGTGGCGCGTGGTGTCGAGATGATGGAGGAGGGTGCCGATGTCGTCGACGTCGGCGGGGAGTCGTCGCGGCCCGGCGCGGAACCCGTCCCGGCCGCCGAGGAGCTCCAGCGGGTCGTGCCGGTGGTGGAGGCTCTGGCCCACGCCGGCGAGGAACGCCGTGTCCGCATCTCGGTCGACACCGTCAAGCCCGCCGTGGCCGAAGCCGCGCTGGCCGCCGGCGCCACGCTGGTCAACGACATCTCGGCCTCGCTCTCGGAGGTGGCGCGCGCTCGGCGGGGCCGGCTGGGTCGCCATGCACATGAAGGGTGAGCCGCGGCACGATGCAGGAAGGTCCCCGCTACACCGACGTGGTGGCCGAGGTGCGCGACTTCCTGCTCGCACGAGCCGAACGGGCGAAGCGCGCCGGGGTGGCCGAAGTCTGGATCGACCCGGGTATCGGCTTCGGCAAGACCGCGGCGCACAACCTGGCGCTGTTGGCCCACCTGCCCGAGCTGATCGACGCGGCCGACGCGGCCGGCTGTGCCGGGGTGGTCGTCGGCACCAGCCGCAAGCGCTTCCTCGGGTTGCTGGCGGCGCCCGGCGCAGCCTCCCCGGCCCCGATCGGCGAGCGAGCCGAGGGCTCGCTGGCCACGGCCGCCGCGGCCATGGCCTCGGGCGTGGGGATGGTGCGCGTGCACGACGTGGCGGCCACGGTGCAGGTGGCCCGGCTGTATGGTCCAGCCGCATGAAGGGAAAGTGGGCGGCCGGCATCCCGCCCCGCAACTTCACGTGGGTCATCCGGGACCACCTGGCCGTCAGCGAGCGGCCGGGGGGCTTCGCGCCCAACCACCGGCGGGTGCGACGCCAGGAGGAGATCATCTGGCTCCGGGTCCAGGGTTTCGGCCGGGTCGTCTCGCTGCTGCCGTCGCCGCACAACCTGGCCGCGTACGACGAGGAGGGGCTGGCCTGGGCGAACTACCCCCTGGAGCGCTCCGGCGACCCGCGCCCGGTGCTGGCCGAATGCTTCCAGGATCTCGACGACTCCCTGGCCGCCGGCCTGCGCATCCTCGTGCACCAGGACGAGCTGGGCGACCGCGTCATGGGGGTCGTGGCCGGGTACCTCGTGTGGTCCGGACGGATCCCGAGCCGCGCCTCAGGCCGTCGCCCTGGTCGAGCACGTGGTCGGGCACGCCATGGGCGAGCCCGGGCGGGAGTTGCTGGCCGAGCTCGGAGGCATGCCCGCCCGGGGCCAGGCCGGGTGAACGACCGAATCGAGATCCTCGACCTGCGGGTGGCCGGCGTCCACGGGGTCCTGCCCGAGGAGCGCGAGCGGGCTCAGACGTTCTCGCTCGACATCGTGGCCTGGGTCGACACGGCCCCGGCCCAGCACAGCGACGACCTGGCCGACACCGTCGACTACGGCGCGCTGGCGCAGGCCGCGGCCGACATCGTGGCCGGCCGCTCCTACCGCCTGCTCGAGGCGCTGGCCGGGCGCCTGGCCGACGCGCTGCTCGTCATCGACCCCCGGCTGGACGCGGTCGAGGTCACGGTGCGCAAGGTACGGCCTCCGCTGGCCCTCGACGTGGGCTCGACGGGAGTGCGCGTGCGGCGCGCCCGCTGAGGGTCGCCGCCGTGGAGGCCCGCCGCCGCGCCTTCGTGGGCCTGGGCTCGAATCTCGGTGACCGCCGCGCCTTCCTGGCGGCCGCGGTCGACGGTCTGCGCCGCGGTGGCGACGTCGTGGCCGTCTCCCCTCTCTACGAGACCGAGCCCGTGGGAGGCCCGGCCGGCCAGGGCGCCTACCTCAACGCCGTGGTGGAGCTCTTCACCCGAGATACGCCGCGGGGCCTGCTCGGGCGGTGCCACGCGCCTCGAAGAGGCGGCGGGGCGGGTGCGCGCCGAGCGCTGGGGGCCGCGGACCCTCGATGCCGACCTCCTCTACGTCGAGGGATGCGAGGTCGACGAGCCCGATCTGACCGTGCCCCACCCGCGGCATGTGGGAGCGGCGGTTCGTCCTGGCGCCGCTCGCCGATCTGGCCCCCGACCTGGTCCCGCCGTCGCGGCTGGAGGCGGCTGGTGGTGAGGTCACCCGCGGGTACGCTTGGCCCGTCATTCTCGGATCGTCTGTAGGCGAACGGCACCCGTCAGGGGCTGGAACGCCGAAGGAGGTCAGATGTACACCATCCGGATCATCGGCCCCGGCCGGGCCGGCACGTCCCTGGGCAGCGCCCTCGCGGCACGGGGTTGGTCGCTGGCCGGGTACCTCGGCCGTGACGACGACGTCTCGGGCGCGGCCCGCGGTGTCGACGTGCTGGTCGTGGCCACCCCGGACGACACCGTGGCCGAGGTGGCCGCGCTGGTCGAACCGGTGCCGTCCACCACCGTCGTGCATCTCTCGGGCTCCCTCGGGCTCGACGCCCTCGCCCCGCACCCGCGCCGTGGCGGCCTGCACCCGCTCGTGCCGTTACCCAACGCCGAGGTCGGCGCGGCCCGGCTGGTCTCGGGTGTGACCTTCGCCGTCGCCGGGCGCGTCGGAGGTGGACGACATGGCACGCAGTCTCGGGGGTCGGACGGTCGAGGTGGCCGACGCCGACCGCGCCGCCTACCACGCCGCCGCATGCATCGCGGCCAACCACGTGGTGGCGCTGCTCGGCCAGGTCGAGCGCGTCGCCGCTTCGGTCGGGCTGAGCCTCGAGTCCTTCCTCCCGCTCACCCGGGCCGCGCTCGACGACGTCGACCGGCTGGGGCCCGGAGCGGCCCTGACGGGGCCGGCGCGCCGGGGCGACTGGGCGACGCTCAGCCGGCATCTCGACGCGCTGGCGGCCGACGAGCGGCCCGGGTACCAGGCCGGAGCCGCTCTCGCCACCAAGTTGGCCGGTGCCACGGTGCCGGTGGCGGTGTCGGTGTCGGTGTCGGTGCGGTGTCGGTGTAGCCGATGGACGTCGCCGAGACCGCCGCCGCTTGCCGCGAGCTTCTCGGGCGGGCGCGGGCCGCCGGTCGCCGGGTCGGACTCGTCCCGACGATGGGCGCGCTGCACGCCGGACATGTGTCGCTCGTGGCGCGGGCCCGCGCCGAGTGCGACACCGTCGTCGTGAGCATCTTCGTCAACCCCCTCCAGTTCGGCGACTCCGCCGACCTCGCCCGCTACCCGCGCACGCTCGAGCGTGACCTGCTGGTGTGCGCCGAGGCCGGGGCCGACGTCGTCTTCGTCCCGAGCGTCGGCGAGATGTACCCGTCGTGGCCCGCGCCCCCCGCCACCACGGTGACCGTACGGGGGCCGAGCGAGCGCTGGGAGGGAGCGTCGCGCCCGGGCCACTTCGACGGGGTCGCGACCGTCGTGGCCAAGCTGTTCGCCGTCGCCGGGCCGTGCCGGGCGTACTTCGGGGAGAAGGACTACCAGCAGCTGGCGGTGGTGCGGTGCCTCGCCGCCGACCTCTGCCTCCCCGTGGAGGTGGTGGGCTGTGCCACCGTGCGCGAGTCCGACGGGCTCGCCCTCTCGAGCCGCAACGTCCGCCTCTCGGTCGTCGAGCGGGCCGCCGCCCCCGCGCTGCGGCGTGCCCTCGCCGCCGGGCAGGCGGCAGTCGCCGCCGGCTCGCGTTCGGGTCGTGAGGTCGCCCGCGCCATGGCCGCCGCGGTCGCGCCCGAGCCCCTCATTCAGCTCGATTACGCCGTGGCCGTCGACGCCGACGGCCTCGACGAGGTCGACGCCATCACGGACCCCGAGAGCGTCCGTCTGCTCGTGGCGGCCCGGGTCGGACCCGTCCGTCTCATCGACAACTGCCCGGCCCTCGACGTCGCCGCCGACCGCGCTCCCGCCGCCGCCGTCGACCCCGCCGTCCACGCCGTCGACCGGCGAACCCGTCAACTCGAAAGGACCGCTTGAACCGATGCGCCGCCGCATGATGAAGTCCAAGATCCACCGGGCCACGGTCACCGGCGCCGACCTGAATTACGTCGGCTCCATCAGCCTCGACACCGAGCTGATGGCGTTGGCCGACATCCTCCCCTACGAGCAGGTCGCCGTGCTCGACATCGACAACGGCGCCCGCTTCGAGACCTACGCCATAGAGGGTGAGCGCGGCCAGGTGTGCCTGAACGGCGCCGCGGCGCGCCTGCGTCGCGCCCGGGGACAAGGTGATCGTCATCAGCTACGCCGACTACGAGCAGGCCGAGCTCTCCGAGTACGTGCCCCGCGTGGTGCACGTGGACCGCGCCAACCGCGTGATCGACGAGGCGTCGGCCCGTCTCGATGCCGAGCTCACGCTGACCGAACCGGCGTGACGGACGGGGCCCGGGGACCGGGGCCCTTCGACGTCCTGGTCCTCGGCAGCGGGGTGGCCGGGCTCACGGCCGCCGTCCGGCTGGCCGGGCCGGGGGCGACGCCCGCCCTGTCGCTGGGCGTGATGACCAAGGGCGCACTGTCGCAGTCGGCCACCCGTTGGGCCCAGGGGGGAGTCGCCGCCGTGCTCGGGGGCGACGAGGACTCGACCGATCTCCATCTGGCCGACACGCTGGCCGCCGGCGCCGGGCTGTGCGACGAGGAAGCCGTACGCGTCCTCGTCGACGAGGGTCCCGGGAGGGTCCACGAGCTGATCGCGCTCGGCGTGGAGTTCGACCGCGAGTCCTCGGGCCTGCTCGCCCTGGCGCGGGAAGGAGGTCATTCCCGCGCCCGCGTGGTCCACGCCGGGGGCGCGGCCACGGGGGCCGAGGTCGAGCGCGCCCTTGTCGCGGCAACCTGGCGCTCGGCCAGCGCGGTGCTCGAGGCGTGGTTCGCCCTCGACCTGGTCGTCGAGGGCGGCCGCTGCGTCGGGGTGACCGCGCTTCCCCCGGGCGGCGAGGAACCCGTCGAGGTGCGGGCCGACCACGTCGTGCTGGCCACCGGCGGCGCGGGCCAGCTCTTCAGCGTCACCACCAACCCGTCCGAGTCGACCGGCGACGGCGCGGCCATGGCGTTGCGCGCCGGGGTGCCGGTCGCCGACGTCGAGTTCGTGCAGTTCCACCCGACCGCGCTGCACCACCCAGCCATGCCGCGCCCGCTGCTCTCCGAGGCGCTCCGCGGTCACGGCGCCCTGCTGCGCGACGGCGGGGGCGAGCGCTTCGTCGACGAGCTCGCCTCACGCGACGTGGTGAGCCGGGCCATGGCATCGCTCATGGCGGAGCAGGGAGTCGATCACCTCTGGCTCGATGCGACCGGCCTCGAGCGCTTCGGCGCCCGGTTCCCGACCATCGCCGCCTCCCTGGCCTCCATCGGTCTCGACCCCCAGCGCGACTGGTTGCCGATCGCACCCGCGGCGCACCATCTCTCGGGTGGGGTCGTCACCGATCTGTGGGGCGCCACCGCGCTCGACGGGCTCTCCGCCGTGGGCGAGGTCGCGTGCACCGGGGTGCACGGAGCGAACCGGCTGGCGTCCAACTCCCTCCTCGAGGGCATGGTCTTCGGCGCCCGCCTGGCCGAGCGGGTTGAGTCCGGCGTTCCCGGGCCGGAGCCGAGCGGCGCGCTGCGCGCCATGCTCGGCGCCCCGCCGGTCGACGGCATCGGGTGCACGGCGCTGCCGGCGCGTCGACCGGTGGTCGGCGAGCGCGGTGACCGCCTCGGGGCGCCCGACGTGACCAAGCTGCGCGACGAGCTCCAGCGCGCCATGACCCGCGGCGCCGGCGTCGTGCGCAGCGCGGCGTCCCTGGCCGGCGCCCGCGCCGTCGCCGAAGAGGTTGCAGCCGCGCTGGGCGGTCCCCTCTCTTCGTCGGGCGCCGGAGGGGAGCTGGCCAACTTGCTCCAACTCGCCGATGCGTTGCTCGTCTCGGCCGAACTGCGCACCGAGAGCCGCGGCGCCCACGCCCGCAGCGAATACCCGGACACGGACCCGTCCTGGCGTCGCCGTCTGGTGCACGGCGCACCCGGGACGGCGCCATGAGCGGCGCGCCTGACGCATCGCAACCCGTCGACGACGAGCCGGGGTCGTACCGCCGGGCGGTGGTGGAGGCGGTCGAGCGCGCGCTGGCCGAGGACCTCGGGGACGCCGGCGACCTCACGGCCGCGCTCGTGCCCGAGACGGCCACCGCGCAATTCGCGCTGCGCGCGCGCCAGGCCGGAGTGCTCGCGGGTCGCGACTGCGCCACCGAGACCTTTCGCCGCGTCGGGCCGGACCTGAGCCTGACCTGGCACGCCGAGGACGGCGCCGAGCTCAAGCCGGGCGACACCGTGATGGAGGTGTCGGGCGCCCTGCGGCCCTTCCTCACCGCGGAGCGCACCGCCCTCAACTTCTTGGGCCACTTGTCGGGCGTCGCCAGCCTCACTGCGAAGTTCGTCGCCGCCGCCCGCGAGGGCAACCCGTCCGTCAAGGTGCTCGATACGCGCAAGACGACTCCCGGCCTGCGGGTGCTCGAGAAGGCCGCCGTGCGCGCCGGCGGTGGGACGAGCCACCGCGCCGGCCTCTACGACGCCGTCCTGGTCAAGGACAATCACCTGGCGGGGATCGGCATCACCGAGGCGGTGCAACGGGCGCGCGAACTCTGGCCCGGCCGGATGGTCGAGGTCGAGTGCGACGCGCTCGAGCAGGTGGCCGAGGCGGCCCGGGCGGGCGCCGACGCCGTGCTGTTCGACAACATGGAGCCGGGCCTGGTGGTCGAAGCGATCGGGGTGGCCCGCCTCGACGCTCCGGGACCGATCCTCACGGAGGTCTCCGGTGGGGTGACCCTCGCCACCATCGTCGCCTACGCCGCCGCCGGGCCTGACCGCATCTCCGTCGGCGCCCTCACCCACTCGGCGGGGGTGCTCGACCTCGGGCTCGACCTCGTACGCGTCGACGCGCCAGGCGGCTGAACGTGCTCCTCGCCATCGACGCCGGCAACACCGAGACGGTGATCGGTCTCTACGTGCTCGACGGTTCCGAGCTCGTGCCCGAAGAGGGCGTCGGCGTCGGGATCGGGACCGAGCACGACCCGACGGCGCCGCGCGGGCTGACCCACCACTGGAGGCTCTCGACCGTTCCCAGCCGCACCCCCGACGAGCACGCCGTGCTGCTCACGCAGCTGCTCGACCTGGAAGGCCTCGACATCGCGTCCAGCGTCACGGGCATCGCGGTGAGCTCGTCGGTGCCCCACGTGACGGCAGAACTGCGCCAGATGGCCTCGCGCTGGTTCGCCGACATC
The DNA here is from genome assembly GCA_963767195.1 of uncultured Acidimicrobiaceae bacterium. Lineage (GTDB taxonomy): Bacteria > Actinomycetota > Acidimicrobiia > Acidimicrobiales > RAAP-2 > Bog-473. The sequence goes on along the minus strand of CAVYDA010000010.1, from coordinate 31,760 downwards.
CCGTGTGTCGTGCTCGGCCCGGGCACGAAGAGCGGGATGCCCATCCTCTACGACAATCCCAAGGAGGTCGGGGCGGACCGCATTGCGGACGCGGTCGGGGCGTACGACCTCTACGGCGGTCCCTGCGTGGTCGTCGACATGGGGACGGCGACGACCGTCGAGGCGATCAGCGCCAAGGGCGAGTATCTCGGCGGGGCCATCACTCCCGGGGTCGCCATCAGCCTCGAGGCCCTGTACCAGCAGGCAGCGGCGCTGCGCCGGGTCGAGTTGGTCGAGCCGCGGAGTGTGATCGGACGGTCCACCGTCGAGTCGATCGAATCGGGGACCCTCTACGGCTTCGCCGGGCTCGTCGACGCGTTGGCTCGTCGCTTCATGGACGAGCTCGGCCCCGCAACCGTCGTGGCAACAGGCGGGTTCAGTTCACTGATCGCGCCCTATTCCGACACGATCGAGCACGTCGAGCCGTGGCTCACCCTGCACGGCCTGCGCATCGTCTACGAGCGCAACGTCGGCGGTTGAGCACCCGGCGCCCCGGGATTCCCACGGAGAGTTCTTTTTTCTTCCTCGATTTTTATGTGTGTGGGAGCCTCCTGACACGCTCTTCACAGGTCCCTCATACATGGGTACCAAAGTGGGACAGGTCGCCGAAGGGCGGCGGTGCGCCATGAGCACGAACGAGCCGCAAGGAGAAACGCATGTTTGGCAGGATCATCGCGGGGACGGCCATTGCCGGAGTGCTCGCCATCGGTACCGCCGGTATCGCCGGCGCCACGACGACCTCCACGTCGTCGACGGGCTCGACATCGTCCACGCCCTCGACATCGTCAGCCTCGACGTCGTCAACATCCACGCCCTCGACATCCACGCCCTCGACATCTTCCGCCTCGACATCGTCACCCTCGACACCGGCGGCCCCGTCGACACCGGCGGCTCCGAAACATGCTGCCGTTCCGTGCAGCTTCTTCCAGGGCGTCAAGCCCGATCTCCAGGCTTTCGCCAGCGACCTCAACAGCGCGATCACGCAGGCCCAGAACGTGGCGAATCAGGCCAAGACGGCCGGCTACACAAAGTTGGCGAAGAACTTCGAGAGGCGCATCAAGACGGTGCAGCGCCAAGAGAAGCAAATCGGGATGCGGATCAACAAGGTCGGGGCGCGTTGCTCTTCGACCGGCGGCTGAGCCTGCGGCGACCGGCGATGTCACATCGCCTTCACAGGTTCACCCGTCTCGTTCCATCGTGAGTCCACGGGGCCGCAACACTCGGCGGCCCCGTGGACTCGCGGCGCGCGAACTTCGCCGCACGCGCCAAGATGGTGACAACGGGTATGCGCCTCGCACCAGGCCTCGAGGGGCGAGGCGGGCAAGAATGCTCCCGAGGTAGCACGCACGAGAACGAAGTCCGAGGAGGACGCAATGGTTCGCAGGATCATCGCCGGAGCTGCGGTCGTCGGGGCCCTGACGCTCGGCGTTGCGGGTGCTGTGGGTGCTGCGGACGCTGTGGGCACGACACCGAGCACAGCCCCGAGCACGACGCCGGCGAGCAGCACCACCACCCCGACGACCACCCCGTGCTCAGATCTGGCCCAGATCATCCGGAGCTACCACTCGACTCAGCAGAAGGCGAGCAAACGCGCCCGCAAGGCTGATGCCCTCGAGTCCAGGCTGAGGAAGCTCGGACACTCCAAGCTCGCCGGCCTCTACGCCAAGCGTGTCAACCGGGCTCGGACCAAGGAGAAGCATCTGGAGGCCCGCCTCCACCAGGCCGTGGCCGCGTGCGCCGGTCAGGGCAAGGGAACGGCTTCGACGAGCGGCACCGGCTCGACGAGCAGCGGCACCGGTGCGACGAGCGGCACCGGTTCGACCAGCGGCACCCCGTAGCGCTCAGCGAGCGCGAGCCGTCAGTCGGACGGGAGGTCGCTCAGGAGCTCGACCGCCAGCCGAGCGAGTCCCGTCCGCAGAACCGGGGGGTTGATCCCGGCCGCCGCCTCCTCCGCCCGCTCGACATAGGTTCGGGCCACGCCCACCGATACCGAGATGGCGTCGCAGGCCATGACGATGGAGCGGGCCTTGTCGCGTTCGGGTTGGGCCAGTGGGACGCCGAGGAGGGTGCGCAGGTCCGGCCCGGCGTCGGGGTCAGCCAGCGCGAGCAAGGCCGGAAGCGTGTAGACGCCCTCGGCCAGGTCCTGCCCGGCTGGTTTCTGGAGCTGGCCGTCCGTTGCGGTGATGTCGAGGATGTCGTCCCGTATCTGGAACACCATGCCGAAGTTGCGCCCGAATTCGGTGCACGCCTCGACCTCGGGATCGGGCAACCCACCGGTCAATGCTCCGATGCGGCACGAGGTAGAGGTCAGTGCGGCCGTCTTGCCGCTGATGGTCGCGATGTAGTCCTCGTGGCTGCGGTCGACCTGGTACGAGGATCGGACCTCGGTCACCTGCCCCTGGCAAAGGCGGCCGAGCGTATCCGCCAGGAGTCCGGCGACCGTGGTGCCCAGGCCCGCCGCGATGGCCGCCGAGCGGGCCAGAAGGTAGTCGCCCGCGACGATGGCCACGAGATTGCCGAAGCGGCTGTTCACGCTCTCGACGTTGCGCCGGATCGTCGCCTCGTCGATCACGTCGTCGTGGTAGAGCGAGGCCAGGTGCACCAGCTCCACCGCCACCGCGCCCATGAGGTCGTCCTCGGTGGCTTCACGGGCGCCCCCGGTCGCCGTAGCCAGGGCCAACAGCGGCCTGAGGCGTTTGCCCCCGGCGGCAATCAGGTGCGTCGTGACCTCATCCAAGAAGGCGTCACCGGTCACCACCGAGGCGGTGAGCAGGGGCTCGAGCCGCTGCAGTCCCTCTTGCAGCCGGGGAAGGCCGAGGGCCTCCGTCGGGTTCACGAGGCAAAACGTTAGGTCAAGGCTGCCGAAAGGTGACAAACGACCCTGGTCGGGGTAGGCGCCGCCGCCGCAATCTGGACGGAATCGCCGAGTCAGCCTGCTGCCTGTCGGAACAGGGGCCACGGGTACACTGGCTCAGAAGCAACAGGAGCGAAGAGAGGCGGTCAGGGTGTTCGAACGTTTCACCGACCGGGCACGAAGGGTGTTGGTGCTGGCGCAGGAAGAGGCGCGGCTGCTCAACCATTCCTTCATCGGGACCGAGCACATCCTCCTTGGTCTCATCCATGAGGGAGAGGGCGTCGCCGCGAAGGCTCTGGAGTCCCTCGGCATCTCGCTCGAGGCGGTGCGCGAGAAGGTCGAGGAGACGATCGGCATGGCGGGCACCGCTCCGAGCGGTTCCCCTCCGTTCACCCCCCGGGCGAAGAAGGTCCTCGAGCTCTCACTGCGCGAGGCGCTCCAGCTCGGCCACAGCTACATCGGCACCGAGCACATGCTCCTCGGCCTCGTGCGAGAGGGCGAGGGTGTCGCGGCGACGGTCCTCGTGAGCCTTGGCGCGGACCTCGGCCGGGTGCGCCAGCAAGTGATCCAGCTCATGTCGGGCAACCAGGGCAAAGAGTCGGTCGGCGCCAGTCAGGGTACGAGCGGCGGCGACAACCCGTCGGGATCGCCCGTCCTCGACCAATTCGGGCGCAACCTGACCCAACTGGCGCGCGACGGCAAGCTCGACCCGGTCATCGGCCGAGCGAAAGAGATCGAACGCGTCATGCAGGTGCTGTCGCGGCGCACCAAGAACAATCCGGTGCTCATCGGCGAGCCCGGGGTCGGCAAGACGGCGATCGTCGAAGGCCTGGCCCAGCAAATCGTCGCCAACGAGGTGCCCGAGACGCTTACGGGCAAGCAGCTCTACACCCTCGACCTGGGCGCGCTGGTCGCGGGCAGCCGCTACCGGGGTGACTTCGAGGAGCGCCTGAAGAAGGTGCTCAAGGAGATCCGGACCCGCGGGGACATCGTGCTGTTCATCGACGAGATCCACACGCTCGTCGGAGCGGGCGCGGCCGAGGGCGCCATCGACGCCGCTTCGATCCTCAAGCCGATGCTGGCGCGGGGCGAGCTGCAGACGGTGGGCGCGACCACGATCGACGAGTACCGCAAGCACCTCGAGAAGGACGCCGCCCTCGAGCGGCGCTTCCAGCCGGTCAAGGTGGAGCAGCCGACCGTCGCCCTCACCATCGACATCCTCAAGGGCCTGCGCGACCGCTACGAGTCGCATCACGCCGTGAGCATCACCGACCAGGCCCTCGTCGCCGCCGCCAACCTGGCCGACCGCTACCTGGCCGACCGCTACCTGCCGGACAAGGCGATCGACCTCATCGACGAGGCGGGGAGCAGACTGCGCATCCGCCGCATGAGCACGCCGCCCGGAGCCAAGAAGTTGGACGACGACATCGCGCGCCTGCGCGCGGACAAGGAAGCGGCGATCGAAAAGGGCGCCTTCGAGCAGGCCAAGAAGCTGGCCGAGCAGGAGAAGGAGCGCCTCGATCTCAAGGAGAGCCAGGACGCAGAGCTACGCGCCGAGGGCGTCGATCTCTTCGACGTCGTGGACGAGGAGGTCATTGCCGAAGTTCTGGCCGCCTGGACCGGAATCCCCGTCTACCGCCTCACCGAGGAGGAGACGGCGAAGCTCCTGCGCATGGAGGAGGAGCTGCACAAGCGGGTCATCGGGCAGGAGGAGGCGCTCAAGGCGCTGTCACGGGCCATCCGGCGCACCCGCGCCGGTCTCAAGGACCCCAAGCGCCCCAGCGGTTCGTTCATCTTCTTGGGCCCGACCGGTGTCGGGAAGACCGAGCTGGCCAAGACGCTGGCCGAGTTCCTCTTCGACGACGAGGACGCGCTGATTCAGCTCGACATGTCCGAGTACATGGAGAAGCACACCGTGAGCCGTCTCGTGGGCTCGCCCCCCGGCTACGTGGGCTACGAGGAGGGCGGACAGCTCACCGAGGCCGTGCGGCGCAAGCCGTTCTCCGTCGTGCTCTTCGACGAGGTCGAGAAGGCGCACCCCGACGTGTTCAACACGCTGTTGCAGATCCTCGAGGACGGCCGGCTGACCGACGCCCAGGGTCGATCCGTGGACTTCAAGAACACGGTCCTGATCATGACGTCGAACCTCGGCACGGCCGACCTGCGCAAGTCCTCCATGGGTTTCGCCAAGACGTCCGAAGCCGTGACGTACGAGCGCATGAAGGCCAAGGTGGACGAGGCGCTGAAGCAGCACTTCCGCCCCGAGTTCCTCAACCGGATCGACGAGGTCATCGTGTTCCACGAGCTGTCGCGCGCCGAGGTGACCGAAATCGTCGACCTGCTCATGTCGCGCACGGTCAAGCAGCTCGCGGACCAGGGCATCGGGCTGGAGCTCACGCCCGCGGCCCGGACGTTCCTGGCCGAGAAGGGCTACGACCCCCAGCTCGGGGCGAGGCCCCTGCGCCGGGCCATCCAGCAGCTGGTCGAGGACCCGCTGTCCGAGCGCATCCTGTGGAAGGAGTTCCGGGTCGGCGAGACCGTCGTCGTCGACGTCGAGCAGGCGCCCATCGACGGCGAGGGACCCCAACTCAGCTTCACCGCCATCGAGGGTCTTCAGCCCCCGCCACTCGAGCTCGCCGGCGCCGGCGCCGACGCCGAGTAGTCCCAGCCGCCGCTCACAGCTCCCAGCAGTACCGGAATTCCCCCCGCGGCACTCCGCCGTGGACGGCGCGGCTGCGGTGGGCCAGGAAGTGGGGACTCCCGACGCCCGCGGGTCCGTAATGGATGCCGAGGCGGGAGGCGGGCACGAAGCCGAACCGGCTGTAGTAGCCCGGGTCGCCCAGGAGCAGCAGCAACGACCACCCACGAGCGGAGGCCTCGTCGAGCAGGTGGGCCATGAGCGCGGTGCCGACGCCGTCGCGCTGTCGGCGGGCGACGACGCCGAGTGGGGCCACGCCGGGCACCTCGTGGCCGTCCAAATCGCCCGTGGCGGCGAGCACGTGCCCGACCAGGACGCCTCCCTCGTCCGCGACGAGCTCAACCAGGCGGGGCCCGGTGCGCCGGCTCCACGTCTCTCGCACGATGCTGATCTCCTCGGCGGGGTCGCGACCGCCCGCGCCGAAGGCGTCGCGCACCACGGCGAGGATCTGCGCCTCGTCGTGGGGCCCGGACGGCCGGACGTGGAGGGGTTCGCTCACGTCCGGGGGAGGCGCACGCTGACGGAGACGACGTGGTGGTCGGAGAGTGCCGCCGATGAGACGACCGCTGGCCGGCGGGACTCGAGACCTCGCACCAGGAGCCAGTCCAAGCGCAGCGGCACGTGACCCGGCCGGCCCGTCTCGTCGTGAGCGGTGGTCGGCGCGGCCACGTTGGCCTCGTTCCAGTGGTAGCCGTACGCGGCGGCGGCTTCGAAGAGTGGTTCGTGCGCGACCGGCCAGGTGAACCGAGCCGGCTCGGCCGCGCGCCGCGCGCACACCCGGTCGCGGTCTGTGAGCTCGGCCAGCGGGAGGCTCAGTGTGTTGAGGTCGCCACCGACCACGGCGGGTCCTTGACCACCGCGGGCGTCGAGCGCCCGCAGCAGCACTTCCATCTCTTCGGCCCGGTCCGCCGGGTCGACGCGGTTCTCGAGGTGCGTCGACGCCAACTCGACGCGCGTCTCAGCGATGTCGACGGCGGCGACGACAGCCATCCGGCCGCCGACGCGGGGCTGAGTCGAGTTCGCGTCGAACCACACCGGACCTCCGTCCGACAGTCGCACGACGTCGGGGTCGTAGAGGTGGGAACGAGCGAACACGGCGTTGCCGTGAAGCCCGCGGTGGTTGGGTGTTCCCGCGGCCTCGACGCGCTCCAGCTCGTCCCCGGGGCCGAGCTCGACGAACTCGACGCCGTAGGCGTAGCAACAGTCCAGGGCGCGCGCCAGCTCCGCCGGGACGTCGGTGTTGCGCGTGCGGGCCATACCCGAGTCGAGCTCGGAGACCAACGCGACGTCCGCGGCACAGGAGTGCAGGAGAGCAGCCAAAGCGGCGGGCCGGCGTCCTCGCTGGACGTTCCAGGCCGCGACACGCACCCACCCGTCGAGGCCGACTTCCGCTCCACTGTCGGCGTCGCCCTCCGTATCGTGCAGGCACTCGAGCTGGCCCAGCAGACGGGCGTGGAGCCCGGCGTCGCCGAGCGCGTCGAGCCAGGCCGCGCGCTCGTCGGCAGTCGGGGTACGCACCCCGAAATCATGCTCGCGACTCGACGGGGCGCGCTCGGAGCGCAACACAGGCGCCGGGCCACGAGGAGTCTGCCGGGTACGATGCCCTCCGTGGTCGACCGCGGCAGTGGCAGCCAGCCGCTGAACGAGGCACTCTCGCTCGTCGCCCCGGGCACGGCGTTGAGGGAGGGACTCGACCGCATCCTCCAGGCCAAGCACGGCGCGCTCATCCTCGTCGGCGACGACCCGGCGGTCCTCTCGGTCTGCACCGGAGGATTCCTGCTCGACGCGGAGTTCACCCCACAGCGCCTCTCCGAGCTGGCCAAGATGGACGGGGCCATCATCCTGGCTCGTGACGCGTCGCGCATCGCCCGCGCCAACGTCCACCTCGTGCCCAAGTCGACCATTCCCACGGCGGAGACGGGGACGCGTCACCGCACGGCCGAGCGCGTTGCACGCTCCATCGATGTGCCGGTGATCGCCGTGTCCGAAGCCATGGCGACCATCGCCGTGTACCGCTTCGACATGAAGCACACGACGCAGTCGGCGGGCTGGCTGATCGACCGCTCCAGCCAGGCGCTCGCCACGCTGCAGCGCTTCCGCGTGCGCTTCGACGAGGCGCTCTCCGCGCTCACCCGGCTCGAGATGGAGAACGCCGTCTCGGTGCGCGACGTCGTCTCGGTGCTCCAGCCCGGCGAGATGGTCCGCCGCATCGCCGACGAGATCGAGGGCCACCTGGTCGAGCTCGGTTCCGACGGGCGGTTGATCCACCTGCAGACCGAAGAGCTCCGCGCCGGCGTCGACGAGGCGGTGAACCTGGTTCTCGCCGACTACAGCGACCAGAAGGGAAGCGCCCACCTGCACTCGCTCGGGCCCGACGCGCTCATGGACCTGCCCAAGGTGGTGGCCGCCCTCAACATGCCGGCCTCCCACGACCAGCTGCTCTCGGAGGTGGCACCGCGCGGCTACCGCCAGCTACACCGCCTGCCCCACCTCTCAGACATACTCATCGAACGCCTGGTGATGCGCTTCGGCACGCTGCCCGAGGTGCTCACGGCCAGCGCGGCGGAGCTCGAGACTGTCGACGGCATCGGCGCCGCCACCGCCCGCCACGTGCGAGACGGTCTGGCCCGGCTGGTCGAGGCCAGCATCTTCGAGCGCTACGAGTGATGCCGCGGGTGGGTCGCGAGAGCTCGTCTGGTAGAATGGATGCCCACCGCCGGACGGCTCGAGACCGCGCCGGAACGCTCTCGCCGCCCCTCACCAGCGTCGTCGGTCCGGGCTCGCGCCCGTGCCCATGTGCAGTCAAGGAGTTCTGAACCCGTGTCCTTCAAGGTCGGAGACAAGGTCGTCTACCCCCATCACGGGGCCGCCGTCATCGAGAAGCGCGAGACGAAGGTCGCCTTCGGGGAGAAGCGGGAGTATCTCGTACTCCGCTTGGCCTACGGCGACCTCATCCTCAACGTGCCCGCCGACAACACCGAGGGTGTCGGGCTGCGCGAAGTGATCAACGACGAAGAAGTCGAAGAGGTCTTCGCCGTGCTGCGCAAGAAGGAGGCGCGCATGCCGACGAACTGGTCCCGTCGCTACAAGAACCACTCGGAGAAGCTGCGCTCCGGAGACATCTACCAGGTGGCGGAGGTGGTACGGAACCTCTCCATCCGCGACAAGGACAAGGGCTTGTCGGCCGGTGAGAAGCGAATGCTCCAGCGGGCGCGCCAGATCCTCGTGTCCGAGCTGACCTTTGCCCTCAACGTGGACGAGGAGACGGCCGAAGAGCGTCTGAACGACGCTCTGGTCTGATCCCGTCCGGGCGACACCGTGGCCGGGGTGTGGTCCATCGTCGTGGCGGCCGGGTCGGGCCGCCGGTTCGGCCAGCCCAAGCAGTTCTCCCTCCTGGGCGGCCGCCCCGTACTCGAATGGGCCATCGACGTGTGCCGACCGGTCTCGTCAGGCGTCGTCCTGGTGGTCCCGGCCGACGGATCTTCCCCGCAGCGCGAGGCGCACGGCGCTGATGTCGTGGTGACCGGCGGCCCCACCCGAGCCGAGTCGGTGCGCCGGGGCCTGGCCGCCGTCCCCGACGGCGCGGCCGTGGTCCTCGTGCACGATGCGGCGCGACCGCTCGCCTCGGCCTCGGTCTTCGAGGCCGTCGTCGACGCCGTGACCCGGGGCGGAGCCGACGGGGCAGTGCCCGGTCTCGCGGTGTCGGACACCGTCAAGACGGTGACGGAGGTCGACGGGGTGCGCCACGTCACCGCGACCCTCGACCGGCGCAACCTGGTGGCCGTGCAGACCCCGCAGGCGTTCCGGGCCGAAGTCCTGCGCGGGGCGCATCGCGAGGGAGCGGCGAGCGGGCTCGAGGCGACGGACGACGCCGTGCTGGTCGAGGCCATCGGCGGCCGTGTCCGGGTGGTCCCCGGAGACCCGGGCAACTTCAAGATCACCACCCCCGACGATCTGTGGGCGGCCGAGCAGCGCCTCCCTGGGACCGGAGGCGGGTGAGGGTGCGAATCGGCCAGGGGATCGACGTCCACCCCTTCTCCGAGGACCCTCATCGTCGCCTGGTGCTCGGAGGCGTCCCGATTGAGGGCGGGCGCGGACTCGGCGGCCACAGTGACGCCGACGCGGTGTGCCACGCGTTGGCTGACGCCGTGCTTGGTGCGGTCGGTCTCGGGGACCTCGGTCGCCACTTCCCCGACACCGACCCGTCCTGGGAGGGCGCGGACAGCGTCTACCTGCTCTCCGAGGTGATGCGCCTGGCCGCCGACCAGGGCTATTTCTGCACCAACGCCGACTGCACCGTCGTCGCCGACACCCCGCGCCTCGCCCCGCACATCGCCGCGATGGCGGCGCGCCTGAGCGAAGTCATGGACGCGCCCGTCTCGGTCAAGGCGACGAGAGCGGAGGGCTTGGGCGCGCTCGGACGGGCCGAGGGCATCGCCTGCCTGGCCGTGGTCCTCCTGGAGGAGGGGTGAGCCCACCGAAGCCGCCGCGGCGTCGCCCCGCTCCCGCCCGCGCTCGTCAACGTCCGGCCGCCCAACAGAGCGGTTCGGGCCAACAGCGCGGTTCGGGCCAACAGCGCGGTTCGGGCCAACAGCGCGGCTCGGGCGCCCGGACTCGTGATCGGCGCAACCAGGGCCGGCGCCCGTCGCCGGCCGCGCTGAGCGAGCTCGGCGGCGACCAGGTGGAGGGCCGCCGCGCCGTGCTCGAGCTGCTCTCGGCCGGTCGACGCACGGTGCGCCGGGTCGTCCTGGCCGAGGACCAGGACCCCTCGCCCCAGCTCGACCGGATCGAGGAGCTCGCCGCCCGCTTGCGGGTGCCGGTCGAGACCGTCCCGCGTGCCCGCCTCGATACCCAGGCCCGCACCGAGTCGAACCAAGGCGTGATGGCCCTGGCCCGGCCCGTCGAGCCCGTGTCGCTCGAAGACCTGGTGCGGCGTGACCGGCACGGGAACGAACCGTTCCTGCTGGTGGCGGCCGGCATCACCGACCCGCGCAACCTGGGTGCCCTCCTGCGCAGCGCCGAGTGCGCCGGGGTGACCGGCGTGGTGCTGCCGCGGCACCGCTCGGCCCGGCTGTCGCCGACCGTGGCCAAGACGGCCGCCGGCGCCATCGAGCATCTGCCCTTCGCCGCCGTGGGAGGCGTCCCCGCCGCCCTCGGCGTCCTGCGCGACCTCGGCGTCTGGTCCATCGGTCTGGCCGGAGAGGCCGACGAGTCCCTCTACGACCTTCCCCTGGCCGAGGGGCCGATGGCCCTCGTCGTCGGCAGCGAGGAGAAGGGCCTCGCTCCCCTTGTCCGCCGGCGCTGTGATGCGCTGGCCCGCATCCCCCAGCACGGCTCCCTCCCTTCGCTCAACGTCGGAGTGGCGGGCGCCGTCGTGTGCTTCGAAGTGGCGCGCCAGAGGGCCGCCCGGAATCGGCCGAGCACCTAGTGGTGATTGCCTCCTCTAGGTGCGAGCGGGGGACACCTCCGAGGTGCAGAAGGCGCAGCGCCGAGCCGCGACAGGGATGTCGCTCAGGCACTCCGGGCACGGTTGCGTCTCGGGCTCGGGCTCCTCGGTGGGCAGCGCATTCAGCCGGCGCAACAGCGCGGTGAGCGGGATCACGACCGCGAAGAAGACGACGCTGGCGATAATCAGGAACGAGATCAACGCGTTGAGGAACGAGCCGTACTTGAACACCGAGTGGTTCACGGTGAAGGACAAACCGGAGAACGAGGTCTTGCCGAAGATGGCGGCGATGAGCGGCGTGACCAGGTCGACCACGAAGGCGGTGACCACCGCGGTGAACGCGGCACCGACGACGACGGCTACCGCCAGGTCGACCACATTGCCCCGCAGCACGAACTTCTTGAAATCGCTCAGCATGCCTTCCTGTCGCCTTTCTCATCGAGCCCGAGGCAGAGAGCCCGAGGCAGTGTGCGAGGTCAGGACATAGGAGACATCCCTGCTGAGGGAGTGTCAAGACATGGGAGATACCGAGCCCGAGGCAGGAATTGAACCCGCGACAGCTTCATTACAAGTGAAGTGCTCTACCGACTGAGCTACTCGGGCGAGACGTTCCACACTAGTGCGGCGGCCCGCACCTCCGGTGCCGTACCCACCAGCGCAAATGCTTGCGCCCGGCCAAGTGGCGGGGCAGGCTGGCCGCCATGGATGCCGAGCCGCCCCCGAGCGGATCGTCGATCTCGCCGCTCAAGGCCGCCGCCGTCATGGTCGTCTTCGTCGTGGCGACGTTCGTGCTGGTCGCCTACGGCACCCGCCCCGTGACGGCTCCGACCGGTACGCCCAGCAGTGCTGCCACCACCGAGACGACGACGACGGTGCCGGGCAGCACCACGACGCTGGCGCCGGGGCAGACCACCACCTCGACCACGGGGCACCACGGACACGGCTCCACCACGACCACGACCACGGTGCCCCACTCCGCGGTCAGCGTGGTCGTGGCCAATGCCACCACCACGAACGGGGTGGCCGCGCACTACTCCACGGTGATCGGCGCCGGGGGGTGGAACATGAAGCCGCCGGCCGACGCCGACACGGGCGAAGCGACCTCCGCCGTCTACTACGCGCCCGGCCAGCAGCAGGCGGCCGCGTCGATCGCCACCACCATCGGCGTAAAGCCGGCCCAGGTGCTTCCGATCAGCTCCTCCACGCCGGTCAGTCCCACGACCGGCCTGGACGTGATCGTGGTCATCGGTCAGGACCTGGCAACGGCCCCCGGCGCCTGACGCGGGCCTGAACGGTGTCGGCGCCGCCACCGCTTCCTGCCGCGCTCCGACCCCTGGCCGCCGACCCCGCGCACGGCGCGCTCTTCCTCGACTTCGACGGCACGCTCGCCGCGATCGTGCCCGATCCGGTCGGGGCACGCCCGCTCCCGGGGGTTCCGGCACTACTCGCCGACCTGGCGGCTCGCTTCGCTCTGGTCACCGTGATCTCGGGCCGCCCGACTGGGTTCCTTCGCGACGTGCTCGGTTCGCCCGCCGGGGTCGAGCTGGTCGGCCTCTACGGCCTTGAGCGGGCGCTGTCGGGATCCGAGGAGGCGACCCGTTGGGCGGCCGCCGTGGACGACGTCGTCGCCGAGGCGAGGGCCGCCGCGCCCGCCGGGGTCTACGTCGAGCCCAAGGGCCTGACCGTCACGCTGCACTGGCGCCATGCGCCGGACGCCCAACGGTGGGTGGCCGACTTCGCCGAACGGAAGCGCGCCGCTCGCGGTTTCGTGGTCCACCCCGGCCGCATGGAGCTGGAGCTGCGCCCGCCGCTGCACGTCGACAAGGGGACGGTCGTGCATGGCCTCGCGGCCGAGCACGCCGGCAGTGTGCGCCAGGTGGCCGTCTTCGGCGACGACATGGGGGACCTGCCCGCCTTCGCCGCCGTCGGCGAGCTGGGCTCCGAGAATCGCCCCGTCGGCGCGGTGCGTGTTGCCGCCGTCGACGACGAGAGCCCGACCGCGGTGGCCGACGCGGCCGACCTCACCGTGGCCGGCGCCGCCGGCGCGGTCGACGTGCTGCGTGCGTTGGCTGCTGTGGTCAACAGCGCTGCCGCGGCCGGTGCGTCGGCGGAGCTCGACTGACGCTCCCATAACCGGACGCGGACCTGGACCCGGTCCCGGATCGCTCAGGCGATGGCGTCTGCCGCGGCGAGCTGGTCGGCCCACCAGTCGGCTGAGGTGCGGCCGATGACGCTGGCCCGCAGCATGGCGGCGCGCTCGGCGCGCTCGGTGGTGCCCATCGACAAGGCGCGATGCAGCGCCTCGGCCGTCGCCGTCACGTCGAAGGGATTCACTCCGATGGCACCGCGGCCGGCGAGGGAGAGCTCCTCCCAGGCGCCGGCTTCGCGCGAGAGCACCAGCACTCCGTCGTTGCGGTTGAGCAGCGGGCCCTCCTTGGCCACGAGGTTGAGCCCGTCACGCACCGGGTTGACGAGCAGGACGTCAGAAGTGGCCAGCGCGGCGAGGGAACGCTCCCGGTCGTCGTCGACGAGCAGCAGAATCGGCGTCCATGCGTCGGACGCCGACGATCCGGACGATCCCGATGGCGAGCGGTGCGCGTGGTTGATCTGCTCGGCCGTGTGCTCCACCTCGGAGGCGTAGGCGAGATACTCCGCCAGCCCCTGCCGGCTCGGGTAGGCCATGGCCACGTGCACCACCTCGCCGCGCCACTCGGGGTGCGCGTGCAAGAGCTCGTCGAAGGCGAGCATCCCCCGCACGATGTTCTTCGACGGTTCCATGCGGTCCACGCGCACGACCGTGCGGCGCCCGCCCACCGCGGCGCGCAGCGTGTCGGCCGCCGTGGCGAAGCCCGGCGAGGACGCCTCGGACTCGAGCGCGCCGGCATCGGTCCCGAGCGGCGCCACGAACGTCGCTGGCGCAAGCAGGCCCGCGTCGGCGAAACAGGCGCGGAAGCCCGCCTCCCACCGGTGACAGTGGAAGCCGCAGGCGCCATAACCGGCCATGCCGTCCAGCAGCTCCGCCTTCGTGTGATCGGGCAGGACGCCCAACATGTTCGGGTCGGCGAAGGGCGTGTGCAGGAAGTGCACCGTGCGCAGGTCGGGCCGGTGCTCCGCCAGCATGCGGCCGAGCAGCGAGAAGTGGTAATCCTGCACGAGCACCGTGGCGCCCTCGTCCGCCCTTTCTGCCACCGCGCCGGCCACGGCGCGGTTGTACGCCCGGTAGCCGTCCCACGCCGTGCTCCAGTAGCGGTCGAACCGGGGCCGGCGAGGCAGGTCGAAGAGATGGTGGTGGCAGTACCAGAGCGTCGTATTCGCCACGACGTCGTAGGCCTGACGGTAGGTTTCGTCGTCGACGACGACGGGCACGAGGTCGAGTCCCTCGCTCGTCATCAGGCCGCGCTCGACGGCCTCCCGGTCGGCCGATCCCATCGTCACGGAGGCCCACGTCGTGCCGCTGCCCTCGAGCAGTCGGTGCAGGGAGCCGGCCAGCCCGCCGCCGGCGGGCACCGGGACGAGCGCGCCGTCGCCGTCGCGGCGGAACGAGAGCGGACCGCGGTTGGAGACCACGACGGTGCGGCTCACGGCCGTCGCGCCAGCGCGCTGGGTGCGACACGTTCGAGCGCAGCGCGGAGCACATCGACGGCCTGAGGGCGCAGCTCGTGCAGAGGCCGGTTCCGGTGGATGCGCTCGCCCAGATCGACCTGGGCCACCCGGTCCGCGCCGAGGGTCCGGGCCACGTCGATGAGCAGCCCGAGCTCGACGCCGTAGCCGCGGGCGAACCCGACCTTCTCGAATACCCAGCGGTGCGCGGCCGTCTCGCCGGCCAGTGGCTGGCGGATGTCAGAGAGCTCGGGGAAGAGGAGCTCGAGCACGGGGCGCGCCACCAGCTCGGTCACCCGGCCACCCCCGGTGGGCTCCCCGTGCAGCGGGCGCGTGTAGAAGCCCTTGACCAACACGGCGCGGTCGCCGATCAGCAGCGGCCCGAGCAACCCGCTCACGAAGGCCGGCGTGGTGTTGGCCACGTCGGCGTCGAGGAACACCACGACGTCGCCCGCCGCGGCGTCGAGCGCGACAGCCATGGCGCCGCCCTTGCCGTCGCTGCCTCCCGGCCCGGCCACCACGGTGGCCCCCGCGCCCCTGGCCTGTTCGGCCGTGTCGTCGCCCGACCCGTCGTCTATCACGAGCACCTCGTCGACGAGCCCGTTCCCGCCGTGCTGGGACAGGAAGGGTTGGACCACGGCGCGGACCACGGATCCGACGGTCGAGCCCTCGTCGCGCGCCGGGATGCAGACCGAAACCGTGCGCCCGGTACGTTCCTTGGCCGCGGTCACCACAGGGACCGGGAAATCCCCGTGGGAGAAGGTGTCGGGCACGCCCCCGATTCAACCAGGAACGCCTGGCCCACGACGCCGGTGCGGGGCGCTACCATGGGACCCATCATCCAGAGCGACCGAGGGACGGGCCCGGTGACGTCGCGGCAACCAGTGCTCCAGTAGCCCATTTTGGGGTTACCCCCGCACCTGGTGCCAATGCCCGATCGATGAGGAGGACCCATGGTTGATTTCGTCACCGGGCTGCGCTGCCGTGAGTGTCAACGACAATTCCCCGCCGAGGCGCTGCACGTGTGCGACTACTGCTTCGGCCCGCTCGAAGTGGCGTACGACTACGAACGCATTACGGCGAGCGTCAGCCGGGAACGTATTGAGGCCGGGCCCCGCACCATCTGGCGTTATCGCGACCTGCTCCCCGTCGACGACGCCACGCCGGTCGATCTGGGCGCCGGCTTCACCCCGCTGGTGCGGGCCGACCGGCTGGCGGCCGAGCTCGGCCTGGGCGAGCTTTGGATCAAGGACGACACGGCCAACCCCACCGGCTCCTTCAAGGACCGGGTGGTGTCGGTCGCGCTGACAAAGGCGCGCCGGCTCGGCTTCAAGGTGGCCGCGTGCGCCTCCACCGGGAACCTGGCCAACTCGGTGGCCGCCCATGCGGCGCGGGCGGGCATGGACTCGGTCGTCCTCATCCCCCACGACCTCGAAGCGGCCAAGGTGACGATGACCGCGGTCTACGGCGGGACGGTCGTGGCGGTCGACGGCACGTACGACGACGTGAACCGGCTCTGCGCCGAGCTGACCAGCGAGCGCCCGAGCTGGGCCTTCGTCAACGTCAACGTGCGCACCTACTACGCCGAGGGATCCAAGACGCTCGCCTTCGAGGTCGCCGAGCAGCTGGGCTGGCAGGCGCCCGACCACGTCGTCGTTCCCATCGGCTCGGGCAGCCAGCTGACGAAGGTGGCCAAGGGCTTCTCCGAGCTGGGGCTGGTGGGCCTGCTGCCCGAGCAGCCATCGGTGCGGATCTCGGGAGCCCAGGCGGAGGGCTGCTCGCCCGTCGCCACGGCCTTCCTCCAGGGGACGGACGCAATTCGACCGGTCAAGCCCAAGACCATCGCCAAATCCCTCGCCATCGGGAACCCGGCCGACGGGTGGTACGCCCTCGAGACGATGCGCCGGTCGGGCGGTTCGTGCGCCGCGGTCACCGACGACGAGGTGCTCGAGGCCATCGGGCTTCTGGCGCGCACCGAAGGCATCTTCGCAGAGACGGCCGGGGGCGTGACCATCGCCACGCTCTGCAAGCTCGCCGCTTTGGGCGCGGTGCGACGGGACGAGCGGGTCGTGGCCCTGGTGACCGGGCACGGACTGAAGACCGTGGAAGCGTTGGCGGGCTCGAGTTTCGGGGCGAGCGGGCCGACGGCCACGATCGCGCCGACGCTCGGCGCGTTCGACGCCGCCTTCGAGATCAACGAGTTCGAGGGGACGACCGAGCGATGAGCCTGACCATCCGCATTCCCACCCAGCTGCGCACCCTCACCGGTGGTGCCGGGGAGGTCGAGGTGGAGGGGGCCACGGTGGGCGAGGCGCTCAAGGCCCTCGACGCCGCCCATCCGGGGATGGCCGAACGTCTCTTCGACGACTCGGGCGGGCTGAGGCGTTTCGTCAACGTGTTCCTGGCCGACGAGGACGTCCGCTTCCTCGACGGCCTGGACACCCCGGTAGCAGAGGGGCAAACCCTTTCCGTCGTGCCGGCGGTCGCCGGGGGCTGACGGGTCGACACGGGTGCCGGGGCGTCCCCCGGGCGGTCGGCTCCGACGTGGAACCGAAACGACAGGCATGACAAGGCGGGCCTCTTCCCGACAGTTCTCTTCGTTGTATGAGGATCTGTACGCTGCGAATTAGCTCATGAATGAGCCAATTCGCAGCAGGCATTCAGCGATGCTCTCGAGCCCCACCGTGTCGAGCACGACCTGCCGTCGCGTGATGGCCATGGCGGAGCGACAGTGGGGACTCGTCACGCGGCGCCAGGCCGAACAGACCGGAGTGGCCCGGGCGACCCTCACCAGGATCATGCAGGCCGGCTTGCTCCAACGGGTGGCCCACGGGGTGTACCTAGCTGGCGGTGCTCCAGACCCCGACAACCTCGATCTGAGAGCGGCCTGGCTGCAGCTTGCGCCTCAGGTGCCGGTCCAGGAGCGAACGGCTGACCAGGGAGTGGTCTCGCACCGGTCAGCTGCCGCGATCTATGGCATCGGGGGAAGCGGTCCGGATCGCCACGAGTTCCTTGTGCCGGGGCGAAGGCAGTCCCGTCGTTCCGATGTCCGGTTCCGCGTGCGGGGCCTGGCGGTCGCCGAGTGGGTAAGCCTTGGCGGCTTGCTCGTCACTCGTCCAGCGCGGATCGCATTCGACCTTCTCGCCGCCCGAGCGGACCCTGAGGAAGTAGGTCTGGTCATCGCCGGTGCCTTGCGAGGGGCATTCGACTACCGATGGGCGTTCGCCAAGATGCTGGCACCCTACGCGGCCCGTCTCGGCCTCAGGAAGGGCGACGGGTTGGCGGCGTTGCAACGACTGGTGGGGCCCTAGGCCCTTGTCCAGGCGAGACGGGGAGTACGCGGCTCGGCCTTGCGTTCGAGCCCGTAAGGTGATGAACTATTAGCACTCACAGGACGAGAGTGCTAACGGAGGAACACACCAGATGGCCAAGATCATCGCCTTTAACTCGGATGCCCGGCGCGGCCTCGAGACCGGGATGAACAAGCTGGCGGACGCGGTCCGGGTCACCCTCGGCCCGAAGGGTCGCAACGTGGTGCTCGACAAGAAGTGGGGCGCCCCGACCATCACCAATGACGGAGTCTCAATCGCCAAGGAGATCGATCTCGAGGACCCCTTCGAGAAGATCGGCGCCGAGCTGGTCAAAGAGGTGGCGAAGAAGACCGACGACGTCGCGGGTGACGGCACCACGACCGCCACTGTGCTGGCGTGGGCCATGGTCCACGAGGGCCTGCGCAACGTGGCTGCGGGCGCGAACCCGATGTCGCTCAAGCGGGGCATCGAGTCGGCCGTGGAGACCGCCGTGAGCTCAATCCACGGCATCGCCAAGGAGACCGAGTCCAAGGCCCAGATCGCCCAGGTCGCCTCCATCTCCGCCGCCGACGACGAAATCGGCGAGATGATCTCCGAGGCCATCGACAAGGTCGGCCGCGACGGCGTCATCACCGTCGAGGAGTCGCAGACCTTCGGCATGGACATGGACCTCGTGGAGGGCATGCGTTTCGACAAGGGCTACATCGCCCCGTACTTCGTCACCGACCCTGAGCGCATGGAGTCCGTCCTCGAGGACGCCTACGTCCTGCTCGTAGGCTCCAAGATCTCGGCCGTGCGCGACCTGCTGCCGGTGCTCGAGAAGGTCATGCAGGGCGGCAAGCCGCTGCTGATCATCGCCGAGGACGTCGAGGGCGAGGCCCTGGCCACCCTCGTGGTCAACAAGATCCGCGGCACGTTCCGCTCGACGGCGGTCAAGGCCCCCGGGTTCGGCGAGCGCCGGAAGGCCATGCTCCAGGACATCGCGATCCTCACCGGTGGCCAGGTCGTCACCGAAGAGGTCGGCCTGAAGCTCGAGAACGTGACCCTCGACCTCCTGGGTTCAGCCCGCAAGGTCGTCGTCACCAAGGACGAGACCACCATCGTCGAGGGCGCAGGGTCCGAGAGCGACATCAAGGGCCGGATCAACCAGATCAAGACCGAGATTGAGAACACCGACTCCGACTACGACCGGGAGAAGCTCCAGGAGCGCCTGGCCAAGCTGTCCGGCGGCGTCGCGGTGATCAAGGTCGGCGCGGCGACCGAGGTCGAGCTCAAGGAGAAGAAGCACCGGATTGAGGACGCGGTGTCGACCACCAAGGCCGCCATTGAGGAGGGCGTCGTCCCCGGAGGCGGGGTCGCGCTCCTGCGCGCTCAGTCCGCCATCCTGGAAGGCGCCGAGAAGCTCGAGGGCGACGAGGCCACCGGTGCCCGCATCGTGGCTCGCGCCGTCGAGGAGCCGTTGAAGCAGATCGCCGTGAATGCCGGCCTCGAGGGCGGCGTCATCGTCGACAAGGTGCGCAACCTCAAGGGTGCCCACGGGCTCAATGCGGCGACCGGTGAGTACACCGACCTGTTCAAGGACGGCGTGATCGACGCCGCCAAGGTGACCAGGTCGGCGCTCCAGAACGCCGCCTCCATCGCTGCCCTGTTCCTGACCACCGAAGCCGTGATCGTGGACAAGCCCGAAGAGGACGCCCCGGCCATGCCCGGCGGCGGGATGGACGACTTCTAGGCCGATCCGGCGGGGTCCCCGGGGCCGTTGCCCCTGGGACTCCCGCGCCGGTGATGTCCGAGCTCACACCCTTGGCACGCTGGCCTGACGCGGGTTCGTGTCAGCCGGGGATGTGTGCGTGTCACGTTGATGGAATGCGGGTGTCATGCAGTTGCCACGCGGCTGCAACAAGCACGTGTGACAGTGGGCCTTGCCTCACCCCCAACCCGAGGCTGAACGGTGCGCCCGGCTCCCCCCCGCCGGGCGCACCGGCTTTTTCCGGGCCTTGTCTCCTGGCCTCGGATGACCGGCGTGTCCCTGACCCCGACGACCGGCTGGGGCGTGCTGCACCTGTTCTGCCGGCTGGAGCCCGGCTTCGAAACCGGCTCGCTGCACAAGGCGGTGGCCGCCGCCGAGGACGACGGGTACCAAGTCGTCACGGTCGCGGTGCTGGGGCACAAGGCCGATCTCGGTCTCATGGTGCTGGGTCCCGACGTATGGCGGCTGCGCCGGTTCCAGACCGAGGTCGCCCACGCCGGGGCGACTCCGGCCCAGTCCTACGTCTCGTTGACCGAAGTGTCCGAGTACGCGGCGGGCCTGCCCGACGAAATGCGCCAGGCCCGCCTCTTCCCGAGCCTTCCGCCCGAAGGCAAGACGGCCTTCTGCTTCTACCCCATGTCCAAGCGCCGCAGCGAGGCCCACAACTGGTTCGCCCTCGACTTCGATGCTCGCAAGGAGCTCATGTTGGGGCACGGCAAGGTCGGGCGCACGTTCGCCGGGCGCATCCTCCAGGTCATCACCGGCTCGGTCGGCCTCGACGACTGGGAATGGGGCGTCACCCTCTTCGGCGTCCACCCGGACGACCTCAAGGACTGCGTCTACGAGATGCGATTCGACGAGGCCTCCGCCCTCTACGCCGAGTTCGGGCCGTTCTACAGCGGGATGGTGGGAACGCTCGACGAGGTTCTGGACGTTCTCGGGCCATGACGGTCTCCGCACCCACCCCGGCCTCGTTGGCCTCGTTGGCCGCGCTCCGGCGCTCGCTGCGCCGGCTGGGACGGGTCGTGGTCGCCTTCAGCGGCGGCGCCGACTCGGCGCTGGTGGCCCGGGTCGCCCACGACACCCTCGGTCGCGCCTCGGTGCTGTGCGCCACCGCCCTGTCGCCGTCCTTAGCCGCTTCCGAGGAGGAGGACTGCCGATCCCTGGCCGCCGAATGGGGTCTGCGCTGGACCGGGGTGCCGACCCGCGAGATGCTCGACCCGGAGTACGTCGCCAACGGAGCCGACCGCTGTGCCCGCTGCAAGACGGCGCTCATGGACGTGCTCGGGCCCCTGGCGGCGGCCGAGCGGGCGACGGTGGTGCTCGGCGTCAACGTCAGCGACCTTGGCGACCACCGCCCGGGACAGGCCGCCGCGGCCGCCGCCGGCGCCGTCTTCCCGCTGGTCGAGGCCGGCTTCACCAAGGCCGACATCCGTGCCTGGTCGCGGCGTCTCGGCCTGCGCACCTGGGACAAGCCCGCCGCGGCCTGCCTGGCCTCGCGCCTGCCCTACGGCACGCCCGTCACCCTCGGCCGGCTGTCCGCGGTCGACGCCGCCGAGTCGGCTCTGCGCGCCCTCGGGTTCTCACAGCTCCGGGTCCGTCACCACGGTGACGCCGCACGCCTCGAGGTCGAGACGGACGCATTGGCGGCCGTTCTCGACCGCCGTGCCGACGTGGTGGCGGCGGTGCGGGCGGCCGGCTTCACCTTCGTCGCACTCGATCTCGAGGGTTTCCGCTCGGGCAGCCTGAACCGGGCCTTGGAGCGGGACCCAGCCGTCGACGCCGTCGCGAGCGTCTCGCCGCGATGGGTCGAGCAGCCCGTCGAGGGGAGCACCGGACAATGAGCGTGGTCCGGGTCAAGGTGAAGCTGACTTTTCCCGAGTCCGAAGTGCGCAAAGCGGTGCTGGCCGTCTTGGTGCGCCGGTTCGACGTCGAGCCCAACATCCGGCGGGCGGATGTCGAGGAGCACCGTGGCTGGATCGTCTGCGAAGTCGACGGCGAAGCGGCCCAGGTCGAGGCGGCGCTCGCCTGGCTGCGCGACGAGGGCATCACCGTCGACCTCCTGGGGGACGTCCTGGAGGGTTAGCTGCCCTGGTCCTCCGGGGCCACATGCCATCCGGCCGAAGAGACCCGGCGCGGTTCGTAGAAGAGGCAGCCCTCCGGGCAGCCGAAGGGCAGCGGCTCGTTGGCGTCGACCTTGCAACGTTCGAGCCGCTCCCCGCGTGGCGTCGTCCGCATCACGTAGTGGCGGCAATCCTCGTTGACGGGCACGCTCCATTCTGGCGCAGCCGGCGGGGCGCGGTAGCGTCACCGGCCGTGGACCCGTCCGACGACCGCGACGTCCCGCTCAAGACGCTCTTGCGCTGGAGCGAGGCGCTGGCCGGCATCGCTCGCACCGGTCTGGGCTTCACCGAGAGCCTCTACGAGCGCGAGCGCTTCGAAGAGATCCTCAAGGTGGCGGCCGATATCAGGGCGGAAGCGGATGGCGACCAAGACGAGGACCACGCCGGGGGGCTCGTCCAGGAGTGGATGGACACGGTGGGCAACGGGGTGCCGGGCTACGTCACGCCCAAGGTCGCCGTCGGGGCCGCGGTCGGCAACGACAAGGGCGAGTTGCTCCTGATTCAGCGCGCCGATTCGGGTATCTGGCTCTACCCCACGGGTTGGTGCGACGTCGGCTACTCGGCGGCCGAGGTGGTGGTCAAGGAGGTCGAGGAGGAGACTGGCATCATCGCCGAGCCGGTGCGCCTGATCGCGGTGCTCGACGGCCTACGACTCGGCTTCACTCGTGTGCCGCTGTACTCGCTCTTGTTCTATTGCCGCGCCGTCGGAGGCGAGATCGTTCCTCACCCGCTCGAGACCCGCGCCGTCGGTTGGTTCACCCGGGAGACCCTGCCCCAACCGCTGGTCGGTTCGGAGCGCTGGGGGGAGCACGTCTTCGCCGCCATCGACGGCGAGCACCGTGACGTTTTCTACGACAACGTGCGCCAACCGATGTGGCGGGGAGGCTCGGCGGGTCCGGCCGACTCGGCGGGTTCGGCCGGCTCGACCGGTTCGTGATCTCCGTCGAGGCCGCCTCGTCGGTCGACGACGACCTGGTCGCGGCAGTCGCCGTTCTCATCCCGCAGCTCTCGCGCACCTCGCCGCCCCCGTCGCGCCCCACGCTCGAGCGCATCGTCGCCGACCCGCGCACGAGCTTGTTCGTGGCCCGGGACGCGGGCCGGGTCGTCGGCATGCTGACGCTGGTCTCCTTCTTGATCCCGACGACGTTCCGAGCCTGGATCGAGGACGTCGTGGTCGACGAGGCCGCACGCGGCAAGGGCGTGGCGGCCGCGCTCGTCCAGGCCGCGCTCGACCGCGCGGCCGAGCTCGGGTGCCGCACGGTCGACCTCACCTCGCGTCCTGACCGCGAGGCGGCCAACCGGCTCTACGTTCGCATGGGGTTCGAGACTCGCCGCACCAACGTGTTCCGCTATGACATGGAGCGCACCGAGACCGCGCGATGACACGGAGCGGCCTTCCGGCGCGAGCGATCACACGGAGCGGCCCTAGGCACTAGCCGTGTCGTCGGGTGGGCTCCGGCGTTATCGTGCTCCCTGACGCCGAACCGGAGGTTGGTCGTGTCGGGACAGGGCATGCAGGGTCGGAATTGGGTGCTCGCCGCGATGATCTTCGCGGTCTCCATGACCTTCATCGATCAGACGATCGTCTCCATCGCCATCCCCGACATCCAGCGCGAGCTCGGCCTCAGCTCGACGGGCGTCCAGTGGGTCGTGAACGGCTATCTGATCGCCCTTGCGGCGCTGTTCGCGCTGGGCGGACGTCTCTCCGACATCTTCGGCCACACGAGGATGTGCGTCATCGGCGTGATCGTCTTCGTGTTCGCGTCGACGATGTGCGGTCTGACGCCCACGGGATCGGCGGCGGAAGGGTGGATCGTCGGCTTCCGCGTCCTCCAGGGTGCGGGCGGGGCGCTGATGTTCCCGGCCGCCCTCGCCATCGTCGTCAACACGTTCCCGCTACGCGAGCGGGGTCGCGCGCTTGCCTTGTTCTTCGGCATCGCCGGGGGACTGACGGCGGTCGGACCCGATCCTGGGCGGGTACCTGACCCAGTGGACGTGGCGCGCCATCTTCTGGGTGAACATCCCGGTGGCGCTCATCGCGTTGGTCCTCATCGCCGTGTCCAAGCCCAAGACGCGAGTACCGGCGCGCTCCCATCGACTACCGGGGAGCCGTCCTGATCGCCGCCGGTATCGGGCTGAGCATCTTCGGGTTGCAGCAATCAGCGCTGTGGAGCTGGAGCAACCCCTGGACCTGGATCTGCATCGTCGTCGGCCTGGCGATCATCGGCGTGTTCGTCTTGGTCGAACTCCGGACGCCGTCGCCCCTCATTCAGGTCTCGATCTTCCGGATCCGTGCGTTCTCGGTGGAGAACATCGTGCTGTTGATCGCCATGATGGCCTTCATCCCCATCTTCTTCTTCGCCAGCGAGTACGCACAGATCGCCCTGCACAAGACTGCGTCGCAGGCCGGGACTCTTCCTGCTCTTCTTCTTCATCGGCTTCGTGGTCATGGCCCAGGTCGGCGGTCGCATGCTCGACCGGCAGGGGGCCAAACGTGCCGTCGTGCTCGGGTGTGCGCTGGCCGCCGTGGGCTTCGGCATCTGGGCCTCAAAGGTCACGTCTCTGTCCTTCGACCAGCAGAGGATCTGGGTGATCGTGGCCGGGGCCGGAATGGGATGGATGCTCGGACCGGCCAACACCGACGCCGTGAACCGGGCCGGGAACCTCTCGTACGGCGAAGCGACGGGCATCACCCAGACCATCCGGAACTTCGGTGCCAGCCTCGGCCTGGCCGCTCTCGGCACCATCCTGCTGTTCACCTTCCGCTCACATCTGACGACGTCGCTCCGGGCCGCGGGGGACCCGCACGCGGCGAGCACCGCCGCCTCCATAACCCAGTCCGCGGAGGGCCACGGCTCGGTGGCGTCGATCCCGCACTACGTCTCGCTCGATTTCGCGCACGCCACCGAGGTCGTGCTCTACGTCATGTGCGGGATCATGGCCTTTGCCGGACTGGTCGCGCTCGTCGGACTCGAACGCGGGCGGCAGGAGTCGGTTCCCGGTGACACCAGGGGGTCGGCCACGACGACGACATCACACGCGGTTGAGCCCCCCTCACCAGCTCCACACCTCACGCCGAAGGACGGTGCGAGTTGGCACCGCGCGACGTCCGGCGCGCCGCGACGACAGTCGCCCTCAGCACGACGTGAGCCGAGGAGGGACCCGGGTGGGACTCGAAATGGGAAAGACGTGGGTCTACGCCGCCGTGGCCGGGTCCGCGTTCCGGGGCGGGCGGCCCGAGGTGGTGGGCCGCGTCCCGGGCGACGGGACCACTGATTTCGGCGCTACCGGCGCCGCCGGCCCGTGGGACGACGAACCCTGGTCGAGTCGGGAGGCGGCGCGCCAGGCGGGCCTGCTCCAAGCATGCTGGAACGCCCTCGACGCCGCGGCAGCGGCTGCCCCTGCGGTGCTTCCGAAAGGCCCGGGCGGAGGAGGACGTGACCGCGAGGGCATCATGGAGCACGTCCGCGGAGCCGAGCGGAGCTACGCCCGGAAGGTCGGGGCACGGGTGCCGCCTCGCACGTCGTGGCCGGACCAGCGGTCGGCCATCCGACGTGCCCTGATGGACGAGGAGGAGACGGCGAGCCCGACGCGGTGGTCGCGGCGCTACTTCGTGCGCCGCGGCGCCTGGCACGTGCTCGATCATGCCTGGGAGCTCGGGGACAAGAGCGTCCGATGACTACCTTCATCACCCGCTACGACACGACGGGGGCAGGCGTGAGGCTCGCCGTCAAGGATCTGATCGACATGGAGGGCGAGCTCACGACCGCCGGCTGCCCCGCCGTGGCCAAGCGCGCCCAACCCGCCGCACGCGACGCGGCGTGTCTGGCGGGTGCCCGCGCCGCCGGCGCGCGCATCGTGGGTCGCACCAATCTGCACGAACTGGCGCTCGGCGTCACGGGGATCAATCACTGGTACGGCACCCCGGTGAACCCGCTCGACCCGACCCGCGTGCCCGGCGGGTCGTCGAGCGGCTCGGCTGTGGCCGTCGCCACCGACGAGGCGGATGTGGCTTACGGCAGTGACACCGGCGGCTCGGTGCGGATCCCTTCGGCCTGTTGCGGCACGGCAGGGTTGAAGACGACGTGGGGCCGCATCCCACTCGAGGGGGTGTGGCCGCTCTCGCCGAGTTTCGACACCGTCGGTCCGATGGCGCGCGACGTGGTCGGCCTGGTCACCGGCATGGAATTGCTCGAGCCCGGCTTCGCGCTCGCCGAGCTCGGCGAGGTGAGGATCGGACGGCTCCCCGTCGAGGCGGACCCTGAGATCACGTCCGGGATCCGGGCCGCCCTGGCGCTCACCGACTGGGCCTGTGACGAGCTGCCCGTGCCGGGCTGGGACGAGGCGGGACTGCAGGCGGGGCTGCTGTTGGTGGTCGAGGCCTGGCACACCGACCGGGCACTCGTCGCGGAGGACCCCGAGGGCATCGGCGAGGATGTGCGCGCGCGCCTGGAGCTCGGCGCCTCGTTCGACGACGCCGCGGTCCGCAACGCCTGGGCCGTCCAGCGGGAGCTGACGGCGGCGCTCCGAGCGCGCGTTCGCCGAGGTGGACTTCCTGGTGACTCCGACCCTCACCATCTTCCCCCCGCCTCTCGAGGACGGCGACGACCTGCTCGTGGCGCGCTGCACGTTGCCGGTGAACCTCGCCGGCGTGCCCGCGCTCTCGCTCCCCGTGCCGAGCGACGGGCCGTTCCCCGCCAGCCTGCAGCTGATCGGCCCGGCCGGGAGTGAGGAGCGTCTGCTCGCCGCGGGGGCCGCACTCGAGGCGGCGGTGGCCGCGAGGCTGAGCGGCACCTGAATTTTGCGCACGAGGCCACCGCTCCCGCGACAATGAGGAACCCCGAACAATCACGATCGCACCCCGATCCGTGTAAGGGGGTTGCAAGGTCCGGGCAACATCCCGGGCGTAGAACGAGTGCCACGAGGCTCAACTGACCGGGAGGGCTGCATCATGCCAACTCAGCGAAAGATCCAGCACTACGGATGGGTCCCTCAACTTCCGGACCTCCGCGATGCCCAGTTCAAAATTGCTCCCGTCACATCACTCCCGAGTTCGGTCGATCTCACCACCAAGCCCGATATGCCGCCGATCTACGACCAGGGTCAGCTCGGCAGCTGCACCGGCAATGCGATCGCGGGCGCCGTGGACTACGACAACCACAAGAACACCGGGGACTTTCTGACTCCGAGCCGCCTGTGGATCTACTACCAGGAGCGGGTCATTGAGGGCACGGTTGCACAGGACGCCGGCGGCCAGATTCGAGATGGCGTCAAGTCGGTGGCCCAGCTGGGAGTCTGCCCCGAGACCGACTGGCCCTACGACATCGCGACCTTCGCCAAGAAGCCGCCAAAGAAGGACTACACCGATGCCCTCAAGGACCGGGTGCTCACGTACGAGGCGGTGACCCAGGAACTCTTTGCACTCAAGAGCGTGCTGGCTTCGGGTCTCCCGGTCGTCTTCGGCTTCACGGTCTATGCGTCGTTCGAAAGCCAGGCGGTGGCCACGAGCGGGGTCGTGCCGATGCCGTCTCCCAGCGAGAAGGTGGTCGGCGGTCACGCCGTGGTACTGGTCGGCTACGACGATGCAGTTGACCGCTTCCGGGTGCGCAATTCCTGGGGAACGACCTGGGGGCAAGCGGGCTATTTCCAAATGCCGTATCTCTATGTCACCTCAGACTCTTTGGCCTCGGACTTCTGGGTGGTTCAAACGACGAGTGGCTGATGCCGAGTAGCGAAAGCCTCGAGAGGGTTCGGACGACCTGAACGGTCGGACCCAGTGCCCCGACTTCGAGGGAGGACGACATGACCAACTTGAGTCAAACCCAAGGAACCTCGACGCTGACCCATTCAGCAGATGCCTTCGAGGGCATCGAGGCTGCATTCCGATCGAATGGGTCCTCGCCTCCGCCGTCGCCGGATCTCAAGGTCATGGTCCCGATCGCCGTCGAGATCGGCTGGGTTATCGCGGTCCTCTTCGGGCGACTGGAGCCCGGGCTCAAGGACCCGGACCACCTGCCGTCCGAGCATGATCTTCCAGAGGAGGTCAGAAGAAGGCTCGAGGTCGGACGTCTCCATTCTCTGTGTGAGCGTCTCTGCCCCGCCCTGTCGGCGGAATCAGTGAAGACGCTCCGCGGGGTCAAGATGTCCGACGTGCCAACGCCGAAAGAGCTTCAGAAAATGAACCTGGCCATTCTCGGGGTCTTGGCGTGCACCTGCCGCCCGCTCGAGGGGGCATACCAACTGGGACGATCGTTGCGTGACACGGTGAACCCGCCGCTGCGCGGCGGTGAGGCGAAATTGGAAGCGGCAGGGAAGTCAGAGACAGCGAAACTCGCTGCGCTGACGAAGCAGTTGTCTCACCACCGGGTTTTGAAGCTCCAGGAGAGCATGGCCATATTGAGCCCGTTCCTGCCGGAGAACTCTGCCGTCATCGTCGGGGCATCAGTCGGCCGCTGGAGCGACTTTACGCGGACTGTCCTTGACAAGAATTCTCCCGGAGGCCTCTGCAGGTTGAGCCGCGACAACTCAACGGACAAAGTCGTCGAGAAAATCCTCCGGAGTCTCCTCGCTCAGGGAGATGCGTGGCTCAACATCCTGATCGGCGCGGAATCCACTTGCGGATTGCTGACCCCAGAGGCCTACGTTGCCGCAGGAGAAGCCGCCCTTGGCCGAACGGTCAGAATCGTGCGCAGAATCATTCTTCACTACTGGGTGGCGTTCTTCATACTGGCCGTCGCTCTGGCGGCCGTGATCTACTCGGCCGCGCACAATCTCAGCGGAGCTGGAAAGGTGTGGACGCAAATTGGAGCGATCGCCGGCACCCTCGGGGTATCGTTCAAAGCAATCACCGACCGCGTTGCGAGGATGTCGGGGGCAGCAGAAAGGCCGATCTACCAGAGTGAGACGCTCGACGCGATGGCCTGGGCGGTGACGACACTGCCGAGGGTCAAGCTCAACCACTCCGGGGTTCGCGCTCTCCGACGCAGTGGTATCCAGCGGTCGCGACCGTTGGGTCCGGTGTGAGTGCACCCGATCTCGGCGCCGCTGTGTCGGTCGTCGGCCTACAGGTGACCTCTCCCGCGAGACGCGCCAGCTTCGAATAGTGGGAACCTCCAAAGGGAGGGTGTAGGTCCCCGGGCGCGACCGTGCGCACGGGAAGTATCGAGCATGAGGTGTCTGGCAGGCAGATGTCGGGAATGGAGATCGAGGTCTGGTCCGACTTCGCCTGCCCGTGGTGCGCCCTCGGACACGCCCGTCTCCGCGTCGCGCTGGCGCGCTTCGAGCACGGCGACGAGCTGCAGGTTGTCCACCGCGCCTACCAGCTCGATCCACGCGCCCCCGCCCGACGGGACGTCTCCATGGAGCAGGCGGTGGCGCGCAAGTACGGGATGGGGCCCGAGCAGGCCCGAGCCGGTCAGGCCCGCCTGGCCGTGCTGGGCCGCGAGGACGGCATCGTCTTCGACTTCGAGCGCGTCCAGCTCGCCAACACGTTCGACGCCCACCGCCTGGTGCAGGCGACCCGCGGCCGCGCGTGCGAGGGGTCGCTGGTGGACGCGCTCTTCGAGGCGTACTTCGCCGAAGGCCGGCTGCTTTCGGATCACGCTGTCCTAAAGGAAGTCGCCGTGGCGTCCGGCCTGGACGCAAAGGTCGTCGACCGGGTTCTCGGCGGGTCGTTGTTCACCAAGGAGGTGCGCGACGACGAGGCGGCGGCCTACGAGCTCGGGGTCACCGGTGTGCCCTTCTTCCTCGTCGACGGGGCCTGGCCCATCCCCGGCGCGCAGGACGTCGACACCATGGTGACGATCCTGTCCCGAGCGTGGACCCGCTCCGCACGCTGAGTCAGCGCATCGTGTCGAGGATCTCGTCGATCATGTCCATGGTCGTGTTGGGGTGCAAGAAGGCGAACGCGCCACCGTCTCGCCCTCCCAACTGGTCGGTGTGACGAAACCGATCTGGACGGAGCAGGCGCTCCGACCAGGTCTCGTAGTCGACTTTGGCCCAGCCGGGCCGGCGGAACATGACGATGGAGAGCCCGTCGCGGACGAGCTCGACGTGGGGCGCGCCGCCGATGCGCTCCGCCGCCCGCTCCGCGATGGAG
The DNA here is from genome assembly GCA_963767195.1 of uncultured Acidimicrobiaceae bacterium. Lineage (GTDB taxonomy): Bacteria > Actinomycetota > Acidimicrobiia > Acidimicrobiales > RAAP-2 > Bog-473. The sequence continues at coordinate 1,841 of CAVYDA010000010.1, read as the reverse complement.
AGTCCCGCCTCGACGGCGTCGCGATAAGCGTCGAGGCCATTGACGGCCATGGAGAACCAGAGCGGCAGGCCGCGGGCCCGCCGTGTGAGGTGGAAGGCGTAGTCGCTCGGATTCCATTCCTCGGGGTTCGCTGTGGAGGACCTCGAGGTACTGGGCGTCCTGCGTGTGGACCGCCTTGGCCAGATTGGGCCGGCGGTAGACGAGCGCGGCGCAGTCGAAAGGGGCGAACAGCCACTTGTGCGGGTCGACGATGAACGAGTCGGCGTGCTCGAAGCCGACGAACTGCGACCGTGTCGAGGGAGCGAACAGCGCGGCCGCACCGCCGTAGGCAGCGTCGATGTGGAACCAGAGCGACTCGTTCGGCCGCGACGTCGGCGATGCCGGCGAGGTCGTCGACGATGCCGGCGTTGGTGGTGCCCGCCGTGGCCACGACGCCGACGACGTCGGCCCGCGGCGCTCGTCGCGTCCAGCGCGGCACGGAGCGCCTCTCCGGTGAGGCGGTGGTCGTCGACCGGCACGGTCAGCGCGCCCATGCCGAGCACGCGGAGTGCCTTGCCCACAGAGGAATGGCGTCCTCGCTGATTGCGACGAGCGGCCGGAGCGGGGCGTCGCCCCCGCGGCGTGGCCGTGCCGTGTCCCGGGCCACCATCAGCGCGGAGAGATTTCCCGCCGAGCCTCCGGCGACGAAGCAGCCCCGGCGCCTGCGGGGAGCCGGCCTGGGACGAGAGCACGGCCAGCGCCTGGTTCTCGGCAACGACCACGCCTGCTGCCTCCAACCAAGAGGTGCCGTGCAGCGACGAGCACGACACGAACATGTCGAAGAGGAGGGAGGCCTTCGTGGGCGCGGCGGGGATGAACGAGAGGAACCTCGGGCTGTCACACGACACGACGGCGGGGCCAACTTCTCCACGAAGAGCTCGAGCACGGCGGCGGCGTCGTTGCCCTCGGGCCGCATGAGGCCGCCCAAGACGGCGTCGAGCGACTCGACCAGGCCGCCGAAGTCGAGCGACACCGGGTCCATCGACAGGCGTTCGCGGCAGGCCTCGACGATGAGGTCGGTCATGCCCTCGTCGTAGTGGAACATCGCGCTCGCCATCAGGTTCCCTCCGGCGGGCCCGCCGGCCCGCCCGCCAGGCCTCTTCGGCCCGGCTCGCCACCTCGTGCAGCGGCGCCCCCGTCGTGGCGGCGGCCCGGCGACGTCGTCGAACTCCGGCTTCGCCCGGCCCGCCGTCACCTTCATGCGCACGGTGATCCCGTCGACGGTCACCTCGCCCATGTCCGCGCCAGCGGCCACCGCTCCACCGTGGTCGCCCGGACGCCCAGGGTCCCGGTCGCCCGCTCGATCTCCGCCGGCGCAGGTCGACATGGACGGTGTCGGTGAGGACGTGGAGCACGCGACCCGGGCGCCCCTTCTTCATGGTGACCGGGCTGACCCAGGCGTCGAAGGCCCCGGCTTCGAGTGCGGCCGACGACGGCGTAGCCCAGCTGCTCCCCGGTGGTGTTGTCCAGGTTGGTCTCGAGGATCACGGCGTCTTGGCCCGGACCGACCGAGCTCGCCGGCGCGTCTGACCGACGACCACCTGGGTGCAGTTCGGGAGATCGTCGAGCTCGGCGGCGCCCCCTCCGAAGCCAGACGCCGGTGCATCGTCATGTCCGGCAGGGGGCCGAATGAAGAGCTCAGCGTGGAAACCAGTGCCGCGCCGGTTGGCGTCGTGAGCTCGACCGTGCCGTCGCGTCCGTAGGTGGGCACACCCTCGAGCAGGCGGACGGTGGCCGGAGCCGGGTTCGGAGCCGGCCGTGTGCGCTCCAGACCGAACCGGTACCGGTCGCCACGGCGGACA
>CAVYDA010000009.1:0-162810 GCA_963767195.1 uncultured Acidimicrobiaceae bacterium | reverse complement strand
GGCATCGTCTTAAGGGGAATCGGCCGCTTGCGGTCTCTCGGTTCTTGCTCCAGGATGCCCTACTGGCTTTGCCTCCTGTCGTCGACCCTCGAGGGTGTCGGGCGGCGTGAGGAGGCCGCAGCCGTCCTCGACGGAGCCACCGTCGACGGGAGCAGCGTCACGACCGTTGGTGGCTGCCCGAGTTACTTCCGGCGGCGGCGCCCGCGCTGATTCGGCGGGCCGTCAGCCGACGCCCTACTTCGGCAAGCCCTGGAGCTTTCGCGGGAGCACGGGAGTAGGGCACTCGAGTCACGTTGCATTGCCGATCTTCATGCCACCGGAGCGTTCGGTCCACACGAGAGCGTCGGACCATGAGCCGAAGGCTCGGCGAACGCTCCCCTTCGTAGGGTGCGGAGCCATTCCGCCGAGTCACCCCGCTGACGACGGCTTCTGGTGAACCGCTCGGGTCTCGATCCCGGCACCTTGGGATTAAAAGAGCGATTGAGACATCCATCCAATCCAGCTAAGTCCATTTGGCCAGGTCAGATCGGGTCAAACGTCCGGGCGGTACAGCTCAGGATCGTTGCGTCCGCTCGTTTGAGTTGCAAAGCAGTAGCAAGCCCTCTTCGCCTTGGTCTGCAAGCGCTGGATACGCTCGTCCTTCATGTCCCCATTCGAAGCTGGCGTAACGGGGCAATGAGCGCCGTCGCGACGATCGTGGGCTTGCTTGTCGTCATCTTGACCGTGACCGACGTCGTGCTCACCATGGTCCTCCCGCGCCGCCCCTCGGGCTTCGAGCGGTTGAGCCTCCAGGTCAACCGCAGCGTTCGGACGTGCTTCGTCGTCGTATCCCATTTGGCGAAGACCTACGAGCGCCAGGACGCGATCCTCGCCCCGACTGGCCCCGCCGCCCTCATAGTGCAGCTGCTCTTCTGGGCGGCCTCCCTGGTGCTCGGGTTCGGCCTCATCCTCGTCGGGGCGGGAGCGTCACTCGCCGACGGGTTGCTCCAAGCCCTCACCGCGCTCTTCACGGTCGGAGCGGTCCACAGCGGCGGCGAGGCCGACACCGGCGTGGACATCTCTGTTGGTGCTATCTGGGTGGTGATCGTCGCCCTGCAAATCGCCTACCTGCCGGCGCTCTACAGCTCGTTCAACCGCCGCGAAAGCCTCGTGGCCCTGCTCGAGAGCAGAGCGGGCGTCCCGGCATGGGGCCCCGAACTCCTCGCCCGCCACCAGATGGTCGGCATCACCGACACCCTCCCCGGCCTGTACGCGGCGTGGGAGGAGTGGGCGGCCGACGTCGCCGAAAGCCACACCACGTATCCCGTACTGCTGCTCTTCCGGTCCCCCGAACCGTGGTACTCGTGGCTGCTGGGGCTCATCGCAGTGCTCGATGCTGCGGCCATGCATCTGGCACTCGCACCCAGTCAGGCATCGTCGCAAGCCCGGCTCTGCCTGCGGATGGGGTTCACGCTGCTCAACCGGATCGCCACGACACTTCGATGGGAGGTGGACCCTGATCCGGACCCCGAGGGGCCCATCCAGCTGACCTTTGCTGAGTTCGAGCGGGCAGTGGCCATGCTCAACAGCGTCGGCTTCGCCACCGAGCGGAGTGCCGAAGAGGCGTGGGCCGACTTTCGCGGCTGGCGTGTGAATTACGAAACCGTCGCCTACCGACTCGCCGACCGTCTGACCGTACCGCCGGCGCCGTGGTCGGGCCAGCGACGTCACATGCGATCGGGTCCCGTCGAGCCCCGGCGGCCGCCTCAACGCCGTCCCGGGGGTGGCACCCCGTTCGTCTACGACCGGCCTGAGGTCGTCATCGAGCCCCGGCCCGGCCTTATCCGGCGTGGCCGGACTCGAAGTTGAGACCGACGATGCAGATGTCATCGCCACTTATCCGTGGCGCCAGAAGGAGAACCATCGCACTTCACAAACCGACGTTGCCAGACCAGAGCCTCCGGCCCCCAGCGTCACATAAGCACGTTGCGACGTGCCGCGGCTCGGGGCTTAGCTCAGGGAGGTCAGTGGTCCACAACAGCCCTGCCACTTCCGCTGATACGCCGGGCGACCTGGTCAGTCTCGGTTGTGGCGTGACTACGGAATGTATCGGCGCCGGCTCCGCCGGAAGTACTCCATTGATTGATGTTGGGCCACTCCCATGATTCGATGCAGTCATTGGTGAGAGGGATTCCAATCCGCACGGAGTGGACTACTGCCACCGCGATTTGACGGCGTCTGTAACACTTCGACGAGCGATCTTCTATACGACGACCGTCGACCTGCATCCAGCTCGAATCCCCAGACGAGTTCCGTCTTGTTGTGCCAACATCGATCGGTTCGGCGCCCTGATCACTGACACAACTACACACCAATGCGATCGAGACAATATGAGGATGTCGGGACTGAACATTCCGCCAGGACCATCGAAGCTCCCGATGGTTGACGTAGCAAATGGAAGACTGATGCAACTTGCCACGTTCGCGGATGGCTCGAAGCGTGATCCTCGGCGTCTTTCAATAGCCGGCCGCAGCGTCAACAAGGCCAACCAGATCCTCACCGGCGCCAAAGTGGGCCACGTTCGTGCGGATCCGCTCGGCGAGGAGGGGCAGCACCATTTCGATGGTGTCGGCTGTGTGGGGCGTGATGATGCAGTTGGAGAGATCCCAGAGCCCATGGCCGTCGGGCAGGGGCTCCGGGTCGGTCACATCGAGCGCAGCTCCGGCAATTGCCCCTTCCCGCAGAGCATCGACCAGAGCATCGGTGTCGACGTGTCCTCCACGGGCCACATTGACGAGCCAGGCCGTCTGCGCCATGAGGCCGAGCCGCTCCGCACCGATGATCCTCCGGGTCTCTGGAGTCAGCGACAAGGCCAGTACGACGACCAGGGCGTCGCTCAGCGTGCTGTCGAGCTCCGACACCGGCACGGTACGAGCGGCGCCGGGCACGGGGTTCCCGGAGCGATTGACCACGGTGGCCTCGACCTCGAAAGGGGCGAGCAGCTCGAGGAGTGACCGGGTGATCCCGCCGCCACCGAGAATGGTCACTCGCCCACCGAACAGGCTCGTCCCGCCCTGTGTACCCCAGCTGCGAGCGGCAATGCGGGTCGGCAGCAGGCGCAGCCCGGCAAGGCGAGGGCCAAGGCGTGCTCGGCCACCGGTTGGGCGTAGGCACCCTTGGCGCAGGTCCAGATTCGGGTCTGGTCGATGACCTCGGTCATCGACTCCACGCCGGCCGAAGGCAACTGGACCCAACGAATACCTGGCGCGGCCGCGAGGTCACCTTGAGACCTCCGACGTCGTGAGAATCGAGCCACACCAAGGCCTCGGGGTCATCGGCCAAGCTCACCAGCGCCCCCCCGCCAGCCTGGACAGCCTCGTCAGCAAAGGGGGCGGGACTGGGCGCGACGGTCACCCGAGGTGCAGGCATATCGGGACACTACCGAGCCGTGGAAGCGCGATCGTCAACTCACCAGCCACCACGCCATCCAATCAGCGAGTAGCCACGAACCACCTGGGCGGCACCGTGACTCCATGCCGGCAATGAACTGGGACGGTCTCAGCTTCCATTCGAACACCGCTGAGGCAAACTGAGCCCGATGCGTGATTCTGTGGCAGCCATTCATGATCTCGTGGCCAATATCACCCCGCTGGATCCGTTGGAGGCTGAACACATCGGCGACACGCTCGGGTGGCTCGAAGACACGGACGATGTCTTTCGACGATCAAAACCGGCTACTCCGTCCCGACATCTGGTGTCGTATGTCGTCCTTCTCGATCACCACAATTTTGAAGTCTTGCTAGTTGACCACGTGAACTCTGGCTTGCTCCTGCCGCCAGGTGGCCACGTCGAACCCGATGAACATCCCTCGGATACAGCTCGTCGAGAGTGCCGCGAGGAACTTGGAATAGAGGTCTCACTCGTCGGCAACGAAGTCGATCCGGCCTTCCTCACAGTTACCAGGACTATTGGGCCAGATCCCAGTCACACCGATGTCAGCCTCTGGTTCATCGGTGAGGGATCTCGAAGAATGCGACTGACCATCGACGAGATCGAGTTTCGTAGCGCTCGGTGGTGGTCGCTTGACGAGGTGGCATCAGCCGATGAGAAAGACTTCGATCCACACTTCCATCGGTTCTTGAGGAAGGCGTTCTCGACATAACTAAGGCGGGGTCAGTCTTTTCGAGAAGGTTGTCGTCGCAGCGCAATGAGGTCCGGGACTCGCCTGTGAACTGGGCCTTTCTGGTGGGCCGCCCGGGTCTCGATCCCGGCACCTTGGGATTAAAAGTCCCCTGCTCTTCCGGATGAGCTAGCGGCCCTCGTGCACGATAACGGGTGGCAACACCGCGAGCCGCGCAGTCCGCAGCGCTCGAATAGCGAGGGGGCAGGTCCCGAAGGGCCCGCCCCCTGCGCCGCCACTCGTTGGCGATCCTTCCGGCGTGCTCAGCCGACGGCCATGCCGACGACGTCGGTCACTCCGGCCCCGCCCAGACTGCCCTCGAAGTCAGCCGAACCGAAGGCGAAGATCCCGCCGTCGGAGGCCACCAGCCAGTAACCCCGACCGTCGGGGGTCGCGGCCATGCCCACGACCGGCTTGTTCAGGTGCAGACTCCCCGTCGAGCCATAGAAGCCGGCGTCACCGAACGTGAAGATCCCGCCGTCGGAGGCCACCAGCCAGTAACCCCGACCGTCGGGGGTCGCGGCCATGCCCACGACCGGCTTGTTCAGGTGCAGACTCCCCGTCGAGCCATAGAAGCCGGCGTCACCGAACGTGAAGATCCCGCCGTCGGAGGCCACCAGCCAGTAACCCCGACCGTCGGGGGTCGCGGCCATGCCCACGACCGGCTTGTTCAGGTGCAGACTCCCCGTCGAGCCATAGAAGCCGGCGTCACCGAACGTGAAGATCCCGCCGTCAGAGGCCACCAGCCAGTAACCCCGACCGTCGGGGGTCGCGGCCATGCCCACGACCGGCTTGTTCAGGTGCAGGCTCCCCGTCGAGCCATAGAAGCCGGCATCACCGTTCGCGAAGACACCTCCGTCCGACCCGGTCATCCAATACCCGGCGCCGTCCCGTGTGGTCGCCATGCCCACGATGGGCTTGTTCAGGTTCAGGTTGGACGGACCGTCGAGGTAAGTCAGGTAGTTGTCGTTGCCAAACCCCGCCAGCTCAGCCTGCTGCCCGAACACGTAGTACCCGTCTCCGGGATTCGTCGGGAAGATGTTGAACGCGATGGTTCCCGAGATCTCAAACTGAGCGTTTGTGCAGTCGAACTGCAATGCGACCGCTTGGACCGGATTCGAACCCGAGGTGAACTCGTACTGGTCGAGCTCGACGTCCGCAGCTGCCGGACCGCCGTTGGAAAATTCACCACAGGAGGCGCCACCAGCCGAGACGGTCATCGAGCCGATGTCTGAATAGAAACTGCCGGCCTTGAGTCCCGGTTCGCCCACAACCATGTTGAAGCCTCCACCGTTTGGCCCGGAGGCGTCCCCGTAGGACATGCACAGCGGATCCAATACGCCCGTGTTGCAGTTGTCGCTTTGCGAATAGACGGGAGCCACGTTCGACCAGGAGTACGCCGCTGTCGCGTTGCTCGTGAGGTCGGTGACGAGGAAGTTGGCGAGTGTCAGTGGTTGGCCGCTCTGGTCGTCGTGCGAATGCACACCGGCTGACATCCTGGAAAGACCATTCGGGTGCGGGCCGAAACGCCCGACGGCGCCACTCGGAGCGGCGACGACTAAGAGGATCAACATTGCGCCACAGATACCCGCGGTTATGGATCTGATCCAACCGATCCGCTTATCGATACGGTGCTCATGTCCGTCCATTTTTCTCTCTCCTTGTAAGTACCAATCGACGAACGCTGCATCGCCGAGCAGCTGTGCACGGACGCAGACTTAGTCGATCGTTTCGCCGTTGTTGGTGCGCGTGTATTCGCGATCCACGCGCCGCCTTGAAAGGTACGGAGCGCCGGTAACGAGCGGGTAAAGCGACGCGCGATGGAACGACGACAACTATTCCGGTTCCGGCTACTCCTCGAGCGCGCCGAGTGATTGCGCAAAGTCCGGGATTCGCCACCTCGTACCTTTCCTGATCGGGCGGAGCTCAGATCGCGTCGACCGAAGCATTTCGCCTTCGACCCGACCCCTCGGTTCGCCAGGATCCCTAGAGGAATACAAGGCTCATTCAGGAGGCGGCCGGCAGTGGCACCCGGACGTACAGCGGCGGCTGCCAGCAGCCGACCCGCAACGCCAGGATCTGGGCGATACCGGGTCCGGGATCCCTCTCAGCCGTGTCCCGCTCTTCGTGAACGTCGCCACGAAGTCCCGCTAGCCGAAGCCCCGAATCTGAACCACACTCGTTCGACGCCGGTGCGCAAAGCTCCAATACGTCGGTCCTGTTCGAAGTTACTTCCTGCATCGGATTACCCCTTTCTCTCTCTCAAATCTCCGTTCTGTTGTCTATAGAGGTGCAGTAATCCCGCAATAAGCGCTTTGGCCCGGCTTTGGGTGTCGACCTTTGAGAAGTTCTGGCGCCTTACCGGCCCGTTACCAGAGGCGCCTACCGTGCTTTACGGGCGATGGCCGTCGACCCGGGACGGCACCGACCTCTCGGCGTTCTGTCGGGTAACGTGCGGCACAGCCCGGGCGAGAGAGAGGTAGACCCGAGTCACATGAGGACTGGGTCGGGCGGGCGATTGTAGGAGGGCTGCTTGTGACGGTGACGGCGAGTCCGCCTCGGGCGACGCCAGTCGAGCGCACCCGAGTGAGGGTGACGCGGGGCTCGACTCCCTCAAAGCTCAGGTTCGCGGTCGGGGGAGTCGCTGTCCTGACCGTCGCCACCGGGATCGTTGGCGTGTTCATCACGGTTCAGCGCCAGGATGCGACCTCGAGGGCGTGGAAGAGCGCGGAGCCACTGGCCGTGACCGCTCAATCGATCGACACGTCTCTGTCCGATGCTGACACCACGGCAGCGGCTTCCTTCCTTCAGGGGCGCCTCGTGCCGGTGAGCCTCGAGGAGCGATATCAGGCGGACCTGGCCACGGCTTCGGCCGACGTCGCGGCGGCCGCCGGTCAGGCCGGTTCAGACCCGGCCGCGACGACACCGCTCCGTACTCTCGTCATCGATCTCCCCCTGTACTCCGGGATCGTCAAGACAGCTGAATTCAACGAGCGCCAGGCCTCATATCCCCTCGCAGCCTCGTACCTCGCCGAAGCGAACAATCTCATGCGAGCGTCGATCCTTCCCGCCTCAGTCGACCTCTATCAGACGGAGGTCTCCCACCTCGACGGCGATCAGGCGGCGGCCTTGTCGACACCTCTGCCCTGGATCGCCGCAGCGCTGATCTGTGCGCTGCTGGTCGCGCTTGTTCTCCTCCAGCGGTTCGTCAGCCGGCGGTTCCACCGGACCTGGAACGCGGCGCTCGTCGCCGCGACCTTGGTCGTCGTCGGGGTAGGCGCCTGGGCAACGATCGCGCTGGTCAAGCAGAACACTGGGGTGAGCCAGGCCGTCGCGGACGGCTCCCGCCCCGTCACTACCTTCACCCAAGCACGGATCCTCGCCCTGCGAGCGAGAGCCGACGACGAGCTGACCCTGCTCACTCTCGATGAGTACCCCGTGTACCAGAAGGACTACGGGGTCACAGCCTCGACCCTTGAAAGGACTCTGGGGATCCCGGCATCCGGCGACGCTGTGCACCACGAGCTCGTTCATGCCTCCGCTGCGTTCGCGGCGTACCAGCGAGTGCACCACAACATCCGCCACGACGACCCGGGTGACATCGGAGGTGCCCTTACGCTCGCTTCGGGGACCAGTGCAAGCGACCTTCCCGCGGTCTCCTACGCGCTCGACACGAGCCTCGGACAAGGGATCACGACGTCTCAGCAGACCTTCGCCAACACGACATCGGGTGCGGCGGCCGATCTCGACGGGCTGATCTGGGGTGTCACCCTTGGTCCACTGCTCGCCCTCGGACTGGTAGTGATTGGACTCCGACCAAGGCTCCGGGAGTACCGATGACGCGCCGGAGCAGATGCCGACCCGTACCGTCGGTCCGCGGTCACGTGCTTCGCACGTCGACGACCGTGTTCCTTCTCGCCATCTCCTCGATCCTGTTCGGCGCCTGCGGATCGGCGTTCTCGGACAAGCCCGCCGTGGTGAGGGCGACCAACGTCTTGCCCGCCGGAGCTGAGATCGTCCATCCGACTCCGCCGTCCGCCCTCGACACGTCGTGCGGAGACCCGACCGCGAGCATCGCGCCCCCAGTCACCATGCCTGCACCCGACCACATGACCCCTGGTTCCTACATGGCCCAAATCCAGGCACGCGGCTACCTCAAGGTCGGCGTCGACGACGGCACCTACCTGTGGGGGTACAGAGACCCGTCCACCGGAGAGCTCACGGGGTTCGACGTCGACATGCTCCGCCAAGTAAGCGAGGCCATCTTCGGCTCCTCCGACCCCCAGTACATCCACTTCACCATTGTTCCGAACGCAGACCGGATTCAGTACGTGCAAAAGGGCCTGGTCGACATCGTCGCCGAGACCATGACCGTCAATTGCGAGCGAGAAAAGTCAGTCGACTTCTCGAGCGTGTACTACGAGGCCGGACAGCGCATCCTGGTGCCCGACAACTCGAGCATCACCGGTCCCCAGGATTTGGGGGGAAAGCGCGTTTGCGCGGCCAACGGCTCGACGTCACTGAACAACCTCGTCGCGAAAGGCATGCCCAAGGGCATCGAGATCTGGTCCGTACCCGACGAGACGGACTGCCTCGTCATGCTCCAGCAGGGTCAGGTCGACGCCATCAGCACCGATGACGCCATCCTGCTCGGGCTGAAGGCCCAAGACCCGAACACGAAGTTGGTGGGTCCCGCGTTCACGAGCGAGCCGTACGGCATGGCCGTAGGCAAGGCCCACCCGGACTTCACATCCTTCGTGAACGGGATCCTCGCTCAGGTGAAGGCCGACGGGACGTGGGCTTCGATCTACGACCGGACGCTCGGGCCGTTCACCGGCGGCGGCGCGCCGGCGCCGCCCCCCGCGGTCTACCGGTGAACGTGATGAACCCACCGCGGTTGGAGATGGCCGACCGTCGCACCGCCGACCTACGGTCCACGTTGGAGCGGACAGGGGCCAATCTGGTCGAGCTCGACGCCGACGTCACGCGCCGGCTGCTCGAGGCCTCGACGTCGCTGCGAGGCGCGACGGCGGCGTCGTGGACCGACGCATCGCGGCGTTACGCCTACCTCTGGCGGGGCCAGCTCGCGCTCGAGTCGGTGCTCGAGCGCATCACCCAGGAGCGGGGCAACCGGCGGTCGGTGTCCGCGGCCACCCTCTCCCTACTCACCCGGCTGCTGGACGAGCCGTCGGTGCCGATGCCGCGGGAGAGGTCGACGAGTGCGCGGCAACTCACCGACGAGGCCGATCCCGTCGTCAAATGCACGATTGAGCAGGCGCTGACGAAGATGTCAGCCGACTACGACGTGGTCGCCAAGCTGGTGCGATCCGTCGCTGCCGTCTGGGGCGAGTGGTCCGACCGCTTCGACCGGCTCGAGCACCGGATCACTGAGACGGAGGTCGAGCTGCGTGAGCTTGGGCTCCGGCGATCGAACGAGCTCGACCAGGCCCGTCACGCGCTCACTGACGCCGAGCAACTGGCCCGAGAGGATCCGCTGTCGCTCGGACCCGAGGTGACAGCGGACATCGAGTCGGTGGTCGGGCGAGCCGAGCAGCGGTTGCTCGAGGCACAACGCGAACGCCAGCAGCGGCGGGACGACTTGGACACGGCGAGAGCTCTCGTGGCGGAGCTCCCGGACCAGGTGGACCGATCCCGCAAGGCGGTCGAGCGATACGAGGCAAAGGTGCATCTCCAGCATTCGGTCTATGAGACCTTGGCGCGGGCGCCGAGGGACATCGAGGAGCTCACCACGGCACTGGCAGCCGCCGCTGATCAGGCACCGCAACCCGAGAGCGCCGACGATCTTGCTGGACGGGCCGCGTCGCTCCTCGACCAGCTCCGCCTCCTAGAGGCTGAAGGCGCAGAGAAGCTCCGAATCCGAGACGAGCTTCGGGGCCGACTCGACGCGTACAACGCCAAGGCCCACGCCATCGGCCTGAGCGAGAACCTCGAACTCCATAACCTGTATGCGAGCGCCTACGACGCGCTCTACGTCGCCCCCTGCGACGTGGCTCTGGCCCAACGAGTTGTCGAGGCGTACGAGAAAGCGGTGCACCGTTGACGAGCGAAGCGGCGGTGTCGCCCTGCGTGCGATCCGACTGTACGGGCCACGGGACAGGGAAAATTGTCGATGGGTTCTGCGACCAGTGCGGGTTTCCCCCCGCGAAAGAACCGGGTCACGGCGTCGCAACTTCTTCAGCGCCGCCCACCGGCACGTCGTCCGCGGCGACGACCCCCTGCGCCGGCTGTGGTGGAACGATCGACGATGGCTACTGCAACAGTTGCGGGCTGCCCGCGTCGGGGGTCGCCAGCCCGGCGCACGAACCAGATCTTTCCCCGGCGGCGACACCCGCCTCTTCCAGCCCACCACCGGCTACGAGCTCACCGACCGTCTCCCAGCAAACGTTCACCATCCGGCACAACGTCGAAGGACAGAGGCCCGCCGGCTCCACGAGCTCGACCGGCGCGACGGCCGGGGGCCGGGGCAACCTCGGAGCCGGACTCGTGGACATACCGTCGGTGCCAAGGCGCGATCCCGGCACGGTCGTTCTCGCCAATCCCGAGGTCCCAACGCATCGGCGCTTCTGCGCCTCGTGTGACTTCGAGGTAGGGCGCTCCCACCCCGGTCGCCCAGCGCGTACCGAGGGCTTCTGTCCAGGGTGCGGCAAGCCGTACTCGTTCACACCGAAGCTGAGTCCCGGTGACCTCGTCGGCGGCCAGTACGAGGTCGCAGGATGCATCGCTCACGGCGGGCTGGGGTGGGTCTATCTGGCCCAGAACCGCAATGTGGAAGACCTGTGGGTCGTCTTGAAAGGACTTCTCGACTCGAACGACGATGCGGCGATGACGGCGGCCATTACGGAGCGACGGTTCCTGGCGCAGGTGGTACACCCCAACATCGTCAAGATTCACAACTTCGTCGAACACGACGGAGCGGGCTACATCGTCATGGAGTACGTGGGGGGCGAGTCCCTACGAGTGCTGCGGAACCGCTACCGCGAGGTGGAGGGAACCCCGCTACCCGTCGCGTGGGCGATTGCGTACGTGCTCGAGGTACTCCCCGCCTTCGGTTATCTCCACCGGCGCGGATTCCTCTACTGCGACTTCAAACCGGACAACGTGATCCAGACCGAGGAGCAGCTCACGCTCATCGACCTCGGAGGGGTGCGGCACATCGACGATCCGGACAGCGACCTCTACGGAACGGTCGGCTATCAGGCACCTGAGGTCAACGCTCACGGGGCCTCGGTGTCCTCGGATCTCTACACCGTGGCGCGCACCTTGGCTGTCCTGAGCATCGACATCCCCGGGTATCAGGACGAGAGGCGGTACGCCACCCGCCTCCCAACCCCCGAGGATGCGCCCGCGTTCCGTCGTTACGAGTCCTTCTACCACTTCATGGTGAAGGCCACGGCGGCCGACCCGGTCCAGCGCTTCCAGTCAGCCGGCGAGATGGCGGCCCAACTCGTGGGCGTCCTGCGCCAGGTGCGCGCCATTGACGGTGAAGACCCCAAACCGGCACCCAGCGCGGAGTTCAGTGCCGAGCTCGGCGCGGACACCGCCGATTGCCGCTGGCAGTTCTTGCCGATACCGACGGTCGACCATTCGGACCCTGCCGCAGGCATCCTGGCCACCATCGCACTCCTCGCTCCGGATCAGCGGCGCGGCCTGCTCCAGACGACGGCGCGCTCTCCAGAGCTGGCGCTCAACTTGGCGCGGACGGCCATCGACGAAGGAGCGTTCGACGTCGCGGCCCATGAACTCGACTCCTCCGAGGCGCGGTCGGCCGGCTGGAGGGCGGCATGGTGGCGGGGCGTTCTCCATCTGGCCGAAGGGCGACCAGACGACGGCCTGAACTACTTCACCGCAGTGGCCGCCCAGCTGCCCGGAGAGCTGGCTCCCCGGCTGGCCATGGGTGTCTGTCACGAGCGGCTTGCGACCGTCGACACCAGCCCAGCTGCGGAGAACGACGATGCCGACGCCCGACGAATGCACCTCGAGCGGGCCTCCGGGTACTACACGCTCGTCTCGGCGACCGATCCGGGCTACGCCAGCGCCAGTTTCGGGCTGGCCCGCGTCCAGGCCGCGCTGGGCGACCGTGACGGAGCGGTTAGGGCGCTTCAAGCCGTCCAACGCGGCATCGAGCTCGTACGTCGTGGCCCAGGTCGCCTTATGCCGGGCCCAGTGTGGGGGAGACGAGGAGTCGCCGCCGACCTTGATCGACCTCACGTCGACGTCGCGGACGCTTGGCGAGCTCACCATCGACAGCTCGGTCCGGCTGCCGCTTCTGTTGGACCTTCACACGCAGGCGCTCGCGATGTTGCTCGACGGTCGCGTGACACCCAACGAGGAGGTCAAGCTGGCAGGCGCCGCGCTCGACGAAACCGGTCAGCGAACCGCCCTCGAGCGCACATACCGGATGCTGGCCAAGTTGGCGGACACGGACGCTGGACGCTGGAAGCTGGTCGACCGGGCGAACGAATCCCGGCCCCGCACGAGGACATGAGCGAGGCGACGATGGAAGAACTCCGATGAGCGCCGCCGCCGAGACCAAGGTGGGTGCGTGCAGACAGTGCCAAGCGGCTCTCTTCGAGGACGAGCGCTTCTGCGAGGTCTGTGGCAGCCCGGTCTCGATGGGTGAAGAGTCCCGGCTCGTCGAGCAGGCGGACGCTCACGATCGAGCCGAGTACGACGTTGGAACGGTCGGCGCCGTAACCGATCGCGGGGGCCGTCGCCACCGCAACGAGGACGCGGTCGCCATCGCTACCGCCGGCGGCCGTGCCGCAATAGCTGTCTGTGACGGTGTCGCGTCGACCTCCCTGGCTGACCGGGCAGCACAAGAGGCCTCGGCGGCTGCGTTGGCCGTCCTCGAGCCCGTGCTGCACGCCCCGCGGTGGCCGAGCCGCGAATCGCTCCGGGATCGGCTTGGGCGGGCCTTCGCCGAGGCCCAGCGCGTTGTCTGCGAGATCGGCGAGGAAGAGCCCGACCCCGACCTGGCGCCATCGACCACCATGGTGGTGGCGCTCGCCACGCACGAGTCCGTCACAGTCGCCAACATCGGCGACAGCCGCGCCTACTGGTTGAGCTCTACGGGGGACAGCCGCGTTCTGACCGTCGACGATACGTTCGCCCAGACCATGATCGCGGAGGGGAATTCCGCCGAGGTGGCACTGGCCCACCCTGACGCGCAGACGATCACCCGGTGGATCGGGAACGGCGCCGACTCCGTGGAGCCCGCCGTGACGACTTTGGAGGTGGTTGAGCCAGGGCTGCTGCTCCTCTGCAGCGACGGGCTGTGGAACTACTTCGACGATCCCGAGCGGCTGCGCGAAATCGCCGCCGAGGTGGGCCCAGCCCGACCCGTCGAGATAGCCGGCCACCTCACGCAGGCGGCACTCGACGCCGGTGGCCAGGACAACATCACCGTCGCAGTACTTCCTCTCGTACCCGGCGGATCACCGCCGAACCCGGTGGGGACGAGAAGCACCGAGGAGCGGGCGCCTCATGACTGATTTCCAGATCGAGTGCTTCTACAACCCATACCTTCCCAGGGGAGCGGAGAATCTGAACGCCGTCGTGACTGTGACCGCGTCGGGAGGCGGGACCGACACCCCTGTCCAAGAAGGCGAAAGCCGGCGGGCCGAGCTGGTCGTCGTCGACACCTCGGGTTCCATGAAGGGGCCGAAACTCCTCGCCGCAAAGCAGGCCACGGGAGTGGCGGTTGATTGCCTGCCCGACGGCGTGCAGTTCGCCTTGATCGGCGGGAACCACGCGGCACATGTGGTCTACCCGCCCCAGCCGCCCCTCGCCGTCTCCTCGCCCGAGACGCGATCGGCCGCCAAGGCGGCGGTCAAGAAGCTCGAGGCCGGCGGGGGGACCGCCATCGGAACGTGGATAGAGCTCGCGGCCACGCTGCTGCGGGACGAACCGGGCATCCGGCACGCCATCCTGCTCACAGACGGGAAGAACGAATCAGAAGAGCCCGAAGACTTCGAACGCAGGTTGGGGGACGCGAAGGGCAGCTTCCAGTGCGACTGCCGCGGTGTCGGCAAGGATTGGAGCGTGGCCGAGCTCCGCTCCGTCGCGACGGCGCTCGTGGGAACCTACGACATCGTCGCGTCACCCGACGGCCTGGCGGCCGATTTCTCCCAGATGCTCCAGGATTCGTTGAGCCGGCGGGTCGCCGAGGTGGCGCTGCGAGTCTGGACGCCTCAGGGAGGACAGGTCCTCGTCCTCAAGCAGATGGACCCTCCCCTGGAGCTGACGGACAACCGGGTCGAAGTGGATCCGCTCCGGGCGGACTATGCCACCGGGGCCTGGGCAGACGAATCCCGCGACTACTACCTTTCCGTGCGTGTCCCTGTGGCCGACGAAGAGAGACTGGCCGCTCGTGTGATGCTCCTGGTCGACGGCGAAGAGGCGGGACAAGGCCTCGTGAAGGCGGAATGGACGGACGACGCGGCCAAGTCGACCCACATGAACAAACGCGTTGCCGAGGCGCTCGGCCAGGCGGAGCTGGCTGAGGTGATCCAGGATGCGGTCGACGCCATTCGGGAGGAAGACGACAGCAGGGCGACCGACCGGTGGGGAAGGGCGGTCCAGCTCGCCACCGAGATGGGCAACTCGGACGTCGTGGACCGGGTTTCGAGGGTCGTCGATATCATCGACGCGCCAACGGGCCGGGTGAAGCTCAAGTCCAAGGTCGAAGAGATCGACGTGATGATCAACGAGACCCGATCCACACGTACGTCTCGCAGCCGTCGAGACCCGGGAGACACCAATGATTCCTAGGGTGGCGTAGGGGTCCATGAACCTCGATTGCCCACGCCCACTTCGGGTTCCGGCTCCGCAGCCAAATCGGCGGAGTAAGGCTCCGTTGAGCGCCGTTCGGAACCGACCCGCGTGACCTCGGTCTGCCCCGAGGGGCATGTCTCCGACGCGCCGGACTTTTGCGGTGTCTGTGGCCAGCCAGTCGTGGCGGAGAACGCCGCGGGCCAGATCGTGCAGAGCGTTTGTCCGAATTGCGCGGCGCCCCTCCGAGCCGCGGAGGAGTGCGCCTGCGGGTACGTTGTCGCAGCACCCGACGGCGATGCGCCGTGGGAGCAACAGGTCTGGGAGATCGTGGTGTGGACCGACCGCGAGTTCTACGAGCAGAACGAGGCCGAGGCCGAGGACGACGAACTCCCGCCGTTCCCCGAGAAGGGGACCAGGAGGAGGATTCTGCTGGTGGGCGACCACGCCCGCATCGGACGGCGCAGCAAGGCCAGGGGCATCGAACCGGAGATCGACCTGTTCCGCATCCTCGGGGACCCATCTGTTTCTGCCCGCCACGCCGTGCTGATGCGCCAGCCCGAAGGGGACTGGGCGCTGGTGGACCAAGAGTCGACCAACGGGACCTTCGTCAATCGCGACGAGGACCCAGTGCCGCCGAACCAACCCGTGCCGCTTCGTGACGGAGACCACGTCCATGTCGGCACCTGGTGCACGCTCACCATCGAACACCTCGACGCCGAGCAGTTGCGACCCTGGGTGGTAGAGGACCAGGCCTCACTCGACACGCGCAACCTCGCCCGGGCGAGACGGACCAAGGTCGCCATCGACATCCTCGGCCCGCTGCGACTGAGCGTGTCAAACGAAGTGATGCACATCGGCTCTCCGAAGGAGCGGGCCGTGCTGACGTTGCTTGCGCTACGAGTCGGTGCCGTGGTCTCGACCGCCGACCTCGAATCGGCGGCATGGGGAGAGAACGAGCCCGCGAACGCGAGACAGTCGACGAAGAACTACATCAGCCTGAACAAGAAAAGGCTGCCTGAAGGATCCATTGAGTTCGTGGCGATGCAGGGCTACCGCCTCACCATGCCGAAGGACTGCGTCGACCTCTACCGGTTCGAGCGCTATTGCGCGCGTGGCAATGCCTTGCTGGGCTCGGGCCATCCCGGTGCGGCGGTCGCATGGCTGGGCCGGGCGCTCGAGCTTTGGCGGGGGAGCCCCTGGCGGACCTCAGCGACGGGACCATTGCTGCGGCAGACGTGACCAGGCTCCTGGGGCGCAGGGCGAACGCCGAGGAAGACCTGTTCGAAGGTCGCCTCCTGCTAGGGCACCACGAGGACCTTGTCCCTGATCTCAAGGCGGCCGTCGAGGCCGAACCCCACCGTCCGCGTCGCCGGCGGCAGCTGATGCTCGCTCTCTTTCGCTCGGGCCAGCAGGCTGATGCCTTGGAGGCGTACCAGATCTGGCGGGGTCAGCTCGGCGAGCGCGGCCTCGACCCCGATCCCGAGCTCATGCTCCTCGACACAGCGATCGCGATGCACGATCCAAGCTTGCAGTGGAGCCCACCAGTCACCCCGGGGACCGCACCGACCTAGCAGCCCGCGCGACCACGCAACTCGCGCCAGACGTCTGAGCGAACCCAGCTTGACTCTGACCCTGGGTCAGGCGGCAGGATCATGCCGTGGGCGATGACGTATCCCCGTGCATGTCGATCGGTGACTTCGCGCGCCAAACGCGGCTGACGCCGAAAGCACTCCGGCTCTACGACCGCGTGGGCCTCCTGCGTCCGAAGACGGTCGATCCGTTGACCGGGTACCGGCGCTATGCCGGCCACCAGGTTCGGAGAGGCCAGTTGATCGGACTTCTGCGCGCCGCGGGCTTGAGCCTCGCTGAAATCGGACCGGTCCTCGACGACGCCGTCGAGGACGTGCCCACGGCTGTCCAGCGCCTCGAGCTTGCGAGCGCGCGTCTCGACCGTCGTGTCTCTGACCAGAAGCTTCTCATCCGCCACGCCCAAGCCACCCTCGAGCAAGGAGCCGACCCGATGTTCACGATCCACACCCGCCACGTCCCGGCGTCTCGCGTCATGTCTATCCAGCGCCGGCTCCACGCCTCCGAGACGGATGCCTTCGTGCGGGCCGCCAAAGCCGCATTCACCGACCACCTCGACGGCACCGAGAGGACGGTTCCGTTCATGCTCATCTTCCATGGGATCGTGAGCGACGAGAACGACGGACCGCTCGAAGCCGCCCTGGGGTGTCCCGATGGCGTCCAGCCCACCGATCTCATCGGGATCCGTACCGAACCAGCGCACGACGAGGCGTACACCACCATCACCAAGAGGCAATGGGACTATCCGGCCATCCTGGCCGCCTACGACGCCGTCGCCTGCTCGCCGGAGGCCCGCGCCCGTCCTGGCAACCGGCTCTCCTGCCGGGAGGTCTACGTGGCCGAACCCGAGGACCTCGAACCCGACGATCTCATCTGCGACATCGCCTTCCCGTTGGCCGACTGACGGCGGCGGCGGCGGCGACGTCGCCGGCGATCAGAAAACAAAATCCTCACCCGTCGCCCGGATCGTGATGTCTGAGATGACGAGACCGGCGGGCTGGTCAATGGCGTAGACGATCTGAGCGGCGGGCTCCTCGGGCGTAATCACCCAGTACCGGACGTCGTCGGGGTCCTGCATGGTCGCGTCCAGGGCGCCGAAACGGCTGGTCATGCGTTCGACGTTGTGGCCGGCCAGCGGCATCGCCGCGGCCAGGTCGATGATGCCGGCCGACAGGCCCGTACCCGGGACAGCGCTTGGCCGCACCACGGTGACCTTGATCTTCCCCTGCGCCTCGACACGCAGGGCGTTGGTCAGGGTGATGACGGCTGCCTTCGTGGCGGCGTAGACGGCGGCGCCGGCGACGCCGTAGTTCCCGTAAATCGAGGCGATGTTCACAATGTGACCGCTGCCCTGACGCACCATGTGGTCGTAGACGGCGTAAATCCCGTGCAGGACGCCCTTCAGGTTGATGTCGATGCAGCGGTCCCAGGCCTCGGCCGCCCGCTCGTGATCGGCCAGGAACGCCAGGGGCATCACGCCCGCGTTGTTCACGAGGATGTCGATCCGGCCGTGCTCTGCGACGACCCGGTCGACCGCGGCCTGGACGGCCATTTGGTCCGTGACGTCGACCATCCGGCAGCCCCCGTCGTCACGCACGTCGAATCCGACGACCGTCGCGCCGCGCTCCGACAGCATCCGTGACGTCAGCTGGCCGAAACCCCCGGCGGCGCCGGTGACGACCGCGACCTTCCCTTCGACGTGCGACACCCCGAGCTCCGTTCCTGCCTGGCGACGTGCGACCCCGAAAGTTCAGCCCCGTCCGATGCCGGCCAGGCGCGGCACGACCGGGCCCCACGTCTCCTCGAGCCAGCGCGACGGGTCAGAACCGGTCGAGCGCGCCACGACGGTGTCGGCGCCCACCGCCGCCAGGGCTTCAACCTCCCGCACGATGGCGTCCGTACCCGCGTCCTCGGGGACGTGGGCCAGCGCGGTCACCTCAATGTCAGCGGGATCCCGGCCGACCGCATCGCAGTGACCGCGCAGGACAGCCACCTTGTGGGCCACGGTGGAGGCGTCACCGATGAAGTTGCAGGCGTCCGCGTACTGCGCCACGAGCCGCAGTGTCTTGCGCTCCCCACCGCCGCCGATGAGGATGCGCGGGCCGCGGCCGGCTGACCGGCCTCGGCGAGCACAGCGTCTCCGCCAGCCGGAAGTGCGCCCCCTCGAAGGGTCCGTTGTCGTCGCTCCACATCTGGAGGCAGATCCGGAGCGTTTCATCCAACCGCTCGTAGCGCTCGCGCAGCGGCGGGAAGGGCACTCCGAGTCCGAGGTGCTCGCGCTCGTACCAGGCCGCCCCCAGGCCCAACTCCGCCCGCCCGCCCGACAGCACGTCGAGGGTCGTCACGGTCTTGGCCAGGAGCCCCGGGTGGCGATAGGTCACCCCTCCGACGAGGAGCCGGAAGCGCAGCCGCTCCGTCTTCGCCGCCGCGAACGCGAGGGTGGTGTACCCCTCGAGCATCGGCTCCTCGGCCGGCCACATGCGCTCCATCTGGAACCAGTGGTCCATCACCGAGAGCGGTGCGCACCCCGATCGCCTCGGCGGTTCGGGCCAGCGAGGCCCAGGTGGGCCCGATCGATTCCGGGGCCCCCGGCCAGGTGAAGCGCGGGACGTGGACGTCGAGATGCATGCGAGCCTCCTTCGTGGGCGAGGGTAGCCGCGTCGGCGCCTGGAGACGCCCGTCCCCGGTTCCGGGTCGGCGGCGCTGACTACTGTCGTTGCGTGGCGCGGTCGGCGAACCCGATGTCGGTGGAGGAGATCGCCGGCACGACCGACCCGGTCCTGCGGAACCTCCTCATCACGCAGCGCTACCACGAGTTCGCCCTCGCCTTACGCGACGGCGGCGCCGGAGAGGACGCCACCTGGTGCGCCTTCGCCGTCTGGGCCTCGAAGACCGCCGGCGCCACCATCCGCGGCGAAGTACTCCCCGAGCGCGCCCGCGAGCTCTTCGAGGAGCACGACAAGAAGTCGGGAGGCCTCCTGGCGCGCTTCAACCACGAGCTGGTGGACCTGGTGCGCAGCCGGCTCTCGCACGACCATCTGGCCCAGGTGGCGGACTCCGTCACCGCCGACGTGTCCAAGTCGATCGCGGACGGCAACCTGCTCGTGTTCGCCGAGCTCGCGCCCCTCTTCACCACTTTGCTCCATGCCCGAGCGTCGTCGACCGAGCCCAGTCGGCGACGCCCTGCTCGCCGCGCTCTCCCCCATGCTCGCGGCCCTGAAGGACGCCGAGGACGGGAGCGGCGTCGCCGGCGCCTTCCGCGGCTACGTCGACGCCCTGTGCTCCGCCGGCGGGCGGGCGCCAACCGTACTGCGAGCCAATGTGCTCGCCGTCGCGCACGAACAGCAGCGCCTGCAACCGAAGCTCGCGGAGGCCCTGAACGCCGCCGTCAGCGACACGATCAAGAAGATGATCGACGACGAGGTCCTCGTTCACGTGCCGACCGGGGAGGCGCGTCGGTTGCTCAACGGGGTGACCGACGAGGTCTGCCAAGCCATGGACAAGGCGTGGGATACGGCCCTGACCGAGACCATCATGCAGCTGGTGACGAAGGGGGAGATCTTCGACCTGCGCGAGAACGTCCCACCGCTTCCCACCGGGATGTTCCCGCCGGCGCTGAAAGAACTGACCGATGCCGACGTGGCCGCCACGGTCGCAGCATGGGACAAGACGAGAGGAACCGGCGCGCCGTCGGGCGCACACGACTGGGCCGACGTACACGAGCGGATGAACTTCATCGTCAATCTGTTCCGCTCGCGCCAGCGCCAAGCCGACCTCTTCGAGCCGCCCTTCACCGACGAGCAGGTGGCCGTCCTGAATCGCGGCGAGAAGCCCGGCGGCCCTTACTGACTGCCCGCCTGCCGGCCGGTCGGCGGCTGGAAGTTCCAGCGCGTCGCGAGCGACGTCGGCACTTCGAACGCCGGTCGGTTGCCGTAACGCTCGGCGCGCACGGCGAGCGCCAGCATGCCGAAGCCGATGTGGTTGGAGAGCCCGGCCAGGAAGCGCCGGTGCAGCCGGTCGAGCGACACGCGCCGGGTCACGTCGGCCAGCGGGTGGAAGAGCACCTTGGTCCAGTCCGAGGGTGGCACCCCGAGATAGTCCGCCGTCACGTCGCCCACGTAGAAGCGCACCGTCGTTGCGGGCATGCCGCGCAGCCCGGGCGGGCAGAGGGCGCGCCCCTGGTCGAGCAGGGCCGCGGTCAGAGCCTTCCCGGCCTCGCTCGGACCGAACTGGCGCCGGCGGACTTCGGGCATGAGCCGGCGCGTCACGTCCCGGGTCAGCGGCAGCATGTCGGGGCGCACGCCCATGAGGTAACCCACGAGCGACCAGGCGAGAAGGTACTGGTCGGCTTCCTCTTCGGTATAGACGACGCCCGTACGGTCGAACACCTCGAACACGACCTCGGTGAAGGTGAGAAGCGTCTCGAGCAGGTCCTCCTGGTTGACGGGCGTGCCCCACGCGGGGTCCCACTCCGCACGGGCCCGCGGGTCGTTGAGGATGAGCCAGCGCACCGCCGCGTGCATGAGGCGAACATGGCGCACGTCGATGTACCCGCGGGCGCCGTATTCGAGCCCTCTGGGCTCCATCACATCGAGGTGGAACTGGGCCGTCTCGTTGAGCCGCCGCTTGGCGTCCGTCTCGAGCCGCGCTGTCAAGCCGAGGACGTGCACGCCGCGCCAGCAGGCGTAGGCCGAGGGCAGTGCGGCGGCGTAGAGAGCGGTGAACACGTGGGCACCCCAGCGGGCAAAACACTCCTGACCTTTCGCGACGCCCTCAGGCTTGGCCCAATCCGGCGGCTCGTCGTGACGGGCGAGATACTCCGCCAGCTTGGGGTCCGTCTGCTCGCGCTGGTGCACGACGAGGGCGCGGAAGGCGGCCGAGGCGTCGCCGCTGCCGCCGAACAGCCCCGCCACGACTCGGTCCGCGTCGGGGTCCCCCACGCTGCGGAGGCTGTCGAGGAACGCGTCGTCGAAGACGGGGGGCGTCACGGCGTCGCGAGGGCGGCGCGTGCCGCGTCCAGGCTCAGGTTGGGCCCGGCGGCGCCGAGCTCGGCCACGAGGGCCTCGAGGTCGCGCCGCACGTGCGGCGGGGAGGCTTCGAGTTGCGCCCACTCGGTCAGCGCGCGGAGCTCCAGCATGCGCGCGCCCTGCGTGTCGGCGACCGCGACGGCCGCCGCGTAGTCGCCGGCCGCGGCCGCGCCGCGACCCAAGCGTGCCCACAGGCTCCCCCGCACGCGCAGGAGAGCGGATTCGCAGAACCGCTCGCCCGAACCGTCCATGGTCTCTGCAGCGTCGGCCAGCAGCGCGAAGGCCCGGTCCGGTTCGACGCTCCGGTCATCGGCCAGGGCCACGAGGAAGTAGGGCCGCAGCAACGGCCCGGGTACCTCGGGCTCCTCGTCGCCTGCACCCGCCCACCACAGGAGCGAGCGCGCCCACTGCCGCCACTGCCGCGTGCTCACCTCGTCCGACAGGTCCCACGCCTCGCGGCAGAGCCGGACCACCGTGTCCCGGTCGCCGTCCAGCTGGGCCATCACGGCGAACGTGACCGCGACCACCGCCACCGCCTGGGGCACGGCACGCTCGCGGGCGAACGCCAGCGCTGTCCTCCGCCACCTGCCGGGCGAGCGCCAACTCTCCGGTCAGCCAGCACGCGAGCGCGGCGGCGACCCGGGGAGCGACGAGGGCGAGGAGCTCCACCGACTGCATTGACGGCAGCGTGGCCAGGCTCTCCTCCAGCGGCAGGCCGGTCTCGGCGAACGCGACACGCGATGCGCTCGAGGCCCTCGGCCACCTCGCCCTGCCAGATCCGCACGGTGGCTTCGAACATGGCGATGACGTGGAGGAACCACTCCTCACCGAGTGCCTCGGCCTCGTCGCGCGCCCGCACGAGGATCTCGCTGATCTCGTCGTAGGCCGCGCTGGCCTGCCACCAGGGCACGAGCACCATGTAATTGCGGAGCAGCGCCCCTCGGTCCCCAAGCTGGCGCGCCAACTCCTCCACCCGCTCGGACTCGGTCAGGGTCTCCGGGTGGGCCTGGTCGACCGCGGTCAGGCAGATCACGAGGCGACTCCGGGTCTTGAGCTCCGTCCGGTCGCGCTCGGCTTCGGGCAGCCGGGGCAGGAGTCGCAGCACCTCGCGCTCGTGTCCGGCTGCCTCCCGGAATCGCGCGTTCTTGCGGGCGTTGCGGCCCGCCTGCTGCCACAGCGGCACCGCCTCGTCGGCCCGGCCGGCCGCGCCGAGATGGTAGGCGGCGATCTCGGGCCGGGTCCCGGCCAGCCCGCTCCCCAGGTACATGCTCCCGACTGCCCCGTGAATGCGCACCCGGTCCGGACGCATGACCGAGCGGTAGGACGCCTCGTGGAACAGGGCGTGGCGGAACTGCAGCACCTCGGCCTGTTCGTCGATCTGCTCCACGATGGCGTGGTCGATCAGGCTGTCCAGATTCGCATCGAGGCGGTCCTCGTCCATGCCCGACACCGCCACCAGGACGGGCCGCTCGAAGGAGCGCCCGATCACCGAGGCCGACTGCGCCACCTGTTTGGCCTCGCCGAGACGGTCGAGCCGGGCCACGATCACCTCGGTGATGGAGCTGGGCATCGGCGCCGCCGGGTCAGGCTCGCGCTCGGCCACGGAGCGCACCAGCTCCTCGAGGAACAGCGGCACCCCCTCAGCCCGCGCCACGAGGGCCAGGCGGGTGTCGGGGTTGAGATCAGACGATTCAGGCAGCCGTCCCAAGAGGTCGAGCGCCGCCTCGGGGCTCAGCCCACCGATGGCGTGGTGCGCGTCGAGCCGAAGGTTCGAGTCCTCGGTGAGCTCGGGCCGGCTCGTCATCAGCACGAGCATCGGGCGCTTGCCCCGGGCCACCAGTTGAGCCGCCTCCACCGTGCTCGGGTCAGCCCAGTGGCCGTCCTCCACGACGAGCAGCGCAGGCCCGGTGGCCGCCAGCTCCTCGGCCCACGTCGCCGCCTCGAGCGGCGTGGCCGGGGTCTCGCCCATGACGGCGTCGAAGGGATGCAAAGGGCTCAGTGACTCGCGGCGGCTGCAGTAGACGGTCCGCACCGGGTACCCCCTCCCCTCGAGGTCCCGGGCGAACTCGAGCACCTGGCGCGACTTGCCGATGCCCGGCTCTCCGGAGAGGAGCGCGAGCCGGCCCGTGGCGCCCGGCTCCGCCACGCGGGCCCACTGCTCCTCGAGCCACTCCGCGGTGAGGGGACGACGCACGAACTCGGTGAGCGGTTTCGCCTCCAAGCGGTGGCGTGCGGCGCGGCGGCGCAGGACGACGTAGACCGGCATCGGCTTGGGGATGCCGTTGAGCGAGAGCAACCCGAGAGACTCGAGGTCGAAGTAGCCGCGGACGAGCTCCGCCGTGTCACCACTGATTACCACCTGGCCCGGCTGGCCCGTCGACTGCAGGCGCGAGGCGAGATGCGGCACCTGACCCCACACGTCGGGCGGCCGATCGTTTCCCCCGGCGGTCACGGAGGCGACCACGACCTCGCCGGTGTGGATGCCCACGCGGGCCTGCAGGTCGGTCAGCCCGAGCTCGGGCGGGAGCTCGCGGGTGAGCTTCGCCACCGACGCCGCGACCTCCAACCCGGCGTCCACCGCGTCGCGCGCTGGCCGACTCGACCGCGATGGGATACCCGAAGTAGACCACGGCCCCGTCACCCTGGAACTGCGACACCATGCCGCCGTGGGCCCGGACGACGGAGGCGATGCGGTGCTGGTACGCGTCGAGCACTTCGCGCCAGTCCTCGGGGTCCATGGCCGACGCCAGCGCGGTGGAGCCCGCCAGGTCGGTGAAGACGACCGTCAGCTGGCGCCGTTGGTCCGGCCCGACCTCCACCGGGAAGGGCGAATTGGCCGACGAGACCGTCACCGCCCGACCCCAGGGTGAGCGCACCCGAGCCCGCTCGGCAACGGTGCTGACACGGATGAAATATACGTCTAGCCCGCATTCGGGCGACGTCGAGTCCGCGTTCACCGACGTCACCTGTCGCCGGAACGAAGCTGCGGCGGGTTACCGTCCCGGACGGGCCGCAGTCCAAACCCGGGCGAGAGTGGCCGGACGAACGCAAGTGGCGAAATTCTCGGCCCGGAGTCTCCCGTTTTCCCTGGCAGCCGGCTTTTCTCTAGGCTTCTCCCGATGCGAACCCGAACCGGACGACGAGCGACGGCACTCCTGACCATCGCCCTGGCTCTGGCGCCGGCCGTCGCCATGTCGTGGAGTGGCGCGCTCAGCTCGGGGGCGTCCGCCGCGGTGATCGCCGCGCCGCCGTCGCCGTTCGATCCGAATCCGAACAACAACCCCGACGACCCGACGACGACGACCGCCCCGACGACCCCGACGACGACGACCCCGACGACGGCCCCGACCACCACGACGACGGCCCCTCCCCCCACGACGACCACCACCGAGGTGACGACGACCACACAACCGACGACGACCAGCCACCCCACGACTACAAGCCACCCGACGACGACGACGACGACCGCGCCGACATCGTCCTCGTCGAGCTCGGTCCCGTGGGGGTGGATCGTGCTGGCCATCGTGATCGTCGCGTTGGCCATCCTCGCGGCACTGCTCATCGCCCGCTCGCGGCGCCAAGGCCGGGAGGCCGAATGGCGGCGCTCGGCTCGGGCGGCCGTCGCGGCGGCCGAGCTGGCCCGTGACCTCGTCCTCTCGCAGGCCCCATCGGACGACGCCCAACGACGGGCCAGTGTGACGGCGCAGGTCGAAGAGGCGGCGGGCGCGCTCGAGCAGCTCGCCGTTTCGGCCGTCGACGAGTCGGAAGGAACGTTGTGCAACCGCAGCGCCGAGAGCCTGCGGGGACTCTCCTTCGCCGTCGAGGCCGACCGCCTCATGCACTCGGGCGGCGAGCACCCGACCGGGGAGCAGTTGGCCGCGGCCGACGTGGCCCGCCGGCGCCGTGAGGCCGAGCTCGAGGCTTCGCTGTCGCAACTGAAACAGGCAATCACCCCTCAGACGGCATCGGCTCGCCGCTGAGGTCTCGCTTCCGCCGCGGTCAGGGACCGATCAGGGCCCGACCGACCTGGCGGACCGTGTCCGGCGTCCCCGTCGGCATGTTGAAGATGCAGTAGTCGACGCCCGCCGCTGGCCAGCTCGTCCATGCGGGTCGCCAGCTCGTCGAGCGTGCCGACGTCGGAGCTGGAGGGCTCCTCGCCGGTCACCTGCCGCAGGAAGTCCTTCGTGGCCGCCGTCTCGTCGGCGTTGGCCGTGAGCACGAGCGTGCTCAACCTGCTCACCGTGACCTCGGCCGGGTCGCGCCCGACGTCGGCGCAGTGCCCGCGCAGGACCTCCACCTTGTGGGCGACGGTCGGGACGTCACCAAAGACATTGCACAGATCGGCGTACTGGGCCACCAGCTTGAGCGTCCGCTTTTCGCCGCCGCCTCCCACGAGGATCGGTGGCCCCCCGGGCTGGACCGGCCGCGGCTCGTTGCGCGCCTCGTCGGATCCGATAGTGGCGCCCTTCGAAGCTGGGCGCATCTTCGGTGAACATGGCCCGGCAGATCTGCAGTGCCTCCTCCAGCCGGTCGAGCCGCTCGCCGACAGGCGGGAACTCGAAGCCCAGCCCGTCGTGCTCGACGTCGTACCAGGCGCCGCCGATGCCGAGGATCGCCCGCCCCGCGCTGATGATGTCGAGGGTGGTCACGATCTTGGCCAGGTGAGCGGGGTTGCGGTAGGTGACTCCGGTCACCATGGCGCCGAGGCGCACCCGTTCGGTCCGCGCCGCCAGCGCGCCGAGCAGCGTGTAGCTGTCCAGCATCGGCTGGCTCGGCCCGCCCATCGGGGGCAGTTGGTAGAAGTGGTCCATCACCCAGACCGACTCGTAGCCCGTCTCCTCGGCCGCGGTCGCCCTCGCCACCACGCTCGTCGAAGAGGTCGCCGGGCGACTGGCCCGGATTGAAGTTGGGGATCTGGAGTCCGAAGCGCATGGGACCTGAACCTACCGGTTGCCGCTCAGCTCCAACGCTGTCTTCGACGCAGCCAGGCCAGGGCCACCTCCCCCTGCGCCGCCTGGAACGGTCGGATGGTGGGGAGACCGGGAGGATCGGGGAGGAGCGAGTGCGACACGAAATAGCCGCTCACCGCGGCGAGCAGGGCGGTCACCGCAGTCGGGCTCGCTGCGACGCGACGGTTCGTGTCGCGAGAGCAGCTCCTCGGGCACTGGTCCCCCTTCGAGCACCACCGAGGGCGCCCAGCACACGAGGTCGAAGGCCGGGTTGCCCACGGCGCCGTGAGGCCAGTCCACGAAGACGACGCCGTCGCCCGTGAGCAGTACGTTGTCGGACCGCACGTCGCCGTGCACGAGGGTCGCGCCCTCACATGCGGCGGCCCAGTCGGACTCCAGTTCGGCGAGCTCGGCCAGGTGCGCCTGGGCCCACGGACCGAGGCCCGGGTAAGACTGGTCCTCGGCGGCGAGCACGGCCCAACCCCCGAAGTTCCGGCGCTCGTAGACGGCGAGCGGTTCGAGAGACGGCGCTGGGCTCGGGGTCAGCTCGTCGTGCATGGCCGAGAGCGCGTCGACCACCGCGCCGAGCTCGTCCTCGACCCAGGGGTGGCGGGGCGGGCGGCCGTCGACCGCATCGAAGGCCAGCGCCACCCAGTCACCGTCGTCGTAGGTGTCGACGAGGCGCGGCAGCCGGGACGAACGCGGCAGCGCGGCCGACACCACCGCTTCGCGCCGGTGCATACCCGGCGAGTCGGGGTTGAGCTCGGGACCGACCGCCTTGACGAAGACGGCACGCTCCGGCCAATCGAGGATGGACGTCGCCCCCGGAGAGAACCCGCCGGGCAGGTCGCGCACGGCGTCGGGTTCGCCGCCGCCGAGACCGGCCGCCCACGCCCGCACCGCGACCGGCACCCGGGCCCAGGGAAGGTGGACGCCGGCCGCCGGTCCGGTGGAGGCCGTCACAAGGCGGCGGCTCCCGCAGCGTCGAGCGCCTCGACGATGCTGGCCACGAGGCGACGTGCCGAGTCGGCGCTGAGCTCCACGGCCACGCGCGCCGCGGGCCCCCGGGCCGGGTCGGCGAAGTCGATGTTGAGCGTGTGGTCGAAGGTCGCGTGGAAGGGGTGGTCGAAGTAGACGTTGGCCGAGGTGACGCGGAACCAGCCTTGCGCCCCCTTGGCGCTGCCGTCGACGTCGGTGCGCACGGTGAGGTAGGAGCACATGGTCAGGACCCCAGGTGTGCGCCGAAGAAGTCGAAGATGCGCTGCCAGCCGTCGACCGCGGCCTCGGGGCGGTACGCGGTGCGGTCGACCGAGAAGAACGCATGACCCGCGCCGTTGTAGCGGTGGAACTCGTAGTCCTTGCCCACGTTCTTGAGGGCCGCCTCGAGCTCGTCGACCTGCTCGGGGTTGGGGAACACGTCGTCGTTGCCGAAGAGGCCGAGCAGCGGACAGTTGAGCTCCGAGGCGCGGCCGACCAACGGGCCGACCTTGAGCGGGAAGCCCTCCGGCGGGGTGCCGACCACGAACGCGCCGTAACAGTCGACCGCAGCGTCGACGGGCAAGCTCACCGCGGTGAGGAAGGCGTGCCGCCCGCCCGAGCAGTAACCGATGACACCAACCTTGCCGTTGCTCGTCGGAAGGGCGCGCAACGCTTCGAGAGCCGCCCGGGCGTCGCCCACGAATTGCTCGTCGGGAACGCCACCCGCCTCGCGGGTGGCCGCCGCGGCGTCGTCGGGATCCTGATTTAGCCCCTGGCGCGCGTAGAGGTTGGGGCACAGGGCGTTGTAGCCGTGCGCCGCGAACCGGCGCGTGATCTCCTTGGTGCCCCAGTCCCAGCCGGGAAGATGGTGGATCACGATCACCCCGCCCCGGCGTGCGTCGCCGGCGGGGACTGCTGGTAAGCGTTGACCTCAGCGCCGGCGTGGCCGGTGATCATGACGTTGCCGGTCGTCATGGCCTCTTCGGGTGCGGGCATGCGGGCTGCCTCCTCTTCACATCGGGTTCGTACGATCGCCCCGGTTCGGCAAGGGCGCCGAGGGGCACCCCACTATGGCGCGTCGCCCCGGGGTGTCTCGTTGTAGTCGGTGGCGGACGGGAACGTGCTGCTCTCGGTGAGGAGCGCGGAGTACCGCTTCTCGACCACCTGACGAACGCTGGGGCGCAACGCTGACCGGACGGGACCGTTCTCCTCGAGTAGATGGCGATTTGTTCAGCATCCGGCCGCGAGGTTGGACGGGAAGGGCGGGAGTCCGGGGTAGGTGGCGAGGCCGATGCGGCGGATGGAGGGGGACGAGGAGGAGGAGGAGATAGAGCCTGCCGTCGGGCAGCCGGGGCTGTCAGCTTGGGCCGAGTACGAGAAGCGCCGGGCCGTGGACGAGGCCCGGAGGCGGGACCGCTTCGGTTTGCTCGCGCCGATCATCGGCCTCCTGACTGGACCGAGGGCCTCCACCGAAGCCTGGGCTCGAGGGGCGGGAGGGCGAACAACACGTGGGACGGATGATCGATCACGCGGTCGGCGCCTCCGGACGGGCCCTCCACGACCGGTCGGTACCCGGGACGCGGGCCAACATCGACCACCTCGTCGTCGTCCCGTCAGGCGTCTGGGTGATCGACACCAAGCACTACCGTGGCCGGATCGAACGGCATCGCACGGGCGTGTTGGGCCTGAGGTCGGGCCTCTTCGTGGCCGGGCGCGACGCGGGTCCGCTCGTTGCTGCGGCCGAGCGCCAACGCGCCCGGGTGGAGCGCTCGCTCGCTCGCGGCGTGCCGGTGCGGGTCTCGCTGTGCTTCACCGGCGCTCGTTGGCCGCCGTCGGCTCGGCCCTTCTCCTTCGGCGGCGTCCTCGTCACGTGGCCCGCCGCGCTGGGCCGGACGCTGCGGGCGCCGGGACCATTCGGAGCGGCCGAACGGAAGGCGCTCGTGGCGCAACTCTCGCGGTCTTTCCCGCCCTACGGAGAGTGAGCGCTCTTGGCGCTCAGCCCGGCGCTTCGGGCCGGAGCAGCGGGAAGAGGATCACGTCGCGGATGGACGTCACCTCGGCCACCAGCATCGACGAGCCGGTCGATACCAATGCCGATGCCCGACGTCGGGGGCAGGCCGTATTCGAGCGCGCGGACGAAGGCTCGGTCGGCTGGATGCGCCTCGAGGTCGCCTGCCGCCGCCGCGGCGGTCGACGCCAGGAAACGCTCCTCCTGCTCCTCGGGCACGTTCAGCTCGCTGTAGCCGTTGGCCAGCTCCCGTCCGTCCACGACCAGCTGGAAGCGGTCGGCCATGGTGGGGTCGTCCGGCCGGTGCCGCGCCAGCGGGCTCACCTCGACGGGGAAGCCGCAGATGAACTCCGGGTCCGCGACCCGAGGCTGGAGCACCGTGTCGTAGAGCTCGAAGATGAGCTTCCCCGACCCCCACTCCTGGAGGTACGGCACGCCGTGGGCGTCGCACACCGCCCGGACGCTCTCGACGTCGTCGGTCGGGTGGAGCCGGTGCCCGACGGTCTCCTCCAACAGGTCGAGCAGCTCGTGGCGCGGCCACGGCGGGGTCAGGTCGACCTTGCGGTCGCCGACGGTGAACGTGAGGCGCCCGGCCGCCGACCGGGCGGCAGCGACCATGACGCGCTCGGTCAGGTCCATGCCGTCGTGCACGTCGCCGAAAGCCTGGTACGCCTCGAGCGTCGTGAACTCGGGGCTGTGTCGAGTGTCGATGCCCTCGTTGCGGAAGTTGCGCGAGATCTCGAAGACGCGTTCGTAACCGCCGACCACGAGGCGCTTGAGAAAGAGCTCGGGTGCGATGCGCAGGCTCAGGTCGATGTCGAGCGCGTTCGAGTGCGTCCGGAACGGTCTGGCGATAGCGCCGCCGGCCAGGCTCTGGAGAACCGGCGTCTCGACCTCGACGAACCCTTCCTCGGCCATCGAAGACCGCAGCGAGGCGAGCGTCTTGAAGCGGATGTCGAAGACGCGCCGGCGAGTCCGCGTTGGCCAGCAGGTCGACCTCGCGCTGGCGGTACCGCATGTCCTCGTCGCTCAGGCCATGCCACTTGTCGGGCAGGGGCCGGATGGCCTTGGACAGCATGGACAACGCGACGACGTCGACCGAGAGCTCACCCCGGCGGCTCGTCACCACCTCGCCCGTCGCCCCGACCCAGTCCCCCAGATCGAGGGCGTCGCGGACGGCCGTGGCATCCTCGCCGAGGTTGGCCGCGCTCATCAGGAGCTGGATACCGCCGCTCACGTCCTGCAACGTGGCGAAGACCAACTTGCCGTGACCCCGGATGCTCGCCACCCGGCCCGCCACGCTCACCTCTGCCCCCGTCCGGGTATCCGGACCGAGGTCGGCGTAGCGCTCGTGGAGCTGCGCCGCAGTGTCGGTCCGGTCGAAGCGCAACGGGTACGGGTCGAGACCGCGGCGGCGCAGCCCGTCGCGCTTGGCCCGTCGCTCCTCCATGAGCGCGGCGGAGGAGGATCCGCGCTCGGACCCGGACTCGCGTCGGACCGCGTTCGGAGCCTTCCTCCACCTCGACCCTCCTCGACCGCTCGACCGGCGGTCCAAGTGCGAACTCGGAACGTCAGCTTACCGACGTCGGCGTCGGCCTCCGGGGGGGCCCGCCGATGTGCGCCGTGATGCCCGTGTCACGCACACCCCGTGCGACGACCGCGCGCCCGGTCGCACCCGGGTCACGAGTTCGGTGCCCACTAGGGTCGCGGGCGTCCCTGGTCCACGGGGCGTGAAGGCGATCGGAGGTCGATGAACCAGAGCGACGGCGGTCCGACGTCGGCAGGCGAGAGGAGAAGCCGATGAGCCGCATTGAGGTCGAGGACGCCGCACCCGGTGTGCGGGTCCTGGCCTTCGCCCGGCCCGAGGTGCGCAACGCCTTCGACACCGCCATGTACGAGGACGTGAATTCCGCCTTGCGCGCCGCGGACGAGGACGAGGTGGTGCGAGCCGTCGTGCTCACCGGGCGCGGCAGCGCCTTCACCTCGGGCGCCGACCTGGCCGAGATGGCCGCCCTCGCCACCGGCGCGGCCGTCGGGGGAGCGGGCACGGGTCTGGGCCGCGGCTTCATGGGTTTGCTCGACCTGCTCACCGGCATATCGGTCCCGCTCCTGGCCGCCGTCAACGGCGTGGCGGTAGGGCTGGGCTTCACCATTCTCGGACATTGCGACCTCGTGCTGGTCGACCGCACCGCCCGGCTGCGCGTGCCCTTCACCGAGCTCGGTGTGCCGCCCGAGGCCGCCAGCAGCCTCCTCTTCCCCTCCGTCATGGGATGGCAGCGCGCGGCACGCGTGCTGCTCACCTCCGACTGGGTCGGGGCGGCCGAGCTGGTCGAGCTCGGGTTGGCGCTCACGGTGAGCGAGCCCGGCGCGGTGCTCGACGAGACCATTGCGCTGGCCTCGCGGATCGCGTTCGACCCGCGCCCGGCCACCCGCGCCGCCGTCTCCCTCATGCGGGCGGCGCGGCACGACGCCGTCCTGGAGGCGAACCGCCGGGAGCAGCGCGGTTCGGCGAGATCCTCGGTGGAGCGGCGAAGTCGGGCACCCTGGCCGAGTTCGCCGCCAAGGGCACGCCGGCCTGACCGTGCGGCTCGGCCTCACCGCCGCGCTCACCGACCTCGACCTGGCACCCGCCGAGCTGGCGGCGATGGTGGAGGAGCTCGGCTTCGACTCGCTCTGGCTGCCCGAACACACCCATCTGCCGGTGCGCGAGGACGTCCCCCCCGCCCTCGTCGAGGGAGTGCGCCTCGACGACTACAAGCGCTGCCTCGACCCGCTCGTGGCGCTGGCCACGGCCGCCTCGGTCACCGAGAGGATCGGGCTCGGCACCGGGATCCTGCTCGTCGCCCAGCACGATCCGGTCTTGCTGGCCAAGCAGGTGGCCACGCTCGACCACCTCTCGAACGGGCGCGTCACGCTCGGTGTCGGTTTCGGGTGGAACCGGACCGAGGCGGAGGATCACGGGGTCAACTTCGGTCGGCGCCGAGACGTCGCCCGCGAGCACCTCGCGGCCGCCGAGGCCATCTGGTCGAACGAGCAGGCAGAGTTCCACGGCGAGTTCGTGGACTTCGGCCCGACCTGGTCGTGGCCCAAACCGATGCAGCAGCCACGGGTGCGCACCCTGATCGGTGGAGGCGCGAGCGAAACCGTCCTGGCCATGGTGGCCGAGATGGCGGACGGATGGATCCCGATCGGTGGCGGCGGTCTCACCGAGGCCCTGCCGCGCCTGCGCCGGCTGGCCGAAGCGGCCGGGCGCGACCCGGACCGTCTGGACGTGGTCCCCTTCGGCACCATCGCCAGCGTGCCGAAGCTCGAGCACTTCGCGCGTGCTCGGTATCGAGGAGGTCGTGCTCCGTATCCGAGCCGGCTCGGCCCGGGACGTGCGGACCGAGGTCGAGTCGCTCGCACCTCTGATCGAATACGCCGCCGCCATGGGGCCGCGCTGAGCCTCCGGACCTGAGCGTTCCAGGGGCGAGCCTCCCGGAGCCGAGCGTTCGTCAGTATCGCGGGAGCGCCACGAAGGCCACCACGTAGGCGAACAGCGCCGCGCCCACCAGGGTGCAGGCGTGGAAGACCTCGTGGAAGCCGAACACCGCGGGCCACGGGTCCGGGCGCTTGCGGGCGTAGACGACCGCTCCCGCGGTGTACGCGGCTCCCGCCACCAATATCAGTATGAACCCGCTCGCTCCGAGGCTCTCCCAGATCTGGGGTGCCACGACCGCCGGACACCACCCGACCACCACGTAGGGAACAGCGACCACCCACTGCGGTGCGTCCAACCAGAGCTGGCGCAGCGCGATGCCCGCTGCGGCGCCGGCCCACACCATGGCCAGCACCAACCATTCCGCCCAACCGTGCAGCGCCAGCACCGCCACCGCCGTCGTCGTACCGGCGATGCCGATGAAGATCGCGCTGTGGTCCGCTCGGCGCATGCGGCGCCAGGCCGACGCGGACCAGTGGATGCGATGGAAGGCGGCGCTGGTGCCGAACATGATGAGCATGCCCGCCACGTACACGGCGAGCGCCGCTTTGGCCGCGGCGTCAGGTCCGGCTGCAATGAGAAACGGACCGGCCAACAGCCAGGCGACGAACGCGCCCAGATGGAGCCACCCGCGCAGGAGGGGCCGCGGCCCAGGTTGTCAGCCTCGCGGCCCTGCTCGCCCTGGGCAAGGGGCGGCGACGCCTCGCGGTCGGCGCTTGGGGGCGATCGGTCCATTCAGACCCGAGTCCCGTCCTGACGGTCGGCCTGCTCAATCTCGCTCCGGGAGATCCCCAGCAGGAACAAGATGGCGTCGAGGTAGGGCACGCTCAACGCGGTGTCGGCCGCACGGCGTACGAGCGGCTTGGCGTTGAAGGCGATGCCCAGCCCGGCCACCGCCAGCATGTCGAGGTCGTTCGCACCGTCGCCCACCGCCACGGTGCGAGCCAACGGCACTCCAGCCGCCCGCGCGAAGCGCTTCAGGGCCGCCGCCTTCCCGGCCCGGTCCACCAGGTCGCCCGCCAACTCGCCGGTGACGACCCCGTCCGCCATGACGAGCTCGTTCGCCGCCAGGTGGTCGATCCCGACGTCGTTCACGATCGCCTCCATCACCTGGGTGAAACCACCGCTCACCACCGCGAGTTCATAGCCGAGTCGCTTGAGAGTGCGTACCAGCGTACGGGCGCCCGGCGCGAGGGGGACCGCTTCGCGCACCGCGTCGAGGTCGGCCTGCGTCAGGCCGGCCAGCAGTCGCACCCGCTGGCGCAGCGCGTCGGCGAAGTCGAGGTCGCCCGACATGGCGGCCGCGGTGACGGCGGCCACTTCGGTGCCGCAGCCCCGGCGCTCGGCCAGCAGGTCGACGACCTCGCCCTGTAGCAGGGTCGAGTCCGCGTCCATCACGATCAGGTGCTTGGCCCGCCGGTGCAACCCCGCGGCCTGCACCGCGATGTCCACCTCTCGCCGCACCGCCTCGCCGGCGAGGTCGCGCCGCAAGGCTTCGAGATCGGCCCCCGCCACCGCGAGCTCGTAGGAGTGCACGGGGTACGCCGAGAGCCGGAGGATCCGCTCGATGTTGCCACCGTGGCGTGCGATGCATCCCGTGACGCCCGCCAAGGTCGCCGCGTCGATCTCGGGTGCCAGGACAGTGACCAGATGCCGCTCGTCCTCTCTCGCGGTGTCCGCCTCCGAGAGCGGCTCAATCGCCACGTCGACGCCGGTGCCGCCGAGCTGCCGCGTCACCGCCTCGCGCAGAGTGCGCACGCGCTCAGGTACCACCTCCACCTCGACGCACAGCAACAGGCGGCCGTGCACGCGGACCTGCTCGACGTCGTCGACGTCGACGCCGCACCCGCCGAGAGCCGCGAACAGGCGCTCGGCGATGCCCGGTCCGTCCTGGCCGCTCACCCTCACCAGATGGGGCAACGGCACCCCGCGGGCGTTCACGGCGTCGCGTGGTCGTTGACGTCGACCCAGCCCGCCCCTTCCACCCACCGGCGCACGACGCGTGCCGGGACGCCGGCCACGACGCAGCGATCGGGGACGTCGCCTCGTACCACCGCCCCGGCGGCCACCACCACGTGCTCACCGATGCTGCGCCCCGGGAGGATGACGGCGTTGGCGCCGAGCCAGCTGCCCGAGCCGATGTGGACCGCCGACTCGGTCGGCCACTGCCGGCCGATCGGCTCGACCGGGTCGACGTAGGTGTGGTTCTGGTCAGTGATGTAGACGTAGGGGCCGGTCTGGATGTCGTCGCCGATGACGATCTCCCAGTGCCCGACGATGTGCGAACCCCGCCCGATGATGCACCGGCTCCCGATGGAGACAACGGGATCGGTCGGCATCTCCTGGCCGGGTGCCATCCCGGCGGTGATGCTCGTGCCGGGCCCGACGATCGTCTCGGTCCCGACGTGAATCAGGTGCTCGTTGTAGATGGAGCCCTGGGGGAACAGGAGACACGCCCTCTCCCCCATGCGCCCGAAGCGCCGGCCACGGGGGTCGGCCGGGCCGATCGCCCCCAGCTCGCAGGCCGCGTCCCATCCGGCGTGGACCAGCCGCGCCGCGCCGCGGCGCAGGGGGGTGGGAAGCGACCGGGCCCAGCTCACGCGGGCATCGTAGGGGGTCGCCGCCAGGGGGAACGAAGCCCTGGTGGCGTACACTTCTCTTGTGTTGAACCGGTCCGCGGGCGGCGGCGAAGTGGCCGGCGCGGGCGGCGACACGGCGGGCGACACGGCGGGCGACGGACTGAGTCGCCGGCGCTTCCTGCAGCTCTCGGCCGTGGGTGCTGTCGGCGCCGTCGCGGGACCCCCGCACGGCTCCACCCCCAAAGTCCCGGCGTGGGCCAAGCGTCGGGGCGAACCCTCCGGCCCGCTCGTGGTCGACTCGGCGCTGGCGAGCGGCGTCATGGTGCCCACCGCGCCCTGGCTCATCGCCGAGAACAAGAAGCGCGGGACGCTCGACTGGATCTGCAACGTGAACCAGCCCGAGCACGCCCTCGAGGGCTTCGCCGGCCAGGTGAGCGCAGCCCGCGGCGACGATGTCGCGATCTTCGTCAACACGACGGGCCGCGCCGTGCAGGTGCAGGCATACCGCATGGGGTACTACCAGGGACTCGGCGGCCGTCTGGTCTGGCAGAGCGACATGGTGGCCGCGGGTGCCCAGCGCGCTCCCGAAGTGAGCAGTCTCGGCACGGTCAGCTGCCCGTGGTCGCCCACGCTCACCGTTGGGATCACCGAGCACTGGCCTCCCGGCTGCTACCTGCTCAAGCTGGTGAACGACGTCGGGCAGGAGCAATTCGTCCCGCTCACCGTCCGCAACGACGCGTCCCGGGCGTCGTTCGTGTTCCAGAACTCGGTCACGACCTGGCAGGCCTACAACCTCTGGGGCAACTACAGCCTCTACTTCGGCCCGACCGTCGACGGGTGGTCAGGCCTTCGCCACACGGGCACGAGCCGTGTCCTACGACCGTCCCTACCCGCAGACCTGGGCCTCGGGCGCGGCCGATTTCGTCGGCAACGAGCTGCCTCTGCTCTTTCACCTGGAGAGTCTCGGGCTCGACCTGACCTACTGGACCGACGTCGACCTCCACGCTCACCCGGAACGTCTGGCGCGCCACCGCTGCCTCTTCAGCCTGGGACACGACGAGTACTGGTCCCGACCCATGCGCGACGGCGCGTCGAGTGCCCTCGCCGAGGGGATGAACTTCGCGTTCCTCGGCGCCAACGCCTGCTACCGGCAGATCCGGTTGGACCAGACCTCCGTCGGTCCGCATCGCCTCCAGGTCTGCTACAAGGACGCCGCCGAGGACCCGCTCGCTCTGGAGCAACCGTCGCTCACGACGGTCGACTGGAACCAGGCGCCCCTCGATGAGCCCGAATCCGAGCTCATCGGAGCGATGTACCAGTCGGTCAGGGCCGTGGCCGACATGGTGGTGACCGACTCGTCCTCGTGGTTCTTCGACGGCTGCAACCTGAGCGACGGCCAGACCTTGCCCAAGGTGATCCTGGGCGAGTACGACCGCTACGTGCCGTCGCTCCCGGGCCCGTCCAACATCGACGTCCTCGCTCACTCGCCGGTCCCGGGCCAGGCCAACTGGTCCGACCTGACCTATTACACCGCTCCGGGCAATGGCGGCGGAGTCCTGGCCAGCGGCTCGGCTTCCTTCGTGGCGCAGCTCTCGACCACAGGGATCATCCCGCCCAACGTCGTGCCCGGACCATGGCCCGGCGTGTCCGACGTCTTTCGCCGGGCCATGGAGAACCTGTACGGCCGCTTCGGTTTGGGTCCCGCGACCACGTACGGCAGCTCGAGCGGAAACTGGCGCAACGTCTACAGCGGAGCCGCCGCCTCAGCCGCCTCCGCCGCCGGGACCGCCTCCGCTTGACGCCGCCCTACGGCGGGCTTGACGCCAAATTCAGCTCCCGCGCCTCTACCATCGTCCCCATCTCATGACGAACCCCAACCATCTCCGCACCCGCGCGGGCCGGCCGGTCGCCTGGGTGGCGATGGCCGCCGGACTCGCCGGGATCCTGCTCTCAGCCTGCTCCTCAGGTGCCCACACCGACGCGGCACCACCGCAGCCCAAGCCGAAGCCGACCACGACGACGACGACCGCCCCGCCACCGGTGTGCCCGCTGACCGGCCAACCCGCACCCGGCGGAACCGTCCCCCAGCGTCCGGCCATGGCCGTCAAGATCGACAACTACCCGGCTGGCCGCCCCCAGTCGGGCTTGGACAAGGCGGACATCGTCTTCGAGGAACCCGTCGAGGGCGGTATCACCAGGTACGCCGCCGTCTTCCAGTGCCAGGACGCGGCGCTCATCGGGCCGGTGCGCTCGGCCCGCAACATCGACATCGGCATCCTCGGCCAGCTCGGCAACCCACTCGAGGCCCACGTCGGCGGCATCAACCCGGTCATCGCCAACATCAACGCCTCCCCCATCGTCAACGTGGACATCGGGGACAACGGTGCCCTCATGATCCACCCGCCGGGCCACGTGCCGCCCGATTCCGACTACACCTCGACGGCTCTGGTCTACGGCACCCACCCGACGATGAGGACGCCTCCCCAGCCGCTGTTCCCGTACTCCGTGGCGATCCCTGCCGGCGGGTCACCGGTGTCGACCGTCAACATCAACTTCTCGGGCAGCTCCAACGTGACCTGGAAGTACAACGCGGCGACCAAGACCTTCCTGCGGTTCTACAACGCCACGACCCCGGACAACCTCCAGAACGGCGTGCAGAACGCCGCGGCGAACGTGGTCGTGCAATACGTGCAGATCAGCTACGGCCCCTGGCTCGAGAACTCCGAGGGCGGGCTCGAGGTGCAAGCCGACCTCTATCCCAACGCCAGCGGGACGGCCGAGATCTACCGGAACGGCGAGGCCTTCGCCGCCACCTGGCACCGCTCCACCCTCGCCTCGCCGACGCAGTTCGTGAACGCGGCCGGACAGGTCATCCCTCTCCAGGCCGGTCAGACCTGGGTCGAGCTCGTGCCGTCCAGCATCATCGCGAGCACGACCCCGTAGCCGTAGCCGTCAACCGCCTCCGGTCTTCCGGGCCACCACGGCGAGCAACAGGCAGTCCTCGGCCGCCGCGTAGACGCCGGGGTGAGCGCTCGCCTCGGCTTCGTCGAAGACACCCTCCGCCACGCCTCGACGCATGAGGTTGAGCCCTTTGCACTCGGTGACCTCGAAGCCGGCCGCCGAGAGCTTGGCCACGAGCTCGCCCGCGCC
Organism: uncultured Acidimicrobiaceae bacterium; assembly: GCA_963767195.1. Taxonomy (GTDB): domain Bacteria; phylum Actinomycetota; class Acidimicrobiia; order Acidimicrobiales; family RAAP-2; genus Bog-473. The sequence goes on along the minus strand of CAVYDA010000009.1, from coordinate 124,101 downwards.
GTACTCGACCTCGTGGTCGTCGTTCATGAGCGCGGCCGAGCGGAGCCGCCACACCGGCCCGTTGGGCGTGTCGAGGCAGAACCAGCCTCCGGGCGCGAGCACCCGGAAGGCTTCGCTCACGACGGCGTCGCCGTCCTCTTCGCTCACGTGCTCAATCGACTGCCCGCTATAGACGAGGTCGAACGAGCCGTCCGGATAGCGGCCGAGATCGACCATGGAGTGGAAGGCGAACTCCACCGGGCCGAGCTCGCTCTGCACAGTCGCGCCGTTCGAACCGCCACGGTAGATGGCGTGGCGCTCCCCGGCGGGGAGGTCGACCACGACGAGACGCTCGAAGGGATAGGGATAGCCGAGATGCACCAGGGCCCCGTCGGCAAAGCCCTGGTGGGTGCCGCCCAGGTCGAGGATGCGCGAGGCCCGCGGCAGCCCGGCGACGAACTCGCACCGGCTCACGTGCATGGACAGCAGGACGTCGCGGATGGGCACGCGTCGGCGCGACTCCTCGGAGTGGACCAGGGCCTCGGCCACGCCGTGGCGAGACAGCTCGCCGTTCTCCAGCCGGGCCGTGTACTCATCTCCCCCGGCGGAGTCCGGCTCGCGGTCGAGGATCAGGTTGTAGGCCAGGCGCACTGATTGCTTCGGCGGGAGATAGCGGTGCGGCACCGTGGGGAGCCGGTCCAGCAGACGGTAGGCGCGCTGCTTCCACCCCTGATTCGGCATCGCACCATTGTTGCTGGTGCTGCGGGCGGCCGGTGGTGCCCTCGAAGGGCACAAGGACGGATCTGGGCCGAAACGCGAAGCGCTCCGGACAGGTCACCCGTGCAGTGACCGGTCCGGAGCCTTCGGTGCCGTGGGAGGCGACCTGTTCAGCTGTCCAGCGAAATGGGGAGGTCGTCGGGATGGACGTCACCCGCGTCCACTGCCGGATCCTCCTTCGGAGCCAGGCAGTCGCGCACACGCTCGTCGATCTCGGCCATCAGCTGCGGGTTCTCCGAGAGGAAGGTCTTCACGTTCTCGCGGCCCTGTCCCAGCTGCTCGCCCTCGTAGGTGAACCACGCGCCCGACTTCTTCACGAAGCCGAGGTCGAGGGCGACATCGAGAAGCGATCCTTCGCGGCTGATCCCCTTGCCGTACATGATGTCGAACTCGGCCTGCTTGAACGGCGCCGAGCACTTGTTCTTGGCCACCTTGACCCGGGTGCGGTTCCCGATCACCTCGGTGCCGTCCTTGATCGCCTCGATGCGTCGGATGTCGAGGCGGATGGAGGAATAGAACTTGAGGGCTCGGCCACCGGGGGTGGTCTCGGGTGAGCCCCACATGACACCTATCTTCTCCCGCAGCTGGTTGATGAAGATGGCGATGGTGCTCGACTTGGACAGGGTCCCGGTCAGCTTGCGCAGGGCCTGGGACATGAGGCGGGCCTGCAGGCCGACATGGGTGTCGCCCATCTCGCCCTCGATCTCGGCCCGCGGTGTGAGCGCAGCGACCGAGTCGATCACGAGCACGTCGAGCGCGCCCGATCGGATCAGCATGTCGGCGATCTCGAGCGCCTGCTCACCGGTGTCGGGCTGCGAGATCAGCAGGTCGTCGACGTTGACGCCGATGGCGCGGGCGTAGACGGGATCCATGGCGTGCTCGGCGTCGATATAGGCGCAGATGCCCCCGTTGCGTTGGGCCTCGGCCACCACGTGCATGGCGAGGGTCGACTTCCCCGAGGACTCGGGCCCGTACACCTCGACGATGCGGCCGCGGGGCAGTCCGCCGATGCCGAGGGCGAGGTCCAGCGAGAGCGCACCGGTGGGGATCGACTCGATGTTCATGCTCACCTTGTCGCCCATACGCATGATCGACCCCTTGCCGAACTGCTTCACGATCTGACCCAGCGCGGCGTCGAGCGCCTTGTCCCGATCCGTTTCGGCCATCCTGTCCTCTCCTTTGTCTCCCGCTGTCCTGACCGACCCGACCTGCGACCTGCTCGTCACCTGCTCGTGACGCTGCTCGTCACCTGCTCGTGACCCTACGGCGGGGTTGTGACGACCTCGCCGGGGCGACGGATCCGACTATAACGAACATGTGTTCGCCGGCCGCGGACCCCTTGCCCGACTTGCCCCGGTCCTTGCCCGATCCTTGCCCCGGCCGGCGGCGCCGAGGGAGAGCCGAGGGAGAACGGTCGGGCCGCCCCGGCCCGGGCGCGCCGGAACTTCCTCGGGTGCCCGTGAGAGGATGTCTGGAACCCCACTCCGGCCGCTCGGACAGCATGGGCCACCGCCTGAGACCGGGTCGTCCCGGACGTGCTTTCCGCACCGCCCCCCGTCCGACGTCGGGATCTCACCAGAAGGCCGCCGGGATCTAACAGAAGGAAGATCATGCCGCGCAGATCAACTCGCCGCCACGCGACCGCAACCACGGTCGCAACCGCAGCCACAGCCGTAGCCACAGCCGTCGTGCTTCCGGTGGCGGCGTTCGTGCTGCCCACGCTCGCCGCCGCTCCCGCCGGGGCGAGCACGCCCCTGGCGACCACCACCTCCACGACAACGAGCTCCTCCACGACCACCAGCAGCAAACCTTCTGCCGCGACCGTGTACGCCGCCGCGATCAAGGCCGCTCGCGGCCAAGGCGTCCACTTCCAATCCATCGCCACCGAATCGGGCACCACCATCAAGGTCGTCGGCGACACCGGATCCACCTCGGGCGCGCAGACGATCACGGTCAAGCATGGATCGGTCGTCGAGCACGTGAAGGCCGTCCGCGCCGGGCCCACTGGATACGTCAACGCGAACAAGGCCGCGCTCCACAACGTGATCGGGCTCACGTCCGCCCAGTCGTCCAAGTACGCCGGCCGCTGGTTGTCCTTCCCGACCTCGAACACCTCCTTGGAAACGCTCGTCGCCGGTCTGCTCGACAAGGACGTAGCGAGCGAGCTCCAGATGCAAGGTCCGTACTCCTACGCGCCGAGCACCAAGATCAACGGACAGCGAGCCGTAGGGATCCGCGGCACCGTACCGACCGAGAGCGGCCAGTCAGAGCGCCAGGTCCTCTATGTGCCCGCGAGTGGTACGGCGCTCGCGCTGGAAGAGGTGACGAACCCCACTTCGTCCCAGAGCAAGGGCTCGTCGGCCGTCCACGGCACCGTGACGTTCTCGTACTGGGGCGAGAAGAAGACCACGACCGCGCCCACCGCGCACGCGGTCTCGTTGCTCAAGCTGGTCCCTCCGACGTCGAGCAGCTCGGGGACGAGCCCGCAGGGCTGATCCCGTGCGGTCCAAGGGCTGACGCGTGCCATCGGAGACCAGACCCTTGCCAGCGGAGGCCTGACGAGGTGGCGCCCCGCCTCGAAGCCGCCCACGGCGACATCACCGCCGAGCGGGTCGACGCCGTGGTCAACGCGGCGAACAGTGGTCTGCGTGGCGGCGGGGGCGTCGACGGCGCCATCCACCGCGCCGCGGGCTACGAACGCCTGCGGGCAGCCTGCCGGGCTCTCGGCGGCTGCCCGCCCGGTGAGGCCGTGGTGACCCCGGGCTTCGCCCTGCACGCGCCGTACATCATCCACACGGTCGGACCGGTGTGGCGCGGTGGTCGGGAGGGCGAGCCCGAGACGCTCGCCGGCTGCTACCGCCACTCCCTCGCGGTGGCCGACGAGGTGGGAGCCGCCTCCGTCGCCTTTCCGGCCATCTCGACCGGAGTGTACGGCTATCCCCCGGAGCTGGCCGCCGCCGTCGCCGTGACAACCGTCGGCGCGGCGGACACCGACGTGTCCCTCGTCCGTTTCATCGCCTTCGACGCGGCGACGTTCGACATCTACCGCGCGCTCCTCGACTGACGAGCGCTCGTCACCCCGCCGCGTTGGCCGGGGTACGCGCCGAGGTCAGGTCGTACACGGTGACCCCGCCCACCGTCTTCGGCGGTGAAGTGCGACTCGACCCACGAGGTGATCTGCGTGGCGTCGTCGCTGCCTCCGTCTCCGATCCCCTCCGAAGCCACCGCCGCCTCCGGCGATGTAGTAGTGGATCTTGCCCTCGGCCACGTAGCGCTCGAACTGGGCCAGCGTCGGCGCCGGGTCCGTCCCGTTGAAGCCTCCGATCGCCATCACGGGCTCGTCGCTCGCCAGCTGGTAGCCCGCAGCGGAGTTGGAGTTCACCGTCGCCGCCACCCAGGTGTACCGGCTGGCGTCGGTCTTGAGCAGCCGCGTCAGGGCCGGATTGGAGGAGCTCGCGTTCAAGAACCCGCCCGCTCCGCCCGCCGGCGCCCCCGAAGGCTCGGCGGAAACCGCCGCCGAAGGGTGAGGCGGTCCCGCCGCCGGTGCCGGTCCCTGCGCCGGTGCCGGTCCGTCCGCCGGTGCCGTCCCGGAAAGCCACCGACCGGGAAGCCGCCGTTGCCGGTCCCGCCGCGCCGAGCGAACGGTCCGCCGGTGGCGCCACCGCCGGGGAAGCCGCCGCCGAAAGCTCGGCGGAAGCCGCCGCCGGCGAAGCCACCGCCGGGCCCTCCGGGACCGCCGAAGCCGCCGACGGCGTCGGGGTGACCGAGGGGATGGCGCCCTGGTGCGGGGTGGCCGCGGTGGCCACGGTCGAGAACAGCGGTGCGGCGAGAGCGGCGCCGAGCCCGAGCACCGAGACGAGAGCGACGGCCAGTTTCGGCACCGAGCGCAGGAGGGGAAGGACGAGGATCGCCACCACGCCGAGCGCTCCCGCCACGGCGACGAACGGTCGCAGCGCGGGGAACCAGTCAGAGGTGCGGCCGAGGAGCTCGTAGCTCCACCACACCGTCACGGCCAGGGCGGCGGCCAGGCCGAGACGAGCGGTCCAGCGGTCTCGGCGCTCCCACAAGCCCATCGTCGCGATGCCGACCAGCGCGCCGAGCGGCGGAGCCATGGCGACCGTGTAGTAGGGGTGGATGATCCCCTGGGCCAGGCTGATGGTGAGCCCGATGACAACGAGCGATCCGCCCCACAGCAGCAGCGCGGCGCGCTCGCGGTCGGTGCGGCGGTTGCGGAGGGTGAACAGCAAGAGCACCGCGCCCATCACCAGCGCGCCAGGCAGCAGCCACGACATCATGTTGCCGAACTCGGAGTTGAAGAGGCGGGTCCAACCCGGTCGGGCCCCACATGGATGCACCGCCGCCCGGCCGCCGACGCCCCGCCCGACGCTCCCGCCTCGTTGCCGGTGAGCCGGCCGAAGCCGTTGTACCCGAAGATGAGGTTGAGGATGCTGTTGTCCTGCGACCCGCCGATGTAGGGTCGGTCCGCCGCCGGGGTGAGCGCGACGGCGGCCACCCACCAGCCGGCGGCGACCAGCACCGAGACGCCCATGAGGCACGACCTGCCAGACCCGGCGCCACCAGCCGGTCGGCGCGGCCAGCAGGTAGACCACGGCCATCACCGGGAGCATCAGGAACGCCTGCATCATCTTGGTGATGAAGCCGAAGCCGACGAGTGCGCCGGCCAGGACGAGCCACTTGGTCTGCGCCCGCTCCAGGCCGCGGATGGTGGCGTAGGTCGCGGCCGGTGAGCAGCAAGGCCAGCATCGCGTCGGGGTTGTTGTAGCGGAACATCATCGCGGCCACCGGGGTGAGCGCCACGACGGCGCCACCGAGGAGCGCGGCCTGCGCGCTGAACCAGCGCCGTACGGAGAGTAGACCAGCGCCACGGTGGCGACCCCCTCGAGCGCCTGCGGCACGAGCATGCTCCACGAGTTCAAGCCGAAGATGCGGGCCGAGATCTCCATCGGCCACAGGAAGGCCGGCGGCTTGTCGACGGTGATGAAGTTCGACGAGTCCGACGAGCCGAAGAAGAAGGCCTTCCAGCTCTTCGTGCCGGCCTGCACGGCGGCCGAGTAGAAGGAGTTGGCCCAGCCGCTGGCGCCGAGATCCCACAGGTACAGGAAGGCCGTGGCAACGAGAAGCACGAGCAGAGCGGGGCGGACCCAGGCCGCGTCGCTCTCCTTGCCCCGGAAGAAGCGGGCACACGCCGGACCGGCGGGCCGCCGGGCGCCGGCCGGGCCACCGGCCGGGACGTCGGAGGCAGCGACTCGGCGCCGTGTCGCCGGTCGAGCGGGGCGATCGGCGGATCGAGCAGCGCGATGCGGGCACCGGGGCGGGCGTGAAGTCCGTCATCGGGACGACCTCCAGGGCGTGCGCGGTCGGCACGACGCGCGGGCGGAAGACCCAGGCCCGCAGCACGCAGAAGCGGAAGACTGCGGCGACCGCGTTGGCCACCGTCATGCGCGACCAGCTCGGCCAGCAGCGAGCGCGGGGCGACCCACTGCGCCACGAGCAGGCCGAGCGTGGTGAAGGCCAGGCTCACCAGGTAGAGCAACCGGTGACGCAGCGCCATGCGGCCGCGCCGCGGCTCCCCCTTCGGCGCCGCGAGCAGCTCCCGGTGCACGGCCGTGTTGAACAGCGTGGCGATGGCCATGGCCACCGCGTTGGCGCCGAACGCGCCGAGCATCGGTCGCCAGGCCACGAAGAGGAACAGGTAGCCGAGCGTGCGAGATCACGCCGACGCCGGCGAAACGCAGCAGCTGGTCGGCCGCGACCTCGCCCGACCGCGGCGCGGCGCAGCCCCTTGGGCCGGCGCACGAGCATCGCCAGACGCCGCGCAGGTCGTCGGTGGCGGTCGACACGATGTTGACCCGCGAGTCGGGATCGTCGACCCAGTCGACCGGGCACCTCGCCGATGCGCAGGCCGAGCCGCTCGGCCGTGACGAGCAGCTCGGTGTCGAAGAACCATTCGTTGTCCTCGACGAGCGGCAGCAGCTGCTCGGCCGCATCGCGTCGCAGCGCCTTGAAGCCGCACTGGGCGTCGCTGAAGCGACCGCGCAGCGTCACGCTGAGCAGCAGGTTGTACGCGCGCGAGATGAGCTCGCGCTTGGGCCCGCGCACGACGTGCGCGCCCCGGGCCAGCCGCGAGCCGATGGCCACGTCGCGATGGCCCGAGAGCAGCGGCGCCACCAGCGGCAGCAGAGCCGCCAGCGACGTCGACAGGTCCACGTCCATGTAGGCGACGACGGGGCGCTGCTGGTCGACCACGCCGCGCGCAGGGCGAAGCCCCGGCCCTTCGGGTCAGATGCAAGGCCGCCACTCCCGGCATGGCGTCAGTCAGCGCGGCGGCCACCGCATACGTGTCGTCGGTGCTGGCATTGTCGACGATCGGTGACCAGGGCCCGGAACGGGAAGGACTCGTCGAGGAAGGTGCGCAGCGCCATGATGCGCTCGGCCAGTTGGGCGCCTCGTTGTAGACGGGACGACGATCTCGACGTCCACGGGGGTGTGGCGGGGATCCATGTCCACCTCGTAGGGGGCCAGGGCTGTCATGCCCGCATGGTGCCACCGGGTCTCCGGTCAGCGTGAAGCTCAGCTGTGGACCGGGTGTGAATCGCGGCGACCCGGGGCTGCCTCGCCGCTGGCAGCGGCGTCCGGCGCTGGCGCGGGCGGCAGGAGCGGGGCGGGTGCAGCGCCGACGGGGGGCCGGTCGGGGTCTCGGCGCGGGTCGCGGCGCCGGGTGGCCGTGCGCCTGGTAGCCGCGTCGAGGCCGGGTCGATCGGGGCCGGCGAGCGGGATGCGCACGGTGACGGTCATGCCCTGGCCGGGCGCGGAGCTCGGCGGAGACCGTGCCGCCGTGGGCGCTCGACGATGGCGGACACGATCGAGAGGCCCGAGTCCGCTCCCTCCGCTGGTGCGGGCGCGGGCCGGATCGGCCCGGTAGAAGCGCTCGAAGACGCGGCTGGCCTCCTCGGTCGGCATGCCCGGACCGCGGTCGTGCACCTCGATCCGGGCATGGTCGCCGACCTGGTCGACGCGCACCGTCGTCGTCGTTCCCGGCGGGCGTGTGGGCGCGCACGTTGGCCAACAGGTTGTCGATCACCTGGCGCAGGCGGTCCTTGTCTCCGGTGATCTCGACCGGGTGGCGGCCCAGAACTGCACGGGCCACTCGGGCCCGACGGCGGTCGCCGTGCGCACGGCCTCGGAGGCCAGCGCCACGAGTTCGACGGGAGCGAGCTGCATGGGGACACCCTCATCGAGCCGGGCCAGGGTGAGAAGGTCGCTGACCAGCCGGTCCATGCGTGCCGTCTCGGTGCGGATGCCGGCCATGACGCGCGGCAGGTCCTCGGCGTGCTGCGCCGCGCCGCGGTCGAAGAGCTCGGCGTAGGCCGAGACGGCGGCGATGGGCGTGCGCAGCTCGTGCGAGGCGTCCGCCACGAACTGGCGCAGGTGATGCTGTGACTCCTTCAGCCGCTCCTCGGAGGCCACGCGGGCCGAGAACGCGGCCTGGATGCGCTCGAGCATCACGTTGAGCGCACGGGCCAGGCGGCCGACCTCGGTGGGCTGATCGGCGCCGGGCACGCGCTGGTCGAGGTTGCCCGCGGCGATGGACTCGGCCGTGGCCTCGACGTCCTCGAGCGGGCGCAGGCCGAGGCGGACCAGCCACCAGCCGCCGGCCAACGCCAGCACGAGCGCGCCGGCGGTCACGGCGAGCTCGATGAGGAAGAGCGTGTGCAGCGTGCTGGTCTGGTCGACGAGCGGCTGGGCCTGCACGAGCACGTCGCCGTGCCCGGGGCCGGTGATCTTGCTCGCCCGCACCCGGAAGGCGGGACCTCCCTCGGTGGTCGAACCCGTCGTGAAGTAGGCGACCTGCGTGCCGTCGGGTTGGGTCGTGAAGCCGCGTGATGGGCGACGGCAGCTGCGGGCGGTACGGGTGGTCGCCGACGTAGGCCGGGCACTCCCAGCCGTTGACGACCTTGCCGTCGGGTTCGCCACGCCGATGTAGCTGATGGTGAAGACGTTGCCGAAGTTCTGCCCGTTCCCGCTCCGCCGTTCCCGGCTGTTCCCCGGGCCGGTGCCACCGGTCGGGTCCGCCGCCGTTCTCGACGGGACCCGTGCCGCTCGTGCGTGGTCGCGGAGCAGGCGGGCAGACCGCCTGGTCCGTCGACTGGTTGACGTTCAGGCGGGCCGGTTGCTGGGCCAGCTCCTGGTCGACCTGGTTGTAGAGCGACGAGCGCAGCGCCGAGTAGGTGGCGAAGTCCGCCACGACGAGCGCGACGATGGAGATCAGCCCGACCGCGACGAGGAGCCGGAGCCGGAGCGACACTCAGGTCTTCCCGTTTGCCGTCCCGCCCGCCGCGGCTCGGGCTCGCGCAGGGTGTAGCCGACGAGGCGGATGGTGTGGATCAGCGGGGGACCGAACTTCTCGAGCTTCTTGCGCAGGTAGCTGACGTACGTCTCGACGACGTTGCCGTCGCCGCCGAAGTCGTAGTGCCAGACGTGGTCGAGGATCTGGGCCTTGGAGAGCACGTGGCGCGGGTTGAGCATGAAGTAGCGCAGCAGGTTGAACTCGGTGGCGGTGAGGTTGATCGCGTGGCCGCCGCGCCGCACCTCGTGCGCGCTCTCGTCGAGCTCGACGTCGGCGAAGCGCAGGATGCCGTCGTCGTCGGGCTCGTAGCCGGTGCGGCGGAGGATGGCGTGCACCCGGGCGATGACCTCGGCCAGGGCGAAGGGCTTGGTGACGTAGTCGTCCCCGCCCACGGTGAGACCGGCCAGCTTGTCCTGCAGCGTGTCGCGGGCGGTCAGGAAGAGCACCGGCACGCGCACGCCGTCGGCCCGGAGGCGGCGGGTCACCTCGAGGCCGTCGAGGTCGGGCAGCATCACATCGAGGATGACGAGGTCGGGCGGGTCCTCCTGCGCCCGCGCCAATGCCTTGCGACCGGTCATGGCCTCGTCGACCGTGAACCCCTCGTACCGGAGCGACGTCGCCACGGCGTCGACGATGGAGGGTTCGTCGTCGACGACGAGGACCCTGGGACCGCTGTCGAACTTCACTGTTGGCACCTCCCTGGGTCACAGGGTCACACCTGCGGCTCCTCATCCAGTGTGAACCGGCTGTGGGGCTGCTGTGAACCCGGATCGCCGGAACCCCCCGGGACGTCGGGCCTCAGCCAGGGCGGCAGGTCGTCGAGGGCGCGTCGGAGCAGGTCGAGGGCGGAGATCGCCCCGTACTGGCGCACCCGCTCACGGTCCCCGGGGACCCGGAGCTCCCTGGCCCGGGGCTGGGTCCCGGCGCCGTTCCCGGGCAGCGCCAGGCCGACGAAGACGGTCCCGGGCTCCACGCCCTCCTGTTCGTCGGGCCCGGCCACCCCGGTGATGCCGAGACCGACGTCGGCGCCGGTGACCCGGCGCGCCCCCTCGGCCATGGCGGCGGCGGCGGCCTCGGTGACGACCGGCCCCTGCGGCACGCCGAGGACGTCGAACTTGACCGTCGGAGGCGTAGGCGACGACGCCGCCGCGGAACCAGACCGACGCGCCGGCGCACGTTGACCAGGCGCGAGGCGATGAGGCCACCGGTCAGCGACTCGGCCACCCCGAGGGTCAGGCCGCGGGCGACGAGCCGCGCTGCGCCACGGCGACCTCCATCGACTCGTCGTCGGTCCCGAAGACGATGTCGCCGAGGCGTGCCTCGATGGCGCGGCGCACTTCGACCTCCTCCTTGTCGAGCAGCGCGGCGACGTCTCCGGCCGTCCGGGCGCGGGCGGTGATGCGCACCTTGATGCCCTCGATGCCCGAGGCGAGGAAGGCCAGGGTGACGCCACCCGCGTCCAGCTCGTCGAGGGCGTCGATGCGGTCCTGGAGGGACTCGGCCAGGCCCGACTCGCTCGCGCCCCAGGTACGCAGAACCCGGGACGCGATGACCGCCTCCTCGCCGACCTCGGCCATGCGCGCGCGCAGGTCGGGCAGGATGGCCCGCTCGAACATCTCGGCCATCTCGTAGGGGACGCCCGGGACGGCGTAGACGACCTTGTTGCCGACGGGGCAGATCAGTCCCGGTGCGGTCCCCGCCACCTGGGGGATGATCGTGGCTCCCCGGGGGACGTCGGCCTGGCGCAGGTTGTTGCTCGCTCATGGCCCGGCCGCGGGTGGCGAAGAAGCCGGCGATGACGTCGACCACGGCCGGGTCGCGCACGAGCTCGACGTTCATGACCGCGGCGATCGCCTCGCGGGTGATGTCGTCCTGGGTCGGGCCCAGCCCACCGCACACGATGACGCCGTCGCTCCGCGCCAGCGCGGTGCGCAGGGCCAGGGTGATGCGGTCGTGGTTGTCCCCGACGGCCTGGTGGAAGTGCGAAGCCACCCCGGCGGCGGCCAGGTGCTCGCCCAGCCAGGCGGAGTTGGTGTCTGCGATCTGGCCGAGCAGGAGCTCGGTGCCGACCGCCACGATCTCTATCCTCATGGTCCCGTGAGACTACGGGGCCGGGCGGGGAGGGACGCTCAGCCGGCGGGGTGGAGGGCGCGCCGCCCGTCGAGGAGGTACTCGACGCCGGTGAAGAGCGTCAGGGCGCAGGCGAACCAGATGGCGGCAACCTGGAGGGTGTGCTGGTGGGCGAGCGGCGGGATGATGCAGGTGCCGATGGCGATGTCCTGGACCAGGGTCTTGAGCTTGGCGGAGTTGCGGGCGGGGACGGAGACGCCGCGGCGTCCGACCCAGGAACGGTAGAGCTGCATGCCGACCTCGCGCGCCGTGATCAGGCCCACGGGCAACCAGGGCAGATGTCCCTGGGCCGCCAGGGTGATGAGGGCCCCGAGGACGCAGGCCTTGTCGGCCAGCGGGTCCAAGAAGGCGCCCGAGCGGGTGGTGCCCATCCGCCGGGCCATGTAGCCGTCGAGCCCGTCGCTGCCGGCGAGCACGAGCCCGACCACGACGTTGAGCCAGGAGGCGCCCCAGGCGACGAGCATCAGCACGTAGACGGGGGCGGCCAGCAGGCGGGCGACGGTGATCGCGTTGGCCGGGGTCGCCAGCGCGCTCGGGCCGAAGGCGAACTGCCGCGGATGCTCGTGGGTGGCGTCGCTCACCGTGCCGCCCCGGCGAGACCTCGCGGGCCGTCGTGCGAGCCGGCGGGGTCGAACCGCTCGACCGGTTCGGCGAAGAGGTCGGGTCCTTCGGCCGCGGTGACGAGAACGTCGACGAGCTCGCCGGGGACGAGCTCGTCCGGGAGGTGGACCACCCCGTCGATCTCGGGGGCCTCGTGCACGGTCCGCCCCCGCCCGGGTGAGTCGACGAGCACGCGCCGCACTTGGCCGACGAGCTCGTCACGTCGATCGGCGGTGATCGCGTCCTGGAGCTCGGCGCACTCGCGCAGCCGCTCGAGCGCGAGCTCGTGCGGGACCTGGCCCGGAAGGCCGGCGGCATGGGTCCCCTCTTCGAGGGAGAAAGGAAAGAACCCGGCCCAGTCCAATCGCGCTTCAGCGAGGAACTCGAGGAGCAGGTCGTGATCGCGCTCGGTCTCGCCGGGGTAGCCGAGGATGAAAGAAGACCGGAAGGTCGCCGCAGGCTCGGCGGCGCGGATGTCGGCGATGCGGCGCAAGAAGCGCTCGCCGTCGCCCCAGCGGCGCATGCGGGCGAGCAGGGGTCGCGAGACGTGCTGGAGGGAGAGGTCGAAATAGGGCACGCCCGTCGCCAGGACGGCGGAGATCAGCTCGTCGGTCAGGCCCGACGGGTAGAGGTAGAGCAACCGCGTGCGGTCGACGCGCTCGGCCACGGCGCGCGTGAGCGCGGCCACCGGCGAACGGCCGGCGGCGGCGCGTCCGCCGGGAACCGAGCGGTCGCGCCCGTAGGACGCGAGGTCCTGAGCGACCAGGACGACCTCACGGAGAGGTGGGGCGCCAGGTCCGCCTGCGGCCAGCTCGTCCACCTCGGCCAGGACCTCGTCCTGGCTGCGTGAGCGCTGGCGACCCCGGAAGGAGGGGATGGCGCAGAACCCGCAGATGCGGTCGCACCCCTCCGCCACCTTGACGTAGGCCCACGGAGCCCGGGCGACCGGGCGGGGCAGGCGCAAGAGGTCGAAGTCGGGGACGTTCGCTCCGGCGGCGCCGGTACGGGTGGAGGCGAGGGTGACCGGCACGCCGGTCGGCAGAAGCGGTCGTTCGTGTTCGGCGGGGGCGACGTCTCGGCCGAACCCGGCCACGAGGTCGACTTCGGGCAGCGCGTCCCGGAGCTCGTCGCCGTAACGCTCGGCCATGCAACCCGTGACCACGAGGCGCGCCCCGCTGCGACGGCGGTCGGCCAAATTCGAGCACCGCGTCGATCGACTCCTGGCGGGCGGCGTCGATGAAGGCGCAGGTGTTCACCACGACCAGGTCGGCGTGTTCCGGAGCGCCTGCCGGCTCAAAGCCCCTCGCGGCGAGGTATCCCTCGAGCTTGTCCGAGTCGACCTGGTTCTTCGGACATCCCAGGGTCTCCAGGAAATACCGACCCACGACTTCGCACCACACTCCTCGCACCAGCCACACCGCCGGGGTGGCGTGCGGCCGGCCCGCCGAAGCGGGCCGTCTCGACCGGTCCGCCGGGCACCGTGGCGAAAAACCTGGCGCTCGACTTCCCGAGCGGAGAGGGAGGGATTTGAACCCTCGGACCCAGTTACCCAGGTCAACTCATTAGCAGTGAGTCCGATTCGGCCGCTCTCGCACCTCTCCTTGCCCCTTTGGCCTATATTTGGTCTATATTCCTCCACTGTGGGTGGGGTCCACAGACCAGGCCATCGAGACGACCCAAGGGTACAGGGTCGGTCCAGCAGCGAGGCCCGCGGCACGTGGCGCCTCCGTGTGTTCGTCGGAACCGACCCGGTCACCGGGAACCCCAGGCAGCGCACCAAGACCGTCGAGGCCAAGAACCAGACGGAGGCTCGGGCGGCGCTCCGGGCGTGGCAGAAGGAACTGGACGACAACCGGGTCGCCACGGACTCGTCGGCGACCGTCCGCTCCCTGGTCGAAGAATGGCTCCGCCACAGCGAGGCCCGGGGCCGTGCCCCCCGGACCCTCCACGACGCCCGGCGGTCGGCCGAGACGTCGATTTTCCCGGAGTTCGGCGACGTCCCGATCGCCGAGCTGACGCCTCGGCACCTCGACGAGTGGTACCGGAAGCTGGCGACCGGCGAAGGTCGGGACCGTCCCCTCAAGCCGACCAGCATCCGTCGCCACCATGCCGTGCTCTCCGCCGCACTCAGCCAAGCCGTCCGCTGGGGCTGGCTCGATCGCAACCCGGCCGAACGGGCCGAGCCGCCTCCGCTGGGCCGGACCGAGCTCCGGGTCCCCACTCCCGACGAGGTACGGGCACTCCTGGCCCGGGGGGCAGAACGCAACGAGCGCTGGGGCATGCTCCTGTCCTTGGCCGTCCTGACCGGCGCCCGTCGGGGCGAGCTCTGCGCCATGCGCTGGACCGACGTCGAGGGCGACACGGATCCGGATCCGCCGATCCCTTTACCGGGCGGGGACCGACCGTGGGGAGAAGAGGCACCAAGGGCGGCCGTGAGCGCTGGGTCGTCGTGGCCCCGGCGGGCGAACGCTCCTCGAGGCGTGGCACGGCCGCTGCAGCGAGGTCGCTGCCGCGGTCGACGTGCGTCTGGTTCCGGACGCCTTCGTCGTCTCACCCGTTTCCCGACGGCAGCCGGCCGGTGAATCCGGAGACCTTCTCCTCGGTCGTCCACAAGCTGTGCGCGGAGCTCGGCATGCCCCACGTGCACCTGCACTCGCTCCGACACTTCGCCGCCACCGAGATGCTGGCGGCCGGCATCGATCCCCGCAATGCGGCCGAGATACTCGGCCACGCCAGCCCCACGCTCACCCTCGGCTTGTACGGCCACGCCACGGCGGAGCGCCAACGTACGGCAGCCGAGGTCCTGGCCCGGACATTGGATGCCGCCGCCACGGCCGAGTGACGGCGGAGCCGGCGTCATCCTGCCCTCGTCACCGCCTCCGAGAGATCCCGACCGGTCAGGCGATCTCCGTGTCGCTCGCCTCGCGGTCGAGTTGGGCGGCCAGCTTTGCCACGTGGATGTACCAGCGGCTGCCGACCTTGAGGCCCGGAAGCCTCCCCTTGCGACACTGGCGGACGACGCCGAGTGGGCTCAGGCCGAGCAACGGTGCGATCTCTTCGGGCGTGGCGAGCTGCGGTACCACCTCGGAAAGGTGGGGGTAGGCGCCCATCACGCCGTCCTTGTCGTTCGCCGGCGGAGACGATGCCGCGACGCCGACGTCTACGGCGACGTCACGGGCATTACTCCGACGGACCACAGCCCGACGAAGCTCGTCGAACCGCGAATCTCGGTCGCCATAGATCAGGCATCCAGAAGCCTGGCGCACCGCCTCCGGCGGCTTGCCCTCCGGAAATGGACCTACTCGCATCGGGTGTACCACGCGAAGTCCGCCTCCTTCTTCTCTTCTGCCCGCTGCCGGGCCTGGGCGGCGGCGAAGAGCTCTTCACCTTCGTTGGCCCAACCACGTCCGACGGCCCGGAGCCGCCGGGTCGTCGTCCCGGGTCCGTCGCCCTCGCCGTTCCTCTGCTGGTACCACGCGGCCCGGGCGTCACGCAAGGCGCCGAAGGTGGTCGAGTAGCCGCGGGACTTGGTGAGGAAGTGACCGCTGTACCCGAGATGATGGGCGTGACGCCGGAGACCGAGGGAGCTGGAGCTCGGGGACGCCCCCGAGCGTCCAAGCCGTTGCACACCATGTTGAAGAGGTGCGGCGGGAGGTCCACGGCTCTTCGAGGTCGGATTCGGAGAGGATGCGCGACAGGAGCCCCGGGTGCATGGCCGGCTCCTTGGTCGCGTACTTCGCCACGTAGGGGGCGACAGGGTCGCCCGGGCTTCGGTGTCGAGGACCTGGACGTCGACCTCGCTCCCCCAGCGGGCCGTGCCCCGGGCGTGGGACACCTCCACGCTGCGCACCGCCGCCTGGCAGGCCCGGGCCAAGACCGCTGCGTCGATCGGGGGTGGCCGACCGTCCGGGACCGTCGGCCCGGATGACGGCGTGGAAGTGCACGAGTCCCCGGCGCTGGAACTCGGCCACCTTGCAGTGCTCGAGGCGGAGGACCTTGGCGCACTGCCGAACGTGAGAGCCCGAGGGACGCTCGCCAGTTGGCGGGCGATGTAGATCGTGGTGCGCCGCCACAGCTCGGCGGCCTGAGGCATTGTGCAGACGGCGCCGGCGTAGTCGTAGCACCGGGGACAAGCGGCGTGCCGACGGCGCTCGTCGTCCCGGAGTGCCGGCCTCACAGGTGAGCCGGCGACCGTGGGGACAGCGTCGAGCCCGTTCCGCCGATGGCATGCACCGTGCGAGGTTACCCGGTGCACCACCCCGAAGCCCGGAGCGGTCAGGGTCATGAAGACCGCCGGATGGCCGGCGACCGACTCGTCGACGCCCTTGCCGCCTTCGAGCCCGGCCCGCACCAGATGACGGGCGTCGCCTCGATAGAGGAGCGCACACGAGGGCAGCGCAGTTCGCTGCGCGATCCACACGCTTTGAGCACCACGTTGTCGGGGAACGTCGTGGCTCGAGAAGACCACCTCGGCGTTCCTCTCCGCCGAGCACGTAGCCGCGGAGGCGGATGGGATGGGCGCACCACCCACAGCGCGCCCCTTGAGCCAAGAAGTCCTCGAGGCGATGCGCGTTCGCATGCCGCCCGAGCGCATGGAGCATGGCGACGTCGTCTTCGTCCAACTCTCTGTCCGACATGGCCGCCACCATGCAGAACGGTCGCGACAACTGTCAAGCGTCGCCCCAGCTCAGAGTACGTAAACAGTGCGCACCAGTGGGACACAGTGAGACGCAGTGAGACGCAGTGAGACGCAGTGGGACAGAATTGCGCCCCGAAAAAAGTTCTCACCAAGTGGGCTGTCGGCGCCTCCGGCCCTCGAGGGGCCGTCGGCGCCACGTCCTCGGTCAGAATCCTTCGGGCGAATCGGTACGGACTTGGATCCTTGTTCCGACGAGTCAGCGCGGTGGTCGGGTGGTGAGGAGTTCCCTTACCCAATCAAGTCCGCGTTGCCTCAGCCGACGCTTCGCCACCGCCTCGGCTGGGCAGGCGACCTAGCCCGTTTCTGATTCAGACCGTACCCGAACAACACATCGGTGACGATGCGAGGCGCCCGCTGCCGAGCTTCCATGCGGCGTTTCACTGGCCAAGTCGTGGCGCGGAAATCACCCCTCGGCCGACGGCGGCTCGGGCTTGTCCCAGACCTTCTCGAACTCGTCGGCGACCTCATGCCAGATCCGCTCAAATCCATCCTCGAGCGAGTTGATTCCATCGGCCCAGGGCCCGAGAAGGACGAAGTCGTGCGGGATGACTCTGCCGGACGCGTCTCGCCTTCCCTCAGGATCTGGGAAGCGCAACGCCACCTTGTCGTCGACCCGACTCCAGCCCTCGGACTGATCCCCGAGCCCCGAGAAGATGGATTCGTACATGCCTAGCGGGTCCGGGAGCCCGCCCTTGCGAAGGAACCGAAAACCCCAGGTTCGCCCTCGCGTGGCCCAGATAAACGCGGCGCCTTCGCTCGTTGGACGCGAGCTCACTTCTTACTTCTGAGGAGAACCCGCTCGGCCTCGCCATCATCCAGGTCCAGCTCGAAGCGGGTCAGCACGGCTGCCATATAGTCCTTTTTGGCTAGGGCTTCGGAGTTCATTTTCCCAAGTTGGTCGGCACCGAGCTTCACCGCAGTGCGCATCGCAGCGCTCACGACTTTGGTACCGACCAACGCCGCAAGAAGGGCTCGGGGGTCCTCAAACTTGGCCTTGCCGATCATCGCACCAGCCAGAGTTGATGCGCCTTCCAGCAACATCTCGGCGACCTTCGCGCCGATTTGCTTCTGCTCGACCCACTTGATGTGTCGCTCGAATGGAAGCATGGCTGCTATTGGCAGAACGAGGTCGAGGCCGATCCGATCTGTCACCTCGATTCTGTTCGGCTCGAACTTCGCCGATGAAAGCCTCACGAAGTCCTCACCCACGGCGAGCGCTTCGGGGGAGTCCACGAACCCCTTCAGTGCCTTGCGCAGCTCATCGAGGTCCTCGGCAGCCTTGACGATGATGAGATCTCTGAACCCGAAGACGTCGAGTCCTGGCAACAGGTCAGCCTTGGACAATGCCAAGATCCAGATCCGCGGAAACCTGACGAGTGGTTTGCCGTCATCCTGCAGTTGATGCTCGAGCTTCAATAGCCCCGTGCGGAAACTTCCAAGCAACGACTTCAGGTACCGCTCTTCCTCGCCAGCATTGTCCAACAGCTTCTGACCATCCACGAGCAGGAAGGCGACATTAGAGCCGAGTAGGGACTTGAACGCGGCATCCCTGCGCTTAGCTTCCTCTCCGCTCACTTCCTGTTCCCACCATTCCCCCGGGTAGTCATGCCAGACGAGACGCATGGCCTCGAACGCCTTGGAACCTTTCGCCCGGGCGCTCTTTTCCCTCAAACTCAATGAGAATGCATAGGAGGTGGACGAAAACCGAGTGAGCTCGGGGCGGCGGGCCGAATCCCTCATGCCCAGGTAGTTCGCATGTAGTCGGTGGCCCTGACCCGTGTCGTCAGCCGTGACGTCGAACAGGCTGGACTTCAGGAACTGAGGCTCCTGCATAGCTCCGTAGAAGGAGGAGACAAGGACTGTCTTGCCACTGCCGATTTCCCCGAACACCGCGATGTGCTGTTCAAGCTCACTGGGTTTGAGTTGCATAAGAAGAAGGTACTCCGCGGCAGGCCAGTGCGCGACGTTGATTGGGCCAACACTCGCGGGCTCTCGGAAAGGGCAGTGGGCAAGCGCAGCGTGACCGGACCAAACGTGGGTGTCTACGGCCGCATATCGCTCGGTTCGCCCGCCCGACTCTTGAGCAATCAGATCGACGCCAACGACTGTGCAGCCGACCGTCCCACAACGCGCACGCGGTCGGCGATCAGCCTTTCCCCCGTACGTCGAGAGGTGGGGGGACTTCGACACGACTTGGATACCTCTAGCGCCTGTTCGACGACAGCATGACAGCCCCCGTCTGCCCAGCGGTAGCTTTGCGCAGTGCAGGCAAGCGGGTGGCACAACGGCAGTCCGAGGAGTTCCGGTGCCGGGTATGGCATCAGGATCTCGAAGGCCGATCGGGACCGCTACTTCGTGCCCGGCTGGAATAACGTCGAGCTTGAGTTCCCCGATGGCCAGTGGGTTCTGGTCGATCTCACTAGGTCGTTCTGGAAGCCCGAGACGCCGTGTGCCGAGCTGCGCAACGCAGCCATTGGCCGATGGCTGATCGCGAGGGGCGGCACCGTGGCCGAAGGGCTCTCCGCCAAGGTTGGTCCTTGCGCCACTTGGTCCCAAGCGCTTTTCGGTGACGCCCTCAAGCTGAGCCGATCATTCACAGTTCAGCTACGAAGCGGCCGCCATGAACAGTTGCTCGTATTGTGCCGCCTGTGTGGGGTTGAGGTCGCTCGTTACCCGCAGTAGGCATTCGCCAGAAAGATAGTCATAGCCATCGCCGAGAAGGCCCCCTTGAAGGCGCTTTAGGAATTTGTAGCGGGCCTGCGCTCCGGTTCCGTCGGGGTAGCACTCAATCGACGCTCCACCTTTGACGGAGTCCTCGCTCGGGTCAGCCTTCGGGAGCCTGTTGTCTTGGATGGCCACCTTGCTGGAGTACCAGCCTTGGCGGCCGAGTTCGTGGTTGGGGTCCGTATCGGCGGTGTAGACGGCCGATACGGACGCTGGCAGCCCGCCATTAATCATGGCCTGGGCGATCGCCGCTGCATCCTTCGGCTTCGGGACTGTGGTGGTGGTCGTGGTGGCGACCGATGTCGTCGTACTCGATGATCCCGACTGAGTTGAGGTTCCGTCTCCACAGCCCGCGGCGAGGACAACGAGCAAGACGAGCGGTGCGAGTAGGCGCGGGAACGGTCCACGATCGTCGTGGGTCCTAGGTCTACGTGACAGGCTTGGCACCATTCTCATGGCGTACCCCCCGAGTCGATGAGCGCCCGCGTCGACCTGCTCGGCGTGACACAGGGGACGGTAGCCCGCCGTCACAACTTTTGCACTCCCTCCCACGTGTGGACGGTCGGTCTCTCGGTAGGTGCCCACCCCTTGCTAGTCGGCACGCATGTCCAGCCTTCGAGGTAGTCAGGAGTTACGAGTCAACTCGCAGTGATGGCCCCTTACAAGCGACGGGCGCCTTCGTTGCTTTCCATCTGGGACTCTGTCATCCGTGAGTGCCCCACCTCGCCGGATGGAGGTCAGGAGGTCGCGTCGACTCCTTCGGTCTCGATCGGAAGGCGAATGACCACCCATCGGCCCCCCGTCCACTGGATCACCCAACGCCGTTCGTGCTGGCTGCTCTTCACGCGCCCGTGCGCCTCGGACTTGATCTGGCCGTTGGGAAGCATCGTGTCCCACGGTTTCATCGGGTACAGATCACCGCGAGGTTGCGGCCAGTCCTTGTCTCCGATCGGCGGCGGGAACTCCACCGCGTCTCCTAGCCGACGCACGTCCTCGGAACGTACTCGACGGGTTGAGCAGAGCTGGCGGGACCACGCTCCGGTGCCCCCGAACACACACGGCTGAGGTCACTCTTCGCTGACTCGGATCCGTCTGCGGAGCCAGTCGGCAAACCATGATTCGTCGACATCGTGCGCGGCCACAGCGAGGATGGCCGCCTCAGCTTCGTCGACGTCAGGGGGGTCAGGATCCCAGACGACACCATTCAGATCGAGGAAGAGAACCAGGCATGCCCAGCTCGCCCTCTTGTTGCCGTCGGGCAGCGGGTGATTCCACGCCAGATGACAGGTCAGCACCGCCGCCTTGTCAATGAGATCAGGGTAGAAGTCCTGGTGGCCGAAGCCGGCCCGAGGGGCGTGAAGGGCTGAATCGGCGAGGTTGATGCTGCCGGTGTTGGCCAGGACCTGCGCATCGATCCCGGTGACCTGTTCGGCGAGCCAGAAGAACTCGGGCAGGGAGATGAATCGGGTCAACGAGCGAGCCGGTCGAGCAGTTCCTTGTCTCGCTTGAGGAGCCGACCAGCTCGAGCGGTGAAGTCCTTGTCGGCGCGCACCCGGGCGATTTCCGCAGAGAGCGACTCGATGATGAGTCCGTTCACGCTGGTGCCCTTCACCCGTGCGACTGCCTCGGCCTGTTCGGCCAACTCCTCGGGCAACCGTACGGTGGTCTGCTTTGCCATGACATCATGATATCACGAATGCGGAAACGGCTGTTTGGATCGAGGGATCGGGGCAGTCACCGTGGCCTACCAAGGATCGGTGGGCCGATGTCCGCAATAAGCGTCAGCGACTTCTATGCGCTCGAAAAGGCTCGGTCTATAAGTGGGCCTATATTTTCGGAGCTGCCGCTCTCCGGAGCCCACGAATCGTGCCTGGTAAGCGATTCGAGTGTCGGGAGATTCGTGCCTGAGTCCCCCAAACCTCGGATTAGCAGTGAGTCCGATTCGGCCGCTCTCGCACCTCTCCAGCAGGACTTTTGCGTTTTGGAAGACCGGCTTGTCCATAACCTGTCCACAATCGCGACGCTGAAGTCCGTGCAGCCAAGCCTACGTGAACGGTCGCCTGGCGTTTGGCGGGTGGGGGGTGTCCCTCGGTCGGCGGTTGGGTCTCGGCGGACGTTGGGCGAGCGCCAGGGATTCCAGCGGGTGCCCGGCTCGTCCAGGTGCTCGGCCCTCTGGGGACATACCCACCACTCGGCCGGCATCAGTTCGTCCCTCTCGGTTGGCGGCGACTTAGAAACTCCTCGATCCGAGAGCGGGACGCGTCCTGGGAACGGCGCGCAGGCGAGCGCCACGCGCGTCGCAGGTCTCGCCAGGCCACGCTCGGTCGATCTCGTCTTGTGTGGCGGGTGGGACTTGTGTGTTGTCGTCGAAGTGGAAACACTCCTGACTCGTGTGGAGGATCGGCTGCACCGGGTCAACCTTCTTGCGCACCCAGCATCGGATCGGCTCGGTAGTCATCGTCGCACCGAGTTCGACCGGCCGGCACGCCTGCATGGGTCGCGCTCGTTGTGGGCCGTCGTCAGCCCGTGCCGGCGGCCAGGCCTTCCGCTGGGCTGGGAGTAAACCCTTAGGCGGCGACCTCGGGGAGCAGGGCGTCGATCTGGGACATGCACGCCTTCATGCCTTCGGCCACGCCCATGGCGATCGCTTGCTCCATCCCTTCGAGCGAGTCGAAATGCGTGGTGAGGATCATGCGCGTCGTGTCGGCCGCCCCTTCGATGTCGATCTCCATGCGCGTCATGGAATTGCCGTCGCTTGGCGTCCCGTCTTCTTCGACGATGGCGTCTTCGACCACGAGCCTGGTCGGTGCGTCGACCTCGATCACGTTCCAGGTGCCGTCGAACCTGTCGCCACCGTCTGCACCCGACATGAAGTAGGTGATCGTGCCGCCCGGTGTGAGGTCGTGATGCTCGAAGGTGGCCGGGAATCCTGGCGGACCCCACCACCGCTCGAGGAGACGCGGGTCGGCCCACAGCCGCCACACGTTGGTGATGGACGTCTTGAATTCCGCCGTGACGACCATTGTCTTGGCCTCTGCGTTCTTGTCGACACTCCAAACGGTCATTCGCTCTCCTTCCCAGTGGTTTCGTTGAGGACGTCTTCGAAGCGTTCGAGGCGGGCCCGCCACACCGTTTCGAGTTCATTGAGGAGTTCGTGTGCGCGGCGAAGTTGGTTGACCTCGCCGCGCACGAGTTGTTCCCGTCCGCTCCGGTGCTTTGAGACCAGACCGGCGTCGACCAGGACCTCGACGTGCTTCTGCACCGCGGTGAGGCTGATCGGATACAGCCGGCCGAGCTCGCTGACGGAGCGCTCACGGTCGAGAGCCCGCGTGACGATGTCGCGCCGTGTTGCATCGCTGAGCGCGAAAAACAACCGGTCCGTCTGTTTCTCGCGTTCCAGAGTATCTACAACCATTTGGTTGTAGATTACACCTCCCGCCGACGATGTCAATCGGGCAGCCCAACCTCCGGCGTATGGGGGGCAGGCCTGACTCCCGTTTGATCAGCCAGGCGCCTTCTGAGCGAGTAGGTCCGCCTGCGGAACCTCCTCAGCCTCATCTGGGTGACGGTCGAGGCGCGCCCTGCCGATGAGTCCGGCCGAAGCCAGCAGGTCTGGGATTTCGCTCGGACCCATTCGGTACTCGTCAAGAGAAGCCGAGTGCCCACCGCCGATCGCACGGGGACCTGCCCGAGTCACCGGGTCACCTTGATTCGCCCGCGCGGGATTCACCTGCCCTGGTCGACACCCGGACAAGCCGAGTCCTACAATCGGCTCGTCGCGAAGTCATGTTGTTCACCGACCGAAACGGAGGTGGGAACCATGTCGCCGGCGATCGGAAGCGCGGTCCGTCCGTGCGCCACGGTGCAGGTAACCGTCACTCCTCCGGTCAGTGCCCAGGACGCGCCGTTCGAAAAGATCCGCAGCACCTTGACGAGCTGCGCCAAGTCGACCGAGACGATGACCCTGACCCAGCACATCATCGCGCCGTTTGTAGAGATTCCGTACTCGTGCTGCGGCACGTACAACGTCCACGATCAAGGCGCTTCGTCGTCGGGGATCGTCTTGCCTCAAACGATCCCTTTTACCTTCGCGTGACGATGGGTTCGCTTCGCCGTAGGAGAGCTCGTGGCTGGACGCCCTGGTGTCCGGACAGACCGCCGTGCGCGGCCAACCTCGCCCGAGCCCGAACATAGGAACGGTTGGAGGACTCACGACGGTCTTTTGTCAACAGAAGGATTTCGGGATAGCAAGTAGTCGGGTGCACTTCTTTGGCCCGGAGTGGCCGAGCGCCGATGAAGTCACTGTCGATGATGAACGCGGCCGTCGTCGGCGCGGGGGGTTCCTCCGACTCGATAGTCGGCAATTCCTCTTGGATGAGGATCCATCTTGGATGAAGAACCTCCGGATCGTCCGCTCTGCGCCGAGGCGTTCGGAATGAGCGAGGACCGCAACCCAGGTGCAATCCGGAGAGGTGTCTCGCCCGTAACCACAGGACCACTTCGGAGGCCGCGAGAGGGGTTGCGGGTGCGACGGATTTCGATTGTCCTTCTGTTCACGTTGTCCGTAACGG
Source organism: uncultured Acidimicrobiaceae bacterium (assembly GCA_963767195.1). Taxonomy (GTDB): domain Bacteria; phylum Actinomycetota; class Acidimicrobiia; order Acidimicrobiales; family RAAP-2; genus Bog-473. The sequence continues at coordinate 100,253 of CAVYDA010000009.1, read as the reverse complement.
CTCCAATTGTGCTGGCTCTTCCTCATCTGGCGAGCGCCGCTACGCATACGATCGCCATCAACGGCGCGCCCAACTGTGGGATCTCGAAGTTCTGCTACAGCCCGTCATCGCTCGCAGTAACCGCGGGAGACACCGTGACTTGGGTAAACAACTCCACGGCTCCGCACACTGTCACCCGATGCGACCCATCCACATGCTCCGGGAACGGCCCGGGCAATGGCAGCCAGAGCGGGCTGTCATCACCGACGATCAACGCGAGCGGAGGGACCTTCTCCTTCACGTTCACCAGACCGGGCAAGTACAAGTACTACAGCGCCATACACGGCCACGGAATGTTGCACGGGAAGATTACGGTCGTCGCAGCTACGGCCATGACCACCACCAGTACAACATCGACAACCGTCCCCTCCACCTCTACGACGATCGGCGAGACCCGCGCAGCAGCGACTCGTCAGTTGACGGGTGCATTTACGTACACGGTTGCCATCGACGGCACTCCCGACTGTGGGACCTCGGTGTTCTGCTACAACCCGTCATCGCTCGCGATAAACGAGGGTGACACGGTGACTTGGGTAAACAACTCCACGGCACCGCAAACCGTCACCCGATGTGACCCATCCACATGTTCGGGGAACGGTCCCGGCTACGGCGGCCAGAGCGGGCTGTCATCACCGACAATCACGGCCGGCGGTAGCTTCTCCTTCACGTTCACCGGCCCTGGCACGTACAACTATTTCTGCGCCATGTACGGCCCCGCCACGCTGCAAGGAACAATCACGGTCGACCCAGCTACAACCGCGACCACCGCCGGCTTCAGCTCGACGACGGTGACGACGGTGACGCCGACGGGAGTGCTCTTGGCAACTTCCGGCCCATCCTCGAGTTCGCAGCTAGTCGCTGCGTCCACCTCTGCATCGGGGAGCCAGCTGGCTGGCACCCATGCTCCGAAGAGCCAGGGGTCGCGGTCGCCCTGGTTCTCTTACTGTTCGGCCTGGGGCTCGCGGTTGCTTCCACTGCACGTCGACGACTGAACGCCAAACGCCTTTCCGTTGCCGCGCCCGAACCCTCATTGACGTTCAGGTTGCTCGAGGACTTCAAGGCGGAAGGATCGAAGCAAGATCCGACACGTCAGGGGCGCGCGAAGCGTCTTTCGCGTGGCCGGGTGGGCGATGTCGATGATCCCCGAAGACCCGGCCAAACGTGGCATGACTGAGGCGAGTCCTGAGGCGATTGTGATCGTCCCGCTAAACGGCACTCGATTACACCGGGGCCGCTCTTGATCGCGGCTTGAGATGGCACGACATCGTTGAGCAGGCTTGCGGCTGCTCAGGTGCGCAGGCGTATGCGTCCGTACATCACCCCATCAGAATTTGATCGTGCATAGCCTGAGCGAGACCGAGTCAGAAGAGATGCTGGAAGGTCTGTCCGGGTCTGAGCACGAGGACATCGTCGTGGTTCGACGTGGGCGGAGCGGTCTTCGAGCCATCATCGCGGTCCATTCCACCCTCCTGGGACCGTCGCTGGGCGGGGCACGGTTCTATCCCTATGAGGACGAGGCGGTCGCGCTCGACGATGTCCTTCGTCTCTCGAGAGCCATGACTGAAAAGGCGGCTCTGGCCGGACTGGCACAAGGCGGTGGCAAGGCGGTCATCATCGGCAACCCGAACATCGTGAAGACGCCCGATCTTCTCCATGACTTCGCTGTTGCCGTGAACAGCCTCAATGGGCGCTACATCACCGCAGAGGACGTCGGGACGACTCAGGACGACATGGACCTAATTCGGGAGACGACACCCTTCGTTGCGGGCACGACCACATCGCGCGGCGGGTCCGGCGACCCGAGCTCAGCGACTGCTCTCGGTGTCGTACTTGCGATGGAGGCCGCGGCCACCCACCGTTGGGGTGACGATCTCAAGGGCAAGACGGTATGTGTCGTGGGCGCCGGCAAGGTGGGAAACGAGGTGATTCGGCTCCTCGTTCAACGGCACGCCGTCGTCATTGCCGCCGACGTCAGTCACGACAGGGCGGAGGCTGCCCTACGAACTGGTGCCGCCCGTCTCATCGACCCGTCGGATGCCGCCGGCGTGTCGGCTGACATCCTGTGCCCGTGTGCGTTAGGAGGGCTGCTCACTGAAGATGCTGTGCCTGATCTTCACTATGCGATCATCGTGGGCGCGGCGAACAATCAACTCGCGAGCCCTCGCGTAGCGGACGCACTCGCGGCCGCTGGCGTTCTCTACATCCCTGACTTTCTGGCCAACGCGGGCGGGATCATCAACATCGCAGAAGAAGCCCACGGGTATGACGAAGCCCGCGCGGTAAAGGCCGTAGGTCAGATCCGGGATACAACGACCATGGTGCTCCAGCGCGGAGGCGCGATGCACCACTCCGCTTGCTGCAGCCGAGGATCTGGTTGCCATGCGACTTGCTGACGCAAACCGTTTTCCACCAAGTGAGGCGAGCGAGGAGTGAAACCCGAAGGCGCTATCAGGGGGTAACGGCCGAAGTCGAAGTGTGGTCGAGCCTGCCCGCTCTTCGCATCGAAGTCGAAGAGCTCGCCGTAGCGGCCCCAGTCGACGGCGATCCTGAGCTGCTGGCGGGCTTCGTCCTCGGAAAACCCGCACCGCAAGATATCTAGGAAGAAGCCCTCGCCAAGATTCCCGTCGTCCGTATTCTCGAGGGCGTTGTAGATCGCCCTGACGAGCGGTGCTCGTTCACACGCCGGAGGGGCGAAGATCTGCTTGGACTCGAGGATGTCGGCGGCCACGAATGTCCGTCCGTCGTCGAACGGAGCTACCCCAATAGACGGCTCGAGAGCGCACGATGTTCTTGGTTCAGATCGCGCCTCGGTTCCACCAGGCCGGATTCGTCACGGCCTCCTGTTTCAGCCACGAGAAATGGTGCTGGGCCGACCGCCGCAACAACGGCACCGTCGCCAGTCCGACGAGGGCCCAGCGTCGGGCTCCAGGGCGAACCTCACGAATGATCGAAAGGGCAGACGCCGCTCCCCAGAAATATCGAAGCGCGTTGTATGCCGGAAGAGTCGAAGAGCGAAGGCCCTCTGCCTCGACAAGGACTGGTATTCCAAGCTTATTGGGCCTCCAGGGCCAAAGGCTGAAGTGGACGAACACGCCCGCCAGGGACGCCCCAGACCACGCCGCGAGCAAGGGGTCCCACTTCGTGTCGCCTCCCTTCGCGGCGAGGCGGATCCACACCGGGATACCCGTCCCCCAGAGTGCGCTGGCAAACCCGAGTCCGAGCTCAGGCTGCAGAACGAGTCCAACGCCACTCGACAACTCGAAGCCGTGGTGAGCCGCGGTCAGGACCGCAGTCGCCGTGGTCCATGGTCGCCGTGCTCTTACCGGCTTTTGTCTGCTCGCCATGCGTGTCATTTGACACGGCCGTAAGGCTCGTGGCCAGGTGGGCACCCTCAGGCAGGTGGTGGTGTTGGCACTATCGCCGCGTCCCGGGTCCGGACGGCTTCGGAGGCGGGCGGCCGACTGCTCCTGTTGTTTCGCACCGTCCTACAGACCCGGTGCTCGTTCTGAACGTGTCAACCTCGCGGCTCGGTCGTCCAGCGGAGGACCGCCGATCCCCATGGGCTCCAGCTGTTAGAACGGGTGTCCGTGGCCGACGGAGCAGAAGGAATGGAACGCAGGGTCCTCGGAGGAACAGGTATTTCGGTCAGTGGGTTCGCGCTCGGGACGATGATGCTGGGGGCGATGGGAAACACCGATCACGACGAGTCGATCCGCATGATCCATGCGTCGCTGGACGCCGGCATCAACTTCGTGGACACCGCCGACGTCTACTCCCGGGGCGAGTCGGAGGAAATCGTCGGGAAGGCCCTGGCCACCCGGCGGCGTGACGAAGTGGTGGTAGCCACAAAGTTCGGACTCCCGGTGGGCGGCGACCCGAACCGGCAGGGTGCCTCACCCCGCTGGATCGCCCGGGCGGTCGAAGCCAGCCTGCGGCGACTGGACACTGACTACATCGACCTCTACCAGCTTCACCGGCCGGACTACACCACTGATCTCGACGAGACGCTGGGTGCCTTGTCCGACCTGATCCGGGCGGGAAAGGTCCGCGCCATCGGTTCGTCCATGTTCCCGGCGGACCTCGTCGTGGAGGCGCAATGGGTCGCCGAACGCCGCGGTCATCATCGATTCCGGACCGAGCAGCCCCGGTACTCGATCCTTACTCGGACGATTGAGGGCACCGTTCTCCCAGCCGTCCAGCGTCACGGCATGGGCGTGTTGTCCTATGGCCCGCTGAGCAGCGGATGGTTGTCGGGACGGGCCGACCCCACTCGGGGCCATCGGACGACGGCGGCCCCCCAGGCATTCGACCTGAATATCCCAGCCAACCGGGCCAAGCTGGAAGCCGTCGCTGCGCTGAGCGAGTTGGCCGCCGAAGCTGGACTCCCGCTGACCCACCTGGCCACCGCCTTTGTCAGATCGCACCCGGCTGTCACTTCGGTGATTATCGGGCCTCGGACGCCGGAACAGCTCGACAACATCTTGGCCGGAGCCGACGTCGTGCTCAGCGACGATGTTCTCGACCGGATCGACGAGATCGTCCCCCCGGGTTCGGAGATCAATCCCGACGACAACTATCTCGCCTCGTCGCCCGCACTTGCGGATCCCCGGCTACGCCGTAGCTGAGCTTGACATCTACTTCTCGGTAGGGTGCTGGGCTGACTGAGCTACCTATGGACACAAATCCTCAACCTGACCGCGACCGATACTCGGAAGACAACGAGGATGCTCTCGACAACGAGCCCGACGTTCGGTTCAGCTACGCCAACGAGCGGACATTTCTCGCTTGGAATCGCACCTCCCTGGCCCTCATCGCCACAGGGGTCGCTGCCACGCAGCTCCTCCCGAAGTTCCAAGTTGAATGGGGAAGGAGGCTTCTCGGGCTTCCCCTTATCGCCTTGGGGGCAGTTCTCGCCATCGCGAGCTTTCTGAGCTGGCGCTCGAATGAGCGCGCTATGCGGCGAGGGCAGCCGTTGCCGCGCTCCATCTTGCCCCTGGTGCTCTGCTTCGGCATCACCGTCATCGGGCTTATTGCGATTGTGATCGCTGCTCTGGGAAGGGCCTGATCGCAGTGCCGGCCAACGAGGGGCCAGCCGACAGAGGGCTCGCGCAGGAGCGAACCGATCTGGCCTGGAACCGCTCGGGACTCGCCGTGATCGTCTGCGTGGCGGTACTGCTGCGCCATCTCTGGCCGCTCAGAGGTGCAGATCAATTGGTCGCACTGGGCCTGGTCGCCGTCGTCGTAATCGCCTGGGCAGTCTCAGTCGTCGTGGTTTGGACCTATCAGAACAGATACCACCGCTCGCTCTTCAATCGGAACACTAGGGTCGGTCTGTTGGCAGCCGGTACCGTCCTCTTGGCTGTCGGCGCTTTGACGCTCACCCTCCTCACCCCGGGGTGATGGGGAACCCACCGTCTCCGGCCGCGAACGGGCAGGCGCTAGGACTTCTAGGCTCCTCGCCGGACCGGAAATCCGCCGGTTCGCTCTGAATGGTTCTCCCAGAGGTGCTGAGCAGTTTCTCGCGACTCGACGGGAGTGTTGATGCCAATTGGCACTGTCGAATGGTGGTCCCGCTCACAATCGTGACAGGTGACTATCCATCGACGATCCGCCCGCTGAACGATCTTGGGATTGTGAACGGTCCGTAACAGGACTGACTCCAAATCGATGCCCCCTTCTCCAGGTAGACGCGACTCTCGTCGACCCTAACCCACTCCCGACGTGGGTTGCCGGGAGATCGGTAGGTGGGGGTCACGCGCGACCTTCCCGCGAACTGGCGAGCATTGGACGACCGTCGTCGTGCTCCACGTTGGATCGTTTCCCGGGGTGGGGTGGGCTGGTCGACGACAACTGGATGATTTCCAGCCGCATCGTGAAGGACCCAGCCGGAAATTCCCGCCCCTCTCAGGCAGATCCGAATCGAGTTACCGATGCCGGAGCAAACGGGCAACCGTCGCTTCGTCATCCCGCGGTGGATGCGGGATGACGGCTTAACCTTCCCTCGGCCTTCGCCGCCACATCAGCCACGCCGCAACGCCCAACATCGCGATGATGACCACCAGTACGATTGGGAGCGCGGCATCTCCGCCCGAACTTCGGTGCTCAGCGGGACTCGCGAGGGCGAGTTCGTTGGAGGAATTCGGGTTCGACTGTCTCTCGTTGGTGGACGTCGAAGTCGTAGAGGTGGCCATGTCGCCTGCAGCTTGCGGCGGGATTTGTCCACTGCGACCCTGCGTCGTGGTCGTCGTCGTTGCCGCCGGAGCCTGACCTCGCCGCGGTGATTTGTCGTGCCAGGGTGAGATCCAATGGCTGCAGTGGCGGGAGCGTGCGCGGGAGCCGCGGCAGTGGTGGTCGTGGAAGACCCAGCCGCACCTGACGCACCTGCAGTGGTCGTGGTAGTTGTCGGAGGAGGCACCTTCAGACAGGCCTGGGCGAATGCGGCCGTCGGTGTCACTGACGGCTTGGCTGCCGCAGGGGACGCTGGACCGGGGTCTTGGTAGCGCCATCCCTCGACGTACGACTGTCCCGCCTCAACCGTATGCTCCGCTGGTCCGACCGCGGCGTAAGTCCACGTGTTGGTCGCAGGGTCGCCCTCCCAGTAGGACCAGTAGTAGAAGAGACCGTGCGCAGCCTGGAGGCAGTTCTGTAGGCCACTGGGCGGATACCCGTTGATGAGGCACACGAGCCCGGAATCGTTCGGCTTGAAAGAATCGCCGGCCGCGTTCAAGAGGTCGAGATCACTCGAACCCGGAGCGACGGAAGCGCCCTGAGTCAGCGTCGCTGGCCCACCCGGGCCGCTGTCGATGACGATCCCGGCGCACACCTGCCCGCTCGCCAGCGCGGGGACCGCCGGAGCAGTCGCCACGACCAGCCCACCGGCCGCAAGGCCGAAGGTAACCAGCAGTCCTCCGCGTCGGTGTATGCGCATGGTGTCGCTCAGGTCGCTGACGTGACTATTGAGAGCAACGCCCAGCCGACGTTGTCATGCCGAGGTTGCGTTGTGGTTTTGGTGTCTGTGACCTCTACGACGAAGGTCGACGTACCCGCGGCGCTCGGCTTGCCGGAGATCACGCCTGTCGAGCTGTTCAAGGTCAGCCCGGACGGCAGGGTCCCAAAACCCTTTTCCACCGACCACGTGTAGGGGGCGTCGCCTCCGCTGGCCGTGAGTTGGGCTTTGTAGTGCTGGCCGACGGTACCTGAAGGCAGGGACGCGTTCGTCACGAAGAGGTTGAAGGGAAAGACGACTCCGGCGACGGCGGGAACCGCCTGGTAGGTGGCGAGGGTGTTCGGCCCGCTGACGCCGGGGAAGGTGAATGCCCCTTTGTCGTCACCCGAACTCAACTGAAAGGACTCCAAGACCGAAACCGGGTTCGCCTTCCGGTCGAACGGTGGCTGCGTCGGCGAGTCTCCTAGGGCGAGGATGGCTTGGAGAACGAGCGCCGTCGAGTCGGGATCCGTCGACCCGGGAGCACTGGCCGAATTCGGCTCGAACCCCCAACCGCCGTCGCTGTCCTGGGAGTGGACAAGAAACGCGTGTGCGTTGGTGTCGGCAGAGCCGCCCAGGTCGCCCTGCGCGGAGAGCCCTTGGATGGCGAGAGCGGTCGAGTTCGTGTCTGGCCCTTCGAAGTCGGCGGGTGATCCGTTGCACGGATTGTTCTTCGATTCGTAGCTGGTCCAGCCACCGTCGGGGCACTGCTGCTCGAGCAGCCACGAGTCGGCAGCTTTGATCAGCGGAACCACGTGTGTCACCGACAGCAGCCAGGGCAGCCAGACGCGAGCCCCTGGTCGTAAACCCCCGCCTGAAAGTCCTTGACTTGTGATTTTGTGCCGAAAAGTCCTGCGTTGTGGCCCGAAGCTTGTTCGGTCGCCAAGAGACGTGCGACGAGGTTGGTTCCCCCGAAGGACGTGGGATCGACGCCCAGAGCGTGCGCGTCGAGGATCAGATTCGCCAGCTGCCCGGGCCCGTCTGCTCCATTCTGCGTCACATAGACGGCCACATTGGCCTTCATGTAGGAGAGCGCCGTCGCAGCCAGGCTCGGGTCGATGTTGGCGCTGGCCAAAGCCAGGATGCTGTTCGCCGTGGCCGACAGGTCAGCCGTTCCAGGGTCGGATTGCGAGGGGATAAAGCCTTGCGGCGTGAACTGACCGGCAAGCCAGGTGGCTCCTGCTTGAGCAGACGCGGGCTGGGGCAGAGACAACGCCGCGTCGGCCGTTGCCGGTGACGCGGCAAGGACCAGGACTGTGCAGACCCCGAGGGCTGCAGGCGTCAGGATTCGGCGGAACTTCACGGGACGACTCCAATTTCCGGGCAGCGAACCCGAAAGGCCCGGTCGTCAAACCACCGGAGACCACCCGGATCCTTGCCGCATTTCTCGACGGATAGGGACCCACTTCCGGTAGCTCAGCGGCATTCCGACTCATGGCGAACGACCTGTTCGACCACCTACGGCTGCGGACCAGCGCCGGATTTCGACCGGCTTCCCCGCTGCACTACCTGTAACCGACTAGGGACGCTAACACATGTCCCTTCTCCGGGCACCTGACAAACGCGCCACAGAATGGTTCCTGAATCTGCCTGCCAGGGGGGATTCAGACCGTCGTAGAGGGCGCGCCGATCCTCCGTCGTTACGCTTCGAAGGACCGAAGTCGAGAAGAGCGAAGCGGCCGGGCACCGTCTGGCATGCGACCACCCTTGCGGGGGTGTAACAGTTCCGCCAGCAACTCCACACCTTCGATCACTCTTGGTCCGGGCCTAGAGAAGTACGCATTCGCGTCGACTGCGAAGATGGAACCAAGACCAGCTGCGTCCGGACGGGACAAGAACTCCGAAGCCTGGGACACCGCTCCGTCCAGATCGAAGCCGCAGGGCATGAAGACGGTGAGGTCGACCGTTTCGGACGCGATCTCTTCCCATGTGAGGCGCCGTGACCGAGCTCCGGCGACTGCGAGGACCGGTACCCCTCCCGCTGCCTCCACCATGTCGGGGACCCAGTGCCCGCCATTGAATGGCGGGTCGGCCCACTCCAACACGAGCACCCGGGGCCGGTCCTTCCCCCGAGTCCGTCCGCGCACCGCATCCACTCGCGCTCGCAGGTTCTCCATCAGTGCGTCCGCTCGCGCGCCGGTCCCGGTCGCGGCGCCCACGAGGCCGATGCAGTCGATGACCTCGCCGAGCCGGCCCGGATCGAGCGAGACCACTTCGGCGTGACATCCGATGAAGTCGAGCGCCTCCTCCACCGCGCCCGACGGCACCGCGCACACCCGGCACAGATCCTGGGCCAGGATCAGGTCTGGATCGATGGCTCGCATCCGGGCGTCGTCGAGCGTGTAGATGGATTCACCGGCCGCCACTCGGGCGCTGACTTCAGCATCGATTTCCTGGGCGCTGAGCGATCCGTCTGTGGGCAAGGCCGTACCTGACACCACCGGCACTGACCGGGCGGACTCTGGATAGTCGCACTCAAAGCTCACGCCGCACAGGTGCTCGCCCAGCCCCAGCGCGTAGACAATCTCCGTCGCGGATGGCAGCAACGAGACGATCCTCACTGTTCCATCATCCCGTATCCCCTCTGCCGTCCAGATTCGGAACGGATTCGGCGCGCGCCTTTTCGATGAAGCGGATCTGTGGCTCGAAGACCGCCCGACGTGAGGCGCGGCGCAGCGCGGCGAGGACCGGCCGACCCAGTACCAGGACCATGACTGCGCAGGTCGCCGCTCTCGTGAGATCGAAACCCATTGACGTGGTCAGATCGAAGAGGATGAACCGATGAAGGTTCTCCGTGGTGCCGAGGCCCGGCACGAAGGAGTAGACCGTGGAACCGCCCACGAATGGCCAGAACCAAAAGTTGGTCAAAAGCCCGTACACCAAGGCCGAGACCACGCCGTAGCCGGCCAGCATCAGCCGCTCCGGGAACCCCCGCATCGGCGGCAGGCAGCCGGCGCCGAATCCGACCCACGCGGCGGCCAGCATTTGGAACGGCAGCCAGGGCCCTACTCCTCCGGTGATCAGCGCCGAGGCGAAGAACGCCACGGCACCGAGGACGAAACCGAATCCCCGTCCGAACACCCGCGCCGAGAGGATCAGGAGGAACCATTCGGGCTCGAAGCCGTTGATGCCTGGACTGGGCACCCGTAGGGCGGCGAAGCACGCGGCAAGGATCCCGAGCAACGCCACCGCCTTGGCGTCGATGGCTCCCTCTGAGAGCTCGGCCATGACGATCGCCAAGAGGAGCGGGACAAGGCCGACGAAGATCCAGGGAGCATCCCCGTTGTGGGCCGTATTCGCGCCTGAGGATTGATGGATCAGCAGCGGCCAGGCGAATGCGGCGATGCCGAACACCGTGGTCATCAGGAGCAGGAAGGAAGAACGGGTGCCGATCCGTACGGCCGGTGCCCACCGGCGCGCGCCGTGGCCGAGCAGGTCGCGGGACCGAGACGGTCACGCCGGCACCGCTCGGCTGAGGGCTTGGCGAACTTCGTCCACCGTGAGCCACTCTTCGGGGGCCATCACCTTGGCGACCTGGGGGGCGAAAACCGGGGAATGACATACCACCTGGCGCGCTGGACCATCGGCGATGACCTGGCCGTCAGCGAGGACGACAGCCCGGTCGCCGACGCGGGCCGCGAGCTCCACGTCGTGGGTGGCCAACACCACGGCGTGTCCGTCTTCAGCCAACTCCCTCAGTACGACCATAAGACGTTCCTTGCTGGGGTAGTCCAGCCCCCGTGTCGGTTCGTCGAGAAGCAGGAGGGCCGGAGCCGGTGCCAAGACGACCGCCAATGCGAGGGCAAGCCGCTGTCCCTCGGAAAGGTCGCGGGGATGGCGGTCGCTCGGGATACCGGGCAGGATCCGCTCCAGAGTGTGAGCGGTCGTCCCTTGGTCCAGGGCGGCAACCTTGTCGGAGGTGCGGCACTCGGCTTGGACGCTCTCGCCGTAGAGGAGGAGCCCCGGATCCTGAGGGACGAGTCCCACCTGGCGGATCAATTCGCCTGGGCGAAACGATCGGGGGTCTCGTCGGTCCACGACCACCGTGCCACGAGTCGGCTGGAGTGCTCCCGACAGGGTGGTGAGCAGCGTCGACTTGCCCGAGCCGTTCCTCCCCATCAAGACGAGGACTTCGCCCCGGGAGAACGAAAGGTCGACACCGTCGAGCGCGATCACGCGTCCGTAGGCGACCCTCAGTTTTCGCGTTCCGCCCACCTCGACCCCAGCGGTCGTCGCGCCGGGCACCAACGTCGGGCCCGGGGGCGTCAACGGCGCCAAGCGCTCGCGCAAAGGAGCAGCCCGTCGACGAGCATCACGAACCGAGAGCGGCAACGGGTCCCAGCCGACCAGGCGGCCCAGCTCGACCAGGGGCGGGGCGACCGAGGACGAGCGCATGATCACCTCGGGTGAGCCCTCGACGAGAAGCGCACCGTTGCCTGGCACCAGGACGATCCGGTCGGCAAACGGAACCACGCGCTCGAGCCGATGCTCAGCCATGACGACGGTCAGCCCGAGATCGTGCACGAGGCGAGCGAGCGTCGCCAGGACCTCTTCGGCTGCCGCCGGATCGAGCGCCGACGTGGGCTCGTCGAGCACGAGCATCCGGGGCGATGCTGTCAACACCGCCCCGATGGCCACCCGTTGCTGCTGGCCTCCCGAAAGCGCCCGCAACGACCGATCGCGCAGGTCCTGGAGCCCGAGCAGATCGACGGCATCTTCCACCCGCCGACGCATGGCATCGGCGGGGACACCCAGGTTCTCCATGGTGTAGGCCAACTCGTCCTCGACCGTTTCGGTCACGAAGCTGGCCAGCGGGTTCTGCCCGACAAAGCCGACGACGTCCGCCAGATCGCGCGGCCGATTGTCCCTCGTTGTCCTCCCGTCCACCGTGACTGTTCCGGCAAGCACTCCGCCGCTGAAGTGCGGCACCAGTCCGTTGATGGCCCGCAACAACGTCGACTTGCCGGTTCCTGTCTCCCCCACGACCACGCACAGCTCACCTTCGGGTACCTCCAGGGTGACCCGATGCAGGGTCGGCCGGGCGGCCTCGGTGTAGGTGAAGGACACCTCGTCGAACCGGATCATGCCGGAGATCCCGAGAGATCTGATGAACCCTGACGACGATCCTCAACCAGGGCCGCTTGCGGTGCAGCCGCGGGTGTCCCGATCTGCCGTGTCGACGGACTCACCGGTCGCGGAGCCGCGAACACCGGGACCGCGGCGGCGAGGATCCCGACGACGGGCAACAGGGGAATGCTCGGGAACGCCAAAGGCGTAAAGGAAACGTTCAGCCCCGGCACGTTGAGCACGTGCGCGACGATCATGGCCACCAGAGCCGCGATCCCCGAGCCGGCCACCACCCATTCGGGCTGGCGCCAGGGGTCGGGCCGATAACGCGATCGTGCCGAGCGGCGACCACCAAGTGCGAGGCCTATCCCACACATGACCCCTGCCACGGCCATGATCGGCAGGCCCAGACCAAAGAGCGAACCTGAATCGATCACGCCGTAGAGGCCGACGGCAACGAGCAACAACCCGCCCGTCGTGGCCCCGCTGGCCAACCATCGTGAACCCGGGCCGAGAGAGATCCGCCGCCCGTAGCCGCGTGCATCCATGCTGGTCGCGAGTTGCAGCGACCGGTCGAGCGCACTCTCCAGAACTGGTACCGCGACGCCGCGCATTCCCCGCAGACCGCGGATCGGGATACCGCGCTGACGGCGTGCCTGTCGCACGACACCGATCGACAGGACTAATTCGGGGGTGAAGGCCAATGCGACGGTGACCGCCACGCCCGTCTCGTAGAGGACGGCCGGCAATGAGCGCAAGAGACGGTAGGGGCTGGCAAGCGAGTTCGCCGCACCGAAGCAGAGCAGGATCACGGCGATTTGCAGTCCCTCCACGAAGGCGTTGAGGACCGACTCCAACGTGACTGCGCCGCCGATGCTCACGGCCGCCGCCCAGGAGGGCAGTGGGACTTGTGGCAGATGGAAGAGGACGTGCCCCGGCACACCGCGTTGGCCGAAGAGGATCTCAATGACCACCCGGATGACGATGACGAGTATGCCCAAGCGCAGGAAGAAGGCGATGGAGCGTGACCAAGGCGCGCTGGTCCGACAGACGGACACAACGAAGCAGGCAACGGCTCCGATCAGCGCCAAAAGGAACGGGTTGTTCGTCCGCATGGCACTGATCGCCAACCCGGCCGCCCACAACCACCACGCCACCGGGTGCAGCGAGCGCCGCCGGGGTGCGGCAGCCCGAATCACTCGTCCGGCCTTCGCCGGCGTCGAAAGAGTGCGACGTGGCCGAGGGCAGCGACAACCGCGGCGACCTGGGACTCCGCCGACGCGGCACCGGCAGGCGCGGCGACCGAGGTCGTCGCGGGGGTAGTCAGAATCGCGACCAGGCGCACGCCGGAAGCCCCTCTCGCGGTGCTACGGCCGATGTGCACAGTTCTCGCTTCCCGGTCCTCGGCCCGGAAAACTCCGCAACCACGCGGGGTCAGCCCGAGCCCCTAACCTTGTGTCTCGACGGTGGGAACTCTCCTGACCTAGAGGTATCCCGGCTCATGCCGTCGCCTAATGGCGCACCATTCACGGTTGCGGACCAGCGCCGGAGTCACACCGGCTTCCCCTCTGGGGCAGTACAGCAATTGTGTTGCCCGCGTACGGTACCACTCGGGGGTTTTCGGACCCCAAAATCACGCCACGCCTCTGGAGGCGCAAACTCGTCCACCTTCGCCACTTCCGTGTCGGCGGCACCGACCACGAGAGCCAAGAGGCGCAGTCGTTCGTGATCGGGCGCTACATCGCCTGGCCGAATCGCAATGCCAAGGACACGCACTGCGTGAGTTGGTAGAACGCGCAAACGCCGCCTGACGCGGTGCTCGCTGCGCAAGCCCATACCCCCACAGAGGCGAGACCGCCCTCCCAGTCGACCTTCAGAGCCGCACGCCACGCGTCTTGACAAGCCTATCACCGATAGATAGATTACCTATCAGTGATAGGCAGACCGGCCAACGATGGAGCGCAGACCGTCGCGAAACCCGCACAGCGGCGAGAAGCCAAAATGGCCCAGATCGTCGAATCGGCGTGGAAACTGGCCCGGGAGCATGGGATTGCCGGGGTGTCGCTGCACGCCTTGGCCCGTGAAGTCGGGATGCGCCAACCATCGCTGTATGCCTACTTCGACTCGAAGTTGGCGCTGTACGACGCCATGTTCGCCGATGGCAACCGGGACCTACTGGAGCGGCTCGACGTCGTGAAACTCCCTCGCCACACACGCCCGGCCCTGAAGAGGTTCTTGGGCGAGTTCGTTTCCTTTGCTCTCGAGGATGCCGCGCGCTATGAGCTGCTGTTCGAACGCCATCTACCCGGTTTCACGCCTTCTGCCGCGTCATACACACTCGCCGAGGACGTGTTGGGTCGCGCCTACAAGTTGATCAACGACGCAGGCGTCACCGAACAGGGGGACGTCGACTGCATCATCGCCATGGTGGCGGGACTCATGGAGGCACAGATGAGCAATGACCCCGGTGGAAAACGTTGGATCCGTCACCTCAATCGTCTCGTCGATCTGTACGTCGATGACGTACTCGAAAGGAGCAGCAGCTAATGGAGTCCGATCGGATCACGCGTCCCGAGGCCAAGGTGCTGGCCGAGGAGGAGTTCGTACGGTTTGCAGACCTGATCGCATGCCTCACTCCCGAAGAGTGGGCAGTCCCGACGGACTGCACGGGTTGGGACGTTCGCAAAATGGTGTTGCACGTCCTCGGCTCGGCCGAAGCCCAAGCGTCGGTGGGAGAGTTCGTTCACCAGTTTCGGCGAGGTCTCCCGCTCAATAAGGAGATCGACTCACATCACTGGGTCGATGGCATGAACGAGCTGCAGATCCGCGAGCGCGACCGACTCTCGAACGATGAGCTCATCACGCACGTCCGGGCCATCGGCCCCAAGGCAGTCAAGGGCCGGTGGAGCACGCCGCTGCCCGCGCGCTACATCCCGCTCCCATTCGGGCCACCTATCGGATGGGTTCCCCTGAAGTACCTTCTTGACGTGGGATTCACCAGGGATATCTGGGCGCATCGGATCGACGTTCATGCGGCCATTAATCGCCCGATGCAAGTCACGGCCGGCCATGACGGCCGGCTGGTTGCGGACATCGTCGCGGAGTGGTCCGCGATCCACGGCCAACCCTTCGAATTGGTGCTCGATGGCCCCGCCGGCGGGAAGTTCACACAAGGTACGGGTGGAGAGCGCGTCGAGATCGATGCGCTCGATTTCATCCGCACCCTTTCGGGCCGACTGCCCGGCACGGGGATCCTCAGCCACGCCCTCCCCCTGTAGGGCTCGGCATCACCCCTCTCATGAGCGCCCAGAAAAGGAGCATGACCATGGAAACGCGAATAGACGAAATCGCCGAGCGGATCTACCGGCTCTCCACGTTCGTACCCGACATCGGCCCAACCGGCTTCACATTCAATCAATTCCTCATCGATGCCGATGAGCCCGCCATCTTTCACACCGGCCCCCGCGGCATGTTCCCGGCCGTCTCGCAGGCCATCGCCTCGGTCACGCCGCTCGACCGCTTGCGCTGGGTCATGTTCGGCCACCTCGAAGCCGATGAGTGCGGGGCTATGAACCTCTTTCTCGAGGCTGCGCCGAACGCCCAAGTGGCCCACACTGCCATCGGCTGCATGGTTTCGATCGACGACCTCGCCGACCGGCCGCCGGTTCCCCTCGGACCCGACGCTTCCATTGATCTCGGAGGCCGGCGCATCCGCAGCATCGACACACCGCACGTCCCCCACGGGTGGGATGCCCACGTCATCTACGAGGAAACGACCGGCACCCTGTTCTGCGGGGACCTGCTCTCTCAGGTGGGAGACGGGCCGGCGCTCACCGGAGACGACCTCGTCGATGCCGCGATTGAGACCGAAGACTTGTTCGCGCGAGCTGTGTCACACCCCAGTCGGCGTCCACCATCCGCGGCCTCAATGCGCTCGGAGCGACCACGCTCGCTGTCATGCACGGTTGCTCGTACAACGGCGACGCCAGTGCCGCCCTCAACGCCCTCGCGGACGACTTCGAGCGTCGCATGGTCCAGCCAGGTTGAGGCATAGCCCCGGGTCGGGATAGAGCTCGGCAACGCTGTATCAGAGCGTCTTGATCAGTCCACCATCGATGGTGAAATCGGCCCCAGTGATGTTCCCAGCTCGTTCGCCGGCCAGGAAGACGATGAGGTCTGCCACCTCCTCTGGGGTGGTGAATCGACCCGTCGCCGCATCAGAAGCCGCCTGCTGCGCCACTTCATCGGCCTTGCCGCCAGTCGCGCGGGCGACCGTTCTGGCAACACCGTCCTCACCGAGCCAGAGTGCCGTCGAGACTGGGCCGGGGCTCACGGTGTTGACACGAATGTTGTGCGTCGCGACTTCTTTCGAGAGCGACTTGCAGAAGCTGGACAGGGCCGCCTTGGCGGCGCTGTAGTCAAGTACCGCCGGATCGGGGAGAAACGCGTTCACCGAGCTCGTCGTGACGATGTTGCCTCGTTTGGCAGCGATCATTGTCGGCAGGACCGCCCTGGTCGTGCGGACGGCCGCCATGAGATTGAGCTCGATGGAGAGAGCCCAGTCTTCATCGGTGATGCTCAAGAACCCGCCGACGCGAGGTCGAGTCGCGCCGACGTTGTTGATGAGGATATCGATCCGGCCGTGCTCGAGAGCGGCCGCGACGAGATCGACGGGGCCATCCGGCGTGGACAGATCGACGGGGACCAACTGAGCCGCACCGCTGGCCTCAAGGACGTCGAGCTCCGCGGAGTGCTTCCGAGCACCGGCCACAACCTTTGCGCCCTCGTTGACAAGAGCCTGCGTGACCGCCAACCCGATGCCAGCACTTGCGCCCGTCACCACGGCCACTTTGCCCTCGAGTCCGAGCTGCACCGATGCCTTCTTTCGAGCCGGTCCCTGAACAAACCACCCTAGGCCGGATTCGAGCGTCGCCCCAAGGACGACCCTGCGAGATCGGGTGCTTAGGAGTCCACAAGCTCAGCGGTCAGAGCGTCTATGCCCGCGAGCCTCTGACTCAAATTCGGGAGCCAGACCGTAGCGGGCCGCGAGAACCGAAGGCGCCACGTAGGACACCTTCGTACGCCCATGATCATCCCAAACGAGAATCTTCAGCGGGAGATCGAGCGCTGAAGACGGTACGGCTTCCATGACCGGCGTGCCGGCGACCGGGCTACCGAACATGACCAGCACAGTCTCCCGCAGGTCCGAACCGACCTGCCGGGCTTCTGCTCTCTGGTCGATTACTGCGAACGTCTTCAAACCCTTGGCGTTGATCAGCTCCGTCAGCCGCGAAACGGTGTCGCCAACTGATCGCGTGCTCCATTTCGAAACTGCGCCGAATTCGTCAGGTGTTGGCGAGACCACTTTCGTTACCCTCCTGAATTGTCTGTGTTCGAGAATCGGACGGGCACGCTGTCACTCGGTGCCCGGGAGATCCGGTGCTTCGGAGTCGGCTGCCCTTCTTCAACTGCTCCCACTCAGGAGCGAATCCCAGAATTCCTGGACGGACGGATAGATCAGCTCTTGGTCGTGTGACAGCGAGTCTTTGACGAAGCGCGACCGCTCGTCGGTCAGCACCTCGACTCTGCCCGTCTCGACCGCGTCGAAGGCCTGTCGGGCCACTGAATCCGGGCTGTCTTTGGGTACATCGATACCAGACGCCATGTCGGTGTCGATGAAGCTGGCGTGGACGGCCACGACCAGGGTGCCCTGATGGGCAAGCTCCACGCGGATCCCGTTGGTCATCGACCAGGCGGCCGCCTTGGACGCACCGTAGGTAGCATCGAGCGGGTTGGAAGCGAAACTCGAAACAGAGAGCATGTTGACGATCGCCCCCCCACCGTTCGCAGCAAGGACCGGTGAAAACGCCCGGCACATGCCGAGCGTCCCGAAGTAGTTCGTTTCCATCTCAAGCCTGGCGGGCTCCAAGCTCGGGGTACCGATGAAGCTGCTGGCCTTCATGACCCCGGCGTTGTTCACGAGAAGGGTGACGTCTTGGAGCTCTGCGGCGACCTCAGCCACCCTTTCTGGGTCGGTGACGTCGAGCCCGACCGGCGTAAGCCCCGGATCGACGATCGTCTCGGGATGACGAGCGGCGGCGTACACCTTGGCTGCTTTTCGCCCCAGCAACTCCTTCGCGAAGGCCCGGCCAAGTCCGCGGTTGGCGCCGGTAACCAGGGCGATCGATCCTTGAACGCGCATACCTCCTCCTTGCTCTCTACGCCGAACCGTGGCTCAAACGCCTCGGCTGGGTATCCCCTTCGGGCTCCCGATCTGTTGTAGTCGGACCTCGGCAGCGACGTTCATCGGTCGGGTCCGAGCCTTGCCGAGGCGACATAAGCGACGACGACAGCCACGATGGTGACCGGCATCAGTGCAACTGCGTCGGCTTCGAGGAAGATGCTGGCCAACAAAACCGACGTCAGGGGCAACCCCAACATGGACACGGTCATCGCACCGATGCCCATGGAAACTCCTGCGATCATCGGAAGGCCCGCGAGATGCGACAGGGCTATGCCACCGGCGGCACCGATGAACATGCCCGGAAAGGTGGGGCCACCCCGGAAGGAGCCGAGCGAGACGGCGTAGGCGAGCGCCTTGAACAAGACGAGCCAGACCAGAGCTCCGGCCGTCCACGCAGAGGCGTGTTCCACGAGCGGAGCGAGCGCGTTCTCGCCGGAGAACAGGACCTCTGATGAGGCCCTGCCGGTGGCCTCGGCAAACGCGATCGCACACCCCGCGACCGCCAAACCCGCGATCGGGGTGAGCACCAGAAGGCGACGTTCGACGATGGGCTGGAGTTTGAGCGAGCCTCGCCGGATGAGCATGCCGAGTACTGCCGCCGCCAGGCCGATGCCGACAGCCCAAAGGAATTCTGCGCCATCGGGAGTCTTGAAAGGGGGAATGTGCGGGATGGCCAAGGTGAACGTCCCATACCCGGTCCAGTGGTAGAGACCGACAAAGATCAGGGATCCGATGCCGGCAGCAAGCAGGCCCGGGACCAAGATGACGCCCATCGTCGGCCCGCCCAAGCCCGCCACCTCCATGAGGAGGAATGCCCCGATGATCGGAGAGCCGAGAATGGTCGCGATCGCGGCGAAGCTCCCAGCCGCTCCAATGACGACGCTGGCCATCGCAGGTGCATCCTTCTTGATCAGGTGCACCGCGAGCACCCCCATGCCGCTACCGAGTGCAATCAACGGGGCTTCCGGCCCCAGAACGACCCCGAGGGCAAGCGCGGCAAACGCGGCAAGGATGATGCCAGGCAACTCAATCGGCGGCACCGCTCCCGCTGCCTTGAAGCCTTCCGCCGGTTTGTGCCCCGAGGTGCCCGGCAGGAATCGGATGCTCATCGATACCAACACTCCGCTGACGAAGAGGGGAATCACTGGCCACCAGATCGGCTCGCCGTTGAATCCCAAGTCGTCGGGCAGACTGGTGAACACCCAGTGCTGGCTCGCATTGACCCCCTTCAAGAAGAAGAACGACGCGGCCGAGACGGGGACGCCGATCAGCGCACCCAACAGCAGCAGCCCGACGTAGTTGCGTTGCTTGAGCAGCGCGACGGGATCGCTTGCAGGGGTTGGTTGCGGCGAGGCGGTCGTGCTCGTCATACCCGTTGTCTTACCTCACTCCACCGCCTCGAGTCGCCACCCCGAGGCGGTAGGTCGGACGAAGCGCCACTTTGGCCGCATTCGTCCTCGGAAGGGTGATCATTGCGAATGACGTTCGGCCTGTCCGCTCACGCCGTCCAATAGCCCGATACGACGTCGGATGTCCGGAACCACTGTCCGGCGGGGCCGCATTCGACGACCTCCGGCGTCGCGATACCGTGGTGCTTCGGAAGGCCCGGCCGCCATCCTGTTGTCTGGGTATGGCCACCGTGTGGTCCAGCAATCTCGGGGCGGCGTTCGACAACGAGGAGATCCGTCGTGTCACGACGAACGAGGCCGTCAGAGCCCCGGCGAGCGCCGTCGGGCACCCCACGGTCGGGCCGGCGCCGACGGCGTCTCCGCTTCGACTCGCCGCCACCTCGGGCCCTGGCTCTCTCGGGTTGGGCGCTGCTACCCCTGCGAGCGTTCCTGGGTGTCACCTTCTGCTTTGCGGGATTGCAGAAGCTGGCCAATCCCAACTTCTTCAACGCGAACAGCCCGTCGAGCATCCAGGCCCAGATGATTGCATCCGTCCGGATCAGCCCGCTGCACGAACTGCTGGGACACCTCCTCCGTTTCGCCGTGCCCATCGGCATCGCGATAGCCCTGGCCGAATTGGCCGTGGGTCTGGGTACTCTTCTCGGGTTGTGGACCCGGGTTGCGGCGGTCGGCGGGATGGTTCTCGCCTTCACGCTGTTCCTCACCGTGAGTTTCCACTCGTCGCCGTATTACACCGGAGCCGATATCGTGTTCGTCTTCGCTTGGATCCCGCTCGTCCTCGCCGGATCCGGAGGCGTGCTCTCGCTTGACGCGGTGATCACGTCACGCGTGGCAGGCGAGTACGACCTCGGGCCCGCGACCGTTGTCCCCGTACGTTTCGCGCTCGTCCAAGAGTTTTGCGGCCACTACGAACACGACACTTGCGCGGCGAAGGGTGGACGTCGCTGCGACGTCCATGCGTGTCCCTTCCTGATGGCATCAGACCCAGCCGAGCGGAGCAGCGGCTTCCTTCAGCGTGGCCCCGACGAGGTCGACCGGAGGACCGTCGTTCTCGGGGGGGCCGCCGTTGCGGTAGCGGCCGTCGCCGGGGGCGTCGTCGCTGGTGCGGCCGCGGGACTCGGAAGGGCCGCAGGCGGAGCAAAGAGTCCCGAGAGCCAGACCGTCGCTCTCTCCCCGCATCGTCCGGGCTCGACTCCTTCCACCGGTTCGAGCTCGACGACCACGGTTCCGGGCTCGACGGCGCCGAGCACGTCGACACCGGCCGGGACACAAATCGGGCTCGCCAGCCAGGTGCCCGTGGGTGGGGCGGCCACTTTTACGGATCCCAAGACGGGCGACCCCGGCCTTGTCATACAGGTCGCCCAAGGCCGCTTCGTCGCCTACGACGCGGTGTGCCCCCATGCCGGGTGCACCGTTGGTTATTCGCCTGCCGCGAACCTCATCGTGTGCCCCTGTCACGGCTCCGAGTTCGACCCGAGCACCGGCGCAGTCGTGAACCCGCCGGCTACCCGCGGCCTCACCCCCATCCAGCTCGCCGTCGACGCCGAGGGCGAGCTGGTCGTCGACGGTTGAGGGCCGCCGCCGTGACGTCCCCTTCGCCGTCGCTCGCCATGGATTTCGAGATTCGCTTTGGTACCGTTTGTCTTCCCGGTCGCCCGCTCCGACCGGCGTCACGGTCGATGCTCTGACCAAGGGGGGTGTCCGATGGAATCTCGAACCGACTCAGCAGTTCCTGTGCGGTCCGTGGCCGCTCGACTCCACGTCAATCAGCGCACCCTGCAGGTCGCCCTGGGCGTCCTGTGGATCGTCGACGGGTTCCTGAAATTCCAGCCCAAGCTCTTCAACCCCGGCTTGGTCTCCACGGTCATCAGGCCGATGGCGGCAGGGCAGCCCACGCTGCTGGGCTCCACCATCAGCCACATGGCCAACTTCCTCTCCCATGAGGCGGCCATGTGGGACGTCCTGTTCGGGCTGATCGAGATCGCCATCGGCGTGGGCATCCTGTTCCGGCGTTCGTTGAAGCCAGCTCTTGTGGCGTCGTTTGTTTGGGGGATCGGGATCTACGTCTTCGGCGAGGGACTCGGCATGGTGCTCACGGGCCACACCTCACCCCTGGTCGGTGCGCCCGGTGCGGTGTGCTTCTACCTGCTCCTTGGTCTGATGCTGTGGCCGCGGTCCGAGGAGGGCGCGGAGGGCGCCATCGGCACCGAGTCCTCGGCCGCGGCCCGTGGACTCTTCGGCGGAACTGGATCGCTACTGGTCTGGGCCGCGATCTGGATCTTCGAGGCCGTCATCTGGATGTTCCCGTTCAATCGGACCGGCAACGCCATCCCCAGCCAGATGGCCGGCGCGTCAGACGGCGAGCCCGGTTGGTACGCCCACCTGTTGAACTCGTTCGGGCACGCTTTCGCGAGCGCCGGCATAGAGGCGGCGGTGATCCTGGCCGCGCTTTCGCTCGTTATCGCTCTCGGCCCGTTGGTTTCGAACCGTCCTCAGGTCTTCATCGGTCTCGGCATCGGCCTCGCCCTCCTCTACTGGGTCACGGGAGAAGGACTGGGCGAGATCTTGACGGGCTCGGGAACGGACCCCAACAACGGCCCCATCATTGCCCTGATCGGGCTCTCGGTGCTGCCGCTCGTGCCGGCCCGGACCCACGAGCCCGCTCCCGCCGCCCGCCTCGTGACCGCTCGTCCGCTCGCAGCCGTGCTCACGGTCCTCGCCCTCGCCCTCGCCGTCGTCCCGTTGGCCGCCGCGGTCGTCCCTACCTCCAGTGACGCCGTTGCACCTTCGTCGACGCCTGCCGGGTCATCGAGCAACTCGTCCATGAACGGCATGGCGATGTCCGGGTCGGCCACCGGCGTGTCGTCGGCGCTCAAGGCGAGGGGCGGCGGTGCGACCCACTCTATGGACATGTCGGCCATGGCCGGCTTGAACGTGAAGGACCCCAACTGGAAATACACCGGGCCCGCCCTCCCCGCGGCCGAGGTCAACGAGCTCACCGTCTCCAGCGAAGAGCAGGACAAGGGTCACAAGATGCAGACTCCCAACTGCACGACTCAGCCCACCGCGAAGCAGGTTCTCGGTGCCACCCAGTACGTGCAAGCCACTTCGGCCGCGGTGGCCAAGTACGCGCACCTCAGCACGGCCCTCGCCGACGGCTACGTCCCGATCACCGACACCCGCTACCCGGTGGTGCACTACCTCAATTTCCGGTACATGAACCCGCACGACATATTGAACCCCAATACGGTGGACTCGCTCGTCTATGCGACGACGCCGTATGGTCCGGTTCTGGTCGCCGCGATGTACCTGATGCCGGGGCCCTTTGACGGACCCATGCCCTTCGGCTGCCTGGTGCAATGGCATGCGCACACGAACCTGTGCTCCAGCGACCGGACCGGCCAGATCGACGGCCTACAGCCTTGCCGCGCTAGCTCTCACGCCGATCCGACCACTCCGTTCATGACCCACGTCTGGCAGGTCCCGGTGGCCGGCGGCCCCTTGGCCATCGACCCCTCCGACCTCCAGGTCGTCGAGGCCGCAATCATGGCCCAGGAGAAGGGGCTGGCCCCGACGACCACGGGCATAGCGCCGAGTTGATCGCGCACCGCTCCAGCTCGATCTTCACGACACGCCCGCCGAGCGCGTTTCGAAAGCGAGGCTGATCGACTCGGGCACGCGGTCGATCCCTCTCGCAACCTGCTCGACTTCCGGCCCGATCTCGGCCGCCAGCGGCTCCAGCCGCTCGAGCTCGAATCCGTACACCTCCGCCGCGTTGGCACCGACCATCTTTGCTACCTCGGCCCGGTCCATGCCTGAATACGTGTTGGCCAAAGCCTCGCGGGTGTACGGGAACGTGCCTTCCTCGTGTGGGAAGTCGCTCCCCCACATGATTCTGTCAACGCCAATGAGCGCGCGGTCCAGAGCGTCTTCTCGGGTCATGAAGCTGGCCCCGACCCAGCAGTTCGTGGCCCAGTACTCGCTCGGCTTCCTACCCAGCGTGAACGGTTCGATGAATGTCAGTGCGCCGATACGACCCTCGTCCTGTTTTGCCTGGATACCGTCCATCGCCTGAAGAGTGGTCGCGATCCATTTCGATCCGGCTTCGGCCACGACGAACTTAAGGCGCGGAAACCGGTCGAAAACGCCGGACATGATGAGCGACCACAGCGGCCGATGAGAGTAAAAGCTTGCCTCCAGCACGAACAATGCCAGGGTCGCCGGGAAGTAGCCCTCGTTCGGTGAGCCCCCGCCGCCGTGGACGTTGACCACGACACCACGCTCTTCGCAGATTCGCCACACCGGGTCGTACAAAGGCGAATGCAATGGGTCGATGCCGCTACCGGGTGGCACTCCGGGCAACAGCACGCCACCCATGAGCCCGTTGTCGGCGATCCAATTGACGTCCCGCACGGCCTCGTCGACATCGTTCATGAGGACCTGGCCGATGCCCGCTCGTCGACCCGGGAGCGCCGCGCACCATTCGGCCAGCCACCGGTTGTGGGCGCGGAGTCCAGCAAGGCGTAACGGGTAGTCCGCGGCCGGCGGCGTCGGTGTCACCAAGCCACTGGTCGGAAAGAAGGGCGGGACGGTGTTCGGGTAGACCACCTCGCCTACGATGCCGTCGGCTTCGAGAGCGGCTTGCCGCACGTCACTGTCCCAATTGCGGTCGGCGTCGGGCGCGGTCAGATCCCTGAACGGGTTCGCGTAGCCAGCTCGCCAACGGTCGAACTCCTCGTGATATCGGGTCTCGAGGTAGGGCCGGTAGTCCGCCAGGTCGGCACCTGCGTGGCAGTCCGACGAGACAACGGTGTAACGGTCCATGACGTGCTCCTCGATCCCATCGGTCCAAGACGCGTTACAGGCACTGTAGCGACATGCTCCGCAACCGGCGTCATGGGCCCGGCCAAGCTGCTCGATCGCTCGCCCGATCTCAATCGGTCCCCGTTCCGGATCCCGAATCTCGCCTATCGAGAAGCGAGACCGCCCCGGCCTGCCTACTTTCGAGTCGGCATACCGAAACAGAATTGGTTGGCGCGAGTCCGCGTGCGTGTCGTTCGTGACGAGCCCGGCCGGGTTCGCTGCCAATCATTTGACGATGATTGGCATCCGCTCCCAACCCCGGACCGTCGAGGTCGGTGACAGTTTGATGCCGCCGTAATCGACATCCCATTCCGGCCATCGGTTCAGCAGCTCGTCCAGTGCAATCCGACCTTCCAATCGCGCCAGGTGTGAGCCGAGGCAGAAGTGCAAGCCGTAGCCGAAGGTGAGGTGTTGAATGTCCCTCCGGTTGATGTCGTAGACGTCCGGATCCTCGTAGCGGCGGGGATCGCGGTTCGCCGACGCAAGCAACATCAGGATCGGACTTCCCGCTGGCACCGTGGTTCCGTAGTACTCGACGTCCTCCGTCACGAACCGGGCGGTGGCGTGGCCCGTCGGTTCGAAGCGCAGGGTCTCATCGACGACGTTAGCGATCAGGACTCGGTCCTGAACGACCGCGCGACGCTGGTCTGGGTGTTCGGCCAGCACCTTCGCCAACCATCCGATCAGCCGACCAGTGGTCTCGTTGCCTGCTCCGGCGAGGACGGAGGTGTACGTGAGGACTTCCTGTCGCGTCAGCGTCCTCGTCTCTCCCGCTCCATCCTCGAATTCGGCGTTCAGGAGCATCGTCATGAGGTCGTCCGAGGGGTGCTGGGCCCGCCACTCGACGTACTCGGCGAACATGTCGCCGTTCGCCACCTTTTCCTCGAGGATCACCATCGGCTTGCCGGGTCGGGTCCGCAGGTTGTGGTCCGTTGTGTTCCGGACTGCGACCTGGTCCTGCTCGGGGATGCCGAGGAGCATGCCGATCACTCGCATTGGGAGCATCGATCCGAGCTCCGCAATGATGTCGAAGCCATTCGAGCCGACGAGGGGATCGAGGCAGCGGACGCAGAACCGACGAACCTCGTCTTCGAGCTGGGCCATGCGCTTCGGTGTGAAGACGCGTGACAAGAGCCCTCGATGCGCCGTGTGGACCGGCGGATCTTCGAACATCACCACGCCCTTGGGTAGCTCGATACCCGCCTTCATGATGTCGAGGATGTCGCTGCGGGTGTTGGAAAAGACCTGCCAATTCACCAATGCCTTCTGGACGTCCTCGTGCCGAGCCAGTGTCCAGAAGTCGTACCGCTCGTTGTGATAAATCGGCGCTTCCTCGCGGAGCCGGGCATAGGTGGGGTACGGGTCGGCGTTGATGTCAATGTCATACGGGTCGAAGTAGACGCTGGAATCGTTCATCGCAGACTCCTCGTTCTAGCCAAAGTGAGAGCAGTCTTCCAGCGCACGCCCCCCAGGGCTGGCGCCGGGTGTATCGCGGCGCCACGACCGGTGGGACCGGCCCGGCCGACGATCGACAGGTCCGGCGTCGAGACACGAGCAGGCCCTACCATCTCGGGCTATGCCGGCCGAACGGGTGCGCCTGCGCATCGGAAACCTGGCCAAGGCGGTACTGGTCAGCGGCCAGGCCTATCAGGACCCTAAGGACGCGCTGAACGAGTTCGTCTCCAACGCCGCTGACGAGTACGTCGAGGCCGGGCAGCGAGGCCAGCGCATCAGAGTCCTCTTGCGGCGCAAGGGTCGCTACCCGGTCATCGCCGTGGACGATTCTGGTCGCGGCATGAGCCCGGATCGCCTGCGCGAGGTCGCCCGCAACCTCTTCGAGTCCTCCAAGGCAGGCGACGATCGGACCCTCGGGGAGAAGGCCATCGGCGTTTTGGCCTTCCAGCAGCTCTGCGGCAGGTGCGACGTCGTGTCACGCACCACGTCGAGTCCGGACAGCTGGGTTCTCCACCTCGAGCGGGGCAAAGCCACTGCCTCCTTGGAACGGGAGAGGCGGCGGGCACGCCAGGAACCCGGGACCACCGTGTACCTGAGCGATCTCGATCCCGAAGTCCTCCGGGTCCTCACGCAGCGACGAGTGGTCGACTACTTCCGTTCCCGCCGCGGCGCTGCCTTGGCGAACAACGACTACGAGATCGAGGTCGTCGAGGGACGCTCCTCCGAACTCGTACTGCCGGACAAGCCCGAAGGCATCAAGTTGTCGATCCCAGCACGCCAGACCCTGTGGGGCCGGGTTGAGTTCGCGCTGTACGTCGCGCCAGGCGGCGGCCGGAGCCGACGGGTGTCGGTCGTCGGGCGTGCGGGGACCAGCATCCTCGACGACCTGGCCGAGCTGGAAGAATTCTCAGGTCCACCCTGGGACAGCGACCAGGTCTCCGGCCGAATCGTCTTCGAGTCGCTGCAGCAGACCGCAGGACGCCGTGCGATCTTGCGAGACCGTGCTGCGTTCCCTGTGTTCGTAGAAGCAGTCAAGGCGATTGAGCCGGCTGTCGCCCAGACGATCGAACGAGTAGCGCAAGAAGTTGATGCCGCAACCGCTGACCGGCTCTCGGACGTGATCCGACGGATCTTCGGACGCGTGCTCAAGGAGCTCGAGGACCTCGACAACCCGATGAGGTCGGATACGGGGATCACTTCTGGACCCGGCGTTGGTCCTCCACCTGGCACCGCGGAGACGAACGGGGCGCGCTCGTCAAGCCCCGGTGAAGCCGCTCCACCCGACCTCGGCCAACTGCTCCCTCCATCTAACGACCCGGTGCCGCCCACACCATCGGACACGAACCAGCTGACTGGATCGGGAAACAGCAGACTCCCGACCGTCCTGCCGGACCCCGAGCCGGGGGACGCGAGGAGCCGATTCGATCCCGACGTAGGGGTCGTCTACTTCAACGACTCCCACCCCGACTACCTGTTGGTCAAGGACTCCGAACCACTGCTGCTCGACTACCTGGCCACCCTCGTCGCCAAGGAGTACGTCGTCTACAACAACCCTCGGGCAGAACCTTCCGACGTCGGCGAGGAGCTGGTGCGGATGCTCATCCGGGTTCGGCGCCACATCCCGAAGCGTTCTGCCTGAACGGACACGTAGAGTCGACCGCCGTGACGATTCCTGTCCAGGTGACGTTCGACTGCGGGGACCCCCATGCCATGGCTCGGTTCTGGGCTGACGCGCTCACCTACGAGAAAGAGGACCATTCCGAGCTGGTCGAAAGCCTGCTCCGGGATGGGGCGATACAGCCCGACGGCACGGTCGTCGCAGACGGGACGCGGCAATTCTCGGACGTCTCGGCCTGCCGTGACCCGGCCGGGCTGGGACCGAGGATCTTCTTCCAGCGGGTCCCCGAACCGAAGACTTCGAAGAACCGGGTGCACCTCGACCTGCACGTCGGACCGGAACGGTACCAGGCCGAGGCCGATCGCTTGGAGGAACTTGGAGCGCGTCGGCTCTGGTACAGCGACGACCGGGGAGCCAAGTGCTGGACGATGGCGGACGTGGAGGGGAACGAATTCTGCGTCGATTGAACGCATCGGATGAGCTGCGTCCGGGAGGTAGCCGTACCATCACGGGTACCGGGCCGGGCGTGCCGGTCGCGACAGCGCCGGAGAAAGTGAGCGAATGAAGGTCGACGTCATGCTTTCGGGGTCCGTGCTCGACGCGGCACGCCGGGCCCGGGAACTCGAGCAGATCGGAGTGGACGGGGTGTTCAGCTTCGAGAACGCCCACGACGTGTTCTTCCCGCTCGTCGCCGCGGCCCCGGTCTGCTCGCTCGACCTCTTGACGAACGTCGCCATGGCCTTTCCGCGGAGCCCGCTTCACCTCGCCCACTCGGCCTACGACCTCCATCAGCTCTCCGGTGGCCGGTTCCGGCTCGGCTTGGGCTCTCAGGTACGGCCCCACGTGGAGAAGCGATACGGGGCACAGTGGGGGAAACCGGTCCAGCACATGCGCGAATCGGTACTGGCCACGCAGGCGATCCTGCGTTCTTGGCAGGAAGGGGAACCGCTCCATTTCGAGGGTGAGTACACGACGCACACCCTCATGACCCCGATCTTCGATCCGGGGCCGAACCCGTTCGGCACGCCGAAGGTGCTGGTCGGCGCTCTCGGGCCGAAAATGGTGCAGATGGCAGCCGAGGTCGCGGACGGCGTGCTCGTGATGCCGTTCAATTCCGAGCGGCACATGAGGACTCGGACGATGCCGGCGATCGAGGCGGGGCTGGCGGCCGCAGGACGGGCCCGCTCGGACATCGAGTTGACGGCGGAGGTCATCGTCTCCGTCGGTCGGGACGAGGAGGAGCTGGCCGCAGCGAACGGCGTCCGCTTCCTTCTCGCCTTCTACGGCTCCACGCCCTCGTACAAGCCCGTTCTCGACGTCGAGGGTTGGGGTGACCTCCAGCCCGTGCTCAACGCCATGTCGAAGCGTGGAGAATGGGCCCAAATGGTCGAACTGGTCGACGCGGAGATGGTGAGCACGCTTGCCGTGCGGGGCACCCCGGGTGAGTGCGCCGAGGAGATCTCGACGAGGTTCGGTCACTGCGACCGCATCTGTGCCTACTTTCCCGGCTACGACGCGTCCGACGAGCTGGTGGGGGAGTTCGTCGATGCCATGAGGGCCCGGTCGTGACCGCCGACGATCGTGTTCTCGTCGATGTCACCGACGGCGTGGCTACCGTCACCCTCAACGACCCGGCCAAGCGGAATGCCTTCGGCGGCCGCATGGGCCGGGAGCTCGCCGAGGCGTACCGGACGTGTGATGCCGACGAGGCGGTCCGTGCTGTCGTCCTCACCGGAACTCCTCCCGCCTTCTGCGCGGGTGCCGACATGTCGGAGGGTGCCGCCACGTTCCGTGCCCGCGACGATTCCACCTTCAGCGCCGCCGGCGTCTCGACCCCCGCGTGGCAGGTCCGCAAACCGGTCATTGCGGCCGTGAACGGGCATGCCATCGGAATCGGGTTCACGCTGACGCTGCAGTGCGACATCCGCGTCTTCGCGGCCGATGCGAAGTACGGCGTGGTCCAGGTCCGGCGCGGCGTGATGGGTGACGCGTTCTCCCATTGGACCCTCCCCCGCCTCGTCGGCATGTCCGACGCCGCCGAGCTCCTCCTCACAGGTCGGACTTTCGACGGGTCCGAGGCGAAGAGAATGGGCCTGTGCCGCCTGGTCCTGCCGAACGACGAGGTGCTGCCGGCGGCGACCCAGCTCGCCCGCGACATCGCCGTCAACACCGCGCCGTTGGCCGTTGCCCTCAGCAAGCAGCTCCTGTGGCGCGTTTGGGAGTGCAGTGCCGACGAGGTCGGGACGCAGGAGACCGAGTACCACCATCGCCTGATGGCCCATCCGGACGCGGCCGAGGGTGTCCTGGCCTTTCTGGAGAATCGGCCGCCGCGGTGGCAGGGTCCAGTGGAGGATTGACGCCGCGCGACTCCACCGCGCCGTGCGTAACCTGAGATGGTGAGTTCGCCGCGCTGTCCTCGTCGTGTCGGACA
This sequence comes from uncultured Acidimicrobiaceae bacterium, assembly GCA_963767195.1. Taxonomy (GTDB): domain Bacteria; phylum Actinomycetota; class Acidimicrobiia; order Acidimicrobiales; family RAAP-2; genus Bog-473. Next base: position 70,142 of record CAVYDA010000009.1, on the reverse strand, counting down.
GCCACCTCTCGCCACGGGCGACCGAGGCGGGCCGAAACTGGTCGGCGATCGTCCGGTACGTCGACGACGTGCGGCCCGATCTCGTGGTCCACGTCGGCGATCTCTCGCTGGACGGCCAGCACGACTCCGACGACCTCCGGCACGCTCGCCGTGAGCTGGACCGGTTCGAGGCACCATGGGTGGCCGTCCCCGGGAACCACGACATCGGCGACAACCCCGTCGTCGGCGCCGGCCCCGACCAGATCGTGACGGCCGATCGCCGCTCCCGCTGGCTCCAGCACGTCGGCAACGACTACTGGGCCGTCGAGCTCGGCGGGTGGCGGTTGCTGGGCCTCGACGCGCAGCTCTTCGGCACCGGACTCGACGCGGAGGCCGAGCAATGGGACTTCCTCCACGGCGAGCTCGACCGTTCGACGCGATCGATCTTGATCTCGCACAAGCCGGTGACGGCCACCGCTCCTGAGCTCGCGACTGCACCGCCCTACCGGTTCGTCCCGGCCCCGGAGCGCGACCATCTCGCCGATCGCCTCGGCGGCGGCGGCGTCGAGGTCGTGGTGAGCGGGCACGTACACCAGTACCGGTCCTTCCGCCACGGTTCGCAGAGGCACGTCTGGGCGCCGACCTCGTGGGCCGTCCTGCCCGAGGCGATGCAGGCGAGCATCGGCGCCAAGCGATGCGGCATCCTCGCCCTCGAGCTCCCCGACGGCGCCGAAGGCGAGCCGGTGCTCGAGTTCGTCGAGCCCGACGGTCTGGCCCAACTGACTCTGGCCGAGAACGCCGTCGACCCGTACGCGGCCGCCGGCACGGTCTGAGCTCCACCGTCCCGCGATGCCAGGGAGGACCGTGGGCGAGTCCGCCGGAACGACGCCGCTGGGCACCTGGCCCACACCACTCGAGCCGGCACCGCGGCTCGCGTCGCGCCTGGGCCTGCGCCCGGGCGACCTGTGGGTCAAGCGCGACGATCTCACCGGGCTCGGGGGCGGCGGGAACAAGGTGCGCAAGCTCGAGTACCTCTGCGCCGAGGCGCGCCGGGAAGGCGCGACCATGCTCGTCACCAGCGGTGCCGCCCAGAGCAACCACGCCCGGCTCACCGCCGCCGCGGCGGCGCGCCTCGGTCTCGGCTGTCGGCTCGTCCTCGCCGGCCCGCCTCCGGCACGGGCGACCGGCAACGTCGCCTTGGACCATCTCCTCGGCGCGGAACTCGTCTGGGTTCCCGGCGTGGACGACGTCGAGTTGGTCGAGCGGTCCGAGGAGGTGGCGCGTCGGCTGACCGGTGAGGGGGAGCGGGTCTCGTTGATCCCCTATGGGGGCTCCAGTGTCACCGGAGCCCGCGGCTACGTGGACTGCGGCCGCGAACTGCTGCACCAGATGCCGGATCTCCGTCATGTCGTGGTGGCCGTGGGCTCGGGCGGGACCATGGCGGGGCTGGTCGCTGCGCTCGGCCCCGACCGGGTCCTCGGCGTCGACGCCGGTGCGCTGGCCGATCCCGACGGACGCGTACGAGAGCTGGTGGCCGGCCTGGCCGATGCCGGTGTCGGTCTCCGGCGAGGTGGTCCGCTCCGGCTTCGCCGGGACCAGGTGGGTCCTGGTTACGGGGTCCTCACTCCCCGAGCTGCGGACGCGCTCCGTGCGGCCGCCCGCTGCGAGGGCATCGTCCTCGACCCCGTCTACACGGCCAAGGCGCTGAGCGGCCTCGCCGCCGCCGTCGCCGACGGCGACATCGTCGTGGGCGAGCCCGTGATCTTCGTCCACACCGGCGGAATGCCCGGACTCTTCGGCCACGACGCCGTGGAGCGCAGCGAACTCTTCGGGTGAGGCGGATCGCTCCGGGCTGCTACCGCCAGCGGAAGTCGGGCTCCCGGCGAGCCATGAAGGCCCGGCGCGCCTCGGCCGCTGTCCTCGAAGCCTCGCAGTCGGGCCGTGTAGTCCTGTTCGGTGCGGTAGGCGTCACGCAGCGGCATGTTCTCCACCCGGTTCATCGACTCCTTCGCCAGGCGGAGTGCGATCGGGCTCTTTGCGGCGAGCTCGGTGGCGAGTGCACGCGCCGTCCCGGCCAGCGCATCGGCCTGGACCACCGCCCGGACGGCTCCCAGACGGTGGAGCTCCTCGGCGGGCACCTGTTCGCCGGTGAAGAACATCTCGCGCGCCTTGTGCCGGCCGACGAGGAGCGAGAGGTGGGCGCTCGCGCCGAGGAGGCCCACGTTGATCTCGGTGGTGCCGAAGCGGGCCCCTTGCGCCGCCACCAGGATGTCGCAGCAGGCGGCGACGGCGAGTCCCGCGCCGAGCGCCGGACCATTGATGGCCCCGATGACGGGGACCGGGCAGTCGATGATCGCCCACATGGCATCGCGGGCGACGTGCCCGCGATCGAGCACCAGCGCCGGCGGCAGCTCGTCGAGCGAGCCCCGGTCGTCGACCGTCTTCAGATCGACCCCGGCCATGAAGGCCTTGGTACCGGCCGCGGTGAGGATCGCCACCCGTACGTCCCGGTCGTCGCCGAGGGGGCCGAACACGTCGCGTAGCTCGGCCAGCGTGGCCGTGGTGACGGCGTTGACGGGCGGCCGGTCCAAGGTGACGGTCGCGATGTGGTCGCGCAGCTCGACCGTCACATCAGCCATGCACTCTGTCCTCCGGGCCTTCGCGTCCTATCGGTTCTCTGTGACGTACGGGACCTACGTGCCCTTCGGGTCGACGGTCAGCGTCACGGACTGGGAAGCCCCCGCGCCGATGCCGTTCGACGCGTTGAGGGTGATGTCGTAGGTCCCCTGGCTGCCCTTCGCGGGGGTGCCCGCAATGACGGCCTTGCCCTTGCCCTTCGCCGTGAAGGTCAACCCACCGGGGAGTGCACCGCTCTCGCTCACCGTTGCCGCGGGGTTGGCCGATGTCTTCACCTTGAACGTGAACGCTGTGCCGACCGTGGCGGTCTTCGCTGCCGGGGAGGTGAAGATCGGCGCCTGGTCCACCGTCAGCACGAAGCTCTGCTTCGTCGTGCCCCCGGAGCTCGTCGCGGTGAGCGTCAGGTCGTAGACGCCGCCCGACTCGGCCGCTGGGGTACCCGAGATGGTGGCGGTGCCATCGCCGTTGTCGACGAAGCCGAGGCCGCTGGGCAACGCCCCGGTCTCGGTGAGCGTCGGCGTGCTGTTGCCGGCGGTGGTGACGCCGAAGCCGAACGAGGTCCCCGCCGTCGCCGTCGCCGTCGCGGCCGAGGTGAAGGTCGGAGCCCCGGACGACCCGACCATCTGGTTCACGAAATCCGTCGAGCTCGTGAAGTAGGGATCACCGCTGTAGCTCGCCTTGATGGTGAAGGTCCCCGCCTTCGCGAACGTGATGGTGCACTGGGCCTTCCCGCCTGAGACCGGGAGATTGGTGCAGCCCTGTACGGACCCATGGTTCGTAAAGGTCATCTGGCCCGAGAGAGCGCCCGCACCCGACGTCTTGGTCACCGTCGCGGTGTAGGTCACGTGGCCCCCGACCGGGACCGCGGGGGGCTGGGCCGGGGTGATGTTGAGCACTGTCGTCCCCGACGAGACGGTCACTGCCATCAGGGGGCTGGTCGCCGACCCCGCCGGGTTGGAGGCCACGACCTTGTAGGTGAAGACCGGCACCTCGGGCACCGACGCCGCGCTCACGGCGCCGGTGTTGGCGTTCACGGAGAGCCAGCTCGGCGCGCCCGGCGCGAAGGAGAAGGTCGGGCTCGGGCTCGGGCTGCCGCCCACCGTCGACGTGGCCGAGTAGGCCGTCCCGACGGTCACCGAGCCCGGTCCGTTCAAGGTGACCGAAGCCGGGGCGAGGTCGATCGTGACGGTGTTCGAGTGGGTCGAGGAGTCGCTCGTCCCGATGGCGTTGGTGGCGGTCACGGTGAAGGTGTACTGGCCTCCCGGAGTGAGGCCGCTGACTGTCGCCTGGCCCGCGGTGCCGCCCACGCTCGTGCTGGCACCGCCCGGCGCCGCGGTCACGGTGTAAGAGGTGATGGTCGACTCACCGTTGGACGCCGGTGGCGACCAGGACACGGTGGCCGCGCCTACGCCCGGCACGGCCGAGACGCCCAGGGGTATTGAGGGCACGTCGAGGACGGTGAGGACGAAATTCTGTGTCGCGTTGGGTGCCACGCCGTTCGAGGCGGTGATCGTCACGACATAGACGCCCGAAGTGCCGGGCGACGGCGTGCCGCCGATGGCGGCCGTGCCGTTCCCGTTGTCCGCGAACGTGACGCCGCCGGGGAGCTCGTTCGCCGGGGCGGAGAGCGTCACCATGCCGTCGCCGGCCGGGTCGACGCCGGGATTCGTCGTCGCGGTGAAGGCTCCCAGTGTCCCGACGGTGAAGGCGGTGGACGCGGCCGACGTGATCGTCGGAGGCGCGACCGTGAACGTGAACTCGTCGGACGGCTGGTCCTCGCTCGTGATCTCCTGCCCGACGTTCCCGGGATCGGGCACTCCGACCGTCACGTCGACCGGCAGCGTGTCGGCTCCCCCGCCGCAGTCCTGGAAGTCCGCCACCGCGGCCGGAGCGGTGGCCGTGATGGTGGAGTCGTTCACGACGTGGACGTTCGTCGCACTCGCGATGTCGCCGCATCCGTCGGTGAACGTGACGACGTTGGCCGTCGAGTTCCCGCCACCGTCGAAGCCGCTCCCCTCAATGGTGACGTGGGTCCCGCCGACGCCCGATCCGCTGCTCGGCGAGACGCCCGTGACGTCCGGTATCTGTTCGGCGAACTCGTCCGAAGCCACGACGGGCGTCGTCCCGGCCGGTAAGACGGCCTCGACGTCGGTCGGGAGGCCCGAGGGACTGCATGAGGACGACGCGTTGGCCGAGTCGTCGGGCGCCGCGAGGACGATCTCGCTGTCCGACGAGGAGACGAACTGCGTGGAGGGGACCGAGACGGAATGCTCGTCGCCGGTGCACGCACCGTCGACGAATTCGACCGCGGTCGCCCCGGTGAGGCCGAAGCCGCTCACGGTGACCTGCTCGCCGCCGTCGATGAAGCCGACGGATGGCGTGACCCCGGTCACGGCCGACGACGCGTACGTGTACTCGTCGGCCACGCCGGTCGAGTTCGACCCGTCCGCCGTTTGAACGACGACGTCGGCGGTGACGCTGGGAGAGCCGCCGATGTTCTGGCTGTAGTCAGGCGCCTGCACCTGGGCGCTGGTGCCGTCACTGCTCACCGAGATCACGGTCCCGAGCAGGTTCGCCCCGGCCGGACCCTCGAAGGCGGCGACCATGTTCTGCGTGAACCCGGAGCCGTCGACCGTCAGCGTGGTTCCGCCTCCCACCGGTCCGGCGTCCGGGGCGAGGCTCGCCACCGTGGGTGGACCGAACATGTAGCCGTCGGCCGACGAAACTCGTGACGTCCCTCCAGGCGTGGTCACGGTCACATCGGCGGCCGCGTTCTGCGCACCCTGGGAGAGGTCAGCAGACGCGTCCGGTGTCGTGATGTCGATGTCGGAGTCGTCGACGACCTGGCCGGCCGAGACCGGGACACTCAGGTCTGCGGACCCCAGATGGAAGTCGACCCGGGTCGCGCCGGTGAAACCCGAGCCCTGGATGTCGATCGCCTGACCTCCGTCGACCGGCCCCGCGCTGGGTGCGATGCCGGTGACGACAGGCTGGTTGCCCTGCGCCCCGGCGGGAGCCGCCGTGAGCGCGGGCAGCGCCGCGCCGGCGGCCGCCAGCATTGTCAGCGCGGCCAGACCGCGCCGGGCCGTGATCGTCGCCGTGCCATTCCGCCGTCTTGCCACGTCGCCTCCGAGTTCGTTGCCCCCGAGTGTCGCCTCTGTCCTCGACCGATCTTCCCACTTCCCGGGTGGGCGCGCCGCACGCGGCGGCGAGGCGGGAGGGGAGCAGGTGGACCGGGCCCTGACCTCGGCGTTCGCCCGCGATCCGGAGACCCTCAGCGGCGGCCGAGCTCCTCGGCCTGGCGGTGGAGCGACGCCCGGAAGTCGGGGTGGGCCACCTCGGCCAGTCGGTGCGCTCGCTCGCGGACCGTCAGTCCGGTGAGCTCGGCGGCGCCGTATTCGGTGACGATCACCCCGGTGTGGTGTCGAGGGGTCGACACCACGGAGCCCTCGGGTAGCCGCCCCGCGATACGGGACACGGTCTCGCCCTGGCGCACCACAGTCGAGCGGAGGCAGATGAGCGAGTGTGCGTCCAGGTGGAACTCGGCGCCCGCCACGAAGTCCTCGTGCCCGCCCACGCCGGAGATCTGCCGACCGTCGATGCTGTCGGCCACGACCTGGCCGTAGAGGTCGACCGAAAGAGCGCCGTTGATGGAGACGAGGTTGGCGTTGCCCCCGATCACCGTCGGGTCGTTGACCGTCTCGACCGGGAGGAAGGCGACCTGGGCGTTGCCGTCGAGCCACTCGTAGAGTTCTGTCGTCCCCAGGGCGAAGGTGGTGACCGAGACCCCGTCGAAGATGCCTTTGGCGTCGTTCGTCACCTTGCCCGCCTGGTGGAGGCGCATGAGGCCGGTGGTGAACATCTCGGAGTGCACCCCGAAGCCCCCCAGCGAACCGGCGGCGAGCTCCGTCGCCACCATGTTGGGAATGGAGCCGATCCCCGTCTGGAGGGTGGAGCCGTTGCGCACATACGCGAGGGCGTGGGCGGCGATGGCCGCGTCCACGTCGTCGGCGGGAGGCTCCGTGAGCGCGAAGGGAGCGTCATCCGATTCCACGAGCACGTCGACCAGGTCCACCGGGATGGTGTTGTCGAAGTGCGGAGGCAGGCTCGCCGTGCGGGGCAACTTCGGGTTCACCTCCAGGAGCAGCAGACGTTCGGGATCCTCGCCCGCCCGGAGCAGCTCCTCCCGTGTCGCGCCGACGTGCAACGACAGGTTCACGACCCCGTCCGCGGGTGGAGCCGCTTGCGCCACCATGACGCGAGGCGCGAACCGGGCCAGGATCGGCGCCATCTGGCGGAACCCCCCGGGCACCAGCTCGACCTGGTGCCCCATCGAGAGGAGCAGGCGCTCGGCGGGGCCGAAGAAGCCGCATCGGTAGCGCACACCCGGTTTGGTGAAGACGTCGTAGACGTTGAGGCAGAGCGCCCCGCCGAGGACGAGATCCACCCAGTCGTCGCGCCGCCCCAGCGCACCGAGGAAGCCGTCGGGGTTGGCGGGCCCCAGCCCGAAACCGATGCTGTCGGTCGAACGGATCAGGGCGACGGCTTCCTCCGGCGTGAGGACGTCGGGCACGCCCCAACTCTCCCACTCGCCGATGACCTCCCTGGTGAATCGATGACTTTCGGCCCTAGCGAGTGGGCGAACCGCGCCGCGACAATGGCGCCGACACCCTCCTCTTCCCAGGTAACGGTGCTTGGAGAATGGCGGCCACCCCCCTCGGTCGCCATTTTCCAATTGGGGCCCGAGCACGGGTGGTGGGGCCGAGCCTCGTCGCTAAGCTGCCGCGTTCCGGTCCCGTGAACCTCCGGTCCGGTGAAGGAGGCGGTCGATGACATCGCAGCAGGCTGACGCAGCCCGGATCGTGGTCGGCTGCGACGGCTCGCCGTCTTCCGTCGACGCGCTCGAATTGGGCGGTGCGCCAGGCGCAGCTCACCGGGAGCAGGCTGGAGGTGATCATGACGTGGCAGTGGCCCCCGAGCCTGGGTTGGTCCGTCCCGGTCCCCGACGACTTCGACCCCGAGGTCGACGTGAAGCGTGCCCTCGAAAAAGCGGTTGCCCCCCTACTAGAGCGGCACCCCGACCTACCCCTCGAGAGCAGAGTGGCCAACGGCCCACCCGCCGCCGTGCTCGTGGAGGCGTCGAAGGGGGCCGACCTGCTCGTAGTGGGCAGCCGCGGTCACGGCGAGTTCGCCGGCATGCTCCTCGGGTCGGTCTCGGAGTACTGCGCCTCCAGGGCGTACTGCCCCGTTCTGATCCACCACGGCGGCTGACGGTCTCCGGGACTCCCCGTCACCCTCCCTCGAGGGCGCGCTCGCGCTCGACACGGGCTCCGCGCAGCTCGGCCATGCCCGGTCCGCCTGCGGTCGGACCGGCACCGTGCTCGCGCCGTCGGTGCCCCACGAGCGCACCCAGCGCGGCTTCCGTCGACGCCTGGAGGGACGCCGGGTTGTACCCACCCTCGAGGAACAGCGCCAGGCGCCCCGGCCGGGGTGCGAACCCGGCGACCACCCGGGCCAGTTCGGCGAAGTCGCTGCTGGAGAGCTCCAGCTGGCCCAGCGGGTCGGCCTCGTGGGCGTCGAAGCCGCACGAAACCAGGACCCAGTCCGGCGCGAACGCCTCCACGACCGGGCGCGCCGCCTCATCCAGCGCGGCGCGCACGACGTCGCCGGTGGCACCGGGGGGCAGCGGGGCATTGAACGTCAGGCCGGGTGCTGCCGGCCCCCCGACTTCGTCCGCTCGTCCGGTGCCGGGGTAGAGCGGGTGTTGGTGCGTCGAGACGTAGAGGACGCCCGGTTCGTTCCAGAAGATGTCCTGGGTGCCGTTGCCGTGGTGGACGTCCCAGTCCACGATGAGCACGCGCTCTCCGACCGCGGCGCGGGAGGCGGCGGCGATCGCGACGTTGTTCAACAAGCAGAAGCCCATGGCGCGACCGGCGGTGGCGTGGTGCCCCGGAGGGCGCACCGCCACGAATGCCACTCCCTCGCCGCGCCGCTCGAGCTCGTCGAGCGCGGCCAGCCCCGCCCCTGCGGCCAGGCGCGCCGAATCCCACGAGTCGGCTCGGGCGTAGGTGTCGGCGTCGATGTCCCCACCTCCCCGACGGCAGTACTCCTCGAGCGCGGCGAGGTAGGCCGGCTCGTGCACCCGGGCGAGGTCCTCCGGCGCGGCGAAGCCGAACGTCGGCTGCACGAGGTCGAGACCGAGGTCGACGTCGTCGGCAACCGCCCGGACGCCCGCCATGACCGCGGCCAGGCGTGACCCCCGTTCGGGGTGGTGTGGGCCTGCGTCGTGGGCGGTGTCGCCACTCGGCCCGGCCAGGACGAGGGTCATGGGGCGCTCTCCCGGTCCTCGTCCGTCGACCGAGAGCGCGAAACCACGCCGCGTTCGAACCCGGCGGGAGAAAGGGTCCAAGGCCGCCCGGGCCGGGCGGCACTCCATGCGGTTGCGGCCATCATGCGACTCCCGTCGGCTCCGACTCCACGCTACGGGCTCCGTGATCGGGCCGCCTCTACGCTGACCGGTGAGTGTGACCGACCGCGACCATGACGGCGTGGGCCGTCGACCGCCCCGGACCCGTGGATGGCGCTCCGCTGGTCCGGCTGGAGCGACCGGTGCCCGAACCCGGGCCCGGGCAGGTCCGCATCCGGGTCCTCGCCTGCGGGGTCTGCCGGACTGACCTGCATCTGGCGGAGGGCGATCTCGCCCCGCACCGGCACCTCGTCACGCCCGGCCACGAGGTGGTCGGCACGGTCGACGCTCTCGGGCCGGGCAGCACGCGCTGGCAACAAGGGCAGCGCATCGGCGTCCCGTGGCTCGCCCGAACCTGCGGGCGCTGCCGCTTCTGCCTCTCCGGGCGGGAGAACCTCTGCCTGTATCCGCGCTTCACCGGTTGGGACGTCGACGGCGGCTACGCCGAATTCGCCCTCGTCGACGAGGGCTACGCCTATCTCCTGCCGGATCGTTTCGACGACGTGACGGCCGCTCCACTCCTGTGCGCGGGGATCATCGGGTACCGGGCGCTGCGCCTGGCCGATCTCCCCGAGGGCGGGCGCCTGGGCATCTACGGCTTCGGCGGCTCGGCGCACCTGACGGCCCAGGTGGCCATGGCGCGGGGTGCCCGGGTCCACGTGATGACCCGGGCGCCCGACGCACGCGACTGCTCGCCCTCGAGCTCGGAGCGGCCAGTGCCGGTTCAGCCGACGATCCGCCACCGGAGCCGCTCGATTCGGCCATCCTGTTCGCGCCAGTGGGCTCGCTCGTGCCGGTCGCTCTCGCCGCGCTCGACCGCGGCGGCACGCTGGCCGTGGCGGGGATCCATCTCAGCGACATCCCGCCCTTGCGCTACGCCGACCACCTCTTCGAGGAGCGGACGCTGCGCAGTGTCACCGCGAACACCCGCCGCGACGGCGAAGACTTCTTGGCCGAGGCGGCCCGCATCGGCATCCGTGTGGCGGCGACGCCCTACCCGATGGCCCGGGCGGACGTGGCCCTGGCCGACCTGGCGCACGACCGCGTCAACGGCGCGGCAGTGCTTCTCCCCGACTGAGTCCCAGCGGTCCGCACGCGCCGCCCCAGGCCACAGAGGACAGCCGCCGGCGGTGCCCCAGCCGATTGACGTCATATGCGCTGTCGCAGGGCCCTTGGCGATGGGATCCTGGAGCTCTCGGCTGGGGCACGCACGCCGACTGTGCGATCAGGCGGTAGATCGCTACCAACCATTATTCCCCCAACTTCAATGTGAGTACACATGAAAAGAAGAGAAATTTCTGGAAGGGCGGTCAGACCAGGGGTTCTACCTGGTCAGCGGCCGAAACGATCGCGACCAGCTCCCGGTCGCGGGGGTAGCTGAGCGTGTTCGAGGCCTCTTCGAGGCTGAGCCAGCGCAGCTCATCGACCTCCGGGTTCGGCCCGAAGGTGCCCCGCAGCGCCTCCATGACCCAATAGGCCACCGCCTTGGGCCGGCCCTTACGATCCACGTATTCGGTGTGGCCGACGAAGCGCACCAACCGGCACTCCATGCCCGTCTCCTCGTGCACCTCCCGCAGCGCCGCCTCCTCGAAGGTCTCCCCCTCCTCGAGCTTGCCCTTGGGAAACGACCAGTCCTGGTGCACCGGCCGATGCACCACGACGATCTCCAGGACGAATTGTGACGCCGGACGACCAACCCGCCCGCCGCCTGGACGACTTCTGTCGGAGAAGGGAGCTCTGCGGTCATGGCTCTTCGCGCCACCGCTGCGACACTACCGCCGCCGCCGCCAGGCGGCGTGGCAATCGGAGCGAGACCACGCCGCCCCGGAACAGGCCGAACTAGCCTCACCCGAATGGTCGATGAGGCGGACGTCGCAGCACGAGGCGGCCCCGTCGAGATCGAATGGCAGTTCGACGCGCTCGATCTCCGACCGGTCGAGCGCTGGCTGGCCGCGCTGCCCGTCCATTCCGTCGCCGACCCCGAGGGCGGAACCGTCACGGCGCTGGCCCGGCCACCGCGGAGGCTCGTCGACACCTACCTCGACACGAGCGACTGGCACCTGGCGCGGGCCGGGTTCGTGCTGCGGACACGCAAGCGCGGCCGTCAAGAAGAGGTGACGCTGAAGGACACGCGGCCCGGCGGAGGACAGCGGCCTGCGCCAACGCCTCGAGGTGACCGAACTCCTGCCTCCGGGCGGAGTATCCGCGCTCGGACCAGAAGGTCCGGTCGGCCGTCGACTGCGTGCCGTCGCCGGCACACGCCGGCTGGTCGAGGTGCTCCAGGTGCGCACCCGCCGCCGGCCGTTCGTGTTGCGCGTGGGCGGCGTCGACGCGGCGGAGGTCGCACTCGATGACACGAGCATCGTGGTGGGCAGCGGCCAGAAGCCGATGACGCTTCGCCGGGTGGAGGTCGAGGTCGGGCGCGAGTGGCAGGGTGCACTCGAGCCCCTGGTGTCCGAGCTGCGAGAGTCGTGCGGGTTGCGCCCGGCGAGCCTCTCCAAGTTCGAGGCGGGCCTGCTCGCCGTGGGCCGCGTCGTCCCCGGCCCACCCGACCTCGGGCCGACCGACGTGACCCCGTCGTCGACCATGGGCCAGCTCGCCTTCGCGGTCATCCGCCGGCAGCTCCGCGTGCTGCGCGAGAAGGAACCCGGGACGCGCCTCGGCGAGGATCCCGAGGAACTGCACGACATGCGTGTGGCTACCAGACGCCTGCGCGCCGCGCTGGACCTGTTCGCGCACGTCCTGCCGGCCCGGGCGCGTACGTACCGCGCCGAGCTGGGCTGGTTGGGCGGGGTGCTCGGGGAGGTGCGCGACCTCGACGTGCAGCTCCAAGGCCTGCAGGCTGCGGCGGGGTCGAGCGGGACCTGGGACGAGGTGCTCGGCCGGGCCGGGCACGCCCCGCTCGAGGACCTGGTTTCGTTGCTCGAGCGCGACCGCCAAGCCGCGCGGGCCGACATGCTGAGGGCGCTCGATTCGGTGCGCTGGGAACGCCTGGCCAACGGCCTCGCGACCATGGTCCGGCAAGGCCCGCTCCGGCGGTCGGCCGCCGGGAACGCCCCCGCTGCCATCGGTGTGCCGGGGCTGGTCGTCCAGCGTCACGATGCGGTCACGAAGGCAGCGAAGCGCGCCCGCCGGTCGGGCCGGGTGGCGGACTTCCACCGCCTGCGGATTCGCTGCAAGCGTCTGCGTTACTCGCTCGAGTTCGGCGCCGAGCTCTACGAGGGTGCCACGACCCGCTTCGTGCGCCAGTTGGCCGGGCTCCAGGACAAGCTCGGGCAGATGCAGGACCACGAGGTGGCGGGGGCCCGGCTGGCGGAGCTGGCCGCCGGTGACACACACCTGCCGGCATCGACCGTCTTCGTGATGGGCGCACTGGCCGAGCGACACCATCGCGGCGTGGAGCAGCTGCTCCGTCGGCTGCCCAAGGAGGTGGCCCGGACGGGTGGGCGGGAATGGCAGGACCTGCTCCGCCTCATGGAGCGCCGCCAGGCGGAGGCCGAAGCAGCGCTGCCCCCGGTCCGGCGGACCTTGCGCGCCGTCCCTGCTCCACCAGCTACTGAGACCGTTCCCGCCGACGCCGCGTGCGGTCGATCGTCCCGTCAGCCTCGCCGCGGTGAATCACCCGTCCTCGCCGACGCGGCCACGGTTCCGACAAATAGGACGTCCCGCCTCTGGGACGTCCCGCCTCGAACCGAACGCGACGGATGGTCAGGCCAGAGGGAACGCCTCCTCCGAGCCCATGACGAGGCGCGGATGCTCGGTGAGGATGAAGTGCAGCGCGCCGGTGTCGAGGAACTGCTCGATGTCGCGCCAGATGTCACCGAAGTCGGGCTCGCCCATGTGGGCCCGGTAGTCGTCCATGCTCTCGAACCACTGCACCGTCACGCCGTCGAACCCGGGGTCGTCGTCGCCCGAGTAGTCGTCGAGCGGGCGCGGGTGCTGCTCGTAGCGCACGACATGGCTGCCACTCTTGCTGGCGACGATGAGCGGCCCGTGCGCCGTCGCGCCAGTAGGCGTGGAACTCGGCGGGGCTGAGACCGTCCTTGCGGCGGAGCAGGCAGGTGAGCCTGACCATGGGACCTCCTCTTGATGTTGCGATCCGTCCTCTTTGAATGTTGCTTTGAATGTTGCGTTGCGTGTTGCGTTCACCACTGCGCCGACTGTGACGTCGACTGTGGTGATGCGTCAGTGTGACCGCACCGGTGACGAACGGCGAATTCGTCCAGCGCCCGGGGGCGACGGGACGGTCTCGTACGCTGGCGGGCCATGCATCCGATGGCTGCGGCCGGGCCCTTGACCACGTCCCACGCGATCCTGCTGGTGCTCGGGGGCGTGGGCGCCGGCATTTTCAACGGCGTGGCCGGGGGTGGCAGCCTGATCTCGTTCCCCCTCCTGCTGGGGCTCGGCTACCCGGCCCTGACGGCCAACATCACGAACACGGTGGGCATCTGGCCCGGCTACCTGGCCTCTGCCGCCGGGTACCGCCGCGAGATCGGCGACCAGCGCTCCCGGCTCCTGCGCCTCTCACCGGTAGCCCTGGCCGGCGGCATCGGGGGCGCCCTGTTACTGCTCACGACGTCCGAGGCGACGTTCGCGAGTGTGGTGCCCTGGCTGGTACTCGGGGCGGCCGCCCTCTTCGCCGTGCAGCCGCTGCTGCGGCGTGCCCTCGACCGCGGCTCGGCGCATCCCCGCACGCGGCCGGTGCTGCTGGTGGTGGGGGTCTTCGCCGCGTCGGTCTACGGCGGCTACTTCGGCGCGGCCATGGGAGTGATGTTCCTCGCCGTCCTCGGGCTCGCACTGCCGGTGTCGATCGCCCACACCAGCGGGCTGCGCGCCGTGCTCTCCATGATCGTGAACGGCATCGCCGCCGTGGTGTTCGTGATCCATGGGGGCTTGGCCTGGGAGGCCGCCGGTTGGCTCGCCCTGGGCAGCCTGCTCGGCGGCTTCGCCGGAGCTCGCCTCGCCCTCGCGCTGCCTGCGCCCGCGCTGCGCGTGGTGGTGGTCGTCGTCGGCGTGGGCACGGCCGTCAAGTTGTTGGTGTGAGCGGACGGACCGGGCGCTCACGCGTCACCGACGGGCCGCCAGATGCGCCACATCACGCCGTCGCCAACGGGTAGTGGCCCACGACGGCGGTGTCGAGCTGCCGGCGCGACGCCTGGAGCGCGAGCAGCGCTTCGTCGTAGGAGATCGGGACGAACCGCACCACGGTGCCGGGACGGCACTGCCCGAGCACGCCGTGGTCGGCCGACGCGACGACCGCGACCACGGGATAGCCGCCGAGCGTGGCGTGGTCCGGCATGAGGACGACCGGGTCCCCACCCGGCGGCACCTGAACGGCCCCCGTGACCACGCCCTGGGAGTCGAGCTCGGAGCGGTCGACGCGTAGAGCGGCCGACGAACCACGCTCGGCGTGGAGCCGGAGCCCCACCCGATTGGAGTCGTCACCGACCACGAAGCGGAACCGGGCCAAGCGCCCCAGGGCGTCGGGTCCGAAGCACTCGGGGTGCGGCCCCGGGACGACGCGCACGGTCGCGCCGGAGCCCTCGGTGTCGACCTCGAGCCACGACCCTGGCGCCAGGTGGTCGCCGAGCGGAGGCGCCCAGGGTCCGGCATGGAGTACCTGGCCGCGCTGAAGCGGGTCCGGCCCGATACCCGACAACTCGTCGCGGGCGCAGCTGTCGAACACGCTCGGGCCGAGCAGTCCGCCCGCGACCGCGACATAGCCGCGCATGCCGTGGGCCAAAGAACCGACGTCGACGACCTGTCCGGTGACAACCGGTACGACCTGGTTTGCCGGTACCGAGGTGGCGTCCACCCGGAGTTCCGCTCCACCCCCGACGGCGGCCACGTGACACGGTTCGAGCGCCCGCAACCGCAGGCCGCCGGCGGTGATCTCCACCGCACCCGCACCGTCGACGTTGCCGACGAGCCGGTTGGCCAACGCATGCGAGATCGGGTCGGCCGGCCCGGCCGTCGGAACGCCGATCGCCGCGACTCCGTGCCGCCCACCGTCCTGGAGCACGGCGCGCACCCGGGCGTCTCGACTACCAGGACGCGACCGCGAACCCGGAGGCGGCGACCACGGCCGTAGCGACAGCGGATCGGGTTCGAGCGGGTCGCCCGCTCCGGCCAGGGAAAGCTGCACGGAGTCGCCCGGAGCGAGCGTGGCGTAGGGCGCGCCGGTCAGTGAGAAGGCGCGGAACCCCGTGCGGCCGACCAGCTGCCAGCCACCGGGTGAGGAGAGCGGATACACCGCGGCGTGGCCGTTGGCCAGCGCCACGGAGCCGGCCGGGACCGCCGGGCGTGGGCTGTCGCGCCGCGGGATGGCGCGCAGGGCTTCGGGCAGGCCGTCGAGGTAGGCGAAGCCCGGAGAGAAGCCCATCACCGCCACTTTGAGCGGCTCGTGCGTCAGGAGGTCGACGACGTCGCGCCGGCGTGCGCCCGACGAGCGCCGGCCACCTCGTCGAGATCGGGCCCGTCGAACGCGCACGGGATGGTGAACACTCGGTCCGGAGCGGACGTCCCGACCTCGTCCTCGCCGGCTCGAAAACCCCCGGCCCCAGGAGCCGCCACCCCGGATCGAACGGCTTCGTCGACGACGGTGCGCACGGCATGGAGCTCGAGCCGCGGATCGGCCAGCTCGAGCATCACGCTGGCGAACCCGCCGACGATCTCGACTGCACCTGCAGGCCAGACGCCGTCGAGGTACCGCGCCAGGTGGCGGCCGGCGGTCGGGTCGGCCACGCCGACCAGCAGGGCTCGGTCGCCGAGGTTCCGCACCTCGCCGACCGGCACCGAGCGGTTCATGCCGCGTCGTCGGCTCCGAGAGGCTCCTGCAGCCTCACGCGGCCGGGGCCGGGGCGGCGACCTGAATGTGGATGCCTTCGAGCGCGGTGCGCACGGCCTGCGCCATCTCGACCGCACCGGGCGAATCCCCATGGATGCACAGCGTGTCGACCCACAGGGTGAGGATCGATCCGTCCGACGCCACCACCGCGCCGCGGGCCAGGCTGACGGCCTGGCTCGCGGCGTCGCCGATCCGGGTCAGGACGGCACCGTCCTCACTGCGATCGACCAGGCCGCCGTCAGGCCGGTAGGCGCGGTCGCAGAACCCCTCTTCCCTCGCCGCCATGTCGTCGCGCAGCGCCATGGCCATCGCCCGGCAGCCCGAGGGCAACACCAGAACGGTCCCGGGGGGACACGCCTCTCGCACCGCGTCACGCAATGTCTCGTAGACGGCGCCTCCCTTGGCGACCTCCTCGTAGAGGGCACCGTGGGCCTTGACCGACTCGAGCGTGGTCCCGGCGGCGCGGCAAACCCGGTCGAGCGCGCGCAGCTGACCAACGAGCGAGACTTCCAGGTCGGCCCGCTCCATCTGGAGAGGCACCCGTCCGAAACCCTCCCGATCGGGGTAGGAGGGATGGGCGCCGACGCGTACGCCGCCCTCGAGCGCGGCGTCCACCGTGACCGCCATGGAGCGCCTCGTCCCCGGCGTGGCCGCCGCACGCGATGTTGGCCGACGTGACGAGGGCGAGGAGCGCTCGCTCACGGGCGATGCCGGCCTCGTCGACGGCTTCGCCGACGTCTGCGTTGAGGTCGATCGTGCGGGCCGGCTTCTTCGCCACCCTCGCTCACCCGGCCTCGAGGCGGTCCACCACCACGCCGTCGCGGTACACGACGCGCTGGTGCCGCCTCGTCGGGATGCGGGATCCGCCGACGATCGGACCCGTCATGTTCAGCGGGTCGGCGCCGGCCACCACGACCTCTTCCCCTCGGCGCGCCCGGCGGTGCACGGCGCGGAGGTCGTCCACCGCCTCGGGCAGCGCGTACTGCTCGCCGGCCAGGCCCGGCGACGAAGCGCCCTCCGAGCGCGACGCCGCGGGCCTCCATCCGGCGGAGCGCCCACACGACCTCGCGCCAGGGCACCTTGAAGGACTCGCGCCCCCACAGCTCCCACGCCACCACACCCCAGCGCGCCAGGAGCTGGTGGGCCACGGCCTCGGCCAGCTCCTCGTTGCCCGGAACGAGCGTGGACGAGCCGAGCGAAGCGGAGTCCAGCGTCGCGGGGCCGAGAACCTCGGGTCCGGGCAGAAGCGACCACCGGCCTTCCCCGATGCCCGTCCCGACCGGGGCACGCCGGCGGCGCCAGCCGGTTCGACGGGCGGCGCAAGGTGCGGGTGCGCCAACGGTCACGGGCCGAGAGGAGCGAGCGGACGGCGGAGAACGCGTCGGCCGTCACCAGGCCTCGCGCGACGAGGTCCCACAGGCCCTCGTCCACCTCGGCGGGAAGCCGGCCCGTCAACGGGGCCAGCTCCGGGCGGAAGCACGCACCGCGCGGTCCGGAGCGCGGCCAGCACGTCGGCCGACGCGCCGACCTCCGGCTCGGGCGCCGCGGTGCCGGCGCGCACCGCGCGCAACATGGTCTCGAGGTCCTCGCGCACGACGAAGGCGAGCGGCGTGGCCGGCGACGGGCGCGCCGCTGCGGCCCGGGCGGTCGGCCCGCGGGGTCAGCCGGGCCCACACCACCTCGCCCGACAGGCACAGCTCGTCCAACCAGCGCGCGTCGTAGCCCTCGACGCGGGCCGGGAGGATCTGCGCCTCCCACTCTGCGGCGGGCGCCTCGATCCCCTGCAGCTGCTCGAGCACCTGGAGCAGGCCGGTCCGGCCCTGGAGCCGAGCTGTCGGGCGTCACGTGCTGCCAGCGCACCAGGAACCGCACGAAGTCCGCGATGGGGACGGCCTCGACCAGGCCCCGGCGGCGAGCCCGGCTGGCGCGATGGAGCCGGACCAAGAGGTTGCGCGCGCACCAGCGGCCGTCGGGCAACTCGATCGCCGAGCCCAGCTGCTCCAGCCGGGCCAGCCCGGTGCGCGCCCGGGCCGCGGAGAGCGGTGCGCCGCGGGGTGCGCCGCCGGCGAGCGGACCGTCGGAGACGAGCTGGTCGACCGTGACCGGCCCGGCCAGCTGGAGGTGGCCCCCGACACAGGCCGCGGCGGCCTCGTCGTCGTCGGCCAGCGCGACCGCCGCCTCGCGGCGCTCGGTGGCCACCCAGCAGCCCTCGACGACGCCCGGCCCGTCCCTCGGCCACCAGGGCGTCGAACCAGCTGCGCCCATTCCTCGCACCGGCCGGGCGGCGACCAGCGAGAGCAGCAGGTCGTGCAGCTCGTCGCGGTCGCGGGGCCGCGGCCGGACCTGGTCGAGCACCGCCGACACGGCGTCCGGGTCGAGCGCGGCCAGCTCGTCGGCCGGGACGGGAAGGCCGTCGGCACCGAGCTCGCCCAGCCCGCGCCGGAGCGACAGCGCACGGGTGCGCCGCTCCTCGAGGGGCGCGTCGTCGAGATACGTGTAGGGACGGCCGCTCAGAATCGCGTGCGAGAAGACGGACGGCTCGGAGGACTCGACGGAGTGCACCTCGATCGCGCCGGACTCGATCCTCGACCACACGTCGACCAGGCCCTCGACCGACAGACCCTCGTGGAGGCAGTCGTCGACGGTCTGGCGGGCCAGCACGTGGTCGGGCACCCCCACCGGCCCGGCCGGCGCGTTCTCCTGGCACGCGGCCAGACCCGGCCACACCGCGGCCAGGAGATCGTCGGCCTCCATGCGCTGGAGGTGGATGGGGCGGCGCCTGCCGCCGTTCATGCGCGGCATCACGAGGGCGCGGGTGAGGTTCCAGCGCCAGCGCGCCGCCGAGCATCGGGTGCGGGAGCACGGCCTGGGTCAGCACGCCGGCCGCGGCCTTGCTCGACAGCATCGACTGGACGCGGGTGAGCGGGAAGCTGTGCTGGGGCCCGAGCGAGAGCACGACGGTGTCGTCGTCCGCCGCCGCCTGCAGCTCGAAGTCGAACGAGACGCAGAAGCGCTTGCGCAGCGCCAGGCCGAGCGCGCGGTTGATCCTGCCCCCGAACGGCGCGTGCAGGATGAGCTGGGACCCCTCGCTGTCGTCGAAGCACCGCTCGACGACGATTCGCTCCTGCGTCGGCAGGTGGCCGAGGGCGGCGAGGCCCGCGGCGCAGTAGGCGACCACTTGCTGGGCCACCTCCTCGGACACGCCGGCGTTCGAGCGCACCAGGCGCCGGGCACCGCTCGCCGTCACCGTCGCGCAGCACGGGCTCGAGCGCGGCGCGCAGGTCGCTGACGGCCTCGGAGAGCTCGGCCGTGCGGGCCGGCGCCTCCCCGAGCCAGAACGGGATCGTCGGCGGCAGGTCGCCCGCGTCGTGGACGCGCACCGTGCCCACCTCCACCTTGGCCACGCGCCACGAATGGGTGCCGAGCAGGAAGATGTCGCCGGCGGTGGCCTCGACGGCGAAGTCCTCGTGCACCGAGCCCACCGTGACGCCGTCGGGGTCGAGCACGACGCGGTAGTCGCCGGTCTCGGGGATGGCGCCGCCGCCGGTCAGCGCGGCCAGCCGCGCACCGCGGCGGGCGCGCAGGCGCCCGTTCACCGCGTCGTGGTGCAGGTGCGCGCCGCGCCGGCCGCGACCGGTCTCGATGCCCCAGCGTGGCCAGGGCGACCACGTCGTCGAAGTCCTGGCGCGCCAGCTCGGCGTACGGGGCGGCGCACCGGACCATGCGCCACATCGCCTCGACCTCGCGCTCGTCGGTGGCGGCCACCTCGGCGACGAGCTGCTGGACGAGGACGTCGAGCGGCGCGACCGGTGGTTGGAGCAGGTCGAGGCGGCCCTCGCGCACCGCGGCCAGCAGGGCGGTGCACTCGACCAGCTCGTCCCGCGTCGTCGGGTAGAGCCGGCCGGCCGGTGTCCCGTCGCGGTGGTGGTTGGCGCGGCCGACGCGCTGGAGGAAGGTGCCGATGGCCCGCGGCGAGCCGATCTGGCACACCAGCTCGACCGGTCCGACGTCGATCCCCAGCTCGAGCGAGGCGGTGGCGACGAGCGCGCGCAGGTCGCCGGCGCGCAGCCGCGTCTCGACGATGCGCCGGCGGGCCGCGGACAGGCTGCCGTGGTGCGCGGCCACGAGCAGCGAGGCGTCGACGTCGTCCCCCCGCCGCTCGCTCGTCGGCGGCGAGGCGCTCGGCCAGTTGATGGGCGACGCGCTCGGCCATCTTGCGCGTGTTGACGAACACGAGGGTGGTGCGGTGATGCCGCGTGTGCTCGGCGATCCGGTCCAGGATGTCGGACATCTGACCGCCGCTCATGACCGCCTCGAGCTCGGAGGACGGCAGCTCGATCGACACCTCGAGGTCGCGGGCGTGGCCGCAGTCGACGATCACGGCGGGCGGGCGCTCGGGGTGGACGCCGGTGAGGAGGCGCGCCACGAGGTCGAGCGGGCGCTGGGTGGCCGAGAGGCCGATGCGCTGGAGCCGTCCCCCGCTCTCGGTCACCAGCGCGTCGAGGCGCTCGAGGCTAGAGGGCGAGATGGCTGCCGCGCTTGTCGCGGGCCAGGGTGTGGACCTCGTCGACGATCACCGTGCGCACGCCGCGCAGCAGGGCCCGCGACGACGGCGCGGTGAGGAGGAGGTAGAGCGACTCGGGTGTCGTCACGAGAAGGTCGGGCGACTGGCGCCGCATGGCGGCGCGCTCGGCCGGCGGCGTGTCGCCGGTGCGTATCGCGACGCGCAGCCCGGGATCGGGGCACCCGAGCCGGGCCGCCTCGTCGCGGATCTCCGCCAGCGGGACGTGCAGGTTCTCGTGCACGTCGACGGCCAGCGCGCGCAGGGGCGAGATGTAGAGCACCTCGGGCGCGCCGACGCGGTGCGCGTCCCCGCCTCGGCGGCCCGGTAGGCGGCGTCGATGGCGACGAGGAACCCCGTGAGCGTCTTGCCCGAGCCCGTCGGGGAGGCCACCAGGACGTCGCTCCCGGCCGCGATGTGCGGCCAGGCGGCGGACTGCGGCGGCGTCGGGCCGGCCGGGAACCGGCGGGAGAACCAGGCGGCGACGGCCGGGTGGAAGAGGGACTCGAGCTCGGGCGGCTCGGCCGGCTCCGGGCCGGGCTGCCCGACCGGGGCGCGGGGCGGCGAGGGGTGTCCCAGCGTCGGTTCTTTCATCACCCCATTTCACCAGCCCGCTGCGACGTCTTCACCCACCGCGCCGCCGGGGCCGGACGGGGGCCGGCGGGCGCGGCCTCCGAAGCCGTGCTCAGGACGGGGGCCGCCGCCCCCAACAGGAGATCATCGGGGGCTGGGCCAGGTCGAGGTGCCCGGCCCGCACGCTGGCCAGGTGGCGCTCGATCTCCTCCTCGGTGGCGAGACCGTGCTCGACCAGCTGGTCCCGCACGATGGCGATGGTGGCCACCTCCAGATAGCGGCAGGCGGGGTGGGCGACCGGGAAGGCGGCGTCGGCCCCCACGTCGGCGAGGCCGGCGGCGCGAAGCCGGCGCGGCAGGCTTCGGCCGAAGGCCAGGTCCACCCCCCGCTCGGCCAGCAGGGTGCGAAAGCCGCGGCGCAGCGTATTGGCGAGGACCTGCTCCGGGCCGGTCTCCTCGAGGCAGCTCAGGGGCTGGAGGGCGGGGTCGGCGTCCTCGACCAGCAGCACGCCGCCCGGGCGCAGGGCGGCCACCATGTTGGCCAGGGCGGCGTCCCGCTCGGGCACGTGCACGAGG
Organism: uncultured Acidimicrobiaceae bacterium; assembly: GCA_963767195.1. Lineage (GTDB taxonomy): Bacteria > Actinomycetota > Acidimicrobiia > Acidimicrobiales > RAAP-2 > Bog-473. The sequence goes on along the minus strand of CAVYDA010000009.1, from coordinate 48,504 downwards.
ACGAGGCGGGCGTGGACCAGGTCGAACGGGGGTCCCGGGGGAGGGTCGAGCGCCACATCTTGCAGGCGCACCTCGACGGCGGGTCCCTCCGCCCCGACCGCCCAGGACACGTCGATGTCGGTGGCCAGGACGTGGCCGTCGGGGCCGACCCGCGCCGCCAGGTGCGTTCACGACCGAGGTGCCCCCGGCGCCCACCTCCCAACAGCGCCAGCCCGGCGCCAGGCCGAGGCCGTCGAGGTGGCGAAACGTGGAGGGGTCGAAGAGGGCCGCGAAGGCCTCGAAGCGGTCCATCGCCTCGGGCGTGTCGTTGCGCAGCAGGTAGGTCCCGGCCTCGCCCCCGGTCTCGCCCCCGGCTGGCCCCGGCCTCGGCCCCGCTCCCTCCCCGGGCCCGGGTGTGGTCGGCGGTCGTCACGGCCCCGGCGTTGCCGAGCGGGGGAAAGGGGTCTCCGTCGGCGAGGAGTCGGAGAGTCGGCGGTGTCACGAGCGGCGGGCACTTCGGGGCGATGACCATCGGCGCCGACCCCGGTGGGGGGTCGTCCTCGATCCCGGGAGTGGTCCTCCGGTGGGGAGTGGTCCTCCGGTGGGGGCTCCCCCGGGACCCTGGGGCCCGGCGGGGTTCGCTTCGCGCACGATGGCCGCGGTCGACGTCCTGCCGCCGGTCGCCGTCACGCCGTCCCCGTCCGCCTCCGGCGCCCCGACGGAGCGTTCGAGCACGGCGGCCACCTCGGCCCGTCCCTCCGCAATCAGCGTGGCCGTGGCGGAGAAGTCGCGGTACTGGCCCTCCGGTTCGCCTCCACCGCTGAACACCACCACCTCGATGCCCGGCGGCAGGGAGGCGAGCTCGCGGACGAAGCGGGCTTGCACGGCGACGAAGAACGCGGGAAGCGCCGCCTCGGCCGGCCTCCGGGGTGAACGCGGGCGGTAGTGCAACGGGCCGCAGAGCAGGACGTAGATCCGGTTGCACCCGGCCTCTATGGCCCGGCTGATCGGGACGTTGTTGACCACGCCACCATCGACGAGGACGTCGCCGTCGATGGTGACCGGCGGGAAAGATCGACGGGATCGCCGACGAGGCGAGGACGGCCTCGACGGCGGGCCCGCTCGAGATCCAGCGCTCGCGACCGTCGGTGAGCGAAGTCGTCACCACCTCGAGCGGGATCTCCGCGTCCTCGAGGTTCGTGTAGTCGATGCCGTCCTCGATGATGGCGCGCAGACCCGTGTTGGCGTGCACGGCGGCGCGCTTCTGGAAGAAGGCCCAGGGTCCGTCGAAGGTGCCGCGCGGGAAGATGTCGGTCCCCCGGATCCGGAGCCAGGATCTCGGCCAGGTGCTGCATTCCCTCGAGCGTTGGGACGGCCGGCGTAGGCGGCGCCGTTGATGGCGCCGACCGACGCGCCGAAGACGCGATCGGCCCGGATGCCGCGGTGGACGAGCTCCGCCAGCATGCCGACCTGCACCGCACCGCGGCTGCCGCCGCCCGCCAGGACGAAGGCGGTCCGCTACCGGGGCCTCCGCCTCGGCCGCCCGGAGGGTGCTGGCGTTCGCCGCGCTGGCGCCAACGGGCCCAGCGGGCGCGGATGCGCTGCCCGAGTGTGGGCTCGGCGACGGTGGGCTCAGATGCGGTGGGCTCAGGGGCGGTCGGCGCCGCGTCCTCGGGAGGGGTCGGCGGCATCACGAGGGGGAGGACGGGAGGGAGGGCGCGGCGGTCCGCCCTCCGCCGCTTCGCGGCGACGCTGCAGCCAGGCCTGCCGGCCGGCCCGGTCGTGGCGAACGGCCCATGTCGCGGTGACGACAGCCAGAACGAGCAACGCGACGACGAAAACGCCGAAGACGACCGCGAACGCGGCGTTGGTGGCGAGCGTCGGCGTGTAGGCGACAACCATCTAGGGCAAGGGTAGAGGCCGAGAGCAGCTCGGATGTCACACCATGACGCCACACTGCCCCGATGGTCCTCACGGCACCCGAACGGTTCGCGCACGGAACCGCGAGGCTCGCGCCGGGAACGCCGGGAACGCCGGGAGTTCCGGTCGAGGCGGAGCGGGCGGCGACGGGAAGGCGGTCAGGGTGGGGCGCAGCGAACGCGCGTGGAGAGGGCGGAGCGGATGAGGTGCTCGCCCTGCTGCGCGGGGTGGGTGCACCGAGGCCGCGCTTCGACCCCGGCTTGGCGGGAGGACTGCGGGCGTGGCTCGAGGACGCCGCGTGGAGCGTCACATCGAGTCGGGGTGACAAGGAACCGCCGCTCGTGCTCGGGCCGCGCCGCCTTCTCGGGACGGCTTCTGGGTCCTGGCGGCTCGACCTCCCGGAACCGGCCGGCGACGAAGTCCCGGAGGCGAACCATCACCTCACGCGCCGGCTCATCCATGCGCTCTTCCGGCATCTCGTGACGGCGGGTTCGATCGGCGCGCCGCTCGCCGAGGCCCTCGACGCGCTCGCGGTGTCCGGCGCGGACGACGTGGCCGACCGGGTCAGTGCGCTGGAGCCCGACGGCGCGGCGCCGCTCTGGAGGACTCGCTGGCCGTCCACACGCGCCATCTCGCGCGCGCTCGTCCCTCGGTTCGCCCCGTCGTGGTTGCCGCGCACCGACGACCGGATCGCCATCCCACTGGCCGGCGGTCGTGTGGTGCTCCGCGGTGTGTTCGACCTCCTCGTCGGGACGCCGAGCCCTGAACGCGCTTCGCTGTCCGCGCTCGGGTTGTCGACCGACGGGCCGTGGGCCCGTGAGCGGCGGACGCTGCACTATCTCGCCCTGCTCGAGACGCTGCGCAGCGGGACCCCACCGTTCCGCCTGGCGCTCTGGCGTCCGCGCAACGGCCGGTATGGCGGTGGAGGACGTGCACGAGGAGCAGCTGGCGTCCATGGCCTCCCATGTGTGGCGTGGTTGGTCGGCGGCGCGGAGGGCGATGGCTGAGTCGCTGACCGGCTCGTCTGGTGGCTCCGCCGATCCGGGTCGACGCGGTGGCATGGCGCGCCGCGCTCGACGATGCGACCGGCAGCCTCGCGGCGCTGGCGGCCGGTCGGCGCGGCGACGGACCGTTCCGGATCACCGATCACGAGGTGCGCGTCGCGTGGCGGCGCCGGAGACCCGGCGGAAGCTGGCGGAGGCGCCGCGTTCGCCTGGACTGCGCGGACGGCCCGGCGCGTCTTGGGCCTCGCTGCGGTCCGGTCCCTCGCTGCGGGGCGGTCGCCGCACCCCGTCGGATGCCGTGCGCGAACGGGTGGCGCTGGCCACTCGGCTGGTGCGCGACGGGGTGGAGCCGATCTCGGGCATGGACCGGTGGCTGGCCGGGTTGGCCCCGGCCGGGCGGGCCGCGGCGGCGGCCGAAGCGGTCACCTGGGCCACCCGACTGTGGTGCGCGCTCGACTGGAGCGCCCTGGGCTCCCGCCCGATCGTCGGCCGGGACCGCTGGTGGGACAGCCCCCATTCGGCGCTGCTGGCGCTGCGAAGCCGGGCCGAGGTCCGGGCCGGCCACTCCCACCTGGTCCTGCTCTCGGGCCCACGGCGTGACTCGGTGCGCGCCGAGCTTGCGCTCGTCACCCTGGTCGAATCGTTGCGTGCCCGGCCGCCGGACCCCCAGGACGGGTCGTCGGCTGGTGGCCCGACTCGGGGCACACGGTCCGGCTCGAGCCCGAGCCACGTGCCCTGGCGCTCGGCGTGGACGCCGTGTCACGCACGCTCGGGCCGGCAGCCTTGCGGCGCGCCGCCTGAACTGGCCGGTGGCCTGAAGGGCGTCGACGGCCCGGCGGCCGAATTGAGCCCGCTGTCTGAGTTAGGCCCCGCAGCGAATAACGTTGTATCCCCCATGGCCCGACGCGACGACATCCGCAACGTGGCCATCGTCGCCCACGTCGACCACGGCAAGACGACCCTCGTCGACGCGCTGCTGCGCCAGACGGGCGCGTTCGGTGCCCACCAGGAGCTCACGGACCGCGTCATGGACTCCGGCGACCTCGAGCGGGAAAAGGGCATCACCATCCTGGCCAAGAACACGGCGGTGCGCTGGAACGGGATGAAGATCAACATCGTCGACACCCCCGGCCACGCCGACTTCGGCGGCGAGGTCGAGCGCGGGCTGAACATGGTCGATGGCGTACTTCTCCTGGTGGACGCCTCTGAGGGGCCCTTGCCCCAGACGCGCTTCGTCCTCCGCAAGGCGCTCGAAGCCCGACTCCCGGTCGTCCTCGTCGTCAACAAGGTCGACCGGGCGGACGCACGCATCGCCGAGGTGGTGCACCAGGTCGAGGAGCTGTTCCTCGACCTCGACGCCGACGAGCACCAGATCGACTTCCCGATCCTGTACGCCAACGCCAGGGCGGGCTGGGTGAGCACACAGCCGGGCACGCAGGGGCAGAACGTCGAGCCGCTCTTCGAGGCCATCGTCTCTCACGTGCCGGCGCCTCTCTACGACGAGGGCGCACCGACGCAGGCTTTGGTCTGCAACCTGTCGGCCTCCCCGTACGTCGGCCGGTTGGCCGTGTGCCGGGTCCACAACGGCGCGCTCGTCAAGGGCGCCATGATCGCCTGGTGCCGACTCGACGGCACAGTCGAGAAGGCGAAGATCACCGAGCTCTACGTCACCGAGGCGCTCGACCAGGTGCCGGCGGAGTCGGCGGGGCCGGGGGAGATCGCCTCGGTCGCCGGTCTCGACGAAGTGACGATCGGCGAGACGCTGGCGGATCCGGACACGCCCGAGGCCCTGCCGGCGATCACCGTCGACGAACCCAGCCTGGCCATGACCATCGGCATCAACACCTCGCCGCTGGCCGGGGCCGACGGGTCGAAGTTGACGGCGCGGTTGCTGAAGGCCCGACTCGACGCTGAGCTCGTGGGCAACGTCGCCATCCGTGTCGGTCCGACTGAACGCCCGGACACGTGGGAGGTGCTGGGACGCGGCGAGCTACAGCTCGCGGTGTTGGTCGAGACCATGCGGCGCGAGGGCTTCGAGCTCACGGTGGGCAAGCCCCAGGTGGTCACGCGTGAGGTCGACGGGCACGTGCAAGAGCCGGTGGAACGGGTGTCGGTCGACGTGCCCGACGAGTATCTCGGCGTCGTGACGCAGCTCCTGGCGTTGCGCAAGGGGACCATGCTCGAGATGGTCAACCACGGGACGGGATGGGTGCGACTGGACTACCGGGTGCCGGCCCGCGGTCTGATCGGCTTCCGCACGGAGTTCCTCACCGAGACGAGGGGGACCGGCATCCTCCATCACGTCTTCGACGGGTGGGAACCGTGGCACGGCGAGTTGCGGACACGGCGGAACGGCTCGATGGTGGCGGACCGACGCGGCATGACCACGACGTTCGCTCTGATGAACCTCCAGGAGCGCGGCACCCTGATCGCCGGGCCGGCCGCCGAGGTCTACGAGGGCATGATCGTCGGAGAGAACGCCCGGGCGGAGGAGATGGACGTCAACCCGACCAAGGAGAAGAAGCTCACCAACATGCGCTCCTCGACGGCCGAGGAGTTCGAGCGCCTCACTCCGGCCCTCTCCTTCTCCTTGGAGCACGCGCTGGAGTTCATCGCCGAGGACGAGTGCGTCGAGGTGACGCCGAAGGCGGTCCGGCTGCGCAAGGTGATCCTGGACCAAGCGACCCGCGGGCGCCAGCGTTCGCGCGCCCGGGACGCCAGGGAGGCCAAGGACCCGGTGAGGCGTCGGTAAGCTCAGCGCCCCGGCCACCCCTACCATGGGCAGCTGCGACACCAGCCGCTTGGAGGGATGGCAGAGCGGACGAATGCACAGCTCTTGAAAAGCTGCGAGGTGCAAGCCTCCGTGGGTTCGAATCCCACTCCCTCCGCTTTTGTTGTCCACCTACAACGTTTCTCCAGTTGAGAGTGCGGTTCGAATAAGGGTCACTCGCCCTCCCCTGCGCAACCAGAGGGCGTCAGTCCAGGGTGCCATCGCGGATGTTCGTCGCAGCAGTGGTTTCAGCGACCCGCGCCGAGTTCTCGTGAAGAGTTGGGGTTAATGATCAGAGCTAGGTCTCGGCCAACGTGACTTCGAGCTGACGCGACCTTGACTTCAGCGTGGCTTCGGTCTTCTTCGCCCTCACGTACCGGTAAATGGCTGTCATGGGCTTCGCCACCTGGGAAAACACCCCGAAGTGGGGTACAGCGGCCCCGGCTGTCGACATGATCGCCTTGCCGAGTTCAACTTCCGGTGAAGCCCTGCCCTGCATGATGGCTGCGACCAAGGGCTGACGGACATTGGTGTTGTACCGCATACAGATCTGACTGCAGTAGTCACCGAGCAAATTCTTGGTCGCTTCCTGGTTATCGATCGTCGGATCGTCTTGCCACCTCCGAAGCGCCAGGAGGTAGCCCAATCCAAGATCAGATCGGATCTTGACAAGGTCCGAGCTATTGACGGCAATCAACACGTCTAGAGGCGGCAGCTCCACCTCACAGCGGAAACCCTCCCCTGAGGACGGAGCGCGATCGAGGGGCGATCGCAGGAGCGAGTCCATCAAGAAGTCGTGGTCGATGTTGTAGACGGGGAAATTCATCGACGTGTCGAAGTACCGGGATTGGTTCAGGTGATGGCACTGGGTCACCCACTTCAAGAAGATCTCCATGCCCAGTTTCTGCTCGGGATTTGAACAACGTTGGATGATGTCGGGGGGGCTGATGGTGACGACGTTCTTCGGTATGCCGAATGACCATCCGAGAGAACAGAATAGTTCTGTCCGCTGGAGGCCTTGAGCGCCCTTGGCGAGCGTTTGTGCCACCGCCGCCTCGACATTGTCGAACCTCCATGGTTTCGACACCTCCCAGACCCTTTCGAACAGCTGCGCGGTTGGGGTCATTCTGCACATAGGCCGGAGGCTTGTCCGTCTGCAACATCTCTCTGACGAGGTCTCGGTACCCATCTCCGGATTGACCCTTGCCGCTCGGCCAGAAAAAGGCACGTTCTTTCTCAAGGCCGAGATCGATCGATGCCACCACACGGTCCCTGTACGGTTGCATCTGGGGATGGAGCAACTTGTACTCGCGCCCGTATTCATAGCGCATCAGCTCATATGCTTGGTCGAGAGTCTCGGTGCTCCGGTCGCGGAAGGCTGGAACGATCAGACCCTCCTGTGAGGCGAGTTCAAATAACGAGGGATTGCCGACCGCCCTCTTCACGTGCTCCGCCAGGAGGGTCGAATTGAAGAAGTAGGCCTCATTCAAGAGGATCCGGTCCTGAAACAGAACGTTCAGCAACAGGCTCTCGTCAAACGCGCTCTGATCCAGACTGTAGGCGAGACAGTCGTCGGCAGAGTTGAAGAGGCTGTACTCCGGCACCCGATGCGCCCCCCAGTTAGTTCGCCAGCGCGGTGCGAGTAAGCGTACAGCGCGGCAGCCCACGCCAACCCGGCGATCGAGGACATCAGAACTCGAGTCGGTCCTTTGACATTCTCGGAATCCCTCCTTGCGCAGAAGGCCGCCCGTGTCTCCTAGGGTGCGGGTTCGTGACATTGCCCTGGGATGCGGAGCTGGCTGGCCGGCTCGACCGCCACACCATTCATTCGGCCGCGCTCGAGGGCAACCATCTCGACGATCCGACCGACCGTCCATTGTGGGTGTACGTCCCCCCGGGCTACGACGACGATCCCGGTACGCGGTACCCGGCGGTCTATGTCATTCAGGGTTACACCGGCTCCCTCGGGATGTGGGCCAACCGCAGCGCCTATCGTCAGACGTTCCCAGAGACGGCCGACGAGCTCTTCGCCCGCGGGCAGGCTCCACCCTGCATCGTCGTGTACGTGGACGCCTGGACGCTCTACGGGGGGTCGCAGTTCGTCGACTCACCGGGGACCGGGAAGTACCACACCTACCTGTGCGAGGACGTCGTGGGTTGGGTGGACACGAACTACCGGACATTGGCCGCCCCAGAACACCGAGGCATCCAAGGGAAGTCCAGTGGGGGCTTCGGCGCCATAATCACGCCCATGCTCCGGCCGGACCTGTTCGGCGGTCTCGCCACCCACGCCGGCGATGCGTTGTACGAGTACTCCTACATCCCTGAATTCGGCAAGGCGGTCCGCTACCTGCGCGACTACGACGGATCGATCGACCGGTGGTGGTCGGATTTCCGCAGCCGGGTCGCGTTCACCAAATCGGCCGACGAGACCCTCCTGATGATGCTGGGCGTCTCCGCCTGCTTCTCGGCCGACCCAGATGGCACCCCTCGCTTGCCGTTCGACCCTCATGACGGGGTACTCGACCAGGATGCCTGGGGTCGATGGCTCGACTGGGACCCGGTGCGCATGGTGCCCCGCTATGCCGACGCCCTCCGCGGCCTGCGGGCCATTTGGATCGACGGAGGCACCAGTGACGAGTGGTTTCTCGAGATCGGGGGCCAGGCGTTCCGCGACGCCTTAGGGGCGATCGGCGTCACTGACGTGCACTTCGAGTTGTTCGAAGGAGCCCACGGTCGCATCGAGTATCGCTACCCGATGGCTCTCGCTTATCTCGCTGAACGGCTCTCCGCGCCAACCACGGGACCGGCCTAAGCGGTTTTCCCGCGCTCTGCACTCTCTCGCCTGGTGGCGCTCAGTCAAACACCTGGAAACAGACGAAGTCCAGGCCCGGGTCGCGGCGACAGAGAAGTGGACATGGCCCGAGACATCGGCAGCGAGGACGGCGCCGACTCCCAGTGTGGATTTCAGGCGGTATCGGGGACGACGAATCCGCTCTCGTAGGCGAGGACGACGGCCTGGACACGGTCGCGCAGGTCGAGCTTCATGAGAATGCGGCCGACATGCGTCTTGACGGTGGATTCCTCAACGACGAGATCCGTCGCGATCTCGGCGTTGGAGAGCCCCTGGGCGACGAGGCGCAGGACGTCGCGCTCGCGCGGAGTCAGCGCGGCGAGCCCGGGCGGATCGACCGGGTCGGGCCGAGCGGCCTGGACGAATCGGGCAATGAGCCTCCGGGTGATAGAGGGGTCGATCAGCGCGTCCCCGGCGGCCACGCTGCGCACCGCTCCAACCAACTGCTCGGCCGGAGCGTCCTTGAGCAAGAACCCGCTGGCACCGGCGCGCAGCGCCGCGTAGACGTACTCGTCGGAATCGAAGGTGGTCAGCATGAGGACTCGGCTGGTCGTGTCCGCCAGAATGTGGCGAGCGGCTGTGAGACCGTCCATGTTGGGCATGCGGATATCGAGCAGGACGACGTTCGGCGCCAGCCGGCGAGCCAGCGCTACTGCCTCTTCCCCGTCGGCGGCCTGACCCACCACGGTGATGCCGGGTTCGGTACCCAGGATCACGGCGAAGCCGAAGCGCCGGTCACCGAGCCTCACCTAGCGTCAGCGGCATGACTTCAATCGAATCTGTCACCCTCGAAGTGGCCGACGTCCACGGCCGCCGACCTCTTCTACACCGCCGCCTTCGGTCTGGGCTCCCAGCTGCGCTTGCGTGCCTCGGAGGTACCCGCGAACGGCTTCCGTGGGTTCACACTGTCGCTCACGGCGTCGCAGCCAGCCACCGTCAACTGCCTCATCGACGCTGCCCTCGACGCCGGAGCCACGCCGCTGAAACCAGCAGCTAAGTCGTTCTGGGGCTTCGGCGGCGTCGTACGAGCCCCTGACGGGACGATCTGGAAGGTCGCGACCTCCGCGAAGAAGGACACCGGTCCGGCTACCCGGCAGATTGACCAGATTGTGCTCCTGCTGGGAGTCGCAGACGTGTCCGCGAGCAAGCGGTTCTACGTTGACCGCGGCCTCGCGGTGGCGAAGAGCTTTGGCCCCAAGTACGTCGAGTTCGCCACTGCGTCGAGTCCCCTCAAGCTAGCGCTCTATGGGCGCCGTGCCCTGGCCAAGGACGCCGGCGTCCCACCTGACGGCACCGGATCGCACCGGCTCGTGATTGGCAGCGATGCTGGCTCCTTCACCGATCCGGACGGGTTCGCGTGGGAGGCGGCAGCACCGTGAGCCGGGGCGGCCCAGCTCGGCGCAAACAACTAGCTCGGCATCGCTCACGGCGCAACGTACGATCGTGCGTATGACCAGCAGACCCGCCGAGACTCAGCGCCTGCGCGACCTCGCGGTGCTTCGCCGGGTCCGTGACCGGATCGACCGGGAGTACGCGCAGCCGCTGGACGTCGAGGCGCTCGCGCGCGGCGCGCACATGTCGGCCGGGCACCTCAGCCGCCAGTTCCGGATCGCCTATGGCGAGTCGCCGTACAGCTACCTGATGACCCGGCGGATCGAGCGGGCCATGGCGCTGCTGCGCCGCGGCGACCTGAGTGTCACCGAGGTCTGTTTCGAGGTCGGCTGCGCGTCGCTCGGCACCTTCAGCACTCGCTTCACCGAACTGGTTGGCGTGCCGCCCAGCACCTACCGGCGCATGGGGGCGCGCGCGACGGCGGGGATGCCACCGTGCCTGGCGAAACAGGTGACGAGACCAATCAGGAATCGAGAAGCGCCGGTCACCGAGCCGCAGCTAGCGTGACCGCCATGGACATCACCATTCACGCAAGCTTCCTCCCCCACGACGACCCGGAGGCCTCCCTGGCCTTCTATCGCGACACGCTTGGCTTCGAGGTCCGCGTCGACGTCGGATCCGGCAAGATGCGCTGGATCACCGTCGGCCCCCCAGGCCAGCCCAGCACGTCCATCCTCCTGGCGCCGCCAGTCACCGACCCGGGCATCACGGACGAGGAGCGCCGTGTCATCACCGAGATGATGGCTAAGGGCACCTACGGCTGGATCCTCCTGGCCACGGGCGACCTCGATGGCACCTTCGAGCGGGTGCAGGCCGGCGACGCCGAGGTCGTGCAGGAGCCGACCGACCAGCCGTACGGCATTCGCGACTGCGCCTTCCGCGATCCCGCCGGCAACCTGGTCCGCATCCAGGAACTTCGCTGAGCCGGATGGCGATCTTTGCCATGTGCACAGACGCGTACCGCGAGGCTCTGACGCGAGATCTCCAATCATCGTCGTCTACGGCGTCATCGGCCCAGCCCCCGATGCCATCGCCAGCGCTGAGGGAGCGTCAAAAGAACTTGACGGTCGGTGATCAACCCGTCGCCGATAATGGAGCAGTAAATGGAACCGCCACGCAGTCTGCAGCAGCGTAAGCAGGACACACTGGGCCGGTTTGAATCCGATCTGGACGCCTGGATCGCCTCCGCGGAGGCCGGGGGTGACGCCTACCTGCTGCCCCTTTCGGTTCTGTGGGACGGCGCCGGCCTGATCATCGCTACGCCGCGCTCCAGCGTGACCGGACGGAATCTGAGCCGGGGTGGGCGGGTGCGGGTGGGCATCGGGCAGCTGCGGGACGCCACCATGATCGACGGGACTGCGGAACCTGTGCAGGACGAGCGGGCGAAAGACGCGTTTGCCGCCAAGCATGGCTGGGACCCGCGCAAAGACGCCGGAGACTACGCATATTTCCGCATCGTCCCCGACCGCGTTCAGGCATGGCGTGAGGTCAACGAATTGCCTGGCCGCACACTGATGCGCGACGGCGACTGGCTCGCTGAACAGCGACCAAAGCCCGTGGACCGGCACGAGATCGCGCACGACGACGACGATCCCGGCCTGGGCAGGTGTGCAGATGCCGGGGCGACTATGGAGTGACGGCGTCGTGGCGTCGCGGGAGCCGGACGGTGATATCGAGGCCCCCGGTGGTCAGAGCGGTGGCGTGCACGGTTCCGTTGTGGACAGTGGCGATCGATGAGACGAGGGCGAGTCCGAGGCCGGACCCGTCGTGGCGGGTGCGGTCGTCGAGCCGGGTGAACGGGAGGAACAGCCGGTCGACCTGGTCGGGTGGCACGACCCGGCCGGTGTTGACGACTCGCACCAGTGACGCCCCGTTGTCGATGGTGGTCGAGATCGAAACGGTGCCGCCCGCAATGTTGTAGCGCTCAGCGTTGTCGAGCAAGTTGGCGACGAGCCGTTCGAGCAGCACTCCGTCGCCGGTCACCGGGGCTTCGTCGAGCAGGACGGTCGTCGTGATGCCGTCGGCGGCACGTCCCTCGAGTGCGTCCTCGGCGACGGCGGCCAGGTCCAACGGGTCGGTGAGGGCACGCGCCTGATCGTTGCGCGCGAGTACCAGAAGTACCTCGATCAGCCGCTCGGATTGATCGACGGCCTGGCGAACGTCGGCGGCCATCGACACCAGTTCGTCGCGTGTTGGCTCCGGCTTGGCGAGGACCACGTCCACAGCAGTACGCATGAAGGTCAGCGGCGTGCGAAGCTCATGACTTGCGTTGGCGATGAACTGGCGCTGGCTGGTGAACGCGCGGTCGAGCCGTTCGAGCATCGTGTCGAACGTGTCGGCGAGCTCCCGCAGCTCGTCGCGCGGGCCCTGGAGGGCTATACGCTGGGACAGGTCCTGCTCGCTTGCCGCGCGGGCAGCTGCGGTGAGCCGGTGCACCGGCCGCAAGATCCGTCCGGCGACGACCCAGCCCGCGACCGCAGCGAGCAGCGTGACGCCTGCCAGTGTGAGCAGCGAGTAGGTCAACAGGTGGGTGAGGGTAGTGCTGCGCTGGGCTGAGGCGCCGGCGCTGACACCGTTGGCGTACAGCCGGGCGCACTGGTCCAGGGCGCCGAGGCCACCCCGAGTCTGCGCCGCCACGACGCACTTTCCGATCGCTGGCTGGATCGACGCCGGGATTCTCGTTGTCGTCGAGCTGTGCAAGGTGCCCGCGACGAGCAGGTAAGTGATCAATACCAGCGCGGCCCCCCCGAGTGTGAACAGCGACGCATACAGCAGCGTCAGCCGCGACCGGGCGCTGAGGTGGCTTCTCACAGCCGGTAGCCGATGCCGACGACCGTCTCGATCAGCGGCGGCTCGCCCAGTTTGCGCCGCAACCGCCCGACGGTCACCGCGACCGTATTGCTGAACGGGTCGGCGTGCGCGTCCCACACGTGTTCGAGCAGTTCCTCGGCGCTGACCGCAGCTCCGCCGGCGCCGGCCAGGCGCTCCAGCACGCCGAACTCCTTGCGTGTCAGGGTCAGCGGGATGCCGGCGCGGCTGGCGCGGTGCCGCGCGCGATCGACCACCAGGTCACCCCGCTGAACGACGGCGGGCGAGCCGGGTCCACGCCGCCCTAGGGCGCGGATGCGCGCGATCAGCTCATGGAACGCGAACGGCTTGCCGAGGTAATCGTCCGCACCCAGCTCCAGCCCGTCGACCCGATCCTCGACGTCCGCGGCCGCGGTCAGCATCAGGATGCGGCTGAGCGAGCCGTCGCGCACCAGCCGACGGCAGACTCTGTCGCCGTGCACTGCCGGCAGGTCGCGGTCGAGCACTATCACGTCATAATCGATGCTGGTCGCGCTCTCCAGGGCTGCCGCGCCGTCGTAGACCACGTCGACGGCGAAACCGGCGTCGCGCAGACCCTCGCCGATCCGGTTGGCCAACGCAACGTGATCCTCCACGACCAGCACCCGCACCTGCACATTCTGCGCTTGCCCGGATGACATCCGCCTAACAATCACTGTTCGGCCCCTGTCACAGGCGGCCTGCTAGACCGGAGGGGCCGAGCGCTAGGACCACCTGATCGGAGCAGCCGATGAAGCGGGCAGCAGTTGGTCCCCGATCCACACCGATGACTACGCGCAACCACCACCCAGCCCGAGAGGAGGGCATGATGAGCGGCAGCGCCCGCATCATGCGCCGCCACTGGCGGGCATGGCCCACGGCTGCGCGAACAGCGGCTGCTGTCATCGCCGCCGCGACCCTGGCTCTGCTGGCGGCGTGCATGCGGCGGCAGCCCGTCATCGGGCGGCTCACCAAATGCAGGAGATTCAGCGAACTCCCCATCAGCGGTCGGCTACTCCCATTGCATGCGCTCTCACGGCGTGCCAGCTTTCCCGACCCCGCCCAGCGGCGGAGGGATCCCTAAGGGCAGCGCGCAGCATTTCGGGGTCAGCACTTCCCAGTTCACCGCGGCCGTGACGGCCTGCGCACACCTGCTCCGGCCACCGGCGGGTCGATCCAGCTATGCGAGACCGACCGGCGACTGTCCCCAGGCCGTGGTGCAGCAAGGGCTGAACATTATGCGGCAGATACGCGCGGTGCATTCGCACCCACGGGGTGCCGAACTTTCCCGACCCCACCGTCGATTCCCAGGGGCGCCCTTTTTTCGATGTCAGTAACGCCGGCATCACCTACCAGTTCACGCACTCGTCGCTGTTCGAGTCCAAGGATCGCGAATGCGAGCGCCTTGTAGGCGGCTCGGCAGGCGTACCTGTGCCGTTGGGGTGAGGTGTCTGGCTGACAGGCATTGCCGCGCCGAATCCACTGCGGCCGCGGCCTGTCGCAGCAGGCAGAACGAGGAGCGGAAGGCGACGGCGCGGCCCATGGCCGGAGGCACAAGAGTCGGAGGCGGATCATGAGCGGGACGATTTCGCGCGGCCGGGAGGCCGGGCAGCGAGGCGGAGGCCCTGGCGGCCGGGCAGGCAGGCGCGGCGGGCAGCGCCGCCGGGTCGGCTGGGTCGCCGCTGGCCTGGTGATGGTGCTGGCGGCCGGGGTGGCGGCCGCGTGGCAGGCGGGGGTGTTTTCCGCGGCCGCGTCGCCTGGGACCGGGCTCGCGGCGGCGGCGGCGACGGGTGCGGTCGTACGGGCAGATATCGCGGCCGTGACGCCGGTAGCCGCGACGCTTGGGTACGCAGGGTCCTGGACGGTGACCGGGCAAGGCGGCGGGACGCTGACCAAGCTGCCGCCGGCCGGGCGGGTGATCGGCCAGGGGCAGGTGCTGTACCGGGTGGATAACGGGTCTCCAGTGGTGCTGCTGTACGGGACGGTGCCGGACTGGCGGGCCCTGGGCGAGGGCATGTCCGGCGCCGATGTGGCTTGAGCTCAACCACGACCTGGTGACCTCGGCTACGCGAACAGCACAGACGTCGCCGCGACAGGCTGGGATTACTTCTCCTCTGAGACGGCATCCGGGGTGCAGCGGCTGGAAGAACACTTGGGGGTGTCGTTCCCGCCGGGCTCGCTGTCGCTGGGGCAGGTGGTGTTCGAGCCTGGGGCCATCCGGGTCGCCCAGGTTCCGGGCAGGCTGGGCGGCCCGGCGTCCGGCCCGGTGCTGGCTGCGACCTCCGACCGGCATGTGGTGACCATCGCTCTGGACACCTCGCAGGAGTCGCAGGTGCAGGCGGGTGACGCGGTGAGCGTGACGCTGCCGGACGGGACGACCACGCCGGGCGTGGTGTCCTCGGTCGGCACTGTGGCGACCACATCTGCGTCCGGGTCGGGGGGCACGACGACCACGATCCCGGTGCAGGTGAAGCTGACCGACCCAAAGGCGGCAGGCAGCCTGGACCAGGCGCCGGTGACGGTTTACATCACCACTGCCACCGCGCGCGACGTGCTGGAGGTGCCGGTGAGCGCGCTTATGGCTCGGTCGCCGGGCGGGTACACCGTGGAGGTCGCGGGCCCCGGTAGCACCCGGCGGTACGTGCCGGTGCTGGTGGGGATCTTCGACGACAACTCGGGCCTAGTACAGGTGACCGGGGCGCTGACCCCCGGGCAGCGGGTCGTGGTGGCCTCGTCATGACCGCCGGCGCGCCGGCGGCCCGGACCGCTGACGCGGCCGCGACCCAGGCCCGGCCACCGGTTGGCGCTGGAGCTGGATCAGGTGACCAAGGTGTATCCGGGGCCGCCGCCGGTGCGGGCGCTGGATCGGGTCAGCGTTGCGGTGGCCGACGGGGAGCTGACCGCGATCGTGGGCCCGTCGGGTTCGGGCAAGTCCACCTTGCTGCATTTGATGGGCACCCTAGACACGCCGACTGCCGGGGCGGTGCGCGTCACCGGGATCGACGCGGCCCGGATGCGGGACCGGGAGCTTGCGGCGCTGCGGGCGGCTCGGATCGGTTTCGTATTCCAGCAGTTCTTCCTCGCCGAGCACCAGTCCGTGCTAGGCAACGTGGCCGACGGGCTCCTGTACGCCGGGGTGCGCCGCGGCGACCGGCGGATGCTGGCGCTGCAGGCCCTGGACCGTGTCGGCCTCGGGCATAAGGCCGCAGCCCGGCCGACCCAGCTATCAGGCGGCGAGCGACAGCGGGTCGCGATCGCGCGGGCGATGGCGGGCTCGCCGCCGCTGATGCTTGCCGACGAGCCGACCGGGAATCTGGACTCGGCCACCGGCGCCGCCATCCTGGCCCTCCTGGAGGAGCTGAACGCCGCGGGGACCACGATCATCATCATCACCCACGACCACTCCGTCGCGGCCCGGACGCGGCGGCGCATCGAGATGCTCGACGGGCGCATCATCGCCGACACCGCGCCAGTTGCCGTCTCCGGCCGCGCAGCCGCCGCCGGCAGGCTTCTGGCAGGCCGCCGGCCCGCCGACAGCGCTCGCAGGAAGGACCGGCATGACCACCACGTCCGGGCGGCCAGCCACCCCACCCGCGCCGACCGCCGCACCGGTTGCGGCCCGGCTGCGGCCCGGGGACCTGGCCGGGCTGGCCAGCATTGGGCTGTCCAGCCGCAAGCTGCGCGCCGGCCTGTCTGCGCTCGGGATCGCAATCGGCGTCGCGGCGATCGTGGCCGTCCTGGGCCTGGCCGCCTCCTCCGCCGCCGGCCTCAACAACGAGATCCAGGCGCTGGGCACCAACCTGCTGACCGTCACAAACGGGCAGACCCTCGCCGGCCAGCCCGCCGAGCTGTCCGACGCCGCCCCGGCCATGATCCGCCGGCTGCCCGGCGTTACTGCAGTCCAGGACAGCGGAACCGTCAATGACGTGAATGCCTACAAGTCTGCGCTACATCCCCCCCGTCCAGACCAACGCCCTCACCGTCGCCGCAGCCACCCTGGGCCTGCCCGCGGTGGCCCGCACCTCCGTCGCCCAGGGCAGCTACCTCAACGCCGCCACAGCTCGGGAGCCGGTTGCCGTGCTCGGCGCAGAGGCCGCCCAGCTGCTGGGCATCGACCGGATCCTGCCAGGGGAGCGGATCTGGCTATGCGCCAGCTCCACTTGCCCCGCTGCCGGCCAGTGGTTCTACGTCACCGGCATCCTCAACAGCTCGGTCGGCGGTGTGGCGCCGGAGATCGACACCGCCGTCCTGGTCGGCTTTCCCGCTGCCGAGCACTATCTCGGCCTCGACGGCCACCCCTCGCGGATCTACGTCCGCACCACCCCGGACGACCAAGCCGTCACCACCAACGTCGACCGCCTGCTCGGCGCCCAGGCCAGCCCGGAAAACCCCGGCCAGGTCACCGTCTCCCAACCCTCGGACGCACTCACCGCCCAGGCCGACGCTAAAGGCGCCCTCGACACCCTGCTCCTCGGCCTCGGCGCGGTCGCGCTGCTGGTCGGTGCGATCGGCGTCGCTAACATCATGGTCATCTCCGTGCTCGAACGCCGCTCCGAGATCGGGCTGCGCCGCGCGCTGGGCGCCACCCGCGGCCAGATCCGCACCCAGTTCCTCGCTGAAGCCATCCTGCTATCCCTGGCCGGCGGGGTCATCGGAGTCATCGCCGGCGCAGCGGCCACCGCCATCTACGCCGACGTCAAGGGTTGGGCCGTCGTCATCCCCGCCGACGCCTGGGCCGGCGGCCTTGCCGCAGCCCTCTTCATCGGCGCCCTTGCCGGGCTCCTGCCCGCCATCCGCGCCGCCCGCCTGTCACCGACCCAGGCACTCTGGAGCATTTGACGGCACAAGCGGCGCCGGCGGTCATCACGATCGTCCGGCCCTGAGGAGACCACCTTGAACAACAGCACCCGCGCCATGCGCCGGCCTCGGCGGACGTGGCTGCCGGCAGCCACGCGAGCCGCGGTCACCGTCGTCACTACGGCCGCCCTGGCCATGCTTGCGTCGGCGTGCGGCGGCAGCCCATCATCGAGTGGTTTGGACGGCTCACCGAATGCGAGCGGGTCAGCGATTTCCGCGTCCGCCATCGCCTACTCCCAGTGCATGCGCTCGCATGGCGTGCCGAACTTCCCCGACCCCCCGAGCAACGGACAAGTCCCGAAGACCAGTGCACAACTGCTCGGGGTCAGTAGCTCCGAGCTGCAGGCGGCCCAGACAGCCTGCCAGCATCTGTACCCGAACGGGTCAGGCGGGGTGCTCAACAAAGGCTCGATCGGACAGTGCGAGGAGACCGGCGACTGTCCGCAGGCATTGGTGCAGTCGGCGATGACGGCCCTGCGGGCATACGCCCGGTGCGTGCGCTCCCACGGGCTGCCGACCTGGCCCGACCCCACGATCGATTCCGAGGGGCGCCCAGGCTTCAATCTGCTTCATGTACAGGGCTTCGACCCGAATTCGTCGCAGACCAGCAACACTATGCAAGAGTGCTACCGCGTGATGCCGGGAGGCGTACCGGTTCCGGTGATCGCCCCAGGCGGGCCCGGCTGAACAGCGGAGTCCCGGCGCCACCCGCAGGCGCTGCCGAGGTCTTGCGAACCTGCACGCGACCCGGCCGGACCGTTTGGCGCTCGGACGCTTCTGGCACACTTCAGCTGGTGACCAGCTCCAGCGTATGCAGCATCCGTCAGATCGTGCGGCCAGATCAGCTCGGCTCCGATCTGACCGCCGAGCTGATCGAATGCTGGGTCAGCGTGAGCAACTCGGGCGGAGCGGTAGGATTCCCCTTTCCGCCCGTCGACACCAGCGAGGTCGCTGCCGTCGCGGCCAAGCTCATAGCCGGCCTCAGGCCGCAGCGCAGTCGCCTGCTCCTCGCCGTCTCGGGCGGCGAGCTCTCCGGCTGGCTCAATGTCCGACGCGACCCGAAGCCGCTGATCTCGCACTGGGGCAGCATCCACCATGTCCAGACCCGCCCTGCCTTTCGCGGCCGCGGGATCGGCGCCGCCCTGATGAACCACGCGCGCCAGGTCGCCCGCGATGAGATGGGCCTCGAGCAACTCCGCCTTGCCGCCCGTGGTGGCGCTGGGCCTCGAAGACTTCTATGGCCGACTTGGGTGGGCCGAGATCGGACGCTGGCCCGATGCTCTCAGGCTTGCACCAGGCGACGATCGCGATGAAATTCTCATGATCCTCAGACCCCTGTGAACGGCCCCGCCGACGCTCTGCTGCATGCTGATCGGGCGAGCTTTGCGGGCGACAAGCCCGGACGCGCGCTAGCGCGGCCCACAGCGGTCGGTGTGGCGCACTTCCGATGGGGAGGGTTACCGGGTCAGCGCCTTGCCGGCAACCTTTATCCACCAGCCACGAAGGTTAGCCGAAGATCAATTCGCCGAGCTTCAGCGGCACCGACACCCTCCGAATCACGGCGCCGGTCGGCCAGAGCGCGTCAATCCCGATCAGCGTGGCGTGCACCGGCAGCCACGTGATAAGTGTGAGCATCAGCCAAGGCACGCCTGTAATCGACGGAGCCGGAACCATGGGCACCCTCTCGTATACGGTTATGGTCACCACCGATGGCACCGGCCGGTTGCCTTCAGCTGGGCAGCATCGCTATCGACGCCGAATCCAGGTTTCGCCGACAGCGGATCGCAGACGCTGTCCGGGCAGACTAGCTACCAGGTGCCGGTGAGCCCCCCAGCGGCTTTCCGGACGGAATCGAGTGCGATGCGCCCGATTCGTACTTCCTCAACGTGACGGCCACCGGCACGTACGGCGAGGCTGTTCCCCAAATGTCAACCTATGTCCTGGGATGCACGGGCGGTCCGTGACGCGGCTGAGCGTCGGCCAAGAGAGGAGGGCCATCGTTGACCGAGCGGCCTGATACTGCTGTCGCGAACATCGGCGTGACCGGGCTAGCCGTGATGGGCCGGAATCTGGCGAGGAACCTCGCCCGGCACGGTTACGTCGTCGCACTGCACAATCGCTCGGTCGAGCGGACCCGAAGCCTGGTGGCAGAGCACGGCGATGAGGGCTCATTCGTGCCGAGTGGCTCGCTTACGGAGTTCGTCGCAAGCCTCGGCCGGCCGCGCGCGATCATCATCATGGTCAAGGCCGGCGACCCGACCGACGCGGTGATCGAGGAGCTAGTCCCGCTGCTGGCCGAGGGCGACATCGTCATCGACTGCGGCAATGCGCACTTCGCCGACACCAGGCGGCGCGAGCGCACGCTGCGTGAGCGCGGCCTGCATTTCGTCGGGAGCGGCGTCTCCGGCGGCGAGGAAGGCGCCCTGCTCGGTCCGAGCATCATGCCGGGCGGATCGGCCGAGTCCTATCAGCGGGTCGGCCCGATCTTCGAGTCGATCGCGGCTCAGGTCGATGGGACGCCATGCTGTACTCACATTGGACCCGACGGCGCCGGGCATTTCGTCAAGATGGTGCACAACGGCATCGAGTACGCCGACATGCAGCTCATCGCCGAGGGCTACGACCTGCTGCGCACCGGCCTGAATGCCACGCCGGGCGAGATCGCCGAGATCTTCAAGACCTGGAACGAAGGCGACCTGGAGTCGTTCCTCATCGAGATTACAGCGGACGTCCTTGCTCACATCGATGCCGAGACCGGCAAGCCGTTCGTCGATATTGTCCTCGATCAGGCCGAGCAGAAGGGCACCGGACGCTGGACTGTGCAGAGCGCGCTCGACCTCGGCATCCCGATCACCGGTATCGCCGAGGCCACGTTCGCTCGCGCCCTGTCCGGCCACGCCGATCAGCGGGCCGCGGCGCGCTCGACGTTTCGAGCCACACGAACGAGTGGCAAATCACCGATAGCGATGCGTTCGTCGATGACGTACGCAAGGCGCTGTACGCGTCGAAAGTGGTCGCATACGCGCAGGGATTCGACCACATCCAGGCTGGCAGCGAGGAGTACGGCTGGCACATCGACAGCGGCGCGCTGGCCACAATCTGGCGTGGCGGCTGCATCATCCGGGCCCGCTTCCTCAATCGGATCCGCGAGGCGTACGACGATAATCCGCGAGCTGCCGTCGCTGCTGGTTGCGCCCTACTTCGCACAGGCCGTGCTGGACGGCGTCGAGAGCTGGCGCCGGGTGGTAGCCGGCGCGGCCAGCGCAGGCGTGCCAACGCCGGCGTTTTCTTCGTCTCTTGCGTACTATGACGGGCTGCGACGTGACCGCCTGCCTGCAGCTTTGATCCAGGGCCTGCGGGACAACTTCGGCGCCCATACCTACCGGCGCACGGATAAGCCCGGTACGTTCCACACCCGGTGGGCGGCCGACAAGACTGAGTCGCCCGCCTAGTTCCGGCCTCTTCGACGCTACGGGCGCGAGACTAACTACCACGGCGCGATCGGGACGATGTTCCGTGCTGGCACGCAAGTCCGCTGGGCACTTTCGGCGGACAATGTCAGCACGGTTCTCGCACAGCCCGGCCAGCGGATGCAAGCTGTGCGAGCCGTTGGCGATTCCGCGATGGCTCAGCAAGCGTGGGGGTGCATGACCCGATGAGCGCGAGCGCGGTCGGGACCCTGCTGGCTGGACTGGCTATCATCGTCGCCTTGGCGCGGCTGTTCGGCGCATTTTTCCAGCGCATCGGGCAGCCGCCGGTTGTCGGTGAGATCCTGGTCGGGGTCGTGCTCGGACCGACCTTCTTCGGTATCGCGCTGTCGAACCACCTCTTTCCCGTTGAGCAGGTCCGACCGGCATTGGGCGGGCTGGCCAATGTCGGGCTCGTTCTGTTCATGTTCATCGTCGGCTACGAGCTTGATCTCGCGCTGGTCAGGGCTAGCGGCCGCGCTGCCGTCGCCGTCTCGTTCGGTTCAATCGCGGCTCCGCTCGGCCTCGGCATAGTCCTCGGCCTATGGCTGGCCCGGCAGGCCGAGCCCGGCCAGCCGATAAGCCAGGCCGAGGCCATCACTGCCATCCGCGATGCGGCCATCGCGGTATCCGCCCTGCACGCGGCTGGGCTGGTCCACCGCGATATCAAGCCGGGGAACATCATGCTGCATGAGCATGGCGGCAAGCTTTCCGATCTCGGGCTGGCGCACGTGATCGCGCCCGGCGTTACCGTCACCGGCATGGGACCAGTGGCATCGATCGAGTACACCGATCCGGAGCAGCTCCAGGGCGCACCGGCTGGACCAGCCACTGATGTCTGGTCGCTAGGAGTCACTCTGCACCGGGCCATCAGCGGGAACGGAATCTACGGCGAGGACCTGCCGGCCGACGACGGCCTGCTCGCCTTGCGAAGGGTCCTGTCCACCCCGATCCAGCTAGCGCCCGGCCTGCCGCCGGCTGCCGCTGAGCTGATCGCCGACGCCACAGGCCCTTCGGCGAAGCGCCCGTCGGCCGCGCAGTTCGCCGAGCGGCTCGCGCCGCTACTGACCGTGCAGGACGCGGGGCAGGCAACTGCAGCGAGCGCCAGGCGGAGCTGACTCGGCCACGTTCGCGAGCGCGCCGCGCCGCTTGTGCTGGCGATCGCTGCCTGTGCCAGCGTTCACAACGTGCGGAAGAAGACATCGCCATGGCGCGCGACGATGGCAATTCCCCTGCCGACGATCGACGACTTCGAGATAGGCCCGAAGGCCCGTGAGTCGCAGGCGTCAGAGCGGTTGTCGGCCATCACGAAGTACTGGTCGGGAGCGAGCGTAGTTCGGCGGATCTGTGTCGAGCCGACTTCGCCGAAGCGGGGGTCATACCATCCTCGTTCGGGCAACGCGCGCCCGTTGACGAAGATCGTGTTGTTGACCGACCAGATCGTCTGGCCGGACAGCGCGACGACCCGAAGCACGAGATCACCAGCACCACCAGCACCGGTGCAGGCCATTGACTTCGGGGCACGGAAGACAACGATCTCGCCGCTGTGGATGTCCCCCTCGAGAAGACCTAACTTAACGATGAGAATGCGGTCGCCGCCCTGGATAGCTGGTGCCATTGCCTGGCCGGGCACCGAGAAAGGCTGGACGACGAAGGCCTGGAGGAGCCAGACAGCGAGCGCCGCCACAGTGACGACGCCGGCCACGCTGGTAAGGAATGAGCCGTAGCGGCGACGCCGCTGCGGCCGCCTGTCCGTTCGTGTCGCCGTCCTGCGGACGGAAGCGTCAACACTCGGCTCGGTGCCGAGGCTGCGGGTGCGGTAGTCAGCCACTCGGGGAGAGTTCGCCCGATGGGCGCCCGCGCCAGGCTGGGCGACGCCCGGGGCGCCGGAATCCGCGCTGGCCGCCGGGCGATCCTGGTAGCCGTCGGTGCTGACGACCTGGCGATGAGGCACGTCACCTCGCTGGCGTCGCGAATCCGTGGTGCTGCTGAGCGATGTTCACGCTAGCACGGCGCTGCAGCCCACCAATGCCATTTCACCTGGGCTTACGTGCACCTGACCTGCGGTTCGGCGGCCTTATGGCGCGGGCGGTCGTGCGGATCCCGCGGGAAGAGCGGACAGCGTGATGAAGTCCCGACCCCACGAGGGCGTGAAGAAGGTAGCCGGACCCTGCATGGTGGACGCGAGCAGCCGCTGGCCGTTCGTCGGGCTGGCCAGTCCGCCTGGCTGTGACGGATCGTAAGCAACGAAGGTCGGCCATTCGGGATTGATGTCCAACTGCATGGCGCGCACCGCGCCCGCACGGATGAGCAGCGAGGCGAGCTGCAACGGATCCAGGGCCGGGCCGACCACGTACACGAGCCCGCCGTCCGCGGTGATGCCGAGACCGGACCGCCACTGATGCGGGATACCAGGAACTGTGCATGAATTCGCTCCGCAGGTCGGCCCCCATGCGTGCCAGTCTTCTTCGGCGGCTGCCGTTGGATGGCCGTCGGCCACGAGGGGCACGAGGTTCTGCCGGACGCTGACGACCAGCGGCGTCATCTGCACATCCGAGCCCCAGGCGCCCAAGTTCACGCCGCCGTCGGCGTAGATGACGAGCGATGCTGCTCCGGTCCGGAGCGGGTCGATCATGCGGCCTTCGGTGTAATAACCGCCGTGGGCGCCCTTCATCTTGAAACCGCCGTTGAAGGCGGCGACCAGCGTGGCGGCCTGAGCCGGCTGGATCGGCGCTTCGAAGTGATACGGACCGCCGCCAGGGCTGATCGAGCCCGAGTACAGACGCGCCGCCAGCAGCCGGGTATCCATCCAGGCGATGCCGGCGGCCTCGGATCCGCCGGGCGGCACCAGCGTGGTCTCGTACACGGCCGGGTAGCCCCGCACAGGCCGGCCGCCAGCCAGTCACCCTGGCCAGTCGGCGGGCCCGCGAAGGGCGTCAGCGTGACCGGCGCGGGGAGCACGGGGATCGCCACGGTTCGCTGCTTGGCCGGCGGCTTGCTGGCGCGGCTGGCGTGCGCCGCCTGGCTCGGCTCCGCCGCACATGACGCGAGTGCCGCCATGCAGACGGCCGCACTCACCGCGGTCGTACTGACCACGGGCGCGAGCGCGCGGAAACGGCGGCAGAGCTCGACCGGTAGCACCGCACCACTCTAGCTGCGGTGGAATGACCTCGGAGGCCCGGATTTCACCGAGACGTGCCGTTGCCGGCACAGCGATCGAGGTATGCGGCCACCTCGCCATCGCTGGTCTGGTCGAAGTCTTCGTAGAACTGACCTATCGCGAAGAACGACGCGGGCGTGGCGACGCTGACTTTCTCGTCGGCATCAGCGCCGATCCTGGCCTCCCACCCTCGCGGAGCGACGGGGACAGCGAGGACCACCCGCGCGGCGCCGAGCGCCCTCGCCACCTGGCATGCTGCCCTGGCCGTCGAGCCTGTGGCAATGCCGTCATCGACGATCACTGCCACGCGCCCGTCGAGTGACAATCGCTCCCGGCCGCCGCGGTAGCGCAGAGCTCGGCGGGCGATCTCCTGCTGCTCCCGCTGCTCTGTAGCCGAGAGCTCCTCTGGCGTGAAACCGGCGAAGCCGAGAGCTTCCGGATTCAGGACCCGGACGCCGTCCTCACCGAGGGCGCCTAGCGCGAACTCGGGCTGAAATGGCGCGCCGAGCTTGCGGACGACGATGATGTCAAGGGGTGCACCCAGGGATTCGGCCACCTCGGCAGCGACCGGCACCCCGCCACGTGGCAGGCCAAGCACAACAACCGGCCGACCAGCCAGGTGCTGGAGCCTGGCCGCCAGTTGCCGACCGGCATCGATGCGATCCTCGAACAGCATGGCGTCCCCCTCAACGATCTCGCCGCAGACCGCTCCCGGAGTTGCCGTTCAATACCCCGGCCAGCACGCGCCAACCAGCGCCACCACCCATGCGGAACGGACTTGTGCCTCTCGTTGACGGCGCCGAGGCCCTGCCGTGTCCTGACCTGGCCCTGACGGGCTGACACCGATGCCAGCGGGCATATCCAGGGGTAGATGCGGTTGCCCGCCAGCCAGTGCGCGAGGGAGCGGATAATGTGTCAGGCGCTGGTTACAGCGGGAAACCAGGGCGGGCTGATCCACCTCAGCGCCGATCATGCGGGATCTGAGAGGGTTGTGCCAGTATCGTCGGGTAATCCCGACTGACAAGCTTGGTGACGCCCTCCGTGTCACGGACCGCAGGAGTATTCCGAATCGTCCGTCACAGCCAATTTCGCGTACCATACGCAAGATTGCGGCCGGGGGGCCCTCGATGTGGGACGGGGCGATAGACCCAGTGGACAAGGTGAAGTACTCCATCGTCATCCCCATTTACAACGAGGAGGAATCCTTCCCGACGCTGGTCAAGCGGCTCCGTGAGGTCATGGACCAGCTCGACGGCCCGGCCGAGGTCGTCCTTGTTGATGACGGCAGCAGGGACGCCAGCTACCAGCTGATGGCGGATGTCAACGCCGAGGACCCCAGGTTCAAGATCGTTCAGCTGTCCCGGAACTTCGGCCATCAGATCGCCATCACCGCTGGCATGGATGTTGCCTCGGGCCAGG
Organism: uncultured Acidimicrobiaceae bacterium; assembly: GCA_963767195.1. Taxonomy (GTDB): domain Bacteria; phylum Actinomycetota; class Acidimicrobiia; order Acidimicrobiales; family RAAP-2; genus Bog-473. The sequence goes on along the minus strand of CAVYDA010000009.1, from coordinate 22,856 downwards.
CCGTCATCGTGATGGACGCGGATCTCCAGGATCCGCCGGAGGTCATTCTCCAGATGGCGGCCCGGTGGCAAGAGGGCTACGAGGTCGTCTATGCCGTCCGGGAGCACCGCGACGGCGAGACGCTTTTCAAGCGCAAGACAGCCACGATCTTCTATGGCATTCAGCGGCGGCTTGCCGAGATAGACCAGCCCATGGAGGTCGGGGACTTCCGCCTGGTTGACCGCAAGGCACTGGATGCCTTCCTGCAGATGCGGGAACGGAACCGGTATGTCCGCGGGATGTTCTCCTGGGTCGGGTTCAGGCAAACTTCAGTGCCCTACACCAGGGCTTCTCGCGAGGCCGGCAAGAGCAAGTACCCCGTCAGCAAGATGGTGCGGCTGGCGCTTGATGGCTTCGTCGGCTTTTCAACCGCTCCACTGCGGTTCGCCTTGACCGCCGGGCTCGTGATGGCCGTCGGATCCGTTCTTTATGGCGTCGTGGTGATTGCCATGAAGCTGGCCGGCGTGTCCTATGTACCCGGTCTTGCTTCATTGCTCGTTGCCATCACGTTTTTGAGCGGGGTGCAGCTGATCGTGATCGGCATGGTCGGCCAGTACGTGGCCAGAATCTATGACGAGGCGCGGGCTCGGCCCCTGTACCTCGTGCGGGAGGCCAGGGGATTCTCCGCGGACGGTCATGCCGATGAGGACACGCTGTGGCCGGCTGCGAGCCAGGACTCGCTGACGCGCGGCCAGCGCGTCCCGCCACTCCCGCCCTCATGACGGAGTCGCTGGGAGATCAGGGGAACCGGCCGGTCGGCACCACCGCGTCCAGGCTCGTGGATCCCGATAAGGCGGCAGCAGCTCAGCCAGATTCCAGGCGCGATTGGCGCGACTGGCATACCTGGGCCCGCTCGCCGGTGGCACAGGCGCTAGTCGCGCTCGCCATCTACACAGTGGCCTGGCTCTCGACTACCGGCGAGCCGATGCTGCATCACCTGAGCCATGCTCATCTGGACCAGGCGAGCATGGATCCGAATTTCTACACCTGGTGCCTGCGCTGGTGGCCTTATGCGCTCGGGCACGCGATCAATCCGCTGTTCAGCCACGCGATCGGCGCGCCCGCGGGGCATTCGCTCGCGTGGGTCACGACTGTGCCGCCAATCGCTCTGCTCGCGACTCCGATCACGCTGGTCGTCGGTCCCGTGACGACCTTCAACATTGTCACAGCGATTGCCTTGCCGCTGGCAGCCTGGGCCGCGTTCGTGCTCTGCCGCCGGCTGACGAGGCAGTTCTGGCCGTCCCTGGTGGGCGGCGCGGTATTCGGGTTCTCGGCTTACCAGATGAATCACGTGACGGCCGGCCAGCTGAACCTGGTCTACTCGCCTCCTGCTGCCGATTCTGGCCTATCTCATCGTCCGGTGGCATGAGGGCAGCATGAGCGTCCGCGCATTTGTCGTCCTTGCCGCGCTGACGATGGCCGTCCAGTTCTACTTGTTCCTCGAGACGTTCGCCGACCTGACGGCCATCCTGGCCGTGTCGCTGATCGTGGGCGTCGGCCGTCGCCGGCCGGGCTGGCCGGCCAGGCATGCTGCGCCTCACCAAGCACCTTGCTGTCGCCTACGGCATCGCAATCGTGCTCGCTCTGCCGTATCTCGGATACGCGCTGACGATCAAGCCGCCCACCCTGAAGACCGTCACTGAGCTCGACCTGGCCAGTCTCGTCGCTGCCCAGGCCAAAGAACTCCGGCGGCATCCTCTGGCTCGAGCGCCTGGCGGCCGAGCCGCACCCGATCTCGGCGGCTGGCTACGTCGGGATCCCGCTGCTGGTGCTCGCGCTCGTGCTCGCTATCACGTGCTGGTCGAGCAGGCTAGTCCGCTTTCTTTCCTGCATGCTCGTCTTCATCATCGTGGCGTCGCTCGGCCCGGTGCTCTACGTGGAAGGGCACCAGGTCGGCAATCTCCCGTGGTCGCCGCTCTGGAGCCTGCCGATCGTCCGGAACGCGTATCCGGCCCGGCTGATGCTCTTCGCGTATTTGCTGCTCGCGGTCGCGACGGCCTTGTTCCTCGCGAGGCCCGCCAAGTGGCTCTGGCTACGCTGGCTGCTCGGGCTCCTGGTGATCGCGGCCATCGCCCAGGACGCCCCGACCATGCCCGTCATCCCGAACTCCACGGTGCCGGCCTTTGTTGCCTCCTCCGCCTACCGCAGCCACCTGAAGCCGGGCGAAATCGTGGTCGTGGTGTCGAGAATCGGCAACGCAGGCATGCTCTGGCAAGCCGACACCGACTTCTACACGCGGCTCGCCGGCGGATATATCAACCAGGCGATCAACGCCCGCACCGACCTGCCTCAGCAAGTTCAGAACCTGGCGCATGCCACTCCACTGATCGTCTCGCAGTTCGAGGCCTACATTAAGCGCGACGGAATCGGCGCGATCCTGGTTGACGGCCGCTACGAGCCCCAGTGGATAGGCATCTTCGGGAAGCTCGGGCTGAGAGGCCAGCGCATCGGCGACGTCGTGCTCTACCCCACCGATGGCTGCCGCAGCTGTCACGGTCTGATGCAATCTCAGATCGGCCGGCCACATTAGACCGGTGGTCTGGGCGAGCCACAGCTCTCTCAGATCGGGGCGGATCACCTCACCGTCAAATTCACTGTCGATCAGCTGTCTTAGGCAGGCCAAGAGGCCATCGCGCGCGCCGGCGGTGAGGCCCAGGATGTTTGAGAAGGTGCCGAGCAGATCGAGGTAGCTGGCCGTCGTGTAGTGGTTCAGCTGCTGATAGAAGCGATGCTGGACAGAAGCGACCCTCGTCGAATCCATGAGCTCCGGCCGGGTCGTGGGCAATTCGTCAATGGTCGGCGCCACGAAGCCTGTTTGAGCCTCGGGGTCCCAGCGCTCGTAGCAGCGCTGGCTGCGGGCACCGAACACGTCACGGTGCTGGCCGACACCCCAGTGCGTGTGAATGATCGCCAGGTGGCTCCCTGGTTTCAGCGCGGCGGCCGATTTAACGACCCTGACGGAGGGATCAACCCAGTGCCAGGCCGTCGCTGCGATTACGAGGTGGAAGGCTTCCGGTGGCAACTTGAAGTCCTCGAGCCTGCACTCGATGACCTGGACGTCGGGATACGCTGCGAGCTTGCCGCGAGCGATCAAAGCCAGCTCCGCGCCCGGTTCCAGCGCGGTGATACGCAGGCCCCGTTCTGCCAGCGGGACTGTGATCTGACCCGTGCCGCAGCCAATCTCCAGGACCCTCTGACCGGGCTGGATTCCAGTGAGCATGAAGAGGTCGTCGACAAGTTCCCGCGGGTACAACGGCCGAGCGCGGTCGTAGAGATCAGCGACGTCATTGAAGGATTCGGGACGACGGGTCATGCCGGGCTCTCCTCCACACGTCAGCGGGACGGCCGCAACGGCCAGCCAGCCAATGGCGGCCAGCTCCAAGGCGGTGGTCGATCTGCAGCGATGAGGGCAAGGCATGCAGCAGCCACCGCGCGAGATTCACCGCCGCGTCCAGCCGCGGGCGACAGCCGAATCGGCATCGCACGTGCCGAAGCTATCGTGAACCGCGGCAGCCACGAAGTACGCCTCGTAAACCCGCATGCGGTCGAGCGCGTCGATGGCAGGGGGATAAAAATGCGGGGAGGCCGACGATGACGTGGGACGAGCTGATCGCATACTGTCTGGCGAAGCCCGGTGCCTGGCAGGACGAGCCGTGGGACGGCGATGTCGTCGCCAAGGTCGGCACCAAGATCTTCGCCTTCCTCGGCTCCGGCGCCGCAGGCACTGTCGGTCTCAAGTGCGCTGGGACCCGTGAGGCCGCCGACGAGTGGCTCATGCGCTACCCCAGCGAGGCCACGGTCATGCCGTACATCGGCCGGTCCGGCTGGAACTCCCTCCGGATTGATGGCACCATTCCGCCCGATGAGCTGCGCGAAGCCGTCGACGCGTCCTACGACGCGGTGGTGAGCAAGTTGCCGAAGAAAGACCGGCCCGCGGCCGAGTGAAACTCTCTTGCATGCTCCAGCGGGTGCGGGGCACCATGTCCGAATGACCTGGACCGCACCTACAGTAGAACGCCCGGAGCCGCCGGACCTCGCCAGCGAGCGGGAAGCTGTGCAGGGCTGGCTCGACTACCACCGCGCCACTCTGCTGTGGAAATGCAGTGGCCTCACGGGCGAGCAGCTTGTCCTGCGGCCCGTTCAGTCCTCGACGCTCTCGCTGCTAGGCCTCGTTCGGCACATGGCAGAGGTAGAGCGTTCCTGGTTCCGGGAGCGATTCGCTGGGCAGCCGGGTCTCGGTGACCTGTACTGCAGCCCCGAGTTCCCTGACGGTGACTTCGACCTGACCGACGCCGATCACGCCGAGCAGGACTTCGCAGCCTTCATGGCTGAATGCGCGGCCGCTGACGAGGCGGCCCGGGGCCGGTCGCTGGACGATACGTTCGCTGGCCCGCGGACAGGCGCACCGATGGACCTGCGCTGGATCTACCTGCACATGATCGAGGAATACGCACGCCACAACGGCCATGCCGACCTGCTCCGCGAACTGACCGACGGAGTTACTGGCGACTAGCGCAGGCCATCGAGCCGCGCCACTGCCTCGTCGAGCTCGGCCACCAGTGAGCTAACGACGTCTGCCACCGGCCTGACCTCGTTCATGCGGCCGACGATCTGGCCGACCGGCATCGGGATGACATCCGGGTTGCCCGACCGCATGAGCCGCTGGTGCGCCTCGCTGACGAGCAAGTTCTGCAGGGGCATCGGCAGTGCGTCAGGCGCGCCCGGTGCCTGCCACGCATCGGTCCAGCTGTTCTTCAGCAGCCGGGCCGGCTTGCCGCTGTAGATTCTCGACCGGACGGTGTCAGACGACGTCGCCCTGAGCAGGGCCTCGCGAAGGCCAGGCAGCGGGGACAGGCTCCCGTACTCCGACGTGAGCAGCCACGCCGAGCCCATCCAGACGCCGACGGCACCAAGCGCAAGAGCTGCGGCGATCTGACGTCCGCTGCCGATGCCGCCCGCGGCCAGCACCGGTACCTCTGGCCCGACCGCGTCGACCACCTCGGGGATCAGCACCATGCTCGCGATCTCGCCCGTGTGGCCGCCCGCCTCGTATCCCTGCGCGACCACGATGTCGACACCAGCAGCCACGTGCGCCTGCGCGTGCGCGGCCTTGCCCGCGAGCGCCGCGACGAGCATCCCGCGATCATGGGCACTCGCGATCACGTCGGCTGGCGGCGAGCCGAGCGCGTTGGCAATCAGCCGGGCCGGATGCGCGAGTGCCACCTCAACCTGGGCGCGCGCCACCGAGTGCAGCCAGCCCAGCACGCCGTCGGCGGCCTTCGTGTCCTCGGGCAGTGGCGGTACCCCGAGCTTCATCAGGGTCTGGTCCACGAAATCGCGGTGCCCGTCGGGGATCAGCTGATTGAGGTCGACGGCCGCGCCCTCGGCCGGGATCTTGGCCGGCATGACCACGTCAATGCCATAAGGACGGCCGTCCGTGTTGCCGTCCATCCAGTCCAGGACCTTGTCCAGCTCTGCCGCCTCGTTGAAGCGCACGCAGCCGAGCACGCCCAGGCCGCCCGCCCTGCTGATGGCGGCGGCGACGTGCTCGGACGGTGTGAAGCCGACGATCGGGTGCTCAATGCCCAGCTGGTCACAGAGTGGGGTGCGCATGAATGCCTCCTCAGGCGGACGGAGCCGCCGCCTCATCCGCCCGCGCGGCTGCCCCCGGGGCCTGGCCCGGCGCGGCCGCCAGCTGCTCCTCGGCGTAGCGGCGAGCCCACCGATAGTCGGCCTTGCCTGCCGGCGTCCTGCTGATCTGCTGGACCAGCCAGACTGACCGCGGGACCTTGTAGCCCGCGATCTTCGTCCGGAGGTGGGCGTCGAGCCTGGCCATGTCGATGTCGTGGCCGGCGCGCGGCTGCAGCACCGCGGCCACTCGCTGGCCGAGGCGCTCGTCCGGTACCCCGATTACCAGGGCGTCGAAGACGCTCTCGAACGACTTCAGAGCGCCCTCGACTTCCTCGGGGTACACCTTCTCACCGCCGGTATTGACGCACGTGTTGCCGCGGCCGAGCAGCGTGATCGAGCCGTCATCCTCCACCCTGGCATAGTCGCCCGGCACGGCGTACCGGACGCCGTCCACCTCGGCGAACAGCGCTGCCGTTTTGATCGGGTCCTTGTAGTAACCCAGCGGGATGTGCCCGCCGCGGGCGATCCTGCCGATCCCGCCCGGCCCGACTGGATGGTTGTGCTCGTCGATCACGATTGTGGACGGGCCCAGGGTAACTGTCGGGCCCTCGGGCTTCTTGTTGCCCGCCGACACGTATCCGAGCCCGGTAAAGCCAGTCTCGGAGGCGCCGATCGCGTCGGTGATGACGACGTTCGGCAGCAAGGTGAGGTACTGATCCTTCACGCTCGGCGAGAACAGCGCGGCGTTGCTGGAGATAGCGAGCAGCGAGGAGAGGTCGTACTCCTCCTGCTGGTATGCCTCGATCATCGGCCTGGCCATCGCGTCGCCAGTGATCATGAGCACGTTGACACGATGTCGCTGGACGGCGCGCCAGACGGCGTGCGGGTCGAACTGCGGCACGAATACCACGGTGTCTCCGCCGAACAGGCCCGGCAGCGTGCCCCACTGCGCGCTGCCATGAATGAGCGGCGCAGTTGTGAGCCGAACCATGCCTGCGGGCCCCGCAGTTCCACGACGGATCTGCTCCCATTCGTCGGGGAGTGGCTCGCCGGTCGTGAAGTCGATGCCGCCGCCGAGCGTGCGCCACACGTCCTCGTGCCGCCAGAGCACGCCCTTCGGGTAACCGGTGGTGCCACCGGTGTAGAGCATGTAGATGTCGTCGGCGCTGCGCTCCCCGAAGTCCCGGATAGCGGAGGCATTCGCCAGGGCGGCGGCGAAGTCGACAGCCGCGGCGGGCAGCGCGACGCCGGTGCCGTCATCGATGGCAAGCGCGGCCGTGATGCCAGGGTAATCGGGCAGGAGTGCGGCCACTTTGTCGCTGAACTGGCGGTCGTACACAAGGCCAACCAGCTCGGCCTCGGTGAACAGGTAGCGAAGCTCGGCTTCCACGTATCGGTAGTTCACGTTGACGGGGATCGCCCGCAGCTTGTAGCAGGCCAGGATCGTCTCGATCAGCTCGATCGAGTTCCGCCCGTAGACCCCGACGTGGTCGCCGGGACCCACCCCGGCGGCGGCGAGATAGTGGGCGAGCTGGTTGCTGCGGGCCTCAAGGTCGCGGTAGATGATCTCCGCATCGCCGCAGACGATGGCCAGGCGCTCGGGAACCGCGTCGGCAGCATGCTCGAATAGGTCAGCGATGTTCAGCGCCATGGGTATGAAACTAGAACGTGTTATCGTTCGGCACAAGCTTTTCGTGCCCCTAAGGAAGGCGCCGAGATGACCGCCGATCCCGTCGCAGCGCCGGATCAGCCGCACGCCCTGGTCGAGCTGCGCGGGCACGTCCTGATCGTTACGATGAACCGGCCGCAGGCGCGCAACGCGCTGACCGGGCCAATGATGGCGATCATGAAGGCAGGCCTGGGACCAGGTTGACAACGACCCGCGCGTCCGGTCGTGCATCCTGACCGGGGCTGGCGGCGCCTTCTGCGCCGGCGCCGACCTCAAGGCGATGGCCGCAGCACATCCTGGCGACTCGTTCCGATCGGGCGCCGTTGACCCGTCGGTCATCGAGCCGCTGCTCAAGGGCAGACGGCTGACCAAGCCGCTCATCGCCGCGGTCGAGGGCGCGGCCATTGCGGGCGGCACCGAAATCCTGCAGGCGACCGACATCCGGGTGGCCGGCCGGAGCGCGAGGTTCGGCGTCTCCGAGGCGCGCTGGGGGCTATTCCCGCTGGGCGGCTCGGCGGTCCGGCTAGTTCGTCAGATCCCGTACACCGTCGCGGCTGACCTGCTGCTGACAGGCCGGCACATCACTGCCGACGAGGCGCTTGCGGTCGGGCTGATCGGACATGTCGTCGACGACGGACAGGCGCTCATCAAGGCGCTGGAGATCGCCGAAATGATCGCGGCCAACGGCCCGCTCGCCGTCCAGGCCATCCTGCGGACGATCCGCGAGTCCGAGGGTCATGGCCGAGAACGATGCCTTTGCCCTCGAGTCACAGCTCGGCATGGCGGTGTTCGCGAGCGACGACGCCAAAGAAGGCCCGCGCGCTTTCGCCGAGAAGCGCAAGCCGGACTTCAAGGGCCACTAGCATCGCCCGGAATCTGCGCCGGGGCCTTGGCGTGCCGACCTAGAACGTGTTTCACTCTGATCCGTGACTACGCCGCCTGCTGCGCCGCTTAGCGCACCGCTGGAGATCAGGTTCGACTACACCCGGTCGCTCGGGCCCGGTGCTCAGCCAGTTCATGGCGGGGCTGGCGCGGCGCCAGATCCTCGGCTCGCGCGGGGCCGACGGCCGGGTCTACGTCCCGCCTGCCGAGTACGACCCCGTCACCTTCGCGAGCCCGGCGGAACTCGTCAGAGTCGGCCCGGACGGCACGGTGCTCACCTGGTCCTGGCAGCCAGAGCCGCGCGAGGGCCAGCCGCTCGACCGCCCGTTCGCCTGGGCGCTGATCAGGCTGGACGGCGCCGACACCGGGATGCTGCACGCCGTCGACGCTGGCGCGGCGGCGAGCATGCACACCGGCATGCGGGTCCGGCCGCGCTGGGCCGACAGCCCGGCCGGGCACATCACCGACATCGTCTGCTTCGAGCCCGCCGGCGACGATGACCCGAGGGATCAGCAGGCACTGGCGGAGGGCGAGCCCGTTCCCGTCACAGAGAGCTGACGCCGGACATGATCATCACGCCGGTGCGCCTGCACTACCAGCACAGCGCCTCGGCCGAGGAGAGCCGCTACCTGCGGGCGCTCAAGGAGGGCAAGGTCATCGGCCAGCGCTGCCCGGCGTGCGGCAAGGTCTACGTGCCGCCGCGCGGCGCCTGCCCGGTCGACGGCGTGCCGACCACGACCGACGTCGAACTGCCTGACGTCGGCACGGTGACGACGTTCTGCGTCGTGAACGTGCCGTTCCAGGGCCAGCGTGTGCCGTCGCCGTACGTGGCCGCGTCGGTGCTGCTGGACGGCGCCGACATCGCATTCCAGCACCTGATCCTCGGCTGCGAGCCGGCCGACGTACGGATGGGCATGCGAGTGCGCGCCGTGTGGAAGCCGCGCGAGGAGTGGGGGACGACGTCGGAGAACATCGACCACTTCGAGCCGACCGGCGAGCCTGACGCGCCCTACGACTCCTACGCACACCATCTGTGAAAGGACCGGCGCCGTGCGCGAAGTTGCAGTCATCGGCTTCGCCGAAGCGCCGAACGTGCGCCGCACCGACGGCACCACCAACGGCGTCGAGATGCTCGTGCCGATCTTCCGCGAGGTCTTCGAGCCAGACCGGGCTGACTAAGGACGACATCGGCTTCTGGTGCTCGGGCTCGTCGGACTACCTGGCCGGCCGGGCGTTCTCCTTTGTGTCGGCGGTGGACGCGATCGGCGCGTTCCCGCCGGTGATGGAGTCGCATGTCGAGATGGATGGCGCCTTCGCGCTGTATGAGGCCTGGATCAAGGTGCTGACCGGCGAGGCCGACATCGCGCTTGCCTACGGGTTCGGCAAGTCGTCGGCGGGCGACCTGCGCCGGGTGCTCGCGCTCCAGCTTGATCCGTACGTCATGGCGCCGCTGTGGCCGGACTCGGTGAGCATCGCCGCGCTGCAGGCTCGGCTCGGACTCGACAAGGGCCTATGGACGGAACGGGGTATGGCCGAGGTCGCCGCCCGCAGCCGGGCCGCGGCCATATCCAACTCCCAGGGCCCAGCTTGCCGGCTAGGTCAGCGTCGACGAACTGCTCGCCGCGCCGTACATTGCCGATCCGCTGCGCGCGCACGATTGCGCGCCGATCACCGACGGCGCCGCTGTCGTCATCATCGCTGCCGCCGACCGGGCCCGCGAACTGTGCGCGCGGCCGGCCTGGATCACCGGCTTCGAGCACCGCATCGATTCCGGCTCGTTCGGGGCACGCGACCTGACCACGTCGCCGTCGGCGGCCGCCGCCGGCGCTGGCGGCTGGCGGCGACGGGGACGGCGTCGATGTCGCTGAGCTGCACGCGCCGTTCACGCATCAGGAGATCGTGCTGCGCGCGCCCTCGGCCTGCCCGACTCAGTCGCGGATCAGCCCGTCCGGCGGCGCGCTGGCCGGGCAACCCGATGTTCGCGGCTGGCCTGGCCCGCATCGGCCATGCGGCCCGGCAGATCATCTCCGGTGCCGCCGGGCGCGCGCTCGGGCACGCCACCAGCGGACCGGCCCTGCAGCAGAACCTCGTCTGCATGATGGAGGCCCGATGACAGCGCGACGCGGTGACAGGCAGTGGTTCAGCGAGGCAGCGCGCGGCCGTGCTCGGCACCGGCCAGACACACCACCGCAGCAAGCGGCCGGATGTGTCCATCGCGGGCCTGTGCCGGGAGGCAGTCGACCGCGCGCTGGCCGACGCCGGGCTCGAGCTCGCCGACATCGACGCGGTCGTCGTCGGCAAGGCGCCCGACCTGTTCGAGGGCGTGATGATGCCCGAGCTCTACCTGGCGGACGCGCTCGGCGCCGTCGGCAAGCCGCTGCTGCGGGTGCACACGGCCGGGTCGGTCGGCGGCGCTACCGGCGTGGTGGCGGCGAGCCTCGTGCAGGCGGGCCTGCACCGGCGGGTGCTCGCGGTCGCGTTCGAGAAGCAGTCGGAGTCCAACGCGATGTGGGCGCTGTCGATCATGCCGCCGTTCTCGATGCCGCTGCTGGCCGGCGCAGGCGGGTACTTCGCGCCGCACATCAGGTCCTACATCCGGCGCAGCGGCGCGCCCACGCACATCGGCGCACTGGTTGCGGTCAAGGACCGGCGTAACGGGGCCCGCAATCCGTACGCGCACCTGCGCCAGCCCGACATCACGCTGGAGTCGGTGCAGGCCTCGCCGATGCTGTGGGACCCGGTGCGCTACGACGAGACATGCCCGTCCTCCGACGGCGCCTGCGCTGTCGTGATCGGCGACCAGGCCGCGGCGGAGGCGGCTGGCCGCCCGGTGGCCTGGATCCGGGCGACGTCGATGCGCACCGAGCCGACCATGTTCGCCGGCAAGGACAACGTGAACCCGCGGGCTGGCGCCGATGCCGCGGCCGCGCTGTGGGCCAAGGCCGGGATCTCCCGGCCGATCGACGAGATCGACGTGGCGGAGATCTACGTGCCGTTCTCATGGTTCGAGCCGATGTGGCTGGAGAACCTCGGATTCGCGGCCGTCGGGGAGGGCTGGAAGCTGACCGAGGCCGGGGAGACAGAGATCGGCGGGCTCATCCCGATCAACCCGTCGGGCGGCGTGCTGTGCTCCAACCCGATCGGGGCGTCTGGGCTGCTCCGGTTCGCCGAGTCGGCCATGCAGGTGATGGGCAAGGCCGGCGAGCACCAGGTAGCCGGCGCGCGGACCGCGCTCGGCCACGCCTACGGCGGCGGGTCGCAGTACTTCTCCATGTGGGTGGTGTCGGACAAGCCGGCCTGACGAGAATGCGGCTCAGGCTCTACGGCATTCGGATCAATCAGCAATGTCGTATCTGCTCGGCCAGCGTCGTATCACTGCCGACACGGCGCTACGACTCGCACGGTTCTTCGATACCTCCGAGCGTTTCTGGCTGAACCTGCAGGCTCGCTATGACCTGGAGGTCGAGAAGGATCGGTTTGGCGGCGCGCTCGACGACATTAGGCCGATGGGCGCCGCGAGTTGACCGCCGGCCGCGAGACGCTGCCTTTCGTCTACGCACCAGCTAGCCGACGCGTGTTGGCAGGTCTGGTTAACCGCGCGCACCGAGCCGCATAGGGCGTCAGGTTGGAAGTACCGCCCAATGAAGGGCGGCGCTGCCAACCTCACGCCCTTTCGCGCAGCCGGGTCCGCGCTGCGGAGTTCGATCAGCGACCGGCGCGGCTCGGTCAGCGCCCCGGCAGCTGGCCAGCCCGCCGGACGATGCCGGCCGCGAGCTGTGCGTTCGATCCCAGGCTCTCGCCCTTGTGGTAGTGAACGACCGCCGGGCTTGTGCCGTACTCGGTACGCGCCCTGACGGCGACCCACAGATTGCCCATGTAGCCGAAGGTACGGGGATTGATGATGATCTCCTCCTCGAGCCAGCCAGATTCGATCATGTACAGGCCCACGCCATGCCGCCCGGCTGCGTCCACTGCAGAGATATCGAATCGCACGCCGGGAAGGCTGACCAGAACTCCGTAGAGTTCTGCCTGCAGCCGCGGCGGCACCGCGAGATCGTTCAGCAGGTATTGGATAGCGTTGAACGCGCCGATCACCTGGCCGCCGTCGCTATGAGGCGCCGCCTTGTTGTTGGCCAGGATGACGGCTCGCAGGGCGGGAACGCTGGCAGGCAGTCTGGCCAGGTATCCATACAGGGTGGCCATGTTTCCCGGCCAGCCATTCAGCTGCGCCCCGCGGCCGCCGCCGAAGCCGTAGCGGAGCTTTCCGTTCACGAGCGTGGCGAAGTGTGTGCCGCCGACTTGTTGCCAGGTCTGATTGACCGTACGCCGATCCGGCGGGTAGAACCGGTTTCCGAATACAACTCCAGAGTGTCGGTGTAGTACCAGTTGTTCGGATTCGGCGCGGGAAAGAGCGGTGCTCGTGCCGCCGCCTTAGAGGCGAATGCGACTAGCTGCGCTCCCGACGCCGGGACACCGAGGTACGGCGCCCCCGGCGTCTCGGTCGCGCTCGGCCGCGTCCTCGTTGGATGGCCGCCAGCCTTGGGCAGTCCAACGCCGATGGTCGCGACCACGACTGATACGGCCGCAGCCACGGCCGCGGTCGCTATGGCCACGGTGCGGACTAGGCGTCGCCGACCGTGCAGTCGGCCGCCGGATCGGCCGCCGGCGCTCGTCGTCGCCATGGCCTCGGCTAGCCTCGCAAGCGCCGCATCGGTCCGGGCCGCAGGGACGTCTTTTCGCAGTCGCGCTAGCTCGGCAAGCTCATGCATGACGAATCTCCTGACTGCCGGTGTACTCAGGCGGGCTGATGTCAGCTAGCGCGGCTCGCAGTCGAGTCCTAGCCCTATTCATCCGGGATCTGACCGTGCCTTCAGGGATGCCAAGCGCTTCGGCAACCTGGTCGTAGGTCAGCTCTGCCCAGGTCACAAGCAACACCACTTCGCGCTGGCGCGGGTTGAGAGCCGCGATTGCAGCCGCCACCGCGCGCCCGGTGGCGTCGGCGCTCAGCCGGGCCTCGACAAGCTCGGCGGCCGAGTCCGTGATCGGGTCGACACCAGTACGCTCCAGCGCGCGGAGCCATCGGCTCTCATCCCGGTGGTGCCGTCGGATGAGGTTGGCCGCGATGCCGAGCAGCCATGGCCTGGCGCGGGCTTACTGACGTCGTAGCGGTCTCGCTGCCGGAAGGCGGCCAAGAACGTCTCCGCGACGATGTCCTCGGCGAGGTGCGGACCGAGACGACGCGTCACATACCAGCTGATGCTCCCCGCGTGGCGGTGGAAGACCAGGGCGAATTGATCCGGCTCAAGCCGTGACCGTCGGATGACGGTCGCGTCATCAGGCTGATGGCCGAGCTCAGCAAGGTCGCCGCCCGCCGATCCCGGTCATTCATGGTCAGCCCTTCGACGTCGTTATGACGTCAGTTATTGCCCGATACCCCGGCCGCAGGTCCCTGCCGCCGAGGCGCAGCCGGACCGCGACGAGTGCCGGCCCAGATGGTGGCGACCGCGATGTGCGGTACGGCCCGCCGTAACTCCGCGGGCTGAATTCTGCTGCGAAGGGTTAGATACCGGCTTTTCCGAACATATCGTGGTAGCCGTGAGCGAGGAAGTGCAGCCGGAGCCAGCCGCGGGACAGCCGACTGCGGAACAGCTGACTGCGGAGCAGCTGACTGCGGAAGAGGCGACGGCGGAACAGCCAAGTGCCGGGCAGTTGACTGCGGAAGAGGCGACGGCGGAACAGCCAAGCGCCGAGCAGCCAGCCGCCGGGACCAGGCTGAAGTCGGCCGCCACGATCGCCGCCTTCGATGTCGTGGGCCCGCTCATCGCTTATGCGCTACTGCGGAAGGCCGGGCTGTCGGCGGTAACGGCGCTGATTCTGAGCGGCGTGCTGCCGGCAATCGGCGTCACTATGAACGCGATCCGGCGGCGCCGGCTGGACATCATCGGAGCCGTCGTCCTGGCGGGCATCGTCGTCGGAGCGGTGCTCGGGCTGTTGAGTCATAACGCCCGGCTCGTCCTTCTGGAGGGCTCGGTGCCCACAGCGGTGTTCGGGCTGGCCTGCCTTAGCTCGCTCCGCGCGCCGAAGCCCCTGCTGTTCGGATTCGCCCACGAGTTCGTCGGGCCGGAGAGCGCGAGGGGACGCGAGATGACCAGGCTCTGGCAGTTCGCCGGCTACCAGCGCGCCTACCGGGTTGTCACCGCAGTGTGGGGCGTCGGCTACCTCGTCGAGGCCGGCGTGCGCGTGGCCATCGTGGAGAATACCTCGACGGGCACGGCGCTCGTCGCCTCCAAGATCCTCCCGTATGTCAGCGCCGCCATCCTGGCGGGATGGACGGTCGCGTACGCGCGCTATCAGTGGCGCAAGGCGTGAAGACCTAGTGAGCGGCCAACTGCCGCGTCGTGCGGCGCTCTCGCTCAGCCACTACCAAGGATCAGCCCGGGCCGCCCTGCTAGCCCTGCCAAGCTGGGCTGTCCACAACGGACTCCCACAGGCTCATCGAGCCAGGTGGCGTCGCACGGTCGGCGTGCGGCAGGTACGGGTCGAAGTAGCCGTTGCCGACCTGGATGAACACCTCGATGCCGTCAGGCCGCTGGTCGTAGATGTCGTAGCCGTAGAAGCCGTATGAGTCCGCGTACATGACAGCGTCACGCTCGATGCCGCCGCCGGGCGGCGTGCGGAGTGCACAGCTGATCGGCAGCGCGCCCGCGGGGCGGGCGCCCTCGTCGGTCCAGAGCGGATTCGGGCACGACAGCGGCCAGCACCCATGGCAGCGGTTTATTGTCGGCGCCGACGCGGCGGCCCGGAGGCCTGCACCTGCTGGTCTGTCATGACCTTGTCGAACGGCGTGACGTCGATCATGATGTCGGCTTTGCCGTGTCCGTCGTTGTAGTTCACCTCGAGCGAGCCAGGCGCATTGGCTGCCGTCGGGTCATCCGTCAGCACCGCGCCCGCGGGCAGCAGGCTTCGCAGGGTGCGCAGCATCTGCCGCGGTGTCATCGGCGTCGACGCTTCGGGCGGGGTGGTGGCTGGCGACTGACTCGGCGCGGTCAGGCTCGCCTTCTCGCTGGGTTGACTGGTCGGCGCACTGACCGGACTCGCGCTTGGAGTTGCGGAGCCGGCCTGGCCTGCGCCGTCGTAGGCGTACCCGCCGAGACTGCCCAGCGGGTGCGCGAGCCAGGCCCCAGCCCCCACTCCGGCCACGGCAATGCCTCCGTGTCTGACACCGCACCGCGACGACGTCATCTGCATAGCCGCGGTGACCGTGCCCGGAGGTATCAGCCAGCGCTGACGTAAGTTACCGGCAGCCGCTTGACGCCGTTGAGCCAGCCCGAGCGCAGCCGCTGCGGGTCGCCGGCCTTGCTGATGTCCGGCATCGCGTCGGCGATCGCGTTGAACATCAGGTCGATCTCCAGCCTGGCGAGGTTGGCGCCGAGGCAGTAGTGCGCGCCGGTGCCGCCGAACCCGACGTGCGGGTTGGGGCTGCGCAGGACGTTGAACTGCTCCGGGCTCTCGAAGACCTCCTCGTCGAAGTTGGCCGACCGGTAGAACATGCCCACCCGCTGGCCCTTCTTGATCTAGCTGGCCGCCGAGCTCGGTGTCCCTGGTGGCGGTCCGCTGGAACACCGTGACCGGGGTTGCCCAGCGGACGATCTCGTCCACCGCCGTCTGCGGCCGCTCGGCCTTGAACAGCTCCCACTGATCGGGGTTGTCCAGGAATGCCAGCATGCCGTGCGAGATGGCGTTCCTGGTGGTCTCGTTGCCCGCCACCGCCAGCAGGATGACGAAGAAGCCGAACTCGTCTGAGGTCAGCTCGTCGCCGTCCACCTGGGCGCTGACGAGCTTGGAGACGATGTCCTCGCGCGGGCAGGCGCGCCGGTCCTCGGCCATCACCATGCTGTAGCCGAGTATCTCGGCGGCCGCGGTCTCGCCGTCGCCTGAGTACTCGGGGTCGTCGTAGCCGACCATGTCGTTGGACCAGGTGAACAGCTTGTGCCGGTCCTCCTGCGGCACGCCGATCAGCTCGGCGATCGCCTGCAGCGGCAGCTCGCAGGCGACGTCGGTGACGAAGTCGCCCGTGCCCTTCGCCAGCGCGTCCTGGACGATCTTCCTCGGCCCGGTCGTTCAGGACGTCGCGCAGGTTGCTGATGGCCCGCGGGGTGAACCCGCGGGACACGATGCCGCGCACCTTGGTGTGGTGCGGCGGATCGATGTTGAGCATGATCACCCGCTGCATCTCGATCTGGTCGCGGGTGTTGCCGCTCGATGAACCGGACGATCGCAGTGTTCTCGTAGCTGGAGAAGGTGTCGCTGTCGCGGGAGATGGCGACCACGTCCCGGTGCCTGGTGACGGCCCAGAACCCGTCGTCGTTGAAGCCCATGTCCGACGGCTGCGGATTCCACCAGATCGGGGCGGCCCGCCGCAGCTCGGCCAGCTCCTCCTGCGGCACGCGGCTCGGCGTACAGGTCAGGATCAGTGAGGTCGAAGCCTGGCGCTATCCGCGGCTGAGCCATGACGGGCCTCCAGATCTGTAACGTGTTCTAGTGGGATTCAAGCACGCCTGGAGCCAGCGGTGAACCGCCTCGCACCTCGAAATTTCAAGAACACGTTCTACTATGAGCGCAGGCAACGCGGAGGAGCAGCTGTGGGCACTGCGGTCATCGTCGAAGCTGTCCGGACGCCAATCGGGAGGCGGCGCGGAGCACTAGCGGGCCTGCATCCGGCGGAGCTACTCGGCCACGCGCAGATGGCCCTGCTCGAGCGCGCCGGGCTCGACCGGCCGAGGTCGAGCAGGTCGCCGGCGGCTGCGTCACCCAGGCTGGCGAGCAGGCGGGCAACGTCACCCGCACCGCCTGGCTGCACGCGGGCCTGCCGAAGCAGACCGGCGTGCCTGACCCTGGACGCGCAGTGCGGGTCGGCCCAGCAGGCCGTGCACCTCATCGCCGGGCTGATCGCGGCCGGCGCCATCGATGTCGGCATCGGCTGCGGCGTCGAGGCGATGAGCCGGGTCGGCCTCGGCGCGAACATCGGCACGGGCATCGGCTCGCCGCGGCCGGCAGTCCTGGGCCATCGACATGCCGAGCCAGTACGAGGCGGCCGAGCGGATCGCCAGGCGCCGCGGCTTCACCCGCGAGCAGGTCGATGCGTTCGGCCTGCGCTCGCAGCAGAACGCGGCGCGGGCCTGGGCCGAGGGCCGCTTCGATCGTGAGGTAGCGCCGGTAAAGGCGCCGGTGCTCGATGGCGAGGGCAAGCCGACCGGCGAGAGCCGCGTCGTCGACAGGGACGGAGGCCTGCGTGAGACCAGTCTGGAGGCGCTGGCCGGACTCAAGCCGGTGCTGCCCGACGGACTGCACACGGCTGGCACGTCGTCGCAGATCTCCGACGGCGCCGCCGCGGTGCTGCTGGTCGACGAGGCCAGGGCGCGTGAGCTTGGCCTGCGGCCGCGGGCCAGGATCGTCGCCCAGTGCCTGATCGGCGACGAGCCCTACTACCACCTGGACGGGCCGGTCGCCGCGACCGAGCGGGTGCTGAAGCGCAGCGGCATGACCATCAGCGATATCGACGTCTTCGAGGTCAACGAGGCGTTCGCGTCGATCGTCATGTCGTGGCATGAGCGTGCACGAGCCGGACCCGGACAAGGTCAACGCCAACGGCGGCGCTATCGCGCTCGGTCACCCGGTCGGCAGCACCGGCTCGCGCCTGATCACCACGGCCCTGCACGAACTGGAGCGCACCGACGGCAGCACGGCGCTGATCTCGATGTGCGCGGGCGGCGCGATGGCCACCGCGACGATCATCGAGCGCATCTAGAACGCGATCGGCGGCTCCTGGGTAGCAACGCGCGCCAAGCGTCAGCTCGGGCATCGCGAGCCCATCTGGGTCAGTACACAACGGCAGCGGGGCCCGAGCGTTAGCTCGGGCCCGGTCGTGCTGCTCGGCCGGATTGCTCCGGCGCGTGCGGCTACTTGGTCTTGTAGCTGTACGGAATCGCGGTGATCTCGTCGGCGTTCGGATCGCCGAAGCCCAGCCCGAAGAACCCGGCGATCGTCAGATCGTCGACGTAGAGGTCCCGGAGTCGCGTCGAGCCGGCGCTCCGCTCAGCCTTGATGTGGACTGTGATCGTCGCGCTGCCGCCGGCCGGAATGTAGACCGGCTTGACAGCGTCGCTCGACAGGCCCTCGACCGACGGCCACAGGTCGCCCGAGGAGGACGTGACGGCCGAGTCGAACGCCTTTGTGACCGCGCTGAACGACGCGGCCGCTGTCACCGCGGGCGCTCCCGTGGTGGTGTTGTACGGCCCGATCTCCGACGGGTTCAGGCTCCAGAGCCCCGGGCTGACCTCCGGGGCTACTGAAGGTGACGCTCGCCGAGTTACCCGACTGGATCGCCCTCGAGGTCGGGGTCACCAGGGAAGTAGCTCGAGTCGAAGTCCACCGGCGCGCTACCCGTCAGGCTCTCCGAGATCTTGCTGGTCTCGGTCGGCACGAAGTAGTACGGGAACGGCGGCCCGCCGTCTGACGTTGGCAGCGCAAGCGGCAGCGTCAGGCTGCCCGCGTTGACGTTGGAGTTCTGGTTGGGCAGTGCCAGCGTGATCGTGGTGTGCAGGCGCGGGTCGACGAAGTACGCCTCGGGCGCCTGACCGCTGTTGTGGATCGTCACCTTGTAGGTGTAGGTCGTGCCCTTCGTCAGACTGCTGCCGGCCTGGCAGGTTGCTGGTGATGGGCAGTGCGCCGAAGCCGATGGTGCCGGTGAATGGCTCCTGAAGCTCCAGCCCACTGACCGGGTTGGCCCACTGCAGCGCGACGGTCCATGTCCCAGGCGCTGGCCGCGCATGGTACAGATCGACGGACCTCGTGCTGACCGGGTTGCCCTTGCTGTCCAGGGTGACGTTGGTCGAGTAGCCGAGGTTCTGGCCACTCGGGTCGATGAGGTAGCCGGTCAGGAGGTCGCCCGGGTCGTTGGCCAGGTTGATCTCCGCGTGGATGTTCTGCGCGCCGCTTCGGCACGGTGAACGTGTAGTAGTTGGCCTGCGCCTGCACGCCCGCCCGGCCGTTACCGCCGGTCAGCACGCCGTGGAAGCTGCCGCCTGACGATGTGGTCGGCACCGTCGTGCGGACCGTGATCGGAATCGTGGTGTGGGTAGCAGCCGGACGACACGACAACGCGACTGGCTCCGTGTCCCCGGCCGTGCTCGGGCTGGTCACCTTGAGCGTGGCCGTTCCAGTCGCGCCCGCGGCCAGCGTGAGCGAGGTGCGGGCTGACCGAGCCCGCCGGAGCGAACTGCGACACGTTGGCGTCCCACTGGATCGGCCCGCTGGTACCGATGTCGCGCTTGCCGCTGTTCTTTACCGTGAAGAACACGCGCCGTCCACGTGCCCGCAGGCGGGTTCGCGACCTGGATGTTGTCGAAGTCGGCGAGCCCCTGCGAGGTTCGAGTAACCCGCGTAGGTGCCGTCCGGCTCGATCAGCGCCACGTGCATGAGCGACGTCTGGCCGGTGAACTGGAAGTCGGAGGAGAAGTTCAGCCGCGACGGATGCGCCGTCGCAGGCACTGTGAAGTGCACCTTCTGGTACACCTCGATGGCGCCGCTCCAGATCGTCGAGCACTCCGGTGTTGGCCGGGCAGGACTGTGGTCGGCGTGCCCGGCTGCATGCAGAACGTGCCGGACGGGTTGGCGATCTGCTTGGTGAGTGCCCGGGTCGACAGCTTGACGGTGACCTTGGAGAGCTGGTGTTGGTCACGGAGATGCTGTCCGGCTCGACGTCGCGCCCGGCTTCTGCTGGATGTTGAACTGGCCAGGGCTGATGAGGACGCCGCCGCTGCGAGGTCCCCGATGACTTGGCCAGCTTGACAGCGGCGGCGATGTTCAGCAGGCCGGCGCCCTGCTGCGTCGCCGGCGCGTTGATGTCGGTCGCCGAGCTCATCAGGATCTGCTTGACCTGCGCTGGCGACGGGTCCGCGCCGCCGTGAGCGCCCGCGTAGGCCTGGATCACGTCAGCGGCGGCGCCTGCCACGAGCGGCGACGACTCGCTGGTGCCGCCGGTGAACTCGATCGGCGAGCTACCGGTCCCGTCGAAGTTCGTGCAGTCGGTGTACAGGGTCGAGTTGGTGCTGCACAGCGCCCAGTTCGAGTCGCCGGGCGCGACGAGGTCCACGGTGTTGCCGCTCTCGGAGAAGCCGCCGGAGGAGAGGCTCGAGATGTTGTTGTCGACGAACTTCCCGTTCGTGCCCGGCACGTTGACGCCGCCGAGCGTGACCTGCTCGTAGGCACGGAAGGTCGTCGAGGCGCCGACGCTGATGACGTTCGGGTCCGTGCCGGGCGAGCCGATCGTGCTGGTGATGCCGGCATCGCCGCTGGAGGCAACGACCGTTACGCCCGCGGCGACGGCAGCGTCGTCGGCCTGGCGGATCACGTCGGCAGCGAGGTCGGGGAAGTTGTTGCTGCCGAACGACTCGTTGATGACCTTCGCACCGTTAGCGACGGCGTAGTTGATCGCCTGGAGGAAGTTGGACGTCGTTGTGTCGTTGTTCTCGGAGAAGACCTTCAGCGCGAGCACGCTCGCGCCAGGCGCGTCGCCGACGATCTTGATGTCGCAGCCAGCTGGCGGAGGATTCGGGTCACCTGGATACACGTACTTCGACAGGTCGTAAGGCGGTGTTGCCCTGCGCAGCGATCGAGCTTGCGTCCAGGAACATCTCGCCGCCGGGGGTCGGAGTTGCGGCCGGTGTCACCAGTGAAGTCGACCTGGGTCACCATAGGCGAGCCAGCCGCCGACCCGGCGCTGGCGTAGGCCGCATTGCGCTGGAAGTCGGGGTTCGCCGGGTCGAGCCCGTCCGCGATCGTGGCGACGGTGATGCCCGCGCCATCGGCGTTCGGGTTCGCCACTGCGCCATTAATCTTAGTCAGGGCCTCCGGGTCGAGCTCCGGAGTGGCGGACGTGCCGCACAGGTTCGATGCGATTGTCGCTTTAACCGGCGAGTGCGCGAGCCTGGCGGCTTGCACGACTGGCAGCGTGGGGCCCGGTATCACCTGGTTCGGCACGACCTCGGCGACAGCCGAGTTGCCGGCCAGCGCCTGCGCCTGACTCGCCGTGGCCTTGACGATGACTGCGTTGACGAGGCTGGTGGAGCCGACCTCACTGGCCGCCCGCGAGCGAAGCTGCGAGATGACCGGCTTCTGCTCAGCCGAAACGGCGGCGCGCCTGGCTGCCGACCTCGCGCCAAGATTGGCGTTCTGGTTATGCAAGATCACGATGTACTGCTGGTCAGCCCCTCCGGCCGAGGTACTGCGACTGCGTTGCCGCAGCAGCAACCCCCGCCGGTACTGCCGTCATGATGAGCGCGGCTGGCACCGTCGCCATCACAAGGCATCTTTTGCGCATGCGCGAGCGCATCGCTACCTCCTGTTACCTCGCCCATAAACACGTCAATCAGGGAATCGGAGCAACACTAATGCCGCAAGGCCACTAGAAATCCCTGAATCGCGTTGAACATGGAATTCCGCCAATGGTGGGATTACCAGTCGACGCACAGGTATTTGCGAGGTATGACACCGCGCGGATCAGACGTCAGGGATGCTGGCTGCTGACCGAGATGACTTCTCCGGTCAGATAGGAGGAGTAGTCGCTAGCCAGGAACGCGATGACGGTTGCGACCTCCCACGGCTCGGCGCCGCGGCCGAAGGCCTCCTGGCCCTCCAGCTCGGCGAGCAGGTCCCCACTCATGACCTTGGTCAGGAACGGATGCGTCGCCAGACTTGGCGCCACCGCGTTGACGCGGATGCCGTAACCGGCCACGTCCATCGCCGCGCACCTCGTCAGCGCCATCACGCCGGCCTTGGCCGCGGCATAGTGCGCCTGACCTGCCTGGGCACGCCAGCCGAGCACCGAGGCATTGTTGACGACGACGCCGCCGCCGCCCTGCGCGACCATCTGCCGCAGCGCGGCCCGCGTGCACCGGAACGTGCCGTTCAGCGTGATGTCCAGGACGCGCAGCCACTCCTCGTCCGTCATCTCCAGCACCGAGCTTGTGCCGCCGAGCCCAGCATTGTTGATCATCACGTCGAGCCGGCCGAAGTGCGCGACCGCGCCGGCGATCAGGCTGCTGCACTGCGCTGTCGTCGGTGACGTCACACGGAACGGACCAGACGCGGTCGCCGTACTCGCCGGCCAGCTCCTCCCGGTAGGCGGCGAGCCGGGCCGGGTGCTGATCACTGATCACGACGCTGGCGCCCTCTGCCAGGCAGCGCCGTGCCGTAGCCGAACCGATGCCGGCCCGGCGGCCGCAGTGATGACGACGACCTTCCCCGCCAGAAGATCGCGGCCAGCAGGCGGGCCCGGCAGCGGGCCGCGCGGGGGCCGTCATGACCGGGCCTGCCTGGGCAGCCCGAGCGCGCGATCGGCGATGATGCCGAGCTGTATCTCCTGCGACCCGCCGTAGATCGTGTCGGCGCGGCTGAAGAGGTAGCAGCCGCTGCCAGTCGTCCAGGTCGTACGGCGGGCGCTGCGCGAGCATGGACGCCGGGCCGAGTACGCCCATGGCCAGTTCACCGAGGTCGCGATGCCACCGCGACCACAGCAGTTTCACCACGGAGGCGTCGGCGTGTGTGCTCGCGTCTGCCCGGTCGAGCATGCTCA
>CAVYDA010000008.1:0-82718 GCA_963767195.1 uncultured Acidimicrobiaceae bacterium | reverse complement strand
CCAAATCCCGCGGAGCCACCAGTCTCAGGTGACGGCGCCCTCGTTGGAGGTGGTTCGAGGCGTCATTGAGCCGCTGGGCGGCGCGACCTGCAGGCTGGCGCCGCTTCTGATGCTGGCGGCGGTCACAGGCATGAGACGAGGCGAACTCTGCGCTCTTCGGTGGTCGGACGTGGATGTCGATCGTGGAATCATCCACATCTCGAGATCCGTCCCGGTAGTACGGGCGCGGCCTCGTTGAAGTCGACGAAGACCAATAGAGGACGGACGCTGGCACTGGACCCGGTTGGCGTTGCCCGGCTCTCTCAGTACCGGGGCCAAGACCAATCGCTGGATCGGGGAGGCGGGAGGAGAGCTCTCCAACGATGCTTTTGTGTTCTCCCCTCTCGTTGACGAGACCACGCCGTACCGGCCGGACAACGTCACATCCTTTTCATCCGAGTGCGCAGCCAGGTTTGAGTTCGCTCCGTTCCGTTACACGACCTGCGACATTTCACGGCAACTCAGCTGATCGGCGTGGGCGTAGACGTTCGTAGAGTTGCTGGTCGACTTGGCCATTCGGACCCATCTGTGAGGCTTCGCGTTGACAGCCATGCGCTGGAGGAGCGTGACCGAGCTGCGGCCGCTGTCATGGGGGATCTTTTAGGAGGCTCCGCTCGAGAAGGTGAACTGTCACGCTCAAACGAACTTGAACGGAATGTCGGCGGTGGATTTGTCGTCCGTGCTCTTGGGCCTTTTGTCAGGATTGAGGTCGAGCGCGGCGGATGAGGCGGGGTCGAGACGCAATGACGACTGCCGGCCGGTCGTACACGAACGGTTCACCGCCGCCGGGGCGGCGCTGGGGCGGGCGCCGAGGTTCAACCGGCCCCGATCGCATGTGTCGCCGCTGACCCGACCATGGAGCGGGCGGGACGGTAAGGCGGTCGGCCAGCCTGTAGGCGACGCTCTCATAGTTCACGCGCCAGCCGCGAAAGTCGACCCAGGCTTCCTCGGCACTTTTCTCGGTGGCAAAGCCCACGCCTTCGAGCATCGTCACCGCTCGGTCGAACTCGGCGAACGTCAGGTCGATCGGGCCCTCGGGGTCCGGATCGAGATCCACCTCCCATCCGAGGGTGGTGGCGATGCGGTTAAACAGTGTGAATCCCATTCGCAGACACAGCCGCGCCTGGGAGGATGCCTGGCTCGGTGCGAGAGCCAGATGCATCGCCGCGGCGTCGAGAACGGCGATGAGCCCGAGCACCCACGAGTACCACGGCTCAGGGGACCGAAAGAGGAGGAGCACCGGGTACGTGGTGTGGCTTTCGGCCACATCGGCCGCCCACACCTCCCAGGAGGCGTAGAGGTCTGGGAGGGTGTCGTTGATGCCGACCAGCTGGTGTCGCGCCAAGAGCTCGGGACCCCACGCGGGAACGCCGGCCCGACTCTCAAGCAGAGCGACCAGACTCTCTCGTCGGTTGAACGAACTGTAGAGGGCCGGCAGGTAGGCGATCTGGAGAGCGACGATAACCACCCAAATGGCGCCGACGGAAATGTCCACTCCCGTATCGGCCGGGCCCCCGGCGTGCACAGCTCCCACCGTGAAGAGCGCTGTGAGCGCCTGGAGCAACCCATCGGCGAAAGACGCGCCGGTACCGACGAGGATGAGTCCGAACCCGAGCACCAGGCAAGCCGCCCAGAAGAGGAGCTGCACGACGAGGGCAACCGGCCCCGTCGGGGCCAGAATGGCGTCCTGGGCCTCGTACGTCTTCGCCAATCGCGACACGAGGACGAAACACATTCTGACACTACGGTTGACTTGGAGGCTCAAGCGCTCGACCCCCGACGGCCGACGCGGGAGGACCATGGTCAGCACGACGTCGCTCACCGTCAGCACCACGACGACTACGCCCAAGATCGTCGCGACGACGTTCATTGTCCCGCGATGTGACCTTCGAATTGAGGCATTGCTGACGAGCGTATCTAGCGCTTGCCGACCTAGGCGTGGATAGATGCTTGCTACTGCCTTGCTACTGAAACGAGCAGACGGAGTGATCCTGAGCTGTGTCGCCCGGACACTGCACCGGAGCTGAGCTGGCCAAACGGACTTTGCTGGGTGGGTTGCCCTCTGAACAAAGAGACTCACATCATTCCGCGCCGCTTCAGTCAGGCGCTTCCGCTGCTCAGAGGTTGCGCGGACCGGGGCCCTGTTGACCGAGCAGATCGTCGGGGTTGACCAACTTGCACAGGCCCAGAGACAGGCAGCCACAACCGATACAGCCGCTTAGTCGGTCCCGGAGGTGCTGCAACCCGATGATCCGCTGATCCAGGTCGTCCCGCCATGCCGCGGAGAGCCGCTCCCAATCCCGACGCGTTGGCGTGCGACCGTCCGGCAGGAGGTCGAGAGCCTCTTTGATGCGCCGTAAGGGGATGCCGACAGCTTGGGAGGCCCGGATGAACGCCACTCTCCTCAGCACCTCTCGTGGGAACCGTCGCTGGTTCCCCGCGGTGCGGATGCTCTGGATCAGCCCTTCGGCCTCGTAGAAATGGAGGGCAGAGACGGTCACGCCGCTGCGAGACGCCACCTGGCCCACCGTCAGCTCCGCCAAGGAACGAGAAGTTCGAGACATGGTCTTGACCTCAACCTTACATGAGGTTCTAGCCTTTCGACATGACCTTTACTGACGCCGAAGTGCGCTTCCTCACCCATCAGCCACGTGGCCATCTGGCTACGTTGGGGCCGAACGGGCTCCCTCAGGTCAAGCCTCTGGGCTTCACGTACAACCCGACACTTGGGACCATCGACATCGCCGGGTTCAACATGGGCGCAAGTGCGAAATATCACAACGTGCAGGCGCATCCGAACGTGGCCTTCGTCGTCGACGAAGTCACCGAAGACTCCATGGAGGGCTCCCACTTTCTCGAGGTTCGCGGCCTGGCAGAGACCGCCGTCGGCGCCCACGACCCACAGGGCCATCTCGCACCTGAGATCATCAGGATCCACCCTCGGCGCATCCTCTCGTTCAACGTCGACCCCGACCACCCGGGTTTTGCAGCCCGCGATGTGACGCCGGCCGATCTCGGCAACGCGGTGGCCTGAGATGCGCGCAATCGAGGTGGATCGTTTCGGAGGTCCTGATGTCCTCGAGCTGCGTGACCTGCCAGACCCCACCCCGGGCCCAGGACAGATTCTGGTGGCGGCATCAGCTTGTGACGTGCTGTTCGTCGATACCATGATCCGTTCGGGACGGGGGGTCGACTACTTCCCGATTCGGCCGCCGTACGTGCCAGGCAATGGCGTGGGCGGAACGATCGCCGCTCTCGGACCCGGGGTCGATGCCGGCTGGCTGGGCCGGTCAGTGGTGGCGCATACCGGAGGAAGAGGTGGCACCGGAGGCTACGCGGACCTGGCCGCGGTCGACTTCGGAGACTGTTCTTTGGTTCCCGAAGACGTCGACCTCCTTGAGGCCACCGCCGTCCTCCACGATGGCACCACTGCGCTGCGTGTCCTTGACAAGACCGCACCGATGGAGGGGGAGTGGGTACTGGTCCTCGGCGCTGCCGGGGGCATGGGATTGCTCCTCGTTCAACTGCTCGCCAACCTGGGGATCAAGGTTGTGGGTGCTGCCCGCGGTTCAACGAAGCGAGAAATCGTCTCGGAGGCCGGGGCTGTGGCGGCAGTCGACTACGGCGATCCCGGTTGGACCGGTGCGGTGCTCGACGCCACCCGTGGGCGACCTCCGATCGTCGTGCTCGACGGTGTCGGAGGAACGATCGGCGGGGAAGCGTTCGGGCTGATCGCCGAGGGCGGGCGCTTCTCGGCGCACGGGACCCCGAGCGGCTCCTTCGCGCTGATTGACCGTGCTGAAGCAGAGCATCGTGGCGTCACCGTCACCACCATCGCCGACCTCCAATACGGCGACGGCGACAGGTCTCGGCTGCTCGCGGCCGTTCTCGCCGAGATCGGCGCCGGGCGAGTGACCCCTCTCGTTGGCCAGACCTTCTCACTGGCTGAGGCAGCCAAGGCACATCTGGCGTTCGAAAACAGGGAGACCGTCGCCAAGACGCTTCTCCTGTCACCTTGATGGCGATCTTTGAGGGTCCTCGGGTAGCGCCCGCGGATCCTTTGAGAGAATGTGAGTGTGATCACCTGAATTGGCCCCGCTGTGGCGATCTGATTTGGCCCCACCCGGGGTCGATCGACCGGGCCGGGGTCCACCTGCAAACAGCAGGCGGCGAGGACCCTTGGGTCCATGACGAAACGGTCGAAGGTGGAGCTCTACGAGCAGATCAGGAAGTCGCACGAGCGCGAGGAGCTGTCGATCCGTTCTCTGGCGGAGCATTTCGGGGTGCACCGGCGCACGGTGCGCGAGGCACTGGCATCTCCCATCCCGCCGCCGCGCAAGGCGAGCGAGCGGCGGGCTCCCGCGCTCGGGCCCTGGAAGGCGACCATCGACAAGTGGCTGAGTGACGACGACGAGGTCCCCAAGAAACAGCGCCATACCGCCAGGAGAATCTGGCAGCGCCTGCTCGACGAACACGATGCGGATCTCTCCGAGTCCACGGTCCGCCACTATGTGGCCGCGGCCAAGGGACGGCGCGCCATCGTCGCGGCCGAGGTCATGGTCCCCCAGACCCATCCGCTCGGTTACGAGGCTGAAGTCGACTTCGGCTCGGTCAGCTTCTACCTCGACGGGACGCTCACCTCGGCGTGGATGTTCGTCATGCGCCTCTCGGCGTCGGGCAAGGGCTTTCACCGCGTCTATGCCAATCAGGCCCAAGAGGCCTTCATCGACGGGCACGTCCGGGCTTTCGAGCACTTCGGCGCCATTCCCCAACGTGTCCGCTACGACAACCTCAAGCCCGCCGTCGCCCGGGTGCTGATGGGGCGCAGCCGGACCGAGAGCGAGCGCTTCGTCGCCGTGCGCAGCCACTATCTCTTCGACGCCTTCTACTGTCGTCCCGGCAAGGACGGGGCCCACGAGAAGGGTGGCGTCGAGGGCGAGGTCGGGCGCTTTCGTCGTCGCCACATGGTGCCCATGCCCAAGGTTTCCTCCTTGGCGGGGCTCAACGAGGCAGTCGCCGAGGGAGATCGCCTCGACGATGTCCGCCACATCGACGTGCGGCGCCTCAGCGTGGCCGAGCACTTCGCCCTCGAGTTTCCCCACCTGCGCGCGCTCCCGGGCGAGCCCTTCGACGCCACCCAGCTGCTGCGGCCCCGGGTCGATGCCAAGAGCCGAGTCTGCGTCCGTCAGTGCTTCTACTCGGTGCCCGTGCGCTATGCCGGAACGCGCATCAGCGTCCGCCTGGGGGCCGAGATGCTCGAAGCCCTCGATGGCGCACGCGTCGTGGCCCGTCATGCCCGCGGGTGGGCAAAGGGGTCGAGACGCTCGACCTCGACCACTACCTCGAGACGCTCATATACAAACCCGGGGCCCTCGCCGGTGCGACCGCGCTTCATCAGGCCCGGGCCTCGGGCCGCTTCAGCGCCACCCATGACCGCTTCTTCGACGCCGCCCGCCGTCGCCTCGGTGACAAAGAAGGCACCAAGGCCCTCATCGGCGTCCTGCTCGCGCATCGCGTCCTGCCCTATGACGCCGTGGTCGCCGGCATAGAAGGATCGCTGCTCGTCGGCTGCTTCGACCCCGACGTGGTGATCGTCGAAGCCCGTCGGGCCATGGAGGGTCAGCGTGGCGTGTCGAGCGACCTTGCCGACCTCGCCCGTTTCGACCGGCCCACGCCCACGCTCGAGCGATACGACGATCTCTTGGAGGGAAGCGGATGACCAAGATGACCCAGACCGCCGCGACGGCCGCTATCGGTGCGGCCACCCGCGAGCTGCACCTCCCCACCGTGCGCGCCGAGGCCCAACGTCTGGCCGAAGTGGCCGAACGCTCGAGGGCCTCTCACCTGGTCTACCTGGCCGACGTGCTCTCGGCTGAGGTCGATGACCGGGCCGAGCGTCGACGGCACCGGCGCATCCACGAGGCCCGCTTCCCGCGCACAAAGCGGCTGGTGGACTTCGACGTCTCGGCCAGCCCGCTCGACGCCGCCACCATCGCCACGTTGGCCACGGGCGCCTACATGGACAAGGGCGAGCCCGTGGTCCTCCTCGGTGACTCAGGGACGGGCAAGAGCCATCTGCTTCTCGGGATGGGTCTGGCGGCCTGCGAAGCGGGACGCTCGGTGCGCTACGCGACCTGTGCGGGTCTGGTCAACGAGTTGGTCGAGGCGGCCGACGAGCGTCGCCTCAGCCGCATCGTCTCTCGCTATGGACGCCTCGATCTGTTGTTGCTCGACGAGCTGGGCTACGTCCAGCTCGACACGCGCGGTGCGGAGTTGCTCTTCCAGATTCTGACCGAGCGCGAGGAGAAGTCCTCGGTCGCGCTGGCCTCGAACCTCCCCTTTAGCGAGTGGGGCCAGGTCATCACCGACCCGCGACTCGTGGCGGCCATCGTCGACCGCATGACGTTTCGCGCCCACATCATCGAGACGGGGACCGAGAGTTTCCGCCTACGCACCTCGCGCCGAGAAAAGAACTGATCAGCGGACCTTTTGCAACAAGGCGTTGGCGCCGGCCAGGTCGAAGGCGGCGGGGTCGAAGGATCCACCCGCCCAGGCCACGAAGCGGTCGTGCTCTTCGTGGGCGGGATCGGCGATGACTTCGAGGAACTCCTCATAGCCCGGGATGCCGCCGACATCTTCGGGTGGGCAGGCGTTCTGGCCGTCGATGCACACGGCGAACTTCAACCCGAAGTGGCTCCACGTCAGGTCCTCGATGACCACCTCGTGCTCCCAGCCGTCGCCGAAGTCGTAGTCGAAGAAGAAGCGGCGCTCGTCGCGGAACACCTGGAGGACGCTCATGCCCTTCTCGTCGACCTCCTCCTCGGGATGCTCGTCGAGCTGCATCCCATAGAGGGCGTCGCCCACGCGGAACTGGTGCAGGTGGTAGTTCTGCCAGCCCAGCGCCGCACAAAGCATGTCGGCGAACTTGGGCAGGTGGACCGCTCCTGGAACAAGCAGCCGGCGCCACACGATCGGTCGGACGTCTTGGAGCTGGATCCGCAGTTGGAAGACGCTCTGACCGGGTGGAAATGGGGGGCTCGGTGACACGCCCGCAGATTACGCGGGCCCCTCAGATGTCCTCAGAGCCCCTGGAACCCTGAGGCTGGACGATCGTGCCGGAGCCCGACCAGGGCCTTTGGGTGGGGCCAAATCCGGTTGCCACGGTGGGGCCAAATCAAGTTGACATTTCCAGAGAATGACTCGAAGTTTGCCCGAAGGTCCGTGGGATCCCACGAAAATCCCACGGATTCGGAGGAGTTCGATTCGATCGGTCATGGCTTAGCGGCGTGTGCTGGCGCGGCCAATTCATCCGTTCGCATGTCCCACCATTCCGGTGGCACGACGCGTAACGCAATCGCCCAGGTTTCATCTTCGAGGCGAATCGCAATGCGAGTCATCGATAGAAGGTTGTCGACGAACCAGTCGTCGCGGTGGCTGCCTCCGGGGGACCGAAATCGGCTCCCCCTTCGTCTGCCATAGGCCAAGAAGTACCACAGTCCGTGGATACGTCCGATCATTTCGACGTGACGATCGAAAAGCTCAGAGAAACTGGTGGAGCCGGTCAAGACGGCTCCCCACCGACTGATGAGCTCGCGGGAGGTACCAAGGGTTTGTTCGAGCGATTCCTGGAGCTCATCCCGCCGGAGCGGATCAGTCAGGATCGCGTCAATCTTGCGTTTCAATATGGGCGCCCGTGTCGGCGAATCGAGAACCTGGATGACTTGAGAGGGGTCAGCCGTATCGTCGTTGCCGCTATTTCCTTCGTAGGTGACACCAAGCAGCACGCTCCACGCTCCGCGAGCGGCCTCGGCCAACTCCAGGAGCGCGTACTGGGCGAGCAACCGCCATCTGCGTTCAGACCGCCGTTTGAGGACGACCTCGATCAACGTGACCGACACCAAGACGACGGTAAGAGAGGCGAGGATCGCTGTCGTCACAGGATGGCCGAGCCAGAACTGACTTGCGTAGAAGTCTGAGGAAACCAATACAGCTATCGATGCAACTGCGCCGAGAGCGGCAATAGGCGGGCGTCGTGGTACCTTCGGCGGCTCGTTACCCCAGCGCTCCTCACTCCTATTATTCAAGGACTTGCCGAATCACGCGGACGACCATGTCTCGCCGGTCGGCCCGATCAGATGGGAACAGCGCCGCGAGCTCAGGTATCTGCGTATGCCACATCAGGGCGGTTGAGCGGGCGAAAGAGAGCAGCGCAGTAGCCGGGTACGTCGTTGTTACCTTTCCCTCCTGCTGGGCGGCCACGATTCGTCCGACTTTGTCCTCGTTCGAGTCCAGGATCACTTCGAGCGGTGGTGCAGCTACCCGCTCGACCTGGTACCAAAGGACCAGGCGCAGTGTCTCGGGAGCGTCTTCGAACTTGTCGAACATTCTTCCGCCGTACTCGGCCAAGTCGTACTCATCAAAGAGCACCGAAGCATGGAAGTCTCGGATGCGGTCCTCGAAAGCCGCGGCGAACAGGGCGTCTTTGCTGCCGAAGTAGGCGTAGATGGCCTGTTTGTTGGCCTTGGCCGCAGATGCGATCCGGTCAACCCGTGCACCAGCGATGCCGTAGGCGCTGAATTCCATGATTGCGGCCTCCAGCAAGCGCCGCCTCGTGTCCTGTGAGTCCCAAGGCACGGCCGAGGACACTACAACCAACTGGTTGGATTGACAAGGATCCTCCACCGTGGCGCTGCTTGGATGGTTGGGCATCCCCCCTTTCCGTGGAGGTATCGCGTAAGGAGATGCGATGCCAGAGAAGCGAAGAAGGTACGACCCCGAGTTCCGTGAGGGCGCTGTCCGTGTCGTGCGGGAGACGGGGAAGTCGATCCGCCAGGTGGCCGACGACCTCGGGGTGAACTCGGGGACCCTGGCCAACTGGGTCATGAAGGACAAGATCGCCCGGGGCGAGCGACTCGACCCGAGGCGCGTCGATCCTGAGCGCCTGAAGGAGCTCGAGCAGGAGAACGAAGAGCTCCGAATGGAGCGTGATGTCCTCAAGCGATCCGTGGTCCTCTGGGTCAAGGAGGCGACGAACCGATGACCGTGGCGTCGTTCATCGCCTCCCAGAGGGCCGAGTACAACATCCCCCACGCGAAGTGCTGCGAGTTCCTCGGAGTCTCTGAGTCCTGGTTCTACAAGTGGCGAGACCGCCCACCGACGCCGCGCCAGCGGCGCCGAGCGGCCCTCGACGAGAAGGTGGCCGAGATCTTCGAGGACTCGGGCGGCACCCCGCGCACCTACGGGTCTCCACGTGTCTACGAGGAGCTTCGTGACCTCGGCTGGGAGGTGTCGGAGAAGACCGTTGCCGACTCCATGGCCCGCCAGGGCCTGGTCGCAAGACCGAAGAAGCGCTTTCGCTCGCTCACCCGCCCCGACAAGGCCGCAGCACCGCTCCCGGACCTGGTCAAACGGGACTTCAGTGCGGCGAGGGCCGACGAGAAGTGGTGCGGGGACCTGACCGAGATTCCGACCGACGAGGGAAAGCTCTACCTCGCCAGCGTCTTGGACCTCGCGGCGCGTCGCATACCCGGATTCGCCCTCTCCGAGCACCATGACGCCGAGGTCGCCGCCGGCGCGCTCAAGATGGCCGCCGCGGTCCGAGGTGGCGACGTGCGTGGGGTGATCTTCCACTCCGACAAGGGATCGGAATTCACCGTGGACCTCTTCGGAGCGGTCTGCGATCGCCTTGGTGTGGTCCAATCGGCAGGTCGGGTCGGATCGTGTTTCGACAACGCGGCCATCGAGAGCTGGCATTCGACCCTCGAGTTCGAGTTGCTCTCCCGCCGGCGCTTCGCCACCAGGGCCGAGGCGCGACGCGAGGTGGCCAAGTACATCGACAGCTACAACACCACACGTCGCCACAGCAGCGCCGAGATGAAGTCGCCCATCGACTACGAACAGATCCTCGCTGCTCGAGCCGCAGAGGAGGAGAAGGCCGCGTGACGCTCCCTCCAGGACCGCCTCAGAGGCCCGCAAACGCGTCGGCTGGTGCCACGGTGCCCGGCGATGACATGCTCAACCGACTATCAGACAAGCCTCCACGCTTTCGGGGGAAGCCCAGGTCACGTTTGGTCGGCGGCTTCTGTTTTGTGGAGACAGTTTGTGGGGACGAGCGGCCCGTACGCTGCGGTTTCGTGGCCAATGCGTGGGTCGGGCGCAGCTGCCCTACTCAAAGTGCCTCAGCCTTGGGTGTGCGATCGGCCCAGGAGCGGGCGAGCGGCCCGATGGGCTAACTCCGGGGGCTACGGATCTACCTTTCCTCGACGCGGCGGCTTGACCTTCACCTTGGAGGAAGCCGCAGACTTGTCCGGCAGCTGTCATGTCGATGAGGAGCGAGCACACACGTGGATCAGATGAGCATCGGAGAGTTCGCCAGAGACTCGCGGCTGTCCGCCAAGGCGTTGCGGCTCTATGACGAGCTGGGTCTGCTCCCGCCGGCACGGGTGGATGAGGTCTCTGGCTACCGCTTTTATGAGCCCGGCCAGCTCAAGCAGGCACGCCTGATCGCGGCGCTGCGCCAGCTGCAGGTCCCCCTAGCGGAGATCAAGGCGATCCTGCCGCTTGAGCCGGTCCAGGCGGCAAACCGCGTCCGCGAGGTCTGGGCTGCAACCGAGGCCGAGCATACGGCCCGCCGTGCGCTCGCCGCATACGTGATCGACGAGCTGAGCGGAAAGAGGTTCGTCATGTACGAGGTCAACACGAGGGACATTCCGGAGCGCGCGCTGCTGTGCGTGAAGCGCAACGTCCCAGGGGCGGACCAGGCATGGGCGTTCGGCAAGGAGTTCATTGCCCTGCTTCGGCACTACCAGCTGCCGGAGATCTCGGGACGCGCCGGCGCGTTCTTCTGTATCTACTGGGGTGAGGTCAGCGAGGACAGCGACGGTCCGATGGAGTGGTGCCGTCCTGTTCCACCAGACGAGGCGGAGGCGCTCGCCGCACGTTGCCCAGAGCTGACCCTGCGTGCCGAGCCCGCCCACCAGGAGGTGTTCGCGAACATCGGCGATGGGCAGATCGACGGCGCCGAGTGGCTGCGGGTCGAGCAATCGCTGCACGCGTGGAGCGAACTGCAGCCAGACATACTCGCGATCGATCTGGGTTTGCGGATCACCTATCTCCCGAGCGAAGCGGGGCAGGATACCTACCAAGACTTCGCGGTCCCGTTCAACAGTCAGCCACGCGGATGACGGCGATCGTCGCAGCGGAGTCGTTGACGAAGCGCTTTGGTGAGGTCTCAGCGGTCACGGATCTGTCATTTGCGTTGGAGGCTGGGACGATCACGGGATTTCTCGGACCTAACGGCGCTGGCAAGACGACGACGCTGCGGATGATTCTGGGTCTGGTGACGCCGACGCGTGGACGAGCACTGGTGTTCGATCATCCGTACGCGGCGTTGCCACGTGCGGCACTGCGGATCGGTGCCGTCCTTGAGGCGACCGACTTCCATCCCGGCCGTTCGGGCCGCGATCACCTGCGGATGCTCGGGCAGGCCGTCGATGTTCCTGACTCACGTGCGGACGAGGTGTTGCGCTTGGTGGAGCTCGGTGACGTCGCCCACCGGCGCGTGAAGGGGTACTCGCTGGGGATGCGCCAGCGACTTGGGCTCGCGGCGGCGTTGATTGGCGACCCGGAGCTGCTGATCCTCGATGAGCCGGCCAACGGACTTGACCCTGAGGGCGTGCGCTGGCTGCGTGACTTCCTGCACGGGCTGGCCTCAGAGGGTCGCACGGTGCTCATCTCGAGTCATGTGCTCGCCGAGGTCGCGCAGACGGTTGACCGCGTGCTGATCATCAGTCGCGGGCGGCTCGTGCTCTCGTCCTCGCTCGCAGAGCTGACCACGCGTGCCGGCGGCGCTGTCCGCGTCCGCGGTGGCGATCCGCAGCGGCTCACTACGGCGCTGCGTGACGAGGCTCTGCAGGTGACGACGGGTACCGACCACGCGCTGCTCGTCCAGGGAGCATCGAGCGAGCGGATCGGTGAGATCGCCTTCGCCGCCGGCGTCCCGGTTCACGAGCTGGTCAACGATGGAGGCGTGCTGGAAGACATCTTCCTCGAACTGACCTCGGAGGCAGCGGCATGATCGCGCAGATCAGGGCCGAACTCCTGAAGATTCGTACGACCCGGACCACGATCGGGCTGATCCTCGGGATGATCGCGTTGATCCTGCTCTTCACGCTGCTCACCGGGCTGCTCACCCACCCAAGCGGGCTTGTCAGCAAAGAGGACCAGCGTCAGCTGCTGAGCCTGAGCAGTTTCACCGCCGTGTTCTCCGCACTTGCTGGGTTGTTGCTGGTGACCAGCGAGTACCGCTACGGCACGATACGTCCAACGTTCTTATTCAACCCCGTACGCTCACACGTCCTGACAGCCAAGGCCGTCGCCGGTGCGCTTGCCGGACTCGCATTGGGGATCCTCGGCGAGGCGATCGGCTGGGCGATCGGCTACGCGATCCTCGACGGGCGTGGCATCATCGTCGTGCTCGGCAGCGGCGACATTCTGCTGCTCACGCTGGGTGGACTCGCCGGCGCGGCCCTGTGGGGCGCGATCGGCGCCGGCCTCGGAGCGATCATCCACAACCAAGTCGGCGGCGTCATCGCGCTCCTCGCCTGGGGCCTCGTCGTCGATAGCCTGCTGTTCGGCCTCGTCCCTTGGGTGGGGCGGTTCATGCCGACACGTGCCTCGGACGCGCTCATGGGCCTCCGAGTCCATCACCTGGTTTCGCCAGGCGCCGGCGCGATCACCTTGATCGCCTGGGCGGGCGCACTCGTAGTCGTCGGTATCGCCCGATCCGTTCGGCAGGACATCAACTGACTCCCTGGGTGACCGGTATGGGGCCACGCCTACGTAAGAAAAGTGATCAGGAGGTCCTGGCAACGCCGCATCGGCGACCGAGAGTCACGTAGCTAGCCCACCTCGCGCCGTAGACGAGATCCTGGTCAGGGCTCCGATCGGAATATTGGACCACGCACGCTCAGAATCTCAGCGTGTTTGCGCCAGCGTTGGCTAGCCTGATCGCGGTGAGTCCGTGGGTGGAGGGGCACTGATGCAGAAACCGATCGCGAACGTGTTCACTTGGCCGGCCGATGATCCGCAGCTTCTTGGCGGACAGTGCAAGGGCTGCCGGGCGATCACCTTCCCGGTGCAGTCGCGGTGCCCCCGCTGCGGCACCCAGAGCATGGCCGAAGTTCCCTTACCCCGCCGCGGTACCCTCGTCTCCTGGACGACTCAGGAGTTCCCGCCGAGCTTCGACTACAGGGGAGATCCGACGGGCAAGTCCTTCGAGCCTTATGGGGTCGGACTGGTGCAACTTGACGATGTGGTGCGGGTCGAGTCGCGGCTCACGGAGTGCGATCCCCAAAAGCTCGACTTCGGCATGGAGGTCGTGCTTCGAATCGTCCCGTTCTATCTCGACGACCATGGCAACGAGATCATCACCTTCGCCTTCGCACCCGTTGGCGCCCAGACCAGTCAGGAGCGCTGAATGGACGATGTAGCGATCATCGGTGTCGGGCTGCACCCTTTCGGCCGGCACGGCGACAAGTCCGCGTACGAGATGGCCGCGGACGCCGTAGAGCTGGCGCTGACCGACGCAGGCGTGACATGGAACGACGTCCAGTGCGCCTTCGGCGGGAGCTGGGGGGTCTGGACCGACCCCCTCACGGGTCTGGTCGGTCTCACCGGTCTTCCGTTCATCCACGTGTTCAGCGCGTGTGCAACAGGCGCTGCCACAATTCAGCAGGCCACAAACGCCATTCGCGCCGGCAACGGTGACATCGTCGTGGCTGTCGGCACGGACAAGCACGCCCGGGGGTCGTTCAAAGGAGATCCGACGACCACCAACGTGCCTACTTGGTATGGCGAGAACGGGCAGTACGTGACCACCAAGTTCTTCGGCATGAAGATCAACAAGTACATGCACGACCATGGCGTATCCCAGGCAACCTTGGCCAAGGTGGCGGCGAAGAATTACCGCAACGGCGCTCTCAACCCGAAGGCATTCCGTCGCAAGCCGATCACGGAGGAGGAGATCCTCAGCTCTCAGATGCTCAACTACCCGCTTACTTCGTACATGTTCTGCGCTCCCGACGAGGGCGCTGCGGCGGTGGTCCTCTGCCGGGCCGACATCGCTCACCGCTTCACGGATACGCCGGTGTACGTGAAAGCGACTGCTATCCGCACGCGTAACTACGGCTCTTACGAGGTCAACACCACGTGGGCTCCTGTTGTGGAAGATGTTGCCCCCACCGTGTACGCGTCCCGCGCCGCCTACGAAGACGCCGGGATCGGGCCCGAGGACGTTGATGTCATCCAGGTCCAGGACACCGATGCTGGCGCCGAGGTCATCCACATGGCTGAGAACGGCTTCTGTGCTGACGGCGACCAGGAGAAGCTTCTCGCGGACGGCGCTACTGAGATCACGGGCTCAATGCCGATCAACACCGACGGTGGCCTCATCGCCAACGGAGAGCCGATCGGAGCCTCTGGCCTCCGACAAGTCCACGAGCTCGTGCTCCAGCTCCGCGGCCAGGCCGGCGACCGCCAAGTCCAGGGTGACCCGCGCGTCGGTTATGCCCAGGTCTACGGGGCTCCCGGCACCGCCGCCGCCACGATCCTCGCCCGTTGAGGCCACGGACACTCGATCACGAGTCAAAGGTGAGCTCAGCAGCTCCACTGGTCGAGCTGTCCTAACCGGACGAACCTTTGGCTAGGAGGGTCACCTCGATGGGAGGCGAAGGTTTCGTCCGCTGACTCCCAAGTTGGCGTCTTCAATTCGGCTCGGTTTGGCTACGCCCTCCCAGCAGCGTTTGGCCCCAACGCATGGAATTTCTTCTGAGCGCATCCCACGAAATCTCATGGATCATTAAATTGCTGTCACCGGCGATCAACCTGGTCAACCAGCGTAAGAGCGCGGCGGGCGCGGTGGGCGTTGTCGAGGAGGGCGAGGCCGCGCTCGCGGTACAAGAAGTCCGGGTCGATGGCTTCGGTGCCTCCGTAGCGGACGTGTTTGAGGGTGCTGGCGGATGCGAGCATGGCCGGGGTGAGCCAGTCATATTTGACGGCGGAGGCGCACATGCCGAGCTCGACGAGTCGGGGATTCGTGCGAAGGCCGGCCTCGTCGAGTCCGTCAGTGTAGGCCTCGAAAACCGCCGTCTCGAGGTCAGGGAGCGACTCCGCGGCGATGAAGTGGTCAAAGGCCGCGTCCGGTATCAGATTGCCGATGTCTTCACCCATGGCACCGTCGCCGACGAACGTCCAGTCCAGCAGGACGAGTCGGCCGTCGGATCGCTTGATCAGGTTCTTGGTCCAGAAGTCGAGGTGGCACAGAACCCGGGGCAACGTCTCAGCGATCGTGTACAGACGGTCACTGTGTCTATGCAGCCAGATGGCGGCCTCGCGCAGCCCTGGCGGGAAGTTGCGGCGCACGAGAGGCTGGTCCCACGCTTGGTCGTCGTCGAGCAGCGTCCAGTTGACTGGCTTGCTTCCGCTGTAGTCGCGAAGGAAGTTTCGGCTCAGCCAGGGGTGTTCTGGAAGAGCCGCGCCTGAAAGGTGATCGCCGTGGGCACGGCCCAGGGCTCTGGCGGCTACGGCGTAGTCGACGATGTCCCACTGCTCGCCTGGTCGACCGTCGACATATTCGAGCAGGAGGATGATCTCGTTGTCGGCAAAGTAAGCGTCGAGGAGTGCTGGCGCCACGATTCCACCGACTTCGAAGGTCTCGACGACATGGTGGCGGTAGGCGAGTGCTTCACGAGCCCAGTAATTCCAGCGCCGCGGGTCCTCGAGGCCGGTCGTCCAGTGCGCCT
Source organism: uncultured Acidimicrobiaceae bacterium (assembly GCA_963767195.1). Lineage (GTDB taxonomy): Bacteria > Actinomycetota > Acidimicrobiia > Acidimicrobiales > RAAP-2 > Bog-473. Next base: position 66,879 of record CAVYDA010000008.1, on the reverse strand, counting down.
CCGCCGCCGAGGTGGGAGCGGGTCGGTCCGACGAGAGGCACTTGAGGATCATCGATCTCCCCCCGATCATGACCCGCCAGATCCCGGGAGTGAGTCGGCGATTGTGGGCGAGTTCCTCGACGGAGGCCGTTGCAGGGTCGACCCCGAGGCAGGCGAGCGCGTCGCGCCACTCGATCACGGCGCGGGCGCCTCGAACTCCGCTGGGTCGAAGACCTCGGCACTCGAGGCTAAGGATCGCGGCGGGAGGTCATTCAGCGTGCCGTCGAGCCCAGCGATCTCCGTGACGGTCAGCGCACACAGATACTCATCTTCGAGCAGCGACACCCGCGGTAAGTCGTCGGCGTACCTGTCGAGTTCCTGGTCGAGCTCAGCCAGCCGCGAGCGCAGCACGTCGGAGCGTTGCTCGAGGAGATGCAGGGTCTGGTCAGGCCCGAAAACCATCACGAACGAAAGGGCGGTGGGGACTCCGGGTGCCCGTAGCGAGGTATAGCCAGCATGTCGGCGAGCCAGGTCCGAGACCCCTGACGTGCCTCATCTGTCAACTCGTAGACGGAGCGCTTAGGGAACTGCTGGTCGCGCTCGGTGTGGCGAAGGGCGATGAGACCTGCCGGCTCGAGACGGCTGATCGTGCGGTGCTGGTTGGCTCTGGCCGACGTCATGACCTGGTCCTAACTTTACTGGGAGATCTTGCGGTGGTAGGTGGCCACGGCGAGGGTGTAGGCGACGAAGAGGATGCCGAGGCACCACGCGAGGGCGATCCAGATGTCGGTGCTGACTGGCTGCCGTGTCAACAGGTCGCGGACCGTGTTGACGATGGAAGTCACCGGCTGATGGCCGGCGAAGGCACGCACCGGGCCGGGCATGGAGTTGGTGAGCACGAATGCGGAGCTGATGAATGGCAGGAAGATGATCGGATAGGAGAAGGCGCCCGCGCCCTCCAGCGTCTTCGCGGACAGGCCGGCGATGACGGCGATCCAGGTCAGAGCCAGAGTGAACAAGACGACGATTCCTGCGACACCAAACCATGCCATCACTCCCGCCGCTGAGCGAAATCCCACGAGGAGGGCGACGAGCACGACGATCACGAGCGAGATCAGACTGGAGACCACTGAGGTCAGCACGTGCGCCCACAACACGCTCGAGCGTGCAATCGGCATAGACTGGAATCGCTCGAAGATCCCGCTTTTCATATCAGCGAAGAGCCGGGCGGCGGTGTAAGAGATGCCCGTCGCTATCGTGATCAGCAGGATCCCAGGCAGTAGGTAGTTCACGTACTGATGCGACCCGGTATGGATCGCCCCGCCGAACACGTAGACAAACAACAGCATGAGGGCGATCGGCATGATCGCGACCGTGATGATGGTGTCCAGGCTGCGCGTGATGTGTCGCATGGATCGGCCGAACAAGACGGCGGTGTCGCCGAAGAAATGGCTGCTCATCGTGGCTCCTTACTTACGCGCCGCCGCTGTGGTCATCGCCAGGTGGCCGTTCGTGCCGTCGTCATCGATGATTGCGAGGAAGATGTCTTCGAGGGTCGGTTGTTTCGCGACGTATTCGATTGTCGCGGGCGGGAGGAGTTCTTTGAGTTCCGCGAGCGTGCCGTTCGCGATGATCTGTCCGTCGTGGATGATCGCGATCCGGTCGGCCAGCTCTTCGGCCTCGTCGAGGTACTGCGTCGTGAGCAGAACCGTCGTGCCTTGCTCGGCCAGTTCCTTGACGGCCTGCCACACCTCGAGGCGCGCCTGAGGGTCGAGCCCCGTCGTCGGCTCGTCCAGGAAGATCACCGGGGGGCTCCCGATAAGGCTCATCGCGATGTCCAGGCGGCGGCGCATGCCTCCCGAATACGTCGATACCTGCCGCGCGGCCGCGTCGGACAGCGCGAAGCGATCAAGCAGGCCATCCGCGATCCGGCCAGGGCCAGTTAGATGCCGCAGTCGAGCCACCAGCACCAGGTTTTCCCGTCCGGTGAGGGTTTCGTCCACCGCCGTAAACTGCCCGGTGAGACTGATGGACTCCCGCACGTTCGCGGGCTGCGTGGCAACGTCGAAGCCATTGACGGTGGCCGAGCCGGACTCGGGCTTGAGCAGGGTGGACAGGATCTTCACGACCGTGGTCTTCCCTGCGCCGTTGGAGCCGAGCAGGGCGAAGATGCTGCCCCGCACCACGTCGAAATCCACGCCGCGCAGCACGCGTAGGCCCTTGTACGACTTTTCAAGGCCCTGCGCGTGGATCGCAGGGACCTGGACCTGATTGGCTTTCATCCGGTCTCCGTTCTCTCTTTCATTGCAGTTCGTTGCCCGCCGCGCGGTCGATGGCGTTGGTCAGCCGCTCCCGCGCACGGGTGGTGATGTAGCCGCCCTCCGAGTAGTTCCGGGCGAAGTCCTGGACGAACTCCACGGGTTCCTCCCCGACAATCTCGCGGATCGGCGTTCCGTCTGCCGCGGCCTGTTCGAACAGGTCGGCGAGGTCCTCGAACATCGACGCAGCGCTGTCGCCGTCGATCGGTACAAAGTTCATGAGGCATCGCTCGATCGCTTCGACCGCCGTGCGGTAGTTCTCGGGAAGCCGACGCGTGCGCGCCTTGTACGCCCTCCAGCGCTTCTTGTCGCCGATCACTTTCGAGATGAAACCGCTCTTCTCGACATCGGACATGTCTATCTACCTCCTTGGCGGAGCTGTTCGAGCTGTTCTGTGAGGAAGCTCCAGGTCCTCCAGAATTCTTCGAGGTAGTCCTGCCCCTGAGGATTGAGGGAGTACACCTTGCGCGGCGGCCCCTTCTCGGAGGCGACCCTCTCGACATCGACGAGGCCGCGCTGCTCGATCCTGATGAGCAGCGCGTAAACGGTCCCTTCGGCGATGTCGGAGAAGCCCTTGTTCCGCAGCCACGCAGTGATCTCGTAGCCGTATGCGGGCTGGCCGGACAGGATCGCGAGAACGATGCCTTCCAGCGTCCCTTTGAGGATCTCCGTCACCTGTTTGCCCATGGAACACCACGTCCTTCACTACTCAGCGTTAGTGAGTACTGGTACATAGTAATGCTGAATAGCTCAGTGTCAACCCATGGGTCGAGCACGGCCATTGCAGAGCGCGGGTTGCGAACGGGAGCCTCAACGCCAGTGGCAGCGCATGCGTCGCACTACCCTGAGATGACCTTGCGGACCGAACCCGCACATCGCGAGGCGTACGTCGCTTTACCGAACGACGCGCTACCGGCTTTCCCGGGAGGGAGCCCGGTGGTGCAGTGGCAGCTCGCGTCGGAGGCATTGCGCGCCTGTCGAGCAGGGCATCGACCCTGATAATTCTGCCCTCGAGCCTGTGGATCTCGGGTGCGAATTACCTATGTCGCGAACGGGCCGGTCACTGAGACGAGCGCCCCCTACTGTGAGTTCGCCGTGCCGTTCGCCTGATCGCCGCCGACACGGGTTCTGAGAGGGCTTGCATGCGGTGTGCTGCTCGCTGCAAATCCCTTCCTGGTTCTTCTGACGTTTCTCACTTACTCGAGCGCTCTGAACACCGTTTCACAGATACGCTCCGGCAGCGGTCCTACTCGGTACTGATCTTCTCGAGTCTCTCCAGGCTGGCCGTCATGGACTCGAGCATCGAATTGGTCCCGTTGATCCACGCCCCGCCATCACTTAGGAGGTCCTCCGGCAACGGGCCGTAGTCAAAGACCTCGGTGACGACGCTGGCGTCGTCACCGTCTGGAGTGAGGATGTAGCCCCAGCGGTAGCCCGCAGGGATGCCGACCTTGGATGGATCATCATTCTCAGCCCGGGAAGGGTCTCCGGGAGCCGGTTCCCAAAATATGCGCCGATCGGGTTCGAATTCCACCACGTAGTTGAGCATGAGGTAGTCGTCTCCGAGCCGATGCATCTTCATGGTGAAGGTGTCGCCCACGTGGGAGATGGGACGGTCGAGGACGGCTCCCCGGAGCATGTCGGATCCGTCGATATCCACGTGACGTTGCGGATTCGCCAGGATCTCGAAGATAAGGGCCGCCGGTGCTTCGATTCTGCGTGACACTTCGACCCGCTTGCTTTCCTCTGCCATTCGTTCAGCCCTCTCTTTCTCTCTGCCACTGCACTCTGCGTCTGCTCTACCGAGCGCACCTCAGTGGTTTCATACAGTTGGACGTTGCAGGCCCCGCGAATTCATTCTTCGGTCAGAAATTCACATTCTGGCCGATTCGAGGTACCCCGCTTTGACAGCGTTGTCAGCAAGGTGGAGCAGGCCGCCGAAGTGCGGGAGTAGGTACATACAACTATCGCGAGCATCGAGCGCGTCAAACGTGGTAGAGCAGGATGCCAGCCTCCTCGCGGCGTCGCACCGCGTCCGTAGCCCGCAGACGCTCCAGGTGGGCGAAGGTCTCGGCCTCGGCCATGGAACCCCATGAGCGCGGGGCGAACAACTCGTGCGAGAGTTGAACGACGTTGGCCCAGCCTGCGGCGTCACAGATCTCGAGCAGCCGATGGAGGCGTTCGTCGTGGTGGCGCTTGATCTCCTCGACCCGGCCCGCCAGATCGTGGAATGGCTGGCCATGTGCCGGCAACACGGTCGACACATGGGGTAGGTCGGACAAGCGGTCGAGCGACTCGACGTACATCAGCAGCGGGTCACCCGGGATCAGCCCGGAAATGTGCGGCGTGATTGTCGGCAATACCTGATCGCCAGCTAGCAGTACTCCGCCCTCCTCGTCGTAGAGACAGAGGTGATCGTCGGTGTGACCCGGGGTGAAGAGGCCGACCCAGTCCCGGGCACCTAAGGCGATGTGGTCGCAATCCGTCACGCGGTGCGACGGGCGGGGTGGCTTGAACCACCTGTAGAAGTCTTCCTGATGGGCGAGCATTCTTTCTCGGGCTTCAGGTGGTGGTCCGATTGTTGAGCCCCCCCAGGGTGCGGGCCGTTCGATGCGGATGCTGGGGATCGGGCTCTCGTCCGGATCGATGTCGTCGGCCGCTTCGAGTTCGCGATCGTCGATGTCATCGGGATCAAAGAAGGTGCGGAAGCGGTCAGAAGCCACAATGGCGCCTCCGCTCTCCTGGGCCAGCAGCCCTGCGCCGCCGAAGTGGTCGGGATGCGAATGCGTGACGACGATGGTGTGAACCCGATCCAAGGGAATGCCCGCCGCGTCCATGCGGCCCCGGAGGGCCTTCCACGACTCCTCGCCTGGGAGACCTGGATCGACCAAGGTGAATCCCTTGTCATCTTCGAGGGCGTACGTGTTGACGTGGCCCAACCCGGTGAAATCGATGGGCAGCTGCAGACGCAGGATGCCAGGCACCACCTCGATGATGTCCGGCGAGGCGTCCATCTGCTCCTGTTTGGGCGGACGGGATGGAGTCTCAATCGGTTCGGATGTCGTCACGAAGCCAAGATCATTGCACTCGGTGAGGGTGGGCAAATGCTTGATGCCGGCTCTCTCGGGTCGACCTGGGGCCGGCCGGAGCGGACAGCCCGGTGGCACGACACTTGAGTCCAAGCCCGTCGTCGATCAGATGCTGGAGAGATGACTGCGCCATCGTGAGGTTTACGCCCGGCTGCTGCCTGGTCCCCGTTCGGCCAATTCGCGGAACTCCTCGGGAACTCGTTCGGCAGCGGAAAGGGCCGCAGCGGCGTAGCCAACGGCCGTCCGGCCGAACTTTTCCCGGATTGCATCGACGGACCGGTCGACGCCCCATCTCGAGGCTTCGACGACGGATTCAGGTCGGGCGCTTGTATTTGGCCGCAAATTGGCCGAGTCGAGAGGTAACTCGAGCTGCAAGGAATGCTCTGGGCGCAAGTTGGAGACCGAAACGGCCATCAGCGTAATTTCGCGCTCTCGTTCATTGTCGAGGATGGCTGAGTGGGCGAGCCTCACAGCTACCTCAGTCAGTGTCAGCGTGGTCGAGATCGCAACGGACAACGTGATAGATCGGGTGACAGAACGAAGGTGAGAGAAGCGGACCCGCACGGTCACGGTCCTACCGGCCAGGGCTGCCTTTCGCAGTCTGCCGGCAACCCTGTCAGCCAAGTAGCCGAGTGTCTCTCGAATGAGCTCTGGAGTCGCATCCCGTCGTCCAACGGCGGCCTGGGCTCCCATGGACTTCGATCGGGCCGGCATCGCCACTGCCCGCTCGTCGACGTTGACCGAGAGAGCGGCCAGCTTTGCCCCCGCCGCCCGGCCGAGCAGTGTGCCCAGTATCGGGCTGCCGGCCTTGGCCAGTTGCCCGATGGTAGTGATCCCGGCCTCGTGGAGGCGCCGTTCTGTCGCCGGCCCGACGCCCCAAATCAACCCAATGGGAAGGGGGTCGAGAAAGTCGCTCTCATCGCCCGGATCCACGGCGACGAGGCCGTCAGGCTTGGCCACCTGTGACGCCACCTTGGCGAGGTGCTTCGTGCGAGCCACGCCGACCGACAGAGGGAGACCGATCTCGTCGCGCACGCGTCGGCGGATGGCAGCCGCTATCTCAGTCGGTGGTCCGAAGAGATGGACGGCGCCGGCAACGTCGAGGAATGCCTCATCTATCGACACCCGCTCGACTCGAGGCGTGAAGTCATGAAGGACAGACATGACATCCTCACCGAATTGTTGGTAGCGGCCGAAGTGGCCACCGACGAAGAGAAGATCACCGCATAGCTGGCGGGCCCGCCACCCGGGCATACCGCCGCGGACGCCGTAGCTCCTGGCTTCATACGATGCCGCCAACACCACACTGCCGCCTACGGCGATCGGCCTGTTGCGCAGTGAAGGGTCCAACAATTGCTCAACCGACGCGTAGAAGGCATCGAGATCGGCATGCAGGATCGTCGCTTGCCCGCCGGGCGGAAGTTCCACGGTGCCAATTTAGACGAACATATGTTCGCTTTCCAGAGGGTGCGCTTCCGGCCCCGTTGCAGCGACCGGAATCTGCCCGGTCATGGCACCCGCTGCCCGCGTGCGGCCACTATTGAGCGTGACGGGGGCTATCCCTGGACGGCGATAAGGGGCAGTGCCGACCGCCGAATCGGTCGCGGCGCGGTGGCCAACGCACGCCGTCATTCTGTGCGCCCTAGACCCGGCGGGTAGGTGCTACGCCATTCCCATGTGCGCCGTTGATTGTGGGGCACCGTTCGGTGTCGGTCGCATTTCCCCAGGGGCCACCAGCACCTCGGTTCCGTCGTGGACCCATGGCACCACCCGGAAGCAATCCGGAGCACAGCGCAGGAGGTGGTGAGTTGACTGCGGGGTGTCGGCGTAAGAGCCGGCGCGCTGTCGCATGCGATGAATCCGGCGACGTCGGTGACCATCCTCGCGATAATGGCCGACGTGGAAGAGGTCGAGGTTGTCGTCGCCCATAACGAGCGCGCGACGCTACGCGTCGGCGACGTGTTCCTGAAGATCGACGCTGATCAGACCCGCACCGACGTCGAGGTCGAGGCGATGGCGATGGCGCCGATCCCCACCCCGGAGATCCTGTGGCGGAAGCCGCCCGTACTCGCGCTCGCCGCTCTCCCAGGGACGGCACTCGGCCACCTCGGCGCGCCGTCTACCGCGTCATCGGCCGCGTGGGCCGCGGCGGGTGCCGCCGCCCGGGTGCTGCACGACGCGCCGCTGCCGCCGTGGCCCGGTCCGAGCGTCGACGAGCTCGCATCGCACCTCGCCGTTGAGTGCGATTGGCTCGTCGCCAACAACGTCCTTCCCGTGGAAGTGGTCACGCGCAATCGCCGGCTCGCCGAGACTGGACTCCGGCCGTGGATACCGGTGTTCATCCACGGCGACTTGCAGGTCGACCACGTCTTCGTCGCCGAAGACGTGGTCACCGGCGTCGTCGACTGGTCCGAAGCGTCCCAGGGCGACGCGCTCTACGACCTCGCCACCCTCACTCTCGGACACCAGGAGCACCTTGACGACGTCGTCGCCGGCTACGGCACCGACGTCGACCGCGACCTCATCCGCGCGTGTTGGTCGTTGCGATGCCTGCTTGACGTCCGCTGGCTGGTCGAGCACGGCTTCGGCCCGCCCGAGGAGATGCCCGAGGTCGCCTTGCTGCGATCCCAGCCGTGAGGCTGCTGGTCGCCTACCAGCACCGCTGGTGATATTCGGATCTTCCGGTTTGAGGCGACCGAGAGCCCTTGAGATCAGCGCAGGCGCCAGCGACTTCGAAGCCGTGACTGCCGAGCGGTACGGTGGATCAACCGAGCGATACGGGCCACCGACCGCGACGACTATGTCGACCGGTTGGCGCGCACCGACGCCATCGCTGGACGCGTACCGCGAGATCCTCGCGGCACTGACAACGTTGATCGTCTCGTCATGCACCAAGGCCGGCGTGCTTCGGTCGCCCTGCGTGCGGCGGCGGTCGGTACGGACTTCGAGTTGCAGCTGGGTCATCATCTCGGGTTGATCGAAGAGACCGTCACGTAAGCTCGCGGGCCTGCCTCCGGGGGCGGGCCGCCGGCTGGGTAGCAAGGAGGACGCGATGCGCGCAGGACAGAACCAGGACCCGGTCGGCGGTGAAGCGATGGGGCCAGCATGACCAAGATCGCCATTCTCGATGACTACATCGGGGTTGCCCTGGAATATGGGGACTGGAAGATGATGCCCGACGATGGGGAGCTCACCGTCTACCGCGAGGCGATTCCGCCGGAACGCCTCGTGAACGAGCTGTCCGACTACGAGATCGTCGTCATCACCCAGCAACGAGCACGCTTTCCCCGGGGGTGCTTGAAGGTCTCCACAACCTCAAGCTGATTGTTTGCAACGGCCGCACGAGCAATGTCGTCGACCACCAGGCCCGGATCGAGCGAGGGATCTTGCTTTGCGGCACCGCGGAGACCGAGCCGGGAGCAGCGGTGCGCCCACTCGCCCACGAGGCGTCCCCCGGCCTACCGACGCCGTCGGAGATGGCCTGGGCGCTCATCTTTGCCGTGGCGAAGCGGACCGGCATCGAGGACCGGGTCATTCGCGCCGGTGGGTGGCAGACCGGGTTCCCCATTCCGCTCGCTGGCAAGACCCTCGGTCTTCTCGGCGCGGGCCGTCTCGGTGGCGCAATGGTCCCGGTGGCAAAGGCGTTCGGCATGGACGTCATCGCGTGGAGTCAGAACCTGAACGAGGAGCGATGTGCTGAGCTCGGGATCACCAAAGTCACCAAGGACGGGCTCGTGTCGTCCGCTGACGTTCTTGGAGTCTTTCTCGTGTTCTCGGAGCGCTCCCGCAACACGCTGCGCGCCGACGATCTACGCAAAATGAAGCGGAGCGCCATCGTCGTGAACATTTCCCGCGGCCCGATCATCGAGGAGGCCGCCCTGGTCGAAGCGCTCCGGTCCGGTCACATCGCCGGTGCCGGCCTGGACGTTTTCGACCGTGAGCCGCTACCAGCTGACCACCCCTTGCGATCTCTCGACAATGTCGTCGTCACCCCACACGTGGGATATGTCACCGAGGAGCTCTTTCGCATCGCGTGGCGGCGGATGGCGGAGGACGTGGCGGCATATCTCGCGGGATCGCCTATTCGGGTGGTGACCGACCCTGCGGACTGTCCGCCGATGGCGCCGCAGTGATGCCCGCAAAGTAGGGAACTGGTCACGGCAACATCGAACGGGAAACCGTCGCCGGGAGCCGCCCGCAATCCCACGAAATCGCGCGGAACCTAATTTCACCGTGACCGGTGGCGATGCTGGTCAGGACCGTGTCCGTTACGTATCTCCGAAGAGAAGACGGAATCAAAGGGACTGCATTGACCAGTGGCTTACCGACTGGCGCCTCTGGACCCGCCTATTACTGGCGACAGCGCCCAGTATCGCTGAAGAAGCGGGTCGAAAGCGTGTCGAGGCAGTAAATGCCAACTGTGGCGTCGACTCCCACCACAGGTGTTCCGGTTCTTCAATCGGCGTAGTCGGTGGCGGGGACCGTCGCGTAGCGGGCCATCACTTCGACAGCCGCCTCAGGTGTGAAGGGCTGACCGGCGGCGATCATGTCGCGGAGATCTCTGAAGTACTGCACGTAGAGGTCTGGCGTGAACGTGTTGAGTAACACCGTTGGCTCATCGCCAGGATTGGCGAACGTATGCGGAGCACCAGGCGGCACCATGACCAGCGTGCCGGCAGGGGCTTCATGGGTCGTGTCACCTACGGTAAAGCTCGCGGTGCCGGATACGACATAGAAGCCCTCGTCGTGACGGGCGTGGCGGTGCAGGGGCGGTCCGTCTGTATGGGGCGGCAGCGTGATTTCGCCCATTCCCAAGCGGTGCTCGGTCGTGGTGCCGTCCTCCAGGATCCGCATCCGTATCGGTCCTAACTGAATGGCGTCCCCGTCCTCGGGACGGATAATCGCTACCTCCACGGCCATACCTCCTTCTTGTGAGTTGACACTCGTCGGTACCGTAACTCGGCCGCCGCCCGACCTGGAAGCCGCAGGATGTGGGATTCTCCAGAACCGCCACCACTAAGTACTTCGGCTTCTCGCTCACTTGCGTAGGCTGGATGCGGGCGAACTGCTCCGCGATCTCTTAGGACAGGAGCTCGACGTACCCCTCAGTTCCATGCACGCGGATCCGCTGTCCATCTGCGATGAGCTGGGTGGCTCGCTCTACGCCCACGACGGCTGGCAAGCCATATTCCCGCGGATTACTGCCCCATGGGTCATCAGACCTCCGACCTCCGTGACAAGGCCACTGGAGGCGACGAACAGAGGTGACCAACTGGGGTCCGTGTAGGCCGTGACCAGGATGTCGCCCGGTTCGAGATTGGCCTCAGCCATGTCCAGAATGATTCGGGCCCGCCCCTCGACCGTCCCGGCGGAAACCGGTAAGCCGACCAGCGCACTGGTGGGCACGTCGTGGCGTCGGTACTCCCCGGCGATGACCTCGCCGTCCGATGTGAGCACCCGAGGCGGCGTGAGCGATTGATACGACCTGAACGCGTCCTTGCGTTGGGAGAGAAGCTGATCATCCACGTGGTTCGTGCGCACGACGTCGTGCAGCTCCTGGAGCGAGAGGTAGAAGATGTCCTCCTTCTCTCGAATAACCCGGGTCTGCACGAGGCGCTCGGCCTCTTCCAGCAAGGCCCGCTTGTAAACGAAGTATCGGCTGACCATCCCGTACTTTGGATACTCCCGGTAGCCGATGAAGGTCCGGACCAGGTCGATCATTCGCTTGGTTTCATCGACCTCGTGCTCCCCGTCCGGCAAGTTCCGCAGGCGCGCCAGTAGATCTCGTTCCGTCTCCTCCGCTCTTCGGAGACCTTGCTCAAAGCGTCGTTCTGCCGCGCCCGGCTCGAAGTTCTTGATGTTGCCAAGGATCGCGGGCAAAAGACTGGCGGGGAGTTCGCTCCAACGTGGCCTCGTGATGTCGATCTCACCGACACAACGCATGCCATATTTGTCGAGGTAGGCCAATATGGCGTTTCGGGATTCCAGTCCGCCCGCAAGCTCATGCATGTCGTCCAGGAATCCGTCGTCCTCGACATCCTGCAGATAAGTCACCACTTCGAGATGCGGGCGGATCACATCCGCGACGTCCAGGAGCGCCAGCCCCATCTCCGAAGTGACGTTGTGGGGGACGGATTGCGCAAGCGTGTCGGCAGCGTTCTTCTCGCCCAGCCACGCCTCCATGTGGTCGTTCAACCACCACGTGGCCTCCATTGCCGACATGAACACCTGATGGCTCTGCGGGTCGAACAGGATCCGCCTCAGCTCCTGGATGTCCTCCAAGATGAAGTCGATCAGTTCGGAGCCGGACCTCCCACGGATGTCGCTCTTCAACTTGTCAATGGAGGCCTCACTGCGCTCGATCAGCCCTGTAACGACGGCCGGATCGGTCTCGATGGGGGCGGGTACGCCGACACCTGGTGTCGCACTTGGGCTCTCATCCCTCAGGGCGGGGATGAAGTCGTCGCGTTCGAGGATTGTCTTGAGCGCGTCCCCAATCAGCGGGTCGCCCCTCCCAAAGACCTCTAAGAGACTGGCGCGGCTCGATGGCGACGCCAAGCCCAAGGCGACATCGACGAAGAGCCTCCCACCGGCTACGTACATCGGCCGCGGTGTGGTCAGCTGCCAAAAGGAGAGCCCAAGGGGTTTCATAGCGTCGGTCATCATCTGCGCATGACCGACGGACACGTAGAGGTGGTTCTCTTGGTCACCGGCCGCGGGGATGGGGAACAGTGTGGTGATGGGCCGGCTCTGGACGATCTGGAAGCTGTCATCGACCAAGCACCATTCGATGTCCAGGGGGAAGCCGAAGTGCTCTTCGATCCGGCGTCCCAACTGCGCGAGCCGCACGACCTGCGCATCCGTTACTGCCGGCTGTTGCTGCTGCACCGGGTCGATCGTTTCCTCTTGGGTTCCCCCTGCCGGCGAAGCGTGAATGACGAGCTTCTTGATTCCGATTGTCCTTTCGACGATCGCCCCATCCCGCACCTTGTAGACGTCAGCGTTCACCCGACCGGAGACCAGGGTTTCGCCGAGGCCGAAGCTGGCTTCTACGGAGACGAGCTTCCGGTTGGACGTGACGGGGTCGGCCGTGAACAGGACGCCGGACGCCTCCGCGAAAACCATCTGCTGCACGACGACTGCCATGTAGACCCCTCGATGCTCGAAGCCGTTCCGCAGGCGGTAGGCCACGGCTCGCTCGGTGAACAAGGAGGCCCAGCACCGGCGGATCTGCTGGAGGATCGCCACCGGCCCCACAACATTCAGGTAAGTGTCCAGCAGCCCAGCGAAGGAGGCCGTCGGCAGGTCCTCTGTCGTCGCACTCGATCGGACCGCGCAAGCAACTCGCTCGCCGAGCCGGTCGAGCGAGCCGGTGATCGCCTCCGCCAGATCGTCGGGAATGGCTATCCCTTCGAGGGTTCGGCGGACTTCGGCGCTGAGTGTGCGAATCGCTTCCCTCTCATCCGGATTCAGCTGCGACAACCTGGGGAGCTGCTCCCTGATCGACGGCGCCTCCTCCATGATCCGCCGGAAGGCATCCGTCGTGACACAGAAGCCAGGCGGTACGTGGATGCCTTCGATCCGCGAGAGCTCCGCTAGTTGCGCGCCTTTGCCACCAACGACCGCGACCTGGTTCTGGTCGATCTGATCAAGATCCAGCACGTAGTTGCCCATCCGGACACCTGCCCTTTGAGCCGCATCAGGCCCTTCGTTCCCACTGTCCATCACTCGGACGCCTGTGGTCCTGTTTTCGGCGTGCATTGTCAGCACATCCGGGGTCCTTGCAACAAGACCCCCACCCTGGTGTATTTTGGTAACGGCGGGGGCGGTGCGCCTCCAAGGTGGCCCATGCAACGGATCGCGTGGGAATCGCGTCCGGTTCAGCGATGCTGCACCTGGAACAACCGGCGACGGGCCCAAGTTGTGTGGGAGCCAATGCGAACTGCTCGTCGCAGATGAACTATTCGGGGAGCATCATCGCGAGGCCATCGAGCACCCGCTCGAGCCCCAGGTCGAAGCCGTGCTTGAGGCGGTCGGGATCGTGTGGAGCGCCGCGCGTCGAAGACGACGCGAGTCAGAAGCGGATAGCGGCCACTCTCGATCAGGCCCTCGATGTAGGGGATCTGGGTTTGCATCCATTGCTCCTGGTCGAGACCGGAGCGACGGACAGCCTCCTGCTCGGAGAGCTCCTCGAGGGCACGACCACGGACGAAGGCGTCGAGCGTTTCGACCATAACGAGCATTTCGTCGATGTCGAGGCCGAGACCGTCGATCGCGCTGAGCACTTTCTCGTAGAGCTGAGCTGTATTTGGTCCGAAGTTACGCAGGCCAGCACTCGGGACGGCCGTCCAGGGGTGGCGCAGGGTCATCTCCCGTAGGCCGTGAGCGAACGAGCGAAGGTCATTGCGCCAGTGCCCGCGGACCTCGAAGGGCAGGTCGTTACCGATCACCGCGTCGACCATCAGCTCGATCAGCTCGTCCTTACGGGCCACGTAGCGGTAGAGCGATGTGGCTCCGACGCCGAGCTCGACCGCCAGGGTCCGCATGGAGACTGCGTCGATTCCTCCCGTGTCGGCCAGCTTCACGGCGGCAGTGGCGATCTCCTCGCGGGAGAGCGAGGGGGCAGGACCGCGAGCGGCCCGCTCGGGACGGTCCCAGATCACCCCACGACTCGAGCTCATTGCGAACAGTGTACCCAGTCTGATACCGTCAGTACTGCGAACGCCGTACTCAGTAAGGAGCCACAATGGACCTGGTTGCAGACGTAGGAACAATGGCCCAGCCCAGAGGCCTGGTCGAGCCTCCCAGGCCCGTCCCGCAGCCAGCCGCCCGCAACCCCCTGCGCTGGTTCGTGTTCGCCGTCGTGATCGCCGCCAACGTCATGGATCTCATGGACGCGACGATCGTCAACATCGCCGGGCCATCGATCCGCGCCGCGCTGGGCGGCAGCGCCTCCACCTTGCAATGGCTCCCCGCCGGCTACACGCTCGCCTTCGCCGTCTTCCTGATCACGGGCGCCCGCCTGGGGGACATGTTCGGCCGCCGCCGGCTGTTCCTGATCGGCTCCGCCGGGTTCACGGTGATGTCCGCGGCCTGCGCGGCCTCGCCATCGATGGAGGTGCTCATCGCCTTCCGGGTACTGCAGGGCTCCTTCGGGGCGCTGATGATCCCCCAGGGGTTCGGGATGCTCAAAGAGGTCTTCGACGACGAGGAGATGACCAAGGTTTTCGGCGCCTTCGGCCCGATGATGGGGTTCTCGATTCTCGCGGCGCCGATCCTGGCGGGTGCGCTGGTGGAGGCGAATCTGTGGGGGATCGGGTGGCGACTCGTATTCCTGATCAACGTTCCAATCGGCATCGCCGCGTTCATTGGCGCGGTCCGAGTGCTGCCGCGGACCGTCGCCCATCCGGGGATGCGCCTGGACACTAACGGGATGGTGCTTATCGGGGTCGCGCTGACGGCGATCATCTACCCGCTGATCCAGGGTCGTGCCGACGGGTGGCCGGCCTGGACCTTTGCTTCGCTCGCGGCCGGAGCGGTGCTGCTCGGCGCGTTCGCGCTCTGGGAGCGCCGAGGCCACGGCGACCCGTTGATAGAGCCCGGGCTGCTGGCCAATCGCACCTACACGAGCGGCATCCTCGTCGCACTCGCCTTCTTTGGCGCGTTCGGCGGCCTGCTTCTCTGCGTCTCGCTGTTCGCACAGCTCGGCGAGCACTTCTCACCGATCCGCGCCGGTCTGACACTGATGGCGATGGTCGTTGGCATGATTGCCGGGATGGGCGCGGGGTTCACGCTGGTCGGGCGTCTCGGCCGGCACCTGCTCCACCTCGGCATCGTTGTCGTCGGCGCAGGTACCGTCGTGCTGGCTCTGACCGTGACCGGCGTCCACACGGCCTCGACGTCGGACCTCGCTCCCGGCCTTTTCCTGATCGGACTCGGTGCCGGCGCAAGCATGGGTCAGCTGTTCGACTTCATATTGGCCGGGGTCGGCATGGACGAAGTCGGCTCCGCGTCCGGCGTGCTCGAGGCCGTTCAGCAGCTCTCCAGCGCACTCGGCGTCGCGGCGCTGGGAACGATCTTCTTCTCGGCGTTCGACGGGCATCTCCCCACGCACGCCCTCGCGATCACGGCGTGGGCGTGCCTGGTGCCGCTGGTCGCCACGTTTCTACTCGTGTTCAAGCTGCCGATGCATGCCCGAGAGCCACAGATCTGACTGGCCGTGGAGAACGGTCAACGGCGGCCGCCGACGCCGTTGACCAGGAACGGAGCGAGATCGAAGTCTGAGGCGTGGTGATGGAGCCTGATGGCGCGACGGACACCGGAATTGGCTCGTCTTCCAGGATCATCACGCGGACGCGATGAGTTCCGACCCGACCGCCGGTATGTACTCACGAGTTCGCCGGATACCCCAGGCGACCGATCACAAAGGAGAATCCGATGTCGGACAGTCGTGCGGAAGACGAGGCCGCAATCAAGGCCGTACTGGTTGAGTCCTACAAGGCGTGGGAGGCTGGCGACGCCGAGGGCATGGTCGCCGACTACACCGCGGACGCGACCGCCATCATGACCGGATCGCTCCGCGACAGCCGCGACGTCGTCCGCGAGAACATGGCACTGGCCTTCGAAGGGCCACTCAAGGGCAGCTCGACCTACAACAAGCAGCTCAGCCTCCGCTTCGTCGGCAGGGACGCCGCAATCGTCGTCAGCGAATCCGGCATCCTGTTCGCCGGGGAGACCGAGGTTCCGGACACGCGTAAGGTGAACGCGACTTGGGTTTTCGAGGAACGGGACGGCCGGTGGCTCATCGCCGCTTATCACAACAGCCCGGTGCTGGCGCCTGGTCAGTGAACCCTGATAGGAGCAGAGAAGGGGCGTAGGCGTGACGACGAAGGTAGATGGCTTCGATCGCCTGGTCGAACCGTTCCGGACGGAGCTGCTGGCGTACTGCTACCGGATGCTCGGCTCGACTTACGACGCAGAGGACTTGGTCCAGGAGACATACCTGAGGGCGTGGCGGGCGCGGGAGCAGTACGACGAGACTCGCAGTTCACTGCGCACCTGGCTCTACCGGATCGCGACCAACGCCTGCCTGACCGCCTTGGAGGTCCGGGGCCGCCGACCACTGCCGTCGGGGTCGGTGGCCGCGTCGGACCCGCTCGAACCACTCGTTCGGGGAGAGAGCGTCGCCTGGCTCCAACCTTTGCCGGACTCGTTCTTGGACGGGGATCCGGCCGGAACCGTGGTCGACCGGAGCAGCCTGCGCTTGGCTTTCGCCGCCGCCCTGCAGCACCTGTCGGCGCGTCAGCGTGGTGCGCTCGTCCTGCGCGACGTGCTCCGCTTCTCCGCGTCCGAGGCGGCGGAAATCCTCGGCACCACCGTCGTATCGGTGAACAGTTCCCTGCAGCGGGCACGTACCCGTGTGAAGGAAGCAGGGGTCCGGCAGGAACTTCTCAGTGAGCCGCCGGCAGCCGAACAGCGCGCCTGGGTCGATCGCTACATGAAGGCGTTCGAGCTCGCCGACGTCGAGGGTCTCAAGCGGCTGCTCACCGAGGACGTGATCATGGAGATGCCGCCGATGCTCAACTGGTTCGCCGGCCCTGGCAACTACGGCCTGTTCATGGAGTGGGTCTTCGAGCAGGCCGGAACGGACTGGTGTCTGAAGGCGGCCGCGGCCAACGGCCAGCCCGGGTTCGCCGCCTATCGGCGTGTCGGGGGGGGATACGAGCTGCACACGCTCCAGATCTTCACCGTCACCGCCGAGGGCATCAGCCGGAATTCGGTGTTCCAAGATTCCGAGGTCTTCGCGTCTTTCGGTCTGGCGCCCGCACTCGATGCCCAGGGAGTCGCCAGCAACGGGGGTCATGTGTAGCCAGGTGAGGGGACGACTGTTCAAATAGCAGCAGGGCATCCCGACGTTCGTCGAAGTTCCAGAGGCGCCGGCACGGGTTATTGCCGTGTTGCTCGGGCGAGGATGCCGTCGATAACAACGTCGATGGTGAAGTGAAACCGCTCATCGCCATCGCCCGCGACCATCTGCTCGGAGTGCGCGGCGATGAGCGGGAAGCGGTTGAGCGGTAAGCCCGCGAAGGTTTTGTAGAGCTTGTCGATCAGATCACGCCGGTCGTCGTTGTCGCGGCCGTGCGGCCGCCGCACATAGTTCTCACGGACAACGGCGGTCACCATCATCACGAAAATGTCGCAAGCCCAGGCGGCGTCTTGGGGGTCAAGCCCGCCCGCGAGCAGGATCCCGAGCAGGTTCTCGGTCAGACGCAAAACCGCTTCGGTCGTAGGTGAATCGACCAGGGTCATCGTGGCGATTCCTGGATGATCGACGAGCGCTTGGCGCACGCGCTGAAGCAGCGAGTGCAGCTGCGCACGCCAACGTGAAGGATCCGGGGCTTCGAGTTCGATCGTCGAGCTGACGCGATCCAGCATCGCCTGGAGAAGGCCCTCGCGACCAGAAACGTAGACGTAGAGCGAGGCCGCTCCCGTATCGAGGGCGGCCGCGACCCGCCGCATCGTGACTGCCTCGAGACCGTCCGACTTCAGGATCGCCAAGGCCGCATCGACGACCGCGTCCTCGCTCAGCGGTGCCTTGGCGGGGCGATCCCGAGTCGAGCGAGGACGGACTGAGGGGTTTCGCGGTGGCGAACCGTCGGCGAGAGACATGGCGGGTCCGACTCTACTTGCAAGAACAGCGTTCGTCACGTACAGTGTTCGTTATATGGGCGCCAACCACGAAGTTCTCTTCGGCCTCGGGTTGGAGAATGGCGTCCATCAAGTGAGCGAGATGATTCAGCACGCTCGCCTCGCCGACGACGCGCGTCTCGATGTCGTCAGCCTCTCCGACCATCCCTACTTCGCCGAGCGGCTCGACGCCTACGCCGCGCTGGGGTTCGTTCTGGGCGCGACCAGCGGCATCACAGGCGCGGTGATCATGACCAACCTTCTCAGCCGTCCCGCTCCTATTCTCGCCCGGACCATCACAGGACTGTCGACGATCACGGGCGGTCGTGTCGTCCTCGGCATAGGCGCGGGCGGAATGTGGGAGGAGATTGTCGCCCTTGGTGTTCCCCGCCTGTCGCCTGGAGCCCGAATACGAGCACTGGAAGAAGCGATCATGGTGGTGAGAGCGCTCTCGGGCGGCGGCGATCCCGTCACGTTCGACGGCGAGTTCTACAACGTCACCGAGCTGAGACCGGCGGACGTGCGCACGCCGCCGATCTGGATCGGATCTCTCGGCCCGAAGGCGCTGGCCGTAACCGGCCGAAACGCGGACGGATGGATACCAGGACACCTCGCCGACTGGCGGAGCACGCAGGTGGCCGAGTCACGGCCGATCGTCGACGAAGCGGCCGTTTCGGTAGGGAGAAGCCCTGCCGATGTCGACACCATCTACAACGTGTCGGGGCGTCTCGAACGGGATCCGGTACGAGAGACCCGCGACGACGAGGGCCGCTGGATCGGGGGCGGAGTGGCCCAATGGGTCGATGAGCTGACGTTCGCCGTGCTTGAACACGACGCCGCCGCTTTCATCTACTTGCTCCCTCCTGGCGACAGCATCAGCCATACGGCACTGAACCTCTGGGCACACGAGGTCGTGCCGGCCGTCCGCGAGGCCATCGCCAAGCGCTGACCCGTCAGTCGGTGCGTGTCACCGGGTCCGTACCCGAAGGTCGGCGCCACAAAGAACTCCGGACAGCGTTTCTGGGACGTCGAGGACACGTCGGGCACGTTGAGGTGACCGTCAGGCACTTTGAGTCGTGCGGCGCCTGGGCGGTAGCTGCTTATCATGCAAACTGTTCAGGCGCCGGCTCACCCTCGCGGTTCGTTGATGGATCCGCCGTCTCCCCCATGAGATCTTGCTCCGCGAGAGCAGCACCAACGAGGAGAACACAGTGAAAAAGAAGGTCGTCCTCATCACCGGTGCATCATCTGGAATCGGATGGGCCTGCGCACGGCACCTCACTCATCTGAACTACACCGTTGTTGGAGCGAGCCGGCGAGCCTCAGCCGGGCAGACATGGACTTCTATCGAAATGGACGTTGACGACGACCAATCGGTGAGTGTCGGCGTCGAGCGCGTAGTCGCCGAGTTCGGAGGGCTCGATGCCGTCATCACGTGCGCTGGGTGGGGCTTGGCCGGTGCGATCGAACAGACCCCGATTGATGCTGCTCGGGCCCAGATCGAAACGAACTTCTTCGGAACCATTCGAGCCGTGGTGGCCGCTCTCCCGTCGCTTCGAGCGCGAAACGGGAATGTCATCATCATGGGCTCGATCGGAGGGACCATTGGGATTCCATTCCAGGCCTATTACTCGGCGAGCAAGTTTGCCCTGGAAGGCTGGGCTGAAGCCCTCGCATGGGAAGTCGGGCCCCATGGAGTAAAGGTGACCGTTGTTGAGCCCGGCAACTTCCACACCAGCTTCACGGATCGCCGGATGACCGTGATGGTGAGCGGGGATGATCCCTACGGAGCGGCGCGAGCCAAAGCGATCGAAGTCATGGAGAGGGATGAGCTCGCAGGAGCCGATCCTGCCTCAGTCGCCAAGCTGGTTGGAAGGATCCTTGCTTCGAATCGAGCGCCTCGGAGGAGAACGGTCGGAAAAGTAGGCGAGCGTATTGGCCCGATGGCCAAGCGCGTTCTTCCCTACAGAGTCTTTGAGGCCGCGTCCGCATCAAGTCTGGGTGTTTGACCTCGTAGGTGCTCGTCTTCGTTCACGGGTCTCGACCTGCGCCTCGGCCCGGTGTTCTTCTCGGAAGAGCCCGGCGGTTGGCCGTAAGCCTCCCTCAAGCTCGGGGTCACATCGCCCACTCGGCTTGCATCTTCAACGAGGTAGGCACACCGAGCGCGTAGTGTCGAGACCCATGCAGCCGGAGCTCCTTCACTTCCTTCCCCCGGGCGTGGCTGACGAAGGACCGCTCATGACAGTCCGCGAATCGGTCGGTAGGTCCTCCGCGTCAGGGGTTGCCCGCCAAGATGAGAGCTGTCGACCGCTTGTCCAACGAGTCGTGGTGAGGGTCGGGGCATGAGGATCCTCCGGTCGACGATCAAGTGGCAGGTTCTCGCCACAACGCTGCTGTTCGTAGGAGTCGCAATTCCGCTCCTCTCTGGGAACGGGCAGGCCATGGGGGCGGGTCCACCCGCGCCACCAAAGTTCGCAGTCGGGGTCCTGACTGACACCTTCGTCGACCCCCACCGCACGACGCCCGCTTGGAACCAGAGCCCAGAGTTGCCGACGCGGACCCTCGTCACCACGATCCTCTATCCCGCGACCGGTCCGACCGGTGGCGATCCCACACCGGGGGCAGCACCGGACAAGGCTGCGGGCCCCTACCCCGTCATCGTCTTCGCTCACGGCCTTGGTGGTACGCCACAGGACTACATCACCTTGCTGACTCATTGGGCTTCGGCGGGCTTTGTTGTCGCCGCGCCCCTCTTTCCATTGTCCAACGCGAACGTTCCAGGTGGGCCTGACGCCGGAGACGTAGTCAACCAGCCCAAGGACATGAGTTACGTGATCGACAACGTGCTCTCTGACTCCCAGCTGCCCAGCGGCACCCTCTCGGGTCTGGTCGACCCCAAAGAGATCGGTGCTGCAGGTCACTCCAACGGAGCGGTCACCACATTGGGCCTGGTGGCCAACACGTGCTGCTTTGACTCCCGGATCAAGGCGGCCGTGGTGATGGCAGGCACGACAGAAGGCTTTCCTCCCGGTCACTACGACGTCTCGAAGGCACCGCCACTCCTCCTCGTCCACGGCACCGCTGACCAGCTGATCCCGTACCGGAGCGCTCCCCTGATCTACAACGAGGCACGGGGACCCAAGGGTCTCCTCACTCTCGTCGGCGGTTCCCACGACGGAGCAGCCGGCCACGACCCACGATCGGCGTCGACCGTCATCCGGACGACGACCGACTTCTTCGAGGCGTACCTCCTCGGCAATAGACAGGCGCGCTCTCGTCTGGCCACAGACGGGCAGAGTCCGACCACGAAGATCACCCTGGACCTCACGCCGGGATCGAGAGGAGCGCCGATTGCCGTCCCTCCGGTCCCTGTGGTCCACCTGCGGGCTTCGGTTTCACCGGACCACAAGCTCACAACGGGCGAAGCCGTGACCGTGGCGTGGAGCGGCTTCACGGCCGGCAAGACCGTCAACATCCTTGAGTGTTCTCACGTTGATATCTCCAGCGGGAGCTCAGCCGGATGTGATTTCGCCAATGCCGGCCTGCTCCACCCCGACCCGACCGGCCATGGGCGCTTCACGTTGCACATCGTCACTGGGGAGGTAGGAAATGGCGCCTGCGACTCGACGCATCCCTGTTATATCGCCGTCAACAACGCCGGCTCGCTGAATGTGTCGAACACGAAGATCGTCCGGATCACTTTCGCCCCCACCCAAGGCTGAGGCAGCGCCCCCGACGAACGATTTGGCCCGCACCGGTACGCTCTTTCAATGGGTCCGAGGACCGGTCGAACCCGGCGGTGGAAAGACCCTCGGTCCAGCGTGCGTGTGGCAGTCGCGGCGTCACTCGGAGTCGTTGTCGGAGTGGTGGTGTCCTTCCTCTCGTTCTGGCAAGCGGCGACGCTCATCGGATGGGACGTCTACTCACTCTTCCTCATCACGTGGATCTGGTGGGCCGTGCATGGTCTCGACGCCGAAGAGTGCAAAACCCATGCCAGTAGGGAAGACCCGAGTGTCCAGCTGACCGAACTTATCGTCTTGTCAGCTGGGGTCGCGGTGTTGGCTGCCGTCGGGCAGGCGCTGATCCGAGCCGGCAACACCACCGGTTTCACGAAGGCGTACCTGATCGCTCTGGGGCTCTCGAGTGTGGCCTTGTCGTGGGGACTGGTTCAAACCGTCTTCACGTTGCGATATGCCCGGTCTTACTACTCGAGGCCCGTTGGTGGAGTCGACTTCAACGAGGACGATCCGCCGACTTACCCGGACTTCGCGTATCTCGCCTTGACTATTGGGATGACCTTTCAGGTGTCTGACACGAATCTCACGACAAAAGCCATCCGGCGGATCGCCCTCTCTCAGGCCGTCCTCTCATTCGTGTTCAGCGCGGTGATCCTTGCCCTCGTCATCAACGTCGTGGCGAGTCTCCTGCACTGAGAGGCAGCGAAAAGGTTTCAGAAAGGTCCCGAGAGCTCTCCCAGTGATTCGGTGAGTCGGAGGTTTTCGACGTAGTCAACGGGGCAGGAGATCACCGAGACGGTGTCGGCGGCCAACGCTTCCGTGAGCATGGGGAGAAGATCCCCGGCGGCACTCACCCGGTAGCCTCGGGCGCCGAAGCTCTCGGCGTAGGCCACGAAGTCCGGGTTGGTGAATCCGACCTCCACGTGATGGCCGATCTCAAGATCCATCTTCCAGCCGATCAGGCCGTAAGCATCGTCCACCCAGATCAAAACGACCAAGGGGATCCCTTCCCGGAGCGCGGTTTCCAGCTCCTGGGAGTTCATCAGGAACGCTCCATCACCGACAGCAGCGAGCACCTTGCGATCCGGCATGGCCAGTTTGGCGCCGATCGCACCGGGTAGGGCAAAGGCCATGGTGGAGAGTCCGTTTGAGATCAGGCAGGTGTTCGGCTCGTAGGTCGGGTAGAGGCGCGCCATCCACATCTTCACCGCCCCGGTATCGGCCAGGACGATGTCGGATCGACCGAGGGCGGCTCGAGAATCGGCCACAATCCGTTGTGGTTTGAGCGGATAGCTGTCGTCTGCCGCGCCCTGGGCCAGCTCGTCCGCCAGGAGTCTTCGGATCTTCTCTCCCCTCGTCCCCTGGTCGAAGCGACGCGTGGTCGCCTGACCCAGGGCGGCCAGCGAGTGGCTGATATCGGCCTGAATGCCGACCTCGACGTCGTAACGGGCATCAACTTCAGCTGGGACACGGCTCAGGTGGATGATCTGTTTGTCCCCGCCCGGGTTGATCCGGATCGGGTCGAACTCCTGGAGTTCGTAGCCGACGCTCACGATCACGTCGGCATCGTCAAACCCGAAGTTGACGTAGTCGTGGCTCATGAAGCCAACCGCGCCCAGCGAGTGCGGATGATCGTCGGGAAAAACCCCCTTGCCGTGGAAGGTGGTGGCCACCGGGAGGCCGAGCAGCTCGGAGAAATCCCGGAGGGCATCGACCGCTCCCGAACGGGCCGCACCGTGCCCGGCCAGGATGATGGGCCGCTGGCTCGTGCCGAGCAGCGCCGCCGCCCGCTCTACCTGCGAGGGCGACGGCTCGTCGGGTCGTGGAGTGTTGACGTTCAAGGGGGCGAGCGTGTCCGGTACAAGGGCGGCCTCGACGTCTTCGGGCACGGCGAGGTAGACCGAACCCGGTCGCTCGGTCTGAGACAGCTTGAAAGCCTTGCGGACCATCTCGGGAATGGAGTCGGGGGTGAGGACCAGGTCCGCCCATTTGGTCACCGGAGAGAACATCGACACCAGATCGACGCTCTGATGCGACTCTTTGTAGATCCGGTTCAGCCCCACCTGGGCCGAGAGAGCCACCAACGGTGTGCTGTTGGTGTATGCGTCGGCCGTTCCCAAGAGGAGATTGATGGCGCCGGGCCCGAGCGTGGACGAACACACCCCGGCTCTGCCCGTGAGGCGGCCGTGGATCTCGGCCATGAATGACGCCGCTTGCTCGTGACGAACCAGGACGTAGCGAATGGGGGACCGGGACAGCGCATCGGTCAAGTAGATGTTCTCTTCCCCAGGGATACCGAAGACACAGCTGACACCCTCGTGCACCAGGCATTGGACGAGGAGTTCGGCGGCCCGCCGACTTTCTGCAGCCACGTCAGGGAGCGTACTCATTGCGGGCGTAACTTTTGGCCGGCCTCGCTGAGGACCCCGTCGGAAGGACGGGTGGGCGGAGACGGATGACGTCATGGCTACTCCGTCGGTTCAGGGCACGGCCACCCGCTTCACACGTCCGTCCCTCGAAGCCCAGGGACGGCCATTTTGCGCGCCACCACAAAATCCACCGTCAGAACTTCTGATGGGTCCCTTCAGGCGAGCCCTCCTCGAGCCGATCCGCCACAACTGACATCGCGTGAGCGACGATTTCGATTGACGTTGCGTCCATGTGATCGAAAAACCGCGCCCGAACGCTCTCAAGGTGCACCGGCCACGCGGCCCTCAATTTCGCCGTGCCTCTCGGCGTCAGTCTCGCCACGTTGCCCCGACCATCGGTGGAGCTCGCCACCTTCGTCACAAGAGAGCGCAACTGGAGGTCATCGACCAGGCGGGTCATCCGACTCGGTGACAGCCCGGTCGCGCTGGCCAAGTCATTCATCCGGAGTTCTCGATTGTGCGCCTCGGAAGATGCATGATCGTGGTGTATTCGCTGGACGTCAGACCGCTTCCCAGGATCAGATCTGAGTCAAGGCATCGCGGGAGAACCTTGACAATGACCATCAGCGCGCGCCACAGGGATTCTCCCGCTGGTGATATCGGTTGAACTTTGGCCATCGTTCAGAGCAGCTTGCTCAGTGAACCAGCTGCGGGACGCCGCACGCGGTGGTGGCCGGCGAACCCGGGTGCCACGAGCCAGCAGACCACCACGAGGGTCGCCACCGCGACAGGGTAACGAATTTTGCTTGCGAACGCAATCAAACGACATTAGGTTGTTTTCGCGTGCAGAATGCCTTCCATCCCGCTGACCGCACGTCCCGAGCCGGCTTCGAGCCGTGAGGACAGTTCGGGAAGGCACACCGCCATTCGATCAGTCCGATCCGCCGTGAATGGGACCGCCTCGCGGGACGCCAGCCTGCGATTGGACTGAGTGAGTCAGCGGAAGTGTCTTGGAAGCTACTGGTCAAGGCGATCACAACGACAGGCGGGCCTCGGTCGTTCCGGGCGCCGATCGCTGGAGGACTATGGATTTCCTGGACGACGCCGGAACGACAGCGGCCCATCCTGGAGCCGTGACGCCAAGACAGACGGCGGACCGGGCCGACAACGGTTATTACTCGAGATTCGAGATTCCGTCCGAAGCGAACAATGGAGACCGCCGATGACCAAGCAACAACAAGTGGATCTCGACGCCACGCTCCGCCGGGGAACGTTTGACCCTGAAGGCGAGGTCGCGGAGCTCCGGTCCGGCTTCGAGGCCCTGATGCGCACCATACCCATTCCAAGCGACGTCACAAAGACGAAGACTGCAGTCGGCGGGGTAGACGCAGTTGCGGTCTCAGTGGACGGCGTCGATTCGGCGAACGTTATTCTCTACTTTCACGGCGGCGTGTACGTCATCGGCTCAGCTGATTCCTCGGCCCCATTGGCCGCCGATCTGGCCAGACGGAGCGAGACCAAGGTCATCAGCGTTGATTACAGACTGGCACCCGAAAATCCCTATCCGGCGGCAGTCGAGGACGCGAGGGCCGCCTACGAGGGGCTGCTCTCCCAGGGGGTCGACCCGAGCAACATTGCTATCTCCGGCGAGTCCGCGGGGGGAGGTCTGACTCTGGCCGTGCTACTCGCCTTGAGAGACGCTGAAATCCCGATGCCCTCCTCAGTGTTCGTGATGTCGCCGTGGGTCGATCTGACCTTGTCCGGCAACACCATGGTCGAAAGGCAAGATGTCGATCCGATCCTCAGAGCCGAGGCACTCAGATTACGAGTAGGTGACTACGTGGCCAGCGCTGATTCCTCGGACCCATTCATCAGCCCGGTATTCGCCGACCTGCGAGGGCTTCCCCCCATGCTGATCCAAGTCGGCTCCCACGAGATCCTTCTGAGTGATGCAGTTCGGCTCGCGGAACGAGCGGCAAACGCCGACGTGGAAGTCACGTTCGAAGTCGTGCCCGGCGTGCCACACGTCTTTCAGGCCTATGCCGCGGTAGTCGATGAGGGCGCTGCGGCGCTGGATCGAGCGGCGACGTTTCTCAAGGCACACTTCGCGGTCAGTCAGCGATGAGCCGTCGGCCAAGGGACAGGTTGAGGAAGACGATCTGACTTGGCCGTGTCACCGCGTTTCACCCCGAAAACCATGCTGCGTTCGATTCCGCCCCTACGGACTATGTCCACCGGGCGGGGCAATCCGGACTGTGGCAGCCGCGAAGCCGTCGCGGTTCACCGAAAGGACCCAGATGACCAGCGAACCAATCAGAGACCCTCTCACGGACAGCCTGCTCACTCCAGAGAACTCGGCGCTTGTCGTAATCGACTTCCAACCGAGTCAGATTCAGACAGTGAAGTCCATGGAGCACGACCAGTTGCTGGACAACATCGTGTCGGTTGCGCGCCTCGCGAAAACCTATGATCTACCTGTTGTGCTGTCGACCGTCAACGTCGCGAATGGCCAGGGTCCCACGGTCCCCGAACTCAAGGCCGTCCTGTCCGACAGTGGAGAGATAGATCGAACCCAGATCAACTCGTGGGAAGATGTCGAATTCCGTCGCGCCGTCGAAGCAACCGGACGAAAGAAGCTCATCATGGCTGCCTTATGGACGGAGGTATGTCTTACCTTTCCAACACTCGTTGCTTTGCGCGAGGGGTTTGAGGTCTATCCGGTCGTCGACGCTGTGGGGGGGACTTCTCCAGAGGCACATCGTGCGGGTCTTGAGCGGATTGTCCAAGCGGGGGCGCAGCCGATCAGCTGGGTGTCACTCGCATGCGAGCTTCAGCGAGATTGGGCCCGCGTCGAGACGGTCCCCGACGTTGTCGACATCGTACTTACGACCCGCCTGCTGAAGTCCGCTTGATCGGAGAGGTAGGTTCTCGCTTCAGGAGGGACCGGAGTATCCGATGACCACATTGATGACGTTGGAGCATGGGGATGACACCGGGGTCCCTGTTGACGTCGGCAACTACAACCGACGGTGGTGGATTCTGGGTGTGCTGGGGATTGCCCAGTTGATGGTCATTCTCGACGGCACCATCGTAAACATTGCTCTCCCCAGCGCTCAGCACGATCTGCATTTCTCCAACGCAGATCGCCAGTGGATCGTCACCGCGTACTCGCTTGCGTTCGGGAGCCTGCTCCTCCTCGGCGGCCGTATCGGGGACATGGTAGGACGCAAGCGGGCGCTCATCACTGGACTCGTCGGCTTTGCCGTGGCCTCTGCCATCGGTGGTGCGTCTGTCAACTTCGCGATGCTCGTCGGCGCCCGGACGGTCCAGGGCGCGTTCGGGGCCCTGCTCGCGCCGTCGGTGCTGGCCCTGTTGACAACCACCTTCACTGATCCGGGCGAGCGTGGGCGGGCCTTCGGAATCTACGGCGCCATCGCCGGCGCGGGCGGCGCGCTGGGACTTCTGCTCGGCGGCATCCTCACTTCGTACGCATCGTGGCGGTGGACGCTCTTCGTCAACCTCGTGTTTGCTGCCAGCGCCATCGTCGGCGCCCTGCTTTGGTTGAAGACGGACGAGGGTGCTGATCACGACCCGTTGGACCTGCCCGGGCTATTTCTGGTGGCCGGCGGCCTGTTCTCGCTCGTGTTCGGTTTCTCGCACGCCGAAACCACGTCGTGGAGCAATCACTTCACAATTGGTTTCCTCGTGGCGGGTGTCGTCCTGCTTGCTGCGTTCGCCTTTTTTGAAACCAGAGCGAAGCACCCGTTGCTGCCACCTCGGGTCGTGCTCAACCGCACCCGAGGCGGATCCATGACTGCGATGTTGTTCGCCAGCGTCGGGATATTCGGCGTGTTCCTGTTCTTGACGTACTACCTACAGGGCACGTTGGGGTTCAGCCCTGTGAAGAGCGGAATCGCGTTCCTCCCCCTGGTGGCTGCGTTGGCCGCGATGGCTCAGGTGTCGAATCAGTATCTGTTGCCGCGATTCGGACCTAAGCCCATTGTGCCGGTCGGGTTGCTCGTGAGCGCCGCAGCCCTGTTCGGACTTCACCTGGTTGGGCTGCACTCCTCCTACGTCTCCCACGTCCTGCCCTATCTCATCGTGTTGGGAATCGGGTTCGGGCTGAGCGTCGCCCCCGCCTTCAGCACGGGCACCCTCGGTTTGGCACCCGAGGACGCTGGCGTGGGATCGGCCACTCTCAACACGGCCCAACAGGTGGGAGGATCCATCGGCACGGCTCTGCTGAACACGCTGGCCGCCAGTGCTGCTACGTCCTACTTGATTGGTCGCGCCGCGACCCCCGCCAACATACAGGCGGCGCTGCTCCATAGCTACACGGTGGCGTTCTTGTGGTCCGCTTTGATCTTCGTTGCCGGCGCCGTGGTTGCAGGCTTGGTGCTCCAACGAGGTGGCTTGAGTTCACTTGCGTCAACGTCCGAGGCCAGTACGGGGAAGGTCGACTCTGGCCCCGAGAAACCAATTCCAAGCCATATCGTTCGAGTACGAGTGGGTTGTCGGTGAATTGCCTGTCTGCCAGCCGAAGCAACGGCGCGGCCCTCAAGACTCGGGAGAGACACGGTCTCCGTTCAGCTCCACCAGACCGGTGCACAGGCAAGGGCGGCGTCTACCAGGTCCCCTTTCGTAACTGAGATGTCGCTAAGCCATGTCCTGATGGCGCCAGCGAATCCGTGCGCGACGAACTGGGCGATGACCTGGTGGTTGGAATCCGGTAGGTCCGGGTGGGTAGAACGAGCGATGAACGCCAGTGCGTAGTCGGTGAAATGCCGCACCAGGGCTTCGTAGACCCCACCGTCGGCTGGGTCGTGCACGGCCTGCCGATAGACGGCATCGAAGCGCTCGATGTGATCCGCGACATCGACAATCGAAAGGCGCAGCATCTCCGCCGCCGCGAGGCGGCCCTCGGACCGACGTTCCTCCTCGTCGAGGTGGGCGACTTCTAGGTCGGCGACAAGTACGTGGATGAGCAGCTCCAACGGGCTGGCGTAGTGGTTGTAGAAGGTCGCCCTGGTCACGTTGGCGCGTTCGGCCAGGTCGGCGACCGTGATCTGTGAGATGGGCCGCTGCGAGGCGAGCTCCACAATCGCCCCGCGACAAGCTTGGGTTGTTCGCACGATGCGGGGATCGGTGCGGTCAGCCAATGGACGTTGCCCATGAACCCACGGCTGTGGCCTCCACAATCCGCGTCAGCCCGGTCGACCTCGCGTTCAACGGCGCTTGCCTTCGGCCATCGCTCATGCTCGGGGGCGATTGGCTGGCCGACCGAATGGTTGTCATCACTCAGCTCGCGGAGGAACTCGACCGGACCACCTTGGAACTTGCTCTGCGGATTGTGCCGGTTCAATGGTGGGAGGAGAGACTCGGCACCAATGTTGTTCGAACTATCGGCGCGGGATGACCCGACCGAAACGGCTGAACGTCCATAGTCGCTCTCGAGGCGCGCCGCGACACAGTCAAGGCTCCACGACTGCGCTCTGAGTCGGTGTCTTCAAAATCGCGTTGTGCTAGGCGTGCGGGATGGCGTTTGCCGCGGCGTAGTCCGTCTCCGTCACCGCATCGTGGAACTCGGTCGCGCCGATGGTGGTCGTCGTGTGGGACATCAGCGTGGTCGAGGTGGCGCCGTGCCAGTGCGGCTCATTGGGCGCGATCCATACGGTGTCGCCGGCGCGTACCCGCTGTGGCACCTCGCCCTCCTTGCAGACGAAACCGTAACCAGAGGTGATCTGGAGCAGTTGCCCGTGCTCGTGCTTATGCCAGACCGTCCTCCCCTTCGGCGAGAACGCGACTGTACCGACGTCCACGCCGTCGGTCTTGGGAAGGATCGGATCGAACCACACTTCGCCAGTGGCCGCCTTGTTCAGTTCCGACGGCATGGTCTGAGCGTCGCCTCGCACGATCAACATTCATCACCTTCCTCTTTGTAGTCCACAATCCTAAGCTTTGAGAAACTCTGGACAACAAATAGAACTCGAGATCCGAGACCGGATACCAGACGCATGTGCAAAGCTGATACCGACCCGGCGCAATCCCGCCACCATCGGCAATCCGGGCCTGGTGCGAGCGCACGACGGGCCGAATATCGGGAGATGCCTCATCCGAGTCCGACGACGAGAACGGTCAGAGCGCTTGGACGCCCCTATGCCAGGTGGCTACATCGTCGAAGATGAGCACCTTTTCGTCGAGCACGCCCCGCTGAAATCGTCCAGCGCGGGAACGGTCATCGTCGAGTCCAGGCCACATCTGTTGGACTTCGGTGAGATGACGCCCACCAGAGTGACGAGTTCGGTTCTCTGCTCCATCGGCTCGTTCCGGCGGTCAAGGCGGCCACTGGAGTCGAGCGCGTCTACTTCCTGGCGCTGATGGAGCGAGTGGCTCATTTCCATCTCTGGCTCGTCGAGGAAGATTCGAGGTGAGCTCGAAGCGCCGCCAACCCGACCGCGCTAAGTGGACAGATCACTCCGCTTCGCGTACCGTAACCGGAGTGAAATCTCCGGATAGAAGCCCATCGGCTGGGCGAACTGAGTCGAACGCCACCGTCGTGAGCCGACCGATGCGCAGTGACGCGTTGAAGAACCGGGAGCGACTTCTGGCGGCCGCGGGTCAGGTCTTCGAGCAGAAAGGGCTCGAGGCGAGCGTGGCCGACGTCGCCCGGGTGGCGGGCGTGGGCATGGGCACGCTGTACCGACGGTTCGCTTCCAAGGACGCCCTCATCGAGGCGCTGGTATCAGAGGTTCTCGAAGCGACGATCGCCATGGCCCGCGAGGCGGTGGATTGGCCGGACGGCACCGGGCTCGAACACTTCTTGGAGGCGTCGAGCTCGTATCAAGCGGAGCATTTGGGATGCCTTCCCAAGCTCTGGAACACCGACCATCACCTCGTCAAGGCGGCGCGAGACCTGATCGCTGGGCTCCTTTCCGACGCGCAGGCGCACGGTCGGATCCGCTCGGATCTGACGAGCACGGATCTCTCGCTCGTGATGTGGTCGATGCGGGGCGTGCTCGAGACCACCGGCACCAACGCCCCGGAGGCATGGAGGCGGCATCTCGATCTCTTGATCGGGGGAATGCGACCGGCGGACGGCGCGTTGACGCACCGTCCGCTCAGTCAGAACGAGGTCGACCGGTTTCTCTCCGATCGCAATCCATCGTCGGCGGCGAGGTCCACCGGGGTGAACCCATGACCACTCTGCAGGATGCCAGACGTGACACCGACTCCCCAGGGGTCTCCCGGGCTCACTGGTGGATCCTGGTGGTCATCGCAGGCGCCCAGCTCATGGTGGTGCTCGATTCGACGATCATGATCATCGCGCTGCCGTCAGCACAGCACGCTCTGGGGTTCTCGAACACCGATCGGCAGTGGGTCGTGACGGCGTACACGCTGGCCTTCGGGGGTTTCCTCCTGCTCGGTGGACGCATCAGCGACATCTTCGGCCCGAAGCGCACGCTGATGACCGGGGTCCTGGGTTTCGCGCTGGCCTCAGCCCTCGGGGGTGCCGCTCAGACCACCCTGATGCTGATCGGTGCCCGCGGGCTGCAGGGTCTGTTCGGCGCCCTCCTGGCCCCCTCGGTGTTGTCCCTCCTGACGTCGACCTTCACCGACCCGCGGGAGCGAGGTCGGGCCTTCGGGATATACGCGACCATCGCCATTGCCGGCTCGGCGTTCGGACTCATCCTCGGGGGATTCCTGACCGAATACGCCGACTGGCGCTGGTGCCTCTACGTCAACCTGCCCATCGCCGCACTGGTCCTCCTTGGAGCCTTCACCGTGATTCCCGAGCGCCAGAGGGTGCACGGCGTCCGGCTCGACGTACTCGGGGTGGTCCTCGGCTGCGGTGGCCTGGTTGCTCTCGTCTACGGGCTGGGTGAAGCAGGCACGAGTGGGTGGGGAGCCACCAACGTCATCGTCGCCCTCGTCCTCGCCGGAGTGCTGCTGACCGCCTTCATCCTTTGGCAGAGCAAGGGGCCGAATCCGCTCCTCCCGCTGCGCGTGCTGAAGAATAGGAACCGCGCCGGGTCGTTCCTGACCATCCTGCTGGCTGTCACGGGGATGTTCGGCACCTTCCTGTTCCTCACCTATCTCCTGCAGACGGTCAAGCACTACTCGCCCCTCATGACGGGTGTGGCGTTCCTCCCCCTGCTTGCCCTCAACGGGTTGGCCGCAACGCAATTAGCCAGCCGCCTGATGCCGCACGTGCGGACCCGGCTGCTCGTGGTGCCCGGACTCCTGCTGGCGGCCGTCGGCGCCGCGCTTTTCACGACCCTGACGCCCGACGCGTCCTATGTGATGCACGTCCTCCCGAGCGAGATCCTCCTTGGTCTCGGCTTGGGGCTCGCCATCGTGCCATGCATCAGCACGGCCACCCAGAACGCGGAGCCCAAAGACGTCGGAGTGACCTCGGCCATGACGAACACGTCGCAGCAGATCGGGGCCTCCATCGGGACCGCACTGCTCAACACGATCGCTGCCGCCGCCACGGCGACATACCTGGCCACTCATCCGCGAGGCGGTGATGTGCAGGCGAAGGCAACGGTGCACGGATACGCCACGGCCAGTGCCTGGGTGGCTGGGATCTTCGTCCTGGCGGCAATCATCGCCGGAGTGCTCATCAACGTGCATCCGCAGCTGCCGACCGCGGATGCACACGCCGTAGAGGAGGCCGACCTCCTGCCGACCGAGGTCTTTTGAGTGGGGGAGTGCCGGTGTGCCGACGGGAAAATCTCTCTCAGCGAGTGCGGGCGGCGTCCGGGTCAGTCGAACTTTAGCGAAGGGAGAATTCAACGTGTTCGACGAAGCTTCGACTCTTCCACCCATCGTCGGTGCGAACGAACTCGTGGCGATACGACCCGCTTCGAAAGGAGAGGTGTCGGGCTCCGGAGACAGAAGCGGGATTGAAGAACAGCGCGGTAACCTGAGCCTCGTCTCCCGCTAGAGCGATGTCGATGTTCGAAATGAAATGTTGGGTCTTCGGGACCATCGAAAGATAATCCTGAAGCCAATTTCGCGACCGCATCGCGATCGCCTGCAATTCCTCCTCCCGACGTGAAATCGATGTGAGCATCAGCAGTGAACGTGGACTTCCACAGCGCCCAGTCCTTCGAGTCAATCGCCTGTGCATATCGAATCAACACTTCAGTGATCTCATACCTGTCAGTTATGGCGTCACGGTCCATCGAATCGCACCTCTTGGCGTTGAGCCGGGAACCTCCCGGACTTGCCGCACTCATGTGGCAGCTCAGCCCAGCCAGAGCCACCCGTCAAGTGCCCGGCCGTCGCAAGACGGCGACTTCGGTTCGCGGAGTCGGGTTGCTCGGGTTGAACGAGATGACCATCTGTGGACGCCTCCGAGTTCGCCTACTCGCCGATTCCGTAAAGAAAGTCGTCCAGAGTTCTCCAGCTGTTCTCGGTAATCTGCCCTTCGCCGGAAACGCATGCGACGACCACGGCCGCGCCGTCCGGGTCTCGGCCTACCACTGCAGTCCACTCGCTGTGATCACGACGGCTGACGAGAAGTTTTCGGGAGGCCAACTCGCTGGCGATCCGCTCCAGTTGCTCGGCCGACTCGACTTCCAACACGAAGGCTCGCAGACCGACGTGGCGAGCTCCGCCTGCGGGACTGCTCCCGAACGCCCGCAACACGATGACCTGAACTCTTTCGCTTCCCGGCGCACTCACCGCCGCCAGTTGCTCTTTTTGGGACAGCAACCTGAAATCGAGCACCTCGCGATAGAAGTCAATCGATCGATTGAGATCCGCCACGTTCATCACGACACCCTGAAAGTTCATCTTGTGCTCCGAGTCTTCAGTAGAGGGAGAGCCAACGGCGAGAGCTTGGGACGCGCCGCGGACGACACGGACAGTCATCTCAGGTGCGGTAGCGCCGAATCCCAAAACGCTACAGCCCTGGCCACTTCCGTGGGCCGCCTGAGCGCTCCTCCGGATAAGCCTTGCGTTATCTGTCCGCCGAACAGTGAAAACCTCATCGGTGCAAGGCGTTTCTGGCGGCTGGCATTCCAGAGGGCGAGGCCCGTGAGGCCATCACACTCGCCGGATCCCGAACGGTGAACGGCATGGTCGTGTTGGTCCCGAGAACGGCGGCCGGCAGTCGGGAGTCCGTAGCTCAGTACTCCGGTGTGCGGGGCCGGCACATCCCGGAGGTCCATGAGAGGGCAGAGAGACATGCGGGACGGGCTAGTTGATCTCGGATGTGTCGATCCGCGCCATGATGCGGTCGGCGTCACGACCAAGCCGGCGCAGTTGCTCCGGCGACAGGACGTCGATCACGAGGGAACGCACTTGTGCGACATGGCGAGGAGCGGCCTCAGCAAGCGTGTGAAATCCATCTTCGGTGAGAACTGCTTTGGTGAAGCGCCCGTCCGTCGAATCGGGTTCGCGCCGAACCAATCCCCGGTTCTCGAGGCGTGTGACCACACGCGAGAGCCGCGACAACGACGAATTGGTCACCTCCGCCAGCGAGCTGAGCCGCATTGTCCGCCGAGGACTCTTCGAGAGCATGGCCATGACCTGATAGTCGACCATCCCGAGCCGGGAATCGCGTTGCAGTTGCTTGTCGATCAACCAGGGAAGCCAGGTCATGAGTCGGACCAAAGACAGCCAGGAGTCGAGCTCCTCGCCCGTGAGCCAATTCACGTCCGGATCATCGTCACCGCCCGGCGCAGCTCGCGTCACTCCTGGATGCTAACTCCTCACTTGCGCTGTCAAGTAAATACCTCTGTGGGGTCACCTCTGAGACTCCGCACCCGAGCACGTTCACGCACGTTTGACTTGAAAGAAGCTCCGGAGACTCACTTGACAAGACAAGTCATCATCCGTAGAGTGCTTGACAACGCAAGTAAACGGAGAACGGGGTCACCGACGTTTCTGCTCGGCCTCCAGGCCAGCCTTTAAGTTGAGGGTGACCGAGCCCGTGTCGAATGACCGGAAGTCACACCAACTGTTCGTGCCCTCGTCCTCGGGACCACAAGCCAGGAGGCAACCGACATGAGAGTGGCACTCACCGGAGCAACGGGGTTCGTCGGATCTCACATCCTCGCGGAGCTGCTCGCTCAGGGGCACAACGTGACCGCACTTGTTCGTGACGAAACCCAATCCGAAGCCGTTGCGGCCCGAGGCGCTATCCCGGCTGTCGTCGATCTGTACGATCGACCCGCCGTCCTCAAGGCGCTCAGCGACGCGGACGGCGCCATCCATACGGCCAGCCCAGGGGATGCCACGAGCGCCGACCTTGATTCCGCGGTTGTGGACGCGGCGATTCAGGCATTCGACGAGACTGGCAAGCCATATCTCCACATCAGCGGCCTGTGGATCTACGGTGCGAACTCAGCGATCACCGAGGACTCGCCGATCGAGGCGCCCGCGATGGTGTCGTGGAAGGCGCCGATCGAACGCCGAGTGCTGGACGCGGCGGCATGCGAGGCGTGGTGATCGTGTCGAGCATCGCCTACGGCGACGGCGGCGGCGGAGTCCCCGGGCTGCTCCTCGGCTCGCCCCGAGACTCCACGGGCAACCTGATCATGCTCGGCACCGGACAACAGCACTGGTCGACCGTCCATGTCGCAGACTTGGCGGACTTCTTCCGACGGGTGCTCGAAGGCGACTCCGCCCAGGGGTACTACGTCGTGGGAAACGGAGAGAATCCGACCGTGGCCGATCTCACCGAGGCCGCGGCGGTCGCCGCGGGCGCTCCGGGTGCAGTCCCTGGTTCTGATGAGGAAGCGCGCGCCCGCCTTGGGGACTATTTCGCCGAAGTCCTGCTGCTCAGTCAAAGCACGACCGCGACCAGGGCCCGATCTGAATTCGGTTGGGTTCCCACCCGGCCGGCTCTCGTTGACGAGTTCCGCCACGGTAGTTACCACCGCTGAGGATCTTCCGGTCGCTGCGTGGTGGAGGTCGGATTGCCAAACCCTCGTCAGGAGTCGGCTGGTGAGTACCTGCCGATCGCCGATCACGGTCTCGTCGGGGACCTCCACAGCGTCGCCCTTGTCGGGACGGACGGGACCATCGATTGGTTCTGCTGCCCCGCTTTCGATTCGCCGAGCGTCTTCGGCTCGCTGCTCGACGCGAGAAAAGGCGGCTTCTTCGCGCTCGAGGCGGCCATCCCCGCCCGGACAAGACAGTTCTACCTTCCCGACACGAACGTGCTCATCACGAGGTTCTTCGCCGAACAGGGAGTCGGCGAGATTCAGGACTACATGCCCGTTCGGGACCCCTCGACGGGTGGTCTACAGCGTCTTGTTCGCCGTGTGCAGTGCGTCCGAGGCACCATGCCGTTTCGCATGCGGGCCGCGCCCCGGTTCAACTACGGCTCTCACCCCCATGACGTTTCGGCGGTGCAGGACGGTGTGCTCTTCACTTCGCCTGATCTTTCGCTCTATCTCGGTTCGACAGAGCCCTTGGTGGTCGACGAGCGCGACGCGGTCACCGAGTTCGCTTTGGAAGAGGGTGGGGTAGCCGTCTTCTCCCTCGAGCAGGTCGGCTCTTCGACGACCACGTTCAGGGTTTGGGAAAAGGAGGAGGCGCTCGATCAGATGATGGCGACGGTGCGCTTCTGGTGGGACTGGCTCTCCGGCTCGCGCTATCGGGGGAGATGGCGAGAGGTCGTCCATCGGTCCGCCTTGACGCTCAAACTGTTGACGTACGCTCCCACCGGTGCGATCGTCGCCGCCCCCACGACCAGCCTCCCAGAACAGATCGGAGGAGAGCGGAACTGGGACTACCGCTACGTAGGGATACGCGACGCGGCGTTCTGCGTCCACGCGTTGCTGCAGCTCGGGTTCGACGGCGAGGCGACGGCTTTCATGAACTTTCTGACCCAGTGCTCTGTTCCGGACGGCAGCCCAAGTGGACCACTGCAGGTGATGTACGGGATCGACGGACGGATGGATCTGGCGGAGCGCGAGCTGCCAGATCTCGAGGGTTACCGAGGCTCGGCTCCGGTACGGGTCGGGAACGACGCGGCTCGCCAACTACAACTCGACATTTACGGCGAGCTCATGGACTCGGTCTATCTCTACAACAAGTGGGCGCAACCGCTCTCCTCGGACCAGTGGGAAGGAATCCGGGAAAGAACGGACTGGGTCTGCGACAACTGGGACCAGCCCGATGAAGGGATTTGGGAGACGCGCGGTGGCCGCCAGAAATTCTTGTACTCCCGGCTGATGTGTTGGGTTGCGGTCGAACGGGCCATCCGCATGGCCGTTCACCGGGGCCTGCCCGCCGATCAGGTGCGCTGGTGCCGTGTCCGCGACGAGATCTACTCGGCGGTCATGCAGGCCGGCTGGTCGGCCGAGCGCCAAGCCTTCGTTCAACACGAGGGCAGCAACGTGCTCGATGCCTCGGTCCTCATGATGCCGCTCGTCAAGATCATTGCCCCCACTGATCCGAAGTGGCTTTCCACTCTGGACCAGCTCAACGCGACGTTGGTCTCGGACTCCTTGGTCTATCGCTACGACCCGGCAGCCAGTCCGGACGGGCTGCGGGGCCAAGAAGGAACCTTTACCGTGTGTTCGTTCTGGTATGTCCAGGCCTTGACGGGTGCCGGCCGGCTCGACGAAGCAAGAATCGCGTTCGAAAAGATGCTCACCTACGCCAATCATCTCGGGTTGTACGCCGAACAGATTGGCCAGACCGGAGAGCAACGGGGAAACTTCCCTCAAGCCCTTACCCATCTGGCCCTGATCAACGCCGCCCTCAACCTCGACCGTGCGCTGAGTTGACTTCGGTCGCGTGGTCACGGGCTCAGACCGCCCCCCGCCCGGTGCTCTGACTCGCAACGGTGTTTCACTCACCCATCACGCCGACGGGCTTGTGAAGGTTTCCGGCCACGGTGAGCGGAGAGCTTGACAGAGCCTCAGCGCGCGCCTTTTTCGGTCGGCCTCGCTGAGCTCACCGCGAGAAAACGCAGCGCCATGGTCGATGCCTCTTGGCAAGTCACGGTTTATGGGGTAGGATACTCGGTATGCTACGTCGAAACGAGAGACCATGAGTGTCCGACACGCTCTGTTAGCCCTGCTCAGCGAAGGCCCCAAGTACGGTCTGCAGTTGCGGCAGGAATTCGAGGCTCGGACCGGCGAGGTGTGGCCGCTCAACGTCGGGCAGGTGTACACGACCCTCCAACGCCTCGAGCGGGACGGACTCGTCGAGTCCGAGGACTCCGCCGCCGAGGGTCCCCAGAAGGGTTTTCATATCACCGAGGAGGGCGAGGCGGAGCTGGCCAAGTGGCTGCGAACCCCGCCCGATCTCTCCTCCCCACCCCGAGACGAGCTCGTGATCAAGGTCCTGGTCGCTCTGGAGCTGCCGGGCGTCGACGTCCGCGAGGTCGTGCAGGTACATCGGCGCTACCTCGTTGAGCTCATGCAGCAGTGGACGCGGCTGAAGGAGGACGAGTCCCGGTTCGACCTCAACTTCGCCCTGGTCGTCGACGCCGAGCTGTTCAGGCTCGACTCGCTGATCAGGTGGCTGGACTCGGCCGAAGGCCGTCTGAAGCGAGCAGCTGCGGGCGTGGACGCGCCGGCCACGCAGTCGTTCGCCCTTCCCAAGAGCCGGCGCAAGGTAGGAGCCCCCCAGTGAGCTACCTCGAACTACGCGACATCTCGAAGATCTACGGAGAGGGGGCCGCAGAGGTTCACGCCATCCAGCGCGTCGATCTCTCGGTCGACGCCGGGTCTCTCGTGGCTGTCATGGGCGCGAGCGGCTCGGGCAAGAGCACGCTCTTGACCATCGCCGGCAGCCTCGAAGAGCCGACAAGCGGTGAGGTCTACGTCGGCGGCCGTCCCCTGTCGTCCTTGTCACGCAACGGCAAGGCGCGGCTACGTCGCCAGTCCATCGGGTATGTCTTCCAGGACTACAACCTCCTGGCTGGTTTGAGCGCGGTGGAGAACGTCTCCCTCCCGCTCGAGCTCGACGGTATCTCGGCCCGCAAGGCCCAAGCGGCGGCGCTCGAGTCGCTCGACGACTTCGGGCTGAAGGACCGGGCGTCGCACTTCCCCGACCAGCTATCGGGCGGGGAACGCCAGCGGGTCGCCATCGCCCGGGCCGTGGTGGGCGGGAGACAGCTACTCCTAGCCGACGAACCCTCTGGCGCGCTCGACTCCACGAACGCCGAAGGCGTCATGCGCATGATCCTCGCGGCTTGTCGCGGAGGCATGGCGGCCGTCGTGGTGACCCACGACGCGCAGTTGGCCTCGTGGGCCGACCGCGTGATCTTCTTGCGCGACGGCCGCGTCGTCGACCAGACGTTCCCGGCCGAGAGCCCCGAAGCGGTCCTCGCCGACCTCCCGAACTCATGAGCGTCGGCGTTCTGGAACGGCCGGCCACCGGGTCGGTCCCCGAGGCGACCACCGGCGGAGTGCCGGCTCGTCGGGCCATGATCCGCTGGGCCTGGCGCCTCTTCAAGCGCGAGTGGCGGCAACAGCTGCTCATCCTGCTCCTCGTCATCGTCGCCGTTGCGGCCGTCGTGGTCGGCGCCTCCGTCGCGGTCAACACGCCGCCACCAGCCAACGCCGGATTCGGCACGGCGCAGGATCTGGCTACCTTCACGAACACGGGGAAGCAGCCCCTGAATCTGCACTCGGTGGCCGCTCAGATCGCCGCGCTAGAGCACCGCTTCGGCCGCGTCCAGGTCATAGAGGACGAGGCCTTCAACGTCCCCGGCAGCTCCCAGACGTACCAACTTCGTTCCCAGGAACCGAATGGCCCCTACGGCAGGCCGATGCTCGAACTGCTCTCCGGGCACTACCCGACGGGGCCGCACCAGATCGCCCTCACCCCCGCACTGGCGTCCGAGCTCAACCTGACCGTGGGTGACACCTGGCCCCTCGGCGGCAAGACGGTCGTCGGCATTGTGCAAAATCCCCAGAGTCTGCTCGATGAGTTCGCACTGGTCCCCCCGGGCCAGGTGGCGCACCCGACGCAGATCAACGCGCTGTTCGACGCACCGGGTGTGGACCCGGGACGTATCGGATCCAACGTCTCGACGCCGGCCTCGGCCGCCGCCGCCAACAACAACCTGCTCAACCCTGAGACCATCGTGCTGGCCCTGGCGACGGTCGGCATGCTGCTGATCGCACTGGTGTCTGTCGGCGGCTTCACAGTGCTGGCGCAGCGCCGGCTGCGTGCCCTCGGGATGCTCGAGTCGATGGGTGCGACGGATCGCAACGTCCGGCTCGTGCTGCGGGCCAACGGCGTCATCGTGGGCGCTGTCGGTGCGGTGGCGGGCTTCGCGCTGGGTCTGGTGATCTGGTTGGCCTACCGTCCGCACAACGAACAGAGCGCGCACCACCTCATTGCGGTGTTCGCCTTGCCGTGGATTGTGATTGTGCCCTCCATGGTGCTCGCCGTCGTTGCGACGTTCTTCGCCGCCGGTCACCCCGCCCGCGCCATCACCCGTGTCCCGGTGGTCAGTGCCCTGGCCGGGCGTCCCGCGCCGCCGCGCCAGATCCACCGCTCGTTCGTTCCCGGCGTGATCGCGCTCGTCATCGGGTTCTTCATGTTCTCCCTTTCTGGCGCGGGGCACGCAGGCGCAGGTGTGAAGTGGCTGGTGCCTGGATTCATTGCGCTGATCGCGGGGATCATCCTCGTGGCACCGTTCTTCCTCGCGCTGCTGGCGCGGGTAGGACGGAACGCTCCGATCGCCGTCCGTTTGGCCCTGCGCGACCTCTCGCGGTACCGGGCCCGGTCCGGTTCGGCCCTGTCCGCCATCAGTGTCGGCGTGTTGATCGCGGTCGTCATTTGCGCCGTTGCCGTGGCCCGCTACAGCAACGTATTCGACTACGCCGGGCCGAACCTGGCGTCGAACGAGCTGGCGGTATGGAGCTCCAGCGGCCAAAACGGCAACGTCCCAGAGAGCAACGGGACGAGCCTGCCGCCGAGCACTCAGTCGCAGGAGGCCGCCGTCCACTCCATCGCGTCTTCCGTCGGCGCTGCGGACGTCATCGAACTCGACAATCCCTCCGTCAACCTGCAGAACCCCAGCAGCTCGGGCCGTCAGTGGAGTGGCTCGATCTACGTCGCGACGCCCGCACTCCTGAGGGCCTATGGCATCAATCCTTCGTCCATTCCCGCCAACGTCGATATCCTCAGCTCTCGGCCGGGGCTGTCGGGATCGGACGTGGAGCTGACGACCGGTGGGGCGAAGGGCGGCGGTCTAGTGATCACCCCCAACGGCGGCGGTCCTGGTCCCGGGAACACGAATTCTGGTCAAACCGGATCGACTGTGGCCCACCCGGTCATCCAAGAAGAGGACCAGTTGCCCGCGGGCACGTCGGCACCGAACACGGTGATCACGGAGCATGCGCTGCAGCGGCTGCACGTCGCGAGCGATAGCAGCCTCGACGGCTGGATACTCCGAGCGAGCAGTCCGATCACCACTGCCCAAATCTTGAACGCCCAATCGAAGGCGGCCACAAACGACCTGAGCATCGAGTCGAAGAACGACGAGCCAAGCTCGGCCGAGATCGTGAACTGGGCCACCTTGTTCGGCATCGCGCTCGCCCTCGGCATACTTGCGATGAGCGTGGGCCTTATCCGCAGCGAGACGGCGAGCGAATTGCGTGCACTGACAGCCACCGGGGCGAGCTCTCGCACCCGTCGCACCCTGACGGCGGTCACCGCCGGCGGCCTCGCGTTTCTCGGAGCGCTGCTCGGCACGCTGGCCGCCTATGTCGGACTGGCCGGATGGTTCCACTCGAACTCGTTGGAAGGTGGCTTGTCGGACATCATCAATCACGTACCCTGGAACAATCTCTTTCTGATCGTGATCGCCATGCCGATTGTTGCTTCGCTGGTCGGCTGGGTGATGGCTGGACGAGAGCCGACCGGGATCGCCACTCGGCCGACGGAGTAGCGACTCACCCCCCATCGCTCTGTCTTGGTGGTGAGCAGGGTCCAGCTGCAGCAACTACAGCAGGCTTTTGCCGGACGATATGTACCGGAGATTCAGGTCACGCCGCCCACGTCGTCATTCGAGCTCGCCGGGGGCCTCGGCGAGGGCATAATCGCACTCCCCGATTCCCGTATTGCCGCAGCGGCGCCTGTCCATTCGCTCTAGCCGACCGTGGTTTTCGCCTCTAGCTTCTGCGCGGCGGTGTTCCATTCGAAGATGGTCACCGGACCGTCCCCATCGCGGTGCCCTGGCCCGAAGTCGTAGCTCCCGCCCCCACCGGGAAGCGTGACATGCGTCAGCGATTCCCCGCCCCGGTTGAAGGTGGTGTTGTTCAGCGTCTTGCCGGCGGCCTTGACAATGTCCTCGAACAGCGCCAACTCCTGGCACGCGTTCTCGGGGGCGTTCCATGTCACCGGAGTGGACGCGGTCGCGGTCACGGGGTTGTTGATCACTGCGTTCGGCTCGGCCGCGTGGACGGTGGCGACGCAACGTCGCATCGCCGGATCGTTCCACTCAACCGCGGGCGACGGAGTGCCGCCAGCGGTCAACGCACTCTTGAGCTCGGCGCCGGTGTAATTCGCCTTGTTGGACACGACGGTCGCGAGGTCGGCGCTGTCCGGCACGATCAACCTCGGCAGGTACGAGCTCTGGTTGGCATGGAGTGCTTTGGGCCAACTGACCCCGGCGTCCCCGACAGCAATGACCACGTTCGCGCCGGCAGCCTGGAATTTCTGGGCGATGGTGGCATACTCCGAGTTTGTCGCCGCTTGGTCGGTGTCCGGAACGCTGTTGATTGCGGTTTGTATCACGTTGACCTTGAGCCTCTTGAGCTCCGGAAGCAGGAGTCCGATCTCGGTTCTATCGGATGTGTCTCCCACTACCGCGACCTTCTTCTTGGTGAAAACACCCTGTTGGTCAAAGGCCAGCATCTCCTTTGGGATGAGATCGTTGTCAGAGATGACATTGTTGAACCATGGAGCCTTGGCCTGCGCCGACTCAGAATTGGTCAGCGTTGCGCCGAGAATCGGCGTGTCGTGGGTGTCGACATAGCAAGCGGTGTCGGCCGGCTGGAAGAACCCGATGACGGCGAACACCTTGTCGTCCTCGGTGAGGGCCGTGCAGGCGGTGGCCGCCGGCGCCGTCCCGATCGGATCGATAGGTTCGAACACCGGTACGATCTTGCGCCCGTTGATCCCTCCCTTGGCGTTCATCTGATGGATGAGCGCGGTATACGCGACCTGGTAGTTACCGGGATCGATATTGACGACGTTCTTGATGGCAGCCGCGTCGAGATACGTGATCCCGAGCTTGATGCTCGTGGGGGTGACCCCTTGGCCGGATCGGTCGTTCGCGACGCCGTCTGCGACGCCCGGAGCCACGAGGACGAGGCCCGTGATCGCCATCAGAGCGGCGACAGCCACCGTGAGCGATCTGCGCATGTCGTGCCCCCTTTCCGTCATGGCGGGTTCCGTTGGTCGTAGGCCGCGGTGGTCGCCGCGGTAGCGTGCTTGGAATGGGTCGAGGGGGTTGCAGGGCATGAGGCGTGGTAGGGACGAGTTGACGGTGATGGCGACCCACGCTTTCAACAAGTAGAAGCCGACCTGCCGGAGCAAGTACGTCATGTCCACCGAGGCCCGTGCTCGATGCGCCACCGGTGGTCAGGCCACGTTCGCAACGCGAAACTACTTCGCACCCTCACCCGCCCCTCCCTCCTGCTCTGCCGTACCGGCGCTCACCTCGCTTCTTACGTGCGACCGGATGAGGTGGCCGGAGGAGAGCGGGTGACACCGTACTTCTGCTACTTACTCGTGTCAATATAGGCCGGTCCGGGTCATTCGCCTTCGGGTCGGAGAGGAGGAGTCGTGGTACCCAAGCGTCGCCCGACCAGCCACGACGTGGCACGTGC
Source organism: uncultured Acidimicrobiaceae bacterium (assembly GCA_963767195.1). GTDB lineage: Bacteria > Actinomycetota > Acidimicrobiia > Acidimicrobiales > RAAP-2 > Bog-473. The sequence continues at coordinate 22,877 of CAVYDA010000008.1, read as the reverse complement.
CGCCGGGGTTTCGCGGGCGACGGTGAGCTACGTCCTCAATGACGTGACCCGACAGCGAATCTCTCCCGCGGTGCAGAAACGGGTCTGGAAGGCCGTCGAGGAACTGCACTACATACCGGACCAGCATGCCCGGATGCTGAAGACGAAAGAGAACGACATCGTTCTCATTGTCATGGTGGGGGCTACGCCGGGGCCTCTGCTGGCGCAGGTGATTGACAACCTCACCCGCAGCGTGGCCGCGGCGGGCTACACACCGCTCATCGACTTCACGGGCACGCCGTCACCCACGGCCTTCAGTCGTGCCTGCGATCGCATCCAACCGGTAGCAGTTGTCGCGCCAGGTGTCTTGCTGTCGCCCCGGATCGCCAAAACGCTGGAGTTGAACGGCACCCGCTGTGTGCTCGCCGTCGGGGAAGGTCCGGGAAAGTCGATCGCCCGTCTTCTGTACTCGCAGGAAACGGTCGGTGAGGTCGCCGCGACGTACTTCGCCCGGCGAGGTCGCAGACGTTTGCTGGCCATCGTCCCCGACGACCCACGATTGGGGGATATCGGTGCCGAACGTCTCAATGGGATCCGCGGAGTGCTCGACAAACGATGCCTGCGCACGCTCAAGCTGCCGATGGACGTCGACGCGGCACGAGGCGCGATCCTCGCCGCCGTGAACAGGAAGCCCGGCGTCGACGCGGTGTTCGCCTACAACGACGAGTACGCGTTGATCGTGCTCCAGGTGCTGCGGGACGCGGGTATTGGAGTACCCGACGAGGTCGCCGTAATGGGCTGCGACAACCTCCACTTCGCCGGGTTGACACAGCCCTCGTTGACGACGATGGACTTGGGTGACATCGGGGGTCAGATCGCCGATTATCTGCTCATGATGCTCAAGGGACACCGGCGACCGAACGGGACGATAGGCGTGCCGACGGTGATCACCCGGGAGTCCGCCTAGGTGTCCCGAGGACACGGGGACGGCACATGAGGCTGGCGACCTGACATCGCACTCGTCGCGACTTCTCTCTGTTGACACGTGTAAGGGTCACTCCTAGCATCTACCTGTTCATCGGCCGGGTGCCAGGCAGTCGACCAAGCGGGATCTCGGAGGGGACGCCATGTCGGAGGTAAACGTAGAGGACGATTCCGGACGTCGCCGTCGCGGTGAGAGCGCCGCGCGGCTGAGCCTCGTGGATCAGGCGGCCCTGACAGTCGGCGTGGGTTGGTGGCAGACAGGGGGCGCAAGAGCCCTGGGCCTCGAGGGAGTCCATGTGACCGACGGACCCAATGGAGCGCGCGGCGTGCGTTGGGGCGAGGTCTCCGCCTGCATGCCATCGGCGACCGCGCTGGCTGCGACCTGGGACCGCCATCTTGTGCAGCTGATCGGAGAAGTACTCGGGGATGAGGCGCTCGACAAGAGCGCTCGCGTGTTACTCGCTCCCACGGTCAACCTCCAGCGTCACCCAGTCGGTGGGCGTAACTTCGAGTGTTTCTCCGAGGACCCGCTGCTGAGCGCCGTTATGGCCGTGGCCTATGTGCGGGGCGTGCAAAGCCGCGGTGTCGGCTGCGCCATCAAGCACTTCGTCTGCAACGATCAAGAGCTGGAGCGTATGTCGATCGACGTGGAGGTCGACGAGCGCCCTCTGCGCGAGCTCTACCTGGCACCGTTTGAGGCGGCCGTCCGCGAGGCCGGTGTCTGTATGGTGATGGCGGCGTACAACAAGCTCCATGGACGGTTCTGCAGTGAGAATCGGGACCTTCTCGTCCGCGTACTCAAGGAGGATTGGGGCTTCGAGGGCGCAGTGGTGTCGGACTGGTTCGGGACGCGTAGTACAGACGCTCTCGGCGCGGGGCTGGACCTCGAGATGCCCGGCCCCGCCTCTTTCCTGGGCCAGCACTTGGTCGACGCTGTGGCACAGGGAACAGTGAGCGCCGATGCCGTGCGCGACGCAGCCGATCGGATGCTGCGCGTCCTGCGGCGGCTCAGTTCGGTCGCCCCGCCCGCGCGCCGCTCCACAGAGGAGCGGTCCGGACTGGCGCGACAAGCCGCCGCGGCCGGCATCGTCCTTCTGAAGAACGCGTCCTCCCTACTCCCCTTGGACCCGAATGCGATCACCCGGTTGGCCGTGGCCGGACCGGCGGCAGCGAGGCTGTGCCCTCAGGGAGGTGGCTCGGCCGAGGTGACTCTTCCGTACGAGCGCTCGCCTCTCCAGGCCATCGCGGCTCGCGCCGGCACTATGGACGTCAATTTCGAACCCGGCTGCACCATCCCGGGAACCGTCCGCCCGCTTGGGCCATCGGGCTTGCAGACAAAGGATGGTGGCGCGGGCATCGCAGTCGAGTACTTCGCTGGGGACAGTCCCGACGCGGAGCGCGATCCATCAAGACGTCTTCACGGTGTCACGATTGGTGTGGCTCGGCTCGCCGCACCCGAGCCTCTCCGCGGGGCGGTTCCGCGCCGTGGCCACGACGGTGTTCACCCCGGATAGGACCGGTCCATGGGATTTCGGTCTGGTCGCCTTAGGCGTCGCTCGTCTTTCCCTCGACGACGTGCTGCTTCTTGACACCGTCGACGCCTTACAAGGTGAGGACTTCTTCGGCTTGGCCACCGAAGAGGTCAGGGCCGAGATCGAGTTGGTCGAGGGCGTCCCCTACACGCTGACGGTCGACTTCCGTGCGGAGAGTGTCGACCTCCCTATAGCCGCTGTCTCCTTTGGCGCATCGTTCCGGCCGTCCGATAGCGCCCTCGCGGACGCAACAGACGCGGCTCGGGCTGGCGACGTCGCGCTGGTAGTCGTGGGCACCGATTCCCGCTGGGAGACCGAGGGTAAGGACAGGACCACTCTGCGGTTGCCCGGCGAACAGGACGCGCTCGTGAGCGCGGTTGTCGCGGCCAACCCGCGCACCATCGTGGTCGTCAACAGTGGCGCGCCGGTCGAGATGCCGTGGGCTGACGACGTGGACGGGATCGTGCAGGTCTGGTACTCCGGGCAGGAGGGGGCCGCGGCCATTGCCGACGTGCTCTTCGGGGACGTGGACGCCTCCGGACGGCTCCCCACCACATTCCCGGTGCGCTTGGAGGACACCCCCGCTTTCCCCTTTTATCCAGGGGATGGACAGACCTTGCACTACGGCGAAGGGATGTACGTCGGGTACCGCCACTACGACACGAGAGATGTCGTGCCGCGCTTCTGTTTTGGCCATGGCCTGTCCTACACGACATTCACCTACGAGAACCTCGGTCTCGAGCGCAGCGGGAGGGACGTGGTTGTGGAGGTCGACGTCACCAACATCGGCCACCGTCGAGGAGCCGACGTTGTCCAGGTGTACGTGCGCCGACCGGGGTCCCGCGTGGAGCGGCCCGACAAGGAGCTGAAGGCGTTCGAAAAGGTGTGGTTGGACCCGGGCGAGACCACGCGGGTGCGCCTGGGCCTCTCCGAACAGGCCTTTCGTCACTGGGACGATCACGAGAGCCGCTGGGAGATCGAGTGCGGCGACGCGGAGATTCTTGTCGGCACGTCGTCGCGCGAGATCCGGCTCCGGGCGACGACGGCGCTCTAGCGTTCCCCCAGCCGCCAGGTCGGAAGAGCGTCGCATGGAGCGGAATGCCGACCACAACGCGCGCGCACGTCGAACGAGGACGAGCAGATCGAACAAGAGGGAGGGAAGCGATGGAAACCGACGTCAATACCGAACAGGGGAAGATCCGGGGCGAGGTCGCGAAGGGTGCCGTCGCGTTCCTCGGGATCCCCTACGCGGCGCCGCCGATGGGTGAGGGTCGGTTCGCCCCGCCGCAACCTCCGGAGCGCTGGGAGGGGACCCGAGATGCCCTCGCCTATGGAGCTACGGCCCTCCAACCCCACCAGGAGTTCACGCTGATCCCCGAGCCCCTGGTCCAGGGGGACAATTGCCTCAACCTCAACGTGTTCACACCAGACCCCGGCAATTCGGGCCTGCCGGTTCTGGTGTGGATCCATGGCGGAGGGTTCTTCTCCGGTTGCAACGCCAGCCCGTGGTATCGGGGTGAGCGCTTCGCCCGTGACGGGGTCGTGCTGGTGAGCATCAACTACCGCTTGGGGATCGAGGGATTTCTCGCGGTTGAGGACGGGGGAGTCAACCGCGGCGTCCTCGATTGGCTGGCCGCCCTGGAGTGGGTGCAGCGCAACATCGAGGCGTTCGGGGGTGACCCGGCCAGGGTGACGGTGGCCGGACAGTCCGCGGGAGGAATGGCGGCCGTGCTCCTCCTGACCATGCCCCGGGCACGTGGGCTGCTACGACGAACCATCTGCATGAGCGGACCCGTGGCCCATGTCGGGACGGCCGAGCAAGCGGACGCGACCGCCCGCGCCGCGGCCGAGACTCTCGGGTTACCGCTCACCCGCCATGCCCTCAGCGAGGTGCCCATTGAGCGGCTCCTCGAGGCGCAGGCGCGTCTCATGCCCAGAAGCCCGGGTGCTTCCACGGACCTCCAGGCGTTCGCGGGCGGTGGGCGGGGGATGCTGCCGCTGGCTCCCTGCGTCGACAGAGACATCATTCCGTGCGATCCGCTCGACGCCGTTCGTGCCGGAGCGGGAACTTCGTGCGACCTCCTGACCGGCACGACGACCGAGGAGTTCAACATGGTGTTCGGTCTTTCGGCAAGTGCCGTCGATGACGATGCCGCGCTTCGGGCGCTTCAGAGGACAGGGCTCTCTCTCGATGAGGCCAGGGCCTATCGCGGCGCCCGGCCGGACGCAACGGGCGCGGAGATTCTCGGCCAAGCCTTGACCGATCGGATGTTCCGGGTACCCACCGAAGGGCTGTGCGATGCACGCGCCGGCGCCGAGGGCCGTACGTACTTCTATCAATTTGCTCGACGCTCGCCGGCTATGGGCGACCTGCTTGGCGCGGCCCATTGCGTGGACATCCCTTTTGCGTTCGACAATCTTGACGCGCCGGGTGTGGAGGCCACTCTCGGGTCCAACCCGCCCCAGGACATCGCAGACCTCATGCACCGGGCGTGGGTGGGCTTCGTAACCGAGGGCGATCCTGGGTGGTCTTCCTTCACGCTCGACGCTCGCCCGACCATGGTCTTCGATGCTGAGAGCGCGGTGATCGACGACCCCCTGCGCCTCCCGCGTTCTTTGTGGGGGGCCACCTGAGTGCCGACAGCGCAGTAACCCCCGGGGGGGGGACCTCTCGCACGAGGCGCACAGTTGGATGCTCTCCATCCTGCAGAGAGCGGCCGAGCTTGACCTGTCCGTCGAGACTCTCCGACTCGGCGCGGCCCAATGAGCGATCTCACCATTGCCTCACGTTGAAGAGCGAGGTCGGGTCGCTCAGTTTCTCGTCGAACGCCGAAGGTACGCCGCGCATTCGTTCCCCGTCACCGTCGTTCAGCGCGTCCAGCAAGGCGAAGAGTGCGGAGAACCCGGCTTCTCCGAGAGCGGCCCTCAGCTCGTCCTCGATCGCACGAGCTGCTGCGTGTTGAGCCCGGAGGTAATCGATCCCGCGCGTGGTGAGCTTGACCGATTTTTCCCTCTTGCTGGTGGCCGAGTCGGCGACCGCAACGTAGCCACCATCTCGGAGATGCACCACGACCTTGGTCGCGCCCTGACGGGTGATGCCGAGCTCGCGTCCGATGGCAGAGATCGTTGCTCCGGCCTCACCCGTGCACATCCGGAGCACCCTTGCGTCGGGAAATCTTCGTTCGCCGAACCCGGCTTCGGCCATTGCGGTGTCGAGTTGGCGCTGATAGCCGAGCCAGGCACGACGCAGAGCTGCCCCGAGGCCGAGCGGTGAAGGCAGCGTCCCATCGACAGCTTCGGTATCGGTATCCGCGGGAGATGTGCCCGGAACCATGCGCGAGATGTTAGCAAACTGTAAACTGAGTTGACAGTTTGGTTCCGGGGTTCGATACTTCGAAGATGCCGGTCGCTGTCACCGCCAGACACCGACGGTCCCTGAGTGCGTCGGTTCTGGTCGCCCTCTCGGTTCTGCTCCTCACCGCGAGCGGTTCCGGCAGCGCAGGTTCCCAGCCGCCTGTACGCACGGTCGTGTACCGGTGGGGCGTGGTGGGCAATCGTGGCGCCATCAGGCAACTCCAGCTCAATCGTCCGACTCCGGTCTCCGGAATCACCGGGCGGGTCGTGCAGATCGCCACGTCCAACTCCGATGGCTATGCGTTGACCTCGAGCGGCGCGGCGTTCGCCTGGGGGGTGGCCAGCTACGGCGAGCTTGGCAACGGGAAGCAGCCCGCGTACTCCACCCGAGCGGTCAAGGTCGAGTTCCCTGCGGGTGTCCGGATCGTCTCACTGGCCGATCCGATGCCCTTCGACGGTGCGTTGGCCATTGACTCGCATGGCCACGTCTGGGGATGGGGTCTCAACGCATTCGGAGACCTCTGTTTGTCCGGCCTCACAGAGCTCCGTCCCCAGGAGCTCCCATTGAGTCACGTCACGCTTGCCACCGGGGCGCGGACACACTCGCTGTTCTCTTCGGGAGGAAAGGTGTACGCCTGCGGGTCGGGCGAGTATGGCGTCCTCGGCACCGGCACTACTGCGAACAGCACGACGCCGGTCCCCGTTGTCGGCCTTCCGGGCACTGGTCGCGTAACCGCGCTCACCTCCTCGTGGGAGGGTTCGGGAGCGCTCATGAGCAACGGCGCCTACTACGACTGGGGCTACAACGCCGCCGGACAGCTCGGCAACGGAACCACTGCTGACAGCGCTGTGCCGGTGCGGGTGGCGCTGCCGGCAACGGTGCGACAGGTATTCCAGGGGGGCAGCGGACCGAAGAACGGACAGACCGTCGCCATTCTGGCCAACGACTCGGTGTGGGCCTGGGGTGACAACGACCGAGGTCAGTTGGGCGACGGCACGAGAGTTGGTTCCAGTCTCCCGTTGCGCGTCGACGTGCCCCGGGGGGTGACCTTCGCCAGCGTCAGCTCCGGGGGTTACGCCAGCTACGCGATCGACCGCGCAGGCCGACTCTGGTCGTGGGGAGACAACAAGAGCGGGCAGCTCGGGATCGGAAGCCTCGTCTCCGGCACGACCAAACCGGTCCACGTGGGGATCAGGATGACGCAGGTCGCGTCGACCGCACAGAACGTAGCGGGTGTTCTGGGCAGTTCCCGACACTCCACTTCTCCGTCGGCGGTGCGTGTCGTTTCCCCGTAGGCGCCCGCACGGTCGGCCGCAGGAGTCATATGGTGGGGCGGGCCGGGACGGCACGCGCCGCGCCCGCGACCTCGTTCGAGGTCGGACGAGGTTGAGAGCACGGAGGGTCGGGAATTGCGGACCTGGGGATCGAGCGGGGCGGGGGCGGCGATCCGCCGAGCGCAGGCGGTTTCCGGCTATGCGCGCCGGGTCGGTTGCGGCGTCGACGAAGCAGACGAAGCGCTGGAGCCCAGAATCTCGCGGCGCCAATTGTTCGGCGCCGCAGGCGTGTTCGCGGCCGCCGTTCCCGCTGCGGTGGCACCGCGCCACAGGTCGCGGTCCAGCCGGAGCGACCCGCGGGTCGTCATCGTCGGCGCGGGGATCGCCGGCCTCGGGTGCGCCTACCGACTGTGGGTGGACCACGGGCTGCGAAGCACGGTCTACGACGCGGACACGGTCGCAGGAGGGCGGATCCGGACGCTGCGGGGGTACTTCGACGACGGACAAATCGTCGAGGAGCACGCCGAGTTCATAAACCCCGAGCACACGGCTACGTTGGCCCTGGCGGCCAGTTTCGGCTTGACGCTCGACAACACGAACGACTACCCGGCCGGCACGCATCGCGGTCTGGAGACCTTCCGTTTCGACGGCCAACCGTGGCCGCAAGCGGCGCTGAACGAGCAGTGGTACGACTGGGGGTGGCAGTTGTTCCACGAGGCGGCCTTCACGACCGCACCCTGGCCCCAGCTCTACAACGCGAACAACGCGGGTGGCCGGCGCTTCGACCAGATGTCGGTGACCGAGTGGATCGAGACCTACGTGCCCGGCGGCACCGCATCGGACTTCGGCGAGGTGTGCATCGCGGCCGTTCTCGACGAGTTCGGCGGACCGTCCGACGAGCAGTCGTCGCTCAACCTCGTCTATCTGTTGGGCCAGGACGCCAGTAAGGCCAATGGCTTTCAGCCGAGGCGGGTGCCCGCACTCGGCGGCGCGAACGAGAAGTGGCACATTCACGGAGGCACCGATCTCCTTATCTCCGGAGTGCTTCAGCGTCTCCCCGAAGGGACGGTCCAGCTGGGGCGGCAGCTCGTGGCAGTCCGCTCGGTCAGCGATGGGACCACCGTGTGCACGTTCCAGAGCGACTGGTCGACCTCTGACGTCGTCGCCGACCATGTGATCTTGGCGCTGCCGTTCACGACGCTGCGGCTGGTCGACCTCTCGCGGGCGGCGATCCCGCCCTTGCACCGGCAGGCGATCAACGAGGAGCCGCTCGGCAGCAATTCCAAATTCTTCGTCCAATGCAGGACGCGGGTGTGGAACGCCGATCACGCGACGGGCAACGCCTACTGCGACGGCGTCGTCCAGGGCGCGTGGGACCCGACCGTGACCCAACCGGGTGAGGCGGGCATCCTTGCCGCCCTGCCGGGCGGGAACCTCGCCGCAGGCTGGGGCGCTCGCTACGGGCTGACCGCGGCGGCCGGTCAACCGCCGGCCGCGATGGTGCAGGACTACCTGCAGGAATTCGATCAGCTCTTTCCGGGCGTCATTGCAAACTACGACGGGCGTGCCTACTACGTCTGGTCACCGGGTGAACCCCACGCCCTCGGCGCCTACTCCTATCTCAAAGTGGGTCAGTACACGGGGTTCAACGGGATCCAGGGGCAGCAGGAGGGAAGCTTGCACTTCGCGGGCGAGCACACCTCCGTCAACTTCCAGGGCTACGTCGAGGGTGCCTTGCGCAGCGGGTATCGCTGTGCCGATGAGGTCGTGAGTGTGGCCAGCAAGACCGCTATTTCTGGGTGATCCGGCGGACCAGACTTCTGCATAGGTCTAGGGACTGCCGTCCGATCCGGTTGGCTCGAGCTCGCTCTCCTCATCCCGGACACGAGCAAGGCTGCTCGGCAGCTGGCGGCGGGACCGGATGCGGAGCTTGCGGTACACGCGCGAAAGGTGTGCCTCGACCGTCTTGTTGTTGACGAAGAGAATCTTGGCGATTTCGGCATTGGCGTGTCCGGCATGGGCCAGCTCGGCCGCCCGGCGTTCCATCGGCGTGAGGGCGCCTGTCCCGGTCAAGGCCACCCGTCGGGGCCGTGCCCCAGTCGAGCGGAGAAGCCCGACCGCTCGGTTTACCAGCGGCGTGGCGCTGCAGCCGAAAGCCGCATCGGCTCCCCGGCGCAGCACCTTGCGCGCCGCCTCCTTGTCGTCGCCCTGGGCGACGAGGAACGCGCCGAGCTCGACGAGCGCGTGCGCGAGCTCCAAGGCGGCCCCGGATTCTTCGAGGACTTCCACCGCCTCGGTGAGCAGAGAAAGGCGCTCCGCGGGCGGCGCCACAGTCGCGGCCGTCCGCAGCGCGGCGCCCAACGACCAGGCGGCGCCGAAGGCGCGGGCGCTCGAGATCTGCTCCTGGGACAGTTCCCAGGCCTCGCGCTCCAGGCCTGTGCGGTGCAGGGCTCCCGCCAGCGCGGCGCGCCAGTTACTGACCGCGGGGTTGTCGATCTCCCATTGCCGCGCCCGTTGGGCCGCCTCGCGGAGGTCCGTCAGCCCCGATTCGAGTTGACCCGCTTCGACGCGCAACGTGCCCCTGAGCTCGAGCATGGCCAGACCCGGAATCGTCCGGGGGATCGATCCACCCTCGAGGAGGCGAGACGCGTCGTCCCCGCGACCGCGTTCTTCGAGGACTGCGGCCAGGACGGCCCGAGCCCGATGGGCGGCCTCCGACACTCCCGAGGAGTCGTGTGTACCCGGCGTCTCGTCCGACGGCTGAATTCGACGGCACTCTTCTTCGGCCAGCTCCAGAGAACCCTGGAGCAGATACGCGTACGCCAGCACGCTTGTCAGCTCGAGAAAGGCTGACTCCTCGCCATGCGCCGCGGCGACCGCCTGGGCCCGCCGCGCCAGATTGGCGGCAGTCGTGATCTGACCGGCCAGGGCGAGCGTGGTGAGGGCGCGGGCCCAGAGCCTGACGTCGATGGGCTCGGCCACGGCGAGGTTGTCGTTGTCGACCAGCTGCTGGGCCAGCTCGGCCACGGCATCCGCGTTCCAGCGAAGAGCGTCGTTGGCGTGAACGGTGGACAGCTGGGCCAGAGCTTGGCGCTCCAACCGGTTCCCTCCGACCCGGCGCCCACCGAGGAGTTCTTCGAGGATCCGCGCCGCTCGCCGCGTCGGGGAGCCGCTGCTCGGCAGCCGCGGCCAGAGCGAGGCGAAGCCGGACCTCCTCGGTATCGCGGTCATAGAGTTCGAGCCGTCCGGCGATCGTAGGCAGCAGCGCCGCCAACTCGGCGCGCTCGGCGCCCTCGGGGAGGGCGCGGCCCAGGTCGAGGGCGGAGACGGCCAGGGCCTGGGCATCGGCCTCGAGCTCGACTGCCGTCCGCAGGTACGGGAGCCCTGCGGACGCGGCCACCACGCGTGACTCGGCGGCCGCCGCCGCAATGAGCAGACGGCCGCGGGCGTCGTCGTCGAGGTGCTCTCGCAGCACGCGTCGCAGGCAGCGCACGGCCAGTTCCTCCTGCCCTGTGGCCAAGAGCTCTTCGGCGCATCCCTCGAGCTGCTGAATCGCCCACGAGTCCCCGGCCGGCTCGGTGAGAACCAGGTGCCGCGCCACGTCTTCGGGGCTGGATTGTCGGCTGGCCAACACCCTGGCTGCGCGGGCGTGCGCCTGGGCCCGGATCGCTGGCGGCATCTCCGCGTACACCGTCGAACGCTCGAGCGGGTAGCGGAACCGGAAGACATCGTCGCGGCGCAGTAGCGAGAGGTCGACCATTGCGTCGACCGCGGGCACGACCTCCTCGGGCTCGACTTCGGCGAGCTGAGCCACGGACGCCATGTCGGCGGCCTGGCCGAGGAGAGCGGTCACCTGCAGAATGCGAAGCCAGTGGGCGGGCACCGCGGCGAGCCGCCTGCGGACGGACCGGGCCACCACGCGCGGCGCCAGGGCGGCGATGGTGCTCGCGTACGCGTCATTGTCGGGCATGGGGTGCCGACGCAGCTCGGCCAGGAGGGCCAGCAGCAAGAAGGGGTTACCTCCGGTCGCTGACTGACAAGCCTCAATAAGGGCAGTCGGCGGTTGGGGGACCTGTTCGTGGACGAGTCGCGACACTCGCTCGGCCGGGAGCGGTCGCAGGTGGAGGGAGCGGGTGTTGGGTTCGGCCATGAGATCGTCAGCCACGCCGGTCTCATGCCGTTCGCTGTGCGGTGAGGTGGCCGCGACCAGCAGTATCTGCCCGGGCATCGTCCGCCGAGCCAAGTAGACCAGGGCCGCCGACGACGGGGCGTCGCACCAATGGAGGTCGTCCACCACGACGACGACCGGCCGCAACAGGGCCAGGCGCGAGAGTTCGGCGTGGAGCCCGCTGACCGAGCTCGCCCCATCCATCCGTGGAACAGCCCCACTGCGATCACCGGGGAGCCCCACTCCCGGCAGAGCCGTCGGGCCGGGTCCGCCGGACGGCCGTTCCGACAGATGTTCGAAAGCAGTTGCGGCCTCGAGCCGGGCGAGGTCGAGCAGTCGGCGTGCCACCGCGTAGTCGTAGGTGGACTCGAGTTCGCTGCATCGCGCCTGCAGGACGAGGAATCCCTCCCGGTGCGCGGCGCGGGCGGCTGCGTCGAGCATCGCGCTCTTGCCCAGCCCGGGCTCGCCCTCGACGATCGCCGTCGCGAATCGAGTGGAACCGACGAAGGCTGCGCCCAGGTCGTCCAACCATTGCCGGCGCTCGTCGACCGAGCCTCTCTTGCCCGACGGATCACGGTCATCACCAAGACGTGGGACCGGGTGCTGCGTCCCCTCGTCCACCTCTTCGCCCGGTCGACCGATCCGGACCGACCGCTCAGGTCGGGTCGCATCGCCAGGATCTTCGCCATATGAGGTGTGGCCGAACGTTCTCTTCACGGTTCCAACTCGAGTAGTCAAGGTCGTCGCGGGAGCGGTGCTCCCAGGGGCAGTGAGTGTGGGCGTGGGTCTGGGTCGCTCAGGGTGCCAGGTACGACTGTCGCCACCACGCGACGAGGCGTTCCAGGCCTTCGTGGAGGTCTACGCGGGCGACGAAGCCGAGCTGCTCCGCGGCCCGGCCGGTCTCGGCCAGGCGGCGGGGAACGGCGTTGACCGATCGCTCGGGGCCGTACTCGGGAGCGAGGTCGGACCCCATCACCTTCAAGAGCGCATCGGCCAGGTCGTTGATGCTCACCTCGACGCCGCGGGCCACGTTGAAGGACTGGTCCGTGACGTCCGCTTCGGCGGCCAGGATGTTCGAACGCGCCACGTCGTCGACGTAGACGAAGTCCATCGTCTGTTTGCCGTCGCCGAGGATCAGCGGTGCCTTGCCGTCGGCGATTCGCTCGATCCACCGGACGAGAACTTCGGTGTACACGCCGTGAATGTCCATGCGAGGGCCGTAGACGTTGAAGTAGCGCAGGGCGACATACGTCAGGCCGTACATCTCGGCGAAGCTGCGGAGCATGCCCTCGTTGAACGCTTTGGCGGCGCCGTAGAAGGTCCGGTTGTGCCAGGGATGGTGGTCCTCAACGGTGGGGAAGGTATCGGCCAGGCCGTAGACGGAGGCGGACGACGCCGCCACCACCTTGCGCACCTTGGCCTCCACCGCGGCCTCCAAGACGTCGAAGGTCCCGTCGACCATGACCTCGAGTGCCGCCCGCGGCTCCTCGGCACACTGGGTGATGCGGATCGCCGCCTGGTGGAAGACCACGTCGGTGCCGCCCATGAGCCGAGCCAGGAGCGCCCGGTCCCGGATGTCGCCCTCGACCACCTCGACCCGCCCTGTCCCGAGCGCAGCCGTCAGGTTGTCTCGACGGCCCCGGACGAAGTTGTCGAGCACGACGACCTCGGCCACGTCACGCTCCAGGAGCTGGTCGACGATGGTAGAACCGATGGTTCCGGCGCCGCCGGTGACGAGCACGCGGGTGCCGCTGAGCGTGACGCCGTTCATCGTGACCACCGTTGTCTGGGGAGCTGACCGCCTGAGTAGTACATGCCCGCAAGACTAGCCTGTTTTAGCGGTGAGTTATCTTCACCTTAAGTGAATCTTAAGTACGGGGGCGACCGCCGGAGGACTCGTGTCATCGGTAGGATAAGCGGACCCGACGGACCGAGCAGTAGACCGGACCGAGCAGCGGACGCTGCACGAAGACCCTGGTGGTGGCCCAATGATCTTTTCCGACGATACGCACGCGCGCGGGAACCGGCGCCCGTGGTGACCCCCGACATGTCGACCGCCCTCGCAGCCGATCCCGGAGCGGGACCGGGTGACCGTCCCGTGATCCCGGTGATGAAGCCCTGGCTCGGCACCGAGGAGGCGGATGCCGCGGCCGAGGCCGTGCGGTCGGGTTGGGTTGCGCAGGGCCCGCGCGTGGCCGAGTTCGAGGCGGCCTTCGCCGCGCACCTGAGCGCGGGTCACGCTGTGGCCACCTCGTCGTGCACCACTGCACTGCACCTGGCCATGGTGCTCGCGGGCCTCGGACCGGGAGACGAGGTGGTGGTTCCCTCGCTTTCCTTCATCGCCACCGCGAACGCCCCGCGCTATGTGGGGGCCACTCCGGTGTTCGCCGACGTGGAGCAGTCCACGCAGAACCTCACCGCCGAAACGGTCGAGAGCGTGATCACCGCGGCGACCCGGGCGGTCATCGTGGTGCACCAGGGTGGCGCGCCCGCGGATGTCGACGCCATCACACGCCTGTGCCGGGAGCGCGAGATCGACGTGATCGAGGACGCCGCGTGCGCTCTCGGATCCACGTACGCCGGCCGGCCGGTTGGCGCCGACGCCGAGCTGGCGACATATTCGTTCCACCCACGCAAGCTCGTGACGACCGGCGAGGGCGGCATGCTTCTCTGCGAGTCGCCCGAGGGGTCCGAACGGGCTCGGCGCCTGCGCGAGCACGGCATGAGCGTCTCGGCCGCCGAGCGCCACCGCAGCGGGGTACCCGTTCTGGAGCACTATGTAGAGACGGGCTTCAACTTCCGCATGACTGACGTACAGGCAGCTATCGGCCTGGTCCAGCTGGGCCGCCTTCCGGCGATGGTGGAACGCCGCCGCCAATTGGCGCAACGGTACTCCGAGGCCTTCGCGGATCTCCCGGGCGTCGTCACCGCCGCCGATCCGGCTCACGGCACGAGCAACTTCCAGTCCTATTGGCTGTTGTTGCCGTCCGACTCGCCGATTGGGCGGAACGAGCTGCTCGAAGCCCTCGGCCGCGAGGGTATCTCTGCTCGTCGCGGCATCATGGCCGCCCACCGCGAGCCCGCCTACGCGGGGCATCCGCACGGCCCGCTGCCTGTGACCGAGCGCCTCACCGACCACTCGGTGATCCTGCCGCTGTACCACACCATGACGCTCGAGGACCAGGACCGGGTCATCCATGCCGTCCGGCGTCAACTCGGGAGCTGAGACGGTGTCGGCGCGCCCACTCCTCCTCATCGGGGCCGGCGGCTTCGGCCGGGAGACGCTCGAGGCGATCCGGGCCTGCAACTCGGTCCGGCCCACTTGGGACGTCGTGGGCTTCCTCGACGACGACCCGGCGCTGCAGCAACGCCACGTCGACGGTGTCCCCGTCGTCGGCCGAGTCGACGACCTCGCGCGACACCCGTCGGCTGGGGCGGTGGTCACCATTGGCAACCCCTCGAACTTCACCTGGAAGCGCCGCATCGTCGACCGCCTCGGCTCGCCGCCCGGTCGCTGGGCCAGCGTGGTGCATCCGTCGGCGTCCATCCCCCCGTCCACCTGCGTCGGGCCGGGCACCGTGGTGCTCGCCGGGGTCGTTGCCACCACGGCCGTGGAGATCGGGGCCCACGTGACCGTGATGCCGTCCGTTGTCCTCACCCACGACGATGTGGTTTGCGACTTCGCCACGCTTGGTAGCGGCGCCCGACTGGCGGGCGACGTGACCGTCGGCGAGGGCGCGTACATCGGTGCCGGCGCCCTTGTGCGCGAGCACTGCCGGATCGGCGCCTGGGCGCTGGTCGGGATGGGTGCCGGCGTCACCGCCGACGTCCCCTTCGGAGAGGTGTGGGCCGGGCTTCCGGCGCGTCGCCTCCGCCACGTGGCGGTGCTCCCGCCCGGCGTGGAATCGCCGACACTTTCCCAATGCTCACCACAGGAGGAGCTCGCATGACAACCGTCCAATCCGCACCCGCGGTCACTTTCGTCGACCTGGCGTCTCAGCACGCGGAGATCGAGCAGGAGGTGGCGGTGGGCATGCGCCGCGTCATTGACGCCTGCGCCTTCGTCAACGGGCCCGACGTGGCCGCCTTCGAGTCCGCCTGGGCCGGCTATTGCGGCCGCGCTCACGCCCTGGGTGTCGCCAACGGGACCGACGCGCTCGAGATCGCACTGCGCGCCGCCGGCGTGGGAGCAGGCGATGAGGTCGTCGTGCCCGCCAATACGTTCATCGCGTCGGCCGAGGCCGTTGCGCGAACCGGAGCAGAGGTCCGACTGGTCGACTGTGATCCTGTCCACCTCCTGATCGACCCTGAGCGGATTGCCGCGGCTTGCACGGCACGTACGCGGGCCGTGCTGCCGGTGCACCTGTACGGTCAGATCGCTCCAATGGAGGAAGTCGGAGCGGCGGCGGCATCAGGCGGGTTGGCGGTCGTGGAAGACGCAGCGCAGGCCCACGGGGCGCGCCGTCATGACCGACCGGTCGGCAGCTGGAGCCTGGCCGCCGGATTCAGTTTCTACCCCGGGAAGAACCTCGGCGCGTACGGCGACGCCGGCGCCGTGGTGACCGACGACGACGACGTGGCCACGGCGCTAGATGCTTTGCGCAACCACGGCAGCCGGGCGCGCTACGAGCACCCGACCCTCGGGTTCAATTCCCGCCTCGACACCCTCCAGGCCGTGGTCCTCCGGGCGAAGCTGGCGCGCCTGGACGAATGGAACGCCGCGCGCCGTCGGGCGGCTGTCCGCTACGACGAGTTGCTCAGTGGACTCCCCGGCGTGCGGCTTCCGGTTACCCAGGCCGGCAACGAGCACGTGTGGCACCTCTACGTCGTGCGCGTACCCGAGCGGGACCGCTGCCTGGCCGCGATGGCGGCAGCCGGAATTCCCGTCGCCATTCACTACCCGACGCCCATCCATCTGACGGGTGCGTTCGCCGGACTCGGCCATGGGCCGGGGGACTTTCCGGTGGCCGAGGCGGCGGCCGACGAGATCTTGTCCCTGCCGATGCACCCTCATCTGACGGCGGGACAGCAGGAACGGGTGGCCGAGGCGCTGGCCGCCGCATTGTGATGACCGACGGGGCGGACGCGCCCTTCGTGCACCCGCAGGCGCTGTGCGAGACGTCTACCGTCGGCCCGCGTACGCGCGTCTGGGCCTTCGCTCACATCCTCGACGGCGCCACGATCGGGAGTGACTGCAACATCTGCGACCATGCCTTCGTCGAGGGCCGGGTGCGCGTGGGCGATCGCGTCACGGTGAAGAACGGCGTTCAGCTCTACGACGGCGTGGTCGTCGAGGACGACGTCTTCCTAGGTCCCAACTGCATCTTCACCAACGACCTGACGCCACGGGCGGCGATTAAGAAGCCGACCGACAGCCTGTCGTCGACGTTGGTACGGCGCGGTTCGTCCATCGGGGCCAACGCCACCATCGTGTGTGGGGTCACCATCGGCGCGCACGCGTTCGTGGGTGCCGGCGCGGTGGTGACTCGTTCGATCCCTGCGCACGCTCTCGTCGTGGGGAACCCGGCCCGGTCGCTCGGTTGGGTGTGCCGCTGCGGGTTGCGACTCGACCGCACGCTCTTGTGCTCCTGCGGTGCGGCCCACCACGAGGACCCGGACGGCCGCGGCCTGGTCGAGGTGTCGCCCGCACCGAACATCGCGCCGAACACGAGCGTGCCCAACTAAGCGTTCGTTCGACATGGTTGGAAAACGAACACCGCGGGTGAAAGTGCCGCGGTCATTGACACGGAATGTCCCTACCATGAGCCCGCTCTCCGCATCGCGAACCCGCGCAACCGTGAAGGAGTGATCCTTGCTGCCCAACTTTCGTGAGTTCAGCACCCGGAGCAAGGTCCTCGCCGTTTGTTGCAGCACGCTCCTTGTAGCGGGGCTGGCGACAGCCACCGTCGCCGTGGCGCGGAGCTCCATCTCCGGCCCGCCGGTGGCCGGAGCAGGAGCCTCCGTGTCGCGAGGTTCTGCAGCCGAGGCTGGCGGCGCGTCGAATGCCGCGGTGCAGCTGCTCCCGGGGGCCCAGCTCTGGGACCGCTTTGTCTCGTCGGACATCTTCGGCACCAACGACGCCATCGAGTACGCCTCGCCGAACGTCGACACCCTCCCATCGGTCCAGTCCTGGTTGCAACAGGGCGGCCTGACGCTCATGCGCACCTGGGCCTACGCCAACTACACCGATGCCGCTATCCGACAGCGGATCGCCACCATTCAGAACGCCGGGATGCAGTGCATGATGATGCTCGGCAGCACCGGCAACCTGAGGTGGATGGAGCATGTGGTGTCCATGCTCGGACCGAAGTGCAAGATCTACGAATTCGGCAACGAGCCCGACAACGCAAACAACGGTACGAACATCGCACAGCTCACGAACCGATGGATCGCCGACATTCCTCGCCTGCGGGCGATCAACCCGCACGCGGTGTTCGGCGGCCCCGCCGTGCAGTATGCGGAAAGTTCTGACGGTCACCAGGGATCGTACCCGTCGGACATCGCCTACTTCCTGGCCAAGACGAGCGCGGCGCGCGTGCGAGCGAACTTCATCAGCTACCACGACTACCCCTGCGAGAAGGCCACGAGCACAGCTCAGTGCCTCAACATGACGCCGGGGGACTTGAAGTACAACTACAACTTCGTCCTCGCTGAAGAGCGCACCTACTACGGCACCACGGTCCCCACGGGAGTGAGCGAGTACAACTTCGATCCCGGCAGCAACAACCTCTACGAATGGGGGAACGACAAGACCTTCGTGAATCGTTGGACCCTGAAGGCTTTGAACGCCCTCATCAAGGTCGACGCTGCCTTCGCCAACCAGTTCACCTCCCTCAACTACTCAGGCTTCGGGGACTTGGACATGTTCCACGACACCGCGCCCTACGCGCCGAAGGCGCAGTTCTATGCGATGGCGGCTGCCGTTCAGAAGTACGGCGGGCCGTCGCACGTGGCCATTCCCGATCCTCTGCCCTCGTAGGATTCGCTACTCTCACCAGAACGCCGGCTGGAATCCTCGTCGCGTCATGACCGGCCTTTTGGCTGAGGGTGGAACGGTGTTGTCACACGTCGTGTGAGGCAGTCGACGTGATGATTGCAACACCCCGATCCGCGCACCAACACGTTTTCCCGGCGCCCTTTGTCCCTACCACCGGCTGAACGGCGGGACCAAGACCGGGGCCAGCGACAGCTCTGACGGTATCGACCGAAATCAAGTCGAAGACCCAACGGGGATCGACCACCGAGCGATGGCGCATCCACGGTTTGGCCACCCGGGCACCCTCCGCTCACCCGGACACCTGACCTCCACCGCCTGGGGGCCGGACCAGGCAGACTTACTACGCAATGGAAGACGCGGGCGGCTCCCTCTCTGGCGTGACCAAGCGGTTCTCGAGGAGAGGTCCCTGGGTGCTCGAGGGCATCGATCTCGACCTTCAGCCCGGATCCAGAACGGTGATCGTTGGCGGCAACGGTTCCGG
Source organism: uncultured Acidimicrobiaceae bacterium (assembly GCA_963767195.1). GTDB lineage: Bacteria > Actinomycetota > Acidimicrobiia > Acidimicrobiales > RAAP-2 > Bog-473. The sequence goes on along the minus strand of CAVYDA010000008.1, from coordinate 4,107 downwards.
AAAGTCAACACTCCTCCGGGTCGCGGCGGGAGTGAGCCGGCCGAACGTCGGCACCGTCAGACTCCCTGACCGCATCGGCTACGTGCCAGAGGGGCTGGCCGCACGGACAAGGTTCACTGGGACCGAATACCTGTCTCACATGGGCAGGATCAAGGGACTCCATCCGGCCACCATTGCTGCACGAAGCGCCGAACTGCTCGAGCGGTTGGATCTTCAACCCGGCGCCAACGAACGTATCGACTCCCTGTCAAAGGGAAACCGCCAGAAGCTCATCATCGCCCAGGCGTACATGGCACCAGTTGGACTCTTGGTTTTGGATGAACCATTCAGTGGGCTCGACCCGATCGCCCACGGCGCTTTGGCAGACTTCACAGAAGAGGCACAGTCCTGCGGCGCCGCCGTATTGATCAGCTCGCACCAAGCCGTCCCAGATCAGGAAGGAGTGCGCCAACTGAGAATCGGCGGTGGGCAGCTGGTCGAGATCTTCGACGATCGGATGTCGAGATCGTCACGCACTCAATGGATCGAAATCGAGCTCTCATCCACCGCGGGCGCACAGGGCCGAGAGCAGGTTGCGGCCATTCCTGGGGTGACGTCAGTTCGAGTCAGACAATCCGATGGCGTTCTGGCCCTACTCACGGACGAATCGCACGTCGACCAGGTTTTGGTCGCAGCCATAGATCTCGGCTGGTCCGTGCGATCGGTTCAGACACGATTCCGAGCAGGACCTACCTAATGATCTCTCTCGCCAGGTACGTCGGGAGGGACACATTGCGGTCGCAGCGCTGGGTAGCTCCACTGCTGTGCTTCGCCGCGATCGATGCCATCATCAGTGCCCAGACTGGCTCCGCCCTCCCCTCGTATGCCATCGGAGCAGCCGCCCTGCTCTTCGTCACGACCTGGCTTACGGTCGTCGTCGTGAACAACGAGGATCCGATTCAGCAAAACATCACAGAAGTCGGTGCCGGCAGTCAGACCAAAGTTCGCATTTCGAAGCTGGGCGTCAGCCTGCTGATAGCGGTGACGCTCGGAGTGATCGGGATGATTGCGCCAACGGTCATCTCCTCTGGCACTACCCTGAAGGAGGTCGTCGCTGGGTTCTGCGCTCAGGCCATCACCGCCCTCATGGGGGTCACCTTCGGAGCACTTTGTAGTCGCCCGATAATTCGCCGTAGGTCATGGTCTGTTCTCCTCGGTGTGATCCTTGGGATGGCTACGGTCTTGATCCCTCATGGTCCACCGACGCGTCAGCTTCTCGTGCTGTTCAACGAGACCGGTCATATCGCTCTCGGTCCGTCCGTTCTGCTCATTGGCCTCGAGACGCTGGTACTTGCTGGGGTTGTGTTGACATGGTCGCTTCGCGCCGCTCGACTGAAGGGTTGAGTGGGGAGGCTGCACCGGGGCCCAGTGGATCGCGGCAACCATGGATCGGCCCAGAATCGGCCCGACCGTAAAGCGAGGAGATCCGTCAGCAGCACCTCGTCTCCGGGCTCGGCCAGTCAGAAATCGATCGCCGTTTCGGAGGCAACGCCAGCCGCCGCTGGCGCGAAATCGCTTCGGATCACCGACAGCCTGAGTGTCACCGACGTGCCGTAGATCGTCATCGTTCGAGCGCATTGCTTTCGAGTCGATTCTCACGGGAGCCTGGCCGGTGGTGAGTCCGGCCGTCCGGTCACGCTGAGCGTTGGTTGAGCCGGCGTTGGTGCACGGTCATCGGAAGGAAGACCGTCAGGAGACACCAACCGTCGACGAAGTAGCGGAGTCCCAGGCGGCTGGGCTCGTGGACCAGCCTGTACAGCCACTCGAGGCCGGTGTGCCGCATCCAACGCGGGGCTCGGGTGCGTCGGCCGGCGATCAGGTCGAAGGTGCAACCCACGCCGATGGCGACCGAGACCGGGAGCCTGTCCCGGTTGCGGGCGATCCACTTGTCCTGCTTGGGGTGCCCGAGGGCGACCAGGAGGATCTCGGCGCCGCTCTGCTTCACACGGCGAACGATGTCGTCGTCGTCCATGTCGTCGAGCGCCGCCCGAGCCGGTTCGTGGACTCCGGCCACGACGAGGCCCGGGTACCGGGCCGCGAGGCGCTCGGCGGCTACGGCGGCATTGCCGTCCTCGCCGCCGAGGAAGAAGACCCCGGCGCCGGCGGCAGCCGCCGACGCAGCGAGCCGCGGGACCAGGTCCGACCCGGCGACCCGGCCCGGCAGTCGAGATCCCAAGAGGCGGCTCAGCCAGACCACCGGTGCGCCATCGGCCAGGTTGAGCTCGCTTCGGGCAAGGACCGCACGCGTCGCGGGGTCGCGCCGGGCGTTGACCAGGAAGTCGAGATTGACCGTGCAGATCTGGGCGAACTCGCCAATGGCGACAGCCTTCATGGCCCGGTCTACCGCCTGATTGAGGTCGACGGGATCGATCGCCACCCCGCCGAGCTCGGAACGGGCGCCCGGTTGGTGGGTGCCGGGCTCAGCCGCCGGGCGTTGGGGCGCGAGCGCCGTCGTCACGGAGTCCTCCCCGGGGGCACGGTCATCAGGCGCGCTGGTGCGACTTCGACCGACTCCTCTCCCGGGCGCGCCGTGCGCTCCCAGGTGGTCGCCCGAAGCCCCCTCAGGAGTCGGAGACGGGTCCAGAGCTCGCTCACCACGAGGGCGGGTGCCACGGAGAGTGCCCGCCACATGGAGCGCGGGCGCGCCCGGCAGCAAGACCGACCACGACGAAGGTGGGCACGGCGGCCACGGCGACCAGCCACGGCACCACCGCCCACCAGTCGGCGACCCCGGCCGCGAGGAGCAGCACACCGAGCAATGCTCCGAGCAGCGAGCCCGCCGCCAGCAGGCCGAGCGGCGGCACCGCCAGGTCGACGGCAGCGTCGACCAGGGACCAGCGCCGATGGACGAAGACCGCGGCCAACAGCAGGGGCAGGCGAGTTCGGACCACGTGGAAGCGTCCGCCCTCCCACCGGAGGCGCTGCACCTGCGCCGCCCGCCCACGCCCGACCACGGGTGCGGCCAGCCGGGCCTCACCGGCGTAGACAGGCCGCACCCCGGCGAGCCGGAGGTCGACCGAGTACTCGAGGTCCTCGGCGCTCGTGAACGCGTCCCAGGGATGGTCCGCCAGCACGGCGCGGCTGAAGAGCATTCCGTTACCGACCAGGTGGCACGGCAGACCCAGGACGGCGCGACCCCCGAATCGCACCCGGTGGAAGAGAAGGAAGGCGGCAGCCCGCAGCTCGGACCTGATCGACTGGTCCTCGTCGCGGCCCAGGTACTCGGCCTGCACCACCGGTGCACCCAGCTCGAGGCGGGCGACCAGCGCACCGAGCAGGCCCGGGTCGGCGACCGAATCGGCGTCGACCACGGCGAGGGCGTCGAGGTCAGGGTTGCTCTGGAGCAAGCGGTCCATCGCCCAGCGCAACGCCGGGCCCTTGCCGCGGGCGTCGGGGGCGGTCCGCACCAGCACTGTTGCCCCGGCTGCCGCGGCGCGCGCCGCCGTGTCGTCCGTGCAGTTGTCTGCGATCACCACGATCTCGTAGAGATCCGACGGGTACGACTGCTCCCGCAGGGAGGAGACGCATCGACCAACGAGAACCGCCTCGTCGTGTGCCGGTACCAGCACGGCGATCCGGCTGCGAGGTGGCGCCGCCTCGACCGACCGGCGTCCGAACGAGGCGAACGCCAGCAGGACCAGGTAGAGCGCGGCGCATGCCGTGACGACACCGGCCAGGGCGAAGACCACCCGGACCAGGTCGATCACCAATGACAGCGGCGCAACCGCGAGGATCCCGCTCACCGGTCAGCTCGGTGTCGTCGAGAAGACCGGGTCGACGAAGTAGTTGCTCCCGTTGAAGGTGCCGGTCGGGAAGGTCGACGAGCCGCTGTAGACGAAGAGCCCGTTCCCGTTGGGCGCGCTGGCGCTGGCCAGGCCGTAGAGGGGAGCGGCGTTGACCTGGTTGGTCAAGCCGTTGGACGTGAGCGAGTAGTGCCCGTTGGGCGCCAGGTACGACACGACGTAGGTGGTGCCGGGCGTGACCGCGACCGGGCTCGAGAAGGTGACCTGTTGCCAACCCGAGGCCGTCTCGTTGGTGAAGGTGGCCTGGGCCAACAAGGTCCCGGTC
>CAVYDA010000007.1:0-165591 GCA_963767195.1 uncultured Acidimicrobiaceae bacterium | reverse complement strand
GTCCCAGTGGCCTGAGTTGAAGGGCTCGCGCCTTGACCTCTCCGTTGGTGTAGCGACCCACCGGCTCGTCGAGTTGCACGACACAGCGTTCCAGCTCTTTGCCGGTGATGACCCCGACCAGCCCGACGAGGTAGCGGGGCTTGGCGGTTTCGTTGAACTGCACACGATCACCGGGGTTCAAGAGGCTCTGGGCGACGAGGTTGGTGACGCCGGCGATCAGGTCTTGGCGGATCTTGACGATGGCCGCGATGTGGTCCAGGTAGTCGTCGAGAGCCCCGAGCATGAGGGCGTCGAGGAGCGCCTCGACGTCGTCGTCGCTCGGCATGAGGGATTCGGGTATGTCTCCGAATTCGAACGCGGCCAGCACGTCGATCATATTCTTGGCCGGATCAGCCTCGGGGCGGAGCGAACGTTTCGCAGGTCGTCGTGCCACGAGCACCATTGTGCCCGCTGCTCAGATGGTGAGAGGCCCCGCCGGCAGCCAGACCTCGCCTTCGAAGAGCCGCACAGGCCCTCGAGGACGTCGACGTCGTGCTTGCGCATGGTCGAGATGTAGCTGCGGATGGCGCAGTAGTGTGCGGGCACCGGCCAGGGTGCGCCAAGAACCCGAGATCTTCTGCTGGAGCTTCACCATCCGGACATCGCGCTCGGCTTGGTTGTTGTCCCAACTGGCGTCGAAGTCGGTGGCGAAGCGGAGCACGTCGGCCCGCTGGGTGTCGAGGCGGACGAGCAAGGTTGGCGGCCTTCTTGTGGACCCCGTGGCGCTTGCCGACCGTCGGGCGCGGGGTTGGCGGCCCAGCCCTTGGCGACGAGCATGCCCGTAGCGGACCCGGATCGAGTGCAGGGCGCTCGTCGTCGAGCTGGTCACGACCCGGCCGCCCTCGCCTGCTTCGACGGCTTCCTTCGCCTCGACCAAGAGGTCGATCATCTCGTTCGCCCAGCCCTGGTCCAGCACCACGCCCACCCCTTCGAGCTCGCGGAGGTGGTGCGCGTTGCACAACTGGTGGGCGACGTCGTAGGAGCGGTAGGGCTTCCAGCCGTCGTGGACGGCGATGCCGCGCATCTTCGCGATCACGCCCATGTCGTCCATGGCGACCGTGCCCCGCCGCTTGTGGCACTCGATCAAGGTGTAGAGCGACGATGCAGGCGACGTGGACCCAGTGCAGGCTGCCCCTCGACCCGGGCCCCGGTCTCGTCGAAGTTGACCGCCGGCGCGTCGCGCAGCAGGTCGCGGACCGTCGAGATGAACAGCCCGAGGACGCCGCCGGCCTCGGCCACCATGGCTGGGCCAGCGCGCCGACGGAGACCTCGATGCCCAGCACGTCGGAGAACAGCTGGGCCATGCGGTCATAGGGCAGGTGCTGGTGGACGGCCAGGTAGCAGGCCAGGGCCCGCACCCCGGGCCGTAACAGGCCGGAGCCGTCGCCTCTCTCGGTGCCTCGGCCTTCATCTCGCACCCGCATCGACACCGCCGGCGCAGCAGGTGGTGCTCGGTCACGTAGGGGCTGATCTCGGGGAACTCGAAGACCTGGCGACGCTCGACTCCGACCACCTCGGCGTCGGCCAGGTCCGCCCCACAGTCCGGGCACACCGCCGGGCGCGTGGATCGCCACCTCGTCGGGATCGGTGACCTGGGCGAGGTGCTTGCCCTCGGTGCCGGGCTGCTTTCCCTGGCGGCGCTCCTGCGCGCCGCCGCTCGGCCCGGTTTGGCGACCGGCGGCTTGGCGAGCCCTTCGGCCGACGGCGGCATCGAGGAGTTGCGCGGGTTGCGCCCGAGACGCTCTTCGAGGTTGGCGAGCCTCGAGCTCAGCGATCTCCGCGGCCTTGTGCATCGATGAGCAATTCGAACGAGGCGACGACCTCTTTCAGCTCCTCATAGGAGGGCGTGTCATCGAACGGGGAGCGGTCGTCGGTCGGAATTCCCAACCCTACGCGCGGCGTCCCTCCTGGTGGTGGACGGTCCTCTCAGGCAACCGGGCGGGATTGTTGCGCAGCCGGAATTCACCAGAACCCGCGTCCGCCATGGCGTCATCGAGGGGATTCCAGGGTACGGTGTCATGTTCTTCGATCGCCGTGAGATGCATACCGGCGTCCATCAGGGCGGTGATCACCTCGGCGATTCCGTGGTTGAAGCTGATGAGGTCAGGAGAGGCCAAGGGCTCGTCATGAGCGATGTAGCTCTGTTCCTCTGAGAAGTGAATACCTTCGGTCTCGAAGTAGGGGTACTCGATAACGAGTAGCTCGTCCGCACGCGGATCGCTCAACGACCAAAGCACCGGGTGACCTTCGCGAATGAAGAGGCGACCACCTGGACGCAGAAGCGCCGACACGACCTCGGCCCATCGACGGACATCGGGGAGCCAGCACAACGCACCGATGCCGGTATAGACGAGGTCGAATCGACCAGCTCCGAGGACGCCGATCGCTCCGTAGAGTTCGCTCTCGACGTAGTCGATTGTGGCGCCGCACTCGCGAGCTAACCGGGCTGCTGCCTCCAGTGCAGGCGGCGAGAAGTCGAGCCCCGTGACGCTGAGCGCACCGAGCCGGGCCAGGGACAGCGTGTCAGTTCCTATGTGGCATTGAAGATGCACGACGTCAAGTCCAACGATGCTGCCGAGCCGCGGGAGATCGAATCGCACAACATCCGATAGGTGGTCGGGGTCTGTCCGAAACCGTTCGAGGCCGTACCCCACCACATGATGTGGGACTCGGCTATTCCAATGCGAGCGGTTCAACTCGACATACTCACTCACCCGGACGCAATCCCACCCGCTGGCCGTGTTCATAGATCCGTTCCAGTGCGTCGCGAGCCAAGGCGATTGATGCTCGAAGCGCCGGGATATCGGGCTCCCCGCGACCATCCCAGTCGGCAGCGAGCCTCTCACGTCGAAGGTCCCATGCCGGGTCCGGCCACCAGTCCTCGAACCAGACTTCCGGTGGCGGGCTCCACAACTCCCTAGCTAGGTGGTGGAACTCGTCAGGTAGGAGAAGCGCGATGTCTCTGAAGATCGATCCGAGTCGCTCGTGGAACCCATGTGCCTCCGCGAGATCGAGAGACTCGATCATTGTCTTCGCCGCGCCCCGTGGTCGCCAGCGGAATAGAGGGCAAGCCCGAACGTGCTGAGTGAAATACACAGCTGCCACGGGTCGTGCGCATGTCCGTGGACGACGGCTTCGCCGGTCAGCTCAACCGCGCGCTGGTGGTCACCAGCGCGCCCCGCCAGTTTTCCTAGCTGCGACAGTGCATCCCCGACGGCGTGGTCAACACCCGTCCCTCGACCGAGCTCGAGGGATTCGCTGTAGAGGGCCTCCGCATCGGCCCAGCGTTGATCACGTTTGGCAAAGGCCGCCGCTCGCGCAAGACACCAGCAGACCCCCAGCGGGTCATTCACGTCTCGAAATATCTGCAAGGCCTCGGCAATTTGCGTCCTGGCTGAGGCCTCGTCGAATTGGGCCAGAGCACGTGCCTCCCAGAACAACGCCCAGGCGACGCTGCCCCGCGGCCCCGTTTCTTGAAAGACTTCGGCCGCCTCGCGAGCCCACGCCGCCGACCGGAGTAAGAGGTGGGAGTCTTGTTCCACCGTTCGAATAGAACGAGCCTCCTGCGGTCGGTGCAGCAGCATCGCTCCCACCAGCAGGCCGCGGGCGCGGAGGCGAGTGGATGCTTGGTTGGTTCGGTCGAGAGCCCGTTCGATCCACCCGAATGCTTCGCCATGCCCGGACATAACCCAGTAGTAACCCAAATAGCCGACAATCCGTAAAGCCGACTGATCATCGGACCGGCCGAGCGACCATTCGACGGCCGCTTCGATGTTGGGATGCTCGCCCTCGAGCCGCTCCAACCACCGTGCCGGGTGGAGCATCACTTCGCGGCCCGCCTGTTTGGCTAGTTCCACGACCCAGCTGGCATGCCGCAGTTGTGTCGTTTCTTGCTCTGGCGCGTTCGCCAGGCTCCAGGCGTATTGGCGGACTGGCTCGAGCAGACGGAAGCGGGGGTCGTCGATGTCATGATCCACCTCGACCAACGACTGATTTACGAGGTTGCCGAGCACATCCCACGAGGCATTGGCCACGGCCTCTGCTGCGGCTGCATCGAACCCGCCACGGAACACGGCGAGCCGCCGGATCGCGTCGCGTTCCTTCACATCTAAGAGCTCATAACTCCAATCGAGCGCGGCTCGAAGCGTCCAATGGCGGGTGTCGCCACCCCGGCGACCCGCGTCTAAGACGTCAAGTGTCTCGGCCAATCGATCGGCGACCTGTGCGGGCGAGAAGGCAGCGAGCCGAGCAGCTGCCAACTCGAGGGCGAGGGGCATTCCGTCCAGACGGCGACAGATCTCACTTATCGCCGCTGAGTTCGCAGCCGTCACAGCAAAGCCTGATCGGGCCTGCGCAGCCCGCTGAGCGATCAAAGTGATGGCTGCTGTCTCCGACAGTGACGAGAGGCGGAAAACGTGTTCCTCAGCGAGGCCGAGGTGCTCCCTACTCGTGGCAAGGATGGTCAACTCTGGGCACACCTTCAACCACCGAGCGAGCAGCTCAGCGCATCCCTTGATGAGATGTTCGCAGTTGTCCACTATGAGCAACGTGGCCGCTCCGCTCAGACGATCGATGACGGCTTCCTCAATCCCCCGTGGTGATCGATCTAAGACGCCGAGTGCAGACGCCACGCTGGAGGCAAGCAAGTGTTCGTCGCCCAGGTCGGCCAGCGATACCAGCCATACCCCAGCCGGATAATGGCGGACCATCCGAAGCCCAACCTCTGCTGCAAGCCGGGTCTTGCCCATTCCACCCGGTCCGACAATCGTGACCAATGCAGGTGTTTCGAGCAATTTCGCCAGGCTGGCCAGCTCGTTGTCGCGCCCGACGAAGCTGGTTCGTTGGGCGCCGAGGTTGTGCACTCCGGCCGAGGGCACTCTCGGCGGCGGAAACTCCGAATGCAGTTCGGGATGGCACAGCTGATGAAGCCGAGTCGCTCGGTCGAGGCCCCGCAAGGCGAAGTCACCCAGATCTTGGAAATGCACCGGATCGACATCTGCGACGCGGGCTACGACGTCGCCCGATGCCAATACCTGCCCGCCGTGAGCAGCGGTCATGACTCGAGCCGCTTGATGAACGTCCAGACCGAGGTAATCGCGGTCCGGGGTCACGGTGCCCTGGCCCGTATGCAAGCCCATCCGCACCCGGATGCTTGCTCCGGGCGGCCAAACATGACCAAGAAGCGCCCGTTGCGCCTCGCAACACGCCACCACAGCCTCATCAGCCGAGCGGAAGACGAAGAACATGCCGTCACCCTCGGTCCTGACCTCCTCGGCCCCGAGAGGGAGGGCTGCGTGGCGTATGAGTCCGCGATGAATTTCGAGCACCTCTTGGTAGGCGTCATTGCCAAGCTGGGCCAAAAGTGGTGTCGAAGCCTCGATGTCGGTGAAGCAAAAGGTGACTTCCCCCGATGGCAGCTCCTTATTCGTTCGAAGGGAAGGGTCGAGGGAGGGGCGCTGGCTCAGCCGTTGGTCTTGGAGAAGGATGGCCTCCTCGAGCTCACGCAGTTCGCGGCTGGGGGCGATGCCAAGCTCCTCAGCGAGCGTCGTCGTCAATCGCTGAAAGGCGCGTAGGGCGTCCGCTTGCCGGCCACATCGGTACAGCGCCACCATGAGCTGGGCCCATCGCTTCTCTCTGAGCGGCTCGGCGCCAATAGCCGCTTCGAGGTCACCGATGATTTCCGCGTGCTCTCCGGCGTCCAAGCGAGCGTCAACAAGCGATTCTTCTGCCGCTCGGCGGAGCTCGGCCAGCCGCGCTGATTCGGCCATACCGACGCTTTGGTCATTGAGTTCTAGGAGAGGCTCGCCTCTCCAGGTGCCCAGCGCTTCGCTCAACAAGCCGATCGCCGCGGTGGACTCACCGGCCTGGACCGCTTTCATGCCGTCGAGAACGCCATCTTCGAAACATCCGATATCGATGCTCTGCCTGGAGAGATTCAGCCGATATCCGCTCGAAGTGGTATCGATCGTCCCGGCTGGGAGCGTCCGTCGCAGGGTCGAGATGTAGGTCTGGACGTTCTTCGCGGCTGAGCGGGGCGGTTCGTCTCCCCAGATCCCGCTGATGAGCTCGCCGACGTGCACGTTCGACGGCGCTCGGAGCGCCAGGATCGACAGGACCGCTCTCTCTCGCCTCGCAGTCGGCAGAGGAACTGGCGTGCCGTCATCAGAGAGGACTCGCAGAGGCCCTAAGAGCTCGAGCCGCATGTACGCGAAGCCTATCGGCGGGGTCGGTCCCGACTCCGACCCACGGCGGACTCGGAATCCGCGCCGTGATCCAATCCTCCAGATCCCTCGAGCTGTGCTGAGCATTGGAAGGCCTCTCGGACCTGGGCTGATGTCGTCCGATGGGGCTTGTCCGGGTGGGCGATCGTCCGTCTGTACCAACCCCGGACCGTTTCTGTACCGGCGGCTCGCACACTCGGATCGTGACCATCCTCACCGTCCAAGACCCAGGCGAGATAACCCCGCTCGGGCCGCCACTCCGCCTCAGCCCGACGAGCGTTGTCATCGAACAGGTTCGCCGAGAGGGCGGAGGCTCCCCAGAAGAACCAACAGGAGCAGTTGGTCTGGTGGAGAATTTCGCGGGCGGCCGGGCTCCGGGAATCGACAACTTGCGAAGCAGGTACCTCGTTCGAGGAGCTGTGGAAGTCTGGGGCACCCCTGGTTCACAAGGCATGTCGCCGACAGGTGCGCAACCTCGTCGATGCCGACGACCTTTTTGCCGTCGTCGCAGCGCGAGTCTGGCGTGGATCTCCCGCATTTCGCCACGAGTCCCTCGTTCTTGATTTGGGTCTTAGGAATCATCCGACGCGATCGAATTCGGATGTTGGCCCAGCAGTCCCGCAGAGCCCGATTCGAAGAACCAACGTCGATTTTCGAGCTCGAGTCGCTAGCAATCCACTGCGTGGAAGGGAGGTGAAACATGCAATTCTTCTTGGTCGTAGGAGCCACCTGCTCGGTAATTGGCTACTGCATCGGCAAACCCGAAACATCGAGGACTTGAAGGCGCACTCTGGGGATTCTTCCTCGGCCTGATCGGCCTCTTCATCATCGGGTTCCGCTAGCCGGCGGTCAAATAGTTTCGATCGCTGAGGGCACGTCCTGCAAGCAAAAGCTGGCACGCCGGCGGTGATCGGTAGATGACTCGCCCTTGAGTCGGGACCCGATCCCAGCGATCAACTCAAAGCGGAACGATAGGGACTCTTGACCCTGATCGGAGCCATTCTGAAAGTGCAACGAAATCACCCAGAAAGGAAAAAGCAATGCGGATACAGAACAGCTTGGCATCGTTAGCCGTCGCGCTAGGTGGCCTGACGGTAGCGACGACGGGAGTCGTCGCTCTACAGACTGGGGCCGCCTCAGCCGCGTCTTGTGGTGTAGCTCAAACCCTCGCCGTGCCCGCAGGCATGCATGCGGTGAAGGTGGCTCTCTTCGGCGGCAATGGTGGGGGTGGCAGTGGAATCATCGGTGGATCGCCTTCAGGCGGCGGCACCGGCGGCGGAGTTCACGCCAGCTTCAAGGGTCTCTCGCCTAGCCAGACCATTGAAGTGATCGCAGGCTGCGGCGGCGAGACGGCTCCCAGCAGCTCGAAAAATGCGCCCTCGAATAAAGGTGCGGGAGGGGCTGGGTACAGCTCGGGCGGAAACGGTGGTAACGGTTACTACTGCACCGGTGACAATTTGGGTCCCTCCGATTGTGAAGGTCAATCTGGACTTGATGGTAGCGGCGGCGGTGGTGGCGGCTCCTCCGTCGTTGTTAACGAATCAACTGGACAGGTCCTCGCCATCGCGGGCGGCGGTGGAGGCGGCGGCGAGTCTCAGGAGAAGACTGCTGGGAACGGCGGGAACGGCGGGATCAGCTCTGCGAACGGCAGCTCCGGCGGTTCCGGCACCGGCCTCGGTGGCTCCGGGGGCAAATCTGACACCGCGGGAAACGGTAGCCCTGGCAAAAGTGGCGGCGCCGGTGAATCAGACTTCGGCGTGAGCTTCGGCATCAGCACGGCCGGCGGTGGCGGTGGCGCTGGTTACAAGGCCGGTCGCGGCGGAGGCTCCGGTGATTTCAACGAAGCGGACGGCGGTGGCGGTGGCGGTGGAGCCGACTGGACCGCTGCCGGTGCCCGAAGCGTGAGCTTCAGCGCCAACACGGCCGGGAACTCGAAGCAGGGTTCGGTCACGCTCACCTTCACGTCCTGAGCCAATACCGATTCGCCTCTTCGCGAAGCCGACGAGTAACGGAGACAGAGAACGACTCCCTCCGAAGGGGGTCGTTCTCTGTCGTTGCCGCTTTCCATCTTGGCTTATGGGCGGCGGAAAATAGGTCTTCACCCGGACAGTGACGTGTCGGTGCCAAGAATGCTTCCGCCCAGCGCAAGAGGCGAGGCGCTACTCGTGGGTGAGTCTGCTCAAAGGGTCGGTTGGTCGTAGCCTGGCGAGATCGAGGTCACCGATGAGGGCAGGAGTCGCGCCCGACGCTGACGATGTGCGCAGGATGAGGGTGTGGTGCTGGCGGTGCAGGTTGTAGTGCTCAACGTACTCGCGGAGTACGGCTTCGAGATGACGTCGTCCGAGGACGAGCATGCGGTCGAGACAATCGCGCCAAATGCTCCCCGCGACGCGCTCGGCGATGGCGTTCGCCCGCGGCGCCTGGATCGGATTCTTGATGATCCTGATGCCCTCTGCGGCGAAGACGGCGTCGAAGAAAAGGGTGAACGTGGTGCCCCGATCGTGGATGAGGAACTTGACCGCACTTACCTGCTCGGCGCGCTCCATGGAGATCATCCGGGCCTGCTGGGTTTGTAAGGGTCATCCAGTCGGTGGCCGGCTTGGTCGTGACCAACGGAAAACCGACCTGTCTTGTTAGTGCGTCCGAGTTGCCGACGTAACCGTCGAGTGCGGATATTCCAGTCACGGCAAAAAGAACATCCCCCGACAGGTATCGAACGCCACCACGATAGCTCGCGCCCGAGGAGCTGGCGAGGACGACGCCCGTCCCGGCATTACCTTCAATGGAGAGGTTGTCGTCCAGAGATCCCGCCACTGATTCCAAACGGTTGTAGAGCCCCGTGGGATAGGTGGGTCGGGCAGCGACGTATGTCGTTGCTGCGTGGTCGAAGAGGTGCACCGTCTTCTGTTTCGTCGGTCATGACCTCGCCAGCCGCGGGGTACAGGGCCCCATGACACCGACCGTTCTCACGCATGCTCGCCGCCGTCGGGTCCGCCACGCTCAACGGCGCCCTCGGACGTCGTGTCTCGGTCGAGGTCCACGTCTCCAACGGGCTGCCGGGCTTCACCATCGTCGGCCTCCCCGACGCAGCCGTCCGGGAGGCTCGCGACCGCGTGCGCGCCGCCGTCCTCTCGTGCGGGCTGCCCTGGCCGCTTCGTCGGGTCACGGTCAACCTGGCCCCGTCGGGCGTGCGCAAGGGCGGCGCGGGCCTCGATCTTCCCATCGCCGTCGGCCTCCTCGTGGCCACCGGAGAGATCAGCCCGGCTAGCACCGAGGGGCTGGCGTTCTGCGGCGAGCTCGGCCTCAACGGAGCGCTTCGCCGCGTCCCGGGCGTGATCGCCCTGGCCGACGCCACGGCGCCGTCCGGCCTCGTCGTGCCGCTCTGCGACCTGCGCGAGGCGGCGCTCGTGCGCGGAGCTGGCCCACGGGGTGGACACGCTGACCGAGCTGGTTCGGGTGCTCCGGGGCCAATCGCCATGGCCGCCACCACCACCGCCCGCGCCGATCGAGAACGAGGCCGGTCCGATACCCGACCTGGCCGACGTGCGCGGCCAGACGCTCGGTCGACGCGCCCTCGAGGTGGCGGCGGCAGGCCCGCACCATCTCTTGAGATCGGGCCGCCCGGTTCGGGCAAGACCATGCTGGCCGAGCGGCTCCCCGGTCTCCTGCCGCCGCTCAGCCCCGAGGAGGCCCTCACGGTGACGCGCGTCGACTCGGCCGCCGGCTGCGCCCTGCCCGCGGGCGCGGCTCGTCGGCCGCGCTCCTCCATCGTGTCCCTCGTCGGCGGCGGTAGCTGGTCGCTGCGGCCGGGCGAAGTTTCACTTGCGACTCCCAGGGTGAGGGAATGTCCCCTGACGAAATCCGACAGATGAGTCAGGGGGGTTCTGGTCCGTGGGCCGAAGTCGCAGCACTACGACCGGCGTATGGGTTCCTGGCTAGGGCGAACGTGAGGTCTGTTTGACGGCCCTCCCTCATGCCCGTACAGTCGTACGTACTCGGGAGGTGTGGTCAATGAAGGACAGGCGACGGGAGCTGCGGCTCTCATCTCGTGAAGATGACGTGATCGTCGAGGCCGCGGGACTCCTGGGCGTCTCGGTGTCCGAGTTCCTGCTGGATCGGGCGGTCGCTGACGCCGAGGAGACGGTCGCCGCGGACCGGACCATCGAGCTGGAGGCCGACGCCTACGGCCGATTCCTCGCGATCCTTGACGGGCCTCCGGCGCCGGCCAAGGAGCTGATCGAGCAAGTCAGGAAGGCTCGACCATTGAAACACGTTGGCTGATGCACATCGAACCGCTCGATCCTCGCCATCATCTGGCGCAGTTCGAGTGCGGCGTCAAAGAGCTGGACGACTGGCTCCGGATCCATGCCACCGAGAACCAGCGACGCAACTTGTCGCGGACGTTCGTCCTCCTCGACGACGCCGACGAGGTCGTCGGCTACTACTCGCTCACGATGGGCGGAGTGCGCAAGTCGGAGCTCCCCGCCCGATATGGCAGAGGTCTACCGGGCTATGAGATCGGCATGGTGCTGCTTGCCCGCACGGCCATCGCCAGCCGGCGCCAGGGAGAGGGACTCGGTCGAGACTTGCTCGTCGACGCGATCGTCCACGCCGCAGCCGCCGGCCAGCATGCGGCCGCCCGCTTCATTGCGGTCGATCCGATCGACGGTAGCGTTCGGAGCTTCTACCGTGCATTCGGCTTCCGGGACGTCCCAGGAGACGATTTGGGCCGCATGTACCTCCGCATCGACGAGGCCGCGGCGGCTCTCGACCGGGGACTGCGGTAGCAGCAGCGGCTCCCCTGAGACCAGTCGCAGAATGACAGGGCCTGTGTCGGAGGGGGGACGAATCCTTCTCCGCCCAAGGAACGCCATCTCCTCCGACGGCACCGACGTGTGGGTCGCCAACGGCGCGGGTAACAGCGTGACCGAGTTGGATGCCGCGACCGGCGCGCTCGTGCAGGTGCTCTCCGCTTCCAGCTTCGGCTTCGATGACCCCGACTCGATCGCCTCCGACGGCACCGACGTGTGGGTCGCCAACGGCGCGGGTGACAGCGTGACCGAGCTCGACGCCTCCACCGGCACGCTCGTGCAGGTGCTGTCTGGCTCCACCTTCTCCTTCGACGACCCCGACGCTGTCTCGTCAGACGGCACCGACGTGTGGGTCGCCAACGGCGCGGGTAACAGCGTGACCGAGTTGGATGCCGCGACCGGCGCGCTCGTGCAGGTGCTGTCCGCCTCGAGCTACGGTTTCGACGACCCCGACGCCATCTCCTCCGACGGCGCCCACGTGTGGGTCGCCAATGACGCCGGCGGCAGCGTCACCGAGCTCGACGCCTCCAACGGCGCGCTCGTACAAGTGCTGTCCGCATCGAGCTATGGATTCGACGACCCCGACGCCATCTCCTCCGACGGCACCCACGTGTGGGTCGCCAACGGCGCGAGTAACAGCGTGACCGAGCTGGATGCCTCGACCGGCGCGCTCGCACAGGTCATCACGGGTTCAAGTTATGGATTCGACGACCCCGACGCCATCTCGTCCGACGGCACCCACGTGTGGGTCGTCAATGACGGAGATGACAGCGTGACCGAGCTCGACGCCTCCACCGGCGCGCTCGTGCAGGTGCTGTCTGCCTCCAGCTATGGCTTCGACATCCCCGTCGCCATCTCCTCCGACGGCACCCACGTGTGGGTGGCCAATTTCGAAGGCGGCAGCGTGACCGAGCTCGACGCCTCCACCGGCGCGCTC
Organism: uncultured Acidimicrobiaceae bacterium; assembly: GCA_963767195.1. GTDB lineage: Bacteria > Actinomycetota > Acidimicrobiia > Acidimicrobiales > RAAP-2 > Bog-473. The sequence goes on along the minus strand of CAVYDA010000007.1, from coordinate 153,583 downwards.
GTACAGGTACTGTCCGCGTCCACCTATGACTTCTGGGTTCCTGACGCCATCTCCTCCGACGGCACGCACGTGTGGGTCGCCAATGAGGCAACCAGTAGAGTGACCGAGCTGAAAGCATCGACGGGCGCGCTGGTCAGGGTGCTGAAGGGCCCCGCGTACGGCTTCAACGAGCCCGACGCCATCTCGTCCGACGGGACGCACGTGTGGGTTGCCAACAAGCTCTACAGTGACGGAAAGCCTGGCAACGCGGTGATCGAGGTCGACGCTTCCACCGGGGCACCCGTCAGGGTGATCGACGGCTCTGAGTACCATTTCAAGTACCTCACAGGCGTCTCCTCCGACGGTACTCACGTATGGGTCGCGAGCGGCGGAGGGAAGAGTGTGGCGGAGCTCGGCGCCTCCACCGGGGCGCTGATCAAGGTGCTGAAGAGCCCCGCGTACGGCTTCGACCATCCACAGGCCATCTCGTCGGACGGCAACGACGTATGGGTCACGAACCCGCCAACGCAAACGGTGACGGGGTTCCCGGCGTCCCGACGGGCTCCAGGCTAGAGGGGTCGGCGCTCAGTTCAGAGGAAGGAATCGGCGCGGCGATGATGGTTGGGACGTTCCGTGTCATGTCACCGAATGCGACAGGCCGACCAGGTTTCTCTTGGAAGGTCCTCGAACCCGACAGCCATTCTTCACGATGGTCGAACACCGTGGCAGTAGAATGCAACGGCACACTCGTCGAGAAGCGATTCGTGTCGCGGCGCTAGCCTCCTTTCGCTCGTTGGGACGCGTCGTACGGTAGAGGCGTTGATTCAGGTTGCTCAGTGCATGGCGCTCGAGGCGCGTGACCCTATCGCTGCAGTCAAACCAACTGGGCGAGCCAGGGGTGCTCATCCGGGCCGATACAGAGACGACCCGGCCATGGTCAAGGCGCTGATCCACGAAGTTGTCGTCGGTCACGAGGTGCCGGGCACCTCGCCAGGCGGCGCAGGTACAGGATCCAATGACGCCGACCGTTCTTACGCATGCTCGCCGCCGTCGCGTCCGCCACGCTGAACGGCGCCGTCGGACGTCCCGTCTCGGTCGAGGTCCACGTCTCGAACGGGCTGCCGGGCTTCACCATCGTCGGCCTGCCCGACGCGGCCGTCCGGGAGGCACGCGACCGCGTGCGCGCCGCCGTCCTCTCGAGCGGTCTGGCCTGGCCCCTCCGCCGGGTCACCGTCAACCTGGCCCCATCGGGCGTGCGCAAGGGCGGCGCGGGCCTCGACCTTCCCATTGCGGTCGGCCTCCTCGTGGCCACCGGCGAGATCAGCCCGGCCTGCACCGAGGGGCTGGCGTTCTGCGGCGAGCTCGGCCTCAACGGGTCGCTCCGCCACGTCCCGGGCATGATCGCCCTGGCCGACGCCACGGCGCCGTCCGGCCTCGTCGTGCCCCTCTGCGACGTGCGCGAGGCGGCGCTCGTGCGCGGCGAGCAGGCCCACGGGGTGGACACGCTGGCCGAGCTGGCCCGGGTGCTCCGGGCCAATCCGCATGGCCGCCACCACCGCCGCGCACCGCCCGAGAACGAGGCCGGCCCGGTACCCGACCTGGCCGACGTGCGCGGCCAGGCCCTCGGCCGGCGCGCCCTCGAGGTGGCGGCCGCCGGCCCGCACCATCTCTTGATGATCGGGCCGCCCGGTTCGGGCAAGACGATGCTGGCCGAGCGGCTCCCCGGTCTCCTGCCGCCGCTCAGCCCCGACGAGGCCCTCACGGTGACCCGCGTCCACTCGGCCGCCGGCGGCGCGCTACCCGCGGGCGCGCTCGTCGGCCGCGCGCCGTTCCGGGCCCCGCACCACCAGGCCTCCATCGTGTCGCTCGTCGGTGGCGGCAGCTGGTCGCTGCGGCCGGGCGAGGTCAGTCTGGCGACCCACGGCGTGTTGTTCCTCGATGAGCTGGGCGAGTTCCCGGTGCCCGCGCTCGAGGCGCTACGCCAGCCGCTCGAGGAGGGCGTAATTCGGGTCAGCCGCGCCGGCGGCACGGTCACCTTTCCAGCGGCCTTCCTCTTGGTGGCCGCCATGAATCCCTGCCCGTGCGGGGAGGGCGTGTACCCGGGCGCCTGCGCGTGCACGGCGGCCTCCCGCGCCCGCTACCGGCGCCGGCTCTCGGCACCACTTCTCGACAGGTTCGACCTCGTCGTTCCCTTGGCTCGGCCCGATCCCGTGCAGTTGCTCTCGTACCATCCGGCGGAACCCACCGCCGACGTTGCGGCACGCGTCGCCATCGCTCGCACGCGTGCCGACGAACCGAAAACGCACCTCGTCGCCCCCGCCGTCGCTCCAGGACGAGGCAGCCACATTGTTGGCGTCCAAAGTGCATGCCGGCGAGCTCAGCGCCCGGGGCCTCGCCAAGGTGACCGCGGTGGCCCGCACCCTGGCCGACTTGAGCGGGAAGGACGTCGTGTCCTTCGAGCACCTGAGCGAGGCGCTCTCGCTGCGTTCGGCCCGGGCCGCGGTGCTGCAGTGACGGCGCCGGTGGAGAGCCCACCCGAAGATGGACTTCCTGAGGAGGCCTACGCGGTCGCGCTCTCCAGCTTGCCCGGCCTCGGACCGGCGACGCTGCGCACCATGCTGGCCGAGGACCCGCCCTCGGTGGCCTGGTCGCGCCACAGGGACGCCGGCTCCGGCTCTGGTTCCGGATCCCGGGCCACCGTCGGCGCGCTGTGGGAGGCGCATGCCCGCCTCGGGGTCTCGGTCCTGCTCCCGCAGAATCCTGCGTATCCCCGTCGGCTGTACGGGGACTCCCAAGCGCCACCGATCCTGTTCTGCCTCGGCGAGCCGGCGGTGCTCGACAGGTTGCCGACCGTGGCCATCGTCGGCACTCGCAGCCCGACGCGTTACGGGCTGGGCGTCGCGGCACAACTGGGGTCCGAGCTCTCCGCCGTCGGCGTCAGCGTGATCTCGGGCCTCGCGCTCGGTATCGACGGGGCGGCGCACGAGGGAGCTTGCGCTGCGAGTGCGCCACCGGTCGCCGTCGTCGCAGGCGGCCTCGACGACCCCTACCCGCGACGTCATTCCAGGCTCTGGGCACGCGTAGCCGAACGCGGCGCGATCGTCTCCGAGTCGCCGGCCGGGGTCGGCACGGAGAAGTGGAGGTTCCCGACGCGCAACCGACTCCTGGCGGCCTTGAGCGACGTCGTGGTCGTCGTCGAGAGCCGGCCGGGCGGCGGCTCCCGACACACGGTCGAGGCGGCATTGGCCCGGGGCGTGCCGGTCGGCGCCGTGCCGGGCTCCATTCGCAGCCCCACCTCGGAGGGCACCAACGCCCTATTGGCCGAGGGTGCCTTCCCGGTGTGCGCAGTCGACGACGTCCTCGTGGCGCTGTCGCTCTGCGGCGCACCCGTCACCATCCCTCCGAGGCCCGATCCGAGCCCTGCGGCCCGAACGGCCCCACCGCTCGGCACGGCCGAGCACTTGATCCACGAAGTCCTCACCGACGAGCCGACGCTCGTCGACCGGCTGGCCGAGCTGAGCGGTCTCGACCTGGCGGCCGCATGCGGGGCACTGGAGCGGCTCTCCCGCGATGGTCTGGCTCGCGACGACGGCGGGTGGTGGGTGAGGGGTTGAGAGCGGTCGGCGACCGGTCGTGGCCCGAAATGGGAGGATGACGGGCGTGGTCGGGCAGCTCGTGAGGTTCAGGCCGCGCCCGTCCGAGGTGGCCGGGTGACATCGGCACCCCACCCACTTCTGACCGATCTGCTGGCCCGCGCCGAGCAGCGCCGGCCCTGGATTCCCGACGACACCAAGTCGGGCGCACGCTTCGAGCGGCTCGTCGTCGACGGGGAGGAGCTCGTCCTCAAGCACCAGGACCCTCGGGACGACTGGCTGCTCCGCGCCGCGGGCGACCCGGGTGTCTCGTACGTGCGACTTTGGGAGAGCGGCCTCTTGGACCGGCTGCCCCCGGTCATCGACCATGCCGTCGTCGCGGCAGCCCACGACGGAATCGAGGGCCTGGTCCTTCTACGTGACGTGGGTGACACCCTGCTCGACCCGGGCGCGCCGTTCAGCCCGGAGCTCCATGGTCGACTCCTCGACCACATGGCTGCGATGCATGCCGCGGCGTGGGGCTGGCGAGACGACGTCGGACTGACCCCTCTGCGACGCCGCTATCTGATGTTCTCGCCCGCGGTTGCGGCGGCCGAAGCGGCTCGCGGCACCGACGCATTCGTGCCCACGATCATGGCGCAGGGCTGGCCGCTCCTGGGCCACCACGTCGCCCCGGCTGGCCACCGTCGTGCTTCCGTTGCTCGACGACCCCTCGCCGCTCGTCGACGCCCTGAGTCGGGTGCCGCACACCCTCGTCCACGGGGACTGGAAGGCGGCCAACCTCGGCAGCCACCCCGACCCGGACGGTCGCACGGTCCTGCTCGACTTCGGGGAAGCGCCGGGCGAGGCCTCCCCGCTCGCCGACCTCTCCTGGTATCTCGCCTTGAATACGGCGCTCCTGCCAGAGTCCAAGGATGACGCGATCCGCACCTACCGCCAGGCGCTCGAGGACCATGGCGTGGACACGGGCGGCTGGTGGGACACCGCCCTCTCGCTCGAGCTGCTCGGGTGCATGCTTCAGTTCGGCTGGGAGAAGGCGCTCGGCGGCCCGGGCGACGAGCTGGGTTGGTGGGAGGAGCAGGCTCTCTCCGGCCGGGCGCATATCGGCTGCTGACGCTCGAGGCGCGGTTTGGAGGGTCTTTCGGCACCTGGTCCGGTCCTCCGACCGGCCGGCTCCGGGGGCCGGGTGCCAGCAGCCCGCCGCCCGATGCGCCCTAGTCTGCGACACCGTGAAAGGACGGTTCGTGGTGACCGGTGACATGTCGCGCCTGCGCGTGGACGCCCAGCGTGCGGCGGGCGACGGGGTCGATGCCGTGATCGTGCGTGCCGGCCACCTGGGCGATCCGATCGTCCTGGCCGCAGGGCTCGTGGACACGGTCCGGCGTGGGTTTCTCGGTGCGGCGTTGACCGTCGACCGGGACGGGCGGCATCCTTCCGTCCTGGCGCGGGACATGACGGCGCTCGACCACGTCTGCGATGGACGTGCCGTCCTGTGCCTGAACCCGCCCTTCGACGAAGGGACAGTCGAGGCGATCGCCATCTGTCGCGCCATGTGGCGCGACGGCGCCGTCACCAGTCACGGTCCTCGTTACCCGGTGCCCGGTGCGGTGAACCGGCCCCGTCCACCCGGCCGCGACAGCCCACGGCTCGCGCTCGACCTCACCGAAACAGGAACAGCAACAGGATCCGCTGTCGCGCTCGATGCTGCAGTAGCGCTCGTGGACCTGCTGGTGTTCGCGACCACGGACAGGGTCGAGGGTGATTTCCGCCTCGAGCGAGCCCAACCGGCGTGACGGACCTGACGGACCTGACCGACACCGCCCGCCGCACGGGCGCGACCGGCGAGGGAGGCGAGGAGCGGGAGACCGGCGGTCCGACCGCGGTCACCGGCCGCCACCTTCCCGCGCTCACCGGCCTGCGTGGCGTCGCCGTGGCCGCCGTGGTCGCCTACCACCTCCAGTTGGGTTGGGCCACGGGCGGCTACCTCGGCGTCGACCTTTTCTTCGTGCTCTCAGGGTTCCTCATCACCACGCTGCTGCTCGAGGAGTGGGTCGGCGCGGCGTCGCATCGACCTCGTCGCGTTCTGGGGGCGTCGCGCCCGGCGGTTGCTGCCGGCGCTCTTCCTGGTGGTCGCCGCGCTGGCGCTGTATCTGCTGTTCAACGCGGCCTTCGGCGGGGCCGGGCGCGAACGGTCTGGTCGACCTGGCCGGACTGCGGGGCGATGCCCTCGCCACGCTGCTCTACGTCAACAACTGGCACCTGATCTTCGCCCACCAGTCGTACTTCGCCCAGTTCTCCACGCCCTCGCCGCTGCAGCACACGTGGTCGCTGGCGATCGAGGAGCAGTTCTACCTGGTGTGGCCGCCCGTGCTTCTCCTGCTGATGCACCTGGCGCGGCGCTCGTGGCGCCGCGCCGGAGTTGGCCTCACCGTGGCGCTCGGACTGGCCTCCACGATCGCCATGGCCGTCTTGTTCCATCCCGGTGTCGACCCTTCACGCGTCTACTACGGCACCGACACCCGGCTCTTCGACCTCATGGCCGGTGCCGCCGTCGCCTTCGTTGCCGCGTCGAGGCCTCAGCCCGGTCCCCGGGCACGACGCACGCTCCACGTCGCCGGCCCCCTGGCCGCCGCCGCGCTCGCCGTGTTCTGGGTGACCGCGGGCACGCCGGCCGGCCTGCCCAAGGACTACATGTTCCGAGGTGGGTTCCTCGTGTGCGCCGTCCTGGCCGCTGTCGTGGTAGCCGACGCCCGCCTCGTCCGGCCGGGACGGTTCTCCCACCTCCTGGCCGCGCGTCCGCTGCATCTTCGTCGGGACCATCTCCTACGGCATCTATCTGTGGCACTGGCCGGTCATCGTGTATCTCACCGCGGACCGCACCGGCCTCTCCCCGGTGCCGCTCGACCTGGTTCGCGTCGCGGTGACTCTCGCGCTGTCGACCGCGAGTTACTACATGGTCGAGCGTCCGATCCGCCGGGCCCGTCTCCACGGGTGGGTCCGGGCCTGGGGGGCGCCGATTGCGGGAGTGCTGACGGCCGTCGTCATTGTCGTCGCCACGATCCCGTCGGTGGCGGACCCGGGTCAGGTCGCGAGCACGGCCCACGTGGCGTCCCACCCCGGGAGCACGGTCCCCGGGGCGGGCGGGTACCAGGGGCAGCAGCCGATCCGACTCGCTGCGCCGCCCTCCCTGGCGAACCCGCTCCGGGTGACGATCCTCGGGGACTCGGTCATGCACGACGCCTCGTTTGCCATCAGGGCCGCACTGGACTCCACCGGCGAGGGGGTCGTATCCATCGACACCGTCCTGGGCTTCGGTCTCGAGAACGCGAAGACTGGCCCCAGGTGTTCCCCCAGGTCATCCGGCTGACCAGACCCCAGATCATCGTGGCCTCCTGGAGCTGGGACGACTACGGCCCGACGAAACCCAACGCGCTCCACCAACCGGTCCAGTACACGAGGCTGCTCCACCGTGCCGTCGCCACCCTGCTCGCGCCCGGCAACGGCGTCGACGGCGTGATCTTCACCCAGTTCCCCGAGCCCGGAACCGTCGTCAACAGCGCAGATCCGCAGGTGCACACCGTCTACCGGACACGCGCGCTCGGGAACAACGCCTGGAACCGGATCGCCGCAAGCATGCCGCGGCAGTTCCCGGGTCGGGTGATGTACCTCCCGCTCGGGAGCTCCCTGCTCTGGCACGCGAAGTACTCGTCGTGGCTCCCGCCCGGGAACGATCCGCACGTGCCGCTGGATCAGTGGATCAGGGTGCGCAAGCTGGACAATGTCCACCTCTGTGCCGAGGGAGCGGCCCGCTACGCCGATGCAATGCTGACGGACATGACGGCACTGTTCAAGCTGGCGCCGGCCGACCCCGGCTGGCTGCAAGGTTCGTGGACCGCGGACTCCGACTACAACGACCCGCCTGGAGCGTGCCCGGACGACCATCCCCCGAGCGGGTGAGCGATTCGTCGCGCGCGGCGACGCCGAGCCGAGTCGGTATTTCGGCGGACCCGATCTAAGCTGGCCGGGCGATGACCACTACGCCTGCAACCCGCACCGAGAGCGACTCCATGGGGGAGATCGAGGTTCCCGCCGACCGCTACTGGGGGGCCCAGACACAGCGTTCGCTCCACCACTTCGACATCGGCATCGAGACCATGCCCAAGCCACTCATCCGGGCCTTCGGCATCCTCAAGGGTGCCGCGGCCGGGGTCAACCGCGACCTGGGCAAGCTCGACGGCGCCCTGGCCGGACTCATCGAGCAGGCGGCGTCCGAGGTGACCAAGGGCGCGCTCGACGAGAACTTCCCGCTCCACGTCTGGCAGACGGGCAGCGGGACCCAGACCAACATGAACGCCAACGAGGTCATCTCGAACCGGGCGATTGAGCTGGCGGGCGGGGTGATGGGCTCCAAGCAGCCGATCCACCCCAACGACCACGTGAACATGTCGCAGTCGTCGAACGACACCTTCCCCACCGCGATGCACATCGCGGCGGTCGAGGAGATCGTGAATCGGCTCGTACCTTCCGTCCGGGCGCTGCGAGACGCCCTCCACGAGAAGGAGTTGGCCTTCGCACAGGTGACGAAGATCGGGCGCACCCACCTGATGGACGCCGTCCCGCTGACGCTCGGACAGGAGTTCTCCGGGTACGTGGCCCAGCTCGATGCTGACGTGGAGCGGATCGAGTCGACCCTGCCCGGGCTCTACGAGTTGGCGCTCGGCGGCACGGCGGTCGGGACCGGGCTCAACACCCATCCCGAGTTCGGTGAGCGCGTCGCCCGGGCCATCGCAGAAGCGACCGGCCTGCCCTTCGTGAGCGCGCCGAACAAGTTTGCCGCTCTGGCCGCGCACGACGCGCTCGTCTTCACGCACGGGGCGCTGCGCACACTCGCCGCGTCCCTCATGAAGATCGCCGACGACCTGCGCTGGCTCGGCTCGGGCCCGCGCAGCGGGCTGGGCGAGCTGGTCCTGCCCGAGAACGAGCCGGGTTCCTCCATCATGCCGGGCAAGGTCAACCCGACCCAGAGCGAGGCCATGATCATGGTTGGGATCCAGGTCCTGGGCAACGACGTCGCGGTGGCCAACGCAGGGAGCCGGGGCAACCTCGAGCTCAACGTGTGCAAACCGGTCATCGCCTACAACGTCATGCAGTCCATCGCGCTGATGACCGATGCCTGCCGCGGCTTCCGCGAGTTCGCCGTCGAGGGTCTGCGTCCGAACTACCAGCAGATCGAACAGCATCTGCGGAACTCGCTGATGCTCGTGACGGCGCTGAACCCGATCATCGGCTACGACAATGCCGCCAAGGTGGCCAAGAAGGCCCACGCCGAGGGGACCGACCCTGCGAGAGGCGGCGCTCGAGCTCGGGGTGCTCAGCGCCGAGGAGTTCGACGCCGCGGTGAGGCCCGAGGAGATGACCCACCCGTGAGGGAACCGGTCTTGCTCCCGAACGAGGTCGATGCCGCGCTCGAGGAGCAAGGCCTGTTGTGGACCCGCGAGGGGGACGGGCTCAAGACGTCGGTCCGTCTGCATGACTTCGCCGGCGCGCTCGCCTTCGTCAACGCGGTGGGGGCGGCGGCCGAAGCGGCCAACCACCATCCCGACATCGATATCCGGTGGAACCGCGTCGACTTGGTGCTCTCGACCCACGACTCGGGCGGCATCACCCTGCTGGACCTGGCGCTGGCGGGGGCCATCGACCGCCTGCGTCCTGACATCCGGGAGTCGTGAGGGGCGAGCGCGTCGCTCCCTGAGGGGGGTCCGCTCGTCTTCGTTGCCACGCAGTAACCTCTTCGCCCCCACGGTTGCGAAGACAATCAATATCGGACGCTGTCGTCGAACGTGACTTGGGCAAGGGTGCCGAACCGCGTTCCCTGAGGTTCTCCGAGGAAAACGAGAGCCACAGTCTTGGCAACGGCCTTTCGCATTAGCGTTCGGACGTGACGAGTGTCCTTCGCTCCGCACCGTGGCGACGCGCCCCTGTTCTTTTTCTGAAACAGCCGGCCGTTGCGCTCGCCGTGGGATCGACGGCGCTCATCCTTGGGGTCTGCGCCGCCGCTGCGCCCCTCTACTTGGCTTCGGTGGGGTCCGCGTCGGTGTCACTCCAGATGGCGCAACGCTGCGTCCCGTCCCTCGGCAACGTTGCCGTGGGGAGTGGCCCGCTCTCGGGAATCGGCCAGGCACAACGATCTCTTAGAGCTCTCTCGGCGCAGACGCTCGAATCGGCTGGGGCTCCGAGCACGGCGCTCGTTGCGCCATCTCTCACCATGGTGGACGACGTCGCGGCACGTCGGGTGAGAGCGCAGGATCCGCGCACCCGGCTCAGCTCGCGACGACCACCGGAGGCCTCTCGCACATTCATGTGCTCTCGAGGAGTGCTGGTCCCGGGGTCTGGGTCTCCGACGATTATGCCGGCGTTGCTGGGTGTACGTGCGGGCGGCACCCTGTCCCTCCATTTCGACGACTCCGATGCTCCCCCGAGTGAAGGGCTCCACCTCCACACGCGTGCGCATCGCCGGGATCTACCGCCAATTGGTTGGGACCACTCTTCCGGCGTTCTGGTGCTCACAATCGAACATATTCGGGCAGCCCGATTCGGACTTTCCCGCCACCGCCTGTCATGCTCGCCAACCAGTCGACCTTTCAGATGCTCTTACGTTCTATCCATGTCAACACCGTCGGCTTCATGATGTGGGAGCAGCCGCCGGCTTCGACGCTCACCCTGGCGGATGCGCAGCGAACGGCCTCGGCCGCCCAGCGGTTCTTTGACGATCTCGGGAGCGGTGTGCACCATATCGCCGGGGGATATGAGGTCACTGAAGCCGACAATCCGCAGTACCCGTTCTTGGTGGCACATGCCGTTGCCGTCAAACAGGCCGTGAGGCAGGGGATCGTTCTGGCGGCACTCGCGGCAGTGAGTATCGCCACCCTGCTGATAGCGGCCGCAGGCAGCTACTGGGCCGACCGCAGACGGCTCGAGATTGCCCTTCTTGTGTCGCGTGGCGTCGGACCGCCCGCGTTCGGACTCAAAGCTTCCCTCGAGATGCTGATCCCGGTCGGCATCGGGGCCGCGCTCGGCTGGTCGTGTGGGATTGGACTCGTCGCACTGATCGGCCCCAGCTCGGCCTTCGGTTCTGTGGCCATCATCGAGGCCTTGTGGTTCGCCTTGGGTGGCGCCGGCGTGGGGCTGTGCCTCCTCGGCCTGGTCGCCGGTATGCGAGCTCGGACTCGGAACCGAGCGCAGTCGTCGGATCTCGCGGGTACCGCTGGGCCAGGGTCCCACTGGAGGTCGTCGGCCTGGGCCTGGCCCTGTGGATTCTGTATCAATCTCGGCGATGTTTCACTTGAGGCAGGGGCACGTCGGCCCCAGCTGTTCAGACGGGATTCGTTGTCTTCCCACTGGTGTTCCTCGTCAGCCTCGACCGCACTGTTCGCAAGACTCCTGGTGCTAGGACTGCGACGACCGCGACTCAGGACCGCGACCAAGGACGCCCCGGTCCCTCTCTGGCTCGCCACACGGAGGCTGATCGGAGCCCCCTCACGCGGCGGGCGTCGTTGTCGCCTCGATTGCCGTACCCCTCGGTGTCTTCGTCTATGCCGCGGCACTCACGCGATCGAGAGGCGTCGACGCTGGACGCGAAAGCCGAGACCTTCGTCGGCTCCGATATCGCGGCCAACACGAATTCCCTCGTTCGATTGCCCCCTCCCTGGCGGCACGCAACCGAGGTATTGGTGGACGTAACGAGACCGTAGGCTCCACGACTGTCGACGTCATCGGCGTGAACCCTTCGACTTTTGGTCGTGGTGCTTTCTGGGATTCGTCGTACTCGGGTAGATCCTTACCGTCGCTCATGTCCGAACTCACGGCTGTCGGCACGTCGAAAGGGTCCGGTACCGGTCATCGTCGCGGTCGACCCGTCGCTTCGCTCGGGCCCGGACTCAGCTTCACCAGATTACGGTGTGTCGCCATCACCCGTACGAGTGCAGAAAATCGATTCGGCGACAGAGTTCCCGGGACAGAACGGCTCCATCCCAGCTCTTGGTGATGTCTCGAGCCGATCTCTACCGTCTGGACCCCGATGCGGTGAGCCAGATATGGGCACGCGGCTCGGAGAGCAACGTGCTGGCCAGCTTGGCCGACGCACGTATCAGAGTACCGATCCTCGTCTCTTCGAGCTCCGTTCTGATCTGACATCGTTTGCTTCCATCGGCTGGACCTTCGTCTACTTGGAATCACTCGGGATCCTCATCGGCGCGATCGCTGTGGGTGGCCTGTTGCTCTTCGTGACCTCACGGAGCCGGTCGTCGAGCTCTGTCATATGTGCTCGCGCTCCGGATGGGCTTGTCGCGCCGCACGCACGCCTTCTCATTGGCCTTGGAGCTCGGCAGTCTGTTCGCCACGGGCGCGGTTCTGGGTGCGGCGCTGGCCTGGGTGGCCGTCGAAATCGTGAACGCCCACCTCAATCCGCTTCCAGACCTTCCCCCAGCCGAACTTGTGGAAGTGCCGTGGATCGCTCTTGGCACCGGCGTTTTGGTTGCTTTCGGTGCGTGGCTGCTGGTCACTGTGTGGGCCCAGCACGTAGCGAACAGGAGTCAACCCTCAGAGCTTCTTCGGTTCGATGACTGACGAGAACAAGGTGGGTCGCATTGCCATGGCGTGTCGTCATGTGAGCAAGACCTACTTCTTGCGCCACACGGGCGTACACGCGCTCGTCGACGTCGACCATGCAAGCACCGGTCGGGCAGATCACTGCTGTGTTCGGCCCGTCGGGGTCGGGAAAGTCCACGCTGCTGCGTTTGATGAGCGCCGTTGACCGTCCTGATGAAGGACAGGTGCTCTTCGGCGACACATCCATCGGGGACCTTTCGGCACGTCAACGCAGACAATTGCGGCGACACGACATGTCTTATGTCTTTCAGGAGCCGAGCCACAATCTCATCGGCTACCTCACTGCCCGTGACCAACTCGTGCTGGCCGGGCAGTTGAGGGGTTCGGAACTTGATGGCATCGACGATCTGTTGGACTCGGTCGGGTTGGGCCATCGTTCACTCCACCTGCCCGACCAGCTCTCAGGCGGAGAGCAGCAGCGGCTTGCCGTCGCGGCGGCTGTGATGGGCAATCCTCAGGTGGTGTTTGGGGACGAGCCGACGGCGGAGCTGGACCGAGCCTCGGGAGCCCGATTGTTGTCCTCCATGGTCGACCTGGCACATGCCGGAACGACGTTTGTGATCGCGTCGCATGATCCCGCGGTGCGTGAAGTCGCCCATGTCGTCGTCGAGCTCCAGAACGGATGGGTATCGTCGTGATCACGGCCCAACCCCTCCTTCGGGCAGTCGGCATCGGCCGACGGTACAGGCGAGGGTCGGAGACGGTTGACGCGTTGCGCGGACTTGATGTGACGTTGCAGCCTGGAGAGGTTGTAGCCCTCGTGGGGCCATCGGGATCCGGAAAGACGACGCTGCTCAACGTGTTGTGTGGATGGGAGCGGCCGGACTCAGGAGAGATCGAATGGCGAGGCAGGACTGATGTCGCGCTTTCCGCTCTGGGCTGGTCTGAGATTTCAATCGTCCCCCAGTCGTCAGGACTCTTGGAAGACCTGACTCTGAATGAGAACGTGACGTTGGCACGGAGGATGAGCGCAAAGCAAAGCCGGGTCGCGAACGTTGCTCACACTGCAGACAACGGCTATGGGGCTGAAGAGATCCTCGCCCGACTGGGGCTCGGACACTTGAGCGAGCACCTCCCAGGTACGACCTCTCTCGGCGAGCAGCAGCGAACCGCGGTCGCACGGGCCTTGTTGTTGAGTCCGAGCCTGGTGCTGGCCGATGAGCCTACGGCACACCAGGACGCCGTATCTGCTGAGAAAGTGATGGACTTGTTCTGCGATTCATCCGCATCGGGCTCCTGCTGCCTGATTGCGACCCACAGCGTGAGTGCTATCTCCCGAGCGGACCGAGTCGTAGTCCTGGCCTCTTGAGCCAAACCAACAAGAGCGAGGGATGTTTGCTCAAGTCCGACCGATTGGAGCTTCTGACCTGGAATTCAAGTGGTGCGTCCGGACTGCGATCCCGGCATCCTGGGATCCGACAATGGGGACACGAGTTCAGGTCGGACCTCTCACACGTTGATTCAGAAACCCCACGCCTTTACGCAATTCGAGTGCCACTGCCCCTTTCATGAGAAGTTGTCGACGGAAAAGGAGAACAGATGAGTGATATCCAGATTCCTGGGCCAGTCAAAACACGCCGCCACATTGGTCAAGCGATAAGCATTCGCGGGTTGCGAACGGACGTCAAGAGGGTAGATGGAATCAACGCCAAGATTGCCGTCTTCCTCACCAACATCGTTGGATCGATGTGGTGCGCTTATGTCTTTGGCGTGATCGCGTTGATTGGACTACGACCAGCATTGAAGCCTGGCGGCGAGGGTATTATCGCTTGGATTGCGCAGACGTTCCTGCAATTGGTGCTGCTGTCAGTCATCATGGTCGGCCAGAATGTGGAGAGCGTGGCGAGTGATGTCCGATCAGAGCACACGTACGAGGACGCCGTAAAGATCCTCGATCGGCTCGACATCCATACCGAAGGCGGGCTCAAGGCAATCATCGATCGCATCAACGATTTGGAAACCACGGTGAAGCAACAAAGCAAGTGAGTGTGGCGTTCGGCGATGGCACTGAGTGCACCGACGCCACGGTCGCGAATCTGGCCCTGAAAGGAAAGACCGCTGGCGTCCCGACACCCGTATTCACGACAAACATGCACGCAGAAGCGCGGCGCGTCCGGAGCGGGGTCACCGTCGGCAATGTGAACTCCAACAACAGCATTGGAGGGCACGAGACTTCTTGTGGCGTCGCCTTCTGGCCAACGGTGCCGGGATCGATGGAGGGGCGACCGCTGAGATCACCGAGAACAGCGATCCTTAGGAAATTGTCAACGCCGGCAGCTTCACCTCGGCCATGCAGTGGACGCTTCAACTGGCCTGTTCCCGAGAGAGCCTCGAACTCCACATCGGCGCAACCGGAGCGGACGAGCCGGACTTGGTCATAAGGGGATGAGCTCAATCCGAGCCGTCTGCTCCCAGCGCACACCAACACAGCGGCTGAGCCAAGACGGCGATAAGTTACCTGTGGCGGGGCAGGTGGACATGAACGCTCGCCCCTACGCCGGGGAGGGAGGCAGCCATGCACCCGCGATCGACGACCTCAGTGCGACGACAAGTCCGTAGGTTGCGATTATTGCCATTGCCCCTGATCCTCGTGAGCTCCATCTTGACGGTGTCTTCCGACGGGGTCTCTGCTTCGACCGTCCCGGTGAACCACCAGACACCAGCGATCTTCACCGGCATCGAGCACCCGGACGACATCGCTCTCGGTCCGGACGGGGCAATGTGGTTCACCAGCCCAGGGTTCACCGGCTCCGGAAACGCGATCGGGCGTGTCACCACATCCGGAGCAGTCACGATCTATCGGGGCGGCGGCATCGACGACCCGGACGGCATCACGGCCGGCCCGGATGGCGCCCTCTGGTTCACCAACAACACCGGGTATGACCGCGGGTCCATCGGCCGGATCACCACATCGGGGGTCGTCACCAGCTTTACCGGCAACGGCATCGCCGGCCCAAACGCCATCACGACCGGATCCGACGGCGCCCTCTGGTTCACCAACGAGGGCGACGGATCGATCGGCAGAATCTCGACTGACGGATCAGTGTCGATCTTCACAGCACCGGGCATCGACCAGCCATCTGGCATCGCGTCCGCGTCCGACGGCGCCCTCTGGTTCATCAATGCGTTCAACAACGCGATCGGGAGGATCACCACGACCGGAGCGGTGTCTTTCTATTCGGGCTCAGGCATCTCGCAACCGAATTCGATCACGGCCGGTCCTGACGGGGCCTTATGGTTCACGAACAACAACAATTCGATCGGGCGGATCACGACGGCAGGGGTCGTGTCGAACTTCACCGACCCGAGCATCTCCGGACCCTCAGTGATCACTGCGGGTCCAGACGGCGCCCTGTGGTTTTGCAACGGGAACTCGATCGGTCGCATCACGACATCGGGAACGGTCTCTACATTTCGTGGTGCTGGCGGTCTCAGCTCGCTCACGGCCGGGCCCGACGGGGCCCTGTGGTTCACTGGCTTCGGGTCCGCTCCGCAGGACAACTCCTACGCCAGCGAGATTGGTCGGATGACCACGGCGGGCCAGGTCACCTTGTTCGACGATTTCAGCATGCCCGCCGCGATCACCACGGGCCCAGACGGCGCGCTGTGGTTCACCAATGACGGCAACAACTCCATCGGGCAAATCGCCACCGACGGCAACATGGCGTTCTTCAAGGACCCGAGCATTGATCAGCCGGCAGGGATCACGACGGGCCCGGACGGGGCACTCTGGTACACCAACGAGGGAAACAATTCGATCGGCCGGATCACGACGAGCGGGGTGGTCACCAACTACACCGGAACTGGTGTGTCCACGCCTTCTGGGATCACGAGCGGACCGGATGGCGCGCTGTGGTTCACCGACGAGGGGAACAACTCAATCGGACGGATCACTCCCGCGGGAGCCATCACTACGTACGCGAGTCCGACCATCGACAAACCCACGGCGATCACCGCCGGATCCGACGGCGCCCTGTGGTTCACCAATCAGGGCAATAGCTCCATTGGGCGGATCACCACCTCGGGAGCCGTGACCAACTTTGTCGGCCACGGCATCAATGACCCCGACGCCATCATCGCCGGCTCTGACGGCGCTTTGTGGTTCACCAATACGACGAAATGTCACGGAGGCGCCATCGGGCGCATCACGACCTCCGGGTCGGTCTCAAAGTATGACGTAGGCCCTCAGAACTACTGCGCGACCGGTATCACGACCGGCCCGGACGGCGCCATATGGTTCATCGAGCTCGGTTGGGAGATTGGACGCGTGACAACGTCGGGCGCGGAGACCTTCTACGCCAATACCGGCGTTCCCAGGGGTACCCTTACCGCGATCACCGGCGGACCGGACGGGGCTATCTGGTACACGACTGACGGCACCTACTCGGGATTCAACTCCGTCGGCCGCGTCCGGACACCACCGTACGCGAGCCTCACCCCGTCGTCGGGAGCTCCAGGGACGGCCGTTTCGGCTTCGGGCGGAGGCTTCTACGACACCGGGAAACAGGTCAGAGTGGCCTACGAGGCCGGTCCAGGGTTGAAGACGAGAGCCTTGTGCACCGCCGTCGTCACTTCCAGTGGACAGTTCTCCTGCGCCGGAGTCATCCCCCCAAGCGCAAAGGCCGGCGCGGTCGGTGTGCACACCGTATTCGCCGCCCAAGGAACGCCGACAGCCGACACAACCTTTACGCTGACGTGATCACTTCCCGCAGCCTTGCGCCCCAGTGGATCTGGGCCAGTAAAACCTGAGCGCGTTCAGGGTTCGTCGTCGACTACGGCACGCCCACCGGCGGGCGAATGGACCAGCCCATCGGGATTCGAAGCGTTGTCGCCGCCTCGAGCCAGTGCGGTTCGGACAAAAGAGGGTTGACAAGTCGAGAGCGTCAGGGCGACAACCTCTCGATCCTCCATTTTCCGGACTGAGGCCGGTAGCGGAGCCGATCGTGCAAGCGGTCCGCTCCTTCTTCCCACAATTCGACGGCCTCGGGCCGGATCCGGTATCCGCCCCATCGAGGAGGGCGCGGTGGCCCCGTTTCCCCGGGGAACGACTCGGCCAGCTCGGCCACTCGCGCTTCGAGCACCGTTCGACTCACGACCACCTCGCTCTGGTGGCTGGCGACGGCGCTGCGACGAGCTCCTGGCGGCCGGGCCTGCCAGTAGGCGTCCGACTGGTCGTCATCGACCAAGTCCACGCCACCGGTCACCCTGACTTGTCGGTGCACCGGCAGGTACCAGTGGAAGAGGGCAGCGGCGAATGGATTCGCCGTCAGCTCCCGGCCCTTGCCGCTTTCCCGGTCGGTGTAAAAGACCAGACCTCGGTGATCGACGCCTCGGAGCAGCACCATTCTGGAGGACGGGCGCCCGTCGGTCGTGGCTGTGGCCACCGCCATCGCCTCGGGCATGGGTTCGCCCGCTGTCCGCGCCGCCTCGAGCCACCGGGACAGCTGGGTCATCGGATCGTGATCGACGGACGCTTCGTCCACGGCGCCAGTCTGCTCGCTCGGGGCTGGAGGGTCAGGCATGTCCGCCGCGAGGAGGAGTCGCATGCCGTCCTGCCCGTCGTGGCAGCCCGCGGCTCATCTCGACGCCCTTCTCGCGGTCTTGGCCGCGACAGGTGCCGTCTCGACGTCGAAGATGTCGATCCCGCGGCGCCTGGCGTCGGCCGCGACGATGACGGTCGCAGTCGCCGAGAGCCGGTTGCGTTGAGTTGGGTTCAGGTCGGCGACGAGGTCGGCGATCTCGCTCTCGAACGCAGATGTCGCCCGGTCGACGAGGTCCATCCCGGTCACCGTGATTCTCACCTGCACGCTCCGGCCGTCGTCGGGGGAGGGGGTCCGCTCGACCAGGCCGCGCTCCTCGGCACGATCGACCAAGCCGGTCACGCTCGACTTGTCCAGCTGCAGGAATCCGGCCAGCTCCTTGATGGTCGGGCGCCGATCCCGCAGGATCCCGAGAAGACGGGCCTGGATGACCGACAGGTCGTGTGCCGCGGCGATCCGTCCGAGGGCACCCTGTACGGCGAAGGTGAGCTGAGCCAGGCCGTCGACCAGTCCAAGATCGGCCTCGCCGGGCACCGGGGTCAGGACGACAGGGCGGTCCTCGACAGGGTGGTCCGTGACAGGCATGGCCGTCAGCGTAGTCGAGTAATAGTTGGTGACCCCAACTATTATAGATGGGGTCACCAACTACGAGAGGCCGCGAGCCATACCGGAGGCCGACGTGAGATGAGCATGAGCATGAACATGCACGCAGCCGTGGTCCGATCCTTCGACCACCCTCCGCGCTACGAGATGTATGACACTCCGGAGCCCACCGGGCCCGACGAAGTCCTCGTCGACGTGCTGGCCGCGGGACTGCACCCGCGGGTCCGGACCGACGCTGCGGGTCGCCACTACACGAGCACCGGCACTCTGCCCATGATCCCCGGGATAGACGGGGTGGGACGACTTCGCGACGGGACCCTCTTGTACTTCGTGAGCCCGGACGGGGTCTGGGGCTCCATGGCCGATCGAGCACTGGTCGACCTTCGCCGGACCGTGCCCTTGCCGGCACAGGTCGACGTGGTCAAGGTGGCGGCGATCATGAACCCGGCCATGTCGTCGTGGGTCGCCCTCCGCCGCCGCGTCCCGCTCGGGCGTGGGCAATCGGTCTTGGTCCTCGGCGCCACCGGGAACGCTGGTGCGATGGCGGTGCAGGTGGCCAAACACCTCGGTGCCGGCCGGGTCGTCGGTGCCGGGCGAAATCGAGAGCGGCTCGCCGACCTTCCCGCCATCGGGGCCGATGAGGTCGTCGTACTCTCCGACGACGGCGAAGCGACCGCCGAACGCCTGGCGAGTTCCGCCGCTGACGTCGACATCGTGGTCGACTACCTCTGGGCCGAACCCGCGGCCACCGCCATGATGGCCATCCTCCAAGCGAGGGCGGATCGCAGTCGGGCGCTCGACTGGATCCAGATCGGCGCCATGGCCGGCCCCACGCTCGAGCTGCCGTCAGTTGCCCTCCGATCGGCGAACCTGCGAATACAGGGCAACGGCCAGGGAGCGGTGTCGACTCGGGATTACCTGGCTGAACTCCCGTCACTCGTTGACGAGATCGATCGTGGGACGTTCGTAATCAATGCTTCCGCCGTGCCACTGGCCGACGTCGAGGAGGCCTGGAGCCCCTCCGAGCGTCCCGGGCTGCGTCGCGTCCTCATTCCGTAGCTCCTGCCCGCCAGCGCGGGCCGGTCGATCAGCGCTCCAGCGGTTCGAGCAGCGACTCGCGCAGCGCGGGCACCAACGTCGGCTGAGCGCCCAGCGTCTCCACGTACGACTCCATGGAGCCGTAGCGCTCGCGCGCGTACTCGAGGAGCACTTCCATCTTCCGCGGCTCGGCGGTGAAGACGCCGTCGATGCTGTTCAGCCGCTCCTCGGCCTCGGGGTACTTGCGGATGATCTTCTCGCGCAGCCGGTCCATGGCCGCCGCGCTCAAGGCGTAGTCGGCCACGACCGTCTCTTCGGGCACACCGACCAGCGTCAGCACAATGGCCGAGAGCAGGCCCGTCCGGTCCTTACCTGCCGTGCAGTGGAAGACGGCCGGCAGCGCGTTCGGAGACGCCAGTACTCGCAGCGCCGCCACGATCTGTTCTCCGGAGGTGTCGAGCATCTCGAGATACTGGGACTGGAGCAGGTCCGGCCGCCGGTCGAACTCCTCGGGGTCCGGGATCGTCTCAATGAAGGGAAAGTGGTGGAACGAGACCGGGTGCGCGTCCACGTCGTAGCGGTTCTGTTCCAGCTCCCCGCCCGAACGCAGGTCGACCACCGTCCGGATGCCGAGCGCGCGCATCGTGGCCAGGTCGTCCTCGGTCAGCTCCCCGAGCCCGTCGGCCCGGAACAGGGTGCGCCAGCGCGTCAGTTGGCCGGGCCCGGCGGCGTAGCCGCCCAGGTCGCGGAAATTGACCGCCCCCTCCAGGGCGATGAGCCGCTCAGGCGCCTCGGCTTCGGCCTCGGCCCGCACTCACGCTCTCATGAGACCGGCATGTCCCACATGGGGAACCACCGGGATAGTTCGGGCTCCACCGGCAGGTCGGCGCCGACCATGGTCCGGATGCGCAGCTCCAGCTCGGTGTCGCGCCGCTCCTTCGCGTTGTCCACCGGGGCGAAGGGGTAGAACGTGCCCCGCTTGAAGAGGTACACGAGCCGGAACGCCTTGGCGTCGCCCGGGGCGTCGGGACCGGGCACGAAGCCGAAGACCGAGCACAGCAGCTGGGGCCCCCACCCGTTCTCCTGCAGCGTGGAGTTGGCCATGTGGACCTTGGTCACCAGCTCCTCGAAGTCGGAGGGATCGTCCACGAGCAGCCAGCCGTAGTCGAACGAGTCGACGGTCTGGGTGAAGCCCTCGCCGACGAGCTCGGCCACCTCCTTCTGGGCGTCGGCCGCCGCCTGGCCCGCCGCCGGCTTCCAGCACACACCGGCGTGGCCCGACGAGACGAGGCCGCCCGCGCTCTGCAGCGTCAGGGCGGCCGTGGGTAGGGCGAACAGCGCGTCGAGGTTGGCGCGCACCGGCTTGGTCCGCCCGAGAATGGTGTCGAGGAGCCCCACCTCCGTCTGGTCCGCCGCCGCGGATCAGCTCGCCTGGCCGAGCTGGTGCTCGAGCGACTCGAGCTGGGCCAGCCGGCGCTCGAGCGTCGGGTGGGTGCGGAAGAGTTGGCCGATGCTGAAGCCGCCGCCGCCGCCCTGCGTGGCGTTGTTGGCCACGGCCGGAGCGAAGAAGAAGGCGTTGAACGGCTCCGCGGCCCGCAGGTCCCGGGTGGGGATGCGGCCCATCTCGCCGGAGATCTTGACCAGGGCCGAGGCCAGCTGGGAGGGGCGACCGATCAGCAGCGCCCCCGATCGGTCCGCCGCCAGCTCGCGATAGCGCGAGAGCGCCATGGTGAGGAGGAAGCTGATGACGTAGACGATGATCGAGACCAGCAGCACGATCATCTCGACCAGGGCGGCCTGGCTCTGCTGGTTGTTCCCCCCGCCGCGGCCGCCGCCGAAGATCTCCGAGTAGAACATCACCCGGGTCAGCAGCCCGGCGATCATCCCGAGACCGCTGGCGATGGTCATCACGGCCACGTCGCGGTGTGCCACATGCGAGATCTCGTGCGCCAGCACCGCCTCGACCTCGGGCTCGTCGAGCCGCCGCAGCAGGCCGGTCGTGGCGCACACGACGGCGGCTTTGGGGCTGCGCCCGGTGGCGAAGGCGTTCGGCACGTCGGTCTGCGCAATGGCCACCCGGGGCTTGGGCATGTCGGCCAGCGCGCACAGGCGGTCGATCACACCGTGGAGCTGCGGCGCCTGCTCCGGCGTGACCTCCTTCGCGTGCATGGCGTACATGGCGATCTTGTCGCTGAACCAGTACTGGCAGAAGAGGAGCACCGCGGCGATCACGAGGACGAAGACGAAGGAGAGCCCGACCGCGATAAGGACGCCGATGACCGCGCCGTAGAGCACGACCAGGAGGAACCCGGTCAAGAACATGCGGGTCGTCAGCCCACGGTCCGGCTTGATGTTCCGAGAGATGGCCATCAGGCTCCTCCCACCTCATTCCCTTCGCTACCGCCTCCGTCGCCCGGACCCGTCGAATCTGCCGCCGGCAGGGCTGCCGCATCGGCCGTCCCCGTTCCGAGCTCGGCCTTGAGGGCCGCCAGCTCGTTGTCGACCTGTGAGTTGGACGACACCTTGTCGAGCTCGCGCTGGATGTCGTCGTTCGGCGTGGTCAGGTCGTCGAGCGCGCCCGAGGCCAACAGCTCGTCGATGGCTCCGGCCCGCGCCTGCATGCCGGCGATCTTGTCCTGGGCCCGCTGCATGGTGGCGCCGGCGGAGCCCATGGAGGTGGAGATGCCCGAGACGGCCTCGCCCACCTTGGTCTGCGCCTCGGCCGCCGTGTAGGACGCCTTCAGGGTCTCCTTCTGCGTCCGGAAGCGCTCGACCCGGGATTGGAGCTCCTGCGAGGTCTGGACCAGCTTCTGCTCCTGCTCGGTGATCTGGTCGTGCTGCGTCTTGAGCTCGGCCAGCTGCTCGCCGAGCAGGGCCCGCCGGGACAGGGCCTCGCGGGCCAGGTCCTCGTTGCCCTGCGCCAGGGCGGCCTTGGCCTGGTCCTGCAGCTTGTCGGCCTGCTTCTGCAACGCCTGGGCCTGCAGCTCGATCCGCTTGCGCGCCGTCGCCACGTCCGCCACGCCCCGCCGCACCTTCTGGAGCTGCTCGAGCTGCTTCTCGTAGGAGAGGTCCAGCGTGTCCCGCGGGTCCTCCATCTTGTCCAGGGCCTTGTTCGCCTTGGACCGAAAGATGTCTCGGATCCGACTGAACGTGCCTGCCATGAACTACGAGCATAAGGCCCAGCGGGGGAGGGGTGGGCCCGGCCGGGTGGGTCCGGCCGTGCCGCCCGCCCGCCCCCGGTAAGGTCACGCCGGTGCCCGAACGCCTCTGCCTGCTCTGCGTCCACGCGCATCCCGACGACGAGGCGTCCAAGGGGGCGCCGACCGTCGCCCGCTACCACGCCGAGGGTGTCCGCACGGTGCTCGTGTGCTGCACCGGGGGTGAGGAGGGCGACATCCTGAACCCGGCCATGGACACCCCCGAGGTCCGCGCCGACATCGGCCGGGTCCGCATGGCCGAGCTCAAAGCGTCCACCGACATCATCGGCTACGACGAGACGGTCCTGCTGGGCTACCGCGACTCGGGCATGCCCGGCACCGAGGCCAACGCCCGCCCGGACTCCTTCGCCCAGGCCCCCCTCGACGAGGCGGTCGAACGCCTGGTCGCCGTCATCCGCCGCGAGCGGCCGCAGGTCATCGTCACCTACGGCGACAACCAGACCGAGTACCCGCACCCCGACCATCTCCGGGTCCACGAGATCTCCGTCCTGGCCTTCGACTCCGCCGGCGATCCGGACCGCTACCCGGAGGCCGGGGCCCCGTTCACCCCGGCCAAGCTCTACTACTCGGTGTGGTCCGGCGAGCGCTTCCGCGAGATGCAGGCCAAGTTCGAGGAGCTCGGGCTCAAGTCGCCGTTCGACGAGAAGTGGATGGCCCGCATGACGCGGACCGAGCCCTACACGACGTCGATCGACGTGCGCGGCTTCAACCACGTCCGCGGCGAGGCGCTCAAGGCGCACGCCACCCAGGTCGACCCGACCTCCCCGTTCTGGTTCGGGCTCCCGCCCGAGGTGCGCCGCGACATCCACCCGTTCGACGAGTTCCGCCTGGCGCAGAGCCGGGTCGGGCCGACCGACGTGACCGAGGACGACCTCTTCGCCGGCGTGCGCCCGAACTGAATTCGCCTCAGGCCGTCGGCCCGAGGAAGCCCCAGCTGATCACGCCCGCGCTCTGCAGCAGGACGAGGATGATGGCCGTGGCGAGCACTCCGAGTAGGGCGACGGTGACCACGGTCCGCATCGTGGCGGCGGCTCAGCCGCCCGCCCGCGCCAGCTCGCGCAGCGGGCGGTACCCGATGAGGGTCGCCCCCGCCTCTTCGAGCGACCGGCGGACCCAGTCCTCGTCGCAGATGATCCGGTGGTCGTCCACCCGGGGCTCCCAGTCGTCGGTGGCCAGCGAGCGCAACTCGGCGCTGTCGACGGCGGGGTGCAGGTAGAACTCGGTCACGCCCGGGCGCAGCGTGGCGATGTCCTTCTCGAGCACGTGGCGCGAGCCCGACCCCGGGCACGAGCCGCAGGTGGTCGGTGAAGACGGCCCCGGCATCGGCGGCCACGGCGCGGGCCGGGAACCCGGCGATGCGCTCGATGCCGCGCTCGCCATGCGCAGCGGCAGCGCCGAACTCCGTCGCCAGCTCGAGGTAGACGTCGAAGAACTCGGGCCGCAGCTGCATGCGTGCCCATGTGGGAGTCGAGGTGGCTCACGTCGAAGCCCCACAGGATCGCCCGCTCGATCTGGGCCCGGCACTCGCGCCGCACCTCGTCGAGGTCGGCGTGGTCCCAGACGTCCTCGACCGTGCGGGGGAAGCCGCCGTCGCCGCCGAGGAGCGAGGGCGCATGGGTGATGGGACCCCAGCGGTAGAGCTCGTACTCGGCGGTGACGGTGAGGTGGACGCCGACGTCCTCACCCCGGTAGCGGCTGCTCGCCTCGCGGGCCCAGGGGCACGGCACCATCAGCGTGGCGCTGGTCACCGTCCCGGTGGCCAGGCACTCGAAGACCCCGACGTTGGCCGAGTGGCACGAGCCGAGGTCGTCGGCGTTGATGATGACGAGCTTGGCGTCGGCCGAGTACCCCAGCCGCTGAGCCAGGTTCGGCTCATCCATGGTTCGCTGCTCCTCCGGACACGTCCTCGTCCTGGGCACGCGCCTCCGCTGCGATCTCCTGCTGGAACTCCTCCATTCTGGCAGCCAGGTCCGGATCTCCCAGCGCCAGGATGCGCACGGCCAGCAAGCCCGCGTTGCGAGCCCCGTTGACCGCCATCGTGGCCACGGGCACGCCCTTGGGCATCTGGACGATGGAGAGCAGGGAGTCGAGGCCGTCGAGGTGGGAGAGCGCGACGGGGACGCCGATGACCGGCAGCGTCGTGACCGAGGCCAGCATCCCGGGCAGGTGGGCCGCGCCGCCGGCACCGGCGATGAGCACCCGCAGGCCGCGGTCCGGCTGCCTCGTGGCCGAAGGCGATCATGTCGTCGGGGGTGCGGTGGGCCGAGACCACGCGCACCTCGTGGGGCACGTCGAAGCGCTCGAGCACGTCGACCGCGCCCTGCATGACCGGCAGGTCCGACGAGCTGCCCATCACGACGGCGACGAGGGGCGTGTCGGCTCCGGGTGCCGGCGCCCGCTCCGGTGCTCATCGCACCAGCCTGCCGGCAGTGCGATCCCGTCGGGGACCGCCGTGCCGAGGGCCAGCGCCGCCGACCAGGCGCGGGCGCGGGCGAGCTCGGCGTCGGCGCCGCACACGGTCACGTGCCCCAGTTTGCGTCCCGGCCGGGCCTCCTTGCCATACAGGTGGACGTGGGCGCCCTCGACGGCCAGCCCGCGGGGCAGCAGAGCGGACGGGTCCTCGCCGTTCGGGCCGCCGAAGACGTTGACGCTGGCCACCTGGGGATGCTGGAGCGCGGTCGAGCCCAGGGGCAGGTCCAGGACGGCGCGGACGTGGTTCTCGAACTGGGAGGTCACCGCGCCCTCGATGGTCCAGTGCCCCGAGTTGTGGGGCCGCGTCGCCACCTCGTTGACCAGGAGCCGCCCCCCCGACCAGAAGAGCTCGACCGCCATCACGCCCACGGCGCCGGCGATCGTCGGCCACCCGCTGCCCGAGGACGGACGCCGCCGCCGTCACCTCGGGATCGAGGCGGCCCGGCACCAGCACCTCGCGGCACACGCCGCCGAGCTGCGCCGTCTCCACCGCCGGCCAGGCCACCGTCTCACCCGAGGGGCGCCGGGCCACCATCACGGCCAGCTCGGCGTCGAGCGGGACCAGCTCCTCGACCACGACCCGGCCGTCGATCCGGGACAGGACCTCCTCGGCCTCCGCCTGGTCGGCGACCGGCCAGACGCCCTTGCCGTCGTAGCCGCCGCGGGCCGCCTTGAGCATCGAGCGGCCAGCCGTGGGCGGCGGCGAAGTCGGCCGACGGCGTCGGCTGCGTCCGGGCCCGGTGTCGACGATCGCATAGGCGGGGACCGGGACGCCCGGCCCGTCGAGGACGGAGCGCATGTGGGCCTTGTCGACGGCCAGCTCCAGGGTGGCCGGACCGGGCCGCACGGCCGTAGCCCTCCTCGGCCGAGCGCCGGCGACGAGGTCGAGGTCGACCTGCTCGTGGTCGAAGGTGACGACGGCGCAGCGCTCCGCACAGTGCGCGGAGATCGGCCTCGACCAGCGGGCGACCCGACGACGACCTCGGCGGCGACCGCGCAGGCGGCGTCGTCGGGTCGCTGGGCCAGCACGGCCATGGACAGGCCGAGCGCGCTTGCCGCCTCGCCGGCCATCCGCGCCAGCTGCCCCGCTCCCACGAACCCGATTCGTGGGCGCTCAGCTCGCTCGCCCCCGTCCGGGCGATTCGCATAGACAGTGGGGCCGGACACATCGAGGCACACTAGGCGAGGAGCATCGACTGACCATGGCCAAGCCACTGCGCATCGGCACCCTGATCGACGTCGACCAGCCGCTCGCCCGCGATCGTGTCGCAGCTGCGGCGCTTCGAGGAGGCCGGGTTCGACCACGCCTTCGCCTCGCAGATCTTCGGCCCCGACGCCTGACGCTGCTGGCCGCGGCGGGTTCGCAGGTGCCCGGCATCGGGCTGGGCACCGGGGTCGTGCCGGTCTATCCCCGCCACCCGATGATGCTGGCCCAGCAGGCGCTGACGGTGCAGGCGGCCACCGACGACCGGCTGCTGCTCGGCATCGGGCTCTCCCACCAGGTGGTGGTCGAGGGCATGTGGGGCATGAGCTTCGACAAGCCCGCCTCGTACATGCGGAGTACCTGGCCTCCGCTGATGCCGCTGCTGCGCGGCGAGACGCCGTCGAGCACGGGGGAGCGGGTGACCACGAACGCGTTCCCGCCGCTCGACGTGCCGCGGCACGACCGCGCCGCCCGTCCTGGTCGCCGCGCTGGGTCCCGCCATGTTGAGCTGGCGGGCACCGTGGCCGACGGCACGATCACCTGGATGACGGGCACGGCGACGATCGGTTCGCACATCGCGCCGCGCATCCGGGGCCGCGGCCGCGGCGGCGGGCCGGCCCGAGCCCCGCGTCGTCGTGTCCCTGCCGGTCGCGGTGACGACCGACGTCGATGCGGCGAAGGAGCGCATCGACAGGAGTTCTCTATCTACCCGAACCTGCCGTCCTACAAAGCGATGCTGGACAAGGAGGGCGCCGCGGGCGCGGCCGACGATCGCCTTCGTCGGCGACGAGGAGACGGTGGCCGCCTCCATCCGCAGGCTGGCCGACGCCGGCGCGACCGACTTCGTCGCCGCGGTCGTCGGGGACACGGACCAGCGCGCCCGCGGCTTTGCGCTCCTGAGAGAGCTGGCCGTTCCTGACCGTTCAGAGCTCGAGGCCCGGCCGAGCCTGGCGCCAGTCGACCCGGCGCTTCAGCGCCAGATCGACGTCGTGCTTGTACTCGTTGAGGTCGGGGTGCTCGTCGAAGAGTGCCATCACGCCCTCGATGGTGCGCCGGGCCGACGCCGCGTCGCCCGAGTGGCCGGCTCATGAACCGCACGAAGACGGCCCGATCGTCGACGATGAAGGTCGGCACGCCGAAGACCGCCCATTCGCTCGACGGCCTGCTCGTGCGCCTGGCGGAGGCGTCCATGACCGCGCCCGACTCCACCTCGGCGACGACCTTGTCGCCCGGAACGCCGGCGCGTTCGAGCACGTCCGCCACGACCTCGGGCTCGCGCAGGTCGCAGCCCTCGTCGTGGCGCGCCGCGAACAGGGCCACGTGCGCGTCGAGGAACCGGTCGGGGTACTGGTCGCGCACGACCACGCCCGCGCGCCAGGGCCAGCAGGTCGCTTGGCCTTCTCCGGGTCCTCCCAGACCGGCGTGCCGCCCTCGGGCACGTGGACCTGGCTCAGCGAGAAGGGCAGGAACGTCACATCCCATCCGGCCCCGTCGGCCAGGGCTTCGGCCACGTGCTCATGGGCATTGCGGGCGAAAGGACAGCGGTAGTCCCATGTCAGGGCAAAGGGTTTCACGCCTTGTCCAACCGCCGCTCGTCCGAGCGCATTCCTCGCCGGGAGCGCTTCCGGGCCCGCGGGTGCCGGGTGTGACGAGGTTCACCAGCGGGCGCAGACCCAGGCCGAGGACCGACCCGATGGCCGCCCCGCCGATCACGTCGGTCGGATGGTGGGCCCGCAGGTGGATCCGGCTCACGGCCACCGCGGACGCGAACGCCACGTTGGCCGCCGTCTGCGCGTCGGTGTCGGCCAGCACGAACGCCGTGCAGAAGGCGGCCAGGGTGTGCCCGCTCGGGAAGCTGCTGGTCGAAGGGGTGCGGACTGCGGCGGCCAGGTGGTCGTCTGGCCGCTCTCGCTCGATCGCCGCCTTCACCGTCCGGCTCACCACCAGCGAAGACACGCCGGCCGCCCCGAGTGCGACCACCGCCCGCCGCCGTCCGGGCCCTCGCCGGCGGGCCTTGAACAGGGCCAAGGCCACCCAGACGAGGCCGTAGTCGGCCAGGTTGGAGACGACGGCGGCCGTCTCGTCGACGCCCGGCCTGCCGCGCAGGGGCTCGAAGGCGGCGTCGACCACCTGGTCGACGTGGTTCAGGTCGACGGCGCTCACGCCGCGGTCGACGGTGCTTCCGCCGCGAAGGCGGGACATTCCCCCTTGAAGTGGCAGTGGCCGCAGAGGGGGCCGACCTGGGGCCGGAAATCCTCGCGTCGGCAAGCCCGCTCGATCGCCGACCAGACGGCCACGCTGCGGCGGCGCTGGCCGCGGATCGTCTGCTCGCTGGCGACCGCCGTGATCGCGATGGGCTCGCGCAGGTGCAGCAGCCGGACCTCGACCGGCGCGCGCCCGAGCATGCTCTCGCACAGGAGCGCATACATCTGCACACCGACGAGGCTGCCCCGCTCGTAGCGCTCAGACGGGGCCCGACCGGTCTTGTAGTCGACGACCCTGAGCGAGCCGTCGGGTCCGATGTCGAGCCGGTCGATCTTGCCGCGCAGTCGCATCCCGTCGACGGTCACCTCGACCCCGAGCTCCACCCCGACGGCGCGCACCGAGTCGGGGTCCTCGAGGGCGAAGTAGTTGTCGACCAGGCGTCCGCGCGTCGACGAGGAAGGCCGTGGCGGCGGCCGGATCCAGCTCGAGCTCGGTGAACTCGGAATCCTCTTGGAGATCGTCCCAGGCTCGGTCCAGCTCGTGCTCCGCGGCGGCACGGGTCCGGGCGCCCTGAGCGTGGTTCCAGAACAGCCCCTCGAGCGCGCCATGGACGAGCGTGCCCTTGACCTTGGCCGGCGTGGGGGGTTCAGGCCGGCGCTCGATGGCCGAGAAGCGGAAGGCGAGGGGGCACCGGGTGAACGCGGTCACCTTCGACGGCGTCAGGGTTCGCGGGAGTTCGAGCGCCATCGCGCTCAGGATACGGCCGGGATGTTCGGAGCGGGCTGATGCCGGGCGCCGTGTCGGCCCTGTCCGGGGCGGGCTCGCCGCCGGCGACGTGCTCGGGTGGGACAACTATGCGGTAGAAAAGAAGCCACATGTCCCCGCCCTCCTGTGGCTGACCTGCGCCGTACCACCAGGTGGGCGGGCCTGCGTCCCGGCGACCCGGTCCAAGTCGACGGCACGCGGCTGCGGAGCGCCTCCTGGGAGTTCGTGGCCCACGTCACGAACGTCGATACGGGGGAGGCCTGGGTCGAGGTCGTCGGCGGCCGCGCCGGCGACCGCGCCGTCCGCTCCTTCCGTCCCGATCAGCTCTACGCGGCCTCGGCCCGGCCGGGCCGCGACCCGTCGCTGGCCGATGCGCCGGGGCTGCCGCTGTGAGGAGCGCCGAACGATGAACGCGAAAGCAATGAGTGGGGAGGCTGCGCCGTGACCGACTCCCGTATCCCTACGCTCACCACCGAGCGCCTCGTGCTCAGGCCGTTTCAGCCTGGCGACTTCGACGACCTCGTGCCGATCCACGCCGACCCGACCTTCTGGTGGTACCCGCTCCGCGGTCCCATGTCGGCCGAGGACACAGAACGGTTCCTCGGCCGCGTGATCGGGCGCTACGAGAGCGACGGCTTCGGCGTCGAGGCCGTCGTCGAGCGTGAGAGCGGCCGGCTCATCGGGTGGGCCGGCCTCGGCGTCCCGCACTTCTTGCCCCAGATTCTGCCCGCGGTCGAGGTTGGCTGGCGCCTGGCCGCTCCTTTCCGAGGCCGCGGTCTCGCCACGGAAGCCGGCGCGGCGGCCCTCGACTTCGGCTTCGGCCCGGCCGGCCTCGAACGCATCGTCAGCATCTTCGAGCCCGAGAACGCTCCGTCGGGCCGCGTGATGGAGCACCTCGGCTTCACGCTCAGAGACGCCGGCCTCACGACCGAGACCGGGGAGCTGGTGACGGTCATGGAGCTGCACCGCGCCGATTGGGAGTCTCGGGCCACGCGTGGGTGACCTCGGCCTCAACACGGCGGTCGAGGATCTCGGCGGAGGACGGTACCGGGCGACGCTCGATGCGGACTGGGAGATCTGGGGTCCTTGCGGCGGGTACGTGGCTGCCGTCGCCCTCCGAGCGGCGGGCGCGGAGAGCAGGCAGGTGCGTCCCGCCAGCTTCTACTGCCACTACCTCTCCGTTGCCGCCTTCGGCCCGGTCGAGGTCGACGTCACCACGCTGCGCGCTGGGCGGACGGTGACCGCCCAGCGGGTCTCTCTCACCCAGGGGGGCACCCCCGTGCTCGAGGCGATGGTGTGGTCGGTGGGCGAAGTCGAGGGGCTCGAGCACCACGACGAGCGGCCACCGGAGGTCCCCGGGCCAGACGAGCTCTCCGACGACGCCGACGACGCCGACGACGCCGACCACGACTCCGCCCCCGATCCCGGCGCGGGCGCAGCCGGCGACGGCGAGAGGCACCAGCGATTCGCCTTCTGGGACAATTTCGACCAACGTTCGCCCGACTACGGGCCCTGGCCGCCGACGGGCCCGCTCCCCCCGACCTGGCGGACGTGGGTGCGCTACCGCCCGACGCCGATCTTCGACGACCCCTGGCTCGATGCGGCGCGTTCGCTGGTGGTCCTCGACGTGGGGAGCTGGCCGTCGGGTTCGCGGCCGCACGCTTATCGCCAGCCGCCGTACATCGCGCCGAGCCTCGACCTCTACGCCGCGTTCCACGGTCGCGGCCAACGCTCGGAGTGGCTCCTGCTCGACGCGCATTCTCCCCTGGCCCAGGACGGAATGTTGGCGTGGACGGGTCGGGTCTGGTCGCAGGATCGTCGCCTCCTGGCCAGCGGGGGAGGACAGGCTCTGTTCCGTCGCCTGCGCTGATCGGCACGGCGGGCGGCCCCGTCCCTCAGGAGTGACGCGCCGACCGGCGGAGGTCGGAGGGACAGGCGACGAACCGGTGGTGCTCCTCGGCGAAAGCCCATCTTCGGCGTTGTCGGCGGCTGCTCGGCCTCGCCATCTGGTTCTTGGATTTCGCGTTCGTGCGAATGCCGGTGCTGAATGGTCTTCTCCCACCGGTTTTCTCCCAGAGCGGCATTCCGCGCCCATGACGCCGCCGTCGAGGGTTGCTCACGCGCCCGCCGCGCTGGACGCTCGGCCAACTCGGCCCGGAACAGTGTGCGACCCCGTCTGCAGCAACGCTGTCCACTGCAACGCCGTCTGTCCGGCGGCATGATCGATGCAAGCAAACAAGATCAACACATGGAAAACTGCCCGTCGTAGCGAATGAAGCTCACGGCCCCGACAGGATCTTGTCAGCGGAAACGGTTGAGGCGAACGGCTGAACTGACAACTGACTTGGAGGGTCCTGTCATGTCGAGGTTGGTATGTCCATCGCTTCGAGCGTTCCGATTCTGCGCGGTGTTCGCCCTGGCCGCTGGCTCGCTGATCGCGGCACTGCCCAGCCCGGTGTCCGCAGACGCCGGCGTCAACGCAGGCGCCGCGGTCAGTGCACCACATGTGTTGGGGTGGGGATTCGGCCAACCGAACGCGGTCTCCTCCGACGGGACTGACGTCTGGGTGCTGAACTCGAATGGCAACTCGGTGACCGAGCTGAGCGCGGCGACGGGTGCCCTGGTCCGGTTCATATCGGGCTCGAGGTACCGAATCAAGCAACCCGAGGCCATCTCCTCCGACGGGACCCACGTCTGGGTGGCAAACTCTCCTTTCGGCGGAGGTTCAGTCACAGAGCTTTCCGCCTCGACGGGCGCTCTGGTCCAGGTGATCACGAGCGCGCAGTACGGTTTCGAGGAACCCCAGGGCATCGCCTCCGACGGGACCCACGTCTGGGTGCCCAACTCGCTCACCAACTCGGTGACCGAGTTGAGCGCGGCGACGGGCGCCCTGGTCCAGGTCATTTCGGGCGCGAGCTACGGGTTCGGTGATCCCCGGGGCATCTCCTCGGACGGGAGCCACGTCTGGGTGCCGGACCCCCGCACCAACTCGGTGACCGAGCTCAGCGCGGCGACGGGTGGCCTGATCCAGGTGATCTCAGGCGCGAGCTACGGGTTCGATCAGCCCGAGACCGTCTCCTCGGACGGGAGCGCGGTCTGGGTGGCGAATGCCGGCGATTCGGTGACGGAGCTCAGCGCGGCGACAGGCGCCGTGGTCCAGGTGATCTCGGGCGCGAGCTACGGGTTCGACGGTCCCAGCGCGGTCTCCTCCGACGGGACCCACGTCTGGGTGCCCAACTACTTCACCAACTCGGTGACCGAGCTGAGCGCGGCGACGGGCGCTCTGGTCCAGGTGATCAAAGGCGCGAAGTACGTGTTCGGTGAGCCCGAGGCCATCTCCTCCGACGGGACCCACGTCTGGGTGCCGAACTTCAGTGGCAACTCGGTGACCGAGCTGAGCGCGGCGACGGGTGCCCTGGTCCAGGTGATCAAGGGCTCGAGTGACGGGTTCAACGCTCCCTACGCCGTCTCCTCCGATGGGACCCACGTCTGGGTGGCGAACTCGAACGGCAACTCGGTGACCGAGCTGAGCGCGGCGACGGGTGCCCTGGTCCAGGTGATCTCGGGCGCGAGCTACGGGTTCAACGCTCCCGACGCCGTCTCCTCCGACGGGACCCACGTCTGGGTGGCGAACGGCTTCCGGTCCCCCGGGGGCTCGGTGACCGAGCTCAGCGCGGCGACGGGCGCGCTGGTCCAGGTCATCTCGGGCGCAGGCTACGGGTTCGATGAGCCCGACGCCGTCTCCTCCGACGGGACCCACGTCTGGGTCGCGAATTACCATGCCCGAAAGGTGGCCGAGCTGAGCGCGGCGACGGGCAACCTGGTCAAGGTGATCTCGGGCTCCAGCTACGGGTTCCACGGTTCCGTGGCCATCTCCTCCGACGGGACCCACGTCTGGGTGGCGAAC
Source organism: uncultured Acidimicrobiaceae bacterium (assembly GCA_963767195.1). Taxonomy (GTDB): domain Bacteria; phylum Actinomycetota; class Acidimicrobiia; order Acidimicrobiales; family RAAP-2; genus Bog-473. The sequence goes on along the minus strand of CAVYDA010000007.1, from coordinate 120,392 downwards.
AGCGAGCTGAGCGCCCATGGGAACTCGGTGACCGAGCTCAGCGCCCAGACGGGCGCACTGGTCCGGGTCTTTTCGGGCTCGAGCTACGGGTTCGACAGCCCCGTCGGCGTCTCCTCCGACGGGACCCACGTCTGGGTGGCGAACGACCTCGGTCACTCCGTGACCGAGCTGATCGCGTCGACGGGCGCGCTGGTCCAGGTCATCTCCGGTTCGAGCTACGGGTTCCACAGTCCCGCCGCCGTCTCCTCCGACGGGACCCACGTCTGGGTGGTGAACAGCCCTGCGTATCCCGGCGGCACGGTGACCGAGCTCAGCGCGGCGACGGGTGCCCTGGTCGAGGTGATCAAGGGCTCGAAGTATGCGTTCAGCAGTCCTGACGCCGTCTCCTCGGACGGGACCGACGTTTGGGTGGCGAACTTCGAGGGCGAGTCCGTGACCGTGTTCCCGACCTGAGCCTGACTGTAATTCAGTTCACGTCGTAGCCATCCATGCGGGCGAGGATGCGCAACATGACCTCGTCGGCGCCGGCGCCGATGGAGTCCAGTCGCGTGTCGCGGAAGTAGCGAGACGTCCAGCTCTCGTCCATGTAGCCCATGCCGCCGTGAAACTGGACCGCGGTGTCCGCCACCTCGCGCTGGAGGCGGGAGCCCAGCAGTTTGCCGATGGTCGCGTAGCGGGTCGCGTCCTCGCCGCGCAGGACCGCATCCGCCGCCGTCCGGGCGTAGTGCTTGAGCACGTCGTGACGGGCGGAGAGCTCCGCCAGCACGAATTGGAGATGCTGGTTGGCGAGGAGCGGGGCTCCGAAGGCGCGCCGCTCGCGCAGGTAGTCCCGGGTCCGGCTCAGCGCGAGCTCAATGGAGCCAACCTCCTTGTAGAAGGTGATCAGGCGCTCCGCCTGGAACTGCGCCATCTGCTGCTGGAAGCCGCGATCGACTTCACCGATGGTGTTGGCGAGGGGGACGCGCACGTCGGTGAAGGAGAGCTCGGCCGTGTCGCTCGACCACATCCCGAGCTTCTCCAGCTTGCGGGAGACCGCGACGCCCTCGAGCGCGGTCGGCACGACGATGAGCGACATGCCGCGCCCGCCCGGGTCGTCCGAGGTGCGCGCCAGCAGGCAGAGCCAGTCCGCCTGCGTGCCGTTGGTGATGTAGAGCTTGGAACCGTTGATCACCCACTCGTCGCCGTCTCGGACGGCCCGGGTGCGGATGCCGGCGACGTCGCTCCCGGCGTCGGGCTCGGTGACTGCGATGGACGTGACAACCTCGCCCCGGATGGCCGGCGCGAGATAGGTCTCCTTGAGTTCGTGCGATCCGTAACGGGCTAGGGCGGGCGTCGCCATGGACATCTGCACCGCGATGGCCATCGGCACCCCGCCGCAGCTGACCCGTCCCAGCTCCTCCCCGGCGATCATGGTGAAGGTGTGGTCCGCCGCCATGCCGCCGTAGGCCTCCTCGTACTCGAGGCCGAACAGGCCGACGGTGGCCAGCTTCGGGAACAGCTCGTGGGCCGGGAAGGTGCGGGCGGCCTCCCACTCGTCGACGTGCGGCTCGATCTCGCGCTCGAAGACGTCACGCAGCGTCTTGCGGAAGAGCTGGTGCTCGTCGGTCTCGATCACCGCGCCACGGTACCACCGCGAATTTCGTGGACTCCTCCGGGTCGCTGGGTCGATTCAAGCAGAAGTGCTCGTCGAGGAGCTGCTCGCCCGGACCGTCGCCGAGCTCGGGAAGTGCCAGTCCGCCCGCGTGTCGAGCCGCTCTCGCTCGGCCGGCGACAACGCAGTCGGCAACTCGCCGAACAACAGTTGGGTCACCGACACGTCCGGTGACCGAGGGTTTCGGGTCGACGGGGCGAGACCAGGGTTCGACTCGGTAGATGGATAGTCGCGGGCGTGGGGGTGTGGATGGCGCAGCCCGTGGCCGTGCTGATCGTCACAGCTGAACCCGCGGCGCCGATCGACAACGTGGTGCCGTCCTGCGCGAACTTCACGACCTGCGTCGGCGGGTTGGTAAAGCGATAGTTGACGTCCCACAACTGTCCGCTCGTGGCGACGGTCTGGTTGGTCCAGGACACCGGGTCGGTGACGACCGGTTTGAAGAGGCCCCACTTGAGCATCGCGGCGATCTCGTTGCGGAAGTTGGGGAGGTCGTGGTCTCCCGAGTGGACCTGGTAGGTGACGTCGATCCCGGCGGCGACCAGGTCCTGGTGGTAGCGCAGGTTCATGGGGTAGATGACGTTGCGCTCCTCCGAGATCGGTTCTTGGCCGGGATTGGGGTCGGCCGTGGCCGGGACGCCAGTGCCAGTGCTCTCGAACACCGCGTGTACGCGCGAGGTTCCTTGCGAGGAGTGCCGGGTTGTGCCCGCTCGCGTAGAAACCTTCGGGGGGACCGTAGATCGGATCGGGGTTGCTGTCGCCATTCGGTGCGGCGTCCGAGAAGACCGCCATCGCCGGCTGCATTGCTGTCGCCAGGTACTGGGGATCCACGAATCCAGAAAGCGTGGCCACGGACCCGAAGAAGCCGGGCAGACGCCCACCGAGGTACGCGGCGCCGAGTCCCCCCATGGAGATGCCGATGAGGGCGTGATATCGGCGCTCCGGGAGAATCGGGTAGCGGGCGAGGATGGTCGGGATCACGGTCTCCAACTCGTAGCTCTCCCACGAGGGATCGCCGCGCTGGCCGTTGTTCCACCAGTCCGTGAACCAGCCGTTGCCGCCTTCGGGCATGACCAGGATCGCCCCCAGATTGACGAACGGCTTCGTCAGCCCGTACTCGGCGTACGAGTTGTAGTTGAAGTCGAGCCCGTTGAGGAAGACGACCAGGGGGTATCGCTTCTCGGGGTTGTACCCGGGCGGCAGCAGCACGTTTGCCCTTGGTGGAGCCGCAGTAATTCAGCCACTTCGCGCCGATTTCGCCGCCGGGGGCGGGCAGGTCGATCGTCACCAACCGAGCCTTGGCTCGGGCCGGACTGCTCGCGCCGACCCCGACCCCGGCGCCGGCCAGGGTCGCCGCAACGACGATCGTCGTGACACACCCCACCAGCAAGAGGCGGGGCAGCTTCGTTCCGCTCTTCCCGCGCACGGCGTCAGTCTGGCAGTCCACTCCCCATGGCGCTCGCCGCCCACGGCCGGTGAACGTCGCCACGACCTGGTCCACCAGGAACTGACGGAAAGCCGGGGAGAACCGATTTCGGACCCCCTCGGCCCTGCCCGGCGCCAGCTCTCTTGCCCGGCTCACCCGCGCCGCGAGCCGATTCGTTCCACCCCGCCAGGGCCCCCCTACACTCGCCATCCGTGGGCGATCGGCTGGTCGGCGTGGAGGACGTGGACGGCGTTCGCACCCTGACGTTGGATTCGCCGTCGAACCGCAACGCGCTGTCGTTCCGCCTGCTCGACGAGCTCGCGGCCGCGCTGGGGGAGGCAGCCGCCGAGGGCACCGTGCGGGTCGTGGTGCTGACCGGCGCCGGGACGGTGTTCTGCTCGGGTGCAGATCTCTCCGAGCGAGGGTCGGCCGCGCCCAACCGCATGCCCGAGGTTCTCCGCACTCTGGCCGAGTGCCCAAAGCCGGTCATCGCCCGGGTCAACGGCGCGGCGCGGGCCGGTGGGCTCGGGTTGATCGCCGCCGCGGACATGGCGGTGGCAGCCGAGGCGGCCACCTTCGGTTTCAGCGAGGTCCGGGTCGGGGTGGCGCCGGCGATGATCCTCGTTCCGTTGCTGCGCGTGTTCGAGCCGCGCTTCCTCGCCCGCGCCGTCCTGACCGGCGAGCCGTTCGCCGCGGCGGAGGCGGCCGCAGCCGGGCTCCTGAGCGCGGTCGTCCCCGACGAGGCCGCGCTCGACGAGTGGGTCGACGACAGGGCACGCGCCATCAACAAGGGCTCACCGGGCGCGGTGCGGGCCACCAAGGAGCTGCTGCGTACGCTGCCGACCCAGGGCTTCGACGAGGCGCTGGAGCAGGCGGCGCGGCGATTCGGCCGAGCTCTTCGCCGGTGAGGAGGCGGCTGAGGGAATGGCCGCGTTCTTGGAGAAGCGCCGGCCGGCCTGGGACCCAGAGCCGTGAGCGAGACACAGCCGTGAGCGAGACACAGCCGTGAGCGAGACAGAGCCGTGAGCACGCAGCTACGGACCCGCCTCGCCACGGGGAGCGAGGAATTCGTGGGCAACGCCCGCGCCATGCGGGCGCTGGCGGACGAGGTGCGGGCGCTCCACGACGGTCTGCTCGCCGGCGGCGGGCCGCGCTACGTCGAGCGGCACCGGGCCCGGGGCAAGCTCATGGTGCGTGAGCGCCTCGAGGCGCTCGTCGACCCCGGGACGCCCGTGCTCGAGCTCTGCCCGCTCGCCGGTCTGCACACCGACGACCCCGTCGGGGGCGGCGTGGTCGTGGCGCTCGCCGAGATTGCGCACACGCAGTGCCTCGTGATCGGCAACGACCCGACGGTGCGCGGCGGCACCACGAGCCCGACCACCATCCGCAAGCTGCTCCGCGCCATGGACGTGGCGGAGGAGAACCGGCTTCCGGTTGTCATTTTGGTCGAGTCGGGCGGCGCCGACCTGCCCCGCCAGGCCGACGTCTTCGTTCCCGGCGGCGAGCAGTTCCGGCGTCTGACCCAGCTCTCGGCCCAGGGGATCCCGACGGTGTGCGTCGTCTTCGGGTCCTCGACCGCCGGCGGCGCCTACCTGCCCGGCATGAGCGACTACACGGTCATGGTCGAGGACCGGGCCCGGGTCTTCCTGGGCGGGCCGCCGCTGGTGAAGATGGCCATCGGCGAGGAGGCCGACGAGGAGGAGCTCGGCGGCGCGCGCGATGCACGCCCGGATCTCGGGCCTGTGCGACTACCTGGCCCGCGACGAGGCCGACGCGCTGCGACTCGCGCGCGGCATCGTGGCCCACCTGCACTGGCGTCGCCTCGGTCCCGCACCGCTCGGCTCGGCGGACGAGCCCCTGTTCCCCGCCGAGGAGTTGCTCGGCGTCGCTCCGGTCGACGTGCGCGTCCCCTTCGACGTGCGCGAGATCCTGGCGCGGGTCCTCGACGGGTCGCGCTTCGAGGAGTTCAAGGAGGCCTACGGGCCGCAGCTGGTATGCGGCTGGGGCTCGCTCGGCGGCTACCCGATCGGGGTGTTGGCCAACAACGGCATCCTCTTCTCGCCCGAGGCGCAGAAGGGCGCGCAGTTCATCGCCCTGTGCAACCGCATCGACACGCCGATCCTGTTCGTGCAGAACATCACCGGTTTCATGGTCGGGACGCGGTACGAGCAGGGCGGCATCATCAAGGACGGGGCCAAGCTGATCAACGCCGTCTCGAACTCGACGGTGCCGCACCTGACGCTCATGGTCGGCGCCAGCTACGGCGCGGGCAACTACGCCATGGCCGGGCGCGCCTACGACCCGCGCTTCGTCTTCACCTGGCCCAACCACCGCATCGCCGTGATGGGCCCGAAGCAGCTGGCCGGGGTGCTCTCCATCGTGCGCCGCAACGCGGCGGAGGCGGCCGGCCGTGACTTCGACGAGGAGGCCGACGAGGAGCTGCGCGCGGCGACCGAGCACCAGATCGAGGAGGAGTCGACCGCGCAGTTCGCCACGGGGCGGCTGTGGGACGACGGCATCATCGATCCGCGCGACACCCGCACCGTCCTCGCCATCGCGCTCGACGGCCGTGCACTCGGCGCCGGTGCAGGGCACGGCCGTCTTCGGCGTGGTGCGGCACTGATGGCTGCCCGTGCGGACCGCCCGCTGAGCCGGGTCCTCGTGGCCAACCGGGGCGAGATCGCCCGCCGCGTCATCCGCGGCGCGCACGACGCCGGGTGCGAGGCGGTCGCGGTGTACGCCGCCGACGACGCGGCGAGCCCGTACGTGGGCGAGGCCGACGCGGCCGTGCTGCTCGCCGGGGCCGGTCTCTGCCGGGACCTACCTCGACCCGGCGGCCCTGGTCGCGGCGGCCGTGCGCGTCGGGCGCCGACGCGCTCCACCCCGGCTACGGCTTCCTCTCGGAGAGCCCGGCGCTGGCCGAGGCCTGCGCGGGCGGCCGACCTCGTGTGGGTCGGCCCGCCGCCCGAGGCGATGCGGGTCATGGGACACAAGGCGCGGGCCAAGGAGGTGGTCGCGGCGGCCGGCGTGCCGGTGCTGCCGAGCGCGTCGTGGCCCCGGGCGCCGACGCGGCCGAGCTCGCCGCCGTCGGCCGAGCCGGTCGGGCTTCCCGCTGCTGGTCAAGGCGTCGGCGGGCGGGGGTGGCCGGGCATGCGGCTGGTCGAGCGCGCCGGCGGAGCTGGCCGAGGCGGTGGCGGCGGCGCAGCGCGAGGCCGCCGCCGCGTTCGGGTCCGACGAGGTGTTCGTCGAGCGGTACCTGGCCGCGCCCCGCCACGTCGAGGTGCAGGTGATCGCGGACGCGCCACGGCGGCGTCGTCCACCTCTTCGACCGCGAGTGCTCGGTGCAGCGGCGGCACCAGAAGGTGGTCGAGGAGGCGCCGGCCTCGGTCGTGCCCGCCGCCGTCCGCCGGCGCATGTGGGACGCCGCGGTCGCCGCGGCGCGGGCCGTCGGCTACGAGGGCGTGGGGACCGTCGAGTTCCTGGTCGAGGGGAGCGAGTTCTGGTTCCTCGAGATGAACACGCGCCTGCAGGTCGAGCACGGCGTGACCGAGCTCGTGACCGGCCTCGACCTGGTCGGCCTGCAGCTCGCGGTGGCGTCGGGGCGGCCGCTCCCCTTCGCCCAGGCCGATGTCGGCGTGACGGGGCACGCCGTCGAGGTCCGCCTGTGCGCCGAGCGGCCCCGGGAGGACTACCGGCCGACGCCCGGGACCGTGACCTACGTGCGCTGGCCCGAGGGCGCGGGTTTGCGCATCGACCGCGCCGTCGAGTCGGGCAGCACGGTCGAGCGCGGCCTACGACTCGCTGGTGGCCAAGCTCATGGCGCACGGCGCCGACCGCGATGTCGCCGTCGACCGCCTGGCCCGCGCCCTGCGGTCGCTCGAGCTCGACGGGCTCGAGACCAACCGCGACCTGCTGGCCGCCGTGCTCGACGACGACGCCTACCGCCGCGGCGACATCGACGTCCACTATCTCGATCGCCGGCCCGACCTCCGCGACGCGCGGACTGCCCGAGGCCGCCCGCCAGCGTCACGCCGCCGCCGCCGCCGCTGGCGCTCCTGGCCGAGCGGGGCGGGAAGAGCCTGGTGCCGGTCCCGGCCGCGGGCTGGCGCAACGTGGGCACGGCGCTGCACGCGGACGAGCTGCGCGACGGCGCTGGGCACCGTGCTCGTGCGGGCCACCGTCCCGGAGCCGCCGGGTGCTCGGTGCAGGTCGGGGGCAGCGGTGGCGAAGAGGTGGGGACCGGCGACGGCGACCGAAGGGCTCGTGGACCTGATGGCCGCCGCGGACGGCCTGCGCCGCCGCTACCGCGTCCGCTTGGGCGCGCACGGCGGTCGCGTGAACGGGCCCGAGGGACAGTCGACCTTCGCCCTGCGACTCCCGACGACGAGGACGAGCGCGGCGGGCATGGCGGGCGAGTGCCGGGCCCCGCTGCCCGGTGCCGTCACCAAGGTGCTGGTGCGCGGTGGGCGACGTCGTGGCCGAGGGCGATCGCCTGGTCGTGCTGGAGGCGATGAAGATGGAGCACACGCTGCGCGCCGACGGCGCCGGCACGGTGAGCCGGCTGGAGTGCGCGCCGGGCCAGCAGGTCGACGTCGGCGACCTGCTCGTGGCGTTGGAGCCGGCGTGAACCGGCGCTCCGGTCGCGCTGCGCATCGCCAACTGCAGCGGCTTCTTCGGCGACCGGCGTCGACGCGGCGACGCGAGATGGTGGAGGGCGGGCCGATCGACGTCCTGACCGGCGACTGGCTGGCCGAGCTGACGATGTACATCCTGCACAAGACCCGCCAGCGCAGCGGCGGCTATGCCCGGACCTTCCTGCGCCAGCTCGAGGACGTGCTGCCGACGTGCGTCGAGCGCGGCATCACCGTCGTCTCCAACGCGGGCGGGCTCGACCCCGAGGGCCTGGCCGACGCGGTGCGCGAGCTCGGGCGCCGCCAAGGCGTCGACGTTGCGGTGGCCTCGGTGTCCGGAGACGACATCACGGCGCGCCTGGGCGAGCTGCGCGGCGCCGGCGAGCGCTTCGTGAACCTCGACACCGGCGAGGATCTCCCCGAGGGCGCGGCGGTGGTCACCGCCAACGCGTACCTGCGGGCCCGTCCCATCGCCGACGCGCTGGCCGCCGGCGCGCAGGTCGTCGTCACCGGCCGGGTGACCGACGCCGCCCTCGTCGTTGGGCCGGCGCTGCACGCCTTCGGGTGGGAGGACGACGAGCTCGACGCCATCGCCGGCGCGGTGGTGGCCGGCCACGTCATTGAGTGCGGGGCGCAGTGCTGTGGCGGCAACTACGCCTTCTTCGACGAGATCCCCGGGCGCGAGCGGATCGGCTTCCCGATCGCCGAGGTGCACGCCGACGGCAGCTCGGTCGTGACCAAGCACCCGGGCACCGGGGGCGCCGTCACGGTGGGCACGGTGACGGCGCAGCTGCTCTACGAGATCGGTGGCCCGCGCTACCTGAGCCCGGACGCCGTGGCGCGCTTCGACAGCATTCAGCTGGCGCCAGGACGGCCCGGACCGGGTGCGGATCGGCCGCGTGCACGGCGAGCCGCCGCCGCCTTCGCTCAAGGTGACGGCCAACCTCGAGGGGGGCTGGCGCAACTCCATGACCCTGGCCCTGACCGGGGCTCAAGTGGCCGACAAGGCGCGCTTCGCCGCCGACGCGGTGTGGGCCGGCATCCCGGGCGGCCGCGCCGCCTTCGCCGAGACGGCCGAGGACCTCACGGGCGACCTGGAGGGCGGCGGCATGGCGTACCTGCGGCTGGCGGTGCGCGGCGACGACGAGCAGGCCGTCGGGCGGGCCTTCTCCGGGGCAGTCGTCGAGACGAGCCTCTCGAGCTATCCGGGCACTTTCTTCACCTCGGCGCCCTCGGGGGCCCAGGGCGTGGCCCGCTACTGGCCGACGACGGTCAGCGCCGCTGCCGTCGCGCCGCGTGTCTGCGTCGGGGGAGTCGACATGACGCCGACGTCGCGGCCGACGTCCACCGGGCCCGAGGCGGCGGACCGCGCCGTGGCAGCCGGCGCCCGGACCAGAGCCCCTCGCCGCGGCCGGACCCGCCGAGAAAAAGGTCATCGTCCCGCTCCACGTCCTGGTCGGCGCTCGCTCGGGCGACAAGGGCGGAGACGCCAACGTCGGGCTGTGGGCCGACGCGGAGGACGTCTCGCGCTGGCTGTTCCACGACTTCACGACCGAGCTGTTCCGGGCGTTGCTGCCCGAGATCGGCACCCTCGGGGTGCAGCGACATCCGCTGCCCAACCTGCGCGCCGTCAACTTCGTCGTCCACGGCTTGCTCGGCTGGGGCGTGGCGTCCAACCTCCTGCTCGACACCCAGGCCAAGGGACTGGGCGAGTTGCTGCGCTCGCGCGCCGTCGAGGTGCCAGTGTCTCTCGTCGCCTCCGGCCCGCCGGCTGCCCGTTGGGCGGCGTGCCGTCGCGGCGGCGCATAGCCGCGGGGATCGGGAGTGGACATCGTCCGCGCCGTCGCCCTGGTCGCCGGCATCGTGCTCGTGCTCGGCAGCCTGTGGAGCGTGTTCTCGGCTCTGGTCGTGCCCCGCGTCACCTCGGCCCGGGTGCAGCTGGCGCTGGCCCGGGCCATCGCCGGCTCGGTGCGCACGGTGGCCCCCCGGCTCCCCACCTACGAGGTGCGCGACCGTGCCCTGTCGTACGTCGGCCCGGCCGCCCTGGTTTCGCTCTTCGCCCTGTGGCTCGGCCTGGTGCTCCTGGGCTTCTCCTTCATCATCTGGTGGGACGCGGGGATCGACTACGCCTCCGCGCTCGCCATCGCCGGGTCCTCGGTGTTTACCCTGGGCATCGCCACGGCGAACGACGCCGGGGCCCGGGCGCTCGAGATCCTGGCGGCGGGCGTCGGCCTGCTCGTCCTCGCCCTCGAGATCGCGTACCTCCCCGCCCTGTACAACGCGTTCGCCACGCCGCGAGACGGAGGTGACCCTGCTGGAGGCCCGGGCGGGTACGCCGGCCTGGGGTCCCGAGATCCTGGCCCGGCACAACTTCCTCGACACCATGGGCGAGCTGCCGCCCCTGTACGCCGGCTGGGAGCGCTGGGCGGCCGCCGTCTCCGAGAGCCACGCCAACTATCCGGCGCTGGTGTGGTTCCGCTCCCCGGTGTCGTCGCGAGGGTGGCTGCTCGGCCTGGTGGCCATGATGGACTCGGCCGCGCTCTACCACGCCGTGAGTCCGCAACAGACGCCGCGCGAGGCGCGGCTGTGCCTCTCCATGGGAGTCAACTGCCTGCGGTCGATGGCGCGGGCACTGCACATCGCGTACGACCCCGATCCCCTCCCGACCGCCGGCATCCGACTGACTGCGACCGAGTTCGAGGAGGGCTACCTGCGCCTGGCGTCGACCGGGTTCCCCGTGGAGCGCGACCTGGAGGAGTCCTGGCGGCACTTCCAGGGTTGGCGTGTCGGCTACGAGCCCATCGTCGACGCGCTGACCCGGCTGATCGTGCCCCCGCCCGCGCCCTGGTTCGCCGCCCGGCCCGAGCTCGGCGAAGCCGTGTGGCCGTCGGTGCGCAACCGGACACCCGACGACGTCGAGGGGGCTCAGCCCTTCGGATCGAGCAAGACCTTCAAGACGCCGTCGCCCCGCGAGTCGAAGAGCTCGTAGGCCTCGGCGGCCCGGCTGAGGCCGAGGTGGTGGGTGAACGTCTCGGCCAGACCGGGGAAACGCCCCGCCTGCACGAGCGGCACGAGTGCCTGCCAGGTGCCGGGTATGGGGCAGAAGACCGCGCGCACGGTGAGGCTCTTGAGCAGGACGACGGCCATGGGGAAGGGCAGAGCCATGTTCAGGTTCACCCCGACGATGGAGACCGTGCCGCCGGTGGCGGCGCACGAGACGGCGTCGAGCACGGTGGCGTCCGCCCCCACGGCCTCGATGACCGACTCCGCCCCACGGCCGCCGGTCGCCTCGAACACCTGCTCGGGCACCGGGCCGCGGCGCGCGTCGATCGGCTCGGCCCCGAGGCGCTCGGCCCGGGCCAGGCGCTCGGGCACCATGTCCACGGCGAGGATGCGCGCCGGGCCGAACAGGGAGGCGCACTGCACCGCCATGACGCCGACCGGTCCGAGCCCGACCACCACGACGGTCGAGCCCGGCGTGATGGCGGCACGGCCGGCACCGACGTAGCCGGTGGGCAAGATGTCGGTCAGCAGCACGGCCTCCTCGTCGGACACGCCTTCGGGGATGGGGAGTGCGAAGGAGTCGGCGAAGGGGACGCGCCAGGGCTTCGGCCTGACCGCCGGGCAGATCGGGGACCGTCCCGAACGCCTTGGACTCTCCCGTTCAGGCAGAGGTTGGGCCGGCCACCGAGACACGGTCCGCACTCGCCGCAGCCCGACACGCCCGAGACGAGGACGCGATCACCCACCCGCAGCGTTCGCACGTGCGCACCGACCTCGGCCACCGTGCCGATGGCCTCGTGGCCGAGCCGGATGCCCGCCCCGGTCGGGGCGTCGTGGTACAGGTGCAGGTCCGACCCGCAGATGGCGGTGCGCTCGACCGTGACGACCGCCCCGGCCGGCCCGGGCAGCACGGGGTCGGGCACCTCCTCGACGCTGACCTGGCGCGGACCCTCGAGGACGGTGGCTCTCATGCACGCACGCTATCGGAGCGCTTCACGAACTAGACTTTTCTGGTTCGTTCGCCATGACCAGCATCGTCCTCCACCCCTCTACCATCATCTCCCGTCGCGACGATGACGTCGACTCGTTCTTCGAGATCGAGGACCTGTGGGCCGTCATCGTGTGGAACGACGACGTCACGACGTTCCAGACCGTGATTGAGGCGTTCGTGGAGATCTTCGGCCACACCGTCGAGCGGGCGGACCAGCTGGCCTGGAAGATCCACCGCACCGGCAAGGCCCGGTGGCGCCGTGCGGCCGAAGGACGAGGCCGAGGCGGCCGTGCACGCGCCCTGCACCAGCGCAAGATCTCGGCCACCATCGCCCGGGCCTGACGCGAGATCGCCGGGCCTGACGCGAATCAGCCCGGGGCCAGGCGGGCGACGAGCCGCTCCTTCACCGCCGGCCACTCCGACGCCACGATGGAGAAGCGCGCCGACGTGCGGACGGTGTCGTCAGAGCCGGGGCGGTCGGCGCGCATGATGCCGTCGAGTTGGCCGCCGATCCGCTGAATCGCCGCCCACGACCGCTTGTTGCGCACATCGGTCTGCAGCGCCACGCGGTGCACCTCCCACACCTCGAAGGCGTGGGTCATCATCAAGAGCTTCGCCTCCGTGTTGACCGGGCTGCGCTGGGCCGAGCCGGCCAGCCAGGTGAATCCGATGTCGACGACGTCGGGCACGCCGCGACGCTGGTGGCTCGCGCCGGGCGGCCAGTTCCAGTAGGCGACCTCGCAGAAGCGGGTCGCGCCGACGACCCGGTCGGCGCCGCCGCTCCCGCCCCTCCTCACCGTGGCGAACGCGACGTGTGCGCCTGTCGCCACGTGCGCCAGCGCATCGGTCACGTAGGCGGACATCTGCTCGAGCCCCTGGGGGGTGTACGTCCACTGGTAGGTGCTGTCGTCCTCGCCGCCGCGTCGACCAGCGCGGGGACGTGCGACGCGGAGAGCGGCTCGAGCCGGACGAAGGTTCCCTCCAGCGTGAAGGGCTCAGGCACCACCGCCGCCGCCGGCGACGGGGGCGGGTGCCGGCTGCGCATCGTGTCCCGCGGTCGGAGCCCCGGTCGGCACGACGAAGTCGCGCTGGCGCACCAGCGCGAACGCGGCCACCGCGCCGACGAACGCCACGATGCCGCCGATGTCCATCAGGTGGTTCAAGGTGGCGGAGAACCCGACGTGGTACGCCGAGAGCAGCGCCTCGCGGGCGGAGGCGAGCGGGATGGACTGCGCCACCTGGCGCACCTCGCCGGCCGCCATGGCCGCGTCCAGCTGCGATCCCCCGCGGTGCAGCACCGCGGCACCCCCCGGGGTCTTGACCAGGGCCGCACTGGTGTGCGAGACGATCTGGCTCTGGAACACGGCGCCGAGCACCGCGATCCCCGTGGCGATCCCCACTTGGCGGAAGGTGTTGTTGGCGCCCGACGCCATACCGCTGTGCTGGGGCTGGACCACCGAGACGGCGCCCGACGCCAGCACCGGGTTGACGGTGCCGACACCGATGCCGCAGAGGATGAAGCCCGGCAGGAGCACCGTCCACGACGAGTCGGGGTGGGTGCGACTCATCAACAACAGCCCGGCGGTGATGATGAGCATCCCCACCCCGAGCAGGTAGCGCGACTTCACGCGCACCGTCAGCCGGCCGGCGAAGGGAGCGACGATGAACGAGAGAAGGGTGAGGGGGAGGAAGCGCAGGCCGGCGGCCAGCGGGCCGTAGCCCAGGCTGTCCTGGATGTAGAGCGTCAGGTACAAGAACATGGCGAAGATGGAGGAGGCCAGGGTGAAGGCCACCACCGAGATGCCGTCGAAGGCGGGGATCTTGAACAGTCCGAGGTCGAGCATGGGCTGGGAGAAGCGCATTTCGTTGACGACGAACCCGACCATGAGGAGTGCGGAGCAGACGAACAGCGCCACGATCGTGGTGCTGCTCCAGCCGAGGTCGTTGCCCCGGACGAGGCCGAAGACGAGCAGGAACAGGCTGCCGGAGAACGTGACGAAGCCGACCCAGTCGACGCCGTGGCGCTGCTGGTCGCGCGATTCGGCGACCTTGGCCAGGGTGAGGAAGATGGCGACGACCCCGATGGGCACGTTCACGAAGAAGATCCAGCGCCAGCCGATGGCGCTCGTGATGGCGCCGCCCACGAGGGGCCCGACGGCCACCGCTCCGCCGATGACGGCGCCGTAGAGCCCGAACGCGGTGCCGCGGTCGCGCCCGACGAAGGCGTTGGCGATCAGGGCGAGCGAGGTGGCGAACATGATGGCGCCACCGACCCCCTGCACCGCGCGCGCCAGGTTCAACATCAGCGGCGTCGTCGAGAGGCCGCACAGCAGCGAGGCGGCGGAGAAGATGCCCAGGCCGACGGCGAAGATCGTCCGCCGCCCGTAGATGTCCCCTATCACCCCGGCGGTGAGGAGGAAGGCGGCGAGGGTGAGCGAGTAGGCGTCGACCACCCACTGCAGGTCGGAGAAGCTCGAGTTCAACGACCGTTGGATGTCGGGGAGCGCGACGTTCACGACGGTGATGTCGAGCAGCAGCATGAAGGTCGCCGTGCAGACGGCGATCAGGGTCCACCACTTCCGGTCCAGCGGGGCCATCGGGTGAGTGTACCGAGCCCCGGCGCGAACGGCGCCGGCCCGAAGGTGGGAGCGGCGGCGTCGTCGGACCCGTCCGGCCCCGGTCCTACAATGAACCGTGATCGTCGGATCGGGATTGACGCTGGAGATCGGCGACCGCACGCTGCTGGCCGACGCCTCTTTCGTCGTGGGCGCCGGTGAGAAGGTGGGGCTGGTCGGGCGCAACGGCACCGGGAAGTCGTCGTTCATCTCCGTCGTCGTCGGCGAGCCCACCGCGCACCTGCGCCACCACGGGAACGTCCGGCTGCTCGGTTCGTTCGGCTACCTCCCGCAGGCGCCCGTGCCCGGCGGGCTCGGCCTGGAGCCGACGGGGTTCTCCCACATCCTCTCGGCCCGCGGGCTCGACGTGCTCGACGACGCCCTCGGCGCGGCGCGCCGGGCCCTGGCCGCAAAGCCGAGCGAGGAAAACATCGAGCTGTTCACGGACCTGCAGGAGCAGTTCCAGGGCAACGGCGGCTACGAGGCCGAGTCGGTGATGGCGCGCCTGGCCGACGGCCTCGGGCTGCGCCAGGAGCTGCTCCTCGACGACATCGAGTCCCTCTCGGGTGGCCAGCGGCGCCGGGTCGACCTCATGCGCGTGCTCTTCCAGGAGCCCGAGCTCATGATCCTCGACGAGCCCACCAACCACCTCGACCGGTCGGCGAAGCGGTGGCTGCTCGACGAGCTCGCCCGCTTCGACGGCGCGCTCCTCGTGGTGAGCCACGACCTGAAACTGCTCGACCATGCCATCACCAAGGTGCTGCACATCTCGAACCAGCGGCTCACCGAGTGGAAGGGCAACTACTCGCGGTTCGAAGCGCAGCACGAAGCCGAGCAGTCCCGGCGCGAACGCGCCGTCCGAGCTCGAGGGGCGCGAGATCACGCGGCTCTCCAAGCAGGCCGACTCCATGCGCGCCAGCACCGAGAAGCGGGCGCGCAAGGCCAAGTCGCTCGACCGGCGCGTGGAGCGCCTCGAGGCCGGCCGCACGCAGGTCGACCGGCGCGAGCGGGCCAGCGTGTTCCGGCTGCCCGTCCCGCCGCGCTCGGGGGCGATACCGCTGGAGGTGGCGAAGCTCGGGGTGCGCTACGGCGACAACGAGGTGCTCTCGAACGTCACGTTCCACGCCGGCCGCGGCGACCACATCGTCGTGGTGGGGCGCAACGGAGCCGGCAAGTCCTCGCTGCTGCGCTGCCTGGCCGGCGTGCAGGAGCCCACCAACGGCGTGGTCGAGCTCGGCGCCAACGTGAGCGTCGGCTACTTCGCCCAGGAACACGAGCAGATTGACCCCGACCTCACGACCCTGGCCAACGTGAGCGACGCCGTCCTCGTGGCCGAGCGGGACCGTCGGGCGCTGCTCGGCTCGTTCGGCCTCCCGTCCAAGGCGGCCAACCAGCGCGCGGCGACGCTCTCGGGCGGCGAGCGGGCCAAGCTCGGCCTGGCCATGCTCTCGGCCGGCGAAGCCAACGTGCTCCTGCTCGACGAGCCGACCAACAACCTCGACCCCTCGTCGATCCTCGCCGTGGGCGCCATGCTCGGCGGCTGGCCCGGCACCATCGTGGCCGTGAGCCACGAGCGCGGCTTCGTCGAGGCGCTCCGGCCGACGTACTGCCTACGGCTGCCCGAGGAGCGCTTCACCCACTGGCGCGAGGAGTACCTCGACGACGTGGAGATGCGCTAGGCGCTACGACATCCAGATCTGCGTCGGCCAGAGCACGCCCTCGTCGTAGGCGATGGCCTTGGAGCCCTGCATGGTGGTCGGGTTGGCGAAGTTCTGCACGTTCGGGTTGGCAACGACCGCCCAGGTGTCACGGGCGAGCCACAGGTAGGGGACGTCCTGAGCCAGGTACTGGTTGATTTGCTTGTAGTTCTTGACCCGGTCGGCCCTGTCGCTCGTGGTGCGGCCGGCAGCCGAGCGCGGTCTGAATGCGGTTGTCGCTGTTGCGGGCCATGTTCAAGGGCAGCGGCGGGCCGACTGTCTTCGTGCTCCACCACACATAGTTGAGGTCGGGGTCGACCGCGCCGAACTGGCGCCACAGCGTGGCCTGGTAGGTGCCGGCGAGCGCGTCGTTGATGATGGTCGACTGGGCCAGGATGTTGATGTTCACGTGCATCCCGGCGGCCTGGAAGGCCTGCTGCAGGAACTGGGCGGCCGCGAGGGTCTCCGGGTCGCTGGTGGAGTTGAGCGAGAAGGTGACGGACTTGCCCGTCTGTTGCTGCACCTGCTTGACCAGCTTGGCGGCGCCGGACGGGTCGTAGGCGGGGTAGGCGGTTTTGCTGTAGTACTCGCTCCCCGGCAGGAAGAGGCCGCCCATGGGGGCGTCGACACCCTTGTCGATGACCTTGGCGAACTGGGGCCGGTTGATGCACTTGGCCATCGCCTGGCGCAGGGTGTGGTTGCTGAACGGCTCCGCGTCCGTGTTGAGCATGACGCACTGCACCGTGGGCTGACCCACGACCTGGCCGCTGTTGTCGTAGTAGGAATATTTCTTGTTGCCCCGGAACTGCAAGAGATTGTCGGGGGCGTTGGTGTGCATGATGTCGACCTGGCCGGTCTGGAGCGCCTGGGCGCGCGAATTGGCGTTGATGATCGGCTTGTAGGTGATGGAGTCGAGGTAGGGGTACCCCTTGCGCCAGTAGTGCGGGTTCCTGGTCGCCGTCATGTGGCTGTTGGGGACCCAGTCCTGGAAGGCGAAGGGACCGGTGCCGATCGGTTTCGACGTGCCGCCGTCGGGGCTGTTGAGCATGGACGGCGCGGCGATGTAACCGGTCTGCGCCTGGGCCAGGTAGTAGGGGAAGGGAGCCCACGGCGTCTTCATGTTGATCGTGACCGCCAGCGGCCCGGTCACCGTCGCGCCACTGAAATCGGCGAAAGCGGGCCCCGTCAAAATGGAGCTGGCCGTGTTCTCGATGTTGAGGTGCAGCGCGTTGGCGTCGAGCGGCGTGCCGTCGTGGAAGACGATGCCCGGGCGCAAGGTGATGGTGAAGGCCGTGAAGTCCTCGTTCGACGTGATCGACTGGGCCAGGTAAGGCTCCACCCCGCCGGCGGCGTTCACGATGGCGAGGGGATCGAAGACGGTCCGGCCGTAGAGGAAGCCGCCCTCGTCCCAGCGGGCCGTCGAGGGGTTGAAGCCGGACTCCTCGGTGTCGATCCCGAAGGTGAGCGAGCCGCCCCTCTTCGGCTTCGCCTTGGAGATGCCGTTCCGCCCCGGACCGTTGGTCGTGGCGGCTCCCGCTATTCCAGTCTCGCCCCCCAGCGCGCCCGCCATTGCGGCGCCGGCGCCGAGCGCAATGCCCCCCGCCAGGAACGACCGACGATCAAACGACTTGGGCATTGCTTTCCCCCATGGTCTCGAATCCGTCTCCGTCAATTGAGGTCGCCCGGAGCGACTGGGCGGCAGGTTACAACTGTGCGAACGAGTTTGGGGGGCGCGCCCGGTGTGGCAACCTGGGGCCTGGCACGGGAGGCGACGACGCGGCGACGGCTGAGGGGCTCCGACGCGGAGTGACGGGCCCGGGCCGCGGCCGGCCGCCACCTGGCCCAGGGAGAGCCCGAGGGAGAGGAGAGCCGGCATGGCCATCGCAGTGGGAGAGCGCGTGCCCGACGTCAAGGTGTGGACGTCGGGCGAAAAGGGACCCCAGGCCACCACGGCCCTCGAGGTCCTGGGCTCGGGCAAGGTGGTGCTCTTCGGCGTCCCGGGTGCCTTCACCCCGACGTGCTCGGACCACCACCTGCCTGGTTTCGTGATGCGCGCCGAGGAGCTGACGGCCAAGGGTGCCGACAAGGTCGTCTGTGTCGCCGTCAACGACCCCTTCGTCATGGATGCCTGGGGAAAAGACCAGAACGTCGGCGACGACGTGGTGATGATGGCCGACGGCAACGGCGAGCTGGCGGAGTCGATGGGGTTGACCATGGACGGCCGCGGCTTCGGTCTCGGCGCTCGCTCCCAGCGCTTCGCCGCCATCATTCAGGACGGCGTGGTCACCTGGTTGGCCGTCGAGCCCGGTCCCGGCCTGAGCGTGAGCTCGGCCGACGAGGTGCTCGCCGCCCTCTGACGCGTGCCTGACGGACACGCCCGCTCCGGGCCAGGCGTCGGGTCAACCACTTTGCGCCGTCCAGGAACCACCTTGTAGCCGGCGTGGCTGACGCGTGCCTGCCCTGAGGACGGGTCCCGACCGGATCTGTACCGCCGGCGTCCGTGGCGACCCCGAGGCGGACCCGGGCGGGTTGACATGCAACCCAAAGGCTGCTTAAATCACACATGCAGTCAAACGGCTGCATAAGTCAGGACAGAAGCGAGAACCGACGGAGCCGGCGAACGAACCCGGACCGGACCGGACCGGACAGGACCACCCAGAGACAGCGATGCCCGAACGAGACGACCCCGAGACCCCCGTCCAGGGAGGAAGGCAGACCCAGACCCCGACCCGTGCCGTAGGCCGGGACGGGGCGCAGGACGCCGTCTTCAGGGCGTTGAGCGACCCCGGCCGCCGCATGCTGCTCGATCGGCTGAACGACCACAACGGCCTCAGCCTGAGCGACCTCTGCGTCGACATGGGGATGACCCGCCAATCCGTGACCAAGCACCTCCATGTGCTCGAGGCGGCCAACCTGGTCACGACCGTGCGCAAGGGTCGAGAGCGGCTGCATTTCCTCAACGCCGCCCCGATCAACGACATCGCCGACCGCTGGATCCACTCCTACGACCGGGCACGGGCAGACGCCCTGTCGGATCTCAAGACGGCACTGGAGGCCACCCCAATGGAGCAACGCACGGCATTCGTCTACAACACCTACATCGAAGCGACGCCCGAACGGGTCTGGCTCGGGCTCACCGACCCCGCGTTCACGACCCGCTACTGGCGCCACCCGTCCGCCGGCGGCCTGTCGCTGCGCACCGACTTGAAGAAGGGCTCGACCTACGACGCGGCCTGGGACGAGAGCGGACTCGTGGTCTCCGACGCCGAGCAGGTGATCCTCGAGTCCGACCCCTACCGCCGGCTGGCCTACACCTGGCACACGTTCTCGCCCGAGTGGGCGGCGGCGCACGGGATCGACGAGGAGACGGCCGCCGCCCGGCGGGCCGAGCCGCGCTCCAAGGTGGCCTTCGACATAGAGGAAGTGGGCCAGGGCGTGGTGAAGCTGACCGTCGTCCACGACGGCTTCGAGCCCGGCAGCGGGGTGCTCGAGGGCGTGAGCCAGGGATGGCCCGCCGTCGTGTCGAGCCTCAAGACGCTCCTGGAGACCGGGTCGGCCCTGCCTTCGTCGTAGGCGGCGGGGTCACCTCGGTTCTCGGGCGTCACCTCTCGGGCGTCACTCCGAACCGGTCGACGTAGAAGGCCAGGGCCCGGCGCCGCTCTTCGGTGTGCAGGCCGAACGGCTCCAGGTCGTACTCGACGGTGCCGTGCCGGCCTCGAGGGTGCTCGGCCATGAACGCACTCATGGCGGCGCGCGCCGGCTCGTCGAAAGGCTGTTCGGCCAGCTGGTAGATGCGCTCGACCATGGCGACGTCGTCGGCCATGAACTCGTCGAAGTGCACGTCGATCGTTTGCCCGGCCGGCAGCAGGTCTCGGTCGTCGGCGCAACGGCGCAGCATCCGCTCGAGGCGGTCGGCCCAGTAGCCGCCGATGCCCTCCAGGTCCACCCGGTCGCGACTCAGCCGGGCCGAGTAGGCCAGCATCGTGATCATGGACGAGGTCACCGTGACGGGGTCGCGGTGCGTGACGGCGAAGGTGGCGTCGGGGAACGTCTCGCGCAGGGGACCGAACTGCTCCAGATGTTGGGGCGATTTGAGCACCCAGCGAGTGCCGCCGCGCCGCCACTGGAGCACTTGGAGCACCCGCCGGAGGTAGGCATAGCTCGGGCGCTGATCGCGTTCGAGGTAGGCGTCTCGCCACGACGGCATGGGCGCGGTCGTCTCGAAGAGCATGGTGGAGAAGTCGATGGCGAGCAGCTGGATCTCCTCGTGGACGTGCTCGACCGTCATCTCGTGCATGCGCTTGAAGTAGGGCATGGCCACGTCCATGAACGACAGCGCGGTTGCCGTCCGTTCCAGCCTCGGGTCAGGTGCACCCGGCGCGGGCCGCTCGCGGTCGGCCAGGACCGGTTCCATGCTCTCCCAATAGGGGAGCGAACGGAGCGCGGGGTCGGCCGACATCAAGTTGTGCAGGTGCGTGGTGCCCGTGCGCGGCAGGCCGCAGATGACGATCGGGGCGGTGATGCGCTCCTCGAGGATCTCGGGGTGGCGCCGCACCAGGTCCTCGACGAGCAGGCGGTTCTTGAGCAGCCCGAGGATGAAGGTGTGCTGCTGGAGTGTGCCGGCGCCGTTGAACCCGCCCTCCTCGCGCATGGCCCGGCACAACAGGTCCAGCCTCGCCTCGAAGTCGGCCGCGCCGAAGTCGTCCAGCTCGGTCTCGGCCACCGCCGCGTTCATCAGTTCGGCCGGGTCGAGGGTGAGGTGCGAGCCGGCCTCTTCCATGAAGTCGAGAATGGCGCGCACCTCGCCGGGGTAACGCGGCTCGGCCAGATCGTCGATGCGGACGGGCGCCGGGCGGACGGTCACACCGAGATCACCGGCAGGACCTCGACCTCTGGCTGCTCCGGCGTGTCGTCGGGAAGGAACCAGCGGAACCAGATTCGACCCTTGCGGTGTCCGGCGGTCGACACCCAGTTGGGATGCGCCGGCCGGCGTGCGGAGACGACGATGGTCCACGAGCCGTCGGGCTCGTAGGCCACCTGCGCCCCGTTGATGGTCACGCGCTCGTAGTCGTAGTTGTAGGTGTGCAGCAGCGGATTCCACAGGCACATGTTCCAGAACGCGCACTCGGGTGAACGGCCGCGGACGACGAGAGCCTCGTCATCCGCGAGCTCGAACGACCCCATGGCGTAGGCGGCGTCGCCCGCAGCCCAGCCGAAGGTGGTCGTCGGCACCGGGTAGGGCGGGTCGACCGTGTTGGGGGTACCGAGAGGGATCGGCACGATGCTCGCCTGCTCGCGGACCCAGGTGGCCATGGCGCGGAGGCGTCGGGCCAGATCGGCGTCGTCCTGGCGGTAGGTCGTCGGCGGGTCGTCCGCCTCCATGTGCCAACGTGCCCGCCGCCCCGAGACCGGGTCTTCGAGATAGTCCCGCGTGATGGCGGCCACCGCGTCGTCCTCCAGCCGGATGAAACCGACACCGGGCTCGTCGGGCTCGGTCCGGGAGAGGACGACGTCGATGGAGCCGTCCGGCTGCCGCGGCGCGTCCCGGCTGTTGAGGGTGCCGACGATGCGGGTCGAGTACCGGCCGTCATCGGGTCCCCCGTAGACCGTGAGGGAGAGGTAGACGGCGTCTCCCGGCTGAATGCGCACCCGGTAGCTGCGGTCGGGGTCGACGGGCGCGTAGCGGTAATAGGCGTCCGCGTTGTCGCCGCCCCACTTCTTGTAGGGGCCGACGATCTCGACGAAGCGCGGTCGCGCCGTGTCCGCCCAGAGCTGTACGTCGGCGGCCACCGCCAGGATGGAGAGCACCCACTTGTGCGCCTCGAGCAAGGTGTCGCGGTCGTCCGCGCCGGAGAGCAGCTCGACCATGCGGCCCTGAGCGGCCCGCACCTCGTCGAGCAGCTCGGCGAAGGCCGTCTCGGTCTCGGTCGTCATGTGCCCTCCGGATCTCGGCGTGGCGCCGATCATATGGAAGGCGAGGCGTCGTGGGGGCGCCGAGCGGGACGTCGCGACGCGGGGTGGCAGGCGCAAGGACGCGAAACGCCCCGGGGCGAACCCGTCCCGGGGGGTTTCGCGTCAGCACTGTCGCGGGAGTGGTCGCGGCGTCAACCGACGCTGGGGACCGCTCTGCTCGTGTGGTGCTCAGCTGATGACGAAGTACCCGCTCGTCCCGGTGCCGGGGCAGGCCCAGCTGCCGGGCTTGGCGGTGGTTCCGACCGCGGTACCGGTGCTGTTGACCTTACCGACCTCCAGGCAGCCGATGCCCGAGTCGACGCCACTCGAGATGCTCATCGCATAGGCGCTCCCACCTTGGACCCAGGCGCCCGAGTCGTTACCGCTCAGTGTGCTGGTGTAGGTGTTGCCCGAGGCGATGGTGATGTTGCCGCTGTAGTAGCCGTCCTCAGTCCAAAGGTAGGTACCAGGAACGATGGGACCGGCGGTCGCGGGTCGGACGCCGGAGCGGGCGAACGCATCGCCGTGGGTCGCCTCTGCTGCCGCGGGGACCTGCTTGGAGATGTAGAAGTTCCCGCTCGATTCGAAGCTGGGGCAGGCCCAGTGGCCGGGCTTGCCGACACTCGAGATCGCCTTTCCGGTGGTGCTGACATGTCCGGCGAAGACGCAGCCTCCGGCTGCATCAGAGCCGCTGGTTAATACCATTCCCGCGGTCCTCTTGTTCTGGACCCAGGTGCCCGCGTCGGAGTCGTAGGACGAGGTGAAGGTGCTGCCTGCGGCGAAGGTGATCGTGCCGAGATCGGTCCCGTTGACGACAAGCTGGTACGTGCCGAGCTTCAACGGGGTCGCCGCGTCGGGTGACACCGCGCCGGCCGAATGCTTCATCGGGTCGTTCGCCGGCGCCGCGCCCGCCAACCCCGTGCCGACACCGATGACACCGGCGAGGCACACCGCCGTACCGGCCGCGGTCGCGGCGGACCATCTCTTGAGTTTTGTCATGCCCGTCCCTTCATTCGTACAGGGGCCGGGCCTGCGCTGAACCCCGCCACCGCCCTCTGTGACTGGTCGAACGCTACGCCAACGCCAGTTGGATAGCCAGGAATCTTTCCGAGCGAACGAGCGCCCGGTTGCGCGCCTCGAGCGGGATATCGCTGCCGAGCAGTTCGGCGAAGGCCCGCCTCGATCTCCGTGGTCATGTGCCCTCCGGCTCTCGGCGTGGCGCCGACCGGGTGGTCGGCGGACGCGAAACGCTCCGGGACGAAGGCATCGTGGGTGTTTCGCAGACGTGTTGTCGCGAGCCCGCTACGTCTTCAATCGACGCGAGAGCAGCGCTCAGCTCGTGTCGCGCTCAGCTCGTGACGAAGTACCCGCTCGTCGTGTAGCCGGGACAGACCCAGCTGCCCGGCTGGGCGGAGGTTCCGATCGCCGTACCGGTGTGGTTGCCCTTAGCGACGAACAGGCAGCCGCCTCCCCGGTCGGGGCCGCCAGTAATGGTCAGGGCGACGGCGCTTCCTCCTTGGACCCAGGCGCCCGAAGCGCTGTCGGGCAGCGTGCTGGTGAAGGCGTTGTGCTTGTGGAACGTGATCTTGCCGCTGTAGTCGCCGTCGAGGGTCCATTTGTAAGTGCCGAGAACGACCTTTCCGGCGGTGGCGGGCGTCGCGTCCGGGCGGGTGAAGGCGTCGCCATGCGTCTGTGACGTCGTCGTGTCGGGACCGGGCTCAATGTAGAAGGTCCCCGTCGTCCCGAAGCCGGGGCAGACCCAGTCGCCGGGCTTGGCGGCAGACGAGATCCCCGTGCCGGTGTCGTTGACATGTCCGGCGAAGATGCAACCTCGGGGACCGTCGTTGCCGGCGGTGATCGTCAACGCCGCGGTCACGTTGTTCTGGACCCAGGTTCCCGTGTCGTCGGGCGCTGCCGTGTCGGTGAAGGTGTTGTTGGAAGCGAGGGTGATGGAGTAGACGGCGGATTGTCCGTCTACGAACCACACGTAGGTGCCGGGGACGATCGGGACCGCGTCGGGCGACACCGTGCCGGGCGACACCGTGCCGGGCGAATGCCTGAGAGCGTCGTTCGAGTGCGCGCCGGCCAATCCTGGGCCCACGCCGATGACACCGGCGAGGCTGAGCGCGTCGCCGGCCGCGGTGACCGCAGACTATGTCTTGAGTGGTGTCATGCTCTGCCCCCCCATTCGATCGCGGGGCCGAGGCGCCCGCGACCCGCATCGCCGAAACCTCTCACACAGGTTGGAGGGTCAAGGATCCTTGGCCAACTGCAGGTTGGCCGCGGAGGGACGCGAAACGCCCCGGGACGACCCCGTCCCGGGGCGATCGCGGATTTGTCGTCGGGGAGCGCCGCCGCCGGCGTCAACCCCCGACGAAAGCGGTGCGCTCAGCTCGTGCGGTGCTCAGTGGATGGTGAACGTTCCGCTCGACCCGAAGCCGGCGCAGACCCAATTGCCCGGCTTGGGGGTTCCGATCGCCGTACCGGTGTGGTTGCCCTTGCCCACGAACAAGCAGTTTCCGGGCGCGTCGGTGCCGCCGGTGATGGAAAGAGCGACGGCGCTCCCTCCTTGGACCCAGCTGCCCGAGTCGTTGGTGTCCAGCGTGCTGGTGTAGGTGTTGTGCTTGGCCAGCGTGATCTTGCCGTCCACGGTGCCGTTGATGGCCCACTTGTAGGTACCCGGCTTCACCGCTCCGGCCGTGGCGGGCTGAACACCCGATTGGGCGAGCGCGGCGCCGTGCGCCTGTGACGTCGCCACGTCGGGCCCCGGCTCCACGAAGAAGGTTCCACCGGTGATGCCGGGGCAGACCCAGTGGCCCGGTTTGGCGGCGAACGAGATCCCCGTGCCGGTGTCGTTGACATGTCCGGCGAAGATGCACCCTGCGGTTGCGTCTGCACCAGCGGTAATGGAGAGCCCCGCGGTCTTGCCGGCCTGGGCCCAGGTGCCCGAGTCACCGCCAACGTCGGCAGTGAATGTGTGGCCCGCGGCGAAGTTGATGGAGCCGTCGGCGGCTCCGTTGATGAACAGGATGTACGTACCGGGGACGAGTCCGACCGCGTCGGGTGACACTGCGGCGGCCGAATGCCTGAGCGCGTTGTTCGATTGTGCGCCGGCCAACCCCGGGCCCACGCCGATGACACCCGCGAGGCTCAGCGCTGCGCCAGCCGCCGCCATTCCCGTCCACTTGCTGAGATAGGCCATGTTCCTACCTTCCTTCATTAAGGGGGTCGGGGTGGACACTGTTCCGCCTCGGCTCCGCCTTTTGTGACGGGTTGAACGCTACGCCCCTTGCCTGAGCGTGACCTTGGTTACAACCGAGATCGGGCAGTGCACGGTGATGGACGCGAAACGCCCCGGGACGAACCGGTCCCAGGGCGTTCGCAGGGTTGATTCCCGAGCGTCGCGACGACGTCAACCGACGTAGGCGGGCACTCGGCTCATGTGCTCACTTCGTGACGAAGAACCCGCTCGACCCGTATCCTGGGCACAATGCAGCCCGATCCGGCGGCCGACGGGTCCAACTCAGGCGTCGGCGTCGAGCGTGCGGGGCAGGCCGAATCGATCGAGGACGGCGATGTCGAAGCGGATCAGCGCGCTGACCCTTCGGCCGGACAACGTACAGACGAGCAGACCGGCGGCGTGCGCCACGTTTGTGACCGGATCGACGACGTAGAAGCCGATCGCCGGCTGACCGTTCGCCCGGGTCTCGACGACACGGAACAACCGATCGGGACGGAAGACCAGGGCCTGTAGGAACTCAAGAGCCACCTCGCGCCCCACGTATTCGATGGGCACGGGTGGCATCGCCAAGACCACGTCGTCGGTGAGCAACGCAACGACAGCGGCAAGATCACCTGACTCGTATGCCGCCGTCAGCTTCTCCACCACCTCGCGCTCGGCCGGTGACCCCGGCGCCGGTGGAGGCAGCTGCGACGGTTCCGGCCCGAGGCGTCGCAATCCGGCGCGGGCTCGCTTGAGCGCGCTGGTGACGGACTCCTCGGTTGTCTCCAAGAGTCCCGCCACCTCCTTGGCCGGGTAGCCGAGCACATCGCGCAGGACCACGACGGCTCGCTGGAGGGGCGGGAGCTGTTGGAGGGCGGTGATGAACGCCAAGGAGATCGCTTCGCGAGACTCGATGCGCGCGTCAGGCCCGGGCTCGGCGTCGGCGAGGCCTTCGAGCAGCGAGTCGGGGTACGGCTGGATCCAGTGCACCTCGCCGAGCCTGGACGGCTCCGGGAGGGGGACTTCGGAGGGCGGCATGTCAACCACCGGGCGTCGTCGCGCCGATCGGAGCGCGTTGAGGCAGCGGTTCGTGGCGATCTGGTACAGCCAGGTGCGCACCGAGGCCCGGCCCTCGAAACGCCCGAAGGCGCGCCACGCCGCCAGCAGCGTTTCCTGGAGCGCATCCTCGGCGTCCTGGAGCGAGCCGAGCATGCGGTAGCAGTGCACCTGTAGCTCCCGACGGTGGGGTTCCACGAGCAACTCGAAAGCAACCGCATCGCCGCCGCGCGCCCGTTCGATCAGGTCCGTCACCGTTCCATCCTCGCATCACCCTTTCTCGGGGTCGACTGCCCTTGTTGCAGTGTCTGCTCATTCGCTCAGGGGTACTGACACCGCTGGCAGCCGAAAATGGGCGCCGCCCACTTTCGCGCCGGATCGGTGTCTGCATTCCTGACACCACGAACGCCCGGCACACGCCGGGTCGAGACACGGGAGAAGAGCGATGCCTCAGTACTTGTTTGCCTACCGTTCACCGAAGAGCTACGTCCCGGACAACGCCGACGCGATGGCCAAATGGACCGGCTACTTCGAGGAGCTCGGGAGCGCCGTCGACCAGATCGGCAACCCCGTGTTCACGGCGTCGACCGTCGGCGCATGCGACGAGAGCACCCGCCTCGGCGGCTTCTCGTTCGTCCAGGCTGACGACCTCGAGTCCGCCGTCGCCCTGGCGAAAGGAGCGCCGTCCATCGCCGCCGGCGGGGGCGTCGAAGTGGGGGAGATCACCGAGATCATGTGAGGGCCGCGCACCAGGAGCAGACTGGGAGGCGCCTGCGAGGTTCTGACGACCCCAGGCGCCTCCTCGTCTCGCATCGGCCCCCGCGGCCGAGCGTCGTTGGTCGACCAATTCGGGGACGGGGTCCAGAGCCCGGCCGGACCTGGTGTGCCCGCGGTCGCCGTCGGACACGGTGCGAAACACCCGGTGCTCTTCAGCAGGTGCTGTGCAAAAGAGCCGCAACGCGCCGTCCCCGCCCGGCCAGCTCGTTGTACCGGGCGATCGCCTCGGACGTTTCGGCGCGGACGAGCTCTATCCGGCGTTGCTGGAGGACGTCGATCGCCTCCGCTCGCGCCTTGAGGCGCAGTTCACGCCCACGGCTCAGGACGATGACCTCTGGAGCGAATGCCAACAGCTCGTCCACATCGGCGGGCTGGATCCCCGGGTCGTGCCGGGTGCCGGTCTCCTTCCAGTCCCACTCTCTGGCGCCACCCGGCCACAGCTTGACGTCCCCGAAACGGCCGAGGCCCACGACGTCGATCTGGCCCCAACTGTTCTCGCCAACCAGAGGCGACGTCTCTCCTTCGGTCACCCGACAAGGATAGGTGCCGAGGCGTTGTCCTTTATTCGGAGGCTCACTCCGGGGTGAGGTGCATGAGGCCTCCTCCCACCTCGGCGAAACCGCAGGCTTGGATGTAGAACGGTTTCAGAACCTCCGAGAAGCCGACGTGGAGGTATTCACAGCCCGCCGCGCGGCACGGTCTCTCGCCGTCCAGACCAGGCCCACACCGACGTCGTGATGCCGGACCCCGATCGCCACCATCACGTCTTCGAGATACGCGTGCACCAGGCCGTCCCAGAGGACGTTGGCAAAGCCGACGAGCTGTTGCTCCATCCGCGCCACCACCCAGCCGAGGCTGTGCCGATGGCACAGCTCCACCCAGTCCCATTCTGACTCGTCGTAGAGACGGGTCTCGAAGGCCTCGGCGTGCAAAGCGTGAACCTCCTCGTTCGAGAACGCTCCGCGCCACGAATACGTGGGGGCGCACTCCGCCTCCACGCTGGCCGAGGACGTCACGCCCGGCGGGATTCCGGCGCTGGGCTCAGGCGAGATCGAAGCGGTCGAGGTTCATCACCTTGACCCATGCCGCGACGAAGTCCTGGACGAACTTCGGTTGCGCGTCGGCGCAGGCGTAGACCTCGGCGATCGCCCGTAGCTGTGAGTTCGATCCGAATACGAGGTCGACGGCGGTACCGCTCCACTTGACTTCAGTGGTGCCACGTCGGCGCCCCTCGTAGACGTGCTCTTGGGTGCCCACACGCCACTCCGTCCCGATGTCGAGCAGATTGGCGAAGAAGTCGTTCGTCAGTGTCCCCGCCCGTGACGTCAAGACTCCGTGCTCGCTTTGTCCCGTGTTGGCGTTGAGGACACGCAGGCCGCCGATCAGCACCGTCATCTCCGGTGCGGTCAGGCCGAGGAGGCTTGAGCGGTCGATAAGGAGCTCCTCGGGCCGCCGCTTGTCGCCGGGTCGGAAGTAGTTGCGAAACCCGTCGGCCATCGGCTCCAGCGCGGCGAAGCTGTCGATGTCTGTCTGGTCCTGCGAAGCGTCCGTACGACCCGGCGCAAAAGCAACCTCTACCGGATGCCCAGCGTCGTTGGCCGCCTTTTCGACGGCGGCGCACCCGCCCAGGACGACCAGATCGGCCAGCGAGACTTGCTTTCCGCCCGACTGCGCGCCGTTGAAGGCTTCTCCAATGCCCTCGAGCGTCTGGACCACCTGGGCCAATCCGGACGGGTCGTTGACCTCCCAGTCCCTCTGAGGAGCGAGGCGGACACGACCACCGTTGGCCCCGCCGCGCTTGTCGCTCTCGCGAAAAGTCGAGGCCGCAGCCCAGGCGGCGGAGACCAGCTGCGAGACCGAAAGTCCGGATGAGAGTATTTGCTGCTTCAAGGAGGCGATGTCGCTCTGGTCGACGAGCGTGTGGTCGACGACAGGGACAGGGTCCTGCCAAATGAGCTCCTCGTCGGGGACCTCTGGACCGAGGTACCGCGCGACCGGTCCCATGTCACGGTGGGTCAGCTTGAACCAGGCCCGGGCAAAGGCGTCGGCGAACTGGTCGGGATGCTCGTGGAAGCGGCGCGAGATCTTCTCGTAGGCGGGATCGAATCGAAGCGACAGGTCGGTGGTCAACATCATGGGCGCGTGGCGCTTTGAGGGGTCATGCGCGTCGGGGGCCTTGTCGTCCGCTGTCCGGTCGGTCGGCCTCCACTGATTCGCCCCAGCGGGGCTCTGCGTCAACTCCCATTCGTACCCGAACAGGTTGTCGAAGAAGCCGTTGTCCCATTTCGTCGGTGCGGTGGTCCAGATGATCTCGATTCCGCTTGTGATGGTGTCGTCGCCCACACCGGTGCCGAACGTGTTCCTCCAGCCGAGGCCCTGTTCCTCGAGCGGCGCGGCTTCGGGCTCTCGTCCGACGTAGCGGTCGCCGTCGGCCGCGCCGTGGGTCTTGCCGAAGGTGTGCCCGCCTGCGATCAGGGCGACCGTTTCCTCGTCGTCCATGGCCATGCGGGCGAACGTTTCCCGGATATCCCGGGCGGCCGCAACCGGGTCGGGGCTGCCGTTGGGACCCTCGGGGTTCACGTAGATCAGGCCCATCTGCACCGCGCCGAACGGATCGGCGAGTTGGCGGTCGCCGCTGTAACGCTCGTCATCGAGCCAGGTCGTCTCGGGACCCCAGTAGATGTCCTCTTCGGGCTCCCAGACGTCGACGCGGCCACCCCCGAAGCCGAAGGTCTTCAGGCCCATGGACTCGAGGGCGCAGTTGCCGGCGAGGATGAACAGGTCCGCCCAAGAGAGGCTCCGGCCGTACTTCTGCTTGACGGGCCACAGGATGCGGCGGGCTTTGTCGAGGTTGGCGTTGTCGGGCCAGCTGTTGAGCGGCGCGAAGCGCTGCGTGCCTGATCCCGCACCGCCGCGGCCGTCGTGGATGCGGTAGGTGCCCGCGCTGTGCCACGCCATACGGATGAACAGCGGTCCATAATGGCCGTAGTCGGCCGGCCACCAGTCCTGCGAAGTCGTCATGACACTGACAAGGTCTGCCTTGACCGCGTTCAGGTCGAGGCTCTCGAATTCTGTCGTGTAGTCGAACTGCTCTCCCATCGGGTCGATCAGAGGTGAGTTCTTCCCGAGCTGCCGCAGGTTGAGCTGATCGGGCCACCAGTGCTGATTGGCCATGGAACCGGTTGCCGCGTGGGCATGGTCCAAGACTGGGCACGTGGCCCGGGGAGCCTCGTCCTCGGGGGTGGTAACGATGGCACCAATATCTTCGTTGCTCATGACGATCCCTCCATGCTTTGGGCTGGTTGTTGTTGACTTCTCGACAGGTATGAAGCTGCAGCTTCTCGCTGGCAAACGGGGCAGATACCCCAATAGATGACCTCGGCCTCCTCCACGACGAATCCGTGATCATGGGACGCGGTGAGGCACAATGTATGTCCCACCGCGGAGTCGACGTCTTCCGTCGCTCCACAGGAGCGGCAAACGACATGGTGATGATTGTCGTCGACCCTGTTCTCGTAGCGGGCGGGAGAGCGAGCTGGTTGGATGCGCCGGATCAGACCCTTGTCGGTGAGAATACCCAGGGCGTCGTAGACGGCCTGACGGGAGACGGCGCCGATCTCTTCGCGCACGACCTCTTCGATCTCGTCGGTCGTGGCGTGGGGATGACGCGACACCGCCCGCATGACGGCCAATCGCTGGGCTGTCACCTGCACCCCACGCTGGCGAAACGACTCGGCTACATCCGACGATGGGACCTCTGACATCGCTTCTATTCTTGTCTGATTCTGGACTGAGTCAAGAGTCGGAGGATTTGGTCGACTTTTCCCTGACCACAGGCCTATCGGTCAGGCGCCTAGCTCTCGGTTGACATGACCCGAGGTGGCCCACTCGCTCGCTTGCCACCTGGCGCAGGCCGATTCAGCGAACGAACCCCGGAGCCTGGTTCACCGTCTTATAGGCCTGCTCCCGGACTCGTGAGAGGTCGGCCGCGTTGCGCGGCGCGGTGTCACCCGGGCGAGGTGGCAGCCCGAAGCCCGTGTACATCACGCGCCGTTCACGTTCGATTGGCGGATGGCTCATGTGCATGGTGCACGAGCAGTGCACGGTGACGTCGCCGGTCCGGGTCGGCAGCGAGACCGCGGGGAGGCCCCAGGCTCGGCGGAAGAACGCGGGTTGGACGAGCGCGCGGTGAGAACCTGCCACGACGGCCAACTGACCCGACCTTTCGTCGGCCCCGGTGACCGAGATCCCGACCGTCAAGCCGCAGCACTGGTACGAGTGCCGTCCGAGACTGCAGTCCTTGTGCCAGGGCACGTCTGAGATCCCCTCGACGACGCCGATCGGCTTGACCAGTGCCTCGACCAAGTTCCCGCCGACCCGCGGCTGGTGTCCGTCGCCTGTGAGTGAAGCGATGCGCAACAGGCGGTCGTCTTCGAGGAGGGCCGCCGTGGTGGGACTGTGCTCGTGGAACCACTGAAGCCGGACGGGTTGCCGCTGGCCGCCCGCCGTCGTGGCCCACCACGAACGGCCGTCGTCCGGCTGGTACATCGGCAAGGCGATGTCCATGTCGGCGGAGACTTGTTCCATCTCCTCCACGCTGAACACCCCGGTCAGGTGGAGGTATCCGGCTTCGGTCAGGAAGTGCGCCGCATCGGCCGGGTCGTCGTCGACGGCGAACGATTGGTGGAGGTCGAGGGGGTCGCCGTTGCGGTCCTCGAACCCGACCGACCCCGCGGTATGGACCGGTCGGCCATCGATCAACGAGCGAAGAAGGACCCACCAGTCGAGGAAGTCCTCCAGGCGGCCGTTCGGCATATCGAGAGTGCCTGCGGTGAACAGCGTCATCGGCGTCCGCAGGTCGTCGACGATGTCGCCGAGCTCGGACTCGCCGAGCCGGACAGTGGCCTCGCCGTCGGCCCCGGGTACGACCCGAATCGCATCGCGGGCGATGCTCAACGTCCACGATCCCATCGGGGTCTCGACCGTCAGGGATCTGATCCCGAGCTCGAGCGCGCCGGGAACAGCGAGAAAGGAGCGATGTTCCGAGAGCCGGGGCAGACGGTCCTCGAAGAGGGCGACGACGTCGATCGCCTCGACGTCGTCGTCGTACCGGGTGCGTAGGTCGATGGTCATCGCCGGTCAAGGCTATCGGTACCACACTCCGCTGTCCCGAACTTCGGTCCGACCCCGCGGGGGCAGTCGCCTGAGTCTGCGGCAGCCGTCGCCCCAGCCTCACGCCCTAACCTGCGAACGGTGGGGAGCGAGCACCGAGAGTTTCGGGAGCCCCAGAGCGTCATGCCCATTGACGTCCATCCGCTGCCGTTACTGGTCATGGTGAGCGGTGCGGCGGGCTCGGGGAAGACCACGCTGGCGCGCCTGATTGCCGAGGAGCTGGACGTACCTTTGCTGAGCCGGGATCCGATCTCGCGCGGTATGCGCAGGACGGAGGGAGTCATGCCGCCTCCGAGTCGGAGCTGGCCGATCTGGTACGGCGCGCTGGCCTACTTATTGGGAAACTCGGTGAGCCTTGTCATGGACCAGGCGATGTACCGAGGGATCGCCGAGCCCGACATCAAGACCCACCTGCTCGGGTTATGCCGAGCCCGACTCGTCCATTGCTTTGCATCCAACGCTCTGGAACGCTTCAAAGCACGAGAGAGGGCGCGGCACGGGGAATCTTCCAGCGAATACCAGCGGGTGCTCGGCGTCGCCCTGGAGGCTGAGAAACTGACCATCGAACCACCGGAACTGGGAGTCGACGCCCTGAAGGTCGATACGTCGGATGGATATCGCCCCTCAATTCAGGAAGTGTTGGCCTACATTCTCAGCAGCTGAGGGAAGATGGGTATACGAGGGTGCGCTCGCCGCCTGGGTTGTGCCTTCGCCGGTTCGAGTAGCCCCTTCGATGTGATGATGACTACTCGCAGGAAGGAGTGACTGAACGGTCTGTTTCGATCGGCCCATTGAAAACGACGGTTCCTCGGAGTTTTCCGAACCGGCGTACACCCTGACATCATTTGACGAGATGACTGACGGATCCACGCCATTCACCATCCCGGGGGATGACCCGAAAGCTGCTGAGCTGTATATCGCTGTGCACGGCGGTGACGTTGCCCTGGTGAGGCGCCTCGTTTCCGATAATCCTGATCTGGCCCGGGCGCACTTCGTAGCCAGAGGCGGTAGCGGTACCGCGCTCCACTTCGTCACGGATTGGCCTGGTTACTTCCCCAACGGGCCTGACATCGTGAACCTGCTGGTCGACGCCGGTGCCGATCCCAATGCCACAACCAGCGGTCCCGGAAAGCCCGAGACGCCTCTGCACTATGCCGCGAGCAGCGACGACGTCGATGTCGCCTCAGCGCTTATTGACCGGGGAGCGGAACTCGAAACACCCGACGGCTCCATCGGCACCCCCCTGGACAATGCAATCGGTTACGCGTGCTGGCACGTCGCTCGCCACTTGGCAATGCGGGGCGCCCGAATCGAGAAGGTCTGGCACGCCGCTGCTCTCGGCGTGCTGGACACCTTGGAGAGTCTGTTGGTGCCCGGAATGGACCGAGAAGAAATCTCAGAAGGCTTCTGGCACGCGTGCGGCGCTGGCCAACGCCGGGCCGCAGAACGCTTGCTGACCGCGGGCGCCGATCTCGACTGGGTCCCCGACTATGCGGAAGGTACGGCACTGGACGCCGCTGATGGTCTTGGGACACGCCAAGAGAATGTGATCGAGTGGTTGCGGTCCATTGGCGCACGCTCAGGTAAGGCCGAGAAGCAACATTCGCAACCAGACTGAAGGACCGGTTCAAAGACGTGGAATAGCATCGTTACGCAATCTTGTGAACCTTAGGAGGTTACCTATCGTTTCGGTTCCGAGCAGGCGGCGATCTGGATGGTTGATTGCGAATAGCCCGCCAATGCTCCGTAGGGATCGAAATGCGCTCCACGATTTACGGAGTGCGTACCTCACGTGGGCTGCGACGCAAGGCGCGCCCGACAAGCAAGCTGATTGGCGCGTGTCGGACACGCCACTCCTACGGCCGCTGCGCGTTCCCCGTCGCCCTGCCGGGCCTCTCAGATTCGGCGCTGTGCAGCACGGGAGGAGGAGTGCGCAGTGGCGGCGTGATCAGCTGTTCCGACAGGAGTCGTTCCATGGCTGCTCGCCGTCGGCCTCGTAGAGCGCGATGGCGAGATCGTCCTGCTCGGCCGGAGTCGCCGTGTTCGGGGGGACGTTGATGAGCTGCGGCATGCCGGCCAGCTGGGCCGCTTCATTCCAGGTCGGCTGGCTGAACTGGAAACCGCCCATGTACGTGCCTCCCGGCGAGACTGCGCCGTAGTTGCCGCCTGACTCGACTTGCAGGACGCATTGGAGAAAGCGAGGCAGGGCAGGGTCAGCGGACGAAGTGCTGGGGGCGCTCCCCTGTCCGGCCGTGGAGGCAGTGGCGAGAGGCGCAGGATGAGTTGTGCTAGATGTACTCGCGCTCGCTGGCAGTGAGGTGGGCGAAGCGGTCGCTGCGGCTGCGGCAGCTGCGGCTTGTGCCGCGTGGACCGCCGCCGCGGCGGCCGCGGCCTGAGCTGCCTGCTGCTGAGCCACGGCGACGGCAAGGCGGCCCGTGATTTCGGACTGCTTGGACTCGAGCTCGACTCCGGTCTGGCGTGCGGCTTGGGCCAGCACTGCCTCCTGGTTGGTGGTTGCTTGGTCCTGTGTCTCTTGTCTTTCGAGCGTGGCACGTTCGGCGTGCAACTCGTTCACGTCGGAATGAAGCACGTCCATGGTAAGGGAGATATCACCGCTTACAACTTCTTCGTACACCCCTTTCGCAAGCGTTGCGTTCGGGTTTCCCTGGAACATTGCCGCTCCGGACCCTTGGAGGTCCGGGTACATGTTCATGTAGGCCGACACTGCCTCAGTCTCGAGTCGCTTGCGATCGCGACGTACCCGCCTGACGTCGGCTTTGATTTGGACCTCACGCGATTGGATCTCCGCGTGGTCCCGTTGGACTGTGGCGATGTCGATGTCGTAGTGCTGTTGGTAAGCGCCGATCTGGAGTTGCTCCAGCACGAGATCTTGGGCGATCTGGGCCGCCTGCGCCTTGAGATCTGACACTTGGTCGGCCGCGACAGGTCCCGGAGGCACGACCAGCGTTGCGGTGATCGCCGTTCCCAGAGTCAGGCTCGCGATCCCCGCTCCAACACCGGCGAGCCTTCGCACTCCCCATCGGAGACCTTGCGTCGTTGTCCGACACTTCTCAACTGTCACGAAGAAACATCGTTTAGTCGTTCCTACTGGACGATGCAACCCGAATGACTTTGCTCGTTGCCCTGAAATGATGTAAACGGGTGTTTTGGGAGGTCGTTCGTGCCGAGCCGCCGGGTTGGCCGAAAACCGTGCTGGTTCACTTGGGCGACGAGCGGTGCACTCGGTTCGAAACGGACATCACTTCTGACATCCGCCAATTACCAGAAGTGCGGCTCTTGGAGACACCCGTGAAGATCAGAAGAAATCTCTGGCTACCGCGTCACCTTCTTCTTGGCCGAAGCAGCCCTCTTGCGCGCGTCGGTCGCTCGGCGGACGGCCAGAGCGGCAGCTGCCTTGAGGCTTTTGAGATCGCGCTCAGCTGAGGCCACGGCATCACGCGTCTTTTCGACCTCAGCGTCAGCGCGTGCTGCCTCGCGGTTGGCCAACTCGAGCTCGCGTTTTGCCGCGGCCATTGCCGCGCCGGATCGTTCAACTTTCGAGGTACGAACGGGGAGGTTGGAACCAGAGTCGGTCAGGCCGAGACCCGAATAGCGCAATCCCGTCGTGAGCTGACCAGCCCGTACGGCTTCAGCGGCGTTTGGATCGGCGAAGGCGGCGTCGAGGGTCGCCTCGAGATCCATCGCAGCCGCCTCTGAAACCGGCTGCCCGCGGCTCCTCGCCATCAGGGTCGCCTCTGCGAGCAGCTTGGCGACGGCATCGTGCTTCTTCTTCGAGACGCGACGGATCACCTCACCGTCAGCTCCGTGTTGGCCTCTTCGGAGCTCGGTGCCCAAGGAGATCAAACGCTCGAGGTCCTGGGACCGCTCTTGGGCTAAAAGGTTGACGAGCCAAGCGCCAACGGTGGGTTTGCGAAGCTTTTTCAGTGAAGCGGCGAGTGACGTGTTTCCGGACTGGCGAGCCTCCGACACCCTTGTGTTCCGAGCGGCCGTAAAGTCATTCGGGACCAAGCGGTAGAGCTCGGCGCTCACACTCTCAAAGCTCACGTCCACCAGTTTGCCCGGCTGGCCGGCGAGATCCCGTAGCTCGTGACGGTCCCTCCTTGTCGCTCAAGGGCGAGCGTCGAGCAATTGGCGTCCTGCGGAGCGTCGAGGAGCAAGAGCGGCAGCATGTGATCAGCCGTATAACGTGCCCTGCCGGCACGATTGGGTCTCGTCAACTGGGCGCCGCATATGGCCACATAGGATCACCCGAATGGTCACGCCTCGCACGCACGCGACGATCGACATCGATGGTCTGGCCGTGTTCTACGAGACCGAGGGCGACGGAGACACCATTGTTCTCCTCCATGGAGGGTTGGCAGACAACTCCACGTGGGCTGCGCAGTTCTCGGGCTTGTCACCGTACCGCCACGTGGTGGCGCCTGAGCGTCAGGCGCAGGGCCACACTCCTGACCGGCCTGGCCCTTTGACGTATCACGCCATGGCCGACCAAACCGTCAGCTTCCTCGTCGCTCTCGGCCTCGGGCCAGTCGATCTACTTGGATGGAGCGACGGGGGAATGGTGGGAACCCTCATTGCCGCAGAACACCCGGAACTCGTCCGGACATTGAGTGTCACGGGATCTGGCTACTCGAGCACCGGGTACGTACCGGGAGCGATGGAAGCCCTCGTGGGCCTTTTGCCCGGCGATGACGATATGGCGATGTTCGCCACCATGTACGCCCAAGCCTCACCCGACGGTCCTGAGCACTTCCCCGAAGTGTGGGAGAAAGTGCGCACCATGTGGGCCGAGCCGTTCGACTGGACGCCCAAGGTGCAGCAGATCTCGGCACCGACTCTCGTCATCGTCGGCGACGACGACTACGTCAGCGTGGAACACGCACAGGAGTTCTCCCTCGCGGTCAAGAACGGGCAGCTGGCCGTTGTGCCGGGCGCGTCTCACCTTGTCCCGATGGAGAAGCCCGATCTCTTCAACCAGCTTGTGCTCGACTTCACGGCAAACCCGTTTGCCGAAACGATGATGCCGATCCGGCGCAAGGGAAGCGACTAACGACACTTTGCGACCGCCCCTCACCACCTAAGGTTGTTCAGCGTGGCCATCCGCTGGCGGCGGCTCGACACACCGGTGGTAGGTTGATGTCATCACAGGTGGAGGAACTCCGCGAGAGGTTGTGCTCCAGACGAGTCGCCTGCTGCTCAGACCTTGGCGGGTAAGCGACGCTGCCGTCCTGCATGAGCTATGGACCGAACGTGATCCACGAGTGCCGCCGCATCGCCGAATCGATCCGGATGGACACCCCACAGTTACTGATCTCGAAGATTGGATCCGTACTAACAAGCCATCGTCGATCGGGTTGCTGGCGGTCGAGCGGAAGGCCGATCGTGACGTCATCGGGTACTGCGGGCTGATCGACAGCGGACGAGGAGCTGACGCGGAACCCGAACTGGCTTTCGAGCTGCTGCGCCGAGTCTGGCGTCAGGGCTACGCCACCGAGAGCTCGTTGGCGGTACTGGACTGGGCGAGATCGTCTGGCTACGAACGTCTGTGGGCCACGCTCTGGGAGTGGAACACCGCCTCTCGCCGTGTGCTGGCCAAGGTCGGGTTCACCGAGGAGCGGAAGGAACTGGACGCGGTCTACGGGAATAACCTGTTCGCCACGAGACGGCTCTGACTCGCCGTTGGCCTGGAAACAAGGATTCGCCGCGCTCCATGGCGCTGGATCCTGCAGGAGAGGAGACGCCTACGGTCCGCTGGGTCGCCGACGGACACCCAATCGCAGAACGCCCGCTACGACCCTTTGATCGAGTTCGTGGATCTGGTCACGGCCTATGACGCGACCTTGGATACAGCAGGAACTCCGCTCTGTACGACCAACCCGCAAATGCGATTCTGCGTACGCGTGGGTAACCAAGCCGGGTGAATCGGCCAAGAACAGCCGCTGTTACTGGGGGAGTGCCAAGAAATACAAACAGTGCCACGGTGTCTCAGGAGGCGAAGATGCCGAATCGTGGCTCTCAGCAGTGGGCCAATACTGTCCCTTTGCGCCCGGTAGGCGGGCGTCACTATGCGGTGCCAGCCACTCCGATGAGTGTGCCTTCAGGGTCCTTGAAATGACCGACAACGAGTCCGTTGGGTGATGTGACGGGACCCATCACACGACTACCACCGAGGTCTTCGGCCCGCTGCAGCGCAGCCCCGACATCTGGCACACCGACGTAGAACACAGCATGGCTTTCATAGCCCGGTCCACCTCCGACTCCACCGTGGACACCTGTCCCATCGTCAGTCGTGATGAGCTCCAAGAAGCCGTAGTCATCCGGGGCAGACACCTCCTGAGCCACCGGGGAGGGCACCGCAAACTTCCACTCGAAGAGCTGCGAGAAGTAATCCCTAAGTCGCGCTGGGTCCTCCCCGACGATCTCAAAGTGCACCACGGGTTGTGCCATCCAGCCACCTCCACAAGTTTGACGATGATGCGGCCGCGTGTCCTTGGTCATGCGGCACTTTGCACGCTAGCGATCTGACTGTTCGCTTCGTCCGAAAGATCCCAGAGGTCTCGTTTCCAAATGTGCCCCACCTCGCGGGTTCTACGGCTGATGCCCATCATGCGATAGGCGCCGGAGGGATCCTCCTGAGGTGCATGCAGCTGGTCTCGGGAACGTGAGCGTGGCGCCGCACGACCTCACGGTCCTGGACCATCACTTGAATGCGTTCGTTCGAGCCCTCCTCACCGCTTCTTCTCGGCGCGAAGGGCGGCCGCCTCCGCCACGATCTCTTGAACGCCGTCTGGAGCGCTGCCTGCTCCGCCATCGTTCGTCTCGAGATCCACTTCCACGATCTGCGAGGTGCTGGGCTCACGTCAACGTTCACATAAGGCAGCGCGAATACCTCGAGGTCTGCAAGGTCAACACCATCGGTACGGTGGTCGGAACCGCCGCCAAGTCCTGCAACTGGGGGTGCGGACGCTCTGGGTCGAAAGATCCCTGGGCGGTTCGCTTGCTCCCACCGGGCTTCGTCCGTGCGTCGAGACCAGGGCAAGCGGTCAACCCGCGATCGCCGTCGAGGTCGTCAGTCCGGTCACCGGCGCTGCGATGGGACCCGTGCAATCAACTTGCAACGTCTGCGCAGCTTCCAAGTCACGCTCATGCAAGACGCGTGGCGTTCTATTCGGTAACAGACGCGGTGGCGAGGCGGACCCTTCGGGCCTCGACCCTGAAACAGAGAGGTAGGAACATGGGTTATCTGAAGAAATGGACGGTAGGGGCGACGGTCGGAGCGACGGTAGGCCTTGCGGGCATCGTCGGCATCGGCACCGGGCTCGCCGGCGCAGCGCAGTCCGGTGACGCGCTGACAGCATTCGACTGCTGCGGTACAACCAAACGCGGTCCCATTCAACCCGGGAACCTACGAGTGGTTCATCAATGGATCCGCCTCAGGCACGATCACGATCGCGTCGAACAACACCTTCACCAGCACAGTCGACGGTGGCGACTCGGGAACCTGGGTCCAGGCGGGCGAGACGTTCGGCCTGTGGATCTCCGGAGGCACCGACGCATCTGGTGGATGCGTCTTCGCCGGACACGCCGTCACGGACAACATGGTTTCGTACGCCGGCAAGCCTGGGCACTGGGCCTGCCCCGGTTTCGAGACGTCCGGCACCTTCTACATCGCGCCAGAGACGGCCGGCGTGAACGCGTCACAC
This sequence comes from uncultured Acidimicrobiaceae bacterium, assembly GCA_963767195.1. Lineage (GTDB taxonomy): Bacteria > Actinomycetota > Acidimicrobiia > Acidimicrobiales > RAAP-2 > Bog-473. The sequence goes on along the minus strand of CAVYDA010000007.1, from coordinate 80,474 downwards.
GTTGTCCGCAGTGCGTTCGCGCCCTCGGGCGTGCAGCCCATGAACGCCGGCAAGCTCCTTCTCGGGCGCTACAAGTGGACCGAGGACGGCTACTACAGCGGCATCATGACCATTGCGTCGAATAACACCTACACCAGCACGCTGACCGGGAGCGACTCGGGATCCTGGGTCCAAAGCGGTAGCGCCGCGGCGTTCAACATCTCGGGCGGCCCCGACGGCGGCATCGGCTGCCTGGAAGTCGGCAAGGTCAACCACACCGGCACAGCGGTCGGAACCTCCACCAAGCCTGGCAACTGGGCATGCCCCGGCACCGGGACGACCGGGTACTTCGTCCTCAAGTACAAGGGCTGACCACGCGCCCGCGCCGTTGACGCCGGTGCGGGTTCGGCAAGAGCAAGCGAACGAACACCCCGGGTCTCGCAGGGCCCGGGGTGTTCGGCGCAGCGAGCTCCCTCGTCTCTCTCCGACCACCAAGCATCCCAACCGGCGAGTGGCAAGGGCGTAGCCCGATGGCCCTCCTAAACGACTATTGCCACTCGACGCTCGCGACAATGAGGGCGACGGAGAGCCCCTTCAGACCGACTTCACGGCGGTTACGAATGTGGCAGTGGTCGGTGACCGAATCGATGACAGATGCGGTCACAAGGATCTCTCCAGCGCCGGCGGCGGCACCGACGCGGGCGGCTTGGTGGACTCCCTTGCCCAAGTAGTCATCGCCAAGGTCCACAGCTTCGGTGGCATGGACGCCAATGCGCACCTGCGGAGCGAAGCCATGCTCACGGCGGTGATCGGCCAGGGTGCGCTGGATCGCAATGGCGCACTCGACGGCGTCAAGGGAATCGGCGAACGCTACGAAGAACCCATCTCCTTCGTGGTTGACCTCCCGACCGTTGGCCGCATCAAAACACTGACGCAGGGTACGGTCGTGCCAGTGCAGCAGGTTTCCCCACGCGTCATCACCGAGGACCTCGACGAGCCTCGTCGAGTCGACTATGTCTGTGAACATTAGGGTGCGGGTAGCCCGGCTCCGCCGAGCCGCGTGGAGCATCGAGCGCACCCGCTCTGCCTCTCGCACCGCGTCGAGACGTTCGAACGCGCTCAGCGCCGCCTCCAGCTCCCCCGTGGCGTTGGACTCATGGCCACCGACTCGTAGCGCTCCGGCGATGACAAGCCGAGCGCGAGCCGCCTCGAATGGCGCGTCGACCTCGCACCACAGGCGGCATGCCTCCCGCAGCGAGGTGATCGCGGAATCGGCGTCGCCATTGGCCAGTTGGACCTGGCCGCGCGCTTCGGCAACAGAGGCGAGGGCCGCAGTGGTGTGGAACGCCTTTGCCCATGACTCCAGCTCGGCCAAAGCATCACGGGCTCGGTCGATCCGACCGGCTGCCAAGGCGATCGTCACCGCTGCGGGAAGAACCGAGCCGCGGTCCTCTTGATGGACGCCGACCATCTGGGCCAACGCGTCGGTAATGCTGGCGAGAGCAGCGTCAGGCTTGCCTTCGTCCAACAGCAGCAGCGCGAGTCCCGGCTGGGGCAGTCCGCCCAGCTCCTGGGCGCGTCGAAAGGCGTCTCGGGCCCCTGTTTGATCGCCTCTTCGCCGCCGGATCTCACCAAGCTCGGTCAAGGCCCATCCGGTAGCGATCAGGTTGGCCGGCATCAACTCTTCGATGGCATCTAGGGCGTCTCGCTCGGCATCGTCAAGCTCTCCGCGAAGACGGCGGACTTCAGCGCGATGGAACCGACAGAGACCGGGAAAGCCACTCAACGATTCTCGCTCGCACCATCGCAGCGACGCGTCGGTCCACTCGCCGGCACGTCGCCAGTCGGCCATGTTGCGGTAGGCCCAGATCGCGCCGCAATAGACCATTCCGGTGGTGTAGGGGTTGCTGGCGGCACCGCACATGGCAGCGGCCTCATCGACCAAGGCACGACCCGCGTCGACGTCGCCGCGAGCGATCAACACATGCCCCTCGTCGTGCAAACCGAAGGCTTCCAGATCGATGTCACCCAACCGCCGGCCGATCGCGCTCGCCTCGCGGGCGTGGTCCAGGGCGGCCGCTGAATCTTCGTCCGCCCAGGCGGCTCGGCCGAGGGCCCACTGCTGGTAGCCGTGGGCAGAGCATTCGGGCTCGTCCTTGAGCAGGCGGGAGGCACGACTCAACCAGCCTCCGGCCTCAGAAAGGCTGTTGCGGAGGAAATGTTCAAGACACAGCGACAATGCGGCTCGCGCCGCAAGGCCTCGTTTGCCAACGCGTTCGTAGCGAGCCTCGGCCCGCTCCAGGGCGTCGATCATGGCGCCGTACTCACGTGCCCACCGTGCCGCCTCTGCCAGCAGCTCGGCATCTTCGGGCGCGAGAGGCGAGCGCCTCTCGGCCGCCGTCAGCAGGTCGAACGCCCCACGCCAATCCCGGCGCTCGTAAGCCGATCGAGCGTCGCTGAGCTCGTCGATTAGATCGCCCATGTGGTCCCTCCGACTAACGACCAGAGAGTACAACCCTTCATCCGCTCCCTGTATCCTGCTCGCGCCTGGGACGTCGCCTCTGGGTTTGTTCGCACTGGGCACCGCATGAACCTGACCGAGAAACCGGCCTTGAATTGCGGGGTCCAGAACGACGCCGACGAAGACGGCCTGCGGGTGCGCAATCCCTGCACCGTCCGAGGTGCCGTTGTCGAGCGCTTCATTGAGCGACCCACGGTCTCGGGCGACCTCCGCCCGGACCTTGAAGAAGTGATCGAGCGGGATGGTTCGCGCCAAGGACCACAAGCCCGGCAAGCCTCAACCCATTGGCGTTTGCCTTACTTCGAGATTCGTATTCGCTCGGTGGACGAGAAGTCCGCTGGTGCGGTCGTTCCACTGAACTGGCGAACGGGGTCACCAACCTCAGCCTTGGGGCGCATCCGGCTGACCGTCGCCCTGATGATGGAATGGGTACAGGCGAAACCCCGGCTTTTGGAAGTTGGGGAAGCTCCCATAGAACCCCACGGCCTCGTCTTCGCTGAGCAGATCAATCCGCTCGCCACCGGCCAAACGTAAAGCCTCCATAACCAAAGCTCGTCCCGTCCCTCGACCACGGAATCGTTCGTCAACGGCCACGTTCGCCAAGAAGGCTTGGAGCTCACCATCGCTGAAGAGCTCGGCGAACCCGATCACCTGGCCGTTGTCCATGGCGATGACGGTGGTTACCCCTGGTGCGGTCAGCACGCGGATAGCCCGCTCAGGATCCTCGGGAAAGGAAGGCCAACCTTCCGCCACGCACAGACGAATCACGCCATGGAGGTGTTCTTCAACGAAGGGCACTATGTCAATCACAGGTCATTTCTTAGTCGCCAGGATCGCTGATTCGCGCGTGAGAGATCGAGGAGCGGGCTCCTGTTCGGTTGTCTCCTACCCGATTGGCATTCCGGGGCTCCTCGGGTCTGGTCGGCGTAGGGTGCGTGCATGAATATCGCCTACTGGCGTGGCGCCGACGAGGACGAGGCCATGCAAGAAGAGCACGGTTTTATTTGGAAAGCGATGCTCGACACGATCGACACGGACCTGGCAGGCAAGCGGGTACTCGATGCCGGATGCAACCGTGGAGGCTTCCTTCGCTTGCTCGTCGATTCCGCGGGTATCGCAGAAGGTTACGGATACGACCCGGCCTCGGGCGCTGTCACCGACGCCCGCCGACTCGCCGGTGACAGGCCGCTTTCGTTCGAGGTTGCCACCACTGTGCCGGACGGATGGGGTGACTACGACCTGGCTTTTAGCCATGAGGTCCTCTACTTGCTGGAAGATCTCTTGACACACGCGTCCGGACTCTTTGATGCCCTGAGGCCCGGCGGGGCGTACTTCGCAGTCATGGGCGTTCATGGCGGGAGCCCGATGATGGCAGCGTGGCACGCGGCAAACGCAGCCAAGCTGGGACTCCCGCGGCTCTACGACCTCGACGAGGTCGCTGGGGTCTTCGAGGCCGCCGGATTCTCCGTGTCCGTGGCCAACTTGAAGCTCGGTTTCATCCCCGTCTCAGCGCATCGGCACGGACATGAACATCAGAATGACCTCCTGGAGTGGGTGAACTATTACAGCCGCGAGAAGGTCCTGTTTCGATTCACTCGGCCTTCTTGACACCCGTGGTCGGGGTACTGCCTACCAACGCCGCCATCGCCCATGCTGTCTCGGATCTCGTTGCTAAGGCGCTACGTCGTTCCTCTCGCCGAGCGAGAAGCACCCTTGTCGGACGATCGCCTCGAGCTCTACGGCTGTGGTGCATCTGTGGTCTGCACGGTGATTTGATGAGTTGTCAGTGCTTCGTTCGGTCGCAGCGGACGTCTCCGAACCGCTGTTATATGGGGAATCCACCCGCCAAGTTCGCGTCCTGTTCATCCGGTCCGCAATGTGGGTTGACGGGTGATCTGAGTCCAGCTAGCCCCGACTCTTCACGAGAAGTCCGAGACCCGCATCGCGGGCATTTGATCGGGCGTCCAAGCGAGTGCCTTCGTCATTGACGATCTCTCGTGGTGCACGTGCCGGTCATTTGGTACTTCCCGGCCGCTCATCGCCCGTCCGAGGACGTGACGGGTCAAGAGGAGGTCCGAGACGAGGCAGAGGTTGTAGGCGCTCAGGTGATGGTGGCGATGCGCCGATGGGCGCGCACGATGGCGTCCGCGCTCGGCCAGTAATCGAGGACACGGATCACGAGACGCCGTCCGCGACGCACCAGGCGTCCAGGAGCGTGGAGGAACGACCAGCGCAGCGCCTTGGGCCGAGCCTTGGCCAGCGCGCCGTCGAGACAGAGCAGCTGGAACCAGCGCACGAGATCGGCGGCGAGGGCGACGGCGAAGAGCCAGGTCCGATTGGCAGCGAGGGTGCTGAAGGGGAAGCGGAGCATCCCGGACTCTTTGAGACGCAAGATGTGGTCCTCGACGTGTGCGTGGGCGCGCATGGTGACGTCGAGGTCGACCGGGTCACCGTCACAATCGGTGTAGAAGCCCCAGTAGCGATAGTCGAGCGCTCGGAACAGGCTCTGTTGAGCGCCCGGGTGCAGCGGCTCGCGACGGACGATGAGGCGCGTGCCGCCCGGATAGCGCGAGAGGTCGACGAGGTCGGTGAGTTCGATGACCGACGCGCCTTCGCGGAGCCCGCCGTCTTGGCGCAACGCAGGCTTCCAGCACTCCTCGAGGCCGACGGCGTCGAAGATGGCCCCTTGGACCTGGGCGTTCGTGCGGGCGACGACCATGTAGGAGATGCCGCGGGAGCGACATCCGGCCATGAAGCCCTCCGAACAGCCGGCCGAGTCGGACCGCACGATCACCTGGCGCCGCCCGATGATCTCTTCGCCCAATGCCTCGAGCGCACCGTCGAGCACGGCCAGGTTGTCGACCACCGCGTTGGCGGTGGCGTTGCCCGGACGCAAGAGCTCGGCCAGACACTCGCCGGTCGCATCGGCGAAGCAGAAGATCGGATGAAACCCATAGTTGCCCTTGTAGGTCGCGGCCGTCGCCTCCTTGAACTCTGAATGGATGTCGACCAGCGACGCGTCGATGTCCAAGATGACCGGAGCCTTTCCCTGCGTCGCGGCCGAACGTCGCCAGACCTCGGCGCGCACCGGACGCAGCGACGTGTGCAACTTCTCCAAGGTGACCGCATCGATCTCGTGGAAGGCCCGCCACAGTGTCGAGTCCGAAGGGACCGATCCGAAGAGGTCTCCCTGGGCGCGTAGGTGCTCGATGTCGAGACAGGACTCGCCGCCACCGGCGAGCATGAGCGCGGCGTGCACGAGCACCTTGCCGCGGTCGTGGACGGGCAGACGTTCTCCACGCACAGGGATCGCCGCAGAGAGCGCCGCGCCCAGTCTCATCCGGTCGGCAAAACACCCAATGGCATGGAGTCCGACATGAGCCGCCACCTGGTCGCCACGAGATTCCACCATCGCCGGGCGCGTGCTGTTAGCGTGCATTTCGTAGGTGCCCTTTCTTCCGGGGGGTCTGTCTGGCTTCGCAACCGTCAGAATCCCAGGTTGAAAGGGCACGTGCGCGGATACGCGCTGGTTAGGGCATCAGGACTCGTGAAGAGTCGGGGCTGAGACAATTGCCGGAGCTGGTGCACGACGGCTCGGGTGAATGGGGTCCTATGCGATCGACGGGGATGCGACGCAATCTGCGAGCCGTTCTGGCCGGGTCGTTGCTATTCGGAGGACTGACCACGGTCTCCTTGGCCGCTGTCAGCGTCCTGAGCGAAGGCACAGCATCGGCCAAAGGCTCGTGTGCTCCCCTCAACCCTAGGCTCGTCTCCGGGCTGGAGGGTCCGTACGCCATCGCCCTCTCCGGCCCCGACCTCTTCGTGACCAACACGGTGTATCCGGGCACCGTGGGCGAGTACACCACCTCTGGCGCCACGGTCAACGCCACGCTCATCTCCGGGCTGAATGGTAACGACAATGGTCCCTACGGCATCGCCGTCTCGGGTCCCGACATCTTCGTGATCAACCCCAGTACGGACGGTGTGGGCGAGTACACCACCTCTGGCGCCACGATCAACGCCTCGCTCATCTCCGGGCTGAACGGTCCCGTCGGCATTGCCGTCTCGGGCTCCGACATCTTCGTGACGACCCACCCTGCGAACACCAAGCACGCGGGCACCGTGGGCGAGTACACGACGTCGGGCGCCACCGTCAACGCCTCACTCATCTCCGGGCTGAATGCTCCATACGGCATCGCCGTCTCAGGCTCCGACGTCTTCGTGCTCAACGCCAGTTCGCCGGGCACCGTGGGGGAGTACACCACCTCCGGCGCCACCGTCAACGCCTCGCTCATCTCCGGGCTGAATGGTCCCGCCGCCATCGCCGTCTCGGGCTCCGACCTCTTCGTGACCAACACGGAGTACCCGGACACCGTGGGCGAGTACACCACCTCTGGCACTACGGTCGATGCCTCGCTCATCTCCGGGCTGAGTGATCCCCTCGGCATCGCCCTCTCCGGCTCCGACCTTTTCGTCGTCAACCGCGACTACGAGGCGGTGGCAGAGTACGACGACGCCACTTGTCCGACCATCACCACCTTCACGCCAAAGAAGGGACCGGTGGGGACGCTTGTCACCATCAATGGCGCCAATCTTCTCGGTGCGACCTCGGTGACCTTCAATGGGGTAGCTGGAACCATCACCCTGGACGAGGCCAACGAGATCCAGGTCATGGTGCCCGCTGGAGCCACGACCGCCAAGATCAAGGTGGTTACCACGAGAGGGAAGGCGAAGACCGCGACCGCCTTCAAAGTGACCTGAGGCGAGCCACAACAGGTGTGATTCGTCGTACCTAATTCAGCGACTGGGTTGTCCCGATGACGACCACCTTGAGACTCACCTAAGTGTGCCTTTCGTGGACGGTCGAGAATGTCGCTGAACCGGCAGCGGGGACGGTCCAACCTCGTCAAACTTCGTCCATAGATCGTTGATGTGTGCCGGGCCCCAAGGGACCGACCTTCTCTTCACCGGGCCGAAAGCGCCTGAGCTCTATCGGGCGATGTTCAACGCTGGTGGGACCGAGCCCGACGGGCGTGCGGGATGACGGACTTCCACCGCCGCGATCTGCGACACACCGGGAACTCGCTCGCCGCCGGTACAGGGGCGAGCACGAAGGAGCTCATGGCGCGGATGGGGTCTCGCCAGTGTCCGGGCCGCTCTCATCTACCAACACGCATCGGAAGAGCGCGACGTGCTGATCGCAGAGCGGCTGTCGGCGATGACCGACGAGGCGTTGAGAAAGTCCCAAACCACGCAGAGGGACGGCGACGGCGACGAGCTGTGTTCTGGTGAAACCAACGTCAGCTGAAGTCACTGACGGCGCCACTCGTGGTCCGAATGTGGTCTATTTGTGGTCTGTGCCGCGAAAAGGGCGAGCGTCCGATCGCACTGGACGACCCGAGCAATCACGTCCACCAGGCACTTCAGGGAGAGCGGCCGACCGGGATCGAACCGGCATCATCAGCTTGGAAGGCTGAGGTTCTACCATTGAACTACGGCCGCGGAACGGTGCGCAGTTTAAGCCTCTACTCTCGGCACGGTGGACGCGCTGTACGACCGGGTCAAGGGCGAGACCTTCTTCGTCGATCTGATCGACCGCTTTTACCTCGGCGTGGCCGGCGACCCCCTGCTGCGACCCCTCTATCCGGACGATCTCTCCGAGGCGTCCCGCCACCTGGCGCTGTTCCTGGCCCAGTACTGGGGTGGACCCACGACGTACAGCGATGAGCGCGGGCACCCGAGGTTGAGGATGCGCCACGCCCCCTTCGTGATCGGTCTCCCAGAACGCGAGGCGTGGCTGCGCCACATGCTCAGCGCGCTGAGCGGATTGGAGCAAGAGCAACGGATATCGGCCGAGGATGCCGCTGCTTTCCGCGAGTACCTCGAAATGGCGGCGACCTCGCTGGTGAATTCGCGCTGACGGACGGAATTGCCCTACAGACGGATCCGTAGTCCGTCGACCAACTCTGCTCAATCGTTGAAGACGGGGGTGCGCCGCTTCTTGCGGGCAGCCACGGACTCCTCGAAGTTGCGGGTGGTGATGCGGACGAAGAGCTGGGCCGTCCCCTCGGCGTCCATGTGCGATTGCAGGCTGCTGGCATCGAGGCTGTTCCAGAGCGCCCGTTTGGTCAGTTCCACGCCGGCACGGCTCCAGCCGTTGATGCGGTCCGCCAGCTCGAAACATGTCGGCAGGAGCGACTCCCGGGGCACGACGTGCGACGCCAGTCCGATTCGGTCGGCCTCGGCGGCGTCGATGTCGCGGCCGGTGAGCATGATCTCCGCCGCGCGGTGAATGGCCCACGGCGCGGGGGAGGAGGAAGCTGAGTCCGAGTTCCGCCGCGGTGAGCCCGTTGTTGATCCCCGCCGCCCGGAAGTAGGCATCGTCGGAGACGACGCGCACGTCGGCCGCCAGGGCGAGGCAGAACCCCCCGCCGATCGCGGCGCCGTTGACCGCGGCGATCACCGGCTGGTGCAGCCGGCGGATGGTGCCGATCACGTCGTCGAGCATCTCCATGGAGCGCAGCGCGATCGTCGGCAGGGTCAGGCCCTCCATGTTGGGCATCGTCCCGGGATTTTCGTGGTCGGCGCCGGAGCAGAAACCGCGCCCCGCTCCCGTGATGACGACGACCCTCACGTCGTTGTCGTCACCGATGTCCCGGAGCGCGTCGCGGAACGGGATCATCACGTCGAAGGCCATGGCGTTCATTCGCTCGGGCCGATTCAGAGTGACGACGGCGACGTTCTGGTGGGGCTTGGAGACTTCGGTGAAGGACATGGCCGGGGATGGTAGGCCGTGCCCCCGCGCGCCCGGCACCCGCGTTCGGTCCGTCATGCCGTCGTCTCCGAGACCGGTGGTGCCGAGACCGGTGGTGCCGAGCCCGCGACGCCCGCTCCTGGGCCGAGCGGGTGCCGGTCCTGCGATGCGCCGTGACGGGGATCGGCCCTGGTCGCAACGGGTTTCGGGCCGCGGTTTGCGCCGAGCGCGGTCGCTTAGGTGTGCGGATCCTCGGCTGGCGTGGCCAGCGCCCGGCTCTGTACGGTCTGCCGACTGCCAGGGTCCTTGCGGGCCAACCAGCGGAGCCGCGCCGCGCGGGCGTCCCAGTCGTAGACGACGGCCGTTCCCGCCACGAAGTCGTCGAGAGCCCGGCGCTCGCGTTGGTAGACGATGCCCAGGAAGCCGATGCCCAGCGTGAGCAGGGTCAGGACCAGGCCGAGGGTGCGCAGCACCGCCCGACGGCCGCCGATCGGTCGGCCCTCGGCGGTCACGACCTGAATGCCGAAGGTGGCCATGCCGAGCGTCTTGCCGCTGACCGCCCACTGGTAACCGAAGTAGAAGAAGCCCCATCCGGCCAGCAGGCAGATTTCCAGGATCCGGTGATTCGACAGGTTGTACGGGTGCCCCGTGATCAGCTTCACGGCGGCGTTGATCGCGTCGGTGGCCAGCGTGTAGACGACCCAGGCGACGACGACGTCGGTGGCGAAGGCCACCAGCCGGCTCACGGCTCCCGCATAGTGGCCCTGGCGACCGACTGTCCGCTCGGGCGACGGCACGGGGACGGTGCTCACGCCGTCACCCGCGGCACCAGGAGGGGCGGGCCGTCCGGCCAGTCGTCCACCCTGCTTCCCCGTCCGACCAACCGGTTGCCCCAACGGAGGATGAAGCCGTCGAGGCCCACACCCTGGGCCCTGATGACGTCGAGCACCTCGGTCAGTACACCTGTGGTCGAGTGGGCGATGATCGAGCCGATCTCGGTCTTCTCCACGAGGGCATCGATGTCGACCTTCTCGATGATGGCGTTGACGTCCATCTTCTCAATCACCTTCTGGAGATCGATCCGGTCGATGACCTTGTCGAGATCGACCCGCTCCAGAACGCCGTCGAGGTCGACCTGGTCGATGACCTTGTTCACGTCGACCTTCTCAATCACCCGCTCAATGTCGATGTGGTCGATCAGCGCGTTGAGGTCGATCGCGTCGAGGACCAGGGAGACCACGCGCTCGGCCACCGCCTGGGCCAATTGCTCTACGCGCGAGCCGATCGGGCCCGGAGTCACGCTGCCTCACACCGCTGTGTCATCCCGATGATCCTTTCACTCCGATCGGTGCGGATGGGTGACCGAGTTGGTAGCGTCGGAAGTCGCAGCACGGGGGCTGCTGCACGCAGGGCAAGAAGCACGAGAAGGGAGGCAGCACGGTGGAGTTCGAGCGCTACGACGACGGGGTGCCCTCCTGGGTCGACCTGAGCAGTCCGGACCAGGCCAAGTCGAAGGAGTTCTACAGCGGGCTCTTCGGTTGGAACTGTCCCGAAGGACCCCCGGAGGCGGGCGGGTACTCGGTCTGCGAGCTCGGCGGCAAGACGGTGGCGGGGATCGGGCCGCAGATGAACCCCGACTTCCCACCGGCCTGGATGAGCTACGTGAACGTGGGCAGCGCCGACGACACGATCGCCAAGGTGAAGGCGAACGGGGGCAGCGTCTTCGTCGAGCCCATGGACGTGATGGACGTCGGCCGCATGGCCATCTTCGCCGATCCGCTCGGCGCGGTCATCGGACTGTGGCAGCCCGGCCAGCACATAGGGGCGCAGCTGGCGAACGAGCCGGGGACTTTCGGTTGGAACGAGCTCATCACGACCGATCTCGACAAGTCGAAGGCTTTCTACAAGGCCGTCTTCGGCTGGGATGCCCAGGACCAGGGCCCGCCGGGCGGGCCTCCGGCCTACACGGAGTGGAAGCTGGCCGGCAGCTCGGTCGGAGGCATGATGCTGAAAACGGCCGAGATGCCCGCCGAGATGCCGCCCAATTGGGGCGTCTACTTCGTCGTCAGCGACACCGACGCCACGGTGGCCAAGGCCAAGGAGCTCGGCGGCACGGTGTTCATGGGGCCGACCGACATCGAACCGGGGCGCTTCGCCGTCATCGCCGACAACATCGGCGCCGTGTTCAACGTGCTGGCCCTGAAGGCGGAAGAGGCGAGCGCCGGCTAGCCGGCGCCGGATCGCTGCGGTGGAACGCCGACGATTGGGCCGCACCGGTCACGAGAGCAGCGTGGCCATCCTGGGCGGCGCTGCCTGCTGGGCCGCTTCGGAGGAGGAGGCCGGCGACTGGCTGCGTCTCGCCCTCGACCGAGGAGTCAACCACCTCGACATCGCACCGCAGTACGGTGCGGCGGAGTCGGTGGTCGGACCGCACTTGGCGGAGCTGCGTGACCGGATCTTCGTCGCCGGCAAGACGCTGCGCGCCAACCCCGACGGGGTGACCGACCAGTTCGACACGACACGCCGCCTGCTGCACGCGGAGGTGCTCGACCTCTACCAGGCCCACGCGGTCACGTCCCTGGCCGAGCTGGACCGACGCTCGGCCGCGATCGAGCGGATCCTGGAACTGCGCGAACGCGGCCATACCCGCTTCGCCGGCATCACGGGCCACGACCTCGAGGTGCCGCGGGCCCACCTCGAGGCGCTGCGCCGCTTCGACCTCGACACGGTGATGTTCCCGGTCTATCCCGCGCTCTGGTCGCGGCCCGAGTACCGCGAGCCGGCCGAGGAACTGCTGGCGGTCTGCGCCGAGCGGGACGTCGGCGTCATGGCCATCAAGGCGGTGGCGCGGCGGCCCTGGGCCGACGGTTCCCGCTGGGCGACGCCCGCGGGGACCGCTGGGCCGCTGGCCTGGTACGAGCCCCAGCGCAGCGACGAGGACATCGACCGCGGCGTCCACTTCGCCCTCTCGACGCCGGGCGTCCACGCCTTCTGCACCCCGGGCGACATCCCGCTCCTCCCCGCGTGCTCGACTCGGCGGAGCGCTTCAGCGGGATGGCCGAGGACGAGCGCGTCGCCGCGGTGGCGGCGATGGCGGAGGAGCAGCTGATCTTCCCCATGCCGCGCTGAGCGTCCCGAGCCGCGTCGCCGGACACCGCGTCGCGACTCCCGGCTCATCCCGGCGGATGGCGGCGACCACGGCGCGGAACGCCTCGTCGTCCGCCGGGTCGGCCGGCACGCCGAGGGTGATGCCCTGACCGAGCTCGGCGAAGCGCTCGAGCACGCAGGCCGGGGAGCTCGTCGAAGGTCCCGCTCGGGACCAGTTCGTCGAGCACCTCGTCGGAGAGGACGTCGGCCGAGGTCGTCCCAGCGGTCGTGGCGGACGAGGTCGCGCAGCCGGGGCCCGAGGTCGTCCCATCCGTAGAGCTCGCAGCGTCGGGGCGTACGCCGGCGTCGAGTACAAGAAGGCGAGCAGGCGGCGCTGGCGCTCGCGCTCGGCCAGGAGGCCGTCGCGGGTGCGGCCGGTCATCGACGCTGGTGCCGACCACCAGTCTCGAAGCCGTCGCGTCGCAGGTCGCGCCCCGCATCCTCGCGCCCCCTCGGCCAGCGCGGGCAGGCACGTCTCGCGCAGGTAGCGCGGGTTCGAGTTGGTCGGATGGCTCACGAACCCGTCCGGCGACGGCGCCGGCCAGCGCGCAGGCCCGCCGCTGCACGCCACCGAGGTAGATCGGCGGGGCCACGGTCTCGCTGTCGGGACCGGGGTTGAAGTACGGCTGCAGGCGGGTCACCCGGTAGTGCGCGCTCTCGTAGCGCGGAGCGCTCGCCCGAGGCGAACGAGGCGAAGGCCGCCCGGACCGCGCCGACGTAGTCGCCCAGCCGGCCCACCGGGTCCTCGCCGAAGGGCACGCGCATAGCGGTCCTCGATGTTCTGGCGGATCTGGGTGCCGAGACCCAGCTCGAACCTCCCGCCGCTGAGCTTGGAGAGGTCCCAGGCGGCGTAGGCCAGCAGGGTCGGGCTGCGGATGAAGGCCAGCGTCACGCTGGTGCGCACGATGATGCGCTCGGTGTGCTCGACGACCAAAGTGCGACCGCCATGGCGTCGTGCACCGTCTCGGCCACGTGCAGCCCGTCGTAGCCGAGGCGCTCGACCCTCTGGGCGTGGGCCGCCGCCTCGGTCAGACTGCAGGCGCGGGTCCATGCCCGCGTACACCTTCACGCCGAACGTCGCCGTCGAGTCCCGACCGGTCTGGGCCCGTCCCCGGGCCATGATCTTCTCGCGCTCGGCGGCCAAGCGGGACTGGTCGAAGCGCTCGGCCATCCAGCGGCGGGACCAGGCCGACTCGGCCTCCCAGGCCTCGTGTCCCGACAGGGCGCCGATCTGGTCGTACATGCGCCGGATCTCGCGCACGTGCTCGCCGGGGATGGAGACGACGGCCGCCGCGATCTCCGAGCGCCCGGGACAGCAACGACTCGTGGGGCACCACCTCGACCACCAGGCCCCAGTCGCAGGCCGTCTGGGCGTCGATGTAGTCGCCGGTGAAGCTCATGCGCCGGGCCCGGTCGGGGCCGATCAGCTGCGGCAGCCGCACGGTCAGGCCGCCTCCGGGCATCACGCCGACCCGGGCGTGGGTGTCGGAGAAGCGAGCCCGCTCCGAGGCGATGAGGAAGTCGCAGTTGAGCGCGATCTCGAAGCCCCCGGTCACGGCGGCGCCGTTCACGGCCGCGATGATCGGCGTCTCGTGCGGCGGGATCATCCCGACGTGCTTGGCCGGGTTGGCCATGCGCTCCCTCTGGACCGAGCGGTCCTCGCGGGAGAGGTCCTTGAGGTCCACCCCGGCGCAGAAGGCGGGGTCGGCGCCGGTCAGGACCATGCAGCCGACGTCGTCGCGCCCGTCGAGCTCGGTGACGGCGCGTCCAACTCACGGTTGAGCTCGGCCGAGATGGCGTTGCGCGCCTCCGGGCGGTTCAACGTCACCGTGGCCACTCGATCGGCCACCTCGACCAGCACCACCATCTGCGTCCCCTCTCAGTCGTGCCGGCGCGCCGGCCGGGTCGAGTCCCTCGAAGACGACCAGGCGGCGGATCGCTCCAGCGTCGTCGAGGGACCGATGGCCCAGCCTTCCACGGCGGTCACGCCCCGCTCCACTCTCGCCCAGGTGAACCCGAACCAGCCGTGGTGCTGGTCGACCGCAGTAGCCGACCTCGAGCTGGTCCACCCGCGCCGACAGGTCGTCAGTGTGCGCGTCGTGCCCGAACATCGCTCAGCTCTCCGGGCTCGCCCGCCACTCCTGCGAGAGCAGGGCGAAGCAATCGGCATCACGCTGTTCGCCGTCGATGCGCTCCCAGCCGCGCAGTGTGGCCTCACGCATGAAGCCGGCCGCCTCGGCGGTGCGGGCCGACGCCACGTTCCACGGCTCGACGAAGAGATGGAGGCGGGGGATGCCCGGCCCGCCGAAGGCGAAATCGACCACGGCGCGCAAGGCGTCGGCGGCCAGGCGACGGCCCCGGAAGCGTTCGAGGAGCCAGTAGCCGACCGAGGCCCGCCCGCTCTCGATTTCGTGGAGCCACAGGCCGATCGAACCGATCCCCGCTGCAGGCGCCGATTCCTCGGCGATGACGAACGAGATCCCGTCGCCCTCGGCGGCCCGCCGGTGCTGGCGCTCGATGAAGGCCCGTCCCGTGTCGTCGGAGTAGCGGCGCGGGGACCGACGAGATGCGACGGATGACGGGGTCGGCCGAGCCCTGACGCACCAAGGTCGAGGTCCGAGATCGACCAGGGTCGGAGCACGACCGTCGCGGCCAGTGCAGGCACCGGGACGCGGAGCGGCCGCCGCCGGGTCGAAGCCGCGTCGGGATCGAAGACGGTCACCGCAGCGCGAAGTACCCGGGCACGAGATGGTGCGGGGTGTCGAGGTAGCCCTTCGCCTCGGGCGGCCCGCCGAAGCGGCCGTGACTCCAGCGCACCTCGATGTGACCCTCCAGCTCGATGATCTCGGAGGTGGAGCGGTCGCGCACCGACGGCCTCCCAGCCGACCCGCGGCTGTCCGCCTCGCTGCTCGGTCATGTCCACGCTCCCGAGCACGAAGTGCTGGCGCCAGTCCCAGGGCGTGGCGATGCGCAGGCGCAGGGACCGGGTGGCCGACGAGCCGAGCACGAAGTAGGGGGCGCTCCCCATGCGGAGCAGCCGCCAGAGCATGGCCTCGCCGCGTCCCGCCCCGCTCGTCCATGGCCTGTTGCCAGCGCTGGACGGACACGAACGAGACCCGTTCGGCCAGGCGCTGGTAGGCGCCTCTGGCCTCGCCCGGCCAGCCCCCTTGAGCCAGTCGCCGAGTGCGTCGCGCTGCTCGGCCGTGAGGTCGACCGCACGCGGCCGGCAGCGTGCGCAGGACCGGTGGGGGCGCCGCCGTCGCCCGGTTCGCCATGGCGGTCGAGGACGGCCGCCCGAGCCGCCCGAGCCGCCGGCCTCGGCGGCCTCCTCGAGGCCGGGAAACACCGGACGGAGCGAAGGATGCTGCAGCGGAGCCCGACTCGGGGCCGGACCGCCGGCCCGGGTGTCGGACAGCGGCGGGCGGCGTTCCCGGCCGTCACCGGTGAAGCGTCGAGCGCCGCTCGGCACCTCCTCGTAGAGCGCCTGGTACTCGGCGGGAGCCACCTCGGCGTACCAGTCGCCACCGCGGACCGGCCCCTCCGGAGCGGCTCCGGCAGCGGTGCTCCCGGCCGCGGCGCCCCCGGCGCCCCCGGCCGCCACGCCGCCCACGAGCAGGTCGTCGAAGACGTGGGCGGGCGAGACGTTGAACAAGATGTTGGAGAGGTACTTGCAGCTGACGAGGTAGACGTGGTCCACGCGCAGGTCGATGGGCGCCACCTCGTCGCCCGGGCGCCCGCCCGGTGCCCTTCCACTCCACGATGCGGGGCAGCCGCCCGCGCAGCCCGTCCTCGGCGACGAGGAAGGCCCGCCCGTTCTCGAAGGCGGCGTGGAACTCCGCGTCGTAGGCGCCGCCGGCCCGCAGCTGCTGCAAGAGGCCCACGATCTCGGGCGAGACGCTGTGCATGACCGGCGAGCGCGAGCCGCAGCGCCTCGTCGACGTCGGAGGCCCCAACATGCCGAGGGCGGTCCCGAGCTCGGTCACCGTGGTCCGGTCACTCGGCATGCGGGCATCCTTCCATGGCGCGGGAAGATCGGGCGGGGCCCGCCCTGGCCTGGTCGCCGGCGGGCCTGCGTCGGTCAGTCGCTGAACAGGGGTGTGAGTTGGAGCTCGAGCGGACCGACGGCGGCGTCGGCCGCCGCGTGCAGCTCCGTGCTCTCGTACACGTCGACCGCCACGCCGGTGCGGGCGATGAAGGCGAAGACGGCGTCGCCCCAGCGCTCCTCGCGCAGGGCCTGGCGCAACGCGTCGCGCTCGCCCGGCGGCAGGTCGGCGCCCGGCGTGGTGGCCACCAGCTGGCAGGCCAGCACCCAGTGCAGTGTCTCCATGTTCTCGGCCACGAACACACGCGGCGGGTCGTCGCGCACGACCGCGCAGGCGACGACCGCGCTCATCGGCTCACACGGAGCCGGGCGCCAGGTCGGTCGTGGACCAGAACCGGGCAAGGGGCACGGCGGCCGTCCGCGTGCGTAGGCGGCCAGGCGCTGCCGCGCCGCCGCGCGAGGCAGGTCCACGGCGTCGAAGATGGCGCCCGGGCCCGGCGCCCGCAGCGCCCGGTCGGGCTCGGTGCCGGCCCGGGGGAGCTGAGTGGTCAGGACGACCAGGGGCGAGATCGCCTCGGCCGCCATGACGTGGGCCCGCCCCAGCGTGCGCCAGACCGTCTCCGAGCGGGCCATGCCGCCTCGGATAGGCGGAGTGCGTACCCGCCAGGTCGAAGTACCACGTGCCGTCCCCGTGAGTCGCGGGCGGTGAAGCTGACGGCCAGGCCGAGCCGGCGCAGCCGGCGTTCGGCGCGCACGTCGACGAAGCCCGCCGCCTCGATGGCCTGCCGGGCCAGCGCGGCCGCCGACACCCCGTCCGTCGCCGCGCGATCGTCTGCCCGGCTCGGTCGACGCTCGCGGGCGACCTCCGGCGGCGAGTCGCTCCCGGGCCAGCGTCACGTACGCCGGGTCCAGGTCGTAGCCCACGGCGTCACGCCCGCAGCGCCGCGCCGCGATCAGCGTCGAGCCGGAACCGCAGAACGGGTCGACGACGAGGTCGCCCTTGAACGTGTAGAGCTCCATGAGCTTCTGGGGCAGCTCGACCGGGAACGGGGCCGGATGGCGCACCCGCACCGCGCTCTCGGGCGGGATGTCCCAGACGTCGAGGGTGAGCGCCATGAAGTCGTCCGCCCCGATGCGTGCTCTCGTGCGGGAGCCCGGCCGCCCGCCGCGCCTTGGGGCTGAGGGCCCGGCCGAAGCGGCCCTTGCTGGCGACGACGACCCGCTCGGTCACGTCGCGCAGCACCGGATTCGCCGCCGAGCGGAACGAGCCCCAGGCGCACGACCCGCTCGCCCCCTCGCCCTTCTGCCAGACGATCTCGCCCCGCGGCAGGAGATGGAGGTCGTCCTGGAGGATGGCCATGACGTCGGCGGCCAGGCTGCGATAGGGCTTGCGCCCGAGGTTGGCCACGTTGACCGCGATGCGGCCGCCCGGCTCGAGCACGCGCTTGCACTCGGCGAAGACGTCGCGCAGCAGCTCCAGGTACTCGACGTAGGACCCGGGCACCCCCTCGCGGTCGAGCTCCTCCTCGTACTGCTTGCCGGCGAAGTAGGGCGGTGAGGTGACGACGAGGGCCACCGAGTCGTCCTCGACGTCGTCCATCCGCCGGGCGTCGCCGCAGACGCAGCGCACCCCGGCACGGTGCGGGTTCACGTGCTCGTCGGCGCTCAGCTCCGGTGCCTCGAAGCGGGCGTAGAACGCGTCCGCCACGTGTGACTCGCGCCGGCCGACGCCGAAGTTCGAGGTCGAGGTGGCGCCGCGGCGACGGCGAAGGTCATGGGATCGGGCGAAACGCTACCGGCAGGTCCCGGCACGGTCCCGGATGGCCCCGACCAGCTCCGAAACGGTGAACCGCCAGCCCGCGACGTCTGATGTCACCTGCGGGACATGGCCTGTTCGTTTGCACGAAGGGAGGAGCGTGTCGACGGTGCGCGGTGACCTCGACGTTTCGCTCCACCGGGAAAGGTCGAGCGTCCAAGACGGTCGTCACATCTCGTAGACGACGAACGACGTCGGGCGCCCCACGGTGTCGTAGAGCGAGCGGGCCCGACCGTTGTACTGCTGGGTGTGCCAGTAGACGTCGGTCGGCCCCACGCTCGGTCGCCGCGCTCTTCACCGCCATGAGCAGCGCCCGACCGACGTCGCCCCCCGCGCCGTCGGCGCCACGAACAGGTCCTCGAGGTAGCACTTCGGCCGACGCGACCAGGTCGAGGCGTGGACGACGCAGTTGGCCAGGCCGATGGCCGCCCGGCGTCGTCGACGGCCAGCAGGCCGAACATGGCGTCGTCCCCGTCGCAGAGCCGATCGAAGGTGGCACGGCTCGTCTCGTCGCGCAGCTCGGCCCGGTAGAAGGCGAGGTACCCGGCCCACAGCGCGCTCCAGTCGTCCCAGTCCTCGTCGCTCAGCGCCCTGATGGTGCCCACCTCGCCAGCTTCCCACGGCCCGGCGCGGAGGACGGGATCCCGATCGGGACCGGCCGGTGACGGTGGCCTTCCCCTGGGCGGGAACGGTGGCCCCCGCCCCGCGTCGCTCGCTACGACCTCCGTGCGCGCCAGGGCCGCCTGCGGCTGTTCCGCCGGCGCCGGAACTCGGGGTCGTCGAACTTCTCGCGCACCTGCGCCCGGCGAGCCTGGAGCTCGCGGTGCGTGAGGGTCGGCGTCGAGTCGTCCAGGCCGAAGCCCGACCTGATCCCGCTCATGTCGGGAGCCCATGCCGGGTCGCCGTCCAGACCGAGCTGAGCCACGATCCGCTCCCCGTGCTTCTGGGCGAACATGAGGGCGATCGACTCGATCTCGGCGAACAGGTCGATGTCCGGGGCGAGCGAGGCGATGGCGCCGTCGAGGAACACCATGTTCTTCACGAAGAGCATCAGCTCCTTGGGCATGCGCGCACCCAGGGCGAGGAGCGCCTTGACCGAGCGCTGCATCTCGCCGACGAGCTCCTCCGGACTGAGCTGGGTGGGGTCGATGGGCGCCCGGTCGAGACCGAGTTGCGCGATGACGTGCTCCACGTCGATGTCCTCGGGCAGCGCGCCCAGGTCGCGCATGGCCGCAACCTGTGCCGGTACGTCGTTGTTGGAGGCACCGACGAGCATGGAGAGCAGCGCCAACCGCTTCGGTTCGGACATCCGGCCCGTGATACCGAAGTCCATCAGGGCGATCTTCCCGTTCGGCAGGACGAAGAGGTTGCCCACGTGCAGGTCGCCGTGGAAGATGCCGTGGATCATGGCGCCCTCGAGGAACCCGATCATGCCGGCGCGCACCACCGCCTCGGTGTCGATTCCGGCCGAGCGCATGCCGGCGACGTCGGAGAACCGGAACCCCTCCAGTCGCTCCATCACGAGCATGCGGCGCGTGACGAGCGAGGGGTGCGGGCGCGGCACCACGAAGTTCGCGCTGTCCGAGCGCAGCGAACGTCATGGCGACGTCGAGCATGTTCTCGGCCTCGAGCCTGAAGTCGAGCTCCTCGGTGATCGTCTCCGCGAACAGCTCGACGAGTGCGGGCGGATTGGCCAGGGCGGCCACCGGGATCCGCCCGACGAGGTGCGGGGCGAGCCAGGCCATGACCGCCAGGTCCTCGGCGACGCGCCGGGCCACGTCCGGTCGCTGCACTTTCACCACGACGGGGGTCCCGTCGAGAAGCTGCGCCGCGTGCACCTGCGCGATGGAGGCAGCCGCCAGCGGGACCCGTTCGACCGAGGCGAACACCTCGTCGATGGGGCGGCGGAGGTCCTCGGTCAGGACCCGCTCCACGACGGCCCAGGGTTCGGCCGGCACCTCGTCGCGGCACCACTTGAACTCGGCGACGAGCTCGGGCGGGAAGATGCCATCGCCCGAGGCCACGATCTGGCCGAGCTTGATGTAGGTCGGCCCGAGCTTCTCGGCCGCGACCCGCAGGCGCCGCGAGATCCCGGCCACCGACGCCGCGCCGCCCGAGCGCCTCTCGCCGAAGTACCACAGACCGATGGCGCCCCCCAGGTGGCGCACCGTCGTGACCACGCTGCGCGCCGGGTGGCAACAGTCGCGGTCGGACCATACGGGGGAGCGATGCGGCGAGCCCGGCGCGCAGCGCCGCGGTCGTGTGCCGCCATCGCATGGCGTCGGGATCGACCACCCAGGGCCCGCTGTCGCTGAAGGCCCCGATGGCCGTGTCGGGAGCCGTCACGAGCCGCAGCCTATTGGCTGCCGGTCCCGATTCCGGGCGGCCGTTCACAGCTCGAGGACTCGAGCACTTGGAGTCGGCGTCAGGTTGACCGCCACACTGCTTGCGTCTTGCGCCGGTGGTCCGAGGAGCGCAAGGTCGACGGTATGGGCCCCGTGTGCCCTCGCTACGAGGAGAACGGTTTGACCAGTCCCGACTGGAAGGCGAAGACCACCGCCTGCACCCTGTCCCGTAACCCGAGCTTGGCCAAGAGCCGGCCGACGTGCGACTTGACCGTCGCCTCCGAGACGAAGAGCCGCTCGGCGATCTCGGCGTTGGAGAGCCCTTCGGCCACGGCGAGAAGCACCTCGTGCTCGCGTTCGGTCAGCCCGGCCAGCGCCAGCTCCTCGCCGCCGGGGCCCATCCCGCTTCCGTCGGCGCCGCCCGAGAGGTCGGGCAACTGGTGGGCATACTCCTCGAGGAGGCGCCGGGTGATCCTTGGCGAGACGACGGCGTCGCCCCGGGCCACCGTACGGATGGCGTCGACCAGCTCGCGGGGCGGGACGTCTTTCAGCAGGAATCCGCTGGCACCGGCGCGCAGAGCACCGAACGCGTACTCGTCGAGGTCGAACGTGGTGAGGATCAGCACGCGGGTGGTGTCGCCGGCCGTCGTGATGGCGCGGGTCGCCTCAATCCCGTCGAGCACCGGCATGCGCACGTCCATCAGCACGACGTCTGGGGTATAGAGGCCGGTGAGACGCACGGCGTCCTGGCCGTTCGCCGCTTCGCCCACGATCTCCATGCCGTCTTCGGACTCCAGGATCATGCGGAACCCCTTGCGCAGCAGGGCCTGGTCGTCGGCGAGGACGATGCGCACCGTCACGGCAAGGGCGTGGTGTGGCAGCGCCGCAACGAGGCCGTGACGCGCCATCCTCCGCTGCTGAGGGAGCCGGCTTCGAGGGTCCCCCCGAATGCGGCCGCACGCTCGGTCATGCCGGAGAGCCCGTGCCCGCTCCCCGCGGCCGCCGCCGGCTGCGGGGGCGGCCCGTACCCGGTGGCCAGCGCGCGCACCCGCCCGTGGTCGGTCACCTGCACGGTGACGTCGGGATCGTCGAACACCAGGCGAACCTCGACCGAATCGGGCGATTCCGCGTGTTTGAGGGTGTTCGTGAGCGCCTCTTGGACCAGCCGGTAGACGGTCAGCTCCGCCGCCGCGGAGAGCTCGAATGGCGCGCCGGTTTGTTCGACCTTTACCCGCAACCCCGTCGACCGCACGCGGTCGACGAGCGCCTCGAGCTCGTCCAAGCCCGGCTGGGGTGCGTACGCTGCCCTGGCGTCGACCGCCTCGGGGTGCGTCGACGACCGGGCGTCCGAGCCCTTCGCGCCAAGTCCCGCCCGAATACGCGTCGGTCCGCGCCCCGTTGCCGGCTGCGCCGTTGCCGGCTGCGCCGTTGCCGGCTGCGCCGTTGCCGGCTGCGCCGTTGCCGGCTGCGCCGTTGCCCCACTCCCCGTGGCTGACCGTCGGGAAGCAGGCAGCCCGGCTGCGGGCGGCCTTGCGGCGGGGGGCACCTTCGCGGGATCTTCGCGCAACACGCCGAGCATGCGCCGCATGTCGGTCAGAGCTTCTCGGCCCGTGCCCGAGACCTCGCCCATCACGTCGGCCGCGCGCGCCGGATCCGACCTGGCCGCGGCGGCGGCGCCATCGGCGAGGGTCACCATCACCTGGATGTTGTGCGAGACGACGTCGTGCATCTCCCGCGCGATTCGTGCCCGCTCCTCAATGGCGGCCAGGGACGCTTGCTGGTCACGCTCACGTTCGAGCCGTTCGGCTCGTTCGGCGAGCCAGTCGAACTGGCTGCGCACCGCGCGCACGACGATGCCCGCCAACAGGGCCGTGAACGCTAATCCCGTCAGGTACACGAGCGACTTGAGGTCGCTGCCGGTCGGACGCCAGCGCACGGTGGCCATGACGATTCCGTCTTCGAGGACAGCGGCGCAGACGAGGACCCACACCCAGGGGGAGTCCGCCGCCACGGTGCAGACCGCAACGAGGAGTGCGACATCCGCCGGCAGCGGACCGGTCACGAGCCACTGCGTGAAGGCGACCACGGCGATCATGAAGAACACTGCGACGGGCGAGCGCCGCCGAAGCATCAGCGGAAACGCGAGGGCAGCAGACAACCACAGATCGATCGACGACGCTCCCTCGTAGAGCACCCACCACGCTGAGAGGGCGAAGATTGCGGTGGCGAGCGCCAGGTCGACGTAGGTGGCGTAGCGCCCCTCGCGGGCGAGGAGCCATTGCCACCGCCGCCATCCACTGTCGAGCAGGCGGTCCGGGTGGCCCCGGTCCGCCGGGGCGGTCTTGGGCGGCGGCCGCTCGGTGGCGCGGTGGACTGTAGTCATCGGTTCGGTCGCTCCCGGGTGGCAGGACCCGATCGTCGGCCGCCCATGGTAATGGCGAAAAGCCGCCGAAGTGGGTCCGGGTCCAGTGGACCTGGCGTCGTGGTGCTGTCCCACCGAGGCGCAGACCGTCCTTCCTCATCCCCAAGGATGAGGGAGGACGACGTGGATCATTCCTTCGGCGACTGTCCGATCTGGGGGTGCGGTCGTACCTTGATGGTGCCAAGGACTTCGGGCATCGCAGGGGAGCGGGTTGTTCCGCCCCGAGCAGCAGCGCACCCTGCGTTGCCCGAGGGACCTATCAGCGCCCGAGGGATCGGCTGTGCGGGGGTCCTGATCAGGGAGCCCCGAGCGCCGCCTGTCGGCACGGCTCGAGGTCGTCGAGTACTTTCTCGATCTCGTCCGGTCCGAAAGCGAAGAACAGTGCCGCGACGGCGTCTGCTCCGGCATCGGCGTACTGCTCCACCGCTTCGGGTGTCAGCTGGTTGAAGTAGGGGCAGACCGTGATGCGCAGGTCCTCGCGCCGCCGCCCAGCCGCCTCGAGGTGCACGTCGAGCTCGCGCAAACCCTGCGACAGCTCGTCGGGTGTCCGGTTGAAGGTGTGCCAGCCCTGTCCGAGCCGGGCAGCGCGACGGAGCGCGGCGGGTGTCTCGCCACCGATGTGAAGGGGAGGGTGCGGTTCTTGGACCGGCTTGGGGTACATCTCGCACGGCGGCAGGTCATAAGTCTCTCCGTGGTACGACGACGTGTCGTCGCACCAGAGCGCGCGAAGGACCTCGACGTACTCGTCGGTGCGGCGGCCTCGTCTGTCCCAGGGCACTCCGAGGGCGTCGAACTCCTCTTTGAGCCAGCCCACCCCGATGCCGAGATCGACCCGCCCGTCGGAGAGCCAGTCCAAGGACGACACCTCCTTCGCCACGTAAACCGGGTTGCGCTGCGGCAGCAGCAGCATGGCGGTGCCAAGTCGGACTGTGCTGGTCCGCGCCGCCAGGTAGGCGAGCGTCACCATGGGCTCGAGTAGGCCGGTGCCCGAGGGTGCCGGAATGCGACCGTCCTCGGCGTAGGGATAGCTGCTGGCGTAGCGCTCGAAGAGCACGACGTGCTCTCCCACCCACACCGTGCCGATGCCGCGCTCCTCCGCCCCCGTGGCGAGGGCGTCGAGCATTGCGTTGGTCGTCATCGGGCTCGCCGTCGGAACCCAGAGGTCGAACTTCATCGTCCCGTCCCCTCCCGGCCGAGCCCCCGGAGCACGAAGTCGCAGATGTCGTCGGCGGCGCACCCCGCGGGAACCGGCTCGGGCGCGCCGGCGCGGACGGAGAGGGCGCCGAAGATCTGCTGGCCGATCAGGTTGACGGCCCGCTCCGCGTCGAGGTCGGCCCGCAGCTCGCCGGACGCGACGCCCGCGTCGACGATGTCGCCCAGCAGCCGGATCATGTCGAGGCCGATCAACAGGAGCGCCCCGCCCACCGCCGCCGAGCCGGACGCGGCCTCAGTCGACTGGGTCGCCATCGCGAGGCGGAAGAAGGCCGGGCTTTCGTCGATGCGTTCGAGCAGGCCCAGCACGAGCTCTCGTAGGCGCTCGGTTGCTGTGGCGTCCTCGGCTATGCCGGCCACGGTGTCCTTCATTCGTTCGTACATGGACTCGAGGCACGCCCGAAGCAGGTCGTCGCGGTTGGCGAAATAGACGTAGACGGTGGAACGTGCGACGCCGGCTTCCGTCGCGATCTCTTCCATGGGGACTTCGGTCGTCCCCCGCTCACCGAAGAGCCGGCGCGCCGTCTCCATGATCTGCTCTCGCCGGAAGTCGCGGATGACATTCTTCAGCGCATCGGGGGCGCGACGCACCATGGTGACCCGGACGATCCCGCCTCAGACCGCGACGCGGTCCGAGGGCGAAAAGGCGACCGGGAGGTGCTTCACCCCGTTGATGAACTGCGACTGGAGGCGCTGCATCTCGCCATCCTGCCGGATGTCGGGCACGCGGTCGAGCAGGTGTTCGAACATGACCCGGATCTCGAGGCGGGCCAGGTTGGCCCCGAGACAGAAGTGGGGTCCACCGCCGCCGAAGGCGATGTGGGGGTTCGGGTCGCGCGTGACGTCGAAGGTGTCGGGATCGTTGAAGACGTCCTCGTCCCGGTTGGCCGAGACGTGGAAGAACACGACTTTGTCCCCGGCGGCGATCGGCGTGTCGCTGAGGACGACGTCGACCATGGCGGTCCGGCGGAAGTTCATCACGGGAGACACGAAGCGGAGCATCTCCTCGACGGCGGAAGGAAGGAGGCTGCGGTCGTCGAGCAGGCGGCGCCACTGTGCCGGGTGCTGGAAGAAGGCGTGCATCGCCCCGGACATGAGGTTGCGGGTCGTCTCGTTCCCCGCGACGGTGAGCAGGAGGAAGAAGAGCTCGAGCTCCAGCGAGCTGAGCTTCTCGCCCTCGACGTCCACCGAGGTCAGAACGCTCATCAGGTCCTCGTGGGGGTCGACCCGCTTCTTGGCGAAGAGCTCGGCAGCGTAGGCGTAGAGCTCCATCGCCGCCTCCTGCGCGAGGTGTGCCTGGTCCTGGTACTCGGGATCCTCGTTGCCCACCATCCGATTGGACCAGTCGAACATCCGGTGCCGATCGGCCTGGGGCACTCCGAGGAGTTCGGCGATGACCTGGAGGGGCAGCTCCGCCGCGACGTCAGTGACGAAGTCGGCACGTCCCTCTTCAATGACCTGATCGATGACGGCGTCAGTCGAGCGGTGGATGCTCGCTTCGAGGTCCCGCACCATGCGAGGGGTGAACCCCTTGTTGACGAGCCGCCGGTACCGCGTGTGGAGTGGCGGGTCCATATTCAGCATCATCAGGCTCTGCTGGGCGACTTCCTCCTCTCCCAGCTCGAAGGGCATCGTTCCTTTCGCGCCCGAGCTGAACCGCTCGAAGTCGCGATTGACGGTGACGCAATCCGCGTATCGGGTCACGGCCCAGAAGCCGGGCCCGCCCGGCTCGTCCTGCCAGTGCACCGGGTCGTGACGTCGCAGGTGGGCCAGCCAGGCGTGGGGCACACCCGGCACGAAGCACCGGGAGTCGGACAGGTCGACGGGCGACAGGTCAGCCAAAGTGCTCATGTCTGGACGGCTCCTCTGAAAAATCGGACAGTATGTCTGATATATGAGATGGTACGTCCAGAGACGCCGAAAATCAACCGGGTGCACCAACCGGCAGCGGCTCCGCAGCGAGGTGGCCGGATGGCACGGTCGCGGGCCTTTCGGGGAGACTCCCACCATGACCGTCCTCGTGACCGGCGGCGCCGGCTACATCGGGTCCCATACCGTGCGCCTTCTCAAGGAGCGAGGGCGTGACGTGGTCGCTCTCGACTCCATGGAGTTCGGTCATGCCGCCGCGGTCGGCGATGTCCCCCTCGTCCAGGCCGACGTGGGCGATCGCCGCGCCGTGCTGGAGGCGGTGGACCGATTCGGCGTGGACTCGGTCATCCACTTTGCCGCCTACAAGTCGCCGGCCGAGTCCATGGCGCAACCGCAGCGCTATTTCGGGAACAACTCTTGCCACACCGCCTCGCTCCTCGAGACCCTGCACGAAGCGGGACTCAGCCGGTTCGTCTTCTCCTCGACCTGCGCCGTCTACGGGACTCCTTCGTCAGTACCCGTGTCCGAGGACGCCCCGGTCAGGCCCGAGAGCCCCTACGGGGAGAGCAAAGCCGTCACCGAGCGGGTGCTGGCCTGGTACGACAGCTGCCTCGGACTGCGGTCCGTGACGTTGCGCTACTTCAACGCTGCCGGCGCGTGGCCCGACGGGTCGATCGGGGAGGATTGGACCGTCACCATCAACCTGATCCCGCTGCTGATGAAGGCGATGCTCGGGCGGAGCGCGCCGCTCCGGGTGTACGGCACCGACTATCCGACCCCGGACGGGACGGCCATCCGGGACTACGTGCACGTCGTCGACCTGGCCGACGCTCACCTCAGGGCCCTCGAGCACCTCGAGCACGGGGGCGAGACGACGGTATTGAACCTCGGGACCGGGATCGGTTCGTCCGTTCTCGAGGTCCTCGCCGCGGCCGAGCGAGTCACCGGAAAGTCCGTCCCGCACGAGGTCGCGCCGCGGCGCCCCGGCGACCCCGTCGCGCTCTACGCGGACAATTCCAAATCCAAGGACGTGCTCGGATGGTCGGGGACCAGCACGCTCGAGGAGATCATTGCCTCCGCGTACGCCTGGCACTCGGCCCACCTCGACGGATACGGCGACTGAACGGACCAAAGGGGCGCGGCCAGCGGCCCGTCTCCCGATGTCGTCGGTGATGTCACCGCCATTCCGTTCACACGGGGTGTGCCGGCACTCCTCGCTGCACGTCCCAGAGGTGATGGCGCACCTCGTGCGCATTTCGTTGCACGACGTCGAAGGCACAGATGGCGCCGACCTCGGGGTGCGGCGTCTCTGCATCCTGAGGCGCTTCGAGCGCAGCCTCACGCCAGACGTGCGCGGCCTCGATGAGGGCGACGAGGCCGACCACCGGGGAGAGGTCGTCGTAGGAGCGAACTTCAGCCATCACGTTCTCATCCCATACCGGTACGCCGAACAACGGATCGGCGCTGATCGTCCAGAGCCTCTCCGTCCCGAACCTCAGGACATCAACGGTATGCCACACGTATCGGCTCGCCGACCATAGGCCGGGTCGGACTGACTCGGAAGGGTCCACTCGGGACATGACCTCACCGAAGACCGCAACCTCGCGGACGCAACGACCCACCAGGTTCTCGTAGTCCTCGACGGTCCAGTCGAAACCGCATTCGGCGCACCGACCGTCCGGGAAACCATCTGGGCTAGTGCTCTGATTCGCCCGTCGATTCATCGCATGCCCGTCAACGCCGGCCTTCGGCACTACCCATGTGCCACGCCGAGCAGAAGTCGCACCGGTACACGCTTAGGTCGAGTCCGGTGTCGTCCCGCCGCTCGTCGGCCACGCTCAGGGCCTCGGCCTGGGAGCGGTAGGCCGTCTTCGGGGCGCCATCGGCGCGCCAATGGGATCCCGGGTTGGCGCGCCCGGCCGCGTCGGACCGGGCGGGTGAGCGGTGCCGTCTGGCCTTTCGCCGACCCATTGGATCATCGTGCCCTTCCACACTCGGCGGCCTCCATGCGTTCAAGGGCCGGCCCGCAACGCGCCTCGACGCGCCATGGTTCGACGGAGGGGGAATAAGGGCCGAACCGGGCGCGTCGAAGCACGCCTCACCCTAATGGTCGTGGCCCGTGATGCCGCGCCGAGAACCGGATTCCGCAGTCGTGGGCACGACGGAAATCGGCGCCGCGGGTCGGGGTTGTGTGAGGCCTCGGCCCCCGCGGCCACACTCACTCGCGAGCACCTGTGCCACTATGACGCCATGGCAAAGACCGTGATTGTGAGGCTGACGGACGACATCGACGGCGGCGACGCGGACGAGACGGTGTACTTCTCCCTCGACGGGACCTCATACGAAATCGACCTGAGCACTGCAAATGCGGCGCGGCTGCGTGAGGCGATCCGGCCCTTCTCGGAGAAGGGCCGCGTTTCCGGCGCCGCGGGGCGCTCGCGCTCGCCGCGCACTCCCGCCGCCGAGAAGACGCTCTACTCGCAGCTCGCGGACGACGAGAAGACACGACTGAGGGCATGGGCCAGCATGCCGACCGCGCGGCGGATCAGCGACGACCGGGTCAAGAGCTGGATCGCCGCCGGGCGCCCCTGACTAAGGATCGCCGCCGAGTCCCCGAGCGGGCCTCAGGCTGAGCCGCGACGTATCGTCGCAGACTCCTGTGCTGTCCTCGGTACCCCGCCACGACGGCCCATCTCAATCACGAAGGAG
Source organism: uncultured Acidimicrobiaceae bacterium (assembly GCA_963767195.1). Taxonomy (GTDB): domain Bacteria; phylum Actinomycetota; class Acidimicrobiia; order Acidimicrobiales; family RAAP-2; genus Bog-473. The sequence goes on along the minus strand of CAVYDA010000007.1, from coordinate 51,658 downwards.
GTCGCCGCGGCGACGCCGTTCAAGAAGAGCTGGTCCTGCTGTGCCTGGGTGATGTCGAAATCGGTGGTGCCGACCGAGCCGTGGTCGACGAAAATCGTGCGGCCGGCGGTCGCCGCGTCGACGCTGTACGCATCCCATTCGTTCATCATCGTCTTGAGACAGTGGCGGGCCACCGCCAACGACGTCGTTTCCGCCTTGGTCGGGCCGTAGGAAGTCTGCAGCGACGAGAGCTTGATTCCGATCGTGGGCCAGCGCGGCGGTCGGCCGTCCTCCCGCTGGAACGCGTCGATCGGGAAGTTGCGCAACATGCCTCCGTCCACCCAGGTGACCGTGCCGGCGTCGTAGTGGGCGCTGACCGTCCCGCCGCCGGGTGCCGGCAGCTGCACATCGGCCGCATTGGCGCTGAAGGTCACAGGGTCGAAGAAGAAAGGGATCGACATCGACGCACGAACGGCATTGGCCACCTTCTGGTCGTCCGGTGGCGCCCCGTAGTAGCCGAAGTCCCACGGTAGATGGACGAGCTGGCCGCGGGTGATGTCTGCGGTGTGCACGACGAGGCGGTACCGGTGATCCTCCGGGAGGCTCATGCCGGGGTCGTCCGCCTCCGTGAGCTTCAAGTCGGCGAACGTCGTGACCCCCAGGTGGCCGAGTGCCGACCCGATCCAATTCTCGATGTAGTCACCCGAGTAGATGCCCGTCTCATGGGTCAAGACGGCGGCGTCAGCGAGCTCGTCGCCTTTGTTGCCGAAGTGGTCCAAGAACCTGTGCATCGGTCCCTTCGTCATGACCTCGCCGAATTTGAACGTCTCGAGCGAGCGCTTCAGGTCCGTCATGGGGACCCCGGCTTTTGTCATGGACGCAATGAGCGCCGCAGCAATGGCGCCCGCACTCGATCCCGCGATGCGCTGGAACTTGTATCCGGCCTCGGCCAGTACCGACACGGCACCCACGATGCCGATGCCCTTGACACCACCGCCCTCGATGGCGAGGTCGGCCACAAGCCCGCTGGGGCCAGGCCCGGGGGCAGCATCCTTGACGAGGAGTTGCGCCGCTGCCGCCTCGAATCGGGTCTGGAGATCAGCGGGCCGGGAGTAGCCGTATGTCGCACCCGGATTGATGACGATCTCGAGCGCCGTCGGGACTGACTCGGTGGAGGTCATGGACACGGTCCCCTTGTCGTGTCGGAGGGCAGCTTCGGCGTGCCGTGCGCGTCAACTCGCGATGGGCGCGATCCTACCGAGAGCGCGCCGGTTTGCACCAGGATCTGCACCGGATCGTCGCGTGGCGGGTCTTGAAGTCCGTGCCGGGCGACTCCTGTTGAGGGCTCTGGAGGGAAAGACACTGATGGCCGGGACATGAGCCCCGGCCATCAGTGTGGAACGTCGCGGAGGCCGACGGCCGTTCCCGCGTCTCCTCTTGCCCGTCTACTGCGGAGGTCCGGAGCTCAGCTGCACCGTGGCGGTGTGCGAGGTGCCCGAGGAGTCGGTCCAGCCAACCGTCACCTTGTCGCCCGGGTGGAAGGTGCTCATCTGTGCGGTCAGGTCGTTGGCCGAGGTGACCGCCCGACCCCCGATTGAGGTGATGACGTCGCCTTGAGCCAGCCCGGCCTCTTGCGCCGGTCCGTTGGTCACGACGCCCACGATGGAAGCACCGGTCGCGCTCGATCCCGAGTTGCCGGAGTTCCCCGAGTTCCCGGTGTTGCCGGAGTTGCCGGAGTTACCGAAGAGTCCTCCGAAGCCACCGCCGAGCCCACCGAGGGGTGAGGAGCTCGACGAACCCGTTGCGCTGACCTCAACCCCGAGGAATGCGGTCGACCCGATGTGGATGGTCGACGACGAGTCACCGGCCAGGATTGCCTTGGCGATCGTCGTCGCGGTGGAGATTGGGATGGCATAGCCCTGTCCCGACTGGTTCGACTGGAACGAGAACCCAGCCGAGGCGGCGGTGTCGACGCCGACGACCTGTCCCGAGGTGTTCACCAGCGACCCGCCCGAGTCACCGGGCTGGATGTTCGCGTTGGTCTCGATCAGACCGCTCAGCTGCTCCGACGTGCCGTCACCCTCGTCGCTGGCCGTGATCGACTGGTTGAGCGCGGTGACGGTGCCGCCGGCAGCGCTCGGCGTCCCGCCGGTGCCCCCCGCGTTCCCGACCCCGACCACGTTCTCGCCGACGGAGACTCCGGAAGTGTCCAGCGACGCGGTCTGAAGGCCCGACGCGTTGTTGAGCTGGAGTACGGCGATGTCCTTCGTACGGTCGTATCCCACCACCTTGGCCGAGTACGTCTTGTGGTTTCCGACGTCGGTCACACTGATGCTTGTCGCGCCGTCGATGACGTGGTTGTTCGTGAGGATGACGCCGTTGGAACTGAGGACGATGCCCGTGCCTGCAGCCTGCTCACCCTGATAGCCGACCGTCGTGTTGATGTCGACAAGCCCGGGGTCGACCTTCGACGCGATCGCGTTCACGTCGCTCGGGCCGGAGGAGCCGGACGAACTTGAGCCCGAACCGCCGGAGTTACCCGTGTTGCCCGAGTTGCCGAAGGTGCCGCCGAAGGGAGACCCGTTGCCCGAACCGCTGCTGCCGTTCCCCAAGCCGGAGCCGCCGGAACGGAACGGCAGCTGGCCGCCGCCTGTGGCAGATGCAGCCGACCGGTTGGACAGCGCCCGAGGTCCACGCGGCGTGGCCGATGCCGACGCCCGCTACGAGGAGCAGAGCCGCCGCCCCACCGGCCAAGAGCCGCGTTGCGCACCCGGTGGTCGGACTTTCCGACGGCCGAGGCTCCGCCCGCGCCGGGTGTGTACCAGGACTGGGCGGAGGGCTGGGTGGGAGGGGCGCCAAACCCGGGCCCGCCGTACTGGTACCCGGCGCCATAGCCCGTGCCTGCGCCGTAGTCTGCGCCGGGACCGGTGCCGTAGGGCACGTCCGAGCCGGTGGACGGACCCGCATCGGGGACCGGGACCGGGTGGCCGGCGAGCGCACCCATGGCATAGGTGCCCGGGGCGACGCCCTGAGGCGAGCCCTGGGGCACACCGAGCGGAGGCGTGTCGGGCTGCGCCGCCGTGGGGGTCAGTTCAGGCTCCTGTGGGGGAGTCGGAGTTTTCGCCGGGAGGGCGATGGCCTGCGCCGGATCCTCGGGGACCGCGGCGTCGGAGGCCAGCTCCATGTCCGGCCTGCCCGCATTCTGCGGCGTCTCGTCGTTCTGGTCCTCGTGCATTTCGGCGTCCTCCGTCCGATCCCTGCCATTCGCAGCGTTCTCTGTCTGCCATTGGACACCCGAGCCCTGGCTGCCAGGTCAGAGAAAGATATGAGCACCATAAAAGTTGTCTGTGTGAATTGTCGCGCGTCGTTGCCCGTCCGTAGGCACCGCACGCCTCGGCGTGGGTGGTCATGTCCTCCCGGCTCGGACGTGGTCGGTCCGGCCGCACGGGTCTACGCTTGACCTGGATTGCCGCTCTCTACAGGGGGGGTCTCGTGGGTACTGCGATCTTCGATGCCGACAGCCATCTCATGGAGACGCCGGACTGGCTGTCCGGCTTTGCCGGAACGGACCTGCGCGAGCGCCTCGAACCGCTCGGCCTTGAGGGCGCCGGCGCCGGCGCCGCGAAGCTGATGGCGAGCCTTCCCGACCTCTGGGAGTCACACCGACACCAGGAGGTCGGCCCCGAGGTACTGACCGGTCCCAAAGGTTGGATGGCCCCGGGCGCCCTCGACACGGATGTCCGTTCGAAGGTGCTCGACGCCCTCGGGATCAGCGCCCAACTCGTCTTTCCCACCTTCGCCCTGGGGCACTTCGCCCGGAGCCAAGACCCAGACGTCCTCTACGGCGGCACAGCAGCTCTCAACCGCGCCATGGTGTCATGGAGCGCGCCCGACCCGCGGCTCAAGCCCGTGGGTTACCTGCCCCTCAACGATCCCGAGCGAGCCGTCGCTGCGCTCGAGGAGGCGCTCGAAGGCGGAGTGGCCGCGGTCTGGGTGCCGTCCGACGCCCCGGGGGATTTCTCGCCCACCCACGTCGACCTCGACCCCGTGTGGTCGTGCCTGGCCTCAGCCAAGGTGCCCTTCGTGCTCCACGTCGGAGGCGGCAAGCTGCTCCCCCGTGCGTTCCACAACAACGGGCTGCCACGACCCAAAGACTGGCTTGGCGGCGGGGAGAACCTGCGGTCGAAGGACTTTCCGGTGCTGCACCACTCACCTGAGCGTTTCCTCGCCTGCATGGCGCTCGATGGCGTCTTCGAACGCCACCCGGAGCTGCGTGGCGCCGCCATAGAGCTCGGCGCCACCTGGGTACCGGGCCTGCTGCGCAACGTGGACCACGCCCACCGTTCCTTCTCGAAGTTCGAGCCGGTCCTGGGCGGACTCACGCTCAAGCCATCGGAGTACCTGCGCCGGCAGGTCCGTTTCACCCCGTTCCCCTTCGAGGACACGGCCTGGCTGCTGGAGCAGTGCGGACCTGAGCTCTTCATGTTCTCCACCGACTACCCACACCCGGAGGGAGGCAAGCGTCCCTTCGAGGTCTTCACGGACGCCGTGTCCACCTTCGACGACTCCACCCGCGAGCGGTTCTTCTGGCGCAACGGGGCCGAACTGCTCGGCCTGGCTTGACCTGAGACATGGCGGGTGCTCCGGCCCGGACACTCGAGGTCGATCAGGTAGCCGGCGCGCTCGGAGCGACCGTCACCGGGATCGATCTGCACGCCGTCACCGAGCCCTCCCAGCTCGACGGGCTCCGCCGCGCCCTGACTGAGCACCTCGTCGTCTTCCTGCCGGACCAGGAGCTCAGCCTTGACGACCTCGAGCGCATCACTGACCTGCTGGGTGGGCGCGACGTGACGCCCTTCGTCGACGCGATGGAGCGGCGACCCTATGTGATCCGCGTCGTCAAGGAGCCCGGCGACGTTCTCAACTTCGCCAACGTGTGGCACAGCGATCTCAGCTACCTGCCCGAGCCTCCGGCGTTCACCCTCCTGCACGCACGGGAGGTGCCGGGCCACGGCGGTGACACGGTGTGGTCGAACCAGTACCTCGCCTACCGGACCCTTTCGCCCGGGTTGCGGGCCACCCTCGACGGACTGCGCGCCGTCCACTCGGCCGGGATGGCGTACGGCACCGGCGGACTTCTGGACCAATACAAGCAACTGTCCTCCATGGCCATCGCGCCCTCGGACGACGCCTTTGCGGAGCACGCACATCCGGCGGTGCTCCGTCATCCCGAGAGCGGCCGTCGTGCCCTCTACCTCAACCCGGTCTATACCACCCGGTTCGAGGGATGGTCGAAGGATGAGTCAGAGGCGCTGCTTTCGCACCTGCACCGGCACAGCATCAACGAGAACTTCACCTGTCGCCTGCGCTGGGCCGTGGGGACGCTCGCGATCTGGGACAACCGCTGCACCATGCACAATGCGCTGAACGACTACTCGGGAGTCCGAAGGGAGATGTACCGCACGAGCGTGAAGGGAGCGGCACCCGTCGGCCCACCCTGAGCCGACGCCGGAGCCGGGGTGCGTGATCGATCCGGGATGGCAGTGCGTTCGACCCGACGGGGCTTGGGTAGGGTGACCGCCGGTGAGGGGCAACGACGTGGTGTCGGTGGCCGAGCAGTGCCGCACGCTGCTCGAGCCCCTTTTGGACGAGGACTGGGGCGCACCGGTACCCGGTCTGGACTTCACGGTCGCCTCGGTCCTGGCCCACGCCGGCAACGCCGCGCTGTGGTACGCAGCCGACATGTGGAGCGGGCGCGAGGACAACGCGGCTTTCGACGTGAAGGTCCTCGTCGCCGTGCCGAACGAGAAAATTCTGACCAGTATCGAGGTCGGGGCCAGGGTCCTGGCGTGCGGTGTCGACGCCGCTCCCGCCGACCTGCGCGGGTTCCACCCCTTCGGGTCCCCCGACCCGTCAGGCTTCGCCGCGATGGCCTGCGACGAGTTGCTCGTCCACGCCACCGACGCCGCGACGGGCCTCGGCCGGAGCTTCAGGGGCGACGAGCGGATCGCCTCGGAAGTGCTGGCCCGGCTCTACCCATGGCACGCGGTCGACGGCGACCCGTGGAAGACGCTCCTTTGGGCGAACGGCCGCGCGGAGCTACCGGGCCGGCCGTTCCAGACGCGCTGGCGCTGGCACTGCGAGCCCCTTTCGGAGTGGGACGGTTCGGCGCCCGCGGACCCGGACGCTCGCCCTGGTGCGAGCGCGGGTTCGGGCACCTGACGCTGAGGGAGGCTGCCGCAGGACGACGGTGACCCGTCGCACCACCGGCGACACGGTCACGGTCCCTGTGGCCTCGTCTACGGTGCCGGCGCTGGTGCGCGCGACGTCGTCGACGAACGACGGGAGCTCCAGGAGGACCTGGCGCGTCGATGTCGACTCGCTGAAGGTGAAGACGAGCTCGATGTGGCCGGGGTGATCGGAGTCACCGGTCGAGCCGGTGTGGTCGGACCCGGTGGTCTTGATCGTGACCCCGGCGCGGTGGCCGTCGGTCGTCGGGAAGTTGGTGACCGAGACCGTCGCGCGCCGGACGGAGCCAAGACAACGGGATGCCCCGCCCAACGACGAGGTCACCGTCGGTCCGCTCGGCGACGAGGGAGTCGAGCAGCACCTTGTTGGCGCCCGCCATGCCCCAGGCGTGGGGAGAGGACCCCTGTCCCGCCGCCGGGGTGGTGGCCGACCCAAGGCGAGTTGGGGTCGGGTGCGCTCGAGCTCTCCCACCAGGACGGGGCCCGCTCTGCCCGTTGGCCAGCATGAACTCGTAGTCGACGATGCCCTGGTCGCGGTAGGCTGGCCCGGCCAGGCCGGACGTGCCGGCTTCGGCGTCGTAGGCGCTGGCATAGTAGTCGTCGGGGAAGCCGCCCGTCGTGCCGGGAGGGAGGACGCCGCTGGAGCGTCCGAACCCGTAGTCGTAGGTGGCGTCGATCAGCGTCAATCCGGGCCCGTCGACCGTGGCCCCGAGCAGGGAGCCCTCCCAGGCCCACGAGCCGAAGCGAGGTCGACGTCCAGTTGGCGTCCTCGGGTTGCCGCACCGGTTGGCCGTGTTGGGCTGGAGGAGCGAGCAGGGGAGATAGTCCAGTTTGTTCTGGCTGATCGTCTGGCCGAGCACGGCGTTGGTGGCACCGAGCAGGCTGTCGTATTGGGAGGTCGCCCAGCTGGCCTCGGTGGTCTTGCCGATCGTGGCCGCCACGTAGCGGTAGGCGGCGAGGCCGAGCAGCGCCTCTTCGTCGTCCTCCGTCCACGCGCCCTGGGTGTCGATGTCGTCTGTTGCCTCCATGGTCCCCGCGGCCCGGTCCGGTCGGCCGCGATGGCGTGCGCCGCGTCCTCGATGCTCGGCTGCGCGCCGCTCCGTGCGGCCCCGCGTCGGAAAGTTCTGCGCCACGAACGACATGTCCCCCTCTTCATGAGGTAGACGGCCCAGGGCACGGCGTAGGTCCACAGGCCGTCGACGTACTGGCCCGGGTCGCCCACCACGGTGCGGGCCTCGGTGAGAGCGCATGCGCGTCGGTGAAGTAGCCCTGGGTGAACAGGTTGGTCAGGATGCCGACGACGTCATGGCTGAACTCGCTCTCGTAGCCGTTGACGCCCGGTATCGAGGGGTTCGCCGCTCCGCGTGATCTGCGTCTGATGAACCCGCTCTTGTACGCGTCGACGAGGGCCGGGTCGGGCAGCTCGAGCCGCGGCGATCGCGTCCAGCTGCGTTCTCCAGAACGAGTTCGCATGTGGGAGAAGTGCTCGTCGAAGGCGCCCGCGCCGGCGATCGCCTGGTCGCCGTCGGCCACGGGCGTCGGTGCCGAAGCGGTCCGCCAGGACGACGTAGTCATGGTTCACGCTGCCGTGGTGCCGGCGCGAGAGTCCGACGCATTGTCGAGCGGAACCAGGCTGGGTGATGCCCGGGGATCGCATCGACCGCTCGTCCGCGGTGGGATTGGTGCACCGCGACCCTGCTGTACACGGCGACGAAGGATCGCCGCCGAGCACGACCTGGTCGGCGAACTCTGTGATGGCGACCGTGGCCCCGGGTCGTCGAATGTCGTCACCTGCGCGGGGAGCTAGCCGTCGGCGTCGGCCCAGGTCGTGCGCTCCCGTCGTAGACCCCGAACCCGTCGTCTTGGAACAGCCCGCTGGGGCCGTCCTGGACCAGGAACGTGCCGCCCAGGCAGGTGACCACGCTGTTGTGGTCCCCGACCCAGCCGATGGCCGACGCGGTGCCGTCGGCGCCCGTGAAGGCGTCGGTGTTCACGTTGAATTCGCACAGCGATACGCGGCGTTGGGCCGCCCGGGTCCGCGCCGCGGGGGCGATCCGGACGCCGGACTCGCCGGGGCGGCGGCCGGGCGACGCCGCCGGTTCTGTAAGTCCGCGATCCGAGGGCGCGAGGCCGACCAGCGCAAATCCCAGACCGCGTGCAACCAGGGCGCCCGTGAGGGCCGGGGCGATTACTCGGTGCAGGACCCGGGCTGCGCCGCGGTCCTTGGCCATGCGGTGTCCCTCCTAGCAGCTCGCGTCCGGCTGAGGGGAGCCTGACATGCAGGCCCCCGGCGCTCAGCGGTCAGCCGGCGGCCGCGACGCATGAGAGCCGCAAGGCCTCAAGCGCTCGTAGCGCGGCCGGCCGGAAGACCACCTTGATCGGCGTGGGACTGGTGCGGTCGATCGCCGCCTCGACCGCCTCGCGGTACCGCTCGAGGCCGAATTCGTGGGTGACGACCGCCGAGTCGGGGAGAAAGCCGGCGGAAAGGACGTCGATCGCTCTGTCGACCGAATGGCGGCCCGCACCGCCGGCCAGCCCGGGCGCGGACCCGGCGTCGACGGTGTGGTCGATGGAGCCCACCAGCGCCGCCTCCTTGTACCAGATCGGCGTCAGGTCGACCTCGCTGATGCCGGCCGCGCCGAGCAGGAGCACGGTGCCCCGGTGCGCCACCGCCGCAACGCCTCGGTCACCGACTGGCGGGTGCGCCGACCGCCTCAACCACATAGGGAAAGCCGCCCATCAGCATGGGTGCGCTTGCGCCCGACCAGACGGGCCCCGACAGGACGCCAGTTCCTCCGCATGCTTGTTCTCGGGGTCGCCGTACACGACGTGGTCGCGCCCCGCATGCCGTGCCGCGGCGCCCTGGTGGGTGGCGGGCAGGACCGTCATCGGGCAATCGGGGAACAGCCCGCGGAGCGCGGCGAGGCGGCCAGTCCGATGATGCCGGCGCCGACGACGAGCACCTGGTCGCCGTCGTTCGGGCATCGCCCGCATCAGGCCGTGGCACGCGATGGACACGGGCTCGTAGAGGCTCGCCGCCCGGTCGGGCACGCTGTCGGGCAGCGGTGGAGCATGGAGTCGTGCGCCAGCACCGTCTCGGCCCAGCCACCACCGAGGTCCTGGGTAAAGCCCAGCGATCGTCCGGCGCTGAGAATCCGGCTGTCGAGGTTGAGGCAAGACGACGTCCAGCCCCGGGCACAGTTGACGCACAGCGGCTCGATACCCCGCGGCAGGCAGGGGATGCACGGGTCGATCACCACACGAGTCCCGGTGGCGATCGTCATTTGGGCCCCGCCTCCACGACGATGCCCCGCCGTCTCGTGCCCGAGGACGAAGGGAACGTTGCCGACCGATGCAAGCGTCGGCGAGGGCCCCGTGTTGTGGGCGAAGAGGTGGAGGTCGCTCCCGCAGATGCCACCGGTCAACAACCTCCACTCCGCGCCCACGACGGTCCGGGCAGCTGCGGGCTCGGGCAGGTCGGCCAGCGACGCCGGGAATTCGGGGTCCAGCCATGTCGAACAGCACGGCACGCACCGAGGCGAGCGTAGGCGCGGTGTGTGCTCCCGGTCGCCGGGTTCAAGTCGGGCAGGGAGCCCGGTTCCGCCGCGATCGCTGGGAGCGACCTCAGCCTCGGCGGCGGAGCGGTGCCGGCCGGCCTACCTCGGTAAGGTCGCGGCTCATGCGGGTTCGCCGAATCGGCCCTGGACGAGGTGCGCCGGCGCGGATTCTCGCTCGTCGAAGGGTTCCTCAGCCCGTCGGAGCTCGCCGCCGCCCAGGAGTCGCTCTGGTTGCACTTCCCGAGGCCGGACGACTACTTCTCCGACTTCTCCGACCAAAGAGGTTTCTCCCGATTCGGGGCCAGCCAGTTCGCCGGCATCGAAGAGTTCCCGTACCGCTCGTGGGACCTCAACGGCCTTGCGGTGCACCCCGACCTCGTCGACATGGCGGAGCGCTTCCTCCAGACGACAGAGCTCCATCTCTACAAGGTGGAGCTCTGGGCGAAGTACGCGGGCGCCGTGGACTACGACCAACCGCTGCACCGCGACTATGGCAGCCACAGCCTCGTGGTGCCTCGGCCCGAGCCGCGGTACCAGCAGGTGACGACCTTCGTGTACCTCTCCGACGTGAACGACGAAGATGCGCCGACCTGCATCGTGCCTTACGAGGAGGGCCGCGCCGTCCCGTACACCCCGCTGTACCTGCCGTTCGGCTCGCTGGCCGACGTCGAGGTTCGCTGTACCGGCCCGGCCGGGCTCACTTCTCGTCTATCGAACGGACATCCTCCATCGCGGCTCGAACTTCATCGGCCCGGGCCGGTCGCGCTTTTCGCTGCTCGCTGACTTCCAGGTCCGTGGAACGACCTGGGGCGGCAAGATGGCCTGGCCGAAGCAGTCACCCGAGCGCTGGGCCAAGTTCATCCCGCAGTGCAGCGTTCGCCAGCGCGACCTGTTCGGTTTCCCTCGTCCCGGTGACCCGTATTGGGACGCGGCGACGATCGAGGGGGTGGAGGCACGCTACCCAGGGATAGACTTGGATCCGTACCGTGTGCCCACCGGCGGGGCCTGACCTGACCTCACTGCCCCCGGCGCCGGGATTAAGGGAAAGTCACCACGATCGCGGCGTGGGGCTGCAGTTTGACGGTATCGATGCCGAACTTCTCCACGCCGATGTAACAGGTCTGGGACAGTCCGGGCGACTGCGTAGCTTCCGGGCACGCCTCTACCTTCATCTTCGTCTTGAACTTGCCCATGCCGTTGACCGTCACCGTCTTGGTGTTGTCGGTGTCGCATGGATTCTGGGGCACGACCCACATGATCAGCGAGCACTCGAACAGACTGACCGTCTGGCCTGGCTGGAAGTGGGTCCCTCGCACCGTCGTGTCGGTGTTGACCATCACGTTGTTCGGGTGAACCGTGATCACGGGAGGGACCGGCGAAACCGCAGCCGCATCAGGGGCGGTCATCAGAGCCGTGAGGCCCAGACCCCCGAGGAGGGCGACGACGGCGATCGGGATCTTGCTGAGGTTGGTCATGCTTTCGATGGTAAGAGAGGATTAATCCAATTTGAAGATGTCTCGACGTGAAATGTTGGTGACCCCTTAGGTCCGTCGTCCCGGGACCTCACCTTGGATGTGGGGATTTCACAGTTGTTCACGGTTTTGTCGCCCACAGGGCCTCAGGCACAAGGAGGTCGAGCGGGGCCTCCTCCCCGAATGGACGACGTGCCTCCGACGGGCCGCCTACCGGGATGAATCGGGTGCCGCAGCGGACGTGAGTCGGGTCGCACGCCGCATGGACTCAACGTGGCGCGACTGGACGAAGGATCGATCATATTGACACCGAGGTTCCCGGGCGCGTGAATGTCCCAGAGGGGCTCTGCTGAGAGCTCCCAACGAAGGACCCTGGTATGCGATTCGAGTTGAAGGTGGCGGCCGGCTTCCTCGTAATTGCCGCGGAATTCTGTGTGGTCTCCACCACTCCCGCACACGCTGCCACCGTCCCGAGGTCGATACGCGCATCTTCGGGCCTGGTGTACGTGGCCAGCGCGGACAATGGCCCTGTCACGGCGTATAGCGCGGCAGCCTTGGGCGCGGTCGACCCGGTACGGACGCTCGACAACCCAAACCTCGGCGACACGGTCTGGGATCCTTGGACCGTCGCGGTTGACTCCACCGAACACGTCTATGTCCAGTCCTACGTTTCGGATGCCACGACCTTCGTCTTCGGACCCAGGCGGTCGGGACCGCCGACGAGGGTGTTCCGAGTGGCCGGACCGGATTCGGAGAGCATCGCGGTCGACGGGAACGGCTACGAGTACGTGATGGGAGGTGAGGGACCAGCCCAGGTTTTCGTGGCGGCTCCCAAGGCCGACGGCACGCCTTCGGACGAATACGGCGTCAGTCCGGTGCGTCAGTTCTCGACCGCCCAGGATGGCTTCGCGCCATGGGCCAGCACGCTCTCGGTCGACCAGCGCGGAGAGATCGTCGCCGCGGCGACCGGGGCGTCGGGCAATGAGATTCAGGTGTTCCAAGGCGGTGCGACCGGTTCGTCGCAACCGTTGAAGGTCATCGCAGGACCGACCACCGGCCTCGGTGCGTGCACCAGCTATCAGACGTGCGATCACGTCTCAGTCGCGTCGTCGCCGTCCACCGGCAGGATGTACGTCGCGGTGTCGACACCGTCGACCACCCACGTGAGCGTCTTCGCCCCGGGCGCGAACGGCGACGCGAAGCCGCTACGGACGATCGAAGGAAGCGCGACCGGCCTCGCCGGCAACGTCGTCACCGGCATCGCAGTGAGCCAGAACAGCGGCGATATCTTCGCGATGGTCAAGACCGCCCAATTCGGTGGTCCCGCCGCGGTGGAGGTCTTCGGCCGCCAGGCCAACGGCAACGAGGCGCCGCTCAGAACTTTTACCGACCGCTCGGCCGGGTTCAAGGAGGCCGAGGGAATCGCAGTCGAGGGGTAATTCCGAAGTGGCCCTCGAGACCTGGTGGGCCGGCGACCTTCCGCGAGGCCCGACCTTCGCCAACTACGATCGGCGAAATGAGCGTCCGGTCGCTGTTCCTCAATGCGCGACAGCGCCGCGCCGCCGTCCCGGGTGAGGTGATTTACGCCGAGGGCGACTCCGGCACGCACATGTACGGCATCGTCGAAGGTGCGGTCGAATTGAGGAAGTCAGGGGCGGTGGTGGCCGTACTTGGGCCGGACGATGTATTCGGCGAACGGGCGCTGATCGACGACCACCCTCGAGACCTGACGGCCATCGCGGTGGAGCCCACGGTCCTGGCCGAGGTCGACCGGTATCTCTTCCTCTTCCTGGTCGACGAGAGCCCGAAGTTCGCACTCGACATCATGGGCGCTCTCGCCACGCGTCTCCGTAACTACGAGAACTGGGTGGCCGGACTGGTGCAGTCCGATGCTCCCGCACCGGGTTCCGCACTTTGAGCCCTCGTTTTCACCACCCCTGGCCGATGGGACACGTGGGCGAGCACGACGGGGAGTGACGCCGGACCCTCCGATCTCCCCTTGCCTACCGGGGGGCGGTCAGGGCTGGCGCAGTTGAGTCGAGGCAATGACTCATTACCATTTCCCAGCGGAGTGCCTGGAGCTTAGGGCAGTGGTCCCTGGGTGAGGGCCAGGGCGAGGGCACAGTCGATGGTTCCACCAGGGGCGCTGTCCCAAAGGCCGCGGCAGATCGCGCGTCGTTCGCGAAGTAATCACCCGCGTAAACAATCCCTGTTGGGTTCTGCTTCGTACAATTCCGCGGGAGAGACACCGCCCGGAGGCGGTACCGGAAAGGGGAGTGGAGCGATGGGAACCTCAATGGGTGGACGCGCCACGCGCGGGTGTATTGGCCGCCGCGGCAGTGGGGATTGGCGTCCTCGCGCCGGGACTGGGCCCGGCCCAGGCCGCATCACCGCGGGGCATGGGCGCCACCGTGGTTCAGGTCGTCAACCGCAGTCCAGTGGGGAACATGCTTGCCACGAAGGGCGGTGCCAGCCTCTACATTCACCCCAGCGGCGCGTGCACCGGAAGCTGCCTCTCGATATGGCCGGCGCTCTTGATGCCGGCCGGCAAGACCAAGCCGAAGGGCGCCGAATGCCTCGCGACGGTCACCACCCCGGGCGGGGTGCAGGTGACCTATCACAATCAGGCGCTGTACACGTTCACGGGTGACAGCGGTTCGAGCCTGAACGGCAACGGAGTGGGCGGCTTCATGGCGGCGAAGACTACGAAGAAGTGCCCGTAACGAAGAAGTGCCCGTGCTAGCGGGGTCGCTGGCGGGCTACCAAGTGCAGTGAAGAGGATTCGGTCTCGGCCGGAACACGCCTGGGAGAGCAGAACCTAATCGGGTTTGAAGCTCCCGCTCGAGCAGGTGCAGGCGGGAGAGTGAACCGATCGCCGGGTTCGTCACATCGTGGGTGGTCGGCCAAGGGACATGGTCGGTGATCGCGCCGCGCCGATCGCGACGGTTCTGTGGGTCATCGCCGGGGTTTGCGTGTGGATCGCACCGCTGCTGTTCTCCGCCCTCGGAATGTTCATCGGACACGTGCTTCCATCCGAGAAGGTCACACAGGTCATCGCGCTCGTACTGTTGTTGTGCTCTTTCGCAGGTGGCCTCTTCATTCCCGTCAGTCACTTCCCGCACACCTACGCCATCCTGGCGAAGTTCACACCGTTGTACGGGCTCAACAACCCCGTGCACTACCCGGTGGTCAGCAACCACTTCGGGTGGGTCTGTGTGTTGAACTTGGCCGTGTGGTTCGCCGCACTCGTGCTCGCCGCCGTCTGGCAGTGCCGACACAGCCAGGGTGCGACCGTGCTTCACCAGAGGTCACGTGAGGGTTCTGCCAAAGCCATTTCAGGGGCCAAAGCCATCGCAGGGCCGCACGAGGAACTCGCTGGTCTAGGTGCCTGAACAGGCTGCCCGTGCCACCGGGGTGCGGACCAACAGGAAACAGCAAAGGCCTTGCAACGACCCTTGCCTGGGCCGCCCCCGGTAGCTCGGAATCGATCTTGATACTGTTCCCACTCGGTTTGCTAGGAGATGGTTGTCAACAGGCCTTGCTGGGGAACTCACGTTCCGAGGCGATGCTCCGGGGAGGGAGTCGTTCGTGGGAGGTATCGATCCGTACATCGTCATCGGGAGTGCCTTAGTCGGGTTCCTGGTGGGATTGACCGGCGCGGGAGGCGGTGCGCTGATGACGCCCATGTTGATCCTCCTGTTCAACGTGAAGCCGGCCGCGGCCATCTCCAGTGACTTGGTGGCAGCGGTATTCATGCGCCCCGTGGGCGCTGCCGTCCACCTGCGGAAGGGAACCGTCAACTTGCACCTCGTAGGGTGGATGGTGGCCGGCTCGGTGCCGATGGCGTTTCTCGGTGCATACCTTCTGCACCTATTGGGCAACAGCTCGTCCGCACAGGCGAACATTGAGAAGGCGTTGGGCGCCGCGCTCCTGATCGGTGCCGCCGCCATGGTGCTTCGCTACTTCCTCGATCGGCGCGGCCGGAACACGCGCCAGGGCGTCGTGCACGACCTGACCGTTCGACCGATACCGACCTTGGCCATCGGCATGATCGGCGGCCTGATCGTTGGCATGACATCGGTGGGCTCGGGTTCACTCATGATCGTCCTGCTGTTGTTCCTGTACCCGATGTTGGGAGCAAACCAGCTGGTGGGGACCGACTTGACCCAAGCCGTTCCCCTGACGGCCGCGGCCGCTCTGGGGGCTCTCGCGTTCGGTCACATTGAGTTCTCGGTCACGACCTCCATCATCATCGGAAGCGTTCCGGCCGTGCTCGTCGGCTCGCTGTTCAGCTCTCGCGCACCTGACCGCTACATCCGGCCAGCGATCACCTTCGTGATTTTCGCCTCGGGCCTCAAGTACGTGGGCGTGGGCACGACCGCGTTGGGCTGGATCCTCTGTGTCGTCCTCCTGGGCGCGGGCAGCCTCTGGCTGGCTTACGCCAGGCCGTGGCAGAAGGGCGCGCCGATGGACGACTCGGAGTCGTTACTCGAACCGCAGACTCAATCGCCCGAAGCGTTGGATCCGTTCCCGTAGCGACCATTCGTGGCCGTTGCAGAGCGGCGGCGTTCTCAGTTCTCGGCCGCGGGCGAAACATGGGGAGCAACCGGCGGACTGAACGGCGAGCAAGATTTACATCCCCGTACCGCCAAAGGCCAGCTGGATTCTCGTAGGAGTTTTTCGAGATGAGCCGCTTCGTGATCGACCCGCCAACGCTTCTTCAGCTCGCGCGTGGCCCTGATGAGGTAAACCCGGCTCACCGACTGGTTGCACCCAATGCCGTACGTTCGCATGCGCTCAGTCAGCTTCTCGACCAGGTGCGAGAAGGTCAGCTCACCGAGGAGGCTGCGCTGGCGCTTCATGAACGGATTACGCAAGTGAAGATCCGATTGCTCGGAGATCGGGTTTCGCGACGCATGGCGTGGGAGATCGCCCGGAAGAAGGACGGGACGATCTTCGAGGCGGAGTACATCGCGGTCGCGAAGCTCCAGGCCGATGCGCTCATCACGAATGATTCCAATCTGACCGAAATGGCCGCGAACACTGTGCCGTTGGCCTCACTGAAGGACCTTTTCAGCGAGTAGCGATTGCACCTTGTCTCCCGGCGCCCGATTCTCCGGTGCCCAATTTCACCGCTGACGGCACGTGTCGAATCGTCAGAGACCTCGTCCAGTCCAGTAACCGCGTCGAAAGTCCGGTCGTGTTCGGCGCGGCTGGCACGGAAAGCCTGAGACTTTGCTGAGCGAGTGGCTCGATAGTCATCGAACTGTTCGCGCCGAATCGCGCTTCGTTTTTCCCATGACCGGCTCGGACGCATCCGGAACCTCAGGAGATTCCCAGTCGCCCGTGCCAATCACTTCTGCAGACAATCAGAAGTCAACTCGGTAGTTAATCGATCAGAAATCAACTGTGTACTTAAATCAGCAACGTTTTATCGGTAAACGCTTGGCGTCCGGCGAACGTTGGGTTATGGTGTCACACGACGTTAACCATTGTCGACTCGTTGGCTGGGCTTGAACGGGCGGCAGCATGTGGTGACGCGAGAGGGGTGGGCGATGATGCGGAAGTCGGCGTCTGTCGGCGCATGTCTGGCGATATCGGCGGGTCTCGTTCTGGGCCTTTCGTCCGGGTTCGCCGGGGCGCGAGTGGTACCGGCTCTTCCGAATGCGACCGGAAAGGCCATATGCAAAATTGCTTCTGGAAGCGGAACGCTTTCGCCGGGTCTCACCGTCGCGGGTAGCCCAGGCGGCGTCAAGATCAGCTTTTCTGCGACGATGGTGGTCGGCGGATCCTGCGGGGGTGCTGTCACATCTCCGTCGGGAGTGACCGTTCTGGGCGGCACGTTGACGGGGGCGGGCTTTTACAACCCTGTGCCGTCAACTGGAAATGGAAGTAGTTGCGCCAACTTCGCAGGCTCGGACATCGTGGGGAAGATCAAAGTGAAGATCAACTGGTCTGTCACCGGTCCGGCGATCGCACCGACGAAGGTCGTCTACAAGAACAACACCGGCACTGTCGTGGGATCGGGCACGGACACCATCACGCTTGATGCCCCGACCGGAACCGCGGTCAAGTCGGGGTCATTCACCGTTCCGGCCAACCCCCATCGACTCGTCCTCGTGACCACAATTCCAGGGCCGGCATGTGGAACCGGCTCTTACTCGACCTTCTCCATTCTTCCTGGTAGCAACATCTCGATGTAGTCGACGCCTCGCGGCGACGTATCGGAAATAGATCGTATTCTGACGGACTCGTGCTGTTCTCAAAAAGGGGAATACTGATGAAAAAGCTCTATCGGCGAAGGATTCTGGTTGCTGCTGGTGGTGTGTTGGCGTTGACGCTGGTTCCGTCTGTGGAGGCTGGCGCGGCAATCAAGTTCCCGCCGGTTCTTCCGGGGACAGTGACGTGCAACCAGAGTCTCGGCGTTTGGTCAGGATCGATTAGCTTTTCTCCCGCAATCCGGAACGGTGGTACAGCCACATCCGAAACGATGACTGTCAAGGCGACGTTGGGCAACACGGCGAGCCCCTGCGTGACGACAGCGGGCATCGCCGTCAACGGAGCGATCAAGGGCAAATTGATCTTCACCGGCGCTGGAGCGAACAAGTGCTCGAAGGTCTTCAATGGCCTTTCTCGTGTTCCGACTTCCGCTTCGAAATTCAAGCTCACGTGGACTACTCCTCCCGGCGCGCCGACCCCTTGGAAGCAGCCTTCCGCCTTCTCCGTCGTGGGAGCACCGAGCATGACCAGCTTGAACGTCACCGGCGGAACGGTCACTGGGTCGTTCTCCCCGTACGCGACGCCGAACGCCTCGCTCTCCGACTCGAGCTGGGCCGGAGCAGTCCCACTTGGTTGCAGTTCGAGCGCAGGTCTCGCCAGCTTGCCGCTGGGAACTTCAGCCGGCACGTGGTAGTCCGCAGGTAGGAATAACCGAGAACCACAGTGCGGAGATAGCGGTCCCGCTAATTGTCGACATCGGATTGGATTCCCAGGGGCATCAGACCGGACGCCTGGGAATCTCCGGGTGCTCTCAGCTCAGCCCTCATCCTCTCGGCATAGGCAGAAGGGGTGCCCCGCGGGATCAAATAGGACCCGAACGTCATCCTGTGGCTGAAAGGTCGCGACGCGCGCTCCGAGGGCGACGGCGTCGGCGACCGCGGCCTCGAGATCAGTCACCTGGAAGTCGAGGTGCATCATCGTCCGTTGATGTCCGGGCTCTGGCGGCCAAACGGCTGGCACGAAGTCCGGGGTTTGCTGAAAGACCATGTAGACGGAATCTTGAGGTGGTTTGACGATGGACGTGCCCGGGTCTTGGTGGATCACCGGCCAGTTGAGCAATCTCGAGTAGAAGTCCGCCAGAGCGGCGGCGTCCGGCGCTTCGATGGCCGTGCCCCACCAATGTCCCGCAGATCGGCCGCGCATGAGCCGAGCCTATGCACCCGCCCGGGTGGGATCTTCGAGACGATCACCACGTTGGAAGACGTGTTCAAGACGGGGAGCGCTGAAGGGCTTTCCCTCAACCCTCGAGGTGATGCGTGGTCCATGGTCGCCGACGCTTGAACCGATAGCCAATGCCTCGTGACTGCTTGCACTCGACGAATGATCTCATTCACGATCGGCCGGGCGGGGTCATTCGCCGTTCCGGCCACACCTCGCCGGCTTGTCCTCGTGACACATATCCCGGGCCGGGATGTCAGCGAGACCTACCCAGAGATGCCGCTCACGGGTGGAGTTTCCGCTCGGAGGCGCTCTCGCCAGGGGAGTCCTGGCACTTCACGCGCTCGGTCCCAGGACTACGAGGACGAGTCGCGATCAATGCCTCGTTGAGGTGGATCGACGCCCGGCACACCACCATCTGTGACGTGCTCCGTCCATTCAGACCCCGACCAGTACCGCTGCTCATGTCGGCGGAACGGGTCGGTCAGCCAACCGGCAGCGATCCCGGTGAATGTGACCTCGCCGGGCGGCCCGTCGACGGCATCAGATCCTTGACGTGGAACACCAGGATCGATGAACGACCGCGAGGGAGGTGAATTCATCGGACGACCCCGGCGGCGCCGCTGGGAGGAGAGCGCCCGCATGGCGAACAAGGCGAAGAAGATCAGCAGAGCGATCGTGGAACCGTGGCCGTAAAACGTGCACCAAGCTTAGTCTCGCCGGCACAGGGCCGGAACGGCGCTCCAGCCTGTCGGGGGCGGGCACCGTCGAAATCCTCGTGACTACTTCTCAGAATGCATCAACCCAGCAATCCCATCGGAGCGAGCTAGCGGTTCGCACCAGAACCAGCAATCGATCCCTTCGATCGCCAGGCCATCACGGACCACCACGACACTCCCGACATGACACTGACAACCGAAAAGAACGACCCGATTGAGAGAACCGACCCTGCCGACCCCACCCCGCCGATGGAGAGTACAGAGCCGATGGACCCGACCGACAAGACGGAGTTGCGTGAGCCGATAGACAGGACCGAATCTCGTGACCAGAGCGACCACCGGGATCCGTCTTCTCGACCATTCACCGAACCGCTCTTCACTCCAAGATCCTACGACCAGCTGCTCGGGAGAACCTCTAGAACCGGCACTGTACCGGTGCGGAGCTGGTCAAGTCTTTGCGAGGGTCAGCTCTACGCGGGTCCGGGACAGCGTGTCCATCGTCGCCGACACCCGAGCCCGCCGTCATCAAAGGTGCGAGCCCGGTAATAGCTCCTTCATGAGCACTTGTACTCGACGATCGATCTCATTCACGATCAGCCGGGCTGTTTCGGTCGGCTGACCTGCAGGGTCGTTGATTTCCCAGTCCTCGTAGCGTTTTCCTGGATATACGGGACAACTCTCGCCGCAGCCCATGGTCACGATGACGTCGGCTTCCCTGGCCGACTGTTCCGTGATGGCCTTCGGGAACTCCCTGCCGGCATCGAGTCCCCGTTCGAGGAGCAAGGCGACCACCGACGGATTGAGGTCGTTCGTGGGATCAGAGCCGGCGGAGCGCACGTCGATCCGGCCTCGCGCGTAGTGATTTAGCAGAACGCGGGCGGCAACGCTCCGCCCTGCGTTGTGAGTGCAGAGGAAGAGGACGATTGGCACATCGCTCACGACCGGTCCTCTACGTTCCCTTCGAGATGACTCTCGCTCTGGCCGTGCGCGACGACGACCGTTGTCGCCTGACGAGGAGTCACTCCGGGATAGAGGACCCAGACCATGCCGACCGCGAGCAGGCCACCCAGAATCTGGGCGGAGACGAAACTCGGAACCGATGACGGGGCGATCCCAGCAAAGCTGTTCGAGAACATCCGACCGACGGTGATGGCCGGGTTGGCGAAGCTGGTCGAACTGGTGAAGAAGTAGGCGGCACCGATGTAGGCCCCGACCGCCGCCGGTGCGAGGTGGGATCGACCAGATCGTGCCAGGGCGAAGATCACCAGGATCAAACCCACCGTGGCGAGGACCTCCGAGAGAAAATGTGGTCCGCTTGCCCGGTGCTTGGTGGAGATGGAAATGGCCGCACTTGAGAACATCACGTTGGCCAATATGGCTCCACACGAGCAACCGAACACCTGGGCGGGCAAGTAGGCCCCGGCGTCCTTCCACCGGAGGCCGCCAAAAGCGGCATCGACGAAGGACACCACCGGGTTGAAGTGTCCCCCCGAGATCGGTCCGAACATCAAGATGATGGCAAAGAGACCCGTTGCCGTCGCGGCCGCGTTCTCAAAGAGTTCCAGACCGCTGTTGCCTGAAGACAGATTTTGCGCAGCAATGCCTGATCCGACGACCACTGCGCCCAAGAAGAGCGATCCCACGAACTCAGCCAGCAGGCGCCGCCACAACGCCGTAACTGTCATGAGGCGGCCTTGTCTTCAGCCGCAGGTCGAATTGCCACGAGCCGTGTCGAGCGTCAAGTGTTCGTTCGCCCTCACCCCGAGGCCGCGGCACGCGCCGTCGCCACGCAAGCCCGTTTCGGCGGGTGCGTCGGCGAGGACGGTGTAAACCTCCCATGGCGTACCGTCGGGATCACTGACCCAGATCTTGTCCTGGACGGCGTAGCAGCAGGTCGTGTTGTCTTCGGCTCTCGTGGCGAGTCCCTCGTCGTTCAGACGGATAGAGGAGGCCTTGACCTCGTGGGGTGTCTCAACCTCGATGCCGAGATGGTTGAGCACGCCCTCCATGCCGCTCCTTGTCGCGTCCACGTCCTCAATCAAGACGAGCTTGAGCGGCGGGTCCACGATGGAAAAGTTGGCGTAGCCGGGTTGACGCTTGGCCGGTTCGGTCCTGAAGAGCTTCGAGTAGAACTCGACCGCTCGGTCGATGTTGGACACGTTGAGAGCGAGTTGGACACGGGGCACGGGTGCGACCTCCATATATCGACAGCCGTCGATGCATAGAGTATCGTCAATACATTCACGACTGTCAATAGGAGGAGGATCGATGGCCAAGCGGACCGCGAGCCTCGACCGCGATGCCCTGCCGCAGTGCTGCCCCTCCGTGCTCGCAGCCCCCCTTGAGGCGGCCGACGCCGCCGAGTTGGCTCACGGGTTCAGTGCCCTCTCGGACCCGGTTCGTCTCCGAGTGCTCAGCATCTTGGCTGCCTCGCCGGCGGGGGAGGTGTGCGTGTGCGAGTTTGTCGAGCCCCTCGCCAAGAGCCAACCAACCATCTCGCATCACATGAAGATTCTGAGTGAGGCGGGCCTCGTCCAAGGTGACCGGAGGGGCAAGTGGGTCTGGTACTCCCTCAACCATGCCCGTCTGGCCGAGCTTCGGGCCGCCATCGAAGGCTGAAGTGACGGCGGCTCGACCGCACACATGAAGAGCACTCAGTTGAGATGCGGTCGGGTCAATCTGCGTTCAGGATCAGATTGGTCGGCGTATTGGCGGCCCGGCGCCCAGGGATGGCGGCAACGAGGTTGGCCAGGACCAGGGCGCCCAGAGCTACGAAGGCGGTGGCCAACAGCGGGACAGTGGGTTCGGGGATGGCGAAGAGCTCGTGCGCGAAGAGATCCCACGTGTTGCGGCCGATCAGAATGCCGAGTGGTACCCCAACGACGATCCCGATGGCCACCGACACGGTCGATTGCCAGGCCACCACTGCGGAGAGCTGGCCCCGAGTGAAGCCGAGCGCTTTGAGCAGGGCCAGGTCCCGCCGCCGCCGGCGCACGGACGTGAGTAGCGTGAGGATCAGGGCGACCACTGCGCCGGTCGCCAGCGCGAGGGCCAGGATGAGCGGCGCCGCCCCCATGGCCTGATAGTCCGTGATCTCGGCCGGACGTACGTCGGTATAGCTGATGATGCCCGCCGCGCCCCCCTCGAGTCGGTTCAGCGAGCTCACCATGTCCGACAGCGACCGCTGGGCTGCAGCAGCGCTGAGCGACGGCGCGAAGCGCACGAGGATGGCGTTCGGGCCGGGGTCGGAGAGGCCGAGGAGCGCCGGCACGCTCGGGGGGATGAGGCGCTTGTCGACGACAGCACCTGAGCCGATGGAGAGGTGCAGGCCGAAGCCGATGCCGGCCGTGGGCATGGTGGCGACGCCCACGATGTGCAGGACGGCAGACCGGGACCCACCGGATACGCGGACCGTGTCACCTACCCGTTTGTGCAAAGCGGCAAGGGTCTGGCCGCCCATGACAACCTGATCGGGTGCATCGACTTCGTGACCGGACAACAACGCCGGGGCGACGCTTACACGGGTGCCCCCGGCCATGACAGGGACGGCCTGCCCATCGAAGAGCAAGGAATCGAAGTCGACCCCCGTCCATCCGGTCACCGAAGGGTCGGCGTCGAGCAAGCGGGCCGCCTGGGCCTGCGGGACGTTGCCGTAACCGGCGTCCGACTCGAGCATGGCGCTCCAGTTCCACCCGTACAAGCGTGGGGTCCCGATTAGCGTATGGAGGCTGTTTCCGAACGTGAGGGTTCCGACCACCACGGCGACGGCCAGGGTCGAGGCGAGGATGGACGAGCGCACCGGGACCGACGTGCGCCCGCGTCCGCCTTCGAGCGCGAAGCGGAGCCCGAGCACCGCCGGTGTCGGCACGTCTACCCGGGAGGCAGCTTGCGTGAGATGAGACGCCCGAAGGGGCCGCCCGGACCGGCGAGCCGCGCGCAGCCCTGGGGCGCTCCGATAATTCAGTGCGGCCGCGGCCGCACCCAAGACGACCAGGAGGCTCAGGGCACCGAATACGAGCACGGTCCAGTCGACGGAGAACCCCGACGCCGGAAGGACGGACTGAAGCGGCCCGAAGATGAGGAGTGGGGAGAGCGCGACAGCTACGACTGCCGCCCCCACGGCACCGAGCACCAGCGCGACCGCGATCCCAAGCAGGCAGTCGGTGGCAGTGTTCCAGCGTCGCGCCCCGAGGTACCACATGACCTCGCGCTCCTCGGTCGTCAACAGCACGAGGCGCGCGGCGAGCTGAATGGTGATCAGGAGCGTGGCCAGGCCGGCGATGAGGCCGAAGACAGCCAACGCGATCGACTCCGGCTTGACCGCCTGTTCCGCCTGGCTCTCAATCACCGAGGTGACATGGAAGTAGTACGGGAAGCCGGGAGGTAGCAGATGGAGGTAACTCGACTCGACGGCCGGTACGTCCGCCGCACCATGGCGCAGCGTCAACCCGCTCCAGGCATAACTGATGCAGCAGGGTACGAGCCGGCGCGTCAGGGCGGGCGTCAGGATCATGCTGGGGATCTTGTCGATCTCGTCCTGCACCACGTCCGTATTGGCGACGCCGATGCCGGTGATGCGCACGTCGACGATACGGGTTGCCGGGCTGGTCGGAAAGCCGTTCTGCCCGAGCTGCGCGTTGGAGAAGAACCCGAAGCGGACGACGGAGCCGACATGCCACCTGTACAGAGAGGCGGCGAACTCGTTGACCATGGCCTCGTCGACTCGTCGGGGGTTGGGTAACCTGCCCCGAACGATGGTCATCCGATCCTGATCGAAGTAGAGCCCATTGAGACTAGCGATCGGGTCGAAATTCGAATTGAACAACCGGTTGTGGGTATCGACGAAGCCCGACCTCGTCACCGGGACGGCGTTCGGGGAAACGTAGGTCTTTATCGACGTCACTTGGGGCAGCCTTGCTACTTCTTTGAGGATCTTCGGGTTGTACAACCCGACGTCAATGGCGAGGTCGGAAGGGTTGGTCGCCTTCAGAAACGTCGGGAAGGCCGACTCACTTCGCCGAGCGCCCGCGATACTGCCGAGCGAGATACCGCCAACCAGCGCGACGAGAAGGACAATGCCGGCATAGCTGGTCCAGTACCGGGGTAGATCGAGACGGAGGCGGAACCAGGCGACTCGCCCAATCTCAGGGATCACGCGGACTCCGCCGCCCTCGGCCGGGGTGCGAGCGCGCCTACGTACGACGCGGGTGCCCGCGCCTTTCTCAAAGCCTCGTCCGGCATCGTCCCTTTATCGCACACATTCCATTGGTCGCACCAGGGTGGCAGCCGTACCGGGAGGGTGGTGGTGCTACCCCGCTCGGAGCTTCACCCCGTCGCACCGGCCTCGGCGGGCCACTCCCGGGCGAACCCCCAATCTGCGATCTCGACCCTGGAGCGTTCGCCTCGCTCGAGGTCCGCCTTTCTGCGAATGCCGCTGTGCCCCCGCTCCCGTTCTTCGACTCGAAAGCCCAACTTCTCATGTCTTCATCATGTCCTGTTTGAAAGTCCCAAGGACGGCAGTGGATGAACAAGCTGGGTGACCGAGCATTCGTTTCGTGCCGATCCACGGGGACCACTCCACGCGGCAACCGCCGCTCGGGCTGTTGGGACAAGCTCACCTCTGTACTCGACGCCGCCGGACACTCGGCCTCGCTATCGACCTTCCGCAATGCAACGTCTGGATACGGCGAGCCGGCGACCGACGAGACCTGGTGAGCGAAATTGCATGAGGTCATCGATGATGGTGACATTCCCGGTCCGACACTAGATGAGTTTGCCACGTCGCTCGATGTCAACGAGGTGCCCAACATAGCTGCTCACATCGTCTACCTTTCTGCTGCCGCACCCACTTGAGGCGAGTCGAAAGGGGAGTGGCCATGGCAGAGACATTGTTATCCACTGGACCGACGTCGCGGGGATGCCATGGCAGATTTCATCGAGATTGTCGAGCTACTCGTCATCGGCCCCGTGAATCGCTTCACGAAACAGGACGGCTGGCTTGTCGGAATCCGACCCTCAAAGGCGTCGCCGCGAGGGAGAGATCCCGACAGGGCAACGGGTTGCGCTAGAACGGTGATCCGCACTCCCGCATCACCCCTGCGACGAGAGAAGGCAACAGATCATGACGTTCGTTCCTTACGACCGGCCGGTCAAAGCTGCCTTCGTCGGTCTCGGTCGCATCTACGACCTGAACGTCCGGGCTTACAGAGACAACCAAGACGTCGAGGTCGTTGCGCTCGTTGATCCCGATCCACAGCGTCGTGCCCAGCGCCACGTGGATTGGCCCCAGGCACGGACATTCGCGAGCGCAGCGGACCTAGCGTCGAGTGGCTTGGCGGTCGATGCAGTCGAGGTCCTGCTTCCGATCCCGCTTCACACTGAGGGTGTCTGCGAAATGCTCGGATACGGCTGGCACCTGAACCTGCAGAAGCCTATGTGCAGTGACCTAGGCGAAGCCCAGCAGATGCTCGAGTCGGCCCAAGCGAACGACCGAGTCCTGCGGGTAATGGAGAACTACCTCTTCTATGAGCCGCTGCAGAGGCTTAAGGAGACGGTCGAGTCGGGGGACCTCGGAGCAGTGAGCGGGTACCACATGAAGATGGTGGGCAGTGGCCGTGGTGGCTGGGAAGTGCCCCAGTCCAGCTATGAGTGGCAGTTCGCACAAATGCGCCGGGGCAGGGGCATCTTGGTTTTCGATGACGGATGGCACAAGCTCTCTACGGCGCTGTGGCTTTTCGGCCCTCTCCGGGAGGTGCGGGCGTGGGTGGGCGGCACCGAGGTGTTCCCAAAAGTCGAGGTCGACGCGCCAACCACGATCGTCTGGGAACACCAGAACGGCATCCGCGGCGTGTGGGACATCACCTTGGCGCCGGACATGTATCTCCGGTCCGACTACTACACGAATGACGAACGGTGGGAAGTTACGGGTCGCCGTGGCTACTCACGGGTGAACCGTTGCACCGGCCGGGGCATTCAGCAACCGAGCCTCGAAACCTACGTTGACGGCGAGATGCGGACGTTCCATGCGCTCGACGACGACTGGGCCAGCAGCTTCCGGAGCTCCGGACGCCACTGGCTGCGCTGGCTCCGCACAGGCGAGGGCCCGTTGTTGTGGGGTGCTGAAGAGGCAGTCGAGGTGTTGCGGTTCGCACTTGCCGTGTACGCGAGCAGCGCGGCGGGCGGCGTGGGGATCGACCCGGCGTCGATTGGGAAGGTCGATCAATCGCTCTGATCCGCTCAAAGGCAGACGCAGCTTCGCCTCGGGTGAGAATCCTGACGAGGGGACGTGCTTTTCGACGACAGCTCGACTACTGGGCGCAGGCCATGAGGGAGGCGATGGCCTCCTGATCGTCGCGGAGTCGGCCTCCGGATCCGATACGGAGAGAGCGTGCGAGGCGTTAGGGATGTTCAGGCATGGCCAACTCGGAAACAGAGGGCGGCGTGTGCCCGGCTCTCGACTTCGCGATCAGGCACTCATCGATGAGCGTTGCCTTGTGCTCGGGAAGATCACCAGTCGTCCACCGGACACTGTGCTCCGCGTGCAGTTCGGTGGCCAGGGCTCGTCGGGCGAGAAAGCTGAGAAGGCGCTCTTGGTAGCGCCACGCGGTGTATTCGCTGTCTCGATCGAAGCCAAGATTGAACTGACCATGGCCTAGGACGTCATGTACCGCGCGAAATCTGTCGTAGGCGCCGCCCACGTCACATCCCACGGCCGGATGCAGGCGGTCGCGTTCGCACGCTGCGGCGGGTACTTCCAACACGCGGTGTTTTCCGATCGAAGTGATGAACTCGTCTGCGCCGCCATACGGATTTGTGGACATAGTGAAGAAGATCCTGATGGGACGCCGTGCTCGCGTGATGAGCGCGAACAAACGGTCGGACTCGATGACAAGTTGGGCGTATGCCCCCAGGGCGAGTGCCCCGCCGACCCTTTCCCGCTCCCTGATGGGCCGCGGCCACCTCAGCCGCGGCAATCGGGTCGACGACGAGAGAGGGAAGGCGGTTCACGTCCGCTCCGTCTTGGCGCTGCGCCGCCCAAGATCCAATACGAGCTCTTTTTCGCCTGCGTTCCCTTTCCGCGGGGAGAGTCTGCATAGTCGAACCATTGGTTTTGATATTTAATAGTTCCGTCACCATATTTGTCGTCTCTTCACCAGCATTTATAGTCCCGCCAAAATATTATGGTGGCAACCACTTAGACCTGAGCTACTCTGCGCGCGGGGCATCGCACCCGACGGGCCCACCGAAAGGGCGGGATATGAAGAAGAAAAAGCAATCGTTCTTTGCCGCAGCCATCGCGAGTGCCTCGTCCCTGAGTTTGGTTTTCCTGGCCGTGGGCTCAGCCGGCACAGCGGCCTCGGCCAGCCAGGCAACACCACAGGCGGTCGGTGGGCACGCGTCGATCAGCGAGAGGGCAACCTTGGCCTATTGGACACCCGCGCGGCTGAAGTCGGCCAAGCCGGTTGACGTCATCGCCACCGGCAATGCGAACTCACTGGGAGCTCCTCAGGGTCCCACGGGCGAGCCTATGGAAGTGCCGGGCGGTGCTCCGCTCGACGCGCCGACAGCAGCTGGAGGTTCGGCGCAGCCTGCGACGAGCGATCCGTTCGACAGCTTCCAGGTCACCACCGCTGACACGAAGCTGTTTCCGTACGACCTGAATGGTGCGCTGTTCTTCACGAACGACGGCAACAACTTCAGTTGCTCGGCCACATCGGTGGCGTCGTTCGACTCCAACAAGGCAGAAAACGAGATTTGGACTGCCGGCCACTGCGCTCTGAACACCGAGAGTAACGACCACAACGTGGACTCCTCCGCTGAGTTCATTCCGGCCTACAACGGCGCGAAGTGCTGCAACAACAGCACCGTGAAGCAAGAGGAGAAGTGGGCCCCGTTTGGTATCTTCACGTGGACTGGCAGCTGGGAGTCGGCCACGGCCTGGATTAACAACCGCGACCTCAGTGAGGACGAGGCAGCGATGGAGGTCAACAAGTCGGACATCACCAACGAGACGCTCGGTCAGGCGATCGGCTGGGATGGTTTCGCCGTGAACGAGCGGGTCAACGAGCAGTTCGTGACGTTCGGGTACCCGGCCGGCACTCCTTACAACGGTAATTTCATGGAAGCCGACATTTCGGCCACCGGCGGCCAGGACAGCAACGGTGGAGCCAACGGCCAGAACCCGCTCTTCATCGGTAGCCCGTTCACCGGTGGTTCCAGTGGAGGCGCCTGGAACATCGACTGGAGCGACAGCGGGCCCGGCTTCATCAACGGGCACAACGACTACGTGTACACCAATTCGTCGGGGCAAGAGTCGCCCGCCGATCAGATGTACTCGCCCTACCAGGACAGCCTCTCGAACACGGTGCGCTGCTTCGGCAAATCGAGCTGCTGAACACCTAAGGTGAACCCCTAGATTTTGAGAGGTGGGGCCGTGCGAGCGGCCCCACCTCTGATCATCCAACCGTCTGCGTGCGCCCGTTCTCGCCGAGTCCGTAGGCGGTCATGCCACCGGGTTGTGCCCTCGGTCCGTACGAGCCATTTCGACCAGATGTCGACATGTACGTCAGCGGAATGTTTTGGCGCGACCGCTCTGGCCAACGGAAGCAACGAGACGACCCGGTGGTCGCGACTCAGCGGGTCTTGACCAACCGCTCCGACTGCGCCTCCAGCTTCACGGGTCTACTGACATGATGAGCCATTGCGGCACCGTGCACGAAGGCCAGCACGAGCCCATTCCTGTCCGTGGGTCCGATAAGTGGCTGGTCGCGTCCATTGACCTACTGGGCGTGCGGAATGTGGGGTGCTCCATTGTCGGGCTCGCGCTTTTGTACAAGCAGCGGCTGGGCGACTTCGCCAACGAATCCCTGCGTATCGAACATATCGGCGTGGGCGAGTCCGACGCCATCGACTGTTAGGTGGGTACGGCAGGCCATGTGCACCCACTCGCCGGCTGGCGGACGCAGCAGCGTAGCGGTCATAGTCGGCGGAATTGAAAACCATTGTTCCATCGGCAGCGACAAAGACAGGCCATTCGCCGAGTCGGCGGCGATCAGGACTCGATCTTGGCTGGTTAATGCCTCGCCCTCAATCAACGGCAGGCGGACCCTTGTCCAGACATCTGACGCGCCGAAACTATCGAACCCTCCTCGGGTGAAACGCCACTCAATCGAACGCCCGTAACCCCAGTTCTCGTCTACGCCCGGATAGAAGTGCAGGGGTGTCGATCTCGACGGTAGCGGTGGCGGCGCGATCTTTTCCTCCCGCGACGCTGGGGGTCGCCCGTCCGTAGCGATGTGCCACACCCTTGCCGTAACAGCAACTCGCCCGTCAACACTGATGCGGGCTTCTGTCAGCCGCACCCGTCGGCCTGGCTTGATCGGAGAGACTTCGACGACAACCTCGCGGAGTGGGATTAGGCCGAGAAAGTCAACCGATACGCGACCGATCCGCATTGTCCGCTCGACCGTCTCGTCGATTGCATGCGCGAGAAGGGCAGCAGGCGGTCCACCGTGTTGGGCCGTGCGGTCCCATCGGCTCTCAGTGGCGTTCGTGGGCTCGTGGCGTCCGTTTCCACGTGGCAGGTAATAGGCGGGAGGTGTCGAGGGCGCATGGGCGCCTCGTCTGGCTCGACTGGAGCCGATGCGTCGATCGACTTCAGGGTCACTTGTCACTTACGCCGCAATCTTGCCGCTGTTGACGGCGACTTCTGACCGGTGACAAACCGAGCTCGGTCTATGGCCGGGGTCGTCGTTCGTCCAATGCCAGCCAGAGCTCCTGCGACGATGACTACCGGCTCGCTCATTTCGCTACCCTCGCTCCTGTGAGTCTTGTCTGTCCTGTCCGGCGTCAGTCCGGATCGGGAGTCCTGAGCGGTCCGGCCAGTGTCTGCCCATCTCGATGTCAATCGAATAGCTTCCGAACTCAATCGCCACCGTGAGCGGACCGATCCGGCGCAGGGCTTCGAGAATGAACAGATCGTCGCCGAGGACATCGGCGTGCACCGTGGACAAACCTCTGGCTCGAGCGTTGACAAGCAACGACCCAACGAGCCACGTCCCGATTCCTTGGCGCTGCCAGGCGTCCTCTACCAATACCCCCAGATCGACGATACCCGTGGCCCCGACACCCAGGGTGGCCACTCCCACGCAGGCTGAGCGATGCCAAGCGAGGAGTGTTTCGCCAACTGGTCCATCCCGAAACAGTGATTCGAAGTAGGCAACACCATCGGTGAGCCCGTGGAACCGATGGAACAAGGTTTCCCGCGAGCAGCGAGACAGCATCGTCAGGACGGCGTCGGTGTCCGATGCGTCTGCCCTGAGCACCATTACACCGCACACGTCATGGGATTCAGCGCTCGGGGCTTGAACCATCATGACACGTGTCATATGCTTTGAGTGTGAGTCATGACGTGTGTCATAGTCAAGACCCCACGTCGGGCCAATCGAGGCTTTCGTGATGGCCGCCAGAGCATCTCAGGCTCGCGAACTTCCGCCCCGCGAGCGTATGGTGCGCAGCGCGGCGCAGCTCATCCGGCGCAAGGGCGTGTCGGGCACTGGTATGCGAGAGATCGTGACCGAGGCAGATGCGCCCCGCGGATCGCTCCAGCATTACTTCCCCGGCGGCAAAGAGGAGCTCGTCTCGGATGCGTTGCTTTGGATGGGCGACGTATCGGCCCGGCGGATACAGCGATGCCTTAAGCGAACTGCAGTTGAGAACACCGAGTGCTCTGCTGACTGCGATCGTCGAGACCTGGCAACGTGATCTCACGGGCGAGAAATTCTCCGCCGGCTGTCCTCTCGTCGCCGCCGCAGCGGATACGGCGGGTACCAGCCACTCAGCTACGTCAAGTGCTCCGACGTGCGTTCGATGGTTGGCTCAAACCACTCTCTGAGAGTCTGGTCGACCTCGGCGTGCCCCTCGAGCGCTCTGACAATCTCGCCGTCGTGATCATCGCCGCCCTTGAGGGGGCCATCATCCTGGCCCGTGTCAGACGTGACCTGACTCCGTTCGAAGCTATCGTCAGTGAGCTAGGGCCTCTTCTCGATGCCGTTGCCCTTCCCGATTCCTCAGGATTAACGGTGTGAACTTTGCCAACGTCTGTGTTGAGTTCCCGCGCCGACTATCAAGGGGCCTACATGCGAACGATCACATTGGACTGCCTTGATCCGATCAAAGATGCTTCTCCAGACGACAGCCGAAGTTGAGCAGATAGGAGGCCATGATGCCGGCAAACGGAAGCGCTGAATGGAAAGGTGACGTGCCGACAGGTACGGGAACCTTCACCGCAGGCGACACCATCAGCGGGGGTTACACCTACAAGTCCCGTTTCGAGGACGGCCCGGGGTCCAACCCTGAACAGCTGATCGCAGCAGCCCACGCGGCCTGCTTTTCGATGGCCCTTGCCAACATCCTCGCCCAGGCAGGCAGTCCACCCGAATCGGTTCACACTGATGCCAGCGTCACGCTGAGACTGGTCGACGGAGCTCCGAGCATCACGAAGATCGCTCTCGTCACGGTCGGTCGAGTGCCCGGAGTCGACGAAGCCACGTTCATCGAGCACGCGCAGACGGCCAAAGCCGGTTGTCCGGTAAGCAGAGCGTTGGCGGCGGTTCCCGAAATCACCCTCGAAGCATCCCTGGTCGCCGTGACCGACGCATTCATCCTCGGCGGAGTGCGAACGCCCTTCGGGCGCTACGGCGGCTCGCTTTCGCACCTGCGCACCGATGACCTGTTGGGGACCACCATGGTGGCGGCGTGCGAACACCTCGGCGTCCCGCTCGAGCGGATCGAGGACATCACCGCGGGGTGTGTCAACACCGCCCACGAGGGAATGGGGGACATTGCACGATGGGGCGCCTTGGCGGCGGGGTTTCCCGATTCGGTGCCGGCCGTCACCGTCAACCGCTTCTGCGCCTCGTCGCTAACCGGCGCCATCAACATCGCCCATGCCATCCGCAGTGGCGAGCTCGAGGTCGGACTGGCGGCCGGTGTCGAGTCGATGTCGCGCTCGGGCTGGGCCCAGATGAAGGGCGACGCCCCGTTCAGCCCACGCGGTCCCGTGCTTCTGCTCGACACCATGTGGGCCGGGGCCGGAGGACCGCCCAACCCTGTACTGCTGGCCCGGAACGCCTACGTCGAGATGATCAAGACGGCACAGAACGTGGCGGACCGCTACGGGCTGACCCGCGAGGAGATCGACGCCGTTCGCGCTCCGTTCGCACCATCGAGCGGCGGCGGCGCGTGACTCGGGACGGCTGGCCCTCGAGATCCACCCGGTCGAGATTCCCGGGACGAAGAAACTAGCCTGGCCGAACGTTCGAGCACGACGAGGGCATCCGGGGCGATACCACCGCCGAACAGCTGGCCGGCCTGCCGCCACAACCGAATACCACCCAAATGACGGCGGGAAACTCTTCGGCACTCAATGACGGGGCCAGCGCCGTCGTTGTCGCCAGTGGCGCCGCAGCCGAATCATTGGGTATCGATCCTCTGGCACGGGTAGTGGCGTCTGCCACGTACGCACTCGACCCGCAATACATGGGGATCGCACCCGCCTTCGCCATCGCCAAGGCTCTGCAGCGTGCCCGGCTGTCACCCACCGCCATTGATGTGTGGGAGGTCCACGAGGCGTTCGCCGCCCAGGCGCTCGGAGTACTTCGTGAACTGCCTCTTCAGCTCGATGGCTTCGAGGTCCCCGACGACCGCCTGAATCCGAACGGCGGCGCTGTGGCCATCGGTCACCCCTTCGGAGCTTCGGGCACTCGATACGTTCTCACGTTGGCCACCGAACTACACGTTCGTCAGGCCCGATACGGGGTGCTGGGCGTCTGCGTCGGATCGGGTCAGGGGGTCGCTCTCGTACTTGAGAACGGGGAGTTGTCGTGACCGTCACGACGATCGATCCGTCGACTGGGCGATCTCTCGCCATCTATGAGGAGACGACGGCCGAGGAACTCGACGGACTGCTCGTCGAGCCCATTCAGCTGCACAAGGCTGGAGGCAAACTCCGCCGGCCGAGCGCGCCGAAGGCTTGCGCCGGCTTGCCGTTGCGCTGCGCGAGCGCCACGAGGAGCTGGCCTGGCTCGCGACGAAGGAGATGGGCAAGCCTCTCTTGGAAAGCCGCGCCGAGGTCGAGAAGTGTGCCCGTACATGCGACTGGTATGCCGACCATGCGCCGGCGCTCCTCAGGCCCGAGACGGTACAGACGGAGGCCCTTCGCTCCATGGTGGTACCTGTGCCTTTGGGTGTCCTGTTCGCGATCATGCCGTGGAACTTTCCCTACTGGCAGGTGGTACGCGCCCTCGCTCCCGCGCTGGCGGCGGGCAACGTGGTGGTGCTGAAACACGCGCCCTCTACGACTGGGTGCGCGCTGGCTCTCGCCGAAGTAGCGAATGCAGCGAGTCTGCCGACCTCGACGCTGTCTGTCCTCGTGGTGGCGCCTGAACGCACCGCCGACGTCGCCGCTGCAGTCGTGGGCGACGACCGAGTAGCGGCGGTGACCCTCACGGGTTCGACCCGGGCCGGCAGGTCGGTCGCCGCGGTGGCCGGACAGGCACTGAAGAAGGCCGTGCTCGAGCTCGGCGGCAGTGATGCCTTCGTCGTCCTCGCAGACGCTGACCTCGACGCCGCGGCGGCGTGGGCAGCGCGGAGTCGATTCCAGAACACGGGCCAGTCGTGCATCGCCGCCAAACGCATCGTTGTGGAGGAAGAGGTCGCCGACGCCTTTACCGAGAAGCTGCTCGAGTACGTGCGTGCCCTGCGCCTCGGCAACCCGGCCGAAGAGGGTGTGACGGTGGGGCCTCTCGCCCGAGAGGACCTGCGTGACGCGCGTCGGACGCCAGGTCCGTGAGTCCGCGAGCCTGGGCGCGAGCATCTTGATTGGCGGACGAATTCCGAACCTCCCTGGCTTCTACTACGAGCCGACGGTCCTCGATCACGTGCGGCCGGGAATGGCGATCCTCGAAGAGGAGGTGTTCGGCCCCGCAGTTCCGATTCTCCGAGCGCACGACGGCGAGGAAGCGCTGAGGCTCGCCAACGACAGCGTCTACGGCCTCGGCAGCGCGGTGTGGACTTCGGATCTAGCGGCAGGCGAGGCGTTCGCAATTCGCCTTGACGCTGGACATACGGCCGTGAACGGTATGACGGTTTCTGACCCGCGTCTTCCGTTCGGCGGCATCAAGGCTTCTGGTTACGGACGGGAGCTATCCCACCAGGGCCTGTTCGAATTCGTGAACCTCCACGCAGTCGTGGTGAACGCCGCAGACGGTCCGGTTGGGGACCGCGGCACGGCGAGCGAGTAGTCAGCACGGAATCAGCCACTCTCGTATCCGCCGCCTTCTATAGGAGCAGGGTCCTGCTTGGTGGTCTGATGTCGCCAAGGATGTAAAAACCGACGCGTTTCTCAGCGCAGATCAATCGGTGCGCGCCTCGAACGCGATCGCCACGAGACCGGCGGTCGTGACGTCCGATGCACCATCATTGAAGGGACACTCTGGCGAAATGGAGGGGAAGTGGGACGACTGGATGGCAAGGTGGCCGTAGTGACCGGCGGGGGCGGCGGCATAGGTGGGGCGTCGGCCCGGGCGCTGGCAGCCGAAGGATCGGCGGTGGTGGTAGTCGACGTGGACGAGGAAGCGGCTCGCCGAGTTGCGGCGGAGATCGGTGGTTCGGGCGGCACGGCTGAGGTGATACCCGCGGACCTCTCGGACGAGTCCCATGTACAGCGGGCGGTGGCGTCCACCGTTTCACGCTTTGGCAGGCTGGACGTGCTTCATAACAACGCCGCCCTCACCGATTCGGACTTCCTGTCACGAGACACAGCCGTGCCCGACCTCGACCTGGAAGTGTGGGAGCGGACGATGGCAGTCAACCTGCGAAGTCAGATGCTCACCTGCAAGTACGCCGTGCCCGAGATGGTTCGCGGCGGGGGCGGCTCGATCATAAACATGTCGTCGGGGGCTGCCATGAAGGGCGACCGGACCCGGACCGCGTACGGAGTCTCCAAGGCCGGCGTCAATGCCCTCACAATGTACGTGGCCACAAGTCACGGCAAGGATGGTGTCCGGGTCAACACCATCGTGCCCGGCCTCATTCTCACCGAGGCCGTCCGCGCCCACCTCGACGAGCGCGCTCTGGCCCACCTGGCTGAGGTCTGCCTCACGCCCTATGTGGGCCAACCCAGCGACGTCGCCGACCTGGTGGTCTTCCTCGCTTCCAACCAGTCGCGTTACATCACGGGGCAGATGATCATCATCGATGGGGGCATGTCGGCCCACGTGGGGCTGGGTCGGGAGGGCTGACGCCGGCCGACCCGCCAGGCTCATCCTCATCAGGTTGACCAGAGGATTAGCGTCGGGGACACGCCAGTACCCAGGCGCTGGTGGTTGACCTTGAACCGGCAGGGGACGAGAATCCGGGTCTGCGAAGGTTCCTGGTCAGTCCGAAGGTCGCTGGTTAGTCCGAAGGTTTCTTGGCGGAAAGTTCCGCGATCTGGGTGCGGGCCGCGTCGACGAGCTCCGCGTTGGTGTTGGCGTGGCCGAAGAGCCCCCAGCCGCCCTCGATCGCTTCGGTGAGAAGCACCCACACGCGCTCGGCGTACGCCGGATCGCCCGTGGCCTTGGTGACTAGGTCGGTGAACGCCTTGACGACGGCGAGTTGCTTGTCGCGGTCGAGCGCGCCGGCGTTCGTGAGCACTTGGACGCGGACGTGGTTGCTCTCGCCGTCGACGTTGGAGAGGGAGCCCTCCGGAAGTTCATGGATGAACGCCGCCGTGTTCTCCCGGAACAGCGGGATATCGGGCACCTGCTCGATGGTCATCAGCGTGCCGGCCAGCTCCGCAGCCAGAGAATGGGGATCAGCGAAGGTTCCTTCCGTTGCGTAGACGTCGATCATGGGCATGGGTCATTCCCTCTCTCTATGTATGACGACCTACATAAAATAGTGTGATTATGCCGCTGTGCATAGTGTTGACCGGGGGCGGACGCGAACAGCGGTTTCGGTGTCCGAGGAGAGCGAGTGAAACCACGCGAAAACGTTCGTTCCAACATGGTCGACGGGGCGGTGCGGCTCCTGGCCACCGAAGGCGTCGAGGGCACGTCCTTCAAGGAGGTCCTGGCGGTCGCGGCCGCACCCCGGGGATCGGTGTACCACCACTTCCCGGGGGGAAAGTCCGAGCTTCTCCACGCTGCCCTCGACCGCGCCAGCGAGCGGGCTCTTGCAGCCATGGAGGCGACCCGCGGCCAAAGCGCACCTGAGGTCCTCGAGCGTTTCCTCGGACTCTGGCGAACCCTTCTCGACTACTCCCGGCTCAGCGCTGGATGCGCCGTCGTCTCCGTCACCGTCGCCGGCCCCGATGCTGACATTCTCGACCACGTGGGCACCATCTTCCGGAATTGGACGGACCGTCTCGCTGCACTCTTTGTCGCCGGTGGGATGTCCGACGACACGGCGCATCGGATGGCTACGGTGACGATCGCCGCGACCGAAGGAGCGGTGGTTCTCTCGCGGGCTCAGCGGAGTAGGGACCCCTTCGAAGACGTGGCGAGCACACTGTCGCGCCTGGTTCGGGACGCCACATGATCCAGGAGCCGCTGCCTCTTCGAGGTCGCCACGAAGAGCTGGCCGTCATCGAACGTCGGCTCCAGGAGGTGAGCGCTGGTACTGGCGGAGCCATCGTGATCGAAGGCAGTGCCGGGGCGGGGAAGACCAAGCTTGTCGATACGTCAACGCAGTTGGCAGGAGACCTGGGTTTTCGCGTCGGTCGTGGCGTGCTCGAACCGTACAGGGCGGGTCCTACCGAGCTCGAAGCTCTCTTCGACGCGCTCTTCGAGGGACCGACACCACTGGCAGATCGGCGTGCCTTGGGTGATTCCCACGCATCACCCGAGTTCCTGTTCTGGCTGATCCAAGACTTGGAGTCGGTGATTGAGGAGGCGGCCCTCAAGTCACCTATTTTGATCTGCCTCGACGATCTCCACTGGGCTGGCGCCAGCTGCGCCGTGGCCATACGCCAGCTCGGACCGCGACTCGCATCACTTCCGGTGGCATGGATTCTCGCCTTTCGTCCAAATCAAGGCCTCGCGCCTGTGCAACAGGCGAAGTCCGAGCTGATCGACCGAGGCGCCGACCACATCAAGCTCGGCCCACTCGATCGCGATGCCGTAGCGCTCGTTGCCGCTGACGTTCTCGGCGCTCGACCAGACGACGATCTCCTGAAAAAGACCGAACGTATGAAGGGAAACCCCTTCTTGTTGGTGGAGTTCCTGCGTGGGCTCCAAGACGACTCGGTCCTCAAGTACGACTCGGGCCGTGCCATCCTCGTCGCGGACGAGCAGCCAGGACGCTTCAGCGAAGGGATCCGGGGCCGTCTCGCGCGTCTTTCAGCAACCTCGGCGCGGGTCGCAACCTTCGCATCGAGTCTGGGTCGCCGCTTCACGCTTCACGACCTCGCCGCAATGACCTCGCTGTCCGTTGGCGACCTCGTAGACCCGGTCACTGAGCTGCTCGAAGCGGATCTCTTCATCGACGACGGAGACCGCCTGACCTTCCGTCACGACCTGATCAGAGAGGCGGTCCGGGCGGGAATGCCCAATCCGGTCCGTCGGGGCCTCGATCGCCAGGCGGCGGACGTCCTGATCGCGCGTGGCGCACTCCCGACGGAGGTGGCGCTTCAGCTGGCCGAGAGCGCCGAACTCGGAGACGACGTGGCGATCGAAACGGTGCTCAAGGCCTCGCAGCAGCTCGCCTTATCCGACCCCGCGGGTGCAGCGTCGCTCGCGCAACGTGGACTGGAGCTCACGCCAGAACGCCATCCGCTTCGCGGTGCCCTCGTCGTCCAGCGCGTCCTGTCGCTCTTTGCAGCGGGGCTCGCGGAGGAGGGCGAGCGATTTGCCGACGCAGCGCTCCGGCGAACCTTGCCTGCGACCGAAGAAGCGCGGGTCCGGCTGAGCGTGGCGACCATGTTCGACATTTCTCCCGAGGTCCGAGCTGAGACGGCTCGAGCCGGTCTTGCCCTCCCGGGCTTGGGCACGGACCTGACTGCGTGGCTGTGGGCTTCCCTCCTCCACAGCCTTACGGTGGCAGGGCGGACCGAGGAAGCCCTCGCGATTCAGCCGAAGGCACGCGAGGCCGCCTACGCCAGCTCTGACGAAGCCTGTTGGATGGCCTTCGAGTTGCCGGAGTCAGGGATCTTCTATCAATTGCTCGACTTCGACGGAGCTCTCAGCGCCGTCGTCAAGGCGGAGCGGCGAGACCACGGTGGACGTGAGGACGCACGAGGCCGCTTGGTTCTGATGTTCCGCTCGTGGGTCCTCGAGGCGCTCGATCGCTCCGACGAGGCCCTTGAGGCAATCGCGAGGGGAGCCCGCGCCGCGCAAAGGGATCGACAGAATTGGGCGCTTCGGATGTTCGAGACGACGAAAGGTCGCCAGCTTTTCCAAGTCGGCAACCTGGCTGAGGCAGCGACTGCGCTCGAGGGGCGCTTCAGCGTGGCAGACGCACATCGTGTAGCCGGCCCCCTTCACGCCCCGGCCCTCGTGGCACTCGGGAAGCTCAAGATCCACACCGCGGACGAACGTGAGGCGCTCGAGGTTGCCGAGATCGCCAAGATCATGCTCAACGTGGGTGCTCCTTGCGTCTCGAACCATGCGATGTTGTATCTGGCCCAGCTGGCCCTTGCGCAAGGCGACGCCATGGCAGCACACGAGTGGCTCTGCACAAAGGGTTTCGATGAACGCCTCTCGATGTTTCCTCTCTTCCCATACGAAGTCACCGACGATGTCGAGCGCGTCCGGATTGCCGCCGCCGTTGCCGATGAGGAACTCGCCGACCACGCCATTGCCTTGGCCGAGCGCCGGGCCATCCTGAACCCGACCGTGGCCTCCTGCGCGGCGGCTGCGGCGCACGTGCGTGGGATCTGGTTCGAGTCAGTCGAAGACCTCGAGAAGGCAGCCGACCTGTATCGAGACGGACCGCGTCCTCTCGCCTATGCCTCTGCGCTCGAAGACCTGGGTCGGGTGCGCGTCGCCGCAGGTGGAGACACCGCCTTGGCCGTCGGGTGCTTCGACGAGGCGTTGTCGATTGCCACTCGGACCGGGGCCGAGTGGGACTCGGCCCGTCTACGAGGCAGGCTTCGCCGGCTCGGGGTGCGTCGTCGCCATGTTGGGAACGAACGGCCCAAGACTGGGTGGGCGTCGCTGTCCGACCCTGAAATCAGCGTCGCGACCTTGGCCGCCGAAGGAAGGACAAATCGGCAGATCGCAGAGTCCCTGTTCATCTCGCCGCACACCGTGAACACGCACATGCGACATGTCTTTGAGAAGCTTGGGATTAATTCCCGGGTCCAGCTGACGCGGTTTGTCCAGGAACGGAACTCCTAGGGTCGAACCCCCTCGCTGACCGCGGGTTGTTCTGGTCGGCAATCCACGATGCGGCGAAAGTCGTCCACGTTTCGGGGTCTCCGCTCCCTTGGGCAAGGCCGAGACTGTGGGGGCCGTGAGCGAAGACGTGGACGGTATGGGGGATGTGGTTGGCAGAGAGTACGCGTGCGAGCCGGTAGGTGTGTTCCGGCGGAACGTAGGCGTCCTCCGCGGTGTGCCAGATGAAGAAGGGAGGCGCCGACTGGGACACCATGGCGTCTAGGGACGTGGCACGACGGAGTTCGGGACTGGCGTCCTCTCCGAGGAGGATCAGGCGTGCGGGTCGGTAAGTCTCCGTCTCCATGGAGGTGATCGCGTAGCCCAGCACGGCGAAGTCAACGCGCTCGTACGGACCAGCGTCGGACGCGAGCGCGGCCATGCCTGCGAGGTGACCGCCTGCCGAGAATCCAATCAGTCCCACCCGGGTGACCCCGTCTTGCCGCAGCCTCCGTATCTCGGCCTGGAGGGCGTGCAGCGGTACAGGGTGTCGCACACGGAGCGGGTAGCGGAACGCAATGGCTTCGAGGCCGAGACCCTTGAGCCACTTGACTACCGGCTCGCCCTCGTGGGCCGCGTGCTCGGCATAGCCGCCACCAGGCAGCACGATTACGTGGGTCACGGTGTGGGGCACTGACGGCTGCCGGTGTGCCTCACTTACGACGGGGCCTGTGACCATCAGCGCGGTGGCCACCTATCCAAGCCGTCGCCAGCCGCAAGTAGTCGGCGGCTCCGTCTTCCCAGGTGAAGTGGCCCGTGTCCAAGATGTCGAGCTTGCTATTCGGTAGGCGCGCGTGGAGGAACTCGGCGTTGCTGGGCGGAACGAGGCCATCGTGCTGACCGGCGATGATCTGGATCGGAGTGCTGATGGCGGGAAGTCGCTTGGCGAGGACGGGAAGGTCTGTGGGGTAGGCGCGCACGTACGTGGTCGATTCCACGAAGCGATCACCGGCGTAGGAGGACAGGTAGTCCTCTCGAATGTCCTCAGGCAGTTCGTGCTTCTGCACGCCCTCTAGTGCTTGGGCGACGATGTCGCGTCCGTCGATGGCGCGAAACGGTTCCAAATCGGGCGCCTCGATAAGATCTTTTAGCGCCCCAGTGACCTCGAGGGGCACCGACGCGCCGCCGCTGCCCACGATCGCGCTGGGGAACCGCTCGGGTTGCTCGGAGAGCGCGAACAAGGTGGCCCCACTGCCGACATCGGGTCCGATCAGGTGCGGGTTCCCAAGATCCCACTCGTCGATCAACGTGATAAGGAATGAACCCATCGCATGCGGTGAGAACAGGTCGCTTCGGCCCTCCGACTTGCCGAAACCGGGCAGGTCGATGGCCACAAGCTGCGCCACCTCCGAGAGTCCCGGCCAGATCGAGTCCCAGGCGAAGAGGCTCTCGGGCCACGGGTTGACAAGTAGAACCGTCTCTCTTCTCGTGGTGGCGCTCTCGGCACAGCGAATCGCCAGACCGTCTGCCTTCCGCCCTCGGGGCTTGATGTTTGCCATCG
The DNA here is from genome assembly GCA_963767195.1 of uncultured Acidimicrobiaceae bacterium. Lineage (GTDB taxonomy): Bacteria > Actinomycetota > Acidimicrobiia > Acidimicrobiales > RAAP-2 > Bog-473. The sequence continues at coordinate 10,331 of CAVYDA010000007.1, read as the reverse complement.
CGACATTTTGGCAGTCCCGGTTGGGCGGGGCATCGCTCGAATGTGCCATTCGCGTTGCCCACGGCCCGCCGGTGCCTCGGATGCTCCGAATCACTCAGTCATGCGATGACGGACCGCCAAAGGGCGCAGACACTTCCTTGGTGGCATGGTTTCTTTCGGGCGAGAGAGCGAGGACATCACATCGCCCTGCAAGAGGGGAGCTTGACGGCAGTCAGGCCATTGCACCAGCACATAGCTTTGATCTCGTGAGCCACAATCGCGGGAGGAACTGACAATGACGACGACATCTCGGTTCGGTGACTCGGTGCCGGTACAAACCCTCGCCGACGGGTACCAAATCCCGACAGTGGCCCTCGGTGTCTGGCAGACCCCCGAGGGGCGCCAGACCAAGGACGCTGTGCGTTGGGCGCTCGAGTTGGGCTACCGCCATATCGATACGGCCCAGGGATACGGGAACGAGGAGAGTGTCGGAGAGGGCTTTCGACAGAGTGGCGTCGACCGCGCCGACGTCTTTATCACGACGAAGTTCTATCCGGGCTCTCAAGATCCGGTTCGAGAGCTTGAAGCGAGCTTGCAGCGACTGAGGCTCGACTACGTGGATCTTTACCTAGTGCATTGGCCTCAAGGTGGACCCACATGGGCCTGGCCCGGCCTGGAGCGGGCGCAGGACCTTGGCTATACGCGCTCGATCGGCGTGTCCAACTTCGACATGACCGAGCTGGAGCAGATCTTCGCGGTCGCCACCTCCCCTCCCGTCGCCAACCAGATCAACCTCAACCCGTTCAGTTACCGAAAGGCGCTGGTCGAAGAGAATCGGCGCCGCAACCTGGTGACCGAGGCGTACAGTCCGCTCGGCACCGGCCGACATCTGTCCAACCCCAAAGTTCGGGCAATCGCTGACCGAGTCGGGAGGCCTCCTTCGCAGGTCCTGATCCGCTGGGGCCTCCAGCACGACTTCGTCGTGTTGGCCAAGTCTGCCCATCGTGAACGGATTGCTGAGAACACCGGCGCCCTGGGATTCACCCTCTCGGATGACGAAATGGCCGAACTTGATCGCCTCGACGCGGGTTCGCGCCCAGGTGAGGCGCTCGAGCGAAAGTGGTGGTGAGCTTCCGAGGCAGCTGTTTCGACCTTGAGAATCACTCGATCAAGCGATGCCTGTGACCCTCTGCTTCCTTCAAACTGAGTGGGCCGGCACATCGTTCGGGGCGCCACGCCTTGCTCGTCACGGACGACCTGCACAGCGTCATTCCGATCTGCTGTTGGTGTCGATCGGTGCCGATCAGGTGGAGTTCGTGGAGGATAGGGATCACCATCCGCAGCGGAATCCCGAACGAAAGGAATTGCCAAGAGGATGACTGCCTACTCCGAGTTGGAGAACCTGAGCGTGAGGTCGGCGGGCGGAGTCAGCTTGGCCTACCGCGATACTGGGGGAGATGGGCGTCCCGTCCTCCTTCTCCAGCACTTCCGAGGCAATCTCGACAACTGGGATCCCGCACTAGTCGACGAACTGGCGGCCAACAGGCGAGTGATCACGTTCGACTACGAAGGTGTCGGGAGGTCCGAGGGAAGTGTCGCGCACACGATGGCAGAGACAGCTGTAGGCGCGTTGAGTTTTCTCGACGCAATGAACCTCGAACAGGTCGATCTCCTCGGCTTCTCGATCGGGAGCTTCGTCGCCCAGGAGATCGCGCTCGTTCGCCCCTCGGTGGTGAACAGGGTCATCCTGGCATCGTCAGCTCCCAAAGGCGCACACGATATGCACGGTTGGGCCGATGACGTCATCGGCACGGTCGGCACGCCTCAGACGTCACCCGAGGAGTACATGAGCGTCTTCTTTGCCCCATCGGACGCGAGCAGAAAGGCAGGCCAGGAAGCGCTTGGCCGGATGTACGCGCGCAAGGAGGACCGCGACACTCCGACGAGCTGGGCTTGTCGCGTGGCCCAGTACGACGCCGTGTGCGAATGGGGCACGCCGAACCACAGCCTCCTCGAGCGGGTAGAAGCCATCACGATTCCGGTCTTCGTCGCCAACGGTGACAGCGATCCGATGATCCTCCCTCGCTACTCGCACCTGCTCGCAGGACTTCTTCCCGACGCGGTGCTCAAGATTTATCCCGACGCCGCCCACGGGTTCCTGTTCCAGCACCACAGAGAATTCGCGGCAGACGTGAACAGGTTCTTGAGTTCATGAGCGGAAGGAGCTGAGCAGAGGTCGCAAAGCAACGGTGAGTCGAAGGCATCCTGCCCGAAGTGACGAAGGTCCAATAGCCGGATCGCTCAGGTTCAGCAGGGCGCAATCGCACCCTCGATCAGCCGACCCTTGTCGCCAGCGTCGATGCCGCCGAACTTGCCGATGTATTCCGGCTTCGGCGTCGCGGTGTAGGTGCCGCTGAACGTGAGGTCCTCGTTTCCCTTGATCCAGGTCATGGACACGGTATGACCGCCACCGCTCCATTTCCCATGGTCTCCGTTGTCAGCGGTGAAGTTGTCGTTTACAGCGAAGGTGTCGACCTGACAAGCGCCAGCTCCGTTGCCGAAGTTGATCCTGATCGTCCATTGCGAGTCCGTCTTGATCTTGAGCGCTGGTGAAGCAGCCGAGGCGGCACCAGCTCCCGCCAACCCGACACCCGCCGTCATGGCCAGCCCCGCTGCCAACACTGCTACCCGTCGCAACATCGTTGCCTCCTCTCATCGCCGGAGAAAGACGGCCTCCCGCCAGCGTTCGCCCGGAGTCATCATGCCTGAGATCGGGTCGTCCTGAGGGAAGTCCCGGGACAGCGAGGTGTCGTTCGTAGGGGAGTCGGACCCGGAGGTCCGGGTCCACAGATCAGCCCTGAGCAGCCTCGCTCCACCCGCACGACCCTTTGAGCTTCCCGGATGAGCTTCCCCCGCTTGGACGGACCGGCGCTGGATGCGCCAACCCAAGAAGTCGAAGCCCTCGTCGACGTGGCAGACCCTCGTCTTCTCCTCCGAGAGGCGCAAGCCCATCGGCGCGAGCACCTCGCTGACTTCACCGTGGAGTGCTTCGGCATGGCCGCGGCTTCCGGCAACGAGAACCACGAAGTCGTCTGCATAGCGGACGAGCCTCATGACCGGACCACCGGCACGGCGATGCTTGGCCCGTGTCCAGTCGGCTCCGAGCGCTTCATACTTCGCTGTGAAGTGCTCATCGAGAGTGGACAAGGCGATGTTGGCCACCAAGGGTGAGAGGATCCCGCCCTGGGGAGTGCCTGCGATCGTCGCCCGAGAGACGCCGTCCTCAGAGAGGACACCGGCTCGTAGGAACGCCTTCACCAAGGCCAAGATGCGCTTGTCTCCGATCCGACGTCGCACTCGGCCCATGAGGGCCGAGTGGTCGATCTCGTCGAAGCATGCCGTGATGTCCGCCTCGAACACCCACAGGTAGTTCCTGTTGGGCGAGGTGAGGTAGTGGATCTCGGCGATGGCGTCTTGGGCTCGGCGCTTCGGGCGGAAGCCATAACTGCACGGCTTGAAGTCCGCCTCGAAGATCGGTTCGAGCACAAGCTTCAACGACGCCTGCACAACCCGGTCAGCAGCAGTCGGGATCCCAAGCTTGCGGACCTTGCCGCTCGCTTTGGGGATGGCCTTCTGGCGGACCTTGTCCGGTGTGAACCGACGGGCCTTGAGATCATCTCGCAGCCGCGCCAGCATCACGGCGGCACCGAAGACGATGGAGCGAGGTTTCACTCCGTCGACCCCGGCGGTGCGTGCGCCTTTGTTCCCCCTCACCCGGTTCCACGCCACAACGAGGAAGGCCGGGTCATAGACGAGGTTGAACACGTCATCAAACCGGCGGTCAGGATCGCTGACCGCCCATTGGTGCAGCTTCGTCTGCATCACATGTACTCGGGACTCGGCCTCGAAGAGGTCGGGCCACGAAGCGTCGATGTTCACCGACGACCTCCACGTTCAGCGTTGATGCTGCGGTCCCGCTGGGGTCCTTCGCCATGTACACGGCTTTCCCGTGCTCGGACTACTACGACCCCTCCGTCCCCTCCGAACGGCATCAGCCGACGACGGGCCTTCCCACCCGCCGCCCTGGCCGGGCGGAGGGGAGGGAACGCTCGGAGAGTTCCCACGTTCACTCTTGAACCGATTGACGGGGTGGGTGTCCAGCTATGCCCCTGCGACATCGCCACGGTTACGCCGCAGGCATTCACCGTGGCCTCCCCGACGGGCGACATAAACCCGCCGAAGAGTTCGCTCCATCTGTCATGGAGGTGCGCGCCGCTGCCTGGCCCAGATCCGTCAGGTTCGAGCCAGTGGGATTGACTTGAGAGGCGTTCAGACGCTGGTTCCTCACGTACACCTTTCCGTCGTGCTTGCCGGACCCGACCGATCTGACGGTGCTGCGGCCGTCCCGGCGTTGTCGGGGCTGCTGTCCACCCTTCCCGGCGTCTCCCAGGTCAGGCTGCCCCCAGCTTCACCAACCCGCTGCGACAGGCTGGAGGAGAAGGTCTCTCACCTCCCCTCGGTGCAAGAACGCCTCGTGGCGCTCGACGTCCATCACCCACAAGCGATCGGGCTCGGAGGGATCGAAGGACCGCTCGACCAGGTCGTCAGAGGGCTCAGCACCGAGGTCCCGACGGGTGCACCCTCCCCGGCGACGCCGGTGAATGCCGGCGATCTGCGCCTGGCGCATCAAGCGTTCGACCCGTTTGCGCGAGCAGCGAACGTCTTGGCCGAGTCGCAGCTCGGCGTGGACCCGAGGAGACCCATAGGAGCGACGGCTCATGGTCCAGATATCGACGATGGTGTTAGAGAGATAGGCGTCCTCGAGGTCCTTGGCCCCCACGGGTTCGGCCTGCCACGAGTAAAACCCCGACGTCGACACCCTCATCACCCGACAGCAGGCCGCGACGGGCAGGTCGGCGCAGGCCCGAGCGATAAAGGTGTACGTCATTTTGGGCCCGGGAGCGTCTCCTTGGCGAAATATGCGGCCGCCCGCCGGAGGATCTCTACCTCCATCTGGGCGGTGCGCAGCTCACGACGAAGACGCACCAACTCGGCCCGCTCGTCGGTGTTGAGGCCCTCGCGGCGGCCGCCGTTGATGTCAGCCTGCTTCAGCCACTTGCGCAGGCATGAGTCCGCGATGCCGAGCTCTTCGGCGATCTTAGAGACGGGTTTCTCACCGGTCCGGGCGAGTTCGACCGCCCGTTGGCGGAATGGGCATCCCCCCTTTCCGTGGAGGCATCGCGTAAGGAGATGCGATGCCAGAGAAGCGAAGAAGGTACGACCCCGAGTTCCGTGAGGGCGCTGTCCGCGTCGTGCGGGAGACGGGGAAGTCGATCCGCCAGGTGGCCGACGACCTCGGGGTGAACTCGGGGACCCTGGCCAACTGGGTCATGAAGGACAAGATCGCCCGGGGCGAGCGACTCGACCCGAGGCGCGTCGATCCTGAGCGCCTGAAGGAGCTCGAGCAGGAGAACGAAGAGCTCCGAATGGAGCGTGATGTCCTCAAGCGATCCGTGGTCCTCTGGGTCAAGGAGGCGACGAACCGATGACCGTGGCGTCGTTCATCGCCTCCCAGAGGGCCGAGTACAACATCCCCCACACGAAGTGCTGCGAGTTCCTCGGAGTCTCTGAGTCCTGGTTCTACAAGTGGCGAGACCGCCCACCGACGCCGCGCCAGCGGCGCCGAGCGGCCCTCGACGAGAAGGTGGCCGAGATCTTCGAGGACTCGGGCGGCACCCCGCGCACCTACGGGTCTCCACGCGTCTACGAGGAGCTTCGTGACCTCGGCTGGGAGGTGTCGGAGAAGACCGTTGCCGACTCCATGGCCCGCCAGGGCCTGGTCGCAAGACCGAAGAAGCGCTTTCGCTCGCTCACCCGCCCCGACAAGGCCGCAGCACCGCTCCCGGACCTGGTCAAACGGGACTTCAGTGCGGCGAGGGCCGACGAGAAGTGGTGCGGGGACCTGACCGAGATTCCGACCGACGAGGGAAAGCTCTACCTCGCCAGCGTCTTGGACCTCGCGGCGCGTCGCATACCCGGATTCGCCCTCTCCGAGCACCATGACGCCGAGGTCGCCGCCGGCGCGCTCAAGATGGCCGCCGCGGTCCGAGGTGGCGACGTGCGTGGGGTGATCTTCCACTCCGACAAGGGATCGGAATTCACCGCGGACCTCTTCGGAGCGGTCTGCGATCGCCTTGGTGTGGTCCAATCGGCAGGTCGGGTCGGATCGTGTTTCGACAACGCGGCCATCGAGAGCTGGCATTCGACCCTCGAGTTCGAGTTGCTCTCCCGCCGGCGCTTCGCCACCAGGGCCGAGGCGCGAACGCGAGGTGGCCAAGTACATCGACAGCTACAACACCACACGTCGCCACAGCAGCGCCGAGATGAAGTCGCCCATCGACTACGAACAGATCCTCGCTGCTCGAGCCGCAGAGGAGGAGAAGGCCGCGTGACGCTCCCTCCAGGACCGCCTCAGAGGCCCGCAAACGCGTCGGCTGGTGCCACGGTGCCCGGCGATGACATGCTCAACCGACTATCAGACAAGCCTCCACGCTTTCGGGGGAAGCCCAGAACTCGGGTGGATACGGTCGTGGCATAGGGACATCCTTCCAGGGACAGCTCTCGCCGCCTCATGTTGGGTGTCCGCCGGACCGGGGGAAGCTCACAAGAGGCCCGAACGAGGTCTCCGGCGGGAGGGTGAGCAGTGAGAACGCTTCGGATGGCGGCGGCTGCGATGTCGATGGCCGCAACACTCACGCTCGGTGCAGGAGGAGTCGCTCTCAGTACTGGCGGAGCCGCTCCAGCAGCAGCCTCGGTAGTACCCGAGCTGAAGGGCTGCGTGTCTCCCGGAATACAACTCGTTACCCGCAAAGAACCCACGCCACTCAGGAAGGGTCACAGTCCGAACGCACCCCTCATAGAGAAGCTGGCAAAGGGGACTGGACTGATTGTCGTGCGTTCTTGCCCGCAGAACGGTTGGTACCAGGTAATGGCGGGTGCCGTCACCGGTTGGGTGGACGGTACGGATGTGAAAATCTACGTCCCTCCCGTCTAATGGGGACGGCACTGCTGCCAACGCGACGAAGCCTGGGTGACTGACTTCTTGGACGGGCGTCGCTGCGGCTGACACGCACCGTGATGGTTCAGGGATTGCTGTCGGTCACGAGGGCCTTACCGGCTGCGATGCATCCTGCTTCCCACTGATCCAAGTCGTCTCCGCTGGGCGCATTCGTCGCGAGCGCCGTACATTCCTGGGCGTAGCTCAGCCCGTTGTCCTTGGCGTGATTGAGTGCGCGGAAACCCGGTGTTAGCTTGCGCCTAGTTCTGGTAGGCCAAGGAGGCCCCAATGAGACGAATGCGTGTTGTGGCTGTCGGCATGGCGATGGCAGTCTTGGCCGTGGTCCTAGCCTCGCCTGCGGTCGGAGCGACGTCGAACAGCGGCTCGGCTGGGGGAGACGAGTGGCCCATGTTCATGGGCGGTTTCACGCATGCAGGTGCGAGCCAAGCGGTGGGACCGTCGTCGCCAGCCATGAAATGGGCCCTCCATTTCGGCACGGGATACTCCGATGAAGGAATGTCTCCTGTTGTCGGGAGCGATGGAACCATCTACCTATTGCAGCAGCACAGGCACGCACATTCCGTGGTCTTAAGGGCGATATCTCCGACTACGCACAAGACCCTCTGGTCGTGGTCAGGAGCGGGAAAGACATTTTTTAGCATTCCTGCTGTCGCACCGAATGGAACCGTCTACGTGGAAATCGACACCTTGACGACGTTCGGGTTGTATGCCGTCAAGAACGCTACGACACTGTGGAAGGTCCCCAGCTCGACCTTTAATGGGTTTCTCTGGGCAGAACCGACCGTCGGCCCGGATGGGACGGTGTACGTCGAGAGCGAGGACGCACTATACGCGCTGAACCCCAAGAACGGGCACGTCTATTGGAGCTACGCCAGCTCCACCCGCAGTGGGTTGACAGACACGCCGACCATCTCCCCCGACGGTACAACGCTGTACCTCACGAGCCAAGGGGGAGATCTCGACGCGCTATCGGCTGGTCCGACGGGCGGACAGCTTGAATGGACCTATCAGATACAAGCGGAGCCAGGTGCCGATATCTTCAACGCCCCCGCCGTCGGTCCCGATGGCACGATATACCTGACGACCGGAGGACCCTACGGAAACTCGCCTAGCTACATCGAAGCAGTGAATCCCGACGGCACGCTCAAGTGGGCCTACGTCTCCAACGGTACGTTCGAAACGATCCCTGCCGTCACGGCAGCGGGTCAAGTGGTCGCAGGCAATGATGTCGGGACCGTCGTCGCGGTCCAACAATCGACTGGCACGTTGGCCTGGTCCTACTCTGCCCCTGGAACCGAGAACGGCTTCGACAACTCGTCGGCGGCATCGGACGCCAACGGCAACATCTATCTCCAAAGTGAAAATGAAGTGTTCGCCCTCAGTCCAGAAGGTTCGGTGCTGTGGACCGTGACAGACCAGACCGAATGGGGTTCCTCGCCCGCACTGGACGACTCTGGGACTCTCTACGTCACCGGTACTCTCGATTATGGTTCCGGGCCTTCCCTGATCGCGTACGAGTCGAGCGGCTAGCCAAGCCCCATCAACTGCCATTTTCTGGCCTGTCGTGATCCCAGCGAAGCAATGAGCAGCGCGCCCACCATCTCTCGCTCAAAGAAACGACCTGACCCGTGAGAGGCTCCGTGTGTGCCCTCAGATGGGCCTGGTTGCCCTCGTAGCCTTGTTCCATGCCCGTCGACTACGTCGTCCGCCTGGCACAAGTACAGGAAGCCCTGGAAGCTCGTCAGCGTGAACGCCGCCGAGGGGGCAGCATCTCGGCTCGCTCGATTCGTCGTGACCGCCAGCGCCTTCAGAGCCTCGCCCTGCACCCAGGTGCAGTTCCGTCAGCAGACATCGAGTCCGGTCCTGCAGGCATACAAGGTCCTACTCCAGTGCAACTCCCCGGCGGACCAGTGGAGTGAATGGACGCTCTGTCCGTCGATAGGAGGAGCGTCAGGGCGAAGGATGTCGGAGGGTGTCCACGATTTTTGAATCTCCCCACCCTCGATCGGCGGGTTCCAGGGGTCGTCGCTACACGAACTCGTTTCGGAGCCTAGTGAATAGCGCCTTGGGCGTCTGCCAGTCCATGGTTTTGCGCGGCCTTCGGTTGAGTTCATCGGAAACGCGCGCAAGGTCATCGGTGCTGTGCACGCTCAGATCGGTCCCCTTGGGAAAGTAATTTCGCAGAAGTCCGTTGGTGTGTTCGTTGCTCGGTCGTTGCCAGGGTCGACCCTTGTGGCAGAAGAACACCGGCATCTGAGTAGCGGCGGCAATCGAGTGATGGTGGCACATCTCTGAGCCCTGGTCCCAGGTCAGTGATTTGCGTAGTCCGAGCGGGAGCTCGTCGAAGATGGCCTCGAGTTGAGCGCGCAGAGTGTCGGAGCGTGACTCTCCAGCCAAGTGGACCAAGATGGTGAATCTGGTCACTCGTTCGACCAGCGTGCCGATGGCTGAGCGATTGAACGCGCCGACGATGAGATCGCCTTCCCAGTGACCGGGCACGCTTCGGTCATCGGCTTCGGGCGGTCGCTCATCGATCATCGTGATGGGTACGACGAATCTGGGCCGTCGTTGATCTCCTCGAATGCGAGGCCGACGATAGGGTCGACCTGTTCGCAGCACGTTGGCGGCCTGACGCCCTATAACTCGATAAGGACTGTAGAGAGCCTGGTAGATGGTTTCGACGCCCAGGTGTCGGCCGTGCGCAACACCGAGCTCGTGGACGACCTGTTCGGGGCTCCAGCGCTGGTCGAGATAGTGCTGCACGAGCCGGCGAAGCTCTTCGTCGCGCTCGAGAAGGCGCTGCTTGGGGCGCGGTCGACGGCTCCGCATCATGGCGTGGGCCGCATGGGGCCGATAGCGCCCGTCCGCTGAGGTGTTCCGCTGGAGTTCCCGACTCACAGTTGACACGGCCCGGCCCAGTTCGGCCGCGATCGAACGGGCTGAGCGGCCATCACGCACACCGTCTGCGATCGTCACCCGCTCGCTTTCGGTCAAGTAGCGACCGGACTCGACCGGGACGAGATGGTGATCGACGATCGCTTCGACCACGCGTGTGACGCCGTTGCGGGTGACCGAACCGCCGTTCTTCCACCAGTGACCCGTCTTGCGGTCGATGCCGAGGCGTCGGCATGCCTCCGAGTTCGACACCCCCATGCGAATCAATCGGACATACTCGAAGCGCTTGTCCGTCATTGGCTGGCGGCCAGAACGCCCTTTTGACTCTGATCTCATGATCACCTGCCTAGCTCAGGTGTAGCGACGACCCCTGGAACCC
>CAVYDA010000006.1:0-345794 GCA_963767195.1 uncultured Acidimicrobiaceae bacterium | reverse complement strand
GGGTGTGGCGCACTGTCTTCGAGCGGTTCGTGCCCGAACTTATCGAGCCGGTCGAGTCGCATATCGGAAGAGCAATCGGGAACGGCACGACAGTGACCGAAATCGATCACGAGCTTCTCGAGTTGTTGGCCAAGGCCTATGAAAAGGCGGCGAGGTAGCGGTAGTAGTTACTGCGGCGAAGGACGAACCGTCAACACAATATCGTCCGGGTTAGTCGCGATCCTTCGGCTCACCTTCGGCACGGACGGAAAGTGCTTCACGCCTCCGGTCTAGGCCGCACAAGTCCTCGTGGGCGACTCGCGTCCTAACGCGGCGTGCGGCGGCCCCCTTCCTTCATCAGCTCGTCGAACTTCTCCCAGGGCATGCGGTAGCGGGTCCGGCCGTTACCCGGCAGCCAGTCGATAGTGCCCTTGCTGACCTGGAGCTCGCCGAGCTTGACGTCGTCACTCCATACGACGAACGTCACGTCTGAGCGGAGCACCAATCCGGTTGGGATGTCGATGGTGACGTCGTGAGTTGCCATGAGAAGACGGTAGCCCCCTAACGGACGATCAGGTCCTCCAAGTTTGGGCTCCTCAGCTGGTGCCACATCTCGGTGCCGTAGAACGGGCAGTTCGTCGCCGAGCGACCGTGTTCGTTCTGGTAGTAGCTCTTCGCTCTCGGATCCATGTAGATCCGGGAGCTCTCGCGCTCGTCCAGCTGGTCGTTCCACCGCCAGTATGCGGTCTCGGTGACGTCCACCGACCGTTGACCGTTCAGGACAAGGTGTTCGACACACTCCAGCGTGAACCGGACGGCCATCTCCTCCAGGTTGAGCACGCCGAGGCCACCGTAGGCGTTCATGTTCGGTCCGTAGACCATGAAGAAGTTCGGGAATCCCGGGGCCATGGTGCCGAGATAGGCCCGTGGGCCGTCCTTGGACCAGAGGTCCTCGATCGATCGTTCGTCACGCCCGCGTACCTCAATGGGCCAAAGGCACTCGTTCGCCTTGAAGCCGGTGGCGTAGACGATCACGTCGAGCTCGTGCTCCGTGCCGTCCACCGTCCGTATCCCCGACGAGGTGATCCGCTCGATGCCGTCGGTGACCAACGTGACGTCGTCTCGGAGCAGCGCGTCGTAGTAGCAGTAATCGGTGTCGACCTGCACGGGGCGCTTGGCGTAGGGGGGCCAGGCGGGGATCATCTTCTCCATCAGGTCCGGCCGCGAGGCGAACTTCCGCTCGAATGAAGGCGACGCGCTGGTCCCGCAGCCGCTTGTTCACGGCGCTGCGGGCGTGGGGGTGTTCGAAGGTCGGATCCACCTCCCGCAGAGGCCCGGAGAGATAGGGCCCCATCAACCACTGGGCCCGGAACCGCATGAAGTTCCTGAAGTACGGAAAGTTCCGATCGAGCCACGTCACCTGCGGGGGGTAGGGCTCCCGGTACCCCTTGCGGTCGAAGAGCCACTGCGGGCTCCGCTGGAAGACGACGACGTGCCCGGTCAATGGGGCGAGCTCGGGAACCAGCTGGATCCCCGAACATCCCGTTCCGACGACGCCGACTCGCAGGCCGGCCAGGTCGAGGTCTTCCGGCCAGCGCGCCGTGTGGAACGACAGGCCTCTGAAATCGCTGGCGCCTTCGAAGTCGGGGACGCTCGGACGGGACAGCAGCCCCACCGCGCTGATCACGACGTTCGGATGCCACACGCGCTGACCTTCGGGTCCCTTTGCCGTCACCTCCCAGGTCGCGTCGTCCTCGTCCCAGCGGAGCGACACGACCTCGGTGTCGAAGACGATGTGCCGGCGCACGTCGAAGTCGTCAGCCACGCGGTTGAAGTACCGCTGGTTCTCCTCGCGATCGCAGAACGGGTTCGCCAGGTCGATGCCCACACCGAAGATGTGGGTGTAGGTACGGCTGGGAGAGTCGACCCGCGCCCCGGGGTAGCTGTTCTCGAACCAGGTGCCGCCGACGCCAGAGTTCTTCTCGAGCACGGTGAAGTCGATGCCGGCGTGCTCGAGTTGGACGGCGGCGTTGAGCCCGCCCATCCCGGCTCCGATGACGACGACCGAGAACGAGGCCAGGCGTTCGCGAGGGGGCGGGCGCTCCCAGGTCAGCCCGCGCACGTGCGGCTCGAGGGCGAGCTCCTCCAGCCAGCAACCGAGGTCCTCCGGCGGCACCTCCTCCACGCCTCCGGCAAGAGCGAGGCTGCGGGGAAGCCGTTCGCGCGGTCCGATGTCGATCGGCCTTGCACCCGCAGTCGCGATGGGCCTTCAGGTACGACGCGGCCCGGGCCCGCAGGAACGCCACGTCGGATTCGCGGGCGACGGTGGGTGGGTCGATGCCCGCCGGTGGCGTCACCTCGGTCGCCGCCACGTCCTCGTCCCCCGTGAGCTGGTAGAGCAGACCGCGCAGCATCATGGGGTCGGCGTAAGAGACGGCGTCGTCGATCACGGCATCCGTGGCGTCGAGGAGCTCCCCTCGCGGCGGCGCTGGATTCTGCGTTTCGTCCGTCACTGGCGTGCGGCTCAGTCCTCCTCATTGGTCGAGCGGCGGGATCTCTCGCAGGTGGGACGCCATCATCAGCGGGGTGACGCTCAGGATCCCAGAATCGACCGGGCAGCGTGGCGCCGGTGATCCAACGGGCCTCGTCGCTGGCGAGGAAGGCGGCGGCCCATCCCACGTCCCACCCGTTCCCCTCGGTGCCGAGGAGGCCCGCCGCGTTGGCCATCCGTTGCCGCAGGTCCGTCTGGGGCGTCTGGCCCTCGTTGGCCAACAACATGGGGGTCGTGAGATGGCCGGGGGCGATGGCGTTGACCCGAATGCCCTGTCGTCCGTGGGAGTACGCCATGTCCACGGTCATGGCATGGAGAGCGCCCTTCGCGGCGGCGTACCCGACATAGTTGCCACCTCGAAAGGCCGCGATGGAGCCGATGTTGACGATGGCGCCGGATCCCTTGTCCGCCATGGTCGGCACCACGTGCTTGCAGGCGAGGAACACCGTCCGGAGCGAGACGTCGAGCACCCGGTCGAAGTCCTCGATGCTGGTGTCCACGACGTTGCCGGGCATGGCCGCCGCGATGTTGTTCACCAGGACGTCCACGGTGCCGAAGGCCTCGAGGGCCGACGTCACCATGGCTTCACAGTCGCCTGCTCGTGTCAGGTCTCCCACGAAGACCGCGGCTGAGCCGCCCTCGTCCTCAATGAGGCTTCGGGTCTCGTCGGCGCGGTCCCGCCGGATGTCTGCGACCAGAACGCTGAGCCCCTTCCCGCGCCATGACGATGGCGGTGGCGCGTCCGGTGGCCATGCCCGGTCCCGGAGTGGAGCCGGCACCCGTCACGATCGCCACCTTCCCGTCGACGCGCCCACGACGTTGGACCATGCGACCCCCTGTCCGCGCCGCTCCGCCGCCGGCCAAGTTAGCGGATGTTGACTTCGAAACGGACCCCACCTTCTCTCCCTAGTTGTCGATCTCTTGTCATATCCATCTCCTTGTCTTATCCATCTCTCGACGTGGCGGTCAGCAGTGTCGAGCGCCGGTTCGCGGTGGCGAGGAAGCGCCAACCGCCACCGTGTGCTGTGTTTCCGCGTTTCCGCTTCCGGTCGTTCAGCAGCCCACGCGGTGCGCGCATCTCCGCCGCACACGCTGGAATTCTGTTCGCCACCGCGGCACCGCGCGGCACCACAATGAGCCGAAAGGCCCCCTTCCACCGCCGAGTCGCTCGGGGTTACGCTGAATTCGCACCGGGGCAAAAGGGCTCTGTGACTGCTCGGGCTCAGATCGGGGGCGCGATCACCGTGTGTGCGGGACCAGACCGGGAGCGGCTGACGCAGGTCGGCGACGACGCATGCGGGACGACAAGGTGCGTTCTCGCGTCGCTGACATCGACCCTCCCGGCACCACCGCGATGTCGAACTGTGGGTCGCCTATCGGCAACTCGGCAGGGGCGGTCACGTCGGGTCTCGTGATCACCCACAGTTCGATCGCGCAGGAGGATCGGTGACGATCTGCGTCGCGAACGGTTGTCGTCCCGTGACGCCGGCCTCTGCTGAATCGACTCCCACCACCGTCCGGCTTCTGCGCAGCTTCGAGCTCTCGCCATGGGCGAGACAGGGTGGCGCTGCCGCCGAGCGTGCAAAGACTCCTGGCTTTCCTGGCCCTCGAGGGCGGAGTGCTTTCCCGCATGTACGTCGCGGGCACGCTATGGATCGACTCCAGTCAAGAGGGGGCCAGTGCCAACCTGCGTACGGCACTGTGGCGGCTCCGCCGACTGCCCTACCCGCTCGTCGATAGCACCCCCTCACACTTGTCACTGGCCTCTGAGGTGCACGTCGATCTCCACACCGTCACCGAAGCCGCCCGCCGGGCCGACGCCGACGCCGACACGGACGTCTCCAGCCTCCCTGACCAGGACCTCGAGCAGATCCTGGCTGCCGGTGAGCTGCTGCCCGATTGGTACGACGAGTGGTTGCTTATCGGGCGTGAACAGTTCCGCCAGGTCCGCCTGCATGCGCTCGAGTCGCTGTGCGACCGGCTGACTCGGACAGGCAGATACGGCAAGGCGATTGAGCTCGGTTTGGCGGCGGTGGCCGGAGAGCCCCTGCGCGAAAGCGCCCACCGCGCGGTGATGCGCGGCGCACCTGGCCGAGGGCAACCGCCATGAGGCGCTGCGGCAGTACGTGCTCTGCCGGCGCGTGTTGGAGCCGCTGAGCCTGAGCCCCTCCGAGGAGACCGAGGCGCTCCGGAGACGTTGCCGCGAGGTCTGCGAGTAAATCGCAAACGATAACAGCGGGTGAAGGCGATCGAACCCTTCTGGTCACGCCAGGTGTGGAGCAGTGCGCCGAAGGTGACGGTGCCGTGACGGCAGGGGTCTAGAACCCGTAAGGGCATGAGCCGCGACACGGAACGGGTGAGCGTCATCGTCATCCGAGCATGGACCGACGACTCCCTGCGGGCGCGGATCACGTGGACGCTCGACGTGAGCAGGTCCGGCGAGGAGGAGAACCGCGCCGCCGCGAGCGGCGAGCAAGTTCTGGCCGCGGTCTGTGAGTGGCTCGACGCATTCCGAACGGCGCCACCTTGACGGAATGGTGACGGAGTCTTGATGACTTCGTGACGGTGCGCTCGTCAGGCTTGCGCGATCCGAGAGAAGGCGGGTTGACCGATGTCGACCACCTACACGCACCGCGGCATTCACATCCGGGAGCCGCAGAGCCCGGTGCAGTTTGAGATCGCGCGCGACGAGTTGTTGAGGTACGTCGACGCGACCGCGCACGACATCGGGCCGCCTTTCCGTTGGCGACAAGACGCTGCCCACCCAACCGCAACACCAGAGGAGGACTGAGGTGTCGTTCTGCGTGAGACTCAAAACAACTGCGGCATTCACCGCACTCCTGTGCGTCACCGTTTTCGGAGCCACCAGCATGGCTGATGCGCCGGAATCGGCAGCAAAGGTCACGGCGGCCACGTTGCCCGGTGAGCAGTCGTGGAACGGCGTTGGGTCCTATGTGTTCGGCGCGAACGACGCCATTGAGTACGCCAGCCCGAACGTCGACACGCTGCCCTCTGTGCAGGCGATGCTAAAAGCCGGGGGCCTCACACTTATGAGGACGTGGGCGTACTCGAGCTACTCCGACGCCGACATCACCCAGCGCATCGACACGATTCAGAACGCAGGGATGCAGTGCATGATGATGCTCGGGAGCACCGACGACTTGGCATGGATGAAGCACGTCGTCTCCATGCTCGGGAAGAGCTGTGACATCTACGAGTTCGGCAACGAGCCCGACAACGCGAACAACGGCACAAACATCGCCAAGCTGACCAAACAGTGGATAGCCGACGTGCCAGCGCTGCGGGCGCTCAACCGGGCGGCCGTGTTCGGTGGGCCGGCGGTGCAGTACGCGGAGAGCTCGGACGGCACGCAGGGCTCGTACTCCAGCGACGTCGCTTACTTTCTCGCCACCACGGCCGCGGCGGGCGTACGCGCGGACTTCATCAGCTACCACGACTACCCCTGCCAGAAGGCCACGACCACGGCCCAGTGCATCAATATGACGCCAGGGGACTTCAAGTACAACTACGACTTCGTTCTCGCCGAGGAACAGAAGTACTACGGAGCAACGGTCCCGACCGGGGTGAGCGAATACAACTTCGACCCCGGCAGCGGGAACCTCTACGCGTGGGGCGGCGACGGCAAGTTCATGAAGGCGTGGACGACCACCGCCCTCGATGCCCTCGTTGCCGATGGGGTGGCGTTCGCGAACCAGTTCACGACGCTGAACTACAGCGGCTACGGGTACCTGGACATGTTCCACGACTCAGCGCCCTACGGCCCGAAAGGACAGGAGAAGGCGATGGCGGCAGAGGTGGCGAAGTACAAGTGAGGACCTCTGGCGAATTCGCGGATGGTAACTCCATTCGGTCGAGGCCCTTCGGCGCCGGAACGGAGTTCCGCTCAGCCACGATGAGTTCTCCCCACGACGCCGCCGCCGCCGCCGCTCGTGCCGTTCACGTCGGCGCGGCTTCCCAGACGAAACCGTCCGGGTCGGTGAAGGGTCCCGACTCGCCGGCCGATGACGATCCGGTGCGATCCGCCGTCCTCGTCGGGGACCCCGGCGTCCTTGGCCAAGGCACGGCGCCCGTAGAGCGCGAGCTTGATCTGCGCCGACGGGGCGGCGAACTCGACGTACTTCCGGCCGAAGCTCTTCGCCACCACGAGCCCCCGCTCGATGTAGAACTGCTTGCTCGCGGCGACGTCCGCGGCTCCCAACAGGAGCACGATGTCGTCGATCTGTCGATTGGCCGGCCCCGTGTTCTTCTTGGACGACGTCGCGACCTTCCAGATCGTCCCGTCGGGGGCACGTACGACGCCGCCGTAGCCCCAAAGGCCCTTCTTGGCGGGCTTGAGCGCGGTCGCACCGGCGTGGAGGGCGCCACCGATGAGCTCGTCGACCGTGGCCGGCTGGGACACGACGAGCGACAGCGTGAACCCACGAAAGCCGGTCGAGGGCGCGTCCGACGTACCGAGGCGCACTCGGGTACCCAAGCCGAAGGCGGCCTCGTAGAAGGCTTCGGCAGCGGTGGTGTCGGACACCTCGAGGGTGACGGAGGTGATCGAAGTCGCAGCAACATTGGCGGTGGTCATTGGAGGTCCTTTCTCATTTGGTCGTCGCGCCTCCAGGCGTCGACGGGTGGGTGTATCCGGCGCTCACGTGTCCTGTGTCAGGCCGAGCACGTTCCCGTCGGCGTCGGTGAAGGTGGCCACCAGGCGGCCGCCGCCGACGTCGCGCACGGGCTCCTTCACGGCGGCCCCCGCCGCGGTGACCTCGGCCAACTTCGCCTCGATGTCGGACACCTGCCAATAGGCCACCGGCGAGGTCATGCCCTGGGGACCACCGCCCGGCACCAGCCCGATGTGCTGGCCGGCGACGTCGAAGCCGACGTAGTAGGACGCGTCGGCCTGGGGCGCCATGCCGAGCAGCGCGGCGTAGATCGCCTTGGCCTTGGCCAGGTCGGACACGGGATGCAGCACGGTCTTGATGCCTTGGGTCGACGAGTCGGTCATGGTCGCTCCTCAATCGTGCGTCGGATTCGTTGTCCGGTAGTTGGACTCTCGTTTCGAGAGTAGTACTATCACGAATATGGACCGAGATGTCAAGACCCGCCGCCCCTACGAGGGAGCCGCCCGCCAGGCGCGTACCCGCCGCACCAGGGCGGCCGTCGTCGAGGCGGCCCGGAGCCTCTTCGTCGAGCGCGGGCTATGCCGCGACGACCATCGAGGCGATCAGCGACCGCTCGGATACGCCGCAGGCCACGGTGTACCGGCTGTTCTCTTCGAAGCTGGGGATCCTCAAGGCCCTCCTCGACGTCTCGGTCGGAGGTGACGACGAGGCGGTTGCCATGGCGGACCGCCCGCAGGTTCGTTCCCTCCTCTCAGACGAGGACCCGAAGAACCAACTCGCCGGGTTTGCCGCGCTTCTCGGCGACGTGATGGCCCGCGTCGGGCCCGTTCATCGCATCCTCGCCGACGCGGCCAGATCCGACGAAGACGCCGCGTCGCTGCTCGCCGAGATCGCTCGACAACGTCACGAGGGCCAGCGCCGCATCGCCCACTCACTCGCTCGATCGGGCGCCCTGCGGCCCGGGCTCCGAGAGCGGGACGCCGCCGACATCATCCACGCCCTGGCGTCTCCGGAGGTGTACGGCCTGCTCGTATTCGACCGGGGCTGGAGCGGCGAGCGGTACGAGAAGTGGTTGCGGTCGATCCTCATCGACCAGCTCCTCCCGTCGTGAGGTGCCCGATGAGACATTCGGGCCGTGACGTGTCAGCTACAGGATTGCCGTTGACGCGTCGTCAGGGAAGTAGTCGATGTTGAAATCGTGCTCCCATGTCGTCCCTCCATCGATGGATTTCTCCCAGCGCCCGCGGATCGTTCGCCCGTCCGGGTCCATCTGTGCGGTGTAGCGCTGGCTGAATTCCGGGTGGTCTCGCCACATTCTCCAGTTCGACTCCGCGAAACTCATCCGATAAAGGCGCGACACGCCTCGGTCGTCTGCGTAGAGCACCAGATAGTCGGGCTCGCTCTCGTCCCGCCCGATGATCCAGGTGGCGGACGGGGGATGAACCGAGTCGCCTTGGCGCATCACCAGGGCGGAGCCGTCATCCATCCAGTCGATCCGGACCGACCCGGTGACGCGCTCATCGGGGGCCGGCAGAAAGGCCGCGTTGTAGAGCTCCATCCGCCAGTGTCCTACGAGAACCTCGAGGTCGGCCAGGGCCGGATTGGTGCTCACGTGGTCAACGAACCCGAGGTATTCGGCCTCACCGGCTGCTCCTATCGCTCAATCCCGAATCGCTGCAGGCCGTAGACCTCGATGGCGTTGCCCCGCACCAGCTGGTACACCTCCTGCGCATCGAGATCGGATTGTGACGAGAGCTCCCAGGCCCGGCGACGGGAGTGCGGGAACGACCCGTTGGTGTGCGGGAAGTCGCACTCGAAGAGGATGTGCTCCATACCGATCTCATCCCGGCAGCGGAGGCCGTGGAGGTCGTCGAAGATGCAGCCGAAGACACGGCCTCGGGCATAGGTCGAGGGTGGTCGGGGGAGATCTTTTTCGTCGTCCGACATCTCGTGCCACACGCCGTCCATGCGCTCGTACTGAAACGGCATCCAGCCCACCTGGCTCTCGGCGTAGGCGAGCTTGAGCGTGGGGAATCGCTCGAGGGTGCGGCTGTAGACCCAATCGCAGACGGAACCCTGCGCGTTATGAGCGTTGAGGGACATCGACACTGCCAACGGAGCCTCGGGACAGGTCGTGGGCATGGAGGAGGACGAGCCGATGTGCATGCAGATCGTCGTATCGGTCTCCATGCATGCGTTCCAGAGCACGTCCCAGTCACCGGTGTAGAGCGACGAGAAGCCGAGCTTGGCCGGGTTCTCGCTGAAGGCGATGGCGTAGCTGCCCTTGGCCGCGCACCGGCGCACCTCGGCGGCCGCGGCCACGGGATCCCACAACGGGATGAGGGTCAACGGTACGAGGCGGCCCCGTCCGGCACCGCCGCACCACACGTCGATCATCCAGTCGTTGTAGATCTGGAGACTGGCGAGGGCGAGCGCCTTGTCGCTCCGCTCGGCGAAGCCCTGCCCGGCGAAGCGCGGGAACGTGTTCGGGTAGTTGATGCCGACCTCCTGGTGGTTGGTGTCCATGTCGGCGAGGCGCGCCGCCTGGTCGTAAGCGCCCGGCCGGAAGTCCTCGTAGATCGCAGGCATGTTCTTGTGCTCCTCGACGGGCAGGCCTCCCGCCGCGTGGAGGCGGTTCGTGCCGAGGATCAGGTCGTCGAAGAGCCACACGTCGGTCCACTGGCCGTCGTCGACGTCGCGCTCCATCGTCAGCACACCACCGCTGAACGTGCTCTTCGTCTTCTCGCGCACGCAGCGCGGACCTCGCTCGCGTCGCGAGGCCGGGAGCTCGCGCTGCCACAGGTCGCGCGGTTCGAGGATGTGGTCGTCCACCGAGATTATGAGCGGAAACTCCTCCTCGGATGGCGTGGTGGACATGGCGGCTCCAGTGCTCGAGGCCCCGTCGCTCGGACGAATGGCGGTGTACAAAATCACGTTCCACGCATAGCCTGCCAGCATGTCGGAGCCGGACCCGCCGTCGCCGAAACGCGAGGGTCTGGAGCCCACCTTCCGACACCTCGACGATTCCGACGTGCCGTGGCAAGCCGTCAAGGCCCAGCGCAACGCCGACGGATCGGTGTCCCACGTCTGGGAGAAGTGGCTGGCCTTCTCGCCCGATCCCCAGTACCTGACGATCTATGCCAGGTACGACCCCGGGATGGTGGTGCGCCGGCACGGCCACTTTTCGCCGCATGCCGTCTTCGTGCTGGAGGGTGAGGTCACTTTCGGGGAGCATCGCTGCCCGGCCGGGACGCACGTCGAGCTCCCTCTCGGCGCGGCGTTCGGCCCCGTCGTGGCCGGACCCAACGGCGCGGTGATGTTCGAGGTGATGATGGGCGACCCACGCAGCTGGGGCGACGACCCCAAGGCGTTCGAGGCGGCCCTCGCGGCGCAGGGCGCGGAGGCTCTCCCCGACCCTCAACTGGAGTTTCCACCCTGGCTCACCGACTTGCGTGCGCACTGGACCGGCGAAAAGCCGGACGGCTAATTCCGCTCCGGAGACGAGGGAAGCGGCGTCGGAAGCCCGAAGGGGCCCGTATGGAGCAGGCGAGGCGCATTGACGCGTAGGCCGAGCGGACTCGGCTCCACGCCTGCGGTCCGGCGGATCCCGCGGAGCGCCGCCCGCTTCGCGGCGCCGTGCGCGGTGTGCCCCGGGAGGCGTTTGAAGACGGAATCCGACCGGCAACAATGCGATTGCGCCTCAGGCGGGCATCCCATACCGTGTGAGCGCCGGATACCTCAGCCGGGTGGACTCGATGAGAAGGGGGCGGATATGAGAGCGCGACGAATGACGACGGTAGTGGCGGCGACAGCC
Organism: uncultured Acidimicrobiaceae bacterium; assembly: GCA_963767195.1. GTDB lineage: Bacteria > Actinomycetota > Acidimicrobiia > Acidimicrobiales > RAAP-2 > Bog-473. The sequence continues at coordinate 334,819 of CAVYDA010000006.1, read as the reverse complement.
GGCGCTGGGCTGTTGTCGTTGAGCATGTTGACCGCAATACCGCAGGCGACGAGCGCTGCAGCGACGACCGGACAGGTCGGGGCGGCAACCTCCGGCCACCGCGTCGGTAACGCGCCAGCGTCCAGTTCGGTCAATTTCAGCTTGGTGCTCAACCTACGTGACGCGGCTGGAGCGGCCGCGCTGGTCAAGTCGGTCAGCGACCCGACCAGTAGCAGCTACCGGCACTACGTGACGACCAAACAGTGGGAGGCGCAATTCTCCCCAACCGCCTCCGAGGTAAACCAGGCGGTGAAGTGGTTGAAGTCCGAGGGCTTCAGCGTCGGCACCGTCCCGGCGGACCGAATCACTGTGCCCGCCTCGGGCACTGCGGCCCAAGTCGAGAAGCGCGTTCGGAACCAGCCTCGGGGAGTACACCTCCGCCGGGAAGACGCTGCGCGAGGCGGACGGTCAGGTGAACATCCCCGCATCGATCGCGAGCGTCGTGGGCGGGGTCATGGGCATCAACCAGATCGCGGCCCAGCCGGCGCGCTGGAGCCCCCACCAGGCGCCTTCATCACCGCCCCGCCTTGTTCCACCGCCTTCGGCGGGGCGACCAAGACCACGACGTACGGCGACCAGAATCCCGGTTATCCGGACACGATGCCGGACACGGTGTGCGGCTACGTCGGCACCCAGCTGCGGTCGGCCTACGACATCCCGGCGTCCGACACCGGCGCGGGCTACACGGTCGCGATCGTGGATGCCTACGACTTGAAAACCATGGCGTCCGACGCGACCGAGTACTTCAACACCAGCGACCCGAGCGCCCCGTTCGCCGCCGCCGACTACCAGGCCATCAACCAGGGGCCGTTCGACCAGCAGGACGTCTGCGGCAACTGGGGCGACGAGCAGGCTATCGACGTCGAGTCGGCGCACAGCTTGGCTCCCGGACGCCCACATCCTCTTCGTGGGCGCCAAGACTGCTTTGACCCGGGCCTCTTCAACGCCGAGCAGACCGTCGTCGATGGAGACCTGGCCAATGTGATCAGCAACTCGTGGGGTGACACGGCCGGCGACCTCTTTACCGACGCCGCCACCAGACCGCCTACGACGACCTGTTCCAACTGGCCGACGCGACCGGCATCGGGGTCCAGTTCTCTTCGGGTGACGATGGCGACAACTTCGACCTGACCGGGCTTCTCCGCAGCCGACTACCCCGCGGAGAGCCCGTACGTCACCTCCGTCGGCGGCACCTCACTCGAGATCGGCCCCAGCACAACGCCGCCGCCAGCACCTCGTACGGATGGTCCACCGGCAAGTCGAACAAATGCGAGGCCAACGTCGCCCACTTCCTTCAGGGTTGCAACAGCAAGCAACGACGCGGCACCTGGCTGCCCGCCGGCTATGACGGATCGTCCGGCGGATTCACCAGCTACAACTACGGCCAGCCGTGGTACCAGGCCGGCATCGTCCCGACCGCGCTGTCCGAGCGCAACGCCGCGATCGACGGTCCAGTGCCGATGCGGGTCGAGCCCGACATCTCGCTCGACGCCGACCCGGCGACGGGCTTCCTGATCGGGCTGACCGAGGCCTTCCCGAACGGGACGGCCAAATACGGCACGACCCGCTACGGGGGTACCAGCCTGGCCTCGCCGATACTGGCCGGCATCGTGGCCGACACTGACCAAGCCGGAGGGGTGGCGGCCGGATTCCTCAACCCGACCGTGTACCACCTCAGCCAGACGACTCACACGGCCATCGCGACCGTGCCGGTCGCGCAGAACCAGGTCCAGTACCGCAACGACTTCGTGAGCCAGCTCTTCGGGACGGGCACCGGACTGGACCACTCGGTCCGGATCATCGGCGCCTCCCTCGAAGAGACGTACTGCGACGGCACCGGCAACTGCGTCAGCCGGCCCGATACCCAGTCTGCCGGGCCCGGCTACACCAGTCTCACCGGTCTCGGGACCCTGGGCCCGAAGTTCGTGGCGGACGTTGCCGCGGCGCCGTAGCCGTCACCAATAAAAGCCACGCGAACGGGCCGGTCCCATCGGGGGCCGGCTCGTTCGGCATTCAGACCCGGTCGCATCGGCGGAATCGCCGCGGAGCGCCCGCCCTGGCCCACCACCTGGCGTAGCCACTGGACAAGCACCCCTCCCCGCGGGTCCTGAACTCCGGAGACCCGACCTCAGGTTGGAATCTCCTCATCGGTTCACGGCTCAGGGACGGTCGGAACCCGTCCCGTAGTAAGTTGCTTGCAGTCGGGTAGCAACCTCGGCGGGGGAGGGAACCTCGTGAGTCGGTATCGCCTGTCGCCTTTCGTGGTTGTGGTCACGTTGGTTGTGGGCTCGGTGCTCCTGGTCGGCTCGGGAGTGGCCTCGGCTCACTCCGGCGACAGCGAGTTCACCATGACCGGGGTGGTGTGTACCGCCAGATCGAGCTGCCTCGCAGTCGGTGACTACGCCGATTCGACGGGTGCCAGCCGACCGCTCAGCGAGCGGTGGAACGGATCGAGCTGGCAGGTGCTGTCCATTCGCGGCCCTGCCTATAGCGGTCTCAATTCGCTGTCTTGTCCGGCTGTCTCGAACTGCGTAGCCGTGGGCTTCTCTCGCTACGGGACGCTCTCGGAGGAATGGAACGGCACGACGTGGACCAAGACGGTCACGCCCGGGCCGGCCGGCTCCATCGACGCGAACCTGTCGAGCGTCTCTTGCGTGGCGGTGAACAGCTGCATGGCCGCTGGCTACTACCTCAACGGGGCGAGCACCTGGTTGACCCTGACCGAGTCGTGGGACGGCAGCACCTGGAGCCTGGTTCCGAGTCCCGATCCATCCGGAGTCGCCGGGAGCGAGTTGTCCGGCGTGTCCTGTGCTGGCCCGAGTTCATGCGTGGCCGTCGGTTATTCCTTCGACAGCAGCGGGAACAGCTTCACGCTGGCCGAAATCTGGGATGGAACCACCTGGAACCTGGTTACCAGCCCGAACGCCGCCAGTGGATCGGAGGATGTGCTCAACGCCGTGTCGTGCGTCAGCTCGTCGCAGTGCACCGCGGTCGGGGAGTACGCGGCGCTCAACGAATCAATGCCCCCGTTGGTCGAGGTCTGGGACGGCACGGAATGGAGCCTGGTGGCGGGCGTCGCGGGGAACGGCCAGCTGGCGAGCATCGATTGCACCGGCGTCTCGACCTGCATGGCCGTCGGGTCGTACGCGGACGACGAGGTCGCCGGCGCGTGGACCCCCGCCTCCATCGCCAAGCCCGCCGGGACCTATGGCCCCGTCCTGTCCGGCGTGTCGTGCCACTCCGCCTCCCATTGCCTTGCCGTGGGCTTCTCGACCGGCAAGGCGAGCGACACCACCTACAACCTCTCCGAAGTCTGGAAGGGCTCCTCCTGGTCGTTGCTGTCGACCCCGAACCAGTAACCCGGCGGCCCTCGACGCCCGCAAAGTCTGACCAGTTCGCGGCGTGTGGATCTGCTGTTCCTCGGGGACTCCCGGTCGGCAGCAAGAAGGGCGCCAGGAGCAGTTCGGGGCGACGGGTCGGAAAGGTCTCTCGGGATGGGACCTGTGGTTAGGACCCGTTCGTCCCGCCACCGGGGTGGCAGGACGCGCGACACTGGGGGGTGAATAGCCGGATCGTTCGCTGAGCGAAGGAGGCGGAACGTTGACGTCGCGCAACTCAGTGTGGAAGCGGTCGTACATGGGCGTGACCGGGCGCTTCGATCGCCGCTTCGGCTGGAGCCGGCTCCCGAAGCCGATCGCTCTCCTCACCCTCATGGGCCTGCGCATGCGACTGCGGCGCGAAAACCTCTTCGACACTTCGGGCGTCACCCTGCCGTGGGCGCCGAGCCCGCTACCCGACGGGCCACGACCGCTGACGCGCGCGACCGACGGCACGGGCAACGACCGGACCCACGATGCGATGGGATCGGCCGGGGCCCTCTTCGGTCGCAACGTCCCGCCGGCGGAGACTGCTCCGTCGAAAGTGCTCACACCGAACCCCCGACAGGTCAGCCTGGAGCTGCTCACCCGCGAGAAGTTCCAACCGGCTACGACCCTCAACGTCCTGGCGGCGGCGTGGCTCCAATTCGAGGTGCACGACTGGTTCAGCCACGGGACCAACGAGACCGACGACCCCTGGCTGGTCGACCTCGACCCGAGCGACCCGTGGCCGCAGCACCCGATGCAGATCCAGCGCACGCACCAGGCTGCCCCCACCACGGACGGGAAGCCCCCCACGTACGCCAACACCGAGACGCACTGGTGGGACGCCTCGCAGGTGTACGGCAGCACGTCCGAGCTCCAGAAGATGGTCCGGTCCAACGAGGGCGGCAAGGTCCTGCTGAGCCCCCAGGGCCTCGTGCCCTTCGACCCGTCCACCATGCGCGCCATGGCCGGCGTCAACGGGAACTGGTGGCTCGGCCTCGCCATCTTCACCACGGTGTTCATGCGCGAGCACAACGCCATCTGCGAGCGGCTTGCCCGCGCCCACCCGGACTGGGACGACGACGCGCTGTTCGAGCACGCCCGGCTCGTGAACGCCGCCCTCATCGCCAAGATCCACACCGTCGAGTGGACGACCGCCCTGCTCGGCGACTCGACCATGCAGACCGGCATGCGCGCCAACTGGTGGGGCTTCATGGGCGAGCGCTTCTCACGCCACTTCGGCCGGATCAGCAAGAGCGAGGAGGTCAGCGGCATCCCCGGGTCACAGACCTGGTTGCACGGCGCGCCGTACGCCATGACCGAGGAGTTCGTCGCCGTCTACCGGATGCATCCGCTCATTCCTGACGACTACTCCATCCGCTCGGCGAGCGACAACCACGCCATCGCGAGCTACACCTTCCCGGACATCGCAGGGACGCACACGCACGAGGTCCTCAATACGGTGGCCATCAACGACCTCATCTACTCGTTCGCCACTTCGAACCCCGGGGCGATCGTCCTCAACAACTTCCCGAAAGGCCTGCAGCACTTCGTCAAGCCCGACGGCTCCATCCTCGACCTGGCCGCCACCGACCTCCTGCGCAGCCGGGAGCGGGGCGTGCCCCGGTACAACGAGTTCCGCCGAAAGTTCCACTTGATCCCGGCCGAGCGGTTCGAGGACTTCAGCGACGACCCGGCCGTGGTCGAGAAGCTGCGGAGCATCTACGACGACCCCGAGGACGTCGACCTGATGATCGGCCTCTACGCGGAGGCACCGCCGAAGGGCTTCGCGTTCAGCGACACCGCCTTCCGCGTCTTCATCCTGATGGCGTCCCGGCGGCTGAAGAGCGACCGCTTCTTCACCTACGACTTCCGGCCGGAGGTCTACAGCCCCGAGGGCCTGGCCTGGATCGCCGACAACAACATGAGCACGGTGCTGGCGCGGAACTTCCCGGAGCTGGCCCCCCACCTGGAGGGCGTGAAGAACGCGTTCGCGCCGTGGCCGACGGTCACGCCCGGTTGATCGCTCGGCTGCGCTGGCGGGCGCGTCGCTGGTTCTGGAACCGGCTCGGCCTCCTCAAGTACGACCGCAACCGCCCCGACACCGTGCCGGTACCGGTCCCGGACGGACCGCTCGCCCTGGTGGCCCTGGCCTCGCAGTACCGCCGCATCCCCATTCAGCGAGCGCTGGTGGCGGACCGTATCCCCGCCGACGAACGTCAGACCGTCAAGCGTGTGTTCTCCCGCTTCCAAGCGACGATGTACAGACTGCTGCCTCCGCAGCAGCGCGGACTTGCTCCGGTGGACGCCGACCCCGGGGTCGCGCTCGACGTCGCGTACACCGCCGCTTTCCAGCGTCGCTTTCCGCCCCCGGTACGGCCGGCAGCACTGGGAGAGCGGCGGGATGAGAGGCCCGACCTCGGCGCGCTCGCGGTGGCGAGCCCGCTCGCCTGCTACGTCGCCGCCGAGGCCGACGGCACCTTCACCTGGGATCTGCGCGTGCTGGACGAGTTCGAGTACCACGCCGGACTGCGTCCGCTGGGCTCGGTCGTGACCTTCGAGGCCGAGGCGGACGACGGCGACCGGCGCCTCACGGCGGTCCGGATCGACTGCGACGCCGGCTCGTGCACCCCGTCCGACCCGGAGTGGCCTCTGGCGCGCCGGCTGGCGCTGTGCGCGGCCTCGACGCATCTCTCGGTCGTCCGCCACATGGGATGGATCCACCTGGCGGCCGGCGGTCCGCTGGCCGTCGTGACACGAAACGAATTGCCGCCCGACCACCCGCTGCGGCGCCTTCTGTGGCCCCACGTCTACGCCACGCAGTACAGCAACGACCTCATCACGGTCGACCAGCTCGTGCCCCGGGGAGACTTCGACGGCATGTTCAGCCTCACCCACGGCGGGGTGACCTCGCTCATCGACGCGTCGGTCGACCGGTTCGACCTCGGTGTGATCGACCCCGACGTCGACGCACGGAACCGGGGGTTGCGCGACCTGACCCTCCCTTCCGTCGACAACCGACGCCGGCTCCACGCCGTCTTCCTCGCCCACGCCCGTCGCTACCTCGAGCGCTACTACGACGAAGACGGGATCGCGGCCGACGCGGCCGTCCAGGCCTGGTGGGCAGCTCTGACCAGGCGTGTCCCAGGGGTCGAAGGCGTGGCCGGTCCGAACGTCAGCGTGGAGGGGCTGGCGCGCCTGACGGCCGCCGTCATTCAGCTGGCGTCGGTCGAGCACGAGATCGCCGGTTCGGGCATGTGGGACTACCAGCTCTGGAGTGACGCCCTCCCCGCACGTGTCCCGGCCGACGGGACCCGGCCCCCGCTCGACGTCTACCAGCGGCTCGTGAACGCCAACTTCAACCTCAACGTCCACCGGACCGCGCTCCTAAGTGACTTCTCGGACCTCGGGCTCGACCCGGGCGGCGCCGAGGCCTTTCGGACCTTCCGCACCGACCTCGTCGCACTGCAGACCGAGCTCGACGCGAGCCCAGGGGAGCCCTGGCGGATGGAGCCGAAGCGCCTGAAGGCGAACATCAACGCCTGAGCTGCAGGGCTCCCGCCGGCGGGAGTCGAAGCCTCGCATCCCGGTCGCGCAGCTGTCTCGATGGTCCGGCGTAAACCAGCGTTGAGGTCTCTCTGTCCCTCTCCGTCGAGCCTGTACCACGACCGCACCCTGCGGTCCTGGGATCCGTCGGATATCCGGGTCTGAGTCCCTACAGCAGGTATCGTCCGTCACCACGGACATGACTATCTCCGCTCTGCCAACCACGGAGGAGGCTGGAGGGCAGCCTCACCGAAACAGCGGAGAGAGCGAGCACTCGGGTCTCCGCTACGTTCCCGCACTCGATGGGGTGCGGGCTTTTGCTGTCGCGGGCGTCCTCGCGTACCACGGCGGCATCAGCTGGCTGCCCGGTGGCTACCTCGGAGTCGACACCTTCTTCGTTCTCTCCGGATTCCTGATCACCGCCCTGCTGCTGTCCGAAGTGCAACGAAGCGGGCGCATCCGGCTCGGAGACTTCTGGGCCCGGCGGGCGCGGCGGCTTCTGCCGGCTCTGTTCCTCATGGTTGTCACCGTGGTGCTCGTCACGAGGCTGATACTCCCAGCGGGCTCCTATCCGTCCCTGCGTGGGGACGTCTTCAGTACGACGTTCTACGTCGCCAATTGGCACTTCATCGCACAGGGAGCGAACTACTTCGCCGCGACCGGGCCCCCGTCTCCCCTCACGCACACCTGGTCCTTGGCGGTCGAGGAGCAGTTCTATCTCGTCTGGCCCATCCTCGTCGTGGGGGTGCTGGCGGTCTTCAGACGAATCGGCGCCGTGTTCTGGCTGGCGCTGGTGGGCGCCTTGGCTTCGGTCGTCGAGATGGCGGTGCTCTTCGCACACGGCGCCAGCGAAACCCGTCTCTACTACGGGACCGATACGCGAGCGCAGTCGATCCTGCTCGGCGCAACCCTCGCCGCCGCGCTCGCCTGGTGCCAACAGAGGGGGATGCTGACACGCCTCGACGTGCGCCAGCGGCTGGCCTTTCTCCTGATCGGAGTGGCGGGATTCACCCTCGATGCCGTCCTGTGGACAAACTTGGGAGGCACCCAGAGCTTCCTGTACAACGGCGGCTTTCTGGTCGCCGCGCTCGGGACGTCAGCGGTACTGCTGTCGGTCTTCGTCCTCCCCCGCACGATCCTCGGGCGATACCTTGCGTGGTGGCCGCTGCTCTGGCTGGGGCGCATCAGTTACGGCGTGTATCTCTGGCACTTCCCGATATTCCTGTGGGTCGATTCCGCCCGGACGGGACTCGGGGGCGCCGAGCTCTTCGGCCTGCGCGTGGCGATCACGTTGGCCGTGGCGACGGCCTCGTACTTCCTGGTCGAGCTCCCGGTGCGGCGCGGAAACCTCACGCGCGGCCGGATCGGCCGGCTGGTGACGCCCGCCGCAGTGGGTCTGGTCGCCCTCATCGCATTGGTCGGCACCGAGGCGGTGTCGAGTTCGTCCGGTCTCGCCGTCGCCCCTGCCGCCGGGCACGGTGCCGCCGCAGCTCCCGCCGGATCCAGCGAGGCGGCGACACACGGGGCATCGCTTGCCCCCGGTACACCCCCGGCGCGCGTCCTCCTCGTCGGGGACTCCATGGCGCAAACGCTCGGCAACGGTATTGAGGGCGCGACGGCACTGCGGTACGGGCTCAACGTCGACAACATGGGCACGCCGAACTGCAGCCTCGCGGTGGGTGTCTTCCAGATTCAGGACAACCCGGCGCAGGAGCCCTCGCCACCGTGCCAACAGAGTTCCCTCAATCCGGGCTGGCTCACCGACTGGAGTCAAGAGGTCAGGCAGTTCCAGCCGCAGGTGTCGGTGTTCCTCGCCCGCCTCGACATCGTGGACCGCGACATCGGCGGCAAGTGGGAGCACATCGGCGATCCCTCCTACGACGCCTATCTGGAGTATCAGATGACGACGGCCGTCGAGGTCCTCTCAGCCGGCGGCGGAAAGGTCGTGCTCCTCACCACGCCGTACTACGACACGGGTGAGCAGCCCGACGGGCAGCCGTGGCCCGAGGACAACCCGGCGCGGGTCGACGAGTACAACGCCATGCTCCGCCGAGTCGCGGCCCAGCATCCCGGCGTCGTCTACGTGCTCGACCTCAACAAGATCGCCGACCCCGATGGGCATTTTCAGCCGGTCATCGACGGAGTACCGGTGCGCTTCACCGACGGGATCCACTGGACATTCGCCGGTGACGCCTGGCTCGCCCCACGCATCCTGCCCCAGATCGCGCTCGCAGCCGCTGGAGCCGCGGGACAGCAACTGGACATCACAGACCTCGGAGTGCCGCGCCTCGCTTCCTCCCATACGCCCCCTTCCGACTTGCCCTCGCACTGACGGTCCCACACCCGGCGGCAATCGTCAGGCTCCCATCCCACCGTCCACGGCGACCTCGGCCCCCGAGACGTACGAAGCGGCGTCGGAGAGCAAGAAGCAGACGACCTCGGCCACCTCTGACGCCGTCCCGGCGCGGCCGAGCGGCAGATGGCGGAAGCGGGTCGGCCGCTCCTGCTCGGGGACCGGAAGCATGGCTGTTTCGATCGGTCCGGGCAGCACGGTGTTGACGCGGATCCCGAGCGGACCCAGCTCCACGGCGGCGGTGCGGCTGATCCCGCGGAGCGCCCATTTCGCGGCACCGTACGCCGTGTGGCCGGGCAGGCCGCGGGCGCCGGCGTAGGACGACACGTTGACGATGGAGCCACTCCCTCGTTCGCTGCATGGCGGGCGCTACGGCCTGGATGCCGAGAAGCGGCCCGAGCGTGTTGACGCGCCACACGCGCTCGACCTCGTCGGCACGCTCGTCGAGCAGCGCCCGGGTGTGATGCACCGCGGCGTTGTTGACCAGGCCGTCGAGCCGGCCGAGAGCGTCCGAGGACGGTATCGACCAGAGTGGCCCACGCCGTGTCGTCACAGACGTCAGCGATGACGTCGACCTCTCCGTCGACGTCGGACGTGACCACGTCCCATCCACGCAGGCGCAGCAGGGCGGCCTCGGCCGCGCCCTGTCCCCGCCCTGCACCCGTGACGACGGCGACCGGGCTCATGTAGCTTCCGGGATTCTTCCGGGCTCGCGGCTTTCCGGCTCCATGGTCCCGGGAGCATAGGCCGGCCCTCCGATGGCTCAGGGATCGGACGGATAGCGTGATGCCCATGGCTGGCGCTTTCCGAATGGCGCCGACCGTCACCGGGAGGACGGCGTCGTGACGAGGAACAGGTTCGCGGGCGAGCCGTTCGAAGACGGCGACGAGGCCATCGCCCGCGCCCTCGAGGAGGTCAGCATCCCCGCGCTGATGTGCTCGCTCGTGCACATGAGCGGTGACCCGTCTTGGTGTCGGGGGGACATCCGGCCTCGGGCCGCCGTCTCACTCGACATCCAGAGCGGGCTGTCGGAGGAGGACAAGGCGGAGGTGCGGCGCCGCGCCCTCCCCGTCGATCGCCGCCTACCGGGACGGCGGCTGCCAGCCGGTCGAGCTCCCCCGGGAGCTCCTGCAGGAGATGATGGCCTTCCTCGGCGGCCGGCCCGTCGAGGGCCGGTCGCCGGCCTCTTCTTCGACGACCTTCAGTTCGAAGGTGGCGACAACGGGGAGATCTCTTGGGGCGACGAGATCTCCGAGGCGCAGAGAGCCATCGACGCCGGTCGTCGTCATCGGCTGCGGCATGGGCGGGATCCTGGCCGGCATCCGCCTCAAGCAGGCCGGGCTGCCCTTCACGATCGTCGAGAAGAACGGCGGGCCCCGGGGGCACGTGGTGGGAGAACCGCTACCCGGGCGCGCGCGTCGACGTCGGCAGCCACCAGTACTGCTTCTCCTTTGAGCCCGCCGACCACTGGAGTGAGTACTACTGCCAGCAGCCCGAGCTTCGCGCGTACTTCGACACGATCGTCGACAAGTACGGACTCGGCCGCATTGCCGGTTCGGCACCACGGTGACCGAGGCCACCTGGGACGAGGACCGGTCGATGTGGCGCGTGGCAGCTGCGCGGCGCGGACGGCGCCGAGGACGTGCTCGATGCCCGCTTCGTGATCAGCGCCGTGGGCTCGCTCAACATTCCCCGGATGCCCGAGATCCCGGGCATGGACACCTTCGACGGGTCCCTCGTTCCACTCGGCCCGCTGGCCCGAGCACCTCGACATCAGCGGGACGAAGTTCGCCCTCGTCGGCGCCGGCGCGAGCGGCTTCCAGATCGGCCCGGCCATCGCGCCGGAGGTCGAGCAACTCACCATCTTCCAGCGCACCGCCCAGTGGATCATCCCGAACCCGCTGTACCACGCCGCCGTCCCTCCGGGGGACGAGTGGGCGCTGCGCCACCTGCCCTTCTACGGGCGGTGGTATCGCTTCATCATGACCTTCGCCGGCATCGCGGCGGGGATCGAGCCGTACCGCATCGACCCCGGGCACGACGACCCGAGCCACCAGTCGATCAACGCCGTCAACGCCAAACGGTCCGTGGCCCTGTTGCAGTGGATGCAGTCCATCGTGGCCGACCGCCCGGACCTGCTGGAGAAGATCACCCCGGACTATCCCGCGACCGGGAAGCGCATCCTGCAGGACAACGGCACGTGGCTGCGCTCTCTCCAACGGCCCAACGTCGAGTATCGTGCGGACCGGCATCGAGCGTGTGGTGCCCGACGGCGTCGTCACCGTCGACGGAACCCACCATCGCGCCGACATCATCTGTTACGCGACCGGGTTCCGGCACAACGACTTCCTCGCCTCCATGCGCGTCACCGGCCGGCACGGAGTCTCCCTGCGAGACCAATGGGGCGACGAGCCGACGGCCTACCTCGGCATCACGGTGCCCAACTTCCCGAACCTCTTCTGCATCTACGGCCCCGGGACGAACCTGGCCGCTGGAGCGAGCCTCTTCTACCACTCCGAGTTCCAGGTCCATTACGCGATGGAGGTCATCCACGAGACGCTGGCGTCCGAGGCGCGGTGGAGCGAAGTCCGTTCAGACGCCCACCGAGGACTACGCCGAGCGCTACCAGCGCGAGATCGGGCAGATGGTCTGGTCCCATCCCTCCATCACCCACAGTCATTACAAGAACCGCGATGGCAAGGTTTTCACGCTGTCCCCGTGGCCGCTCGACCTCTACTGGTCGTGGACCCGCAACATGGAGCGCGGGCACTACGACTTTGCGGAGCCCGGCTGAATCATCGACTCCCCAACCAGCAAACCACGCTTCCGTTGGTTGCAACACCGATGCAATATCGGTGCAATGGCTGGCTGATATCACGGAGTTGAAAGTTGATCACCGGCATCGGTCCTACCGGCATTCTCTGTTTCAAACTTTCGATTGACCGATTGAAAGGATACGGACATGGCGAGCCAATGGGGTACCCACAGCCTGGCGCCGAACCAATCCGCCGGGTGGTATTTCGTCCGCAACAACCAGAAGGGATTCCTCCCGGTATTGCAGGTCATGCCGCTCAGCCCGTCGTTTACCAACGGGGGGTGGGCCCTGACCAGCGGCGGGTACCCCTACGAGAACCAACTCGGTATCAGCACCATCTGGAGCCAGCTCAGCGACGACCTGCAGAACCTCGTCTACTACATGGTCGTCCAGAACAACAGCAACAACACGATTGAGTACGCCTTCCTCGAATCGGATCTGTAAGCGGGTCCGGAACAAGTCCCCAGCAGCGACAAGAACAGAGGAGCACGAGACATGAAAGCGTCAGTACTGCACGACGACGAAGGCCGGATTTTGGCCATCTCCAAGGCGGCAGATCTCAAGGCGTCCGGTAGCAAATTCGACCAGGCGGGCATGGTCGCGGGCAGGGGCCAGACTTTGGTCGAGGTGGAGCTCTCGGCCGAAGACTCGCAGCGCCCCTTGCGCGAGCTGCACGAGGCCTACCGGGTCGACCCCGCCACCAAGACCCTCGTCAACCTCTAAGCGAAAGCCAGGACGATGGCCAGTCAGTGGGGCAGTAACAGCATCGCACCGGGTCAGTCAGCGGGTTGGTTCTTCTCCCGGGCCAACCGCACCGAGTTCCTGCCGGTACTGCAGGTGATGCCGTTGAGCCCGTCGTTCACCAACGGGGAGTGGGCCTTGACCAGCGGCGGCTACCCCTACGAGAACCAGCTCGGTATCAGCACCACCTGGAGCGAGCTCAGCGACGACCTGCAGAACCTCGTCTACTACCTGGTCGTCCAGAACAACAGCGACAACACGATTGAGTACGCCTTCCTCGAAGCCGACCTCTCGGGCGGAGAGAACCCGGTGGCCGCCTCCAAGTCCGGCCTCGGTAGCAACTCCAATTACTTCCTGTGCAACTGCTCGAACATCCTGGACCTCACCGTGACCATCGAGGTGACCGAGGACATCAAGGGCAGCGACGGGTTCTCGTTCCAGGTCAACTGCTACTCCCCCAGCGGTGTCGACGGGATTCAGCAGTACGTGATCACCATGGACCCGCAGGGCAATCTGTATGCCGCGGTCGACAACTGGACTTACAGCGCCGGGCACGTGCACCAGCTCATCAACTACTTCCCGTCGATCGGGTCGCTGTCCAACGCGACGCTGCCGGCCGGTTACACCCTCACCATCGCACTCCAGAACGACGATCACGGCAACATCACCGAGGCTGTCTACAACGTCAACGACGACAACGGTCACAGCGTCGCCAGCAAGACCATCAAGCTGCTGCAGCTGGACCTGTACCAGAGCACCAACCCGGTCACGAGCGCAGACCTGTCTCCGATCGTCGCAGTGACCATGGACTTCGTCGACTGGGCCAACGGGAACGCGACCACGCTCTCGTCGGGCGCAGGGGTGTTCGTCTTCAACGCGTCCACCCCGATGACGGTCAGCAATGCCGAGCCGTCCTGCGTCGAGCTGGACGGTGGGACACTCGAGACGTCCAACAGCATCTACGGTCAGATGCCGGCGGGGCCGAGCCAATCGATGACCCAGTCCTTCGCTTCGTCGGCCCAGGTCGGCGCCCAGATACGCCGGAGCGCCGAAGTCATGCACAAACTCAACCCAGGCGAGGCCGACCACTAGACGAGAGCGGAAGGCGGTCACCGCGCAAAACCGGAGACTCTCCGGGCACGGCTCCTGCCTTACAGGACCAGGTGCTCGGAGACCTCGGGGGTCGACATGTTCTCGACGATGTGGGCCCGTTGCTCCTCGGCCGACTCGCTCGTCCGCAAGAGGATCGGGCACAGCAGCAACCCCACCACGACGCAGCACGCGGCGATGAGCAGCGCCACCTGGTAGCCGTGGGCGAGCGCGCCGACGACGTCGTGGCCCGCGGCGACGAGGGACTTGGACTGGTTGGCCGCGATCGTGCTCAGGGCGGCGAGACCCACGGCTCCCGCCAGCTGCTGGGACACGTTGACGATGCCCGAGCCCAGTCCGGCGTCCTCGTTGGGGATCTCCGACATACCGATCTGGAGCAGGGGCATGAACGAGCAGCTCGCCCCGACCCCGAGCAGCAACATGGCGAAGAAGATGCTCGGGAAGTAGGGGGTGTGCAGCCCGGCCGAGGCGAACAGGAACAGCCCGGCCGCGGTCAGGACCATGGCCGGGTACATGACCGGCTTGGGCCCGAAGCGGTTGACGAGCCGGGCCGTGGCGCCCAGGGACATGGCGGCCATGGCGACGGCCTGGGGCAGGAAGGCGACACCGGTGGCGAAGGGGCTGTAGCCGCGCACGTGCTCGAAGTAGAGCGCGCCCACGAAGAAGGTCGAGAACATGCCGATGACGACGATGCCGCGGATCACGCTCGTACCGGTGAGGGTGCGCAGCTTCAAAATGCGCAGCGGCATGATCGGGTTCGAGAGCCGCGACTCGAGCACGAGGAAGGCGATTCCGAGCACGACGGCGACGCCGCCCAAGCCGAGCGTGTGCGTCGAGACCCAGCCGTACTGCGCCGCGGTGACGATGGCGTAGATGCCGACCATCACCGACAGCGTGATCAGCACCGACCCGGCGATGTCGACGCCCTGTCGGATGCCGAGGCCGACGTTGTCCACCAGGAGGATGGAGCCGGCGATCAGCGTGGCGATGCCGACAGGCACGTTCACGAAGAAGATCCAGTGCCAGCTCAGCGCCTGCGTGAGGATGCCGCCGGCGAGGAGCCCGATGGAGCCTCCGCCGACGGCCACGAACACGTAGGAGCTCATCGCCTTGGCCCGCTCGGCCGGGCTCGGGAACTCGGTGACGATGATGGCGACGATGACCGACGACGACAGCGCCCCGCCGATGCCCTGGACGAAGCGCGCGCCCACGAGCAGGCCTTGGCTGTCGGCGGTCCCGCAGGCGATGGAGGCGAGCGTGAACAGCGCGACTCCGGCCAGGAACACCTTCTTGCGGCCCACGAGGTCGCCCAGGCGGCCGGCCATGAGGAGGAAGCTCCCGAAGGAGATGAGGTAGGCGTCGACGACCCAGGTCAGCCCGGACTGGGTGAAGTGCAGGCTGCGCTGGATGTCCGGGAGCGCGACGTTGACGATGGACCCATCGAGCGCGTTCATGAACATGGCCAGGCAGACGACCACGAGGGCGATCCAGCGCCGGCGGTCGGCGGCGGCACTCTCGAGGCTCAGGGGAGTCGTGGTGCCCGGGCTCATGGCTGCCCCGCTCCTGGCACGCCGGTGTGGATCCGGAGATAGTCATGATTTCGGGACTATCCTAATCGGAGGATCGATGGACCGTGCACCGGCCTCAGGGCGGGGTCTCCGGGTCGAGGACGCGTCGACGATCAGTGGGCTTACTCAGGGGTTTCTCAGAGCGCCGACGCGAAGACCAGCGCTAACGTGCGCGCGTCCGGTGTCGTGGCCGGACCGAAAGCAGCAGCATGGCCGCTCGAAACTTGGCCGTGTCCAAGACGTGGCCGTGCCGTGGATCCTTGGCCGTTCGGATGTCGAGCGAACGGCAGCCGAGCCCGGGAGGACGCGAAAATGAGTTGGAGCGGTCAGAGTTGGGGTCCCGAGCAACCCCGGTTCGCAGCGGATCTCACCGGAGACGGTCAAGCGGACATCGTCGGTTTCGGGCTCGACGGCTGTCTGGGCCTCCCTGAACGCGTCCGGCGGCGCTTTCGAGCCGCCGAACCTGGTTCTCTACGGCTTCAGTTTCCACACGGGGTGGAGGGACGAACGACACCCCCGCTTGGCGGCGGATCTCACCGGGGACGGACGCGCCGACCTCATCGGTTTCGGCGATGCCGGCGTCTGGACGGCCCGGAACAACGGGGACGGCACCTTTCAAGGAATGGAATTCGTCGTGGCGGACCTGGGGTACGACCAGGGCTGGCGCGTCGATCAGCATCCAAGATTCGTGGTCGACATCACCGGAGACGGGAAGGCGGACCTCGTCGGCTTCGGGAGCGACGGTGTGTGGACCGCCTTGGGCAACGGCGACGGCACATTCCAAGCGCCGAAGTTCGTGGTGGCGGACCTGGGCTACAACCAGGGCTGGCGGGTCGATCAGAACCCGCGCTACGTGGTGGACCTGACGGGGGACGGGAAGGCCGACCTGGTCGGGTTCGGGAACGACGGTGTGTGGACCGCCTTGGGCAACGGCGACGGCACCTTCCAACCACCGAAACTGGTGCTCGCCGACTTCGACCCGGCTCTGGGTTGGGACGGGACCAAGCATCTGCGGATCATGGGTGACCTCAACGGCGATGGCCGCGCCGACATCATCGGTTTCGGCGACGCGGGGGTCTATGCCGCCATGAGCAACGGCGACGGCACCTTCGCCGCGGCCACGTTCATCCTCGCCGCCATGGGCTACAACGACGGCTGGCGCATTGAGAACCATCCCCGCTTCGCCGCCGACGTGACCGGCGACGGAAAGGCCGATCTGGTCGGCTTCGGCGACGACGGCGTCTGGGTCTCGGTCACCGGAGATGGCGGTGCACGGCTCGTCCTCGACGGGTTCTCCTACAACCAGGGCTGGCGGGTGCCACTCGCATCCCCGCTACCTCGCCGATCTGAACGGCGACAGCAAAGCGGACATCATCGGCTTCGGCGACGCGGGTGTGTGGATCGCCCTGAGCAACGGGGACGGAACTTTTCAAGCCGCGAGCTTCGTGCTCGCCGACTTCGGTTACCACAGTGGCCCGGTCGTCCAGTCGATCGCCATGGACTTTCAGACCTACAACGACGACCTGAACGACGACTCCGTGCTCCACATCTTCGTCACGAACCGCAGCAACGACTCGTCGGGTTTCGTGGGAGCCTCCACCTTCGTGGCCAATCTCCAGTCCTACCAGGACCACGACGCCGATTGGTTCAGCACGAACCCCTACCTCGGATGCGCCATCAATGCGAGCGAGGGGCAGGGTTTCGGGAACAACTCGACGCACCGGGTCTTTATCAGGTTGCGTTCAAGACCGATACCGCTCGAAGAGCTTCTGCTTCCGGCGGTGAACATCCACATCCTCGCGAAGGACAGCGACACCTGGAAGTTCGACTACACCATGACCATCACCCTGGACGACGGGACGGTGCTCCCTCCGTTCAGTTCGAACATCGAGGGACTCACCGGGCTCGTTCTCGACCAGGACAACCGAAACTACTACGGCATATGCTCCGAGGTTCAGCCCATTCCGCCTCGCACCATACCGGTCACGGATTCCGTCCTGACCGGCGTCACGATCGAATTCAACACGCACGACGACGACAAGAACAACGACACCGGGCTCGGCATCCACATCGTCAACCGTCTGAGCGCGACCGCGAGCCAGGACATCTCGGTCGTCAACAACGTCGCGCCGGGCGAGACGTTCCCCGATTCCGGGGATACCTACAAACGCTTCGATCTTCCGCTCGCCTCCAATGCCATTTTCCTGCGGGACATGGTCCTGCCGATCGTCTTCATCGACATCGTCGCCGACACGGACCAGTGGATCTTCGACTACCGCGTGACGTTCTTCTTCGGCCAGGACCAGCCCTATTCGTGGACGGTGTCCGGAGTCGTGATCGATCAGGATCATCACAAGCACATGGGGGTCTACAACGGACGCGCCTTTCCCACACTCTCCTATCCGTACCCTCCGCTGAGCTCCGCACCGGTCCCGCGTAACAAGACGATCTCGCTCGACTTCGTCGGGCAGAAGCTCCAGGAATTGCTCAACAGCCGGCAGACGCTCGGGAGTCCGGATCCGATCATCAAGATCAAGGTCGACAGCGCGACGCAATACGGGGACGCCATACCGCCGTCGTTCGTCGATCTCCAGTTCATCGTCAACGATCCTCCGTCCCCGGACGCATCGCTTCTCGGTCCTGGTGTCCCGATGGGTACGACCTACGCGCACAACGTGTCCGAGCTGGGACAGTTCACCACGTGGTTCGGGCTCGGGGTTCACCTCAACGACATCAACGTGCCAGTCCCTCGCTCTCAGCCTCAACCCGGGCGACAGCCAGACACCGTTCACGCTGGATGTTCAGTTCGAGACGGGCGGTCCGACCGAGGTCACCGGGTCCACTTCCCTCGACATCACCGAGCTCGAGGTCAGGATCAGGCTCACGCTCCGCTACCACCAGCCGACCGGTGCCGTCGACCTCATGGGCTGGGTGGACGACATCAACGGCTTCACGTACACCCAGCAATCGAGCAGCCAGGTCCCCCCCTCTACAACGTGAGCGGGACCTTCTTGGGACAGCCCGTCAGCGGGGTCACCGGCGATCCGGACCGCTTCAGGACAGATCTGATCGGTCAGGTGCTCCACGTCACCTTCGACTCTGATTCGGACTTTACCGGCGCGATTCAGAAGAGGATCCGGGAAGGAATCTTCAACCACCTCAGCAGTGCCGACTCCATCACGAAGGTGACAACACGGGATTCGCTCAACGCGATGGCCAGCTCGTGGCTGATGGGGAGTGTCATCGCCAGCGGGAACTCGGAGCTGCAGCCCTACCCCAGCCCGTGCACGCTGGTCGGGGTCACCGTCGACAACGACGTTCTGAGCCTCGACTACATCACCCCGGAGAAGACCTTCGTCTATGAGGCCCCGGCCGATTGGCCGGAGACGCTTCCGCCCGGCCGGTTGACGAACATCGAGCACATCGTGGTCCTGATGCAGGAGAACCGGTCCTTCGACCACATGCTGGGGTATCTGAGCCTGCCCTTCGAGAAGGGCGGCATGAACCGAGACGACGTTGACGGCCTCAAAGGCGGCGAGTTCAACATGTACAACGGGCGGAAGATCCCATCCTTCCGCTTCGCGACGGGCGACACGATCTTTGCGCCCGGGCCGCCCAACAGTGCCGAGCGCGTCGTGGTCCAGGTCGACGGCGGGAGCATGGACGGCTTCGTCCAGGCCCAGGCCGACGAGTGCGGTCCGGCGACGGCCCAGCGCGTGATGGGCTATCACGGGGCGGACAACGTTCCCACCTACGACTCGCTGGCGCGTGATTTCGCCATCGGCAACCGGTGGTTCTGTTCGCATCCGGGGCCGACGTTCCCGAACCGCTTCTACACGCTCACCGGGAGGCCGAACATCGATCCCTGGGGCGCCTGGGAGTACAAGAATTCGAGCCCGATGCGCCCCGTGCTCACGGACACGATCTTCGAGCACTTGAGCGAACAGAAGGTCTCCTGGACATATTTCGAGCACTCCTACAGCTTCCTCCGCTTCTTCGAACGTCATACCTTCGACTCGGAGAACGTCGTCGACTACGACGATCCGAAGATCGGCTTCGTGGCGTCGGCGGAGTCGGGAAACCTGCCTTCCGTGTCCTTCGTCGACCCCCACTTCGTGGACTATCCGCCGGGCAGCTTCTGCGACGAGCCTCCTTCGGACATCCGCAACAGCCAGCCGTTCATCCGCACTCTGGTCGAGGCACTCGTCGCCGGTCCGAAGTGGGAGCAGACGCTGCTCCTCATCATCTACGACGAGCACGGCGGGTTCTACGACCACGTACCGCCGGTCCCGGCGGTCAAGGACTCCCCTGAGATGCTCCCGACGACCGGCGTGCGCGTCCCGTGCTTCGTGGTCTCGCCGTGGGTCAAAGGCGGCAGCGTCTTCGGTTCGGACTCGCTGCACTTCGACCACACCTCCATCCTGAAGACGATCGCTCGACGGTTCATGAGCGACAACCCTCCGTACATGGGAGCGAGGTACGAGGCAGCCCATGATCTGTCCGAGATCCTGGACGACCAGATGCGGCCAGACCGGTTCCGCCCGTTCATCCCGTACACGCTGGTGTGCGTCGCCTCGCACATGAACCTCGACGTGCAAGCCGCCAGTACGGCCATCGGAACGGCACTCTGGCAGGCCTCGCCCGTCGTCACGGACGCGCAGACGCAGAATTTCCGGTTCGAAGACGCCGGCGACGGCTTCGTCTACATCCGGACGTTCGCGGGACTCTACGTGACCGCGGATGCACCCGCGGACGTCCTGACCGCCCCCGGGGCAACGCCGGGGATCAAGCAGGATGTGAAGTACGCGCCGGGCTCGCTGGGTCCGCAACACCCGGATCTTCAGCGCTGGACGTTCACTCCCCCAGAGATCGGCGTCGAGGACCCCACCAACTTCACGATCTCGTGCGCGGCGGTCCCCGGAAAGGTGCTGCAGCCGCTCGACGGCAGTACGGCTTCCGGTATCGCCGTCGTGCTCGCCGACCCGACGGGACCTCATTCGCCGATAGCCCTTGCGAATCCGTGGACCGTGACG
Organism: uncultured Acidimicrobiaceae bacterium; assembly: GCA_963767195.1. Taxonomy (GTDB): domain Bacteria; phylum Actinomycetota; class Acidimicrobiia; order Acidimicrobiales; family RAAP-2; genus Bog-473. Next base: position 314,252 of record CAVYDA010000006.1, on the reverse strand, counting down.
TCGCCTCTCCTGCCCCCGGCCACAGTTGTGAACGCCTAATTGCAGGTGAAGGTTGGCCGGTGAAGGGGAGCGTCGAGCGGTTCGCCGATCGTCATGACTTCGGGACTATCTTGAGAACATGACGGATCCACCAGGATCCTCCACGGGAACGATCGTCCTGCTCACCAGGCTGTCCCGGGCCGTCTTCCTGCGCAGCTCGGTCGATCTGGTGGGCATGAACCTGCGCAACATGGTCGTGCTCGCCTACCTGCGGGACCATCGCGGCGCGTCGCAGCAGACGATGACCGAGGACTTGTCGATGGACTCGAACACCGGGGTCCTGGTGCTCAACGACCTGGAGGACCTCGACTACGCCGAGCGCCGTCGCGACCCGACGGACCGGCGGCGCCACCGCGTCGACATCACCGACGCCGGACTCGAGGCGCTCGAGCGGGCCGAGCTGGCGCAGGGGAGCATCGAGGACGAGATCCTGAGCGGGCTGAGCTCGTCGGAGCGCGAGACGTTCCGGCGGTTGCTGGTGAAGGCGCTCGAGGAGCACCCGTAAGGCGGCCCCGGGGGGCGGGCGCCGGCGGTCGGTGCTGCCGCTCGGTCGCCGGTCAGACACTCGGGCTCAGGCGGCCTTCTTCAGGGCGGCGTCCTTCTTCACGATCAGCTTGCCGATCAGGTCGTAACCCTTGGTCGTGGCGTGGATGTCGCCCTTCGTGCAGTACCAGGTCAGCCTGCAGACCCGGCTCACGGCGACGGGAAGGGACGCGTACGTCTTCTTCTTTCCGTTCTTGGACTTGGACTTGGTCTCCTTGCTCAAGGGCTTGTACGCACCGGTGGCCGCGGTCACGTCGACGAAGGAGGCCTTCGCGCTGGCGTACGACTTGGCCAACGCCGGGTTGATCAAGGTCTTGAAGGCGACCACCGAGGCCTTGGCCAGCGCGACCGACGATGCGGCCGGCGGGTGCTTGGGGTAGACGTAGCTCCCGAGGATCACGTCGGGATAGGTCGAGCCGATGATCCGGACGGTCGGCCCCGCGGCGTTGCGCAGGTCGGCGGCCAACGTCGTGACGTTGGTGTCGATGCTCTTGACGGCGGTCTCCACGCAGGTCAACGGATTGGCCTGCGTCGCGCAGCCCGTCACGTCGTTGCCACCGATCGTGACCGTGATGAGCCCGATGTGGCCCTTGTTCGCCGCGATGAACGCGTCGGCCGCGGCGATCTGCGTGGTCGTGGGGTAGGTCATGACGCCGGCCGTGTGGGGCAGGACGTCGGGGCAGCCGACCGTCTGAAGGATGGAGGTGGTGGTCGCACCGCCGCAGCCGAAATTGACCAGCTTCAGGTGGGTCTTGCCGGCCACATAGCCGGTGTAGCCGGCCGTGGCGCCTTTGCCCGGCTGGTACCCGACCGAGTAGGAGTCGCCGACCGACACGTAATAGGTGGGAGTCGAGGGCGTGCTCGCCTGGGCGGGGCCGGCTACGACGGCGGCGCCGAGCGCGGTGGCAAAGGCGCAACCGAGCATGGCGAGAGAGAGGGTTCGGGTTCGCATGGGGCCCCATGTTGCCCGATGGCGGGAGGTCACGGTTCGCGGCGGGGGGAACTGCCGTGTCCCACAGCGGCGCACGGATGCATTCGGAACGGGATTGTGGGGGATTGAGCGGGACGGGACTAGCCGCGCCAGATGCCCTCGGCCGACCGCCAGATCCGGTCGCAGAAAGCCAGGCCCGCGGCCGCGGCCTGGGTCACGGTGCCCGTCACCGTTCCGCTCACCGGCTCGGGCGCGACGAGCAGGAAGTGGCTCGCCATGGCCACGGTTCCGGCCAGGCTGTCGGCCAGGGCGCTCTCGACGGCGGCGTCGCCGCGGCACTGCCACAGCGCGAGGCTGCTCGCCCAGGCGGCGTCGCGAGCCTTGTTCATGCTCCAGTTGTCCACGAGGTCCAGCACGAGGCGAGCGCGGCGGTCGACGGCCAGCACGACGCCGGACTCGAACGACTCCCGGATGGATTGCTCTGCCGCATCGAGCAGGACGTCGACCTTCTGGTAGTCCGCGTGGTGTGTCCCGGCGTCGGGGGCGGTGCCGAGCTTGACGCAGGTCTCGACGAGCGCGACGGGAAGGTCGTGGTTGATGTGCGCATTCATGCCGGCCAGCGCGAACTGAATCGGGTAGATCCCCTCCTTCGCCCTGTCCGAGAGAAGCGGCTTCCACGCCTCGGGGAACGCGTCGGCGGGACCGCCCATCGCGTCGACCGCGGCGAAGTAGACGTTGGCAAACTCGACGTCGAGGGTGCTGAGGAACTCGGGATCGGCATAGAAGCCCTGGGTGATGTGGCGGTTCACGTTCTCGGTCACCTCGAGGTACATGCGGTTGAAGCACGCCACGCCGTCGGCGGCGGGGAGGGACGCGTCGATCTGCTTCATGCGGGCGATGGCCTCGTCGACGGAGGTGACCGGCGGCGCGGCGACCGGCGTTGCCGTCGCCGGCGGCACGGGCTCGTTCATGGCCCGGTCAGGGTATCTCCCCGTCCCGGCGTAGGCCGGGTGGCGCGAAACTGTCCTACCACCTGTACTACCGTTTGCCCGTGGCGCAAAGAGACAAACGTTCCGTGTCGTTTCCCCCGGAACTGGCCCACGCGATCGACGAGGCGGCCGCCGAGGCGGGAACCTCCTTCAGCGCCTGGGTCGCCGAGACCGCTTCACACCGACTTCGCCTCGAGGCGGGTTGGCGCGGGGTGGCCGCCTGGGAGCGTGACCACGGACCGTTGAGCGAGGCCGAGCTGGCCGAAGGCCGGGCAAGAGCGCGTGATCTCCTCGGGCGTCCCCGCCGGCAGGCCCGACCGGCGTAACCGTGCCCGGCGTCACCTACGACACTGGGGCGCTCATCGCGGGTGAACGCAACGACCGGCGCATGTGGTCTTTGCACGCTGGCTTTCTCATGGAAGAGGTCGTCCCCCTCGTCCCGGCTCCGGTCCTCGGCGCGGCCTGGAGGGGAGGACGGCGGCAGGCAAGCCTGTCTCGGATGCTCGTCGGCTGCGAACTGGAGGACATGACCGCAGCCCGGGCGCGCAAGGTAGGAGAGCTGGTCGGTCGATCCGGGATCGACGACATCGTCGATGTCGCCGTGGTCGAGGGGGCACACCGGCGACGCGACGACGTGGTCGTCACTTCGAATGCGTCGCATATCAGGCAGGTGGGTGAGGCGGTGCGATCTCGCTTTCGCATCGAGGTCGTGTAGGGACTCCCCGCTATCGATCTCAGCCGGCCGCCAACTCCGGTACGAGCTTGGCCCCGTCGACCGTGCCGAGCCCGCTGGCCAGGTCGTAGCCGGTCCCGGCCAGGTAACCCGGGACGGTGTAGGTCTTTCCCTGCTGCATGAAGGTGACCGCATTGTTGCCGATGGTTATGTCGGACAGTCCCGGCGCACCCTCAGCCGCCAAGGCGTAGAGGGTCGGGTTCAAGAAGCCGAGCCGGTGCCCGGCCGCCTGGTCGGCAACGGCCACTACTCCGGAGAATTCGGGAGTCGCCTCGCTGGTGCCGCCGATGATGTAGAAGCCGGGCCCAGGGATGCCACCGAAGCCCAGGTACACGAGCACGCCACCGTTCACCGCCGCGCTCATGGAGAGGTCCGGCACGCCGCGCTGGCTACCCACCACGCTCTTCACCGAGTTCTGGTAGGTGGGGCGGCCGAAGATGATGGACGTCCCGCCCGAACCAGCGGCCGGCGAGCCGAGCTGGTTGGTGTCGTTCCACACGTTGTCGGGCGACGTCCGCTGCCCATCGGCTTTGAGGTGCAGCTGCGTGCCGCCAATGGCAGTGACGAGGGGGTCCGAGGCCGGCCAACTCACGACCGGGGACGTGTAGAGAAGTGTCCCCGCCTTGTTGGAGTAGCCGGCGCTCCCCGTGTCACCCGTGCCGGCCAGCACGGTCACGTGGTTCTGGACGGCGTTGGAGTACGCGCTCCGGAGGTCGAGGAGCGCCTGGGCGCTGTGGAACGTCTGCTCGGTCGCCGCGAAGCTCTGGGAGATGACGCTGGCCAGGTCGTGGTTGATCACGTAGTTCTCGGCGGCGATGATCTGGGGGAACCCCTGGACGCCCTCGGTCTCGGCCACCGGTGTCTCCACCAAGAGGATGTTGGCCCCCGGCGCCATGGCGTGGGAGTACTCGACATCGAGCGACGTCTCCTCCGCCCATCCGACCATGGAGGCGTTGGAGGGGTCGAACGGAGGGACCGCACCGACCGGCTGAATGATCTGGAACGACGGTGGTGCCGGCAGGTTGAAGCTCGTGTCGAAGGTCTTCAGGTCCGAGGTGATGGTGGGCGACCCGAAGGAGTCGACCAACACGATCGTCTGGCCGGTGCCCGTCAGCCCCTTTTGGTAGAGGGGACCCATGTCGTAGGCGGCCTCAATCTGGTTGGGCGAGTAGCAGGCCAGGCCGGTGGTCCGCTGACACTGACGCGTCGTCGGCGGTTGGGCGAACGCGACGGGAACCGTATAGGCCAGCGGCCGCGCCACAGCCACTTTGGCGACTCGTGGGGACTTGGCCGGAGCCGGTGTGGTGCTGACCCCCATGAGCCCCACGACCGCCAGGCCCACCGCACCTCCAAGTGCCAACAACTTTCGCATCGCCCGCCTCCCCTCGCTTCCCCGGTGACGCACTCGTCTCCCGGCGGAGCCTCCGTTCGCATCCCTGTTCTGGGACTCGTGCCCAGGCGACTATACGCAAAGCAGGTGCAAATTGCACCGGAAAGAGTCGAGACGGGTTGGGCATCCGAGATCTTCGCCATCCGGTAGCCGAGCAGGCGACGTTCCGCGGAACACGAGCGCGTCAGGGCACCCTCCTTATTCGCTCAGTCCGAGGCGACGCTGGGCGGTCCCGCCGTAGATCGACGGGACCGCATCGATCGCGTGGAGACGGGAGGGATGTCGCCGGGCTCGGTTCCCGTGGCCCGGAGTCGGGTGGCGTACGTGCCGTAGCGCGACGCGAGGGGCGACGCCGAGACGCCGTGCAGCAGCACGCTCAGGGCGACCGTGACCGTCACCGCCGCCAACACGACCCGCGACTCCTCCGGAGCGAGGGAGTCGACCGCGATGAGACCGAAGACCACCGAGGCCAGGCCCCGCGGCCCGAACCATCCGACGAAGGCCACCGTGGCCCGGTCCAAGCCGGATCCGGCGAGGGCGAGCGCGACGGGGCCCATCCGCAACACGGTGAGGGCGAGCAGTGCGAACACGACGTCCCTCCACCCGGCGTCCTCCAGGCCCGGCACCAGCATGACCGCGCCGAAGCCGAACCAGACGAGCATGGAGAGCAGGAGGCTCACCTCCTCCGTGAACTGCAGGGCGGCTTCGTCGTTGTGGTGGTCCGCGGTGCCGAAGGCCATACCGGCGACGAAGGCGGCGACGAAGCCGTTGGTCCCCGCGACGAGCGCCGCGGCGTAGGCGAAGAGCGCCAACGCGGCGATCGCCAGTGGGCGGAACCCCGGCGAGCTCCACCGGTGGCGCCGCGACACGGCGAGGAGGACGGCGCCCGTGACGCCCACGCCGAGGCCCAGCGCGACACCGCCGACGAGCTCGGCCACAGCGGTCGCGACGCTGGACGCTCCGTGGACCGCCTCGGTCGTGGCCGCCGCGGCCAGGAAGAGGTTGACGAACGGCGTCGCGATGCCGTCGTTGAGCCCGCTCTCGACGTTGATGAGCCGGCGCACGCCGGCGGGGACGCGCTCGTCCTGCATCACCGAGGCGCCCAGGGCGGCGTCGGTGGGCGCGACGATGGCGCCGATGGCGGCGGCCACCCAGACCCCGCTGCTGCCGAAGAGGAGCCACGCCGTGGCCGCCCCCGCGGCGATGGTGAGCGGCAACCCGACGGCGAGGAGGCGGGTCGGGAGGGCGGCCGAGGCGCGGAGCTGGTGCACGTTGACCCGCGACGCGTCGGCGAAGAGCACGAGCGCCAGGGTGAGCTCGGCCAGCGAGCGGATTTCCGTGGAACCGAGCTGGAGGTGGACCATCGCCGTCGGGCCGTGAGTGACCAGGACCCCCAGCCCCACGAACGCGATGGGTGCGGAGACGTCCCAGCGCTCCAGGCGCGCCGAGACGAGGCTCCAGGCCAGCACGCAGCCGGAGACCACGGCGAGCACCGCGATGTCGAGGCCGTGGTTCATCGTCGCCGCGCCCTCGCTGGTTCGGAGGAAGACGGGGGAAATCCCACGTTCGCCGCGCGGCAGCGACTAGACATGTGATTCGAGGGGATGGCCTCGCGATGGCACGTTGCCATGCGACTGATTTCGGGGAGTCTCACCTAGATGCTTGCTGCGACCTATCAATATCCGATTCTCGATTTCTTCCTGACCATGCTGTACTTCTTCCTCTTCGTCATCTGGATCTGGCTGTTAATCATGGTGTTCATGGACATCTTCCGCAGCCACGACATCGGGGGCGGGGCCAAGGCACTCTGGGTCATCTTCGTCATCATCCTGCCCTTCCTCGGGGTCTTCGTGTACCTGATCGCACGGGGCGGCAAGATGGCTGAGCGCAGGATGAACGAGGCGGCGCAACAGCAGCAGGCCTTCGACTCGTACGTGCGCGAGACGGCGGGGTCGGGGGACGACACCGCCTCGCAGCTCTCGAAGCTGGCCGACCTCAAGTCGCAGGGCGTCATCACCGACGCCGAGTTCGAGGCGCAGAAGGCGAAGATCCTGACCTGACCGCGGCCCGCCGGCGCCGGTGGGATGATGCCGCCGGTGCTGCATGGCTGAACCGGAGCCCATTCGTGGCGGCGACGACGCCATGTCGCAGCGGCTGGCGACCCGCATCGAGGCGGACGTCGCTTCGCCGCTCCCGTGGAAGTCCATCGCCAAGAAGGTGGTCATGGCGGTCGCGGCCGGGGTCACCATCTACCTCGTCTTTCCGAGCCTGACCGAGGTCTTCGCGTCATGGCCCGAGTTGGCGAACCTGCAGCTGGTCTGGTTCGCGGTCGCCGTGGCGGCGCAGGTGGCGCACTTCACGTGCACCATCGCCCTCCAGCGCATCGCGCTGCGCACCAAGGCCTGGTTCTCGGTGGCGACATCCCAGCTCGCCGGGAACGCCATCAGCCTGGTGGTGCCCGGTGGCGCCGCCGTGGGTGCGGCGACGCAGTTCCGCATGCTGGCCGCGTCCGGGAACGACACGGCGACTGCCGTCGGGGGCCTCACCGCGTTCTCCTTGCTGGGCGTGGCTGGGCTGCTGGCGCTGCCCGTCTTCGTGCTGCCGGCGATCGTGGCGGGGACGCCGATCGACCGCGGGCTCGAGCACGCCGCGCTCCTCGGCCTGGTCGGGTTCGTGCTGTTCGCCGGGTTCGGCGCGGCCGTCCTCATGACGGACCGGCCTATCCGGTGGGCCGGCCGGGTGGTCGAGGCCGTTCGTAACCGCTGGAAGCGCAAGAGCGAGCCGATGACCGGCCTCGAGGATCGGCTCGTCTACGAGCGCAACCGGATCCGCGACGTGCTGGGCCAACGGTGGAAGGCGGCGCTGCTGCTCTCCAGCGGGCGGCTGGCATTCGACTACCTGACCCTGCTGGCGGCGATCCGGGCGACCGGGGTGCGGCCCAACCCGTCGCTGGTGCTGCTCGCCTACGCCGTGGCCGGTCTGCTCGCCCTGGTCCCGATCACCCCGGGTGGGCTCGGCATCGTCGAGGCCGGCCTGAGCGCGCTGCTCATCCTGGCGGGGATCCCCACCGGCCAGGCCGTGCTGGCGACGCTCACGTACCGGATCATCTCGTACTGGCTTCCGGTGGCGGCCGGTCCGGTGGCGTACGTCGCGTTCCGCACCCGCTACGGGCCACCGCGCCGCGACGACGGCGGTTCCGCGCCCGCGCTGGCGACGGGGTAGGGGCGGGGGAGGGAGACAGGAGACGTTCAGCCGACGGGCTCCACGAGCACAAGACGTCCATCGGGTCCGATCGTGACACCCGAGATCCCGAAGCGATCAGCCAGCAATCCGGGCACGTCGGCGAGCTCCAGCTCGCTCACGGCAGACGGACCCCCCACGGGCCGTTCGACGAGGACGGGCCGGTCCGAGACGAACAGGGACAGGCAGCGATCCGGGAGCCGCAGACCCGTCATGATCCCGGTCACGAAGCTCGACTCGGGGTGCGTGGCGGTGTACCAGTTGTTGACCTGAATGTCGATGAACGGGGCCGGCTCCGGCACGAAGCCGTAGAGGTCGGTCCACTGCCCGTCGGTCAGCGACTGGAGGACGAGCTCGGGTCCGTCCTCGACCAGGCGGTACGCCCAGCCGGACTGCTCCACCTCGGGACCGGGCTCGAAGGGGAGGGGGTCGAGGAGGCCCCCGCCGCCGAAGCCGACGTCGGCCAGCCACGTGCCGTGGTCGTCGCTCACGCGCAGCAGGAGATGGTTGAGGGCGCGTGACTCCGGGGGGCTCAGCCGCACCCGGGCCAGCATGGGTTCCACCCGGGTGGTCCCGAGGGACTCCAGCGCGGCACGCAGGAGGAGGTTGTGCTCGAAGCAGTACCCGCCTCGTCGGCGTGTGACCAGCTTGTCCTCCACGTCCGCACTCTGGAGCGAGACCGGTCGGCCGGCATAGGAGTCGAAGTTCTCGAAGGGAATCGTGGTCGCATGGGCGCGGTGGACCTCGGTCAGGCCCGGGTGTGAAACCTTGGCCAGACCGATGCGCTCGAGGTAGGCATCGGGTGATGCCAGCGGTGCCATGACGTCGAGAGTAAACGCTGCCGCCCGGTCCCCCGCCTGCTCGGAGAGCCGACGGCGCCTGGGTGGTCGAGTGCCCGAGTGCCGTAGCGGCACCACGTCGAGCATCCCGCTCGGCATCGGAATGGCGCTCACGTCCAAGGAGACGGCACAGCTCCTGCGCGACACCCACGCCGGGATCCGGCGGCGCCGGGTCGGTTCCGAGACCAGGAGACTTCGAACGGGCTGAGGTGTGACGCGGGGTTCTTGGCTCGCCCACGCACGACGGGCCGGGTGCAATGCGCACACGTGAGAATCGCAAAGGGGCCATTCGGCACGGTTCACGCGACATGTAAATGTCGGTAACGTAACGTTAAATGCTGGGTCGAGCTCCGTTCGGGTTCGCCCGCCTGTCGGCGATTGCTCTCGCAGTCGCGGCCCTCGTGCCGTGGGGCCTGTCGCGCGCCGTGCCAGGCAGGGTCGGGCCGGCGGCAGCGACGGGGTGGTCGTCGTCGGGCGGTCGCGCCGAGGCCCACATCGGGCCGCGAGCGATCGAGGCACTCGTGGTGGACTATCGCAACCAGGTATCGCCGCCCCCGACGATCGCATCCGACTGCTCACGGAACGTGTCGTGGGCGATGGGACACTGGCTAAACAGCCTGGGACCCGGCACGGTGGTGGTGGCGCCCCCCCGAGCGTGCTACCTCGTGGACGGGGGGCTCACGCTCCACTCGGCCTTCGAACTCACTATCTCGGGTGGGACCTGGGAGGACGAGACCACTCCGGTGCCGGGTGCCAGCCCAAAGGAGATGCACGCGGTGTTCTGGCTGATCGGGGGTTCGAACATCACGCTAGAGAATCTCGTCGTCACCGGTAACGACGTATCGGGAAGCTTCTATCCGCCCGGCGCGTTCGAGGCAGCGATCCGGTCCGACGGGGTGAACGCGCTGACGGTCGCGGGGGTGTTCGTCCACAACGTCTGGGGCGACGGCGTCGAGTTGAGCGTGCTGCGGGGTGCGCAGGACGACTCAGGTCACATCATCCGGCCTTCCACCAATATCACCGTCACCGACGTGTTCGTCGATGGCGCGGGAAGGACGGGCATCTCCTTCGGTGGAGCCGAGGACGTGTCGATATCGGGCGTGCACTTGGCGCGGGTGGGGATCAACGACTTCGACGTGGAAGCCGATCAACGGAACGAGGGCGTGGCCGACGTCACCATCGACGGATGCACGGCGGACGTGGCCGGCGCGCTTTTCTTCGCCAACGGTGGTGCCGGGGGCGGCGGTCGCACCAAGAACATCACGGTCGAGAACTGCACGATGCTCGACGAGGAGGGGGGAGACGCCATCTACGTCCAGGACATCCCGGCGTCGCCCAAGCCGCGCGGGCCCTTCCTCTTTCTCGACGACACGTTGCGGTGCGGCGCGAGTGCCTACGTGTCCTGCGTACAGTCGACCGGCGGCACGGTCAAGATAGAGAACTCGTTACTGCTCTTCCCGTTCGGCACGGCGCACGAGCCCGTCTACCACGCGGTGGATACGACGTCGCTCGACTTCGACTCCGACACGGTGGCCGGCTACGGCTCACTCGGGACCTTGGACCAAACGAGCAACGTCACGGTCGAGGGCGGCACCTGGGTGCCCTGGCCTGGGGGCTAGACGAAGGTTCGCCGCGAACTCACGGCTCGGGCGAAGAGTGGACGCGCCGTGGCGTACTCGAGTGCGAAGTAGTCCGCGCCCGACGCGGTGTCCCGCACCGCCGCGGCGGCCGGGCCGATGTCGACGCCGGGCACACCCGGGAAGAGCGGGTCGTGGTGGCAGAAGGCAATCCGCGCCGGGCGTAGCAGCTGCACCTGCTCGAGCGCGTACTGCGCGTTCGATCCCTGGTAGGGCTCGCCGTCCACGTTGGGCCGGCCGCCCAGGGAGAGCAGGGCGACATGGGGCCGCAACCCCGTGAAGAGGCCACGCCAGTAGCCCGCGCTCGCGGAGACGAGGACCGAGCCGTCACCGGTGCTGAGGAAGTAGGCCAGCTGCCCGCCGTCGTGGCGGGAGCACCGCTCGTTCATGGCGCGGAATGCGGCCCCGGCGGGGTCCGGTGCCGCCGCCATGAGGTCGAACAGGGCAGCGACGGAGGCGGCCCGCTCCTGCGCACTCACGCCGAGGTCGCCGAGGCACGGGACCGAACTATCGGGGTCAGTGCGCGAAGAGGCACGAGTGAAGCGACGGCAGCACCCGGACCCGGACGGACGGTCCGCAGTGGACGGTCTCTCCCCCCGTGACGACGAGCAACTGGTCTTCGGGGACCCCGCAGGCGCGGCAGGCAGCGCGCCGACTCGGGCGAAGCCACGACCGTGGCCCCCGTCCCGAGAGCGATGACGTCGGCGCCGGCGAGATGGTCGAAGTGGGCGTGGCTCACGAACACGAAGTGGGCCTCGGACACTTCCGCCGTCGACAGACCGACGGGCTCCAGTCCGGGCAGGCGGTCGAGGTAGGAGTCGAAGAAGAGCGTCAGCCCTGCGGCGCGGATGCGAAAGGTGGCCGTCCCGAACCATTCGATCGTCGCCGGCACTGGGGCCTCCCTGCGTTCGTGCGGCCAGTCGGGGCGCCGGCTCAGGCGTCGCTGCTGGCTACCGTCGGGTCCCCGACCAACTTCACCGACATCTTGACGGCCTTCACCGCGCTTGTCACCCCGGTCTGGAGGGCCACGCCGATCACGATCAGCACGACGCCGAGCCAGAAGAAGTAGCGCCACCCGAGCATGAGGATGCCGAGCCGGCCCAGCAGGTACGGCGGCGAGCAGATCACGGCGCCGACGGCGCCGCCGACCGCCGTTGCCGCCAATTTGTCGTGGCGGGATCCCAACTTCGTCGGCATGCCGACGATCCGCGAGGGCACGGCGATGTAGCAGAACATCATGATGCCGACCACGATCCCCTGGGCGAGCACGAACGAGAACGTCCCCCACCGGGCCGAGATGAGCGACGAGTACGAGAGCGCGAGGCCCACGCCGACGCCCCACGCCAGGATCACGTTCAGATGGCTCCGCGCCTGGCGGAAGGCCGGGCGGATCTCGGGGGTGTCCGGGGCGGTGATGGCAAAGGCGAAGACGCCGTTGAGGAAGAAGCTCCCCGCCGTGAGCGCGGTGACCGCCAGCGCGAGCGGAATCAGGATCGGACCGCGCACGATGTGGAACTGCTTTCCGTGCAGCACGTGCAGCTTGACGTCGAGCATGGCGACCCAGATCCACATGGCCGGCAGGACCTGCACAATGGTCAACCGCCAGTTGGTGAAGAGGAGCTTGAGCCCCTGGAACAGCATGAGGAAGGCGCCGACGATCAAGGCCAGCGGCGCCAGCCAACGGCGGGAGCGGCTCAACGTGAGGACGGCGTCCTCCACGGCTTTCTCGTCGCTGGACTGAATGAGCCTGACCAGCCGGGCGACGGTCCCCAGCACGCCTTCGTGACGCTTCTCGGGCGGGGCGGGATCTCCGTTGCTCTCAGCGTTGGCGGAGCTCTCAGGCGGTGCGGAGTCGGCACCCGGTTCGTCGGTGGGCGCGGCGATTGGCCCTGCTTTGCCGCCCTCCCCCGGTCGACCTCGGCCCTCGTAATCCAATGTCACTGCACCGCCTCACCGGTCTCGTTCACTTGGGGCCATTGTGGTCCCCGCCGACACGGTGCGAAAGGCAATCTCCCTCAAGACGCATCGCCCCGGCCGCCGCATTAACCTCGGTTGCTTGCAGGTGCAGTGGGGAGGAAGTCAGACATGGTCGTAGACGAGGTGGCATCGCCCGCGGACAAGACCGCTCCCAAGGTCGTGCCCCACCTGACCTCGGCCGAGAGCAGGGCCAAGGGGAAAGCGGCCCGGGCCAAGGTCCCGCGCGACAGCCACGCCCGCTTCGACGCCGGCCCCGACCGGTCCGACCCGGTCTCGCTGCTGGAGGAACAGGCGAAGACGAGGGTGCCCGAGCTCGTCCCGATCCGTTACGGCCGCATGCTCGTCTCCCCGTTCACGTTCTTCCGGGGGGCCGCGCTCATCATGGCCTCGGATCTTTCGACCGCCCCGCGCTCCGGTCTGAACGCCCAGGTGTGCGGGGACGCCCACCTCTCCAATTTCGGTGCCTTCGGCTCCCCCGAGCGCTCCCTGGTTTTCGACTGCAACGACTTCGACGAGACCCTGCCCGGCCCGTGGGAGTGGGACGTCAAGCGGCTCGCCGCGAGCTTCGTGGTCGCCGCCCGCGTCCGCGGCTTCTCGAAGAGCCTCCGCAAGGAGGCCGTGCTGACCCTGGGCCAGGCCTACCGCGAGACGATGCGCGCCATGGCTGCCATGACCAACCTCGAGGTCTGGTACTCGCACGTCGAGGTCGACGAGCTGATCCACTTGCTGGACACACAGGCCGCGGCGACCGGGTCGAAGGCCGAGGCCCGCCTGGCGGCCACCGCCAGCAAGCTCGCCGCCAAGGCCCTGACGAAGGATTCGATGAAGGCGGTCGACAAGCTGACCACGGTGGTCGACGGCGAGCGCGTCATCGTGAGCGAACCACCGCTCGTCGTGCCCATAGAGGAGATCTTCCCCGACGTCGAGCGGGCGGCCATGGTCGACCTCTTCCACGGCCTCATCCGCAAGTACCGCCAGACGCTGCCGACAGACCGCCGCCACCTGCTGGAGCAATACAGCTTCGCCCGCGTCGCCCGCAAGGTGGTCGGAGTGGGCAGCGTCGGCACCCGGGCCTGGATCATCATGATGCAGGGACGCAAGGACGACGAGATCCTCTTCTTGCAGGCGAAAGAGGCCGAGGCGTCCGTGCTCGAGCGCTTCACCAAGAAGAGCACATACGCCAATCACGGCGCCCGGGTCGTCGCGGGCCAACGTCTCATGCAGGCCAGCAGCGACATATTCCTCGGCTGGCAACGGGTCGAGGGGATCGACGGCGTCCCGCGGGATTACTACATCCGCCAGCTCCAGGATTGGAAGGGTTCGATCGACGCGGACAAGGCCATCCCCGAGGGGATGCGGGTCTACTCCGACTTGTGCGCCCGCACGCTGGCCCGCGCCCATGCCCGCTCCAGCGACCGCATCTCCATCGCGTCGTACCTCGGCTCCAATGCCACGTTCGACAAGGCGCTGGCCGACTTCGCCGAGACCTACGCCGACCAGAACGAGCGGGACTACGAGGCCTTCGCCAAAGCGTGCCGCACCGGCCGCCTCCACGCTGAGGAGGGGCTGTGAGCGGTCGCCCCGATACGGGCATCGAAGGCGGAGAAATGACTTTCGGCCCTGTCCGCGGACCAGGCCGGATGCCAATGTACGGGCCGCGGCACCCTGACCGGGCGGCATCGCCGCGCAGAAAACAAGGAGATTCTTGAATGCTCGCCTCGACCTACCCCATCCTCGACGCCTTCTTGACGATGCTCTACTTCTTCCTCTTCATCATCTGGATCTGGCTGCTGATCACGGTCTTCATCGACATCTTCCGCAGCCACGACATCGGGGGTTTGGCCAAGGCGCTCTGGGTGATCTTCATCATCATCCTGCCCTTCCTCGGGGTCTTCGTGTATCTCATCGCCCGGGGAGGCAAAATGCACGAGCGCGCCGCGGCCGAGGCGGCCCAGCAGCAGAAGGCGTTCGACACCTATGTCAAGCAGGCGGCCGGCTCGGGCGGGGACAGCGCGGCGGATCAGCTCTCCAAGTTGGCGGACCTGAAGACGCAGGGTGTCATCGACCAGGCGGAGTTCGACGTCCAGAAGGCCAAGATCCTGGCCGGCTGACCCGAGCCCTTCCCGAACCCCGAATTTCACCGACTTCAAGGAGGCGCAGATGGCGTTAGGACCGGTCAGCTACACCGTGGTGGCCTTCCCCGGCAACCAATTCAACGGGAACATCGCCCCGGAGGTCGAGAAGCTCGTGGCCAACGGCACGGTGCGCATCCTCGACCTGGTCTTCGTCGGCAAGGACGAAGCCGGTGACACCATCAGCCTCGAGTTCGACCAGCTCGAGGAGCTGGCGGCGTTCGGGGAAATCGATGGCGATGTGGGTGGACTCGTGAACATGGAAGACCTCGACCTGGTGGCCTCCAACCTCCCCGAGGGCAACTCGGCGCTGGTCATCGTGTGGGAGGACCTCTGGGCCAGGCCGCTGGTCGAGGCCATGCGCGCCTCGGGCGGGGTCCTCGTGGAGTCGGCCCGCATTCCGGCCGACCTGGTCGAGGCGGCACTCAACGAATTGGCCGCGGCCCTCCAGGCCGAGACCTGAGCAGTCACGAGAGAAGGAGCAAACCCAAATGCCGATGAGACGACGTCCGGTGATGCGGACGGTCGCGAGGACAGCGGTGATCGCCGGAACCGCCACCGCGGTGGCGGGCGGAGTGAACCGACACCAGCAGAACAAGTACGCGCAACAGGAGGCTGCGGCCGAACCGCAGGAGGCTTACGCGCCGCCAGAGCCGGCGGCCGCCGCCCCCACGTCCGACGACCTGATCGCGAAGCTCAAAGAGCTGGCGCAGCTCAAGGACCAGGGCATCCTCACCGAGGCCGAGTTCGACGCCCAGAAGGCCAAGATCCTGGCTCAGATGTCCTGACCTTTCGGTCTTGACCGGGGGGAGGCGAGAGGGCGGCACCCCAGTGGTGCCGTCCTCCCGCGCCCGGGCCCTGGCGCGCCCGGCGCAAATGCTTGACACGGCTGTTTAACCCTGCTCCGATCTTGGTCGGGATTGGCTCGGCGCCGATCAGCCGTGCCGGAACGGGGAGGACCAAGTGGCCACTTCGACGGAACCGTTGAGCGGAGACCCCGAGGCCGTCGGCGACGACGTCGCCCAGCTGCACACCCTCGGCTACGCGCAGGAGCTCCGCCGGCGGATGAGCGGGTTCTCGAACTTCGCCGTCTCCTTCACCATCATCTCCGTGCTCTCGGGGTGCCTCACGCTCTACTTCTTCGGAATGACCTACGGCGGCCCAGTGGCCATCGTCTGGGGTTGGGTCATCGTCGGAGTGATGACGCTGATCGTCGGGCTCGGGATGGCCGAGATCGCCTCGGCGTACCCGACCGCAGGGGGGCTCTACTTCTGGGCGGGCAAGCTCTCGGAGCACAATTCAGGTGCCTGGAGCTGGTTCACGGGATGGTTCAACCTCCTCGGCCAGGTCGCCGTCACCGCGGGAATCGACTACGGCTTCGCCACCTTCTTCACCGTCTTCCTCCACATGACGACGAACTTCCCCGACACGCTCGGCTGGGTCCTCACCGTCTACGCCTGCGTGCTCGTGGCCCACGGGCTTCTCAACACGTTCGGCGTCAGCGTCGTGGCGTTCCTCTCCGACGTGAGCGCGTGGTGGCACATCGGCGGTGTCCTGGTCATCGCCGCCGTTCTCTTCTTCGTTCCGAGCCACCATGCCTCGGCGTCGTTCGTCTTCACCACCTTCAAGAACCAGTCCACCCTCGGCGTGCCGTGGTTCGTCTTCATGATCGGGCTCCTCATGGCGCAGTACACGTTCACCGGGTACGACGCCTCCGCCCACATGTCCGAAGAGACACATATGGCCGACATCGCGGCGCCCCGCGGCATCGTCAGCTCCATCGGCATCTCGCTCATTGCGGGGTGGATCCTGATCCTGGCCATCACCTTCGTCATCCCGACTGACCCGAAGGTCTACGCGGCCACCGCGGCCGACACGGCCGCACCCGTGGCCATCTGGACGGCCGCGCTCTCGCGGGTGGGGGCGGAGCTCTTGTTGCTGATCGTCGTGGTGGCGCAGTTCTTCTGCGGCATGGCCTCGGTGGCGGCGAACTCCAGGATGACGTTCGCCTTCAGCCGGGACGGTGCGGTGCCGGGCCACCAGCTCTGGCACCGCATCAACCCCCGGACCCGGACGCCGACCAATTCCATCTGGTTCTGCGTCGTGTTCGCGTTCTTGTTGGCCGTCCCGTCGCTGTGGAGCTCGGTCGCCTACGCCGCGGTGACCTCTATCGCCACCATCGGCCTCTACATCGCCTACGTGCTGCCGACGCTGCTGCGCCGCATCAAGGGCAAGAGTTGGCAGGGTGGGCGCTGGTCGCTCGGGAAGTGGAGCCCTGTGGTGGGTTGGGTCGGGATCGTCTGGGTCGCCTTCGTCTCGGTGATCTTCATGCTCCCCCAGGTCGCCTTCTCGGACATCAACCGCGACACGTTCAACTACGCCCCGGTCGCCGTGGGCGTCGTGCTCCTGTTCGCCGGCGGTTACTGGCTGATCAGCGCCCGCAAGTGGTTCACCGGGCCGCGGCCGCAGGGCGACGCGACCCAGCTGGCCACCATCGAGGCCGGTTTCGACAACGTCGAGCGGGAGCTCGCCGAGATCGACTGAATCGACTGAGACGGGGACGGCGCCTACAGACGGTAGGCGCAGCCGTCCCAGGAGGCGACCAGGTGCGGCCGCAGCCGGCCGCGTAGCTCTATGTCGAGGCGTTCCGGCCGAACGCTCCCGCCCACCCAGCGCACGTCGACGCCGCCGACCGTCACGACCTCGGCCGCGTTCGACACGCCCGGAGCGCCCGCGCTGTCGGTGGAGGCGTCGAGCAGGGTCAGCGGTCCGGTGCAGCACCGGTGCGGATGCGTCGAGACGTACACCGCGCCGCCGCGGCGGCCCACGAATTCCCGGCGCTCTCGGACACGACCACGTCCACCGCACCATGCTACGCGGGGACCTTCCGGCGCCGTCGCCTGCGCCTTCCCGGTGCCGCCGGGCCCGGGTGGCCGACCCCAGCGGCGACCACGCTGCCGGTAACGTGGAGTTGAAATGGCCGAGGGAAGCCGGTGGATCGCTCACCGCGACCCGCGGCACCCTCTCTTGATCCCTTCCGCACTCCCATGGTGAGCGTCGACGATCCCCCCCGCGCCCAGCCACGTCCGCCGGCCGAACCGCCCGCCCCGGCGTCGGGGCGGAGCCGCTGGTGGTGGGTGCCGGGGGTAGTCACCGTCGTCACGATCCTCAGCGTGATCGTCGTCACGCTCTCGCAGCTCCATCCGAGCCTGCTGCTGACGAACACCACGACGACGGGTGGCGACACCGGGGCGCACATCGCCATGCCGAAGTTCATGGAGTCCCTGCTCAGCCACGGGCGGCTCACCGGCTGGGACCCCGGTTGGTACGACGGCTTCCCCCTCTACACCTTTTACTTCACTCTGCCCGACCTCTTCATCGCGGTGGCCGGGTGGCTCGCGCCCTATGACATCGTCTTCAAGCTCGGGACCGTGCTGGGTTCAGTCCTGCTGCCCATCTGTGCCTGGGCCTGCGGCCGTTTCTTCCGGCTCAGGGCGCCGATCCCCACGCTCCTGGCCGCGGCCACACTGCCGTTCCTCTTCGACTACACGTTCACCATCTACGGGGGAAACCTGTTCTCGACGCTCGCCGGCGAGTACGCGTTCTCCTTCAGCCTGTCGCTGGCCGTCCTCTTCCTCGGTCTGTTCGCCTGCGCCGTGCGCGAGGGGCGCTACCGCGTCTGGGCGGCATTGGCCCTCGCCGGGTGCGTGTTGTCGCACATCGTCCCCGGCTTCTACGCCCTCGGCGGGGCGGTGGTCCTCACCGCCGTCGAGCTCCTCCCGGCGCGCTGGGGCATCGGCGACACCAGACTTCGTCTCTGGCGCAGCGACCCCGAGGCCGTCGCCGTGCCCCGCAGGCGCACGCTCTGGTGGGCCTTCTCCACGGTCGGGACCGGGCTGCTCCTCTCGGGCTGGTGGCTCGCCCCCTTCGGCCTGGAGCACGCCTACTCCACGTCCATGGACTACCAGAACGTCTACGGGTGGGGACTCTTCTTCCCCGAAGCCGACACCTGGGCGCTGGTCCTGGCCGGACTCGGTGCGCTCGCCGCCATCGTCGTGCGCAGCCGCTTCGGCATCACGGTCACCGTGCTCGGGGTCGCGTCGGCGCTCGCCCTCGTTCTCGACCCCCAGGCCGACCTCTACAACGTGCGGCTCCTCCCGCTGTGGTTCATCTCGGTCTACCTCATGGCCGCCTGGGCGTTCGGGGCCGGGTGCATCGGTGCGACCGAGTGTTGGGCCCGGGCTCGCGCCCGCCGCGCCCGCCGACTCAGTTTCGCCCCGGCCCGGAGCGCTCCCGGCGAGGAGGAGTGGACGACCCAGCACGCGATGGACCTCGCCGCGCCGGCACGACGGACGCGGACGAGACGGCGGCTCTGGCCCCCGGCCGCGGTGGGCGGGGCGGTGCTCGGGCTGCTCGGCGCCATGCTCGCGGTCGTGCCGCCGTTCGTCGTCGGGCCGTCGGCGCTGGTGCACACCGGCCCGAACGAGGTCACGAACTGGTCGACGTACAACTACCTCGGCTACCAGGGCCAGTCCTCCTATGCCGAGTACCGCTCCATCATCGAGACCATGGACATGGTCACCAAGCGCTACGGCTGCGGGCGAACCATGTGGGAGTACAGCGCGAGCGAGAACCGCTTCGGGACGCCCGAGGCGCTCATGCTCCTGCCCTACTGGACCAACGGGTGCGTCGACTCCATGGAGGGGCTGCTCTTCGAGTCCTCCGCCACCACGCCGTACCACTTCATCAACCAGGCCGAGCTGTCCGAGGGGCCGTCCGAGCCCGAGGTCGGTCTGCCGTACGGCGGGGTCGACGTGGCGCTCGGCGTGAAACACCTGCAGCTGCTCGGCGTCAAGTACTTCTTGGCCGAGACCCCGCAAGTCGAGGCGGAGGCGGCGGTCGACCCGGCGCTCAAGCTGGTGGCGACGACGGGGCCGTGGACCTACGACTACACCGGCGTGCAGACGAAGACGACATGGCAGGTCTACCTCGTGAAGAACTCGTCGTTGGTGACACCGCTGCACGACGACCCCGTGGTGCTCTCCGGCGTCAAGGCATCTCCCGCCAGCTGGCTCGGTCCGCCCGGTCGGACCGGCCCGTCCATGAACTGGTACCTGCACCCGTCGCAGTGGAACGTCGAGCTCGCCCAGAGCGGCCCCGCCTCGTGGCCGCGTACCCCGGTCGGCCACATCCGTGCCGTCTCCCGCCCGGTCCCGACGACGCGGGTGACGGCGGTCCGGCAGACCGACTCCTCGGTCAGCTTCCACGTCTCGCGTCTGGGCACCCCGGTCCTGGTCAAGGTGTCGTACTTCCCCAATTGGCACGCGAACGGTGCTCAAGGGCCCTGGCGGGTCACGCCCAACCTCATGGTGGTGGTGCCGACCAGCCACGACGTGAGCCTCAAATACGGCACGACGACGGCCGACAACCTGGGTCAGCTGGCCACGCTCCTCGGGTTCGTCGCGCTGGTGGCGCTGGGCCTGGTGCCGTGGCGCCGCCGCCGGCGCCAGGCACGAAGCAATGAGACAGATGTGACGGAATCTGTCTAATATGTATCCCCATGGCGGCCCTGCTGGCTGACGCCGGCACCATTCAGATCCGCAACTTCAACCCGACCGAGGAGCGCATCCTCACCGCCGCCCTGGGACTCATCGGCCGGCGCGGCGTCCGTCGTCTCGCCATGCAGGAGATCAGCGACGCGGCGGGCGTCTCCCGCGGGACGCTGTACCGCTACTTCCCCTCCAAGGTCCACGTCGTCGCGGCCGCGGCCGACTTCGACGAGGCGCGCTTCAGCGCCGGGCTGGACCTGGCGCTGGCGACGGTGGACGAGAGACGGGTGCCTCGCGGCCTTCCTGACGTACGTCTTCGACTTCATCCACACCCATCCGGCGCGCTCGCTCTTCGAGTCCGAGCCCGGATTCGTGCTCAGCTACCTGCTCGACCGCCTGCCCAACCTGCGTCGCGAGCTCGTCGTCCGTCTCGGCTCCGAGGTCGACGCGCTGCCCGTGGTGCGCGACGGGCGCCTGACGCGCGAGGAGGTCGCCGACCTCGTCGTGCGGCTTTTCGCATCGAGCTGGATCGTTCCCGAGACCGACAACGGCGCGCTCGTGCGCGCGCTCGAGCGCACCCTGGAGGTGACCGTCACATGACCACAACCCATGGAGAGGCGAACATGGAAGAAACGACGACCACGTACGGGGAGAGCCCCCTGGCGGGGATGGACCCAGAAATGGCCCGCGATCCCCAGCCTGTCTTCAAGGTGATGCGTGAGGGCAGCCCCGTGATGAACGTCGACATGCCGGGCGGTGGCGCCGGTGTCGTGCTCTCGCGCAAGCAGGAGATCGACGAGGCGCTGCGCCACCCCGAGATCTACTCGTCGAACATGGACGCGGTCGACCTCAAGAACAAGCGACCGATGATCCCGCTGCAGATCGACCCGCCCGAACACCGCAAGTTCCGGCGGCTCCTCGACCCCCTCTTCGCCCCGCGCAAGATGGCCCCGCTCGACGACGAGGTCTCAGGACTCGTCAACCACCTCATCGACCAGTTCGTCGACCGCGGCGAGGTCGACTTCGCCCATGAGTTCTCCGTCCCCTTCCCCTCCCAGGTCTTCCTCACCCTCCTCGGCCTCCCTCTCGACCAGCTCGACCGTTTTCTGGCCATGAAGGACGGCATCATCCGGCCCGACCACGTCACGGGACGCGGCTACGGGTCAAGGGCCGCGCTCGAGCACCAGCAGAAGACGGCGGACTCGGTCTACGACTACTTCAACGAGGTGCTCGACGAGCGCGAGGCCGAGCGGCGCGACGATCTCCTGTCGCACTTCCTCGACGCCGAAGTCGAAGGAGACCGGCTCAGCCGCGAGGACATTCTCGACATCTGCTTCCTGTTCCTCATCGCCGGTCTCGACACGGTCACCGCCACGCTCGACTGCATGTTCGCGTTCCTGGCCCAGCATCCCGAACAACGGCGGCAGTTGGTGGAGGACCCGTCGCTCATCCCGTCGGCGATCGAGGAGCTGCTGCGCTGGGAGACCCCGGTGATGGGAATCGCTCGAGTCGCGCTCAGCGAGTCCGAGCTCGCCGGCTGCCCCGTCCACGCCGGGGACCAGGTCATGTTGATGATCGGTTCGGCCAACACCGACGAGGCCGAGTTCCCCGACGCCGACGAGGTCCGCTTCGACCGCGACGTCAACCGCCACATCGCCTTCGGGGGCGGCATCCACCGCTGCCTCGGCTCCAACCTGGCCCGACTGGAACTGCGGGTCGCGCTGCGGGAGTGGCACAAGCGCATACCCGACTACGAGATCGAGCCCGGACACACGCTCGCCTACACCTCGGGCATCCGCTCCATCGAGCACTTCCCGATGCGCTTCACGTCGGCGTAGCCGCCTCGCTGCTCCGCCGACCGGCGTCGCTCACCTGCTCCGTCCAGCGTCCCTGGAGCCAGTAGCGCAGCTCGTGCCGGCCGGCGGGATCGGCGTACCAGCCCGAAGGGATGTCCACGGGTCCGGATCCCGCTGGCAATGGGCGCCCTTGCTCGCGGGCCGAGCGGCTGAGCACGGTCAGCTCCTCCACCAGCGCGTCGGCCTCGGTCGTGCTGCGGTCCCGGAACTCGGCCCGCGAGCGACGTCCGGCCACGTCCACGTGCACCGTGGCCAGTCCGAGGACGCGCTGGGTCGGTCCCTGGACCCGGCGGATGCTCTGCGATTTCTCCAGCGGCACCCAGGTCGTCGACTTGGTGACGCGGCCGGTGACGCACACGGCGTGCATCGCGTCGTGGCCGGCCGACAAGAAGTGGTAGCTGATCGGCGCCTTGTAGCGCGCCCGCGGGGGCGGAGCCGTGCGCGCCGGGTCGGGCCCGCCCAACAGACGCGCGATCAGGTGCCACGAGTCGGCCTGTGACCCCACGGGGAGCAGCGCCTTTCGCACCACCTCGGTCCCCTCACCGCGCTCGTTTCGTCGCGTCGCCCCGGCGATGTCGACCTCGAGCCGGCACCAGCCGAAGGGCCGCCACAGCCACGGCTCGACCTGACGCAACGCCTGGATCCGGCCGACGGGGATCGTCTCGGAGACGGTCTGGAACAGCCCGCGGCGGATGCGCACGCCCTCGGGTCCCTCGACCGCCACGAACCCGTACTCACCCGAGAGCCGGCGCCAGGCGATGCCGGCGAAGCTCAGCAGGTACACCGCCAGGGCACCGCCCAGGGCCGCGGCGGCCTTGGGTTCGAACTGGTCGAGTACGACGAGCGTGCCGAGCGTGCCGACGAGGACGAGCGTGACGAGCGACAAGAGGACCGAGCCGAGCAGCCGCGCCGTCGTTACGGTCGCGATCGGCCCCGCGTCGTCCACCGGACGCACCGCCTCGGGGACGCCGTGACGTTGCAGCAACACGAGCCGCAATTCGTTGGCCTGGGCGTCGGAGAGGAAGGCGAGTCGGCCGTCGGTCGAGCCCGAGCCGGCCAGGCGGATGCGGAGCTCGGACAGCCCGAGCAACCGGGCGAGCAGTGGTCGCACGATGTCGACGGCCTGAATGCGCCCCAGGGGGAGACGACGGGAGTCCTTCCGCACGAGCCCGGTCTCTATGCGCAGCGTGTCACCCTCTATCCGCCATCGGGTCACCAGCCAGTGGACCCAGCCGTAGGCCGCGGACCCGAGCGCGAACAAGAGGAGGTAGTCGCGCTGCACCGAGGAGTTCTCCAAGGACGAGTGGGCGCTCGAGACGACGAGGAGCAGGACGAGGGCGGGCACCACACGCCCGATGCCGCGCCACGGGAGTCAGAGGATGGAGCCGTAGCCACTCCTGCTGGTCGTCCGTCACAGGCCCGCCGCCATCGCCTCGCCGAGCTCGGTGAGCCGGTCGCGCAGCCTCCCCGCTTCCGACTGCTCCAATCCGGGGATCCTGGCGTCGCTGGCTGCTGCCGCCGTGTGGAGCTTGACCGTGGAGAGCCCGAAGGCGCGCTCGACCGGACCCGCCGTCACCTCCACGAATTGCATCCGGCCGTAGGGCACGACCGAGAGCCGCTGCACCATGACGCCGCGCGCCACGATGAGGTCCTCGTGGCGCTCGGTGTAGCGCCACGCCCGGCAGCGCCGTCGCGCGAACCAGGCCACCCCCGACCCGAGGGCGACGACGACGAGTGCAGCGACGAGTCCGGCTACAGCACCTACGGCCAGGAACGCCAGTCCGCAGATCGCGGCGAGTACCAGCGTCGCCACCAGCACCTCGGTGCGGCGCATCCGCCACAATCCGGGAGAGGGTCGGAGCCAGTTCTCGTCCACCGTCGAGACGATACGGCGAGCGCAGCATGCGTAGGGTGGCGTCATGAGCGAACTGAACCCGCGGCGTCTCGCCATGGTCCTCGAGCCCCTGGCTGGGCAGGTCTACTTCTCGCCGGAGTGCCACGCCGCGTACGCAGAGCTGGGTTTCTCGCCCAGTCCGGGCACGACTGCCGGCGGGGTTCAGCTGCCCGACGGGCCGGCGTACTTCACCAGCCGCGGCTCGGTCATGGGGCAAGTGCCCGGCGAGGTGGTGGCCGCGGCCTTCGCCGTCTTCAACCCCCAAGCGGTGGTGCCCTCGGTCGATCTCGGGTGGACCAAGGTGGACGCCGAGACGATCTGCTCCGCCCGTACCGCCGGTGCCACCGCGCAGCTGGTGCGGCTCCTCGGTCCCGAGCCCGAAGGGCTGGACCGCGCAACAGTGCTGCTGGCCGAGGCCCAGGCCCCGCTACGCCCGGAAGGGCGTCCGCTCTTTGCCGGTTTGCGCAGCCTCGGCCTTCCCGGCGACCCCATGGGGGACATGTGGCGTTTGGCCGACGGCCTGCGCGAGTACCGCGGCGACGCGCACACGGCAGCGTGGACGTCCGCCGGTTTCGACGCGACGGAGATCGGACTTCTCACGGAGCTCTACTGGGGCCTGCCCCTGCGCACCTACGTCCGGACGAGGGCCTGGTCCGACGAGCAGCTCGACGCGGCGGAGGATCGGTTGATCGAGCGCGGCCTCGTCGCCGCCGGGGGCCTGACCGCTGAAGGCTGGGCGCGCCGAGAGGCGATCGAGGCGGCGACCGACGTCCAGTGCGAGCCGATCGTGACCGCCCTCGGCGACCGCGGGGAAGAGCTGGTGACACTGCTCGCCCCGTGGAGCGACGCCATCAAGTCGGCGGGCGGCTACCCCGCCCAGGGCCCGCACGAGCTCGCTGCGGCGCGCTGAGCCAACTCGGCTCAGCCCACGCGACCCGACGCGCCGCACCCGACCTGCCGCGCTCTGCCGGCGGGTCGGTGTTCCGTGCCGCGGCCAACGGCTACGAACA
The DNA here is from genome assembly GCA_963767195.1 of uncultured Acidimicrobiaceae bacterium. Lineage (GTDB taxonomy): Bacteria > Actinomycetota > Acidimicrobiia > Acidimicrobiales > RAAP-2 > Bog-473. The sequence goes on along the minus strand of CAVYDA010000006.1, from coordinate 289,493 downwards.
GCCGATTCACGCGAGACGTGGGCGGACCGGCCGCGAGCTTCGGGTCGGCGTAGGTTCAGCCCCCGCCCGGGACTCCGGGGGCGGTCAGTACAGCGGCGACCACGCCGCGCTGCGCAGCAGCCGGCTGTTCCAGCGGTCGCGCACCTCGAGGGCGTCGTGCATCCAGGTGCCCGGCGCCGTGGCCGAGGGCGGAAGGTCGTGGTCGAGCAGATACAGCAGCGCGCGGTGGTTCACCACCCGCTGCCAGAGGATCACCTCGGTGGTCGTGTGCGAACCGTAAACGGGCTGGAACGCGGCCTCCAGCTCGATGATGCCGCTTCCCGTCCTCCTTCTGGGAGCTGAGCGTGGAGTCGTAGAGGGTGCCCGCTTTGGCCAGATACGCCGCGAGGCCGCCGGCGAACGGCCACGCCGTGTCCTCCATGAACAGGGCGAGCTCGTGCTCAACCGCGCTGGTCGGCACCGCCGCCAGGTCGATCTCCTGGAGGGGCGACCACCGCACCGGGGTCACGATCTTCGCCTCGCAGGCGTGCCGCATGGCGTCCGTCCTTCGCCGACCAGTCCGCCAGGTCGCCGCCACGGAGACGCTCCGCCAGGGTCGCCCACGCCGCCGCGTCGCGACAGCCGGTCACCGTCACCACGGTGTAGGCCGGCCCGCTCCCGTGCGCCACGCGCAGGAACCAGAGCAGGCGGGAATCGTCCGCCGACGCCAGCGCGGGCAGGAGCTCGTCGCGGAACGCCGCCTCGAAGGCCTCCTCCTTCTTTCCGGCAACCCGGTGCACCTCGTGTACCAGCAGCACGGCACAGCTCCTTTCTGTCGTCGGTCGGGCTCAGTCCTGTTGCGGGATCAGCGGGTAGTTGCGATCCCACCGTCGACGGGAATGACCGCTCCGGTCAGGTACGCGCCCGCCCGGGACGAGAGGTAGATCGCGGCGCCCGCCATGTCGTCGGGACGCCCGATCCGCTTCAATGGCGCGTTGGCGGCGATCTGCTCGCCGAAGGCTTCGAGCGTGGCGGCCATCATCTTGGACTCGAAGGGCCCCGGCGCAATGGCGTTCACCGTGATGGTCGGCGCCAGGCGCCGCGCCAGGTGCCGGGTCAGCTGGTGCACCGCCGCCTTGGAGGCCGAGTACGAGTACGTCTCGAGCGCAGGGACACCGATCCCGTCGATGGAGCCGATGTTGATCACCCGCGCCGGCTCGTCCACCGAGCCCGCCGCTTGGAGCAGCGGAACCAGGAACTTGGTCAGGTGGAAGACGCCTTTCACGTTGAGCGCCAGGACACGCTCGAAGGCGGCCTCGTCGTGGTCCGCCAGCGGAGCCCCCCAGGTCGCGCCGGCGTTGTTGACCAGGATGTCGAGCCGATCGTGGCGCGAGGCGATCTCCTCGGCCAGCCGGCGGCACCCCTCCTCGCTCGCGAGGTCGGCCGGGATTCCGACGCACGTGCCTTTCTTCGACAGCTCCGCCGCGGTCTCCTCGCACGCCTCGGCCTTGCGGGAGGCCACGTAGACGGTCGCCCCCGCCTCGACGAAGCCCTCGGCGATCATGCGGCCGATGCCACGGGTGCCGCCCGTCACGAGCGCGGTCTTGCCGTCGATGGAGAACAGTTCGGAGGGGCTCACGGGCGACATTGTGGCCCAAAGGCAGACCGCTCGTCGGTGCCGAGGCCCAGACGACGGTTCAGGGCGTCGTCGTGGTCCGGGCCGACATGGTCACGAAGTCGCGTGCCCAGGCCGGGTCGAAGAAGGTCGAGGGGCCCTGGACGCTGGCCGGCTCCAGGCTGTTCCCGTTCGAAGGGGCGGCGATGACCGTCGGGGGAGACGGATCGTAGGTGGCGAAGACCGGCCAGCTCGGGTTGATGTCGAGCTCCATGCCCCGCACGACGCCGGCGCGCACGAGCAGGTCAGCCAGCTCGGTCGGGCTGAGGGCCGGTCCCGCGGCGTACACGAGAGCGCCGTCAGCGGTGACGCCGACGCTCGAACGCCACTGGTACTCCACGCCGGGCACCGACGAGCGAGCACGAGGTGGCCCCGCAGGTGTCGCCCCACACGTGCCAGTCGGCGTTCGCCACCTCGGCCGTCGGCTGGCCGCCCTCGACGAGGGGGACGAGGTTCTGGCGCACGGCCACCACGTCGGGAGCCATGGTGACGTCGCTGCCCCAGGCGCCGACGGTCACCGAGCCGTCGGCGTACATCACCAGGGAAGCAGCACCGTCGACGAGCGGGTAGATGGCACGTCCCTGCGTGTAGTAACCGCCCTGGGCGTCCTTCATCAAGAACCCGCCGTTGAAGGCGGCGACGAGCGACGCCGCCTGCGCGGGTTCGACCGGAGCGGTCAGCGTGTACGGGCCTCCCCCGGGCTGGTCGAGCCCGAGTACAGCTGCGCCGAGAGCAGGCGGGTGTCCATCCAGGCCAACCCCGCCGCCGCCGTGCCCCCGGGGGCACCAGGGTCGTCTCGTAGACCGCCGGAACGCCCCCGACCGCCCGACCCGCGGCCGTCCACAGCTCCTTCGCCGCTCGACGCCGGCGCGGCGAAGGGCGCCAGGGCGTCGGGTATCGGCAGCGCCGTGATCCGCGGGGAGGTGGACGCGTCGTGGTCGTCGTCGGGGCGGCTGGGGCCGTCGTGGTCGTCGTCGTCGGGGAGGGCGCAGCTGTCGTGGACGAGGTCGTCGTCGGCGGGCGTGACGCCGCGGACTCGGCCGCGGCACCGCGCCCCGGCATGAGGCCTCCCGGCCGTGCACGCCGCCAGCCCGAGGCTGCACGCGGTCAGCGCCAGCGCGAGCACCGGCCAGAAAGCCCCCGCCGGCCGTCGCGGTCCCCACGACGCGACACGCCGAGCTCACGGGCGGGAGCAGGTTGGCATTGCATTGGACGCTCGCGAGCAGCGTAGGTGCGCCCTCGCCGGTCCGGTCGTCGCCCCGGGGCGGCCCTCCTCCGGCCCTGCGGTGACGCCTCTGGCCCTGCGGGCGGCTATCGAGACAGCCACGCCACCTCTGGTGCGAAGTCAGACCCCGGCGACGCCAAGGTGTTGGCCGATCTGGTACGCACCGACCGCCACAACCACCGTCCCATCGCCGGTGACTCGGACCTCGCCGAAGGAGTCAAGCTCTTGGCCCTCGCGCACCAGAGCGCCATCTGTGGCCGCCAGCGCCAGCTCAATGCGCTCCGTTCGACTTCCACGAGTACTACCCCGAGGCACTGGTGCCTTCGGCACCGATCTCCGGCACCGATGCCCTCTCCGTCTTGGCCATCGCCCCGGCACCCGAGCACGCCCGGGCGCTGTCGCGATCGAATCGCCTCGGCCTGCGTCGGGCGGGCACTCAGGATCGGGAGGCGGGTTCGAGGCCATCGAAGGAGCCCTGCTCGCCGAGCAGCTCGAGGCCCTCGTACTCTTCGCCCAGGCCCACGGGCTGATCACCCGCTCGACGCGTTGAACTGATCGCCACGTTCAACGCCCAGTCGCCGCGTCGTCGCCCGGGCGTCCCGGTCGTCGCCCGGGGCGCCCCGCCTACGGCGACGCGAGCGCCAGCGCGCTGCGCACCACGACGTTGGCCCCCACCCGCAGCGCCTCGTCGTCGACCGCGAACGACGGGCTGTGATGCGGCCCGCACGTCCCGTCCGGCGAAGCGCCCCCGACGAAGAAGTAGCAGCCCGGAAGCCGGGCCAGGAACTCGCTCACGTCGTCGCTCGGCGTCGTCGGCGGAATCCGCAGTACCTGCTCCGGACCGAGCGCAGCCTTGGCCTGCGCCTCCACCAGAGCGGTCACGGTCGGGTCGTTCACCACGGCGGGCGTCCGCTCGGGCAGCTCCAGCTCGACCCGCACCCCGAGCTCGGCCCCCACCTCGTCGCACAGCGCGCGCAACCGGCCCAGCGCGTCCTCGCGCTGGGAGGTCGTGAACGTGCGCAGGGTACCGCGTGACCCTGGCCTCGGTCGGGACGACGTTGACCGCCGTGCCCGCGGCCAGCGTGCCCGCGCTGCACACGCACGACGAGCCCTCGTAGCTCAAGCCCTCGACCACCCCGGAGAGCCGCCGCACCAGCTCGGCCGCGGCCTGCACGACGTCACCCTGGCCGGTCGGCACCGCCCCGTGCCCGCCCGGGCCCGAGAGCGTGAAGCGCAGCGAGTGGGCCTCGGACATGGCCACGCCCTCGCGCAGCGCCACCATCCCCGTCGGCAGCTGCGAGGTGGCGTGGAAGCCGGTCAGCCGGGCGCCTTCCATGAGCTCGAGTGCGCCGCCGTTGATCATCGCTTGGCGCCGCAGAGTGCCTCCTCCCCGGGCTGGAACAAGAAGACGTAGCGGCCGGGCAGGTCCTCCTGGCGCGACGCGAGCACCGAGGCCACACCGAGCAGGGCGGCGACGTGGACGTCGTGACCGCAGGCGTGCATGAGGCCGTCGACTTCGGAGCCGCCGTGGCGCGCCACGTCCTCCTGCACGGGCAGCGCGTCGATGTCCGCCCTCAGCACCACCGTGCGCCCCGGCCGGCCGCCGTCGAGGGCGAAGATGCCGCCGGTCTCGGTCACCCGGCGCGCCTCGCCGATGCCGAGTCCCGTCATGTGCTCGCGGATCATGGCCGTCGTGCGGTGCTCGGCGAACGCGAGCTCGGGCCGTCGGTGCACCGAGCGACGGCGGTCCACCATGTCGTCGAAGACGGCGTCGGCCGGGGACGGCCCCAGCAGCGTCACGGCCGCCGGCTCGACCGGTTCGACCCCATGTCAGCGCGCCGAGCAGGTCGCGGGCGATGTGGGTGACCTGAATCTCGTCGGTCCCGGCGTAGATCTGGAAGACCTTGGCGTCGCGCGCCAGCTGCTCCACCCGGAACTCGGACATGTACCCGTTCCCGCCGAAGAGCTGGACCGCCTCCATCGCCACCTCGGACGCGGCCTGGGCCGAGTAGAGCTTCATGGCCGACGCCTCGGCCAGAGTCAGGTTCTTGCCGGCGGACGCCATCTCGATGTGGCGGAACACCAGATTCTCCACGTTCAGCCGTGCGACCTCCATGCGCGCCAGCTTCAGCTGGATGAGCTGGAACTCGGCGATGGGCCGCTCCCAGAGGAGCCGGTCCTTGGCGTACTGGACGGAGAGTTTCAGGCACTCCTCAATCAGCCCGAGCGACATGGCGGCCACGCCCGCCCGCTCGGTCACGAAGTTGCCCTTGGCGCTCTCGCGGCCTTCGGTACCGCCGGGCGTCCCTTCGCTCTCGCCCAGCAGGCGGTCCCGCCCTACCCGCACGTCGGTCAAGAAGAGCTCTCCCGTCGGCGACGAGTGCAGGCCCATCTTGCGGAAGGGCTTCGACTGCTCGAGCCCGGGCATACCCGAGTCGAGGACGAAGGTGAGCACCGGGACGCTGGCGTATCGGCGTCGCCGCTGCCGTCGTCGAGCTTGGCGTAGAAGACGATCGTGTCCGCGTAGGGACCGTTCGTGATGAAGGTCTTGCTCCCGTTGAGCACGTACTCGTCCCCGTCGCGCACGGCGGTCGACTTCATGCCCCCGAGTGCGTCGGATCCCGAGTCCGGCTCGGTGATGGCCCACGCACCGATCTTGTCCAGCGTCATCAGGTCGAGACCCCAGCGCTCCATCTGCGCCGGCGTGCCGCTCTTCATGATGGTGCCGCCGGCCAGACCCGTGGTCACCCCGAGCGCGGTCACGATCCCGGGGCAGTAGTGGCACAGCTCGATGATCGGGATCAGGACGAGGGCCGCGTTGGATCCGCCCTCGGCCCTCTCGGCGGCCGCACCCCGGTCGGCCCCATCACCGGACGTCTTGCGCTCGAGCGCCCGCTTGAACGACTGGCGCGCCGCCTCGTCGAGCCCGAAGGTCCGGTAGAGCTTGCGCATCACGTCATAGGGCGGCGTCTCGCCGTGCTCGAGCTCCTCGACGTTCGGCGCGACCTCCTCGGCCACGAAGCGGCGGACCGCGTCGCGGATGGCGAGCTGCTCCTCTGACCACTCGAACATCGCTGCCTCCCTGTTCGGCCGTCACCTTACCGAGGCCCGGCGGGGACTCAGCGATGCAGGTCGGCGAGGTCGAGCGGCTCCGGAGGCGCCTCGGGCTGCTTCGGTCGCCGCGGCGAGCGGGTCCGCGTGCGTGCCCCCTCGGCGTGGCGCTGGGTCCGTGCCACCACCACCCGGCTGGCCACCAGCAACAGGAGCACGATCACGACCAGGATGAGCGTGGCGTCGTAGGCCAGATAGTGGTCCTGGACGTTGGGCTGGTCCCAGAAGGTGAACACCACGTAGGTCAGGTAGGGGAACTGGGCGTGGGTCAGGCTGCTGGGCAGCGTGTTGGAGAACCCCGCGGTGTAGATCAACGGAGCCGTCTCGCCGCAGGCGATGGCCATGGCCAGCAGCAGGCCCGTGACGATGCCGGGCAGCGCGCTTTTCAGCACGACCTTGCGCAGCGAGTAGCCCATCGTCATGCCGAGGGCCTCCGCCCCCTCCCGGTAGCCGGTCGGCACCTGGCGTAGGGAGTTCTCCGTCGTCTTGGCGATGTAGGGGATCACCATGATGGAGAGGATGATCAGGGCGGCCCACAGCGATAGCCCCAGTTGAGCCCGATGACGAGCGCCGTATACCCGACGAAGCCGAGCACGATGGAAGGGAAGCCCGACAGGACGTCCGAGCTGGTGCGGAGTAACCCGCCGCGGCGCTTGCCGTCGGCACGCACCTTCGCCATCTCCGAGAGGTGGATCCCCGCCAGCACGCCGACGGTCCCCGCGATCACGAACGTGCCGAGCATCAGGATCAGGGTGCCCAGGATCTGGTCGCGCAGGCCGCCGCCCTGGGCCGTCAGCGGGGTCCACAGCACGTCCCAACGCCAGTGCGCCGCCGCCCGCGCCAGGACGCCGATGAGGATCCACGCGGCCGGGAGCGATGATGAGGGCCAGGGCGAGGTACGTGAAGACGCGGAAGCCGATCGAACCCATACGGCGACGCCGCGTCGACGGCCCGGCGGCCAGCGAGGACAATGGCGCGGTCATGCCCCGCCCACCGGGGCTGCGACCGCGAGGTGCGGGCGACGATGGAGCGCGCCACCAGGTTGACCGCCACCGAGATCACCGCCAATACCAGGGCCAGCTCGGCCAGCGTGGCGACGGCGAAGCCGGTGCCGTCGGTCAGGGCGCCCTCCAGCTGGGTCAGGATGGTCGCGGCGATGGTGCCGAAGGGTTGGTAGATGTTCGGCGCGACGTGCAGCGAGGCCCCGCCGACCAGGGCCACGGCGATGGTCTCGCCCAGGGCCCGGCCGAGGCCGAGCACGGACGCGCCGATGATGCCCGAGCGTACCCACGGCAGGGTGATCCGATTGGCCACCTCCCAATTGGTCATGCCGAGGGCCTCGCCGCCCTCCTTGGGCAGCGGCGGCACCTGTAAGAAGAGGTCGCGCGTGGTCGAGGCGATGATGGGGATGATCATCATCCCGAGCACCAGTCCCGCCGTGAGGAGTCCCTGCCCCTCGCCTACCGGGCTGCGGAAGTAGTTGAACGGCCACACGTCGGGCAGGTCCCCGGCGATCGAAGCCATCGTCGGGTAGACGTTGGAGGCCAGCCACGGCCCGAAGGTCAGCAGGCCCCACAGGCCGATGACCACGCTCGGGATCCCGGCCAGGATCTCGATGGCGAAACCGAGCGGCCGCGAGATCCAGCCGGGCAGCCGCTCGGTCAGGGCGAAGGCGGCGCCGATGGAGAGCGGCACGGCCACCACGATGGCGATGATGGAGGATTGGATCGTGCCGAGGATGATGGGCCACGCACCGAACTGCGCCCCTTGGGGATGCGCCACGCCGTTGGTGTGGACGGTCGCTCCGTAGCTGCTGCCGTAGGTCCAGTTCTTCCCGTAGAGGAAGTACCAGCCGTTGACACGGATGGCCGGCCACGCCTTGTGCGCCAGGACGGCGATGGCGAACACGAGAGCAGCGAGCGGCAGGACGACGGCCACCCGCGCGCTCCAGCGCCAGGCATGCTCCTCGTTGGCCCGCACCAGTCGCCGCGCCCGCTTGCGGAACGGATCCCGGCGCGGCGCGGCGTGATCCGGCGGCAGCGGCGCGGCCGCGGAAGCGCCACCCGCACCGCTCCCGACAGTGGACATCGCCCCGCTCCTACGAATGCTCAGGACTTGATTTTCAGGACCAGATGTTCAGGACCAGATTTCAGGACTTGATGCCCAGGATCTGCTTCAGCGTCTGCGCCTGGACCTTCGAAGGCAGGGGCTGGAAGTCGACCTGGGAGAGGTACGACGCGGACGAGCCGCCCTTCTTGTTGACCGCCCACTCGAGCACCGACCGGATGTTCTTGGCCTTGTTGCTGCTGCTCTGATGGTCCGAGACGATCGCGTACTCGTAGTTGACGATGGGGTACCCGCCGTTGGCCGATCCGTAGATGAGCGAGATGGTCCCGTTCGCTGGCGTCTTCGGCGCGAAGGCCGCCGCCTCCGCCGCGATCGACGACGCCGTCGCCGTCACGTACTGGCCCTTGAGGTTCCGCAGCTGGGCGTAGCCGAGACCCGCCTGCAGGGCCTGTGTCTGGTAGCTAATGCCGACGTAGGCGATGCAGCCGACCTGTCCCTTGCATCCGGTCACCATGCCCGAGTTCCCCTGCTCGCCGAGCGCGCCCGGCGCGGCGGGCCACTGAATGGTGGTGTCGTAACCGATCTTGGTGCCCCAGCCGCTGGGATCCGACTTCGAGAGGTACTGCGTGAACAAGAAGGTGTCACCGCTGCTGTCGGAGCGGTGCAGCGTCACGATCGGCGTGGCCGGCAACGTCACGCCCGGATTCAGGCTGGTGATCTGCGACGCGTTCCACTTCGTCACCTGGCCCTGGTAGATCTCGGAGAGGACCTTGCCGGAGAGCTTGAGATGCGAGAGCACGCCCGGGATGTTGTAGACCACCAGCTGCGCCGAAATGGCCAGCGGGATGTTCTTCAGATTGGGATCCGAATGGGTCACGCTCGGCGAGAGGTAGGCGTCGGACGCGCCGATGTCGACCAGCCGTTCTGGGCGTCCGTGATGCCGGTGCCCGATCCCGTCCCTGCGGTCTGGATCTTGACGTTCTTGTACTTCTGCGTGTACCCGCCTACCCACAGGTTGAACAGCGGGTAGAGGAGGGTGCTCCCGGTCTCGGTCACGGTGCCCGACGGTGGCGTCTCGACACCGCTGCTGGGCAGCTTGATGCTCGCGTTGACGCTCGCCGACGCGGCGGTGCTGAGGACGACCGAGGCCAGGGCGAGGCTCACCGCCGCGGCGGCAGCCGTCCAGTGCCTCACTCGGATCGTTCGCTTCCCTGTGCTCACGGCAATCTTCTCCTTTTGATGACGATGGTGTCGGTTTCGACGGCTTGTTGGTCTATCCCATCCGACCGGTGACATAGCGCTCGGTGTCGGGGTGTGACGGCCGGGAGAACAGATCCTCCGTCGGGCCGTGCTCGACCAGCGCCCCCTGGAAGAAGAAAATCGTCTGGTCCGAGGTGCGCCTGGCCTGCCCGAGGTTGTGCGTCACCACCACGAGCGACAGCGCGGGCGCCAGCGTCTTGATGAGAGCCTCGATGTACTCCGTTGTGATCGGGTCGAGCGACGAAGTCGGTTCGTCGAGCAGCAGCACCTCGGGCCCCACGGCAAGTGCCCGGGCCAGGCACAGCAGCTGTTGCTGGCCTCCCGACAGGCGGAACGGCGAGTCGCCGAGGCGGTCCTTCACGGCGTCCCACAGGCCGACCTCGGTCAGCCGCCGCTCGCAGACCACGTCGAGCTGTTTCCCCTTGGCGATGCGGTGGGCCTTGACGCCCGCCACCACGTTGTCCCGGATGGACATCGGGAACGGGTTCGGGCGCTGGAAGAGCATGCCGACACGCCGGCGCAGCGTGAGCAGGTCGACGTCGGGGCCCCACAGGCTCGTGCCGTCAAAGTTGACGTCACCCGTTCTCGAGAACCCGGGCACCCGGTCGTTCATGCGGTTCAACGTGCGCAGGAAGGTCGACTTCCCCGAGCCGGTAGGGCCGATGAGGGCGGTGATGGAGCCTCGCCGCAGCGAGACGTTGATGTCGCCGAGCACGGTACGGCCCGAGAACCCCAAGGTCAGTCCGGTTGCCGTCATGACGTCCGCGGGGCGTGCCGCATCGGGATCGAGGGCGCGGAGGGTCTCCTCCATGCGCGCCGCCTCGGGATCAAGACCCGTGTCGCGTCCGCGACAACAGGTACCTCGGACGGGCCGGATGCCGTTTGTTCAGCCACCTCGTGGACGGTATCGACGCGAAGTAAACCTCAGGCAACAAGGGCGCTATCGCCCGGTGAACTGTTGTGGTCTACGGAAAGACTGGGCGAGCAGTGTGACGCGGTGGTTCGGACCACGGGTGTTCCGTGTCGATCGCGTGACACGCAACCCTCGACTGAGTGCACGCTGGGCAGCCGAGCGCCTGCGGCAACCCAGTGAGCGCCTCGGCAGCTGTCGCAACCGATATTGACAGCCCCGGTACCAGCGAACGCGCTACCCAGGTATCAGCGCATTCACCGAGTCACGGTGAGCCGTGCCGATGGCGGTCACGATCCCCGGCGACCACGCGACGACGGCGAGGGCTGCCAGCGCGGCGGGGATCGAGACGGCGAGCGCGGCACCGGTGGAGAAGAGGGCGAACACCGTCGAGAGAAGGCTCGAGATACACGGTGCACAGCCACGCCACCCACCACCTCAGTACGCGGGCCCGCTCTGGGTGGTCCGGCGGCAGGCAGTCGCGGACGGCGCCGTAGGGCATCCAGAGATTGACGATGGGCACGAACCAGCAGCCGACGCCCCAGGCCGGGCTCCGCGCCGCGGGGTACCCGAGCGACCGGGCTGCGGTCGCGGCGCGGTGCTGCCAGATGCAGGCAAAGACGATGGCGGCGACCGTGAGCGCCCCGACCACGAGGCCCACCGGCGAGAGGGTCGCGCTGTGCACGGGCGGGGCCGGCACGTGGTGCTGCGCGTCGTCCCAGGCCACGCGCAGCTCGTGTCCCGTGGTTCGCCATTGGTCCGCGTCGACGCGCTGGGTGATGAGGTTGACGAGATAGTTGACCGCCGGCAGCACCACCGCCACCCGTGCCAGCGGCATCATCCGGAGCTCCACGGAAACCTGCAACGACGTGGCGTCGAGGCCGCGGGCGATCGGCGGTGGCCACCCTCGACGCCGACTCGGTCGGCGGGCCCTGGGACGACGTTGCCCCGGACGGCGGCGGTGGGGGCGGCTGCCGGGGCAGCACGGTCGCCTCGGTCCAGGTGTAGCCGTCCCACCAGCGCCGGCCCGGCCCACCGGCGGGATCCGGGTACCACCCCGGGGGTGCGCCGGGGTATCCCGAGGCTTCGCTCACCCCGACATTCTTCCAAAGCCCTGCCCGAGCCCTACCCGAGCAGCCGTCGAAGCCCCGTCCGAGCCGCGGTCCGAGCCCGGTCCGAGCTTCCGGCCGGCCGGTTTCGGGGCGACGTACTCTGGGAAGCCGATGCGCATCTTCGTTGCGGGCGGCACCGGCGCCATCGGCCGCCCCCTGGTCGCCGCCCTTTCCGAGGCCGGCCACGAGCTCACCGTCTATGCCCGAAGCCCGGAGAAGGTGACCGCCCTGGGCCTGCCCGGAGTCGTCGCGGCGGCCGGCGACGCGTTCGACACCGACACCCTGACCCGTGCCGTGAGGGAGGCGCGGCCCGAGGTCGTGGTCAACCAGCTGACCGCCCTGCCCAAGACGGTGAACCCGATCACCATGAAGAAGGACTTCGACGCGACGAGCCGGCTGCGCGCCGACGTCTCGGGCGTGCTGGTGCGGGCGGCCCGCGACGCCGGTGCCCGACGCGTCGTGGCCCAGTCGATCTCGTTCGTCTACCGGCCCGGCCCGGGCGTGCGCACCGAGGCCGACCCGCTCTGGACCGACGCCAAGGGACAGATCGGCGCGCTGGCGCGCTCGCTCGCCGCGCTCGAGTCCGAGACGCTGGGCGACGCCGGGGTCGAGGGTGTGGTGCTGCGCTACGGCACCTACTACGGTCCCGGCACTTACGTCGCCCCCGGCGGCCTCTACGCCACTTTGATCGCCAAGCGTGTCCTTCCGGTCCCCGGCTCGGGCGACGGCATGTTCGGCCTCGTGCACATCGACGACGCCGTGAGCGCGACGGTCGCCGCGCTCGAAGGCCCTGTCGGCGTCTTCAACGTGACCGACGACGTCCCGGCGCGGGCGTCCGAATGGATGCCCTTCGCCGCCGAGCTCCTCGGGGCCAAGCCGCCGTTCACCGTTCCGCCCACTTTGGTCCGCTACGCCGCCGGAGCCTTCATGACCTACCTCATGTGTGAGCAACCCGCGGTCTCCAACGCGCGGGCGAAGGCCGAGCTCGGATGGGCGCCCGCCCACCCCGACTGGCACGAGGGCCTGCGCGAAGTCCTCGGCCCGCGGTAAACCTTTGAACGTGACGTTTCAGCCCACCCTGAACCAGGAGTGAACCTGTGAAGCTGGCCCTTCAGCCGCACCCTGAACCGAGCGCCACGCGGACTCCGGCCGCCCGCTCGTGACCTCGCCATGAGACGGTTCGTCCCGTGGGCACTCCTGGGCTTGCTCGTGCTCGGCACCGCGCTCGGTATCGGGCTCGGGGTGGCGGCGGCACCGTAAACCAGCCGCTGACCCTCAGCTCCCGAGGGGCAAACCGAGCACCGCTCCGATCGCCCCCACGACACCCGCGGCCACGAGCGTCAGGACCACGCTGCGTCGCAGTCCGACGATGGCGGCGAAGGCGCCGACGAGGATCGCCACTTGCCACGGCCTCGGAGATCGCCAGCGCCAGCGGGATGGCCGCACCGGCGATGGCGCCGACGGCGGCGGGACCCGCGCCCCGAGGAACGACTGGGCCCGGCGGTTGGATCGCAAGGCCGAGAAGTGCCTGGCCCCCCCGAGGATGAAGGCGAAGGACGGGGCGAAGACGATGAGCGCGGCCAGGAGCGCGCCGCCCACCCCGGCCGCGGCGTAGCCGACCACAGCCACGGTCTGCACCACCGGTCCCGGCGTGATCTGCCCGAGTGCGACCGCGTTGAGGAACTGCGCGTTCGTCATCCAGTGGTAGCGGTGCACGGCGTCGGCCTGCATGAGGGGAATGATGACGAAGCCGCCGCCGAACGAGAGTGCCCCGACCTTCAAGGCCACCCACGACAGCGCACCCAACCCTCCCGGCGCCGCGACGATCCGTGACGAAGCCACGATCCGAGACGCCCTCATTTGGTACGGAAGCAATGCCACGCCGGCTGCCCCACCCGTCGGACGCAGGGTCCCGCCTACCGCGAGTTCCACCAGGCCGCAACCGATGAGCACCACCACGAGGTACGTGCCGACCGTCGCCGCGGACACGGCCCCCACCGCGGCGTAGACCACCCAGCGCACCTGGCGGGCGTGCGCGCCGCCCGCCCGACGCCAGCTCGCCGGCACGAGCCCGATGGCCGCACCCAGCGCGACCGGCGCGACGGCGGCACCTGCGCCCAGCGCCGCACCGCGCACCGTGGTCGGCGGGTTCCCCGCCAGGAACACGGCGGCCAGGGCGATGATCACCGCCAGGCCGGGGCAGATGAAGCACAGCCCACCGACCAGGGCGCCCGGCACGCCCCGTAGCCGCCAGGCACAGAAGATGGCCAGCTGGGTCGATGCCGGCCCGGGAAGCAGATTCGTGGCCGCAATGGCGTCTTCGAACTCGGTCTCGGCCAGCCAGCGCTCGCGCTCGACCACGAGCCTCCGCAACAGGGCGATGTGCGCGGGCGGACCGCCGAAGCCCGTGCATCCGATTCGGCCCCACTCCTTGGCGATGGTGGTGAGCGAGACGTCGGGCCGGGCGTCCGGGGTCGGTTCGTCCGGGTCGGTTCGTCCGCCATCACGAGATGGTGTCATGACCCGTCGCTCTCCCCGGAGAGCGCGCCGCCCCGACGGCACGCCGTCCCCTGTGCCGCGTCGCCCTTTGCCTGCGCCGGGCGGCCCATGGACGCCCCCTTAGAGGAGAGCCTCCGCCACCCGGCCCAGCGCGTCGAGGTGCTCGTCGGTGTCCTTCAGGCCGGCGTGCATCGTGTTCACCGAGAGATGGGTCGCCCCGGCTTCGCGCCAGCGCCGGGCGTGCTCGTACATCGTGTCGAGGTCGCGGGCGGCGTACTCGAGGCGACCCTCGAAGCCGAATCCCGACATGTCCCGTCCGGCCTCTGCTGCTGCCTCGTAAATGATCTCGAGCGCCTCCTCCAGGCCGCCACGCGGCCGGGCTTGGGGGAACCAGCCGTCCGCCAGCCGGCCCACCCGGCGCAGCGCGGCCGGCGCGAAGGCGCCGATCCAGATCGGGATGGGCCGCTGCACGGGTAGCGGGGCCAAGCCGGCCGCCTCGAAGTGGTGGAACCGACCCTCCACGGTGACACTGCGTTCGGTCCACAGCGCGCGGAGCACCGCGACTTGCTCCTCGAGGATCGCACCTCGCCGCTCGAACGAGACGCCGAGCGCGGCGTACTCCACCTTGTTCCACCCGATGCCGAGGCCAAGGCGGAACCGGCCGTCGCACAGCAGGTCGACCTCGGCCGCCTGCTTGGCCAGCAAAGCCGTCTGCCGCTGGGGGCCGATCAGGATGGAGGTGGCGAAGGCCAACGTGGTGCACCCGGCGAGGTAGGCGAACATGGTCAGGGGCTCACGGAAGGTGTCGTCGATCGTGTAGGGGCCCCCGAGCTCGCCGTGGACCGCGACGTCGGCGCCGAGCACGTGGTCGTACGCCGCCACGTGCGAGTAGCCCAGGTCCTGCGCGGCCAGGCCGATGGCGCGCACGGCCCCTCTGTCGCCTCCGACCTCGGTCTGCGGGAATATCACTCCGATGTCCATGCCCGAAGTCTGCCCTGTGCCGTTAGCGTGAGCCCGATGAAGCTCCGTATCTTCGTCGAGCCCCAGCAGGGGGCCACCTACCAACAGCAGCTCGCGGTGGCGCTCGCCGCCGAAGGGTTCGGCTTCGACGCCTTCTTCCGCTCCGACCATTTCCTGACCATGGGCGGAGACGGTCTGCCCGGACCCACGGATGCGTGGGTGACGCTCGGTGGCATCGCCAGGGAGACGCAACGGATCCGGTTGGGCACCCTGGTCACGTCCGCCACCTTCCGCCTGCCCGGGATGCTCGCGGTCCAGGTGGCACAGGTCGACGCCATGAGCGGGGGACGGGTCGAGCTCGGGCTCGGGGCGGGCTGGTACGACGGCGAGCACACGGCCTACGGCGTGCCCTTTCCGCCGCTCGGCGAGCGCTTCGAGCGCCTCGAGGAGCAGTACGCGATCATCTCCGGGCTCTGGAGCACGCCCGAGGGCGAGACCTTCACCTACGACGGTCGCTATTACCAGTTGAAGGACAGCCCGGCGCTGCCCAAGCCGGTCCAGAGCCCGCACCCGCCGCTCATCGTCGGTGGCGGTGGCCCGAAGCGCACCCCGAGGCTGGCCGCCACCCACGCGGCCGAGTTCAATCTCCCGTTCTCCTCGGTCTCCGACACCGAAGCCCAGTACGAGCGGGTACGGACCGCGTGCGAAGCACAGGACCGCGACCTGGCGTCCATCCGGCTCTCGGCGGCCCAGGTGCGTCTGTTGCGGCCGGGACGAAGTCGAGTTCGAGCGCCGGGCGTCGGCGATCGGGCGCCAGCCTTCCGAGCTGCGGGCCAACGGCGCCGCCGGGACGCCCGACGAAGTGGTGGCGCGCATCGAGGCGTTCGCCGCCATCGGGGCCGACGCGGTCTACCTCCAGGTGCTCGACCTCGACGACCTCGAGCACCTGCGCCTGATCGCCGAAGAGGTCCTTCCCCGGGTCTGAGGGCTCAGTGTGGACCGTCTCGTGATCGTGTCAACGCTTCCAGCTATGAGGTCCGGGACCGATTGGAGTAGTGACACTCTGCGCTGACGTCAGCTAGATCGATACTGCGACAAACCAATGCCCGTGGCCGATTCCTCTGGCCACGGGCATTGGTTTCTATCTTTCGGGATTGAGTTAGGTGCTCGAAGCTGCGATTCCTCGCTCAGTGCTCCCGGTTACCGCCTACCGATCACGTCACCGTGAACTTTGTAGCGCTCGTCACAGAACCACCCGTGGTTGTGACGGTGAGGGTGCCCGATTTCGCACCGGCAGGAACCTTCAGCTTCAGTTTTGCACTCGTGTCCTTTGTGAAGGTCGTCGATGTGACGATCACCTTCTTTCCGTTGAACGTGACGCTCGTTGCATTTTCGAGGTTCGTGCCCTTGATGGTGATCGTCGCCCCGACGGCTCCCGCCGTGGGAGTGAAGCTAGTGATAGTGGGCACTGCCTGCGGTGGAGTGACCGTGATCACGGTCGTCGCGTTCCCGATAATGCCGTTGACGGCTCCCGACAGGGTCAGGCTGACCGAGTTGTTGGTTGTCAGGTTGCAGGGGTTGACCTGCATCCGGATCACCCGGAGGACCTGGCCTGGGACGAAGGTGAGCGTTCCCGAGCCCGTGCCGGAAAGCACGCCCCCGCCACTGCAGCCATTTGACGGCACCGACCAGTTGACGGCCACCTGATTGGTCGACCGTGCACCGAGCGTCACCGGCAGGTCGACCCACCCGCTCGATTCACTCGTCGCCAGGTTGGGCGGTGCGAAGATTGATGGCGACGATTGCGCCGTCCCTCCGCTCGCTCCGATGGTCACCGTGGCCGTGGACTGAACGATGGTCGCGTTCGACGGGCTCGACAAGACGACCGTGAAGCTCCGGCTGGGCGCCGAAGACATCCGGTCGGTGATCGGGACCGAGATGCTCTGTTCGGTCTGACCGGGTCCGAAGGTGAGCTGGCCGCTGGTCGTCGAGTAGTCCGTGGGAGACACGGCCGAGCCGTTCACGGTGGTGTAGTTCACCGTGACCGTGCTGGTCGAGGTGGCACCGGCCGGACCGCCCAACATGACGGGCACCTGAGCTATACCGGCGGTTGTGTCGACGGTGTTGCCCCGGATGTAGAGACCTGGAGTCGCCACGAGGTTGCCGTCGCCCACGACGTCGATGACCGTGAGCGGATCGGCGATGATACCGCCCCCGGTGGGACCCGAGAGGACCAGGGTTGCCGATTCCTCACCATTGTTGTCGCACTGATTCACCTGCACCCGGATGACCTGGAGGACCTGGCCTGGAACGAAGGTGAGCGTGCCCGCACCCGCCATCCCGCTGGACTGGGTGGTTCCATTGGCGCCCACGACGAAGAGCGGGCCGCCGTTGCAGTTGCCCGCCGGCAGCGTCCAGTTGACCGTGACCGAGTTGGCCGAGGGGGCCCCGAGCGTCACCGGCAGATCGACCCAGCCGTCAGCCTCGGCGATCACGGTGTGGGGCGGAGCGTAGATGTAGGGCGACGATTGCGCCGTCCCTCCGCTCGCTCCGATGGTCACCGTGGCCGTGGACTGAACGATGGTCGCGTTCGACGGGCTCGACAAGACGACCGTGAAGCTCCGGCTGGGCGCCGAAGACATCCGGTCGGTGATCGGGACCGAGATGCTCTGTTCGGTCTGACCGGGTCCGAAGGTGAGCTGGCCGCTGGTCGTCGAGTAGTCCGTGGGAGACACGGCCGAGCCGTTCACGGTGGTGTAGTTCACCGTGACGGTGTTCGCAGAGGTCGGCACCGGCCGGACCTCCCAAGCATGACGGGAACCTGAGCTATACCGGCGGTTGTGTCGACGGTATTGCCCCGGATGTAGAGACCTGGAGTCGCCACGAGGTTACCGTCGCCCACGACGTCGATGACCGTTGTGGGATCGGCGACGATGCCGCCCCCGGTGGCACCTGAGAGGACCAGGGTTGCCGATTCCTCGCCATTGTTGTCGCACTGGTCGACCTGCATCCGGATCACCCGGAGGACCTGGCCTGGGACGAAGGTGAGCGTTCCCGAGCCCGTGCCGGAAAGCACGCCCCCGCCACTGCAGCCATTTGACGGCACCGACCAGTTGACCGTGACCGAGTTGGCCGAGGGGGCCCCGAGCGTCACCGGCAGATCGACCCAGCCGTCAGCCTCGGCGATCACGGTGTGGGGCGGAGCGTAGATGTAGGGCGACGATTGCGCCGTCCCTCCGCTCGCTCCGATGGTCACCGTGGCCGTGGACTGAACGATGGTCGCGTTCGACGGGCTCGACAAGACGACCGTGAAGCTCCGGCTGGGCGCCGAAGACATCCGGTCGGTGATCGGGACCGAGATGCTCTGTTCGGTCTGACCGGGTCCGAAGGTGAGCTGGCCGCTGGTCGTCGAGTAGTCCGTGGGAGACACGGCCGAGCCGTTCACGGTGGTGTAGTTCACCGTGACGGTGTTCGCAGAGGTGGCACCGGCCGGACCTCCAAGCATGACGGGAACCTGAGCTATACCGGCGGTTGTGTCGACGGTATTGCCCCGGATGTAGAGACCTGGAGTCGCCACGAGGTTGCCGTCGCCCACGACGTCGATGACCGTGAGCGGATCGGCGACGATGCCGCCCCCGGTGGCACCCGAGAGGACCAGGGTTGCCGATTCCTCACCATTGTTGTCGCACTGATTCACCTGCACCCGGATGACCTGGAGGACCTGGCCTGGAACGAAGGTGAGCGTGCCCGCACCCGCCATCCCGCTGGACTGGGTGGTTCCATTGGCGCCCACGACGAAGAGCGGGCCGCCGTTGCAGTTGCCCGCCGGCAGCGTCCAGTTGACCGTGACCGAGTTGGCCGAGGGGGCCCCGAGCGTCACCGGCAGATCGACCCAGCCGTCAGCCTCGGCGATCACGGTGTGGGGCGGAGCGTAGATGTAGGGCGACGATTGCGCCGTCCCTCCGCTCGCTCCGATGGTCACCGTGGCCGTGGACTGAACGATGGTCGCGTTCGACGGGCTCGACAAGACGACCGTGAAGCTCCGGCTGGGCGCCGAAGACATCCGGTCGGTGATCGGGACCGAGATGCTCTGTTCGGTCTGACCGGGTCCGAAGGTGAGCTGGCCGCTGGTCGTCGAGTAGTCCGTGGGAGACACGGCCGAGCCGTTCACGGTGGTGTAGTTCACCGTGACCGTGCTGGTCGAGGTGGCACCGGCCGGACCGCCCAACATGACGGGCACCTGGGCCATTCCGGCGGTTGTGTCGACGGTGTTGCCGCGGATGTAGAGACCTGGAGTCGCCACCAGATTGTTGTCGCCCACGACGTCGATGACCGTTGTGGGATCGGCGACGATGCCGCCCCCGGTGGCACCTGAGAGGACCAGGGTTGCCGATTCCTCGCCATTGTTGTCGCACTGGTCGACCTGCATCCGGATCACCCGGAGGACCTGGCCTGGGACGAAGGTGAGCGTTCCCGAGCCCGTGCCGGAAAGCACGCCCCCGCCACTGCAGCCATTTGACGGCACCGACCAGTTGACCGTGACCGAGTTGGCCGAGGGGGCCCCGAGCGTCACCGGCAGATCGACCCAGCCGTCAGCCTCGGCGATCACGGTGTGGGGCGGAGCGTAGATGTAGGGCGACGATTGCGCCGTCCCTCCGCTCGCTCCGATGGTCACCGTGGCCGTGGACTGAACGATGGTCGCGTTCGACGGGCTCGACAAGACGACCGTGAAGCTCCGGCTTGGAGCCGCGGACGTCCGGTCGGTGATCGGGACGAAGATGGTCTGTTCGGTCTGGCCCGGCCCGAAGCTGAGCTGGCCGTTGATCGCCGAATAGTCGGTGCCAGACACCGCCGAGCCGTTCGCGGTGGTGTAGTTCACCGTGACCGTGCTGGTCGAGGTCTGACCGGTGGGACCGCCCAACATGACGGGCACCTGGGCCATTCCGGCCGTGGTGTCGACGGTATTGCCCCGGATGTAGAGACCCGGAGTCGTCACGAGGTTACCGTCGCCCACCACGTCGATCACGGTGAGCGGATCGGCGATGATGCCGTTGACGGCGCCCGATAGGGTCAGGGTGGCCGAGTTGAGGAAGTTGGCGCCGCACTCGTTGACGGTCAGGGGAATGTTCGCCTCGGTAGCGCCCGGCGCAAAGGTGAGCGTGCCAGAACCCGTGCCGGAAAGCGCGCCCCCGCCACTGCAGCCGTTGGTCGGCACCGACCAGTTGACCGACACCTGATTGGTAGACGTGGCGCTCAACGTCACCTCCAAGTTGAGCGTCCCAGATGATTCGCCGATCACAGTGTTCGCTGGAGCGTTGATATAGGGCGTGGCCACCAACGGCTTGGCTGCAACGGCGGTCTGAGCCGGGATCAACGCCACCGAACCCGCGGCAAGCCCCAAGATGAGGCTGACCGCCGAAAGCGATGTGACGGCCGCAACGAGACGGCCCCAAGCTCGACCTTCGGTCGCCGACGACCTCGATACTTGGCCGTTCGCCGGACCATCGCTGGACCGGTCGAGTTCGCCGGGTTCATGGCCCGAGCGTCTGAGAGTGAATCTGCGCTTCAACATGCCGCCTCCTTCAAGGATGTTCCCGAGCGCTCTCGCCTGAGGGCGTGAGTTTGCGATGGCGTGCTGATCGATCCCTGAACGATCGCTGAAGGATCGGTGACAACGGCTGACGCCTGGCTGACGAACTGCTCGCGGCGCCCGATGACGCACGGTCATGTACGACACTCCGGCAAGGAATTGCGCGGTGAAATTGCCTAGTCAAGGCCGGACTGGTGCGTATCGGCCGCGACCGCGTCCTGCCCCTCGAGCCCCAATCCATCAATGTCCCCCCCGCCTGATGGAAGCCGCCTTTGGGCGACTCGCCCGTTTGAGACCCACCTGGTGCCATCCAGGTTGCAGATCTCGGCTGGGAACCTAAACGCTGGTACGGGAGGGCGTCAAGAGGGCCGACAAAGCGGCGACAACAGAGAGCGAAGGACAGTTGCTCGTGCGTCGTGTACGGCGAGATCTCGAGCCCCGGCACCCGCAGGTCGTAGAAACCATCCGAGTCGCCGCGTAAATCAGAGCTGTCACGTGTGCCTGACACTGGTGCACGCTCGCCGGTGGGTGCTCGCTGTTCTGCTTGGAGGGCACGATCCACGTCGCCAGCGGCAGCGTCCCCGTATGGGCTACCTCCAGGTGCTCGATCTCGATGATCTCGAACACCTTCGGCTGATTGCCGAAGAGGTGTTGCTCCGGGTCTGAAGGACCCGACGGGGGTCGGTCCACGGGGCGGGGGTCTTTCACGAGGTGGGCCGGTCTCACGAAGCAGACCAATGCCCGTGGCCGATTCCTCTGGCCACGGGCATTGGTTTCTATCGCTTTCGGGATGGAGTTAGGTGTTCAAAATCTGCGATCCCTAGCTCAGCCTTCCCGGTTATCGCCTACCGATCACGTCACCGTGAACTTTGAAGCGCTCGTCACAGAACCACCCGTGGTTGTGACGGTGAGGGTGCCCGATTTCGCACCGGCAGGAACCTTCAGCTTCAGTTTCGCACTCGTGTCCTTGGTGAAGGTCGTCGATGTGACGATCACCTTCTTGCCGTTGAACGTGACGCTCGTTGCATTTTCGAGGTTCGTGCCCTTGATGGTGATCGTCGCCCCGACGGCTCCCGACGTGGGAGTGAAGCTCGTGATCGTGGGCACTGCCTGAGGTGGTGTGACCGTGATCACGGTCGTCGCGTTCCCGATAACGCCGTTGACGGCTCCCGACAGGGTCAGGGTGGCCGAGTTATTGGTGTTGAGGTTGCAGGGATTGACCTGCATCCGGATCACCCGGAGGACCTGGCCCGGAACGAAGGTGAGCGTGCCAGAGCCCGGGCCGGACAGCGCGTTGTTGCAGCCACCAGATCCCACCGACCAGTTGACCGACACCTGGTTGGTCGATCGGGCACCGAGCGTCACCGGAAGGTCGACCCACCCGCTCGCCTCACTCGTCGCGAGGTTGGGCGGGGCAAAGATGGACGGCGACGATTGCGTCGTCCCTCCGCTCGCTCCGATGGTCACCGTGGCCGTGGACTGAACGATGTTCGCGTTCGACGGGCTCGACAAGACGACCGTGAAGCTCCGGCTCGGAGCCGAAGACATCCGGTCGGTGATCGGGACCGAGATGCTCTGTTCGGTCTGTCCCGGCCCGAAGGTGAGCTGGCCGCTGGTCGTCGAGTAGTCCGTGGGAGACACGGCCGAGCCGTTCACGGTGGTGTAGTTCACCGTGACCGTGCTGGTCGAGGTCTGACCGGTGGGACCGCCCAGCATGACCGGCACCTGGGCCATTCCGGCCGTGGTGTCGACGGTGTTGCCCCGGATGTAAAGACCCGGAGTCGACACCAGGTTGTTGTCGCCCACCACGTCGATCACGGTGAGCGGATCGGCGATGACGCCGCTCACGGCTCCCCCCAAGGTCAGGCTGACCGAGTTGAGGAAGTTGACGCTGCACTGGTTGACCTGCATCCGGATCACCTGGAGGACCTGGCCCGGAACGAAGGTGAGCGTGCCAGAGCCCGGGCCGGACAGCGCGCCGTTGCAGCCACCAGATCCCACCGACCAGTTGACCGACACCTGGTTGGTCGACGGGGCACCGAGCGTGACCGGCAGGTCGAGCCAGCCGTCAGCCTCAGCGATCACCGTGTGCGGCGGGGCGTAGATGTAGGGCGACGATTGCGTCGTCCCTCCGCTCGCTCCGATGGTCACCGTGGCCGTGGACTGAACGATGTTCGCGTTCGACGGGCTCGACAAGACGACCGTGAAGCTCCGGCTCGGAGCCGAAGACGTCCGGTCGGTGATCGGGACCGAGATGCTCTGTTCGGTCTGTCCCGGCCCGAAGGTGAGCTGGCCGCTGGTCGTCGAGTAGTCCGTGGGAGACACGGCCGAGCCGTTCACGGTGGTGTAGTTCACCGTGACCGTGCTGGTCGAGGTCTGACCGGTGGGACCGCCCAGCATGACCGGCACCTGGGCCATTCCGGCCGTGGTGTCGACGGTGTTGCCCCGGATGTAAAGACCCGGAGTCGACACCAGGTTGTTGTCGCCCACCACGTCGATCACGGTGAGCGGATCGGCGATGACGCCGCTCACGGCTCCCCCCAAGGTCAGGCTGACCGAGTTGAGGAAGTTGACGCTGCACTGGTTGACCTGCATCCGGATCACCTGGAGGACCTGGCCCGGAACGAAGGTGAGCGTGCCAGAGCCCGGGCCGGACAGCGCGCCGTTGCAGCCACCAGATCCCACCGACCAGTTGACCGACACCTGGTTGGTCGACGGGGCACCGAGCGTGACCGGCAGGTCGAGCCAGCCGTCAGCCTCAGCGATCACCGTGTGCGGCGGGGCGTAGATGTAGGGCGACGATTGCGTCGTCCCTCCGCTCGCTCCGATGGTCACCGTGGCCGTGGACTGAACGATGTTCGCGTTCGACGGGCTCGACAAGACGACCGTGAAGCTCCGGCTCGGAGCCGAAGACGTCCGGTCGGTGATCGGGACCGAGATGCTCTGTTCGGTCTGTCCCGGCCCGAAGGTGAGCTGGCCGCTGGTCGTCGAGTAGTCCGTGGGAGACACGGCCGAGCCGTTCACGGTGGTGTAGTTCACCGTGACCGTGCTGGTCGAGGTCTGACCGGTGGGACCGCCCAGCATGACCGGCACCTGGGCCATTCCGGCCGTGGTGTCGACGGTGTTGCCCCGGATGTAAAGACCCGGAGTCGACACCAGGTTGTTGTCGCCCACCACGTCGATCACGGTGAGCGGATCGGCGATGACGCCGCTCACGGCTCCCCCCAAGGTCAGGCTGACCGAGTTGAGGAAGTTGACGCTGCACTGGTTGACCTGCATCCGGATCACCTGGAGGACCTGGCCCGGAACGAAGGTGAGCGTGCCAGAGCCCGGGCCGGACAGCGCGCCGTTGCAGCCACCAGATCCCACCGACCAGTTGACCGACACCTGGTTGGTCGACGGGGCACCGAGCGTGACCGGCAGGTCGAGCCAGCCGTCAGCCTCAGCGATCACCGTGTGCGGCGGGGCGTAGATGTAGGGCGACGATTGCGTCGTCCCTCCGCTCGCTCCGATGGTCACCGTGGCCGTGGACTGAACGATGTTCGCGTTCGACGGGCTCGACAAGACCACCGTGAACCTCCGGCTGGGCGCCGAAGACATCCGGTCGGTGATCGGGACCGAGATGGTCTTCTCCGTCTGGCCTGCCAGGAAGGTGAGCTGGCCAGTCTTCGCCGAGTAGTCGGTGCCAGAGACAGCCGAGCCGTTCGCGGTGGTGTAGTTCACCGTGACCGTGCTGGTCGAGGTCTGACCGGTCGGACCGCCCAACATGACCGGCACCTGGGCCATTCCGGCCGTGGTGTCGACGGTGTTGCCCCGGATGTAAAGACCCGGAGTCGACACCAGGTTGTTGTCGCCCACCACGTCGATGACGGTGAGCGGATCGGCGATGATGCCGTTGACAGCTCCCGAGAGGGTCAGCGTGGCCGAATTGAGGAAGTGGCCGTTGCACTGATTGACAGTCAGCGGGACGTTCTCCTCGGTAGCGCCGGGCGCAAAGGTGAGCGTGCCGGAGCCCGTGCCTGACAGCGCGTTGTTGCAGCCACCTGTCGGCACCGAAAAGTTGACCGACACCGGATTGGCTGACGTGGCGCTGAGCGTCACCTGCAGGTTGAGCGTTCCAGATGACTCGTCGATCACCGTGTTCGCCGGTGCGAAGATATAGGGCGTGGCCACATTCGGCTTGGCCGCACCGGCCATCTGAGCCGGGAGCAACGCCACCGAACCGGCCGTAAGCCCCATGATGAGGCCAACCACCGAGAGCGATGTGACGACCGAGACGAAACGGCCTCGCTCTCGCCCTTCGCTCACCGGCGATCTCAGGCCTTCGCCGTTCGCCGGACCGTCGCCGGACCGGTCGAGTTCACCGGGTTCATGGCCCCAGTGTCTGAGAGTGAATCTGCGCTTCAACATGCCGCCTCCTAATAAGGATGTTCTCGAGCGCCTTCGCCCGAGGCTGTGAGTTTGCGATGGGGTGCTGATCGATCCCTGAACGATCGCTGAAGGATCGCTGTCAGCCGCTGACGCCTGGTTGACGGAACCTTCAGGGCACCGGGTCACGGATCGGGTAGGTGCGACGGTCAGGCCATGAATTGCCTGGTCAAGGGGTTCGACCGCGTCGTCCTCGGAGCGTTGCTCCTCAATCCCCAACCGCACGATGTTCCCGCCCGCCTGATCGAAGCCACCTTGAGGCGACTTGCCCACCCGAAACCCGCCTGGCGCCATCCAGGTACGGATCCCCGCCGGGAACCTAAACGGCGGTGCAGGCGGACGTCAAAACGGCTGTGTCGCCCGTCCTGAGAACCCGCGACCGAAGACGAGTGAGAGGTAACGGCACTCCGCCAGCACGAAGTGCTCTCAGGCTGTCAATTGCGTTTGCGCGTGCGTTTTGCGTGAACGAATCACCACCGTGTTCACGCGTCGACGAGCGCAACAGCTTTGTGGCTGTGAATCTCGAGATAGCGGCGCGTCATGAGTAGTGCTGCGATCCCATCGCCCACCGCAGAACCAAGCTGCTTGGTCGATCCCGATCGAACATCTCCGGCGGCAAAGACACCTGTCATCGAGGTTTCCATGGTGGGACTCGTGGCGAGAAATCCCTGAGAGTCACGCTCGAAGTCATCGCCGAGGAACGCCGTATTGGGGGAAAGTCCGATGAATATGAAGACGGCGGAAGCGGGGAAGGTATGGATCGCACCAGTGGCGTGATCCTTGGTCACCACGGCCGCGAACTTCCCGCGCTCGCCTTTGAGCTCCAAAATGTCCACTCCGGTCTCCACGGAGAACTGAGGATCGGAGCGAACTCGTGCTTGGAGAAGGGGCGACGCAGTGAGCTCGGACCGAGACAACACGCGCACCCGCTTCGCGAACTCAGAAAGATGGAGGCCTTCCTCGAGGGCGGAGTTGCCGCCTCCGATGACGACGACCTCGTCGGCTCCGTTGTAGAACGGCCCGTCACAGGTGGCGCAGAAATGAACGCCCGCTCCGAGGAGAGTGTCCTCACCGGGAACCTCGAGGTGTCGATAGGTTGAGCCGCTCGCGACGATAACGGCGTGTGAGGTGAGTTGCTGTCCCGTTGAGAGCCGCGAGACCAGGTCCTCGCCCTCTGTCTCGATACCCGTGACGCGGACCGCGGAGAGGAGTTCCACTCCGTACTGGCCGGCCTGCGCGACGAATCGTTCGGCCAGCTCGGCGCCCGAGATTCCCTCCGGGAACCCTGGGTAGTTCTCGATCTTGTTGCTGAGTCCCGCCTGACCTCCGAAGGAACCGGCGTCCACGATGATGGAGTCGATCCCCTCGCGTGCCGCATAGATCGCGGCCGCCAAGCCCGCCGGTCCACCCCCCACGATCACGAGGTCGTAGGCACTCCGGTCAGCCTCGAGCATCAAACCCAGGTGTTGTGCCAACGCCTCGTCTTTCGGGTTCACCTCGTGACTCCCGTCGGGGTAGATCACGGTCGGGATAATTTGCCCGCCATTCTGAAGCACCTTCAGTCGGTCGATCGCGTCAGGGTGTTCGTCGACGTCGACATTGCTGTAGGGCACTCTGTGGGCAGCTAAAAATCGCTTGACCCTCTTGCAATGAGGACACCACGGTGCCCCGTAGACGATCAAAGTGTCGTTGCTCGCGGAGCTGGTCACGTTATTCACTGTATTGGGCCTACCTGAGGCACCTCGCTCGACGTGAACCGGACCTCAACACTCCCGAAGGTGGCTGCTGTTGCAGCGTGGATCTGTCTTTTCGTCACATCGGTTCCCGTTTAAGGGGTCTGAGGCGCTGGTTGCCGCGGCGGACGGAAGAGCGAAGGAGTATGGGTACCGCAGGGAGAGTCCCGATTCCGACGCAAGGGCGAGGGCAAGGAGCGTGATGCGAACGCTGGCGTGCTGGAGGTCCCACACCCAGCGAGCATCGGAGTGTTGCCCCTCCGCCAGCTCCGGCGATGAAACCGCCAACGCACTGGCGCTGGCTCGGTACGCTGGTTTTCCATGGCCATGACGACCAGGGGAGCAGCGTCCCCGGCGACGTCGGCGCCGGCGCCGGCGGAGACGCTGAGTCCTGCTGACGTCGCCGCACTGGACCTCGCCGTCGATGAGGTTGCCGATCATTCGTCCGCGTGGGCCCGGACGGACGCGGCGGCGCGGGCCGACCTGCTGGACCGCGTTCTCGCCGACACGATGGCCGTCGAGGAACCTTGGCTTGCCGACGCCTGCGCCGCCAAGGGTCTGGAACCCGGGTCGGCCGAGGCGGGCGAGGAGCTCTACGCCGGCATCGGGACCTTCGTGCGGCTGGCCCGCCTGTACCGCGACGCCCTGCGTGACATCGCCCGCGAGGGCAAGCCCTCATTCGCCGGGCCCGTCAGCGAGGCGCCCGACGGTCGCCTGCGAGTCCAGGTCTTCCCGGCCACGCCCCTCGATCGCCTCACGCTCCCCGGGACCACCGCCGAGGTCTACACGCAGCCCGGCGTCACGCGGGCATCGCTCTTCGCAGGGCAGGCCTCCGCGTACGCCGATCCCGCCGCCCACGCCGGTACGGCGCTGGTGCTCGCCGCCGGCAACGTTGCCAGCCTAGGCCCGCGCGATGCGCTCTCCAAGCTCATCGTCGAGGGCAAGACCGTCGTGCTGAAGGCCAATCCGGTCAACGACTATCTCGTGCCCCACTGGAACGTCGCCCTCGCCTCACTCGTCGAGGCCGGTGCTCTGCGGATCGTCGACGGTGGTGCGGCCGCCGGCCAGCACCTCACGGCCCACCCGCGGGTCGACGAGGTGCACATCACCGGGTCGGACAAGACTTACGACGCCGTCGTCTTCGGCCCGGGTGCCGAAGGAGAACGTCGCAAGGCCGCCGACGAGCCCGTCCTGGCCAAGCCGGTCACGGCCGAGCTGGGCAACGTCTCGCCCGTGATTGTCGTGCCCGGCAGATGGAGCATCGCCGAGCTCCAATACCAGGCCGAGCACGTGGCGACCATGGTGGTCAACAACGCGGGCTTCAACTGCCTCGCGACCCGGGTCGTCGTCACTCACGCCGGATGGCCCCAGCGCGACGCCTTCCTCGGCGCACTGACGCAGTGCTTGTCGCGCCTCGCGATCCGCCGCGCCTACTACCCCGGCGCCGCGGCGCGTCGCGACGCGTTCCTCGCGGCCCACCCCGAGGCCGAGTCGTACGGCTCGGGCCCACCCGACGCGCTGCCCTGGACGGTGATCCCGAGCGTGCCTCCCGGTCGTATCGACGACATCTGCTTCAACGTCGAGTCGTTCTTCGGAGAGGTGGCCGAGACCGCGCTCACCGCCCCCTCCGCGGCGGCCTTCATCGACGCGGCCACCGAATTCGCCAACGCCGTGCTGTGGGGCACGCTGTCGGCCACCATCCTGGTCAGTCCATCAGCCCTGAAGGAACCCGCGGTGGCCGGGGCGGTCGATCGTGCCGTGGACGGCCTGCGCTACGGGGCCATCGGGGTCAACCTGTGGCACGCGCTGGCCTTCGCCATCGGGACGACGACCTGGGGCGCGTACCCAGGGCATCCGCGCACCGACATCCAGTCCGGTACCGGGGTGGTGGGGAACGCGGCGATGTTCGACCGACCGCAGAAGTCCGTTGTCCGCGGCCCGTTCCGTTCGCGACCGAAGCCGCCGTGGTTCGCGACGGCGGCGGGTTCCTATGGCGTCATGCGGCGCCTCGTGGCGTTCGAGGCCGGGCCGTCATACGGTCAGGTTCCGGGGCTGCTCGCCGGCGCGTTGCGTGCCTCGCGCTGACCGCACGCGTCCGCAGGCTGTCCCGCACACGACACCGCCGTCCTGCTTCAGCCCCGGTAGAGGTGCGGTTCTTTGAGCGACGAGCTGGCGCTCACATCGTCTTGTTGCGCAGCGGCGGAATGCTGTAGGGGGCGGCCGCCACGATGGCGGCGATCAACGCCAGGAACGCGCCGAAGCTCCAACCGACGCTGACGATGCCGAGCCCGCTCGGCTTGAAGATGAACCCGATGAAGGTCAGAACCAGGTTGACGATGGTCGCCACCATCATGACCGTCAGATGTGGGATCTCCTGGCGGATGGGCAGCTTGTCCCATCCGGCGCGCAGCGCGAGGTACACGACGATGACGATGCAAATGATCAGCACGAGATAGAGGTACCCGTGAGCCGACAGGCCGCTTTCCGAACCTGAGAGCACGCCGACGGAGGCGGTGAACCAGTCGAGGAACAGCGAGACGAACAGCACGAGCGTGGCGATGCCGGCGATGCGGTCCGCCAGCGTCCAGCGTTTCGCGTCGAAACTGAACGCCGGGATCGTCGATGTGTCCGCCGCGCCGCCCGCCGGTGCTGCCCGTTCCGGCGGCCGGGCCGGGCCGGCCGGCAGAGCCCGTTGAGCCCGTTGAGCCCGTTGAGCCCGTTGAACCAGCGGCCTCGCTGGGTGCTGCTGTCGGGCCTCCAGCCGGGGGCGGTGCAGCCGGGGGAGGCGACGTGGATTCCGCGCTCAGCGCGGCTCCGCACTTCGAACAGAACGTGGCGTCGTCGGCCGCCTCGGCCTGGCATTGGGGGCACGTCTGCGGCATGGCGGTTCCTCCGTTTCGGTCCCGGGCGCCAAGGAGCCAGCAGCTCGGTGTCGCCGTTCCAGCTCCTCCGTGTGCCAGAACGCGATTCTACGGGGATGGAGCTGGTCCTTCTTGGGATCCGAGCCCGGAACCCGGACCGCTGGGCGTCGACCCCAGAGCCTGTCCGGAGGCTCGCGTCAGAGAGAGCCGCCCGTCGTAGGCGTCCGGGGGTGGGTCGTGGCCGGCGCCTGCAAGGTGATCCGCGCCAGCGTGTCGCCCCCGACCGCGATACAAGCCGCCGCGGTAGGGCACGCGAGAGCGACGAGGGTAAGCGGGACGTAGGCCGAGGACGACGGCGTGAACGTCTGACCCCCGTCGGCGCTCTGGGCCACGGCACCCGTCCCGACAGCCGGGGTACCGGCCCAGTCGGTACCGACCATGGCGCACTGCCGTGCGCTCGGACAGGCGAGCCCGTAGGCGTCGTCGACGGGCGGGACGGGCGCGGAAGTCCAGGTGTGACCACCGTCGACACTCTGCAGGAGCTGGCCCTTGGCCGGAACCACGTCGCTGACGGTTGTCGAAGCCGTCCCGGCGGCGAAGCACGACGTGGAAGTGGCGCAGGAGACACCCTGAAGCAACCCGAGGCCCGCAGGTACCGTCGCGTCTTCCCACGTCTGCCCCTCGTCGGCGCTCAGAGCGAGCGCTCCCGCTCCGTGTCCGGCACCCGTCGGGACGTATCCGGCCACCAGGCACTGCCCGCGTCTCCACACTCGAGACCGGTCGCCCTCAGGAAGGAAGCGGGCAGGTTGCCCGCTTGCTGCCATGTGGTGCCGAAGTCGGTGCTGCGCGATGACCATAGCGTCGTCCCGTTCGTGACGATCGCGATACACATGCCGATCCCCTTGCATGTCACGGACGTGATGCTGGTTGCGTTCGCCGGTGCCCCCGCCTGAGACCACGCCGCGACCGCCGTCATGGGTCGTCAGCACCAGGTCGGCCCCCGACGCATCCGAGCCCACGGCCATGCACGACGTGGCGGTCGGGCACGACACGCTGCTGAGCGAGGGATCCAGGCTCGGAGGAACCACCTGGCCCGACCACGTCTCACCCCCGTCCTTCGTCGCGAGGACCACCGTGGGCGGAACCGGAGTGGGGTTCGGGCCGGCCGATCCGACCGCCCAGCAGCGTGCCGCGGAGGCGCACGAGACGGAGGCGAGAACACCCGTCCCGTCCGGTGCCGCCTGACCGACGACCAGCGGCGTGCCGGTCGGCTGGCCGAGGACGCGGGGGCGGCGGGTGATGGGGCGTGTGGTGAGGAGAGATCCGCACGCGGCAGTAGAGAGACCTCCGGCGACGGCGCACAACAGCACCAGAGCGACATGGAGCCTCCCCCGGCCCGGCAGGCCCCTGTGTCGCAGCTCGTCGCTTCGAGGCACCGCTGACCGCACAGCGGACCGCACACTACCGGGCCGCATCAACACTGTTGGGACACGCCCGTCACAATGTTGGACAGGCCACCGCCGCCGACCAGCCGCGGTGAGCCGCGTCCGAGCTGATCTCCTGCAGCAGACCGGCGCAGGTCGTTCGTTAGCCTCGGCACAGTGGACTGGGTCGATCTCGTGATCATCGGGCTCATGCTGCTCGCCGCAGTCCACGGACTGCGTCTCGGGGCACTGGTCCAGCTGATGACATTCGGGGGCTTCTGGCTCGGATTCCTACTCGGTTGCCTCGTTTGGGTCCCCCTGCTGCACCACGGCACGGACGACGCCACCCGATCGGTCGTGATCGTCACCCTCGTGATGACGACGGCGGCTGTCTTCGGGTCCGTCGGCCGCGTCCTCGGGTCGTACAGCAACGTCACCCTGCGCCGACACCACCTCGGGCACGTCGACGCCGTCTTCGGAGTGGGCGTCGCCATCGTCGCCGTCCTCTTGTCGGTCTGGCTCGTGGCCGCCGTGATCTCGTCCCCCAATGGTCGCTTTACGTGGCTCGATGCGGCGGTCGCCCGCTCCGACATCCTCCACAGCGTCGACCACGTCCTCCCCCAGGCGCCTTCGGTCTTCGGCCAGCTGCAGACGTTTTTCAGCGACCAGGGCTTCCCCCAGGTTTTCTCGAGTCTCACCCCACCTTCGACGCCCTCGGTGGTGGGGCCGAGCGACGCCGAGACCCGGTCGCTCGCCGACCCGGCGGTGTTCTCGACGGTCAAGATTCTCGGCACCGCCTGCAACAGCGAGCAGGAGGGCTCGGGTTCGTGGTCGGCCCCGGGCTCGTGGCGACGAATGCGCACGTCGTCGCAGGGGAACCCCGCGGGAGCACCCAAGTCTTGATCGGCAACACGGCCTACGGAGCCACCGCGGTGCTCTTCGATCCTTCGTTCGACCTCGCCGTGCTGCGCACCGATGCCCCGCTTGGTCCCGCGCTGCCCATCAGCGCAGCGCTCATCGGGCGTGGAACCCAGGCGGCCATCCTTGGCTACCCCGAGGATGGCCCACTGACCATCGGACCAGCCGGGGTGACGAGCGAGATCGCCGCCGTCGGCAAGGACATCTACAACGACGGCTCGGTGACCCGGGGCGTCTACTCGCTGCAGGCCAACGTGGAGCCGGGGAACTCTGGCGGGCCGCTGATCGGGCCAGGCGGCCAGGTCATCGGAGTGGTGTTCTCGCGTTCGACCGTCTATCCCGACGTCGGCTATGCCCTCACTTCCCCTGGTGTCCTCGCACGGGTGCAGGAGGCGGCGCTGCACCGTGGAGGCGTCGGCACAGGGAAGTGCATCGCCGGGTAAACCGTGTCTCCGAGAGTGGACCGACAAGAATGAGGCGATGAGCCAGCGCATCGAGGACTACGCGGTGATCGGCGACCTGCACACGGCCGCGCTGTCGGGCGCGACGGCTCCATCGACTGGCTTTGCCTGCCCCATTTCGACTCTGCCGCTTGCTTCGCCCGCTTGCTCGGACACGAGAGCCACGGCTTCTGGCGCATCGCTCCCGCCGGCGCCCCGGCGTCGGTCATCTCGACCCGTCGCTGGTACCGGCCGGACTCGCTCGTGCTCGAAACGGAATTCGACACCGCGTCGGGCACGGTGCGGGTCACCGACTGCATGCCCGTGCGCGACGACCACCCGCACCTCATTCGCTTGGTCGAAGGAGTGAGCGGATCGGTCGACATGCAGATGGACCTGGCTGTGCGCTTCGATTACGGCGAGACCGTTCCCTGGGTCAGCTCGAACGAGGGCCTGGTGCGGTTCACCGCCGGACCCGACTCGGTGGCGCTCTGGCACCGAGTCGACGTGGTGGGCAAGGGCTTGCACAGCGTGGCCGACTTCACCGTGACCGAGCGGCAGCGGTTTCCCTTCACCTTGGTCTGGCACGCCTCCCACGCGGACCCGCCGCCGCCGCTCGACAGCCACTACGCGGTGCACCTCACGGAGGCCTATTGGACCGAGTGGGCGTCGCAGTGCACCTTCGAAGGCAAATGGCGCGACGCCGTCGTGCGCTCGCTCATGACGCTGAAGGCCCTGACCTACGAGCCGACGGGGGGAATCGTGGCTGCCGCCACGACCTCGTTGCCCGAAGCACTAGGGGGCAATCGAAACTGGGACTACCGCTACTGCTGGCTCCGAGACGCGACTCTGACCCTCGAGTCGCTGATGCGGGGCGGCTACTACGCCGAGGCCATGGCCTGGCGCGACTGGCTGCTCCGGGCTGTGGCAGGCGATGTCACCAAGCTCCAGATCATGTACGGCCCGGCCGGTGAACGTCGCCTCGACGAGTGGGAGGCAGATTGGCTGCCCGGATACGAGGGTTCGGTGCCGGTCCGCATCGGGAACGCGGCCTCGGGGCAGTACCAGCTCGACGTGTACGGCGAGGTCATGTCGGCCCTCTACTCTTCGGCGCGGGCCATCGGAGTCCATTCCAGGGCCGCCTGGGGTTTGCAGACCCAGCTCGTCGAGTTCATCGAGCACGGATGGCGCCAGCCTGACGACGGCATCTGGGAGGTTCGTGGGCCTCGCCGGCACTTCACCCATTCCAAGGTGATGGCCTGGGTCGCGGTGGACCGGGCCGTTCGCACGCTCGAAGAGTGGCCGGAGCTCGAGGGTCCATTGGACAAGTGGCGCGACCTGCGCGACGAGATCTTCACCGAGGTCTGCGAGAAGGGCTACAACGAGGACATCGGCGCCTTCACCCAGTACTACGGATCACGCGAGCTCGATGCGAGCGTGCTCATGATCCCCCTGGTGGGCTTTCTACCGCCGAGTGACCCCCGCGTCGTCAGCACGGTCGAAGCGGTTCAGCGTGAGCTGATGGACCACGGCTTCGTGCTGCGCTACCGGACGAGCGACGACGGCGCGGTGGACGGTCTCACCGGCAAAGAGGGAGCGTTCTTGGCCTGCTCCTTCTGGCTGGTCGACTGCCTGCACATGATCGACCGTGTAGACGAAGCCGAGGAGCTCTTCGAGCGGCTCCTGGCCCTGCGCAACGAACTCGGACTCCTCTCTGAGGAGTACGACTCCGATGCCGGACGGCTGGTGGGCAACTTCCCCCAGGCGTTCTCCCACGTGTCGCTGGTCAACTCGGCGTGCCGGCTCACCGGACACGACTCGTTGGCTCCGAAGTTCGAGGTATCTCGGCGCGTGGTCGACCAGTCACCGACAATGGCACCGCTCGTGAACCAGATGAACAAGCTGGGCCGCGTCGCCACGAAGAAGCGGACCAAGCCTCCCGGTGACAGGGTCACCAAGAGCCGGGTGACGGGGTCATCGTGAGCGGCACGCATTCCCACGGTGGCCACCGTCATGGCCATGGCGACGCCGGCCTCCACACCCACGACCCTGAGAGCGGCGAAGTCGTTCCCGCCGTCCCGCCACCCGTCGCCATTGCGCCCGGAGTGCTCGAGATCGACACCAGGCTGGGAGGCTGGGAGCGGGTCACCGCGGGTTATCTCATCGAGGGCTCGGCCCCCGTCCTGATTGAGACCGGCAGTCAGAGCTCGGTGCCCGTCCTGTTCGCCGCGCTCGACCAGATCGGTGTGGGGCCGGGCGAGCTCGCCGGCGTCGCGGTCACCCACATCCACCTCGACCACGCCGGCGGGGTCGGGAACGTCGCGCGTGCCTTTCCATCCGCCACCGTCTACGTGCACCAGAAGGGGGCGCGGCACCTGGCGGACCCCACGCGATTGATCGACTCGGCGGCACGCGTCTACGGCCCGCTGCTCGACTCGCTCTACGGTCGCCTCGACCCGACGCCCGCCGAGCGTCTGCACGTACTCGAGGACGGGGAGCAGATCGCGGTGAGCTCGAACCGAACACTGACGGCGGTGGACTCTCCGGGACACGCCGAAGCATCACGTGGGCCTGCACGACTCGCTGAGCGGAGTGCTCTTCGCCGGCGACGCCGTGGGGGTCAAGCTGCCCGACGGCGGTGTCCTCCGACCGTCGACTCCTCCGCCCGATTTCGACCTCGACCACGCCATCACCTCGCTCGGCCGCTTCGCTGCCCGCCGCCCGTCGGGCATCGCGTTGGCGCACTACGGGCTGTTGGGGCGACCCACAGGAGTTGTTGGCCGAAGCCGACTCGACGCTCCGCCAGTGGGCCGAGACGGCCGAGAAGGCCTTCCGTGAGGGAGCCGACATCGCCGCCGCGCTCTCGGCGCGCTTCGACCCGCTACTGGGCGACATCGACGCCGCCCACAAGGAGAAGCTCGACGTGATGAACGGGGTACATTCGAACGCGGCCGGGTTCCAGCGCTGGCTCCAGACCCGGGACGCCAAGCCTGCGCCGTGAGCGCCGCCCCGGGGTCGGCGGCGGGCCGGCCGTTCGAGGCCCGTCAAGTCATACGACGAGCTTGGCCCGCAGTTCCTCCTGGCGCACCTCGAAGTCGTCGAGCGAGATCCGACCCTCCGCCAGGTCCTCGTGGAGCGCCGCGAACTGCTCGAGCAGTTGCGTCTGGTCCACGTCACCGGCTGAAGGGGTGTCGGGTGTCGCTACCCGCTGCCTTGTCTTCCCGACGCGCCTGGCGGTCGTCCCACTTCGCCTTGGCCCGATCCTTCTTGGCCTGGTCGCGCTGTAATTTTCCGAATGTCGAACGTGCGTGTGCCACGGTTGACTCCTTCCTGGTCGCGGCGACGACCAGACGCTGTCGGCAGGGCATCCGCCCCGGCCGTGTTCACCCGCATTCACCTCGGTGCGGGGGGCCTTCTAGGCCCGAACGCGGAGGAGGTGGGATTTGAACCCACGGTGCCCATGAGGCACAACGGTTTTCGAGACCGTCCGATTCGGCCGCTCTCGCACTCCTCCGGCTTCGATCCTAGTCGCTCGGACCTGTTCTCAAGGGCGGCGGAGCGTCCCCTGACCTCCGCTTGGAAGCGAAAAACGAGGTCAGAAGGTCGGCGCATTCCTGCGCGCGC
The DNA here is from genome assembly GCA_963767195.1 of uncultured Acidimicrobiaceae bacterium. Classification (GTDB taxonomy): domain Bacteria; phylum Actinomycetota; class Acidimicrobiia; order Acidimicrobiales; family RAAP-2; genus Bog-473. The sequence continues at coordinate 253,677 of CAVYDA010000006.1, read as the reverse complement.
ACCCCGGAGGTCAGCGCCAGTTCGTGGTTGAGCCGGGGGTCGACACACAGGTTGTAGAGGGTCCCGCAGGAGCCGGCGCGAGGGTCGGAGGCTCCGAAAACGAGACGGTCGACCCGGCCGGCAAGGAGCGCGCCGGCGCACATGGGGCAGGGCTCGAGGGTGACCACCAGTGTCACGCCTGAGAGCCGCCAACCGCCGAATTCGGCCGCGGCATCGCGCAGGGCCAGGATCTCGGCGTGTGCGGTGGGATCCCCGGTTCCCTCGCGCTCGTTGTGGCGGGCGGCGACGACGCGGCCGTCTCGTAGGGCCACGGCGCCTACGGGAACCTCGCCCGCTGCCGCGGCGGCTCGAGCCTCGACCAGCGCCAGCGCCATGGCCTCGTCGTCGCTCAGTAGCTGACGGTCGGGCTCCGTCCGGCCGGCGTCGCCTGCCTGGGCTCCGGCGGCCGGCGGCGCCGTGGGGATCTCTGCGGGTGCGATGGAACCAGTATGGGAGCGGACCGTGCGTAGGGGAAAACCCGAGCGGCGGCCCGGCCAGGCTCGACCCGGTCGATCAGGGTCCGCCGGATCGCTCAGCTCGCGCTGAACACGAAGTCAGCGTTGACGCAGTCCGTCGGCGACGTGGCGACCGCCAGGTATTCGCCCGGGATCCCGTTCACCTGCCACACGGCGAGCGCCGGCCCCGACGCCAGGCACGAGGCGGCGGGGTCGTTTGTGGCGAAGTCCGAGAGCTGTCCCACGGGCGCGTCACCCTGGGTCGCGGGGACCGCGGTACCGCTCACCTCGGCCAGGGTGACCGGAGACAGGTCCCAGATGCCGGTATAGGTGTACGGACCCCCTCCGTGCGACGGGGCAGTGGTCGTCGTCGTCGGCGGCCTGGTGGTTGTCGTCGTCCTCGAAGGCGTCGTGGTGGTCGTGGTCGGTGCGGCCGGTGGAGAGGCCGGCGGGGCGGCGGCGTGGGACGGGGGCGTCGGTGAGGACGCGGGCGGAGCCGGGGACGCCGTCGCCGGAGGCGAGGCAGACGTCGTCAACGGACCGGTGGGGTCCTTGACGGTGGCGGCGAAGCCGTCCAGCGCGGAGAGGTCGTCCGCGTTGTTCCCGTCCATACCCAGGGCCCAGATGCCGACGCCGGCGAGGTTGTGCGACTGCGCGAGCTGGGCCGCGTCGTAGAGGCCCGGGGGGTCCTCGAAGAAGGTCTCGTGCCATTGCTGGCCGACCTGGTAGGAGGTCCAGCCGCTGTCGGTGACCGGGTCCCAGTAGAGGGGATGGCCGCTGGAGAGGACGTCGCCGAGGGAGACGTCCGTCGCCGGGCCGGTCGCGGACGCGGTGAGGGTGCCGTTCGTGGTGGCCCAATCGATGCCGAAGTACGGCAGGCCCAGGATGACCTTGGAAGGCGGGACCGCGGCCGCGTACTCGTCGACCGTGGTCTGCACCGAGAAGAGCCCGCTCGTCAGCGGTGAGGACGACGAGGCAGACGCGGCCAGGTTCGGGCTGTACTCCATGACGAAGAACGCGTCGACGAGCGGAGCGAGCGCAGGTACATCGTAGAAGCCGTTCGTGTCCGAGGCCGAGCTGGCGTAGGTGTCCATCGTCACCTGATAGTGCGGATCGGCGGCGCGCAAGGCCCCCGACACCGTGGCGACGAGCCGGGTCAGGCCGGCCTGGTCCGCGTCGCCCTCGCCCTCGAGGTCGAGGTTGATCCCATCGAGGTTCTTGGCCGAGACGGCGGCCACGAGAGCCGAGGCGAGCGTCGTCGCGGCGGCCGGCGACGACGTCAACGCGTTCAGCGAGCCCTGGTCGAAGTCGGTGACGGTCAGCACGACGTGGTCCCCGGCGGCGTGGGCGCGGGTCACGAGGCTCGAGAGCGCCTGGCTCTCGTAGCCGTTCCAGCCGGCCCCCGACTCGTCGAGGGTCCCGTTCGCGTTCACATCGAGCGAGAAGTAGGCCAGCGTCGAGATTCCGGACAGCTCGAACCCGCCACTCGAGGGCAGGGTCCAATACGGGGCGAAACCGAACACCTCATGGGGCCGCAGTGGTGCCGCGTCGGCGAGGCTGGGAGGCGCCGGCGCCGGCGCCGTGGTCGCGGCGGGAAGGTGGCCGACGTGGCGGCCCTGACCAAAGAGGCGGGCGGCGTCGGGCGTGTCGGCGCCGCCGAAGACGTGGGAGCTGATGGATGCTGCCGTCCCGTCGGACCCGAGCGCTCCGGCATTGCTGTGGCGCGTGGCCAGCGCGGTGGACGCCGCCGCGGTCAGGACCAGAACGACGCAGGCCGTGACCACTCCGACCTTGTGCCGGGTGACGGCGAGCCTCAGGCGGAGGGCGAACTGGGGGTATCGAGCCCGGCGATGCCGGGGACGGGGGTGCCGGAGCCAGGCTGATTCGAGCCAGGGGTGTCGGAGCCAGCGGTGTCCGGAGAGGCGTCGAGGGGCGAGCGCCGAGTCTTCGGGCGCGGCGGCGGGTTCTTGGTGCGCGGCGGTGGGTTCGTCGGGTGCGGCGATGGGTTCTTCGAGCGGGGCCGTGGGTTCGTCGGGTGCGGCGATGGGTTCCTCGAGCGGGGCCGTGGACGGCTCGACCTGCACCGATAAGGGGGCCGTGGGCGGCTCGGGCTGCACCGATGGCGGAGGTGTGCTCGACGAGCCGTCGGTGTGGTCCACGTTGTCCCTTCTGCTTCTCGTTGCTGTCTGCCGGGCGACTACGAGCGTGTGCCCGGGAAGGGCGGTTTTCGAGGGCGGTCCGAGTCCCCGCTCCCTAGGGACCCGATGAATCATACAATCGCACCAGATTAACTGGGAATTGTGTGGTTCACGCAAGCCGGTTCCGGCGGGCACCACCCAGCTCCGGGTTGTGGGGGTCGGGCGCCCGAAGGTGTGAGCTCAGGGGTTCCACCCGGGCTCGGCACGGAACTCCGTATGTTGCCTCCGGACCGTGCCTCGTTCGTCGTGGCCGTAGAAGTTCATGTGGGAGAGCGGCGGCGAGTACACGTGCACGCTGGTCGCCAGCGCCGGCCCGGTGTTGATCACGTCGTGCAGGCAGGAGGGGGCGATCTCGACACCGTGCCCGGCGGTGATCGACCGGCGGACCAGGGACGCCGGCGCCACGAACCGGGATTCTTCGAGCGCACCCTCCATCACGTAGAGGGCGCCGGCCAACCCTCCGTGGTCGTGGAGCTCAAGGTGGCCGCTCGCGGGCCAATGGATCGCCCATACCTCGTAGCTGTCCGTCAGCTCGATCAGCTCGATCAGCTCGTAGGCGCGCTCTGTGCCGACGGGGTTCGGGCGGCGCCAAGGCCTCGTCGCTGCCACCTGGGTGGCAAGGGCGAGCAACGAGGACTCGAGCATCCGTTCGGACGGCTCTGGCCAGGCTGCAAGTTGTTCTTGGCTGATCGGGCGGAGTGCGACGGGCATCGGGCCTCCAGGGGCGGTGGGCAAACCCTCTAATACCGATCATATTAGTCAACTATTCTCTCGGCACCAGATCAGGCGGGTGACAGGGCCGCGGTGCTGGCCTTCGCCGGCTCGAGTGCGACGGCGCACCCGAGCGCTCAAGGGTTCACGATGCCGCCCAGGAGGGCCGACGGCTCGCCCGGCCGACAGGGCCGACGGGGCCGACGGGGCCGACAGGGAGACGAACCTCCAAGCGGGGAAGGGCGGAGGAGGTGGGATTTGAACCCACGGTCGGTTGCCCGACACACGATTTCCAGTCGTGCCGATTCGGCCGCTCTCGCACTCCTCCAAGGGTGCAGCCCGGTCAGGCTAACAACCGTGCCCAGGGGTGCTTCGACGGGCGCAGGGCCACGGTTCCAGCGTCGCGTGGAGCCGACACGGGTAGTTCACTCTTGGTTCATCTCTATGTAACTTTTGGTCACGAGTCGAAGGCGAGGACCCTGAGCACGGCGCCGCCGTGACCAAGCGGCGAGTCGGTCACATCATCGATCTACGCTCCGGGAACGATGGGCGGAGTCCGTACGGAGTGGGTGGCCTTCGGTGCTCCGGCCGTGGCAGCGCTGGCGGGCGAGATCCGTGCCGCGAAGGGCGACGACCCTCTCGCCCCGGTCACCGTCGTCGTTCCGGCCAACCAGGTCGGAGTCGCGGCACGGCGACGACTCGCATCGGGCGCGTCCGGAGCCGTCTGCACGCGCGGTTCTGGCGTGGCCGCCGTGACCTTCCTGACCGTGTACCGCCTCGGCGAATTGCTCGGATCGGCCCGACTGGCCGGCCAGGGAAGACGACCCGTCTCGAGCCCGGTCGTGGGCGCAGCACTGCGGGCTGCGCTCGCGGCTGACCCCGGGGTCTTCGGGCCGGTGCGCACCCACCCGGCCACAGAGACCGCGCTCGTCGAGGCGTATCGAGAGCTGCGCGACCTGTCCGCCGACGCGCTCGACGCCGTGGCGGCGCAGAGCAGGAGAGCCCGCGACGTGGTGCGACTGCACCGCGAAGCACACCGGGCTCTCGCTCCCTCGTGGTACGACGAGGAGGACCTGCTGGACGCAGCCGCAGAGGTGGTCCGCTTGGGCTCGTTGGCGGTCGCCGGACTCGGGCGGGTCGTCGTGTACCTACCGGAGAGGCTCACGCGCCACGGCGCAGGGTTGCTGCAGACCCTGGCCGAGACGACGGAGCTCGTCGTGGTGGCCGGCACGTGCGGGGACGACGCCGCAGACGCGGAGTCGGTGCGGTCGGTCGGGAGGCTGGCTGGTCGGGAGGCGGTGCCTCCTGTGGGGCCGGAACCGCTCGCCATGGTGGACGTCGAGCGCACGCGCGTCGTGACCGTCTCGGACGCGGACGAGGAGGTGCGTACCGGTCTGCGAGCCATCGTCGCCGCGGCGCGCCAGGGGACGCCGCTCGATCGCATCGCCCTCCTTTTCGCCGACCCCGAGCCCTACGCGCGCTTGGCGTACGAGCAGCTGACGGCCGCCGGTCTCACGGTCAATGGGACGTCCATCATGGCGTTGACGGCGCGGGTCGGCAGCGCGGACCCTGCTCGGGTTGTTGGCCCTCCCGGAGGGCGGGTTCCGACGCGACGACGTGTTCGCCTGGCTCGCGGGCGCTCGGGTGCACCGGCATGGGCGTTGGGTGCCCGCAACCGCATGGGAGCGACTCTCCCGACAGGCCGGCGTGGTGGGAGGCCGCGCTGACTGGGACGCGTTGCTCGAGCGGTTTGCCGCCGATCAGGACGCGGACGCGCGAGACGGCCGAGAGCGATCCCGACGCGCCCGAATGGACGGCCGATCGGCTGCGCCAGGAGGCGGCCCGCGCCCGCTCGCTGCGCGAGTTCGTGCTGAGCCTCGTCGACGACCTGGACGAGGCGGCGCGGTCGGCGCGACCGTGGCCGGAGTGGTCGGCGTGGGCGCGCCGCCACGTCGACGCGCTCCTCGGCGGCGAGCCCGCCCGCGCCGATTGGCCCGCGGCCGAGCAACGAGCAGCCGAGCGGGTGGATCGCGCGCTCGACCGGCTCGCCTGCCTCGGAGAGATTGAGGGAGCGGTGCGCCTGGATGTCTTCGCCCGGACGCTCGAGCTCGAGCTCGAGTCGGATCTCGGGCGGGTGGGCCGCATGGGCGAGGGCGTCTTCGTCGGACCGGTCAGCATGGGCGTGGGACTCGACCTCGATCTCGTCGTCGTACTCGGCCTCGCCGAAGGCGTGTTCCCCGCCGCTCCTCGGGACGACTCACTCCTGCCCGACCGCGAGCGCGCTGCCACGCACGGTGAGCTGTCCCTGCGATCGTCGCTCGTCGAGCGGCGCCACCGCGAACTGCTCGCCGCCCTCGCCGGAGCGTCGCGCCACCTGCTCTGCGTGCCGCGGGGCGACCTGCGCGGCAGCAAGGAGCGCGTGCCGTCGCGCTGGGTGCTCCAGGTGGCGAGTGCGCTGGCGGGAGGATCGTGGTACTCGGACGACCTACTGAGCGCAGCCAACGACCGGCCCTGGCTCCATCACGTCGCCTCGTTCGACGCGGGGCTGCGGGCGGTCGAGTTCCCGGCCACGGCACAGGAATACCGGCTCCGGACGCTGATGTCGGGGGTCCCGGTCGGCTCGGTCGACGGCGAGGCGGCCGCCGGCACGGAGGTCGTCGTCCAGCGCCGCAGCGGGGCTTTCACCCGCTTCGACGGCAACCTGGCCGGGGCGGACGTCCCTTCGCCGGCCGAGCGCACGGTGTCGGCGACCCGCCTGGAACGTTGGGCCAACTGCCCCTTCGCGTATCTCATGCGAGACGTCCTCGGGATCGGAGAGGTCGAGAACCCCGAGGAGCAGCTCACAATCGCCGCGCACCATCGAGGCTCCGTCGTGCACGAGGTGCTCGAGCGGTTCATCGCCGGCGTCGTCGGCCGGCCTCCGGCACCGGACGAGGCGTGGGCGGCACCCGACGTGGAGCGGCTCCGGCGCATCGCGGAGGAGGTGTTCGACGAGTACGAGGCGAAGGGTCTCACGGGACGGGCCGTCTTCTGGCGCCCGGAGCGCAAGCGGATCATGGCCGACCTCACCAAGGTGCTCGCGCTCGACAGCGACTACCGCCGTGATCACGGGACGCGGCCACTTGCGGCCGAGCTGCGGTTCGGGTTCCCGGACGCCGACGTCGGCTTGGTCCGGCTGGGTCTCGCCGACGGTCGCTCGGTCGGCTTCCTCGGGCTGGCCGATCGTGTGGACATCGGCGACGACGGTTCCCTCCACGTCGTCGACTACAAGACCGGACGAATCAACGGCTACCGCGGCCTCGGCGAGGACGACCCCGATCTCGGCGGGACCCGCCTGCAACTCCCCGTCTACGGCGAGGCGGCGCGTGCCTCGGTCGGCACCCCCGGGGCGCGGGTCCGCGCCGAATACTGGTTCACCTCGTCGAGAGGCGGGTTCAAGCGGATCGGCTACGACGTGACGCCCGACCTCTTGACGCGCGTCGGCGAGACGCTGGCGGTGATCGTCGGGGGCATCGAGTCGGGCGTGTTCCCGGCCTATCCGAGGGCCACCAGCACGACCCCGTCGTTCGTCGTGTGTCCCTACTGCGACCCCGACGGCCTGGGCGTGGCCGATCTGCAGCGGTCCTGGAGCCGCAAGTCGGGCGACCCGGCCCTGGCCGAGTTCCGCGGCCTGGCCGAACCCTCCGAATCCGACTCCGACGACGCGGACGGCTCGGGTGACTGACGTCGTCCCGCCGGACGCCCTGCAGCGCGAACGCATTGCCGGCGATCTCGGCACCACCCTCTTCGTCGAGGCCGGGGCCGGTTCGGGCAAGACGACAGAGCTCGTCGGGCGGGTGCTCGCACTGGTCAAGACCGGCGCGGCCGAACTGGGCGCGATCGCCGCCATCACCTTCACCGAGAAGGCGGCCTCGGAACTGCGCGACCGAGTGCGCGCCGAGCTCGAGCGGGCCCTTGTCGGCGATATCACCCCCGAAACGGCGGGCCGCTGCCAGCACGCGCTCGGGCAGCTCGACGGTGCGGCGATCGGCACCCTGCACTCGTTCGCCCAGCGGATCCTCTCCGAGCACCCGATCGAAGCGGGTCTCCCGCCCCGGGTGGAGGTGGTCGACGAGGTGAGCTCCGAGGTCGCCTTCGAACGGCGCTGGCGCTCCTTCCGGGACGAACTGCTGGCCGACCCCGCGCTCGAGCGGACGATCGTGCTGTTGACGGCGGCCGGGGTGAAGTTCGAGGCGCTGCGAGCGGTGGCCGTGGCCTTCAACGACAACTGGGACCTCGTGGCCGAGCGCGTGCCGGTCCACGCACCCGACCCCCCAGACGCGCTCGGCCTGCTCGCACCGGTGTTGGCGGAGATCGACCGCATCTGCGCCGAGCCCTGCCGGGACCCGGACGACGCGCTGTGCCGGTTCCTTCAACCCGTCATACAGTTCGCGGCGACGCTGAGGACGCTCACCGACGAGGTCGACCTCCTGGACGCCCTCGATCCCGACGGACCGACACGACCCCCGAGCTTTCGCCCGGGCGCCCGGGGTCGCCAACAGAGCTGGACGGCGGACCCCGCGACGATGCGCAGCGACTTGAGCGCAGCCGGCGAACGCCTGAGCGGTCTGCGCACCAGGGTTGCGAACGCGTGTGTCGAGCGTCTGGGCGCCGAGCTGCGCCGCTTCACGCTGCAAGCCGCGGAAGAGCGCCGCCTGGCCGGCCAGCTGGAGTTCCACGACCTTTTGGTCCGCGCCCGCGCCCTTCTGCGCGATCCCGTGAACGGCGCGGCCGCCCGAGCCGGGTTGCACGGCCGCTACCGGCGGCTTCTGCTCGACGAATTCCAGGACACCGATCCCATTCAGGTGGAGCTGGCCGTGCTCATCGCCGCCGCGCCGGACCGGCCCCTCCGCGGCGACGTCGCACTGGGCGTCGCTCCGGGTCTCCCCTGGACACCTCTTCTTCGTGGGCGACCCGAAGCAGTCGATCTACCGGTTCAGGCGGGCCGACATCGCCACCTTCTTGTCGGCCGAGGAGCGCTTCGGCGACGGGGACACCAACACGGTGCGACTCAGCGCCAACTTCCGGGCGACCGCGCCGCTCATTGAGTGGGTCAACGCGACGTTCGGCGGGCTGATTGAGGACGTGCCCGGCTCTCAACCCGCCTACGCGCCCCTCGAGGCGGTGCGGTCCCCCGCACCCGCGGGCCCTGCCGTGAGCGTGGTCGGGCGCCGTCCCCATCCCAAGGAGTTCCGGGCCGACCAACTCCGCGAGGCCGAGGCGGCCGACGTGGCGGCGACCGTGGTGCGAGCGGTGCACGAGGGATGGGGCGTCGACGACGGCGCCGAAGGGTGGCGCCCGGCCAGGCTCGGCGACATCACCATCCTCGTCCCGGCCCGCACCTCACTCCCGTTCCTGGAGGACGCGCTCGACGCGCGGCGCATCCCCTACCGCGCCGAGTCGAGCTCGCTCGTCTACTCGACACGGGCGGTGCGCGACCTGTTGATGGTGCTCCGAGCGGTGGCCGACCCGACCAACATCCTCCACGTGGTCGCGGCGCTGCGCACGCCGCTCTTCGCCTGCGGCGACGACGACTTGTTCCGTTTCCATTCCCGTCACCGCTCCTGGAGCTACGTCAGCCCACAGCTCGGTGAGCCCGACGACGGCGACCGAGTCCACGCCGGTCTGGCCTATCTGCGCGGCCTCTACGAACAGCGGCATTGGCTCGCCCCGTCAGAGCTGCTCGACCGGATCGCCCGCGACCGGCGGGCCATGGACCTGGGTTTCGCCGAAGGGCGCCCGCGCGACGTCTGGCGCCGGATCCGCTTCGTCGTCGACCAGGCCCGGTCCTGGAGCGAGGCCACCGGCGGGAATCTGCGTCAGTACCTCAGTTGGGTCGAGCTCCAACTGGGCGACGGCGCACGCGTGGCCGAGGCGATCCTGCCCGAGACCGACGACGACGCCGTGCGCATCATGACGATCCACGGCGCCAAGGGCCTCGAGTTTCCCGTCACGATCGTCTCGGGCATGTCCACCAGGCCCCAGGCGCGTCCCGCGCAGGCCGAGGTCGTCTTCCCCGCGACCGGTGGGGTGGGCTACAAGGTCGGGCGTGCCGCCCGGACGGAGGAGTACTTGGCCTGGGCGCCGATCGACGAGCAGATGAGCTACCACGAGCGGATCCGGCTCCTCTACGTGGCGTGCACACGCGGGCGCGACCACCTGGTGGTGTCGTTGCACCGCGCCGAGCGGGCCAAGGTCCCCGACGCCGAGAAGCGCACCAATGCCGAGCTGTTGCTCGACGGGATGGGCGCAGCGCTCGACGCGCTGCCCGACGTCGGCGAGAGCGCGGAGAGCGTCGCGGTGCCCGCGCTCGTCCTGCCGGCCCCGCCGCCTCCCCGGCCGGAGTGGGAGAGCGAGCTCGCCGCGGCACTGGAGAGGGCGGCGCGGCCAACCACCGTCTCGGCGACGTCCCTCACCGAAGAGGGAGAGCCCGACGTCGAACAGGAGCCGGTCGACCCGGGTTTCCACAAGCGCCCGCGCGACCTCGACCTCCCGCCGTGGCTGAAAGGCCGCTACGGGACCGCGGTCGGCCGGGCGGTCCACGGCGTGCTCCAGACGATCGACCTGGCGTCGGGGGACGGTCTCGACGACGCCGTGGCCGCGCAGTGCGAGGCCGAAGCGGTCACCGACCGTGCCGGGGAGGTCCGCACGTTGGTGTCCGACGCTCTCGCCTCGCGATCGGTGCGCGAGGCGGCGGCGAACCCGCACTGGCGTGAGGTCTACGTCTGCGTGCCACTGCGGGGCCGCCAGCTGGAGGGCTACGTCGATCTCCTCTACCGCGGCTCTGACGGCCTGGTCGTGGTCGACTACAAGACGTCGTCGACCTCTGACCCCGAGGAGCTCGGTCGCCGGGTCCAGGGCTACCGCGTGCAGGGGTACTCCTACGCCCTGGCTGTACGCGACGCCACCGGCGAGCCCGTGACGCGGGTGACGTTCGCCTTCTTGACGCCCGACGGGCCGGTGGAGCTCGACCTGGAGGATCTCGGTGAAGGCATGGCCGAGGTCGAGGAGCTGGTGGGGCGGTAGCCCGATCCTCCCCGTGGCCGATAAGCTCGGCGCTCCGTCGTCCCCGGTGTTGGGTGCGGTGGCCGGGTCCTACGCGACGGCCGCTCGTGAATCGAGTCAGGGTCGGAAGGCAGCAGCTCTCAGCGGGTCTGGCCGGGTGCCGTAGCCAACCTGGCCGCCGCACCGAGCACCGGGCGCGACCGGCTGGTCAAGCTGTTGGCGCCCCTGGGTAGGCTCGGCTCCTCGTGGCCGACACGCCCTTCGTCTCCCTGTACCGGCGCTTCCGTCCGGCTCGCTTCGCGGACCTGCGCGGGCAGGACCACGTCGTCCGGGCGCTGCGGAGCGCGGTGCAGAACGACCGGGTGTCGCACGCCTATCTCTTCAGCGGACCCCGGGGCACGGGCAAGACGTCGTCGGCGCGCATCCTGGCCAAGGCGCTCAATTGCGAAGCACCCGAAGACGGTGAGCCCTGCGGCCGGTGCGTGTCGTGCGTCGAGATTGCCCAGGGCACCTCGCTCAACGTGCACGAGCTCGACGCCGCGTCGAACAACGGTGTCGACGCGATGCGCGACCTGGTCGCGCACGCCGGACTGGGCACGCCGGGGCGGTGGAAGGTCTACATCGTCGACGAGGTGCACATGCTTTCGACGGCCGCGGCCAACGCGCTGCTCAAGACCCTGGAGGAGCCACCCGGTCACGTCGTCTTCGTGCTGGCGACCACCGACCCGCAGAAGGTGCCGCCGACCATCCGTAGCCGGACGCAGCATCTCGAGTTCCGGCTCCTCGGCGCGGACACGCTCCACTCCCTTCTGGAATCGGTCAACGACGCGGCAGGCCTGGACCTCGGAGAGGACGCGCTGGAAGCGGCGGTGCGTCGCGGCAGGGGTTCTGCCCGCGACGCCCTGTCCGCGCTCGACCAGGTGCTGGCGTCCGGCTCCACCGACGCGGCCCGGCCCGAGTTGGCCCAGGTGGTCGACGCCCTCGCCGCCGGCGATGTCGCGGCCGTGCTCGTCTGCCTCAACGCCCTGCTTGCCCGCGGGTGGGGGCCCCAGCAGCTGACGACGGAGCTGGCCGACGATCTGCGCCAGGTCTTCCTCGCTGCGTTGGCCCCTGAGCTCTGCGCGACGACGGGCGCGGCGCGCGACCGCGACGCCGGGCTGGCCGAGGCGATGGGCCTCCCCCGAGTCGTCCGCACCATGGAGATCCTCGGCCACGCCCTGGTGGACATGCGCGAGGCGCCCGACGCCCAGGTCGTGCTGGAGGTCGCCCTCGTCCGCGCCGTCCGGCCGGATCTCGACTCGGGCGTGGATGCGCTCGCGGACCGCGTCGGCGCCCTGGAGCGCGCGGGCTCGGGCGCCGCCGCGTTCCCCCGACCGCACGCCGAGGCGCGCCCGCCGGCACTGGAGACCTCCGAGACCGTCGACATCGGTCAACGTCCTTCCGTGGGCGCCGTGCGCCGCCGCAAGGAGGACAAGGATCAGGAGCCGTCGCAGTCCTCGCCGGAGCGCGACATCGCTCCACCGGTCGAGGATGCGGCGGACGCCGGAGGGGGAGTCGTCGCTCCGGCGGGTGGCACGGTCGACCGGGACAGCCTGACCGAAGCCTGGGGCGACGCCATCCTGGGCGCGCTGCCGGCACGGCGCCAAGGCCCGTTTCGCCTCCGGACGTTTCGTCGCCGTCAATGACGACGGTGCGCTGTTCGCGCTGCCCAACGCCGCCCACCGGGATCAGTGCGCCGAGCAGTTGGACATCGTGGAGGCCGCGATCTCGGCCCACTTCGGGACGCCTGTGCGCCTGGTCCTGACGATCGACGACGACGCCGGCCCTCCACCGCGGGCCGACACCCCCACCGGATCTGAGCTCCGGGCGCCGGGTGCGCTGATCGACGACGTGGACGACGTCGATCCTTCGGAGCTGCGAGGCGACGTCGACGCGGCGTCCGCCGCCGAGGCCCGCCTGCTACAGGCCTTCCCCGGCGCCAGCGAGGTGGGGGCGTAGCGACCGACGAGCACCTAGAATTGAGCGAAGCGAAGGCAACGGTGTCTCCTCTCGTTGCACTGCATCCGAGAACGACGCGAAGGGAGCTCCTGCTCGATGTACACCGGTCCGCTTCGCTCTCTCATCGACGAGCTCGGGCGCCTGCCTGGAATCGGACCGAAATCCGCCCAGCGGATCGCCTTTCACGTCTTGAAGGTGCCCAACGACGAGGCGCGGCGGCTGGCCGAGGCCATCGTCGCCGTGAAGGAGCGGACCACCTTGTGCCCGGTGTGCTTCAACGTGGCCGAGGCCGGCTCGATCTGCGGCGTGTGCGATGACGAACGGCGTGACCCGACCGTCGTGTGCGTCGTCGAGGACCCCCGCGACATCGTCGCCGTGGAGCGCACCGGGTTCACGGGTCGTTACCACGTGCTCGGCGGAGCGCTCAGCCCGCTCGACGGGATCGGGCGGGAGCAGCTCCGCCTGCGCGAGCTCGTCCAGCGGGTGCAGGAGGGGACGATCCGCGAGGCGATCATCTGCACCAACCCGACCATCGAGGGGGAGACCACCGCCATGCTGGTCGCGCGTGAGCTCACCCCGCTCGGCGTCGTGGTGTCGCGCCCGGCCCACGGGCTCCCCGTCGGCGGCGACCTCGAGTACGCCGACGAGCTGACCCTCGGGCGGGCGCTCGAAGGTCGGCGCCCGTTGAAGGTGTGACGCAGAACATCCGCCTGACGGGGGCGCTGTCAGCGGTCCCGTAGAATCGCCGATATGGACATCGCCATCGTCGGCGCCACGGGGCAGGTGGGGGTGGTGCTTCGCTCCATCCTGGCCGAGCGCCGGTTCCCTGTCGGGTCGATGCGCTATCTCGCGTCGGCGCGCTCGGCGGGCACCACGCTGCCGTGGGCTGACGGCGAGGTCATGGTGGAGGACGCGGAGACGGCCGATCTCTCGGGCATCGACCTCGCCCTGTGCTCGGCCCCGGCCTCGGTGTCGCGGCAGCTCTCGCCGCGACTGGCCGCGGCGGGTGCCACCGTGATCGACAACTCCTCGGCCTGGCGCCTCGACCCGGACGTCCCGCTGGTCGTGCCCGAGGCGAACGCCGCCGCGCTGCGCTCCATCCCCAAGGGGATCGTCGCCAACCCGAACTGCACGACCATGGTGGCCATCCCGGTGCTCAAGCCGCTCCACGACGAGGCGGGACTGCGCCGGCTGGTGATCTCCACCTACCAGGCCGTGTCGGGCGGCGGCGTCGACGCGGTGCGCGAGCTGGCCGAGCAGCTGTCGAAGACCGTCGACCAGGCCGCGGACCTGACGTTCGACGGCTCGTCGGTCCACTACCCGGCGCTCTCGGTGTACCCGGTTCCGATCGCGCACAACGTCATCCCGCTGCAGTTCAAGATCGTCGACGACGGCTCCCTGGAGACCGACGAGGAACAGAAGTACGCCAACGAGGCCCGCAAGATCCTGGGCATACCCGACCTCGCGGTCACGTGCACCTGCGTCCGCGTGCCCGTCTTCACCGGCCACTCGGCCGCCATCGTCGCCGAATTCGACCGCCCGCTGGGTCCGGAGCGGGCCGAGGAGGTCCTGCGCACCGCGCCCGGCGTGGAGCTGGCGGAGATCCCGACGCCCCTGGCGGCGGCCGGCCGTGACGTCTCCTACGTCGGTCGCATCCGACAGGCGCAGGGCGTGCCCAACGCGCTCGCCTTCTTCGTGACCGGCGACAACCTGCGCAAGGGCGCCGCGCTCAACGTCGTGCAGATCGCCGAGGAGCTCGTCGCCCTGCGGAGCTGAACGCCTTCAGTCGGGTCCGGCCGAGGCGGGTTCGGGGCCGCCGACGACCAGGGTCGCGAGCCGCCGGGCCAGGTTGACGGCGTGATCTCCGAAGCGCTCGTAGAAGCGCGCCACCATGGCCAGCTCGATCGCCACCGGGAGGGGCATGGTGCCCGCCACCAGCTCGGCGGTGAGGGTGACGTGGAGGTCGTCGAGCTCGTCGTCGAGATCGTCGATGGAGGTCGCGGCGCCGGGGGACCGCTCGGCGAAGGCGTCGGCCGTCTCCCGCCAGATGGTGGTCGCCACCTCGCCCATGCGCTCGACGAGGCCCCGGCTGCGAGCCGACATCTCGGCCCCGAGGCCTCTCGCGGCGCGCCGCGCGATGTGCTCGGCCAGGTCGCCGTTGCGCTCCATGTCGGGCAGCATGCGCAGGATCGCCACGTACTCGCGGCGCTCGTCGACCGTCGTCTCCCCGTGCACCAGCTGCAGCTGCACGCTCGAGGAGATCTGGCCGATCAGCTTGTCGATCACCTCGTCGCGCTTGACCAGCTCCTTGGCGACGTCGCGGTCGCCGGCGAGCAGCGCATGGGTGGCACCCGCGATGCCCTCGCCGACCAACGCGAACACCTGGGCGAAGAGACGGTCGACCTCGTGGGGCTCGGGGATCGTGCGGGGCCACAGTGGCTGCTCCATGGCCAGCGGCCCCACCTGCGCCTGCGGCTCCTCTCCCTGTTCCTCGGGTGCCAGCCACGTCCGCCGGGTGCTTCCCCCGAGCTTGAACGGCATCGTTGAGAGGTTAATGGGTCCCGTGAGGACCCTCTGCGCCGGCGCCACAGGCACGGGTCCGCGGCGCTGAGACACCCCGTCGTTACATTGGCCTCGTGATCCTCGGAGCGGCGTTGGGGCTGGTCGTCGGGCTGGTGATCGGCGTCGCCGTGCACCTGGCGCGCCGGGCCCGGCTGGCCGCGGCCTTGCGCCTGGCGGAGGGCCGGCTGGGCGACGCGCAGGCGACCGTCGGCCGACAGCAGATGGAACTCAGTCGGCGCCGTGAACCGGGCCGCAGAGGCCGAGACGGCACGGGCGGTGGCGGTGGCGGAGCTCGAGCTCGTGCGCCGAGAGGCCGCGGAGTCGTCGGCCCGCGCCGAAGAGGACCGCACCCGCTTGGCGGGAGCCTTCGCCGAGCTGTCGGCCGCAGGCTCTGGCGAAGAACAACGAGCAGTTCCTCGCCTTGGCCGACACCAGGTTCAACGAGGCCCGGGCCGCCGCCCGGGGCGACCTCGACCAGCGCGAGACGTCGATCGCACAGCTCCTGTCACCGCTCAGCGAGACGCTGGCCCGCTACGAGCGCGGCATCCAGCAGATGGAGGCAGAGCGAAAGGGGGCCTACGCCGGTCTGAGCGAGAAGGTGGCCCAGCTCCACGTGGGTCACCAAGAGCTCCAGCGCGAGACGCGCAACCTGGTCACCGCGCTCCGCTGCCGCAGACGCGGGTCGCTGGGGCGAGATGCAGCTCCGGCGTGTGGCGGAGATGGCCGGCATGCTCGAGCACTGCGATTTCGACGAGCAGGTCTCGACTGCCGGCGAGGACGGGCGCCTGCGTCCAGACATGGTCGTCCACATGCCGGGAGGCGGCCAGGTCGTCGTCGACGCCAAGGTGCCGCTCGACGCCTTCTTGCAGCTGGTGGACGCGGATGACGACGAGTCCCGCGTGCTGCACCGGGCCCGCCACGCCCGGCAGCTCCGCACCCACGTCGAGCAGCTGGCGAAGAAGGAGTACTGGAGGCAGTTCGAGCGGTCGCCGCAGATGGTCGTCGCCTTCATACCCGGCGACCAGCTCCTCGCCGCGGCCTTCGAGGCCGACCCTGCGCTCCAGGAGCACGCGATGGCGAACAACGTGCTGCTCACCACTCCGGTCACCCTGATCGCCCTGTTGCGCACGGTCGCTCTGGGTTGGAGGCAGGAGACGATGGCCGAGAACGCCCGCGAGGTCCAGAAGCTGGGGTCCGAGCTCTACGAGCGGCTCCGCGCCATGACCGGCCACATGCAGTCGCTGCAACGCAGCCTCACCACGAGCGTCGAGGCGTACAACAGAGCCGTGGGTTCGCTGGAGTCCCGTGTCCTCGTCACGGCGAGGCGATTCCCGTCGCTCGGCGTCGTCGTGGGGGAGTCCGTCGGGGATCGTCGAGCTCTCGTCCATCGAGGCCGCGCCCCGGCGGCTCCAGGCGGTCGAGGCCGAGGACGACGATCGACCGGTGCCTGCCGACCATCCACACCCTGCCCGAGGGCGGGGCCTCGAGCGGTACCCCGGCCTGACGCCACCACCCGAGCGAGGTCTCACGGTGTCCGAACCGAGGCCTCTCGGGGTCGGCGATCCCCCGGCCGAGTGGGTTGCGACGGCGCAGAAACCGTGCGATCCAGGCCCTTCGGAGCGGTTAAATTCCCTGGTCTCACCCCATTTCCAGGTCTATCTCAGCTTGCACTCAGGATTCCGACGCATGATTAAGGCTGAAACGACTCCGTAACACAAGCGGCGTCTTAGCGAAAACAAGGGTGACGATGAAGATTCTGGTTCTGGGCGGGGACGGCTATCTCGGGTGGCCCACGGCGCTGCACCTGTCGGCTCGGGGTCACGAGGTGACCGTCGTCGACAACCTGTCCGGCGCGAGTACGACCGCGAGATGGGTGTCGACAGCCTCGTGCCGATCGCCTCCCTGGCCGACCGCGTCACCTGCTGGGAGCAGGTCTCGGGCCACGCCGTCAACGTCCGCATCGGCAACCTCACCGACGCCGCCTTCACCTACGGCGTCGTGTCGGAGTCCGAGCCCGACGCCATCGTGCACTTCGGCGAGCAGCGCTCCGCCCCCTACTCCATGATCGACCGCGAGCATGCCGTCTACACGCAAGTGAACAACGTCGTCGGCACGCTCAACATCATGTACGCCATCGCCGAGGTCGACCCCACGATCCATCTGGTCAAGCTCGGGACGATGGGCGAGTACGGCTATCCGAACATCGACATCGAAGAGGGCTTCATCGAGATCACCCACAAGGGACGCACCGACGTCCTTCCCTACCCCAAGCAGCCCGGCTCCTTCTACCACCTGTCCAAGGTGCACGACAGCCACAACATCATGTTCGCCTGCCGCGTCTGGGGCCTCCGCTCCACCGACCTCAACCAGGGCATCGTCTACGGGCAGTCCACCGAGGAGACCGACGCTCGACCCGCGTGCTGGCGACCCGCTTCGACTACGACGGGGTGTTCGGGACCGTGCTCAACCGCTTCTGCGTGCAGGCCGTCACCGGGCATCCGCTGACCGTCTACGGCGCGGGCGGCCAGACGCGGGGCATGCTCAACATCCGCGACACGCTGGCCTGCGTGACGCTGGCGCTGAGAACCCGGCCGAGCGCGGCGAGTTCCGGGTCTTCAACCAGTTCACCGAGTCCTTCTCGGTGCGCGACATGGCGCACATGGTCCAGCGGGTCTGCCCCACCCGGGTCGACATCGCAGAGGGTCTCGCCAATCCCCGCGTCGAGCACGAGGAGCACTACTTCCACGCGGCCAACACCAAGCTCCTCGACCTCGGCCTCGAGCCTCACCTCCTGACCGACGAGGTCGTGACGGGGATGCTCGAGCTGGTGGAGCGGCACCGCGACCGGGTGGACGTCCGGGCGATCGCACCCACCGTGCAGTGGCGCTCCAGCGCCAGCACGCTCAAGACGTCGGACGACTCGTCCGACGCCTCGTTCCTCGCGGTGTAATCCGGCAACACCAGCACTAGCTTCTTCGGGCGATGACGCCACGGAGGCAACGCCGCCGCGGTCGCCGCCGCTCGACCGGCCGTGCCGTCATCCTGGCCGCCCTGGTCGTGATCGTGTTGGCGATCCTCGTCGGCGGCTTGACGCAGGTGTCGCGCCAGTCGCAGGGCTACGACGCCGGCTCGAACCGTGCTCTCGCCGAGCAGGGCGCCGTCGTGGCCGGCCAGTCGAACGCGACGGCGCGCCAATTCAGCCGCACTGTGTCCGACTTCCCGAGCGACGTCCGCCAGACGCTGCAGGCGAACCTCGATGCGCTGGCCCAACAGGCGGGGGACGAGTCGGCGGCCGCCGCCGCTCGCCGCCGGATCGCCATCGGGCGCTTCCGCGGCCGGCGACCTGGCCGGGGCCTTCCGCGATCGTGCCCAGGCGGTGGACGAGGTGCGAGTCGCCATCGACGGCTACCTGGGCATGGACCCGCTCCCCGAGGTCGACGCACCCCCTGGCGGCCCCGCGCCGTCGAGGACGGCGGCGCTCAGCGTCACCGAGACCACCGATCGCATCACCGCCGCTGGCGCGCTGCTGGCGTCGTCCGACCGGCTCTACGCCAAGGCGCGTGCGAGCGCTGGCCGCCGGAGCCGGGCACGCCCGGTTGCCGGTCTCGAAGTGGATGGTCGACCCCGCTCAGTGGCAGCCCGGCTTCGTGGCTGCGCAGGTCGACCTCATGGCGACGTCGCCCACGCTCGCGGCGTCGCACAACCTGGTCGTGCGCACGGTCCGGCTCAACCCACCGGTGCTGCCGACCCCACCGGGCACAGGGCCAGGCACCGCAGTCGTCTCACCGACCTTCAAGCTCGGCGTCACCGCGGTGGTGTCCAACCAAGGCTCGGTCGACGAGCCCCATGCGCTCGTCCACCTCACGCTGGCCGAAGCGACGGCTCCGTCCGGCTCGACGCGAACCTGGTCGGGGCCGGTGGCCCTCGGGGGCTCGGCCGCGTTGCCGACCTCGGTCTTCGCCGTCAAGCCCGGCACCTCATACGTCCTCACGGTGTCGGTGACGCCCCCGGACGGGCACGCCGCTGCCGGAGGAGGCACGTACCAGACGACGCTGCGAGTCGCGCCCGGCACCTGACCTCCGGGCCGGGTTGCCCCGTGTCGACCGCCGGCACGAGTGGCCATAGGATCGGGAGGCACCCCTAGCAGGAAAGGGTTCCCTGACGTGGCCGAGAGCATCACGATTACGGACAACCGCAACGGTGAGTCCATGGAGATCCCGCTGGTCAACGGGGGCGTGTCGGCCGAGGAGTGGGCCAAGCTCCTGCCCGGCGTCTGGTTCTTCGACCCGGCGTTCATGTCGACCGCCGCCTGCGAGAGCGCCATCACCTATCTCGACGGTGAGGCCGGGATCCTGCGCTACCGCGGCTACCCGATAGAGCAGCTGGCCGAGAGCTCGACCTACCTGGAGGTGGCGTACCTCCTGTTGAACGGCGAGCTGCCCACGGAGGCCGAGTTCGAGGCCTGGCGCCACGAGATCACGTACCACACGTTCATCCACGAGAACGTCCGCAAGCGGTTCCTCGAGGGCTTCCACTACGACGCCCACCCGATGGGAATGCTGGTATCCGCCGTCGCCGCCCTCTCGACCTTCTACCTCGACGCCAAGGACATCTTCGACGCCGAGTCGCGCAACAAGCAGATCATCCGGCTGATCGCCAAGATGCCGACCCTGGCCGCCGCCGCCCACCGTTTCAGCGTGGGCATGCCCTTCGTCTACCCCGACAACACGCTCGAGTTCGCCCCGAACTTCCTCTCCATGCTCTGGAAGGTGGCCGAGCCCCACTACGAGGCCGACCCCGTGCTGGCCCGGGCCCTCGACGTCCTCTTCATCCTGCACGCCGACCACGAGCAGAACTGCTCGACCACCGCCATGCGGGTGGTCGGCTCGTCGCACGCCGATCCCTACTCGTCCACCGCCGCCGCGGCGGCCGCGCTCTACGGCCCGCGTCACGGTGGCGCCAACGAGGCGGTCATCCGGATGCTCACCGACATCGGCAGCATCGAGAACGTGCCCGACTTCATCGCCGCCGTGAAGGCGGGCCACGGGCAGCAACGGCTGCAGGGCTTCGGCCACCGCGTCTACAAGAGCTACGACCCGCGGGCGACGATCATCAAGCGCACGGCCGACGAGGTCTTCGCCGTGACCGGGAAGAACCCGCTGCTCGACATCGCCCTCAAGCTCGAGGAGATCGCCCTCAACGACGAGTACTTCACGTCACGGCGTCTCTATCCCAACGTCGACTTCTACTCGGGTCTGATCTACCAGGCCATGGGGTTCCCGCTCGAGATGTTCCCCGTGCTCTTCGCCATCCCGCGCACCACGGGCTGGCTCGCCCACTGGCAGGAGATGCTCGACCAGGACTCGAAGATCTCGCGCCCGCGCCAGCTCTACATCGGGAGCGAGAGCGCGACTACGTCCCGATCGCTTCGCGCCACTAGCGGGCGGGCCCAGGTCGGGTCCGGTCAGCGCGTCCGGCCCGACGCCTGACGCGGCCGGATGCGCGGTCAGGCCCTCCTGGGCCAGCGTGACGCAGAGCCGGCCACTCCGGTCGAAGAGGAAGCCGCGGGCGAGCCCGCGCGCGCCGGCGGCCACCGGCGTATCCATGTCGTAGAGCATGAACTCGTCCATCCGGAACGGCCGGTGGAACCACATGCAGTGGTCCAGGCTGGCGCCCATGAAGTCCGTGTCGTCCCAGCGCACGTCGTGGGGAGCGAGCACGGTGTCGATCAGCGACATGTCCGACGCGTAGGCGGCCACGCAGGCGTGCAACAGCGGGTCGTCGGGCAGGACCCCGTCGGCGCGGATCCACACGCGCTGGTGGGGCTCGCCCGCACCCCGCCGGTGCCAGGGCAGCTCGCCGATGTAGCGCTGGTCGATCGGGTGGGGCCGTTCGAACCACTCCGCCAGCTCGTTCTTCCAGGGTGCGAGCCGCTCGTAGAGCGGCAGGAGGTCCTCGGGCGCCGGCACGTCGGGCATCGGGAACTGGTGCTCCAGTCCCTCCTCGTGGTCGTGGAACGAAGCCTCGAGGTTGTAGATGGCCCGGCCGTGCTGAATGGCGACCACCCGGCGGGTGGTGAAGGATCGGCCGTCGCGGATGCGGTCGACGTCGTAGAGGATCGGAGCCGAGGGGTCGCCCGATCGCAGGAAGTAGGAGTGCAGCGAGTGCACGAAGCCGTGCTCGACGGTGCGCCCGGCCGCCATGAGCGCCTGCGCGGCCACCTGTCCGCCGTAGACGCGTTGGCGTTCCTCGTTGACCTGGGCGCCGCGGAAGATGTTGACCTCAATCGGCTCGAGGTCGAGCAGGTTGACGAGGAACTCCAGCGAGGCGCTCATGGCGCACATGTTCGCAGGCGCGCCGTCCCGGCACGGCGGGCCGGGCCCCCGCTACGGTGCCCCTTGGCCATGGCAGCGGCAACCACCCCGAGCGTGCTCACCTTCCCCGACGGGTTCGTCTGGGGCGTCGCCACGGCCGCCCACCAGATCGAGGGTGGCAACGTCAACAACGACTGGTGGGCGTGGGAGCACACGCCCGGGTCCGGGACCCTCGAACCGAGCGGGGACGCCTGCGACTCCCTCCACCGATGGCGCGAGGACTTGCAGCTGGTCGCCGACATGGGCCTGGGCGCCTACCGGTTCTCGCTCGAATGGAGCCGCATCGAACCGGCGGAGGGTGAGTTCTCGGTGGCCGCGTTGGACCACTACCGCCGGATCTGCGCGGCCTGCCACGGGCACGGGATCCTGCCCGTCGTCACCTTCCACCACTTCACCTCGCCGCAGTGGCTCGCCGCCCGCGGCGGCTGGGAGGCGCCCGACGCCCCCGACCTCTTCGCCCGCTACGTGAGCCGGGCCGCGTCGCACCTGGGCGACCTGGTCGGGTGGGCCTGCACCATCAACGAGCCCAACGTGGTGGCGGTGATGGGGTACTTCCAGGGCCAGTACCCGCCCGGGGTCAAGGAAGACTTCGGTCGCTACGCCGAGGTGAACGAGGCGATGGTCCGGGCGCACCGCCTCGCCGTCGACGCGCTGCGGTCCGGGCCGGGGACGTACCCGGTCGGCCTCACCGTTTCCATGGCCGAGATCGTGGCCGAAGAGGGCGGTGAGCAGTTGCGCGACGCAGCCGAGGAGATGCTGGAAAACGTGTTCCTGCGGGCCACGGCGGGCGACGACTTCGTCGGCGTCCAGTGCTACACCCGGATGCGCTTCGGTCCCGACGGCCTCGCCCCCAACGATCCGTCCGTCCCCGTGACGCAGATGGGCGACGAGCTGTGGCCCCAGGCGGTCGAGCACACGGTCCGCCGCGCCGCCGCGGTGAGCGGCCGGCCGGTCGTGGTGACCGAGAACGGCATCGCCACGGCCGACGACGCCGAGCGCATCGCCTTCCTCGCCGACGCCCTGTCGCAGCGCCCACCGCTGCCTGGCGGACGGGGTCGACCTGCGCGGCTACTTCGTCTGGAGCCTGCTCGACAACTTCGAGTGGCACCTCGGCTTCGGTCCGAAGTTCGGCCTGGTGGCGGTGGCGCCAGGCACTTTCGAGCGGCGGCCCAAGCCGAGTTTGAGCTGGTTCGGCGGGGTGGCCCGCGCCAACCGGTTGGCCACAGCGGGGTCCTAGCGCCGTTGCCACGGCGCCAATTGGCCGACCGGGATAGGGTGAGCGGATGCTCTCCCGGCTCCAAGCGATTTTACGACTGGCTGCACACGCACGAGGGCCGGAAGATCTTCCGCTACAGCATGGTCTCGGTCATCTCCACCGCGGTCTCGCTCTTCGTCATCGCCATCGTCTACGGCGCGCTCCAGCTCTGGAGCGAAGTGCCGAGCACCATCTTCGGCAACCTCGTCGCCACCTTCCCGTCGTACTGGCTGAACCGCAAGTGGGCCTGGGGCAAGTCGGGCCGGTCCCACGTCATGAAGGAGGTCGTGCCTTTCTGGGTGATGGCCGGCGCCGGCATCGCCTTCTCCATCGTTGGAGCCTGGGTCGCCAAGAAGATCGGCGTCGCCCTCTCCCTCGACCACTTCGAGCAGACCGTGGTCGTGCTGGCCGCCAACGTCATGTCCTTCGGCATCTTCTGGGTGGCCAAGTTGTTCGTCTTCAACCGGCTCTTCCAGACCGAGCTCCAGGAGTTCGACGAGCACCTCACGCACGAGGAAGAGGTAGAGGAAGAAGCGGAAGAGAGGCGCGCACCGGGGGGCACTGAGCCCGACGGTGTCGCGGCGCCCGGCTCCGCTGCGTCCGACCGTCGAGCCCGCGACGACCGGGTCAGTCGCGGAAGTTCTCGAACTGCAGCGGGATCCCGAAGTCCTCGGCCTTGCACTTGGCGATCACTTCTTGGAGATCGTCACGCTTCTTGCCACTGACCCGGAGCTGGTCGCCCTGCGTCTGCGAGGAGACTCCCTTGAGGCCGAGGTCCTTGATGAACTTGTTGAGCCGTTTGGCGTTCTCGGTCGTGATGCCCGCCCGGATGGCCACCTTCTGGCGGGCCGTGCCCTTCTGGGCCTCCTCGACCTTTCCGTCCTCGAACGCCTTGAGCGAGACCTGGCGCTTCACCAGCTTCTCGTCGAGCACCTGGTGCAGGGCGCGCAGGCGGTCCTCGGTCGAGGAGCGCAGCACCAGCTCGCTGTCGCCCAGCTCGATGGCCGAGTCGGTGTTCTTGAAGTCGAACCGGGTCGCGGCCTCCCGGTTGGCCTGGTCGACGGCGTTGCGCACTTCTTGCATGTCGACCTCGGAGACGATGTCAAAGGTGGGCATCTCGCCAGCGTACCGGCCCCGACCCCGGCTCTCGGGGGTGGCTCCTGCGGCTAACCTCGGCCGCTGCGGGTCGGTGTCCGAGTGGCCAAAGGAAGCAGGCTGTAAACCTGCCGGTTTTCACCTACGGAGGTTCGAATCCTTCCCGGCCCACCGCAAGGGTCGTACCGCCGGGGTGCCGGTCCGCCGGGCTCCCGGCGTGGCTTGGAACCGCGGCGAGCCGGCCCCGGCCCGCCGGCGGCCACATCCTTGCCGAGCTGGCCGCCCGCATTACAATGGGGTTTCAGATCGATTGCGGCATCATGCCCGTCAGGGTGTGAAACCCGACCCCGTCCCCATCCCTCCACCGCCGGGTTCAGTAGCGCCCGGAATTCACAAGCGAGACTGACAGCTCAGTGGACGCCAGCGCGAAGCCGACTTCAGCTCCCCTCCTGGACCGGGTGGCGGCGCGGGTCGACCGGCTTCCGCTGTGGGCCGACGCCCTCCGTCTCCGCCTGACCCCCCGGGCCGGTTTGGCCCGACAGGTTCGGGCCGAGCCGCCGCAGGCGGACGACTGGTCGTTCCTCCGCCGACCCGCGCTCCTCGGGTTCGTCGCCGTCCTCTCCATCTGCCTCGGCGCCTCGCTGCCGAGCTCGCCCTTCAAGCTCGAGATGGGAGGCACCTGGTTCTTCGGCGTGAGCGACTGGCCCTCCACCACGCTCATGCTTCCCGGCGTCGTCGCCGTCTACGGCGGCATGGTCCTCTTCGTCCGCGTGTGGTTCGGGCTGTTCCAGACCCTGCGGGCCCGTCCCGGGGTATCGGTGCGGCCGCTGGCCTGGATGCTCGTTCTCTGGCTCCTCCCGCTTCTCGCCGTGGCGCCGCTGTTCAGCCGCGACGTGTTCTCCTACGCCGCCCAGGGCGAGATGATGAGTCACCACATCAACCCGTACCACTACGGGCCGGGAACGCTCGGGTCGGGTCCCGTACGTCTCACCCGTCGACAACCTGTGGCTCAATACCCCCGCCCCGTACGGTCCACTGTTCTTGATGCTGGCGGGATGGTCGGCCACCCTCAGCCTCCACCACGCGCTGGTCACCGTCGTGTTGCTCCGGCTGCAGTCGGTGGTGGGCGTCGTGCTCATCGCCTACTGCGTCCCCAAGCTCGCCCGCTCGTTCGGCCGCGACGCCGCGCCCGCCTTCGTGCTCGCCGTGCTCAACCCGCTGACGTTGCTCGCCCTTGTGGGAGGGGCCCATAACGACGCCATCATGGTGGGACTCCTCCTCGCCGGCGTCACCGCGGCCCGCTCCCGACGTCCGGTTTGGGGCGTCGTACTCTGCGCGTTGGCTGCTTCCATAAAGGTGCCGGCCGCGCTCGGCATCGTCTACGTGGCCTGGGACTGGGCCGGCACCGATGCCCCGTGGCGGCTGCGGGCCAAGGCGCTTTTCCGCGCCGGTCTGATCACCGTCGCCGTCATGGGGGCGCTCTCGTTCGCGTCCGGTCTCGGTTGGGGGTGGCTCGCCAATCTGGGAACCCCGGGCACTGTCCGCTCCTGGATGGCACCCGCGACCGGGTTCGGGCTCCTCATCAGCGGCACCGCCCACGTGCTGGGTATCGGCGTCGGCATCGGCGGGGTGCTGACCTTCACCCGGGCGGTCGGGCTGCTCGGCGCGGCTGCGGTCGCCGTCTACTGCCTGCACCACCGCAAGCGCATCGGGATGCTCGGCGCTCTGGGCATCACCATGATGATGTTCGTGCTGCTCGGCCCGGTCGTGCAGCCCTGGTATCTGACCTGGGGGATCATCATCGTGGCGCCGGTCGTCGCCGGCCGGATGCTCTACTTCATTCTCGGCTTGTCCATGGTGGTTCCCTTCATCGGCCTGACCGGTGGCACCTTGCTGCTGAACGAGCTGGTGCACACGGACCCCGCCTCCATGGTGCTCGCCGTGATGGTCCTGTGGGCCGTGGTCATCGTCCCCCTGGGCGACTGGAACGAGTCTTGGCGGATCGACGCCTCACGGCTCGATGCGCACCTGCCCGCGACGCACGGCCCTGAGGCCGCGCTGGAGTCGTAGCCCTCAGAGCAGCCGCTGCATCTCCACCACGTCGAGCCACTGGCGGTGCTTGCGGCCCACCTCTCGCTCGACCCCGACCAGCTCGAAGCCGGCGGCCCGGTGCAGGGAGATGGAGGTCTCGTTGTGCCCGGCGATCCGGGCGATCACGGAGTGGAACCCGTGGGCGGAGGCGAGCACCAGCAGCTCGGCCAGCAGTGCCCGGCCGATGCCTCGGCCCCGCTGAGCCCGATCGACGTAGACCGAGTTCTCGGCCGTGGCCGAGTAGCCCGATCGCTCGTGGAAGGCCGAGAGGGAGCCGAACCCGAGGACGATCTCGCCCCTGGCCCCCGCCGGCTGGGCCGTTTCCGATCCGGGCTCTTCGGTGGCCACCAGCGCCGGGTGGACCCCGCTGTGCTCGAGGATCCACGACTCCTGCTGGGCTCGGGTCCGGGGGACCATGTCGAAGGTGTTGGTGCTGTTGAGCACCTCGACGTTGTAAATGGTCCGGATGGCCTCGGCGTCCGCCACCTCGGCCAGACGGATCAGCATCGGCCGATGGTAGTGGTCGACATCCGGATCCCCGGGGCCTCTGGGGTCCCGCGACGCACGCCTGCGAGGGCGGCCGGCTCGCGGCGCTGGCTATCATTGAAGCTCGCGGGACGAGCCGCGGCGCCCCCTTAGCTCAGTCGGCAGAGCACAGCCATGGTAAGGCTGGTGTCGTCGGTTCGATTCCGACAGGGGGCTCGCCCATGGCGGCGTAGCTCAGTTGGTCAGAGCACACGGCTCATAATCGTGTTGTCGCGGGTTCGAGTCCCGCCGCCGCTACCAGGCCCGGGACCGTACCCGGGACAGCGACCAGGAAGGATCACCACATGCCGAAGAACGAGAAGCGGGTCCAGGTCACGCTGGCCTGCGAGGAGTGCAAGCGGCGCAACTACATCACCACCAAGAACAAGCTGAACGACCGCGAGCGGATCGAGATGAAGAAGTTCTGCCGCTGGGACCGCCGGCACACCCTCCACAAGGAGACCCGCTGAGCCGCCCCGGCCCGCCCGGTGCTACTCTGGCAGCCCGTTCCCCAGGTCAGGGGGAGGAACCACCTGCTCGAGGGGTCACCGAGAGCACCCCACCGAGGGCAGTAGCTCAACTGGTAGAGCACCGGTCTCCAAAACCGGCGGTTGGGGGTTCGAGTCCCTCCTGCCCTGCCCCGGACGTTGGCACCCGAGAACGATGTATGTGAGGCGACCGTGAACCGCGAGACGAAGCGCTTGATGCAGCGCCAAGGGCAGATGGAGGCCGATGGGTCTCCTGCTACCACGAAGCGCGCGCCCGCGAGCACCACCACTACGGACGCGCACGGACCGCCGCCAACAGAAAGGTCCCTCGGGCCGCAAGCGCACGACCCCGGTCCAGTTCCTCCGCGAAGTCCGCGACGAAATGCGTCAGGTCGCCTGGCCCTCGAGGTCCGAGCTGATCAACTACACGTCGGTCGTCTTCACCACCCTGGTCATCATGATCAGCCTCATCTTCGTGCTCAACCTGGCATTCGGGAAGCTGATCACCGATCTCTTCACGAAGTAGGCGTCCGATGAGCGACATCACACACACCGAGGCCGAAGAGGCCCTCGTAAGCGGCGACCAGGAAGACGTCGCGGAAGCTCTGGCCTCCGAGGAGGCCGAGGCCGAGCGTGCCCCCGAGGAGGCAGCCGTCAGCCCCGAAGACGCCGACTCCGTCTACGACGAGGACGCGGCAGCCGACGAGGCCGCGCTCGAGGAGTTGGCCGGCGCAGGCAGCCCTCGAGGAGGTGACCGAAGCGGTGGCCGAGGTGATCTCCGACGAGGTCGTCCAAGAGGTGGCCGAGGAGATCGTCGAAGAGATCGCCGAGGAGGCGGTACTCGAGTCGATCGAGGAAGCGGTGGCCGAAGAGCCCCGACGATTGGTGACGCTGCGAGCCGACCGTCTCGACGCCAACGGTGCCGGTGAGCTCGGCGGCTGGGGCGAGGACGGCGACGAGGACGAGGTCGTCCCAGTCGAGAGCCCCTACGACCGCCCCGGACGCTGGTACGTCGTGCACACCTACTCGGGCTACGAGAACAAGGTGCGCTCGAACATGGGCAACGTGGTGGCCTCGCGGGGCATAGAGGACCGGGTCTACGAGGTCGTCATCCCCATGGAGGACGTCGTCGAGTTCAAGGGTGGCAAGAAGGTCACCGTCCAGAAGAAGGTGTTCCCCGGGTACCTGCTGGTGCGCTGCGACCTCGACGACGACACGTGGGGCGCCATCCGCAACACGCCGGGCGTGACCGGCTTCGTGGGCCCCGGCACCAAGCCGACGCCCCTGCTCGCGCCGCGAGGTGGAGAACATCCTCCAGGTCAAGGTCGAGGGGACCGAGGCCGGGCCCAAGCGCAGCCGGCCCCGCCTCGAGTACGAGGTCGACGAGACGGTGCGGGTCAAGGAAGGCCCGTTCGCCGACTTCTCGGGCCAGATCGCCGAAATCAACGAGGACCAGCTGAAGTTGAAGGTTCTGGTCAATATCTTCGGCCGGGAGACCCCGGTCGAGCTCGAGTTCAGCCAGGTCGCCAAGCTGTAAGGGCGCTCAGGCGGAGCGGCCCACCCGGTGGTCGGAGCCGCCGTCCGCTGGACTCGCAGCAAGTCATTCGACAAACAGGACGCACGTTCGCAGCAGGACGTCGCAGAGAAAGTCGAAGGGAGAGCAGACGATGCCACCGAAGAAGAAGGTGCTCGCCATGGTCAAGATCCAGCTCGAGGCGGGATCGGCCACGCCCGCGCCCCCGGTCGGGACGGCGCTCGGGCCCCACGGGGTGCAGACGATGGAATTCTGCAAGCAGTACAACGCGGCCACCGAGTCCATGCGGGGCACGGTGGTACCGGTCGAGATCACCATCTACGAGGACCGGACGTTCAGCTTCGTCCTCAAGACCTCTCCGACCCCGTTCCTCCTGCGAGAGGCAGCCGGCCTCGACAAGGGGTCGTCCACCTCTGGGCGCGAGCAGGTGGGCACGGTGACCGACGCCCAGCTGGCGCGAGATCGCCACCACGAAGATGAAGGACCTCAACACCAACGATCTCGAGGCCGCCAAGCGCCAGGTCGCTGGCACGGCGCGCTCCATGGGGATCAAGGTCGCCGGCTGAGCGACCGGAACGAAAGAGAACGCGGAGGAGACAGATGGCCCAGCACGGTAAGAAGTACAAGGAGAGCCTGAGCAAGGTCGACCGCCTGGAGCTCTACAGCGTCGGTGAAGCCGTCGACCTGGTGAAGTCGCTGGCGAGCGCCAAGTTCGACGAGACCGTCGAGCTGGCCGTCCGTCTCGGCGTCGACCCCCGGAAGGCGGACCAGATCGTGCGCGGCACGCTGTCGCTGCCCGAGGGCACCGGTCGCACGGTGCGCGTCGCCGTCTTCGCGGCCGGAGAAGCGGCTGCCGAGGCCCGGGCCGCCGGAGCGGACGTCGTCGGTGCCGACGACCTCGTGGCCCAGGATCAACGGGGGCTTCTTGGACTTCGACGTCGCCATCGCCACGCCGGACCTCATGGGCCAGGTCGGGACGCTCGGGCGGGTGCTCGGGCCGCGCGGCCTGATGCCCAACCCCAAGACCGGGACGGTCACGACCGACGTCGGCAAGGCGGTGACCGAGTTCAAGGGTGGCCGGGTCGAATACCGCACCGACAAGATCGGCAACGTCCACATCCGAGTGGGCAAGGCCTCGTTCACCCGCGAGCAGCTGATGACCAACATCCGTGCGGTCCTCGACGAGCTGCAGCGGGCCAAGCCGGCGGCGGCCAAGGGCCGGTACTTCGTCTCGGTCACGCTGTCGTCGACGATGGGCCCGGGTGTCCACATCGATCCGGTCAAGGCCCGCAACAGCGACGAGGAGCTCGCCGTCTCCGGCTTGAGCCGATCCTCCGGGAGCCAAAGCGAGACGCCGAGGCAAGCCCGAGCAGGTCCGAGCAGGTCCGAGCAAGCGGCCTCAAACGGGTGTACTACGCTCTCCCGGGCCGTTTGAAGCAGCACGGCTTTTGACGCAAACACGGTTCTTGACGCAACACGCAGCAGACTTTTGACACAGCCCGACGCCCACCGGCGCCCGGGCAACGAAATAGACGCCAGAGACCTCCGGTGCACCCCAGGGTGCGGAAGCGGCCCACCCGGGCCGGCCTGACGAGGCGACAACGAGCACGCCGGCTGCGCCGGACTGCGCCTGTCGCACATCGGAGATCCTGGCCCGTCGCCGGGCGGTTGATCCCGGTGGAGGACAACCGATGGCAACGCAGAACGCAGCGATGGCGCACAAGGTCGGGGTGGTCGACGAGGTCAAGACGCGCATGAGCGCGGCGACCGCCTCCATCGTCAGCGAGTACCGCGGCTTGACCGTGGCCGAGTTGGCTGAGCTCCGCGATGCCCTGGCCGCGGCCGGCGGCGACTACAAGATCTTCAAGAACACTCTGGTGCGCCGGGCCATCGACGGGGGCGACTACCAGCCGCTGTCGGAGTACCTGAGCGGTCCCGACGGCACTGACCTTCGTCCAGGGCGACGTCAGCGCGGTGGCCAAGGCGCTGCGCGACTTCTCCCGGGCCAACCCGCACCTGGTGATCAAGGGCGGGCTGGCCGACGGGTCGTTGCTCTCACCCGCCGACCTGGCGGCCCTGGCCGACCTCCCGCCGCGCGACGTCCTGCTCGCCCGCTTTGCCGGCGCGCTCGCCGCTCCGCTCCAGCAGATGGCCGGACTGCTCCAGGCGCTGCCGCGAAACCTGGCCTACGGACTCTCTGCGCTGAGAGACGAGCGCGAGGCCGCCGAGGGCGGGCCGTCAACTCCCGAGGCTGCCCCCGAGGCTGCCCCCGAGCCGGGGGCCTCCCCGTCGGCACCGGAGGCCGAGGCGGCCCCAGCACCGGAGGCCGAGGCGGCCCCGAGCACCGGAGGCCGAGGCCGCAGCACCGCCCGAGGCCGAGGCCGCACCCGCGGTCACGGAGGCCACCCCCGAGGCCACCCCGTCGGCACCGGAGGCCGAGGCGGCCAGCCGGAGCCGGAGGCCGAGGAGGCACCGGTGGAGGCCGCCGCGCCCGAGGCGACCGGATCCGAGGCGGCGGAATCACCCGATGCTGCCGAACCGACGACGGACGGCTCTGCCGAGTAGCACCCAGGACCGAAGCCCGGGCAACGAGCCCGGGCCGGAACGCACGACTCCACCGCACACGACCGCACGCAACGACAAGACCGAAGGAAAGAAAGGAAGGCCACTCCGATGGCAACCCTGACCAAGGAAGAGATCCTCGACGGGATCGCAGAGCTCTCCGTGATCCAGCTGAGCGAGCTGCTGAAGGACTTCGAGGAGCGCTTCGGCGTCACCGCGGCCGCGCCCGTGGCCGTGGCGGCCGCAGCGGCCCCCGCGGGCGGCGAGGCTGCGGCCGAGGAGGAGAAGACGGAGTTCGACGTCATCCTGACCGCCGCCGGAGACAAGAAGATCCAGGTCATCAAGGAGGTGCGGGCGCTCACCAGCCTCGGCCTCAAGGAGGCCAAGGACCTGGTCGAGGCCGCTCCGAAGCCGGTCCTCGAGAAGGCCAACAAGGAGGACGCCGACAAGGCCAAGGCTGCCCTCGAGGGAGCCGGCGCCACCGTCGAGCTCAGCTAGGTCCACGGCCCGGAGCGGGCGTCAGGCGCCGGGGCGGAGGGCCTCGGCCACCCGGTCCCCGGACCAGGATCCTTGACGGAGTGAGAGGGCACCTTTTACCCTGTCGGGGACTCCCGGGCGAAGCCCGTCTAGGTTGTCGCGGCCCGAAGGGTTGTATAGAGGCGCGTCTCACGGTAAGATGCACGGTTGCCGTGCGTCTCCGTGTGCCCGATTTCGTAATTCTACGGCGTCGGCGCGCGTCCTCGCTGCCCTGACCTGCTCTTTCTTCGAGCCTCGCCGTCCCCGTCCCCGTTCTAGTCCACGTATCCCACCAGCATCCGCCGTATCCCGTCCTCCTCACCCGCCGTCTGTCCTCTTGGAGGTGTCGACCGTTGTCCTCACGGACCCGCAGCCCCGAACGCGTTTCTTTTGCCAACATCAACGAGGCCCTGCCGCTGCCCGACCTGATCGCCATCCAGCGCGACTCGTTCCAGTGGTTCCTCGACAAGGGGCTGGCCGAGGCCTTCACCGACATCAGCCCTATTGAGGACTTCACCGGTCAGCTGAGCCTCGAGCTCGAGTTCGACCCGACCGACGCCGACCTGCGCCCGCCGCCCAAGTTCTCCGTGGAGGAGTGCAAGGAAAAGGACATGACGTACGCGGCGCCTGTCTTCGTGCGGGCCCGCTTCCTCAACGCCACCACCGGCGAGATCAAGGAGCAGACGGTCTTCATGGGGGACTTCCCGATGATGACCGACCGCGGCACCTTCATCGTCAACGGCACCGAGCGCGTCGTGGTCAGCCAGCTGGTCCGCTCGCCCGGCGTCATCTTCCAGCCCGGCCGCGACGCCAAGACCGTGTTCACCGGGACCGTCCACCCCTACCGCGGTGAGTGGATCGAGCTCGACATCGAGGCGAAGCCGGGCAAGGACGTCACCGCCGGCTGCCGCGTCGCCCGCAAGCGCCGCCTCTCCCTCTTCGTGCTCCTGCGCGCCCTGGGCTACGGCGACGAGGCGTTCCTCGACCGCTTCGTGCGGCACTTCGACTTCCTCGAGGGGCAGTGGGAGAAGGAGCGCAACCTCGCCCCGACGCGTGAGGAGGCGCTGCTCGAGATCTACAAGCGGGCCCGGCCCGGCGAGCCGCTCTCGGCCGAGGCAGCCCGCGTCTACTTCGAGAACGCCTTCTTCAACCCCAAGCGCTACGACCTGACCCGGGTCGGCCGCTACAAGCTCAACCGCAAGCTCGGACCCGAGATCGAACGGCTGCACGACCTCTTCGGCATCGACGTCGAGAAGCCGGCGCCCAACCAGAGCGTGCTCAGCCCCTCGGAGATCCTGGCCGCGGCCAGCTACATGCTCCACCTGGCCCTGCACATGGCCGACGGCGAGTCGACCTACCGCATCGACGACCAGGACCACTTCGCCAACCGCCGCATCCGCTCGGTGGGCGAGCTGATCCAGAACCAGGTGCGTGTCGGCCTGTCGCGCATGGAGCGCGTCGTGCGCGAGCGCATGACGACCCAGGACGTCGAGGCCATCACCCCGCAGACCCTGATCAACATCCGGCCCGTGGTCGCAGCGGTGAAGGAGTTCTTCGGTACCTCGCAGCTGTCGCCAGTTCATGGACCAGAACAACCCGCTCTCGGGCCTCGCCCACAAGCGGCGCCTCTCGGCGCTCGGGCCAGGCGGGCTCTCGCGCGAGCGCGCCGGTTTCGAGGTGCGTGACGTCCACACGTCCCACTACGGGCGCATGTGCCCCATTGAGACGCCCGAGGGCCCCAACATCGGCCTCATCGGTTCGCTGGCGACGTACGCCCGGGTGAACGAGTACGGCTTCATCGAGACGCCCTACCGCGCCGTGGACGACGGCAAGGTCACCGACGACGTGAGCTACCTCGCCGCGGACGAGGAGGAGGAGCACGTCATCGCGCAGGCCAACGCGTCGGTCGACACCGACGGCCGCTTCACCGAGGAGCGGGTGCTGGTCC
The DNA here is from genome assembly GCA_963767195.1 of uncultured Acidimicrobiaceae bacterium. GTDB lineage: Bacteria > Actinomycetota > Acidimicrobiia > Acidimicrobiales > RAAP-2 > Bog-473. The sequence continues at coordinate 220,282 of CAVYDA010000006.1, read as the reverse complement.
GGCGCGGCCCCCAAGGAACCGGCGTGCGCATGGGCGCGGCGGTCGGCTCCTACGGCACGACAGTCGGAGATCGACTTCGTGCCGCCGTCCGAGGTCGACCTGATGGACGTGTCGCCCAAGCAGATCGTCTCGGTGTCGACGGCGCTCATCCCCTTCGTGGAGCACGACGACGCCAACCGGGCCCTCATGGGCGCCAACATGCAGAAGCAGGCCGTGCCGCTCGTCGTGCCCGAGGCGCCGTACATCGGTACCGGGGTCGAGGCCCGCGCCGCCCGCGACGCCGGCGACGTGATCCTGGCCGAGGGCGACGGCCGGGTGACCGACATCAGCGGCGACTCCATCACGGTGGAGTACAACGCCGGCCAGAAGGACCGCCACGGCACGCCGCTCGGGCGCAAGGTCTACCGGCTCTCCAAGTTCCGCCGCTCCAACCAGAACACCTGCATCAACCACCGGACGCTCGTGGCCGAGGGCCAGGCGTGACCGGTGGCGACCTGCTGGCCGACGGTCCCTCGACCCACAACGGCGAGCTGGCCCTGGGCAAGAACCTGCTCGTCGCCTTCATGCCCTGGGAGGGCTACAACTACGAGGACGCCATCATCCTGTCGGAGCGCCTCGTGCGCGACGACGTCCTGACGTCCATCCACATCGAGGAGCACGAGGTCGACGCCCGGGACACCAAGCTGGGCGCCGAGGAGATCACGCGGGACATCCCGAACCTCTCCGAGGAGATCCTGGCCGACCTCGACGACCGCGGCATCATCCGGGTCGGCGCCGAAGTGGAGCCGGGCGACGTCCTGGTCGGCAAGGTCACGCCCAAGGGCGAGACCGAGCAGACCCCCGAGGAGCGGTTGCTCCGCGCCATCTTCGGCGAGAAGGCCCGCGAGGTGCGCGACACCTCGCTCAAGGTGCCGCACGGCGAGTACGGCAAGGTGATCGACGTGCGGGTGTTCTCGCGGGAGGAGTCCCACGAGCTGCCGCCGGGCGTCAACCAGCTGGTGCGGGTCTATGTGGCCCAGAAGCGCAAGATCTCCGAGGGCGACAAGCTGGCCGGGCGCCACGGCAACAAGGGCGTGATCTCCAAGATCCTCCCGGTCGAGGACATGCCCTACTTGTCCGACGGGACTCCCGTCGACATCATCCTGAACCCCCTCGGTGTCCCGAGCCGCATGAACGTGGGCCAGGTGCTCGAGTCGCACCTCGGCTACGCGGCCCGCTACGGCTGGGAGGGCGTGGAGGTCAACGACGAGGTCGGCACGAGCGCCCAGGGCGACGGGGCGGCCCGCAAGACGCGGCCGCGCACCGAGCCGGCGGCCTGGGTCTCGACCCCGGTCTTCGACGGCGCCCACTGGGACGAGGCCGAGGACGCCGGGTCGCACCCGACGATCAAGCAGGTCTTCGGCACGCTCAACGCGGACTCGGCTAACGGCGATGTGCAGATCCACACCGACGGCAAGGCGACGCTCTACAACGGGCGCACCGGTGAGGCCTACGACAACCCGATCTCGGTCGGCTACGTCTACATCCTGAAGCTGGCCCACCTGGTCGACGACAAGATCCACGCCCGCTCGACGGGCCCGTACTCCATGATCACCCAGCAGCCCCTGGGCGGGAAGGCGCAGTTCGGTGGCCAGCGTTTCGGGGAGATGGAGGTGTGGGCGCTCGAGGCGTTCGGCGCCGCCTACGCCCTGCAGGAGCTGCTGACCATCAAGTCCGACGACGTGCTGGGCCGGGTCAAGGTCTACGAGGCCATCGTCAAGGGCGAGAACATCCCCGAGCCGGGCATCCCCGAGAGCTTCAAGGTCCTCATCAAGGAGATGCAGTCGCTGTGCCTCGACGTCGAGGTGCTGGCGGTCGACGGCCGGGAGATCGAGATGCACGAATTGGACGAGGACGTGTTCCGGACCGCCGAAGAGCTGGGTATCGACATCAGCCGCAACGAGCGCGGGTCCGACGAGGAAGACGAGCGGCGCGCCGCAGAGAGGAGCTTCTCGTAATGGCTCTCGACGTGAATACCTTCGATCAACTCCGCATCGGCCTGGCCACGGGTGACTCCATCCGCGGCTGGTCGAACGGAGAGGTCAAGAAGCCCGAGACGATCAACTACCGCACGCTGCGTCCGGAGAAGGACGGCCTGTTCTGCGAGAAGATCTTCGGTCCGACCAAGGACTGGGAGTGCTACTGCGGCAAGTACAAGCGGGTGCGCTTCAAGGGCATCATCTGCGAGCGCTGCGGCGTCGAGGTCACGCGCTCCAAGGTGCGCCGCGACCGCATGGGGCACATTGAGCTGGCCGCTCCCGTGGTGCACATCTGGTACCTGCGCGGGACGCGTTCGTGGCTGGCCTACCTGCTCATGGGCACCGAGCCGCGCGAGGAGCTCAAGGCCAAGCAGCTCGAGAAGGTCATCTACTTCGCCGCCAACCTGGTCACCTGGGTGGACGAGGAGAAGCGCCACCAGGACCTGCCCTCGCTCGAGAACGAGATGGCCGAGGAGATCTCGGACATCGAGAAGCGGCGGGATCTCGACATCGACCGGCGCTACAAGGCGCTGGAGGAGGAGCTCAAGGCCCTCGAGGCCGAGGGGGCGCGTGACGCCGAGATCAAGGCACGCCAGCGCGCCGTCGAGAAGGACATTCAGACGGTGCGCGACCGGGCGCAGGAGGACGCCGAGATCGCCCAGCGCTCGCTGGACGAATTCCGCAGCCTGCACGGCCGCAAGATCATTGAGGACGAGATGCTCTGGCGCGAGCTGCGGCTGCGCTACGACGAGTACTTCGAGGGCGGCATGGGGGCGGAGTACATCCTCAAGCTGATCGACCGCATCGACCTCGACGCCGAAGAGATCAAGCTGCGCGAGATGATCGACGCCAAGGACGGGCGCCGCCCGCTGTCGGCCCAGCGCCGCCAGAAGACGATCAAGCGGCTGAAGATCGTCACCGCCTTCAACCGGCGCGACGACCACGGCCGGCGCATCAACGACCCCCGGGCCATGATTCTGGAGGCCGTGCCGGTGATCCCGCCGGACCTGCGTCCCATGGTGCAGCTCGACGGTGGCCGGTTCGCCACCTCGGACCTCAACGACCTCTACCGCCGCGTCATCAACCGCAACAACCGCCTGAAGCGGTTGTTGGACCTCGGCGCGCCCGAGATCATCATCAACAACGAGAAGCGCATGCTCCAAGAGGCGGTCGACGCTCTGTTCGACAACGGCCGCCGTGGACGCCCGGTCACGGGCCCGGGCAACCGCCCGCTCAAGTCGCTCTCCGACATGCTCAAGGGCAAGCAGGGACGGTTCCGCCAGAACCTCCTGGGCAAGCGCGTCGACTACTCGGGTCGTTCGGTCATCGTCATCGGCCCGAACCTCAAGCTCCACCAGTGCGGCCTGCCCAAGCTGATGGCGCTCGAATTGTTCAAGCCCTTCGTCATGAAGCGGCTCGTCGACGCGGAGCTGGCTCAGAACATCAAGTCGGCCAAGCGCATGGTCGAGCGGCGCCGGCCCCAGGTCTGGGACGTGCTCGAGGGCGTCATCCGCGAGCACCCGGTGCTCTTGAACCGTGCGCCGACCCTGCACCGCCTCGGTATTCAGGCCTTCGAGCCCGTGCTGGTGGAGGGCAAGGCCATTCAGGTGCACCCGCTGGTGTGCACCGCCTTCAACGCCGACTTCGACGGCGACCAGATGGCCGTGCACCTGCCGCTCTCCGCCGAGGCGCAGGCCGAGGCGCGGGTGCTCATGCTCTCGGCCAACAACATCTTGTCCCCGGCCACGGGCCGCCCCATCACCGTGCCCACCCAGGACATGGTCTTCGGGGCCTACTACCTCACGCTGCGCGTCGAGGACGGTCCGGGTGCCGGCCGGGTGTTCCGCCACGTGCACGAGATCGAGGCCGCCTTCGACGCGGGCGACGTGGGGCTCCAGGTCCCGATCGTGCTGCGTCCCTCTCCGGGGTCCTCGCTGGCCGGGCGCCTGGCTTCCGCCGGCGTGCTGTACCTCGGCGCGGGTGAGAACGGGCACGGAGGCGACGCCGACGCCGACGCCGACGGGAATGACACCGCCGACAGTGCGGTCGCCGGTGCCGCAACCGTCGAGGGCAACGGCGCGGTCGGAGGAAATGGCGCGACCGCGACCGCGACCGCGACCGCCGTCGCGGTCACGGGGAACGGCGAAGCCGGCTTCGAGACGACGCCGGGCCGCGTGTTCTTCAACGAGGCGCTGCCCGAGGGCTTTGCCTTCGTCAACGACGTGGTCGGCAAGCGCAACATCCCGATCGGGACCATCGTCGAGGAACTCTCGGCCAACTACCCCAAGTACGTCGTGGCGCAGAGCCTGGACCGGATCAAGGCGCTGGGCTTCCGCTTCGCCGCCCAGTCGGGTCTGACCATCTCCATCGACGACGTCCAGACGCCGCCGGACAAGCAGGCCATCCTCGACCGCTACGAGAAGGAGGCCGAGAAGGCCGAGACGCAGTTCAAGCGCGGCATCATCACCGACGACGAGCGACGCCAGAAGGAGATCGAGATCTGGACCTCGGCCAACTCCGAGGTCGGCCGAGCCATGGAGGCCCAGCTGGCGACGATCGCCTTCAACCCGCTCGACATGATGGTGGACTCGGGCGCCCGCGGGAACTCGCAGCAGATCCGTCAGATCGCGGGCATGAAGGGCCTGGTGTCGAACCCGCGGGGCGAGATGATCCCGCGGCCGATCAAGTCCTCCTTCCGCGAGGGCCTGTCCGTGCTGGAGTACTTCATTTCCACCCACGGCGCCCGCAAGGGACTGGCCGACACCGCGCTGCGCACGGCGGACTCGGGCTACCTGACCCGCCGCCTGGTCGACGTGGCCCAGGAGCTCATCATCCGGATTGAGGACTGCGGTTCGACCCGGGGCATCTGGATCGAGGGCGTCGCGCCGGACGGGCCGGGCCACCGCAACTACCTCGAGACCCGCGCCTTCGGCCGCTTGCTCTCCGAGGACGTCACGCTCTCGGACGGGACGGTCTACGAGTCGGGCACGCTGCTCCTCGACGAGAACATCGCCCGGCTGCGCGACGACGAGGCTGTCGACCGTATCCGGACGCGTTCGGTCCTCACCTGCGAGTCGCCCCAGGGGGTGTGTGCGGCGTGCTACGGCCTGTCGCTCGCCACGGGCTCCATGATCGAGCTCGGCGAGGCGGTCGGCGTCATCGCCGCCCAGTCCATCGGCGAGCCCGGTACGCAGCTCACCATGCGGACCTTCCACACCGGCGGTGTCGTCGGAGAGGACATCACCCACGGCCTGCCTCGGGTGGTCGAGCTCTTCGAGGCCCGTACCCCGAAGGGCGCGGCCGTGCTGGCCCACCACTCGGGCGTCGTGCGGGTCGAGGACGAGGAGACCGGTCGCCGCATCACCGTGGTGGCCGACGACGGGACCGAGGACTCGGCCCTGGTGGCATCGCGCGCCGCACCTCGAGGTGGTCGACGCCCAGGAGGTCTCCGCCGGCGACGCGCTGGTCGAGGGCCCGAAGGACCCCAAGGAGCTGCTCGAGGTCAAGGGCATCCGCGAGACCCAGCAATACCTGGTCGAAGAGGTCCAGAAGGTGTACCGGGACCAGGGTGTCTCCATCCACGACAAGCACATCGAGCTGATCGTGCGCCAGATGCTGCGCCGGGTGCTCGTCGCGGAGCCGGGCGACGCGCCCTTCCTCCCCGGCGAGCGGGTCGACAACCAGATCTACGCCGAGGTCAACCGCACGCTGGTCGAGGAGGGCAACCAGCCGGCCCAGGGCCGGCCCGAGCTCATGGGCATCACCAAGGCGTCGCTCGCCACCGAGAGCTGGCTCTCCGCCGCCTCCTTCCAGGAGACGACGCGGGTGCTGACCGAGGCGGCCATCGAAGGCCGCAGCGACCAGCTCTTCGGCCTGAAGGAGAACATCATCATCGGCAAGCTGATCCCCGCGGGTTCGGGCATGCAGCACTACCGGGACATCCGTCTGGAGATGCCCGACGCCGAGGCGATGCCCTTCTGGGCCATGGGCGCGGGCGAGGAATCCGACACCGAGGACCTGGCCAACTGGCTGCGGGACATGGGCGAGGGTGTCGGTGACGACCCCTTCGACTCGTCCATCGACGCCAGCTGGCTCGGCGCGGCGCCGACCGCAGAGGACGCGTACGGCAACCCGATCGCCGGGGGGCCGCCCGCGACGCCCCCGACCGCGACGCCGACGCCGCCCGCGGCGGAGGATGCCAACGGGTCAGGTGCCGTTGAGGCCGGCGCATAGAGCCAGGACACGCCCTGGCCGTCGAGCGACGGCTGAGGGTAGAAATGTGGCCTTTACCTGTACATGTGCGGGTAAAGGCCATATTCATAACTCCAGTGTGATCGCATCTGCTCGTCGCCGGCGTCCCAGGAGGTAGAATTCTGGCTACCGGAGGTGCCCTGTGGCCGACTCAGAGGACCTGGAGCGCACGTTGGGCCGGAACGTCCGCGCCCTGCGGGTGGCGAAGTCGCTCACCCAGGCTGAGCTGGCCAGCAGGGCGAACGTCTCCCTCGGGGCGCTGAAGCACTTGGAGCAGGGAGCAGGCGCCACGGTTGGCACCTTGGTGAAGGTGCTGCGAGCCCTCGAGGCCGAACAGTGGATCGACTCGCTGGGTCCGGTTCGCCCACCCTTCAACCCACTCGACCTGCTGGCGACCACCAAGCGCGAGAACGCCAAGTCGAAGAGCCCGCCGCGGGTTCGCCACCCGCGGCGCACGGCGCGGTGAGCTATCGCCCCGCCAGTGTGATCGAGGTCCTGGCCTGGGGCCGGACGGTGGGCGCCGTCGCGCTCGATCCTGAGAGCGGGTGGTACGCCTTCGCCTACACGCCCGAGTGGGTGGAGGCGGGTGTGGAGCTGGCCCCGTTGCACATGCCGCGCCGGGCCGAGCCGTACGAATTCCCGGAGCTCTCACGTGCGACCTTCTACGGGCTCCCCGCGCTGCTGGCGGACGCCCTCCCGGACGCCTTCGGCAACGCCCTCGTCGATGCCTCCATGGCCGAGCAGGGAGTCGCCGCGACGGACATCAGGCCACTCGACCGGCTGGCCTATGCCGCCGACCGCGCCATGGGCGCGCTGGAATTCCGACCTCCGGCACGCCTCGAAGGGCAAGACCCGCCGACCGGCGTGGCGCTGGCCGACCTCGTCCTGGCCGCGCGCCGGACCGTCGAAGGGGTCTTCGACCGCGACGAGACGGCCCAGGCGGCTTTGAGACAGCTCATCTCGGTCGGCACCAGCGCGGGAGGGGCCAGGGCGAAGGCGGTGATCCTGTACAACCCTGCCACGAGCCAGGTCCGCTCCGCTTACAGCGCGCCGGCGCTCGGGTTCGAGCAATGGCTCATCAAGCTCGACGGCGTGGGCGGTACCGCGATGGACGGTCACAGCGACCGGCTGGGCGAGATCGCCCCGTACGGGAGGATCGAGTACGCGTACTCGGCGATGGCGCAGGTGGCCGGTTTGGAGATGACGGAGTGCAGGCTCCTCGCCGAAGGTCCTCGGCGTCACTTCATGACCAGGCGGTTCGACCGAGGAGCCGACGGTGAACGCATCCACGTGATCTCCTTGTGCGCGCTGGCTCATCTCGACTTCAACATGACCGGCGCCCACAGCTACGACCAGTACCTCCAGGCGGTGGAAGCGTTGGGTCTCGACCGCGACGCGCTCGCTCAGGCCTACCGCCGCATGGTGTTCAACGTCTTCGCCGTCAACCGCGACGACCACACGAAGAACCTCTCCTTTTTGCGCCGCGCCGACGGGCCGTGGGAGCTGTCACCGGCCTACGACGTCACCCACGCCTACAACCCCCAGAGCAGGTGGACCAGCCGCCACCTGATGTCGGTGAACGGCAAGTTCGAGGGAATCGGGCTCGCCGACCTCTACGCCGTGGGCGAGCGGCACCAGGTCCCGGGGTACCGGTCGATCGTGCGCGATGTTTCCGGTGCCATGGGCTCATGGCAGCAGTTCGCCGAGGCGTCGGAGGTGGGACCCGACGTGGCCAAGAGCATCGCCGCCGACATGGAGCGCTTCCGCCCGACGTGAGCGTGGCGACTGCCGCTCAGTCGCGTGCGTCGGCTTTGCGTGCGTCGGCTTATTGTCGGCGACGTACGGCACTCGTGGGACGCGGAGGTGAAGGATCGTGAGCACGGAAATCTCCATCGGCCGGCTCTGCCTCGACGCGGCCGACCCGGTGGCCTGATGTCGCTGGAATGGGAGCAGGTCATTGTGGACGCGGCCGACCCCGGCGCGCTGGGCCGGTGGTGGGCGACTGCCCTGGACTGGATCGTGGTCAACGACGACCCGGAGGAGTCCGAGATCCGGCCCACGCCGGAAGGAGTGCCCGGACTCCTGTTTGCTCGTGTCCCCGAACCGAAGACCCTCAAGAACCGTCTGCACCTCGACTTCCGGCCTGACGATCGGGACGCCGCCGTGGCCCGCCTCCTCGACCTCGGCGCCACTCGTGGCGACGTCGGCCAAGGCGACCAATCGTGGATTGTCCTCGCCGATCCCGAAGGCAACGAGTTCTGCGTTCTTTCGTCCCGTACCTCTCGGCCGACGTGACCTGATCGACGTGCCCCGGCCGAGGGCCGGTGTGTCGCTGGCGATGGCGAGCTTTCTCGTTCCCGATCGTGTGCGCGGATTCGTACGACCTCCGCTTTCGTGCCGTGTTCCGGACGACGGCGGTCCGCGCTGCCGGACACGCTGGTACCCAGGTGGACGGGGCTATCGGCTCGGGAGCGAGCGCGGCAGCCCGAACCATGACAACACGCTGTTGTCGAAGCGGGTCATCGCGCAGATGCGGTCCCTGGTGAGGGTGAGCACGTAGACGCCGGTCCCGTGGCGGATGCCGGCCGGGGGGCGCAGGTAGGCGCCGAACGCAGGCTGGCCGTTGGCTCGTGTCGGCACGAGATCGAACCGGCGGCCCCCGTCGAACAGGCTGGCGCAGAAGCGGGCAACGACGTCGCGGCCGTCGTATCCGAAGGGCATGGGCGGCATCGAGATGAAGACGTCGTCAGTCAGCAGGCCAATCAGTGTGCCCAGATCGGCCGACTCCCAGGCGCGGGCGAACTTCGCCACGAGCGCATCCTCGGTGGATGAGCCGGCAACGGGAGGTGGCTCGCGGTCTACGGTCGGCGCCAGCCGGCGCTGCAGGCCGGCCCGGGCTCGCTTGAGGGCGCTGTTGACCGATTCAGCGGTCGCGTCCAGCATTCCCGCCACCTCGCTGGTATGGAATCCGAGGACGTCGCGCAAGACGAGCACGGCGACCTGGCGAGGCGGTAGGACCTGAAGCGCGGTCACGAAAGCGAGCGAGACGGCTTCGGTCTGCTCGTAGCGGGCCTCCGGGCCGAGGGGCACGTCGATGGCCTCCTCGAGAAGGGCGTCGGGGTACGGTTCGAGCCAGACCACCTCGCGGAGCCGGGTCGGCTCGGGCGGTTCGACATTGGGCACATCCCACTCCTTGGCCGCGCGTCGGCTGGCCGAGCGACGCACGTCGAGACACCGGTTGGTGGCGATGCGGTACAGCCAGGTGCGCAGCGAGGCGCGTCCCTCGAACCCGCCGAGGCCTTGCCAGGCGGCCAGCAGCGTGTCCTGCAGGGCGTCCTCGGCGTCCTGGAAGGATCCGAGCATCCGGTAACAGTGCACGTGGAGCTCTCGACGGTACGGCTCGGTCAGCTGCCCGAACGCGTCACTGTCCCCGACCCGCGCCCTCGACATCAGGTCGGCTGTCACTCGTCGCGTCACCTTCCTCACGGATCCGGTCGCACTTCCATCATGGATAGACGTCGGACGGGGGAGAATTGGGCGGCCGCCGGGCGCCCAGTTCGCCGATGCCATGGCGTCTACATCCATGACTTCGAACAACACCAACGGCAGAGGAGAGCAAATGGGAAAGATCGTGATGAGCGGCCCGCAGAACATCTCGCTCGATGGAGTGGTCCAGGATCCGGACGGAGAGGAGGGCTTCAGGCTCGGCGGCTGGTTCGTCCAGTTCGGGGGCAAGGACCTCGAAGCGTGGAACAAGGTCGCGCTCGACGAGGCGTTGGGCGCTGAGGCGTGGCTGCTGGGGCGGCGAAGCTACGAGTTTTTCGGGGCGCGTTGGCGACCCCGGAGTGGCGAGCTGGCGGACAGGTTGAACCACATGCCCAAGTACGTCGTGTCCTCCACCCTTGAACATCCCGACTGGAACAACTCGAGGGTCCTCAAGGGCGATGTCGTGACCGAGGTCTCGAAGCTGAAGCAGGAGCTCGACGGCGAGATCGTCGTCCCTGCGAGCTATCAGCTCGCGCACACGCTCATGGAGCACAACCTGGTCGACGAGCTGCGGCTGGTCGTGTTCCCAGTCGCGCTCGGGACGGGCGAGCGCCTCTTTGGCGAGACCACCGACCAGAAGCCCATGCGCCTGGTCGACACCCAGACCATCGGTGACGGCCTCGCCTTCCTGACCTACGAATTTCTCGCCCGGGACGCCTGACCGCGGAGCGGCGTCACCGGCTGGCGACGCGACCGCAGTGAACGGATGTCGGTCTATCGTCGGCGACGCACGGGACACGCGGGACGCGGAGGTGAAGGATCGTGAGCACGGACATCTCCATCGGGTGGCTCTGCGTCGACGCGGCCGACCCGGTGTCGCAGGCCCGGTGGTGGTCCGAGCTCCTGGGGGGCGAGGTCAGCGTCGACGAGGAGGGAGAGGCGACCCTGCGCGGCGGTCCGATCCCGCTCCTCTTCCTCCAGGTTCGCGACCCCAAGTCGGGGAAGAACCGGCTGCATCTCGACTTGCGGGTCGGAGACTACGACGTCGCCGTCGACGCCGCGATCGCCCTGGGCGCGACGCCGGCCGACGATGTCTACGTGGGCGATGACTGGCGCGTCCTACGGGACCCTGAGGGCAACGAATTCTGCATCATCCGATCGCCTGAATGACCCCGATGAGCGTGTGGTCCGGGAAGGGATGCGCTCAAACTGGCACCGGGTTCGCCCCGTACGCTCGACCGACGAACCTCCGGGCCCGACCCCGTCGAGAACTCCGCGATCTGCCGGTGACCGAAGTCCTCCAAGGCTGGAGTGGGCTGGCGCCCTGTGCACCAGATTGATCTCATCCCTGAACATCCAATCCGGCCGCTTCACAGGCGCGCAGCACATCTCGTACGACCACTCCAACGGGCGAGACGGGTCGATCAAGGTGGCCCCGAGAGCGGTGTACTTGGTGACCAACGGACCGTTGAATCGGAGGACGGCCTCGAACTCGGCCGGTGATTTTCCGAACGGGTTTCGACCTCTTTGCGCGAGCCGCTCCCGGATCGTCGTGTCGTCCAAGCTCAGGCAGATCTTCACATCAAGCAGATCCCACAGTTCCTCATCGTTTTGGACCAACCCGCAGAGAAAAATGGTCTGTGTTCTTGCGGCGCCTGCGAGCTCTTCGACGAGTGACCGATTGAGAATTCATCGGTGGTCCCTGAACCCGTCCTGGGATAGCAGACCAGAATCAAGGGCATGGATGACCTGGCCCGAATTCCTGTTCACCCAGACGGCCCTACCTGAGCCTGAGTCGATGGTTCGGTAGCCCTTTTCCGCGAGGGCGGCACAGACCTCGGACTTTCCGTTTCCAGAGTTTCCGGTTATCCAAGCGAGTCCCACTGATCGGATTCTTCCCCAACAGGCCTCGGATGGCCGGGACGGGGCGTCGATACGCTTCTAGGATCGCTCGACGATGGCAGCTTCACGACGGCGTCTGAAGCCAAGCGTCGCCTGTATCGCGATCGCGTTGCTGCTTGCTGCGTGTGGCTCCACTCTCACCACCGTTCGGCAGTCGATCAAAAGTACTTCCACCACACCCTCGACATCGACCACGACCACGCTCCCGGCAACCAGTACGGAACCGCAGGCCTCGGCGCCGATCACCGGGGCCTGCCCTCCAGGGTGCAGCCTGCCCTCGGACCACGACGCGATCGCCTGGCTCGCTTCCGCTTCCACCTCGGTCTCCATCGTCACCGCGTATCCGAACCCGCAACCAACCTCGGAGGTTCCGACGCTCTTCAAGGTAGATCGAGCATTGGAGATCACGGGATCGCCGTGGCAACCCATTCCGGCAGGGCCATTCCCCTTCCCCGCCATGACGCCGGGCCGGCAGTTCCTCGTGTTCTCCTCCACGTGGCGTGGCGGTCTCTGCGTCTCGACGCTCTACTCGTACGATCCGAACTCCCAGACGGCCACGCTGCTGGCGGCGGGGCGCGACGAGATTCCGCTTCCGGGACGCGAGTCTGCCTCTCCCTCGGACTATGACATTGGCTGAGGTCCAAGAGCGGATGTATCCCACCGGGCCATTCGTACAATCCACAGACGTATCCGAATCAATGTGTCCCGAGTGATCTGGGTGTGCCGAGTCCTCCCGGATCTCGAGGGCGACGAATTCTGCATCATCCGATCGCCTGAATGACCCCGACGAGGGCGTGGTCCGGCAACGGATGCGCTGAACCGGCACAGGGTTCGCCGCCTACGCTCGGCCGATGAACCTTCCCATCCGCGCCGCCGCCCCCCACGACGTCGCGGCGGTGTTGCAGTTGTGGCGCGAGGCGGCGCAGCCGTCGTCCACGGACACCGAGGCCGCGTTGAGCGCCCTGGTCGCCCACGACGCGGGCGCTCTCATGGTGGCCGAGGAGTCGGGCCGGATCGTGGGCACCGTCATCGCCGCGTGGGATGGGTGGAGGGGCTCGGTCTACCGCCTCGTGGTCTCGCCGGAATTCAGGCGGAGCGGGTTGGGCGGGCAGCTGGTGCGTTCAGCCGAGCGCAGGCTCGCCGACCTCGGGGCGAAGCGGAAGCAGGCGGTCGTCGTCTGTTCCGACGCTCGCGCCATGGGGTTCTGGTCGGCGACGGACTGGGAGCTTCAAGGGGACCAGGTCCGCTTCGCCCAGGGGTAGCCGGGACAGCCGGGCCCGGCTGCTACTCCTGGACCAGCTCTATCAGCGTCCCGAACGACGTCTTCGGGTGCACGAACGCCACTGTCGTGCCCCGCGACCCGGGCGCGGCGCCTCGTCGATCAGCCGGCCGCCCGAGGCCCGTGATCGCCTCGAGCGCCGCCGCGCAGTCGTCGACCCTGTAGCCGACGTGATGGAGCCCCTCGCCCTTGGTGGCCAGGTACTTGGCGACCGGCGAGTCGTCGCGGATCGGGGTGAGCAGCTGCACGTAGGAGTCGGCCACCTTCAACAGCGCCTCCTCGACCCCGTCGCGCTCGACGCGCTCGCGGTGGTCGACGGTGGCCCCGAACGCCTCGGCGTACCAGGCGATGGCCGCCTCCAGGTCGTTGACCGCGATGGCGACGTGGTCGATCTCGGTCAGGAGCCCGCCGCTCATGCGCCGTGCCGCCGGAACAGCGTGATCCGGTCCTCGCCCACCTTGGCCCGCAGCGTCGGGTCGTCGATCCCGAGCCCCTCCTCCGGCGCCAGGCAGAGCACCCCGATCTTTCCCTCGTGCAGGTTGTGGTGGACCTGGTAAGCCGCTTCGCCCACCTCCTCCAGCGGGTACACGGCGGACAGCGGCGGCAGCACCTTCCCGTCGCAGATGAGCTGGTTGGCGTCCCAGGCCTCGCGGTAGTTCGCGAAGTGGGACCCCTTGATCGTCTTGAGCTTCATCCAGAGGTGCCGGTTGTCGTACTCGATCATGTAGCCCGACGTCGCGGCGCAGGTGACGATGGTCCCCGCCCGTTTGCAGGCGAAGACCGACGCGCCCATGGTCTGGCGCCCGGGGTGCTCGAAGACGATCTCGGGCTCGCCGCCCACCAGCGTTCGGATGTCCTTGCCGAATCGGCGCCACTCCGACTCGTCCTGGGTGTGCTCGTCCGACCAGAACCGGTAGCCCGCGGCCTTGCGGTCGATCACCGCCTCCACGCCGAGGTCGTTGAGCAGCTTCACCTTCTCGGGCGACGACACCACGCCGATCGGCGTCCCGCCGCCGTTGAGCACGTGCTGCACCGCGTAGCTGCCCAGCCCGCCGCTGGCCCCCCAGACGAGCACCTTGTCGCCCTGGGTCATGCGAGCGCCGTTGGGCGAGACCAGCATGCGGTACGAGGTCGAGTTGCACAGCGCGTTGACCGCCGCCTCCTCCCAGCTGAGGTGCGCCGGCTTGGGCATGAGCTGGTTGGCCTTCACCACGGCGATGTCGGCCAGTCCGCCGAAGTTCGTCTCGAAGCCCCAGATGCGCTGGTTGGCCGCCAGCATGGAGTCGTCGTGGGCCGAGGGGTCCTGGTCGTCGACGTAGTTGCAGTGGATGGTGACCTTGTCGCCCACCTTCCAGTTGCGCACCGCCGACCCGGTGCGCAGCACCACTCCGGCGCCGTCCGAACCGACGACGTGGTAGTCCAGCGCGTGGCGCGCCGCCCAGGGGCCCTCCTTGGCCAGCCGGTCGAGGAAACCGAAGGTGGGCAGCGGTTCGAAGATGGACGTCCACACCGTGTTGAAGTTGATCGACGACGCCATGACCGCCACGAAGGCCTCGTCCGGCGCCAGCTCGGGCAGCGGCGACCTCTTCGACGTGCAGGGACCGACGGGGGTCCTTCTCCGAGGACTCCATCCCTTCGAACATGGCTATTTCACTGCGCTTGACCAGGGCGGCCCGGTAGGTCTCGGGCATCGGCAGTGCAACGAGCTCGTCGCCCGGCGCTCCCGCCACGACAGCATTGAGGATCTCGCTCATGTGACCCGACGATAGTGGGCCGGTACGATGTAGTTCCCGACCGGTAACCAGACCGGCGGGAAGCCGGAGGTGCAGGGCAATGGCTGAAGCCGTCATCGTCGCAGGGGCAAGGACCCCCATCGGGAAGCTCTCGGGCGCGTTCGCCGGCTTCAGCGCCATGGATCTCGGCGGCTTCGCCATCGCCGAGGCGCTCAAGCGGGCCGGCGTTGCACCGGACCAGGTGGACTACGTGCTCATGGGCCAGGTCATCCTGGCCGGCCAGGGTCAGATCACGGCGCGCCAGGCCGCCGTCAAGGCCGGCATCCCCATGAGCGTCCCCGCCAACACCATCAACAAGGTCTGCCTGTCCGGCCTCAACACGATCTACCTGGCCGACCAGATGATCCGGGCCGGCGACGCAGAAATCGTGGTGGCCGGCGGCATGGAGTCGATGACCCAGGCCCCCCACCTGCTTCCCGGGGCTCGGGCCGGCTTCCGCATCGGCGACGCCACGCTCGTCGACTCGATGATGTTCGACGGATTGACCGATTCCTTCGACCACCTCGCCATGGGACTCTCCACCGAGCAGCTTCAACCAGAAGGCCGGCATCTCGCGCGAGCGGCAGGACGCGTTCGCCGCCGCCAGCCACGAGAAGGCCGCGGCGGCGGCCAAGGAGGGACGACTGGCCGACGAGATCGTGGCTGTCGAGGTCCCCCAACGCAAGGGGGACCCGCTGCTGGTGGACACCGACGAAGGGGTCCGCCCCGGAACGACGGCCGAGTCGCTGGGGGCGCTCAAGCCCGCCTTCGACAAGAACGGCACCATCACCGCCGGGAACGCGTCGCAGATCTCCGACGGCGGCTGTGCCGTCGTCGTCATGTCCGCGGACAAGGCCAAGCAGCTCGGGGTCTCCCCGCTCGGCCAGATCGCCGGGTACGGCATGGTGGCCGGACCGGACAACTCGCTGCTGACCCAGCCCTCACGTGCCATCACGAAGGCGGCGCAGAAGGCCGGCGTCGACCTCGGCGCCATCGACCTCTTCGAGATCAACGAAGCCTTCGCCGCGGTCGGCCTGGCCTCGGTGGACGACCTCGGTATCGACGAGGACAAGGTCAACGTGAACGGGGGCGCCATCGCACTCGGACACCCGGTCGGCATGTCGGGGACGCGCGTCGCCCTCACTGCGCTGCTCGAGCTGCGCCGTCGCGGACAGTCGACCGCAGCCGTGGCACTGTGCGGCGGCGGCGGCCAGGGTGACGCTGCCATCCTGCGCAGCCTGGCCTGATCGCTCGCTCAGCCGTAGGGCGGCGCCATCAGCGCGGCCAGCTTCGCTCCGCCCCGATCCACGTCCTTCCATGCGTCGGCCTTGAAGGTGTAGACCCCGAGCGCGCAGGTGGGGAAGCCCTGACGCGTCGTCAGGTCCATTCCCTTCTCGTCGCGGGGAGACAGCAGCGCGCGCGACAGGCTGACAGCAGTCGGGTTGTGGCCCGACGACCATGGCCGCGGCGACATCGTCGGGCAGCCGGTGCAGGAACTCCATCACCTCGGCCGGATCGGCCCCATAGAGACCGTCTTCGAAGCGCTCCTCGGGCGGGTCGGCCACCTCGGCCAGCACCAGCTCAGCCGTGGCCCTGGTGCGAGCGGCCGGCGAGACCAGCGCCACCGTGGGCCGCGGCGTCGCCGCCGAGCGCGCGGCCGAGCCCCTCGCCCTTCCCGGCGAAGAGCCGACCCAGTGCGCGTGGCGTCTCGCCGACCCCGAGGCGCCAGCACGCGGTCGAAGTCGGACCCACCCGGCGGAGGGTCGGTCACCGTCTTGGCGTGCCTGAGCAGCCACAGGGTGCGGCGAGCCGCGGCCGGCGCCATCACCCAAGGTCGAACGCGGCGTGGAGGAGGCGCACGGCACGCTCGACGTCGTCCGCCGCCACGATGCACGACGTGCGGATGGTCGACGTCGAGATCATGTCGATGTTGATCCCGTCGTTCGCCAGTGTCTCGAACATGGTGGCGGCGATGCCGGGGTGCGATTTCATGCCCACGCCGATGAGCGAGACCCGGGCCACGTCGGCGTCCGAGGTCACTCCCGAGGCACCCAGCTCTTCGGCGTGAGCCTGCGATGTCTCCACCGAGACGGCCAAGTCCGTCTTGGGCACGGTGAAGGAGATGTCGGTGGTGCCGTGCACCGACGTGTTCTGGACGATCATGTCCACGTTGATCGATTGGTCGGCCAGCGCTCGGAAGAGCCTGGCCGCGACCCCGGGGTGGTCGGGCAGCCCGTTCACCGTGACCTTCGCCTCCGTGGTGTCGTGGGTGACCGCGGTGACGACCGCTTCTTCCATGTCAGCATCCTCCTCGACCACCCAGGTGCCAGGCTCCCAGGTGAAGCTGCTGCGCACGTGCAGCGGGACGTTGTGGTTGCGGGCGAACTCGACGGCGCGCAGCATGAGCACCCGGCCCCCCGTCGCCGCCATTTCGAGCATCTCCTCGAAGGAGATCCGGTTGATCCGGTGCGCCTCGGGCACGATGCGGGGATCGGCGGTGAACACTCCGGTGACGTCCGTGTAGATCTCGCAGACGTCGGCACCCAGGACGGCGGCCAGGGCGACCGCGGTGGCGTCGGAGCCCCCGCGGCCGAGCGTCGTGATCTCCCGCTGCTCGGAGACGCCTTGGAAACCTGCCACCACCGGCACTTTGCCCGCGGCAAGCGTGTCGCGAACCCGGTCGGCCCGGACCTCGAGGATCTTGGCCCGGGTGTGGTCGTCGTCGGTGATGATGCCGACCTGGCTCCCGGTCAGGGACGCCGCCTCGACCCCGAGCTCGGCCAGCGCCATGCAGAGCAGGGCCATGGAGATGCGCTCCCCGGTGCTCACGAGCATGTCGTACTCCCGGGGTGGCTGGACGCTGCTCACCGAGTTCGCCAGGTGGATCAGCTCGTCGGTCGTCTTGCCCATGGCGCTCACCACGGCCACCACGTCGGATCCCTGACGGCGGGTCCGGGCGATGTGGTCCGCCACGGCACGGATGCGGTCCGCGTCACCGACCGAGGTGCCACCGAATTTCTGGACGACCAGGGGCATCGGCCAGGAGGCTACCTACTGCAGCAGCACTGACTCGCCTCCTCGGGCCTCGCCGGCGCGCTCTCGGGCTCCCGGTGACGCCACGTCGCGGCCGTCAACGCTCCCCGATACCGGGCGGCGGGAGCTTGGCCCCGTTCTGTGGGCCAGGGGGCGAACCAAGAGGCCACCTGGGATTGGATATCGTCGTGGACCGTGCCCAGCGACAAGAGAGCCCGCCAGCGCGCGGCCCGACAGGCCCGACTCGAGGCCGAGGCCAAGCGCCACAAGCAGCACAAGCAGGTCCGCAACGTGGTCATCGGCGTGGTAGCCGTCGGCGTCGTCGTCGCCCTGGTCTTCCTGCTCACCGGCAACAGCAACAACAACAAGAACGCGGACGCCCAGTCCAAGTCATCCTCCACGACCACATCCACCACGGCGAAGGGCAGCGACGCCAAGCTCCAGACTCAGGCCGACGCGGCCGCCGTCAGCGCCGGGTGCCCCGCCAGCACCAAGAAAGGGTCAACAACCTCTCCTGGCCCTCGGCGCCCGCCATGGCCATCGACACCTCGAAGACCTACACGGCCACCGTCAAGACGACGACCGGCACGTTCGTCATCACGCTCGACGCCAAGACCGCTCCGAAGACGGTCAACAACTTCGTGTTCCTGGCGCAGCACGACTTCTACCACTGCGTGCTCTTCCACCGGGTCATCCCGACCTTCATGGACCAGACCGGCGACCCCACGGGCACCGGCACCGGTGGCCCCGGGTACACCATTCCCGACGAGAACCCGCCCAAGGCCGCCAACGCAAGCCAGCAGTACCCGCTCGGTTCCGTCGCCATGGCCAACGAGAGCTCCCCGAACACCGGCGGCAGCCAGTGGTTCATCGTCGCCGGCCCCGAGGGCGAGAGCCTGCCCAACACCTACGCCCTCTTCGGGCAGGTCACCTCGGGCATGAACGTCGTCGACACCATCAACCAGCAGGGCTCCACCGTGGGCGTCCCGCCAGATGTCACCCAGCGCATCATCTCCATCAACATCACCAGCTCCTAGGAGGGCGACCATGGCCACCCCCACCCCGCCCGCCGCCGACGGCTCTAGCCCCCAGCAGCGCACCTTCGACGAAGAGCCGCCGATGATCATCGATACGGACAAGCGCTACGTCGCCACCATGGCCACCTCGCACGGCACCATGGTGATCGCGCTCGACCCGCTGGCGGCGCCCAAGGCGGTGAACAGCTTCGTCTTCCTGGCGCGGTACCACTACTACGACGGGATCGTCTTTCACCGCATCATTCCGGGGTTCGTCCTCCAGGGTGGAGACCCCACCGGAACGGGCTCGGGCGGTCCCGGCTACCGGTTCAACGACGAGCTCCCCGCGGGCGGCCGTTACAAGCTCGGGTCGCTGGCCATGGCCAACGCCGGGCCGAACACCAACGGCAGCCAGTTCTTCGTCATCAGCGGAGACGACGGCGTGCGGCTCCCTCCGCTCTACTCGCTCTTCGGCGAGGTGGTCAGCGGCCAGGACGTCATCGCCACGATCGACGCCCTCGGCACCCGGTCCGGCTCGCCGACCGAGAAGGTGGTCATCGAAAGCGTGACCATCGAAGAGAAGGACTGACCGCTCAGCCCTTCAGCACCTCCAGCCCGTCCGCCGGCGCACCGCCGACGAAGACGGCCGGCTGTCCCGCCCCCTCGTAGCGCCAGGTCCCGTCGGGGTCGCGGATGAGCGCGGTGCGGTCCGGCAGCGCCACGACGGGTAGCGCGGCCGGGGCCATGGCGACGGTCCGTACGAGCTTCTGCCCGTGGGCGTCGTCGTGCTCGTCGCCGAAGTGGGGAACGACGGCGAGATTGTCGACCAGGCCCAGGCCGAGGGTGATCGCACCCCCCCGGGGGTCGACCATGGGGTCGGTCAGTGCCATCGCGCCGGCGCCGGCGCCGGCCACCACGGCCCCGCCTTCCCACGCCTGGCGGAGCGCATCGAAGACGGCCGAGCGCTTCAGGACGGCTCGCAGGTGGAGGGGCGAGCCCCCGGCGAGATACACGAAGCGCGCTGCCGCGACCGCCGCCGCCATCCCCGGGTCCTCGGCCGAAGGCCGGTCGACCACCATGAGACCTTCGACCTGTCCGCCCAGCGGGGCGAACCACTCCGCGGCGCGCAGGGCCACCCGCTCGGGGTGCTGGTAGGCCGAAGCCGTCGGGAGGACCAGGACGTCGCGTACCGCCCGACGCGGCCAGCAGCCCGGCGTCGAAGCTGCATCCCTCGGTCCACTCGCCGCCTCCGACCAGGGCCAAGGTGCCGCGTCTGCTCATGCGCCACTCTTGCATGCCTGGGTGCTCGTCCGGGCCGGGCGAGGCCGCCCAGCGGCTCTGGTTACCGGCCGGTAAGCTGTCCGCCCATGTCGATCAAGCGGGTAGGAATCGTCGGTTCGGGGATCATGGGCTCGGGCGTCGCCGAGGTGGCGGCCGCCTCGGGGATGGAGGTGGTCCTCCGCAGCCGGAGCCAGTCGGGCGCCGATGCGATGGTGGCGGGGCTCGAGCGTTCGCTGTCCAAGCAGGTGTCCAAGGAGAAGCGGACTCAGGCCGACGCCGATGCCATCCTCGGCCGGGTACGGGCCACCACCCACCTCGGCGAGTTGGTCGACGTCGACCTGGTCATCGAGTCGGTGGTCGAAGACCTGGCCGTCAAGAAGAGCCTCTTCGCCGAGCTCGACAGCATCTGCAAGCCGGACACCCTGCTCGCCACCAACACCTCCACGCTGCCCGTGGTCGAGATGGCGATGGCGACCGGACGGCCGGACCTCGTCTGCGGCATCCACTTCTTCAACCCGGCGCCTGCCATGTCCCTCGTCGAGGTGGTGCGACCCATCACCGCGGCGGACGCCACCGTCGAGGCGGCCCTCGGTTTCGCCGCCGCCTGCGGCAAGGACCCCGTCGAGGTCAAGGACCAGGCGGGCTTCATCGTCAACGCGCTGCTCTTCCCCTACCTCAACAACGCGGTGCGCCTGCTCGAGCTCGGCGTCGGCACCAAAGAAGGTATCGACACCGCCATGAAGGGCGGATGCGGCTTCCCGATGGGACCGTTCGCACTCTTGGACCTGGTCGGCCTCGATACGTCGCTCGCCATCCTCGACGCGCTCTACGACGAGTACCGCGACCCCAACTACGCCGCCGTCCCCCTGCTGCGCCGTCTGGTGACGTCGGGCCAGCTCGGCCGCAAGACCAAGAAGGGCTTCTACGCCTACGACCGCTGAGCGGCGGAAGCGACCGAACCGGCGGAACCAGCCAAACCGGCGGAACCTGCCGAACCGGCGCAACCGGCGCCTCCGTTCGACCGGGCCGGGCTGGACCGTACGGACCGGGCTAAGCGGGCAGAATGATGGCTGCGCCCCCAAGTCGGGAGGAGAGAGGGATGGCCAGCGACTCGCCGCGTGACGCGCCCTGGATGATGCGCACCTACTCGGGCCACTCCACCGCGCGCGCCTCGAACGAGCTCTACCGCACCAACCTGGCCCGGGGGCAGACGGGTCTCTCCATCGCCTTCGACCTCCCGACCCAGACGGGCTACGACCCCGACGCGCCCGAGGCGGCGGGCGAAGTCGGAAAGGTCGGTGTCCCCGTCGCCCACCTCGGGCACATGCAGGAGTTGCTCGACCAGATCCCCGTGGCCGAGACGAACACCTCCATGACGATCAACGCCACCGCGGCGTGGCTCCTCGGCCTCTACGTCGCCCACGCCCAGGATCTCGGGATCGACCCGTCCCGCCTCGCCGGCACGACGCAGAACGACATCGTCAAGGAGTACCTGAGCCGCGGCACCTACATCTTCCCGCCCGAGCCGAGCCTGCGCCTGACCGTGGACACCATCGCCTACACCGTGCGCCACGCGCCACGCTGGAACCCGATCAACGTGTGCAGTTACCACCTGCAAGAGGCCGGGGCGACACCGGTCCAGGAGGTGGCGTACGCGCTGGCCACCGCCATCGGCGTGCTCGACGGCGTGCGCCACTCGGGCAAGATCGACCCGGGCGAGCTGCCCGCGGTGGTGGGCCGAATCAGCTTCTTCGTCAACTCCAGCGTCCGCTTCGTGGAGGAGACCTGCAAGATGCGCGTCTTCACCCAACTGTGGGACCGCATCTGCCGCGAGCGCTACGGCATCGATGACCCCAAGCTGCGCCGCTTCCGCTACGGCGTGCAGGTCAACTCGCTCGGCCTGACCGAGCAGCAGCCGGAGAACAACGTGCAGCGCATCGTGCTCGAGACCCTCGGAGTCACGCTGTCGAAGAATGCCCGGGCCCGCGCCATGCAGCTGCCGGCGTGGAACGAGGCGCTGGGGCTGCCCCGACCGTGGGACCAGCAGTGGTCGCTGCGCATACAACAGGTGCTCGCCTTCGAGTCCGACCTGCTCGAGTACGACGACATCTTCGACGGCTCGCACGTGGTCGAGGCCAAGACGCGCGAACTGGCCGAGGCGGCGTGGGAGGAGCTCGCCGACGTGGAGGCGCTCGGCGGCGCGTTCGCGGCCATCGACGAGCTCAAGCGGCGCCTGGTGCGCAGCCAGGTCGAGCGGGTGCGGCGCATCGAGTCGGGCGAGCAGCCGGTGATCGGCGTCAACTGCTTCACCGAGACGGCACCCTCACCGCTGACCGGCGACGGCGAGATCGAGAGCATCCTCAAGGTCGACCACCGCGTCGAGGCGGAGCAGATCGCGGACGTGGAGCGCTGGCGGTCCCGCCGCGACAACGCGGCAGTCACGCGCTCCATCGACGAGCTCCGCCGGGTGGCGGCCGACTCAGGCCCGGCTTCCAACGTCATGGCGGCAACCATCGCCCTGGCCCACGCCGGGGGCACCACCGGGGAGTGGGCCGGTGCGCTGCGCGAGGTCTTCGGCGAGTTCCGGGCCCCGACCGGCGTCAGCGGCGGGGTCGGCCGCCGTGGTAACGAGCTCGGACCCGTCCGTCTCCGGACCCGGGCCCTGGCCGAGCGCACCGGCGGGCCACCCCGGCTGCTGGTCGCCAAACCCGGCCTCGACGGCCACTCCAACGGGGCCGAGCAGATCGCGGTGGCGGCGCGCGACGCCGGTTTCGAGGTCGTCTACCAGGGCATCAGGCTCACGCCGGCCCAGATCGTGGCCGCGGCGCTCGACGAGGACGTCGACATCGTCGGGCTTTCCATCCTCTCGGGTTCGCACCTCGAGCTGGTGCCCGACATCCTCGACCGCCTCCGGGCTGCGGGCAGCACCGCTGCGGTCGTGCTCGGCGGGATCATCCCGCCCGACGACGCCGAATTGCTCGTCGGCAAGGGGGTCGCCGCGGTCTACACGCCGAAGGACTTCGCCCTCGGGCACATCATGGAGGATCTGGTCGCGCTGGCCGAGCGCCAGCGCGACGCCGCCACTCCCGGGTGAGGCGGGCCATCTCCCGCCAGGTGACCGGCACGGCCCCGAGCGCGATGGCGCGCCGGCGCAGCTCCTCGGGCACGTCGTAGTGGTCGAGGGCGGACGAGCGGCGGTGCCGTTGGTAGCCCCGGGCCGGGATGCCGAGGGCAGCCGCCATGGCGTGGAGCTCCGCGGGCTCATCAGCGAGTAGGTGCGACCAGCGGTCTTCCCGGTCCCGCACGGTCGCGCGCTGACGCCAGTCGTCGACGTAGACGGTCAGCGGCGGGCCCAGGGCCGGTCACGCCGTAGCGGCGTGGGCTTCATCCACCAGCGGCCGGAGAACCGCCACGGCGTCTGTGCCGGCTCACGCTGTTCGGGTGGAGCCGGGCGGGGCCAGGCCAGCTGGACCGCGGCGGCGATGGCGGCCAGCACGGCGGGGTCGGGTTCGGGGCGCGGTCGAAGACCGAGGGACATCTCGGGACCGGCCGCCGGTGCCGACATCGTCACAGGGGAACCCGACATCGTCACAGGGGAACGTTGCCGTGCTTGCGACGCGGCAGCTCCTCGCGCTTGGACGCCAGGATGTCGAGACTGCGGCAGATGACCGCCCGCGTGTCGGCCGGCGAGATCACGTCGTCGACGTAGCCCCGCTCGGCCGCGATGTAGGGGTTGGCGTAGCGCTCGGTGTACTCGTCGATCAGCTCGGCGCGCCGGACCGCCGGGTCGGTCGCCTCCGCCAGCTCGCGGCGGTAGACGATGTCGACCGCTCCGTTGGGCCCCATGACGGCCAGCTCGGCCGAGGGCCAGGCGAAAGCCAGGTCCGCCCCGATCGACTTGGAGTTCATCACGACGTAGGCGCCGCCGTAGGCCTTCCTGGTGATGATCTGGATCCGCGGCACGGTCGACTCGCAGTAGGCGTAGAGCAGCTTGGCCCCGTGGCGGATGATGCCCCCGTACTCCTGGTCCGTCCCGGGCAGGAAGCCGGGCACGTCGACGAAGGTGAGGAGCGGGATGTTGAAGGCATCGCACGTGCGGACGAAGCGCGAGGCCTTCTCGGACGAGTCGATGTCGAGCACGCCGGCGAGCACCGCCGGCTGGTTCCCGACGATCCCGACCACGCGGCCGTTCATGCGGCCGAAGCCACAGGTGATCGACATGGCCCAGTGGCGGTGCACCTCGAAGTACTCGCCGTCGTCCACGACGGCCGTGATGATCCGCTTCATGTCGTAGGGCTGGTTCGGCGAAGTGGGCAGGAAGTCGACCAGCTCGGTCAGCACACGGTCCGGCTCGTCGGACCCGAGCTCCACCGGCGGCTCCTCGAGGTTGTTCGCCGGCAGGAACGACAACAGGTGGCGGACGTCGTCGAGGCAGGCTTTCTCGTCGGGCGAGACGAAGGTGGCCACGCCCGACTTGGTGGCGTGGCTCATGGCGCCCCCGAGCTCCTCGAGGGTGACGTCCTCACCCGTCACCGTCTTCACCACGTCGGGTCCGGTGATGAACATGTGCGAGGTGCCCTGGACCATGAAGATGAAGTCGGTCATGGCGGGCGAGTAGACCGCGCCCCCGGCGCAGGGACCGAGGATCACGCTGATCTGGGGGATGACGCCCGAAGCCGTCACGTTGCGGTGGAAAATGCCGCCGTAGGAGTGGAGCGAGACGACGCCCTCCTGAATCCGGGCCCCCGCCCCGTCGTTCAGGCCGATCATCGGCACCCCGGTCGACGCCGCCAGGTCCATGACCTTGTGGATCTTCTCGGCGAAGACCTCGCCCAGGGCGCCCCCGAAGACGGTGAAGTCCTGGCTGAAGATGCAGACGCGCCGCCCGTCGACGGTCCCGAAGCCGGTGACGACACCGTCGGTGTAGGGCCGGTTGTCCTCCAGTCCCATCCCGTGGGCCCGGTGGCGGGCCAGCATGTCGAGCTCCTGGAAGGAACCCTCGTCGAGCAGGTAGTCGATGCGTTCCCGGGCCGTAAGCTTGCCCTTGGCGTGCTGGCGCTCGACCGCCTTCTCGCTCCCGGCGTGGAGGGCTTCGTTCTTGCGCTCGGCCAGCTCCGCCAGCCGCTCGGACATGGAATGTTCCATCCGCTTGAGGCTACCGGCCCCGCGCGACCCGGAAGTCGGCCGCCGCCCGTGGTCGGGCCCCGCCCGTGCTTGCTCCCGTGCTGCCTCTTGGAGGCTCGACCGCGCCCCTTACCAGGGGAGACGGCGCCGACGTCCTTGGGCGACGGCACCCGAGGAGACCGCGACCGGGACGCAGATCCGAGACACCGCTACGCCGATCCGGCCGACCGATGGGACCGATCCGGCCGACCGATGGGACCGATCCGGCCGACCGATGGGACCGATCCGGCCGACCGATGGGACCGATCCGACCGACCGATCCGACCGACCGACCGCCGCTGGGGACCGACCCAACGGCTCCCATTCCTCGCTGGGCGACCACACTGACCGCCTCCCTTGCTCGCTGGGACGACCGATCCGACCGCTCGAGCCTTCGGACGGGCCACCGGCGAGCCTTCCGATGGGGGCCACCGGCGAGGCTTGGGATCGGACCAACGGCGGACGCCAGGTCCTCACCGATAGGACGTCGGGTCCTCGCCGGTAGACTGCTCTCAGGACCGAGGCGGCGGCCACGCTCTGGGGACCAGGTCGAGTCGCGATTGTCGGACCCCCAGGCAACCGCTATAATTTTCCTTCTGCCATGTGCGGCTTCGGCCGGCGCGGACCGGCGCAGCACATGGGCCACATCTTTCGCACAGAGAGGGGCAGCGCGTGCCCACAATCGCCCAGCTCGTCCGCAAGGGACGGCAGGCCAAGGTAACCAAGACCAAGACCCCAGCGCTGAAGGGCGCGCCCCAGCGGCGGGGGGTGTGCACCCGCGTCTACACGACCACGCCCAAGAAGCCGAACTCGGCCCTGCGCAAGGTGGCCCGCGTCCGCCTGTCCTCGGGCGTCGAGATCACGGCCTACATCCCGGGTGTGGGCCACAACCTCCAGGAGCACTCCATCGTCCTCGTCCGCGGGGGCCGGGTGAAGGACCTGCCGGGCGTCCGCTACAAGGTCGTGCGCGGCGCGCTCGACACGTCGGGCGTGCGCGAGCGCAGCCAGGCCCGCAGCCGCTACGGCGCCAAGAAGGAGTCATAGCCGATGCCCCGCAACGGACCCGCCACACGCCGGGAATTGCGCCCGGACCCCGTCTACCGCTCGGTCCTCGTGACCCAGGTGGTCAACAAGGTGCTCTCGCGCGGCAAGCGCACGCTGGCCGAGCGCATCGTCTACACCGCCCTGGAGCAGGTGCAGGAGAAGTCCGGGCGGCGACCCCGTGTCCGCGCTCAAGCGCGCCGTCGAGAACACCCGGCCCGAGGTCGAGGTGAAGTCGCGCCGCGTCGGCGGTGCCACGTACCAGGTGCCGGTCGAGGTGCGGCCGCGGCGCGCCACGACGCTGGCCATCCGCTGGCTGACCACGTACTCGCGCCAGCGCCGGGAGAAGACGATGGCCGAGCGCCTGGCCGGTGAGATCCTCGACGCCTCGAACAACATCGGCGCCTCGGTGAAGCGGCGCGAGGACATGCACAAGATGGCGGAGTCCAACCGCGCCTTCGCCCACTACCGCTGGTAGTGGACGGACCACCACATGGCTGACCCGACGCCATCCCGCGACTTCCCGCTGGCCCGAACCCGCAACATCGGGATCATGGCCCACATCGACGCGGGCAAAACGACCACGACCGAGCGCATCCTCTATTACACCGGCCGCAACTACAAGATCGGCGAGGTGCACGAAGGCGCCGCCACCATGGACTGGATGGTCCAGGAGCAGGAGCGCGGCATCACGATCACCTCCGCCGCCACGACGTGCTCGTGGCGCGACAACTGGATCAACATCATCGATACCCCGGGCCACGTCGACTTCACCGTCGAGGTGGAGCGCTCGCTGCGCGTCCTCGACGGGGCGGTGGCGGTCTTCGACGCGGTCGCCGGCGTGGAGCCGCAGACCGAGACGGTTTGGCGGCAGGCCAACAAGTACAACGTGCCCCGCATCTGCTTCGTCAACAAGATGGACCGCATTGGCGCGGACTTCGAGCGCACGGTGCAGATGATCCGCGACCGCCTCGACGCGCTGCCGGCCGTGATCCAGCTGCCGATCGGCGTCGAGTCCGAGTTCAAGGGCGTCATCGACCTGCTGGAGGAGAAGGCTCTGGTGTGGTCGTCGGACATGGGCGAGGAGTGGGAGACCCTCGACGTCCCCGACGCCATGGCGTCGGAGGTCGAGGACGCCCGGCACCAGCTGATTGACGTCGTCTCCAACTTCGACGACGTGATCATGGAGAAGTACCTGGCCGAGGAGCCCATCACGGCCGACGACCTGCGCCGCGCCCTGCGCACGGCCACGCTGGCCGCGGCCGTCGTCCCGGTGCTGTGCGGCTCGGCCTTCAAGAACAAGGGCGTCCAGCCGATGCTCGACGCCGTCGTCGACTACCTGCCCAGCCCGCTCGACCTGCCGCCGACCCAGGGGCACCAGCCGGACCAGACCGACGACATCGAGGAGCGCAAGGCGGACGACGGCGACGCCTTCTCCGCCCTCGCCTTCAAGATCATGACCGACCCCTTCGTCGGCAAGCTCACCTACATCCGGGTGTACTCGGGCACGCTGGCCAAGGGCGGGTCCGTCCAGAACTCGACCAAGGACAAGAAGGAGCGGGTCGGGCGCATCCTCCAGATGCACGCCAACCACCGCGAGGACAAGGACGCGATCTTACGCCGGCGACATCATGGCCGTGGTCGGGCTGAAGAACACGACGACGGGCGACACCCTGTGCGAGATCGGGCGGCCCGATCGTGCTCGAGGCCCTCGAGTTCCCCGAGCCGGTCATCCACGTCGCCGTCGAGCCCAAGACGAAGGCCGACCAGGACAAGCTCGTCCGGGCCCTCTACGCGCTCTAGCGAGGAGGACCCGACCTTCCGGGTGCGCTCCGACGAGGAGACCGGCCAGACCGTCATCTCGGGCATGGGCGAGCTGCACCTCGAGGTCCTCGTCGACCGCATGCTGCGCGAGTTCAGGGTCGACGCCAACGTGGGCAAGCCCCAGGTGGCCTACCGCGAGACGATCCGCAACCCGGTCGAGAAGATCGAGGAGCGGTACATCCGCCAGACCGGCGGCCGCGGCCAGTACGGCCACGTGGTCATCAGCGCCGAGCCGACCGGGCCCGGGGGCGGCTACGAGTTCATCGACAAGATCACCGGCGGCGTCATCCCCAAGGAGTACATCCCCTCGGTCGACGCCGGGATCCAGGAGGCGCTCACCTCCGGCGTGCTGGCCGGCTACCCGACGGTCGACGTCCGGGTGACCCTCACCTACGGCTCGTACCACGACGTGGACTCCTCGGAGATGGCCTTCAAGATCGCCGGGTCGATGGCGATCAAGAAGGCGCTGCGGGCGGCCAGCCCGGTGCTGCTCGAGCCGGTCATGGAGGTCGACGGTGACGACGCCCGAGGACTACCTGGGCGACGTGATCGGCGACCTCTCCTCCCGCCGGGGCCGGGTGGGGGCATGGAGCAGCTGGGCACCAGCCAAGTGTCAAGGCGCACGTCCCGCTGGCCGACATGTTCGGCTACGCTACCGACCTGCGTTCGCGCACCCAGGGCCGCGCCACGTACACGATGCAGTTCCATTCGTACAACGAGGTGCCCGAGTCGATCTCCAAGGAGATCATCGCCCGGGCGCACGGGGAGTAGGCCCCGATCGCGTCGGCCGCCGGCCGGACGGAGAGCACAGATCGCAGACGCACAGATCGCAGACAAGAGACAGACAGCGTCGGGGCCACGGTGGCCCCCGACGAGGAGCAGGGAGGAGCGAGGCGATGGCCAAGCAGAAGTTCGAGCGCACCAAGCCGCACGTGAACGTCGGGACGATGGGCCACATCGACCATGGCAAGACGACGCTGACGGCGGCCATCACCAAGGTGCTGTCCGAGAAGAACCCGAACACCTCGTTCACCAATTCGACGACATCGACAAGGCGCCCGAGGAGAAGCAGCGCGGCATCACGATCACGATCGCCCACGTCGAGTACGAGACCGACAAGCGCCACTACGCGCACGTCGACATGCCGGGCCACGCCGACTACATCAAGAACATGATCACCGGCGCCGCCCAGATCGACGGCGCCATCCTGGTGGTCTCGGCCGCCGACGGCCCCATGCCCCAGACCCGTGAGCACGTGCTGCTGGCCCGCCAGGTCGGCGTGCCCTACATCGTGGTGGCCCTCAACAAGGCCGACATGGTCGACGACGAGGAGCTGCTCGAGCTGGTCGAGCTGGAGGTGCGCGAGCTCCTCAGCGAGTACGAGTTCCCCGGCGACGACATCCCGGTCGTCCGGGTCAGCGCGCTGAAGGCCCTGGAGGGCGACCCCGAGTGGAGCGAGAAGATCGTCGAGCTCATGGACGCCGTCGACTACTACATCCCCGAGCCCGAGCGCGACGTCGACAAGCCCTTCCTGATGCCGGTCGAGGACGTCATGTCCATCACCGGCCGCGGCACCGTCGTGACCGGCAAGGTGGAGCAGGGCATCGTCAAGGTGGGCGAGGAGGTCGAGATCGTCGGCCTGCGCGACACCCAGAAGACCACGGTCACCGGCGTCGAGATGTTCCGCAAGCTCCTCGACCAGGGCCAGGCCGGCGACAACATCGGCGCCCTGCTGCGCGGCACCAAGAAGGAAGAGGTCGAGCGCGGCCAGGTGCTGTGCAAGCCCGGCTCCATCACCCCGCACACCCAGTTCACCGCCGAGGTCTACGTGCTGAACAAGGAGGAGGGCGGCCGCCACAAGCCGTTCTTCACCAACTACCGGCCGCAGTTCTACTTCCGGACCACCGACGTGACCGGCACCATCACGCTGCCCGAGGGCACCGAGATGGTCATGCCGGGCGACAACACCAAGATGACGGTCGAGCTGGGCAAGCCCATCGCCATGGACGAGGGCCTGCGCTTCGCCATCCGCGAGGGTGGCCGCACCGTCGCCTCCGGCGTGCGTCGACGAGATCCTCAAGTAGTCCCGACCCGACCGAGCGAGAGCAGGCACGACCATGGCCGACGGCCCGAAGCAGAAGATCCGCATCAGGCTCAAGGCCTACGACCACGAGATCCTCGACCAGTCCACCGAGAAGATCGTCCAGACGGTGCTGCGCACGCAGGCCAAGGTGCTCGGGCCGGTGCCGCTGCCGACCGACAAGCACCGCTACACGGTGATCCGCTCGCCGCACAAGTACAAGGACTCCCGGGAGCACTTCGAGATGCGGGTGCACAAGCGCCTGGTCGACATCGTCGAGCACACGCCCAAGACGGTCGACTCGCTCCAGCGGCTCGACCTGCCGGCGGGCGTCGACATCGAGATCAAGATCCAGACGGCGTAGCCGGCGGGATGGGCGGGCCCGGTGCCCGGCCCCTCCGCCGGAGCGCCTGGCGGCGGGGCCGGGACGTGGTGTAACCTGGACGGCCGCTCTTATGGGCGGTGCAGCAGGCTTCAGCGGCGCTCGAAGGCGTTGCGGACCAAGCAGACGTGCGTGATCGCCGGCTCCCGCCGGGACCTCACGCCGAACCATTCGAGCGCTCCGCTCGGGATTCCCGGGCGGAGCGTTGGCGTGCTCACGGGGCTCTGCCCGGGCACAGGGAGAAGAGACACGTGGCAAGCAAGGCGATCGTCGGCGAGAAGGTCGGCATGACCCAGGTCTGGGACGACCAGAACCGCGCCGTACCGGTGACGGTGCTGAAGGTCGCGCCCGTCCGCGTCGTGCAGGTCAAGACGCCGGAGTCCGACGGCTACTCCGCGCTGCAGGTCACCTGGGGTTTCCGTCGCACGTCCACGCTGACCAAGCCCGAGCTCGGGCACTACGCCAAGGCCGGCGTCGACTCCGGGCCGCCGGCTCGTGGAGCTCCGCCTCGACGACGTCGCGGACTACACGCGTGGGCCAGGAGCTGACGGCCGACCTGTGGGCAGCGGGCGAGCGCGTCGACGCCATCGCCGTGAGCAAGGGCAAGGGCTTCGCCGGCGGGATGAAGCGGCACAACTTCAACGGCCAGGGCGCCTCGCACGGCAACCACCGCAGCCACCGGGTGCCCGGCGCCATCGGCGCCTGCGCCACGCCGTCGCGGGTCTTCAAGGGCACCCGCATGGCGGGCCAGATCGGGGCGCAGCAGGTCACCACCATGAACCTCGAGGTCGTCCAGGCCGATGCCGAGCGCCAGCTCGTGCTGGTCAAGGGTGCCGTGCCCGGGGCCCGGGGCAGCGTGGTGCGTGTTGCGCAACTCGGTGAAGACCCCGGCCAAGGCGGGAGGCAGGCGATGACGGCCAGCGGCACCGCCGGCACCGTGCTGCGCCACCGTGAAGAAGGACCGTCCGGAGCCGGTCGTCCGCACGGCGATCCGGCGCAACGCGGCCGGACACGACCTGGGCACGGTCGATCTGGAGCCGTCCCTCTTCGGACTCACGCCCAACCGCGCCGTGTTGCACCAGGTCGTCACCGCCCAGCTCGCCGCCGCCCGGGCAGGGACCCAGTCCACGAAGACGCGGGCCGAGGTTCGGGGGGGCGGCGCCAAGCCGTTCCGCCAGAAGGGCACCGGGCGGGCCCGCCAGGGATGCAGCCGCTCGCCGTCGATGGCCGGCGGCGGCGTGGCCCTCGGGCCCAAGCCGCGCAGCTACGCCCAGCGCACGCCGAAGAAGATGGTGCGCCTGGCGCTGCTCTCGGCGCTCAGCGACCGGGCCGAGATCGGCCGCATCTGCGTGGTCGACGACTGGCTGCTCGACGGACCCAGCACCAGGGACGCCGCCGACCCTCCTCCGCAAGCTCAGGCTGGACGGCCCGGTGCTCGTGGTGTTGGCCGACGACGAGATCGACGTGGAACGGTCCTTCGCCAACCTGCCAACAGGCCCACACGACGTCGTTCGCCCAGCTCTCGGCGCACGACGTCCTGCGTGCCGACTGGCTGGTCTTCTCCGACCGCACGCTGCCCACGGCGTCCTCGGTCCAGGTCGAGGCTGGAGACGAAGAGGGATCGACGGAGACCGAGGAGACCGAGGACGAGGCTCCGGTGGCCGACGCGGCCGAGACCGAGAGCGTCGAGGCTCCGGTGACCGACGCGGTCGAGGCCGAGAGCGCTGAGGCAACCGACAGCGTCGAGGCGGACAGCGTCGAGGCGAGACACAGCTGAAGCCGACAGCGACGGGCGAGGAGGGCGACGCCGATGCGTGACGCCATGTCCGTGCTCATCCGCCCTGTGGTCTCCGAGAAGAGCTACGCGCTCATGGACAAGAGCGTCTACGTCTTCATCGTCGACCCCCGGGCCACCAAGATCGACGTCCGCCACGCCGTGGAGCAGGCCTTCGGTGTGCGGGTGGTCAAGGTGAACACGCTCAACCGCAAGGGGAAGGCGACGCGCAACCGGCGCACCAACGTGAGGGGCAAGCCGCCCGACACCAAGCGCGCCATTGTGACCCTGCACCCCGACGACTCCATCGACCTGTTCGAGCGCTGATCAGAGGAACGTCATGCCACTCCGCTCACGCAAGCCCACCAGCCCCGGACGCCGATTCCAGACCGTCTCGGACTTCTCCGAGATCACTCGGCACAAGCCCGAGAAGTCACTGCTCGCGCCCAACCCGCAGAGCGGCGGCCGCAACGCCTACGGCCGCAAGACGGCGCGCCACCGCGGCGGCGGTCACAAGCAGCAGTACCGGATCATCGACTTCCGGCGAAACAAGGACGGCATCCCGGCCCAAGGTCGCGGCCATTGAGTACGACCCGAACCGCAACGCCCGCATCGCCCTCCTGCACTACGCCGACGGCGAGAAGCGCTACATCCTGGCCCCGGCCGGCGTGAAGGTGGACGACCGCCTGCAGAGCGGCCAGGGGGCCGACATCCGGCCGGGCAACGCGCTGCCGCTGCGTTACATCCCAGTTGGCTCGACCATCCACAACGTCGAGCTTCGGCCGGGCGGCGGAGGCAAGATGGCCCGGGGAGCCGGCATGAGCGTGCAGCTCGTGGCCAAGGAGGGCGTGTTCGCCACCCTGCGCCTGCCCTCGACCGAGATGCGTCGCGTCTCCATCGACTGCCGGGGCACCCTCGGCGTGGTGGGCAACGCGGAGGCCGAACTGGTCAAGGTGGGCAAGGCCGGACGCAACCGCTGGAAGGGCAAGCGTCCGCAGACCCGTGGCGTGGCCATGAACCCGGTCGACCACCCGCTCGGCGGCGGCGAGGGGAAATCGTCCGGCGGCCGCCACCCGGTGTCGCCATGGGGCAAGCCCGAGGGCCGTACCCGTTCGCGCAACAAGAAGTCCAACGATGATCGTCCGCCGGCGCCGCACCCGCGGGGCTCGGCGCTAGGCGAGGGGTTGAGGAAGCATGCCGCGTAGCCTGAAGAAGGGTCCGTTCGTCGACGACCACCTGCTCAAGAAGGTGGACGTCCTCAACGCGAGTGGGGACAAGAAGGTCATAAAGACCTGGTCCCGACGCTCGACGATCATCCCCGACATGGTCGGCCACACCATCGCCGTGCACGACGGCCGACGTCACGTGCCCGTCTACGTGACCGAGTCCATGGTGGGCCACAAGCTGGGCGAGTTCGCGCCGACCCGGACCTTCCGCTACCACGCCGGCCAGGAACGGGGAGCGCGGCGGTGACCGGTCCGAAGACCAACGAGCGTCCGGGGACCCGGGCGGTGCACCGCTACTGCGGCATGTCGGCCTCCAAGGCACGCCAGGTGCTCGACCTGATCCGGGGCACGGACGTGCAGCGGGCGGCCGAGATCCTCAACGGCACCGAGCGCGAAGCGGCCGAGGTCGTCGGCAAGGTGCTCACCTCGGCCGTCTCCAACGCCGCCCACAACGACCAGCAGAACCCCGAGGAGCTCTACGTCTCGGCCTGCTACGCCGACGAGGGCACCACCATGAAGCGCTGGCGTCCCCGGGCGCGCGGCCGGGCCACGCGCATCCGCAAGCGGACGTGCCACATCACGATCGTGGTGAGCCGGTTGCCGGCCGACCAGCTGGCGCTACGCCGCGCCCGCATGGA
Organism: uncultured Acidimicrobiaceae bacterium; assembly: GCA_963767195.1. Taxonomy (GTDB): domain Bacteria; phylum Actinomycetota; class Acidimicrobiia; order Acidimicrobiales; family RAAP-2; genus Bog-473. The sequence goes on along the minus strand of CAVYDA010000006.1, from coordinate 186,116 downwards.
GGCGGTGACCGCCAACCGCTCGCGCCGGGTGGATGCCTCGCGCCGGCGCGCCGACCTCTCGGGTCGCCTCTCGAGGCGTCGTGCGGCCCAAGCGGAGGCCGCCGCCGCGGCCGCGGCCGAGGAAGAGGCCGCCGCGGTCCGGGCCGACGCTGTCGAGGCGGACGAGACGGACGTGACGGACCAGACGGACGAGACGGTGCAGGCGGATGCTTCGGCCGGCGTCGAGACGGAGGCGGGCGTCGAGACGGATGCGGACGCCGGCGCCACGGACGTCACGGATACGGATACGGATACGGATACGGACGTCACCGAGGACACCGAGGAGACCGGTGCGACCGGTGCGACCGGTGAGACCGACCAGGAGGGTGAGTAAATGGGCCAGAAGGTAAACCCCTACGGGTTCCGGCTCGGGATCACCACCGACTGGAAGTCACGCTGGTTCGAGGAGCGCCACTACAAGGAGTTCGTGGTCGAGGACTGGAAGATCCGCGACTACCTGATGCGCCAGCTGGAAGCAGCCGCAGTCAGCCGCATCGAGGTCGAGCGCACCCGCGACCGCCTGCGCGTCGACATCCACACGGCCCGCCCGGGCATCGTGATCGGCCGGCGCGGGGCCGAGGCGGACCGCCTCAAGAAGAAGCTCGAGGAGATCACCGGTCTCCAGAACCGGATCCAGCTCAACATCCAGGAGATCAAGCAGCCCGAGCTCGACGCTGCTCTGATCGCCCAGGGCATCTGCGACCAGCTGGTGCGGCGCGTCGCCTTCCGCCGCGCCATGAAGCGGGCCATCCAGACGGTGCAAAAAGCCGGGGCCCAGGGCATCAAGGTGCAGTGCTCCGGCCGGCTCGGAGGTTCCGAGATGTCGCGCAAGGAGCAGTACCGCGAGGGCAGGGTGCCCCTGCACACGCTGCGGGCGGACATCGACTACGGCTTCCGCGAGGCCCGCACCACGTCGGGCCGCGTGGGCGTGAAGGTCTGGATCTACAAGGGCGACATCCTGCCGTACAAGGTCTCCATCGAGGACAAGATCACCCGTGAGGCCGCCATGGCCGTGGGGGAGACGTCGGGCCAGAGCTCGCCGCGCCGCCTCATCACCGCAGGCGGCGGCCGGCGCCGGGCCGATGTCTTCGAGTCGGACGCCGAGACCGCGGAGCCCGAGGCGGACGCCGAGACCGCCGAGACCGTCGAGCCCACGGCAGAGGTCGAGACGGTAGCGCCGGCCGAGCCGGTCGAGACGGTGGAGCCCGCCGCAGAGACCGAGGTGGTCGCCGAGGAGGTCGTCCCGACGGACGCCCCGACTGACGTCGAAACGGAGACCGAGGAGGAGTCCGAGGTGCCGGTGGCCGACCTCCTTCCCCAGCCGACCGAGATCGACGACCTGGAGCGCCAGCTGAACCGCGACGAGGAGATGGAGCGCCAGCACCACGAGCACCACGAGGCGCCGCACTTCCGCCGGGAGTCCGACTGACATGTTGATGCCCAAGAAGGTCAAGCACCGCAAGACTCAGCGAGGCCGCCTCACCGGTGCGGCCAAGGGAGGCACGTCCGTTTCGTTCGGCGACTTCGGTATCCAGGCCACCGAGCCCGGCTGGCTCACTGCTCGCCAGATTGAGGCGGCCCGTATCGCCATGACCCGGCACGTGCGACGAGGCGGGAAGGTCTGGATCCGGGTGTTCCCCGACAAGCCCATCACCCACAAGCCGGCCGAGACCCGGATGGGTTCGGGCAAGGGCAACCCGGAGCTGTGGGTCGCCGTGGTGCACCCCGGACGCGTGCTCTTCGAGCTCGCCGGCGTCGATGAGCCGCTGGCCCGTGCCGCCATGGAGCGTGCCATTCAGAAGCTGCCGTTCAAGGCCCGCTTCGTGGTGCGGCCGGGTACCCATGGCCACCCCGAGGTGGCGGTCTGATGCAGGCACACGACCTCGCCATGCTGACGGGCGACGAGCTGGCCGCCCGCCTGGGCGACTCGCGCCGGGAGCTGTTCAACCTGCGATTCCAGCTGGCCACCGGACAGCTGGACAACCCGTCGCGGATCGGGCTGGTGCGACGCGACGTGGCGCGCATGCTGACCGTCCTGCGGTCCCGCGAGATCCTCGAGGCGGAGGGCGCCTATGTCGCCCCGACCGTGGCTGAGCACGAGGCCGCCCAGGCCAAGCTGGCCGCGGAGGACGCCGCCGTCGCGGAGCGGGCCGAGGCCGCCGCCGCCGCCGAGCCGGACGCGGAGGCGGCTGATGGCGAGGGCGAGGGCGAGGGCGAGGGCGACTACGACGATCTCGACGTGCACGCCGACGTCGAAGACGAGGACGTAGACGACGTCGACGAAGTAGACGACCAAGACGACGAAGAGGAAGAGGCCTGATGGCCGACGACAACACACAGGACCAAGAGGCCACCCAGACCGAGGCCGAGGGCGCGGACGAGCAGGCCATTGAGGCGGCTCGCGACGCCGAGCGCGCCCTCGAGACCGTCCAGGCCGAGGCCGCTTCTGAACTGGCCACGCCCGCAGACGCCCAGCCCGCCGATGACGCCCAGCCCGCTGCCGCTGCTCCCGCTGCCGCCGAGCCAGAGGACGACGGCTCCCGGCAGAACCGACGCAAGGTCCGCGAGGGCATCGTCGTCTCCGACCACATGCAGGCGACAGTCGTGGTGGCCGTGGTCGAGCGCGTGCGCCACCCCCGGTACGGCAAGACGGTGCAGCGCACCAAGAAGCTCTACGTGCACGACGCCGACGACTCGGCCAAGGTCGGCGACCGGGTCCGGGTGCAGGAGACCCGCCCGGTCTCGAAGCTCAAGCGTTGGCGGCTGACCGAAGTGGTGGAGCGGGCCCGATGATCCAGCAGGAATCCCGGCTCCGGGTGGCCGACAACTCGGGTGCGCGCGAGGTGCTGTGCATCCGCGTCCTCGGCGGGTCACGCCGGCGCTACGCCAGCATCGGGGACGTCTTCGTGGCCACCGTCAAGGACGCCATCCCCGGTGCCGCCGTGAAGAAGGGCGATGTCGTCAAGTGCGTCGTCGTCCGCACCAAGAAGGAGAAGCGCCGTCCCGACGGGAGCTACATCCGCTTCGACGAGAACGCGGCGGTGCTCATCAACGACCAACAGCAGCCGCGCGGCACCCGCATCTTCGGTCCGGTGGGCCGCGAGCTGCGGGACAAGAGGTTCATGCGCATCGTGTCGCTGGCCCCGGAGGTGCTCTGATGCGGATTCTCAAGGGAGACCAGGTCATCGTCCTGTCCGGCAAGGACAAGGGGCGCCGCGCCGAGGTGGTGCGCGCCATCCCCAGCCGCGAACGGGTGATCCTCGAGGGCGTCAACGTGGCCAAGCGCCACGCCAAGCCCACCCGCGCCACCCAGCAGGGCGGCATCATCGACAAGTTCATGCCCATCCACGTCTCGACGGTGGCCCTGATCTGCAAGGCCTGCAACCAACCGACCCGCATCGGCTACCGCTTCAACGAAGACGGTGTGAAGGTGCGGACCTGCAAGAAGTGCCAGGCCGACCTGTGAGCGCGACGACCACGACCAGCGACCACGACGAGCGCACCCGCGGCCCCGGCTCAAGGAGCGCTACCTGGGCGAGATCAGGGATCGGCTCAAGACCGAGCTCGGCCTGGGCAACGTGATGGAGGTGCCCCGGCTCGAGAAGATCGTCGTCAACATGGGCGTGGGTCGTGCCACCCAGCAGGCGTCGCTCATTGAGGGGGCCCAGCGCGACCTCGAGGTCATCACCGGCCAGAAGCCGGTGGTGACGCGGGCCAAGAAGTCCATCGCCGGCTTCAAGCTGCGCGAGGGGCAGAGCATCGGGGCCAAGACCACCCTGCGCGGCGACCGCGCCTGGGAGTTCTTCGACCGGCTGCTCAGCTTGGCCATCCCCCGCATCCGTGACTTCCGGGGCCTTTCGCCCCGCGCCTTCGACGGGCACGGGAATTACACCTTCGGGGTGACCGAGCAGCTGATCTTCCCCGAAGTCGACTACGACAAGATCGACACCACTCGCGGCATGGACATCACCATCGTCACGACCGCACGCACCAACGAGGAGGGCCGCGCGTTCCTGGCGGCATTCGGCTTTCCCTTCCGACAGGAGACCCGTTAGTACCATGGCGAAAAAGGCTTTGATCGAGAAGCAGCAGCGCACCCCCAAGTTCAAGGTCCGGGGCTACACCCGGTGCCAGCGATGCGGTCGGCCCAAGGCCGTCTACCGCAAGTTCGGGCTTTGCCGCATCTGCTTGCGCGTCATGGTGCACGCCGGTGAGATTCCCGGCGTGACGAAGGCGAGCTGGTAGGCCGCCATGACCATGACCGACCCCATCGCGGACATGCTGACCCGCATCCGCAACGCCAACTCCGCCATGTTCGACAGCGTGCGCATGCCCGGCTCCAAGCTCAAGGAGTCGCTGGCCTCCGTCCTCGAGCGCGAGGGCTTCATCGCCGGCTACTCGGTCGAGCCCAATGTGGGCAAGCCCGGCACCACGCTGGAGATCAAGATGAAGTACTCCGTCGACCGCACTCGCACCATCGCGGGCATCCGCCGCGTCTCCAAGCCGGGACTACGCATCTACGCCCGGGCCGACGGCATGCCCCGTGTGCTCGGCGGCATGGGCGTGGCGGTCGTCTCGACCAGCCAGGGCCTGTTGACCGACCGCGAGGCGCGCCGCAAGCACCTCGGCGGGGAGGTGCTCTGCCATGTCTGGTAGAGCAAGCGCACGAAGGGAGGCCTGATGTCGCGCATCGGCCGTGCCCCCATTCCCGTCCCGTCGAACGTGACGGTGACGCTCAGCGGCGACAACGTCAGCGTGAAGGGCCCGCAGGGCACCCTGGAGCGCCGGCTACCTCAGGGGATCACCATCACCCAGGAGGGCGACACTCTGGTGGTCAGTCGGCCCGACGACGAGCGTCGCCACCGTGCCCTGCACGGGCTTTCGCGCTCGCTGGTGTCCAACATGGTCTCGGGCGTCACCGACGGCTTCACCAAGGAGCTCGAGATCGTCGGCGTCGGCTACCGCGCCACGGCGAAGGGCCCCGACGCCCTGGAGCTCGCCCTGGGCTTTTCGCACCCGGTCCAAGTCGAGGCGCCCGACGGCATCACCTTCGAGGTCCCGGTGCCGACCCGGATCATCGTGAAGGGCATCGACAAGGAGAAGGTCGGTCAGGTGGCCGCCGACATCCGCAAGCTGCGCAAGCCCGAGCCCTACAAGGGCAAGGGTGTGCGCTACTCGGGCGAGCGGGTGCAGCGCAAGGCCGGAAAGGCAGCGAAGTAGATGGCACGCACGAGCGACCGCGCCCGGCTGCGTGTGCGGCGCCACGCCCGGGTCCGGACCAAGGTCACGGGAACCCACGACCGGCCTCGCCTCGCCGTCCACCGGTCCAACCGGCACATCTCGGCCCAGCTCATCGACGACTCGAACGGGCACACCCTGGTCGCGGCGTCGTCGGTCGAGCCCGACCTCCGTGCGTCCCTGGGCCGTAGCGGCGGCGGTAACGTGACGGGGGCTGAATCGGTGGGTCGCCTGCTCGGGTCTCGAGCCAAGGCGGCCGGAATCACCAAGGTGGTCTTCGACCGTGGGGGCTTCGTGTACCACGGGCGTGTCGCCGTCCTGGCTGACGCGGCACGGGCCGAGGGATTGGAGTTCTGAGCATGGCTGACACGCAGTACGAAGAGCGCACCATCTCCGTGAACCGGGTGGCCAAGGTCGTCAAGGGCGGCCGCCGCTTCTCCTTTGCCGCCTTGATGGTGGTGGGCGACGGCAACGGCAAAGTCGGCCTCGGCTACGGCAAGGCCAAAGAGGCCGGGCTGGCCGTGCAGAAGGGCATCGAAGAGGCGCGAAAGAACCTCTTCGAGGTTCCGCTGGCGGGCAGCACCATCGTCCATCCCGTCATCGGGGAGAGCGGCGCGGGCCGGGTCATGCTCAAGCCGGCGGCGCCCGGAACCGGCGTGATCGCCGGCGGCGCGGCGCGGCACATCCTCGAGATGGCCGGCATCCGCGACATCCTGTCCAAGTCGCTGGGGTCGTCCAACGGCATCAACGTCGCGCACGCCACCATCGCCGGGCTCAAGCAGCTGCGCCGGCCCGACGAGGTAGCCGAGCTGCGGGGGAAGGCGCCCGACGAGGTCACGCCGGGTGGCGTGCTCCGTGCCTACCGTGAGCGCAAGCGCGAGAGCGAGCTGTACGCGACGGAGGCGCGCTGACCATGCCCCCAACGAAGTCGGACGCCCAGGACGGGAGCCGCCTGATCGTCACCCAGACGCGCTCGGCCATCGGCACCAAGCCCAAGCACCGCGGTACGCTCCGCGCCCTCGGCTTGCGCGGCATCGGCCAGACCAACGACCTGCCGGACCGGCCGGAGATCCGCGGCATGATCGCCCGGGTGCCGCACCTGGTCCGCGTGGAGGAGGTGGCGAAGTGAAGTTGCACGACCTGGCACCGCCGGCCGGCGCCACCAAGGCCCGGCGCCGCGTCGGGCGCGGCATCGGAGGCAAGGGCGGCAAGACCGCAGGCCGAGGCATGAAGGGGCAGAAGGCCCGCAGCACCGTGCGGCTCGGCTTCGAGGGAGGCCAGCTCCCGCTGATGCAGCGCATCCCCAAGCTGAAGGGCTTCAAGAACCCCTTCCGCATCGCCTACACCCCGGTGAACCTCGGCGCCCTCGATGCGCTCGGAGCCGACGAGATCACCGTCGACACCCTGGTGGAGGCCGGCGTCGTGCGTCCCAAGGCCCTGGTCAAGATCCTGGGCCAGGGTTCGCTGAGCCGTCCCGTGCGGGTTTCGGCCCACGCCTTCTCCCAGTCGGCCGCCGACGCGATCACGGCCGCCGGGGGTAGCGTCGAGCGGGTGCCCCTGCCTTACGCCCAAGGGCGCCCGCCGGCCGTGGGCAACGCCCTCATGAACCGCTAGTGCCGACCTCGGGCAAGCACTGAGAGGAAGGGCATGCTCTCCCGGCTCGCCAACATCTTCAGGGTCCCCGACCTTCGCAACAAGGTCATCTTCACCCTGGCCATCATCGCCCTGTACCAGATCGGGGCCAACATCCCCGTACCCGGGGTCAACTGGTCCCGGCTCCAGGGTCTGGAGAGCTCGGCCTCGGCCTCGGGCGTGCTCGGGTTCCTGAACCTCTTCAGTGGCGGCGCGCTGGTGCGCCTCGCCGTCTTCGGCCTGGGCGTCATGCCCTACATCACCAGCTCCATCATCATCCAGCTGCTCTCGACGGTCATCCCCAAGCTCGAGGAGTGGCGCGACCAGGGCGCGGTCGGGCAGAAGAAGATCACCCAGACCACCCGCTACCTGACGGTGGCCCTCGCCGTCATGCAGTCCTCGGGTCTGGTCTACGCCTTCCACGGCCACGACGCCGCGCTGCTCGGCACGAGCGTCGACCTGATCCCGACCTTCAGCTGGCCCCTGGCCCTCTTCATGGTGCTGATCCTCACGGCCGGGACGGCCATGGTCATGTGGCTGGCCGAGCTGATCACCCAGCGTGGCATCGGCCAGGGCATGTCCATCCTGATCTTCGCCAACGTGGTGGCCGCCATCCCGACCGGGTTCAAGGCCATTTACGAAGAGGGGGGCACGGCGAAATTCGCGGTGATCGTCCTCGTCTCGCTCACCCTCCTGGTCGTCATCGTCTTCATGGACCAGGGACAAAGACGGATCCCGGTGACCTTCGCCCGCCGCGTCGTGGGCCGGCGAATGTACGGGGGGAGCTCGACCTACATACCGCTCAAGGTGAACCAGTCCGGCGTGATCCCGATCATCTTCGCCAGCTCGGTCCTCTACATCCCGGTGCTGCTGTCCAACGTGGTGCCCTGGAACTGGTTCCAGAACTTCGTGCGCAACAGCCTGACGCCGACGAGCTTCTTCTACATCCTGGCCTACTTCCTGCTGATCGTCCTGTTCACGTTCTTCTACGTCTACGTGGCCTTCGACCCGCACCAGCAGGCCGACCTGATCCGCAAGCAGGGCGGGTTCGTGCCGGGCATCAGGCCCGGCCCGCCGACCGAGCGGTACTTCGCGCACATCCTCAGCCGGATCACGGTCGTGGGGGCCCTCTTCTTGGCCTCGGTCGCGGTGGTGCCATCGCTCCTGATGGCCCTCTGGCACCTCAACCGTTTCCCCTTCTACGGGACCACCCTGCTGATCTCCGTCGGCGTCGCGCTCGAGACCATGCGCCAGATCGACAGCCAGCTGATGATGCGCAACTACGAGGGCTTCCTCAAGTAGGCACATCGGTGATACCCGGGGTCAGGCTCGTGGTCCTCGGCAAGCAGGGGGCCGGGAAGGGGACGCAGTGCGTCCGCCTTTCCCATCACTATGTGGTGCCTCACGTCTCCACCGGGGACATGCTGCGCAGCGAGGTCAAGGCGCGCACGGACATCGGGAGGCGGGCCCGGTCCCTCATGGACGAGGGCGAGCTGATCCCCGACGAGCTGGTGATGGAGATGGTGGGTGCCCGCCTCTCCGAGCGCGACACCATGGGACGCGGTTTCGTTCTCGACGGCTGCCCACGGACGACGTTGCAGGCCGAGGTGCTCGAGAAGATCGTCGATCCTCATAATGTGGACTTGGTGGTCGACCTGCAGGTCCCCACCCACCTGGTGATGAAGCGCCTCGCGTCCCGCCGTGTCTGTGTCGATTGCGGCGCGAACTACTCGACCGCCGCGCCGCCCCTGGCGAACTGGACGTGCGACGTCTGCGGCGGGGAGGTGGTGCAGCGCCAGGACGACACCGAGGAGGCGATCGAGCGCCGCCTCAACCTGTACGAGGAGGAGACGGCCCCGCTGATCGACTGGTACAAGAAGCGCGAGCTCCTGTCCGAGATCAACGGCACCGGCTCGCCCGACGCCGTCACCCGGCGCGTCGTCGGGGCGATCGACACCGTGCGCCGGCGCAAAGACGCCAATGAGCAAGACCCAATGAGACGGACCCGCGATGAGCAAGACCCGATGAGACGGAACGAAGCCGAACTGGCCAAGATGCGCCGTGCCGGCAAGGTCGTGGCCGAGATGCACGAGGCGACCCGCGCCGCCGCCCGGCCCGGCGTGACGACCCGCCAGCTGGACCAGGTGGCCCGCGACGTACTGGAGCGCCGGGGCGCCACGTCGAACTTCCTCGGCTACCACGGGTTCCCCGCCGTCATCTGCACGTCGCCCAACTCCATGATCGTCCACGGCATCCCGGGCGACTACGTGCTCGAGGAGGGCGACATCCTCTCCATCGACTGCGGGGCGATCATCGAGGGATACCACGGGGATGCCGCCTTCACCATGGGCATCGGCGAGATCTCCAAGGAGGCGCAGAAGCTGATTGAGGTGACCGAGCGCAGCCTGTGGGCCGGGATCGAGCAGATGACCAAGGGCAACGCCCTGAACGAAATCGGGCGGGCCGTCCAGCAGGTGGCCGAGGCGGAAGGCTTCTCGGTCGTGCGCGAGTACGTGGGCCACGCCATCGGGACGGCGATGCACGAGCAGCCCCAGGTGCCCAACTATTGGCCGGGCAACAAGGGGCCGACGCTCAAGACCGGCAACGTCTTCGCCGTCGAGCCGATGGTCAACGTCGGCTCCCCCGAGACGGTGACCCTCGATGACAACTGGAGCGTGGTCACCGCCGACGGCCGCCTCTCGGCCCACTTCGAGCACACCATCGCCATCACGGCGGACGGGCCTGAGGTCTTCACGACGCCCTGACGCCCTCTCCCTGGTGCCGCCCTGGCGCGCCGACCTGCCGCCGGGCGCGTGGCGCGCCGCCGCCCCTTGGCGCAGGGCCAGTCATGGTGCAAGGCTCGACAGCGAGACCAGGCAAAACGGGCGCCGGCCGACCAGCCGCCGGCAGAAGGGAGGAGCGTGGTGCTCACGAGCGGGTTCAACCACGTAGCGGTCCTCACCGCCGACACCGGGCGCTTCGTCGACTTCTACCGCGAGGTCTTCGGCGCCGAGGAGCTGGGCTTCCAGGACATGGACGGGCACGGGCGTCTCACCTTCGTCCGCATCGGGGAGGAAGCGGAATTCAACGTCTTCGAGGTGCACGGGAACACCGAGGCGGAGCGGCAGACCCCGATGCTCGGGCGCGGCCGCCTCGACCACATCGCCCTCCAGGCCGCCTCGCTGAGTGCCTTCGAGGAGATCCGCCGTCGTCTCATCGGCCGCGGGGCCAGCGACGAGTTCGTGACCGACTTCGGCCCAGTGCTCTCGCTCTTCTTCCGGGACCCCGACGGGCTCGAGTGCGAGGTGTGCGTGGCCAACCCCGACTTCGTCCCCGGCGTGTTCAACCCCCCGGGCACCCCGGCCGCCCGTTATGTCGCGGGCTGACCCCGAGCCAGCTCCGGCGGGCGCCCGGCTCCGGGGCGACGTGTCAAGCTTCTGACCTGGGGGTACGCCTTTAGTTCCGCCTCGTCGGCCCTGCCTCTCGCCCCTCCGGAGGCCCGAAGGTGACCCCGATCTGGCCCGAAAGGCGGCACCGACGAGGCCCTATCGAAGCCCGAGACAGGCCCCCACGAGGCCCTATCGAGGCCCGAGAGAGGCTCTGACGAGGGCGAGCGAAGGCCCCGGGTCGCTGCCATCCGATCGTCGGGGTGGATTCGGGGCCGCAATGCGGTAAACTTATTCGCTGCTCCGGCGCAGGTCCGCCCCACGGGGGGACGGACCGTCCGGCGGCAACGTCCGACTCCGTTCCGTTCCGGCCTCGCGCCACCGGTTCGTTGTCGGACCGGACAAGAAGAACGTACAAGACGGATCGAACCGGGAGGGAACGACCTGCCCAAGCCCAAGGAAGACGCCATCGTGCTTGAGGGCACGGTGGTCGAGCCGCTGCCCAATGCCATGTTCCGAGTCGAACTCGAGAACGGCCACAAGGTGCTGGCGCACAGCTCGGGGAAGATGAGGATGCACCGCATCCGCATTCTCCCGGGGGACAAGGTGCAGGTCGAGATCACCCCCTACGACCTCAACCGGGGTCGGATCACCTACCGGTACAAGTAGCGAGCGGTGAAGCCGATGAATTGGAAGCACAGCGAAATGACGACAGGAACAGGACGGGTAGGCAAGTGAAGGTTCGGCCGAGTGTGAAGCCGATCTGCGAGAAGTGCAAGGTCATCCGACGCCGCGGCGTTGTCCGGGTGATCTGCGACAACCCGCGCCACAAGCAGCGGCAGGGCTAGGGAGAGGACGACCGGCATGGCTCGAATTTCTGGGGTGGACATCCCGCGTGAGAAGCGCCTCGAGATCGCGTTGACCTACATCTATGGCGTCGGTCCGACGCTCTCGAAGCAGATCACCGGAGCGACGGACATCAATCCGTCGACCCGCGTCCGGGACCTGACCGACGAGGAGGTGGCCAAGCTGCGCTCCTACATCGACACCAGTTTCCGGGTCGAGGGTGACCTGCGCCGAGATGTCTCCCAGGACATCAAGCGCAAGATGGAGATCAACTGCTACGAGGGTGTTCGGCACCGCAAGGGCCTGCCGGTCCACGGGCAGCGCACTCACACCAACGCCCGCACCCGCAAGGGCCCCAAGAAGACGGTGGCCGGGAAGAAGAAGGTGAAGAAGTAGATGGCGAAGCCGACCAAGCCCGGCGCCCGGCGACCTCGCCGCAAGGAGCGCAAGAACATCTCCTACGGCGTGGCCCACATCAAGAGCTCCTTCAACAACACCATCGTGTCCATCGCCGACCCCGAGGGCAACGTCCTCGCCTGGGCTTCGGCGGGCAATGTCGGCTTCAAGGGGTCGCGCAAGTCCACCCCGTTCGCGGCTCAGCTGGCCGCCGAGGCCTGCGCCAAGCGGGCCATGGAGCACGGCGTGCGCAAGGTCGACGTTCTCGTGCGCGGCCCGGGCTCGGGGCGTGAGACCGCAATCCGCTCCCTGGCCGCCGTCGGCATCGAAGTGGTCGGCATCAAGGACGTGACCCCCATCCCCCACAACGGGTGCCGGCCCAAGAAGCGCCGCCGGGTCTGAGTCCGAGGAAGAAGAGGAACCCACACCTATGGCTCGATACACCGGTCCCGTCTGCCGCCTCTGCCGGCGCGAGCGGACAAAGCTCTTTTTGAAGGGCGAGCGCTGCTACTCGCTCAAGTGCCCGGTCTCCGAGGCGGTGACCGACCGCCACAGTCGCGCCTATCCGCCGGGAGAGCACGGACGCGACCGCATGCGCCAGGGCTCCGAGTACCTGGCTCAGCTGCGCGAGAAGCAGAAGGCGCGCCGCATCTACGGCATCTTGGAGAAGCAGTTCCGGAACATGTACGAGGAGGCAAACCGCCAGCCGGGCATCACCGGCGAGAACCTCCTACGCAACCTGGAGCTCCGCCTCGACAACGTCGTCTTCCGGGCGGGGTGGGGGGCCAGCCGACGCCAGGCGCGCCAGTTCGTGCGCCACGGTCATGTCAGCGTCAACGGCAAGCGTGTCACCATCCCGAGCTACCGGGTGCGCAAGGGCGACCGGGTCACCCTGCGCGAAGCCACGCGCAACAACTTCTCCGTCCGACGCAACATGGACACCCTGGAGCGCCAGACCCCGGCCTGGCTCGAGACCGGCGACGCCGGTTTCTCGGTCGCCGTCCTCAACCCACCGCTGCGTGAGCACATCGATGAGCCTGTCCAAGAGCAGCTGATCGTCGAGCTCTACTCGAAGTAGCCCCGACCCCCGCCATACAGGAGCACCACCATGCTGATCATCCAACGACCCACCGTCGAAGTCGTCGACGAGGAGCAGAACAACCGGCAGCGTTTCGCCATCGGCCCGCTCGACCCGGGCTTCGGCACCACGCTCGGCAACTCGCTGCGCCGGACACTGCTGTCTTCGATTCCCGGTGGAGCGGTCACACAGCTCCGCTTCGACGAAGCGCTGCACGAGTTCACCACCCTCCCCGGAGTCAAGGAGGACGTGACCGACATCATCTTGAACCTCAAGGACCTGCTCGTCCGCGTGTACTCCGACGAGGCGGTGACGCTCCGTCTCGACGTACGCGGTCCGGCGGACGCCACGGCGGCCGACCTCCAGCTCACGTCCGACGTCGAGGTGCTCAACCCCGAGCTGCACATCGCCTCGGTCAACGCCCGCGGCCGCCTGGCCGTCGACGTGACCGTCGAGCGAGGCCGGGGCTACGCGTCGGCTGACAAGAACAAGCGGTCCTCGACCATCGGGGTCATCCCGATCGACTCCATCTTCTCGCCGGTGCACCGGGTCACCTTCGACATCGAGCCGGTGCGGGTCGAGCAGTCGACCAACTACGACCGGCTCGTGCTCGACATCGAGACCGACGGGACGATCACACCCCGCGAGGCGCTGGCCTCGGCCGGTGACACGCTGCGCAAGCTGGTTTCTCTGGTGGCCGATCTGGAAGAGTCGCCGCAGGCGCTCGAGCTGGGTGACGCCGCGACCACCAGCAGCGGTTCGCCCGACCTGGACCTGCGGATTGAGGAGCTCGACCTGTCCGAGCGCCCGCGCAACTGCCTCAAGCGCGCGCAGATCAACACGATCGGCGAGCTGGTCGAGCGCACGATGGACGACCTTCTGGCCATCACAAACTTCGGCCAGAAGTCGGCCGACGAGGTCGTCCAGCGCCTGGACGAGCGCGGGCTGTCGCTCCGCACCAGGGACTGAGCCGGCATGCGGGCCACCCCCCAGCGCGGCCGCCGGCTCGGCGGATCGGCGGCGCACGAGAAGGCGATGCTCGGCAACCTCGTCGCGTCCCTCGTCGCGGCTGAGTCGATCGTGACCACCGAGGCCAAGGCCAAGCGGCTCCGGCCGGTGGCCGAGAAGTGTGTGACCGCTGCCGTCAAGGGTGGCGTCGCCAACCATCGCAACGTGGTGGCGCTCATCCGGGACAAGGACATGACCCACAAGCTCTTCGAGGAGATCGGGCCGCGCTACGCGGACCGCCCGGGCGGATACACCCGCATCCTCAAGCTGGGCCCGCGCCCGGGTGACAACGCACCCATGGCGCGGATCGAGTTCGTCTGAGTCCCTCGGCGGCTGGGACTCGGGATCGGGGTGGAGCGGCCGGACGGCGCTGAGCTCCAGCGCTGGAGGCTGCTCGTCGCCTACAACGGAGCGCCCTTCCACGGGTTCGCCGTCCAGTCCCAAGTGCCCACGGTGGCCGGCGCCCTGCGCCTGGCCCTCGAGCGCACCGCCCGGCTACGCGAACCGCCGTCCGTCACCTGCGCGGGGCGCACCGACGCCGGTGTCCATGCCCGGGGCCAGGTCGCCCACGTCGACCTGCCGCCCATTCCCTACGACGGTGCCGGCTTGGCCCGCGCCCTCAACCGCCAGCTCGCTCCCGCGGTCGTCGTCCTCCGTGCCGAGGCGGTGGGACCGGACTTCGACGCCAGGCGCTCCGCCTCGGGGCGCACCTACCGCTATCTGGTGTGGAACGCGCCGGGCCCCGACCCGTTGCTCGCCCCGGTGGCCTGGCACGTGCCCGGCCCGCTCGACCTCGGCTCCATGCGTACTGCGACCGACGTGCTGCTCGGGAGCCACGACTTCCGCTCGTTCTGCCGACGCCGCCCGGGCACGCCCTCCTCGGACCCGATCGTGCGGCGGGTGACGCGGGCGCAGTGGAGCGTCGACCAGGGGCCCGAAGCGACCGACGCGGGAGCAGGAACGAAAGCGGTAACGGGAACAGGGTCGAGAGCGGGATCGGGGGCGGGACTGGGACCGGAACCGGCTGGCGGGGGTCGCCTCTTACGCTTCGAGATCGCCGCGGGCTCGTTCTGCCACCAGATGGTGCGCTCCGTGGTGGCCAGCCTGGTCGAGGTCGGCCGGGGCCGCCAGAACGCGGCCGGGCTCATGGAGTGGCTACGGGCCACGACCCGGCACCGGATGCCCGACCCCGCCCCGGCCCACGGGCTGTGCCTCGTCTCGGTGGACTACGGCCCGCCCACCGTCAGGCCCGCGCCGAGCGGAGAGCATCCGCGGTGAAGTGCAGAGCATCCGTGGTCAAGCGCAGAAGATCCGGGGTGAGCAGTGATTCTCGTGACACTGACCATCGGGGTCGCAGGCTGAACGAAGGCGCGGCGAGCGATCCGTCTTGACGGAATGCTGCGTTGCGTGTCGATTCCGGGCGCGACGGAGTAGCTAGCCGGAGCCTCGAGCAACTCCGCGAACGTCGCGGCTGGCAGATGCCGACCGTTTCGAACCGGCACCGATCGTCCCCCAGAGGGGTGACGGATACGAGGCCATGACTCGACCGTCCGGACCAACGAACGTCAGCTTCTCGTTTGCGTTGCCGGAGACGGACCAGGCGTTCGAGTGCACGAGGTGATGATGGTGTGCGCACAAGAGGGCGAGGTTGTCGAGGTCGGTGTGTCCGTTGGGCGTCCAGGGCACCACGTGATGCGCCTGGACGAGGTGGATGTGAGAACACCCCGCAAAGCGGCAATGCCTGTCCCGGCGCCAGAGCTCACGGCGCTGGGCGCCGGTGGGAAAGCGCCGGGCGCGTCCTTCGTACATGGAGTGTCCCGCCTCGTCGTCCAGTGAGACGACGAACGAGGCATCATAGACCAGGCGGCGGGCCACCTCGAGACTGATGAGGCCGCCCCGCTCGAGGTCGGCCCCGAGCATCTCCTTTTCGGCGTCGCCGAAGAGGTTGTCCAAGGCTACGTGGGCGACGACGAGGTACGGGGAGCCCTTCCGAGCAGACGAAGACTCGTTGCCGGAGGCGTGGTCGCGGAGGAGGGACATCAAGGCTTCGGCCAAGCGCTCGTCGTACGGGTTGTCGTCGTCGCCGCCGAGCAGGTCGGCCTGCGCCTCGATGCGGGCACAGACGTCCGCGTACTCGACCCGCGGGAACCGGGCGGTCAGAGTGAGAACCGCGTCGTTGCGCCGCAGCGTCGCACGTTCGGGCTCGCGGCCGCGGCCCTTCCCAGACCGTTTCCGGGCCTCCGAGCGTTGAGCCAACTCGGCCAGCTCTGCGACCGGAGGCAGGCGGCGGCCTCGGCCCATTCGGCGTCGCTTTCCGGGTCCGCGACGTCCGCGATGGCCCGGACCTTGTCGAAGCTCACCTCGCCGGTGGAAAGGGCGGCTTGGAGATCAGGGAGGTCGAAGAGTCTTTCTGCAACGTGAACGAAGGCACGCGCGGTCGCACGCGAGAGCCCGAGCTGCCCCACCAGGTAGCTCTCCATGGAGGTTGCCCCCTTGGCCCGGAACCCCTCGCGGCGGGCGATCTCGCCTGCCAGCTGGGCCACGCGCCCGGACAACGCCTCCTTGGCTCGGCCCGTCCGTTCCAAGTCGTCCGCGAGCTGCTCGTCGTTCATCTTGGCCAGAGCGGCATTGGTCAACGGGCTCAACTCGACGGTGATGATTTCGGGATCCGGCATTCTCTTCGACATCGCGAAATGAACGGTCGCCCCGACGCTCACCTTGCGAAGCGACTTGTCGAGTCGTGGGGTCGAGGGTTATCGAGTCGTGGGGCCCTCCGAGCACTCAGCGCGCCCGAACCTTCGGGGTCAGCACGCTCTAACGTGGGCAGCCGGCGCGCGAACCCTTGACCAGGGCATTCAGGACGGTCGACAGGGAGTACCGAGACGCCGCGGGTCACCCGAGCGCGACGCAGTGGCCAGGGTGTCGGCGGCTTGCCCGTCCGGGCGCGGGGCCCTATCCTGTTACGTCGGCTCGCGGCAGGCCGCGGGCTCTGAACCCGCCCGACCAGGGCTGGGATCCGCCCACCATGCAGTTGCGAAAGATCGGTCTCGTGCGCACATTTTCCCCCAAGGTCAACGACATCCAGAGGGTCTGGTACGTCGTGGACGCCGACGGCCTCGTCCTCGGCCGGCTCGCGTCGTCGGTCGCGGCCATCTTCCGCGGCAAACACAAGCCCACCTTCGCCCCGCACGTCGACACCGGCGACCACGTGATCGTCGTCAACGCCGACAAGGTGGTGATGACCTCGGGTAAGGCCCAGGCCAAGCAGGCGTACCGGCACAGCGGCTATCCGGGCGGGCTGCGCTCGACGAGCTATGCCGAACTGCTCGAGCACAAGCCGGCCGAGCTGGTGCGCCGCTCGGTGCGCGGCATGCTGCCGAAGAACACTCTCGGCCGCCAGATGCTGAGCAAGCTCCAGGTCTACGCCGGCCCCGAGCACCCTCACGCCGCGCAGAAGCCGCAGTCCCTCGAGCTGCCCGCCGCCAGGCGGGCGGGCTGACCGGCCGGCACGACCGAGCACCGACACCGATACCGCTAGCGTCAGACACCCACACGACAACCGTACGAAGGACAGCACCCACTCCATGCCCGCACCACTGAGCCAGACCACCGGCCGCCGCAAGCAGGCGGTCGCCCGCGTCCGCTTCCGTCCCGGCCAGGGCGCGATCACCATCAACAAGATGCCCTTCGAGCGGTATTTCACCTCCGCGACGCACCGCATGCTGGTGACCGAGCCGCTCCGCGTCACCAGCACGGCGGAGTCCTACGACATCGAGGCGACGATCGACGGGGGCGGGATCTCGGGCCAGGCCGGCGCCATGCGGCTCGGCATCGCACGCAGTCTCTGTGAGATGGACCCCGAGCACCGTCCCGCTCTCAAGCGTTCCGGCCTCCTGACCCGCGACGCCCGGGAGAAGGAGTCGAAGAAGTACGGCCTGAAGAAGGCCCGCAAGGCGCCGCAGTACTCGAAGCGATAAAGGGCGTCCGGGTTCCAGTGGCGTCGGCGCGCTTCGGCACCGACGGGGTCCGCGGCATCGCGAACCAAGAGCTCACAGTGGAGCTGGCGCTCGCCCTCGGGCGGGCCACCGCCCGCGTGCTGGCTGCCCCTGTCTTCGTGGTCGGCCGTGACACGCGGCGATCGGGTCCGATGCTCCAAGCCGCGTTCTCGGCCGGACTGGCCGCCGAGGGCGCCGACGTCGCCGACCTGGGTGTGTTCCCGACCCCCGGAGTGGCGTCCGTCGCGGCGGCCCGTGGCGTACCCGGCGCCATGGTCTCGGCCTCGCACAACCCGTTCCCCGACAACGGCATCAAGCTCTTCAGCCGCTTGGGTACCAAGCTGCCCTCCGACGTCGAAGCCGAGATTCAGCGCGAGCTCGAATCCGTGCTCGCCGATCCTGAGCGGCCGCCACGCCGGCCCACCGGGCACGGGGTCGGCCGTATCAGCCACGACCTGGGTGCCGTCGACCTGTACCGCGACCTGCTCCTGCGCGCCACGGACGGACGCCGCCTCGACGGCCTTCGCGTCGTGGTCGACTGCGCCAACGGAGCAGCGAGCGAGCTCGCGCCCTGGATCTTCGCCGAGCTCGGCGCGCACGTCGTCGCCCTGCACGATTCGCCCGACGGCGCCAACATCAACGACCACTGCGGCTCCACCGACCCGACTCGGCTCTCGCTGGCGGTCGTGGAGCACCAGGCCGACCTCGGGCTCGCGCTCGACGGAGACGCCGACCGAGTCGTCGCGGTCGACCGGTCCGGCGCCATCGTCGACGGGGACGTGCTCCTGGCGCTCTTCGCCCTCGACCTCGCTTCCCAAGAACGTCTGACGGCGAACACGGTGGTGGTCACCGTCATGACCAACCTCGGATTCCGCCTCGCCATGGAGAGTCGTGGGATTCAGGTGCGCGAGACCGACGTGGGGGACCGCCATGTGCTCGCGGCACTCGACGAGGACGGCCTGAGCCTGGGCGGCGAGCAGTCGGGCCACATCATCTTCCGCGAGCGCTCCACGACGGGCGACGGGATTCTCACCGGCATGGCCCTGGCGGACCTCATGCTGCGCACGGAGTCCACGCTCGCCGACCTTTCGGCCGGCCTGGTCGAGCGGGTGCCGCAGCGGCTGGTCAACGTGCCCATCCCCCAGCCCGAGCGCCTCGCCTCGTGCAACGTGGTCTGGGAGGCGGTGGTGGAGGCCGAAGCCGCGCTCGGCGCCGACGGACGTGTCCTCCTGCGCCCGAGCGGTACCGAGCCCATGGTCCGTGTAATGGTCGAGGCACGCCAGGAGGCCCAAGCCGACGCCGTGGCGGCCCAGCTCGCCGGTTTGGTGGAAGCCGCCCTGGGGCAGATCGACCACACCGCGCCAGGCTGAATCTCGCAGTCGCTCCGGAACCTGGAGCGGACGGGTCCCCAGGTAGCCTGGGTCGCCATGTGCGGCATCATCGGCGTCACCGGCGAACCCGACGCGTTGCCCCTGCTCCTGGGCGCGCTCCACCAACTCGAATACCGCGGCTACGACTCCGCCGGGGTGGCCATGGTGGTCGACGATGAGCTCTGGCGCGCCCGAGCTGCGGGCGGTACGGACTCGGTGGCCAAGCTGGCCGCCATGACGGCCGACGCCCCGCGCGGCCACGGGGCCGCGGTCGGGCACACCCGCTGGGCCACCCACGGGAGTCCCACGCCGGAGAACGCCCATCCCCACACCGACTGCACCGGGCGCCTCGGCGTGGTGCACAACGGCATCATCGAGAACCATGCCGAGCTGCAGGCCCGGCTCGAGGCGGACGGCCACGCCATGGCCTCGGCCACCGATACGGAGGTCCTCGCCCATCTGATCGAGCACCACATGACGGCCGGCGCCTCGCTTTCCCAGGCGACTCGTTCCACGCTGCACGAGGTCCGCGGCGCGTTCTCGGTCGCCGTGGTGCACGCCGACGAGCCCGACACGATCGTGGCCGCTCGGCGCTCGACGCCGCTGGTGCTCGGGCTTCACGACGGCATGGCACTTCTCGCCTCGGACCTTCCGGCGCTCATCGGACACACCCGTCACGTCTTCGCGCTCTCCGACGACGAGCTGGCCGTCCTCACGCCCGGGCACCTGGAGGTGACCAAGCTCGACGGCACGCCGGTGGTGCCCGAGGAGCTCACCATCACCTGGGACCTGGAGGCCGCGCAGAAGGGCGGCTACGAGGACTTCATGTCGAAGGAGATGCACGAGCAGCCCCAGGCCGTGGCGGACACGTTGCTCGATCGGCGCGGCTCCCGCGGCGAGCTGGTCTTGGACCAGATGCGACTGAGCCCGGGGGACCTGAGCGGCATCGACAAGGTGTTCATCGTGGCTTGCGGGTCCAGCTACCACGCCGCGTTGGTGGCCAAGTTCGCCATTGAGCACTGGGTGAAGCTCCCGACCGAGGTCGACATCGCGAGCGAGTTCCGCTACCGCGACCCGGTGCTCAACGAGCGCACGCTCTGCGTGGGGGTGTCGCAGTCCGGAGAGACCCTCGACACGTCCGAGGCCTTACGGGAGGCGGCGCGCCTCGGCGCAAAGGTGCTGGTCGTCTCCAACGTTGTCGACTCTTCCATGGCGCGCGCCGCGGACGGCGTGCTCTACACCCGGGCCGGGCCCGAGATCGGCGTCGCCTCGACCAAGTGCCATCTGGCCCAGATCGTGGCGCTCGAAGTGCTCGGCTTGTATCTGGCCCAGATCGCCGGCACGTTGCCGGCGGAGGCCGCCAACGCGGTGCTCGACTCCATGGAGGCGTTGCCGGGCCTGATCAGCGACACCCTCGGGCGCGCCGACGATGTGGACGACGTGGCGGCGAAGCTGATCGACGTTCGGGACTTCTTCTACCTCGGGCGACACGTGGGCCACCCGGTCGCGCTCGAGGGCGCGTTGAAGCTCAAGGAGCTGGCCTACCTGCGCGCCGAGGGCTATCCGGCCGGCGAGCTCAAACACGGCCCGATCGCCCTGATAGAGCCGGGGACAGTTGTGGTCGGAATCGCCACGCGCAACCCGCTGTGGGAGAAGATGCTCTCCAACATCGCCGAGGTACGAAGCCGCGGCGCCACGGTGGTGCTGGTGGCCAACGACGGCGACGAGCGGTCGGCAGCAGTGGCGGACCACGTGCTTTGGGTGCCGCCGGTCGACCCTCTGCTGGCACCGGTGGTCGGAGTGGTGCCGCTCCAGCAGTTGGCCTACCGCTTGGCCCGGCTGCACGGCCACGACCCGGACCGACCCCGCAACCTGGCGAAGACGGTGACCGTCGAGTGAGACGCTGGTGAGCGCCATCGTGGGCGTCGGCGTGGACGCGGTCGACGTCGGGCGCTTCCGCCGGTTGCTCGAGCGCCGGCCCCGGTTCGCCGAGCGCTGCTTCACCGAGACCGAGCGGGCCGACGCGGTCCGCTCCTCGGATCGGGCTGAAAGCCTGGCGGCACGTTTCGCCGCCAAGGAGGCCGTGATGAAGGCGCTCGGACGGGGCCTCGGTGCGTTCGCCCTGACCGACGTCGAAGTGCGACGGTCGCCGGGACGGGGCTCGGGGCGCCGCGCTCCGTCTCTCGTGCTTCACGGCGGTGCGGCGGCACTCGCCGGCGCCAGTGGGGCCGGCTCCTTTCATCTCTCCCTCACCCACACGACGGACGTGGCCATCGCGTTCGTGGTGGCGGAGCAATCCGCGTCGGCACCCGGTCGGCCGCCTTCGCCCTCGCCCTCGCCCGGCGCGTGCATCCCGTCCTGACCCGAGCGGAGATGGGGTCGGCCGACGAGGCTGCCCTGGCGCACATCAGCCACGAGACGCTGGTGCAACGGGCCGGCACCGCGGCCGCGCATGCGGCGCTCCGCCTCATGGGGGGCGCCTACGGAAGACGCGTCGTCGTTGTGGCCGGCAAGGGCTCAAACGGCGCAGATGGACGGGTGGCCGCCGCGGCCCTCGCCCGACGTGGTGCTCGCGTCATCGTGCTGGAGGCGAGCGGGGCGCCAGCAGAGCTGCCGTCGTGCGACCTGGTGATCGACGCCGCCTACGGAACCGGGTTCCGGGGTTCTTACGACGCGCCGCGCCCACCCCCGGGAGCCGCCGTGCTCGCGGTCGACCTGCCGTCGGGCGTTGACGCCGACTCGGGCGAGACGTCGGGACGGGCGGTGCGGGCCGACGCCACCGTGACCTTCGCCGCCCTCAAGCCGGGGCTGCTCCAAGGCGAAGGACCCACGCGGAGCGGCCGGGTGCAAGTGGCCGACATCGGCATCGGGTTCCCCGTGCCACGCGCGCTCCTCGTCGAGGACGCCGACGCCGCCATCGTGCCGCCGAGGGAGCGCGGAGGTAACAAGTGGGACCACGCCGTGGGCGTGGCGGCGGGATCCGCCGGCATGGAGGGAGCGGCCATCCTGTGCACCCGTGGCGCCATGGCTGCCGGCGCAGGCATGGTTCGGCTGGGGCCGCCGGGCGACCCTGCGGCCGCCTGGCCGACCGAAGCCGTCCGTATGCACCTGCCTGCACGAGGCTGGTCGGAGCCGTTTCTAGAGGCGGTGGCGAAGTGCAAGGCGGTGGTGATCGGGCCGGGGCTCGGAACGGATCCCGAGACGGCCGAGGAGATCCGGGCCGTCGTGGCGCGTGCCCCCGTGCCTCTCGTCATTGACGCCGACGCTCTGACCGCGCTCGGGGATTCTGGCGGAGCCCGCAGGCTCTTCCAGGACCGGAGCGCGCCCGCGGTGCTCACCCCTCACGACGGCGAATACGCCCGCCTGGCGGGGGAGCCGCCCGGCGGCGACCGACTCGACGCGGCGCGCCGAATGGCTGGCGCGACGGGCGCCGTCGTGCTGCTCAAGGGACCGCTCACCGCGGTGGCCGCGCCGGTCGCAGCCGGTCCCGACGTGCTCCTGGCCGGTGCCGGCCGGCCGTCGCTCGCCACCGCGGGCAGCGGGGACGTGCTCTCGGGCATCATCGGCGCCCTCCTGGCGCGGGGGCTGCCGGCCCACGAGGCGGCTGCGGTCGGCGCGCACCTGCACGGGCGGGCGGCGTCGCTCGGGCCGATCGAGGGGCTCGTCGCGGGTGACCTGCCCGGGCTGCTCTCGCAACTGTTGTCGGACTTGGCCGAGGGGTCGGTACGCCCAGACGGGTCGGTGGGCCCAGACGAGTCGGTGCGCCCCCACGGCCCAGACCGCCCAGACCGCCTACACCGCGTCGACATCGTGGCTCGTGCCGGTGGCTGAGGTCGCCCCCGCCGACGCGCACCCGGCGGCAACGTCGGCCGACGAAGCGGCGATGGCTCAAGGCCGCTCCCGCCCGGCCTGGGCCGAGATCGACCTGGCCGCGGTGGCTCACAACGCCGCCGTCCTGGCTCGCGTCGCCGCTCCGGCCGAGCTTTGCGCGGTGGTGAAGGCGCACGGTTACGGACACGGCGGCCCGGCGGTGGCCCGCGCCGCGCTGGCGGGTGGCGCGAGCTGTCTCGCCGTCGCCCTGGTCGACGAAGGCGTGGAACTGCGCGAGCACGGCGTGGAGGCCCCGGTGCTCCTGCTCAGCGAATGCCACGCGGCCGCAGTCGAGTCCGTGCTCGCCTTCGGCCTGACCCCGACGGTGTACACGCTTCAGGCCGTCGAACGGGTCGCCGCCGCCTCCCGCGCCGCCGGGCGTCGTACCGCGGTCCACGTCAAGGTCGACACCGGCATGCACCGGGTGGGTGCGCCGCCCGCTGAGCTGCGCGCCCTGGTGGCGGCGGTGGCACGCGAACCGGCACTCTCGCTCGAGGGGGTCTGGACACATCTGGCGGTGGCGGACGGCGGCAGCGACGAGGACTGCGCCTTCACGGAGACCCAACTGGACCGTTTCGACGAAGCGGTGGCGGGCCTCACCGCGTCGGCGGAAGCCGATCCCGTGCTCCACGCAGCGAACACGGCCGGTGCGGTCGCCTTCGCGCGGTCGAGGTACAACATGGTGCGTTGCGGCATCGGCCTCTACGGCTACCTGCCGGGCCCAGCGGTGCAGCGCGCCTTCGACGAACAATCGGCCGGCGAGGCGCTGGTGCCCGCCATGTCGCTCAAGGCGCGCATCGTGTCGGTGCGTACGCTCGAGGCCGGGTCACGCCCCTCCTATGGGCGGCTCCGCCCGCTGTCGGCGCGCTCGGTGGTGGCGACCGTGCCGATCGGGTACGCGGACGGCGTGCCACGCGCCCTCTTCCGCGCTGGCTACGGCGTGCTCGTGCACGGCCGTCGCCGGCCGTTGGCGGGGATGGTGACCATGGACCAGATCGTCGTCGACTGCGGAGACGACAGCTCGGTCCGGCCAGGGGACGAGGTAGTCCTCCTCGGCCGCCAGGGCGACGAGTCGATCACGGCAGAGGACTGGGCCGAGATGCTCGGCACGATCAGCTACGAGGTGGTGTGCGGCGTCGGCCCACGTATGCCGCGAGTCGCTGTCGGCGAACCCGGGGCGTTCCGTGGGTGACGGCGCCGCCGCGCTGGAGCAGTTGCGGGTCACGGCGTCGTCGTGCGTGCGGTGCCCGCTCGCCCAGGGGCGGACCCAGGTCGTGTTCGGAGTGGGCGATCCGGGCGCCGACCTCCTCTTCGTGGGGGAGGGCCCCGGACGCGAAGAGGACCTGGCCGGCGAGCCTTTCGTCGGGCGATCGGGCAAGCTCCTCGACCGTCTGATGTGGGAGGAGCTCGGCTTCACCCGTGACCGCTGTTACATCGCCAACGTGGTCAAGTGCCGACCTCCTCAGAACCGTGACCCCGCTCCGGGCGAGATCGACGCCTGCCGGCCCTACCTCGAGGAGCAGATCCTCCTCATCGAACCGCGGGTCATAGTGACCTTGGGCAACTTCGCCACCAAGCTGCTGCTCGAAAGCAGCCAGGGCATCCGGGAGCTGCGAGGCCGCGTGTTCGACCGCGGCCTGGCGCGGCTCGTGCCGACGTACCACCCGGCCTACGTATTGCGAGCGGGCGGCGAGGCCATGGCCGAGATGCGGGCCGACCTGGTGCGGGCCAAGCGACTCATGGCTCCGGAGAGCACGGCGTGACTCGCCGGCCTAAAGAACCCGACGTGACTCGCTCGCCCATGGAATGGCCCGTGGAAATTGTCACCGGCTCCGTGGCGGAGACGAAGGCGGTGGCGGGGCGGCTGGCCGGACTCGTCCGTCCCGGTGACGTGGTGTTGCTCATCGGCGACCTCGGCGCCGGCAAGACGGCGTTCGCCCAGGGGTTCGCCGCCGCCCTGGGCGTGGAAGGGCCCGTCACCAGCCCGACCTTCGCCCTCGTGCGCCAGTACCGCTGTGGCCCGGTCGCGCCGGTGGGCACGCTGTTCCATGCCGACGTCTACCGGACCGGCTCGGTGGCCGAGGTGGCGGAGCTCGCGCTGGCCGAACTGGTCGAAGAGGATGCGGTGGCGGTGGTCGAGTGGGGCGACGTGGCCTCCCCCGCTCTGGGCGACGAGCGCGCTCGAAGTGACGCTGTCGGTTCCGGCCGGGGACGCGGCGCCGGACAGCCGCGTCGTGACGCTGCGCGGCCGGGGCACCTGGGCGTCGCGAGCGCGCCAGGTAGCCGACGTCCTGGCCTCGCCGGAACCCATCCTGGCTTCGCCCGACAATTCGGTGCACGCCGGCAGGAGGTCCGGTGAACGCGCTCGGCATCGAGACGGCGACCGAGACCGTCGGAGTCGCGGTGCGCGCCGCCGCGGGCGTCGAGGCGGAGCTGGCCCTGACCGGTCGTCGCCGTCACGTCGAGACCCTGACTCCGGCCGTGGACCACCTCCTGGGACTGGTGGGCCTGGTCCCGGGCGATCTCGAGGTCGTGGCGGTCGACGTCGGGCCGGGCCTGTTCACCGGGCTGCGGGTGGGCGTTGCGGCCGCCAAGGGTCTCGCCCAGGCGCTCGGCATCGGGGTGGTGGGCGTCACCAGCCTCGACATCTTGAGCGCCGCGGCCGCGGCCGGGGGTCGGAGCGGGCTCGTGCTCGCCGCGGTCGACGCGCGCCGGGGCGAGCTCTTCGCCGTGCTGCGCGAGATGGGTCCCGACGGCGCGGCCTGCGACGTGGTCGGACCGTGCCTGGTCAGCCCGGCCAGCCTGGCGGACGAGTTGACACACCTCGGCGGTGAGGCGGTCCACGTTGTCGGCGACGGCGCGCTGCGCTACCGCGACGTGCTGGGAGCCGTGCCCGGTGTGGTGGTCGCCGCCGCGCCGGCCTTCCCACCGCCTGCGATCCTGCTCCACCTGGCTCTGTGCCGCCTCGATGCGGGGGAGGAACCGACGGAGCCCGGTTCCGTCGTCCCGCTCTACATGCGCGAGGCGGACGCCCGGGCGAACTTCGAGCGGGCGGGGCGGGCGGTGAGCGTGCAACTTCGTATCGAGAAGTTGAAGCGGCGCGACCTGCGCAAGCTGCTGCCGATAGAGAACACCGTCTTCCCCGAGCCCTGGTCGCCCCAGGTGTTCAACTCCGAGCTCTCGCTGCGCCGCGGCCGCCTCTACCGGGCCGCCTGGGACGGCGACCAGTTGGCGGGGTACATCGGGTTCCTCATGGTCGACGAGGAGGCGCACATGACGACGATCGCGACCGCGCCGGCCTATCGAGCGCGCCGGCGTGGCCACCGCGCTCATCGTCGACGCCATGGGCACGCTGCGCACCATGGGCATCCGGAACGTCTCGCTCGAGGTGGCGGCGAACAACGACGCGGCGCAGTCGCTGTACCGTCGCTTCGGCTTCGCTCCGGTCGGCGTGCGCAAGAACTACTACCCGGTCACCGGTCAGGATGCGCTGGTGATGTGGGTCTACGACGTCGACAGCGACGAGTACGCCGGTCGGCTCCGTGAGCTCGCGGCACGCGCGGCGCGCACCGGTCCCGACGAGCGGCCTCGCTCGGCCTGACGGAGCAGCCCCAGGAAGGTGTCGTCGTCGTCGTCGCCCCGATCGGAAAGGACCATCCATGACTGACCTCGCAGATATCGAGCGGCTGGCCGCCGCCGACCACCACCTCGCCGTCCTGGCCGTCGCCCGCCCCGACGGCTCGGTGCATGCGTCGGTGGTGAGCGCCGGCGTCATCGACGACCCCGTCGACGGGTCTCGTGGCGTCGCCGCGGTCGTAGGCGGGGGCGCCCGCAAGCTTCAGCTGTTGCGCAGCGTCGGGGCGGGCCACGCTCGTCTTCAAGAGCGGCTTCGAATGGGTGGCCGTCGCGGGTCCGGTTCGCTTGATCGGGCCCGAGGATGGGGCCGAACACGGCCTCGACGTGCCGGCGATCATCCGCTCCGTCTTCGTTGCCGCCGGCGGCACCCACGAGGACTGGGACGAGTTCGACCGCGTCATGGCCGCCGACCGGCGCTGCGCCGTCTTCGCTCGAGCCGAGCGGATCTCGTCCAACGGCTGACACGCGGACGCGGACGCGGACGCGGCTCGCCCGTGCTGCGGCCGGGACGCAGAACCCGCTGACGGCACCTACGGCTCCCGACAGCGCCTGTCTGGAGCGACTCGTCGAGCGCGTAGGGTGAGCCGTCCGGTCGATCTGTCGACTTGAGGCACGGGCGACAGACGCGGATGACAGACGCGGGCGAACAGAACCAGACGGCAGACACAGAGGGAGATCTCGAGGGACCATGGAAACGATCGCGCTGGGCACCCAAGGCTTGACCGTCTCCCGCCAGGGACTCGGCTGCATGGGCATGTCCGACTTCTACGGCCAGAGGGACGACACCGAGGCCGTCGCCACCATCCACCGTGCCGTCGACCTGGGTGTCAACTTCTTCGACACCTCCGACATGTACGGCCCGTACACCAACGAGGTCCTCGTGGGGAAGGCGTTGGCCGGCCGGCGCGACGAAGCGGTCATCGCGACGAAGTTCGGCATCGTGCGCGAGCCCGACGACCCCGGGAAGCGCTCGGTCAACGGCCGGCCCGAGTACGTGCGGAGCGCGTGCGACGGGTCGCTCAGCCGGCTGGGCGTCGACCACATCGACCTCTACTACCAGCATCGGGTCGACCCCGAGACCCCGATAGAAGAGACGGTGGGAGCCATGTCCGAATTGGTGGCGCAGGGCAAGGTGCGGTACCTCGGGCTGTCCGAAGCGGCGCCCGCCACCATCCGGCGCGCCCACGCCGTGCACCCCATCTCGGCGCTCCAAACCGAGTACTCGGTCTGGTCGCGCGACCCCGAGGCCGAGATCCTCCCGACCCTGCGCGAGCTCGGCATCGGCTTCGTGCCCTACAGCCCGCTCGGCCGCGGCTTCCTGACCGGCCGGCTCCGCTCGCTCGACGCCCTCGACGAGGGCGACTTTCGCCGCTACCAGCCTCGGTTCCAGGGCGACAACCTCGAGGCGAACGCCGCCATCGTCGCGGTGGTCGAACAAGTCGCCTCAGCCAGGGGGTGCACCCCGGGCCAGGTCGCCCTGGCCTTCGTCCACGCCTTGGGCGACGACGTCGCACCGATCCCGGGCACGAAGCGGCGTTCCTATCTGGAAGAGAACGTGGCCGCCCTCGACGTCGAGCTGACCGAGGAGGACCTGGCCGCCCTCGCCGGAGCGGCGACGGCCCGGGGCGATCGCTACGCCGACATGTCGCCCGTGAATCGCTAACCCGCGGCGCCCCGGCGCTGTTTCGCCCCCCGTTGCATGGGGGTGTGGGAGCATTTGGCGGTGCAGGCTCCACCTGCAGGTACGTACCGTGGCGAGCGGCCGCAGGCCCGAACCGGTCGCCGAGTGCTCGGCCGGGTCGCCGCGACCCTCGGGGTCGTGGCCCTCGCCGGCGTGTCATACGTGGGGGCGGCGGTGACCACCGCGCCCGGCGTCTCAGCCGCCGCGGCGGCCTGCTCGTCGCCCACCTTGACGCTCGACGGCTCGGGGAGCGTCTCGCTGTCCTCAGGCGACGTGGCGTCGGTGCCCTCGGGCTCCAGCTTCGTCGGGGGACTGAACACGTTCCCGGCGGGAGCCGTCGTGTGCGTCCAGCCCGGGGGGACGTTCGCCCCGGCCTGGATGAACAATCCGGCGGGCACCCTGTCCAACCTGGGCACCGTGACGGGCGTCTCCATGGTGCTGTCCGCCGGGTTCGTCTGGGACAACGAGGGTGTCACGACCATCGGCTCGCTCAACATGAACGGGAGCGTGAACGTCTCGAACACTGCCGGAGCCCAGTTCACGATCTCGAGCTCGTTCGCACCATCGAGCGGCACGGTGATCGACAACGCCGGGACGTTCCGGGTCCAGGGGAACCTCAACTTCAACACCGGCACCATCCTGCAGAACATCGGAACGGTCGACATCGCGTCGGCTCTCACCGTGGACGGCGTCGTGGAGAACCGCGGCGTGGTGAACGCCGCGGGGATGAACGTCAACGGCGGCAGCAACTTCTTCAACGGTTGCGAGCTCTCGCTCGCCGGCGATTTCAACAACAACGCGACCGCGTTCACGAACAGCGCACTGGTCCTGACCACGGGCACCATGACGAACAACAACAACTACACGCAGACCCCGACCGGGTTGACCTCCGGAGTCAACTTCACCAACAACGGCAGCGCCACCGGTTTCGGCGAGTTCCTCTTCCAGGGCAACACGGTCACGCAGAACTCCTTCATCGGCACGTCGGAGAACGACCCCATCGTCTTCGACGACCGAACCCCGACCGGCGGGCGGATCTTCGACGTCCAGTCCGGACAGGTGCTCAACGTCGTCGCCGGCACCGTATCGCCGCCGCCGGGACCCACGAGCCCGGACTGCTCCGGCGGGGAAGGACCGGTGAATGCGGACGTCGCGGCGACGAAAGCCGGCCCCGGGACCGTGGCGCCGGGCGGGACCGTCGCCTACACGCTCAACCTTACGAACTACGGGCCGGACCCCGCCGCGGACGTGGTGCTCACGGACCGGCTTCCGCCCGGGCTGGGATCCCCCGACGCGGTGGGCGGCACCGTCGCGGACGGCCAGGCCGTCTGGAGCATCGGGACGGTGGCGGTCGGCTCGACGCTGAAGTTCGACCTACGCGGGACAGCACCGGCATCGGGTTCACTCACCGACGTAGTCTCGTCGACCTCGTCGACCCCGGATCCCGACCCGACCAACAACGACGGGACCTCGTCGTCGGCCTCGGTGACGACAACCGTCGTCGAAGAGCCGCCGCCGCTGGTCCCGCCGGTCATCGACGATCTGAGCGTCTTCAGCGTGGCTCGCGTCCCGGTGGCGGACGCCGTGCTCGCCAGCGTGCCGGAGGGCCAGCGTGTCACGTTCTCGCTCCTCGGGGGCCCGAGCGTCGGGACGGTAATCCTTTCCCCCAGCGGGGAGTTCACCTACACCCCGACGGGCGACTTCGTAGGGATCGACACCTTCCGCACGACGGGCTGCCTCGACGAGGACACGTCCCTGTGCGACTCGAACACCGTGACCGTGGCGGTGAACCCGATCGCCCGGGAGGTCGCGGCGAGCACCAAGGTCGACACCCCGGTGGACATCGACGTCGGCGCCGAGGTGATCGGGAGCCCCACCGTCATGACCGTCCTCCAAGCGCCGTCGAACGGCACGGCCACCGTCCAGTCCGGCGGCATCGTCGCCTATACCCCCGCGCCGGGTTTCGAGGGCGACGACGCATTCACCTACCAGGTGTGCGCCAGCGGCGCCCCCACCCTGTGCGCCAGCGCGGTCGTCACGGTCCAGGTCGTCGCGCCGCCCCGCGAGGCTCCGGTGCTCGATGACCAGAGCTGGTCCACCACGGCCAACGAAGCGGTGTGGGGAGAAGTCACCGCCGGCGAGTCCGACCCCGGCCTCACCGTGGGGACCAGCGTCGCATCGCCGCCTCTCGACGGCAGCGTGGTCCAGTCGGGCGACGTCTTCACCTACACCCCCAATCACGAGTTCACCGGGGTCGACAGCTTCGACGTGGAGGGTTGCGACAACGGTGAGCCACCGCTGTGCGACCGGGCGACGATCACCGTGACCGTGTCCCCCGGCCCGGCGCCGGACTCGGCCGTCACCGTCACCGGGACGCCGGTGACGATCGACGTGAAGGCCAACGACGCGGGCGCGGCAACGACCGGGCCGCCCGCCACGACGACCCAGCCGCAGCACGGCACCGCCCAGGTGACCGGCACGGGCAGTTACCTCTACACCCCTGTCGCCGGCTTCGACGGGACGGACACCTTCGGCTACCAGATCTGCTCGCTCGCCGTGCCCACGGTGTGCGGAAACACGACCGTCACCGTCGACGTCGAGACCCCGCCTCCACCGAACGAGCCGCCCATCGTCGAAGACCTGACGGTCCAAACCTCTGCCGGTCTGCCGGTAGCGGGAATGGTGCCGGCGACCGACCCCGAGGGCGATCCGCTCACCTTCGCGGTGACGACCGCGCCGGCGCAGGGCACGGTCGACCTCGCCGCGGACGGCAGCTTCGTCTATACGCCCACCGGCAACACCTTCGCCGGGATCGATACGTTCGTGGTGACCGCCTGTGACCCCTCGCAGGCTTGCGACAGCGGAACCGTGACCGTCCGCATTCTGCCCATCGCACAGCCGATCTCCCTCGTCACCGAGGCCCTCGCCGCGACCGGTGTCGACGTGTTCGCGCACGTGAACGGTACCGTCGGCCCACCGACGATCACGCAGCCCGCGAACGGAACCGCCACGATCGTCTCCGCGGGCGACGTCGAGTACCTGCCGACCGGGTCGTTCACCGGACAGGACCCCTTCGACTACACGGTGTGCGCGACGGGGGTCCCGGCCGGCGTCGAGCCGCTGTGCGGCCAAGCCGTGATTCAGGTCGACGTCTACCCGCTCGCCGTCGACAACATGGTGGCGACCACTCCGAACCATCCGGTCACCGTGAACCTCGCGGTCAACGACGCGGGCGACGCTCTCGACGCCACGTTGATGGGCGCGCCGATCCACGGGGAGATCACCGAGCTCGGCAACAACGAGATCACCTTCACGCCCGACGGCATCTGGACCGGGATCGAGGACGTCGGCTACCAGCGCTGTTCGGCCGGCGCCGTCCCCCTGTGCGCCCAGGCCCTGGTCGTGATCACGGTGGTCCCGCTGCTCCACAACAACGGTGCCCTCACCCATCAAGGCCAATCGGTGTCGGTGGACGTGTACGCCAATGACGAGGGCGAAGCGGGACTCGCCACCATCGTCGCGGGCCCGGCCGCGGGGCACGCCACCGTGATGGGCTTCCAGGGCATCACCTACACGCCCAACGCGGACTTCACGGGGAGCGACACCCTGATCTACCTGCGGTGCAGCCCGAACGCACCGTCGCTCTGCGCGACGGCGACGCTCGCAGTCCTCGTCCTGCCCGCGCCCGTGAGCGCGCCGCCGGCCGCGCCTCGGACCGTGGCCAAGCTGGAGCTCGCCGTCACCGGCTCGCAACTCGGCGTCACCGGTCTGCTCGGCCTGACCCTCCTCGTCCTGGGTCTGGCCCTGGTCGCGGCGGGATCGCCCCTCCTCGGGGTGAAGCGACGGGCTCGCCACCGGTCCGGCGATCGGGCCGGTGGAGCGGTCACCGGCTGACGGCGTTCACCACCTGGACCACCTGGACCACCTGGACCACCTGGACCACCTGGGCCACGTTCACCAGGTCGCACCACGTTCACCACGTTTCTGTTAGAGTAGTGATCGTGGTTCAGACAACGGTGGAGACGGTTGAAGAGGTCCGGCGTGTGCTCCAGGACTCCGAGCTGAGCGAGGCGACCGGAGAGGTCGTCGGCTACCTACGCCTGCTCCAGGACCGCCAGTCCCGCCTGGGTCGCGCCGCCGGAGAGCCCCGGCTCCTCGACACCGAGATGATGGCCGAGGCCTTCGCCGGACACTTCCACCGGGAGGTCTTCGAGGCGGTGCCCATGGTGAGCGCGTCCACGGTGGCCGAGATCCTGGGGCCGGTCAGCGACGTCCGGGGTTTCGTGCGCCGACTGCGGTCCCGCTCCGAGGTGGTGGCCCTCAAGCACAAGAACTCCTTCGTCTACCCCGAGTTCCAATTCTCGGCCGAGCGCCGCGAGATCCGGCCGGTGGTGGCGGAGGTCAACCGGGTCCTCGACAGCGCCCGCGACCCCTGGGGAGCCATGGCGTGGTGGATGGCCCCCGAGCCGAGGTGGTCGCGCCGCCGGCCGCTGGAGCACCCCGACGACCCGCGGCTGGTCGCCCTGGCCGCCGCCGGCACCGACGACGGCTATTGAGCGTTGCCGGCGACGGAGCCGCCGGCTGAGGGTCCCGGTCGACCGGTCACGACGAAGGTCCCGGCCGGCAGCCTGCTCTTCCGGGTCCACCGCGACACCCGGAGGCCCTACGAGTTCAACCCGACGGTCCGCCGCGCCGCGGGACCCGAGGACGTCGTCGAAGGCGGACGTTTCGACAGCGACGACGGCTCCTACGCCTACCTCTACGCCGCCTTCACCGAGGAGGGCGCCTTCGCCGAATCCTTCGCCCGGGATCTCGACTACACCCTCGCCGGCCCCCGGCCGCTCCCGCGGGCCCGCGTCGCCGGCATGGTGGTCAGCACGATCTTCGTGGTGCGGGATCTCGAACTGGTCGAGACGCAGGCCGCCGCGGCGCAGCAGCTCGGCCAGGACGACTGGCTCACGACGAGCGACGAAGGCGCCTATCCGCTGACCCGGCGCTGGGCCAGAGCGATTCGCGGGTGGGTGCCGAGCAGCGACGGACTCGAGTGGCGTTCCAAGCGCGACCCGAATCAGCGCGTCCTCGTCCTCTGGGGCGACCCGGCGCGGGCGGCCAATGGTTGCGGGCTCCTGGCCCCCGAGGACGACCTGGCCGATACGACCGCTCTCGACGAGGGGATCGGGCGCGTCCGCCTCGCCGGTTTCCTCGCCCGCTGGCGCCTCTACCTCGAGCGATGAACTCTACCCGAGCGATGACGTCGGGTCAGCCACGTCAGACGGCTCCGGATCCGGCGCCGGCGTCGGCGACGACCATCCCGCTCCACGGCCCCAGCGTGAGCGCGCCTTCGACCGCGGCGCCTTCGAGCGCGCAGTCGGTGCCGAGCGTCACCGTGCCGCGCACGCCGTCGACGGTCGCGTCCGAGTCCGACATGTTCACCACGACCGTGGTCGAACCACCGCGTACGAAGGCCCACGTGCCCTCGGGCGAGGGCATCGAGCGGTACGAGCCGACGGCCAGGTCCTCGCTCTCCTGGCGCGCCGCGACGGCCCGGCGGCAGAACGAGAGCACGGAGTCGGGGTCCGCCTCCTGGTCCTCGACGTTGCAGGTGGACGGGTCGCCCATGGGCAGCCAGGGACGGACGCCCGGCGCGCTGAAGCCTCCCCCCGGCACGCCCGTCCACTGCATCGGGGTGCGCTCGGCGTCTCGGCCCTTGTAATACGGCCAGAAGCGGGTCCCCACGGGGTCGAGCACGTCCGAACGCTCGATGGTGCCGTCGGTCAGGCCGATCTCGTCCCCCTGATAGAGGAACGGCGTGCCACGCAGGGTCAACAAGATCAGCAGCGCGACGCGGACCTTGGCCGGGTCGCCGCCACACCACCGGGTGGCCAACCGGGAGACGTCGTGGTTCGAGCCCGTCCAGATAGGCCATGCCTTCTCGGGGATCAGCCGCTCCGCGTCCTCGACGATCGTCCGCATGGCGTCCGCCTCGAGCGGCGCGTTGATGAAGACGAAGTTGAAGCCGCCGTGGAGCTCGTCCTGGCCGTCGCCGTAGAACTCCATCAACGTGGTCAGCTTCTCGACGTTGGTTTCGCCGATGAGCAGTCGCTCGGGTTGGTAACCGTCAGCGATGGTGCGCCAGCGCCGCAGGATGTCGTGGGCCTCGGGCCGGTCGGTGTTGTAGACCGCTTTCACGCCCATGAATTGCTGGTCCAGCGGGTCGTCGGCCGTAGCGGGCGGGTTGTCGCGCAGCTCGGCGTCCTTGATCATCATGTTGCACACATCGATGCGGAACCCCGCCACGCCGCGGTCCCACCAGAACCGCACAATGTCGTCGAACTCGCGGCGGACGTCCTCGCTCCACCAGTTCAGGTCCGGCTGCGCCGCTTCGAAGTTGTGCAGGAAGTACTGGCCGCTCGCCTCGTCCATCTCCCAGGCGGGCCCGCCGAACATGCTCATCCAGTTGTTGGGCGGCCCGCCCCCGGGCGCGGGGTCCGCCCACACGTAGTAGTCGCGGTGAGCCGCGTCGCGCCCGCTCAGTGCGTCGACGAACCACTGGTGCCGGTTGCTCGTGTGGTTGGGGACCAGGTCCATCAGGATGCGGATCCCGCGTCGACGCTGCCTCGGCCACCAGGCGGTCGAGGTCGGCCAGCGTCCCGTAGTCGGGGTCGATGTAGCGGTAGTCCGACACGTCGTAGCCCCAGTCGCGGTTGGGCGAGCACGTGACCGGCGAGAGCCAGACGCCGGCGACGCCCAGCCGCGCCAGGTGGTCCAGCCGCCCGATGATCCCGGGCAGGTCGCCCACGCCGTCCCCGTTCGAGTCTGCGAACGAGCGCGGGTAGATCTGGTAGAAGACGCCGCCCTGCCACCAGCGGTCCGGTCCGGACCCGCTCCCCCGGCTCCGGACCCGATCCCGGCGTGGTCCGTCGTCATATCCCCCCCACCGCGGTCATGCCGCCGTCCACGGTGACCGCGGTCCCCGTCACGTAGGCGGCTTCGTCGGAGAGCAGGAAGCGCACGACCGAGGCGATGTCCTCGGGCTGGGCCAGGCGGCCGAGCGGAGTGCGGGCGACCAGGTTCTCCCGGGCCCCGGGCACCTCCAGGAGCGGTTCGAGCAGCGGGGTCTCGACTGCTCCGGGGCACACCGAGTTGACGCGGATGCCGTCGGCTCCCAGGAGTGCGGCGGAGGCACGTGTCAGCCCGAGCAGACCCGCCTTGGACGAGCAGTACGCCGGCAGGAAGCTATGGCCCACGTAGGCCTCGATCGACGAGATGAACACGATCGCCGACCCCGGGTTCGCCTCCACCAGGACGTCGTGCAGCGCGTGGGTGAGCGTGGCGCCGGCACGCAGGTTCACGTCGAGAACGGCGTCCCAGCTCTCGTCGTCGATCTGCGTGACGGGTACGGCGCCGCCGATGCCCGCGGCGTGGACCAGCCCGCCAACCGACCCGAGCTCGTTCCGGGCGCGGCGGACCGCGCCGCGCAGGGACGAGGTCACTTTGACGTCGACCTTCGACCCGACGGCGCGCACGCCGTGCTCGTCGGCACACTGGTTCGCCACGCGCCGGGCTCCCGCCCCGTCGCGGTCCCACACGGCGACGGGGCGGCCGGCTGCGGCCAGGCCCAGCGCGCAGGCCCGCCCGATACCCGAGGCCCCGCCCGTCACGATCACCGCGGTGCGCGGCGTCGTTGCGGCGGTGTCCCGCTTTGCTCCCTTCCGCTTGGGCTTCGCTGGCGGCATCGACCCTCCTCTTGCCGCTCGTGCGGCTGTCTTCTGGCTGTCGCGTTCGGAGCAAGGTCGGCCCGCCGCTCCGCGCGTCGCTCCGGCAGCGTACCGAGCGTGCCGACCGACCTCGCAGACCTCGGGTCCCATCGAGCGCGACGGGAGCGCCATGGGAGCGCCACGGGAGCGCCATGGGCGCGCCAGGGGGGCAATGGGGGTGTCGGCTCCGCTGCGACTCCGAAGCGGCGAGCGATCCGCGAACAACTCGGGAACAAGTCGGGAACGGACAGCTCCGGCCTTGCCATCGCGCCGCAACTCCCGCTACTCTGGCACTCGCAACCCGAGAGTGCTAACGACGCGCCAAGGAGGCCTGTTCAGATGAAGCTTCACCCCCTCGATGACCGCATCGTCGTCCGACCCGGCGAGTCCGAGGAGACCACCGCCTCCGGTCTGGTCATCCCCGACACGGCCAAAGAGAAGCCCCAGCAGGGCGAAGTTCTCGCCGTCGGCCCGGGCCGCCGGTCCGAGGACACCGGCGAAGTGATCCCGATGGACGTCGCCGTGGGCGACACCGTGGTCTACTCCAAGTACGGCGGCACCGAGATCACCGTGGAGGGCGAGGACCTGCTGATCCTCTCCGGCCGCGACGTGCTCGCCAAGCTGGCCTGATCAGTCCGGTCGGCCAAGCCGACCCGGCCGGCCCGCCGCCCCGGGGCAACTCGGGGCCGGCGCGGCGGCTTCCATTTCTTTCACCCAGATTTGCCCCTGAGATTTACCCCTGAGATTCGAGGACTCGAAACGATTCGAGGACTCGAGAGGAGTTCGACACAACCATGCCCAAGATCCTGAAGTTCGACGAGTCCGCACGCCGCGGGCTCGAGGCCGGCGTCAACAAGCTGGCCGACACCGTGAAGGTCACCCTGGGGCCCAAGGGCCGCAACGTGGTGATTGAGAAGAAGTTCGGCGCGCCGACCATCACCAACGACGGCGTCTCCATCGCCCGCGAGGTCGAGCTGGACGACCCGTTCGAGAACATGGGTGCCCAGCTGGTCAAGGAGGTCGCCACCAAGACCAACGACGTGGCTGGTGACGGCACGACCACCGCGACCGTTTTGGCCCAGTCCCTCATCGCCGAGGGCTTGCGCAACGTGGCCGCCGGCGCCAGCCCGACCGGCCTGAAGAAGGGCATCGAGAAGGGTGTCCAGGCCGCGGTCGAGAACATCAAGAAGCAGTCCAAGGTCATCGGCGGCAAGACCGAGATCTCCCAGGTGGCCGCCATCTCGGCCGCCGACCAGGCCATCGGCGACGTACTGGCCGACGCCATCGACAAGGTGGGCAAGGACGGCACCGTGACCGTCGAGGAGTCGAACACCTTCGGGATCGAGCTGGAGCTCACCGAGGGCATGCAGTTCGACAAGGGCTTTCTGTCCCCCTACTTCGTCACCGACCCCGAACGCCAGGAGGCCGTCCTCGACGAGCCGCTGATCCTGTTCTTCAACTCCAAGGTCTCGGCCGTGCACGACCTCGTGCCCGTGCTGGAGAAGGTCATGCAGACGGGCAAGCCGCTGCTGATCGTGGCCGAGGACGTCGAGGGCGAGGCGCTGGCCACCCTCGTGGTGAACAAGATCCGCGGCACCTTCACCTCGGTCGCCGTCAAGGCGCCGGGCTTCGGTGAGCGCCGCAAGGAGATGCTCCAGGACATGGCCGTCCTGACCGGCGCCGAGGTCATCAGCGAGGAGATCGGCCTCAAGCTCGAGAACGCCACCATCGACCTTCTGGGCAAGGCCCGCCGCGTGATCGTGACGAAGGACGACACCACGATCGTCGAGGGCGGGGGCTCGAAGGAGGATGTCAAGGGCCGCGTGGCGCAGATCAAGCGCGCCATTGACGACACCGACTCGGACTGGGACCGCGAGAAGCTCCAGGAGCGCCTGGCCAAGCTGGCCGGTGGTGTGGCCGTGGTCAAGGTCGGCGCGGCCACCGAAGTAGAGCTCAAGGAGAAGAAGCACCGCATCGAGGACGCGCTGTCGGCGACCCGCGCCGCGGTGGAGGAAGGGATCGTGGCC
Organism: uncultured Acidimicrobiaceae bacterium; assembly: GCA_963767195.1. GTDB lineage: Bacteria > Actinomycetota > Acidimicrobiia > Acidimicrobiales > RAAP-2 > Bog-473. Next base: position 148,157 of record CAVYDA010000006.1, on the reverse strand, counting down.
GGCGGTGGCACGGCCCTGATCCGGGCCCGCAAGTCGGTGAACGAGTTGGCCGACTCACTTCAGGGCGACGAGGCCACCGGTGCTCGCATCGTGGCCCGCTCACTCGAGGAGCCGCTGCGCTGGATCGCCTTCAACGCCGGCCTCGAGGGTGCCGTGCTGGTGAGCCAGGTCGAGGCGGCCAAGGGGAACAACGGCTTGAACGCCGCCACCGGCCAGCTCGAGGACCTGGTCAAGGCGGGCATCATCGACCCGGCCAAGGTCACCCGTTCGGCTCTGCAGAACGCAGCGTCCATCGCCGGCCTGCTGCTGACCACCGAGGCCCTCGTGGCCGACAAGCCCGAGAAGGTGGACGCCGCCGCCGCGGCTGCCGCCATGGGCGGGATGGGTGGCATGGGCGGCATGGGCGGCATGATGTAGTCATCCCCCGAGATCGTTTTCGGGTGTCGCAGCCGGGTCTTCGGACCCGGCTGCGACTCGTTCGGACCCGGCTGCGACTCGTTCGGGGTCGGTGACGGCGCCGGAATCGAATCAGCCGTGTCGTCGGAATGTGGTGAGATGCGGAAGCGCGCGGTGAGAACCGTGGGGCTTCGGTCGTGCGACTCGGTTCAATCGGAAGGCATCTGCGTTCCGGAGAGCGAACGGACGCTCGCACATCACCCGACCCACGAAGTTTCGCTTCGTGTCTCGGCCGCGGGGGCCTTGCAATTGCCCTCAGGATCCAGTTTGTTGCAGAGCTCGAGAAACGCATAGTCCTTTGCGTACCATTGACGGAGGTTCCGTCGCGCCACCTCTGACAGCTCCGGTTTCGTCGACAAAGACTTGTTCGCTCGCCTGGAGTCCGTGGGCAGTTCAAGAGACTCCAGGTTCAGTGCGGCGGCGAGCGGGTGCAGGTTCAGAGAATCTTGATGACCTATCCAGAGGATGTGGTCCGCTCTGCGCCTGAAGTAGTCGGGATCGTCGAACCAATCCCAGTACGAGGATCTCACGTGGCGAATTGAACACATCGCTTCTTCGGCGTCCCGCTGATCGGTGCCCCCCGCACTGAGGGAAACCGCCAGATCATCCGGAGAGTGAAATCGCGCGAAAGCTTCGGCTTCGCCCTCGCTCCAGGGGTGGTGGAATCGCGGCTCGCCCTGCCGCTGTCGGCTGAGAAAACCACTGACGTACCGGTCGATCGGATCCCGCACACAGAAGAAATAGTGATCGATCCTCGGTATGTCGGCCAGAACGACCTTGTGCCGGTGAACCACGACCCGGAAGCTCGCCGAACCCTGAGATTCCTTCAACGCGACCTTCACGGCGGTCCCCGCCGTCTTACCTATGTGCAGGAAATGCGCGACCGGCCGGCGGTCCAACGAGATCCTGGCGTGAGCCGTGGCCCGGATCAGGGTTGCGCCCTTCTTTGCCATCTTGCCCCTTAGACACTGACGTTCGACGCGAACGTGTGCCTCGGGCGATTTTGCCACCGAGTTATTGGAATTTCCTGAGAAGCTTAAGGGACCTCAAAAGAACCTGAGAACGGGCAGGCGGCTTCGGACCCGGCTGCGGCTCGTTCGGGGTCGGTCCTGCCTCGGATTGTCCGTCACCTGGGCTGATACATTGACCCGATCATCAGCGTCGTCGTTCCCGTACGCGACGGGCTTCCATGGCTGCGTGACCAGCTGGCGGCGCTCGCATCACAGCAATGCGACGAGCCGTGGGAGGTCGTCGTGGCCGACAACGGCTCGCATGACGAGAGCGTGGCCGTGGTACGCGATTGGGCGAGCCGGTGCCCAGCCGTCCGAGTGATCGACGCCTCGGCCAGAGGCGGACCGGCTGCGGCCCGCAACGTGGGAGTGGGGGCGGCGCGGGGTGAGTTTCTGGCGTTCTGCGACTCCGACGATGTCGTCCAGCCGGGTTGGTTGAACGCGTGTGTCACCGCCCTGGCCGATGCGGACGTGGTTGCCGGGGTCTTCGACCTCCACTCTCTGAACGATGCGGTCAAGGGTGAACCGGTTCCTGCGGCCACGAGCCAGCTCGGTTTCCTTCCGGCGGGCCTCGCGGCCAACCTGGCCGTCCGTCGGGAAGCGTTCACGGCCGTCGGCGGGTTCGACGAGGTCTTGTTCGTGGGCGAGGACATCGACTTCTGCTGGCGACTGCAGCTCGCGGGATACCGATTCGCCGTGATTGAGTCGGCGGTCGTGGCGAAACGCGAGCGCACAGATCTTCGAGGGGTTTTTGCTCGTGCCCTCGCCTACGGGAGGTCAGGACCAAATCTGTACCGGCGCTACCGTGCACAAGGGGCGACCCGGGATCTCGCGGGGACGGCGAGATCTTGGGCCTGGTTGATCCTGTCGCTACCCCGGCTCGGACGCGCCGACATCCGTCAGCAATGGGTGCGCGCGGCTGGCGTCCGCCTCGGCCGTCTCTCGGGGTCTCTCGGAGAGCGCGTCTTCTTCCCTTGACTCCCCGGCAAGTTCTGGGCGCGCGTCCTGAGCTTGGCGGGTTCCCGCGGCCTGATGGCGGCGAGCGGACGTTCTCCGTGGCTCAGACGTAGGCGTAGACGATGGCGCGGTAGTTCTCGCTCGGCGCCGAGGGGCCAGGCGGCGCGATGCCGGCCAACCGGCGCCCGAGACGCACGTTGAACGGCGGCCGGGGCTCGGGCACTTCCTCGGGCGGTCCGTGCACGGTGCGGACCTCCGAGAACCCGGCCGCCAGGCAAAGGTTGCGCAACGCGGCGATGGTGACCACGTACCAGTTGCCGAAATCCGTGCGCAGCGTGCTGCCGGCATGGAACTGGAGCAAGACCTCGTGCTCGAGGTTTTGTATGTGAACCGCCTCCGTCTCAATCACCGCCACCTCCTTGGTGACCGAGCGCACGCGCTCGAGGCAGGTGAGCGGCTCCTTCATGTGGTAAAGCACGCCGAGGTAGAGCACCACGTCGAACTGCCCGAGCTGGTCCAGATCGACCTTCTGGAAGTCGGCCACCACCGGCTCCACCTTCGAACCCAGGGCGTGGGCCGCGAACTCGAAGCCACGGCGCCCCGGAAGGTCGGGCTGCCAAAACTCTGTTTCGTCGCGCGATTGGTCCGGAAGGATTCCGGCGGCAATGCACTCGTTCCAGTAGGCGCCTCGAGCGGCGAGGTCGACTCCCCAGGCGTAGTGGTCGAGGGCCACGACCCGGGTCGCGCCGGCCCCCTCGGCCAGAAAGGAGAACTTCCCGTCCCAAGCGCCGATGTCGAGGACGCTCTTCCCAGAAACGTCGGGGAGGATCTCGGACCCGGTTGGCTGGACCCCGATGCCCTTGGTCACGACACCTTGTCCGAGGTCGATCGTGTGGTACCACAGCAGCTGGTCCGCCTGAGCCTGGAGTTCCGCCGGCGTGGTCATGGCTCGTGGGGGGAGGTCATCGCCCGTGGGGGAGGTCTTGGTCACCGAGCCGCGAGCGTAGCGAGGCACCAGCATGCCGCCACGGACCGTTCTGGTGCCGCGGGTGTCTGGGATGCTGGCGGGCGCCGCCAGGTCGAGGTCGCTTCGAACGCCGAAGCCGGAAGGCCGCTGTGTTGTACTACCGAGGTGCCGGTCGTCTCCGAGAAGCTGGTCTATCTTGAACTCCAGAAGACGGCCTCCACCCTCATCGGCTCAATCCTGGTCGACTTGTTCGGAGCCGAACACCGCTACCCCAAGCACGGTCTCCTGCCGGCGGACTGCCGCGACCGGTTCGTCGTCGGCTCGGTGCGCAACCCGTGGGACTACTACGTGTCCCTGTGGTCTTTCGGTAGCCGGGGCGAAGGAGGCCTGCACCAGCGGCTCACGCAGCGTCACCTCCGGCGGGCCTCGCGCGCTCTCCCTCGCCCCGGCCCGCTGCTGGCCGAGCTCAGGAAGCCGACGGCCGACTGGCGGTCGACGTACGCCGAGCCTCTCACCCCGGAGAGGTTCCGGAGCTGGTTGTCGAAGGTGCACGAAACTCGCCGGGCGGGCCAGCTCGAAGCACCCTACGGCGCCAGTGGGCTCCGACACGTCGCCGGCTACGCCACCTACCGGTACTGCCGCCTCTACTCCGGCGACCTCGAATCGGTGCTCCGCGCCTCCACCCCGGCCGAGCTCCGCTCGACGGCGGCTGCCGACTGGCTGCCGGACGCCTTCATCCGGATGGAGCGCCTGGCCGATGATCTACTCGAGGCCGTGCGCCAGGCGGGCTACCGGGTCGACGACGTCCTGGAACGGGCACTGCGGGAGCGCACCGAGATCGCCGTGAACCGCTCCGAGCACCGGCCCTACACCGACTACTACGACGAGGGCTCGCGCCGGTTGGTGGCCGAACGCGATGCGCTGCTCATCGAGCGGCACGGGTACGCGTTCGGCTCCTGAGTTTTCGGGAGGCCGGGAGACCCCGGAGGGTCATCGCACGAAGCCACGCGTTTTCATGCGGCGTGACGCCGCAGCGTTGCCACCCAACGATTTCGTAGGTGTGACTCAGTGATGTCGTAGAGACGCAACAGGAGAATGAAGCCAACGGGGAGGGCGGGATTTCCGTGCAACCCGCGCCAATGTGAGGGCGTCCTCATTCTTAAGAGCAAACGGCCTCTGGCTCATGACCCGACTTACGAAGTTTCGACCGTTGTCTTGGCGGCCCGAATCACCCAATCGCGTCCCACACTCAGTTCGGCGCAAAGTTCGAGAAACATGTAATCCTTTGCGTACCATTCCCGGAGGTTCTGCCGCGCAAGGTCCGACAGGACCGGTTTCGGCCGTGGGGTGACGTTCGCCCGCAGCGGGTCTGTCGGCGGCTCTGCCCTTTCCAGGCCGAGGGCCGTCGCGAGCGGTTTCATGTCCAGGGACTCCGTCTGTCCGATCCAGAGGATGTGATCCGCCCTGCTCTTGAAGTAGTCGGGGTTCTTGAACCAATCCCAGTACGAGGAGCGCACATGTTGAATGTCCCGCATCGCCGCTTCGGCTTCCTGTTGCTCGGTGCCACCCGCACTCAGCGCAACGGCCAGAGCGTCGGGTGACGGAAATCGCGCGAAGGCCTTTGCTTCCGCCTCACTCCACGGAACCGAGAATCGCGGTTGGCCCTGCAACTCTCTGTGGAGAAAACCGCTGGCGTAGCGGTCGATCGGATCACGCACACAGAAGAAGAAGTAGTCGCTCTCCGGTATGTTGGGCAGACCGATGTTGTGCGGATGCCTTATGAGCCGGTACTTCGCCGAGGCCATCAGCTTGCTTCAGCCCAAACGTCACCGCCGTGCCCGCTGCCTTGCCGATATGCAGGAAATGAGCGACCGGTCTTTGGTCCAGCCAGAGTCGAGCGTTTGCCGTAAACCAGGTGAGAGCGCCTCGTTTCCTCTTTGCCACGTTGCCCCTTCAACAGCACTGGAGTTAGCGGGACAGGGTAGGCGAGTTTCTCCCACCAGTCGAAAAACTCGAGAGGACCGAGGGCGTGCCCCTTGCCCGTCCCTCTGGTGTCCGCCGCAGAAGTCGGGCGAAGCCCGGCCGCCGCGATCGACGTTGGCGATAGCGTGCCGGGGTTGCCACGTCCCGTTCCTCCCCAGGTCATTCCCCGACCGCCCTCGTGGCGGCCCGGAGCCGCTCCACCCTGGGAGGGGTTGCCCGAGGTCGAGCGGACCGGTATCTCGATTGACCGCGTGCTGGCAGCGCTCGGGTCGATCGGCCAGCGCGGGCCGGTGCCCGCCGACCCGGGCGCCGACCAGCTGCTCGTTCCGATCACTCCGTCCGACGGCGTCGGAGCAGCCACCGCCCGGGACGTGAACGCCGGGGTACTGGTCGCGATGTTCGAGGAGCTCGGGGAGACTCGCGTGATCCTGACGAGGCGCTCGACGGCGATGCGGACACATCGGGGTGAGGTCAGCTTCCCGGGAGGAAGGATCGACGCGGGAGAAGACGCCACCGCCGCCGCGCTACGCGAAGCCCGCGAGGAGATCGCGCTGGACCCCGCACTCGTCACCGTGGTGGGCTGGATCCACCCCGTCATGACGATGGTGTCGGCCTCCCTGATCATGCCGGTGCTGGCCACGGTCGAGCGACGGCCGACTCTGACCCCGAGCCCTCAAGAGGTCGAGCGCGTCTTCGACGTCTCGCTGGCCGAACTGGCCGACCCCGACGTCTTCCACGAAGAGCGTTGGAGCGTTCCGGGCCGCGCCCTTCGGGGAACGCGGAGGGGTCCGTTCCCATATGGTTCTTCGAGGTGTCGGGCGAGATGATCTGGGGCGCGACGGCGCGCATGATCTATGAATTGTTGAGGATCGTACTGAGTTGAGGATCGTACTGAAGGGACGGAGCGGAGCCGCAGCGCATCCGGCGGGTTGACGGAGCGGCGCGGCCGGTGGGGTCAAGCGCCCGTGGGGAACACCTCCGCCCACACCTGTGCGATCGCCTCGTTGGCGAGAGCGATCCGTCCGTCGACGACAGGCGACCCTGACGGCCCGAGGAGACCCGCCGCGGCGACGTTGTCCTTGTAGTGGAGGGCGGCCGGCTCCGGCGGGCGCGCCGGGATCCGCTTGGGGTTGTTCGTGGGGAAGTTCCACTCCAGTCCAAGCGGGCGTGGATGGATCCTCCCTTCGGCCAGGGCCAGGGTCATGGCGACCTGGTCGACGAAGACGGACCACGTCTCGAGCAGGTCGTGGTGGTCGAGGACCCAGCGGGCCCAGCGCTCCCAGGCGGCCGCGAGCGTCGGGAGGAGCGCGCCGGGCACGGCGTAGAGGCCGCCGTTCCCGTGGCCGGACAGCGTGCGCTCACCGCGCCTGGACGCGAGGTCGATGGGCACACGTCGGGGGATCTCGACACCGGCGGCCCTGAACAGTTTCTCCAGGACGTGCAACGGAGGGTTCCCGGAGCCGACGGGGCGGAAGCCGACGTCATTCGCGCCCAGGGCGATCAGCCGGGCGTCCTCGACCAAGGCCATGTCGGTGTCGGTGAGCACGGCGACCCCGTCAACGCCGTGGTGGGCGAGGCTGACCGCGCCCGAGATCTTGTTGCAGTGCGGTGAGCGCACGTCGAAGGTCTCGACGTCCACCACCTCGACGCCGCGGCCGCGCAGGTAGTCCAGCATCCCGGTCTCCGAACCGCCGACGGCGTGAACGACGAGATGTGCCGGGTCGACGCCCACGACCCGGTTCAAGGTGGCGTACCACCGGAGCGCTTCGAGGTGGAAGCGGGGGTCGGCGTCGACGACGCAGGAGTACACCCCTCGTGGGGGCGCCGCCTCGGTGTGCGTGCTCCGCCGGAACCGCATCAGGACCGCGGCGGCACGAAACCGACCGGCCCCTCGATGGCGTCAGACGAAGCGCACACTGAGGACGCCGAGCGGGCCGAACTCGACCCTCAGCTCGTCTCCGGGCGCGACGGCGATCGGGGCCACCATCGAACCGGCGATGATCCGGTCCCCGGGCGCCAGCGCGGCCCCGTGGTCGGACAGGAAGCGATGGACGAAGCCGACCGTCTCAGCCGGGTCCTCCTCCGGGTGGCCCTCGGCCACGAGCGCGCCGTCCTTGGTCACGGCGACGGCGACGCTCGAGTGGTCCACTCCCGGGACCTCCTCCCCGAACACGACCCCGCGCTGGCAGATGTTGGCGGCGAGCACCGGCTCGATGTCGGCGACGGGCATGTCGAGGTCCACGAGCTCGAGGGCCGGGCCGACGCCGGCGACGCCGCCGTCCTCTCCGACTCGCAGCGCCAGCTCCACCTCGACGGCCGGCGCCGTCCAGCCGGCCAGGGTCACCGTGGCGCCGTCCGGGGTCACCCCGGTATCGGTCAGGTAGCCGACGACGGGGTCGCTCAGGCCGAAGTGCGCCTGAATGGCGGGGGTGTTGAACCCGATCTTCCAGCCCACGGCAGCGGCACCGCCCGCCAGCTCGGCGTCGCGGCGCGCCAGCAGGGCCCGCATGCCGCGCTCGACCGCGCGGTGATCGTCACTGGTGTTCGGGTCAAGTCCGCCTTGCCCCGTGGCCTGGTCGGGCTCGGGCACCATAGGAGTCTCGCGCACGGGGAGGCCCAGGACGGCGGGCGACGTCCGACCGGGCGCCCGATGGGCCTGAACCGACAGACCCGGAGAGTAGAGTGGGGGATCGTCGGCACGTCGGTCCGGCGTTCGAATTTGTTCGAATTTTCAGTCGCACAGACAGCCGGCATGGTGGGTGGCCTGCCGGCCCACGAATGCCGGAGGGCGCAGCCAGTGGCAGACATCGAGATCGGCATCTTCAAATCGGGTCGACAGGCCTACGGATTCGACGACATCGCGATCGTCCCGAGCAGGCGCACGCGGGACCCCGAGGACGTCGACATCTCGTGGGAGATCGACGCCTACAGCTTCGATCTGCCCCTGCTCGGCGCCGCGATGGACGGGGTGATGAGCCCGACCACGGCGATTGAGCTGGGGCGTCTGGGCGGTCTCGGCGTGTTGAACCTCGAGGGCCTCTGGACCCGCTACGAGGACCCGACGTCCCTCTTCGACGAGATCCGCGAGCTCGACGACGACAAGGCCACGGCCCGCATGCAGCAGATGTACCAGGAGCCCATCGTCCCGGAGCTGGTGACGGCGCGCATCCGCCAGATGAAGGAGGCCGGCATCACCACGGCGGCGTCGGTCACGCCTCAGCGCACGCAGGCACTGGCGGCCGCCATCCTGGCGGCAGAGCTCGACCTCCTGGTGATTCAGGGGACGGTCGTCTCGGCCGAGCACGTGTCGAAGACGTCCGAGCCGCTGAACCTGAAGCGCTTCATCCGCGAGTTCGACATCCCCATCATCGTGGGCGGGTGCGCGTCCTACCAGGCCGGACTTCACCTGATGCGCACCGGCGCGGTCGGAGTCCTCGTCGGTGTCGGGCCGGGCAACGCCTGCACCACCCGCGGCGTGCTCGGCCTCGGCGTGCCCCAGGCCACCGCCATCGTGGACGTGGCCGGCGCCCGCATGCGCCACCTCGACGAGACCGGGGTGTACGTCCACGTCATCGCCGACGGCGGGATGTCCAAGGGAGGAGACATCGCCAAGGCCATCACCTGCGGGGCCGACGCGGTCATGCTCGGCTCCCCGCTTTCCTCCGCCTTCGAGGCCCCGGCGAGGGGATTCCACTGGGGCATGGCCACCTTCCACCCGACGTTGCCCCGGGGGGCGAGGGTGCGCACGTCGGTGCGGGGCAGCCTGCGCGAGATCCTGCTCGGCCCGGCCCACGAGAACGACGGCCGGATGAACCTCTTCGGTGCGCTGCGGACCGCCATGGCCACCTGCGGCTACGAGACGGTGAAGGAGTTCCAGAAGGCCGAGGTCATGGTGGCCCCGTCGTTGCAGACCGAGGGGAAGTTCTTCCAGCGGTCCCAGGGCGTCGGGATGGGCCATTAAGAAGGAGTCGGTGACCGACACCGTCCTCGTCGTCGACTTCGGGGCGCAGTACGCCCGCCTGATCGCCCGCCGGGTGCGCGAGGCGCACGTCTACTCCGAGATCGTCTCACCCACGATGAGCGCCGCCGAGATGCGGTCCCGCGCGCCGAAGGGGATCATCTTCAGCGGCGGTCCGAAGTCGGTCTACGAAACCCCCGCCCCCAGCATCGATCCCGCCGTCTACGACCTCGGCATCCCGATCCTCGGGCTCTGTTACGGCGCCCAGCTCATGGCCCTCCAGCTCGGCGGCACGGTCTCGCGTACGGGGCAGGGCGAATACGGGCGCACGGAGCTGACCCTGAGCGCGGCCTCGCCCCTGTGCCCCGATTGGCCGTCGACCTCGGGCGTGTGGATGAGCCACGGCGACGCCATCACCGAGGTGCCGGCGGGCTTCGTGGCGACCGCGACCAGCCCGGGGGCGTCGGTGGCGGCCATGCACGACCCCGAACGCCGCCTCTTCGGGGTGCAGTTCCACCCCGAGGTGGTGCACACCGAACGGGGGAGCGAGCTCTTCGACCACTTCCTCATGGACGTGTGCGGGTGCGCCCCGGGGTGGACCCACGTGTCCATCATCGAGCAGCAGGTGGCGGCGGTGCGGGACCAGGTCGGGTCCGACCGGGTGCTCTGCGCGCTGAGTGGCGGGGTCGACTCGGCGGTGGCCGCGGCGCTGGTGCACAAGGCGGTCGGCGACCAGCTGACCTGCGTCTTCGTCGACACCGGCCTGATGCGCTCCGGTGAGGCGGACCAGGTCGAGGACACGTTCCGGCGCCAGTTCAAGATCGACCTCGTCCACGTGAAGGCGGCCGACCGCTACTTCACCGCGCTGGCGGGGGTGACCGACCCCGAGCGCAAGCGCAAGATCATCGGCGAGCTGTTCATCCGGATCTTCGAGGAGGTGGCGCGCGACCTCGGAACGGGGTCGGATGGATCCGTCCCCGCCGGCCGCAGCGGAACCGCAGCCGGACCGCGTTTCCTGGTGCAAGGGACGCTCTACCCCGACGTGATCGAGTCCGGTAGTGACACGGCGGCCAACATCAAGTCGCACCACAACGTGGGCGGGTTGCCCGACGACCTGGCCTTCGAGCTGGTCGAACCGTTGCGGCTGCTGTTCAAGGACGAGGTGCGGGCCGTCGGCGAGGAGCTCGGGCTGCCGCACGAGATCGTCTGGCGCCAGCCCTTCCCCGGGCCCGGACTCGGGGTGCGCATCATCGGGGAGGTGACGCCCGAGCGGGCCGAGATCCTGCGCCACGCCGACGCCGTGGTGGTCGAGGAGATCCGACGCGCGGGCCTGTACCGCGACCTTTGGCAGAGCTTCGCCGTCCTGCCGGCCGTGCGCACCGTCGGGGTGATGGGAGACGGGCGCACCTACGCCTACCCCATCGTGATCCGCGCCGTCACGAGCGACGACGCCATGACGGCGGACTGGGCCCGCCTGCCCTACGAACTGATTGAGCGCATCGCCTCGCGCATCATCAACGAGGTCGAAGGCGTCAACCGGGTGGCGCTCGACGTGACGTCGAAGCCGCCCGGGACCATCGAGTGGGAGTGACCGTGGCGCCGGGGGCCGGCGACCCGATGGCCACCGCGCCACCGAGCGAGGAGCAGGCGACGCTCTTCGACGGATCCGACGAGGGGGCGGGGGCGGCCGCCGCGGCCGAGGTGCACGACCCCGAGGCCGAGGACGAGTACGAAGACGAGGAGGGCCCTCGCCCGTCCCCGCGCTGGAATCGGCGCACGGCGACCGGGGCGGGGGCCTTCGTGGGCAGGCCCTCGGCCCTGCTCGACGATCTCACCCTGCCCCAGCGCGCCGCCGTCGAGCACCGCGGCGGCCCGCTCCTGATTGTGGCCGGGGCGGGCTCGGGCAAGACCCGGGTGCTGACCCGGCGCATCGCCCACCTGCTGGCGACGGGTGACGCCCCCCCGTGGGGCGTCCTCGCCATCACCTTCACCAACAAGGCCGCCGGCGAGATGCGAACCCGCGTGGCCGAACTCGTCGGGCCGCCCGCCGAGAAGATGTGGGTGTCGACCTTCCACTCGGCCTGCCTGCGCATACTGCGCGCCAACGCCGACCGGTTGGGATTCCGCTCGAGCTTCACCGTCTACGACGACACCGACTCGCGCCGCCTGGTCGAGGTGATCACCGCCGAGCTCGGCTTCGACCAGAAGCGGTTGCCGGCGCGGGCGGTGCAGGGGGTGATCAGCCAGGCCAAGTCCGAGCTGGTGGACTTCGAGTCCTTCCGCGAGGAGGCACGGGGTGGGTCCGACCCGTTCCGCAAGCGCATCGTGGACGTCTACGCGCAGTACCAGGCCCGGCTGCACGCGGCCAACGCGCTCGACTTCGACGACCTCTTGATGATCACCGCCAACCTGTTGCAGGCCTTCGACGACGTGCGGGCGTCCTACCAGGAGCGGTTCCAGCACATCCTCGTCGACGAGTTCCAGGACACGAACCACGCGCAGAACGAGATCGTCAAGCTCCTCGGCCAGGGCCACGGGAACGTGTGCGTGGTCGGCGACTCCGACCAGTCGGTGTACCGCTGGCGCGGGGCCGACATCCGCAACATCTTGGAGTTCGAGCGCGCCTTCCCCAACGTGACGACCATCATGTTGGAGCAGAACTTCCGTTCCACCCAGACCATCCTCGACGCGGCCAACGCCGTCATCGCGAACAACATCGGCCGCCAGCCCAAGGAGCTCTTCACGGTCGGCGACTCCGGGGGGCCGGTCAAGCGCTACCGGGCGGAGGACGAGCGCGACGAGGCGTCGTGGGTCTCCGGCGAGATACTCCGGCTGCACGCCTCGGAGGGGCTGTCGTGGGGCGACGTCGCCGTCTTCTACCGGACCAACGCGCAGAGCCTCCCGCTCGAGACGTCCATGAAGTTCAGCGGCATCCCCTACAAGGTCGTGGGCGGTGCCCGCTTCTACGACCGCCGCGAGGTCAAGGACATCCTGGCCTACGTCCGGGTGCTGGCGAACCCCGACGACGAGATCTCGGCCCGGCGGATCGTCAACGTCCCCAAGCGCGGCATCGGCGACGCGTCGGTCGCCCGCATGGCCGCCTGGGCGCAGGTGAACGTGGTCCCCTTCACCGAGGCGATCGACCGGGCCGCTGAGGTCGGGCTCTCCGGCAAGGCGCTCAAGGGGGCCGAGCAGCTGTCGAGGACGCTGGCGGAGCTGCGCCCACTGGTCCAGACGGTCAACCCCGCCGACTTCGTGCAGTTGGTCGCGGACCGCACCGGCTACCTGGCCGAACTGGTGGCCGAGCACACCCACGAGGCCGACGGGCGCATAGAGAACCTGGCCGAGCTCGCCACGCAGGCCAGCGAGTTCGACGACGTCACCGGCTTCCTAGAGACGGTGGCGCTCGTCGCGGACTCCGACGAGCTCGACAGCGACGGCACCCGGGTCTCCCTGATGACGCTGCACACGGCGAAGGGCCTGGAGTACCCGGCCGTTTTCGTCGTCGGGCTGGAGGAGGGGATCTTCCCGCACTTCCGGTCGCTCTCCGAGCCGAGCGAGCTCGAGGAGGAGCGTCGGCTCTTCTACGTGGGCATCACGCGGGCCCGGCGCCACCTGGCGATTTCGCATGCGTGGTCGCGGCACGACGTGGGGCCGGACCCAACCGGCCATGCCGAGCCGCTTCGTGGGTGAGGTGCCCTCGCACCTGGTCGACGATGTCGGCTTGGGCTCGCCCCGGAAGGGGACGGGCTACGAGACGCTCTCGGCGGACGAACACCTCCGAGGGGCGACGTTCGCGCCGGCGGTCCCGCTGGCGGCGGCGTCGGCCGGCCGGCGGTCGGGGTCACGCGGCAGCACCGGTGCAGAGGACCTCGAACTGTCCCCCGGTGACGAAGTCGTCCACGACCACTGGGGGCATGGCGTCGTGCTCGCCGCCAAGGGTGAGGGCTCGCGGGCGCAGGCGACGGTCAAGTTCGACTCGGTGGGAAAGAAGAACCTGCTGCTCTCGGCCACGCCTCTGCGGCGGGCCTGAGCCGGCGCCGTCGGTCGAGGGCGAGGGCGAGGGCGAAGAGGCGCGGGGACAGCCGCCAGCGGCCTATGCGGGTAATGGAGGTGGACCACCCCGCCGGTGAAGCGGTCGAGATTCACTCGCTCGAGTCCGGCGCCAACGCCTGACCGGCCCGCTCCGGACCCCCGACGGACAGGTCGTGTCCCGCTTCGTCCATCATCCGACGCACTGCGGCCGGGTCGAACGTCCGCGACCCGGCGTTGGCTCGCCGGCGGTCGAGGGACGGACTCAGGGTGGGATCCACTAGGTGTCGCGACGGTGCAATGACCGGCCGATCCACGTGCGCTTGCCCGTGGCGTTGTGACAACCTCTAAGACCATGCGACTTTTCGATTTGTCTCGATTAGAGGGGCCCGGGGCCGACCAGCGCTATCGGCTGGCTGAGCCATTCCCGCACGCGGTTCTCGAGGACTTCGTACTGGCCCCTCCTGAGGATGTGGTGAAGGCGTTCCCAGATCCGGCGTGGGAGGGTTGGATCGATCGGACGGGGACGGGTCCATATCAGCCCGGGAAGTCGAGTTGCCGCGACATCGAGCTGATCCCGCCATTACTCCGCGACATGATCGATGAGCTATCCCAACCGCGATTCCTCGGAGCCTTGTCAACGCTGACGGGAATTCCGAACCTTCTCCCCGATCCGTTTCTCCATGGTGGCGGCCTTCAGTTCAGCTTGCCGGGCGGAAGGCTGTCACCCCATACCGATTTTCACATTCATCCACATCTCAAGCTCTTTCGGCGAGCGAACCTGCTCGTCTATTTGAACCCGAACTGGAAGCGGGGCGACGGTGGCGAAGTCAGCTTGTTCAACCTCGGCGTCGATCAGCCCGCCGTCTCAGTTGGACCGAGTTACGGCACCTGTGTGATTTTCTCCACCGATCATCGCTCGGTCCATGGTGTGAAACCCATATCCGAGAACGCCGACGTTCGGCGATCGATAGCGCTGTATTACTACACGGTCGAAGGTGCGGAAGTCTTCAGCGGGGACCACCAGAACTACTGGTATGAGCCCACGCAAGCCACGGGTCGGAGATTGAGCCAGAGAGCGAGGGTTACGGCGATGAGGGGTGCGCTGGAAGCTTCGAAGACGTTCATGCGGCTCTCATACCGGCTTGATCCCCAGCACCCGATTCGTCTGCGTGGGTCTCAGCCCGACTGAGTCACCTATGAATTTGGGTGGGCGAGGCATGATGCAATTGGCGCCCGATCACGAGCACGTCGTCGCCTACCGGGACGACGCGGTGGAGAACGACTGACGATTCGGACCGATGCGTGCTGGCCGCGGGCGCCGTCGGAGATCTCAGTGGGATCGCGTTCTCCTCGCGCGCTGAAAGTCGCCGAGAGGGGCCTGGCGCCTCCCGCTAGTCTTTCCGACCGTGAGAGGGGGATCGGTGCGAGCCTTCGTACAGCGAATAGAGGGTATGGCGAAGAAGGATTCCAAGCAAGATGCCCGGAAAAGGCCTCCCGGGGAGTACCCAAGGCAGCTTGTGCTCGACCCGCCGCTGCCACCACCGCCATGCCCGCCCGACTGGGAGTTGGGGCCTCCTACGTTCGTCGGGATAGGTACGATGAAGTCGGGCACCGGCTGGTGGTGCCATCAGCTGTACAGCCACCCCGACGCCGTTCGCTCTGATCGCAAGGAGCTGCACTACTTTCAGCACGGGTGGAACAAGGTATTCGACGAAGACGCCATCAAGCGGTACCACCAGTACTTCCCCCGACCTCCCGGCATGGTCACCGGCGAGTGGACGCCTCGCTACATGATGGACCCCTGGACCCCAGCTCGACTCCGGAAGGCGGCTCCGGAAGCACGCCTGCTGGTCAACCTGCGCGATCCCATGCCCCGGCTGATTTCCAACCTCCGTCGCTACATCCGCCGTTACGGCTCAGTCGAGCCCAGGCTCCTGATTGAGGGGATCGAGCGAGGGCGCTATGGGACGCAACTACGTCGCGTTCTACAGCAATTCCCGCGCCAGCAGATCCTCGTCCTCCAGCTGGAGCGCTGCATCAAGGAACCGGAACGAGAGCTCGCGCGCACGTATCGCTTCGTTGGTCTCGACCCCGACTTCGTTCCCGACGAACTCCACCAACCCATGGGAGTTGCGCGTGGCGAAACGCTCGACCTCCGCGGGGAGGTGTACGACGCCGCCCTCGAGATCTTCCGCGAGGAGATCAAGCTGCTGGCAGAGGATTGGCCCGAACTCGACCTGTCGCTGTGGCCATCAGTCTCGGACCTCCGATAGCAACCTGACGCCGGCACGCAGGTCGGCGAGGCAAAGATGCCGTCGGCGCCCGACCACGAGGCACGTGGTCGCGACTGGGACGACACCCTCGAGAACGACCGAAGGGACGGATCGTCGGCAGTGATGGTGCGACGGGCGGGAGCGATTGGAGCAGGACTCGCTGTGGTAGCGAACTCGGACTGCCTGGGGCCGGGACGACCAGCCCCCGAAAAGACCGGTCGGACGTCCCGGGCCTTCCCGGCCCGGTCTGGCGTCGGGACCGACGGCGTCCATATCCTTGGGCCGTCATGAAACGTCCCTACAGGGTGGTCGTGGCCAAACCGGGTCTCGACGGTCACGACCGGGGCGCCAAGGTCATCGCCCGCGCCCTGCGCGACAGCGGGTTCGAGGTGGTCTACACCGGCCTTCATCAGACCCCTGAGCAGGTTGTTCAGGCGGTCGTGCAGGAGGACGCCGACGCCGTCGGTCTCTCGCTCCTCTCCGGAGCCCACCTCACCCTGGTGCCCAGAGTGGTCGCCGCGCTGGAGGAGGCGGGCCGGGGCGACGTGCTCGTCATCGTTGGAGGGATCATCCCGCAGGCTGACATCCCGGTCCTCAAGGAGCACGGGGTCGCCCAGGTGTTCACACCAGGGGCGCCGCTCGACTCGATCGGATCGTGGCTGGCCGACGCACTTGACGCGCGCGAGGAGGCGCTCGAGGTCTGACCCAGCGTGGGCCTGGGGCCGGGCGGATGCCGCCTCGCCGTCACCTTTAGGACCACAGCGCGACGAGACACCGACACCGCCGACATCGACACCGCACATCGACACCGACATCGACACCGACATCGACACCGACACAAGGAGACAGCACCGAAGTGGATCTCTACGAATACCAGGGCAAGCAGTACTTCGCCCGGTTCGGCATCCCGACCTCGCCCGGAGGGGTGGCCGACACGGTGGACGAGGCGGTCGAGCAGGCCGACTCGGCGGGTTACCCCGTCGTGGTCAAGGCGCAGGTGAAGGTGGGCGGGCGAGGCAAGGCGGGCGGGGTCAAGCTGGCCGCCGACGCGGACGAAGTCCGCTTCCATGCCAACAACATCCTCGGCCTCGACATCAAGGGTCACGTGGTGAAGCGGGTCTGGGTGGAGCACGCGTCCGACATCGACAAGGAGTACTACGCCAGCTTCACCCTCGACCGACAGGCGAAACTGCACCTCGGGATGCTCTCGGCCGAGGGCGGCGTCGAGATCGAAGAGGTCGCGAGCACCAATCCGGACGCCATCGCCAGGATCCACATCGACCCCACCCAGGGCCTGACCGAAGAGTCCGCGCGCGAGTGGGTGGACCGGGCCGAGCTCGACCCCGAGGCCCGGGAGCAGGCGGCCACCCTGCTCGTGCGCCTGTACCACTGCTACGTCGAGGGCGACTGTGACCTGGCCGAGATCAACCCGCTCATCCTCACCCCCCAGGGCAAGGTCCACGCTCTCGACGCCAAGGTCACGCTGGACGAGAACGCGTCGTTCCGTCACCCCGAGTGGGAGGAGTACGCGGACGACAGCGACATCGACCCCAGGGAGAAGATGGCCAAGGAGAAGGGCCTCAACTACATCGGTCTCTCGGGGACGGTGGGCATCATCGCCAACGGTGCGGGGTTGGCCATGTCGACTCTCGACGTGGTGACCCAGGTCGGCGGCGAGGCGGCCAACTTCCTCGACATCGGAGGTGGGGCCAACGCCGACGTGATGGCCGCCGCGCTGGAGGTGATCAACGCCGACCCGGCCGTCAAGTCGATCTTCGTGAACATCTTCGGCGGAATCACGAGGGTGGACGAGGTGGCCAAGGGGATCGTCGAGGCCATGAGCCGGGTCACCTTGAACTCTCCGGTCGTCATGCGCCTCGACGGCACCAACGCCGAGGCGGGGCGGGCTCTCCTCGCAGACCACCTGTCGCCGACCCTGATCGCCGAGCCCACCATGCTCGAAGCCGCCCGGCGCGCCGTCGCCCTGTCCCAGGCCTGAGGGCCCGGGCGACGAAGCAGACCCGACCCACACCACAGAGAGGACAGCATGAGCATCTTCGTCGACGAGACCACCACGGTCGTGATCCAGGGCATCAGCCCCACGAGCCAGGGCCTCTTCCACGGTCTACGCAACAAGGCCTACGGCACCAAGGTGGTGGGCGGGACCAATCCCAAGCGCGGGGGTGAGGAGATCGAGGGCATTCCGGTGTATGCGTCGGTGGCCGAGGCGGTGAGGGAGACCGGGGCAACGGCGTCGTTCATCTCGGTACCGCCCCGCGGGGCGGCCGATGCCATCGTGGAGGCGGCCGAGGCCGGCATCGCCTTCATCGTCTGCATCACCGAGGGCATCCCCGCTCAGGACGAGGCGGTGGCGTACAACCGTCTGGTCGAAGAGTTCCCGGGTACCCGCCTGCTCGGGCCGAACTGCCCGGGCATCATCAGCCCGGGCAAGTGCAACATCGGCATCACCTCGGGCGACATCGCGCTGGCCGGGGGACCGGTGGGGATTGTGTCGCGCTCGGGCACGCTCACCTACCAGGCCTTGCACGAGCTCTCGCAGCAGGGCATCGGCCAGACGACGTGTGTCGGGATCGGCGGCGACCCGGTCCCGGGCACGAACTTCATCGACTGCCTGCGCGCCTTCGAGGACGACCCCGAGACCAAGGCGGTGATGATGATCGGGGAGATCGGAGGCTCCGAGGAGGAGCGCGCGGCGGAGTTCATCGCGGCCAACATGACCAAGCCCGTCGCGGCCTACATCGCGGGGGTCACCGCGCCCCCGGGTCGCAAAATGGGGCATGCCGGTGCAATCATCTCGGGCTCCCAGGGTACGGCGCAGGCCAAGATGGATGCGCTCTCGGCCGCAGGGGTGGAGGTGGCGCAGAACCCGACCGAGTGCGGGGAGAAGATGGTCGCCATCGTGCGGGGCTTGGCCTCGTAGAGCGTCGGAGAGCATCGGAGAGCATCGGGGTCTGGCAGGCAGCAGCAGCACTTCTCATGTCCAACTTGCGAGCAACACAGTCCTCAAAGAGGGGGTGGATTTAAATGCACGAAGCGTCTTTCGAAAAGATGCGGGCATTCAAATGCACGTATATCCAGCCTTCCCCCGCGGACCAAATAAGGGTGCTCGACGTCGGTTCGGGCTCCCCCCCTGGTTCCCTGAGCTATCGATCTCTTTTTTCGTCTTCAGAGTTTCGTTATGTCGGTTTGGATGTTGAACCGGGTGCCAACGTTGACGTGGTCCCCGCTGATTCATTCTGTTGGAATGAGTTCGATTCCGAGTCCTTCGATGTTGTCGTCTCGGGACAGATGCTCGAACACAACCCTTACTTCTGGATCACCCTGGCCGAGGTGGCGAGGGTCCTCGCTGAAGGTGGTTTGGTCGCGATGATCGCGCCTTCTACCGGTTTTCCCCACAGGTATCCCTTGGATTGTTGGCGCTTCTATCCCGATTCGTGGCCATCGATGTGTGCCTATGTCGGTCTCGAACTGGTGGAATCACACCGTGAACAAGTCTCGTGGCGGAAAACGATTCCCGGGACGTACTGGCGTGACGCCATGATGGTGGCGAAAAAGCCTGTGTTCCCCGATGAGGAGTCGAGGAAAGCCTTTTACACGCGCCTGGAGACGATCATTTCCCTGCGCGTGGATGTGCCTGAGGCCGTATCGGAGCCCTCGGGGACAACCGCCGGCACGCTGTACGAAAAGACGCATACTCTCCCGATTGATCAGGTGTTTTGGCGTCCGGCACGGTTGGCTCAGCTCGTGTATCTGAACTTCCGCAAGCTTCAAGAGACGAAGTACGCGCAGGAGGCCCGTCGACGAGTCTGGAGTTGGGACGGCCGTCGTGCGCTTGCCCGCGGGGATCAACGTATGAATCAGGCGGAGGCAGGTTTGCGACACGAGATCTCGCCGCTACAAACCCACCATCGGCAGAATTCCGGCAGCGCTCAGTAGCCGGCAGGTCTCATTAGTTTGTCGCAGCGAAACGAAAATGGTTGTCTGACGCGTCGCCCGGATTCGGCCGTCGCCGGGGCTCGCGGGTCAGATGGCTACCTCACTCGCGGCTACCGTGGCGTGGGTCGAAAATGCTGTTGACAGCCTGATTTTCGTAGCATCTGGGAGTTTGGTAGCAACTGGGAGCGTAGAGGTGAGCCTGCGGCCGCCGCTGGTCGCAGGATGGAGAGGATCGAACGCGATGGTGGGTGAACCAACTCCCACACACACGAACCGTGACCGATGTGTGGCCGTCGTCGGCATGGGCCGGAGTGGGACGTCGGCCACCGCCGGCCTGCTGGTCAAGCTGGGGTTGAGCGGGCCACGTCCCGACGACCTCATTCCGGCGTCGAGCGCCAACGAGAGCGGTCACTGGGAGAGCAGGGGTATGCACCGCTACAACGCCCGCCTGCTGGCCGCGGTGGGCGCCACGGGTTACGGACCGCCTCAGGTGATGCTCCGCTGGGACGGCGTCCGCGGCTACAACGAGATCCGCGACGCGGCCTCGAGTTGGTTTGCGACCACGTACGTCGGGAAGCCGAGGATGGTGAAGGATCCACGGCTCTGTGTCACGCTGCCGTTCTGGCGGGACGTGCTCCCAAAGTCGATGGCGGCGGTGTTCGTCCTCCGTGACCCGGTGAGGGTGGCGCGGTCACTCGAGGCCCGCGACGACATCCCGATGACTCTGGCGCTGGCAGTCTGGGATCGTTACGTGCGCTCGGCCGCTGTGGTCCTCCAGGGGCTGCCCACGCTCGTCGTCGAGTACGACGAGATGCTGGCCAATCCCCAGGCAACGACCAAGGAGATCTGCGTCTTCCTTCGTCAGGTGGGTGTCGAAGTTCCGCCTGAGGCAGCGGAGATGGCGGAGCGTCACCTGGACTCCACGCTTCGGCACCAATCGACCGAGCACGACGATTACGACGGCCTGGCGAAGGTGCAGCGGCAGGTCTTCGAGACGCTCGTGAATCTCCGGGGGTCGCACGACGAATGGGCACCGGTTCAAAGCACCCTTCCCGCACCACCCCCTTGGGTCGAGGACATGCTCGCGATGCAACGCCGATACATCGACCGGGTCCGCGAATTGCGAAGACTGCGGTCTTCGACGGCAAACCGGATCGGCGCGGCGCTGGGACGCCTCACGGGCCGGCACCAGCGGTCGGCCGAACCGGCCTAGATCTTCTTGGTCTGCCGGTCTCTGGATCTTGTGACAAGTTTCAGGCTGCGATCCCGAGTCGAGCGTTGGTGAGGTAGTCGCCCAGGAGGTGCTCGATAGTCCCGAGAGCCTGGCGGAGCTCGATTGGGGCCGGGGGTTGGTCGGCCTCGAGGAGCGGGCCGAGGAGACGCGCTCGGACCTTCGTGTAGAAGACGGCGACGCGGATGCCCTCGGGCGTGAGGGTGTAGGTGTTCGTTCCCGCTACTCGCTCGATCAGGCCGTGGAGACGAAGACGGCGCAGGTCATAACTCATCTGCGAAGAGCTGTAGTCACAGCCGAGGAGTCCGGCAACACGCCCGCGAAGGCTCTTGTTGGTGAAGCCGGTGACGGCGTGGACGACGAGGCAGAGTGCACCGGCCAGGGCCATGGCGCGTTGATCCCCGAAGCGCAAGGCCCCGGTTCGTTGGCCCTCCCGTACGTAGGGCTGGTGGATGCGCTCGAAGAGCGCAGAGCCGATGGCACAGCCCTGGCCGGCACGTTCGATGATAAGCAGACGGTCGTTGACCGCGCGGGCCCGCTCGACCAGCTCGGGCAGGTGCTCGAGCCGGGCCAGGATCCCGATGTCATTGGGCTTGTTGATGACGGTCTCGATACGCAAGGCCCTCCCTTCCTTGAGATATTGCTTGACCCGGCTGTGCTTGTAGGAGAAGTCGACCCTCACCTCGGTGCCGGGCGAGAACACCCGGGTGCGGAAGGGTCCTTTGGTGGGGCGCGAGCCGCGGGTGCGGATCTGGGCGTCGAAGACGGCGGGGACCTGCTCGGGACGACCGACCCCGATGTTGTCTTGGACCAAGGACTCGAAGAAGCCACGGGCCCGGCGCGGATCGTCGAAGACCAAGGTGCGCGAGACCTCGACCTGGCGCATGGAGAGCTCCCAGAAGTAACCAGCTTCTCGGTCGGCCTCGGTGAAGGGGGTTGGGATCACCTCGGTCCAGCGGTCGAAGAAGCCCTGGACGTCGGCGGGGCCGAAGCGGTCGCAGATGGCCTGAAGACGGGCGGGATCAGCACAAGAGGCGAAACCGTTGGCCAGCTCGGTGAAGTCGATGCCCGCTCGGGCGGCCTGGCGCTTGGCCCATTCGTGGCCATTGACCCAGACCCGCGAGGGATAGGGAAAGTAGGTGCAGATCTTGATGAAGCCGGGCCCGAACTCGGGGTCGAGCACGTAGAAGTAGTACATCCCGACCCGTCGCTCCTCCTTGACGAAGTCGAAACTGACCATGCCGGGAGTGGACGAGCGGTTCTTGGCGCTAAAGACCCAGGCGAACTCCTGGGCCGCCACGATGGCGACGACCCCGAAGCGCCCTTCGGCCTCGGCCGCCTCGAGGTAGGGCCCGACGTGGTCGAGCTTGCGGTCGTCCCACCGGGTCCGGTCAGGCTTCTTCAGCGAGAGGATCGGGATGTCATGCTCGGCGGCGAAGGCCTTCACGTCACGGCGGAAGCGATTCCCAATCTTTTGGAGCAGTGCGGGTGAGGGGATCGGGAAGCCCAGGTGCGCGGTCAAGAAGGTCACCACCTGTCCGCCCACCTGGAGGTTGGGAACGTAGGCGTTCAAGAAGAGCCGATCGATGCAGGCGAGGTCGAGACCTACATGGCCGTCGAGCACGTCATTGATATTCACCACACTGGTCATCGACACATCGTGGCCGCCCGAGGGACGGCTTTGCCGGCCCGAGATCCGTACCGCACTTCGGACCACCACTGCCGGTCGCTCCGCGGTCACAGTCGACTCGAGGTCGACTGTGACATGGGGTTCAGCCGGTGGTGACGAGCACGTACACGCTCTTCCCGATCAGGTACAAGCCGGCAATCAGCGAGATGATGATGATGACCTGGTCGGTATGGGAGTCGATCCAGCTTCGGACGTTGGCCAGGAAGACCTGCGTGCGCTCGGGCTCCACCGCGGCGTAAATCTCCATGGCCAGGTAGACGCCGGTGGAGATCAGACAGAAGAAGAACAGGGCGACGTAGTCCTCCCAGTGGGCCAGCTTTGCCCCCGTGATGGTGGCCACCCCGGCGGCGACCAGGCCCCAGGGCTGGACCAGCGGTGCCACGCCCATGGCGTAGAGCGGCGTCATGTTGTCGACGCCGGTCTGCCACTTCGGGGGCTTCTTGGGCTTCTTGGGCCGGCCCATTCTCCGGTACTGGCGCAGCGCCAGGAGGAGCAGCGCGACACCGATGGCGATCTTCACCGCCAACGCGGCGAGCGTGGGAGCCGTGTTCGGCTTCGGCGGCGAGTTTCCAGTGGCCAGGACCGTGATCGTCACCACCACGGCGAGGGAGCCGAGCCAGGCGAAAATGAAAGCTGCTCCCTTCCGCACGCCGTTCTTGGACTGCAGGATCAGGATGAAGGCCGTCAGGGGGATGGGCTCGAGCGTGATGATGAGCCCGATGACGAGAAGGTCCAGGTACACCGGCGTTGACGCTACCCGAGGCGGTGTCGTACGCGGTGGTCTCGCGCCGGGACGATGCACCAGAACCGCTGTCGGTTCCGCCGCGAGGGGTGGTCCGCGGCGCATCGTCGCCTTTGGCCGCGCCAGTTGGGAGAAGATCCGGCGCGAGCGCGTCGGTAATGGGGCGGCCAACACGCCCGACGGAGCGGGCATCGGCTGGCGGCCGAGAATCCCGGGCGATCACGCTCCTGAGGCGAACTCTCGTTTAGCGTCTTCTCGATGGAGGCACAGGCCCCCGCCGGTCGCCGCAGCCAGGGCCAGGTGGACACGCGCCGGCTGGCCGACCTGGAACGCGCCGAACGCCACCGGGCGGTTCTCCGCAGCGCGCTGAGCGTGCTCCTCGCCTGGGTGGTCATCTTCGGGGCCTACTTCGTGAACCCGATCGGGCTGCGGACGGGCACCTTGGCCTTCACCCGTCTCGGGGCCGACATCGCCCTGGTCGCGGCCGTGGTGGCCTGGCAGGTGCGGCGCATCGAGGCGGCGGATCTGCCCGAGCTCCGCGCCGTCGAGGCCCTCGGGATCATCATCGCCTTGTTCCTGTGCGTCTTTTCGGGCCTGTACCTCGGCCTCTCGCACAGCGTGCCGCGTGACTTCTCCACGCCGCTCGACCACGTCGGGGCCCTGTACTTCACCGTCAGCGTGTTCTCGACCGTCGGCTTCGGCGACATCACCCCGAGGACTGACACGGCGCGGCTCATCGTCGCCGCGCAGATGCTCCTCGACCTGGCCCTGATCGGCGCCGTCGTTCGGCTGCTGTTCAACGCCGCCAGGTCCAGGGTCGGCTCCGGAGCCCGGGAGGTGGGCGACAGCCCGTCCTAGCCGTTGCTACGCGTCGTCGTCTTACTCGTCGAACGAGTACCCGGCGAGCGTCGCGTGGGTCGCGATCAGTCTCTCCACCTCGCGCCGTGCTGCCGGGGGCCACTCCAACCGGTCCCGGCTCCGCCCACCGGAGGGATGGATGATGCACCGACAGATCGCGAGGTACGCCTCCGGGGCGTCGACCCCGATGAAGCGGCAGACCTCTGCCATCTGCCCGGCGGGGTCGGCGACGATCGATTCGTAGCGTACGGCCAGGAACTCGCTGGCATCGAGATGGCTCCGCACCACGTCGACGGCGTCCGCCACGCCCCGGTAGTGGTCGATCACCTCCGACAGCGGTACCTCGGGGCGCCGGTGCATCGACGTGATGTTGTCGAAGGGGTTGCGTGCGATGTGCAGCACCCGAATCGGGACTCCCACGGTGCGCCGCAACCGGTCCAGGACCGCGGGATCGTTCTGAACCCGCTGCGCCGAGCGTTGCGCCTTCTTGTCGCCGACGACGCGGAGGCGCACGTAGGCACCCTGGCACGTGCCCGCGAACCCGTAGTCGATGTTCATCCAACGCCGACCGAGGCCCTCGAACCGCCGATCACCCTCGAGGGCCATCTCGAGGAACAAAGTGCGTGGGATGCCCGGCTTGACGTAGCGCAGGACGTCGGCTTCGTGCGAGACCACGACTTCGGGGTGGCTGTTGAGCAGGGAGCCGATGAGGCTGCTCCCACTGTGCGGGTACCCGACGAAGAAGAGGAAATGCTCCAGGTCTCGAAAGTCGTGACGGTCCCGCACGGCGTGGATCGTCGCTCGATAGAGCTCGCGTGCGACCCCTGAGCGGGATCGAGGAAAATCCCATCTCGTCTTGACGGCTGAGTGGTTCCCCGAGGGGGCGGCAGGAGTTCCGGGCTTCGTCCCCGGTTCAGCAGTGCTCATCGCCCCATGAACTCCTCGTCGCTTGCCCCAGCGCCTTGGGTGAAGGGCCGGACAATAGTGCTCTGAGGGTGGAGCGACAACGTGACCGCCCCGGTGATCGCCCGCCTCGTGAACGGGCCGCCTCGGATCAGTCCTCGAAGCGGTACCCGGCGAGGACCGGTCGCGACACGGCCATTTCCTCCACCTGGCCTCGCTCGTCGGCTGACCATTCGACCGCGCCACGGCCGCGGTGGCCGCTGTCATCTACCAGGGAGGCGCACGAGGAGAGGTACTCGGCCGAGGCTCCGACGCCGATGAAGCTCAGGATGGCCGAGATCTCGTCGCTGGGCTCGCGCAAAAACGACTCGTAAGTGACGTCGTGCAGCTCGTCCGGCGCCAGCTTCGCCCGCACCTCGTCAACGGCGAGTCCCAGGTCGCGGTAGATCTCGATCGCCTGAGCCACAGGGAGCTCGCGGTTCCGGGCGATCGAGGCGATGTTGTCGAAGGGATTGCGGGCAATGTGGAGCACCCTGATGGGCACGCCCGCCAGGGCGCGAACCGGTCCAGCAGCCCTGGATCGTCTCGCAGTCGCCGCGCCGCCCGACCGGCGTGCTTGTCCCCGATGACGCGCAACCGGGTGTAGCGGCCCTGGTCCAGCCCTGGCAGCGAGTAGTCGAACCCGTTCCAGCGGCGTTCGACGGAAGCGAATTCACGGTCGCGCTCCAAGAGCATGGCGAAGAGCTGGTTTCGGGTGATGCCCGGGCGGACGAAGCGCAGGGAGTCCGCCTCGTGCGCGATCACCATCTCGGGGTGCGCGTTGAGGAGGGACCCGATGAGCGTGCTGCCGCTGCGTGGATAACCCACGAGGAAGAAGAAGCGCTCGACGTCACGGAAGTCGCGACGGTGGCGGAAACCCTCGAGGGTGGCGCGTCCGACGAACCTGGCCACCTGCGAGCGCGACTTCGGCTTGGTCAGCTGGTCGTTGCTCGGCGCTCCCACTGAACGAGGGTTGCTGCCCGTCGAAGAAGCGGTGCCGACCTCTTCTTCGCCTGTGGCCATCGGATCCGCGAATTCCATTCGCTCGAGGGGGTGGCACGACGCTAACGGCGTCGGTCGAGGGGGGTCAAGACGCGGTTCGCTGACCGGCGGCGACACCGCAGGTCTCGCAGTCCAGCGAGGAGTCGGACCACGTGGACGATACGTCGCGTCCCGACCGGAACTGGCCGGACGCCTCATTCGAGTACTGGCGTGGGAATCCGGAACATGGACAAAGCCCACCAGCGCCGTCCGATGACGCCGGTTCGCTCCCAGCTGACTCCCAACTTACCGACCTATATTCCGGCCTTAACCGAGGCTGTTCCGGCGTTGATCGAGGCGCTCGCGGCGACGTGGAGTTCATGGGGCGATGAACACTTCCCAACCGGGAAACGAGAGCGAGTGTCGGGCGGCCGCTCCACCCATGACGCTGTCCCGACGCCGCCACCGAGCCGGATTCACCGGCAGTGGACTCCGAAGGATCGGTCCCGCCGGCCGGCGCAGCCGCGGGAACCGGGGAGCGCCCAGCGTCCCTCCCCGACCCGCGGATTCTCAAGCCCCGTCCGGCCCGTTCGGCCCCGTCGAGGGCGTGGCGCCTGGCTACCGCCAAATTGCGGCCGCATGCCCGACCTTGTGATCATCGGCGCGCAGCGCGCCGGGACCACCTCTCTGCATGCATGGCTCTGTTCCCAGCCGAAGGTGGCTCCGTTCCAAGTGGACGAGGTGCACTACTTCGACGGCAGATACGAGCGAGGGCCACGTTGGTACCGGTCACAATTCCCCATGCGGATTCGGTTCCACTGCCAGGTCGAGGCGTCGCCCTACATGATTCTCCACCCGCTCGCCGCCGAACGCGCGGTGCGGGACCTGCCGGCAGGCAGCCGCTTCGTCGTCCTCCTGCGCGACCCCGTCGAGCGCGCGCTCTCCCACTACTGGAGGAACCGGGCAGTCGGCCGCGAGCACGAGCCCTTCGCGGTCGCGCTGGAAAAGGAGGACGAGCGACTGCGAGGCTCGGTCGACGCCCTTCGCCGCGGCGAGCAGAGTCCGGCCCACCGCTGGTTCTCGTACCGCACCCGGGGCCTGTACGCGGATCAGCTCGAGCGCTGGTTCGCCGTCGCCGGGAGAGACCGAGTGATGGTGGTGGAGAGCGAGCGTATCTTCCGCGACCCGAAGGTCTCGGCCGACGTGCTCGAGTGGTGCGGGCTGCCGCCGAGCACGGTGCCGTACCCGTCCTTCAACGCCATCCCGCGCGAGGCCGCCGAGACGGTGGACGCCGCGGCGGAGCTGCGGGCATGGTTCGAGCCACAGAACGAGGCACTCTTCAAGCTGTTGGGCCGCCGGCTCTGGCAGGACCCTCCGCCGGGCCCGTGAACCGCACGGCGTCGCTCCGCCTCAGAACAGCGTGGTGCCGCTACGGCTCGAAGGAGTAGCCCGCGAGCATCGGACGGCCGGCGATGAGCTCGTCTACCCGTCGGCGCTCGTGCGCTGACCAGGGCGTCTTGCGACGCCGCTCTCGGACGCCGGGTTCGATCATGGCCGCACAGGCTTCGAGGTAGTCGGCCGGGCCCTCGACGCCGACGAAGGTGCAAACCTCCGAGAGGCGGCCAGCGGGGTCGGCGACCATGGACTCGTAGCGCAGGTCGAGGAGCTCACTGGGCGCGAGTCGGCCCCGGACGCTGTCAGCCAGGGCGCTCAGCTTCTCGTACACGTCGATGGCCGGCGACAACGCGAGACTGCGGCTCCGCGCAATGGAGGCGATGTTGTCGAAGGGGTTCCGCGTCACGTGCAGCACCCGGATCGGCACACGGACCCGGGCGCGCAGGCGCTCCAGGAGCTGAGGGTCGTGCCCGAGAGCACGCGTGGCCCGCCCCGCGTGCTTGTCGCCGATGACACGCAGGGTGGTGAACCGGCCCTGGAAGCCGCCCGGCACGGTGTAGTCGAAGCCGTGCCACTGGCGCTCGATGCGGCCGAACTGCCGATCGCGCTCGAGCAGGATAGCGAAGAGCTGGCTTCGCGATACACCCGATCGCACGTAGCGCAGGATGTCGGCCTCGTGCGCGACGACCATGTCCGGATGGGCATCGAGCAGAGATCCCACGAGCGTGCTCCCGCTGCGGGCGTAGCCGAGCATGAGGAAGAAGGTTTCGACCTGGCGCAGCGCGCGCCGATTGCGGATGCCGCCCACGGCCGCCCGAGCCAGGAGCGCCGCCTCGGCCCACCGAGTGTCGGGCGGTCGCAGGGCGAGGTCGTTCTCGTCCTCGTCCGGCCCCGCAGAGTCGAGCCCTGCGGGCGGTGTGCCGGGCCCATCGGCCTCAGGCGGTGGGATGGGAAAGGCCATGGCCCTCCGGCCTCCGGCTTCGATCTCGGGCGGGCGCAGCATGCTAGCCGGGTGAGGCTCAGGACTCCCCCGGTTGGCCAGGTCTGGCCGCGCCTTGCCGGGACGCCCCGATGGCCTCCCTTCTAACAGCGTTCACTAGATTCGGTAGATGCGACTCGCCGTTCTCGTCTCGGGATCCGGGACGATCATGCAGGCATTGTTCGAGGCGGGGCTCCCCGTCACCGTGGTGCTCGCCGATCGCCCCTGTGCCGCCCTGTCGCTGGCCGGCGACCGTGGCGCCGCGGTGGAGCTCGTCGACCGGGACGCCTACGGGGGCTTCGACGACGGCTTCGACCGCCAAGGCTTCACGGCCGCTGTCACCGAGACGCTGGTGGCCCACCAGGTTGACCTCGTGGCCATGGCGGGTTTCGGCACGATTCTCACCGAGGCGGTGCACCGCGCCTTTCCGAACCGGATCCTCAACACGCATCCGGCCTTGCTCCCGCAGTTCCCGGGCTGGCACGCGGTCCGCGATGCCCTCGCCGCGGGCGTGCGCGAGACGGGGTGCACGGTGCATCTGGCCACGATCGAGATGGACGCCGGACCGATCCTGGCGCAGAAGGAGGTCCGCGTCGTCGCCGGCGACACCGAGCAGACGCTGCACGAGCGGATCAAAGTGGTCGAGCGTGTCCTGTACCCGGCCACCGTCGCCTGGGCTTTGGAGGAACTCCAGGCGGGTCGGGAGATCGCGCCCCGAGCGAGGCCATCCCCGGGACCGACATCGCCCGGGCACGAGAGGGTCGGGACCGTGGCGCCGACGGTCGTGGCGGCCGCGCCGCCGTGCCGACCTGGCGCCTCGCCACCGCGCCGCTTCGCCCGCTGCCCGACATCATGATCGTCGGGACCCAGCGCGGGGGCACGACCTCCATGAGAAAGTGGCTCTGCAAGCACCCCGGCGTGAAGGTCCTCGAATTCGGCGAGGTCCATTACTTCGATCACAACTACGACCGAGGCGAGCACTGGTACCGATCGCGGTTCCCGATGCGGTTCCGGCCCCGCCGGCTGGTCGAGACGTCCCCGTACATGCTCTTCCATCCGCTCGCGCCGACCCGCGCCGGCCACGACCTGCCGGCGCGCACCCGCTTCGTGGTGCTCCTGCGTGAGCCGGCCGAACGGGCGCTCTCGCACTACCGCCTGGAGCGAGCGTTCGGCCGGGAGAGCAAATCCTTCGCCGATGCGCTCGAGGCGGAGCACGACCGCTTGGCGGGAGAAGAGGCGAAGGTGCTCGGCGGCGAACGGAGCCGCTCGCATCAGTGGTTCTCGTATCGCTCCCGGGGTATCTATGCCGAACAGGTGTCGCGCTGGTACGACGCCGTCGGTCCGCAGCGTGTGAAGGTCGTGGAGAGCGAGCGCCTTTTCGTCGAGCCGGCCGTCGCCGACGACCTGCTCAGCTGGCTCGGCTTCCCACCCATGGAGACGCCATTCCCGGCCCTCAACGCCTCGCCTGCGCCGACCGCCGAGGACGAGAAGGCGCTGAACGACCTCCGAGCCTTCTTCGAACCCCACAACGAGAAACTCTTCGAGCTCCTGGGTCGCCGCCTCTGGGACATGTGAGCAGGCCACCCGGTCCTCCCCGTGTGCCTCGAAAGAGTGGGGGACCAGCCTCGAAGGAGTGGGAGACCAGGGAGGAGCCTTCGGGCAGGCACTAAATTGGGATTGGCCGATCCGATCGGAGATGGGCCAATCCCCGAAGCCGCCCCGGAAGGAGTGAACGAGGTCATGGTGTCGTGAGGGCTTTGCTGTCTGTCTACGACAAGGACGGGCTGGTCGAGCTGGCCCGCGGGCTGTCGGGGCTCGGCTGGGAGCTGGTGGCGAGCGGCAATACGGCGGCGGCGCTGGGCGAGGCGGGAGTCGCGCACCAAGACGTGGCGACCGTCACGGGCTCCCCCGAGATGCTGGGCGGCCGCGTCAAGACGCTCCACCCGAAGATCCACGGAGGGATCCTGGCCGACCGGTCCAAACCCGAGCACTTGGCGGACTTGGAGGCGAACGGGATCGAGGCCATCGACCTGGTCGTCTGCAACCTGTACCCGTTCTCCTCGAACCCCTCGGTCGAGCTCATTGACGTCGGCGGTCCCACCATGGTTCGGGCCGCCGCCAAGAACCACGAGCACATCGGGATCGTCACGTCGCCGGACGACTACCCCGCGGTGTTCGAGGAGTTGCGGACCAGAGGGTCGCTCTCGGCCGCCACGCGGCGGCGCCTGGCCCGATCCGCCTTCGCCCACACCGCGGCGTACGACGCCGCCATCGTGGCCTGGCTCGACGCCGGCGGCCCGTCACCCGCGGCCGACCTCGAGGGCGCGACGCCAGGACGCGGCGGACGAGGCCGCGCTCGACGCCGCGCTGCCGCCGACCGTGCACCTCACGCTCGAGCGCGCCGAGGTCCTGCGCTACGGCGAGAACCCGCACCAGCGCGGCGCCCGTTACCGGGTGGCGGGGGCGGAGAGTTGGTGGGACGCGGTGGCGCAGCACGCCGGCAGCCCGCTCTCGTACTTGAACCTCTTCGACGGCGACGCGGCGTGGCGGCTGGTGCACGAGCTGGCGGCCGATGCCGGGCAGCCGGCGGTGGCGATCATCAAGCACGCCAACCCCTGCGGCGCGGCCGTCGCCGGGGACCTGGTGGCCGCGTACGAGCGAGCGCTCGAGTGCGACCCGGTGTCGGCCTTCGGTGGCGTGGTCGCCATCGGCGGGCACGTGACACCGGAGGTGGCCGACGCCGTCGCGGCGGGGCCCCAGGCCGACGTGATCATCGCCTCGTCCTACGCGCCAGAAGCGCTCGAGACCCTGGTCGCGCGGCGACGGTCAACCCGCCTGCTCTCGGGGCCGCCGCCCGAGGCGCCGACGCGGCACCTGCGCAGTCTCGGCGCGGCCATGTTGGTGCAGGACACCGACGGCTTCGTCTCGCCGCGTTCGGACTGGACGGTGGTGACCAAGCGCGCGCCCACCGACGACGAATGGCACGACCTCGTCTTGGCCTGGCGCGTCTGCGGCCGCACCACGTCCAACGCGATCGCCGTCGTCACCGGCGGGCAGGCGGTCGGCGTCGGCGCCGGCCAGCAGTCCCGCGTCGTCGCGGCCGAGATCGCCGTGCAGAAGGCGGGGGAGCGGGCCAAGGGCGGCGCCGGGGCCAGCGACGCCTTCTTTCCCTTCCCCGACGGACTGGTCGTCCTGGCCGATGCCGGCGTGACGGCGGTGGTCCAGCCGGGTGGTTCGGTCAGGGACGGCTGAAGTCGTCGAAGCGGCTGACGAGGCCGGGTTGGCGATGGTCACGACCGGCGAGCGGCATTTCCGGCACTGATGAGCGCCATCCTGCTCGACGGTGAGGCGGTGGCCGCCCGGATCCGGGCCGAGGTGGCGCAGCGCGTCGCGGAGCTGGCGGCCGAGGGGGTGCACGTCGGCCTGGGGACGGTGCTGGTCGGTGACGACGTGCCGAGCATGCGCTACGTGGCCCTCAAGCACGAGGACTGCGCCGAGCTCGGGATCTACTCGGTCGGCGAGCATCTGCCTGCCACGGCCTCCGAGCAGGAGCTGCTGGAGGTGATCGCGCGATTCAACGCCGATCCCAAGGTCAGCGTGTTCCTGGTCCAGCTCCCGCTGCCCGACGGCCTCGACGAGGAGCGCGCCCTGCTCGCCGTCGACCCGGCCAAGGACGTCGACGGACTCCACCCCGTCAACCTCGGGCGTCTGGTGCTCGGCACGCCGGGGCCGCTGCCGTGCACGCCCGCGGGCATCGTGGAGCTGCTGGCCGCCTACGACGTCCCGGTCGAGGGACGCCACGTCGTGATCATCGGCCGCGGGGTCACCATCGGGCGGCCCCTGGCCAACCTGCTCACGCTGAAGCGGCCGGGATGCAACGCCGCCGTGACGGTGGTGCACACCGGCGTCGCCCCGGGGGACATCGCCGACATCACGCGCCGTGCCGACATCGTCGTGGCCGCAGCCGGCCGGCCCCACCTGCTCACACCCGACATGGTCCGGCCGGGTGCCGCCGTGGTGTCAGCCGGCACGAGCTTCGAAGGCAAGAGGCTGATCCCCGATGCCCGCCCGGACGTGGCCGAGGTGGCCGGGTGGATCACGCCGCGGCTCGGCGGGGTCGGGCCCATGACCCGCGCCATGCTGCTGCGCAACGCGCTGCGAGCGGCCGAAATGACAGCCCGATGAGCGGCGGCCTGTACGAGCGCGAGCACGACGAGCGTCCCTGGGGCAGCTTCACCGTGCTGAGCGACGAAGCGGCCGACCACAAGGTCAAGCGCCTCGTCGTGCACCCGGGTCGGCGCCTCAGCTATCAGCGGCATTCGAAGCGGGCGGAGCACTGGTTCATCGTGAACGGCACGGCGGAGGTGACGCTCGACGGCGTGGTGACGAGGCTCGGCCCCGGCGAAGCCATCGACATCCCGCTCGACGGCGCGCACCGCATCGCGAACGTCGGGGACACCGACGTCGTCTTCATTGAGGTGCAGCACGGCACGTACTTCGGGGAGGACGACATCGTCCGGCTCGAGGACGACTTCGGGCGGGAGTAGAGGCGGACGTGACGCGCATCCGCGAGCTGCTCGATGCGGGACCGACCTACTCGTTCGAGTTCTTCCCCCCGAAGAACGACCGGGAGCTCGCCACCCTGGCGCGCACGATCGGCGAGCTCCAGCCGCTGGAGCCCTCGTTCGTCTCGGTGACCTACCGCGGCGGCGCGGCGTCGCGCCAGCGCACGTTCGATCTGGTGTCGGGCATGTTGCACACGACCCGGCTCAATCCGATGGCCCATCTCATCTGCGTGGCCCACACCCGCCTGGAGCTGGCGGACATTTTGGTCTCGTTGCGCAAGGCCGGCGTGGAGAACTTGATGGCGCTCGGCGGCGATCCACCCGAGGATCCCGAGGCGGGGGCCGGGGAGCTGGCCTACGCCAACGAGCTAGTGGAGCTCGCCCGTGCCATCGGCGGATTCTCCGTGGGGGTGGCCGCTCATCCCGCGGGCCATCCGCGCTCGTTCGACTTGTCGAGCGACCGCGACCACCTGGCGGCGAAGCTCGCCCTGGCCGACTTCGGCGTGACGCAGTTCTTCTTCGAGGCGGCGGAGTACCGGAGCCTCGTCGATGACGTGCGTCGGCGCGGCGTCGACGTGCCCGTCCTGCCGGGCATCCTCCCTGTCACCTCGCTGTCGACCATGGGTCGGCTCGGCGCCATGGGCGCGGCCGCGCCGACGTGGATGGAAGACCGACTGCGCGCGGCCGACGAACGCGGCGGCACCGAAGCGGTGCGCAAGGAGGGAGTGGAATTGGCCACCGAGCTCTGCTCCGAGCTCCTCGCATCCGGCGTGCCGGGGCTCCACTTCTACACCTTCAATACCTCGAGCGCGACCCGTGAGATCTACGCCGCGCTCGGCCTCGGGCCGACGGGCGCGTCGTAGCTCGGCGTCGCGCGGTCTTGCGGTCCCGTACTCGCCTCGAGTGTCAGCGCGACAACTGTTGGCCGAGCGTCACGGTGGCCGTATGCGATTGCCCGTCTCGCTCATAGGTGAGCTTTACCTGGTCGCCGGCCTTCTTGGTGATCGTGAGCTCGGTGAGCTGGTCGGGCGACTGGGCCGGCTCCCCGTCGATGGAGGTGATGACGTCGCCGGGTCGGATTCCTGCCGACGCCGCCGGGCCGCCGGGCTGCACCGCCGTGACGACGAGACCTTCGGAAACCCCGGCGCGCTGGGCCGTGGGTCCAGAGATCGGTACGGTGGCGATGCCGAAGCTGGCGTGGGTGACCGTCCCGGTGGCGATGATCTCGTCGGCCACCGCGGTGGCCAGGTTGACGGGGATGGCGAAGCCGAGACCGATGCTTCCCCCGCCGCTGCCGGGTATGGCCGCCCCCGCCGACGGCACGCCGATCAGCTGTCCGTCGCAATTGACCATCGCCCCGCCGCTGTTGCCCGGATTGATCGCCGCATCGGTCTGAATGGCGTCGACGAGCAACGCGCTCGACCGCCCTTCGCCCGGGACCTCGACACTCCGGCCCAAGGCGCTGACGATCCCGCTCGTGACGGTGTTCGACAGGCCCAACGGCGCGCCCACCACGACCGCGGGTTGACCGACCTCCAGCGTGCTGGAGTTCCCGATGGCGATCACATCGGCCGACGTCGCTTCGGGCGCTTTGATCACAGCCAGGTCGGTCAGCGGGTCGCGGCCGACCAAGGTCGCCGGTAGGCGTTGCCCGTCCGCCAGCACGACCTCCAGGCTGGCTCCGTTGGCTGCGTTGGCGACGACGTGGTTGTTGGTGAGGATGTAACCGCCCGCTTGGAAGAACTCCCCGGAGCCCGTTCCCGCTCCGCTGCTCCCTGCTCGACCGACTTCGATGGTCACGACCGAGGGGAGGACCTGATCCGCCACGCTCGAAGCCGTGCAGGCCGCGGCGTCGACATCGGGTCCCGACCACCAGGTGTGGCTGATCACGGCTCCGACCACTCCGCCGACCAGGGCGGCAACCGCGGCGAGGACGACCCAGAGCCAGGAGCGGCGGGCAGTCCGGTGGGTCGGCACGTCCGACACCCGCCGAGACTATTCCTTCGACGGCCCTCCGACCGCTCCTCCGCCTCCCCCGAACGTGGCCCCACGAGTCCGATCCGGTCCTGCCGCGGCCTGACGGATTCCGGCCGGACGATAGGGTGCGCCCGTGCCTGGTGAAGCGCCCGAACCCTCGAGCGCGCCGGGCGTCACGGCGGTCGTGCTCACGCACCGGCGCCCCCGGCTGGCCGGGAGCGTCGTCCGCTCACTGCTGAGCGAGGAAGGCTTCGCGCCGGAGCGGGTCGCTCGTCGTGGTGAACGGCAGCGGGGGCCTCGACGACCCTGCCCTCGAGGCCTCGGTGCGGATGGTCCGCCTCGAGCGCAACACCGGGTCCGGCGGGCGGGTTCCGGGCCGGCCTCGTGGCCGCGTTCGAGGACCCCGACGTCCGGTGGGCCTACCTCTGCGAGGACGACGTCGGGCTGTTCGACCTCCCGACGCCGCGAGTGGCGCGCCTCGTTCACCTCCTCGAGGGCGACCCGACGCTAGCCACGACGGGCGCCGTCGTCGGCGTACGGGCGTCGGTTCGTCGGCCGCGGCCACACCGTCAACCTGGTTCCCGCTCCCGGACGACCCAGCGCTCGTGCCGGTCGACGTTGCCTGTTGGGGGGCGACCCTCGTGTCGCGCCGGGTCGTCGAGCGGGGCGTGCTGCCCGACGAAGCCTGGTTCTTCGGTTACGAGGACTTCGACTTCTTCTGCCGGGTGCGCGCCGCCGGCCTCGGCGTCCTCGTCGATACCGAGTCGGCGCGTGTTGCGGCGGAGGTGCAGACGACGTCGGGACGCGACCAAGCGCTCTCGGGGGACCGGCCGGTCGATGCCGACGAGCCCTGGCGTGCCTACTACGTCGCCCGCAACTTCTTCCATCTGGCCCGGGCCCACGGCAGGGCGAGCTGGCTGGCCTGGCACCTCGCCTACTCGGCCCGGCGCATGCAACTGGCGGCGAGCGGGGCCGAGCGGCGCGCCACGTTGCACGGCCTCCTCGATGGCGCGCGGTGGCGATATGGCCCCCACCCGAGGTACCTACGCGACAAGGGCGAGCACGGGTAGGCGCCCGCGCTGAGGAGTGGCCCGGCGGCGCGATCCGCCCCGGGCGCCGGGTCAGGACCTGGCGTGGATGCTGTGCCGGTCGGGAGGCATGGCCGTCATGACGAGCCCGAGGACGGGCGGGCGTCGCTGGGCCAGCAGCCGCTGCGTGCGGACGCCGTCGGCCACGGTCGTCCGCCAGGCCTCGCAGACCACGACCACCAGGTCGGCGGCGGGGAGAAGGGCCGCGCCGTCCTGCGTCGAAGCAGTGGCGCCTCGAGCAGGAGCACGTCGACCACGTCCCGGGCCGCCTCGACCAGCGCCGGGGCCTGCAACGCGAAGCGACTGGGATTGGAGAAGAGCTGGCCCAGGGCGAGGCTGGAGACCCCCGGGATCTGCGACGGCCGGGCGTTGGCGACCAGCTCGGCGGCATCCATGTCCTCGTCGGGTCCCTCCCAGGACTTCGGGCCCTTCCCATTGCCCTCGACCTCGGTGCGCATCCCGCCGGTGGTGGCGACGAGCACGCGGTCGCCCGCCTCGGCGAAGACCGCCGCCAGGTTGACGACGACCAGGGACCGGGTCGGCTCGTCGGTGGGCGAGGTGACCAGGATGGAGAAGCGTTTACGCCGCGGGGCGACGAGCGTACCCGGCCTCGCCGCGACCGGGAGTCGCATCTCGCTCGTGGGCGCGCCCGAAGTGGGCTCGCCGGAGAGACCGGGGTCGGGGGTCGGCGGCGGCCGCGGTGCGGCGGCGGCGGGGACGGGGATGGCGGGGGAGCTCCGCCGGCGGGCGGTAGGTCGGCATGCGTCCACGGCTCCTCGTCGAATCCCGAGCCGCGCCTGACCCAGGTCACGGGGGGCGCGTTCATGATCGCCACGTGGAGCTTGCGGTACGCCTCCGAGGCATCCGAGTAGGGATCCACGACGATGTCGACGACCGGGATCACCGAAAGCGTCTTCGCATTGGCCCCGGGGACCTCGACCACCACCGGCAGACCGAAGACCTCTTCGGCACGCTTCGATGTCCGCAGCCGGCGGTCGAAGCCGTCCAACAGCCAGGCCGCGAGGATCCCGAGGATCGCGCCGATCAGCAGTCCCAGCAGGAGGCGGACCGAGCGGTGTGCGAGGAGGGAGGGAGGGGGGTTCAACTTTTCGGCGGTCCCCGGCATGGCCTTTGAGACGACCCGGAGCCCGGACTTCGGTGGTCCCTGCGCCTGCACCTTGAGGAGATTGGCCTGCGTGCGGGCGATTTCGCTGGTGAGGACCTTGATCTGCTGGGTCTCGAGCAGCTTGGAGAACGGCTCAGTCGTCGTCGTCGTCACGCCGAACTGGCCCGGAATGGTGCCGAACGGCCGCCGGAACGACCACCACCGGCACGGTCTGGCCGGGGACGGGTCTGGGGTGTCACGAAGGCGACGGCGTCGGCGTCGTCGTAGGGCGCGGGCTCTTCGACGAGTTCGATCCTCGGCTTCTGCGCCGCGGCACCGCTCGACGGCGAGTACGCGGAGAGCGACGCGCCGGCCTGGGTGCTGGTCGCGCTGGACGTGCTCGCCGGAGTGCTGGACGAGCCGGACTGGGTGCTCGTCGTGCTGGTCGTGCTCGACGTGCTCGACGTGGACGGGTGCTGGCGGGGTGTTCGTGGCGTTCGACGGGGCGGGGACGTTCGCAGCCGCCTTCGGCTTGGTGGTGGTCGTGCGGCGTGGTGCGCGTGGTGCGTGTGGTGCGGGACCGTCGTGTGTCGGCTGCGTGGTCGTCGTCGATGTCGTCGGTTTGGTCTTGTGCGGGAGGTTCTTGATCGCGGTTCTCCAGGTTCTGGATGTACGCCTCGTCGGCGGCGATCTCGCTCTTCTGCTGAGCGGTGAGCTGGAGCTGTGAGTACGAGTCCAGGGCCAGACGAAGGCGTTGGTGAAGCTGACCGCCTTCGCCTTGGTCTTCTGGAGGACGGCGACGCTGATCGTGTCGCCCTTGACGCCGAGGCTGCTCCCCTTGCCGCCGCCTTTGATCTTGCCCTTGGTCACGACCACGTCCTTCGTCAACTTCTTCGTGACCTTCTCGTTCTCCGCCTTGGCTGCTGCCGCGAGCACCACCGGCTGGTGGGCGTAGAACTCCAGTTGCTTGATCCCGAGCTTGGCTCCGAGCTTGTTGCCCGGGAAGTGCCGGGGCCAGGCCCACGTCGGATGCGGCCTCCCAGGTGTGGGGGGGGTACTTCGACTTCGTGCTGTAGGGGATGAGCACGGCGACGATGGCCAGCACCACCACGAACGGGAGCGACCACCGGCCAGCGCCTGAAGTGGGGCTCTCAGATAGGAGATGGGCTCCAACTCAACCTCCGGAGGTGGGTGCGTGAAGAAACGAGGGAAAGCGGGTCGCCGAGGTGCCAATGCTCGTAGCCAGCACGCGGATACTAAACCAGGGCACAGGGGATCCGGAATTCACCTGCGCACAGGGATCCCCGGATCCGGATGGCGGTCGCCCCTCGCATCCGGCCCCCAGGCACGAGGAGATGCGCAATCGCCGCCGGTCCGCCGAAGTTCGTGGCAGTTCGCTAAACAAACCTCAATGTCGTCCCAATTGGATCCGGACCCTTTCGCGGACCCATGTTGTCACAGAGCGTGAAACCGGTTGGGTCTTTGCTGACGCGGAAGTCCCGGTCGGGCCGACCGCGAATCGGACGCGAACGCGGGGGTACGGGCCGGTGAACGTTTGCTATCTTGATGTAACCCCTGCGTAAAGGCTCGGCGGGCACTTGACCGCCACCGTCCTTCCATGCAATCTGGTGCGAACCTGATTGCTCAAATGAGTGCACACCCGCATCCGTGGGTTGGAGGTGGACAGGAGGACGGATGCGGTCAAAACGAAGTTTCATGGCCGCGGACGGAGCGAGCCGAAACCCCACAGCGCATCGACCCCAGGGAGCGTGATGTCAACCGAGCCGCGAGCCGCAAGCACCCTTCGCCTCAGTCGGGTCGCGACGAAGGTGCGCTCGAAGTTGGTTTTCGTCGCCCTCGACAGCGCGGTCATCGTCACGGCGTACTTCCTGGCGTTGGTCATCACGCTGCGCGACCGGGCCCCCGCCGGTTATTTCTTCAAGCTCGCCCTGTTCCTGTCCGTCGCCCTCGTGGTGCAGCTGATCGCCAACCGGTCCTTCGGGCTCTACGGAAGGATCTGGAAGTACGCCGGCATCGACGAGGCGCGCAACATCGTCGCGGCCTGCCTGACCACGCTCGTCGTCATGCTGGTCCTCTACCCCCTCGGCCTCGGCAAGCACGTGACGAAGGTGCCGCTCATCGTCCTCCCGCTCGGGACCGTGCTGACGATGCTGGGCATCGGTTTGTTGCGCTTCCATTCGAGGCTGCTCGGTTGGCAACGGGCCAACCGGGGGATGGGCCTTCGCATCGGCGTGGTCGGCGGCAAGGACGCCGGCGCCGCGGTCATGCGGGACATGTTGAGCAATCACTCCGCCGGGCTGTTCCCGGTCGCCGTGTTCGACGAGGACCGCCGGACCCACGGCCTCTCTCTCATGGGGGTGCCCGTCGTCGGCGGCATCGACGACATCCCGATCGCGGTCGAGAAGCTCCAGATTCAGCAGATCCTGCTGGCGGTGCCCAACCCGTCCACCGCGCTCGTCGAGCGATGTCTCCGCGCCGCGGAGGACGCGGGGATCACGGTGAAGATCGTGCCCGACCTCAGCGAGATCGTGGGCAACGTCACCGATCCGGCCACGGTGTCCGTACGGAGTGCCCGCGAACCCCGGATTGAGGACCTGCTCGGGCGGCGCGAGGTGCTCACGGACCTGGCCGCGGTGCGCGGCGCCCTCGAAGGACGCCGTGTCCTGGTCACCGGGGCCGGAGGCTCCATCGGGTCCGAGATCTGCCGGCAGGTGGCGAGCTCCGAGCCTGAGGTCCTCATCATGCTGGACCACGACGAGACCCACCTCCACGACGTGGCCGCCACGACGACGTGCAAGAGCGAGCAGATCCTGGCCGACGTCTCCTGCCGGGAGGCGCTGTCCGAGGTCTTCTCCCGGTGGCGGCCCGAGGTCGTCTTCCACGCCGCCGCGCACAAGCACGTCCCGATCCTCGAGACCCACGTGGTCGAGGCGGTGACGACCAACGTGGTCGGCACGCTCAACGTCATTGAGCTGTCGGCCGAGGTCGGTGCGGAGCGGTTCGTGTTCATCTCCACCGACAAGGCGGTGCGCCCGGCCAGCGTGATGGGTGCGACCAAGCGGCTCGGTGAGCAGCTGCTGGCGGACCGCGCCCCCAGGGGCTTCCCTATTGCGCCGTCCGCTTCGGCAACGTGCTCGGCAGTCGGGGGAGCGTCATCCCGACTTTCCGCCGCCAGATCGCCTCAGGCGGGCCGGTCACGGTGACGGACCCGCACATGACGCGCTACTTCATGAGCGTCGAGGAGGCCGTGCAGCTCGTCCTCCAGGCGGCCGTGCTCGCGGACCGTGGCGACGTCTACATGCTCGAGATGGGCGAACCGCTTTCCATCCTGGAGCTGGCACACCGTATGATCAGGCTGTCGGGCCTCCACCCGGGAACCGACATCCGCATCCGCATCACCGGCCCCCGTGTGGGCGAGAAGATCCACGAGCACCTGCACAACGAGGACGAGCACCTGGCGCCGACGCGCCACCCGTCGATCCTTCGCTTGGAGCGCTCGCCGCAGGAGGACTCCACTCATCTGAACGACGGCCTCACCGAGCTGTTGAGCACCACGAGGGACCGCAACGAGGTGCGCGCCCGCCGCGCGCTGTTCGAGCTCGTGGCCGAGGAGAGCACCACGGCGGCGGTCGACGGCGGGGCGGTCGGGGACACGCTGGAGGTCGACAAGGCGACGGAGCACGGGTCACCGGCGCCGTTCGTCGAAGACGAAATCCCGGCGTGAGCCCGTCCACTGACCTCCTCGTCGCGATCGCGGGCTTCGGGCTCTATCCCTCCACGCGGCAGCTTCACCGAGGCGCCGCTCGAGCCCGAGGACTGGGCCGAGCTGCTCGGGGTGCTCGACCAGGGCCTGCTGTTGGCCTTCGCCCAATCGGCGGCCGATGTCGGCCTCTTTCCGGTCACCGAGGCGCAGCGCAGGGACCTGCGCGACCACGCCGAGCAGGCCGAGCGACGCCGCGACGCGGCGGGCCGCTGCATCGACGAGATCGTCTCGACCCTCGACCAGCGCTCCATCGAGAGCTGCGTGATCCGGGGCGCCGCCACTTCCGCCTTCGACTACGAGCCCTCGAGCCTCCGGCTCTACGAGGCGGTGCACATCCTGGTGTCGCCCGAGCACGAGGACGCGGCGGAGTCCATCCTGGAGGAGCAGGGGATTCTGCTCCCCGGAGAGCACCGGTCCCGGTCGCGCCGGCGACGCCTGCTCACCCACAACTCGAGGAGCGGCGTGCCCGTCAGGATCCACTCCGCGTTCGCGCCGAAGGGCATCGGGGGGCCCGTCGCCGTGCGTGACCTGTTCGCCAGCCGGGTGCGATTCACCCCGCGCGCGGTCCGCCTGGCGGCGCTCGGCTCCGAGGAGCGCCTCCTCGCCGCGTGCGTCCAGGCCAGGGTCGACCCGCCCGGCCACCTGCTCGCCCAGCGTGACGTCGTCCAGCTCACGCTGCGCGAGGACCTGAGCCTGCGGCGGGTGGAGTCGCTCGCCTCGGCCTGGCGCCTCGAGGCCGTCCTGGCCGAGGCAGTGAACATCGCCTGGGACACCTTCTCGGTGCCCGACGTCGTCCCCATCTCCGCCTGGAGCGTGGCCTACCAGCCCCATCGCCGCGACCGGCGGCGCCTCGAGGCGCACGCGCTGCCCACCCGCGATCCGACTCCTCCCCCGCGTGAGCGAGAATCGGTGTCCCGGGCCGAGGGCCCCGGCTGAGCGGACGGGATCCGAAATCACATGACGAGTCAGGACACCAGCTCATCGAACGCGGGCGCGGCGCGCCCTTGCACCGTCGCGATCCTCGGGCAGGGCTACGTCGGCCTCCCACTGGCCATGCGGGCGGTCGCCGTCGGGCACCGGGTCGTCGGGTTCGACCCCGACGTGAGCCGGGTCAAGGCGTTGGCCGACGGCGACTCCTTCGTCACCGATGTCACCGCCGACGAGGTGCGCCTGGCGCTGGCGACCGGGCGGTATCAGCCGACCGTCGACGAGGCCCACCTCGAGGGCTTCGACGTCGCGGTCGTCGACGTGCCGACGCCGCTGCGCGAGGGAGTGCCCGACCTCTCGCACGTCGAGCGCGCCGCACGCAGCCTCGCGCCGCACGTGCGTCCCGGGTCGGTGGTCATCCTCGAGTCGACGACGTATCCGGGCACGACGGAGGAGCTCGTCGCACCCATCCTCGAAGGGGAGTCGGGTCTGCGCGCCGGCGTCGACTTCCACCTCGGCTACAGCCCCGAGAGGATCGATCCGGGGAACCCGGTGTGGACGCTGGTGAACACGCCCAAGGTCGTCTCGGGCGTCAGCGAGGCTTCGCTTGCCGCCGTCCAGGACTTCTTCGAGACCATCGTCGAGCGAACGGTCCCCGTCTCGGGGACGCGTGAGGCCGAGCTGACCAAGCTCTTGGAGAACACCTTCCGTCACGTGAACATCGCGCTGATGAACGAGCTCGCCGTCTACGCCAACGACCTCGGCATCGACGTCTGGTCCGCCATCGACGCCGCCGCCACGAAGCCCTTCGGGTTCATGTCGTTCCAGCCCGGCCCGGGCGTGGGCGGCCATTGCCTCCCCATCGACCCGAGCTACCTCTCGTGGCGGGTGCGCAGTTCACTCGGCCAGACCTTCCGCTTCGTCGAGTTGGCCAACGACGTCAACGACCACATGCCCGAGTACGTCGTCAAGCGCCTGACCGAGGCCCTGAACCGGGCCTCGAAGCCCGTCCGGGGCAGCCGGGTGCTCGTTCTCGGCATCGCCTACAAGCGCAACACGGGCGACGCCCGCGAGAGCCCAGGGGCGGTCATCGCCCACCTCTTGCGTCGGGCCGGGGCGCAGGTGTGCGTCGCCGACCCCCATGTCGCGGACCTCGGGTCCCTCGCCGACACGCTCGCCGACGGGCCGCCGGTGGTCAAGGTGGACGCGACGGCCGAGGAGGCGTCCTCGGCCGACGCGGTCGTGCTCGTGACCGACCACGACGACTTCGACCTCGACCTGCTCGCGGCGCGGGCCGACTATTTCCTCGACACCCGCGGTCGGATTCAGGGTCTGGCCGTGGAGCGGCTCTAGGTGGACGTCCTCGTCACCGGTGGAGCCGGGTTCATCGGCTCCCACGTCTGCGCCGCGCTGCGCCGCGGCGGGCTGGCCCAGAGGGTGCTCGCGCTCGACGACCTCTCGACGGGCCTCGCCTCCAACCTGTCGGGCGTCGACGTCGAGCTGGTCGAGGGCACGATCCTCGACACCGAGCTGGTGGGCCGGCTGGTGGCCGGCGTGGACGCCGTGGTGCACCTGGCGGCGGTTCCTGCCGTGGCGCGCTCGCTCGTGGATCCCCGGGCGAGCCACGACGCCAACGCGACGGGCACGGTGGTCGTGCTCGAGGCCGCCCGGGCCAAGGACGCGCAGGTCGTGGTGGCGTCGTCGTCCTCCGTCTACGGCCGCGGGGTCACGATGCCGACCCCCGAGGACCACCCGACGCGGCCGGCCAGCCCCTACGCCGCGAGCAAGCTCGCCACGGAGGCCTACGCCCTTTCCTTCGCCCGTTCTTTCGGGTTGCCGGTGCTCGCCCTGCGCTTCTTCAACGTCTTCGGGCCCTCTCAGCGGGCCGACCACGCCTACGCCGCCGTCATCCCGGCCTTCGTCGAGCGCGGCGCAGTCGGGGCTCCCGCTCGCCATCCACGGCGACGGCACCCAGACGCGCGACTTCACCTACGTCGGCGACGTGGCCGCCGTGATCTGCGACGCGTTGGCGCGGCCGGTCACGTTCGACGGCCCGGTCAACCTGGCCTTCGGGACGAACACCTCGCTCCTCTCGTTGGTGGCGCTCATGGAGGATCTCGTCGGTCACCCGCTGGCGCGGACGCATGGACCGTCGCGACCCGGCGACGTGCACGACTCCCAGGCCGACTCGACCAGATTGCGGTCGTTGTTCCCGGACCTTCGGCCCACGCCGCTGCGCGACGGCCTGCGCGCCACCATGGAGTGGTACGCCCGGTCCGAGGGCGCGGCCGAGACCCTGAGCGCATGATCTACATCGCCACGGTCCACTGGGTCGACCCCAAGTGGGTCGAGCCCCAACGGCGCTACCTCGACGCCTGCCTCGACGCGCCGTTCCGGGTCTTCGCCAACCTTCAGGGGGTGGAAGACCGCCGCCACGACCCGCGCTTCGACTTCGTGACCCGCTCGGACGGGACCCACCCCGACGAAGCTGAACGAGCTGGCGCAGGAGATCTCCGCCCAGGCCGACCCCGAAGACCTGATCGTCTTCCTCGACGGGGACGCGTTCCCGGTTCGTCCCCTCGACACGTGGATGGCCGAGCTCCTCTCGGAGCACCCGCTGGCGGCCGTGCGGCGGGACGAGAACGCCGGAGACGTCCAGCCCCATCC
Organism: uncultured Acidimicrobiaceae bacterium; assembly: GCA_963767195.1. Classification (GTDB taxonomy): domain Bacteria; phylum Actinomycetota; class Acidimicrobiia; order Acidimicrobiales; family RAAP-2; genus Bog-473. The sequence goes on along the minus strand of CAVYDA010000006.1, from coordinate 103,630 downwards.
CTGCTTCTGCGTCTCGACGGTCGGGTTCTGGAATGAGATCGGCGGTGACTGGCGCCCTGGCACCTGGCTCACGGCCGAGGGTGTGGAGGCCGAGGACGTCGGCGGCCAGCTGCTGTCGATCCTCGAGGAGCGCTCCATCGGGTGGCGGCCGATCCTGCGCTCCAACGCGGTGGACCTGCATCCGGTCCTCTACGCGGTGTACGAGCACCACGTGTACCACCACGGCGCCGGCTTCCGCCCTCCGATTGCCCGGGCGGACGAGGCGAACGTGCCGGTGGCCGAGAACGAGGAATACCTGTGGCTCAAGACCAAGGCGCACGGCAAGTCCATCCGCGAGCTGCGACCACGCCACGCACCGCAGCTGGCGCGCCTGGCCCGTGACGGGCTGAAGGCCCGCAAGCTCAACGCGTACATCCGCAAGGAGGGCCGGCGCTCCGACGAGATCTACCGCGACATCTGTGTCGACCCGGAGTTCTACCGCCGCTTCGAGAAGACGGGGCAGGGGCAGGGCAGCCGCGCCGCCTCCTGACCCTGCGTCACGCCGCCCCGTCCAGCGTGAACCCGAGGTCGCGCACCCGCGCCAGGCGCTCGTCCCCGAACGTCGCCCGCATCTCGCTGAGGGACAGGCCGCGTGACTTCGGCCGCTCGGGGAGCGAGACGAGGAGCTCCATCTCCTCGGGCGTGGGCGAGAAGCCGAGGAACTCGACGAAACGAGCCACACCACTGGCGTGGTTCGGCGCAGAGGTCGTCGTGGTTGAGGAGCAGGAACGAGCCCTCCGGCATGGCGCGCCCGCGGGAGACGGCCAGCTCGTTCGAGGCGATCCAGTAGTCGAGCGACTGTGTCGGCGTCGGTTTCGGCACGCACTCGGCCAGGCCGAACTGGGGCCCCCAGCGCATCGCTTGGGACTGGTTCTCGCTGTAGGCCATGTAGATGCCGTGACGGATCACGTGCACGTAGCGCAAGCGATCGCCGAAGTGATTCCGCATGTGCGGGAGGAACAAGTGGCTGTTCGGCTCCTTCCAGCCCCACATCGGCGCGCCCTCCGGGCACTCGTCCCGGGACGGCCGCAGCGACGCGGCGTGGCCGCGCACCCATTCGACCGTGCGGTCGTCGGGCAGCGGGTGTTGGCGCTTCATGGTGGCCCAGCGCTCTATCAGCTCGTTGATCAGCCGGCGGTCGGCCCGGTCGGGACCGAGCTGGCCCGTCATGGCCCGCTCCAGCAGGCCGACGGCCCGGTCGAAGTTCTCGGCGTCGGGCGACGATTCGTCGAGGCTGAATCGGGGCAGCTTGCACAGGAGCGAGAACCACTTGTTGTCCCCCGCCTTGTTCAGGACCGCACCGGTGTAGACGCCGAGGCTGCGCATGATCTCGGCCACGACGCGGGTTCCGCTGCCCCCAATCGCCGCCGACGACCACCGGTCCGAGCGCCGGGTCGATCTTGGGCGGGTACGGCGCGCCCGGAGAGGAGCGTCACCATCGGCGCTCCGGCTCCGCTCCCGCCCCGCTACGGCGCGCCGCCTCCGCCTCCTCGCGTGGGTACCACCGGCGCACGTCGGCCACGCCGGGCCACGGCTGAGGTCTGATGCTCGCCGTCGCCTGCCGGTTGGGGAGCACGTCCATGTCGGCCCAGCGCCGGGCGTAGACGGCGTCGAGGGAGCGCTTCCGCCGGGCGAACCCGCTGAAGCCCGCCGAATCGTGCAGCCCCGAGCGCGGGCTCGCAGGTGCCGCACACCAGTTCGAGCTTGGCCCGCGTCCGCTCCTCGTCGCGGTACTGGAAGTGGTGGGTCACGATCCCGACCGAGGGCTCGACGAGCCGCTCCGACGCGAAGGCCGTGTGGGCACCGTCGTTGCTCAGGACGAACTGGCCGTGACGGTCGAACCGTTGCAGCGGGTGCTTCCAGTGGCCGAGGGTGCACGGCGGGTGGTTCGCCGGTTCGAACGGGTAGCACAAGGACTGGAAGTCGATGGGGTGGAAGCCCTCGAGGTATTCGGGCTTGCTGCTCGGCACGTGGTTCATGAAGCTGGCGCCGACCACGCGGAAGCGCCGGTCCAGTCCGGACAGGTACTCGCGCAGCGACATGCCGCCGGGACCCTCGGGGAACTCGTCGCTGTCGAGGAGGAGCCACCAGACGTGATCGGCACCGGAACGAAGCGACTCGCGGGCGACGACGGCGTTGACGAGGGGCTGGACGAGCCGCCCGTCGAAGAACTCGGTCTCGTACACCTCCGCCACCTCGGCCCCGGCCTTGACTGGCGTTGGGCACCGTGGCATCGGTGCTGGCGTTGTCCACGAGGTACACGGCGTCGAACCCGTGGGCCTTGAGGTTCTGCACGGTGGCGCCGATCACGTCCTCGTCCATCCAGGTCTTGATCACGGCCATCAGCCAGAACCCGTCCAGCGTCGATGGATTCGCCGGATTGTCCTCGTGGGGCATCTGCCCGGCGCCCGTCGGGCGCCCACGGCTGCGCAGGATGCTCCGGGCCGACCCGGACCAACGCACGACCGTCTCGCCCCACGGCCGGGAACCGCCCGTGCGCCCCGTTCACCGTCCGCCGGCGTTGCGGCCCGGCGCCGGCCCGGGGCGCCGGTGGCCTCCGCGTCGTCCGAGAGCGCCGGACCGGAGGAGGTGGCGCGCCAGATCGCCCGCGTCGCGCCGAAGAGTCGTGACCGCTTGATGTTGCGCAGCTCGCGCCGCTCCGGCCAGGTGGGCGAAGCTGACCATTTCTCCGGCCGCCACCAGTCCGATGAGGTCGCCCACCCACGCCGGTTCGGGCGGAAGCGCCGGTGCGGACCACGTCGCCGCGCCGCCGTGACGGACGAGCGCGGCGGCGAACTCGCGCTGCTCGGGGAGCACCGCCGAGAGTGCACTGTCGTCCGTGTCGGCCGGGTCGCGGTGATGGCGCAGGTCCGGCGCCAGCGCCTCGACCGCCCCGGACGCGCCCGAGCCGCCGGGCAGTCCGTGCTCGGCCAGGAAGGAACCGATGCGCCCCCACCCAGTGCGCCGGGTTCGCGCAGCAGCTCGCCGTACTCGACGACGAAGACCGGGCAGTCCCTCGACGGCGGCGACCGACTGCTGGACGTAACGCCGCCACAGCGCCAGCGAGAGCGTCAGCGGGAAGTCGTTGCGATGCTCGAGCGAGCGAGCGACCTCGAGCGGGTCGCGCAACACCAGCACCGCGACGGGAGCCGGCTCGAACACCGTCCGCCACAGGGGCAACGTGATGCAGAGCCGGGGGTCCTTCAGCACCAGGTGCGGGTCCGTGAACTCGACCCGGGCGAACTCCCGGGCGCCGGCACGCAGCTGGGCCATCGTCGGGTCGTCGGCCAGCTCCCAGCCCGCGGCGCGGTGCGGGCGGCGCCGACCAGGTGCCCCCGAAGTGGCGCAGCACGCGGTCGTCGTAGGTCGACGAACCGGCGGGTCTCCCAGTAGCCGCGCTCGTTGTAGGGCCCCGGTTGATCAGGTCGGTCTCGTCGGGCAGGGTCAGGCCGAGCCGCAACAACACGTTGGCCACAGCGGAGGTGCCGCTTCGGTGCATGCCCACCACGATGGCGTGGCGGGGCGTGGTCTGGCTCGGTCCCGTCGTCACGGCGCCCGCCAGTCCTCCGACGCCGGCGGAACCCGACGACCGAAGCTACTCGTAGCCGAGCCCTTGCGGGCCGACCGCCACCGCCCTTGAGCCTCCACAATCCCGAGACGAGGCGAAAGGCGCGGGACTCCTTGACCCAGTACAGCTCGCGTGCGACCGAGGCGAACTCACGCCGGAGGAACAGCACGTCCTCGACCCACGGCGGCGACGGGGAAAGGGCGGGCGGCTGCCACGCGTCGTGGCTGCCCCGGCGCTCGGCCAGCAGGTCGAGGACGTCGCGGAGCGGCCGCACCACGTCGTCGTAGTCGTCGCGATCGCTGCGCCTGGTGGCGCAGCTCGCGGGTCGAGCCGTCGCGGCGGCCGCGTCCCGTGTCCCAGCTTCGGCCCCGACCCCGAGCTGCTCGAGGAAGTCGCTCATCGCCTCGGTGGCCTTCACCGGGTTGGCGAGCATCGTGTTGTACTCCACCACGAGCGTCGGGAGGCCGGCCAGACCCGCCGGCGGCCGAGCGCAGGTAGCGGTCCCACATGGCGAGGCCCAGCATGACCGGGATGGCATCGCGGGCCTGGAGCGAGCGCGCCACCTCCAGGGGGTCGCGCAGCACGAGCACCGCGCCCAGGCGAGCCGGGATGGCCGAGCGCCACAGGGGCATCGTGAGGCAGAGCCGGGGGTCCTTCAGCACCAGCGGGCGTCCGGCGGAAGTCGAGGTGAACCATTGCGTCGCCTCGCGGCGCGCGTCGTCGAAGCGCGCCGCATTCTCCCAGCCCGTCTCGACCGGCGGAGGCGCGTAGCGCGGTCGCGCCCCGGGCCAAGAGGACGTGTGAGTTGCACAGATGCACCGCCTCGCTCTCCCAGTGGCCGCGCTCGTTGGATTTGTCCGCCGGGACGAGGTCGTCCTCCCTCGGACCCTCGAGGCCGAGCGCGACGAGCAATCCCGCCGTCGCCGAGGTCCCGCTCCGGTGCATGCCGACCACGGCCACGCCCGGCGCCAAACCCTCACGCACGCCGGGCGCGCTCACGATGGCGGTCCCACCGGCTCGCCCGACGCCTCGGGGACGAGCGTGCGGCGACGGTCGACCTCGTGGTCGATGTCCCGGATGATGCCGGGGCGCTCGACCGGGTCGACCTTCCGGGCGAAGGCTGCGCCCGAAGCCCACACCGCCGGCATGTCGTCGTCGTCGAGGACCATCCACCGCGCCACGCTTCCCTGCTGGCGGTTTCACCATCTCGGGGACGTAGGTCACGACCTCGTTGCGGACGTCGAGGCCGGGCTCGTGATAGAGCACCGTCTGGAGGTACGTCTCGTCGGCGATGTGACAATGGCTGAACCACGCCGTCACCGCGGGGTCCGTCCCCAGGACGGTCTCCGCGGCGCGCCGGTTGAAGGCGATCCACTGCGTCCCCTTGTAGAAGGTCCACCCGGCCAGCGGGCCACGCGGGCGCGGCGTCCCGAAGAACCACGTCTCGCGCCGGTGCGAGTACTCGATGGCGGCCAGGGGCTGGACCCAGCGTGAGAGCTTCCAGAGCCCGCCGATCCCCCGGTGGGCGACGGCGTTCCGCGGCTCGTCCATGGTCACCCACCGGTGCAGGCAGCGGGCGAGGAACATCTGTGCGTCCTCTTCGGCCCGCCCGTGGGCCCGCCCGAACCGCAGACGCGGCGCCAACGCGTCGGCCTCCACCAGCGCGTCCGCGCCCGAGGCGGCGGTCTCGCGCTCCCACTGCCCGAGGTCGGTGACCGGGCGGTGCTCACCGGAGATGACGACGAACCAGTCCGCGTCGACCAGCCGGATCGCGTCGCGCATCATCTGCAGCGTCCGATCGACGATCGACCAGTCACCCCAGAGGATCCGCTTGCGCTCGGAGAAGTGGACGCGTTCAGGACCGCGACCACCGTAGGGGAGGGATGCGTCGGCGGCGGCGTCGTGGTGCACCACCACGTGGCCGTGCGGGCTGAGCGCGAGCACCCGCTCCACCAGGTCCTCGATGTGCGCCGCGTCCCGGTGGGTCATGAGCAGGTAGGCGAACCGCGCCTCGCCTTCGGGTGCGGCCGTCTCGGGGTGCGTCACGGGCCGACGCCGAGCATCGCCTCGACCGGCCGGGCGGCTTCCTCGTGGGTACGGACCTGAGGTGAGGTCGACCGCGGCCCCGGGCGGGGCGCGGTCTCCTGGCGCGTCCCGCTGGACATGGCGACCTCCACTGATGACCCCTCTACCGATGACCCGTACCGCGAGGAACGTGACGACTCTCGTGACCGCGATCCGGCGGGGAATGGAGGTCAGTCGGCCCGTTCGGCTGGGAGTGTAGACCAGCCGGGAATACGGCCTTCTGTCGCAACCGGGGTGCTCGCAGGGATCAGTCCGAGGCTGCGATGCCGCCTCCGGCCGGGCGGCGGAACGCCGCTGGTCCACGGCCTCGTCGATCGCCTCGACGACGTCGGGACGCCCACCGCGGTCGACCTTGCGGAAGAAGGCCGCGCCGGACGCCCACGCGGCCGGGAGGTCGCCGGGCGAGAGCAGCATCCAGCCCGGCGTCGGGCGCTCGGGCTCGTCGAGCACGTAGGTCGTGATCCGGTCGGCGACGGTGAGCCCGGGGGTGATGCGGAGCAGCGTCTGGATGTAGGTCTCGTCGGGGATGAAGCTCTGCTCGAAGAACGACCTGACGGCGGGATCGGGGTGCAGCACCGCGTCGGCGGCGCGGCGGTCGAGGGTCAGCCATTGAGAGCCGCGCCAGAACCGTCGACCCTGCATCGCTCCGGCACCCCGGCGCAGACCGACCAGCCAGGCGTCGTGCCGGTGGACGTACTCGATGGCCAAGAGGGGATGAAGCCCGCGGCCGAGCTTCATCCGCCCCTCCGACGGCGCGGTGGGCGACGTCCGAGCGCGGGCGGGGGACCAGGCGCCAGTGGTGCCGGCCGCGCGCCAGGTACCGGTTGGCCTCGAAGTCGCGCCAGCCGAAGCGCAGGCGGGCCGGCAGCTCGTCGGCGCGTACGAGCGCGTCGGCCCCGGACGCCGCGACCTCGCGCTCCCAGCGCGCCAGGTCCACGGCCGGCCGGTGTTCGCCCGAGAGCAGCACGAACCAGCCGGCGTCGAGCTCCTCGACGGAATAGCGCAACAGGCGCCCGGTCGCCTCAATCATCGACCACTCGCCCCAGCGCACGGGCATCCGCTCGACGAGGTGGAAGGGCTCGGGCGGGTGGCCCCCCCACGGCAGGCCGGGTGCCTCGGAGTCGTGGTGCACGACCACGTGGGCGCGTCGGGCTGAGCGAGACGATCCGCTCCGCCAGCTCCTCGACGTCTCGTATGTCTTTGTGCGTCAAGATCAGGTAGGCGAAGCGCGGCGCTCTCCCCGAATCCTCGCCCCGCCCTCGCCCGCCCTCAGCCTCACCCACCGGTGTCGTCATCCACCGGCGCCGGTCACGCGGAGGACCGTCTCGATGATCCGCTCCTGGTCCGCGGCGGACAGAGCGGTCCCGCTCGGCAGGCACAGCCCGCGCTCGAAGATGGACTCCGCCACTCGGCCCCCCACCGTGGCCGCACCGCGGTAGAGGCCGCTGGAGGTGCAGGGGCTTCCACACGGCGCGCGCCTCGATGTTCAGCTCCTCGAGCGCGAGGCGCACGTCCTCGCGTCCGGCGCGCAGCGCGGGATCGAGCAGGACGCACGACAGCCAGTAGTTCGGCTCGACCCCTGCGCCGAACGGCATCATCTGAATGCCTTCGACCGCGTCGAAGGCGACGCGGTAACGCTCGAAGATCTCGCGCCGCCGCGCGATGCGACGGTCCAGCCCGCGCAGCTGGCCGCGGCCGACCGCGGCGAGCAGGTTCGAGAGCCGATAGTTGTAGCCGAGCTCCTCGTGCTCGTAGTGGGCGACGGGCTCGCGGGCCTGGCTGGCCAGGAAGCGGGCGCGTGCGACCAGCTCCTCAGAACTCGACACGAGCATGCCGCCCCCGCTCGTGGTGATGATCTTGTTCCCGTTGAACGAGAACGCCGCGCAGGCGCCGAAGGACCCGGCGGGCTGCCCGCGAAACGTCGCGCCGAGCCCCTCGGCGGCGTCCTCTATCAGCGGCACCTCGAACTCTTCGCACGCCTTCGTCAGCTCGTCGTAGTCCGGGCACCCACCGAGGAGATCGACGCTGATGACGGCAGCCGGCCTGCGGCCCCGCCTCGCCCGCTCCCGCATCGCCTCGGCGAGGAGGCCGACGTCCACGTTCCAACTGGCCGGGTCCGAGTCGACGAACACCGGCTCGGCGCCGACGTAGCGTGCCACGTTGGCCGTCGCGACGAACGTCAGCGTCGGCACGAGGACCTCGTCGCCGGGTCCGACACCGATGAGATGCAGTCCGAGGTGGAGCGCGGCGGTGCCACTCGAGAGGGCGGCTCCGTGCTCGAGCCCGACGCGCCGGGCGAGCTCGGACTCGAAGGCGTCGACGTGGGGTCCGAGCGGCGCGATCCAGTTCGAGTCGAAAGCATCGAGCAGGAGCGCTCGTTCCTCCGGGCCCGGATCGGGCGGCGACATATAGATGCGGGGTGCGGTCACGGCTGATCGATGCGGTGGGCGTTCATGGTTGGGCAATGGGGTGGGGGGTCAGGGCTGGGGGCCGTCACCCGGCCCGGTCGCGCCGGGTGAGAGGAATCCTGCCTCAAGGGAGAGCACCCCGAGCGCCGCGACCGCGCCGGCCACGACGACCGCGGCCCAGGCCGCGGGGAGATGGGCGGCACCGACGGCGACGCCGAGTAGGGCGAGCCCGACCAAGCCGTAGGCGCCGGCGACCCCGGCGGCGCCCCAGCCGCGCCGAACGAGCTGGTCGTAGGGATGGTCGCGGTCCCCTTGGAGCAGCGACGTGTGGGCGCGCACCCGCCGGAGCACCGCCAGCGCCAGCTCGGCCGCCGGCACCACGACGAGGGCGAGCGCCCCGATCCCGGTGGCCACCGGCTGGTGCGGACCCCAGGCTTCGGCCAGGAGCGCGGCGATAGCCGTCCCGATCAGGTAGGCCCCGCCGTCACCGAGATAGACCCGCGCCGGCGGTCGGTTGAAGACGAGGAACGCCGCCGCGGCGGCGGCCAGCGCCAGCGCGAAGGCGCGGGCGTCCCCGACCAAGAGGACAGCGAACCCGACCGAGGCGACCACGGTGACCGTCCCGCAGAGCGCGTCGAGCCCGTCGACGAGGTTGAAGCCGTTCATGAGGGCGACCGCGGCCAGCACGACCAGCACGTCGCCGGCACCGCCGAAGCGGGTGGGAATGACCCACGCGAGGACCGCACCGGTGCCCAGCTCGGCGACGAGCCGCACCACGGGGGGGAGCGGACGGAGGTCGTCGGCGGTGCCCAGCACGAGCGCCATGGCGAGGGGCACGAGCAGCCACGGGCGGAAGACCGCCGCGCCGACGGCGGCGCCCACGGCGACCCCGAAACCACCGAGGTAGGGCGTGGGACGCGCGGTGCGGCTTGAGCGGGCCCGGATGGTCCACCAGGCCCACGCGGCGGGCGACGGAGGCGGCAGCCGGCGTCAGCGCGAGCGACGCGACGAAGGCCCCGGCCGCGACCGCGGCATCCACACCCGTGCTCACTGGCGTCCGGCCTGACCGAGATCGGCACGCATGAGGAGGGAGGTCGTGCCTTCGTGCACCTCGAGAGCTCTCCGCGACCTCGAAGCCGCCCCGGCCGTAGAGGGCGATCGCGGTGTCGTTGCCCGCCCCCACGACCACCCGCGCCGAGGTGCAGCCGCGCCTGGTCGCCTCGGCCAGAAACGCCTCCACGAGAGCAGCACCCGACCCCTGTCTTCTGCTCTCGTCCGCCACGGCGAGCGAGAGCAGCTCGGCCTCGGGCGCCGACGTGGTCGCCGCGCCGGGAGGCTGCTGCGAGCCGTAGCGCAGCGTCTCGACGACGCGCGGCAGCGAACGCACCAACTGCGGAGCCGAGGTCACAGACGCCACGAGCCCGTCGTGCCACAGGAACTCGCGGTAGAGCTTCCGCACCGAGAGGGCACCGGCCACGAAGCCGCTCAGGCGCGCCCGGCCGCCCTCGGGCACCGGCGACTCGGCGACGAGGAGGAAGCCGTGTGGCGACTCGACGATACGGGTATAGAGATGCCGGAGGAAGCGCGGACCGAGCGTGGCCAGGAAGCCCTCATGGATCGCAGCGACATGCAAAGCGGCAACCACGTCCACGTCGGAGCGGGTGGCCTCCCTCACGTTGCAGCGAGCCGGCGGCACGTCGTCATCCTCCATCTTCGTCCCTCGGCCCCGACGTCCGCGGCGAAGCGGCTCACGATAGCGTCCCCCGCGTGAAGCCGGTCCGTGCCCGCCGGAGGCTTGTGGTGGCCGGGACGCTCGCCCTGCTGACCGTGACGGCGGCGGCATGCTCTTCGTCGCCGAACGGGCAGTCGGCCGGCCGCCTCCCGACTCCGAGCACGACCACGACGTCGCCCCCGACGACTGCGACAGTCCCTCCGACCAGCACTCCGAGCACCGTGGCCGCCCCTGCAGGTCTGACGACGTCGCCGCCGGCGTCCATCGACGCCAACTGCTCCAAGGACGTGAGCGGCCCGCTGCACAAGTGGTTCAAGTCCCTGGCCGCCGACGCCACCGTGATGATGCAGCCCGGGGCTTGTTACCTCGTCAACGAGGGGATAAGGCTGAAGAACCGGGAAGGCCTGACCGTCCACGGGGGCGAGTTCAAGATTGATGCCGTCCCCGAAGACCAGCGTGGAAAGAACGCGAGCAACAAGGGACATGCCGTCTTCTGGCTGATCGGCGGCTCGCACGTGACCTTCGAGGGGATGCAGATCGTCGGCGCCAACGGCGGCGGATACCATCCGCACCTCGCGTTCGAGGCCGGCATCCGCTCAGACGGCGTGGAGGGGCTCACCGTTTCGGACGTGACGGTGGACAATGTCTACGGCGACGGGATCGAGCTGAACGTGCTCCGGGGCGCTCGGGACGATTCGGGCCGCATCATCCGCCCTTCTTCCAACGTCACGATCAGCCACGTGACCATCGACGGCGTAGGCCGGATGGGCATCTCCCCGGGTGGGGTGACGAATGCGACCATCACGGACGTCCACTTCGCGCGAATCGGGATCAACGACTTTGACCTAGAAGCAGACCAGGGGAACGAGGGGGCGTCCAACGTCACCATCAACGGCTGCACCGCCAACGGCTCCGGGGCTCTCTTCTTCGCCAATGGGGGCGCTGGGTCGGGCGCTTACACCCACGACATCACGGTCGAGAACTGCACGATGCTGGCCCAGCAGGGGGGCGACGTCATCCTGGTCCAGAACGTCAAGCACTCGGCGCAGCCCCGCGGTCCGTTCATATTCGCCCACGACACGTTCAAATGCGGCGTGTCGGCGTACGTCGCCTGCGTCCAGGTCACGCACGCCAACGTGACCGTGAGGGACTCGACGTTCTCCATGCCCCACGCCACGGCGAAGGCCATGCTCTACAAGGCGACGCACCATTCGGTGTTGACGTGGACCGGCAACACGGTCGACGGGCCGTACAAGCCCGGGAAGGGTGCAACGTCCTGATCTTGCCGTAGGCACGGAATGCTTCGTCGGCCACCTTGAAGTTGCCTGCCGACGTTTTCCCAGGCGCAATTCAGGGCAACGTCGTCACGGTGCGTGCCCCAGAGCGTGGTCGCGACCACGTCCCGCGCCCGCATCTATGGGGCAAACAAATCACATCTCGAGGCAAACAATGGACGGGGCTTGCAGGCTCTGCTAACAATGGGTCAACACCGAGCAAAATCTCGGTGAAAATACAAGAAACCGGCTTGTAGCACTTTCGGTGCGGCATTCCGGGGAACCATAGTTGGAGGCGCTGGCGGACGGCTTAACCTTTCAGGCCCCCGTGAGCAGGCGAATCAGGCGAGCGACCACCGATCCCATGTCCGGGCGTTAACGGGTGGACGAGAAAGAGAGAGCTGGAGGGAATATGCAAATACAAGGGAACAGAAAGCGCCGGTCCCTAACTCGGGTCGCTGGCATCGGAGCGGCTCTGGCGTTGGTAGCCACGGCCATGACTGCGGCGCCGGCCTTTGCCGGTGGTGGGAGCAAGGCTCCGGCCACGGTCACGCTGTCGAGCTCGGTGCCCGGAGTCGGGCTCGTGACCGGCGAAGCCGTCAGCTTCACGGCGACAGTGACGACTTCGGGAGCACCCGCGACCGGAAGCATCGTCTTCTCCGTGGTCGGCTCCGAGGGCACCACTGCCACCTGTGACGGCGGTAACACGCAGCCCGTCTCGACGAGTGGCGGAGTGACCACGGCGACGTGCTCGTTCGCCAAGGGCCTGCTCGGCAAGCCGTTGTTCTACAACGTCTCGGCCCACCTGGTGGACCCGAACTTCACGGCGCCGACGGCCACGTTGGTTCAGACGATCGACAAGTCGCTGACCGACACGACGATCGGCTCGAACCTGCCCGGGTCGGTCATCGCCGGCGAGGCCTTCAGCTTCACCGCGACGGTCCAGGACGTCTCCCCCGGTACCGGGTCACCGACCGGATCGATGGAGTTCGCCATCTGCCCGTACACCCAGCCGACTTGCACCGGTTTCCCCGGTGGTGCCTTCACCATGCCGAATCCGACGCATGCCGACCAGGCACTCAACGAGAACAAGATCACGTTCTCGCTCCCGAGCGGCGTGCTGACCCCGGGCTTCTACAACGTCTCGGCTGACTACGTGGGTGACTCGAACTACTGGTCGAGTCAGAGCGCCTTCAGCAACCTTCTCGTGACGAAGGTGCCGACCACGCTCAGCTTGGTGGCCAGTGACAACCCGACCTTCAACGCCGGTCGCGAGATCCTTCGGGCCGTCATAAAGGGCGACTCACGCGCGACCCAGTCGCTCGGGGGACCCACGGGGACGGTCACGTTCACCATCACCGGAGCTTCCGGTGACACCCTGGTCTGCCAGGAGACGGGTACCCCAGTGATCCCGGTCGGCTCCAAGCCGGCCAACCAGGGCGTCGCACGGTGCAGCATCTCCGGGGACGTACTGGCGGCTGACTCGCCGTACACGATCAGCGTGATGTACTCGGGCGACTCGGTCTACAACGCTTCCAGCGGGGGCGGATCGGTCAACGTCATCAATCCACCGTGACCGAATCTGACTGACGTGGCTGGGGGTGAACGCGGGGCCACGCCCCGCGTTCACCCCCGGTTTGTCCTCACCCCAGCCGCAAGCAGGCGCACCAGGCGAGCGACCACCGAGGACACCGACAGGCGGGTGTCAATGGGGGACGAGAGAGAGAGCAGTTCGAAGTTGAACTGAGCGCTGTACTGAGCGCCGTATTCAAAGCACTGGAGAGAGAGATGGCAACACCGAAGTACAGAAAGGGCCGGTCCCTATCATGGGTAGCCGGCATCGGGGCGACTGTCGCATTGGTTGCCACTGCCCTGACCGCTGCGCCGGCCGTCGCCGGTGCGCACAACCACGGGACCGCCCCGCCGTCGAGCGCCGGCTCGCTGTCGAAGGCGAACCACAAGGCGAACCACGAGGCCAAGGCAGCGACGCCTGCGACGCCCACTACTCCCACCGCGGCGAGCGTGGGCTCCGCGGTGGACAACGTCAAGAGCCCGGCCACCGTCACGCTGGCGAGCTCGGTGCCGGGCGTCGCACTCGTAACGGGCGAGGCCGTCAGCTTCACCGCGACCGTGACGACTTCGGGGGCACCGGCGACCGGCAAGATCATCTATGCCGTGGTCGGATCCCAGGGCACCGTTGCCAGCTGCGACGGCGGCAACGTGCAGCCGGTCTCGACCACCGCCGGGGTGACGACCGCGACGTGCTCGTTCGCCAACGGCCTGCCAGGCAAGCCTCTGTTCTACAACGTCTCGGCCACGCTGGTGGACCCGAACTTCACGGCACCGACCGCCACGTTGGTCCAGCTGATCAACAAGTCGCTGACGACCACCACGATCAAGCAGGTGCCCGGTTCCGTGCTCGCCGGCCAGGCGTTCACCTTCAACGCGGTGGTCCAGGACACCACCCCTGGTGCCGGGTCACCGACCGGGTCAATGGAGTTCGCGGTCTGCCCGTACTACTCGCCGACCTGCGCCGGCGGTCCCGGTGGCGCCTTCGACATGGCGGCGCCGACCGCGTGGACAAGGCCCACAACGAGAACAGGATGAAGTTCTCACTCCCGAGCGGTGTGCTGACCCCGGGCTTCTACACGGTCTCCGCCGACTACGTGGGTGACTCGAACTACTGGTCCAGCGAGAGCAGCTTCGGGTTCCTCCTAGTGACGCCGGTCCCGACCACGGTCAGCTTGCTCAAGAGTGACAACCCGACCTTCGACGGCGGCCGCGAGTTCCTCCGGGCCGTCGTCAAGGGCGACTCGCGTGCGACCCAATCGCTCGGGGGACCCACGGGTACGGTCACCTTCACCATCACCGGTCGCTCTGGTGACACCTTGAACTGCGAAGAGACGGGTACCCCGGTGGTCCCGGTCGGCACCAAGCCGGCCAACCAGGGCGTCGCCCGGTGCAGTATCAGCGGGGAAGTGAAGGCGAGCGACTCGCCGTACATCATCAAGGCGGTGTACTCGGGAGACTCGGTCTACAACGGCTCGAGCAAGATCGGCGGACTCAGGGTCCTCGACCATCCCTGACCAACCCTGAGCCGCACTGAATGACGCGGCTGGGGATGAACGCAGGCCGAGCCCTGCGTTCATCCCCCAGCCTTTTACGTGGCGCGCGCCGTGAACAAGCGAATCTGCCGAATCCGGCGAGCGACCACCAAAGCCCATGAGCGGGCGTTCACGGGTGGACGAGATCCGTTCACGAGTGGACGAGAGAGAAAGAGAGCAGGAGGCGATATGGCAATACAAAGGAACAGAAAGGGCCGGTCCCTATCCCGGGTTGCCGGCATCGCGGCGGCTCTGGCTCTGGTGGCCACGGCCATGACGGCCGCGCCGGCCTTTGCCGGTCGCAGCACCAAGGCTCCGGCCACCGTCACACTGTCGAGCTCGTTTCCCGGTGTCGGGCTCGTGACCGGCCAAGCCGTCAGCTTCACGGCGACGGTGACTACTTCGGGGGCACCGGCGACGGGAAAGGTGGTCTTCTCTGTCGTCGGCTCCGAGGGCAACGTCGCCATCTGTGACGGCGGCGCCGTACAGCCCGTCTCGACGAGTGGCGGAGTGACCACGGCCACGTGCTCGTTCGCCAAGGGCCTGATCGGCAAGCCGTTGTTCTACAACGTCTCGGCGCATCTGGTGGACCCGAATTTCACGGCACCGACGGCCACGTTGGTCCAGTTCATCGACAAGTCGCTGACCGACACGACGATCGGCTCGAACCTGCCCGGGTCGGTGATCGCCGGCGAGGCCTTCAGCTTCACCGCGACGGTCCAGGACGAAGGGGCGGGCACGGGATCCCCGACCGGGTCGATGGAGTTCGCCATCTGCAAAGTCAACGCGCCGACCTGCACCGGGAATCCTGGTGGCGCCTTCCATATGCCGACACCGACGCCTACGGACCAGGCCAACAACGAGAACAAGATCACGTTCTCTCTCCCAAGCGGAGTGCTGACCCCGGGCTTCTACAACGTGTCGGCCGACTACGTGGGTGACTCGAACTACTGGTCGAGCGAGAGCAGCTTCAGCTTCCTTCTCGTCACGAAGGTGCCGACCACGCTCAGCTTGGTGGCCAGCCGGAACCCTGGCTTCGACAGTGGGCGCGAGGTCATCCGGGCCGTCATCAAGGGCGACTCGCCGCGACCCAGTCGCTCGGGGGGCCCACGGGGACGGTCACTTACTCCATCACCGGTGCTTCGGGTGACACCCTGTTGTGCCAGGAGAACGGCACCGACGTGATCCCGGTCGGCTCCAAGCCGGCCAACCAGGGCGTCGCACGGTGCACGATCAGCGGTGACATCCATACAGCTGACTCGCCCTACAGCATCACCGCGGTGTACTCGGGCGACTCGGTCTACAACGGTTCGGGCGGGGCTGGTTCGCTCAAGGTCGTCGACCAACCTTGACCCACGCTTGACCCACGCTTGACTCACGGGCGGGGGTGGACGCAGGATTACTTCCTGCGTCCACCCCCGTTTTTTCATGACCCGGGCCGAAAGCAGGTGAGGGGGGCCGGGTAAGCCCGGTAGTGCGGCGCGAGAAAGGCGACATGGCAAAACCAAGGAACAGAAGGTTTTGGTCCCTGTTTCGGTTGGCCGGAGTCGGGTCGGCTTTGGCCTTGATCGCCACGGCAACGACCGCGCCGCCAGCCATGGCCAATGGGGGAACGAGTTCGGCCACCGTGGCGCTGTCGAGCTCGGTGCCCGGTATTGGGCTCGTGACGGGCGAGGCCGTCAGCTTCACGGCGACGGTAACGACTTCGGGGGCACCGGCGACCGGAGACATCGTCTTTTCCGTGGTCGGTGCCGACGGCACCCTTGCCACTTGTGACGGCGGCGACACGCAGCCCGTTTCGACGTCGGGCGGAGTGACCACGGCGACCTGTTCGTTCGCCGACGGCCTCCTGAGGAGCGCGCTTTCTATACGATCTCGGCCGACCTGGTTGACCCGAACTACACAGCACCGACCGCCACGTTGGTCCAGCGGATCCGCAAAGCGCTGACGAGCACGAGGCTCTCTGGCCTTCCGGGGCCGCTGATCGCCGGCCAGGCCTTCACCTTCACCGCAACGGTCCAGGACGTTTCACCGGGCACGGGGTCCCCGACCGGGTCCATGCAGTTCGCAATCTGCCCGCACAAAGTGTCGGCGCCCTGCGCCGGTTTGCCCAGTGGTGCTCTCGTGATGCCCGCGCCGACGCAGGCGGAGCAGGCGCTCAACGAGAACATGATCACCTTCTCCCTCCCGAACGGCGTGCCGAAGCCTGGCCTCTACGACGTGTCGTCCATTTACGTGGGTGACTTCAACTACCGGTCGAGCCCGAGCAGCTTCCGCCACCTCCTGGTGACGAAGGTGCCCACGACGCTCTCCCTGGAACCCAGCCGCAACCCGGCTTTCGACGGCGGCCGTCTGGTCCTCCGGGCTGTCATCACGGCCGACCCGCGTGCGACCTCGTCGCTCAGCGGACCGTCGGGGACAGCGACCTTCACGATCACCGGTGCGATGGGAGACACGCTGGTCTGCCAGGAGTCGGGCACCCCCGTCATCCCCGTCGGCACCAACCTCGCCAACCAGGGCGTCGCCCGGTGCTCCATCAGCGGGGAAGTCCATACGAGCGATTCGCCGTACACCGTCGGGCTGGTCTACTCGGGTGACTCGGTGTACACCGGTTCGAGCGGGAGCGGCTCGATCAAGATCGTCAACCATCCCTAACCGGTCCTTACCGATCCTGACTGACGGCTGAAAAGTGAGCACCAGGGTGTAACCCTGCGTTCACCCCTACGCCTAATCCCGGTAATGTCCGGCCGCTACCTTGATCCGGTACCCGACTTACCGGGTACCAGCCCCCAAAGAGCAGGATCAAGAACCGGCCATGTCCACCGACACCCTGGCGAACGCCCCCGGCGCGGTCCCACGGCCGATCATCGTCCCCAACGACCGGTCGCGCGAGGACAAGATCTTCCGGATGGTGGCCCGGGTGGCGGGCTTCACGGTGTTCGCCATCCTCTTCCTGATCGGATTCTTCCTGCTCTTCGCGCGGCTTCCCGGCGCTGCGGGCGGCCGGCCCCCGGTACTTCACCACCTCGGGGAACAGCACCGTCCACAAGCCGTACCACTTCGGCGCCCTGGCCCAGATGTACGGCACCATCGTGATCTCCGTCATCGCCGTCATCGTCGGCGTTCCGGTCGCCATCGGGACGGCACTCTTCCTGAGCGAGTACGCCCCGGCCCGGTCCCGCCGGGCTCTCATCGCCATGGTCGACCTCGGCGCCGCCATCCCGAGCATCATCTTCGGGCTCTGGGCGCTGCACGTGCTCCAGCCTCAGATCACCGGGACCACATCGTGGATGACCCGTCACATTTCGTTCATCCCGATCTTCCAGGCGAGCACCCCCCCGTTCAACGCCTCGTACTTCATCGCCGGGCTGGTCGTCGGGCTCATGATCGTGCCCATTGTCGCCTCCGTTTCGCGGGAGGTGTTCAGTCTGGCTCCGCCCGGCGAGAAGGAGGGAGCGCTGGCCCTGGGCGCGACGCAGTCCCAGATGATCCGCTCGGTGGTGCTCCCCTTCGGGCGTGGCGGCATGATCGGCGCATCCATGCTGGGGCTCGGCCGCGCGCTGGGTGAGACGATCGCCGTCTACGTCATCCTCGGGCTGAGCTTTTCGATCTCACCCCACATCCTCGAGCACGGCGGGACCTCGGTCGCCTCCTACATCGCCGCCGAGTTCGGTTCCGGAGGGAAGCTGGGCACCGCGAACCTGCTCATGCTCGGCTTCGTCCTCTTCACCTTCACCCTGATTGTCAATCTTCTGGCGTCCCTGATCGTGAACCGCTCCCGCAGCGGCGCGGGGGTCGAGCTGTGACGCAGGTCGTCAACGAGGTCGAGGACCTCCTCCACACGCCGAACGAGCGCAGCCCAGCGACCGCCGGTGACGAGGGCGAACGCGCTGGTCACGACGGCACCATGAGCGAAGCCGTCCTGACCGGGAACGTGCGGCGCGTCGAGGTCGGCGCCGCCGCGCAGCACCCGTGAGTTCGGGGCGAACAGCGTGGCGGTTCTCCTGGCGACCGCCGTGTCCTCGTGGGCCGTCGTGTGGATCTTCTTCTACGAGCTGACGCTGCTGTCGGGCGCGTTCGGGTTCATTCTTTGCTGGTACGCCTGCTTCCTCGCCATGTACTGGGTGGTGACGGCCTTGACCGTCGACCGCAGCGCGGCCACGGACCGTATCGCCACGACCGTGGTCGCCTCGTGCGCCGCCCTCCTCATCGGCGCGCTGCTCTACATCATCATCTGGGTCTTCGTGCGCGGCGTCGGCCACTTCACCATCGGCTTCCTGTGGCGCACGATGGCCTTCTACCAGCCTGCCGACCCGCATCTCTTCAGCGACGTCGGCGTTGGCCACGCCATCGTCGGGACGATCGAGCAGGTCGGCCTGGCCGCCCTCTTCGCCGTGCCGCTGGCCTTCCTGACCGCCATCTTCCTCAACGAGGTCGGCGGGTGGGGGACGCGGTTCGTGCGGACGATCGTCACGGCCATGAGCGGCGTCCCGTCCATTGTGGCGGGCGTCTTCATCTACGCCATCTTCATCGTCCCCCACGTGATCGGCTACTCGGGCTTCGCCGCCTCAATGGCCCTGTTCGTGCTGATGCTCCCCTCCATCACCCGGACGACGGAGGAGGTGCTCCGGGTCGTGCCGGGCGGCCTCCGCGAGGCCTCGCTCGCCCTCGGAGCCTCGGAGTGGCGCACGGTGCGCCAGGTGGTGCTGCCGACGGCGCGCTCGGGCCTGATCACCGCCGTCCTGCTCGGCATCGCCATCGCGGCGGGGGAGACCGCGCCGTTGATCTTCACCGCGTTCGGCAACAACGTCCTGAACGCGAACGCGTTCCACGGCCCTCAGGGTGCCTTGCCGCTGGTGCTCTACGAGAACATCTTCGCCGCCCAGGCCGTAGTGGTCCAGCTCGCCTTCACCGCCGCCTTCGTCCTCCTCATGCTCGTGCTCATCCTGTTCGTCCTGGCCCGGCTGTTCGGCCGGCGCAGGACCAACAAGGGCAAGCTCCGCCGATTCGTCAGCGCCCAGGTGCGCTCCATAAGGAAGGTCTGATCACACGTATGGGCGTCTTCACCCGACCTCGTCCTGACCCGCCCCGACGACGGGGCTGCACCGCCAGTGGTCCTGGAGCAGTCGTCGCGCGGCCGAACTGGACACCCACGGCGTCTGCGCCTGGTTCAGCGGACGCCTGGTCCTGGAGAACGTGACCTGAACATGGAGCGGTCGCAGGTCACCGCTCTGATCGGCCCTTCGGGATGCGGGAAGTCCACCTACTTGCGCATCCTCAACCGCATGCACGAGCTCGTCCCCGGCGCCCAGCTGGCCGGCCGAGTCGAGCTCGACGGCGTCGACATCTACGGCGGGGGCCTGCGCGCCACCGACGCCCGCCGTCACATCGGCATGGTCTTCCAGAAGCCGAACCCGTTCCCGGCCATGACGATTGAGGAGAACGTCCTCTCCGGGCTGAAGTTCTCCCGGACCAGGCTCCCGGCGGAATCGAAGCGGTCGCTGGTCGAGGAGATGCTCACGAAGGCCGGCCTGTGGAACGAGGTCAAGAACCGCCTGGGCGAGCTCGGTGGCTCGCTCTCCGGCGGACAGCAGCAGCGCCTGTGCATCGCCCGCGCCCTGGCGGTGCGACCACGGGTGTTGCTGATGGACGAGCCGTGCTCCGCTCTCGACCCGACGTCGACGAACCGGATTGAGGAGACCATCCGTGACATCGCCTCCGAGGTGACCGTCGTCATCGTGACGCACAACATGCAGCAGGCCCAACGCGTCTCGCAGAGCTGCGCCTTCTTCCTGGCCGAGGAAGGCCAGCCGGGCCGGGTCGTCGAGTTCGGAGAGACCGAGATCATGTTCTCCGATCCCGACGACCCGCGCACGGCCGACTACGTCCACGGGAGGTTCGGATGATTCGCCCGGCGCCGGGCGATCAGTGCGCTCATGGCACTGACTCTGGCCAGCGTGGCCGGCATGTTCGGGACAATCCTCGACACGGCGGGACCGGCCTCGGCGTCGGGTCCGCAGCTCAACTCGACGGGATCGAGCTTCGCCGGTGTGGCCATATCGCAGTGGGAGGGCCAGTTCAACGAGATTGACGGGGGCAACATCAACTTCACCGTCTCGAACTCGGTCCTCGGTCTGAACTCCTTCTGCAACCACACGGTCGATTTCGGCGCCACGGACATCTCGTACGCCACCAATCAGTCGAATTGTCAGCACGAGCCAGGTTCCCTACCCGTTCCAGTACATGCCCGACGTCGCCGGCGGGCTGTCCTTCGAGTACAACCTGACCGGGCAGAACGGCCAGCAAATCACCAACCTCGTCCTCAACGCACCCACCTTGCTCGGCATCTTCACCGCCACCATCAACAACTGGGACAACCCCGCCATCGCCGCGCTCAATCCCGAGCTCCGGCTGCCCAACGAGCCGATCACGTCGTACTTCCGCAGCGACCCCTCCGGGGAGAGCTACCTCCTCGGTCGACTACTTCGTGCACACCGACCCCGGACCCTTCGCGGCCTTCCAGCGGTCGGCGTCGGTGAACCCGGCCGGGTCGCCGTCGGCTTTCTGGGCGCAGTACCCGGCTGCCCCGCCGCCGGGCCTGGTCGGCGTGAACGGATCCGATGCCGCCTCGCAAGGTCCCGTGCACACCCAAGGGGGGATCACCTACGTCGAGACCGCCTACGCGAAGAACGTCGGCCTGCCGGTGGCCTCGGTGGTCAACGCGGCGGGTGTCCCCGTACAGCCGGCGTCGTACAACGTCGCGGTGGCGCTCACCGGCGCCATCCTCTACTCGGACCTCACCCAGAACCTGGCTGGCGTCTATACGAACCCCAACCCGAACGCCTACCCGATCTCCGCCTACAGCTACTTCGTTGCGCAGTGCGTCCCGTCCCAGGCGGCCACCCAGAACTTCGCGTGCGACAGCGCGGGAAACGTGACCATGGGCACGGCGCAGGGGGCCGAGCTGGCCCAATTCATCACGTTCGTGGCCTGCCTCGGCCAGTCCAAAATGGCCGAGCTCGGCTATTCGCCCATTCCTCCCAACCTGGTCGAGGACGATTTCCAGGCCGCCGGACGCCTGCCCGGAGGCGTGACGCCGCCGGCACCGAACGCCGCAGAACTGCGACAACCCCTACATCACCGGGCAGCTACAACCACCAGGCAACCCGGTCCAGGTCGCGCAACCCAACCCGGGTTCGGATGCCGCCGCCACAGCCGCCGCGACCGCCGCGGCCGCCGCCGCCGCGGCGAGCGTGAGCCACGCGGCGGGCGGCCACCGGGCCCGGGGTATCGGGTCCCGGGTCGTCTGCCGCGTCCACCGACGGGCGGGAAGGCCGTCGTGGTGAAGAAGGCGGCCGTGAATCCGCTCACCGACCCGGCCAAGGCGTATCCGCGCCAAGGACGCGCTGACCGCGGCCGCTACGCGCGGGCTCCTCGGCTGGTCGCCGGCAGAGCTCGCGCTGTGGTGCGTCGTCTTCTTGTTGATCCTCGTCGCGGTCCCCTCGGGTGTCTGGTACTGGCAACGACGACGGAGGCCACCGGGGTCCGCGTGACGATCCACCAGAGACGAGCAAGAGACCAGAGACGAGCAAGAGACCAGAGACGAGCAAGAGAAGAGAAGACGCCAGAGAAGAGTGTCCTCCACGTGAGACTGACAGCGACGAGTCCGAGACGAGTCCGTCCCGCGGTGCGTCTGGCCGCGGCCTTCGCCGTCGCAGTCGTCTGCCTGCTCGCTTTCGCACCCGGGCACTCGGGCGTCGCCCGCGCCACGACACCGGCCGCCTCGGCATCGTGCCCGTCCGAGACGACGAGCTGTGTCAGCGTGCCCTTCCCGTGCGCCACGTCGTGCAGTGTCAGCGCCGGCCCGGTCACGAACGTCGGGCAGAACCAGGCCGCCTACGTCGACGTCGACGGCGTGCCCGTCGGCGACGACCATCGGCCTGGCCTACTGCTCGCTCGCTCAGGGCGACCAGGTCACATCGAACCCCACGTGCGCCTCGATCGTCCCGCCACCGCCGAAATGCGTGCCAGCCGGACGGCGAGCAATGTGACGCACGAACAGTCCCCTCCAATGGGCAGTACGGCCAGACGATCTCGACCGACACGCTGGTCTCCATTGACACGCAGTTCGACCCGGACATCCCCGGCGCGACCCCGATCACCTCGCAGACGCCCACACAGAGCGAACAGGTCCAGTTCGACTCCTTCTTCTGCGACAACACGACCCACCCGTGCGGGATCTGGTCACCGACATCCCGCAGGCGGTCGGCATCCAAGTCGACGGTTCACCCCCGTTCCCGGACCAGATTCGTCATGAATTCCTCGAACACGGTGGTCGTCCCGATCAGCTTCAACCAGGGCGGGAACGGCTGCGGCTCGGCCCCGGTCGAGCAGGTCGACGCCTCCTACAGCGCAGCCCAGCTCCTCCCGGCAGCAGCGGCGGCGACGTGCACCGAGCCCGGGGGCGTGGCCGTGATCCCGACGGACCTGCCCTCGGTCGACGACAGCGGGTGTTCGACCGGTGCGGGCACCCACTGCCCGATCTACTGACGTCATCGACGGCAACGTCCCCGCGACGTTCACCGACGACCCGCAGGATCCGGCCACCCTGGCCGAGTTGCAGAAGGCCGGCGGGAAGTTCGCCTACATCCCGATCTCGGTGTCGTCGACGGAGATCGCGTTCGTCGGCGAGGCTGGGGTACGGAACGGGGAGCTCGCGTTCGGCCATACCGCTGCACTCGTACCAGCTGACCCCGGCGCAGGTCGGCCGGCGTGCTGACGCAGACTTGGAAAGCTCCGGTGGCGTCTTTCGGCCAGCCCGAGGACGACCTGTGCGGCCAGCTGCCCGAAACCAGCGAAATGCATCGAAGACGTGCAGACGAGCAAGCAGAACCTGCAGGTCGAAACGGTCAATGGCAAATACCAGAACATCGACGTCGCCAATGCGGCCGGCGAGAAGACCAAGTCGCTCCCGTTCTCCCTGTTCAGCTACGGCGCCTCTGACAACTACGACATCGCCACGACGCCGGGCGACGTGAAGAACTTTCCCGCTGATACTGGATTTGCCCTCTTGAACCCTTGGCCGTTGAAGGTGGGCAACATCCCCGTCCAAGAGAGCAGTCTCGGAGCGATGTTTCCCGCGACGGCGAGCGGCTCCGTGTTCCAGCTGACCGGGTGGTTGTGTCCGGCGCCGCTGGTGCCCTATACGGTCACCACGCAATTCACCGATTCCGGCAATACCTCCACCACCGTCAACGACATCATGAGCAGCCAGCAGCTCCTCTCCAACGCCGAGAACGGACCGATCGTGGTCCCCCCGCCCAGCAGCCAGGATCCGCCCGCCCTGTTCCAGGGCACCATGCAGAATCCGTCGAAGTGCCAGACCCTGTCCACGCTGCCGATCGACTTCGCGCCCGATACTCAATCGGGGGGTGTGACGTACCAGCCGTCGAGTTCGCCGCTCAGCGCAGCGCACGCCCTCCAAGGCGCCGTCACCAACTTCATCGGGACCGGCGGGTTCGACTTCACCGCCATGGACAGCTCAGAGGCCGACTTCTTCGGGCTCTTTCCGGCGAGCTTGCAGAACGCTGCCGGAAGATTCCAGCTGCCCGCCGCGTCGTCGATCCAGGCGGCGCTGAACGACGAGACGACCAATGCGGACGGCACGTTGAGCCCCAACTTCAACGACACGGGCGACACCGGCGCCTACCCCTTGCCGATGGTGACCTACGCCCTGGTTTCGACCGCTCCTCAGCCGAGCATGGCCCAGGCGGAGACGCTCAAGGACATGTTGACCAACCAGGTCAATTACTCGCACACCGCCGGGGCCGGAACCACCGACCCTCTGCCGCCCGGCTACGTCCCCCTGCCCGACAATCTCTACCAGCAGGCCTTGGCCGACATCTCGGCCGACGTCGTCGGACCGGGCGGCGTGGCGCCTCCGTCGCCCGGTAGCTCCACCGGGGGCCGGGTCCCCCGGCGGAGCGTCCGGCGGGGGCCAGTCCGGCGACGCGGGTCGAGCGGGCGGAACCTCCTTCCGCTTCAACACCGGCGGCGCGTTGGAGACGTCGGGCACGTCGCCAGCGTCGGGGTCCTCCGCCGCGTCGTCTGGTGGCACCGGCGACTACCTGGGCCGCCTCATCACGGTCACCCTCGGCGACAGCCGGTTCTTCATTCCCGGTCTTTTGCTGCTGGCCTTACTGTGCCTGATCGGCGGACCGTTGCTCTACCTGTCCCCCTCCATGAGGAAGGCCCCCGCGGGCGCAGAAGGAGCGCAAGGAGACGGCGAGGGCGCAGATTCGTCCACCTCCGAATCGGGGCCCGACGGCTGATGGACTCGCTTGCCTATCTCGACCCCACCACGCAGAACCCGACAACGGAGAACTCGACCGCCGAACTTCCAGCCTCCACGCGACTCGGGACGGAGCCCGACGCGCCGGTGGAAGGAGCAGGCCCGACCGGGCCCACCGACGAGTCCTCGGAGCCGGAGGGACCCCCTCCGCTCAACGTGGCCGACGTTCTCGGCCCGGACGTGCCCTCGGCAGAGCCGCCTCCGCCCAGCCTCCTGCGGAGAGCGCTCGAGACGGTTCGTGCCGCCCTCGCGGTGCTGGCGCGGCCGCGGGTGGCGGGCGTGCTCGTCTTCGGGCTCGGCGTGCTCATCATCCTCCTGCTCGGCTACGTCTACGTGTTCACGCCGCTGAGCGAACAGCGGGCACAGCACACGCTCCTCCAGGAGATCACCGCGAGTCCGGCCAAGACCTTCGACCTGGCGGTGGGCAAGATCCCCGCCGAGGGCAGCCCCGTCGCCGTGATGGAGATCCCCGCCCTGCACTTCGACCAGGCGGTCGTGGAGGGCACCAACGCCCAGGACCTGCGCAACGGACCCGGTCACCTGCCCTCGACCGCCCTGCCGGGGCAGGCCGGCAACGCGGTGATCATGGCGCGGCGGGCCACCTATGGCGCCCCGTTCGGCGCCATCGGCAGCCTGCACAAGGGAGCGGTCATCACGGTGGTCGACGGCTACGGCACCTTTCACTACCGGGTTTCGGACGTGGTCTACGCGACCGGCGGCCGGCACGACGTCGTCACCCCCACCGATTCCAACCGGCTCACCCTGGTGACGGCCTCGTCCGGCTTCTTCCCGCGCGGCCGCATCGCCGTGATTGCCAAGTTGGACGGGAAGCCATTCCCGGGTACGGCCGAACCCCGCTTTCGGGTCGCGGCATCCGAGCTGGGCCTCACCGGCGACCCCGTTTCGGGCCTGCTCTTCGTGTTGTGGAGCTTCCTGTTCTTCGTCCTGTTGACCGGGGCGGCGTGGCTGCTCCGCCACTGGGACCAGCCCATCGTCGTGTACCTCCTGGCGCTTCCGGTCCTCCTCGTTGTCGCACTCTTCGCCTGCGAGAGCCTGATCGGCTTTCTGCCGGCCACCGTATGAGCGCAACCTCCGCCACCTGTCGTCGGCGTCGCTGGGCGTCTTGGTCGATCCTCGGGCTGGCTGCCGCCCTCGGCGTCGCCGCCTGCGGGTCCTCGCCGGACACCCCTTCAGCCAGCCAGTCCTCGCGCAGCTCCACCACGGCCGGGAACGCCGCCTCCGGGGACGCCGGGCACCGCTCGAGCGAGACCGCAACGAACGCGCCGACCAAGATCGAGTACGGCACGGGCACCATCGGCCCGTCCGACCCGACGACGACCCTGCCCTCCGAGGACGGACGGCCCATTCAGCCCGTCGTGTCGCCCGGCCAGAACATCGTCATCCTCAAGCAGGGGTGCGTGCCCCAGGAGCTCCAGGCGAGCATCACCGCGCCGGTCGTCTGGTACAACCTCTCGAAGGAGCCTCAACGCGTTGTCTTCGAGCACTTTCCCGTCGACTCGGGGACCATCCCGCCCGGCGGGACGTTCACCTGGACCCCTGGCGGCGCGGTCATCTTGAACTACAAGCTCGAACCGTCGGGCAAGGTGTGCAAACTCGCGGTGAACCAGGCGCAGCTCTGAATCGGGCACAGATCGTTCGCGCGGTCAGCGACAAATTGCACCGTCGACGACAGATGGCAACAAGGGCGTGAGAACCGCAGAGGCCCGGCGCGCCAGTAATCGAAGTGTCGTCGACGTACCCGCCTGGGTGGGACTCGTGAGTCGCGCCAAGTCATCACCAACATTTCTTCGTGGCGGTGTGTGAAGTTCGCGAAAAGTTAACCCGCGGTCCCTAACGTGCGGTCCGGCGATGAGTCACGTCGCGCGGATGAATGGCGCGTCGGGGCCCTGTCCCTCGGGGACCGAGAGCCATGGGGCCGGTGTGGAGTGCCGTCCCCGAACGAACCGACAAACAAGGAGACCCAAACGACATGCTGAAAAAGCTGGTGGCACGCAACCGCGTGTTCAAGCTGGGTGCGTCGCTGATTGGTGCGTCCGCTCTGGCGATTGGCTTCGCGGCCCCCGCCATGGCGTTCTCGCCGCAAGTGCCGACGGGCGGAAACGCCAACTCAGCCAACAACCTCATCGTTCTGGGTGGTTCCAACACCACCTACCTGATGATGCAGGCGCTCTCCGACATCTTCAACCAAGCACCCGGATGCGACCTGGCTGCAGCGACCAACACCACGCAGCCGCTCGACTACGGTTGCGCCGGCCTGAACGGCGAGGCGGGTACGAGCCTGTCCAACGACATCACGACGAACGTCACCGGGAACGTCACCAGCGGGTCCAAGACGATCACCAACGTGTCGCCCACGACCGGCCTCCTGGCGTTCGAGGCGATCAGCGGAAGCGGGATTCCGGCCGGTGACACCATCGCCAGCGTGAAGGGCAGCAAGGTCAAGGTCAAGATTGCCGCGACGGCGACGATCTCGGGCGACGCGCTGAGTGTCATCACCAGCCCGGCCGTCGGCGAGAACGGCTTCGTTCCGTTCGCGAACGAGAACCCGTTCAACGACGTGCTCGTCCAGGAACCGGCGCTCGGTTCGTCCAACGGCATCGCCGAGCTGGAGGAGCTGCAAGCACACGCTCCGGCCAGCCCGAACGTGTCGGCGATCAGTGCCGCGCGCTCCTCGCGTGCGCCGAACCTGGCCGGTGGGTCGAAGGTCGACAACAACGGCCTGAACTTCGTCGCCTACGCCGAGGACGGGGTGACGTGGATCCACTGGACCAAGGTGAACGGTACCGCGACCCCGTCGGCGAACCTGACCAACCTCACGACGGCGCAGCTCCTGTCGATCTACACCGACACCCTGACCTGCACCGGTCCTGGTGGCGTGACGCTGACGAACAACTGGTTCTGCGTTGTCCCGAGCCCGACCGCGGCCGATAACAAGCCCATTGCGCTCTACATCGCTCAGAACGGTTCGGGCACCGAGGCCACTTGGGTGACGACGCTGAACATCCCGGGGTCGGACACGTTCCCGTTCGGTGGTGAGGACGCCAACCACGTCATCTTCGAGAACGAGACGCAGTCGATCCTGGCCAACGGCGACGAAGCGGACGCATTGTTCTTCTTCTCGTTCGGCAAGTTCGAGACGATCTGCGCCTCGAACCCGACCGCCTGCTCCGGGAGCTCGACGTCGACGGTCGCCCTCGGCCAGATGAACGGCGTCACCGTCAACAAGGCCTCCATCGCCGCCCAGCTCCCGGGTGCGTCGGGCACGCCCTTCCCGGGCGACCGGCTCCTGTACAACGTGTACTCGGATGGTTCGGACTCGGCGAACATCGCCACCGCCACCCCGGCGACGATGAACGCGATCAGCGAGGACGGCTTCCTCTGCAAGCCCTCGACGAAGAACGACGTCGACCCGAACACCGGTTCGACGTACCTGAGCGAGATCCAGAAGCAGATCACGTCGCAGGGCTTCTTCCCGCTGCCGCTGATGGTCGAGGACGGCGAGGGGGACACCGCCAACGCGCTGTACAACACGACGGCAACGGGCATCCCGGCCCCGGCGTGGAACGACGGCCTGGGCGGATCGTCCTACAACCAGGCGCTCGAGGGCCCGAGCTCGACGTGGAACTTCCCGTCGGCCGACCGGGACACCGACGCCTCGGCGATTCAGGGCACCTACACCGGCGTCTACAAGGACGGCAACACCAACGCCACGGTGACGGCCAGCCCGACCGACCCCGTCGGCTACTGCCTCGTACTGACGACGGACGCCAACGGCAAGCCGTAACCAGCAGCTCCAACCGGCCGGTCCGGCATCCTGGCGGTGGGTTTCGCACCCGCAACCGGGAGCCGGTTGGCCGGAGCAGGACCGAGAAGTGAAGAGGAGCCCGGCCCCGTAGGGGTCGGGCTCCTCTTCCTGTTCCGAGCAGGTGCAGGCCGCCGGGAGGACCGGCAGTCGGGTGGGGCGGTGGCTCGCGCCGAATGGTCCTCGGGTGAGGGATAAGTTCGCCGCCATGGCCAGGCATGCCCGGCGACGTGGCAGCCAGAAGCCCGACCCAGGGTCGGGTGTCGACATGCCGTCGTGGGTCGAGGCGCGGGTGGTCGACGAGGTCCCCGGCGAGACCCAGGCCGGAGCGCCGGATTGGTTCGGGCCTTCGGATTTCGCCGAGGACGACTACGCGCCGCGCCTCGACGTGTCACTGGCGGCCATGCTCATGCTCGGAGCCAACCCGTGGCAGCGCATCGACGGGATGGGCATGGCCCGACAGGCGCTCGAAGCACCCCGGACCGGCGACGTGCGCCACGATCTCTCCGACGAGGAACGTTTCGAGATGGCCAACGGCCGGGCCTGGTGCCTCCTCGTCCACGCCGACCTGGCCCACCATGGCCGGCGCGACGATCCGTTCGTGCTGGCGGACGCCGGCCGCCACCTGACGCTGGCCCATGAGCTCGACTCGGCGAACCCGCGCCTCGGGGCCACGCTGGCACTCCTCCGGCTCCGCCAGGGCAGGCTGGACGAGGCGATGCAAGCCGCACGGCACACGGTGGACGCGTTCGGACGTCTGGCCGACGAGAGACGTTCGGGGCGGACGCAGGGGGTCGCCCTCTTGGCCGTACTCACGTTGGCCCTGGTCTCGGCGAGGAACGGCGACCGGGAGGTCTCGGCTTCGCTCGCCTCGGCGGCCACGGCCATGCGGTCCCCGCTCGACGTCGACGACGCGGCGTTCGCCGCCCTGCTCTCAGAACTCGAGGGCACCGACGGGCGGGCGGTCTGACCTCGGGGGCGGGCGGTCTGACCTCTCCGAGTAGGTGGACTGACTCGCCCGGGTGGGCGTGGGAGAGTTCACTTGGCTGTTACGCCCGCGTTGCGACGCGTTCATCTGTTCGACCTAGCCTCTCGGGCTGAGATCAAGGCCTCGATTCCGGCGGGACCAGGCACCCCGCCAGGCCGATCCGGACCCGTCGGCCCCCAGTCAGAGCCCACGACCCATCCCGGTTCGCCTTCACCGGCACCGGGCGGAGGACCCCGACAGCATGCCCAGACAGCGAGACACGGGCCGACGCTGGCCACTCAGTTGGCGCGTCCACCGCCGCCAGGCGATCGGCACCGTGCCGCTGCTCGACACCATCTCGTTAACCGGCTTCATGACCGACCCGGCGGAGCCCGAGCTGCCCCCGGCTTCGCGCACGGGGTCCGACGTCCTCGGCGAGCTGCCGGACTGGCAAGGGGAGCAGGCGGCCGCACTCCCGGCGGCGGGCGCTCGGCCGGACCGGCCCGAGATCGGACCCGCCACAGGCGAGGCCGCGGACGGGACAGGGTGGGGACCGGCGGAGTCGCTGGAGCTATCTGCCTTGGCGGCGCAGGCGTCGGGTGATCCCGAGCCGCGTGTGCCGGAAGCTCCCGACGCCACCCACCTGCTCGCGGATCTGGAGTTGCCGGCGGGGTTTGCCTGGGGAAGCGCCCTCGACCTGCTCCAGGCGCTCGACGACGCGGCCGAGCCGAGTCCGCCGCCCGCCCCCGGGGCCGTCGAGCTTCTCGACGCCATCGTGGGACTGGTGGGGTACAGCGACGCGGCAGATCCCGACGAGGATGCCGGCGATCCGCCCGTGGTGGACGCGTCGCCGGCCTTCCTCCCGACACCCGTGCCGTCAACTGAGCCGTCACCGGTGGTGGTTCCCGACGAGGTCATTGCCGGGCCGAGGAGCTCGGAGCCGGGGCGAAACGACGCGTCGGATCAGGAGCCTTCGCAACCGTCGGGACCGCCCAGAGTGTCCGGTCCGCCCGGAGTGTCCGGTCCGCCCGGAGTGTCCGGTCCGCCCGGAGTGTCCGGAGCGGCCACCGGGCAGGGAGCGTCGCGGGCGTCGCGGACTTCGCGCGGGAAGCGGGCCCGCCGGGCTCGCCGGGCCTCCATCGCGACCGGGCTCGGCGCATGTCTCCTCGTCGGCGGATGTCTCGTCGCCGGCGGGGTGATCCCGGCGCACAGCGCTCCGCCGCCGCCGTCGACAACGAGGACACATCACCGGGTCGCCGTCCCTTCCGCACAGCGGCTGTTGGGGTCGACCGCCCCCCTCGACCTGCCGGCGGCCACGTCCACGCCAGCGCCGTCTCCGCCGGCGGTGGCGGACGCAGCCACGGCATCGCACGAGGTCTTCGGCTACGCCCCGTACTGGACGCTTCCCGGGGAGTCGAGCTTTCCGGTGGGAGACCTCTCCACAATCGCCTACTTCTCGCTGGGAGTGAACCCCGACGGCACGGTGCAGCAGTCGGGACCGGGCTGGGACGGATACCGCAGCCAGGCTCTCGTCAACCTCGTGTCGCGGGCGCACGCGGCGGGCGACCACGTGGTGCTGACTGCCACCGACTTCTCCCAGTCCTCACTCGACGCCATCACCCACGACCCGAGCGCGGGCACGGTGCTCGGCAAGAACCTGCTCGCGTTGGTCGAGGCCAAGCACCTCGACGGCGTCAACCTCGACTTCGAGGGGGACGGCGAGCGCGGACCAGAGCGGACTCGACCGACTCGTGGCGCAAGTCGGCGACGTGCTGCGTGGTGCCAACCCCGATTACCAGTTCACCATGGCCACCTACGCGTCGTCGGCCGGGGATCCGGACGGGTTCTACGACATCCGCGGCCTGGCGCGTTCCGTGGATGCCTTCTTCGTCATGGCATACGACGTCAACCAGGGTCCTGCGGCGGGACCCTCGGCGGGGAGCGGTCCCGACTCCGACGCGCAGTACGTCCACCAGTACGTCTCGGCCGTGGGCGCGTCGAAGGTCATCCTCGGCGTTCCGCTCTTCGGCTACGACATGGTGACGGCAGGGCCCGCGCTCGGCGCCGCCGTGAGGGGGCCGGCCCAGCCCGTGACCGACGCCCAGGCGATGGCATCAGGCCCGACCTATTGGGATGCGGCGAGCGACACGGCGTGGACTTCCTACCGCGCCGGCGGGCGGTGGCACCAGGTCTTCTTCGACAACGCGAACACCCTGGCCATGAAAGAGGAGCTGGCGTCCCACTCGGGCCTCCTCGGTGTCGGGGCCTGGGCCCTCGGGATGGAGGGCTCGAACGACTCCTTGCTGTCCGTTCTCGACGGCGGCGCGCCTCCCTCGCGCCTGCCCCCCGTCGGGCCCAGCGTGCCGCCCGGATCGGCCGGGTTCGCGCCGGGCGCCGGCGGCGCGACGACGCCCAGCGCCCCCAGCCAACCGAGCTCGCCCGGGGGCGGGAGCGCGACCGGCGGCGGCGGAACGGGTCACCGGCACCGAGGTGCCTCGGGTGGCTCCGGGTCGACCACCACAACCACGACGCGGCCCAAGGGGACGACCACCACGACCACGACGCGGCCGAAGGGGACGACCACCACGACGACCACGACGACGCCACCGACGACCACCACCACGGCGCCCACGACCACCACGACCACGACGGCCGGGGCGAATGCGGCGACGACCCATCCGCGCTTCGGGCATACCCCGAGCGCGCCATGACCGCGATCCTCCGAGGGGGCGTGCTCGCCCCATTCCGCGGTCGCGCCTTCAGATGGGCAGCACTGACGGTCACAGTGGTGTTGTCGTGCACGCTCGCAGCCTGCGGTGGGGGAGGGCCAACCGCAGGGGCGCTGGCGGGCAAGACGCCGACCCAGATCCTCACGCTTTCCGTCAAGGCCTTCCACCGCCAACCCTCGGTCCACTTCGTCACCAAGACCGTGCCCTCGTCTTCGTCTTCTTCGTCTTCTTCGTCGTCTTCGTCTTCATCGTCGTCGCAGACCACCATCGAGGTCGGCGCGGCCAGCGCCACCGCGGCGACCGAGTCCGTGCAATCCGGAGGCGCTCCCGCGCTCGACGCCATCCTGGTCGACAAGACGGCCTACGTGAGGGGGAGCAACGCGTTCTTGGAGGGCGCGCTCCAGCTCTCGGCGACGACCGCGGCGGCGTATTCAGGCAAATGGATCTCGTTCCACAAGGGCGATCCGGGATACCCGAGCATCGCGGCCAACCTCTCACCGGGTGCGGCGATCGTCGCCTTCGTGCCCTCCGAGCCCCACCTGAGGGTGGCCGGGGTCACCCGGTTCGCCGGCCACGACGCAGTGGTCGTCTCGGGGAGCCCGGGAAGCCCGCCGATGAACGGCATCGCCAACGTGTCGCTGTTCGTCTCGACCACGGCGCCCTACCTCCCGCTGGGTGCGACGGTCGTGGTGCGCGACGGTCGGGGGCACACGACCGAACAGGTGGCGTCCGTCTACGGCAAATGGGACAAGAAGGTCGATCCGACCCCGCCGTCGAACCCGGTGCCGTTCACCTCCATCACGGGGAAGTGACCCACGGCGGCGACCGGGGACCGACCGGGCCCGCCGGCTCGCCTCAGGCGACCAGTTGACCGGTGCGCACCGTGTCGCAGACGTCCGCCATGGTCAGCGACCGCATGCCGTCGGAGGCGCGCAGCCGGTCGAGCTCGTCGAGCAGGGAACGCAGGAGCTCGAGGTTCTCGTCGGGATGGGCGACGAAGTTCTGTGGGTGCCACCACAGGTGGACGATGCGACCCACGCGGCGGCGTCGCGCAGCGCTTTGACGATGCGTCCCCGCTGTAGCGGGCGCAGCACACGGGTGCGCTGACCCAGCGGACGGAGGAAGGCGCTGGCGGGAATGTTGTACAGGCCGGACGGCTCGGCGACCTCGTCCCAGCCAACGGTGGCGAGCGGAGGACCGGCGTAGGTCGAGGCCAGTCTCGCCGCCCGCACGGCCAGGTCGGTGTCGTCCCCGGCGCGTGACCGGTTGGCCCACCCGGGCTGCGGACCCCGGTAGCACTCGAAGCCGGTGTCGAGGAGCGCCGGGGCGAAGTCGGCGCGCCACTGGTTCCGCGGCAGCACCAGCGACCGCAGCCGCAGCCCGTAGGTAGCCGCGGCCGCCTGAGCGGCCTGGAGATCGGCGCGGAAGGCGTCGAGGTCCTGTCCGGGCTCCAGGCAGTAGTAGTGAGAGAAGGTGTGCGACGCAATCTCCTGGCCGGGGTGCCGCGTCAGTTGCCGCACCAGGCTGGCGGCGAGGTGCAGGGGGTCCTCGTCCTCGGACTCGCCCACCGCCTGGGTATACGGGTCGAGCGCCGCCTGGCGGTAGGCCGGCCGGAGCTCCGGCCTGAGATCCTCCGCTTCGCGGCCCGAGGCAGCGAAGAGCAGGCCGACCGTGGCCCACGTTGCCCGCACTTCGCGTTGAGCGAAGATCTCGGCCAACGTCGTCACCATCGTGCGGCTGGCGACGAGGGACTCGGTCAGCGCCGGCGTCACGGCCCTGACGTCGCGCACCCCCCAGTGCAGTTCGAAGTCCAGCGAGATGACCAGCGCGCCGGCGTGGGCGTTCTCAGGCACGCGAAAGAGGCTAGCAATTGACCCACCTCACCCCAGATCGGACGGCGGCGCCGCCACTTCACGAGTGGCTCTGACGTACGCTCCTCCGGATTTTTGAACGCCGACAGCTGGTAACATTCGCCCGCCTCGGTTGGTACGTCGTGACCTCCTCAGACCCGGAAAGGAGCGAGCGATACGGCGAATCGGGCACGCTCACCACTGGCGCTTGGCGCTCTGCTGGAAGCCGAACTCGGTGTTATCCCGGAAATGGTCCCCTCCGGGGTGGTCTGACTGGTGGCGGGCTCAGGGACTCCGGGGACTGAGCGCTTCTCATCGTTGCGCTGGCGACCACCGCTTGCTCGGTCGTCACCCCCACGGAAGTCCGGGACAACCCATGTAGAAAAGAGGCTTGTTGGTGGGACTCGAGGGCGAATCGGTAAGCGGAGCGGCACGCGTGTCGGTCGTGAGCAACCCAGCCGTGCGCTACCCGGCTGCGCCGAACGGAGACCCGGCGGCCTCGGCCGGCTTCCTGAGCGGTGACGGCTCGGATGTCGACGACATGGTCGAGCGAGCTTTACGGCTCGCGAGTCCCGCCGTTGAGCCTGGCCGGCCGCTTCTGGGCGAATGGATATCCCCCGGTGAGCGTGTCTTTGTTCTCCCCAATTTGGTGATGAATCGTCGGATTGATCGGGGCGAGACGATCCCGCGTTTTCTGGCGAAGTGCACCAACGGGTCGATCGTCAAACCCCTGTTCGCGCACGCCGTCGAGGCGGCAGGTGACAGCCGGTTGGTCACCGTGGGTTCGGCGCCGTTGCAAGCGTGCGACTATGCCGCGGCCGCCCGCGAGGCCGGCTTCAACGAGGGCTCGTCGGAAGACTTGACTACCCCGGTAGGAATTCAGCCGAAGGACCTTCGCAGCGTTGCCACGGTCTGGAGCAAGTACGGCGCGCTCCTGGAGCGGGATTCGAGGGATGTTCCCACGGTGGAGGTGGACTTGGGTTCACAGAGTTTCCTCGACGAGCTCTACGTGAGGAACACCAGCGTTGATTTCCGAGTGGGTGATTACGCCCCAGGTGAGACGTTGTCGTTTCACTCGAAGGGAAGGCACATCTACACCATTCACCGTGATGTGCTCGAATCTGACGTGATCATCAGCGTCCCGAAGCTCAAGACTCACGAGAAGGTGGGCATCACGTGCGCGATCAAGGGAACCATCGGAACGGTTACCCGAAAGGAATGCCTTGCGCACTACCGCCACGACAATCGGGACGGCCGCGGTGATGAGCATCCTGGCGGGAACCCACTCCGGTCGCTTGCGTCCGAGATCTCGGATCGGTCGTCTGGAGCACCTGAGACATTGCTCGGCAACGCAACAAGGATCGTAGGAAAGTCGGCTTTTCGACTTGCTCGCATCGGACAGCACGGAATTATGGGCGGCGCCTGGGCCGGAAACGATACGGCATGGCGCATGGCTCTCGACGTGGCGCGGATCCTCCGGTTCGCGTGCCCAGACGGATCCATGGCAAGTACGCCCCAAAGATCCCACCTCGTTCTCGTAGACGGCATCGTCGCTGGTGAGGGAGAAGGGCCCTTGAGGCCGTCACCGGTTTTCGCAGGGACCGTCATCTTCAGCGACGATGCGGTTGCCGCCGATCTCACGTGCGCCCAGTTGATGGGATTTGAACCAGATCGCATTCCCATGCTCTCTCATGCGATGAACCCGTCGATGGATCTGCCGCTTCGTAGCTGGACTTCCTGCAGCGTCCAGTGGGACCAGAAGACCTTCGCCGATTTCGGCGCCATTCCTTCGGTTCTCGCCCGGCCCTTCCGACCAGCAAAGGGATGGATCGGAGCCATCGAGCGATCCGCAGGAGCGGCCCAATATGGGTGAGCGCTCGGCCCCGAGCTCGTTGGCGTGGCGTTGGTTGCACGCGTCGGTGCCCCAGAGATGAGTAAGACGAGCCTGTTGTCGTCACTTCGGTCTCGGCTTCAGATCTGGACGACCGAAGTCAAAGAACGTCTGATGGATCACGCTCCCGCTGTTTTCAAGGACGTCGTCGTGACCGTTGCCGGAGTGGGGCTGTTCAGGCGGCGCCGAGGTCGGGAGTTCCGAGAATCGCTGGTCCGTTGGAACTCCATGAGGGATCTACCGAAAGAGGATCTCCTCAAGATCCAGACCGATCAAACGGACACGATCGTCTCTCACGCGTCGACACAATCGCGGTACTACGCGGCCAAATACGCTCAGGTCTCGTCGAGGGAACTCGCAAACCTCCCGATTTTGGAGAAAGAAGAGCTCAGGGCGCATATCGACGAGATTGTCATTCCCGGGAATCGCAAACTTCGAAAGTGTTACACGGGTGGTACGACGGGAAAGTCGCTGGTCGTCTTCAGCTCGTCAGACAGTGACGGAGAGCGGTTCGCTCGCCAAGAGGCCATGTGGGCGATGCACGACTTCAAACTCGGTCGCGATCGCATTGCCTGGTTCTCGGGTCGTCATCTGATCGGTGCCAACGACGTCGCCGCGCAACGGTTCTGGCGGAACAACTTCCTCGAGCGCATTCGGTACTACAGCACGTTCCATATGGCTCCGAGCACTCTGCCCTCCTACGTCGAGGATCTCGCGAAGTTCCGGCCGCGGTTCCTCAACGGCTTCCCTTCGGCCATCGGTGAACTGGCGAGCTTTATCGAAGTGACCGGAGCACCCAGACCGTTCGATCTCCAAGCGATCTTTACGACCAGTGAGACCCTCACCGGAAGTCAGCGCGACGTGATGGAGCGGGTGTTCAATTGTCCTGTGCGCAACCAGTACGCATCATCAGAGGGTGCTCCGTTCATCATGGAGTGCCCACAAAGTCGGCTGCACATCGATGTGACGAGCGGTGTCTTCGAGGTCATCGGGACCGATGATCAACCGGCCAGCGACGGCGAAGTGCTCGTGACGAGCTTCTACATGAAGCAGACGCCGCTGATCCGCTATCGGATCGGTGATCGCCTCGCTCTCTCGGAGGAACTCCGGTGCCCGTGCGGATGGGATACCCCGTTGGCCGCTTCCATCGACGGGCGCGAATCTGACTTTCTCGAGATCCCGGGCCGGGGAAGGATCTTTGCCGCCCAGATCGGTGACTGCGTCAAGCACCTTCACTGGGTGATCGCTTTTCGCTGCCGCCTGCAAGACGGACGTCTCCGCATTGAGATGGTCGCCGACCGGGAACGATTCGAGAAAGAAGACCTGTCGACGTTCCTGAGAAACATCCGGGAGAGGATGGGAGAGATTCCAGTGGACCTGGAGTATCTCGACGAGTTGCCCCGGCTCCCCAGCGGAAAACGAAGCGTTATCGCGTCAGTCAATCAATGAGCGCTCTCGAAGAACACCAGGATTCACGACCGGGCGCCGACAGAGGGCGGCCAGCTCGCGTTCTCCTCCTCATCAAGTGCCTCGACTACGGGGGTGCTGAACGGCTCCTCGTCGACATGACGGCTCGAGGAGATCGCACGTCATTCGAGTATGAAGCCGCGTACGTGCTCAAGGATAGGTACCGCCTGGCCGATGACATGCGATCGACCGGCACTCCAGTGCATGCGCTTGGAGCACGCGGCGACTGGGATCTCAAATGGACCGTCGCCCTCAGACGGCTCCTCGTCGATCGTCGCTATGACCTGATCCACTTTCATCTGCCGTACGCCGCGTCCCTGGGCAGGCTGGTCGTGCAGAGCCTGCCCAAGGGCTCCCGTCCGAAGCTCGTCTATACACAGCACTGCACGTGGGACGAGATGGGAGCCTCGGTCCGCATTCTCAATAGAGCGACCATCGGCCTCGACGATGCCCTGGTGACGGTTTCCGAGGCCTCACGCGAAGGACTCCCGGAAGCCCTCCGGCCCCGCGCCCAGGTGGTCATTCACGGAGTGGACGTCTCGCGTTCGGCCGAATTGCGCGCCGACCGGGAGAGAATCCGTCGCGAAGTTCGCGACGAGCTGGGAGTCCGACACGGCGACGTGCTGGTCCTCGCCGTCGCCAACCTTCGTCCGGAGAAGGGATACGACATCCTCCTGGAGGCCGCTCGAATACTCCAGGCCGGCGACGCACCCGTCTCGTTCGCCGCGGCGGGCTACGGCCCCCTGGCCGACGAGATGGATCGAGTCCATGACGACCTCGGTCTCGGTGACCGGTTCCAGTTCCTCGGCCCTCGAGCCGACGTCCTACGGCTCATGACCGCCGCCGATGTTTTCGTGCTGCCGTCGCACCACGAAGGCCTGCCGGTCGCGGTCATGGAGGCGACGAGCGCCGGCTTGCCGCTCGTTATGACCGCCGTGGGAGAGATCCCCGGCCTGTTCACCGACGGGGTCGACGCCTTGCTCGTCCCGCCCGGACGCGCCGACATGCTGGCGACCTCGTTGGAGCGGGTGGTACGCAATCCCGCCCTCCGCGAAGAGCTCGGGAAGGCGGCGCTCGAACGGAGCGCCATCTTCGACGTGACGTCGGCCGCGCACGAGGTCGAAGACATCTACCGCAGGTTGCTCTCCGAAGCTCGGTGACGCCGGTCGCCCTGGGGACGCCTGTCGGTTCTCAGCGCACGCCGCGGCGGGCCCGGGCGGTCAGATAGCCCCAGGCGGTCGGGTGCGTGCGCAGCTTGGATTCCTCCGCGCCCGGCAGCGGCGGCACGACGCGGGGGGAGTGCCCGGACAGCACCCGGTCGACCTGCTCCAGCAGTACTGGGATGCCACAGCCAAGGTGCAGGAGTGGGTACGTGGCGAAGGAGTCGTCGGGACCCGGTTGGAACGTCGCCTGCCCGAGGATGCCACCAGTGTCGATGCCCGAGTCGATCAGGTGGATGGTCGTGCCGGCGAGGTCGGGCCGCCCATCGGCCACGGCCCAGTAGCCCCCGTGCACCCCGCGGTAGCGGGGCGTCACCCCGGCGTGCATGTTGATCACGGGCACGGAGACTTCGGCGAGCACGTCGTCGGTGATGAGGCGCGTCCCGTTGACGACCACGACGGCCGGTTGCGCCGCGCGCAGCACGCGGCGTGTGCCCTCGTCGTTGACCGAGCCCACCAGAACCGCCCCGTCGACCGCGCCCAGGCGGAGCCCGGAGTCGCGCGCGATCTCGGCGCTGCGGCGCCGGCTCTCCATGCGCAGGACCGGGAGGACGAGCTGCAGAAAGGCCACCTGTCCGGCCACGGTCCACCACCCGAGGCGACGGGCGCGACGGCGCGCCAGGGCGAGGCGGTCGGGGGACTCCTCCAGCACGGTCAGCACCGACGCACGGCCGGCCAGCGACTCCTCGAGGGCGCGCACCACGGCGCCGGTGCCGGGCCCGCGGCCGCCCAGCACGACCACGACGGGCGGCGTCGCGTTCACCATGGCGGTAGGCCGGCACGATTCCACTCGAACGTCGGTGGGGGCATGGTCCCGAGAGGCTAGTGCGGGTGCCTGAGCGCGCCGGCCGGTGCGGTACGGTGCGATCGGGGCTCTGCCCCAGCGGCGCGTGACGACGTGTGGACAGGACTGACAGGACTGACGCAAGGTGACGTGACGTGACGTGACGGGACGTGACGGGAGCAGCCCGGGGAAGGGAGTGCGCATGGAGTCCGATCACGAGGAGGGCTGGTACACCGACCCGTACGGCCGCCACGAGGCGCGCTGGTTGTCCGACGGCACGCCCACGAAGCTCGTGCGTGACGGGGAGGTCGAGTCCTACGACAAGCCTCCCGACGAGGCGCCGACTCAGAAGGCCGAGCGGATTGAGCCCGAAGTGGCGGCCACGGACGGCAGGGACCTGATCCGTGCCGGTGAGGACCAGACACCCGGCGACATGGCCTCGCTCGAAGAGGCCATGGGGAGCGCCGCGCTCGAGGGCGGCGCCCACCCCCAGATCCTCGGCCACTGACCGCCCGGCACATCCGGGACCCGGCGCGGCCGGGGGACGGCCGGTACAGCGCCTGGGCAGCACCAATTTGGAGACAGCATCCAGGGTCCGGGGAGACGGCAATGTCCCCCCATCCCTGGAATAGGCTTGCCCCCTCATGGGCCCCCTGAGCATCACCGGCTGCCGGTCCGCGGATGCTTGCTCCGG
Organism: uncultured Acidimicrobiaceae bacterium; assembly: GCA_963767195.1. Taxonomy (GTDB): domain Bacteria; phylum Actinomycetota; class Acidimicrobiia; order Acidimicrobiales; family RAAP-2; genus Bog-473. The sequence continues at coordinate 63,644 of CAVYDA010000006.1, read as the reverse complement.
CGGCGCACACGGCCGCCCCACGAAACCCACCGTCCGCTGAGGCCTTGAATTGACCACTGCCTCGAATGGCTCCGCCGGCGCGGCCGAACGCCTGCGGAAGGTCGCCCTGCCGGCCCTTGCCGCCCTCCCTCCACCCGCCCGCCGCGCCGTCCTGCACGCCTTCGGCCGCTACGCCCCCTGGGAGGACGGGTTCGACTTCACGGCCCCTCCTCGGCGGGAGGACGAGGTCGTCGGCCCACCGGATTTCGTCGGCATCGGCGCGCAGAAGTCGGGCACCACCTGGTGGTACGACCTCGTCGCGGCGCACCCCGAGGTCAGCTGCCGCGCTGATATCCACAAAGAGCGCCACTTCTTCGGCCGCTTCGCCGTCCGCTCTTTCGAGGAGGGGGACACCGAGATGTACCGCTCATGGTTTCCGCGGCCCGAGACCCGGGTCACGGGAGAGTGGACGCCGGACTACCTCCACCAGTCGTGGGTCCCTCCGTTGCTGCAGAAGGCGGCGCCCGACGCGCGCCTACTCGTGCTCGTGCGCGACCCGGTCGAACGCTTCCGCTCCGGCCTCGCTCATCACGGCCGCCACACCGGACGGCTCATAGCGGACGTGTACGCCGACGCGGTCGTGCGCGGTCTGTACGGGCGCTGGCTCGAACACTGGCTCAAGCACTTCCCGTCCGACCACATCCTCGTCCTCCAATACGAGCATTGCGTGGCGGATCCGGCCGGGCAGATCGAGCGGACGTACCGATTCCTTGGCCTTTCGCCGTTCACCCCTCCGGATCTGCGCAGGCGAGTCAGCGCATCGGGTGAGCTGGTGGCGCTCGGCGCCGACGCGCGGCCGGCTGGCCGACTTCTACGCCGCCGACGTCCGCCTGCTGTCGACGCTCGCCCCCGAACTCGACCTGAACCTCTGGACCTCGGTTGCCGGCTCGTAGGCGCGGGAAGAGCGACGTGGGAACGATGACCGGAACGGTGCGGCGATGCCGACGACAACGTCTGCGCCCATGGTGAGTTTCAAGGTCGGCACGGACCTCCCCGTTGCCCTCATCGTCTTCGCCGTCCTCCTCTGGCTCGGCGTGGCCATCGCTGGGAGGGTGTCGGACCGCGATTCCTACAAGGGGTTGCGCAATATCATCATCGTCAGCATCGTCCTCCACCTCCTCTGCGCCCCGCTCCAGATCTGGGTTGTCGATCACGTCTACGGCGGGGTGGCCGACTGGCTCCGCTACGACCACCAGGGTTCGGTCTTCGCGGACAACGTGCGGAACGGTCACATCACGTTCGCCGGATCCGGAATCGGGAAGGTCTTCATCAACAACGGTTCGGTCTCTCTCTACGGCGGGATCATCATGGCGCTCGTCGGTCCCAACCAGCTCGCCGCCTTCTTCGTCTCGGCGTGGCTCGCTTTCGTGGGGACCGTCTTCTTCTACAGAGCCTTCTCCGTGACTTTTCCCAATGTCGATCGCCGGTTTTATGCCTGGCTCATCTTCTTGTTCCCCTCCATCCTCTTCTGGACGGCGAACGTGGGCAAGGAGTCGGCCATGTTGTTCTCGTTGGGTCTCACCGCCTACGGCATGGCCCTCGTGCTCGCCCGGTTCAACCGCGGCTACCTCTACGCACTGATCGGGGGGGCGATCGGCCTCGTGGTGCGTCCGAACGAGCTCGTGCTCCTGGTCGGTGGATTCGCCATCGCCATGGTCGTGCGGTCGCTCTTCCGCGGCGGCCAGCTCAGAGAGGTGCGCCGCCGCGGACCCATCCGCACCATCGGGGCCTTCGTCTTCGTGGTTGGAGCCGTCGTCATCGTGGGGATCGCCGCCCGCTCCCTCATCCACCCGCTGACCGGTGGCCAAGGCGGGCTCGGCAGTGCTCTGACGAAACTGAACCAGAACAACGCCTCGCCAGTTCCGGGATTGGGGAGCGGCGGACTCGCGTATTCCCCGAACCCGCTGTACTACCCGCGTGACGTGTACGCGGTGCTCTTCGACCCCTTCTGGTTCAACGCCCGCACCATCACCCAGATCATTGCGTCGGTTGAGAACACGCTCATCTTCGCCGTCTTCGTCTACTCCCTCAGACGGCTGCGCTACCTCTTCCGCGTCTGCGCCCAAAGGCCGTACGTGCTCATGGCGCTGATCTACTCCCTCGGCTTCTTCTACTCCTTCGCCGCGTTGGGGAATCTCGGTCTGATCACGCGCGAGCGCACCCTCCTCCTGCCCCTACTCTTCGCCATGTTTGCCATTCCGATAGCTCGACCCGGGGAGCGGCCGTACCCCTGGCAGGAGCGCCGGGCCAAGCACAAGAAGACGCGGCTCGGACCCGGACCCGACGAGCGTGTGCCGACCGACCCCTCCGTCCACACCGTGGCCACGGCCCAGTGGGAGAGCAGGTTCGCCGACGGCGCTCAGACGGACTGGTCGAGCACCGGTTGGGGTGCGGAGCTCTGACCTGAAGAGCCGGGAACGACCGGGCGCGGAGCAGGTTCGGCGCGCCGCCCGACAGACGCCGGGGACGCGGTCGTCGAGTCCAATGGTGGCCCGGTCCACGCGCTCGAGACAAGTGCGAGCGAACCCCAGCGGTCTTCAACCGCTGCATCGTTGGTGAACTCTTGTCGACCTGGACGCGAACGCGCGATGGCATGGCTCCTACGGCGCCGGCCGGACGGCACGTTGGTCATCGGAGCCGCTAATTTTGGCTCGAGGACCGCGCCGGGAGCCGGCCGGAAGGGCCGTGATCGGGGATCTGTGAGCGTACGCCCGAGCTTGGGGACCAGGGCAAAGGCGGGTCTTCGTCGCGAGATCCCGGGTACGGAGATCCTGGGTGCCCTCGTGCCTCTCGCGACGCCGGAACAGCTGGCAACCGGGCTGTGCGAGGGCGGCCCGTAGGGCCCCACGGACTACTATCTCGGTGCGCGATCTTTCGCACCGGATCGTCCCCCGCCGCGAAAACAGGACCAGTGAAGAAAACCTACATCTCGACCCGGCCGTCCGGCACTGAGAACGCACCGACCGAGTCCCTGCTCTCGGTCATGCGGCTACTCGGCCTGGGCGGCCGCAGCCTGAGTCTGAAGATTGTCGCCTTCACCCTCCTTGCCATGATCGGCGCTCTGAGCCAAGCAGTCCTCTTGTTGGTCATCGCAGAGGTCGCGGTGGCCGATGTCCAGGGCAAGGGCAAGGGCTTCTTCCATGACCTCGGTCCCACCCTCTCACACAAGACCGCGGCCATCGTCTTGGGTCGTGGCCTTGGTGCTTTTCTTCTCCAGCAGCATCCTTAGCACCCTGATCAGCACGAGTGTCTCAAAACAGGCGCTGACGGTCACCCGTACACGCGTCGTCACCGGGTTCTTCCACTCCAGCTGGTCCCTCCAATCCACCGAGCGGCTCGGACATCTCCAACAGCTCCTCACTATGAACAGCGGGGCGACCGCCGGAGCCGTCGGGAGCCTCTCGTCGGGTCTCCAGGCGTTCTTGATGATGGCCGTGCTTTTGGGGGTGGCCCTGGCGGTCGATCCCGCGGCGGCGATCGGCGTCATCGTCATCGGCTTTGTGCTCTTGCAGATACTCAGGCCCATCCGGGTGCGCAGCAAACAAGCAAACCGCGACCTCTCCAAGTTCACGAGGGCCATGGCCACACGGGTGACCGAGTACACCCGAGTGAGCCGTGACTTCCGCTTGTTCGGTGTGGAGAAGCGGGTCATGAAAACGCTCCGCGGGTTGATCGAGGAGGCTGGTGAGATGTACCGCCGGGCCTCGATTCTCGGCAGCATCGCGCCCGTCGTCTACCAGACCGTCGCACTCGGCATCGTCATCGTCATCGTCTTCGTGGGTTCCTCGCACGCTTCGTTCGCCAAGAACAGCGTCGTCCTCATCCTCGTGCTGCGATCCGTCGGCTATGGCTCGAGTTTCCAGAGCTCCATCCAGGGCCTCCGTTCCTCTCAGGGCATGCTTGAAGACCTCACGTACGACATCCATCGCTTCGACGACGCTCGGATAACTCCCGGAAAGCGCATGCCCGACACCTTCGAGGTTGACTTCGATTGCGTGGAGTACTCCTACGACGGGATGTCGCTCGCCCTCGGCGGCATCACCATGCACGTCCCCCAGGGGAAGATCCTCGGCATGCTCGGACCCTCGGGCAGTGGGAAGACGACTATCAGCCAGATCCTGTTGGGTCTCCGCGAGCCCACGAGCGGCCAGGCGACGATGGGCGGCGTGGACGCGGCGGCGATCTCCAAGGGCGATGCGCACAACATGGTGGCGCTCGTGCCCCAGGAACCGGTGCTCTTACAGGGCTCGGTCAGCGACAACATCAGGTTCTTCCGGGACTTCGAGGACCAGGAGGTCATCGACGCCGCGAAGTCGGCTCATCTGCACGACGACGTCGACCAGATGCCTGAGGGTTACGACACTCTCGTGGGTGAGGGTGGCGGTGCCTTGTCGGGCGGACAGAAGCAGCGCCTCGCCATCGCACGTGCACTGGTCGGCTCACCGAAGCTCATCGTCCTGGACGAGCCGACGAGCGCGGTGGACGGACGCACCGAGAGGCTCATCCGCCAGACCCTCTCCGAGCTCCGCGGGCACGTCACCGTCGTGATCATCTCGCACCGCATCGAGACGACGTCGCAGTGCGACCTGCTCCTGGTGCTGAGTGACGGGAAGGTCGCGGATTTCGGCGAGCGTGACGACGTCCTGGCCGGAGCGGCCTACAAGAACATCGTGCTGTGCCGCATTTAGCTCGGCGGGGACTGACTGACGCCGTCTGACGCTGGGACTCCTGGTGGCGACCTCGACCAGCGCGGGGTGACGGGGATCGCCTCGGTCGTGCTGTTTTCGCGCCGGCCTGACGAGTCCGTCGCGTTCTACCGTGCCCTGGGCGTGGCGTTCGAGGGCGAAGACCACGGCGACGGCGTCGTCCACAGTGCGGCTGACGTCGGTGGCATCCACCTGGCCGTCCTGCCGGCGGACGAAGGCGACGGCGCCGATCCGGGGTGGCGAGCCGCAGGGACCACGTTCGTCGGCGTCTGGGTGGACTCTCTCGACGAGACGACGGCCGCGCTCGAGCGCGTCGGGGCTCCGCTTCTGCGGTCCCACGAGCAGGTCGAATGGGGCTGCCGAGTCGTGGTCGGGGATCCCGACGGCCGAGCGGTCGAGGTGAACCAGGCCGGCCACTGCCGCTGACCGACGGGACGACCCCCAACGGGAGCCCGAACTGGCACCCCGAATTGGGAGCCCGCCCTCCTGCCCCGTAGCATCCCGGGCATGGCAGATCTCATCCGCATGGGCGACGACGGGAACCTGGTCGTCCCCGACGAGCCCATCATCCCCTTCATCGAAGGCGACGGCACGGGAGTCGACATCTGGCCCGCCGCCAAGCTGGTCCTCGATGCCGCCGCCGCCAAGCACGGGCACTCCATCGCCTGGAAGGAGGTGCTGGCCGGGCAGAAGGCCTTCGACGAGACGGGAAGCTGGCTCCCCGACGAGACGGTCGAGGCCTTCCGGGAGCACCTGATCGGCATCAAGGGCCCTCTGACGACCCCGGTCGGCGGCGGCATCCGGAGCCTGAACGTGGCTCTGCGCCAGATCCTGGACCTCTACGTGTGTCTGCGCCCGGTCCGGTGGTTCGCCGGCGTGCCCTCGCCCGTCGTGCACCCCGAACTGGTCGACATGGTGATCTTCCGGGAGAACACCGAGGACGTCTACGCCGGCTACGAGGTGAGGGAGGGGACACCCGAGGCCGACCGGCTCACTGCGTTCTTGAGGACCGAGATGGGCTGGCCCATCCGCGACGGGTCGGGCATAGGGATCAAGCCCATCTCCGAGATGGGGTCCAAACGACTCATCCGGGCTGCGATCGAGTACGCGCTCGAACGCAAGCGGCGCTCGGTGACGCTCGTCCACAAGGGCAACATCCAGAAGTTCACCGAGGGGGCGTTCCGCGAGTGGGGTTACGAGCTCGTCCGCGAGGAGTTCTCCGACGTGGCCGTGGGATGGGACGACTGTGACGGCGACCCCGGCGACAAGCTCCTCGTGAAGGACACCATCGCCGACATCACGCTGCAGCAGGTGCTCACCCGCCCCTCGGACTTCGACGTCATCGCCACCACCAACCTGAACGGCGACTACCTGTCCGACGCTCTGGCGGCCCAGGTCGGTGGGATCGGCATCGCTCCGGGGGCGAACATCAACTTCGTCACCGGCCACGGCGTCTTCGAGGCGACGCACGGCACGGCGCCCAAGTACGCCGGGCAGGACAAGGTCAACCCCGGGTCGGTGCTGCTCTCGGGCGTCCTCATGTTCGAGCACATCGGATGGAGCGCCGCGGCGTCCGACATCGTGCACGCCCTGGAGGCAACCATCGCCGACAAGGTGGTGACCTACGACTTCGCCCGGCTGATGGAGGGTGCCACCGAAGTCAAGTGCTCCGAGTTCGCCGCCGCCATCGTCGACCGCCTGTAGCGCGCCGCTCGTCGTCGCGGCGGCATCCACCCTCCCAACAGAAAGGACACTTCCCATGGCCCAGCCCCCCGTCCACGTCACGGTCACCGGCGCCGCCGGGCAAATCGGCTACTCCATCTTGTTCCGCATCGCCTCGGGCCAGCTCCTCGGCGAGGACCAGCCCATCGTGCTGCGCCTGCTCGAGATTGAGCCGGCCCTCAAGGTGCTCGAGGGTGTGTGCATGGAGCTCGACGACGGCGCCTTCCCCCTGCTGCACGACATCGTGGCCACCTCGGACCTCAAGACCGCCTTCGACGGGACGTCGTGGGCGCTCCTCGTCGGCTCCGTGCCGCGCAAGGCGGGCATGGAGCGTGGTGACCTCCTCAACGTCAACGGCGGCATCTTCAAACCACAAGGGAGGGCCATCGCGGAGAACGCCGCCTCCGACGTCCGCGTCCTCGTCGTCGGCAACCCCTGCAACACCAACTGTCTCATCGCCCGCTCCAACGCGCCGGAGGTCCCCGACGAGCGCTGGTTCGCCATGACCAGACTCGATGAGAACCGGGCCAAGGCGCAGCTGGCCGCCAAGGCCGGCTCGCTGGTGGCCGACGTCACCAACGTCGCCATCTGGGGCAACCACTCGGCGACGCAGTACCCCGACTTCGCCAACGCCCGCATCGGCGGCAAGCCCGCACCCGAGGTCATCGGCGACGAAGGCTGGCTCCGTGGAGACTTCATCACCACGGTGCAGAAGCGGGGTGCCGCCATCATCGACGCCCGCGGCTCGTCGTCGGCCGCCTCGGCCGCGGCGGCGGCCATCGACACCGTGATCTCGTTGCGGGCAGCGACGCCCGCGGGAGACTGCTTCTCCGTGGCGGTGCCGAGCACCGGGCAGTACGGCGCGCCCGAAGGTCTCCAATTCGGTTTCCCGGTTTCCTCGGACGGCAAGGGCGGGTGGTCGGTGGTCGAGGGGTTCGCGCGCGACGACTTCGCCAGCGAGCGCATCGGGATCACCACCGACGAGCTCCTCGCCGAGCGCGACGAGGTGAAGGCCCTCGGCTTGATCTGATCCGCCCTGGTCCTCTCACGTCCTGAGTGAGAGCGGGTCACGACGTAGGCTATCGGCAACCTGGGAGCGGGCATGGGGCTGAGCCGTCGCGAATTCATCGTGCGCGCCGCAGCGGTCGGCGTGTTCGTCGGCGCGCCTTACGACCGCATCGATCACCTGGTCGACGCGGCGCGGCGTCGGTCGCCGTCGTCTGGCACGCCGCAATCCCGCCAACGCGACCTGCCTCTTGAGCAGCATCTCTTCGGAGATCTCACCCGCGTGGTCGACAACAACACCGTCGTGACGGTTCCACCGCTCCATCACATGGTTGTCACGGCCGCCCTCACGGTCCCGATCTCTGCGTCGTCCCTGCAGGAGGCGCAGGGAACCCTCGAGTCAACCTTGCAAAGTCTGGAAAACTCGGGTCTGCTCACGTTCACGCCGTCGGGCCTCGGGTTGGCGGTGGCGTGGGGTTTGCCCTACTTCGAAGCTCTTCCCCCCGCGCTTGCCGAGGCGTGGCTCCCGGTCGATCTGGTGACGAGCCAAGCAACCGGACAGACGACGTTCGCCCTCTTGGACGCCATCACGTTCGCGAGCGATCCAACGGGCACGATCCTCGAGCAGAACGACGTTGCCTTCGTATTGGCGAGCGATCACCTGACTCACATCAAGGCGGCGTTCGACGCCATCTTCAACGGTCCGGCCGGCCAGCTCATGACGACGACGAGCATCCGACGAGGCTTCGTCGACGGCGCCGCGGCCGGTTCCGGTCGTCAAAGTCTGACCAAGACGATGGCCCTCGAAGCCGGCATCCCCGGCGCCAAGTCCATACCCGATTCCGCCGAACTCTTCTTGGGTTTCACCTCGACCCAACGCGCTGCGCTCGGGCCCTCGGTGATCGCCAACTTCGAGGCATTGCCGGGAATCACCGACCAATGGCCGAACGGATACTTCTCACACGGGACGACGATGCATCTCTCCCACATCTTCGAAGACCTCGAAACCTGGTACGACGAGACCCCACAGCAACGCGCGGGCTTTGCCTTCCGACCTCAGATCGAGGCCAAAGTGACGGACAAGACCATCACCCTTCCCGAGGGGCGCGGTCACGTGGCGTCGCTGGCCAAGGTCGAGTCTGACTTCAGCCGCTACGGGTTCATCGGTCATTCGTCCTCCATGCAGCCGGCGTCGCGCCTGTCCGGCCCGGTAACCGACAACTACGGAACGATGTATCCGGCCGGCACCGCCATATCTCAGCGCGCAGACTTCAATACGCTCGACAACCCGTTCGCTTACAGCTCCGGTCAGGCGATTGACAACATTCCCTCCAACCCGGCGGCAGGGTTGCACTTCGTGGTGTTCATGCCCACCAGCAGTTCGTTCAACGCGTTGAGGCAGGCCATGGACGGACAGTACGGCTCCGACACCCCGCTTGGGCCCGGGACCGTGCACGGTCCCTTCAACCAAGTCCTCCAGACAACGCATCGGCAGAACTTCTTGGTGCCTCCACGCCTGCATCGATCGTTTCCCTTGGCCGAATTCCTCAGTTGAGGCACGAGCGAAGCCCTCTCGCCCTCTGAAATCGCGGTTGCAGAGGGAAACGTGCACATCTAGTGTGAGCAGTGCATCTCCGGGGGGACACCAGATGCTCCCCTCGGCCGGCGCATGGAGCGGACAAGCGGCTCGGCGCAGTTCCGAGGTCGCACGACAAAAGGAGCATCGGCAAATGCTAAGGCGGATGATCGCCGTATTACCCATCGTGATCGTTGCAACGCTCTTGGTCAGCGAAGGTTCCGCGCAAGCGATCCTTCCTGTCAAGAAGAACGTTTTCTACGTTGGCCCCCTGATTGCCCATACCAATGGAGTAGCGAAGTCCTCAGCAGGATCGAACTTCACTGTCCCGAGCCTCAGCTGCAGCACGGGCACGGCGGCGGCGACGGGTATCGTCTTCGGTTCTGGGATCTACAGCTCCGTGAGCAACTGGGTCTCGGCGGGTGGCGTCGATGCCGAGTGCCAAGGCGGCGTTGCGGTCTACACCGCTCAAGTGATCATCGACAACCAGGTCACGGACATGTCTGTGACACCCGCTGCTGGTGACGCCATATCGACATCGGTTTCCATCACCAAGGGACAGACGCAGGTGATCTTCGACGACATCACACAGAACAGCAGCACGACGACGACGGTTCCAGGGGGGAGCCTTGCTACGTACCTGCTACTCGGCGGTGACATCGACCGCAATCCGGGCGTGTCTGGAATCCCCAATTTCGGGAAGGTCAAGTTCACCAATGCGAGTTTCAACGGCAAGGCTGCCGGCAAGTCCACGGGTGTGAAGATCGCCGATCTTTACAACAGTTCGAAGGTGCTCGAAGCTTCGTCGAGCCAGCCGAATGCCACAGGCACTTCATTCAGCGTGAAGTTCGTGAACTCAGGGACGTCGGGGACGTAGAAGGGCGGGAGGCCTCGGGTACTCCGTCGTTCACCGCCACGACCTCTCCCCTCAGGGTCAAGGTGAAGGACAGGAGCGACCCACACGAGAAGGCGAAGGCCACGTTCACCATCATGGTGGAGTGACTCCTTCGGAGCCATCGTGCTGGCCTGCTTCGGTTCCACGTTCGGGATCACGCCGGAGCAGGCCAGCGAGGCTCCCGCTCGCCATTGGCGCGACGCCACGTTCGATCTTGTGGGCGCAGGCCTGGCGAACGACCAGCCCGCCAAGAAGGCCAAGAAGGCCTTCACTATCACGGTGAGCTGACCCCGTCGCGGGCGGCGAGGTTTCTGCCTCCCAACCGGCTCGGCGAGGCGCCGGTCGTTTCCGACAGCCGTGGGTGTTTGATCGCGGTTGCATGGCCAAGTCTGCACACCTAGTGTCGCCAGAGCACCTTCGGGGGGGACGTCGGATGGTGGTCCTCCCGGGGCGGAACATCGAACGGAAAGCGGGAGAAGTCGATGAGCTTGCACCTGTTCTCCTACCTACGCACTCCACGTGTGTATCGGGCCTTGGCCGTCACAGCGTTGTTGAGCGGAGTCGTCTTTGCCTTGTCCGAGACGCCTGCGGGTGCGCAACCCGCGCCGACGACCATATCGACGGCGCTGTTCGACGGGACAACCGTCGGACCGAACCTGACCGATCCTCCTGGCACGAACGTGAGCGACACGGCAACCTTCAGCGGCGGGACCGGCGCCGGTGCTACCGGATGGGTGACCTATTCGGTGTATGCAGACAGTGCTTGCTCGATGCTCGTCGGATCTGTCGACATGGAGCACATCACCACGCCCGGCACCTTGCCTCCGTCGGGGACCGTCACCATCAACACGCCGGGGACCTACTACGTGGTTGCGAGTTACGGCGGTGACGGCAGCAACGCGCCGTCCACAACTACCTGCGGGTCCGAGACCGAGACCATCCAAACCTCCGGCAGCAGCACCACCACCACGACCACGGTGAGGGGTTACAAAATACAAGAAGGACAAAGCACCTCTGACGTTGCGGTGGTGAAGGGGAGCCCTTCCGGACCCGCCCCGACCGGCACGGTGACGTTCAGCCTGTGTGGACCCCTGGCCAACGCGACTCCGCCCGTGCCCTGCACGGCACTCACGGACGAGTCGAGCGGCCCCATCTCCCTCACGCCGACCGGAACCAGCACGTCCAAGGCGGTCTCGCCGCCCTTCACGCCCACATCTCCGGGCTGGTGGTGCTTCGAGGACTCGTACTCGGGCGACAGCAACTACTACTCGAGCTCGGGCACTGTGGGCAAGGAGTGCGCCGACGTGGCGCCCCTGCCCGGAGCCGTGGACTACGCCGGTGTCGCGCTCATCACGAACGGCAGCGCTGCCAAAGCGAACGTGGTCCCCGACAACTCCACGACGTACTCGGCGGCCACGACCTTCACCGTTCCGACCGTGAGCTGTGGGGAGGCGACGTCGGGCATGATCGACGGAACAGGCGTCTTCAGTTCCGACAGCAACTGGGTGTCAGCCGGTGGGGTCGTCGTGGAGTGTTCGGGCGGCGTCGTCACCTACAGCTCCCAGGTGATCATCAACAACGTCATGACCACGCTTGGGTTGACACCGGCCCCCGGGGACACCGTGAGCACCGACGTCGAGGTCACCTCCACCGGAGGATCCGGGGGCAACACCTCGGTGACCGTCGACGACCCCACCCAGAGCTATTCCAACACGACGACCGCGTTGGGAGGCATGGTGGGTACCTACATGTCCGTCGGCATCGACGCGCTGCGTGACTACACCACGGGCGACGCCTATCCGCCACCCAGCTTCGGCGGCCTCAACTTCAGCAATTCGAGCATCGACGGCCTGTCCCTGGCGGCGTCCGGAGCGAAGTCCATCAGCCGCGTCAGCTCCTCGGGCCAGCTCGAGATCTACACCGGACCCATCGACGCCTCGGGCAACGGTTTCGGTCAGCTGTCCGAACCGGCAGGCACCTACGCACCTGGCATCACGGCCGCCCCGGCCAGTTCGAGTGTCCCCGAAGACAGCAGCAACACGGTGACGGCCACAGTGACGGGCAACGTCGGCGGCGGGCCCCCGACGGGGAACGTCAGCTTCACCGAATGCGGCCCCCTGCCGAGCCCCAAAGCCTGCTCGGCCTCGGCCGATCCGCTCGGGAGCACCGTCGAAGTGTCCGCCGGTTCCGGTGATAGTGCCGGCGCCACCTCGGCGCCCCTGACGCCTGACGCACCGGGCTACTGGTGCATTCAGAGCACCTATACCGGCGACTCGAACTACGCGGTCGCCTCGGACAAGAGCACCGACGGCTGTTTCAAGGTCACCGCGGTGCCTCTGAGCATCACGACATCGTCGCTCCCCAATGCCAGCGTCGGGGTGCCGTATTCGGCGACCCTCCACGCGACGGGAGGCACGCCCCCGTTCAAGTGGCGGGTCGTTACCGGGACGCTTCCGGCCGGCCTGACTCTGGACAAGCCGTCGGGGACGATCTCGGGCACGCCGTCGTCGACCGCCACGACCTCGACCTTCCAGGTCAAGGTGAAGGACAGCAGCGCCACAGCCGAGAAGGCCAAGAAGACCTTCACCATCACCGTGGACTGAGTCGGTCGAGGCCACAGCGCTGGCCTGCTTCGGTTCCCTCGTTGGGATCAAGCCGGAGCGGGTCAGCGAGGCCCGTGCGCGCGTTATGGGCGCTGAACGCCCTTGGTGGCACCCTCGGTACGATGAGTCCTTGAACCCCCGCTCCCGTGCCACTCGCCTGAACGCGAGCATCACCGTAGAGGCCCGTCACCGTACGTTCGTGGCGGCGAAACGCTGGCGAAACACGTGCCTGGCACGCTGAGGCCTGTGGGCGACCTGTTCGACGGCTACGGCTTGTCCGCCCGGGGACTGACCGAAGACGCGTTCGACGAGATGGTCGATCGCTCCGGTACCGCCCGCGTGCCGTACGCGGCCGTCGCCGCTTCCTTGGCCCAGATGGGCCCCGAAGACGTCTCGGCTCGTGCCACCAGGCTGGCGCGCGCCTTCATGGACCAAGGCGTCACCTTCGACCTCGACGGCGAGGAGCGACCGTTCCCGCTCGACGTCGTGCCGCGAATCTTCACCGCCGAGGAGTGGAACCGCGTCTCCGCCGGCGTGACGCAGCGCGTGCGCGCCCTCGAGGAGTTCCTCGCCGACATCTACGGCGCAGCCCGCATCGTGAGCGACGGCCTCATCCCGCACGACGTCGTCACCAGCTCGCCGGGTTTCGTCCGCGCCGCCTTCGGCCTCACGCCGCCCAACGGGGTGCGCATCCACGTGGCAGGCATCGACGTCATCCGTGACGAGGACGGCGAGTTCCGGGTGTTGGAGGACAACCTGCGGAGCCCATCGGGCGTGAGTTACGTGCTGGCCAACCGGGCGGCCATGGCGCGGGTCCTGCCCGAGTTGTTCTGGGGCCAGCCCGTTCAGATGGTGACCGACTACCCGGCTCGGCTCGTCAACGCGCTGCGCCGAGCCGCTCCCTCCACCGTGCAAGACCCGACGGTGGTCGTCCTGACCCCAGGCGTCCACAATTCGGCCTTCTACGAGCATGCGTTGCTGGCCCGCCTCATGGGCGTGCACCTGGTCGAAGGACGCGATCTGGTGTGCCACGGGACTGACGTGTTCCTTCGCACAACCGAGGGCGAGGTACCCGTACACGTGATCTACCGGCGAATCGACGACGACTACCTCGACCCGCTGCAGTTCCGAGGAGAATCGCTCGTCGGCTGTCCCGGTGTCGTGAACGTGGCCCGGGCGGGACGGGTCTCGATCGCCAACGGGGTGGGCAACGGCGTGGCCGACGACAAGCTCGTGTACACCTACGTGCCGGCGATGATCCGTTACTACCTCGGCGAGGACCCCATCCTCGACAACGTCGAGACCATGCACCTCGTCGACGACGCTGTGCGCAAAGACGCGCTGTCGGGCGCCGGGACCAGCTCGTGTTCAAGCGGGTGGACGGCTCGGGTGGCAAGGGCCTCGTCATCGGTCCCGCTGCCAGCGGGTCGGAGCTCGACGAGCTGGTGCTGGACGTCGAGGCGGATCCCCGGGCTCTGGATCGCGCAGCGCGTCGTCGCCCTGTCGACGTCGCCCACCTGGGTGAACCAGTCGATGGTGCGGCGTCACGTGGACCTGCGCCCCTTCGTGGTCAACGACGGCGAGGACATCTGGGTCCTACCCGGAGGACTGACTCGTGTCGCCCTGCGCGAGGGAGGGCTCGTCGTGAACTCCAGCCAGGGTGGAGGGTCCAAGGACACCTGGGTCGTGGGCGGCGGTCCTTCCATGCCGGTGCTCCCGCCGCGCCAGATCGTTCTTCGCAGTGCGGGGCCGCCGATGGACACGGGGCCGCAGGCGGAGTCCGAGCACGGCGTACAGCAGCAACAACAACAACAACAACAACAACAACAGCAGCAGCAGCAGTTCCCGGTGGCGGAACGGTGACGCGCGCCCTCCTCAGCCGGGTGGCCGAGTCCATCTTCTGGGTCGGTCGTTATGTGGAGCGGGCCGAGGGCACGGCACGCATCCTGGACGTGTCGGTGTACCAGGCTCTCGAGCAGAGCGACGTGGAGGGGTCGGCCGCGGCGCGCCGACTGCTCGCGGTCATGGGACTACCCGACAGCGGCAACGAGACGCTCTGGCAGGCGACCGAGCGCCTCGCCACCGATCCGGACAGCCGGTCCTCAATCGCCGGCGCCCTGGCCGCGGCCGCGAGAACACGCGAGCCGTGCGTCACGTGGTGCCCGTCGAGTTCTGGGAGCACATCAACGCGACGTGGTCCGAGCTGCCCCTGCACTGGGAGGCCAGCCGGCGCGCCGGGCCAGCCTCCTACCTGTCCTTCGTCAAAACGCAGTGCGCAGGCATGATGGGACTGGCCGACACCATGATGAGCCGTGATCAGACGTGGCTCTTCTTCACCCTTGGGCGCTGCCTCGAGCGCACCGACGTCGTGGCCCGCCAGCTCGCCACCGTCGCCTTCGACGAGGTTCACGACAGCGGCCTCGTAATGCTGTTGCGGTCGTGCGGAGGCTACGAGCCCTACCTGCGGCTGTCCCAGGGCGTGGTCGAGCCGGGACGCGTCCTGGACTTCCTTCTGCGGGACCGGCTCTTCCCACGCTCGGCGTTCGCGTCGCTCACCCTCGCCGAGGACTGTCTGGACCAGATCAACGCCGGCCGTGACGGAACCTGGGAGAACGCCCGAGGCCTGATCGGACTGGCCCGGGCCGAGCTCGAGTACTCCGCACCCGCCACCCTGTCCCGGGGTCTCGAGACCCGCCTCGAACGTTTGCAATCCTCCATCTCGTCAGTGAGCGACGCCGTCACGGCGCGTTACTTCGCGCAGGACCTGCCCACCGAGTGGCGTCAGGGCGGTGGTGGCGGGTGAACCGCGGTCAAGGCTGGCGCCTGCGCGTGGCCCACGAAACGAGGTTCGACTACGACGGTGCGGCGCGTGCGTCGTACAACGAACTCCGACTCACGCCACGCACCGAGCAACGCCAGACGGCGCTCGAGACGAGAGTGGTGACGATTCCCGCCGCACAGCAGTACTCCTACGTCGACTACTGGGGCACGCACGTTGTCGCCTTCAACGTCGACCGGCGACACGAAATGCTCTCCATCACCGGCAACGCACTCGTCGACACCCTCGAAGCCGAGTCCCCCGAGGACTGCAGCTGGGACGAGCTGGCTGACGCGTCGCTGACCACTTTCGACCATCTCGGGCATCGCTTCTACACGCAACCCACCCCGGAGCTCGCCGGCGTCGCGGAAAGCCTGCGCGCCGGTCGCCCGCTCCAAACGGTGCGGAACATCTTCGGGTGGACCCATGACGCGCTGCGCTACGACCGCGGGGTCACGGGCGTGCACACGACGGCGGCCCAGGCCTTCGTCGACGCGGCAGGGGTGTGCCAGGACTTCGCCCACCTCGCGCTCGCCCTGACCCGGTCCGCCGGCGTACCCAGCCGCTACGTCTCGGGGTACTTCCACCCCGAACCCGACGCCAGCATCGGCGAGGAGTTCGCGGGGGAGAGTCACGCCTGGGTCGAAGTGTGGACGGGGAAGTGGTGGGCGTACGACCCGACGAACGACGTCGAGGTGGGGGAGCGCCACATTGCCGTCGGTCGAGGTCGCGACTACGCCGACGTGCCTCCCGTCAAGGGGATCTACGCCGGCAACGCGGACAACGCCATGCGGGTGACCGTCCGCATCACCCGGACGCACTGAACCGAGGTATCCGGTGCTGACCCGCATGCGCATCTGGCTGCCTGACGCCCCGGGCGTGCTCGGCGCGGTCGCCGCCGAGCTGGGTGCACTGCAGGGGAACGTCGTCGGACTCGAGGTGCTCGAGCGCGACGCCGGTGTGGCCATCGACGAGCTGGTGGTCGAGCTGCCAGACGAGATCGGCATCCTCGACGCCGTGTGCCGCGGGGTGCGCAACGTTCCAGGAGCGGGCGTCGAAGAGGTCAGAGAATTGGTGGGCGACGCCCCCGATCGCGAGGACACCGTGCTCGCCGCGGCCGCGGCGATCCTCCAGGTGGGGACGCCCGACGAGGCGGTGGAGACGCTGGCGTCCTTCCTCACCTCGCTCTTCGAGCTGTCCTGGCTGGCGGTGGCGGACACCGAGCTCCGGCGGTTCTCTCAGGTGAGGGGCGACGAGGCTCCCAGCGTGCAGTGGGTGTCGGCTTTCGCCGAGGGCGCGCGCAGCGGCGAAGACCCGGCCAACGACACCACCAATTCCGGTGTGTTCGTCGAGCCCGTGCCCGGGACCGGGCGCATCGTGTGCGGGGGCAGGTCGGTGCCCATCAGGCGCCGCGAACGTCGTGAGATCGCGCTTCTCGTCACGGTCGCGTCGCGCTTGGCCTCCGCGCTCGGCGGCCAGACACCCAACCGCAACGCGTAGCCTCGCCTTCATGGTGCGGATCGGATTCGTCGGGGCGGGTCTCATTGGTTGGGCCCACGGGCTGGGACTCAAGGCCATGATCGACGGCGGGGTGATCGACGCGTCGATCGAGGCTGTCCACGACGAGCGTGAGCGCCGATCCCGGTCTTTCGCCGAGGCCATGGGTGCTGAGGCGGCGGGAGACGCGGCCGCAGTAGCGGCGCGTTGCGATGCCATCTGGGTGTGCACTCCGACCGCAGCCCACCGCCACGCCGTCGACGAGGCCCTCGCGGCCGGACGCGCCGTCTTCTGCGAGAAGCCGCTCGCCGTCGACCTGCCCGGAGCAGAGGCCCTGGTCGACGCCGTCGACGCCGCTGGGGTGCCCAGTCAGTGCGGGCTGGTACTGCGCAGCGCGCCGGTCTTCCGGGCGTTGCGCGATCTCATCGCTTCGGGCGAGCTCGGCACCCCCATGGCCGCCGTCTTCCGCGACGACCAGTACTTCCCCATTCAGGGTACCTACGCCTCGAAGTGGCGGGCCGACGTGACCCAGGCCGGCGGCGGTTGCCTCATTGAGCACTCCATCCACGACGTCGACATCCTGCGCTTCTGCTTCGGGGACGTGGCCGCCGTGGCCGCCCGGACGGCGAACGTCGCCGGGCACGAGGGAGTCGAGGACCTGGCCAGCGTCTCCTGTCTCTTTCGCCTCGGGTCTCGAGGCGCAGCTCACGAGCGTCTGGCACGACATCTTGAGTCGCGGCTCGACTCGCCGGGTCGAAGTGTTCTGCCGCGAGGGCATGGTCTGGCTCGACGACGAGTTCCGCGGGCCGCTCCACGTGCAGACGAGCGCGGGGACCGATCGTGCGCCTCTGCCCTCCCCCGAGTGGGTCGACGCACTCCCTCTGGCCGACGACGAGGTCGGTCTGGCCCTCCGGGCCTACGTCGAGGCCGACCGCGGCTTCGTCGACGCGGTCTCGGCGGGGACTGCCCCCGAGCCGGGCCTGGGCGAGGCGCTCGTTGCCCACCGCCTGGTCGACGCCGCCTACCGTTCCGCGTCTGCGGAGGGGACGCCGGTCGCGATCGGCTGAGTTCGCGGGGCGACGAAGGTCGCACCCGTTGTCTGTCCGGCCCCACGGCCCACTCGATTCGAGCCACGAGTGGTGACAGAGACGTTCGTGCGCGCCGCGTGACATCGTCGCTCGCAAATCCCCACATCGTGGCTCCGACTCGAGGATGAAATCGTTGTCCGACGCGCTCATCCCGAAGTCGGAGGTTTCGACAAAACCGCTGGTCATCAGCCTGAGCACGCCCGGTACCCGCCTTCGGCCGCTTGGGCGCCAGGGCTACCATCTCGCGTGCGTTGTCCGGCGCGCCTGCCTACCTCCAGGGGCCGGCCGAAGCCCCACGAGAGGAGAACCCCAGAGCGTGCGCTCGCTGTTCCGAGTCTTCAACCAGCAACCGCTGGCGGCGAAAGTCCCGAGGTCACCGCGATGTTCTGGGTCATCAAGATCTCCACCACCGCGGCCGGCGAGGCCATCTCCGACATGTTCGTCAACAGAAAGCCGCTCGGGGTCGTGGTCGAGGTTTCCGTGTTCTGCGTCGCGCTCGCCCTGCCAGTTCGCGTCACGCCGCTACGCGGCCATCCCGTACTGGCTCCTCGCCCTGGCCATCGCCACGGCGGGCACCGGTGTGGCGGACACCATGCACCTCGTCTTAGGGCTGCCCTATGCGGTGACCACGCTCTTCTGGTTGGTCGTGCTCGCCGTCGTCTTCTTCTTGTGGAACCGCAGCGAGCACACGCTCGACATCCACTCCATCACGACGAACCGGCGCGAGAAGTTCTACTGGTGCGTCGTCTTCGCCACCTTCTGCCTCGGCACCGCCGTCGGTGACTTCGCCGCCTCGACCCTCGGCTCGGGTTACCTCGCGTCGGCGCTCCTGTTCTGCGGGGTCATCCTGATCCCGTTGGTCGGCTGGAAGTTCCTGGGCTGGAACGCCATCTTCTCCTTCTGGTTCGCCTACGTGATCACCCGGCCGGTCGGCGCCTCCTTCGCCGACTACCTCTGCAAGGGCAAGGACGTCAGCGGAGCCAACTTCGGCGACTGGCAGACGGCGCTCGTGCTGACCAGCGTCGTGGTGGTGCTGGTCGCCTACACGGCGCAGGCCCGCTACGACATCCAGTCGCCCGAGGTGGAGATCGCCGGCGGAACCTGACCGACGGGTGTGCCAGCGGGCGTGTGAGTCCGTACGCTCTGGGGATGGACATCTCCCGCTCCTCCTCGACCTCTACGGGCGGATCACGCCGCTCGCCGTGATGCGCTGAATGGCCTCGGTCCGGACCAGCTCTGCCGGGCGCCCGAACCCGGTGCCAATACGATCGGCTGGCTCGTCTGGCACCTCACACGCGTCGAGGACCACCACTCTCAGAGCTGCACGACGAGCTACAGTCTGGGTCTCGGGAGCGTGGGCCGAGCGCTGCGGGCTCGAGCCCGACCCCGCCGAACACGGGCTACGGCCACGCTCCCGACCAGGTTCGCTGCGGTGCGGCCCGACAGTCCCGACGCCCTCCTCGGTTACCTGGGTGAGGTCGACGACCGGACGAGCCGGTTCCTCGAGACCCTGACCGCAGCCGACCTCGACCGGGTCGTCGACCGGCGCTGGGACCGCCCGGTCACGCTGGGCGTGCGCCTGGTGAGCATCGCTGACGACGGCCTCCAGCACGTCGGCCAGGCGGCCTACGTGCGAGGACTGCTCCAAGGGGAGCGGCCTGAGCGGGGCCGGCGTCGGCAGGACGGTCCGGATCCGTGCCGGCGGGCTCAGCCCTGGCGGGGCGCCTGCCACCGGACGAACTCGTCGTAACGGTAGATCGTCTCGTAGCCGAGCCGCAGGTAGACGGGCTCGCCCATGGGCGAGGCCTGCAGCGTGCACGACGACGGCGCCCCGGTCGAAGGCGAGGTTCGTGCGTCCATGCGGTGACGAGGGCGCCGAGCCCGGTGCCGCGCTCGTGCGGCACGGTGCCGACCCACTGGATGCTGGCCACGCCGTCACTCTCGTAGACCATGCGCGGCCGCGACCGGATCCGGCCCCCTCCACGCGACCACCGATGTGCACGCACGGGTCGTCGAGCACCTCGTTCTCCTGGTCGAAGAGCTCGGCGTGCACCTCGACCGGCATGCCGTAGGTGACGTACGCCGTGCCGTTGACCGCGGCGAACGCGTGGACGCCGGCCACGTCGTCGACCGCACGCAACTCCACGCCCTCGACCGGCGGGGGAGCAACGATCGCCTGGCGCACCAGCATCTGCGGTGCGCCGCCACCGAAGGTTTCGAGACCCGCAGCCAAGCGCGGCTGCCCTCAGGTCCTCGTCCGACCCGTCGTCGCGCACCTTGACCGTGAAGCCGCGTCCCATCCGCCCGAAGAAGGCGTCGGCACGAGCGACGAGCTCGCCGGCGTCGACGTCCTCACTGGTCCTGAAGGCGCAGTTGGCCACCACCGGGATCCACGAACCCCCGGCGCAGAGCACGATGCCGTCGCCTTCTTCGAGCGTGCCACGTGTGGCGTAGCGAGTCAGCGCCCGGTGGTAGGCCACGAGGTCGCGATGCCCGATGGTCGTCTCTGTCGGGGAGGTGGACCTGCGATCGTTCCTCGGACGGCGTGCTCACGTGGCCATGATGGCGCGGCGGGGATCCGACCGCCGACCGCCGACGTCACCAGGAGGGCGGTCGCGACCCATCAGTCCCGATCAGTGGATCTCGAAGACGGGGTGGCGATCGGCCACCGACGCCCACTCCTCGTCGGTCGAGTCGGGCGTGACGCCGTCGAAGAACATGCCTGTCTCGAACTTCCACTTACGCAGGTAGGCGCGCAGGATGGGGGTCCGCTCGGCCACCGGGACCTCGACCGCCTGGCAGAGCTGGCGGCGCCGGCCGACGATCAGCACCAAGTGCCCGTCGGCGTGGCGGACGTTGCGCACCCATTGGGTCTCGCCGCGTGGCGCGACGAGGTACTGGGTGCCGTCGATGCTCAGCAGGTTGACCGGGACGTGGTGCAGCTCGCCCGAGGTCCGACCCCGGTGCTCGAGCACCCGCGACCCGTGCACGCTGATGCCGATCCGGGTCAGGCCGATCATGAGCTTGTTCATGACGTTGCGGGTGAACCAATCAGGCCGCTTGTAGTGGGCGGTGGCATCGCCGCTCGGCGCCCCGGTGTTGGTGCTCTCGTTGGGCTTCGTCACGGTCGTGGCCTCCTCGATTTCCGGTGTCCTGTGCCGAGGCGAAGCGGCACGTGGTATGAACGATGATCCTAAACGAGAACATTGTTCGTGTCAAGTACTTGTGTACGCAGGTCGGAGCGGTCACACTGGCACAGATGCCGAGTCCACCCCCTGTTCCCACCGTGCCCCTCCTCCCGTCCGCCCCGCGGACGGCCCGGGCGAGGGTCCGGCAGGAGCTGACGACCGAGATCCTCGACGTGGCCCGCCGGCATCTCGCCGAGGAGGGAGCCGCCGCCCTCTCGCTCCGCTCGGTCGCCCGCGACCTCGGCATGGCACCCTCCGCGCTGTACCGCTACTTCGACGGCCGCGACGCCCTGCTCAGCGCCCTCATCCTGTCGGCCTACGAAGCGCTGGCCGAAAGCGCCGAAACGGCAGCCGACGATGCCCGCCGCGGCGGGCGGGAGCGACGCCGAGCGCTGGCAGGCCGTCCCCCGGGCCCTACGGGCGTGGGCCCTCGTCCACCCCCACGAGTGGGGCCTCGTCTTCGGCGCCCCGGTGCCCGGGTACGAGGCACCCTTCGACACCGTGACGCCCTACGCGCGCATCGCCGCGGCGCTCATGCGCCCGGTCGTCGAAGCCAAGGGGGCCGGCCGGCTGCGGATGGACGGCCCGGCGCGGCCCGGTCCCCGCCCCGCTCGGCGACGCGGTGGCCCCAGTCCGCGAGGCGCTGCTTGCCCGGACATGCCCGTGGAGACGGTCGTGGCGGCGATTCAGGCGTGGACGACCATCATCGGCGCCATCAGCCTCGAGGTCTTCGGGCACTGGCGCAACACCGTCTTGAATCCGGGTGAGCTCTTCGAGGCCGTGACGCGTGACCTCGCGGCGTCCCTCGGGCTGGGGTGACGCTCGGGTTCGAGCCCGGCGCGGAATCCGGCGACCGCGACGGGTGACGCGATCACCGCGCACACCACGACCGTCGACGGCGAGACCCCGCCAACTTCCCGACCGCGTGCACCTCGCTCCGGGATCCCCTCCCTACTTGATCTTGAGCTTCACATTGTCGACGACGGGACCCCACCACAACGCGCTGTTGTTCTGCGTCAGGCTCTGCAACTCGACGTCGACGTAGTCCGTGCTCGCCCCGGTCGTAAACGTGCCCTTGACGAGCTCGTATCCCATGGACGTGGTGGTGTGACCAGTCGTGTCGAAGCTGTACGAGCCAATCGCCGCACCCGTGATGTAGTTGCCACCGCCGTCGAACTGCTCTTGCACCGCGAGCAGCGAAACCGTGCCGGCAAGGAACGGATCGCCACTGAGTTCGAACGACAGTTGATAGGTCGTGTTCGGGCTCGCCCCATAGAGCTGGAGCACCGAACCGGGGCCGGTGCCGTTGAGTTCGAGCGACTGTTTACCGCCTGCGGCCGACCAGTACGGCGCAGACGCGACGTCGACGCTCCCGGCGAACACGCGCCAACAACCGATCTGGTAGCCCGGACTGCCGGGCATCGCCAAGCCGCAGGTGCCCAGGGTCGACCCGTTGATGAAGTCGGCGACGTTGCCTGCGTGCACATGCGGGACTTCGAACCCACCGTTGCCGAGGATGTTGCTCGCGGCTGCCGGCGCGACGAATGCCGTCAGCACCAGCGCGCACGCGGCGAACGTCGACAAGGCTCCTCGCTTGAATGTGGTCGCCACCTTGATTGCCATCGGGACCTCCCCTCGGGGATGCCGAATCGCCCGCTCACGGCCCGCTGTGGTGGACAGGCCGCGGCCAAACATACTTCGCCCCGACGCTGCGAACGTCGCCCTGTCACGTTGACAGCCTCGACGGACCGACAACGTGCGGCGCGAACCACCCTCGACTGGCTGCGCTTACAAGCATGAGCGCAGTTCTCGTAGGTAGGCTCCTCCGAGAGCGCCTCATTTCGACCCGGTGCTCAGCCCGGGATTTGACCCGGTGCTAGCCCATGATGGGCAGGCGTACCTCAATGCCGGCGTTCTGCAGGAAGACGAGCTTGTGCTCCAGGGCGTTCTGCCAATCGATCATGTCCTTGTCGAACTGCGTGCGGTCGCCTTCCTCGCACGCGTGCTCGAGCTCGTCGAACGCCACGTCTTCGGCGTCCAGCAGGGCCCGATACTTCAAAAGGAAGTGGTCGTCGATCGGCTGGTGCACGTCGTCCTCCTACCCACCGGCCCGACCTCTGCGAGCCGGTCCGCACAGAATACTTCCGTCACCGAGGTTCGCCTGAGTGCCACGCGGAGCGTCGCCGTGCCACCGGCACCCGGGGCCGTCACTCCCGGTCACCACGACCTCCGGAGCCGGTGATACGTGCGCGGCATCACGGCACGGAACACGGTCGCGGCGTCGATGAGGCCCGAGACGCTGATCTCGAGCGAGGGGCCTCCGGCACGCGCCAGAATCCGGCGCGAGACCGTCTCGACGCTACGCATCGTCAGCCGAGGCGGACGGCGCAGGCCCCGGCCGAGGGCACCGAGCCCGAGCTCGGTCGGCATGAAAGCGGGGTAGACGACGTGGACCCGGACGCCCTTGGGCGCCAGGCGGAACGAGATCGACTCGGTGAAGGCCGAGAGCGCAGCCTTCGAGGACGGGTAGGCGCCCGGCCCCGGGAGGGCAGGCGTCCCCCGTCGGAGGACACGGTGATCACCGTGCCGCGCCCGCGCTCGACCATGGCCTCCATGACGGCGAGTGTGGCCGCCACCGGGGCGAAGAAGTTCACGTCGAAGGTCCGGCGGAAGTCCTCTTCGGCGATGTCGGCCAGGCGGATGGCCGGGTCGAGCGCGGCGTTGTTGACCAGGAGGTCGACGGGCCCGAGCTCGGTCACCACCCGTGCGAGCGCGGCGCGCAGCGCGCCGGTGTCGGCGACGTCGCAGATGAGGGTGAGAGAGCGGGGCGAGTCCCGCCGCATCCCGTGCTCCAGCTCGGCCAGGCGCTCTTCGTTCCGGGAAGCCCCGCCACCACCGCCCCGGCGCGGGCCAGGTCGCGGCAGAGCTGCGCGCCGAGGCCGGCCGACGCACCGGTGACGACGGCGACGACCCCGTGTAACGGCCTCCGAACGCCGGAGGACGACGCGGATCGCGGCAACGGCCTCAGGCCGGATCGATCGAGATCCGCCAGCGCCGGCCCGAGCTGCTCCGACAGCCGAAGCCAGCACCGCCTGCGCCGCCACCAGCGCCGCCAGGTCCCCCCGCACGCGCACGCGGCCGTCCGCCAGCGCGTCGGCCGGTTCGAGTTCGCCGAGCGCCATGGCCGAGGCCTCGGCGTACCCCACGATCAAGGTGACGTCGGCCGCGAGCGACCCCTCGGGGTCGAGCACCAGCCGGGCCCGGCCGTTCGAGACGGTCAAGACGGTGCGGACCGTGTCACGGGCTCATCGACCGCGTCGCGGCCGCCGGTCGGCCCGCCGAGGTCGGCGGGGGCACCCGTCACCACCTGGGTCACCGCGAACTCGCCGTCGGCCGCAGCCAGGGAGGTACCGGCTGCCTCGGCCACCGCCGGGACAGGTCGAGGGCCGAGAGCAGCTCGTCGAAGGAGCGCACCCACTCGGGCGACAGGTAGCGGGCCATGCGGTGCGGCGCGGGCGGTGCCGGCACGGTCGGGTGCGCCGGCTCAGCCGGCGGCGGCCTCTTCGGCGCTCTTCTTCTTGCGCCCCGTGATCTTGCGCCCGAGCCAGGCCACGGGGTCGTAGCGCGCGTCGACCACCCGCTCCTTCATCGGGATGATGCCGTTGTCGGTGATCTTGATGTGCTCGGGGCACACCTCGGTGCAGCACTTGGTGATGTTGCACATGCCGAGGCCGCGGTCGTGCGCCAGCTCGCGGCGGTCGTTCACGTCCAGCGGGTGCATCTCGAGCTCGGCGAACCGGATGAAGAAGCGAGGGCCCGCGTACTTGGGCTTGTTCTCCTCGTGGTCGCGGATGACGTGGCAGACGTTCTGGCACATGAAGCACTCGATGCACTTGCGGAACTCCTGCCCGCGCTCGACGTCCACCTGCATCATGCGGTAGCCGCCCTCGGGCTCGGGACCCGGCTTGAACGCCGGGATCGTCTTGGCCACCTCGTAGTTGAAGCTGACGTCGGTCACCAGGTCGCGGACGATCGGGAAGGCCTTCATCGGGGCGACGGTCACCGGCTCGCCCTCGGGCAGCGTGTCCATGCGCGTCATGCACATGAGGCGGGGCAGGCCGTTGATCTCGGCCGAGCACGAGCCGCACTTGCCCGCCTTGCAGTTCCAGCGGCAGGCCAGGTCCGGGGCGTCGGACGCCTGAATGCGGTGGATCACGTCCAGCACCACCTCGCCCTCGACGGCGGGCATCACGTAGTCGGTGAACTCGCCGCCCCCGCCGTCACCCCGCCAGACCCTCATCGTCACCTTCTCGTCCAGCTTCTCGTTCATGGGGCATCAGTGTCCTTCCTCGAACAGTTCGAGCAGTTCGGCCGGCATCTGCGGCAACGGCTCGGGCGCGATGGCGATCGGAGCCAGGTACCCCTTCTCGCCTGTCTGGTGCTGCACGAAATTGACCTTGCCCATCTCGGGATCCGGACCCGGGAAGTCTTCCCGCGTGTGCCCCCCGCGCGACTCCTTGCGGTTGAGCGCGCCCTGTGCGACGGCGATCGAAGTGGTGATCATGGAGGGAAGGTCGGTGGCCAGGTTCCAGCCCGGGTTGTAGGCGCGGCCCGCCCTTCACCTGCACCTTGGCCGTCTGCTGCTTCAGGTCCTCCAGCTTGGCCAGCGCCTCTTCGAGCTCGGGCCCGGTGCGGATGATGCCGACGAGCGACTGCATCGTCTCCTGCAGTTCCTCGCTGCACGTCGTAGGGGTTGTAACCGTCCTCACGACCGAAGGGGGCGAACGCTTCGTCGATCACCGATGTGACCTCCGCCGCGTCGACGCTGGGCGAGCCGGCGCGGCCCTCGGCGAAGTCGGCCGCACCGATACCGGCCCGGCGGCCGAAGACGATGAGGTCCGAGAGCGAGTTGCCACCGAGGCGGTTCGCCCCGTGCATGCCGCCCGACACCTCGCCGATGGCGAAGAGGCCCGGCACGGTCGCCGCCTGGGTCTCGGCGTCGACCCGCACCCCGCCCATCATGTAGTGGCAGGTCGGCCCCACCTCCATCGGCACGGCGGTGATGTCGACGCCGGCCAGCTCCATGAACTGGTGGTACATGGACGGCAGCCGCCGCCGGATGTACTCGGCCGGGCGCCGCGAGGCGATGTCGAGGTAGACGCCGCCGTGGGGGGTGCCCCGGCCCGCCTTCACCTCGGAGTTGATGGCCCGGGCCACCTCGTCGCGGGGCAGCAGGTCGGGCGTGCGCCGGTTGTTGATGTGGTCGTCGTACCAGGCGTCGGCTTCCTCTTCGGTCTCCGCCGTCTCGGCCCGGAACATCGTCGGCGACGTAGTCGAACATGAAGCGCTTGCCTTCGGAGTTGCGCAGCACGCCGCCGTCGCCGCGCACGCCCTTCGGTCACCAGGATGCCGCGGACCGAAAGCGGCCACACCATGCCGGTCGGGTGGAACTGCACGCATTCCATGTCGATGACGTCCGCACCGGCCCAGATGGCCATGGCGTGGCCGTCGCCGACCGACTCCCATGAGTTCGAGGTGTACATCCAGGCCTTGCCGATCGACCCCGTCGCCAGCACGAACGCCTTGGCGGTGAAGACGACCACGTCGCCGGTCGGGCGCATGTAGCCCACGGCGCCCGAAATCCGGCCGTCGGCGTCGGGCAGCAGGCGCAGGATCTTGCACTCCATGAAGACGTCGGTCCCCATGGAGACCACCTTCTGCTGCAGCGTGCGGATGAGCTCCAGGCCGGTGCGGTCACCGACGTGGGCCAAGCGGGCGTAGCGGTGACCGCCGAAGTCGCGCTGGGTGATGCGCCCGTCCTTCGTGCGGTCGAAGAGCGCTCCCCAGCGCTCGAGCTCGAAGACCCGGTCGGGCGCCTCCATCGCGTGGATCTGCGCCATGCGCCAGTTGTTGAGCATCTTGCCGCCGCGCATGGTGTCGCGGAAGTGGACCTTCCAGTTGTCCTCGGGCCAGACGTGGCCCATCGCCGCTGCCATGCCGCCTTCGGCCATGACCGTGTGCGCCTTGCCGAGCAGCGACTTGCAGACGAGCGCCACCCGCAGGCCGCGCTCCTTGGCCTCGATGGCGGCACGCAGCCCGGAGCCGCCCGCGCCGATGATGATGACGTCGTAGTCGTAGGTCTGGTACTCGGCGGCGGCTGTCGGCTCGGCCATACGGATCGCTCTTTCGTCCTAGAAGTGGAACCCGGGGTCGGAGATGGTGCCGCTGGCCACCAGGCGCACGTAGAAGTCGGCCAATGCGACCCCGAAGAGGCTGATCCAGGCGAACACCATGTGCCGGCCGTTGAGCGGCGTCACGAACTTCCACAGCTTGTAGCGCGTCGGGTGCTTGGCGAACGAGCGCACCTGACCGCCACAGAAGTGCCGGCAGGCGTGGCACGACAGGGAGTAGAGCCACAGGAAGGCGGCGTTGGCGCACAGGACGACGGTGCCGACGCTGACGCCGATCCCGTAGCCGGGTTGGCGGAAGGCGACGACGGCGTCGTAGGTCAGGACGCAGTTGAAGAGGAGCAGGATCCAGAAGAAGTAGCGGTGGATGTTCTGGAGGATCAGGGGGAACCGGGTCTCGCCGCTGTAGCTGCCGTGGGCGTCGGCGACCGAGCACGCCGGAGGCGACCACCAGAAGGAGCGGTAGTAGGCCTTGCGGTAGTAGTAGCAGGTGAGGCGGAAACCCAGCGGGAAGATCAGGATCAGCAGCGCCGGCGAGAAGTTCCAGAACGGCAACGTGCCGAACGGGTGGCTGCCCGGCACGCAGCTCTGGGCGATGCAGGGGGAGTAGAAGGGCGAGATCAGGTTGCGGTGCAGGTCCGCCCCGGCGTAGTAGTCCTTGTTGACGAAGGCGGCCCAGGTCGAATAGACGACGAACGCCGTCAGCACGGTCACCGTGACCACCGGCTGGACCCACCACGTGTCCTCGCGCAATGTGGGCCGGTCGGGTCCGCCCCGCTTCGTCCCGATGGTGACCGGCGTCGCCGATGTGCTCTCGACCGTCGTCGTCACTCGGACCTCCTCGCTGCCCGGCCGGGTCGCCGCGGCCCGCCCACCCGAGCCTCCGTCGGGTGTCGGACGAGCCTTCGCTGCCCGGGCGCGTCGCCCGGGCCGGACGACGAGACGATACGAGCTGTCACCGGAAACGTCAAAGACATAATGAACATGAAATTCAGAGCGATAGGCTCTGAAGCGTGCAGTTGCACCAACTGACGTACGCCCTGGCCGTGGCGGACGAGCGGAGCTTCACCCGCGCCGCCGACCGGCTCCACCTGGCCCAGCCCTCCCTGTCGCGCCAGGTCCGGTTGTTGGAGCACGAGCTCGGTGTCGTGCTCTTCAACCGCGGACCCGGGCAGGGGAGCGTCACCCTGACGCCGGACGGTCAGGCCCTGCTGCCCTTCATGCAGCGGGTGCTGGCCGACGTGGAGGCGACGGGAGCCGAGGCCCGGGCGCTCTCGGGCATGGTGCGCGGCCGCCTGGCCGTCGGGGCCACGCCCAGCCTGGTCACGAGCGTGCTGGCGCCCGCCCTCGTCGCCTTCCACGGCCACCACCCCGGGATCGTCCTGTCCGTCGTGGAGGCCGGTTCGCACCAGCTCGTCCCGCAGGTGGCGGCGGGCGAGGTCGATCTCGCCCTCGTCGTGCTCCCGGCGGTCGACCCGCTGGTGACGACGACGCCGCTCTTCGATGACCCGCTGGTCCTGGCCCTCCCGCCGGACCACCGGCTGGCGCGGCGCCGCAGCGTGCGGGTGCGCGAGCTCGACGGGCTCGACCTGGTCATGTTCCGCGAGGGCTACGACCTGCGCGACGTCACCCTCTCGGCCTGCACCGACGCGGGCGTGGAACCCCGCCTGGTCAGCGAGGGAGGCGAGATGGCGGGCGTCCTCTCCTTCGTCGCCGCCGGCCTCGGTGCCGCCGTCGTGCCCGCCATCGCCATGCCCACCGACGCGACGCTGGTCGGCGTCCCGTTCGCGCGCCCGACGCTGAGCCGCACCATCGGACTGGCCCAGCGCGGCGACCGCGCGCTGGCCCGCCCGGCGCGGCGCGCTGGCCCAACAGTTGTTGGCCCGCCATGTGCACCTTCCCAGCCCCGGCCCCGGCCCCGGTCCCGAACCCGCCGACGCGCCGCACCGCGAGGATGGGGTTTAGGCTTCGTCCATGCCCGGCTCTTCCTCCGACCCGTCCGTCGCTCCGCACGCGGGCCTGCTCAAGCCGCCCGCCGACCTGCCTCGCTCCGTCGCCGACCTGCGCGGCGTCGGGTTGGGAGTCGGTGCCCGTGGCCGAGGAGATGCGACGCAACACGGCGAAGGCCATCGCGGCGGACCGCCCGCTCGTCCCTGGGGTCTTCGGTTTCGAAGAGACCGTGGTGCCCCAGTTGGAGAACGCCCTCCTGGCGGGCCACGACGTCATCCTCCTCGGCGAGCGCGGGCAGGCCAAGACCCGCGTCATCCGCTCGCTGGTCGGCCTGCTCGACGAGTGGCTCCCCGTCGTGGAGGGGTCCGAGATCAACGACGACCCCTACCACCCGGTGTCGCGCTTCGCCATCGACCTCGTCGACGAGCTCGGTGACGCCTCGCCGGTGAGCTGGGTCCACCGCTCGCAGCGCTACGGCGAGAAGCTGGCCACCCCCGACACCTCCATCGCCGACCTCATCGGCGAAGTCGACCCGATCAAGATCGCCGAGGGTCGCTACCTCAGCGACGAGCTCGCCCTGCACTACGGCCTCATCCCGCGGGTCAACCGTGGCGTCTTCGCGATCAACGAGCTGCCCGACCTCTCCGAGCGGATCCAGGTCGGCCTGCTCAACATCCTGGAGGAGCGCGACGTGCAGATCCGCGGGCACCGCATCCGCCTGCCGCTCGACATCATGTTGGTGGCCACGGCCAACCCCGAGGACTACACCAACCGCGGTCGCATCATCACGCCGCTCAAGGACCGCTTCGGGGCGCAGATCCGCACCCACTACCCCTTCGAGACGCAGACCGAAGTCAAGATCATGGAGGCGGAGGCGGACCTCCCGACCGCGGGCGTCCCCGTGACCGTGCCGGCGTACATGAAAGAGGTCATCGCGGAGATCTCGCAGCTGGCCCGGCGCAGCACCCATCTCAACCAGCGCAGCGGCGTCTCGGTCCGCCTCTCCATCGCCAACTACGAGACCCTCGTAGCGTCAGCCGTGCGGCGGGCTCTGCGCACCGGGGAGCCCGTGGCGGTCCCGCGGGTCAGCGACCTGGCCTCGCTCGTGCCGTCGACCCAGGGCAAGATCGAGGTCGAGGCCATGGAGGAGGGTCACGAGGAAGAGGTGGTGGCGCAGCTCGTGGCCGCGGCCACGCTCTCGGTCTTCCGGCGTCGCGTCACCGTCGACGACCCGGCGTCGGTCGTCGGCGCCTTCCACGACCAGGTGGTGGTCCACGTCGGCGACGACATGCCCTCCTCCGCCTACCTGGCCGTCCTCGCCGACATCCCCGAGCTCGAGGCTCCGACCCGCAAGCTGGCCGGTCCCGAAGCGGCCGAAGCGGAGTCGCCGGCGCTCATGGCGAGTGCCCTCGAGTTCCTCCTGGAGGGCCTCCACCTGACCAAGCGCCTGAACAAGGACGCCTCGGGAGCGCGGGCCCTCTACCGCGGGCGCAAGTAGCGTTCGTGCCTCGAGCGTGGGGGTGACCCGGTGAGCGTCGCATACGACTACTCGGAGTGGGACGGCACCCAGCAGTTCGCCGACCTCGACCCCGACGACCTGCTGGCCGGGCTGACCGACGACCTCCTCGCCGGCGGCGATCTCGACGACGCGCTCCGCCGCCTCCTGCGCAGCGGCATGCGCACCCCCGACGGGGAGGAGATCGCGGGTCTGCGGGACCTGCTGGAGCAGCTCCGGCGCCGCCGGGCCGAGATGCTCGCCGAGGGCGACCCCGACGGCCGCATGGCCCAACTCGAGCGCGCAGCTCGACGAGATAGAGCAGGACGAGCGCGCCGCCATCGACGATCTGGTCGAGGAGGCGCGTTCCTCGGGTGACCGCCGCCGCGAGGAGGTCACCGACGACGTCGCCACCGAGCGTCGCATGGCGCTCGACCTCCAGCCCGACGAACCGGCGGGACGGATCAGCTCGCTCCAGCACTACGACTTCGTGTCGTCCGAGGCGCGCGAGCGCTTCGAGGAGCTCCTCGAAGAGCTCCGCCGCGAGATGGCCGACACGTTCTTCGAGGGGGCTTCGGACGCGCTCTCGAACATGGACGCCGAGCAGATGCAGCGCATGCGCAACGCGTTCGACGCGCTGAACCAGATGCTCGAGCAGCGCGAGCGCGGCGACGAGCTCAATCCCAGCTTTGAGCAGTTCATGGCCGAGTACGGCGACATGTTCCCGGGCAACCCGCAGACCCTCGACGAGCTCTTGGAGCAGCTGGCCGAGCGCATGGCGGCCGCCCAGGCGGTGTGGAACTCGCTCTCCCCCGAGCAGCAGGCCCAGCTGCGCCAGCTCATGGAGTCCTTGCTGGACGACAACATGGACCTGCGCTGGCAGGTCGAGCGGTTGAGCCAGAACCTCCAGCGGGCCGTGCCCGACGCCGGGTGGCAGCGCTCCTACGACTTCAACGGCGACAACCCGATGAGCCTGAACCAGGCCACCGACCTGGCCAGTCGCCTGGGCCAGCTCGACCGCATGGAAGAGGTCCTCCAGAGCGCCTCGACCCCGGCCGCGCTGGGCGAGATCGACATCGACCAGGTGCGCCGCCACATGGGCGAGGACGCCGCCCGCGCGCTCGACCGCCTGGCCAACCTCACCAAGACGCTGGCCGACGCGGGATTGATCGAGCAGCAGGGCGGGCGCATCGAGCTGACGCCCCGCGGGGTGCGCCGGCTGGGCCAGAAGGCGCTCACCGACCTCTTCGGACAGATCAACAAGGACCGCATCGGTGACCACTCCGCGCTCCGCACCGGCGCCGGCCACGACCGCGAAGAGACTACGAAGGCCTACGAGTACGGCGACCCGCTCAACCTGCACCTCTCGACCACGGTCCACAACGCGGTGCGCCGCGGCGGATCGGGCGTGCCCGTCCGCCTCAAGCCCGAGGACTTCGAGGTGGTCGAGGTCGAGGCGCTGAGCCGCTCGGCCACCGTGCTCGCGTTGGACCTGTCCATGTCGATGCCGATGCGTGACAACTTCGTGCCGGCCAAGCGGATGGCCATGGCCCTCCAGACCCTGATCTCGTCGACGTTCCCGCGGGACTACCTCGGCATCGTGGGCTTCTCCGAGGTCGCCCGCGAGATACGACCAGACGAGGTGCCCACGGCCATGTGGGACTACGTCTACGGCACCAACCTGCAACACGCGCTCGCACTGGCGCGCCGCATGCTGTCCCACGAGCACGGCACCAAGCAGATCATTGTGGTCACCGACGGGGAGCCGACGGCGCACGTCGACGACTACGGCGAGGTCTTCTTCAACTACCCG
The DNA here is from genome assembly GCA_963767195.1 of uncultured Acidimicrobiaceae bacterium. GTDB lineage: Bacteria > Actinomycetota > Acidimicrobiia > Acidimicrobiales > RAAP-2 > Bog-473. The sequence goes on along the minus strand of CAVYDA010000006.1, from coordinate 31,061 downwards.
CCGGTGCCCGAGACGCTCCGCCGCACGATGGCCGAGGTCATCCGGTGCACGCGGGCGGGCATTGTGATCAACACCTTCGCCCTCGACCTCCAGCGCACCCACTACCCCTTCGTCGAGCAGATCGCCCGGGTCAACGGCGGCCGCACCTTCTACACGACACCCGACGCGCTGGGTGGCTACGTCCTGGTGGACTTCCTCAAGCACCGCCGGGTCATGCGCCCGGCCGGCTGAACCGCCGCCCGGCTCCGGGCGGACCTCCGTCCGGCGGGCTCTCGACCGGCTTTCCGTCCGGCTCGCGGGCTTCTCGACCGGGCCGGCCGGCGGGCTCTCGACCGGCCCGGCCGGCGGGTATCCGGTTTCCGTACCGTCGATGAAAAATGGTCCCTCACCCGAGCCGCGGGCCCCTCGGACGAAGGATCGCCCGGCGAGTGTCCTCGAAGCGTCGTCCAGCCGAGGATGACCAGCGTCGAATGCCCCTGAACTGGGGTTTTCGTGCAATGTTCCACCGATCGACAGGCAGGCCGAACACACGTTTCGTGCCCCCTTGGACCATTCAGGTCTTGCGCTCCCGGTGGGACTGGTCAAAGATAGAGATCACATCGTTGTAACTACACGATTGCCACCTGAGGCGAAGAAGGGGGGCGAACCAGTGAAAGTGGACATTTTGACCACGCTCTACGGTCGCCAAGAACGCAGCTGGCAGCTGCAGGCAAACTGCATGGGAGTCGATCCGGACCTCTTCTTCCCCGAGCGGGGAGCGTCGACCCGAGAGGCGAAGGAGGTCTGCCGCGGCTGCGTCGTCCGCGAGGACTGCCTGGAGTACGCCCTCGCCAACGGCGAGAAGTTCGGGATCTGGGGAGGCATGAGCGAACGGGAGCGCCGGCGGGTGCGCCGGGCCCGGGCCATGGCCCGCCGGGACGTCGCGAGCGCGTAGCGCGGTCAGGCCCCTGGGCCCGATTGGAGCTCGAGACGAGCCTCCACGGTGGCCTCGTCCGACAGGCCGAGCTCGGCTCGACGCCGGCGCGGCACCGCGGCCAGAACGACCTCGGGGACGAGACCGACCAGCTCGGCGCCTTCCACCACGCCGCCGAGCGCGGTGACGTAATGGCGCACCGCGTCGTACACGTCGGCGGGACCCGTCTCGGTGGGATCGACGAGATTGCACGACACCTGCGCTCGGGAACCGAGTGCGAGGCCGAGCGTGCGGACTTCGCGGGAGCGGACCTGCGCGGCGACCGTCCGGGCCAGTGCCGGCGACGAGACCCAGACGTTGTAGGCCACGAGCACGCGCCGCGCGCCCACGGCGGTGGCGCCTGAGCGCGGGTCTGCCTGTGGAGGGCCGTAGTCCGGGGAGAGAGTCCTGAACGCATCCCTCCGGACTTCAGGGAGCGTGCGACCTCCGGCGGCGAGGTCGGCTTCGTCGCGGCCGCCGGGGCGTGCTCCACGAGCTCGGGAACGCTCGCGGGCAGGGCCGTACACAAAGGCGGGCACGCCGAGCTCGGCGCCGAGCCATCCGGCGAAGTCCTCCCGCAGCTCAATCGCGCCCGAGAGGTCGGCCGGGGGCGGGCCGCCCGGTTCGTAGGGCACGAAGGGGACCACGTCGAGGACCCCCAGACGGGGATGGGCGCCGACGTGATGGCGCAGATTCAGGCGGGCGACCACGGTCGCCGCGAGCGCTCTGGCGCGAGCCGCGACGAGCTCAGACGGTCCCGCCAGGGTGAAGACGCTGCGGTGGTGGTGAGGATCGCGGTGTACATCGAGGAGGGCCGTACCCGCGGCCTCGGCGAACTCCGCCAGAGCCGCCTCGTCGCGGCCCTCGCTGACATTGACCACGCATTCGACGATCCGGCCCGTCATCGGTCCAGCTTCACACCGCCTGGCCGTGCACGTGGGCTTGGACGGGGCCGAGAAGAAGATCGGGGTTACCCGCCGGAGCGGGAGGTCCCCCGCCTCGCGATCCGGGGTCTAGGCGTGGACGCTGATAGCGGGGACGCTGACCGCGTGCGAGGTGCGGCGGCGGCGAAGGATCCGACGGCGCTCACGCTCCGAAGCTCCGCCCCACACGCCGTGGTCGATGTGGTTCTCGAGCGCATACTCAAGGCACTCGTGCGACACCGGGCAATCGGCGCAGATGCGCTGCGCCACGATGACCCCCATCCCGTCGCTCGGGAAGAAAACATCGGGTGCAACTTCCTTGCACTTTCCTCTTGCCATCCATTCGGTATTCATCGCTCGACTCCCTTTCCACGCACCATTCTACGGAAAATGCCTGCTCAGGCCTAGATGTGGGGCGTAGGAAGTTCATAAGAATCCCGGGCTCGAAATCGCACTTCACCAGCGTTTATGCCGTGGCTCGGCGCGGCGCTACGCTGGTCCGCATGGCGCCCGAGAGCGACGAGATCGTCCAAGAAGAGGAGCTGGTCGAACCCATCGGACACGCGGTGCGTCGTCTATCTCGGACCAGTCGCACCGCATTGGGAAGTGCAATCGGATTACGGTCCGGCGGACGTCATAGACCAGTTCCGCGAGCGCGTGTTGGCCCGGCTCGTGCTCCTACCGCCGCACGACCCGCAGTTCCGTCGCAACAGCGAACGCGTCGTGCGCGACGCCGAGCGCGAACAGCTCGCACTCGAGTGGGTACTCGACTACGACGAGGCCGCCGAGGGCTGAACGTCCGTCGGGGAGGGGGGCCAACCGTGCCCTCCGACGTCGAAACCGGACCGCCGCCGTCGCGTGCGAGGATCAGCACCGACGGGCGACGTGTGGCGGCTTCGGCGCACATGCGGCGTCGTGTGTCGGTTGGCGGAACAGTGAGCAGAAGCGGGCAGCAGGGAGGCAGGAGTGGCGAAGATGTACACGATGGACGACGCGCCGGTCGTGCGCGCCGTTCGCCGCCGGATCGGTGAGACCTCCGAGGACGAGGCGGCGTTGGTGCGCACGCTCACTCCGCCGAGGCTGAAGGGCCCGGCGGAGACCGCGCACCTGCTGGACCTCGTTGACCTGATCTCCACCATCCGCACCGACGAGGCCATGCGCGACTTCGTCTTCGCCATCGCCCCGACGTGGGACGGCAGCATCGAGACGCTGCTACTCGGCGGACGTGTGACGACCGCGCTCATTCGATACGAGCTGAGCCGGGTCGCCTGATCGGTTCGTGAGCCGACGCCTCGCGAGAGGGATCAGTCCAGAAGACCGATGCGGGCGAGCCACAGGCCCGGGGCGTCGACCTCGGCCGGGGTCGGCAGGTTGAGCTCGTCGGTCCAGAGCCGGGAGAGCGCATCGTCTCCCTTGCGCTCGACCACGCCCTGGACGAAGGCGCGGCCACGGTCCACCTCGTCGCGTCCGACATCGAGGCCGAAGAGCCCCGCGAAGGCCTGCTCTCCCTTGCCCGCCTCAATCCGGTAGCGGTACCAGGCCTCCCCGAGCGCGGCCGGGGCCGACGTCAGAGACTCCGCGATGCGGGCCGTGACGTGGTCGACGTAGGCCCCGAGGGCGGTCGTCTGCGCCGTCAACGCACCCGAGAGGCTGCGCTGCTCCGGGGTGATGAGATCCGACAGGAGCGCCTCGGGGTCGCTGAGCGCGTCCTCGAGCGAGGCCGGGTCACCCATGCCTTCGCCGAGGCGCTCGACGATGGAGCGCTGCGCCGCGGCGGCGTGCGCCGACGCATCGGCCAGCAGCGTCGAGAGCGACGAGCGCACACCCGGGCGGGTCAGCACCGAGTGCATGGCCAGTTCGCGCACACAGACCCACAGCTGGACCTCTTGGAGGGGCAGGCTCCAGTCCTCGGCGAAGCGTGCCACGTTCGAGGGTACGAGCAGCAGGGTCGTCGACTCGGGCCACGGCAGGGGTAGCGCGTACTGGCCGAAGGCCCGCTGCGCCAGGTGGCCGGCGGCCGACCCGAACTGCATGCCGAGGAACACCGGCCCGAGCGTCACGGCGAATTGCGAGAGCAAGCCGCCGAGTCCGCCGGTGTCGTCGTCGCCGAGCTCGCTCAGGTCCATGGTCGTGGGAACCGTGGCGGCGCCCTGCTGCTGAGCCTCGACCATGGACTTGAGGACGGGGCGGTAGGCCTCGAGCACCTTGAAGGACCACTGGCCTGGCCCGACCGCGTCGAACGAGACCCCGGCCCGGGCTCCTCCTCCGGGCCCGGTGGCGGGGCCGGCGTGCGACGCCGGGGAGGTGATGCCGGTCACGTCGGCCACATGGAGCTCGGCCACCCGGGCCAGCTCCTCGAAGGCGATGCGCACCAGCGGGTCGGGGTTGTCGTCCACTCCGCCGTCGGTGGCGACACCGAAGGCGAGGGTGCGGGCCGCCTCGAACCAGCTGTCGCTCCCGCCTCCCGCCGATCCTGATCCGATGACCTTGAGCAGGTCGCCGAGCAGGCCTCCCATCGGGTTGTCGGGGTCGATCGATCCGAACATGGTCATCCCATGCTAAGGCCCGAGGTCGACGGACGAGGCGAGAAATCCGCGAGCGGGCCGGCCGTCAGGAGGCCGAGCCCAAGGTGACGCCCACGGCCCTCTTCTGGTTCCCGTTCTCGACCGAGAGCTGGACCGCGGTGCCCGGCCCGAGTGCATAGAGCCGGGACTGCAACTCGGCCATCGTGCGGACGGCTGACCGTCGACCGCCACGATCACCTCCCCGTGGCCGAGCCGACCGGCGGCCGGCCCGTTGGCGCTCACCGTTTCGACGACGGCTCCGGACCCCGCCGTGGCGTTGGTCCCCTCAATTCCGAGGAAACCCCGCGGGACCCGTCCATGCGAACGCAGGTCGTCGGCGACGGCGAGCACCAGCGCACTCGGGAGGAACGTCGCCGTGGCGGGGTCGCAGAGGATCCCGACCACGGCGCCGGCCTTGTCCAGCAGAGGCTCTCCCGGCGTGTCGGAGGCGGCTACCGACGCGGTGATCCCGCCCAAGCCCCGCGCCGGACCGGTGGAAATCGGGGCGGCGACCGACGTCACGGTGGTCGGGTTCGAGTGGAGGGCCAGGCCGGCGCCGTCGGGGACGAGGCCCAGGGTGAGAGAAGTGGTCCCGGGGCCGAGGCTGCCGTCGTCCGAGAAGGGGGCGACGGGCAGGTCGACCGGAACGTCGACGAGGGCCAGGTCCGAGCCGCTGTCGGTGGCGCCCATGGTGGCGCGCTGGAGCCGGCCACCGGATCCGACCATGTCGACCCACAGCGCGCCGCGCAGCAGGTCGCCCGTCGTGACGACGACGCCGCCCTCGGCCACAGCGATCCCGAAGAGCGTGACATCGCCGTGAGTCGTCCCGGCGCGCAGCTCCACGATGGCCCTTCCGGCCGCGTCCGCCGCACTCGGGACGGCGTTGCCCGCGCCGGGGAGCGTCCTCGGCGCGCTGTCCTGGGTGTCGGACGTGGCCGAGGGCATCGGGTGGTCGGAGGCGGGCGAGAGCAAGAGGACCACCCAGGCCACGACGGCCATGGCGGCGACCGCGCCGACGGCCACCATGACGGGGCCGCGCCAAGGGTGCCTCGAAGGTGGTTTCAGGAGCCGTGGCTCGCCGCCGGGACCCGCCGCCTGCTCGCTGGGGTGGCGCCAGACGCGGTCATCGGGGTCGATCCAGCCGCGCAAGGGCACGTCGGGGTCCTCGGGTCCCTCCCCCTCGGCGTGTCCGGGACCGTCCGGCCCTGGATCCTCCGGCACGTCGCTCACTGATGGGCGAGGCTACCGAGAGCAGGGACGAGAGTGCCGTCGGACGCGGGGTGGGCCGTACCATGAGGCCGTGTCCCGCGACCTGGCCATCGACCTCGGCACGGCCAACACGCTCGTCTACGCCAAGGGGAAGGGCCTCGTGCTCAACGAGCCGACGGTGGTGGCCCTCGACTCCCGCAGCCGCGAGGTGCTGGCCATCGGGACCGACGCCTGGCAGATGATCGGGCGGACGCCCGGCTACATCGTGGCCGAGCGCCCGCTGCGTGGTGGGGCGATCACCGACTTCGAGGTGACCGAACGCATGCTCTCGGTCTTGCTGCGCCGGGTCGGAGTGAGCCGGCTCAACCGGCCCAAGGTGCTCATCTGCGTGCCCTCGGCCATCACCGCCGTCGAACGGCGCGCGGTGAAGGAGGCGGCCCGCCGGGCCGGGGCGTCGGCGAGCTTCCTGATTGAGCAGCCGATGGCGGCGGCCATCGGGGCGGGCCTGGCTATTTCGGAGCCTGTCGGCAACATGGTCGTGGACGTGGGCGGGGGCACGGCGGAGATGGCGGTGATCTCATTGGGTGGGGTGGTGGCGCTCGAGGCCCTGCGCTGCGGCGGGTTCGACTTCGACGCGTCCATTCAGGCCCACGTCCGCCAGACGTACGGCGTGGCCATCGGCGAGCGCACCGCCGAGGCGGTCAAGATGGCCATCGGCTCGGCCTTTTCCTACGAGGGTGAGCAACAGGCCGAGATCCGGGGCCGGGAGGTGGCGACGGGCCGGCCGAGAACGGTCGTCCTCTCGCCGGCCGAGGTGCGCGAGGCGATAGAGGACAACGTGGTCGCGGTGTTGGAGGCGGCCGCCAACTGCCTGGGCGAGGCTCCACCGGAGCTGGCCCAGGACATCATGTTCCAGGGCGTGCACCTCACCGGTGGGGCGTCGTTGCTGCGAGGCATGCCCCAACGCGTGGCCGATGCCACCAAGGTGCCGGTGCACCTCGTCGACACGCCCCTCGAGTGCGTGGTCCAGGGCGCGGGGGTGTGCCTGGAATCGTTCGACCGGCTCAAGCGGCTCTTCACCGAGGACGAGTGATTCCGACGTCGGGCTCGACGTCCGGTTGCGCGTGTTGTGCCGGGTCGAGCAGCTCGGCGGCCGCCTGACGAACCTGCCAGTCACGGTCTTCCGTGGCGACGGCACCGAGCACGGTCTCCACCCGGGGATCGTCGAAACCGGCCAGGGCTACGGCGGCCCGGCGGCGGACCGCCGGCTTGTCGCCCAGCGCGTCGAAAACGGCGTCGATCCCGGCCGGGTCGCCGATGGCGCCCAGGGCGGCCACCGCGCCCTCCCGGCAGCGCGGATCCTCGTGGCCGCGCGCCGTCGCCACCAGCTGGGGTACCGCGGCGCGATGCCGGCGCTCGCCCAGGTACCAGGCCGCACCCACCACGACGAGTGGGTCGGGGTCGGCCAGGGCCTCGGTGACGGCAGCCGGGAGCGCCGAGCGCGACCCGCGGCCCCGTACCGCGGGCGCAGCGTCCACGGCCCGGCGCCGTACGGCGTCGCCGCCGTGACCCAGCGCTCCGATCACGTCGTCCGCGGTCAGCCGGCCGAGACGGTCCAGCGCGCCCAGCGCGGCCACTTGCACCCGAGGGTCGGGGTCGTCGAGGCCACGGCGGGCGACCACGTCCCCGTTCGTGTGCGCCGCCACGGCGACGCGCCGCCGGCGGCTCGTCGCGCGGCGGGCGGCGCCCGCATCCGTGGCAGGATCGTCGCTCACCGCCTCCGAGTATGTCCGACCTCAACGACGCCGCCGGCGGGGACACGTCGATCCCCCTTCACCCCGACTTCTCCGGTCCGGCCACGCCGGCGGAGGCGGTCGGTCAGACCGGTCCGCCCGCAGCCTCCCTGCCCACGGCCAGGCCGCGGCGGTGGCCGGCCGTGCTGGCCGTAGTGGTCGTGGTCGTTCTCGTCGCCGGTTTCGTCGCGGCCAGGGTCAACGTCGACTACTACGTGATCACCCCGGGCAACGCGACGCCGGTGCAGCAGTACATCGAGGTTCCCGCGCACCTCGACCACCCCGTCACCGGCAAGATCCTTCTGACCGACGTCTTCGTCAGCCAGCTGAACGCGCTGAGCTACTTGCGCTACCGCTTCTTCGACTCCAACGACGAGATCTACCCCGGTGCCCAGCTCTTCGAAGGGGCGCCGACGGAGGGGCAGTACCTGAACCAGGGCTACCTCCAGATGGCGCAGGCGCAGTCGTTCGCGACGGCAGCGGCCCTCACTCGTCTCGGCTATCACGTGAGCTCAACGAACGTCGGCGCGCTGGTCTACGGGATTCCCTCAGGCTCACCGTCGTCGGGAGTGCTCCACGTCGCCCAGGTAATCACTGCCGTCGACGCCACGCCGACGCCGACCGACTGCGCGCTGACCCGGGCTCTTCAGGGCCGGGACCCGGGCACGACGGCCGCGCTCACGCTCGAGGACTCCTCCATCAACAGCGAGGGGGACTTCGTGGCCGGGCCCGTCGTCCACAAATCCGTGACCCTGGGCCGGCCGCCCAAGGGCCTGACGGACTCCGGGTGCGGCCCGCCGGTGAAGCCGACGGCATACCTCGGCGTCCTGACCCAGACTCAGCAGAACTGGCACTTCCCGGTTGATGTCACCGTCCACACCACCAATATCGGCGGGCCGTCGGCCGGGCTGGCGATGACCCTCGGCATCATCGACCGCCTCAGCAGCGGCCGGCTGACCGGCAACCGCGTCGTCGCCGCGACCGGCACCATGGACCAGTACGGCAACGTGGGGGACGTCGGCGGGGTGGCCGAGAAGACCATCGCCGTCGAGCAGGCCGGGGCCACAGTGTTCTTCGTGCCGCCCCAGGAGCTCGGGACGGCCGAGTCCAAGGCGACCCCGCAACTGCACGTCTATGCCGTGCGCAACCTCGACCAGGTCCTGCGGATCCTGAGGCGCCTCGGCGGCAGCGTTCCGGCGGGGACACCGGTGCCGGCTCAGGCCGCGCCGTAGGCTCTGAGGCATGGTCGACGGCCGCGCCCCCATCTCGTCCTCACGGATCGCGACGGGCGATATCGCCCGTCACACCTTTGCCATCGTCCGACGCGGCTACGACGCCGACGAAGTACGGGCGTATCTGCAGTCGGTGGCCCGCAGCGTGGGGTCGCTCGAAGAACACGAGCAGGAGTTGCGCACAGCCCTGGCCGACGCCGAGGAGAGGGCCGCGAACCCCGTCGTCGACGAGGCCACCCTCACGGCGTCGCTGGGGCAGCACAGCGCGCAGATCCTCCGCCACGCCCACGAGGAGGCGGCGCGGATCGTCGCCGAGGCCCAGCAGGGGGCGGCGACGATGCTGCGCGACGCGCAGAAGCAGGTCGAGGAGCTGCAGACCCGGACGGAGGCATCGGCGGCCGAGCGGGTAGGTGAGGTGGAGCTGTTGGTGGCCAACGCCGAGACCGAGGCCCGGGCCGAGCGCGACCGCATCCTGGCCCAGGCGTCGGCCGAGGGCGACGCCATCGTCGCCAAGGCCAAGGACGAGGGTCGCGCCCTGCTCGAGCAGGTCCAGGAGGCACGTCGACGCGTGCTGGCCGACCTGGCGGCGCGGCGGCGCCAGATGGGTGTCCAAATAGAGCAGCTGCGGGCGGCCCGGGACGAGATGGCGGTGTCGGTGCACGGTGTGCGCGACAAGGTGGACGCGATCCTGGGCCAGTTGCGCCGCACCGACGACGAGGCGAGGGCGGCGGCAGTCGCGGTCGGCGACCAGGCCCGCTTGCACGGTGGCCCGACGACCGAGGCCTTCGACCAGGATGCGGCGGACCGGGCCGGGGGGGACGCCGATGCCGAGCAGCCCCAAGCGTCCGGCTCAGGGGATCGCGGCGGTGCGGGCGAAGGGGCCGCGACGTCCCAGGACGGTGGCGACGAGCGCCAGGGGGAGACCTCCGTCCTCACGAGCCCGCCCTCGGTCGACGAGCTCTTCGCCCGCATTCGCGCCGGATCGGTTCCCGGGACGACCGAGACCGCTGGGGCGGAGGGCGCGGAACAGACGGAACAAACGGAACAAACGGAAGGATCACCGCAGCGGGAGGAGTCAGGCCCCGCGTCCGGCGACGAGGGTCCCCAGGCGGTTCTGGTCGCCCGTCGTGACGAACTGCTCGGGCCGGTCACATCGCGGCTCACGCGAAGCATCAAGCGCGCGCTCGGCGACGACCAGAACCGCTTGCTCGACGCGCTGCGCAGCTCGTCTGCTCCGTCGGACGAGGCCGTGGTCGGTGGTGAGGAGGAGCACCTGGCCGGCTACGCCGCGGCGGCCCGGGGCCACCTCGGAGAGGCGTTCGCCGCCGGCGTCACCTTCGCCGGGGGGGACCCCGCGACCGTGACGGATGCGGACGCGGTCGAACAGGCGACGGCCGGGCTGGCACATTCGGTGGTGTCGTCGTTGCGGCGGCGGATCTCCGAGGGCAGCGACGACGTGGCAGACCGCGTCGGCGTCGCGTTCCGTGAATGGCGCGGCGAGCGCGTGGAGCGCCTGGTGGGCGACTACGCGACGCAAGCGTTCTCGGCCGCGGTCAGGTCGACTGCCGGTGCCGAGCGTCCGGTGCGGTGGGTGCTCACCTCTGCGGGGTGCTCGGACTGCGACGACAACGCGCTGGCGGGAGCAGTCGCAAAGGGCGAAACGTTCCCGACGGGGCACGCTCACCCGCCGGCCCACCCCGGCTGTCGCTGTCTGATCACGACGGAAACGGCCTGACCAGGATTTTTCGCCGCCCCCCGCCAGCCGGGGTGTCTGCTTTGGCAAGGGGCGTGGACGTTAGGCTGCGACTCCGTGCGCATCCCCCGCGACCTCGCCGTTGAGAAGCCGCCGCGTCGGGGCCGGCGCGCCCGGTGGTGGATCGCGGGCATCGTCGTGGTCCTCATCGTGCTGCTGGTGTCGCTGCGCTCGCTCGCCACCCTCTACACCGACAGTCTTTGGTTCTCGTCCGTCGGCTACCACAACGTCTTCTCGACCCTGCTCGCCGTCAAGCTCGGGCTCTTCGGGGTCTTCGGCGCCGTCTTCTTCGTCGTCCTGTGGGTGAACCTGGTCGTGTGCGACCGCATCGTGGGCCGTGACGTCGTCCTGGCCCAGGACGACGAGTTCGTGCGGCGCTACCAGCAATATGTCCGACCCTACGCGGGGCGGATCTACGTGGCGCTCGCTTTCGTGATCGCTCTCATCGGCGCCTCGGGGACGATCGGGCAGTGGAACAACTGGATCCTGTTCCTCCACGGGGGGAACTTCGACGCCACGGACCCGCAGTTCCACAAGAACGTGGGCTTCTACGTGTTCGACCTGCCCTTCCTGACCTTCCTGGTCGACTGGACCCTGGCCATCCTGATCGTGACGCTCGCGGTGACGGTGGTCTTCCACTACCTCAACGGCGGGATCCAGCCGCAGCGCGGCCTGCCCCGGGTGCGGCCTCCGGTGAAGGCCCACCTCTCGGTGCTGCTCGCTCTCATCGCGCTCACCAAGGCAGCCGGCTACGTGCTGCAACGGTGGTCGATCGTCAACTCACAGGACGGCTATGTGAACGGGGCCGGCTACACCGACGTCCACGCCCGACTGCCCGCCGAGACCCTCCTCGTGGTGGTGTCGATCTTCGCGGCCGGGATCCTCCTCTTCAACATCCGCCGACAGGGCTGGACCCTGCCCGTTCTGGCCATCGGCATCTGGGCCTTCGTCGCCCTGACCGTGGGGATCATCTACCCGGCGCTGCTGCAGACGCTCAAGGTGACGCCCGCCCAGAGTTCTCTCGAGGCGCCGTACATCAAACGCAACATCACAGCGACACGGGATGCCTATGCGCTGAACAACGTGCGGGTCCACTCCTTCGCGGCGTCGAACACCATCAGCCCCACCCAGGTCGTCGAGGCGGCGCCCACCATCTCTAACATCCGTCAGTGGGATCCCGACCCCACCATCACACTGCAGACATTCCAGCGCGAGCAGGCGATCCGCTCGTACTACACCTTCCCATCGCTCGGTGTCGACCGGTACACGACCGGAAAGAGCCAGATCACCCCGGTCTTGATCGGCGTGCGCGAGATCTCGTCGCCGAACGTCCCGTCCCCGTCGTGGGTCAACACCCACCTTCAGTACACCCACGGCAACGGTGCGGTGGTGGCGCTGGCCAACCAGACCAATTCCAACAACCCGGTGTACGCCGTGCAGCAGATCCCGCCGACCTCGTCCAAAGGTTTGCCGGCGATCACTGACCCATCGGTCTATTTCGGCCTGGGCGAGACGGGATACGTGGTGGCGGACTCCAAGCAGCTCGAGGTGGACTACCAGAAGAAGGACGGCAGTGCAGTAGAGAGCCACTACTCCGGGAAGGGTGGCGTCCAGCTGTCCTCCTTGCTCAAGCGGGCCGCATTCGCACTGCGCCTGGGGGACTTCAACCTGTTGATCTCCAGCCAGATCACCGATAAATCGCGGATCATGTTCGTACGCGACCCGGTCGCCATGGCCGAGAAGGCGGCCCCGTTCCTCAGTTTCGACCACGATCCCTACGCCGTCATCGTCAAAGGCCACATCGACTGGGTGGTCGACGGGTACACCACGACGGCGAACTACCCATACTCGCAGAACGCCAGTAGCCAGCAGGTGGCGATCGGGAGCACCCTGCCCGGGAACTACAACTACGTGCGCAATTCGGTGAAGGTCATCATCGACGCGGACTCGGGCCAAATGACCTTCTACGACGTCGATCCGAGCGACCCCATCATTCAGGCGTACGAGTCGGCGTTCCCCCACATGTTCACGCCGCTCTCGAAGATGAGTCCGCAGCTCCAGGCCCACCTGCGGTATCCCCCGGACATCTTCTCCATTCAGTCAGCCATCTTCGGCCGCTACCACCTCACCAACCCCCAGGCGTTCTACGCCGCGAGCAACGCATGGCAGCTCTCGCCCACGGCCGGCGCCGGCCCGCAGTCCCAGGCCCTGCTGGCCGAGAACACGTACAACAGCCAGGGGCAGCTGGTCTCGACGACGCCGGCCCGGATGGCCCCCCAATACCAGGTCTACGCGTTGCCAGGTACGACGCAACCGATCTTCACCATCTCGACCGGGTTCGTACCCGCGTCGCAATCGTCGTCGGTCTCCGGGTCGAACCAGAACTTCAACATGACGGCGTGGATGGTCGGTCAGTCCGACCCAGGTACCTACGGCCAGCTCAACGTCTACGAGACCCCGCAGGGCACAAACGGTCCGGCCAACGCGGACGCCGAGATCTCGGCGAACAAGACGGTCTCGTCGGACATCACGCTGCTCGACCAGAAGGGGACCGAGGTGCTCCTCGGGGAGACACTGATGGTCCCCATCGTGGACTCCATGGTGTACCTGCGGCCGTTGTACGTCGCTTCTACGACGAATCCGCAGCCGAACCTGCAGTACGTCGTCGCGGTGTTGGGGAAGAACGTGCAGATCGACTCCTCGCTGTCGGCCGTGCTCTCCGACGTGCTCCACGCGACGGTGTCCGTTCCCAACGGAAACGGCAGCTCGTCGAGCGCTGCCGTGCCTGCGGCGGTGGCCGGGTACCTCAGCGCGGCGCAGACGGACTACACCAACGCGCTCGCCGCGCTGAAACAACAGAACCTTGGCGCGTTCCAGACGGCCATCCAGGCAATGCAGCAACAGATTGCGCAGGCCCAACAATTGCTGAGCTCGACGGGTGCAGCGACCGGGTCGACCACCACGACGACGACGGTGCCGGCGGCGAAGAAGGCAAAGTCCACCAAGCAGACCGCGACCACGACGAGCTCCTCGGCGCTGACGAGCACCGAGCCGAGGGGCTCGACCCCTACGACGGCACGGTCGCGGGGTTCGACAGTCACGAGCACCTCGCTCGCTTCGGCAACTCCGAAGACCTGAACCCTCGGGCGGGAGTCGCCGACATCGGGTAGGACCCCATCCGGTCCCAGACCGGGGACCCCCGGGATTGCGGCCGGGCCGCGGGGCGCCCATGATGGGGTCGAGGACGCGCTGGGCGGGGACGAAAGGATTGGTGCGATGGGACTTCTCGACAAGGTCAAGGCCACGGCGGCAACGGCGACGGAAGCGGCCAAAGACGCGGCGGCAAAGGGACAGGCGAAGCTCGACGAAGTACAGGCCAAGAAGGCGGCTGACGCCATGCTGCGCGACCTCGGCGCGGCGTACTACGCCACGAAGACCGGACGCGCCACCCCGACGACCGACGCCGACATGGAGCACCTGGTCACGGCCCTCCAGGCGCACGAGTCCCAGCACGGCGCCATCACGCTGGCCCCGGAGTCCCCCGCGGCCGCACCGACAGCCGCCCCGGTCGGGTCCGATCAGGCCGGCAACGGGGGCGCCGCCGGCTCTACCTCGACGCCTCCCCCTCCGCCTCCTCCGCAGGCGGCCGACCCCGCGTCGGCACCCCCGCCGCCACCCCCGAAGGGGCAGACGCTGTAGCGGGTTGTCACCTTTCTCATGATCCAGGGCCTCCGTCGTCGGGCTCGGTCGACGTCGCTCCGACAGGTGGCGGGAGAACGGCCTGAACGAGCTGTCTTTTGCTCGCCGGGCTGGGTCGACGGGACGCCTGGGCGTGTACACTTCTCACCTTCGCCGCGGGGTGGAGCAGTCTGGTAGCTCGTCGGGCTCATAACCCGAAGGTCGGAGGTTCAAATCCTCCCCCCGCCACTCAGAGAGCCTCAGGTCAGAGCCGGCATCCGGAAGCCCACTCGGATTGTTCCCGGTCCAGACCATCTCTTGCAGTGCTTTTGAACTGGGTCTTCAATCCAGGTAGCTCCTGACCGTCTACTCAGTCCGGCTCATTGGGACCAGAGTCGCTCCGTACCCGCCGCGTCGAGCCTCTCCTTGCCCATCAAGAGGACCCGGCGGGCGCGAGAGAGCGGGTCGTTACGGCGTCCACGGTGCCCCGTCTGTTCGGCTTGGACCCGGCGCCGGACGGCGTCGAGACAGCGGTTGGCCAGGGCAATGAGGTGGAAAGGATCGACCACCTGGTGCGCGCCGGGCAAGGTGACCGAGTAGACGGCGGCGTAGGTGGCCGACATGTCGGGTGGGCAAGATGTCGATGATCTGGTGGTTCTCGACATCGGCGACGGTCGTGGCGTAGTTCGTGTGCTTCTTCGGGCCGAGGCGGACAAAGGACGTCTCGTCGAGCCCGATGGCGCTGGTCTTGTTCAAGCGCTTCCGATCGGCGGCGAGGAGCGCCTCGCAGTAGGTGGTCACGGCGTCGTTGACCCTGTGCCAGTCACAGGCCAGCTCGGCGGACACCTCAGAGACGGTGCGTCCCGTCCCGACCTGGACCGTCGCCCACTTGGCCGCCCTCGTCGTGAGCAAGCAGTGCGTGGCCGCGATCCGGTGGTCTTCGAGCACCCAGGTCAACTTGGCGCAGCCGGTGTTCACACAGCGCATGCGGTGCATCTTCCACGCGAGCGAGATCGGCGTGGCGTAGATGGCAGGTCGACGTAGTGCACGACCGGACGCTCCTTGACCTGGGCCCGCATCCCACACGCAGGGCAGCAACCGGGCCCACGACCTGTTCGACCATCAGCTCGACGTCGGGGCCGAGGCGCTCGTAGCGCACGACGGTCTTTGAGGCCGACGAGAGCCTGGAGGATCTCAGTAGGGTGGACCGCGACGAAGGTGCTTCTTTGCTTTTTGGCTCACACCACAAGGCTGAAGCGCCTTCGCCTATTTCTGGAGGACCTCCGGCGTCACGGCTCCCCGCTGAACTCCGAAGAGCCGCCAAACTTCGGACCAGCTCGCGGTCGACCAGCGGCGGCCAGGTCCCTGCCCCCTAACGCGCCATGGGGACAGGCGAAATGGACGCTCGCGGGTCGCAGACGTAAAGCGGCCTGGTTCGTGCCGGCTCGCGTCGCTCAGGGGCAAAATGTACCAATGAGCTTGGGCTTCAGCGGTGAAGCGGTCGACTTCTATCATCGCTACCGGCGTGGCTACCCTCCCCCTGTGATCGACTTATTGGTCCAGGCATTCGACCTGACCCAGCGGGACATCGTCGTTGACCTTGGTTCCGGAACTGGCCAGTTGACCCTGCCAATGGCCGAGCGGGTCCGAGCTGTCGTCGCTGTCGACCCTGAGCCAGACATGCTGCAACGTGCCCGCCAGGCTGGACAAGAGCAGGAGGCGACGAACGCCACCTGGATGATCGGGACCGATGCCGACATCGGCGCCCTAGGCACTGCCTTGGGCAGTCGGTCCGTGGGAGCAGTGACGATTGCTCAGGCCTTGCACTGGATGAACCACGAGCGACTCTTTGAATCCGTGTTCCCCCTGATTCGGAAGGGTGGAGGGGTCGCCATCGTCACCAACGGCAAGCCGCTGTGGCTGCAAGATTCTTCGTGGTCCCGGGCTTTGCGCGATTACTTGGATCGATGGTTCGATACCAAATCCACAGCTTCGTGCGGCACCGATACAACAAGCCAGCAACGGTACGGAGAAAGCCTTTGTGCGGCCGGCCTCGACCTCAGCGAAGCGACCTTCGACTACACCGACGAACTGAGCATCGACGAGATCGTGGGCAGCCTCTACTCCGCGCTCGGCGGAGACAAGCTGCCCGCACCCGATCAACGAGCCCAATTTGCTGAGGGGATCCATCGAGAACTGGCAGGACTCAACCCGTTTATCGAACCGGTCCATGTAGCGATGCTGTTCGGGAGGGTTCCGTCTTAGTGGAGTATTTCGGGCTGAAGGGTCACCGGCTCCTGCTCTCCTCGACGGACTTCCTGAGGCCGAGCTGACGTGTTCCCGGTTCGCCGGTTACCAGCGTCGTCCGGGTCATGATTTCGGTTGACGGATCAGGATGTCCTTCAGCAGAGCCGACCTTGACAGCTCTGGTCCGATCGTTTCGGGAAAACTTAAACAAGCGGCCGACCAGGAGTGTGGACATTCGTGTGGACATTCGTGTCGGACGTCCACACCGGAGCTTCTCAGTTCGGATGGACGCATCGAGCGAGCTCGTTTCGCGGTGACGGCCGGCCGGTCGGGCCGACCCGCCTCGAAGTGAGCCTGCGTGGCAGGCACGGTCTGCGCTCTCTGAGCAACGACACGCTGCGGAGGGAGTGGGATGCGAACCCAAGGGAGCCCTGCACCTCGCGGCCTGGTATGAGCAAGGCGTCCTCTGTCCGAGGACCGGTGGACATCTGCATCGTCCGTTCCTAGGATCGCAGTCATGCGGGGACGCATCGGATGCGTGCTGGTCATGGCAGCCGCCATCGGTGCCCGCTCGCGGTCCCTGATGTTTCGCACGGGGACCGTGTCGGCGGCAGGCAGCTGCGTTCCGCGAGCTGGAGCGGATCTCGCCCACTGCAACTTCGGTGGCCAGAATCTCTCGGGTGACGACCTGCGCCGCGCCAACCTGACCTCAGCCAAGCTGAACGGGACGAACCTGTCCGGTGCCGATCTCACCGGGGCGACCTTGACCAGCGCCAAGCTCAAGGCGACGGACTTGTCGGGAGCGATCTTGATGAAGGTCCTCTCCGGTGGCATTACCGGGACCCCGGATGCGTTGCCAACCGACTGGTCCCTGACCGACGGCTATCTCCTGGGACCCGGGGCCGACCTCAAGGGCGGCACGCTCGACCACAGCGTCCTTGCGGGTGACGATCTGGTCGGAGCGAACTTGGTGGGAGCCAACCTCGGGGATGCGGACCTCAACGACGTCGATCTCGCGCAGGCGAACCTAACCTCGACCAGGCTTGGGATGGCGAGCATCATCGGCCTGATGTCCGGCGCTGTGGTCGGGACACCGGCGTCTCTGCCCCTCCAGACCGAGATCACTCACGGATACCTCCTCGGCCCCGGCGTCAATCTCTCTTCCGCCACGCTCCCCAAGGCGAAGCTCGAGAACGTTAACCTCTCAAATGCCGACCTCGCCGGTGCGGAGCTCACCGACGTGAAGTTCGCAAGCGCCGATCTCAATGGCGCGGACCTCGCTGACGCCGATCTGAGCTACGCCGAACTCACCCGGGGAGACCTCGGTGCCAACTTCTCGGGTGCCAACCTCGTGCACGCGAACCTCAGCGAATCGAGTCTGACCTCGGCTGATGTGTCGAGCACGGACCTCGGGGGAGCCCAGTTATGGATGGTCACGTCAGGCAACGTCACGGGGACGCCGAGCATCGTTACCCACTGGTTGGTTCGTCTACAGCGGATACCTCGTGGGTTCGGGAGCGAACCTCACGAGAGCAGACCTTCAAGGAATCGACTTGGCGGGCGACCAGTTGCTCAACACCAATTTCGCTGGCGCCAACATGAGTGACGCGGACCTCACGGACCTCGATGCCAGCTACTTCTCCGCGGGTGGCTTCGAGGATACTGAATTTTTCGATGCGAATCTCACTGACGCCCAGTTCGTCAACGACGATTTCGAATCTGCAGATCTCGCAGATGCCACCTTGGATGGAACCGATCTGAGCGGGACGAATGTGGGAGGAGTCCGATCTGGGGGGATCATCGGCACCCCAGCATCGCTTCCGGGAGCGTTCATGTTTGCGGAAGGATACCTAGTCGGTCCCACTGCGGACCTCCAAGGCGCCGACCTGGCGGGCGCCTCATTGAGTGGAGCACAGCTGGAGTACGCCTGGTTGCAATTCTCCAACCTTCACGACGCAACGCTGACCGGAGCCGCATTCGGGTTCGCAGACCTTGATGACACCAATTTGTCTGGTGCTCAGGTGGGCGATTCGAACTTCCAGGAGGCCAACCTCAGCGGGGCAACGTTGTCTAGCGCAACGCTGACCGGATCCACTTTTCTCGATGCCGATCTCGGCGGCGCGAACTGCGAAAACGCCATATTCGACGATGCGACCCTGACCGAGGCTGCCCTGGGGGACACCGACCTCTCCGGGGCCAGCCTTTCGGGCGTCATTTCCGGCAACATCACCGGAACGCCCGTTCTTTGCCGACGTCGTGGCTCTTCTTGAACGGGTACCTCATCGGTCCCGGGGCCGATCTCTTCGACACGACGCTGACCAACCTTGATCTCTCGGGCGCCGACTTGACAGGCACGGACTTTTACGCCGCCAATCTGACGGGCACCGACCTCAGCGACGCGAACCTGAGCGATGCAAGCCTCACCGCAACTCTGACTGACACGGACCTCGATGGCGCCATATTGACTGGCGCTGACCTTTTCCATGTCACCTCCGGAGGAATCACCGGGGCGCCGGCGTCATTGCCTACGGACTGGATCCTGTTGGGCGGGGATCTCATCGGTCCGGGCGCCTCCTTGACAGGTGACAACCTCGAAGGAGATGACCTCGCCGGCGACGATCTGCCCCAGACTGTCTTCGATCAAGCTAACCTGACCGATACCGATCTCGAAGATGCGGAACTCAGCAGCGCGAGCTTCAATGGCACTGACCTGACCGGTGCGGTGTTGGCCGGCGCTGACCTCACGGGCGCGGTTTCCTCTGACATCACCGGAACGCCAGCCTCGCTTCCGAGTCCGTGGGTCCTCCTATCGGGCTACCTGATCGGCCCCGGAGCCGCGCTCCCCTCAGCCGATTTCGTGGGACTAGACCTGGCGGGTGTCGACCTCTCGGACGTGTACCTGGTTGATGCGAACATGACGAACGCCGATCTGTCGGGCGCCGACTTAACCGGCGCCACGCTCATCGACGTCATTTGGGGTAATACGACCTGTCCTGACGGGACGAACAGCAACACCGATGGCGACACCTGCGTGAACGACTTGGGCTGACATCGAGGAAGCCACATTCGGTGTCGGCAGTTGCCTGGACGATCCGTCCGTCCACCACGAGCTCCGTCCCAAACCAACTTCCAACCGGGCGTCGGCATTCCACGAAAATCCTGGAATTTCGCAAGCCTGGCGGCACTGTTGGGCAGGGGCGCCGTTGTGGCTGGTCAAATCAATCTGCACCGAAGAGTCGTCGTCTTAGGCGGCACCGTCGCGATGATCGTCGGAGTGCGGTGCCTACTGAGTGTGGGTGGCCAAGTCCAACGCCGTCTCGCCGTGTCTTTGGCTCGGCGGGGCCGGGGCGCGACTGCCTTCAGTACCGCGCTCAACTCGAACTCGCTCAACGTCGCCGCTGGCCTCTTGATGCCCGCAGTGGTCATCGGGCTGGCCAAGCCGACGGCGTCGGGGGCTTTGGTCGCCAGCTGCTATGTCGGACTCACCGCACTGACCCTTTTGCTTGCCTACATGGGCCGCGGGCTCGGTCGGGTGTAGGGGGGTGCGATCATCACTGCCTACGCCGTCTTCGTGGTGGTGCTCCTCGCCACCACGTGAGTCGACCGGTGCGCCGGGACCGTCGCGGAATGCTATGCGCTACGGAGCCAGGGACGCAGGGCCGCGCCGACCTGGTCGGCAAGGGCGACGGCGACCACGCGAGGTTGCAGCGGCACCTCGAAGCCCGGTGTCGGGGTGAGGATGAAGCGGCCCAGGGTCTCGCCGCGGTGTTGGACCAAGAGCTCCATCGCGGGGCCAGGGAGGCCCATGCGATCGACGCCCCAGAGTCTTCCGCCCAGCAGCACTTGCCCGTCGTGCTCGAGGCGCATCATGGGACGAGTGCCGAGACCATCTTCGTAGCGACACGCTCGGAGGTGCAGGAGATCCACCAGTGTGGCGCGCACCTGCTCGAGCACCTCGGAAGAGGGTGTGCCCGATGCAACGAGTTCGGAGACGTCGTAGATCACTCCTACGTAGTCGGCTTCCTCGAACGCGCTCGGCCCGATGGTGCCGATTGCGCGCGGCGAGCTCGGTCACGATGATCCCGACCACGAAGAGGCAGACCGCCGTCTCGATGTCGGGACGATGCGTGATGGCGAGTCTCTCGTAGGGCTGAGTCAAGAAGTAGTCGAACCACAAGGTGGCACTCAAGGTGGCCACGAAACCGCTGAAGCGGTTGCCCAGGGCGGCCACGGCGACGATAACGGCGACGAGGATCAGGGCCGAAGCGGTGCTCGCGAAGTCTCCTCGGAAGGGGACCAAGATGCCCGCAACACCGAGCGGGAGGACGAGGGCGGCTGCAAAAGCGATCTGGTCGCGATACGGGCGGAATCGGTCCATGGTTGCCTCGCTTTGCTCTGGTGTTGTCAGTTTTCCATGACATGTGCGTGGGCGGAAGGCCAGCGCCCGAGGGCGGCTCAGCCGTACCGCGGGCTGCGGCGCCCCGGTGTCCTAGGGCCTCGCCATGGACCCGATGACTCCGGCGGCCCACGTGGCACGCGATGGCAACCATCAGCACGGCGGCGGTGAGGATGAGCTCGGCGGAGGTGTCCCAGATCCCGTCAGGGAGGCGAGGAACAGGGGCAAGAGGACGGCGACCGCCCCAACTTGGGCCGCCCGGGCGCGCTGAGCGGTGAAGAGCGCACAGCACGGGTCGGCGATGAGCAGGCCGATCAGGATGAAGCGAGATCCGAGCGTAGCGTCGGTGAGCGCGATCACCAAGGTGATCGCAAGACTGATCCTCCAGAGGTATCTCGAGGCACGAGCGGTGGCGAGGGGGTTCGGTCGTCGCGGTCATTGTGCTTGTCAGGGGACCACATGGGTAGGCGGAGCGGACGCGGTTGACCAAGATCCGGAACAGCCACGTCTTCAGCGACGATGGGGCCTCGAACCGCTCGATCCCTTTGACGACGCTGATCCACGTCTCCCGGACCTACTCCTCGGCGACCGCGTCGTTGTCGACCATGGACCTGGCCAACCGGCGCATGGGCATCTGGTACTGCTGCACTAGCTAGACGAAGGCATGCTCGTCAGCGTCGCACAGCCGGGCGACCAGCTCGCATTCCGACTCCATGAGACGGATCGTAGGGCTCACTCGCCTGAAAACTGACGCGGGCCCAGCTTCTCCTCGCGTCGTGCACCCGATACCGGGGTCCTCACGATACGCCACGTCATTCAGTCCGCCGTATCGGTGAGTTCGTTACGCCGGCGTTCGAAAGTTTTGTGTAACGCGCCGTGTCCTCTCGAGGACTGTATCTACAGCAACCTGACCATAGGAGGAGACATATGAAAGCCCTTACTCGATTTGCCTTGGCGGCGGGAGCGGTCGTAGGCCTATCTGCGGTGGCCTTGCCAGCCGTAGCTGGCGCTGATCCTGCGCCACCTATTCCTGGCTTCGCCCAAGGTGGCGATCATGCCCTATTTGTGCAGACGGATAACACGGCGGGGAACCAGATCGTGGCGTACCACCGCAATGCCAATGGAACACTGGCGCCTGCCGGAACCTACGCCACAGGAGGCCTTGGTGGCGTGCTCAACGGATCGGCTGTCGACCACCTCGCTTCGCAAGGCTCGCTGACCTACGACGCTGGGCACAATCTGCTTTACGCGGTCAACGCCGGGAGCAACACGGTCTCGGTGTTCTCGGTGTTCGGAGACCAACTCTTCTTGCGCCAAGTCATCAACTCAGGCGGCCAGTTCCCAGCCAGCGTGGCCGTTCACGGCAATAACGTCTACGTCCTGAACGCGCTCACCGCCAACGTGCAGGGGTACGCCTCGTTCTTCGGGCGTCTCTTCCCGCTCCCCGATTCGAATCGCAGCTTGGGGCTCACGGTTCCGAGCAACACGAATCAGTTCACGAACACACCCGGTCAGGTTGCCGTTTCTCCCAACGGGACCGAATTGATCGTCACGACCAAGTTGAACAACAGCGACATCGACGTGTTCCACATTGGGTTCTTCGGGACGCTCTCGCCGTCGCCGGTCGTGACGTCGGATCCAGGTGGACCGTTCGGAGTGACGTTCGATGCGGCGGGTCACCTCGTAGTCGCCAACACCGCCTCCAACTCCTTGGCCACCTACACGCTGGAGCCCAACGGCACGGCAGTGGCGATTGACACCGTCCTCGACGGACAGGCCGCGACCTGCTGGGTGGCCGGGGCGCAGGGATCCTTCTTCGGTTCCAACGCCGGGAGCGGCGACCTCAGCCGCTTCCAGGAGCAGCCCTTCTCGGGAGCCCTCTCACTGGTCGGTGAGACGACGACCGACGCGGGTACTGTCGACGCTTCGGCTTCTCCCGACCAGCAGTTCCTCTACGTCCAGACGGGCGCCAACGGCATCGTGGACGAGTTCCACGTCGGCCCTGCCGGCTCGCTGACCGCAATCGGCTCGGTGACCGTGCCGGGCGCAATCGGTGGTGAGGGGATCGCCGCCATCTGAGCGCGACTTACTACAGCGCCACCAGCGCCGCGGAGCAATTGTTCCCCGGCGCTGGTGCGCGTCTGTCTGTGGTCGAAATGAGTTGAGGGTACGGGGCGTGACACATCCCAGAGGGGTGACTGCTTCCACCGGAGACCCCGGCGTCGGTCTGGTCAGGTCGGGTGCCATCACCCCCCATTTGGAGGAACGCGGCGACGGCTGTTCTTCCAGTCGGGTCTCTTCACATGCACTCCAGGCGATCCAGCGCACTGGGCTGGGGAAGTGCGGCCCCTCTTGAGCCCAAAGCATGTGGATATTCGGGCCGCCAAACCCGAAGGTCTCCCAAGGGGAGGAGTTTCTCGGGACTGTGCGTCCTGAAAGGGGAGTGGTGACGATGTAGAAGATCGCAACACGAACCGTGCTGTGCCAGGGATGGAGGGAGGCCCTCCGGGTTCGCCGTGCAGGCGGAGATCCCAAACCATCGCAGTGTCATGCCGGTCAAGAGCCGGGGTGGGAAGCGACTGCGGAGAAGGCCCGCTACCAGCGGGTCGGGTGAGCAACGAGAAGACGAACATGTGTAAACCACTGCTGACGCATCGTGAAAAACAACCTTGACATCGAAACCGGGGCTGAGTCTCTGTCCTGGGAAAAGGGTGCGCGTTGATGGCGTGTCCGGCGCCGGGGAGCTGCCTGCTCGTGGCCCTGGCGGTGTCCGGTGTAAAGGTGGCGTGAGCTCGTTGCAGGCCCTGGCATGGAACAGGAGAATCTGTCGCTTCGATACGAACGACCGGTTGCATTGGGTGCTGTCGGCACCCTGGTCGGCGTGGAAATGTCAACTTGATTTGGCCCCACCGTGGCAATCGGATTTGGCCCCACCTAAAGGCCCTGGTCGGGTTCCGGCACGAAGGTCCAGCCTCAGGGTTCGAGGGGCTCTGAGGACATCTGAGGGGCCCGCGTAATCTGCGGGCGTGTCACCGAGCCCCCCATTTCCACCCGGTCAGAGCGTCTTCCAACTCCGGATCCAGCTCCAAGACATCCGGCCGATCGTGTGGCGCCGACTGCTTGTTCCAGGAGCGGTCCACCTGCCCAAGTTCGCCGACATGCTCTGTGCGGCGCTGGGCTGGCAGAACTACCACCTGCACCAGTTCCGCGTGGGCGACGCCCTCTATGGGATGCAGCTCGACGAGCATCCCGAGGAGGAGGTCGACGAGAAGGGCATGAGCGTCCTCCAGGTGTTCCGCGACGAGCGTCGCTTCTTCTTCGACTACGACTTCGGCGACGGCTGGGAGCACGAGGTGGTCATCGAGGACCTGACGTGGAGCCACTTCGGGTTGAAGTTCGCCGTGTGCATCGACGGCCAGAACGCCTGCCCACCCGAAGATGTCGGCGGCATCCCGGGCTATGAGGAGTTCCTCGAGGTCATCGCCGATCCCGCCCACGAAGAGCACGACCGATTCGTGGCCTGGGCGGGTGGATCCTTCGACCCCGCCGCCTTCGACCTGGCCGGTGCCAACGCCTTGTTGCAAAAGGTCCGCTGATCAGCCCTTTTCTCGGCGCGAGGTGCGTAGGCGGAAACTCTCGGTCCCTGTCTCGATGATGTGGGCGCGAAACGTCATGCGGTCGACGATGGCCGCGACGAGTCGCGGGTCGGTGATGACCTGGCCCCACTCGCTAAAGGGGAGGTTCGAGGCCAGCGCGACCGAGGACTTCTCCTCGCGCTCGGTCAGAATCTGGAAGAACAGCTCAGCACCGCGCGTGTCGAGCTGGACGTAGCCCAGCTCGTCGAGCAACAACAGATCGAGGCGTCCATAGCGAGAGACGATGCGGCTGAGCCGACGTTCGTCGGCCGCCTCGACCAACTCGTTGACCAGACCCGCACAGGTCGCGTAGCGCACCGAGCGTCCCGCTTCGCAGGCCGCCAGACCCATCCCGAGAAGCAGATGGCTCTTGCCCGTCCCTGAGTCACCGAGGAGGACCACGGGCTCGCCTTTGGCCATGTAGGCGCCCGAGGCCAACGTGGCGATGGTGGCGGCGTCGAGCGGGCTGGCCGAGACGTCGAAGTCCACCAGCCGCTTTGTGCGCGGGAAACGGGCCTCGTGGATGCGCCGGTGCCGTCGACGCTCGGCCCGGTCATCGACCTCAGCCGAGAGCACGTCGGCCAGGTAGACCAGGTGAGAGGCCCTCGAGCGTTCGGCCACTTCGGCCAGACGTTGGGCCTCGGCGCGCACGGTGGGGAGGTGCAGCTCGCGGGTGGCCGCACCGATGGCGGCCGTCGCGGCGGTCTGGGTCATCTTGGTCATCCGCTTCCCTCCAAGAGATCGTCGTATCGCTCGAGCGTGGGCGTGGGCCGGTCGAAACGGGCGAGGTCGGGAACCTCGCTCGACACGCCACGCTGACCCTCCATGGCCCGACGGGCTTCGACGATCACCACGTCGGGATCGACCGAGCCGACGAGCAGCGACCCTTCTATGCCGGCGACCACGGCGTCATAGGGCAGGACGCGATGCGCGAGCAGGACGCCGATGAGGGCCTTGGTGCCTTCTTTGTCACCGAGGCGACGGCGGGCGGCGTCGAAGAAGCGGTCATGGGTGGCGCTGAAGCGGCCCGAGGCCCGGGCCTGATGAAGCGCGGTCGCACCGGCGAGGGCCCCGGGTTTGTATATGAGCGTCTCGAGGTAGTGGTCGAGGTCGAGCGTCTCGACCCCTTTGCCCACCGCGCGGGCATGACGGGCCACGACGTGTGCGCCATCGAGGGCTTCGAGCATCTCGGCCCCCAGGCGGACGCTGATGCGCGTTCCGGCATAGCGCACGGGCACCGAGTAGAAGCACTGACGGACGCAGACTCGGCTCTTGGCATCGACCCGGGGCCGCAGCAGCTGGGTGGCGTCGAAGGGCTCGCCCGGGAGCGCGCGCAGGTGGGGAAACTCGAGGGCGAAGTGCTCGGCCACGCTGAGGCGCCGCACGTCGATGTGCCGGACGTCGTCGAGGCGATCTCCCTCGGCGACTGCCTCGTTGAGCCCCGCCAAGGAGGACACCTTGGGCATGGGCACCATGTGGCGACGACGGAAGCGCCCGACCTCGCCCTCGACGCCACCCTTCTCGTGGGCCCCGTCCTTGCCGGGACGACAGTAGAAGGCGTCGAAGAGATAGTGGCTGCGCACGGCGACGAAGCGCTCGCTCTCGGTCCGGCTGCGCCCCATCAGCACCCGGGCGACGGCGGGCTTGAGGTTGTCGTAGCGGACACGTTGGGGAATGGCGCCGAAGTGCTCGAAAGCCCGGACGTGCCCGTCGATGAAGGCCTCTTGGGCCTGATTGGCATAGACGCGGTGAAAGCCCTTGCCCGACGCCGAGAGGCGCATGACGAACATCCACGCCGAGGTGAGCGTGCCGTCGAGGTAGAAGCTGACCGAGCCGAAGTCGACTTCAGCCTCGTAACCGAGCGGATGGGTCTGGGGGACCATGACCTCGGCCGCGACGATGGCGCGCCGTCCCTTGGCGGCGGCCACATAGTGGCGGACCGTGGACTCGGAGAGATCCGCACCGTGTTCGTCGAGCAGGCGCTGCCAGATTCTCCTGGCCGTATGGCGCTGTTTCTTGGGGACCTCCCAGTCGTCGGCCAGCCACTTGTCGATGGTCGCCTTCCAGGGCCCGAGCGTGGGAGCCGGCCGCTCGCTCGCCTTGCGCGGCGGCGGGATGGGAGATGCCAGCGCCTCGCGCACCGTGCGCCGGTGCACCCCGAAATGCTCCGCCAGAGAACGGATCGACAGCTCCTCGCGCTCGTGCGACTTCCTGATCTGCTCGTAGAGCTCCACCTTCGACCGTTTCGTCATGGACCCAAGGGTCCTCGCCGCCTGCTGTTTGCAGGTGGACCCCGGCCTGGTCGATCAACCCCGGGTGGGGCCAAATCAGATCGCCACAGCGGGGCCAATTCAGGTGATCACACTCACGCCAGAGGGGAGAACCCCGGGCGGCCAAGGCCACGTGGGGGAGAGTACCGATGCGAAGCACAGAGGCGGACCAGCTCGTAGTAGCGATGAAGGCCCTGTAATGGGGTCCGAGCCAAGGGGCTGGGCAGGTCAGGTCACCCATCAGTCAACCCTTCGGGGGAGGAGCTGATGGACGGATCACAGTTGGGAATGAAGTCGTTTGAGATTCAAAAGCGCCTCGTCTACGAGGCGTGGATGAAGGTCCAGGCGAACGGCGGTGCGCCGGGCGTGGACGCCGTCAGCATTGAGCGGTTTTCAGATAATGAGAGGGACAACCTCTACAAGCTGTGGAACCGGATCAGTTCGGGGACCTACTTCCCCGGGCCGGTGCGGGCGGTGGAGATACCGAAGGATCATGGGACCGGGGTCAGGGTGTTGGGTGTGCCGAATACGGTGGACCGGATCGCCCAGACCGCAGCAGCGATGCTGCTGGAAGAGAAGCTTGAGCCGATCTTCCACCATGACAGCTATGGCTATCGTCCTGGGCGCAGTGCCCATGACGCCCTGGCCGTGACTCGTCAGCGCTGTTGGAAGCAGAACTGGGTGCTGGACATCGACGTCCGGGCCTTCTTCGACAGCGTGCCTCATGATCTGCTGCTCAAAGCGGTCGCTCACCACACCGACGAACGCTGGGTCCTGCTCTACATCGAACGGTGGCTCACCGCCCCCATGCAGATGGCAGACGGGACCCTCGTGGCACGAGAGAAAGGGAACCCCGCAAGGGTCTCCGATCTCGCCGTTGCTTGCCAACCTCTTCATGCACTATGCGTTCGACAAGTGGATGGACCGGGAGCACCCCGGCAGTCCCTTCGAGCGCTACGCGGATGACGTGGTGATCCACTGCGACACCGAGGCAAAGGCCCTCCATCTGTGGGCCCAACTCGCTGAACGGCTCGGGTCCTTGGGGCTTGAGCTGCACCCCGAAAAGACGAAGGTCGTGTACTGCAAGGACACGCACCGCCGAGGGACGTCTGAGCACACCAGCTTCGACTTCCTCGGCTTTACCTTCCGGGGTCGTCTGGCCAAGAGCCGGCGGGGGTTCTTTACGAGCTTCCTTCCAGCCATGAGCGCCAGTGCGAAGAAGGCGAAGGGCAAGCAGATCCGGGACTGGCACCTCAACCGCCGCAGTGGCACGGACCTGTCCGGTCTCGCCCGGGCCATCAATGCCCGGGTCCGAGGCTGGATCAACTACTACGGGGCCTTCTACCGCTCCGAGTTGTATTCCCTCGCAAAGCGCATCGACGAGCATTTGGTCAGATGGGCCATGCAGAAATTCAAGCGGTTGCGGAGAAAGCCCAAGCAGGCGTGGGAGCGGCTGATCGCTGCAAGACAGCGGACACCGCAGCTCTTCGCTCACTGGTTCCTTCTCCCGGTCACACCCAGCCGACCTGCAAGAGCCGGATGAATCGAGAGATTCACGTCCGGTTCCGTGAGAGCCGGGGGGTGCGATTCCCCCCGGCTACTCGACAAGTCGCTCGAGCGCAGATATTGAGCAGGCGCGTGCCTTATGCAGTGCTGATGCAGGGCGCTGACCAGCGGCTTCGTCGGGTCTGTATCCCGAAGGGTGTGTGTTGATCCTGAACCCCCGCCACTCAGAAAGTGCAGGTCAGAGCCGGTCTGAGGGCCCGGCTCTTCTGCTGCCCGGCGAAGAGTCCCACGGCGAATCTCGCGAACGGCCGATCGTTGGGTGCGGCCTTCTTCCCCTTGTGGTGAGGGGTCGGGGTGAAGACCACCCCTGTTCCCGAGGCGCGTGTGCGCAATTGGGATTGCCTAGGCGCGTACTTTTGCAAGCACTTGGCGCGTAAGGTTCGCTTGTTACTACAAGCACAAGCGGGCGGTGGGGGCACCCCTGGGAGAGAAAGAAGCACAGATGGGCAACAGAGCCTGGATGCTGGTGTGGGCCGGAGTCTTCGCCGTCTCGGTCCTCTGCGTATATGGGGCGATACGAAACTGACGCCCATTGCCCTCGGTGGGAGCCGTGCCGACCAAGCCAATGTTCGCGTCGTCGACGAATCTGTGAAAGTCGACATCAACCGGTAGCCCGCTAGCGAACGGACCGGGTGTCTGCTGCGCAGGATTCGGGGTAGCCCTGAGGCATCGCTCGAGCTTGGGGTGGCCGGGTAAATCCGGGTACGAACCCGATCACGGGGAGAGGAAGCAGCCGTCTCGGAGGTTCCATGGTGCCGCCCGAGTGGTGGATCAGGCTCTCCGTGACTCCGTCGACGAACATGCCCCGTCTCGCTCCGACGGCGTCGGTGCCACTTTCAGTCAGCTGCTCGACCTGTGGCTCGAGAGTGTGAGCGGATGGACCCCTCGCCCACCACGATCCGTACTTACGGTGCTCAGATCGAGCGGACCATCCGGCCGAATCTTGGCCAAGGTGACCACCACTCGGCGGACGGCGAGGAATTTTGATGCCTTGTACGGAGCGATGAAGGACGCGGGGAAGTCGCCAAGACCATCCGCAACCATCACGCGATCATTTCGACGGCTCTGCGTCAGGCGGTTCGTTGGGGTTGGGTCCGAACGAACGTCGCCGAGATGGCCATTCAGGCGAGCCCAGTCTCAGGTGACGGCGCCCTCGTTGGAGGTGGTTCGAGGCGTCATTGAGCCGCTGGGCGGCGCGACCTGAGGCTGGCGCCGCTTCTGATGCTGGCGGCGGTCACAGGCATGAGACGAGGCGAACTCTGCGCTCTTCGGTGGTCGGACGTGGATGTCGATCGTGGAATCATCCACATCTCGAGATCCGTCCCGGTATACCGGCGCAGCCTCGTTGAAGTCGACGAAGACCAATAGAGGACGGACGCTGGCACTGGACCCGGTTGGCGTTGCCCGGCTCTCTCAGTACCGGGCCAAGACCAATCGCTGGATCGGGGAGGCGGGAGGAGCTCTCCAACGATGCTTTTGTGTTCTCCCCTCTCGTTGACGAGACCACGCCGTACCGGCCGGACAACGTCACATCCTTTTCATCCGAGTGCGCAGCCAGGTTTGAGTTCGCTCCGTTCCGTTACACGACCTGCGACATTTCACGGCAACTCAGCTGATCGGCGCGGGCGTGACGTTCGTAGAGTTGCTGGTCGACTTGGCCATTCGGACCCATCTGTGAGGCTTCGCGTCTACAGCCATGCGCTGGAGGAGCGTGACCGAGCTGCGGCCGCTGTCATGGGGATCTTTTAGGAGGCTCCGCTCGAGAAGGTGAACTGTCACGCTCAAACGAACTTGAACGGAATGTCGGCGGTGGATTTGTCGTCCGTGCTCTTGGGCCTTTTGTCAGGATTGAGGTCGAGCGCGGCGGATGAGGCGGGGTCGAGACGCAATGACGACTGCCGGCCGGTCGTACACGAACGGTTCACCGCCGCCGGGGCGGCGCTGGGCGGGCGCCGAGGTTCAACGGCCCGATCGCATGTGTCGCCGCTGACCCGACCATGGAGCGGGCGGGACGGTAAGGCGGTCGGCCAGTCTGTAGGCGACGCTCTTAGACTTCACGTGCGAGCCGCGAAAGTCGACCCAGGCTTCCTCTGCACTTTTCTCGGTGGCAAAGCCCACGCCTTCGAGCATCGTCACCGCTCGGTCGAACTCGGCGAACGTCAGGTCGATCGGGCCCTCGGGGTCCGGATCGAGATCCACCTCCCATCCGAGGGTGGTGGCGATGCGGCTAAACAGTGTGAATCCCATTCGCAGAC
Organism: uncultured Acidimicrobiaceae bacterium; assembly: GCA_963767195.1. GTDB lineage: Bacteria > Actinomycetota > Acidimicrobiia > Acidimicrobiales > RAAP-2 > Bog-473. The sequence continues at coordinate 588 of CAVYDA010000006.1, read as the reverse complement.
ACAGCCGCGCTTGGGAGGATGCCTGGCTCGGTGCGAGAGCCAGATGCATCGCCGCGGCGTCGAGAACGGCGATGAGCCCGAGCACCCACCAGTACCACGGCTCAGGGGACCGAAAGAGGAGGAGCACCGGGTACGTGGTGTGGCTTTCGGCCACATCGGCCGCCCACGCCTCCCAGGAGGCGTAGAGGTCTGGAGGATGTCGTTGATGCCGACCAGCTGGTGTCGCGCCAAGAGCTCGGGACCCCACGCGGGGACGCCGGCCCGACTCTCAAGCAGAGCGACCAGACTCTCTCGTCGGTTGAACGAACTGTAGAGGGCCGGCAGGTAGGCGATCTGGAGAGCGACGATAACCACCCAAATGGCGCCGACGGAAATGTCCACTCCCGTATCGGCCGGGCCCCCGGCGGTGCACGGCTCCCACCGTGAAGAGCGCTGCGAGCGCCTGGAGCAACCCATCGGCGAAAGACGAGCAGGTACCGACGAGGACGAGTCCGAACCCGAGCACCAGGCAAGCCGCCCAGAAGAGGAGCTGCACGACGAGGGCAACCGGCCCCGTCGGGGCCAGAATCGGCGTCCTGGGCCTCGTAC
>CAVYDA010000005.1:0-412473 GCA_963767195.1 uncultured Acidimicrobiaceae bacterium | reverse complement strand
TGTTTATGTCCTCTACTGGTTCGGTTCCGTATCGCCAGGCCGACCATCACGGCGAGGATCGATACGAGGTCGACGTAGCGCTCCGATCCCGACGCCGCGAGGCTCGCGACGCCGGCGGCGAACAGCGGGGCGATGGTGGAGTCCGCCCCCACCGAGAGCTGCGGGTTCGAGCCCAAGAGGGCGAAGAGCACGGTCCCGGCGACGAAGGCGTAGAAGCCGGTGACCGGGGGCATGCCCGCCAGGCGTGACGTCGCCAGCTGCTCCGGCACCGCAATGACGAGCAGGGTGAGGCCGGCCACCGCGTCCGCGCCGGCCCAGCTGCGCTGGTAGCCGCGCAACGACGTCAACACGGGTGGGCGCCGCACCGCGCCATCATCGCCCATCGTTGCTTTGCGGCGGCTGGACGGCCCGCGCCATTCCGAGTCCGCCCGGGGGGCGCCCCGGTGAATAGTCTCGGACGCGACGGCGAGGGCGGCCGAGACGCCGCCCGACACCCGCCCGACACCCGCCCGAAGGAGGCCCCAGGTTGAGCGACTATCCCTACGCCGACCGTTTCCCCATCCACCGGTCGCTCCCCGCCGAGGGTGCGAGCCGCAAGGAGGTCCTGGCGCAACTCAACGTCATGGCGGAACAGGAGGACGCGTTCTGGGAGACCGGCAAGTGCTCGGGCACCATGTACTGCGGCGACCACGAGCACTACCGCTTCATGAACGAGGCCTTCGGTCTGTTCGCCCACGTGAACGTGCTCCAGCGGGACATGTGCCCGAGCGCGACCAAGTTCGAGGCCGAGATCATCGCGATGACCCTGGGCCTGCACGGGGGCGAGTTCGCCTCAGCCGCCGGCGGAGACCCGTGCGGCCTCGTCACCACGGGCGGGACGGGGAGCATCATGCACGCGGTCCTGGCCTACCGGGAGCACGCGGCGCAGACCCGCGGGGTGACGCGTCCGAACCTCGTCAAGCCCGAGACCGCCCACCCGGCGTTCGACAAGGCCTGCCACCTCTTCGGAGTGGAGCTGCGGCGGGCGCCGGTCGACCAGGCCACGACCCAGGTCGACGTCGACTGGGTGCGCGACCACGTCGACGACCAGACCGTGGCGCTGGTGGGCTCGGCCTGTAACTACGGGTACGGCACCATCGACCCCATAGAGGACCTCTCCGACATCGCCCTCGAGCGCGGCATCGGCCTTCACGTCGACGGTTGCCTGGGCGGCTTCATCCTCCCCTTTGGTCGAGAGCTCGGCTACGACATCGACGCGTTCGACTATCGTGTGCCCGGGGTGACGTCGATCTCGGCCGACACCCACAAGTACGGGTATGCGTTCAAGGGCTCCTCCGTGCTGTCGTTCCGCACCAAGGCGCTGCGCAACGCGGAGTACTTCTATCTGACCGACTGGAGCGGCGGGAAGTACACCTCACCCGGGATGGAAGGCTCGCGCTCTGGTGGGCTCATCGCCGCCACGTGGGCCGCCATGGTCCAGCTGGGCCATGCGGGCTACCTCCGCTACGCGCGGGAGATCTTCGAGACGTCCCGTGCCATGCAGGACGCGGTGATCTCTCATCCCGAGCTACGCCTGATCGGCCGGCCCACGTTCTTGTTCTCCTTCACTTCGGACGACTTCGACATCTACCACGTGAACGATTTCATGCGGAAGAGGGGATGGCGGTTCAACGGCCAGCAGTACCCCAACGCTCTCCACATGGCGGTCACTCGACCGCAGACCCAGGCGGGGGTCGTCGCCGCATTCTCGACCGACCTGGAGGCCGCGGTCGACTACGCCAAGGCGCACGCCGACGACTCGCCCGCGTCCGGCGCGATCTACGGTGGCGTGGCCGGCGGCATGACGGACGAAGCGGACGAGTTCATCCGGTCGGTGATGGCCGACATGCTCGACTCGCAGTCCTCTCTCCCGATGCCGTGAGCCCGCCGGCGCCGGACGGCGCGCCGGAAGCATGGGTGAGAGGTTGCGTGGCCGCGCAGTCCGCGCTGAACGCCGGCGTGGCCGGTCTCGACGACACGCACGCAAGGCGTGCCAGCGCACTGCCCGGGTGGAGTGTGGGGCACGTCCTCACGCATCTGGCGCGCAACGCCGACAGCCTGGTGTGGCGGCTCGAGGGCGCGGCGCGGGGCGAGGTCCGGGACCAGTACCCCGGTGGTCTCGCGCAGCGAGCGGCTGACATTGAAGCGGGTGCGGCGCGGCCGGCGGTGGAACTGGTGGCTGACGTGGCCAGGACGTCGACGGCGGTCGAGCGGGCCATGACGGTGCTCGCGCCGGCGGCGTGGGACGCGCCGTCACGCACGTCGCGGGGCATGGTCGAGAGCTCGCGCGACGCCGTCCTCGGACGCTGGCGCGAGGTGGTCGTCCACCACGGCGATCTGGGCCTCGCCCCGGTGCCACTCCCGGCCGCGCTCGTCGAAGCCTGGTTGCCGCGCGAGCTGCCCCGCCTGGCCGACCGCTCCGACCCCGAGGCGCTGCTGACTTGGATCATCGGGCGAGGCCCGGTGCCCGAGCTCGACCCGTGGTGACGGCGGCATCGGCCCGCGTCACCCCCAGACGAAGGCGTTCCCGGAACGGTCGACGGCGACGCAGAATGCGGTCGTCGAGCACGAGACGGCCGTGAAGGCGTGGCCGTCGTCGACCAGCGTCCCCTTCGACCACGACGTCCCGTCGAACGCGAAGACCCGGCCGAGCGAGTCGACGGCGCGGCAGAACACCACGGTGGGGCACGACACGCCCGTCAGTCCGGAGGCGTTCTCACCGGTCTGAGGGGGCTCCGAGACGATGGCGGTCGGTGGCGAGAAGGACTGTCCGTTCCAGGTGATGACGTTGCCGCTGGTGTCGACGAGGACGCAGAAGGCCGATGTGGCACACGAGACGGAGTTCAGCTGTCCGGCGGCGTCGTCGTCGTTGGGTTGGGACCAGGTGGAGCCATTCCACACCGAAGGGCCCCCCTCGGCCGCCACGCAGAACTGCGGCGACACACACGAGATCTGGTTGGCGGCGCCCCAGGCGCCCACGTTGCCCGACCAGCCCGAACCGTCGTAGACGAACGAGTTCCCCTCGCCGTCCACCGTGATGCAGAACGTCGGCCCGGTGCAGTCGATAGCGGTGAACCCCTGGGCGCCGGCGACCGTGGTCGGCGCGGCCCAGGCCGAGCCGTCGAAGGTCGCCACCTGGTTCAGGCTCGGTGCGGCGGCGCAGTACGTCGTGCTCGCGCAGGACAGGTAGGAGCTGCCCTGCGGCGCCGGAGACGGCACGGCAGCGCCCAGCGCGGTGACCCGGTTGAACGCGAGCCGGTAGGTCTGCCCGGTCGCAGATCCCGCCAGGCACGCGAAGGGTTGCGGGCATGACACCGTGACCAGAGCGCCCCCGGGCGCGACCGGTATGGCGCGGGACCAGGCCGGCTGAGCGGGAAGGGTCGTCGCGCTGCGTCCCGTCGTCGTGGTGCTCGTCGGCTTCCGCGGCCCGCTGGCCCGACCCGACGGAGTCGCCGCGCACCCGGCGGTGAGGGCGGCGACGATGGACAGCGCGACCGCGGCGCTCCCGGCCCGCCGGCGCATCAGCGCTGGCGCGACGCGACGCCGTCCGTCTCGAAGGACCGATGGCGCGACCAGGTGTCGAGCACGATCAGGGTCTTGGTCCCGGTGACGCGTCCTCGCCGGCGCAGCTGCTCAATGACATGGCCCAATCGCTCCACATCGGGCACCTGGAGCCAGACGAGCGCATCGGGGTCGCCGGCCGTCGTGAAGACCGCCTGAACCTCGGAGAGCTGGATCGCCGTCTCCTTGATCTCTTGGAGGTCGGCGGTGCCGGCGAAGCGCACCTCCGTGAAGGCCTGGATGGGTCGCCCGGCCTTGCGGTGGTCGACGACCACGGTGTACCCGGCGATGACCCCTGACCGCTCGAGCCGCTCGATGCGCCTGGTCACGGCCGAGGCGGACAACGACACCTGTTCGCCAATGTCGGCCATGGTGCGGCGAGCGTTTTGCGACAGCAGTTCGATGATCTGGTGATCGATCGGATCCAGTTCCTCGTGTCCCATGAGCGCGCAGCCTAACGAAGGCGCCCTCGTCCGCAGGTTCAGTGCGGCCGTGGTCCAGAAGGGGTCATATCCGTTGCGTCGGCGGAGGCGACGAGGAGATGACGAAGGGTCCCCCGGGGTCGGCCCCCTCGGATTCTCGATGACGGACCCGCGGCCCGAGCGGATGACCCCGAGTCGGACCTCGGTATGGTGCGGGTCGATGTGCCTGCTGCTGGTCGCCTCACGAGTCGTGCCCGGCGTGCCCCTGCTCGTGGGCGCGAACCGCGACGAGTACCTCGACCGTCCCTCCGAGGCGGTCACGGTGCTCGACGAAGGTCCACCCCGCGTCCTGGGCGGTCGCGACCTCCGAGCGGGCGGCACCTGGCTCGCCGTCAACGAGGACGGGGTCTGCGCCGGGCTGACGAACCAGCCGCTCGGCGAGGCGCTCGACCGGTCACGGCGCTCGAGAGGAGCGTTGCCCATCGCGCTCACCGGATACCGCACCGCCGTCCAGGCGGTCGCGGCGTTCGTCGACGCATTCGATCCGGCGGACTTCAACGGCTGCTGGTTGCTCGTCGGCGACCGTTCCTCGCTCTTCTTCGTCGACTTCACCGGCACGGCCGCGGTGGCGACACCCCTGGCACCTGGCGTGTACGTCCTGGAGAACCGGTCACTCGAAGTCCCCAGCCCAAAGGTTGATCTCGTCCTCTCCATGGTGGGCCAGCCGGGCGACGCGGCCACCACCATGGCCAGCTTCCGCGCCGCGCTGGCCGACCACCGGATCCCACCCGAAGACGAGCGTCCGACGGCCGGGAGCTGCGTCCATCTCGACGGATACGGGACGCGCTCGTCCTGTCTGGTGGAGATCACCGAGGACGCGGCCGAGACGCCGCGGGTTCTCGTGGCGGACGGACCCCCGTGCGTCACCGCCTTCGCGGACGCGACGCCGCTGTGGGGGCGTCTCGCTCAGTCGCGCCGCAGTGGCTTGTAGTGCAGGCGGTGGGGCTGGTCGGCCGCGACCCCGAGACGGGCACGCCGATCGGCCTCGTAGTCGCTGTAATTGCCCTCCCACCACCGCACGACCGATTCGCCTTCGAACGCGAGGACGTGGGTGGCGATGCGGTCGAGGAACCACCGGTCGTGGCTGATGACCACCGCACAACCGGGGAAGGCGAGCAACGCCTCCTCGAGTGCTCGAAGCGTATCGACGTCGAGGTCGTTCGTCGGCTCGTCGAGCAGGAGCACGTTGCCCCCGCTGCTGAGCACCTTGGCCAGCAGGACCCGGTTGCGCTCCCCGCCTGAGAGTTGGCCCACCACCTTCTGTTGATCGCTGCCCTTGAACCCGAACCCTGCCACGTAGGCGCGTCCGTGCAGCTCGCGACCCCCGACGACCAAGTGGTCGGCTCCCCCGGTGATCTCGTCGAACACGGTGAGGTCGGGCGACAGGACCCGCGCCTGGTCGACGTAGGCCAGCTGCACCGAGGAGCCGAGCTCGAGCGAGCCGGCATCGGGTGCGTCCTCCCCGACGATCATGCGGAAGAGCGTGGTCTTCCCGGCGCCGTTCGGCCCGATGACGCCGACGATGCCTCCCGGCGGCAACGTGAAGGACACCCCGTCGATGAGAAGTCGATCCCCGAAACCCTTGACGACGTCCACCGCCTCCACCACGCGATCGCCGAGGCGAGGGCCGGGGGGTATGGAGAGCTCGACCTTCTCGGACCGCCGTTCGGTGGCATCGGCCTCGGCTTCGGCCACCAGCGCGTGATAGGCGTTGATGCGCGCCTTGCCCTTGCTCTGGCGCGCCCGAGGGGACATCCTGATCCACTCGAGCTCGCGCCGGAGGGAGGCACGCTGGGCACTCTCGGCCTTGTCCTCCGCGGCGAGCCGCGCCTGCTTCTGCTCGAGCCACGAGGAGTAGTTGCCCTCCCACGGGATGCCTGCACCACGACTCAGCTCGAGGATCCAGCCCGCGACGTTGTCGAGGAAGTACCGGTCGTGGGTCACCGCGACCACCGTCCCCGGATATTCGTGCAACGTGCGCTCGAGCCAGGCGACCGACTCGGCGTCGAGATGGTTGGTCGGCTCGTCGAGAAGGAGCAGGTCCGGACGCGAGAGGAGCAGTCGGCACAGGGCGACCCGGCGCCGCTCGCCTCCGGAGAGGATGGACACGTCAGCGTCGCCCGGGGGCAGCCGCAGCGCGTCCATCGCGATCTCGAAGGTCCGCTCGAGGTCCCACGCTCCGGCTGCGTCGATCTTCGACTGGAGGTCCGACTGCTCCGCGAGCAGCGCGTCGATGTCGGCGTCCGGTTCGCCGAAGGCGGCACAGACCTCGTTGAACCGGTCGACCAGTGCCTTGACCTCCCCCACGCCCTCGGCCACGTTCCCGGCGACGTCCTTTGTCGGGTCCAGTTCGGGTTCTTGGGCGAGGTACCCGACGGTGAAGCCGGGGGTCAGGCGGGCCTCACCGCTGAATCCGTCGTCCTGGCCCGCCATGATCCGAAGCAGGGAGGACTTTCCGGATCCGTTGGCGCCGATGACGCCGATCTTCGCCCCCGGGTAGAAGGAGAGGTTGATCCCCTTGAGGACCTCGCGGTCGGGCGGGTGGAAGCGCCGGAGATCGCGCATGGTGAAGATGAACTGTGGCGCCATGGACCCAGTGTGGCCCAACCAGGCCGAGCCCTCCCGGTGCCGGGCGGGTCAGAAACCCGTCGCCGCGATGATCGGTCCGTTGAGGTGGGTACCCGCCATTGACCCGTCGTTGGGGGCGTCGCCGTAGTTGAAGACGGCGCCTTCGGCGTCGGCCACCCAGTAGCCGCCGCTGTCCGAGTCCGTGAAGATCGCCGTGGCCGGATTGAATCCACCCACCTGTCCGATCGGCTCGCCATGGCCGACGGCGTCGCCGAAGGCGTCGACGGTGCCGTCGGCCCGGAGGATCCAGTAGCCCCGGCCATCCCAGGTCCTGACGGCGGAGGTGACCGGGGCCCCGGGCCCGGGACCTTTCAAGTAGGGCGCGTCGCCGAAGGTGTAGACGTTGCCGGTCTGGGTGACGACCCAGTACCCGAAACCGGACGCATCGGGCATGACCGCGACGGCCGCTCCCGCGCACCCACCGATGCTGTAACACGATCCGGCGAACTTCGCGTCGCCGAAGGCGAAGACCCCTCCATCTGACGCCACCATGAAGTACCCACCGCCGTCAGCGGATGGCACCATGCCCACGATCGGGGCATTGAGCGAATTCGGCAAGCCGGACCCGGCCGGATGGAGTCCGAGGCCGGGAATGGAGCCGTAGAAGCCGGCGTCACCGAATGCGAACACGCCCCCGTCGGATGCGTCGAGCCAATACCCGCCTTTGTTGGTCGTCGGCGTGATCCCGACCACCGGGCGCTGCAACTTCAAGCTGCCGGTCGAGCCGTAGAACCCGGCGGAGCCGAATGTGAAGATTCCGCCGTCGGATCCGACGAGCCAGTAGCCGTGGGGCCCGCCCCTGACGATGAAGTCCCCTGAGTTCGCGCCGTACGAGAGCCGGTAGTAGGCGGCATCGGCGCCGGACAGCGTCACACCGGAGCACGACCCCCCCACCAGGGTGTAGACGCCGACCGCCAGTGTCGGTGTGATCGGCGTGGAGCCGTTGACGGTCGTGCATGCCAATCTGCTCGGGTCGAGTATGGCTCCGTACACCGGTGGCCACTGCGCGGAGAAAGTGGGATTGCCCTTCCAGGTCTGTGACCCCGACACCGTGACGACGACCGGCGCAACGGTCACGGTGGTGGTCCCGGGAAGGAAGGTGATGGAGTAGTTCGGGTCGCTCACCCCGCTGCAGCTGGAGACGTACTGCCCCGGAGGAGACGAAACCACGGTGCCGGAAGTGCACGCGAGCTTCCCGCTCAGAACGGCGGCTCCCTGCCCGTTCACAAAGCCTTGGTAGCCGGCCGTCACCTGGGGCACAACACTGAAGGTGGTCGTCGGGCTCGAGGCCGTGACCCTGAGCGGCGCCGGGAGGACGGTGAAGCCACCAGGGGCTCCCGTGTACTCGGGGGCATAGTTCGAGGAACCGGTACCGCCGAGGATCGCCTTACTGCACGACGAACCCGCGACGGTGTCGGAACCGGCCGGGAGGGTGGGAGCGATGGGTGTGGACGTCCCGACGTCGCCGCAGGTCACGCCGGCGGTGTTCACCGTGATGCCCGGTGGCAGGTTGGCCGAATTCACACTGCCCGAGAAGGACGGGAGGCCTCCGTAGGTCTGCGTTCCGCTGACGGTGACGACGATCGGCGCCGGGTTGACCACGAAGTCACCCTGCGACGTGGTGAGCACCAGGTTGTAGAACCCGGCGTTCGGGCCACTGACCGTGACTGGGCCGCACGATGAAGCCACAAGCGTGTAGCTGCCAGCAGGGAGACTCGGGGAGATCGGCTCCGATCCCCCGTTCACCTCGGTGCAGGTGAGACCGGAGGTGTCGACCGTGACCCCGGGAGTCGGGCCGTTGGCACCGACGAAGGTCGCCGTGCCCGAGTACGTCTGGGACCCCGAGACGGCGACGTCGAGGGTCCCGATAGTCACGGTCGTCGTCCCGTTGGCGTAATGGATGTTGTAGTTCGGGTCACTCGCTCCGGTGCAGCTCGATTGGTACTGGCCGGGCGGAGAGGACGCGGTGGCACCCGCGGTACAGGTGGGCGGGACACTGAGGTTCGCCGGTCCGTCCCCGTTGACGAACCCCTGGTAGCTCGGGTTGACGACGGGCGTTTGGGACCCGAAGGCCATGGTCTGGCTCGACGCGGCGATGGTGAGGTCCACCGGGGACACGACGAAGTCACCGATAGCGGATGTGTACGCCACCACGTAGTTGGAGGCGCCGCTCCCACTCAAGGACGCGCCGCTGCAGGACGAAGGAAGGACGCTGTACGCGCCCGCCGCCAATTTCGGCGAGATCTGGGCAGAGCTGGACAGCTCGCCGCAAGTCAGGCCGGCCGTGCCCACGGAGATCCCGGCCGGGGGGTCGTCCGCCCCGGTGAAGGTGGGCGCGCCGCCGTAATTCTGGGAGCCGCTCACGGCGACGACGATCGGAGCGGGAGCCACGACGAAGTCACCGGGCGCCGAGGTGTAAACGACGACGTAATTGGCGGCATTCGGTCCGCTCAGGGTGGCGCCGCCGCACGACGACGACACCAGGGTGTCGCTGCCGGCCGGAAGGCTCGGGCTGATCGGCGTCGGCCCGTTCACGGTCGAACAGGTCAGGCCCTGAGTGTTGACAGTCACGCCGGGAGGAGTAGCGCCGGTCCCGCTGTAGTCGGGTTTGCCGCTGAAGGTCGGAATGCCTTGGTAGGGCTGGGTTCCCGAAACGGCCACGTCGAGCGGAATCTGCTTGAACCCGGTCGCCAGCGCCGAGGCGATCGGCGTCCCGAGACCGGTCGCCATGTCGTACCCGACTTGCGCCGGGTACTGGCCGGAGCTCGTCCCGTTGTAGTCGTTGTTCCCCGAGGTCACGTCGTTGAAATACGTCGTGGTCGAGGAGTCGAGCGCATAGAGGGCATCGTTCAGAGCCCCGTCCCCGTTCGTTGTCCCGTCCGCCGACGACACGACCGCCAGGACGGCCGCCCACAACGGTGCCGCGCCGCTCGTGCCGCCCAACTCGGACCAACCGGCCAGGTCGGACTCGAACACGACGTAGCCCGTGCTCGGGTCCGCGTCAGCCGAGACGTCGGGTACCTCTCGGCACACTCCGCCGGAGCACGGGCCCTGGCCGGTGCCCGAGCTGCCGAGCAGTGCCTCCTGGTAGCCGGGCATAGCGAACGCGGTCGACATGCCCCCGCCGCTGGCCCCGTCGGCGAAGTCCAGCTGGTCGTTCCATGTCACCTCGGTCGGTGGAGGCCCGATGCCGAAGACAGATGTCCCCCCGACCGAGGTGACGCCGGGTTGGCTGGCGGGGTCGGTGACGGCGAGATTGAGGTTCTGGACGATGTCGCGGTCTTGGGTGGTGTCGATGACCCACGCGTAGTCCCGGCTGCTGTCGGACACGAGGGATCCCACCGTGTCCGAGGCGGACTCGAGATAGACGGTGGCCTTGATGGAGTCCGACACCGGATTGATGGTGGCCAGCTCGTCCCCCGGGAAGTTCAGGTCGCTCAGTACGGCCAGGACTTCTTTTCCGTCCGGGGACAAGGCGACCGACTGGACGAGCCCGGGACCGTACGGGTCCCCCGTCGGGATCGTCGTCTCTGTCGATTCAGAGGACAGTTTGATCACCGTCACCCCGCCGCTCCCGGCGTTGCCCACGTACAGCTTGCCGACCGCGTCGTCGACAGCGAGGCTCACCGGGTCGTTGCCGACCCCAATGGTCGCCGGCGTCGTCGCGCAGCTCGAGGTGGTCTCGGCGTTGCATGTCTTGGCGCTGAAGTACTCGACGCGGCCATTGCCACTGTCCGTCACATAGACGACCCCGTTCAGCGAGTCGACGGCGATGGCCGAGGGTATCGTCGCCGATGGCAGGGAGACGCTGGTCACGTACGCGTTCGTGGTCGCGTTGTACACGGCCACCGTCCCGCTGGAATTCCCGACGTAAAGCGTGGTGCCGCTCACAGCCATCGACCGCGGGCCGGAGAGATGGTTCCCCGAGTTGGCGATGGTGGTCGAGCCACACCCGCTCGTCGAAGTCGCGTTGCACGAGGCAGTGCCGAAGACGGTCAACTCGCTGGCCGTCGCGTCGGCGACGAACACCTTCTTGTCCGTGGTGTCGAGTGCCACTGCCGCGGGCCCCGATGCCGTCGGGACCGAAGTCGCGGCGGTGAATCCGCCCGGATCGCCCGCCGTGCCCTCACGGTCGACGCTGACCGAGTTGGCGCCACGGTTGGCGACATACAACGTGCCGGTCAAGGGGTCGACCGTCTGAGCCACCGGGTCTGAACCCGTCGAGGCACCCGTCTCGCCGTTGACGTTGCAGCCCTCGGAACCCTGGTCTCCGGACGCCACGAAAACGGACTGACCCTCGAGCGAGGACGCCTGGAGCAGCGTGGCCTCCGAATCCTGCACGGACCGTCCCACGTAGGCTTCACAGCCGTTCGTCCAGCTGACGCTCACGATCTTCGCCGTGTCATCGTCCACGATCTGCGAGAGGACGGAATAGATGCTGTCGCTCCCGCCCTCGTACACCTCGATGTTTGCCTTCGGCGCGAGGGAGAGTGCCGTCTCGATGTCGAGCTCGGACTCTTCGGTCCCGCTTCCGGTGTTCGCGTTCGCCGGCTTCGCGCTGATCTGACCGTTGCCCAGCGCGATGCCGTAGCAGCCGGCGAAGGTGTTGATGTCGTTGTTGTTGTAGCCGCCGTTCAGTTCGAGCAGGGCAATGGTGGACCCTGCGCCGTAGTCCGCGTTTTTGTAGAGCGGATCGAACGAGTACGCCTGCGCCAGTTCGACGGCATCGAGATTGCCGTTGGTGGTCTGGCCGCTGATCTGACTGGCACACGACGCGATCGGCGCGGGTTGACCCGGTGCCAGCGAGGGGGTGCCGTCGGACACCATCTTCGAGCCCTTGGACCTCGGAGGCGCAAGCTCGTCGGTCGGCTGCGGCGGGTTGAGCGTGTCGAGTCCGAGGACCCCTTCCACCCACGACGCGACATTCGAGGGGAGCAGCGGGCGCGAGTCGGCGTCATGGCCGGTGCGGCCCGATGCGAGCCGGTAGGTCGAGATCCGAATGGAGAACGCCGACTGCACCTGACCGACCGTGGTCGAAACCGGGATCGACAGTCCCGTGGCGGAAGGCTGGACCCACTCCAAGCCCGTCGCTCCTCAGGACACTCTCGACGGCACCGATGGTGGTTGGCGTGGGGCCGAACCGGCAGGCGAATTGCGTCGGTGTGAGGAAGTGACGGTAGTCGGGACTGGCCGGATCGGACGCGGCTTGCACCGCCGCGGCCAGCGCGGCCGGATCCCGCGGTTGGAGTGACACGACGAGATTCAGCGTCGTGCTGCTCGGGGTGGGGCCGACGAGGGTGGCGCCGGGGGGCACGGAACCCTGGCCCCCCTGAACCGGCACGAGCGATCGGCCCAAGAGCGCCGGCACTCGACGAGGACACCGGAACCGCGGTCAGCACCGCGGACGCGCTGAGCACCGCCTCCGACCACGACCGTGGCAATACGCCGCATTGGCGAGCAGCCCTGCAGAATCTTTCCCCTTAACTCGTCGCGCTCGTCGCGCTCGTCGGGCACCGCCGAACCAGGCTAACGCCAGGGTGAACTCGGGTTCCTCGGCCCACCTCGCGGCCGGATGCCGATCGGCCAAGACATTAGCTGCTCGAACAGATCCCAGCTCGTCCGGGCAGCGGCCGGAAGTTAACGGGACAGGCGGGGAGTTATCTCGCCGTTATCACTAGCGCTCCCTCTGGCCGCGCGACCTCCCGGCCCCGTTCGTCGCAGTTGCCGTCGGTCCGGAGATGTCTTGGTACGATCCGGGCCACTCGAAACTCGGCGCGTCAATGACGCGACCCGCCCCATCTCGACCGGTCGCATTACGAGGAGGGCACCGATGGCCGCACCCAACATCTTGCTGGTCATGTCGGACCAGCACCGCGCCGACATGCTGGGCTGCGCGGGCGATTCCGGCGTGCATGACCCCTTCGCTCGACGCTCTGGCCGACGAGGGGCTCGTTTCACCCGCGTCACTGCCAGGGGCCGCTGTGCATGCCGTCGCGCGCCTCGTTCATGACCGAGCGCTACGTGCGTGACCATGGCGTCTACACGAACTGGGAAGAGATCGGTTCCGACACGCCCGACCTACGTCCGGGCGCTCCGCGAGGCCGGCTACCACACCGCCCTGCTCGGGAAGGCGCACCTCTACCTGGACGAGAATCTCGCGGCGCGTCACATCGACGACCTCGCCTGGCGTCTGGAGGCACTGGGATTCTCCGAGGTGCTCGAGACGGGTGACAAGTTCGTCAGCAAGATCCCCAGCCGCTACACGGACTCCCTCTCGGACCGGGGGCTTCTCGAGGCCTACACGGACGCACATCAGGGAGCGCAGTTATCAGGGCGAGAACGAGGACGGTCGAAACGCCACCAAGAGCGTCCCGATGTGGGATTCGACGCCCATGCCCATACCCCTGGACTCGTACGTCGACACCTGGCACGGGGTCCAAGCCGTCCAGTGGATCGAGCACTACGAACGACCTGAACCCTTCTTCCTCTTCGTCGGCTTTCCGGGACCTCACGATCCCTGGGACGCGCCGGCAGAGGCACTCGATCGCTACCGGGACGTCGACATCTCCATGCCGCGGTCGACCCGCCGCCCCGACTTGGAAGGCACGGGCCGATACGGCGCACTCCTGAACTCGTTCCTGTGGCTTCTGCGACTCGAGCTCCATGACCGACGACGCCATCGGGGGCATGCGCCGCTCGTATGCCGCAGACATCTCCGTCATCGACGACGCCGTGGGGGCGATGGTCGACGCGCTGCGCACGCAAGAGCCTGCTCGACAACACCTGGATCGTCTACACGAGCGACCATGGCGAAATGGCAGGCGACACACGGTCTGATGTCGAAGTGCGTGCTCTACGAGCCCGCCGTACGAGTCCCGCTGGTCATCCGCCCTCCGGGTGGCTGTCCGAGCCGGGTCGTCGACTCTCTCGTCGAGCACCTCGACGTGCCGGCGACCCTGCGCGAGGTGGCCGGCGCGCCCGACGTGGCGGAGAGCGAAGGGCGGTCGCTGCTCCCGGTGATCCGGGGCGAGTGACATGACGCCACGTGAGCTAACGGTCAGCGAGAACTGGGGCTTTGCCGCGTTCGAGACGAACCGTTACAAGCTGGTGGTCGACGAGGATGCCGTGACTCCGTGCCAGCTCTTCGACCTGGAGGAGGACCCCCTCGAGGATCGCAACGTCGTCGACGACCCCGCATCGAAGCACGTCGTCGAGGAGCTCTTGGAACGACATGTGCGACCGTTCCTGCGGACGCCGCCCGCTCGTCCGCACCCCAGCCTGTTCACGGGCGTCCGGCAACGACTGACCGGCTCGTCACCAGCCCCCGCCCCGGCTCGGCCAGTCCCGGCCGGGGTGACCCTCAGGTCTCCTCCCCGGGCAGGAAGTCGGTCGCGGCCGGTCCGAGGGCGGCGCGGCGGCGCAGCAGACCGAGGCCGATCACGGGATAGACCAGAACGGACAGGATCCCCGCCGCCACGAGTGCCGCGGCGTTCTGCGGCTTCATCCGGTGCTCGTCGACCCCGAGCGTCGTGATCACGACGATGAGCGGAAGCCCGGTCGCCGAGAGCAGGGCAAGACGCGCGTCGCTGGGCGGTATCCAGCACGCGACGGAAGAAGAGAAGGGTCGGGACACCCACGGGTGATGAGGAAGAGCACGGCGAAGACGGGCACCAGGAGGAGCACGCGCGGCTTGTGCAGCAGCGCATCCAGGTCGAAGTCCACACCGCTCTCAATGAAGAACACCGGGATCAAGAAGCCGAAGCCGATGGCCTCGAGCTTGCTCGTCACGGCTGTGTAGTCGTCTCCCGCGATGAACAGTCGTACGACCACGCCGGCGGCGAATGCGCCGAGGAGGACGTCGAGGCTCAACTCGAACGCCAGGTACACCAGCAAGACGACGAGCAGGACGGAGATCCGGACCGGGAGCTGCGAAGTGGAGTTCAGGTGCCCCCGGAGCAGACGGACGAGGCGAGGCGGGTGGACCTGGGCGGCGAGCAGTCGCGGCCACGACGGCGACCACGACGAAGAGTGCGAGGAGGAGGAGGGTGACGCCGGCGTTCCGGTTCGTCAGGAGAAGCGCGACGGCGACGATGGGGCCGAACTCGCCGATCGCACCGACCGAGAGGATGATCGGCCCGACCGAGGAGCGAAGTACCCCGGCATCTCGCAGCATGGGGAGCAAGGTGCCCAGCGCGGTGGTCGTCAGGCACAGCGCCGGCGACGACGGTGTCGATGACGAGCCCGGTCGCGTGCAGGGCGGCTCCGAGGGCGACGGCGATGGCCAGGGAGGCCAACCAGGACGTGACCGCCAAGCCGGCACGGCCCTCCTTCAAGATGGCGGGGTCGAGCTCCGCCCCGGCGAGGAACATCAAGAAGGTCAGTCCGAGGTCGGACAGCGCGGTCACGATGGCGTCCGGATGGACGATGGCCAGGACATAGGGACCCACGACGATGCCCAGGACGATCTGGATCACGACCTCGGGCAGTTCGATGTAGCGACGAAGCAACTCCGAGATGATCGGAGCGGCGACTGCCACCGTGGCGATGACCACCAGTGTGGGTACCGCATTGCTACCCATGGGCTGCCCCGTCTGCCTCTCTCCCGAACCGCCCTTGCGAGTGGGCACCACGCTACGCGCGATCGTGCCGGCAACCGGGGGATCGCCCGTGGCCGTCGTGAGCGTGGTCGTCGACGGTCTCGGCGCCGCGGTTTGACGATGTCGTCGTCGACGCGGCACCATGTCGCCGAATCTCGGGGGGTCACGTGAAGCGGTCGGTCATCGAGCGACGGGGGGAGGGTCGCTGGTGACGGGTGCGTTCGTCAATCCCTCTTGGATGCCCCATTCCGTCAGTGAAGCGGCGACGGCGGGAGACGCGGGTGCCGACGACCTCCTTTCGGGTTCTGCCTGGTCCCACCTCCTGGACGCCTTGAAGAGAGCGTCCGAGATCGTCCTGAGCCGGAGCGACACGAGGAACGCCGTCGACGTCGCCGCAGGGATTCGTCACGTCCTGATGTTGCTCGGCATGGGAATGACCAGGCGCTGCGCGCGCAGCCCGATTCGGTGCTCGCTCTCAAGCCCATCGGCCGTCGACAACGTCTACAAGTGGGGCATGGACTGTCCCGACTGCATCTACACCGGAGCGCCTCTCCGGGGCGGGGAGTCGTACCGCGTGTGGGGCAACCGCGGGTCCGCTCGTTATGTCGGGCTCCAATCGATGGCCGGGATGGCCTCCTCGGCCAATGTGCTGCTCGACGAGCTCGACCTCGGGCCCGACGGGGAGGTCGAGCTCGTCCTGTCGACGACCGCCACGACGGGAATTGGCTGCCTACTGGCCGACTCCGCCACCGCGCTGGTCGTCCGTCACTTCTTCTACGACTGGGACTCGGAGGTGGCCTCCTCCTTGTCGATCGAGCGGATCGGCGCGTCAAAGACGACACCGAAGCGACGGGCACCGGTCGACCCACGGGCGGTGCTGGCGCGCCAGCTCGTCGCGCTGGGCGATTTCGTGGTGGCCAACCTCGAGTTCTTCCTCCAGTTCGCCCGCCCCGAGACCCCCAACACCTTCCTCCCGCCGCTCGACGGTACGGCGATGGGCGCCGCCGCCGAGAACCGGCCCGTCATCGGGTCATGGCAGTTGGGCCCCGACGAGGCGCTCGTCGTCGAGGTCGAAGAACCCCGAGGGCCTGTACTGGAGCTTCTCGCTCGGGCAATCCGTGGTGGGAGACGATCGACTACGCGCGCCATCAGAGCAGTCTCAACGGGCACCAGGCTGAAGTCGACGACGACGGCCTCGTCCGAGTCGTCATTGCGCATCATGACCCGGGCTTTGCCAATTGGCTCGACACCGCCGGACACGGCTCAGGACCGGTGATACTGCGCTGCGTCCGGACCGAGACCGCTCCGGTGCCGACGACGACGGTCGTTCCGTTCTCACGGCTCGAGAAGAGGCTCCCCTCGGGCACGAGACGTGTCGCCCCCGAAGAACGGCTGGCTATCATCGCGGCGCGTAGCCGTGCGGTGAGCGCGAGGTTTCCTCGATAGGTTCGGAGCCGATCCACGGCGTGATGCCGATTCACTCCGTCACACCGATTCACACGTGACGCCGATTCGCGTTACTTGGACTCGTACGACGCTGTCTGACCAGAACAAGGAGGCTGAAGATGGATCTCGGAATCGCCGGAGCAACGGCCGTCGTCACCGGGGGAAGCAAGGGCATGGGCCGCGCCGTTGCGGAGATCCTCGCCACGGACGGGGCGCGGGTGGCGATCATGGCCCGAGGCCGGGGCGCACTTGACGAGACCGTGGAAGCCCTGCACGGCGCCGGGAGCCCCGATGCGGTGGGCATCTCCGTGGACATGACGGACCCGGCCAGCATCGACGCCGGGTTCTCCGAGGTGAAGGATCGCTGGGGGTCGCTCAACATCCTCGTGCACACCATCGGTCCCGCCGCCGGGCGCTTCGAGCAGCTCGACGACGCCGGTTGGGACGAAGCGTTCACCCTGGGAACGATGTCCGGCGTGAGGAGCGTGCGCTCCGCGCTGCCACTTCTCCGTGCGGCCGAATGGGCCAGGATCGTGATGTTCTCGGCGCACTCCATCCAGCGACAGAGCCCGATCCTCGTCGCGTACACCGCCTCGAAGGCCGCAGTGACCAGCGTGGCGAAGAACCTGGCCAAGTCGCTCGCCCCGGAGGGCATCCTGGTGAACGCGGTCTGCCCCGGCTCCATCGTGACCGCCAGCTTCACCGAGAATCTGAGGGACACGTTCGCCGCGGAAGATCTCGACCCTGCGGATCCCCACGACGTGATGACCTGGATCGACCGCGACGTTCCATCAGCCGGCCGATCTCGGCCGGGCGGGGCTTCCCGACGAGGTGGCCTCAGTCGTGGCGTACCTCGCGTCCCGGCGGAACGGCTACGTCACGGGCGCCTGCGTGAACGCGGACGGAGGCTCCGACTTCGTGTAGGCGCAGCGACAGGACCGCCTGACCCTGGGGCGGCATAATGACCCAAGTCCCAGACCAATGTCCCACCCGGGACAGGCCCCGCTTCGGTGCCGCGAGCGTGATGAGAAGGTGAACGTGACGGGCAGATTCGAGGGCAAGGTCGCACTGGTGACTGGCGCCGGTTCGGGCATCGGCCGCGCCATCGCCCTCCGCCTCGCCGCCGAGGGCGCCTCGGTGTTCGGGGTGGACATCGACGGCGAGCGGCTGAACCAGACGCAGGACTCGGCGCCCGGAGCGCTTGTCGCACACCAAGCTGACCTGGCCGATGAGGACGCATGTCCTTCGGTGGTCGCTGCTTGCGTAGAACGATTCGGGCGCCTCGATGTCCTCGGCAACGTCGCCGGGATCTACATCGCCGAGCACACTCCGAACATGGCGCGGGACCAATACCGGCGCCTGATGGCCGTCAACCTCGACGCGTACTTCTTCCTGTCCCAGGCGGCCATCCCGCACCTCCTCGACACCGGCGGGAGCATCGTCAACATCGCCTCGAATGCCGGCCTACAGGGAGTTCCCTATTCCGCCGCATACTGCATGAGCAAAGGCGGAGTGATCCAGCTCACCAGGTCCCTCGCAGTCGAGTTCCTGAAGACCACGCTCCGTGTCAACGCCATCGCGCCGGCCGGCACGAACACCGACATTCCCGCCACGATCTCTTTCCCTGACGACATCGATCCCGAATTGGCTCGGCGCATGGCAGGGCACCGTGGATTGACCGAGCCCGAGGAGATCGCCGCCGTCTTCGCCTTTCTCGTGTCCGACGAGGCGCGCTCGGTCACCGGAGCGGTCTTCACGGTGGACAACGGACTTACGGCGAGTTGATGAGTCGCCTGACATCACGAGACGATCCGGGCTGTCATGTTCGACTTCGGCGGAGTGATCACCACGAGCCCGTTCGAGGCCTTCGCCCGATTCGAGAAGGACAGTGGCCTCCCTCCCGGCTTCATCCGCACGGTGAATGCCACCAATCCCGACGCGAACGCATGGGCCAGGCTCGAGCGGGGCGAACTCAGGGTGGACGAGTTCGGCGAGCAGTGGGCGGCCGAGGCGCGCTCGCTCGGACACGACGTCGATGGCCGGGATGTGCTGGCGAGACTGGCGGGCGAGTTACGGCCCGAGATGGTCTCTGCCGTCCGAACGTGCGGGACGGCCTACAAGACCGCCTGTCTCACGAACAACTTCACCATGACCGACCGGGAGGTTTCCGAGGAGATTGCGTCGGTCTACGCTCTCTTCGATGCCGTGCTGGAGTCTCGTGTTCTCGGCGTGCGCAAACCCGACCCGCGCTTCTACGAGTTCGCCTGTGCAGCCATCGGCGTGCTCCCGGAGGAATCCGTGTTTCTCGATGACCTCGGGATCAACCTCAAGCCTGCTCGATCCCTCGGGATGCACACCATCAAAGTCACTGACCCGCACGCGGCCCTCCGCGAGCTGGAAGGCCTCGTCGGCCTCACTTTCACCGACTGAGGAGGCCGACCGGCTCGAGGGCATCCGTTGTCCCGTGCCAATCAGGACCTATAGCTTCGTCGAGTGTCACACAGGGACGTGAACGCCCTGTGAAGTGCTCCGGCCCTCAAGACGCGCTCGGGTCCTGGACGCGATGACGTTGCCGCTGTCCTCTGTATTGTCGGGGTTCGCGCCGCCCGGCCCGGCGGGGGTCGCCTCCTGTGAACGCAATGTTTTCGTGTTCACCCACTTCTCAGTGACGGACGGGCCTGAGATTCGGCCACTACCTTGTGGGGACATCCGGTGCAGAGTCGTGAAGGAGAAGCATGGCATTCGATGTGGGCGAGTTGCTCCGAGCCCGGCACGGGGAGAACTACGCGCTTCATGAGAAGCACCTGAATCACCAGCTTGGACGGGTGCTCAAGACGATCGGCTTCGATCGCTTCTATGTCCGAGGCGAAGGCTCCTACCTCTTCGATGCCGAGGGTGAGCGGTATCTCGACTTCCTCTCGGGGTTCGGCGTCTACGCCCTCGGTCGGAGCCATCCGGCGCTCGAAGGCCGCCCTCCACCAGGCCATCGACCTCGACCTCCCGAACATGGTCCAGATGGACTGCTCCCTTCTGCCCGGGATCCTGGCCGAGCAGCTTGGTCGCCCGCTGCTCGGAGGAGATCAACCGCGTCTTCTTCTGCAACTCCGGAGCCGAGGCCATCGAGTCGGCCATCAAGTTCTCCCGAGCAGGCCACCGAGCGGCCCCGGATTCTCTTCGCCGACCACGCCTTTCACGGGCTGACCACCGGTGCGCTCTCGCTGAACGGAGGCGCCGAGTTCCGTGAGGGCTTCGGTCAGCTGCTTCCCGGGGTGCGAGTCCGTACCCTTCGGCGATCTCGAGGCCCTGCGCCGAGCAGCTGAAGAAACGCGATGTCGCGGCCTTCATCGTCGAACCCATCCAGGGCAAGGGCGTGTACATGGCCCCTCCGGAGTACTGGAGCGAGGCTGCAGGAGCTCTGCCGATCTCACGGAACCCTGCTCGTGCTCGACGAGGTGCAGACCGGACTCGGGCGAACCGGGAAGTTCTTCTGCTTCGAGCACTGGGATCTCGAAGCCGGACATCATCACGGTGTCCAAGGCGCTGTCGGGAGGTTTCGTCCCTGTCGGCGCCGTCCTGACGACGGACCGCGTCTTCTCGTCGGTCTACAGCTCGCTCGAGAAGGCGCTCAAGCACTCGACGACCTTTGGACGGAACCAGCTGGCCATGGTGGCCGGCCTCGCCACTCTGGCCACCTTCGACGAAGAGGACATCGTCCAACGGGCCCACCAGAGCGGACTGGCCTTCGAAGCGGCGCTGGCCCCCCTCGTCGAGCGCTACGAGATGTTCCACGAGGTCCGAGGCAAGGGACTTGATGATCGGCCTGCAGTTCGGGCCCCCACAGTCGAAGGCCTTCGCCGGCGCTTCAACACGCTCGAGCACCTGCGTCCGGCCATCTTCTCCCAAATGATGGTGGTGCCTCTCTTCCACCGCCATCGCATTCTCACCCAAGTGGCGGCGGACAACGTCAACATCATCAAGTTGCTGCCTCCTCTCATCTGCGGCCAGGAGGAGATCGACTACTTCGTCGGCGCTCTCGATGACGTGCTCAAGGACGCGCACAGCGGCACCGGGCTGCTCTTCGAATTCGGTCGCACCATGGCCAAAGGGCGCGCTGCGCAAGTCCGGCAAGGCTCGCCCCGACGCGGCCTACGATCCGCCTCACGTATCGAGCGACGACAACGGAACGGAACGGGAACGGATCCGTCGGCTCACCTCGCCCAGCACAGTGGGTCAGTGAGCGTCCGACCCGACGATCGACCGCGGGCGACCGGGTCGTCGTCACCGGGGCAGCGGGGTTCATCGGCTCAGCAGTCGTCCGAGCGCTCCTTGCCCGCAAGGCGCGAGGTGGTCGCGCTGGTCGAACCGGCGGGTGACGTACGGAACCTGCGAGGGTCTCGATGTCGAGCTGATCGAAGTCGACGTGCGCGACGGCGATGCTCGTCACCAAAGCTTGCGATGGCGCACGGTTCATCTTTCACCTCGCGGCCATGTACCGATTCTGGGCACCGCGACCGAAGGACTTCTACGACGTCAATGTCGGAGGCGTGCTCAACGTTCTCGAAGCGGCCCGCCACGGTCGACTGCGAGCGGATCGATCTACACGAGCACGGTCGGTGTGCTGGGACTGGACGGAGCCGCCCGTGGCGAGGCGGCCGACGAGACCTGTTACGCGGATGTCGCCCATCTGTTCGGTCTCTACAAGAGGACGAAGTACGTCGCCGAACACGAGGTCCTGCGCGCCGCCGCTCAGGGCGCGCCGGTCTCGCTTGTGCTGCCCGACCTTTCCGATCGGTCCGGGAGATGTCAGGCCAACGCCCACCGGCAAGCTGGTGCTGGACTTCCTCAACGGAAAGATCCCGGCCTTTGTCGACACGACGCTCAACGTCGTGCACGTGGACGACCTGGCCGCCGGCCATCTTCTGGCGCTCGAGCGTGGAGCGATCGGACGCAGCTACATCGTCGGCGGGGAGAACATGGGCATGGGCCCCTTCCTGGCCGGCCTCGCCGCCGTCACGGGCCTCCCCGCTCCGAGACTGCAGGTACCCGAGGGCTCTTGGCGCTTGGGAGTCGGAGCGCTCTCCCAGCTCGTCGAGGGACGGATACTGAAGCGAGAGCCGTTCGCCGCCCTCGAGGCGGCGCGGATGTCGACCACCAACATGATGTTCAACGACGCGCGGGCACGCCACGAACTCGGCTATACGTCGCGACCCACCTCGAGGCCCTGTCGGACTCCGCCCGGTGGTTCGCCGAGAACGGCTATGTGAATCCGAAGCGACTGCGCCGCATGCATCTCTCGCCGATCGCCTCAACCTGACCAACGGAACTTCGGTAGAACCGAACCAACCCAACCCGAAGCTATGGCTCCCTCGTCCGGACAGCCGTGTCCTCGTGATTCGATCACGAGGTGAAGGAATTGTCCCACCCGTCGAGCGACGGGATCAGCCCCAGATCGGGAAGGTGTCCATTATCCCGGTCGATGCGCTTCCACTTCCTTCGGCGCCGACCGCGACGCAGAATTGTTGCGTCGGACAACTGACACCGTCGAACCCGTCGATCCCGGTGACCGGCCTCACCGCAGCGGGGGTCTCCCAACCCACTGGGACGATGGCTCCGCCTCCGGCGGTTGTCTGGCCGACAGCGACGCACCAGTAATTGCCCGAGCACGCCAAATTGTTCAACGTGCTCGTGCCCGGAACGTCGCGCATGAAGCCAGATGACTCTCCCACCACCGAGAAAACGGCGCCCTCCTCGGCACTGCGCCCGTCAGCTCCGGCGACGACGCAGAACTCCACGGAGTCTGCGTGGCATGCGCCAGAGTTGAGATTCGTCTTATCAGAAAAACTGACGCTCGCACCGATACGGAAGTGATCGTTCACGATCTGGACGAATTCGGCCAGTCCGAGCGACTTGCCATCTCTCCGCCCCCCGAGCGATTGACCGTCGGCGAGACACCAGTCGCCTTTTGCACACTCGACGCCGTTGATTCCCGAAGGGCTGATCGACTGCACGATCCCCGATCCCTCACTGCTCACGTCAACGCCGAAACCGGCCTCAAAGGTAGAACTACCGACCGCGATGCAGTGGGTCATATCCGAACAACCCACACCGCTGGGGAACACCGCATCGAGGGTCCCGGGAAGGTCGTTACCTACTATCGGTGCTCCGTTGACCACTTGGCCGTCCACTATCTCGACCACCACACCGATGGTCGTCATGCGTCCGGGCGGAACGGTATAGGGCTCGGTCCCCACGGCAAGGCAGAAGTGCGCGCCGGTGCACGTCACCGAAGTCAGAGTGTCGATGCCTTCGATTACTTGCGGAGAGCCGGGGACCCCGCCAACGATCGGCACCACGACACCCTCTCCATTGATTGAGCCGACAGCCACACACGAGGACGATGTGTTGCAAGCAACACTGTTGAGGGCGCCAGTCCCCGGCACTGCTTGGACACCGAGACTCGGTTCCGCCCGAACGGCGTCGGGCGAGGCGGCGGCCGGATCCATGGACGTGGCTCCGAGGGACGTACCGACTCCCCCGAGTACGCAGAGCGCCAGAAGCACTTTAATCAACCGAGGTACCGACGTCGGCCGACTACGCCGCTGCGAAATCGGTGACCTATGGCATCTGGCAGCACGTGAGGTCTCGCCCATCGTTGCCTCCCACAGCTCAGGAACAGCGCTCCGACGCGGTACGCCGCGCGCTGTCCTACCGACGCGATGCTGCCAGACGCACCGCCTGCTGGCAAGGGTCCCGAGGAGCTCAGACCTGTCGCACGAGCAAGCGGCCAAGCAACCGAACGTCAGCGCGAGCGGAGCTGGTGGAGATGAACATGGCCGATCCCAGTCCGTTGAGTTGCGCTCGCCAAAGACTTCGCGGAGAGGCCGCCCGAAAGGGTTAGCCCCCGGAGCGGACCGTCGCCGACGGTGAACGCGGTCGCGACCCGATTCGAGACGAAAGCCAGCTGAGACGCCAGCAGTGCCGAAGGCGCCGCCGAGCTCGGCCATCTCCCGCGAGTTCGCCTACGTCGAGCGCGCCGTCACGCCGGTCGGGATGCAGCAGTTGTGCCCGGAGCCGGCAGGCCGGAGTTATTTCCGCCTCCATTGATTCCGGCACCACTCCGAGAATGCGCACGGAGCGCGACGCACGCGCTCAGATCGAAGTTCAGCCGGGCGGCTCCTGAAGGCGGGTATAGCGGAGCATCACGACGCCGCTGCTGAAGGTTCGGGTCTCCTCGAGCGCCAGCGGCGTGCTCGGCGGGCCGGCGAAGGGCCGGTGACCGTCGCCCAGCAGGATGGGATGGACGTAGAACCGGTACTCGTCGATGAGGTCCAGTGCGGAGAACGTTGCCGCGAGCGTGGGACCGCCAACGACCAACACCCCACCATGTTGTTGCGTAAGTGCGACGATCTGCGCCCGGTCGACCTCGCGCAGGATGGTCGTATTCCAACCGGCCTCCTGCAGTTTCCGTGAGAACACGTACTTGGGTTTGTCCCGCCAGATCGGGGCGAACTCCCGGACCTCGGGCGACTGGTTCGCGTCGGCGTCGGCGGTCGGCCAGAAGGCGGCCATCATCTCCCAGGTGACTCGGCCTTCGAGGAACGCGGCGGCATCGCGAAGCCAGCTGTTGAAGTGGGCGTGCAGTTCCCCGTCGATCAGCTGCCATTCGAGCCCGCGGTCGAGTCCCTCGAAATACCCGTCGAGCGAGATCGACATCATGAACATCACTCCGGTCATGGCCGGACTGTAGCGACGAGGAGCAGCTCGGCGGGGCCCTTTCGCAGACGGCGCCCCCTGGGTCGTCCGGGCGTAGAGGCGCCGCCCACGCTCTAGTTCAAGACCGTGAATTTCGTGGCGCTGACACCGGTGCCACTTGGGGTCGTGACCTCGATCTCGCCGCTTTGGGCTCCAGACGGGACTGTGAACTTGATCTTGGTGGCGCTGTCCTTGCTGATCGCTGCCGCGACCCCATCGATCGTCACCGAGCTGGCGTCCTCGAGCGCATTCCCGGCAATGGTGACCTTTGCGCCCACCGCACCCGAGGTGGGGCTGAAACTTGCCAGCGCGGGGGCCGGGACGGTCACCCTTCCAATGGCGTTGTCGTAATTGGTGAACCACAGCGCCCCGTCGGGACCCGTGGTGATGCCATCTGGTTGGACATCGGGGCCGGAGTAGGTGGAGACGGTTCCAGACGTGGTGATCCGCCCGACGTCGCCATCGTTGCCGAACCACAGCGCGCCGTCAGGCCCTGCGGTGATCGATCCGGGGTTGCCGATGGCGCTACTGGTGAAAATGGAGATGGTCCCTCTTGTGGTGATTCGCCCAATCGAGGAGTTCGTGTTGCTTTCATTGGTGAACCACAATGCTCCGTCGGGCCCAGCGGTGATGCCTTCAGGGTGTGTGATACCTGACCCCCTGAAGATCGACACCGTTCCCGACGTAGTGATCCTCCCGATCGATCCGTGACCGTAGTCCGAGGGTCCATAGAGGTTGGTGAACCACAGCGCCCCGTCGGGCCCGGCGGTGATCGCTTCTGGATAGCCGATGCCGGTGCCGGTGTAGTTGGTCACCACCCCGGCGGTGGTGATCCGCCCGATCGAGTTGTTCGCCCCATTTGTGAACCACAAGGCACCGTCGGGCCCGGTGGTGATCCCCTCCGGTTCGTCGATGCCCCTGCCGGTGTAGTTGGTCACCACCCCGGCGGTGGTGATCCGTCCGATCGATGTGTTCCCCTCGTTGGTGAACCAGAGCGCCCCGTCGGGCCCGGCGGTGATCGACGACCGGAGTGTCGATGCCCGCGCCGGTGTAGTAGGTCACCACCCCGGCGGTGGTGATCCGCCCGATCGAGTCGTTGTCGAGGTTCGTGAACCACAGGGCACCATCTGGCCCCGTGGTGATGCCATATGGATAGTCGATGCCGGTGCCGGCGTAGTTGGTCACCGCCCCGGCGGTGGTGATCCGTCCGATCGAGTTTCAAGTTGTCGAACCAGAGCGCCCCGTCGGGCCCGGCGATGATCGTCCCCGGCGAGTTGATGCCGGTGCCGGTGTAGTTGGTCACCACCCCGGCGGTGGTGACCCGCCCGATCGAGTTGTTCGCCCCATTTGTGAACCAGAGCGCCCCGTCGGGCCCGGTGGTGATCGCCTTCGGTTCGTCGATGCCGGTGCCGGTGTAGTTGGACACCACCCCGGCGGTGGTGATCCGCCCGATCGAGTTGTTGTTGACGTTGGTGAACCAGAGCGCCCCGTCGGGCCCGGGGGTGATCGACCCCGGAAAGTCGATGCCGGTGCCGGTGTAGTTGGTCACCACCCCGGCGGTGGTGATCCTGCCCGATGGAGTTGTCTCGTTGGTGAACCAGAGCGCCCCGTCGGGTCCGGCGGTGATCGACCGCGGAAAGTCGATGCCGGTGCCGGTGTAGTTGGTCACCACCCCGGCGGTGGTGATCCGCCCGATCGAGTTGTTGCCGGAGTTGGTGAACCAGAGCGCCCCATCGGGCCCGGTGGTGATCGACGACGGTTCGTCGATGCCGGTGCCGGTGTAGGTGGACATCACTCCGGCGGTGGTGATCCGCCCGATCGAGTTGTTGAAGTAGTTGGTGAACCAGAGCGCCCCATCGGGCCCGGTGGTGATGGACCGCGGACCGTCGATGCCGGTGCCGGGGTAGCTGGACACCGCTCCGGTGGTGCTGATTCTTCCGATGGTGTTGTTGTAGAAATTGGTGAACCACAACGCCCCGTCCGGGCCGGTGGTCACATCCGTCGGTGTGTCGATCCCGTACGCGGGGACCGACACCGTTCCGCCGCTCTCGCCTGCCGTCGCCAAGGGCGCCAGCAGCGCTTGGCTCGTCATGATGAGCAGGAGGCTCAGCACCACCACCGGGACGAGCCGCCAACGGTTTCGCATCGCAACTCCGATCAGCAAGCTCAGGTGAGCGGAACTCAATCCGTACCACAATCAGGGCGTCCGGCGCTGCTCTGGTGGAAGCCCAGTCGGGCGGCTGCCGGAACTGCTTACGGTACTTCTCGACAGCTTTACCGGCGCTTTCGTGGACCTGGGAGATGATCAGGCCGTCCGGTCGCTTCAGCGACGAGGACATCGCCTGTCACGAGCCGCAGTTGACGAGGACGACCTCAGAGCCGCTCGCACTCGGAGGGCAACTTCGAGGTCGTCGAGCACCAAGCCCCCCGCCCTGTCCCCCTTCTCGTTTCCCGGGTGACGCCCGCCTGCTCCCGTTGGTCCCCCTCCGCCCGTTGCGCGGCCCTTTCGTCGTCGTTCTGGGGCCGTGGCCCCTCTCTCCCCACAGAACCGAGTGGGCGCTGAGGGACTCGAACCCCCGGCCTGCTGGTTGTAAACCAGCTGCTCTAACCAACTGAGCTAAGCGCCCGAACGCTCTCCGCCCGAAGGGCAGCAGCGTAGGTGACGGCAGCGGGTGCCGTCGGCACTCAGAGGAAAGTACCTCGGAGAACGTCTTGCTCCAGGGGCGGGCCAGCGTCCGCAGCTCGGCGCAGCCCTCCTCGCCCAGCGCGGCGTAAGGGGCGGCGGCCAGCACGTCGGTCTCGTCCTCAATCTCCTGGCGCTGTGCCGCGCCCCACGTCGGTGAAGCGCAGCTCGTCGCCCGGCTCGAGCCAGCCCCGCTGGCGCATCGACTCCGACGGCGGCGTCCCAGCCTCCTCGGACCAACCCCGGGTGGCGACCGCAGGATGCCGGCCGGGACGTCGCCGGCGGCCGCGTGGGTCACCAGCGCCTCGATTCCCGACAGCCCGTGCGTCGACCAGCAGCGCGATGTGCCCGTCGCCCCGGTACTCGCGCAGGATCGACTGCGCGTGCCACAGCACCAGGTGCGGCTCGCTCGGGCCACGCCAGCTCGGCGTGGGCGGCGGCCAGCGGGCGGCCCTCGAGTCCTGCCCGCGACGCTCCTCGGCCGCGCGTCCGGGCCAGCGCGGCGGCACGGGCCATCTCCGGCGACTCGACGCACCTGTCGCCCAGGATCCGACGGCAGGCGGCGTCCACCGCCTCGAAGCGCGCCGCGACCAGATCGCGTCGGGGTGGCCACCTCCCACGACGCCGGGATGGCGGCGCGCACCAGCTCCGGGTTGAAGTTGAAGAACGTCGAGATCGACCACCTCGGCCGCCGACCGCGCCCATCGGGCGCCGCGCGGGACGCGAAGTAGCCCGCACGGCCGGTGATCCCGAGGCGTGCGTACGCCTCGGCCGCCTCGGGCACGAAATAGATCATCCCGTGCAGCGGCTCCAGCGTGCGCCAGGTCTTGCGGGCCAGCAGCGCGCGTCGCGTCGTACCGTCGCTCACAGTCTCCTCGCTCAGAGCCGCTCGGCCAGCGCCGCGGTCGCCGCCACGATCGGCCGCCGCGGCGACGTCGTCCCGCACGACCAGGTCCGGCCCGTCCCGTTCGCTCGCCACCGCGCCCGCCTCCCGGCAGATCAGCAGTCCGGCCAGGTAGTCCCAGCCGTAGAGCGTGCTCCGCCCGACCACCATGTAGGCGTCGAGCACCCCCTCGGCCACGGCGCAGCACTCGAGCGACGCCGCGCCGAGCGCCCGGAACTGCGCCCAGCCGGGATGGCGGCCGGGGAAGCCCGAGATCCCGACGATGGCCCGGCGCAGCTCGGCGCAGCCCGACGGGCGCGATGGCTTGCGCCGTCGCGCTCGGCGCCCCCGCCGCGCACGGCGGCGTAGCGCATCGCCGGTCGCCTGGTTGACCACCACGCCCGACCAGCGGGCCCTCGGCGTCGAGCACGCAGATGCTGGTGGAGTAGAACGGGATGCCCCGGTGCGCGTTGGTCGAGCCGTCCACCGGGTCGATGACCGCCAGCAGTCCGGACGGCCCGTCGCCCGGTCGCCCCCGACTCCTCGGACAGCACGGCCAGACCGGCTCCGTGCAGGATCGGGCAGCGCGGCGGCGTCGGCCGCCAGGTCGAGGCGGTACTGGCCCGGCCGGGTGCCCGCCGGGCCCCAGTCCTCCAGCTCGTCCAGCGCGACGCGCACGGCGCGCGACCGCGTCGTCGAGCACCCCGAGCAGCCGGTCCTCGTCCACGAGGTCACGCACCCTACCGGCCGTGGCCGTGCGGGACGTCCGTTAGGCTCCCCCGCTGTGGCAGCCATCGATGTCGCCGGCTATGTGGCCGACCTGAAGGACCATTCCGTCGACCACGGGTTCCACGTGCACGACGAGCGGCACTTCGTCGAGACCTACTCCCTGCGCCAGGTCTGGGAGGTCGACCTGCACCCCGAGGAGGGCTGCGGCGGCCCGCTCGACCTGCATCTGGCCCTCGACGTCGATCCCCGGGTCCTCCTCTCCTTCGAGGACGCCGTCGTGCTGCTCTCCGAGGAGGAGGAGCCGCCCGACGAGTTCCACTTCCCCCTGACCTTCACCTGGGCCCTCCCGCCGCTGCCCAGCGGTCCCGACCTGCTCCGCCTGGCCATCGACCTGGCCGGGGTCGGCGGCATCGAGCTGCCCCTCGAGGTCTCGGCCATCGACTCCTTCGCCAACGCCACCGACGGCTCCGAGCGGCGGCTCAGCATCGTGGCCCGCCACCCGGTCTCCCTGGCCCGGGTCCTCGGCGGCGAGGAGCTGCTCTGCGACGTCTTCGACCGCGCCCTGGCGGTGAGCCGCTTCCTGCTCGAGTCGGCCGAAGGCTGGCTGGGCTGAGGTGGACCGGGCCCGCCGCCCCGTTCGACGTCGGGTTCTGGCGGCGGCGGCGCTGAGCATCGCCGTGCGCGGCCGGGCTCAGCTGCCTGTGGCGGCGCAGAGCGGCCAGGCCCTGGCCCAACAGGCCTGCGTACACGTGCACCGCTCGGTGGCCGACTACGTCGATCAACGCTGGCCGGTACTCCGGCGGCGACCGTCGCTCCCTGCTGCGAGAAGGCAGACCAGCAGCTCCGGATCGCCCTCCCGCTGGCCGCCGCCGCCAACTCGGACGACGGCTCGTGGAACTCCCTCATGACCACGATCAGCGAAGAGCGCCACGGTCGACGAGGGTCACCTGGTCCCCTCGCTCAAGGCCCAGTGTGTCTCGGCCGACACCAAGGTCAACGTCAACCCGCAGTCACCCGGCGTCAACGTGAACCCGCGGTCCCCTGGTGCCAACGTGAACCCCCAGTCGCCTGCTGCCAACGTCAACCCGCGGTCACCCGGTACCGGCCCCTGACGGAACCACGGTGGAGGGCGTTGCCGTCTCGGCCGCGCTGCGCCCGGCCCGCCGCCACGATCGGCGGCATGATCTGGGCGCCAACCGGCGCCGCCCGGCGTTGGTGAAGTGCACGCCGTCGGTGCGACGGACGGCCACTCCGTGGATGGTGCGTGGTGAACGTGTCGCCGGGCAGACGGCCCGTTCGAGGTCCACCACGGAGTCCGTCTTCGGGTGCGCGGCCGCCACCTCCCGCACGAGCCGGTTGTACACGGCCAGCCGGGCCGGGTTGTCCTCGGGCCACGGGGCACCGTCGGGCTGCTCGCCCTCGTCGGTGCACGGCGCGGTGAAGAAGACCATGCGTGCACCGGCGCTCGTCACCAGCCACGAGGCCGAACTCCAGCTGGCTCTTCACGTAGGCGGCGAAGGTCGGTTCAAGATGTTCGTCCACTGCCCGTGGTACTCGCGGTCGACGACCTCCCAACGCCCGGCCAGCAAACCACGACGTTGGGCTTGTACGAGTCCATGGCGCCGTGCCACTGGCATCGGCCACGGCTGCTTGTCCAGGGGGTGCCCGGAGGCGCCGGCAAACCGTTGCAGGCCGGCTGCGCCGAGCCTCGCGCCCCCATCAGCTCGACGGCTCGGGCCCATGACCACCCCACAGCCGAGGATTCCGTTGTCGGACGAGCACGTAGCCGTACTTGGCCTCGTCCGGCGGGGTGCCGAGCCCGAGCCCGAGCGTGAGGGCCACCGAGTCACCGAAGAGCAACACCCGCACCGGCGGCTGGTGACCTCCCGCCGATGGGCCCGCGGTCGCGCTGGTGGCCGGCGTCTTGGTCGACGACGGCAGACCGGTCCCGATGGACCCTGGATAGTCGTGCTCGCCACCGCCGTGGTCCCGGTCGTGGCCGCGACGGTGGCCACCAGCACGACCACCACCGCCGAGGGCACGGCCACCCAGGCCCGCCATTGACGCAGGAAGGTGCCCACGGCGGATCGGGCGCTCCACCAGGTGGAACGAGGCCACGGCGACAGCGAAGGTGACCAGCACCCGCACGAAGAACAGTGACAGCCCGAGAGGCCGGTGCGGGCGTGGTCGACCCAGAGGAAAAGGGGCCAGTGCCAGATGTAGAGCCCGTAGGAGATCTGGCCCACGTAGCGGACCGGAGTCAGGGACAAGAACCGGGGCACCAGGCTGCGGGAGCGCCCACGGCCGAGACGATGACGCCGGCGGTGGCCAGACCCGACGAGGAAGAACCCCCCCGAGTACGGGAACGAGGTGGTGCTGTCGGTGACGGCCCACATGGCGAGCGCCACGGCCGCCCCGACGAGGCCGGCCACTGCGCACAGCACGCGGCCCCGTGCCCCGGCCGGCCGCCACAGCTCGCCCTGGGCCAGCCGACCCGCGGGATGGCCGCGCTGGGTGAGCAACACCAGACCGACGGCGAGGGCGCAGCCGATGAAGAGGCATTGCGAGCGGGTGTCCGTTCCGAGGTACGCCCGGTTGATCGACACGGCGTGGCGCAGACAGCACGTACATCCAGACCGCGGAGGCGACGGCGGCGACGCAACACAGCAAGAAGAGGGGCCCCAGACGCCTGGTCAGGCGCAACAGCCCGAGGACCATCAGCGGCCAGATGAGGTAGAACTGCTCCTCCACCGCCAGGGACCAGGTGTGGATCAGCGGCGACGCCGAAGCGGTCTCGTTGAAGTAGTTGGACCCGACCAGGATGAAGTGCCAGTTGCTCACGTAGAGCAGGGTCGACAGTGCGTCGAGCCGCAGCGCGCCGTAGGTGCCCTTGGGCACGATCACCGAGGCGAAGAACGCCACGAACAGCAGCATCAGCAGCAGCGCCGGCAACAGGCGGCGCGCCCGGCGGGCCCAGAACGCGCCGAGCTTGATGGTGAGCGATTGGCGCCACTCCCCCACCAGTAGCGACGTGATCAAGAAGCCGGAGAGGACGAAGAAGGCGTCCACGCCCATGAACCCGCCGGTGAAGAACGAGAAGCCGCCGTGGAACATCATCACCGCGATCACGGCGAAGGCACGCACGCCGTCGAGCGCGGGCAGGTACGCCAGCCGGCGGTGCGATGCCTCGCTCTCGTCGTCCTGCACTGCGTCCCACCCCCTCGGGGAATCGGCACGGGCCGGCGCCTCGACACGCGCCGTCCCGGAGGTGCGACATTGTCGCAGACCCTCGGCTGCCCCCCGGCGCGTCGGCTACCCTGAGCGATCCTTGTACCCCGTGGCCGCCCCATCCCTCCCCTGCACGACGACGCCGGGTGCGCCGCCGGCGCGCCGTCGCGGTCGTCCTGCTGGGGTGGCCGTCGTCGCTGTCGTCGCTGTCGTCGTGGCCGGTCGGAGAACGGACGGCGGCGCGGCCCTCAGCCCGTTGCGGGCCCGGATCGTGGCCGTCGCCGAGAGCCAGGTCGGCTACCGCACCGATCCGGCTGACACGTACTGCAACAAGTACAGCGCGTACTGGGACGCCGGGAACGACGATTGCGGCAACGACAACCTGGACGAGGAGTGGTGCGCCGACTTCGCCGCCTGGGTGTGGAAGCAGGCTGGTGCGCAGGTGGACTACCGGCTTGCACCCGGACTACCTCAACGCGGATTCGGCCAGCTTCTACGTCTGGGGCGTCGACCACGGGACGTGGCACCCCGGAGGATCCCGCTACGTGCCCCAGCCAGGCGACGTCGCCGTGTACGGGCTCGACACCGCCTCGGTCACCGCGGTCCACGTCGCGCTCGTGACGGCCGCGACCAGCCGTGCCGACGCGCCAGACGTCGTCAACGGTGACGGCGACCGGACGGGTTACAGCGTGGTCGAAGTCGGGCGAAGCCAGACCGACGCGGACGTCAAGGGGGACGGAGCGCCCCTTTCGGGCTACGTCTCGCCGTCGGAATCCACGCGCTGATCCGCCGCGCCGGAGTGGGCGTCAGAGGACGCGGCCGCCTCCCGTGCAGCATCCTGAGCCTGTTGCGCCGCCATCGCCAGCGCGACGGCTTCGAACACCTTGGCCGCGTCCTGCTCAATGTGGCTGCGTGCCAGCATCAAGCAGGCCGCCCCCAAGAAGGCGATCGGGAGGATCAGGAGGAACGCCGTGCGATAGTCGTCGCCGAATTGGGCGGCGATGGCCGAGGTGACGATCGGCGCCGCTGCCGCACCGAAGACGACCGAGGCCAGGTTGAAGGCACCGAATCCGGCCCCGCGGACGTTCGCCGGGGCGGCATCCGAGAGGCCGGCACGAAGCGCGGGCACGCACGCCGTCGCGGCGAAGAACCCGAGTAGTTGCACCACGAAGACAAGGGCGAACGGCATCGGCACGAACGACACCATGAAGAGGGCGGCGCTGATCATGATGAGCACCGCGGGAATCACGACCCGGGCCCCGAGGACCCGGTTCACCCATCGGTCGGCGATGCGCCCGCCGACGATGGTGCCCGGGATCCCGCCGAGGACGGCCAACACGCCGAAGGTGCCGTTGGCCGCCTGCTGCGAGAGGTTAGCTGGTTCTGGTAGAAGGTCGGCATCCAGGTCGCCACCGCGGTGACGACGAAGCCGACCGTCGACACGCCGACCAGTGCGTAGCGCATGGTCGGGATGCGAAGGATCGTGCCCACGTCCCGGCGCAGTCCGTCGACCATGTCGCCCACGAAGTGCCCGAAACCGTGGGGGAAGAGAGGGGGACCGTTTCCCTCGGCCAACTCCATCTCGTCGCTGTGCATCACGTGGGCCCGGTCCGCCGTCCCCCGGCTGGGCTCGGGCAGCCGCCAGCACAGAGCGGCGACCACGAGTCCGGGGAACAACGACACGAAGAAGGCCAGCCGCCAGCCGCGACCGCCGAAGAGCGGCCCGAGGGCGCCCCCGATGGCCAGGCCCATCCCGAGCCCGACGTAGCTCAGGCACTGCTGAATGGAGAAGGCGCGGCCCCGGCGCTCCGTCCCGTAGTAATCGGCGATCACGCTCGATCCCGACGGGTCGGTCACGGCCTGGCCAAAGCCGAGCGACGCCCTGATCACGACGAGCAGGCCGAAGGCAGACGTCGGCACCAACCCACCGAGCGCGCTGATCACCGACCAGGCGACGATCGTGACGGCCATCGCCCGCGTCCGGTTCCAGCGGTCGGCCAGGTACCCGGCCGGGAGCGTCACGATCCCGTTCACCAGGATGAAGGCGGAGAACAGCACGCCGATCGCGGTGTCGCCCACCCCGAAGGCCGTCTTGATCTGGTCGCTGCTCCCGCGGACGATGTACTGGTCCACCCCGTCGATGAACAGCGTGAACCCCACGACCCACATGGGCCACGTGGTCACCACCATGCGCCGCCGCGTGGCCATTCGCTCTCCGCCGTCCCCGGACCCGGAGGATCCGCGCCGGTCAGGAACCCGGTGTGTACCCCGCCGGGAGGGCGATCGACTTCATCTCGAGGAAGCTCTCCAGACCTTCGGGCCCGAACTCGCGGCCGACGCCGGATTCCTTGAAGCCGCCGAAGGGCGTCGAGAAGTCGATCGGCACCGGCGCGTTCATCATGTAGGTCCCGGTGCGCACCCGCCGCGCCACACCGAGGCCGCGGTCGTTGTCACCCGTCCACACGGAACCGCACAAGCCGTAGTTGGAGTCGTTGGCTATTTCGACGGCGTTGTCGTCGCCGTCGTAGGGGATCACCACGAGCACGGGTCCGAAGATCTCCTCCTGGGCGATGCGCATCTTGTTGTCGACGTCGGAGAAGACGGTCGGCTCGACGTACCAGCCCTTGGCGTACTCCGCTCCGGAGGGACGACCACCGCCGAGCGACACGGTCGCCCCCTGCTCGCGACCCTGACTCGAGATACCCCTCAATCCGCGCCCGCTGGCGCTCTGCCACCACCGGTCCGACCTCGGTCGCCGGGTCCATCGGATCGCCGACCTTCATGGCGGACACCGACGACACGAGAGCGTCCACGACCTCGGCGTAGCGCGATCGGGGGCGAGGATGCGTGTCTGGGCGATGCACGCCTGCCCGTTGTTCATGATCGCGTTCGGCACCAGCTGCGGCATCGTCGTCGCCAGGTCGGCGTCGTCGAGGATGATGGCGGCCGACTTCCCGCCGAGCTCGAGCGTGCAGCGCTTCAGCCGCTCACCGCAGAGCCCGCCGATCCGCTTCCCACCGACGCCCGAGCCGGTGAACGAGATCTTGTCCACGCCCTCGTGGGTGACCAGGTGCTCGCTCACCTCACGGCCGGCCGGGACCACCGAGAGCACGCCCTTGGGCAGCCCCGCCTCGGTGAAGATCTCCGCCAGGCGGAAGGCGTCGAACGGCGTCTCCGGTGCCGGCTTGTAGACAACGGTGCAGCCGGCGGCGAGCGACGGCGCCAGCTTCGCCGCGGCGATGAAGAGAGGCACGTTCCACGGTGCGATCGCTCCGACCACGCCGACGGGCTCCTTGGTCACGAGCACCTGCGGATTGAGCATGCCGGCGCGGACTTCGTCGAAGGCGTAGGTGCCGGCGAGGTCGGCGTAGTAATTGAAGATCATGGTCGGCGCCAGCACCTGGCCCATGCCCGAGAAGGTGATGGGCGAGCCCATCTCCTGCGTGATGATTTCGGCCATGTCGCCCAATTCGGCGGTGATCTGCGCGGCGACGGCCTTCAGCACCTCGCCACGCTCGACCGGCGTCATGCGCGGCCACGGGCCGTGATCGAACGCACGGCGCGCCGCCGCGACCGCCTTGTCGATGTCGGCCTCCGTGCCCTCGGGCACGCGGCCCACAACCTCCTCGGTGACGGGTGAGATCACGCCTATCGTCCGCGTCCCCTCCGGAGCCACCCAATCACCGCCGATGAACAGCCGGTCGTAGTCCCGAATCGTCATGCGTCCTCCCCAGAGCTCCATGGGGCAACGCCCCCGCCGCCAAGGGTAGCGGGCGTGCGACAGTTCACGCCCGAATGTCTCAACTCTGGCGCAAATAGCGTGATTCAGCCCTCGTCCAGCACCGCTCAGACCTCGTCGCGGCGTCGTTCGACATGAGCAAGGATGCCGCCTTCGGGATCCACCCAGCCCTTTCCGGCGGCATATGTGCACATACCGGCGAATCCCTCCTCCCACGTGTCAGTGGCCGCAGGCCCGGCGAGCGTGCGGACGGCGGCCGGGTCGACGGCGACCTGGTCACCGCCGTCGCTCACCCGACCCAACCCGGACGTGCGCACGAGGGGGTCGATGTCGCCGTCGCCGGCGACTTCGACCGAGAATCGGGTGAAGTCGTCCGGCCCTTTCAGATGGATCCGGGACTCGGAGAGGTCGATCACGATCAGCATGCGGCGGCGACGATACCGCCAAGGTGCGACATGTTGGCCACACCGTCGATCCACCCTCGCTATATTCCCGACCCGTGCCCGACATCGACCAGCGCGACCCCGATGAGGTCGCCAACCAGCTCACCAGGTGGTTGGCGACGAGGTCCGACCAGCAGCTCCAGGTCTTCGACGTCCAGGCTCCCGCATCCAACGGATTCTCCAACGAGACCATCCTCTGCCGGACGCGCTCGAGCCTCGGCGAGGAGCGCCGACTGGTCGTCCGGGTGGCACCGACGGAGCATCTCCTCTTCATGGACGCGCAGTTCTCCACGCAGTACCGGGTGATGAAGGCCCTGTCCGACGGCGCCAGCACCGTTCCTCTCCCGACACTCGGGTGGTACGAGGAGGATCCCCAGTACCTGGGTGTCCCGTTCTTCACCATGGACCACGTCGAAGGCAAGGTGCCGCCGGACAACATCCCCTACACGATTGAGGGATGGGTCATTGAGGCCTCACCGGCCGAACAGGAGCGAATGTGGTGGAGCGGGATCGAGGCCCTGGCCGCCGTGCACCGCACCGACTGGCGGTCCCACGGTCTCGACTGGCTGAACGACTCCAAGCGGGGCCGGCCCGGTATCGAGCAGCAGATGTCCTACTACCGCGAATATCTGGACTGGACGACGAAGGGCTTCCAGGTGCCGGTGATCGAGTCGACGTGGCAGTGGCTGGTCGAACACCAACCCGCCGAGGAGGGCGAGATCGTCCTCAGCTGGGGCGACAGCAGAATCGGCAACATCATCTGGGACGACTTCCGCTGCGCCGCCGTTCTCGATTGGGAGATGGCCTCCCTCGGCCAGCCCGAGATGGATCTGGGTTGGTACCTCTACTTCGACCGCCAGTTCACGGAGCCGTTGGGAGTCCCTCGCCCCTCGGGCTTCGGATCGCACGAGGAAACAGTCGAGCGTTACGGGGAGCTCATGGGGCGTCCCATGCAGGACGTCTACTTCTACGAGGTCTTCTCCGGGTTCCGCTTCGCCGTGATCATGTACCGGCTTTCTGACCTGGTCTTCGGTCGGAACGTGGTGGACGAGGCGCCCGACATGGCGACCAACAACCTGGCCACCCAGCTCCTGGCCACGATGCTCGACCTGGAGCCGCCAGGCTGAGAGCTTCAGGCCCGCCCGTCCGGGCCGTCGTCGACGATCACTTCGCCCGGCGGTCCGACCGCCACCCCGGCAGCCCGAAGGCGGTCGCCCAGCCACTGCGCACCGTCGTCGCTCGCCATGTGCTCCTGCCAGCCGTCGAGGATCCGGTGAAGCTCTTCCTTGTCGGCAATGTTGGCGATGACGTGCACCGTCATCTTCTGGTCGTAGCCAGGCGCGACGGAGACGTGCATGCCGCCGAAGGGGTCCTCGGTCACGTGCGGCGACGGTTCCCGAAGGACGTAGAGCTCGCCCGTGTCCTCCACATAGTTGAGCTCGTGCCGGACACCGTCCAGGTCGAGCCACTCCGAACCCATCTCGAGCTCGGCCGAGGCTCGGCGACGGGGATCGGCTTCGTAGAACTCGTCGATGTCCATTGGGCGGCACACTACCGCCGACCTGGTCAATCGCCGAGCCGACGACGCCCTTTCCGTGACCTCGCCCTGGTGGGAGGGATCGGGGGAGCGATGCAAGCCACCCTCCCGGCATGGCCACCTCCAACTCCAAACCCCGCGTCGCCCTCATCGACCAGATGGATGTCGAATGGCGCTCCCTCGGCCGGACCCGCGTTGCTGTGCGCGCTTTGGAGAAGGTGGCGACCCGAGACCCTGTGCTGGAGCGACTCGTACGCGGATCGCCCGGGGTTCCCGCACCCTGCCCCACTCCCCTCGACGTCCTGGCACACATGCGGGCCGCGTCGGGCCGCCGCCAGCGGGAGGAGGCGGCTCACATCGTCCGGGTCCTCCTCAAGGAGTCGGGCGCCGATCCGTTCGTGACCCGGATGCTGGTCCAGGCCCTCCTCCCCGGCCTGGTCGGGGTGGCCGGAAAACTGCGTTGGGGTCAGGGAGGAGAGTGGCAGGACGCGGGCGAGTTCTTCGCCGAGCTGCTGACGACCACCTGGGTGGTCGTCCAGGAATGGTCCGGCCAGGATCGGCCTTTCGCCGTCCTCGACCTGCTCTCCGCCGTGCGATGCCGGCAACGTCGGCAGCTCTTCCGAGGCAAGGACACGTCGGAGCGCATGGAGCCGTTGGGGTCGGACGAGGTCGATGAGCCTGCCGCGACCGGTGAGACGGGCTTGGAACAGCTGACGAAGACCCTGATCGGGTTGCACCTGGAGGGAATGCGACTCGACGACGTCCAGATCCTCTACGCCCAGCACGTCCTCGGCTACTCCATTGCCGAGCTGGCCTCCGTGACCGGCCGCGACCGCAGGGCGCTCTACGCCCGCCGCGACCGTGGCCGGCGACGACTCATCGCGACGACGCAGGGCGGGTGACGCCTGCCTATGGTTTCGGCCGTGGTGGGAGGGGGCTCGGATCGTGGCGCAGCGACGGCCAACACGGCTGCCCGGGGGAACCCCAACTGGTGGATCATCCTCGCCGTGTCCCTCGCGCTCATGGCACTCCTCGTGGCGACCTCGAGCGGTAGCGGCGGCGGCCACAGGGCGCCGAGGGCTGCGGACAGTGCAGACCGTCACTCGCCTGGAGCCCAGCGCGGGCACGGCGTACCCCAGACGACCCCGACGACGACAGCGACGACAAGACCCACCACCACCACAACCACAACCACCTCGTCATCCAGCAAGACCACCACGACGACCATTCAGACGTCCGCAGTGACCGCGCGTCCCGCGTCGGGATCCGTGCTGACTGGAACGTCGTCCGCCTCGACGACTCCCTCGGTCGAGCCTGCGGCGACCACGACCACGACCCTCCCGGCACAGACGGAGGCTCAGCCACCGGCGCAGCCTGCCAACAGCACGGAGACGCAGGGCTACCTCGACCCGCCGCTCCAAGCCTCGAACGAATACGGGTTCACGGGCGCCGGAAGCATGGTGGTCTCCGTCGTGTGGTCCGGCGACACCTATCTGTCGATGTCGGTCTCGTGCCCGAGTGGCGGCGACGATGTCGGTGGGACATCGGGGATGGAGGCGTCGCTCCCGAACGCATCCGGGGGCTGCACGGCCACGGTGACCGAGCCGTCCTCGGAGTCGGCCGCGCTGACCTACACGATCACTTGGGGGCCCGCCGGTGGCTAGGCCGGCCCAGACGGGACGACCCGCTCGCCGACGTCTGGTCGACGCGCTCGGAGCGGCCGTGGCCGCCGGGCTGGTGTTCTGCGCCGTCCCGGCGGTCCTCGTCCTCGTGGTCGGCAACCCACTCGGCGGTGGCCTCGGACACACATGGCGTCCCGACAGCCGTGATGTTCTGTGCGCGCTCGTGTTGTCGGCGTGGGTGGCGTGGGCCTTCTGCTGCGCCCAACTCGTGCGGGGCGTGACCGTTCACGTGCGGCGCGGCACCGTGGGAGTTCCCGTCGGGGCTTCGGTCATCGACCGCCTGGCGGCCCGGATCGCACTCGGCATCCTGACGCTCACCAGCGTCGGCGCTCCTCTCGTGCTGACGTCTCCTGCTGGTGCCGAAGCTGTGTCGGGCGCCCACGTCGCTGCTGCCACCCATCAGGTCGACACGGCGCCGACTCGGTTTGCCGTAGACGAGGTTGATCCATTCGCGCTTGCCATCCATCTCGTGCGGCCCGGCGAGAGCCTCTGGAGCATCGCCAACGGACGATCGGGCGACGGGGCGGACTGGACTTCGATCGCCGCTCTGAACCTCGGTGCCGACATGCCCGACGGCGCTCGCTTCGTCGATCCCGATCACATCCAAGCCGGGTGGCGGCTCCGATTGCCGCCGGGCTCGCGGCACACACCGCACGATCTCGTCGGTGACGCGCGACACGGCAGTGATCACTTGCCGGAGCTGGTGGCACTGGGCCTGGGCTCCATCGTGAGTGCGGCGTTGGCGAGGCGGGCGAGGCGTCGCAGGGAGGCGAATCGACTCTCGGGTGTTCCATGGCGACCAGTCTCCGACGACGCGACTGATGCGGCGACGCTCCTTGGCCGCTTCGAGGGCCTGCCGGCGCTCGAGTCTTTCGAGGCGGCGAACCGCATGCTCGGGCGGGCTCTCCACGATCTGGACAACGCGGCGACGAAGATCCGAGCGGTGTGCGTGGGTCCGAAGGGGGTCGCGTTCGTCCTCTCTATGCCGGACCAAGATGCGCCAGAGGGCTTCGACCCATCGAGCGACGGGAACCGCTGGGAGATCCCGCACGACCGGCTCGATGCCGTCGAGCCCTTCTATCCCGCGGTACCAATTGCGCTCCCGATCGGCACCGACGACGACGGGACTTGGCTCGTGGCCCTCCAGCCCGGCGAAGTGTTGCCGGTGCTCGGCGAGTCGGCCGACTCGCTCTGCCAGGCGGCGCGGGCCGGCCAGGAGGCGTGGTCATGGTGCGAACTCGTGGCGGTGACCGACGACCCAGACGACCCGGCACTCGAACGGGTGGACCAGGCGGTGTTCTTCGGTGACCCGTCCTGTCTCAGTCGTCGGAGGCGCGACTCGGTGGCGGTCGTCACCACCGAGCCGGTGTCCCCGAGCGACCTCACCGTGCTGGTCGATCGCCACGGCGCCTCCATCCATCCGATCGGGAGGGTGGTCCGGCCCCAGCTCCTCGGCATCGAGACGGCCCGGACCCTCTACGAGCTGACCTCGCGCGATGACGACAACCTCGATCCGATCGTCGACGCGGTCGAAGCGGTCGACACGGGCGAAGGGGTCGAAGGGGTCGAACGCCACGGCTCCTCCCCGCTCTCTCCGGGCGCAGTAGACGTCCGCCTGCTCACTTCGTCGCCGCGACTCGACGGACTGCGCGAGGAACTCCCGCCGAACCGGGCCCGGCGTGCCGTGGAGCTGGTCGCCTATCTGGCGCTTCACCATCCCGACGCGGTGACGAGCGACCGGTTGCGCACCCGCGTCCTGGGCTCGTCGGACGCCGACGCCGCTTCCAAGACGCTGTTCAATACGGCGCACGCGGCACGGCGCGCAATGGGATCGGACGCGTATGGCGAGGCACTGTTCCCCGCCGCGACCCGTCTCGGCCTCTATCAGGTGTCCGAGCATGTCAGTGTCGACGTACACCGAGCGGCTGCCCTGGTCGACGAGGGAAAGCGCACTGAAGATCCCGAGCTCGCCATGGCGTACCTGAGAGCTGCCCTGGAGCTCGTGGAGAGCGAACCGCTGGCTCACGCCCTGGCGGGCTACACCTGGTGGGAGGCCGAAGGCCACGGCGGGCGAATCTCTGCCGTGCTGGTCGACGCCGCCTGCTCCCTGGCCCGGCTGGCCGCGACTGCGGGCCACTACGAGCTGGCCCGCCGAGGCCTCGAGCGGGCAAGGCTTGTCGAGCCCTACAGCGAAGCCCTGTCACGGTCGGCCATGGAGGTAGCGGCGGCTGAGGGTGACGCCGAACGGCTTCGACGAGAGTGGCTGGACTGTCAGCGTCGCATCGACGAGCTGGACCCCGGAAGCTCGCCGTCCTCCCGGACCGAGACCCTCTACGGCGAACTTTCCTCACGGGTGCTGGTCGACGCCACCGGGCCGGCGGCCGGCGACGGCGACGGCGACTGACCGTCGAACGCCCCGACGACGTCCTCCAGCCGGGCCACCCGGCTGCCTTTGACCAATACGGCATCGGTGACATCGGTGGAGCGGAGCAACTCCACCGCCTCGTCGATTCCGTCGACGGACGGTCCCCCGTAGAGCTCGGTCTCGTACCCCACGACCTCGATTCCGAGCGCGGCGGCCACCGAGAGGATACGGAGATGCTCCGATGCCGTCTCCGCCCCGAGCTCAGCCATCACGCCGAGCAGTGCCATGCGGCGCGCTGCGGGAAGGGCGGCCAACGACCGTAACGCCGCCTCGGTGGAGGCGGGGTTCGCGTTGTAACAGTCGACCAACAGGGTCGGACCGCCGGGCGGATGCCGGACCTCCATTCGGAGCGGTGATGCGGAAACGTCCGCCAGTGACGCCACGACCGCCTCGAGGGGTACGCCGCACCAGAGAGCGGCCGCAGTCGCGGCCAATGCGTTGCCAACGTGGTGCACGCCGTGGAGCGAGAGATCCACCTGTGCCTTTCCCCACGGCGTCACCAACCGGAAGCTCGGCCGAAGCTCCCCGTCGAGCGACACGTTCTCAGCGCACACCTCGGCCGGGGCGCGCACTGTGGCCCCAGCGTGTGCCGCGTCGCCTCGAACTGCGTCACCGAGTACCGAGTAGCCGAGTACCGGGCATGGACTGAAATCGGCCATGCGCGCCACCCGGGCGTCGTCGAAGTTGAGCACTGCCACGCCGGTGGGGGGCAGACCCGCCACGAGCTCACCCTTCGCCCGGGCGACGCCGTCGAGGTCGCCGAAGTATTCGACGTGGGCCAGAGCGACGCTCGTCACGATCCCCACGTCTGGGCGAGCCACACCGAGCAGTCGTGTGATGTGGCCGATGCCGCGGGCGCCCATTTCCAGCACGACCTGCTGTGCACTCTCGGGTGCGTTGAGCAATGTCAGCGGCAAGCCAAGCTCGTTGTTGAACGACCGCTCGCTCGCCGCCGTCGGGAACGTCGACGACAGACATCGGGCCAGGATGTCCTTGGTCGTCGTCTTGCCGACAGACCCGGTGATGCCGACCACCCTGCCGCTGATGCGTCCTCGGGCGAGCTCGCCCAGGCGCATGAGCGCCGCGGCCGTATCATCGACCACGACAGCTGTGGCACCGGCAAATTCTCTCGACGTCAGGTACGCCGGGCAACCCGCTGCGATCGCGGCCGGAATGAAGTCATGACCGTCGCGCTCCGCGACGATGGGCACGTAGAGTTGGCCGGGCTTTGACGACCTCGAGTCGATGCTCGCCCCCTCGACCGTGACGTCGGGACCCACCACGGTCCCGCCCAGGTGGGCGCCGAGCTCGGCCGTCATGAACCGCACACACCGATGATCCCACGTCGCGATTG
The DNA here is from genome assembly GCA_963767195.1 of uncultured Acidimicrobiaceae bacterium. Classification (GTDB taxonomy): domain Bacteria; phylum Actinomycetota; class Acidimicrobiia; order Acidimicrobiales; family RAAP-2; genus Bog-473. Next base: position 369,265 of record CAVYDA010000005.1, on the reverse strand, counting down.
GCGCTGATCACACGCAATGGTTGGATAGCCTCGGTCGATGCCTCCGGCTCCAGAAGTGGTGGTCGTCTACGGGGGGCCCTCGGCCGAGCACGAGGTCTCGTGCATATCGGCGCGCCGGATCGTCCATACGGCGCTCGACGCCGGTTGGACGGTGAGGGCCGTCGGGCTCACCCACGACAAACGGTGGGTCGACGCCGCGCTCGGTCGTCAAGGACGCGGCCGACGTCGAGGCGTTGACGTCTCCGGACGATTTGCTCCATGAGGACCCGGGCACCGAGTTGGCGCACCTCGACGCGGCGCTGGTACCGGGCGCAGTCGTGTTCCCGGTCCTGCACGGTCCGTTCGGCGAGGACGGCGTCATCCAGGGGTACCTCGAGGGTCTCGGGGTGCCCTACGTCGGCGCCGGTGTCCTGGCGTCGGCCGTGTGCATGGACAAGGGCATCGCCAAGTCGGTGCTGCACGACCATGGTCTCCCCGTCTCGGCATGGCGTCTCGTCGCGCGGTCCGCGTGGTCCGTGGAGGTCATGGAGGAGGCGCTCGCCGCGCTCGGCCTGCCCCTCTTCGTCAAGCCCGCAAACCTCGGGTCGTCGATCGGGGTGGCAAAGGTGTCCGATGCCGCCGCCTTGGGCGATTCCGTGCACTCGGCGTTCGAGTTCGACGACCAGGTCATCCTGGAGGAGTTCGTCGCAGGCCGGGAGCTCGAGGTGGCGGTCATGGGCAACGAAGACGTGCGCGTCTCGAGAGCCGGAGAGATCATCGCCAGCCAAGAGTTCTACGACTACGAGGACAAGTACCTCTTGGGGCTAGCCGAGACGATCGCTCCAACGGATCTGACCCCCGAGCAGCTCGCCCACGTCCAACACGTCGCGGCCGCCGCCTACCGGGCCCTGCGGGTCGAGGGCCTCGCCCGCGTGGACCTCTTCCTGAGCGAGGGCGACGAGGTGCTGGTGAACGAGGTCAACACCATGCCGGGCTTCACCCCGATCTCAATGTTTCCCATGCTCTGGGAGGCCGAAGGGATGCCGTTCGGCGCCGTCATGACGGAGCTGGTCGACCTCGCGATCTCCCGCCACACCAGGCGCAACCTTCTGCGCACCCACCGGGTGCTCTAGTCGATCCGTCTTAGGGGTGACCGGCCCCGCGGGTGGCCCTCCGGCCGCGCCGCGGCGCCCGGCCGGAACCCGACGGCCGTGCCTGCCGCGCACCTCTTCGGTACCCTGCGGGTGTGGCCACCACGCTCAACGGTGAGACCTGGGAGGCCCTCCCAGGCGCCGCGCGCCTGACCCCGGCGCAGCGCGAGGCGATCGAGTCGGCCGAGCGCCTCCTCTGTGTCGTCGCGGGTGCAGGGGCGGGCAAGACGCGGGTCCTCACGCTACGGGTGGCTCGCCGGGCGCGCGACGGGTCGATCGACGCCGACCGCACTCTCGTGACCACCTTCAGTCGGAAGGCCGCCGAAGAGCTGCGCACCCGGCTGTGGTCCCTGGGTGTCTCCGGCGTGAAGGCGGGCACCTTCCACCGGACCGCATTGGGTCTGCTGCGCGAGCACCGAGAACTGAGAGGGCGGCCCCTTCCACAGCTCTTGCCGGACCGACGGCGGTTGCTGGCCGACGTCACCTCGGGGGACACCCGCCGCACCCGCGCCCTGGACGGGGAGATCGGCTGGGCCAAGGCCCGCCTCGTCGCCCCGGCGGACTACGAGGCCGAGGCGAGGCGGTACCGGAGGCGCAGCGGCATGAGCACCGAGCAGGTGGCCGATGCCTATGCCCGGTACGAAGCCGAGCGGTCGCAGCGACGATTGCTGGACTTCGACGATCTGATCGTCGCCTGCGCCGATGCCCTGGCCGGCGATGCCGGGTTCGCAGACGGGGTGCGATGGCGGACCCGGCATCTCTTCGTCGACGAGATGCAGGACGTGAACCCGGCCCAGTTCCGCCTCCTCACCGCCCTGCTCGGCGACGAGCCGGACCTCTTCGTCGTCGGCGACCCGAACCAGTCCGTCTATGCGTTCAACGGGGCCGACCCGGCGCTCCTCGGGAACCTACCCGAGCTCCTGCGCGGCACCCGCGTCATCCGCCTCGACGAGAACCACCGATGCACGCCCCAAATCGTGGCGGTGGCGACCGCGGTGCTTCAGGACGGCGCCCGATCGGGTCAAGTGGTCGCACCGGCCACGACGCGCGTCGACGGGCCTGTGCCGACCGTGGTGGCGCACGACGACGACGGCGCTGAGGCGGCGTGGTCGGCGATGCGCGCCAAGATGTCGCGCGTTCCCGGCCGTCGTTGGTCGTCGATCGCAGTGCTGACCCGCACCAATGCGCAGCTGGCGAAGGTGCAGTCCGCGATGGATGCGGCGCAGGTGCCCAGCAGGATCGCCGGCTTGGACCTGGGACCGGCGAGCGACCTGCGCGAAGGGATCCGTAGCACCGGCGATGCCGGGCCGGCTGAGCGGCGGGACGACGGGGACGCGGTGGTCTTGAGCACATTCCACCGAGCGAAAGGACTGCAATGGCCGACCGTCATCGTCCTCGGGCTGGACGCCGGCCTCATGCCGATCGGTTCCGCACTGACGGAAGCCGCCGTCGAAGAGGAGCGGCGGCTGCTCTACGTCGCGCTGACGAGGGCCGAAGAGGAGCTCTGGTGCAGTTGGTTCGCGAGCACCGACGGGGCGACGCGTGGCCCCAGCCCATGGCTCGATCCGATTGAGCGGGCCATCGGTCGACTCGAGAAGGAAGCAGCGCCGACGGCAGCGTCCGAGGTGTCCGCTCGGGTGGCCGAATTGCGCCGACGGCTCGACGACGGCGGGGAGACGCAGGACCGATAAGGTCGGGGCCACCCGTTCGAACCCGGGGGTGGGGATGAAGTCCGAGCTTCTAGAGCAGTTGGGCAAGGCGGTCGGCGAGACACACGTGCTGACCGGTGACGCCGTGCACGCCGATTACACCCATGATGAGACGCTCGGCCTCGAGCCCGTCGTCCCGCTGACGGTGGTGCTTCCCGGGTCCACCGATGAGGTGGCCGAGGTGCTCCGGATCGCAAGCGAAAACGGCGTACCCGTCGTGGTCCGCGGGAGCGGCACGGGGTTGTCGGGTGCCGCGAGGCCGGTCGCAGGGGGGATCCTGCTGGCGTTCGACCGAATGAACCGTATCCGCGAGGTCGATGCAGACAATCAGGTGGCCGTCGTCGAGCCGGGCGTCACGCTGGAACAGCTGAACGCGAGTCTGGCTCCGCTTGGACTCGTCTACCCAGTCTCGCCGGGCGAACAGAGCGCGTCGCTCGGAGGCAACGTCGGGACGAATGCCGGAGGCATGCGGGCAGTGCGCTACGGGGTGACGCGCCACCACGTGCTGGGCCTCGAAGTCGTCTTGGCGGACGGCACGGTGCTGCGGACCGGCGGGAAGTTCGTCAAATCGTCGACGGGCTACGACCTGACCCAGTTGTTGGTCGGCTCGGAGGGCACGTTGGCAGTCACGACCGAGGTCACGGTCAAGGTGCAGCCACGCCTCACCGAAACGGCCACCGTCCTGGCTCCATTCGCCACGCTGCCCGAGGTGACGAACGCGGTGCCACGCATCGTCGCGAGCGGCGTCGACCCGACCATCCTCGAGTACGCGGACGCTCTCGTGATGAGCGCCATCACCAAGGCGGCCGGGCTCGATCTGGGGATCCCCGAGTCCGTGCAGCAGGCGGCGCTGGCCTATCTCGTGGTCGTGTTGGAGCAAACTTCGATCGCCCGACTCGACGAGGACGTCGAGCAGCTCGGGACGCTTCTCAGCAACCTCGGCGCACTCGATGTCTACGTGCTGCCTCCGCACGCCGGCTCGGCGCTGATCACTGCCCGGGAACGCTTGTTCTTCGTGACCAAAGCGTCCGGGGCCGACGACATCATCGACGCCGTGATCCCTCGGGCGGCGATCCCCGACTACCTGGCGGCGGTGGCCGAACTGGCGGCGTCGCATGGCTCCTTCGTGAGCGGGTGCGGCCATGTCGGCGACGGCAACGTCCACCTGGCCGTCTTCCAGCCCGACCCCGAGGCGCGGCGGAACCTGAACCGTGAGATCTTCCGGACAGCGGTCGAGGCCGGAGGCGCAATCTCGGGTGAGCACGGCATCGGGACGGCGAAGATGTCGTACTTCGTCGAGACCGTCGACCCTGCGCTGCTGTCACTCATGCGCTCTATCAAGGCGGCCTTCGATCCCAGCGGGATCCTGGGTCCGGGCCGGATGCCGGGAACGGCCGAAGCCTCCGGGACGGTGCGCTCGTGAACGGGGCCCGTGCCATGATCTCGACCCTCACTGACTCGAGTGTCGACGTGTGCTTCGCCAATCCCGGCACCTCGGAAATGCATTTCGTGGCCGCTCTCGACGAAGTGCCGGCCATGCGGGCCGTGCTCTGCCTCTTCGAGGGCGTGGCCACGGGCGCAGCCGACGGGTACGGCCGTGTGGCAGGGCGTCCTGCGGCCACCCTTCTACACCTCGGACCGGGACTGGGGAACGGGCTGGCCAACCTGCACAACGCGCGGTCGAGCCCGCACGCCTGTGGTGAACGTCGTCGGCGACCATGCGACCTACCACAGCCAATTCGACGCGCCCCTCGAGTCCGACATCGCGTCCGTCGCCCGTACCGTCTCGGGCTGGTACCGCCGCACGGTGAAGCCCGACGACGTAGCGGCCGACACCGCTGAGGCGGTGGCCGCCGCCTTCGGGCCGCCGGGGTGCGTCGCGACCCTGGTCCTTCCCGCGGATTCCTCGTGGTCCGAGTCGGCCCGGGGACCCGCGACGCCCCGACCCCCGGGGCGTCCCTCCCTTGTGCCACAGGACGCGGTCGACGACGTGGCCAAGGCGCTCCGTTCGGGTGAGAAGGCGGCTTTGCTGCTGGGAGGCACCTCATTGCGGGCGGCCGGTCTGAGGGCGGCGAGCCGGGTGGCCGTCGCCTCAGGTGCCGCGCTACTCGGCGAGACGTTCCCGGCGAGGCTCGAGCGCGGGGCGGGACTCCCAGCGGTCGATCGCCTCGGATACTTCGCCGAAATGGCGCAGGACCAGCTCGAGGCCGTACGCCACCTGGTGCTGGTCGACGCGGCGTCGCCCGTTTCGTTCTTCGCCTATCCGGGAAAGGCGAGCGACCTCGTCCCAGAGGGCTGCAGCGTTCACACCCTGGCTCGTCCCGGCGAAGACGCAACGGCGGTACTCGAGTCTCTGGCCGAAGCGCTCGACGCCCCGGCTGACGCCATGCTGCCGGCGACCGCTAGCCGGCCGGATAAGCCGCTGGGCCCGCTCAACGTAGAAACCCTGGCGGCATCAATCGGGTCCACCCTTCCCGAGGGCGCGGTCGTGGTCGACGAGGGCAACACCTCCGGCCTCTTCGTGGCGGGAGCGACGGCCGGCAGTCCGCGGCACGATTGGCTCACGCTCACCGGCGGGGCGATCGGTCTCGGGCTACCGATGGCGACGGGCGCCGCCGTGGCGGCACCGGACCGCCCCGTGCTGTGCCTCGAGGCCGACGGGAGCGCGATGTACACCTTGCAGGCGCTCTGGACCCAGGCACGCGAGGAACTGAACGTGACGACCGTGGTCCTGTCGAACCGGAGCTATGCCATCCTGAACATCGAACTTCACCGGGTGGGCGCAGACGCCGGCGGTCCGCGAGCGCGCCGGCTGCTCGACCTCTCCGACCCCGAGCTCGAGTTCTGTGATTTGGCACGGGGTATGGGAGTCCCGGCGTGCAAAGTCGAGAACGCAGAGGAGCTCTCTTCCGCACTGGAGGCGGCGTATGCCGCGCCGGGCCCGAATCTCATCGAGGTGCCGCTGGCCTGATTCGAGCGCCGTGTGGCTCTGGTCTCCGCTACTTGATGCAGGTCACGTAGACGCGAACCGTATGGGCGACTGAGTCGGCGTTGCTGATATCGACGTCCCAGCTGCCAAAGGCCGGCAGGTTCGCGTTGATGTTCGTGAAGAGAGAGCCGTTCTTGTCCCGCGGGCCACCGCCCATGGGCACCAATGTCGCCGGGCAAGCCGCCTGGGCACCGCCAGTCGCGCCGATCCCTATTGGCGCGGCCTTCCCCTTGCTGATGACGTAACCCGGTTCTTTGCCGCAGATCGCGAAGGCCGTGACCGTCGCGTCGAACGTCGAGGTGTTGTTCTCCTGCACTCGCCACGAATACGTCGTCGGCTTGGTGGTCTTCACCGGCCACGAGGAGTTCATGTTCACATCGACGGAGCCCGCGTTGGACCAGCCGCCGCCGCCGAGCACCTCGAGGCCCACGCCCGTGGGGCAGGTCACGCCCGCTGAGCTCTCCATGCCTCGTGGATTGCTTACGGGCGCGGACGTGACAATCAGGTAGCCCTTCGGCTGTTTGGCGCAGACGGCCCAGACGTCGAACGTGAACGCCGAGCCGGTGAAGTTGTCGACCTGCGCGTCCCAACTCGTCGAGCTTCCGGGCCACGAGCTGTTGACGGTGGCGCGCAGGGAACCCCCGGCCGAGTTCAGGGACTCACCCCCGCCGAGCACGACCGTCCCCGTGGGACACAGCACGAACCCCTCGCTCTGGACCCCGTTCGGCGCCGCGACGCTGCGCGTCACCACCACGGTGTAGCCCGGCGGCATGGCCGGTCGGACCCGTGCCGTCGAGGTTGGTGCTGCCGACGCCGTCGCGGTCCCTGCGAAGGAGGCCGCCGCGACCGCCAACGTTCCGAATCGGAAGAGTCGTTTCATGTGCACCTACCCCGCTTTCGTCTTCTCAGCATCCACCACGACCCCGAAAGAGACCTAGCCGCGGCCGGGTGGTGGCGCGGCGTGCGAACTGTCGACCGTTGCCTGCCGCGACACGACAGAGGTACAGCGATCCCCGCACCGCCATTTCCACAGCCTTCCACGCCGGACGGACAACTGCCGCATTGCGGCAAGACCGGCGCCACCAACTCTCTCGGCAGTCGACTGCTTCCTCCCCGTTTGTGGTGCCTGTGTCTGAGCTGAGCGCGAGCGGGCATGGAAGTCATGCATCTACGCCGGAACGGAGAGGTTGGAGTCACATGCGCCTCGCCGAGGCCGATCGCTGAGCGAGCTCGTCGTCGGCCCCCAAGACCGTCCGAGTGCGCTGGGCGGCGGTGCGATCCGAGCAAGGCTGTACCTTCGTTGGGATCCGAATTTCGAAACACTCGGACTGGCCGATCACGCCGGCAAGATCTCGGGAGGACGAATGGGTGCACGACGGGTGGTTACGGGGCACGGGGACAACGGAGAAGCGGTGTTCGTCAGTGACGAGGTCGTTGATCCGGTCTCCCTCGCCCTGTTGTCAGGCATGGATTTCCACCTGTTGTGGGGGTCAGACACGACCTCGCACTTCCCGGATGACGGCTCGAAACCCGAGGCAAGGCGCTACTTCCCGCCGGAGAGCGGATCCCGGTTCGTGTTCTTCAGCATCCCGCCGACGGGAGGCTCCGGTATCCCGCCCGACCTCGACATCGGAGCGGCGCTAGAAGAATTGGAACAGCAGCTGCCTGGATTGGCCGAGTACACGGAGCCAGACAACCCCGGAATGCACACGACGGCGACCATCGACTACGGGGTCGTGCTGACGGGGCATGCGACGCTCGAACTCGACGACGGGGCCACGGTGACGCTGCACCCCGGTGACACCTACGTACAGAACGGTACGCGCCACAGGTGGTCCAACGAAGGCGATGTACCCGCAGTCGTCGCCGTCGTCCTCATTGGTGCGCAACACGATACGGTGACCTGATCGCCGCAATGCTTTCGCAGATCTCTCCGCACTGCGTTCCGCCGCCACTCCTGATCTCGAAGAACACCGGTACTGGTACTCCACCGACCCCGCATCCGGCTCTCAAACAGGGCTGCGTTACGGCTCGAGGTCGCGTCGGCGCCCGAACCGACGCGTGCCGGAGGCGTGATCGTCGACGCGGGTGGGGCCGCATTCCCCCCCGCCTCTAATCGTCCGGGACGGGTTTGCCCCACAGCGGCGAGGGGCGCGAGGTCATCGTCTTGGCGGCGGCGCCGACGAAGGTGAGTTCGACGTTGGCGTCGCCGCTGAGCTTCCAGCGTTTGGAGTGCACCTCGTGGTGGTGGTGGCGACACAAGGTGACCAAGTTGTCGAGGTCCGTCGTCCCCGCCGGGGTCCAGGCCACGATGTGGTGGGCGTTGGTGTAGAGGGCGTTCGCACAGCCCGGGAAGCGACAATGCCGGTCGCGGCGCCAGAGCTCGCGGCGCTGGGTCTGGCTCGGAAAACGCGTCGCTCGGCCCTCGTACATGGTGTGGCCCGCCTCGTCGTCGACGCCGACGATCAGCGTGGCGTCACAGGCCAGGCGCGCGAGCACCTCGGCGCTGATCAGCGCGCCGCGCTCGAGCTCGCCCACGAGGCGCGAGCCGCCCTCGGCCCAGAGCGCCTGGAGGGCAACGTGGGCGACGACGACGGGAGCCGGGGCCCGGCGCGCCGACGCGGCGACGCCGCCGCGGCCCCAGGACATGAGGGCCAGGCCCATGCGCTCGTCGTGGGAGAGCTCGGCCTCGTCGTCGGCCATCGCCTTGGCCCGGGCCTCGAGCGTGCCCTTGAGCTCGACGTAGTCGGCGCCGGGCAGCGAGGCGACGAGGGTCGAGGTGTCGTCGTGGCAGCGCAGGGTCGGGCGCGGTGGACCCTCGGGCTTGGCCGGGCGCGCCTTGGACGCCGGGGGCTTCCGCCGAGCCCACTCGGTGAGGTCGCGCACACTGAGTCCCGCTGCGCTCTCGGCCCACTCGGCGTCGTCTTCGGGGCGGGCCACGTCGACGAGGACGCGCACCTGGTCAAAGCTGAGGCGACCCGACGAGAGGGCCCCTTGGAGCTCGGGCAGGTCGAAGAGGCGCTCGCCGACACGGGCCGGCGCCCGCGCCGAAGCGCCCGAGCGCCCGAGGTGCCCACAGAGCCAGGACTCGAGCGAGGTCGCCCCCTCGTCGCGAAAGGCCTCGCGCCGGGCGATCTCGCCGCCGAGCTGGGCCTCGCGTCCACCAAGGGCCTCTTTGGCCCGAGCGGTGCGGGCCAGCTCGGCCAAGAGCGCCTCGTTGTCGAGCGCGGCCAACTCGGCGTTGGTGAGCGGCCCGAGCGCGATGGCGAGCGTGTCGGCTCCCGCGCCAGACGGCGGGGGCTTGAGCGTGAGCGTGGAGGGCATCGAGGAACAAACGGTCGGCCCGGATCGGCCTGATGATCCAACCGATCTGCCGGCCGACTTTCACGGTGAGCCGGGTGACCCCGCCAGGCGGACAGACAGATGTTCGGGGAGGGCGACCGGGGACGGTCGATGGGCGGTCGAAGAGGGACGGGTCAGCCTGGCCCGGGTTCACCAAACGGCCAGGACCTGTCGGGCCCGGTTTGTCGAGGCCCCTTGAACACGGTCCCTCGTCCCACCACTGCGCGCGGGAATCAGGCGTCGGCGAAGTCGACCACCACCGGGGCGTGGTCCGAGGGCTTCTTTCCCTTGCGGGCGTCGCGGTCTCGGAACGAGGCCGTGGCGCGTGCGTCAAGGTCCGCACTGACCAGCACCAGGTCGATGCGCATTCCTCGGCCCTCATGGAAGTCGCCCGCTCGGTAGTCCCACCAGGTGAACGTGCCGGGTTCGTTGAAGCGCCGGAACACGTCGGTCAGTCCCCACCCCTCGACGTCACGCAAGCCGGCGCGCTCGGGCTCGCTCACGTGGGTCGCGCCAACATAGGCGGCGGGATCCCAGACGTCACCGTCGTCCGGGGCGACATTGAAGTCCCCACAGACGGCGATCGACGAGCCGGGTGGGCAGGCATCATCAAGCGTCTTGCGAAGCTGGGCCAACCACGCGAGTTTCACGGCGTAGAACTCGTTGTCCAGGGCTCGTCCGTTGGGGACGTAGACGCAAAAGACCCGCGGTCCGCCGCAATCGGCGGACACGATGCGGGACCCGTTCTCATCATGTTCCGTGCCGAATCCGCGGGTGACGTCGGTCAGCCCGACCCGACTCAGGATGGCGACCCCGTTCCAACGCCCGTCACCGTGAGCCGCAGACTCGTATCCGAGCTCCGCAAAATCGTCCGCAGGGAACTTGTCGTCTGCCAGCTTGGTCTCCTGCATGCACAAGATGTCGGGCTGCTTTGCCTGCAGCCACTCGGTGACCCGAGGCATCCGAGCCGCGAGCGAATTGACGTTCCACGTGGCAAGGCGCATCATCCCGCTCCCCCGTCGACGATCACGAACAGCAGCTCCGCCTCGCAAGCGGTTTGCCCGCCGACCGAAGCCACACCCCGGCCCTTTCCCGCTCGAGCCGAGAGCCGGTCCAGGGTGACGTGGAGGTCCAATGTCTCGCCCGGGACCACCTGACGGCGGAAGCGAGCTCGCTCGATTCCACCGAACAGCGGCAACTTCCCGGCGTAGCGGTCGTCGAGCAGGACGGCCATACCGCCCAGCTGCGCCAGCGACTCCACCATGAGCACGCCCGGCAGCGTCGGGCGGCCGGGGAAGTGGCCGAGGAAGAACGGTTCATCACCGACCTCCCAGGTGCCACGAGCGGAAACGCCGGGCTCCACTTCCTGAACCTCGGTCACGAAGAGGAACGGGGGACGGTGCGGAAGCACGTCGACAGGTCGAGGCAGGACCATCAAAGGCGGAGGCTACTCAGCATCAGGTGCGGACCGCCGCCGTGCCCGCCTTGGCCGCAGCGGTGTTCTTCTTCGTGCTCTTGGCGGAAGTCTTAGCCGGAGTCGATCGGTCGGTCGCTTTCTTCGCCCCGACCCCGGTCTTCTTCGTCGAGCTGCTGGCCGGCGAGGACGTCTTCGCCGGCTGAGTCTTCTTGGCCTGATTTGATCGGCCGGGAGCAGATTTTTTGGCCGTCGAGGCCGTCGAGGCCGTCTTGGACGTCTTGGCGGACTTTGCCGTCTTGGCGGACTTTGCCGTCTTGGCCGTCTTGGCCGTCTTGGCCGTCTTCGCGCTCGAGGGTGTCTTGGTCGTCTTGGCCGCCACCCCGGCCTTCTTCGTCGAGCTCTTGGCCGACGACGACGTCTTCGCCGGCTGAGTCTTCTTGGCCTGATCTGATCGGCCGGGAGCAGATCTCTTGGCCGGCGAGGACCCTTCGAGTTCCTTCCTCGTGCCGACCCTGGTGCCGGCCCCGTTGTCCCCGGCTTTCCGCTTCGTGGGGGACCCCGCGTCGGGGATCTCGGCGTCAGATCCGGCCGTCTTGGCCGGGGTTGTCTTCATGGACGCCACCCTCTTCGGTGTGGCGGTCCGCTTCTCGGCAGTCGTCTTCGCGGCCACCGCCGGCTCCTTCTTCGGACCCGAATCGGTGCTCTGTTGGGCCGTCCTCCGCCTCGACGACGCCCGCCGGGACGATCTCTTCTCCGCGCCAGGTCGAGCGCCCGCAGGTGCAAGAACCGTCACCTCGGGGCCCTCGCCAGGCGGACGTCGGGCCACAGATGCCGGAAGGGCCAGCTCGGCGACCCGACGAGGTGGGTCGAGACCGGCGAGAAGAAATGGGCGCACCTCGCCCTTCTTCAAGACCTGGCGCGCCTTGGTCGGCGGCGGCGTGCCCATCGCGGTGAGCGGGATGTAGCAGTGCAGCACGCCACCGGCGGGCAGTCCCACGTCGACCATCGCACCGTGAGACGTGAACGAGACCACCTCGCCCTGGATGGTGCTGCCTACGGCGAACGCCGCCACGAAGTTGATGAAGGCGAGCGGCTCGTTGACCGCCGGTGGCGGCGACGTCGCGCCGTTCTTCGTCTTGGACCCTCTTCGACTCGCGGCGGGAGCCCCCGCGGACGGCTTCCCCCCTTCGTCCTTCTTGGCCTTGCCTCCCTTCGGAATCGGCGCCTTCGCCTCCGCGTGCTTCGCCGTCTTCGGCCCGGGCGGGTGCAGGGCTTCCTCGACCGCCTCGTCTATCGCACTCACGAAGACCGGGTCGACCTTGGGCTGAACCGGGGGCGGCGTGGCGGGCACGAGCGGCCATGAGGTCGCGAGGGGAACGGAGGTCCTCGGCGCTTTCTTCGCCGACTTCGACCGCTTCGCCGCCTTCTTCGCTGCCCGGGCGAGCTCGGCCGCCTTCACGGCGGCTGAGTCGGGGTTCTTCTTCGATTTCGCTTCAGCCGTTGCGGCTCGGCTCTTGGGACCGCGGATGGGAAGTCTCGGCGTGAAGATCCACCCGACGCCGGGCACCGGCTTGCCGCCCACGAGACGTCCCTCGTCGAATAGCCATGGGTGTTCGCCATGGAATTCCTGGAACGAATCGTTCGACAGGACCACGGCGTTGGTCCGTTCGGCGATGCGCAGCACGAAGGCGTCGCCCCGCCCGATCGCCCCGGCCGGTGGCGACACCATGTCGCCGTCGAGCATCGCCTCGCGCACCTTCTCGCGCTCAGATTCGGACACACGGTGCTCGAAGGTCGCGTCGACGACCACGATGATGCTCGAACCGGGATCCTCGGACGCGTAGGACCGGACGGCCTCGTCGAGTTGGGCCAGGCTCGGAGAGGTTCGTCCTTCGGTGGCCAGGTTCGACCCGTCCACCACGACGTGATGCGGCTCAGCCAACGGCACGTCGCAGGAGGTCGGCCTGCTCCAACTGGTGCAGGGCGGCGGTCCCGATGGCCGGACTGGCCGACTCCGGCCGGCTCACGTGCCGGAGCCGGAGCCGTTCGGGAAGGGACGAGTGCAGGCGCGCGTGCACGAACGACCACGCGCCCATGTTCTCGGGCTCCTCTTGCAACCAGACGACCTCGTCCGCCGCTCCGTAGCGGTCGAGGATCGCGGTGAGGGCTTGCACGGGCCACGGGTATAGCTGCTCGACGCGCACCACCGCGACTCGAGCCCCCTCCGCCGGCGGCAATTCCGTCCGGCGCTGAACCGCCTCGTGGGCGACCTTGCCGCTGCACAGCACGACCCGGCGGACCTCGGCCGGATCCGCGATGGGGTCGTCCATGACAGTGGCGAAACCGCCCGCCTCCAGATCGGCAAAGGACGAGCGCGAGGCACGGGCACGAAGCATCGACTTGGGCGTGACCACGATGAGCGGGCGCTCCGGTACGCGCAAGACCTGGGACCTCAACAGGTGGAAGTACTGGGCAGCAGTGGAAGGGACGGCGACCCGGAGGTTGCCCTTCGCCCCCAGCGCGAGGAAACGCTCGAAACGAGACGAGGAGTGCTCCGGTCCCTGCCCCTCGTAGCCGTGTGGGAGCAACAGGACGAGGCCTGAGTGCTGGCCCCACTTGATTTCGGCGGCGGCCAGGAAATTGTCGATGATGATCTGTGCCCCGTTCACGAAGTCGCCGAACTGCGCCTCCCAGGCGACCAGGGCCTCGGGCGCTTCGACCGAATAGCCGTACTCGAAGCCCACCGCGGCGTACTCCGAGAGCAGCGAGTCACGCACGGTGAAAGAGCCGAACCCCTGAGACGGCTCCAGGGTGGAGGCCCCAACCCGCTCGAGCCCCTGGTCGAGATGCGCCAGCGGAACGAACTCCTCACCATTGGTGTAGTCGACGAGAACGGCATGACGCTGGCTGAACGTGCCCCGGCGGGTGTCCTGGCCGGTGAGGCGAACGTCGACGCCCTGGTACAGCAGCGACCCGAGGGCGAGGGCCTCGGCCAAGGCCCAGTCCACCTCTCCGGAGGCCACCATTTCGTCGCGTTGGGCGAACTGTCGTGCCAATTTGGGATGGACCGTGAAACCGTCCGGCGCGGTCTCCACGGCGGAGGCGAGCGCGTGGAGGACGTCGTCCCGAACGCCGGTCTCGGCCGGCGCCGGCTCGGGCGGCCCGGGGTCGGGCACCGGGAGCTCGGTGGGTGCGAGCGAGGGCTCGTTGCGCACGTCGTCGAGGACCGACTGCAGCCGCGAGTTGAAGTCGTCCAGGGCAGCCTCGGCCTCTTCGAGCGTGATGTCGCCGCGCCTGATGAGCGTCTCGGTGTAGAGCTTGCGCACAGAGCGCTTGGCCTCGATGCGCTGGTACATCAGGGGCTGGGTGTAGCTCGGGTCGTCGCCCTCGTTGTGGCCGTGCTTGCGGTAGCAGACTAGGTCGATGACCACGTCCTTGTGGAAGGTCTGGCGGAAGGAGAACGCGAGCCGGGCGGCTCGGACACACGCCTCGGGATCGTCGCCGTTGACGTGGAAGATCGGAGCCTGGACCATTTTGGCCACGTCGGTCGGATAGACGGAGGTGCGGGCGGACGCAGGCGCGGTCGTGAATCCCAGCTGGTTGTTGATCACCACGTGCACCGTGCCACCGGTGCGGTAGCCCGAAAGGCCCGACAGGTTCAACGTCTCGGCGACGACCCCCTGCCCGGCGAAGGCGGCGTCGCCGTGAACGAGGACCGCCATGCAGGGGAACCCGAACGATCCACCCCGCGCGGCAGGAGTGCCGTCGGTGGGCGGCGAGATCATGTCCTGCTTGGCCCGGGTCATACCCAGGACGACGGGGTCCACCGCCTCGAGGTGCGAGGGGTTCGACGCGAGGGTGACCGGGAGCTCCTCTCCCGCGCTGCCGCGGAACGTTCCCCTGGCACCCTTGTGGTACTTGACGTCACCCGAACCCTGAACGGACTCGGGATCGAGGTTGCCCTCGAACTCCTCGAAGATCTCGCGGTACGACTTGCCCACGATGTTCGCCAGCACGTTGAGACGGCCGCGGTGCGCCGTGCCCATCACCACCTCGGCGACGGCGGAGCCGGCCGCGGCGTCGAGGAGCGCGTCCAGCAGAACGATCGCCGACTCCGCTCCCTCGAGCCCGAAGCGCTTCTGACCGACGTAGCGCGTGTGGAGGAACCGCTCGAAGACCTCGGCCGCGTTCAGGCGGTCGAGGATGTGGCGCTGCTCGTCCGGTTTGAGGGTCGTCGGCTGGCCCTCGACGTGCTGCTGGATCCAGTGCTTCTGGGCCGGGTCCTGAATGTGCATGTACTCGATGCCGAGGGTGCGGCAATAGGCGTCCCGGAGGACGTGCAGGATCTCGTCGAGGGTGGCGACGTCGCGGCCGGCGAGCCCGTCCGCCACGAAGTGACGCGGCAAGTCCCAGATGGTCAGCCCGTAGGTCAACGGGTCGAGCTCGGGGTGGATGTGCGGAGGCTCGGCGTCGAGCGGATCGAGATGGGCGATGAGATGGCCCCGCACGCGGTACATGTTGATGAGGGTCTGCACCCGCACCTGCTTGACCGCCTTCTGGTGCTCACCACCCTCCTCCGACCCCGTGCCGGCGTTGTTGTCGACCTGCCAACGCACGGGCTCGTAGGGCACCCCCATCGACTCGAAGAGGTCGTCGTAGAAGCCGTCGGCGCCCGTCAGCAGAGCGGCGACGCGGGCGAGGAAGAGTCCGGATTCGGCGCCCTGGATGATGCGGTGGTCGTACGTCGACGTGAGCGTCACGACCTTGCCCAGACCGAGCTCGGCCAGAACTCGGGGATCGGCCGCCTCGTAGCCCGGGGGGTACCCGAGCGCGCCGACCCCGATGATCGCGCCCTGTCCCGGCATCAGCCTCGGCACGGACTGGACGGTGCCGAGCGTGCCCGGGTTGGTGAGCGACACCGTCGTGCCGGCGAAGTCATCCGGTGAGATCCGCCCGGTGTGGATCTTGCGGATCAGATCCTCGTAGGCCACCACGAAGGACCGGAAGTCGAGAGTGTCAGCGTCGCGGATGCACGGCACGAGGAGGGTGCGGCTCCCGTCGGCCTTCTCCTGGTCGACGGCAAGCCCGAGCCCGACGTGCTTGTGATGAACGACCCCGGGCTTGCCCGAACCTTCGACGTCGGCGACGAAGGCGGCATTGAGCACGGGCACGTCGTGGAGCGCGCGGACGACGGCATACCCGATGATGTGGGTGAAGCTGACCTTGGCGCCCGAGGTCCTCGCCAACTGGTTGTTGAGGATCAGGCGGTTGACCTCGAGGAGCCGGGCCGGGACCGTGCGGACACTGGTCGCGGTCGGAACACCGAGGCTGGCCTCCATGTTGGCGACCACGCGAGATGCCGCCCCGCGCAGCACCGTGGGCGACTCGACGGAGGCGGACGGCACGGTGGAGGACTCGACGGAGGCGGACGGCACGGTGGACGACCCGACAGACGGGGAGGGCGCGCCGGGAGCAGGGGTAGGCGCGCCGGGCGGAGGAGTCGTGGCGGTTCGGGTGGATGCGATCGTGGCGACCCGGGTGGAAGCAGGATCGTGGGCCGCCGCGCCGTTGGAGGGGGGAGCCGGGGCGGCCGCACCCGAATCGAAGTCGCGGGCGTCGGGGGAGGGCTGCGGCGTCACCGATACGACTTGCGTCTGCGGTGCCGGAACGGGCGCCGGGCGGTAGTCGGCGAAGAACTCACGCCAACTGTCCCCCACCGACTCGGGATCGGCCAGGAAGCGCTCGTACATGTCGTCGACCAGCCAGGCGTTGGGGCCGAAGGACCCGCTCGAGCCGCCGAACTGGGACATGTCTTTCACCCTACCGGCGTGACGGCCCCCGGGATTGGTGTCTGAGCCAGGGATTAGGGTCAAAGCCGTCCATGAGCTACCCGGCCGCACTCCGCGTGGTGGCGCGGCCGTCCGTGAAGCCGGGGGCCGCCACCGTGATCTTCGTCCACGGGTCCCTCGACCGGGGCGACAGCTTCAGGCGGGTGATGCGCCGTCTCCCTGACCTGCGCACCGTCGCGTACGACCGCAGGGGGTATCAAGGCTCGCGGGACGGCGGGGTGACGGACCTGCGCGGCCACGTCGCCGACCTCCTGGCCGTCGCGGCCGCGGCGCGGCGCGAATCGGACGGCCCGGTGGTGGCCCTCGGGCACAGCCTCGGCGGCGACGTCGTCGTCGGAGCGGCGCTGGCCGATCCGGAGGCCTTCGAGTCGATCGGCGCCTACGAACCGCCCATGCCGTGGCTGGGATTTCGTCGCGATCGGCCACCCGCCGGGGCGGGGGCGGGGTCGGAACCGGGAGCCGCCGAGGCGACGGGCTGGCCGGCCCTGGCGGACGACCCGGCCGAGGAGGCGGAACGCTTCTTCTCTCGCATGGTGAGCCCCGAGGCATGGGCCCGGATGAGCGAGGAAGGGCGAGCGTCCCGTCGGGCGGACGGGCCGGCCGTCCTCGCCGACATGCGCAGCCTGCGCGGTGAGGGCGCGCCCTTCGATGTCACGCGCCTGTCCGTGCCCGCCGTGTTCGGGGTGGGAGGCGAGCGCTCGGCGCTGCACCACCGGCGGGCGGTGCGCTGGCTCGGCGACAACGTTCCGGGTGCAACGGTGTTCGAGATTCAGGCGGCGCAACACGGTGCGCACCTCTCACACCCAGACCACTTCGCCGCGATGGCGCGGCTGGTGGTGGATCGAGCCGAACTCTCCACCGGATAGCTCGACTGGCCGGCGTCAGGCGTCCGGCGCCCGTGGCGGGCGCGTGGCGCGGCGATCAGGCGGACGGGCGGCGATCAGACGGACGAGAAGGGGGGCAGCCCGCCGTCCTGCAGGGAGTCGGCCGAAGCGCCGGAGGCGTTCGTCGCCGCCGCGTCGCGCCCGTGGTGGTGCTTGACGCGCCGGGAGAGCATCTCGTCGTACTCGACCCCCTTGCCCTCGCTCTTCATCCCGGTGATGAGCGGCGAATTCGACAGAGAGACCGCGCCGAGGAACATGACGAGCAACGAGATCGCCTCGAGCGGCCCGTACGGTCCCGAGGTCCGCAGGGTGTCGCCGTAGAGCGCGATGCCGAGGCAGATGCTCGCCAGCGGGTCGACCAGCACGAGCGTCGACTGCGAGGCGGCGAGGGGGCCGGCGTGGAACGCGTTCTGGGTCAGGAAGAGCCCCACAAGCCCGAAGACGGCCACGCCGTAGGTCTGCCAGTGGGCGAACATCGTCACCCAGTCATTGGCGGCGTAGTCGCCGGCCGTCTTGATGAGCGCGGCGGTGAAGGCGTAGGAGATGGCGGCGGCAGTACCGAACATGGCGGCCTTCCACCAGCGGGGGCCCCGAGCGCGTGGCCACCACGGTCACGCAGATGAAAAGGGTGGCGCCCCCGCCCACGACGATCCACCCGAGGTTGGTGGGCACCTCGTCCCCCCCGCCCGGTGCGGCGAAGTACAGGAACCCGGCGAGGC
Organism: uncultured Acidimicrobiaceae bacterium; assembly: GCA_963767195.1. Taxonomy (GTDB): domain Bacteria; phylum Actinomycetota; class Acidimicrobiia; order Acidimicrobiales; family RAAP-2; genus Bog-473. The sequence goes on along the minus strand of CAVYDA010000005.1, from coordinate 351,226 downwards.
CGAAGGCGATGGCGCCTGCACCGAACCACTCCCGCAGCGAGATGTCGAAGCGGAAGTACGTCCCGAGGATCGCGACCAGGAAGAGCAACTCCATCGTCAGGATCGGCTGCACGACCGACAGGCGGCCGATGTGCAGCGCGAAGGCCTGGAGGAGGAAAGAGCAGACCATGAACCCGAAACCCAGGAGCCAGACCCCGCGCCGGACGGCGTGGGCCAGCAGGCTGAGCCGCATGGTGGTGTCCTCAGGGGCGTCCTCTACCCCCATTCGTTGGAACACGCTGGTCAAAGCGTTGGAGAGGGCCGCCGCAACGGCAAGGACGTAGACCATCGCTGCACGCGAGATGCTAACGGGCCTTTGTCACAGAGCACGCAGTGGGCGCTCAGCTGGCACTCAGGTCGCAGAAGCTGCGCTACCGGCCCCGACGGACGCAGGAATCGTGTGTCTCGACCGGCATTGCACCGAATCGGATCTCCGCCTGGAGCGTTCCTGCAGAAATTCAGAGATCCCGACCTACCAACAATGTGGCGGTTAGGTTACGTTTAGGCAATCGTCCCGGGACCAGGTGGCCGGGGGCAGTGGGGATCAGCCGTCACCGGGGCGGCCGATGAGAAGAGGGAGTGCTATGGGACTGAAGGGGTTACTCAAGCGGTCGGCCTTCGCGGCCCTGGCCGCAGGGGCGTTGAGCCTGTCCGTCGTGGCGGTGACGCCCGCCACCAGCGGGGCCTCGACCAAGCAGTCGTCGTCCGGAGGGACGGCCACCATGGCGCTCGACGAGACCTTGGCCGGATTCAACATCAACACGTCGGCCTCGTCCGAGTTCGTGCTCCAAGAGATCATGAACATGGTCTGGCCGCAGGCGTTCATCGTCAACGCCAAGCTCCAGCCCGTCCTGAACACCCAGCTGTTCCAGAGCGCGTCCCAGACGAGCGACAGTCCCCAGACCATCGTCTACAAGCTGAACCCCAAGGCGGTGTGGTCTGACGGTACGCCGATCACCGCCGACGACATGATCTACAACTGGCAGGCCCAGAGCGGCAACCCCGCCTACACCGACGTGGGCGGCCAGCCGTACGACACCGCCTCGTCGACCGGCTACAACCAGATCCAGTCCGTCGTCGGGTCCGACCCGTCGGGCGGCGCGGCCTGCGATCCGGGCAGCACGGCCGACCGCAACGTCGGGTTGTGCCCGAACGGCCGCACGGTCACGGTGACCTTCAAGCCCGCCTTCACCGACTGGCGGGCCCTCTACACCAACATCGTCCCGGCGCACATCGCCCGGACGGTGGGGTGGAACACCGGCTTCACCGGCCCGACCCAGACCATCTCGGGCAGCTGGTTCAAGATTCAGAGCTACAACGAGGGCCAGTCGGTCGTCTTGGTGCGCAACCCCACCTACTGGGGCACGCCGGCCAAGCTCGACAAGCTCGTCTTCCAGTTCTTCTCGGCCGACAGCCAGCTGGTGCCGGCCCTGCAGAACGGCGAGATCAGCATCTTCAACCCGTCCACGTTGAACCTCTCCATCGTCCAGACGGCCGCCCAGGTGCCGAACACGACGAAGGCGACGCTGCCCGGCCTCGAATTCGAGCACTTCGACTTCAACCAGTCGGACCCGTACCTGGCCAAGGTGCAGGTGCGTGAGGCCATAGCCCACGGCGTGAACCGGGCGGCGATCATTCAGCGCACGGTCGGCGAGATCGCCAAGGGGATCAAGCCGCTCGGAAGCCGCATGTTCATGCCGACGCAGGCGGGATTCAAGAACGTCAATTACGCCTACAGCCCGAGCACGTCGAAGAACCTGTTCAAGGAGCTCGGCTTCACCAAGGGTTCCGACGGCTACGTGCACCCGAACTACGGGCCGCAGAAGGGCCAGGACCTGACCTTCACCATCCAGTCGACCACGGGCAACAGCACCCGGGCCCAGACGGAGGAGTTGTTCCAGTCCGAGATGAAGGCGATCGGCGTCAAGATCAACATCCAGAACTACGACGCCACTACCTTCTTCGGAACGAACCTGGTCAGCGGCACCTATCAGATCGGCGAGTTCGCCTGGGTGGCGACGCCGTTCGTGTCGGCGAACCAGTCCATCTACTGCTCCTACACCGACATGACCAACTGCGGGCAGAACTGGACGCACTCGGCCAACTCCCAGGTCGACTCGCTCATGAAGACCGGCGCCTCGGCCCCGAGCACGTCGCAGGAGGCCACGGACTTCAACAAGGCCGACTCCATCCTGTGGCACAACATGGTCACCCTGCCCCTGTACCAGAAGCCTCAGTTCTGGGCCTGGACCAACAAGCTGAAGAACGTCGTCCCCAACACGTCGAGCGTCGGCGTCACCTGGAACGCCGAGAACTGGACGATTAGCTAGCTCGTACGCGGAGAAGAGGCCGGCCCCCCGGGGCCGGCCTCTTCCTGCGGCTTCGACCTGGACCTAGACTCCGCCCATGTTCGCCTACGTCGCGAGGCGCCTGCTGATCAGCATCGTCGTGCTGTTCTTCGCGACCATCTTCGTCTTCCTGCTCGTGGCCAGCTCCGGCAACCCGCTCGCCCTGCTGAGGAGCAACCCGCACATCCCCCTCTCGACCATCGTGGCGAGGGAGAACCTGCTCCACCTCAACGACCCCCTCTGGCAGCGCTACTGGATTTGGCTGACCGGCGCGCTGCACGGGAACCTGGGCACCTCCATCAGCGGGCAGGACGTGGCGTCGGAGGCGATGTCACACCTCTTCGTGACCCTGCGCATGGTGGTGATCGCCACCGTCATCGCCATCTTCGTGGCCATATTCATGGGCGTGATGGCGGCGATCCGGCAGGGCAAGGTCACCGACCACGCCATTACCGTCACCAACTTCGTCCTCCTGGCGACGCCGGTGTTCGTCCTCGGCCTCGCGCTCAAGGAGTTCGTCGCCATCCCGCTCAACGAGCACGTCGGTCACATCATCTTCTACACCGACGGGGAGCAGAGCCCCACGCTCAGCGGATCCTTCTTCAGCCGGCTGCCCGACTACGCCGCGCACACGGCTCTGCCCGTCCTCACCCTCATCCTGGTGTCGTACTCGTCGTGGGCCATCTATCAACGGTCCTCCATGATTGAGACGCTCGACGCCGACCATGTCCGACTGGCCCGCGCCAAGGGCCTGAGCCGACGGCGCGTCCTCGTCCGCCACGTCCTGCGCAACGCGCTCATTCCGGTAACGACGGTCGTCGCTCTCGACTTCGCCGCCGTGCTCGGCGGCGCCATCATCACCGAGATCATCTTCGGGTGGCAGGGCCTGGGCCAGTGGTACCTCAATGGCGTGACCACTCTGGACACGAACGTGATGCTGGCCTACCTGCTCATCACGGCCACGTTCGTGATCCTCTTCAACCTCGTCGCCGACATCCTCTACGGCGTGCTCGACCCAAGGATCCGCTATGCCTGAGCCATTGACCAGGGAGAATTTCGACGTCCCGACCCCCCGGTCCGTGTCCACGGTGGAGGCGGGCAGTCACACCCTGGCCAGCGTGGGCGCCGGGCTGGAGCTCTCGGGCCCGGATGCCCATGGGCTCAGCGGCGAGGCGAAGAGCCAGTGGCGCATCGTACTCGGGCGCTTCTTCCACCAGCCGATGGCCCTGCTCGGGCTCAGCGTCTTCGTGCTGCTCGGCGTGGCCTCTTTGGTCGTCGGCCACTTCTGGACCTACAGCTTCACGTCCATCACCAACGTCCTCAATGGTCCGCCGTCCGCCGCCAACCCCTTCGGCACCAACTCCATCGGGAACGACATGCTGGCCCAGGTCATGGCCGGGGTCGAGAAGGACATACAGATCGCGCTGACCGTCGCCGCCATGGCCACGCTCATCGGCGTCACGGTCGGCGCCATCGCCGGCTTCTACCGGGGCTGGGTCGACTCGCTCCTCATGCGCTTCGTCGACCTCGTCCTCGTGCTCCCCGTGCTCGCCGTGCTCATCGTGCTGGCCAACAAGCTGTCGAAGGAGTCCGACAACTGGCTCGGCCTGGCCATCATCATCGGGCTCCTCTCGTGGACCTACGTGGCCCGGCTGGTGCGTGCCGACTTCCTGTCGCTGCGCGAGCGCGACTTCGTCGAAGCCTCCCGCGCGCTCGGCGCCACCAACCGGCGCATCATCGTCAAGCACATGCTGCCCAATGCGGTCGGACCGATCATCGTCAACGCGACGCTGACCGTGGCGCTCAGCATCATTTTCGAGTCCACGCTCTCGTTCCTCGGGCTCGGCGTCCAGCCGCCCAACGTCTCGCTCGGCCTCCTCGTCGACCAGGGCCAGGACTCCGCGACCACCGAGTGGTGGCTGTTCGTGTTCCCGGTCGTCTTCCTCATCATCCTGATCCTCTCCATCTTCCTCATCGGCGACGGCCTGAGGGAGGCGTTCGACCCGAAGAAGAGCCGGGTCAGGGCCTGAGTGGCCGAGCCCGCCCTCCAGGTCGAAGGTCTCGAAGTCGACTTTCGGACCAAGGACGGCGTCGTCCACGCGGTGCGCGGCGTCGACTTCTCCCTGGCTCCGGGGGAGGTCCTGGGAATCGTGGGCGAGTCCGGCTCCGGGAAGTCGGTGACGGCCCTGGCCGCCATGGGCCTGCTGCCGAAGAGCGCTGACATCCGGGGCTCCATCAAGTTCCAGGGCCGCGAGGTGCTCGGGTTGAAGGAGAAGCAGCTCACGGGCCTGCGCGGCACCGGCATCGCCATGATCTTCCAGGACCCGATGACCTCGCTCAACCCGGTGTACACCATCGGGTGGCAGATCGCCGAAGCGATCCGGGCGCACCAGGACCTGAGCAAGGACGAGGCGCAAGTCGCGCGCCATCGAGCTCCTGGCCAAGGTGGGCATCCCCAACCCGGCCGAGCGCGTCGACAGCTTCCCGCACGAGTTCTCCGGCGGGATGCGCCAGCGTGCCGTGATCGCCATCGCCATGGCGAACGACCCCGACGTGATCCTGGCCGACGAGCCCACGACGGCGCTCGACGTCACCGTCCAGGCGCAGGTGCTCGCCTCGCTCAAGACGGCGCTGACCGAGACCGGCGCGGCGCTGCTGCTGATCACCCACGACCTCGGGGTCATCGCCGGCCTGGCCGACCGTGTCCTGGTCATGTACGCCGGGCGGGCCGTCGAGATCGGATCGGCCGAGGACGTCTTCTACCGGCCTTCCATGCCCTACACGCTCGGACTGCTCGGGTCGCTGCCCCGGCTCGACAGCGACGGCACGGAGCGGCTGCGCCAGATCCCGGGAGCCCCGCCCTCCATGCTCGGGGACCGCATCGGCTGTCCGTTCGCGCCGCGCTGCCCGCTGGCGGCCGAGGTGTGCGCCGAGACCGAGCCCGACCTCGTCGTCGTGCCGGCTGTCGGCGCCGAGGTCGGCGCGCACCGCGCCGCCTGCCACTTCGCGGAGGAGGTCGGGCGCGGCGACCACGGCGGGGTCTTCTCCGACGGCGTCATCGACAACGTGGTCGGATCGTGACGGTCTCCGAGTTCGGCGTCGACACGGGCGGCCTCCAGCACTTCTGCGCCGCTGCTCGCGGTCACCGACCTGGTGAAGGAATTCCCGCTGCGGGGCGGCACGTTCGTGCGCCACAAGGTCGGAGTGGTGCACGCGGTGAGCGGCGTCAGCTTCACCATCGCGTCGGGCGAGACCCTCGGGCTCGTCGGGGAGTCCGGCTGCGGCAAGTCGACGACGGGGCGTGCCGTGCTCCAGCTGATTGAGCCGACGTCGGGCTCCGTGCGCTTCGACGGCACCGAGCTGACCGAGGTCCACGGTCGGCGCACTGCGCCGCGTGCGCCGCAACATCCAGGTCGTGTTCCAGGACCCCTTCGCCTCGCTCGACCCCCGCCTCCCCGTCGGAGAGGCCATTGCGGAGCCGCTGCAGATCCACGGGTTCCGTGACCGGGGAGCGATCAACCGCCGCGTGGCGGAGATGCTCAAGCTGGTCGGGCTCGAGTCGTACCACGCCAACCGCTACCCCAACGAGTTCTCCGGTGGCCAGCGCCAGCGGGTCGGCATCGCCCGCGCCCTCGTCCTCCAACCCAAGCTCCTCGTCCTCGACGAGCCCGTGTCGGCCCTCGACGTCTCCATCCAGGCGGGGGTCGTGAACCTGCTCGACGACCTGCAGCGGGAGCTCGGAGTCGCCTTCCTCTTCATCGCGCACGACCTCTCCGTGGTCCGCCACATCTCGGCCCGGGTGGCGGTGATGTACCTGGGCAAGATCGTCGAGATCGGCGATCGCGACGACGTCTACGACCGCCCCGCCCATCCCTACACCCAAGCCCTCCTCTCAGCGGTGCCCGTCCCGGACCCGAGACGCGGAGCGGTCCCGGAGGCACATCGTCCTCGAAGGCGACGTCCCGAGCCCCCAGTCACCCCCGTCGGGCTGCCGCTTCCGGACCCGGTGCTGGAAGGCGCAGGACATCTGCGCCACCGAGGAGCCCGCGCTCGTCGACCGCGGGCCAGGGCCACCCCGTCGCCTGCCATTTCGCCGAGGTCGCCGCCGTCGTCTGAGGGCACGAAATGGCGACCCCAGGGATGGCCGCTCCACGGCAAACCGTGCATGAAGGCCCAGCTGCGGCGGTGGATCGCCGAGGGTCCGTAGCCGCGCAGCGCGGTCTGGTGCACCGGCGAGGGATAACCCTTGTTCCGTTCGAAGGCGTAGGCGGGGAAGTGCTCGGACTCCTCGCGCATGATGCGGTCGCGCACCACCTTGGCCAGGACCGACGCCGCGGCCACCGAGGCGCAGTGCGCGTCCGCGTCGACGATCGGTCGCACCAGGCCCTCGAAGGGCTCGCGGTCGTGGCGCAGCAGGTCGGTCGGGCCGTCGACGATGAGGGCCGCCGGGACCAGGGCCAGCCCCGAAAGGGCGCGGTGGGCGGCCACCCGCCAGGCTTCGGTCATGCCCCACTCGTCGCACTCGGCCGCGCTGGCGTGCCCGACCGCCCAGGTGTGGCACCACGCGCCGACGGAATCGAAGATCTCCTCGCGCCGGGCCTCGCTGAGTTGCTTGGAGTCGCGCAACCAGGACGGCATGGAGCGCAGCTGGACCCGGGGACGCAGCACCGCCACGCCGACGGTGAGCGGTCCCGCCCAGGCGCCGCGACCCACCTCGTCGACGCCGCCCACCCACTCGAAGCCCTCCTTGCGCAGCCGGCGCTCCTCGCCGAGGCCCGGAGTGCAGATCACGGCCACGCGCGGCGGCTCAATACGATGGGGCCGTGACGGGGGAGGCCGGTGAGCCGGGCGGACGGGTGCCGCTGCCGCTCGGGACGAAAGTGGACGTGCGCAACCGTTTCCAGGGGACCTGGGTCCGCGGGTTCGAGGTGGCGGAGGTCACCGACGACGGGTACCGGATCCGCCGGCTCTCGGACGGGAGCGTCCTGGGCGAGCTCTTCACCCGCGACGACGTGCGGCGCGAGCGCAAGCGCCAGGGCTTCTGGTGGCACTGAGCCGAGCCCTCAGGGCTTCCCGGACTTGAGGACCCCCTCGACGTAGTCGTCGATCGGGATCGCCGTGAGCGTCAACGTACGCATGGTGCCGCGCGAGCCGAGGACCAGGGCCACGCGGGCCATCGCCGTCTCGTCGGGCGCGTCGAGGATGGTGCAGAAGTCGTACTGTCCCAGCAGCGCCCACTGGGCCACGACCTTGACACCCATCGCCTCGACCTCGGCGTTCACCGCCTTCAGACGCTCGGGGTGCTCGGTCAGGGTGGAAGCCCCGTCGGGCCCCACGGTCGAGAGCATGAGGAACGTCGCCATGCCACGTCACGCTAGCTCAGGGCCTCCCGCGGACTCGTCCAAGGCCTCCCGCAGCCGAGCGCGCACGACCTTGCCCATGGCGTTGCGCGGCAGCGCGTCGACGACCTCGGTTCGGCGCGGCCGCTTGAACGGCGCGAGCTCCTCCTCCGCCACCCGGGCGAGCGCCGGGAGGTCGGGGCTTCCGTCGCGCCCGACCACGAACGCGACGATGGTCTCGCCCCACTCCGCCGAGGGCAGCCCGACGACGGCCACCTCGGCCACCGAACGGTGCCGGGCCAGGACGGACTCGACCTCGGCCGGGTACACGTTGTGCCCGCCGGTGATGATGAGCTCGGTGCGCCGGCCCCGGATGGTGACGTAGCCGTCGTCGGCCACCGACGCCAGGTCTCCGGTGGCGAACCAGCCGGCCGCGTCGGTCAGACTGCCCGCTCGGCCCCAGTAGCCGCGGCACAGCGACGGGGCGCGCACGAGCAGCTCCCCCACGCCCTCGTCGTCGGGGTGGTCGAGTGCGATCCGCGCGCCGGGGAGCGGCAGCCCGACGGAGCCCGGCCGGCGTTCGCCGCGCAGCGGGTTGGACACGGTGAGCAACGTCTCGGTCATGCCGTAACGCTCGAGCACGTTCAGACCGGACTCGTGGAGCGACTGCCACAGATCGGCGGCGAGCGGCGCCGATCCCGACACGCACAGGCGCAGGTCCGCCAGCGCCGCGGCGCGCCCCGACGATGCGAGCCGGTGGTACATGGTGGGGACGCCGAAGAACATGGTGCTCGTGGCCGCCGCGTCGACGACCGCCTCCTCGTCGAAGCGGTCCAGCACGGCCGCGGAGGCGCCGGCGGCCAGGGTGCCGAACAGGCCCGCACAGAGCCCGTGGACGTGGAAGAGCGGCAGGGCGAGGACCAGGCGGTCGTCGGGCTGCCATTCCCAGGCGGCGACCACGGTCCGCACACCGGCGAGCAGGGAGGCGTGGGTGTGCACCGCACCCTTGGGCTTCCCGGTTGTGCCCGAGGTGTACACGACGAGCACGTCGTCGCCGGGCGCGACGGCCGGGAGCGCGACGGCCGGGCCCGCGCGGACCGCCTCGGCCATGATCCCTTCGACCGTCCAAAGGTCGGGCACGTTGCCCAGGGCGAGCCCTGACACGGCGGCCGCGGGTGCCGCGTCCGCCACGACGTGATCGATCTCACGCGCCGTGGCGCTGGGGCTCAGCGGCACGAGCGCCGCCCCGGCCCGCACGATGCCGAGGAGCGTCACCACCGAGGGCAGGGTGGCCCGGGACTGCCAGAGGACCCGGTCGCCCGGGCCCACCCCGTGGCGCTGCAACACACCGGCCACGCCGGCCGTGAGGTCGTCCAACTCGCCGGCCGCAAGCGCGCTTCGGCCGTCGACGAGCACCGGTCGCCCGGGTGCGGCCGACCAGCCGGCGGCCAGGAGCTGCGGCACGGTTCGGGCGTCCCCCCGCGCCGTAGTCTGGCTTTCATGACCGCTCGACGCATCGCCATCGTTCCGCATACTCATTGGGACCGCGAATGGTACAAGTCGTACCAGGACTTCCGCCTGGCGCTCGTCGACCTGATCGACACGCTGATCCCGCTCCTCGAGCGCGACGCCAGCTACCCGCACTTCATGCTCGACGGCCAGATGGCGGTCGTCGACGACTACCTCGAAGTGCGGCCCGAGGCCGAAGGCCGGCTGCGGGCGCTCGCCGCCGCCGATCGTTTGAGCGTGGGCCCCTGGTACATCCTGATGGACGAGTTCCTGACTTCGGGCGAGACCATCGTGCGCAACCTGCAGATGGGCCTCGAGCGCGGGGCCGCCTTCGGGGGCGTGATGGACGTCGGCTACCTGCCGGACATGTTCGGCCACATCGCGCAGATGCCGCAGATCCTGCGGCAGGCGGGTTTCGCGGACGCCGTCGTGTGGCGCGGCGTGCCGTCGCAGGTGACCACCAATGGCTTCGCCTGGGTGGCGCCCGACGGTTCCGAGGTGAGGGCCGAGTACCTCCCGGTCGGTTACGGCAACGGTGCCGCCCTGCCCGACGACGCCAAGGCGCTGGTGCGGCGCACGCGCGACAACGTGGCCGAGGTCGACGACTTCGTCTCGGGAGACCTGCTCTGCATGAACGGCTCGGACCACCTGATGCCACAACCCTGGCTCGGCCGCGTCGTGGCCGAGGCCAACGATCTCCAGGACGATTTCGCGTTCGAGATCACGTCGTTGCCGCGGTATCTGGCACGGGCCCGGCGCGCCGGGCTCGTCCGCGTGGAAGGCGAGCTCCGCTCCGGCTTCCGGGCCAACATGCTCATGGGCGTCACCTCCAACCGGGTCGACGTGAAGCGCCTCGGGGCCGTCGCCGAGCGAGAGCTGGAGCGAAGGGCCGAGCCCCTCTGCGCGCTCTTCCTCGAGCCACGGGACTACCCCAGCCGCCTTCTGGAGCTGGCCTGGCTGGAGATGGTGCGCAATTCCGCCCACGACTCCATCTGCGCCTGCTCGGTCGACGACGTGGTCGACGCCGTCCTGCACCGCTACACCGAAGCGCGCGACATCGCCTCGGGCCTGGCGGGGCGGGCGGTCAAGACGTTCGCCCGCTCGCTGTCCGACCCCGGCCCGGTGGTGCTGAACCCCTCGGCGCGGGCAAGAGCAGGCGTGGTGGAGCTCGTGGTCGCGGCCGACGGTCCCGCACCCGACGACGTCCAGGTGCTCTCGGAGCGCACCGGTCTACCCGGCTCCATGGTGCTGGACGCCGACACGGTGCGCACCGTGCTGGGAATGCTCCAGGGCCCGAGGATCAGCGACGACGCCTGGGTGCACGAGGTCAGGATCGAGGACAGCGACGAGGGGATCGACATCACCATTTCCGTCGGCGCCGAAGAAAAGCCGGGTGTACCGATCGCCGAGGCCAAGCAGGACGTGTACACGCGGCTCGGGGCCCGTCCCGACGCCGTCGTGCGCGTGTCCATGGACCAGCCCTCCACCCGCCGCATCGCGGCCCGCATGCCCGAGGTCCCCGGTTACGGCTGGGCGCCCTTCCGGACCGCGGCGCTGGCTCAGCCGGCCGAGGCCTCGGGCCACGTGCTCTCGAACGGGTTGGTCCGCGTCGAGGTCGACCCGACGAACGGCACCTTCTCCCTCGACGGCGTGGCCGGGTACGGGCGGCTGGTCGACGGGGGCGACCTGGGCGACTCCTACAATTACTCTCCGCCCCGGCAGGACTCGGTGGTCGAGGCGCCCGAGGCGGTCACGGTCGAGGTCACCGAGCGAGGCCCAGTGCGAGCGAGGGCGCGCGTCAGCGCCACGTACGTCTGGCCGGATCACGTCGACGGGGGCTCGCAGGCGCGGGTGGGCGAGCACCGTGTGGACGTGGAGACCCTGTTGGAACTGCGAGCCGACGAGCGGGTGGTGCGGGTGTCCACCAGCTTCGTCAACCCCAGCCGCGACCACCGGCTGCGCGTCCATCTCCCGCTGCCCGCGGCGGCCGCGCAGTCGCAGGCGGAGAGCGCCTTCGCGGTGGTGACGCGCGGCCTCACCGCCGAGGGACGGGCGGACGAGTTCGGGTTGCCGACGGCTCCTGCCGCCCGCTTCGTCACGGCCGGGCGCCTGACCGCGGTGCACGAGGGTGTCTGCGAGTACGAGCTGATCGACGTGGAGGACGGAGCGGCGCACACCGTGGCCCTCACCGTCGTGCGCGCCACCGGCATGCTGTCGCGTCTCGGCATGGCCTACCGGCCCTTCCCCGCCGGGCCCCTCACCGACGTCGAGGGGCTCCAGATGGTGGGCCAGCCGGTCACGCTGCGCTACGCACTCGCTCTGGACTGCACCGACCCCTACGCCCTGGCCGACGACGTCCTGCTCCCGCTGGAGACGGTCTCCACTCTCGGCGGCGGCACCCGCGCGACCACGGGCTCCTTGCTCTCGGTGCACGGGGCCGAGGTCAGCGCCCTGCGACGCGTGCACGAGGCGCTCGAGCTGCGCGTCTTCAACCCGTCGGCGAGCGAGACAACCGTCTCGCTCCCGGGCCGCTCGGGCTGGCTCGTCGACCTGCGCGGCTACCCGGAACGCCCGTTCGAGAACGGCTTCGCGCTACGTCCCTTCGGGATCGCCACCGCTCGGCTCCGGGCCGACTGATCTGGTCGACGTCAGCAGCCGCTCACCCACTCCCCGCAGCTCCTCGAGGTCGCGCAGCACCTCCGACATCCTTTCCCAGCGGACGTTCCGCCGGCGGTCGGCCGCAGCCCCCGTGCCGTCCGCCTCGTGGCCGGCACGGCCACACCACCACAACTGCACGCGGCCGAGGTCCTTGAGCACGCGCGGCCGCAAGGGCTGGGCGGTGAATTCGCCCGGCGCCACTGCGACGAGTGCGGCCCGGAACTCGTCGGACATGAGGACCGTTCCCGGGTTGCCGATGTTGACGATGCGGTGCGCCAGGTTGACCGTCGGTCCGAAGAAGTCACCATCGCGCGGGAGCACGGGTCCGACGGCGAGCCCCACCCGCACGTCGGAGAGAAGCTCGTCGTCGGCGTAGGCGTCGGCCAGGTCCAGCCCGATGCGGGCGGCCTCGGCCACCCCGTCGACGACGTACATGACCTCGTCGCCGATCATCTTGACGACCCGTCCCCCGACTGCGGTGACGATGTCGTGCGAGATCTCCTCGAAGCGCCGCACCACGGCGGCCAGCTCCTCGTCGCTCAGATGCTGGCTGAGGAGGGTGAAGCCCACCATGTCGGCGAAGCCCACGGCGAGCACGGGGCTCTGACCGGGGGCGACGCCGTGACTGCGCAACAGCATGCTGCGCTGGATGCCCGCGGCCACCTGCCGGCGCCACACGTACTCGAGCAGCTTGGCCATGGCCGGGACGGTGACGTCGGCCACGCTGGCGAAGGCTTCCGCCGACATCAATGGGTCGATCTCGGAGCTCACCATGTTCCCGGGCACGAGCTCGGCCTCGGCGATGCGGGCCATGGAAGAGCCCATGACCCGGGCCAGCTGAAGCGCAGTCTCGGTGTCGGTCGCACCGAGCGCCTGAATCGGACAGGAAGAGCCGGACCGCCTCGAGGTCGAGATCGGTGAAGGCGGGGTCGTCGTCGGTCGACGTTGGCGAAGCCGAGCGCACGCCAGAAGCGCTCGAGGTTCGGCACCTCGACACCGGTGAGCTCCGCGATCTGGCCGCGGGTGTAGCGCCGCCGAGAAGGGACGAGCATGCGATCAGCCACGAAGAGGTCGATGACACCGTCGGCGACGGCACGGTCGATCTCGTCGTCGCCGACACCGTGGAGGTGCAGGATCTCGCGCACACGGCCGAGCGCCGCCTCCTCCCGGCCCGGCTCCCCCGGGTCCCCCGGAGGGCGTCGTCACCGCGGCAGCCCCCGCAGCAGCGTCTCGTCCCACTCCGGGCGAGACGGCCGGCCCATGAGCGCCATGAGGGCCTCGGGCGGCGAGCAGCGCCCGTCGACGATGGCGGCGACCTGTTCGGCGATCGGCATCTCCACCCCGGTGGCCCGGGCCAGACCCACCAGCGGTCCGGCGGTTTTCACACCCTCGGCCACCATGTGCATGGCACCGACGACATCGTCGAGCGAGCGGCCCTGGCCCAGCGCGAAGCCCACCGTCCGGTTCCGGCTCTTCGGGCTGGCGCAGGTGGCGACCAGGTCGCCCACGCCGGCCAGACCGCCGAAGGTCAGGACCTTGCCACCGAGCGTCACCCCGAGGCGGCCGAGCTCGGCCAGGCCACGCGTGATCAGCACGGCCCGCGTGTTGTCGCCCAGGCCCAGTCCGTCGGAGATGCCGGCGGCGATCGCCATCACGTTCTTCGTGGCTCCGGCGATCTCACATCCCACGACGTCGGTTCCCATGTAGGCGCGAAAGGTCCGTGTGTGCACCAGCGCCTGCACACGCTCGGCCATCGCCTCGCCGGGCAACGCGACGACACACGCCGCCGGGTGGCCTTGCGCGACCTCCGCGGCCAGGTTAGGCCCGGTCAGCACGCCGGCCGCGATGCCGGGGAGCACCTCGGCGACGACCTCGGACATGCGCAACATGGTGCCCGCCTCGAGTCCTTTGGCCAGGCTGACGACGGCCTCGACCCGGCCGGCGTGCGGCGCCAGGTCCGCGAGCACGTGACGGAACCCGTGGGACGGGACGGCCATGAACACGACCCGGGCCCCCGCCACGGCCTCGTCGAGGGACGAGGTGACGTCGAGGTCGGCGGGAAGGCGGATGCCCGGCAGGTACGAGGCGTTCACCCCTTCATCGCGCATTGACGCCGCGAGCTCGGGCGAGCGAGCCCACAGCGTGGCGGGGGACGAGGCGCCAACGATCGTCGCCATGGCAGTCCCCCACGATCCCGCGCCGATGATTGCCACCCGGTCGCTCATGGTGCCCAGAGCCTACGGCTGTGACCCCCGCCACCCATACACTGGCGCGGTGCGGAGCACCGCCACGGCGAGCCTTGGTCCCGAGGTCGTGCTCGTGCCGGTGAAGGCGTTCGCCCAGGCCAAGCGACGGCTCGGTGGGGCCATGGACGACGGCGAGCGGATCCGCCTGGTGCGGGCCATGGCGGGCCACGTGGTGGCCGCGTCCGCCCCTCTCCCCGTCGTCGTCGTGTGCGACGACGAGGACGTGGCGACATGGGCGGAGGGTCTGGGCGCGACCGTGGTGTGGACACCGGGTCAGGGACTCAACGGTGCGGTACGCGCCGGAGTCTCCCGTTTGGCCGAGACCGGCACCGAATGGGTGACCGTGGCCCACGGCGATCTGCCGCGCGCCCGCGGACTCGGCACGCTTCAGTACTTCGCCGGCGTGACGCTGGTTCCCGACCGTTGGGACGACGGCACCAACGTGCTCCGCGTGGCGGCACACCACGACTTCCGCTTCGCCTACGGTCCGGGCTCGTTCCGCGCCCACCGCGCTGAGGCGATACGGCTCGGCCTACCCGTGCGCGTCCTGCGTGTGCCGGACCTCGCCTATGACGTCGACTGGCCGGACGACGTGGCGGAGTTGGCCCGGCGTTGACGCTCGCGGGAGACCGGGGGTCGCGACACCCCCCGGTCCCCTAAGTGCGAGCCGGTTCGGTCAGCCCCGACGCGCTGACTTGCGGGCCGGAGCCCGACGGACGGCCTTCTTGGCCGTCGAGCGCCGCTTGGCCACAGCCTTCTTGGCCGTCGAGCGCCGCTTGGCCACCCGCTTGCCCACAGCCTTCTTGGTCGCGGCCCGCTTCTTGGTCGCGGCCCGCTTGGCCGTCGTGCGCCGCTTGGCCACCGCCTTCTTGGCCGTCGTGCGTCGCTTGGCCACCGCCTTCTTGGCCGTCGTGCGCCGCTTGGCGACAGCCTTCTTGGCCGTCGTGCGCCGCTTGGCGACCCGCTTGCCTACGGCCTTCTTGGCGGTTGCGCGCCGCTTGGCGACCCGCTTGGCCGGGGCCTTCTTGGCCGAGGCCCGCTTCTTGGTCGCGGCCCGCTTGGCGGGGGCCTTCTTGGCCGAGGCGCGCTTCTTGCCGACGGCCTTCTTGGCTGGGGCCCGTTTCTTGGCCGATTTTCTGGCCGGAGCCCTTCTCTTCGCGGCTACTGCCACAGGTGCACCTCCCTAGGAGCATCGTCACTGAATAGAGGTGAAGCCTGCGCCACGCCGAGGTCGAACTCCCCACGCCGTGCGCATTGCCGCACCGTCGTATGCGACGAACGACACGCACGAGGAGAAGTCTGCGACTTCACCCCGTTCACGCCGACTCGTCCTCGAACCCCGAACTGCGAAGGCATTTCACAGTGGCACGACACGACGCGACGCGCGTAGACGGGCGATCCGACACGATCACTCGGCGCGCTACACATCGCTGTGTCGCAACACACATGAACCCTCCCTCACACTTCGGGTACACCCATTCTTCTGTTGTCAACATGCTCAGGTCAAGCATCCTTGCTTCGCGGCCCTCTCAACATCAAAAGCGCGACATCGGATTGTCGAGACGAACGGGCGCGAATCACGCTCGCATGTGCTCGTTCGCGAAGCTCTCGCGCCGACATCGTCGCTGCTTTACGCGAAATGTCCGCTGGAATTCTCTGTTCACCAAAGCAAGCATCGAGGCATGCAACGCGCTCCTCAGAGCAGTATCGACACCATCGATTCCCATGTGATGTCGTCGTCGGCACTACGTAGGGTCCACCAAAACGCAAGCCACAGCATCTATGTTGGGATTGGTCACGGTGGATGGGCGTGGGCCGGCGCACAGCGGTCCACGTTGGTGCTCGGCCCACCCCGCTCTGGAAAGACATCGTCCCTGGTCATCCCCAATATCCTGCTGTCCGACGGGGCCGTCGTTTCCACCTCCACGAAGCCCGACGTGATGTTGGCGACCGCGCCGGCACGACAGCGCGAGGGATGGACGTTCCTCTACGACCCGAGTGGAGAGATCGAGTGTCCTCGCGGCGTCGAGCCCATCGGCTGGTCTCCTCTCTCGACTGCGGCGCGATGGGATGCCGCGGTCCAAACCGCCGACGCGATGGTCGGAGCCAGCCGCGCCGGCATCGCCGTCGCCGTCAGAGCTCCATTGGAACGAACGCGCCGGCGCGCTGCTCTCGACCCTCCTGCATGCCGCCGCGGTCGATTCGCTCCGGATGCCCGACGTGCTCCGGTGGATCGACCGCCACGACGGCACCCGCCCGCTCGAGATCCTCGCCGGGGCAACCGGCGCGGACTCGACTCCGACCGATCTGCTCGCCGGGATCGTCGCCACCGACAGCCGGGAGCAATCGGGCATCTGGTCGACGACGTCAGGCGTGCTGGCGGCGTATCGCACCGAGGCCGCGATGGCCTCGACCGCAGCACCGGCGCCGTCGTGGCAGGAGTTCTGCGACGGCCCCAACACCTTGTACGTCTGCTCCACGGGACGGCGGCAGCGCCAGTTCGCACCGTTGGTGGTGGCCACCGTGGGTGACGTGCGCGACGCCGCCTACGAACGGTCGCGCCATTCCGATGGCGCGACGCCGGTGCTGCTCGCCCTCGACGAGGTGGCCAACATCGCACCGATCCCCGACCTGCCGGCGATGGTCAGCGAGGGAGCGAGTCAGGGCCTGCTCGTCCTGGCCTGCCTGCAGGATCTCTCCCAGGCCCGCAGCCGCTGGGGCACCGCGGCCGACGGCTTCCTCTCCCTCTTCGGCACGACCGTGGTGCTCCCGGGCATCGCGGACACGACGACGCTGCGTGACCTGAGCGCCCTGGCCGGCGAGCGCAGCGTGCCGACCGAGACGCTCAGCCGCGCCGTGGGCTCGTGGGGACGCCTACGGCCGTCGACGTCGCTGTCCACCACGCGCGAGCCCCGCCTCCCCGTGGACGCCATCGCCCGTGGCCACCCGGGACGAGCGCACGTGCTCGGACCGGACAAGGCGATGGCCGAAGTGGAGCTGACGCCGGCCCATCGCGATGAGCCGTGGCGTGGCCTCGTCACCCCGTTACGCGTGACCACCCGGGCGCCGACTCCAGAGCATCGAACAACCCGCGCGGCCGAGACGGGGCGGGGTCGCTGAGTCAGCGCCCGAGCTCCATCCGTCGGACCTCTCGCACCCCGAGGCGCGCCCGCACCTCCTCGACCTGGCGCGCCGTCCGTATGTGATCGACCAGCTGTTCCACGGGAAGCGACGCCCTGGGCGCGCCGCCGAGCGCGTCCGGGCTCCGGTCGAGCCCCCAGCGCTCGCGGTAGCGCTCGATCTCCATTGCCGCGCCGCGCCACAGCCCGTGCGCGTCGGGATCGACCGGACGGGGGCCCAACGCGCCCAACAGGTGGCGCCCGGGCGTCACGTCGCGGCGACGATGCATCGGCTCGGCCACGCCGACTCCTCCCGGCGGCAGCCAGAGGTCGGCCACGCGCTCGAGTGCGGGCCCGGACGCACCGTCGCGCGCGGCCGTGGCAAAGGCGCGCACCGCGTCTCGCCGGTACGCACCGCCGTGAGGCGTCTCAGATAGGACAGCGGCAAAACCGTGCTCGTCGAGGACCGCGCCACGGGCGGACGGCTCAGACCGGGCCACGGTCAACGGGGCCCCACCCACGGCCCGCGCCCGCCGGGCCCAATCGGCGGCGAGCTCGGGAAACGGGGGTGAGGCGTGCTTGGCCGGACGGGTCACCGCCCACGCCACTCGTCGCCCCCGAGCGCTCTGGCTGGCGGTCTCGGCCACATGGCGACGGATGTCGGCCGAGCGCGAGGAGAATTCGCCGCGCAGCACCGGATCGACTCCGAGGACCTCCGCCGAGCCGGCCATCGGGCGGGTCCAGCCGACGCCGAGGGTGGACCGCAGGCCGGCGCGGAGATGCGCGTCGTAGACCGCGCCGGCCGCGGCCCGGTGCGCCTCGAGGCCGCGCCGGTCGCACGCGCCCCACCGGCCGTCCGCGCCGTGCACCAGGTTGGCCATCACGACGTGGCTGTGGAGGTGCGGGTCGTGGTTTCGGTTCACGGCATGCGTGAAGACGCCGGCCACCATTCCGCCGGTCGGGATGAGGACCCGCTCGGACCCTTCGCGGCGGGCCGCCCCCAAGGCGTGCCGTTCGACGTACGCCACCGCGCCGGACACCGCGTCGCGGTGCGCCGCGGCGACGCACGCCGCGACCTCCGGGCCTCCGAGGGCGAACACCACGCTCGCCGATTTCGGCGCGGTGAACGTGAGGTCGACCCCGGCCACCTGCGCCCGTCCCGAGCCCATGGGCCGCCCGGTCCAGGGGTGTCGCGACTCGAGGACGAGGCGGAACCGGTCAGGATCGATTGAACCCTCGAGCCCGAGCCCCACAGCCGCGCCGCCGGCCCAGCGTCCCGCTCCCGGCACGGGCAGCTCGGAGGCGAGGTCGGCCAGGTAGTAGTCGGCACGCCCGGCGCCGATCCGATGGATCCCGAGCACGTGCCGCGCCTCCTCCGTTCGGCCCCTCTTCCGACGGGGACGGAACGGTCGCGGCTGCGGTCAGCCCTGGCGGCGGAGCTCGACCACCGGGATCACCCGCGTCGTGGCCTTCTCGTAGTCGGCGAACCCGGGCATCCGCTGCTTCTGGATGGCGAAGATCCGGTCCCGCTCGGGTCCGGTCACGGGCTCGGCGACGGCGGTGAACGTCTCCCGTCCCAGTTCGACGCCGACCTCGGGGTGCGCCACCAGGTTGTGGTACCAGTCCGGGTTTTCGGGAGCGCCGCCCCTGGAGGCGAAGACGAAGAGCCGGCCGTCATCGGTCGTCAGGCTGGCCAACGGGTTCACCCGCTCGGCGCCGGTCCGCGCCCCCTTCGTCGTCAACAGCACCAGCTGCGCACCGTCGAAGGGACCACCCACGACGCCGTCGTTGGTCCGGAATTCCTCGATGATCTTCGCGTTGAAGTCGGTCATTTCTGTCATGCAGCGCGACCCTAATAGGGCCCGATCAGCGGTAGAGCGCCAAGACCTTGCGTGCGGCGTCGGCCCCGAGTCCCGCGAGGTCTGTGGGTGTGACGACCGCGGCCGACGGTCCGAGCTGCAGGAGCAGGCGCTCGAACCACGCCAGACCCGACACGTCCAACACGACGTCGGTCACCGTCCCGTCGTCGGCGCGGCGCATGGCGCGCACCGGCACCGACTCGGCCACCCACTGGGCCTCGGGCCCGAGCCGCAGGTGCACCTCTCGGGCGCCGGGGCCCGAGACGTACATGTCTTCAGGCGGCCGCGCCCGGTGGGCGGCGTCGGAGCCGGGCTGCGCCAAGAGGCGGGCGTCGCGGATCCGGTCGACCCGGAACCGACGCATGTCGCCGGCCCGGTGGCAGAACGCGTCGAGGTACCAGTGCCCGTCGATAGTGACGACCTGCACGGGCTCGACCCGGCGCGTGGTCAGCTCGTCTCGGGATGCGGAGAGGTAGTCGATCTCGAGCATGCGGCGCGCGTCGGTCGCGTCCCGGATGACGGCCAGGCGGGGCGGCGAGTCGACATCGAGACCCACGACCTCGCGGGCGCCGAGGGCCGACTCGAGCTTGGTCAGCGCCCGCCTCAACGCGCCGTCGTCGGAGCCGGGCACGGCGAGCAGCATCCGGGCCGAGGCCGCCACCGCGAAACCCTCGGCCGGCGTGAGTCGCCGCGGGCGCGCGTACTCGGCCGGGAGGAAGGCGCGCACGGCGCGTTCCGAAACCTCGATCTCCATCAGGGTGTCCGGCGTATACGGCGGGGTGCCACAGCACGCCGCCAGCTCGAGCTCGGCCACGAGCTCTTTCTCGTCCATGCCGAAACGCGTCGAGAGCTCGGCGATCGGGGCCTCGCCCACCTGGGCCAGCCAGCCCACCATGGCCAACAGGCGCCGCAGGCGGCCACTCGTCTGGCTTCCGGGCGCACTCCGCGCCGGGGCGGAATCGTCCCCCTCAGTGCCCAGGCCCGCCTCGACCGACTCCGATCCCGACCCCGACGCTGCGGCCACCTCGAGGGGCGCCGTCGCGACCGCTTCGCCCACGGGGTCGGGCGTCTCGGCCAAGGCCTCGAGCCACGCCACCAGCTCGTCGCGGAACTCGGGCGGATCCACGATGGTGGCGTGGTCGAGCAGACGGAGCACCCACGAGCGGATGGAGGCGAACGACGTCACGGCGAACGCCAGCTCCACCGACCCGTCGTCGTGGCGCGCGGCCACCCGGTCCTGGCCGACCTCGTCGGCCACCCGAGGCCCCTCGACCGCGTCGACCTCGAGCCGCATCGTCACCGCGTCCTCGCCCGCGGCCTCCCAGGGCTCTTCGGGCAGCGCGGCGTCGATGTCGAGGTGCTCGGGCACGTCGGCGCCGTCGGGTTCGCCGCGCTCCACCTCGCCGTCGATGCGATCCACCCGGAAGGTTCTCGGCGCAGCGCGCTCGAGGTCCCACGCGACCAGGTACCAGTGGCCGAAGCGGAAGCGCAGTCCCACCGGCGCGACGCGGCGAGGCTCACCGCGGTAATTGAAGGTCGCCGTCGCGTGCGTCCGCACGGCCTCGTAGAGCTCAATCAGGTCGGCTGAGGGCGCCAGCGATGCCACCGGACGAACGTCGCCCAGACCGCTCGCGCCCAACTTCATCAACGCATCACGGCCGCTAGGATCCCCCAGGTGGACGCCGGCGACGGCGAGATGCAACGCGACCTGCTCATCGTCTTCGAGCTCGAGATCCGGCAAGTAGAACGAGTCGCGCTCAATCAGGTAGCCGTACTGCTCGGCTCCGTCGAGTCGTTTGGTGATGACCGGAATGCCCTCGTCGCGCAAGAGCCGCTTGTCCCGCTCGAAGGCCTGGCGCCGGGCCGCGTGCTCCGCCGGGTAGCCCGGGACCTGGGTGGCGATGGCATCGAGCGTGAGCGGTCGGGGTGCGTTCAAGAGCACGAGAACGAGATCCGTGACGCGTTCGAGCCGGTCGAGCTTCGCCGGGGCCACCATCAGCAAGAGCCTACGGCGGCCGCGAGGTCGTGACGGCCGCCGCCCGTCCCTTCGACTGGCACCTCCACCTGCTCTGGCTGCTGGGCTTCGCCGCGCTGCTCGGCGCCTACCTGTGGGCCACGAGGAACGGCCGCTGGCGGGCGACGACGCGCCAGCGCCTGCTTTTCCTTCTCGGCGTCGTGATCCTGGTCCTCGCCGTGACCTGGCCTCTCGGCGACTTGGCCGCGCACTGGCTCTTGATCGCCCTCGTCCTGCAGCGCCTGCTGCTGACGCTGGCCGTCCCCCCGCTCCTGGTGTTGGGCACGCCGCGGCCGCTGATCTCGTGGCTGACGAGGCCGGCACCGGTCGACGCCGTGCTGCGGATCGCGGTGAGACCCCTGCCGGCGATCGCCATCGTCACCGTGGTCGCCGTCGGCACCCTCACCACCGGAGCCGTCGGACTGGCCGCTCGCTCCGACGTGGCACGCGTGGTGATAGAGCTCGTCGTCCTGTCCTCGGGCTTCGTGCTCTGGGCGCCCGTGCTCACCGAGCTCCCCGGAGAGCCGCGACTGTCGTCTCTCGGTCGCGGCGGGTACCTCATGGTGCAATCGATCGTGCCGAGCTTCCTCTCCATTGTGTGGATCTTCGCCCGCCACCCGCTGTACCCGCCCTTCTCCCATCAGGGAAAGGTCGTCGCCATGACGCCTCTGCTCGACCAACAGCTGGCCGGGTTCCTGGCCAAGCTGAGCACCATCGCCGTCCTTTGGACGGTGGCCTTCGTGATCATGATGCGGGCCAAGGACGCGGACGACCGTCACGGGGAGCCCGACCCCCTGCTGTGGTCCGACGTCGAGCGTGAGCTGCAGCGAGCGGACCGTCGCCAGAGGCGCCCTCGCTGGCCCGGGCCACCGGTGGGCTGATCGGGAGCCCGGCCCCTAAGTCCCGGCTTCTCACGCCCGCGGGCCAGCCGCCGACGACCATCGGGCACGCCCCGAAGGGGCACGCTCGACCGTCGTCGGATCAGTGATCAGCTAGGAAAGAGAGGCGCTGCGCAGCTCGTCGAGCGACAGCTCGGCCGTCTGGTTGCCGCCGCACTGGGGACAGTGCTCGACGTGACGCCACGAGCGCAGCAGGCGCGTACCCTCCGGATTGAGCAGTACCACGAACGACTCCGAAATCGGATCGATCTCCAGCCCGAAGTAGTCACGCCATGCCGTGGTGGCCGCGTGAGCGTCGAGCGTGAGGCCCTTGAGCACGCGGCGGAACCGCATGCGCTCGGTATCGAAGATCCAGGTGCTGTGGCAGGACTCGAGGACGAAGGGGGTGTCTTCAGTGGGGGGGACCACGTCACTGATCATGCCCGAAGAAGTACCCATGCGGAGCAAAAAAAGTCGCTCAGGTTCGTTGCGACTTGATGACAAAATCCGCACGACCAGGTGGAATGGTCATTGCATGCTGCAATGGTCATTGCGGACCCGCATCGTGCTTCCTTCCCACGACCGCCTCCCGCTTGGTGCAGAGCTGGCGCAGCACCGCGCAGAGCACGATGCGGCTGTCGGCCGGGTCCACGACCTGGTCCACCAGACCGCGCTCGGACGCCCGCCACGGGTTGAGGTACGACTCCTCGTAGTCGTGCTCGCGCTCGGACCTCTCGCCGTGGCCGAGCTCGCGGTTCAGGATCTGCACCGCGCCCGATGCCCCCATCACGGCCACCTCGGCGCCGGGCCACGCCAGGCAGACGTCGTTGCCGATCCCCGCGAGTCCATCACGATGTAGGCGCCGCCGAACGCCTTGCGGGTGATGAGGCAGAGCCGCGGCACCGTCGCCTGGGCGTAGGCGAACGCCAGCTCGGCGCCGTGACGGATCATGCCGCGCCACTCGAGGTCCTTCCCCGGAAGGAAGCCCGGGGTGTCGACGAGGCTGACGATGGGCAGGTTGAAGGCGTCGCACAGGCGCACGAAGCGCGCCCCCTTCTGGGAGGCGGCGATGTCGAGCGTGCCGGCCAGGATCTGGGGCTGGTTGGCCACGAAGCCGACCGGCGTGCCCCCCAACCGGGCGAAGGTGGTGACGAGCTGACCCGCCCATCGCGGCCACAGCTCCCGCATCTCGGCGTCGTCGCACAGCGAGCGGATCACGTCTCGCACGTCGTAGCCGGCGGCCTTGCGCTCGGGGATCACCGTGCGCAGCTCAGGCGTCTGGCGCAGGACCGAGTCGCTCACCGGCGCGGGGGGTGGGAGCTCGTCGGTGTTCTGGGGCAGGTAGTCGAGGAGCTCGGTCATGACCCCGTCGACGTCGTCGGACTCGACCGAGCACAGTCCGCTCGCGATGGCGTGGGTCGCGGTCCCGCCGAGCTCCTGGAGCCCGACCGCCCGGCCCGTGAACTCGGCCACCATCTGGGGTCCCGAGACGAACGCCACTGCATCGGAGCTCATCACGACGAGGTCGGCCAGACCGAGCAGGAGCGCCGGCCCCGAGACCACGGGTCCGGTGGCGATCGCAATCACCGGAACCTGCCCGCTGCATCTGGAGATGGCCGCCGCCGCCTTCCCCCAGCCGTGCAGCGCGGCGACGCCATCGAGCACGTCGGCCCCGCTCGATGCGACGAAGAACACAAAGGGAATCCCGAGGTGCCGCGCCTGGTCCGCCGCCTCGGCCAGCCGCACGCCGTCGGCGTGGGTGATGGCGCCCCGACGCATCGAGCCGAGGGCCCGGGCCACGACGACGTCGCGCCCGCCGACGCGGCCGACGAGCGAAGTGACCGCTCCGACGACGCCCTTGCCGACTCCCGGCGGCGTGGCCTCCTTCACTTGGGTGGTCACTGCCGGGAATGCGGTCATTGCCGGGAATTTAGACCCGGCGCTCTGGTGGTCCGGGAGCCCTCTGGACGGCCGCCCTTGTGGACCCCACGAGCTACAGGCGGGCCTCCGACCGGCGCCACGGCCCCGAACGCCCGCCCGCCTTCTCCCACAGCGCCATGTGCTCGACCGTCATGGTGCGGTCCGACGACTTGCACATGTCGTAGACGGTGAGCGCGGCGACGGCGCACGCCGTCATCGCTTCCATCTCGACGCCCGTGCGGTCGACCGTCTCGACCTGGGCCTCCACCTCGACGTAGTCGTCGCCGATGGAGAAATTCACGTTAATCGACCCGACGAGCACCGGATGGCACATGGGTATGAGCTCGGCGGTGCGTTTGGCCGCCTGAATCCCGGCGATCCTCGCCGCGGCCAGCACATCGCCCTTGGTGATGGCGTTGTTGGCCACCTTGGTCGTCGTCTCGGGAAGCATGGAGACCCGGCAGCGGGCGAGTGCACGCCGGTGAGTCGGCTCACGGGGCGTGACGTCGACCATCCGGGCTCCTCCCAGCGGGTCGAGATTGGCCAACATGCGGTCGGACACCGAGCCCGAGTCTACGGCCTGCGCCGCGACCGGACCGACGTCGTGGCCAGGCCCGGGGAGGTAAACTGGCAGTCTCAGGTGTCGAGTGCCAAACGGAGGAGCTCCAGTGCCGACTTACGAATACGCCTGCACCGCGTGCGGGCACCGGCTGGAGGCCGTCCAGAGCTTCTCGGACGACCCGCTGACCGAGTGCCCGGAGTGCGGAGAGGCGCTCCGCAAGGTCTACGGCGCCGTGGGCATCGTCTTGAAGGGCAGCGGCTTCTACAAGAACGACTCCCGGGCGGCGGCCAACGGCAAGGCGGCGAACGGCAAGTCTGGTGACGGCAAGTCTGGTGACGGCAAGTCTGGTGAGGGCAAGTCTGGTGAGGGCTCGTCCAGCGGCGGGACAGACTCCGGGTCGTCCGAGAAGTCCGACGGCGGGACCGCGAAGACGGCCGACAAGAAGGACGGTGCCGGGAGCGGGGACAAGTCGAAGTCGGCCGCGGCAGCGGCGAGCTGAATTCGAAAACCTGAATTCGAGGACCTGCTGGTCCCCGCTCGGCTGCTTAGTCCCCGATCGGCTGCTTAGTCCCCGCTCTGCTGCTTAGTCTCCGCTCAGCTGCATGTCGGCGATGGCCAGGGTCTGACCGGCTGCGACGCCGGGCAGCCAGCGCAGGTCGGCACCCACGTGCACGACCGACTGGAGCATGCGCTGCAGCGTGGACGCGACCGTGACCTCGCGCACCGGCTGGTCGAGCACGCCACCCCGGATGGTGAGGCCCTCGGCACCCACGGAGAAGTCCCCGCTCACGGCGTTCACGCCCGAGTGCACGCCGGTGACCGACTGGACGTAGAGCCCGTCGCCGACGGCCGCCAGGATGTCCTCGTAGTCCTCGGACCCCGGCGAGAGCACCAGCGCGCGGCATCCCGCCGAGGGCGTGCCGGCGAAGCCGCCCCGCACCGCCGAGCCCGTCGAGGTGGCACCGGCACGCCGTGCCGACACCGTGTCGTAGACGAACATGCGCAGCACCCCGTCGGAGATCAGGACGTTGCGCCGGCAGGCGAGCCCCTCCCCGTCGTGTGAAGAGGCCCCGTAGGCGCGAGCGTCGGTCGGGTCGTCGACCAGAGTCACGCCGGGAGCGGCCACGGGCTCACCGATGCGGCCGGCGAAGATGGAGCGACCTTTCACGACGGCCTCGCCCGAGAGGCCCGAAGCCACCACCGCCAGCAGCGTCGAGACGACGCGGCGGTCGAAGACGACCGTGTGGCGTCCGGAACGGGTCTTCTGCGCGCCGAGCAACCGCACCGCGCGGAGAACGGCGTCGTCCATGGCCTCGTCGGGCGAGAGCTCGCCGGGGCCTCGTCCGACGCTGAAGCCGGTGCCGGTCTGGGTCTCGGCACCTTCGCCGGCGATCGCGTCGACCGAGAGATACGCGTTGGTCCGCCGCCGGCTCGAGGCGATGCCGGTTGTCGAGGCGAGCGCCACCTCGACCCGGCTGTCGGCGTAGTCGGCCGACGACACCTGGCGCACCCGGGGGTCGGCGCCACGGGTGGCCCGCTCGAGATCGAGGGCGAGCGCGACCTTCTTCTCCATCGCGGTGGCCGCCACCCCGTCGTCCCAGAGGTCGAGGTCGACCGCCTCGAGGCCGTCGGGCGTCGCGAGGACCACGTCGGGGTCGGGCGTGGCGAACCGCGCGTTGTCGCGCGCGTCCGCCAGCGTGTCGGCCACCACCGACGGGTCGAGCGACTGGGCCCAGGCGAAGCCGACGCGGCTGCCCTCGGCCGACTCGAGGACGACGCGGATGCCGACTCCCGACGAATCGGCGGAGGTGAGCGACTCCACCTCGCCGTCGTAGGCCCGGACCTCGGTGTCGGTCCCCCGGGTCGCGTAGACCTCCAAGCCCTCGTCCGCACCGGCCCGCTCCACCACGGAGACGGCCAGGTCCAGTAGCTCGTCGGTCACGCCGTGCCCCCCAGGGTGACGCCGGTGATGCGCAGGGTCGCCTGGCCGCAACCGACCGGGACGCTCTGGCCGTCCTTGCCGCAGGTCCCCGGCGTCATGTCGAAGTCGGTGGCCACGGCGTCGATGCGGCGTAGCACCTCGGGCCCGTTGCCGATCAGGTTGGCGTCACGCAACGGCTCGGTGATGCGCCCGCCCTCAATCAGGTAGGCCTCGGTCGTGCCGAAGACGAAGTCGCCGGTGGCCGTGTTGACCTGGCCGCCGCCGAGCTTCTTCACGTAGACCCCCGAGGGCGTCTGCGCGACGACCTCCTCGGGATCCTCGGAGCCGGCCAGCAGGTACGTGTTGGTCATGCGGACCATGGGCAGGTGCTGGTAGCTCTGGCGCCGGCCGTTGCCCGAAGACGTGCGGCCCTCGCGGCGCGCCCGCAGCCAGTCCCACATGTAGTCGGTGAGCACGCCGTCTTGTATCAAGACGTTGCGGGCCGGAGGGCGGCCCTCGTCGTCCATGCCGAGGTTGCCCCACTCTCCGAGCACCGTGCCGTCGTCGACCAGCGTGACGAGGGTGCTGGCCACCAGTTCGCCGACGCGGCCGGTGTAGACGGAGGCGTCCTTGACGATGTGGTCGGCCTCCAGACCGTGCCCGCACGCCTCGTGGAAGAGGATGCCGCCGCTCCCGCCGGCGAGCACGACCGGGACTTCGCCCGAGGGCGCGGGCCGGGCCGAGAGCTTGACCAGTGCGCGTGCCGCCGCGCGCTGTGCGACCTCTTCGACCGGGAAACGCTCGAAGATCTCGTACCCCTCGGTGCGGGCGAGCGACTCGTGGCCGGTCTGCATGCCGGTGTCGCCGTCGGCGACGCACACGACGCTGAACCGCGTCCGGATCTGGTCGTCCTCTGCCAGCAGGCCGTCCGAGTTGGCCACGAGCAAGCGTCGCCGGCTGTCGCCGCAGCCCACTTGTACCTGCGTGATGGCGGCGCCCGACGAGCGGGCGGCCTCGTCGGCGCGCATGAGGAGCTCGAGCTTGCGCGCCTTGTCGACGGTGTGCGGTTGCGTGCGGTCGCCCGGCCCGGCGCCCGAGGCCGGCGCGAGCGAGACGGTGCGCGAGCGACCGCCGCCCTCGCGGGCGACAGCGGCCGCGGACCGGGCCGCCGCCATGAGGCCCGGCTCGCTCAAGTCGGCGGTGTGGGCGAACCCGGTCGTCTCGCCGACGACGACGCGGATACCGGCGCCACGCGAGCGGCCCGAGGCCATCTCCTCGACGCGGCGGTCGTCGAGGGTGGCTCCCGAGGTCACGGCGTCCTCGGCGAACACCTCGGCCATGTCCCCGCCCCCGGCGAGCGCGGTCGAGAGCACGCGCTCGAGGACGTCTGACTCGACAAGGGCGGTAGCTGGCACGGCGGTATCGTAATCGTCGTGCCCGCGAGCCAAACCGATACGACCGCGGCCGGGCACGGGCCGCACGCCGGGTTGAGCGCCCAGCTCGAGCTCGTCGTCGGCGAGGACGACACGGCCGTGCACTTCCGCTCCGGTGACGTTCCCGTGCTGGCCACGCCGCGTCTCATCGCGCTCTGCGAGGAGGCGACGTGCCGCGCCACCGACGGGCACCTCACCGAGAGTCAGGCGAGCGTCGCCACCAGAGTCCAATTCGACCACGTCTCCCCGGCTGCCGTCGGGGCGGTGGTCCTGGCCGAGGCGACCCTGGTCAAGGTGGAGGGCCGGCGGCTCACGTTCACCGTCTCGGCCGCCCGGCTGGAAGGCGACGGTGGCGGTCTCGTCGGGGCCGGTCGTGTGACCCGGGTCGTCCTGGACCGGGCGGGCTTCCTCGCCAAAGCGCGCGCCCCGGGCCCGTCCTGAGCGCGGCCCGCATCCAAGCGACCGCGGCGCGCCCACTCGCCGGCGCCGGGCCCGTGGCGGCGGCGTTCGCCACCTTCGGCCTCTTCTGGGGGAGCTGGGCCGTCATGCTCTTCGACATCCAGCGCGCCTACGGGCTCAGCGACGCCCAGATCGGCCTGCTGCTCGGCGTCGCCGTCGCCGTGGCCGGCGCGTCGAGCGCGGTGATGGCCCACCTCTGCGACCGCGTCGGCGCACGGCGCCTGCTGTGGGTCGCGCTCTTGTGCTGGTCCGTCCTGCTGTGCGTGCTCGCGCTCACCCACGAGAAGTGGGCCTTCGTGGTGGCGCTGGTACTGGTCGAGATCGCAGGCGGAAGCATCGACACCGCCATGAACGCCGAGGTGTCGTACCGCCTCGTCGGCCGGCCGTCGACGCTGGTCCGCTTCCACGCGCTCTTCAACACGGGGGCGCTGAGCGGCGCCGCCGTCGCCGCCATCGCCATCCACGCCGGCGTGTCCTGGCGCTGGATGTGGCCGGCCATCGCCGTCGTCGCCCTCGCGGTCGGCGTGTGGTCGGCGGTGACCGCGTCGGGTGCGCCGACGCCCGCGGCCGGGGCGGCGGGCGGTGACCCCGCCGCACCCCACCGACCGCGCAGCCACCCGGTGCGCCGGCTGCGCCGCGACGGCCTCCTCGTGCTCCTGGTCGTGTTCGCCCTGGCCGAGGTGACCGAGGGTGGGGTGGACACCTGGGGCGTCTTGTACCTGCGCAATCACCTCGCCACCGGGGTCTTGCTCGGTGCGGGCGCGTACGTCGTCGGCCAACTGGTCGCGGCCACGACCCGGGGCGCGGGGGGCGCCGTCGTCGGCCGGCTCTCGGTCCGGCGTGCGCTCGTCACCGGCGGTTGCGTGGCCGGGGCCGGCATCCTGCTCGAGTCGCTCTCGCCGTTGCCCGGGCTGGCCGCCGTCGGCCTCGCCCTCGGGGCGGGCGGGGCATCGCTCTTCTGGCCCCTGGTGATGTCGACGGTGAGCCGGCAGGCCAGCCAGGTGGTGAGCGCCGTCGGCACCTTCACCGCCGCCGGCTACATCGGCTGGGTGGCCGGCGCCCCCATCGTCGGCTGGGTGTCCCAGACGCTGGGCCCGGCCCGCGGCCTGCAGGTCCTCGCGCTGGCCTCGTTCGGCGTCGCCGTGTGCACCCTGTTCACCCCCGCACGGGCTGCCGTCCCGGGGGTGGGCCGAGTACCCTTGCAGGGATCGCAGCCATGATCCTGCCCAGCATCGAGACGCCCGCCGACGTCAAGGGCCTGGACTCCGAGCAACTCGCCGACCTGTGCGAGGAGATCAGGGCGTTCATCGTCGACACGGTGACGACGACGGGCGGGCACCTGGGCTCCAACCTGGGCGCGGTCGAGCTCACGCTGGCGCTGCACCGCGTGTTCGACTCGCCCCGCGACGTCATCCTCTGGGACACCGGGCACCAGGCCTACGTCCACAAACTGCTCACCGGCCGTCGCTTCGGCTTCAAGACGCTCAAGCAGGCGGGCGGGATGTCGGGGTACCCCAACCGGGCCGAGTCCGAGCACGACTGGATTGAGAACAGCCACGCCTCGACCGCCCTGTCCTACGCGCACGGGATCGCCAACGGCTTCATGTTGCGCGGGATGGAGGGGGAGCGCCGGGTGGTGGCCGTCGTCGGCGACGGCGCCCTCACCGGCGGCATGGCCTACGAGGCGCTGAACAACCTCGGTCACTCCGGCCGGCGCGTCGTCATCGTCCTGAACGACAACGGCCGGTCCTACGCGCCGACCGTGTCACAGCTGTCGCAGAGCCTGACCACGCTCCGCCTCAACCCGACCTACACGGCGGCGCGGGAGCGGCTGCGGCTGCGGCTGCGCGAGGTCCCCGCGCTGGGCCCGCTGGCCTACTCCGGCCTGCACTCGCTGACCAGCGCCATGCGCGAGATGGTGGCGCAGCACACCTTCTTCGAGGCGCTCGGCGTGCGCTATGCCGGCCCGATCGACGGCCACGACATCTCGCACATGGAGCAGGCGTTCGCCCACGCCGCGGAGTGGGACGGCCCGATCGTCGTCCACGTCCTGACGCAGAAGGGCCGGGGCTACGCCCCGGCCGAGGAGGACGACGTCCAGCGGCTGCACGACGTGAAGGCGACCAAACCGGTCGTGCTGGAGAACACCGTCGGCAGCTCGGCCGGTCGGGCCGTGGGCGGCGCCGGGGGCGCCGACACCGGAGGGGTGGCCTCGCCCGGGTCGCTCCCCGAAGCCGCGGCCGACGAGTTGCCGCGACGTGCCGCCACCTACGGCGAGGCGTTCTCGCACGCGCTGCTCGCCGCGGCCGAGAAGAACCCCGAGATCGTGGCCCTGACGGCAGCCATGCCCGGGCCGACGGGCCTGCTCCCCTTCCAGGCGAGGTTCCCCGAGCGCTTCTTCGACGTCGGCATCGCCGAGCAGCACGAAGCCGTGGCCGCGGCCGGGATGGCGATGGCGGGCCTGCGCCCGGTGGTCGCGGTGTACTCGACCTTCTGGAGCCGAGCCTTCGACCAGGCCAACCTCGACGTCGGCCTGCACGGCTGTCCCGTCGTCTTCGTGCTCGACCGCGCCGGAGTCACCGGCGACGACGGACCGAGCCACCACGGCGTGCTGGATCTGGCCCTGGCCCTGTCCATCCCGGGCATGACCGTCTTCGCCCCTTCGGCGGCCGAAGAGGTGGAGCCGATGCTGCGCAGCGCCCTCGAGCTGGACGGGCCTTCTGCCATCCGCTTCCCGAAGACCGCACCCCGCCACGTGGACCCCTCCGACGTCGGCTCGGGCCTCGAGGCCCGACGGCTGCGCGGCGGGGACGGGTCGGTCTGCCTCCTCGCCGTGGGCAAGATGGTCGGCCCCTGCCTCGGCGCCGCCGACGAGCTGGCCGCCGACGGCATGGACGCCACGGTGTGGGACGTGCGGGTGGTCTCCCCTCCCGACCGGGCCATGCTGGCCGACGCGATGCGGCACGCACTCGTCGTGACGGTCGAGGACGGTGTGCGCCACGGCGGTGCCGGGGCCTTCCTGGCCGACGCGCTCGCCGCCCTCGCCGAATCGGACGGGCGGTCCGCTCCCGCCACCCGCGTCCTCGGTATCCCGCGCCAGTATCTGGCCCAGGGCCGCGCCGACGACATCCTCTCGAGTCTCGGCCTCGACGCCGCCGGTATCGCGGAGAGCGTGCGGCTCGCCCGCAAGGTCGTCCCGGCCGCCGCCGACTGGGCCGATACCACCGATTGATTCAGTCCCCGGAGCGGTGCTCGGGCCCAGAGCGGACCGCCCGCGTGCTCAGGCGCGGTTGGCCCCGTTGGCCCGCACGAAGTCGTTGACGGCGTAGTACGCCTCCATCGACTCCCCGGCATCGCCCCAGAAGCCATCCTGCACGTCGTGGGCCATCTGACCGCGCCGGACGAAGTGGTTGTTCACATCGGTGATCTCGAGCTCGCCTCGGGCCGAGGGCTCCAGGTCGCCGATGATGTCGAACACCGCGGCCTCGTAGCAGTAGATGCCGGTGACGCAGTAGTCCGACGCCGGAGCCTCGGGCTTCTCCTCAATGAGGCTGACGCGCCCGTCCGGTCCGAAGGCCGGCACGCCCAGGTGCCGGAGGTGCTCGGGCTCGTCCACCTTCGAGAGGAGGATGCGGGCGCCGACGGGATCGCGGCAGAAGCCCTCGACCGTCGGCCGGATGGAGCGCTCGAGGACGTTGTCGGCCAGCATGACGAGCACCGGTTCGCCGCCGGCGAAGTGCGCGGCGAGCCCGAGTGCTTCGGCGATGCCGCCGGCCTTCTCCTGGTACGCGTACGACAGCTGGTCGATGCCGTACTCACGCCCGTTTCCCAGGAGCCGGAGGAACTCGCCGGCATGGGTGCCGCCGGTCACGAGCATGATCTCGTCGATCCCCGCGGAGACGACGGCCTCAATCGCCCACGCGATCATCGGCCGGTCGTAGATCGGCAGGAGGTGCTTGTTGGTGATCCGCGTGAGCGGATACAGGCGCGAACCTGTTCCCCCGGCCAGGATGACCCCCTTCACCGCCTCGCTCCCGGCGCGGGTTCGGTGTCCACGACGCGCTCCTCCCGCCTTAGTTGAAGGTGAGGACGCCGCGGGCCACCCGCCCGGCGTGCATCTCGTCGACGACTTCGCCGAACTTCTCCAGCGGCCGGGTCAGCGACACCAGCTCGTCGAGCATCAGCCGGCCGGACTTGTAGAGGTCGACCATGAGGGGGATGTCGTGATGCGGGCGCGCCGACCCGTAGCGGCAGCCGATGAGAGCACGGTCCACGTAGGCCAGCGCGTTCACGTCGACCGACACCTCGGTGCCCCGAGGCGGGATGCCAATGGCGACCGCCGTCCCGCCCCAATCGAGGCAGTCGAAGGCGCTGCGCAGGACGGCCGGGTGGCCGACGCAGTCGAAGGCCCAGGTGACCCCCCCCATCGGGAAGATCGCCCCGGCGGCCGACTCCCGATCGGGCGGGACGAGCCCGCGCACCGCCGCCGCGGCGTCGCCCGCACCGGCGTCGACGAAGTGCGTGGCTCCGAATTGGCGGGCCAGATCCTCCTTGGCTGGCACCGTGTCCACCGCGACGATCCGCGTCGCTCCCGCGATGCGCAGCCCCTGAATCACGTTGAGGCCGACCCCGCCCACCCCGAAGACCGCCGCGGTCTCGCCCGGGCGCACCTTGGCCCGGTTGAGCACCGTCCCCACGCCGGTCAGGACTCCGCAGCCGATGAGGCACGCGGAGGTCAGGGGGACGTCTTTGGGGATGCGCACGGCCTGCACCTCGCTGACCACCGTCGTCTCGGAGAAGACGGACGCCGCCGCGAAGTTCGAGGCCGGCTTTCCGTCGACGGTGAAGGGCGTCGAGATGTTGCCGAGCGAGCTCCGGCACATGGTGGGATGCCCGGTGCTGCACGCCCGGCACGCCCCGCAGCTGGCCAGGGTGGCGATCACGACGTGGTCACCGGGCCCGACCGACGTCACCGAGTCGCCCACGGCCTCGACCACACCCGCCCCCTCGTGGCCGAGCACGGCCGGGGCCGGGAACGGGATGGTGCCGTCGATGACCGAGAGATCGGAGTGGCACACCCCGGCGGCCTGCACGCGCACCAGCACCTCGCCCGGACCGGGCGGGCGCACCTCCAGCCCGTCGGTGACCTCTACCCCGTCGCCCGTGTAGACGATGCCTCGCACTCACTTGCTCCTCTCGTCGGCGACCTCGCGGCCGTTCGTGACCTCACGCTCGACCGTGACCTCGCGGTCCGCTCCGGTCGCGTGGCGCTGGCGCAGCTCGCGCTTGAGCACCTTGCCGCCGGCGTTCACCGGAAGGCTGTCCACCAGGATCATGCTGCGGGGCACTTTGTAGTTGGCCATGACGCCGCGACACCAACCCAGGATCGTACGCCCCAGCTCGTCGGGGTCGTTCGCCGCCGCCGAGGGGTCCGCCACGACGTAGGCACAGCCCACCTCGCCCAGGCGCTCGTCGGGCACACCGACCACCGCCACCTGGGACACCGAGGCGTGACGGCGCATTATGGCCTCGACCTCGGCCGGGTAGGCGTTGAAGCCTCCGACCACGTACATGTCCTTGACCCGGTCGGTGATGGTGACGTTGCCGGCCTCGTCCATCACGCCGACGTCGCCCGTGTGCAGCCAGCCGTCGGCGTCAACCGCCTCGGCGGTCGCCTCCTCGTCGCCCCAGTAGCCCGACATCACGGTGTAGCCGCGGACGACGATCTCCCCGGGCTCGCCGGGGCCGGCGACCCGGCCGGCCGCGACCGTCCGCACCTCGAGGCCCGGGATGGCTCGTCCGGAGGTCGCCGCCACGACGGCCGGGGGGTCGCTCCGGCGGCACATGGTGACGGTGCCGCACGACTCGGTCAGCCCGTACGCGGTCAGCACCGTGGTGAAGCCGAGCTCAGAGCCCATGGCCTCGACCAGCTCCACGGGCACCACGGCGGCGCCCGTGACGCCGAGCCGGAGCGACGAGAGGTCGTGTGCGGACCGGAGCGGGTCGGCCAGCAGGGTCTGGTACAGGGTCGGGGGGCCGGGCAGCACCGTGACGCGCTCCGCCTCAATGCGATCCATCACCCGGCCGGCGTCGAAGACGGGCTCGGGAATCACCGTGGCCCCCGCCATGAGGCAGGCCAGGATGCCGGCCTTGTACCCGAAGGTGTGGAAGAACGGGTTGACGACGAGGTAGCGGTCACCCGCATTGAGGCCGACGATGGAGGACCAGGTGCCGAACGTGCGCAGCGACTGCGCGTGCGTGGCCGCCGCCCCCTTGGGGTACCCGGTCGTCCCGGAGGTGAAGACGAGGTCGGAGACGTCGCCGGGCTGCACCGCCGCGGCACGGGCCGCGGTCATGGCGGGGTCGACGCCATCTCCTGCCTCGAGGAGCTCGCCCAGCCCGATCACCCGCGCCGGCGAACGCCCCGGGGCCGACGCCTCGTCGCGCAGCAGGACGACGTCCTCGAGGGCGCCCACCTCCTCGCCTTCGAGGAGGTGGGGATAGTCGGTGCCCAAGAAGCCCCGCACGGTGAGCAGCACGGAGGCGCCGGAGGTGCGGACGATGTACGCCGCCTCGCCCCCCTTGAAGCGCGTGTTGAGTGGGACGAGCACGGCGCCGGCCCGCAACGCGCCGAGGGCGCCCAGCATCCATTCGGCGCAATTCGGAGCCCACAACGCGACGCGGTCCCCCGCCCGGACCCCGACCGCCACGAGGCCGCGGGCGTAGCGGTCCACCTCGGGACCCAGCTGTTCGTAGGGCAGCCGCACCCCGCCGTCGACCAGTGCCTCGGTGCCGGGGTGGCGCCGGCTCGCGTCGTCGACCAGCCGCGGGATCGTCCCCCACGTCAGGTCGGCCCGCGGGTCCTCGTCCCCCGCCGGCGCGCCGCCGATGCCGCTCACGGGTGCTGGCTGCTCACCGAGACCACCTCGCCGCTCAGGTACGACGAGTAGTCGCTGGCCAGGAACACGATCACGTTGGCCACCTCCCAGGTCTCGGCGCCCCGGCCGAAGAGCTCGCGCCCGCGCAGAACGGCGAGGTCCTCGTCGGGGATGGCCCGATTGAGGAACGGGTGCTCGGCCAGGCTGGGTGACACCGCGTTCACCCGCACCCCGGCGGGAGCGGCCTCGGCCGCGGCGCAACGGGTGAGCGCCATGACGCCCGCCTTGGCGGCGGCGTAGTGGGCCTGGCCGGCTTGGGCCCGCCAGCCGAGCACCGACGCGTTGTTGACCACGACCCCGCGGCGCAGCGGCAGCATCAGGCGCAACGCGGCGCGGGTGCAGCGGAAGGTGCCGGTGAGCGTGATGTCGAGCACGCTCGACCACTGCTCGTCGGTCATCTCGACCAGCGGGACGGTGCCGCCCAAGCCGGCGTTGTGCACCGCGACGTCGACCCGGCCGAAGTGCGTCAGCGCCCCGTCGTAGAGCGCACCGACCTGGGACTCGGACGTGACGTCGCAGACGAGTGCGTGCACACGGTCGGCGTCCGAGGCCTCGGCCACGAGCCGCTCCGCCGTCTCGGCGAGGCGGCGTTCGTGCGCGTCGGAGACGACGACCGCCGCCCCCTCTTCGAGGCACCGTTGGGCGGTGGCCGAGCCGATGCCCGTCCCGGCAGCGGCGGTGACCAGCACCACCTTGCCCTCCAGGAGCCCGTGCCCGCCGGGAGGAACCGGAGGCGGCGGAGGTTCGAACGACGCGTCGAGCCTGGTCGAGCTCACGGCGCTCCCTTCGGCTCCGGCGGCAGCCCCAGAACACGCTCGCCGATGATGTTCCGCTGGATCTCGTTGGACCCGCCGTAGATCGTCTCCGAGCGCGAGAAGAGGAAGGCGCGCTGGAAGTCGTCGAGGGCGTAGCCCTCGTTCTCCGCGAGCGCCTCCCCGTCGAGGACCATGCCGGCAGGGCCGAGGACGTCGAGGGCGAGCTCGGTCGTGGCACGGTGCCAGCTGCCCCAGTAGAGCTTGGCGATGGAGGCTTCCGGCGGCGCGACCGGGCCATCGACACCCGAGAGGCTGCGCAGGGTGTTGTAGCGCATGATCGTGAGCTCCATGTGCGCCTGGGCCAGCTTCTGGCGCAGCACCGGGTCGCACGACCGGCCGCGGTCGCGGGCGGCGAGGAGCAGGCGGTCGAGCTCACCCCGAAAGGAGAGCTGGTGGCCGAGCAG
The DNA here is from genome assembly GCA_963767195.1 of uncultured Acidimicrobiaceae bacterium. Taxonomy (GTDB): domain Bacteria; phylum Actinomycetota; class Acidimicrobiia; order Acidimicrobiales; family RAAP-2; genus Bog-473. The sequence goes on along the minus strand of CAVYDA010000005.1, from coordinate 314,765 downwards.
CGCCACCCCGCGCTCGAAGGCCAGCGTGGCGAGGGCGACGCGCCACCCCTCGCCCACCGCGCCCACGACGTTGTCCACGTGGGTGCGGGCGCCGTCGAAGAAGACCTCGTTGAACTCACTGGTCCGGGTGAGCTGCTTGATCGGCCTCACCTCGATCCCCGACTGGTCCATCGGCACGAGAAGGTACGACAAGCCTCTGTGGCGAGCCGAGGTCGGGTCGGTACGGCAGACCACGAAACACCAGTCGGCCTGGTGCGCGAGCGACGTCCAGACCTTCTGCCCGGTCACCACCCACTGGTCCCCGTCGAGCACGGCCCTCGTCTTGACGTTGGCCAGGTCGCTACCCGCATCGGGCTCCGAATAACCCTGGCACCACAACTCTCGTCCCTCGCGGATGGGCGGCAAGAACCGGGCCTGTTGCGCCGGCGTGCCGTAGTGGATGAGCGTCGGACCGAGGAGGCCCTCGCCCATCACGTTGACCCGGCCCGGCGCACCGGCGCGGACGTACTCCTCGTTGAAGATCACCTGCTCGGTCATGCTGGCGCCGCGCCCGCCGTGCTCGAGCGGCCAGCCGAGGCAGGTCCACCCCCCCGCCGCCAGCACCCGCTCCCATCCCCGGCGGACCTCGAAACCGTAGGTCTCGTCGCCCGAGCCCCCCCGGCCCCCGAGCTCGGCGAACTCGCCGACGAGGTTCTCGTCGAGAAACCGGCGGACCTCGTCGCGGAACGCCACGTCCTCGGGGCGGTCTCGCAGATCCATCGCCGGGGAGCGTAGCCAAGGCGCCGAGCGCCACCTGACGGGTCGTCAGGCCTCGGGCGGCCCTCCCGCCTGGAATACTCGGGAGCGCACAGTGGCGAACAGCCAGGAAGGATGGTGGCGATGGCGTACTCGGAGGGCCGGATCGTCCACGACGCCGACGCCCACATCATGGAGACGCCGACATGGTTGCGCGACCATGCCGAGGCCGCCTATCGCGAGCGCCTCCCCGTGCTCCACTACCCCAGCGGCAACGAGCTGCGCCAGACCGGTGACCCGGCCGAGCAGCAACGCGACCTGCTGGCATCGTTCGAGCGGCTGCAGGCGAGGCACGCCTCGGTGGAGTACCGGGCGAACGAGCAGGCGGAGATCATGGCGCGCAAGAACTTCGCCGCCACCGGATCCTTCGTCGCCCAGGACCGGCCCCGCGCCCTCGACCTGCTCGGGTTCAGCAGCCAGCTCGTCTTCAACACCTTCCACAACAGCCGGCTGCACGACATGGAGCACGACGACCTGGAGCTCGCCTACGCCGCGGCGAGGGCCCACAACCGGGGCATGCTCGAGTTCTGCTCGGTGGACCGGCGCTTGCTGCCCTCGTGCTACGTCCCCCTCGCCGACCCCGAGCGATCGGTCGCCGCGGCGCGTGACGCCATCGACCAGGGCGCCGCGGCGTTGCTCGTGGCGTCGGGCTGCCCCCCGCGTTTCTCGCCGAGCCACCTCGACCTGAACGGTGTCTGGGCCCAGGCCGAGGAAGCACACGTGCCCGTGGTGTTCCACGTCGGCGGGACCGGAGACCTGATCGACCCCAACTACTTCGTCAACGGCAAGCCGGTGCCGAAGGACTTCCACGGAGGCGAGGAGAACTTCAGGTCCGTCGACTACATGGGCATCCCCGGGCCGCCGGCGCAGACCCTCGCCACGCTCATCTTCGACGGCGTGTTGGAGCGCTTCCCGGGATTGCACATCGGCGTGATTGAGCAGGGCGCAATCTGGGTGCCGTCCTGGCTGCGCCAGATGGAGTCGGCCTTCGAGGCCTTCCACCGGCACGAGGAGCGGCTGAAGTCGCTCTCGTTGCGGCCGAGCGACTACGTGCACCGCCAGGTCCGCTTCACGCCCTACCCGACGGAGGACGTCGGGTGGATCGTCCGGGAGGCCGGCGCCGATCTGGTGATGTTCTCCTCGGACTACCCGCACGTCGAAGGCGGCCGCAAGCCTCTCGAGCGGTTCGAAGCGTCGCTCGGCGACGCGGACGAGGACGTGCGCCGACAGTTCTACTGCGACAACTTCATGTTCCTCATGGGCCGCGCCGCGACCGCGCTGGCGGCCTGATGCCGGCTGGCGGGGACGACGCCGTGACCAGCGCAGCCGCCGGGACGGTCGCGGGTCGGTCGAGCCCGGCTTCGAGGCGGTCCGCGATGCGTTCGCCCGCAACTTCGAGAAAGGCCGCGAGGTGGGGGCCGCGTTCTGCGTGCACGTGGACGGCCGCAACGTCGTGGACCTGTGCGGCGGCACCTTCGACCAGGAGGGGACGCGACCCTACGACGACCAGACGCTCCAGCTCGTGTTCTCTTCCACCAAAGGGGCCACGGCGGTCTGCGCCAACCTGCTGGCGCAGCGAGGCGAGCTCGACCTCGACGCGCCCGTGGCCTCCTACTGGCCCGAGTTCGCGCGGGCAGGAAAGGAGGGGCTGCCCGTCCGTTTCCTGCTCTCCCACCAAGCGGGCCTGCCGGCCGTCGACGCCACGCTGACCCGGGAGCAGGTGTGGGCTTGGAATCCGGTCACCGAGGCGCTGGCCGCCCAGGAACCTTTCTGGGAACCGGGGACAGCTCACGGGTACCACGCCCTCAGCTACGGGTACCTGGTCGGCGAGGTGGTGCGCCGTGTCAGCGGGCGCTCGCTGGGCACCTTCTTCGCCGAGGAGGTGGCGGGGCCGCTCGGCCTCGAGTTCTACATCGGGCTGCCCGCCGAGCTCGAGCCGCGCGTGTCACCCGTGGTCAGCGCGGCGATCGGCGGCGACGCCTCGGACCCGGCCTACGCCTCGACTTTGCTGGCCCGGGCTCTCAACCTGGGCGGCGCGATACACGGGCGGAACTGGATGAACGAGCGGGGCTGGCACGCGGCCGAGGTCCCGGGAGGCAACGGGATCACCAACGCCGTCTCCCTCTCCCGGATGTACGCCGGCCTGATCGGCCCGCTCGAAAGGGGCCCGGCCCGGCCGCTGCTCACCCCAGACCAGCTGGAGATGGCGCGCACGCCGTTGACGTCGGGACCCGACCAGGTCTTCGCCTCGGCCGGTTTGCCGCTCGAGCAGCAGATCGGCCTTGGCTTCTGGCGCTCGGGTCCCGCTGCCCTGTTCGGCGGCGAGGGCTCTTTCGGCCACGGCGGCGCGGGCGGCTCCTACGGATTCGCCGACCCCGAGCACGGCCTGGCGGTCGGCTACGTCATGAACAAGATGTCGCGCGACCTGGTGGACCCCCGCCCACACCGGCTGATCCCAGCCGTCTACGAGGCAGTCGATGCGGAGGCGAAATACTTCTGACCTGGGATCCGTTGTACTTAGCGGAAGCGAGGTACGGATGTTCACGCGCAAGGCCCACACGACGGACACAACCAGCTACGAGGTCATCAAGACCGACGAGGAGTGGAAGCAAGAGCTGCCGGCTGACCGCTACGCCGTGCTGCGCCAGGCGGGGACGGAGCCGCCCTGGTCCGGCGACCTCATCCACGTCGACGGCGAGGGCGTCTTCCGCTGTGCCGGCTGTGGGGCGGAGCTGTTCGACACCCAGTCCAAGTTCGACTCGGGCTCGGGTTGGCCGAGCTTCGACCGCGCCCGGTCCGCGGGCACGGTGGTGGAGAGGCAGGACCGCAGCCTCTTTTTGGCGCGCACCGAGATCCTGTGCGCCCGGTGCGGAGGCCACTTGGGCCACGTGTTCGCGGACGGACCGACCGACACCGGAAGGCGCTATTGCGTCAACTCCCTCTCGCTCACCTACGACCTCAGCGGTGAGGAAGAGGCAGGCCAGGCCGAGTCGAATTGAGCGTGCGGCGCAGCCGGGGTGCTCCTCGGTGAGTGACGACGCGGCCCTCTCGAGGTGCCGATGAACGCCGGATTGGACTCATGGGTGGCCAAGCAGGCCATCACGGAGGTGCTGTACCGGTACTGCCACGCCGTCGACAGGATCAACCCGAAACTCGCGGCGGAGATCTGGCACGAGGACGGCCTGGCCCACTACGACGGGATCTTCGAGGGGACCGGTGCCGGCTTCCTCGACTTCGTCTTCGAACAGCACAGGAACTGTGACGTGACGTCTCATCAGCTGACGAACGTTCTCGTCGAAGTCGATGGTGACCGCGCCACGAGCGAGAGTTATGTCACGGCGTGCATTCGGGCCTCCGGTTTCGACGTGATCGTCCGTGGCCGTTACATCGACACCTGGTCCTGCCGGGCGGGCAAGTGGCGAATCGACGAGCGCAGGTACGCCAACGACATCACCCAGATCGTTCCCGTCGGGAACGAAGGCCGGCTGATCCCGGAGAGTTAGTCCGGCGGAACGGCGGCGCGGGCGGTACCACGGTCGAGGCGACGGCGAAGCAACGACCCGCACCCCAAAGTGAGAGCCGCCGCCGCCGTCACCGCGACGGGTACCAGGTACCCTCCCATGTGAGCCACGAAACCCGTCGCCGCAGCGAGCGCGCCGGGCCAGCCGCCGCTCACGATGAGCCAGGGAGACACTCAGGACTCCACGGGCACGCCCTCAGCCGGAGCGGACTCGGGCTGTGCGTCGCGGCGCTCGGTCCGGTGCACGTCGGCCGTGGCGAAGCGCAGGCTGGGTCCGACCTCGTCCGCCGTGATCTCCACCTTGGACCGGTGCTCGCCCTCCTCGGTCTCCCAGGTCCGCTGCTCCAGCCGACCGGTGACCACCACCCGCATGCCCTTCGACAGGCTCAGCGCCACGTTCTCGGCCAGGTCGCGCCAGCAGGTGACGTCGAAGAAGGAGGTGGACTCCTGCCATTCCTGGGTGGCCCGGTCCTGCCAGCGCCGGTTGACCGCGACGCCGAGCTGAGCCGTCGCCTGACCCTCCTTGGTGTAGCGGATCTCCGGCTCCCGGGTCAGGTTGCCGGTGATCGTCGTCGTGTTCGCCATGTGTCCTCGCTTTCGTCTGCCCCCTGCACTGAGGGCCGGCGCAGCGTGACCGGCGTACCTTGCCGAGAACCTTGCAGGGATCCTCACAAACCACCGGCAGCGGGTGCGAATAGGTGGAAAACGTACGGCCGGCGAGGACGTACGGCCGGAGGGACGGCCAGGAACACGAACGACTCCGCCCGAGCCCCACGAGTTTGGGGCGAGGCGAGGTGGATACCTCAGTCCTCGGGTTTCATCCCCAGGTGGCGCAGCACGAACGCGCCGAAGCGGCCGGGAGACTTGGCCTGCCCGTGGTGGTCGGCCGAGTGCCCGTAGCGTGAACCGTAGACGTCACTTCCGCCGCCACCGGTCAGTCCCGCCGCGGGGAACGTGTTGGGCTCTTCGTACTTGGGCACCTTGGACAGACGCCGCTTGCTCTTCCTCGACTTCTCTCCTGCGCTCCCCACGGTGCGACAGTCTGGCAGGTCGCCGCGAGCTCGGCGACGGGCGGGAGCCGCCTACTCCCGACCGTGCGACTCCTCTCGGCCGCCCACGAGATAGGCGCCGGCGCCGAGCACGATCGAACCCAGGATCACCCAGCGCACCACGGCGGTCTCGAGCGACGTCGGCGAGCCGTTCGAGCTGATCTCGGCGAACCCACCGCCGATGACGAGCGCGGCGAAGGCCAGCACGAAGAAGGCGAGCGACGTCTTCCGCCATCCGTTGCGGAGAAACCGTGACCGGGAGCGGTCAGGTCGGCGGCCGTTGGTACGGGCGTGGGGGTCAACCACGGGTCTCGACCGCGCCGTAACGTGCCGACGACGCGCTCGGCGACCGGCAGCGCGTCGTCCAGCGCCGCCCGGAAGTGCTCGCAGTCGAAGGCGTTGGGGCTCGGACAGCGCAGCGCATGGTCGAGCTGGTCGGCCATCGTCCCGAGATGCGCCGCCTGCGCTCGCAGCTGGTCCCGTTTGCGCGGCGGCGAAGATCTTCCACTCCGCGTCACCGCCCGTGGCGAGCACGGTCCTCGTCTCCTCGAGCGTGAAGCCGGCGCGACGGCACATCGCCACGACGGCCAGCGTCGTGAGGACGTCGCGCCGGAACTGCCGCCGGAGGCCCTTGCGCTCGACGCTTTTGATGATCCCCTCGTGCTCGTAGTAGCGCAACGCCGACGCGGCCAGGCCCGAGCGCGCGGCCACATCGCCGATGTCGAGCAGGTCGTCCGCCTCGAACCTCGGGCTCTCGGTCGTTGCCGGCGCCTGGGGCATTGACTTGAAGTCTACTTCAAGTGCTTGGGTGTTGCTGTGCGCACGCCGGACAGCGGTTTCGAGGGAACGGCCGGACGCGTCGCCGGCGCGGTCATGGCCCGGATGAACCGTGACATGGAGTTCGCCGCCGTCGACGAGCTCGCCCTCGGGCCGGGGGCCGAGGTGCTCGCCGTGGGCTTCGGGCCGGGCGTCGGCGTCGCGGCGCTCCTCGCGCGCTGCCTCAGGTCAGGGTGTGCGGCGTCGACCCGTCGGCCACCATGGTCGAGCAGGCGGCGCGGCGCAACCGCGCCGCCGTGAAGGACGGCCGGGTCGCGCTGGCGCACGCAGGCGCCGAGTCGATGCCCTGGCCCGACGGCGCCTTCGCTGGCGCGGTCGCCGTGAACTGCATGCAACTGTGGGACCCGCTGCAGGCAGCCTTGCGCGAGGTGGGCCGCGTCCTTCGTCCCGGTGGCGTCCTGGTCGCCCTCACGCACACCTGGGCCGTAGAGAAGAGAATGTCCGCGGGCGAGTGGACCACGACGACCGGCGGACTGCTCGAGCAATGCGGCTTCACCAACGTCACCAGCGGTACCCGCACCTTCCGATCGGGTCCCGGTCTCGTGCAGAGGGCGGAGCGGCTGCCCCGCCGGTGCGACCTGGGCGCACCCTGAGTCGCACAGGTCCAGACGTGAAGGAACCGGACCAACCTCGGGGTGCGACAAGCCGGTGTCTCGCTCAGACTCGAGCGGTGCGCTTTGGGACAGCCAAAATTGGTGGGAAAACAGTGGTTTTCTCACGTCCTCGACTCTAAAGTGCGGCAGGCCGTCCACAACGAGCTCGCCGGGATCGGGTGTCAGGGTACCGGTAGCAGGGTCGGCCGAAGATCGGTGTCGACGGTCGGTCGAGCCGACGACGAAAGGGGCAGCCGATGAAGAAGATCACTGCGATCATGAGCGCCAAGCGTCCGCTCGCGGCCGCCGTCGTAGTCGGGTTGGCCGCGGCGTCGGCCGCGGCGGTCACCATCATTGGCGGCAGCACGGTGGCGGGTGCTGCGGGGACGGCCGACCTGAGTGTGAGCCAGGTCGTCTCCAACGGGACAGGCTCGGGCAACACCATCGTTACCGACCACATCCATAACGCCGGGCCGTCGACCGCGACCGAGGTTGTCGCTACCGCACTCCTCAAGACCAACGGCGGGTCGGTCTCTTACACCACCTCGAACGCTACCTGTGAGCAGCAGCCCGCCCCGAGCGGGTGGAACTTCATGTTCACCTGTCAGCTTGCGTCTTTGAAGTCCGGGCACACCTGGGTCCCCAAGTTCAGCCTGACGAGCAGCAACGGGGCTCCGTTCACCCGCTTCGTGAGCGCCGGCGAAAACAGCCCAGGCGATCCTTCCCTGGCCAACAACTCTTCCACCCTCAACAGCTACTTCGGGTCGCGGGCGGACCTTTCGCTGACGCAGAAGGCCACCGCCGGCTCGTCGGCAGGCAAGGTCACCATCACCAACTCCATCCGCAACGCCGGCCCGTGGACGGCCGACAATCTCCAGCTGGTGGCCGAGATCAACTCGCCGACATTCAGTGGCGTCGGGGCGAACAGCAACCTGTCGGGTGCGTCTTGCCAGTTCATTCCGCCCGCCTCGGGATTCAACTCCGCCGTGTCGTGCACCATCGGTTCGCTCGATCCCGGTGGCCTCTGGAAACTGACCTTCAATTACACAGGTGGCGCCGGCGGAAGCCTGGTCCAGCAGGGCACGATCAGCGCCGCGTCCCCCACCGACCCGGTCCCCAGCAACAACACCGCCACGACAACCACCTCGTACCATTCGTGAGCCGTAGCGTCAGGGCCATCCTCCGTGGGTCCGGACGCGAACGACGGTTCAGATCGTCAGAAGTTCGTCCGCTCTCGCCAACCAGAACTCCACTTCAGTAGGGCTGTTCCGCCGGATCGGCCAATCGATCAACCGGACGAACAGATGTCCGAGGTACGCCTGTGCTCTGAGCTCGTTTAGGTGGTCGAAAGCCTCGGCAAACACACGGGATCTGACGCCTGGTTCGCACGTCAGAGGCAAGCTGGTCAGAGCCAGCATCACCAAATCAAAGGCGGCGTCGCCCACGATGGCAAAATCGGTGTCCACTACGGCCGAGAGGCCACTCGCATCGACGAGGAGATTCCCCGGATGAAGGTCCCAGTGGACGACATCGTGACCGGCAAAGTCCTCTACATCCAGAGAACCTCCGAACGCTTCGATGCGGTCGATGAGCGACCGGGTGCGTGTGTCGTAACGACGAAAGGACTCATGACGGCAATATCCGTTCCCGCCGACAGCGAGCGTCGTGATGAGGTTCATTGGCCAGCGGATCGGGTCGTGCGGTTCTGCCAATCCGAGACGCCGCGAATGAAGGTCCAAGAGCTGATCGACGAGTCGGTGGTCCACGGTCGTCGGCGGAGTCCCCGGCATGAACTCTTGGATGACGAAGCGGATCGGTCCGGCATCGACGACTGATTCAGTCGGAACCGGCCAGCCCGCCTGACGTCGAAGCCGCTCTGAAAGGACGACGGCTTCACCCCGCAGGGCTCGACCGTGAATCGTCGTGTCCCACTTCACGACGATCGGGTGGCCGTCCGGCCCGATGAACCGGTGAGCTCCGGTTTCACCTCCGCCCAGTTGGCCCGCGAGGCGGAAGTGCTGCCCCGTCGCTTCCGACAGGATCGAAGCTGCTCGCTCGGCGTCTATTCCGGCTTCACTGCTCACGGTGTCGAGCATCGTCCTCGATTTGAAGTCTCGCTCAGGACACCTCAAACGTCGGTTGGTGCGAGCAGCTAGACGTCGAGGAAACGACGGATGGCGATGGCGGACCCGATGGAGCCGATCGCCATCCCGACGACCACCACGACGACATTGGTGATCACGATCTCGCCGGTCGACATGTGCATCGCTGTGAGGAGATTGTCGTTGTGGCCTCCGCCGGCGCCGTTGATGAAGAGGGCGACGCCCCAGACGACGAGTGCGGCCAGCAGCGAGCCGATGAGACCCTGCAGCAGGCCCTCGGACATAAACGGCACCCGGATGAACCAGTTGGTGGCGCCCACCAATTTCATGACGGACACCTCTCGGCGTCGGGCGAAGATCGCCATGCGGATGGTGTTGAGAATGAGCACGGCGGCCGACGCGATGAGGATGACCGCCACCGAGAGGCAGACCCACTTCGAGATGTTGATGAACGTCTCCTCGTTCTTGATCGTCTGCTGCGGCTCAGTCACGAGGGACACTCCGGCCACCCCGGAGAAGGTGCGGACCACTTGAGCCGCGTCGGCCAACGCTATCGGGGTACACCAGTAGGAGGTCGGCATCGCGGACAGAGTGGTCGCCTGGAAGATGTCGGAGGACAGGAGGTGGCGGGCCTCGGAGTAGTTGCGTGCCTTGTTCCAGTACTGGCACGGTTGGGAGACGTAATTGAGCTGAGAGAGCTCCGTTCCCACCGCGTCGATCTGCTGCTTGGTGGCGGTCGGGCCCATCCACACCGTCACCTTGCTGCCGCGCTCGAGGGTCCCGGTCGCGTTGGCCGAACCCTGGCGCAACAGGAGGGCGGCGCCGACCAGGGAGAGGGACACCGCCACGGTGAGCACGGCGGCGATGGTCATCAGCCGGTTGCGCCACAGGTTGGAGGCGGTCTCCCGGACGACGTAGTCGACCGAGACGGCCATCAGCCCATGCCCCCTGCCCCCACGTCGACGGCCTGCTGCGCCGCGCCGTCGAAGCCATAGACGCCACGCTTCTGGTCGCGAACCATCGAACCGTTGCTCAGCTCAATGACGCGCCGGCGCATTTTGTCAACCAGGACCTCGTCGTGCGTCGCGACCACGACCGTCGTTCCGGTCCGGTTGATCCGGTCGAGCAGTTGCATGATGCCCTGGCTGGTCTGCGGGTCGAGGTTGCCCGTCGGCTCGTCCGCCATCAGGATGAGCGGCCGGTTCACGAAGGCGCGGGCGACCGCGACCCGCTGCTGCTCGCCGCCCGAGAGCTCGTTCGGCAGGCTGTCGGTCTTGGAAGCCAGGCCGACGAGGTCGAGCACCTGGGGCACCTGGTTGGCCACGACGTGGCGGGGCCGGCCGATCACCTCCAGCGCGAAGGCGACGTTCTCGAACACGGTCTTGTTGGGCAGGAGCCGGAAGTCCTGGAAGACGCAGCCGATGTTGCGGCGCAGGTACGGGACGCGCCATTTGGGCAGGTCGACGATGTTGCGGCCCGCCTCGAGGATCTGCCCCGAGGTCGGCAGCTCCTCGCGCAGCAAGAGCCGGATGAAGGTCGTCTTGCCCGAGCCGGACGCGCCGACGAGGAAGACGAACTCGCCTTTCTCAATCTCGACGGTGATGTCTCGGAGGGCGACCGTTGAACCCTTGTAGGCCTTGGTGACGTTCTCGAATCGGATCATGAGGACAGGGGGGGCGCGCCAACAAGGCATCGCACCCTCCCGATGCTACTTGGCCCGCCCACACGGTGGTGGTCATATGCCGCGGTGCAGGTCACCTGGTCGCCGACCGGCACGCGCCGCGACGGGTGTATCGCCCTCACAGCCGGCTCTACGCCGCCCCCGCCTCGCGCTGGCGGCGCAGCTCCGCTTCCATGAAGGCACCCAGGTCGCCGTCGAGCACGGCCTCGACGTTCCCCGTCTCGTAGCCGGTGCGGAGGTCCTTGACGAGCTGGTAGGGAGCGAGCACGTACGAGCGGATCTGGTTTCCCCACGCATTGTCGACGCGCTCGCCGCTCAGCGAGTCGAGCTCGGCTCGGCGCTCGGCCCGCGCCCGTTCGGCCAGCTTTGCCCCGAGGATCTGAAGAGCCTTCGCCTTGTTCTGGTGCTGACTGCGTTCGTTCTGGCACGAGACCACGATCCCCGTCGGCAGGTGGGTGAGGCGCACGGCGGAATCAGTCTTGTTCACGTGTTGGCCACCGGCGCCCGAGGACCGGTACGTGTCAATGCGCAGGTCCTTCTCGTCGATGTCGATCTCCCCCGAGACGTCCTCGAGGAAGGGCGTCACGTCCATGGAAGCGAAGCTCGTCTGGCGGCGGTGCTGAGAGTCGAAGGGCGACATGCGCACGAGGCGGTGGACCCCGCGCTCGGTGGCCATGAGCCCGTACGCGAAGCGGCCGTGCACAATGAAGGTGGCGGACAGCAGGCCGGCCTCCTGGCCCTCGGTGGCCTCGTCGACCTCGACGGTGAAACCGCGACGCTCCGCCCAGCGTTGATACATACGCAAGAGCATCTCGGCCCAGTCCTGGGCGTCAGTCCCTCCTGCGCCCGCGTGGACCTCGCACACCGCGTCGAGTTCGTCGTACTCACCCGAGAAGAGCGACTGGAGCTCGAGCGCCGCCAGCCGCGTTCCGAGAGCGTCGACCGTCTCGACCAGCTCGGCGTCGAGCGAGACGTCGCGCGCGCCGGCGGCGGCGGACTCGTCGGTCAGCTCCAACAGGGCGAGGGCGTCCTCCAGCAGGGCGCGGAGCCCGGCCAGCTGGTCGAGGTCGGCCGAGACCCGGCCGAGCTCCTTGGTGACGGCGCGGGCGCGATCGGGATCGTCCCACAGACCGGGTCGGGCGGCCTCGGCCTCGAGCTCCGAGCGGCGCGCCTCGAGCTTGTCGAGCCCGAGGTACCGCTCGGCTTCGGCCAGCCTGGACCCGAGCGCCCCCAGCTCGGCGTCGAAGTCGCGGGGTGCCGGGGCCGAGGGCCCCTCAGGCGGCGCCATGGCAGAACTTGAACTTCTTTCCGCTTCCGCACCAGCAAGGATCGTTTCGGCCCACCTTCTCGTGCTGCTGCTTGACAAGGGGAGCGGGCGCGTCAGGGTCGGGGGCGTTCGGCCTCTTGACCTGGGCTTTGGCTCGCGAACCGTTGCCACCGGCGCCGTTGCCACCCGCCTCGGGTGCAGGCAGCGCACCGATCTGTGGCGCGACGTTCGCGCCCTGTTCCGCGAGCAGGACCGAGGCGAGCGAGCCCGTCTCGGCCACGGGGTCCTCGGCCGCGGCGTAGACGGCCCGGTCCAAGTCGGGCTCGGCGGTCGCGGGCTGGAGCGCCTCGACGTGCATGACGTAACGGAGATAGTCGTTGTCGATGACCTCCAACAGCTGGCCGAACATGGAGTAGCCCTCCTGCTGCCAGGCGTTGAGAGGGTCGGCCTGGACGGTCCAGCGCAGGTGGATGCCGTCCTTGAGGTTGTCCATCTCGGTCAGGTGGTCGCGCCAGCGGGCGTCCATGATCTGGAGCATCACGTCGCGCTCAATCTGGCGCATCGTCTCGGCCCCGCCTGGCATCGACTCGGAATGGTTCTCGTAATAGGCGAGCGCCTCCTCCACGATGCTCTCGACGAGGTCATCGGTCGTCCCGGCCTGTTCGAGATCGGCGGCGGTGAACTTGGTCGGGTAGTACTGGCTCAGGTCGTCGACCAAGCCCTTGATGTCCCAGTCCTCCGCGAACTCGTTCGGGCAGTACTCGGACACCAGCTTCTCGGCCACCCCGGCCAGCAGATCCTCGGTGTGCTCCTCGAGGTCGTCGCCGTCGATGATCTGCAATCGCCTCCCGTAGATCACCTTGCGCTGCTGGTCCATCACCTCGTCGTACTTGAGTGCGTCCTTGCGGATCTCGGCGTTGCGCGCCTCCACCGTGTTCTGCGCCCGCTCAATCGCCTTGGCCACGGTCTTGGACTCGATCGGCACGTCCTCGGGCAGGGTTCGGCCCATGACCCAGCTCATGGCCCCGGTGGCGAAGAGCCGCAGCAGCTCGTCGTCGAGGCTCAGGTAGAAACGGCTCTCGCCCGGGTCGCCCTGGCGGCCCGAACGGCCGCGTAGCTGGTTGTCGATGCGCCGGCTCTCGTGCCGCTCGCTGCCCAGGACGTAGAGGCCACCCAGCTTGCGCACCTCCTCGCCCTCGGCCCGGCAGCGCGCCTCTACCGCCGACTGGCGCTCTTCGAGCTCGGCCGCCACCTCGTCGGCGTCGATGTCGACGCCCTCGGCGGCCAGCTCGTGCTGGGCCAGCAACTCTGGGTTGCCGCCCAGGATGATGTCGACCCCTCGGCCGGCCATGTTGGTGGCCACCGTCACCGCGCCGCGGCGACCCGCCTGGGCGACGACCTCGGCCTCGCGGAAGTGCTGCTTCGCGTTGAGCACGTTGTGCTGCACGCCGCGCTTGTCCAGCAGGCGCGACAGCAGCTCCGACTTGGCCACCGACGCCGTGCCCACCAAGATGGGCTGGCCGAGCTCGTTGCGCTCGACGATGTCCTCCACCACGGCGTTGAACTTCGCCTCTTCCGTCTTGAAGACGAGATCGCTCTCGTCGGCGCGGACCATCTCCTTGTTGGTGGGGATCGGGACGACCGGCAACGCGTAGGTCGAGGCGAACTCCCCCGCCTCGGTCTCGGCCGTGCCGGTCATGCCGGACAACTTCTCGTACATACGGAAGTAGTTCTGGAGGGTCACCGTGGCCCAGGTGTGGTTCTCCTCCTTGATGGCCACGCGCTCCTTCGCCTCGACCGCCTGGTGGAGACCGTCGGACCACCGCCGGCCCTCCAGCGTGCGGCCCGTGAACTCGTCGACGATCTTCACCTCTCCCCCGGCGACGAGGTAGTCCTTGTCCCGATGGTAGAGGTCCTTGGCGGTGAGCGCCTTGGTCAGCTGGTGCACGTAGTTGACCGAGACGCTGTCGTAGATGTTGTCCACCCCGACCGCTTTCTCGACCTTCTCAATCCCGGACTCGAGCGGGACGACCGTCTTCTTCTCCTCGTCCACCTCGTAGTCGATGTCGCGGGAGAGAGTGCGCGCGATGGACGCGAACTGGTAATAGAGCTGCGCCGCCTCGTCGGCCGGGCCGGAGATGATGAGCGGTGTGCGGGCCTCGTCGATGAGAATGGAGTCGACCTCGTCGACGATGGCGAAGACGTGGCCCCGTTGAGTCAGAAGTTCGCGGGACCGTGTCATGTTGTCGCGCAGGTAGTCGAAGCCGAACTCGTTGTTCGTGCCGTAGGTCACATCGGCGGCGTAGGCGGACCGCTTGCTTTCGGCGTCCTCGTCCGAGGCCGAGATCAGGCCGACGCTGATCCCGAGCCAGCGGTGGACGCGACCCATCCACTCGGCGTCGCGCTGGGCCAGATAGTCGTTCACCGTCACCACGTGCACGCCCAGGCCCTCGAGCGCGTTGAGGTACACGGGCAGCGTCGACACGAGGGTCTTGCCCTCGCCGGTCTTCATCTCGGCGATCCAGCCGAAGTGCAGCGCCATCCCGCCCATCAACTGGACGTCGAAATGACGTTGGCCGAGCACCCGCCAGGCCGCCTCCCGCACCACGGCGTACGACTCGACCAGCAGGTCGTCGAGACTCTCGCCCTGGTCCAGGCGCTCGCGGAAATCGACCGTCTTGTGCGCGAGCGCGTCGTCGCTCAGCGCCTGCATTTCGGGCTCGAGTGCGCCGATGAGCGGCACCAGCTCTTGGAGCCGCCTGACCTTCTTGCCCTCACCAGCCCGCAGAACCTTGGTGAATACGCTCATGGAGCTTCGATCCTACCGGTCCGGGAACGGGTTCAGCGGACGGCCTGAGCCGGCACCGGCAACGGGCTGCGTGCGGCTGACCTGGTCTTTGACCCCACACCCGCCTGCCGCAAGGATGGCGCGCCGGTGCCGGTAACCCGGTGACACTGCCACCGGGCCCAACGGCGCCTCGGTGGCGCGCGTCGCCTCGTCTCCGCTGGCCCCCGACAGCCGGGGACCCCGCGGGCAGGACTTACCTCTAAGCCGCACCATGCTCAGCGACCACAAGTCGCCTTACGTGGGTCGTTTCGCCTGCGACTGGCCTCGACTTTCAACCACAGACCCGCACGCAGCCCGCTTCGATGGTACTGCGGCGCCGCGGACGCCGGCTCAGTTGTTCGCCGCGTCCCCGCAGACCGTCTCGACCAGCAGGCGGCTGACCACGTAGGGGTCCATGTTGGCGTTGGGCCGGCGGTCCTCGATCCACCCCTTCTTGTTCTTCGCCGTCTGCCAGGGGATGCGGATGGACGCGCCACGGTCGGACGTGCCGTAGCTGAAAGTGGAGAAGTGCGCCGTCTCGTGGGCACCCGTGAGACGGCTCTCGATCCCGATGCCGTAGTTGGACACGTGCTCGTCCACCCGCTTGCTCAACGCCTCGCAACCGGCGATGATCGCCTCCCAACCGCCGTCCTCACGCATGGCCTTGGTGGAGAAATTCGTGTGAGCGCCGGCGCCGTTCCAGTCACCGAGGACCGGCTTCGGCTCCAGGGTGGCGAACACGTCGAACTCCTCGGCGATGCGGAAGAGCAGCCAACGGGCCGTCCAGAGCTGGTCAGCGACGAGCGGCGGCGGCAAGACCCCGATCTGGAACTCCCACTGGCCCATCATCACTTCGGCGTTGGTGCCCTCGATGCCCAGCCCGGCTTTCATGCACGCCGCGGTGTGGCGCTCGACGATGGCTCGACCGGGCATCTTGTCGCCGCCCACACCGCAGTAGTACGGGCCCTGGGGCGCCGGAAACCCGGCTTCGGGCCAGCCCAGCGGACGCCCGTATTGGAAGAAGGTGTACTCCTGCTCAATCCCGAACCACGGCTCGAACTCGGCGTAACGCTCCGCCGCCTCGGCGCACGAGCGGCGGGTGTTCGTAGGGTGCGGCGACATGTCGGTCAGGAGCACCTCGCACATGACCAGCCTGTCGTTCTCGCCGCGCAGCGGGTCCGGGCAGACGAACACGGGTTGGAGCACACAATCGGAGTCGCTACCTTCGGCCTGGTTCGTGCTGGAGCCGTCGAAGCCCCAGATCGGAGGCTCCTTGCCGTCCTCGACGATCTTCGTCTTGCTCCGCAGCAGCGGCGTGGGCTCGGTCCCGTCGATCCAGATGTACTCGGCCTGGTAACTCATGAAGTCTCCTGTGCTCCTCGTGGGCCCGCCGGCGAGCGCGTCCGGGCAGAACTGCGGTGCTCGCGGGTCTCCAGTGTCGCCGAGCACTATTTCGCAGAAGTGTCCTCTATGTAAACTGACGATGAACTCGGTCCACGGGGTCGGCCGCCGCTAACGTTGCCGCACCGTGGCCTCCGGAGTGCTCACGCCCGAGCTCAAGGAACACTGGGACGTGGACGGCTGGTGCGTCGTCCCTCAGGTGATCCCTCCGGCGCCGCTCGCCGCCGCCCGGCAGACAGTCCTCCGCCTGTTCCCCACACCGGCCGAGATGGCCGGGCGACGTGGGTCTGATCCGGAGAAGTGGCACACCTGGGACGCCCCGTGGCCCGAATTCCCGTTCCACAGCTCACGCCTGAACGCGCTCGTCCTCCACGATCGCGTCGTCGACCTGGCCGAGGGTCTCCTCGGCTCCCGCGAGATGGCCCTGTACATGGGAATCGTCACCGCCAAGTACGCGAACCAGTCGTCGGGCTACAACCAGCTCCTGCACGCCGACTACCCGAACCACATGCTCGTCGTGCCGCGGCACGAACCAGGCTTCCAACAGGTCGAGTTCTTCGTCTACCTGACCGACGTCACCGCCGCGGACGGTGCCACGCGCTTCGTGTCATGGCAGAAGACGAAACACATCCCCGTCGAGCAGCACACGCTGAACTACCTCGACTTCGCCGACCTCTACGAGGACCCTTCGGATGCGTCGGCGCCCGCCGGATCGGTCGTGGCATACCGCCCCGACGTGTACCACCGGTCGACGGACCACACCGACCCGAGGCGCTGGCGAATCATGTTGCACGTGTCGTTCCGTCACCGCGACGCCGGCTGGGGCGGCTATCAGGCCTGGCCCTTCCGCGGGTTCTCCTTCGAGTTGCGCAAGTACGTGCAGCAGGCGACGCCCAGGCAGCTCGCGCTGCTCGGCGTGCCCGAACCCGGCCATCCCTACTGGAACGAGGCGACCCTGGCCGGGATGCAAGACCGGTACCCCGGGCTGGACATGGAGCCCTGGCGGAGGGCCTTGGCGCGCTGAGAACCGACTGTCCGACGCGGGTCCGGATCCAACGCGGCGCGCTCGTCGATGACACTCCAACCCAGAGAGGCTACCTACGCGGTGCAGGAACCAAGCTCTCTCCCAGGAGCTCCAGGTACCTTGCGACTGCTTCCAACCGGGTGGAAGGCGCTATGGCGGTAATGCAGTCCGGAGACAGGAAAGGAAACTCAACATGAGCACGCATCACAACATGCACAGAGCCTGGCGGCAGGGCGGGAGGCTCACCGCGGTCGTCGCGGGCGCAGCCGCGCTAGGTGGGGCGACGCTCGGCTTCGCCTCGGCCGCCGGCGCGGCCGGGAACGCACCGAAGCTGGTGAAGCCATTGGGTGCCAGCCCGTCGACCTACCTCGCCGGCTACCAGGACACCCCGACGGGCGGGCTGGCGAGCGCCAGCGTCACTTTCACCGTGCCGAAGATCTCCTGCACGACAGGCGACAAGAACAAGAGCGCGCTTCGAGTTTGACGGCGTCTACACGGACTCGCTCGCGGCGTACGCCTTCGTCGCCGGCCTGTGCACCTCGACCGGCCCGAAGTACGACTGGGTCTTCTCGACGGAGGCGGGCAGCTTCGACGAGCCCGGCGCCGCAGCCGGCGACGTGGTCGTCGCCTCGCTGTTCCAGTCGAGCAGCTCTACCTATGCCGAAATCCACGACCTGACCGCCAACGTGTTCTGGTTTGCGAACAACAATTTCAACCAAGGCGACACCACGGTCGACTTCGGGACCTTCAACGAATCTCCCAGCCGGCCCGTTCCGACCTTCTCGACGGTCAAGTTCACGAACGCCACGGTCAACGGGGACTACCTGGGTTTCGAGAGCCCGACCGAGTTCAACGCGTTGAACGGGGGCGACCTCCTCATCAAGACCGGCCACCTGGCGACGAGCGGCACCGGCTCGACCTTCTCGGCTGCGTTCAAGCACGCGTCGTAAGCGATCTTCGTGCAGTACCGCGACATTCCCAGAGGCTTCCTCCGTGATGCAATCACTGAGCACAGCCGGCTTGCACCAGGTAACGTGCGACCTCTTCCAACCCGGGTTGGGAGGCGGTAGAGCAGTCCGGACGATGGAGGGAACAATCCGACATGACCACGCGTAGTAACACGCACACAGCCTGGCGGCGCGGCGGAAAGCTGACCGCGTTCGTCGCGGGGATGGCGGCACTTTCCGTGGCGACGCTCGGCTTCGCCTCGACGGCCGTAGCCGCCGGAGCCGCCGGAGCCGCACGAACAACACAGAGCTTGGAGGAGCCGTTGGGTGCAAGCCCGTCGGGCAGTTTCGCCGGCTACCAGTCGACTCCGAACGGTGGTCTGGCGAGCGCCAGCGTCACCTTCACCGTGCCAAAGATCACATGCTCGAAGTCTGAAAAGACGGCCGGTGCAGAGGTGTGGAGCGGAGCTTTCACGAACTCGCTCCAGGCGTACGCCTTGGTCGCCGCACAATGCCACGACAGCGGTCCGACGTATGCGTGGCAATTCCAAACGCTGGCGGGTCTCTTCAACGAGCCCGGTGCAATGCCGGGCGATGTAGTTGTCGCCTCGCTGTTCCAGTCGAGCACCTCGACCTTTGCCGAGCTCCACGACCTGACCGCCGGTGTGAACTGGGTGGCGGACATCGCTGAGAACCAGGGCGACACCGTCGTCGACCTCGGTAACATCAGCGGGGCCGGCTCGGGTGTCCCGGTTCCGACATTCACGAAGGTCCCGTTCACGAACGCCACGGTCAACGGCGACTACCTGGGCTTCGAGGGCCCGGTCGAGTTCAACATGTTGAACGGAGGCGACCTCCTCATAAAGACCGGTCACTTGGCCACGAGCGGAACCGGCTCGGCCTTCTCGACCCAGTTCAAGAAGTCCTCGTAACCCAGCCTGCGCAGCACCGCCACGGCCGCCCGCTTCGAGGGGCGGCCGTGAGCGCGCGCGAATCCCGCGAGGCTTCTCGACCGCGAGGCTTACAGAAGAGTCCAATCTGTCGACCTCGACCCTCGGTCCCGGAAGGTCTACGAGCGGGCGACGTGCGGTGAGCCGGGTGCAACGAGCGGCCAGGAGCGCTCCCGCTCGGCCACCAGCGCCAGGTCGAGCAGCAGCTCCTCTCGGTGGTGGCCGGCCAGGACCTGGAGCCCGACGGGAAGGCCGTCGACCAGACCGGCTGGGATGCTGACCGCAGGGCTCCCGTTGAGGTTCGAGGGAGCGGTGAGCGCGGCGTTGTTCATGATGGCGCGAGTGAAGCCGATTTGGTGGATCAGATCCGCTCCGGGGATGGTGACAGGTGGCGGGCCCTCCGCGTTGAACGCCACGTCGGGATGCGTCGAGCAGAAGACGAAGTCGGCCTGGTCGAACAGGTCGGCCATGGCCCCGTTCAGCCGGCGCCGGTAGGACTCAACCCTCGCCGCTCTCTCCAGGTCGTAACGCTCCACCGCGCTCTTCAGCCCCGCCGCGATCTCCGGTGAGAGGTCGGGCAGGCATGCGGGGTACGCGTCCCCCAGGTCGGCGACCAAGGGCGGCTGGTTGGCCGTTGACCACGCACCCTGCAGCGGGGGCAGCTCGGCCGTCACGCTGACGACGCGGAGCCCGGCCATCCTGATCAGGTCCTGCGCCCTCGCCGCCACGACCTCGGCGACCTCGTCGCGCACCCGGGCGATGCCGAGGTCGACAACGATCGCCGCCGTCATGCCCGAGAGGTCGTAGCCGCCGAGCCCGGCCTCCCACCCGCCGACGACGGGCAGGCTGAGCGGGTCCCGCCGGTCGAACCCGTTGCACGCGTCGAAGTACCGGGCGGTGTCGCGTACCGAGCGCGTGAGACAACCGAGGACAGTTGTCATCGGTTCGATGCTGGCGTGAGGGCCCTTCGGGATGCGGCCATAGGTTGCCTTGAGCCCGAAGAGCCCGCTGAACCCGGCCGGCCCGCGAATGGACCCTCCCCCGTCGCTTCCGGTGGCGATGGGCAAGAGCCCCCCCGCCACCGCGGCGGCCGATCCGCCAGAGGACCCGCCCGGGGTGCGGTCCATGTTCCAGGGATTCCGGGTCGTGCCGTGCAGGACGCGTCGAGGTGCAGTTGATGCCGCCGAACTCGGGCGCGGAGGTCTGCGCGGCGAGGATGGCACCCGACGTGCGCAGGCGCACCACTGAGGTGTCGTCCTCGGACGCCACGCGGTCCTTGAAGACGACCGAGGCTTCCGTGTACGGCCAGGTGGCCACCCGTTCGAGCTCTTTGACGCCGCACGGCACGCCGCCGAAGGGCCGGGTCAGGTCGGCGTTGGCCGCCGCCTCCCGCGCCTGATCGAAGTCCGTGAAGCTGAACGCGTTCAGAGGCGAGGCCAGCATGGCCGCGATGCAGTCGTCGAGCGCCTCGAGCGGCGACAGGTCCTTGGCCCGAAACGCATCGACGAGGCCACAGGCATCGTCCAGCCACGGGGTCCCCACGGTCGGGACAGTATCCCTCTCCGCCCGGCCCCGCCCGATGGCTTAGCCTGCCTCGTCGTGAACACCCGGGAGCTCACGACGCCGGCACTCCTCGTCGACGCTGCCGCGCTCGACTCCAACCTGCGCACCATGGCCGGGGCGCTGCCCGGCGCCCGGCACGCGTCCCCACGTCAAGGCGCACAAGTGCACCGCGCTGGCGCGCGCCCAAGCCGCGCTCGGTCACCCCGGCCTCACCTGCGCCACCATGGCCGAGATGGAGGGTCTGGCCCGCGCCGGACTGGGCAACGACCTGCTGCTGGCGAACGAGGTGGCCGATGCGACCCGACTGGGTGCGCTGGTGCGGCAGGGACACCGCGTCACCGTCGCCGTCGACTCGCCCGAGACGGTCGATGCCGCCGCCCGGGCCGGGGTGCGAGAGGTGCTCGTCGACGTGAACGTCGGGCTGCCCCGCTGCGGCTGCCGGCCCGAGGACGCCGGACCGCTCGCCGAGCGGGCGCGCTCGGCCGGCCTGTCGGTGCGCGGTGTCATGGGGTACGAGGGCCATGCCGTCGGCCTGGAGGACCGGGCGACGAGGAGCGAGCTCGTGGCGGCATCGATGGAGCAGCTGGTGCTCGCGCACGGCGAGGTGGGAGGCGACGTGATCTCCGCCGGAGGCACCGGCACCTACGACCTCAACACGTGGGCCACCGAGATCCAAGCCGGTTCCTACGCGCTCATGGACACGGCCTACGGCAAGCTCGGACTGCCCTTCGCCCAAGCGCTCTCGGTCCTCGCCACCGTCGATCTCCGTTTCCCGGAGCTGGGCCGTCGCCGACTGCGGTTCGAAGGCGCTCGGCATGGACCACGGGAATCCGACGATCGTCGGGTGCGGACGTCTGGTTCTGCTCGGACGAACACGTGACGTTCGCGCCCTCCGGCCGGTGCGCGTCGGGGACCGCGTTTCGGTGATTCCCAGCCACGTCGACCCGACCGTGGCGTACCACCGGCACATGCACGTCGTCGATGGTGACGACGTGATCGAGACGTGGGCGGTCGACCTCCGCGGCTGGTGAGCCGGGTTCTCGGCGGGTTCGGAGACCGGACTCGCCAAGTCGACCGAGCCGACCCAAGTAGTCGAGACCGGATGAGGAGGCTCGACATGGCAGACGCGAGGCCGTTCACGATCGGGGCGGAGGTCCAAGTGCCTCGACGGTCCCTGCGGCGAGGTGAAGCGGGTCGTGATCGACCCAGTCAAGCGTGAGATGACGGACCTCGTGGTAGAGCCGGCGCACCGGGACGGCCTGGGCCGCCTGGTGCCGCTCGTGCTGCTCGACGAGAGCTCCGACGGCGTCCAGCTGCGCTGCACCCGCGACGACTTCGACAATCTCCCCCTCGCTGAGGAGACGGACTTCCTGCCCGGCGGAAGCGGCTACGCCGACTACGCCGCGCACGAGGCGTATTTCTGGCCGTACTACGGGCTCGGCGGCTCCGTCGCCGACTCGTCGGCCATTGTGACCCACGACTCCCTCCCGGCCGGCGACGTCGGCATCCGCCGCGGCGAGAGTGTGCACACCACGGATGGGGAGATCGGGAAGGTCCAGGGATTCGTGGTCGAGCCGGTACATCACCACGTCACCCACGTGCTGCTCCAAGAAGGTCACCTTTGGGGACGCAAACAGGTCGCGATCCCGATCAGCGACGTCACCAAATTCGACCGAGGCATCTCCGTGGCCCTGACGACCCGCGAGGTGGAGGACCTGCCCCCGGTCGACGTCGGCGACCTCGGGGCGTAGCGGTCAGGGCTCGAAGGACGAACCGGCCGCGGTTTCCTCCTGCCTCGAGGAGCCGGTGCGCCTCGGCCGCGGACTCCAGGGGCAACGTGCGGGCGACGCGCAGGGTCAGCGTGCCGTCCTCGGACTGGGCGCGCAAGCGATCGAGCTTCGCCTGTTCCTCGGCGTAGGTGCGGACGAACACCGGGTAGAACGTGATGTCGCGGCCCACCGCGCCGGCGCCCTCGTAGGCACGAAGCGTTGCGATCCCGCCTCCGTCCCGAACGGCGGGAACGGCGCGGGCGTCGAGGAGCGCGGCATCCACCAAGCCGTCCGCCCCGCCTGGCACGAGCTCGCGCACGCGGTCGGCGAAGTCGTCGCCCCGCGGGACCACGTCGTCTGCCCCCAGGCTCGAAACCAGCGCCTGGTCATCGGGCGCTGCGTCGGCGACCACGCTGGAGGCCAGCCGCCTTCCCCAGCTGCACGGCGTATCCGCCGACCGCGCCCGCGGCACCCGTGACGGCCAGTGTCTCCCCCGTGCTCAGACCCAGCCGATCGAGGCAGGCGCGTGCCGTGAGCCCGTTCATGGGAAGGGTGGCCGCCTCGGCGTCCGATGCCCGGGCCGGGCTCCGCACCACCGATCCGGACGGCACGACGACCCGTTCCGCGTACGCGCCGCGCCGACCCAGGGGCAACACGATCGCCATGACGCGCTCGCCCACTTCCAGGTCCGTCTGCGACACCCGTTCCGATGCGCTCGAGCACACCGGCCGCGTCCATTCCCGGAACATGGGGTGGCGCGACATCCTTCAGGCTCTCGGCGCGGCCGCCGCTGCGCAGCACCGTGTCCGTCGGGTTCACAGCCGCGGCTCGCACCCGAATCAGGAGCTCTCCCGGGCCCGGCTGGGGATCGGGCAGCTCCACGACGTGGAGCACCCCCGGGCCTCCGTACTCGGTGAACCCCGCCGCTCTCATCAACGAGCAGGCTACGAGACTTCACCTGGCTCGGGAACGGGCAATTCCGAGGTGGGGAAGTCGCGCATCTTCCGCATGGGCGAAGCGAGCAGCCATCCGACAGCGAGGATGGAGCCGACGGAGCCGATCCAGAGGGTGGTGCGCAGACCGAGTGTCGTCCCGAGGACCCCTCCGATGATCGCGCCGATGGGGATCACGCCCCAGACGATGAACCGCATGGTCGCGTTCATCCGCCCCAGCAGGCGGTCCGGACACAGCTGCTGGCGGAAGCTCACCTGGTTCACGTTGTAGACGACCGCGGCGAACCCTCCCGCCATCAGACCGAACCCGAACAGCAGCACGCCGGCCCCCGGTTGGCTCAACGGGACCAGCAGGACCCCGACCCCGAAGAAGAGGCCGATGATGGTCGCCCGGGCACCGCCGAAGCGGCGGGCGATGGGACCGGCGGCAAACGCTCCCAGCACGCCGCCGACTCCGCCCAACGTGAACATGAGACCGATGACCGCGGGCGACGCGTGAATGGTGCGGACCAGGAAGACGACCTCGACTGCCGTCGCGACCCCGGAGAACAGGTTGGCCGTTGCAGTCGTCGCGGCGATGGCCCGCAGCAGCGCGTTGCCGAACACGAAACGCAGCCCCTCTCCCATGTCGTGGATGAGGCTGCGATGTCCTCCCTCGGGCACCGCCGGTTTCGGCTCGCGGGTACGGATGGCCGCCACCGCGACGCCGGAGACGAGAAAGCTCACGGCATCGAGGGCGATCGCATAGGAGGCTCCGATCGCCTCCACCAGGAGACCGGCCACGCTCGGTCCGGCGACGGTCGCCGCCTCCGCGCTGCCTGTGAGCTTGGCGTTGCCCTCGACCAGGTGCTCCCGGCCCGACCAGAGAGGGAAGGTAGGACTGATAGGCGACGTCGAAGAACACCGTCAGGACGCCCGTCAAGAGGGTGACGGCGATGAGCTGGCCGAGCGTGAGCGCGTCCAGCGCATAGGCGATCGGGACAGAAGCGAGTGCGAGCATCCTCCCGATGTCGGCCGCCATCATCACCCAGCGACGCCTGATCCGATCGACCCAGACGCCTGCCGGCAGTCCCACGATGAGGAACGCCGCGGTCGACGCCGCGGCGAGGAGTGCCACCTCGAACGTCGTCGCGTGCAGCGTGCGCACGGCGAGGAGCGGGATGGCGAGGACGCTCACCTGAGAGCCGAGCTCGCTGACCGTCTCGCCGCCCCAGAGCCGGCGGAAGTCTCGGTGCC
Organism: uncultured Acidimicrobiaceae bacterium; assembly: GCA_963767195.1. Classification (GTDB taxonomy): domain Bacteria; phylum Actinomycetota; class Acidimicrobiia; order Acidimicrobiales; family RAAP-2; genus Bog-473. The sequence goes on along the minus strand of CAVYDA010000005.1, from coordinate 290,251 downwards.
GCCACAAGGTGCCCCGGGCCACCAGCGGACCCTACTGGGTGCACTCGCCGGCGACTCCCATCCGGTACTCGTGTGTGCCGGCGGGATAGACCGTTGAGCCGTGCGTGGTCGCAGGGTTCTCCTCGGTGTCGGTGGAGCGGCTCTGCTGGTCTGGTGCGCCGCGGTGAGCGGCTACCACCGTGACAGTCGTGGCGCCGTCGCCACGTGGCTCATCTCCTTGGGGGTGGTCGTCGCGATCGACCTGTCCTTCTGGCTCGGACGCAGCGGCCGGAAACACGGGTGGACCCTCAGGCCGGCGAGCCATCCTTGGCCCCGGCCGGGTCGTGGTGGGTCGGCGAACGCGCTCGCCGGCACCGCGCCGTGGTTGGTGCTTCTCGTGGTTGCGGCGGCATGGGACGTGCTCGGGATCGACACGGGGACGCACGAGGCTCACCTGACCCTCAGCGCGCGCTCGTGCAGGCGTACCGACCCCTCAACGCGACGGTCCTGTTGGTCTGGATGCTCGTGGGTGTCGGCTACGGCGCAGCGCGAGCTCGCTCGCGGGCTGAGATCGCGGTGCCGCCGACCGCTCAGGAAGGAGGGGCGACCTTCTGCGCGGGCGCCGCTCTCGGCTCCCATGGCCCCCGCCTGGCTCTGCTCCTGCCCTCGAGCAGGCCGGCCGGCGTGGCGTTCTGGCTCGCCGTACTCGCGGCCGGTGTCGTCACCGATCTCGTCGCCCGCCGCACCGACGGCCGGGTCGCGAGGGCCGAGGAGTTCGTGCGCTTCGTCTCGACGTCGCGGGTCGCCAAGGTCGCGCTCGTGGTTGCCTGGACCTTCGCCGGCTACCACCTCTTCGCACGGTGATATTTAGGTTCTCACGACCTCAGCCCGAATAGCTCTCAATCAGTGGTTCTGTCGCCGTACCGTCCCAGGTCGAACCGACGGCGACGCATGCCCGCGGTGCCGAGCACGACACGGCGTCCAACTGACTGCGGCGTGCTCCGGACGGGTTCGGCGGTGTCTGCACCGTCCAGTCAAACCCGTCCCAGTGCTCGGCGAGCGTGAGCTCCGGCTTGGAGCCGCTGCTACTCCTCGACCAGTCACCGACCGCAATGCACGCGCTCTCGACGCAGGACACGCCGTTCAGGCCGGCTGCGTTGTTCCCGTGCGGATGAGGAACAGCTTGGCGCGACCAGATCGATCCGTTCCAGCTCTCCGCGAGCGCCTGAGACTGGTTGCCGCCGGTGGTCCACAAGCCGACGGACGTGCAAGCGTCCGCGCCGGTGCACGAGACAGCCGAGTCCACGTTGAAGCCCTCGCCGGCGGGGTTGACTTGTTTCTGCTCGGTCCAGGTCGATCCGTCCCAACGCATCGCGAAGACGGAGTCGTCAACATCCGCGTAGGCGTAGTTGCCTCCGGCGGTGCAAGCGTCGGCCGCGGAGCAGGACAGTCCGTCGAGCTCGCTTCCGTTCTCTGCCATCGGGTTGGGCGTCGGTTGGACGGTCCAGACGTGGCCGTTCCAACCTTCGGCCAGCGGCTTCTCCTGTGCGTTGACACCTGGTCCGGCGAACGCCCCGACCGCAGTGCACGAGGTCGGCGAAAGGCACGAGACGGTATCGAGCCCGGCCGTCGAACCGGTACTGCCGGGCAACGGCGTGTGCACGATCGACCACGTGGAGCCGTTCCAGACCTCGACCAGTGCCCGTTGCACGGCCTTCTTGCTGATGGAGGATCCAACCGCGGCGCACCACCGCACACCCACACACGACACGGACGTCAGGTAGCTGTTCTTGGCCACGCCCGAAATGGTCAGCGACTTCCACTCGACGCCGTTCCACCTCTCGACGAGGGGCTGGTCACCGGTCGTCGACTCCTCGCCTCCCACCGCGATACGTGTCGGTCGCACCGCACGACACCCCCATGAGAGTGGCATTGTCCGAAGGAATCGGCGGGCTGGGAACGATCGTCCAACTCGGGGCGGTTGGAGCCGGGGCGGCGCCGCCCCGAGTTGAAACCAACGCCAACGCGAGCGTGACCAGAACAAATCCGGTTGCGGGGAGACGTCTCATCGCTGCCCCCATTTCGTAGCCCCGGCCAGTCCACCACAGATCGGCCCGTCCGGTACTACGACGCGGTCCTGACCTCCGCCCGGATCCTCAGAATGTCCCAGGCCGGCTGACGCGGTCTGGCCGCATCACCCACTGTGGTCGGGCCAGGTGCGATCGAACCACCGTTTGATACGGCTGGTACCGAACTCTGTCTTCTCGGCCGCGATCAGCTCCGATGGCCCCTCGAGAGTTCCGACCGGTGGCCGGCCGCGCTGGAACGTGACGTCGACCTTGCCGACCGAGTCATGACCGAACTCGAGGTAGCAGATCCCCCGTCCGTCATAGGAATCGTCCGCCGAATCGCCTCGGTGTCGAGCAACGAGGTGCGCCGCAACGACCGACGCCTGACCCTCGGCGAACACGCCCGCCTTGGGGGTGCCCACACTGGTGACGTCCCCGATGGCGTACACGCCGTCGAAGCTCGTCTCGAGGGTCTCAGGGTCCACCGGGACCCATCCGTCGACCGTCAGCCCCGACGCCTCGACCACATGAGGCACCCGGTGGCGCGGCACGCCCAGGAAGAGGTCGAACGGCATCTCGCCACCGTCGGCGAACGACGGCGACCTTGCGGTCGGCGTCGAGTCTTTCGACGAGCCGGTCCGGGTGCCACTCGATCCCGCGCTCGGCGAAGGCAGCGAGCAGGGCCTCGGACGCTGCAGGCGAGGGAGGGATGGGTACGCCGAGAGGCATCACGAGCGAGATCGACGAGTCCGACCGGATCCCTCGCTGGGTGAGGAAGTCGTGGAGGAGGAGTGCAGTCTCACTCGGCGCCGGAGGGCACTTGAACGGCGTCGAGGTGACCCCGACCACCACTCGGCCGCCTTGAAACGAGGCAAGAACGTCTCGCAGCGCGAACGCGCCCTCGGGCGTGTAGAACTCGTGTCCCGCCTCCACCAGCCCGGGGGTGGCCGAGGGATCGAGGTCAGCGCCGAGCGCGACGACGAGGACGTCTCCCTCGAGGTCGCCCGCATCCGTCTCGACTCGCTTCGACCCCGGATCGATGGCACGGATGGCGCTCTGGACGAAACGCACACCGGGCTTCTCGATGTCACGGTAGCGATGGAAGACCTCGTCGGCGAGTCGGCGGCCGAACATGACGTCGAGCTTGGAGAACCCGAAGACGAATCCCTCCGACTGGTCGACGAGGATCACCTCGACGTCGGAGCCCAACCGTTCCGAGAGGGTGGCGGCGAGCTCCAAGCCTCCGAAACCGGCGCCCAGGACGAGAACTCGCATCATCGGAGACTAGCGATCCACGTGCGCCGAGACTCCGGCTGCGAGGATTCCGATCGTCGGTCGCATGAGCGGTCAGCTGGATGAGCCGGCCGCCCCACGTCTCGTTCTTCGTCAGATCGTGAGGATGAATCCGGGTCGGATGCCGTCGACCGCGATGACGCTGCCCACGTGTCCGAGCGTCAGTGCCCGGTCCAGTTGGGCGGCCGGCGCTCCGCGGCAGCCCGTGGACCTTCGGCCGCGTCTCGGGTCGAGCCGGCGACTTGCCGCATGGTTTCACCGAAACGAATGGCTTCCAGCGTGGCCATGTGCCGAGTCCGCATGGCCATCTCCTTCATCGCCCGCTGAGCGAGAGGAGCTCCCCTGAGAAGGCGTCCGGCGAGCGCATTCGCCTCCTCGAGCAGGGCGTCATGGGGCACGACCCTCCACACGAGACCCATGGCGTGGGCTCGCTCCGCTGTGATGCGCTCCCCCGTGAGCAACAGTTCCATGGCATCGGCCCAGTTGAGGCGCTGGGGTAGGCGGATCGACGCCACGATGGCCGGAACGCCGAGGTTCACCTCCGGCAATCCGAACTCAGCCCGGTCGCTGGCCACGACGAAATCGCACCAGCTGGCAAGCGTAAGCCCGTAACCCAAGCAGTATCCGTTCACGGCCGCAATGACCGGCTTGAAGATCTCCCATCCGCTCTCGAACGAGTTGAGCGTCGGCTTCTCCCAGAACGTGCCGGCGAACTCCCCGATGGACCCGGCTCCGTGGTAGAGGTCCGCGCCAGCACAAAAGGCTCTGCCGGAACCGGTCACGATTGCCACCCATGCATCTTCGTCGTCACGAAAACGTGAGAATGCGTCGTTGAGGTCCCGCCTCATGTCGGCATCGATGGCGTTGAGCGCATCGGGGCGGTTGTAGGTGATGGTGGCCAAGTGGCCATCGAGTCTGAAGGTGGCCGCATCGCCCACGGCCTTAGTCTGCCCGATCCGGTACATGGTCTGCCCAAAGGGTCGACCGCCAAATCGGTCTCAGCTCCGTGAGCATCGACAGCACATGCACACGGAGTTCAAGTCCGTGGTGGCCCGCTCGCCGATCGCGATCCCGAGCCGACAAAGCTGGAGGGCCTAAATGGGCCGGACGTTCTGCGCCTCGGGACCCTTGCTGCCCTGGGCGAGGTCGAACTCGACCTGCTGGCCCTCCTCGAGGCTCTTGTACCCCTCACCAACGACGTTGGAGTAGTGCACGAAGACGTCTTTCTCCCCTGTGGCCCGGGTGATGAACCCAAAGCCCTTCTCACTGTTGAAGAATTTCACCGTTCCAGTTGCCATATTCGTGTTCACTTTCTGCTTACTGATGGTTTCGATCAATGTTGTTTGGGGCAGTCAGGACCGGCTACCCGGGCCTAACTTCTTGTATGGGTCTCCGCAGGCTGATCGTTCCCCGAGTTCCCCGTAGGACCGGCAACGCTCGTCGTCGCACCAACCGAGGAGTCGTTCGCCCTGACGGACCGCAGTGGCGTGCCCATCACAGAGCGCCACGTCAGGCAGGATGACCGTGACCGAGTACGACGGATCGCTCGGGTCCAGCCCGCGGGCGAGCGTCCGCCTCGGCGGATCGATCGTTTCCGTCGCCGGCTCCTCGCACAACGCACACGGAGATCCGGGTACCGAAGAGGTCACTGCCTGATTGCGTCTCGAAGCTTGTTCAGACCGAGCAGGCGACGCTCGATCTTGAGCGGCTCCGCAGCATCTCTGTCGCGAATTCGCTGCTCGAGTTTGTCGAGGCGTGCTTCCTCGTTTTCGATCAGCTTTTGGTGCTCCGCGCCGTCGTGTGTGCCCAGCGCGCGCACGAAGCTCCGGTGGGCGTCAATCGCCCGCCCCAGCTCCAAGCGGCGAGCGATCGCCGAGAAGGAGGATCCGGCCTCACGCAGTGCGAGGGCCTGCGCGTCCACTTCCTGAGTGGGCGGTCGAGCCCGCCTCGGCTTCCCGCCCCGTTCGGGTGCGGCCATGGTGCGTCGTCTCGAGAGCGTCGTGTTCGTGCGCCTAGGCACGTCGAAATCCGCCTTCGCTGCCCTGCCGTCGACTACGAGCGCGACGCAGGGGACTCCCCAAAGAGGGGGTAATTGGGTGCTGAACGATCACGAGCTCCGTTCGAATCGGGCCGACTCGGGAACTCTCGAACAGGCCACGCCGGCAACCCGGCGACCGTGTCAGCCTACCAGCTGGGCGAGGTCGGCATACGTGGTAGTGAGACTCCCACCAAACGCATCTGCGGCGACCCTCGGCGACGAGACTTCCGAAGAAGAAGTCGGGCCGCAGTTGCGGTCTAGTGACAATGGATCGGCCGGCTCAATCCGCATATGACGTGGGTTGCCCACGACGACGTGGGCCGAGCCAGCATGCGGAAGGAGCCGACCGTGTCCAAACGTAATTCTGCCTCCCCGAACACGACCTGGGTAGGCCTCGACGTCCATCGGGATTCGATCACCTCGGCGGTGCTCGCTCCGGGCATTGAAACTCCGGTGCTGGATCGCTGGTTCCACGATGAGCCCAGCGTCCGGCGCTTCGTCAAGTCGCTGGAGGACCCCAAGACCGTGCGCCTTTGCTACGAGGCGGGCCCAACCGGCTATGGGCTGGCCCGCCTGCTCGAGCAGCTCGGGGTCTCGACCGAGGTCATCGCCCCTTCCTTGATTCCCATCACCCCCGGCTCCAAGGTCAAGACCGACAAGCGCGACGCCCGTCGACTTGCCCAGCTCTACCGGGCCGGCGAACTCACGGCGGTGCATATCCCGAGCGACGCCGAGGAGGCCATCCGGGATCTGGCCCGCACCCGGGCGGACCTCGTCATCGACCGCACCCGCTGCCGGCATCGACTTTCGAAATTCCTCCTGCGCCACGGAGAGGTCTTCCGAGAGGGCCGCGCCTGGACGATGGCCCACGAGCGCTGGCTCATGAGTCGGCGCTTCGAAGATCGCGCTCTCGATCAGACCTATTCGCACTACCGCGCCATCGTCGCCGACCTCGATGCGCATCTCAGCGCCGTCGAGTCCGACCTCAAGTGCTACCTCGAGCATGGACCTTTCGCTGAACCGGTCGCACGGCTCTCGGCCTATAGGGGTGTCACCGAGCTCGGAGCACTTGCCCTCTCGGCCGAGGTCTGTGACTGGCGGCGCTTCCCCCGGGCGACCTCGCTCATGGGCTTTTGCGGCCTGGTCCCTTCTGAATACTCGAGTGGCGAGAGAACGCGCCGCGGGCGGATCACCAAGGCCGGCAACACCCACCTTCGGACTCAGCTGGTCGAATCCGCCTGGTCCTATCAATACCGACCCCGCGTCGGCCCTGTCATCGAGAAACGCCAGCAGCGCTGTTCGCCCGGCACCGTCGCCCGGGCTTGGCATGCCCAGCTCCACTTGTGCACCAAGTTCCGTCGATTGGCCGAGCGCAAGACCTCTCGCAATATCGTCGTCACTGCCATCGCCCGTGAACTCAGCGGGTTCTTGTGGGCCGAGATGGCCGCGTAAAGAGCAATGACCGTCCAGCTCGCTGTCTTTGTCGGCCAGAAGACGAGCGAGGCCTTCACCATGTGCCGGGAGACCGCCGTGGCAGGGAAGATCCCCGGATCAACTATGCAACCCTCCAGCACCGGAGGAAGCGCTTCTAGTGAGGGGCACCGTCCTGCGCATCGCCGACCTGCGGTGAAAACCCGCGTACATCAGAGTGGCGGACAGCCGACGCACTCATTCCCGGCGCATGGTCAAGATCTCATTCGTCCGCCCCCCATCGACTCGGGGTGACGTAGCAGCCGTCCTCCCAGCGTCAAGGCGGTGAGTCGAACCTTGACGCTGGGCCCCGCCGCCTGCCAGGAAGCTTCCAACGCCGAACCCCTGGTTCGGCGCGCCCGAAAAGAACCTACGTGTACCTACTTGACATGCCGATCCACATCAGTTGGTGAGAAGCTCGCGCATGTCCTGGCCCGCAGTCGGGTGACGCAGCTTCGACATGGCGCGGGCTTCGATCTGGCGAATGCGTTCGCGAGTGAGGCCGAAGCGGACGCCCACTTCCTCGAGGGTGCGCGGCTCGCCCCGGTCGAGGCCGAACCTGAGGCGGATGATCTCGCGCTCGCGATCGTCGAGGCTGACCATCATCTTGGCGACTTGGCCGGGGAGCAAGGCGGCTGCGGCCGCATCGGACGGCGATACTGCTCCGAGGTCCTCGACGAGGTCGCCCAGTTCGGCGTCGCCGTCGTGGCGTAACGGCTCGGAGAGCGATGCCGGCGTGGCAGCGTGACGCAGGATCTCGACGACTCTCTCCGCGCTGACGTCCAGATCAGCGGCCAGCTCGGGGACGCTGGGCCGCCGACCGAGCTTGGCCTCGAGACGAACGTGGGCCTTGGCCGCCTGGTTGAGGAGGTCGCCGGCGTGCACGGGCAAACGGATGGTGCGGCCGCCGTTGGCGATGCCCCTGGTGATCGCCTGGCGGATCCACCAGGTGGCGTAGGTGGAGAACTTGAAGCCCTTGCGCCAGTCGAACTTCTCGACCGCGTGAATGAGCCCGAGGTTGCCCTCCTGAATGAGATCGAGCAGCGACAGATCTGCGCCCTGGTATCTCTTGGCGATAGACACCACGAGGCGGAGATTGCCGTTGACGAAGGTCTCCACGGCAATTATCCCGGCCTTTTCCACCCGGCGTAGCTCGCGGACGCGAGCAGGGCTGATCGTCCACCGGCAGCCAGTTCGACGCGGGCCTCACGTCCGGCCTCTGCGGCCTGAGCCAGCTGCGCCTCGTCCTCCTTGGTCAGCAACCGGTGCCGCCCGATGTCGCTCAGGTACAACCGAACCAGGTCCTCGTCGGGCAGTTGCGCACGCTTGTTGGGCACCGGCCCTCGTTTCTAGAAGCCCGGGCGGATCGGGGCGGCAGACATTCTCGCACTCTCGCCGTTGCGGCGATACTCCTTGGTCTTCGCCGACGGATCCGGGCCCGTCGCCGACGATGCGCGACTCCCTACGCTACCCCGACTTCGCTCGGTGCTCCCTTCGGTCCGACGATGTGCGCTATTGTGTAGTTCGTACCCGGGCCTTTGCCCGGCGGCGGCTGGCGAATCTGGTGCCAGCCGGGCCCACGAGACGATCCATCGAGTCGGCCACTTTCTGCTGGACCGACTGGAGTCTCATGAACCCATCTTCCCCTTCGCTCGCGCCTGTCCGCTTCTCGGACCTCGGCGTTCCCCGGGCACTGTCGGCTGCCCTGGAACAGAGTGGAATCACCACCGCCTTCCCGATCCAAGCGGCTACCTTGCCCGACTCCCTCGCTGGGCGCGACGTCTGCGGCATGGCCCCGACCGGATCCGGCAAGACGCTTGCCTTCGGCCTGGCCATCCTGGCCCGACTGGCGGCCAAGCCCGGGGCCGGACGCCGAGGTCGTCGAAAGCCGTCTGCGCTCGTCCTGGTCCCCACCCGTGAGCTCGCAGCCCAGATCGAAGAGGTCATCTCGCCCCTCGCCTCGGCGATTGGCGTCCGTGTGGCGTCGATCTACGGCGGCGTCGGCTACGCCAAGCAGTTGGCCGCCCTACGAAGCGGGGTCGACGTGCTCGTCGCCTGTCCCGGGCGGCTCACCGACCTCATCGACGGGGCCTCGGTCGATCTGTCACTCGTGGACGTGGTGGTCATCGACGAAGCCGACCGGATGGCCGACATGGGCTTCCTACCCACGGTACGCCGCCTGATCGACAGGACCAGCGCGTCGCGCCAGACCCTGCTCTTCTCGGCCACCCTGGACGGCCCGGTCGACAAGCTGATCCGCGACTACCAGCACAAGCCGGCACGCCACGACGTGAAGCCGGCCAGCGACGATCGGGAGCCAGGTCCACCACCACTTCTGGCGAGTCGAACCCCACGACCGAGTCGCGGTCACCGCCGAGACGATCAGCGCCCACGGCCCGGCCGTGGTGTTCTGCCGGACCAAGCGCGGGGCGGACCGACTTTCGGAGCGCCTCGCCCGCTCCGGCCTGGCCTCGGCCGCCATCCACGGCAACCGCAGCCAGAGCCAGCGCGAACGCGCCCTGGCCGCATTCCGTGCCGGCCGGCTCGACGTGCTCGTCGCCACCGACATCGCGGCACGCGGGATCCACGTCGACGCCGTGCCACTGGTGGTCCACTTCGACCCACCCGCCGATTCCACCGACTACGTGCACCGCTCGGGCCGTACCGGACGGGCCGGTGCCGACGGGAACGTCGTGTCTCTGGTCGGACACGAGCACCTCGACGCGACCAAGCTCATTCAGCGCAGGCTGGGCTTCGAAAACCGAATCGGTTCACCCGACGTCCCGTCGCTCGCTCCGGTGGATGGAGCCCGCCGATCTCCGTCCGCCCGACCACGAACCACCGACGCTCCCGGCAACGCCGGGCGTGCCCCGATCGCGTCTCACACCCGCACCGGGACAACGAACCCACGTCCCTCCCGCCGACGGAAGCGTCGAGTAGGTCGGCCTTAAGGCTTTCGCTGGACCGGCATTGCTCGTTTGAAATGCCAGGTACTGGTGGACTGATCGCACCGCCGCGGAGCCCTCGCCCACCGCCGCCGCCACCCGCTTCATCGATCCCGACCGCACGTCGCCGACGGCGAAGAGGCCTGGGTGGCTGGTTTCGAACGGCAACGGGAGCCGTCCGAGCGTCTCCCAGCCCCCATTGAGCTGATCGGGGGCAAGCGAAAGGTCGGTGAGCACAAACCCTCGCTCATCGAGGGCGGCGCAGCCGGACAGCCAGCCAGAGGACGGATCCGCTCCGATGAACGAGAACAATCCCGCGCATTCGACGATCGTCTCGCCGTCGGGTCCCTTGAGACGCAGGGCGCGCAGGTTCTCGTCTCCCTCGAGGGCGACGAACGTCGTGCCCGTTCGGAGAGTGATGTGAGGATCCGCCTCGATTCGTTCAACCAGGTAGCGCGACATGCTCTTTTCCAGGTCCGATCCCCGGATGACGAGAGTCACGGCACACCCGCTTTGGCTCAAGAAGATCGCCGCTTGCCCGGCGGAGTTGCCGCCACCCACGATCACGACTGGAGCAATCCCGCACATACGTGACTCCATCTCGGTGGCGGCGTAGTACACGCCGTTTCCCTCGAAGTCGCTCAGACGTGACGCATCCAGTCGGCGATAGGCGGCACCGGTCGCCGCGATCACGGCCCGCCCGGCGACCTCGCTTCCGTCGCTCAGACGGACCACCAGATGTCCGGCTTGGCTGTGCAGGGACTCCGCGGTGCACGGAACGGTGAGACTCGCTCCGAACTTCTCGGCCTGGATCACGGCTCGCTGGGTCAGGTCCGAGCCGGAGATGCCCATCGGAAACCCGAGGTAGTTCTCGATCCGTGAGGTCGCTCCCGGCTTGTCCGCCGGGCGCGGTCATCTCCACTCCGAGGGTGCGCAGCCCTTCGGAGGCGCCGTACACCGCCGCGGCGAGACCGGCTGGACCGCCACCCACCACGACCAGGTCGAAGCAGCGCTCGGGCAGGCTCTCGACGGTGAGCCCGAGATAGCTCGCCAGCTCGCCGGGAGTTGGTCGTCGCAGCACGGACCCGGTGGCAATGACCACGGGCAGCTCATTCACCGATATCCCGAAGCCGCGCAGGACACCGTCCACCTGCGGGTCACGATCAGGGTCCAGCCACTCGTGGGGCACGCGTGTCCGGGCCAAGAACTCCCGAACCCGAAGCGATTCCGGCGAGAACTGCGACCCGATGACCCGGATGGCAGGGCGCGGCCCCGGTCATGAGCAGGTCGCGGCGAGCCATGAAGGCAGCCAGGATGGTGTCACCCAGCTGCGGCTTCGTTGCCATCAACTGGCGCAGCCGATCTCGCGGCACGACGATGACCTCGCCCGATTGTGACGACCCTGGCGGAGACGAACACCCGCATCCCGGTCAGCATGTTGAGCTCGCCGAGAAACCGACCGGGTCCGTGATGAGCGATGAGGTTCTCACCGCCGTCGACGGTCACGACGATGTCGACCTCGGCGCTGACGAGGACGAAGAAGTCATACGTGACGTCGCCCTCCCGGTACAGATACTCGCCCTCGCTCACCTGGCGTCGAGATCCGAGCTCGGCGACGAGCGCAATCTCGCTCGGGTCCAGGGTCGGAAAGGCCTCTGTCTCGTCTGCCATCTTGCTCACGCTCCCTACTCAGACAGCTCGTTCCAGGCGTTGCCGGTCAGCTTGTCAGAGTCGTCAAATGGATCCCACAAATGGATCCCATCGGTACACATCAACGGTCGAACCGAGGCAGAAATCTTAGGATTGGGCGGTTGCTCAGCAGTCGTTGCCGGCGTCGCCGCTCCGGTCCGTCGGCGTCGTGCCCCGGCAGGTGGGCCGCACCGAGGTGCGCTACGATACCGGGAGAGTCGACCGAATCACGCGGGTCGAGAATCGTTGCCGGTTGCCCTCATGGTCCTTCCGCAAACATCGAGCGTGGAGAATTGAGGCAACCAAAATGGCTGAAGGTACCGTCAAGTGGTTCGACGCGTCGAAGGGTTTCGGTTTCATCACCCCCAACGATGGCTCTCCGGATGTTTTCGCCCACTTCTCGTCGATCGAAGGTTCCGGGTATCGGGAGCTGATTGAAGGACAGCAGGTCTCCTTCGAGTCAGAGCAGGGGCCGAAGGGCCAGCAGGCGAAGAGCGTCCGCGCTCTCTGACCACCGGTGACTGCACTTCCCGGCGCCAGGTGATCTCGGCGTGGTTCTCGCGACGCTGTGCCGACGCTTGTCAGCCCGCTCTTTTCCCATGAGCCGGACCAAGGGGATGTCGCCGCTCAAGCTCTCGCCTCGACGCGAGGGAACTGATGATGGAGACCATCTCGGTCTGCCGTCGCCCCGGTCCACGCTGCAGCATGCCTGCCCGGTGGTACTCGAGGCAGTGTTGGGCCCGCTCGCCGTCTTCTACGTGATCCTCGTGCTCACCGGCTTCCGAGGGGCCCTCGTAGCGGCGCTGACGTGGTCGTACCTGGCGCTCGCACGCCGGGTCCGGCGGGGCGAGCGCATCTCCACCATGCTTCTGCTCGGAGCGGCACTCCTCACGGCACGCACCGCAATCTCCTTCTTCACGGGCAGCGCCATCGTGTACTTTGCGCAACCCATGGCCACCGCAGTCGTGACGGCGTTCGTCCTCATCGGGTCAGCCGCCCTCGGCCGGCCATTGACCCAGCGATTCGTCCATGACTTCTGTCCGATCGATCCCGAACTCCTCGCCCGCCCTCGAGTCCGTCAGTTCTTCGTGAGGATCTCGCTGCTCTGGGCGACCGTTCTCATCGTCAACGCCGGGGTCACGTTGTGGCTCTTGCTCTCCTCGTCGCTGCGCACGTTCGTGCTCGAACGGACCGCGGCCACCTGGGGGCTGACGGCCCTGGCCATCTTCTTGTCGATCACCTGGTTTGTGGCCTCCATGCGCAAGGACGGCATCACGGTCGAGTGGTACAGGTACCGTCAGCCTCTGCCTGTTCCCGTCGAGAACGACTGACTGCGGGACTGATGCCACCAGTGCTTCCCATCCTTGGAGCGGTTCTTCTCGGCTTCGTCATCGCCCAGGTCGCCTTACTGGTGACCACGTTGTACCTGCATCGCAGTCTCGCCCATCGTTCCGTGCGACTCGCTCCAGGAGTGCAGGGTGTCTGCCGGGTGCTCATCTGGATGCTGGTCGGAATCCGCCCGCGTCAGTGGGTGGCGGTCCACCGCAAGCACCACGCGTTCACGGACACTCCTCGCGACCCGCATTCACCGATCGTCTTGGGGTTCACCCGGGTCCTGCTGGCCAACGCCTTCCTCTACCGGAAGGAAGCGCGTAACCCCGCCACCACCGCCAGATACGCCCGAGACCTGCCGGAGGACCGATGGGACCGGGTGCTCTTCAATCACGCCCTCCTCGGCCTCGGCCTGGGTTTCGGCCTTCTGGTGCTGCTCATCGGGTGGCAACTGGCACTCATCGCCGCTGGTGTCCACGCCGCCTGCTACCTGCTCGGTGGCGGCGCGATCAATGCGGTCGGACACCGATGGGGTCGTCGACCGCACGACAACATGGCGACCAACAATCAGTGGCTCGCCTGGCTGGTCGTCGGCGAGGGACTGCACAACAATCACCATGCCGCGGCCACCTCGAGCCGGTTCAGTCTCGCGAGGGGCGAGGTAGACCCCGCCTGGTGGTGCATCCGGCTCCTGGTGCGGCTGCACTGGGCGACGCTGCGCACGACCAGCCGCGATGCCAAGGTGGGACCACTTGTCGGCACACCGGAGGAAACGGCCCCGGTCACAGGATCCCTCAACCGGTCCGAGGTCCGCGAGAGCGCCTGAACCGACGGGCCCCGATTCAACGGACCACTCCTCGTCTCCTCACCACCTGAACGTCTGTCCGCACTCAGGGCCCCGGAGCCGGGATGTGATGGGACGCGGTCAGGTGATTGGGTGCAACGCCGGGTTGTCGTGACCGCCGTTCATCGCAACGAGGTAGCGGAGTATCTCGCGGTAGGAACTGAACGGGGTCTCCTGGCGGTACGGCAGTTCATGCCTGATGCAGAAAGGCTGGACGATTCGCTGCGCCTTCGCCAGGTTGAACCGGGGCATGGTGGGGAAGAGGTGGTGTTCGATCTGGTAGTTCAGGCCGCCGAACATCAAGGTGATGAGCCGGCCCCCACTGATGTTCCTGGCCGTAATGATCTGACGTCGGGCAAATGGGACGCGCGCGTCCTGTCCGATCATCGGCATCCCCTTGTGATTCGGGGCAAAGATGCACCCGAGGTACAACCCGAACACTCCCTGCTGGACACCGATGAAGGCGATCGCCTTCGCTGGCGGAAGCACCCACAACACGGCCGTCAGGTACAAGGCGGCATGGACGGCCAAGAGCACCATTTCCACCCACGCTGACCGCCCTCGCCTCTGAAGGATGTTCTGCACTCCGGTGACGTGCAGACCCAAACCCTGAATCAAGAGGAAAGGGAAGAAGAGCCACGCCTGCCGCCGAGCCAAGAACTGACTGACCGCGCCACGACTTGCCGCTGCTTCGGGAGCGTGGGTGAAGGCGACCAGCCCTGCCCCGAGGTCGGGATCCCGGTCCACCTGGTTGGGGTAGGCGTGATGGGCATTGTGCTTCGGGACCCACCAACCAAAGCTCAGCCCCGTCAGGAAATTGGCGACACCGAGCCCCACAATCCGGTTGGCCCGGCGGGTACCAAAGATCTGCTGATGTCCGGCGTCGTGCCCGAGGAAGACCACCTGGGTGAACACCAGCGCCAAGACGACGGCGACCACCAACGTGCCCCACGAGTCGCCCACGAGGAAGAACGCGGCCCAGGCGGCGGCAAAGCAGAGGACGGTCAGTCCGATCTTCACCGAATAGCTCCAGGGTCGCCGGGCCAGCAGCCCGGCCGTGCGCATCTCCTCAGCCAACTTCCGATAGTCGTCGAGAGGAGAGTCCAGCACCGCCGCCGGGGCGGGACTCGCGACTCCGGAGGATTCAAGGAGACCGGGTCGCCCCAGGGGATCTGCACTGACAGGCATGGTCATGGGGAGAGCTCTCTGTGTGTTTGGCCGAAGCCGATGATTGGAAGTGGCGGCAGGAGCGGCCTCAGCAGCGACCATCGTCAGGCCTCGCTGTAGGGCACCGGGTGGTTGCCACCCAGCTCGACGAAACGATCGTTCAGAGCCTGGGCGAGCAGATCGTGATCGTGGGCGGAGGGCATGAGGGTCCCGAAGAGGAAGGCTTCCACCTCGAACGCGGTGCTCATCCCGCCAACCTCGCAATAACGAAGCCACAGGTCCGTCTGAGAAAGGCCGGCCCATTGGCGATATTGGTCGAGCGAATCCGTCGGTTGACTAGCCACTGTGCTCGCCTCTTGAACCGTGCCCGACGTCCCCTTCGGTCACTCGGCTCGGGGTCAAAGCGCGGCCGTGTCACGCGGGACAGGTGTGCGCCGCCAGGGGGCAGCAGAGCAGGAACCATTCAACAAAAGCGAGGAGCCTGACATGACGTCGCCTTGCGTGATGTGCGGAAGGCTTGGGTGTCGCCTGGCGCGGCAATCCCTCGCTGTCGAAGGTGTACCTGATGCTACATCTAAAGTGCGAGGTGGGGTCGGCGACCTAGAAGGCGTGGCCTGCACGGAGTAAGATGGACTGACGGAAACGGCACTCTGACCTGCTATGACGGGCAACGAACCCTCGACCACCGACACCGACCTGACGGCCGCTTTGACCGCCGATTTCTCCGAGACGGCCCGGGCCCTGCTCTCGGTCGGTGACGTCAACGACACCCTGGAAAGGGTGGCCGGCCTCGCGGTCGCCACGATCGACGGATGTGACTGTGCCAGCGTCTTTCTCGTCGAAGAGACAGTGGTGGCAGCACCCGCGTCTGCTGATCCCGTCGTGGCCGAGCTCGATTCGGCACAGCGCCAGAGCGGTCAGGGGCCGTGTCTCGACGCCATTGCCCAGGGGATGACCATCTACGCGGGGGACTTCGGTGACGAAGACCGTTGGCCTGATTTCGAGCGCGAGGCCACAGCGAAAGGGATCCGTAGCATGCTGGCCTGCCCGTTGTTCGTCGACGGCACGCTCGGAACGCTGAATCTCTACGCTCGCTACCCCTTGGCCTTCGGGGTCATCGACCGGGCGAAGGCAGTCCTCCTCGCGGGGCTGGCCGCCGTGGCCCTTTCGGCAGCCTTCACACAGGCGGAGCAGCAGCGCCAATCCTCGAACTTGCACGCGGCCCTCGCCACCCGGGAGTTAATCGGCCAGGCTCAGGGGATCCTCATCGAACGCGAGCGCGTCACCCCGGATCAAGCCTTCGACATCTTGCGGCGGGCCTCCCAGCACCTCAATCTCAAGCTACGCGATGTGGCTCAGTCGCTCGTCGAGACGGGCGAGAGTCCGAAGACGGGGCTGCCAGAAGAGCTGTGAGCGGCCGCCCGCGGCTCGCCCGCGGGCGGCCTCGTGCGCGACAGGACCTGCAACAACCCCAAGGTAGCCACCGCCAACACCGTGACCAATCGCTCCGCCCAGCCCCGCGTCGTCGCCGGGCTCATCTCGAAGAGAAGGATGGAGCCCAGTTGTGCTGCACCCAGGATCACAAGCAATTTCGCCTTCGGCGTCGAGATCGAGTGACGGACGAAGTCGGAACCGAAGACGAAAGCTGCCCCGGGCAGTGCCAGAGCTTGCATCCACGTTCCGACGCCATGGATCGTTCCATCAAATGTTTCCGGTACTCGAAATTGATCGGTATTGAACCCGGCATCAAGGAACAGACCGATTGCCATGACAACAAGCAGAAGCAGCCCGACGCGGCGCCACCGCGACGGTTCGTAGTGGAGCCAAAGGCTGGCCGCTGTGGCCAATGTCCCCACCGCGAGGGCCAGGAACGCCGCCCGCATGAGCCACCCATAACGGCCCAGCGAGTACTCGCTGATGGTGTGCTCGGCCGGGTTCAAGTTGGCCTGGAGTCCATGAAGGGCCAAGATCGCCAGGACGAAAACCGAGAGTCCGGTGAAGCTCACGGGGTGAAGCTGCTCGAGGTAAAAGGTCCTCATGCGAGCGGAGAGATCCGTAGGGTCGGGTGCCATCCCGGCCGAACGACCCTCCTCGACGCGATCAGGTCGAACCACCAGAAGTTCGGGCAGGGGAGGCTGCCAAGAAGCCGCCTGCTCGGGCAGACCCTGAGATTGCAGTTTCACCGCATCCATGGTTCGGACTCCGCTGAAATCGTCCCGGCTCGGTACCAATACTGATCCCGAGTCAGGTCGGCGTCAACCAACACAAAAGTTGGTCCGCACCGCGATCTTTCGTGTGTCCACGACGATACGCTCGTCCTGAGGAATCCCATTCACGTGGTCGAGCGGACGGCGAAGGTAGGCCGCGCGGCAGCGAGGGCCTGTCACTCGATCTCGCTGGTCATCGCAGGATTCGCGCCTTCTTTACGGCACCCGGCCATCCGTCGACCAATGTTCGCCGGGATACCGTTGCATCGTGCGAGCGGTGACCGTAGTGCCGGGCCTCAAGGGCTCGGTCGCCGTGGCGGACATCCCCGAACCACCCGCGGAGGACGGACCAGTCCTGGTCGAAACTCTGGCCGTCGGCGTCTGCGGCACGGACCTCGAAATCATCGCGGGCGAGTACGGCCAGGCCCCGTCGGGTGAAGCGCGTCTTGTCATCGGCCACGAGTCAATCGGTCAGGTCGTCGAAGCCCCCGGGGGAACCGGTCTTCGACGCGGCGATTTCGTCGTGGGCATCGTCCGCCGTGCCGATCCCGTCCCATGTCCGGAGTGCGCCGCCGGGGATTGGGACATGTGCACCAACGGGCGATACACCGAACGAGGCATCAAAGCGAGGCACGGGTTTGCGTCCGAGCGCTTTCGTTCCCATCCTGATCACCTGATCCGGGTGGATCCCTCACTGGGCGAGCTCGGCGTTCTCCTCGAACCGACGTCCGTGGTGGCCAAGGCATGGGATCACATCGAAAAGATCGGTCGTCGAGGCACCTGGACGCCGAACACGGTCCTCGTCACCGGAGCCGGACCCATCGGGCTCCTGGCCGCCCTCCTCTCCACCCAACGCGGGTTCGACACTCACGTGTTCGATCGGGCCGGCAAGGGTCGAAAGCCGGACATGGTGGGCCGGCTCGGCGCGACGTACCACCACGGCGACATCGAAGAGCTGCCCGTTGAGGCGGACATCGTGATCGAATGCACCGGCTATCCCCAGCTGCTCATCGACGCGGGCGAGCACGACGTACACAACCGCATCACCTGCCTCACCGGGGTTTCCGCCGCCGGAGTCGAGTCGAGCGTCGACCTCGGGGTGCTCAACCGCCGGATGGTCCTACAAAACGGCGTGATCTTCGGCTCCGTCAACGCCAATCGGCACCACTACGAGCTCGGGGCCGAAGCACTCTCGAACGCTGATCAGGACTGGCTGTCCCGGCTCATGACCCGTCGAGTCGGTATCGATCAGTGGTCGGATGCATTCACCCGCGAACCGGACGACATCAAGACCACCTTGCACCTCGGACCTCACTAGCGAGGCGGACCCGAAGGTCGACCGGCGTCGCGCCGCGGAGGGTTGCGACCATGGCCGGGTTCTGCGAGTCTTTGTCGGCACGACCGATTGGCGGGAAAGCGATGACTGATCAACGTATCGAAGCTTCCCGTTTGTCCCGCTCGACTCTGGGTGGGAGCCCGTTTCCTCCTATTGCGGACTACGGGTTCATCTCCGATTGCGAGGTGTGCGCGCTCGTCGCGCCCAACGGAAACGTGGAGTGGATGTGTCTGCCTCGCATGGACGGCCCGAGCGTCTTTGCCGCCATGTTGGATCGGGAGGCAGGCTTGTTCAGATTGGGACCGGCGGATGTCGCGGTGCCGGCCGGCCGGCGATATCTCCCCGGGACGATGGTGTTGGAGACCACCTGGGACACTCCGACAGGCTGGGCCGTCGTTCGCGATGTCTTGCTGATCGGGCCGTGGCGTCATCTCTCGAGCCGCTCGGGCACCCATCGTCGGGTGCCGACCGATCATGACGCGGAGAAGGTGCTGTTGCGAACGGTGCGTTGCCTGAACGGTACGATCGACTTTCTTCTGGAGTGCGAGCCGGCCTTTGACTACGGGCGGCGACGCGGCGTGTGGCGTCACACCGGGGACGGGTACGGGCAGGCAGAGGTGGCCGCCGACGGAGACCAACCGGGGATTCGGCTGACCACCGATCTGAACCTCGGTTTCGAGGGTCCGCGGGCCATAGCCCGCCGCCGGCTACGGGTCGGCGAGCAGGTGTTCTGTGCGTTGTCGTGGGGGGATGCCTCGCAGCCGGAGACCTTCGCCGAAGCCCACGAGCGGCTCGCTCGCACCGGGGACTTCTGGCACGAGTGGATCAGCCGCGGCAATTTCCCCGATCATCCTTGGCGCACCTACCTCAAGCGGTCCGCCCTGACTCTGAAGGGGCTGATCTACGAACCCACGGGAGCGTTGCTGGCGGCGGCCACGACGTCGCTACCGGAGACACCTGGTGGGGAACGCAACTACGACTATCGATACAGCTGGCTGCGCGATTCAACGTTCATGCTCTGGGGCTTGTACACCTTGGGCTTCGACCGGGAAGCCAACGACTTCTTCTACTTCGTCACCGACATGGCCGAAGGCGAGTCGGACCTGCAGATCATGTACGGCATCGGCGGCGAACGGGAGCTGACCGAGGAGACGTTGGACCACCTCTCGGGCTACGAGGGTGCCCGTCCGGTTCGCATCGGCAACGGCGCCTGGGATCAGCGCCAGCACGACGTATGGGGGGTGCTGTTGGACTCGGTGTATCTGAACACGCGCTCGCGCGACCGGCTGGACGAGCGACAGTGGCCGATGCTCGCCCGGCAGGTCGACTCGGCCCTGGCGCACTGGCGGGATCCCGATCAGGGTCTGTGGGAGGT
The DNA here is from genome assembly GCA_963767195.1 of uncultured Acidimicrobiaceae bacterium. Lineage (GTDB taxonomy): Bacteria > Actinomycetota > Acidimicrobiia > Acidimicrobiales > RAAP-2 > Bog-473. The sequence continues at coordinate 270,507 of CAVYDA010000005.1, read as the reverse complement.
CCGGGGCCCGCCCCAGCACTTCACGGCCTCCAAGGTGTTGTGTTGGGTCGCCGCCGACCGGGGCGCAAAGTTGGCCGATCTGCGTGGAGACGGCGAAAACGCGGCGCGCTGGCGTCAGGCCGCGGATGAGATGCACGCCGACATCTGTGCCCACGGCACCGATGAGCGGGGGGTGTTCTGCCAGCACTACGACACCGACGCCTTGGACGCGTCACTCTTACTCATACCGTTGCTCGGGTTTCTTCCCTCGGACGACCCCCGCGTGATCGCCACCGTGATGGCCATCGCCGATGAGCTCACCGAAGATGATCTGGTCCTGCGGTACCGGATCGATGAGACCGACGACGGTTTCAGCGGCGAAGAGGGCACGTTCACCATCTGTTCGTTCTGGCTGGTCTCGGCGCTGGTGGAGATCGGCGAAGTGGACCGCGCCCGGGCGTTGTGTGCGAAGCTGCTGTCCTTCGCCAGTCCCCTCGGCCTCTACGCCGAAGAGATCGACCCGCACACCGGTCATCACTTGGGGAATTTCCCGCAAGCCTTTTCACATCTCGCCTTGATCAACGCCGTCATGCACCTGATCCGAGCCGACGAGCGGCTCAGCGGTGACGCGGCCCCCGCCGCGGCGCGGCAGCCGACTATTTGAACGGATTCTCCGAGCCGCCGGTCGGATCCACGCCTGCCGGCCCGTGCTCGGCGGGGAGCAGCCCAGTGGGAGCAGAATCCGCTGGACCCGACATGATCGGAGGAGGGTCGATCAGTCCGGGCAAGCTCACGATGTTGCCGGGAAAGAGCAGCGCCATGATCCAGTCGCTCACCACACCCATCCGCTGGGAGGCGCCCGGCACCTGCATGAGGTGCACGCCCCGCGCGGCCAGCCAGCCCGGAAGGCCCCGCAGCCGGAGGCCTTTCAAGTCGGCGATCCCTTCGTTGCGGCCCAGGGTGGCCACCTGGCCGAGGGACCGGAAACGGTGGTCTCGCAGCGGGCGCCCGTCCTGAGCGGCGATGAGGTTCGCTCCGAGCCGGCGAGCCTGGCGGAGCGCGTGTTGGCTGGTGGGCGGATCCACCTGGCCTGGAGTGGCCGCGTTCGGCACCGCGGCGCAATCCCCGAGCGCCCACACGTTCTCATGGCCTTCGACCTGGAGCGTGGGGCGGACGCGGACCCGGCCGCGCTCGTCGAGGGGTAGACCGAATCGGGCGAGAACCGGGTTGGCCTTCACCCCAGCCGTCCACACGAGGAGCCCGGCGTCGAATTCGGTGCCATCGCTGAGGGTCACTCGACCGTTCTCGACCTTTACGATCCGTGTGTCCAACCGCAGGTCCACACCCTGCTCGACGAGCAGATCGGTGACGTACCGACCCAGCCGCGAGGGGATCTCCGCCAGGATCTTCGGAGAAGCGTCAACCAGTACCCACCGCTGTGGAACTTCCCGCAAGCTGGAGTGATACCGCAACGCGTCCTGGGCCAGATGACGCAGTTCGGCGAGCGCCTCGACGCCGGCGTAGCCGCCGCCCACGAAGACGAAGGTGAGGTGTCGGCTCCGACGTTCGGGGTCGAGCTCAGTCGCCGCCGCGTCCAAGTGCCGCAGCACCTGATTGCGCAGAAACAGAGCGTCGAGGACGGTGCTGCAACCCACCGCGTACTCGTTGAGACCCGGAATCGGAAAAGTGCGGGGGACGGCACCGACGCCGATCACGACATGGTCGTATTCGAGGCTGATACGAGGTCCGCCGTCGGTGTCCACCTCTGCTCGGTGGTCGGCGAGGGCGAGGTCCGTCACGTGGCCCACGATCACCTCGGCGTGGGGGCAGACCTTGGCCAGGGGTGTCATGGCGTTGCGCATCTCCACGGTGCCGGCTGCCACCTCAGGGAGCATGGGAGTGAAGAGCATGGAGTTCTGCGTGTTCACGATGGTCGCTCCGCGCCGGCCCAGCAGGCCGACGACCGAGGCGCCGCCGAAACCGCCGCCCACCACGAGCACTCCGCCACGGACCCTTCGCACGGTGGTCACCACGGCGGCAGTCATGTCGATCGGCCGTCCCCTTCGCCCAGTCGCAGATGAATGGTCGAGCAGCCGGGCGGGCGCCACGGCGAACGACCGCGAACCATTCCTGGTGCAAAGACTTCGCGACCGTGTGACCTGGTGGTGGGGATGACGTCGTGCACCGTAGCCGCATCGGACCGCGGCCGGGCGCGCACACAACGGGTGCCGGGCTGTGCTGAACTCCAATGCCGTCGAGCGCCGGCGTTGGAGGAGTGGTGTGACGAGCGAGACCCAGGTGGTGCGACGGGGCCGCCGGCGCGTGGAATGTGCCGCAGGTGGCGGCCGCCCGTGAGGCGGATCGCCGCGGGTGCCGTCCTGCTCTTGCTCACCATCGTCGCCGCTCTGGTTCCCGCCGCGGCCGCTCAGGCGAGCGCTCCCGCGCCACCACCCTTCTATCTGGCCTTGGGTGGCTCGGGCTCGGTCGGATTGCAACCCACCCCGGTGCAGCCCCGCGGCCAGCCGACCGACTCGGGCTACGCCGACGACCTGGCGGCGCGCGAGGCGATGCGCTGGCCCGGACTCACCCTGGTGCGGATCGGCTGCCCCGGCATGACGACGCAGAAGATGATCGGCGGTGGCGGGCGTTGCTCATATCGAGCCGGCTCCCAGCTCCAGACGGCCCTGTCGTTCCTGCACACCCACCCCTCCACCGTGCTGGTCACCGTCGATCTGGGATTCAACGACGTCGTAACCTGCCTGCACGACATGGAGGTGAAGCCCGGCTGCGTCGACAGTGCATTGGCCGCGGTGCAGTCCCAGTTGCCCCAGATACTGAGCGCCCTTCGCCAGGCGGCACCGGACGGGACGCACTTCGTCGGCGTGGGCCACTACGACCCGTTCTTGGGCGACGCCGGGCGCGGTCCCGCCGGGCAGGCCTTCGCCCAGGCGAGCCTGGGCGTCATCGAGCGGTTGGACGGCGTCCTTCGTGCGGCGTACGGGCAGGCCGGCATGCGCATGGCCGACGTCGCTTCGGCCTTCCAACTCCACGACACGAGCCCGGTCGACGTGCCGGGACTCGGGACCGTGCCCACCAACGTGGCCCGCGTCTGTGCGCTGACCTGGATGTGCGTCGCGCCCCCGCTCGGGCCGAACAGCCATCCGAACGACAAGGGCTACCGGATGGAGAGCGACGCCATCGCGGACACGCTGACGCCGGTCACGTCGCGTTGAGCGCCTCCACCCGGCCCGTCGCGGCGGGCTCGTCGGCCGGCTCCACGACGCGGGGCGCCGCCGCCGACGAGGCTTTCGCCGCGGCGTGGGACGGCGAACGCCACGGCAGGCGCGAGCGGCCGGTGAGCGGCTTGGACCAGGGCGTCCGGGCCAGGAGCTCGGTGAGGCCGATGCAGGCCAAGAAGACGATCACCACCGTGAGCGCGCTGACCAGCGGCCAGGGCAGGACGCTGTTGAGGTGGCTCCAGCCCAGCCAGCTCAGGATGGTGATGAAGAGGAGCTGCGCCAGGTAGACGCCGTACGAGTTGTCCGAGCCCGAATGGACCGCGCGCCGCGCCCGTGCGGAGCGATGCCGATCGACCAGGGCGACGCCGACGAGGTAGATGCAGGCGATGGCTCCCACGTTGAACGGGATTACCACCGGTTGGAAGGGGTCGGCACTCGAGCCGAGCCAGGAGACCACGTGGTCGACCGAGAGGTAGTACCACGCCTCGGCCGCGGCGGCCGCGCCGACCGTAGCGATGACGATGGTCCAGACGTGCGTGCACAACCAATGGTGGAACTCGTCGAGGTGCAGAGCCATCACCATGCCGGCGATCAGATAGAACTGGTACGACGTCACTTCGCGTGTGGCCCAATAGCCCGTCATCCATGCGGGGGCCAGCCCCCAGTGCATGGCCGAGACGAGCACCACCTGCGCCGCGCCACTGGCCAGCAGCAAGAGGCCGTGGTGCCCGGCGGTGCGCCGCACCAGGATCAGGCACAGCGGGAAGACGGCGTAGAACTCCAACAGAACGAGCAGGTAGTAGAGCTGGTAGTACCCGGTGCCGACCAGGTACAGGAGGTGCAAGGTGTCACCCCCGAGCGTGCCCGGGTCCGATCCGATCGTCATGAAGAAGTAGATGACGGTCCAGCACAGGTACGGCACGGCGACCAGCGCGAACCGGCGGCGCCAGAAGGTCCGGTGATCGATCCCGGGCAGGTCGCGGACGCTGTAGGTGAGCATGCAGGCGGAGACGAAGAGGAAGGCCTCGCGGGTCACGTGGAGCAACTGCAACGACGCCCCCACCGCCACCGCGGCGGTCAGCGGGGCAAAGAAGAGCAAGGTGTGGGTCGACACCACGCCGACCTGCTTGACCGGTCGCATGGCGTCGATGTGATCGAGCCGCTGGCGCGTGCCCCGGACCGGCGCGGCCGGTGCCAGTGGGGACTCGTCTGACATCAGGTGCCCGCGAACGTGTGGAGGACGGCGAGGCCGGGCTCGCGCAGGGCGCCACGACGCACCTTGCCGGTCGGACCCGTCGGGAGCGTGGCCACCACGTGCAGTGCCGCGGGCCGACGGGCGGGCACCAGGTTCCGCGCCAGCGTCTGGTTGAGACGCGCCACGCTGCGCCGGGTCCCGTCGACGTCACCTTCGGCGAGACCGAGCAGGACCACGAAGGCCACGGGCACCTGGCCCAGCTCGGGGTCGTCCCGGGCGACGACCGCGACCGAGGCCACGGCCGGGTCCGCACCGAGGATCTCTTCGATCTCGCGGGGAACACCTTCTCGCCACCGCGGTTGATGACGTCGTCTGTCCGGGCGACCAGGTAGAGGTAGCCGTCGCGGTCGCGACGGCCGAGGTCGCCCGTGCGCAGCCACCCGTCCGGGCGGAAGCGGTCGGCGTGCTCTCCCCCGCTGTAGGCCGAGATCACCGAGGCGCCGCGGATCTCGACCTCGCCCACCTCGCCCGGCGGGCAAACGGCCGGACCGGCAGAGGGCACATCTTCGCGGACGACGCGCAGCTCGAGCCCCACCGGCAACCCCACCGAGCCGGCGTGTCGCGGCACCGATAGTGGGTGTGCCGCGATCTGGCTGGCGGCCTCCGTCATACCGTAGGTCTCGACGATCTGGAGGCCAGTCGCCTCCTCGAAGCGATCGGCCGTGGCGACCGGCAGCGGCGCCGACGCCGAGCGAACGAAACGGATGCCGGCCGGGACCGTCTCGTCGGGCCGGAGTTCGGCCAGACGCGAGATGATCGCGGGAACCGCGTTGACCCACGTGACGCGACGCTCGCCCATGAGTTGCCAGAAGCCGGTGCGATGGAAACGTTCGTCGAGCACCAGGCAAGAGCCGGCGAGGAGAGTGGAGAGCAACCCCACGACCTCGGCGTTGATGTGGAAGAGAGGCAGGGGGTTGAAGCCGCGGTCGAGCTCGCCCAGCCGATGGTGGTCGACCACGCAACGTGCGGCGTGAAGGAGCTTGTCTTCGTGCAGACGGATCACCTTGGGCGGACCGGTCGTGCCCGAGGAGGAGAGGACGACGCCGCCGGACGGGGCGGGAGATGCCGGCCGGGCCGGATCGAAGGACGCGACGTGGCTTGGCGCGAGCGAGGCCAGCTCCACCCAGGGGCACGACATGGCCGTGGGAGCGGCCCGATCGGACAGGACCACCTCGGCCCCGACCCTCGCCGCCAACGATCCCAGACCGCTCGGCCCCGTGTCCGGCGACGCCGGATTCAGCGGCGCCACCCACAATCCGGACGCCATCGCCCCGACGAAGGCGGCGGCGAACCGCACCGGGTCCGACACCGAGAAGCCGACGGTGGCGCCGGGTGGAAGCGGCGACCGGGTGAAAGCGGTGCGCCAGTGCTCGAGGGCGCCGAAGGTGAGGACGGCGTCACTCCGTGCGTCCTCGACGTAGGCCTTCTGCCCCAGTGTGGCGGCCTGGAGCCGCACCAGGTCGCCGAGGCTCCCCGCGGGGTCGGTCGCCGCGAATTGCCCGGCCACCGCGCTCATCGTTGCGCTGGGTGCCGCCACCTCAGTACATCATCCGGGGGTCGGTGTAGTGCTTGAACTCCAAGAGGTTGTCCGACGGGTCGCGCAGCACGAACGTCCGGTGTACCTCCACCAGACCCTCGAACCGGATGCTGACGTCGGAAAAGAGCTCGATCTTGCGCTGGACGCACAGCTGGTGCAGCGCGTCGAAGTCGCGTGCCTCTCGGAAGGTGACCCCGAAGTGACGGGGGTACAAGGTGAGCTCGGCCGGGTGGTCGTCGGGCTGGTCCACCAGATGGCACACCAGCTGGTCTCCGAAGAAGTCGATCGTGATGCGGTCGGCGTAGCGCCGCGCCAGCTTGCACCCGAGTGCCTCGACGTAGAACTCCTGCGTCGCGCCGAGGTCGTAGACGGGGACAGCGAGATGGAAGACGTCGCGGCTCTCTCTCATGAGACCGTGGCTTCGAAGCACTCCAGCGTGTCGGACCGGAGTCCGAGCCGAATCGTCTCGAGACCCAGGATCGCCGTCGAGGGAATGTTCCCCAGGTTGACGTCGGAACCCACGCGGCGCACGAAGTAGCACTGCAGTTCGGTCGACGGTGCCTCGAAGAGCAGGCGCTCCACCGGGACGTCACTGGCCAGGATCTCGTCGATCAGGCCGACCCTGAGCTCGCCGTTCGAACGGCAGATCCCCGAGCGACCGCTCTCTCGTGCCTCCAGGGTCACCAAGAACGCTCCGGCGTCGATGTCGTCGTCGATGTCCTCGATCCACCGGTCGGGCGCCAGCTGCTCCGAACGCTCGACATCCTTGAACCCCACCTCGGACACGACCCGGAAGTCGTCGGCCAGCTTGGTGATGTAGCCGACCTTCTCGATGCTCGACAGGCTGATGGTGCCGTTGGAGACCTCGACGTACCGGCAGCCAAAGCTCTGGCAGAGTTCCCGGTAGTCGTCGAAGCGGTCCTGCAAGACGAACTTCTCGAACAGCGTGCCCCCGAAGTAGTAGTCGACTCCGGCCGAGGCGAGGACGTCGATCTTGCGGCGCAGGTCGTTGGTGACGATGGCCGTCCCCCACCCGAACTTCACAAAGTCGAGATACTCGGCCCCACTCTCCACGATGTCTTGGAAGCTCCGGGTCGGAAGTCCCCCGTCCACCATCATGGTCAGGCCCGTGGACCTCGGCTTCGAAGCTCTCGCCGGCAGTTCCAGTGCTGTTGGCCTCATGGATCGCTCCTTACAGTGCTCCGGTGCCCTGAAGCAGGACGGGTGGACAGACTTCGTAGAAACCCAACGACCAGATACCGCCATTGGGTGCGTCGCCCCACGTCATCTTCGCCACGGGCACTCCGTCGCACTGCGCCAGGGCAACTCTGATGACTCCACCGTGGGTCACGACCAGCACGTCGCCGTCGTGCTCCACCTGCGCCAGGCCGCTGAAGAAGGTGTCGATGCGTCGGCTCAGGTCCTGGAGCGACTCCCCACCGGGCGGACGTGCTCCCGCGTCGACGACGCGGCCGTCGTCGGATGCCGGACCAGTCGGTGCGAAGCTCACCGAGCGGACGACCTTGTGCCGTGCCGAAGTTGCGCTCGCGCAACCCGGCGTCTTGGACCCAGCTGAGACTCAGCCTCTCGCCGATGATGGCTGCTGTTTCCCGTCGCGCGCGCCAGATCGCTCGTCAGGAGCGTACGGATCGGCAGCGAGCACACGGCGTCCGCCACGGTCTCGGCCTGGGCCCGGCCCGCTGCGGTCAACACCGGCCCCTCGGCCTGACCCTGCACGAGACCTGATGCGTTCCATGTGCTCTCGCCATGGCGCACCAGCCAGATCGTGTGCTGCGTGTTGCGCGGTTTCACGTCCTTTGATAATTACCAACCACCCTGAGTCTTTACTGGGAGACAGCCGAAACCCGGATGTGGAACTAGTGAGGATTTTGTGAGGGCGTGCGCCGGAATCGCCGCTGCATCAGGCCAGAACGGGCTGCAACGGGACGTCATCCCGGTCTGAAGTCGTTGTATGAGTTTCAGCTGAGCGCCCGTCGACGCCAAGGCGTGCCCGCTGTTCCGCGCGCACCGGACCGGTGAACACCCAGCCCAGCGGCGTGAGCAGAAGGAGTCCGGTGCACACGCCGGCACAGGCAATCGTGAGAACGAACGTCACCGCGACGAGTCCGGCCCAACCGAGGTGGGGGGCGATCCCGCTGTCACCGAGCGCGGTGCGGACCAAGTTCAAGAAGAGGACGTGACAGAAGAAGATGCCGCCCGTGAGGCCGGCCAGGTACTGGGCCGAGAACAGGCGGGGCCAGCGGCGCGGCCGCCCGGCCCGACGCACCTGGCGCCGGTACCACGCCCACGTGCCGCACTCGAGGGCGGCCACGGCGGCGGTGAACCACAAGAACGCCACGGGCTGGTACAGATCCGAGGCATGCCCGGTGTCCGAGCCGGTCCACACCGCTACGAGATACCACGTGGTCGCCAGAACGCCCACCGCGGCCGCCAGCGCGATCACCTGGCGCCAACGGCGCTCGACGAATCGCCGGACCTCGTCGAAGTGCAGGGCGACCAGCACCCCCGCCACGAACTGCTCCTGATAGGTGATCGCATCGCGGCCCCACGGCCAGACCGACGCAATTGACCAGGTGGCGCGTCCGACGACGCCGAAGTACTGCGAGTAATGCAAGTCGGCGGCGAGGGCCAGCGCGAACAGACCGCTCGCCACCATGACGGCGACGTGGTGGGTGGAGGCGCGCAAAAGCCGCAGGAGCAGGGGGAAGACCAGGTAGAGCTGGAAGAGGACGACGATGAAGTAGAGCTGGTAATACCCGAAGACGAGGTCGCTCCACAGTAAGGAGCCGGCATGGTCCCACGAGCCGGCCTCCATCATGGTGTAGACCCAATAGATCCCGGTCCAGACCAAGTAGGGGATGCCGATCTCGAGGTAGCGCCGACGCCAGAAAGCGGTCACCGCCAGGGGCCGGTGGATCTGGGCGTAGGTCAAGACGAAGGCGGTGAGGAAGAAGAAGGCCGTCCGGCTGAAGTGCAACAGCATCACGAAGGCCCACGCCGTCGTGGTCCCCGCGGCGACATTCCACAACAGCGAGTGCTGCAGCACCACCGCACAGCACGCAACGACGCGGTACGAGTCGAACTGTCCGAGGTAGGTCCTTGCACCCGCGGCGAATGCGTCGCCGCTCGGCCGCAGGTCCGGTCCCGCGACCGTTCGGTCGCTGAGGAGGCGCCGGCGGCCCGTGAGCGAGTAGGCCGTCAGCGCCATGCACTCATCCTGCCTCATCGGACTTGAGACACGCTGTGAATGGCGCGGCCAATGGCGCGGCCGCACGCATCCCAGGATGGAGAAGGGGCTCGGGAGAGGGACCCGTCGAGCCTCAGGCGGTGGCGGTGGCGGTGGCGGTGCGTGCCCCGTGCAGAAGTTCGTGCATGTTCTCGTAGAAGAACTTCGAACGATCTTCTTCGCTGGAGCCGGCGAGCGCATCGTCGAACTTCCGCAACGGGTCCCTGCCGCCTTCCGGATGCGGGAAGTCGGTCGAGAACATGAAGAGCTCGGCGCCCGACTGCTCAATCATCCAATCCACCGGTTCCCCTGGGAAGGGTGTGAACTTGAGGTGACGGCGCACGTAGTCGGAGGGAGTCAGCTCCAGTCGCTGCAGCGGCTCTTCCGTTCGGCGAAAGGCCCGGATCCCGTAGTCGAGGTGGCGCATCCATGACACCACCCAACCCGCTCCCTGCTCGATACAACCGCCACGGAGCTTCGGGAAGCGATCGAAGAGACCGTCGTAGATCAGTGTCCCCAGGAATACTTCGGGCGAGTGGGGGATCCCGAGGAAGTCTTTCGATCGGACGTTCTCGCCCCCTCCCAGGTGGTCGGGAACCGGCATCGCGTTGTTGTGAAAGGTGGGATCGATGAGCCTCCCTCCCCCGCCGACGTGCAGCACGAACGGTACGTTGGCTTCGCTGAGCACCTCCCAGAACCCGTGCAGGTCCGGATGGGTCGGTGCCAGCGTGCCGGCGGCGGTGGACGGAACCATCACCGCGGCGCAGCCGGCCTCGATTGCTTCGACGGCCAAGGCGATGGCACGACTCGGGTCGACCAGCGGCACGAACGCCACCGGGAGCAGGCGCTCGTCCTCGGAGCAGAAGTCGGCCATGGCCTTGTTCTGAGCAGAGCTGCCGGCGTACAGGCGGTCCTGGTCCTTGCCGACGAACCTCGCCGTGGCGAAGGTGGCGAACACGAGCTGACCGTCGACACCGAGGAGGTCCACCACCCGGCTCCGCTCCACCGGATCGAAGGCGCCCATGGCGTACCAACCCTTGTCCTGCAAGAGACGCTCCTCGGCCCGCTTCGCCACTTCGGTGTCCGAATGCCGCGCCTCGGACTTGGCGACGGCGTCGCTGAGCACGGCGGAGAGGCGGCCGCTCGTCACGTCGCGCAGCCGATCCCTGAACTCCGGGTCGACGAATTCGTCGAGGAAGTCAGCCAGCTCCATCACGTGGCTGTCGGCGTCGAGGACGCTTCGCTCCCCCACGTAGGTCGTCGTCCCCGCCGTCCCCGCCGTCCCCGTCGTCCCCATCGCTCTCACCAACCCCTTTCCCATCGGTGACAAAGTGTCACTAACTCGTGTGACACACTGACACCATGAGCACCACCGCTGCAAGTTCTCGCTCTTCGTCCGGCGGAAAATCCGTCGGGGGAGGGCGCCTGCAGAGCTCCGCCCGTCGTGACGCCCTGCTCGACGCCGCGGTGGCCCTGGTCCGGGCGGGGGGGCTGCAAGCCGTGTCGATGGAGGCGGTGGCCGAGCATGCCGGAGTCAGCCGGCCGCTCGTCTACAAGCACTTCGCCAACCGCGATGAGCTCCTGGCTGCTGCGTATCGCCGCGAAGCGTCGAAATTGCACCGTGAGCTCGCGTTGGAGGTGGCCTCGGCGCGCAGCGTCGAGGAGATGTTCCAGATCCTCGTTCGGGGCTCCCTGCGGGCGACCACCGAGAGGGGCCAGATCTTCGCCGCCCTCGGTGCGGCGGGCGGCTGGAACCGCGACATTCGCCGCGAGCAACGATCGAGAAATCGCGAGACGGTTCGGGCCTTCGCCGCGGAGGCTGCCCGCCACTACGGGCTGGAACGCCGACGTTCCATCTCCGTCACGGCCGTCCTGTTGGGCGCGCTCGATTCGGTCCTCGCGCAATGGCGCGTCGACCCGACCGAGGAGAACAGAGGGATCCTCGAGGAGACGTACCTGGCCATGGTGGTCAGCGCTTACACCGTGGACTCGGCGCGGCCTCTCGTCATTCGCTGACGACCACCCGGACCCGGCACAGGTTCAGGGATCGGGCGAACGGAGTGCCGGGGTTGCCCTCACGTTGGGAGGCGACGCGTAGCGCCGGGAAGTAGGTGCCCGGTTTGGAGAAGGCGTGCGTGGCGGTCACGTGCACGTTCTCGGAGGTCGGATCAGCGAGCTCGGCGTCGTCCGGATACGTGCCCACGCCTTCGAAGTCCCACTGCGCCGACACCACCTGGCCCGGGGCGGGCGGCACCTGAATCCGTGCGGTGAAGATGAGGGGTTCGCCCGCCGCGACCTCGGCGCGCTCGCCGCCGTTGGCCTCGAGCTCGACCACGGGTTGGACTCCCTTGCGTTCCACCGCGGTCGCCGGCACGTGCACCTGGCCGTCCTGCACCCGGTATTCACTCGTCGGTGGCGGGGCGATGCCTTGTTCGACCCAGGCGCTCAGCTCGCGCAGCGCGTACTGCAGCGTGCCCGAGTAGGCGACGGCGTGAGACTCCAGCGATTCAGTCGTCGGGTCGGTGTGGTTCGCGTTGTCGACGTACCAGAGCCGGTAGTTCTCGTCGATGTCGGGTCCTTCGACGGCCTCGACCTTTTTTCGGTACCAGTCGGCCTGCCACGGCAGGGCGTCCCCGTCGTGGAGCGCTTCCACCACGATCATCTTCCCGTTGAAGCGACCGGTGGGGATCTGACCGGTGGCGCCGAGGGTCCCGGCCGCGCCGATGTCCACGCCGCGCTGGGGGTACTTCGGCGAGCCGTCCGGGTTCCGGTAGTAGTCGTAGACGTCGGGGTAGTCGAAATCGGGATTGGCCGGCGGGAACTGGTGACGGTGGTAGGTCTGCAACGCGAGGAACCTCGAGTTGTCGATCCGGAGCTCGTCACCGGCCTCAATGCTCTCGACGACGGCGGGGTCGGCCGTGATGTCGATCGTGTCGTCGACCGTCTCGAACACCAGGCCGATGTGACCCTTGCCGTCCGAGGCGATGCGGCCGAGCGAGGCGGTCCGGCCCGCCGCCGCTCCGCTGGTGATGATCACATCAGCACCCGTGAGATCCCCCGTGGGGACGCTCGACAGCTTGAGTTGCTGGCGTTGGCCGGGCACCACCTCGACGACGGTCGCCTCGTGTTGGATGCGCGCCACGCGCACCGACGACGTCGGGTCGGTGCCGAGGTAGCCCGGTTTGCTCCAGAAGTCCTCGAGATAGGTCGGGTCCAACACCGGCACGTAGCTCGCGACCAGCACGAGTGGCCCTCCGCCCTGAGGGACGTAGTTGAACCAGGCTCCGGGCGGGAACCCGGTCCGGGTGGCCTCCTCCAGCGCGCCACGCTCCTCGTCGTTCAGTCCGGCGTAGGGATCACCGCTTCCGCCCGGCTCTATCGCGTCGATGATCGACGGCCACTTGTCCTTTAGCACTCGGAGCGCGTTCACGCGGACGGTGAAGCAATTGGGGATGGATTGCGGCGAACCCATGACGTAGGGCACGAACCCGTCCCACACGCCGGTCGTCATCTCCGCGCTGGTGACCGTCTGGTAGGCACCACCGCTCCCGCCGTAGAGATAGCCGTAGGTGCGGTGCGGGCCGTAGACCTCGGCCGCCACCACCCGAGAGAACTTCGCGGCTTCCGCGTTGACCCGGTACCCTCTGATCGTCGTGTCGACCTGGCCATGGGCCGACTCCTCCGCCCCGCGAGGGTTGTCGCGGCCGCCCATGTTCGTCTGTACCGAGTAACCGCCACTCGCCAGGGCGAACGCGACGTTGCGCGGCGTGGCCTCCTCGCCGGCGAGCAATTGATGCGTCGCCTGGAAGAAGCGACCTTGGTACTCCTCTTCCGGAGGGAAGCAGAACGAGAACTTGGCGTCGGTGCCCGCGAACCCTCCGTGGACGTAGAGATGGCGCGCCTTGAACGAAGCGGCGCCTCCCCCCTGCGTCGTCACGCCGCCGGGGAACACCGGGGCATCCGCCGGCTCGTCGCGCCACTCCCGGACGTCGATCTCCGGCTGGTTGAAGCGAGGGTCTAGGGAATCCGCCGTGACGAACGAGGCGCCATGCTCATCGGTCTCACCCTCGTGGGCCACGGTCAACTGGTCCCGAATAGCGGCGGCAGGGTCGTCGGCCACTGGCCCAGCGTGTAGCGCTTGCCACCCAGGACGGCCACGAAGGTCCCCTTCACGCCGTTGAGCGGCGATGTCTTGGTCCCGTCCCAGTAGACGAAGCGCGCATCGTCGCTCGCCGTGTGGTCGCCGCCCCCGGGCGTCCCTGTCGGCCCCACGTTGTAGGTCCACTGACCGTATTGGTAGGCGGGCGCGCCGAGCGTGGGCAGCGCATGGATCCCCCGGGCCATGTTGCTCGGCGTCAGGTCGGGCCCGGCCGCCTGCAGGTCGTTGAAGATCGCCACCAGGCCGCTGTAGTTGCCGTCGGTGCCCTTGGGGATGGCGTGCCCGGTCAGCTTCTGGTAGAGCTGGCCGGCCAGCGAATGCGGGCCGGTCGTGCCGGTCGAGGGCGCGCTCTCGGACATGCCGAACATGTGGCCCTGAATCTCCGGCAGGTCGTATTCCCCCTGCGCCACCTGGTCCAGGTCGGTCAGCGCCGAGCCGGTCATGAACCACTCGGGGTGGTAGTTCTGGGCCGCCGCCGCCTTGGTCAGCAGGCCGAGCGAGAAGGGGTCGGCCGAGCAGATGACCGTGGTCACCCCGGCCGCCTTGAACTGAATGATGGCCTGCTGCGCGGACTGCTGAAAGGTGGAGATGTCCAGGTTGTAGTCGAAGCTGGGTGACAGCTCGCTCTTGTTCAGGTGGTACTTGCTCTCGACCAGATGATCGAAGGATTTCGTGCACCCCAGGTACTGGGGCACGTTGGGGACGAAGGCGGCGAACTTGCGCACCTGGTCCTTCAGGTTCGGGTCACCGGCGTACACGGCCTTCTTCCCACCCAACATGGTGGCCACGACCTCGGCCTCGGAGGCCGAGATCCGGTTGCAGTCCTGGCTGGTCGACCACACGTACGGATTGAGCGCCTCGAACGCGGCCTCGTCGAAATACGGGTCGCCGTTGAACTCCACCAGGTGGTCCTGCGCGGCACAGTTGGAGAAGGGGCCGGTGCCCCCGAAGGAGTCCCCGTTCGTGATGCCGGCTTCCCCGAAGGCGTGCATCTGATTGGCGATCGTGTCGGCGTCGGCGCAGGCCTGCGGTTGGCCCTGCCCGAGCTCTTCGGTGGTGAAGCTGGACTGGGTGGTGTACGGCTTGACGACGACCTTGCGCCCGTAGAGGTCGTAGACCTTGTTGAAGTAGTTGAGGAAGACCTGTTGCACCTGGCTGATGACCTGGGGGATGGCACCCCCGGACGCCTTGGCTTGCGCCTCGATCTCCTCGGTGTCCGCGGCGCTGGGGAATTCGCGCTCGGCCACGGTGATGGTGCTGGCGGTCACGCCGTTGTACGTCGCCCCACCGTTGTTGCCGGTGAAGTTCGGGATGCACGGCGGGGCGTACGGCGAGGCGAACTGCGGAGACGACGGCGTGCACGCGGCACCCGAGCTCGTGGTGCCGGTGCCCGCCTTGATGCCGCCCGACGCCGGGTACGCCCACGGGTAGGGCCCCTCACCGGACGGTCCCGAGGTCTTCAGCACCGGTGCCGTGCCGGACGCCCCCGCCGCCGGGACCATCACCAGCGCGGTGAGCAGCGCCACCCCCAGCACGATGGAGGAAGGCGCCCCTGCCCCCCGCACCACGCGATGCCCTCCGAAGTGTCGCGACGACACGCCGACCGACTTTTGGCCCGACGATGTCATGGCTCCCCCCTTTTGAGTCTGATGGGTGCACGGCGGTATGCCGCCACCCGTCAATCTGCTTGGCCGGAAATGTTAGACACGGCACGATACGTTTGCCCCGTCAGGGCGCGACCATTTTGGGGGGTGGCATGGACGTCGTGCGGTGATCGGCCACATCCGTGAGACGCCCAGGCGCGGAGGGTGACAGGGCAACGTGACGATTCTTGAGGGGGCGCGCCCCGGGGGGCCAGGTAGATCGCGGCCTGCGTGAGCGTGGAGCCTCGCTGTGGCGGTCGACCCGCTCCGCCCTGGCGTGGTTCTTAGCGTCAATCGGGGTGTGGATCCTCCTGGCCGCGATCCTGCCCAAGGGCCTGCCCTTGGGCATCGTGCTCCTCGGCATCGTCTACGGCAGCATTTACGCCATCCTGGCCGTGGGCATCGTCCTCATCTACCGCGGGGACCGCATCATCAACTTCGCCCAGGCGCAGATCGGCGTGCTTCCGGCCGTGCTGGCCATTGAGCTGGTGGTCACCTACGGGGTTCCGTTCCTGGCCGCCGTGGGGGCCGGCGTCGGCGCCGCCATCATCTTGGGCGCGCTGGCCAGCCTGTTGCCCCGCCACTTCCGCAACAGCTCCCGGCTGATCCTGACCGTGGCCACCATCGGGCTGGCCCAGCTCCTGACCGGGCTGGCCACCGTCACTCCCATCCTCTTCTGCAACCCGGCCACCAACGAGTCGTGTGTCAACGCATCGAACAGCCAGACGGTCAACACGCCCCTCCACGTGTCGTTCACCATCGGTCCGGTGCTCTTCAGCGGGAACGACATCGTGGCCGTGGTGGGGGCCATGCTCGTCGCCTCCGCCCTGGCCCTGTTCATGCGTTACTCCAAGTACGGGCTCGGCATCCGGGCCGCGGCCGAGAACAGCGACCGGGCCACCCTGCTCGGGATCTCGGTGGCCCGCCTCGACACCATCATCTGGGTACTGGCCGCCATCCTGTCCACCCTGGCCATCTTGTTGCAGGTGCCCGTGCTCGGGTTCGGGGGGTTCCAGACCGTCACCGCGGGAGGCGACGAGATACTCCTTCGCATCCTGGCCGCCGCCGTGATCGGGCGGATGGAGAGCATGCCCCGGACCGTGGTGGCGGCACTGGCCATCGGCGTGTTCGACGCGGGGGCCACGTGGACGTACTCCAACACGACCTACGTGGACGCCTCGCTGGTGGTCGTCATCGTCGTCGCCCTGCTCCTGCAGCGGCGCACCCGCTCGCGCGTCACCGAGGGCGAGCAGTCGAGCTGGCGCTACGTGGCCTCGGTCCGGCCCATTCCCCGCCAGCTGGCGAGCCTGCCCGAGGTGCGCTGGACCATCCGGGGCATGAAGGTCGCCTTCGTGGCCGTCGTGGCCTTGATCCCGTTGCTGCTCAGCGACAGTCAGACCTACCTGGCCTCGCTCATCGTGGTCTACGCCATTGTCGGACTCTCGCTGCTCGTGCTGACGGGGTGGACGGGACAGATCTCCCTCGGGCAATTCGGGCTGGCCGGCATCGGCGGCGCCACCACGGTGGTCCTCTACTCGCGCCACGGGTGGGACTTCTTCGCCGCGCTGGCGCTCGGGGTCATCGTCGGCGCCTTGGTGTCGCTGTTCATCGGGCTGCCGGCCTTGCGCATGTCCGGGCCGTTCCTGGCCGTGACCACCCTGGCCTTCGGGGTCACCGCGTCTTCGTACTTCCTCCAGCCCAACTACCTGCCCTGGTTCGTCACCACCCAGGCCAACCGGCCCACGCTGTTCGGGGCGAGCATCTTGAACTCCGACTCCCAGCTCTATTACTTCTGCCTGGCCGGCTTCTTCCTGGTCCTCCTGGCCGTGCGCTCGCTTCGCCAGAGCAGAACCGGCCGGGACCTCATCGCCACGCGCGACAACGAGCCCGCGGCGCGCGCCGCCGCCGTCAACACCACCCGTTACAAGTTGCTGGCCTTCGCCATCTCCGGGGGCATCGCCGGGTTCGCCGGCTCGCTCTTCGCCGTCCAGCAGCAGGGCATCAACAGCGGGTCGTTCACCGCGGACATCAACATCACCATGTTCTCCATGGTGGTCATCGGCGGCCTGGGCTCCATGCCGGGCGTGATCCTGGGCGCCGTGGTGGTGTGGGGAGCCCAGTACTACCTCCCGGCCGGCTACGCCCAGCTCGTCAACGGTTTGGGGATCCTGCTGATCCTGCTGATCCTGCCCGAGGGCATCGGCGGCCTCCTCAACCGCGGCCGGGACCAGCTCTTGCGCGTCGTGGCCCGCCGCCGCGGGATCACCGCGGCCGGGATCTGGCGCCGGGGCGACCCCAGCGATGAGGACACCGGCGGCGCCGGCGCACCACACGACCAGGAGACGCCTCAGCCCAGCTCGGTGGGCCGCCAGACCGCCGACGTGCTTACCCTCGGCCTCGATACGGGCGCCCATGGCTGACGTCGCCCGCCCTCGACTTCCACGGCGACCCTCGCGCCTCACCGGGAGCTATTCGCCGCGCCCACTCGTCGCCGCCATGGGCCTGGGCGCCGTTCTGCCCATGAGCGCCCTGACCTTCGTTCTCCTGGTGCCCGAGATGCAGGATGCCTACCACCAGGGTCTCTCCATCCTGGCCCTGGTAGCCGTCCAGCAGGTGCAGACCGGCCTCGGCCCCGACCTCATCCTGGCCCTCGTGGCCAACCGGACCTCCCGGACCCGGGTCCTGGTCGGGGCGGGCGGATTCTTCGCCCTCGCCGCGGCCGTCCTGTGGCTGGCCGGCGTGGTGCCCAACCAGATCCTGCTCTACGCCGGTGCCATCGGGGTGGTGCTCGGCGGCGGAGCGCTGACGTCGACCCAGAACTCGTTCCTGTGCGACTACTACCCGGTGAGCCTGCGACCACGCGTGATCCTGGCCCAGCGGACGGCGCTCGTGTTCGGCCTCACCCTGTGCCCCCTCATGGTGGCGGTCCTGGCCTACGTCTTCGGCTGGCAGGCGTCGTTCTTCGTCCTCGCTGCCGCTGCCTTCGTCTTCGTGGTGCTGGCCGCCCGGCTCCCCGAACCGGTCCCTCCCGGCGGCCTCCCGGGAGGCGACCCGGACCGCCCCGAACCTCCGGCCGAGCCGGCCACGCTGCCCGAGGCCGCCCGGGTCATCGCCACCACCCGATCCCTTCGCCTGATCTACTACTCGCTCCCGTTCCTGCTCGGAACCGTGCTCGGACTCACCTTCTACGCCACCGCGTACTACGAGAACGTCTTCCACCAGGACGCGGCGCACCGCGTCCTGCTCTTCGGCCTGGCCGAGCCGGGAGCGGTCATCGGCCTCCTCGTCGGCGTGATGGTCCTGCCGCGGCGTATCGCCGCCGACCCGGGGAAGGCGGTGCGCACCATCGCCTGGCTGGCCGTGGCGGCGGCAGCGGGGGCAGCCTGCCTGGCCCTGGCGCCCGACGTGATCGTGGCCTACGTCGCGCAACTCGTCTTCGCCAGTGCCTCCGCCGTGGTGATCGCCGGTGTCTACGCCATGCTCTCGGTGGCGCTGCCGACGCGGATGATCACCTTGGGCTTCGGGCTCTCCACGGTCTGGCTGACCTTCGGCGCCCTCATCATCGGCCCCCCGGGCGGTGGTACCCCCACCGTCAATTCTCTCATCACCAATGCATTCGGCTACCGCGCCTCGTTCTGGCTCTTCGTGCCGTTGTTCGTCATCGGCGCGTCGCTGCTCCGTTCGGCTTCGCGATACGTGGCCGAGGACATTGCGAAACGCAAGATCACCGAGGCGGCGGATGCCGCCGTTCGGCAGGAACGCGCCGACGGGACGGGGAGTCTCCTCATGGTCCGCTCGCTCGACGCGGGCTACGACGGCGTCCAGGTCGTCTTCGGCGTGGACCTCGACGTGGGCGACGGCGAGATGGTGGCGGTGCTCGGCACCAACGGCGCCGGCAAGTCCACGCTCATGCGGGCCATCTCCGGCCTGGTGGTACCGACCGCCGGGGAGGTCATGTTCGACGGCAAGGCCATCACCACCTACGAGGCTCACCGGATCACCGAGGCCGGCATCCTGCAGGTGCCAGGAGGTCGCGGCATCTTCCCCGGGCTCACCGTGGCCGAGTGCCTGCGCGTGGCCGGTTGGCTCTACGAGTCCGATGACCAGGACGTGGCCCGGGCCACCGAGACGGTGCTCGACTATTTCCCCGTGCTGTCCCGCCGCTGGCACACCCCGGCAGGCTCACTCTCGGGTGGCGAGCAGCAGATGCTCAGTCTCTCCATGGCCTTCATCGCCGAACCGAAACTGCTGATCATCGACGAGCTCTCACTGGGGCTTGCCCCCACCGTGATCGAGAGCCTGCTGGGCATCGTCAGGGGCATCCACGAACACGGCACCGCGGTCATCCTGGTCGAGCAGTCCATCAACCTCGCCCTCCGGCTCTGTGATCGGGCCATCTTCATGGAGAAGGGTCAGGTGGTCTTCTCCGGGCCGACCGCCGACCTGCTCGACCGCCAGGACATCGTCCGGGCCGTGCTCCTGGGCGAAGCCGACGGTTCGACGACCGGCACGACCCCGGCGGTCACCGTGAACGGAGCAGACCTCGCGCCGCCGGCCGACACAGCCGTGGACTCTCACCACGCCGTGTTGTCAGCGCGTGGCCTCTACCAGAGCTTCGGCGGCGTGGTGGCCGTCGACGATGTCGACCTCGAGCTGTACCGGGGCGAGATCCTGGGACTGCTCGGGCCGAACGGTGCCGGCAAGACCACCATCTTCGAAATGCTCTCGGGCGAGCGTCGCGCCGAGGGAGGGCGGATCTCCATGGGAGAGGTCGACATCACGTCCTGGCCCGCCTATCGAAGAGCCGAGCACGGGCTCGCTCGATCCTTCCAGGCCGCCCGGCTGTGGCCGGGCCTCACGGTGCACGAGTCCGTCATCATGGCGATCTCACACCACCGTTCTTCGCCCGGGGCGGCGGCAGCCATGTTGTGCCTGCCGAACGTGCGCCGATCCGAGCGCCGTCTGCGCCAGGCCGCCGATGAGATCCTCGAGCCGCTCGGGCTCGCGCAATATTCCGATCAATTGACCTCCGATCTTTCGACGGGAGTGCGACGCCTGCTGGAGCTCGCGGTGATCGTCGCCATGGGCCCGAGCATCGTCCTGCTCGACGAGCCTTCCGCCGGCTTGGCCCAGGCCGAGACCGAAGCGATGGCACCGGTGCTGCTCGAGACCAAGCGACGCCTCGACTGTTCGGTGATCCTCATTGAGCACGACATGGGCCTGTTGCGCCAGCTGGCCGACCGGGCCATCGCCCTCGACGTCGGCGCCATCGTCACGATGGGCAATCCAGAGGACGTCCTGAATCATCCGCTCGTGATTGAGTCATATCTCGGCGTCGCCGCCCCGTGAGGCGTCGCCTCCGCGATGCCGCGGTCGGCCTCGTCGGTGTGGCCGTGGCCGCCCTCGCCCTGACGGCCTGCCACACCGCGCCCCGCCTGGGTGCATCCACGACCGTCTATCCCGTCGAAGGGAACTGCGACACCTCGGCGGTCGTCGAGGTGGGTGCCTCCCTTCCTCTGAGCGGTTCCGACCGCGTGGCCGGACGTGCCCAATTGCTCGGCCTCGAGTTGGGCGTCAATCGGGTCAACGCCGCCGGAGGCGTCCTCACGGCGCATCGGTGTCTCGAATTGCTCTACAAGGACGATCGCTCCAATCCCGCGGTCGACAACCAAGCCCTGTTGGACCTCGTGAACCGGGAAAAGGTCTCGTTTCTCGTCGGGCCTTTTCTAGCCCTGGAAGATCCGGCCAACCGCGACCACATCGGCGCGCTCGGGACCGCCGCCGCGAGCTACTCCGCTCTCGCCGCGACCTTCAAGCCCAGTGAGTTCCCCGACACCTTCCCCATCGCATCGTCGATGGCGAACCAGGCCGGCGTGCTCGTGACGGCGGCCAAGCGGCAGCACCTTGACCGCGTTGCCGTCGTTCGCTCCAGCTCGGAGGTGGCAGCCGAGGGGGCCACCGCATTCCGTCACCTCGCCCACTCGGCCGGTCTGACCGTCACCGCCACGACCTTCGTCGTCGACTCCCGGTCAGCCGCACGGTCCGCATGGTCCGGCCTCCGGGCCGGGCACCCGAGCGCAGTGGTGGTCTTCGACAGCGGATCGACCCTGGCCCCGCTGCTCACGGCCCGTGGCGGTGCCCGCTCGACCCTGCCCGTCCTCGCTTCCACCCAGGGCACTCCCGTGCTTCCGGCCACGGTCGTCGACGGAGTCCAGTTGATCGTGTCGAAGTCGTTGGTGGTTTCACGCCACGTTCCCGTCAACTTGGAGTCGTTCCGTTCCCGCGTGCTCCGCCAACTCCATCAGGCACGGCTCGGCGGTCCCATCACGCCGTACGCGCAGGGGTACGACGCTCTTGAGCTCTTCGCCAGCGCGGCCAATGGCGTCAACGCCTATGACTCGGGCAGCGTCCGCACCTTCGTGGAGAACGCCAACTTCGAAGGGCTCCTCGGGACGTACGACTACACCTCGAGCGACCACGAGGGATTGGCCGCGTCACAGCTCGGCGTCGCCCCGTTGAATTCGCTGTCCAATGGGCTCTTCGTCGTCACGTCCAAGTAAACGAACGGGCAGCAACCACATGCGCCGTCTTCGGCCGCGGCGGATGCGCCGTCGACCTGTCAGACGTTGACTCACACGGGTTATTGACACCGGGTTGTTGACACCCAGGCTATGTCGACGTGCCCAGGCACCCATGGGTTCGACCGTGTCGACCGCTTGACGGCGCTTGGGCAAGTCGAAATAGTCGAATGAGAGGTTCACTCTCGACGGCGTAAATCACGAACCGTTCAGTGCGGTCACAAACCGGGTCTGGGCGGTGATGAGCGTGCGCAAGGACTGCGTCGCATGCACGCGAGCTGCCACACTCCGGTATGCGACGAGGGTGGCACCGGCGTTGGCCAACGCGCCGGTCGCCTGCTGCGCCTTCTCCGCCGCCGTCGTCACCTGATCGACCAGGTCCTGACTCACGCCTGCGTGGTCCGAGCTCTCTATGGAACTCACGAAGGAACCGAGCTGCTGGGAGAACTCGCCGTCCGCGTGCTCCAGGCACGCCACGCTCTCACACGTGCTCACCGAGCCGGCGAAGGTGTTGAGACTCGAGACGAGCTGGTTGTTGACCTGAACGAGGTTCTCATGGTTCTGCGCTCGGAGATTCAGCACCTGGAGGCTGATTGCCGTGGCGATACCGAGGACGATGGCCAGGACCAGGACGCGCTTCGCTCCACGGCCGAGCATGAGGTTCCAGTCGCGCTGCGGCAGAGACGGCGGGGCGGAGAGGTTCGCGTCCGGGTCGGAGGCATCCCGCTTCGACGCTTCGACACCCGGAAACGCCCACGTCTCGCGCCGGTCGTCGCCGAAGAGCCGGCTCGGGTACGTCGGCACGAGAAGGGCGAGATAGCCCAGCAACCGGACTTCGTAGCGCACGAACGCGCCGTACGCGTCGTGAAACGGCCGGGGGAGCCATCCGGTGATGAGCACCACGACCCACATGAAGAAGGCGAGCACGTAGAGGCCCAGTCCGACGAATCTGATGGCAATGTTGGCGGGCACGATCAGCACCAACCGGAACAACACGGCCGCGCGAGTTCAACCGGGTCGCGGGTGGAACGGCGATGCCGATCGGATACGCGGGGACGTCGCCGCGGTTGAACGGTGGGAAGCGGTCGGTCAAGAAGAAGACGTACGCCTCGAGACGGGTCGTCAACTGCAACAGGACCGTCACCGCACTGCGCAAGAACCGGGGCGCACGACCGTTGACGAGTGCGGCGAACCACCCGATGACGGTGCACACAACCGCGGCGATACCCACGACGAAGACGGCCACGGCGACGGGGAGGGCCAGGATCGCTCGGAGCAAGACCGTCCACCTCCGCTGCCTTGTCCGCTCCGGCAGCGAGACGAGGATCGGCAGCGACTCCGGTTGGAGCGCGAGGGGCGCCAGCAGCGGAGCCGGTGGCGACCAGGAGGCCGTGGTCTCGGGTTCAGTCACGGCTCCACGACCTTCATGGAGCCGCCCATGAAGACGATGAAGGGCGATCGGTAGACCAGCGTCGTCGTGCGGTCGGCCCGCACCTCGATCTCCAGGGCGTTCTCCCCCGTCTTGCTCGAGAAGAAATAGCGGAAGGAGACGCGGACCTCGTGAACGCCCGGAGAAACGTCGAAGAAGTGGTCACCCCACGGGAGCACCGATGTCACGCCATCGATCGTGACGTTCGTCTTGAACAGCAGCAGGAGGAACGCCAAAGGAAAGATCTTCGTCCTGACGACGATGCCCGTGGCTGCGTCGTCGTTTCCGCTTGCCGTCATTGCCGCCTCCTGTCCGAACGGGCCGCCCTTCAGGGCCGGTTCCGTCTCCTCCGTCTGGTGACGCACGGTACGAAAGCCCGGTAATGGGCGGGTAAGGGCTCCGGCCAGGAAAAGGGTGGCGGTGAGGCGAGACCCCCGAAGGCAATCCGCGGGTCGCCTTTGGCGAAGGCCGCGGCCAGATCCGCGAGGCTGGGCGCGTCGGGGACGACGGCAGCCGACTTCGGCATGTCGGCGAACGACTACCTGATCCGCCGCCGCGACGAGCTGGCGTAGTGATGCTCGAGGGTGACAGCACGAGCCGAGGAGCCTCTTGAGGTCTCGCCGGTCGTAGCGAGGGTACCCATACTCAAAAGGCGGCAGCTCGAAGCTCGGCGATGGCTTGCACGGCGCGCAGCCGACCGTCGGACAAACCCCGCACGAAGGTTCTTTGCCTTATCGACGAAGATGTGCAACCCGACCGGTCCGGGAGGAGCCTCCAGGAAGATCTGCATCAGCGCGACTGCATAAATAAAACTGCCGCCGGACCAGACCCCCGCTGGAGGCGGCCAGATCGAGATCACCTGGGCGTTGAGTAGGCGTACCGCGTGACGGCGTTCACCATGACGAGCGCGAATCGGAACGCCCCCGGCGAATACTCGCCACACGGTCGGGTGACGCCTCGTGTGGCCGGGGTTCCATCTGGGCAGAAGTGGATGCCGTCGGGCGAGCGCACCACGTTGGTCCCGTCGGGGCCACAGCTCGGCTCGATGCTCAGGCAAGGCAGCGTCCAGGTGAAGCCGCCCGTAGCTGTCTCTACGGAAGCGCCGGCCTCCACGTAAGTCACCGTGACGGGGTTGGTCTGGGCCAGCCGTCGGTAGATGTGATCGAGGTGTTGCCAGCCGGCCACTGAGGACTCGTCGATCGGGGTCCCGACCAAGAAGACATGGGCACCAACCGCGCTGAAGGTCCTGATGGCCTGTTCCGTATCGGTGGTGTAGCGGTCGTAGTACGAGAGGCTCCGGAGAGTGACGCCGTCCATGCAAGGCGTGAACGCGTTGCCCGAGAAGACCAGGACCGCGGCCTGGGGCCGCTTGGCGGCGGCGGCAGACATCTTGCTCAGCCAGTCGCACGTGGCGGTGCCGCCGTAGGTGTAGTCGGAGAGCGTGTAGTCGTGGGTCTCTGCGAAGAACATGTCGAGGTAGGGCTCGGCCTGGTAACCGAGCGAGTCCCCGAAGAGGTCCACGTGCTCGGGTGCCGGCGTGGATGGCGCCGAACCGGGACGGGACAACTGGTCCACCGACGGAGGCCGCCCTGCCGCCCCCGCCCCTATCGCTGTCGTTCCCACGGCCATGAGAGCGAAAAGCACCACCATTCCCACGACTATTCGCAGCCTCTCCCGGACGGTCTCGCCGGACTCCCGAACGGTCGCCGCGTGCTGGAAATCGCTTTCTCGGTTGCGGCGTCGGCGAGGGAGGCGAGCGGGGTACTCATTGCTGCGAGGTCCCGCCGGGCCCGACGCCGGCCATGCCTGATCCGTGGGAAGGCAGCGGAGGCGCCGGGCTGACGCTCCGAAGTCGGTGGCCGCAGGTGTCTCAATGATCATGTCTTGCCCTAGGAATGCAGGTGAGATTTCGGCCTATGGCCCGGCGCCTACACCGCGGCCGGAACGAGGGTTCGCTCCGCGTCATCGGTCCTAGGGGCAATCTTGGGCGACTCGACTTCGACTCGCGGCAGCCAGTTGAGCCAGCCGGGCAGGTACCAGGTGTGCTCGCCCAGCAAGCTCAACGTGCACGGCAAGACGATCGAGCGGATGAGGGTGGCGTCGAGGAGAAGTGCTATGGCCACTCCGAAGCCCATCTGCTGGAACATGTCGAGCTGACCGCGGGCGAACCCGGAGAACACCGCCACGATGATGAGCGCCGCCCCCGTGATGATCTTGGCCGTCGAGGCAACACCGCCCACGACGGCCTCAGTGGTCGAACCCGTCTCGTCGTAGCGTTCCTTGATCCGGCTCATCAGGAACACCTGGTAGTCCATCGAAAGGGCAAAGAGGACCGAAAAGAGGAACAACGGCACCCAGGCATCAATGGCGGTCACCTTCTGGAAGCCGAAGAAGCCTGCCCCGACCCCGTGAATGAAGACAAGGGTCAGGAGACCGTACGCAGCGCCAACCGACAGGAGATTCAGCATGATCGAGACGAGGGCGATCACGAGCGACCGGAAGGCGAGCAACAGGAGGAGGAAGCTGAGGCCCAGAACGAACAGCAAGACGTAGGGAGTGGGTGCCGACACCGCGTGGAAGTAGTCGGCGGTCTCGGCCGTCTTGCCCCCGACATAGACGCGAGCGTGGGAACCGGCGAATATCGACGGAATCAGTTCGCTACGTAGTTGGCGCACTGCAGTTACGTCTGGGCTTGAGACAACGTCACCCCGGATCGGAACCGTCAGTGCCAGAACCTTGCCGTTGGCGGACGTCCGAACATTGCCGGACCCGAACCGAGGATCGCCGGCCAACGCTGCTTCGAGCTTCGACAGGTCCACCCGGGTGCTGGGATATCCACCGTCGGCGATAATTTCGACCGGATAAGGATCTTGGTGGGGGAAATAGCGTTGCACGGCCAGATAGCCCTGCTTCGACGGGAGACTGTCGGGAAGGGTTGCCACGCCGCTCTGCCCGACGTGGATCCCGAGGAGCGGCACCGCAAAGACGACCATCAAACTAGCGGTCAGGGTCAACATGACGACGCGGTGGCGCAGAACTCCTTCGATGAAGGTTCGCCAAATCCGGGACTCGCCGGAACCGGTGCTCCCGAGGCGCTTCCCGACAATGGGCAGCCGTAGCGACGTTCACACGATCCCCGAGTATGTGCAGCATCGCCGGAAGGAGTGTGAGAGCGGCGGCGACGGAGACGGCCCCGACGATCACCGCTCCGGCAGCCAGGCTGCGCAGGATGTTCGTGGGCACGAGGAACATGCCCAACAGCGCGATCACGAACGTGCTTCCGCTGAACAACACGGCGCGGCTGGCGGTGGCCGCCGTCCGATGGATGGCTGCTTCCTTGTCGAGGCCGCCGGCTCTTTCCTCCCGGAAGCGGGAGATGACGAACAACGAATAGTCGATCCCGAGCGCCAGACCCATCGCGGTCATCATGTTGACGATGAAGGTCGAGAGGTGGAACTCCTGACCGATCAGTGTCGCAATCCCGAGGCCGACGACGATGGATACCAGCGCCATCAGCACCGGCATCAGACCAGCAACCACTGCTCCGAAGACGAGCAAGAGGACGACGATCGCGATCGGCAGGCCGAAGTCCAGCTCCCCGTGTCGCAGGTCGCTCGTCGCCAGGGTGTTGGCGTCGTTGTCCACCGTGTGTTCGCCGGTGACGGCCACCGAGAACCCGCCGCGGCCATTTGCGGACTGGACCGCGCTCACCACGGGCTTGATGTCTCCGTCACTCGCTGCTCTCAATGAGATCAGGGCGGCGTGCCGACTGGGCGACACCAGCGGGCTGCCCGAGCCGAGATTGGCCACGACGTTGGAGATGCCCCGGCTGGTTCGTAGCTTCGCCTCGAGCCTGCCCACGAGCGCTTTGAAGTCCTGTTCGCTGGCGGTCGAGCGTTTGGAGCTCACCACGATGACGTCGGTCGGCATGTGCCTGGCGGAGCCAACAGCCTCGCTGTAGAGGGCTTCGGCCCGGCTCGACTGCGTGGTACCCACCACATGCGCAGTTGACGTCAGACCCTTGAGCGACGTTCCGGCGAACACCAGAGCCATCAGAACCAGGAGACCCCAGATGGCGAGCGTGCGGCGAGGGTGCCGGGAGCTGGCCGTAGCCATCCGCTGCGTGAGGCCAAGGGCTGCTGAGCTCGTAAAACGCTCCGGGACGAGATTTTCCTGGTACACCGGGGTCCTCCTGATAGATGTGAGCGGTGCTCCGAATCAAGAGCAGTATTCTCCTCGCAGCCCGGGGTGTCAAGAGCACCGCTCACATCACAGTGCATCGCTCGCCGAAGTGGCATGCTGGGGGTATGCCATCGACCACAGGCCTTCGAGCGCGGGTGCGCGCCGAGCTCACGCAGGAGATCAAAGATGAGGCGCGGCGGCAGCTGGCTGAAGAGGGCGCTTCATCGCTGTCGCTGCGTGCCATTGCCCGGGAACTGGGCATGGTGTCGTCGGGGATCTATCGCTATTTCAAGAGCCGAGACCAGCTCCTGACAGCCCTTATCGTGGACGCGTACGAAGCGTTAGGTTCTGCTGTCGAGGCAGCCGACGGTCGCTGCGAACGCGCCGATTACGCAGGGCGGTGGAGCGCCTGTTGTCACGCCGTACGCGATTGGGCTCTTGCGCATCCGCACGAGTACGCCCTGATCTACGGCTCCCCCGTTCCCGGGTATCACGCGCCTGAGGAGACCAACCCTCCGGCGAGCCGAGTCGTCATGGTGCTCGTTGCCATCGTTCAGGATGCCGCTGGATCCCGGCAGCTTCGCCGGCCCTTCGTCGCCCAGTTGTCTCCAAGCCTCACTCGAGGTGCCGCCGCGGAGGCGGCGCGGTTGGAAAGGAGAGGACTCAGCGGTGTCCCCCATGACGCGATCATTCGGTCGCTCACGGCGTGGACGCAACTCTTCGGAGCGGTGAACTTCGAGGTCTTCGGGCGCGTTACCGACATCGTCGAGGATGTTGATGCCGTCTTCGATCAATCGGTGAGGGACATGAGTGCGTTCGTTGGCATCGTCGGCTCCAAGCACTCCGATGTCAAGCGGGGTCGATCCGGAGTCCGTTGATCAGACGGGACAGAGATTTCGTCATCCGTACCCGTGTCGACTCGCGGTCGTCGGACCGCCCGATGACGGTCCCAGCCTCAGCCAGGGCGCCGAGAAGGAGGTGGGAGAGGGACTCGGGATCGTCGGGCGCCAACTGGGCCATTGCGGCGGCGGCGCGAACCGCGTCGAGGACCGGTCGGTATCCATAGCGCGAGTCGATCTGGTGCCACGCGTCCCATCCGAGCACCGACGGTCCGTCGATCAGCATGATTTGGGTGATATCGGGTTTGACGCATTCGGCGAGAAAAGCGCCGAAACCCATCTCCAGCGACCCCAGTGGGTCGGACCCTTTCGAGGCGGCAGACACGACTCGCGTCGCGACTTCCTCTTCGACGGCCTCGAGCACAGCAGCGAAAAGACCCTCTTTGTCGACGAAGTGGTGGAGCAACGCGCCGCGAGTGACACCGGCCCGTTGCGCAATGTCGGTCGCTTTCGTGGCCGCGAAGCCGGCCGACCCGAACAGAACTCGACCAGCTCGAACCAACTCCATCCGAGTCTGCTCCGCGTCTGCACTCGTTCGTTTCGGCGTCATCGCGCCCCAACCCACTTTCTTATTGACATTATACGTGCCGCATGTATCATACTGCTATGACCACATTCCCAGCCATGACCCACTTTGCCGTGACCGTCAGCGACCTCGACCGAAGCGTCGCTTGGTACGAGACCCTGTTCGGGGCTGCCCCATTCTTCGTCGGCGACGAGTCCGCGTTCAGATTTGCTGTGTGGATCGAACCCGTGTTCGCGCTCCACCAGCATCATGGCCGATCCGAAGACGGAGAGGCCTTCGACGAACATCGCATTGGTCTCGATCACATCGCCTTCGGGTGCGCCAGTCGAATTGAGCTTGAGGATTGGCTGGAGCGCCTCGAAGAGTTAGGGATCAAGCACGGTGAGATCGTCGACGCGTTCTATGGGTCCGGCCTTGCCTTCCGAGACCCCGACAATATCCAACTCGAGTTCTTCGTTGAGGCGAGCCCCTGAGAGAGGCCCCCGGGGCCATCCGCGCGCTCAGTCACGCCTGGGCATCTCGGCGGACAATCTCAGATGGAGAGATCCGGCGAATCTGAATCGTCCAGGACCGCTTGCAGGCGGAGCTGTGCGGTAGCGACTGCCTCGGGAATCGTCTCGGCGTAGTAGGGAATGAACGTGGCTGTCTGCCACACGACCCAGCCCCGAGCCCTGGCCCACGTCGAATCGTTGAATCCCAAGGCGTCGCGGTAGATGGCTCGAGACTCTGGTGAAAGGAACCACGCCAACTGCGCATCGCACGCGGGATCACCGACACCGGCGCAACTCCAATCGATGACACCCGCGAGCGTGCCGTCTCTCATGATGATGTTCGCCGCAAGAAGATCTCCGTGAGTCCATACCGGAGGCTTTGTCCACGGCTCTGCGCGCAGAGCGGCCTCCCAGATGGCCACTGCTCGGTTGACATCGATGACATCCTCGTCGAGTCGCCCGATGGCCCACCGAGCCACTTCGTCGAGTGGACCCAAGGATCCCGCCCGCTTGCCCTGGGGCGGATCGCGATCCAACTTGATCTGCTCTAATGCGACTACGAAAGAAGCGATATCGCGTGCTGCTTGGTTCAGATCGATAGAGGAAGCGTGCTGCAAATCGTCACCTTCGAGCCACGGGTAGACGAGCCACGGGTATGGATAGCCGCTCCCCGGCTTACCCTTTGCCAACGGAATCGGAACAGGCGCGGGGAGCTCTGGCTCAAGCCGTCGGAGCCACTGCCATTCCTTCTCGACCTGGGATACAGCCCAATCGATACGCGGCAGGCGTAATCCCATGTCACTGCCGAGCCGGTAGATCACATTGTCAGTGCCGGTTGACGGGACCCGATTGAGCGGCAGATCAGCCCACTGCGAAAACTGCATCGACAGGAGCCGCCGAACCGTAGCGTCATCGATATCGATCTCACCGGCGTGCATTCTCCGCCGCTCGATGCCCGTCACGAGCCGACCGCCGGCCAAGCCGGCCCACGCGCAACCGCATTCACAATTGATCCGCTTACCCGGCGGCCACCCAATGGGCGGCGACCTGGGACGAAGTCAACGCCTGGTTGTAGATGGAGACCTGGGCGATCTTGCCGTCGAACTCTCCGGTTGTATAGCGGGTGGAGTCACCGATTTGGAAGACGTGCTTGTGATCCATGTACAGCGGGCTGCCCGTAAAAGTGGCCGTACCGACCTGATTTCCGTCGACGTAGTACGTGACCGTGCTGCCGGTGACCGTGACGACCAGGTCGTACCAGGTCCCGATCGACCAATTGTAGGAGATGGAGGCGGTGGTGAGCCACGCATTTCCGTCCCCTACATCGGCATGGAGTTCGCCCGGGGCCAAACTGAAGTCGAAGCTGAATTCGGCCTTGGGGGTCCGAGACGAGACGATAGTCCGTGCCGCGTCGAGAGCATTGCCGCTCGCCTGCACCCAGGCCTCCACGCTGAAGTCACCGGTCACGGGGTTCGATCCCTTCGGTGGGGTGAAGGCCACCTCGGCGTGGTCCTTGCCGCTGAACTTTACCGACGTCGCCCCGCTGAAGGGGCCGCTCCAGCCCAGTTTCGGGCCGTTGAGATATGTCCCGGTGTTCCCGTTCCCGCTCGAGTCGGCCCCTTTACTCGACCCGTTCGGCTCGTTGAGCTGCCAATAGGCCAGCGGATCCGAGGCCTTGACGGCTGCTTTGTAGCCAGCGGCGCCGTCACCTGCCTCTCCACCGAACCGATGTCGCACGAAGTTCCTTGCGGGCGGGCCACTCCCCGCTGGTCCGTACCCGGACACAGGGAAAACCCATCGGCCGCCGTCGTGGGATTTGGAATTGTGTCGATTGCGGGACTTCCCGCATTGGGGAGAAACGTCTGCGTTGGCCCGCCGTTCGAGCTCAGCGCTCCGAGATTCGCATTGGTGTTGGCGAGACTCGAAGCCTTCGTGAAGCCACAGGTGTTGTCGTCACTCAAGTTGTGCCCGTCGTCGTTCCAAGTCGATCCACTCGTGATTGAGCATTCGAAACCGGCTTCGCCATTGAGGATCGTTCCGGCCAGATTCGTGGTCGTGCCGCTGTTTGAGAACACGGCATTGCCGGTGCCGGATTCGTTCTTGACGAGAGTGTCGGCGTTCAAATTCACTGTCCCGTTGTCGTTGTACACGCCGCCGCCCGCATTGTTCCCGAGCTCCGTGAACTCGACCAAGTTCGCCGAGAGGGTGTCGTCGTTCAAGGTCGTCGAACCGGCGCTGAAGATAGCGCCACCGGCATCCGAAGCCACGTTGCCCGAAAATGTATCGTCCGTCAGCGTCGTCGAGGTGCCGCGCAGCGGTGAAGATGCCGCCACCGTCATACATTCCTGCCGTTCCTCCGTTGTTCGACACTGTGTCGTCGGTCATGGTCAGGGTGCCACCGTTGTAGACCGCTCCCCCATCGTCGACGACCTGTCCCCTGGTGTCGGTGTTGCCGGTGATGGTGTCATTGCTCAGGGTCGCTGATCCACTAAGCGAAACGAACACACCATTCCCGTACGTCGTGCTGACGTTTTCGCTCGTGAACAACACGCCCTCGCCATTCGCAATCGTGAGGTTCTCGATGGTCGCATTCGAATCGCCCTCGATCGCGAAGACGCTCCCAATCTGAGCGCTGGTCGAGAGTCCATCGATCGTCGTGCTGGCGTCGCCTGCTCCCTCGATTGTGATGTTCGTCAACGGAGGAGCTATGGCCACAATGTCCTGGTACGTTCCTGCGGCCACCTGGATCGTGTCGCCCGAGGCAGCCTGCGAGACCGCGTAGGAGACGGTGGCACAGGGTTTGGAAGAGGTCTGGCAGTTGTTGCTCGTGTTCGTACCGGTCGTGCTGACATAGAGCGTCAACGGCGAAGCACCGGCCGGTGACGCTGGAGCGACGGCGGTGATCCCTCCGGTCACGAGCACGACTGAAGCGGCCAAGCAAGCCGCAATGGATCCGCCCTGTCATGCCGCATGTTCATCCCCTCATCCTCGCCCGATCGCGTCCGTACTCTCTGCCGACTCGCACCGGGACCGGTCATGCGCAGCCCCTTACCGGCGAGTCGACCAAAGCATCGCGAACTGTAGCCGGACGTCGATCGCATGTCTCGGGTCCCCGCCGGCGCTCGTCGACTCTTCGTGAGCTCGGCCGAGGGCGGTGCTCCCGTGGTTGACTCCGCTTCTCCGCCCAGGATGATTCGCGGAACGTAGATTTCCTAAAGGATGCAAGATCATGACCGATACCACGGATTGCGTCGATCCGTCACCAAGGAGTACTTCTAATGCGAAGCGTCACCTATTCGATGGGTGTCTCACTCGACGGCTACATCGCCGGGCCGCACGGCGACTTCGACTGGACGGAGTCCGACGAGGAGGTCTTTCGCTTCGTCACCGACCAGATACGAGAGGTCGGCGTCCACCTATTGGGACGACGGCTGTACCAGACGATGTTGTACTGGGAGACCGCCGACGAGGATCCATCGCTTGACTCGATGCTCGAGTGGGCCGCGATCTGGAAACCGCTCCCAAAGGTGGTGTTCTCCACGACGCTGTCGGCGGTGCAGGGCAATGCCCGCCTGGTCTCCGGCGGCCTGGCGGAGGAGATCGAGCGGCTCCGAGCCGAGCCGGTGGAGAGCGAAATCGCGATCGGCGGCGCGTCACTCGCCGCCGAGGCGGCCGCACTGGGCCTGATCGACGAGTACCGGGCCAGGGTCTACCCGGTGCTCGTTGGCGGTGGCATTCCTTTTTTTTCCCAGCGCGAACGCCGCGTGGATCTCGAACTCGTCCAGACCCGTACATTCAGCTCGAGAGTCATCTACCTTCGCTACCGCGTGGTGCGCTAGCCGGCCCATCCTCCGAGCGCTTGGAAGAACGTGCCAGCCAGTGACATGAGCTCAAGCACCTAGCTCAGTTTTCGCAGCGAGCGCTCGAGCGATCTCGGCGCCCAATGCGTCCCTGATCAAGCGATTTCCGACCTTTGTCCCCCGAACTCTGCCAGGTTTGGGGCGAATGCCTTGGGGGGTTCGCGGACCTTCCAGTCGGCCGGACCCGAGGACCACTCACGGCCCTGATCTGCTTCCTCGACCACGCTGCCGCGCGCGATTTCCTGACCCTCGCGGTCGGTGCGACGGTGGGCGAATAGTGCAGCTTGGGCCAGTTGTCCCTACGGGTCATCAGCTTCATCTGCTTCGCCAGGACCGTAAGGGCGAGGACGGGCGCCTGGCCGCCTTCGACCGTCGCCCGGATTGACTCCCCCAGCGATTCTCCCGATAATGAGTGTGTGCAGGGTGCCCAGCGTGTTCTGCCGACTGAGACCGAGCGCCGAGGCGGCTTGACGGTCTGGGCGCCATCGATAGTGCCGCCGATTGGCACCGAGTTGAGCGACGAGCAGAAGATGGCTTGCACGTTTCGCATCCTCGCTCACGAGGGATTCTCCGAGCACATCGCTGGTCACATCACTTGGCAACGTGACGGCCAGGACACGTTGCTGGTCAATCCGTGGGGTCTCTGGTGGAACGAGATCGCGGCCTCCGACTTGTGCACCGTGGACATGGATGCAAACGTGGTGGCGGGCAAGTGGGATGTAACGCCTGCCATCCACATCCATACCGAGCTGCACCGCAGGCGCCGTGACGCCAGGGTGGTAATCCACAACCATCCCTACTCCGTCTGCGTCATGGCGTCGCTTGGACGCCTGCCGGAGCTCTTGCACCAGACCGGCACCATGTACGACGAGGACATGGTGCTCATCCGTGAGTACGGAGGGGAGATCGATTCCCCGGGCACTAGGGGCCGATTTGGCTGACCAGATCGGCCCCGCCAACGTGATCATCCTGGGGAACCACGGCGCCATCGTGACCGGATCGACGATTGAAGAGGCCACCTTTCGGGCCGCCGCCTTGGACCGCGCCTGCCGCTTGGCCTACGACGTGCTCGTGACGGGGCTGACGCCATTGTCGATCCCTCGCAACGTCATTCCCGGAATCAAAGCGTCACTGATCGAGCGCGGCTCGGACGTGTATTTCGCCGGCGCTGTTCGCCAGCTGCTCCGTCGCGAGCCAGAGGTGCTGCTGTGACCGCAGGCCGCCGTCCCCGTCGTGAGAGGCACCACTTGCTGGGAGGACGCTCGTGATCTCACTTGACGATCTGACGTCGAATCGCAACTTCACCAAGGGTGGCCGCGACGACGGTCAACGTACGGTCACCTTCCTACCCGATCCGCCGAAGGCGGAACGGAAGTACACGGTCATCTCCGCTGATGACCACATCGTCGAACCACCGCATGTCTTCGAGAACCGGGTGCCCCGCAAGTTCGCCGATCGAGCGCCGCGAGTGATCGAGAAGGAGGACGGAAGCGAGACTTGGCTCTACGACGGCGCCGAGCTCCCCAACGTCGGATTCAACGCGGTGGTCGGTCGCCCGGTCGAGGAGTGGCGGATGGAGCCGGCGCGCTTCGACGAGATGCGGCGGGGTGCCTGGGATATCGATGAGCGAATCCATGACATGGACATCAACGGGATCTATGCCTCGGTGAATTTTCCTTCGTTCCTCCCGGGATTTGCGGGGCAGCGGCTCCAACAAGTGACCAAGGATCCGGAACTGGCCATGGCCTCTGTGCGGGCGTGGAATCAGTGGCACCTCGAAGAATGGGCCGGCACCCACCCCGGGCGCATCATTCCCTGCCAGATCCCGTGGTTATTGGACCCCGACGTCGGTGCGGCGATGATCCGCTCGAACGCGGAACTCGGGTTTCGGGCTGTCTCATTCAGCGAGGACCCAAGCCGGCTCGGGTTTCCGTCCATTCACTCCGGACACTGGGAACCATTCATTCGTGCCTGTGCAGAAACCGAGACGGTGATCAACCTCCACATCGGCTCTTCGGGCTCCTCTCCTGGGACATCAGTGGACGCCCCACCCGACGTGGCCGGAGTCCTGTTTTTTGCCTACGCCATCTTCGCTGCTGTCGACTGGCTCTTCTCGTTGGCCGCCGTGCGGTACCCAGATCTCAAGATCTGCCTGTCCGAGGGCGGGATCGGCTGGGTTCCGGCACTGCTCGACCGGCTCGACCACATGGACTCATACAACGACATGTACGGAACTTGGCGGGGGGATGCAACGCCTTCGGAGGTGCTGCAACGGAACTTCTGGTTCTGCGCGGTGGAGGACCAGTCGACGTTCCCGCTCCGACACCGTATCGGGGTGGACCATATTCTCCTCGAGTCTGACTACCCCCATTGCGACTCCACGTGGCCCCGCACGCAGGCCGTCATCGAAGAGGAGTTGGGCGACCTGCCGGCAGACGAGATTCGCAAGATGACTTGGGAAAACGCATCCGTGCTGTACCGGCACCCGGTCCCCGAGGCCGTGCAAAAGGACCCCAACGCGTTCTGAGATCCATCGGGGTAGGTGACACCCGCTGGACCGGGAAGCATCATGACGCCACGTTGGAATGTGACGATGTCCTCTCGGAGGATGGATTTCGAGCAGCCTTACGTCTTCCAGTTATCCGCGATTGCGGAACATCTGGGACCCGAAATCGCCACGCGGTGCTGACGGCGCGGCCTTGGTGGAAACAGAAGGGCGGTCGACAGGTGGACCCTACCCCCGCCATTTTACGTGGACCCGCCTGACCATCCGACTTGTTCCAACTTATTTCTGACCATCTAACTTATTTCGGCTGACAGCTCGCGCCGTCAGGTGCAGAGAGGGAGAGTGATGACCGACAACGCTGATGTGGTCACGACCGCCGGCACGGTGCGGGGCAACAGAGTGCGAGCGGGAAAGTCCGGGAGGACCATCAGTGTGTTCCGCGGAGTCCCCTACGCTGCGCCGCCCCTTGGCGCACTGCGTTTCAAGGCCCCCCAGCCCTCTGAACCATGGTCCGGGATCCGGGAGGCCACACAGGCGGCTCCCTCGCCGATGCAATCGACCAACAGCCCCTTCAGTGGCGTGATTCCGGGCAACCTGGTCGGAGCGGTTTCTGAGGACTGCCTGACCGTTGACATCTGGAGCCCGGCGAGCCCTGGCGTAAACCTGCCGGTCCTGGTCTGGGTTTACGGTGGCGCTTACCTCACCGGCGGAAGCACCCTGGTCACCTACGACGGGTCCACGTTGGCCGCCGACCACGATGTCGTGGTGGTGTCGGTGAACTACCGATTGGGAGCCATGGGCTTCCTGTGGCTCGACGACGAGCGCGCCGAAACCAACTGTGGCCTGAGGGATCAGCTCGCCGGTCTGCAGTGGGTCCGAGACAATGTGGCGGCCTTCGGGGGAGATCCCTCGAATGTCACGGTGTTCGGCGAGTCGGCCGGGGCCGGCTCTCTACTGCACCTGGTCACCGCTCCGGGAGCCACGGACGTGCTCCGCCGCTGCATCCTGCAGAGCCCGGGCGTCGACCACACCTTGCGCCCCGACGACGCGTCAAGAGTGACCGACATCTTCTTGAGCCACGTAGGCGTGGACCGGGGAGAATTGGAACGGCTCTGGGACCTGCCGGCGGAGGCCATCGTCGACGCCCAGGAATCGACTCTGCTGGAAACGCTCCTCACCATCAGCTCCATGCCCTTTCACCCAGTCGTCGATCGGCAGTTTCTGAGCGCCACCCCGTCGGTGGCGTTCGCCAACGGTGCCGCCGCCGATATCGATCTCCTGGTCAGCTGGACGGCAGACGAAATGCGTCTCTACCCCAACCCGGCGGCCGACAAGGCCGGCATCGAGGGGATCACCGGGTGGGTGCAGCATTATCTCACCGGCCGCAGCACCGCCGACCCGGGCCGGGACCGAGCCCGACAACTGGTGGCCTTCTACGAGAATCTCATGGCCGGTAGCGGACACTCGACTCCTGCGGACATCTACGCAGCGATCCAGACAGATGGGGTGATGCGACTCCCCTCCCGCAGGATCGCCGAAGCGCACGCGGCGAACGGACAGGGAGCGACCTATGTCGCCCAGTTCTCGTGGGGTGCACACGTGGAGGGCGAAGCCTGGGAGCGGGGCGCTTTCCACGCTATCGACCTCCCGTTCACCTTCGGCACCTTGGACCGGGCGGGTTGGGCCGAGTTCCTAGGGGCGGGGCCGGACGCCGAGCAGCTGGCGCAGTGGCACATGGCGGCTTGGTCGAGCTTCGCCCGAATCGGTGACCCGAGCGCTCCGTTCGCACAGGGTCCGACCGGAGCGCCCGGTGCGTGGCCCCGCTACGACGACCAGCGACGGGCCACGATGATTCTCGACACGACCTGCAAGGTCGGCGACGACCCCCTCGCCGTCATTGCGGACGCGTGGGACGGCTTGTGGTCAGCGGACTCTCGGGCGCCTTCCATGGGGGTCGAGTGACACCCCGGATCGAAGAGTTGGGCAACCTCGGGGTGGCTATTGCGAACTTTCGCGTTGTCTTGGCCCAGGTACCAGGCGTCGGGGAGGGCCAGAAGCGGGCTGCCAGCGTCCGCGTGCGAACCAGGTCGGCAAAGCTGCTGGTAGCTTCCCGCGCGGCGGCCCACCGGGTCGCCTGACGAGTCGCCCGGGAGATGTGATGGGTCAACGACTACAGGGTCGGGTCGCGGTGGTCACCGGAGCCAGCCGGGGAATCGGCAAGGGCATCGCGGTCGAGCTGGGAGCAAATGGGGCAACGGTCTATGCGACCGGTCGCACGACCGCCGACGGAGGCATGCTCCCAGGCACGGTGGGCCAGACTGCGAAAGAGATCGACGAGCTTGGAGGCCGGGGCATCGGGCTGGCCTGCGACCACCGCAACGACGACGCGGTGGCCCAGGTTTTCGAGCGGGTACGTGCCGAGCAGGGACGCCTCGACATCCTGGTCAACAACGTCTTCTCGTCGCCCGATCTGGCACCCTGGTTGGGGAAGAAGTTCTGGGAGCTGCCGATCGAAGCCTGGGATCAGTGCATCGATATTGGCGTGCGCTCCCACTACGTGGCCGCCGCGTTCGGTGTGCCCCTCATGCTGGAAACCGGTGCCGGGTTGATCGCCAACATCTCGTCGCCCGGTGCCGTTGCCTACTCCCACAACGTTCCCTACGGCGTGGGCAAAGCGGCGGTCGATCGTCTCAGCCACGACATGGCCGTCGAGTTGCGCCCCCACGGGATCGGCGTGATCTCGTTGTGGCCGGGCATCGTCGCGACGGAGATGCTGGCACTGGGGGTTCCCCGCAACGCCGAGGGCCGCCAGATCCTGACGCTCCCCGGAGAAGGCGACTTCGATCTGGCGGACGCCGATTCGCCGCGCTTCGCCGGACGCGCCGTGGCCGCGCTCTTCGGCGCGCCCGACATCCTGGAGCGTTCGGGTAAGGCCTTCCACGTGGCAGACCTGGCCGAGGCCTACGGCTTCACCGATATCGACGGGCGTATCCCGCGCACGGTGATGCCGGGCCGAGCAGAGCAGCGACAATGAGGTTCTCCTGCGCTCAGTCAATCCAGCGCTCACTCAATGAGGTCACGTAATGTCACGCTGTCAAGACCTGCTTAGGGGGTAGTCGTGCGATTTGGTCTGTTCTTGATGCCCGAACCGTTCCCGTGGTCCAACTGGACGCTGTCCTATGACCTGAAGCTCGAGGAGATGGCGCTGGCCGATCGACTCGGCTACGACGAGGTTTGGGTGGGCGAGCACCACACTGGCGCCTACGAGAACATTCCTGCCCCCGATATCTTCATCGCCAAGGCGTCAGCGGTGACCCATCGGATCGGCCTCGGCACGGGGACGATCAACCTGCCCTATCACGACCCATTCATGGTTGCCGAGCGACTCGCCTTCCTCGACCACCTGACTCACGGGCGGCTCATCTACGGTTTCGGCGGCGGCGGACTCGTGAGCGACAAACGTTTCTTCCAGCTCGACCCGAGTGAGGGAACCCCCCGTCTCCGAGAGGCCCTGGACATCATCGAGGCCCTCTACGCGTCCACCGACTACATCAACTTCGACGGCAAGTTCTGGAATCTCGACCACAAGCGCATCCAGGTGCGCCCGTACCAGGAATCCCCGCAGTTTGCCATCGCCGGTATGTCTGGAGTGCACAACTTCGACTTGTGCGGCAGCCGCGGCTACGGGGCGCTGAGCATCTATTTCACGCCCGTTCGGATCGAGTCCAATCCGGGTATGCCCGACTTGCGTAGCCAGGGGGCTGCGCTCGCCGAGGCAGCGGAGCGATCGGGGCGAGACCCGGAGCAGGGCCGCCGGGATTGGCGAATCTGTCGCGAGGTCTACGTCTCGGACTCCAAGAACGCGGCAATGAACGAGATCAGAGAGAGCTTGCTCCAGTCCTACGACTACCTGTTCAAGATCGGCCTCGCCCCCCTCATGAAGCGCGACGCAGAAATGCCCGACGCCGACGTCACCTTCGACTGGATGGTTGAGAACATTCCCTGGATCATCGGCTCGCCGGCCGAGTGCAGAGCCCAAATCCACAACATGCACGACGATCTTGGCGGCTTCGGGACGCTCCTCTTCAACTCCCACGAGTGGGTCACCAGCGACCGGTGGAACCGATCCCTCGAGCTGTTTGCCCGCTATGTCGCCCCCCACTTCACCCGCCGAGACGACCAACGCTTCCGCACCGAACTGGCCGACGACGCCCTCGGCGGAGGGTGACTCGACACCTTGATCCCGGAGCTCTCCGGCCTACTCCATCTCAAGAGCACGTACCGCTGGAGTGCCCGTCGTTCGCCGATTTGAGTCTCCATCGTCGACGTAGGGAGTCCTGCGGCAGTCAAAGGGTCTCCCCCGGGGCAAACAGTCTCACGGATTCGTCGCTGGACAAACGGGAGGCCCGCTGTGAAAGGGGACCTCCCGTCCAAGATGGTCCTGCCTGAGTGGCGACCGGTGACGCGGACAGCGATTGCGTCGCCTGAGAGTCCAGAGGCCCTACGTCACGGTTACATGGGCGAAGTACTGGGTCTGTGGATTGGGTGTTCCCTCTCCCCAACCGGGACCGCTGGCGTTGCAGCCAAAGTCCTCGTCAAAACCAAACGCGAGGAAATAGGAACCCGCCGTCGCTGGCGCCGTCTCCTTGAATTTCCACGTGCCCGAAACCGGCTCGTTGCCGATGGTGAGTGCTCCGCTGCCCCCCACGCACTGATCAGGATTCTGGTTGGCGAAGCCGAGCTGGATCTCCTCGAGGCAGCCGGGGCAATTGGTGTTGGCCGCGAGTGCGTAATCCAACTTGATCTTGATCGTGGCTCCCGGCGCAACCGTAATGTCGCTCACGTTTGCGTGGTCGAGGTGTACCGCTGAGACCGATGCCTCGAAAGAGGTGACATTCCAGGCGCCAGCAGAACTCACCCCCATAAACAACGAGAGACCTGCCGCCGCGAGCACCGCAAAGATACGCGTCAACACACGCCCATGTTTGATGTTCAAGTCCATCCCCCCCTTTCGCAGAGGTTTATCCCAACTCAGTGAACCTCACCGGTTGGGTAAAGCGGCCCGCACAAGGCGAGATTCAGCCGAAGACCCCGCGGTTGATCGGAGCTACCG
The DNA here is from genome assembly GCA_963767195.1 of uncultured Acidimicrobiaceae bacterium. Classification (GTDB taxonomy): domain Bacteria; phylum Actinomycetota; class Acidimicrobiia; order Acidimicrobiales; family RAAP-2; genus Bog-473. Next base: position 229,864 of record CAVYDA010000005.1, on the reverse strand, counting down.
ACTACACCTATTTGTCAGCCACCGGACCCGCAAATGGTCCTCTCACCCCATTGCTCCCGGACGCGCTGGCACAGTCGGTTGCGCGGCCGGGAGCCTTTTTGGGTGTGTTCCTTCACTGCGTGACTCTGCCGGAGTTCGGGCCGTGAATCATCGCCCGTGTGGGTGATCTTTGGACCACGAGCATGTGGAGGACGAGGCCGGCTGACAACCCGTGACCCGTTCCGTTCGCGTCGAGCCACGTGTCGTCGCGCTCTCGGAAGAGGCGATCGGCGTAGGTTGCCCTCCAGTTTCGTTACGGCAGCGGTTGGACGAGGTAGGAGTACCGAAACACCATCCACGTGGGTGATGTTTGACCGCCACGATCTCGCCAAGCTTGGGAAGCATGGACCTCCGGCTCGAGGTGGACGGGTGTCGTCCCGTCACCGGCCACGTGCACGTCGAAGGCGCCGAGCCGCTGGCGTTCACCGGCTGGTTGGCGCTGCTGGCGCTGCTCGAACAGCTGGTGGAGGTCGAGGCGTCAGATGCCGTGGCGGACGGCCTCGGCGGCGAGTTCGACCCGGGAGGAGAGGCCTAGTTTTCGCAACGCGTTCGAGACGTGGGTGTGCACCGTGTCCCGGCTGAGGAACAGCCGGTCGGCCACTTCGCGGTTGGTCTTGCCCTCGGCGACGAGGCGGACGACGTTTAGCTCGCTGGCGCTCAGGCTGTCCCAGCCGTGACGAGGGCGGCCTCGCGGGGCTCGAGAGCCAAGACGTATGCCGGCGGCGCGGAGGTGGCCGGCCAGGCGGGCGGCGTCGGTGACCGCGTCCATTCCGGCGAAGAGATCCAGCGCTTCGACGGCCAGTGGCCGAACGTCGGCCGCCTTTCCGGCCCGGACCAGTGCCAGGGCGGCGTCTTCTAGGCAGAGCGCCAGGTAAAGCCGGCGGGGACTTGCGCGCATGCGGCGGACGGCCTCCAGCAACCCTTCGGGGTCCTCGGTGAGCAGGCCCTGCGCCCAGGCGGCGCAGGCTTGCCAGCACGCGACCGGCACGGCCTTCGCCACTTCCTCCGATGTTTCCGCTACTTCCCGCGCTCGCTGAAGGTGTCCGACCCCGAGGCTGGCTCGGACCAGGTCCACCCCGAACCAGGTCAGGTAGGGACGGTACCCATGGTCGGCACAGCGTTCCCACGCCTCCTCCGCCGCCAGCGCCGCCGCCTCTGGGTCTCCCCTCGACCGGGCGAGCAAGTAGCGGGCTCGAGCCGCTTCGTCGTCGCGGGGGCTCGATCCATCCGAGGCTACGTCTTCCTCCGCTTGTTTGATCAGTTCCGCCGCCCGGTCCAGCTCACCGCGGTGCACCCTGACCGCGGCCGCCAAGCCGACGCTGAGATCCCTTCAGCGATCGTCCGACCCCTCGGCCAGCGCCAGACCGGCCTGGTGCTCGGCCAAGGCGGCGTCGAACTCGCCGGCTGCGTACTCGACGCCGACGAGCACGTAGTGATAGATGGCCGTCTGCCGGGAGTGCTGTGCAGGAAAAAATATCGGGCCCACTCCTGCAGCACGGCCCTGGCTTTCTCCACCTCGTCGAGGTCGAGCAGAGCCGCGCCTCGCACCACCTGGAGGCTCCACCGGTCGGGGCGACCGTCGGCCGCCAGGGCGTCGAACATAGCCAACGCCCGGTCCGGCCTCCCGGCGTTCAGTTCGGCCGTTGCGGCCGCCAAGCGCGCGATGCCGGCCGCCACGGGGCCCCACCGGCCCGATGTTCGCGGTCGCTACCCGCTCGGCCGCGGCCAAGTCCCCGAGATAGACACCACAAAGGGCCGCGTAGGCCTCCCCAGTCACCCGTTCGCCCTCGCCCATGGCGCTCGAAGCCATCATCTGCTCGAAGGCAGGGCGTGCTTGACTGAAGCGGCCCTGTCCCATCAAGGAGAGACCGAGCCCCATCCGGAACATGATCTCGTCTTGAGGCCGTCCCTCCCCGTCGAGCGCTCGCCGGCACAGCGACTGCAGGTCCCTGTGACGGCTCGACCACGCCAGCGGCTGGACCATCTCGGCCAGCACTTCGGCCCGAGCCGGGTCACCGGGCAGGTACAAGTCCCGAGCCCGCTCCAACAACTCGCAGGCGATACCCGTCGCCCGGGCGGCCGTTTCGTCGCGCGGCGCCCCGCAGCCATCCCGCCGCTTCGCTGTCTCCCGGTTCGGCGCCGAGCACGAAGTGAGCCGCCACCCGCTCCCCGGGCACGGCGGCAGCCGCCAGCGTGCCCACGACCTCACGGTGCTGGGCCCGGCGTAGCGGGAGCGGCATGTCTTCATAGACGGCCTCGCGTACCAGCCGGTGGCGGAAGGCCACCCCTTTTTCTGTGCCCATCAAGACCCCGGCTTCGATCGCGGGCTGCAGTGTGCCGACGATCTCCGCCACCGGGTGTGACAGCAACGCCTGCAGTTCGCCCACACCGAAGCTCTCCCCGAGGACGGCAGCGGTGCGCAGCACGTCGAGCGTGGAGCCGGGCAGCCCGCCGAGGCGGTGCAGGACGGTCTGGCGCAACGACGCCGGTAGCTGGCCCTCCACCACTTCCGCCCGCCCGCCCGGCCCGACCGAAAGGGTGCCGTCGGCGCTCACAGCGGCGACCAGTTCGTTCACGTAGAAAGGGTTGCCGTTGGCGCCGCCCACGAGGCGCAGCAAACCGTCACCCGGAGGTGCTCCTGCGAGCTGGCCCACGAGCTCCTCCACCTCGGCTTGGCTGAGCGGGCCGAGCTCGAGCCGGCCCACACCGAGCTTTTCCAATGCGGCCAACAAAGACCGCACTTCAGCGCGGGCAGGGTACGGCGACAGCGTGCCGATCAGCAGAAGGGGCAGCTGCGCCCCTTCACGGGCGAGCCTGCCGAACGTCATGAGCGAGGCGGGGTCGGCCCAGTGCAGGTCTTCGGCCAGGAGCAGCACCGGGGCCTTGGCGGCCCGGGCCTCCAAATACTCGACCACCCGCTCGGCCAGTTGGAACTCGATGCCCTCCGGGTTTGCCTGGCCGCCCTCGGCGGCCTTGTTGGCCGGGCGGGACAGCATTTGCCGGATCTCAATGCGCGCCTCGTCCGCTGCACTCCGCAGCTGCAGGGCGTCCGCAATCACACCGAACGGGCGCCGCATTTCCATCTCCGACGCCGCCGCGACGAAGGCCTCGAAACCGAGGCTTTTGCAACCGGCGAGAGCTTCTCCCACAAGACGGGTCTTGCCGATGCCAGGCTCGCCTCGGACCACGACTGTCTGCCCTTGCCCCCGGGCTACAAGCTCAACCAGCCGCTTGAACTCTGCCGCCTCTTCGACTCGACCAATAAGTCCGCCAAATTCCACGCCCGACAATCATCTCGCTTATCTCACTGGTCCTCAATCGCGAGCAAAAGGAGCGTCCACGCTTAGGACGGGATGGTGGCGTGCTGTCGAGTCACGTGTACCAGGTCACCCGCCGAAAACTCTCCTAATCCTGAGCGATGGCAGTGCCCGTACCCGTTCGGGCATTGAAGCCTGGCAAAACTCTGCCGTCTCTTCGGCCTTTCGACTTCTGAGTCGCTTAGGGCGGTGAGCAGGGGATCTGGCCGTCGTCCGACCGGTCGGGAAGGAGGTCGAAGTCGGAGTCGCGGAACTCTGCCGCAACACGGATCGTAATTTTCCGATTTTCCTGTCACATTCGATGTGTGGCCGGTGTCTCTATGCCGAGAGCAAATCATCAGAGGAGACATCATGTCCAGCAATCCCAGGATCCCCAAGGCAGAGCTGACCGGCTTGTACGGCGCGATGGTCAAGCGGATGTCCCGCAAGATGTTCGGCGAGGTGCCCGAGCCGGTAGGGGTGGCGTGGCACAACCGGAAGGTGCTGAACTTCAGCTTCAGCGTCGGCCGTAAGACGCAGAAGTGGGACCAGTGCGACGAGAACCTGAAGTCCTTCGCACACATGGCCGCGGCCAGCCTCATCGGCTGCAGCTTTTGCCTGGACTTTGGCTACTTCCACGCCAACAATGAGGGCCTCGACGTAAACAAGGCGCGTGAGGTGCCGCGCTGGCGCGTGTCGGGTGTTTTCACGCCGCTCGAGCGCGACGTGATGGAGTACGCCGAGGCCATGACGCGAACCCCGCCGACCGTTACGGACGAACTGTCGGCCAGGCTGCTGAAGGCGCTCGGCCCTGCCGCTCTCGTGGAGTTGACCGCGTTTGTTGCGCTGGCCAACTTCATGGCCCGCTCCAACGTCGCGATGGGCATCGAGTCGCAGGAGTTCTCGGCCTCCTGTGACCTCAAGCCGCTCGCTCTAGCATCGTCAGCATGATTGACGACCCGTTCGTCACTCACCGCGGTCTGCTCTTCACCGTCGCCTACGAAATGCTCGGAACGGCGGTCGACGCCGAGGACGTCGTGCAGGAGACCTGGCTGCGGTGGGCCAACGTGGACCAGGCCGAGGTGCGTGACCCACGGGCGTATCTGATCCGAATGGTGACCCGGCAGGCGCTGAACCGACTCCGAACGGTGTCCCGCCAACGGGAGGACTACGTCGGGGAGTGGCTGCCCGAGCCTTTGCTGACCAGTCCGGATGTGGCCGAGGATGCCGAGCTCGCCGAGAACGTCTCGATCGCCATGCTCACGGTGCTCGAGACCCTCGGTCCGACCGAGCGGGCCGTGTTCGTGCTGCACGAGGTGTTCGAGGCACCCTACGACGAGATCGCCGAGATCGTGGGCAAGACCCCGGCCGCGGTCCGGCAGGTCGCGCACCGTGCCCGCGAGCACGTTGCGGCGCGGCGACCACGGATGCAGGTGGACCGAGCCGAGCAGGAGGCGACCCTCGAAAAGTTCATGGCCGCCGTGACCTCCGGCGACCTTCAGGGACTGGTGGAAGTGCTTGCCCCGGATGTGCTGTTGATCGCAGATGGCGGCGGCCTGGTGCCGGCGGCTCGGAAGCCGCTCATCGGGGCCGAGCGGGTAGTGGCGTTCCTGGCCCGCGTGGCGGACCTCTCCGACTTGGTCGCGACGACCGCCTGGCTCAACGGCATGCCCGGTGCCCGGTTTCACGTCGCGGGCGACGACACCGCGGTGAGTCTGGTGATTGAGAATGACCTGATCACCCGGATCTACGCCATCCGCAACCCGCACAAGCTGGGACGGCTGGAAGAGGTGGCAGAACTGCGCAGGTGACCCTCCCCGCAGTCACTCATCGGAGGAGCTCCGGGGATCCCCGGACCATTCAACTCGTTGGGACCCGTCGCCTTTCGCCCACCCGGAGGTACCTGGGCACGGAACAAAAGAACTACTGCTCAGCGCGCGCGGAAACCGCGCTGTTCATCAGAGAAGGTGACGCACAATGTTGAACAAGGCAGCACCGACAGTCAGGATCAATAGGATGCCGCCCGTTCCTATCAGCGCTCCGATGCCAATGACAACGACGTCCTCCAAGATGAGGCCCAGGGCAACAACGACGGCGCCCGTCGCTGGAAGAGTGTCGAGACCCGAGAACGGCGGAGCCAGGCCGGTGGCGACCGCCAAGCCGATGAAGACGACTCCCATCAGCCTGTGAAACCAGCGCTGGCCGACGAGCGTCGCCCCCCGAGGACGGGAAAACCGTTCGAACCAGCGAATCCGCCGTCACCATGAACGGAATCGCCTTCTTCGTAACCGATGATCCAAGATCGCGGTTGCGCAGTCGTGCCGGAATCCACATGGTACGAATACCGAGAACCATCTCCAGGGCCACAATGGCGGTGACTAATGCGAAGACGTGGGTGATCCCACCAGTCGGCAGCGGGAGGGCTGGAATGAACATCAAGAAGAGAATTGTGACTGCGAACGCCTTCTCCCCAAACACATCCTCCAGGCCGCCCACCGTCTTGACTCCATCTGCTCGGAGCCAACACTCAAGCTGACTACTGAATGCATCGTCAGATGGCACCCGCTTCGCAGGGTCGGATGTCATCTCGTCAGCTTCCGGCACAGCGTCAGCACGCCTGCTTCGGTCTTGTTCGTCGGTGCGGCTGCTCGGCTGCGTTCCAGCGTGGACCGAGGAACCCGCGGGCGCTGGCCGATGCTCCGAAGAGCGAGTTGAATCAGCTGGATGGAGAGACATGTGGCCGCGGTCCTGTATCTCCGACATACCGTTCATAGGTGTCAGGAGCCCTCGTACTCTCCTCGTAGATGCTCAACACCGTGCGAGAGGTCGTGAGTAACCCGATTCCGGTGCATGCCACGATGACGGCGAGAAGCTCAAAGAGGAGCGCCGGACCGTGCAGAAGGATCTGCTCATCGAGGACCAGAACACCCAAGAGCACCGCGACCAGCGGTTCGAGTATCGCCACCACGGGCATTGAATAGGCGAGCGGCCCGCCTTGGTAGGCGCTTTGTGACAGCACAAGGGCCCCGATACCAACCACGATCACGGCATAGAGCTGCCAACTCGCGAGCATCTGACCGACCCCCTCGCGGGCCGTCTGGGTCATCGTCTTGGTCAGCGCGGCGAGGACTCCAAAGGCCAACCCGGCCGCGGCGCCGAGAATCATCGCGCGCACCGGCCCACTCGCTCGAGAAGCGAAGTGAATACCCGGCGCCAGAATCGCCATGCAGGCGAGCAAGACGAACAACCACGCACCGCCGGGCGCGTCGGCATTGCCGCTCTCGGGTGACGCCATGAGGAGAAATCCGGAGATTCCGACCACAACGAAGCCGATTCCAGCCCACTCACGCGAACCAGCCGTTCGATGGCATCTCCAGATGGCAAGAGGAACGGCGAAGGCCAACTCGGTGATGATGAGGGGCTGGACCAGCGCCACCGGTCCCTGGGCCAGAGCCACAACCTGGAGGCCATACCCGGCCACCATGAGGCCGACCCCTGCCAGCCATTTCGGGCGTCGCAGCAGTTCCACGAGCAGGCTCAATCTCAGGGCTTTGTCTTCGGGTGCTTCCTGCGCGGACTCTTGCTGAAGGATCGCGGCCCAGGCAAAGCACATCGCGCCACTGAGTGCGGCCACGAGAGCGATCCCAGATGTCACCTGAGTCTCCCATCTCGACGAGAGCGATTCACGTCCTGACCTCTTCGGGTTCCCGTTCCACTTCCGGCACAACCGCGATATGCCGTTCATGCCAGAGGCTGGCCGCAATCGAAAGGATGATGATTGTGCCAATCGCAGCCAGGCTCAAGAGAATCGGGAGGGTGAGGATCGGCGCAAGCAGCATCTTGAGACCGATGAAGACAAGGAGCGCGGCGAGTCCGTACTTGACGTAGGTGAAGCGATCGATCGCACCGACGAGGACGAAGTAGAGCGCCCGCAGGCCGAGGACAGCGAAGGCGTTTGCGGTAAAGACCAGAAACACGTTCCTCGTGATCCCGAAGGTGGCAGGGATGGAGTCCATCGCGAAGACCAGATCGGTGACCTCGATGGCCAGGAGGGCGACCAGGAGTGGCGTTGCGAGCAGCTTTCCGTCAAAGCGAGTCACGAGCCGAGAGCCGACGTAGACAGGCGTCACGGGGACCAGCCGACGAAGGCTTCGAAGAACGAAGTTCCTCTCTGGATCGATGAGATCATTACCCCGCGCCATGCGGGATCCCGAGAAGATCAAGAACGCGCCCAGGACGCACAGGATCCAGTCGAAGTGATGGAGGAGGGAGGCACCGGCTGCGATCAAGGCACCACGAAGGACGAGCGCTCCGAAGACTCCGTAGAAGAGCACCCGGCGCTGATAAGCCCGGGGAACGGCGAAGGAGCCGAGGAGAAGAGCGAAGACGAAGACGTTGTCGATACTCAGCGCCTTCTCCGTGAGGTATGCGCCAAAGTACTCTCCGGCGCTTTCCCAATTCCCGAAGGCGCCCACCACGAGCCCGAACAGAACGCTGGTTGCAATCCAGGCCGCGCTCACTGCCAGCGCTTTGCGAAGACTGATTTCGCGTTCTCCGCGATGGACCGCAAAATCCACCGAAAGGAGGCCCAGAATCAACGCGCCGGTCGCGAACCAGCACCACAAGGGAGTATGCACGACGTCGACCGCCTAGAGGGGAGGTGCGGGATCGCCGAACGCGCCGTTTGCGCGCCCCCGCACGGTCGAGCTCAGGCTGAACGTCCCAGAGGGCTGCGCAACGACGAGTCCGTTGCTCACCTCTGGCTGCGCTGGAACCGTAGGGCCGACGGGCGGATCGGCCACCGATCCCGCGCCGCCCGCTGCTGTCAGGTCCGTCATGTGTGCCTTTGCCCCGATCGAATAGGGAGTTGGTCCCTCTGCCACGGATGCAGATAACCACGGCACCGTGAAGCACGCGTGTGGGTGGCGTGGAGGTGGTGTGAACATCGCCGTCGACCTCATGGCGCAGCGCAGAAGGTCCCGAAGATCCCATTTGATTCAGGATCTGGCCGGACAGTGACTCTTGGGGTTCCTAAGCAGTTCGCGTCGAATCTCCATGCGGCGCGCACACGACGGCAACGGCGCCTTCACACTTCGGGGATCTGATGGAACAAACCCCGAGTTGAGGCCGAAAACACGGTCGTGGTATCTCGCCGGTGCCCTCGGCCACGACGGACTCGAAGTGCCTAGGGGAGCCGCCATAGGCCCCGGCCGGTTGACGCTCGGACCGACGACGAGGAGGACCGGTCTCATGATCGAACATCGCACCAGTCGTCCGTCGCCACGCCAGAACCGATCTCTTCTCCAGCATCTCGTGATGCGCCCTGAGTCGGTCTCGGAAGGTCGCCGATGGCACGGCCGATGATCGGAGACACCCTAAAGAGCGCCGCTCTGCTTGGCACCGTCGGAGGATTGATCGTCGCTTGCTGTGGCGTGTTGGGCGGTGACCTCGGCATCCTCGTCGGCGTCGCTCTCGGTCTGGGCGTGACGGTCATCGGCAGCTCGTGGTGGTTCTCCGACCGATTGGCAATCCGAGCCGCCGGGGCCCGAGTCCTCGACCCGAGTGAGGCCCCGGGACTGCACGCGATGGTGGCCGAACTTGCGCAGCGGGCTGCGATGTTGCCCCCTGGGCTCTACCTGTCGTCAAGCCCTCAGCCGAATGCATTCGCAGCCGGGCGAACCGCTGGTCACGCGTCAGTCGTCGTCACCGAGGGCCTCCTGGCCCTTCTGAATCCGGATGAGGTCCGTGCCGTCCTCGCTTATGAGCTCGCACATATCCGACGTGGTGATGCGCTTCTGTCCTCATTGGCCGGCGCGGTGGCGACCGCGATTTCCGCACTTGCCAATGTGTTCCTGCTTTCGTCGCTGTTTGGGGGACGCAGCAGTGGTGAACGTCCTGGACGGCTCCGCATGCTCTTGGTGGCCTCGGTCGCTCACTGGGCGGCCGTTTTGCTCCGGCTCACTCTGTCAGCTCGCCGTGAGTACGACACAGATCGTGCCGGTGCAGATATGACTGACGATCCTGAGGCCCTTGCCCGAGCTCTGGAGCGGATGGGTTGCTACGTCGACGTCGTGCCGATGGATCTGATTCCCGCTCAGGCCACAGTTTGGGTCGTGAACCCACTCGGAACGAAGGTCGCGGTCCAGAAGTTCTCGACGCATCCTCCCGTGGTGGAACGCACCACGCGGCTCCGGATTCCGTTGCTCCGAGCAGGCGCCGACATCAGGACCGCTTCTCGGAGAAGAATGTGGAGATGGAGGCATGCTGATGCCGACCACGGTGCTGGTGGTCGAGGATGAGACCAAGCTCCGGGAACTGTTGCGTTCCTATTTCGAACGAGAGGGCATGGTCGTGCTCTCGACGGCATCAGGTAGCGAGGCCATCGCGCTCGCCCAACGGGGACGGCCGGACCTGGTCATCCTTGATCTCGGGCTCCCCGACGTCTCCGGAGAGGATGTAGCCCGGGACCTGCGGACCTTCATCGACGTCCCTATTCTCATCCTGACGGCGAAGGCTTCGGAGAGCGATCGCATCCGAGGGCTCGAGCTGGGCGCGGACGACTACATGACGAAGCCCTTCAGCCCTCGGGAGCTGGTGTTGCGTGCCCAGGCCATCTTACGCAGAGGACGAGACGCCGAACCGCGCAGAGATCGGTTTTCATTCGACCAGGGGCGGCTCATCATCGACGAAGCCCGACGGGAGGTTCTCGTTGACGGCCAAAGAGTTGATCTGACGCCTACCGAGTGGGGCCTTCTGCAGGCTCTGGCCACGACGCCGGGGCGCGTGTACTCCCGCTTTGAGCTCATCAACCGGACCAGAGGCTACGAATTCGAAGGCTATGAGCGCACCGTCGATTCACATGTGAAGAACCTTCGTCGCAAGATCGAGCGCGATCCTGCATCTCCTCAAATCATTGAGACGGTTCTCGGGGTCGGTTATCGGCTCACCCTTTCTCGGGATGAGTGACTTTCGCGAGACCGGACCTCCGCACCCTCCGTCGTCGCAACCGAAGTCAGCGCCGGCGGATACTCCTCGTCGACGCAGTGGCGCATTCTCTCCGATTGCACGACGGTTGGCACTCCTGATCGCCCTGGTGGCTCTCGTCGCCCTCGGCATGTTGGCCACGGCCACGTTGGTGTTGGCGAACAACGATGTGACGACGCTCTCCCGCCACCAGCAAACCGACCTCGGGAAGGCGGTGGCCAGTGCGGCGAGGGTGAGCTACCTGCAATCGAAGACGTGGAATGCCGTCAATCTCTCCCCGGCCTTGACACTCGCGAGCCACGCCGGCGTTGCGGTCCAGGTGCGAGATTCATCGGGGACGCTGGTGGACTCGATCGTCCCGCAAGGAATTCGCCCGAGCACACTCGGACCTCCGCTCGTGGTTCCTATCGTTTCCGGCGGGGTTCGTGTCGGGGCAGTCTCCGTGCGCACGAGCACTGCGGGAATCGGGGCCGCCAACGGTTCACTCCGCCGCACGCTCGCCGCAGGCATCGGATGGAGCGTGTTGGTACTGGCGGTTCTCGCCATCATCGCCGGCGTTGTCTTCGCCCGACGGATCACTCGGCCCGTAGTCGCCTTGACCGGGGCCGCAAAGGCCATGGCATCAGGCGAGCGGGGATCTCGGGTTGCCGACGCTCAGGCGACCGGTGAGCTGGCAGACCTTTCGCGAGCTTTCAATGACATGGCCGACGCTCTCCAACGCGAGGATCAACTGCGACGGGCGCTCGTCGCCGACGTGGCACACGAATTGCGGACTCCATTGGCAATACTGCAAGCCACAACCGAGGCGATGGCAGATGGGGTCACCGAACCGACTGCTTTGACCTTGTCATCGCTCCACGACGAGACTCTAAGGCTGGGGCGAATCATCGCAGACTTAGAGATCCTCGCCTCGGCGGAAGCTGCCGGTCTGGAATTGGAAGTCAAGCCCGTGGATCTGTCCCTCGTGGCTGACGAGGCCGCCGAAGCTTTGAAACCGCAACTCGAAGATGCAGGACTGTCCTTGACCCTCGATCTCCGACCAGCGGTCGTGCGGGGCGACAAGAACCGTTTGCACCAAGTGGTCACGAACCTTCTCACCAATGCAGTGAAGTTCACACCTGCCGGTGGTTCTGTCCGGGTGTCAGTGGGAATACGGGATCGCCTGGCCACGGTCGTCGTAGAAGACACGGGAAGGGGTATCCCGCCAGAGGACATCGCGCATGTCTTCGATCGCTTCTGGAGGGGACGAGCAGTTCGGGAGACCACCGGGAGCGGAGTCGGCCTGGCCGTCGTGCAAGAGTTGGTTCGCGCCCACGACGGCGACGTTTCTGTGACCAGCGAAGAGGGACGAGGAGCTCGATTCGTGGTCACGATACCGAGCGCGTGACATCCACGTCCTCGGATCTCCATCCCCTCTCCACATCAACGCGACGGGTTCTGCACCACGGCGGGATTGACTTGCGACATGACGGCTCCAAGTACCGAATGCGCAGGCCGGTCGGCAGCCGACTGATCCAACTCAACCCGACCACGCGAAAGGACACACATGGACACCTCTGTTGAACCCCGCATAGGACGTGCCGGATTGCCCGTAGACGCACATGTTGCGGCGCACAAAAGGTGTGAGCTGGGGAGATTGGACGCCCCCGCCCTCCCGGACGAGTCGTCGGGAGCTGAGCTTCGACTTCAGGACTTCATGATCGTGGAATCGTGCCACAACACGTGGGTCTTTGATCCCGTTCGGATGCAATTCTGTCGCATCCTCAAGGGGATCGAGGTCGCGGGGCGATCGGTGTCCACGGCGTGGCGCCCATACTGGCAACTCGAGCTGGATCCGAAGACGGAAGCCTTCAGTGTCTACTTCAATGCGGCTCGAACCCGACTGATCCGATCGTGGAGACACACGCCGAACTGTGGTCAATGTGGCGGCCGGGAAACAAATGACCTGTCTTTGCGGGAACTACCGCGCATCGTCCAGGTCTTCGGCGCGACCGGCCCTCAGAGCACTCGTGCACTGACCCCTTTCCAGCGAACGAAAGAGCCCCCATGAGTTGGCGCTTCGTCAGTCGTGGCTTCGCCGCCAGTTGAATCAGGTCGATTGGCCGATGCGCGATCACGATGATCCGCAAGAGTGAACGGAGGGCCTCGTGGTATACCGCTACTTCCAGAACAGTACGGAGGTTTTAGGCCTGTGGTTGCTCATGGGCATGGCCACGGTCGTCGTGTGGGGAATGCTCGCCTGGGTAGTGGTCCACCTTCTTCGCCACTCGGGCACTCACGGGCATTGCCGTCCCGATCGTGCGACACTGGATCAGACCAACCCAGGCAAGGTCCTCTAGACGTAACACTTGCTGAGCACTGACGAACTCGCTAACAGACTGCCAATCGGCGCTGGCGTCTGGGACGAGTACGCCGTTGAGTTCAGGCCCGGCAAATGTACCGCCGGTCATGGGCTCTTGATACGGCTGAATCGGCGACGTAGTCCAGAGCTCTGCAACCGAGTCATTTTGGCATCACTCAAATCCTCGCAGGGTCGTTCGGATGCTGATCGAGCACCGTGATCGACGTCCGCATCCATTCGTAGAGCGGCAGAGCGCGCAGGAGTCCGTCAAGCTCCTCCTTGCTGCCAGCGCGATAAAGGCCAAGGACCGCCGTGGGGCTGGTGCCGACGGAGGCCCGCCACAGCCGGACGAGGTGCCCCTCGCCAGCCAACGTCTCTGCCGCGGCAGCTTCTGCCCTCACCCTATCTTTGACCTCGGACTCCGGAACCCCGTCCGGGACACTTAGTTCAAACTGGACGAGAAACTCCATCATCTCCTCGCTGCTCCCAAATTCACACTCGGCCAATCGGGGAACCCGCGAAGCAGCACCACGGCGTAGCCTCGCCTGTGGATCTCCGTCCCGGCATTGTCGGCTGTCGCCATCGGTGCCTCCTATGACTCGACCCAGCTCGAACAGTCCGGTTGGGCCGCACACTGTCGGGTGGCGGTCGCCGCTCGACTGCAGTCAGCATCGCGTTCGAGCGGCTCGGTCGCGCCCGGGAAATACCCGGGTCAGTCACGGGTCCATCACTCGTGCGCGACTAGCTGCAGCCGGGGCGAGAGAACCCGGACGGGTTTGTCCACCGATAACGCCTTTCGCCGGTATCACCTACCCATTGACCCCGTGTCCCCTCTCGGCCCGGGGGAGGAAGGGGAGGAAACGGGACAACTGCAATCGGTTGGGGATTGCGCTACTTAGACGGATAGGCGGCGACAGCGCGCTCCAGCTGGGTCCAGACGTGCGCCGGATCACCCGAAGGTGTGGCGGCAACCACGACGCTGCTGACGGAACCGCTCGTTACGTAGCAGGCCACCTCATGGAAGTGGTGGTGGCCCATGGTCGTCACGTAATCATCGGTGACGCACGATCGCACTGCCGCTGCCGTTCGGACCGATTGCACCGTGGCATCCTCGTGGACGGATACGGCGTCGTCGTCGAGCAAGTGGGAGAGACGGAATGCGGCCCAGCCCTGCAAGGTCTCATGACCCTGATGGGGAGTGACGTTGAGATAGCCCAGGTAGGTTCCCGCCGCGTTGCGAAGGGCCACTGAGAGCGTTCCCGGATCGCCCTCGACCATATGGAACCCAGGAGGCGAGGACAGGGTTCCAAGCCCGGAATGGACGGTGAGCCGGGCCCAGCTCGGCGGCGGAACGGTTCTCGCGAGCCAACCAAACGACCCAAGCGGCGCCGAGCTCGCAAACTTGGAATGAGCAATACTCGCCTTGGTCGCGACCACAGCCTTGGTGTTCGATGCCCGCCACACGGCCGAGCTGATGCTGCCCGCCACTGCCACCAACGCCACAGCCGAAACGATGCCGATTATGAGGCGCGGGGACAACCGGATGATTGGATGCCCTGTGGGCCGCTGCTGGGCGGCCTGCGTCTCCGTGGATCGAGTCAGGCGTGTCACACATCAACATACGCCGCGGCGAGTTGAAAGGATTTCCCGTCGTCATTGATCAACTTGTTATCACTCGTAATGAACTCTGCTGCCACTTCCGCCGTAGGACGTTTGAAGCCTGAGATCGCGGCGGAGATCAGACGGCAACGGCCCACACGTTCAAAGGACATCAAGTGACCAAACGACTAGGAATCCTCATTGCGGTCATCGCCGCTCTCGTGGCGGGGGGTCTGGCTCTCGGGCTCGGCCTCATGTCGAACTCACACGCCACCACCATCAAACCCACGCCTGCGTCCCACACCACCACCACCACGCCACCGCCGGCGACAACAGCCCCGTCGTCGACAACTCCGCCGACCACCGTGCCACCCCCTCCGCCGACCACCGTGCCGCCCCCTCCTCTGACAACGGCCCCTCCGGTGGCCACCGCGCCGACCACGGTGCCACCCCCGCCGCCGACAGCGGCCCCTCCGGTGCCTGCACCGCCGGCCGTCATCAACGGCATTGCCCAGGACGACGGCGGCGACCATGACGCCGACAACAACGGAGGGCCGAGCGATGGCGACGGCAACCTCTGATCACCTGGCGTCGCTCCGACGCCAGGTGACGCGGGCCCAGTGTCGACCCGAATTCCTCGCCGCTCTCCTCCTCCGTCTGGTGTGCGCCGGTCTGCTCATCTGGGTGGCCGCCATCCATCTTCACCTGTGGACGGAGGGGTACCGCGACATCCCGACCGTCGGCCCTCTCTTCTTGGCTGACGCCGTGGGTGCCTTCGTGCTGGCGGCAGTCCTGCTGGTGTGGCCGCGGCCGCTCGCCGGGCTCCTGGGGTCGGCTTTCATGATCTCGACCCTCGGGGGACTCATTATCAGCCTCAATTTCGGCTTATTCGGCTTTCGGGAGTCGTTAGGGGCTTCGTTCGTGATGGAGACGATCATCTTGGAGTCTGTCGGGACGGTCGCGTTGCTGGCCTGGTCCGTCGCCGTCTGGCGCGGTTGGACCCAAAGCACGCTCAGTGGGTCCGGCCTATATTCCGGCCCGGGAGCCCGAGCGCAGGGCGTCCGGATCGAACTTTGGGGGGCAAGACGTGGGGCACGAGACGGTCGTAGATCAAAAGACAGGCAGGAAGTGCTATCTCGACGTCCCGCCCGACCTCTCTGACGGCGAGGAGGTGACGTTCATCCTCAACCTTCACGGCGGTGGGTCGGTCGGAGCCTGGCAGCGCGAGTACTTCTCCGCCTACGAATACGCCGACGCCTACAAGCTGGTCATCGCCACCCCATCGGCCGCCACCAAGGAACCCATCCGTCATTGGGCGGCCGGCGCCGACGATGAGTACCTCGCTGATCTGGTCGAAGCGGTGGTCGAGCGCTTCGGTGCTCGGTACATCCGCTCCTTCTGGCTGGTCGGCCACTCGCAGGGCGGGATGACTTCCAACCGGCTGCTCTCGACGAACCACTACTTCGCCGATCGCGTGGACGGCTGGTTGAGCCTCTCCGGGGGCCGTCTCGGACTTTCCGCCGAGCGCGCCGCCAACGCCGGCCCTCCCCGCAGCGAGGCGGAGAAGGCCCGCATGGAAGAGTTGTTGGCCCGTGGCCGCATCTTCGAGCCACCGCCGCCGCCCACCGCCGACTTCTCGTTCATATACGCCACCGGTGAGCACGAGATCGCTTCGCTTCCCGAGACCTCTCCCTGGGCCGCGCGCTACGGCGCGGTTTCGAGGGTGCGCATGGCAGATGTCGTCGACACGCAGCCGGGAAAGGTCCACGACGGTCGCTTCGACGAGAACCCGACCAAGAGCTGGGGGCGCAAGCCTGCCCCGGGCACGGCCCAGGTGTACGTGTTCCCCAATGCCAAGGACGGCCGGGTCATCGCAGACGTAGTCAGGGTTGACAAGGGCCACACCGAGGGACTGGAGCCCCGGATCACCGAGGAGCTCATCAAGCTGATGGTCTTGGCCCCGGGAGGCAAGCTTCGGACGGTAGGAACGGGGCTTGGCGCCGAGAGCGTGCCGGGATGATCGCTGCGTTTTCGATTACCCCTATCGGTTCAGGAGAATCCGTAGGCGCCGCCGTAGCCGAGGCGGTCCGCTTGGTGCGGGCCAGCGGTCTCCCGAACGAGACAAACGCGATGTTCACGAACGTCGAGGGAGAGTGGGACGAGGTGATGAATCTCATCCACTCCTGCGTGGACGCCGTCTCGGTCCGGGCTGGAAGGGTGAGCATCGTGATCAAGATCGACCACCGACCAGGAGTGGCCGACGGCGCCCTGGCGGCGAAGGTCGCCTCAGTCGAACAGCACCTGACCCAGGGGTGAGCCCCTCAACCCACGTCGCTCGCCAACGACAGCCGGGTCGGGCCTGAGATTCCTGCGCTCTGCCGCCACATCACCCTCCCGGCGAGACACAGGGCAGAGAACCGGAGGAGAGAACGGCAAGAGCCTCCTCGTCTTGGCGCGGGCCAGGCCTGGCGATGCCCCTACGACGACGCCTCGGCGAAGTGCAATTGTTCCCCATGGGTGCGCCATGGCCGCTTCACGACGATATGCCGCATAGGCGGCTAAGACACGGTCCGCCCACGGCCACATCGTCCAGACGACGATCGTTACCTCATGGCTTCGTTGTCGGCATCCACCTCGTTGACGGAGACGGAACCACTATCTGCGCCCACTCATCGCCGGGATATTCATTCACCAGCTTCTGCCTCATTTGGGATTCGCGGGATTTACCGACGAAATCCCAGTTCACTCACCCGTGCTGCCGGCAATTCGGGATTGTCGTCTCCAAGCCCGAATCGAGTAGGCGTTGAGGTTTGACAAACAATCTCTGGCTCTCCAATCGGCGTTCAGGTAGCGTCGACCCTCAGCGAGGGCGGTAGCGTGATGCTACGGCGCGCTCCTCCCCCGAACGAACAGAGGATGGAGCATGACAAAACTCAAGAGATGGTCCGCCGTGACCGTGGCAGGAGCGACGGTGTGCCTCGCCGGTGCCATCTGTGTCGGGGCCAGTCTTGCCGGCGCACAGTCCAACGACGCGATGAAGCGTTCGGTACCCGAGGCGCCATCCGGCGCGACTCCGTTGAAGCCCGGCACGTACAACTGGTTCATCGACGGCGTCGACGGCGGGACGATCACGTTCGCTTCGAACAACACCTACACCAGCACTTTTGGTGGTGACTCCGGCACCTGGGTCCAGGCCGGCAGGACGGCGGGGTTGAGCATCACCGGCGGCAACGACGCGGGCGGAGTCTGCGTCTTCGCCGGACATGTCAGCAACACCGGCAAGGCGATCTCGTACGCCGCTAAGCCGGGCGACTGGGCCTGCCCAGGCTACGGCTCGAGCGGAACCTTCTACATCACCAAGGGTGCACCTGGGGCAGCCGAGCACACCAGTGCGTTGGCGCATGCGGGCGTCCGGCCCAGGACCGCTGGACACATTGTTCCCGGTACCTACACCTGGACTGAAAACGCCGGCTTCAGCGGCTCCATGAGCATCGCTTCGAACAACACCTACACCATCACGATGAGCGTCGACGACTCGGGCGGCTGGGCCCAAGGGGGGAGTGCTTTTGCGTTCAGTATCTCGGAGGGCACCGACCAGCAGGGGCGCTGTCTGGAGGTGGGCAAGGTCAACACGACCGGTACCGCGGTCGGAACCACCGCAAAGCCGGGCAACTGGGTCTGCCCCGCCTACGGGACCCACGGGTTCTTCGTCATCAGCTGAGCACCGCACGAGCTGAGCGGCCCCCTCCCCGCGTCGGTCGACGCCGCCGCAGGACGGCGAGACAGCTCCCTGCGCGGAACGCCCCGGATCGGTATCAACGTCGGATCGTCAGGCTCTCACAATGCGAAGCGAGTAACGCTCGTAACCTCTTGGGTACGATCAAGTTCTCTGCCACAAGGAACTCTTGCCATTGACCGAGGCATAGCGCTCATGTCCTGGAGAGGCGCGCCTCAGGTCGGATCGGTTCGAACAGCTCGATGGGGTTGCCCGAGGGATCCTCGATCATGATCTGCTTCCCACCGACTCCGGTCACGATCTCGTTGCGAAATCGGACGCCCTTCTTGCGTAGCACATCAACGGTGCTGTCAAGATCGGGGACCTCCAACATGAAACGATTCCAGCCTCCAGGTTCCTGTTTGGTGCCGTCGGGCATGGGCCGCGAACCGCCGCCTCGGTGATCAGGGCCGATCGGCGAGACGAGGACCAAGCGCAGGTCACCACGGGACAACATGGCGAAAGCCGGGTCGGGATGCATGTCCTCGCGAAACCCGAGGTGCTCGCAGTAGAAGGGAATTGCGGCCTCGACGTCGTCGACGATGTAACGCACGCTGACAGTGCTCATGGATGCGTCTCCTTGGTTGGGTTGGCGGTTGTGTCGCTGGGGTCTCGGGGGCGCTCGTGGTAGCCGGCGGTGGGCTCAAACAGCTCGACGAGGTTGCCCGAAGGGTCCTCGAGCAGTACCTGGCGAACTCCGACACGCGTAACGATGTCGGTCCGGAAGCCGACAGAGTCTTCGCTGAGCGAGTCGACGACGCCTTCAAGGTCCTCGACCTGCAGGGCCATCCGATTCCACCCTCCGGGCTTGGGCAGCGTGCCATCCGGCAGGGCATGGGCACCCCCTGGCACGCTGAGCAAGAGTCGAAGGTCGCCCCGGTAAAGCATGGCGAACATCGGGGACGGGCGCAGCTCGACTTCGAAGTCCAGAAGTCGGCAGTAGAAGGCGACCGCCCTGTCGACGTCGTTGACGAAGTACCTCATCGTCGGCGCTGCGCGGGCGACGACATCCGGCTGTTCACTCGTCTCCATCCGCCGCAGGAGTGCTTCGGCGAACTCGGGTCGCGGCTCAATCGGCACGTTTGGAAGATGCAGGCCGTCAAGAGGATCAACTGTCATCGTTCCCCTCCTCTCTGTAGACGCGACGCAGCGCGGCGCGGGCACGGACCAGCAAAGTCTCG
Organism: uncultured Acidimicrobiaceae bacterium; assembly: GCA_963767195.1. Taxonomy (GTDB): domain Bacteria; phylum Actinomycetota; class Acidimicrobiia; order Acidimicrobiales; family RAAP-2; genus Bog-473. Next base: position 210,649 of record CAVYDA010000005.1, on the reverse strand, counting down.
GTGGCGTGCACGCTGCGGCCCAGATTCTCAGCCACTTCTCGAACTTGGAGTCCGTCGAGATAGCGCAGGGTCAGCGCCGCTCGTTGGTGGGGGGATAGGCGAGCCAGGGAGGCGTGAACCACTGTGGCATCGAGATGGTCATCCCACGGGTCATTGAGACTATCGGTCATTTGCTGGGCGACAGAAAGGTTGCGTTGTTCCCGGGCGACCCGTCGCCAATGATCGACCAGCTTGTGTCGAGCTACGCCCACCAGCCAGGCCACGTTCACCTGTGCCACGCTTCCCTGCTTGCTGGCTGCGACGGCAGCCAGGAACGTATCGGCAGTGAGATCTTCAGCGACCGCCGCACTGCCGCAGCGTGGCAAGAGATAGCCATAGATCTGGGGCAACGCGTGTCGATAGATCGCTACGACGGGATCGGATTCGAAGGGCTGTTCTAGGATGCCCACACCACATCATCGTTGGTCGAGGGCAGATCCCGAACATGGTCACACGAACTCTGCCGCTGTCCTCGGTGCTCCGTCGGGTCGAGCGGACACCCCGACACGGCAAAACGGGTGGACAGTGCGGTCGGAACCGAGAAACGAGCGCGCATCCCATCGGGAAGCTGAGGATGGCGCCGGACAACGCAGAGAGCACCTGCGCCACGATCGACCTGCGCTCACTTGTCGGACCCTTGCACCGAGGGCGCATCCCGGCCAAAGCACGTCGTGACGTCGAGCACGGCTCTTGGCTGGCTGCGTCTAGTTTGCTGGCCCCCGCCGCGTCGAAGGCAGTCAGGCCCCCACGACGTGGGACCGCGCCCCTGCGGAGCCGACCACAAGATCGTGAAGATCGCCTCCCACCTCGAGTCGGCTCGACTGTTCGACCCCGCCGATCCTCATCGGCTCAAAACCCGCCGTTCGGATCAAGTGCTCGACTTCATCGCTCCCATGCTCGGGTTCCGACACGTAGAACAGAACCGCGGGCTCGGGCGACCGGTGGCTGGAGGACTCGAAGAGATCGGCCGACATTGTGCCGAACGCAATGGCAAAGCGTGTTCCGATCGGCAACCACCCAGCGACAACTTGGCCCGATGACTTCCCTTCCGGTAGGAGTCGCACGACCTTGCCTTGTGCGTCGAGTCCGACCGGATTGCTCGGAACGACGAGAAACGTGTCTCCCAGCGTGTCGGCGATCTCGTCGATGACGTCTTTCAACACGGGAAACCGCAGCGCAAGGACAACGGCATCGGCTCCCTGCAAAGCGCTCCGGTTGTCGAGCGCGACGACCGCCGCTCGGCCGATTGCCGCGGCCAACTTTTGCGCCGACTCCTTGTTGGCGCTCGAGAGCTGGAGGGTCTCGCCACCGCGAGCAAGCTGACACGCGATGGCCGATCCGATGGCTCCGGTGCCGATGATCGCCGTGGTCATGATGGAGATCTCCGCCCCGTCGGAAGACTCACTCGGACTTGCTTGACGGCCATTGCTCGGGGAACCAATCTCCCCCCGGGTCCGTTGTTTGTCCCACTTCGATCAGATGACCATCGGGATCGCGGATATAACAACGGATTTCGTATTGGTGCTGCTTCGGTGGCGTCAGGAATTCCGCACCGCGTGCGTTCCATTCGGTGTACGCAGCGTGGATGTCCGTCACTCGTATATTGAGGAAACTGCTGACCCGGCTGGGATCGGTGGGCGTCTCAAGGGTGACCTCCGGTTTGTCGTCGGTCGGCCCTCCGCCGACGTTGATGATGATCCAACTGTTCGATAGTTGGACATACGTGAGCCCTCCGGGTCCGGAGAACGCATCCCTGCCCCCGAGCACGTCGGTGTAGAAGCGGTGAGAGCGCTCGACATCGTCAGACACGATGAAGTGGGCGAGCACGATTCCCTCTGGCGGTGTTGGGTGCTCGTCGGCGGGCGTTCTCGATGGCCAGTGACCGGGCACCCAGTCCCCCTGCGGGTCGGTGGTCTGCCCCACCTCGATCAGGTGACCATCGGGATCACGGATGTAGCAACGGATCTCGTACTGGTGCTGCTTCGGGGGCGTCAGGAACTGAGCACCCCGCGCGCTCCACTCGGAGTACACCGCCTTTATGTCCTTGACCCGGATGTTGACGAAGCTGCTCACCCGATTTGGGTCGCCGGGCGTCTCCAGGGTGACCTCCGGCTTGTCGTCGGTCGGGCCTCCTCCGCCATTGATCACGATCCAACTATTGGACAGTGCGACATTGGTCGGCCCTCCGGGGCCGGAGAAGGCGACCCGACCCCCAAGGACTTCGGTGTAGAAGCGCCGAGAGCGCTCGACGTCGTCCGACACGATGAAGTGTGTGAGCAGGATTTCCTCTTGGGGCGGTGGGACCTTGGCCATCTGCTACCTCCGATTGTCTTCGACGGTCATAGCCGTGCCATCTGCGCTTGCATGGGCGGCAAAGGCGGCGGCATTTTGGCGATGTCCATTCGAAGGGTTTTGAAAGCCGAATCGAAGATGGTCGAGAAACTCGGGAACGGCTGGATGACGTCACTCAACACCTCCAACGGAACGCGGGCGCGTATGGCGAGCGTCGCCTGCTGGAGCCACTCGCCGGCCTCGGCTCCGAGGGCGTACGCGCCGGTCAACCGGTCGCCGTCGCTGAGCAGGGTCAAGAATCCGTTCGACTGGGCGTACTGGTGACTGTACGTCGCGGTCTTGGACACGTCCTTCAGGAGCGTTGTGCTGCTGTAGGGCGCCTCCGCGGCACCGACGGCGGCCGCCTGCGGATCGGTGTAGGTGACGCGCGGCACGGCTTCGTAGTTCGTCGGGTGGCTCTCTCCGGCGATGTTCGCCGCCACGACATCTCCCTCGTACTCGCCTACGTGTGTCAGGGGCCAGATCCCGTTGACATCCCCAATGGCCCAAATGTTGTCGCCGGCACGCAGATACTCGTCCACCACGACGCCGTGTGGGTTTGCCTCGATACCGACCGTCTCGAGCCCGATCCCTGCGACACGGGGACGGCGGCCGGTCGCCACGAGCAGTCGCTCTCCTTGTACCGAGGTCCCGTCCGAGAGACTCAGGACGTAGTCGCCGCCGTCGCGCGAGGCCTCCGTGGCCTGGACTCCGAGGTGCAACTCCATCCCGTCCCGCCGCAGTGCCTCCGTCAGAGCCACGCCGAGGGCGGCCGGCTCTCGTGGGATCAGCCGATCGGCGCCCTCGACCAGCACGGCCTGACCACCGAGCCGCTGTACCACCTGTGCGATCTCAACACCGGCCGGGCCACCGCCGAGCACGATGAGGCGGCTGGGAACTGTCTTCATGGCCGTCGCTTCGCGCGTGCCCCACACGCCGGCCAGGCCGTCGAGCCCCGGAATGGGTGGCACGAAAGCATCCGCGCCCGTTGCTACGACGACATGCTCCGCCGTGTGGCGAGTGCCGTCCACTTCGACCACGCCGGGTCCGGCGAGACGGCCCACGCCCCGGACCACCGCGATGCCCCGATCCGCCAGCCATTTCTCTTGCCCGGCATCCGAATAGCCGGACACCATGTAGTCCCGCCAGTCCAGCGCCGCCTGCACGTTCACCTCGGCGCTGGCGCCGACGTCGCGGGCGCCCTGGACCGCCTCCCCCGGACGCAAGAGGGACTTGGACGGGATGCACGCCCAATAGGAGCACTCGCCGCCGACGAGCTCCCGCTCGACGACGGCGACCCGAAGACCACGCGCCGCGATGGCCCCGGCGCAGTGCTCGCCGGGCGCACCACCGCCCAGCACAATCACGTCGAAATCGCTCATTTAGGGCGCTCCTCGCCGCTCTGTTCGCTGACCATGTACTCGGCGTACCAGTCGGGCCAGTCCGCGTCGGCTCGGCCGATGCGCTTCTCGTGCTCAGCGTGGGCGGACTCGGCGCGACGCAATGCCGCAGCCAGGTCACCGGCGGAGTTGAACGAGCTGGTGGTCGGATCGAGGCGGCCCGGGAGGCGATCGGTCACCTCTTGGAGCAGCCAGCTGTTGCCGTCGGGGTCTTCAAACGTGGCAAAGGAGTTGTAGCTCTTGTGATCCGGATCCGGTCCGTTGACCCGATCACCCGTCCCGTCAGGGTCGAGTTGCGCTCCGGGCGCTCCGGAATGGAACACGCCACTGACCGTGGCTCCCCGGCCAGCAAGTTCGTCGCGCTCGGCTTCGATGTCAGACACGATCAAGTACAGACCATGGGCAGACCCGGGTGGAGCCCCCGTTATGTGGGTGCCGAACTGTACGGAACACGGCGATCCCGGTGGCGTGAATTGCACGACCCGGAAGCCGTTGTCGAAGGAGAAGTCGGCGTCGAGCCTCCAGCCGAGGCCGGCGTAGAACGCCTTGGAGCGATCGGCGTCGGCCACGGGGATGACGACCGCCTCCAGCTTGAGATCGGCCGGTTCGCTGCTCGGCGATCCGCTGGGTGCGCTCTGCCTATCGACGGTGCTCATCCGGCTCTCCTCTGTCTGGTCCCGAAAGGATTGTTGCACCCAGGCGAACGTTTTGCACCTCTCACATCCCTCGCACTCGGGGCTCGGCGTGGTTGGTTGGAGCGTACGGGGTCGAGTGACGAAGCACGGGTGTGTGTCTCAAACTTTCCGCCTCGCCCGCGAGCGGCTCGAGTTCCTATGGTCGAGAACCCGAGCGGAGGACGGTTGCCCCGACTCCCTAGGGTCAGCGTTTGATGCCGATACTCTTTCCTTCGGTGTACCGGATCGGCTCCTCCAATGTGTCGACGAGGAATTGATCCCGGTCTCCTCGTTCCCACGCCTCCCGCAACCCCGGAGTCGCCAAGTCGAAGTCGGGCCGAATTTTCTTGAACACACCCCTCAGATCTACGTGGAGCTCTGTCATCGTGGGCCGGCCCCAGTACCAGTATCCGTTGTAGATCTTGAAGATCTTTAGTCCGGGCTCGAGGACGAACGTGTGGGGGATCATCGGATCGTGCGGCTCATCCGTGAACTCTTTGATGTCCAGATCCTTCTGGACGACCCGATCGGGGTCCGACAGGAACGGCCACGTGGCGCCCAACGCGTCCCGGAACTCATTGATGTTCAGCTGATTGTCGGTCGAGATGAGAGCCAATCGCGTGTAAGCATTCCTGAACTCAGGGTACACGTCGACCAGTTGCCCTACGAACCGATGCTCTTTGGGGTCGAAGCCACCACGGGACAGATGGAGCACCATCGGGTTGGCCCCCTGGAGCTCCGACAGGGACCGACGCCGGCCGGATTGATCGTCGAGCTCGTAGTCGGGAAACGTCTCGCCTTCTCGTATGTCGCTGCGCATGTTGCCTCCAAACTCGAAAGGGTCTGGTCCAAAGATCCCACGGCAGTCCAGCAGATGTTCAAGTCGGTTGCGCCTGTTGCTCGCTCTGAGATATTGCCCACGCCGCGTTGACGAGCCCGATATGGCTGAACGCCTGCGGGAAGTTGCCAAGGAGCTCCCCGCTGACTGGATCGACCTCCTCGGCCAGCAGGCCGACCTCATTGACGAAGGTGGCGGCACGCTCGAAAGCGGCGCGGGCCCGAACCGGCTCGCCGGCCAGGGCCAGGGCCTGGGCCAGCCAGAAGGTGCACAAAAGGAAGGTGCCCTCCTCACCCTCGAGGCCGTCGCGGGACCGATAGCGATAGACCAATCCCCGCTGGTCGGTGAGCCGCTCCTCGGTCGCGTCGATCGTGGCCAGCACCCTCGGATCGTCCGCCGGAAGAAATCCCACCAGGGCCACCATGAGGTTGGAGGCGTCAAGCTCGTCCGAGCCAAAGGACTGGGTGAAGGCCTTGGCCCGGTCACTCCAGCCCTTGGTCACGATCGCCTCACGGATCTGGTCCCGCGTCTGGGTCCATGACCCAATTCGAGAGGAGGCGTTGAGACGGTCGGCCAGGATCACCGCTCGATCGAGAGCCACCCAGCACATCAGCTTGGAATACAAGAAATCGCGCGGCTCCCCCCGGATCTCCCAGATTCCTTGGTCCTTCTCCTGCCACCGGCGGGCGGCGGTGTCAGCCAGCTGCGCGAGGAACTTTCGCGTGGCTGGCGTCAGGTCGGTGGGAGTGTCCCACTTGCCCGAGTCGGACAACGGCCCGACCCGATGGGTGTCGTCGAACAGGTGGTCCGACATGCGGTACACCGCGTTGAGCAACTCGCCGTAGACGTCGAGCTGGCGTTGTTTCCAGGCCGCATTACCCACCCGGACCGGCCCCGAGTGCCGCCAGCCCTCCAGCTGCGGCAACTCCCGCTCGGTCAGGTCCCGTTCACCGCCGATGCCGAACATGATCTGCAAGCCACCACCCCGGTCGAGTGAGCCGGCCGCGGACGAGGAGACGTAGTCGAAGAACCGGTTGGCTTCGTCGGGACAAGCCGCCACCCAAAGGGCCTGGATAGTGAAGGAGGCGTCCCGGACCCACGCATAGCGGTAGTCCCAGTTCCGGGAGCCGCCAACCACCTCGGGCAACGACGTGGTCGCCGCCGCGCAGATAGCGCCGGTGGGTGCAAAGGAGAGTGACTGGAGAACCCGGCCGCTGTGGTGCACCATGTCTCGCCAGGGACCCACGTAGGCCTGGTGGAGTTCAGACCACGACTCCCACCCCGCCACGGTGTCTTGGAGCCGGGCGAGTATTTCCGACGGGCTCCAGACCCTGGCCGAACTGCCCCCAGTCTGGTTCCCGTGATGCAGGGCGAAGCCCATGCTTTCGCCTTGGGCAAGCTGGAACCGGCCGGTGGCCGCGGCGCGGTCCTGGTCGAGCGTCAGGGCCACGGACGTGGACAGCACGAGCCCGTCAGCGCTCCCCGACTGCGTCAATCCACCATCGACCGCGTCGAGCGATGGATGTTTCGACCCGTAGTCGGGGCGCGGGACGTACTCCAGGGACAAGTCGACCAGTCCCTCCTTACATGTGGCGCGCCGCAGGAGAACGTGAGGCGCTCCTTTGCCGAGCTCGTGGCCCCGGTTGCCAGAACCCATGGCCAGTGCGTCGGTGATCGTGACCGACCCGGTCGGTGTGCGCAGCGTGGTCTCCAACACCATGGTGCGGTCCAGGTAGCGCCTGCTCACTTCCGTCGCGTCGGTGGCCCCGAACAACCAGTGCCCGGCTTTCTCGCCGAGGAGGCGACCGAAAGTCGAGGGGCTGTCGAACCTTGGGAAGCAGAGCCAGTCGATCGACCCGCCCCGGCTGACCAGCGCGGCGCTGTGCCGATCCGACAGGAGCGCATAGTCACCTATGGGGGTCGTGGTCACGTGAACTCCTTCGTTCGTGGGTGCGCAAGATCCGATTTGGCGGCGCTGATGGGTATCGGATCAGATCCGCCCAACTGCGATTGGACATGCGCTATCGGCTATCGGACTGGCATGCTCAGCGAACCTAGCCCGAACGACTTGGACGAGGTAGTGGGTTGGCGGGCGGCGCCAAACCGTTTGAGCCGGCGCTAGAGTTCGTCCGGCATCACCCTGTAAGGTTCCTGCAGCCTTCCTCCGCGGCGATGGTAACTGGACCGGGATGAGTCCGCCTTTGGGTCGTCTTGGTTGTTGCGTACGGTCGCTGCAAACTCCCAGTCGATGCACAACTGTCAAACGGGCGCTTCGATGTCGTCGTAGATTCGGGCGGCAGCCAGCAGACCATCCGAACTTCGCTCATAGACGCTAATTCCAGCTTGCGGTGTCAGGTCATGACTGCCCCATCGAACACAGTTGAATTCCAGGGCGCAACGCACGCCGTCGTCGGTGACGGTGCAGCCCTCCAGTTTGAGCCCACCACCCGCCTTGAAGCACTCGACGAAATACGAACGCAGCTCACGCGTGCCATGGTGTAGATAGTGCGGACCGATTGACTCGCGGAAGTACCCATCTGGGGCGAACGCGCTCACGATGGAGTCGAGATCTCCGGCGCTCAGCGCGGTCGAGATATCGGCCGACAACGTCACTGAGCTGGGTGTCGGCGGGCGCGAGCAGGGGGTGCCGGATGTGACGCTGCCCGTCGACCGGCCATTGGCTGCAATAGGTGCGGAACACCACCGACAGTTCGTCGGGGGATTCTGCAACGATGGCTATGGGCCAATCCACCGGCTGACCCTCGTAGTCGTCGAGGTGCGCCAGCAGCTCGACTACGGCCCGCCCGCCGATATGGGTGGAGGCTACGGTTTCGATGCGGACGTGGCGCTCGGCCCACAACAATTGATTGTTGCGGACAAATCGTCGAAGCTGTCGATGACCGCGCACCTCCCCCTCCCGGGGGTCGTAAATCGCCACTTGGCCGGGCCATATTTCCTCAAGTTCGTGGGTGCGCCCGGTCTCGAGGGCGGTGAAGTACTGCTGAACGGGATCAGCAAGGCCGACGGACCGCGTCTGGCGACGGGCGAGTTCAACGGCACTAACGAAATCTGGAAACCATGGCATTTTGCCCTCCACGATCCCCTCTCGTCGGGCGGCACGGTGAACCGGTTAACGCGCCGAGTCGACCCTCCGTCTGCTCCGATTCCGTCAGCACGCTTGTTTGTGCCTACGAGCCATCGCCAATTGACTCTCACGTCTCAACGGATTTGTCAAGGGAACTTCGCCCCGGATAACTCTTGCGATTTTGTGAGGTCACGCAAGGAGTCCTACTGCAGCACTTCGTTTGCCGCGAACCCGGAAGACCGCGGCGCCGCCGGCGGTGTCGGACGCTCGTAAACTCAATCCGGAGTCTGGAGAGGGCCTCCCGGGCGCCGATCCGACGAACCCCCGGCAGAGAGGAGGAACTTCCGGGTCAGGCGCGCAACCGTGGCGGGCTTCTCGTCGAGTGCGAAATGACCAGCATCGAGAACGCGCACTTCGGCATTGGGCACGTCGCGGTGGTAGGCCTCGGCCTCCTCGACCTGGAACGAGGGGTCGAAGCGACCCCACAGAACCAGGACCGGCGGCTGGCGGTGGCGGAACCCTACGGGCCCTCCGTAGTCCTGCACAAAGAGGTTGTAGCGGTCGATACGAAGGAGCTCGGTAAAGCGTTCGATGATGCGAGCAATGTTGTCGAAGGTGTAGTCGAACTCTCTCGGGTCCGGCGCTTCGCGGTGGCCAAATTCTGGATTGTCGGGAGCGATCAGATGGAAGGCGTCGGCCAGGCGGGTGAAGAGCGGTTCGTACATCCGAGAGGACGACGGAAACCCGTGAAGCAGGAGCAAATTGGGCGCACCTGGGCTGCCGGCTTCGCGGTAGAAGATGGAGAGTCCGTCCACCTCAATCGATTTGTAGTTCGTCGCACGTATGCTCATCCGAGTCACACACACAATCTTGCCCGCCGTCGGCGGTTCCTGCACCTCGCCCGCAGGTGTCGGAGTGTCCCCCGCAGCCGGCCGCGTTCGGGGACGGCGTGACTCCGGGATGTCGGTACCTCACGCCGGCAAGACTCTGGGAACTTGATGGAGAACTCAAATGGACGATCGATGACGACTCTCTCTCAATTCTCTGATCCTCGGCGTCGCCGGCAGGCCGGCTTGGCTCATAAACGCGAGACGAGCTCAGCCACGATCTCCGCCGCTGGTCGTGGCTGCCTGGCGAGCGCGACGCTCTGTCCGGCCCACATGGAGAGCGCTTCAATGTCACCGGTGGTGCCAGCCATCGGTGGCGCTGGCTCGTAGCGGACGATTGCTTCGCCCGAAGCGAAGTGCGCGATGACATCGCCCACTCCGGGCCGATTCTCCAGAGGCGGCCGGCCCGCGGCCTCCCACATCTCGGCCGTCGAGTTGCGAAGCGCGCGGTGGGGCGAGTCCGGCCAGTCGACGTCGTAGAGGTCGGGGTACCACTCCGCGTCGGTCTCGACCGCGTTGATCAGACGAGTGCGGTACTCCTGGTGGATGGGCATCTCCTGGGCAAGCAGAAACTGGGTACCCACCCACGCCGCCTGAGCGCCCAGGGCGAGGACGGCGGCCACGCCGCGAGCGTCCCCGATCCCACCGGCCGCGATCACTGGCACCGGCGCCACCGCGTCCACGACGGCGGGCACCAAGGGAAGCGTCGCAATCTGACCCCCCACGTGCCCTCCAGCCTCCCAACCCTGCGCCACGATGACATCAACGCCGCTGGCGACCGCCCGCCGCGCCTCTTCGGCGCTTCCGACGGTACACAGAACGAGTCCGCCCGCATCGTGGACCCGCTCGATGTAGCCAGCGGGATCTCCCAGAAACAGTGACACGATCCGCAAACCGGCCTCGAGGGCTTCATCGAGGCGACGGTGCTGATCGGAGGTGAGAACCAGGTTGCCGCAGAAGGGACGATCGGTGAGCGCCGCCGTCTCGCGAACTACGTCTCCTGCCGGATCGGACCACGTAAGCGTCACCATGCCGAGCCCACCGGCATTCGAGACCGCTGCCGCCAGTTCGGGCACCGCCACCATCGCCGCCAAGACAATCGGGTGTTCAATCCCGAGCAGTTCGCAGACCGGCGTTTGCACTATCGCCACCTACTCCTTCGATTTAGGCCGTCCTCCACCCAACACGGACAGATCCATATTCTTCTAGGACTCATACGGTGTGGGCATCGACTTGGCGGCCCGTTTGACATCGTTCGGTTGCCATAACCGAGGCGGTCGACCTCAGCCGATGGGACCTTGGTTGATCGCGACGAGATTCCCGACGTTGGCGGTCCAGTGGCCAGGATCGGTGTTGGTCGTGTCGTGGGAGCACACTTCCTTGAGCGTCCATGAACCGGAGGACGTGTAGGTGGCGCTGTTTACGATCTGCTGGATGTTGGCCAGCGAGGTGATCAGCTGCGTCTGCGCCGCTGCCGATGACGTGTTTACCGGATTGCAGCTCACACCGCACGAAATCCGGGCTTCCGCCCCAGGAGTTGTTGGGATTCCTGAAGCCAAACCCGACCGCGCTGGTGATACGCCATGCACCGGCGGGCATGGTCTGGGTCACCATGGTCGTCGGCGTGCCACCGGTGTCGGAGATCGCGGTGTTCTCGGGGACTTGGACCACCGTTGCCGCCGTCTTCGTTGCCGTCAGCGTGGCCCCTGCGTCGATGTACGTGCTGTTCGTGAACTCCGCCTCGCAGTACAAGGTCACGCTGGCCCCGCCGGCCGGTACGGATGCCTCGGCTTCGAGGTCGATGTCGGTCGCGGCGGCGTCCGTGGCATCGCTCCCCGCATCGACGAAGTTCTCGGACACGGATGCGGCCGAGGAGTCAATGGTGCAGGCCGCGAAGTCGAAGTCACCGAAGTTGACGGCCGAACCGTTGGCCTTCAATGCCCACTTCCCCTTGGGCAACGTGATCGAAATCACCGCGCCGAAAGAGTTCTCGGCCAAAGGGGTATTGGTGGTGGTGCGCGCCTCGACCACCTTTGGCTTGGAGGCCGTGGTCCCGGGTGCCTGTACGGGCCCACCCTCGACCGCCCTGATGGTGGCACCGGGGTCTATATAGAACTGATTCGTGTGGCCGCGTTCTTGTCGTGGTCGCAGAACAGACCGATCGTGACCTTTTTGGATGCCACCACGGTGCCGGCGTTGACGATGCCCGCTACCCGATCGGCCAGAAAGACCGTGGCGCCTCCGTCGATGTCGGTCGCACTCGCCTGAAGGTGACAACGCACGAAGTCGCCGGAGCCGAAGTCGATTGCGGTCAGGTTGGAGGTGATGGTCCACGAGCCGGCATCTGAGGGCCAGCGATTCGACCTGCGTTTGGACGCCGCCCGTGTTGCTCAGGTCGACGGCGACACTCGTCTGCACCTCCACTACCGGGGGTGAGGCAGCCGAGGCGGACACCGACAACGGACCAACAATGATGGCGCCGACGAGAACCAGACCTGCCCATGCCTTCTTCATGCAGACTCCCCTTCCGCGCCGAGTTCGAATGGAAACCCAGGCGAGTCCGCCGCGACCGTCCGGCGCAACGACGAGGGACGTTACTACTGCCGTAGAGTGGGTTGACCGTTGGTGCATCCTGCACCGCCCCGCTAAGACCAAGGACCGCGGTGGCCGAGCCGACCACGGAACATCCGATCACCTTCGCCGAGCTGGGCCTGCGCCACGAGCTGCTCGACACGCTCGCCACACTGGGCTACGAGGAACCGACGCCGATTCAGGCGACGGCCATCCCAGTCCTGCTCCAAGGGCACGACATGCTCGGGCAAGCCGCCACCGGAACGGGAAAGACGGCAGCGTTCGCCCTCCCGATCCTGCAACGGCTTCCCGCCCAGGAGCGAGGGCGAGAGCCCATGGCATTGATCCTGGTGCCAACCCGTGAGCTCGCCATGCAGGTCTCCGAGGCCCTTCACCACTACGGCCGCCAGCTCGGGGTCCGCGTCGTACCGATCTACGGCGGCCAACCCATCGGCCGTCAGCTGCGGTCTCTCGAGGCCGGCGTTGACGTGATCGTGGCCACACCCGGCCGTGCTCTCGATCACCTGCGGCGCCGCACGCTGCGGCTCGCGTCGCTGCAGGTGATGGTCCTCGACGAAGCCGACGAGATGCTTGACATGGGCTTTGCCGAGGATCTTGAGGCGATCTTCGCCGAGACGCCACCGAGCCGCCAGACCGTGCTCTTCTCGGCCACGCTCCCCCACCGCATCGACGCCATCGCGCGCAAGCACCTCGGCAACCCGGCCCGAATCCATCATCGACGAGGTACGCAGCAGCGATGAGTCGCCCCGGGTACGCCACTCCGCCTATGTCGTCCAACGCGCCCACAAAGCGGCCGCCCTCGGGCGGATCCTCGACGTCGAGTCGCCGACCGCGGCACTCGTGTTCTGCCGAACCCGCGAGGCTGTCGACGGTCTCACCGAGACGCTCAACGGCCGCGGCTACCGCTCCGAGGCCCTGCACGGCGGGATGAGCCAGGAGCAGCGGGACCGGGTCATGGGACGCCTGCGGGGCGGAGCCGCCGACCTCCTCATCGCCACCGACGTCGCGGCACGTGGCCTCGATATCGAACAGCTGTCCCACGTCATCAACTACGACGTGCCCTCCTCTGTGGACACCTACGTCCACCGGATTGGCCGGGTAGGCCGTGCCGGGCGGGAGGGCGTGGCCATCACGCTGGCAGAACCTCGCGAGCACCGGATGCTCAAGACAATCGAGCGGGCGACCAAACACAAGATCACAGTCGAGAAGATCCCCACAGTGGCGGACCTTCGTGAGCGACGTCTCGACCTCACCCGCGCCGCATTGCGCGAGAGCCTCCTCGGAGACGACCTGGACGGCTTCCGGGTGGTCGTCGAGTCGCTTGCCGAGGAGTTCGACGTGATGGAAGTGGCGCTCGCGGCCGTCAATCTGGCGCATGCCGCAATAGGGGGTCCCGACGATGGGGAGGACATCCCCGATGTGGTCGTCTCGGCGTCGCCCAAGGAGCGAGCGGGCAATAGCCGTCGCCCAGCCGAAGCAAGCGCGGCGCCGCTGGAGGTGGACAGGGCACGACTCGGCTCTACGTCAGCCTCGGGCGCGAGGCGGGGCTGCGGCCTCAGGACCTTGTCGGGGCAATCACGGGCGAGACAAGCCTCAGCGGGCAGAACATCGGCTCGATCGAGATCTCTGGGCGCTTCTCCCTCGTCGACGTGCCGGAAGACGCCGCTGACGAGGTGATCGACTCGCTACGCAATACCAAAATCCGAGGCAGGCGAGCCACGGTGCGCCGGGAACGCTTCTAGCGGGGGCAGAGCAACGAGTGGCCGGGATTTCAGGGGTTGGATTCCGAGCAGCAGATGGGCAGCCCTCTCGGATCGGCGCTGACCCGCAATTGGTGGCGGGGGTTCACGACCATCGTGCGACCTTCGGGTTACTGACCCGACGTAATGGCCGCTCACGGTTCCGCCTACGCGCCGCATAGGGCACGTCGCCCGTTCAATGTCGGCCGCCGAGCGAGAGCGCCCCGAGAAACCGGCACTCATTCTGTCAACCTCGACGCATTTCGGGCCTCCGGTGCCCTGCCTGGCGTGCTCGTCGCGGAATGCTCCGGGCGCTACGAACGCGGCCCGTCCGCCAGCCAGCCCGTCACCACATGCGGACTCATCGTCCTTTGGGCTCGGGGTGAATGACGTGGCCCTGAGCGAGCATTTCTACCAGCCGCTCGATTCGCCGCGCGCGGGTATCGGGTCGACGGGCGGTTGCGACCCGGTAGAGGACGGAGTAACGGTTCGCCTTGTCGAGCCGTGCAAAGGCTTTCGAGGCCGCGGGGTTGGCGGAGAGCGCCCTTTTCAGGTCAGCAGGTGCCTCGATGCTGGCGGCACCGCCATAGGCGGCGTCCCAGGTCCCATCGACCTTGGCTCGCTCCACCGCACGAAGCCCGGCTTTACGCATCCGACCTTCAGCGGTCAGTCGCTCGATGATCGCGACGTTGCGCTTTGACCAGGCGCTACCTGCACGACGAGGCGTGAATCGTCGCCGGAAGGTGCCATCGTCGCGGCGGGCGAGCTGTCCGTCGACCCAGCCGCAGCAGAGGGCTTCCTCGAGGGCCTGGTCGTAGGTGAGCGAGGTTGGGCGCGTCGTGCCCTTCTTGGCGAGAACCAGCCAGACACCCTCTGAGTCCGAAGGGCGCTTTGCCAACCATCGCCGCCAGGCAGCAACATTCGAGACGATCAGCTCCGCTGAATCGAGTGTCATGAGAGAAATGTCAACTTGTCGCGCCTTGGCTGATCAATTGCATGTCTGCGTCTTGGCGGTCTTGGACTCTTCAAGTTGACGCTCCACAGCCAGCTCGCCGAAGTTAGCGACCGGACAGGCGCCCTCGTCACGACCGCATGCGGAGAAGTCGCAGAGCCGGCAGAGCCATCCGCCCGGCGGAGTCTTGGAGCTTGCCCGCTCGCCGAGTCGTGCTGCGGTTAAGGCGTGGAGGAGGAGTTCCAGTGTTGGTGTGAGTCTCTCGCGCTCGCTGGCGCTCAGCCCCGCCAAGAGTGACTCGGCCACTGCTCGGCGGGCGGCCAAGACCCGCCGTGCCGCGTCGCTGCCACGACGGGTGAGCGTCACTGCGCGAGATCGCCCGTCGGGTCCAGGGCCACGCTTGACGAGACCAGATTCGCTGAGCTTGTCGACCAGACGAACCGCACCTGATGGGGTGAGCCCGACGACTTGCCGGAGCTGGTCGATCGAAGCGCCACCCAGGAACTCGTGCAGCGCCACCAACGCCGCCGGGGCGGCTGATCCGTGACCGGCCGCCGTCTCACCGGCGCCGCGGATGCGGTCGTTGAGCCCCATCGCCAGAGTGGCGAGCAGATTCGCCTGTCGCGCCCCAGTTGACTCGTCCATAGATGACAGCGTACATTCATATGTGTGACTCACTCAATAATCAGCCTACGAATGAAGATGCGGGCCTCGGGAGGTGCACAATGAGCTCCGAGCGGTTGGCGAGCCTGTACATGGTCAATCTGGACTGCGCTGATCCCCGGGCGATGGCCGGCTTCTACTCGGCGCTCCTGGGCTGGGAGATGCCCTACTGCGAGGACGAATATTCGATGGTCTCGGATGGAACGACCTCCATCGGGTTCGGCCGGATCGACAGTTACACCCCGCCGAGATGGCCCGACGACGAGCACGCCAAGCAGTACCACCTCGATTTGCGAGTGTCCGATATCGCAATGGCGGAGGTCGCTTCTATGAAGCTGGGAGCAACGGTGCCCGAGTTCCAGCCCGGAGGAGACCGCTGGCGCGTAATGCTGGATCCCGAAGGCCGCCCGTTCTGCCTGGTGACCGATGCTGCTGGGTCTTGAGGACCATTTTGGAACGTGACCGAGAGGACGCAGCACGGTGGAAATGTCGCGTGCAGAGGATTACGAATCCGACGAGCCTTCCAGCTGCGGATTCGTCCGACTCATAGCGCTGTGGTCGCTTGGTTGAACTCTGGAGAGGGAACGTCCTACCTACCGTTTAACTCTTGTCGCCGCACGCTGTCCATTGGCGCCGATCCCGCTTGAAGAGCGGCGGGCACTTCCACCTCGGCGACGGTGCCGGACGTCTTCCCGGGGTGGAGTAACAGCGAACCGCCGGCCGCCTCGAGGCGGACCCGTCGCGAGGTTAAGCCGATGTGGCCGAGCGCCAGCTGCCGCTCCATCTCACCGGGCGAGATGCCACCTCCATCGTCGGCGATCTGCAATCGGGCGATCCCGTCACGCCAGGAGAGATCGATGTGGACCGCGTGGGCCCCGGCGTGTTTCACCACGTTGGTCAAGAGCTCGCGGGCCGTCGCCAATAGCAGTCCGTCGGCGGACGTCCTCCAGCTCTCGTCCCACCACTCGGCCTCAATGGTGCTGGCAATTCGACCGCGCTCGCTCGACGTGCGAACAAGGTCACGGAGCGCGGGGAGAAATCCCGCCTGGTCGAGCACCGCCGGGTGGAGCTGGGTCATCATGGATCGAAGCACGTGCGACGTCTCGCGCAACGCGTGGTCGACCCGATCGAACGAAGAGGGGTCGGCCGTGTCGCGCGCCTCGTCGAGGTCCTGGCGCGCCGCCAGGACGTACTGGAGTGCACCGTCATGCAAGTCCTCGGAGAGCGTCCTGCGTTCTCGGTCCTCGATCGTCGTCAACGCGGTGATCAGTTGGTTGCGGTCCACCACGAGACGCCCGATCGTGCGCACGCGCGACCCGGCCACCCGGGACAGCAAGACACTGCCGAGACAGATGCCGGCCAATAAACCGGTGCGCAGGATGACGGACGACCACGGCTCACCATTCGCCGACTTGGCCGCGATGCTCGAACCGAGGTAGGCGGCGACGGTCGGCGCGGCCACCGCGGCACAGACCCAGGGGCGGAGCTGTGTGGCGGCGAGGATCGGGATCATGAAGAACCCGTTGACCAACACGTCGGACGTCCAGCTCTGATTCACCGAAGCACTGGCGACCACCGCCAGCGAGACCAGCGCGGCCAGGTCGACGAACAAGGCCAACCAGACGAATCTGACCAGCTGGTCCGCCCGGCGTCGGGAAAACCAGGCCACGCCGATCGCCCACGCAGCGTAGATGGCCGCGATGGTGTAACAGGCGACCCGATCGCGTGCTGGCGCGATCCACAGCACGACGGCGCCGACAAAGACGACCAGAATCCCGCGCAGCACGACCTGGACCCGCAGGCCGCGGTAGGCCTGATCCAACCGGCCCTCCTGGAGGTCGGACTCGGCGTCGAGATCCGGTGGGGGCGCGAGGTGCGTGCGATCCCACACGCTCACGTGGTCGGTCGCCACGGCTACTCGAGCAGGCCACGCCGCATGGCCTCGGCCACGGCGGCGGCGCGGTCCGAGACGCCGAGCTTTTCGTAGAGCCGCTGGGTGTACGTCTTGACCGTGCTCGTCCCGATGACGAGCTCCGCCGCCAACTGCGGAATGGAGAGGCCCCGAGCGAACCCCTGCACGATCTGCCGTTCGCGCTCGCTCAGCACCAGAGCGTCGGGCTGCGATCGCAATCTGATCTGCTCGACCAGACCGACGGTGAGAGAGGGCGGCACGACCGTGTCACCCTTGGCCACCCGGATGACCGCATCGACGATTTCGGCCCGACTCGAGTCCTTGGCCAGATAACCCGACGCTCCCTCCTCCAGCGCCTGGAACACGATGGCACTGTCCGTGAGCGCCGAGAGAAGGAGGACCCGAGTCGGGGAGTCGTCCCGCTTGAGGGCCCGCACCACGGCGATGCCGTCCATGCCGGGTATCTGGTAGTCCACCACCGCAACCTCTGGTTGTTCGAGTGCGATGACCTCCAGCGCCCGGCGGCCATCCTCGGCCTCCCCCAGCACCCGGATCCGCCCGCTCTGGGTCAGGCCGCGAGCCACCCCGTCCCGGAAAAAAGGATGATCGTCAACCACGACCACGGTCACCAAAGCTGCCATCGGCGTCGGGCGATCCTGTTCCGCATACGTAGGGCGCCACCTTCGTGGTGGCGTCTGGGTAGCTTAAAGAAAGCAGGGGGTTGGGGCGAGCGAGTCCCGACGCGTCGAATGGCCCGCCATTCGACGGGCCATTCGAAGTTTGGGTGGGACAGGAGCGGGTGGAGCGTGCTCACCCGGCCATCTGGTTGTTCCCGTTGACGAGGTAGTTCTGCAATGCGGCCTGGGTGGCGGCGTTCATCGTCCCGGTCTGGGGCAGCCCCGCGTCGCGCTGCAGGTACGTGATGGCGGCGGTGGTCTGCGGTCCCATGAGCCCGTCGACCGGTCCTTCGTAGTAGTTCAGCTGACCGAGTTGCTTCTGCAGCGTCTCGACCGCCGCCGAAGGAACCTGCTTGGGCGTCACAGGCTGGGCCGGCGTCACCGTGTGGGTCGGGGTCGGGGTCGGCGTGATCGGGGCGATCACGGTGTGGGTCGGGGTCGGGGTGATCGGGACGATCACGGTGTGGATGTGAGCCGGAGCGGGCGCGGCGGCGCTCTTGAAGTGTCCGCCGAGGCCGAAGCCGACGACGCCGGCGATCGCCACAATGGCGGCGGCGCTGATGGAGGCGGCGGCGATGAAGAATCCTCTCGAGGATGTCGCCTCGGTGGTGTTGGTGGTGCTCATTGTGAAGTCCTTTCTCTTTCGCAACCCGGTCGATCCGGGCTGGTAGTTCCACTTTCTGCTCAATCGAGGTGGCGCGCTGACACCCGACCGGATGATCGAGAGGATGATGGCGGTGTCCCCCGATCGGAGGACACGGTGGGCGCCTCCCGGCGTGTGCCCGGCACAGCGGCGGGGCACCTGGGAAACCCTCGTACTCCCAA
This sequence comes from uncultured Acidimicrobiaceae bacterium, assembly GCA_963767195.1. Taxonomy (GTDB): domain Bacteria; phylum Actinomycetota; class Acidimicrobiia; order Acidimicrobiales; family RAAP-2; genus Bog-473. The sequence goes on along the minus strand of CAVYDA010000005.1, from coordinate 192,035 downwards.
CTAGGTGTATGGACGGCTGGGTGCATGGCGGCTGGTTCGGGATGCCGAACCGTTACGCCAACCGCCGAGGGTCCTTGGGGCGGAAGGGCGGATCTGCTAGGTCGACCGACCTCCTCTACCGCCAACTACAAGCTGACGTGCTGCCTGATTCTGACCGACGTCGCAGCGGTGGAGGCAACGGATGGACGAGCGGCCGTCGGCCGGTTGACCGAAGCCGTGACGCTGCTGGCGGACACATCCGGGACCACGGTGTCCGCCTCCCGGCGACAGGGGCCACCGGGGGGTCGCGGAGAAAGGTCCCCTGGCAGGCAACGGGACCAATCTCCCTATCGAGGGTTTCCCCGCAATGTCATCGTGGCCCTATGATGGTGATTGACGCCCAGGCGATTGCGGCAAGCGCAGACGGTCGATGTGCGCGCCCTGACTTCAGTGTGCGGCCGATTGAGCCGACCGACGCCGCAGCGCTCCTCCGATTCCACGCACACCTGAGTCTGCGTTCGGTTCACCTGCGCTACTTCTACCCACACCAAGAGCTCCAACCCGCCGAGGTCACCCATCTCACCTGTGTCGATGACATCAACCGGGCGGCCTGCGTGGTCGAGCACGGTGGTGACATCATCGCGGTGGGCCGTTATGACCGGCTCGAAGACCCCCTGCGCCGCGGAGATTGCCTTCGTGGTTGCTGACGAGTTCAAGACCGCGGGTTGGGCACCATGCTCTTGGAGCGGCTGACTGAGAAGGCAAGGCGAGCCGGGATCGATGAGTTCAAAGCCAGTGTCCTCGCCGAAAATTCCGCGATGCTCGCCGTCTTTCATGGCGCGGGGTTTCCCCTGACGCAGACCCGCACCTACGACGTCATCGAACTCACGATGGAGATCGGGCCTCGATGCCTGTGACGTTGGCGGGTGCGACAAAAGGATGCACTCAAGCCATGTCCTGTCCGCTAGGTGATTCCCGCTGGGTTGTCAGAGCGGGACGGTCCAGAGCAGCCGCGTCCCGCCGTTACGGCCCGGATGGATCTCGAAAGATCCGCCGAGCTTCTCGGCTCGCTCACGGATGTTGACCAACCCGAGTCCCGGTTGAGCGAGGGGGAGTTCGATTCCGGTTCCGTTGTCCTCCATCTCGAGAACCAGTCGATCGGTCACAACGAGCGTTATCACGTAGCGGGTCGCCCCCGCATGCTTGCCGGCATTTGTCAGACCCTCTCGCATCACGGCCAGGACGTGGTCGCCAGCTTGCCGGGGTACGTCGTTGTCGACCGCCCCTTCGAAACGCACTTCGGGCCGGGATCCGAGAGTCCCTCCCAGCTCTTCCGCGAGGTGCAGCACGGCTTGGCGCAGCCCACCGGGAAGAGCGGCGTCCCCGAGCTCGAAGATGGCAGAGCGGATCTGGGTGATGGTGTCGTCGAGTTCGTCAATAGCCTTTGAGACCCGCTCAACAACCTGCTCGCGTTCGGACATCCTCGTGGCGCCCTGGAGGCTCATGCCGACGGCGTAGATGCGCTGGATGACCCGATCATGGAGGTCGCGGGCGATGCGGTCCCGGTCGTCGAGGACACTCATGACACGGACCCGGTCGTGGAGCCGGGTGTTCTCGATGGCGATGCCGGCGGCCAGTGCAAGGGCTTCGGCGAGCGCCTCGTCCTCGTCGCTGAACCCGGTCGCACTCTCCTTGTCCGTCAGGTAGAGGTTGCCATACACGTCGTCTCGGACACGGACCGGCACCCCCAAGAACGACGTCATCGAAGGGTGGCCGGGAGGAAACCCATAGCGACCACGGTGCTCTTCGATCTGATCCAGTCGCAGCGGTGTCGGTTCAGTAATGAGCAGCCCGAGCACACCTCGGCCCGCTGGGCGATCTCCGATCAGTTCTTCTTCCACATCGCTGAGTCCGACGGTGATGAATTGCTCGAGACCTGTGCGCGTCTCGTTGAGGACCCCGAGGGCGCCGTAGCGGGCGCCGACCAGAGACCTGGCCTCTTCCACCAGGTGAGAGAGCAAATCGGCGAGCTCGACGTCGGCGGTGATCATGAGTACCGCCCCCATGAGGCGTCGGAGCTTCTCGGGGTCGTTCACCCGCGTGTAGGGCACGAGGCGGATCGTATCGTCGTGGCACGGGGGTTTCGCCGGAGCGCCAGTGGTACTGGCACAATGGCTCCGTGGCCGTGCGCGTCTTCCTGCTCGATGATCACGAGCTGGTCCGCGAGGGCATTCGGAGCCTTCTCGAAAGCGACGAGGAGATCGAAGTCGTCGGGGAAGCCTCCACCGGTGCCGAGGCACTCGCGGGGTGCCCTTGGCCCAGCCCGACGTCGCCATCCTTGACGTGCGCCTCGAAGACGGGGACGGGATCGAGGTGTGCCGTGACCTGCGCTCGGCCATGCCCGAGCTGGTCTGCCTGATGCTCACCAGCTTCGCCGACGACGAGGCCATGTACGCCAGCGTGATCGCCGGAGCGGCAGGCTACGTCCTCAAGCAGATCAAGGCGCGCGACCTGATCGAGGACGTGAAGAAAGTAGCGACGGGGGTGTCACTCATGGATCCGAGGGCCGTGGCTCGGGTGGTCGAGCGGATTGCCAATCCACCCCAGGCTGACCCGTCTCTCTCGTCCCTTTCCCCTCAAGAAGCGCGCATCTTGAACCTCATCGCGGACGGCAAGACCAACAAGCAGATCGCCGAGGCGATGTTCCTCTCGGAGAACACGGTGAAGAACTACATCACGGGATTGCTGCGTAAGCTCAAGGTCACGAGCCGCACCGAGGCTGCCATCTACGCCACCAAGCTCAAGCATCAGGGCTAGGCGTTCGGCGGTCGAGGCGGCGCTTCTTGAGATCAATGTCCAGACGGACCAACTCGAGTTCGAGACGGTCGCGCTCGATCCTCGGATGCACGAAATTCTTAGGGGTCACGTCGATGCCGTGTTGGGCGGCTAGACAGACGAGCGCCCTGTCGTAGGCGATCTCAGCCGACAAAGCCGTCGCAGAATAGGTGCCGGCACCCAGGTTCCGAGAGGGCAATGCGGCACGGCAGTTACGCACGTGGTCGAGCAACGTCTCGTCGTCGAGGTCTGTGTCCCAGAGGTCCAAAGCACCCGAGAGGAGAGTGACGTACATGCTCACCTCTCAAGTGTGCGCTCCGCCGCAGCGGACCAACTAGGGAGGATGGTCCTGTTCAGGCCCGGCGTCTCCTTCGAGCACGTGGAGTCTAGGACCTTCCTCCCTAGCGCACGGGACGTTTGCGCCCATCTCAGAGAGCCCTCAGCTACCGACAATGGAGGCAGATCTCCTCACTGGGAGGGATCATGAACAAGGAGATACAAGATGCGACGCAAGGTTTTCGACATGTTGGCCAGTGTCGGTGGAGTGGTCGTGGTGCTCGTGTTTGCGGTTACCGGCTCCCTGCTCATGGTCGGCTACAGCTTCGCCAACAACTACGTCCACACCCAGCTCGCCGAGCAGCAGATCACATTCCCCTCGGCAGCGGCGTTCGCCCACCCCGACGGGCAGGAGATCACTGAGTCGATGATTCCCTCGGTGTCTCAGTACGCCGGGCAGCAGCTGCTCACAGGCCAGCAAGCCGAGGTCTACGCCAATGACTTCATCGCCGTGCACCTCCAGGGGATCGGCGGCGGCAAGACCTACTCCCAGCTGAGCGCGGCCGCGCTGGCCCTGCCGAAGGGTTCGCCGGCGTATACCGCGGCAGAGGCCAAGGCCCAGACGGTCTTCCAGGGCACCACGCTCCGTGGCCTGCTCCTCGAGGCGTACGGCTTCAGCCTGATCGCCTCCATCGCCTTCTGGTGTGCGATCGCCGCATTCTGCCTCGCCGGCATTATGGCAGTGATGGTCGGCCTCGGCTTCGCCCACGCCCGGCGGACAGACGAGAACGAGGAGCTTCTCGCCGCTCACACTCCGCCGGGGACGCTCGTCAGGGCCTAACCCCGGCAAACCCTTCCCAGTGAGGAGCCAACACCGGTCCGCTCAGCGGGCCGGTGTTGCGCGTCCGCGCCCAATCGACGCTGGATATGTCCGATCCGTAATGAAGTGGATTTGGACCGTTTACGGGTCAAAATCCTCGACCGTGCGGCCAGACCCATTCGGCGATTTCCGGGAGGTCGTCGCCATGAGTGCGCGTCCACTGCTTGGCTTCGTTGCGACTGTCGATCATGACCTGCCGGGTGCTGGCTGCCCGCGCGGCAAGACCGGGAACCCGATCGATCACGTCGGTGACGAGGTGGTAGCGATCGAGGTTGTTCATCATCACCATATCGAACGGCGTCGTCGTGGTGCCTTCTTCCCTATACCCGCGAACGTGGAAATTCGTGTGGTTGTCACGCCGGTAGGTCAACCGATGAATCGTTGCCGGGTAGCCATGCCACGCAAAAATCACTGGACGATCCGCTGTGAAAAGAGCATTGAATTCGGCGTCGGGAAGGCCGTGAGGGTGGATCGAGTCAGGGAGAAGGCGCATCATGTCGACGACGTTCACGAAGCGCACCTTGATCTCAGGTAGGTGCCGCCGGATGAGATCCGCGGCGGCAAGCGATTCCAAGGTGGGTACGTCACCGGCACACGCGAGCACAACATCGGGTTCTTCGTCCTTTGACTCGGTGGACGCCCATTCCCACACGCCGATACCGCGCGTACAGTGCGCGACAGCCTGGTCAATAGTGAGATAGTCCAACGCCTGCTGTTTGCCCGAGACAATGACATTGACGTACTGGCGACTGCGCAGGCAGTGATCGGCGATAGAAAGAAGACAGTTTGCGTCCGGGGGGAGGTAGACGCGGACGATATCGGGTTTCTTGTTGATTACGACACTCAGAAATCCGGGGTCTTGATGTGTCAAGCCGTTGTTGTCTTGGCGCCACACATGCGAGGTGAGCAAGTAATTCAGCGAGGCCACGGGTCGTCGCCACGGAATCTTTGATGCAGTCTCCAGCCACTTCGCATGTTGGTTGAACATGGAATCGATGATGTGAATGAACGCCTCGTAACACGTGAAGAGCCCGTGACGCCCGGTCAAGAGATAGCCCTCGAGCAGCCCCTCGCAGAGGTGCTCGGAGAGCACCTCTATCACTCGGCCGTCTTGACCCAGATGATCATCGCCGAGCACCGTCTCGGCCATCCATTTTCGATCGGTGACGTCGAAGACACGGTTCAGTCGGTTCGAGACCACTTCGTCGGGTCCGAACAAGAGGAAGTTTCGGGGATTGGCAGCGATTACGTGGCGCACCCAGGAGCCAAGAACTCGTGTTGCTTCGTTTTGGGAAGTCCCAGGCTGCTCGACGGCGACGGCATAGTTGCGAAAGTCGGGAAGCTCAAGGTCCACAACGAGCAGACCCCCATTGGCGACAGGATTGTCGCTCATGCGTCGCTCGCCCCTCGGCGGCAACTCAACGAGCTCTTCGATCGGACTTCCGTCGTCGTTGAACAGTTCTTCCGGCCGGTAGGACCTCATCCACTTCTCCACGGCGGCCCTGTGTACAGCATCGGTACGCGCCGATGGAATCGGAACCTGGTGAGCTCGGAACGTGCCTTCGACCTGCTGACCGTCAACCATCGGCGGCCCGGTCCAGCCCTTGGGGGAGCGCAGCACGATCATCGGCCATCTCGGAAGCCGACCCCCTCGGGCCCTATCCGTGGCGTGAATCCGATCGATGTCGTCAAGGCACCTGTCGAGGACGCTGGCGAACGACTGATGCGCTTCGGCCGGGTTGGCGGCGAGGTCGATGATCACATCGCGAGGGTCGTAACCGTAGCCATGCAGGAGCTGGTGTAGATCCTCCGTCGGGATGCGAGCAAGGATGGTCGGGTTCGCGATCTTGTAGCCGTTGAGGTGAAGGATTGGAATGACTGTGCCATCACGGTCCGGATTGATGAACTTGTTCACGTGCCAACTGGCCGCGAGCGCTCCAGTCTCGGCTTCGCCGTCACCGACGACGCAAAAGACCGTGAGGTCGGGGTGGTCAAGGGCAGCTCCGTAGGCGTGGAGTAGTGAGTATCCGAGTTCGCCTCCCTCGTGAAATGAGCCCGGTGTATTCGGCGCGACGTGTGAGGGAACTCCACCAGGGAACGAGAACTGCCGGAACAGGCGCTGCATGCCCACTTCGTCTCGACGGATCGAGGGATAACGCTCGGTGTAGGTCCCCTCGAGCCAGGCGCAGGCATTGGGCCCTGGACCCCCGTGGCCAGGACCCATCACGTAGCAGGCGTTTAGATCACGCCGACGGATCGCACGATTTGCATGCGCGTACACCAGGTTCAAACCGGGGGTTGTGCCCCAGTGTCCGAGCAATCTCGGTTTGACATCCTCGGCCGCAAGGGGCCGCCGAAGAAGCGGGTTGTCCATCAGGTAGATCTGGCCCACCGAGAGGTAGTTCGCGGCCCTCCACCACGCGTCGAGCAGGCGGAGCTCCTCGGAATCCAAGGGTCCCGCGGCATCCATCAGGTGATAGCCGGTCGGAGCGATCGTCTCTCCATTGCGGCTCGAATCGTCGTCCGGGGACGTGTCCACGGAAGTCGTGGCAGGAACGTTCATGCGAGCTCCTCTGTGGAATGGACGACGCTGCGAAGCCTACGCCGTCAACGTGCGCTAGAACCGTGGAGTGCGCGTACTCGTCGTGAACGCTGGATCGACCAGTCTCAAGCTTCGTGTCGTGGAACGTGACGATCGAGTGACTGACACCGTCGACTGCAAACCTCCAGGCGACTCGCTGGAAGCTGACCTGCGTCGCTTCTTGGCTTCTGCCGGTCCGCTTGACGCCATTGGCCACCGAGTGGTCCACGGGGGGACACGGTTTACTCGTCCTGTCGTGATCGATGCCTCCGTCCGAGCCGAACTCGAGGAGATGAACGACCTCGCGCCACTGCACAACCCCCCGGCACTGGCCGCAATCGACGCGCTGAGTCACCTCTCGCCAAGTGTGCCGGCGGTTGCTTGCTTCGACACCGCGTTCCACGCCTCACTCAAACCCGCCGCATCCAGCTACGCCCTCCCGACGGCTTGGGTCGAAAACTGGCATCTGCGCCGCTACGGCTTCCACGGGCTCAGTTGCGAGTGGTCCGCAAGTCGTGCTGCAGCGCTCCTGGAACGTCCGCTGGATTCGCTCAGACTTGTGATATGCCACCTGGGCGGCGGTGCCTCAGTCACTGCCACTTGGGGTGGTCGCTCTGTGGACACCACCATGGGTTTCACCCCGACCGAGGGACTTGTGATGGCGACGCGCCCTGGCGATGTAGATCCGGCAGCCATCGCGTGGGTCGCAGCCCATGGCGTCGCACCCAACGAACTTGCCGAAGCCCTTGAGCGGCGTAGCGGTCTCCTTGCGCTCTCGGGCGGCCTTTCCGGTGATATGCGGGAGCTGCTTCAGCATCGGGCGAGCGGCTCCAGGGCAGCCATTCTGGCTGTGGATGTCTATGTGCATCGCCTTCGGGCGAAGATCGCTGCAATGACCGCCGCCACGGACGGGACGGACGCCGTGGTGTTTACGGCGGGAGTTGGCGAGAACGCGGGAGAAATCCGGGCCGATGCGTGCGAGCACCTCGAATGGATTGGTATTTCTCTCGACGCCGAGGCTAACGGGGCGGTAGGTTCCGACGACGTCGACGTCAGCCAAGATGGTGCGAAGGTAAGGACGCTTGTCATACATGCGCGTGAGGAGCTTGTCGTCGCAGCCGGTTGCCGGGCAGCATTGAGTACACGGATGTAAAGCGCCTCTAGAGCTTCCGGACCGAGAGTGTGGATCGACGGCATCAGTTGAGACGAAAAGGCAGCGGAGCGCCAGAAGCCCCGACGACGTGGACGTCCCGATACGAGCCTTTCCATCGGTGAGGCGGCGAGGTGCTGACCGGTCAGAAGAGCAGCGTTCATGCAGCGCCGAATGTGACCTATCTACCTAATTTGGCGCGAGATCTTAAGCGTACGCTGAGAACATGGACCTCGGCGCTCTACTCGGTGCTTCCATCAATCTGAACGGCTCCGGTCACTACATCCACTGGGGCTTCATTCAGATGTCAGTCGCGAATTTCGTCGTCATCCTCCTGATGATTGCCGTCTTCATTTTGGCGATTGTCCTGCCGTTCCCGCGGCGAAAGGGACGGGACCAATGAGCGTCGATACCGGCAGCCACACCGACGAACTCAGCGCAGGAGAGTCGCGCCAGTGGACCGCGCGTGCCAGGAGGGCCGCCGAGTCGGCGTTCCCGCCTGACCGCCTGCTCCCTGATCGCCAGCCCGCTTACATGGCCTCGTGGATCTATGTGTTCGGCGTCCTCACGATGGTGAGCCTCGCCTGGGTCATCGTCACAGGCTGCGCGCTCGCCATCATGGGCCCGAGCTGGTGGCACATATCGACCGTCGGGCTCTTCGTGAACTCTCTACACCTGTGGAGCGTCGAGGCCTTCTTCTTCTTCATGGTGATCCATCTCTGGGGGAAGTTCTTCATGGCAGCCTGGAGGGGACACCGTCGACTGACCTGGGCCACTGGCGTGATCTCGTTCGTCGTCTCTGTGGCCGCCGCCTTCACCGGGTACCTCTCGCAGCAGAATTTTGACTCTCAATGGATCTTCACCCAGGCCAAGGACGGCATCAACGCCACCGGTGCGGGCGCCGTATGGAACGTGCTCAATTTCGGCCAGATGCTGATGTGGCACATCGTCCTGCTGCCAATCGGCGTCGTGATCATTGCTGGCCTCCACGTCCTCTTGGTCAGAAGGCACGGGATCGTCCCCCCGTTCGCCGACGGCGAGCGTGAGTCCAAGGAGACCGTCGCCACCTCGACAGAGGAGTCGGCGTGAGTCCAGATGCGAAGAGACGGCGTCGCTTCAAGCCCGACCGCGACGTCAAGGAGTGGAAGGGCGCCTACGTCCCCAACGACATTCTGAAGGAGGCGTTCGTCGCGTTTCTGGCCGTCGGGGTCCTGACCGTCCTGTTGGCCGTCGTCTTCTCCTCGCCCGACGAACCCGCCGTCACGCTCAAGTCCTGGTCCATTGCCGATCCGGTCGACTTCGCGCAGACGGCAATCACCGAGCTGAACGGCACGAGTGTCGTGGCCACCTACGGCCCACCCTACGACGCCACCCCGAACTCCTCCCAACACATCGGCTTCTTCGAACCCAACCAGTGGTTCGGCGTGCACCAGCCCATCGACACAGCGCTGGACTTCGTGATCCGACCGCTGCGCACCCTCCCCAATCAGCCGATCCTGCAAGCCGCGCTCAACCGGTACCAAGGCGCCTCAACGACCCTCCAGACTTCCTGGACCACCGCTTACGAGAAGGCTGTTGCCAACGCCGACCGACGTCCACGGCCACCTGCACGTCCCTCTCGGGCGCTACGGACCAGTCGGGATCATCATCGGCCGCGGAGAACGCCATGGCACAGACGGGAGGGCTGGATGGCACCCTGCTCAGTGAGGGGCAGTTCTACAACACGAACTACACCAAGCCGCTGCTGTTCCTCGCCGATGGCACTTACCTGTCCAACCTGGCCGGCGCGCAACACCTGCAGGGCAGCCAGTGGGGAATGATGAACGAGACGGGAAACTACCCCGGGCAGGCATGGCTCTGGCTCTACACCGTGTGGTACCAGGTTCCACCAATGACCTCGTCGGCCAATGGTGATCTCGAGGTGTGGGCCATCATGATGGTGCTCACGCTCGGGCTGATCCTCCTTCCGTTCATCCCCGTCCTGCGCTCCGTCCCCCGCTGGACCAGGATGTACAGGCTTATCTGGCGGCGCCACTACCGCTCGCTCGCTGACGTAACCGTCTCGTAGCAGCCTCCCGAGGATCCGCTTCGGCGGCGACGAACTCTCGCCTCTAAGACAGAAGGCGCAACATCTGGTGCTTTCGCGTTCGAGGACGGGATGATGAGGTGGCCTTTTCGTGAAAGGGACAAAGGTCACCGGCCTCGGGACCTTGCTCCCTATGAGTTCGGCACCCTCCGGGCTCAGACTTGTTGCATGACACCGACAACCCCAACCAACTCAGGCAACCAAGAGCCAGAATTCAGCCGTTCCAGGGGGACCGTGGTCACGGAGACCTCTCCAGGAGTAAGGGGAGGCGATCTGGCACGTCGCGTCACCCATCGCCGGACCGAGCTCGGCTTGAGCACGGAGGAACTGGCGAAGCAGGCGGGTATCGACGCGTGGTTCCTGGCGTACTTCGAGCAGAGCTCCGACAGCACCCTCACCGGTGGAGCGTTGCGGCGGCTCGCCGTCGCCCTCGAAACGACCCCCTCCGCTCTCGAAGGTGTTGGGGTCGATGGCCCCCTGGGTACAGGCCGCGCCGGGCCGAATCCTGCTCTCGAGAGTCTCACGCCCGCGCAATGCGAGCAGCATCTCTCTTCGGGAGGCGTCGGACGGATCATCATCTCCACCGGATCGGGCCCAGTTGCCTATCCGGTGAACTTCGTCTTCGCCCGCGGTTGCGTGACCTTCAGGACTTCAGATGCGATGGTGGACAACATCTCGGGCGTCGTCGGCTTCGAGGTCGACCACGTCGACGAAGCCATGAGCGGGGGCTGGAGTGTACTCGTACGCGGGCATGCCCGCCTGATCGAAGGCGCCGAATTATGGCTCGTCGCAGCAGACCTTGACCTCGAGCCCTGGGCCGGGGGGGCACGCCTCAACGTGGTCAGCATCGCACCCTTCGAGGTCACCGGCCGGGTCATCGTCCGGCGGGGCTCGAAACACTCCTGACGCCACCACGGCGTTGATAGCAATCGCACTGAAGAGAGAACGGAGAGAATCATGAAGGCACTCGTCTACAACGGGCCAGGACGAAAGAACTGGCAGGAAGTTCCCATGCCCACTATCCAAGACAGCACGGATGCCATCGTGCGGGTCGACTGCACGACCATCTGCGGCACCGACCTCCACATCCTGAAAGGGGATGTTCCCGAGGTGACCGAAGGACGTATTCTCGGTCACGAGGCTGTCGGCACCATCGAGACGGTGGGCTCGGCCGTGACCAACGTCGCAACTGGTGACCGGGTACTCGTCTCCTGCATCAGCGCCTGCGGGCGCTGCCGCTACTGTCGAGACGGCAGCTTCGGCCAGTGCCTCGGTGGTGGGGGCTGGATCCTCGGCCATCTCATCGATGGCACCCAGGCGGAGTACGTCCGGGTGCCCTTTGCCGACACCTCGACCTACAAGGTTCCAGAAGGAGTCCGCGACGAGGAGATCCTCATGCTGGCCGACATCCTGCCCACGTCATACGAAGTCGGAGTCCTGAACGGGCACGTGCAACCCGGAGACACGGTCGCCGTAGTCGGTGCAGGACCGATCGGGCTCGCAGCCGTCCTCGGGGCTCAGCTCTACTCCCCGAGCCACATCGTCGCAATTGATCTGGCCAACAGCAGATTGGACGTAGCCAAGCGCTTCGGAGCCGACGTCCTGGTCAACAACGGTCGCGAGGACCCAGTCGAATTGGTGAGAGAGCTCACCGGCGGTCTGGGCGCCGACGTCGCCATCGAGGCGGTCGGCGTTCCGGCCAGCTTCGAGCTGTGCACGGAACTCGTTCGTCCGGGCGGTCACGTGGCGAACATCGGCGTGCACGGCCAGCCGGCCACACTCCACCTTGAGACACTGTGGACGCGTGATATCACAATTACGACCGGCTTGGTCGATACCTACTCGACCCCGACGCTGCTCCGCCTGGTTGCATCACAGCAGATCGATGCCAGCGCATTCGGGACCCACCATTTTCGCCTTCACGAGATGATTGGCGCCTATGACGTCTTTGGGCGGGCAGCCGATACGGGTGCGGTGAAGGTTGTCATGATCCGGTGAGGTAGTGGGTCGGAGAAGATCTCGTATGGCGCTTTGTCGCCCTCCTACTGACCCCCGTGTCGCGAGCTTACGCGGGGATTTGGCGACAACTGCAGCTGTCGCTGCATACGACGATGCGCTGATCGGACTCGATGACGCAGCCGCACTCGGCACAACCCATCTGGATGATGCCTTTCTGCACAACCGGACAACCGTTGGAGGGAGCTCTCGACGGTGACGGTCATCCGTGCAAGCCAATGCCCGTGAGAGCCAGCCAGAGCACCCTATAACCCTCGGGCACGTGGTCACGCCGGGCCAGCTGTTCGGATTCGGCGCCGCGGCGCAGCGGCACGACGCCGTTTTGCGGATGCGGCTGCGGATGCGGAGGCTGCGGCTTCTGGCCCGCAACGCTCCTCACCGACGTCACCCGCCGACCGCCGCCGACATGGTGATGAAGTCCCGGGCCCACCACGGCTGGAAGTAACGGCCAGGCGTTCCCGTCATTCCGGGCAGGAGCTCGGTGCCGTTGGTCGGGGTGGCCGGTCCCGACGCGGTCGACGGCTGGTAGCTGCTGAAGTTGACCCAGTCGGTGTTGATGTCCAACTCCATGGCCCGGACGGCTCCGGCGTGGACCATGATGTTGGCCAGGTTGTAGATGTCCAGCCCCGGACCACCGACGTAGAGGAGTGCGCCGTTCGCCGTGATCCCGAGGGCGGAACGCCAGACGTAGAGGCCGCCGCCCAGCGTCGCGCCCCACGCCGAGGAGTTCGCGTCATACGCGGCCGGCACAATCTGCCCGTTGTCGACCAGGAGGTCGAGGTTCTGCCTGACCGAGGCCACGCTCGGCGTCAAGGAGACGTCGCTTCCCCATTGCCCGAGCGCGAACGAGCCGTTCTTGTAGACGACGAACGAGGCGGCCCCCGTCCGCAGCGGAATGATTGTCTTGTCGTCGGTGTAGTACCCGCCGTTGGCGGCGGACATTAAGAAGCCGGCGTTAAACGCCGCGACCAGGGAAGTCGAGTCGGCGGCCGAAATGGGTGCGGTATGCGTGAAGGGTCCGCCGCCGGGGATCTGACTGCCCGAGTAAAGCGTGGCCTTGAGGAGCATCGGGTCCATCCACGCCACCCCCACGACGAAGCTCGTATGGATCGCACTCGGCCGAATGAGCGTCTCGTAGACAGCGGGCACGCCGTCGACGAGACGGCCGACGGGCGACCACTGTCCTTCGCCCGCGACGGGCGGGCTCGCCAGCGGGACGATCGGTGCCGGCGGCGGGAGGTGGGCCACGGCTGCCGCGACCGGCACGGTGGTGACGGTCTTGGGTTTGTGGATGGTGCCGGCCGGAAGTGCGCCCCCCACCTTGGGCTGATGGTGCGAGTACCACTCGTTCTCGGTCCAGTTGACGACGGAGGCGCCTCCGTGCTCGCGGAACCACTCGGCCAGCCGGGAGCCGGCCGAACTGCCAAGGGCGGGGTTGGTGAGCGCGCCGCCGATGGAGACGGCAAACCAAATGAGGAGGACTGCCAAGACGGCCCCGACGACAGCAAGGCGGCGCCGACGGCGATGGAGACGCGACTTCGACCAGCTCACTGGCCGGGCCACCCTGGTGTGCGGCGATGCCGGCTCGCGCTTCTCGAGCTCCTCGCGGGGTGCGCTCAGCACCTGCGCTCCACCAGATGCAGGGCCTGCTTCGGGCACGACCGCACCGCCCTCACGGCATGCTCGAAGAGGGCCGGGGCGATTTCGGCCCGGTCGATGACGGGATATCCCCAGCGATCGAGTTCGATGCGCTCGGGCAGCATCTCGGCGCACACGCCGCGCCCGTCGCATGCGACCGCGTCGAGAACCAGTTCCAGTCTCCAATGACTCACGCCCGGCTGACCAGCCTTCTTCTCGAGGCCAGGCCCGGAACCGGGAGCACCCGCGCCGCCCGCGTCTGGGGGCACGGGCCGCGGCGCTGGTGCGAGGCGACCTCGCCGGAGAAGACACCGAGGCCGGTACGCACGAACCGGGCGACGCCATCGGGGTGGCGGCAGGCGCCCCGCCCCTCGACCAACGTGCAGATCTCGAGGATGCGGTCGACGTGGGGTCCACCCGGTCCGCCGTAGGCCAGCCGGTCAATGGTCTCGGCCAAGTCGGCCAGCCCGTGCACGCACGGGCCACATTGGCCGGCGCCCTGCCCCTTCATGTACCGCACGACATCCGCTATCTCGGCGAGGGGGCAGACGTGACGGGGCAGCGGCACGATGACGCCGGCGCCGAGTGTCGCACCGGCGCGGCGGGCGGCCTTCTCCGCGACGGGGAGCTCGGCGAAGACCTCCGGCGAGACCCAAGCGCCTCCGTAGCCGCCGAGGAGGAAGGCCCGCGTAGGGGCGAGATCGTCCTCCCCGATACCAGCCGCAGCGCGGAGGGAAGAGCCGAGCGCCGCCTCGACGACCAGGGGGCCGCCGGGGCGGTTGACGGTCAGCAGCATGGTCCCCGGGTTCTGTGCCGTGCCGACCCCGCGGAACCAGTCCGCTCCGAAGCGGGCAACGAGGGCCACATGGGCGAGTGTCTCGACGTTCTGTACCAGGGCGGGGCGACCCCCGAGCCCGTGCTCGCGGATCGTCTTGAGCCCGACAAAGGACGGCACTGCGCCCCGACGCCCACCGAGAGCGTTGACGACGGCTGACTCCTGACCGGCGATGAACGTGTCGGGTGACTCGACGAGTTCGATGGCGATTGGATCGAGACGGTGGGCGCGGCGCTCGGCCAGTGCAGCCTCGACAGTCGGCATGCTCGAGGCCGGGACGTACACGATCGCCTGCTGGGCGCGCAGCGTGCTGGCCGCCACCGCCAGTCCGTCGAGCACCAGGTGCGGCACCCCGCGAGCAGCAATGCGTCTTTTCGGCTGGCGGGTTCGCCTTCGGAACCGTTGGCCACCACGACCGGGCGGCGGCGCGATGCCCCGGCGACCGCCCGCCACTTGGCGGCCACCGGGAACCATGCCCCACCGTGGCCAACGAGCCCGCTCGCCTCGAGCTCGTCGATTAGCCGGTGCGGCTGGTGATGCAGCTCGCCTCATCGGTCGAGATGAGTCCCGAGCCCTGGGTCTGGCGCGCCTCCGCCCACGAGCCCGCGCAGCAGGCGGGTGCTGGCCCACGGCGCCGCGGCGGCGGCCTGACCGAGGGTCAGGCTCATTGCGCCGGGCTTCCCGAGAGCTGGCCGGTGAGTGTGCCGGCGGCAGGGATTTAGTGACAGGTTCATGGTCAGGTTGAGGGAGCCGGTCGGGCCGGTCACGAACGCACCGATGCTGGACCCGTCGAGGGCCGTCACCTGCCCGCTCAGCTGGCCGAAGGTCACCTGGCTGCGGTGAAGGGCGACACCGCCGTTCACGGCAGGGCCGATGATGCGCACCACCAGGGGCACGGTCGTGTCGGCGGGCCGCATGCTGAGGGTGACCCCGGCGTCGCCGTCACGATTGGGGGGTGAGGTGGCGACCGATCCCGACAAGGTCGTGTCGAAGGGGGCGGTCGGGATGCCCGAGACGGGCGGGGCGGAGATGGGGGGGGTCGACGTGGGCGGCGTCGAGGAGTACGAGGCCGAGGTGGAGCCGGACAACTGGGCCAGGAGGTCAGAGGAGGTACCTGCCCGAAGAGACCAGCCGGGCCGGAGCGGACCGGCGGCAGCGAAGTCCGTGATCACGATCAGCACCGCAGCGCCCGCGACGGCGCCGCCGAGCCGCCAGGTCACCGATCGCGCCCTCCCGGCTGCCAGTCGCCAGGCCACTGCGGCGGCGACAGCGGCAATACAGAGGACGAACACGAGCATCGCCCCGGGAAGCCGGGGGTCCGAGCCTGAGCCCAAGCCGTGCACCACGGCAATCGGCCAGCAGGCGTAGGCAAGCCAGTGGACTCCCCGCCAGGCGGCCACGCCGATGCGACGGCGCAGCGCGCTGGTGATCGCGACGGCAAGGAGCATGTCGAAAGCCACCGCCCCGAGCCCCAACCAGACCGGGCGGTAGGGGGAGCGGAACGGGATGACCGCGTCGGCCAGCCCGATGGGGACGTAGCCGTCACCAACAGCGGTGGCGACGTGCACGCCGATCAGTGCGATGCAGAACAGCGACAGGTTCCGGTGCAGTGATTGAGAGAGGAAGCGTGGCCAGCGGTCGCTCGTCCATCCCACTGAGGCGACGGTGCCGAGCACGACGGTTGCCGAGAGCAAGACGAGCGAGACGAGACCGGTCGCGCGCGTCAGGTACCACAGTGCGGTAGAGCCGTGGCCGACGGTGGCCAGCATGATCGCCGTCATCGGCTGCTCAACTCCGGCGCGCGAGCGACCGGCCCTGGGATCGGCCAGCCTTCGGTGTAGACGACGATGCCGTCGATCCGCACGAGCCGCGCCGGAAGCCCGTGGCCCTCCAGCCAGTCGACAGCTCGTTCCCCCAGCACCATCGCTGCCGTGGACGCCGCGTTCGCCTGCACGCAGGTCGCCGCCGCCGCCGAGACCGTCCGCCAGCAGGGCGCCGTAGACAACCCGGTGGCCGGGTCGACAATGTGATGGACCTGGTGCACTCCCAGTCGCCAGTGGCGGACGCCGATGCCCGAGGTGGCGAGCCCGCCCGACGAGATGGCGATTGCCTCGGCAGGGACCGGAGAAGTGCAGGTGTCCGCGATGCCGATGTCGAACCCGCCGGCTGGTGCCGGGCCGGCGGCCGATGCATCGCCGCCCAGCGAGACGAGCGCGCCGCACCCGAGCCGGCTGTGGATGGTCGCTGCCGCGCGGTCTGCCGCCAGCGCTTTGGCTGTCGCGCCGAGGTCGAGGGAGGTGTCTGCCGGGAGCCTGACGGCGCGTCGGCTCCGGTCGACGGCGACGGAGCGCCACCCAGGCACGGCTCGCTGCGGCGGGAGGTCGCCGTCAACCCCGCCAACGACGTCGTCGAAATCGCGGTCGTAGCCCAGGAGGTTCATAGCTTCACCGACGGTCGGGTCGACCAACCCATCGGTTGCCTCGGCTATCGCGAGCGCGACGTCGATCGCCTCGAAGAGCTCGTCACCGACCACGACCTCGGAACCCGCGGCAGCGTTGAGCCGGCTCAGCTCCGAGTCGCTCCGGAACCGGCTGGCCGAGAGGTCGATCCGCTCGAGCTCGAGTTCGAGCATCTCCGATGCGGCGAAGAGTACTCCGGCGTCGGTTACGAGCTGTGCGATGGAGCCGAGGGCTCGGGTCCTGTAGACGTGCAGGGTGTGGGCGGCGGCGTCGGTCTCGGCCATCAAGTCGATCCGCTGGTCACCGGCGGAGGCGCCGAGGCAGCCGTTGGCGGGGTCGACGGCGGGTTGAGCGAGTTCGAGGCGCCTGCGCCGCTGTTGCCGCTGTTGCCCGATGGCACTGTGGTCGTGGTCGCCCCGGTGCTGGCGCCTGCGTGGTGCCCCGGCAGAGCTTTGGCGACATAGAAGCCCAGCGCCCCGACCGCGGTGACGGTGGCGATGGCGATGGACCCGGTGATGTTGGACAGCCGGTTCAGCGCAGCCGTCGCGGCGAAGGGACGCTGCATGGCGGCGCGGCGCCGGGCTGGCCTGCCGAAGAGGTGCCATGGAAGCAGGGTACGGACGCACCCTGACGCCTACATGAAGAGCCAACGGGCTCAGGCTAAGGATTCGCTAAGAGGTTCACCGGTCTCGCTGGGCTTTCCCTTGCGCGCGGGCACTTTTCGCCACGAGACCTCCAGTCGAGCGCCTCCCAGTTCGGCAACTCCGATCGCCCACAGGCCCTGGGTGGAGCGGACCACGGAGTCGGCGATGGCGAGACCCAGGCCAGTACCTGCGACCTGGTCTGTTGTCCGGTGGAACCGGTCGAATACAGCGTCCCTCTGATCCTCTGGGATCCCCGGACCGGAGTCGTCGACTCGGAGGTCGACCCGGGAACCCCAGTCGCGCACGCTGACCTCGACCCGACCGCCTTCACCAGCGAATTTGCAGGCGTTGTCGATGAGAACCCCGGCCAAGCGGTCGATGAGGTCGGGCTGTGCCTGCACGGTGAAGGGGCCATTGCCGACCCGCTGTATGGAAAGGTCGACCCCGTGCGCCACGGCCAGCGCTCCGAAGCGCTCCACACACCCCTCGACTACTTCGCCCACGTCCGCCGGGTCGGCGTCGCCTGGCCCGGTCTGCTCGCTGTCTGCCCGCGCCAGCCAGAGGAGATCTTCGACGATCCGGCGCAGCCGGGTGCTCTCTCGACCCACACGTTCGAGCACGTCCCGGTACGCTGCCGGCTCGCGAGGCCGGTCAAGCGCCAGACCCACCTCGGCCTCGATGACTGAAATGGGCGTGCGCAGCTCATGCGAGGCATCCGCGGTGAATTCGGCCTGTCGGCGACGGACGAACTCCGATGGTGCAGAGGCCCGCAGACCTACCACCGTCGCACCAGCGAACACAGCGACGGCCAGGATCACTCCGAATGCGAGCTCGGCCACCAGCAGCGTCGACTGGACGTTTGATGTCGCGGCCGTGCTCTGAGCGGCCACCAGCAGGGAATCGTGGGCCCGCAGCGTGTCGAACCGGAAGGTCGAGCTGCCAATGTCGACCGTGACCGGGTCCGGCCCCCAGTGACGTGCGGGGAGAGGCGGCGCCGTCGCCGTCAAGGCGGTCGCTGTCCCGGAGGGCGCGATCGACCACAGGAACACCGGTGCATCGTCGAGGTCCGTGTCCTCGTCTGATGCGCTCGATCCGCGGAAGCGCCAGCGTTTGCTGCCGGGCGTCATCGAGCCGATCGGCAAGGCGATTGTCGATTGTGCTGATCAGGTGGTTGGCGACGATCAGGTTCACGGCGATGACGGCGATGGCATAGAACACCATAACGATCAGCGTGGCGACCGCGGCGACGCGAACCGCATGCCGTCGGTGACCCTTGCTCGTCTTCACGTCGCGACCATCCGATACCCGGTGCCGCGCACGGTCTCAATGCGTGCCGTGCTCTTGTCCAACTTGGCAGCGTACGCGGCCGACGTGAACGTCAATGGTGTTCGATCCGACGGCGCCAGCCTCGTCGTCCCAGACCTGGGTGGCGATCATGCGCCGTGTCAAGACGCTCGGGGACCGGCGAAGCAGCAGCTCGACCAGCGACGACTCGATCGCCGTCAGTGCGACCGGATCCCCGGAAACAGTGACCTCCCGCGTGGCTGGATCGAACCGGAGGTCGGCACACGCCAGCACCGGTCCTGCTGCGAGCGGAGGGCGACGCTGCAGCGCATGGACACGGGCAACCAGCTCGGTGAAGTCGAACGGCTTGACCAGGTAGTCGTCGGCACCGCCGTTGAGGCCGGCGACGCGGTCCGACGGGGCGTCACGGGCGGTGAGCATGAGGATCGGTGTGCGGTCGCCGCGCTTCCTCGCCTCTGCAACGACTTCAATCCCCGTGCGCTCGGGCATGCGCCAGTCGAGCACCGCCACGTCGTAGTCGTACGCACGAAGGTGTCGGAGCGCCGCCGTGCCGTCTGCAACCGCGTCGACGACGTAGCCGTTCTCCCGCAGGCCGCGCTCAAGGACGGACCGCAATGCCGGATCGTCCTCCGCCACCAAAACTCTCATGGTTCCGGCGCACCGACGTGTGACATCGGCCTCAGGCTAGGGGTTCGACCCCCCGGCTTGCGTTCGGTCGTTGTCATCGTTTCTTCAGGTTCACGCCGTACTCTGGACCGTGATTCACTCGATTGACCGCTTGAGCGGACCCACGCATTTCAACATCCCGTCGCTGTGAGCCGCGGCCTCGGCCCGTACTCGCCGAGTGTCCTGGCGCGCAAGTCGGTTTCACGCCACTCACGAGGGCTATTTTCGTCCACGGCAGTGGCGCTACGACTTTCATCGGGGTCACGGTCGCGTGGCAGCATCAGGGCGGAACCATCTGAGGGAAACCACCCTCCGCGGCGACCACGACCACGCATCCCGGGACTCCCGATGAGGTCTCGACCACAACGACTCCGACACCAATCACCACACCGAGCTGCTGACGAAAACCGTCTGGTCGGTCGGCGGATGTAAGAGTTGGTATCAAGACGCCCGCGGCGTGGCGTCGGTGAATTGGGCCGCCCCGACCTTCGCGTATCGTCGCGCGACGCGTCGCTTCGATCCTGCTCCCTGCGAGCTCCGCACCGCGTCCGCTGTGGCGCTCTTCACCTGAGCTCGGCATGCCACTCCTCGATCAGTCAGCGGTTCGCCACGACCAGGTCGCTCATTCGCCCGCGATCTGTGACCCGCAGCTTGCATTTGTGGAGGAGAAAGTGAGCCGTCCATTGAGTCGCGGCGTAGGGTTGCAGCAGTGTGCGCGAGAGGCTGCCCATTCCGTGCCATGCCGGCAGCCCACCAGACGCTCACCTAGCACCGTCCAGGGGAATCACTGACGAACGATGATCGTCTGTGTCTGGCAGCGGATGTGAGTGTCAACTCAATGGCATTTAGAAAGACGGAACGCGGAGGCTCATGAAGATACGTTGGGACGATGTACTCGATGGCATCTTGAACGGGACTGGAGCTCGTCCGCCGATGGTGGCGACCCTGAGGCTTCCGACAATCGCAGGCTGGGAGCCCGGTCGGGTTTGGGTGGACTGGAAGGTTGACCCAGCAACCTTCAACGAGCGGGAGGTGGTCTTCGGTGGCTACCTTGCGACGCTGATCGACTTTCTAGGTGCTCTTGCTTTCATTTCGACCCTGGGAGTCTCGGAATCGTTCACGACGACGGGACTCAGCGTCTCGTATTTCCGTCCCGTGAGTCACGGCTCGGTACGTATCGAGGGATCCGTGATCCATCGTGGCCGACGGATGGGACAAGTGGATGTGACATGTAAGGACGAATCCGGGAACCTCATCGCACGAGGAGTTGTGAGCCAAGTCGTCATTCCTCTTGATGGCGAGTAGATTCAACGATCTCGGGATCGCGTCGTTACGAATAGCGCCGAACGAGGAGATGTCGAAGCTGAAATCGCAGACATGATGCGCTCGACCACACCCCGATATAGCCACGTAAGGTCACGTTTGGGGGACAATCCCGGTGGGTCGCTCGGCTCTGTAGGCCTCGGTCGCCACTCTCGCGATCACCTTGTATTCGACGCCCTGGCGATCGAGAATCTCGATAATGCGAGGGACGTCCGGACGGGACTGATCAGGCAAGGGTGTCGCGGGCCGTCTTGCCAGGCTGCACGGTATGCCTCGATCTCGGCCAGCCAGGCGATCGCATTTTCTTTGGAGTCGATTCGCCAGGCGTCGAGGGTGATGGTCACGTCATCGGACGTCCGCGGGCGGTCGATATCGGCGGCGCCCACTCATCGCCGGTCACGATCGGACGCACTGGGGCCAAATGGCCCGAATACCTGGACTAGCGAAGAGAGATCCGCTCTGGATCTGAGCCGTTACCGGCCAACCTGAGGGTTACCGACCCGACGCACGCCCGGACATACGGCCGCGCAGCCGGCTAGTACGGGCTCGGCTGGTTGAAGATGACCGTGAGGCTGGTGATCTTGCCGTCACACACCCCGAAGTAGCTGGTCATGATCAGCTCGTCGGGGAGGTTGGTTTTGTCGTAGGTACCGTCGTAGCGGGCACGGACGATCATGTCGCCGTAGTGGTCGACGACCTCGCCCACCTCCATCGTGACTTGGTCACCGACGAACTCTTTTGCCATGAAGGCCCTGATGGCCTCGGTGCCCCAGATCTCGCGCCGGTTGTCGTTGACGTAGGCATCGGGGGCGAAGGTGGCGACGATCCGGTCGAGGTCGTGGGCGTTGACGGCGGCGATGTGCTCGCCGACGACGCCGCTCCATTCGGTGGCGATGGGCATGATTGGCTTCTCCCTTGCTCGAATCGGCCTCGTGGCCGATCAGTCCACGTTGGGCGATGCCGCCGCGGGAGAGTCAAGGGGTCGTCGCCGGGTTGACTCTCCCACTAGGGGAGGGTCGAGACTGTAGGAATGTCCGGCTCGTTGACGATCGGCGACTTCTCTCGCGCCACCTTCCTCAGCGTAAAGACCCTGCGCCACTACCACCGGGTGGGCCTCCTCGAGCCCTCCGACGTCGACCCGGTCACTGGCTACCGGCGGTACACTGCCAACCAGATCCCGACCGCCCAGGTAATCCGCCGATTCCGGGATCTCGACATGCCGCTCGAAGACATCGGCTCGGTGCTGCGGGCACCCGATCAGACGACCCGCAGCCAGCTCATCGCCACTCATCTGACCCGGTTGGAGCAGAGCCTGTCCGACACGCAGCGCGCCGTGGCCTCCCTACGCGACCTTCTCGAGCACCCCTCGCCGCCGGCTGCGGTCGAGCACCGCCGGATACCGGCCACCCCGACGGCGGCGATCATCGCCACAGTCGAGGTCGGTGATCTTGCCGCCTGGTATCAGGGGGCGGTCGGCGAGATCAGCGCCACCCTCTCAGCGCAGGGCATCGCCTCGGATGGGCCTCCGGGAGGGATCTACGCCAACGAGCTGTTCTCTGAAGAGCGAGGCGAGGCGACCGTCTTTTTCCCGGCGGACCGCGAGGTTCGACCCGTCGGTCGAGTTGGACCGTTCACGGCTCCGCCCGTAGAGCTCACGGTCATCACGCACATCGGGTCGCATGCCGACGTGGACCGCTCCTACGGCGCGCTTGCGACCTACGTGAGTGAGCACACGCTCGCTATCGAGGGCCCCGTCCGCGAGTACTACGTGGTCGGCCGCCACGACACTGGCGACGAACGGGCCTGGAGGACGGAGATCGGCTGGCCGATCTTCGACACCGTCCAGGGCCATGCGTAGCGGCCCGCAATCGCCGTCATGAGCGTGCTCGCCTCGTTCCTGTGCGAGCTTGAGAATGGTCGTCATCTCAGGATCATCCATCCTGATGTCCCCCAATATATTCGGCTACAGCTGTCGCATTCAGCTCAACGAGCTCCGGGAAGTGGGAGATGGAAGAGGAATGGGTAGGCCACAAATTTGTGAAGTGGCCGAGCTCGTTGATCGGGAGATCGGTCGGCAAAAAAGGGGCTGAGCCGCCCGCGACGGAGAGGACCGATACCCTTCTCGGTCCTCTCTCCTTCTAGTGGAACGGCTCAGCAAACGAGAAAATACCGAAGATTAACGCTTTACGGCGAAAACTTTCCAAGAGCCGGGAATCCCTTTGAGTTCATGCTCCCGATGACCATCGAACTCGATACCTGATCCGACGACGAGGTCTCTCACCGTTCCAGAAACAAGTACCTCCCCCGGACCCGCCAACGATCCGACCCAGGCCGCGATGTGAACGGCGAGCCCAGCCAGATCATCGCCCCGGACCTCGCACTCTCCAGGTTGATGAGGTCGATGCCGTGACCGAGGTCCGGGACCGCTGGATGGGTCATCGCCTTCTCGCCCAGGTGCGCCTGAGCGTCAAGGGCGCGTTCACTGTCACGAGAGCACACGAAATCGCAGAGGCGGCCCACCATGAGCTGCTCCACCATCTCTCGAACCTCTCTGAGGCGAACATTCATGTGGACCCTGCCGACAGCGATGCGGATCCGCACACGGCGACAGCCCACCACCGGAGGGAGCGCTAGGGATTGGCACCGGCATCTGAAGGTGCCCGTCGCCGAAACTAGCCCAGGTCCCTTAGAGATCTGAGTTCCGCATGCGTCTCGTCAACGAATTGCTGCGTATCGGCAGGTATCGGCAGCACGTTCACGGTTGCGATGGACTCGGGTTCTCTGGCTACACCCTACGAGTCCGGATAAAACCATTCGCAACGAAAACCAGCGCGTCACCTCCTCATCCCGCAGCGGGAGAGCAACACTTTGCCCTAGTGCAGCAAACTCACCGCCGGACTGGAGGGGAGTTCGAAATGAAATTCATCGAACGGCCGGCAACGGTCACCAAAGTGTAACCCTCGTGCTTCAAGCTGCGTCGCAGGTGCGGGTGGCACAACCCAAGTGTCAACGCGCCGCTTGAGGAGGCAACCACGATGAAATGCGGTTTAGCGACTTCAACCTCGGCCCGGATACTCGTCGCCCTCGGAGCCTTGACGCTCACGATGGGCGGCGTGACGGCAGCGAGCGCATCGGCGGCGCCGGCGCCGACAACGCGCGCAGCGTCGGCGCCGACCGAGCCGAGCTTCACGCCGCCACCGATCAAGTATGTGTGGTACATCGACCTGGAGAACGAGGGGGACGCACAGTCCTTTGGGGACCCGTCCGCCGACCCCTATCTGGCGACCACGCTGACCAGCATGGGCGCGTTGCTCAAGAACTACTTCGCCGTCGGTCACGACAGCCTCGACAACTACATCGCCCAGATCAGCGGCCAGGCACCGGACCACGCGACGGAAAATGACTGCGGAGTCTGGACACCGTTCGTGCCGGGTGACCACGTGCTGGAAACCTTCGATCAATACGTCGGCAACGGGTGCGTCTACCCGGAGTCGGCCCAGACGATCGGCAATCAGCTGACCGAGGCCGGTCTCAGCTGGAAGGGCTACATGCAGGACATGGGGAACGACCCAGCTCGTGATTTGACCACGGAGACGGCCCAAAGGCCGGCGTGTGGCCACCCCCAGGTAGGGCAGCGCGACCACACCGAAGGGGCCGAGCCTCAGGACCAGTTCGCCGATCGCCACGAGGGATTCATGTACTGTCCTTCGGTGACGGGTGACCAGGCGTACTGCGACGCTCACGTCCTGTCGTTCCAGCCTTTGTTGAGCGACCTGTCCTCGGCGAAGACGACGCCCAACTTCTCCTTCCTGGCGCCAAACCTCTGTAGCGACGGCCACGACGCGCCCTGCGCCAATGGCGATCCTGGTGGCTTCCTCGACATCGACGCCTTCTTGAGCATCTGGGTGCCGACGATCATGGCGTCACCGGCGTACCAGACGGGGAAAGGTCTGATCTTCATCACGTTCGATGAGGGCTCCACGGACAACGCGTGCTGTGGCGAGACCTTGGGTCGCACCGACTCGCATCCCAACACGGCTTCTCCGGGTATGGGCGGACCAGGCGGCGGCCGGGTCGGCGCCGTTTTGCTCTCGCCGTTCATCAAGCCGGGAACGGTGAGCACCGCGGAGTACAACCACTACTCGGCGTTGCGCAGCATCGAGGACATCTTCGGTCTGTCTCACCTCGGTGACGCTCTCCAGCCTCAGGTCAAGTCCTTCGGCTCGGACGTGTACACGAACGGCTAACGAGGCCTAGCACCCGAGAGGAGAGAGCTGATAGCCGGCGGAGTCCCGCATAGACGAGCCTCCGCCGGCTTCGAGGTCGTCGAGCGCGACGGATTCGCTTCGCCAACGCGCCCCTACCAAGAAGGAGGGTGGGGCAGCGGTCGACGCTGTAGACACACTCTGGCAGAGACCGGCTCATGCTGTCGGATCTAGCTGAGGAGTCTTCGAAGACGCGTCCACGACTTCCGAGCCGGCGTCAACGCCTAAAGCCTCCGGCACGCTATCGCCTGACGTTGACTTTCGGACTCTTCGCGTCAGCGATTGACGATGTCCACAATGCTTCCCGGAGCCGAGCCAGGGGTGTACCCACGGCGGTTAACTCGGCTCTCTGTGCTGGGGGAACGTCACGTCGACGGCGAGACCCCCCTGGCTCCTAGCACGAACCCGCAGTTCAGCGCGGTGGGCGCGGGCGACGGATTGAACGATCGCCAGACCCAAACCGTAGCCCTCGCCGTTGGAACGGCGACGGTTGCCCGGCCGCATGAACGGTTCGCACAGGTGGGCCACGTCTCCCTCTGCCACCACCGGGCCGGAGTTGCTGACGGCCACGATGGAACCTCGCCCGCTGTGTGACGTACGCACGGTGACGTTGCCGCCGGCGACATTGTGCCTGATCGCGTTATCGACGAGGTTGCCCACCAGAATGGAGACGAGCCGGCGGTCGCCGAAGACCGGGCCCGGCACGCACACCGCCTCAACCTTCACCCCGCGCGCCGACGTCTCTTCGAGACGGGTCCGGACCGCCGCGTGGGCGACGGCCGAGAGGTCGAAGCGCTCAGGGCTCTCGATGCCGCCCTCGCTCTGAGCCAGTGTCAAGAGGTCGTCGATGAGCCGCTCTTGTTGGCCACCCAAATCCACCAGCGCTTCGCACACCGTCTGAAGCGACTCGACCGATGGATGGGTGTCAGCCAGTGCCACCTGTAGCAGTGCCCGCTCCGCCGTGAGCGGCGTGCGGAGCTCGTGCGACGCGTTCGAGACGAAGTTGCGCTGCGATGCGAAGGACGCTTCGAGCCGGGCCAGCAGGTCGTCGAGCGTCTCTCCCAGCTCATTCAGCTCTTCGTAAGGGCCAGCGATCGCGAGGCGCCGGTGCAGGTTGGTTGCGGAGATCTCCCTGGTCCTCGCGGTGATCTCCCGCAGCGGTCGGAGGGTGCGGCCGGCGAGCAGCCACCCGAGGGCAGCGGAGGCCGTGCCGAGGACCATCAGCGCCAACAGCGAGAGTACGAGCTGCTGGTGGTGGTCGACGCCCCGCTGTGCGATGACGATCGCTCGGCGCGACGAAGCGTCCACTCGCCCACTCAGGTGGACCGACCCAATGAGGGAACCGCGCCCGGCGAAGTAGGGGATCGCCAGTATCACCAGCCCGAGCAGAAAGAAGATCCCGCCGTAGGTGGCGGCCAGCCGCAGCTGCAGGGTGCGCTTGGAGGCCCGGAGTCGGGGGTGGGGCGACGGATTGCTCGACGAATTGGACGGCTCAGTTTGGACGCCAATCCGGTAGCCTCCCTCGCGTACCGTCTCGATTACGGCAGGTTGGCCCAGCTTGTTGCGCAGACGGAGGATCGTCGTCTTCACCGTAGTGGTGAACGGATCAACGGTGTCGTCCCAGACGCGGTCCAATAGCTCCTCGCTCGAGACCACGCGTCCGTCCGAGGACAACAGGCACTCGAGGACAGCGAACTCCTTCGGGCTAAGGGTGAGGAGCCGGCCGCCTCGGCTGGCAATCCGGCGGGCCGGGTCGACGAGGAGGTCCCCGCATTCGAACACGACCGGGTGAGCGGACGGCGGCGCGCCGTGCGAGTGCGCGGACCCGTGCGACCAGTTCCGTGAAATCGAACGGCTTGGGAAGGTAGTCATCCGCCCCCAGCTCGAGGCCGCGAACCCGATCCTGTACGGAGGCCGACGCGGTCAGCATTAGTACCCTCGCCTCAAGGCGCTGTTCGACCATGTACCGGCAAACCTCGTCCCCGTGCACCGCTGGGAGATCTCTGTCGAGGACCACGACGTCGTAGCGGGTCACCGAGAGGCGATCGAGGGCATCGGCGCCGTCGAGTGCGATGTCGACCGCCATGCCCTCTCGCTGGAGTCCAAGACCGATGGTTCGGGCGAGCACGCCATGATCTTCGACGACGAGAACTCTCATGTCTCAATAATCCCTGCTCGTCGGTGACAACCAGGTTTCATCGACACCCAGTGTCGGAAGGGGATGTGCTTTGACACCGTACTGTCACCCCTCGGTAGGTAGATGTGTAGGCGGGAGCCTCAAGCGAAGAGAGGGAGGTAGTCCCAGTGACAGTCCTCACGACACCCGTGTCGAGCGAGATGATAAGCGCCGACGGGTGGGCCGTGGAAGTGCATGGCCTCCACAAGAAGTTCGGCAACAACACCGCCGTGAACGGAGTCGAGCTGCAGGTCCCCCGTGGATCGGCCTTCGGCTACTTGGGGCCGAACGGTGCAGGCAAGACCACGCTCATGCGCGTGCTGCTGGGCCTGACCCACGCCGACGCGGGGACAATGTCCATACTCGGGCACCCCGTTCCCAAGGAGCGCGACAAAGCGCTAGCCCGTGTCGGCGCCATCGTCGACGAGCCGCGTTTCCATCAGCATCTGACCGGGCGAGAGAACCTGGCCATGCTGGCCACTTCCCGCGAACGGGCGGCAAGCAACCGTATCGATCCCTCTCTGGACCGCGTTGGCCTCGGAGGGCGAGCCGATGACAAGGTCGCTGGCTACTCCATGGGGATGCGCCAGCGCCTCGGGGTGGCCGCTTGCCTCTTGGGAGACCCCGAGCTCCTTATCCTCGATGAGCCGATGAACGGCCTCGACCCGGCGGGCATGAGCGATATGCGCGAGATGATCCTCTCCTTTGTAGACGAGGGTCGCACCGTCGTGCTGTCGTCGCACCTACTGGACGAAGTCCAGCGAACCTGCGACTCCGTTGCGATCGTCGATCGGGGCACTGTCATCCGGCAGGGACCGATCACGGAACTGCTTTCGGGTACGTCCGTCGTGGTCGAGATCGAGTGCTCCGAGCCTGAGCGTGCCAGCCGGCTGGTCCAGCGGGTGACCTCGGGAGGGTCAGTCGATCTCGTGCCGTTCGGCCTCAGCGCCACGCTCCCGCCCGGGGCCGGACGGGATCTCATCGCAGAGATCAGCCGTGTCCTCGTTGAGGGAGGTGTCGATCTCTACCGGATCCAGCCGTTGCAGACCTCCCTGGAGTCCTGGTTCCTCGAAGTGACGACCCGATTGGGGGAATGACATTGACGACTGGGACACAGACCCTGACGACGCCCAGGTCGACGACGACCGAGGACCACCGGGGATCGTGGATTCCCTCATGGCGGATGATCCGCTCCCGCTTCCACGAGCTGCGCCGTCGGCGCGGCCTAATGATCCTGTTGGCTGCGGTG
Organism: uncultured Acidimicrobiaceae bacterium; assembly: GCA_963767195.1. GTDB lineage: Bacteria > Actinomycetota > Acidimicrobiia > Acidimicrobiales > RAAP-2 > Bog-473. The sequence continues at coordinate 163,672 of CAVYDA010000005.1, read as the reverse complement.
ACCATCGGGCTCCCCACCCTCTTCCTGGCGATCCGGCTGATAGCTCACGCCGTCGATCCGCACACGTACGGGCCCGCCGGCGGGCGCGACATCTACGTCGCCCTGGTCGCCGGCGTCCTGTACGTGTTCGGCTTCATCGTGGCGGCCACGTTGGGTGCGACGGCGGGTTCGGTCGACCTGACCGAGGGTATGTTCCGCCACCACGTGATCACCGGGCGGTCGCGTCTCGCGCTCTATTTTGCCCGCATTCCCGCGGGTCTCGCCATCATCGTGCCGCTCGTCGCCATCGGCTTCATCATCGTCTGCGCAGTCTGCGTGTACGCCGCTCCCACCACGCTCAATTACCAGGGCGCAACCGTTCCGGCGCAGCTGTCCGAGGCCCAGTTCGTGCAGTGGGCGGAGCAGCATCCAAGTCAGGTGGTGAACAACTTCCCCATTCGCAACCTTCCCAGCTCGGCTGCCAACCTTTTGGCGTGTCTGCCTGGCGGACCGCCTCTCGCCGTCACCGGCGGCGGTCGCGTCAAGACGGTCGGACCGAGTTCCGGCGTGTGCACACCCGCCCAGCGTCGAGCGGTGGCAACCCAACTCGCCAAAGAGGACTACTCCGACTACTCCGGTTACTTCTTGACGCCGTCGTACTCACTGATGATCAAGAGTGGTCTTTGGATCGAGCTCGAGGCGGCGGTCGCCTTCCTAGTCGGGCTGGGCCTGTCATCCTTGCTGGGACAGAGGACCGTGACCGTGGTTCTGATGATCGTGCTCGAGATCATTCTGACTCCAATCGCCGTACGGGCCCATCTCCCTCATCTCATCAACTTGCAGCGGGTGATCATCGGTGCGGCAACGGCACACGTCGAACCGGGGGGACTGCCGACACCATTCGGGGGCAACGGCCCCTCGGATCAGGTGATGTCCCTCCATATGGCGACGACGGACGCGGTGATCGTGATCGTCGGCTGGGTCGTGGTCTGGAGCGCGCTGGGGGCCTGGCGGATGGCAACCCGCGACACGTGATGATTGGCCTTAAACGTTCAGCCTCGAAGCCCACGGAAGGCCGGTGGCGCCGCGCTTGGAACAGTTGTCCCCTCTGGGACGGCCCGATCCGGACATCCTCGCAGCGGAGCGACCCCTGCCGGTAGAAGCCGAGAAGCTGCGACTGGCGCCAGTCCTCCGCCGCGATCCGGCAGCAGTTGCCGGCCGGGGACTCTTCATCCCTGCTTGGCTAGGGGGACGGGAACGCCGGTCGGGCGGTCAACGACAGGATCAGCGGCTGACGTAACGTGCGAGCAGGGGGACGAGCAGTTGAGGCGGATCGAGCGCCTCGTCTGCGACGACACGGTGGACGAAGGCGAACTGCTCGCAACCATTTACGACCGATTCTTGCGTCCGGACTTCCCCGACGACCGCCGCGGTTGACTCCTGTCGGCGGAGGGAGTTTCGCGCAGCAGCCTGAGCCTGGCTGTTTGACATCCTGCCGCCTACGTGCCGCCGCCGTTGTCGCTGTCGGAGAGCGCCCTTCACCTACACGGAAGCCGAGGTGCCGACACCCTCTATCGGTCTCGGGCCACCAGGGTGGAAATTATCTGGCGGTGGTGGTGGTGGTGGCGGCTTCGGCTTGTCGTAGGCGGTCCGCGCCCGCGACCAGCTCAGGATCAAAACGCCGACGCCAATCGCGGCCACCGTCAAGAACGTCCGTGTGGAGTGTCTCAAAGCTCATCCTTCGTCGACGCGACCCTACCTTGGCACGTTTAGAATCATCAGCGAATCGAGGCGATCCGCTCCCCCGGCTTCTCCCCCCGATCTCGGTGCATGATGACCTCCGACGAACTACTGATCCGCTGGCGGGGCTGCATCTATCTTCCAGCGGCGGCGAAGGGAGGAAGACATGTTCACCGATCATCCGAAGGCGGCAGCACTCGGAGCGTTCCTGGCGGGCGGTGTGCTCGTCGGCGGGATCACGTTCGCAGGTGTGGCGCATAGAGCGGGTACAGGTACACCCGGAAAGGGCCTAACCTTGATCATTCTTCCGGCCCCGGCCGCGGCGGCTTTAACTCTGTCGATCGTCTCGAGGTGTGGGGAACGGAGCTCTGAGCGCAGGGGGACGTGAAGGATCCCGTTCGCTCGTTCGATCTTGCGCTGTCACGCCCTGCGGGATCGCTTCGGGGTCGGGCGCCGGGACCCGACGAGTTATGGGAACGCCGTGCGCAGACGCGCAAATGCGGTGGCAAGTTCGCTGGCCCAAGGCCAAGTCTCGTCGAGTCGCAAGATGAGGTCACGGCCGCGGTGGACGAGAATGGCGGCGACGTGGAGCACCCGGTAGCGCATCGTCTTGGGTTCGGCCTTGGCCAGGGCACCGTCGAAACACGTAATCTGGCTCCAGGCCAACAGTGCGCCGGCGATCAGTGACACCGCCACCCAGGCCTCGTTGGCGCAGAAGCCGTCAAAGGGCAGGTTGGCCAGCCCGCAGGCCTTCCAGCAACGCACCCGGTCCTCGACGCGGGCGTGGCCGCGGTGGCGCAGCTCGAGGGCGGCGATGTCTTCCCCGTCGGTGTTGGTGATGAAGCAGGTGTGCCGCCAGCCGGCGCAGGTGTCAAAGAGCGAGAGCTGGGCGCCTGGGTGCGGGCGCTCCCGCCGAGAGATGACCCGCATGCTCTCGGGCCAGCCCTTGACCTCGTAGAGCTCGGTGAGCTCGATGACCTCGGCGCCCTCTCGGATACCCCCGTCGAGCTCTTTCGCCCGCACCCAGCCCTCTTCTTGGGCCAAGAGAAGAGCATCACGAACAGAACCACTGATGGGAAAGCCGATCGAGTACTCGAAATTGGCATCTGAGAGGGAGGAAACGAAACGATGCGAGGCACCGGCCGAGTCGGCCCGGACCAAGATGGGGTGCACGACGAGCGCGGGTTCGTCGCCTTCTTCGTGGCCGAGCGTGTATTCAGCGGGCACGGCACGGACGGCCTGCTCGAGCACTTCGAGGTGGTCGTCGGTGTTGCCCGGGGCGGCGTTGCCCGGGCGCAGCATGGCGGCCAAGGTTTCGTTGGTGTTGTCGCACCACACGGCGATGGGGTTGAACCCGAAGCCGTGCTTGTAGGTGGGCGCGGCGTCTTCCTTCTCCGAAAAAACGTTGAGCAGGGTCGAGTCGAAGTCCCAGATCATCGGGCCCACCGGCGGCTCCACCGACCAGACACGCTCGCGCCCGGCGGCCAACGCCACCGGGATCGCCCGCAACTCCGCTGCAGTCGTGGCGTGCACGGCCCGCCAGGCGGTGGCAACCGAAGCCACCGGACCGAACAGCTCCTCTTGTTCTTTGAGCGCCGCGACGTCGGCCAGGCAGTCCGCGCCGTCCGCAATGGCGACGCCGAGATGGGTGAGCACGACGCCGGGATCATGGGTGTGCCAGTTGATCCCGCAGTCCGCCATGGCGAGCGACATGGCCTCGGTCAACCCGCTGCGATCGGCCAGTTCAGCCAGCAGTGCGGCACCGGCATGGCTCACCAAGTTCTTCCCGTCGGGTATCACTTTGGCCCGACGGACCGAGCGACTACGGTGCACTTTCAAGGAGCTCTCCTCCTGGTTTGATTTGGTTGCTGTGGTAACAACCATTCTTCCAGGCAGGAGAGCTTTTTACGCGGACGCGCGCACCGCGCGATCAGGGGCCGCGCGAATTATCGAGGCTAAGGGGCCGCGCGGATAGGTGACCATCCACCGGTCGTTGTGATGGCCCAGATTTGATTCTGGGTGCGTCCCAACCAACGACCAAGTGGAGGTCACCCACATCATGCGCGCACTCGAGCCCGAGGTGGTAGATGCCGTCTGGGCGGTCATCGAGCCCCTGATCCCAGCGGCGCCTGAGAACCACCCCTTGGGTTGTCACCGGCCGCGGGTCTCGGACCGGTTGTGCTTTTGGGGGATCCTCATCCGTCTCGTCACCGGCTGTTCGTGGGTCAGTGTGGAGGCGATCCTCGAATACCAGGTGTCCGACACGACGCTGCGAGCACGCCGCGATGAGTGGATCGTCGCCGGTGTGTTCGACGCCCTGCGCGGCCACGCCGTGCACGCCTACGACCGCATCATCGGCCTCGATCTCTCCGAAGTGGCGCTCGACGGGTCCTTGCACAAAGCACCCTGTGGCGGCGAAGGTACGGGCAAGAATCCCACCGACCGGGCAAAAATCGGCTGGAAATGGTCGATCGCGACCGACGCTCACGGCATCCCGATCGGCTGGGCCCTCGACGGCGCCAACCGCAACGACGTCAAGATGCTCGATCCCACCCTCGACGACCTGGCCCAGGCGGGACTGCTCGAGGAGATCGAGACCCTGCACCTCGACCGTGGCTACGACTATCCCAAAGTCCGCGCCCAGCTGGCCGGTCGCGGCCTCGACGACCTCAACATCCAGCTCCGCTCGAAGCCGGGCGCCATCGCCACCGCGAAACCGATGCGACTTGGGCTGCGCTGGGTGGTCGAAGGGACCAACTCGTGGCTGAGCAACTACGGCCAGCTCCGTCGCAACACCGATCGACGAACCCGACACCGCCACGCCCAGCTCTGCCTGGTCGTCGCCCTGCTAATCACCGCCAAGCTCATCGACTGGCGCAACCGGTGGAGCCCGGACTCGCGGCCTATCCGCTAATCCCCTAAGTGATGCCGAGTGCACGGCTGCCTACGCTTGGGGCAGTCCATAAAGACATCCAAGCCTACGACGACGTTGTCCATCCCCACGGGTGACCGGCTCACGATCACGAACGCCGATGGAGGTGATGGCAGCTGCACGGTAACTGGAAGCGTCAACGGAGCCTCCGTCTCATTCAACGTAGATCCAGAGGCGGATGGACTCGACTCGAGCTGGCTACCGTTCTCCGTCGATTCGGGAGCCAACGTCGCCTGTACTAGCGGAACCGTCTTGACACTGTCCGGTCACCTGACCCCGATCCCGGCGGGATAGCACTGCGCGAAGATTGCGCACGACGTGCCCCAACCTGGTGACCCCTACGCCTCCGCGTTCGTGGCCGACGGCACCGAGCACGGCCGTTACCGCCCCGAGCACGATGAAGGCCCATCGGACATCGCCCATCGGCAAAATCGGCGCGAACACAGCCCAGTAGATGCGAAAGACGCCATAGATCCCGAGCGGCACGATGACACCCGAGAACAACAAGCAAACGGGCGCGGGTGCCACCGCATGCGCATCAGCCAGCCAGAAGTGGAACGGCACCATGGCTCCCTTGACCAAGAAGCCGATGAGGACGAGCACGAACGCGGCAACGATCAGCGCGTCGGGGTGGTGGTGGGCCAACGCGGCGTGGAGTTGGGATAAGCCGACGCTGCCCGCGTGGGCGAAAAGAAGACCCAATCCCGCCAGGCAGAAGTAAGCCCCGACCTCCATCACTGGCACAGCATGGTTCAAACTGGTGACCTTCTACATCACCCTCACTCTCCCTTCAGGACACCCTGCCGAGCAACGTTTAGCCGCGCCTGTATGATCGGTATCCGGCTCCTTTGAGAGAAGCGATCGTCGCGAATTCGTGGCGATCCCCTCTCCGCGCTGCCAACCGTAGGGTTTTTGGGCATGCGCTTGATGTCCGTTATCGACCGAATCCATCTCCTTCCACGTCGAGACTCGACCCTGCTCGCGACGCGGTCCATCGGGGGCTAAGGCACCGCTTAATGAACGGGTGTCGCCGTCGAGACGGTCGAGCCGTCCTCGCACGACGTTCCAACCACCGCCCGAAGTCAACGGGACGAAAGCCAGCCAGGTAGTCCGGGGACGCGACTCGACGCCCGCAACAGCGTCGAGTCGGGCGCCATCCTCCCTGACGGGTTGGGCGCACTCGGCCTGACGGTCAGCGAGCCGGAGAACTACCGGCTCCGCCGGGAGGTCGGCCGTACCATGGATCGTCTACCCAGGCCGGTGAGTCATGAAACGCCTGTCAGGAAGTCGACCCGTTCGTCTGTTTCTGGCACGGAAGGCCCAGGGTAGATTCTGAATGACCGGTGTAGATTCTTTGAATTCAGTGCCCGACGGGGAGAATGGTGCATCGACAGCAATGACTCCAGAGCATGACGACACATTCTCGGCGGGTCAGACCGGGGGGGCGACAGAAGCCTCCTCGGCGGGAGTAGAGATCGTCATCGGTGAGATCCCGGCAGCTGAGGATCCGACCACGTTGTTCTGGACGGCGCGCTGCACTGATGTGACCCACGATTTGCTGGGGCAGTTCGACACCCGGTCCGAGGCCGAGGACGCTGGGGCGCGCCATCTGGAGTTCCACCACCGATCCCCTGAGCGGTGAATCGTCATCGTATAGGGAACAGCGAACGGAAACGTCTTGAAAGCCAGGCCCGAAGGTTGCGGGGTACCCCGTGCTCGACCACGACAACAATCTCGCCGAGATATGCCGTGCCTAGCTCGGAACTCTCCGGTTTGGTTTCAAACGCGCCGGATGGGTATTGCTAACAGATGACAACTCCCCAAGATCCGACACCCATTGAGCCAGAACCCGAGCCAAACCCTCCCTCTCCGATTCCCGATCGGGAGCCCGTTGCGAGCCGAGCCGCAAGCGTCTAGATGCCTCGCTCTCAGCGGTGAAAGCACAGAGTCGTCATGCTGAGCTGATCGTGGCAAGGAGGCTGTCCTCGTAGTCGTCCAACAACTCGGCGCAGGACCGGTAGACATCTCGGGCTCCGGCGGCGAAGAGCTCGCAGGCGGCGACACCCCCCGTCTCCACGGCGACGCAGGCGATGCCAGCTCGCTGCGCGGCCTCAACGTCCCAGCCTGTGTCGCCGATGGCCAGGACGCGAGGCGCCAGAGTTGCCGTCCTTGCCAGCGCCCGTTGGTAGAGATCGGGGGCTGGTTTTGCCGACTCGACCGATTCGCCGTGGACGATCTCGTCGATCACCTCGTCGCAGTCGAGCGGCCCGAGCAGTAACTCCAATTCGTCCTCCTCCGCGGATGTCACGATCACCACCGTGCTCCCTCGCTCGTGGACGTGCCACAGAAGGTCCCGGGCACCCGGCAGCGGCCGGATGAGGTGCCGGGTCTGGGTGAAGTGGCGACCGTGGGCGTCGCTGATGCGCTCATCCGTTCCGCCAGCCAGGTCCTTCAAGAGATCATCCCCGTCCTTGCCGATCAGCCGGTGTATCTGCGCCATCGTCTGCGAGATCCCGAACTCCTCGAGCGCCCGCCACCAGGCCCACGTATGGAGATAATTTGTATCGACCAGTGTCCCGTCGACGTCAAAGAAGACCGCGTCCGCATCGGCCACGGGTCTCAGTCCCTCAGGGCCGGAAGGAGCACATCGTCTGCCCAACGAAGGAACGGCTCCTGATCCTGGCCGCCGATCTGCAGCAGCGCCACATCGGTGAATCCGACGTCGGTGAATTGGCGGACCGCCTTGACCGCCTCGTCCACATCGCCTCCACACGGAATCGACTTCGCCACGTCCTCCGGACGTACGCGGCTCGACGCCGCCGCGAAGGCTTCTGTCCCTGGCAGCTCGGCATTGACCTTCCACCCTCCGTCGAACCACCGGAACAGCGCGTGCGCCCGCTCGATGGCGCGGTTACGGTCTTGGTCGTGGCAGATCGGGAGCTGGCCCACGATCCGTTTCGCCGATCCTGCCTCGTCGCTGAATTGTGTGATGAGGGCGGCGTCGGGATCAACGGCGATCAGGGCGTCGCCGTGCGTCGCGGCCAAGTGGCACGACTGCGGTCCCGAGGCCGCCAACGCAATGGGCGGCGGCACCGGCGGCACGTCCCACAGTTTTGCGGAGTCCACCTCGAAGTAACGGCCGCCGTAGGACACGTATTCACCGCTGAAGAGGGTGCGAACAATGTCGACAGCCTCGGACAACATGGCATGTCGTATGTTCGCCGGCGGCCATCCGCCGCCAGTGACGTGCTCGTTGAGATTCTCGCCCGCCCCGAGCCCCAACGTGAAGCGACCGTCGGACAACAATGCGACCGTTGCAGCCTTTTGAGCCACGACGGCCGGGTGATAGCGCTTGATCGGGCAGGTGACGTATGTCATGAGGTCGATGTCGCTCGTCGCCTGCGCCGTCGCGCCGAGGACCGACCAGGCATACGGTGAGTGGCCCATCGCATCCAGCCACGGGAAGTAGTGGTCGGAGATGACGGCAAAATCGAAACCGACCGACTCGGCGCCGATCACGTCGTTGACGAGGTCCTTCGGCCCCGACTGCTCGCACATCATCGTGTAGCCGTAGCGGGTCATGCTTTGCCGATTACCCAGCGCTCACCGCGGCGAAACATGGGCCCGGTCTCGGTTGGGCCACGCCACAGCCTCGCACTATGCCCGTTACGGTCATGGAACTCATCGCCGTTCAAGGGCGACGCGACCAAGCGAAGAAAGAACTCCAGCGGATCGGCGCGGACCGATTGCAGGCGCTACGGAGGGACTTCCGGAGAGGACTCGTAGCTCGGCCCGCTGTCCGTTGGGCGGAGTTTGACGAACTGGTACCGGGCGGAGCAGGCATCCCCGAGGGCGCCCTTTTGCGACCGCCGACGCGGAGCTGGCCACCTTCGTTGCTGGCTCGGCGTACTGGGACTGCGGGTAGTCGTTCACCCGGGCGGCTGCCCCGATCGATACCACGGCCTTCGTGAGCACAACGGCGACGGGTTAGCCGACAACGAGCCCCGGCGTCGACCAAGGGGCCCACGAGACGGAGACCCGGCATGGTCGCGACGAAGTCCAGGGCCATAGGCGAACTGTGTACCGTGGCCGGGATGCGCCTCCTCCTCGTGCGTCACGGTGATGCTTACGCTGGGTTTGACGGAGTGGTCAGCGGGCCACGCGGCTGCAGAGGCCTCACCGATCTCGGGCGGCGCCAAGCACAAGCTCTGCGAGAGCACCTTGCCGAGACAGGACGGATACGCGCCGACGTCCTTTTGGCCAGCGTGCTCCCTCGGGCGATCGAAACCGCCGAGATCATCGCCCCAGCGCTGGGCTTTCAGGATCTACGACAAGATTGTGATCTGTGCGAGATCCACACAGGCGAGGCGGATGCCCTCGCTTGGACGGAGTACGCCACCCGATACGGTTCGTTCGACATGGAGAAGGAGCCCGAGCGCGTGTTTGCGGCGGGTGGCGAGAGTTGGCAGAGCTTCCACGAACGGGTGCTGGCGATGTGCAACCGAATGGCCACCGAGTTCAGCGACCAGACCGTGGTTGCCGTCTGCCACGCTGGTGTGATCATGGCGTCGATCCGAGTGCTTTTTGATATCCCACACCCCGGGACGAGGGCGCAGCTTCGGCCGACCAACACCGGGGTGACCGAGTGGGAGCACGAGCAGGCTTCGGACTGCTGGACGCTGCATTCGTTCAACGAGCAACTACACCTGTTACGCCTCAGCGCCTAGCGCCCACAGATGCGAACCCTGGAGGTGGCGGCAACGTGGAATGGGTAGGAGTACGCGATGCACGATGATCCTGAGTATTCGGTCGACAGCGCTCGAGCGGCCGCCCGGCGTGACCAGTTGGCAGACTGGGTGGCTCGGTTCTTAGCCAGTCCGGGCAGCGACAACGCTGTCCTGGCCGAGCAGCTCTGCGCGGAACTTGGCTGGTGGGCCGGCCCGGTCCAACTACCACTCAATCAAATCCATCGCCTAGCTGGACCAGCCGGCGATCCGGTGCTCTGCCCGGTCGACGAGGATTACTGGGATGAGCGCGTCGACGCCTTGGACCAGCTCGCCGAGGAGGGCTGGGACCCGCCGCCGGTGATTGTCTCGTTCGGCCACGGCCAGTTCACCCTGGAGGACGGCAACCACCGCGTTGAGGCCGTCCGTCGGGCCGGGCGCCGGACGGCGTGGGCGGTCGTAGGCTTCGCACAACGAGACGTGCGTGACCGCGTCGTAGCCGAGTGGGAGGATTCGCCAGGGGAGGGCGCATGTCGGCCTGACTAAATGTCAGCCTCTGGGCTGTTCTTGCCCTCCTTGCGAGCATCGTCAACCTCGTCGGCTGTCGGCGCTTCGGAGTAGATGGGCGGGTCGGTTGGTGACCTTTCCTCTACAGATTTTCGATCATTCGATCTCGGGGTCCTCGCATCACTTGTCATAACCGATAGCTACCCGCTCGTTGACACGCCGAAGCATGTCCCGGTCGGGCGGGGCTAATTGTGCGCTCAGAGGGGAGTCCGGCTGGGGACACCAAAGGAGCTGTGAGTGCTTTCGCTGGTTCCGGGTGGTGGAGCTCTCCCCGGAGAAGGGACGTCATCTCCTTTCTTCACTGGAGACTAAGACGAATGGGACTTCGCGCCCGCCCGTCGTGGCGGTGACGGGGACCAGGGCTTTGTGATCGCCAAGTCGACCGCGCGAAAGCATCTGGTCGACCATGGCCCGGGGATGCGTTCGGGGCGCCTGGATCTGGCGAGCTCGTCTGCGTCGACAGCGTCTACATCGGCAAGCTGAAGGGCCCGCTGGGCCTTCGTCTGGCTCGTGGCGGGCACCCCTGACGCCGACGTCTCGATGCGCTTTGTCGGGTGCCTGCTCCGGCTACAGGCGCCACGGCGTCGTGGTTCGCGCCGTGCTGTCTGATCACGGTCCCGAGTACAGCGCATCGGCCTTTCGCCGCGCTGGCAGCCAAAGTCCTGCGCCATGTACGCATCCTGGCCCGCTGGTCCAAACACAAATGCCGTCGCCGAACGCTTCCACGAGACGATTGTCCAAGAGTGTTTGCGTCCGGCCTTTCACCGCCGGTGCTTCAGCTCGGCCCGCCAGCTCCAAGCCGAGTCCGACGCCTGGCTGGTCACCTACGACACCCGTCGGCGCAACCACGGTGATTACATGCGCGGTCGCACCCCTCAGGAGCTCCTCGACAACCACAAGCACCGCACGGCAGCATGACAATCATCAATCACAGAGGGCCATTTGTCGTCTCAGCTCCCGGTCCTGAAGGGCTAGGGAGAACCATGTTCTGGCGTTTCGTCAATCGGTGGATGACTCGTGACCGGCGGTGAGGGCCGTGCGTGTGTCCAAGCGTGGAATCGGGTATCGCAACATCGAGCTCACTGAGAGGGGGCCGCACATGGGGATCGCCCGCAGTGTCGAGGCAGAAGCCTTCCTGGCGACCATTGGCGCTACTGCACCCGAGGCGGTGAGCGCATGCGAGGGATGGACCACCCATGAGATCGCCGCCCACGTCGCCGGCATCGCGGTAGAGGTCGCTCGTCATCTGGAGCCCTATCTCCGGGGGGAACCGGTGCCCAAGACACGCAGCTTCGAAGAACGAGAGGCTTCGTTGCAAGCCTTGGGGCACGCGGAACTCTTAAGGCGGCTGGATTCGGAAGAGACGCAGATGCGTCGTCTCGTCGCTGAAGTCCTTAATGGTGAGCCCGACGCCGTCATTCCATGGACCGGTCGACACATGGCGGTGGCCAAATTCATCCCGCACCTGCGCAACGAATACGCCCTGCATCGATGGGACGTGGTCGGCGAGGACGACATGAGTCTCAAGTTGCTCGGCAACGACGATCTCGTCGATCATTCGGTCAGCGAACTGGGGCAGATCCTGCTGGTCGCCGGACGCAAACATGATCCTGATCCGGACGCCGATTTTCGGGTCAGCCTACGCAGCGACGGACATCGGGACCTGCAGGTGGTCGTCGAAGGCGGCACCGCGACTTTGGCTTGGGCCGACGGTGCCGCGGACGAACCCTCGGTGGACATCGACCCGGTGGCACGTCACGTCTTCATCTGGGGCCGACGACCAGATGGACATGGCCAAGCCAGAAGCAACCTGTCCCAACCGAACCTTGCCCGGCTGCAAGCTCTCCTGTCGGGCTACTAAGGGAATGGATACGAGTGTCCGCTCCGTCAGACGACGCGATCCTGCACGACGTAATGTCCGAACCGACGAACGCAGGTCTCACAACGGCGTTCTTCAGGAGTGTCGCTGAAGAGGTCCCTGTTCCCACCCTAGCGACAAACACTGACCGCACCACGTGAGCGTGCGCTCGGCATCACCGATGTGCCACAAAGGGTCTGGTCCCATTTGGAGTCTTGCTCTGCAGGGGCGGTTGAAGCAGGCTCCCCTCCGGATCGATCTGGCGGTTGCTCGTGCAAGTCGCGAGGTCCATAAACCTGATACGGGATGAAATTGACCGCGGAACCGATGTTCGAAGTGTCGTAACCGAACAGGAAGCCGCCAAGGTTGCTAAGAGGGTTAACCTCCAGTAGAAGGAGGTCGGTAACTGGGCATCGAGGTCGTCGAGGACTCCCGATTCGTTGGACTGGTCGGATTCGGCGACTTGGCTCGTCATTTCGACCCCCCCAACTCCTCTACGGACGCTGCGAGGAACCTACCCAGGGCCAGCCGAGTACAAGCGTCCCCAGCGGACCGGGTCATTCGGTCAGGACCTTGGCCACGGAGCGATGTCGCCGCCCACTTCCTTCGTAGCCGACAGGCCGACGTAGCCCCGCCCAGCTCGGCTGTTTGCCCCATCGCCGCGGCAGGCGGTCGAACCCAGGCTCCTCGCCCGAACCACGAGTCTTTCGCCGGGATCCTTCCGAGGGCTCGAGCATGAACCGGAACATCACACTGGCCTTAAAGACACTCGACCCCGATTCCGGCGGACCTGTCTCTGCCGGGGTGCCACCTGTAGCCCGGTGGACTGGACTTTCTTTGGTGGAGGTGAAGGGACTCGAACCCTCGGCCTCTACATTGCGAAAGTGTGGTTCTCAGTTCCTTGACCAGGTCCATTCCGACGCGCCTCTCCTGGTAGCGGCGTTTCGATTCCCTCAGGTTCCCTCACGATCCCTCTCCTCCCTCTCGATAAGGTCACGTAAGGCACGCTTGAGAGGACTTGTACAGGCGCCTGCCCGGCGGAGCAACCTGAAGACGGCTTCATCCAGTCAAGGTCAATGGGGCCATTGGTTGGCGCGTGTCGTCGAGGACAAAGATGGTCTGCGTCGAACGGACGAGTCGCGAGCCCTGCAGGCGCACCAGCACCACGTCGCGTAGCGAAACCACGTCCGGCACCCGTACGAGCAGCACCATGTCGAAGCCACCGCTGGTGAAGGCCATGTATTCGAGGCCGGGCAATGCAGCAAGCTCTTCTCGAGCGGATTGCCAATCGTGCTGTTCGACGTTTACCAGGATGAGCGCGGCAATGGGTAGGCCCACCTTGGCCGGATCGACCATGGCGCTGAAGCGCGTGATGACCCCCTTTTCAGTCAGCCTCTTGAAACGCCCGTAGGCGGTCGCACGCGACACGTTGGCCCGCTCGGCCAACACGTTGATCGAGAGTCGGCCGTCGGTCACCAACTCGCGCAGGATGCGACGATCGGTCTCGTCGAGGCCTGACGGATCGTCAACCATCCCCCTCCTTTGGTTGGCCGAGCTAGACGATTCGCAACTATATAGCGGTTGAATCAACCAATTGTTGTATTTTTGCCAAAATAAGCTGGAGAGATCGCAAGGTCCGGCGCAAAATAGGCGCAACATGCTGGCCACGTTTGAGCTGCCCACCGGCCACCCGGGCTTTGCCGATCCCGAGTACCGGGCCCGCCGGGCCGACATTGTCACGGCGGTGGCGGCCTACCGGGCGGGCGACCCCATTCCCGACGTGGCGTACACGGCAGAGGAGGATGAGGTCTGGCGCACCGTGTCGAGTCGGCTGGCTGGCCAACATCGAGCCCACGCCTGCCACGAATACCGGCTCGCCGCCGACCGCCTGGTCCTGCCGACCGGGCGGGTTCCCCAACTGCGCGAGGTGGACGCGCACGTGCACGCGCTGACTGAGTTCCACTTCCGCCCCGTTCCCGGCTTGGTCCCGACCCGCGACTTCTACGGCGCGCTGGCAGACCGTACCTTCCTCTCCACTCAGTACGTGCGCCACCATTCGGTGCCCTTCTACACACCCGAGCCAGATCTAGTGCACGAGATCATCGGGCACGCCAACATGCTGGCTTCACCGACTTTCGCCGACCTCTACATGGAGGCTGGCCGCGCCTCGCGCCGCACTACCAGCGATGAGGCCATAGAGTTCCTCTCCAAGGTCTTTTGGTTCACTCTCGAATTCGGTGTGTTATGGGAGGACGGCGACCTAAGGGCCTACGGCGCCGGACTGCTCTCGAGCTACGGCGAGCTCGGCGCCTACCGCGAGGCAGAGGTACGTCCGTGGGACCTGCACCAAATGGGAACGTTGGCATACGACATCGCGCACTACCAACCGGTGCTCTACGTGTCACCGTCCTACGGAGAGTTGGTGGAGGACCTCGTCCGGTTCTTCCGCGCCTACGACGAAGAGTGGTACCAACGACACGCTGCGTCCCGCCCGAGGAGTCCACTCGCGCCAACACAGAAAGGACGGCCATGACCGACGCCACCACCGTGGCCACCGAGCGATCCGTTGCATCTGACGACACAATGCTGGCTCCGGCCGCCCGGCTGCTCGGGTGGGACTGTCTCGAGCTGTGGGTGGGCAACGCACGGACCACCGCTGGCTTCTTGCTTTCGGCCTTCGGTTTCACCTGCACCGCCTATGCCTGCCCCGAGACCGGAGTACGCGAAAAGGCGAGCTACGTGGTCGAGCAGGGCGATATCCGCCTGGTGGTGTCGGCCGCGCTGGCGGCCGACTCGCCCATCGCGGCCCATGTACGGGCTCACGGTGACGGCATCCGCGACCTGGCCTGGCGGGTAAACGACGCCGAGGCCGCCTTCGTCGCCGCCGTCAGCCGCGGCGCCACCGCGGTCCGTCCGCCCTGGGAGGCTCGCGACGACCAAGGCGTGTTGGTCCTGGCTCAGATCGGGACATACGGAGACACCGTGCACACCTTCGTGGATCGCAGCAACTATTCCGGACCTCGCCTCGAACCCGGCTACGTGGCCGACCGCCTGCTGCCGACCCCGATCGGCCCGCCCGTCGGCTTGGTGGCAATCGACCACGTGGTCGGCAACGTCGAACAGGGGCGGCTGGAGGACTGGGTGCGGTTCTACGCCGACGTCCTCGGCTTCGCTCCGCTGCAGCACTTCTCCGAAGGGCAGATCTCGACCGAGTACTCGGCCCTGGCCTCCACCGTAGTGTGGGACGGGAAGCAAGTGATGATGCCGCTCAACGAGCCCGCAACCGGGCGGCGCAAGAGCCAGATTGCCGAGTACCTCGAGGCATACGACGGTCCCGGTGTGCAGCACGTCGCCATGCGCACAGACGACATTGTGCGGACCGTGGACGCGCTGACGGCCCGCGGCGTCCGCTTCATGGAGGTGCCCCTCACCTACTACGAGGAGGCCCGCCAGCGCCTCGAGGGCGTCGAGCTGCCTTGGGCGGACCTGCAGCGCCTAAGCATCCTGGTGGACCGCGATGAGGGCGGCCACCTCCTCCAGATATTCACCGAGACGGTCACCGACCGCCCGGCCGTCTTCTTCGAGATCATTGAGCGCCGCGGCGCCGTCGGCTTCGGCGAGGGCAACTTCAAGGCGCTCTTCGAGGCCATCGAGCGCAACCAGGCTCGTCGGGGCAACCTCTGACCTCCTCGGCCCGTACCGGTTTCGGCTTCGACTACCCAGCCCAGGGCTAGGAGGCGCGCATCATGCCGTACTACCGCCGCGTGGGGGAGGTGCCCCGCAAACGCCACCTGCGCGTCGCGCAGGACGACGGAGCTCTCTATTTCGAAGAGCTCATGGGGGCGAACGGGTTCGCTCAGGAGTCCGCGCTGCTCTACCACCGCCGATCACCCAGCGCCATTGTGGCCGCCCAGAGGGTAAGCGACATCGCGGCCCCGCAGTTCGCGCCTGACCTCCCGCTCCTGCCGCGCCACTTGCGCACCAGCGCCCTGCCCGGCGGCGGTGACCCCGTTCTCGGCCGCCACTACCTGCTGGGCAATGCCGACCTGCGCCTGGCCTGGGTGCAGTCGGACACAAGCAGCAGCATCTACCGCAACGCCGTCGGCGACGAGCTTGTCTACGTACAAGCCGGCCGCGCCATTTTCGAGTCGTCCTTCGGGCCACTGCCCATCGTGCCCGGCGACTATGTTGTCATCCCCGCCGGTACCACCCAGCGTTGGGTGCTGCGCGACGGCGCGTTCTCCGCTCTCGTGGTGGAAGCATCTGGGCACATCACCTTCCCCGCCAAGTACCTCTCGACACGGGGCCAGCTGCTGGAGGGGGCGCCCTTCTCCGAGCGCGACCTGCGCGCTCCCGCCGAGCCGCTGTTGGTCGAAGGTGCCGAGGTGCCGGTGTTGGTGCGGACCCAGGATGGCCTGACCACGCATGTACACGCCCACCATCCCTTCGACGTGGTCGGCTGGGACGGCTGCCTTTATCCTTTTGCACTCTCCATCCACGACATCGAGCCCATTGTCGGTGCCATCCACCAGCCGCCTCCGGTGCACCAGACCTTCGTCGGACCGAATTTCTCCGTCTGCTCGTTCGTGCCGCGGCCCTTCGACTTCTACCCCGGCGCTCTCAAAGTGCCCTATCACCACGCCAACGTCGACACCGACGAGGTGCTCTTCTACGCCGGGGGCGACTTCATGAGCCGGGTCGGCGCCGGCATCGCGGCGGGCTCCATCTCGCTGCATCCGGCCGGCTTCGTGCACGGTCCCCAGCCGGGGAACATGGAGCGCTCGGCTGAGGCCACCCGCACGGAGGAGTTGGCCGTCATGCTCGACGCCTTCGGCCGCCTCGGCCTGAGCGAAGCGGCACGGGCGGTCTCTGATCCGGATTACCCCTGGACCTGGGCCCAACCTGCTCCGTGAGCGAACCGCTCAGGTCGCCCTCTCTCAGGCCTGAGCGACGCCGGCCGCGCCGACGAGGAGGGCGCGGGCGCCGAGGCCGAGAAAGAGGCCGGTGAGGGCACTTTTGGCCTCGGCTTGAACGACGAGGGCGGCGGAAAATTGCCTGACGTTGAACCCGCCGGGGTGCTCAGGGTCGGCGGTGCGGCGGTTCGGAGGTTGTCGACCTCGTTGACACGGTCATTCTGGGCGCGCATGTAAATGGTGGAGGGATGTCGCTCGGCAAACTTGACTCCAGCTGGCGCCTGCCCAAGGCCTCGCTTGACCGCGCTGGAATCACGCCCTTCGCGAGTGCCGCATCAGGGTGTGACACAACGGTATGGGTGTTCACCAATGAATTGCCTCAACTCGAGTGAGGATCGATGGTGCTTTTGGGAGCAGCGACGTCCACGGACGCAACGCAAGCGCGACAGCGGGAAAGATGAGAACGGAGAGCAGCGCCGCACCGATCAACGCGCCACCCCGACCGTCTCTACCAAACAACCCTCGCTGTGGCCGCACCCCTACGAGGTCCGCAGGGCCGACCCGGTCTCAAGGAGGGTTTTGAGACTGGCAAGAACGGCAGGCCAACCTTCAGAGATGGCCTTGAGAACGGCGCTACCAGGCTCGAACCCGTCGTGGACGACCGTGAGCTTCACGACGCCGTGCCCGAGGTCACCAATGTCGAAGGCCACCTTGGAGCGGGGTTCAGCCCGCCAGGCATCAGCGGTGGCTTCGTCCATGCCGACCTCGGCGGCCCACTCGGGCGTGATCGTGTGCCAGGTGTAGGCCAGTCGGCGATAGGGATCGGACTCGAGGATGACCTGTTCGGGGTCGCTCACTACAAGCCCGACCTCCTCGTGTGCCATGTCGTAGGTCGAGCCCCTTTTCCAGTCCGAACGGAAGGTCTTCTCACCAGCCCTTTGGTGCCGCCAGTACCGTCTCATGAGGGCGGGGTTGGTCAGGCCCTGCCAGACCCGCTCGGGCGTCGCCAGGATGTAGGTCGTGTAGGTAAAGCTCGTTATCTGGTCGATGTGTGCAGCCATTGCCTTGCCTCCAATTGCTGCGTTGAGATGTACTCCGACATTCCAACCCATGGTCCAGGTAGGTGGCAACGTCGTTCTGATCGGGCCAGACGGGTCCATCACCCTGCTCGAAGCGTTTGAAGGTCGGCCCGTGTATTCATGCGAGTCGCAAGTCGGCGCTCCTAGTCCTCTTCATTCTCAAGTGATCAGTTACAGCCCTAATGACGCTCCGGTCAATCGGCGGCGACCTGAACCTGTCTACCTCGCTTCCAACCACTAGACCCGACGACACTGCGAACGTGTCTTCCCGGACGGAGGTGCCTCGGATTGATGGATCATTCGGAGCGGCCATCGAGCCAAACCGTCCAGGCCCGAACGTCCTTGATCCGCAGAATTTGTGTCGGCGCCCAGGGGTCGGCATTACGGATCGCCCGCACATGTTCTTCGTCGGCTGCTTGCATCGCGATAAGCGCGACGACCTCGGGATCGTCGTCTTGGATAGCCCGCCGAGCACGACGATGCCCCAGTCGACGAGCTCGTCGAAGTAACGGGCATGCTCGGCCCACAGCCCCCGGCTCTCGTGGTCCGACCTCCGTGCTCGAAATCACAGGCGGTCGCGTTCGTGCGATCCATGCCTTCCTCGAACCGGCGCTCTTCCCGGCCTTCGGACTCCCCCCGGTTCCCGAACCAGTCAATGAATAATCGATTCCACACAGGGACTCGACCAAGGTCGCCTCGCAGCTGCGGCGCAAACGACACCTCTGCATGATTCAGCCGAGTCCCCCACCCGACTTGCCACCACGAATCACGTCTAGAGACGGCGGATTCAAGAGGTGAGCGCAAGAAAGCTCGGTTGGTTTCTCTGATGGTTTCATATATCCAAGCGTCTTGCGGGGGCGGTCGTTTGAGGCTCTTCTCGATACGTCTGAGTTTGCCGCGGGTGAGGGCCGACGGATCGGTTCCCTTCGACATATATAGGTGCAACAGCCCATTGGTGTTCTCGTCCGAACCGCGCTGCCAAGGGCTGTGGGGGTCGCAGAAGAAGATCTGGATGCCGGTGTCGACCGTGAAGTCGGCGTGGCGATTCTTCTCTTTGCCTTGGTCCCAGGTGATCGAGCGGAACAGGTCCTTGGGCAGCTTGCGGATCGTGGTGCGCATGGCCTGGTCCACCTGATCTGCCTTCCACCCATCGGGAAGGTGCACCAACAAGAGGTAGCGGGTGGAGCGCTCAACGAGGGTGCCCACACCTGACCGATTCCCCTTGCCGATGATGAGATCGCCCTCCCAGTGGCCTGGGATTGGCCGGTCTTGGACTTCGGCCGGGCTCGCTGATCATCACCATTCCTGCCATGCGGCCTCGAGTCTCAATCTGGCCTCGTGGGCGTCGTTGAGCCGGCCGGATCATAAGCAGTGGGTCAGCTCGCGGCGCAACTCGTCCCTGCCCTGGACAAAGAGGGATTTGTAGATCGTCTCGTGGCACACCCACATCATCGGATCGTCCGGAAACTCGAGGCGCAAACGCATCGAGATCTTTTGGGGCGACCACCACTTCTTCAGCCACCTGGTGACCCTGGTGGCCAGCTCGGGCGTGGCCACTGACGGCCGTGCGCAGAGCCTCGGCAAGCAGCGAGGCCGCCGGTGCCCGGCTCATCGTCGTGGACGCGCTCGATGAGCAGGCTGCCGGCTTCTATCGCCGACACGGGTTCGTTGCCCCGCTCGACAACCCGCTGCGACTATTGCGCAGGATGAGGGATGTGCGCGGAGCCTCGACGCCGCCGACAGCTGAATCAAGCTTGGCTGAGGTCGCCGAGTCGATCCGGGCTGCGTCGGCGCCGGTCCTGATTTACGGCGCCGGCGTCGCCCGTGCCCAGGGTTGGCAACCGGCCGTGGCGCTCGCCGAGGCGATCAATACCGTCTTGGAGATCCCGATCTCGTCGCTGGTGCCCCCGCTGATCTGAGCGCAGGATCGCCTGCACGAACAAGTTCCTAGTTCGGTCATCGCCACTCTTCAGAAGTTCTTGGCGAGGCTCGCATTCAGGAGCACCCGTTCGATTGTGTCCGCGGCCACTTGATCCTCGAGGGGCAGGGAGTGTGCACAGTTGCGCAGCGTCGTGGACGCGTCGCGATGGCCAGCCGGCCGCCTGCTGGGCGCCGAGGAGGTCGCCCTGCCGGACAATCAGCGTCGCGACTCAGCTTGGGAAGTGCAACCGCTGGGCCTGCTTAGCCTGCTGACCTAGTGTGAACGCCACTCCTGAGTGACCGTGAACGCCCCTGGGCCACCACGGCTAATGGCACGTTAATGGCATGCCTCGATCTGCTGCATGATCAGCCGGTGCTGGGCGGCCATTGTGCTACGAGCCGTTCGATCGCGGGTCGCAGAAAGGTGAGCGTCAACTGCGCCCGCCGGACGATCCACTGCTGTGAGGCGGGATCGGGGTCGCCGTACCGCCGCTGCCTAAGGTCGTCTACGACTTCTGCAGGCGCACCGAGTTCGGTAAGCACGCACAGAGCCTCGGCCTTGGTGATCAGCTTGCCGTCCCGCAAAGCCACCGTTGCCCTGGCCAAGGTCAGCAGGCCGAGGTCGACCCATATGTCACGGTCCCACCGCTCCGGGTGGTCCAGTGACGGCAGCCAGAAGCCCTTCAGGTCCTGGACCACGAACTCGGCTAGTTGCTCGCCAGTCACCGGCGGAAGCAGGGCCGCTGGCGCCTCGCCATACAAGACGAGCCCGAAGTCTTGTAGCTCGCGCCTGGCGACCGGGGTAACTCGCCGGTGCATGAACTCTTCATGCGCCCACGTGAGGTGGAAGTGCGCGGGATCATGCAGCTCCCCCGCTGCGCAATAGCTGCAGTGCAGCTTCGACGCGAGCGCGAAGGCACCTCCCAGGCTTTCGTGCACCTCCCCGAGATGTTGTTGTTCCGCCGCCGTGCACGGCCGATCGAGGATCGCGATCAGGTCGAGGTCACTGCGCCCCGGCTGGTAGTCACCTCCGGCTAGCGACCCATGTGCCCACACCGAGACCAGCGGCACGACCGGCTGGACAGAACCGACGAAACGGCCGAGGAGCTGGCTGGTGGCGTCGTCCGTCATAGGACCAGTATGCCGAACCCGGCAGGGCTAGCTGCGCGGTTGGGCCACGCCGTCATGACTTAACCTCGATAATTCGCGCGGCCCCTGATCGCGCGGTGCGCGCGTCCGCGTAAAAAGCTCTCCTGCCTGGAAGAATGGTTGTTACCACAGCAACCAAATCAAACCAGGAGGAGAGCTCCTTGAAAGTGCACCGTAGTCGCTCGGTCCGTCGGGCCAAAGTGATACCCGACGGGAAGAACTTGGTGAGCCATGCCGGTGCCGCACTGCTGGCTGAACTGGCCGATCGCAGCGGGTTGACCGAGGCCATGTCGCTCGCCATGGCGGACTGCGGGATCAACTGGCACACCCATGATCCCGGCGTCGTGCTCACCCATCTCGGCGTCGCCATTGCGGACGGCGCGGACTGCCTGGCCGACGTCGCGGCGCTCAAAGAACAAGAGGAGCTGTTCGGTCCGGTGGCTTCGGTTGCCACCGCCTGGCGGGCCGTGCACGCCACGACTGCAGCGGAGTTGCGGGCGATCCCGGTGGCGTTGGCCGCCGGGCGCGAGCGTGTCTGGTCGGTGGAGCCGCCGGTGGGCCCGATGATCTGGGACTTCGACTCGACCCTGCTCAACGTTTTTTCGGAGAAGGAAGACGCCGCGCCCACCTACAAGCACGGCTTCGGGTTCAACCCCATCGCCGTGTGGTGCGACAACACCAACGAAACCTTGGCCGCCATGCTGCGCCCGGGCAACGCCGCCCCGGGCAACACCGACGACCACCTCGAAGTGCTCGAGCAGGCCGTCCGTGCCGTGCCCGCTGAATACGCGCTCGGCCACGAAGAAGGCGACGAACCCGCGCTCGTCGTGCACCCCATCTTGGTCCGGGCCGACTCGGCCGGTGCCTCGCATCGTTTCGTTTCCTCCCTCTCAGATGCCAATTTCGAGTACTCGATCGGCTTTCCCATCAGTGGTTCTGTTCGTGATGCTCTTCTCTTGGCCCAAGAAGAGGGCTGGGTGCGGGCGAAAGAGCTCGACGGGGGTATCCGAGAGGGCGCCGAGGTCATCGAGCTCACCGAGCTCTACGAGGTCAAGGGCTGGCCCGAGAGCATGCGGGTCATCTCTCGGCGGGAGCGCCCGCACCCAGGCGCCCAGCTCTCGCTCTTTGACACCTGCGCCGGCTGGCGGCACACCTGCTTCATCACCAACACCGACGGGGAAGACATCGCCGCCCTCGAGCTGCGCCACCGCGGCCACGCCCGCGTCGAGGACCGGGTGCGTTGCTGGAAGGCCTGCGGGCTGGCCAACCTGCCCTTTGACGGCTTCTGCGCCAACGAGGCCTGGGTGGCGGTGTCACTGATCGCCGGCGCACTGTTGGCCTGGAGCCAGATTACGTGTTTCGACGGTGCCCTGGCCAAGGCCGAACCCAAGACGATGCGCTACCGGGTGCTCCACGTCGCCGCCATTCTCGTCCACCGCGGCCGTGACCTCATCTTGCGACTCGACGAGACTTGGCCTTGGGCCAGCGAACTTGCCACCGCATTTGCGCGTCTGCGCACGGCGTTCCCATAACTCGTCGGGTCCCGGCGCCCGACCCCGAAGCGATCCCGCAGGGCGTGACAGCGCAAGATCGAACGAGCGAACGGGATCCTTCACGTCCCCCTGCGCTCAGAGCTCCGTTCCCCACACCTCGAGACGATCGACAGAGTTAAAGCCGCCGCGGCCGGGGCCGGAAGAATGATCAAGGTTAAGGCGATCGGGTCCTTGCCGATCACCTCGGCCATCCAGGCGGACGACTGCAGCGTCGCCGGCCGCCAGTCGTGCGGGGCGGCGACGAAGCGCTCCATGAGCTCACCGACGGTCAGGAACGGTGAGGATCTTCGCGCCGCCCTGTACTTGGCGAACTCTTCCGCCACCTCTCGGCGGCGAGCTTCGGCCTCCCCTCTCGAGCCGTGGAAGCTGAAGGACCGCTGCACCGTCCGTCCGGAACGCGGGTCGATGCTGATGGCGACCCGGATCTCGAAGATGCCCGGATGCCGTTCTCTGATCGACCCGTCGCCCCGTTTGCCCATGCTGCCGAATTGTTCAGAGAGAAGCTGCGACCGCTGGCCGAACGCTGCCGGCCGCGTGATCTCTACGATGTGGTCCATATGCATCGCCACCCGGATCTCATCGGCATGAGTCGAGCAGTCAGCACTGTGTTCGCCCGCAAGTGAATCCCGCAGCGCGACCAGTGTTCCCTCCGGGTGTCGTCCGTGATTCGGTGTGGAGGGCCAGTCCGACGGGGCAGATTGGTCAAGGGATTCAGAGCATGCAGGATGCGAGCATCTCGGCGCGGCAGGCGTGTGCCGCTGGAGCGAAGCCTTTGCCGTAGAGGACGCAACTCTCGTCAGGTAGATTCACGAGGTTAGCCGACGGCGCTCGTGATGAGGAGTGCGTGCTGTGGCGCTACTCCTGGGCTGATCGCCCATGTGCCGGTTGCGAAGCAGATCTTGTGGGTGCATGACACTCCGCCGAGCACGTCTTGCGCCGTCCCGGGAACGACAGCACCTGGAGAGATGGTCCAAACCGTACCGTTCCATTCTTCAATCAGTTCTCCAGTATTGGAGACGGTCCCGACCGCGGTGCAACGGGTTGCACGAGGGCAGGACACCGAAGAGAAAGTGTTGGCTCCTCCCGGAGCCTGAGGGCTGGACACGATGGTCCAGCCGGTCGGAGTCCAGGACTCGATGACTCCTTGCTCGGTAGATCCTGGCGTCGGTGATTCATACCACCCGACCGCTGTACAGCTGCCCAGCGTCTTCCGACAGGTGACTCCCGTCAGGACGTTCTCCGAGCCTGGGTCTGGTCCGTTCTGGCTCGGGAACTGCGTCCATGTCGAGCCGCTCCAGTCGAGGGCGAGCGACAACGCGTACTGGGTAGGCGAGCCGCTGTTGGACGCAACACCTACCGCCACACAGGTCGAAGAACTCAAGCAGTTCACTCCATTGAGAACCGTGTAGGCCGTTCCCGGACTCGGAGTCGGGGTTGCTGTCCACGACATACCGTTCCAGATCTCACCGAAGGTGGTTGCGTGTTCCTCGATCTCGGTGTAGCCGACCACGGCACAGAATGTCGTCCCGATACACGAGATTCCGGTTGCGGTCTCGCCTTCAGCGGCGTTAGGCACGATCTTCCATCGCGTGCCGTTCCATTGTTCAGTGAGCGACGAGATCATTCCCGATGGTGTCACCGTGCTGCCCACGAGCATGCAGAACTTCGCACTCGTGCAGCTCACCGCTTGGAGATAAACGTTCACTCCAGGAACGGCTGGCGATTGCATGCGACTCCAGGTGTTTCCGTTCCACCACTCAATCAGCGGGTGATAGAGGGCGTTTGCTCCGCTGCCTCGGGTATGTCCGATCGCGGCACAGAAGGAAGGTCCACCGCAGGAGATGCGGAGCAGCGAACTTGTGTAGGCGCTGACCGACAGGGGCACGACCGACCAGCTCGACTGGGCGGAGACCGGAGCCGCCGGACCAAGAAGGCACGTAGCAACCACAAGAAGAAGACCCAGCAACATGCCTAACCGGTGCGCCATCGTTCCGCCTCCTCGCTCGTTGCCGACGAAAGCCTATCGACGGTCGGGGCCTGCGGCTCGATCGGCTGACGCGGTACCGCCCGCCGCAGAGGCTGTGGCGGCAAGCTCAAGCAACAAAAGTAGGGAGAGCGATCGAAATGCACGATCTTGTCCGTCTTGCCCACCCCAGTAGAACCGGGGCGATTACGAAGAAGTCATCCGCCAGTCGCTGTTGTACATGATCCCAGCAAAGCTGCGCATCCGTACCGTAGGCCCCATCATGAAGCAGGATCAATGCGGGCAAATCTGAAGCACCAGCTAGTCTTAGGTGGGTCCTAACCTCGCCCGCAAGAATATTTAGGCTCCCAGAGAAACGAGGACGTCGTCTACCACGTCGAGTTGCCCCCGTGGCGCGAACGCACGGCGGACGCCAACAAACGCGCTGGCGCGGACATCTGTAGTCGGAACCGGGAGCGAATCTCGCGATCGCCTGAGAGCGGGACGCGCTTCTGCGGCTGCGCCTGCGGCTGCGAATCCTCCATCCTTTCCACGCACAACGTAGTGCCCGCCTCGTAGATCAGATATCACCACCCTCTTTGAGGAGATCAATCAGTTCATCCGTATTGATTACGCGCGCAAATAATAGTTCGATTCTATCGCAGGTAATATCCTGGAACTCGGGCTCGGTAGCCGCTGTCGCGTCGCGCAGAAATACGACTTTGTACTCGTGTGAAAATGCTCCGCGTGCAGTTGACTCACAGCAGACCTCGGTCGTAACTCCGGTTATTACGAGCGTGTCCTTATTGAGATTCTTTAATATTGTGTCCAGTTCGGTATCGTGAAACGCATCATACTTATGCTTAATAAGTATGATCTCATTTGCTAGCGGTGGCATAATGCCTTCGAACAGCTCGAAGCTCTTGTCCCCCTTCCACAATTCCTTGGTCTCCTTTATAATTGGATAGCGCTCCAATATGAGTCCGCCGGCAGGTGGGCTATGATCGGCTTGCGTCCAGATAATAGGGAGTTTTTCGGAACGGAAATATGAGATTAAATATTCGATTTTCGGAATAATCTGTGCACCTTTTGGAACGCGGAACACTCCATCCTCTGCGATAAAACTGTTCTGCATATCCACAATTAAGAGAACGCACTTTGTTGGGTCAACTGCGAAATAGTCGCGACCAAAGACTTCTTTTGCTACGTCTGCCACTGTTCTCCTTAATGTTTGAGCAACCGCTTACCGCGGAAGTCTATCGAGGGTGCCCCAGTACTTGGCGAACTGAAATCGTGGTGCGATCACCTAGGCCACTCCGTGGGAAGACCGAAGACGGATGGGTCGAGGTCATCAACCGAGCCGACACCAATTAGTCGGAGAGTTCGATCGATGTCCTCGCGAAGAATGGTAAGCACGCGGGAGACCCCTGACTGACCGGCGGCACAGAGGCCGTAGGCCCAGGCTCGCGCTCCCATGGCTGCGCGAGCTCTGAGGGCGACCGCGGTACGACGTCGGCCCCGCTACGGATACCTCCATCGACCAACACTTCGACGTCATCTCCGACTGCTTTGACGATGTCGGGTAGCGCGGCGGAGGTCGCTGGCGCCCGTCGAGCTGGCGGCCACCGTGGTTGGAGACAACTATCGCCGACGCTCCATAGTCAACCGCGCGCCGCGCGTCATCGGCGGCCAAAATCCCTTTCGCGATGACGGGACCCTCAAATAGTAGGCCTCGGCATAGGCGTCGTTGGTGGTTCCGACATCGCCCCGTTTGGCGTCCACGATCACCAACATGCCGGCGCTCTGCGCTTCTGAGATCAGACGCTGGAGAGTCCGGAACCCCTCCCAGCCATGTCGCTCCTAGAAGGCCGCCTGTATCTTGAGTCCCACTGTCCCGCTCGCCGCCTCAAGCACGAGGTCAGCGAAGCGATCGAGACCGTTCGGGGTATCCCTCAGCCCCAGGAATCGAGAATCGGCCCCGAGGGGTCGAGTCCCCACACGAGGGGACCGTATCGTGAGCGCACAGCTGCAAAGCGGGAGGCGAACGAGTCAGCCAAGTTCTCACTATGGCCGAACGGCTGTGTCGGAGCCGAGACCCTGGAAGGCTCGACTGAGCCACGGTGGTTCGCCGCTCGTGACCTTGATCCTCAAGCTGAGCCATGCAGCATCTCGATGCGACGAGCAAGGTTGACGGCGTGGTCGCCGAGCCGCTCGTAGAAGCGAGCGACGAGCGTGACTTGGGCACCGACGGCGGTGGGCATCGTCCCAGCGGCGATTTCACCGGTCAGCCGATCATGGAGAATGTCGATCTCCTCGTCATCCTCGGTGAGCGCACTGGCTCGTGCGGCCCGGTCGGCGTAGGCGTCGGCGGCGTCTCGCCACATTTCGAGGGCGACCTCGGACATTCGCTGGACGATTCCTCGACTCAGGGGACTCATTTCTGCTCCGATGTTCGTGACCGCCCGTTGGGCGATGTGTTCGGCCAGATCACCGCTTCTCTCGAGTTCGGGGAGGATCAAGAGGACCCCAACCAGATGGCGCAGCGTCGCGCCGGGTGTGCTCTCGACGTCGAGCTGGGGCCATACCAAGAGCTCGACCTCGGCGGTCAGGTCATCGACCGACTGATCGCCTTCGACCACCGCCATCCCAAGGGCCACGTCGTTGCCCAGCAAGGCTTCGGTAGCGCCGGCCAAGGCCTCTGACACCAAGGCAAACAATCGGGTGACCCGACCTTCGATGGCTTCGATCTCCGATGGTCCCGCTTCCATGCCAACCGAGATTAGCTGGAGGATTTTCCAAGAGTTCGCGAAGTGTTCGCGTAACGTTCACCTAGTTGTGGTTTCGGGGTTACCGGAGGCGGCAAGAGTTGCGCGTGCGCTCCGGGAAGCCTGCGGGCAACCAGTCCGTCGCGACAGGGAGACCCGAACTCCCAGCTCAAGACCGTCCTACGGTCGAGGATCTCTTGGACGAGGCCCCGACGAGCAGGTTCCACCGACGGACGGTAATCATCTCGGGCGTCGGGTTCTTCACCGATGCCTACGACCTGTTCGTGATCGGTACTGCGGCCGCCCTGGTGGCCACGCAGTGGCACCTCAGCACGACCCAGACGAGTTGGGTCACCGGAGCCGCCATCCTCGGTGCCTTTGTAGGCGCCTTCACCTTCGGTCGTATCGCCGATGTGATTGGCCGCAAGAAGGTCTACGTGAGCGTCGCCGTCATCATGATCTTCGGAGCGGTTGCCTCGGCGTTGGCTCCCAGCTTCATCTTTTTGGTGATCGCTCGACTCGTCCTGGGCCTGGGGATCGGCGGCGACTATCCCGTCTCCGCCGTGTTCATGAGCGAGTACTCGAACCGACATGACCGGGGACGCCTCGTGGGTCTGGTGTTCTCCATGCAGGCGTTGGGTCTGATCGTTGGTCCACTTGTGGCGCTGATACTGCTGTCGTCTGGCATCGGAGACTCTTTGACCTGGCGCATCCTGCTCGGTCTCGGTGCTGTTCCCGCCGCCGCCGTCGTGTATCTGCGGTCCAAGATGCCCGAGTCGCCCCGTTATCTCGCACAGGTTCGGGGCGAGCACGCACGGGCCGCGGGTGATCTGGAGCGCTTCACCGAAGGCGTCATCGCCGAGCCCGCTCGGGCCGGTTCCGTCTCGGGGCGCCTCAAGCTGGGCGCGTTCCTCAGGGATCCACGCATGCTCAAGCTTTTGCTCGGGACGGCTGGCGCCTGGTTCCTCTTCGACTACGCCTACTACGGGAACACCCTCTCCTTGCCCGCCATCTTGAAAGAAGTGGACCCCACCGCAACGCTGGAGACCAAGTTGTTGTGGTCGCTCGGCATGTTCGTCGTCTTCGCCGTGCCCGGCTACCTGCTCGCCGTGAAGAAAATGGACCGAATCGGTCACCGACGGCTGCAGTTCATTGGATTCGCCGTCATGGCGGTGTGCTTCGTCGTGCTGGCCGTCGTGCCGGCATTGACCCAGCAGGTGGCACCCTTCTTGGCCATCCTCGGACTGAGCTACTTCTTCATCCAGTTCGGGCCCAACATGACGACGTTTGTGCTTCCCTCGGAGGTCTTCCCTGTGAGCATGCGCACCACCGGCCATGGCGTGGCGGCCGGCGTCGGCAAGCTGGGGGCCTTTGTCGGGGTGTTCCTCGTCCCGGTGCTGCAAGACCATATTGGCTTGCGGGGGCTTCTCGCAGTGGCCGGCGTGTCGGCGGTGATCGGTTTCGCCGTAACGCGACTCCTTCCCGAACCAGCCGGACGATCCCTCGAAGATGTCGCCGAGAACACAGGTCACACTGCGTTACCCCGGATGGTCCAAGTCGTCCCCGCGACAGATCTGACGAACACGGAACTGAAGACCGCATAGCTCACGCCGAAGGCGCCAGATTGGGCGCGTCCTCGGTGCGTTGACCTTGCACCATCACAGTCCCCAGTACCCAGACTGAACCGTCCTGGGGTTCCTTGGAGACTGCCACAAATCCTGGCTCTCCAACTGGCGTTCGGAAGCATTCGAACCTTCAGGAGGCCGGTAGCGTCACACGACGACGCGCTCCCCCCCGAACGAATACAGGATTGAGCACGACAAAACTCAAGAGATGGTCCGCCGTGACCGCGGCTTGGGCGACGGTGTGCCACGTCGGTGTCATCTGTGTCGGGGCCGGTCTTGCCGGCGCACAGTCCAACGACGCGATGAACCGCCCCGGGATTGGTGACTGCTCCTTCTCTTGAGGATGGAGCAATGCCAGAGAAGAGCTAGGCGGGACGGGGTCCCCATCCGCCTGAGGTCCGGGAGCGGGCCGTGCGGATGGTCTTCGATCACCAAGGCGAGTACCCCTCGCAGTGGAAAGCCATCGAGTCGATCGCGGCGAAGCTGGCGATCAACCACGAGACACTTCGACAGTGGGTCAGGCGGGCCGAACGGATGCCGGCGAGCGGCCCTAGTGACAATGGATCGGCCGGCTCAATCCGCATATGACGTGGGTTGCCCACGACGACGTGGGCCGAGCCAGCATGCGGAAGGAGCCGACCGTGTCCAAACGTAATTCTGCCTCCCCGAACACGACCTGGGTAGGCCTCGACGTCCATCGGGATTCGATCACCTCGGCGGTGCTCGCTCCGGGCATTGAAACTCCGGTGCTGGATCGCTGGTTCCACGATGAGCCCAGCGTCCGGCGCTTCGTCAAGTCGCTGGAGGACCCCAAGACCGTGCGCCTTTGCTACGAGGCGGGCCCAACCGGCTATGGGCTGGCCCGCCTGCTCGAGCAGCTCGGGGTCTCGACCGAGGTCATCGCCCCTTCCTTGATTCCCATCACCCCCGGCTCCAAGGTCAAGACCGACAAGCGCGACGCCCGTCGACTTGCCCAGCTCTACCGGGCCGGCGAACTCACGGCGGTGCATATCCCGAGCGACGCCGAGGAGGCCATCCGGGATCTGGCCCGCACCCGGGCGGACCTCGTCATCGACCGCACCCGCTGCCGGCATCGACTTTCGAAATTCCTCCTGCGCCACGGAGAGGTCTTCCGAGAGGGCCGCGCCTGGACGATGGCCCACGAGCGCTGGCTCATGAGTCGGCGCTTCGAAGATCGCGCTCTCGATCAGACCTATTCGCACTACCGCGCCATCGTCGCCGACCTCGATGCGCATCTCAGCGCCGTCGAGTCCGACCTCAAGTGCTACCTCGAGCATGGACCTTTCGCTGAACCGGTCGCACGGCTCTCGGCCTATAGGGGTGTCACCGAGCTCGGAGCACTTGCCCTCTCGGCCGAGGTCTGTGACTGGCGGCGCTTCCCCCGGGCGACCTCGCTCATGGGCTTTTGCGGCCTGGTCCCTTCTGAATACTCGAGTGGCGAGAGAACGCGCCGCGGGCGGATCACCAAGGCCGGCAACACCCACCTTCGGACTCAGCTGGTCGAATCCGCCTGGTCCTATCAATACCGACCCCGCGTCGGCCCTGTCATCGAGAAACGCCAGCAGCGCTGTTCGCCCGGCACCGTCGCCCGGGCTTGGCATGCCCAGCTCCACTTGTGCACCAAGTTCCGTCGATTGGCCGAGCGCAAGACCTCTCGCAATATCGTCGTCACTGCCATCGCCCGTGAACTCAGCGGGTTCTTGTGGGCCGAGATGGCCGCGTAAAGAGCAATGACCGTCCAGCTCGCTGTCTTTGTCGGCCAGAAGACGAGCGAGGCCTTCACCATGTGCCGGGAGACCGCCGTGGCAGGGAAGATCCCCGGATCAACTATGCAACCCTCCAGCACCGGAGGAAGCGCTTCTAGTGAGGGGCACCGTCCTGCGCATCGCCGACCTGCGGTGAAAACCCGCGTACATCAGAGTGGCGGACAGCCGACGCACTCATTCCCGGCGCATGGTCAAGATCTCATTCGTCCGCCCCCCATCGACTCGGGGTGACGTAGCAGCCGTCCTCCCAGCGTCAAGGCGGTGAGTCGAACCTTGACGCTGGGCCCCGCCGCCTGCCAGGAAGCTTCCAACGCCGAACCCCTGGTTCGGCGCGCCCGAAAAGAACCTACGTGTACCTACTTGACATGCCGATCCACATCAGTTGTTGTGGCCGGAGGGGCAGTGGGCGTGGTCATGGTCGCTCCTAATAGGTCTTCAGCCGGACGTGCCCCGACCGAACAGGCCCAGGACAGCGCCACCGGCGTGGTCAGCCCGCCGGGCGAGACCACCGGGGAGGTCGAGGGCCGTCGTTTGACGAACAGCATCAGTGGCCTTGTCGATGGCCAGCCTGGTCAACCCGATCGAGGCTTATCCAGCCGACTGTCGGGATTGCGTCCAGTTCAGTGTTGGTCATGCCTCACCTTGCTCATCGGCGGTTGGCGTGCGCAGGTTGCCCGTTGTGGCGTCCTGATCGGATGCATCGAAATCGGCGAAGGTGATTCAAATGGGCAATCTTACCGAGAGGGAGGCAACAGCAGAGCGAAGATCGTCGACAAAGCGGTCGAGGCCGCACTCCGCTGCCGCCCATACTCAACTCAATACCCAGCCCAACTACAGTCGTTGGATCCAGACATTTTATTGATTTGCTACGACGAGCGATCGGCGCGTACGGATCTCGATTGCTCGGCAACATGTTCGAGGATCCTCTTGGCGGTCTGCACATCGCTCGGGTCGAGCCGTTGCACATCTCGTCTCGAGGGTGCGGCGACGCGAATCGGGCGCTGACCCGCGTGGTTAGGCCGCCTGGTTGGTCGGCTCGAGGAGCACGCGGGCCCGGCCCACCCACGATGCCTCCCACGCGAAGAGCGGATGGAGCAGTGCCAGCCCAGTCAGTGCCAACCGGCCGATTCCGCTCGGGCGGTACTCGAGGGTGCAGCGCACATCAGTCTCCTCGGCGCCGGCCGGTTTCAGCGCATAGCTCAGTGTGGGGCGGAACGGACCGCCGGACGTCACCTTGAGTGCCAGCCGGTGTGGGCGCTCGTATCCAATGATGCGGTAGTCAGACGAGACCTTGTAGCCGAGGGGGTGTCGCACGGTCTGGCGGAACGTGGAGCCGACCCCGAGGAACCCTCCGTCCGGGACGGTGATGACGACGAGTGGTTGCCAACGGGGATTGTTGGCGCCGTTGGCGAGAAAGTCGAAAACGTCCTCGATCGGACGTGAGATGCGCACGTCGTGATGCGCTTGAGTCATGGCAGTGTCTCCTTTTGGGTTGTGGTTGTGCGAATGCGCCGAGACGGGGACGTTCTGGTTGGTGCGACCGTCGTGGCTCGCTCGAAGAGAGCGATCAATTCGGCGCCGTAGGCATCGAGGTCGAGTCCAGGATCCGCGGCCAATTGCGCCAGAAGCCCATCCAGTGCCGCCTTTAGGGTGACCGCGACGACGCTGGTCGAGAAGTCGGTGAACGTTCCGTCGGCCTGCCCTGCTAGCAGGGCCGCCTCAACCAGAGCCCGTTCGTTTCCCATCGTGTGTACGCCGAGGTGGGGTCGTCCATCGCCGTCCCTGAAATTCATCCAGATCTCGACCATGGCCGTCATGGCGGTGCGCTGAGTTCGGAAAAAGTCGATCCATGCCCCGATGTAGGTAGCCACGAAGGTATTGGACGCGGCTCCCTCCATCCGAACCCCGACGTGAGCCGTAATGGAGGCGAAGACGTCGGCGACCACTGCCCAGATCAGATCGTCTCGAGCCGGGAAGTGGTAGGTCACGACCCCCTTGCTCACGCCGGCGCGCCGGGCCGCCTCTGCCACGGTCGTCTGCTGGTAGCCGAGGTCGGCCAGCGCGGCGATGGTGCACTCCACCAGCTGGGTTCGGCGTGCCGATCGGGTGAACGTCGGTGTTCCCGTCTCGAAGCGTTTAGTACTCATGAGCTATAATTAGTACGAAAGTACTAACCTGTCAATGTTTTTCGGGTTGGCAGCGCTCACTGGGCGTTCTCCTGGAGGCGAGCTGGAGCAGTGATCCCGAAAACGGGCCGGCTCTTGTCGGTGATATCCTATCACGATATAATCTGTCCACGAGAGAAAAAAGGAGGAGGCGAAGAGAATTGGTGATCCTCGAAGTTCTGGTTGCGGTATTGGCGTTGGCTCTGGGAATTGTGACGATGGCCGGGCTTTACGTCGGCCTACTGGGATGCCTTGGTGTGTTCTTCCACGTCGTCCACTGCGGACGTTGCGGACACCTGTGCATCACGTCGAGATCGGAGCCCATCGGGTCGTGTCCCTCTTGCAACCACCCACACCTGCTCCATCCCCTCCACGCCCTACACCAGCACCACGTGCTCCCTGGCGCGGACGGTTCGTCTGTTTCAGCCCAACGCTGAACGCTCAGCTACTGGCGAGAAGCCCTTGGAGGATGGCCGCGCCTGAATGTTCAAGGTCCTTTGTCGCGGTGACAAGAACGGTGGGCTTTCGTGATGCTTGGTCTCGGAGCTTCGCGATCGCGTCGTACGACGTCGCGTTGCCGAGCTCGCGGCGGTAACGTCGAGCGAACTCGGCGAAGCGCTCTGGTTTGTGCCCGTACCACTTGCGGAGTTCGCTGCTCGGGGCAACGTCTTTCATCCAGGTCTCAAAAGGGGCGTCGGCGCGGGCGATCCCGCGAGGCCAGAGCCGGTCGACGAGGACGCGCTGGGCCGATCGTTTGGCGACGTGATCGTACACACGGGCGATCTCAACGCTGACGGGGGCAGGACTGGATTGCTCCTTTGTAGAAGGGGCGCCCGGGAAACCGTGCGGTCGTTGCACCGGCGCCAAATCTCGCCACGCTCCGGGGAGTTTGAGGGCGAGGCGTTCGAGCTCTTCGAGATGAAGGGTCGAGAGTGCCTCAAGGCGTTTGGCCCCGACTTTGGTGAGTTGAATGCGGACGACCCGGTGGTCCATCGGATCTCTCGTCCGCGTGACAAGCCCGGCGGCGTCAGCACGGTCGACCAAGCCGACGGCGCTGTGGTGGCGCAAGAGCAGGTAGTCCGCGACTTCGCCGATCGTGGGCCCGCGGGGGTCTCCGTGGCCGCGGATGGCCAGGAGCAACTGATGTTGAGCAGGGGTCAAACCCGCGGCCTGTGCTTGCTGCTCGCTCCAGCGCTCGAAGTGGCGCAGGCCCGTCCGCAGAGCCAAGAGACGGGCATAGCTGTCGTCAGGCAGGCTCACGCCGTCCACGATATCATCGTATCACGATGAATATTTGGACCGATCCTGCGCGCCTCGGCACAGCCGACGATCTCCCTCTTTGTGCGATCTCGCATCCAGATGCCGATGGTCTGGCTGGGCGATGATGGAACGGGATTTCGAATCCGGTTCCTCTTCGGACGAGGCGGCCGCCATTGGTGCTGTAACACCAGAGCTGAACCCCCAGAGACGGGTTGTCCCCGATCCCGGGGTGGATAGTGTTGGAGGTCGCCCCCTTGGTCCTGTTGGCGCCCTCGAGGGCGACGAGACATCCGTCGTCGGTCGCGATCTCCGACCTGCGCACGCGGCCGAGCGGACACTCGGAGACTTCACCACGACTCCCGCCATCCTGCGGCTCGTACCCTTGGCGATTCTCATCGGAGCTCTTGGGGCAGGCATCTCGTTCGCGCTGCTCTCCATGATCGGGTTCTTCACCAATCTGTTCTACTACCAGCGCCTCAGCGTCCACTTGGTCTCACCCAACGCCAACAGGCTCGGAGCCATCGCCATCATCATCCCTATCGGTGGCGGTCTCATTGTCGGGCTGATGGCCCGGTACGGCTCCGAGCAGATCCGCGGACACGGCATCCCTGAAGCCATGGAGCGCATCTTGATCAATGGCAGCCGGGTGCAGCCACGCCTGGCCATCTTGAAGCCCATCTCGAGTGCCATCAGCATCGGCACCGGTGGTCCATTCGGCGCCGAGGGACCGATCATCTTGACCGGGGGCGCCATTGGATCCGTCGTGGGCCAGCTCTTTCATCTGACGGCCGCCCAACGACGTGCCCTCCTGGTGGCCGGGGCGGCGGCCGGCATGAGCGCCGTGTTCGGCACCCCAGTGGCCGCCACGCTCTTCGGGGTAGAGCTGCTGGCCTTCGAGTTCAGGCCACGTTCGATGGTTTTGATCGGTCTGGCCGCGGCGACCGCAGACGGTTTGCGCATGGTGATGGCGAGTACGGGCCTTGTCTCGCCCCAACCGCTCTTCCCTGTCCCAGCCCACGGCCCGCTCGGCGGCGTGGTTCTGCTCGGCGCGGCTGCCGTGGGCATCGCCACCGGCCTCGGCGCCTGGGTCATGACCCAGGCCGTCTATCGTTTCGAGGACCTCTTCAAGAGGCTCATCGGTCACCTGCACTGGATGTGGTGGCCCATGCTCGGCGGGGTCCTCATCGGTGTTGGCGGCTTGATCGATCCCCGAGCACTCGGCGTGGGCTACGACACGATCCACGCCGAACTATTGGGTCAGCTCGCCGTCGGCGCATTGTTTCTCTTGCTAGTGGTCAAGCTCGTCATCTGGTCGGGTGCGCTCGGCAGCGGGACAAGCGGCGGCATCCTGGCCCCGATCATGATGATGGGGGCGGCGATCGGCGGGATCTTGGGTCATGTCTTGCCCGGGACCACGCCCGGCGTGTGGGCACTGCTCGGCCTCGCGGGGTCCATGGGCGGTGTGACTCGCTCCCCCTTCACCGCCATCGTGTTTTCCTTCGAACTTACCCATGACCAAAACAGCCTTCTTGCTCTCCTGGTCACCGCCACGGTGGCTCACCTTGTGAGCGTGCTGGTGCTCAAACGCTCGATCCTGACCGAGAAAGTGGCTCGGCGGGGCTTTCACGTCATCCGCGAGTACGCCGTCGACCCGCTCGAGGCCACCTTCGTGCGAGAGGTCATGGAGACGGACATCTACACAGTCGAACCCACGAGGGCGCTCCGCGAACTTCACCAGGCCCTCCCCGAGGGCTCGCCCGAACGCCGCCAGCGCCTCTACCCCGTCCTCGACAACGACGCCGGCTTGGTCGGGGTGCTTCCGTGGTCGGCCGTACTTGCCGGCAAGGACCAACCCGACACTCAAGTTGGTCACGTGATGATCCGATCGCTGGTCGTGGCACACCCCGACGAGATCCTGCGCACCGTTGCCGACCGCATGGCCGCCCTCGGTCTCGGAGTTCTTCCCGTCGTCGACCGCGCCAACATGCACCATCTCGACGGACTCATCACCCAGTTCGACCTCCTCGAGGCGCGCCAGAAACTCCTCGAAGAAGAGCGTCACGCCGAACGAGTCCTCACATTGCGCCGACTCAATCCCAATGGTCGAAACCGAAGTAGAATAGAAGCCGAGTCGCTCTCGGAGAACGCGGAAGTGCGTTGACCGTCGTGGAACGAGCCATTACCGCCTACCACCAAGACGCTGTTCCCGAGTGGGTAGCAGAGCTCGAGTGCGGTCACAACCAACACGTCCGTCACCGTCCGCCATTCCAACTCCGGGCCTGGGTGACCGAAAGTACAGAACGGACGGCCAGGCTTGGGATGCCCTTACATTGTACGCTCTGTGACCGAGCGGAAATGCCCGAGGGCCTGTACTTCGTTCGATCAAGTCCTGAGTGGACCGAGCAGACCGTGCCGCAGAACTTGTTGCGGACCCACCGGCTGGGACACGGCACGTGGGGTCGGATCGCCGTCCACACCGGCAACATGCGATTCATCATGTCGACCGAACCACCGATCGATGCCGTGCTCGGGCCGGGATCGAGCCAAGCCGTTCCCCCCGAGGTCGACCACGAGGTGCGGCTAATGGGGTCCGTCCGCTTCACGATCGACTTCTTGGCCGTATTTCCACGCAGACCTGCGATGGATCGTGAATCAAAGCCGGGCGCAGGGCGACCTTCAGATTCAGTGAAGTCGGATGCGGGTGGCGATCCCGCCTGTTGGGCCGCGCTCCTCTGTTCCGAATGCGGCGCAGTCCTAGACGGAGGCGCACACCATCCCGACTGTCAGCGGCCAGGAGCGTTGAGATAGAGCAGAGCACACGGATCGAGGAGGTGTACAGGCGCACGCGCCGATTCTCTACCCCGGCCCGTTTTCGGGGACGTGTCTTTATGTCCGTCCCACCCGGGGCTCTGATCTAAGCCTTTGGTGGTCTTGAGGTGCCAAAGGCGAAACCGTTTGCCGAAGTCGACGGCCCGCCGGTCCCCTGCTGCCACGAAATACTGTCGTGCGGCGTGGAACCGGGGACCGCTAAGTGGCGGGGGTCCTGGACCACCGTGCGACCTTCGGGTTACAGACCCGACGAATCGCCTGGTCGGTCGCCCTGGCCTATGCAACCGCCCGACCGCTGCACCACTCAGTGTTGGTCCCGTCAGCGCAGAGTCCCGAGAAACCTCACCGCTCCCCCACCTTTGACGGTGCGCCCTCCCCAGCCCACAGCGAGGATTGAAGTGGGTCACTGCCATGGCCGCCGTAGACCGTCGTTTCGGGGAACGGTCGCTCCGCGCCTCTGTGGCGGATCTGCTCAGTCAGGCTCAAGCATCCGCACGCTTCTGGTCAAGTCCTTTCAAGAGTGCGTCCAGTCCGTAGGCGAAGGCCTTCTCGCGTTGGGCGACCGCAAACTCGGACAGGTTGGCCCGGATGAAGGGGAAGCGAGCCGGATCCGCCATCAACGGGCCCAAGTGACGGGGCCCCGCGGAGCTTGGATTGTCCCGTAGCTGAGCCCGAGCCAGCGTGTAAGCGAAGATGGCGTTCACCACACCGACCGCCTTCTCGCCTTGTAGCTCCTCGGCAGCGGCTACCCGCAGGAAGTCCTCGACGATGGCCAACCAGGAGCTGATCTCGGTCCAACTGCGCAACAGGTAGGCCGCCGCGCCGGGCAGGCCCTGCAAACGATCATGAGCTGCCCGCGCCCATGTCCCCAATGCCGCCATCAGTCCGTCGTCGGGAACCGGCAAGGCCCGCCCGAGCTGGTCCGCCACTGACCTCTGCAAGGAGTCTGAATCCGGGACTACCCGATACAAGGCCATGGCGGATACCCCGAGCTGGGCGGCGGTCGCCCGCATGGTGAGCGCGCTCCAACCGTCCCGGGTCACCACGGCCAGTCCGGCCTCCGCCAGCTCAACGGATCCAAAGGTGGCTTGACGAGGCATAGCTATACAGCCGTATAGTAACATGGTGGTCTTGATTCGAGCCGCCGAATCGTCAGACCTGGCGGCCATCGTGGCGATCCACAACGCCTTCATGGACACCACCTACGAGTGAACCGAGAGCCTCCAAACCCTCGAGGAGGGGACGACCCGGTTGGCTGAGAAGGGCGCGCGAGACGAGCCGGTTCTGGTCCTGGACGACACGGGGACTGTGGTGGGCTGGGCGAGCTATGGGGACTTCCGCGACGCCACCCGCTGGCCCGGGTACCGGTTCACCGCGGAGCACACCATCCTCCTGGCCCAGAGTCACTGGGGTCGTGGACTGGGCCGCCGGCTCTTGGAGTCCTTGATGGAACAGGCCGTTCGGGCGGGCAAGCGGGTCATGGTGGGCGGAGTCGACTCGTCCAATGTGGCGTCGATCGCCTTCCATACCCGGCTGGGCTTCACCGAGGTAGGCGGCATGCCCGGCGTGGGTGACAAATGGGGGCAGCGCCTGGATCTGGTTCTCCTGCAGCGGGACCTGGTGGACCTGCTCGTCGAAACGCCTGCCCGGCCGTGACCGTCGAAGGGATCAAAGCGGTGGTCTTCGACATGGACGGCGTGCTGTGCCGCTACGACCTCGACCGCCGCCTGTCCGTGCTCTCCTCGTGGTCAGGCCGAAGGCCTCAAGAGATCTACGAGGCCGTCTTCGCTTCCGGCTTCGAGGAACGAGCCGAACGGGGCGAGCTATCGGCCGATGAGTACCTCGACGGCTTCTCCGAGCTAATCGGCTATCCGCTGACTCGCTCTCAGTGGGCCCAGTCCCGCCGGGTGGCCATTGCACCTAATCGCCTTGTCTTTCAGATCGTGGCCGAGCTCTCCCGCCACTGCGCCACGGCGATGCTCACCAACAACGGATACCTCCTGAAGGAACTTCTCGATGCTGTCTTTCCGCAGGCGGCCGTTGCCTTTGGCGAGCGGGCCTTCTTCTCTGCAGAACTCGGCGCCAGGAAACCGGAATGTAAGGTGTACCGGAGACTCTGTCTCCGCCTCGGCCTTGAGCCGGCAGAGGTCGCTTACGTCGATGACGACGCGGAGTATGTTCGTTCAGCCAGCTCCGTTGGTCTTCGGTCGGCCCATTTGATACATCCGGATCTGATGGCCTCCATCGTTGCCGAGCTTTGCCTCGATACATGAGGCGGGCATTTCCGTCGAACTCAGAATCTGTTCGAACGCCACCACATCGGATCCGTCTTTTCCGTCTTCTTGAATTGGATCCTCCGGCTGTAACTGTCGGTAGAGACGAATAGCAGTCTCGAAGTCGCCAGACCAAGCCTCACGGAACATGCTTCGAGTGTAACGATTTTTCGTCAAACATCATGGGCCGGGAAGGACTCGGCCCTGATTCGCGATGTGGGATCAAGGGTTCCTCAAACAGCAAGCGCAATCAGAATAACTCTGCTGAAGCAACCAAAGTACTTGTCCAAGGCTCTCGATCGTCTCCCGATTCCAATCGGACTCAGCGTCGTAGGTGCCGAGGATCAGGCAAGCCAGTCCCTGTTTGTCGACGAGGCGATCAGGCACGCTCGGACTCCGGGCGGCGCGACACCATTCCTCTAATGTCAAGCGGTCCTCAATCGTCATTCTTCCGTATATGAGTGCCATGGCCCTCAAGAAGACGAGCTCAATTTGTAACTATCAGCAACCACGGGAGCGAGCCGGTCACCGGCTTCATTGATTTGGTGGAACAGCCCGAGTGTATGTTCGATCATTGGCGACGCGCGTTGACGAGTTCGTGCTCCAGCTTGGACCTAGCCCACAAGGAGATCCGCGAAGCCACAAAGAGGCGCTGACCCGGGGGGCGAGTCCATCACCGCATTCCTTCCTCGCTTCGAGTGCGGATTGGCTTAGCTACTTCCCCCTGAAAAACCCGAAGTGAGGCCGGGCCCCCTGGGTATCGCTGCGTCGTGCTGTCCAGTGAATTCCGACTCCGGTCCTGGTGGTGCTGGGTTCGATTCGCCCTATTCGGAGGTTGTCAGTGCTCCGATCTTCACCAGGTTGTGGTTGAAGACCCCGTAACCGCACCAAGTGCGTGCTCCTTCGATCCCGTCGATCTGTGTCCGGCTCCAACCGAAGTCCCGTTTGAGGCAGCTGATTCGGCCCTCGCTTCCCGTTCTCCACTTCACCAGGCGCTGGAACTGCGCTCGATTCTCGACGGCGCGCCGTGACGCACTCGGTTTACCTTTTGTCGGAAGGACGACCGTGCGCACCCCGAGCGCGCCGAGCTGCTCTCTCACCGCGGTCTCGCCATAGCCGCGGTCAGCGGTGACCGCCGTGGGCATTCGCCTTGCCCGCCGGGCGACGCGTTCGACCGCTGGGACGAGCATCGGTGCATCCGCTGGGTTGCCCACCTCGACATTGTGGTCGAGCACTACGCCGTCCTCGTTGTCGACGACCTGGGCCTTGTAACCGAACTCGACGGGCTTGCCGAGCCGACCCTTGCGGATGGGGCGGGCATCGGGGTCGTGCAGCGACACCAACCGGGTCGCTCCGTCGGGAACTTCGCCACGGAGACGCTTCTCGGTCTGTTCGGCGATCTGGGCGACCCGACCGGCGGTGATCGCCAAGTCGCCGGCAATCGAGCAGAGCCTTCTTGGGGGCGGCGTCACCGAGGTGCTTGAGTGCCCGCAGAGCGTTCGCCGCCACCTGCTGGGCCTCGTCGACAGCAACCTGAGCGATGCGGACCATGTCGGCGTTGATGGCCATGACCTCGTCTTTTGCCTCGCCGCTGCGCCGTCGAAGGTTGGCACCGATGGAGCGGGCCCGGGCCCGCATCATCCGAGTGCGGTCCCGCGACCTGGTCCTCGAGGCGAGTCCGGCACCCTTGAGCTTCTCGATGCTCTTGGCCATCTTGGCCACGCCCTTGGCCAGCAGACCCGAGTCCGTCGGGTAGGCGACGTTGGCGGGGACCACGGTGGTGTCGGCGCGGACCTTGTTGGTCTTCAAGACCTTGGCCGCCTGGGCCTTGGCCAGCAGCGCCTCGTTCAGGCCGTCGACCGCGGATGACCCGCACCGGGTGGTGATCTTCATCAACGTGGTCGGGTGCGGCACCGCCGTGCCCAGCGGGATCCGACAGAAGCGCTGCCACGAGATCGAATCGGCGACCTCCCGGCACAACGGCTCGAAGCCCAGGCGATAGCGGTACTTCAAGAACATCAGCCGCAAATACGTCTCGATCGGAACCGACGGGCGTCCGAGCGCAGCGTGGAAGTGCGCCCGGAACGGCTCGAAGAAGGCCGGATCGTCGAGCAGGCGGTCGACCGACTCGAGCTCGGCCGGCATCCCGAGGCACATCTCGGGGAGGATCGCTTCCCACAACGTGGGCTGCGCGTTTACAGTTCTCAACACGATGGCCTCGATCCGTACTAGTCCTACGGTTCGGGGCCATCCTTATCGATCGGCGCTCAAATCGCGGTATCTACGGCGACTTTTTCAGGGGGAAGTAGCTAGACTAGCTATAGCGGCACGCCATCCGAAGGCACCCTGCCGTCAACACGTTTGCACAACTGGCCCGCAATCGGCGTACTCCGCAGGCGCGGCTGCGTAGGGCGGGCCAACTGACGCTAGGCACCGGGACTGGTCAGTCCTCTGACCTTGAGATCGGTTCGTCTCCACCGCCGCGCCACTCTCCTGTCGCCTTCCAGATCTCGTAGTGCAGCAACCACTCCTTCGACCCGGAGAAGATTGTGGTGGTGATCTGCAAGTTGGCATGCCACCGGCCGGGGGAGTTCATACATGGCCCCTCTCCCTTGAAGACATGAGGGAGCGGCGGCTCGTCGGGTTGCAGCAGCGATGGTCCGAGCACCGTGATCTGCGGACCCGCCCATCCGTTTTGGTACTCCGCCATTACGTTGTCTGTGCGGCTGATGGGGCGTGGGCTGAAGCGGCTTACCCACGTCACCACGCCTCGCTCGGCGCGGCCGGCTGCGAACCTCGACCTGAGCGCTCCCTACCTGTCGTCGAGATCCGGACGAACTGAGCTTCCCCGCCTTGGCGGACACCGAACATGAGGCGCCGAGAGGCGTCGCTTGGAAGGATGTCCTTATGCCAGTGCGCTATCCAGACGAGTTCCGCCAGCGGGCGATCGAGCTGGCCCGGACCGGTGACCAGCCCCTTGCCAAGGTGGCCGCCGATCTCGGCATCGCCCCGTCGTGCCTGCTGCGGTGGATGAAACAAGACGACATCGACGGCGGCCGCCGCGAGGGCCTCAACACCGACGAGCGGGCCGAGTTGGTGCGTCTTCGTCGTGAGCT
Source organism: uncultured Acidimicrobiaceae bacterium (assembly GCA_963767195.1). GTDB lineage: Bacteria > Actinomycetota > Acidimicrobiia > Acidimicrobiales > RAAP-2 > Bog-473. The sequence goes on along the minus strand of CAVYDA010000005.1, from coordinate 121,475 downwards.
GCGCACCGCCCAGATGGAGGTAGAGATCCTCCGGCGGGCGGCCGCATATTTCGCCAAGGAGACGCTCCCGGGCCCAAAATGACGTACACCTTTATCGCTCGGGCCTGCGCCGACCTGCCCGTCGTCGGCCTGCTGTCGGGTGATGAGGGTGTCGACGTCGGGGTTTTACTCGTGGCAGGCCGAACCCGTGGGGGCCAAGGACCTCGAGGACGCCTATCTCTCTAACACCATCGTCGATATCTGGACCATGAGCCGTCGCTCCTATGGGTCTCCTCGGGTCCACGCCGAGCTGCGACTCGGCCAAGACGTTCGCTGCTCGCGCAAACGGGTCGAACGCTTGATGCGCCAGGCGCAGATCGCCGGCATTCACCGGCGTCGCCGGGGAGGGTGCACCCGTCGGGACCTCGGTGCTGAGCCCTCTGACGACCTGGTCGAGCGGTCCTTCGATCCCTCCGAGCCCGATCGCTTGTGGGTGATGGACGTCGAGCGCCACGAGGCGTTCTTGCACCGAGGGGAGGTGAGAGACCTTCTCCTCCAGCCTGTCGCAGCGGGTTGGTGAAGCTGGGGGCAGCCTGACCTGGGAGACGCCAGGAAGGGTGGACAGCAGCCCCGACAACGCCGGGACGGCCGCAGCACCGTCAGATCGGTCGGGTCCGGCAAGCAAGACGGAAAGGTGTACGTGAGGAACCAGCGACTGAACGCCTCTCAAGAGAGCCACCGGCTCAAATCTGGTGGATCTGGGCCGGGTAGCAGCGCGCACCCGCACACGAACGTGCGGGGAACTCCACAGTCGGTTGATGTCGCCGACTCGGAGGCCACGGTGAAAGCCTGCGGCGTAGTCGTGGCGATGTCGCAGGGGCATAGCTGGGCACCAACCCCGTCGAGCGGTTCAAGAGTGAACGTGGGAACCATCGTGGAAGCCCCCTCTCCGGCCGACAGCCAGTCGGTCGACGGGAAGGCTCGTCGTCAGCCGACGCCTCCACGACGGGACGGAGGACCCGTAGTAGTCCGAGACCGGGAAAACCGGTCACATGGCGAAGGGGTCCAGCGTGTTCGCAGCATCAATGCAGCGTGGGGAGTCCGCTGGTGAATATCGGCGATCCCTGGCCCGACCTCGATGAGGCCGAGTCCGAGGTACTCACGATGCAGACGAAGCTGCACCAATGGGTGTTGGCCGACCCTGGCCGCCGCTTCGATGACATCTACAACCTCGTCTATAACCCGGCCTTCCTCGTTGTTGCGTGGAACCGGGTGCGGGCGAACAAGGGCGCACGCACGGCCGGAGTCGATGGAGTGGTCCCCCGCTCCATCGTCTTTGGGGCCGGGGAGCTTCTCGGCGGGATTCGAGATGATCTCAAGTCACGTCGATTCGTTCCGACACGGGTGCGGGAAAAGGCGATCCCCAAAGCGTCGGGCAAGATCCGCCGCCTGGGCATCCCGACCGCAACCGACCGGGTAGTGCAGGCGTCTTTGAAGCTGGTGCTCGAGCCGATTTTCGAGGCGGACTTCAAGCCGTGCAGCTACGGCTTCCGCCCGAAGCGCCGGGCCCAGGACGCTATCGCCGAGATCCACTACCTCGCCTCACCCAACCGGAACTACGAGTGGGTGTTCGAGGCAGACATCAAGGCATGTTTCGACGAGATCGACCACACGGCCCTCATGGACCGGGTGCGGGGTCGAATCGAAGACAAGCGAATCCTGGCCTTGGTGAAGGCCTTCCTGCGAGCCGGCATCCTTTCTGAGGATGGGGTCTCTCGGGAGACGATCACTGGAACACCCCAAGGCGGCATCCTCTCGCCGTTGCTGGCCAACATCGCCCTGTCTACCCTGGACGAGCACTTCGCACACAGGTACGAATCGCTCGGACCAGAGTGGACGCGCCGCAAGCACCGACGCGCCGGTGGCTCGGTCATGAGGCTCGTCCGCTACGCGGATGACTTCGTGGTCATGATCACCGGATCACGTGTCGACGCCGAAGCGCTCTGGGACGAGGTCGGCGATGTACTCGCACCGATGGGCCTGCGCGCCTCTCGGTCGACAAGACGAGGGTCTGGCACATCGACGAGGGGTTCGACTTCCTCGGCTGGCACATCCAGCGCCAGAGCTGGCGGAGCCGAACAGGGAAGCGGGCCGTCTACACCTATCCATCGAAGAAGGCCTTGGCCTCGGTGATGGCCAAGGTGCGGACGATCACCCGACGCAGGCGACATCGGACACTTGCCGACCTGCTGCGCCAGCTGAATCCGGTGCTGCGGGGATGGTGCAACTACTTCAGGCACGGTGTGTCATCACGCACATTCGGCTATCTCGATCACTTCGCCTTTTGGAGGATCGTGGGCTGGTTGCGCAAGCGGCACGTCGGCCTGAACATGGGGACGCTCGTCCGGCGGTTCCTGCCTGGTTGGCAGATCCGTGCCGGTCGATTCGAGATGTTTCGACCTGAGGAAGTGGGAATTGTCCGCTACCGCTATCGGGGCACTCGCATCCCCACGCCATGGGCAAGTGGCGACCAGAGGGTTCCGACTCCAATGGCATGAACACGTGGAGAGCCGGATGCGGTGGAAGTCGCACGTCCGGTTCGGAGGGCGGGCCGGAGAAACCCACCAACGGAAACGTTGACAGGGCGCTCCGGTCCGACCCCTACACCGAGCACCCGACCGAGAACGGGAAGGCCTACCTGGCGGTGGTCCTCGACGCCTTCTCCCGGCGCGTCGTGGGCTGGTCGATCGCCGATCACATGCGTTCCGAGCTCGTCGTCGACGCCCTCCAGATGGCCATCTGGCGCCGTCGTCCAGCACCGGGCCAGACCATCGCCCATTCCGACCACGGCTCGACCTACACCTCGTGGGCCTTCGGGCGACGCCTCCGTGGTGCGGGCCTCCTTGGCTCCATGGGATCGATCGGCGACTGCTTCGATAAGGCGTTGGTTTCATACTGCACCTCCAGTCGATGGTCGGGTCAGAACTCGTTGATCGAGCCGGCGTCCCATACGTTTGACCAGGCGCGGGTCTCCCGGTGGGGGCGGTTCGAAGAGCCGGATGTTCTTGTCGTTGGCCTGGTGCGAGATCAGCAAGCCGGCGCGATGCCAGGCCTTGATGGTCGACGTGCTCACGCCGAGGCGTTCGGCGACCTCGGGAATGGTGAGCAGACCTCGAGTGCGGAGCCGCTCGAGGTGGCTGGGCAGGCCGTTGCAGCGGCGCAGGTGCAGCACAATTGAGGGAGTGAAGGCTTGACCGGTGCCCGAACGATGGCCGTCACGGTTGAGGACGTCGGCAGCCTGGGCATCGGTGTGGGTGTCGAGAAGGTGATCAAGAGCGGCCAGGGTGTCGGGGTTGGTCCGGCGGGCCGACCCACCGCCGAGCGGGATGGGAACCAAAAGGCTGGTGGTCGCTCCACCACGGAAGCGGACGTGGAGGTGGATCTGGTCGGCCTTGACGATGGTGACGTCCTCGATGAGCAGCCGCGCGATCCGTTTGCGTTCCCGGACGGGCGTGGCCGGATCTGACCACAGCCGCGGGAAGTCGGTGGCCAAGGCACGCACGCGCGCTTTGTGTTCTTCGGTGAGGCTCGCCTGCGACGCGGTGGTGGCTCGTTCGTACTCCTCTTCGGCCTCGCTCAACTGACGCAGCGCATCGTTCCAGTCGGCCTCGAGGCTGTCGGCCACCAGTCGGTTGTCGGGATCGACCGCCAGATAGCGTCGCCGCGCCGTTTCGGCCCGATGACGGGCCCGCTCGACGTGGCTGGCGCGCAGCGCGTCGGCTTCGCCGGCGCGGGCTTCAAGTTCTGCCTGGACGCTGAGGGCGACGTCGAGAGCGACAGGAGTGACGCTGTCGAGCAGGAGCTGACTGATGGCCGGATCGATGGTGGCACCGGGCACGGTGTGACACGGTGCGGAGCCGGTTTGGATGGCCTGTCCCATGCAGCGGTAGTCGGGAACCTCGACACCGAGCCGTTGGTGATAGCCGACGGTCATGCGCCGCCCGCAGCGTCCACAGACCGCCAGTCCTTGGAGCAGCGCCGGCCCTTCACGCGCCGGGCCACGGCCACCTTCACGAGCGTGCGCGGTGGCGTTGGCAGCGAGAGCCTCTTGGTTGAGTTCGAACTGTTCCCAGGTGATGTAGCCGGGGTGGGCGTCAAGGATCAGCGCGGTCCATTCCTCGCGCGGCACCTTCTCTGTGGTGATCTTGCCGTCGACGCTCTTGCGACCACGCAGTCGCCCATAGGCGAACGCACCCGCATAGCGAGGATTGTGAAGCGTCCGGAGCACCCGCCAGTGTCGCAGTGGCATCCAGGTCAGTTCGCCCTTGTGCACTCCCGTGCGCACCCGCGCCGGGAACGACAGACCCTCGTCTCGAAAGGCCTGCACGGTGGCTCGGGCCGAGCCGGTGCGGGCGAAGGTGGCAAAGAGATGGCGCACGGCGTGGCCCACACCGGCGTCGGGGTCGAGGGCGACCTTGCCGGCGGAGTCATAGACCAACCCGATCGGCAAGAGCAGGGGCAACTCACCGCGACGGGCCTTGGAGAGCTGACCCCCGCGCAGGCGGGCTCGAATGAAGTGAAGCTCGGCCTCTGACATCGTTCCCTTCAAGCCCAACAGCAGCCGGTCGTTGAAGTCCGATGGGTTGTAGAGACCGTCCTCGTCGCAGATGAGAGTGTCGCTCAGCGCGCAGATCTCCAAGAGGCGGTGCCAGTCCGCGCTGTTGCGGGCCAGACGTGAAACCTCCAAGCCCAACACGATGCCAGCTCGGCCCAGGCCAACCTCGGCGACCAGATGTTGGAAACCTTCGCGGTCAGCCGATGACGCGCCCGATTGGCCTTGATCGCGGTCGATGGTCACGATGGCCTCGCTTGGCCACCCGAGTGCGACCGCCCGCTGGCGCAGCGCGTACTGGCGCTGGGTCGACTCGGTGTTCTCCATGACTTGGCGCAGCGTGCTCTGGCGCACATAGAGGTAAGCCGTGCGGGCGAGGTGCGAGGCACCGACTTTGGTGGCCGCCTCGGTATTCATTGGCTCTCACCGCCCGGTGAGACAGGCCAACGCCATGGTGGCCAGGGCACCGACGAGCTCGTCTCCGGCGACCGGGACGCCGGTCGCTGGTCGTGCCAAAGCTGTCGGAGCGATGCTCTGCCATGCCCGCAGCCACGCGGCGACACCTTGACGTTCGAGCACGGCCAGCCCGAGCCGCCAACCAGATGCCTCCCCGACCAAGGCGTGGCGACGAAGGACCTCATAGCGTTCGACCTCCTGGTTCGAGTCGGGCCCGTCACCGTTCGCCGTCACTTTTCCGATGGGGTTGGCGGGCCAGGGCTCGTTCGACCGAGCGTGGATGGACCCGAATCCCGAAACGCTCCTCGATGAGCGTGACCAGATCGACGGAGCGCAATGACGGCTCGGCCTCCAACTGAGCGCGCGCGTAGGCCACGACCTCGTCGTTGAGCTTGTGGGCCCGGCGCGGACCGGGGCGAGCAGGCACCAACGCGGCCAGCCCGCCGGCATCGATGGCCGCGGCGGCCTCATAGAACGAAGGACGCGAGAACCCAAACGCGGCCGCCGAGTGGCTCACGGCCTCGCCCTCGACCCGGACCCGGCGGACCATCTCGTATTTGACCTGGACGATGTCGCGGGCATCGAGGAACTCTGAGTCCGAGAACGCCTCGTCGCGCACCGCATCGGGCCGCGGGTTCAAGCTGCGCTCGGCCCGCAGGGCCGCCACCTTGGGATCCTCTCTCCGTCGTGCCACGCTGCCTCCAAATCACACTGATGTAAGTACAATTATGCCGACCTCCTACAGGCTGTCAATAGCTTTGTGCCGATATATGCATGTAGAACCGCCAAATGCCTAACCTCACGAAGAGGCGGCGGGTCTTGAGGGCGGCAGAATACTCCTTACACTTACGGCGAAGTTCGCCTTACACGCCGTCACGGGCCTGCCAAACGCGACAGCCCGTCGATCAGCTCGATCAGCGCCAGCAGGTCCTGGGGGCGAAAATGGCTCCGACCCGCCGCGGCGGCCACGAACACGTCAGGCTCTGCCATATCGGTCCACCCGGTGGGCACCGAGGTCTGCGTTCCGTCGTCGAGAAGGAAGAACACTCTGTGCTGCTTCCAGGTGTGCCGCACTGACACGAACTCGAACGTCCGACCGAACCACGGGTGGAACGGATGGGTCACGCTGATGGTCTGCGCTCCTCCATCGGGTTCAGGTGGAGTTGACGGCGTGGTCCAACTCCGTGGCCGAGAGCTTCTTCGGCACCCTTCAGCTCGAGCTGCTCGACGAGCATCACTGGGAGAGCCGCCAACAGCTGGCCCAGGCCATCTTCGAATGGATCGAAGCCTGGTACAACCCGCGTCGACGCCACAGCTACTGCCAGATGATGAGCCCCGTGGACTACGAAGCCGCGCACGCGGCATGATCACCAACCAACAGCAACTGTCCGCTGGAGCGGGGGAAGCTCAGTTCGCACCTGAGTGGCTGAGCGGCCGGTGCGCAGCCTTTCGGTCTCGATGGTGATCGGACCCATCGCCGGACGGTGGGGCAGTTCGGCCGGACTGGGTAGCCGCTCAGCCCAGATGACCACCCCATGGCCGTGCTGACAGCGTAGGAGATCTCCTCGAACGCTACGCTGGCGGGCGGAGAGCCGGGAAGCCTGGTCGGCACATCGAAGTTCACGCCGCTCAGGAGCTGGACGTGTGTCACCTGGATCCACCCAACTGGCTTTCGTCGCCACACCCGTGCCCAGCCGGGGCGAGTCAAGTGGGGATTGAGCGATGAGCGTGGGACTTTCCTTCTCTGCCTTCGTCGTCGGGGCCGTCGTCAGCCTGGCCACGGCCTGGGTGCTCGTTTCGCGCCTCGAACGGGTGGGTGAGCGGCTGAGGCTCTCCGAAGCCCTGCTCGGCATGGTCGCCGCCGTCGCGGCCGATGCACCCGAGATCACCGCCTCCATCACGGCGTTGGCACATCACCAAGCGACGATTGGCGCCGGAGTCGTTCTTGGTTCGAACGTGTTCAACCTGGCCGCGCTGCTCGGCCTGGGAGCTGTTGTGGCCGGTCGTATCAGCCTGCACCGAAAGGTCGTGATTCTCGGTGGCACGGTCGCCATGCTGGTCGCGGTGACCTGTCTCTTGAGTGTGGGGGGCCAGCTCTCTGCGAGCGCGGGCCTGGTCGTCGTCCTCGCCGTCTTGGTCCCTTACATCGTCCTCCTCGGCGCGCACCGAAGCGTCCTTGGGCGTCTCGGCCCCGAGAGGAGGTGGACGGCATGGCTCAGCTCCGCCATCGTCGAAGAGGAGATCGAACTCGAAGAAGCCATCCACCCTCGACGAGGTACGCCGGGCGACGTGGTCATGGCGGGCGCAGCCTTGGTAGTTGTCGTCGCGGCCAGCATCGCCATGGAGCGAGGCGCCGTCTCGCTCGGCGTGCACTTCGCCGTCCCTGAGATCATTGTCGGTGGCCTCGTGCTGGCCGCCGTGACCAGCCTTCCCAACGCGGTATCCGCCGTCTACCTGGCCCGGCGAGGTCGTGGTGCGGCGACGCTGAGTACCGCGCTCAACTCGAACTCGCTCAACGTGATGGCTGGTCTCTTGATACCCGCCACGATCATCGGCCTGGCCGAGCCGTCGGGATCGGGCCTCCTCGTCGCCGGCTGGTACGTGGGGCTCACGGCCTTGACCTTGGTGCTGTCCTATTGCGGGCACGGACTGCGGCGTCTCTCAGGCGCACTCATCATCGCGGCCTACGCCCTCTTCGTGGCCCTGCTTCTGGCCACCACTTAGCGGGCACGAGTCATTGTCGCGAGCGTCAGTGCAAGTGCGCCTTACATGCGAGAACCAAACAGCGGTCGCAAGGACGCGCCGACCTGATCGGCGATCGCCATCGCCACCACGCGTCGTTCGTAGGAGACCTCGTACCCGGGCGTCGGCGTCAGGACGAAGCGGCCCAAGTGCGCGGCCTTGGATTTGCACCGGCAGCTGTATCTCTGGGCCGGGCAGACCCATGCGATCGACAGGCCAGACCCGACCTCCGAGGAAGACTCGTCCGTCATGTTCGAGCTGCATCATGGGTTGGGTTGCCGGGCCTGACTCGTAGCGACATGCTTGAAGGTGCAAGAGACCAATGAGTTCCTTCCGGACTCGTTCAACGACCTCACGAGAGGACGCACCCGATGTGGCGAGCTCCGAGACGTTGTGGATCAGAGCGACAAAGTCGGCTTCCTCGATTGCTGTCTCGTGGTGATGACGGTTGCGGGCCGCCAGTTCGGTGACGATGATCCCGACAATGAAGAGGCTCACGGCGGTCTCGATATCGGGTCGATGGGTGATGGCGAGCTTCTGATAGGGGCGAGTGAGGAAGTAGTCGAACCACACGGTGGCAGAGACCGTGGCCACGAACCCCGACACCCGGTTGCCCAGTGCTGCAACCGCGACGATGACCGCCACGAGGATCAAAGCAGATGCCGTGTTGGCAAAATCCGAGCGGAACGGGACGAGAAGGGCCGCCACACCAAACGGCATGACGACCCCGGCGATGAGGGCTATCTGGTCTCGGTGAAGCCGGAGCATCTCCATGGCTACCCCATTTCGATCTGTTGTCCCCAGTGTTGCATGACGTAGCGCCGCGGACTCAGTGCCTGCTCACCGATTCGATGATCCCGGCCGCCCAGGTGCAGGCGATGGCAACCATCAAGACAGCCCCAGTAAAGGCGAATTGCGCCGCGGTGCCCCAGATCCCGTCCGGTAGGGCCAACAACAAGGCCAGGCCGACCGCGATGCCCCCGGCCTGGGCGGTCGAGGCCCGCCGTGCGCTGAAGAGCGCGCAGCACGGACCGATCATCAACAAGCCGATCAGGATGACCCTGGACCCGAGCAGCGCGTCTGCGGCCGTGATGAGCAACATGACAGCGACACTCAACCTCCAGAACAAGCGACGCGTCCTTTCGGTCACCACGGTGAACTTAGCGCGGGACGAAGCGGTGCTCGCTCCGCGGGGTACGTGAGTTCCACGGGCCAGCACGGTGCGACAAGCTCGCCACGAGAGGGTGACCCCTGAACCCGTGTTCGGGTCAGTCCGGCCGGGGCTCAACCGCTAAAGACCTCTGATCGACCACTCGTCGATTCCGACTTCACCGGCCGCCTTGACGAAGGCTGGGAGAGCTTCTACGAGTTGTGCCTGATTTACCCTCGGCACACGAACAAGGATCTGCTCGATGAGCTCGACACGCCGCGCTGCGATCCTCTCGAGTTGCATCTGGCCCTTCGCAGAGACGACGAGGTAGATGGATCGGCGGTCGCTCCCTCGACGCCGCCGGGAGATCAGTCGTTTCTGAGCCAGGCGATCACAGAGCGCCGTCGTCGTCGAAGGCGTTACACCGAGAGACCGTGCCAGATCTGCTGGCCGTTGCCCCTCTTGGGACGCCAAGAGGGCGAGGGCTCGATATTGCTGGAGTGAGAGCCCGTCTTCTTCGCTGGCGTGCGAGTCAGCGGCAACCGCCACGAAGATGCGGGTCGCCCGGAGCAGATCTTCGGTGAGCTGGTCGGTCGGGGTCGTCGTGGGCAATGTAGGCGCCTCCGGACGCGATAGGTGTGATTTGGAGCGATCGTATCAGTGGACGTAATGTTTGACTAGACGTATTATATGGGCAATCAAATATCAGCTCCAGCACCACCCTTCGGGTGGTGGGAGGAGGAGGAGAACGAGGAGGAACAACGATGTCGAATCCATCTCTGGCGTCCGAGATGCTCACGGCCCCAATGCCCGCCACGCCCCCGGTGTCGCCCGGGCCGAGTGAAACCACCGCACCGAGGTGGGTCGTGCCCGTCGTGGTGGGCGCGCTCGTGATCGGTCTTGCCGGACTCGGGACTGGCGCCTACGCGGTTACCACGATGCCGGCCAAGACATCGGGTCCGCAGGGGCCCGCCGGCGTTCGAGGAGCGATGGGTCCACAGGGACCACAAGGAGTGCCAGGAGCCACCGGACAAAGCGGACCGGTCGGTCCCGCCGGGACGATCGCTACCACCTCGATCCTCTCCAGCACAGCCCTCACCTCGGCTACAAACCCGGCGGCAGGGACAGTTCTCGTGGCTCGGACCTCGTGTCCGGCCGGCAAGGTCCTCTTGAGCGGCGGTGCTCAGGTCTACGCTCCTGGCGCGCAAGCCGACCGCAATGTGGTGCTGCGTTCCTCCTTTCCCCTCAGCACGACGCAATGGCAGACGGTTGCCCTAGTCACCGGACTTCTGGGCGCTGGAGCCTCAATGACGATGAAGCCCTACGTCGTATGCGGTGCATCCGCGCCGACGAGCGCCACGGCACAGACCACGGCGTGAACCGTTTTTGGATTACCAAATCCTCACTTGTACCCATGGCGGCCTCGACGACGGCGGCGACGCGGAGAGTTGACCGCTAAACAGATGACGAACGCGGCGAGGGTGAGAAAGGTCGGGAAGCTCCTTTTCGAGCAGATCGACGTCGGTTCGGTCCCTTTTGATGACTTGGTCGAAGGCGTGCGAGCTGAGAACCGCGGCTCGGCGAACGAAAATGTGCAGCACGGGGCAAGACGTCTCGGGACACGCCTGGGTCGTGCTGATCGCCGCGTGTGGGGCCCATAGGTGCCTCCTGGCCCGCGCGCTCAAAGCAGGCTCCGCTTGACCATGCGATCAGCGTCGGCAACCCTGCGGTCCTCCCAGCTGGGCTTGGTGGTGATGGCCCTGGTCGTCGGAGTGGGTGCGGGCTTCGCGGCGGTGGCGTTCCGCTGGCTGATCTTGAGCATTACGTGGCTTGCCACTGGTTACCGCCAGTTCGGACAACAAGGCCGGGTACCGAGCCTGCACTTCCCCGGGCTCGGGATCTGGTTCCTCTTGGTGATCCCCGTCGTTGGCGGCCTTCTCTACGGGCCGCTGATCCAGCGCTTCGCCCGGGAGGCGCGTGGCCACGGAGTGCCCGAGGTCATGCTGGCCGTGGCGGAGAACGGCGGGCGCATCCGGCCCCAGGTCACCGTCGTGAAGGCTCTCGCGTCGGCCATCTGTATCGGCACCGGTGGATCCGTCGGGCGGGAGGGTCCGATCGTGCAGATCGGTTCCGCGTTCGCGTCCACTCTCGGTCAGTTGGTTCGGATGTCCGAGACCCGACTGCGCACCCTCGTCGCCTGTGGGGCCGCCGGAGGGATCGCGGCGACGTTCAACGCCCCGCTCACGGGCGTGTTCTTCGGATTCGAGATCATCTTGCGGGAGTTCTCCGTCGACGCCCTGTTCGGGACGATTCTCTCCGCAGTCGCCGCCGACCTCGTGAGTCGGGCCGTCTTCGGCTCCGCGCCGTTCTTCTCCAATCTCCCCCACAACCTGGTGGTTCACGACGACCGCACGTTCTTGTTGCTCGCTGTGCTCGGAGTCACCTCGGGCCTGCTGGGGTGGGGATTCAAGAGCTTTCTCTACAAACTCGAGGACATCGGCGATGCCTTGTGGAAACAACGCCCGGAGTGGGCTCGCCCGGCGGTGGGCGGCATCGCCCTCGGCGCCCTTCTCCTCTTGATCCCCGAGATGTACGGCGTCGGCTACCCCGTGATGGCGAAGGCGGTTGCGGGTCACTACGTCTTGTGGTTCGTGATCGTCCTCCTCTTCGCCAAAGTCTTCGCCACGAGCCTCACGCTCTCGATCGGCGGCTCTGGGGGGATCTTCGCCCCTTCCTTGTTCATCGGGGCGATGGAGGGGATCGCCTTCGGCTCCATCGTGCAGCACCTCTTCGGACACGTCGTGAGCACTCCCGCCGTGTTCGCCGTGGTGGCGATGGGAGGTGTCTTCGGTGCGGCGGCCCAAGCGCCTCTGACCGCCATCGCCAGCGCCCTGGAGATGACCGGGAACTTCACGCTCACGGTTCCGGTCATGCTCGTCGTCGGGATTGCCACTGCTCTCTCGAAGCATCTCAGCTACGGCAGCATCTACACCACGAAGCTGTTGCGCCGGGGCATCGACATCGAGCGCCCGCTCCCGACCAATGTCCTGCACACCTTGACGGTGGCCGATGTCATGCAGCCAGTCGGGGTGGGTGCTGCGGCCTTGGAGCTCGGCGCTTCTGCGGACGGGCCGTCTCGCATAGGGCACGACGGCTGGGCCGTCTTGCTGGGTCAGGCGACCGACCTGGGGCCGCCACAGATCCTCTTCAGCGACGAGACCCTCGACCAGGCGCTACGCCAGCTCGTCCTCTACGGCCGATTCGGGCTGCCCGTTCTGTCACCAGACGAGAAGTATCTACGAGGCTGGATCACGCGCCGCAACGTGCTGCACGCCGTGAGTGAGCGGATGGGCTCAGTCACCCGCGAAGCCGAGCTGGGCACGCTGGCTGCCGAGTTCTCCGAACCCGACGCAGCGGCGCGTTTGCACAAGGCGACCAAACCCCTCCACGGCTACGACCTCTTCGAGATCCCCATCCGCGCATCGTCTCCGATCGTGGATCGGCGCGTCGCCGAGGTCAGGTGGCCACGGGGGTCGGTGGTGGTCGCCGTCTCGGAAAACCACGAGCTCGTTTCCCCTCGAACCGACTCCCGGCTGCTCGCCGGCGAGCGCATCGTTCTCCTCGCCCCTGTCGCCGAGGAGGGTTCTTCGGGCGCCTCCGTCGATGAATGCTCCAATCCGGATCATGACGCGGATCGGAAAGAGGAAGACCGGGCTGAGTAGCGGGCGCACGGTCATCAGCGCCCGAGCAAGAAGCGACGGATTCAAAAGGAGGCGAGCTGGGGCTGCCCACTCCCTCTCGGACTCTACAACCCGCCCCTATATTGCTGACCGCGCTGAAGTCACTCCCTCGCTGGACGGCTCATCAGGGTGTGACACAACGGTCTGGGTTCTCACCAATGAATTGCCTCTGCTCGAGTGAGGATCGAAGGTGCTTTTGCGGGCAGCCACGGTCCACGGACGCAAGGCAAGCGCGACCCGCGGGAAAGATGAGGACGGAGAGCAGCGCCGCACCGATCAACGCGGCCGCTGTGGCCTGGCTGAGCAGGTTGAGGGAAAGACCGATCTCGGCGACCACGACAGGGAAGGTGAGTGTGGCTGCCTGAAGAAACCCCACGGCGACGGCCGGCCTCATCCCGAGCCGTCTGCGGTAGAGCAGGGCCGGTGCGCCGCGGACAATGAGAAAGGAAACAACCAGGAGCGGGACGAGTTCGAGAGCCGAGGTTTGCGAGAAGAGCGCATCGACGTTGAACTGGGCTCCGGTGACGACGAAGAACACCGGTATGAGAAATCCGAAGCCAATGGCATCGAGCTTGGCCTGGAAGATCTCGATGTTGGGACGATCGTCGCGGTCGGCTAGGCGAAGCACTACTCCAGCGACGAATGCCCCGAGCAGTGAGTCGACCCCGAATCCATGGGCGAGCCCGGCAAAGATCAACAAGATGACAAAGGCACCGCGGACGCGGAGTTGAGACGCCGTGTCGTCCTGGGCGTTGAGGACGCGCGCCATCCTTCCCGAACGCCAGAGGGCATAGAGGCCAAGTCCCGTGAGCGCCGCGGCAACGCCCATGATTCCCACATTGAGGATTGTTCCGGGGTCGACTTGGCATCGGCTGAGAACAGGACGGTGAGCAACAAGAGCGAGGCAAATTCGCCGACGGTCGCTGCCATGACGGCGAGCTGAGCGAAGTCACTGTTGATCGCCCCGGCGTCGCGCACGACTGGCACGACGATGCCCAGTGAGCTCGAGGTCAGGCACAGGGCGACGAGTCGGAGGTCGGCCGAACCTGTTGCCAGCGACGTGAGCCCCAGAGCGACCGGAAAGGCAAGGGCGAGCGAGATCACGTAAGCGGTGCTGGTGACTCGTACCATGGGATCCGAGAATTGCTTGGGGTCGATGTCCTGTCCAGCCAGGAAGAGCAAGAACCCGAGGCCCATGAAATAGAGCAGCTCGACGGCGCCCTGAGGCTTTACCCACCCGAGGCCCTGTGGCCCTACCGCCAGACCGAGCAGGACCTCGAGCACCACCGCAGGCAACAGTCGTCCCGGCACGAGCCCGGCAAGCAACGGGGCCACGAACGCCACCGCCGCGACAACTAACAGCCCCGTGAAGTCGAATGTGACCATCCGCTCAGGTCAACGATCGAGAAAACGCCCTGGAGCGGACCCTCAGGAAGCGAGCCAGAATGCGATCAACGGGCCCGGCGTCATCCTCCCGAAATTGCCCGAAGTTCGTGCACACTGTCACGCGTGTGGCTTTTGGTGGAGGCGAAGGGACTCTGTTCGAACCCCTCTTGGGCATTCTGACCTGGGGTTATTCGTTGTGAACGTCTGAGCCAAGCGCAAAATAGGACTCTGCGGGACCCGGCAGAATCCCGACTTCGGAACTAATGCAGCCGATTCCCGAGACTCCCCAGGGGCGATCGGCGGGTTCCAGGGGTCGTCGCTACACCTGAGCTAGGCAGGTGATCATGAGATCAGAGTCAAAAGGGCGTTCTGGCCGCCAGCCAATGACGGACAAGCGCTTCGAGTATGTCCGATTGATTCGCATGGGGGTGTCGAACTCGGAGGCATGCCGACGCCTCGGCATCGACCGCAAGACGGGTCACTGGTGGAAGAACGGCGGTTCGGTCACCCGCAACGGCGTCACACGCGTGGTCGAAGCGATCGTCGATCACCATCTCGTCCCGGTCGAGTCCGGTCGCTACTTGACCGAAAGCGAGCGGGTGACGATCGCAGACGGTGTGCGTGATGGCCGCTCAGCCCGTTCGATCGCGGCCGAACTGGGCCGGGCCGTGTCAACTGTGAGTCGGGAACTCCAGCGGAACACCTCAGCGGACGGGCGCTATCGGCCCCATGCGGCCCACGCCATGATGCGGAGCCGTCGACCGCGCCCCAAGCAGCGCCTTCTCGAGCGCGACGAAGAGCTTCGCCGGCTCGTGCAGCACTATCTCGACCAGCGCTGGAGCCCCGAACAGGTCGTCCACGAGCTCGGTGTTGCGCACGGCCGACACCTGGGCGTCGAAACCATCTACCAGGCTCTCTACAGTCCTTATCGAGTTATAGGGCGTCAGGCCGCCAACGTGCTGCGAACAGGTCGACCCTATCGTCGGCCTCGCATTCGAGGAGATCAACGACGGCCCAGATTCGTCGTACCCATCACGATGATCGATGAGCGACCGCCCGAAGCCGATGACCGAAGCGTGCCCGGTCACTGGGAAGGCGATCTCATCGTCGGCGCGTTCAATCGCTCAGCCATCGGCACGCTGGTCGAACGAGTGACCAGATTCACCATCTTGGTCCACTTGGCTGGAGAGTCACGCTCCGACACTCTGCCGCGCTCAACTCGAGGCCATCTTCGACGAGCTCCCGCTCGGACTACGCAAATCACTGACCTGGGACCAGGGCTCAGAGATGTGCCACCATCACTCGATTGCCGCCGCTACTCAGATGCCGGTGTTCTTCTGCCACAAGGGTCGACCCTGGCAACGACCGAGCAACGAACACACCAACGGACTTCTGCGAAATTACTTTCCCAAGGGGACCGATCTGAGCGTGCACAGCACCGATGACCTTGCGCGCGTTTCCGATGAACTCAACCGAAGGCCGCGCAAAACCATGGACTGGCAGACGCCCAAGGCGCTATTCACTAGGCTCCGAAACGAGTTCGTGTAGCGACGACCCCTGGAACCCGCCATCGAGGGTGGGGAGATTCAAAAATCGTGGACACTAATGGGACTATGTTCGAACCCCTACCGAAGAGCCCTATCGGCGCAATGCTGCGCAGGATCTCCCCGACACGGAACCGGTCTGCCTCCAGCCGCTCACCTCGGCATCCAAGAGGGGCGTTATCCACGGCACTGCCGGAATACCGGCATCCCTCAGACTGACGGAGAAGTTGTTGTCGAAGGCCGGCACGCAGCCGAAGACTTCCAGCAGTACCAGCGTCATTGGGCGATGAAGCGGTGGATGGCCTCGTTGGCGTGGTCCTGAAAGGACGTGTTGGCCAAGTCGGGGAAGATGTCCGTTTGGTCGACCATGGGACCCTTCAACTTGTCGGCTGCGCTGGCGTAGAACACGCCACTCGACAGGGTCGGGTCGGTGACTCCGTCGACCAGTCGCTTCGCGCCCATGTCAAGCTCGTGGGAGATACCCAGATGAGGCATGACGTGTTTGGCCGCCATACGTAGTGGTAGCGCAAGGCCGTCGGGGGCTTGGGTGCCAGTGGTGTTGCCGGGGCTCACGGTGATGAAGCGGCGATCGGGGTATTGGCGGGCCAGGTAGGCCATCCACAGGGCCCCGATGTACTTGACCTGCCCGAAGGCCAGGTTGGGTTCGAATTTTTTGCCGTCGAAGTAGCTGCCATCGATGACGGTAGCGAGTTCATCGGCGGAGGTTGAGACGAAGGAAGGCTGCTTCATCTTTAACAATGCTGTGAAAAACCCAGACTTTGGAATTCCTCTGGCTGCTTCACTTCCGACAAAGACCGCAACCTCGCCAAGCCGGTTCTCGTTGAGGAGCCCATCAAGGAGAACTACGTGACCAAGAACGTTCGTTGCGAACAGGGTGGTGACACCGTCAGCCGTCAAGTTCATCAACTTCTTGTCGCCGATTACACCAGCGTTCATGACCACCGCGTCGATGGATCCATCGATGGCCGCAAGGCCGGCGCGGACCGAAGCCATGTCGGCGACGTCCATGAGAATGATGTCGAAGATATGCCGGTCGGTCGCGGCTTCGAGTTCGGCCTTTGCCTGTGTCGTCCGATCTTGGTTCCGACACGCCAAGTAGATCCGCTTGAACTCGGGACGTGATGCCAGTTGCCGGGCCACCTCCTTGCCGATCCCGGCGTTGGCGCCCGTGATGAATACCGACTTTCCTGGCACTGTGCTCATTGGTATTTCTCAGTTACTGTGGGAATAGTGGGGCTGAACAGCCCTTGCCGGGTTGCGTCCGCCGGCGCTCCCGGGTTGCTATAGACCTGTAGGGGGTCGACGAGCACGTGGGCACCAGGTGGGATTTGGAGCCACCTCGATCAGCTAGGCAGGCCGTCGAGCAAGCTGAAACGGGCATCCATCGCGACACTGCGGACATCAATTAGCTGCTGATATTCAGGCGAGTTGTACCACTTGAGGGCCGTCTCACGGTCAGGAAACCGCACGAGTGCTCCTGAAGTGAGCGAGCCATCGCCGCGCAGGACTTCCCAGTTGCTGTTGGCGAGAGCCTCGCCTCCGTGCTCTTTGGCCGTCTGTCCAGCAATGGGGCCGTATTTCTCACGGTACATTTCCGGGTCCTTGACTGTAAATTCGACAATTACGTATGCGCTCATGTTGAGCCTCCTTCGTAGTTAGTTGTGATCTGTGTTCTAGGACTTCACTCGTAAACGTCGACGCCGACAGGCGTTACGTAGCTGATCGGCCCCCGTCGACTGCAAGAGTGACGCCGTGGACGAAGCTGGCATCATTGCTGGCGAGAAAGACGATCGCCGCAGCAAGTTCCTCGGGTTCAGCTACGCGACCTGCTGGTGCTAGTGCTGCGAGCTGATTCACCATCTCTTCGGGGACCGCCTCCATCATCCGGGTGCGCGTCGGGCCGGGGGATACGGCATTGACCCGAACGCCACTCGGGCCGTATTCGGCTGCCCAAGCCTTGGTCAACAGTTCGAGGGCTGCCCGGCTGGCGCCATAGAGAGCCATGCCCGCCTGTCCAAAGCTGGCGACCATCGTGGAGATGCTGACGATCGAACCCCATCCGCGTTCGGCCATAGCTGGCGCCAGTGACGCGACCAGGAAGAACGGAATCTTGACGTTCAGTGCAAAGGTCTCGTCGAACTCTGCTTCGGAAGCTGCGTTGCTGGGTCCGAGCAAGGCGATGCCAGCGTTGTTGATGAGGATGTCGACGTGACCGTCGCCTGCCTCAGTGGCCCACTCGACCAGCTCCTGGGCTGATTGCAGATCGCTCAACGTCGTGAGCTTGAACGATGCGCGACCGCCGGTGCCTTCGATCTCGGCGACCACGTCCTTGGCTCGTTGTTCGTTGCGTCCGACTACCAGTACGTGAGCCCCGCGAGCGGCCAAGGCGATGGCCGTAGCCTGGCCGATCCCGCTCGTCGAGCCCGTTACCAGAGCCGTCTTGCCAGTTAAATCAGTCATGCGTTGTTTGTCCTCTCACTCAAAATGGGTTATGTAACCCACTCTGACAGCAAGAGAATGGGTTGTCAAACTCAAAATCTTGTTAGCATTGGTGCATGGTCAGCGAGACGAGTGACCGGCCGAAGCTCACCTCCAAGGGAGCACGCACCCGGGCACGAATAGTGGAGGAGGCCGCCGCCCTGATCCATGAGCGCGGCGTGGCGGGCACCACCTTGGAAGACGTCAAGGTGGCGGCGGAAGTGAGCGGCTCTCAGATGTACCACTACTTCCCCGACAAGAACGAACTCGTGCAGGCGGTCATCGACTACCAAGCCGAGACCATCGTCAATCGCCAGCGGCACGCGCTCAGCAGCGCGAACGGAGTCGAAGCCTGGCGGAATATGGTGATCACCGCAGCGAAGCGCACCAAAGCAAAGGGGGGCTGCCAACTCGGCTCGCTCGTTGGTCAACTCGCCGAGAGTGACCCCGAGGCCCGAGCGCTCATCGCGGCAGGGTTCGATCAGTGGGCAGCCGCCATCGGCGATGGGCTGAGATCCCTTCATGCCGACGGGAAACTCCCCTCCGGCATCGACCCGGACGACCTCGCCACTACTCTGCTCGCCACGCTCCAAGGAGGACTTCTACTCGCGCAGGTGCAACGGACTACCCGCCCGTTCGAGACTGCCGTAAATACCCTGCTTGCCCTTGCCATCGACAGATGAACCCAAGCCGGGTTCGTTCACAGCCATCGCCGAGGTCGGCTCACGGCTCTTAGATGATGCACGTGCATCCGCACGATGCGCTTGCGGACCCGCTGCCGTTCGTGATGCGGGACACCTCGTCGCTCCAAGAGGGTTGCTCAGGTCTAGCTTTCCGTGAGCTCATTCAGCCGACCCTGACTGCTCGTGCCTCCTGGACGTGGACCGGCTTCGTCAACACGGACGACATTTCGTGACAGCTCCTCGCGTGGGGGAGACGTTCCACCTCGACCTCGACGGGACGGCAATTGCGGGCCGCTACATCGAAGTAGATCCCCCGCACCGCGTGCTGCTTAGATGGGATCGTCAAGGAACCGATACAGCGACGCCGACACCAACATTCATTGAGATCACGCTCACCCCGACAAGTGACGGCACAAATGTGAGGGTGCAATTCTCCGGCCTAGGTGAGGAGGATGCCGCTTTCTATCCGCAACTCTGGGCGCGTCACCTTGACCGGACCGCAGCTGCCTTGGCTGGCGCCGAACCCGCGCACGGCAACTGAGTCGGGAACCGCCTGCTCTGAACACTTGACAGGCATGAGACCGCGAACAGATCCAGGCCCGATTGATCGACGGCTGGGCCTTATTCCGTGTTATCCCAGGCCAGAGTGCGGTTCGAACATCGCCATTCGCCTCGGTAGGGAAATGCCAATGACTTACTCTTTGAGCTGGGAAACCGTTGTCATTCCGACAACACCGTGGAGGTGAAGGGACTCGAACCCTCGGCCTCTACATTGCGAACGTCTAGCTCGCGGCCTTTCGACCAGGGTGTTTTCTAGGATCTTCATGGTCGGGGGCTTTCGATCCCCTCAGGACGCCTCACGATCCCTCCCCTCTCGATAAGGTCACATGAGGTCACGCCCGAACTGAGTTGGGTGTGACCACGGATCGGTACTCAGGTCCGATCGGCAGGCTCTTGTGCTGCGCAGCGAATGGCGCCCGTTCCCTGTTCACGACGATCACGTTCCTCGGCGGGCGATGGTGGAGGCTGGACACGGTCGGCGAACACCTTTCGAGGAAGGGCCGAGGTGGCGTCCCCGGTCGCTCTAGATCCAAACAAAGGGACATCGGATCGAACCGTAAACGGTTCCGGTCACAGGCTTGCGCCGCTACGTCCGTACCGGCATCGGGGCGATGGAGTTCCCCGGAGTGATGTCACTGCAGCCGTCCCGGAGGGGCAGACCCTCGAAGCGCTGGGTCAAGAAGGCCTGAGCCTGCTCCAAAAAGGGCTGCCCGGCTTGGACGTGGCTGAGCCCAGCGTAGAAGTGGAGCTCGACTGGGACACCACGGCGACAGTAGGTGTTGGCAAGCTGTTGAACGTCCTTGGTGACCATGACCCCGTCACCGATCGAGTCCGAGAGGCCATTCCCGATGAACAGCGGGGCACGAGGGGTCCCCGTTCGGCTCATGATCAGGCGGTCGAGAATGCGAACGAAGAACGGCACCTTTGTGAAGTCCTGGTACTGAGGCTTGAACATCTGCTTGATCGTGAGATCAGTGAAGTGACCGACACAATGGGTATGGTCAGCCTTCACGACGGCGATTCCCTGGGGCGTGAGGAATTTGTCGATGTCGTGGATATCGAAACCCCGGACCAAGCCCACCATTAGAGCCCCGATCACCCAGGTCCAACTCGAAACCGGATTGTCGACGTAGGCGATGTTGTGGAACAGGTCGACAGGGATGCCGCCTTCGGCCACGCCCACGATGTCGAGGGCGGGGGCGTAGGTGCGCGCCAGCTCCGAGGCGAACTCCGTGGCGATGGAACCGCCCGAATAGCCGACCATTCCGACTGGGGTGGAAGTCTCGGGCATGCCGAGCCATTTCTCAGCCGCCCGGATGGCATCGAGGGTCTCATAGCCGCTCTGCTGGCCCGCCCCGTAGGCGAGATCCTCCCCTTCGTAATCCGAGGTGACCACGTTGTAGCCGGCGGCGGCGTACTGGAGAGGAATGGGAGCGGGCACCGTCTCATGCTGCATGACCAACGGGAAGGTGTAGCTGGGTTCACACTGCGCGCCGAGGGCGTCGTAAGCGGCCTGGTAGGAGACCAATTGTGCGGCGGCCGACGGCGCTTTGTCGAGGGGATGGACCACGGTGGCCACCGATACGGTTCTGTGATCAAGCTCATCGGTGGTGACGTAGAGGAGCTGGGCCACCTTCACCGGCGTGGGCACGTCGGCTCTGGTAACGGTGACCGAACGGGTTCGCAGCACCGTGCCAGGCGCGTCGTGGCGAAGTGATCCGCTCCAGCGATAGAAGGGATCGGCCGTCGGCACCAAGGGGCCCTGGGCCGCCGCGCTGGCCGCTCGGAAGTACGTACTAACGTCGGCCGGTTCGTTATTGATGGTGCTGGCCGCCGAGCCGCCGCGACAAACCCCAACAGCGACGCCTACGGTGAGGACTCCGGCCATCACCGAGTTGCGCCCAAGTCGCCGACCTTTAGCATCTGGGCTAGCCATTTGACTGTCTCTCTGGGGTGGGGGCGCAACCTGTCGGAAGCCGGCAGGAACCGTGATGTTGAGAGTCGCCGCGTTGGTGGGTGTGGCTGGCAGCCAGGTGAAGATCGTCTGTTCGGCCAGATGGCCGTTCGATGTCGACTGGATCGGCAGGTAGGTCGCCGCGTTCACCCACAGAGTCGTCAGTTGCGTCACTGGATGCGGCCCCGTGGTTGCCGACATGGACACGAGCTTCAGCGAAGCTTGCCCATCGACGATGGCGTGGCCGTCAACCGTGTAGTGGCCTGCGGCCAGATCATGCTCAATGGTCTGAGGGGTCAGTGGCTCACAAGCCACGCCCTCGGTACTCGCGGCTCCACCACTCCCGAAGATCGTGGTCGATGAAGACAGCGTTCCCTTGCTCGACGAAGATCGTCACAGAGGGCTGACCGTTGAGTGACGTGTCCGTGCGACAGGCCCCGTTGGACAGGTCAACCCACGAGGTCGTGGACAGCGGGGTCCCAGGCACCGACGACTGGACCTCTTCGATGTCGTTGCCAGTGTTGGCCAGCGTCCGCGTGATGGCCGTGAGCACGGCCGACGTGGTAACTGATGGGGGTGGCGACGGGGAGGAACGAGGAACCAAGATCGCCGCGACGACCACAGCGGCTGCTGCGCCGGTGATCGCAAGGAACCAGCCTTTGTGCCGAACACGCCAGCGTCGTGAGCGTGTGGGCCCTTCGTCCGCCAGCGCCATCGAACGGAGAAGGGCATCGCGCTGACGGGCTCGGACGTCCTCCGACGGAAGTGGAGTCTCCGGTTCGAGCTGTTGCATGAGAACAGCGATTCGGTCCATTGCTATTCCTTTGCCTTCAGATGCGTTGCTTGCGAGTCGCCGACCTGGTTGACCAGCGTCGTTTCGAGACGTTGGCGAAGGCGGCTCAGCCGGGAACGCACGGTGCCAACGGGAACCCCCAGAGCAGTTGCCACTTCGACGTAGCTCAATCCATCCCAGACATGGAGGAACAAGGCATCCACGTCTTCTTGAGGCTCGGCGACAAGGAGGCGAGCGAGCCGTGCGAGCTCCGAGCGCGCCTCGGCGCTCCTGGTGACTTGGTCTTCCTCGCTCAGCGTTTCGGTTCGTGCCAAGGCTCGTAATCTGGCGTAGGCGCGATCCTCGGCCGCTCTCGCACGGATCGCGTCGCGCACCAGGTTCAGGGCGATGCGGAACAACCACGGAAGTGCATTGGGCTGGCGCAGGTCATACGAGCGGCGGGCCTCGAACGCTCGCCGGAACGTCTCGCCAGCGATGTCCTCGGCCAAGTCGCCCCCGACCCGCCGGGCGCAGAACCGGTAGACAGTGCCAAAGTGACGGTCGAAGACGGTGCCGAACGATGTCGAATCGTTCTGAGCTGCCTGGATCAGCGCTGCGTCGTTTTCGCCTTCTACTGCCATCACCCTGTCTTACGCATCAGGCGGCCGAAAGTTCCATCGGGGCGGGTCCAGGTTTGCTTTGGACGCGTTGTCCGCCTCAAGCTCGACTTGGTTTCGATAGTCGTATTCCAATGGCGCCGCCGCGAGGAAAGCCCGACTCTGTCTGACACGTCAACGTCCCGACCTGGCTGCCCGGTTGGTCAGGGGAGCCATTGGCGCGCTGCCCGCGTTACGACAGCGGAAAACGACGACGACCTCCGTAGTCCCTCGACCGATCCCACTAACCGTCGCGACGACCGTCGGTTCTCGAACTCACCCCACAACAAAGCAAGCGCGCCACCACCCACTAAGATCGTCTTTCTCACTGCGATCGCACTACTCAAGACAGGGCCAGCTCGCGCGACCTCGGAGGAACCGAACATGCCCACGCTCGTAGCTGGAGCTGGGTCGAGTTCAAATGGATCACCGAGGGCCCCGATTGGACATGGGTCAGGGGGCAACCCAATCAAGAATGCGTCGATTCACTTCGCTTGGGCTCTCCAAGTGCAGGAAGTGGCCGACATCCTGAACCATCTCGAATCGAGAATCAGGTGCAAGCATGTCAGCGGCGCCCTCGACTAGATTCGCCCGAATACAGCCGTCGGCGCTGCCGTGCAGGTAGAGCGTCGGCCGATCGGCCTGCCGCCAAGCCGCCTGTTCCTCGTTCGGATACGGTGTGCCGCTGTCCAATGGGGCCCCGACAGCCGACGCTCCGTAGTAGGCGATCGCAGCTTTCAGGTTGGCGGACTCGTGCAGGGACTCTTTGACCTGCACGAGATGATTGGTCGCGTCGTAGCCCGGCGACCACTCACGCCACAACTGGTCGATGAACTCCATACCGTTCGCAGCCACAATGTCGTGGATCGCCACGTGCGAATCCCGAAATAGGAAGAGGTAGAAGAAGCGCTTGAGCTGGGCGAAGTCACTGAACAGAACCGGATCGAGAGCGGACGGCGGCACAGACAGGGTCACCAGACGTCTCCATCGGTTCGGTGCGAATGCCACCGCCCCGTACGCGGCCTCGGCACCGAAGTCGTGGCCGATCAGAACGGACTGCTCGTCGCCTTCAAGCGCTTCGTGCAAGGCGACGGCGTCCGCGACCAGCGCGCCAATTCCGTAGCATCCGTCGCTAGGAACCTCAGACGGCGCGTACCCACGCATGAAAGGTGCGACAGCGTGGAAACCTGCACCGGCCAACTCCGGTAGCAGATATCGCCACGTGTATGCGGAGTCAGGGAATCCATGAAGACATAACGCCAGTGGTCCGGTCAATCCCGCCTCAAGAATCCCGAAGTCCATATTGTTTGCTCGCACTGCTCGCGTTCGGACTGAGAGAGGGTCGAGAACGTCGGGGGTCGCGTCGTGGGTCACGTGGGGACTCCAGACCTTTATTGTCACTAGCCGTGCCCACATTACGGCGTCGTCTCGGCTCCACACGACCCCGCTGTTGTCCCCAACGACCAAGGTCATCGGCAACCGATCGGTCTCGTAGCTGAATCGTGGAAGACGCGGCGACGGGGTTGCGAGACCGCGCAGGGAGCTCGAACCTTGAGATCGGAGACGCGCACGGATCAGCCAAGAACCTTGAGTGGTTCTCGGTGATTTCACCACGCACTTTCCCATGACCTTCCTGGTAGCGGCGTTTCGACCCCCTCAGGCTCCCACACGATCCCTTCCCTTCCGTCTCGATAAAGACACTCAAAGACACTGCTGCCGGCCGTCGAACCGGAGACCGCTCGCAAGCGACGACACAACGAGTGCCCTGGCATACCAGACATTAATTTAGACATTGCCGAATCATCACCAGTCAGCCTGAATGACGACGTGGGGGTAGATCGGCTGCACAGATTCAAATGGCCGACCATCTACCGTCGCTCAGGCACCTTGCGCGCGGGCTTGCTCATGCGGGTGTCCCCTTCGGGGCTGGCGAGCTGGCGCTCCAAGGCGGTGAAGGCAGCGATGATGTCCGGTGCTTCGTATGCCCGGTTACGGCGTCCAACATTTACCTGCCGAAGAATGCCTGCTTCGACGAGGCGTTGCATCGCGTCGTTCGCAGGGTTGAATGTGCGACCAATCAGCGTGGCTGCACCGTCCACGGTGAGAATCGGAACTCCCGGAAGAATGCGCAGAATCAAGTCAGCTGCCGAGTTCGCTCGGACTGGACCAAGGCGCTCGCGCCATGACGCCTCTAGCTCCGCAGCCCGGGCCTCAAAATCGGTGGCGTCTTGCACAGAGCGAGTGCACGCTCCCGCGAAAAGTCCCACCCATGTATTGAGTCCTTCGATTGCTCGTGGCGAGCTGGCCGAGCCGACATAGCGAAAAGCGGTCAGTCCGTCGATATAACTACGTGCGAGGGTGGCGAGCACTAGCGAGACCGGCGGCAACACTCGCTCCGCCATGTCTCGACGGCGTAGCACCATGTGGATGAGGGCACGACCGGTGCGACCATTGCCGTCCACAAACGGATGGATGGTCTCGAACTGCGCATGGGCGATGGCCGCCTGTGCGACCGGAGAAAGGTCGTCCGAGTTGCAGAACGCGCAGAGATCAGCCATGAGGTCCGGCACAAGCTCGTGAGGGGAAGGGACATATTCCGCTGAGCACGGGTTGTAGTCGCTGCCTCCGATCCAGTTCTGCTCTTCCCGAAAGTGTCCGCCGTACTCCTCCAGTCGGGTACCTCTGAGCAGGCGGCGGTGCAGCTCCAGAAGCAGGTCTGAAGTAATGGAATCACGTCTACCTATGCTCTCGACCGTGTAAACCATGGCATCGATATTGTTGAGGACTTCGTGGGCAGTGACGTCTGACGGGGTCCCCGAGACCGTCCGGGCGACTTCAGCGTGAAGTAAACGCCGAGCCCCGATGACGAGGCCCTCAATCCGTGAGGAAGCCACGGCTTCTGCTCGCAACAGGATGCGGGCTAGGGCCTCCGTGTCGACGAGGGCGCGTGCCTCTGCGTTCAATCGGATGATTGCACTCTCGGCATCAGCGACGTCGGCGGCGACCTCGCCGTCCAGCATGATGCGGCGTCCGACGAGAGGATCGGGAACATAAGCTTGGTACTCGCACGGTCGAGTGTCTCTCCGGGGCAGGCCGCTCCCGCCCAGGGTGCTGCTCCAGCGGCGCTTGACAACCTTCGACATGGGTTCTCCTTATCTGAGTTTAGTATACAACCTCAGATAAGGATTCCGGGTACTTGAGGTTATGGATCCGCCACTGCTCAATGATCGCCGCCATTCGGCATTGGGTGCCCCACTGGCCGGTTGATAGGAGCTACAAACCTCAATCGGCGCTCCGGGATCGCCTTTTTGGGCGATCGCGAGGGAGCGGCAGGAGTGGTCATTGCGATGACTCCGTGTCCTTCGACAAATTGGCAAGCGTTGCGGATGGTCGGTGCCGAGATTTGCTCCGCGAGACTCGATGCTCGCGACTGTTGCCTGCCGGGGAACGGCCCTTTCTGGTCAGTCTCGCCCGCCCCGGCCCGGACGGTTCCGCCCGAGGCGGCCCAACTAGACGAGAACTCCGCCGAGCCAGCCGAGGATCGTCTCAAGTGCCTCAGGGTCGAGATGAGTGCCGTCCTGGTTGTAGGCGTCGCCGGGCGCCGCAACCACTTCGGCGGCGGTGCGGAGGTCTTCCTTGAAGATATGGTTCGCCTTCGCCGGATAGGCGAAGGTGATGTTGTCCTTCCCTGTCGCGGCCTGCTCGAGCGGGCCGCCGTCGAGGGTGGCATCGATTTGGAGGTCCTTGCGGCCGATCAGGACGAGCGTGGGGTTCTCCACCACAGGCAGGAGGCCGGTGGCATCGTCGGCCCACAGCTCGCGGGCCAGCGGTAAGTTGACTGGTGCCTCGAAGCTGGCGAGCACCATCTTAACGCTGTCGGGAAGGCGCTGGTCAGGATTCATGGGCTGCCCGGCCTCATAGCGGGCGGCGGCCGCCTCCACCAAGGGCATGAGTTTGGCGCCGCTGGGCACCTGGGCCGCCTGCAGGGCGAGCTGGCTCAAGAGGACTTCGCCGACGGAGCGCCCAGGAGGTGCACAGAGCACGATCCCGGCGAACGGGACGTCCTGTTGGCTGGTGACGTAGTGAAGGACGTGGAGGGTGCCCTCGCTGTTGCCGAGCCCGGCGATGCGCGTTTCGTCGATCGAGTCGTGTCCGGCCAGGACACCGACGGCCGCGACGAGCTCTTCGAGATGCGAGCGCATGCTGAACTTGCCGAACAGGGCCTGCGCGGCTCTCGGCGACGTCAGGGCCCGAGGCCCGTTTGTCGTAGCGCAGCGATGCGATACCGGCGTCCGCGAACGCCTCGGCGAATAGCCGGCCGCTGCCGTTGGTGCCGGGGAGTAGAGGCGAGCACCAGTCACGGTCGGTGGGCCCACTTCCGGCGACGAATACGACGGCCGTGAACGTGCCGCTGCCGTCTGGGAGCGTGAGCGTGCCACGCATGGTGATGCCGTCTAGCTGCCAGGTGACTTCGTCAAAGCTCGTCATGAGACGCACCATAGGGTGCTTGGTGAACTCAACATGCCAAGGAGGCTGGGTAGAAGACGAGGCCGCACCCGCTCGCAAGTGTGACGCCCTCCGGGTTCGGACAGATTGGGACACAGCGTGCGGAGGCGGATTGCGGATTCATTTGGGTGCCTGTTCGGGTGCCGGCATCATGACGGTGGCGAGGATGTGGCGGCGCCGACCGGGCCCTCGGGCATTAGCCAGACGGGGCTGGGTGATTCGAGTGATGTCGTGCACGAACTCAGCCAGCTCGGCGTCGTTCAACCACATTGCCGCCATGCGGTACCCGACGGTGTCGCGGAGATAGTCAACATCTTCACGCTCGACGTAGCGGTCGAAGTCGCTGAGAAGGCCAGCGACGAATGCAGCGAACGCGGCGCGATGCTCGTCTGGGGTCATCTTCTCCAGCTCATCAAGACCGATTACCGACGCTGCCCGGCGGAGCACGTACGTGCGCTCGAGTGCGCCCCGGACGCGCCGTTCCGCAACGACGCTGAGAACCCCGCCGTCGACGAGACGGGACACGTGGCGGTAGAGACTGGCGACAGGTACGTCGGACAGTTCAGCCTTCAGGGTCGACGTGGTCAGAGCCCGATCACCGAAGAACGCCTGCATGATCCGCAGCCGCACGGGGTGCAAGAGCAGGCCGGCCGTGGTCATGGGACCCATCCTAGCAAACTACTCTCAGATTTGATATCATTCTCAATTATGATTTCGATGAGAAGTCCCCGTCCGTGATTGTGCCCAGCACCATGACCGCTACCGTGGGCGCGGCGGCGCTTGCTCCACTCGTCATTGTCTTGATCGCCTTCCTCATCTACTGCCTCGTTGACCTGTCCCGAGCCGACACCGGGTCAATCCGCTACCTACCCCGCTGGGTCTGGGCCATCATCTGCTTCATCTCGATCCCGCTCGGCGGCATCATCTACCTCGTCGTGGGGAGGAAGCGCTGAGCGACCTGCGCACCACCGGCCTGGTCAAGACCTACGGGGCCACCCGGGCGATCAGTGGGATCGACCTGCATATCCGGTCCGGATCCGTTTACGGACTGGTCGGTCCCAATGGCTCGGGCAAGACAACCGCACTCGAAATCCTGGCCGGACTGCGGCGACCGGGCGGCGGCGCCGTAGACCTCGGGGTGGACCCCGCTCTGGTCGCCTATTGCCCCGACGCGGCGGACTTCGAGCCCTGGCTCAGCGCAGTCGAGACGGTGGACTTGGCGGCAGGCCTGATCGGCCGGCCGCAGCCGCAGGACGTGATCGTGGAGACGTTGGATCGAGTGGGGCTCGGACATGCGGCGACGCGACGGGTCGGTGGTTTTTCCCGCGGCATGCGGGCGCGTCTCGGGTTGGCCGCGGGTCTGATTGGCGGCCCGGCGGTCTTGATCGCCGACGAGCCGGCCGCCGCACTCGACCCGGCCGGCAAGATCGAGATCATCGACCTGCTGGCGGACCTGTCGGGATCGACCACCGTGCTCGTGTCGAGCCACGACCTGGCCGACGTCGAGAGAATCTGCGACGACATCGGGGTCCTAGTCGACGGCCGGCTGGCCTACCAGGGCTCGCTCGACGAGTTGCTCGCCCGAGCCGCTCCGGCTCTGCGCATCGTCGTACGATCTCCCGCCGACCGTCTGATGGCAGCACTGCTGGATCGCCCGTGGGTCCACGCGGTCACCGAGGATGAACCGGGAGCGCTGAACGTCAGGCTGAATGATGCCGCCGACGCAGAGGCCGACCTTCCCGTCGTGCTCGCCGCCTGCGATGCGCACCTGGTCGAGGTACGCCGGGCGGGCGTGAGCCTGCAGGACATCTTCTTCGAGCTCACGGCAACAGGACCGGGACATCACCACGGCACACAGACGAACCCGTGAGCCCGTGGCGGCTTGAGGCGCTCCGGCTGTGGCGAACGAGGCAACTCGTCGCCCTCGGCGCGGTCTTTCTCATCCTCGGACTGGGAATCCCCATCCTCACCTACTACTTGCCGGAGCTGATCAAGCATGCGGGCAGCGGCGTCACCATCATCGCACCGAAGCCGAAACCAGTAGATGCCATCACTAGTTTCGCAAGTAATGCGGGACAACTCGGCACCCTGGTCCTGGTCATCGTCGCGGCCACCAATCTCTCGATCGACGCGCACCCGGGGATTTCAGCGTTCTACCGCTCTCGCGTCCACCGGCCCGCCGCGCTCATCATGCCCCGCGTCATCGGCGTCACCATTGCCGGCATCGGCGGGTACGCGATCGGCCTCGCCGCTGCGTGGTACGAGACAGCAGTGGTGCTTGGGTCGGTACCGGCCGGTACGCTTCTCGGTGGCTTCGCCCTCGAGGTGCTGTGGCTCTGCTTCGTGGTCAGTGTCGTGGCCCTTGCTGCGAGCCTCGTACGCAGCGTCTCGGGCGTCGTCGGTCTTACTATCGCAACCTTTCTGGCCATGGCCCTGCTCGAGGCGCTACCCCACGCACTGTCTTGGTTCCCCTCTAGCCTCGCCGGGAGCGCCGGAGCGTTGATCGGGAATCCCCTCGGAAACCTATGGCACGCCGTCGTCGTGTCGGCGCTCGCCACCGCCGGGGCGCTTGCGCTGGCTGTGCGTCGCCACGGGTCACGCGACCTGTCTTCATCCGCTGCCGGGGCGGACTGTGGGGAAGGGGGTCGCGCTCGAGCACGTGCGGACTCCTCGGGGTTGATGGACTGTGTCCCAATCGGCCGGGTCACGAACACACTTTTCAGCGTCTGCCGACCGAATGCTTGCTCCCGCAAGCAATGGACGAACCCTATACAGGTCGGACGCGGGCACGAAGACGTCCACCCTTTTTTCGAGAATCTCTGGTCCAGAAGTGTTACGTCTTCAACGCCTCTCGGTATCCACGTCAGCGTCGACAAATGACGACGGCATCCCGTTGATAAAGACACTTAAAGACACTGGTGTCTATCGACCCCTCGCACGAGTCAAAGAGCGGACCGCCAAGCCCGTGAACTGGGCTTTCAGATTTCGGATCTGTTTCGAACCCGCGATTTCCACAATTTACACGTAACGCTCAACTGGACTTGGACTTGGTTGATTCGGCTACGCGATGGGTGCCTCCACGGCCAGAGGAATCCCATATGTCTCACAAGCCTGGGCCAACGGCGGCGCCGCGGTGGCCAGCCGAATGCTGCCGCCGCACAAGAGCGCCACAGCAACCGCCTCGGCGGTGAGAAGGTTCGGCCGCGGGTCGAGACGCAGCGCGCCCATGATTGGTACGATCAGCCGAGGACCTGGAATCGTGATCTCAGCGGGAAGGTTGTTCAGCCTATCAATGAGCTCGGATTTCCTCTCGGGTGAGAGCTCGGCGGCGATCCGGGAAAATATGCCCGTCGATCTGGGGTCATTGATTGCTCGGTGAAGCCGGTAGCACCACGTTCCAGTGGTCCACACGTCTCCGGATTCAGCGGCCGATAGCAAGGATGGGCCAGCGTCACTGCTGAGTATGGCGAGCAGTGTCAGGTCGTCCACAACTTGGGGCATGTTGAACGGGCCGTGGCTCGCGACCTACATCGAGGCCAAGTCGGGATCTTCCTTGCCGATTCGTATGATCTCTTGTTCGTAAGTGCCGTCCGTAAGAATCTGGCGGATGAACTTCGACACCTCAGCAGACATCGGCGTTCTCGCGGGACCCTCGGGAGATGGCAGAAGCTCACCACTCACTGCCGCACGCTGCCGCGCCTGTCTCACCGCGTCCTGCAATGCGGTTGGAAGGGTCACATGCAACGTCACGACACAAGGATACCAACTCAGCTTTTGAGCCCCACCCCATCGGGGAATCGCGCCTGCTTTCGCGCTGGCATTTCGCGTAAACGACAGAACAAGCGAACGAAATCAAGATCGTAAAGACACGTAAAGACACGCGCTGCCCGATTGCACCTCCCACCGCGACGAAGATCCGGCTGCCGCCTTGTGACCTGGGCCTTTGGTGAATGCGGCCATTTCGCATCTTCGAGCTCTACGGCCAACCATGTAGCGCTCAACAGTGTTTCTGGGGAACCCACTTTGGGCCTCTGACCCGGGCCTTTTGGTGGAGGTGAAGGGACTCGAACCCTCGGCCTCTACATTGCGAATGTCTGGTTCTCGGCGTTATGACCAGGTCCTTTCCGAGGACTCTCCTGGTGACGGCGTTTCGATTCCCTCAGGTTCCCTCACGATCCCTCCCCTTCCCTCTCGGTAAAGACACTTAAAGACACGCCCGCGCAAGCTCTTGGCCGGCCCGTTCACCAATCGGTACTCATCTCCGATCGACAGGTTCTCGCAACGCGAAGACACTGGCGCGGCGTCCCTTTTGGCGACGATCACGTTCCTCGGCCAGCCAGCCGACATCATCGGCCCTGAAGCGGCGATGTGGCTCCCTAGCTGGTGATCTGGGAGTGCGACCTGATCGTCTACAGCGCGGCTGGCTGCAGCAGGGGATCGTCGGTCTGGCCAAGCTCGGCGTCGGCCTATCTGTTCGAAAGCCCCGACAATCCGGCCTACCCGCGCTATTGGGAGCTGATCTGGGACGGGCAACTGGCCGATGGGCAAGTCAGGCGGAGTAGTTAGCCTGACCCGTCACTCGCCTGGGAACTTGAGCCCGATCTGATCACGGATGGAGTCAAGCGTGGAGGTCAGCACGATCGACTCATCGAGCGGCATTGTTTCGCTTTCTGTCAGTCCGGCTCCGAGACAACGCTGCACCTCTTCTATTTCGAACCTCAGCCCATTCCCCTCAAACGAGCAATCGAACTCCTTGGTCCGAATGCCGGACGTCACGGATATGGCATCTGGACAATGCATCCACGCAGGAATGTTGATCACACCCTCTGTCCCCGAGATCCTGGCCGTACAGGCCATGTTGACTCGGATTCCAGCCTTGATGGCACCCAACTTCGATCCGCCGTGGCGGGTCACCGCGACGACCTGCTCGTCCACTTCTGTCTCCCCGATGACGCCATAGGCAAGCGCCCCCAATGGGCGACCAAGGACCAACGAACACAGTTGCAGTGGATAGATCCCGAGGTCGAGTAACCCGCCACCACCCAGGTCGGGACGAAACAGTCGATTCTCAAGACTGACGGGGCTGCGGAAGCCGAAGTCAGCCTCGACCAGAAGCGGGTCTCCTATGCGACCACTGCCGAGCTGATCGACCAGAACCCTGTAGGCAGGAAGGAAGCGACTCCAAATCGCCTCCATCAAGAAGAGACCCCGCTGCCGGGCCTCTTCCACCATCTTGTGGACCTCTCGGGAGTTGAGTGCGAATGGCTTCTCGCAGAGGACGTGCTTGCCGGCCTGTAGGAGCTCAAGGGTGTCGAGGGCGTGTCGTGACTGGGGCGTCGCGACATAAACCACGTCGATCTCTGGGTCGTCAGCGATATAGCGGTAATCGCCGTAGTGGCGCGGGATCCCAAACCGATCTGCGAACGCCTGCGCCCGTTCAGCGGATCGAGAAGCCACAGCGACGATCGATCCCTCGGATACGAGCTCCATTGCTTGCGCAAAATCCGTCGCAATGGACCCCGGGCCCACGATGCCCCACCTGATCATTTGCTCAGCTCAACGGGTTTGCGGTCGGGAAGTTGGAGCACCCCGCTCACTCCCTCCGGGAGTGAAGCTTTGACTGCGACTTCAGAGCCGTCGAGTGACCACTCCACCGAAACCTGGCCTTGCGGCGTCTCCAGGCTGGCATTGGCCCACGAGATGCCACCGCCCGGCTGTGGCGCAATCAGAACCCGCTCGTACCCTGGAGCCAGCGGCGCGATGCCGCCGATGACGCGATGCATCCAGTCGGCGATCGCACCCAGGGCATAGTGGTTGAAGCTGGTCATCCCATCGGGGTTGATCGTGCCATCAGGACGCATGGAATCCCAGCGTTCCCAAATCGTCGTGGCTCCCATGGTCACCGGGTAGAGCCAGGAGGGACACGACGTCTCGAGCAGCATCTTGTAGGCATCGTCGAGATGGCCTGTGGTGGTCAGAGCGTCGAGGATGTACGGGGTGCCCGCGAAGCCGGTGCCGACGTTGTAGCCGTTCTCACGCACAAGGTCGCTCAATCTGCTGCCGGCGCGCGCTCGATCCCCATCCTCGAGCAAGCCAAACTCAATGGCGAGCGCGTACACGGTTGGTGCATCGCTCTTGATGGTTCCGTCCCCGAGCAGGTAGTGCTGCTGGAAGGCGGCCCGGGTCTGCGAGGCCAGCCCGTCGTACCTTTCGGCCTCCTGTGGTCGCCCAAGAATCCTCGCAACGTCGGCGACGGTGCGAGCGGAGCGGTACAAACACGGGTCGCGACGACTCCTTTGTTGGCCTTCGCGGCCCATGCTTTGTCGGGCGGTGCGTCCGGATCCAACCAATCCCCGAACTGGAATCCCTGGTTCCAGAGGCCGTTCGGTGACAATTTCTTCTGGATCAGCTCCAGATGTGCCGTCATGGAGGAGAACTGGGACTCGAGGACACCGCGGTCCCCGTACGCCTGCCAGAGCGCCCACGGGCACCCAGATACAGGCGTCCCCCCAGATCGCGTAGGGGCCGCCTTCGTTCATGAAACCCTGGCCCTGGATCGTCAGTGGATCCGGAACGACCAAAGGCACGCGACCCTTCGCTGCACGCTGTTCGACGCTCAAGTCTCTGAGCCAGTCGGTCAGCCATTCCCGCACGTCGTAGAGGTAAGCCGCAGTCGGGGCGAAAACGGCGAGATCCCCCGTCCAACCAAGGCGTTCGTCACGCTGGGGACAATCAGTTGGGACGTCAAGCGCATTCCCGCGAAACCCCCAGACAACGTTGCTGTGCAGCTGGTTCAGTAGCTCGTTGGAACATTCGAATGTCCCGATTCGACGAAGATCCGTATGGACGACCACGGCCTCGATGTCGTCTGGTGAGAGCGCCCCGGGCCAACCGTCGACCTGGGCGTAGCGAAACCCGTGGAACGTCATCGTGGGCTCAAAGACGTCGTCGTATCCACTCAGGATGTACCGGTCAGTCGCCTTCGCAGTCCGCAGCGGTGCGGTTCCAAGCTCACCATGATCGAGAACCTCGGCATGACGCACTTCAATCTCACTCCCCGCAGGTCCGTGCACACGGATCCGCGTCCATCCCGTGAGGTTCTGGCCGAAGTCGACCAGGGTGTGGCCCGACGGAGAGGTCGAGATCTCGACGGGACGCAGATGTTCATGGCGCACTACGGGAGCGCAGGCGTAAGGCACGAGCCTTGAATGATCAAATGAGAGATCCTCGACAGGCGTCCATCCAGAGTCGTCGAAGTTGGGCATTTTCCAGGCGTCATCGCGGACCCGCGGGTCGATGGTCTCTCCGTCGTAGAGATCGTT
Source organism: uncultured Acidimicrobiaceae bacterium (assembly GCA_963767195.1). Classification (GTDB taxonomy): domain Bacteria; phylum Actinomycetota; class Acidimicrobiia; order Acidimicrobiales; family RAAP-2; genus Bog-473. The sequence continues at coordinate 86,913 of CAVYDA010000005.1, read as the reverse complement.
CGCAAGAACTGCTGACGGCGCCGAACGCCAGTTGTTGTCTGTGGTGATGATTTGTTGGTGCCCATCTTCGAAAGACAGCTCCAACTGGGCGATCAGGCCCAGGCGATCCCCGTAGACGTTGCCGGGTGTGTCGTCCCATCCGAGCCGGCCCCGGTACCAACCGTTTCCGAGTGCCACGCCCAACACGGAATGTGCATCCAGGAGGGACGCGACCTCGTAGCTCCGATGCCGGAGTCGCCACTGATAGCTAGTCCAGCCTGGGCTCAGCACATCGCGGCTCACCGGTCGACCGTTTATGAATGCCTCAAACACACCGAGGCTCGAAATGTGGAGCACAGCCTCGACGAGATCACCGTGACCTGCGGGTCACGTCGAACGCACAACGCATCAAGGGCGCGCCTCCGAGGTCCGTGCTTGGCGTAATCATCGAGGCGACCCATGCCACCGATGACCCACCCTGTGCGCTGTGCTTCGAGATCTGGGTCATGGTCTCACGGAGCCACGATCATCGCCCGAGCCCGGCCTTATAGCGACGAGGACTGGCCTCATTGTCCGCAGCCTCGATCCGCGACTGGACGTCACTCAGCGCAGCACGCTCCGTCCGGGCGGAACTGACGTCTCTCCTTACGTCGTCCTGAGGCCTGGGCAGGCCGAAACCCGTGTACACCACCTTGCGGGGCCTGTCGATCGGCGGATGGGCTCGGTGGAGGGTGTCAGAGCAGTGGACAGTGACGTCCCCAGGAAGGGTCTCCAGAACAAGCGGCTCGAGGTCACGGCACCCGTCCCGACCTGAAGCCGTCGTATTCGCTCGGTGACTCCCCGGCACCACCCCGAGCGCTCCACTCCTCCGATCGGCGCTTGTCACCGAGATGCCGCAGGTCAGCCCGTTGCATGAATAGGAGTGCCCGCCTTGACCACAGTCTTTGTGCCACGGAAGGTCGGAAAGGCCACGGACAATTCCCAGTGGCTTGACAAGCCCCTCGGCACTCCCACCCGTGATGTGGCCGTCGTCCGGCAGTTCGCCAATCCAACGGAATCGGGCGTCGGTTACGAGCTGTCCTACGAGCTCGGACTTCTCGTGGAAGGAGAGGACCCTCACCGCGTGGCTGGTGCCGCTGCTGTCGGTCGCCCACCATGACTGACCGTCATCGGGTGTTGCCCGGTCTATCCAGTAATCGATGTCGGCACCGAGCTCGGTCATCTCGGCTTCCGAGAAGATCTGTCTCAGGAGGAGGAAGCCGGCTTGCTCCAAGAAGTTCGCCATCTCCGCGTGATCGTCGTCAGCAGTGAAACTGCGTGTGAGATCGAGCGGCTCCCCCGAGAGATCGACGAATGTGACATCGCCCGGTTCGTAAACCTTGCGTCCGTCGAACAGGGCGCGCAGAATCGGCTCCCAGCGGATCCAATCGGTGATGTCTCCCTCGACGATCTTCACTCGACTCGTCATCGTCAAGCCCATGGTTGAGACCACGTCCTGGACCAGATCCGAGAGCGCACCAGAGTCCAGGACGGCAACAACACCGGATCCAGCCAGGTCAGGACGCAGGCGAAGAACGTCCCCCGCCGTCTCCAGGACCACGGTTCGACCGTCGACCTCGAGGCCCAACGCTGGAAGGTCGTAGTACCTGAGGCCCCTTGCGGCAAGACCCCCATGTACTCGGACGGCCTCTGGGAGCACCGTGTCGAAAATTTCATCGCGCTCAAGAGCACGAATCTCACTGAAGCGTCTCGTGCGGACATCCAATGACATGGCGCACCTCTCCTTTCCGTATTGCAGACCGCTGCAACGTCATGATCTATTTCGGCTCGCCTGTCGCGGTTCGCTGCCAGTGCGAGATTTGTTTCCTCAGCCAACCGTTCTCCCAGAAGTTGTCGCTACCTCCGAGCTCAAGTAGCAATTGGTGAGCGCTGACCATCAACTCACTGATCCCTGGGACTGTTCGGGTCGAATCGGTCGACCGCTTCGCCAAGTTGGATCGCCACCACGGGTTCTCCCCGCTCCAAGGCCCTTTGAGCACGTTCGAGAGCTGCCTCGGCACCGAGCGCCGCGACCAGCTCGGCTAACGCAACGAGAGACGACTCGGGATAGAGCTCCGTGGTCGACTTCAGTTTGAACCATCCGAGGTACTCCTCCCAGAGGGTGCGCACCGCCCAGGAGACCTTGCCGTAGCCCTGCCCGACACGCAGCTGGGGCGGGAGCTGGATCGACTCCATGAGCGTCCACATGTCGACCCCGGCGTTGAACCCCTCGAGAGTGCGCTCGTGAACGTAGGCGACCGCATCGTGCAATCGCTCAAGTGAGGCTTCGATCAATTCCGCGCCCACGATGGGGTCGTGACGGCCAGTCACGAGCACCTCGGGACGAAGTTCGCGGACCATACGGTTCGTGACCAGTTGAGGCTCAACGAATCGGTACTTGTCACCCCGGATCGTATTGAGGTTGGGAAAGTGAGGAAACAGCGGACCGAAGAGGTTGCTGACCATCGCAACACGGGCTTCAGGCAGCCACACCACGGCGCAGTCAATGGTCTCACCCACGGCTGCGAAGAGCTCGATCTCAAGCCCATCGACCGAAAGACCTAGTTGCTCGTCGAACGTCACGTCGGGAACCGGTTCCGACTGCCGCATGGACACGCCCGGATTCTCCCGAGCTATTCGGCGAGCATCTGTGCCGAGACGATCGAACCAAATTCCCGCCGTTCGCATCCGGATATCTCGAATCCGTGCGTCATCAGCTTGGCAAGCAGCATTGTTCGCCTGGGCGATGTACTTGGTCTCTTCCTCCCGGAAGAGATCGACCCCTCCGAGGTGATCGACATGGCCTTGGGTCGTGACGATGTAGTACGTCGGGCCTGTTCGGATTGCGCCGAAGACCCTCCTGTGATGCGGAGCCTCGTAGCCCATTCCGGTGTTGACAATGACTCGCCCGGTGTCCGTAAGCACCATGTACGCCGCAGTGGTGCCGCCTGATCGGTAGATGAGCCCATCCACCACTGGATGAGCCGGATCGTCGTAGGCGGGAATCAGCAGCTCTTTGCCTGGGCGGGTTTCGATGAGGTGGTCGACCTGCGCTTGAACGTTCACTGCACCTCAATCTCAACCGGAAACCGTTCGAGATACTCCTCATAACGTGAACGGAGCGCCTCCGGTGTTGTAGAGAAGTCGCAGCGGAGGTCATAGACGACGCGGCCCTCACTACCCCTCGCGTGAGCAGCCCTGTACGCATCTATCGTTGACAACGCCTGATCGGTCAGCTCGATGCCGGCGACTTCGTACACCTTGCGCAGAGTGGCCGATTCATCGGCCATGTATTCGTGGAACAGCACGTCGTACGTCCGATTGGGCGGCAGGAGCGCACGATCTCGAATGGAGGCGTCGAGCAACCCACCGATGCGGTCTGTCCAATAGTCGCGGTACCACTCAGGCCGAACCGATTGATACGCCGTTCGAGCTCCGTAGGCCAGCATCGTAATCGTGGACTGGACGACGGCGACCGGATCCCGGTGCGTGACGATAATGGTGGCGTCAGGAAAGGTTGCGAGCAAGGGGCCAAGTTGTTCCAAGTGCTGAGGTGACTTCAAGACCCACCGCTCCCTGGGTGCGTACCACTGGAGGATCTGCAGCACTGTCTTCATATACGAATAGTGCGGGGTCTGGTCGTGCGTGAGGTAGTAGTCCTTCCACCTCGGGGCCCTCGCCACCCACTCGACGTTGTAATTCGAGAAGTCAGGGGCCATGAGCTCGTTTTCCTCGTGGACATGGTCGGGCTCCATGGGGTGCATGGCGGCCAAAAGCGGGGCCGCCGACTTCATCGCAAGCCACGCCTGTTCGCAGCGCGTCCAGCGCGGGTCGATCCCCTCCGCGTCGATCGTTTCTTTCGGGTCAGGCACCGGCTCATACGACTCCCACAGCGGCATTGACCGAAACCGGTTATCGGCTGCCAACAAGTTCACGAGATGGGTGGTGCCCGAACGAGGTAGTCCAACGACGATGACGGGCTTGACGATCGGAAGGTCACGGATCTCAGGATGGCGCGTCAGGAGGTCCTGGATGCGGAGCCGATTCGCCGCATAGCGGACACAATCGTTGAAGAACATGAGACGACCAAGCCCCGTCCGGTCAAGGTCAGCGTCCATCTCACCGAGCTGAACGGCGAGCCGATCATGGAAATCCAGCGGTCCGAAGTCATCCAGACCTGTACGTTTGATCGCTTTGTCGCAGACGGCGTCGACCGTTAAGTCGGTCTGTCTGGCCTCCCCATACTCCACGCCCAACCGCTGCATGTCATTGAGGACGGGTGCAGCAAGGTCATCGATCCTGATTTCAGAGGCCATGCTGCTCACTTCGCTAGGTATCCACCGTCCACGGCTAGAACCGTGCCGGTGGTGAAGGCCGATACGCCCGACGACAGGAAGAGCACAGCCGCAGCGACCTCGTCGGCTGTACCCATCCGTCGGATTGCACAACGATCGAGCTCTGCACCCAGAAGTTCGGGAAAGGCCTTCATCGGCGCTGTCATAGGCGTCTCGATGATGCCGGGTGCCACAGCATTGACTCGCACTCCCTGGCCGGCCCAATGAACGGCCATGTTTCGGGTCAATGAAAGAAGGGCCGCTTTTGCAGCAGAATAACCCGGAACGATTGTTGTGGACCGATAGGCCGTCATCGACACCATGTTCACGACCGAGCCACCGCCATCCATCGGACTGCTACCGAGAACGTCGAACAGACTCATCGTCAGCCGCATGGCGCCTTCGACGTTGAGCTCGAGCGCGGCGGAGAACCCGTCTGGGTCCCACTCATCCTTGCCGTCAGGGAAGTTGGCTCCGGCGTTGTTCACCAGTACATCCAGACGATCGATCTGCTCCGCGAGCCCGTGAACCGACTTGGGATCGCGCACTTGCAATTGGCGATAAGTGAATCCGGTCAGGTCGACCTCGTAGTCCTCGGCCGATGCCTTGGTTCCAGTAACCGTCACTGAAGCGCATGCCTGGGCAAACGCTGAGGCCACCGCAAAACCGATGCCGCTTGTACCGCCAGTGACGAGCACCGATGTCTCAGAGAAGTCGAACGTCGACGCCGTTGCTCATGCGACCCCTTCCATCGTGATCATGACCTTCCCGCATTCAGTGGATCCCTCGAGCACGGCGAGGCCCTCGCCAAACTCCTCGAGACCAAAGCTGTGTGTGATGACGCCGGACAGGTCACGGCGGCTCAGAAGTTCTATGGCGTCTTCAAACCGTGTCGGGTATTCGATCGAACCACGAATCGTGAACTGCTTCATGACCAGTGCGACATAGTTCGTCTTCACGGGACGGTAATGCAGCGCCACAACGACTAACCGTCCGCCGACGGGGCCATTGTTCAGGACCTCGCGATGACATCGTCAGACCCAGAGGCTTCGATATAGACGTTGGTCGCCGTCGTGGGGCCGAAGGCGAAGGGCGTGGTGCCGTGAAGCTCCTTCAGCCTTCCCCATACATCCTGCTCTGAGGGGTTGATCCTGTTGCTCGCACCCATGTTCATGGCGAGGTCGAGACGAGCATCACTGAGGTCAATGGCAACCACGTCCTCGATGCCACGATCCGTCAAGGTGGCGATCGCCATGAGGCCGATGGGCCCGCAACCGAATACTGCGACCTTGTCCCCAGGATGGATCTCAGCCTGGTTCACCGCCTGCATTCCCACGGCCAATGGCTCGGCGAGTGCTGCAGTCGTGAGCGACATCCCCTCTGGCACGGGGAACAGGCGTCTCGACTTGGCGACGTCTCGCACCAAGAGCATTGGGGTGAGCCCCCCGGCTTCGTCACCATTACCGATGGAGCCGCCACCGATATCGGACGGACATACGATCACGCGGTCGCCTACATCGACATCTGTCACATCGCGACCGATCCATTCGACAACGCCCGCCATTTCGTGGCCCAGTGGCATCGGCTCCTTGGTTAGACCTCCCATGTGGATATACGAGACGTCACTGCCGCAGATGCCACATGCGGCGATGCGCACCACGGCGTCGGAGTCCCCTGGCATCGGATTGGGGACTTCGTCCAACCGCCAGTCATTTGGGGCATGTACCCGGATTTGCTTCATTGATTACGCGTCCCAGTACCAGAACCAAATAGCGACGGTTGTTGACTTGTGCCCGCCTGTCCTCGCCCAGCTTCAGTGTCTGGCTCCGTTCCGAGATAGCTCGCGATCACGACCGGATTGCGGCGGATCTCCTCAGGAAGTCCCTCCGCTAGGAGCGCGCCGGCCTCCAGGCAGTACACCCGGTCGCTCATGCCCAGCAACAGCGCCATGTCGTGCTCGATCACCAGCACGGACCCACCCAATTCTCGGCGCAGTTGCAGGATGAGCGGACCGAACTTCTCCGCCTCGCGTTGTGCGACACCGGAGGTTGGCTCGTCCATACAGAGCATTCGTGCACCCATACCGAGGAGACTCGCCATTTCGACGATGCGGCGGGTACCGGTCGAGAGCTGGGAGACGTAGTGGTCAGCGTATCGCCCGAGACCCATGAAGTCGATGAGATCGGTGGCTTCCGAGCGCTTCTGCTTCTCGCGGTGGAGTGAGTGGGGAGCGCAGACGGCAGTCGCTAGTAGGCCCGATGGATGTCGACGCTCACACGCCAATTCGACGGTCTCTCGTACGGTGAGTTCTGGGAAGAGAACTGCCCCTTGAAATGTCCGTCCGAGGCCATTGGCAGCGCGATGTGCTGAGCTCCAGCGACTGACATCGGCACCACGCAGCAGCACCTTGCCCTGAGACGGGGACGTAGCCGCCGATCGCATTCATGAGCGTCGACTTGCCCGCACCATTGGCACCGATCAAACCCACAACTTCGCCCTGTTTGACCTGCAGCGATACGTGATCCACCGCGATGTTGCCCCCGAAAGCCACTGTGATGTCTCGAGCTTCTAGGGCTGGGGTCATGGCTTCCTGAGTCTGACCACTAATGATCGGTGGCTGCGCTTCCTGAGCCGCTTCCGCGTTCTCGTGCACGAATTCGGGTACCGCCGTCTTCCTCTTCTTCCCGGGAGGATCGATACGGCGCTCGGCCATCGCGACAAGAGCACTCCTGACCGACGTGCCGATCTGGGCTAGGCCGCCGGGGAAATACAACAGGACGACCAGCAACCCGATACTGGATGTGAGCAATGCCACCAGGTTGTTGTTGGGGAAGAAGGCCGGCAGTCCGATGACCCAGACGGCTCCGATCACGGCTCCACTGATCGAGCCCAGGCCGCCGATGACGACGATCGCGACGAGGGTGAGCGAGTCGTTGACCAAGAAGAATTCTTGGTTGTAGGGCACGGTTTCGATGGCGCCAGCTAGCAACGCGCCGCCGAATCCAGCAATGGCACCTGCGAGTGCGAACGCTTTGACTCGGACACGGGCGGCCGCGACCCCGTAGCTTGCTGCAGTGGTCGGATTGTCTCGTACTCCGAGAAGCTCCCTTCCTACTCCATTACTCCGGAGTCGCCACAACAAGAAGAGCACGATAAGGAGGCCAACGAGGACGAGGTAGTAGTAGGTCCGTTGCGAACTCAGGTCTAACCCGAAGAGTCCACCTCGAATGAAATTGACACTGCCCGCCTGACCGCCACCGAAGACCGGGAGTTGATAGAGGTAATTCTCAGCGGCAAGCGCGAAGACAAAGGTGATAACCGCAAGCAACATGCCGTTTACTCGAATGGCACCGATGCCCATGATGGCGGCCAACAGCGCCATCAAGACGGTGGCGATTGCGATCGATACCCAGAATGGGAGCGGCGGGATCGACCAGTGAATGATGTTCACGCCACCAAGCGCCCAATCAACGTGCATACCCATGGTCAGACTGGCGGCAGTCAAGGCTCCGAGCCCGGCGAAGGCCATCTGTCCGAGAGACAAAAGCCCGGACCACCCGGTCAAGACGGTCAGTGATGAGGCGCAAATGGCATACGCCAAGATCACGGCGTAGAGAAGATTCTTCGATGGCTCCGTGACAAGGATCGGCAGGACGACAGCAACTAACAGGGCCGCAGCAATCAGGGCCTTGTCGAGATGGCGGATCCACCAGACGCTGCGTAGGTATTCGGGTACCGGCCGGACCTTTGGCGTTGTCGGGTACACGTGCGGTTCCGGCACCCGACGGCGGCTTTGGACGGCCACCGCGATCAGCACGATCAAGAACAGAACGAACTGAACGATGCCAGGTTCATTGATGAAGTTGAACTGCAAGACGGACTCCACCACCCCGACAAGGACGCCAGCCGCCATCGCCCATGGAAACGAGCGCAGCCCGGCGATCACGGCGGCGATGAGCGCCGTGGCGAGAGTGTCGGGACCCAACTGACTGAGGGTTGACGCTTGCAGCCCCTGCCCCGCGACGAGAATCAGGGCCAAGGTTCCGATCACCCCAGACAGCGACCAGACGATCGTGGACACCGTCTTGGGGTTGATGCCCGAGAGACGAGCGAGCTCGGGATTGTCCGCCGATGCTGCGATCGACTTGCCCACGACCGTGCGGTTCAGGAACCAGGACAACAGTCCAGCCACGATGGGAACGCAGACGAGGATCGAGAGGTCAGCACCAGTGATCTGGATTCCCCCAAATGGAGACCATTGACCGGCTACGGGCACCGGATAAGCCGCGCTGGACGAGCCAAGGCTCGGCAGAGCGGTGGACAGGGCCAGGGCCAATTGGGCGATTCCGATCGTCGCGACAAGGAGGATCACACGGGGGGCAGCGAACAGCCGGCGGATTACGGAAAGCTCGACCGCGGCAGCGAACACCGTCCCAACGACTAGCGCCGTGAGAAGGGATGGCCAGAATGGGATGTGGTACTTCACCACCATCACCGAAAGAAGCGTCGCGCCGACCACCCCGATGTTCCCAACCGCGAAGTTGAGCACTTTCGTCGCGCGATACACGAGCACGATCCCCATGGCGAGTAGGCCGATCACGAGGCCGGACACGGCTCCGTTTACGATCAGCTGAGAACTGACCCAAGTGGTGGCAAGCATCATCCCAGCGTCAGCCTCCCTCGGCTCCGAGGAACACCGCCCTGGCAAGATCGTCTCGGTTGAGGAGTTCGTCACATGATCCTTCGAACCGCACCTCTCCCTTCTCGAGGAACACAGCACGATCGGCGATCTGTGCTGCAACCGAAAGCGACTGTTCCACCACGATCATCGTGATCCCACGTGCCTTCAGTTCTCGCAACACCCTGATCAACTCTTGAACGACCAGCGGAGCGAGCCCCAGCGAAAGCTCGTCAATGAGCAGAACCTCGGGATCATGCAGCAAGGCCCGAGCAAGTCCGAGCATTTGCTGCTGTCCTCCCGACAGGGATCCAGCCAGGTCCGAGCGGCGCTCGGCCAGTAATGGGAAGAGTTCCAGAGCGTCGCGGATCCGACGATCTCGCTGCTCGGGATCGCGACGGTACGTGTAGGCCGCCATCTCCAAGTTTTCGGCAACCGTCATCGTGCCAAAGGTGGCCTTGCCCCCGGGCACCATCTGAATGCCGAGACGCACCCGTTGTTCTGGGGCGACGTACGTAATCGTCTGTCCGGCGAGCCGGACCACCCCCCTCGAGGGTGTCCCAAGTCCGGAGATGACTCGCAGAGCCGACGATTTCCCCGCTCCGTTCGTACCGACCAGTGCCAGTACTTCGCCCCGCTGGACTTCTAGTGAAACTCCAAAGAGCACTTGGACTGGGCCGTAGGAGTAGTCGATGTTCTTGAGCTGAAGATGGGGAACCGCGTCCGGATCAGCCTGACGCCGTTCATACTCAGCCAATTCCTCCTTGACCTCGGCTGCGGCGACGGCGAGATCGGACTTCACGAATGCGGCGCTTCGGAAGAACAGAAAGCCCCCGACCAACGTGGACGGGATGAGGAGAACGAGCACGGCCACACGCACACCGAACTCATTCGTCAGGAACGCTGCCAACAAAGCGCCGCCGGTTGCCCCGATGAAGAAGATGTAAAGGCCGCCCAACGCACTTCCGAGCCCCCGAAGTCGGTAGGGCAGGACGCTTTGAAAGACCGGTCCGGCCATCGTGTAGGCCGCGGTGACGAGCATGATCTGGGGAATGCCGACGATCATGAACAGCACCCAGGTGGGCATGAAGTACTGGATCGGCGTGAGCAAGGCCGCCGGCATGAGCAATGCACCAAGCATGGCAACCGCCCGGGACGGGCTGGCCCGATAGAGCTTGTCGTAGCGCTTGCCTACAAATGGGATGACGATCAAGACGAATGGTGCCGTGATCGTTCCAACCAGCCCGCGTCCCAAGGTGCTCAGTCCGTACTGCTGCTGAAGAAACAAGTTTGAGAGGACCGGCGCTGTGAACAGTCCGAACCCGAGGGCGGCGAAGCCGAACATGGCGATACGCAATGTCTTGACGCTACGTATCCGAGCGAATGCAGCCTCTATCGAAACCGGGGCCGTCTTTTCATCAGCGAATACCTGGCCAACGACGTCTTCCTTCTCGTTTTGGCCTCGCACGGGCTCGGGGAGCCTGAAAGCCAGAAGGCCGACCACGGCAGCCGGAATCGCCAACACAATGAAGGACCACCGCCACCCACCCGAACCTCCGACGGCGGTCGCAATGCCTGCCATGAGGAGCGGGCTGACGGCTCCCGCCAGCTGCGTGCCAAATCCCAAGACGGAAAAGACACGTCCCCGGACCCTTATTGGGTACTGGTCGGCCAGCAGGGACCACTGGACCGAGAATGTATTCGCCTTGGAAATGCCGGCACCGAGCTGAGTCCAGAAGAGCATGAAGGCGTTGATGGCCAGCCCGGACAGTGCGAGCATCGCCGAAAACACCAAGCTCGCCCACCCGATAATCGGCGCTCGACGGTAGCGGTCGGCGAGCCAGCCCATCGGCAGTGCGCCGAGCACCAAGAACCCGCCAGCAGCGGCGCTGATGAAGACGATTGTGCCGCTGCTTACGTGCAGACTGTCCCGGATATTCGGAGCCAGGACGCTGAGACCGGCGTTCGCCAACTGGTCCAGGGCGGTCAACAGACCGAGAATCACGAGCGTCGACATCCCTGCACTACGGACGCCGTCGCGGAGTGACATCTCCTCACCGCCCACCCCAGGAAGCAGGTCGTCAGGAAGGACTATGGCCGAGTCAGGATCTGCGGATTGCTCCTGCGTGACGTCCGCCTCCACCAACGAAGACGCCAGATCGCCCGAAGCGAGCTCGGACGAACCGTTCAAAAACGTCACGGCCGCATGCCACTTGCTTCGCTGGGACAGCAACTCATGATCGTTCGGTGTCCTGACTTAGCAAGAAGCGAGAACGTCTCCGACCACAGCGTCGACATTCATGGTTGAACGGCAAGTAGTGAGTCATCGACCTCGATACTGAGCCGGTGGCGTTCGTCGAGAGCGGAAGCAGCGACCACCAAGTCGTAAACCCCGGGATCGACCGTCCATGTGCAGCGCGCTACGTCGAATCGACTAAAGCTCCGCTCGGCCAGCTGCACTCGAGCCACGGCCTGCTGCCCTGGCTGCAGTCGGAGCTTGGCCCAGCCGGCCAGCTGCTTGCTTGCGCGCAGGACAACCGGATCACGGGGGGCCACGTACACCTGGACCACCTCGGTACCTTGGCGGTCCCCCGCATTGGTTACGGGCACCTCCACCGTCAGGTCCAGCCCGTGACCGCTCACCGCCGGGGGGCCCCATTGGAATGTGGCGTAGGACCCACCGTGACCGAACGGGACCATCGGGACCACACCTCGGGCGTCGTACCAGCGGTAGCCAACGTGCAGCTCCTCGCCGTAGCGCACGACGTCAGCCTCCCCTGGGTAGTGAAGGAAAGCCGGCGTGTCTCGTTCTTGCCAGGCCCAGGTGGTGGGCATCCGGCCTCCTGGGTCTGCGTCGCCGAGCAGGACATCGACAATGGCGTCGCCCGCCTCCTGGCCGGGATACCACGCGAGAAGTGTGGCCGGAACTTCTTCGAGCCATGGCAGAAGCATCGGGGAACCGCAGTTGAGGACCACGACGGTCCGTGGGTTCGCCGCCCGAACTCGTCGCACGAGCTCGTCTTGGCGCGACGGGAGCTCCAGGCTCGTACGGTCCCAACCTTCGGACTCCGCCTGCTCATTGGCGCCGACAACGACCACTGCCACGTCGGCCGAGGCAGCGGCGCGTTCGGCCTCCGCCAGCAGTTCGGTATCCCGATCGGTCTGACGTTCCAGCCCGACGTCGGTGATGGCTACCTGGGGGCCGCCAGCTTCGGGGTGCTGTTCCAAAACGAACTCGTATGTTCGACCGGCCGCAAGCTCCAACTTCGCCTCGCCAACTTGCGTGGCATTAGGGCCTCGGAAGCCGTTCACGGCGGAGTCCAAGACGACCTCTCCATCGATCATGAGCCGGGTTCTGCCGAATCCCGATCCCGTCACCCGGTACGGACCGGCCTCCTCTGGAGTCACGGTGAAGCGCAGACGGACAGCCAGTTGCTCGAAGCTCTCTGGCCAGTTCCGGTCATGCCAGACATTGAAGGCGGCCCTGCGACGCTTCGTCAGCTGTGGGACACCCTCGAATCCGTCAGCGTCGAAGAGCTCGGCTTGCACGCCGCCGGGCCCTATCCACTCCGTGGGCACCGTCGTCGCAGCACGGTTCAGATTTGCACCCTCGGCGTAGATGACCTCCCCGCCCCAGCGACCCTTGGCGGCCTCTAGTACTGAAGTCTGGCGGTAAGGAGCGAGCAACGCGGAGCCACCCCCCAACACCGCTGTCGACGCCACTCCGGGCCCGATGAGGGCGACGGACTGGTTTGGACTCAACGGCAACAGACCGTCGTTGCGGAGAAGGACCATGGCGTCCGCCGCCGCCCGGCGGACCAGGGCCCGGTGGGCCGGCTTCTCCTGGGACTGCTCGGGCTCAATGTCGCTCGCTCCAGGAAGACGCCCGCGCCACGCGAGGAACGCGAGGACGCGCGCGACCTTGTCGTCGAGCTGGTCCAGGTCCACCTCTCCCACCTCAACCGAGGCCGCTAGCTGGCCGGCGCCCCAGTATCGACCGGGACCCGGCATTTCGACGTCCAGGCCTGCCTGCGCCGGAGCGACCGTCTCCTTCATGGCGTTCCAGTCGGAAAGCACGAGACCGTCAAAACCCCATTCGTCCTTGAGAACGTCCCGGAGCAGAGCTTGGTTCGAGCAGGCGTGCTCGCCGTTGACGTAGTTGTATGCCGCCATGACGCTGCGGGCCTTTGCTTCGGTGACAACTGCCTCAAACGGCCGCAGGTACACCTCACGAAGGGTACGCTCGTCGATTCGGGTATCGGTAGTGGTCCGAGCGAACTCTTGCTCGTTCGCAACGAAGTGCTTGACGCATGCTCCGACGCCCTGGGACTGGACGCCCACCACATACGCCACCGCCAGTCCGGCAGTCAACTCAGGATCTTCGCTGAAGGCCTCGAAGTGCCGGCCCGACCGTGGTGATCGGTGCAGGTTGATAGTCGGCCCCAACAACAGGTCGACTCTTCGATCGAGACACTCCTGGCCGAGCGCCTGGCCGAGTTCCTCCACGAGCTGGACGTCCCAAGTGGCTCCCAATGCACTCGGACATGGCAAAAGAAGGGCGGGAACTTGGCCAGGCGGGGTCGTTCGTCCCCGCACGCCGACGGGCCCGTCGCTTACCCGCCATCCTGGAATGGAAAGGCGCTCACATCCGCTGATCGCCCACTCGTCGAGGCCGGTGACCAGGCGGCACTTCTCCTCGAGGGTCAGCGCTGCAACCAGTTCCTTGATCTGTCCGAGTGGCTCGATCACGAGGCTCTATCCGACAGTGCCGGCCGGCGTCGGACTGGCGACCAGCTGCTGGGACGAAGCGTCGTAGTGGTACAGGTAGAGCGGGAAGACGCCTGCGGGCGTGGCTTTGGAAAAGACCCCGGTGCCCTGACCTGGGATGTTCACTGGCCCCAGCGTGTTGCCGGATCGCAGGAACGTCGCGTCGTTGAGGTTCTTGCCCGCATGCTTCGCGATGGCGGTGAACAGCGTCAGGTTCTGACACGCCGCGACGACCGCGACGTACGTCAGATGGGCCGCGTCCGGGTTGGTCAAGGGCGATGACACTGGTTGGCCGGCCGCCTTCACGAGCCTTACGCAGCGCTGCAAAGCGGGGTCCGACCATCCGATCGAGCGGCTGCCGACGTTCGCTGGCTTGGTATATCCGGTGAACGCACCATCGATCCCTTTGCCGGAGGTGTCGGCGTATGTCGAAAGCGCCGAGTACGAGGTTGCCACCAGTTTCGGTTGATAGCTCTGGTTCGCCATGGCAGTCGGCCAGCTTTGACCTGCGTTGCCAACCGCTACGATCGTGTTCGCACCCGCGCTTTGGAATTTCGGCCCAATGACGTTCACGATCGACTGCTGTGACGCGTTGAGGTCACTCGCATTGACCAGAATGGTCGCTGTCGCTACGGGCTTAACTCCGTTCTTTTTGAGGGCTGTCAGGACGGAGGACATTACGCCGGGCGGAGCATCGGACTGGGCGACAACGGCGACTTTCTTGCCCTTGAAGAGCCCCTGCTTCGCTGCGGCTGTCGCGACGGCGGGCTCCAACACATTCTGGATTGGTGTCGGCGTGAACCACGCGACCTTGGCCTGGGCCAGTTGCTGTGTGGTCATGCTGCCGCCGATAACCGGCGTGGAGTGCAGGGAGACGTAACAGAGCGGATCATTGCCTTGGAAGAAGCCCGTCACGGCAAACACTTGGTCGTCTTGAGTGAGGGCAGTGCATGCCGCTTGCGGCGCAGCGCTCCCAACGGGGACGACCCCTTCGAAGTATGGCTGGATCTTGCGGCCATTGATGCCGCCGTGGTTGTTGATGTCGTTGATCACTGCCTGGTAGACGGCCTTGAAATTGCCCTGATTGAGCCCGTGCACGAACTGCTCAACCGTGGAGAGGTCAACCCAGGTGATCCCGAGCTTGATGGTGGTGCTCGTGACGCCGACAGAGGAGGAGGTTGCGCCGTTCGCCGGCGATGCACCGCCGAGTACTACTCCGGGTACCAGGAGGCTGAGCGCTCCCACGATTAGCCCGATCCGCACCAGTCCCAATTGGGCACGCCGACTCGTTCTCATGACCCTCCCCTTTGCTGGTCGTACCAGAACTCCCAGCGATTGCGTAAAGAATAATAACATTGTTCGTTTTTTGCCACCATGGGCTTTCTCCGCCATTTTTCGGCCCCTGCCCTGGGAATCTCTGACCCAAGCTCAGGCCGCCACCTGGTCAAAGCGATGTCTCGAGCGGACGGCAGAGGGCTTGGCCAATTAAGTGCCGGTCAGGCCGTTTCCCTGATCCAGTCCTGCGTCGGCGCGACGTCGTATGTGTTGGTCAAAGCCTGGATGAACTCCTCGTCGTGCAGCGGATCCGATGGTTCTCGCACGCTGACTCCTCGGGCACGGAGGTCGGCGAGGAAGGTGTCGATGACGCGGTCGTGGGTGATGTCGTCGGAATGATCCATGACCTTCTCGACCTCGTCCCGATCGGAGTACATTTCAGCGTTCCAATGGACAAGCAGTCGGATCTGCTCCGGCCTATAGCGCTTGATGATACGTCCATCGGTTGTGATCACCCAGTCGTCATTGACCAAGTCATACCCGAATAGCGATCGATTCTTCAGTCCTTCGATAGCCCGGTCTTCGGGCGGTCCGACTGGGTCACCGCGGTGAAACATCAGCTCGTTCTGCACCACGACGCCCCGATTCCACATCGGCATAGCGAGATTCGCGGGCGGCCCGTAGGGGCCGTCGGGCCAATACGTGAATCCTCCCGGCTCGCCGCGATACCACCAGGTGATGATCTGAGCCATCTTTACGACGTAGTCGGTGAACAGACCCGACTTTCCCATCATGTTTTGCAACCAGATGGGAGAGTTCTCGATACCGATGCCACGAAAGGTCACAGCATCGAGATGAGGGGCCAGGCCCGTATTGTGCGGTCCACAGATGTTGAAGAGCATGAGTGTGGGCTTGGCGAATTGCAGCTTTCCAGTACGACTTGGCGAGCTCAAGGAACCGACTGTTGTAAAAGATGTCCTCGAGTTCCGGAAAGAAGCACACCGAGTTCTTCGCGAAGAACCCCCGGAAGTGCGCTGATGCCACGTCGTCGAGCGTCAGTCCATGATCTGGCACAATGTTGCCGGTGGTCGTCGCGATCATTTCGTCGACCGACTGAAAGTGCTGAGCAACGATTCCCGGCCAGGGTCCCTGCGTCCGAATCACGTCGACGATTCGGTCGAACTCGTCTTGGCTATAGACGTTCTCGATGACCTTCGGAGGCGCAACGGGTTTGAGCACTTCGGCCAGGTCATTTGCCGACGTCATGGGATCCCCTTTCTTGGCGGCGCGTGCGCCGATGCCTTTGCTCACAGCGGTAGCGCATTACTTTTGGCCACGGACGAAAGCCAATCGGCGCTGGGCTTCGGAGAGCGGAAGAAGGTGCTGCGGTCCACGCCGACCAGTCCGAACTTTGGTCGGTATCCGAAGATCCATTCAAAATTGTCGAGCAGGGACCAATACGAGTACCCGCGTACATCGACTCCCTCGTCGATCGCGTCGAGGACGCCGGATAGCGCTTGTCGTATGTAGTCGATCCGCAATTCGTCGTCCGGAGTGCCTATACCGTTCTCCGTGACAAACAAAGGGATGGACCCTGCTGTGTAACTCCACGCTCTCCGTAGACAGTTGCCAAGCGAAGCGGGATAGAGCTCGTAGCCCATGTCGAGCACTGGGATGCCGGGTTCCGGTCCAATCCAACCTGTGGGCCCGATCAGCATTCGCGAATAGGCCTGAACACCGAGAAAGTCGTCGCCCTCGATGGCATCGAGAAAGATGTCTTCTGAGTCGTGGCGGATTCTTTGAAGGGTCTCCTCCCCGTCGGGCGCTGGCTGGTAGTCCATCATTGACAGAGCGAGGCCCACTGGGACCCCCGGCGCGGCCGAACGGATAGCGTCAACTGCGACACGATGGGCCTCTACGAGGCGCATCGCAACGGATCGAGACAATTGCTCGTTCTGTTTGCCCGGCGGAAACAGGCCTGCATGCCATCCCATTGCGGCCATGTTGTTGGGCTCATTTATGGTGCAGGCACGGGCCATAACGTCTCCCAAGGCCTCCCCAACGATTCGGCAGTAACGGCCGAATCGTTCAATTGCGTACTCCGTCTCCCAGCCTCCTTGTTCGGCAAGCCAGATCGGGTTTGTGAAGTGGTGGAACGTGACGACAGGTGCCACACCTCGCTCCCATAAAGCGACACATTGCCGGCGGTAGTGCGCCAGCGCTGACGCTGAGATTTCGCCTTCGGCTGGTTCAATTCGGCTCCACTCCACCGAGAATCGGTAGTGGTCAAGGCCCATGTCGGAGACCAGCTGGGCATCTTCCTCCCAGCGCTCCCACGAGTCACATGCATCACCCGAAGACTCCTTGCAGCCCGATCCCGGTGTGTGTTCGAACGCCCACCAATCGTTGTTGATGTTGCCGCCCTCAATCTGATGTGCAGCAGTCGCCGTTCCCCACTTGAAGCCCTCGGGAAACGGGCGACCCTCATGACCGGCGTCAAGGAGTCTCTCGCTGCGCTCTGTAATCAATAGACGGCCCCCCGGTTGATTTATCGAGTCGATATGATAACGTTGTTACTATATCCGGGGCGGAAGCGCAAGGAGAAATCTTTGATGGCGACATCTGGGACGACGGCCGAGCCCCGGGACGGCCGCCCAGGCGCCACTGCGATCGATGATGGCCCCGCCCAGGGGCACTACCGGCTTTCGCACCTGGACGCGCTCGAGGCGCAGGCGATCCACATATTTCGGGAGGTGGCGGCCGAATTCGAGCGTCCGGTGCTCCTGTTCTCTGGGGGCAAGGACTCGATCGTCATGCTGCACTTGGCGCGCAAGGCTTTCCGGCCCGCGCCGATTCCGTTTCTCTTTGCTCCACGTCGATACCGGTCGAAACTTCACCGAGGTGCTCCACTTTCGGGATCGCACGGCAGCGGCCCTCGGGGTGCGATTGGTAATCGCTCAGGTGCAGGACGACATCAATGCCGGCCGGGTCGCTGAGACGCAAGGCGGTACTCGCAATCCGTTGCAGACGACGACTCTGCTGCGAGCGATCACCGAGGGCGGCCACGATGCCGTCTTCGGTGGTGCGCGGCGCGACGAAGAGAAGGCGCGGGCAAAGGAACGGATCTTCAGCTTCCGCGACCAATACGGCCAATGGGACCCGAAGAACCAGCGTCCCGAGCTGTGGAACCTCTACAACGCTCGGCACAACAAGGGGGAACACATCCGGGTTTTTCCGTTGTCGAACTGGACCGAGCTTGACGTGTGGAACTTCATTGCCGCCCAGGAGATTGAGGTTCCTTCGATCTACTTCGCGCACCGACGGCAGATCTTCCAGCGCGACGGGATGTTCATGGCGGTCACCGACCATCTTGTACCGAATGCGGAGGAGCCCATCTTGGACGCCATGGTTCGCTTTCGGACTGTCGGTGATGCCGACTGCACCGGTTGCGTCGAATCAATGGCGGCCACCATCGACCTTGTCATCGCCGAGGTAGCGGCAACGCGCCTGACCGAGCGAGGAGCGACGCGGGCTGACGACCGCATTTCTGAGGCCGGCATGGAAGACCGCAAGCGTGCGGGGTACTTCTAATGACCGAGCTCCTCCGCCTGGCAACGGCTGGCTCAGTCGACGATGGCAAATCCACCTTGATTGGCCGCCTCCTCTATGACGCCAAGGGCATCTTCGAAGACCAGCTCGAGGCCCTTCGACGTGCCAGCGAGCAACGTGGACATCCCGAAGCAGATTTGGCGTTGCTGACAGACGGACTTCGCGCTGAGCGCGAGCAGGGCATCACGATCGACGTTGCGTATCGATACTTCGCCACGCCCAAGCGCAAGTTCATCATTGCCGACACCCCCGGCCACGCTCAGTACACACGCAACATGGTAACGGGCGCATCAAACGCGCACGTGTCGCTTATTCTGATCGACGCCCGTAAAGGTGTGATCGAGCAAACAAGACGACACGCATTCTTGTCCTCCATGCTCGGCGTGCCCCACATGGCCGTCTGTGTCAACAAGATGGACTTGGTCGATTGGGACCTCGAACGTTACGAGCAGATCAGTAGCGACTTCATGCAGTTCGCAGCAAGATTGAACATCCACGATATTGCGTTCATCCCGATCTCCGCTTTGAACGGCGACAACGTCGTGGGCCGTTCGGAGAACATGAGTTGGTACGAGGGAACGCCGCTGCTCAGTCATCTCGAGTCGATCTATATCGGCAGCGACGAGAACTTCATCGATCCCCGTTTCCCAGTGCAGTACGTCGTCCGCTCTCAGACTGCGGAAAATCCGGACTTCCGGGGCTACGCCGGCACGGTCGCCAGCGGCGTCTTCCGCCCCGGAGACGAGCTATTGGTCCTGCCGACGGAACAACGTCACGCATCGCTTCCATCGAGACGGCCGACGGCAAAGTAGCAGAAGCCTTCCCGCCCATGGCAGTGGTAATGACGATCGAGGACGACATTGCCGTGTCTCGAGGGGACACTTTGTGCCGACCGAACAACCGGCCGACCGTGACACACGACCTCGAGGCCACCGTGTGCTGGATGGACGACCGCGCTCGACTGGCCGAAGGGCGCAGTTACTTACTGAAACACGGCACTCGTACGGTCCGCGCGTGGTCCAGCATGTCCAGTACCGCCTCGATATCAACGGCCTCCACCGCGATGAGGCGGCGGTCTCGCTCGAACTCAACGAGATCGGTCGGGTGTCGTTCCGGTGCACCGAGCCACTGCTGGTCGACGACTACAGCGCCAACAGGACGACCGGCAGTTTCATCATCATCGATCCGACCAGCAATGCGACAGCTGGGGCGGGCGTCGTCCGGGTCATCGGGACGACACACGCCAGCCCCAACGTCGTGCGCGAGGGCGGTCGCCTCACGCGGGCAGACCGATTCGCCGCGTTGGGGACACATGGGGCGACAATCCTGTTCACGGGGCTATCCGGAGCGGGCAAATCGACGCTGGCCTCCGCCGTTGAGGAGGCGTTCGTGCTGAGCGGTCGACCGGCATTCCTTATCGACGGCGACAACCTCCGTCACGGACTGAACGGAGACCTGGGGTTCTCCGACCGTGACCGTACGGAGAATGTCCGCCGGGCGGGCGAAGTGGCGCGGCTCTTTGCAGAGTCGGGCGCCCTCGCGCTGATCGCGCTCGATCTGCCCCTTCGAGCAGGACCGCCAATTGATTAGGGCGCTACATGAGGAAGTCCGGCTGCCCTACGCCGAGATCTTCATCGACACCACGCTTGAAGAGTGCGAGCGCCGGGATCCCAAGGGTCTGTACGCACGGGCGCGTTCAGGTCAACTCCCGGGATTCACCGGTATCGACTCGACCTATGAGGTTCCCGAACGTCCCGACCTCGTTCTCGGGTCGGGCTCCGGAAGCATCAGGGAGCAGGTCTCGCTCGTGCTTGAGCTCGCGGAGACATTGTTGCCCTAGTACGTGCGATTGTTACCTTCTCGCTTGCATTCACGACTGGGTTCTCGACGCCCGCGGAGCGCTCACCTGCTCGCGGTAGTGCGCCATATAGGCGCGTACTTCCTCCGTTTGCCCAGCCAAGTCCTGATTCCGATTCTCCAGAGCGAGGCACGAAGCGAGATCCGGGGTGTCGAGATTCGCCCACATCGCCTCTTTGGTCATGCGCAGACCGACGGCCGTGTAGGAGGAGACGGTGCGGGCCAGCCCGAGAGTGTGAACTTCGAGATGTTCATCGTCGACCAGCTGCGAGATCATTCCCATCCGTTCCGCCTCTTCAGCCCCTACGGCCCGGCCCGTGACCATGAGGTCAAAGGCGCGAGAGGCGCCGATCAATCGAGGCAAGAAATAGCTCACGCCCATATCTGTCCCCGTCAGACCGGTTCGAATGAAAGCAGCGCAAAAGGAAGCCGAGCGCGCCGCAACCCGGAGGTCACTGGCAAGACTGAGCGCGAGGCCCCCGCCGTAGGCTGCACCATTGATCGAGGCAATCACGATCTGCGGTGTCCGCCTCACATGCGCCATCAGGGACGACATGAACGATTGACCGGTGGAGCCGGCGATCCGGTGCGGGTGCTCGCCCACAGCCGGGAGCGGGCCCCAGTCCTTGAGATCAAGACCGCTGCAAAATGCTCGTCCGCTGCCGGTGAGAATCACGACCTTGCACGCATCATCGAGCGCTACCCGATCCAACGCCGTATGAAGTTCCGCGACCAAATCAAAGTTGATTGCATTCAAACGATCGGGACGGTTGAGGACGATTCTTGCGATGCCCTCTTGCGGGTGCTCCACTTCGACCACGGCCACCGACGGTCCTCCATTCATGTCCATTCGATAACGTTGTTAGCTACCTTGATCAGTATGTCCGCTCCAGCCGGCTTGGCACACCGCTTTCGCAGCCAGATGACGACGGACTAGACCCTGTGGACTTTCGTGACACCCCCGAAGAAACGGCATTTCGCGCCGAGGCCAGAAGCTGGCTCGAGTCGCATGCCACCGTGCGATCCCCTGAGGCCGCGCAACGACGACCGCGGTGGCGCGACCCCTCACCAGAAGCTCAAGCCGCGCATGTCGCTGCCTGTCGAGCCTGGCAAGCGACCCTCCACGAAGGTGGTTGGGCTGGCATCACCTGGCCGACCGCATACGGCGGGCGTGGTGGCACCCCGATGCAACAGATCATCTTCAATCAGGAGCAGGCTCGGTTTGAGGTCTCCTCTGGAGCCCTCACCATCGGCCTCGCCATGGTGGGGCCGACGCTCATCGCCTGGGGTACTGAGGACCAGCAGTCCCGCTACCTCGGGCCGATGCTTCGCGGCGAGGAGATGTGGTGCCAGCTCTTTAGTGAGCCCGGCGCGGGATCCGACCTGGCTGGCCTCATCACCCGGGCCGAGCTCGACGGAGACGCTTGGGTCGTCAACGGACAGAAGGTCTGGACTTCAATGGCGCAGCACAGCGAATGGGGCATTCTGCTCGCCCGTACAGACCGAGCTGCGCCGAAGCATCGGGGCATCAGCTATTTCCTTGTTGATATGGAGAGCGAAGGTGTCGAGGTCAGGCCACTGCGCCAAATCGACGGCGTAGCCCACTTCAACGAAGTCTTCCTCACGGATTTGCGGATTCCCGCAAATCAGATCGTGGGCGATGTCGACAACGGGTGGCGGGTCGCACAAACCACACTGCAAAGCGAACGGGTAGCCATCGGCAGCGGCGAGGGTCTCCGCTTCGCCGACGTCCGAGCCCTCCTGGCAGGCATAGGAGCGGGACAAAGCAGCCGATACCGCCAACAAATCGCATCCGCCTTCATTCGCTTCGAACTGCTGCGCTACCTCGGGCTCCGCGTACAGACGGCCATCAGTCAGGGCCGTCCTCCTGGAGCAGAAAGTTCAGTGATGAAGCTTGCGTTCTCCGAACACATTGCGGCACTGACCGATCTGTTGCTCGGCCTGGAGGGAGCCGCCGGGATGCTGGGTAGCGAGGCAGCGCCAGACAATGGCTTCTGGCAGCAGCATTTTCTGTCCCAATGGTCCATACGCATCGGTGGCGGCACGGACCAGATCCAGCGCAACATCATTTCGGAACGGGTCCTGGGTCTACCCCGGGAGCCAGCTCCCGAGCGGGTTGCCCACCCGACAGGCACATCATGAGCGGTCGGATGTTCGATCTCGAGGGGCGCGTCGCCTTGGTGACGGGCGCTGGTCAGAACGTCGGTTCTGGGATCGCCGACGCGTTGGCAGCCCATGGCGCAACCGTCCTCGTGAACGACATCGTTGCGGAGCGAGCTATGGCCGTCACAGGCCGGATCGGAGCCGCGGGAGGGTCCGCAGTCCCACTCCCCTTCGATGTCACTGACCTTTCTGGTGTCGTGGACGCAGTGGGTCGAGTGGGGCAGGTGGACATCCTCGTCAACAACGCTGGAAACGGTGGCGCCCACGCAATGACAGTCCAGCCGTTCGTCGAGATGGAGCCGACGATGTGGGACGCCCCGATACAAGTAAATCTCTATGGGGTACTTCATTGCTGCCATGCCGTCGTACCTGGCATGGTCCAGCGTGGTTGGGGCCGAGTGATCACGATCTCGTCGGGAGCTCGGGACCGCAGGGGTGAACATCGGCGTCACTCCCTACAGCGCCGCAAAAGGGGGCGGGATCGCCTTTACCCGAAGTCTTGCGCTCGAAGTCGCACAGAGCCGGCGTGACCGCCAATACGTTGGCTCTGGGCCTGATGGAGATGCCCGATCCTCAGCTGACTGAGCGTCTGGCGCGCTCCATTCCCGTTGGAAGGACAGGAACGCCACCTGATGTGGCGGCGGCCTGTGTTTGGCTCGCGTCAGATGAAGCGGCGTGGGTGACGGCGCAGACTATCCAGGTGAATGGAGGCTCGATCACCACTTGACCCTTCGCCAAGTGGTGACTGTGAATCGGGACGTCGTTAGTAGACGACCATCCCACGCACGTTCGTTCCGTTCCTCATGTCCTCGTATCCCTGATTCACGTCGTCCAGGGCGTACGTGTTCGTGATCAACTCGTCGAGCAACAGCCCGCCGCGCATGTATTGGTCGAGGATGCGTGGAATGTCACGACGCGGATTGAGCATTTCCAAAGATGCATCCAACGAGTTCCTTCCGCGCCATCGCCATCATGAAGAGATCCATCTTGACTTCGGTCTGTGACATTGGTGCCACCGCCGTGACGACGGAACGTCCAGCTTTCTTCGTCAGATTCATCAGAGGGGCGATGAGGTCACCGTATGCGACGCCAACCGTGAGAATCGCCTTGTCCGCCATCGCCCCGCGGGTGAGCTGGCCCACGAGGGCCTGAGCCTCCTCCATGGACGCAGCGGTGTGTGTTGCGCCAAAGACGGCGGCGCTAGCACGCTTGTTCTCAAGTGGGTCCACGCCGACGATTCTTTCTGCACCGGCTAGGCGAGCGCCCTGTAGTACATTCATTCCGATTCCACCCAGGCCGACTACCACCACTGTCTCGCCGGCTCGCACGTCGGCCGCGTTCACTGCCGAGCCCCAACCTGTGGTTACGCCACAACCAACGAGAGCCGCTTTGTCGAGCGGGATGTCGGCTCTATCTTCACGCAGCTGGCTTCGCTCACGACGGTGAAGGGCTCGAGTGTTCCAACGCAGCACATGATGCCCAGATCGACACCATCCGTCGCGTGATGCCGGGACGTGAAGTCCGTGACTTGCCGACCCGCCAATAGAAATGCACCGAGATCACAGAGATGCTGCTGACCCATTGCGCACGACGGACACCGCCCGCACGCTGGAATAAAGCTCAACACCACATGGTCGCCGGGTCCCAACTGTTCCACATTGGGGCCGACTTCTATTACCTCACCTGCGCCCTCATGGCCTCCGATGACTGGTAACTGCCGTAGGCCGAAGGCCTCAGCCAGTTCCGGATCAAGGACCATGTCGCCCGTGACCAGATGATCGTCCGAATGGCACAGGCCGGACGCAGCAAGCCGCACCAAAACCTCTCCAGCCTTCGGCGGATCGAGATCGATTTGTTCGACGCTCCACTTTGTCCCGGTTTCCCATAGAACGGCCGCCTTGCTCTTCATGGTTGCTCCTCTCTTGCCCGAGTTTCAGGCGGTTGTTGCCGGAATGGAATGACGTTGTTATAGTTCCTCGTGTCGTGGTTGGAATGCAACCCGGCCGAGCACGGCAGGCCCCGCGTGGTCCTCTCCCACCCCCCGAAAAGTCCCCGTGGGTCCGCCGTGCCAACCTGGGAACGACGGCGCCCGGAGATCGGATGGAGGATGAGCATGGGTGACAGCGACCTCTTCGACTTGAGCGGCCGCGTGGCGATCGTGACCGGATCGACCAAAGGAATCGGGCGGGCAATGGCCCAGGGCTTGGCCGGTGCCGGTGCCACCGTGGTGGTGAGCAGCCGCAAGCAGGAAGCCTGCGAGAAGGTTGCGAGAGAGATCGAAGAATCCACCGGCTCACGAACGCTGGGCATCGCATGCCACGTCGGCGACTGGGACGCAGTTGAGCGGTTCGTCGGTGACGTCGCCAACCGTCTCGGTCGTATTGATGTGCTCGTCAACAACGCCGGAATCAACCCCGCACGAATCGGTCCGGCCGACATGACCCTCGAGTACTGGCGAAAGATCTTCGCTGTGAACGTGGAAGGCCCGCTCCGAACCAGTCAGCTCATCGCACCACTCATGCGGGACCAAGGAGGAGGAAGCATCATCAACATCGCTTCCATGGGCGGCTACTCGGGCGGAGCGAACATCTGCGCCTATGCGGCTTCGAAGGCAGCGCTGATTAACCTCACCAAGAGCATGGCTCAGGACTGGGCTTCATGGAAGGTGCGGGTCAATGCCGTAGCACCAGGGCCCTTCAACAGCGAAATGATGGAAGGCGGCGAGAGGACCGCGCCGGGCTTCAAGGACATGGTGGCCGCTGGAACGCTGATGAAGCGGGTGGCCGATCCTCTGGAGATTGTTGGCCCGATCCTCTATCTGGCCAGTGACGCCTCCACCTACGTCACGGGCGACGACATCTCGGTTAGCGGCGGAATGCAGAAGTAGCCATCATCGCAAGCGGGATCGATCCTCTCAGGTGAGACCGTGCGTACGATGGATCGGAGCATGAGTACGAAGAACGAACGGACGAGGGGTAGCGGCGAAAACCGAGCACGTCTGCTGCGCCTTGCCGCGGACGCCTTTGCCAAGGAGGGCTACGCCTCGATCTCGGTTCGGGACTTGGCCAGTCGCCTTGGCCTGACCACCGGAGTCGTGTACTCCAACTTTCGCAGCAAAGGAGACCTGTTGGCAGAGGTGCTCGATCTTCATATCCGCGAGGACATGGAGCGAGGGATTCCAGAAACGGAACTGCCGGACTTTTCCGGTCAGAGTTTGCCGGACTTCGTCCGTCAAAGCTTCCTCCGCCTGCGTGAGCGGGCTGTGATGCGTGCCTTGCTCGTTGAAGCGGCCACCGCGGCCCGGACTGATCGAGACCTCCGGCAGCGCTTGTACCCGCCTCTTTGTGCTCTCCTGGATCGTTGGATTGCCGACTATCGCGTCTGGCAGCAGGCTCTGAAGGTAGATCGGCGTGTCGACATGGACGCCCTGGTGCGATCGCTCTGGTCGATCGAGCTTGGCCTGGGCGTCCTCGATGCTCAAGACGCCCTCCGGATTAAATCCACCCATTTAGCATCGTTCGTCGCAGGCTTCCTGGAATCGCTTGAGAACACTGACGGGACCCAACGAGGCGGCGGACGCGGCACTGCGTCCCGCTCTAGTGCCCGTGTCGATTGATGGATCGCAATCGGACTCTCCCAGACAACTAACTGCTGTGGCCGCACTGCGCCATTCGCCCAAAGCTGCTGCGACTCAAGCCCGACTGATGGAAGCGGCACAGGAGCTGTTCGCCACCAGGGGCTATTCCTCCGTCACGGTCCGGGATCTGGCATGGGCGACTTCGACGACTGTAGGGTCGATCTACGGAAACTTCGCCAACAAGGCAGTACTGCTTGTCGAAGTAACGGAAGCGCGAATCCGTGAGGACCTCGAGCAACTCCCAGCGAATCTCGTCGAGTCAGGGTCGCCAGCCGAACTCGTCGAGTTCAACCTGCTGACATTTGACTCCCGCGCCCAGATGAGGGCATTACTGCTTGAGGGCGCGGCGGCTTCACGTGCGGATCCCGACGTCAAATCACGCCTGCGGGCCCTCCAACGAGGACACTTGAATCAATGGGCCAAGGGCTTCAGTGAGTGGGCGGACCGTCACGAAGTTCGTTCCTCCGTGGACACGCTGACGGCCGTGACTGCCGTTTGGTGTGCAGAACTCGGGCAGGGCCTGCTGGAGGCATTCGGCCTCGACACCACTCCCGCACCTGACTTTGCCAGCATATTCGGAACCATGTTCCAAGTCGCAGGCTTGGACAATCCGGACATGGCGCCACAGAACTCTGCGTCACGACGCCGAGGTGCTTCCTAGCACGTCAGATCCGTGACGGCGGCCGTTCGGCGAGCGGGTCAGACCTCCAGCGCGTCACCATCGAGCCCGTGTACGGTCAGACCGAATTTCTCCAAAAGGTCAAGGCTTACATAGTTCAAACCGGAGAGATCGGGCGCGCAATCGCAGAGTGCGATGACGGCCTCGACCATCTGTTCCATGGTTTCCACCTCGTCCCCCCGCAAAGGTCTTCCGATTAACACTTCGGCCCCTTCGCTCATAACCGCCGATCGTGGTTCGACGGTGTTCACTCGGACACCGTTCTCGGCGACCTCGGCGGCCAAGGCATTCGTGATGCGGTTGAGCGCCGCCTTGGAGGCTCCATAAACCCCTGTCGTCGTTCCCAGCGAACCGAGCTTGAAGGGCGCTTCCCAGATCCGAGCGGTTGCGCTTGAGATGTTGACGATCCAACCCTCCCCTCTCTCGATCATCGACGGCAGGACCGCCTGGGCCAGGTCCATCGGAGCGTGGACGTTGACCTCGAAGATTAACCGGCGCCTTTTGAGAGGGAAATCAAGGAGCGGTTGATAGATGGCGGCGGCGGCATTGTTGACCAGGATGTCGATCGGACCCCAGAGGCCGTCAACGGCACGCTGAACGATGGTGGCACGGTCTTCAGGATCGGTGAGGTCCGCGACGACCTCGCACACTTGGACCCCATACTCACGAACACGCTCGGCTGTCTCGTGTAGCGAACCGGGCAAGCTCGGATGGCTATCCGATGTGCGAGCTGTAATGGCGACGTCGGCTCCTTCCGCTGCCAGACGTTGGGCCGTCGCAGCTCCAATACCGCGACTGGCCCCGGTGACGAGAGCCCGGCGCCCCACCAGACGCTTTAAACCTGCGGTCATGCTCGCGTGAAGGCAGGAGAGCGATTGCCCTCAGGGATCCCCTTGAAGGGCACTGACAACTCCTCGTAAGTCGGCCCAACCCGAGCTGCAATCGGTTCCAACGCAGCCATATCGAAGCCGTACAACTCCGCAGCGTTACCACCGAGCAGTCGCCGCATTTCGTCGTGTGCCGTACCGGCGAAGGCGAGCCGGAGCCCCTCGCGGGTGTTCGGATAAGTGGACTCGTCGTGGGGGTAATCGCTCCCCCACATGAAACGGTCCACTCCGATGTCATTGCGTGCCGCCGCCTCCCCAGGAGACGGAAAGCTGACACCCACCCAGACGTTCCGGGCAAAGTACTCGCTTGGCTTCAGAGGAAGGACCCGGTCGGAGTCGTACTTGAGCTCTCCGATTCGTCCCACCGTTTTCATCTGGCCGTGGTACGAGTCGAGCTGAGTCAGCAGCGGGCCGATCCACGACGCCCCCTGCTCTGTGAGGGCGAAGCGAAGGCCTGGGAACCGCTCGAACACACCGCTGACGAGCATTTGGGTCAGAGGCCGCCTGGAAAAGAAGGTCGTTTCAGTAATCCACAGCAAACCTGCAGCTTCGTACGGACCGTAGTCCGGCATCCCCGCGCCTCCGGAGTGGGTGTTCACGACGACGCCTAGTTCTTCGCACACGGCCCAAAGCGGGTCGTAATCGGGTGCATAGAGCGGCTTGATGTGCTTCATGTCGTCGGGCACTGGCTGAACCAGTACTCCTCCACGAAGGCCATTCTCGTGGCACCAACGCACATCGGCGATGGCGTCGTCAACGTTGTTGAGGAAGATCTGGCCGATCCCCGCTCGTCGTTTGGCCTGACCTCTACACCAATCAGCCAGCCATCGGTTGTGAGCTCTGATACCGGCCAGGCGAAGCTCGTAGTCCTCGGGCGCCGGAGGTCGAGCCACCACCGCCCCGGTAGGGAAGAAGGGCGGGATGGTGTTCGGAAACAGAACTTCGGCAACCACGCCGTCGGCCTCGAGTTCCGAAATACGCCTTTGATCGTCCCAGTTGCGGTTGCGTGTGCCCCCCGTCAGGTCCTTGAAGGGATTTGAGTACTTCCCTCGCCACGCGTCGAAGTCGTCGAGGTACTTTGCTTCGAGGTAGCCCCGATACTGCTCGTGATTTCCACCCGCATGGCCATCCGCAGAGATCAATACCAGGCGGTCCTCGTTCGGCTCTTCAGTCATGACAAAACCCTTCCGCGGTTTCCCAGATGTAATCGACGTCCTCGTCGTCAAGGCCATGGTTCGAGGGCAGCACGAGGCCCTGTTCCATCACCTCGTCAGCGCGAGGCAGTCCCCCGGAGGGAACGCGGTAATTGACCTTGGCGAAGGCCGGCTGGCGCGTGGCGTTGCCGGTCCAGACCATTCGCGTGTCGATTCCGTTGCGTTCCATGTGCTGTTGGAATTCTGATCGCAGAATCCCCGAATCCGGCCGGATCCGCACCGGAAACATGTGCCACGCAGTGTCGAGCTCAGGCGTCGTCCTGGGCAGAGCAAACACGTCGGATCGCCGCGAGAAGTAGTCGTGAAGGCGCGAGAAGTTTCGCTTCCGTGGTCTCGAGATTCAGCTTCAGTTTGTCCAGCTGCACCAGGCCGAAGGCAGCCGACAGCTCTGAGGGCTCGAAGTTCCAGCCGGCTTCGTCGAAGATGAAGAGGTTGTCGTATTCCAGTCCATCGTCGAGTGACGAAAAGAACCGATTACCTGCTCCCTTGGCCGAGCCGAAGAGCTGAACCTCGGACCGGCGTCCCCAGCGCCGCAGGCTCAAACACCGGTCGACCAAGTCGGGGTCGTCGAGACAGAGCATCCCACCCGTTCCCGCAGCCGTGATGATGTGGCTCAGTGCGAACGACGTCACTGAGATGTCTGAGCGGGTACCGGTCGGCGTACCGCGCAGAGTCGTCCCGAGTGCATCACAGGAGTCCTCGACGACGGCTAGTCCATGCTCGTCGGCGAGTTGCCTGATGGCATCCCAGTCGGGAGCGTTGCCGATCAGGTTCGGGACGAGGATCGCTTTCGTCCGGGGCCCGATCATCTCGGCGATACCAGCGACGTCGACGTTGTACGTATCGGGTTCGACGTCCACGAAAGCCGGCGTCAGCCCGGCCCTCACCAGGGGCGCAAGGTCCGTCGAAAAGGTGACTGCAGAGGTCACGACTTCATCGCCCGGGTCCAAGTCGAGTAGCTCAACTGCCAGGTACAGCGCCGATGACCCGGAGTTACACATGATTCCACGACGCTTGCCGAATAGGTCTGCAATTCTGCGCTCGAACTCGCGCACGTTCTTGCCGATCCGTAGTGCCTGCGGGCCCCCAGCAAGAACCTCGCAGACGGCGGCCACTTCCCGCTCGTCGTGGACACTTCCGGCGTATGGAATGCGACGGATGTTGGTCATCGGCGATCGGCCAACTTGAACACCCTCATCGCGTTCTCGCGCAGGAACAGCGGCCATACGTGATCACGGAACGGAACGGTCGGGAGTTCGGCAAAGATCCGATCGAGGTCGAGGCCCATCGGGTAGTAGCCGGCGTACATGATCTTTTCCGCGCCCCGCGTATTGGCGAACTCGATGATCGCCTTGGGGTAGTACTTCGGGGCGAAGGCCGATGTCATGTAGTAAAGGCCCGGCCACTTCAGCATCAACTTGACCGCCAGGTCCTCCCAGGGCTCCGCTCCGTGCCGCATGACGATCCGCAGCTCGGGAAAGTCGTAACAAACCTGATCGAAGTGCATCACATTCTGGCAGTCCGACGGCACGCGCGGTCCAGCGATTCCGGCGTTGACGATGATCGGAATATCGAGATCGATACACGTCTGGTAAATCGGGTAGTACCGCCGATCGCTCACCGGTACCTGAGGGTTGCATCCCGCTGGAAACGTCGAGACGGCGACTATTCCGTGCTCAAGGTGCGCTTCACGGATCCCGCGCACTGCGCCGCCGATGTCATTGGGGTCGACCTCCAAGCCGGCGACGAATCGATCGGAGTACTGCTTGAGGGAGTGCGCCGTGGCGGGGTTCCGTAGACCTACCAGACCGATTTCGATGCCGTGCTTGTCCATTGCCGCCAACGTCACGGCGACCGGATCCTCTTCGGTCTCTAGGTGATCAGGAACTTCCTTGAACATGTATTCGGCAGGCATCTGCATGCCCTGGCTCTCAGCATCCTTGGCAAGTTCGCGCAGCGAGTCGTACTTCCCACGAGCGTCGGCGCTTGGGAAGCCGATCATGAGGTCGACAACTCCAACGTCGGGCGGCATCATGCCGAACGAGCCTCCTCGGTTGCCGCGCGATCCGCCTCTGAGCGGTAGGCCACACTGCGCATGCCCTCGACGAGCCGAGGGAGCAACACGGCCAGACGACTCCTGTCGGCAACTGACCAGCCGGTGAGGACGTCAGACATGTGCCGCTCCCCGACCAGGCTGAGACTGCGGCGGACCTCCGCACCCTTGGGCGTGACGCGAACCTTCACCACGCGACCGTCGTCGGATGCCCTCTCACGAATGACCAACCCATCCTCCTCGAGCTGAGCCACCTGCCTGCCGGTCGCAGCCGGATCCATCTCGGTTAGACGTGCCAGCTCCCCAATCTGGAGGCCGTCCTCTTCCTGAATGCGACGCAGGAGTTGGAAGCCCGGCTGTGAGATCACCACACCAGCCGCCGCCGCTCTCCGGCTGTGCACTTTGCGGCTCGCGTTCAAACGGAAGAGTTGCTCGAGGGCACGCTCGATGGTGCCGAGCTGCTCTTCTTTGCGATCGGCCGAGACGGCCGTCTCTATCTCCACTTGTCCAACGTAAGATATTTGTATGAGTCTGTCAAATATAATCTCGGGCGCCGAAACTTCAACGATCGAGAGACGGCCCGCCCGGTCGGCCCCACCCGCATCGACCACTTGGGTCTTTGCCACCGGCGTCGCTGTCAGGCGGTTGCGGTCGACGCTGGCTACCTTGGCGGCTGACATGCCCGGACTCCCTCCGCACTACCACGTCGGCATCGTCGTCACCGACCTCGAATCGGCACGAGATCGACTTGGTCAGCTGCTCGGAATCACATGGGGACCCGTGATGCACCTGGACGACGTGAGCTACCGCGACGGGTCCGGGACGGACCTCACGCTGCCCACCACGATGTGCTACTCGACCGGCGAGCCGTGCATCGAGCTCATCGAGGAACAGCCAGGCACCGTCTGGATCCGAAACGAGCACTCCAACCTGCATCACCTCGGTTTCTGGTCCGAGGACCTCGCCGGCGACAGCGCTCTTTTGGCCACCGCAGGATGCCCGCTGCAGCTGTGTGGCCGGGATCATGCGGCCGCTCCTGTGTCCTTCTCCTACCACCGCGACGAGGCTCTGGGCGTTCGCATCGAGCTGGTCGATGCCTCGATGCGCGAAGCGATGTCGTTTCTCTTTCAAGCCGATTCTCAATCCAGCTGACCCAACCCGCCGGGTCCCCGCTCTGCTCAGTCGAAGGCGAAACGCGTCGCGGAGAGAAACACTTCGGAGTCCGTGAAGTCGAGCATCAGACGAAGCTCCGAGAGGCGGAGGTCATCACTCTCCTGGTGCGCGGTCCCGAGGCAGATGCCGCTGGCCAGCGGGGCGACGGCTCCAGCCACGATCTGCGTCACGAAGATGTACGACCGAAATCTCGCTGACCCATTTTCGTCTGAAACGAGATGCACATTCGTTCCGTTATGCCGAAGGGGGTAAGGGCTCTGCGAACGATGCTCAGTATTCCAGGCGAGGACTGCGTCTCGACCCTTGAGGTCAACCGTGACAAATTCCTCGAAGGATGTCGCTTGTGAGTCAGTGCGACACGCAAAATGCGCATCGTCCGTGAAGTAACGCGGCCACACGTCAAAGTTGCCCTGGTCATAGTCGAACCACCAACCTGCCAAAAGATTCTGCACATCTGAAAGCGTGGGCACAGGTTTCATCTCTCCTCCGTCTCACCTACTACGACGACAACTTGCGGAAGTCCCAACTGGTCATTTTCTCCAGTGTGATCCTGAGCCACGCATGCCGTCCGTCATGGCGCAACTCTCCCCCCGCGTATTTATCTGCGAACAGCCGCTCGGGCACCTCGAGTTCGGCGTTTGGCTCACCTGTCCGCGGCACCTCACCTACGACGTCTGCTCGCCCTCGGAACTCGACCCCCCGAAGCTCGAGGAAATCATGACCGGCGTCGACGACTACGGCGACTCGGTTGTCGCGTTGGAGGTCCGTCCAGCGCTGACTTTTGACTATTGAGGTGAGCCACAACGATTGGCCGTCCCAGACGAACCAGAGTGGGGTGACGTGCGGCGAACCGTCGGTTCCCGCGCTGGCTACCCGACAGGTGCGTTCGTCGATGAGGAACGCATCGCGCTCCTCGGGGGTCATGGCCGTGCGACGGCCCCGTCGCTGTTCCCTCACGCCGGGATCGTCCTGCGAGTGGCCAGCCCACTGTACCGATGCACGTGGCTTACCCCATCAAGTGGCATGGATCGGATCACCCATGCGAGCAAAGCAGCTCGTCAGGTTGTCGCCAAAGAAGGACGTCTTCAGGTCAGCAGCGACGGGATCCAGTTCCTTCTTGTAGTGACCCATAGGATCGCCGCTGCCTTCGAAGTGCGGATAGTCCGACGAGAACACCGGAATCTCGGGTAGAAGATCCAGGGTCATGTTTGGCAGCTCATGCGCTACTGGCAACGGGGTTACTCGGATGTTCCGTCGTATGTACTCGACTGGTGTCAGCGGCCACCTGTACTCACCGATCAGCAGTGGGCTCACGCCCGGTTGTGCAAAGCCGTCCAGACGAAACGTTGCCGGAATAATCCAGTCGATACCGTGTTCGGCAAAGACGATCGTGAGTGTCGGGTGTCGCTCGAACACACCGCCGAGAACCATCGCATTGAGGAAGACCAGTGCCTGCTGGTAGGGCTCCAGCACGGAGATTACCCGGATGATGGCTGGGTCGTCTGTATTCGCCCAGGTCGGATGATAAATTGCCGGGCTCAGCCCGACATGCACGATGGGTACCATGCCGAGATCGGTCACGGCTGACCAGAGGCGGTCATAATCGGGATGATTCGGAGGGATCTCGCCCGTCGGTTCTGAAGGCAACAAGAACGTCCGGCTTCCCCTTTCGCGCAAGCGGGTGAGTTCGGCGATGGCACGATCAAGGTCCTCAAACCGGACGGTCGTCGCAAGCATCAATCGGCCAGATGCGGCCTCCAGCCTGTCGGACATCCAGGTGTTGACTGCCTCAAGGGCATCCATGGCTAAACCCGGGTCGGTGATCGCCCTCGCGAGTGTGTAGGCAGTGCCGCTGATCACGTTCTGAACGTCGATGCCTTGCTCGTCCATCCAGCCGAGACGGGCGGACACATCTGTGAGTTCAAGGTGTTGGTTAGAACCGGGATACCCCACCTCTGGCCCACGGTTCGGGTTGTAGAGGGCTCGCATGCCATCGGTCACCAGACGATCCATCGGCATCCGGCGAGCCTTCGGCACGCCACGCAGCAGGTCATCAGTCACGAACCAGGCGAACATCTCGGGCGTCGCCATGGCGAAGCGCGGATCGTCAGACGGATAGCGATCCGGGAGTCGCTTTTGAGCTGGGGGAATTCGTCGAGCCAGTCGTATGCCGGCTCGAAATGAGAGTCGATGTCGATGACGGGAATGGTGGCCCCCTCTGATCAGGACCCCTCTATAGTATCGGATAAATAACGTTGTTACAAATAATGGGACGCAGCCATCGATGAGCCTTGTGACGTACAAAGCCCCTGGTCCTACGGTGGAGGGGGGCTGACTCGTATGACCAACATCCGCGATCTGATCACGCGTATGGACGTCGACCAGAAGATCGGTCAAGTCCAGGGGGTCGTCCCGATGGACCTCGTCGACTTCGTCAAGGTCTTCGATCCCTCCGCGCCTCGTCCTGATCTCTCCAAGGGCTTTCCTTACGACATCGACCGACTTGCGGAGGTCCGCCCGCACGGAGTCGGACATCTATCGCTGGGCTGGCAGCTCGATCAAGACCTTGACGGACTTCGTCGTGCTCTTGCGCGCTTCCAAGACGTCGCGCGCGAGCTGAACCCATTTGGGATCGCCACGCTCATTCATGCTGAGGGAGTCAATGGCCTCGTACATGCCCAGGGCTTTCAGTTCGTGACGCCATGGGGTCAGGCGGCGACCTGGGATCCGAATGTGTCCCGCACAGTAGGCGAGACCGCGGCACGCCAAGCCCGCTCGGTGGGTATCCACTTCCTGTTGTCCCCCTTATTGGACTTGGCGCGAGACATCCGTTGGGGCCGCGTCCATGAGTCCTACGGGGAAGATCCTGAACTTGTTGCCCGCATGGCGACTGGGTTTATCAAGGGAGTCCAGGACGACGCCGGCGAGCCGAGCATCCTGGCAACCGGCAAGCACTTCCTTGGCTACGGCCAGTCTCTGGGTGGGCTCAATCAAGCTGCCACGCAGCTCGGAATCCGTGAACTCACCGACGTCTATGCCGAACCCTTCCGGCGCGCAATCAATGAAGCCGGGCTTGCGATCGTCATGAACTCGTACAACGAAATCGACGGTATCCCAGCCAGTGCGAACCGTTGGCTGCTCACGGATCTCCTGCGAGGTGAGCTCGGCTTCAGTGGACTCGTGATCAGCGACTACGACTCGGTGACGATGCTGTACCGCACCTATCACACGGCGTCGACGCCTGGACACGCTGCGGCGCAAGCTCTCGACGCCGGCATCGATGTCGAGCTACCGAGTGCTGCCATGACCAGTGGCCTGCGCCCGCTGATCGAAGATGGCACGTTCCCTGAAAAGGTGCTCGATCGCGCGGTCGAGAGGGTCCTGGAGGTCAAAGCGCGTTTGGGTTTGATCCCCACTTTCAACCCCCCGCGGCGTTCTCCAGATGCCGCCACGCCGACCGTCGCGGACGCGAGGGCTGATGCCCGCCGAATTGCTGACTCGGCGGTGACTCTCTTGGCCAATGACGGCATCCTGCCCATTACACCCGGCGATGCGAAGATCGCTGTTGTAGGCCCTGGTGCGGACGAGCTCCGCATCCACTTCGGATCGTATTCATCGGTGGCGGACGTCGAAATGCCAATCGCAATCGCTCGGATCGCGACAGGACAAGTCCCCGACGCTCGTCCCTCGCCAGACGTATTTCCGGACATTTTCCAAACCCGACTGCCCGGAATCGAGCCGGTATTCGAGGAGGGTGCCCGTCGGCTCAATCCAGGGGCGATGACGGTGCGAGAAGCCGTGCAGGCGATCGACCCGAGCGCCGCATACCACGCGTTCGGCAGCCTGGATACGGAAACTCTTGACGTGACGGCGCTGAGGAAGGCGGTCGCGGACGCTGACCTCGTAGTCGCCGTCGTCGGCGAACGGACAGGCTGGGTCGGAAACCACACGGCCGGGGAGGGTCGAACGGTTGCGAACCCATCGTTGCCCGGAAATCAAGAGGCTCTCATCAATGCGCTCCGCAGTGCCGGGAAGGCCGTGGTTTCTGTCGTCATCTCGGGCCGGCCCCTGTTGCTAGAGGCCGTGCACAACGCGTCCTCCGCAGTAGTCCTCGCACCTCTCCTTGGCGCTCCCGCCGGCGTGGTCATCGCTGATGTGCTCTTTGGACGGGTCGAGCCTGGTGGGCGTGTTCCCTCGACCTTTCCTCGACACGTTGGTCAGCTTCCCATGTATCACGGGTTCCCGATCGGGAGCGGCTACGAGCATCCCGCTCTACAGCGCCATGGCTATATCGACCTACCCGACAGTTCACCCTTGTACCCCTTCGGGCACGGCCTCACCTACACCTCATTCGAACTCGAGATCAATCGGTCCGGGCTTCGGGACAACCTGCTCTGCATCAGCGCCCAGGTGGCAAATCGTGGAACGCGGCATGGGACGGCTGTTGTGCAGCTCTATGCGCGTGACGAATGGGGTCGGTGGTTCGCCCTATTCGTCAGCTGGTCGATTTCGCCCGCGTCTCAGTTGCGCCCGACGCGGCTGAGACCGTGGAGTTCGCCGTGCCCCTAGAGCGACTCGCATACACATGGCCGGACGGTCGGCGCGGGGTGGAGGCGGGCGACGTGGCTCTCCTGCTCGGTTTGTCGAGCGGTGACATCCACGCCACCGCGACTCTCGACGTGCCCGAGCTCATTCTCCACTAGACCCCGCCACTCTCGGCAAGCAGAAAGGACACAACCACATGGCTCGCCGCTTTCCTGATGGATTTCTCTGGGGCGCAGCAACGGCTGCTCACCAGGTCGAGGGTAACAACATCAATAACAACTGGTGGAAGCTCGAGCATGACGCTGCCAAGTTCGGCCTCCAATTCAGCGGTGACGCCGACGACAGTTACCACCGGTACGAAGAAGACATGCGACTGCTCGCGGACGCAGGTTTGAACGCATATCGCTTCTCACTCGAATGGTCTCGTATTGAGCCGAGCAAGGGTCAGTTTTCTCGGGCCGAACTTGCGCATTATCGACGTATGATCGAGACCGCCTTCGAGCTCGGCCTCACCCCCTTGGTCACGCTGCATCACTTCACGCATCCACTCTGGTTCGAGCGGGAGGGGTACTGGCTCAGCGCGGATGCCGTTGAACTATTTGCTCGTTACGTCGAACAGGCCTGCACGATCCTCGACGGAGTGCAGTGGGTATGCACGATCAACGAGCCAAACATCCACTCGCAAGGGCTGGGGGCGCTGCGCGTCGTGGCGGAGGGGAAGCCCTATCCGTTTGACGCGCTTCCTGACTTGGAGATCGCCGAAGCACTTATCGCCGCCCATCGGGCTGCGGTGCCGATCGTGCGTGAGCTGACGAATGCAAAGGTGGGCTGGTCCGTCGCCAACCAGGCTCTGGTTGCGACTCCCGGCGCCGAAACAAAACATGCGGCGGTCCAACATCATTTTGAGGACATGTTCCTCGAGCCGTCCAGCGGTGACGATTTTGTAGGGGTCCAGTCCTACACCAGTCAGCTTGTGAATGAAGAGGGGATCGTTCCTCACCCCGGTCACCCCGACAACACAATCATGGGATGGGCGTATCGGCCGGATGCGCTCGGCATTGCGGTGCGGCACACGCGCGAAGTGCTCCCGGACGTGCCGATCGTGGTCACCGAGAACGGCATCGCCACTCCTGACGACGATCG
The DNA here is from genome assembly GCA_963767195.1 of uncultured Acidimicrobiaceae bacterium. Taxonomy (GTDB): domain Bacteria; phylum Actinomycetota; class Acidimicrobiia; order Acidimicrobiales; family RAAP-2; genus Bog-473. The sequence continues at coordinate 48,860 of CAVYDA010000005.1, read as the reverse complement.
TCGCATCGCTTACACCAAAGAAGCGCTGAGCCACCTAAAGAACGCCATTGACGATGGAGCAGACGTCCGTGGGTATTTTCACTGGAGTTTGCTCGACAACTTCGAGTGGGGCCGCTGGGAACCGACGTTCGGCCTGGTCGCAGTTGATCGGGAAACCTTCGAACGAAGGCCCAAGCCCAGCCTGGCGTGGCTGGGTGCGATTGCGCGCGCAAACGCTTTATAGACGTTGCAAGATTCGAAGATACGTCCAATAGTCAGACACGGGCTCCACCCTGTACCGGCCTTGCAGAGCAGTTCCGCATCAACCGGGAGACGGCCTCGCTCATCTTGAGGAGACAGGGCGTGGCCATCCGTCATCAGAGTCTGGGCGCTGAGCAAGTCATGAGGGCGTCCGAGTTCTACGCCAAGGCACGTAACGCTCGGTGATTCTTCGGGATCCCACTTTGGCCCTTGACCAGGGCTTTTTGTGGAGGTGAAGGGACTCGAACCCTCGGCCTCTGCGTTGCGAATGTCTGGTTCTCGGCCTTTTGACCAGCCCCTTTCCGAGAAGATTGCTGGCAGCGTCGTTTCGATCCCCTCAGGTTCCCTCACGACACCTCCCCTCCCCGCACGGTAAAGACACGTAAAGACACGCCCGAATGGAGTCGGAGGGTGGCCAGGCGCAGGTACTCACGTCCAATCGGCTGGCTCTCGCAATGCCGAGCGAAATGGCGCTTGGTCCCTCTTTTGGCGACGATCACCTTCCTCGGCAAGGAAGACGACATCATCGACCCCTGGAGCGGCGGTGTTGCCGGGCAGATGGCGGAATGTCAATGTCGGTCCCTCCAGCAACCGGCGCCTAAATCCAGGGTCGATGGCAGTGCACTACACCTTCGGGATTTTGACCCAGGTCGCTGGTGGTCCTGTGTCGCCAGATAGAGCTCAACGCGGTCAGTCGTTTCGCGCGACTTTCGGGTCCCGTCATTCGGTCGATGAGCGGGAAGGTCGAGGCGATGATCGCGAGCGACGCGGCGAGTCCACCTACTACGGTCGCCCAGTACGCGATCCCGGGCATCCTGAACGCGATGTCGACCTGCGAGTGGAGGTAGAGGGCGGCCGATACCAGGCCGACCACGATCGACACCGCGGCGACAAGGAGGAGTGGCAGCGCACTCTCCAACGCGACGACGCGATGCAAGAGCTTGGTGGGGGCACCCGTGAGCCTGAGCAAGCTGAACGGTCGCCTACGCTCGCCCAACCCGGCGACGATGTTCACCGCGAGACTGCAGGCGGCGATGATGAGGCTCGCCACGATGATGATGTCGGTCATGTCCTCGATCATCGTAAGAAGGCGCGCATTCGACGGATCGAGCGACTCGACTCCGAGCGGCTGGCCCTGGAAGGGAAACGCCCGCTCAAGCGTGGTGCGCACCCGTTCAAGCGATCTCGAGGACCCGTCGGTGGCGACCACCACCGCGTTGACGGGAAGACGCTCCGCCATCGCTGCCGACAGATGCGCGGAGGGCCAGGCCGTCGACGAGGCGTGCGAGTTGTGCCCAAGAATGTTCGAAAGGAAGTAGCCGATACTCGCCACCGTCACTCCTTGAGCGCACGTGCCGATCGCCGGGGTCTTGGCCAGCTGGGTACACGCGACCACCCCCGCCGGTCCGCCCCAGTTCCCCTGTTGAGCAGGCGGGACTTGGTGGACCACCGCCACCCCACGCACGCCCGGCGTGGCGTTGAGCTCGGCAAGCACCTGGCCTGGGACCGAAGGAATTTGCGCGGAAGCGGGGCAGTTCGACGTCGAGAAGCTGCAGAACGGTTCGGCGAGGGTGTCCTTCCCGGCCGTTCCTCCGCCAGAGCTGCTGACGGTGGCAATGGAGCTGAGCGCCCCAACGAGGGCGCTGGCTAAGAAAAGGGCGATCACCAGCCCACTGATGAACCGGAACGCTGCTTTGGGATTGTCGAGGAGCCGGCGGCCAGCGATGAGCGTGGCGGGGCGGCTGGCTCGCTTCGCCATGAAGCGCGAGCCGGCGGTCGTGAACCATGGTCCAGCGAGAACCAGCCCCACGACAAGGAGCACGAATCCCACGAGCAGTTCGAGAAGCTGGCCACCATTGCTGCCCGGCTTGCCGTGTGCGTCGAAGTAGGCGAGCACCGCGATGCCGGCGAGGAGCGGGATGATCCGTACGATCCGCGGTGGGCGTGACGACGCCCGCCGGTTCACGCTGAGCGGCGATATCTGGACCCGACGGAGCGCGACCAACGCGGACACGACAGCAGCGACTGGGACGCCGATCACGACCAGTGCGATGTCGATCCCGTTCAGCGAGAGGTCTCCTGGGGCGAAGGGCGCCCCGGTGAACGGCACGTGATAGAGCAGCGGCCGGAAGGCGAAGAAGAGCCCGAAGCCGACGGCGACGCCTATGAGCGCCGCGACCACTGCCTCGACCGCGGAGACCACAGAGACCTGACGCGGCGTCGCGCCGACAAGCCGCATGGCGGCGAAGCGTTCCTCGCGCCGCGCCGCCGACAGCCGGCTCGCCGTCGCGATCAAGATGAGCACCGGCAGCAAGAGGAACAGGGCTCCCCCAGCCAGGATCCACTGCAGATCGGGTCCGCTCCCGACGGGGTTCTGGCACGCGTAGCAATTGGCCGGCGTGCGCTGGATGGCCCCGACCTCGACCGCACCAGGCGCCATCGAGAGCTGGTGAGCGGTGTGGCCGATGACGACGATGAGCGAGTTGGGCGAGGGAAGTGCCGCAGCTCCGATGGTCCCAACTTGGCGCCCCGGAAACCGGTCACGAAGCTCGTCGGCAGGCACCGACTTCAGAAGCGACGAAAGCGCTGGTGAGGCGTAGTACTCGCCCGGCCCCGGGAGGTGGGCGATCCCCGGCGGGACCGGAGCGTTGAGTCCGGCCGCGGCAACGTCGACGCGATCGATCGCTTGGCTGCCGAACTGATCGACGCTCGACAGCCACCACAGTCCGTCCGATGTCGATGTCGGTGTTGACGCCTGCGCCGCTGAGTCGAGCCACGCACCACGGTCGGTCTGAGCGTTCAAACCGTTGCCACCGCCCAAGGCGGCCAGCAGCAGTCCGACGCCGAGGGCGACGGCAGCCGCGGTGACAAAGATGCGGACCAGGGCCTCTTTGCCTCCGTTCAGGCTGAGACGGAGCCCGAGTCGGATCATCCGAGCATCTCCTCGGTCAAGGTCACGACGCCGTCACGCAGTATCACTTCGCGATCTGCGTAGGCGGCGACGCGTGCCTCGTGGGTGACGAGGACGACGGTGGTTCCCTCCTCTCGGGCCACCGAGGTCATCAGGTCCATGACGATCTCTCCGGTCAACGAATCGAGAGATCCCGTCGGTTCGTCGGCGAAAAGCACCTCAGGCTGGGCGACCATCCCACGCGCCAGCGCGACGCGTTGCGCCTGTCCACCGGACATCTCTCCGGCACGGTGACGTTCGAGGCCATCGAGTTGCAGTCGTTCGAACCATGTCTGAGCGACGCGCACAGCCTCATGGCGGCGAGCGCCCCCCAGCAGGAGTGGAAGCGCCACGTTCTCTTCCGCCGTGAGTTCGGGTACCAGCTGGCCGAACTGGAAGACAAAACCGAAACGGTCTCGTCGCATCGAACTCCGTTGCTTCTCACTCATCGTGTTGAGGCGTTCGCCGTCGACGTAAATTTCGCCCGAGTCGGGGACGAGGATGCCGGCCAAGCAGTGGAGCAGGGTCGACTTGCCCGAGCCGCTCGGGCCCATCATCGCCAGGATCTCACCCTTTTTCACGACAAGATTCGCCCCACGGAGGGCTGGCGTCTCCCCGAAGGAGAGGACGAGGTTCCTGGCCTCGAGGACCGTGCCGCGCGACGAGCGTCACTTCAGAGCCGGTCGCTGTCCTCACGACACCACCACCTCGGCCAATGCCGGTAGGCGAGCCGCAGTCATGTCGATCCAGCGCAGATCGGCCTCAAGGTGGAAAAGGCCATGATCGGCCAAGAGCGTGTCGACGAGGTCGCCCTCACGTTTGAGCGCGGTCAGCTCACGCATCCGGCGCAGATGCGCTGCCCGTTGGGTGTCGAGGTAGCGCTCGGCAGAGCGGCCCAGCATGAGTGCGAAGACCACCTTGACGAAGAGATCGGTTTGGAGGTGCGGCGCGGGCTCGATCGGCTGGCTCAGCCAGGCCTCGAACTCATGCTTCCCACCATCGGTGATTGCGTAGAGCTTGCGATCGGGCCCTCCTCCTGCCTCTACCTCTCCTGGCACGACCTTCCCATCACGGGTGAGGCGGGCCAAGGTGGCATAGACCTGGCCGAACTGCAACGGCTTGCCTCGGCCGAAGTAGGCGTCGTAGTCGCGCTTGAGGTCGTAGCCATAGCTCGGCTCACGCTCGAGGAGACCCAGCAGGGCAAGGGGAACGCTCATTCCATGACAATACACTGGGTCTATAGTCCGAGTCAATAGGTGAGCCACTTACAACCGGCCAATCAAAGCAAGGGCGGAATCTGCAGATTGACTGGTCCGAACGATGGCGGGCTGGCGGTTGCCGGGCTGTCCCGCGACAAACTTCAACCCCACGCTCACGAGTGACATGGGGACGCCGGCACTTCCCTGCTGTAGTGATGTATCGGACATGCGATGTCAGTGATATTCTCGATCCAGATATTCTCTTGCGAAGGGAGGTGTCGGTCTGAGGATGTCAGAAGTTGCAGGTATTTCAGGAAAGGGCCGAACCGAGCTCGCAGCCGTGCTCAGTTCTGGCAGCAGGTTCATCACTCCCGCCCACGTCAGCGACGCTCTAGGCGTCGATGCTGACTCTGCGGCCAAACGCCTCTCCCGATGGGCCACAGATGGCTGGGTCCGCCGAGTTCGCCGAGGTATGTACATCGGAGTACCCGTCGACGCCGCCAATCCCGCCGCATGGTCCGAAGACGCCTTGATCGTGGCCGCTGCGGTGTGGGCTCCGTGCTACTTCACCGGTTGGACCTCGGCCAACCATTGGGCGCTCACCGACCAGGTCTTCCGTACGACGGTCCTGAAAACGACCGCCCGTGTCCGTTCTTCGAACGTGAGTCTTCTTGACCACACCTACCTGGTCGCTCACGCGTCAGAAGCCTCGCTCAGCTGGGGAACCAAGACCGAGTGGCACGATGGCACCCGAGTTCGTCTTGCCGACCCGGCTCGGACCGTGATCGATGTTCTCGATGATCCAAGACTCGCTGGCGGCATCCGCCACGCCGCTGAGATCACCAATAGCTACCTCGATGAGCATGATCCCCTCACGCTTATCGACTACGGCGACCGCCTCGGGAACCGAGCTGTCTTCAAGCGCCTCGGCTACATCGTCGAAGCCCTCGGTCGCGACCGATCCGACCTGATCACCGCCAGCCAAGCACGCGTCTCTGCCGGTATCTCTGCCCTCGATCCGCAAGGACCCAAGGGCGGTCGACGGGTGATGCGCTGGGGTCTGCGAGTCAACGTGACGCTCGCTCCGGTGGAACCCGCGTGATTCCCAAGCGCGACCTCCAACAGCTCCGGGCCGAATGGACCCTCGATATCGGAGTGATCGAAAAGGACTACGTCCTCGGCTGGCTGCTGGCCGGCATCGCACGACATCCCGCCCTTGCCGAGAGCTGGATCTTCAAGGGCGGAACGTGCCTTCGCAAGTGCTACTACGAAACGTTCCGGTTCTCCGAGGACCTTGACTTCACCGTCACAGATGGCGGTCCCGACGAACCTGAGTATCTGCAGCGAATCTTTGGGGAGATTGCCGAGTGGCTCCTCGAGGAGTCAGGAATCGTGCTGACGCTCGACGACCAGTCATTCCAGCGGAGACGAAACCGACGCGGCAGACCCACCACCCAGGGAAGAATCGCCTATCAAGGCCCCAACCCTCAGCCGACGTCACCCAAGGTGAAGCTCGACATCACCACCGATGAACTCGTTGTCGAACGTCCCGAACTGCGACCCATCGGACACCCCTATAGCGACGCGCCTCTGCCAGTGGATGCCGTGCTGTGCTATTCGCTCACCGAATTGTTCGGAGAGAAGCTACGAGCACTGGCGGAACGCTGCCGGCCGCGTGATCTCTACGACGTGGTCCACATGCACCGCCACCCCGATCTCATCGGGAAGAGCCAAGCGGTGAACACGGTGCTTGCCCGCAAGTGCAGCCACGCTGAGATCGACGTTCCGACCATCGACACCATCCGCACGTCTCCGTTCCGAGAAGAGATCGAAGGCGAGTGGGAGAACATGCTCGGCCACCAACTCCCCCAACCGCTGCCGCCCTTCGACGACTTCTGGTCGACTCTCGACGATGTCTTCGGCTGGCTCGCAGGTACGCTGCGCATCGTCGAGCTCCCCCGAGCCTCGCTCGGCACATTGGACCCCGACTGGGAGGCACCCAAGGCCATCACCTCGTGGAGGCGCGGCGTCCCACTCGAGTTACTCCGCTATGCCGGAGTCAACCGCCTGAAGGTCGACATCGACTACCGAGCCGAGAACGGGCGATGGGGATCACGGCGAGTCGAGCCGTACTCACTGCGCTACACCCAAGACGGCAACCTGATCCTCTTCCTCGTCAACGACCATGGAGCGCTTCGGAGCTACCGAGTCGACCGCATTGCAGGCATTCGTCCAACGACGGCGACCTTCCAGCCCAAGTTCCGAGTCGAATTCTGAGTATCTGCCCCGAGAATCGACCGCACCATTCCTGCGAATGTGCCCACTGCACGGGGCCCCGAATTCGCGTGCGGCGCGACCCGTAAAGACACGTAAAGACACGCGGGACCCATATTCCCAGTCCAAGTTCAAGTGGTCGTGAAGCCGCGGTACCGGCAGTTTTACCTTCGCCGTGGTCAGGCCCCGATGGGCGTCCGACCAGGTGTCAGTCGAAGGCTACGAGGCCCACCTGGAAGCCATTGGTGGCTTTGTGTGCGTGGAGATGTACGGAAGTCCAACGCCGGTCAAGGTCGAAGTGCATGACACCCAGCCACCGCAGGTAGAGGATGCAGACCGATCCGTAGAGTCCGTCGATGGAGACAGTTCCTTCTCCATCTTGAGTTGGAGCACTGACGAGCCCGAGATATCGGTCGGAGCTCCCGCTGGTCCTCTCCGCCTGCGTACTAGCTGGTTCGGCCTCGCCAGCACAATCGGACACGTAAGACGAGAGGACGCCTTATCCCAACTGCAAGATCTCGACGTTGTTGCCCCACGGGTCGAGAAGATCGATGGATTGCGCAGCCTGGCTGGCCGGGGTGCCCGCGTACTTCCCCTGCACTTTGGCACCATTGGCGACCGCCAGCGCACGCGTTGCGCTCAAGCTCGGAACTTGAATGATGAAGCCTCCCACCTTGTTCTTGTCGGCAGGCCTCTTCTGGAGCAGGGCCAGGCCCGGCCCCTTGGGGAACGTCACGATCTCTGCGCCTTTGCCGATCTTCACGGCCGGTTTCGCTCCAAAGAGTGCTCCGTAGAACTTCTCGGCCCGAGGGATGTTCCCCACATAGAGCTTGATCATCAGTATGTCGCCGGTCGCCGTTGGTGAACTCGATGAGCCGGATGGAGTGCTTGACGGGACCGTGCTGATCGGGAGGGTTGTGGGAGCAGCAGAAGCCGCAACACTGCTCGTCCCAGACGACGAATGCGCGGAGTTGACCTGTGCGGTGCTGGTCGCTGCGAAGAGACTCAGGATCACGAGCGCGAGGGGCACAACAAACAGCAATGCGGTTTTACGCATGAGCATCACTTTCTTTTAGTTTGATGAGACGGCCGAACGGCTAAAGCTCGCATGAGGCGTCGCGTACGACAATGTCGGCATCGGTGAGGCTGCGAAGCCGACGCAATCCCCGGAAGGGCATCCCTCGAACAACACTCAACATCCGAACACCTCGCTGTCGCCCTGGTCACAATCGCTCTGATCACGGGGGGCCAGAATAACACACAGTTAGAACGATTGCTCTAGTTTCTGATGATACATACTTAGCCCATGAGCTGCATTTTCTATAGTCAATCTGTGACGGTTGGTCTGTCTCTGTCGCTGTCGGCGGCGCGCGGCGTCCCACCCCACATTTCCTAGAATCGGTCAGCGCGCGCGGCTCGGCGATCTGCTGTATTTATCTGACCTGCCGATGGTCGACGCCGAGGCCTCCATATCAGACACCTTGGACCACTACTCCCAGCAGCAGGAATCCCACGATGAGAGCAATGCGTGCGCCCCTTCGCACGATTCACGTCCCTTCAGCGGGATCGAGACCACCAGCAGCTTGGAATCGGACACGTCACAAGATGTGGCGCCCCGCGAACACGATCGTGCCCGCTTGGTCGAGGTGACGAAGGGTCGCTCTGGAGGCAGGAGCAGATAGGAATTCGGTAATGCCGTCAAGCAGTGCGTTCGCAAACAGCTCGAACGACACGGTCACCACTCCGGATTGAACAGCCCTTTCTCGGTCTGCTCCGGCATGAAGACTGAGTAACTGCGCCTGGTCGATGCGGAAAGTCCGAAGCACATCTGGCAGGTCGGCAAGGATCGTATCGAGGTCGCGACGGAACTCCTCGTTGGACGCCTGGCCTTCAAGCGGGAGTTCGCGCAGATCCTCGGGAAGACCCTGTCCGCTTCGCTGGATCTGTTCGACGAAAGACACATAGTGGTTCTCGGGATCGTTCGACATCGAAAGGACCGGCAGGATCTGTGCTTCGAGCCTGGAGCGAAGATCAGCTGGATCGCAGCGTGCGATCAGCAGACGCCTTTGACTCACGATCTCGGGAAGGCGGTGCTGAAAAATGGCTGAGACCAATCCACTCTTGGAGCCGAAGTAATACCGAACCGCGGAGTTATTGCCCGATCCCGCCTCCGTCGCGATTTGCCTGAGGGACACTCCATCGATCCCGCTGACAGCAAAGAGACGCTCGGCGACGAGCACGAGGCGCAGCGCACTGGCGGACGGGATGGAGGGCTCCGCGACGGTCATGGATCGACAGCTTGGCACGGGGCCCGGTTGACCACGACGATCGGTTCAGTGGTCCGCAGGAGAGACATTCATGCGAACGAGTGCCTCGCGGGCGGCCTCAATGAAAAGGGACTCTCGTGGACCGATGAAGTCAAGGAGGATTCCGAAGTCCTTGGCCAGGAGTGGGCCGGCCAGAGGCGCCAATGTCTCGAGGTCGTACCCGCTTCCCCCTATGACCTCAGCGGCATAGCTGCGTCCGCTCCCACGCGACAACACCGTGGCCAGCGCTTCCTGGTCAAGTTCCCGATCAGCGGCCACGGCGAACACCTCGCAGGCCAGTGCGAGCTGGGCGGCAAATACGGTGTTGTTGAGGATCTTCGCTTCCTGGCCAGAACCGAGGGGCCCGAGGTGGAGGACGGGATTGCCGAAGGTCTCGAAGATAGGTCGGCAGCGCTCGACGACATCAACCGAGCCGCCGACCATGACGAGCAGTTCGCGGGCGGTCGCCATATGCCCTCCCCCGCTGACCGGGGCGTCAAGGACGTGCACGTCCGGATAATCGGTTTGGAGACGCAAGCACGTACCCGGATGGACCGTGCTGTGGATCACCACCACCGAATCATCTGCCAGCGCCGTGAGAGCGCCGTCCGGTCCTCGCAAGACCTCGTCGACTCCGCCATCATCGACCACGCAGATGCAGAGCACGTCGGAGCGTTCAGCGAGTTCCGCCGGCGTGGCGACGATGACGGCGTCGGTTGCCTCGAATGGGGCAACCGTCTCGGCCCGACGAGCCCAGAGCGACGTCGCGTACCCGGCCTGGACGATCCGTTCCGCCATGGGTCCACCCTGACTCCCGAGCCCGATGAACCCGACACGCGTTTTGACCCCTTCCGTCACGACACCTCCTCCTTCAGCTCGCGCGCGACCTGGAGGAGGAGATCATCGAGATGTGCGCCCAGATGCCAGCCCAGATAGACGGCGTAGTGGACAACGAGTTCCTGCAGGTCCTCATATGTCAGCTCGTCTTGCCTCAGCGCCGCACGCAGATGAGCGATCACCTCTTCATCGACCCCGACCGACCCCGCGCAGCAGATGCTGACAATCCGCTTGTCACGGCGGGACAGGTGCATCTCGCGCTGCCACACTTCGCCGTAGAGGAAGTCAAGGTAGGACCGGCCGCGGAAGGCTGTCACGGCCGGCGGGGCACTCGCACCATGCACTTCCGAATAGGCTTCTTCGCCACGAGCGCGCCGAATGTCGTCATCAGCGGGCTCCACCCAGCGTTCGTATTCGTGTTGCTCGAGGGGAATATCGCGTTCTTCCGACAAGCGGAACGCGGACATCATGCCCTGCGTGGTCATCGCTGACGCCTTGGGCCAGCCAAGTTGCGTTCCGAAGAACAACACGAATTCGTCGAACTCCGCGTAGGAGAGATCGCCGCTGTTCAGCGCCGCCCACACGTGCGTCTCGATAGGGATCGGGGCACCAGCCGCTCCGACGCATGAGAGTGTGATCAATCGGCGATCCCGAGGGGTGAGGACACCACGCCGCCACATCTCACCGAACACGAACCCGATGACGCCCGTCTCGATATAGGCGCCGGTCGGATCGGGGCTCGGGGTTGTCATGATTTTCTCGTACTCCGCACGGGCGTCAGCCCGGCGGTCGTCGCTGTTCGACCACTCAGTCACTCAATTGCTCCTTGATCATGCGCTGGATGTACGCCTCGGGATCCGCCGCCCGCTCGCGTAGTTCGTCGTAGATCTCGTCTGCAGTCACGACGAGAAACGACCCGTTTGCGACCCCTTCGGCGATGAGCTCTCCGACCTCGTCGGGTCCCATCAGGGCATGTTGCGGCGCTCGTGGAGAAGTGGCTTCGCCGTAGACCGTGATCTGCTCGAGGATGTTGGTGATCACGCCGGACGGGCACACGCACGTCACCCCCACGCCCTTTGGTCCCAAGTAGAGCGCAAGCGCCTCGGAAAGGCCCACGACGGCATGCTTAGTCGTCACGTACGGAAGGCGGTCGAAGCCATACGCCAGGAGACCTGACGCAGATGCGGTATTGATGATATGGCCGCTCCCTTGTGCGATCAGGTGGGGCAGAAAGACGAGGTTGCTGCGCACGACACTCATGAGGTTCAGATCGATGACGCGCTCCCATGCCTCGAGGGGCAGAGTTTCAGGAGCACCCATGGCGATGACTCCGACGTTGTTCATGACAACATCGATTCGACCGAATCGCTCCAGGGACAGCTCGCGTAGTTCTTCGATATCCTCACGACGAGAGACGTCGACGGCGAGCGCGATCGCCTCGCCACCCGACTCACCCACGAGCGAAGCTGTTTCTTCTGCTCGAGTCACGTCGACATCGCTCACGGCCACGTTGGCGCCACGCGCGGCGAACGACAGTGCAGCTGCACGTCCGATCCCACTTCCGGCGCCGGTCAGCACGACGACTGTTCCTCTGACATTGAAGGGCAACGTCATGAGACGGCAACCGCCTTCGTCTGTAGAAACTCGAACAGCCCTTCCTCGCCACCTTCTCGGCCGTAGCCAGAGATGCCGACACCGCCAAAGGGGAGGTCGCACCCAACGACCGGTGACGCGCCATTGACGTAGACGCCGCCAGCCTCGAGGCGCGAGACCAATCGATTGATGCGAGCCGCGTCGTTTGTGAAGAGGTATGCCGCGAGGCCGTACTCCGTGGCGTTGGCGATCTTTACTGCCTCTTCTTCGTCGTGGAACCGCATCAGCGAGAGCACCGGCCCGAACACCTCAACCTGCCCAAGTTCACTGGCCGGATCAACGTCGCCCAGAACCGTGGGCTCGACGAAGAACCCATCGCTGAGACCTTGCGGCACGGTCCCACCGGCGAGCAGCTTTGCCCCCTGCGCCTGTGCCTTTTCGATCATGTCCAGGATGCGCTTCTGCGCCCCCCTCGTCACGACGGGTCCCACCACGACTTCGGGGTCGAAGGGATCTCCACAGCGAAGAGTTCGGACGACAGCCTGGGTCCGTTCGGCCACTTCGTCGTAGATATCCTCGTGCACGATCATCCGGGTGGCAATCGCGCACCCTTGGCCCGCAAGCGTCCCGAACACAGCGAACGCGTTGATCGCCAGGGCGAGGTCGAGGTCGGCATCCGGGAAGATCACGTTGGCCGACTTCCCGCCCAGCTCCAACACCGCTGGCTTCAATGATTCCGCGCACGCAGCAAGGATTTTGCGAGCCGTTGCTGGTCCACCCGTGAAGGTCACCTTCTTCACGAGTTCATGGCGCACGAGTGCCTCGCCGGCTTCGGGTCCGCCAAGCAACAGGTTGACGACTCCGGGCGGGATCCCCGCCTCACGGATCAAAGCCATCAAGTGCTCGGTCGCGTATGGGGTCAGCTCGGAAGGCTTCATGACCACCGTATTGCCTGCCGCGAGTGCCGGGATGAGCTTCATTCCTACCGACACAAGCGGGCCGTTCCAGGTGAGGATGATGCCGACGACACCATAGGGCTCGGGCAACGTGTATCCCAGCTCCCGCTGCTGCGATGGAGACGAGGTCACTCGACCCTCGATCTTGTCGGCCCATCCCGCGTAGTAACTGGTCCACGAGGTCATCAGGTCGACGAGTAACGGGCTCATCGTCGCCGTCATCCCGTTGTCGAGTACCGACAGCCGCGCCAGCTCGTCACGGTCTCGCTCCATCAGCTCCCCCAGGCGGTGCAAGGCGCGGCCCCGGTCGGCCGGCTTCCAGGTACTCCACACCTGGAGGGCGTCCTGGGCCGCTCTCACGGCCGAGTCGACTTCAGCGGGCCCAGCCATGGGCACGAATCCCTGGATTTCGCCGGTCGCCGGGAAGACGTGCTCATGCCTTCCTGCGGACCCTTCAGCCCGCAGCTCATCGCCAATATGCAGGTGTAGCTCAGGCACCCTCCTGTCAGCCGTCATCTCATATGCCTCCTGATCTGGCTCCGTCAACTCACTTGTCTTACTACTTAAGGCACTTGACTTCAACCCTCCTTCCGTGTGGAATACCGAAATGGATCTGGAGAAGCTTTTTGACCTCAAGGGCAAAGTGGCGATCGTGACGGGCGGGGCGGGCGACATCGGCAGCGTCTACGCCGAGGCCCTCTGCAGCACCGGGGCGTCCGTCGTCATTGCGGACCTGAATCTCGAGGCGAGCACGAAAGTCGCCAACACCTTGACCGCCCAGGGGTTTCGTGCAGCCGGACTGCAAGTGGACGTGCGTTCGGATGCGTCAACGGCTGAGATGGCCGCCGGCACCATCGAGCACTTCGGCGGTATCGACATCCTGATCAACAACGCGGCGATCATGACCGACCTGCCGCCCTTCGGACTGACCAACATGCCCGTCGCCGAGTGGGATCGGGTGCTTAACGTCAATCTGCGGGGCCCGCTCCTGTGCACCCAGGCCGTCATCGAGTCCATGGAAGCTCGAGGCGGAGGCAGGGTCATCAACGGTCTCTCCGCGGGGGCCTTCATGGCCGGCGGCATCTACGGCGTCAGCAAATACGCTCTCCATGGGCTTACGGCCAACCTCGCCGCCGAACTTGGACCTCGAGGCATAAACGTGAACGGGATAGCCCCCGGACTTGTTGCCAGCGAGAGCGGCTATGTCAGCCTTCCCGAGGATTCTCCGTTCCGAGAGGTACTCGGACAGCAGATACCCGGGGAAGACGTCCGGGCCGCCAGCAGATCTTGTCGGCGCAATGTTGCTGCTGTGCTCACCCGCCGGCGACTGGATCAACGGGCAGACGATTTCCGTCGACGGCGGTTGGATCATGCGCCTCTAGGTCGCGCTGCAGCCCATCACGAGCGGTCGTGGAGTGAGGTAAGTCGGCGGTCACCCGATAGGTGTGCACGGATCTACTGCAGGGTCGTAGCGGACAAGTGGCACCGAGGCGGCGATGCTGGCTCTCGCAGCATCGATGGACGACGGCAACGCGCCAATGCTCTGGGCCTGGACGACGATGTTGCCGAAAGCCGTCGCCTCAGCCGGTCCGGCCAGGACCGGGACTCCAGCGGCGTCGGCGGTCAATTGGCAGAGAAGGCCATTTTGAGAGCCTCCACCGACAATATGAACCACGTCTAGCTTTCTGTGGGCCAGCGCGCAGGCTTTGGCCAGAGTGCCTGCAAACGCCCCAGCCAGCGAATCAAGAATGCACCGGACGATCACCGGAGGTTCCATCCGACCGCCGGGACCCAACACGGCTTCGGAAATGCGATTCGGCATGTCTCCTGGTGCAACAAGGATAGGGTCATCAGGATCGATGACCGGACCGCCCCGCCCGAGGCGAGCTGCCGCCTCGAGTAGCGCAGCCCGGTCGTCCGTCCCCCACTGACGCAGACATTCCTGCAGAAGCCACAGCCCTCCCACGTTGCGCAGGAATCTGATTCGCCCGCCGACGCCGAGCTCGTTGGTGAAGTTTGCTCTTCGCGCGTCTTCGGTGAGAATCGGGGCTTCGAGTTCCAGACCGACCAAGGACCAGGTCCCGCAGGACACATAGGCAAAGCGTTCCGTCGTTGCGGGTACAGCCGCAATGGCTGACGCCGTGTCGTGCGAGCAGACATTGACGACGGGGAGCGGTCCGGGTGCGGCTCCACGGATGGAGCCAGGTCTTACGATGGGCGGAAAGAGGTCGGAGGGAATCCCCAACCGATCGAGCAGCTGTATCGACCATGATGATGAGGCGAGATCAAGGAGGGCTGTCGTAGAGGCATTGGTCAGCTCGCTGCGCAGCTCGCCAGTGAGCCAGTAGGCGACGAGGTCCGGGATGAGCACTGCATGCGCGGCCCGGGACCATAAAGGGCCTTGCTGCTCGGCGACGATCTGGTAGATGGTGTTGAACGGAAGGTGCTGCGTGCCCGTGACGCGGTACAGCTCCTCGGGCGGGACCAGTCTGTGCACCTGTTCGAGAACGGCTGCGGTCCGATCATCCCGGTACGCCACGGGGTCAGCAAGGAGACTTCCATCGTCGTCCAACAGCCCATAGTCCACGCCCCAGCCATCGATAGCGACGGACTCCGCCTCAGGGATCCGGCGCAGAGCGGACAGGACCATCTGGTAGAGCCGGTTGAGGTCCCAGCGCAGATGACCGTCTTTGGCGATCGGGCCGTTCGAGATCCGTTGGACCTCCCGCAACTCGATCCTGTCCGGCGTCACTGCGCCGGCCATGACTCGCGCACTCGAAGCGCCGAGGTCGACGGCCGCGAAGATTCGTGGCGGCACGGTCAGCGCAAGAACGCAGCGGCTACCCCTGCGTCCACGGGCACCAAGAGCCCGGTGGTGTGGCTGAACTCATCCGAGACCAGGGCTGCGACGGCAGAAGCAACGTGCTGGGGCAACACCTCGCGCTTGAGCAGCGTGCGCTGTGCGTAGAAGGATCCCAAATCCTCCTCTGGTACCCCGTAGACGGCCGCGCGCTGCGCACCCCAGCCGCCGGAGAAGATGCCGCTCCCCCGTACGACCGCGTCGGGATTCACGCCATTGACCCGGATGCCGAATTCCCCCAGTTCCGCCGCCAAGAGACGAACTTGGTGGGCCTGGTCGGCCTTTGCCGCACCGTAGGCAACGTTGTTGGGACCGGCGAAGATGGCGTTCTTCGAGACGACGTACACAATGTCGCCTCCGAGACCCTGGTCGACCATTGCTCGTGCCGCCGCCTTGGCCACCAAGAAACTGCCTTTGGCCATGACCGTGTGCTGACGATCCCAATCAGACTCAGTCGTTTCGAGTAGGGGGGCGGAGATCGAGAGTCCAGCGTTGTTGACGACCAGGTCGAGCCCACCGAACGCCATAATTGCCGCCGCGACGGCAGATCGCACCGAGTCATCATCACTCACGTCGAGCGCGACCCCGACTGCGCGATCGGCCGAACCGATCTCGCCGGCAACCTCTACCGCCTTCGCCGCATCGAGATCGGCAATGACCACGCAGGCGCCCTCCGCAGCGAGCTGTTCGGCGATGGATCGGCCGATCCCACCCGCTGCGCCCGTCACCAGGGCGATCCGCCCGGCGTGACGCGCCGGCTTCGGCATCCTTTGCAGTTTGGCCTCCTCGAGAGACCAATACTCGATGCGAAACTTCTCGGACTCCGGAATCGGGGAGTACGTGGAGACGGCCTCGGCTCCGCGCATGACATTGATGGCGTTCACGTAGAACTCGCCGGCCACCCGAGCGGTCTGCTTATCCCGGCCATAAGAGAACATTCCCACACCTGGCACAAGCACGATGGACGGGTCAGCGCCGCGCATCGGGGGTGATGCGTCGTCGGCGTACCGTTCGTAATAGGCGGTGTAGTCCCGGCGGTAGTGCTCGTGAAGCGCACCCAGACGGGCGACACATTCGTCGATTGGAGCATCCGCAGGGAGGTCCAAGACAAGGGGCTTGACTTTGGTGCGGAGGAAATGGTCGGGACACGAGGTCCCGAGCTCGGCCAGAGCGAACAACTTTGTCCCCGCCAAGAACTCCAGCACTTCGTTTGTATCAGTGAAGTGGCCCACCATGCGCTGATCGTGCGAGGCGATGCGTCGCAGGACTGGGGCCAATTGTGCTGCCTTCTCTCGGCGCTCTACTGGTGGGAGAGCCGCCCGTGTGGCGTCCGGTTCGCCAAAGGGCAAAGGCCCGCCGTGCGCATCGAGGTAGGCACGCGCCGTCTCGATCATCCAGAGGCTGTTGGTTGCCGCTTCGTCGCTCGTGGCACCCCACGCCGTGATGCCGTGACCACCGAGTACCACCCCAATAGCGTCAGGGTTGTCCTCATAGACCGCTGCGATGTCGAGGCCCAGCTGGAATCCGGGGCGGCGCCAGGGGACCCAGGCGACCCGGGTGCCAAAGACGTCTCGAGTCAGTCGTTCGCCGTCTGCCGCTGCCGCGATGGCAATGGCGCTGTCGGGATGCAGATGGTCGACATGCGGGGCTTGGATCAGGCCGTGCATCGCAGTGTCGATGGATGGTGTGGCCCCACCCCGGCCGTGCAGGCAGAAGTCAAACGCCGGCACCATCTCGTCCTCCCGAGCCTCTCCGGGATAGACGGCGACCAACGATCGCAGCCTGTCGAGGCGCAGGACGGCCAGCCCGGCTTCGGTCAGCGTGCCCAGATCGCCACCGGAGCCCTTGACCCACATGAGATCAACATCTTCGTCCGTGACGGGGTCGCGCTCACTTCCCTTCGCCGAGGTGTTGCCGCCGGCGAAATTTGTGTTCCGCCGGTCTGCCCCGAGGCGATGCGATCGCTCAAGCAGCTGTGCGGCGACGGGGTTCATGCGCCCCACCCCACCTGTTCTCCGCCCACCCTGTCGGCGATGATCTGCTCGGCGTACCCACTTGCTCGATAGGCAGCCATCGGGTCCTCCGGCAAGCCGTTCTCGGTACGCCATTCGGCCAGGGCTGGCCGGACGTCCGTATAGAAGGCATCCATCAACGCGTCATTCGCTCCGATGACGTCGCCGGCCCGTTCCGCTCGGGCCAGGCCCTCTCGGTCGACCAGGAGAGCCCGAGCAGTCATCTCCTGGACGTTAAGCACGGACCGAATCTGCGCCGGAATCTTTGCTTCGATGTTGTGGCACTGATCGAGCATGAAGTGAACCCTTGAGCCAGCGTCGAATCCACCGCCCCGCACCACCTCGCACAGGATGCGAAACAGCTGAAATGGGTCGGCTGCACCGACCATCAGGTCGTCATCCGCGTAGAAGCGGGAATTGAAGTCGAACGCACCGAGCTTCCCGAGTCGGAGGAGCTGCATGACGATGAACTCGATGTTCGTTCCCGGAGCGTGGTGGCCCGTGTCGAGGCACACGACCGCACGCTCCCCCAGTGCAAGGCACTGAACGTACGCCGTCCCCCAGTCCGGGACGTCTGTGGAGTAGAACGCGGGTTCGAAGAACTTGTACTCGAGGACGAGACGCTGGTCCTCGCTGAGTCGAGAGTAGATCTGACTGAGCGATTCGGCGAGCCGATCCTGTCGGTCCCGGAGATCTCCTTGTCCCGGGTAATTGAATCCGTCGGGCAGCCAGATCTTCAGATCGTTACTCCCGACGATGTTCATGATGTCGATGCACTCGAGGGCGTGACCCACGGCTTTGGTTCGAATCGCCTCGTCGACGTGGCACAGACTGCCCAGCTTGTAGTCGTCGTCCTGAAAGGTGTTCGTGTTAATGGTGCCCAGCTTGATGCCGAGTTCTTCGGCGAAGCGAGCGAACTTGTCGAAATCGTCGACGCGATCCCACGGAATATGCAACGCCACCGTGGGCGCCAAACCGGTGAATCGGTGCACCTGCGCGGCGTCGGCCACCTTCTCGAATGGATCCCTGGGCACACCGGGTTGCGAGAAGACCTTGAACCTCGTCCCCGAATTCCCAAATGCCCAGGAAGGAACCTCGATCGCCTGACGGCTCAGCGTGGATTTGACCTCATTCGTCATTTTCAGCACTGTCAGTCCTCACTATACATGTTGTCCAATTCGAACTTCAGGAAGCGGCAAAATCCAGTGGCAGACGCACCACAGACAGCGACACCTCCTCCCCTGCTCCTCCGTCCAGGTAGTTCTCCACCGGGCGGGGCACCCTCCGACGCGCAAGCTTCTGTGCACGCTCCACCGAGGTGATCCGAGACGCGACGCGTCGGTCATGTCGGATCGTGCGGTGCGTCACGACTGACCACCGGAGGCAGAGCCCCGGTGGGAGTCGGCAACCAGGTGATTCCGGTCTCCGTGACGCCTCGGGACCTGGGAGACGATGACGGCGCCGGGCCAAGGACTCCGCACCTGACGGACTCGTGACTCGTGGCACCATCTCAATGCAAACGTTAGCATTGGTCCGGCACCAAGGGTCCTCGACCCGGAAGGGAGTGGCCGTGGCACGAACGGCGATCATCTCAGTGGACGGACACGTACGAGCATCGCGCGCTGGCTACCGGTCCTACATAGAGCAGGCCCACCTCGACGCTTATGACGCCTGGGTGCTGCAAGAGGAATCGATCGGCGCCCCCGAGCACGGTGGCCTCAAACCAGGTTTCGACGCCACGGCGCAGTGGGATTCCGATCTCCGGCTGAAGGAACTGGAGAGCCAACGTGTTGTGGCGGAGGTCCTCTTTCCGAATGGACTTCCGTTCGAGGCTCGACCGGACGACGACGGAGCTTTTGCGAGCCCGGAGCTCACCCGCCAGGCGCGTCTGGCTTACAACCGGTGGCTCGTCGACTTCTGCGACTGCGCTCCAGGACGGCGGGCAGGACAGGCGGTGATCTCCTTCGACGACATCGACCAGGCCGTCGCTGATATCCGCTGGGCCAAGGAACATGGGCTCCAGGGCGTCATGATGCCGTCGCTCCTGCCCGGAGGCACCTTCTTCTTCGACCCGGTCCTCGACCCGGTCTGGGCGGTGTGCGTCGAACTGGATCTGCCGATCAGCCAGCACGGTGGCTCGGGTGCTCCCACCTACGGCCCCCCGGGATTCGCCGCCATCATGACGCTGGCGATGGAACATTCGTTCTTCTCCGGCCGATCCCTCTGGCAGCTCATCCTCGGTGGCGTCTTCGATCGATTCCCAGACCTCCGGGTGGCCTTCGTGGAGACCGAGGGAGACTGGATCGGGCCGGCCATTCGGCGACTCGACAAGCGCCTGGAGCTCGGAGACGACTGGACGGGCTGGGCGAAGGTACTTGAACGTTCCCGTCTGTTCGCTCGCCGCGCTCGCGATTACTGGGCCGATAACTGCTACTCGGGCATCTCGCCCTGCACTCCTGAGCAGGTGTCTCTTGACGAACTGGCACGGCCAAGCGGTGACTACGAGGAATTCGCCATCGGCTGCGACAACGCCATGATCGGCGTGGACTTCCCTCATTTCGAGTCAATGTTCGCCGACACCGAGGCGGAGGTGTCTGCGCTGATGTCACACCCTGACATGTCGACCGAGACCACACGCAAGATCCTCTGTGACACTGCCGCCAAGGTGTACAACTTCGACCTCTCGGCCCTCAGCGAGGACATCGAGCGGGTCGGATTCGATCTCGATCAGTACTAATCGAGAGAATTTCGCGCCGCTACCTCGCCGAGCCACCGGGCGGACGGCTTCACAGTTCGAGCGAAGGTCCCGAGGTCAACGGCGATCAATCCGAACGTCTTGGCAAAACCCGCTGTCCACTCGAAATTGTCGAGAAGAGTCCAGTGCAGGTAGCCACGCACGTCGATGCCGTCGGCCAAGCACTCAGCAAGCCCCTCCAAGGCCCCCCTCGTGTAGGCGATCCGGGCATCGTCGTCATCAGTGGCCATACCGTTTTCTGTCACCAACACGGGCACCTTGGCGTACTCCGCCGCTAACCGCACGGTGTGTCCAAGCGCCTCTGGATAGACCTCCCATCCCGTCTGGGTGATCGCCGCCCCCTCGGGAGGTGGCACTTTGCCTTGGGGACCGATGAGATTGCGCGAATAGGTCTGCACGCCGACGAAGTCATCCTGTGTCGACACGGACAGCCAGTCCGTCTGTCCAACTCTGCGCGCCTGCTTGCACCCTTCTTCTCCGCCTTCGACGGGTTGCAGGTCGACGAGGGCCAGCGTCCACCCGATCTGCACGTGACCGGCTTCGGCCCGTAATGCTTGTCCCCCCAGCCTGTGGGCTTTGGACATCGTTTCGAGATCACCGGTGATCAAGCCCATCTGGTAGTGCGAGGCATCGAATCCGCCAATGCCCCGACCCCCAATCTCTTGCCTCTGATCGAAGCCCATCTGGGGCCCCGGTATCGTCGCTGCCATGGCCTGACCGGCCGAGGTCTCGTCATTGGCGCCCATGGCCAACACGCCTGTCGCCCCCAACATGGTCATGAGGTTGGGCTCGTTGAGGGTGCACACCCAAGAGAGCAGATCGCCGAAATGCCGTCCGACATGTGCCGAGAAGTCAGCAAAACGGTCCGGAGTCTCCGGCGAAGACCAGCCGCCTCGCCCGGCAACCCATCGTGGCAACGTGAAGTGATTCATCGTCACGACCGGGGTCAGTCCGGCGGTCAAGCATGCCTCGGTCATCCCGCGTAATGATCGAGTGCGGCACGCGACACGTACCCGGGCTCTGGCTCGATGCGACTCCATTCCAGGGAGAACCGGTAGGCGTTGCAGCCCAACTCGGCGAGCAGCGCCAAATCCTCCGGATACCGGTGATAGTGATCACACGCATCACCCGAAGGCTCCTTGAAAACCGAGTTCTCGGCCCACTCGAGAGGCCAGAGGTCGGCGCTGACGTTGCCCCCCTCGACCTGATGGCCGGCCGTCGACGCGCCCCACAAGAATCCCTTTGGAAATCTGCCCCGCGTCATGCGAATCAACCAACCCTTCTCGTCTTGCGTCTGCCGCAAGTGCCCCCTTCAGTGTGGCAGATCTCCCGAGTTTATGCAAAGCTTTGCACTACCGTGGACCAGGACAAATCCGATTTTCACCGACCCGGGTGGGCCCTCGCTCAGCCGGGTCGTTACGAGCGGAAATAGACCCGCCGATCGTGCGTTCACACAGCCGCAGCGACCTTCGAAAGATGGCAACCACACGACGATCTGGACCGTTCGTCATGAAAGCGAGGACCGATGCTCCGTCCGCAAGATAACGCTCGCCGCGAGGCCAAACGGCTGGACGGACTCTGGGAGTTTCGAGTTGACACCGATGGCGTAGGACGTTCAGAGGAGTGGTGGCGATCTGCACTCCGAGAGAGCCTTCCGATGCCCGTTCCCTGCAGCTTCAACGACGTTCTCTCGGACAAGGCTGTGCACGACCATGTGGGGGACGTGTGGTACCAGCGGGTCGTCCAGGTGCCACGAGGGTGGGAGCGCGACCGAGTCGTTCTCCGTTTCGACGCAGCAACGCACCGCGCCACCGTCTGGGTCGACGAGACGCAGGTGGTCGAACATGAAGGGGGCTACACCCCATTCGAGGTGGACATCTCTGACCTGGTCCGCGAGGACCGGGAGATGAGAGTCACTGTGGCCGTCAACAACGAGCTGACCTGGCAAAGTCTGCCGCCCGGAATTGTGGAGGTCATGCCGGACGGCGAGCGCCGGCAGCGCCAGTACCACGACTTTTTCAACTACGCAGGGTTGCACCGGAGCGTCTGGCTCTATTCAACCCCGACCACCTACATCGCCGACCTGACCGTCGTGACCGAGCTCGACTCGCATACGGGTCTCGTACGAAGCGAGGTGTCCGTGGACGGTCGACGAAGAGCTGGCTGTGCGGATGGAGCTGCGCGATGCGGACGATTTGCTCGTCGCCGAAATCGAAGAGCGGGATGCCGTGCTGACGGTTCCGAACGCACAGCTCTGGGAGCCCGGCCGGTGGCTATCTCTATCGGCTCCAAGTGGACCTGGTCGGGAACGACTCTGTTCTCGTCGATCGCTACTCGATCCCTGTCGGGATCCGCACCGTGGAAGTCGACGGCACCAATTTTCTGATTAACGGCCAGCCCTTTCACTTCAAGGGCTTCGGGAAGCATGAAGATCTCAACGTCAATGGACGGGGACACAACGATGCAGCCATGGTCAATGATTTCGCCCTGCTGGGGTGGATCGGCGCTAATTCCTTTCGCACATCCCACTATCCATACGCCGAAGAGGTGCTGGATCTCGCCGATCGGCTTGGCGTTGTGGTCATCGACGAGACGGCCGCCGTTGGGCTCAATCTCGGCGTCGGTGGCGGCTTCTTCCTGGGTGGACCGCGGGAAACCTTCTCAGAGGAGACCATCGGGAGCGCGACCCAAGCGGTGCACAAGCGGGCCATTGAGGAACTGATCGCACGGGACAAGAACCACCCTTCAGTAGTGCTCTGGAGTCTGGCCAACGAGCCGGAGTCGCATACCGAACAAGCCCGCGCCTACTTCAGCCCGCTCTTCAAGGCCGCGAGAGAGGCCGATCCAACGCGCCCGGTGGGATTTGTAACTGATGTTCGCCCAGCCCAATGACTGCACCGTTACCGAGCTGGCTGATGTGATCATGATCAACCGCTACTACGGCTGGTTAGAACGGCTTCTCCAGATACAGCTCGTCGATCCGGCGCATCAGAGCCAGATCGTCGGCGGAAGCCTCGGGCCTGCGCCGATAGACCCCCGAGCGCGCCACGTTCGGCGAGCGCGCATTGCCGCCTCTCCGCCCCGCTTCGCTCGACCTTCGCGCGTCTCGCCGACGCATCATCATCCCCGGCGTCAGTGTCGTCGAGCGATTGGCCGCGGAGGCCATGCACGCCGCCGAGAAAACCGCCGTGCGGCTCATCTGCGAACAGGTAACGGACGAGCAGCGCACGCGCATGGACGCTCTCTTGACCGGAAAGGCACACCGGCAACAGAGCGAACTGAGCTGGCTGCGCGAGGGCAACGCGAAGGTCAGCGGCCGCGGCTTCCTCGAAATCATGGACAAGCTCGACAAGGTGCGGGAGGTCGGGGTCGGCTCGCTCGAACTGACGCCAGAAATTGCAGCGCGCCAACAGCAGATGGTGCGTGAGGGCCTGCGCTTCACCGCGCAGGCTTTCCAGCAGATGAGCGTGCCGCAGCGCACTGCTGTCATGACCGCGACCCTGCACGATATTGAGGCCAGCCTTGTCGATGCGGCGCTCTCGTTGTTTGAAGGGTTGATCGGTCGCGCGTACAACAGGGCCAAGAAGCGCGTCGAGGATGCGCTTCTCGATCAGGCGGACGAAAGCAAGCAGCGTCTGGCGCGCGTCGCCGACGTGCTCGACGCCATTCTGAAGGCGCATGAACGCAAAGAAAGCATCGATGTCGCAATCGCGGCCGTCACCACCTGGGACACACTGTCGGCGGACGCTCGTCTGATCCGTCGATCGTCGCGCGACGGCAAAGTCGATGTCCTTTCGGAACTCAGGCGGGAACATTACGTTTTCAAAGCGATCGGTCATCGGTTTCTGACGGCCATCTCCTTGCAGGGGAGAGCGTCAGCCACCCTGCTGCTCGACGCGCTCGCCATCCTGAAAGAGCTTGGCGGCGACGCGCAAAAGCCCCTGCCGGAAAAAGTCCCCGAGACGATCGTCGAGCGGTCGTGGCGGCCTCACGTCTTCAAGGATGGCGGCATCGACCGTCCGTACTACGAGTTGGCCGTCTATTTTGCGCTTGGCGCGGCGCTCCGCGCAGGCGACATCTGGGTGATGGGATCGAAGCTCCATCGCTCGATCGAAGCGTACTTGTCGCCGCCAGCGAGCGGTCCGCCTGTGCCGGCGCGATTGCCCGCGCCTCCGGCTCTGACAGCCGCCCGTTATCTCGATGACCGCGCGGCGCTACTCGATCGGCGTCTCTTGGAAGTCGGGAAAAAGCTGGCGTCCGGCCGATGCGCGGGCGCGACACTCGACCGCGATCGACTGTCCCTGCCGAAGCCAGAAGCCAAGGACGATCCCGAGGCGCGCCTTCTCGCTCGTCGGCTCTATGGGCTGATGCCACATGTGCGCATCACCGATCTCTTGGAGGAAGTCGATAGGTGGACGGGCTTCGCCGAGATGTTCGGCCATGTTCAGACCGGACGCCCACACGCCGAGCGTCGCGCTTTCCTGGCCGCCCTGATCGCCGAGGCGACCAACATCGGGCTTGGCCGCATGTCGGAGGTCTGCAACGTCGCGTCGCGCCGCACGCTTACCACGATCAGCATTTGGCACATGCCCGAGGAGACGTATCGAGCCGCGCTCGCTCGAATCATCGAGGCGCTGCACCGCGAGCCCGCCGCCGCCTGGTTCGGCGCCGGCCAAGTCTCCTCATCCGATGGACAACATTTCTATCTCGACGGCGAAGGTGGAACAGGCGGCAAGGTGAACGCTCACTACGGGCGTGATCCGATCGTCAAGCTCTACACCCATATCTCGGATCGCTACGCGCCCTTCCATGTGAAGGTCATCACCGGCACGGCGGGCGAGGCGATCCACGTTCTCGATGGTCTCGTCAGCCATGACAGCGCCATCGATATTCTGGCTCATCACACCGACGGCGGCGGCGTCAGCGATCATGTGTTCGCCGCCATGTATCTGCTCGGCGTCAAGTTCCAGCCCCGCATGTCGAGCCCGAACGATCGCAGGCTGTATGCCTTCGAGGCAAAGAGCCGCTACGGCGCGCTGACGCCCTTCATGGGCGAGCGGATCGACCGCAAGCTGATCGAGGCCAATTGGGATGATGTGCAGCGCGTGATCGCCGCGTTCCGTAATCGCGTCGTGACACCCTCGCTGATCTTGCGAAAACTCGGCACGACGCCACGGCAAAGTGCACTGTCTCTCGCCCTCCGCGAGATCGGACGCATCGAGCGCACGATCCACACGCTCGATTGGATAGAAGACAAAGGGCTGCGAGCCGATACGACCGATGAGCTGAACAAGGGCGAGGCTCGGCATACCCTGGCCCGCGCCGTCGCGTTCCATCGGCTCGGTCGGTTCCGTGACCGCAACCACGACCAACAATCGCATCGCGCGGCGGCGCTCAACCTCGTCACCGCCTGCATAGGACTGTTCAACTGCCGTTATCTCGGACGCGCCGTCGATGACCTTCGCCGGAATGGCGTCGATATCGACGATGAGCGTCTTCGGCGGCTCTCGCCGCTTGGCTGGGATCACATCAATCTGACCGGAGATATCTGTCGGATGCTCCGCCCTACGGCGTAGACGGCATGCGCCCACTCAACCGTGAAGCCGATCCCCTGGCCGCGTGATCAAGCAATCGCGTTCTCGTTATGTCCAAGATGTCGGATATCTGTGTCTCGATAATGCACTGAGGCCCGCATGGAGATCATGCTCGAGGGCGCTCAAATTCTGGTCGGCGCGGACGTCGACGCTGCGGCGTTGACACGCGTGGTCAAAAGCCTTATCGCGCAGACGATAGCCAGAAAGACTGGGGGCCGCGAAGCCCCTTGGCGTGTCATGGAACCGCGCGGGCGGCTGCGAGATTGCCAAGCCCTACTCCGTATCCATAACGCGAGAAGTCGGCGTTCGTATAATATGATTTACTATAGACATCATATTTATGAATTTTTCTATTTTGACTTTGTTGAGAACAACTCCCAGCACGCTGTCCCTGACATCGTTGGCACTCCTCAGCGCCCGCTCAACGACGTCCACTTGCGTTTTGTCCCATTCAATGACATGAAATAATTGCTAAAGTCCGAAGGAGATCCCCCGGCTTTGCCGGGGTGGCAGTAGCAGTTTGACGTTTCCGGGGGTCCCCCGGTCCGGTTCGGTCGTGAGCAGCCACTCACACGAAAGGAACCGGACCGATGGACGAGTACGAGACGCTAAACCACACGACGTGGGACTGCAAATATCACGTTGTTTTCATCCCGAAATATCGGCGTAAGCTCCTGTTTCAGGAGTTGAGGAAACCGCTGGGCGAAGTTTTCCGTCAGCTTGCGGCTCAGAAAGAAGCGAAGGTCGAAGAGGGGCATTTGCTTCCGCACCATGTTCACATGCTTTTGTCGATCCCACCAAAATACGCGGTGTCGAACGTGGTCGGGTACATCAAGGGAAAGAGCGCGATCCATCTGGCGCGGACGTACGGGGAACGAAAGCGCAATATCGCGGGGCAAAGCTTCTGGGCGCGCGGTTATTTCGTGAGCACGGTTGGACGCGACGAAAAGGCGATCCGCGAGTACATCCAGAACCAAGGGAAGGAAGACCAACGGCTGGAGCAACTCAATCTCTGGAAGGTGACAGCCACCTTCAGGTGGCCCATGTTCGCGGAGCCGCGTTAGCGTCTCCCTTCGCCGCTCCTTTGAGCGGCCACAACCCCAATAGTCGCATTAGCGACGACACAGCCGCTTTGAGCGGCTAAAACCTTAAAGCCCCCGGCTTTGCCGAGGGATACTTGCTCGACGAGAACAGTCCGAGCTTCCGATCGAGCCGCCAGCAACGCTAGCGCTGCCATAACTGGGAGGGCAGAAGTTAAACCTAAGATTTGTTTTCGACTGGTTTTTGAGACTTAGACGTCCAACGGCAACTTAATGGAACAAATGTCCTATGTAAATAGCGAATTGGGCTGAGTGGCGGCTTTCCAAAACAAGTGCTTCTCTCGAAGGATAGTCCGATCCACGTGTGGGGCGATAGCTGAACATTGAGTTTGGGTCAGTTCGCATTTGGTTCGATTGCCCGTGGAACAAGGGCTACACATGGAAGCCGCAGTCGTTCCTCGACTTACCTAACCGTACGAAAAGTACGATCACCACAAGGCGAGGACGCAAAATTACCGCTTTATTCCGACGGCTCGCTTCCTGCGCGCTTCCCGCGGAAGGCCGCGGAAGGTTGTGGCGAACTGATTTGGTTAAGTTAATTAGTGACGTCGCCTGGGTACGACCATCGAGTTTCGATATGGACTCTTAGCGATTTTGCCTGGTAAAGTGCCATCCTGGAACTTAATATATGTGATCAAATTGGTGGGCGAATTGCGTCTTAGAAATGCCGCTTACAGGGTAATCTCGTCTCCCCCTTTAGTTTACCTCACCGAGATAGTCGCCCGTCGATTTTATGGCGGCAAAATCCCGAGTTGAGGCAGGGTAATTGATACAAACGATGCCTGTATATCGCCGTGGGTGAGGGCGCTGGTCTTCTGGGATATGTACGAGACCGCCGAATTGCGCCTGATCCAACGCTACTTGCCCAGGAACATTGATGTTATTGAACTGGGGGGGAGCATAGGAGTTGTTGCGGCGCAAATCGCTGGCTGCCTGGGCGCAGGATGTCGATTGGTCAGCGTTGAAGCGAATCCCTCTCTCATCAAAGTCTTGAAAAGGAACGTGGAGGCGAACGGTCCCCGAGACCGCATAGCGGTAATTCACGCTGCGATCGCTTACACGATACCTCCTGTCGACTTCGTTGAGATGAACTTCGGCGATTTGTCACTTGCTGGATGGGTAAGCGACAGCGTAGAGCAAAGGTTAGAATTTAAAGTGCAATGTCTCACACTACGCGAGCTGACGTCCCGATATGAGATCGACCGCTTCGCACTAATAACGGATATCGAGGGGGCGGAGGCGGGAATATTCGTCAACGAGAAAGAGACGCTTGGCCATCGCCCACTGATGATCGTTGAACTCCACGAGACAACCTTCGAGGGTAGACACCTCTCAATTCCTGACCTCATCGCCATTGTGACCGAATTGGGCTACACGCTTAAGGATAGCCACCGCGACGTCTACGTCTTTGAGAATCTCGCTTTTGCTTCGAAATTGAACACCACGCAGCCACCCGGGTAGCTCGACCAACACGCTTTTTGATGGCTCATATCGGGGACGGTGGCGAAAAGGCGATCCGTGAGTACATCCAGAACCAAGAGAAGGAGGACCAACGGCTGGAGCAACTCAACCTCTGGAAGTGCTGGAAGTGACAGCCACCTTCAGGTGGCCCATGTTCGCGGAGCCGCGTTAGCGTCTCCCCTCGGCCGCTCCTTTGAGCGGCCACAACCCCAATAGTCGCATGTCGCATGAGCGACGACACAGCCGCTTTGAGCGACTAAAAACTTAAAGCCCCCGGCTTTGCCGGGGGATACTTACTACACCCTGTTCACCCCAGGAGCCGAAAATCCTTGGGTGAAATTATACGAAAATTGTCTGTGACCGAATTGCAGAACTCGGCCCACCTTCTGGGCACCTCGTCGCGCAGGAATTCTAGGGTTGTTTCCGCGAATTCGCCGCAAGTCCCGTAGCATTTGTTGTGGGTGATGTTCTTGTGCATGACGCCCCATAGCCGCTCGATCGGGTTCAGGTGCGGGCAATAAGTGGGCAGGAAATGCAGCTTGATCCGGCAACTCGGTCGGGCCAGCCATTCCTTCACGAGTTTGGCGTGATGATAGCGCGCGTTGTCTAGGAATACGTGGATGCAGACCATCAGCGGATAGAGCGATTTCAGCGATTCCAGCAGCCGGATCGTCGATATCGCGTCGATCGTTTCGGCTTCGATCATGCGGGTCTGGCCGGTTTCTAGATCGATCGCGCCGTGGATGTTGATGCGCTCGCGCCCGCTCGTCTGTTCGATCGCGAGCTTCTGTTCCTTCGGGGCCCAGCAACCCACGGGCCGCGCCGCGTGGGTGGGATGCACCGCGTCCACGAATATCGCGACCTCGTCGTCGCCCTTGGAATTCAACAGGTCTTCCTAGCTCGCGATAAACGCCTTCTGCGTTTTGGGGTCTAGCTTGCGCGAGATGACTTCCGGCTTGTGATATTCGAGCCCCAGGCGATGCAGCAGCGCGATCAGCCCCGAGCGGCTTTCGTAGACAAGGCCAAATTCCTTGGCGATCCAGGCGCCGATGTGACGCGTCGAGCGCGGGAGGGTCGCCCCAACCCAGGCCTTCAAAGCTCCGCATTGTAGGGGCGTCATCTTGCTCGAACTGCCGCCCACGTCGAAGTGGCTCAGGCCTTCGACGCCGCTTTGTTCGAACAGCTCGTACCAGCCGCGGATCGTGTCGTCGTCGAACAAGAGAACCTCGGCCACTTGTTGACAGCTCATCCCCTTATCCAACAGCACCAGCGCGTTGGCGCGCTGCCGCGCGACAATCAAGGTGAGAACGGCGCGACAATCTGGATGAGAATGCCGCCGCGGGGGTCTCGAAGGGAGGGCGTAGCCCGACCGTAGACACCCCCGCCAGCCGCGGCGAGCGTCCCTCGGGCCTCGCTAGCGGTAACGGCCCGGGAGCAAGGTTCGTGTTCATTAAAAGACTGACTCTCCTCCCGATTTCCCAAATCAGCCGCGATCTGATTCAGAGCTGCGGAGGAGGATTCGAAATGGCGGCGCCTATTTCGTTACGTGGTGATTTCGATGGGCCGATGCTTCGGGCCCTTGTTTTGGCGGAAAAGGCCGGGAGCGTCACCAGGCGCCTGCTTTCTCTCGTCACGATTTATGACGGCGGCTCGCGCGCGGACGCGGCTCGGCTCGGGGGCGTGGGGCTGCAGACCATTCGCGATTGGGTCCTCCGGTTCAATCTCAGGGGGCCGGATGGCCTGATCGACGGCAAGTCGACCGGGCATCCCTCGAAGCTCAACGACGACCAGAGGCGCGCGCTCGTCGCCATGGTCGAGGCCGGTCCGACCCCGGCGATCCATGGGGTCGTGCGCTGGAGGCTGATCGATCTGGCGCAATGGGTGTTCGACGAGTATCGCATCTCGGTCACCAAACAGATCCTGAGCCGCGAACTGCGCGCGCTGGGCTATCGAAAACTCTCGGCGCGGCCGCGCCACCACGCGCATGACGAGGCGGCTGTCGCAGCCTTTAAAAAAAAGTCCCGGACCTCCTGGCCGATGATCGCCGCCACCAGCGGCAAGCCACTCGAACTCTGGTTCCAAGACGAAGCCCGCATCGGTCAGAAAAACAAGATCACGCGACGCTGGGCGGAACGCGGCACGCGGCCTTTTGCCTTGAAGGATCAGAGAACCGCCTCGGCCTATATCTTCGGCGCCATTTGTCCCGCGCTCGGCAAGGCGGCCGGTCTCGTCCTCCCGTCCTGCAACACCGAGGCCATGACGCTGCACCTCCAGGAGATCGCGCTTGCCGTCGAGCCCGGCGCTCACGCCGTTCTGTTCGTGGATCGGGCCGGATGGCATGTCACCGCGAAGCTGGACGTGCCCGAAAACATCACGCTCGTCCCCCTGCCGTCCAAGTCACCCGAGCTCAATCCCGTCGAGAACATCTGGCAATACATGCGCGATAATTGGCTCTCCAACCGGATCTTCGCCAACTATGAAGACATCCTCGATCATTGCTGCTTCAACTGGAACAAACTAGTTGAACGCCCGTGGCTCATCATGTCGATCGGAACGCGGCGGTGGGCCCATGGGTAGGGCTTTTAGAGTCCCCTATAGGTGATCCGTAAACCCCCCGCCTTAAGGCGGCACGGGATGCGGCTACAGGTGCTGGTTGTTGGGAATGCTTTGGCATTAAACTTCAGGAGGGCAGGGGCCAGGAGGGCAACCGGCAGGACACTGACACAACAGGCGACAGTCGGCCCCATTGGGCATACCGATCTGGCTTTTAGCCGTAACCCGAAACCACCGCCTTTAGGCGGTGGAGTGTTCACGGACTTGGTATAAGAGCGAAAACCCGGCGGCCGCAAGGGGACCGGCAACGCCTTTATGATCACAATTCCCGTGTCATTGCACGCTGGTACGGGCGACGACGCAAAAGTCACGGAACCAACTAAAACAGCAGCAGGCAACCCTCCGGTCACTCGACGTTGAGAAGCAGACCGCGCGTCATCTGAACCTCCGGTATCACGTGATCCCCGGTTCAAAATCGGACAAACAACTCGCTACCAAATCCGGACATATGACTTGCTCGCGACAAAGATCGGTAAATCGGTTGCTGTTAACCGCGCAATCCTGTATCGTGCAGTAAACAGCTAGAATATAACGTTCATATCAACCGGCGGGATTTATTCGTGACAAAGATTGCGAGCGGCATACTCTTGAGGGGCACTTTATGGACGATAGGATCATATGGCATAGCGACGGCGATCCGCGTGGTACAGAGCATTGTTTTGGCGAGACTTTTGTCGCCAGAACTATTCGGTGTAATGTTGATTGTAAACACTTTAAGGATAGGTATTGAGTTAATGTCTGATCTTGGCATTGGCCAAAATGTTGTTTATAGTAAAAATGCCAATGCGCCAGATTTTTACAACACGGCGTGGAGTTTGCAGATAATTCGTGGCATATTCCTCTGGGTATGCTTCAGCGCAGCAGCTGTACCTGTGGCCAGAATGTATCATTCCGAAATCCTAGTTACCGTTATTCCTATTACCGGCTTCGCAATTGTAATTGTATCATTCACTTCAATAAGCCGCGCTTTGGCTCAGAAGAGACTACAGGTAGTGCGTATCAATATATTTGAAATAATAACCACCTTAATCGCATTTTTGGCGCAAATTTTTATCGCGTACGTTGACCGAACTGTTTGGGCTTTAGTATACGGGGGTTTAATTGGATCTACGGTATACACGGTAGGAAGCTACTTTCTGCTCCCAGGGGTCGGCCAAAAATTTTACCTGTCTAAGAACTATTGTATAGAAATACTGCGTTTTGGTAAATGGATATTTATATCGTCCGTTGTCTATTTTATTTCGATCAACTTTGATAAACTCTACTTGGGAAAAGTCGTTCCGCTTAATATGTTAGGCGTATATGGAATTGCACGAGCAATTTCGGACTTGCTAGGCAACTTAGTTGCGCGATTGGGGAACTATGTGTTGTTCCCGTTCATTGTCTCACATTCTCAAATGCAGCGCGCAGACTTGCGCGAGCAGCTGGCCCCGCTTCGCGCCAAATTCCTGCTGCTAGCGGCGCTCGGTTTTTCGTTTTTCGTCGCGATGTCAGACCTGGCGGTAAGAATTTTTTACGATCAACGTTATCACGCAGCTGCTTGGATACTCCCACTCCTAACCCTCGGGTCGTGGTTCTCTATTTTGGCTAACGTAAATGAGTCGACGCTTCTTGGGCTCGGCAAACCCTCGTATGCCGCTATTTCGAACGGCTTGAAGTTTATCTTCCTATTAGTCGGGCTTCCTGCCGGCGTCGCAAGCTACGGGTTATTTGGCGCCGTCGTCGTCATCGCTTTGGTTGACCTGGTTAAGTACGTGCCTATCTTGATCGGTCAGAGACGCGAGCGGTTTTCCTTCGGTAGGCAGGACCTGCTGATCACCCTGGCCATGTTCTTGCTAATTGGCCTCTGGGAGTGGCTGCGGTGGGCATTGGGGGTCGGAACCTCGTTTGATACTTTACCCGTGGGCGTTTTTTCGCATAAATCCTAATTTTATCTGACAGAGTCACATTCGCTGACTGACTGGGCTACGAGAGCGATCTGACCGACGCGGAGTGGGGCGAGATCCGGCCGCTCGATTCCTCCGACCAAGCCCGGCGGCAACAAGCGCACGGTCGACATCCGGCAGGTGACGAACGGGGTGATGCACATCTTCAGCACCGGGTGTCAGTGGCGCGCCATCCCGAAGGACCTGCCGCCTCGGAGCATTGTCCATGAGTACCTCGCCCGATGGACATATGACGGCACTCCGGAGCGAATGCACCATGAGCTGTATGTGAAGTGTCGCGAGCAGGCTGGGCGGGATGCCAGCCCGACCGCGGCGATTATTGACGCGCGGAGCGTGAAGAGCTCGAAAAAAGGCGGGGTTTCGATCGATCCGTGGGGTTACGACGCCGGCAAGAAGGTCAAGGGCAAGAAACAACATGTCCTGGTCGACACCCAGGGTTTCGTGCTGGACGCCATTGCGGCGGCCGCCCGACGTCCGGGATCGTGACGGGATGCCATGCTGCTGGCCACCTTGTTCGGACTGTTCGCGTTTCTGCTGAAGTTCTACGCCGACGGTGGCTATTAATATTCAGGGGCCCGAATTCCAGAAGGCGTTGAAGCGCGTGCTGTCCCAGGCCGAAACTGAGATCGTCAAACGATCCGACTGTCAGAAGGGCTTCGTTGTGCTGCCGAGAAGGTGGGTGGTCGACCGGACGCTGGCCTGGCTCAACCGATGCCGTAGGCTGGCCAAAGATTGAAGAACCTCAAAGTCACGGCGCGGCTGTTTTTGCTCCTCGCCTCCGTTCGTCTCGTGGTCAGAAGACTATGCAGGCTCTAGAGATAGAAATGTTTCCGGACATACTCTTTAGGGCATTATGGGCGATTTGCCCTATCCTGATGTATTGGTTGGGTCAGGTTCATAATGGCTCACCGCCGTCTTGTAGATGACGATCCGAACTCTGTTCGCTCTGTAAAGTCTGTTAAAGTCTGTCCGGAAACATTTCTAGAGCCTGCAAAGCCTTCTGACTGTGAGACGGGTGGAGGCAAGGAGGAGGAACGGGCGCGCCTTGAGGTTGAGGTTCTCCTAGTCCTTGGCCAACTACAGCATCGGTTGAGCCAAGCCAGCGTTCGTTCAACCGCCCACCGTTTCGGCGGCACGACGAAGCGTTTGGCGCGATCGGATCGTTTGACGATCTCCGCTTCGGCCCCTTGGATAGGGCGCGCTTCAACGCCTTCTGGAATTCTGGCCCCTGATAGCCTCCATCTGAATAGAGTTTCACCAGAAACGGGAACATCCCGAACAAGGTGGCCAGCAGCATCGCGCCTCCGTCACGATCCTGGATGTCTGCGGCCGTCACGATCGCGTCCAGCACGAAACCCTGGGTATCGACCAGGACATCCAGGACATGCCGCTTCTTACCCTTGATCTCCGGCGTCGGACCCATGCGGATCGATCGAGACCCCACCTTTTTCCGTGCTCTTCACGCTCTGGGCGTCGATGACTGCTGCTGTCGGGCTGGCCTCCCGCGCAGCCTGCTCGCGACACTTCACATAGAGCGCGTGGTGTAACCGCTCCAACGTGCCGTCAAGGGCCGATTGGACGAGGTACTCATGGACTCTGCTCCGGGGCGGCAAGTCCTTCGGGATGGCGCGCCACTGACAACCGGTGCTGACGATGTACATCACCCCGTTCGTCACCTCACGGATATCGACCGAATATCCGACCGTGCGCTTGTTGCCGCTGCGAATTCCGACGCAATCCGGCCACCGTTCCGATTTGAAGCCGGCCACCTGAGCTGTTGAAGGCTCACTCCCTTTGCTGCCCGCAAATCGGCAACCGAGGCACTCCTCGCCCGTCGATGGTCGACGAGGAGATGGGGATGCCGGCGAAGCGGGAACTGAGCATGCGACAATTGCGAACACTATTGCGGTGGCGCCTCGGTGGGGTGAGCGCGCGCGAGATCGGGCGGCGTCTGGGCGTGCGGCGCTCGACGATCCAGGACAATCTGAAACGGGCGGCGGCGGCAGGGTTGACTGGCCGCTGGCGGAGGACGTGACCGACGACGCCCCGGAGCTGCGGCTGTTCGGGCGCGCCGGGAATCGAGATTGGCCAGCGGCGGCGGACCGAGCCGGATTGGGCGGCTCTGGCGCGCGAGCTGAAGCGGCCTGGGGTGACGATGATGATCCTCTGGGAGGAATATCGGGAGATCACCCAAGAGGGCTACGGCTACAGCCGGTTCTGCGATCTGCTTCGCGGTTTCGAGCGACGGCTGAGCCCGGTGATGCGCCAGCACCATGTCGCTGGAGAGAGGCTTCGTGGACTACTCGGGCAAACGGATCGCGATTGTCGATCCTGACGACGGGGGAAATCCATGAGGCTGAGATATTCGTCGGCGTGCTCGGCGCCTCGAACCTCACCTATGCCGAGGCGACCTGGACGCAACAATTGCCTGATTGGACCGGCGCGCATGTGGGCATGTTTCGCTCGGGACCACTGGAGTCCGCGGATATAAGCGAGCCTATGCCCAGGGCTAATTCGGGACCCGGACGGCCGTCGCGTTCATGCGAACTCATCGAGAACGCTGTCCAGAAGCCGACCCCAGATCGCGCGATCGAAAAACGCACGGTTGCCGTCGACATAGCTGCGCGCCTCTTGGCGATAACTCAAGGCATTGTCGAACACATCGCGCATCGCGCGCGCGCAGTCGTCAACTTCACCGGGTACATAGACCGGCCCAGCGACATGGCCATCAAGGTATTCTGCGAGAGTGTGGGTCCGGTTTGTGACTGCGGGGAGCCCGAGTTGCGCCGCTGATACTATTGTCAGAACACCGCAACGCGTCGTCAGGTCGAAAAGCGGTACGATGACACCGACGCTGGTAGATGCGATTTCCCAGGTTACCTCGAACGGAAGGTTTGAAAAACTGCGGACGTTTTCCGGCAGGTCCAGGCCAACAAGGCTATGCGGCCGTGCGATTATCGCCAACGGCAGGCCGCTGGCCCGTGCCGCGTTTAGCAGCGTC
Organism: uncultured Acidimicrobiaceae bacterium; assembly: GCA_963767195.1. GTDB lineage: Bacteria > Actinomycetota > Acidimicrobiia > Acidimicrobiales > RAAP-2 > Bog-473. Next base: position 13,163 of record CAVYDA010000005.1, on the reverse strand, counting down.
CCATAGTCGCGGCCCTCAGCGCCAATTGCGCAGAGATAGGGACCTTTGAAAGGACGTTGACCGGTTTCTGCAACGAACGGCGGGTCTTGCGTCCATCTGACCACGCGGAAACGATCGAGCGGGATGTCGAAATACTCGGCATAAATCCGAGCCTCGTAATGGGAGTAGACGATCAGCCGGTCGACACGCGCAATATGCGGGGCAAGTCGCTGAAAGTCGGAACCGACCGGCAGGTTAGTGAAATTAAACGAGAAACCTATGTGTGGCGCCCGCACGCGGAACATCCCGGCCAGTCGCGACACCGCCGCCGTCATCACCGGCAGGTGCGAAATAATGATGGGATCCGGTACCCGCTTCGCTGCGATCATCGCTTGCAATGCGCCGCGGTAACGCGACAAGTGCGGCCGCGTCACGCGGCGTTCGAGCACATTCGCGGGCATCCCACTAAGGCGTACCCAAGGTGATTTGCTATAGCGGTCGAGCTCGACAAAATACGCGTTAGCCGGCCCCAACTCGGGAATGTTGATCAGAGTGAATTTGGTTTGTGCGCCGGACATTTTGGCTCGCGTCTTCGCTAAGGTCGCAGGTGTGTAGGAAATCTGCATCGGACCCGAAACTTTGGCAAGCCAGCGCCGTCATGGGTTCTCTTGCCCAAAGGTACGTAAAGCGATATCCCGCCGCCCGGAAAGGCGCTGAAGCCCGCTGATTACGCGAGTTTTTGTTCCCTCATTTAGATCCCATTCCCGCGGCTCCCATGATCCAGGCCTCGGGAGTCGTGGCGGCTCCGAGAGCTTCGATCGTTCTGCGCCCGCCCAAATAGCTCGGAAGGTTCTTGGTGGCGACGCCGTGGAAGCGCCGGACCCATTCTTTAGTCGGCCATGGTAGGCGTTCACGTTGTTGATGTGATGTTCGGCGCCTCAGGCTTTGGGTTTCCGGGAGCGGGCAGCACGTGGAGTTTGAGTCTGGCGCGTCGCGCGAACGCGGTAATGGCCGACCCTCCATCGCAGCAAAAGTCCGTGGACGGGGCGATCGCGCCGCCCAGCGCGGCCCAATGCTGACGGCATCGAGCCGCGGCAAGACGGCGTCCAGGGTCGCGCCCGTGCGGTCACGGGCGACGATGATAGAGATTTGTTCCGCCGACAGGCCGCGTTTGCTGGCTTTGCCTCCCGCTGGCGCGGCGGTCTGGGAAGGTCTTTGCGCTTGCCCTTGAAAGATTCAAAACGAATGTCTCGTCCGCCTCGACGATGCCAGACAAAGAGGTAGGTTTGTCCAGGTTGAGAGCGGAAAGAAATCGGTGACGCCAGCGAAACGCGATCGTACGATTTATCGCACAACGCTCAGCCGCCTTTACGACGGATTCTCTGCTCGTCAAGGCTTGCGCTTGATCTATCCAACGGTCCTTGTAGTGTAATAAACGGCGTTCCCGCCAACGGGCCGAATGTCTTCCGGCACTCCTTGCAGCGATACCGAGGCCTGCCGTTCGCCCGGCCCCAACGACCGACTTCATACCCGCCACAATGAGGGCAACCAAAGTTGACAATTCGGCCGTCGCCGACCTTCGAAAGCAGGTCCGGCGCCGGATCGGACCGACCGCGGCCGGCGCCACAATTTCGGGCGTGGCTTCGCCCTCCCCCTCCCGGACCGCTTCGGCCCGGTCCTCCTGCGCGGTTTCGTCGATATCGTCATCGCGATATTCCACTGCATCGTTCGCTTCGGCCAACGCCAAATCCTGAAACGCCAAGCTCCGCTGCGCAGAATTCAGAAGCTCGATTCCGACTCGCCAAGTCGCAAACGCCGCGCTGTCCATCACAATCCCTCAATGCGGAACCAATTTTGCCATCTCGCAACACAATTTGCAAATAGAGCGTTTTTTAAAGTCCGACCGATCGTGTTGTCGCTGACTTTCGCCACGATGTTCAACTCGACGACTTTCTCTTCGAGCAGGCGGAGGCTCCAACGGGCGAAGCCCTCGGGAGCCGGCGAGCAGGTCAGAGCGATCAGTTTCGCCTCCGCCGCCCCGTCGAAAATCCGCGGCCGGGCGGAGTTCGGATTGTATTTGCGCTTCAGCGTCGCCTCGAACCCCTCCTCGACGAGTTGTTGCCGAGTGCGAGCGACATTGTTGATGCTCGTGTCCAGCGCCGCCGCGATCGCGCTGTCGCTCCAACCTTCGCCGGCCTCCGACACGTCGGCCTTCAGGAGAATGCGCGCTCTCGTCAGCAATTGCGCCGGGCTCTTGCCCGCGCGAACCAGAGCCTTCGAGCCGCTCGCGCTCCTCGGCGCTCAACTTCGCAGAGCACCAGCGTGCCGCCTTTCAGATGGCGCTTGGCGAGCGCCGTCTCGATCGCGCCCTGGCGTCGCGCAACCAATCGAGCGCGGCGCAGAGTTCGCTCTGGTCGACTGATGTGGACCCCGGATTCGCGCGGGGGGCGAGCGCCGCGGGCGATGGCGAGGAGGAGCACGAGCGGAGACTGCCAAACTCTACGGCAAGATCGGCGAACTAACTGTCGAGCGGGAATTCTTGGCCAAGGACAAGTCGATGAGCGCGCCGGCGAGACGCGCGAAGGTCCGTCGGGGGTCTATTGCCTTAAAGCCCGAGACTTCGACCGACAATCTGGCCCTGATGCGGCGCATCGACGAACTGTATCTGGAAAAGCCGTTCTACGGTTCGCGCAGAATGACGTTCGACCTCAACGAGAGAGGCCGTGGGGTCAATCGCAAACGCGTGCAGCCGTCTTATGGGGCTCGAAGGGCTGGTTGCGCGTCCCGGCACGAGCAAGGCCGCTGGAAACAAGATCTACCTCTTATCTCCTGTGCGGCGTGGCGATCACGGAACCGAACCACGTGTGGGCGTCGGACATCACGTACATTCTGATGGCCAGCGGCCTCTTGTATCTGGAGGCGATCACCGACTGGGCGAGCCGCGCGGTGTTGGCCTGGCGGCTGTCGAACACGAGGGACAGCGGGTTCTGCGTGGAGGCCCTGGAGGAGGCTTTGCAGCGATACGTCAAACCGAGGATATTCAACACCGATCAAGGCGAGCAGTTCATCAGCGCCGCGTTCACCGAAAAGCTGGAAGCGGCCGGCGTCGCGATTTCGATGGACGGGCGCGGCCGCTTCATGGACAACATTTTCATCGAGCGACTGTGGCGACCGATCAAATTTGAAGAGGTCCATTTGAAGGCCTACGCCGACGGCCGCGGAGCGCGCGCCGGCATCGGCCAATTGATGGATTTCTACAACCACCGGCGGCCTCATCAGGCAATGAGCAGCCAACGACCAATAAACGTGTGGCGCGATGGAATGGACAGTTGCGAGGCAGCGGCGGGAGCTGTGGATATGCCACTTCGCTTGGACAACGCAAACGCGTTGCCCACATACCCACAGCAGCGACAGAAAAAAGAGAAGAAAGTAGCTTGAAGATTTTTTCGAATAGGATTAAAGTAACCAGGTGCCTTCTACCCCGAAGGGGAAATGTTGTCAGACAAGGCACATAGCTATTACCTTGTTATCCCAACGCCGCAATCGCGTCCTGGAAAGCCGCGTGTCGATAGGGCTAAGAAAATTGCAAAGAAATGGGCCGGCGCCCTTAACGCGCTAACGCGCTCGTCTTCCAGCAGCTTCATCCCCTGGGCCTTGGTAAAGATGCACAGCGCCTCGCATTTGGGCACGTGGCACCGATAGTCCCCCTCAAGTCCCAACAGCCTCTTCGCGAGCGCGTCGTCCTCGCTCATCCGAACGATTCCGGTGTGGTGCAGCGGTGGATGGATGGTAATTGCGCCTCCCTTTTTGACAGACATTCGTTGGATGATCCCGCCATATTCGGGGCGACGATCCCATGCCAGGAAATGGACTTTCGGGCAAGGCCGACCGATGGCGACAATTGTCGAACAAATCCGCGGCGCTGACGGCCTAGACCGACATTCGTGTCGCTAGCCGCCATTGTAAACATTTTCAATACGCTAGCGAACGATTTGAGGCTCCGGGATCACTTCGGCTTGTGAGCACTTTTTACTCGTATCCTGAACCTGGGCTGTCTAGGGCCAAGGGTCTCGGCCGCCATTTGTCGGTCGACCGCAAGGCAAGCCTCGCCCCAAAGGCTCCGCAACACGCCGAGGTCATGTCGTAGCCCGTCCCCGGCCGCGTTCACGGTGTCCGCCCTTTTCCTTCGCGCGGCATGACGGAGCTGGGGTTCCGAAGGAGCGAAGCAGTCACGGGCTCGCGCGACCGGCCCGCCGCCGTCAACGCGATCGCTTGACGACGTCTTCCAGAGCGGCGGCCAGACGATCGTCGTTCGCGTCGGTGAAGTGGCTGTCCGGTAGATACCCATTCGGGTCGCTGGGCGAGACGAAATCGTGGGAGCTCACATAGGGCACTTTGTCCGCGTCCAAGGCCGGCTTCAGGGCGAGAAACAAGTTGTCAGAGTATCCGAGGTTGTTTACGAGATAGATGACGGGGATCATGCCGTCGGCTCGCACCTCTGCGGCGAAAGCGTGAATGATTGCGCGCGCCACCTGAATGGCTTCGCTCTCGGGGTGAAAGCCGGACTTGTCAAGGACCGCGTGCAAGATGCTTCGGTAACGGTTCTGATTATGCGCGCGACGAACGAGGCGGGCCAATGACGAACGGTCGAGCAGGCTGGCACGGAATGAGAACGAATCGTAGAGCGGGTCGTTCTCGGCGAAGAAGTCGACCGTCTCCGACCAAGCCTTGGGATCGAAGAACGTCTGCTCGTACTTCTCGAAGGAATTGTAGGGCGGGTGGATGACCTTGAGCTGCCCGCCTTCGAGGTAGAAACGGTCTCCCACGTAGGGCATCGGGAAGTCCCCGCTCCAGATCGCTGGGGAGAACGAAGTAATCATAGCCAGTTCGTTGGCGTTGAACGTCAGAACGACCGCAACACTGTTGCTGCCGCCTCGATCCTGAAGATACGCGCCGTAAGACCAATTTGGGGTCGCACCGGGCGCGCCAACGGACCGCGAGGTCAGGTCCTTCGACACCCGGCCGAGTGCGCTCGCAAGACGCACAGCGTGGGACCCTCCATAGATCGTGACGATCGACCTGTCCAGCTTCGCGCGCCCCGAGGCTACCGTCGATGGCGCCGCCCATTCCGTGGAGACGCGCGGCTCGTACCAACCCGCCAAGGTGATCGGCGCTGTCTCGAAACGACTCGGCCTGGTCATTCGGATCAGCGCGCCTTCCGCCGATCTGCCGTACTCGAAGTATTGCTGCAGGCGTGAGGGTGTGAGGACTTTCGGATCGCTCGGAAACGCAAAGGCGAAGTTGAAGAAGACGTCGATCGCTACGAGGATGGCGATCACCCAGCCTGCGATCACAATCAACGGCCAGTAATTCCAGCCCGATCCGAGCTTAGAATTGGAAGTAGATGAACTGCGCAGGTTCACGGGACATCTCGATGATCGTTGCGGTGATTGCGCCGGCGAGAAGGACACCGATACTCGCCAAGCCGATGGGGTTCGGGCGCCATACTATGAAACGGGCCGAGAAGGGAACCGCGACATCGCGCCACTGCGCCCAGTTCACAGCCGGTCCGTATGCCCCCACGATCTGCTGGGTATTGGGGAAGAGAGCGATGATGAGCCATCCCGCGACGACGAACGGCAGCGCCTCGGACCTATAGAAGGCGGAGAAGCTGGCGTCGCCAACCAAACCCAACATGCCTTTGTAGAAGACAAACGCCGTTCCCACCGTATCGGCGCGGAACATGACATTCGCCACCAGAACGCACAGCAAGTGAGCGTGTGCCCGAAGCGCGCTCGACGATCGCGACCTGGGTCGTCTTTGCGGAACGCCCCGTCCTCTTCCGGTACCGCTTGCGCGCATCGCGCCAGATTTCGTTGACGGAAACGTAGGTTGCGTGAAACACACCGAACAGTACGTACGTCCAGCCGGCCCCGTGCCAAATCCCGAGAACGACGAAGGTCAGGAAAACAGGAACGACAACCGAGGTCAGGAAGGTGAGCCGGCGACTTAGGAGCGAGCGCATCGACGCGCGCATCGACACCAGCGAGAGCGGTTGGAAGAAATAGCGAACCATAAATCGGCTCAGCGTCATGTGCCAACGACGCCAATATTCGATGATGCTCGAGGCGCGCAACGGCGAATGAAAGTTCAAGGGCAGTCGGAGCCCGAACATGCGAGCGGCGCCGATGGCCATGTCGGAATAGCCGGAGAAATCGAAGTATAGCTGCACCGTGTAGGAGAGGGCGCCGACCCAGGCCGCCGCCAGACTGACGGTGGCGCCGTGGCTGGCGGCGTCGAACACGGGGTCGGCGACGTACTCGCATTGTCGGCGATCACGGCCTTCTTAAACAATCCGATCGCGAAAATCACCAATCCGACCGTGACGTTACGGCCGGCGTGCGAACCCAGAAACCGGCTCTCGATTTGCGGAGCGAGTTCGTGGTAGAGGACGATGGGCCCCGAAATCAGTTGCGGAAAGAGCACCGACGCCGCGGCGAAATCGTTGAACCGCGACTTGGAGATCTCGCCTCGCGCACAATCGACAAGGTAGCCGATTCTCTGGAATGTGAAAAACGAAATGCCGAGCGGCAGAATGACGCCGTAAATATGGAATTGGGTCCCTGTGACGGCGTTAATGTTGTCTAGGAAAAAGTTTGTATATTTGAAATAAACGAGTAGAGCGAGGTTTCCCACGACACCGATATTTCTCACAAGCGAGACGCGGCTCGTTTCCTCGCGTTGATAATACATTTGAATCATTCGCCCGAGGAAGTAGTTGACAACCACAGAACCGATCAAGAGCGGTAAAAATCTTGCGGTCCCCGTACCATAAAACAGCAACGAAATCGCGATCAGAAAAACCTTCGCCGCCTCCCGGTTAAGGGATGTCAGCACGTAGAAAACAATCAAAGAAAGGGGAAGAAAGCCGAACAGAAACGTCGGCGAATTAAACAGCATAGACGGCGCCCCACCATCCCGAGCAACCAAGCCGCGCTGACTTGGAAATTTGATTTGCGAGACGCCGCCGCGAGCTGGCGTCGACGTTCTCGATTTCGTTTTGGAGATGACCGCAGGGCCCCTCGGCCCGGACTTCGGCCCGTCCGTCGGATCACCGCCGGTGCGCGGACGGAAGTTCGGTCGCGCCGGCGCGCCGCCGCCGTACGGCACGAGCGTTTCCAAACTGTTCGGTGTTCGGCGAGCCGAACGCCTCATGCCGACCACTCGGAGATGACCGTCATCGGAAATTCCGGCGCTCGATAGGCGTCGAGATCAAGTTCCCAAACTGTGGCTCCGTCCGATCTGCTTTCAACCCTCACGAATCCCAGTCGGCCGTAGTGCTCTGCGGCCATTTGGTTCTTGGGCGTCGGCAGATAAATCCCGACGAGCTTGCGTGCGCCCCCAGCCTTGGCGGCGGCACAAACATGTGCGAGCGCCGCATCCTCAACGCTTCGGCCGAGGACCCGACAGCTCATGAGCCACGTATCGTTGATCCAGACCTCGGGCCCCTTATCGAAAATCAGGACGCTGATCATACCGTTGTCGCCGAATTTGTCGGCGAGGCGGACCTGCATGGTGAACTTGCCGACCATGGCCTCCACCGCCGCGACTTCGCTCTCGGTGTACCGGCGCGTCGTGAGGTTGAACTGGTTCGACTTATTGATCAGCTGCGCGACGCGCGCACGACCGACTGGATCGAGCGGCTTTATCGTGCACACCATTTCCAATGAGCGCAGGTAGCCCTGCAGATCGGTCGACGACGTGAGCGCCGCATTGCGAGCGGCGTTGGCTTTGTAGAAGCCCGCACGCTTGCGATCTTCCTCCGATATGGCCACGGCGTCGAAATAGCCGGCCCAAGAGAGCGTTCTCGCATAGAGCGCAGGATCCGCCGGGAGTTCGGGCACGGCAACCAAAGGAAGCTCGCGTCGGACAAGTTCGCGTTCGAACGGATTGTCGTCGAGAAACACCAGGGAGTCGATCCCGATATTCAGGCGCTCGGCGATGAGTTCAATGTTGCTGGCCTTGTCCTGCCAGTTCGCTTGAAAGATGGAAATGTGATCCTCTTTGAGGAGCATCTCCGGGTGGTCACGAAACGGCCTCAACGCGACCGCTTCATCGTTCTTGGAGCTTACGGCGAGCACAATGCCGCGCGACCGATACTCCAGAGCGGCTCGTTGCACCGAGAGGAAGGCCTCGCCTTCTGCGGACCCCTGCCCGAGAACGATGCCCTCCAGTCCGTCGTCGCCGATGACGCCGCCCCAAACCGTGTTGTCGAGATCAAGCACCAGACACTTGCGCGTCTTGCCTCTCAGCGCGGCTACCGTTCGCGCGATCAGTCCGCTAAAGGGGAATAAGATGCGGACCCACCGGAAGCTTCGCCGAATGCCACTGGGCCGGATCATGCCAGTGACCGACGCCAACCGTGCCCGCAAGGCGCGCTGTGTCAACGAGCACATTGTCACTGTCCGCAACCCAACGGACGATCCTTGCATTCAGGGCCTGCACCTTCGCGTAGGGGCTGCTCGCTTCCGCCGCATCGAGGCCGCCGAAGAGCGGTTCAACGGGCGGCGCGATCGTCTGCAACAGCAACGGACCCGACAAAGACGGCCGCAAACTCTCGCCGATCGCTTGCAGATACGAAAGGCCTTCTCGACCTGAAGTTTGGCTGCGTCGGCGCTGGCGACGGCGGCGTCCAGATGAAGATCGCGGTAGTCGAAGGCGAGAAGAACGCTGTCGAGCCCGGCCGAGCGAATCGGCTCTGCGGGTCCAAGGCCTGTTCTAGCGAGCGCCCATATTCTCCCTCCACGACGTCGATGAGGGTGAGGTGACGAAGTCCGGAGCCAGGAATCGCAGATGCAATCAGGGTCAATGTGCCGCTGCCGAGCAGCCCGAGCCGAAAGCGCCCGAGGATCGTGTTCAACGGGCCGAGGCGCCGAGCCACGGCAATTTTTCCGATCCGCCGAGCTGGTTCATGTCGAGCGCGTGGTTCGCTAGATCAACCAACTCTACGTCGAAGGCCGCGTCCGGTTCGTCGGCGCGCTCCGCGAGGGATCGGCACCGATCTCGGAAATCTCCCGGCGCGCGCCGCAGCCATCCCAAATCGACAAGCCAATCCATGGCGCGCGCCTCCATCAGCCTGTAGACTTCGAATTTATGGCTGTCAGGAAATCACCTAGATTGCGCAGATTATCCACCTCTCGGCTGGTGAATTTCATTTTGAATCGTTGCTCTACGGTAACTATAAAACGAATGTGGCTAAGGCTGTCCCAACCCTCTACGTCTTTTGCTGTCGTCGTTTCCGTAGTTTCGACAGTTTCGTCATCGAACACTTCGCGTATGATCTCCGCGAGTTGCGCCATTTTAACTTCCACGCCCAAACTCCCTTTGCCTCTTCTATACGTCGTTCATTTACCATAAACATAGGCGGTAACGCAAGTAGTAACAACGAAAACCTCCGCCACTGCCCATCAGACCGAAGAAAGCGAGTGTTTGATTTCGATTTTTTCGGTTTTGATTGGGCGGCGTTCCTGCTCGCTGCCGACTCCCCAAATGAGGGCGGGGTTTTTGGAGGTGTTCGTCTTGGGTGCAATAAATTCTCTTGCTTCTCTTTAAGAAATGGGGGTCGATTACGCCTTATCCGGGAAAGCTCGCTGATTAACGCCAATGTTACATGTTGGCTTATGACGCGCCGATTGTCGCGCGGAAATATTGTTGTCAGACAACGCACATAGCTGATCCGCGTCTCGCGCAGGGCCAGTCTTATGCGCTGGCTGCCGCCGCCCGGTATAGCAACCTCTTGCGGCCAGACGTCTTTGACGCTTTTGCGATATGTGATGGCAACAATACGGTGTTTCCACAATGCGCAGAGCAGGCTGTGCGTCGCACCTTCCCGATCAAAGACGATGACGAACCGATGCAGGAGGGGATCGTTGTCAGCTCTTTCGCCGTCGGCGTTCGGGGAACGCTGGCCAGCAGATCCGGCGCGATGTCTCTGACCAGACTATCGGCCAGACCCTCAGTGACGGCTTTCGAAATCACGAAAAACCGACGGCCGATGGCGTCGTTCACCCAGTAGTCCGTCGTTCACCCAGTAGTCCGTCGTGTCGCCCAGACAGAGCCGCTCCTGGGAGACATAGCGGCGCGGCAGGTTCACCTTGCCCCCGTGGTAGACCCGGACATGACCATCGACATGAAGATAGCCGGCCTCGTCGGGGTCATTCTCCGCTGCGCCCGGAGATTTGTTCGGGGATTGTGGTCCCAAATATGTGCCAATCACCATTTCGGGAAACCGTGCTCAAACCCGGTCGATATCACGACGTCTGAACTTCTACCTTTTTCGTTTCCCGGCGCAAGGATGCCCCGCCAGCCCGGGGGTATCCTGGCGATTCGATGAATTGCTGGAAGCGCAAGCATATGGTGGCGACGAAACTCAGCGACGAGCGTTTTTGACATTTCTCGCGGCGCAACCTCATCGTCGAGATCGATTCGCGTCGATAGTCAGCGCCGTAGGGAACTCGGAGGGAAATATCTCTAGGAGGCCAACGCGAAGAGCGGCTTCTCGAGAGATGCGGCTGTTGGGGCGGGATCGATGCAGGGGGTGGACCGAGAAACGGTCGAGGTGACGGAACATGAAATTCGTCGCAACTTCAAATACATTGCCAAGGTAAAGAAAACTTCCCTCGAAGTCAACGACCGCAAACTGTTTTTACAGTTCTGTCGCGCGTTAAGCGGCGTGCGTTTCCATCCACCCTGAGGCTCACCTAGTCTAACGAGGGAGCAGAACGCCAAGTGGAGCCTTCTGACTTGGGGATCAATCGACCCGGATCACTGATAGACCGTGCTCTTGGGCGGCAAATCCTTGGGCATGTGCCGCCATTGGCAGCCGGCGCCGACCACCTCGCGCTTGCGGCCGCCGCTTCGCGCCCGAGGAATCAGCGATTCATCCGCTTCGCGGGGGCCACTTCACCCCTCGGGTGTTTGACGCGAAAACGGACATCGCCACGGATGAAGGACGCGCGGCGAGGCAGGAAGTCACGCTAGAGTGCGTTTTTGGAACAAATTCCACGAGCCCCCTTAATTCGAGCATGTCTGGATGGATTGCGAGCGCGTCGCAAATAATTTGAGCACAGTGTCACCGACTTTGAGTAGGATTGTCCGATGAAATCGAGCACGGACGCGAATGATTGCAAGCCGCTAGACACCCAGCGAGGATTTTCGGCGTCAGCGACGTTTCCGTCTAAAACTGGATTCGAGGTGTGCACGTGAGGTCCAACTTGCAGCGGCGTGACTGATTTGGATACCGAAAGTCGATTGTTGGCGCGCTGTTGCCTCCAGTAGCCGAGTTGTATAGCTATGCCGGCGACCATTCCTATTTCCATTGTAAATATGTATTGAACCTGATCGGTAACGAATACCCACTCAAAAAGATATGTAGGTACACGACTAGCAGCGCCGTCCCGAGCCCTAGAAGTAGGTCACCTCTTACGTCTTCTCGAGTACGCACACCGCACCAAATAGCTGCAATCATGGGATTAGAAGGAACGTCACAAAGGCTATCAATCCGAAATATCCGCTCTCAGCGGCGACCAGCCGGTAGACATTATGGACAATAGCGACGTAGCTAGACCACCCAACGCCCGCTCTTTGATAATAACCTTGCAGTATTTGCCGCGAAAACGAAGTTGTTGGCTCCGACTCCCAAAGGATAGTCCGAGAGCATCATCGACGCAGCCGATTCGAGGGCGACGCGCTCTTCGCTCTGATCCTTCCAGTTGATCGGAGCCGCGACTAGCTATCGCCGATAGAGCAAGCGGTACAATTACTGCGCCCACCGCGACGGCGACTATCAAAGCGACCGCCTTTCGGGATGTCCAACCACGCATGGCGGACAGCACGAAGACAACTGAATACCCGAGGCCGGCGAGTCCGACTGTGGCGCGGGATGTCGTCAGCAACTCAACTATTATACCCGCAGGTAATACTACGGACGGCAGCCATCCTACACGTCCCGATAGCAGCAATGCAAAGAACGGGAAGACAACGAAGTGCGTAACCATGCCAAGTGTGTTCTGGTGCAAGAAGGTGCCGGGTGTTTGGAGCAAGCCCAATCCAAATCGCTGCCAGAGTGCGACGGCCGCCTGCAGGAGCAAGCCTGCCGACATCCCCTTCAGGAGAGCAGTCAGAGTCGGGGGGTGGGCACACGCCCTGACGACGACAACATAAACACGAAACATCCGGGCAAGTTGCCAGGAATAGAAAATCGCCGCTATCGGCACGAAAGCTTGTAACGCCGAAAGCATGGTTACAATAAAATAAAGTGCAAATGAAATCCGAAACGGCAAGGATGCTGTACGCGCGGAAAAGCGAAGTAAAGCGACAGAGTTAGCGCATCAACAACCGTAATTCAGTCCCGTTACAAATCCTGGCCAGTCGGCCACGAAATGACGGCCATCGTCAAATGGAAGGCGCTAAAATATAAGGCGGAAAATCCCAGCGCCAGCAAGCTATCTGCACCGCGCGAGGACTCGATCTCATTACTTGGACGAGCAATAATGTTGCTGCGAGCAAAGCAATTAAACTCAACCATTTCACAGATAAGCGTTTCCGGAGAAGGGCGCGAACGAACGGGCGCATAACACGGTGGCGCGGGGATTGCAACGCGTGCGGTTGGGTAGCAGCAGTTCTAAAAGTACCCATTGATCGCAATTCACACATATTATAAGGTAACTTCCGGGGGATTGTGAATGTGGCGAGGGACTTGAGGAAAACCTAGTTCAGGAAGGGAAAACCGCGTGGGCGCATCAGAACATCCGCGAAGAAGCTGGTTCGTTTGACGGCGGCTTCGCAAGTCTGCTACCTTACTGCGCGGCAGCGTCCAGCCAATCGTTTGGCAGCTCTCTCAAATTATCGCAGACATGATAAAAATGGACAAACGTAAAGGCAAAAAGCTGGTGGATACCGTCGTCGTCACGTTGCCCTCGCTCGCCCTCATCCATTGGCTGCACCGCAAACCGATTGCGCTGCTCAATCTGGTCTATCGCCGACGCTTCCCCGCCGAGCCTTCGCTCTGACGTTCGACGCCTTGCTGGCGGGTCTCGACGAGGCCGGCCTGCCGCGCCCTGGTTGGGAGGTCCCCAGGAGGTGAGCCGAATTCTGCGGTTCGGTCACAGATAACTTCCGTATTA
>CAVYDA010000004.1:0-460045 GCA_963767195.1 uncultured Acidimicrobiaceae bacterium | reverse complement strand
CCGCTGGCCGCATATTCTCTACCTCTCGCTCGGGTGCGGTGTCCGCTGTCAGGGCCTACAGGATGAAACTGATCCGACCGCCGGGCTGCAGCCGCTCGTAATCGAGGATGGCGCGTCGCAGGGTGAACTTCAGTCCGTCAGGGGTCACCCGGAGCTCGTGGGCGTAGTGCCCCACGTAGGGGTCCACCTGCCCGTCGCGGATCCGGTAGATGAGAAAGGACGCCGTCGCCGCAATACGGTCCGTCTCCGTTAGCCGCACCTGCACGTTGGTGATCAGCCTGCGAGTCCTCGACCGAGGGTTCTCGGCATGGGCGTTCCGGCTATCGAGCCGTTTCACCCGTGCCCGGACGCGTTCGTAATCGTCAGAGATCAGAAACTGGGCAGTCCGCGGGTCCGAGTCCGGCCTGTCGGTCGCCGGGACCAGATAGTCCGCGCCCACGTCGAACAAGTCCAGCCACTCGTCGAGGCGCCACTCGTCCAACAACATCGCCTCGTTATAGAGGAAGTCTTCGACAATTTGCCGGTCAACTCTCGCCAGGCTGGTCATACCGGCTCTGCTCGCGGTTTCGGCGGTCGCCATCGTTCAGCCCACCGACTCGAGGTCGCCGGTATTGACACTGGCATCCCAGTGGCGCCAGAACGCGCGGAGGTTCCCTTCATCGAAGATGCTGGTCTGATTCCCGGCATACTCCTTCTCGAGGCCACGCGAGAGGTCGTTCCAGTCGACTCCCGGCCGTAGGTCGTCCTTGGTCGCCTCCACGCCACGCTGGATACATTCGTATGCTTCGATATCGTCCGGGGTAGAGAAACCTCCAGGTCCGACGAACGTTAGTAAGTGATCCAATCGCAATGCGCGAGCTGCCGGAGGCTCATCGTGGGGTGCCAGCTCCCAGGCGTTCACCGAGGTGAAGCCGGCGCAACCGGTTCGAGCATCCGGATCGAGATACCGAGAATGTCGAAGAGCAGCAAATTCGGAAACAAGTAGAGAATGCGGCTGTTCTCGGCAATAAAGCTGGCGCGCTCCTCGCCCAAACGACTCGCCAGCTCACGACGGTTGCCTTCGATGCGGATTCGTTCCTCTTCTCCCCAGCATCGCTCCCACTCAGGCCCGCTCGCCCGTAGAAGCCCATGCGCGATGTGGACGTAGTGGCCGTTCCCGAGGTCGCGCCACTCTCCGTCGGCATTCTGCGAGACGTAGCCAGAGTTCTTGCGAAATTCGATGAAAGTCGCATGGGTAGGGGCGAAGTGATACCCGTCCAGTGCGTTTTCGATGGCAAGCTTCCAATTGGCCGCACGCCGTAGAGCTGAGTGCCCGGGAGAACCTCCATACCGACGGCGCTGTGCTGGCTCACCATCTTGATGAAGTCGGCAGCTTCGCCGAGGTGCTCGTGCAGAGGTTCCACGTCTCTCGTTGTAGGAGCCGAACAGGAATCCGCAGTGGTTGCCGAAGCTCGGTATCTCCCGTAGCCCTACCCGCTCGCGGAATTCCTCCTGCCCCGCGTAGGACTCCTCTCCCGGAAGACTCACGAGCTTGCCGAGATTGTCGAAGGTCCAGGCGTGGTAGAAGCAGCGGAAGAACCGCGAGTTGCCTTCGTTCTCGCGACACAGCACCGTGCCGCGGTGAGGACAGGCGTTAAGGTACGCATGGAGCTCCCCGTCGGCCGATCGGCAGAGGATCAACGATCGGCCGGCGACCGTCCTGACCTTGAAATCGCCGGGCTTGGGCAGCTCGCTCTCGTGGCCTAGATATAACCAATGGCGGTCCCAAAGGAGCCTCCGCTCCCGGTCGAAGATCTCCTGGGAGCGGAAGGCCTTCCGGCTCACCCGGAAGGTGCTGGCCCGGTCGTCCTCTTGGAGGAGGGATTCCGACCGGCTAGCTGACTCGATGGTGATCGGCTCTGAGATGGCCAACATGCACCTCCAACTTCCCCTCCGACCCGTCCCATCCGAGCTGTCGCGAGAGCTGATCTGCGGTGTCGATCAGGGCGAGCGCCATCGGCGACGAAGGGTCGCTCGAGATGGCGTTGATCGTGCCGACGAAGGCCAATGTTGCGCAGGCGTCGCCATCCTCTTGACGAACCGGCACCGCGATCGTCCTCGTGCCCTCGATGTTGCGGGTGCTGATGGCGATGCCCGTCTCGCGAATCCGCATCATCGAGCTCTCGAACTCCTCGCTGATCGCTCCTTCACGGTGGAGAAGGCGGCCCACAACCTTCCGGTCGTGGAGGAACGAGAGTAAGACCTGAGCCTGGGCCGAGTCGAGTGGCAGCGGGCTTCCCACCCGGACCGACACGTGCACCAGGCGCTCTGTGAACTCCTGGACCCTCGCGACAATCGGGCTGCGACCCCGCCACACGCTCATGACGACGGCCTCCCGGGCCTCGTCGGAGAGCTGGCGCATGTAGGGGCCGGCCGCCTCGAGCACCATCTGGTTGGCGAGCGCCGCTGCTCCGAGCTGGACCACGAGCGACCCGATGCCGTAGTTCCCGTCGATCTGGCGCTCGAGCAGTCCCGCCCGCTCGAGCGAGGAGAGGTAGCGGTGCACGGTTGAGCGCTGTAAACGAAGCTCTGCGGCGACCGCCGAGGGAGAGACACTCGCCCCGGCGTGGCTGAACATACGAAGGATGCGCTCGCAACGGCGGATGACCTGAATCTGCCCGCTTTGCGGGCGCATTCCCTTGCCCGTGTAGGAGTGCTGGCTGTCGCTCGGCGCTTCCGCGAGCGGCTCGGTCCGCTGCTGATCTCCGACATGGTCATCGACCTTGCATCGCCCGGTGCTTGGTGAGGTCCATGCTGCATGGTGGAACCTTGTCCTGAAATACGTGAAGAAAAGTCACGATAATCATTCTCTTATCAGCGTAGACCCGGAAATTTGGAAGTCAAGGGCTCCCTTTCAGGTATCTGTGTCCCACAGAGCAGGACACACCATCGCGATAGTGAGACAATCACCGGGCCTGCACCCAGCGGGCCGCGACAGGCCGCTCCCACCTAGGATCTGCCGGGCAGGTATGAACATGCGAGGGAAGCTGGGTGGATCGGTTGCCGATCGTGGCGAACGACCACGTGGCTTTGCTTACCGAGGACGCGGACGAGCGTGACCCAGGAAGGAAGCATCTCCCAGAGCGCCGCAGGGATAGCGGTCCCTTCCGGGCCGTCTATCGATTTCAATCCGTTCGTCCCGCCGCAGCTGCAGAATCCACACACGACGCTGCGCCAGGCCAGGGAGGAAACACCGGTCTTTTTCAGCGAGGCGCTCCAGACCTGGGTCGTGACGCGTCACCAGGACGTCACCGCGGTGTTGGCTGACCCGGCTCGCTTCTCGTCGCTCTCCGCCCTATCCAACAAACCCGCCGCGCCATTCCCGCCTGCCGTGGTCGCCGTGCTGGACGAGGGCATTCCCTACGAAGGTGGCATGGTCGACATGGACCCGCCTGTCCACTCGTTGTACCGGCGGCTGTTCAATCGCGCGTTCACCGCCCGCCGGCTGTCCGACATGACCCCGCGTATCGAGCAGATCGTCTCTGCGTTGGTCTCGGCCTTCGCTTCAAAGGGTCGCGGCGACCTGGTGTCTGAGGTGGCGTACCCATTACCGGCGCGGGTGATCGCCAGTGTCTTTGGCATCCCCGAACGCGACGTCGAGCATCTCAAGCGTTGGTCGGACCAATGGATCATCATCTTTGCCCAGCGCGGAAGCATCCCAGAGCTGGTCGAAGCAGCCGAGGGGGTGGTGGCATTCCAGTGTTATGTCCGCGACTTCCTGCAGGCTCGGCTGGACCACCCGGGCGATGACCTGACCGCCGCCCTGCTCCGGGCGGTGAGAGAAATGGATGAGGCGCCGAGCATCGACACACTGGTAGGCGTGGTCATGACGGTGCTCTTCGCCGGCCACGAGACTACGACGACCCTGATCGGCAATACGGTGCGCCTGCTGCTGCAGCATCCCGGTGAGCTGGAAGCGCTCCGGGCGGACCCGTCGCTTTTGCCCGGCGCCGTCATCGAGTCGTTGCGCTTCGATCCTCCGGTGGCGAGTATGTACCGGACCACCACGGCCGAGGTCTGGCTCGGCGGAGTCACGTTGCCAGCTGGCGCACACCTCCAGCTGTCGTTCGTCTCGGCCAACCGAGACGCCACCGTCTTTCCGAATCCCGACCAGTTCGACATCCGCCGGCCTAAGGACCAACCAGTACAGTCTTTCGGCCGTGGGATTCATTACTGCATCGGCGCAGCGCTGGCGCAGGTGGAGGCGCGATACGCGGTGCACAAGATCATCGGTCTGCCCGGGCTACGGCTCTCGGCCGATCAGGAGTTCCATGTGGTTCAGGCGCCGACGGTCCGCTCGAACGAGTCGATCTGGCTCGAGTGGGACCTGTGATGTGCCCGGTTTCAACCCGCGTCTCCGGTGGCGAGGGGAAGGGCTTTCTGGTGAAGGCAGGAGCGAGGTCAGCGTTGCGCAGATAGAGGGCGGCCAGTGTTGTGACCTTTTCGTATTCGATGCATCGTCCACAGAGGAGTATTTGAGCGTCGGGCACACATGGGTCGCCTATCTCCGAATGTTCCCCTCGATCGGGCAGACATTCGTGACAAATCGCCGGCAGGCCATCTTGACGTTGCTCGACGACACCACCAACGGGCATCACGACATGTTGCTCGCCGCCTGCGACTCGACCCGTTACGAGCAGCTCGGTCACCAGGCGCACCGCAGCTGTGTGAGCAACCTCCTCGATGCACTGGCCGAGTTCGATCTGGCGCCGCCGACCGTACCGCAGCCGGTGAACCTCTTCACCAACGTGGCGATCGGGGAAGACGGAACGCTCGAGCCTCGTGTCTGTGAGGCCGGACCAGGGCAGGGTGTCCGCTTCCGATGTGAGCGAGATGTTCTGCTCGTGCTCTCGGCGTGCCCTCAGGACCTCACGCCCATCAACGGCGGCATCCTGAAGGATGTACTGGTCACCATTTCGCACGGGGACATCCCGGGATCGACGAGATGACGACGGGTCCCGACCAAGCGGTGAGCACGGGAGGGGGAACGTGAGGACCTCGCTTCGCAACTATTGGCACCCGGTGGGAGCTGCTGCCGACATTCGCGAGAGCCCGGCGGCCCGAACGCTTCTGGGTGAGAACCTCGTGATCTATCGGCACGGTGATCGTTACGTTGTGCTGAAGGACCTCTGCAGCCATCGGGGCACCCGACTGTCGCTCGGCTCGGTGAACGATCTCGGCGAGATCCGCTGCCCATACCACGGGTGGACATACGAGCCGACCGGCCGCTGTGTGTACATTCCGGCGCAGCCGCGCGACAAGCAGCGGATCCCGTCGAGAGCGGTCGTCCCTTCCTACGAAGCAGTTGAGCGTTACGGACTCGTGTGGGTCGCTTTGGATGATCCGATCACGCCGATTCCCGTGTATCCGGAGTTCGCATCGGCACGTATGCGCACGACCTTGGCAGGCAGCTGGACGTGGGCGGCCAGTGCAGGGCGCTTCATGGAGAACACCATCGACACCGCGCACCTTCCGATCGTCCATCCCGGTCTCCTCGGTGACCCGGAGTGCCCCGAGGTGGAGGCGCCTCTTCTCACGTTGAGCGAGCACGGGTTCTACTACTCGTCCACGCGACGAGAGACTGGCGTCGGGCACTATGACGAGCCCGGGGCGACCATCCTGCGGGAGACTTGGGTTACGCTGCCCTTCAGCTGGAGGATGCGAATCACGACCTCTCAGGGGACGATGGTCCTCCTCGCAGTGGCTCAGCCGATCTCCGACCACGCGTGTTCCCATTGGCTCTATTGCTCGCGGGACTTCCGATTGCATCCTCCGGACAGCGACACCTACGACGAAGAGGTCCGCGAGCTCAATGCACTGATCCTCGAGCAGGACCGCATAATGGTGGAGAGCCAGGCACCGCAATCGCTGCCGCTGGACCTCACCCAGGAACTTCACCTAAAGAACGCCGACGCCGCCTGTCTGCAGTACCGGAAGCGGCTGCGGCAGATCGCTGGACGGCCTACGCATGACTCCCAGGGCGTGAGCCTGTCGCCCTCTCGGTACCGTTGCCCTTGACGGGGGAATACCATGCTGGGTTCGCGCCTACTCCGCTGTAAGACAGCAAATCTGTCCCAACTTTGTGCCAACCATGAGGTACAAGCGCGTCCCGCGGAGTCCCGATGCGTCTCACCCTCAATTTACGCGGCCGGACCTCTGCCATGTGATTGACGATTCCAACCGGCGCCAGCGACGAACGCCCCGCATTCCGGCTACGACCAACACGGACTGCGGCTCTTCGGATTCGCTCAAACCTGAAAATCGTTTGGGCCTCCCTGATGACCTTTTGACGGTGGGCCCGTCGGTCGTGCAACGGCGTGCAACAGCCCGATTCGGACCCATTTCGTGCACCAAGCTGCGTGCAAAACCGAGTAACAGGGAGCAAATACCGGTCACCTGATTCCGCATCTGACAAGCTATTTCCTAAATTTCGCCAGCTCAGAGGATCGCCCTCAGGGGGTTTCCGAAGCTGGGAACGCGGTTCGATTCCCGTCGCCCGCCCTCGTCCATCGCCCAGGTCAAATCGCCAAGGGTCAACCCGGCCAGCCGCGGGTTCAGGTGCCTGCCTGCTTCGGACCGTCAACGCTCTCAGTCGTGATCAGCTATCAAATTCCGAATGAACCATGAGACAAGCGGGGGTGCAGAGTTCCTCCAGCGCTGGCACTCTCGACACCCAGGAGCGACGACTACTGCAATCGGGACCCTTTCCGATGAGTTGGGTTGCAACTCATACGAGGTGCTCGCTCACGCCCTTGGCGTGCAAGACAGACCTGTCCTTGACCTCGCATGTGGCGACGGGTATCTGCTTGAGTTGGTTCGAAGGGACCGTGAATGCTTCGGCGTGGACTGGAACGAGGCGGAGCTGCGCGCTGCTTTACGCAGGCTCGAGACTCATGAACCCTGTCAACCGCTTGCGAGAGCCGATGCCGCCGACTTGCCCATCGCCAACAGCTCTCTCGGCGCGGTGCTCTGTCACTACGCCCTTATGCTCTTGCAACCGCTTGAAACTGTCTTGGCTGAGCTGGCGCGGATACTTCGCCGAGGTGGCCTTCTTTCTGCCGTGCCCCCAAGGGCTTCGGCCGACGCGTCACCGAATCCGATCACAGTGTTCCGCGACGCATGGAAGCAAGTGAGCGAGACATATCCGGTCACGATTCCTCCGATCGAAGACGAGCGAGTGTTCCAGGCGGAAAGTCTCCGCGGGCTCCTCGTGTATGCCGGGTTTGCCTCTGTCATCGTGCAGCCGATTTCGGCTTCAAAGGCAATGACGGTCGATGAACTCACGGAGTTCTTCCTCTTGACCTACACACCTGATCTCCTCCCTCCAGCCGGACTGGCAGATCTGACACGAATACTGGAGATCGAACTGGACCGACTGAAGGATCGGAGTGGGAGAGTCGTCTTCGTCGGGTACGCCGATCTCGTGACCGCTCGTCGCGTGTGAAGCTCTCCTGCGACTTGTTTCTCACACCGCGCTACGGGCACTTACGACTCCGCCCCCTTGATCGATGTCCGTTCTGAGCTGATGAGCTTGGAACAACCCGTCGGTTGGCCAATTGTCCTCGAGGAGGCCCGGCAGATGCCTTGGTGATCGATTCTGCGACCAAGCCGACCGCTATCCGACCGGCTCGGGCCATTGTGATCGCGGTGCTTGACCGGATCGTCCAGGGGTTTCACAACGACACAGATTGACATTCTTAAGCAATCTTGCATGTCCGCGATCGCAGACGAACCCGGTGACGGGTAGTGTGACCCTCCACGCTCTTGGCCCCCGGGTGGGGTTCACCCGAGGGGAGAGACAGAACATGGGAAAGTTGCGGGCCTCACTTCTCGCCGGAAGTTTCGGCCTGATCGCAGTGGTGGGGACGACGGCCCTCGCCGCACCGGCCTCAGCCGGAGTCGTCGGTACGTACCAGTTCGCCCAAAACGGACAGTTCCCTCTGGGCACTATGACGTTGGCCCAGCCGAACCAGTTCTCCGATTCCTTCACCTCAGGAGGAACGACAGATAGCGGTTCGTGGCACGTCAAGGCAGGGGTCGTCAAGATCAAGATCACGAGCAGTGACCAACCGCTCGACGTCGGCTGCGTCTTGAAGGGAACGGTGACCACGGCGGGCATCGCATCGGCCTCGCACCCGGGTTCCGTTCAGTGCCCTACCGGAGTGACGGGCACGTGGTACGCCGTGACGAACGCCGGGGGGCAATCGGCCGCGGTGACCGGAATGTCCGGTCCGCACAGCTGGTCCCAAAGCTGATCTCCGGGCGACGGTCGACCACACCAGGTGGACCCCGGTGGTTTCAGTGAGTCTGCCGGCGTGCTCCCCCCGCGGAGGGCGTGATTAGGTCCACAAGTTGGCCCTCGAACCGACTGGCGCCACTGACCAGCGGTGGGGTCACGAGGTGTTGCCGAATCTCTCACGGGCTTCATTGAGGGACTCGAGAGCGCCACCCCAGATCTCCTGGATGATGCTGGCCACGGGTCGTATCTCCGTGATTCGACCGGCTACCTGGCCGGTGTTGGCCAGGCTGGCCTCCATCTTCCCGCCGAAGTAGAGGTCTTTGACGTCACTAAGACTATGAGACGAGCCGCCAGTGAGTGCCACTTCTTCGCTGGCTGCGGTTTTCAACACCCGCATGGTCGGCATGCCTTCGGGTGACACCAGAACCGTGTCCACTTCTGACGCCGCCACTATGGCGTCTTTGAAGTTCGTGTGTACGGGGGATTCGACGCTCGACAGCATGCGTGTTCCCATTTGCACTCCTTCTGCTCCGAGTACAAGTGCAGCGGCCACCGAACGTGAATCGCAAAACCCGCCAGCGGCCACGATTGGCAGGCTGGTCCGTTCGGCCACGAGCGGAAGCAACACCATGGAAGACGCGCCGGCCGCGCTCTTGAAGCCTCCCCCTTCGACGCCCTCGACAACAAGGCCGTCAACACCTGCGTCCTCGGCCTTCCGGGCCGACCGTAATGAGCCAACGACGTGGAGCACCGTGATACCGGCGCTATGGAGGCGCTGTGTGAATACCGATGGATCACCGGCGGACGTGGTCACGACGCGGATATCAGCCTTCTCAAGCAGGCTAACGACGTCAACGTCAATGTTTCTAAGCATCCTGAGGGCCAAATTGGCCGCAACCGGCTTATCGGTGAGCTCGCGTACTCGAAGCAGATCTGA
This sequence comes from uncultured Acidimicrobiaceae bacterium, assembly GCA_963767195.1. Classification (GTDB taxonomy): domain Bacteria; phylum Actinomycetota; class Acidimicrobiia; order Acidimicrobiales; family RAAP-2; genus Bog-473. The sequence goes on along the minus strand of CAVYDA010000004.1, from coordinate 450,830 downwards.
TCGGCCCTGCGGGGACGCAGTCTCGATCACGCCGAGCCCGCCCGCCTCTGAGACGGCGGCGGCCAGAGTCGCGTTGGCAATGTAGGTCATAGGCGCTTGGAGAAGCGGTATCGCCACACCTGTTAATCGACACACCCGGTTCTGACTCATGATGTCTTCCACATTGCCATCCCCAGAGCTTGGCAGCGGTCGAGTGCCCCGAGGAGGCAGGATGTCAGCGCCGTTGGAACAGCCGGAGATGTTGGGGCGGTCGCTCGACGGCCACAGAATCTCGTCGGCTATCTACACCGCTTTGGATCAATTTCGCCGATCCCCCAACGTTTCCCTGAAGGCATTCCGAGCGTGAACCGATCGCCTAGGAATTTAACGAAAGGACACTGCGAGCCGATCGAGAGTGGACCTGATGTCCTCCTCGGTGGTGCGAGGATTGATCGTACAGAGCCTCAAAACTGACTTCTTGCGTAGCTTGGTGCAGGTGACGACCGCGTAACCGTCCTCTGCTAAGGCCGCCGCCGCCGCCGGGTGCGCCGCATCGTCTGCGCCGTTCCGGGTAAACGTCACGATTCCGAGCTGCGCTGAGGTGGCCACTTCCCATCGATCATCGTTTCGGAGGACGCTCTCGGCGTATTCGGCTAGCTCGATCCCTCGCGCAATCGATGAACGGATCCGCTCAAGTCCGTAGATCTTGATGGTAAGCCATAGCTTGAGGGCACGCGCTCGGCGGCTGAGCTCGAGGCTCCGGTCTCGCAGGTCCACCTCGCCAGAGTCCGCCGTGGCGTCGATGAGGTATTCGGGAGTCATCGAGAACGTTTGGGTAAGAGCACCGAGTCGCCGCACGAAGAGGCAACCCATGTCGTAAGGCTGGAACAGCCACTTATGCGGGTCGAGCACAAGGGAGTCCGCTCGGTTGAGCCCGCCGAGGGCAGCGCGGCCGCGCTCGCTGAGAGCCGCCGGCGCACCGTAGGCACCGTCGACATGGAACCAAAGGTCCGCAGCGGAGCAGAAGTCCGCGAGGTCGTCGAGTGGATCGACGACGCCAGAATTGACTGTCCCGGCTGTAGCCACGACGAATCCTGGTCGCAAGTCAGCAGCCCGATCTCGGAGCACCGCCTCTTGTAGCCCGATCACGTCCATTCGGTAATCGGCGTTGGTCGGCAGCACACGGATGTGCTGTGACGGGAAGCCGATCGCCGTGAGCCCGCGCCCGATCGATGCGTGAGTCTGATCGGACAGGTACGCAACGCCGGGTCCAGTGATGTTGCGAGCCACTATTAGTGCAGTCGCGTTCGCCAGCGATCCCCCGCTCGTAATGACTCCCTCGGTACCCTCCGGAAGGCCTATGAGCTGACGGAGCCACTCGAGGACGACGAGCTCGACGGTCGCTGGACCCGAACCGCCGGCCCAGGACGAAGCAATGGCGTTGAAGCCGGTACTCAGCCAATCTCCCAGCACGGCCGCGAACGACGACGGGCCTGGTACGCGAGCAAAGTAACGAGGGTGGTCGCCGTGTTGCATGTTTGCCAGTGCCACGTCGACCAGTACCTGCAGTGCCTCCTCCGGATCGCCGGGCCCATCCGGGGCCTTTCCGCCGAGCCACGAGCTGAGCTCGAGAGGGGAACCGACGTGGATGGCAGGTCCCCGATCTCCATGCTCGAAATGATCGACCACTCGGTCGACGACCCAGTGAGCAAGCCGCCGCATCTCGGGGACGGACATACCTAGGGTATCGGGATCGTGTGGAGCTTCTTCCTCTGTCACGGTTCTGCGAAGTTCGTCTGTCACGATGGCAACGGTCTCAGCGCCTACACGGCGAGCGCGCTCACGATTCGCCACCGGTCAGCCAGCGTGATCCGAGACCTGTCGTTGTCACGGCCGAACTCGACGCCCGGGCGCCCCGGACTTCGGCTCCAGAACTTCAACGGTAAAGGCTCAGGAGGGACTCACCTCTTCGCTGCCGAAGCTGCGCGGGGTACAACCCACTGATTGGAGCGGTACTCGTCAAGTGCTGTGCTTGAAGGTCAAAGCGAAGCTCGTACCGCCAGCGGTGGTCGTCAAGGCGCTGCTCGTCACGAGTTTGTCCGTCGAGACGTCCTTCTCTCGGGACGGGCTCTGGAAACCAAGATACTGGCCGTTGACCTGGGCATTCCTAATTGTGGTCGTCGCAAAGGAGGCCACCGGTCCAGTGAGGTATACGCCGATGCCGATGCCGGCGTCGCCCACGTTGGTCGGGTCAGTTTCGAAAAAGTGGGAACTGCTGGTCAGGTCGCGGATGTCGGCGGAGGTCGAGGTGCCGGACTGGAACATCGAGGTGACGACGGTGTCGCCCGGCGACGCCCCTGCCAGGTCCGAGGCACTGCCGGCCGGAGTACCAACAGTGAAGGTGTAATCCGGGGTACCGGACGAGCATGACGCCTGGGCGAGGGCCCAGGTGCCAAGACTGCTCGTAATGACCCCTTCAGACACCGTGGCATCCGGGGTGACGGTGCAGTTGACGCGCGGGATCTTGAAGGAGGCGCTCGCACTTGCCAGTCCGCCTGAGGGTGTGTCGACGTAGCCGGCGAAATTGGTCTGCACGTACGTCTGGAAAACGAAATCCACCGCGCCATTGGGCGTAGGTGACTCCACTAACCAGCCGGAGCCGCGGTTGGACGCACTGGAGCCTCCCTGGTAGTTCGCCTTGTCGGTACCGTCCCAGAGGTACTGACCGTCCTGATCAGTCGTATCCGACAGCACGATGGCGTACTGGGTACCGCTGATGCTCGGGATACCAGAACTGAACGTCACGGAGTTCTGTCCGTTGATGACCTGACTCGGGCTCAGCGTGGTCTGGCCCAAGACGGTATCGCTAGGAACGGCCGACAGCCCCGAACCGGTCACCGATTCGATGGAGACCACCAGGTTGCCCACAGGAGTAGGGCTGGTCTCCGCAACGTTCACGACGACCCCGGTGAGTGACCCGGTGACGCCGGCGGTAAAGACCTGAGCTAGTGACTGAGGTCCCCACACTGCTGCTCCCAGGTCGGCGGGACCAGGGACCTGCTGGTCCGGCCCCCCCGGCGGAGCGGCGCCCGCGACCGAACCTCCCACCAGCAACAAACCACCGGCTAAGCCCACTACGGCGATCAAACCACGAAGCAGATGGCCAAATCTCACTGGGTACCCCCTTGTTGGCGCCCCTCTCCGTCGGGAAGGTAGCACGGCAAGTGATAGTTCTGGGGCTCCATGTGAAAGAGCTGGAGTGACTCAAACGTCCGTTCGGACCGCCAACACGGCAACGAGATCGACGGCGCAATGCCAAGGAGTCCCGCGGAGCGGAGGATCCATCCTGGGTAGGTGGCATAGTCCTGTGATACGACCGCAGCGATGGACCGTTCCGCGTGAAAGCGATCGGCGTCCCAGCCCTCTATTGGAGGTTCGCTCAGCGGAGACACTCACCAGCTTCTGGAGCGAGAAGTTCACCGCTCGTGCAATCGAGCGACCCCAGCGGTGATGAACCCGATCTGAATCTCGAACAACTCGTCCGCTTCTGCGGGAGTCACCCCAGCAGGATTGCTTCCGGACAGACGCCCTCTCCGGGCTCCCGGAGCGTGCAGGCTCGACCCTTGTTCCATGGCCACGAAACCGACCGTCGCCCACATGAGAAGTCGGCACGCCTGCACCGCGACGTCCGCCGACAGCCCTCCCTCACGCATCGCAGCCAACAACGGTCGGGACGCCTCCACGTACGCATCCCGTGCCGCGCCGAGATAGAGACGACTGTCGGGAGCCAACTTGAGTCGGCTTCGCAACTCTCGGCACCATCGCTCGGCATACGCAAGCCACGCCTCCTCCGCGGCGGCCGGCGGTGCCAAGTCGGCGAGGAGTTGATCGGCCACCGCGTCGATCAGGGCAGCCTTGTTCCCAACCCGGGTATACAGCGGCATGGGCGAGACGCTGAGTCGCTCAGCGACGCTGCGCATGCTCACCGCGTCCAGTCCTCGCTCTCGGAAGATCTTGATCGCGGCATCGATGATGTCGTCGGCCTCGAGCTCCAGATCGTTGTGCTTGCCCATCAGCGCTCCTGGACGATGCTTATGGCGCTTTCGAGCAGCAAGTCGGCCTGTTTACCGAAGAACTCGTGGACCGCCTTCTTCGATTCGCCGCGCACGAACTTTGCATAGCTGCCCTCCAAGACGATGGCCAGCTTCCAACGGGCGAACACGTGGTACCAGTCGATTCCACCAACGTCGCGACTGGAACGTGTCCGCGTAGCGCTCAATCAACGACGAGCGCGTCGGCATCTGCGACCGATCGAAACCGGGACTCGCCGCGACACCGAGGGGTATCGTCCCTTCCGGTCCGGGATGGAAAATCATGGCCCAAGCGAGATCGATCAACGGGTCCCCTATGGATGCCATCTCCCAGTCGACCACCGCGAGCAGCCGAGGTGGCGCATCCGGCGCGAAGAGCACGTTGTCGAGTTTGTAGTCCCCGTGCGCCAGCGCAGGCACCTGATCGACCGGTCGGTGATCGTCCAACCACGATGCGACGCGAGCGGCCGACGGAAGGGGGCGACCGTGGTACGAATCGAGCTGTGACATCCAGCGGTCGACCTGCCGCGCGAGATACGGGCCGGAATGGGCCAGATCGCCCAGCCCGCGCTGCTGCCAATCCACCGCGTGAATCGCCACGAGTGCGTCGACCAGCTGATCGAGCGCCTGCGACTGCTCTTGCGGGTCCGCGACCCAGGCCCATGGGATCTCGGAACGCACAGGGACACCGTCGATGCGTGCCATGACATAGAACGGCGCGCCGAAGACAGCCGGATCGTCGCAGGCCAAAACCGGCCGGGCGATGGAGACCGCCTCGTCCTTGATCGCATCGAGGATACGGAACTCGCGGAAGACGTCATGAGCCGTCGCCGAACTCGCGTGGCCGGGGCGCGCCGCAGTACCCACCGCTCTCCCCCTCGCCGGACACCGAAGACGTCACAGGATCCGCCCCCGACCATCGCCTCGACCTCGATGGAGCTCGAATCACCAAATCGACCGTCGAGAAAGTCTCGCAACGTCTCGACTGATTCGGTCATCCGACCAATCCCTGCTCGACGATCTCGGTGACCTGCCCGAGGCGTTCGATGACGAAGTCAGGGGAGCAATCCTCTGCTCCGGGCCGGGCATCGGCGACGAGGAGCGCCGTCATCATCCCTATAACCTGAGGTCCAGCGACGTCGTGAGCGGGACTGTCACCCACGAAAAGCACCTGTGCCGCCGTGCAGCGGGCCTTGTCCAGCGCGCACTCGTAGATGCCAGGATCTGGCTTGCACGACTGTGCCGATTCCGAACTTGTGCACGCGTCGATCGCGGACTCCAAACCCAGACGCCGGACGAGCTCTTTGAGTTGCTCTTCGTCAATGTTCGAGACAATCTGGACGTGCAGTCCACGCTCCCGAAGGCCCCGCAAGGTATCGAGGCAGTCGGCTCGCAATTCGGCACCCTCGATCGTCGCCTCGTACTGGCGATCGACCGCGTCTTCGACCTGTTCGCGATCCAATTCCCGGCCGAACGTTCGCGCCATGGCGATAAAGGCCAGGCCGAAGAGCTCGCGGTGGAGATAGTAGGGACGCGATGCCACCGATCGATAGGCGACTCCCAGCCCCTCGCGATAGCTCACCCGCAGTACATCATCGGACGCCGTCACCCCGATTGTGTCGCCGACAAACCGCAACTGACGGAGCTGCGCGTCACGCAGCGCTCGACTGCTGAACAGCGTGTCGGCGAAATCGAAGAACACCGCGTGAATCGGCTCTCGGCCGCTCCTCGCACCGGTGTGACCGGCGACTGATACGCCCGTTTCGGTCAACTCGGGCATGGATCCCGTGTGTTCTGCGCGGTCATCGCAGTCCCGCCTCGGCGCGCAGTGACGCCCACTTCTCCTCGGCCTCTGGGCGACGGCTTGGGATGTGCTCGGTCGGCCATCCCTCGACCGGCGTGTAGCCCTTCAGAACCGTGCGCGCGAGCACGGACTTGTGCAGCTCGTCGGGGCCGTCACCAATAGGCCCGAACCTCGTCGAGCGGTACCACTCCTCCACCGGGAGATCGGTTGAGTACCCGAGCGCGCCGCAGACCTGGATCGTCCGGTCGAGCACCGCCAGCACCACGCCCGACACATGAGCCTTGACCATGCCGAGGTCGGCTCTGACCCTGTTGGCCCCGTACTTGTCCATCTTCCAAGCGGTCTGGAAGGTGAGCAGCCGCGCCGCCTGAATCTCGGTATGGGACAACGCGACGTAGTCCTGGACCATCTGGTGCTGCGCGAGCAACTTGCCATGCGACGTTCTCGATACGGCACGTTCGCACATGATGTCGAGCGATCGCTGCGCTTGACCGAGCCAGCGCATGGCGTGGTGGATCCGGCCGCCGCCGAGACGCTGTTGCGCCAGCACGAACCCATCGCCTGGCGCACCGATCAAATGGTCGGCAGGAACACGACAGTCCCGAAACACGAGCTCGGCATGGTTCCCGATCTGGCCGAATTCGACCTCGGGGTGGGCCATAGTCCCGATGTCGCGCACGATTTCCATGCCCGGCGTGCCAGTGGGGACCACGAGGATCGACGCATGCCTGTGCGGTCGCCCTTCGGGGTTCGTCTCGGCAAGCACCAGGACGATGTCGGCGACAGACGCGTTGGTGATGAACCACTTGTGACCCTCGATCACCCATTCATCGCCGTCCTCCGTAGCTCTCGTTCCGAGAACGGTGGGATCGGAACCAGCGAGGAAGGGCTCGGTCAGTGCGAACGCGCTCGAGATTTCGCCCCGGAGATTGGGCCAGAGCCAGCGGTCCTTCTGGGCGTTCGTCGCACCGTGGGCGAGCAGCTCCATGTTTCCACTGTCGGGTGCTTGGACCCCGAAGATCGTCATCGACATCATGCAGCGTCCGATGATCTCCGACATCAGCGCGAGCTTCAGTTGTCCCAGACCAGGGCCGCCGAGGCTCGAATCGAGAAAGGCACCCCACAGGCCGCGCTCCTTGACTTTGGCCTGAAGGTGTGCCTTTACCATCGCCCATTCTTCAGCCGGAAGTTCTCTGATAATGGGTTCGAGCGGGATCAGCTCGGTGTCGATGAACGAGCGCATCCACTGCAACTGCTCTTCGAACTCGGGCTCAGTCTCGAAGTCCCAGGCCACGTCAACCTCCCTCGGCCGGGAAGCCCTCGAGTATTCCCGCGAAGCGATCCTGGACCATCGGAGCCTCGCCAGGGTGAGTGATGATCCAGAAGGTCCCGTTGCGAACGGCGTCGAGGACGCGCACAGCGACCTGAGCAGGCGTCAAACCTGTCGGCCCGGTGAAGCCGTCGCGGATCATGAGCCGCACCGACTCCGCCATTTCCGTGCGGTGCTCCGAACCCAGCGCGGCCGGCCGCCCGCGTTCAGACTCCATCACCTTGGTGTCGACCGAGCTCGGACAGAGGACACTCACGCCAATGGGTGTCTGGTCGATCGCCAGCTCCTGAGCGAGGGTCTCGGATATCGAGACCACCGCCACCTTGGTGGCGCTGTACGGCCCAATGAAGGCGACGCCACTGAGAAGTCCCGCTATCGAAGCGGTATTGACAATGTGCGCGGGAGTGCCTTGGTCGCGCATGATCGGCAAAAAGGTGTGCACCCCGTGCACAACGCCCCAGAAGTTGACGCCCATGACCCATCGCCAGTCGTCGAGGGTCTGGTCGCTGATCAGGTTGAACGTGGAGACGCCGGCGTTGTTGCACAACACGTCGACGCGCCCGAACCGTTCCAGCGTCGTCGCGGCGAGCCGGTCGACTGCAGCGGCATCGGACACATCCACCTCGACCGCAAGAGCGACGCCACCTCCGGCCCGAATACCCTGCGAGACGAGTTCCGCCACGCCCTCGTCAAGGTCGGCTACGACGACGGCTGACCCCGCTGCCGCAAACGCCTCCGCGAGTGCACGTCCAATACCGCTGCCGGCTCCGGTGATCACTGCCACCTTGCCTGGCCCGATCACCATGTTGTCCTGCGTCTCGGTCATGTGTTGCTGTCCCTGTCTAGCTCTCAACCGCCGTCGAGCATGATGAGCTCACCGGTCAGGTAGGACGATGCGTCGCTGGCGAGGTACAGCGCCGTCCCTACGATCTCTGTGGCGGAGGCGATTCGACCTAGGGCGACCTTCGACGCCATCTGCGCCTGCGCCTCCTCCGACGGCAGAGATGCGTGGAGGCTGTCGGTGTGGAACGTTCCGCACACAATCGAGTTGACCCGGATGCCGCGCGACGCGAATTCCTGCGCGGCCGCCTTCGTCAGCGCGTTCAATCCGGCCTTCGCCGCGGCATAGACGACGGTGAACGGCGAAGGGTACATGGACGCCTTGGAGCTGATGTTGACGACCGACCCGCCCACGGGCATGTGCGGCGCGCTGAGCGCCATGAGCCGGAGCGGGCCCTTGAGATTGACAGCGATCGTCTTGTCGAACAGCTCGGAGGTCACGGCGAACAGCGAAGGCGGGACGGGCGCGATCCCGGCGTTGTTCACGAGCACATCGATGCACCCGAACTCCGCGACAGTGACGTCGACGAGTGCTTCGCATTGCTCCCAGTCGCCGACATGGCAACTCACCGCCAGAGCGCGCCGGCCCATCTTCCGCACCTGCTCGGCCACCTCCTGACAAGGCCCGAGTTTGCGGCTGGCCACGACGACATCGGCGCCCGCCTCGGCAAACCCGAGGACCATCTCGCGACCAAGACCCTTGCTGCCCCCGGTCACGACTACGACCTTCCCGGACGCGTCGAGACTCGGGATCACGGCACCATCACGAGCTTGCCGATCACACGGCGGTCGGCGACGCGTTGAAGCGCTCCGGGCAGCTCGTCGAACGGGACTTCGGCCGTCACTGCATTTGTCAACTGGCCCGTGCTCACGAGGCGGGAGAGATTCGCGTGAATCTCGTCGAGTTCATGGCGGGTATAGCCACCCGCAAACACGCCGACGAGCGACGTGTTGGTGACGACGAGGTCGAGAGTCGAAGGCTTCGGCCATTGGCCGCTGGCGAAACCGACCGCCAGGAGTCGCCCATGCCGGGACAGCGCTGCGAGGGAGTCCTCGGCCAGGGAGCCGCCGACGGGGTCGAAGATCAGGTCGACCCCCCGTCCGGCCGTGATCTCCCGGAGTGCTGGAGCCAATGGCCCCTCGGTGTGGTTGATCGTTGCGTCGGCGCCGAGCTTGCGGCAGAACGACGCGCGCTCTTCGTCGCTCACCACGGCAACCACCTGGGCACCGAGCGCACGTCCTAACTGGACGGCGGCGATTCCGCTCCCACCCCCGGCTCCCAGCACGGCCAGCCACTCTCCACGAGCGACGCGACCGCGATCGACCAGACCGATCCAGCCGGTGAGGTGCGGGATCCAGAACCCGGCCGCCTCGCGGTCGGTGAGACCGTCCGGTACGGCGAAGGCCGAATCAGCCTGGGACCAGGCACTCCTCGGCGAATGAACCGAACCCTTCGGTGAAGGCGGTCACGCACATGATTCGGGCGCCGATCGGGAGGTCGACGCCGTCGCCGGTAGCGGTGATCGTGCCTGTGGCCTCCTGGCCCGAGGTGAACGGAAGTGGTGGGGTCAGGGGGTAAGTGCCACGGCACATCAACACATCGGGTAGTCCGATGCCGGCGGCCTCGACACTGATGCGGACCTGCCCGGGTCCCGGTTGCGGAGGCTCCTGCTCGACGATGTGCAAGACGTCGATGGGCTCTCCCGCGCCCTGTACCTGCCAGGCGCGCATCACGGGATCCGGACGGGAACAGCCGGTCTCGTCATGATGAAACTCCCTTGTGCATGCTCGCTCCAGCCCCATCGGCCATCGAAAATGACAGCGTAATCACAGACGGATCGACCACGTCAAGATGCCGGGAGGGTGATTGGCGTGAGCCGAGCGGCCTCTGCCCCCGAGCAGCTCTGTCAGCTCCCATACCGAGTTCAGGGCTGGTCCGAAGCACCAGCGGTTACTGGGACGCGACGGTCGGTCGTGCTGAAACTCGCAGGCGACAGGCCTCGAACGTGCCTCAGAGTGCAGCGCATCTGCCCAGGCAGCCGGGCCGAGCGCTACCCGGTGGAGGCCATCCCGACCACGGGTCGGTTCAGGGGCTTGCCGGCCATGGACCCGAGAAATTGGGCTGTTCCGAAGCAGAAGACGCCACCGTCGTTGCCGACCAGTCGGTACCCGAGGTCGTCGGCTGTGGGGGCCATGCCGACGACCGGGGCATTGAGGCGTAGGTTCCCGGCGGCGCCGAGGAACGGAGCGCCGAAGGTGAACACGCCACCATCGCCGGCCGCCAGCCAGTAACCGAAGGTGGCCGCATCGACGGCGATGCCCACCACCGGTTTGTTGAGTGGCTTGCCTCCCATCGATCCCTGGAATAGGGCGTCACCGAATGTGAATACGCCCCCATCGGAGGCTGTCAGGTAGTAGCCCCGATTGTCGGTGGTGACAGCGATGCCTACGACCGGTTTGTTGAGCGGCTTGCCGGCCATGGAACCTTGGAAGTGGGCGTCTCCGAAGGTGAACACGCCTCCGTCCGCTCCTACCAGGTAGTAGCCACCCCCGTCGGTACTCGCCGCAATGCCCACGATGGGGGCGTTGAGGTGATGACCCGCGAGCGATCCGAACGATCCTGCGTTGTGCGAGTACACGCTGCCGTCCGATCCCACCAGCCAGTAGCCCGTTCCTCCGGGCACCGCCGCCATCCCGACGATCGGGGCGGTCAGGGCGGCGCCGCCCTGCGAGCCCTGGAAGGGGGCCGTACCGAAGGTGAAGACTCCGCCATCACCAGCGCTCAGCCAGTAGCCCTCGGGCGGCGGGCCGGTGTGAAAGTCGAAGACGGTGGTGACGCCGGCGACACCGAAGCTCCAATTGTTGGCCGCGCCCTCGGCCGGGCCGGTTCCCGCCCCCAGGATCAATCCCACGCCCCCGATTCCGGTGCTTGGGTCAACGCCGTGGAGAATGGCGCTGGGGAAGGCGGCGATGATCTGGCTCCATGAACACGTGTTCGGTAACTGGCACCCGCCGGGTATCTGGGTAGCGAGAGCCGAGTTGCTGGCGGTCCACCGCCCGGTCATCAGGTCCCAGGTAGTCCAACCGACCGGCACGCTGACGCCCTGGTTCTTCGGGGCGAAACTCAACGTGGTGAACGTCGACGGGGATTGACCAGGAGTGCCGAAAATGGGCAGCTGATAAACGGGAAGGGAATTATCTGTTTGGCCGGCCGCGAGGAACGTCGAATAGCCCATGGAGGTAACAGAGTTCAGCGGAGTCTCGGCGAACTGGCTGGACCAGATGTCCACTCGACCGGTGTCCGGCCCCGGTCCGAGGGTGAACTGCGCCGAAGCGTTGCCAAGGGGCGGGGTGGCTGGGCCGGGCACGATGGCGAAGCTGCCCGAGCCCGTCTGGCGCAGGTTCAAGCCGTTGCCGCTGGTGTTCCCCTGGTAGAGATTGCCGGGCCATATGTAGACGGTGTTGACGCTGGATTGAGCGGCTGCGGAAGTCGCCAGTCCCGGCACGACCACGCCACTGATCAGAGCCACTGCCAGTACGAGCGCCTTGGTCACATTCATGTGGCTACCCCCACTCCCCACGTTGGCCGTTGATCGGACCCCAGAAGCTTGACCGCAGGAGGGCACTTTGACGGATGAATCTCCCTCTCGATGCCGGACTTACAACCCTTAAGCATAATGAGTCACTAGTGCAATGACTATCCCTTTTGACGTCGGGAGTTCGATTGGGCAAGTCCGTCAAGCGGTGCGACAACCACCAGAGCTCAGTAGGACAGAGCAGGGGAGATTCAGTGATCGAGAGTGGGGTGGTTCAAAAATCGCGGAAAGAACGATTCTTGCTGCAGTTTGCTCCTCGGACTATCTCGATGAGTGCAAGCTTTGGAACCTCGGTGGTAGCACCGTCCGCCTTTAACGGTTACTTCGGTTGCACGGTGACGGTGACGTTGTTGTTCGCCGGATGCGTATCGGTACCGGTCATGGCGACCGTTGCGGTGTCACCGAAGGCACCGCTGGCCGTCGGCGTCGCCGACAAAGAGATCGTGGACTGCTGTCCGACGTTGAGATTGCCGATATCGCAATGGACGTCATTCGACACGGCATTCGCCACGCACGACCCGATATTGATTGTGGGATCGCCAACCAGGTGGATCGATGCCGGAAGGGTGTCGTCAAAGGTTACGCCGCTCGCCGCGAGCGGACCGTTGTCGTTGACCTGGAAGGTGTACGTGAAGGTGCTGCCCAGCGGCGGCGAACCCTTGTTGGACGAGCCGGCGATCTCAATGTCGGTAGTGCCTGATCGGACCTTCACCGTCAAGGTCACGGAGTCCCCGACCGTCTCCGAGGCGCCGGGCGAACCCGGATCCGGTATGGCGACCGCGACCCCGAATGGGATGTCGAAGGTGCCCGTTGCCGAAGCCAGAATGGAGAAGGTGGCCGACTCCGACTTACCCGGCGCCAAATTCGGCATTGTGCACTCGAACGACGTGTTCTGATTGCCGCCCAGCCGCGCGCAATTCTTGATGTTCTTCAAGGTCATCCCTGCCGGCATGGTGCCCAGGGCGACGACGTTGGTTGTCGTGCTCGTGGTGGTGTTGGTGAAGGTCAGGGTGTAGGGAGAAGCGACGCCGGCGACAACGGGTGGTGGAACGGAGACTGCCACCATGCCAGTCGGCGAGGTCGCTCTCTTTGCGAAGGCGGCAGGTGCGGCCGCGACGAAGTAAGCCCCGGCCAACCCGAAGACACCTGCGACGACGGCGAGGACGGCAACCGGCGATTTGAGGGTGCGAGCCGTCGTGGTCATGCGGACCCTGCTCTCGTAGACGACGACATTCGGCCCTCCCTCGTTCCTCGTGTAGTGAGCAGAACTACGTGCAGTACACGAGTGCGGATTGCGCCTACCCGGTGATGGGTTCTTCGATCGTGCCGCATCTTCAATTGCGTCGACTTCGACGTTCTTGCCGAGCCGTCGCAGCGGTTCGATCACACCGCTGGCCCAGGTTCCACCGCGACGAAGCCGATGGGTCCCCGGACCCTTCAAAGCTTGTGCCGCTACAGACGCACTCGGCCTCGGACATGAGAGTGACCCCGTGCTCGAGCCCACCCCGCTATCCCGTCACGGTGACGGATCCGGTCATGAAGGGATGGATCGTGCACGTATAGCCGAAGGTGCCCGCTTGGGTGAACGTGAAGCTGAACGACGACCCCGGTGCCAACGGTCCGGAGTTGAATGCCCCACCGGTCGCAGTCCACGTGTGCGTGACGGAATCGTTGTTCGTCACGGTGACCGTCGATCCCAACGGTACGGACACGCTGGAGGGACTGAAAGCGAAGTTGGAGATGCTGATCGCAACGTGGGCGGGCGGCGTCGTTGTCGTCGTCGGCGGTGGAGGAGGCGGCGGAGGGGGGGGTGGGGGGGAGCAGTGGTCGGCGGAGTTGTTGGTATTGGCTGGGTCACCGGCGGTGGTGGTTGGATCGCCGCCCCTGGCTTCGTCCCCTTGGTGGACGCACCCCCAGAAGGTGGTGCGGTCGTGGACAGGGCCCCCGATGGGCGCACCGTGGTGCTCGTCGCTCCGGTCTTCGCCGCTCGGCCCGCTTTCAGCGTGGTCGGCGTCGGGGAGCCCTTGCCGGCCGCTTGGGTCGTTGTCGGTCCGCCGCTCCCGGGCAGCGAACGAGAGGGCGATGTGGCCGTCGACCGCGTTGCGCTGCTCAATGCCGCGGGCGTGCCGCCACACGCGGCAGTCAGCGCCGCGAGGGCCAGTCCAACGAGCGCAAGGGAGGCCCGAGTGCGCCGAGGCATCTGCATCGTCGGTCGGTTCCTTTTCGACGCTCAGGACTTGCTGACGGTGATACTCAGGTCCTTGTTCTTGGTATCTGCCGGCGTCGCGCTGTCGCGCACCTGCACATGGAAGGACGAAGTCCCCTTTGCGGTGGGCGTCCCCGAAATGGCGCCGGAGTGCGAGAGGGTGAGGCCCTTCGGCAACGAACCCTGGGTGATCTTCCAGCGGTACGGCGGGACCCCGCCGCTCGCGGCGAGACTCGCCGAGTAGCTCACGCCGACCTTGGCCGCCGGCAGCTGTGCGGTCGTGACCTTCAGCGGCGCAACCACGGTGACGGTACCGTGCATGATGGAGTAGCCGTGGATCTGGCAGTAGTAGTTGTACGTTCCGAGGCCGTGGAAGGTCACCGAAAACGTCTGACCGGCGCCGAGAATCCCACTTCCGAAGGCGGCATCGGACCCGGTACCCGGCCCGACGGGGCACGCCGCACTGGTGCATCGGGTGACCGTGTGACTGACAGAGGTCTGGTTGGTCCATGTCACCGTCGTGCCGGAGGAAACGGTCAGCGTCTGAGGGGTGAAGCAGAAGATCTGTCCGCATGGTCCCGCGTTCTGGATGGAGACCGCTGCCGCCTTGGCGGGCGGACCGGCTGCCCCTCCGGTCGCGCTGAGGGCGAGGACGAGGCCGGAACTGGCGACGGCTGCTGCGGCGATGGCGAGCTTCCAACGGGACATGGCGAGACCTCCGTCTCTCTGGTCGGGTTATGAACGGCTACTCCCGTGTTCGATTTCACGCTGCTGATGCGGGGTTGCCACAGCACCAGCGCCAAGAGGATGAGCAAGGGTCCCGAACCCGGATCGGTCCCACGCGCGGTGAAGATGGCACCGAGGTCCTGGCCCACCACGCCGACGAAGACGGCCACCACGATCCCGGTGACCAGGCACGCCCGTCGCCAAGCCGGGACGAAGATCCCCCAGCCGACGAACAGCGCGAGCAGCCCCAGAACCAGTGCGAACAGGAACCCGTGGTGCCCGATCAGTCGGCCGCCATCCACGTCCAGGAGCCGGAACAGCTCAGGCTCTCCGTAGCTGCTGTTGGCGATCTGGGCGCCTGGGACCGCGGCCGCATGGTTGATCCCCTCGAGCTCCAGCAGTGCGCCGGCGGTCCAGATCAGCGCCCAGCCGGCTGCGCCGACGCGAAGCCCCGCGCCCGATCCGTCCGCCCGGCTGTTCCGCGTCGGCCGCAGTGGACAGGAGCATGAGGGCAACCAGGGCGTAGAGGAGCGCCGCACCCGGCGCGCCGGTCAGCAGGCTGGTGCCCGGCATGAACATCCCTCCGAAGCCCTCGCCAATGGCCCAGACGCCCAAGGCCCAGGGCACCGAGCAGATGAGCGCGACCCGCGCCGTCCGTCGCCACAAGAGGCCGAGGCCGAGCAACAGTTGGATGCCGGCAAACCCAGTGTTCCAAAGCGCAGGGTGCGCGGTGAGGAGCGTCGCAACGTGGTAGTCGCCGTCAGCGATCGGACCCGGGAGACCCATGTTCGCCATTCCCAGCACCCCGTTGTAGAACTCGCGGGAGAACATGAAGGGCTGGAGCTGGAGTAGCCCGTCAGCGAGCCACAGGACTCCGAGAACCATCTCCAGATGGCGGCGGCTGAGGCGTCGCGGCGTCACAGTCGGTTGGACGGCGACGCTCGCCAAAGCTCGGCTCGGCTCTCGCTCGTCGCTCATCTCGACCACCGCGAAATTCACCGCCCCCCACGCGACGTTCGAACCATCAGTAGGTGTCGCCACCGCTCGAAGCGAGCTTGTCCTGGGCCGGCGCGAACGGACTCACACGTGACAGCGGTGATCGCTCGGGCTCACGCATCTCGAGTGCCGTCCTCTCATTGCACCTGTGCCGCGGCCGTGCCGACGCCGTCGTGTGCGGTCCGCCGCAGACCCTCGGTGCGAGGTACTACGCAACGCACCGGCGCGGGGATGGTCGATTCGCCGAGAATTTTCCGACTCACCGTGAATGACCCCATGTCCAGCGATCCATCACTCGCGTACGGCTTGACTACGCGAGGCGGCCGGCGCCTCTGGGAGCGTGGCATTCCACGTCGCGGTGCGCGACGCTTGACGACCCGGGATCCATGCAGTCATACTCTGACATCAATTCTGAACGACGGGTCCGGATGACCACTTCGACGGACGCCTCGCGCCTCCTGGCACGATTGGCGTAGCCGACACAGGTCGACGGGAAGCGATGCGCGAGCGAGGTGGCGGGTTGGTGCCGCACCCAGGGATCCGCCGATGAGTGACAAGCCACAGGAAACACGGCCCTACAACAGCCCGAGCCGACGGGCACAGTCGGCGGAGACTCGCGAGCGGATCGTCGGCGCCGCGAAGAAGCTCCTGCGCAAATCGTCGGTCAGAGACTGGCATTCCCTCACCATCCGGGCCGTGGCCGTGGAGGCCGGGGTCAACGAGCGCACGGTGTACCGCCACTTCACCGACGAGCGTGGGCTTCGCGATGCCGTCATGCGCGACTTGGAGCACGATGCAGGCATCGACTTGGCCGATCTGCAGCTGGCGGACGTCGCCGACGTCGCCGGGCGTATCTTCGACCACGTCTCCTCGTACGCCTTCGAGGTGCGTCCGATGGATGCCACCATGACGGAGGCTCAGCTGCGCCGAGCGCGAGGCGCTGCACGACGCCCTCGAACCCTGGACCGCCGCCTGGCCGGCACCGACGGCAGCGGCCGTCGCCGCGTTGTTCGACGTGCTGTGGAGCGTCGGCTCGTTCGAACGACTGACCGTCGACTGGCGGTTGCCCCCTCAGCGGGCGCGAGATGCGCTCACCTGGCTGATCGGACTGGTCGAAGAAGCCGTTCGCTCCGGTCGCCGACCTCCGGGTGAGCCGACGGGGTCGGACACATCGGCGCCGTGAACACGCGACCGACCGTCTGCTCCGTCGCGTAGCGTCGTATCGGTGGAGTTCAGCGAGGAGCTTCGCCACGACGTCGCCGCAGGCCGCATCACCGTCTCGTTCCGCCTCTGGAAGCGACCACGGGTCAAGGTCGGCGGGCACTACGGGATCGGGTCCGCGACCATCGAAGTCGACCGCTTGGAGCTCGTGCCGTTTGCGTCCATCTCGGACGCGGACGTGCGACGGTCAGGCGAGGTCGACCGCGACGAGCTGCGCCGCCGAGCCGCGCACGCCGGACCCATCGCCGACGACACGTTGGTCTACCGCGTCGAGTTCCACGTTGTGGCGTAGCGATCGGCCCGCCGGACCTCGGGTTCGTCGCCGGCCCGTACTCCGTCGTCGTGGCCGGCGGTATCGTCTGTGACCTCGCGGGGTGACGAAGTAGGCAGTCCAGTCCCAGCCCGCACGGAGGAGGAACCGATGCAACACCGACAGATCGGCGGGCGGACGGTGAGCGCCGTCGGACTGGGTGAGATGCCGCTCTCCATTGAGGGGAGACCGGACCGCGCCCAAGCCCTGGCCACCATCCACGCCTCGCTCGACGCCGGTGTGACGATCATCGACACGGCGGACGCCTACTCGCTCAGCGTCCAAGAACACGGGCACGGGGAGGAGCTGGTGGCCGAGGCGCTGGCGACCTACGGCGGGCCTACCGACGACGTGCTCGTCGCCACGAAGGGCGGCCACCGGCGCCCCGGCGACGGCACCTGGACGGTGCACGGCGACCCCGCCTATGTGAAGCAAGCCTGCGAGGCATCGCTGAAAGCGCTCGGCGTGGAAGCGATCGGGCTCTACCAGTACCACCGGCCCGACCCCAAGGTGCCGTGGGCGGACTCGGTGGGAGCGCTGGCCGAGCTGCTCGACGAGGGCAAGATCCTCATGGCGGGCGTGTCGAACGCGAACCTGGCGCGGATCGACGAGGCACAGCGGGTGCTCGGTGGCCGCCTGGCCAGCGTCCAGAACGAGTTCTCGCCGCGCTTCCGCTCCTCGGAGGCCGAGCTCGAACACTGCGAGAAGCTCGGCATCGCGTTCCTGCCCTGGAGCCCGCTTGGCGGGATCGGCCGCTCCGACCGCATCGAGGGGGAGCACCCCGCCTTCGCCGAGGTGGCGGCCGAAGTCGGCGCCACGCCCCAACAGGTCACCCTGGCCTGGATCCTGACCAAGGGGCCGCGCGTCATCCCGATCCCCGGGAGCAGCCGGCCCGAGACGGCCCGGGCGTCCGCCGCGGCGGTGGACCTTCAGCTCAGCGCCGAGCAGGTAGCGCGACTCGACGCCTCCTGAGCGGCGGAACAGATCGGCAGGCGGGCGCGTCGTAGAGATCTCGCCCGCGACCGACGACGCGACATGAGGAGAGGACGCCGATGCCTGCAGTGACCGTTCCTGACAATTTGGCGCTGCCCAGGATTGAGACGACGACGGAGCAGGCCGCCGCGGTCCGGCCCCTCGTCTCCGTCACCGACGCTCCCGCCGGCTTCGAGGGTGAAGGGTTCCCGGTTCGCCGCGCCTTCGCCGGCGTGTCTCTCGCCGAGCTCGACCCCTTCGTCCACATGGACCAGATGGGCGAGGTCGAGTACGCGCCCGGCGAGCCTAAGGGCACGGCGTGGCATCCCCACCGCGGGTTCGAGACCGTGACCTACATGATCGACGGCACGTTCCAGCACCAGGACTCCATTGGAGGCGGCGGCCTCATCACCAACGGGTCGACCCAGTGGATGACTGCCGGGTCGGGCATCCTGCACATCGAACGCCCGCCCGACCAGCTCGTCGCGACCGGTGGTCTCTTCCACGGGACGCAGCTCTGGGTGAACCTGCCCGCGGCGGACAAGATGATCGATCCGCGCTACCAGGACCTCGACGCCGGCGACTCGGTCCTTCTGACCTCGCCCGACGGCGGCGCTCTGGTCCGCGTGATCGCCGGGGACGTGGCCGGGTACACGGGGCCGGGAGCCACGCACACACCGATCTCCATGGTGCACGCGACCGTCGAGCCGGGGGCCGAGCTCGTGCTGCCGTGGCCGCCCGAGTTCAACGCGCTGGTCTACGTGCTCGCGGGCGCCGGCACGGTGGGCCGCGAAGCGCGGCCGATCCACACCGGCCAGCTGGCCGTGCACGGCGCCGGCGAGGCGCTCGCCCTGCGCGCCGACGCGAACCAGGACTCGCGTCACGCCGCGCTCGACGTGCTGATCCTCGGCGGCCGCCCCATCGGCCAGCCGGTGTACGCGCACGGCCCCTTCGTCATGAACACGCGGGCGGAGATCGTTCAGGCGTTCGAGGACTTCGAGGCCGGCAAGCTGGGCACCGTCCCTGCCGACCACATAGGCAACGCATAACGGACGTGTCGGCGGACGACGCCTGGAGCACCGGCGACATCGGCGACCTGACGGGCCGGGTCGCCCTCGTCACGGGGGCCAACAGCGGCATCGGGTTCGAGACGACCCGCGCCCTGGCCGAGCATGGCGCGCACGTGGTGATGGCGTGCCGCGACGAGGCGAAGGCGCGGCAGGCCTACGACGAGCTCGACAACGACCTCGAACGCAGCTCGCTCGAGGTGCTGCCGCTCGACCTGTCCGACCTGGGTTCGGTCCGCGAGGCGGCGGCGTCGTTCCTGACCCGCCACGCGCGGCTCGACATGCTCGTGAACAACGCCGGGATCATGGGCGCGCCGCACGGGCTGACCTCGGACGGCTTCGAGCTCCACATGGCGACGAACCATCTGGGCCATTTCGCGCTCACCGGCCTGCTGCTCGACCGCATCGTGACGACGGAGCGCTCGCGGATCGTCAGTGTGAGCTCGCAGCTCCATCGCATGGGGCGCCTGCAGGCCGACGACGTCGCCGGCGCCCGCCATGGCCAACCCGTGGATCGCCTACGGCACGTCCAAGCTGGCCAACCTGCTCTTCGTGACCGAGCTCTAGAACCGGCTCGCCGGCACCGGTCTGCGGAGCGTCGCGGTGGCGGCTCACCCGGGCTGGACCCGGAGCAACCTGGCCGGGAACGGTGCCGATCTGAAAGGCGGCCGGGTGCGCCGGAAGCTGGCGCGGGCCGCCGGGACGACATTCGGGCAGCCCACGGCGGCGGGAGCCCAGCCCGTTCTCTGTGCGCCGCCACCTCGCTCGTCGGTACGCGGCGGGCAGTACGTGGGGCCGGGCGGACCGTTCGAGCTCTCGGGGCCGCCCCGCGTGGTCACGCCGTCACGCCGTGCCCGCGACCCGGTGGCCGCCGCGGCCGCTCTGGTCGGCTTCCGAGCAGCTGACCGGCGTGCGCTACTCGGTCGGCGCCCGGCCTGAGCACACCGGCAGCACGCGCCATGCCCGTCGCGGCGGTGCGTCCGCACGAAGGCGGCGTGCACGGCCGAGCGGTCGGGCCGCAGGACGCGGCCGAGGGTGACGACGACCACCGAGACGGCACCGCGCCAGGCGCAGCGCCGCCGCCGCGCTCTGCGCCCTCGCCCCGCTGACATAGGTGTCGTCGAGCAGCAGCACGCGGGCGCCCTCGAGCAGTGGCCGCGCCGCGGGAACGACGGCGAAGGCGCCGGCGTCGGGTCGCATGTGGCCAACCGGGGCATCGGCGCGCCGCGGACCGTCGGGGCACCAGCGGGCACCGCTCGCCGCGGCCGCCGCCGCCATCCCGTCGAGCAACGAGAGCGGGGCGCCGTGTGGGCGGAAGGTCGAGGGGACGGACGAGCGCGACGCCGAGCGGCCCCCCGGCCACCGCGGCGACGCAGCCGGCATGAGCTGCGAAGAAGTCGCCGACCATGCGCACCGGCATGGAGGCGAAGCGCGACCGGGCCTCGGCGACGGGCGACTCCTTGTACCCCATGAGCACGGTGTAGAGCGGGCCCGGGATGGGGCACAGCCGCAGCGGCACGACGGGGGCGAGAGGAAGGCCGAGGCGCCGTTGCACGACGCGGCAGGCGAAGCACAGCGCGTGGGCGGTGGCCGGACCGCAACAGACGCGGCAGACTCCCGGTCCCGGCGGCGGGACCCGATATGGATCAGGCGGAGGGGTCGGGGTCGGGCCGATGCAGGAGAAAGGTCCCGGTGGCCCGGCTGAGGAGCGTTCCGTCGGCGTCGCGCACCGCACCCTCGCCGTAGGCGACCTGGCGGGCCAGACGCACCACCTCCCCCCGGAGCGACGTAGGGCTCGCCCTTCAGCGCGGGGCGCATCGTCTCCGTCTTCATCTCGAGCGTGCCCCGGGTGCGGGCCTTGCGGGGAAGGCGCGGCGTTGATGGCGAAGTTCATGCACGCATCGAGAAGCGAGCGCGTGCACGCCGGCCTGCGTGATCCCGTGCGGATTGCACGCCATGTCCGTGGGCGTGAACGTGCCCTCCACCCAGCCCAGGTCCTCCCCGTCGACGCCGTACGCGGTGAAGGCGCCCCCGACGACGCCGATGATGGCCATCCCCCCGTCGCCGAGCCAGCGGTCCATGTCCTTCGGCGTTCCCGGCCATCGGCGGCAGACCCTAATCCCCCGCTCCCGGCCGCCCAGGCGGGGCCGACGCCGGAGGCCGGTAGACTGCATCGATCTTGACCCGGCCGGGGGTGCCCGCCGGAGCTGGGAGGAGACACACCATGACCACCGCAGTGATCGTCGACGCCGTCCGGACGCCCGGAGGCAAGCGCAACGGGAAGCTCCGCAACTGGCACGCCGTCGACCTGGCGTCGGAGACGCTCAAGGCCCTGGCCGAGCGCAACGGGCTGGACCCGGCCCAGGTGGACGACGTGATCATGGGCTGCGTCATGCAGGTCTCGGAGCAGTCCCTCAACATCGGGCGCAACGCCGTGCTGGCCGCGGGCTGGCCGGAGTCGGTCCCGGCGACCACGATCGACCGCCAGTGCGGATCGTCCCAGCAGGCGATCCACTTCGCGGCGCAGGGCGTCATCGCCGGCGCCTACGACATCGTGGTCGCCGCCGGGGTCGAGTCGATGACCCACACGCCGATGGGCGCGTCCGTCGTGCGCGACTTCGGCTTTCCCTTCGGCCCGCGGATGATGGCGCGCTACAGCGACGAGGAGGGGCACAGTCGCCTCAAGGGCCAGGGCATCGGAGCCGAGATGATCGCCGACCAGTGGGGCATCTCACGCGAAGAGCTCGACGCCTTCTCCGTGCGCAGCCACCAGCGGGCGGCGCGGGCGACGGCCGAGGGCGGTTCGAGCGCGAGATCGTGCCCGTGAAGGTTCACGACGACGAGGGCAACGACACCGACGAGGTGTTCGCGGCCGACGAGGGTATCCGGCCCGACTCGACCGTCGAGGCGCTGGCCAACCTGAAGCCGGCCTTCAAGGAGGACGGCAAGGTCACGGCGGGGAACTCGTCGCAGATCACCGACGGCTCGTCGGCGGTGCTGATCATGAGCGAGGAGAAGGCGAGCTCACTGGGCCTGACGCCCACGGGCGCGCTTCTGCGCCTTCGCCCTGGCCGGCGTCGACCCGGTGACCATGCTGACGGGTCCGATCCCGGCCACCACCACGGTGCTGGAGCGGGCCAAGCTCACGCTCGACGACATCGACGCCGTGGAGATCAACGAGGCCTTCGCCTCGGTCGTGCTGGCCTGGGAGAAGGAG
The DNA here is from genome assembly GCA_963767195.1 of uncultured Acidimicrobiaceae bacterium. Classification (GTDB taxonomy): domain Bacteria; phylum Actinomycetota; class Acidimicrobiia; order Acidimicrobiales; family RAAP-2; genus Bog-473. The sequence goes on along the minus strand of CAVYDA010000004.1, from coordinate 428,475 downwards.
CACCACCCGAACATGGAGGTCGTCAACCCCAACGGCGGCGCCATCGCGTTGGGCCACCCCCTGGGCGCATCGGGCGGAAAGCTCATGGCCACGCTCGTGAACGAGCTCGAGCGCACCGACGGCCGCTACGGGCTCCTGACGATGTGCGAGGGCGGCGGGCTGGCGAACGCCACCGTCATCGAGCGGCTGGGCTGACGGACGCGCCGGCTCGGCGCCAGCGCCGGCCTCGAGGCCGGGTTCAGCGATAGCGGGTGGCGAAGCAGGAACCCGGCGAAGATCATCACGAGGCCGATGACCAGGCCCCAAGGTGAGCCGTGCGCCATGAACGGCAGGTGTGCCAGGTAGTTGACGGTGATGACGGCCACGCCGCCGATGAGCAGCACCAGGATGAGCACCCCGAACCACGGTGGGCTGTGACGCACGCTCTTGGGAATCGGCGCGGTGTAACGCCCGCTCTCCTCGGCCGTCTTGTACCGGCCCACCTTCGACGTCGAGGTACGGCCCGGCCGCGGACTTGCCCTTGCGCGAGGCGCCTCCCGGTCCCTTGGTGCTCGTTGCCACGGGGCCAGAGGTTAGCCAGCCGACCGGGCTCCGGTACGATCGGCCGCCCATGGGCGCCCGCGTGCTCGTTCTCGACAACTACGACTCCTTCGTCTACAACCTCGTCCAGGAGCTGGGCGAGCTCGGCGCGGACCCGATCGTGTTCCGCAACGACGCCATCGACATCGCCGGCATCCGGGCGGAGCGGCCCGACGCCGTGCTGATCTCGCCCGGTCCGGGCCGCCCCGAGGACGGGGGTATCAGCCTCGACGCCATCGGCGAACTGGCCGGCGAGGTGCCGCTGCTCGGCGTCTGCCTGGGCCACCAGTGCATCGGCCAGGCGTTCGGCGCCGACATCGTCGCCGCCCCCCACCTCATGCACGGCAAGACGTCCGAGATCCACCACGACGGGACCGGCATCTTCGCCGGGCTCCCCAACCCTTTCGTGGCGACGCGCTACCACTCGCTCGTGGTGCGGCCCGATTCGGTGCCCGAGGAGCTGGTGGTGACGGCGACGTCGACCGACGGCGTGGTCATGGGCCTGCGCCACCGCTCCCTGGCGGTCGAAGGGGTGCAGTTCCACCCCGAGTCCGTGCTGACCGCCTCGGGTCCCGCGCTGCTCGCCAACTTCCTGGCCCAGCTCGGTTTACCGGTACCCGTACCCGTACCCGCCCCCGGCCCCGGCTGACCGGAGGGAGCGTCACCGATCGCTCTAAGGCGTATTGCCCGAGGTGCCTGTATTGGTGCTGGTGGACGTCGTCGACGGCGTGGTCGTAGTGGTCGTGGACGTAGAGGTCGTGGTGGTCGGAGAGGCCTGACAGACCGAGATGGTCACGGTGGAACCCGATTGCACCTGGGAGCCGGGCGATGGATTCTGTCCGTCGACGATGCCGGCGCTCGCGCCGCCCGCGCACGCCGTGTCGAAGGTGGTGTTGGCGACGAGTCCCGCCGCGGCGATGGCCCGCTGGGCCGAGCCGGAGTCCGCGCCGACCACGCCGGGCACGGTGGCGCAGTGCCCGGTGGAGATCACGACCGAGACGGCGGTGTTCGGAAGCACGGTCTGGCCCGCCCGGGGGTTCTGGGCCGAGACCAGCCCACCGGCGTACTGGTTGGAGCATGCGCCCGTCTGCCCCCCGACGTTGAGGTGCGCCTGGTTCAAGATGGCACCGGCCGCCGTCGGGGTCTGCCCGACGACGCTGGGCACCGACACCGAGGTCTGGCTGCCCGACACGGTGAGGAGCACCTTCTGCGTCTGCTTGATCTTGCTCCCGCCCGGCGGGGACTGGTCGAGCACCGTGCCCTCCGGCTGGTTGCTCGGCACGTTGTGGACCGTGAAGCCCAGCCCGACCGCGTCCAACGCCTGAATGGCCTGTTGCAGCGGGTCGCCCTTGACGGGCGGCACCGTGACGATGGGGACGTTCGGGCCGGCGCTCACCACCAGGTCGACGGTCGGAGTTCTTCCCCACCGAGGTGCCCCCCGTCGGGTCGGTCGACAGGACCGTCCCCTTGGTCCGCGGGTTCTGCCGGGAGGTGATCTGGCCGACGTCGAGCCCGTTGTCCTGAAGCGTCCGGACCGCGACGGCCTGGGGCAGGCCCACCACGTTGGGCACGTCGACGTTCGAACTGCCCAGAGAACGCACGAGGAAGAAGGCGACGACACCGAGCGCGACGAGGAGCACGACGAGGAGCACGACGAGCCGGCGGATCCGGCGGCGGCGTTCCTTCTCCTCGACGTCGGCGTCGGCATAGGGCCCGCCGTCGAGCGGGACGATCTGGGTCTGCCCGGTCGTCATGACGGCTTCGGTGGCGTCGTACGTGCCGAGCGCGCCCATCACGCCGGTCGCGGCCGGGTCGACGGCCTCGACCGGCCGCCCTTCGGCGAAGCGCAGCAGGTCGGCCCGCAGCTCCTCGGCCGAGGCGTAACGGTCGGCGGGGTTCTTCGACAGCGCCTTCATCACCACGGCCTCGAACGCGGCGGGCACCGCCGGGTTGGCCACCCGCGGCAGCACCGGATGGTCGCGCACGTGCTTGGAGGCCACCGCGACCGGGGAGTCCCCGGTGAACGGTGGTCGACCCACCGCCATTTCGTAGAGGACGACACCGAGGCTGTAGATGTCGCTGCGCGCGTCGACACCCTTTCCTTCGGCCTGCTCGGGTGAGAAGTAGGCGGCGGTTCCCATGACGGCGCCGGTCTGCGTGAGGCTCTCCTCGGTATTGATGGCGCGGGCGATGCCGAAGTCGGTGACCTTCACGTCGCCTTCGGGGGTGATGAGGATGTTCCCCGGCTTCACGTCCCGGTGGACCACGCCGTGCCGGTGGGCGAAGGCGAGCGCGGCGGCGACACCCGCCCCGATGCGCGCGATCCGTTCCGGCTCCAACGGGGGGCCCTCACGCAGGACCGCGGAGAGCGGTTTGCCCTCAATGAACTCCATGACGATGAAGTAAGTGCCGTCGTCCTCGCCCCAGTCGAAGACGGGGACGATGTTCGGGTGGGACAGGTTGGCGGCGGCCTGCGCCTCGCGGCGGAAGCGCTCGACGAAGGCCCGGTCGACAGAGAGCTCGGGGAACAACACCTTGAGCGCGACGGCGCGATCGAGTTCGCGGTCGACGGCGCGGTACACCAGGGCCATGCCACCGCGTGCCACGAGGTGGGTCAGCTCGTACCGGCCTGAATAGATACGAGGAGTGTCGACCGGTTGCATGGCGCCCTGAGCCTACGCTGGGCGTCCCCGGCCACAAGGTGGCGCGGGCGCAGATCCGGACGAATTACGGCGATGATTCACGGCGCCGGTGTCCCGGGGGGCGGGCCCGTGGTCGTCGTCGAGCCGCCCGTGGGAGCAGTCGTCGTCGTGGTCGTGGTGGGCGGCGGCGCGTGCTGCTGGTCGAATTGGCGGACGAGATTCTGCACGTAGTCCCGCGCGCTGGCGAGCGACGGTTCCTGGACCCCGTTGCCGATGGCCGCGGCCGCCGGCGGGAGGATCTGGGCGGTGGTGACGCCGGTGCGGTCCACGACCCTCGGTTTGAACCAGAGCACACCCCCGGGCTGGCCCTGGACCACCACGACCTGGTCGCCCTGGAGCGTCACCCTCCAGGCGTCATAGGCGAACCACCGCAGCACGTAGTAAGCCGCCACCGGCACGGCCGCCACGAGGAGGACGAACAGCACGACCCGCAACGTGAGGCGCCGCGGGATCCCGAGCCGACGGCGGCGGGCCCGACGGCTCTCCTTCACCTTGGGCTGCTCCACCGGCTCGCTCGGTGCGAGAGGCACGCGGGCCGAGGCCCGCGCCAGCGGGGCGGCGGAGTCGACGGAGCCGAGGAAGAATTCGTCGCTGCGCGGTCCGGACTCGGCTAACGAGCTGTCCCCGCCGAAGCCGAGCCGCGAACCGGGCGCCAAGGTGTTGTCGACCGCCGGGACCATGGTCGTGATCGGGTCGACCGTCGCGGTGCGCGTCGTCCCCCCGGAGGGCGCGGACAGGGCGCGGGTCGTGTTCTCGGCCGTCTTGTCGTCGGCACCCGCCTCCGGTTCGGTGCTGTCCTCCGCTTCCACGTCCGCTGCGTCCTCTCCGCCCACGGGCGGAACTGCTTCGGTCAGCGGCACCACCGCAGGCGGTATGTGCAGCGGCGTCACGACAGAGGTGGAGCCGGTGCTGTCCTCGCCCACCAGCACGTCGACGACCACCACCGTGATGTTGTCCGCACCGCCGCGGCTGTTGGCGGCGTCGACCAGTTGGCGCGCCGCCTCGCTCGGGTCGGGTTCCCCCGCGAGCACCGCGGCCATCTCCTCCATCTCGACCTCGTTCGAGAGACCGTCGCTGCACAGGAGCAGGCGATCCCCCGTGCGCAGCTGAAGCTCCCACATGTCGGTCTCGACGGCGGGCGACACCCCGAGGGCACGGGTGAGGATGTGCCGTTGCGGGTGGACGGCGGCCTCCTGCTCCGTGATCTCCCCGTGGCGCACCCGCTCCTCGGCCAGACTGTGATCGGCCGTGACCTGCGACATCTGCCCTTCGGAGAACACGTAGGCCCGGGAGTCGCCCACGTTGGCCAACGCCAGGACGTCGTGCCCGTCGGCGTCGGCCACCAGACCCGCGGCCGTCAACGTCGTGCCCATCCCGCGCAGCTCCGTGTTGACCTGGCTCTCCTGCCAGACGGCGAAATTGGCCTCCGGGAAGGCCTGGCTGAGCCCGTCCGCCGTCGGCTCGCGCTCGAACGAGAGTTCGAGCGTCTCTACCGCGACCCGCGCCGCGACCTCACCGCCTACGTGGCCGCCCATACCGTCGGCGACGGCGTACAGGTTGGACCGCTCCAGCGGCAGATCCTGGTTGATCTGTCGCACCCGCCCGACGTCGGTGGCGGAGCCCGACCTCAGGACGGTCAACGGGTGACCTCGAACACGGTGGAGCCGACCTGCAACAGGTCGCCCTTGCCCAGCCGCACCGCCTGGGTGATGCGCTCGGAGTTGACGAACGTCCCGTTGGTGGAGCCGAGGTCCTCGACCCAGAGCTGGTCGTTGTGGCGGAACAGCCGTGCGTGCACCGTGGAGGTGTAGACGTCGTCGGGCATGGGCACGCCACAGCCGGGAGACCGGCCGACGGTCAGCTCCTCGTCGAGATCGAAGGTGCGGCCTTTGTGATCGCTCGGTTCGACGATCGTGAGGAACAGACTCCTTCGCCTCTTCTCCTTGGCGGGCTTCGCCGGGCGGGGCGAGGCGGCGGAGCTCACGTCGCTCCTGACGCCGCTCAGACCGCGACTTGCGCACGACGGCCGGGCTCATCTCGACCCAGACGGCCCTGATGACGCGGAGGAAGAACAAGAAGATCAGCGCGACCACGCTCCACTGCATCACGCGCAGGACCGCGTTCAGATTCTGGGTGGCGACGACGATCGCCACCGCCCCCGGTTCCGTCACGTCATCTCGAAGATGAGTCTCGTCGTCCCTACGCTGATCTCGTCGCCACTGGCGAGGAGCTGCTCCCGTACCGGCGATCCGTTGACCCTGGTTCCGTTGGTCGACCCGAGGTCGGTGACGAAGACGCCGTCCCCCTTGCGGCGGACCTCGGCGTGACGCCGGCTGACGTTGGAGTCCGAGCAGGACGACGCTGCACTCGGGCAGGCGCCCGATGACCAGGGGCTCCGAGCCGACGGACATCCGGCGCCCGTCGGAGAGCACGATCTCGGCCAGGAAACCCCCGTCCTCGCTCTCGTGCACCTCGGCGGCCACCGTGAACCGGCCGGCCTTGAGGTTCGACCCTTCGAAGATCTCGACCTCGACCGGGCCGACGAAGGAGTAGCGACTCGATCCTGGCGTGCTCCCGGGCGGCGTCGGCCAGCTCCCGCGACAGGGCGTCGACGAAGCTGGCGAACCGGTTGACGTCGGCCGGCGAGAGGGTCACGGCGAAGGCGTTGGGGGCGATGAGCCCGCGGACGCCCACCCGACGGTGCAGGTCCATCTCACGGGTGAGTCGCCGGCCGATCTCGACCGGCTGGAGGTTGCTCCGAAACGGCTTGGCCAACGTTCCCTCCACGAGACGCTCGATGCGCTCCTCAAATTGCTGGAGTCCCACGGTCCCCCAAGATTACCGGCCCCCTACCCCAAGCTGGGATCCACCGTGCGTCTGACCAGGTCAACTGCGGCCGGGGACACGTCCGGACCGATTTCGGCGGGTCTGACCGGCCGGTCGAGGGACTACTCTTGCCCGGTCACCCGGGCGAGTGGCGGAATTGGCAGACGCGCAGGATTCAGGTTCCTGTGTCCGAAAGGATGTGGGGGTTCAAGTCCCCCCTCGCCCACTCGCTGGTCACGAGCCCGCTGTGAGCCCTACCTTCTGGCCTGGTGCCGGGCAGCGTGCAGTACCGGGACGCCGCTTCCTCGTGGGGCGGCCACCACGAGGCGGCCCAGGCCGACGAGCCCCGAGCGCGGGGAGCACCAGGGGGGCCGCCTTCGTTGTGGCCGAGGGTCTTACGGGCCTCGGTCGCATTTCGGGACGACCCCAGCGCTCCCGAAGCTGGGAGCCACGTGAGACACTTGGCCGGTGTTGAGGTGGGGCCGCATCATCGTGGTCACCGCTGTCCTTGGCAGCGCGTGTGCCATCGTCTCGGCGAGGGTGGCGGCAGCCGGGAGCCTCAATGCGCCGGTGGTGGCCATGGCCGCGACGCCCGACGGTCGCGGCTATTGGGAGGTCGCCTCCGACGGCGGCATCTTCACCTTCGGCGACGCCGGGTTCTACGGCTCGACGGGCGGCCAGCACCTCAATGCGCCGGTGGTGGGCATGGCGGCGACGCCCGACGGTCGTGGCTACTGGGAGGTCGCCTCCGACGGCGGCATCTTCACCTTCGGCGACGCCGGGTTCTACGGCTCGACGGGCGGCCAGCACCTCAATGCGCCGGTCGTGGGCATGGCCGCGACGCCCGACGGTCGCGGGCTACTGGGAGGTCGCCTCCGACGGCGGCATCTTCACCTTCGGCGACGCCGGGTTCTACGGCTCGACGGGCGGCCAGCATCTCAACGCGCCGGTGGTGGCCATGGCGGCGACGCCCGACGGTCGCGGGCTACTGGCTGGTGGCCTCCGACGGCGGGATCTTCACCTTCGGCGACGCCGGGTTCTACGGCTCGACGGGCGGCCAGCACCTCAACGAGCCGGTGGTCGGCCATGGCGGCGACGCCCGACGGCGGGGGCTACTGGGAGGTCGCCTCCGACGGCGGCATCTTCACCTTCGGCGACGCCGGGTTCTACGGCTCGACGGGCGGCCAGCACCTCAATGCGCCGGTGGTGGCCATGGCCGCGACGCCCGACGGCGCGGGTACTGGGAGGTCGCCTCCGACGGTGGGATCTTCCCGTTCGGCGACGCCGGGTTCTACGGCTCGACGGGCGGCCAAGCACCGCCCAGGGCGCCGAAGATCGCCCTCTACGGGGACTCACTGGGCATGGAGGCAGGTCCGGACTTCAACTTCCTGGCCGATGCGTCCGGCGCCTCCGCTCTGGTGCGGACATACGCCGGTCTTGCCGTCTGCGATTTCCTGACGACTATGGCTTCGGACGCGGACTCCTTCCGACCGACGGCGGTGGTCCTCGAGTTCAACGGTGACAACTTCAGCCCCGTGCATGGCGGGTGACCCGATCGGATCAGCCCAGTACTACGCGAAGTACCGATCCGACATCGATACGGCGATCGACATCTTCCGTATGCACGGGGCGGAAGTGTTCCTCGTCGGCATTCCCTTCGACGAGTCGCCGGATACGAATCACGAACATCGCCAACCTCAATCAGCTCTACTCCTCGATTGCGGCGGCCAACACCGGTGTCTCCTACATCGATGCCGGGCAGGCCGTCATGGCTAACGGCGCATTCTCGTGGACGCTCCCTTGCCTCCCCACCGAACCCTGCACCGGGCCCACGGGCACGGATGTCGTCCGGGCGCCCGACGGGGTTCACTTCTGTCCAACCGGAGAGGACACCTTTCGCGGATATTTCGCGGTGTGCAACGTGTACGCGTCGGGTGCCTTCCGGTTTGCGGCGGCGATGCTGGGTCCCGCGCTCGACTCGTAGTCACACGTCCACCGGTCGGACAACCCATCGGCCGGATAACCCATCAGTCGGACAACCGGGTCCACCCGAATCCAATGGGAAGAGGCCCCACCCCCGTTCACTAGGCTCACCTTCGAGGTGACCAGATGACGACACTCGAGGCGCTGGGGTCGTGGGGGTCCTTCGACCTCGACAACCCCTTCCCGCTCTTCGCGGAGGTCCGCGAGCTGGGTGCGCGTGCATCCGGCGACGCTGGCCGACGGGCACGACGCCTGGCTGGTCGTCCGCTACGAGGAGGCCATGGCCGCGCTCAACGACCCGCGGCTCTCCAAGGACATGCACGCGGCCCTGGCCACCGGATCGGGCGTCGTGGCCGAAGGTCTGCCGGGTCCGGACTTCGCCCGGCACATGCTCACGGTGGACCCGCCCGACCACACCCGGCTCCGCAGGCTCGTCTCCGCCGCCTTCTCCCCGAGGCGCGTCGAGGCCCTGCGGCCACACGTCCAGACCATCGCCGACGACCTCCTCGACGCCATCGCCGCCCGGGACCCGAGCGCCCGGTCGACCTCGTCGCCGACCTTTGCCTTCCCCCTGCCCTTCACTGTCATCTGCGAGCTCCTCGGCGTGCCCGCAGGCCGACCGGGCTCCACTCGGGCAGGAGTTCACCAAGCTGCTCGTGCCGACGTCGACCGCGGCCGAGTACGCGGCGGCCAAGCAGGCCTCCGATGCCGTCGTCGGCATGCTCAAGGACCTGGTCGCGGCCAAGCAGGCCGCCCCCGGCGACGATCTCGTCAGCGCGTTGATCAGCGCCCGCGACGGCGACGAGCGGCTCGACAACCAGGAGCTGCTCTCGACGATCTTCCAGCTGATCGTCGCCGGCCACGACACCACCGCCAGCCTCATCGGCAACAGCGTCGTCGCCCTCTTCCGCAACCCGGCCCAGCTCGCCGAGCTCCGGCGCGACCCCGACAAGATCCCCGCGGCCATCGAGGAGTTGCTCCGCTTCGACGCGCCCGTTCCCCACTCGACGTTCCGTTACACGGTCGAGCCCGTGACCCTCGGCGGGCGTCACGATCCCAGCCGGCGCACAGGTGATCATCTGCCTGGCCGCCGCGAACCGCGACGCGTGAGAAGTACGCGAACGCCGAGGCGCTCGACGTCGACCGGGCGGTGGCCCGTCACCTCGCCTTCGGGCACGGTGTCCACCACTGTCTCGGCGCGCCGCTGGCGCGCATGGAGGGCCACCTCGCGCTCGGCTTCGCTCCTGCGGCGGTTCCCGGAGCTCGCCCTCGCCGTCCCCTCGGAGGACCTGCACTGGGGGCACGGCGACGGCCTCGTGCTGCGCGGCCTGTCCGAGCTCCCCGTCATCCCGGGTCCGGCACTGCCTCCGGACTGTCGTGACGGCGACACCCGAACGAGGCGCCGGCGCCCACGCCACGGAGCAGTGGCGCGTCGTCGACGAGGGCTGGGGCCGACGTGCCGTCGAGTTCGCCACCCTCGCCGAACCGACCAACGTCCGCGAGTACGTCGCCATGCACCACCGCCTGGGCGTCGGGGCCGGCGACCGCCTGCTCGACGTCGCGTGCGGCTCCGGCCTGGCCGTGGAGCTGGCGGGGCTGCGCGGCGCGCGCTGCGCCGGCATCGATGCGTCGCCGCGCCTCCTCGCCGTCGCCCGGGACCGCAACCCGGAGGCCGACCTGCGGGTGGGGGACATGAACGCGCTGCCGTGGGCGGACGGCTCCTTCGACGTCGTCACCAGCTTCCGCGGCATCTGGGGCACGACCCCGAGCGCTCTGGCCGAGGTGTACCGGGTCCTGGTCCCGGGCGGCCGGGTGGGGCTCACGGTGTGGGGCCACATCAAGGCGTCCCCCGGCGCGTGGGCGTTCGCGCCGTTCACGCTGGCCAGCGAGGCGAAGGTCCAGAACCAGGCGGCCATGGTCGCCCTCGGCCGGCCCGGTGCCGGCGAGGCGCTCCTCGCGGAGACCGGCTTCACCGACGTCGAGCGGATCGACGTCCCGTTCGTCTTCGAGTTCGCCGACCCGGAGGCCTACGCGCGGGCCCTGGCCTCGACCGGCCCGGCCTTCGAAGCGATCCAGGCGGTCGGAGAGGAGGCCTTCTTGCGAGTCGGCGGTGGCAGCTGGGGCGGCAACGGGTCCGGGAGGGCCTTCCTCTGCGCGCCCCCATCGCTGCTCGTCGGCTACCTCGCGCCAAGGAGCCACGACCGGGCGCCGCGGTCCGAGGCAGCGCCGCCGCGACGTCCGGGCCGCGCCGCCCTCCGCCGGCTTCCTCTCGGCCGCCCCGGCCACGCCCGAGGCGCAGCGGCTCTTCGACGACGACCTGCAGGGCGTCGGCTACGTGACGAACGTGTCGCGCCTGTGGGCGCACCTCCCCGCCGCGCTGGACGGCCTGTCCGATCTCATGGGGGAGGTGACCGACGCCGGCTCTCTCACCTTGGCGCAGCGGAGCGTGCTCGTGACGGCAGCGGCGTCCGCGCTGGGCGACTCCTACTGCTCGCTTGGCCTGGGGCAAGAAGCTCGCCGACGCCGCGGGTCCCGACGTTGCCGCGGCGCGTCATCCGCGGCGGGACCGACGGCCTCGACGACGCCGAGCAGGCGCTGGCCCGGTGGGCTCGGCTGGTGGCCACGGACCCGAACGCGATCGACGCCGACGACGTCCAGGCGCTGCGGGATGTCGGTTTCGACGACCAGCAGATCTTCGCCGATCACCGCGTTCGTGGCCCTCCGGCTGGCGTTCTCCACCGTCAACGACGCGCTCGGGGCACGTCCCGGACCAGGAGCTCGGGGCGTCGACGCCGGAGCCGGTCCGTGCTGCGGTCGCCTTCGGCCGCCCCGTAGACGGCGGGGAGGCCCGTCACGGCGACGACCCGGAGGCGTAGTCGGACCGGCGTCACGGGCCGCAGCCCAAGAACCCTCTTTTCCCGGCGCGACTCGTGCCACTAGCGTTGCGCCTCACCGGTCGCACCGATCGCGGGAGCAGACGACTTCTCGCCGTGGAATCCGGCAGAAGAGGTTCAGAGGTGCGGACGGGCCTGGGAAATCCCTGAGGGGCGAAACCGAAGGAGCTGATCAATGACCGCTACCGACACCCCAGTCGACAACGGCGTCAACGTCGAGGCGCTCCTCGGCGCCCGGACGGCGCTCACCGAGGCACCGGAGGCCGCGAAGTTCCAGTGGCGGGCCACCTGTGAGTGGAAGAACGGCACGCACAGCCGCTCGACGGTGGAGGGATTCTTCGGGCTGGGTGAGGAGCAGAACCACCGCACCCGGTACACGTTCGACGCCGACCACCCCGAGATCTTCGCGTCGCGAGGACAACGGCGCCACGCCGGTCGAGTACGTGCTCGTCGCCCTGGCCAGCTGCCTGACCGCCGGCGTCGCCGCCGTCGCGCAGAACCGGGAGATCCAGTTGCGCAGCGTCTCGGCGACGATCGAGGGCGGCATGGACGTGCGCGGCATCCTCGGCGTGGACAGCGACGTCCGCAACGGCTTCAGCGACATCAAGGTGACCTACAAGATCGACGCCGACGCGTCGCCCGACGACATCAAGGCGCTGGTCGCGCAGTCGCAGAAGCGCTCGGCCGTCTACGACATCATCACGAACCCCACGAACGTGAGCGTCGAGGTCGACTGACCCTCTCCGAGGTTCCGGCTCCCGAGGAGTTTCCGTGCGCACCACGGCGGTCGTGATCGGCGCCGGGCAGAGCGGGCTCGCCATGAGCCGGTGCCTCTCCGAACGATCGATCGACCACGTCGTCCTGGAGCGGAACGAGGTCGCCAACTCGTGGCGGCGGGAGCGGTGGGACTCGCTCCGGTTGCTCACGCCCAATTGGCAGTGCCGGCTCCCCGGTCTGGCCTACGAAGGGACCGACCCGGACGGCTTCATGACCATGCCCGAGGTGGTCGACTTCATCACGGGGTACGCCAAGGTGATCGCGGCACCGGTGTCGTGCGGCACGACGGTGACCTCGGTGCGCCGCGCCGACGACGGATACCGGGTGGCCACCGACCACGGGGAGTGGTCGTGCACCGCCGTGGTCCTCGCCACGCGGGCGTTCAACCGTGCCGCACGTGCCGGCCTTCGCGGCGGCCGTGCCGCCGGCGGTGTCGACGTTGACGCCCGATGGAGTACCGCAACGCCGAGCAGCTCGCCGACGGGAGGCGTGATGGTGGTCGGCGCGTCGGCGACCGGCGTGCAGATCGCTGCACGAGATGCGGCGCTCGGGCCGCGACGTCGTCCTCGCCGTCGGCGAGCACGTGCGCGGGCCGCGCCTGTACCGGGGCCGGGACATCCATTGGTGGATGGAGGCGGCCGGGGTGCTCGACGAGCGCTACGACGAGGTGGACGACATCGTCCGGGCGCGGCGCGTCCCGTCGATGCAGCTCGCCGGCTCCGACGAGCGGGCGACGTTCGATCTCAACGCGCTCACCGGCATCGGGGTCAGGCTGGTCGGCCGGCTCGCCGGCATCAACGACGGTCGAGCGCAGTTCTCCGGTTCGCTGCGCAACAAGTGCGAGCTGGCCGACCTCAAGCTCGGCCGGCTCCTCGACACCATCGACGAGTGGGCGGCGGCCAACGGCCTCGACGACTCGGTGCCACCGCCGCACCGGTTCGAGCCGACGGCGGTCGACGCCTCGCCGCCCCTCGGCCTCGACCTCAACAGCGGGGAGATCGAGACCATCATCTGGGCCACGGGCTTTCGCCCCGACTACTCGTGGCTCGACGTCGACGTGCTCGACCCCAAGGGCATGATCCGCCACGACGGAGGCGTCGTCGACTCGCCCGGCATGTACCTGATCGGCAGCCCCGTTCCTCCGCCGGCGCAAGTCGAGCTTCATCGACGGCGCGCGGGCTGACGCCGAGGACCTCGTCGTCGAGCTGGCCGCGTACCTCGACCGTCAGGCGTCCGACCCGAGCTGAACCGGCCCCTGTTGCGGCCTCAACCCGGTGGCGCCCCGGGAGCGTAGGGGCCGATCGAGCGACCGTCGTCAGGGCGGAGGGGCAGGACCGCGCCGGCCCGGACGAAGACCGGGATGTCCTCCGCCGTGACGGGCAGCTCGGCGTCCCCGGGACCCTCGAGCGGCGGGCCCTCGACGAACAGGGGATTCCAGCGCCCCGGTGGCACGACCACCCGGCGTGAGACGGCGCCGGGCTCGAGCACTGGGGCCACGAGGAGATCCGGTCCGAAGAGGTACTGGTCGTCCACCGGACCGATGCCGGGATGCTCGAGCTCGAGCGCGCACATGATCGGGCGGCCGGTGCGGCGGTAGGTCCCGTGCGCCTCCATCAGGTACTCGCTCAGGCGCGTGTGCCAGCGGGTCCAGCGCACCCAGTGGGGCAGGATGTCCGGATCCCAGACCTGCGGCCTCTCGTAGGCGGGGAACTCGATACCACCGGCCTTCGTACGCATGACCGGGCAGAAGGCGGCGAACTGGATCCAGCGGATCAGGAGCTCGGGGGTGAGCCGGCGGCCGAGCGAGAAGAACCCGCCGATGTCGCTCCCCCACATGGCCACCCCACTCGCCCCCATCGTCAGCCCTTCGATCACTGCGCTGGCCAAGCCGTCGAACCCCCACGAGGTCGTCGGATCTCCGCCCCAGACGATGGGGGTCGAGGCCGCCGAGCCCGTCCAACCCGACCGCGCGAAGCGGGCCAATCTCCGGCCCTGCCTGGACCCGAGCTCTTGCGCTGCCGCGTCCGCCGCGGCGTGGAACAGCTTCGGATAGCGGTTGTGCAAGGCGGTCCCGGTGGAGCCGTCGGAGGCGACCGCGTCGAGCGGCGTGTACTCGCCGAAGTCCTCCATCCATCCGTCGTACCCGGCGGCGACGGCGCGCTCCGCCACCCGCGCCCACGCTTGACGCGCCGCCGGGTGGGTGAAGTCGTACTGCGTCTCGTCCGTGTGCGGCGGCTCGCGCCCGCCGGCGTAGGCCTCGAAGACGTAGGTCTCGCCGCCGCGGCGGCGGAGCAGCGCGCCCGCTTCCTCCGCCGCGGCGAACGCCTCGGTGTACTCGCGGCCCACCAGCGGATTGAGATACGTCAAGGCAGCCAGCCCGCGCCGGTGGAACATCTCGGTCCGAGCCCGCTCGCTCTCTTCGAAGCCGCGGTCCTCGCCCGAGCGGGAGGTAGCGGCAGTGGGTCTCCACCGCCGAGACCGTGGCGCCCGCAGCCTGGACGACGTCGGCTTGTCGGACCTCCTCCTCCAGCGCCACGTGGTTGGCGTGCCCGCTCTGGTACCACGGCCCGAACCACCAACGTTCCGGGGCCGGTTGACGGCCGGTGCGCGCGGTGAACCGGGCCAGGGCGTCGAGCGGCGTGGGACCGGCGAAGACGACGTAGTCGAGGGTCCCGGCCTCGACGTCGACGCTCCAACGGTCCTCGGCCTCGGTGCGGAACCGGGCGTAGCTCACCTCGTCGCGCTCGACCAGCAGCCCGTAGCCGCGCGTCGAGAGCACCCACGGGACGGGGTAATAGGTCGCATCGGGTCGCCGGCGCAGACCCCAGGGCGGGACGGTCCCGGCCAGGAACTGGTACTCGTCGGGCTGGTAGGGGCCCTCCCCCACGTAGTGCTCGACGACGCCCCGCTCGAGGCCCACGGCGTGGGAGCGCTCGCCGAAGCCGAGGAACCGTTCACCCGCTTCGGCCGCGAACACCTGGCGACAGACGGCGGCGCCGTCGGCCGCGACCGACACCGACACGGTGCCCTCGTCGACGAGCCGGACCGTGACGCGCGCCTCGGCCGGCGCTCCGTCGTCCGTGGCCACGGTGGCCCGGTACACCTGGTCGTCGAGCACCTCGTCCACGACGCGCCCGACCGTACGCCAGTCCCCGCCCACGTCGGGGTCGTCGTCGCCCGGCGGCAGCGGCCCGGGCGGCCAGCGCCCACCGGTGGTGAAGGCGAAAGGCTCGGCCTGATGCAGGTCCGGGCCGAGGAAGCTCAGCAGCCACGGATCGGCGCCCACCGCCACCTCGAGCAGAGCGGTGGCGAGGACGGTTCGCACCCGACGGGTTGTTCGCTCGGAGCCGGTGGAGCCGCGCGGCCTTGCGGTCAGGCGACCGGGCTGGCGGCGGGCTCCTCGACGAGCTTGGCCAGCTCCCGGTTCACCATCTGCTCGTGCTCGTCGAAGTCGCGCTTGGCGGCCCGTGGGCTCCAGCGCCCCCGCATGGTGAAGATGAGCAGCGCGAAGACCGCCTGGCCGGCCAGGCACACCGTCCACCAGCGTTTCCATTCGCCGGGCGACGCCTTCTGGGCCGGGACCAACTTCTGCTCGGCCACCAGCAGGTTCGCCAGGTCCTGGGAGTGGACACCGACCTTGGCCGCGATCGTCCCCTGGCTGACCGGTGTGCCGTGGACGACGTCGAGGGCGAGGGGCTGGTACGCCAGGAGGCCTTGCACCTGCGGGTTCGTCAGTCCGCCCGCGGCATCCACCGCCTTGAGCAGGTTGTGGGTGCTGTTGCAGGCCTGCAGCACCGTGGCGAGGGTGTCGGGCCCCGCTTGCCCCGTCGCCCGCAGGCCCGCGATCACCGAAACGGGCGCGGGGGAGCTGGCGCAGGCGGTCGTCGACGGCGAATACGGCTGGGCCGCCTGAATGGCCTGGAGCGCCGTCGCCGCGTCCTGGTTGTCGACGAGGACCGTCGACGTCGTGATCACGTAGGGCAGGACCAGGAACGAGAGCGCGACCGTGATACGCAGGATCCAACCCCAGATGGCCAGTCCCGACGCGGTGAGCGCGGGGTTGTGCGACTCGACTTGCTCGGTGTAGTTCGCCATCCACGGCGCGTAGGCGCACGAAATGGCGAGCGCCAGCAGCACGATCACCAGCACGTTGGCGTAGTAACCCGTATGCGGATGGTCCGTCTGCATGATCAGGAACACCATCATCACGATGGCCCCGAGGGCGCCGAGCATCATGAACGGCTTGCGGACCCGCGCAAAGTCGGACAGCACCCCCGCCAGAACCAGGCCGCCGGAGAGGAAGGCGGCATACCAGACGTTGATGCCGTTGGCGTCCGGTGTGGAGCGGTTGTAGACGACGACCCAGTAGATGGTCAGCACGCTGACCGATGCGAAGTAGAAGAGCAGGAACAGCGAAATGGCCACGGACGAGGCGATCAGGTCGATCTTCATCATGGAGCGAATGGGGTGGACCGTCGACTTGTGCACGTCGATTCCCCGCGCCCGCGCCTCGACGAGCGCGCGCTCGCGTTCGGTCACCATCAGCTGGTCGCGCAATTGCGGCGAGAGCTCACGGAGGAAGAGGAAGGCGATCACCACCACGCCGAGGCAGACGATCCCCGAAATGATGAACTGGTCCTGCCACGGCCTGAGGTGGGTCAAGGTGTGCGTCGCCACCAGGCTGGCCGCCAGGGCGCCCATGGTCGGGCCCAGGGCCCAGAAGCCCATGGCGGCCCCACGACCGAGCTGCGGGGAGAAGTCCCGCATCAGCGCGGGCGTCGACACGAGGATCACGCCCTCCACGAAGCCGATGACGCAGTACGAGGCGGCGAACCACCATTTGTCGTGGATGTGCGGGATGGCGAAGAGCTGAATGAGCGCTACCACCAGCGTCCCGTAGATCGTCAGGTTGGCCCGGCCGATCCGGTCGGAGAGCCCGCCGATGAACGCGCTGAACGCACCGATGGCGTTGGAAACGACCAGCAGGTACAGGAAGAACTGGAACGACATGTGGTAGTACGGCAGGAGCAGCGGAGTGACCGCACCCTCCACGTAATAGAGGTAATAGAGCATGATCGTCGTGAGGACGACGATGCCCAGGTAGCCGATCCGTGGCCAAGTGTCCGGGTAGTGCGAAAGCTGCCGGGTCACGAACGCCGCTCTGAGGCGGTCGTGCGTCGGGGTCGGTGCCGTTTCCGCGGTCGTGGTCATGCCCTCCCCTTTCGCACCGTCGCCTCTCGGCTCATGCTACGTCCGGCGGGTCGACTACATCACGGAAGAACCGCTGAGGACCTTCGGCGACGAACCGAACGGCACGTGCCACACCAGGCGGCGTGCCTCCCTCGCGCGACCGCCCGACCTCCATGCTGCCCCCGAGCCGTTCGGCCCGCTGGCACATGTTGTTGAGGCCGAGCCCCTCCCCCGGCGGCCCTTCGATGCCGTCGCCGTCGTCGGCGACGACGACGCGCAGCTCGTCGCCCGCGGAGATCAGGATCGCGACCTCCGACGCGCGCGTGCTTGGCCACGTTGGTCAGGGCCTCCCGCAGGACGGCGAGCACCGCGTCGGTCACCGGACCGGTCGCGACGCGATCGACCGGACCGGCGACGGAGACCCTCGGGTCGAGACCGAGAGTCGGACTGAGCTCGTGGACGAGATTGAGCACCTTGGAGTACAGACCATCCTCCTGATTGGTCTGCTCCATGTCGAAGATCGCCTTGCGGAGCTCGCGGATCGTCGCGTCGATGCTCTCTATGGCCTCACCAATCCTGGTCACCGCTTCGGTCCGCCCCACCAGGCGGGCGGTGCCCTGGAGGGAGAGCCCGATGGCGAACAGCCGCTGAATCACCGAATCGTGGAGGTCGCGCGCGATGCGGTCACGGTCCTCCATCAGGGCGTGATCCCGGACGAGCGAGTGCAGCCGCGCGTTCTCTATGGCGACGCCGGCTGCGAACGCCAGCGCGAGGGCCAGCTCCTCGTCGTCTTCGGAGAACTCGGCGGCAGTCGTCTTGTTGGTGAGGTACAGGTTCCCGTACACCTCGCCGTGGACGCGGACCGGTACCCCGAGAAAGGACGACATCGCCGGATGGTGCGCCGGGATCCCGAAGCTGTCCTCGTGGTCGGCGATGTTCGCCAGTCGAAGCGGCTTCTCGTCGGCGATAAGTGTGCCCAGCACGCCCCGGCCGGTGGGCCGCGGCCCGATCACTTGCTCGTCCTGC
This sequence comes from uncultured Acidimicrobiaceae bacterium, assembly GCA_963767195.1. GTDB lineage: Bacteria > Actinomycetota > Acidimicrobiia > Acidimicrobiales > RAAP-2 > Bog-473. Next base: position 410,498 of record CAVYDA010000004.1, on the reverse strand, counting down.
TCACTGAGCCCGACGGTACGGAACTGGTCCAGGGCGCGTCCGTCGCGGGTCAGGACGCCGAGCGCACCGTATCGGGCGCCGACGAGGTCGCACGCCACCTCCACGATGCGACGAAGCACGACGGGCAAGTCGAGCTCCGCGTCGAGGATGAGCACCGCCTGGACCAGTCGCCGAAGCTTCGCGGGGTCGGCAATCCGGTCGAACGGCTGCACGATCGACAGGCTACCCACCGCGTTCGCGTGCGGAACGAACGAACGTTGGTACGACACCGACGTGACCGCGTGCGCACACCGTCGCACCGCCGACGTGACACTTTGTCACATCGCGGCGCCGCGGCAAACGTCGGAAACCGCAGTTTCCCGTGGCAGTATGGCTCCGTGGGGATCAGGGTGTTCGTGCTCGACGACCACGAGCTCGTGCGTACGGGTCTGCGCACACTCCTCCATGACGAGGACGACATGGAAGTCGTCGGAGAAGCAGGCACCGCGCGCGACGGCTTGCGGTTGATCGGCCAACTGAATCCGGACGTCGCGATTCTCGACGTGCGTCTGCCCGACGGCAACGGCATTGAGGTGTGCCGCGAGATCCACTCCAGCGCGCCCTTCGTCCGTTCCCTGATGCTGACCTCGTACTCCGACGACGAAGCGCTGTTCTCCTCCATCATGGCCGGGGCCTCCGGCTACATCCTCAAAGAAGTCGGGAGCGGCGACCTGCTCGGTGACATCCGGCGCGTGAGCGAGGGGGTGTCGCTGCTCGACCCCGACCTGACCCAGGAGTTGTTCGACCGCCTGCGCAAGGACAAGGAAGCGGAGTCGCGCCTCACGGTGCTCACTCCGCAGGAGCGCCGGGTCTTGGAGTTCATCGCGCAGGGGCAGTCCAACCGGCAGATCGCACGGGAGCTGTACCTCGCCGAGGCGACGGTGAAGAACTACGTGTCGAGCCTGCTCTCCAAGCTCGGCATGAGGCGGCGCACCGAGGCGGCCGTCTACGCCGCCGTGCTGGCCGAGCGCAGGGCGAGCCTGCGGGAGTTCTGAGGCTCAGCGGGCGGCGAGGGAGCGGTTGTCGTCGAGCGTCCAGTACTCGACGCCGGCCTCGCAGAGCAGACCTTCGAGACGTTCGCGCTCGGGCAGCGGGCAGGCGAAGAGGGCCGTGCTCGTTTCGATCCCCAACGCCTGGCAGAGCCGCAACAGCATCCGGTCGTGGTCGAGCTCGAGTGCCAAGTTCTCGGCCAGGCCATGGTGTCGGTCGGACGATTCGACCCTGCGGCGGGGGCGCTGGAGCAGGATCACGATCAACTCACCTCGAGACGGGAGCAGTCCGAGCGGCTCCAGGTCTGCGCACAGACCACCGAGGAGATCGCTGTACATCGACACGGGTCCACAGCCTCGCCTGTGCCCGACCCGACCGGTAGAGCCGATACTCCTGACTTGAGACGGCGCCCCGCCGGCGCCATCTCGACTAGGCCCCGACATCGGACCGCGTTCTCGCAGGTCGGGGCGCTCCCGCTGATCGGGCGACACCGACGGCGCGCTACCATCCCGCCAACCGTGCGCCACGAGCAACCGGGGGCGTCGGACCTCGTCGCCCCGATCCGACGATGACGAGCGCAGCCGACCGCGGCCGTCGGGCGCCGGCGCGGCGGACGGAACCGGCCCCGTTCAGCCTCGTGGTCGAACCCGGCGCACTCGACGAGCTCTGCGACGTGCTGGCGGCCGCGCCCTGCTACGGCCTCGACACCGAGTTCCACACCGAGCGGACGTACGTGCCACACCTCGCGCTCATCCAGCTCGCCTGGGACGGGGGCGTCGCCCTCGTCGACCCGCTCGCCGTCGACCCCGCACCGCTCGCCCGCGTCTTCTCCGGGCCGGGCGTCGCCGTGGCCCACGCCGCCGGGCAGGACCTCGACGTCCTCACCGCCGCGTGCGGAGCCGCGCCCGCGAACGTCTTCGACACCCAGATCGCGGCGGGCTTCATCGGGATGTCGACACCGTCTCTGTCGCGCCTGGTCGAATCCGTGCTCGACGTGGCGCTGCCCAAGGCCGACCGGCTGTCGGACTGGATCCATCGCCCGATGTCGGACCGCCAGCTCGAGTACGCCGTAAGCGACGTCGCCTACCTCCTGGAGCTGCGGGCCGCCCTCACGAAACGGCTGCAGGAGATCGGTCGTCTCGAGTGGGCCCTCGACGAGTGCGACACGGTCTTGGCCGACCGCGCCGTCCTACGCGACCCCGAGGAAGCGTGGTGGAGGCTCGGCGACATCCGCAGCATGCCGAGGCGCTCGCGCGGGGTGGCCCAGGAGGTGGCGGCGTGGCGGGAGCGCACGGCGGCCGCCTCGGACCGGCCGCGGCGAACCGTGCTGTCCGACCTCGGGCTGCTGGCCATCTCACAGCGCCCACCGCACAACGCCGAGGAGCTGCGACGCGCCCGCGGTGTCGACGGGCGGCACCTGGCCCAGGGCCGGGCGGCCGAGATCCTCGAGGCCGTTCGCCGCGGGCTCGAGCTCCCAGCGGATCGACTCCGCTTGCCCAGCGAGGGTCGCGAGGCACCGGCGTCGTCCGCGGCCGTCGCGGTCTGTTCGGGGCTGGTGCGCCGAAATTGCCGACGACCTGAACTTCGACCAGGCGCTCCTGGCGACCCGCGCCGACGTCGCCAAGCTGCTCGGCGGCGAACCCGGTCGACTCGACTCGGGATGGCGCCGCCAGATCGTGGGCGACCCGTTGCGGCGCCTCGTGTCGGGCGAGGTCGCGGCGGCCCTCACCCCGCGGGGAACGCTCGTGCTCGAGGAGCGTTCAGGACGCCCCGTCTGAGCCGGCCACCCTCTTCTCGAACGCGCCGATGTCACAGGCGGGGCCCTGCGGGCGGGACACCCCGCGCTGGTCGGTGGCCGGGCAGCCCGTCGTCGCCGTGCCCCCGTGGTCGATGGCGGGGCTGCCGGCCCTGAGGGCCGCGGTCATGGTCGGACCCCCGTGGGCGGCGAGCGGACCGAGCCGGGCGTGCGTTGACGTCAGGTCGGTCGGGAGACTGAGGGCGCAGGACGTGGCGCTGTCGAGGTTGTAACCGGTGGTCTCGGTGGGAGCGGCGCCCGGGCAGTTGGCGCCGGCGGTCGAGCCGGAGAGGATCGTGCCCACGACGATCACGTCGGGGCACGACAGGTCGAGCGCGTTGGAGTTGCCCGCGAACGTCACGAACGACACCGTGCCCGTGCTGCAGGCAAAAGTCTGCACCGCCCCCTGGCCCGGATCGGCCGTGTTGGCGCTGACCGTGCTGTCGGACAGAGAAAAACTGGTCGAGCCTTCGACATCCATCGCCGCCCCGGTCGGGGCGCTGTTGCCCGTCAACGTGCTCTGGGTCACCGTCGCCGAGCCCGACACGTCCAACCCGCCACCGACGCAGGCGTGGTTGTCCGACAACGTGCTCCGGGTCACCAAGTGGGTGCCCGACGTGCCGTTCGTGAACAGCTCGATCCCCCCGCCGTAACAGGCGTAGTTGCCGTCCAGCGTGCTCGACGAGACGGACAACGACCCGGAGCCGCTCGAGATCGCGCCGCCGATGGCGCCCCCGGCGCGGTTGGAATCGAACGTGCTCCCGGAGGCCGAGAACGTGCCGCCGTCGTTGGCCACAGCGCCTCCGCCGTTACCGGCCTGGTTGTCGGTGAACGTGCTGTCCCTCACCGTCAGCACCAGGTGGATCGCCGCCTGCGGCGCCGGGCTCCGGCCGCGCACGGGCGGCAGGGCCGCCGCCTCGGCCGTCGCCGGATGGCCGTTCTGGCCGTTGAGGATCGCCCCGCCATCACCGCCCCCGAAGTTGTCGGTCAGGGTCGAGTGTTCGATCGTCACCGTGCCGGGTACGTTCCTCGGTCCGCCGTTGTTGATCCCAGCCCCGCCGTAACCCGAATCGGTGTTCTGGGAGATCTCGCTGTGCTCGACCGTCAGGGTCCCCCCGGCGTTGGCCAGGCCACCGCCTGCGGCGGCCTTGTTGCCGGTGATCACCGTATGGTCGACCGTCAGGATGCCGACGCTCTCGATCCCCCCGCCGTAGCCCGAATTGCCCGCGTTGCCGTGCGAGATCGTCAGGCCGTCGACCGTCACCGTGGCACCCGCCCCCACGAAGAGGACTCGGCTCGCGCCGCCCGCGGTCACGACGGTCGCTGCCCGACCCGCCCCCGACACGATCACCGTGTCGGCCGTGGCCTCGAGGCTGCCCAGGCTCAGGTCGTAGGCCCCCGCCGGCACGTCCACGGTGATCGTGCTGCCCGCAGGGAGGGCGTCGGCCTCTTCGAGAGCGGCGCGCAGCGTGCACGTGTCGAACGACGTGCGGCAGGCCCCGTCGCCCGGGTTGGCGTCGTGGGCGTCGGTCGTGCTGTCGACCTGGAACACGAACTTCGTCGAATGGGCGCTGGCCACCGCGACCGGAGCGAGGCACCACAACGCTGGGCCGGCCACGAGAACGGCCATCGAGCCGAGCCGATGGGCCACGACCGAAGGCTACGCGCGCCGGGCGCAGCGCGCTCGTTCAGTTGACGGCGCGCTCCCGGCCCGTCCAGTACGGCTGGCGCAGCTTGTACTTCTGCAGCTTTCCGGTCGCCGTGCGGTCGAGCGCGGTGCGCACCTCGACCCGCGTCGGAGCCTTGAAGTGGGCCAGTCGCGCCCGGCAGTGCGCAATGATCTCGTCCTCGGTCACCGACGTCTCTTCGCCGCGCCACGACCAACGCCAGGATCGTCTCGCCCCACTTCTCGTCGGGTACCCCGATGACGGCGACCTCGGCCACCGCCGGGTGCTGGTAGATGCAGTCCTCGACCTCGATGGAGGAGACGTTCTCGCCGCCCGTGATGATCACGTCCTTCTTGCGGTCCGAGATCACCAGGTACGCGTCGTCGAGGTAGCCGCCGTCGCCCGTGTGGAACCAGCCGCCCGCCAGCGCGGCCGCGGTGGCTTCGGGCTGCTCCCAATACCCGCTGAACACGTGGTTCGACCGGGCCAGCACCTCGCCGTCGACGTCGACGTCGATCCGGACCCCGACCGCTGGCACGCCGGCCCGGCCCAGCAGCACGGAGCGCTCGCCGGCGTCGAGGGCGTCCCACTCGCCGGGCGCACGGTTGACGGTGAGCAGCGGCGCCGTCTCGGTGAGCCCGTAGATCTGAATGAACTCCCACCCCAGCTCGCGTCTCGATCCGCTCGATCGTCTTCGACGGCGGCGGAGCGCCCGCCACCACCATGCGCACCGTGCCCCGTCCTGGCACCGCACGGCCTTCGGCGACCCTCGCCTCGGCGGCGCCCAGGATGGCCGCCACCACGGCGGGCGCGCCGCACAGCAGCGTGACCCCGTCGCGTTCGACCCGGGAGAGGATCTCCTCGCCGTCGACCTTGCGCAGGACGACGTGCGGTCCCGCCCATGCCCGTCACGGCGTAGGGCATCCCCCACCCGTTGCAGTGGAACATCGGCAGCGTGTGGAGGAGCACGTCGCGGTCGTCCACGCCGGTGTGCCACCCGAACACCGTGGCGTTGAGCCAGCAGTTGCGGTGCGTCAGCTGCACCCCCTTGGGCCGCGCCGTCGTCCCCGAGGTGTAGTTGACCGAGCACGTGGCGTCCTCGTCGGGCTCCCACGCTCGTGGCTGCTGGCCCGCCTCGGCCGGCGCGAAGAGCGCGGCGTCCTCCTGCCCGTCGAGCGCGAACCGGTGCGCCACCTTGATGGTCGTCCACCTCGCCCGCCAGCTCGGGGTCGTACAGGAGGACCGACGCCCCCGAGTGCTCGACGATGTACCCGATCTCCTCCGCGGTAAGGCGGAAGTTGATCGGCACCAGGATGCGGCCGTAGCCGCTGACCCCGAAGTACGCCGCCAGGAAACGGGCCGAGTTCGGGCTCACGATCGCCACGCGCTCACCCTGGTCGACCCCGAGCGCGTCGAGGGCGAGCGCCATGCCACGCGCCCTCGACTCGAGCTCGGCGTACGTCGGACTCCCCCACGAACCCGGCGCGGCCGGCTCGTCGACCACGGCCGTGCGCTGCCCGTAGACGAGCGCCGCCCGCTCCAGGAAGTCGCCCACTGTCAGCGCGACCCGCATGCCACCCCCGATCCCTTGCCGTGCCTCTCGGCGCCGACCCTACCCGCCCGTCCTCGGCACCTCAGAAGTGACCGAGCACAGGATGGGGTACGTAGGGCTTCTCGAGCTGCTCCACCTCGGCCGCGGTGAGCGAGAGCTGTTCGGCCGCGAGCGCGTCGTCGAGGTGCTCCTTCTTCGTCGAACCCACGATGGGCGCCGTCACGCCGGGCTTGGAGAGGAGCCAGGCCAGCGCCACCTGCGCCGTGGGCACGTCGCGCGTCTGCGCCACCGCGGCCGCCGCGTCCACGACGTCGAAGTCGGTGGGCTGGTCGTAGAGGTAGTCGGTGAACGCGTCGGTGCTCGAGCGTGTGGTGTGCCGGCCTCCGTCGCGGGACCGGTTCCCCGCCAGGACACCCCGTGCCAGTGGGCTCCAGGGGATGCAGCCCACCCCCTGGTCGAGGCAGAGCGGGATCATCTCCCGCTCCTCCTCCCGGTAGATCAGGTTGTAGTGGTTCTGCATGGAGACGAACTTCGTCCACCCGTGCCGTTCGGCCACGTACTGGGCCTTGGCGAACTGCCACGAGAACATGGAGCTCGCGCCGATGTAGCGCGCCTTGCCGGCTCGCACGACGTCGTGCAGTGCCTCCATCGTCTCCTCGATCGGAGTCCGCGGGTCCCAACGGTGGATCTGGTAGAGGTCCACGTAGTCCATGTCCAGGCGCCGGAGCGACGCGTCGATCCCCGAGAGCACGTGCTTGCGGCTGAGTCCGCCGCCGTTCTCTCCGGGGGTGACGGGCATGAACACCTTGGTGGCGACGACCGCCTCGTCGCGGCAGAGGTACTTCGGCACCAGCCGCCCGGTGGCCACCTCGCTGGCCCCGCCCGAGTAGGCGTCGGCGGTGTCGAAGAAGGTCACACCGCCTTCGACCGCGGCACGGACGATGGGCTCGGCCGCCTCCTCGTCGATCACCCAGGCCCGGTCGCTGCCGTTGCCGAAGCCCATCATCCCGAGACAGACCCGCGAGACCCGCAGGCCGGAGGAGCCCAGATTCGTGTAGTTCATGGTTGACCTCGCTCACGCTCCCGTACGCCGGGAGCCTGGCGCAGGCTTACCACCCGCGCCCCTCCGCCGCGTGCCGCTACGTCCGCTTGAAGTACCGGCTCAGCGTCTCCTCCTGCTGCTGGTACGAGGACCCGATGCCGGACCCGTAGAGGGCGGTCGGCTCCTCGAGCATCCGCTCGAAGGTCAACTTGCACACGGCCTGGCCGTTCTCGACCATGAAGGGCACGTCGTGGGCCCGAACCTCGAGCGCGGCCCGAGAGCCCCGGAAGCTCCCGGTCGGGTCGAATCCGAACCCCGGGTCGAAGAAACCCGCGTAGTGCGTCCGCAGCTCGCCGCTCGTCGGGTCGTAGGCCGTCATCTCGGCCGCCAGTGAAGGCGGGATGCACACCGACTCGTCCGACATCAGCAGGTAGAAGCGTCGCGGGGAGAGCACGAGCCGGTCCCCTTCCTCGCGAAAGACCGGATCCCAGAAGGGGGTCGGGTCGGCTCGGCTGTCCGGCGGTCAGATCGAGCAGTGGAGCACTGTCCCGCGTGCTGTGCCCCACCTGGCCCCGATCGTCCCCGTGCAGGTCGAGCCCGAGGAACAGACCGTCCGAGAGCACGAGCTTCTCCTCCGGCACGGGCTCGCCCCGCCGGAAGAGGATGGGCATCACCGCATGCGCCGCCCGGACCTCGTCGTCGCTGAGCCAGGGCCGTCCGAGGGAGAGCCTGAGCTGGTTCAACGTCAGGTCCTCCTTCACCCGCACGGCGAACGACAGCGGCACCACTTCGAGGTAGAGGGGGCCGGAGTACCCCGGGGCCACCTCGTCGAAGCGGTCGCTGTAGTCGGTGATGACGCGGGTGAACACGTCGATACGACCCGTCGAGCTCTTGGGATTGGCCTTGCCTCGCAGGCCGGCGGGCAGGTCGAGGCGCTCCTTCAGCTCCACGAGGTACGGGCAGCGGGCCTCGAGCATGGCCCCGTCGCCGCGGAGGTCGATCTCGTCGAGGACGTAGTCCTTGAGCTTGCGCTCGACCGAGTCGGCGCCCGGCAGGAAGCTGCAGCGGATGCGCAGCGCCCGCTCCCCCAGCCGCAGGTCGAGGCTGGCCGGCTGGACGTTGCCGCTCGGGATCTTGAAGCGGCCCGCGTCCACGTAACCGGCCCGGATGGCCTGTTCGAGGAACTGGCCCGGGAGCACGCCCTCGGTGGCCGGGAGGCTCAGCATCGGCACGCGGTGCTCGATCGGACAGTGAGCAAAGCACGCGGCGGCGGTCACGGGGAAGGACCCCCAAGCGGTCGGTTCGGGCACAGGCTGTGGATGACTTGGGGACGAACTCGCCTCGACAGGTGGGGATTGGCCAGGTACGCAGAGCTCGTCCACAGGGCCGATGGCCTGCGACGGAGTGGTCCGCCGGCGGCCGGACGGGCGGCGGCCGGATGGAGCGGGCACCGGATCGGGCCGGCGATAAGCTGACGGGCCGTCAGATTTCCTGCCCGCACCCGCCTCCCGGGTGCCGGTGCCGTCCGCTCCCGGAGGTTCCATGCTCGATTACGCCATCCGCTCCGGCACGCTCATCGACGGGACCGGGTCCGACGCGGTCCGGGCCGACGTGGGCATCCGGGACGGCCGCGTGGCTGCCGTCGGGGTGGTCGACGAGGCGGCGCAGGCCGAGTTCGACGCCACCGGGCTCATGGTGGCCCCCGGCATCGTCGACCCGCACACGCACTACGACGCCCAGCTGTTCTGGGACCCCGTCGCGTCGCCCTCGAACGTCCACGGCGTCACCACGGTGATCGGCGGGAACTGCGGGTTCACGCTGGCCCCGATCAACGCCGAGGACGCGGACTACATCCGTCGCATGATGGCCAAGGTCGAGGGGATGCCCCTGGCCGCACTCGAGCACGGCGTGCCCTGGACCTGGTCCACCTTCGGCGAGTACCTGGACGCGCTCGATGGCCGGCTGGGCGTCAACGCCGGCTTCCTCGTCGGCCACTGCGCGCTGCAGGCGCAAGGTGTTGGGGGCATCACGCGGGCAGGAGGTGGCGACCGACGAGGAGATCGCGGCCATGCGCGCGCTGCTGGACGAGTCCCTCTCGGCCGGCGGCCTCGGGTTCTCCTCGTCGCAGTCGCGCACACACTAGCGACGGCGACGGGCAACCGGTCAGCTCCTACCACGCCGACCGCCGCGAGATGCTGGCCTTCTGCGAAGAGGTGGCGGCCCACGAGGGCACCACGCTCGAGTACATCACCAACGGCTGCCTCGACTCGTTCAGCGACGACGAGATCGACCTCATGACCGCCATGAGCGTCACCGCCGGGCGACCGCTCAACTGGAACGTCCTCACGGTCGACGCGCGGTCGGCCGAACGCATCGAGCACCAGCTCGTCGGCGTCCTCGGCCGCCGCCGCCGCCGGGTGGCCGGATCGTCGCGCTGACCATGCCCACACTCGTGCCGATGAACATGAGCTTCCGCACCCATTGCGCCCTCTTCCTCATCCCGGGCTGGGGCGAGGTCATGGGCCTGCCCGAGGACGAACGCCGGGCCCGCCTGTCCGACCCGGCCGTGCGCTCCATGCTGGACGAGCGCGCCCGCAGCAAGGAGGCGGGCGTCTTCCGCGGCCTGTCCCACTGGGGCACCTACGTGATCGGCGACACGTACACCCCGGCGAACGAGGGCTGCGCCTTTCGCACCGTGGGCGAGATCGCCGAGGAACGGGGCACGGCTCCGTTCGACACCCTGCTCGACATCGTCGTGGCCGACGAACTGCGGACGGTCCTGTGGCCGAACACCGACGACGGGTCCGAGGCCACGTGGGCGATGAGGGCCGCCTTGTGGAGCGACCCTCGCGCGATGGTCGGCGGCTCCGACGCCGGTGCGCACCTCGATCGGATGTGCGGGTCCAGCTACCCGACCGCCTTCCTCGGGGACTGCCTCCGCGGACGCAAGCTCGTCCCGGTGGAGCAGGCGGTGCACATGATGACGGGACAGCCTGCGGCGCTCTTCGGCCTGCGCGACCGCGGCCTGGTATCCCCGGGCTACGCAGCCGACCTCGTGATCTTCGACCCCGAAACCGTCGACTCCGAACCGGCCCGCCTCGTCCACGACCTGCCCGGCGGTACGCCGCGCCTCTACGCGGGCTCCCACGGGGTCGTCCGCGTGCTGGTCAACGGGGTGGAGACCGTCCGTGACGGTGCCCCGACGGGAGCCCTCCCCGGCGCGCTGCTCCGCTCGGGACGCGACACGGCCTCGGTCGTACCTGCCCGGTCGACCTGACCCGATCCGCCCGGACCCGCTCCCGCCGTCTAGCCTGCCTGCGGTGACTCCCGAACCCAGCGAGCCCGCGCTCGCCGTCGACGCCCCCGGCGGGGGCCGGGCCGGGGGGGTCGGCCCGGCCGAGGCGGAGCCGGCCCGCACCGGCGGCGAAGGTCCACCGCCGAAGCGCTCGCGCTGGGTCGTCGAGGGACTGGCTCGTCGTGGTCATCGCCGTCCTCGTCGCCATCCTGCTCCGCACCTTCGTGGTGCAGACCTTCTTCATCCCCTCGGGTTCCATGGAGCCGACCCTGCAGATCGGGGACCGCATCCTCGTCAACAAGCTCAGCTATCACCTGCACTCGTGTACGCGAGGGGACATCGTCGTCTTCTCCCGCCCGCCGGTCGAGAACTGCGGGGGGCCGGAGGTCAACGACCTCGTCAAGCGCGTCATCGGATTGCCGGGCGACGCCGTCTCGGTGTCGGGCGGCTACGTGTACATCGACGGCAAGCGCCTCGACGAGTCGTGGCTACCCGCTTCGGATCAAGGTGTGACCGAGCCGGGTCCGCCGGGGAACGCGCCTACAACCTCGCCCACCCCTACCGTGTCCCAACCGGGGACTACTTCGTCATGGGCGACAACCGGACCGACTCGTGCGACAGCCGCTGGTGGGGACCGATCTCCAAGTCACTCATCGTCGGCAAGGTCGACCTGCGGATCTGGCCGCTCGGCTCCATCAAACTGTTCTGAGCCGCTCCGCCGAGCCTGCCGGCGGGCCGCCCCTCAGTCCTCCTCGGCTCCGGCCGCCACCCGGGCCACCGCCGCGACGGTCTGGCCCGTCGTCGAGGTTCATCACCCGGACCCCGGTGGCGTCGCGCCCCTGGGAGGCGATCTCGCGCGCCTGCGGTGCGGATGACCACCCCGCCGGAGGAGACGAGCAGGATCTCCTCGTCCAGGGCGACCATGAAGGCGGCGACGACCGTACCCCGCGTGCCCGGTCAGCCTGATGCCTCGCACTCCCTGGCCGCCGCGGGCCTGGCGGTTGAAGCGCTCGAGCTTGGTCCGCTTGCCGTAGCCGGCGTCGGTCACGATCAGGATGTCGGTGTCGTCGGCGGCCACGTCGCACGACACGACGTCGTCGCCCTGCGCGCAGCCGGATGCCGCGCACGCCGGCCGCGTCGCGGCCCATCGGCGCGCACGTCCTCCTCGGTGAAGCGGATGGTCATGCCGTTGCGCGTCACCTCGAACATGTCGTCGTCGCCCGAGGTGGCCACCACCCGCACCAGCTCGTCGCCGTCGCGCAGGTTGATGGCGATGAACCCCTCGCGCCGCGACTTGTCGTACTCGCTCAACGCCGTCTTCTTCACCTGGCCCTGCGCGGTGGCGAACACCAGGAACTGGTCGGGTGAGAACTCGCGCGTCGCGACGATGGCCGTGATCGTCTCGTTGCGGGCCAGCGGCACCAGGTTGACCGCCGCCGTGCCGCGCGCGGTGCGGTCCTTCATCGGGATCTCGTGGCCGCGCAGGCGGTAGACCTTGCCCTGGTTGGAGAAGAGCAGCAGGAAGGCGTGGGCCGAGGTGTGCACGACCTGGCTGACCAGGTCCTCCTCCTTGAGCCGCGCCCCCTGGACGCCGCGGCCGCCGCGGCCCTGGGTGCGGAAGGCCGCCGCCGCCACCGACTTGATGTAGCCGGCCCGGGTCATGGTCACGACGATCTCCTCGTCGTCGATCAGGTCCTCGACGCCGAGCTCGCCGGGATCGTGGGTGACGACGCTGCGCCGCGGGTTGGCGTACTTGTCCCGGATCGCGGTCATCTCGGTCTCGATCACGCCGCGCAGCTTGGCGTCGTCGGCGAGGATCGCCTCGAGCTCGGCGATGGTGGCGAGCAGCTGGGCCATCTCCTCCTCGAGCTCGGTGCGCCCGAGCCGGGTCAGCCGGCCCAGCGTCATGTCGAGGATGTGGTTGGCCTGCACCTCGGTGAAGGAGAAGGGCTCGGCCATGAGCGAGGTCGCGCGCCGCCGGGCGGTCGTCCGAGGCCCGGATGGTGGCGATGACGGCGTCGAGCATGTCGATGGCCCGCAGCAGGCCCTCGACGATGTGGGCTCGGTCGCGGGCCTTGTCCAGCCGGAACTGCGAACGCCGGCGTGACGACCTCGATCTGGTGGTCGACGTAGTGCGAGAGCGCCTGGGCCAGGTTCAGCGTGCGGGGCACGCCGTCGACCAGGGCCAGCATGTTGACCCCGAAGCTCGTCTGCAGCGGGGTGTGCTTGAAGAGGTTGTTGAGCACGACGTTGGCGTTGGCGTCGCGCTTGAGCTCGATGACCAGGCGCGGCTGCTGGCTGGCCGAAGCGTTGCGCAGCTCGCTGATGCCGTCGAGGTCGCCCGCGCGCGACCAGGTCGGTGATCTTCTGCTCGATGACCTCGACCGAGGTCTGGTACGGCAGCTCGGTGACGACGATGCGGTCGCCGGCGCGGCCCTCTTCGATCTCCGCCACGGCCCGCATCTTGATCGAGCCCCGCCCGGTCCGGTAGGCGTCGAGGATGCCCTGGCGCCCGAGGATCAGCGCGCCGGTCGGGAAGTCCGGTCCCTTGACGAACTGCATCAGGTCGTCGGGGGTGGCCTCGGGGTGGTGGAGCACGTGGATGGCGGCGTCGATGACCTCGCCCATGTTGTGCGGCGGGATGTTGGTCGCCATGCCGACGGCGATGCCCTGCGAGCCGTTGACCAGCAGGTTGGGGAAGCGCGACCGGCAGCACGACCGGCTCGACGGCGGAGCCGTCGTAGTTGGCCACCAAGTCGACGGTCTCCTCGTCGATGTCGGCCATGAGCTCGAGCGCCAGCGGCGCCAGCCGGCACTCGGTGTAGCGCATGGCGGCCGGCCCGTCGTCGGGACCCCGGCCGCCGAAGCTGCCGTGGCCGTCGATGAGCGGGTGGCGCAGCCAGAACTCCTGGACCATCCGGGCCAGCGCCTCGTAGATGGCCGAGTCGCCGTGGGGGTGGTACGTCCCCATGACGTCGCCGACCACCTTGGCGCACTTGTTGTGCGGCCGGTCCGGGCGCAGCCCGTTGTCGAACATGGAGTAGAGGATCCGGCGGTGCACCGGCTTGAGCCCGTCGCGCACGTCGGGCAGGGCCCGGGAGACGATGACCGACATCGAGTACTCGAGGAACGAGCGCTCCATCTCCTCCTGGATCTCGATGGGTTCGATGGAACCGCCGACGGCGGCTCGTCGCCGGGCGGTGCCGCGTTGCCCGCCGCCCGAACCCGGCTCCGCCGCGGCCCGTCCCGCGTGTCGACTGGCGTGGCATGTCTTTCGCTACTTCCTCGCCGTCCGCTCAGATGTCGAGGAAGCGGACGTCTTTGGCGTTCGTCTGGATGAAATGGCGGCGCAGCTCGACGTCGTCGCCCATCAGGATCGAGCAGACCTCGTCGGCCAGCGCCGCCTGCTCCACGCTGACCTGCAGCAGCGAACGGCTGCGCCGGGTCCATGGTCGTGTCCCGCAGCTCGTGCGAAGTCCATCTCGCCCAGGCCCTTCAGCGGTTGAACTCGTGCTTGTGGTCGGGGTGCTCGGCCAGGAACGCCGCCTTGGCGGCGTCGTCCTTCAGGTACACCTTCTCCTTGCCGACCAGCGTCGAGTACAGCGGCGGCTGGGCCACGTAGACGAAGCCGCCCTCGACCAGCGGCTTCATCTGGCGGAAGAAGAACGTGAGCAGCAGCGTGCGGATGTGGCTGCCGTCGACGTCGGCGTCGGCCAGCATGATCACCTTGTGGTAGCGGATCTTCGCGACGTCGAACTCCTCGGCCAGGCCGGCGCCGATGGCCGAGATCAGCGCCTGGATCTCGGCGTTCTTCAGCATCTTGTCGATGCGGGCCCGCTCGACGTTCAGGATCTTGCCCCGGATGGGCAGGATGGCCTGGGTCACCGGGTTGCGCGCGTCCTTGGCCGAGCCGCCGGCCGAGTTGCCCTCGACGATGAAGAGCTCGGACTCGCGCGGGTCGCGCGACGAGCAGTCGACCAGCTTTCCCGGGCAGCCCCGCGCCGTCGAGCGCCGACTTGCGCCGGGTCAGGTCGCGCGCCCCCTGGGCCGCCATACGGGCCCGGGCCGCCTGCGTCGACTTCTGCACGATCTGGTTCGCCTCGCGCGGGTTCTCCTCGAGCCACTCGGCAGCTTCTCGTTGGTGGTGCGCTCGACGAGCGAGCGGATGGACTGGCGTTGCCGAGCTTGGCCTTGGTCTGGCCCTCGAACTGCGGGTCGCGCAGGCGCACCGAGATGATGGCCGTGAGCCCCTCGCGGATGTCCTCGCCCTTGAGGTTCTCCTCCTTCTCCTTCAAGAGGTTCCGGGCGCGGGCGTAGCGGTTGACCACGTTGGTGAGCGACTTGGAGAAGCCCTCGTCGTGCATGCCGCCCTCGATCGTCGAGATGCCGTTGGCGAAGGAGTGGATCGACTCGTGGTAGCCGGTGTTCCACTGCAGCGCGATCTCCACCTCCTGCGCCTTCCTCGGACTGCTCGAAGGACGCCACCTTGCGGAACAGCGACTCCTTCGACGCGTTGAGGTGCTTGACGAAGTCGACGATGCCGCCGTTGTACCGGAAGGTCGTCTTCGTCACCGGGTCCGTGCGCTCGTCGACGAAGCGGATCTCGAGGCCCTTGTTCAAGAAGGCCATGATCTGCAGCCGCTCGACGATGGTCTGCGCCCGGAACTCGGTCTCGTCGAAGACGGAGGCGTCGGGCCAGAACGTGACGGTCGTGCCCGTCCGGGATTCACCCGTGCTGCGGTCCTTGGGCGCCGGCCCGGTCGTCGGTCACCTTCTGCTTGAGCTTGCCGCCCTTCTCGAACTCGGCCACCCAGTGCTGGCCGTCGCGGTCGATCTCGAGGAGCAGCCGGCTCGAGAGGGCGTTGACCACCGAGACCCCGACGCCGTGCAGGCCACCCGAGACCTTGTAGCCCTTGCCGCCGAACTTCCCACCGGCGTGCAGCGTGGTCAGGACGATCTCGGCCGTCGAGACCTTGGGGTACTTGGGGTGGGGCCCGACCGGGATGCCGGCGCCGTTGTCGGCCACGCGGCAGCCCCCGTCGGCCAGGATCGTCACGTCGATGCGGGTGGCCAGGCCCTGCCATGGCCTCGTCGACCGAGTTGTCGACGACCTCCCATACCAGGTGGTGCAGCCCGCTCGGACCGGTGGAGCCGATGTACATCCCGGGACGCTTGCGCACCGCCTCGAGCCCTTCGAGGATGGTGATGTCGGCCTCGCCGTACGATCCCCCCCGGTGTCTCGTCCACCTTTACTGCCACAGGCGCGTCCTTTCAGAACATAGGTCTTCGTGGTGCGAATCGAAGCCCCGAACTCGTCACCCCGGCCTTTCGATGCGAACGCACCATTCTACCCGAACGACGTGCCAATTCGGCATCTCCGAACGGTCGCCCGACGCGGGCTCAGACGCGCTCGATGACGACCTCGATCCGCGTGATCCCCGACCCCCCGGAGGACCTCACCAGCTCGAGGATCCGGCCGGATCCGAGGCGCGCCCGGGTGGCCCAAGCAGGGTGATCGGCGGCCAGGACGAGGACCGCCCCGTCGACGCGACGGGGCCGGACGTGCGCCGCGAGCTCAGGGCCGGCCAGGTCCTCCCAGCGCGCGAAGAGCGCCTCCATGGTCGACGCCGAGGCGGGTGCGCCGAGCCGTCCGAGGAGGGAGGCCATGGAGTCGGCCAACGGGCGCGGACCCGGCCCCCGGCCAGCCGCGCCCGCATTCCGGCCGTCCTCGGCTCATCGCGGCACCAGATCGCCCACCTCGACCAGCGACGCCACCGTGACCCCGGACGGCACGGGGGAGGCCGTCGTGAGGATGGCCTGGCCGGCCGGGAGCTCGGCCACCAGGGCCCGGCTGCGCGCCGGGTCGAGCTCGGAGAAGACGTCGTCGAGGAGCAACGTCGGTCGCAGGGTCGTGCGCTCGCGGACGACGGCGTGGAGGCTGAGGCGCAGGGCCAGCGCCAGGCAGCGCTGCTCGCCCTGCGACGCGTGGGTGCGCGCCGGGCGACCGTCGAGGTGGACCACCAGGTCGTCACGGTGCGGCCCCACCGTGTTGACGCCGCGCCGCAGGTCGTCGGTCCGGCTGGCCGCCAGGGCCGCCTGAAGGTCGCCCTCCCAGCTCCGCTGGTAGGTCGCGGTGACGGGCGTCCTCGTCCTCCGTCGGCGACCCGGCGTCGGCACCGTCCGGGATCCCGGCCAGGCGCCCGTAGGTCGCGGCGACGCCGGGCCCGAGCGTCGGCCGCCAGGCGTTCCCGGGCCGCGACGAGGATCTTGCCGGCGTCGGCGAGCCGCTGGTCCCAGACGTCGAGCGTGGTGAGTCTCGGGCCCGGGGTTGGCGCGCCCGCCCGACCTGGCGCAACAGGGCGGCGCGCTGGCGCAGCACCCGCTCGACGTCGTCGGCCGCCCGGGCTCCCTCGGCGTCGAGCAGCGCCAGGGCGTCGTCGAGGAGGTCCCGGCGGCCCTTCGGGCCGCCCGCGACGAGCGCGAGGTCTTCGGGGGAGAACACGGTGCAGGGAGCGGCGGCGGCCGTGTCCGGCGAGCCGCGACGGCTTGCGGTTCACGAAGGTGCGGCTGCGCCCGCCCGCGACGAGCTCGGCGTCGACCAGCGTCGGGGCCCCTTCGTCGACCAGCTCGGCGCGCACGATGGCGCGCGTCGGCGCCGTCACGCACCAGGGCCTCGAGCGGCGCGCCACGGAACGAGCGGTGGGTGCCGAGGTAGGCGTACGCCTCGAGCACGCTGGTCTTGCCCGTCCCGTTCGCACCCGTGATCACCGTGGTGCCCTCCGGCGCGGGCGACGAACACGGCGGAGGCGAAGAGACGGAAGTCGACCAGCTCGAGTCGACTGAGGGTCACCGCACCGGACCGTCGGGGCGCTCAGGAGACCCGGACGGGCATGAGCAGGTAGCGGAACGGGTCGTCGTCCGCGCCGTGCACCGTGGCGGCCCGCGACGCGTCCGCCGTCTCGACGATGACCTCGTCGCCGGTGACCGCCTCGACCCCGTCGATCAGGTACGAGGGGTTGAAGGCGATCACGAGATCCTCGCCCGTGTAGTCGCCGTCGACCGTCTCCGCGGCGTCGCCGACATCCTGGCTCTGCACACTCAGATCCACGCCGCCCGACCGCATCGACAGCCGGACCGGCGTGGTGTTGTCCCGGACCAGGAGCTGGACCCGGCGCAAGGCGGCGACGAAGGTCTCCTTGCCCGAGATGCAGCCGGTTGGGATAGTGGTCCGGGATCAGCTGCTTGTAGTCCGGATAGCGCCCCTCCAGCAGGCGGGTGCTGATCTGGACGTTGCCCTGCCAGAACGTGATCTCGCTGGCGCTGGCGGCGACGCCGACGCGGCCCGTCTCCGACCTCCTCGGTGATCGCTCCTGCGGGCAGCCGCTGCAGCTCGGAGAGCGCCCGGGCGGGGACGAGGAGGTCCTCCTCGCCGGGGATGAGGCTCGTTCCGGGCAGGTCGCGCATCGCCATGCGGTACGAGTCGGTCGCCACCAGGCGGAGCGACCCCTCGATGTGGGAGACCAGCACGCCGGTCAACAGCGGGCCGGCCGTCGTCGTGGGAGGCGGCCCGGACCACCTGGCGGACCGCCTCTCCGAGCGCCACCTCGGGCAGGTGCGTGATCGGCTCCTTGGTCCGGCCGACCGGCGGGAACTCCACGACGGGATAGGTGTGCAACTTGAAGGTCGACCGGGCGGCCGAGATCGTGATCTGCTCACCGCCGTCGGCGAAGGTCACGGCGCCGGGCTCCAGACGGCGCACGATGTCGGTCGCCAGGCGGGCCGGGACCACACAGCTGCCGTCCTCGATGCCGATGACCTCCCCGGTGACCACGATGGTGAGGTCGAGGTCGGTCCCGGTGACGCTGAGTGTGTTCCCGGCACAGGTCACGAGCACGCCCAGGAGCACCGGCGACGAGCCGCCGCGTCCTCCGACGGCACGGCCGGCCGTCGCCAGCATGTCGACCAGGGCGTCGCGCTCGGATCGGAATTTCAACGGTGGGCGTCCTTTCGAGAGTCGGTGCGCCCTGACATTTCGACGTGGAGAGGGATGTATATGGTCGGGGTAAAGGTAATAAGGCCTGTGGATTGTGGACGCGGACCCACTGCCCTGGTCGGCGGTGTCGCGCTCTCCCCAGCGGGGTGTGGCCGGCATGGCCCCGGTGGGGACGGCACGTGGGGCCGCCGCGCCGGGCTGGGGACGCGGGGGCGGTCGTCCCCAGGCTTGCCGCACCGCGTCCACAGGTCGTGCCGTCGTGACCCGAGGTCGGCGGCCGGGCGGTGCGGCTCAGGTCGTGCCGGCACGGATCTTCTGGATCAGCTCGGTGACCTGTTCGTAGATCTGGCGTCGCTCCTGCATCTGGCCGGCGATCTTGTCGACGGCGTGGATGACCGTGGTGTGGTCCCGCTTGCCGAACAC
The DNA here is from genome assembly GCA_963767195.1 of uncultured Acidimicrobiaceae bacterium. Lineage (GTDB taxonomy): Bacteria > Actinomycetota > Acidimicrobiia > Acidimicrobiales > RAAP-2 > Bog-473. The sequence continues at coordinate 391,702 of CAVYDA010000004.1, read as the reverse complement.
CCGGCCGATGGCGGGATAGCTGTAGTCCGTCAGCTCCCGGGTGAGGTACATGGCCACCTGGCGCGCCGTGACCAGGGGGCGCGTGCGGCTCGGGCCCGCACAGCGCCTCGACGGAGAAGCCGTAGCTGGCCGCGACGGTCTCGATGATGGACTGGGGTGAGATGCGCCGCGGCTCGCCGGCGAGGACCAGGTCGGAGAGGACGTCCTCGGCCTGGGTGAGCGAAATGGGCTGGTGGTTGAGCTTGGCGAAGGCGCAGATGCGGATGAGCGCGCCCTCGAGCTCACGGATGTTGTCCTTGACGTGCGAGGCGATGAACTCGAGGACGTCGTCGGGGACGTCCTGGTGCTCGCTCATGCACTTGGAGCGGAGGATGGCCAGGCGCGTCTCGAGGTCGGGTGGGTCGATCTCGGTGATGAGACCCGAGAGGAAGCGGCTGCGCAGCCTGTCCTCGAGCGTCTCGATCGACTTGGGCGGGCGGTCCGAGGTGAGGACGATCTGCTTGGATGCGCCCTTGAGGTCGTTGTAGGTGTGGAAGAACTCCTCCTGGAGGCCCTCCTTGCGCTCCATGAACTGCACGTCGTCGATGAGCAGGACGTCGCAGTCGCGGTAGCGGCGCTTGAAGGCCAGCGTGGTCGAGGTGCGCAGCGAGTCGACGAAGTCGTTCATGAACGTCTCGGTCGTGACGTAGAGGACCTTGCGCCGGACGTAGTTCTCGGTGACGTAGTTCCCGATGGCGTGCAGCAGGTGCGTCTTGCCCAGACCGCTGGGTCCGTAGATGAAGAGCGGGTTGTAGGAGCGGCCGGGCGTCTCGGCCACGGCCTGGGCGGCGGCGTGGGCCAGGCGGTTCGACGAGGCGGTCACGAAGGTCTCGAAGGTGAACTTGGCATCGAGCTGGACGGCGGGGCCTTCCCGACCGTCCCTGCCGCTGGCCTCCGCGGGCTCCGATGTTGGCGTCCACGATGCCGGGAGCGTCCGTCGTGTCCCGTCGGACCCGGTCGCTGTGCCCGTCCGACGCCACCCGACGCGGCGCCCCCGGCCAGCCGCAGGCCGCCCGCACCCCGCCCCCGATCCGATCCCGCCCCCGCCGTCGACGGCCGGGTGCCCGGCCCCGTCGTAGGCCGCGCCGATCCCGTCACCGATCCGAGACCGGGTTCCGCCGGATGGCCCAGGACCTGGTCGAACATCGTCCGGCGGACCGCCGGGCCGGCCTCAGCACCTCGAGACGGCCGCGGACCGGTCCACCCACCTCGTTGGCCAGCGTGTCCTCGATCATGGGCAGGTAGCGCGACTCGACCCGTTCCCGGATCAAGCCCGTTGGGGACGGACAGGACGAAGACCCCGTCGTCGAACGAGACCGGCTCGATCCCGGACAGCCACAGCTGCCATGTGCTCTCCGAGACCTGGTCCCGCAGAGAATCCGAGCACTTCGTCCAGAGATCTCCAGCCTGCGTCACCGCCCTGTCCGCTCGCCCCTTCTCCCCCTCGCCCACGTCCACCCTCGGCGTCGAGCCACGAAATACGGAACGATCCTCGGTGCGGGTAATTGGATCGAACGTACACCGCGGGGCCGACGCCCGACTAGAGGCGATCCCCGAATCGCCGCTAACATTGGACGACTCGGTGCCGCCGGACGGGATCGATCCTTGCTGCCGGCTGGGATCCTTGCCGGAGGACTGCGGCATGAACCCTGCGACCGACGGCTCCTGTCGCCGCTCGAGCACCGGAAAGGCACCGGAAAGGCTGGATTCACGTGAAGCGCACCTACCAACCGAACACCCGGAAGCGGGCGAAGACCCATGGGTTCCGCAAGCGCATGTCGACCCGGTCGGGGCGGGCGATCTTGAAGTCGAGGCGGCTCAAGGGGCGCCACAAGCTCACCGTCTGAGGGATGTCGTGCCTGCAGGTAGGGTCGGACGTCTGACCACAAAGGACACCTTCGCGGCGCTCCAACGGTCCCGTCGCCGAGGCGCGAGCGGTCCGGTGCACGCCGTGTTCGCGCCGGCCCCCGAAGAGGCCGCGGGCGTGTTCCCCCAGGTGCGGGTGGGCTACGCCGTCGGGAAGCGCTGCGGCTCGGCCGTCGAGCGCAACACCCTGCGCCGCCGGATGCGAGAGGTCGCACGGGCCACCGGTCCGTCATTGCCGAGAGGCAGTTATCTGCTCCGTCTGTCCCCCGAGGCCCGGTCCCTGGAGCGAGCCCGATTCCGGGCCGACGTCGCCACGGCGCTGCGCCGGGCGGGTGGCGTACCCGTCTCGCAGGCCGCCGCCACCGGGTCCCGGGAGTCGACATGACCACCGTGGCTGTTCCCACGCCCGCATCGAGCCCGATTGCCTCGGGCCCAATCCGTGATTCGGGTTCCGAGCCCGGCTCTGGCCTCACCGTGTCGACCGAACCCGAGGTCACCGACTCCGTGCTCACGCCGGCGTCTGCCCCAGCAGCTTCCCCGTCCGAACCGCGCGTCCGGGGTCCTCGCCGGGCGGCGATTTCCCTGCTCAGGGCCTATCAGGGTGGTGCGTCAGGCCGGATCTCGCCCTGCCGGTTCTACCCCAGTTGCTCCAGCTATGCCGTTGAGGCGTTCGAAGTACACGGATTCTGGCGGGCGACCGCCCTCACGGCCCGCCGGCTTGTGCGCTGCCGCCCGTTCGGGCCGCACGGGGTCGACCTGGTGCCGCTCCCGGCTCACGACCACCGACGAAAGAGGAAGCCATGAGCCTGCACCCGCTGCTGGCCGAGAACTCGCTGTTCGAGTTCGTCGGAAAGATCTTCCACCCCGTCTTCGAGGTCTTTGGCTGGATCCTGGCCGCCCTCTACGCCGTCTGGCCGAACTATGGCTTCGCCATCACCGGGCTCACGATCCTCATCATGCTGGCGCTCACCCCCGTGACGGTGAAGAGCACCAAGTCGATGATCGCCATGCAGCGGCTGCAGCCGGAGATGAAGAAACTGCAGGCGAAGTACAAGGGAGCCGAGAACCGGGAGCTCCTCAACCAGGAGATGATGAAGCTCTACAAGGAGAACGGGACGAGCCCTTTCGGGGCCTGCCTTCCGAGCCTCCTGCAGATGCCCTTCCTCATCGTCCTGTACTCGCTGATCCGCGGGCTGTCGAACACGGTGGCGCGGGGCGCGACCTATATAAACGCGGCGGGACAGACCGCAAGTTTGTAAAGCGCAGACTTGTGGAGCGCCAAAGTACATCCCAACTTCATCTCAAATGCACTCGGCGTTGGTTCACAGTAATGGCCAAATGCACTGGTGGTTCGGGATGGATTTGTCCTCCCTTCCATTCTCGACCCATACGCATCCGGGAGGCGCAAGCCAGGCGGTTTTGGTGCTCCCCTATCTTGCTCTCATTGGTGCTGCGATGTTCCTGCAGTACTACCAAATGAAGCAGATGAACAGTCGTAATCCTCAGGCTGCTGCAGCGAATCCACAGATGCAAACGATGCAGAAGTTCTTCCCTATTATTTTCGGCGTCATTTACCTGAGGGTGCCGGCTGGAGCGACGATCTACATGGTGGTCTCGTCGGCGATGAGGATCGCGACCCAAGAGGTGATGTTCCGCACGGGGATGGTGACGCCCGTTGCGGCGGAACGCGAGATCGGTCCGTCGACGGCCGCGAAGTCGGCCGATACCACCAAAGCGAACGGGCCGAAGGCCAAGCAGCCGACCAAGCAGCCGACCAAGCAACCCGCCAAACAGCCGCCGAAGCCGGTCAAGAAGGCGTCGACGACGCGACGGCACTTCGGTGGCCAAGGCGACGATGCCTCCACCGAAGCGCCCTTCGTCTCCACCGAAGGGTTCGTCCAGCAACGGCAAGACCGGTGGCGGTACGGGTAAGGCCGTGGGGGTACGTCGTGGAGCTTCCACCAACGGGGGTTCGGGCGGAAGTGCGTCGTCGGAAGATGGGGACCAGGCTGCGAAGCCGCATCCACGCTCGCGCTCCAAGAGGACCAGAAAGGCGCGGTAGTCAGCGGTGGAGTGGGTTGAAGTGGCGGGAAAAACCGTTGACGAGGCGACCGAGTACGCGCTGGACAAGCTTGGCGTCGCCGCGGCCGATGCCGAGGTGGTCGTGCTCAGCGAACCCAAAGTCGGGCTCTTCGGGCGACTGAAGGAGGAGGCGCGGGTGCAGGCCCGGGTGCGTCCGGTGGGAGCTCGACCCAAACGGGAGCGTTCCAGGGACCGGGGACGGCGCTCCGGGCAAGGCGGTGAGCGCCCATCGAGGGGGTCGCGGGCTTCGTCAGGGCAGCGTGGGTCTCAGGCGCAGGCGGGTTTGGGCGGCACCGGCACCGGCGCCGGACCGGCGCCACCCTGGCCGACGGGACAGCGATCTCCGAGTCCGGCACCGGTTCGGACGCTGCGACCTCGGGTGAGGCCGCCCGAAGTCAAGACAGCGCCAGTGGTCAAGACCGATCGGGGCAGTCAAGAGAATGTGTCGGGCGCAGCGGGAACCGGGACCAGCCGGTCAGCCCGCCGGCGGCGCAGCCGGAACCGCGCCTCATCTGGGGGAGCTCAGAACGGATCGAGGGGGCAGGATTCGGGAGGACAGGACTCAGAGGCAGCGGATCTGCCTCGAGAAGGTTTCAGACCCTCCCCGAGGAGTGAAGGCCCGGGCAGGGGCCGGGAGCAAAACAGCGGATCGACCGGACCGACCGGACCGACCGAACCGAAGGAGACGGCAGACATGGCAGAGGGAATGACGCTCGAGGAGCAGGGTGAGGTAGGGCGCGGGTTCCTGTCCGGTCTGTTGAGCGAGTACGGGATGCAGGCTTCGGTCGAGACTCGTGTGATCGACGACGAGACGATCGAGATCGCTGCGAAGGGGGACGACCTCGGTGTTCTCGTCGGTCCCCGAGGATCGACGTTGGCGGCTGTCCAGGACTTGACCCGGGCTGTCGTGCAACGGCAGTGTCCGTCGAGGACGGACCGCATCCTGGTCGACATCGCCGGCTATCGAGAGAAGCGTTCAGCGGCTCTCACCCGCTTCAGTGCCCAAATCGCGGAAGAGGTTCTGGAGTCGGGTCAGGAGAGGGCGCTCGAGCCCATGAGCCCCGCTGACCGGAAATCGGTGCACGACGCCGTCAACGAGATCGAAGGCGTGGTGACCCGCTCCGAGGGCGAGGATCCCTACCGTCACATCGTCATCGCCCCCGCCGGCTGAGCCGCCCGCTCTGGCACCTGCAGCGGGGACGCCCTGACCGGAGTGCCCGCGTCCGGTGCTGGCGGGGACGAGATGCTCCCCCCTTCGAGGCGTGATCTGTCCGAAGTCATCGGTGAGGCCCGGACTCTGGGTTTTCTGGGCCCGGGCCCGATCGATGTCCAGCTCCAGCACGCGGACGGCTTCGTATCGATCATCCGGGCGAGCGTCGGCGCGGACGCTCGGATGCTCGACCTTGGCTCTGGCGGAGGGTTACCGGGCCTCGTGGTGGCCTACGACTGGCCCGAGGCAAGGCTGACGCTGCTCGATTCGAATGGGCGCCGAACTGCTTTCCTGAGGCGGGCGGTGGATCGGCTCGGGGTCTCCGACAGGGTCTCGGTCGTGCACGAACGGGCCGAGACCGCCGGACGGTCGCCCGACTTGAGGGGACAGTTCGATGCCGTGCTGGCCCGATCCTTCGGCCGGCCCGCCGTCGTCGCAGAATGTGCCGCCCCCTTCCTGAAGTTGGGGGGGTGGCTTCTGGTCTCCGAGCCTCCCGCGCCGAAAGGACGTTCCGCCATCGACCCCGCCGAGCCGGCACCGCGTTGGCCGGTCGAGCCCCTGTCGGAACTGGGCCTGGCACCGGTCGAAGCGGTCCACGCCGAGTTCGAGTACCAAACCTTGCGTCAGAGGACCACTTGTCCCGATCGGTACCCGAGGCGGGATGGTGTTCCAGCCCGAAAACCTCTCTTCTGACCTATCCCACTGTTCCACGTGGAACCGCCGGAAGGTGGAACCGCCGGAGGGTTGTCCGGCACAACCCAAACAGGCCCGGGCCGTCCTTCTGGTGTTAATGAGCGCGCTGGTGTGTGAGCACGCTACCCGAGCTACGAGCAAGGCTTGGGGAAAGGGAGGCACTGGCCAGGAAGTAGAGACAGGGGAGGAGTCAAGGGAAGAAGCAGGAGCCAGGACGAGGGCGTGGACTTCGGTCCGGCAGCTCGGATGGATACGAGCAGGCCCTGGATGCGGACGACTCGTCTGGGACCCGAACAACTCGCTGGGGCGGGTCGAGCCGCATGATTCAGCTGTCTCGTTTTCGTAACTCGGCCCCTCGGTCGACGGGTGTGTCGACCCGAAACCGGGAGCTGTTGACGCGCCGTTGGGGGACGCCGAGAGGCCACGAGGGCCAACCTCACCGGAGAGGAGGCTGGCCCATCGGCAACGGGACACGGCGGCACGGCACTCTGACACGGCGATTGCGTGTAGGTACGAATAGGCAGATTGGATGAGCTGGCGGGCTGGCCGATGCCAATGTTCCGAGCCGACCGGCCGGCCTCCTGGCGGCCACCCCGAGACTCACGTCGGGAGTCTCGAAAGGTGCGAACGCGCCCGGACGAGCTTCGGGCGCTCCCTCCCCAGGGGTGAGACGCTCCCTCCCCCAGGGGTGAATTGTCAGGCGGGAGTCGGGCGAGTGATCTGGTGGCCAGGGTGACGGAATGGCGGAGCCCGAGATTGAGCAGCCGCTCACCTCAAAGGCGACCGACTGACGTTCGCGGCCCGGGAAGGGCGCTGGAGAGAGGTCGACCTGTCGCGATGTTCCACGTGAAACAGCTCTCAACCCTTGACCTGATGCAGGACTGGGGCCAGGATAGGCGTCGTGCCGTTCGGACCTCGAGGATCGGCTTGATGCGGTTGCGGCGTAGGGACAAAGACCCCGCAGCCGTCCCGGGACCTCAACCATCGGAATCTCTCGAGCCCAATTCTCGCCCCGTCCCGGACGATGAAGATGCGGGTGGCCCGACCTCGACCGATCCCGTCAGGAGCATCGGATTGGAACCGACCACTTCTGACGGGACCTCATCCGAGCTTGACGATGGGACGTCGGCGGAGGCCGCAACGCTGGACGAAGCCGCGACGTCGGAGGTTTCCGCCTCACCCTCGCCTGCGCCTGCCCCTGAATCGGGCGCGCTTCCGGAGAGTCCCGAAACCGAGAATGACTCCGAAATTGGCCCGGGGCCCGACCGGTCACCAGACCCGGAACCCGACCAGTCGGAACAGTCAAAACCTCCCGCCGTCCGTACTTCGGCGGCATCGTCAAGGGATCGCGCGAACCGGGCACCCTCTATCCCAGAAGAGGCCGATGAGCTCCTCAACGGCAAGCGACCGCCCGCCAGGGCGCTCCCTCGGGTCATTGCCGTTGCGAACCAGAAGGGCGGGGTCGGCAAGACCACGACGACGGTGAACCTCGGAGCCGCGCTGGCCGAACAGGACTATCGAGTCCTCGTCGTCGACCTCGACCCCCAGGGGAACGCGACGACGGGACTCGGAGTGGAGGCGCGGAATTTCGAGTTCTCCATGTACGACGTGATCATTCGCGACCACCCGCTGGAAGACACCATTGAGCCGACGAGCGTCAAGAATCTGTTCGTGGCCCCGGCCACAATCGATCTCGCCGGGATCGAGATCGAGTTGGTCCCGGCGTTCAGCCGTGAGCTGAAGCTCAAAAGAGCGATCGACTCGGTGGTCGAGGACTTCGACTTCGTGCTCATCGATTGCCCCCCTTCATTGGGTTTGATCACGGTCAACGGACTGGCGGCGGCCCACGAGGTCCTCGTCCCGATTCAGTGTGAGTACTACGCGCTCGAGGGGCTCAGCCAGCTGCTTCGGAACGTCAAATTGGTCTCGACCAACCTGAACGAGGCGCTCGAGGTCACGACGATCGTCTTGACCATGTTCGACGCCCGAACTCGTCTCTCGGTCGATGTGGCCAACGAGGTGCGTGAGCACTTCTCCGAACGAGTGTGCAAGGTCGTGATCCCAAGGACCGTCCGGCTTTCCGAAGCACCCTCGTTCGGGCAACCCATCACGGTGTTCGATCCAGCCTCGCGGGGCGCCGTGGCCTACCGTGAACTGGCGAAGGAGGTAAGCAATGGCGCGCCGCAGCGGACTCGGTAAAGGCCTCAGCGCTCTCATCCCGAGCGACGCCGTGGGGCAGGAGGACTCCGTTCTGCGGGTCGTGCCGATATCGCACATCCGTCCGAGCGCGTTCCAGCCCCGCACCCACTTCAACGAGGAGTCGATGGCCTCGCTGGCAGCCTCCATCCGCGAGGTAGGGCTGCTTCAGCCGGTTCTCGTGCGGGACCTGCCGGACGAGCCCGGGAGCTACGAGCTGATCGCCGGCGAGCGACGTTGGCGCGCCGCGCGGCGCGCCGGACTCCAAACGATCCCCGTCCTGGTGCAGCTGGCCGACGACCGCACGAGCCTCGAGCAGGCGCTGGTTGAGAATTTGCACCGTGACGATCTCAACGCCCTGGAGGAAGCGGCCGCCTACCAGCAGTTGATCGACGAGTTCGGTCTGACGCACGAGCAGGTGGCAGCCCGCATGGGGAAGGGCAGGGCGACGGTCACCAACACCCTCCGGCTTCTTCAGCTGCCTGCCGGTGCCCAGCGGGCGCTTGCCGAGCGGCGGATCTCAGCCGGGCACGCCCGGGCGCTGCTCGGGACTCCCGACCGGGTCCTTCAGGAACAACTGGTCGAGCGCATCGTCGAGGAAGGGTTGACAGTGCGAGCGGTGGAGGACTTGGTGCGTTCCGGGGGGTCTGAGCTCCGGGTCGTCCCTGAGGCGCAGCCCGAGACCGGCGCCGAGGCCGGGGCCGAGCCCGAGGCGCAGTCTGATGACAAGTCTGAGCCCAAGGTTGCTCGTACCACTCTTGGTACTACCGCCGGTTGGAACCGGCCACCTCCTGCCCGGCAGCTGCCCGAACCGGGTGTTCTCGAGCTCGAGGAGCTCTTGTCGAGCTACCTCAACACGCGGGTGAAGGTCGACATCCAGAACCGTCGAGGCCGGCTTGTGGTCGAATTCGCGACCCTTGAGGACCTCGAGAGGATCTACCGCGCCATGGTTGGTGACGGGGATGTAGCGTAGTTCACAGAACTGTCAAGGGGCGGTTCAGCTTCATCCACAACCTGTGCATCATGTTGTGGATTGTCACGCGGTTCACAATCCCGAAGCATTGATCGCGTAACCGCCACCCAACCGTTGCAGTCAGTCCCAGGAGCCGTCGGCCCAGCGGTCGAGGGCAATTGAGATGGCAGACGCCAACGACGAAGCCCGCTCGACGACGGTACTGGCCGGCCCCATCTCCAGCAGCACCGCCGGCATCCGCGTCTCGCGGAGGAGGGGCAACGACATCCCGCGGACGCCTGCGTCGCCGACACCCAGCGCGCCCGGAACGCTTTGCTGAATCAGCTCGGCCAGCCGACGCCCGCCGGGCGACTCGTCGTGTCTACCGGCCCAGAATGCGGTCTGGCAGGAGACCGAGGTCGGATTGAGGCGGAGCCCGACGAAGACGTCCACGCCCAGGTCGTTGGCCTCCCGGGCCTGGGCGGAGTCATCGGGATGGTGCAGCTCGGTGACCACCGTGCCGCCGATCTGGAGACGCCGGTGGAGTGCACCCGCCACGCTGCCGAGGCCGCCGCTTTCTCCCACCGCCACCCGACGGCCACTCAACGTGGGCGGCGCGGCCCGTAGCGTGGCCCGGGCGCGCACCGACGACACCAATTCGGGATCGCGGTAGCGGCTCTCGAGACGCAGCAGCTCACGCAGCGTCGCCCCACCCACGATTCCGTCGACGGGAAGCCCGGCGTTGCGCTGGAACTCACAAAGGCCGGCGCTCGTGGCGTCCCCGAAGATGCCGTCGACACGCCCGGTATCGAAACCGAGTGTGCACAATCGTTGTTGCAGTTCGGCCACGTCGTCGCCGCGGAGCATGGGTGTTCGCCGGTAGATGAAGCGGTCGCCCAACCGGAATCCCGCCTCGACCAGGGTATTCCAGGTCTGGCGTCCGCAGATCCCGTCTACCCGCAGGCCACGGAGGCGCTGGAACGCCTCCACCGCGGCCCTGGTGGCGGGGCCGAAGATCCCATCGGGATCGACCGGTGCTCCGGGCAGGACGCCAGCGAGGCGGTGTTGGACGTCGGAAACCGCGTTGCCGCGGTGTCCAACCGTGAGGGGGAGGCCTAGAGGTAGGCCGAGATCTCCTCGACCAGCCGGCCCTTCGGCTTCGCCCCGATCACGCGTACCTGAGGCTCGCCGTCCTTGAACAGGATCAGTGTCGGGATGCTCTGGACCTCGAAGCGGCTGGCTATGCCGAGGTTGTCGTCGACGTTCACCTTGCCCACTCGAAGCTTGCCCGCCTGCTCCACTGCGATCTCCTCCAGCACCGGGGAGATCATCTTGCAAGGGCCACACCACTCGGCCCAGAAGTCTACCAACACCGGCACGTCAGAAGCCTTGACCTCCTCGTCGAAGGTGGCGTCCGTCAGGGTCACGATCTTGTCGCTCATGTCATCTCCTCCTCGCCTGGGTGTAACGCCGCACCCAGCCGATCTGTTCCCGCGTCTATTCGCCGCGTGCCTCGAGCCACCGCTCGGCGTCGATCGCGGCCATGCAGCCCGAGCCCGCCGACGTGATGGCCTGGCGGTAGTAGTCGTCTTGGACGTCGCCGCACACGAAGACACCGTCGACGCTCGTGCGGCTGGTTCCGTCGAAGGTGCGGACGTACCCGTTGTCCCGGAGCTCGAGTTGTCCCTTGAGCAGCGTGCTGTTCGGTTCGTGTCCGATGGCGACGAAGAGCCCCGTCACGTCGAGACCCGAGACTTCGCCGGTCACCGTGTCGGTCAGGCGCAGCGCGCTGACTTTGGTGTCGCCGATGACGTCGCTTATCAACGAATTCCATTTGAATTCGATCTTGGGGTTGGCGAACGCGCGGTCCTGCATGATTCTCGACGCCCGCAACTCGTCGCGGCGGTGGATCACCGTGACCTTCGAGGCGAAACGGGTGAGGAAGATGGCCTCTTCCATAGCGGAGTCGCCACCTCCGGCCACCGCGATGTGCTGATCGCGGAAGAAGAAGCCGTCGCACGTGGCGCACGTGGAGACGCCGTAACCGAGGAGGCGGTCTTCGTTCGGGCAGCCGAGCATCAACGAGCGCGCACCGGTCGCAATGATCAGCGTGTCGGCGAGCACGGTCGGTTCGTCGGCGTCAGCGTCGCCGATCCAAACCTCGAACGGCCACGAGGAGAGCTCCAACCGGCTCACCTTGGCGGTGCGCAGCTCCGCCTCGAAGCGTTGCGCCTGCGCGCGCATGATGCCCATGAGTTCGGGCCCCATGATCCCGTCGACGAATCCCGGGTAGTTCTCGACGTCCGTCGTCAGCATCAGTTGCCCACCTGGTTGGTCGCTGGTGGAGGAGGGTTCCCCTTCGATCACCAGAGGAGCCAACTGCGCCCGCGCCGAGTACAGGGCTGCGGTCAAGCCGGCGGGACCGCTGCCGACGATGACGACCATCCGCCGCTCAGGCATCAGGCGGAAGGCCGCGCCTCGCGTAGAGGACGGCACCCACGGCCGAGAAGATGAGGCCGAGGACGATGTAGGACGCCCACACCTGGTGACCGGCGATGGTGGTCAGTCGGATGAAGAGCACGCAGAAGAGCACCAAGACGGCGAGGCCGATGACGCCGATCACCACGCCGAAGACGACACCTCGTGCGGCGACGACCGCCGGCCGGATGGCCTTGTCGTTGACGGCGGCGACGACCGTGTCGATGGTCTCGAGCGCACGCTCCGAGAGCGTGTCGGCGAAGTCGGCCTCAGGCACGCCGAGAGACTACCCGGCGGGTGCCCGCTCGCCGGCCGGGACGATGTACGAAACCCCGACCGTGTTGGGTCCGGCATGGGTTCCGACCACCGGACCCAGATCGACGGCGAGGAGCGGGTGCTCGGTCACGATCCCCTCCAGACGGGCGAGCACGTCGGAGAAGTCGGCGCACGCCCCGTCGGCGACGGCGATGCGCTCGAGCGGGGAGTCAGCGGCCACCTTGTCGCTCAGGTACGCCAGGGCACGAGACCGTGTCCGCTGCTTCGACTCCTCGGCGACCTCGCCGTCCTTCACCTGGATCACGGGCTTGATGTTCAACAGCGAACCGAGCATGGCCCGGGCGCCACCGATGCGCCCGCCCTTTTGGAGATGCTCCAAGCCGCCGAGCACCCCGTAGATGCGCGTCCGGCCGATCCGGTCCTGCGTCGCCGTCACCAGGTCGGCCAGCTCGGCCCCGCCGGCAGCCTCCTCGGCGGCGGCGATGGCCATGAGACCTTGGCCCATGCTGAGCGAATAGGTGTCGACTACCCGGACCGGCACCCGGTCGAAGGCCTCCGCCGCCGTACGAGCCGAGTCGTAGGTCCCCGAGACCCTCGATGAGATGGTGAGGCACAGCACCGCGTCGGCCCCTTCGTCGACCGCCTGTGCGAACGCGGCACCGAAGGCTCCAGGCGACGGGGCGGCGGTCTGGGGCAGGTCCGCCCGTCCGCGGCACCGCTCCCAGAACTCGGCCGGACTCAGCTGACGACGGTCCTCGAGCTCCTCGGTGCCGAAACGGATCGTGAGCGGCACCACCACGATGTGGTTCTCCTTCACGAGAGGATCCGTGAGGTCGCAGGCGCTGTCGGTCACGATGTGGACGCCGGGCATCCACGGAGTCTGCCACGGGGAGAGCTCGATGAGGGTTGGTCGGGTCGGGGTCAGCGCTCCAACCGACTCTGGCGGGCGAGCCCGCGGACCGCAAGGGTCGGGCGTCGGCGCGCATCGTGACGTCGGCCCAGCCACACGACGACCGCGCCGAAGGTGACGGCGCCCGCCACGACGGCGCCACCGAGCCGGACCACCAGACCGGCGAAGCTGGTCGACCCCGAGAGATTCGAGACGACGAGGACGACGACGCCCATCGGGATGGACGCCACGAGGACTCGCCAGAGCGGGGCCCACGTCTCTGGTGTCCCGAGGTGGCCGAACCACTGGCGGAAGACGGCCAGCGCCAGGAGCGCGGCCACCGTGTAGGAGATGGACAGCGAGAGCGCCAGCCCGCGCACGCCGAGGGGGTGGACGAGGGCGAGGGCGAGCACGATGTTGAGCCCGTTCTCCACCAGGTAGAGGTAGAAGGCGACCTTCGTGCGCTGCATCGACTGGAGCACGCGCGACGAGGTAGAGGTAGCAGCAGAAGCCGGGCAGGCCGAGGGCGAACATGGCCAGCGCGGCACCGGTGGTGGCCGTCTGCGCCGGCGTGCTGTGCCCGTGGCCGAGCAGGAGCTCCACGGTGGGCCGGGCCAGGAGGAGGAGGCCGACGGCCGAGGGCAGGATGAGGGCGAGCACCGCGCGCAGGCCGCCTGCCATGCGGCGCAGGAAGGCTTCGGTCTGCCCCGTCGACCAGCGCTCGGCCAGATCCGGGGTGACGACCGACATGACGGTCACCGCGATGATCCCGTAGGGCAACTGGAAGAAGGCATAGGCGTAGGTGTAGGAGGACACGGGGTCCGGTCCCGGCACGCTGCCCGCCAGCAGGATCACGACGAAGAGGCTGAGCTGGTTCGCCAGCACGAAGCCGAACGTCCAACCACCCAGGCGGCCCACCGTGCGGAGCGCCTCGTCACGAGGGTTCCAGCGCCACCGCAGGCGACCGAGGTCCGCCGCGCGCAAGCTGGGCACGAGCGCCACTCCTTGGAGCACGACGCCGAGCGACGTGCCGAGTCCGAGGAGGATCAGCTGGCTGCGGTGGGCTTCGACGCTGGACAGGTCGGCGGCGTGGCCCGCCCAGAGCCCGAACCACACCAGTACGCCGATGCAGACGATGTTGTTCACGATCGGCGCCCACGCCACCGCCACGAATCGCCGTCGTGTGTTCAACAACGCGGCGCCGAGCGCGAACAACCCGTACGCCGCGATCTGGATCACGAACCAGCGCAGGAACGTCGTGGCGACGGCCCGTTCTTGTGTCACCCGCTCGAGTTGGGCCGGGTGACCGTGCGCGTCGAGCGCGGTGAAGGCCCCGACGATCTCGGGAGCGAGGAGCAGGGCGACCAAGGTCGTGGCGAGCAGGACCACGACCGACACGGTGCATACGGCCGAGATCGAATCGAACGCCTCCTCCTCGCTCCGGTTGGCCAGGCGATCGACGAAGACCGGGATGAACGTGGCCGACAGCACACCGCCCAGCACGACGTCGTAGAGCATGTTGGGCGTGGTGTTGGCCAAGTTGTACGAGTCGGCCAGCGGAGTCTGGCCGAGCGCCCAGGCGAGCGCGACGAATCGGAGCAGGCCGGTGACGCGGGACGCGCCGGTGCCCAACGCCACGTAGGCAGCCGCCGTCCGCAGGGGCATGGTGTGCGCCCGGCCGGCGTCGGCGACGGCCCCGGCGTCGGCGGTCACGGTCAGGTCGCCGCCCTCGGGCGTCGCCGCCTGGACCTGCGCCAGGTACGCACCCACCAGACCAGCAGCACGGCCCCCGCCAGGACGGTGAGGGCGACGCCGGCGAAGGAGATGGCGGTGGAGTGCACCGTGAGCACGGTGCGGGCGAGGATCAGCTGGCCGTCCGGCGTCCGCAAGGTGACATCGATGGGCAGACGGTCGCCCGATGTCCGTGCCTGGGCGAGCATCCGGACCGATGTCGTCGGCCGGTCGAGGGTCAGAGACTGCGAGCTGCCGTTGGGGAAGACGAACTTGTCGCTCGCCAGCGAGATCACCACGTGCACCGGGTACGGGGCGGCCGACAGCACGGTGATCGGGATCGGCGCCGTCCTCGAGGTGAAGGTCACCGTTCGCTCCGTCGCCAGCTTGATCTGGTCGAGTTGCCCCGCGAAGGTACGCCCGAACAGGTCGAGTGCCTTGGTACGTCGCGCCGGGCTGAGGGAGCGGGCCTCGGCCGCCAGCAAGGCGTCGGAGGGCGCGTTGAGGCTCGTCGGGCGCCCCGTCACGGCGGCGCTGTAAGACGACAGCTGTACCCGGGCCGCGGCGATCCGCTGCGCGATCGTGCGCGTGATCCCGTGTCCGGCTGGCCCGGACTGCAGCCGCCGGGTCGAGGGCTCGCCGTTGCCGGCGACGGGGACCTGGGCGAAGAGCTGCTGCACCGTGACGGGATCGAGCGCAGGGTTGCCCGTCAACCCCTCCAAGAGGGTGTTGACGAAGGGCGCCGACGCCCGCCATCCCGGCGGTGGCGTGACCACGACCCCTCGATGGTCCGAGAGGAATGGGTTCTCGAAATGGACGAAGGAGAGCCCGGCCAGCAACTGTTGCGCCCCGAGGACGGGATCGTCAGGTGCCGCGGTGAACCGGGTTCCCAGCGCGCCGTCGGCGGCCACGGCGGCGAGGCTCGAGCCGTGGCCCAGGTCGAGCTCGAAGGGTTGGGCGAAGGTGAAGTTGGGCCGACCGCTCTGGGCCAGGTCGGCATCGTTGAGGACCAGTTCGGGCGCACCGGCGACCTGGACTCCGCTGGCGAGGTCGGCGGCGTCACCCTGGGAGAAGGTCGAGGCCGCGTCCACCCACGGGCCACTGGTCGGGTGCAGTCCACCCAAGTGGAGGAGGGAGTCCCCCCGAATGAGCTGGGCCTGAATCTCACCGGCGATTCCGGCTTCGGTGAGCGCCGCTACGTTGACCGGGACGTAGGGCTGGTCGAGCATTTCCGCGCTGTCGAGGGTCGTCAGCTGGCTCAGCGCATGCAAGCCCCCCCGGGTCGCTCGGAGTAGAACCTGTTCGACGGCCTGTGGGCTCACTTCGAGCGTCGTCGGGACGGCGCGGTGATCGGCCAGCGCCGGCGGCCATGGTCGCGACGCTGCCCGAGTCGACCGGCATCACGGCGGCCACGCGGCAAAGGCCCGCCGTCCCCTTCGGCACTGGGTTGCTGATAGGTGAGGAACGTGGTGAACCGCGCCACCGTCGAGCCTTGGCGGACCAACGCGACCGACACCGGATACACGCCGCCGCACGTATCGGTCGCCAGGGTGCAGCCGAGGACGAGGGTGGTGCCGCCGACCGCGCAGGCCCCGGGACCTGATGCCGGCGGGGTGGCGTCGGCGTCGGGCATGACGGTGACGCACGCCGACGCGGCCAGACGACCGTCCACGTCCGCGGTACCGATGTCGGACATCCGCCCCAGCACACCCTTCTGCGGGGTCGAGCTGAGGGCCTGTTGGAACTGGGATGCGTCGTCGATCCGGTTGTAGAAGGTGAGGTTGACGTGGAGCGACGAGGCCTCCGAGACGGGCTCGCCCACGCCGACGCCGAGGTTGAACCACGGCTGGGCGGCAGTCACCCACGGCGTCTGGGACGCCAGGGCAAGGGGCGTGGTGGAAGACGCTGGCCGATGTTCCCGTCTGACCGCGCTGAGCCGGTCTCTGGGCCCGCTGAGCTCGTGTCCCGCTCCGGCCTTGGACCCGTCTGCGGGCGCGGCGGAAGCAGGCGCTCCGAAGAGGAGCGGCAAGGCTGCGACCACCGTGCAGAGGCCCAGGCGAGCCCACCGTTGCGACACGAGGAGAGGCTAGAGGGCGCACTACCGTAGGCGGGTGCAGTCCACGTCGGTTCCTGAGCGCTTCCGCCCCCTCTTGGGGGCGACCGAGGACCTGGCGCGCCGGTTCGAGCAGGCGGGTAAATCGCTGTACCTCGTGGGTGGGTCCGTCCGGGACGCGCTTTTCCCCGGTGCGGCGTCGGGCGAAGTGACTACGACCTCACCACGGACGCACGCCCCGAGGAGACGGAGGGGCTCGTCCGCGGCTGGGCCGACGACGTCTGGACACTGGGGGCACGCTTCGGAACGGTCGGGTGTCGCAAGGGAACTGACGTCTACGAGATCACGACGCACCGGGCCGAGGTCTATGTGCCCGAGTCACGCAAGCCCGAGGTGTCCTTCGGCGCTCGATCTCGTCGAGGACCTGGCCCGACGGGACTTCACCGTGAACGCGCTCGCGTTGCGGCTGCCCGAGATGGAGCTGGTCGATCCGTTCGACGGCCTCGGAGACCTGGCCTCCGGACGTCTGCGCACCCCGCTCGACCCCGAGGTCTCCTTCGGGGACGACCCGCTCCGTATGCTGCGGGCGGCGCGCTTCGCCGCGAGGTTCTCCTTGACGCCCGATCCCGCCCTCGTCGCGGCCATCGGCCGGATGCACGGACGGCTCGCCGTGGTCTCCGCCGAGCGGATCAGAGACGAGCTCGACAAGATGATGATGCTCGACGTCCCTTCGGAGGCGCTCTGGTTCGTGGTGCGCACGGGTCTCGCCGCGGAGTTCCTGCCAGAGCTTCCCGCGTCTCTCCCTCGAGCAGGATCCCGATCCACCGTCACAAGGACGTGTTGGCCCACACGCTGGCAGTGGTCGACAAGACGTCGAAGAACCGGATGCTGCGTCTGGCCGCCCTGTTCCACGACGTCGGCAAACCACGGACGAGGGCAATCACCGACGGAGGAGTGACCTTCCACCACCACGAAGTCGTGGGTGCGCGGATGACCCGGGCGAGGATGGAGGCACTCCGGTATCCAGCGGCCGAAGTCGACACCGTCGTGCGCCTGGTCGAGCTCCACCTGAGGTTCCACACGTATGCCCTGGGCTGGACGGACAAGGCGGTGCGCCGTTACGTGCGCGATGCCGGGCCCCATCTCGAGTTGCTGAACGAGTTGACGCAGGTGCGACTGCACGACCCGGAACGCCTCCAAGGCGCGAGCGTTGGCCCGGCGGATGGAAGAGCTGGAGCGGCGCATCGCCGAGTTACGGACCCAGGAGGAGCTCGACTCCCTGCGGCCCGACCTCTCGGGCAACGAGGTGATGGACCTGCTCGGGATCGGCCCCGGTCCCGACGTCGGCCGGGCTTTGGCGTTCCTCATGGAACTGCGCCTCGACGAGGGCCCGCTCGGGAAGGACGAGGCGCGGACACGGCTCCTCACCTGGTGGAAGACCCGGCCGGCGCCCGACCCCCTCGGGTAGGGTCGCGCCCATGACGACGAGGATCGAGGCACCAGAGAGCGGCATGGGAGAGCACATCGATTGGGCGCTCCTGCGACCCAAGATGGCGGCCGGGATGGGAAAGCTGTCCGAAGCCGTCTACGGCAATTCGCAGCTGTCGGTACGCGAACGGGAGGCGGCCCGTTGGACGATCGCGCTGATCAACGACTGTGCGGTCTGCCGCGACACCCGCGCCCGTGACGGCGAGGCGGCCGGAGCGGGTGAGCCGTTCTACGCCGAGGTCACCGATTGGCGCTCGGCGCACGGTCTGAGCGACCGCGAGCGCCTGGCAGCCGAGTTCGCCGAGCGCTTCGCCCTGGACCATCTCGCCATGGACGACTCTTTGTGGGACCGCCTCCACGCCGCTTTCACCGACGGCGAACTAGCCGACCTGACGATCTGTTGCGGCTGCTTCCTCGGGATGGGCCGGACGCTCGCAGTGGTGGGGGTACGCGCTCCGCAGGAGCGGATCCTGGTCTGAGCGTGGGCTCGAGCGATCGCTCGGGAGATATCCGTCGGGCCGCCGCAGAGACGGCGTCCTTGACGCGGCCAGCGTCCGCCTTTCGGCGTCAGTCGGAGGGAGGCCAGGATTCCTGGTCGTCCCCCGCGGCAAAGGACTCTACGAGGGCATGGGCCACGTCGTCGTGGTACTGCACCGGCGGCGATTTCATGAAGTAGGCGGACGGGCCCACCAGGGGCCGCCGATGCCGCGGTCCAGAGCCAGCTTGGCGCAGCGCACGGCGTCGATGATGACGCCGGCGGAGTTGGGCGAGTCCCAGACTTCGAGCTTCAACTCCAAGTTCAGCGGTACGTCGCCGAAGTTCCGGCCCTCCATGCGGATGTACGCCCACTTGCGGTCCTTCAGCCACGGGACGTGATCAGACGGCCCGACATGGACGTCGTCCGTGTCGAGCAGGTTGTCCTCCAACTGGCTGGTGACGGCCTGGGTCTTCGAGATCTTCTTCGACTCGAGGCGGTCCCGCTCGAGCATGTTCTTGAAGTCCATGTTGCCGCCGAAGTTGAGTTGGTAGGTGTGGTCGAGGGCGAGGCCACGGTCTTCGAAGAGCCGTGTGAGGATCCGGTGGACGATCGTCGACCCGACCTGGCTCTTGATGTCGTCCCCGACGATGGGAACGCCCGCGTCACGAAAGCGGCGGGCCCACTCGGGATCGGATGCGATGAAGACGGGGATGGCATTGACGAAGGCGACCCCGGCGTCGAGGCACGCCTGCGCGTAGTGGCGTTGCGCCTGCTCAGAGCCGACCGGCAGGTACGAGACGAGGACGTCGGCCTGGGCGTCGCGAAGCGCCTGGGCGACGTCGACCGGCTCGGCCGGAGACTCCTCGACCACCTCGCGGTAGTACCGCCCCAGCCCGTCGAAGGTCGGGCCACGCTGGACCGTCACCCCCAGCTCTCCGACCTCGGCGAAGCGGACCGTGTTGTTCAGCCCGGCGTGGATGGCCTTCCCGAGATCGGTCCCCACCTTGTCCTGGTCCACGTCGAAAGCCACCACCGGGACGAGATCGCGGACGTGGTAGCCGCCGAGCTCGACGTGCATCAGCCCGGGCACGACGTCGTCGGCATCGGCGTCGCGGTAGTACGTGATGCCCTGGACGAGCGAGCTGGCGCAGTTGCCGATGCCGGCGATGGCGAGTCGGATGGGACTGGACATGGAGGTCTCTCCTTCGGGTTGTGAGGCGTCCTGGCTCAAGGCACCGGTTCGGACGCACCGGCGAGAGCGGCTCGTTCCGACTCGATCAGGTGGTCGAGCCAGCTGATGTCGCGGGCCACGCCGTCGGCCGTGTGCTGGACGACCGAGCGGGCGTAGACGTCGAGGTCGGTTCGTGCAGGCTGGACCTCGCCGAGCCGCTGGACCAACAGGGCTCTTCGCCGTTCGAGCAGGGCGAGGCGGGCCTGCGGGGCCAGGTGGCGCGCGAATGCGAGGCGGAGGCCGAAGCTCCGGGCATCGTCAGAGCCACCGCCCTCCGCCAGGAGCTGGGCGAAGAGCTGACGCCCGGCGTCGGTGATCCGGTAGACCTTCCTGCCGCGGCGGGAGCGGACCTGAGTGTGCCGGCGGTTTCGGAACGCGGCCCGCTCCCCGCTCAGAGAGCCGGTCAAGGGTCCCGCTGGAGCTTCGCCCGCTTCTTCGACGGCCACGACTGCCCACGCCCGCTCCAGGCGGGTCAGGGCGGGATAGATCGACCCGAAAGAGACGTTGGCCAGCAAACCGAGGTTTTCCCGCAATTGGCGGCGGATTTCGTAACCGTGCAGGTCGCGTTCCTCCAGCAGCCCCAGAATGGCCAGATCCAACATTGCGGCCAGCATATCGATTCGATATAGCGGACCATGCATTTGATCCGTCCCACGATCGGAGACGGCGGTGATCGGTCTCGATGCCTTGGGGGAAAGGTCGACCCGGTGCACGTGGGATAGGTCGACCCGCGGCAGGTCGGGTGGGTCGACTCGAGGGCGGTCGGTTGGTCGAACCGGCGCGAGCGAAAGGTCGAACCGGGTGCGGGCGGGTAGGTCGAGCGGGTTGGGCGGTTGGAGTGGACCCGATGCGATCGCAAGCCCGGCGAGAACCGCGGGTCTATCGGGCAGGTTCAGGGAGTGAACGTCGAGGTCGGGATCGGTGCATACGGATGCGGGCGCGCGGGGGTCGGTCCGACGCGCCCGAGCGGTAGCCTTGCCGCCGTGCCCGTCACCTCGGATCCGAGGTCGCCCTCTCGGTCAGTGAGCCCGGACTACACGGCCCAGGTCGAGTACCGGATCGTCAGAAACGGTGTGCTCCGTGAGGTCGAAGAGGGCCGCGTCCAACGGGTGGACGTGTGCGACGCGCACCCCGAGCTCTTGCGGGCCGCTCGCAACGTGGGACGGTCGACCAAGGAGGTCTGCCCGCTCTGCGACCAGGGGCGACTGGTCATGGTCACGTTCGTGTTCGGGGCCAAGCTGCCTGCCGGTGGTCGCTGCCCCGGTACGGCGGCCGAGCTCAAGGCGCTGTGCAACCGGCCCGAGCCCGTCCTCTGTTACGAGGTGGAAGTGTGCCCGTCGTGCGCCTGGCACCACCTGATGAGGAAGTACCCCGCCGGGGGCGCCCGGACCAAGGCGGGTCGTCTGCCGCCGAAGACGGGTGGTTCGACGCAGAAGAAGGGAACCAGCTGACGGTGGCCCGGGGAGCAAGGACGCGGAGCGCAATGGCCCGAGGAGCCGGGGACCACCTGTGAGCGCCGGACCGGTGACCGTCCCCGCGCATTCGTTCACGCAAGCGGCGGAACGGTGATGCGCCGATCGTGATGGTGACGGCCTACGACGAGCCGGGGGCGCGGATCGTCTCGGACGCCGGGGCCGACATCATCCTCGTGGGGGACTCCGTGGCCAACACAGTCCTGGGCTACGAGGACACCCTGCACGTCGACATCGACGTCATGGCACACCACACCGCGGCGGTGGCCCGGGCCCACCCGCAGTGCCTGATCCTGGGCGACATGCCGTGGATGAGCTATCACCTCGACCCTGACGACGCCGTGCGCAACGCCGCCACGCTGGTCCGTGCCGGAGCTCATGCGGTCAAGCTGGAAGGTGGGCGCGCCCGGCTGACGGTCGTGGAGGCCATCATCCGGGCCGAGATTCCGGTGATGGGCCACTTGGGTCTCACCCCCCAATCCGTCTTGGCCATGGGCGGCTTCCGCGTGCAGGGAAAGAGCGCCGACGCCGCCAGCGCCCTCCTCGACGCCGCCAAGGCGCTCAGCGCGGCCGGATGCTTCGGGTTCGTCATTGAGGGGGTGCCTGACGTCGTCGGGACGGCCGTCACCGAGGCGATCGACGTCCCGACGATCGGCATCGGGGCGGGACCGGGGTGCGACGGGCAGGTCCTCGTCTTCCACGACCTCCTCGGCCTGGGCCGAGGCACTCCGCCCAAATTCGTGCGCCGCTACGCCGAAGTCGGTCAGATCGCGACGCAGGCGATCGCAGCCTTCGCCGAGGACGTGCGAGAAGGCAGGTTCCCGAGCGACGCCGAGACCTATCACGGCCCGGCCGGGCTGGGAGACGCGCTGTCCTGAGCTAGCATGGCTCCCCGCAACTAACCCTGCTCCTGACCGCCAGGAGCCCGAGCCGTGCGCTCGGTCCAGAGGGAGGTATGCCGCATATGCGGCCTTATGAAGTCATGGCCATTTTCGAGGCCACCACAGAACCGGGATTGATCCAGGGCGTTGTCGACCGCGCGCTCGAAGTGATCCGGAGCACCGGGGGGACCCCGGGTGCCATCGACCGCTGGGGCAAGCGCACCTTCGCGTACGAGGTCAACCACAAACGCGAGGGTTACTACCTGGTGATGGAATTCGTCTCGGAGCCGGAGACCGTCGCGGCGCTGGACCGGATGCTCGGGCTGGCCGACGAGGTGGTCCGCCACAAGATCGTGCGCCTACCGGAGACGCGGCTGACGGCTGCGACGACGAGCTGAGGAGGAGAGGACCGTGGCAACGGATAACAGCGTCGTCCTGGTGGGCAACATCACCCGAGACCCCGAGCTCCGGTTCACCAACACCGGTCAGCCGACCGCGTCGTTCGGGCTGGCGGTGAACCGGCGCTGGCAGAACCGCCAGACCCAGGAGTGGGAAGAGGCGACGTCCTTTTTCGACGTCGTCTGCTGGCGCGAGATGGCAGAGAACGTCAGCGAGACCCTCACCCGGGGGGCTCGGGTGATGGTCGCCGGCCGCTTGGAGCAGCGGAGCTGGGAGACCCAGGAAGGCGACAAGAGGTCCAAGGTCGAGGTCGTGGCCGACGAGATCGGACCGTCCCTGCGCTGGGCCACCGCCCAGATAACCAAGAACGAGCGGCGGAGCCCGGGCGAGCGGTCCCGTCCGGCCGCGCCGCCGCCACCCGCAGACCCGCCAGCCGGCTACGGATTCGACGAGGAGCCCTTCTGATATGGCACGTAACAACCAACGCGGGGGGACGGCGCCGAAGCGCGCCCCCAAGGATCTCGGCCGACGAGTCAAGAAGAAGCCGTGTGCGCTGTGTCGCGACAAGGTCGAGTGGGTCGACTACAAGGACGTCCCGATGCTGCGCAAGTACATGAGTGACCGCGGCAAGATCCGGTCGCGTCGCGTCACCGGGAATTGCGCCCAGCACCAGCGAGCGCTCGCGCAGGCCATCAAGACCGCCCGTGAGCTCGTCTTGCTGCCCTACACCCAGCGAACCGTGACGGAGCGGCCCGGCGGTCGCGGTCGCGACCGCGGTGATCGGGGAGACCGTGGTGATCGTGGCGATCGGGGCGAGCGCACGTTGAGCGACGCGACGGCCGGGGCGATCGAGGCGTCGGTCGACGAGGTGGTGGCCTCCGCCGAGGACGTGGAGGAAGCCGACGAGGCGGTCCTCCAGGAGAGTGAGGACTGATGAAGGTCTTGCTTCGCGACGACGTCGAGGGAGTGGGCCGGCGCGGGGACATCGTGAAGGTCGCCGGCGGCTTCGCGCGCAATTTCCTCCTTCCCGAGGGCCGGGCCATCGTGGCCAGCGACGGGATCGAGGGGCAGGCGGAGCGGATGCGCCGGGGCAGGGACCTGCGGGAGGCCCAGGACCGGAAGGGCGCCGAGGCGCAGGCCACAATCCTGGCGGGGGCAGTGATCCCGATCTCGGCACGAGCCGCCGGCGGGGGCAGGCTCTTCGGCTCCATCGGTCCGGCGGACGTCTCCGAGGCCATCCGGGCGGCCAAGGGGGTCGAGGTCGACCGCAGGCACGTGCTCCTGGCCGAGCACATCAAGGAGACGGGCAGTTTCGATGTGACGGTCCAGCTCTTCCCGGACGTCGTGACCGTCGTCACCGTCGAGGTGACGCCCGCCGGCTGATCCTGACGGGCGGGCGCCTGTCACAACCAAGTGCTGCGCTGGGCGTCATGCCGGGCCTTCGTACACGGCTTTTCCACACGTGGCGCGAGCTTTCCCACAACAAGTTCGCCCTTATGGTCCCCAGGCGGGACCGGCCAGAGTAGGGGGCCGTGGTCTACGCCGTCGACGATCCCCGTCACACCCCGCTCCGGGTTGCTCCCGCGGCCGGGGCGCGGGTGCCCCCGCACGACCTCGACGCGGAGCAATCGCTGCTCGGGGCAATGCTGCTGTCGTTCGACGCGGCCTCGGTCGGCATCGAGGTGTGCTCGGCCGGTGACTTCTACAAGCCGACGCACGGACACATCTTCTCGGCTATCCGGGCGCTGCTGGAGCGAGGCGAACCGATCGACGCGGTGACGGTCACCGACGAGCTCAAGCGCTCCGGTCTGCTCGAGGCGGTGGGCGATCCGTCGGTGTTCATCTCGCTCCAGGCCAACACCCCGTCGATCGCCAATGCCCGGCACTACGCCGTCATCGTCGAGGAGCACGTCGCTGCTGCGGAGGCTCATCGGGGTGGCGGGGGAGATCTCCGACATCGGCTACTCGGTCCCCGAGGACGTGAAGGGCGCGGTCGACCAGGCCGAGCAGCTCGTGTTCGACGTGGCGGAACGGCGGACGGCCGAGTCCATGTACCCGCTGCGTGAGCTGCTGGGGAAGGGTCTGGACCGTATCGAGGAGTTGGGGCAGCGAGGTTCGGCCATCACCGGCGTGGCGTCGGGCTACCACGAGCTCGACAAGATCCTCCTCGGGTTCCAGCCGTCCTCTCTCAACATCGTCGGGGCCCGTCCCGGCATGGGCAAGACCAGCTTCGCCCTCGGAGTCCTGGCCACGTGGGCCTGGAGGCGCAACGGCCAGCGCTCCTGTTCTCCCTGGAGATGGGCCATCTGGAGCTGACCCAGCGCATCCTGGCGTCCGAGGCCGAGGTCAACGGGCAGAGCCTGCAGACCGGGCGGATCCGCACGCAGGACTGGTCGAAGATCGGGATGGCGGTCACCCGCCTGTCCAGCGCCCCGATCTTCATCGACGACAACCCGAACGTCACGGTCATGGACATCCGGGCCCGGGCGCGCCGGCTGAAGAAGTCCGAGGGCGACCTGGGAATCGTGGTCGTGGACTACCTGCAGCTGATGACCGGGCGGGGCCGGGCGGAGAACCGCCAGAACGAAGTGGCGGAGATCAGCCGGGGACTGAAGATCCTGGCCCGCGAGCTCGAGGTGCCGGTGCTCGCCCTCTCCCAGCTCTCACGCAACCTCGAATCTCGACAGGACAAGACGCCGCAGCTCTCCGACCTGCGGGAGTCGGGCTCGCTGGAGCAGGACGCCGACGTCGTGCTCTTCATCTACCGAGAGTCCGAGTACAACGACGAGGTGCCGATCGATCGGGCCGACGACGCCCTGATTGAGGTGGCCAAACACCGCAACGGCCCGACGGGCAGGGCCAACCTCCTGTTCCTGAAGCAATACGCGCGGTTCGAGAACCATCGAGGGATGTAGCGCCCCGGGCTCCGTACGACGGCGGGCCGGACCAATCCGAGTGGGGGTCCGATGCCGGGAACGAGTCGAGTTCTTGTTCGTCCACTCGATCCGGGATCGCGTCGACGTCGTCGTCGTCTGATGTCGTCGTCCTGCTCCGGGACGTTGCCGGCCGGCTCGGGCTCGGAGTTTCGATCAGCCATCCTCGATCACCGCTTGACCGTAGTGCCGAGAGCGCCTGAGCCGCGGCAACGCCAACGCACCTGAAGCCACCACGACGGCGACGGCGACGGCCAACTGGACTGATTCGGCCCCGGCCAGGAGCGCCGCCACCAGCGGCCTCGACGCCCACGAGCGCAGCGAGAACGACCGGCTCGGCGCGGTGGAAGGCTCGATGGAAGTCGGCGAGCGATACCGGGTCGGTGATGCGCCTCCCCAGCAGCACCGTCAGGCCACGGACCAATCCGAAGCCCGTCCCGACGCGCCAGCGCAGCCCACGGAGCGCCCGGAGAGCGCGGCGAGGACGATCATCAGGTAGACGGCCGGGGTCACCACGTACGTGGCCAAGCCGGAACCGATCTGCCAGCCGAACCCGGCGCCGTACACCCAGGGGCGGAACTGGTCGAGCCAACGCTCGTTGACCTGGCGACGATGGATCGGGATCCTGAAACCGAAGACCCCCAACTCTCCGGCCAGCGTGACCAGAGCGGCGCAGAGGCCCAAGGGAAGGAGCCACGTGGTCGGCAACGCTGCCCCGAGAGCTGTCGAACGCGGCCATGACCGCACCCGAGCGTGGCTCCGCCCAACGTGCTCCCGAAGACGAACCAGGCGGCGGTGGTGCGGTACCGGTGTCCCCGGCCGGCTTCGGCGAGCGGTGTGATCGTCGCCAGCATCGACAGCCCGCAGGGGGACCACGTCGAGCGCAACGCGGCCGCCACGCCGACGGCGTACGGCGCCGATGACAAGAACGATCGCGATCACTGGTGTCTCCTCATCCTCGTTCTCACCCTCTCGTCCTCGTCCCGGTCGTTGTCGTCGACAACATCGTTGTCGTCCCGGTCGTTGTCGTCCTCGTCATGCCGGTGACCCGAGGAAGGGCGCGTCGCCGAAGGCGAAGATCCCGCCGTCTTGGGCCACGAGCCAATAGCCGCCGGTACCGTCGTCGCCCATCCCGACGATCGGGCGGTTGAGGTGCATGCTGCCCGTCGAGCCCCAGAACTCCGCGTCGCCGAAGCAGAAGATGCCGCCGTCCGCCGCGACCAGCCAGTAGCCGTGCCCCGAGGGGGTCGCGGCCATCCCGACGATCGGACGATTGAGGTGCAGACTGCCTGTCGAGCCCCAGAACCCGGCGTCGCCGAAGCAGAAGATCCCGCCGTCGGCCGCGACGAGCCAGTAGCCCTGTCCCGAGGGGGTCGCCGCCATCCCGACGACGGGGGCGTTGAGGTGCAGACTGCCTGTCGAGCCCCAGAACCCGGCGTCGCCGAAGCAGAAGATCCCGCCGTCGGCCGCGACCAGCCAGTAGCCGTGCCCCGAGGGGGTCGCGGCCATCCCGACGATCGGACGATTGAGGTGCAGACTGCCCGTCGAGCCCCAGAACCCGGCGTTGCCGAAGCAGAAGATCCCGCCGTCGGCCGCGACCAGCCAGTAGCCCTGTCCCGAGGGGGTCGCTGCCATCCCGACGACGGGGGCGTTGAGGCGTTGGCCCGAGGCATCTCCGTCCGACGGGAAGTCGCCGTAGGCGAACAGGCGACCGAAGGCGGTCATGATGCCGTAGCCGTCACTGCCGGCGGCCCGGGGCCATCCCCACGACCTCGCAGTTCGTCGCCGGTGAACTACACGGCGGGCACGGGCGGCGCCGGAGTCCAACAGGGTTCGTTCTGCTCGGCCGTCGCGTTGTCGACGGCGACGGCGGTGGTGCAGGACGGGTCCACCTGCCACGGCGGCACGCACGCCACGACGCGGCAGACGATGCGGCCCAAGCAGGCCACGTCCTGGTTGCACTGGCCGTAGCGGAACTGGAGGCATCCGGTGAGGAACGAGTCGCAGCCGTTCGGCCCACATCCGCAACCCGGTATCGTCACACCCGGGTTCGCAGAACCCGAAGCCGTCACCACAGCCGTTGGTGCACGACGAGCAGGTGGCGTTGCAGTCCATGTAGTAACGCGGCCCGTTGCAGAACGAGGAGTTGTCGGCCATCCACCAGCCACCCATGATGGTGTTGGCCGGGCAGTAGTTGAACCCGCTGACCGCACAGCAGAACTCCGAGAAGCCCGAGCAGCAAGTCGATCCGCAGCCGCACGCCGCGTTGCCGCACTCGCAGATCTGCCCGTAGGCGGTGCCCGGTCGTAGGGCGAGATCGAGTGCCGCCGCCGACGGCGACGGCGCTGCCGACGAAGGCGGAGCGGTTGATCATGCTCCGGCGGGAGAGGCGGCGAATCGAGGAGGCGAGAGGCGCTGGGCCACTGCGGCACCGGTGCAGTTTCACGACGATCTCGCCCGCCCAAGTGGCGCACCTGGCCCTCGAGCGCGGGGAGTGCCGCCATGGCGAGATACGTGAGCCACACGCCCGACCGCACTGGCGAAGATGCAGCGGCACGCCGGCCCAGGGCTGGTGCGCGAGGACCGTGAGCGTCGTGGTCGTTCCCGGCGTCGACGTCGCGACCAGCGGCTGCCGCGACCGCGAGCACCAGATTCAGCACGACGTGAAGCCAAGACGCCGGGCGTGTCGGCGCGCCCGAAGCAGCCGCAGCTCGAGAGGGCCCCGCCCCGGATGCGGACGATACGCCGTCACGGCGGCGAACAGGACGTAGGAGGCGCGAGACCAGGCCTCGCCGTCAGCGGCCCGGGCAGCCAGCGAACGCGGCCAGACCCGACGACGGCCTCTGCCGGCGGCACCAGGTCGAGTCGCGCCCTGCAGCAGCCGAGTCGGCACCCGGTCGAGTCCGGGGAGATGAGCCGAGGGCACGGGCGGTGTCGCCCGGCCGGATCGCCTTCGCCACTCCCGCCCCGACGAGCAGCCCCGCCGCGACGAGATACAGTCCGATCAGTTCCATGTCGGCACCTCGGAGTGACTGGTGCGCGGACTGATGGTCAGTTGGCTGCAGCAGCGCGTTCACCCGCGGGACGAGCACCCGACCGCAGCACGTGGCTCCCCAGGACGGCATAGAACGAGAAGGGCCGTCCGGCCTCGGTGAAGAACCACTGGGTGCCGGACTGACCAACGATCCCGCGGCGGAGCAGGCGTCGTCGAGAAGTGTGCGGGCGTGAGGCTCCGTGGCCGGCCTTGATGCGCGAACAGCCTGGTGCCCAGGCTCTCGGGCCCGTATTCGAAGAGCGTGGCGAACACGTCACCCGGTCGCATGAGGTTCACGGCGCCGCTCCCGAAGTCTCCGACGTCGTCGGGGATCGGGAAGGTTGCGAACTGGGCCACCGGGTAGGTCGTGGCACCCGCCGGCGCGGGCCGGACGAAGATCCGGCCCTCGAACCCCTCAGGCAGGAAGCGCGCCGATGCCGTGCGCATCGATGGTGGTCATGGCCCTTCGTTGGGGAACATGTCGTCGAGGGTCTTGGGATAGAGGCTGGGGTCGCCCGGCCGGATGCCCGCCGCGAGCAGTATCTCGTCGGCCGACGCTTCTCGTGCCGGACCGCCGAGTCCGCGTGCCGCGTGCGCGGCGACGCCGCCCCATTCGCATCATGCTCGGCGCGGCGGACCAGATCGACCAGCTGTCCGACATGGTTGGCGACGCCGTGGCCGACGCGTCGGCCGGTGGACCCGTCCACCAGCACGAAGAACGGCGACCCCGGCACCTGGTAGTCGAGCCAGGCCTCGGTCGACATCACGACGGGAATGCGTCCGGTGGTCTTCGATGCCGACCTCCGAGGGGATTTCGAGCTCTGGGCCCTTGGTGACGATGACCGACCGGACCCCGTGCGGCAAGTCCGAGGCGCTCGGGCTCCTGCAGCGCCCGCCAGAAGGCGGAGCAGGTGCCGCAACCCGACGACAGGAAGGCGAGAAGCGTGAGTTGCTCGCTGTTGGTCACCGACACCGCTCGGGCGTCGCCCGCCGGGGTGACGCCGGCGACGTCGGGCACCGTTGCGCCGACCAACGACTGTCCGCTGACAACGGGACCGGGGGTGGACAGTCCTGCTCGGAGACCGCGGGGTCTCCGACGCCCACGCCGAGCTCGTGCAAGGAGCGCAGGATGTCGGCATGGCTGCGGAGGAGTCCGGCGACCAGTACGCCGAGGACCAACACCACGAATGTCACGACCACGACCAGTGCGATCACGCCGCCTCCTCCTTTGAAGTCCTCCTCCAGTATCTACCCGTGGACGCGGGCGACGATCAACTTCGAGGTAACGACGCTCGGCGGCGTTGCAAGTGACCGGCGTATCCTGTCGCGACGGTCATGACGGACCTCTTCCTCCCCGATCCCGAGCCCCGCGACGTCCGGTACACGGTGATCTCAGTGGACGACCACGTGGTCGAGCCTGCGCACACCTTCGAAGGGCGGTTGCCGGCAGCGCTGGCCGACCGTGCGCCGCGGATCGTCGAGACGCCCGAGGGCCACCAGGTCTGGGAGTTCGAAGGGGAGCACTTCACCCAGGTCGGGATGAACGCGGTCGCTGGCCGCCGCCCCGAGACCTACGGCTTGGAGCCCTTCCGATTCGACCAGATGCGTGCCGGTTGCTACGACGTCGAAGCTCGGATCGCCGACATGGACCTCAACGGCGTCTGGGCGTCGGTCAACTTTCCGTCCCAGATCACGGGATTCTGCGGGCGGGTCTTCTTCGCCTGCGCTGATCGCGAGCTCGGGTTGGCGTGTGTGCGGGCGTGGAACGACTGGCTGTACGAGGAGTGGTACACGGCGCATCCCGACCGCATCGTGCCACTCGGCATCACCTATCTCACCGATCCGGCGCTGGCGGCCGAGGAGATCCGCCGGAACGCCGCACGTGGATTCACCTCGGTCACGCTGCCCGAGCGCCCGCACGCGGTCGGGCTGCCCTCACTGTGGGACCGAGGACACTGGGACCCGATCATCCAGGCGTGCGTCGAGACCGGTTCCGTCGTATCGCTCCACGTGGGCAGCTCCGGCCTCATGCCGTTCCCGCCCGGGGGTCCGGGTCTGCAACTCGGGGCAACGCTGTTCGGGCAGCTGTCCCTTGCGGCGTGCGCGGAGTGGCTCTGGTCGAAGTACCCGCTTCACAACCCGGACCTGCACATCGCCATGAGCGAGGGCGGAATCGGGTGGGTGGCGATGTTGATCGACCGCTTGGACAATATGGAGGACCGCTCAGGCTACGGCCAGGGCTGGAAGATCCGTCCGTCGGACGTGCTGCGGAGGAATTTCTGGTTCTGCACGATCGACGACCCGTCGACCATCGACACCCGCCACGCCATCGGCGTGGAGAACATCATGGTGGAGGTCGACTACCCCCACGGGGACGGCACGTGGCCCGACACCCAGAAAGTGATCGAACGGTACTGGGGTGACATACCGGCTGACGAGCTCCGTGCCATGTGCTGCGAGAACGCGGCCGCGCTCTACCGCCATCCGCTGCCTGAGTTCGTGGTACCCGAGTAGCACGAGGTCGTTCAGGGGGATCGGGCCGCGCCGCCGAGCGTTCCCCACAGTGGCGACGGGTGCGAGGTGGTGATCCGGCCGTCCGGTGAGACGAAGCGCAGCACCTCGTTGGCGTTGCCCGACATCGACCAACCGTTCGAGTGCACGAGGTGATGGTGGTGCGCGCACAAGATGGCCAGATTGTCGAGGTCGGTGCGTCCTCCCGGTTTCCACGGCGTCACGTGATGGGCGTTCAGGAAGCGGACATGCTCGCAGCCCGGAAAGCGGCACCGCCGGTCTCGCCGCATGAGCTCACGGCGCTGGGCGTCGGTCGGGAAGCGCCTGGCGCGGCCCTCGTACATGCTGTGGCCCGCTTCGTCGTCGAGGGCCACGACCATCATCGCGTCACAGCACAGACGCCGGACGACCTCGCTCGAGATCAGGCCGTCCCGCTCGAGCTCGGCCCGGAGCGTGCTCTCCTCGTCGAGGAGGGTCGAGAGGGCCACGTGGGCAACGACGAAGTACGGGGCGGGGTCCGCGTTCGTGCCGGTGGCCCGCCGGCAGAGGAGCACCAGAGCCTGGCCCAGGCGCTCGTCGTAGGGGACGCTCCCAGGGTTGCCGAGCTCCTTCGCGAGGCCTTCGAGGCGGCCTCGCATTTCCGCGTAGGCCTCCTTGGGCAGGCGGGCCGTCATGGTGCTCGTCGTGTCGTTGAACCGCACGCTGGCGCGCTCGGGCCCGGTGCGCGGCGCTTTTCGTACGTCCTCGTCGCCCTCCGCCGCCGCCTCCGCCTCGGCCTCGGCGCGTCGAGCAAGCTCGCCCAGCTCGCGCACGCTCCGCCCCTCACGCACCTCGGACGCCCAGCCGGCGTCCGATTCGGGGTCGGCCACGTCGACCAGGGCGCGCAGCTGGTCGAAGCTGGCCTCTCCCGAGGAGAGTGCCGCCTGTAGGTGGGGCAGGTCGAAGAGGCGCTGGCCGACGTGTGCCAGCACCCGGGCGCTGGCGGTCGAACGCCGACACCGCGCCGAGATCCAGGCCTCGATGCTGGTCGCCCCGTCGGCGCGGAAGGCTTGGCGCCGTTCCATCTCGCCGCTCACCTGGGCCTCACGGCCAGTGAGTGCGTCCTTGGCCCGGGCCGTGGTGACCATGTCCTGGCACAGTTGCTCGTTGCTCATCCGGGCCAGTTCGGCGTTGGTGAGCGGTCCGAGGCGGACCGTGAAGGTGGTGGTTTCGGCGACCATCACCTCATGAACGGTCGGCAGGACGGCGGTGTACGGCGTAGGTGTGGCCGCACCTATCAGCGTCGGCGTCGGCAGTCGGTGTGCGAGTCGGGTGGGCGTGCGTGCGGCGTTGCGAGTCGGGCCTCTGGTGCGGGGGTTAGCGGGAAGCCGTTCCGAAGACCTCGGAGAGCTCAAGGGCAACCGGTGCGTCGAGTTGCGAGTACGTGCAAGAAGCCGGGTCTCGGTCCGGACGCCATCGCACGAAGGACGTGGCGTGACGGAAGCGGTCCGACTGGAGGTGGTCGTAGGACACCTCGCACACGGCTTCGGGCCGGAGGGGTTCCCATGTCATGTCCTTGCCTGCGTTCCACCGGTTCATCCCTCCGGGCGCCCGGCCGGACGTCTGGGCCTCGGCCCACCCCGCCCACGGATGGCCTTCGAGCGCGCGGTCGCGGTAGGACGCGAGCTCGTCGACGAGCTCGCGCCGGCGGGCCACGCTGAACCCGGACGCCACACCGACGTGGTGGAGCGTGCCCTCCGAGTCGTAGAGCCCGAGCAACATGGAGCCCACACCGGCGCCGTCCTTGTGCGTGCGGAAGCCGGCGACGACGCAGTCGGCGGTCCGCTGGTGCTTGACCTTGAGCATGACCCGCTTGTCCGGCAGGTAGTGGAGGTCCGAGGCCTTGACCACGACGCCGTCGAGACCGGCGCCCTCGAAACGCGAGAACCAGTCTGTCGCCACGTCCGGGTCTTGCGTGGCCGGAGTGAGGTGTACCGGCGGACGTCGCCTTACGGAGCAACTTCTCGAGCGCCTTGCGGCGTTGCGCGTACGGCGTCTCCATATATGTCGTGTCGTCGTGCGCCAACAGGTCGAAGGCCACGAAGGACGCGGGTGTCGCCTCGGCCAGTTGTCGGACCCGGCTCTCAGCCGGGTGGATTCGCTGGGAGAGCGTGTCGAAGTCGAGACCGTCGGGGCCGGCGATCACCACCTCGCCATCGAGAACGCACCGTTCCGGAAGTTCCCGATGGAGGGCTTCGACCAGCTCGGGGAAGTATCGGGTGAGCGGCTTCTCGTTGCGGCTGCCCAACTCGACCCTGTCACCTTCCCGGAACACGATGCAGCGGAAGCCGTCCCATTTCGGCTCGTAGAACAGTCCGGCGTCCCGGGGTAGGTCCCGGGTGAGCTTGGCCAGCATCGGCGCGACGGGGGGCCGGACGGGAAGGGAGAAGCGCTCGGCCGCGTCGTCGCGTTGGGCCGGTTTGCGTCCGGGCGGGGAGTTGGAGGTCACGCCGCCGCACCTCGGCCGTGGTGGGGGCCGGCCGCCCAGGCAACGAGGTCGTCGGCCGGGAGGCGGTTGACGACGCGGTCGGCGGGCACATCGGCGGCCGCGGCGTTCCGGCAGCCGCGGCCCAACCACTCGAGCTGTCCGGGCGCGTGGGCGTCGGTGTCGACGGCGAACGAGCACCCGCGCTCGACGGCCAGGCGCAAGAGGTCCTCGGGCGGGTCCTGGCGCTCGGGGCGAGAGTTGATCTCGACCGCAGTGCCGGTGCGGGCGCACGCGGTGAACACGGCCTCGGCGTCGAAGGAGGACTGTGGGCGGCCACGGCCCGTGATGAGGCGCCCCGTGCAGTGGCCGAGGATGTCGGTGTGCGGGCTCTCGATGGCCGCGAGCATGCGGGCGGTCATCTGCGGCGCCTCCATGCGCAGCTTCGAGTGCACGCTGGCCACGACGACGTCGAGCTCGCCGAGCAGGTCCGGGTCGAGGTCCAGGGTCCCGTCTTCGAGGATGTCCACCTCCATGCCGCTCAGGATGCGGAACGGCGCCAGCTCGTGGTTCAACTCGTCGACGAGCACGAGCTGTTGGCGGAGGCGCTCCTCGTCGAGACCGTGGGCGACGGTGAGGCGGGCGCTGTGATCGGTGAGTACGAGGTACTCGCGACCGAGATCCCGGGCCGCCTCGGCCATCTCGCGGATGGGGCTGCCGCCGTCGGACCAGTCCGAGTGCGAGTGGCAGTCGCCGCGGAGCGACCGGAGCAACGCCGCGGCCGGCCCGTCGCCGTCGAGCTCGAGGTCCGCGTCGGGAGCCTCGGACTCCAACTTCGAGAGGTAGGCGGGCACCTCACCCCGCAGCGCCTCGGTGATGACCTGCGCCGTCGACTTTCCCACCCCCTCCAGGCGCTGGAGCCGTCCCGCCTGCGCCAGGGCGTCGAGGTCCTCGGGCGGGACGCCGGCGATCGCCCGGGCGGCGTGGCGGAAGGCGCGGACCTTGTAGGTGTCCGCACCGCTGCGCTCGAGTCGGAACGCGATCTGGTTCAGCGCATCGAGCGGTTCCACTACGCCTTCTTGGCCCGGCTCGGCGCCACCCGGGTCGGTTCGTCGGGCATCTTCGGGTACTGCGGTGGCCACGGCGCGTCGAGCAGGCCGGCGTCCCGGTCGGCCGCCGCCATGGCGAGGAGCGGATCGATGGACTGGGGCGCCGTCGGCGATGTCCGCCCAGGGGTCGCCGCGCCGGGCGACGAGGTCGGGGACCGAACGGATCGTGAGCTCGTCGGCGACCACGGTCTCGACCTCCTCCCACGACAGTGGTGTCGACACCTGCCCGCCGACCCGGGGCCGGGCGAACCAGGCGCCGAACACCGTCTTGTGCGGCGCGTTCTGGTTGAAGTCCACGAAGACGCGACTGCCGCGCTCCTCCTTCCACCAGCTGGCCGTGATCTCGTCGGGATGCCGGCGCTCGAGCTCGCGGGCCAGGGCGAGCGCGGCGGCGCGGACCTCGATCGAATCCCACCGCGGCTCGAGCCGGAGGTAGACGTGGAGCCCGTTGCTGCCCG
Organism: uncultured Acidimicrobiaceae bacterium; assembly: GCA_963767195.1. Lineage (GTDB taxonomy): Bacteria > Actinomycetota > Acidimicrobiia > Acidimicrobiales > RAAP-2 > Bog-473. The sequence goes on along the minus strand of CAVYDA010000004.1, from coordinate 356,779 downwards.
TCGTCTTGGGGTACCCGCGCAGCCCGAGCTCGACCAGAAGGTCCCGACAGCGCAACGCGGCGGAGCGCACCTCCTCGAACCCGATCCCTTTCGTCGGATCGAGGTCGATGCGGAGCTCGTCGGCATGCTCGGGGTCGTCCGCCCGGTAGGGCCAGAGGTGCAGCCCCAGACACCCGATGTTGACCGCCCACACCACGTGGGCGACGTCGGCGACCACCAGCGCGTTCGAGGTCGTGCCGTTGGGCGTCGACACCGTCGTCGACTGGAGCCAGTCGGGGGCCCCGTTCGGGATCCGCTTCTGGTAGAAGGACTTCCCGGCCGCGCCCTCGGGGAAGCGTTGGAGCATCGCCGGGCGGCCACCGGCCGTGTTCATCAGGTGCTCCCCCACGTCGAGGTAGTACCTCACGAGGTCGAACTTCGTCGCTTCGAGCGCGGGGAAGTAGACCTTGTCGGGCCTCGAGACCAGGATCTCGCGCCCGGCGACTTCGACGGGGCGTGCCTCGTCGCCCTTGGCGTCACCAGCCACGATGCGAGCCTAGGCGGGGGAACGGGCCGGCCCGTATGGTGAGGCTCGCCATGGCGAGGTGTCTCGTGGTCCAGCACGCGTCGCCGGAGTCGGCCTGGGCCATCGGTGACGCCCTGCACCTCGCCGGCGTGACCCTCGACGTGCGCCGTTCGTTCGCCGACGACGAAGTGCCCGCCGACATGTCGGAGCACGAGGGCCTGGTCGTGATGGGAGGTCCGGCCTCGGCCGTCTCCGACACCGGGTTCCCGACCCGCGACGGCGAACTGGCGCTCATCGCCGACGCCCTGGCCCTCGGGGTGCCGACCCTCGGCGTCTGTCTCGGCGCGCAGCTGCTCGCCCTGGCCGCCGGCGGCCGGGTCTTCCCCGGCGCGTCGGGACCCGAGATCGGCTGGCATCCGGTCGAGCTCACACCGTCGGGCCACTCGGACCCGCTGTTCGCCGGCTTGCCGGCGCGCCTCACCGTGCTGCATTGGCACGGCGACACCTTCGCCCTCCCGCCGGACGCCGACGCCACTCGCCTCGCGGGCAACGACCGCTATGCGAACCAGGCCTTCCGGTTCGGGACGGCCGCGTGGGGGCTGCAGTTCCACCTGGAGGTGACGGAGCCCACGGTGGCCGAGTTCGTCGCCGCCTTCGGCGACGGCGCTTCCGATCGCATCGAGGAAGAGACACCGGGTGCGCTCCGCGTGCTTGGCCCGTGGCGCGACCTGCTCCTCGGTCGCTTCGCCGCCGTGGTGGCCAACGGATGGCCGCCGACCTGAACGAGCGATCCGAACAGATCGGTCAGATCAGTTCGGCGAGGCCCGTCCCAACCGTCCGGTGGCGGAGCCAGGCGCCAGAACTGCTCGGGCACTTGGCCCTCGAGGCGGGCGGTCAGCGCGTGGTCGCGCTCGAGCGGGGCGATCTGTGAGCGGTAGCACCAGATGGCGCGACGCTTGCGATCCTCGTCCGGCACGTGGGGGACGATGGCCGGAGTCGGCCACGGCCGGCTGCGCAAGAGCTTCGCCACCCGCCAGGCCAGCAATCCCGGCAGGTGCTTGTACCCGTGGTCCTCGTAGCAGAACCACTCCCGGTGGGGCTGTCCCTCCCGCACCTGCAGGCAGGCGTCGTGCACCATGACGTGGTCGGGGTTGGCCAGACCCATGGGGAAGAACACCGCGGTCGGATCCAGCTCGTCGATGGTGGCACCGAGCACCGGGGCCACCTCGTCGGGTGTCGGGCGATCGGCCGGCGCCAGATACTGGTGGTCGGAAAACTCGAGCCAGCGGTACTCCGACTCCAGCACGGCCATCGCGGCGACGTCCTCCTCGCGCCGCACGGCGACGACGTCGTCGCCGGAGACGAAGCCCCCCAGGGCGTCCCACTCGGACGGCACCTCGGGGTAGGCGGGCGGCCGGCCCCGAGCACGGTGACGACGGTCGTGTCCGGATAGCTCGCCAGGAGATGGCCGGCTCCCATGGCGGCGTCGTCGAAGTGGGGCGAGACGATGACGATGCGTCTGAATGCGCCTGGGTCGACCTCGCCCCACGTCGGCTCGGCGAAGGTCACGGCCGGATCATACGGCGACGTGACGACGGAACGCGGGGAGCAGCGCGCCGACGACGGCGGCGCCGACGATGCACGCCAGGCCACCCGAGACGACCGAGAACTCGACCGAGGTCAGCGCGGCCACGGTACCCGATTCCATGTCGCCGAGGCGAGGCCCCCCTTGGACCACGGCCATCTGGATTGAGGACATCCGGCTGCGGAAGCGCTCGGGGACGGTGCTCTGGAGCATGGTGTTGCGCAAGACGGCAGAGATCACGTCGGCCCACCCGGCGATGGCGAGCAGCACGAGGGCGATCCAGAGCGTGTCGACGAAGCCGAAGAAGGCGATGGCGGCGCCCCACACCGAGACGGCGACGATCACGGCCCAACCTTGCCGGCGCAAGGTGGGGACCCAGCCGGTGGTGAGCGCGCCGACGAGCGCCCCGGCTCCGGGCGCGGCGTACAAGAAGCCGAGCGTCACCGTCCCTCCCCCGAAGACGGTCGTGGCCATGGCGGGGAAGAGCGCCCGGGGCATGCCGAACACCATGGCGTTGACGTCGATGAGGTAGACGCCCTGGAGCGCCTGGCGCGTCCGCAAGTAGCGAAGCCCTTCTCGGATCGACTGCCACGGCGGGAGGCTGTTGGCCCCGGCGGCCGGCGGAATCGGAGCCAGGAGGGCGGAGGTGACCAGTGCCACCAGGAAGGAGACCGCGTCGAGTCCGTAGACGAGGGGCAGCCCGATGGTGAGCAGGATGCCGGACAAGGCGGGACCGACGACCGTGCCGATCTGGATGATGATCTGCATCATGGCGAAGGCGGCCGGGAGGTGTTGCCGCTGGACGAGGCCGGGGACCGAGGCCATGCGGGCGGTGCTGGAGAAGCCCATGAAGCCGGCGGCGACGGCGCTCACGACGTAGAGCGCGGCCAGCGAGGGGTGGGGGAGCGCCGCGTTGACAGCCAAGGCAGCGCTGGTGAGCGCCAGCACCACCGAGGTCCACACCATGATGACGCGCTTGTCGACGGAGTCTCCGACCGGGCCGGCGCTCAACGCCCCGACGAGGAACGGGATGAGCTGAGCCAGGCTGATGGCGCCGACCTGCAACGAGGAATGGGTCGTACTGAAGACCTGGTACGGGATCGCCACCACGGTCAGCTGGTTGCCCAGCATGGAGACCAGCTGACCGGTGAACACGAGCCGGAACTCGCGTCCCTCCCTCAGCGGGGCGGTGTCGACAAGGATTCGTCCCGCCATGTGGTGCGATCAGGCCAGCCGCCGCCCGAGCTCGCGCACCGGGATCTCCCACGCGGCCGGCCAGTCCCGGGTGCGCAACAGCGCGTCGCTCCCGCCGTCGCAGAAGAGGACGGAACCGCAGAAGAACGCGGCGTCGGGGCCGAGAAGGAACTCGACGAGCGCGGCGATCTCCTCCGGCCGGCCGGGCCGGCCGACCGGGATCGGAAGCATGTCGAGGAGAGGTCCCGTCTCGGCGTCGGCCCTCATCGCGGCCACCATGGGCGTGTCGATCATGCCGGGGGCGATCGCGTTCAGCCGGAGCCCGCTCCCGGCCCATTCGGGGCCGCAGGCCTGACGGCGGACCCAGTGGGCGACGGCCAGTTTGGCGGCCGGGTAGGCCAGCAGGGACCCGTGGACGTCGGCCAGGCGGGCACTGGCTTCCTCGTCGTGGTCCAGGCAGGCGGTCACGATCTCGGCCGGGATCCCGGGTTGGACCGTCGTCGAGTTGGAGCTGATGGCGACGGCGGCGCCGCCGGGCTCCATGAGCGGGCGCAGACCGTTCAGGACGTCGACGGTGCCGAAGTAATTGACCGACGTGAGGAGGGAGCCGGCCCGGTTCGGGGAGCCGGCGAGCCCGGCGCAGGTGACGACCGCCGCCAGCGTGCCGCCGGCGCGTTCGGCCACCTCGCCGACGGCGTGCGCGCGTCCGGCCGGGGTGCCGAGGTCCGCCACCACGCCGGCCTGCTGCACGTCGACGCCGATGACGTCCCAGCCCGAGGCGGCGAGCCGCGCTGCGCAGGCGGCTCCGATCCCCGACGCGGCGCCGGTGACGACGGCGGTGCGTTCAGGCAGCGCGACGTTCCTTGAGCAACGCCAGCGCCTTGTCCGCATGACCGGCCATGGACACCTCGGAGTGGATCACCTGGAGCACCCTGCGGTCGGTGCCGATCACGAAGGTGATCCTCTTGTTGGGCAGGAAGCTGGGTCCGCGCTTGGCACCGAGCTGCGCCGCCACCGTCCGGTCGGGATCGGAGAGGAGCGGGAAGCCGAGGGACTCCTTCTCGTCGAACTGCCGCTGCTTGTCGACGGGGTCGGCGCTGATTCCCACCGGCTGCGCCCCGACCGCGGCGAACTCAGCCTTGAGATCCCGGAAATGGCAGCTTTCCTTGGTGCACCCGTAGGTCATGGCGGCCGGGTAGAAGAAGAGCACCACCGGGCCGCCCTCCAAGAGCTGACTGAGCGACCGGGTCGTTCCGCTCTGGTCCGGTAGCTCGAAATCCGGGACGACGTCACCTTTTTGCATCCGCTCAATGTAGGGCGGATGCGACGGGGCGTGCCCCGGGAGCGGGGAGCCCCTGCCCTGGCGGCGGCCGGGCTACCCCTCGAAGCGGAAACCGACCCCGCGCACCGTCACGAGGTGCCGCGGGTTGGCCGGATCCGGCTCGATCTTCCGGCGCAGCCGCTTGATATGAGTGTCCAGGGTGCGGGTGTCGGTCAGCTCCTGGTCCCACCACAGCCGGTCGATGCACCAGTCGCGGGTGACGACCTGCCCACTGTGGGACATCAGGAGGGCCAGCAAGTCGAATTCCTTGCGCGACAGGTCGACGGGGACGTCGCTGACCGTGACCTCGCGCCGTCCCGCATCGAGCCGTACGGGTCCGACGGCCAGAACCTCCTCGTGGTGCTCGGCCACCGCGACGCCGCGGCGCAGGACGGCGCGCATGCGGGCGACGAGCTCGCGCAGCCGGAACGGCTTGGCGACGTAGTCACTCGCTCCGAGCTCGAGCCCGAGGACGATGTCGACCTCGGAGTCGCGCGCCGTCACCATGATGATCGGCACCGGTTTGAGGGCGCGCATCTGCTGGCAGATCTCGATACCGGACTGGTCGGGCAGCATGACGTCGAGCAGCACGAGATCGGGATGGACCCGGTGGAAGAGGCGCAGCGCCTCGTGGCCGTCGCCGGCGCTCTCGACCGTGAAGCCCTCGCGGGTCAGACCGGACGCGAGCGCCTGACGGTACGACTCCTCGTCGTCGACGACGAGCACGAGCGGTCTGCTGTCCCTCGGCGGCCCGGCGAGCGTCGTCCGGCCCGTCGCGGCCGGTGCGTTCGCGACGGCCACGGGGTCGATCTCAGGCAGCGTCGTCGGGGGTTGAGAAGTGGCGAAGGGCAGGCGACGACGGTGGCCGGGGGGTTGGTCGCACCGACGTCGCCTGGGTGCGTGGGGAGGCGAAGACCCACGCCCTGGTGACCAAGGACCCGAGGAACCCGAGGCGGTGTGAGCGCTCCGGCCGGATCATGATGACCTCGGCCAGGAGACCCTGGCCGTGATGGCCGTCACCACCCGAAGGACCGGGACGGTGGTCCGGGCGGGTGTCGAACGTGTTGACGTCCACGCTGGCCATCAGAGGTCACGCTACGGAGCGCAGGTGAACGCGCTGTGAATCGGCAGCGACCAACAAGTGTACTTGAGATGAACTCTTCCTACGCCGTTCGTTACGCTGCGCTCACACGTACCGAGTGGGACGAGTGGGAGGGACCGATGACCGAGGCAATGGGCCACGGCGTGAACCAGCGCAAGGCAATTCGGATGACGCCCGAGGAGGTGGACGCGTTCCTGGCGGAACGACGGGCCATGACGATGTGCTCCATCTCGCCCGACGGCTCCATCCATGCCGTCGCCATGTGGTACGGCTTCGTCGACGGGTGCATCGCGGTGGAGACGAAGGCCAAATCCCAGAAGGTGCAGAACCTGCGCCGTGACCCGCGACTCACGCTTCTGTTCGAGGACGGCGACTACTACGACGAGCTCCGCGGCGTGGAGCTGGTGGGCCGGGCCGAGATCATTGAGGACCCCGACAAGCTCTTCGCCCTCGGCGTCAGTGTCTTCGAGCGCTACACCGGTCCTTATTCGGACGAGATGAAGCCCTTCGTCGACGTGATGTTGCACAAGCGAGTCCTCGTGGTGATGCGTGCGGAGCGCACCGTCAGCTGGGACCATCGAAAACTCGGGCTCCCCTCGACGCGCCCGGCGTGAAGTTCGACTTCGCCGTGCCGGTGGCGGTGCCCCCGGCCCGCGCGGTGGCGGTGTACGCGTCGCCTTCCTTCTACGAGAGCCGTGATCAGATCGCAGTGCTCGGCGCGGTCGGGCACGGCGGAGCGGTCGAGGTCCGCTACAAGTTCCGGGGGCAGGTCTCGGGAGCCGTCCGGGCCGTGGTCGATCCGGACAAGCTCTCGTGGCTGACGCGGCTGTCCGTGATGGCCGACGAGCTCCGGTGCGAGTGGGTCATTCTGCCGGACCACTATCCCGATCGCTTGTCGTCGAGTGGCCGCTACACCTTCGAGGCCGAGGACGGAGGCACGCTCGTCCGCGTCGAGGGTGAGCTCCAGGTCCGCGTGGCGTTGGTCGGACGTTCGGTCGAGCGCGCCATCGTGCCGGGTTTGCGCAACTACATTCAGGCGGAGGTGGCGAGCATCCCGGACTTCGCCGGCTGAGCGATCGCGGCCTCCGCCGTCGTGCCGAGCGGTTCAGGCCCCGGCCTTGAGCAGCTGCGTCATGCCTTCCTCTATCCCGGCCGCCAGCACGTCGAGGTCGGGCGTCGAGTCGTAGTCGCCCGTGATGCCGAAGTTGACCTCACCGTCGTAGGAGAAGATGGCGACGCCGATGCGGATCTGGCTCGCCAGAGGGACGTAGGGGAAGGCACGCACCATGCGCCGGCCCGCGGCGTAGAGCGGGAACTGCGGGCCGGGGACGTTCGTCGTCACCGTGTTCACGTTGCGCTGGGCCGCCCTCGTGGCCAATCGCATGCCGAGGGCGAGGAGCATCGGTGGCGCAAACCCGGACATGGACGTCAACGCCTCTCCGGCCAGCGCCTGCTTCGAGTCCTTGAGGTCCTTCATCTGCTCGGTGACGGTCTGGAGTCGCAGCAGGGGGTCCTGAATGTCAACCGGCAGCTCGGCGAACATCGCGGAGACCTTGTTCTCGAAGGTTCCGTCGCCGACGGCCTTCCCGGACGCGTCACGCGGCCGCACCGACACCGGGACGAGGGTGCGCACGACGCGGTCGACGTCCTCGCCTCGCGAGAGCAGGAGCTCGCGGAAGCCGTTCGTGATGCAGGCGAGCACGACGTCGTTGAAGCTGCCGCCGATCTCCCGGCGCACCTTCTTGATGTCCTCGACCGAAGTCGACGCCCAGGCGTAGCGCCGGTGCGGTCCCAACGGACCGTTGAGGGAGGAGTGCGGGGTCGGACGGGCGAGCCCACCCATGGCCACCAGCCCGCTCGCCACTTCGGCCGCGTCCCGCGCCATGCGCCGCACGGTGCGCGTCCGCGCCCTCGCCGCACGCACCAGCTCATAGGGAGAGACGAGCAGGCCGGCGAGCGCCTCCACGACCAGCTCGAGCCCCGAAGGCGTCGGGGCGGGGATCCATTCGGCCGGTCTCACCGGCCGTTCGGCGTCTTGACTCAGGTCCATGACCACGGCGAGTAGGTCGGTGCCCGACACGCCGTCGACGAGGGCATGGTGCGTCTTCGACAGCATGGCCCAGCGGCCGCCTTCGAGCCCCTCGACCACCCAGATCTCCCACAGGGGCTTGGCACGGTCGAGTTGTTGCGCCATGACCCGGCCGACCAGTTGGCGTAACTCCAGTTCTCCGCCCGGCGCCGGGAGCGCGGTGTGGCGGAGGTGGTAGTCGAGGTTGAAATGCGGGTCGTCCACCCAGACGGGTCGTCCGAGGTCGAAGGGGACGAACTGCACCCGCTGGCGGTAACGCGGGACGAGGTCGAGCTTGGCCTGAATCATGGCGACGACCTCGTAAAAGGGTGGTTCGGGCCCTTCGAAGAGCGCCACCGACGCGATGTGCATGTGGGAGACGTCGTCCTCGACGTGGAGGAACGAGGCGTCCTGCGGGCTCAACCGGTCAGGGCTCATCGACCCCCCCCTTTGCGTCTGCCCGAAGGCTATCGAGGAGCGCGGCCGGCGGTTTCCGCGGGCGTCCGGCGGTCTATCGGGCGACGGTCGTGGCAGCAGGCTGGCCGAGCGAGGCCAGGAAGGGGGTGGTGAGGATCCGCCGGCGCGTCTCCTCGTAAGCGACCTCGACCACATGGGGCCCGCGGTCCTCCGCCATGGCCCAGAGCCCCATGACCCGCCGGGACTCGGAACCGGGCTCCAGGCGGATCACGGCGGTACCGGCCTGCGCCAGCTTGGCCACCTCGTGCTCCGTCCGGCGATGGACCCGTCGCCGGAGCAACCCGTCCGCGCCGTGCGCCCGCCCGTGCGCGGCCGACATGGACGAAACGATCACGACGAGGTCGAGCCCCTCGGATCTGAGGACGTCCGCGTTCGTCACGGAGTGCACGCCCCCGTCGATGTACTCGGCGCCCCCGATCGTGACCGGGCGGAAGTAGGCGGGGATGGCGCACGACGCCAGGACCGCGGGAGCCAGCCTCGATACGGGCGATCCGGCTCTTCCGAACACGACGCGGGCGCCGTCGCTCCGGCGGACCGCGCAGACGCGCAGGCCCTCCGGCCAACGGCTGCCGATGAGCTCCTCGAGCCCGTCGGCGCGGGCGGAGATGTCGATGTGGCCGCGGGGCACCAGGGTCGCCGCGGCCACCTCGGGACGGAAGGCCAGAGGACGCCGCGCCGCCCGCGCCATCAGTGCCGGCGACGGCAGGTTCCAGGGCCGGAACATGTCGAGGACGCTCGGTGTGGGCAGCGGTGCGGCATCGTCGGGCAGGATGCGCCGGAGGATGTCGCCGCCGCGCCGGGACGTCGGCACGCCGTAGACCGATGCCGCGAGGTCCGTCGCCGGGACCCCGACCCGCAGCGCGGCACCCGTGACGGAGCCCGCCGACGTGCCGACGATGACGCTGGCCCGCCGGGCGTCCCATCCGGTCTCGCGTTCGAGGGCGGCCAGCACCCCGGCCTGGTAGGCCTGGCCGACGACGCCACCGGCCCCGAGCACGAGCCCGACGGCCGGACCCTCGTGGAGCGTCATCTCCTCTTTCTAGCGGCATCCTCGTGGTTCCAGGGTTCGTCCTGGGGATCTGCAACTGGGGTGACCCCGCCGGTTTGCCGTGTCGGTGTACCGGGGCGGCTCCCGAAGATGTCCTCGACCATGACGGCCGGAGCGATCCTGCTTACGGCGGCAATCCGGCCTGGTACCGGCCGAACTCCTTGTCGATGTGGGCGACGTGCGAGATCCGGTGCCCGATATCCCATGAAGCCTGGTCACGACTCGAGGAATCGCAGCACGGCCAGGACCCGCCGGTGGTCGTTGGGCGAGACCGGGAGATTCAGCTTGGCGAAGATGTTCGCCACGTGCTTCTCCACTGCTCCCTCGGAGACCACCAGGGCTGTGGCAATCGCCGCGTTGGACATGCCCTCAGCCATGAGTTCGAGCACCTCTCGCTCCCGGGTCGTCAGCGTGGAGAGTGAGTCCACGCGGCGGGTCGCGCCGAAGAGCTGGGTGACCACTTCCGGGTCGAGCGCGGTGCCTCCCACTGCAACGCGCTCGAGCGCTTCGACGAAGTCCTTGACGTCGGCCACGCGGTCCTTGAGCAGGTAGCCGATCCCGGCGGCATCGTCAGCCAAGAGGTCGGCGGCGTAGCGCGTCTCGATGTACTGCGAGAAGAGCAGGATGCCGAGACCCTCGTATCGGCCGCGCAGTTCGAGCGCCAGCCGAAGGCCCTCGTCGGTGAAGGTGGGCGGCATGCGGATGTCGATGACCGCGACGTCGGGCGGGTGCAGGGCGACCGAGCTGCGCAACGCGTCGGGGTCGCCCACGGCGCCAGTGACCGTGAACCCTCGGTCCACGAGGAGCTGGACCAGGCCGTCGCGCAGAATGGCCGAGTCCTCCGCGATGGCGACCCGCAGCATCAGGTCGTCAGGGGGAGGTCGACGGTCACCACCGTGGGTCCCCCCGGCGGGCTCACGACGGTCAGGCGCCCGTCGACGGTGCGGACGCGGTCGGTCAAACCCGCCAATCCGCTCGAGGCTGATCCGACCGTGGTGGCGTGTGCCCCGCCCGCCCCGTCGTCGCGGACGACGAGGCGCAGCCACGACCCCTGCTGGGCGCAGGACACCGACGCCCGCGAGGCCTGCGCGTGCTGGGCCACGTTCGCCAGCAGCTCGGCTACGCAGAAGTAGGCGATGGCCTCAATCGCCGGGATCGGCCGGGTGCGCAGATCGACGGTGAGCTCCGTCGGCACGGCGCTGCGGGCGGTCAGCGTCGCCAGCGCCCCTTCGAGCCCGATGTCGAGGGCAGGTGGGTGGATTCCGCGGCGATGTCGCGCAGCTCGGCGATGGCCTCCTTGGCTCCCCGGTGCGCCTCGTCGACCAGTTGGCGCACCCGTTCGACGTCGACCTCGCCGGGCGCCTCGAGCTTCTCCTTGGCCATACCCAGTCGCATGGCCAACGCCACGAGCTGGGCCTGGGTCCCGTCGTGGAGGTCGCGCTCGATCCGCCGCAGCGTCGCGGCGGAGGCGTCCACGGTGTGCGCCCGCGCCTGCTCCAACGAGCGCACCCGGGACGTGACCGGGTCCGGACCGAGGAGCGTCCGCACGAGCAGGCGGTCGACGTTGGTGAAGCCGCGCATCACCCACGGAGCCGCTAGGAGGAGCGCGATGCCGATGACGAACAGCCCCACGCCGTGCGCAAAACTGGTGTTGTCGGTCGCGAGGAAGCCGGGCGAGAAGAGGTCGTGGACCAGGCCGAAGGTGGCGGGGCCGTTGTGACCCGAGAAGACCGGGTGGAGGAGGCACGCGAAGGCGTCCCACCAGAGGCTGAACGCGACGTAGACGCCTAACGCAGTCCACGGCACCTTGATGAGGAGGTACCCGACGCTGCGCCAACCGACGCGGTCGCGCAGTGCGGCGCCCAGCCAGCCGAAGAAGCCACGCCGGTGCTCAAAAAGCGCGGGATCGGGGACGGACTCGCCGAGCATGGACCGGACGAGACCGCGGTGCCAGCCTCCGATGCCCCGGGCGCTCCGGACGGAGAGCGCGAGCACGGCGAGCCCGACGACCGTGATGGCGAGGATCGCCCCGACGACCATGGTGGCACCGACGAACGCCAGGCCCACCACGGCGAGCGCGCCGCTGACCAAGAAGTAGCCGAGCTCGGCCCAGGCTCGCTTGGTGAACGGCTCGCGAATGACGTGACCGACGATGATCCTGGCCTGCGCCAATTGCTCCTCGGTGACGGCGAACAGGGGTTCCCGCTCGCCGACGCCGCGCTCCTCTGCCGTCATGTCCGGGGCGGGCGCGTTGTGAACCCGGTGAAGACCACCACGACGAGACCTCCCAGATGGCTTTCAACCAGCATGACGGATGCGCTGCCGTAGATGAATGGCGCTGCCGGGCATCCGCAGCTGGTGCTGGCACCAGCTGCCACCGGAGAGCAGGGCGCCGCCATTCGACATCGGGCGTTGCCGTCGGCGTGAACGGGAGCCGCCGTCGGGGTGACAAAGTGGGGGTCCGCAATCCGGCGGCGCGACGGGGCGGGGCGCACCGGCGACATCGAATCGGAGGCCTTGTGGCGCGCACCCAAGAGGACGAAGACCGGCCCCGGCCCGGCTCCGACTTGGCCCCACCCCCACCCCCGCCGCCACCGCCTCCAGCGGCGGCCCAGGCGGTCGGTCTCGAGAAGACCTACGGGTCGGGCCAGGCCGCGGTGCGCGCGTTGGCCGGCGTGGACCTCGTGTTCGACCATGGCCACTTCACCGCAGTCATGGGCCCGTCGGGCTCGGGCAAGTCCACCCTCATGCACTGCATGGCCGGGCTCGACCGCCCGACCGCCGGCCGGGTCTTCGTCGGTGGCCTCGACATCGGCGCCATGGACGACGCCAACCTCACCGAGATGCGACGCGACCGCGTCGGCTTCGTCTTCCAGTCCTTCAACCTCGTGCCCACGTTGACCGCCGGCGAGAACATCACGCTCCCGGCCGACCTGGCCGGCACCAAGGTGGACAAGGAGTGGTTCGACTATCTCGTGGCGCAACTCGGGATCGGCGACCGGCTCTCGCATCGGCCCGGCGAGATGTCGGGCGGCCAGCAGCAACGTTGCGCCTGCGCCCGCGCCCTGATCAACCGGCCCAGCCTGGTCTTCGCCGACGAGCCCACGGGAAACCTCGACTCCAATTCGACGAACGACCTGCTCGGCTTCCTGCGCCGGTCCGTGACCGAGTTCGGGCAGTCGATCGCCATGGTCACCCACGATCCGCACGGAGCCTCGTACGCCGATCGGGTCGTGTTCCTCGCCGACGGCAACGTCGTCGACGAGCTCGCCGCGCCGACGGCCGACACCGTCCTGGAGCACATGCGGACTCTCGGCGGCGGCGCAGCATGGCGGCGGTACGGCACCGGCTCGGATAGCTGACGTGTGGCGCGTCACGATCAAGGGTCTCCTGGCCCACAAGCTCCGCCTCGTCCTGACCGCGCTCGCCATCGTCCTCGGCGTGACCTTCATCGCCGGGACGTTCGTCCTCACCGACACGCTCAACAAAACGTTCAACACGCTGTTCACGAACATCTACCAGAAGGTGGACTTCGAAGTCCGCGGCGTGGCTCAGCTCAACCAGACCGGTGGCGGCGCCCAACGCAACCCGGTGCCCGAGTCCGTGGCGGCCAGGGTGCGCGCCGTGCCCGGAGTGGAAGTGGCCGAAGGCACGGTCCAGGGCGTCGCGCAATTCGTCAGCCACGACGGGACCGCGATCTCCAACGGCGGCGCGCCCGCTCTCGGCTTCGCCTGGGATCCCTCCCAACAGCTCTCGCCGCTGCGGCTCGTCGCCGGCAGTCCACCCACCACCCCGCACCAGGTCGTGATGGACCTGGGCACCGCTCAGAAGTACGACTTCAAGGTGGGCCAGCAGGTGCGCGTGCTTCTGCGGGGACCAACTCAGACCTTCACCATCTCCGGCCTCGTGCGCTTCGGTACGGCGAACAACCTGGCCGGAGCGACGTTGGCCGCCTTCGAGTTGCCGACGGCGCAGCGGATCCTCGGCCACGTCGGGAATTTCGATGCCATCAACGTCCTCGCCCAACCGGGAGCCGACAAAGCACAGGTCCAGCGCGCCATCGCCCAGGTCCTGCCCAGGGGCGTCGAGGTGGTGACCGGCCAGACGGTGATCAACGAGCAGACGAGTCAGGTGAGCAAGGCCTTGGGGTTCTTCAACACGGCGCTGCTCGTGTTCGGCTTCATCGCTCTGTTCGTCGGCGGCTTCACCATCTTGAACACGTTTTCCATCATCGTGGGACAGCGCACGCGTGAGTTGGCCTTGCTGCGCATCGTCGGTGCCAGCCGCCGCCAGGTGTTCCGTTCGGTGTTGGGCGAGGCGGCGGTCGTGGGGCTGGTGGCGTCTTTCATCGGCCTCGGTCTCGGCGTCCTTGCCGCGCTCGGGCTCGAGGCTCTTCTCAGCGGCTTCGGGGTCACGCTTGCCGTCGGGACCGCTCGTGTTCGAGGCCCGTACCGTGATCGTCTGCCTGATCGTGGGGGTGGGCGTCACGCTCGTCTCGGCCATCAGCCCGGCGCGTCGTGCCGTACGGATCGCCCCGGTTGCCGCGGTCTCCGATCAGCAGACCGAGACCGAGATCCCACTGCGCCGGCGCATCACCTGGGGAGCGGTGATCACCGGGCTCGGGGTGATCGGTCTCGCGTACGGCCTGACCAAACCCAAGATCGCGTTCGTGGGGCTCGGGGCGCTCCTCGGCTTCGTGGGCGTGACCCTCCTGGCGCCGGCGGTGGCCCGCCCGATGGCGAGCGTCATCGGGCGTCCGCTGGCGCGGCTGCTCGGCATGTCGGGTCGGCTCGGACGCGAAAACTCCATGCGCAGTCCGCGCCGAACCGCCCAGACGGCGTCGGCGCTCATGGTGGGTCTGGCCCTCGTCTCGGCCATCGCCGTCTTCGGCGCGTCGCTCTCTCGCTCGGCCACCGCCAGTGTCCAGCAGGCCATCAGGGCGGACATCATCGTGAGCACGCCCAACAACTCTGCCCAAGGCGGTTTCAGCACGACTGTCGGACCCCGGGCGGCTGCAGTTCCGGGGGTGACGGCGTCGTCGACCGTCTACCAGGACCAGTTCGAGGTGCAGGGGTCCGTCCAGGGTCTGACCGCGATCACGACCCATGAGCTGGCTCAGACCGTCAACGTGCAGATGACCGAGGGATCCTCGGCCGGCCTGGCGGCGGGACAGCTGTTGATCGACACCAGCACCGCGAACTCCAAGCACCTGAAGGCGGGCGACGTGGTGCCGGTGAAGTTCGCCAAGACCGGCGCGACCGTCATGAAGATCGGCGGTGTCTACCAGACGAACCAACTCATCGGTAGCTACCTGGTGGGCGCACGGTTCTTCATGGCGCACTTCGACAACGAACTCCCGATCGCCGTGTTGCTGAAGACCGATGGCAGCGCAGCGACCGAGCAACAGGTCAAGGACGCGCTGTCGGGCTACCCGAACGTCAAGATCCAGAGCAAGGCGGAGTTCGAGAAGTCCCAGGAGCAACAGGTGAACCAGCTGCTCGGCCTCGTGTATGCGCTGCTGGGCCTCGCCGTGATCATCGCCCTCATCGGCATCGTGAACACGCTGATCCTCTCCGTGTTCGAGCGAACGCACGAGATCGGACTGTTGCGCGCCGTCGGCATGAAACGCCGCCAGATCCGGGCCATGATCCGCTCCGAATCGGTGATCCTGGCGGTCTTCGGCGCGATCATCGGCATTGTGGTCGGCACCATTCTCGGTGTCGCACTGGCTGAGTCGCTGCGGACGCAGGGCATCACAGACACCGTGGTCCCCGTGTCCAACCTCATCGTCTTCCTCGTCCTCGCCGCGCTGCTCGGGCTCTTGGCGGCGAGTTGGCCCGCCCGCCGCGCCGCCAAGCTGGACGTGCTGTCGGCGATCGCCGCCGAATGACCGGTTTCGGTACCCGGACGTGACGCCGCTCAGATCGACGCCGCCGCCTCGAGGAAGGGCCAGGCGAGGTCGGGCGGGAGCCCGCCGACGAGCGGTTGGAGTCCGAGCGGGCGGCCGGCCGCCACCAGGGCCCGCGCCTCGTCGGGGGTGAGGATCCGGTAGGCGCCGTTCTCGCCGGCCAGCTCGTCGACGGTGGTGGCGAAGGAGACCGACGCCGTACCGATGCGGCCCTCGTTCCAGGCGCCGTAGCCCCGGGCGTCGGCCAGCAGGTACTCGCCGATCTCGGCCCAGGCCCGCTGCGGGGTCGTCCGCCACGAAGACGGTCAGGGGGACGCCGGACGGCGGGAAGTAGCAGCCGGGGGCCGACGGGCCGCCCTCGGCGCGGTACGCCTCCTCCAGCGTGGCGTCGTGGCTCTCGGAGAGGAAGAGCAGGCCCAGTCGGCCGGCGCGCCGGGCAGCGGCGACGGTGCCGCCGCCGTAGGCGAGCATGGGTCCGCCGGGCGTGAACGGGAGCGGCGTGACGCGGACCTGGCGCCCGTCGACGTCTGCCGGCTCGCCCGACCAGAGCCGCTGCAGCAGGCCGATGCGCTCTTCGACCAGTGCGGCCCGGCGGCGACGGTCGACGCCGAACATCTCGAACTCCTCGTCGCGGTACCCGATCCCGATGACGTAGATCACCCTGCCGCGGCTGAGCAGGTCGACGACGGCCAGATCCTCGGCCAGCTTCACCGGCTCGTAGAACGCGAGCAGCAAGGCGCCGACGGTGATGGCCAGGCTCTGGGTGCGCGCCGCGACGGCCGCGGCGAGCGGCACGGGCGAGGGCAGGTAACCGTCGTCGGACCCGTGGTGCTGGCTGAACACGGCGCCGAGGCAGCCGCGGCTCTCGGCCCAGGCGCACATCTCGACGGTGGCCTGGTACAGGTCAGCCCGCGCGCCGGGATCGGGCGAACTCTGGCGCATGCCGAACCTCATGGTGAACATGGCCCTCGCGTACCACAGGGCTTCTGCGTGCCACACGGGCGGCACCTGACGGGCCACTGGGGCGGCTCGTGGCGAGACGGGGCGGCCCCGACCGGGGCGCATGTCGAGCGTGGGACCGGTCGGTAGCGTTGTGGCATGGCTGCGACCGACACTCCGGCCAACCGGGCCTGTTCCGCCTGCCCGGCTACGAGGTGGCCGTCGGGCCGTATTCGCACGTCGCCGCCGAGCGGGACCGGCTGGCCACGCTTGCGCTGGCGCCACTTCGACGCGACAGCGCTCGGGGCGACCGTCGGTGGGGAGATCTCCGGCGTCGACCTCAGAGCCGAACTGCCCGACGACGTCGTCGCCGAGATCCGCCAGGCGCTGGCCGACTACAAGGTGCTCTTCTTCCGCGACCAGGCCGCTGACGCCCGAGCGCCACGTGGCCTTCGCCCGGCGCTTCGGGGATCTCGAGGTCCACCCCTTCCTCCCCTCCAACACGGGCGAGCCCGAGCTGGTCCGCTTCGAGAAGACGGCCGAGGTCACCGGGTACGAGAACTCGTGGCACCACGACGTCACCTGGCGGGAGCGACCGTCCATGGGTGCCGTCCTGCATGCCATCCGCGTCCCCGAACGCGGCGGCGACACGCTCTTCGCCGACATGTATGCGGCGTACGACGCGCTCGACGACGCGACCAAGGCCGAGATCGACGAGCTGACGGCCGTGCACGACTTCACCCAGACGTTCGGTCCCGCCATGACGCGCGACGAGCGCCGCGCCGCGCAGGAGAAGTACCCGCCCGTCCACCATCCGGTGGTGTGCACGCATCCCGCGACGGGCAAGCTGCACCTGTACGTCAACCGGCCGTTCGTGAGCCACATCGTGGGACTCGAGCCGCGACGCGAGCCGGGACGCTACTGGACCGCCTGTGCCGCCAGGCCGACGCGCCCGAGCACCAGTGCCGCTTCACGTGGACGGCGGACGCGGTCGCCTTCTGGGACAACCGTGCCGTGCAGCACTACGCATCGAGCGACTACTGGCCGCACCGGCGGACCATGGAGCGGGCCTCCATCGTCGGGTCCCGGCCCGAGCGGACCCGAGTCGCTCAGCCCGGGGGCGGACCGTACGACCTGACCGAGAGGAAGACCACGGGCAGGCGGCCGAGGCGGAGCGGCCCGTGGGCGACCTCGCCGTCGAACTGGAGCGAGTCGCCCGGCGTCAGCTGGTAGGAGGCTCCCGCGTAGCCGTAGTCCATCTCGCCCTCGAGCATGTAGAGGAACTCCGTCCCGGGGTGCTGGTAGAGGGGGAAGACCTCGCTCTCGCTGGTGAGCGTCACCAACATCGGCTCCATGCGCTTGGCCGGTCCGCGCATGGACCCGAGCAGCTGGTAGCGGTGACCGCTGCGGGTGCCGGGGCGCCCGAGCTCGGGCCCCCCTCCAGCCCGCGTGAAGAGGGCGTCGCGCTCCTCGTCGAGGCCCTGGAAGAGCGAGGTGATGGGTACCTCGAGCGCCTCGGCCAGACGCGAGATGGTGGCCAGGCTGGGCGACACCTGCGCGTTCTCAATACGGGAGATCATCGCCCGGGAGAGGCCGACCCGCTTGGCGAGCTCGGCGGAGGACAGCCCGATCTCCTTGGCCCGGCTGCGCACGCGCCAGCCGATGACCGACTCAATCTGCGCCGGTCCCCCACGGGGCTTCGCCTTGGCCGCCGTCTTGGCGCGCCGGGTCGCCGCGTCGGACGCCGTCACGCCGCCGGGTCGACCTCTTGCGCGTAGACCGGAGCGGGTGACTCTGTGGCCGACCCGTTGTTCGACGACGTCACGGCGGGTTCGAGCGACGGGCGCGACACCACGGGTATGGCGTGCCGAGGTGCACGAACGGCGAGGGGCGCCGCGCACGGTGAGGACGCCGTTCTCCGCCCGCGCCGAGAGCCGATCGGTGTCCCACCGGTCCCCGAGCCACAGGCGCCGGCGGAAGGTCCCGTGCTGGCGTCCGGCCTCGATCACGTCGATCCCCCGACCGTGGGCCAGGGTGCGACCGAGGCTCACGTCGACGGTCCGCCCCTCGACAACGAGCGCGATGTCGGCCGGCACGACGCCGGGCGCGTCGAACTCCATGACCAGCTCCTGGCCGTCGCGGTAGACGTCGTAGGCCAACGGCTGGGCTCCCTCGCCCTCGTGCTCACGGGTGAGCTCGTGGACGTCCTCCTCGCGGAGGGGACGCAGAGCGTCGAGTGGGTCTGACATCGGGTCTCCTCCCCCTGGTGGTGCATCCCGCAGTGTTAACCAACACTATAGAGCTGTAACTAAAAGTCAACAGGCGAGGGGGGTGAACCGGAACCGGTTGCCCCGACCGACCCCCGGTGGGACGATGCCCTGCCCGTGGTGGACACCTCACGCCAGGTCCCGGAATCGCCGGTGCGCCCGAGCGCCGCCGGACGTGCGCTGGACCGCGCCGCGGCGAGGATCCTGCGCCTGCCGCCGGCCACGACGACCTACCGGGTGGCGAGGGACCTGCGCATCCCCGTTCGTGACGGGGTCGAGTTGGCGGCCGACCTGTACCTCGCCGAGCCCGAGGCGGCGGGGACTCTTCTGCTCCGGGGTCCCTACGGCCGCTCGTTGCCCCAGGCGCTCCCCTTCGCCCGGGTCTTCGCCGAGCGCGGCTATCACGTGCTCTACGTCTCGTGCCGCGGGACCTTCGGTTCGGGTGGCCGGTTCGAACCGATGGTGTCCGAGGTCGAAGACGGCCACGACGTGGTCGCCTGGATGCGCGATCAGCCCTGGTTCACGGGCACGTTCGGCACCCTGGGTGGCTCCTACCTCGGCTTCACCCAGTGGGCGCTGTTCGTCGACCCCCCGCCCGAGCTGACCGCGGCCGTCATCTCCGTCGCGCCGCACGACTTCAGCCGCCACGCCTGGGGCACCGGCTCGTTCCGACTCGACTTCTTGGGGTGGAGCCACATGGTCGTGCACCAAGAGGACGGCGGCGCGCTCCGCGGCGCACTCCGGATGGCGAGGTCCGAGCGCCGGAACGCCGGTGCCATGAACGAGCTGCCGCTCACCCGGGCGGCGAGCACGTATCTCGGCGGCCGGGGGCCGTGGTACACGGATTGGGTCAGCCGATCGGATCTCGACGATCCCTTCTGGGATCCGATGAATCTCACCCGAGCCCTGGACCGGGTGGACGTCCCGGTCCTGCTGATCAGCGGCTGGTACGACCTGTTCCTGGACCAGACGCTCGAGCAGTACGCGCATCTGCGAGGCCGCGGCATCGACGTGGCCATGACGGTGGGCCCCTGGTCGCACATTGCGGTGGGTGCCGGGGCGGCGCGCATCACGGCCAACGAGACCTTCGACTGGTTCGAGGAGCACGTCGCCCGTCGTGGACTGCGCCGTCGCACCGCGCCGGTCAGGGTGTTCGTGACCGGCGCCGACGAGTGGCGTGACCTCCCCGCCTGGCCGCCACCCACCAGCACCCGCACGTGGTACCTCGGACCGCACGCCGACCTCCTCGACGATCCGCCCCCGGGGGACGCACCAGCCTCGTCGTTCCTCTTCGACCCGTCCCACCCCACGCCGACGGTCGGTGGCCCCCTCCTGAGCCCGAAGGCACAGGTCGACGACTCGAGCCTGGCGGCGCGGGCCGACGTGCTCACGATGTCGAGCGAGCCGCTGCAGACGGACGTCGAGGTCGTGGGCGAACCGGTCGTCGAGCTGTCCCACTCGAGTGACAACTCCCACGCCGACCTCTTCGTGCGGCTCTCCGACGTGGGCGCCGACGGCCGCTCGCGGAACATCACCGAAGGTTTCGTCCGCTTGGACCCGCACCGGCCGGCGGGCGGGTGTCCCTGCGCCTCCGGGCCACGGCCCACCGGTTCGTCGCCGGCCACCGCATCCGCCTCGTGATCGCGGGCGGCTCGCATCCGCAGTTCGCCCGCAACCTCGGGACGGACGAAGATCCCGCCGCCGGCGTGACCATGCGCCCGGCGCGCCACACGGTGCGACACGGCGAGGGCGGGCGTTCGACGCTGGTCATGCCGGTCACCTGAGCGCGCCAACCCTTGCTCAGGCGGGGTACGGCTCCTGGAGGAGCGACGCGCTCTCCGGAGACGGGCGAGCGAGAAGCCGGCGGTCCTGCGGTAGTCCTCGGTGACGCGGGCGATCTCGTCGGGGCCGATGACGTCCGCGATGTCGGAGAAGCCCAACGGAGCCCGCTGTTCGACCAGGAGCATCGGAGTCTCGGGTCCGAGCCCGCGGTTGGCCCGGACGATGGCCGCGGTGGCCGGCCGACGTGCCGCTTCGTATCGTGACAACGCCTCGCCGATGTCGTCGGGATGGCGCCGCAGGCACCCGGCGAGGACGCGTGCGTCGAGGATGGCCTGGGACGCCCCGTTGGACCCGATCGGGTACATCGGGTGGGCCGCGTCCCCGAGCAGGGTCGAACGCCCGAACGTCCAGCGGTCGACGGGGTCTCGGTCGACCATCGGGAAGAGGTAGGTCTCGGGCGCGGCCCGGACGAGAGCGGGCACGTTGAGCCAACCGAAGTCCCAGCTGTCGAACTCCGGTAAGAAGTCGTCCAACGTCCCGCTCCGGTTCCAGTCCTCCGTGGCCGCGAGGTCCGAGTCCGGGCGACGCAGCTCGGCGACGAAGTTGAAGGCCTGCCGGCCGTCGGGCAGGTCGGCGATCGGGTAGCCGACGAACTTCTGCTCGGGGTGGCCGGCCCAGACCATCGTCCGGCCGTCGAGGATCGGTGCCACCTCCGCGACCCCGCGCCACAGGAGCGATCCGTTCCAATGCGGAGGACCCTCGGCCGGAAAGCGCTGCCGTCGGGCCGCACTGTGGATGCCGTCGGCCGCGACGACGAGATCGGCGCAGACGCGACCGTCCTCGAAGACCGCGACGGGCCGGCCGTCCGAGTCGTCGTCGATGCGCACGAGCCGTCGTCCGAGCTGGACGGCGTCGCACCCGAGGCGGTCGACGACCGCGGTGTGGAGGACTTCTTGGAGGCCACCGCGATGGATGGACAGCTGGGGCCAGGGGTACCCCGCGGCGAGACCCCGCGGCTCGCTCCAGATCTCCTGGCCGCGTCGTGTGGCGTAGAGCAGCAACGCCGGCGCGACCGAGCGGGCCTCGAGCTCGCCGAGCAGTCCGAGCTCGTCGAGCTCACGGACCGCGTGCGGCAGCAGGTTGATCCCCACGCCGAGCGGGCGCAGCTCGCTCGCCGCGTCGAAGACCGTGGCGCCGACCCCGACCTGCTCCAGGCTCAGCGCGGCGGCGAGGCCGCCGATTCCCGCACCCACGACGACGCAGCGGATGTCGGGAAGGACCACGCTCAGAGCACCTCGTGGACGTGGATGCGGACCACCGAGCGGTTCCGCTCCCCGATGGAGACGGCCAGGAGGTCGTTGAGCCACGCCAGACGATGGGCCGACGTCGAGAGCCGGATGTGCGTCCGGAAGTAGTACTCCCCGGGGTCGACCGGATCGCCGCGGGCCAGGCGCTCGGCGACCGACGGCTCGGCCTGGCGCAGGCCGCGGGACCGGACCTCGATCGTCTCGTTCGCCGCGGTCAGGAGCGAGTAGTGCGCGTCGATCTCGAGCACCCCGTCGGCCCGGACCCTCTGCCAGTCGACGCCACCTTCGAGAAGTGTGCCGGCCAGGCCGTTGCCGCCCGCGAACGTCCCACCTTCGAAGGGGACGTACCTTCGTCCGCCGCCGAGGTCGACGACGGGCCGCACGCGGACCTCGATCTCCATCAGTTCACGTAGTTCAAGCGGTAGCACGTACGTCCCCTCTCGGTCACCGTCGGATCGGACAACACTTCTCACTCTCGGACCGGAGCAGGCCGGGCGATGGTCACGCCTGAACCGGAACGAACGATGCAGCCCGACCCCGGAGCCCGCGGCGGGAGCCGTAGCCTACGGCCCGTGGCGGATGGTGGTCGGGGGAGCCCGAGAGGGTCCGACGACCCGGCGCTGCTGGTGTTCGGCGACGAGGTACCGTTAGCCGGACAAGGACCGCCCCTGCTCCCGGATCGCCAGATTCCGGGCGTTGCCCCTACCGACCAGAAGGCGGCAGGTGAGCAGGGTACGAGCCACTGGAGCCTGGACCTGGTCGTGGATCCGATCGCGTGCGAGGCGCCGTTCGTCAGGCCCATCGTGCTGCCCCGGCGCATGGAGCCGGATCCGGTTGGATTCTGTCGCCGGCACCCGCTCGACCTGTCGGAACGAAGATGCTGAGCCCTCCCGTCGACGAGATGGAGCACGAGCAGACCCTCCCGCCGCCCGGGCCGTCGGTGCCCCGGAAAGGCCGCTGGTCGAAGGCGCGGGTGCACCGCCGCCGGCGGCGCATGCTGGCCGTGCTGATGGTGTTCTGCGTCCTGTTGCTGTGGGTGGCGATCTCGCTCGGCAGCGCGTTGACCAACCCCGCGCTGGGGAGCTCCCTCGGTGCCCGCGCTGGCCGAATGGTTGCGTCAGCACGGCGGTTCCTCCATGGTCGTCTGGGCGGAGAACGAGTGGTACTCGCACCATCCCCCGAAGGTGGGAGGTTCGCTGGCGCCGGGAACGATCCGGGCCCCCAAACCGTCCGTGGTGGCCCTGCCCGCCGTCGCCACGGTGCAGCACCTGCCGGTCCCGGCGCCGATCGTGCCGCTGGCCAGCCCTGCGGTCGCGGGCGAAGGCCAGTGGTCGCCGGTGGGGCGCCGCGTCGACGGCTTGCCTGCCGTCTACGAGACCATGCTCCGGCCCAGCGCCATCCACACCAGTTACGTCGTCGGCGTCGCCTGGATGGACACCACCCTGCTCAAGGCGACCCTCTACTCGGGCAGCCAGATCCCCGGCGGCGGCCCGTACAGCCACACGGCTCCGGTCTCGCCGTCGGCGGCCACGTCGCTCGTGGCGGCGTTCAACGCCGGCTTCCTGATGTCGGACGCCGAGGGTGGCTACTACACGGACGGCAAGACCATCGTGCCGATGCGGACGGGAGCAGCGTCGTTCGTCGTATACAAGAACGGGTCCTCCAGCGTGGGCCAATGGGGCCGTGACGTGTCGATGGGGCCCGACGTGCTGGCCATCCGCCAGAACCTCGACCTCCTGGTCGACGGCGGCCGGGTGGTCCCGGCGGCCTACACCGCAGATCCCACCCAATGGGGTCGCACCCTCGGCGGGGCCGACTTCGTCTGGCGCTCCGGGGTCGGGGTCACGGGCGACGGCGCGCTGGTCTACGTGGGTGGGCCGGGCCTCGACATCGCCGACCTGGCGAACATCCTGGTCAGGGCAGGCGCCGTGCGCGCCATGGAGCTCGACATCAACACGGACTGGGTCAACTTCAGCACGTACCAGCCCTCGACCCCGACCGGGGCGGCGTCGGCCGCGAACGGGACGGAGCTCCTGGCCGGCATGACCGGGACCCCCGGGCGTTACTTCGAGCCGTGGTGGGCGCGAGACTTCATCACCATGTCCGCAGGCGCCACAGGATCGGCCAAGTGACGACCGGGGAACGCCCGATGGGCGGGGTGGATCCGTCCACCCCCGTGCCGGAGCCGGGTCCAGCCGGCGCGGAGGGCCCGGGAACCGGCGGCGGGCCCACCGCGGCACCGAGTGGCCGCGCCACGGTGCGCGCCCTCGTCCGCGGCGCGCGACCCGAGCAGTGGACCAAGAACCTCCTTGTGTTCGCGGCGCCGGCGGCGGCCGGGGTCCTGGGCCACCCGCAGACCGCGGCGCGTGTCGTGGGCGTGTTCGGCGTGTTCTGCCTCGTCGCATCGGGGACGTACTTCGTGAACGACGTCATTGACGCCGAGCCCGACCGGTACCACCCGGTGAAGCGCGGGCGGCCCGTCGCGAGCGGCGAGCTCCGGCCGTCGACCGCGCTCGCGGCCGGTGCCGCCCTCATCGCGTTCGGACTGGCCGGCGCCATCGCCCTCGGTCCGTGGGGTCTGGTGGTCGTGGTCGTGTCCTACGCCGCGTTGAACGTGGCCTACAGCCTCCGCCTGAAGCTGGAGCCCGTGGTCGAGCTCGCCGTGGTCGCGTCCGGGTTCGTGCTGCGCGCCGTCGCCGGCGGTGTCGTCGCGGACGTTCACCTCTCCAACTGGTTCCTCGTCTTCACTTCCTTTGCCGCCCTCTTCGTGGTGACCGGGAAGCGGAGCGCGGAGTACACGCGCCTGGGGCAGGACCGGGGGGCGCACCGGGCCGTCCTCGACGAGTACTCGGAATCCTTCTTGAAATCGACGCTGACCATCGCCGCCACCGTCTCGGTCGCGGCCTACTGCCTCTGGGCCTTCGACCGGACCGGCCTGCTGGCGCACGCCGCCCACCATGCCGTGTGGATTGAGCTGACGGTGATCCCGCTCGTGCTGGCCGTCCTGCACATCCTGCGGCTCCTGGACGCCGGCAAGGGCGGCGAGCCGGAGCAGCTGGCCCTGCACGACCACATGCTGCAGGGCTACGCACTCTCGTGGTTGGTGCTGATGGGCATCGGGCTCTACGCGTGATCGCGGCGGTCGAGGCCGCACCCGCCCCGCGTACGGAACCCGGCCCACCGCCTCGACCGCTCGCCGGGTGGGGCCGCACGGCGCGAACCGTCTCCGCGGTGACGCGCCCGGCGTTCGT
Source organism: uncultured Acidimicrobiaceae bacterium (assembly GCA_963767195.1). Taxonomy (GTDB): domain Bacteria; phylum Actinomycetota; class Acidimicrobiia; order Acidimicrobiales; family RAAP-2; genus Bog-473. The sequence goes on along the minus strand of CAVYDA010000004.1, from coordinate 332,025 downwards.
CGACGACGTCGTCCGCTCCCTCGCCGGCACCCGGCACGTGGTCGCCCGGGGGATGGGACGGAGCTACGGGGACGCGGCCCAGTGCAGCGGCGGCCTGACGCTCGACGTGACGGGCCTCGACCGCATCGGCGAGGTGGACGAGGCGACGGGGACGGTTCAAGTGGAGGGCGGGGCCAACCTCCACGAGCTGATGAAGCGCATCGTCCCCGCCGGCTGGTTCGTGGGCGTGACCCCCGGGACGCGCTACGTCTCGGTGGGCGGTGCCATCGCGGCCGACGTGCACGGGAAGAACCACCACCGCGACGGGAGCTTCGTCCGGCACGTGGTCGAGATGACGCTCGTCACCCCCACCGGCCTGGAGACGGTTTCTCCGGACATGGACCCTGAGCTGTTCTGGGCCACCGCGGGCGCCATGGGGTTGACCGGCGTGGTGGTGCGCGCCACCTTGGGCCTGATCCCGGTGGAGACATCGTTGATGTGGGTCGCCACCCGGAGGTTCTCGCGGCTCGACGACCTGATGGCGGCCATGGAGGACACCGATCACGAGTACCGCTACAGCGTGGCGTGGCTCGACTGCCTCGGACGTCGGCGCCGTGGGGTCCTGACCCAGGGTGACCACGCCCCGCTCGCCGCGTTCCCGCCGCCAACGGACCCGTTGCCGACAGGCGCCCCGCGACCCCGGCTTGCGCATCCCGGCGCCCGCTCCGTTCCGCCTGGCCAACCGGGCGTCCGTCCGCGCCCTGAACGAGGCCTGGTTCGCCGCGTCCCGACCGTCGGGTGGATCGCTCCGTAGCCTGACCGGCTTCTTCCATCCGTTGGACGCGGTGCGGGGCTGGAACCTCCTGTACGGGCCCGATGGATTCGTGCAGTACCAGTTCGTCGTGCCGCCCGACCGGGGCGACGCGGTCGAACGGGCCGTGGACGCCATCGCCTCGTCGGGGGTGCCCTCGCTGCTCGCCGTGCTCAAGCGGTTCGGGCCGGGCTCGCCCGGCCCGCTCTCGTTCGCTCGGGAGGGGTGGACGCTGGCCCTGGACTTCCCGCTCGGCCCGCCACGTCTCCCGGATTTGCTCGACGACCTCGACCGGCTCGTGGCCGACGCCGGTGGGTGCGTGTACCTGGCGAAGGATGCCCGATTGCGTCCGGAGCTGCTCCCCGTGATGTACCCGAGGCTGGGCGAGATCGCCGCCGTCCGCCGGCGCGTCGACCCCGAGGGTGTCCTGGCCTCCGACCTCTCGCGCCGCCTGGGGATCCCAGGGTGAACGACGCCTTCGGCCATCCCCAGTCCGTCGTCGTGCTCGGCGGCACCTCCGAGATCGCGCTCGAGCTCGTGCGGCGTCTCGCCGCCGCCCGGTGCCGTTCGGTCGTTCTGGCCGGTCGTGACTCCGTGGGTTTGGAGCAGGCCGCCAGCCGACTGGCTCCCTCGGTCGAGCGCACCGCGACGGTCGCCTTCGACGCGGCGGACACCGGTGGTGTCGACCGGACCGTCACGCGTCGTTTCGAGGCGGCGGGGGAAGAGGTCGACCTTGTCGTGGTCGCCGTCGGGGAGCTCGGTCACCAGGAGGAGGACGAGGTCGACGCGACGCGCGTCGCCCGGATGCTGACGGTGAACACCACCTGGCCGGCGGCGGCGATGGCCGTGGTGGCCCGGCTGTTGCAAGGCCAGGGTCACGGGCGCATCCTCGTGCTGTCCTCGGTGGCCGGTTACCGGGTCAGGCGCTCCAACTTCGTCTACGGCGCGTCGAAGGCCGGACTCGACGGGTTCGCCCAGGGTCTGGGCGAGGCCGTGCGCGGGACCGGGGTCTCGGTCCACATCGTGAGGCCCGGCTTCGTGCGCACCAAGATGACCGAGGGGCGACCGGCGGCGCCCTTCGCCGTCGGTCCGGAGCGGGTGGCCGAGGACGCCGTCCGCGGACTCGAACGCGGCCAGAGCGTGATCTGGTCACCCGGTGCGCTGCGGGTCGTGTTCGGCCTGCTCGGCCTGCTCCCCGATGCGCTCTGGCGGAAGCTCCCCGGCTGACGGACCCGCTCGGCGGAGGGAATGGTCTGGTAGAAACGGAACGCTGAAGGGGGAGGTCGATGCGTATGTCGAGGTGGGGAGCGGCGCTCGCCGTAGGCGTGGCGCTGTGCCTCGGGCTCATTGCGTTGGTGCCGGCCACCCCGGCAACGGCCTCCGCCGCCGCGGGGGCGCGATCGCTCCGGTCGGGCGGCTCCATCGACGAGGCCTGGCTCACCGGGGCCCAGCCCGGCGACCGGATCACGCTCCTGCACCACGGCTCGACCGTCTCGAACCCGGCCAACCCCGGTACCGCCGACTCGCTCGGCTCTCTGATCATTCGCGACCTCTCTCCCGGTCCCGAGTACTCGTGGCGGGACGACACCACCGGGCAGGAGACGGCGGACTTCACCGTCCTGGCCCCCGGAGTCGATCCGCCCACCGATTCGGCCCTCTACACCGGCCAGCAAATGCACAAAGGTCTCAACTACATCACGATGCGCGACGGCATCAAGCTCGCCGCGACCGTGCGCTACCCCTACGGCTCGGCGGCCTGCTCGGCGGCGAAACCGTGCCCCACGGTGATCGAGTACTCGGGGTACAACGTCGCCGGGCCGACGGACCCCATTCCCTTCGTGATCGCCAGCGCTCTCGGCATACCGTGCACGAACTGCGGCGACCCGAATCTGCTTCCGGACAGCTCGACCTATGTGGGAGCGGTGCTCGCCCGACTCTCCGGGTTCGCCACCGTGAGCCTCCAGATGCGTGGGACCGGTTGCTCGGGTGGCGCGTTCGACCTCTTCGGCTATCCCTCCGACTTCGACGCGTACGACGCGACGGAGATCGTGGCCCACCAGCCCTGGGTCGCCAATCACCGGGTGGGCATGGTGGGCATCAGCTACTCGGGTCTGTCGCAGTTTCCCGCAGCCGGCACCGATCCCCCGGCATTGACCGCCATCGCCCCCATGAGCCCCACCGACGACCTGTTCTCGACCGGGTACCCCGGTGGCATCTACAACAACGGCTTCGCCGCCGACTGGACCAGCTCCCGGATCGACGACGCCAAGCCCGCCGCGGCGTACAGCGACGGCAAGGTGGTGCAGAGCTCACCGTCGCCGGTCGCGGGTGTCGGGCAACCGTGGACCTACTACGAGATCGACGCGGAGCTGGCCGCCTCCACCAACGGGAAATCGACCTGCCTGGCCAACCAGAAGCTGCACGGGCAGTCCGAGAACCTGGACGGGATCGTCGGTCCGCAGCTCGTTGCTCCCGGCACGGGATCGGGGCGTGACCCTTCGCTGTTCGACCGCCGCGCCATGGTGGACTGGGCCCAGCACGTGATCGTGCCCGTCTTCCTCTCCGGCGTCCTGCAGGACGACGAAACCGGGCCGCAGTGGCCGCCTCTCATCAACGCCATCCCCAAGACGACCCCCGTCTTCGCCAACATGGTCAACGGTGGGCACATCGACTCGCTCGATCCACAGACGATCAGCCGGTGGCTCGAGTTCCTCGACATCTACGTGGCCGACCGGGTCCCGACTCAGCCGGTCGGGATCGACGCCACCGCGCTCGACGAGTTCGCCGGGCAGGCCGCGGGCGTCTCGGCGGTGGCGCCTCTGCCGCCGACGCGTTTCACCGACGCACCCAACCCGACCGCGGCCCGTGACGACTTCGCGACACAGACCCCGCTCGTGCGGGTCCTCTTCGACAGCGGGGCGGGTGCCGTCGGGCCGGGTGGTATGGAGTCGACCTACTCCGCCGACTTCTCGAGTTGGCCGCCCAAGGGCGCGGTGACGAAGCTGCATCTGGGGAGCGACGGAGCGCTCGACGCCCAGAAGTCCGCCGTCAAGGGCAGCACGTCGTTCACCCTGGACCCGACCGTCCGGCCGGCCACCAGCCTGCCTCCCGGCGGGAACCCCTGGGCGGCCGACCCCGACTGGGACTGGACCCCGGTCCCGTCCGCCGACGGGATCGCCTTCCAGACGGCACCGTTCACCGTGCCGACCACGATCGTCGGGACCGGCCACCCTCGAGCTGTGGGTGAAAGCGGCCACCCCGGTGGAGGACTTCCAGGCCACCATCACCGAGGTGCGCCCGCAGGCCGGACAAGAGGAGTACGTCACCTCGGGCTTCCTTCGCTCGAACGACCAGGCCGACCTCCCGGACTCGACCGCGCTCTTCACCGACCCCAACTATCTGTTGTCGGACGAGAGGAACCTGTCGCCGGACCGGTACTCCCTGGTGAAGATCCCGATCGATCCGATCGTCCACACCTTCCGCCCCGGGACGGCCCTGCGGGTGGTCATATCAGCGCCCGGGGGTGACCGCCCCGTCTGGACGTTCGACTCACTCGACACCGGCCAGCAGGCCACGGTGGGCTTCGGCGGTCACGCCGACTCGGCGCTGGTGGTGAACGTCGTGCAGGGCGTCGACGCGACGCCGACCTTGCCGGCATGCGCCTCCCTCCGCGGCGAGCCGTGCCGCGCCTACGTCCCGGAGGGCAACCAGCAGGGCTCGTAGGCACGGGTCGAGGACCCTTCGTCAATTCGGCGACCGTGTCACGACCACGGAGCAGGGTGCGTTGCGAACGACGTAATCGGAGACCGAGCCCATGAGCGCCCTCCGAATCCCGCCGCGTCCGCGAGAGCCGACGATCACGGCCGTCGCGTTGGCATCAGCGGCAAACCGGCAGAGTGCCGGGCCCGGGTCACCCTCGACGACAAAGGTCTCGACCCGTGTCGCCGGGGGAACGCCCAGGCTGCCCAATGCCGTTTCCGTGGCCTCCACGGCGGCCTGCCCAAGGGTTCGCGCGTCTCGATGTTGCTCCTCGACTTCATCGATCGTCATCGTCGAACCGGCGTGCCCCGTGGCGTCCTCAGCGAGTGAAGGATCGACCGTGTCGGCAACCGCAACGATCAAGATGCTGTCCGCGAACCCGACGAGGGAGACCCCGGCGGTCGCCGCCTCGGTCGCCAGATCCGAACCGTCGGTTCCCACAACCAGCGTCACCATGGCACGTAACCGGAGAATTCCAAGATTCCAACCGCCTCATTCGCACACTTCGATCGCAGGCCACGAGCATACGGCGTGAGGCCGTGGGAGCCGCCGAGATCTTGTGAAGAGATTTGCGGGGACCCATCCGAGGGGTCACGTCTTCTCCGTGTCGTCGAGCTCGGAGTCGCGGCCGTGTCGGCGTACGAACTCGTCGACCGTATCGAGCTGCCGGGGCAGGAGACCCGTCCGGGTGTCGGGAGCTATCAACAGGCTCGGCACGGAAATGCTGTCGGCCCACGTCCTCGGCGTGAGGGAGACATCCTCCAGGAAATCGATGTCGTCGTCGATCCAGACGAACGGTTTCGGGTCCTGTTCGACCACTCGTCGCACCGCGAGGAACTTCCACGCCAGGTCCCACTCTTCACCGTGATCGTCACGGGTGAGAACAGGCAGGTCGCGGGGAAGTCCGCAGCGAGGTGCGATGTCGGAGGCGGCGCGGTGCTCCCAGGTGGTCACCCAATGAAGGTCGACGGCGAGCCGGGCAAGGCGGGCCCCCATCGACGAGGAGAGCCGGACAGCCACGCTGCGCCGGTAACCGGCTGCCACTTCGAACGGCACCTCGTGCACGGCGAAGTCATCGAACATCTCGACGTCGGCGCCGACGTCCCTCTCGGGCACGTTCAGCACGCCGTCGACGTCGAGGAAGAGGTAGGGGTGCCCCGACCGGAGCGTGGACATCGGCGCGATCAGGCTTCCCGAAGCCGCCCGGCGCTCCGCTTCCGTGTATTCGATGCGACTCGATTCACCACTCCGAAGGCGCAGTGAGGAATCCGACAGCGACCTCAGCGCGCCGGTGGTGCCCTGGTCAGATGGTTCCCAGGTCAACACGGAGCCGACGTCGATTCCGAGACGCAGGCCTTCTTCGAGCGCGTCCTGATCGGCCCCGAGGAAAGTGAAATGCCAGCCCTCGGCGGTCCTCGCCTTGATGGCGTCGACCACCTGCAGCCGGCTCCACTCCCGGCTCGCATTCTCGGCCCCGTCGGTGATCACGGCGAAGACAACATTGGTGGGGCGATCCGGCGGGCTCATGCTCTCGATCCGAAGGTGGACCAGGGCGATGGTCTGCCCGATCGCATCGAGCAGCGCGGTCCCTCCCCTCGGGTCGAGCCGGTACGGTGCCAGCTCCGCAGCCGGCACACCGTCGGCCACCACCTCGTACTCGTTGTCGAACTGCACCAGCGTCACGACACAGGCCCCCTCGCCGCGGGCCTGCTCCTCGATGAGTGCCTTGATGCCGCGCTGCATGTCCGCCTTGATGCGGGCCATGGAGCCACTGCGATCGACCACGAGGGTGAGCAGCGTCCACCCGTCGTTCTCTGGGACCTTCTCCGATGAGCTCATGATCCGCCCCTGCCGGGGACGGTACACACTGGCGACCGCTCTGTCACGGAACCGATCGGCTCGGGTGGTCTCTCGGCCCCCCCGGTCCGGGAGTGGGAGCGCCACGGCCCGTCGGGACGCTCCGAGGCTGAGCTAAGGAGTCGCCGTCACTGTCGGATGGACCGATACCTGCAGACTCTCTTCGTTGTAGTTCCCCACGGCGACGCAGCTCTGTTTCATGAAATCCACGTCCGCCTGCGTGAGGGAGAGCTCGCCCTGCCACCCCGAGATACTCGCCTCCTTCGTCTTCACCGGTAGCCGCCTCCTCCCGGCGACGACCAGATTCAGGGTCAGGTCATACGGGCCAACCCGCAGAGCACCGGGGATCGGATAGACGGAGAAGGCAACCCAGCTCGTTGCCGCCTTCCGACTCGGGGCGATCATGGGGTGCGCCCAGCTGAGCATCACCCATTTCGGCGACCACCCGAATTCCGGATCATGCGTGCCCGGATCCTTGAGGTCGTCGAAGCACTGCCACACCAGTGGTGCTTCCCATGCTCCATCGGAGGAGCGCAATCTTCCCTCGATCCTCGTGATCACGACATCGGAGGCGCCGAAGTTCTGCGTCGTTACCGACGCGATCATTCCGACGTCCTGCAAGTTGTCGCCGTAGCTCAAGAACGCCATCTCGCCCACGAGCACAGCGACATACCCGTGCTTGTAGTACTGAAAGTAGAGGGCGACGACCAAGGTGAACAGCGACACGACGAGCGCGATCGCGGCCAGGATGTCCGACGTGCTCATGCGGGTGCACGCCGAACGAAAGGCCAAGACAGAGTCCGGGCGACCACGGGGCAATGCTATGGCACCAGGTCCTGCCGATATCCCGCAGTGTGTGGTCGAACGGGAAGATCAAAGGCTGGGTCGTCGAGCCAGGCGTCGCTCGCGCGCGTTGCGTCCGCCCGGTAGGGCAAGTCGGGGGAAGGGGGGATCCTTATCCGACTCGGCGGAAACCCATCTTCGTCGCTCCCGCCAAAATCCTCTTGCGCCTCCGAAGAAGACTCCACGTCATCACTCCCGAGGCGACCATCCACAGGACTGCCGTCCAGCGGGAGGTTCCAGGCCCGAACAAGAACAAACCGAACCAGAGGCAGAAAATCACGACGAAGCAAAGCGCCAACGGCCTGTACCAAGCCACCTGCTCGAGCACTTTCTGAGCAGTTCCATATTCCTCACTCGGAATGGGCTCCCCTTTGGAGAGCGCGACCTCGACCCGCTGCCGTGCGCGCATTTCGGCCCAACTCGCCATGGTGGTCATTCTGCCCCAGACGGGCTCCGGCGTTCGTGGAGTGGCTGTTGCACATTTGTGGCGCGGCCTTCCGGCCGGATCACGGTTCGATTCGCCGGGCTGACCTGCGGCGATGAGAGAGGGCAGAGGAGGGGAATCGAACTCACATTCTGAGCTTGGGAAGTTCGTCGGACGGCTTCGCCACCTAGGCGAACGCGGGAAACTCCAGCTGAGCGCTCTCGGCACCGATCCGGCGGCAGTCGCTGATGCGCCCTCTTCGGCAGCACGTGCGCGGCTTGGTGTGAGTTCGGGGACTGGCGCGCTGTCGCCGGAAGGACTCGCCGCTCACTGTCATGCTGTTCACGTGGTGCGAATCCGGCGTGTACGTCCTGAGGATGTGGTCGCGACAGAGGAGGCGTGGCACGCGGCCTATTCGGCGATGCGAGCAAGTCACGGAATGGTCCCCGAGCCGCGTACCACAGAACGGGTTGCTTCGGGCCAGCGACGGATCAGTCACCTGCTTACGAGCGATCCGGACGGATCCTGGCTCGCCGAGGACGGCGGACGTGTGATCGGGATGGCTCAGTCCCAGATCCGGGGAACTCGTTGGGTGCTCTCCAACCTCGGGGTGTTGCCTGCCTACCAGGAGATGGGTATCGGAAGGGAGTTGCTGGAGAAGACCCTCCAGTACGGGCAGAGTCGCGCCGGCGGGGCCATCTTTGCTTCGCCTGACCCACGCGCGGTACACCGATACGTTCGAGCCGGTTTCGACCTCCACCCTTCTGTTGGTGCAGTCGGTCCAGTGCGGAAGGCTGTCCAGCCTCCGAGAGGGATACAGGAAGCTGGCGTTGACGCTCTCACCCACGTCGACGCGGTCGATTCTGTGGTGCGGGGTGACGCCAGGCGATCGGATATCGAACTCCAGCTTTCGTTGGGTCATCGACTACTGGTCGACCCCAGTGGCGGCTACGCCGTTGTTCGGGAGGGTCGCGTGGCCCAGTTGGCGGCAACCGACGTCGAGATTGCCTCCCGACTGCTGCGGGCTCACATGGCTCGTTGCGATGATGATGAGGTCATCAATGTGAGTTGGATGAGGTCTCGCGATCAGTGGGCCATTGAGACACTCGCCCTGGCGGGTGTGGAGCTCCGTGTCGGCGGTGCCGTGATGATCCGGGGTCACTGGGAGATGAACGGCGCATACCTTCCGCATGGCGTGTTCGGCTGAGGCGTCTTCAGGGGTGATCCTTTCGCCCAGATCATGTGGACGCTGACGATGCCTTCAGCTCGAGGACAAGGGTCATGAAGTAACGGTCTGACAATCGTGGTGACCTGCCGCACCGCGGCTGTGCCTGAATCGCCATAAAGGTGAGGCTGTCCGAGTTGGTCTGATTCCACGAGGCGTGCTCAGCCAGCGAATACCTTTGCCGGAATTCGTCGCTTTCGGCCGTGACCAATACGCGGAGAGAGCGGCGCAGCGGAGGATTCGAATACATCGTCCAGCTTGTTCCGGGTCGAAGCGCAGGCGGACCAGCTGTCCAAGTCGTGTACACCAAATGGGCCTTTGGCGGGTCGTCCGCGACCTGGCCCGCCGCGACCTGTGGGAAGGGGTGGAGAGAGAACCGCCGTCGCACGGTTGCGACGGAGTTTTGCTCGGCCTGGAATGGGTAGCGTTCCGTGTCGAAGTCAGCGGCAAACAGCTGGGTTACCGCAACGGGTCTCGCCGATCCGTCCCGCCATATTCGAGTTCCAATCGCTATGGCCTGGGAGCTTACTTCGAAGCCGTAAGTGACCTGATATGCCATGGACGCTACGGCGCCGCCCCTGGGGTCAAGGTTTGTCCGACCTTCCGGATTCATGAAGTGTCCGGCGATCCTGTAGTGGACGCCATCCGCAACTCCTCGCCACGAAACGCGAGGATGCCGTTCCCATTCGGCGGCGAACTCCAACGGCATACGGTCACCGCCGACACTTCCTCCATCGACGCAGGCGGGATCAGTGTTCAGGATGAGGGAGTGGCCGGCCCCCCGGCTCGTCGCGCCGGGCAACAGGGCGTCACGGTCAGCGTCGGGTATGCGCACACCGTGACAGGGGCCGAGGGGAAACGTGATATTCCACAGACCCCGCAGAAGACCGCCGGCGATGGGGTCACTTGGCGACCAGGTCGTATCGAGCCAAGCGAGGTAGTGCTCGGTCATGACGACGACGTCACCTGTTTGCAGCATGGAGGCGATGGGTCCGTGCAACCCGTCGAGTCGGACGAGGAGCGTCTCGGCCGTGGCGTCCGAAGTGCAGGAGGTCAGGTTCGTGAACCAGATTTCCGTAGATCCGACCGGCAGCAACACTGGCTGCGCGCACCGGTTGGACCCAGCAACACACTGCCGATGTCCATCCGAGGCGACGATGCGGGCAGAATCGTCAGCCAGTGTGATTGGGTTCGACGACCTGTCGCTCGTGGCCGCCAAGGCGCGAGGCGGGTTGACGCAGGCCGACATGCCGAGAGCCACCACGGCCAACATCAACGCCAGCCGGAGCGCCGTTGATGGTCGATTTGTGGAGCGGTCGCTCATCGAACCCAGACGCTCGAGTGAACCTTCACGTCCAGAAACGCGTGGCACAGAAGGTCGGGGTGTGCTCAGCCATTCAAGCTGGACTCATCGGATCCCAGCAGCGAACCGCTGGGATCCGATGAGCGGGTGAACTGAGTGGCGCGATCGCCCCTGATACCACCGACTGCTCGGAGCCAGGCTCCTCGGGGTGGACCAATCGCGTACCCCGCCGTGTCAGCTGTTAGTCGGACGCCGTGATGGTCAACGTTGCTGCGAAGGTCTTGGTGCCCTTTTTGTTGGACAAACCAATAGTCGCTTGGTCCCCCGCGGCGCCGCCGAACAAGCAGACTGTCCCGGCTGTGGCCGCAGGAAGCGAGCCGAGCGGACTCCCGTCGAAGGTCACGTAGGCCGTCGCGGTTCCGGTGTTCTTGAGCTCAAAGGAGGCGGGTGCGTTCGTCTCTGCGCAGTTTCCTCCACTCGTGTCCTCGGCCACGGTCAACGCCGTCGGCTTGAAGACCGCCGTCTTGCCCTCGCCCTTGATCTTCGACGTTGGAACTCCCGACGGGAAGCGAAGCGACGCTGACGCTCCATGTGCGACGAGGTGCGCACTCGTGGCCGCTCCGGCCGGGAGGGACATAACGCCCGCCAGAGCAATGCCACCAGCCGCAGCAAGCACGGCTCGGCTACTTAGCTTTCTCATGTTGCAACCTCTCTTTTTGGTTACATTCCGCCTGGTCATGAACCCAGAGCCTCCGGGGAGCCAGGATCGAGCGGAGCCTAACGCAGATTCACCGATTTTGCGGCGTGAAACTGAAGTCCGGGTACCGGCGGAACGTGCGGCGCGCCGGACTCACCGGCGCGGCTCGCGTCAACGTTCCAGAATCGTCAAGAGTCGCCGGTTCCTCGGCACGCTCCAGCCATTCGTCCGTTCAGGGTCGGTAACGTGTCCCACGACGATTCAAGGGGCCTCACATGGTTGAGACGCGGGCTGTACCAAAGGTGGTGATCGTTGGAGGCGGGCATAACGGCTTGGTAACCGCTTCTCTCTTAGCCCGCCACGGAATGGACGTGACGGTTCTGGAGAAGAACGAGAAGGTGGGAGGCGCTGCCTTTACGGGTCACCCGTGGGGCCCCGATATCGATATGACTCGATGCTCCTATTCGCTTGGGATGATGGATCAGGAACTCATCGACGACCTCGAGCTCGAGACGAGGTTCGGGCTCAGCAAGGCCAACCAGTGGGGGTACTTCGCTCCTCGCCAGGACGGATATCTCCAACTCCCCGACGACGACCCTCAGCTGCTCGAGAAAGAGCTGATGACCAAAGCTGGACCCGGCGACCTCCATCGCTTCATGAACTTCAAACCCACCCTCAAGAGGATCAACTCCATCCTGCAGACGAGAGGGAGACCTGATCCCCAGGGAGAACAAGCAGAGGGCCTCAGGCGCGAGCTGCAAGGGGTGTCCGTCGGACACATTCTCGATCATGGCTTCCGCTCAGTGGCCGTCCCGGGGATTGAGCTCGGACCTTTTGAATCCGAGGCGCTCAAGGGCATCCTCTCGGTAACCCCCGTCATCGGAATTTGGGGTGGACCGTATGACAAGGCAAGCACCTATGCCCTCCTCAACCTTCAAGGCAACTGGGGCTTTCCAATCGGTGGCATGGGTGCAGTCAGCGATGCCATCGAAAGATCAGCAACCGCCAACGGCGCGCAGATCCGTGTCGATGCTCTTGTTGAGCACATTGATGTGAAGGATGGGAAGGCACGAGGTGTCGTACTCAGGGACGGAACGAAGATCCCTGCCGACGTCATCGTCACCGCGGTCCATCCCCAGATCTCATACCTCGAACTGGTCAAGTCGGGCCTGCAGGAGACATTCGTGGATCGGATAAAGGATTGGGACAGTCGTAGCGGTGTCGTCAAGATCAATCTCGTGGTTCGCAAGCTCCCCACCTTCAAGGATCATCCGGCATTTGCCAGAGAAGTTCACGGGGGCACGATTGTGATCGGCGTTGACTCCCCAGCAACGATCCAGAGCGCGTTCGAGGAGGCGGCTGCAGGGTCCCTACCCGCTCATCCCATGATCGACATGGCCATCCCCTCGGTGGCAGATCCGGCCCTCATCAGGGGTCTCACCCGACAGCAGTACCCGGATGCTCACGTCATCTCGTTATTCACCCAGTACGGCCTCGACACGTGGTCGAAGGCCCCGGACCGCGACGCACTGAACAAGTATGCCGATCGAGTTCTTGAGACCATTGAGGGAGTGGCCCCGGGATTTCGAGACTCCATCATCCCCAATTGTGATCCAGAGATCCTCGGCCCCCGCGAAATCGAAGAACTCTACGGACTCAAGGGCGGCAACATCTATGCGGGAGCCTGGGACTGGAACGACCGCCTTGAAGTGACCACTCCGATCGAGGACTTGTACGACGCCAGTTCAGGTACGCACAACGGCGGCTGCGTCAGCGGTAAACCCGGCCTTCGTGCCGCAAACCAGATCATCGCTGATTGTGAGGCGAAGAGAGCGGGGAGACAAGACACGCGAGTCTCCCGCTAAAGGTCTCCACGTCGAGCCGGCCCGGCGCTCGAGGAGCCCGACCTTTCAGAGTTGGCCCCCTAGGTCGCTCATGCAGGCAGGTCGGGCACCCCGCAGGGTGTCGCAGTTGGCCGGGACTCCGGCCCGCTCGAATCGTCAAGCGGGATTTTCAACGCGTGTGAAGGATTCGCGTCAGATCCCAGAGGTGGTGATGGGAGTCGTGAGCGTTCGACGCTACGACGTCTGAGATAACCATGGCGCCGCGTTCTGAGTGCAGCATGACGACTCCAGCGGACTCCGCTTCTTCAACCGCGAAGAACCAATCTCTTACCGCCAGACGGAGTGACCATGTTGCCCCTGGCAGGGCGACGTCGTTGTAGTGCCTAGCCTCGGCAAGCAGATCGGGGTCGTAGGGGACAACGTGTGCGTCCCCTCCCCTGGCGACGGCAACCATCCGCTCCGCCCAGATTCTCGTGTTGTCCGTCATGTGCGCGATGTATCCGGACATTCCACCCGAGCTCAGGCAGTCGCTCAGTTCCCGTTGCGCCCGTCACGAGCTCGTCGGTCGAATCAGGAAGACTGCCCATGAGTGAGATCGTCGTTGCGAGTCCACTCGACCAGATGAATCCACACCCGCGGCAAGGGTCGCCGTAGAGCGGTGAGCCCCAGTTGTCCATCCCAGGAGTATCGCAGCTCGCCCTCTTTTCCGAGCCCGACAGACGGTCGCCAATCGCGGGAACACACCGTCGCCACGACGCGTGACCCGGATGCGGGAAACTGGCGTCTGTGACGGCCAATAGTCAAGGGAGCCTCCCCGAATACGACGTCATCGGCGTCGGGTACGGCTCCAAGCGGCGACCAGATCCACGGCTGAGTGCCGCGATAGATGAAGCCATCGGATCAGCATCGACAATTCTCAATGTGGGTGCTGGAGCGGGATCCTACGAACCATCAGATCGCCCGGTCGTAGCCCTCGAACCCTCTGGCGTCATGCTCGCCCAACACCGCGGTCACCGGCGTGTCCGAGGTGTGGCCGAGCACCTCCCGTTCGATGACGGAGCTTTCGATGTGGCATTGGCCATTCTCACCGTGCACCACTGGGAAGACCTTGACGCAGGGCTGGCGGAGCTGCGTCGAGTGGCCACGCGACAAGTCCTCTTCACCTGGGACCCGGACTACCAACACAAGCTCTGGATTACGACGGACTACGTCCCGGCAATCGACGATCTGGAGACCAGTCGCTTCACCTCGCTGACGTCCATCCTCGATACGCTCGGTGCCCACACGGTCGAGACATTCGAGATCCCGCACGACTTCACCGATGGATTCCAGGCAGCCTTCTGGCGGCGACCGGAGATGTACCTTGATCCGGAGGTCCGGAGGGCCAGCTCGACTTTCGCATCGCTGCCGCCCGAACTTGTCATGCCGGGAATCGAACGGCTCAGACGGGATCTCCAGACCGGTAAATGGCACGAAACCTACGGAGGGTTGTTGGCCTTAGAAAAAGCGGACTTTGGGCACCGGATCGTGATCGCTGGCTGAGATTCCCAGATCTTGGGACTCGATGCGAAGTGCCGCAGCGGCAACCCTTCCCGGACGTCCTGGGCGATCCGGCCGCCAATCGATGGTCGTTCGGGACGGCTGATTTGAGAGCGGGAGCCACTGGAAGGACCCGGCTTGAGGGGTCTTTCGGTCTTGGCGAGGCGACCGCGGCAAACTGAGAGGGTGGCGGACAGTAACCCATTCCCGCTCGGTTTCTTCGACCGGGCCGATCGGTCCGGCGATTCGGTGTTCTACTCGTGGCCTCGCCTGGTCACGCACCTCGATGACCATGCCATCGCTGCGGTCGGTGCCCTCTATGACGAACTCGGCATCTCCGGCGACGTCCTCGATCTGATGAGTTCGTGGGTCTCTCACTTCCGCACCCCGCCAGCGCGCCTGACCGTGCTCGGGATGAACTCTGACGAGCTCGACGCGAATCCATCGGCAGCGTTCACCGTCGTCCACGACCTCAACGCCGAGCCCCGGTTGCCGTTCCCCGAAGAGTCCTTCGACGCTGTGCTGTGCTGCGTTTCGGTCGACTACCTCACCCGACCCATAGAGGTGTTTGCCGACGTGGCTCGCGTGTTACGCCCAGGAGGTCTTTTCGTCTGCACGTTCTCTAATCGATGCTTTCCGACCAAGGCCATTCGCGGCTGGCTGTACGCCGACGACGAGCAGCGCTGCGAGATCGTGGAACAGTACTTCCGTCTCTCTGGACGCTGGGACGAGCCTCGCAGCCAACGACGTACCCCTGCCTCGCACCCGGGCGACCCGCTGCTCGCAGTGTGGGCTCACCGAGCGGGCCGAGGCGTGCTTTAACAGACGAACGGGGCCACTTGCCGAAATCGATGCCGATTGATGAACCAGCGCAATGCCGGGAAGGTGGGCCACTTGAAGAGAAACCGGTGCCAGTCTTCGGGCCGCATAATGGAGTGGTGACCGACTTACGGATCGCTCTCTGTCACTCCGCCTGCAGTGGCGATCCACAGTCCAACCTCGGAAGGTCTTGGCGCACAAATCACGCGCGTTGCGAGCTACCTATCCGAGAGCGGATCGCCGACTCTCGTGCCGGTGCCGGACCGCCGTGTCTTTCGTCGGCACCGCAGGTAGGAATGGTCGGTTAGGCGACGGGGGACCCGCCGCTGTCGGGCAAGGGCTCGCGGAACGTCGCGCGGTGTGATGCGCCCGGTCGGGTTAGCCGGGTTCGCCGGATAAGTCGTTGCATCCTCACAAAACATTGATGAGCATCGCTATCCCCGCAATCTCGCTCCGACGATTCGTGCCAGGTTCGAAAGTGCCGAGCATTTTCTCAAACACCCCAGAACTTGCATGGTCGAGGAAGTCAACGACAAAGCAATCGCATACGTGGATTCGTCCAGTTACTTGGCGGCGCGCTCGTTTTACGATTCGCGAACATCGTATTTGTTGCACCTATGGTGCGCGAGTGAGGTGCATTCGCTCTACGGCACCAGTCCCTTGCTGTTATCGGTTCTAAAGAGCGATCACTTTCCATGTGTCGGAACCGCTATTGTGCGCCGCTGCTCGGGACGGGCTCCCGGGTTTCACACGACGAGTAACAGGAGAAGAGCATGGTTTGCAGGGGCGTGAAGCATCGCTGGGCGGCGGCGGCATGTGCGATGGCCATGGTGGCAACGGCGACTCTCGTTGTCACCGTTGGCGGACCCGAACTCAGTGCCAGCGCGACGTCCCCGACATTGAGCGCGTCGACTACCCATCTCGACTTCGGTGAGGCCACGCTCGGAACCTATGTCGGACCATTGAGCGTGACCCTGACGAACACCAGTGCCAGCACCGACCGGGTGACCGGGTACAGCGTCGCCGGTGACAATGACTTCGTGTTCGACAATGCGCAGGACCAATGCGCCCAGGCACTGGCGCCTGACGGATCGTGTTTGTTGGAGTTCGACTTCCTTCCTGGAGCACTGGGCACGCGTTCGCTCACATTGAGCGTGTCTGACACCGCCGACTCGGGATTGACGATCTCGATGACCGGGATCGGCGGCATTGGCTATTACCAGGTCAGCTCCAATGGTGCCGTGGGCTACGCCGGCGACGCTGGGTTCTATGGCGATGCCTCGAATGACCCGCTGAACGCACCCATAGTCGGCATGGCTCAGACAGATGATGACGGTGGTTACTGGCTCGCCGCCTCCGACGGGGGCATCTTCACCTACGGCGACGCGGCGTTCTACGGCTCGACCGGAAGCCTCAGGCTCAACAAGCCGATCGTCGGCATGGCGGCTGTTCCGTACGACGGCGGTGGCTACTGGCTCGTGGCCTCCGACGGCGGGGTCTTTGCCTTCGGCGACGCCGGGTTCTACGGCTCGACGGGAAGCCTCAGGCTTAACAAGCCGATCGTAGGCATGGCGGTCACCCCCGACGGCGGTGGCTACTGGCTCGTCGCCTCAGACGGCGGCATCTTTGCGTTCGGTGATGCCCTCTTCTACGGCTCGACCGGATCGCTGCATCTCAACCAGCCGATCGTAGGCATGGCGGCCACGCCCGACGGCGATGGCTACTGGCTCGTCGCCTCAGACGGGGGGATCTTCAGCTTCGGTGATGCCCTCTTCTATGGCTCGACCGGATCGCTTCATCTCAACCAGCCGATCGTGGGCATGGCAGCGATGCCCGATGGCGCGGGCTACTGGTTCAGTGCGGCCGACGGCGGGCTCTTCAACTTCGGGACGGCACCGTTCTACGGAAGCGGGGTCGGGCTCGGCCTTGGACGAGTGGTCGGCATGGCCACCGACGGGGCGCCGACGTTTCAGGCGAGAACTCGGCAACCTGCGGTCCAGGTCCAGCGCCAGCAGGGGGTTCTGCGGCCGGGTGGTTTGCGCACCGGGCTACCGTCTCACACGCCTCGCTTCGCCGGGCGCTGACGTCCAGCGGTTGGACCGGGGACCGCTGTCGGACGGGTGTTCCTCGCCCGATGCCGATGGACGGTCCGAGGGTTGGTCGCGCGCGACCCTTTGGCCAGATCTCCGGGGCTGTCGCAGTCAGCCGTGAAGGAACGGGGCGGTGGACGCCTGCTCATTGCAGACCACGGATCAGGACTTCCTGAGAAGGCGGGTTCAAGTGATCCACGCAATTCCTCGATGAGCTGGCCAAGGTTGGTCTCTCATCGAGGAGGGCTCGGATGCGGAAGCGGTTGCCGTTAGAGGCGCAGCAAGAGATCTGGCGCCTTGATTGCCAAGGCCGTTCCGTTACGGAGATTGCGCGAATGATCAAGCGGTCGCGCCATGGCGTGGCCAATGTGTTGGCCCGGGCGGCCGCTCAGCGCGCCGTGCCGAAAGTGTGGACACCGTCACCTGGGCATTTGTCCATGGGCGAGCGGGAGGAAATCCGGGCCGGTCTCGAGCGCGACGAGAGCTTCACGATGATCGCGCGGTCCATCGGTCGAGCCGTCTCGACCGTCTCGCGAGAGGTCGGCGGCAAACATGGACGCGGCGGCTATCGGGCGTGGCGGGCCCATCAAGGCGCCGAGCACCGGGCCAGGCGCCCGAAGACCCCCAAGCTCGTCGAGGGCCCTTTGGCCGACAAGGTCACCGAGTGGCTCGAGGAGTGGTGGTCGCCCGAGGAGATCGCCCGCCGGTTGCGCCTCGAGTTTCCACACGATCCGATGATGTGGGTGAGCCACGAGACCATCTATCAAGCGCTCTTCGTCCAGGGCCGCGGTGAGCTGCGTCGCGAACTGACCCGGTGTCTGCGCACCGGCCGCGTCGAGCGCCGGGGAAAGGGCCGCACGGAGCGCCGGGGGAAGATCCCCGGCATGGTCATGATCTCGGAGCGACCTGCCGAAGCGAGCGACCGTGCCGTGCCGGGTCATTGGGAAGGCGACCTCATCCTCGGCCAGAACGGTCGCTCCGCCGTCGGAACGCTGGTCGAGCGGAGCACTCGCTACGTGGTGTTACTCCACCTGCCCGATGGCCGCGAAGCCATCAAGGTCAACGCCGCCATGGAGGCGGCCATCGCCGGCCTTCCAGCCGAGCTCCTTCGCAGCATCACCTGGGATCAGGGCAAGGAGCTCTCAGCTCACCACGAGTTCAGTATCGACACCGGCATCCCCGTCTATTTCTGCGATCCGCACAGTCCGTGGCAGCGCGGATCGAACGAGAACACGAACGGGCTCCTCCGCCAATACATGCCCAAGGGCAGCGACCTTTCCCAGCACAGTGCCAAGGATCTCGCCGGCTTCCAGCGCAGCCTCAACAACCGTCCCCGCAAGACGCTTGGATATATGAAACCATCGGAGCGGCTCGCCGAGCTTCTTGCACCCACCGGTTGAGCCCGCCGAACCTAAGAGTCCCGATGACGTTGACCTTGGGTGAACCGCAATCGATCAAGAAACCGGGCAGGCCCGAAGATCGCTGGCTCATGAAGTGGCCATAGCTCGCACTCTCTTGCCTTCGAATCCGAGGCGGCAAGGATCCCATTGACCGCCCGACGGGCGGCTTCGTTGGCGCCCTCCATGGTTGCCAGATCGGTGAACGTGCGGACATAGTCAGCAGCCAAGAACAGGTTCGGTACGGCAGTAGAGGCGTCTGGGCGGTACTTCCAGGATCCGGCCGTGTTGACGAGCAACGGTTCAAGGTTGATGTCGGTACGTATTCCTTCCGCCACCCTCACCTCGGGAAACCGAACGTCCTCGTCCAGGAACCAGGACACGACGTTGTCCTCTGCCAAGGCCTCCGGGTCAGTCGGCGCGAGGTGCGCCCGGAGCTGGGCGAGGACGTCGGTGGCGATTTCTTCTCGTGTGCAGTCCATGGCCGTCTTGCCCGACACAAGACCCGGGGTCTGCCAATCCGAGATGTCGACGGAGAAGACGCCTCTCACATCCCCTCGTCCGACGTCGGCAGCCTTGAAGTTGCTCCAGAATTGGGCCTGCGAGATCGAGGTGAGGGACCAAGGCGAGTCGATGTAGATGACGTGCCCGTGAACGATGGGTACGTCGCGGCGTAGGAAGAATACGATGCCGTTCATCCAGCGGGTGACGAGGCGAGACAACTGGGCGAGCCCGGGATCGGCCTGTTGGATGGCGTCGTTCACCAGACGCTTCATGTGCTCGACCGGCACGGCAGCGACATACCAGTCCGCCGTGACTCGTCTCCGGCCTCTGGAATCAGCAACGACCACGCCGCTGATGCGCCCGCCATGCGTTTCTAGCTCCTCGACCCGGACGCCAAGTTCGAAGTTGACCCCAAGGTGTTCCAGGTGTGCAAGCCATGGCGAGATCCACACATCACTCGTCGGGCCATTGAGTAACCGGTCGGCCTCGCGACCCGGAGTACCCAAGTCGAAGAGAAGCTGCAGCAAGGTGTAGCCCCCAGTGCGCGCGCTCATCTCGCGTGCGCGAGCGGCGACCAAGGTTCGAGTGAGTCCGTCGGCCATGAACTTCTGGTAAGCGACTGATCGGTGAGATGCTCCCGAGAAGTCCCACCAACTCACCTGGTCCCACTCGTCGTAGCGGCGCTCCTCGCAGCTGGTCAGGAGGACGAGAAGTCTGCTCGCGAAGTAGGCATAGTCCCCAGGGGAGAGCTGGGCAATGGGATGAAGGACGGTGTGAAGTATCAGCTGGAGGTCGCGGACCGAATCTGGGAAGTGTGCCGGTAGCTTGATCGCCGGCAGGCCGCCCGACTGAGCGATCTCGGCCTCCGTCGCGTCACGGAGGTTTCCCAAGACTCCATCGGCCTGGTTGCGGTAAGGAATGCGACGCATCGTGTCTGGAAGGTGCCGATAGAAGCCCGGGAAGAAGCGGAATCCGTGTTCAGCGGGAAGGCTGCCTCGACCGGGAGTGCTCGAATGGGGAACGGGAAAGCTGCGCGCTTTTCCGCCCGGCAGGTCGCGACCTTCCAGGACCGTCACGGAGAAACCTCGCTCGGCCAGCTCTTGCGCGGCCGACATGCCGGCGACGCCACCACCGAGGATCAGAACTGAATCGGTCAGTTGGCTAGACCTCCTCTTGGTCCGCGCTCAGCCTGGCAGAAGTTCACACACCTCTATGACGCGAGTTTGCATTAATAGCGACGTTTGAACAACTCGCGCTGATTGGGTTCCCGAGGCTCGGTCACTCTTTTGGACATGAGACCTGATCAAGAGAGTCAACGAGCGAGACATTGTGCCGAGGGGCAGACGCAATTATGGGTCTACAGCTCCGCCGATGCTCGTGTCGTGGGCAAGGTTTCGACGACCGCCTTTACCCGGCGTGAGGGGCACGCCCTTAGTTTCGCTGCTAGAACGCGCACCTTCTGGCGCGCTGGGGTACGTCTGGAGCACCAAGTCGATCGTGCGCCTGCCCTAATATTGAAGCGGAGTGCAAACTCGTTGGTGGCGTGCGGCGAGGGAAGAGAGCGGGCGACGGGAGTCGAACCCGCGTTCTCAGCCTGGGTTGCTGCACGCTGTTGAGCGAAACGGGGCCGTTGGTCTCAACTAGGCGTCGGTTGGTTCCGCGAACAGGATGTCAAGAACGCCCGAGGTGTCTCTCAGATCTGGGACGGTGGCGTCAGCGCCGAGTTCCCGCACCGATGGATATCCGCCGCTGCCTGTTCCCACGAGCAGACACCGGACCCCAGCTGCACGAGCACAGCTCAGATCACGAGCTGTATCGCCGATGACCCAAACCTCATTCACGCCGTACGTTTCACCGCGCACCTCGCGTACACGGTCTAAGCAGACCGGCACGAGACGGTCTCGTTCCGGGTGGTCGGTTCCGTATGCACCAACCTCGGAGTCGAGGTATGTATCGAGTCCGAAGGTTCTTACCTTGCACAGCGCATTCGGCAGAATGTTCCCGGTCACGATGGTCTGACGGACGCCGACGACTGCCGCCAATTCCGACAGGAGTGTCCTCACACCAGGGTGAGCCCAGCCCTCTGCGGCGATGCGGTCCGCAGACGCAGCCAGAATTGTCTCCGCCTCGGCGAGAGCGCCAGGAAGAATCCGCATGGCTTCGTCCCCCGAGAGGCCGGCAGCGGTCAGGATCTCAATGATGATCTGTGGGTCGGTCTTCCCGCTCATCACGACGTCGGGCACCGAAGCGAGGTCAGCCGCGCGCGCAGCCGCCACCTCAAGTGCCTCACGTCCGGCGTCTCCGCAGTGCACGAGCGTTCCATCGATGTCCCACAGGACGAGTCTGTCCATCAGTTCAATAGGCTCTTGCGCCGTCACGGTAAATCACGCCCGGCTCCGAGGTCCGTGACGCAACGGGCTCCGAAGAAAGATCAACATTGCGCCCGGACTGGTCCGCTGGCCAGTAGCCGAAAGCGCTGCTCGTCGCGACCAACCATTCCGGTACCTCGTGACCGTTGTTTGCGTTTCGTGAGATGAGTTCAACGACGCCTGGGCGCTTGAGCATGGCCTTCTCAGGTTGCCAGAGGAACTGATTCCCGCCATAGCCATTCCGTTGGCGTGTTGGAAGACGGCATCGTTCGGGGAGGCGTTCTTCATGACCCTCTCGATTCCAGAGCTCATTCCGAGTCTCCTGTAGGTCACATGCAGGGCAGCTACCGACGAGTCGACAAGGTTGGGGCCTCTTTGGATTGCCGGCTGCGGCGGATCATTGGGACCGTCCGGGGCTGGGTACGGAATGGGGGGAGAGGCGAGCAGGACAGATGGCTGGTCGATGCGGAGCGACCCCGCGGAGATGGGAGAGAGCGAGCGACAGGAATCGAAGCCGCGTTCTCAGCTTGGGAAGCCCTTGAGGCATCTTTCCCGAACTGGTCAATTTGAGGAAAACAGCTGGTCAGCCGCGAGATCAGTTGAGCGCTGTTGTTCGCTTTTCCACTCTTTTGCTCGTTACTTGTTGCACGAAATTGGTTCGGATCGGGCTGTTGCATGCCGTTGAACGACGAGGCCGACGTTCTCAGCCCTTTTCGGCCAGGGTAAGGCCTGCTCGCCCCGAGCACGGGACTCGGCGCGAACGTGGGCCTGGACCCGTGCCCGCAGCGACCCCAGTCGGCGGGGAACGTGGTGGACGAAGAACTGTTGAGCGCGCGTCAGGGCGGGATAGTCAAGCGTGTGGGCCGCTCGGTAGGCCTCGGCTGCGGGTCCCGGCGCGGGCTCCGAGATGACCTTGTCGATTGGTCGGGTGGCGACGATCGCAGCGAGGCGGTCGTAGTAGCCCGGTCCCGGATCGGGCTTGCGACCTACCATCATGGCGTCGTTCCAGGCTTGGCCACCGATGGGGCGATCCTTGGCCGGGTAGTCGATGAAGCTCTCGGCCAAGTCGAGGCCCACATAGGCACACAGAGCCGGCCACGAGTCGGGGTAGAAGCGCCAGCAGTCGAGTGGAAGCCGGTGCACTCTGCCCGCTGAGGGAGCGATGATCGCCACTAATCCCCCGGGGACGAGCACCCGTGCGACCTCGGCGGCGGTGATCCAGAAAAAGGGAGTGTGCTCGACGGTCTTGCCTAACAGGACGAGATCAAAGCCCTCGGTCTCGAGCTCGTCCCAGGAGAACGGGTCGGCCGGCACAACGTCCACGTTCGTGCCGTGCGCGTAGTCGAGGCCGACGTACTTGAAATCCGGTGGCTCAAAGAGGGCGCGGTAGCTCAGTGCCTCCTCTCCGGTTCCCGCACCGACGTCGAGAACGCGGATCGGGTAGTCCTGTGGGTTTACGTACGCACTGCGGAAGGCCCGTATCTTCTCGAATGATGCTTCGTGCATGGTGCGTCAACGTAGCCGCCCGAGAAAGCACAAAGTCGTCAGCCTTAGGCGGTACATGTGCAGTGCCACCGCGTGTTCTCAGCTTGCTCTGAGGACGCGGCCTTCGCAGTTGCACGCTGTTCCACATTTGTTGGACGACGCGATTTCGCCGAACTCGGTGGTCAGAGCGACGGTCCCGGTTAGCGGGCTTGGCCTGCGGCGATGGGGGAGAGAGCAGGCGACGGGAATCGAATCCGTGTTGTCAGGTTGAGCAGCCTTCGAGGATAATTCTCTGAGTTGGCAAAAAATCAGGAAACTGCTGGTCAGGTCCGTATCAGTTGAGCGTCGTTGTTTTCTGTTCCTTTTGCTCGTTGCTTGTTGCACGAAACTGGTTCGGATCGGCCTGGTGCACGCTGTTGCACGAGCGACGCTGACGTCCCGTCACGCAAGCCGAGAAGGAGGGCCGCCCATAATGGATGGATGGCACCGATCAATTCGTATGTGACGCGGCCGCTCAATCCCGACACTTGGGACGACTTTGCTCGTCTGGTGGAGGCGAACAACGGGGTCTGGGGCGGCTGCTGGTGCATGGGCTTCCACCCAGAGGGCGTCGGCAAGGGCCACACCGTTTCTGGGAACCGTCTGGCAAAGCAAGCACACGTTCGCGACGGAACGGTGCATCAGATTCTCGTCTACGACGGCGAGGAATGCGTCGGCTGGTGTCAGTACGGGTCGCCGGTGGAGCTGCCGAACATCAAGAACCCGAAGGCCTATGCCAAGGGTCACGGTGAGCTGCCCCAGTGGCGGATCGGTTGCATCTTTACCGGAAGTCGGCACCGTCGTAGTGGGGTTGCACGGGCGGCTCTTGGCGCTGCACTGGCCGCCATCAGCGATGCTGGAGGTGGACTTGTTGAGGCCTACCCCGAGCAGGTCGAGGGGCGCGCACCCCAGCGGGGTGCCTACTTCCATACGGGGACGTCCGACTTGTTCGAGGAGTTCGGCTTCGAGCGAGACCGGAAGATAGCGAAGTGGCGGTGGGTGATGCGGTTGCGAATCTCGCCTTGATCGAGTCCTGGCGATCTGTTGGCGCGGCGGGTAACAGCCTCGACTGGGCTCACAAAGTTGTGAACAATCTTCTCGTCTGTGACCTGTCGGACCTCATAGCGCCACTCGCGGACGCCGCTCGCTACAACGGTTCTCTCACCAGCCACAAGCCGAGGGAGAGCGTAGAACGCTCAGATCCCGCGAGCACGGACCCCATCGGGAAGTGCCGTATCCGGCCGGGAACCCGAGCGGCCACGGCACCCCGCTTGGATCCGAAGCTTCGGATCGCACTGACCTGCGACGTTCGAAGTGAGCGGGCGGCGGGAATCGAACCCGCGTTCTCAGTTTGGGAAGCCTCGTGGCACGAAACCGTGCAAAATCGGTCCATGGCACGGGTGGATGCGCCGCTCTCAACCGGGTGGCCCGGCAATATGAACTAGCCATGGCACTAACGGTCGATGGAAGCAGCGGCGACGTAGGGGACGACCTGACCGCGCCGGCTATCGAACTGGCTCGGCAGTGGCTTTCCAGGTCCTCGGTGAGCGGTGCCGAAGCTCGCCAAGGGGCACGCCTTGCGAGCCTCACAAGCGACTCGGGCTCAGTCGCCTTCGTCATGTCCTTTTGTGATCGGGTCCTCCGGCCCGCGTCGGCCCGCGTCGCGGCGGGCCAGCTCCGCCGACTTGCTCGCCGCCCCCGTCCGGCTTTTTTGTACCGGACGGACATGGCGCTCCTGCGCGTTGGGGCGCTGGTTTCGCACGCCGCGCCCGGGGCGGTCATGGGATTGGCACGCAAGAGAATGCGTGCCTATGTGGGCGATCTCGTAGCCGACGCCGCACCAGAGAAATTGGGAGCGCACCTCGCCCGTCTTCGTACCGGCGGCTTCTCAGTGAACGTCAGCCTGCTCGGCGAGATGGTGCTCGGGCGTTCAGAGGCCGAGCGGACAAGGGCAGCCGTCATCGATCTCATCGACCGAGCCGACGTCGACTACGTCTCCGTCAAGCTCACGTCGATCTGCGACGGCCTCTCCCTGTGGGGCTACGAGGACTCCGTGACGCGGGCCCGCGATGCCTTGCGCGAGGTGTTTCGCGTCGCACATCGCCCAGGTGGCGCCTTCGTGAATCTCGACATGGAGGAGTACAAGGATCTCGCCCTGGCTCTCGAGGTTTTCATGGGCGTGCTCGACGAGCCAGCCTTGCGCGATTACTCCGCGGGGATCGTGCTACAGGCCTACCTGCCCGATAGTCACGAGGCGCTGGAATTTCTGGCTCGGTGGGCTCGGGCTCGGGTGCACGCTGGCGGGGCGCCGGTGAAGGTCCGAATCGTAAAGGGAGCCAACCTGGCTATGGAGCGTGTCGATGCGGCCTTGCACGACTGGCCTCTCGCCACTTACCGCACCAAGGCCGAGACCGACGCCAGTTACAAAGCGCTCATCGACGCCATTCTCGATCCAAGTAACACTGGCGCGCTGCGGGTCGGGATCGCCGGGCACAACCTCTTTGACTTGGCCTGGGCTCACCTCTTGGCCGAGGACAGGGGCATGAGCGACGAGGTGACCTTCGAGATGCTCGATGGGATGGCACCGGGGATCGCCCGGGCCGTCTCGGCGGAGTGTCCCGGGGTCCTCCTCTACACCCCGGTCGTAGCCGCAGACGGCTTCGACCACGCCCTTCCCTACCTGTTTCGCCGCCTGGAGGAGAACGCGGGGGCGAGAACTTCTTGGCCCATTTGCCCAGGTTTGGTGATGAGGACATCTTCGAGGCCGAGGCGACGCGTTTCGCGGTGGCGGTGTCGGCACGGCACGGGGTGCGCCGCCGGCCGTTTCGCACAGACTCCATGGAGGCAGAGGGTCGGGTGTCTGGTTTCGAGCCGGCGGTCGATACAGATCCGAGCACCGCTGCGGCCCGGGAGCCCGTTCTCGCCGCTGCTAGATCGATACCCGACGTCGAAGTGCGCGTTGCGCTCGATGCCAGAGGGGTCGACGCGGTCGTCGACCGAGCGCGGGAGGCACTCGCGGTTTGGGCCGCCTATTCGCCCGACCGCCGCGCCGAGGTGTTGCGATCCTTGGCCAGCGTGCTCGAGTCGGTGCGGCCACAGCTTGTCTCTCTCTTGGTGCATGAGGGACACAAGGCTTTGTCGGATGCCGAAGCCGAGGTCAGCGAATGCATCGGCTTCGCCCGCTACTACGCCGCAAGCATCCTCGACGATGCCTGGCGCGACGGAGTGTGCTGCAAGCCACTCGGAGTGGTCGCAATTGCCGGGCCCTGGAACTTCCCTCTGGCCCTCTCACTGGGCGGTGCCTTCGCCGCGCTCGCCGGTGGAAATACCGCCATCGCCAAGCCAGCGCCCCAGACTCCTCTTAGCGCATCGTTTGCGATCGATCAGATGTCTCGTTTGCAAAACGCGGGATTACCTGTAGGGATCCTCCAGTGCGCCATGGTCGACGACGGGCCTGTGGGCACCCACTTGATCGAGCATCGCGGCATAGACGCCGTCGTCCTCACCGGTTCATACGAAACGGCTGAGGTCTTTAGCCGATTGGCGCCACACCGGCAACTCTTCGCGGAGACATCGGGGAAGAACGCCATGGTCATCATGCCCGAGGCGGACCTCGACCTTGCGGCTGCCGACCTCGTGCATTCGGCCTTCGATCACGCCGGGCAAAAGTGTTCGGCCGCGTCGGTTGGGATTCTGGTCGGCGACGTGGCCACGTCAGAACGTTTCTCGTCCCAACTCCTTGACGCGGCGTCCTCGTTGATTGCGGGCCCGGCTACCGATCCGGCCGTGACCATGACACCGCTGGTGGAATCGCCGTCTGAGCGGCTGCGGCGTGCTTTGTGCAGGTTGGAGCCGCACCAACGGTGGCTGCTCGAACCTCAGCTGCTCGACCGCGAGACCGAGCTGTGGTCTCCTGGAATCGTCGCCGGGGTCAAACCCGGAGACTGGCTAGCCCGGACCGAGTGCTTCGGTCCGGTCCTGGCCCTGATCGGCGCCGAGGATCTCGAAGAGGCCATCGGGATCCAGAACTCGAGCGCCTTCGGATTGACTGGGGGCCTCTGGTCTCTCGATCCGCGCCACCACCGGGCCTGGCTCGAGCGTGTGGACGTCGGGAACGCCTACGTCAACCGAGCCATCACTGGCGCGATCGTGGGACGCCAGCCCTTCGGCGGTTGGAAGCGCTCCGTGGTAGGCCCGGGTGCGAAGACAGGAGGGCCCAACTACGTGGCCCAGCTCACACACCTCACCGATGCCGAACGTCCGAGGAAGCTCGCCAAACCGGGTGCGGGCGCCGAGACGCTGCTCGCCATCGTGTGTTGCGTCGTCGACGACGTGCAAGCCCAGGCGCTCAGAGACGCCGCGTGTTCGGACGCCTACTGGGTGACACACGAGTTCGGTGTCGAACGCGACGAGGCCGGGCTGTTCTGTGAGCGCAACGTTTTGCGCTACCGACCTGCTCCTGCCGTAAAAGTTCGTGTCGGTCCTGGCACGAGAACGTACGAACTTGCGCGCACCCTTCTTGCGCTACGCGCACTCCATGCCGATGCCGAGGTGAGCGTGCATCCCGACGCCGAGATCGGCGGTATCGACGTGCTCTTCCGCCAGGGTGACCTGGAGGGAATCAAGGTGGTGCGCGAAAATGACGAGGAATTTCGAGACAAGGACGGCCAAGAGCGGTTGCCGGCGAATTCGCCTTCTCGGATCATCGCGTGGGCTGGATGTGCTGGCTCCCGCTATCTACGTCGACGCGCGGCCGACGTGCGTCTCTGGACGGGTCGAATTGCTCCGCTATCTGCGCGAGCAATCGGTGAGCATCACAGCGCATCGATTCGGCAGCCGAGTTGGTATCGACTAAGGGCGTCGCCCAGGCACCGCCGCCGTGTCGCCCGCCTGCCGAAGCCGCGTCCGCAAAATGTCGTGTGTCGGTACCGGAACCCGAGTGTCTTGGACCTACCTGAACTCCACGGTGCCGATCGCCCCAAACATCTGGACGGTTCAGACCGAGAAGATCACCGCGTCGTTTTCGGATGACTTCGGCAAGGAGGTATCTGGATCCTGAGAGCTGTAGCAACAGCGCCTCCAACGCGCGGTCATTCGTCACACGGCCCGGCCCGCGACCCGGTTCGTCGGGGCAAGCTACTCAGGCGGCAACGAAATGGATAGCCTTGATTCCTGTCACAAGGCCAGCGCAGGACCCAGCATTGCCGCCGCGAATCGGAAGGCCCCCGATGAGTACACGTTGCACTCAGCGAAGTATCCCTTAATGGTCGTGTCCCCGGTTGGACAGAAGTGCACTCCGTCCGGCGCCCGGACGACGTTCGTGCCCGAGGGACCGGTGCAGGGCTCGAAGGAGAGGCAAGGGAGTGTCCAGGTGAATGCTCCGTTTGCCATAACGGCCTGGCCGGCGTCGACGTATGTGACGCCATCGTTAGCAGCGGCCTCCGAGGCGTACAGGTGGTTCAAGTTTGCGAGATTCTGATTCAGAGCCGGCGACGCGTCGAAGGGAACGCCGATGATGAACACCTCCGTCCCATAGCGACGGAAGATATCAATCGCACTCTGGATGTCTGTTTGATATTTTGCATAATATTGCGGCGATCCGATCGGGTCACCTGTCATACACGGGGTGAAGTTGTCACCGGTGAACTCGAGGACGACGGCGGTCGGCTGCCAGCTGGCGGCATCCGAAGCCATGTCCTGGAGGAAGTCGCACACGGCAAGACCTCCGTATGTTCGCACGAGAGCCGAGGCGCCGGCTGCATTGGCGAGGAAGCTGAAGTCCGGACCTGCCTCCATGCCCAGCGAGTCCCCATAGAGGGCAATCCTCGGCGGCCGAGGCGGCGGGAGGCCCCCCATCGAGCCGTAGAACCCGGCGTCGCCGAAGGTGAAGATGCCGCCGTCGGCGGCCACCTCCCAGTAGCCCCTGCCGTCGGGCGTTGCCGTCATGCCGACCACCGGCGAATTGAGACGCTGGCCCCCCATCGAGCCGTAGAACCCGGCGTCGCCGAAGGTGAAGATGCCGCCGTCGGCGGCCACCTCCCAGTAGCCCCTGCCGTCGGGCGTTGCCGTCATGCCGACCACCGGCGAATTGAGACGCTGGCCCCCCATCGAGCCGTAGAACCCGGCGTCGCCGAAGGTGAAGATGCCGCCGTCGGCGGCCACCTCCCAGTAGCCCCTGCCGTCGGGCGTTGCCGCCATGCCGACCACCGGCGAATTGAGACGCTGGCCCCCCATCGAGCCGTAGAACCCGGCGTCGCCGAAGGTGAAGATGCCGCCGTCGGCGGCCACCTCCCAGTAGCCCCTGCCGTCGGGCGTTGCCGTCATGCCGACCACCGGCGAATTGAGACGCTGGCCCCCCATCGAGCCGTAGAACCCGGCGTCGCCGAAGGTGAAGATGCCGCCGTCGGCGGCCACCTCCCAGTAGCCCCTGCCGTCGGGCGTTGCCGTCATGCCGACCACCGGCGAATTGAGACGCTGGCCCCCCATCGAGCCGTAGAACCCGGCGTCGCCGAAGGTGAAGATGCCGCCATCGGCGGCCACCTCCCAGTAGCCCCTGCCGTCGGGCGTTGCCGTCATGCCGACCACCGGGTGATTCAGGATCGTGGCTGCCGCGACCCCAGCGGGAACGATGACCCAAACACTGCCGATGACAGCCATGAGTATGACGACGCGTACCCACCTCATCACTGTCGAGTCTCGCAGACAGGTGACGACGTCGGTAGGTGGGTAGGTGGCACCCTGGCTCTCTCCGCTATAGCTGTTCAGTCGTAGACTGGCTGGCTATCAGGTCCGGCGCGTACCATCTCGGGGCCGGGAATGCGTACGTTCCCACTGCTATTCACGATCCGACGCTGACGCTGTAGTCATGAGCGGATTACCCCTCTGGCTGGACCAAGCTATACAGCCGCTTTCGTGGTTGTCCGACGCTGATTCTCATCCCTGGGCCAACGTTTTCTAACGCTCGGGATTCGACGTTGGCGGGGGGTCAGCCTGGGGTACGCCAGTAGAGGGTGTTGGCATGGTAGAGAGCCAGGCGACCGTCGTCTTGAATGCCAAGGTAGTCGGCGTGTGTTCCAGCCGTGTGGCTGGTCCACACCGGGTGGACGCCGCCATCCAACGACAAGAGAGCGGCATTCCCGTTGGGCAGGACGGTCAGGACGCCGGCTCCCGATCCGGCCGTCCCGGACGACCAGACCACTCCCGTCGGTCCCGAAAGCACAAAGTCCCCATCCTCTTGCAGTCTTGCCCGATAACTGCCTGACACGGACTGGATCGACTGGCCGGCGTAGAGCGGGTGGCCGGGCGAAATGTTGTCATGGACACTCAAGTACGGATTGGGTCCCTGGCCCGGAGCCATTGTCGGCACCGTGCCCGGGGGTGGCAGCGGCTGGCCGACGTAGTCGGCTACGTCCGCCCCCGCCAGGAAAGCTTTGATCGGGTCCGCCATCGCCTGCGCATAACGAGCTGCCCCTGAGCTGTAGTCCAGGCACTTCGAGCCGAGGGCCGCCTGCTGCTCGCAGAAGTGGATGCCGTCATAGGCCCGCACCAGGATGGAGCCGTCGAGCTGACAGTTTGGCTCGTTCGGACGACACGGCAACGTCCAAGCGAACTGATTGTGGGGAGTTACCGACGGCCCGGCGTTCACGAACGTCGTGTTCGGCAGGCGAGCGGCGATGCCGGCATAGATCTCGTTCAGGCGGTCCCATTGCCGGTTGGCGTCGAGCACCGATGCGAGAAAAAGTGGCGCCCCGATAATGAAGACCCGCGTGCCCCTCGAGACAAAGGCTCTGGCCGCTCGCATTACCTGGACCTCATAGGTCCGGAAGTAGCTGGTGCTACCGCCGGGAGCTCCTGTGCAGGAGACGTTCCCCGCGAACTCCAGGGCCACCACTCGCGGGCGATCAGCCGACGCTGCGTGCAGCATCTCGTGCATCCAGTTGCAGGGTGCTGTTCCCCCGATGGCGTTGATGACCGCACGGTCCTGACCGTGGGCCATGAGGTCAGTCCTGATGTACGAGGCCGCTTGGACGGACAGGCTGTCGCCGTAAAGCGTGACCTGGGGTGGGGTCTGACCCCGGGCCACCATCGGATTGAACACGCTGAGCGACACGACTGCCGAAACGAGGGCAACGATCAGGCGGAGTCCGAAGTGGGGTGCCCTCCATCCGAAACCCGCCGGTAGGCGCACCCGCCGCATTCCCACCTCCCTCGCTGGAGAACTCCAGTGGAGGGTACGGTGGACGTAGGACGCCGGGCAACGGGATCTTGAAGGTTTTTTGTAGTTTGCGGGAAACGTGGGTCGCCGGGCACAGCCGTGGTCGACCATGCCACTTTGTCAGGGACCAAAGCCTCGAGGGCGACTCGCACGAACGCCTACGACGTGTAGTCCAACGCGAAATGCACGGAGCCGGTGAGCACTGGCGCACCCAGACCATCACAAAAGCCGGAACCCTTCCGGCGTCGAGTCACCTAGATTCTTCAGGATCGGAACGTCCCGGCCATAGCAATGGCATTGCTACGGCCGCCTCCACTGCGTCTGGGAGTGGACCGCGACCGCAGTTTGGGAAGCCCATCGAACATCAAGGCCGAGGTCGGTACGCTTGAAGGCGCTCAGCCTGAGGGCGTCACCGAGAAACACTTGGGACCGAGTGGTGCGAGGACCAGCCGTGGTGGAGAGCCCGTTGGCCACGGTGCCGCCCCTTGCGCGATCAGCCATCGGCCGATGGCAGCGTCGCGCAGCTCGGCGCTCAGCGTCTCGGGCTTCCAGAACGACCTAGTGAGCTCGACCTCAACCCGCTGGCCATCGGGCAATTCGAGATGGACCTTGTCCCAGCCGGGCACGAAGTAGCGGTCTCGGTCCGCCTTTGAGATCCTGATGCCGTACCCGGCACCGGAACTTCTAGGAGTGCCGTTGTGCCACCCGCTTGCCTGCACGGGTGTCAAGTTAGCGGTTGGTCCAGACGGCCGTTACGCCGCGGTGGAGGGTGGCCGAAGGCCGAGCGAGAAACAGAACGAAGTGGAGTCTCGGAGCGGGCAAGCGGAAGTTCGACCGACGAGGTCGGCAGAAATGAACCCAGTTAAGTGGACCGCTGTCGTTCATCGTTGTGCCCTTTCCTCGCCAACTTGTTGGTCGAGCTGTGGGTCGGATCGCGCCGCTGCAAGATTCGCGTGAAGGCGCTCAACCATGGAGACGAGAGCGGGATCGGTTCCAGCATTGTCACCTGTGGAGTCGAATCAATCCTCGCGGTTTCCAGCTACCCCGGGGTGAGTCGGATCCGTCTCGGAGCTGCGCCGACGGGCGCCGAGAATCCGGATCAAGCCACCACTGAAGTCGGTATCGGCGGTGTCCGGAACATGCCGTCGTCGCCGAGTCCGAGGATCGCTTGAATTGCCCAACGACCCGACGGAACGGCGTAGCCAAGGCGCGGAACGACCGATGCCGTTCCGACCAGCAACGGGATTTCGACCGACTCGCCGGCAGCGGCACCGAAGCGAACTCGGGGCATTGTTTGAGCGCCCGAGAATCCGCCGATGATCTCCATCGTCTCGGGGTCGATCACTCGTGCCGTCACGCGACCGTTGTTGTGAGTCACCACCTCGTGGTCGCCGTTATTCCACAGGCGCATCGTGCTCTCGAGATTCTTCCCTGATTTCACCTCCAAGTCCTTGTCAACGGACACACGCAGTTCGTCGGGCAGGGGAGGTATTAACCGTCGATCGTCCGCAACAGAGGGTCTCTCCCCATTGGGGTAGGCGCAGTCGGGAAAGTGTAAGAACCCCACGGTGAGGTCTACCGCATCGCCGTAGCGAGCGAGGAGCTGCTGGGCAACCGGTTCCCCGTCGGCACGCAGCACGACGTGGACTCTGCCGTTTCCACATCCGAGGGATCCGATAGCCCCTGGATCTGCGGATGCCCACCACTCTTGGATCTCGGCTCTGATTTCTTCGAGGCGAACTCGGGGCCACGGGGACGGACGCACCTCCAGCTGATCTGGATAGGTCACCAGCCCACGGAGGGCACGTTCGTGGACATCGAGCGCGTCCCCTGTTATCAGGACAACGAGGCGTATCGATGGATCGTCTTGATACCGAAGGTCCACCCACGCTTCAGGGTGGTTCGTCCCGTATCGGCGAATCACATCGATGTCAGGCCTCAGCTTGGTTTGCTCGAAGTCGATTTCGTCACGCACCTCCCTAGCTAGTTTGCTCCTGTCCGAGAGATGGTGAGCGAACTGGCGAGACGTCGGTCTGAAACCGGGCGACCTTTCGCTACATGGAGTCGTCGCGAGAGTTTCAGGCCCAAAACCGATCTCGAAGGCCGCCCAGAGGAGCTGCTGCCAGAACCACACGACTACGCGCCGGAAATGCCCGATCGTCGCCAGAGGTTGGTGGACCCCGTCGCTTTATCGAGTTAGTCCTCTTGTGAGGGTTCGATCACGATGGTGACTCTAATTTCACGGGGAGTGTTGGCCCACCCACGTCGCGAACGCGCCGCGTGATGCCGTCGATTCACTGGGTGACATCGCAAGGAGTCGTCCAGCCGCACACGTCCCGCAGAGCCGGTAGGCTTGGGCGCGTGGCGAATGCGGTCGCTGTTCGCGCGCCGCTCTGCCCGGCGACTGAGATGGTCGGCCGCGAAGCGGATCTTGCGGTCGTGATTGCCCTCGTGACCGGACCACATCGCCTGGTGACTCTCACGGGGCGCACCGGAGTCGGCAAGACTCGCCTCGCGCTCGAGGTGCTGCAGGCTTACTGCAACCTTCACCGCGGACCGGCCGCCGTGGTCCAGCTGAGCGCCCTCGCCGACGCCGGCCTCGTCATGCCGGAGCTGGCGAGCCGTCTCGCTGTTCCCTTCCCACCCGGCCAGGACGTGCTCGATGCGGTGGCCGGCGGGATCGGGGATGACGACCTCTTTCTGGTCCTCGACAACTTCGAGCACGTGATCGGGGCGGCAGTCTCCGTCGGCCAGTTGCTCGAGCGGTGTCCGAATCTTCGCGTGCTGGCGACCAGCCAGACACCGCTGCATCTGCGTGCCGAACGGGTGGTCCACCTCGATCCGCTCCCGTCGCCGTCGCCCGGCGATAGTCCCGTCGACGTCCGCACGAACCCGGCGGTGCGGCTCTACTGCGGCGCGCGGCCGCGGCGTCCAGGGCGTTCCGCTTCGGCCCGGGCAACGGCGGGGCCATCGCCGGGCTGTGTCGACGGCTCGAAGGGCTCCCGCTCGCGATCGAGCTCGCGGCGGTGCGGGCGGCGACGCTGCCGGTTTCGGAAATCCTCACGCGTCTCGATTCGGCACCCTTCGACCTGCTCCGGCAGCCACAGCCCGACGCGCCGCCCCGCCACCATGACCTGCGCGCCGCGATCGCCTGGACGTACGCGCTGCTCGCACCCGACGAACAGCGGCTGCTGCGACACTTGTCGGTCACCACCGGCGTCTTCGACATCGAGGCCGCCGCCGCCCTCGACCAGGAACCAACCATACTGACCATCAACCGCGTCGCCGCGCTGGCCGAGTTGCGGCTCGTCGATCTGATCCCCGAGACCGTTCCTGCTCAGTACTCGATGCCCTGGTCGATCCGGACCTTCGCGCGAGAGGAACTCGAACGTTCTGGAGAGGCGAGCAGCCAGCGTCGTCGGTACGTGGTGCGCGCCGCCGAACGGGCGCGAGAGATGGCCGCGGGGCTCGAGTCACGTGATGCGGACCGCTGGAGCGAAAGGGCGACCGAGGAGGAGAGCGCGCAACTGCACGCGCTCGAAGGCACTGGCGCTCGGCATGGTGTCGGAGTGTTTGCGGATCGTCGTGGGCCTGTCTCTCCACTGGCGCGCCCGTGGGTACCACCACGCTCACCGCCGGTTGGTCAACCGTGCCCTCGCGCTCGCGGCCGAGCGTGGCGACGAATCCCCGGTCCACGCCGATGCGCTATCGCAGTCGGTGATCAATGGACTCCCGCTGATGCAGCCGGCCGACCGCGATGTCCTGATTGAGCATCTCCGGTTTGGCGAACACCTCGCCCGCGGGAGCGACGACGAAGAGTCTGTGCTCCTCGCGCTGTCGGCGATCGTCCTGGCCTCGCAGTACACCGGAGACTTCGAGTGGGGGCGCGCCGCGGCCGCCGAGGCGCTCGACCGGCTCGACGAAACTCGCCCGCGCTGGCTGGCGCGGTTCCAGGTGTGGGCCGGCATGCTCGCGAGCCTCGAGGGTGACAACCTACACACCGTCGACCTCGGTTTGCAGGCGTTGGCCCATGCGACGCGCGAGTACGACAGCCGGACGATCGTGGTAGCCACGATGCTGCTACGCCCGCTCGTGGCCGACCGTCCCGACCTCGACGATCGCATCCCGTCGAGCGCGGCGGCGTTGGCCCTCGCGGACGCGAACGGGTTGATTCTGTTCGAAGCACTGCTAGGACCATCGGCCACCATCGAAGCGACCACCAACGGCGACGTGGACGCGGCGAGGGTCCACTGCGTCGATGCTCTCGTCGTCGCGCGCTCGTTCGGCAAGTCCCCCGTCGTCGCGGCGACCCTCCTCGCCACCGTCGAGACCCTGGTGCTCAACGGCCGCTACGAGGCGGCCGCCTACTTCCACGGAGTCGTGCGTGACCGAATCCCGGCGCTGGAGGCGACACTGACACCGGCGCATCGTGAGACTCTGGCCCGATCGACCGTCGAGCTCCAGCGACGACTGGGATCCCGCGGGTTTGACGTCGCCGCGACCAAGGGATCGCGGCTGACACTCGCCGAAGGAGTGGTCGAGGCACTCGACTACATGCGATCTGTCGCGGCGGCCGACACCGCCGCGCCGTCCGAAAAGACGGGCGCGCCCGTGCTGACGCCTCGACAACTCGAGACATTGAACCTGGTCGCGGAGGGTCTGACCAACAAGGAGATCGCGCTTCGCCTCCACATCACCCCCAAGACCGTGATGCACCACCTCACGGTCGTCTTTCAGGAGCTCGGTGTCCGAACCCGCACCGAAGCGGCGCTCTGGGCCACCGCCAACGGCATCGCGCGTTGAGTCCTGGTACGCACCACCTCCCACGCTGCCCTTTTCTCAGAAGGGCGTTGGTGACATAGCCAGCCAGACTTATGCGCACGGGGAAGGCGCGAGCAAGCCGAACGCGCGCCGTCCCGGCTGACGCACGAGCGCTACGACGGCGGTTCGCCGGCACGCCTCGGCGGGAACTCGTCGCTCAGCGCTCCGGAGCAAAGAAATTTGTCGGACTCTTCCAGGATTGGGCTTTCAAAGACGTGGATAGGGCAAATGCCCGATGACATCCGCCGGCCGGTGAAGTACAACCTGTGAAGTACAAGAACCAACAGTGGTCAGGGACGCGTCACGGCGTTCGAAGATGACCGGCCAAGTTGGTGTGGTTCTCGTTCATATGACTTACAGGACTCCCGGGTGACGCTCGGATCGGAGGCGGTCAACATGTGGGCTCGTTTAGGTGGTTTTGGGCGCCGCGGGTGTCTTTTTGTGGCGGTAGTGTGCCTCGGGGCTGGACTCGCCCTGGTGAGCGGGGATCCGGGAGCATTCGCCCAGGGTGGCACCGTCACCAACTTCACCGGAACCGGCATCGCCAATTCGGTCGCGATCGCGGCCGGCCCGGACGGGGCCCTGTGGTTCACCAACGTTGCCGGCGCCAGCATCGGGCGGATTACCACCACCGGCACCGTCACCAACTTCACCGGCACCGGCATCGACGATCCGGACGGGATCGCGGCCGGCCCGGACGGGGCCCTGTGGTTCACCAACGGCAGCAGCGCCCGCATCGGGCGGATCACCACCACCGGCACCGTCACCAACTACACCGGCACCGGCATCGACGAACCGTCCGCGATCACGGCCGGCCCGGACGGAGCCCTGTGGTTCACCAACGCTGCCAACAACAGCATCGGGCGGATCACCACCACCGGCACCGTCACCAACTACACCGGCACCGGCATCGACGAACCGAGAGGGATCGCGGTCGGCCCGGACGGAGCGATGTGGTTCACCAACGCTGCCAACAACAGCATCGGGCGGATCACCACCACCGGCACCGTCACCAACTTCACCGGAACCGGCATCGACGGGCCCGTCGGGATCACGGCCGGCCCGGACGGGGCGCTGTGGTTCACCAACGGCAGCGGCACCAGCATCGGGCGTATCACCACCACCGGCGCTGTCACCACCTACACCGGCACCGGCATCGACGGTACGTTCGCGATCGCGGCCGGCCCGGACGGGGCCCTGTGGTTCACCAACGTTGAGAACAACAGCGTCGGGCGGATCACCGCGATCGGAGCGACGGTGTCGAACGTGGCGTTCATGGGCTCCTCCAGCGCCCCCCAGATCGTCGTCACCGGCTCGGGGTTCGGGACAGCACCCCCGTTCCCGTCGTATCCGGCCTGCGGCGATACCGGCTTCGACTACGGCTACGACCTCTATCTACAGGACTTCACGACGAACTGGGCCGCCGGAATGCGAACAGTCAGCGGCGGGACCGACTGCATCGGCCTGGTCGTGACGGCCTGGAGCGACAGCCAGATCGTGTTCGGCTTGGGCAACGACTACAACAACGGCAACGGAGATGTCCTCAACCCCGGCGACAGCTACTCGCTCACCGCATTCGCCACCACCGTGACCGGGACCGTCGGCTCCTTCCCCGCCGCCACCTTGGCCCTCTCGCCCGCCAGCGGACCCGCCGCGAGAGCGATCGTTGCGTCCGGCACCTCGTTCTCGCCAGGAGAGAACGTACCGGTCACCTACCACACCGGATTGGCGGCCCCCCACCCCACGACGGTGGTCCTCTGCACCGGGATCGTGGCCGGCGATGGCAGCTTCTCCTGCAATTGGCATATCCCCTCCACCGCCCATGCCGGGGCCGCGGGCAAGCACAAAGTCACGGCCACAGGCGTCATCTCCGGCTTCACAGCCAAGACCCACTTCAAACTCACCTAAACCGACACCCGGGCGCAGAACACCCTGATCTGGACGGCGGGCTCGCCATCACAAAGAAGCCGCCCTCCAACGCTCCATTTGGCCATCTGATCGGCTGCGGGCTCGATTGTGTCGGCGAAGAGGTCACCCTGAGTTGCGACGAGCGGCGGTCTTGGTGGTTGTCCGGGAGGAGCTCGTAAATCCGGATGTGCCGTCCATCGCGAAGGAGCCACTAAAGTCTGGGAACACGTGTTCGCCTTTCGACACGAGGAAGGAATATGGCGAAACCGATCCCTGACGGCTACCCCCGCGTAACCCCATACCTGTACATCGACGGAGCCAAGGCGGCCATCGACTTCTATACCTCCACCTTCGACGCCAAGGAGAGGATGACGATGCCTGGCCCCGACGGCAAGGTCGGCCACGCCGAGCTGACCATTGGGGACTCCGTGATCATGCTGGCTGACGAGTTCCCGGACATGGGCGTTCGTGGACCGAGGTCCGTAGGCGGCTCGCCGGTGACCATCCACGTCTACGTCGAGGACGTCGATGCCACCTTCGATCGAGCGATCAGTGCGGGAGCCACGGTTCTCCGGCCGGTGGAGGACAAGTTCTATGGGGACCGAGGGGGCGAGTTCGAGGATCCCTACGGGCATCGCTGGAGCATCGCCACCCATGTGGAGGACCTCTCGCCCGAGGAGATGCAGAAGCGCATGGGCGAGATGCCGGGGTAGCACGGCGCGGAAATCACCAGGTTCGCGGAGAGGCAGCGCTCGCGCCTGTTCCAATCTCCTTCGACATAACGTCTGACAACGCCGGGACGGGGTTCAGCGCCAAGTCACCTGCCAGGTAGGCCCACGGTCTTGGCCACCTCGCCTTCTAGCCATGGCTAGCGGTCGCCCGATAGCTGCTCGTCCCGAACACCGGGTCGGTGGGGCAATGGGCATCCCGGTCAAGACCGCTGTAACGACCACCGCTTCACTGAAGCTCACGGACCGCGCCCTTCAGCACCCCTGTGTGGACGGCTGGCGGAATTCTGAGTGACATCACAATAGGCTCTCTGCATGGGCGACGGCTCACAGGAGACGGACATGACCGTCGTTTTGCGGTGGCAACCCAACCGGGAAGGCGACGATCCTCGCTTGATAATGCAACTTGAGGACGGAGAGGGACGCGAGTGGGATCCGGGAGCGGACGCCGCGCTCCTCACCGGATTCATGCCAGTCGGATGGCCGAGGGGCAGCACCCTGACCTTCAGGCGGATCATCAGGAACGCTGAGGCCTAGCCAAACCGGGCCGACGCCGGCTAGAAATCAGCAAGCTTTTCATGAACATGAATGCCACGGCGAAGAGGTGATCCGGGCTGGGCTGGGCTGCCACTCAGCGTGGGCAAACCGTTCGGCCAGGACCCTGCTCCAGGAACTACGGCGTCTCGGTCCCTGCCTGACGTCTAGTCCTGCCACGCCCAGCATCGTCGGCAAACTTAGGTGCTTCAGGGGTGTCTCCTGCACACGCAGTGGGACCCGCTCCTGGCCTTCTCCTGGCCCATCGATTCGCAACTCCTGCACGCTGCGCCGACTGTAGATAACGATTCGAGGTTGTCGATGGTTTGGGTCAACACCTTCCTTGTGATCTGGCGAAGGAGGTCTAGAAGGTTCCTTTTCTACAAGGCGCCTGTCGAACAACAGGATCTCCTCCTCGTCGGGAGGTTGAAAATCGTCGCCCATCTTTCAAAGTGGGCCGGTGTCATAGGCGAGGCTGTCCAATCGCCCGACGCATTGCGACGTTCAGCTCGCTTGATTAACTCCTTCCATAGGCGCATCGAGGTACTGCATTTCGACTCCTACCCCCAAAAGCTCGCGGCCCGAGTCGTTTCTCATCTCGTTCAACTCTGGCCCCGTGGCCCAACTACGAAATTACGCTCTGGCCCCAGGCGAGGAGATCCTGGGAAAGAACCCACCGGTGAACCGGCGAACCAGCTCTGCACGCGCTGCTGAAAGAGGTGATAGCCCGCTGATTAATGGCGAGCGGTTGCTCCTTGTCCGTCGCTTTCTGAATTACCAGAACCTGGTTAAGGTCGGTCATGGATGTCGACGTGCTCCTAGACGGTTTCGGGACACGGTGGACCGACGTACTAGAAGCCGCCCAAGCCGCCGAAGCGGGCGGTCTCTCCGGTGTGTGGCTGAACGACCATCTGAACGGATTAGTCCAGGGAGCACCGCACGTGCTCGAGTGTTGGACGGTCCTGTCCGCCCTGGCCGGCACGGTCCCCCGCGTAGTGCTCGGGCCTCTCGTACTCAACGTTGCTAATCGTGATGCGGGCACCCTGGCGGTGATGGCCGCGACGTTGCAGGAGGTAAGCGGCGGCCGTCTCATGCTGGGGATTGGCGCCGGAGGCCGGGCAGGCACTGCCTACGCGCTCGAGCAGGAAGCGCTGGGGCGCACTGTTGCTAGCGACCTCGAGCGCCGGCTGGCCGTTGAGCTGACAGTGGAGACGCTGCGACAAGTGTGGTCCGGCGGAAAGACAGGGAAAGGCGGGTTTTTGCGGCCGGCCCCGTTACCGCCGATCCTGATCGCGGCCTTCGGTCCGAAGATGGCCGAATTGGCTGGCAGGATCGGAGACGGCATCTGCGTGCAAGCCAACGCCCGACTTGCTGAGCTCGCGGCGGTTGCTCGGGAGGCCCACTCGGAAGCAGGGCGCGACCCCGGCGGGTTCCTGCTTGCCGCGACGCTCGGATCGGTACCCGAACGGACTCGCCAGTGGGCAGAGCTGGATGTTGATCGACTCATCGTGTACGTGGCGCCCCCGTTCGCCGAGGGGATCCGACAACTGGCCGGCACAGTCTGAGGTCGGCGGAAGTGCCCATGTGGCACGTCTTAAGCCTGGCGACGAGTCCTGTCCCTTACCGCGGGGAGTGAGACGCTGAGTGCCCTGCCGACTACGTTCAGTTCTTGCCGGACCGCCGTTCTCCTGTCCGCCTCAGCGAGATAAGGAGACCCTGCTGGACTTTCCTCGCCTAGCTGCGAGAGAGATATTTTCTGTAATCCGTGATCACTTGATGGACATGAACACGGTATGAGGACGAGCCGCCGCGGGCACCGGGTTGAGGGATTCGGCCCTGGCAATGAGCATGGCGGTGATCCCATGGACCGGTTCCGGTCCCTTTACAAATCGACGTTCAACGACATCTACGCCTACGCCGCTCGAGCCCTTGCTCCGGACTGGTCAGAAATCGATGACGTGGTTGCTGAGGTCTACTTAGTGGTCTGGCGAAGGATCGACGAACTGCCCCCACCTCCGCAGGATCGCCTGTGGGTGTTCGGCGTCGCCCGCAACGTCGTAAGGAACACAAAGCGCAGCACGAATCGGCGCCTCCTTCTGCTCCATCGGATCCACCGCCAACCCCGCTTGCCGGATGGGACGTCAGAGCTCTCCGACGTGGACGTGACGGCCGCCCTACGGAAATTGTCACCCGAATGAACGCGAGGTCATGCAGCTCGTGATCTGGGATGGCCTGTCCGTCGCCGAGACCGCCGAGGTGCTCAGGTGCTCGGTCAATGTCGTGCAGGTGCGACTGCACCGCGCTCGCCAACGGCTGACACAAAGGTTACGAGCAGCCAGTGGGGACTGGGACGGCCTTGTCGCCAGTGCCGTTCCCGCCACCGAGGCCGCCGCCCTTCAGATGGATATGGAGAACCGAACATGAGCATTGATACCGACCACATCGACGCCCTCCTCAAACGGGCTGACCCGGCGGACGCATTGTCCCAAGTAGGGCCCGACTCCCCGAAAGGCCGCGAGATCTGGGAGCGGGTGCTGGCTGCCACATCGCTGGGCACAAGCGCCCCGCCGCTCTCTCGTCCGAAACCAAGGCGACCCCGATGGCTCATCCTGCCGGCGTTGAGTGTGGGCGCAGCCGCAGCCGCAGCCATCCTTGTGCTCCAGCTCCTGCCCGCTCCCGCTCTGCGAGCACCCAGTGCTTCAGCCGGCGTCCTGCAACACCTCGCTGAGAAGGCTGCTGCCGTCCAGCCGACACCGATTCTGAAGAATGATCAGTGGATCCAATCGGAGTTTCTGGTCTCGTACCTGGTCGCTCCGCCCCATCAGGGTCCCGAATCCGCAGCCCTCCAAAGCGCCCGAGCGGTGGTTACCGTAAACGCGGAGAACTGGGCGAACGATCTCAGCCAGTACTGCAGTCAGCAGGTCGTGACTTCAGTGGTGTACAACAGCCTGGCAGGCCAACAGGCCTGGTCGTCCAGCGGAATCGGTGTACCGTCGACGATGCAACCGGGGTGCGGTAGCGGGTTCCTCGGAGGCCAAGATCGCGGCACACTCGACGTGGCCCGACTCCCTACAGATCCGGCGGCCCTCGCCAAGGCGCTTGAGAGGGGGACCACAGCCATAGCCGCGCTCGACCGGCCGTTCCACGGCTTCACCCCCTTCGGCCGAGCGGTCGGGTTTTGGTGGGTCCCACGATCGGTGCCACCCCGGCG
This sequence comes from uncultured Acidimicrobiaceae bacterium, assembly GCA_963767195.1. Taxonomy (GTDB): domain Bacteria; phylum Actinomycetota; class Acidimicrobiia; order Acidimicrobiales; family RAAP-2; genus Bog-473. The sequence goes on along the minus strand of CAVYDA010000004.1, from coordinate 289,624 downwards.
CTGTGGTCGGCCCTGCTCCGAGCAATGGCAACGATGCCCGGCGTGGCGCTTCTCGGCACCGAAACCACGCATAGCGGTGCCACCGGGGTGGCCCTGGCCGGGGCCACCGGCCACGGTGACAGAACCACGATCATCCTTTCGCCATCGACTGGAGCACTCTTGGAGGCGAGGAACCTCTCGCTCGTCCCACTCTTTGCCACTTTGTCGGCCACCGGAGTGGTGACGATCCAGTGGCTCGACCCCGTTGGCACTCCGAGAGTGGTGGACGCCAGCATGCTTCGGTCATCCCTGGGAGTGGGGGTGCCTACCGGAATCGTGTCGGCGGTGACAAATCCGGGCGTCACTATCTATCGTTGGGGCGCGTGGCTGAACTCCGTCTTTCCGAAGCTGCCTGGACATTCCTCATCCGGTGCCGGAGTCACCAGCACACCGGGCGTGTACGACGTGTCGGTGGTTACGTACACTCCCGATCCTGACCTGGCCCGCATCAGGGATCTGTTGCAAGGGTCCGGGCTCGTCCACGCGATCAGATCAGCCAAAGGCTGACGTCGCATTAAATCACCAGGGAAGAGGAGAAGATCCGGTCTGGAAGGACTAGGCGACCTCCTAGAGGCTGGAGCAGTAAAGGCTGGTGACGCATAGCAGCGCGAGGCTTTCGACGGTCATCTGTCGCCCGATCGCGGCCATGCATCGCGATCGTTGCGCCGACGCCCGGGTGACGCCAGGCATGCCCCGATGGCCGCGGGTTGGGAATTCCTCTTTCGTCGTACTCGGCCGAACTTCCGAGGGGTCGCTCGCCTGTCGGCTCTCGCCCGGTCGGGCTGTGCGACAACACCGTGTATTCGGGATTACGGCGTGCTCCGCCGCTTCGGAGGCGTTCGATTCGATGCGGAGCGCAAAATCGGACTCCTGCGGGGCAGGGTGACCCGCGGGCTGAAGCTCCCCCCAGGAGGGGCCCGCCGTTCATCGTTTGATCGTCAAGCGTTCTCAGGTTCTGTAGCTGAGAACGCGGCCCTTCGTGTTGCCCGGGGCGATGGGAGAGAGCGGGCGACGGGAATCGAACCCGCGTTCTCAGCTTGGGAAGCCCTTCAAGGGTGATTCTATGAACTGCCGAAATATACAAAAGGGCTGGTCAGATGCGGAATCAGCTGACCGCTGGTGTTCCCTGTTACGCGCTATTGCTCGCTGCTTGTTGCACGAAATGGGCCCGCATCGGGCTGTTGCACGCTGTTGCACGACCGCGGTGGCCGTTCTCAGCTGTACAAGCTGAGGGCGTGACAGTGATCGGCCGCCCGTAGAGAGTTCGGCTCCGAGGGATCGAGAACCTCCATGCCTGCGGCCGCGAGGTCAGACGTTGCCGAAGATCGGACCAACCGCCTGGCACGTGGGCACGAACGTCGGGTTGTCGGGCCCGAGGGCGTTGACCACATCGGCCAGGGCGTTCGAGTCGTAGGCGATTGAGATGTGGTCACTGGCATCCTGCGGGCACTGGTTCTGCAGCAGGATGTTCTGCACATTGGATGCCGCGGGAAGCAGCGCGTTGGTGTAAGGCGTCACGACGTCGTCGTCCTTGGTCTCGATGACCACATAATTCACGCCGGAGACGGTCGGTGTGGTGTTGAGGCCGGCGAGGAACGATGAGCCCTGCAGCTGCTGGACGCAGGCCGGACAGGTGACCGACAGCACCGCGGTGGTCACGCCCAGCAATCCGAGGTCGGACACCAAAGTCGTCAGCCCGTCCACGGTGGTTCCGTAGTTGGACGGCGCCAGACCCACGAGCATGTCGACCTTCGAAGCACCGCCCAGGTCGTTGATGTAGTAGCGGGGCATCATGCCCCCCTGCGACCAGCCGACCAGGTCGACCTTGCTCGCTCCGGTCTTGGTCAGGACCTGGTTGACGAAGTTCGACAACTGTCCGGCGGAGGAGGGGATGTCACCCGTGCCATCGATGCTCGACGGCACGATGGTCTGGCCGTAGTTGAAGGCGTAGACGCAGTAGCCGTTGTTCACCAGGTCGGGTGCGGCGGCGCCCCAGCTGTCGTACATGTTGGCGAAGGTGCCGTGCACCAGCACCACCGGGTACGGGTGGGCGGCGCTCGGCGTGCATCTGGCGTTGGCCCCGGCGGGCGACGCGTACCAGTTCGGCACCAGGACCGAGCTCAAGAACTGCGATGCTTCGCCTGCTTCGCGCACCTGCGCCCACGCTGGCGTCATCCCGAGGGTGATGCAGGCCGCGAGGCCGAGCGCTCCAGCGGACATGAATGTGCGCCGCAGTCTGCGCGCGCTGATGGTCTTCACAGGACCCCCTCCTGGTCACATCGCTGCCGAACACAACACCGCGCGATCATTTTCAGCTGGTGTCCGATTCGTGTCAATAGGGGGGTCCGGCTCCCGAGGGCAGGTCCAAAGATCCGAGAGCGCGTCCGCACGATGCGCGCGATGTGACGCTCCACGGCCGCGAGGTAGTCGATGAACAGCTGCTCCGGGAGTTCACGCGTGGGCGAGGATTGACATCGAGTAGCGCCAGAGATGCTGCGTCGGGCGACGATGCCGGCTCGTCGCCCCAGCTCTCCAAATCTCGAGGGATATGTTTGACCCGAACCATCGAGAACCCCGAATCGTGATCTACCGTCGGCGGAGCGAGCAGGAGTTGCGAATCGATGGCCCAGGAGAAGGCTAGGAGTGGTTGACGACTCCGTGGACAGGGGATGCCCGTGAAGCACTTACGTTCGCCGACGACGTTGGTGTTGCCGCAGTATTGGGCGTCCGGCCACGGCCTGAGACGCCGTAGCTTTCCCGGAGCATGGTCTTGGCCGATCGGCCCGTCCCGAACGTGGATTACATGGGTGATCCACAGGACCTGGGCCGCAGCGTGGCACACCAACCCATTGAAGTGGGGCATCTCGTCCACATCGGAGCACCCAACGTAGCGTTGAAGTTATTAGTGAAGGATGCGGGAGTTCAGGTTGAGCCTGTCTCGACCAAAGACTGATATACCGACACATTCAAATACGTTCCCACCGCATCGCAGAACGTCGATTTGGCGCAGGATACGCCAACAAGGGGATTCCAATCCCCATCGCTGCTGCCTCCGGGATCCGGGCTCGCGGTGATCTTCCAATGGACCCCGTTCCAGATCTCGATCAGCGTCTGATCGGAGTCCAGAGACGGAAAGTAAGTGCCGACGGCCACGCAAGACGTCGAGTTAATGCATGACACACCCGCGAAGGTGTCACCGATTCCCTGGTGGTTGGGGCTGGTGACTACCGACCACAAGGACCCGTTCCAGTACTCGACAAGAGTCTGGCCTCCGTCGTTTGCTGCGCCGTTTTGAGATCCCACCGCGACGCAGCTGGTAGAACTCGAACAAGACACGCCGTCGAGTAGGTCGTCTGTGCCGATGTTCGCTTGTAATGTGATCTTCCATCTAGTCCCGTTCCAGATCTCAGCTAGAACCGTGCTCTCTCCTGATCCATTAATGAACGAGCCCACCGCGATACACCTGCTCGAACTAATACATGATACGCCCTCGAGTTGGCCATAGGTGTCCTCACTGGGTCCCGAGATGACCGACCATATCGTCCCGTTCCAAGACTCGATCAACGTGCCGTCGGCGGTGTAACCCACTGCAACGCAGTTGGTCGAGGAAGTACAAGAGACGCCGTTGAGATCATCGAAACCGGTAGGACTCGGGCTCGTCGTCACCGACCACGACGATCCGTCCCAGGTTTCAACCAGGGTGAAGCGGGATGTCTCGGTGTTGGTGTTGTTGTAATAGCCAACCGCCATACAGAAGTTTGGTCTCGCGCAAGACACGGCGTTGAGGTAGTTCAGGTTACTTCCGACGTTAGGGCTTGAATCGATCGACCAGGTTGTGCCGTCCCACGTTTCCGCCAAGGTCTGCGATTCCGATCCGGTGTAGTTTTCGCCCACCGCCATGCAGAAGGTGGGCTTTGGGCATGACACGCCCAAGAGGTATGCGCCCTGGCTGCCGGCGGAATTGGGGCTTGAGGTGACCGACCACGGCGATGGTGCGGCCTCCGCTGTTTCTGTCTGCAGCAGGGCACCGCTTACTGAGCCAATGGTCACAGCACACACGAGCGCACGAAACGGGACGAGAGGCGACGAGAAACGTCGAGACTTGATTCCAGGGAAGGGCTTACCACCGTGGCCAAGGATCCCCCTCCTCCAGGACCGACGCAAAGCGTTCATTGATTCTCTCCGCTTCTCGACACGAGTCCGGGCGACCTTTCAACCATTTAACTTTGATATCCACCGATTTGCAATCGGATGTCCGCGATCGGCCAAGTCTCAAATGTGCCGAGCAATGCGCGCCGATCTGAGCGCCGAGACCATGCCCAGTTGTGCCTGCTTGAGGCGCATGATTTCTCGCGAGCGCGGGCCTAGCTCAACGACCCGACCGTCGGGTCGGTCAAACTCCGCCAGCTCTCCCCCGCTCACGTAAGTCAGATGCTCTCGGTCCTCGAGGCCAAGGGCTACGCCCCCGAGACCCGCCGGATCGCCCGAGCGGTCCTCCGACGGGCCTTGCGTTGAGCCGAGCAGGAAGGGATCTTGACCCGCAACGTCGCCGCCATCGCCGACGGGGTGAAGATTCCGCACCGAGAAGGACGGACGCTGACTCCCGAGCAGGCCAAAGTGTTTCTCGGGGCCGTGAAGGGCGACCGCCTTGAGGCCGCCTACGTCGTCACTCTGGCCCTCGGGCTCCGACGGGGAGAGCTACTCGGGATCTCCTGGGACGACGTGGAGCTCGAGGGCACTATGCCGCTTGTCCGCATCCGACGCCAACTCTTGCGCCATAGCGGACAGGGGGTCCTGCTGGCCGATCTCAAAACCGCCGGCAGTCGGCGGACGCTGCACCTGTCCCAGCCGATCGTCGACCTTCTGCGAGTCCACCGGACCCGCCAGACCAAGGAGGAACGTGCCAGTCGGATCTGGCAGAACTCCGCCAACCTGGTGTTCACGTCGACGATCGGGACGCCGCTCGACCCGGAGGCGTTCGGCCGCACGGTACCCAGGATTTGCAAGAAGGCCGGACTCGGGCATTGGAGCATTCACGAGATCCGCCGCTCGTGCGCCTCGTTGCTGCTGAACCGCGCCGTCAGGTACTTCGTGAACGGCTCGAGCGGATCGGGAGCCGAGCGGGCCCGGACGCCGGGGACCCGCTCCCCGCTGATGTAGCCCCGGACGGTCTTGCGGTCCCGGCCGAGGTGGCGGGCGATCGCCGAGATCGTCCAGCCGCGTTGTCTGAGTGCATGTGCTTCCACGTCTTCCCCATGTGTGAGCATGCGGAGCGGGTCTCCCTTCGAGCTGTCTTGCTTGGTCGCTCGTCAGCATCGAAGGGGGCCCACCGCCGCGGGTGGATGGTTCAGCTCACCGGGACAGGGTGGGGAATTTCAGTGATGGCGGGTTCCAGGGGTCGTCGCTACACGAACTCGTTTCGGAGCCTAGTGAATAGCGCCTTGGGCGTCTGCCAGTCCATGGTTTTCCGCGGCCTTCGGTTGAGTTCATCGGAAACGCGCGCAAGGTCATCGGTGCTGTGCACGCTCAGATCGGTCCCCTTGGGAAAGTAATTTCGCAGAAGTCCGTTGGTGTGTTCGTTGCTCGGTCGTTGCCAGGGTCGACCCTTGTGGCAGAAGAACACCGGCATCTGAGTAGCGGCGGCAATCGAGTGATGGTGGCACATCTCTGAGCCCTGGTCCCAGGTCAGTGATTTGCGTAGTCCGAGCGGGAGCTCGTCGAAGATGGCCTCGAGTTGAGCGCGCAGAGTGTCGGAGCGTGACTCTCCAGCCAAGTGGACCAAGATGGTGAATCTGGTCACTCGTTCGACCAGCGTGCCGATGGCTGAGCGATTGAACGCGCCGACGATGAGATCGCCTTCCCAGTGACCGGGCACGCTTCGGTCATCGGCTTCGGGCGGTCGCTCATCGATCATCGTGATGGGTACGACGAATCTGGGCCGTCGTTGATCTCCTCGAATGCGAGGCCGACGATAGGGTCGACCTGTTCGCAGCACGTTGGCGGCCTGACGCCCTATAACTCGATAAGGACTGTAGAGAGCCTGGTAGATGGTTTCGACGCCCAGGTGTCGGCCGTGCGCAACACCGAGCTCGTGGACGACCTGTTCGGGGCTCCAGCGCTGGTCGAGATAGTGCTGCACGAGCCGGCGAAGCTCTTCGTCGCGCTCGAGAAGGCGCTGCTTGGGGCGCGGTCGACGGCTCCGCATCATGGCGTGGGCCGCATGGGGCCGATAGCGCCCGTCCGCTGAGGTGTTCCGCTGGAGTTCCCGACTCACAGTTGACACGGCCCGGCCCAGTTCGGCCGCGATCGAACGGGCTGAGCGGCCATCACGCACACCGTCTGCGATCGTCACCCGCTCGCTTTCGGTCAAGTAGCGACCGGACTCGACCGGGACGAGATGGTGATCGACGATCGCTTCGACCACGCGTGTGACGCCGTTGCGGGTGACCGAACCGCAGTTCTTCCACCAGTGACCCGTCTTGCGGTCGATGCCGAGGCGTCGGCATGCCTCCGAGTTCGACACCCCCATGCGAATCAATCGGACATACTCGAAGCGCTTGTCCGTCATTGGCTGGCGGCCAGAACGCCCTTTTGACTCTGATCTCATGATCACCTGCCTAGCTCAGGTGTAGCGACGACCCCTGGAACCCGCCGATCGAGGGTGGGGAGATTCAAAAATCGTGGACACTGGTTCTCCGAACCAGTTGGCCAGATCGAGTTCGGAGGCGAGAGGTTCTTCTCGGTATTGGAACCCGGTGATGGTGGGACGCTCAGCCACGCTCCAAGGCTATCGACGCCAGCCAGAGTGCCCCAGTCCGCCGGGAGCGAGTCAGGCGAGCGACACCAGATAGGTCACGCCAGCAGCCGCCAGCAAAATTAGTCCCAACCCCAGGAACGCCCGTGAGACGACCCGTAGCGCCGGTATGCGCTTACGTTCACTTCTCACGAACCAATGGGCAAAACGGACTTCTGGGGCGGCGTCACGGTCTTCGGGGATTGGTTCCCCTGAACCGGCGGCCATGCCACCCCTCATCATCAGGGCCAGACAGGCGAACAGCGAGAACAGGCCGAAGATAAACAACAAGAAGGCGATCCCATGTGAGTGGTCGGCGGTTCCGAGGAACATGATTCAAGGCTACCGAGACTGCCCCCAATCGCCGGGGAGGTGCGACACTTCGGCACGTAGTGAGCTATAGCTCGCTTCCAACGGTGCCCCTTAGTGTTCGTTACCTAAACCTCGGGCCGTGGCAACTCCCGAACCAACAACCACCAGCAATCCGATAACGGTAGCGGCTACCCACGCCGGAACGTTGAAGACGAGCATGAGCGGAAGGAGCACCAGGGCCACTACTAGGGGCACCAAGGCGATTCTGCCGAGGAGCTTGCCCGATATATCTGCGGGTGGCTGTTCATTTTGCCCGACATTTGCATCGCCCGATCCTGCTGCTACTTGCTGAATCTCGATGTAGCGACGGCTTCGGAGCACTGCGTCAAACAGACTCATCATTGGTCCGCCCCCGGCCTTGCACTGGATCGTGACCCGCTCTCCTTCGGCAAGGTCAAGTTGCGCCTTGCTACTGCGAGTCCAGTCGATTTTGATCCAGACTTCATGTGTTCCTGGAGAGAGATGGATGTCCCTGACTTCTCCTTCTCGAAGAGAAGCCACCGATTCGCCGTCCACCAATACGGCATAGAGGCGATCCCGATCTCGCAACCCTGGTCTGCGTACCAAATGGATGGTGCCGCCGCCGCTTTGGTCCACTGGCCCCCCCATCGTTAGGCGACGCACTCTCAGTACCCAGGAATCTCCGGCTTGAATCCCCCTAGCCCCGTACGCCGGCAGGGGGTCAGTCTGAATCTGGAGGATTCCGATGAGCGCGGATACGCCTTCGACCCTTCAGTCCGATGATGACCGAGGCAACTCCGAAGACGCCGACCAAGGCTGCACCGACGAAGAGCTGCCACGAACCTCCATGATGACCTGCGCCGTATACCATCAGGACGAGACCGACGACCCCGACGGGTATAAGCGGAAGACCGGCGTATCGCAGTCGGCCCAATGGATCTCGCGCGTCTGGTGCCATTACACCCGTCGCTTCGTTCTCGGCTGTCTCTCGACTACACGTTGAGGAGCACGATGAGAACACAACAAGTTGCCCCGCACGCTATGAGGACGGGCCACAGGGTCCGACGGAAGAAGGCCGCTTGTGCGCGCTGTTGCCGAAGGTTGTTTTCGATGCCCTCCTGGTAGTGCTCGCTGTGGATATCGCCCAAGCCTTGTGCCATGGGGGCGTCCTTTTGCCAGTTCATGAAAAAGGCCATGCCGGCCCAGATGAAACCGAACGCAAGTACTACCCCGAGCGCAAACGACATGTGTACTTTCTACCCAAAGTCATCCTCTGTAACCGTCCGGACAATTCCCTTTCGGACTCGCTGAGAGCCGAGATGAAGGGCGGACTCCCTAGCCCCAGAACGCTGGGTCAAGGGCTGCGTTGCCTATATGCGATCTCGACGTGGCTAAATCTTCCGTTGTTGAGCCAAGTGACACAGATCGGGCACTAGGTGTGATTCCCGTCAACAACCTCCGTGGGAACCACAACTAGATCCGGCCTACCGTGTGCATGTGCCGGAGTCCGAGGAGCCGTCGTTCTCTTTTCGTGAGATGAGGTTCAGCGGCGCCTGGGCGCTTGACCATGGACTTCCCACGTTGCCCGCGGAACTGATTCCCCCCATGGCCATTCCGTTGGCGTATTGGAAGAGGGCATCGTTCGGGAAGGTGTTCTTCTTGACGATCTTGATTCCAGAGTCCGGTTCCCAGTCCCCCATGGGTTACATGCTCGGCAGCTACCGGCGAGTCGACAGCAATTGGAGCTCAGAGGGGAACTTCTTTGGAGGACCGGCAGAGTGGAACCTCTTTGGCGGACCGGACTGGGGCGGAGCGTTGGCCCCGCCTGGGGCTGCGGACGGAATGGAGGGAGCGGCGATCACCAAAGGTGGCTGGGAGACCCGCAGCGGAAACCACCCAGGCGATGGTCAACCCGCCATCGTTGTGTGGGGTTGGCATTCTCCTGCGGTCGTGCAGCTCTCGCTGGTGCAGGGTGGACGCCGAGAGGTCTGCCCATCGGGTCACTACGGAGCCTGGATCGTCGGTATCGAGAGCGACGAAACCTGGAGGATCGAAGGTCACGATCAGTCGGACACACTCCTGGGGTTCGTCGACATGCATTTCAATGGGCGCCCATAGTGCGTCCTAATCCGGTGCCGGATTTCCCGGCGAACGCCCGTTGGGTGAACCACCAAGCTGGTGCGCACAGCGCCAAGTGTTCGCTCTCGGGAGCGCTAGACCCGGGCCCTGTTTTTGGCTTGGGCAGCTGTCGGGCAAGACGAGCAGCGGGCCTTTTGGGTTGAGTCGAACGCGCTCAGTTGGAAGTGGGGCGCCGCGGCCAGAGGAAGTACCGCCAACGGCATTCACTGCGCCGCGTTCTCAAGCTTTATTGCCTGAGAACGGGGCCTTCGCTGTTGCACGCCGTTGCACGTTTGTTGCACGACGGCCGTTTCGACCGGATCACGATTCGTAGTGACGGCGCCGGTTAGCCGGGTTGACCTGCGGCGATGGGAGAGAGCGGGCGACGGGAATCGAACCCGCGTTCTCAGCTTGGGAAGCTGATGTTCTGCCTCTGAACTACGCCCGCGGGCGGCTGGCCACACTATCCTCTCTCCCGCCTGTGAATCAGTAGGTCAGAGGTGGCGCTCGCACTATCGCCACTCGACGCACCCGAGGCGAGGAGTATTCGTGCCGGTCAGGATCATTCTGGGGATTGGCATCACGCTGGTCGGCTTCGGCATCGCTGCCGTGCGGTTCCACTGGCTGTCCCGGCTCATCCGCTCGGGGAAGCCCGACCCCTCGCGCACCCGGGGCAGCCTCGGACCCAAGGCCGAGGCAGAGGTCACCGAGGTGGCCGGCCAGCGCAAGCTCCTGCAGTGGACGGTGCCTGGACTGGCCCACTTCTTCACCATGTGGGGCTTCACGATCCTCCTGCTGACCATCATCGAGGCCTACGGCGACCTCTTCGACAAGTACTTCCACATCCCTGGCATCGGCACCTGGAACTGGGTCGGCTTCATCGAGGACTTCTTCACCGTCGCCGTGCTGGTGGCGCTCATCGTCTTCTCGGTCATCCGCCTCAAGAACGCCCCCGAGCGCCTCGAGCGCAAGTCGCGCTTCTACGGCTCGCATACGGGTGCCGCTTGGATCGTCCTTCTCATGATCGCCGGCGTGATGATCACGCTGCTCCTCTACCGGGGCGCCCAGATCAACACCGTCCCCACCCAGTTCCCCTACTCCGGTTGGAGCACGTTCGCCTCGCACACCGTGGCCGAGATCCTGGCGCCGCTCGGGGCCGGTACGAACGCCGTGCTCGCCACGGTCTTCCTGATCCTCAACGTCGCAGTCATCTCTGGCTTCATCGTCTTCGTCGCGTACTCCAAGCACCTCCACATCTTCATTGCGCCGATCAACGTCGCCTTCTCCCGGCGCCCACGGGCGCTGGGCGCACTGGCGACCACGCCCGACATGGACATGGAGAACGTCGACGAGGACACCGTGTTCGGCGTCGGCCAGATCGGGCAGTTCACGTGGAAGCAGATGCTCGATTTCGCCACCTGCACGGAATGCGGGCGCTGCCAGTCCGCCTGCCCGGCCTGGAACACGGACAAGCCCCTCTCCCCGAAGCTGCTCGTCATGAACCTCCGGGACAACATGTTCGCCACCGCGGGTCCGCTCCTCTCGGGCGAAGGCGAGCAGGAGGCGCTCGTCCCCAACGTCATCGACCCCGACGTCCTCTGGGCGTGCACCACCTGCGGCGCGTGCGTGAACGAGTGCCCGGTCGACATCGAGCACATCGACGCCATCATCGACATGCGCCGCTACCAGGTGCTGATGGAGTCGGAATTCCCCTCCGAGGCGGGCCTCATGCTCCGCAACGTGGAGAACCAGGGCGATCCCTGGGGTCTCGGCCAGGCCAAGCGGGCCGAGTGGACGCAGAGCCTCGACTTCGAGGTACCCATCATCACCGGGCACCATCCCCGACGAGATCGAGTACCTGTACTGGGTCGGGTGTGCCGGGGCGCTGGACGAGCGCGCCCGCAAGGGCGTCCAGGCCACCGCACGCATGCTGCACCGGGCCGGTGTCACGTTCGGCATCCTCGGCCCCAAGGAGTCCTGCACCGGAGACCCCGTGCGCCGCCTCGGCAACGAGTACCTCTACCAGGAGCAGACCAAGCTCAACATCGCCACGCTCGACGAGGTCGGGGCCAAGAAGATCATCGCCAGCTGTCCGCACTGCTTCAACACCATCAAGAACGAGTACCCCGCGCTTGGCGGCAACTACGAGGTCATCCACCACGCCCAGCTGCTGGAGCACCTGGTGACGACGGGCAAGCTCGTCCCCGGCTCGGGCTACTCGGGCATCGTCACCTACCACGACCCCTGCTACCTCGGCCGCCACAACCGGGTCATCGACGAGCCAAGGACGGTGCTGAGCGCCATCCCGGGCGTCGAGCAGGTCGAGATGCGGCGCTGCAAGGAGCGCGGCTTTTGCTGCGGGGCCGGCGGCGCGCGGATGTGGCTCGAGGAGAACATCGGAAAGCGGGTCAACATGGAGCGGACCGAGGAGGCGCTCGGCACGGGAGCCGACGTCGTCTCGACCGCCTGCCCGTACTGCATGATCATGTTGGACGACGCCGTGCGCGCCTACGCCAAGGAGGACGAGGTACGCGTGCTGGACCTCTCCCAGCTCGTGGAGGAGTCGCTCGGCTGAGCAGGCAGGATCGCTCCCGGCGAGCTGACCGAGACGGTCAGGACCCCGGGCGCCACCATGCCGTAGGCGCGCTCGGGCCGCAGCGTCAGAACGAGACGGCGGTCCGACACCATCGCGGCGCGGTACTCGTCCCAATCCGGGTGCTCGCCCGAGCCCGCCCGGTAGTACTCGACCAAGAGGTCGACCGTGTCGTCGTGCGGGTCCGAGGCCACCGGGGACAGCTCGGCGGCCGCCTCGACGACGACGTACTGCCAGAAACTGTCGCCTGGCACGTACAGCGACGCCCTCGGGTCGCGGCGCAGGTTGGCTGTCTTGGCGCGGTCCGCCGTCACCGAGATCAAGACGGTGTCGCCGTCGCCGGGTACGTACATGATATTGGACAGCTGGGGCCGCCCGTTGGAGCGGATCGTGGCCAACACCGCCTGGCGGTGGGCCTGGACGAACTCGAGGGCATCGGTCAGATCCATGACTCGACCGTAGCGGTCGGGCACGAACTACGTGGCGGCAGTGACCTCGTCCTTGGAGCGGTCGGCGACGAGCGCGTGGGTCACGGTGTGCCGGAGCCGACCTCGGCCTTCGTGCGTTCGGACAGCAGTAAGTGGATCACGGCGGCGACGATGCCCCCGACCAGCGGCGCCACGATGAACAACCACACCTGGCTCAGCGCCGTTCCCCCGACGACGAGGGCCGGCCCGAGGCTCCGGGCCGGGTTGACCGAGGTGCCCGTCAGCGGGATGCCGATGAGATGCACCATCACCAGTGCGAAGCCGATGGCGACGCCGGCCGCACCCTGTATCGCCGCCTTGTGCGTGGCGAACAGGACGACCAGCACGAAGATGGTGGTCAACACGACCTCGATCAGGAAGGCCCCCCACTGGCTGACGAAGAGGTGCGACTCCGCGCCGTACCCGTCGGTGCCGAGGCCCTGCACCTTCTTGTGATACAGCGGTGAAGTGGTGAACATCCAGTACAAGAGGTACGCCCCGACGATGCCGCCGGCGAACTGCGCGATGAGATAGCCGATGCCCTCCTGCAACTTCATGCGGCCGGTCGAGATGAACCCCAACGTCACGGCGGGGTTGACGTGGCAGCCCGAGATGGGCCCGATGGCGTACACGAGCGCCACGAGCACCAGACCGAAGGCGAGCGCCGTCGCCACGACTCCGGCCGAGTAGCTCAGCCCGTGGAGCCTGAAACCGAAGGTCTCGGTGGCGACGCCGACGGCGACCACGACCAGGATCGCCGTGCCGAGGAATTCCGCCAGGAGCTTTCTGACATCGAACATCTTCGGACCTCCGTGTCCGGGCGAGGAGATGGACCCGTTCAGTCTGTCAGCGGGCCTAGGTCCGGACGCGGATACACCAATCCGACGAAGAGGGGGTGGAAGCTGCCCGCAGGGGGGGAATCAGATGTTGGCGATGGCCTTCTCGTCCGCTTCCCGTAGGCGGGTGGCCATGGCGGCGAGCATCTTGCGCGACAGCGCGGGCACGGCGTCGAGCACGCCGTTGAACTGGCGCTGGCCCAGGACGAGGAGGTTCATCTCGGAGTCGGAGACGACCGTGGCCGACCGCGGGCGCCGGTCGAGGAGGGCGAGCTCGCCGAAGTACTGGCCCGGACCGAGTGTCGCCACCTTCCGGTTGTTGCGACGGACGGACGCCTCGCCCTTCGCGATGATGAAGAACTCACGCCCGATTGTCCCCTGCTCGCAGAGGACCCGTTCCGGCGGGACCGTCACCTCCTCGAGGGCACGACGGATGGTCCGCAGGTCCTTGCTCGATGACGTCGAGAAGAGCCAGATCTTGGACAGGTCGAGTTCGCCTTGGGCCATGGCGGGACAGAGTACCCCTCAGGCGGCTTCTTGGCGCTGACCTGCGCCGGGAGCGCGTCGCTCAGACGGCGTCGGAGCCACGCTCACCCGTGCGCACCCGGACGACGGTCTCGGCCGGCACCACCCAGACCTTGCCGTCACCGATTTTGCCCGTCGTGGCCGAGGACACGATGGCGTCCACGACGGCTTCAGACTGGTCGTCGTCGACGAGCACCTCGACCCGGATCTTCGGCACGAAATCGACCCGGTACTCGGCGCCGCGGTAGTTCTCGGTGTGACCGCGCTGGCGCCCGAAGCCCTGGGCCTCGGTGATCGTCATGCCCTGGACACCCATGTTCTTCAGGATGTTCTTCACGTCTTCGAGCTTGAACGGCTTGACGACGGCTACGACGAGCTTCATCTCTCCGTCCCCTACGGTCGATGGGGCCACGTTGCCCACGAAGCACCCTAGTAACCGGCTCCGGACGCCGTCCGCGTGTGTTCACACGGCCGTAATGTGCCCGAAATACTGGGCTTTCAGGCGGGCGATACCCTTCTGCGGTGCCAACGAACGGTGAAGCTGCCAGTGCCGGGGATGAGTATGCACCCCGAATGTCTCTCTGGGAGCGGGTCAAGTACTCCATGGTCGAGCCGGACGACGACCCCGGCCAGCGGAACAAGGTCCAGCCCGACCGCCCGGTCGAGCAGATTCAAGAGGACCTGAAGAGTTCGAGCGACAAGGAGCGGAACATCGGACTGGTGGCCGCACCGGTCGCGGCGTTCGTGGGCCTCGCCATCAGCTCGGCGTCCATCGCCAACGCCCGAACGCATCACCAGAGCGTGCACGTCTACGAAGAGCTGACCTACGTCCTCCTCGGACTGGCCGCCCTGATCCTGGTGGCATCGCTGCTGCGCAAGCGCCTCTTCCAGGGGATCACGCTCGCCCTGTTCGGACTGGCGGTTTTCCAATTGCACTACACGTACGTGGGATTCGCCGCCCCCTTCATCCTCGCCGGTGCGTGGTACATGGTGCGGACGTACCGGCTGCAACAAGAGCTCAGGCGTAGCACGGCAGATGTCGGCGGCGCCCGCCGCAACAGCCTCTCACCGCCGAGAGGATCGCGTCCCCGGCCGAACAAGCGTTACACGCCCCCGACGTAGCCGGACGCCCCCGACGTGGCCGGATCGGGGTCGAAGGCGGGCCTCCGTCCACCGACCGAACAGGGCCGGCTGACACGCGTGCGGATGACCGTGCGTCGGATCATCGTGCTTCTCAGGCTCGAGGGACGCCGGCACTCCGTCTGACCCGGTATCGCGCCACGATGAGAGCGACCAGCGCAACGAGGACGGCCGCCAGGACGGCGGGAAGAATGAACACGCTCGCAGAGGACCGCTGCGTGTCCACCACGGCGACAGGTGAGACGAGCGCCGGGTCGCCCGGGACCGCCAGAGCCGGAATCCGGGTGCCTGGCCGGTAGAAAGTCGATCCCGGGAGGGCCTCGTCATGCGACTGGCCTCCGAGCGAGTAGGTGCCGCGGCACGAGTCTCCGGCGGCGTTGCTGCCGCTGCCGCCGAGGAGTCCGAGACAACCCGTCACCGTCACGGTCACCCTCTCCCCCTGGGAATGGAGGCGATCGATCTGGTCGTTGGAGTGAAGCCCGGCGACGGCGAACACCACGACAAGCACCGCAAGAGTGCTCAGAACGACGCCGAGAAAGATCTGGACGAGGCGCCTGGAGTCGAACTGCACGGTGGCGCCGCGCAGAGTCCCCACCCGACCATCGGTGCCTTCACTCGGCGAAGTCGGCCCGGAGTCGAGATGATGGTCGGAGCTTGCGCGGGGCGACGGTGAGAAGCGGGTGTCTGTCATCGCGAACCGCTGATGGTAGCGGTGCACGGCCATGGTTTCCCGCGGCTCCAACCCCGATCCACAGTCGCCGAGGCAGGCCGACACGGGATTAACGCGCCCGAAACACGGGCGTGACCGAGCGGAAACTCCTGAACATCATCCTTGCAGCGACGGAGAGAACCCGTCGGAAGTGGCCTTGCCGTACCCGGTGCACCGAGGCGTTCCCTGGCTTGCAGGGCGGTGGACTTGGTGCAGCTGACAGTTAGGAGAGACTGAGTGATCCACCTGATTGCTACGGCTACGGCGTATGTGCCGTATCCCAGTTGGCTCAATCCGGGCGACAACACGTGGCAGCTCACTGCGGCCACGTTCGTCGGCTTGATGAGCCTGCCCGCGCTGGCGGTGCTCTATGCATCCCTCGTCCCGAAGAAGTGGGCCGTGAACGTGCTGGCGATGATGTTCGTCGGATTCTCGCTCGTACTCGTCGGATGGTTCGTCTGGGAGTACCAGCTGGCGTTCGGCTCGACGTCGCTCGGTGGCGGAGTCAAGGTTGTCCACGGAGTCGTGACGCAGACACAGATCAGCGGGACGACCGGAACGTGGCAGCACTTCTTCGACAACTTCATCGGGAAACCGGGGACCACGACGAACAGCCACCAGGAACAGGGGCAGGCCTTGTCCGCGGCCAACACCATCATTCCCTTCCACTTCCCGACGGCGAGTTTGGCGTACTTCCAGTTCGTGTTCGCCGCCATCACGCCACTGCTGTTCCTCGGGAGCGTGCTCGGTCGGATCAAGTTCAGTGCCTGGTGCCTCCTCGTCCCACTGTGGTCGACCTTCGTCTACTGCGTGGATGCCTTCATGCTCTGGGGCGGTGGCTACTTCGCACAGGAGGGCGCCCTCGACTTCTCGGGTGGGTACGTCATCCACATGTCGGCCGGAGTCTCGGGTTTCGTCGCGGCATGGGTGCTCGGACCGAGACTCTTGCGAGATAGGCAGCACGCCTTGCCCAACAACCTGGTGATGGCGGCGGTCGGCGCCGGCATCCTCTGGCTCGGCTGGAACGGGTTCAACGGTGGAGACCCGTATTACGCCGGAGTCAGTGCGGCGTCAGCCGTCATCAACACCAACATCGCCACCGCGACCGGCGTCTTGGTCTGGATGCTTCTCGACGCGTGGCTGACCAAGGAGAGGAAGCCCACGTTCCTCGGCGGCGTCAACGGCATGATCTGCGGCCTCGTCGGCATCACTCCTTGCGCCGGATGGGTCAACGGCTGGGGTGCCATCGCCGTCGGGGGCATCTGCTGTGCGGTCGTATGGGTGGCGTGGAACTACCTCTCGAAGGTGCCTCCCTTCTCTCGGGTGGACGATGCACTCGGCGTCGTCTACACCCATGGCATCGCGGGGTTCATGGGTGGCATGCTTCTCGGCATATTCGGTGATCCGAACATGATTGAGTACGGGTGCGGCCACGTCAGTGCCAGCGGTCAGGTGATCGCGACCAGCCAGGCCACGTACGTCACGGCGAGCAAGTCCTGTACGCCTTTCGGGGTGAACGGTCTCATGTACACCGGGTCGGCCCACCAGCTCTGGGAGCAGTTCCGTGCGGCGATCTGGGTCGTCTTCTGGTCCGCCCTGGTCACCTTCATCCTGATGAAGCTCATCGGTCTGGTGCTGCGCGGCGCCCGCTACAAGGACGAGGTCCTCGAAGTCGGCGACCTCGCCATCCACGGTGAAGAGGCCTTCCCGGAGGATGAGTTCGCGACCCGGTCCGACGGTGCCTTTGCCCTGGCCGGCCTGGACAGGGGTGATTCGGGACAGAGATCGCCCGAACCGGAACCCTCCGGCGGCGGCGGGAGTGGCGGCGGCGGTGGGACCTAGGCCCGGATTGCCCGAATCGGACATGACGAAAGGAGCGCAACAATGAAACTGATCGTGGCAGTCCTCAAGCCGTTCAAGCTCGACGACGTCAAGGAAGTGCTGAAGAACCAAGGCGTGCAGGGGATGACCTTGACCGAAGCACAAGGCTTCGGGCGCCAACGGGGACACACCGAGGTGTACCGCGGTGCGGAGTACGAGGTGGACTTCGTCCCCAAAATCCGTGTCGAGGTTCTCGTCGATGACGACCAGGCTGAAGACGTGGTCGAGGCGATCGTCAGTTCCGCCTCGACCGGGAAGATCGGCGACGGCAAGGTGTGGGTCGTCCCGGTCGACACCGTGGTGCGCGTGCGCACCGGTGAACGCGGGGCTGATGCGTTGTAGAGCGACGCAGCACGCATGGAGCCCAGTGGGCAAGTCGGTTGGGCCGGGGCGCGGCGAGGCGCCCCGGCCCTCCGCCGTTCCGGGTCAGCCCGAGGGCCGGTCGGCCTGTGCCGCCACAGCCGCGGCCGCAGCCGCCGCTGCCTCGGGGTCCCCGAGGTAGCCCGCCGAGCTCACGCTGAGATCGTCGTCGAGCCGCATGCGGTAGGGGATCCCCGTCGGGATCTCGAGGCCGGGGATCTCGTCGTCGGGGATCTTCTCCAGGTGCTTGCGCAGCGCCCGGATGCTGTTGCCGTGCGCGGCGACCAGGACGGCCCCCCCGTGCCGGGCCAAGTCGTGCAGGTCGGGGACGATGGCGGACTCGAAATAGGGCACCGAGCGCCGCACCACGTCGGCCAGGCACTCGGTCCGCGGGAGGTCGGCCGGGTCGACATCGCGGTAACGGGGGTCTCCCGAGACGTCGTAGGGGTTGCCCGGCGCCAGAGCAGGCGGAGGAATGTCGTAGCTGCGCCGCCAGGCCATGAGCCGGGCCTCGCCGAACTCCTGCTTGATCTGGGTCTTGTTCTTTCCCTGCAGGTCTCCGTAGTGGCGCTCGTTGAGGCGCCAGTCCCGGCGAACCGGGAGCCAGCTGCGGCCGGCCGCAGCCAGGGCGATCTCGGCCGTTCGGATGGCGCGGGTGAGGACCGACGTGTGGAGCATGCGAAGGTCCAGGTCCTCCTCGCCGCACAGGAGCTCTCCACCGGCTCGGGCCTCTGCCTCGCCCGCCGGCGTCAGGTCGACGTCCACCCACCCCGTGAACAGGTTCTTCGCGTTCCACTCGGACTCGCCGTGGCGCAAGAGGACCAGATCGAGCACGGCACGATCGTAACCTGGGTGTTCAAGGCTCCCAAGGCACGATCGCGAGCGCCGGGTGTCCCGTGCGCAACGTGGAGTTTCTCGAATCAGTCAAGAAATTTGATATTGAGGCACTCAACTTTGCTATACTTGTTCCCATCAGATTGACGACAGATTGACGACCGGAAGGAACAAGAGGACATGGCGAAGGCCGTAGGAATCGACCTCGGGACCACCAACTCGGTGGTGAGCGTGTTGGAGGCGGGAGAGCCCGTCGTGATCCCCAACGCCGAAGGCGGCCGCACCACTCCGTCGGTGGTCGGCTTCTCCAAGACCGGAGAGGTGCTGGTGGGCGAGGTGGCCAAGCGCCAGGCCATCACGAACCCCGACCGGACCATCCGCTCGGTGAAGCGCCACATGGGTACGGCGTGGAGCGTCGACATCGACGGCAAGGCCTACACGGCGCAGGAGATCTCGGCTCGCATCCTCGGGAAGCTCAAGCGCGACGCCGAGGCGTACCTGGGCGACACGGTGACGCAGGCCGTCATCACGGTGCCGGCCTACTTCGACGACGCGCAGCGCACGGCGACCAAGGAAGCCGGGACCATCGCGGGACTCGAGGTGCTGCGCATCATCAACGAGCCGACCGCGGCCGCGCTGGCCTACGGGCTCGACAAGGAGGCCACCGACCAGACGGTGCTGGTGTTCGACCTGGGCGGCGGGACCTTCGACGTCTCGGTGCTCGACATCGGTGAGGGCGTCTTCGAGGTCAAGTCCACCTCGGGCAACACCAAGCTCGGCGGCGACGACTGGGACGACAAGGTCATTGAGTGGCTCGTCAAGACGTTCAAGGACACCGAGGGCGTCGACCTCTCCCAGGACAAGATGGCCCTCCAGCGGCTGAAGGAGGCGGCCGAGAAGGCGAAGATCGAGCTGTCCTCGGTGCAGGACACCCAGATCAACCTCCCCTTCATCACCGCGACGAGCGAGGGCCCCAAGCACCTCGACCTGAAGCTGACCAGGGCCAAGTTCAACGAGCTCACCGCGGACCTGGTGGAGTCGTGCCGCGGGCCGTTCGATTCCGCCATCAAGGACGCGGGGCTCAAGACCTCGGACATCGACCACGTCGTGCTGGTGGGCGGTTCCACGCGGATGCCTGCGATTCAGGACCTGGTGCAGAGCCTGACGGGCAAGGAGCCCCACAAGGGTGTCAACCCCGACGAAGTGGTCGCCGTGGGCGCAGCCGTGCAGGCCGGCGTCCTCAAGGGTGAGGTCAAAGACGTCCTCCTGCTCGACGTGACCCCGCTGTCCCTCGGCATCGAGACCAAGGGCCAGGTGATGCACCGTCTGATCGAGCGCAACACGACCATCCCCACCAAGCGGTCGGAGGTCTTCACCACGGCAGAGGACAACCAGCCGTCGGTCGAGATCCACGTGCTCCAGGGTGAGCGCGAGATGGCCTTGTACAACAAGACGCTCGGCAAGTTCCAGCTCGTCGACCTGCCGCCGGCGCCGCGGGGCATCCCCCAGATCGAGGTCACCTTCGACATCGACGCCAACGGGATCGTCCACGTCTCGGCCCAGGACAAGGCGACGGGCAAGGAGCAGTCGATGACGATCACCGGACAGTCCTCGCTGGCCAAGGACGACATCGATCGCATGGTGCGCGACGCCGAGCAGCACGCGGAGGACGACAAGGCTCGTCGCGAGGAGGCGGAGATCCGCAACTCGGCCGACACGCTCGTCTACCAGACCGAGAAGCTGCTCAAGGAGCAGGGTGAGAAGTTCGAGGGCACGGAGAAGGACGACGTCGAGGCCGCCCTCAAGGCCCTGAAGGACGCGCTCGCCGGGACCTCGCTGGACGCGATCAAGGACGCGACCGAGAAGCTGGTCGGCGTGTCGCAGAGCTTCAGCCAGCGCCTCTACGAGCAGGCATCGGCCTCCACCGCGTCGTCCACCGGCGACCAGGGTGGTGCCGAGGGCCAGAGCGATGCGGCCGAGGGCGGCGCGGAGGAAGACGTCGTCGACGCCGAGATCGTCGATGAGCAATGACCTTCCGCGACCCGGCCGAGGGGGCCGGCGCCGTCGACGCGGCGGCAGAGCCACAGCCACAACCACGGGGTGAGCGCGAGCGGGAGCACCCGCTCGGACGGGAGCATGAGCCCACGTCCGGGCGGGAGCCCCAGCCCGGGTGGGAGCCGGAACCGGAGCCGGCGGACGACCCGGTCGTCGTGCTCGCGCGCGAGCGCGACGAGTACCTGGCGGCGCTCCAGCGGACCCAGGCCGACTTCGAGAACTACCGCAAGCGGATTGCGCGCCAGCAGGACGAGCAGTCGGCGCGGGCCGCGGCCGACCTGGTCAGCAAGCTGCTGCCGGTGCTCGACACGCTCGACCTCGCCGAGGCGCACCTGAACGAGTCGCTCGACGTGAGCGAGGACGGGAAGGCGCTGCGAGCGTCGCGCGCCATGCTCAACGACATCCTGGCCAAGGAGGGTCTCGAGCGGATCGACCAGGCCGGCGTCCCCTTCGACCCGACGTACCACGACGCCGTGGCGCACGCCGAGGCCGACGAGGGGGACGACGGCGGGACCGTGGTGGAGGAAGTGATGCGCTCGGGCTACCGCTGGAAGGGTCAGGCGCTCCGGCCGGCGATGGTCCGCGTCCGGGGGTGAGCTGACGTGGCTGCCCAAAGAGAGTGGTTCGAGAAGGACTACTACAAGGTGCTCGGCGTCGTTCCGACGGCGACCGACAAGGAGATCACGCGCGCCTACCGCAAGCTGGCCAAGCAGCACCACCCCGACGCCAATCCGGGCTCGGAGGAGCGGTTCAAGGAGATCAGCGCCGCCTACGACGTGCTCGGCGACACCGAGAAGCGCAAGGAATACGACGAGGTGCGCGCGCACGGCCCGGTTCCGGGTGGTTTCGGCGGGCCGGGCGGCGGCACGTTCCGCATGGAGGACATGGGGGACCTGGGCGACATCTTCGGCAACCTGTTCGGGGGTGGGCGCCGGCCCCAGCGCGGGCCCCGAGCGCGGCGCCGACATGGAGGCTCAGCTCCATCTCTCGTTCGAGGATGCCGTGCATGGCGTGACCACGTCGGTCAACGTTCCGCAGGACGTCCGCTGCTCCAACTGTCGCGGCAGCGGTGCCGCGCCGGGCACCTCGACGCATACCTGCCCGCGCTGCGGAGGCACCGGGAGCCTGAACGACAACCAGGGGTTGTTCTCGCTCAGCACCGTCTGCCCCGACTGCATGGGCCGCGGCACGCTGTTCGACACGCCGTGCCCGGTCTGCCACGGCACCGGCACCGAGAGGAAGGTGCGCTCCATCAAGGTGCGCATCCCGCCCGGGGTCGAGAACGGCCAGCGCATCCGGGTCAAGGGACGAGGCGCGCCCGGCCAGGGCATGGCGCCGCCGGGGGACCTCTACGTGGTCGTCCAGGTATCCGACCACCCCCTGTTCGGGCGCAGCGGCCGCAACCTGACCATCACGGTTCCGGTCACCTTCCCCGAGGCCACTCTGGGCACGACCGTCACCGTGCCGACGCTCGACGGCAAGGTGACCCTGAAGGTGCCGCCCGGGACGCAGTCGGGCCGCGTGCTGCGGGTACGCGGCCGCGGCGTGCCGGGCTCGAGCGGGCGCAACGGCGGCAAGCCGGGGGACCTGATGGTCCGGGTGGAGGTCCTGGTGCCGACCGAGCTCAGCGAGGAGCAACGGGCAGCCGTCGAATCGCTGGCCGCGGTGACCGACGCTGCGCCCAGGACGACGGTGGACTCGTGATGCACCGCATGCGCCCTCGAGATTCGGACCAGGCGGTCTACGTGATCTCGGTGGCGGCCGAGCTCACCGGCATGCACCCACAGACGTTGCGCATCTACGAGCGCAAGGGCCTGCTCGACCCGTCGCGCACCAGCGGTGGCAGCCGCCGGTTCTCCGAGAGCGACCTGGAGCGGCTCCGCCACATTCAGGAGCTGACGTCGACGGGCCTCAACCTCGAAGGGGTGCGCCGGGTGCTGCAGCTCGAGGCGGAGGTGGCCCGGCTCCAAGCGGAGCTCGCCGAGGTGCAGGCGCAGGCGGTAGACGCCGTCGCCGCCACCCACCGCCAGTACCGGCGTGACCTGGTCCCACTGCGCCAGGTCGTGCCGCCGCGGCGGTCGAGCATCTGAACGGACAAGACGCGGGCGGAGAACGGACAGGACGGAGTGAGCGGACAGGACGGAGTGAGACAGTGCCCATAGACCCCGAACGTTGGACGAACAACACCAAGGCCGCCTTCAGCGCGGCGACCGGCCACGCGGCGTCGTCGAACCATCCGGAGCTGACGCCGGCCCACCTCCTCGACGCGCTCCTGCAGCAGCAGGAGACGATGACCCGTCCGCTCCTGTCCCAGGTCGGGGTCGACCCCGACACCCTGGCGGGCCGGGTGCACGAGCAGCTGTCGCGCCTGCCGCGCGCCGAGGGAGGTTCGGAGCCCGGACTCTCCCGCGACGCCCGGCTGGTGCTCGAGTCGGCCGACGAGATCCGGCGCGACCTCGGCGACGACTACGTGTCCGTCGAGCATCTGGTCCTGGCGCTGGCCGACGCCATCGGGGTCACCAAGGAGGCGCTCCTGACGGCGTTGCGCGCCGTGCGCGGCAGCCACCGGGTCACGACACCCGACCCCGAGCAGACCTACCAGGCTCTGGCCAAGTACGGACGCGACCTCACCGAGGCCGCCCGCGACGGCAAGCTCGACCCCGTCATCGGCCGGGACGAGGAGATCCGACGTGTGATTCAGGTGCTCTCGCGGCGGACCAAGAACAACCCCGTCCTGATCGGGGAGCCGGGCGTGGGTAAGACCGCCATCGTCGAGGGGCTGGCCAACCGGATCGTCGAGGGCGACGTGCCCGAGGGCTTGAAGGGCAAGCGCGTCGTCGCGCTCGACCTCGGCTCCATGGTCGCCGGGGCCAAGTACCGGGGAGAGTTCGAAGAGCGGCTCAAGGCGGTGCTCAAGGAGATCACCGACGCGCAGGGCGAGATCGTCACCTTCATTGACGAGCTGCACACCCTCGTCGGCGCCGGCGCGGCCGAGGGAGCCATGGACGCCGGGCAGATGATCAAGCCGATGCTGGCCCGGGGTGAGCTGCGCATGATCGGCGCCACCACCCTCGACGAGTACCGCACCTCCATTGAGAAGGACGCCGCGCTGGAGCGCCGGTTCCAGCCCGTGTTCGTGGGCGAACCCTCGGTCGAGGACACCGTCGCGATTCTGCGCGGGCTCAAGGAACGCTACGAGGTGCACCACGGCGTGCGGATTCAGGACGCGGCGCTGGTGGCGGCGGCGGTGCTCTCGGACCGCTACGTGACCGGCCGGTTCCTGCCGGACAAGGCGATCGACCTGATCGACGAGGCGGCCTCGAAGCTCCGCATTGAGATCGACTCCATGCCGACGGAGCTCGACCAGATCATCCGGCGCATCCGCCAGCTCGAGATCGAGCGGGTCGCGCTGGACAAGGAGACCGACGACGCCTCGCGGGAGCGGTTGGAGCGCCTCGAGCGCGAGCTGGCCGAACTGGGGGAAGAGCGCGACGGCATGACGGCGCACTGGCAGCAGGAGAAGGCGAGCATCGACACGCTGCGCCGGCTGCAGGAGGAGCGGACCGCCCGCGCCGACGAGGCGGCGCGCCTCGAGCGAGACGCCGACCTGGCCGGCGCCGCGGCCATCCGCTACGGCGAGCTGCCGGAGCTCGAGCGCCGCATCGACCAGGCCAACGAGGAGCTGTCCAAGCTCCAGGCCGGGACGCGGTTCTTGAAGGAGGAGGTCGACTCCGAGGACATCGCCGAGGTGGTGAGCCGCTGGACGGGCGTCCCGGTCTCGCGCCTGTTGGAGGGCGAGGTCCAGAAGCTGATCCGGATGGAGTCCACCCTCCATGAGCGCGTGGTGGGGCAGGACGAGGCCGTGTCCGCCGTCTCCAACGCCATCCGGAGGAGCAGGGCCGGACTGAGCGACCCCAACCGTCCGATCGGCTCGTTCCTGTTCCTGGGACCGACCGGTGTGGGCAAGACGGAGCTAGCCCGGGCGCTGGCCGACTTCCTCTTCGACGACGAGCGGGCCATGGTCCGCATCGACATGAGCGAGTACACGGAGAAGCACGCCGTCTCGCGACTGGTCGGGGCGCCGCCCGGTTACGTCGGCTACGACGAAGGGGGACAGCTGACCGAGGCGATCCGGCGACGGCCCTACGCGGTGGTGCTCCTCGACGAGCTGGAGAAGGCGCACCCGGACGTCTTCAACATCTTGCTGCAGGTGCTCGAGGACGGGCGCCTGACCGACGGCCAGGGGCGGACGGTCGACTTCACCAACACCGTCCTGATCATGACGTCGAACCTCAAGGGCGAGCCGGTCGACTACTTCAAGCCCGAGTTCATCAACCGCATCGACGAGATCGTCCGCTTCCGGCCGCTCAGCCAGGAGGACCTGGCGGTGATCGTGGAGATCGCACTCGGCCGCCTGCGGGCGCGTCTGGCCGAGCGCCGGCTGAGCCTCGTCGTCACGCCGGCCGCCGAGCAGTGGCTGGCCCGGACGGGCTACGACCCCGACTACGGGGCGCGCCCGCTGCGGCGGGTGCTCCAGCGCAACGTCGAGGACCCGCTGGCGCTGGCGATCCTGGAGGGCAGGTTCCTCGACGGCTCCATCGTCACCGTCGACGTGGACGAGGACGGTGACGAGATCGTGCTGCACTGACCGGCCGCCGCTGGCAGCCCGGGTTTTGGCCGGGCGGTAGAGTGAGGCGTAATCCGAAGCGAGTGAGCGAACGGAGAGGTGCGTGCCCGCAACAGTGGTGGTCGGGACCCAGTGGGGCGACGAGGGGAAGGGAAAGCTCACCGATCATCTCGCCGGGGAGATGGACATGGTGGTCCGCTACCAGGGCGGTCACAACGCCGGACACCGCATCGTCGTCAACGGCGAGGCGTTCGCGCTGCAGCTGGTGCCGAGCGGCATCCTCTACCAGCACATCACGCCGATGATCGGTAACGGCGTCGTGGTCGACCCCGCCGTCCTCATCGACGAGCTCGACGCGCTGGCCGAACGGGGCGTCGACACGTCGCGGCTGGTCGTGAGCGGCAACGCCCACCTGATCATGCCCTACCACCAGGAGCTCGACCGGGTGACCGAGCGGTTCCTGGGCAAGAACGCGCTGGGCACGACCAAGCGCGGCATCGGGCCCGCCTACGCCGACAAGGCGACGAGGGTCGGCATCCGCGTCCAGGACCTCTTCGACCCCAAGATCTTCCGCGAGAAGCTCGACGTGGCGTTGAAGGAGAAGAACGCCGTCCTGGCCAAGGTGTACAACCGGCTCCCGCTCGCCGCGGGCGAGATCGCGGACCGGTACCTGAGCGAATACGCGCCACGCATTGAGCCCATGGTGGGCGACACGGTCGCCATGGTCCACGACGCCATGGACACGGGCCGGCACGTCCTGCTCGAGGGCGCGCAGGCCACGTTCCTCGACCTCGACCACGGCACGTATCCCTTCGTGACCTCCTCCAACCCGGTGGCGGGTGGGGCGTGCACGGGGTCGGGCCTCGGACCGCGCGACATCGAGCGGGTGATCGGCATCGCGAAGGCGTACGTCACCCGCGTCGGCGCCGGACCGTTCCCGACCGAACAGCACGACGATGTCGGCGAGCTCCTGGTCGAGCGCGGCCACGAGTACGGCACGAACACGGGCCGCAAGCGCCGCTGCGGCTGGTTCGATGCCGTGATGCTGCGCCAGGCCGTGCGACTCAACTCGCTCAGCGAGGTGGCGCTGACCAAGCTGGACGTCCTGGACACGTTCGAATCGGTCAAGGTCTGCGTCGCCTACGAGGCGGACGGCATCCGCTTCACGCACCTGCCGTACCACCAGTCCACATTCCACAAGGCTGCCCCGGTGTACGAGGAGCTTCCCGGGTGGTGTACCGATCTCTCGGCCGCCACCGCGCCGGGCGACATGCCGGCCGCCGCCCGCGACTACGTCTCCTTCCTCTCCGAGCAGATCGGGGTCCCGGTGCGACTCGTCGGCGTGGGTCCCGGACGCGAGCAGACCGTGTCCTTCGCCGCCGCGTGAGGGTCTGCGTCGTCGGCAGTGGAGGGCGCGAGCACGCGCTGGCGCACGTGTTGTCGCGGACGTCCGACGTCGTCGTGACGCCGGGCAACCCCGGCATGACGCCGCCGATTGAGGTGACGGACGACCCGGTCGAGGACGTGGAGGCCGACCTCTACGTGGTCGGCCCGGAGGCGCCGCTCGTCGACGGGTTGGCGGACCGTCTGCGGTCACAGGGGCGCGCCGTCCTCGGGCCCGGCGCGGACGGCGCGCTGCTCGAGGGTTCGAAGAGCTTCATGAAGGAAGTCCTGGACGCGGCCGGTGTGCCGACGGCGCGGTTTCGGGCCTTCGACGCCATGCAGACAGACGAGGCGCTGGCCTACCTCGCGACGTTGCCGGGGCCGTGGGTGGTCAAGACCGACGGGCTCGCCTCGGGCAAGGGCGTCCTGGTGGCGAGCACGCAGGACGAGGCCGCCGCCGACGTCACGGCCAAGCTGGCGGGCACATCCTTCGGGGAGGCCGGGCGCAACGTCGTGATTGAGGAGGGGCTCACCGGTGAGGAGTGCTCGCTGCTCGTGCTCTGCGACGGCACACGGGCCGTGCCACTGGTCCCGGCACAGGACTTCAAGCGGATCGGGGACGGCGACACCGGGCCGAACACGGGCGGCATGGGCGCGTACGCGCCGATGCCCCAGGTCGGCCCCGACGAAGTGGGCGCCATCATGGAGACCGCGGTGCTGCCGCTGGTGACCGAGCTGCGCCGGCGCGGCATCGACTTCCGGGGTGTGCTCTACGCCGGGCTGATGCTCACGACGGAGGGGCCGAAGGTGATTGAGTACAACGTGCGCTTCGGCGACCCCGAGGCCCAGGTCGTCCTCCCGCTGCTGGCCTCGGACCCGGCCGAGCTCCTCCGGGCCGCCGCCACCGGCACGCTCGACGAGGTGGCCGGACCGGTGTTCCTCGACGCGGCTGCGGTCTGTGTCGTGCTGGCCGCCGCCGGCTATCCCGAGCGTCCCCGCACGGGAGACACCATTGCCGGCCTTTCGCCGTCGGGGCAGCTGGCCGCGCCCGCGGCCGGCGTGACGGTCTTCCACGCCGGGACCAGCCGGAGGGGGGAGGGCCCGTTCCACACCGCGGGGGGCCGCGTGCTCGGCGTCACCGCGGTGGGCCCAACGCTGGCCGCGGCCCGGTCGGCCGCGTACGAGGCCGCAGGAGGCATTGAGTGGGACGGTCGGCAGATGCGCCACGACATCGCGGCGTCGGTCTCGTGATCCCGCGGTACTCGCCGGCGGACATGGCGGCGCTGTTCAGCGACGCCGCCCGTCTCGCCGGCTGGCTCGAGGTGGAGCTGCTGGTGACCGAGTCCCAGGCGGCGCTGGGCATCGTGCCGGCAGAGGACGCGGCGACGTGCCGGGCCAAGGCCCCTACGGTCGACGACGTGTTCGTGGCCGAGGTGGCTCGGCGCGAGCAGGTGACCGACCACGACGTGGCGGCGTTCGTCGACGTCGTGCAGGAGCGCATCGGCGCGCCGGCCGGATCGTGGGTGCACTACGGGCTCACCTCCTCCGACGTCGTGGACACAGCGTTGTCGGTCACGCTGACCGCGGCGGCCGACCTGATCCTCTCCGACCTCGACGCGTTCGTCGCCGCCCTCAAGGCGCGGGCCCTGGAGCTCCTGCACGTCCCGGTGGCGGGACGGACGCACGGCATGCACGCCGAGCCCACGACCTTCGGCGCCAAGTTCGCGCTCTGGGCGCTCCAGGCCGACCGGGACCGCCGTCGCATGCGCGCGGCACGTGACGCGGTGGCGGTCGGCAAGCTGTCGGGCGCGGTCGGGACCTATTCCAACGTCGACCCGGCGGTGGAGGCTCAGGTGTGCGCCGCCCTTGGCCTCACGCCCGTGCCGGCCACGCAGGTCATCGCCCGCGACCGCCACGCCGAGTACCTCTACGCCTGCGCCGCCATCGGCACGACCGTGGAACTGATCTGTACGGAGATCCGGCACCTGGCGCGCAGCGAGCTCGGGGAGGTGGAGGAGCCCTTCGGTGCGGGCCAGAAGGGAAGCTCCTCCATGCCGCACAAGCGCAACCCCATCCTCTCGGAGCGGCTCTGCGGGCTGGCGCGCCTGCTCCGCGGCTATCTCGGCGCGGGGCTGGAGGACGTCGCGCTGTGGCACGAACGGGACATCTCGCACAGCTCGGTGGAGCGGGTCGCACTCCCGGACGCGTCAATGCTGGCGTGCTACGTGCTGCGTAAGGCCACCGGGCTGGCCTCCGGTCTCGTCGTCCACGCCGAACGGGCGCGGCGCAACCTCACCGAGGCCTCTCTGGGCCTCGTGTTCTCGCAGTCGGTCCTCCTGGCCCTCGTCCTCAGCGGTCAGACGCGCGACGAGGCGTACCGGATCGTCCAGCGTGACGCCCGACGGGCCTGGAGCGAGCAGCGGCCGCTGCGCGCCGTGCTCGAGGAGGACGCCGAGGTCGCGCTCAGTGCGAGTGAGCTCGACGGCGCCTTCGACCTGGGCCGCACGCTGCGTCACATCGACCGATTCGCCGACGCGCTGGCGGACCTTTGAGCCCGAGCCGGTGAGCGCGGCCGCATTCGAGCTGCCCCGGGTCCAATCGGGCAAGGTCCGCGAGCTCTACGACGCCGGGGAGGGTCGGCTGCTCATGGTGGCGTCCGACCGGGTCAGCGCGTTCGACGTGGTCATGGCCGAGCCGATCTCGCAGAAGGGCCGGGTCCTCACCGCCATGACGAGCTTCTGGTGCGACGAGGTGTCCGACGTCGTCCCGGGCACCCAACTCGCGGTCGATCCCGAGGTGATCAGGGACGAGCTGGGTGGGACGGCCGTGCCCGCCGCTTGGGCGGGACGGGCCGCGCTGGTGCGGCGCGCCGACATGCTCCCGCTCGAGTGCATCGTGCGGGGGTACCTGGCCGGGTCGGCCTACGAGGAGTACGAGCGGTCGCGCACGGTGAACGGCATCCCCATGCCCCCGGGGCTCCGCCTGGCCAGCCGGCTGGACGAGCCCATGTTCACGCCCTCCAGCAAGGCGGAGCAGGGCCACGATGTCAACATCGACTTCGCCGCCGCCGTGGACCTGGTCGGAGCCGACGCCGCGTCGGCGGCCCGCGACATCTGTCTGGAGCTCTACGCCCGCGCCGCCGCCCGGTCGCTCGCGGCCGGATTCATCCTGGCCGACACGAAGTTCGAGCTCGGCTGGGTCGACGGAGTGCTCTGCCTGTGCGACGAGGTGTGCACGCCGGACTCGTCACGGCTGTGGCCCGCGGACGAGGTCGTCCCGGGGACCACGCCGCCGGCGTTCGACAAGCAGCCGCTGCGCGACTGGCTCGCGGCTCAGACGTGGGACCGCCGCCCGCCGCCCCCTCCCCTCCCCGCCGACGTGAGGTCCGCGATGTCCGCCCGTTACGTCGCCGCCTACGAGCGCGTCACCGGGCGCTCGCTACGCGACTGGTACGGTGCGACGACATGAGGTTCCGGGCCCAGGTCGAGGTGCAACTGCGACCCGGCATCGCGGACCCGGAGGGCGCGACGATCGAGCGGGCGCTGCCCGCTCTCGGGTTCGACGGCGTGGCCCACGTGCGCGCCGGCCGGTCGTTCCGCTTCGAGCTCGACGCGCCGGACGAGCCGTCGGCCCGGATCACGGCGGGCGAGCTGGCCGACCGGCTGCTGGCCAATCCCGTCATGGAGCAGAGCTGCGTGGAGCTCGAGGCGATCTGAATGGCGCCGCGGATCGGCGTTGTCGTCTTCCCTGGGAGCAACTGCGAGCACGACGTTGCCGCGGCCCTGGAGGCGGCCGGCGCCGCGGCCGTGCTGCTCTGGCACGGTGACCCGACCCTGAGCGGAGTGGACGGGGTCGTCCTCCCGGGCGGCTTCGCGCACGGCGACTACCTGCGACCGGGGGCGCTGGCGCGCTTCTCGCCGGTCATGGACGGGGTGCGCGACCTGGCCCGAGCCGGCGGACCCGTGGTCGGCATCTGCAACGGTTTCCAGGTCCTCACCGAGGCAGGCCTCCTGCCCGGCGTGCTGCAGAAGAACGCGCGGTTGCGGTTCCTGTGCGAGCCGGCGCGCCTGCGGGTGACGTCGACCGCCTCGGCGCTGACGGCGGGGTCTTCGATCGGCGACGAGCTGGTCGTGCCGATCAACCATTTCTCGGGCAGCTACACCTGCGACGTGGCCACGCTCGAACGACTGCGCGTCGAGGACCGCATTGTGCTGCGCTACACCGAGAACCCGAACGGATCGGTGGACGACATCGCCGGCATCGCCGACGAACGGGGCAACGTCGTCGGACTCATGCCCCACCCCGAACGCGCCAGCTCCGAGCTGCTCGGCTCGGAGGACGGGCTCGTGTTGCTGCGGGCGCTCGTCGCCGCGGCCTGCTCGCCCGTCGCGGCCTGACGCGATACGCCCGGCGCGCCCTTCCTGATGACCCCGACGTTGCGACGCCGTCGTTCCGGCCTGTCTGCCGTGACCGTGAGCGCGGTCACGCTCGCTCTCGCCCTCGGACTCGGCCTGATCGGTCCCGGTGCGGTGTCCCACGCGTCCGCGTCGGCCGCACCCTCGCCCGCGGACCAGGGTAAGCCCGTCGACGCGGCGCGCTTCGAGCCCGGACAGTGCCGCGAGTTCGCCCCGACTTCGGGGGACCGGCACATGACGGTCTTCCTCGACGCCGGCCATGGCGGACTCGACCCCGGGGCCGTCGGGGAGACCGAGGCGGGGCAGACCGTGGAGGAGGCCAAGCTCACGCTGCCGGTCGAGCTCGACACCATGGCGCTGCTCCGGGACAAGGGCTTCACCGTCGTGGTCTCACGCACGAGGGACGACACGGTGGTCCGGCGGGCGCCGGGCGACGTCGACGGAGGCCTGTTCACGGCCCAGGGCGTGCACGACGACGTCGGGGCGCGCGACGTCTGCGCCGACCTGGCGCGCGCCGACCTGCTCCTCGGCATCTACTTCGACGCGGGGGCCTCGCAGTACGACGCGGGCGGCGTCACGGGCTACGACGCCGACCGCCCGTTCACGCGGGCCAACATCCGCTTCGCCACGTTGGTCCAGGACCATGTGCTTTCGGCCATGAACGCGCGCGGCTGGGGGATCCCCGACCTCGGTGTCGTGGACGACAGCGAGCTGGGCGGTCCGGCGTTGACGGAACAGGCCGCCGACTACGGCCATCTGATGCTCCTCGGCCCGGCCGAGACCGGCTACTTCACGACGCCGAGCACCATGCCCGGTGCGCTCACCGAACCGGTCTTCGTCACCGATCCGTTCGAGGCGTCGCTCGTGTCACGTCCCGCCGGTCAGTCGGTGATCGCCGGCGCGTTGGCCGCGGCGGTGGAGCAGTACTTCGCCGTCAGCTCCGGGAGCGCGGGATCTCGGCCTTCTGCAGCACGGCCGCGCTCACCCCGGCCGCCCGCCACGTCGCGTACGTGATGCCTTTGCGCTCGCCGTAGGCCTTGGCCACCTTGATGAATTGTTTCTCCAGCGCGGTCAGGTCCTTCACCTGGTCCACCCGGGAGCGTTCGTCCATGAGGTCCTTCTGCTCCTGGAGCAGGTGGAGCCGCGTGAGCGCGTCGGCACTGGCCAGCTGGCCGTCGATGGCGGCGAGGCGTCGGTCGATGGACGCCGGGGTGCGCTTGCGACCCCGCTTGGGCTTGGACGTCTCGAGCGCCTCGAGGTAGTGACGAACGGACGCACTCTCGGCGCGCCCACGGGCCAACGCGGCCTTGTGGCCGCTGCTCATGGGCTTGCGAGGAGCCGGAGTTTTTGCCTTTGTTGCCATGGTTCCATTGTGCCCCAGTCGCGACCCCGGCGTGCATCGTTAGACGTTTTTTCTGGGCCCACCATTTTGGGGTAATGAGCGGCCTTTTCCTTTGCTTTTCGCTCCGGTCCGGCCGGGTAATTCCGCCCCTGACCTTTTCATCCGTAATCTCCGGCCGGGCCCTTCTATTGGGCGGGACCGGCACCTCTTCTCCACGGACGAGCTCTACGACCCGGAGCACGGCATCTGGGGCGAAGGGGCCAACGGCTGCGCTGGAGATGGGCCAGCTCGGGGGCTGTGAGCCGGTTCGCTTCGATTCCGAGCCGTACCTCGACATGATCCACGCCGCGGAGCGCCCGGCATGGGTCGCCCGGCCTCTATCGTTGAATACACCATGGAGTCTCGGGTCGAGGAAGCCTTGCACCGGGCGCTCGGCCTCACCGACGACGAATTCGATGCAGTCTCCAAAATCCTGGGCCGCCCGCCCAACCACCTGGAGCTGGCCCTCTACGCCGTGATGTGGAGCGAGCACTGCTCGTACAAGTCGTCCCGCCTGCACCTGCGCCGCCTGCCGACAGAAGGGCTCCGCGTGCTGGTCGGGCCGGGCGAGAACGCCGGGGTGATCGACGCCGGGGACGGCATCGCGGTGGCGATACGGATCGAGAGCCACAACCACCCGTCTGCCATAGAGCCCACGCAGGGAGCCGCCACCGGAGTGGGCGGCATCCTGCGCGACATCTTCACCATCGGGGCGCGTCCCCTCGCCGTCATGGACCCCCTCTTCTTCGGGCCGCCCGACGACGCCCGCCAGCGCTGGCTGGTCGAGGGCGTGGTCAAAGGGATCTCGAGCTACGGGAATTCGGTCGGCGTGCCGACCGTGGGCGGCGAGCTCACCTTCGATCCGTGCTACACACAGAACCCCCTCGTGAACGTGCTTTGCATGGGCGCGTTGCCGGCCGAGCGTCTCGTGCTGGGAATCGCCTCGGGGCCGGGCAACCTGGTGGTGCTGCTCGGGTCGACTACGGGGCGCGACGGGATCGGTGGCGTGAGCGTGCTCGCGTCCTCGGGGTTCGCCGGCGAAGACGACGGCGCGCCCGACGACGCCAAACGCCCCAGCGTCCAAGTAGGCGATCCCTTCGAGGAGAAGCGGTTGATCGAAGCCTGCCTGGAGCTGCTCGACACGGGACTGGTCGTCGGGATTCAGGATCTCGGCGGCGCCGGCCTCGCCTGCGCCACCAGCGAGACCGCCGGCCGTGGTGGCGTGGGCATGGATGTCGACGTCTCGGCCGTGCCGCGGCGTGAGGAGGGGATGGAGCCCTGGGAGGTGATGACGAGCGAGAGCCAGGAGCGAATGCTCGCCATCGTCACGCCGGCGTCGTGGCCGGCGGTCGCGGACATCTGCCACCGCTGGGAGGTCCGGGCAACGGTGATCGGCACCGTCACCGAGCCCGATCCCGACGGCGGCGGCCGTTTGCGCATCCGCGACGGGGCCGGCGGCCCGGTGCTGGCCGACGTTCCCGCGGCGTCCCTCTCCGACGACGCACCCCTCTACGACCGGCCACGCGCCGCACCGCGTCCGACGGACGCGCCCCCGCCGTCACCCCCGGCCCCGGCCGAGTGCGCCGGGGACCTGCTCGCCATGGTGTCCTCGCCGCGCTGGGTCTACCGCCAGTACGACCACCAACTCTTCCTGAACACGGTCGCCGGCCCCGGCAGCGATGCGGCGCTGCTCCGCCTGGCCGGCCCCGGACTGCCCCCGTCCTCGCGGGGCGTGGCGTTGAGCACCGACTCCAACCCGCGCGCGTGCGCCCTCGACCCGCGCCTGGGCACGGCGCTCGTCGTGGCCGAGGGCGTGGCCAACCTGGCCTGCGTCGGCGCCACCCCGGTCGCGGTGGTCAACTGCCTCAACTTCGGCAACCCGGAGCATCCCGAGGTCATGTGGCAGCTCTCCGAGTGCATCGACGGGATGGCCGAGGCCTGCCGCGCCCTGTCCCTCCCCGTGGTCGGGGGCAACGTGAGCCTCTACAACGAGAGCGGCGGGTCCGACATCGACCCGACTCCGGTTCTCGGCCTGCTCGGCCTGCTCGACTCGGTGCGACGAAGGCCTCCGGGCTCGCATGGGATGACGCCGACGCGCTCGTCCTCGCTGGGCGCGCGGTCCGCGCCCGACGGGTCGTTCCCGTTGGAAGGCACGCGCTGGGCGACTGAGCGCCGCGGCCACCGGAGCGGCTCCGTGCCCGCCCCCGACCTCGACGCCCATCGCCGGGTCTGCGCCTTCGTGGCCGGCCTGGTGGCGCGCCACGTGGCGGGCGAGACCGTCGACCCTGTCCTGCACGCGGTGCACGACATCTCATCGGGCGGCCTGGCTGTGACCCTGGGCGAGATGGCGGCCGCCGCCGGGAGCGGCTGCCGGGTCGACCTCGGCGACCCGGCCGAGCTCTTCACCGAGGTGCCGTCGCGCTTCGTCGTAGCCACGCCGCAGCCGGAGCGACTGGCGGCGGTGGCGGCAGACCAGGGGATCCCGTGCGCCGTGCTCGGCCGGGCCGGCGGGCCAGCGTCCTTCGGCTGGGTGAGCTGGTCGACCTTCCGGTCGAGACCCTGGTCAGGGAGTACGACGGTGCGCTTCCGGCCGCTCTGGGCGATACCTGAGGCGCACGGACTGTGCGAGAATGGGGTCCGAGGTGAAGGAAGCGTGCGGTGTTTTCGGGGTGTACGTGCCCGGGTCGAGCGTGGCCAACCTCACCTTCGACGGGCTTTTCGCCCTACAGCATCGCGGCCAGGAATCCGCCGGCATGGCGGTGAGCGACAGCGACACGATCACCGTGGTCAAGGACATGGGTCTGGTGGCGACGGTCTTCGACGAGCGGACGCTCTCCGGCCTTGAGGGCCACCTCGCCATCGGCCATACCCGTTACTCCACCCACGGTGCGTCGGATTGGGCCAACGCGCAGCCGGTCTACCGACCCGTCGGGCGGGCCGGCTTCGCGCTCGGTCACAACGGGAACCTGACGAACACGGCGCAGCTCGGCGAGAAGGTCGGCATGCTGCCCGGCTCGGTGGCCACCGACAGCGAGGTGGTGGCCGAGCTGCTGGCGCAGTCGTTCCCCGAGACCGACGACTTGGCGCGCGCGCTCCAGGTCGTGTTGCCCATCGTCGAAGGAGCGTTCTCCTTCGTGCTGATGGATGCGCACCGCCTCTTCGGTGTCCGCGACCCGCACGGCTTCCGGCCGCTCTGCCTCGGCCGGCTCGGACCGGCGGACGCACCCACGGGCTGGGTGCTGGCGTCGGAGTCGCCGGCGTTGAGCGTCATCGGCGCCGCGTTCGTCCGCGAGCTCCAGCCGGGCGAGCTCGTCGTCATCGACGAGGACGGTCCCCGGAGCCTCCAGGTCCCGTGGCTGCGCGAGATCGAGCCGCGGCTCTGCATCTTCGAGTTCGCCTACATCGCCCGGCCCGACACCAGGCTCTCGGGGCGTGAGGTCCACGAGACCCGCTGCCGAATGGGCGAGTTGCTGGCGCTCCAGGCACCCGCCGTCGCCGACATGGTGATGGGGGTGCCCGAGTCGGGCGTCCCAGCGGCCGAAGGCTTCGCCCGGGCCAGCGGCATCCCCTACGGGCAGGGGCTGGTGAAGAACCGCTACATCGGTCGGTCGTTCATTGCGCCGGGTCAGCAGGAGCGCGCGGACGCCGTGCGGCGCAAGCTGAACCCGCTCCCCGACACCATCGCCGGGAAGCGCCTCGTGGTGGTGGACGATTCCATCGTGCGCGGCACGACGCAGCGCTCGGTCACGCGCATGCTGCGCGAAGCGGGTGCGGCCGAGGTGCACCTGCGGATCTCGTCGCCCCCGTGGCGGTGGCCCTGCTTCTACGGGATCGACACGCCTTCGCACGAGGAGCTGTTGGCGACCGACCGCTCCGTCGAGGAGATGGCGGACGTCCTCGGCGCCGATTCGCTGGCCTACCTCAGCCTCGAGAACCTGAAGGCAGCCATCGGCGTCGACACCGGGTTCTGCGACGCGTGCTTCAGCGGTGACTATCCCACCACGGTGCCCGTGACACCGACTCCGGTCTCCTTGGCGCGGCCCGAGCGGGTGTCCGCCGGGCCGTACCAGGCCGCGCTGCCCGGGGTCTGAGGGCCGTGGCCCACCAGGGCGGCGGAGCCAGCTACGCCGGCGCCGGCGTCGACATCGCTGCGGGCGAGGCCGCGGTCGAACGACTGCGGGGCATGGTGGCAGGCATCGGCGGGTTCGGAGGCCAGTTCCCGCTCGACACGTCGCGCTACGACCACCCCGTCCTCGTGGCCTCGACCGACGGCGTGGGCACGAAGCTGGAGGTGGCGCGCTCGACCGGGCGCTACGACACCGTTGGCATCGACCTCGTGGCCATGTGCGTGGACGACCTCGTCTGCGTGGGTGCCGAGCCCCTGTTCCTCCTCGACTACGTCGTCACCGGCCGGGTCGACCCGGACCGGGTGGCGACGGTCGTGTCGGGTATCCACGAGGGCTGCCGGTTGGCCGGGTGCGCCCTGATCGGGGGAGACCGCCGAGCACCCCGGGGTGATGGCGGCCGACGACCTCGACCTGGCGGGCTTCGCCGTGGGCGTCGTCGAGGACGGGACCCAGCTCGGCCCCGAGCGCGTGCGCGCCGGCGACGCGGTCGTAGGCATCGCGTCGCCCGGGTTGCGGTCCAACGGCTACACGCTCGCCCGCCACGTGTTACTCGAGCGGGCGGGGCGTTCCCTCGGCGATCCGGCGTGGGAGGGCGCGGGGCACACGGTGGCCGACGAGCTTCTGCGGCCGTCGGTCGTCTACACGCCCGCCGTGCTGGAGGTGCGCCGCCGGCTCGGTCCCGCGCTGCGCTCGTGCGCCCACGTGACGGGCGGGGGGATCGTCGGCAACCTGCCGCGGGCGCTCCCGGCCGAGCTCGGCGCGGTGCTCGACCGGTCGAGCTGGCACGAGCCTCGCGTCTTCGCGGAGATCCAGCGCCTCGGCGCGGTCGAGGAGGCGGAGATGGACCGGGTTTTCAACCGCGGCGTCGGCATGGCGCTCGTCGTGGACCCGGCCGCGGTGGGCGAAGTGCTCGACGTGCTGGCCTCGAGCGGACAACCGTCGAGTGCCATCGGGTCGGTGGTGGCCGGTGGGCCGGGCGTGCGCTTCGCGTGAGCTCCACCCGCGACGCGCTGCGCGACCACCTGCTGGCCCACGCCGTGAAGCGGGGGGACTTCACGTTGAAGTCGGGCCGCAAGAGCACCTGGTTCATCGACTCGAAGCAGACCGTGTGCCGGCCCGAGGCGATGCTGCTCGTCGCCGACGCCGTGCTCGACCTGACGCCGCCCGAGACGACCGCCATCGGCGGGCTGACCATGGGGGCGGACCCGGTGGCCTTCGTGACCGCCGGGGTGGCGGCCACGCGGGGCAGGCCGCTCAAGGCCTTCAGCGTGCGCAAGGAGGCCAAGGACCACGGCGCCGGCGGGCGCATCGCCGGGGCCCTCGACCCCGGGGACCGGGTCGTCGTCACGGAGGACACGGTCACACGGGGGACGTCGCTGCTCGACGCGGCGCACGCGGTCGCCGAGGCCGGGGCGGAGGTCGTGCTCCTCGTCGCGGTCGTCGACCGCGGCGGGACGGCCGAGGCCATGGCGGCCGCCGAAGGGCTGGCGTTCCGGGCCGTCCTCACCGCCCCCGATCTCGGCTTCCCCTACGAAGGGAACTGACCGGGTCGGAGTCCGGCTCAGAAGACGGCGAGCGGGTTCACGGGCGACGCCGTACCCCGTTCGACCACGAGGGGTGCGACGGCGAGGAGGAACTCGTAGCGACGTTCGTCGCCGCAGGCCGCCGCCAGGGCTTCGAGGTCGAGGTTGTCCATGAGGTGGAGGCCCATGGCCACGATCCCCACCGAATGGACCGGCAGCGGCACGCCCTCGACGAGGGAGGGGATCACGTCGGACACCCCGTCACCGCCCAGGACGGCGACGTCCCGCTCGCGCAACCACGGCAGGCACGAGGCGTGGAGGCCGGCCAGAAGAAACGCCGCATCCCACGGCCCATGTTCGTCGCGCCAGTGCCAGCGCCCGGTGCGCACCACCAGCGCGTCGCCGGAGCGCACGCGGAGGCCGGCCGCGGACTCGGCCGCCTCGAGGTCCTCGGGGTAGACCGCTTCGCCGGGTTTGAGCGCGTCCACGCCACGTATTGCCGCGGCGTCGAGGAGCACGCCGCGGGTCACGATCCCCGAGCGCAGGTGGTGGACACCGAGGCGCGTCGCGCCTTGCGCCGTGACGGTCGCCGCGTCGTAGCCGTTGTAGAGCCGGCCCTCGTGGAAGACGTGGCACAGGGCGTCGACGTGGCTGGTGGCGAAGCCGTGTGGCGCCACGGCCAGGGAGTCCGACCCCATCCCGTGGGCGTGCGTCCCGAGCATGAGGTGGGTCGCGGGCGACGGGTTGTCCGGCGACGCCCGGGTGTCGATCGGGCGGGCGCACGAGACGGTCCGACCCGAGCGGACGGTGGCCGCCGCGGCGGCGGTGACCTCCGGCGTGATCAGGTTCAGCGCGCCGCGCTCGTCCTCGGGCCCCCAGCGTCCCCAGTTCGAGAGCGTGCGGTGGTAGTCCACGACCTCCGTCCCCGCGATGGGATCCCTCGGCCCGGCCACGGGGGGACCCTACCGGCCACCCCTCCAATACGCTGGCCCCATGAGCACACTCCAAGGCGACTACGAGCCCAGCCCGTCGGACTG
The DNA here is from genome assembly GCA_963767195.1 of uncultured Acidimicrobiaceae bacterium. Classification (GTDB taxonomy): domain Bacteria; phylum Actinomycetota; class Acidimicrobiia; order Acidimicrobiales; family RAAP-2; genus Bog-473. The sequence continues at coordinate 250,448 of CAVYDA010000004.1, read as the reverse complement.
GGTGCGCGAACAGGTGACCGAGTACGAGGCCTCGGGCGGGAAGCGGGCCAACACGCTTCTCGACACTGGGCTGCCCATCATCGTGGTGACCACACGAGGGCAACGCAGCAACAAGCTGCGCAAGAGCCCGGTCATGCGGGTCGAGCACGAGGGCGAGTACGCCCTCGTGGCCTCCAAGGGCGGCGCGCCCGAAAACCCCGACTGGTTTCACAACCTGGTCGCACATCCCGACGAGGTGACGATTCAGGACGGCCCCGCACCGTTCCGCGTGAGCATCCGCGAGGTCTCGGGGGACGAGAAGGCGCGCTGGTGGGAGCGGGCGGTGGCCGCCTACCCGCCCTACGCCGAGTACCAGGAGAAGACGGACCGCCAGATCCCCGTCTTCGTGGCCACCCCCGCGGCCGGAGCGCTGAGGTTCAGGCCGCGCCCGGCCGTTCGAACGCGGCCACCATGGAGGCTCGCCACGGCACCAGCAGCGGCGTGCGAGCGAGGGGCGTCTTGCCGAGCCGCACGACGACCAGATCGAGCGACGGGCACACGGTGATGGACTGGCCTTCGTAGCCCGAGGCGCGGAAGGTGCCGAGGGTGTCGCCCGCCACGCCCCACCAGTGCGCGCCGTAAGGCCCGTCCTCGCGGTCGTCCGAGACCATCGTCCGCGCCGAGTCCACCCAGCCGGCCGGCAGCAGGCGGGCGCCCCCCCAGACGCCGTCGCGCAGGTAGAGCAATCCGAAGCGGGCGAAGTCGCGCGCCGTGGCGCGCAGGAACGACGAGGCGATCCAGGTCCCGGCCGCGTCGAGCTCGGGCGTCGGCGCTCGCCATGCCGAGCGGGCCGAAGAGCCGGGTGTGGAGGAACCGGGCGTACGGCTCGCCGGGCCCGACGGTCCGGGCCACCACCCCCGAGACGATGTTCGACGTACCCGACGAGTAGTTGAAGCGCTCACCGGGTGAAGCGACGAGCGGCCGGTCGGCCGCGAAGTGCGCCACGTCGCCGAGGCCCTCTCCGAACAGCATGGCGATCACGTCGGATACCCGGTCGTCGACATAGTCCTCGACGAAGTCGAGCCCGTCGCGCATGGCGAGAAGCTGGCGCAGCGTGATGGCGTGACGTGGGTCGGTTGTCCCGGACCACTCGGGCACGGGGGCCGGCGCGTCGAGCTCGAGCCGCCCGTCCCCGACGAGCATGCCGACCGCGGCGTGCAGCACCGACTTCGCCATCGACCAGCTGAGCAACGGGGTCCCGGCCGTGACCGGCGTGGCGGGCGCGTCGAAGTGCTCGAGCGCGCCGGCGTAGCGCTCGAAGACGAGCCGGCCGCGGTGCACCACGACGACGGCGTAGGTGACGGCCAGCGGGCCTTCGTCGTCGAAGACCTGCGCCAGCGGCCCGTCGAGGTCGACCCCCGCGGGGCAGGTCGCCCGTCGGCCACCGCTCGGTCGGCCAGGGCACCCCGTCGGGCTGACCCGGCAAGGGCGCGAGCATCTCGCCCGACGCTGCTCACCCGGCGGCGCGCGTCACCCCGCGCCGGCGAGGAACGCCAGCAGGGCCTCGTTCGTCTCCGCCGGCCGTTCCTGTTGGACCCAGTGCCCAGCGCCCTCCACCACGGTCGTCGCCGCGGAAGTCGGGCAGCGCCTCGGCCATCGCCTCGGTGGCTCCCGGCATCATCTGCAAGACGGGGTCCAGCGCGCCGGTGATGAACCCGGTCGGCATGGTGTAGCGGCTCGCCGGCAAGTCCTTGGACCGCTCCCAGTTGGCGTCCATGTTCCGGTAGAAGCTGACCGGGCCGAACAGCCCGCCCCTCGTCAGTCCCTCGACGTAGATGTCGACGTCGTGCTCGTCGAGCCACGGCGGCAGCACCTCGGGCGCCGGGGTCAGGACGTCGAGGAACCGCGTACCGTCACGGGGAGCGTCGGCCATCGCTGGCCGCCCCGTCGGACATGCCCTCCGCGCTGGCGGAGTAGAGGAGGGAGCGCACGAAGCGACGCGGGTCGGAATCGAACTCGGCCTCGGCCGGCCCGACATCTTGGAAGTAGAGCATGTAGAAGAACTTCCCGGCGAAGATCGCCTCGAAGATCTCCGTCGGCTTGCCCGACGCACTGCGTGTAGGGCACGCTCATGTTGCAGATGGACGCGACCCGTTCGGGGTGCAGCCGTCCCATCTCCCAGACGACCATGGCACCCCAGTCGTGGCCGAGAACGCGGCCTTCTCGTAGCCGTAGTGGTCGAGCAGGCCGCACAGGTCGCCCGTCAGCTGGTCCGACCCGTAGGCGGACACCTCGTCGGGGTGCGAGCTTCCGCCGTAGCCGCGGCAGGTCGGGTGCGAGTGCCCGGTACCCGGCCTCGGCCAACGCTCCGAGCTGGTGACGCCACGAGTACCAGAGCTCGGGGAAACCGTGGCAGAGGACGACGGGCGGGCCGTCGGCCGGCCCGGCCGAGGCGACGTGCAGCTCGATCCCGTTGGCCGGGACCTGCTCGTGGTGGATCTCCGGATCAGGCACCGGGCGCCGGCACCTCCACCTCGGACTTCACCTCGTCGTCGCCGGCGCCGTCGGAGGCAGCCGCCCGCTCCGCCTTCTGCGCCCGTTCCTCGTGATGCTGCTGGATCGCCGACATCACCGCGGTGCCCGCCGCGCCGATGAACTCGGGGCGGTTCTCGGCCGCCCAGTCGCGGCTCGGGCGAGCGACGTCGCCGAACCCTGGAACTGCGGCGCCACGTAGCGGGCGATGAGCTCGTAGGAGTGGCGGGTGGCCTCGGTGTCGGCCCAGTCGTGACCCATGAGGAGGAAGGTGCCGAATCCCCCGGACTGGTCCTGCAATCGGGCGATCTGGGCGATGGCGTCGTCGACCGTTCCGATGACGGCGAAGCCCGACGCGTTCAGGGCGTCGACCAAGCGACGCGAAGTTCTCGGTGTTCGGGGCCAACGGGAGGGCGGCCACCCGCTGGAAGTAGTCGACCCACTCCTCCAGGCCGAAGGCGACGTCGGCCACCGCCTGCTCCTTGGTGTCGGCGATGTGCATGGGGCCCACCAGTCGCCACCGGTTGCGGTCGACGGTGGTCGAGAACTCGGCGGCGCGCTCCTCCATCACGGCCCAGTGGGAGCCGAGCACGTCGAACCCGCCGGCCGTGGTGGCGCCGATGGAGAGGAGGCCGCAGCCGAAGCGCCCCGCGGCCCGCGGCCCGGCCGGTGAGACCTGTGCGGCCACGCCGACCTCGGGATGGGGTCGTTGGTAGGGGAGCATCTGCAGCCGCGCCTTGACCAGCCGGAACCAGTCCGTCTCCATGGACACGGTCTCGCCGGCCAGCAGGCGCAGGATGGCCTCGAGGCCCTCCTCCATCATGTCGCGCTGGCGGGCGGGGTCGATGCCCATCATGAACGCGTCGGAGGGCAGCGCGCCCGGGCCGGCCCCGATCATCACCCGGCCCCGCGTGAGGTGGTCGAGGAGCACCATCCGGTCGGCCAGCATGAACGGATGGTGGTACGGCAGCGAGGACACCCCGGTGCCGAGCCGGATGTGTCGCGTGCGCTGGGCGGCCGCCGCGATGAAGACCTCGGGCGAGGCGATGATCTCGTAGCCGGCCGAGTGGTGCTCGCCGATCCACGCCTCGTCGAAGCCCAGTCGGTCGAGATGCTCTATCAGCTGCAGGTCGCGCTCGAGCGCCAGGGTCGGGTTCTGCCCGACCGGGTGGAACGGGGCCAGGAAGATCCCGAACTTGAGTCGGCCGTCGGCCTCAATGGTCGTCATCGCTCTCCGTGTCGTTTCCGGGTTTCAGGTGTCAAGTCTCGGGTGTTAACGAGGATCTTCCCGTGTTCGCCCGGGTTGCGCAGCGTCTCGAAGGCGCCCGGCGCGCCGGTCAGGTCCACGGTCGCGGTGACCAGCCGGTCGGCGCCGGGGACGCCTGCCGCCAGGCGTTCGAGGGTGGCGGCGAACTCGGCCGGCGTGTAGCCGAAGGAGAAACGCAGCTCCATCTCCTTCGTCACCGCCATGAACGGCTCGATCGTATCGGTCTGCATGCAGACCCCGACCACGACGATGCGGCTCCGCGGCGGCGCTTCGGCGATGAGCGACTGGAGCATCCCCGGCACGCCCACCGCTTCGAAGACGACCGCATCCGGAGCCGTCGCCCCGGTCATGGCGGCTCCGATGCGCTCCATGACCGTCCGGGCCACCCCGAAGTCGGGCCAGCGCTCGTGGGGCGACCCCTCGGCCGGATTCAGCACCTCGTCCGCCCCGAAGGCCTCCGCCAGCCGGCGCCGCACCGGGGAGAAGTCGGCTGCCAGGACCGGACCGTGGCCCCGGCCCTTCAGCGCGGCAATGACGGCCAGGCCGACCGGGCCGCACCCGACCACCAGGCAGGGCTGCCGCTCCGCCAGGTCGGCCAAGCCCACCGCGTGCTCGCCCACGGCGAGCGGCTCGGTCAGCGCGGCGAGTTCGGTCGGGACCGAGTCGGGCACCGGGACCAGCAACAGTTCCTGGAGCACCATGTGCTCGGCCAGCGCGCCCGGGTAGTCGTTGGAGTAACCGATCTGCTCCAGGCCCGACGGTCCCACGATGATGGGGACCGAGCACACCCGCGCCCCGACGGGCAGCGTGCGCGCCGTGTCCGGCCCGTGCTCCACGATCTCGGCGCAGAACTCGTGGCCGAACACGCAGTCGAGCGCCGGGTCCAGTGTGGGGACCCCGACCGAACCCATGAGAGAGGTGAAGTGCGCGAAGTCGCCCAGCGCGTGGAGGTCGGAACCGCAGATCCCCGCCGCCAGTGAGCGGACCACCACGTGGCCCGACGACGGCACCGGCTCGGGCATGTCGTCGACGACCAGCGCGCCACCCCTCGTCACCGCGGCCTTCATGCCGGCATCACACCATCCCACCCCGTTACCGTTGCGTGGTGAGTCTCACACACCCGCCCGTGCGGCGCCTGTTCGAGGGCAGGGTCGCCCTGGTCACCGGCGCCGCCCGCCCCCGGGGCATCGGCCGGGCCACGGCCGTGGCGCTCGCTGCCGGCGGAGCCGACGTCGCCTGCCTCGACATCGCACGTCGCCTATCCCGACGCGCCCGACACGGCACCGCCGGCCCGGGCGACCTGGCGTCGCTCCAGGCCGAGATCGAATCGCTCGGTGTCGAGCGCCGTGACGCTCGAGGCTGACGTCACCGACGAGGCCGCCGTCGAGCGGGCGGTGGCACAGCGCCACGGAGCAGCTCGGCCCGGTCACCCTGGTGGCCAACGTCGCCGGAGGGAGCGGTCCCGGCTTCGGGCTGGGCCCGCTGCTCGGAATCACGGCCGCCGAGTTCCGCCGCGTGCTCGATGTGAACGTCGTCGGCACCTGGCTGGTGTCGAGGGCGTGCGCAACCCGAATGGTCGAGGCGGGTTCCGGCGGCCGGATCTGCAACGTGTCGAGCCAGGCCGGCAAGCGCGGCTTTCCGTTCCTCGGCGCCTACTGCGCCGCCAAGGCGGGCGTGATCCTGCTGACCCAGACCATGGCCGCAGAGCTCGGCCCCTCGGGCATCTCGGTCAACGCGGTGTGCCCGGGCTCGGTCGACACCGACCTGCTCAATCCCGACGGCATGTTCGAGACGCTCCAGGGTGGCCCCGAGGGCCTGGCCCAGTGGATCGCCCGCGAAATCCCGCTGGGCCGGCTCCAAGAGCCCGACGAGATCGCCGCCGCCATTTGCTGGCTCCTCTCCGACGAGGCCCGCGGCGTCACCGGGGAGGCGTTGAACGTCAGCGCCGGACAGACAATGGTGTAGGGCATGCCCATCCTCAAGGAGCGTCACGACTATGCCCATCCGGTCGAGGGCGACACGGCGTGGAGCGAGTCCTATTACTTCAACGCCTACGACCCCGGCACGGACTCGGGTTTCTTCACCCGCATCGGCATCCGGCCCAACGAGGGCACGATGGATGTCGGACTGTCCCTGTGGTTGCCCGACGGCGACCTCGGCGAGTACCGCTCCGTGAAGGAGCAGCGCGAGATGGTCGACACCGTGCTGGAGGTGGGGGCCGTGCGCTACGAGATGATCGAACCCCTGCAGTCCTGGCGCCTGACCATGGAGGGCGAGGTCCGGTCCCGGGCCTGCGTCCGCCCCGGGGCCGGCGACACCGACACCGGCGGACCCGCGGCCGCTCGCCCCGACCGCGCCGTCCCGGTCGTGCTCGACGTCCGCTTCGACGCCGTCACCCCCGCGATCGGCACCGACGGACAGGGCGGTGACGGACCGAGGTCGGCGGAAGCGGCTGCGGCGGCGGGCACCGTCGGCAAGGGCCACCTCGAACAGGCCGGCCGATGGACCGGGACCCTCGCGGTCGACGGCCGCACCTTGGAGTGGCGGGGCGCACACGGGAACCGCGACCGCTCGTGGGGCCCGCGTCGCTGGGGTGGACCGAAGATGTGGCGCTGGTTCTCCATCAACGTCGGAGACGACACGCACTTCGGCGGCATCCGTCTCGGGACGGGCGCCGGCGACCTCCACCGCGGCTGGGTGTGGCACGAAGGGAAGGCGACCTCGGTGGCCGAGTGGCGGGTCCGTACCGAGCTGGCTGGCGACGGCGTGACGCACCGCGTCGTTCACCTCGACGTGGTCGACAAGTCGGGCCGCACTCACCCACTGCGCGGCGAGGTCATGCGGGTGGCCGACATCGGCCAGGCCGGCGGCACCATGGTGAACGAAGGCCTCGCGCGCTGGACCTACGCCGACCCCACCGGCCCCGAACGCACCGGGTACGGCATTTGCGAGTACCTGCACCAGCTCGACGACGCCGGGAGGCCGGTCGTCCCCGTCGAGTAGGGGTCCGGTGCCCGAGCCCTCGAGCGGATCCATCCCCGCGAGCCAAGACGAGATCGCGGCCGCCCTCGGCCGCGTCCTGGGTGGCACGGTGCGCGACCTCCGGCGTCTGTCGGGCGGTGCCTCTCGCGTCACCAGCTCCTTCGACCTCGACCCCGTCCCCGACACCGACGAAGCCGCCGACTCCGGCACGGACGCGACCGCCCGCCGTGTCCAACACCTCGTGCTGCAGATGGACCGCGCCGGTTCCACGGCGCAGCGCGGCCGGGCGCGGACCGAGGCCTCGCTCCTGCGCGCCGCCGCCGCGGCCGGTGTCCCGGTGCCGCCCGTCGTGGCCGCAGCCGGCGACGCCGACCCGACCGACGCCGACCCCGCCGACCCCACCACCACCACCACCACCACCGCTGATCCCCTCGGCACCGGCTGGATAGTCGTCGAGCGTCTCGAGGGCGAGACCATCCCCCGGCGCATCCTCCGCGACGACCGATGGGCCGTCGCCCGCGACTCGCTCACCGCACAGTGCGGTCGGGCGCTGGCCGCCGTCCACGCCATTGAGCCCGCCACGATCGAGGGCCTCGCGCCGGCGGACCCGTTCGCCGACCCCCTCCCCTGGCTCGATCTTCTCGGTGAGGTCCGTCCGGCCCTGGAGCTCGGCGTGCGCTGGCTGGGCGGACGGAGGCCGAAGGCGGAGGCGCGGAAGGTCGTGCACGGCGACTTCCGGCTGGGCAACCTCCTCGTCGGGCCTGAGGGTCTGCGCGGCGTGCTCGACTGGGAGCTGGCGCACGCCGGCGACCCGGCCGAGGACCTCGGGTGGCTGAGCGCCCCGGCCTGGCGTTTCGGCGGCGCCCCCGAGGTCGGCGGCTTCGGCACGCTGCCCGAGCTGCTCGACGCCTACGCCGCGGCCGGCGCCGAGCCGGTCGACGCCGACACGGTCCGCTGGTGGCAGGTCTACGCCACCGTGAAATGGGCGACGATCTGTGCGCTGCAGGCCTCGGTGCACCTGAGCGGAGCGACGCGCTCGGTCGAGTTGGCCGCGATCGGCCGGCGCGTCTGCGAGAGCGAGTGGGATCTCATGGTTCTCCTCGGGGTGACACCGCCCCTTCCCGCCGGACCCGTCGCGGCGGACGGCGCGGCATCGCTCTTCGGCCGGCCGACGGCGGCGGAGCTGGCGGAGGCCGTGCGTGAACACCTCGACCGCGAAGTGGGCGACGAGCCGCGCGCCGGCCGGCCCGCGGCTCGCGCGCCGGGAAGCCGACCGGTTCCGACGGCGCCCGCTTCGAGACCAGGGTGCTGCGCAACGCGGTCGCGGTGATCGAGCGCGAGTTGCGGCTCGGTCCGGAATTCGCCGCTGCCCACCTCGCGCGTCTGGCCGGGCTCGGGTTCGCCGACGACGCCCAACTGGCCGCCACCATTCGCTCGGGTGCCCTCGACGACGACTGGAATGCTGTGGCGCCCACTCTCGCCGCGTGGGCCCGCGACCAGCTGCTGGTGGCGAACCCGTCCTACCTGCCGCCCGAGGTGCGCGGCTCGACGACGCCGACGTAGGAGCGTGCCGCTGACGTTGCGACCGCCGGTGCCGCACCGACGGGCAGGGACGGCATCCCGGCGTACCCAGCCGGCGCCGTGATCCTCGGCGAGGTCGGCACCGCCGGGAGGGTGGCGTCCGCCGTCTCGGTCACCCGGCCGCCGATGCCCTGCAGAACGGCGCCGGCCAGCAGGCTGCAGGCTGTCATGAACAACCAGGCGTGGTGGAAGGCCGTCACGCTCGGCACGGCGCCCGAAGAACCGAGGATGGCCACCAGGCACGCGACGCCGAGTGCCACACCGATCTGGCGCGTCATGGCGTAGAAGGCGGATCCGGTCGCGAACCGTTGTGGAGGGAGCGGTGAGGTTGCCGCGCCGCCGAGCGAGGGGAGCATCAGGCCCACGCCGAGCCCGCCGAGGAGGCTGCCCGGCAGATAGGCGCCGGCCCAGTCCGGCGTCGCGCCCACGTGGGTGACCCACCACAGACCGCCCGACGCGAACAGCAGCGAACCGACCGTCCCGACGGCCCGGTGCCCGAAGCGAGCGCCGAGCAGGCCCCCGGGAAACGCCGCCAGTCCCGCCAGCAGCGGGCCCGGTGCAATGAGGAAGCCGGTTTGCAACACGCTCTCGTGCCACACGCCGGTGAGGAAGAGGACGCCTCCGAGCACCATGGCGCCGAACCCGCCGAAGAAGGCGAGCGAGCTCACGTCGGCGAGCGCCACGGCGCGGTGGCGGATCACCGCCGGTTCGATCACCGGGTTGGGGTGACGGAAGGAACGCAGCACCAGCCCGGCGCCCGAGACGACCGCCAGCCCGAAGGCCCCGAGTATCCGCGCGCTCGTCCAGCCCCAGTCCGAGCCTTCGACGATGGCGAAGACGAGGCTGGCGACCGAGATGGTGAGCAGGGCCGCGCCCAACAGGTCCGACTTGTGCGCCTCGGGGTCTCGGACCTCGCGCAGAATCCGTACGCCGAAGAAGAGTGCCAACAGGCTGAAGGGAAGGTTGACCAGGAACACCCAACGCCAGCTCAACTGTACGAGCAGGCCTCCGATGGGCGGCCCGAGCGCGGCCGCGGCGCCACCGACGGCCGACCACAGCCCGATGGCCGCACCCTTGCGGTCTGGTCCGAACGCGGGGAGCAGCAGGCCGAGCGAGGTCGGCAACATCAGCGCGCCGCCCGTCGCCTGGAGCACGCGCGCGCCCACGAGGAAGTCGAGGGACGGGGCGACGGCACAGAGCGCTGAGGACGCGGTGAAGATGGCCAGGCCGAGCAGGAACGCCCGCTTTCGCCCGGCCCGGTCGGCCCAGCGGCCCGCCGGGACGAGTGCGGCGGCGAAGACGATGGTGTAGGCGCTCAGGACCCACGACAGCGAGCTGAGGCTTTCCCCCTGGAAGGCCTTGGAGATGCTCGGGAACGCGATGTTGACGATGAACAAGTCGAGGGACGACAGAAAGACTCCGGTGAGGACGATCAGCGCGGTCAGGGCGGGGTGGGCCCGCTCCTGGCCGCCCGCCGGTGCGCCTTCTGACGTTCCCTCAGTCGGTAGTGTCATGAAACGAACACTAGCAAGAAAGTTTTATAAAGCAACCCACTCACCGGAATTCGTTGATATGCTGGACTTGTGCTGAAGAAGGACTACCCGAACCAGTACTGCCCGGTGGCGTCGACCCTCGAGGTGGTCGGTGAACGCTGGACCTTGCTCGTTATCAGGGACATCTTCTTGGGCATCCGCCGATTCGAGGACATCCAGCGCGATCTGGGCGTGGCGCGCAACGTGCTCCAGGATCGTCTCGAGGGCCTCGTCGAGCACGGCATCGTGGTCAAGCGGCCGTACCAGGACCGTCCTGTCCGATGCGAGTACCGCCTCACCGAGAAGGGCGCCGACCTGTGGCCCGTCCTCGTCGCGCTGCTCCAGTGGGGAGACCGCCACGCCATCGCGGGCGAGCGGCCGATGATCCTCCGTCACCGCGGCTGTGGCGGGGAGCTCGACGACCGTCGTCGCTGCACGGCGTGCGGAGCAGACGTCACGGTGACCGAGGCCGACGCCGTCCGCACCGGGGCGAAACGGCCGACCGCCGTGGACGCGACACCGGTCGGGGCCTGATCCACCGCGGACCCACTGACCCACTGACCGTCCGGCCCGGGCCGCCGCCGGCGTCGCGAGCTGGCCCTCGCTACGGTTGCCCTTCATGGCAGACGACATCGCATGGCTCGACGCGACCGGGCAGGCGGACCTGGTCCGCACCAAGCAGGTGTCTCCCGCCGAGCTGGTCGACGGGGCGATCGCACGCATGGAGAAGCTCAATCCGCAGCTGAACGCGGTCATCCACGAGCTCTACGACCGCGCCCGGACCGAGGCGGCTGGCACGCTGCCCGACGGGCCGTTCCGAGGCGTGCCCTTCCTCTTGAAGGATCTCTGCGCCGAGCTGGCCGGTACGCCGTATTCGGAGGGCTCGGACCTCTCGGGCGACTACGTCTCCACGGTGACCCAGGAGCTCGCGGCGCGCTACGTCCGGGCCGGCTTCGTCGTCTGCGGCAAGACGAACACGCCCGAGTTCGGGATATTGCCGACGGCCGAGCCGCGCCGCTTCGGACCGTCGCACAACCCGTGGGACACCGGGCGATCGACCGGCGGTTCCTCGGGGGGTTCAGCGGCCGCGGTGGCCGCGGGCATGGTGCCGGTGGCGCACGCCAACGACGGCGGAGGTTCCATCCGTATCCCTGCGTCGTGCTGCGGGTTGGTCGGTCTCAAGCCGACGCGAGCGCGCAACTCGCTGGCCCCGCAGCTCGGAGACATGATGGGCGGCCTCGTCTGTGAGCACGTCGTGACCCGCTCGGTGCGCGACTCGGCGTCCATTCTCGACGCCACCTCGGGACCGGTGCCCGGGGATCCCTACTGGGCGCCCCCGCGGCGGGGGCCGTCGTTCGCGGCTGCCGCCGCGTCGGCGCCGGCCACCCTGCGGATCGGCATCATGACGGCGTCGCCGACGGGGACCGACGTGCATCCGGACTGCGTCGAGGCCGCGCGCGCCGCTGCGGCGACCTGCGAGTCCCTCGGGCACCGGGTGGAGGAGGCCGTGTTCGACGTCGACGGTGCCGCCATGACGGGCGACTTCATCAACGCCTGGGCGGCCGGCAACGCGTGGACGGTCGGAGTCTGGGAGGAGCGGATCGGGCGCCCCGCCACCGAGGCCGACCTCGAGCCGTTGAGCTGGGCTCTCGTGACCCTGGGCCGCTCGCTCGACGCGAGTCGGTACCTCGCTGCGGTGGAGGGGCTCCAGCGCGCCACCCGCCAGATCGCTGCGTTCTTCGAGTCTTTCGACGTGCTCCTCACACCGACCATCGGCGAGCCTCCCGCACCGCTCGGCACCTTCGACTCTCCCCCTGGAGCGCCCCTCGACGGCCTCTTCCGCGCCGCCGCCTACGTGCCCTTCACGCCGCCCTTCAACGTGACGGGCCAGCCCGCGATCTCGCTGCCGCTGCATTGGAACACCGACGGGCTGCCCATTGGAGTCCAGTTCGTCGGCCGCCTGGGCGACGAGGAAACGCTGCTCTCCCTGGCCGGTCAGCTGGAACAGGCCACGCCATGGACGGACCGCCGGCCGCCGGTCTCGGCCTGATCCCTCAGCGACTGCGGACGCCCGACGCTGCCTCGGCGACCGCCGTTCGTCGGCTGGGCCCGACTCGGGCACCGGGACGCACCGGGTGCCCGGGTAGATGGTGGGCACGCACCTGTTCCCGATCCTGCACAAGGGCCTCGACCTCCGGCGGCCGTCCCGGCCCGCCCGCGATCTGGGACAGGGTCTGGTCAGGGCCTCAATAGGTTCGGAGGTGGTTCCCAGTCTCGGCCTGGAAATGGCTCGATCTTGAAGGCATCCGCCGCGAACGTCTCGTCGAAGGCGGCATCGAGCGTCTCGACGGTCCGGTACATCGAGCCTTCGAACCATGAGGCGGCCCGCAGTATCACTCCTCGATCACGATCAACGGAAAGGTCGATCCTGTCGGCGTCGCCTATCACCAGACCGTGGAGTCGTTGGCCTCGCTCACGAGGGTGATGCACGGCCCTTGCATGAACCTCCAATGTCGGGCGGCCGATCCACAAACCCGCCTCCACCTCTGCGACCTCTAGGCGAGTCGCGTAGTCAGGCGTGCGAACCAGATCCTCACCGTAGCCAAGCCCATGTCCATACCTGGCTGGGTCGATGGACTCGTTTGACCGCGACACTCCGCGGCTATTGCTCCACCACGTGGTTCCATGAACAACGACATCAACGGCGCTTGTGTCAACCGTGTAGGTGGCCCGCTTCCACGGTGGGGCGAGCCATAAAGTCCATGTGTGTTCGAGCTCTTTGGGCTGGGGCCGGTCAGGATCTCCGATTGTGATCTTTGTGACGGACGCTCCGCTGGCCTGTTTGCGAGCTGTCGTCGCTTCCAATGCCTGGCCAAGGATCACGGTGTCTTGCCACTCTCGGCCTGACATCCGCAGCGTGGTCCAGCGACTGGGGGACGTTGAGAGCAAGTCGAAGAATTCCGATGCTGACACTCACCACAAGATAGGTCTCACCGGAACCGTTTGGAGTCACGTTCATTGGGTCTCAACCAATAACTGCCGCAGTTCCGGTGTCATTGTGAGGGAGGACCCTGGGGTCTCCTGGGAACATCCACGAGCACGCACCGGGTGCCCGAGTAGATGGTGGGCATGCACTTGTTGCAGTGGATACACAGAGACGTCGACGTCGTGCCCGCCTGCATGCGCGCCGGCAGGTCGGGCTCGCGTAACAGCGCCCGGGCCATGGCCACGAACGCGAATCCCTCGGCGAGAGCCGATCGGATGGTCTCGAGCTCGGTGATGCCACCCAGAAGGATCAACGGCAACGAGGAGAGCGCGGCGAGGAACTGCCGGGCGAAGGGAAGGAAGAAGGCTTCCTCGTAGGGGTAGGACCGGAGGAAGCGACCGCCCAGGAACCGGAACCCGAACCGCACCGGCTGAGGCAGGGTGGCCCCGAACTCTTCCAAGGGCGCCTCGCCACGGAACAGGTACATCGGGTTGGCCAACGAGCTGCCCCCCGTGAGCTCCAACGCGTCGAGCGAACCGTCGGCCTCGAGCAGGCGCGCCACTTGCACGCTCTCATCGAGCCACAGCCCTCCGGGCACGCCGTCGGCCATGTTCAGCTTGGCCGTCACGGCCACGCGGGTCCGGCCGCGTCGCGCACCGTCCTGAGCACGGTGCGGGCGAAGCGGGCGCGGTTCTCGATCGGGCCCCCGAACTGGTCGTCCCGCTTGTTGAGCTTCGGGCTCAGGAAGGCGCTCAGCAGGTAGTTGTGGCCGACGTGTACTTCGATGCTGTCGAAGCCGGCCTCGACCGCCAACGTCGCGGCGCGGCGGTAGTCGTCTATCACCCGTTCGATCCCCGCCACCTCGATGGCGCGCAACCGCGACCCCATCGGCGTGAAACCGCCCGAGGGCGAGAGAGCGGGCGCGCCGTTCGACCGGGCGTTCGCCACCGGACCGGCGTGGCCGATCTGCGCCGCCGCAGCCGCCCCCTCACCGTGGACGGCGTCGGTCAGCCGGCGCAGCCCGGGCACGGTCTCCTCGCTGAGCATCGAACAGTGCCGGTCCGTGCGGCCCTCCGGCGAGACCGCCAGGTAGGCGACCGTCGTCATGCCGACTCCGCCCGCTGCCACACGGCGGTGGAACTCGACCAGCTCGTCGCCGACCTCGCCCCGCGGCGTCCGGCCCTCGAAGGTCGCCGCCTTGATGATGCGGTTGCGCAACGTCACCGGACCGAGCGCGGCCGGTGCGAAGATTTCGGGCGCCGCCGCCACTTCCGGGCCTGCCGAGTCTCGTGCCATCCGCTTACCTTGGCCGACCAGTGCCCCGTGCGCACGCGGGCTCAGCCGCGCCGGGCGCGCCTCCGTTCCCGGCGAAGCGGCCGCCACCGCCACCGGCGGCCCGCTCACCCCGCATGACCAGGTGCCGACCTGCCCGGGGGTAGCGGCGCGAGCGCGGACCGGGTTGCGGATGGTGAGCGCCGCCAGCACGCCACCGAGGGCGCAGGTGACGGCGGAAACCAGCATGGCGGTGCGGAACCCCGCCGCCAACTCCTGGGGAGCGAGCGCGGCCGCCCCGGTCAGGCCCGCCACCAAGGGGAGCACTGAGACGGCGAAGAGGCCGGCCGCTCGGGCGACCACGTTGTTGACCGCGGACGCGACGCCGGAGTGTTCCGTCGGCGCCGCGCCCATTGCCGTCGCCGTGAGTGGGGCCACGGTGATGACCAGCCCGATGGCGAAGACGAGCACGGCCGGGAACACCTGGGTCAGGTAGTTTCCCGGGTGGGTGGCCCGGACCAGCAGAGCCAGTCCCGCGCCGACGATCAACGGTCCCACGGTCATCTGCAGTCGTGGTCCGATGCGCGCCGAGAGCTGGCCTGAGCGGGCCGAGAACGTGAGCATCACCAGCGTCAGGGGGAGCAGCGCCAGACCCGACTCGAGCGGGGTGTAGTGCGCGACCAACTGGAGTTCGACCGGCAGCAGGAACAGCGCGCCACCGAGGGCACCGTAGACGGCGAAGGTCACGCCGTTGGCGCCGCTGAACTGACGGGACCGGAAGAGCCCGAGAGGCAGCATCGGGTGCGACGACCGGTGTTCGACCACCACGAAGGCGGGACCGGCCAGCGCCGCCACGGCGAGCCCGCCGAGCACGGCCGGGTCCGACCATCCCCGCGTCGGCGCTTCGATGAGCGCGTACGTCAACCCGGTCAGGAACGCCGACGGCCAGCGCTGCTCCCCACAGGTCGACGCGTCCGCTGACGCCGGGTCGCTGCGACTCGGGAACGTGACGTGATGCAACCACCACGACGACGGCCGCGACCGGCAGGTTGATGAAGAAGACCCAGCGCCACGAGGCCACGGCGAGGAGGTAGCCGCCCACGAGGGGACCGGCGGCTGCGGCGACTCCTCCCAGACCGGACCAGGCTCCGATGGCCCGCGCCCGGTCCTCGGGGCGGAACGAGGCCTGGATGATGGCCAGGCTCGCCGGGGCCATGAGCGCGCCGCCCAGACCTTGGACGACGCGGGCGGCCACCAGGACACCGGTATTTGGCGCCAAGCCGCAGGCGGCGGAGGCCACCGCGAACCAGACCGTCCCGATCAGGAAGATGCGCCGGCGGCCGTAGTGGTCTCCGAGCGAGCCGGCGAGCAGCAGGAAAGCGGCCAGCGTCAGCAAGTACCCGGTCACGACCCACTGCAGCGAGCCCACGCCCCCGTGGAAGCTGCGGTTGATGGACGGGAGGGCGATGCCGACGACCGTCGAATCGAGCATGGCCATACCCGAGCCGAGCACCGTGGCCGCGACGACCCAGCGGCCCCGGGCGCTCCGGAGGAGCAGCGGTGCTGCGGCCACGGCCCCGACCCGAGGCCCGCCCTCGGCGGTCACCTGGCTCCGCGCACTGTGAGGGCCATCGCCGGGTCCGCCGTGAGGTACCGCACCTGCGGGTTCACCTCTCCCATCATCGCGTCGCGGGGGCCGCCCGCTCCATTTCTGGGTGAGGCATAGGTCGGAGTGGGGCACACGGCGGTCCGACTGCGAGAATGTGCCGCCGCCCGGGCTCCGTGGTGGCGTCGACGAAAGGAAGAGGTCTGTGGAACGCGTGCTCGAAGGGGTCAAGGTGCTGGAGGTCTCGGCATGGGCGTTCGTACCCTCCGCCGGTGCCGTCCTGGCCGACTGGGGAGCGGACGTCGTGAAGATCGAGTCCCCGACCGGCGATCCCCTTCGCGGGCTCACCTTCGGTGGTGTCGGCGGTGACGGAGGGCCATCGTTTCCGTGGGAAGCGTGGAACCGCGGCAAGCGGAGCGTGGGGCTCGACCTCAAGCACCCCGACGCCAGGGAAATCGTTCTCAGGGCGGCCGCCGAGGCGGACGTCTTCCTGACCAGCTACCTCCCGCCGACGCGCCGCAAGTTCGGGATCGACATCGACGACCTCCGGACCGTGAACCCCTCCATCGTCTACGGCTGTGGGACCGGGCAGGGTGCGCTCGGCGACGAAGCGGAACAGGGGGGGTACGACGCCATCAGCTTCTGGGCCCGCGGCGGCGTCGGGATGCTGGTGACGCCACCCGGAGCGGAGCGGCCGATCGGACAGCCGGGAGGCGCGTTCGGCGACTCGCTGAGCGGGATGGCGCTCGCCGGCGGCATCGCCGCGGCGCTTTTCCGCCGTTCCCGGACCGGGGAAGGCGCCGTCGTCGACGTCGGATTGCTCGGTACCGCGATGTGGGCCCTGCAGATGCCGATCGTAGGTGCGGCCGTGATGGTCGCCCAGGCGGCGGCAGCCGGTGGGGGCGTCTCGGCGGACGAGCGCGCCGTGCCCAACATGTTCAACCCCCTGGTCAACAACTACCGCACGTCCGACGGCCGCTGGCTGTCCCTGTGCATGCTCCAGCGCGACCTTTACTGGGACGGTGTTCTCGTCGCCTTGGGACGAGAGGACCTCCGCGACGACGAGCGCTTCAACACCCCCGACGCCCTGGGCGCGCACATTCGCGAGGCGGTCGCGGAGATGGAACGGACCTTCGCGTCCCTCACGCTCGAAGAGGCACGTGCCGCTCTGGCGACCCAATCGGGTCAGTTCGACCTGATGAAGAACGTCCTGGAACTTCCGGCCGATCCCCAGGCGATCGCCAACGGCTACGTACAGCGGGTCGAGTACGACGGGGACGTCGTACTCCCGCTCGTGGCTGCGCCGGCCCAGTTCGACCGCACGCCTCCGTCGTTGGCTCACACGCCAGAATTCGGGGCCGACACAGACGAGTTCCTGGCAGAGATCGGGATGGATGGAGACGAAATCCTTCAGGCGAAGATCGACGGCGCCGTTGTGTAAGCCGCGCTGGCCCCGCACGAGCGCGGCCCTGCGTCGAAGAGCCGAAAACGTCTGCTACACCTATCGGACCATGTTCGACGAAGAACCGCTGGACATAGACCACGTCGAGCGACCGGTCTCGACCGGCCGCCTGCCTTCGGCGGACGAGGTCAGCGCCGTCGTCGTCGAGGCCTACCAGCGGTACTTGGGTCTGACCGACGGGGTGATTGCCGACTACATACCGGCCTTGGCCAAGGCCTCGGCCATGCAGTTCGGCGTCTGCCTCGTCGGCGCCGGGGGAGGTCGGTGGCGGTCGGCGATGCCGACCACCTCTTCTCCATTCAGAGCATCTCGAAGCTGTTCACGTTCGCCCTGGTCTGCGAGTTCATCGGCTACCGGGAAGCCCGGGATCGCCTCGGCGTCAACAGCACCGGTCTTCCCTTCAACTCTGTCATGGCGATTGAGCTCAATCCGGATCGCACCATCAACCCGATGGTCAATGCCGGCGCCATCGCCACCACGAGCCTCGTGCCCGGTGCTTCCGGAGAGGAGAAGTTCGACGCGCATCATCGATGGGCTCAGCCGCTTCGCCGGGCGCCCGCTGGCGGTCGACGAGGAGGTCTACGAATCGGAGGCGGCGACGAACTTCCGCAACCGTGGCATCGCGCATCTCATCGACAGCTACGGGCGCATGTACTTCGACCCCGATGTCGCCACTGATATCTACACCCGCCAATGCTCCATCGCGGTCAGTGCGAGGGATCTCGCCGTGATGGGTGCCACCCTCAGCGACGGGGGCGTCAATCCGATCACGGGAGAGAGGGTCCTCAGCGCCGACAACTGCAAGCGGGTCCTCGCCGTGCTGGCCACCGCGGGCCTGTACGAGCGCTCGGGGGACTGGCTGTTCGAGGTCGGGCTGCCGGGAAAGAGCGGTGTCAGCGGGGGTCTGGTGACGGTCTCTCCGGGTAAGGGCGGTCTCGCCACCTTTTCGCCTCCGCTCGACGAGGCCGGCAACAGCATCCGCGGGCAGCGCGTCACCCGGTACCTCTCCGACCGGCTGGGGTTGAACCTCTTCGCCTCGAGCCCCTACGCGGCTGATCTCAATTCGGGTGCCGGCCGCGATCTTGAAGACGACCCCAGAGAGGAGCCTGGTTGACCTACTGCCTCGCACTGCGTCTCCACGAGGGCCTGGTGTTCCTCGCCGACACGCGGACCAACGCCGGAGTGGACAACGTCGGCACCTACCGCAAGATGCATGTCTTCCGACCGGCCGAGGACCGCGTCTTCGTCCTGGAATCCGCCGGGAACCTCGCCACCACCCAGGAGGTGCTGGACCGGATCGCGCGGGACCTCCTCCACTCCGACGGCGAGAACCTGGCGTCGTGCAACCAACTCTTCGAAGCGGCGCTCTACATCGGCCGGCTGAACCGTGAGGTCGCGGCGGAGCATGGCGCCGCACTGGCGTCCTCGGGTGCCGACGGCACGGCGACGTTCATTCTGGGCGGCCAGATCCTGGCCGGAGCCCCCGACATCCTCTTGGTGTACCCGGAGGGCAACTACATCCGGGCCTCGGACGAGCGGCCGTTCCTCCAGATCGGCGAGAGCAAGTACGGCAAGTTCATGCTCGAACTCGCCGTCGAAGCTCACGTCGACATCGACACGGCGACGAAGATCGCTCTGGGCTCAATGATGAGCACGGCGAGAGCGAACCTCTCCGTAGGCCCGCCGTACGACGTCGCCGTCTACCTGAACGATTCGGCGCACGTCGACGAATTCCGGATCGAGAGCGACGCACCGCTGTTGGACGAATTGCGGGCCGTGTGGGAACAGCACATGCTGAGTGCCATCGCCGACCTTCCCCGGATCTCTTACGGCGTGGACGTCATGGACGCCGGCACTGAGTGAACCGGGCGCAGGCAAGTCGGGCGCCGCGTCCTCGACACGGACGTCGCATGCTCTCGAGGTCTGGTTGGAGCGCATGACCTCCACCGCAGTCGACCTCGACGACGACGTCATCGCCGCCATCCGTCGGGCTTGACCGGACCACCTCGTCGTGTTCTCGGTGCGACGGGATCCGGGAAGCGCCGAGGAGTGAGGACCCGTTCGGTCAAACCCTCGAAAGGATTACGCCGCGGTCTTCGGCGCGGTCCTCGATGTGTCCCGGGCACGCCGGCGCGCCAAGCCTACGGCGCCGAATCCACTTGTTGGCTTCGATTACGACGGGCAGCAGCAGGGCGAGACCCACGCAGGCCAGCCACTCTCTCCCAGTGAGGGGCTGGGTGAGCAGCCCGCTGGCCAGAGTGGGCAGCTGCGTCGCCAGGACGATCATGACGACGGGGACGACGGAGATGGCGGCTGCCTTCAGGATGGGCGCGGACAGACCGCTCGCCGGGTCGCGTCGGTTGGTCAACGCATTGAAGACGGTGCCGAGGCCCATGACGACGAAGGTCATGGTCATGGAGGCGCTCGGCCGGTTCGGGTGCGGGGTGTCCGGTCCCGCGACGAGCGGGATCAAGGCGGCACCGAAGAGGACTGCGCCGTAGAGGACCCAGGTCAGGACGGCCCGCCGGTTCGTAATGGGGATCTTCGGATCCCTCGGGGAGCGCTGCATGACGTCGGGATCCCCGGAGTCGACGGCGATCACGACGACACCCACAGCGGTGGCGAAGAAGAGCAGGTAGAGGACCATGGAGGGCGTCAAAGCGACACCGCTGTTGATGTCGAACGCGGTGGCCGTGACGAAGAGGAAGACCAGGCCGAGGAGCTGGGTCATCTGGTAGCGGACGTAGGAGACGACCTTCTCGTACACCCGGCGACCGATCTCGACCGCGTGGACCAGCGTGCCGAAGTTGTCGTCTGTGAGGATCATGCGTGCCGCCTGCTTGGTCACCTCGCTACCCGAGCCCATGGCGACACCGATGTCTGCCTGCTTGAGCGCCGCCGCGTCGTTGACGGCGTCCCCGGTCATCGCGACAATGAGCCCTGCACTCTGCATGGTCCGCGCCAAACGAAGCTTGTCCTCTGGCGTCACCCTCCCGAAGACGTGCAGCTGCGGGAGCCGCGCGAGCAGCTCGTCGTCCGACATAGCGGCCAACTCGCTGCCGCTGATGGCACCGGGTCCGAGCTCGAGCGACCGGCCGATCGCCGCAGCCGTCACCGCGTGGTCGCCTGTGATCATGCGGACGTCGATGCCGGCTCCGAGCGCGGTTCTGACGGCGTCTTTGGCTTCCGCCCGCAGCGGATCGATGATTCCGACCATCGCGACGAAGCCCAAGTCCGTCGTCAGGGCCATGGGTTCGCGGGCCATCACCGCCATCTCGTCGTCGGTGATCATGCGCGCGGCGAAGGCGAGCACGCGGAGACCTTCCCCTGCCATCTTGGTGTTCGCAGCTTCGATCTTCCCCCGCGTGGCATCGATCAGCACGTCCGCACCGCTCAACGGGCCTCCAGCACGGCTGCACCGACCGAGTACGACGTCCGGGGCGCCCTTGACGAGCTCGATCGTGTGCTCGACCCCGTCCGCCTCTACTCGGTGGAAGGTGGCCATGAACTTGTACTCCGAGTCGAATGGCACCTCCGCGAGCCGTGGATACGCACGACGGGTCTCCTCGGCGTCCACGCCCAGCTTGGCGGCGAGGACGACGAGGGCGGCTTCCGTGGGATCACCGACCACATTTCCCTGGTCGTCGACCGTCGCGTCGCTGTCGAGGCACAGCCCCAGCGCCAACGGGGTCAAGTCCGGTATGGCGACGCCGGCCACGGTACGGATCTGCCCCGACTTCTTATAGCCCTCACCTTCGACCGGGAACCAGGAGCCGGCGACGAACAGCGTTGACACCATCATCTGGTTGAGGGTCAGGGTCCCGGTTTTGTCGGTGTTGATGGCGCTGGTCGCACCGAGGGTCTCGACATCGGTCAGGTTCTTCACGACGGCCTTGGACTCCGCCAGTTCCTTCGCGCCCATCGACAGCAGACCCGACACGAAGGCCGGGAGGCCTGTCGGGATGGCGGAGATGGCCATCGCCGTTCCGAGGAGAAGGAGCTGCTTGCCCGGGACACCCCGGATCAGGCCAACGACGAAAATGAACGCGACCGCCGACCACGCGATGACGGCAAGGACCCCGGTAAGGGTGTCGAGCTCCTTCTGGAGAGGTGAGCGGGTGCGCGTGACGGACGTCAGCATGGTGGCGATCTGGCCCATCTGCGTCTCCATACCCGTCGCGGTGATCACGACGGTCGCCGTCCCACGGGTCACCGAGGTGTTCTGGTACACCATGTTCGACCGGTCGGCGAGGCCCACCTCGTCGGGGAGAAGAGCCCGGGGATCCTTGGACACCGGAGCGCTCTCGCCCGTTAGCGCCGACTCCTGTGTCTCGAGGGTGGCGGCGCGCACGAGGCGTCCGTCGGCCGGCACGATGTCGCCGGCCTCGAGCTGGACGATGTCGCCGGGCACGATCTCCACGGCCGGAACCGATCTCACGGAGCCGTCGCGCTCCACCCGGGATTCGGGGACTTGCATCTTCGCCAGCGCGTCGACGCTTGCCCGGGCTTTGAGCTCCTGGCGCGTCCCGAGGGTCAGATTGAGCAGGATCAGGAACGCGACGATGACCGCAGTAGAGAACTGGCTGATCAACAGGCTCACGACCGTGACCGCGATCAACATGATGTTCATCGGATCCCGCAGTTGGCCGAGGGCGATCTGCCACACCGACGGTGGCTGCTCGCGGGCGATCTCGTTGGGCCCGTGTTGGGCCAGCCTCCTCGATGCCTCCCCGGTGCTCAGGCCTTCAACCGAGTCACTGCCCATGGCCGCGACGACTTGTTCCGCTGCCAGCGCATGCCAGGATGGAGGAGACGCCATCGTTCGAACCCTACTCTGGGCGTATCCAGGCGCGGAAGGCGTTCCCGCGCCTGGGTCGATACTCGCTCAATAGTGATCCGGCACGACGTGGTAGCGGTGGGTTGGTTCGACGTAACCTGCAGGCTTTTGGCGTGGCGGGAACCTCACCTTTGTCGACTCCGTCCGTTGGTAGGGAACGTGTTTGAGGACGTGCCTGATGATGTTCAGCCGCGCGCGTTTCTTGTCGTCCGAGTGGACGATGTACCAAGGGGCGAATTCGGTGTCAGTGGCGTCGAACATGTCGTCCCGTGCCCTCGAGTAGTCGTACCAGCGGCCGTACGAATCCACGTCGAGCTTCGAGAGCTTCCACGTCTTGCGGCCGTCGTCGACTCGGGCTCGCAGGCGTCGCTCCTGCTCCGCCTCGCTCACCTCGAGCCAGTACTTGAGCAGGATCACGCCCGAATCGACGATGGCCTTCTCGACGAACGGAACGAGGGAGACGAAACGTTCCGACTCCTCGGGAGTGCAGAAGCCGAGCACGCGCTCGACCCCGGCGCGGTTGTACCAGCTGCGGTCGAAGATCACCACCTCACCGCCCGCGGGCAAGTGAGGGATGTACCGCTGTATGTAGAGCTGTGTTTGTTCGCGCTCGGTCGGGGCCGGCAGGGCAACCACGCGGAAGACCCTGGGGCTCACCCGCTCCGTGATGCGCTTGATGGCGCCCCCCTTCCCGGCTGTGTCCCTTCCCTCGAAGACGATGCACACCTTGGCTCGCTCGCGCACGATCCATTGCTGTAGCTGGACGAGCTCGGTCTGGAGGTCGCGCAGGTGGGCCTCGTACTCCTTGCGGTGCAATTTCGGCTTTTGTCCCGGAACGAGGTCTGAGAGATGAGCCGGATCGCTCGTCATGAGTCGGGGTCCCTTACCGTGATGTGTCCGAACCTCATGGCTGGGCGCGTGGCTTCAGCTGGCCAGGAGCTTCGACTTCTGCGCTTCGAACTCGGCGTCAGTCAGCACGCCCTTCGACTTCAGGTCGGCCAGTTGGCTCAGCTGTGAGGCCACATCAGCACCCGACGAGTCAGCTGTCTGACGCACGTACTGGTCGAAGGCGCTCTTCTGCTGGGCGACCTCTTGCAGCCGGCGCTCCTGCATCTTTCCGCCGCGAGCGATGAGGTACACGAACACTCCGAGGAACGGGAGGATGATCACGAAAATGCACCACAGAGCCTTGACCCAGCCGTTCAGATCGTGGCTGCGGAAGATGTCGATGAACACCGTAATGAGTATCCAGATCCAGATGAAAAACAAGAAGAAGTACAGCATCGTCAAGAAGACGCCGCCAAGGGGATAGGTGTCCGCAAGCATTCGTCACTCCTCGGATCGTGTGTTCTCGGACTTCAGTCGCCTGTCTTTCTAGCCCACGTCTGGGTGTTCGCCAAGGGGATTCGTGAGCGAGGGATCACGCCGCCGCGCTCTGTCGTTGCCTAAGTTCTGCGCCGCAGATAAACGCGAAGTCCAAGCCAGCTCTGCCGGACGCGACGGCTCTACGGACCTCAAGAACGAGGACAGATCCTGTGCGCCCTTGCGGTCTTGCCGCGCTCCCAGATCGCCCGCTGGTGGGGTCGCAGTCGGCGCCATCGCGGCCATCGAGCGCGGTGTGGTGGATTCCCTACGGCCCGATGTGGTCGTTCAACTACGTCGACCTCGGCATCGCCATAATCTATGCGCTCGTGGACTATGGCAGCAGGCCGGCGATCGCCGCCGAACCTGAGGAAGCCCTGAGGAACCAAGGAGACGGACATGGCCTTTGACACCCTTTTCGTCTACTGCGGCGTCTATGGCGAGCTCGACGACGCCCTCGTGGACTACGAAGTCGTCAAACAGCTGCACACGCAAGAGAATCTCATCGACGCCTACGACGCAGCGGTGATTGAGCGCAACGAGAAGGGCAAGGTCGAGATCGTCAAGAAGCACGAAACGCCGACGAGGGTCGGTGGCGTCCTCGGCGGTGGAGTGGGACTGGCGACCGGTCTCGTTATCGCCCTCTTCCCGGCCGCGGCAATCGGCGGGGGGTTGTTGCTCGCGACGACGGCAGGGGGCGCCTTGCTCGGCTCGGTCGCCGGGCATGCCGCGGCCGGAATGAGCCGGGGCGACCTGAAGGATCTTGGCGAAGCGCTCGACAACGGTCAGGCCGGCCTCGTCGTCGTCGGTGTGTCCGACATGGAGGCCAAGGTGCGTGGCGCCATGGCGCATGCGCAAAAGATCGAGGAGAAGAAACTCAAGGCGGACCAGGAGGCACTCGAGGCCGAGGCGGCGGAGGCCGAGAAGTCGTAGCCCTCCCTGGAACCCTTCGGTTGCATCCCGAAGGTCCGACGCGAGCAGCACTGAGAATGGGTCGCGTCGGCCACGACCAGTGCGCCAGGCGACGGTCCCGTGCCCATCCGGTGAGGAGGAGTGTCCCGACATCGGGGCGGCCCAGCAGCCGCCCTGCTGGCCAGAGCCTGTCCAGCTCGTCGGACTCCAGCGACCGGTGATCTTCCCGCATCCCCGTGCCGCTGTCAGTGGCATGATCGGTACAGATGAACGCCGAAGGGACGTGGAGCCGGGTCTCCGCCAGCGGTCGGCGGTGAGGCACGCCCCGTCACTCGGTGCACCGTGCTCGAGCCCCGGACCTCACCGATCCACCATTGAGTCCGTTGCGTCTTCTCGGTCTCCCTCAGCATGATGGTCGGGAGAGGATCCGAGGTCGGTGAGACCTCCCTACTGAGGTCTGTCCTCCGGGAGCTGTCAGAGGTCGACAAAGCGGTCTATGGCGCGATCGCCCGACAGCCGACGCCTCACCTCGACCGTCCGGTCAGCCTGGTGTCGCAATCGGCAAACTATTCCCGTATCTGGATAGGGGCGGGCGCGGTCCTCTTCCTCTTCGGTGGGAGTTCGGGTCGCCGGGCCGCCACGCGCGGACTGGCCGCGGTCGCTCTCGCGTCGGTGACTGTGAACGTCCTCGCGAAGTCCCTGTACCGCCGCCGCCGGCCGCTGAGGGACGACGACTCCCTCTCGGACGATCGGTTGGTGCGAATGCCCGTGTCCCCGTCTTTTCCGTCCGGACACTCCGCATCGGCATTCGCGTTCGCGGTTGCGTCGAGCTCGGCCATGCCGGCTCTCGCTGCTCCTCTGCGTCTCGTGGCGGCATCCGTGGCGTACTCGCGGGTCCACACCGGCGTCCACTATCCCGGCGACGTGATCGCCGGTGCCCTCATCGGCTCCGGAATCGGTCAGGTGGTCGGCTCGCTCCAATCCCGGCACCGCGACCTCCCGTAGTCGCTCTTTCGGGTCCGGCTCATCCGTCGAGTTCGGCTGGAACCGTTCCGCGTGCGATCGCGCTACGAGAGAGAAGCACGAGAGCGGACCGGCCGGCCGATCGCGAGGAGGAGCACGGCACACGACGTCGCGGCCTTCCGACCACAGGCGCTTTCACCCGTGCCCGATAAGCTTGCCACTCACCTCGTCGAAAGGTACATCTGTGTGGGTCGTCGGAGCCGGGATATTCGCCGTTCTCGCGGTACTCGTCGTGTGGATCGGCGTGTCCAAGATGAGGAGGGCAAGCCGGGGGGAGTAGAGCCACGGCGACGGGGTCTTCAACGGGTTGTCACGCCGCGGCCGGTCAACAGATCGACCATGTCGTGCAGGTGCACCTCTCGAGCAGCTCGGCGTAGTGCGGCCTCCCGGTTCCCCTGGGGGACGAGCATCCGCAAACCCGCCGGATGGATGCTGAACTTCAGTGGCGTTTCGAGCTCGAGAGCCTCCCCGTCCACTCCTGCGAAGACCTTTCCGGATCGGGAGCGTACTTCGAACGTCTCGCAGTCGAATTCGTAGGCCTGGCGGCTTGCTGCCCCCTTTCCCGCGAGCGCGAGGCTGACGACAGCGGCCGCCTGAGTCCCGGTGGTCGCGGTGACGGCGAAGACCCCCAGCCGGCCAGTGTCGAGCCGTCTGCGCTGCGATACGTCGGGGGACGCGCCCAAGACGTAAGGGTTGTTGGACACCATGACGACGAATGCCCCGTCGACCTCTCGTCCGTCCGGCGTAGTGAATTGAATGTCGAACGGTTCGTCCTGGTCCCCGAGGAGCTCCGGGAGAAGCTTCTTGGTCGTGTCGACTTTGGCTTCCCGGTAGCCGGGCTGCTGGACGATCGTCGCGTAGACGCCGAGGGAGACGTTGTTGACGAAGAACCGATCGTTGACCGTCGCATAGTCGACCCGCCGCTCGAGCGCGTCCCGGAAAGCCGGCATGCACTCTCTGGGATCGTCGCGCGGGAGCCCCAGGTCGAGCGCGAAATGGTTCCGGGTGCCGGCGGAGACGCAGACGAACGGCAGGTCGTGCTCCACGGCGAGAGACGCGACGAGCGCCTGAGAACCGTCGCCGCCTGCCATGCCCAGGCAGTCCGCGCCGCGATGGATGGCGTCGCGGGCGAGTTCCTCGAGATCGAGTCCCCGTTGAAGCACAACGGTCTCCACTTCGAGGGACGACGCGAGATTGAGGAGGTCGAATCGCTCGACCTTTCCTCCTCCCGACCAGGGATTGCAGATCAGGACGGCGTGCGACGGGACGCGGCTCGGGCGGAACCCCCCCGACGCGGAAGGCTCGAGGACAATGCGACGGGCGCGACGGGCCAAACCCAGCGTGGCGAGAAGCAGTACCAGAGCCAGAACGAGCCGGACGAACGACGTCCAGTCTTCGTTCCCCGCCCCCACAATCGCGAAAGCCAAGAGGACGACCCCCGCGCCGGCCTCGAGAAACCCGACGAAGCGGCGGACCGACTCTCTCGTGATGGCCCACCAACCTCCCGCGACGGCGAGACCCACCCCGACCAGACCGATGGCGATGTACCCGCCGTTACGGAACAAAGCGGCTACGACGCCCACGGCGAGGAGCGCACCGGTCGTCAGGGAGGCGAATGCCATCATGCGTGCCGAGGCACGCGCCGCCGCGGCGGGTTCGCCGGTCATCGGCCTCCGGATCGCTTCGCCAGGGAGCGAGCCGCGTCACCGTGCATCATCGGAGCAAATCCGGTATCTCGTCGCACTTCGTTGCGCATTGTAAGTTCAACGAGGGCGCCGAGGAGGGGTTCGGTCGGAAATGAACGCGGGGAGGACCGGGAACGGAGTCAGCAGGGGGATGCGATCCTTGATCCCGGGACTCACCGTTGTCCGCACGTACGAGCGCCGGAACCTTCGTCCCGATGTCGTCGCGGGCCTGGTGCTCGCCGCCATCCTCGTACCTCAGGGGATGGCGTACGCGGAGTTGGCCGGGCTGCCGCCCGTGACCGGCCTCTATGCGACGATCGGCTGCCTTGTGGGGTATGCCGTCTTCGGGCCCTCTCGCATTCTCGTGCTCGGACCCGATTCGTCCATCTCACCGATGATCTTTGCCGCTCTATTGCCGCTCCTCGTTCCGGGGGACCTGCACAGAGAGATCGCTCTGGCGGGCATGTTGGCCCTGATCGTCGCTCTCATCGAGATAGGGCTCGGCGTCGCGAAGCTGGGATTCGTCGCCGACCTCCTCTCGAACGAAGTCCAGGTGGGGTACATGAATGGTCTCGCCCTCGTGATCATCGTCGGGCAGCTGCCGAAGCTCTTCGGCTTCTCGACCGACGCCGAGGGTTTCGGTCCCGAAGTCAAAGCCTTCTTTCTCGGACTCGACGGGACCGTCGTGGCCGCGTTGCTCGTCGGCGTGGGCGTCCTGGGCATCCTGATCGTGCTCCCGCGGTTCACGCGCACCCTTCCGGCCGTCTTGGTGGCGATCGTCGCCGCCACGATCGTCTCGGCCGTCCTGGATCTCCACGCCCACGGTGTCCCAACGGTGGGCACGCTTCCGCGCGGCCTTCCCAAGCCCTCACTGCCGTGGACCAAGGTGGCGGATGTGGGTCCGCTGTTGGTCGCGGCCATGGGCATCACCCTGGTGTCGCTGGCCGACACCATCGCCACTTCTTCGAGCTTCGGTGCCCGCCGCGGCGAGGAAGTCAGACCGAATCAGGAGATGATCGGCATCGGCGCGGCCAACCTTGTCTCGAGCGTGCTCCAGGGGTTCGCCGTGTCGACGAGTGGATCCCGGACCGCCGTTGTCGAGCAGGCCGGGGCGAAGACCCAGCTCTCCTCGGTGGTGGGTGCGGGCGTCGTGACGGTCCTGCTCCTGTTCTTCAATTCCCTCCTGGCCGACTTGCCCCAGTCGGCACTCGCCGGGGTACTGATCAGCGCGGGCCTTCTCTTGCTCGATTTGAAAGTCCTGGTTCGCTATGCCCGGGTCCGCAAGAGCGCGCTGGTCCTGTCACTGGTCGCCAGTCTGGGCGTGATCGTGCTGGGAGTCCTCCAGGGGATCGTGATCGCGGTCGTCCTGGCTGTGCTTCTGTACTTTCGCCGGGGATGGCAGCCGCACGGGGCCGTTCTGGGATATGTGGAATCCATTCGCGGATGGCACAACGTCAGGCGGTACCCCGAGGCCGAGCAGCTTCCCGGGATCGTGGTCTACCGCTGGGAGGCGCCACTCTTCTTCGCCAACTGCAGCGCGTTCCGCACACAGGTACGAAAGTTGGTGCAGTCGCGGGATCCCTCGTGGATCGTCATCCAGAGTGAGGCGATCACCGACGTGGACATGTCGGCCGCCAAGATGCTCGAGCAGCTCGACCTGGAGCTGAACGACGCGGGCGTTCACATGGCCTTCGTCGAGCTGCGAACGAGGCTCCAGGAGCTCGTTCGCGGCTACGGGCTCCTGGAGACTCTGGACCGGGACCGCTTCTACCCGACGCTCGACTCGGCGCTCGAGGACCTACAGGGAGAACTGGACCGGGAAGATCGCCGGCCGGAGTAAGTGTCCTTATGGGTGTGAAGGTGCCGGCGGAGCGTCGTCGATTTCGAAGAAAAGATCGTCGGAGTAGCACCACCACCAATCCTCACCCGGTTCGTACGAACGGATTAGCGGGTGATCAGGGTGCACTTTCCAATGGCCCGTGGCATGGCGGCCCGGCGAGTTGTCGCAACAGCCGACGTGTCCGCAATGCATGCAGAGGCGGAGGTGGACCCATCGCCCGCCGGTCCTGAGGCAGTCCTCGCAACCAGTGCTGGACGGGGTCACGTCGGCGACACTTCCCAGGTGGCTACACGTCTGTGCCATCGGTCCTCACACTCCTCAGTGGACAGGTGGGGGATCGCCCTGCCGCGCTCGCCGCGAGCAGGGGGTCCCAGTCGCAGAGGGTGCAGGCGTGAGCGACAGCGGATCGGGCGAAGGCGAGCGAGTCGCCGAAAGGGTCAGAGGCACCGACGACGTCGTCCCAGTCCAGGATGAACTCGCCGAGCTGATCGTCCCAGCGGGCGGCGGAAGGGGAGAGTGCCGCCTCCGAGAAGTTCTCCGGAGCCGGGGCGGCGAAGGCGTAGAACGCGGCGCGCTGGTAGCGGGCGTCCCCCGGCCACCACCCGACCTCGATCTGCTGGGCGTCGCCGGCGTTGCGCATGATGAAGTCGTCCGAAGGAGGGTCGGCCGGCTGGCCCGAGAACAGGCTCACCGCGAAGTCGAACGTGCCCCACCACGCGTTCACCGGGCTCGAGCGGCCGCGGTAGGGCGCCCGGACTGCGGCCAGCACCAGTCCGACCCGGCTGGCGGCGGAGAAGTAACGGGAGACCTGGACCGGGTCGTAGGTGCGGTGCTCATCGTCCTCGTCCAGCGGTACGTCCCAGGCGACTTCCTGGGGCTGAAGGCGGATGGCGAACGGTCCGACGTAGTCCTCGGCGGTCCGGAGCACCTCTCGGGTGACCGTACCGACCGGGCGGTCCGGAGTCAGGGGAATCCGGCGGCTCCGCCCGCCACTGTGCTCGACCAACGCCTCATGGGTGTGGAGGTCGAGAGCCACGACGATGGCACCCGAATGGTCCGGCGCGGGCAATGGCGCCGTTTCCCAGCCGCGAGCGGTCAACCGAAGCGCGGCGTGCTGCAGCTGAGGCTCGGGTGGCGCCAGGGCGACCGCGAGCTTTCCCAGGAGCTGGGTGTGCGCGTGGAGCGTGTCGCAGGTGGCGCTCCACTCCCCGTAGGGCGGCATGGTCGGCCATTCGGAAGGCATCAGGCGGCGCGTCCCCTCTCAAGAAGACGTTCGAGCTCGTGACCCGAAGCGACGTCACTCCATTCAGTGCTCAACAGGATGCAGGTGCTCAACGGAAATGATTGTAGGGGCGACTGCTTCTCGGCGCGCGTCCCGAAGCCTGCGGTAGGTCCGATAAGGATCGGCGTGAACGACACGGTCGTAGAGGTCGTGGGAGAGATGCCGGCTCGTCTCGTCCCCGCACCGGCTTCGTCGCCGACCGGGACCCCTTCCCGCCGACGGCACTCTAGCCGATCGACTAGTAGATGACTGGCTGAGCCCGGTGTCACCCGGTGGTGGCGGTGTTCGAGAAAAAGAGCACCTTCTTCGCGCCGTCGTAGTGCACCATGTACACGGGCCCGAGCGCGTAAGGGCGACCCGGCCCGAACGAGATCGGGGCGTTGGTTCCCGGGAGCACTACGTTCTTGAGCCCGTACCCGGCGTGCACGAAGCTCGACACCGTCAGGTTCTTGCCCGCCGCCTTGGCGATGTCGACGAACAGCGCCATGTCGGTGCAGGCGATCTCAACGCTCATCCAGGTGGCCTCGGACTCGGGCAGGCTGGCGTTGTACGCCCTGATCCCGTCCGAGGGATAGGCCTTCTTGACGAGGTGCACGCAGTGTTGGGTCCCGGCGTTGTTCCAGGTCGCCGTGGGCGGGGTGAGCGGGGTCGAGGTGACCACGTTGGAGAGATACGTCGGGTTGTAGCTGCCGCCCACGGCGCCGCTGAAGTCACTCTCGCTGGTCGCCACATAGGGCGGGTTGTAGGTGCTCTGGTCGGAGGACAGACCTTCGGGCCAGATCGGCGAGCCGTCGCCGACCGCCACGACCTCGTTGACGCCGTCGGATCGGAACCGCTCGGCGATGGTCGTCACCTGAGCGTTCTCGGCGGGCAGATCACCCTGGGGCGCGGAGTCGACCGCCGTGGCCACAACGGGGACGTGGAGCTTGGCGAGGGCGGACTGCACCACCGCCATCTCGGCTTGGTCGCCCGCATCGCCGCCGAACACGGCCACCTTCTTGTGCCGGAAGACGCCTTGCTTGTCGAAGACGCTCAATTCGAGGGGGTCGTAGGCGGCGGGGGGTGGCGTGAATGAGAAGTCCTGAGCCGCCGCCGACGACTTGCCAGAGGGGTAGATGGACGCGACGACTGGAGTGTTGTGCTGGAGGTAGCACGTCGCCATCAGCGGAGAGATGGCCACGAAGACGGTGTCGTCCTCGGTCAGCTGCGTGCACGCGGTCGCCGCCGGGGCCGTGCCCGTGGGGTTCACCGCCACGATGTACGGGACGATCTTGCGACCGTTGATGCCCCCGTGCGCGTTAATGTCCTTGATGACCGCATTGAAGGCGTCGGGGACGCTGCCCCAATTGATGTTCACACCGACGGCCTTGACCGCGGCGACGTCGACGTAGGGAATCCCGACGCGGATCGTCGTCGCCGTTACCCCCGGAGTGTTGCTCGAGGCGGCTGACGCCGGGTTCGTCGCGAGCGCCCCTGATGCGAGCGCGACGATGAGTGCACCGGCGGCGGCAAGGTTGCGCTTCGCCATGGTCGAGATCCCCCCGTGGACCGTGCACCAGCCGCGGAGGAAGCCATCCACCCAGCTCGTGCCTATGAACCCGGACGCACGGGCGCAGGCCCCTGGTGCCGGGTTGTCTGTCGAGAGAACTCTGGCACAGCCGTCCGGGCGATGCTCGTCGGGGCGAGGCCCGGGCGCTTTCACGCAACAAACTGTGAAGAGAATCACAAGCGCCGTCTCCCGTGCTGGTGTAATGAAGAGGTGGACCGCGGCCCTCCGCGGTCCACATGCTCGCCAAGGAGGGGCAATGAAAGTCGGCCCGGCCACCATCACCCGTCCACCCGCGGTCGACGCATCGGCCCGTTTCGTCCCCACCGGCCAATTCCGGGGAAGCCTGGGGGAATTCGACTACGTCGAGGAGGAGTGGTTCGCGTCAGGCGAGGTGGACGGCCATCCCTACACGACGGCACTGACCGTGCGACGGCCGAGGGATCCCTCGCGCTTCAGCGGCACGGTCGTCGTCGAGCCCGTCCACGCTGCGAGTGCAGCACCGATCTGGATCTACACCTCGGAGTACCAAATGCGTCACGGCCACGGCTGGGCGGCAGTGTGCTCGCAGAAGAGCGTGCTGGACGGATTCGTGAAGCCGGCGAACGCACAGCGTTACGCGCCGCTGGAAATCTGGTCCGATGCTCCACAGCCGGAGGCATCGGGCGTCGACGCGCTGCGGCTCCCGCGGGATCCGGAGGCCATGCGGGCCCGGATGGAGCAGATGCGACGAATCAACGTGCACTCGACCCCGATCCTGGCCCAGGTCGGTGCCGCCCTCCCCGACGGCGAGGACGGACCCTTCTCGGGCCTCGGCGTTCGGAGCATCGTTTTGGTCGGCCACTCGCAGACGGGAGGCGTTGTGACCGACTACGTCCTGCACGGGCACGACGGTCAGCGTCGTGCCGACGGGTCCCCCGTCTACGACGGCTTCTTCCCCAGCGGGGCGCCCTCGGTGCAGTTCGGTCCGCGGGACGTGCCGCTCGTGCAGGTACTGAGCGACGGCGACATCTCCGATCCGAACCGACCCGGTCGGGAGGGACGCGGCTACCGGAGGGACGACAGCGACGACCCGGGTGATCGCTACCGGCTCTACGAGCTTGCCGGTGTGGGACACATGGGGACCAGGTATCCGCCCTACAACGACAACGCGATGTGGCAGAACGATGCCATCGGGACGGCGGGCAACATCGCGAAGGATGCGGCAATGAACAGCCTGCCGCACGACGAGCTGTTCAGCATGGGCCTGCACTACCTGGTGCGGTGGGCCGCGGACGGCGAGACTCCTCCGAGGGCCGACCGCATCGAAGTGGGGCCCGACGGGCTCTTCGTCAGGGACGATTGTGGGAACAGCCGTGGAGGTGTCCGCTGTGCGCAGATGGACGTCCCCCGGCTGCGTTACCAGTCGAACCCCGGGGTCACGGAGGATGGAACGCCCGCATTCGGGGTCGTCGGGATTGAGGAACCGCTGCCACCGGGGACGCTGAAAAGCCTCTACCGAGACCACGCCGACTACGTGGATCGCTTCAATCGGCGCCTGGCCGAGCTCGTTGCCCAGGGCTGGCTCCTGGCCGAGGACAGCGACGAGATGCGCGCCGAGGCCGAGCGGGCCGACGTTCCCTGAGCCCGGCAGAAAACCCGCGGGCTGGCTCGGGAGGCGGCGCGCTCACAAAGGAAGGGCGGTGGCGGCCTCGACCATCAGCGGTTCGACGTCGCGAGGAAGGATGGCGCCGGCCCTCACGCCGGCGCGGGCAGCGTCCTCGAACCGGGTGAGATACGTCTCGCGCGTTGCGTAGCGTCGGCGGACCTCCTCGACCGAGAACGCATCATGGGATCCCACGAGGCGGGCGAAGGCGTCCGGAGACCGTTGGATGGCGCTGTTGTGACCCAGGGGCACATCGACCTGAGGCAGCCGGACCCCGCCTCGAGCGATGCCGTCGGCATCACGAATGATCTGCGGTGGAGAGCCACCGAACTCGATGCGCGGCTGCATCGGCGATGCCGCCCCGTGTCGCACCCAGTCCTGTAGGTGGTGCAACGCCGCGTCGACCACGGGAGCAACGGAGACCTGGTTGATTCGCTGCAGGGAGTCGATGGGTGTCGCGAAGCCGAAGTCGCGCTCCATCCGTGCCGCCGACGATGCAATCGCGGGTAGTGACACGTGTGACGCTCCTGCGATCTCCCAGTACCGGTAGGTGTCGGTATCAGGCTGACGAACCGGGTAGCACGAGGTGGCCTCACACTCCGTGTTCACGACCATCACCGGGCTTTCGAGGTCGTCGCGTAGGAGGTGGACACCCTCGGGGATCCGGGGTCGGTCCGCGTCCGCGACTCCGGCCTGGAGCGTCAAGACGGTCTCGCCGACCTGGAGCGGGGCGCCACCCCCGAAGTACATGACCAGAAGGAAGGCGTCGAACCGACCGGCGAGGGGTTGCACGCCGTTCAGGTAGGTGGCCAGGCGGGCCGCGGATTGCGAGGCCCCCTGGGCGAAGAGCCGACGGACATCGAGACCTCCCATCGGGTCGACCCCGTCGCGATGCCGGTTGGGCGCCACCGTCGCGGCGGCCTGGGTGAAAATGTCGTACGAGTAGTCGTCGCTCGGGATGGACAGCGACCCGTAGCGCTCGGGGTCCCAAGCTCGCAAGCCCTGCGGGTCCTCACCGGCGCCGTGGATGCCCACGCGCTGGGCCGACACCGCGGCGTAGGCGTAGCCGGACTCGAACAGCTCGGGGCTCTCGCCGACGCCGAAGTTCTCGTACCCCGCCGAAACGTTGTTCCACACCGCGATCACCGTGCCGTTGAACGACGCGGCGTCTTCGGGACGCACGACCACGATCCGGGTCGCGTAAGGCGTCGAACCCAGGGTTTCCAGCTGCCAATGACCATCCCGGCCGAGGTCGGTTCCGGGAACGGGCACGAAGCTGGTCGCCGTACCCTCCAGGAAGTACTCGTCCTGGCGGTAGCCCCACCGCCCGAGATCCGCCGCCGGGCCGCCGAAGGCCCATCCCTTCGTGCCGGTGGTCACCGGTCCATTGAGCGGCATCGTCTGGAAGTATCCCTCCGTGAGGTCAGGATTGGGGTTGCTGTAGGTATACGTCGAGATGGCGGATCCGGGCACGGCCGTCGAAGGCGAAGACGGTCAGCGAATTGACGACGTTCACGACATCACCGCGGCGGTGGCGCCCCTCTATTTCGTAGTAGACGAGGCTCGGCAACTCGGAGATGCGCCGCACGCTGGTCTCGAAGGAGTCGATCGACGAGGCCCACCGCGTCAACATCACGGTGTACTGCTCCCAGTTCTGGGTTTCGGGGAAGGTGGCGCGAGCTCCCGCATGACCCGCTCGTATGAGAGCACGACCGGCGTGAGCGGCCCGGCCTGTCCGATACGCGCACTCATGGCCGGGACCTCCTGTCTTGTGGACGTCGGATCGCACCCAGGCTGTCCTCCGAGCGGGTCGATCGTCTCGATAGCAATGCCTTCCCGCCTGTCAGTGGAAGCGCCGTGCCAGCCGGAAGAGCTCCGACCGCGGGCAAGCAACGCCGGGCGCGAATCGGCAGCCTGGGCGCGTGAACCCGGGCGGGCGCGGGGTTTGGTCATGGCACCCGGTATCCGTCCCGAGTGAGCAGTCGGACAGGGTCCGCGCCATTCCAGTTCGCGCAGGTCTCTGCGATCCGCTGCAGCTGTGCGAGAAAACCGGCGGTCTCCTCGACGACCTCCGTGTAGAAGCCGAAGTCCTCGACGGTGTCGAAGTAGGCGATCCGAAAGCGACCGGAAGGACTTTCCGCCGCGAGGTTGTAGCCGAGCCGCTCGAAGTGTTCCTTCTTTCCGTCATAGTCGACCGTCACCGTCGCCACCTGGTGGAAGGCGCAGGTCCCGTTGCGGCTCCAGTCGCGGTAGATGCTCGGCCGGTCGCAATGCTGTTGAATGAGCTCGATCTGCACCGGACCGGCCTGCGCCACGCCGACCTGGATCGAGACGGGGGCCGGCTCGCCGCGGACCAATGCCTCTTGCTCGACCACCGGCAGGACGTGGAACGGCCCGACGCCATGGACACCCGCCCACTTCTCGGCCGCAGCGACGACGTCCTCGACGACGAAACCGAGCTGGAAGAAGCGGTATTCCCCGCCCGGCCACCCCTGTTCGTAGAGAGGATGGAAGTTGTCGATCATGGGGTTGGGCGCGGACGCACCAGGATCTCTTGCATGACGCTGGCGACGAGACGACCGCCCTGATCATGGATGGCTCCTCGGGCGAGACCCCGGTCACCGACAACGGCCACGGCCTCTTGGGTGTGGAGGTGCCAGCCGTCGAATCGTGGGGGGCGATGAAACCAGATGGCGTGGTCAACGCTGAATCCGTTCGCCCGGCCCGGACCCATCTCGGCCGGGTGGGCACGAAAAACCATGTCCATCAAGAAGAAGTCGCTGGCGTAGGCGAGCAAGGCTGCGTGGAGCAGATCGCTCCCGCCCACCGGACGCGGGGGTCGCATCCAGTGCGAGCGTGCCGCGGACGACGACGCGCCGCCGAGGAACGTGAGCGGCTCACTCAAGCGCAGGTCGAGCGGCGGCGGGCGATCGATCCAGTGGCGCCCGCTGTCCCCGAGCTCAGGAGGGAGTCGGCGCACCCACTCCTGAAGCCGCAGTGTGTCCTCCGGTCGCTTCGCATCGGGCGCGACCGGGGTGACGTCGGGCCAATCGCTGTTGTCGTGGAACGAGGCGAACCCGACCAGGAGTGTGTCACCGTCCTGGAGGACAGACACCTCCCGGGTGGCCATCGTCCGGCCGTCTCGGACTCGTTTTACGACGACCTCGACGGGTCGCCCGGGGATCCCGCCCTTCACGAAGGCTGCGTGCAGCGAATGAGCAGCCTTGCCGTCGACGCTCGTGCCCGCGCCGATCAGCGCTTGGGCGAGGAGCTGGCCGCCGTAGACGCGGTCGAACATACGGGCGACGTCGGAGTTGACGCGATAGCGATCCGTGCCGACGCGTTCCATCTCGAGTGACCGGAGCAGATCGTCCAGCGAGCCGAGGATCGCGGCGTCGATGGCGGTGTCGTCGCTGACAGGCACGTGGGTATCCTGCATCAGATGTCGACGTGCGATCAAAGGTCTGAGTAAGGCCGGACATGCTGAGCGGTGAGAAGATCCTTATCAGCGGTCCGGCCGGCCGGATCGCCTTCGGCCTGGCGAAGACCCTGTCCCGCGACAACGAGGTGTGGGGCATCGCACGCTTTTCGGACACGTCGTCGCGCGAGGAGGTGGAAGCGCTGGGCGTGACGACCCGGACCGTCGACCTGGAGGGTGGAGACTTCTCGGAACTTCCAGGCGACTTCACCTATCTCCTGCACCTCGCCGCCGACTTCGGCGAGGACTACGAGCAGGGCCTGCGGGTCAACGCGGAAGGAACGGGCCTCCTGCTGTCGCATTGCCGGAAGGCCAAGGCGGCCCTGGTGATGTCGACCGTCACCGTCTACAAGCCCCATCCCGACCCGTGGCACCCGTTCAGCGAGGGGGACCCGATCGGTGACGCCGGCCTGCCACACCCGCAGCCTTACTCGATCGTCAAGATCGCCGAGGAGGCCGTGGCCAGATACTGCGCCCGCGAGTTCGATCTCCCGGTGACGATCGCCCGCATGGGGTGTGCCTATGGCGACCGAGGTGGGCTCCCGCTGTTCCACCTCGAAGACATCGCAGCGGGGCGGCCGGTCGTGACGCGTTGGGATCCGTTGCCCTACAGCCCCATCCACTACGACGACATCAACGCACAGGTCGAGCCGTTGTTGGACGTCGCAAGTGTCCCGGCGACCATCGTCAACTGGGCAGGTGACGAACCGGTGACCGTGGCGGAGTGGTCGAGGTACTTCGCCGAGCTGCTGGGCCTGACCGCCGAGGTCGTGGTCGAGCAAGTCCCGGGAGCTTCGTTGGGTTCGGTGGCGGACAAGGCCAAGCGGACGTCGATCACCGGCCCCTGTCGGGTCGACTGGCACGAGGGCTTCCGTGATATGGCTTCGCTCTACCACCCCGACCGCGTGAGGGGAGCGTGAGTCGAGTGAGACCGGAGTGAGCGTCGCGCGCTATCCCTCGGCCCAAGAGCTGTTGGACCAGGCTGTCGCCGGGTCGGGTCTCTCCGAGTTCGGACCCGGCGACTTCCGCGAGGGCCTCCGGGTCCTTCTCGAGAGCCTCGAATGCGATGGGGACCTGCAGCCTGACGCGGGCGCAGCGGTGCTCGGCGACTTCGGTCGTCGCCTGGTCAACCGGCTCGAGGTCGAGGCGTGGTACGAGGCACACCCTGAGGTCGAGGACGTCGCGATCAGAGGTCCGGTGGACATCAACGGCCTTCCTCGTACCGGGACCACCGCGCTCGCCGACATGTTGTCGCTCGACCCGCAGTTCCGCTGCTTGCGGGGGTGGGAGCAGACCAAACCCGTCCCGCCACCAATCCGTGCCGACGAGGCGGACGACCCCAGGCGCCGGTCCTTCGAAGAGAGCCACGGCTCACGGTCCGAAGAGCAGCGAGCCATGCACATCTTCGAGGTGGACGCCGCGATGGAGGACACCGAAGTCCTCGGAATGGCCTTCCATGGACAGCAGATGATGCTGCCTGTGCCCTCCTACCGGCGATGGTGGCGTGCGGCGGACCTCACCCAGACCTACGCGTACCATCGCCGCGTCGTCAAGCTGCTGGGTTCTCGGCGGCACCCCGATCTGTGGCTGTTCAAGGCTCCTCACCACAAGTTCCACCTGGAGGCGCTCGCGTCCGCCTATCCCGACGTCCGGTTCATCATGACGCACCGCGACCCTGGCAAGGTCGTGCCGTCCTACGCGAGCCTCGTGCTCTCCGATCACACCACCGGCCGAGGCAGAACGCGACCTGGCGACATTCGGCCGGGAGGTGTGCGACCACCTGCGCATCGGGATGGAACAAGCGATGGAGCAGCGCGAGCGCCTCGGAGAGGACCGTTTCCTCGACGTGCACCACCGGGAACTGGTCGACGACCCGAAGGGCTCCATCCGGCGGATCTACACGTGGCTGGACCTGGAGCTCTCTCCAGGCCTGGAGCAAACGATCATCGAATGGCAGGAGGCAAACCGTATGGGCGCGAGTGGGACCCACCGCTACACGACCAGAGCAGTTCGGACTCACCGCGAAGCAGATCCGTTCCGATTACGACTTCTACATCGAACGCTTCGAAGTCGCCGTGGAAGGAGACCCGACATGACCGGATACCTCACATGGAACGACCAGCTCCAAGCTCTGACGGGTGTCGTGGACGAATTGCTCGCCATCTGGCGACCAGACGGCCCCACCGACGCCGAGGTGCAGGACATGACGAAGCTCGCGCTCTCCATCCTCGCCTGCGGCTATTTGTGCCACGTGTATACGGACGACCGTCGGCCGGTGTTCATGCCCCTGTGGAACTACGCCTGCAACCAGGGAGGCCCGAACCCCGACTACGTCTATCTCAACGCCCAGGTCGATGCCGAACGGCGTGTACGAGCTCTCCGGGTTCCGTGGCACCTCTCGCTTCGTCGAGATCACGCAGCAGGAGCACGAGATGACGGACATGGAGATATTCACCCGGGCCCGGTCCGGTTCACCGCTGCGACGCACGAACGATCTCGACGAGCTCACCATCGGCAACGACGGCTCGTTCCGAGTCATCCTCAGTGCCGAACGGCCCGCCGGCCATACCGGAGATTGGTGGCTCCTCGATCACCGGACGAAGCGCCTGTTGATGCGCATGTGCGCGTGTGACTGGAAGAACGAGATCGATGCCCGCGTGGCGATCAACCGCCTCGACGACCCCGGCCAGGACATGGCGCCGGCCGAGATCGAACGCCGGTTCGCGGACATGCCGCGCTGGATAGAGGGGATGATCCATTTCGACATGCACCTCGTCCGCTACTACCGAGAGCACCATGGCGTCAACGTCCTGCTGCGCTCCCAGTGGATCGAAGACGCCGGCGGCCTCGCCCAGCAGGCGTACTACGACGGAATCCACGAGATCACGGACCACGAGGCGCTCGTCGTCGAGTTCCCGATCCCGTCGGAGTGCCGCTACTGGCAGATCCTCGTGGCGGACGACCGCTTTGCCACGGTGGACTGGGTCAACCGCCAGTCGAGCCTCAACGACGTGCAGGCCCGGGTGGACGACGATGGGATCTTCCGCTGTGTCGTCTCGACTCGGGACCCGGGCGTCCACAATTGGCTGGACAAGGCGGACTTCCCTTGGGGGATCCTCCAGGCGCGCTTTTACCGTTCCAACGAGTATCCCGAGGCCAAAGTAACGAAAGTCCCCTTCGAATCAGTACGGGATCACCTGCCGCCGGGAACACCCCAGCTGACGCCCGAGCAGCGGGCCGACCAGTTGCGGCTCCGGCGTGAAGGCGCACAGCTTCGCCGCATCTGGTGACGGGTGCGAGTCACCGGGCCGCATCCGCTCGAGGAACGGCCTTGATCATCTGTAGAGCCGGGTTCTCAGCGTCCCACAAGTCTCGGAACTCCTGTAGTGGTCGGAAGCCGTAGGCGAGATAAAAGGCTCGCGTCTTGTCGTAGCCGACGTCGGGCTTGCTCGGAGCAAGCGTCTTGACTTGGAGAAACTCCACACCGTCCGCGGACAACATGCCTTCGGCACGTCCGAGCAACGCCCGCCCGATGCCTTGGCGATGAAGTTCGGGCAGCACGGCCATCACATAGACCTCGGCGGCGTACCTGCTGTGTCTCACCAGAGTGAGAAGACCCACGTCGCTATCTCCGATTGAGGCAATGACGGTGGGCGACCGATCCGCGGTGGCGATGTAGTCCTCGACCGAGGCCGCAATACCGAACCAAGTAGGGAGCGTCTGCAGGATCTTGCGGCAGGTCCCCCCGGATCCAACCGGTTGATTCCGTATCCGGAGTTCTCCAGGGTCCACCCGTACAGCATGCCTTCCGGTGGGGAATCGAGCCCGTGGGCTTTCCGACCTAGCGTTGCGAGACATGGCTGCCGGTGCCCTTCCCTCCCAAGAACACCACCCCCAGTGAACACACAGGTGATCGTTCTCAATGGTGTATCTTCGTCAGGCAAATCGTCGATCGCTCGATGTCTCCAAGCGGCCTTTACGTCACCGTGGTTGGCACTCGGCGTCGATGACCTGATCCGGGCGATGCCCGACAGGGGGATTCAGGATGGTTCCCTGCTTCATATCGGCGAAACCGGGCAGGTCGTTGTCGGTCCAGGGTGGCGAGACCTTGAAGCATCGTGGTATTTCGGCCTTGCCGCGATTGCTGCCAGTGGAACATGCGTCATCGTCGACGACGTCTTTCTCGACGGTGGAGGAAGTCAGCAACGACTGCGACCGATCTTCGGTGACCTCGTAGTGCTCTGGGTCGGCGTGAAGTGCGACCGCGAGATAGTGAGAGCAAGGGAGGCGCTGAGGCTCGATCGCGTCCCCGGAATGGCGGCGTACCAGGCGGCCCGCGTTCATGAAGGCGTCGTGTACGACGTCGTCGTCGACACGAGCCATTCTTCTTCGGAGTCGTGCGCGTCCACGATCCTCTCCCATGCGTCGACCTTGGGGTGATTGCCGAACTTTCCCGCCCTCGGCGGAGGACGCAACCTATCCGCGTTCGATGATCAGCCCCTCGTGCGCCGCCACCCGGAGCGAGGAGGCAACGACCTCTGAGTCACGGGACCGGTCCGTGCAGAGGATGACCGTCCCGGCCAACCCCCCAAGCTCGAGGGGTTCGGGGGACATGTTGAGGACCACCAGATGCTTCTCACCACGCCCGAAGGCCCACATCCCCTCAGGTGACGGCAGGGACCGGTAGTCCGCCACGACGAACCGTGGGTGCCGGCGCCGGTAGGCGATGACGTCCCGGCAGAGCGTCAGCACCGAGTCCGGGTCGTCCCGCTGCTCGGCCACGTTGGCCACCGCTACATCACCGAGGGGGAGCCAGGGACGGTCGGCCTCGGTGAAGCCGCCGCCGGGTCCGTTGCTCCATTGCATGGGGGTCCGTGCTGCGTCGCGCCCCTCGTAGTACGGGAAGAAGCGCACTCCGAGCGGGTCTCGCAGGTCGTCGCGGTCCACGGTGACGTTGCCCATCCCGATCTCGTCGCCCTGATAGAGCACCGGGGTGCCACGGAGGCTGAGCAGCATCAACAAGGCTACACGCACTTTGCGGGGGTCGTCGTCCGCCCAGCGGGTGGGGAAGCGGAACATGTCGTGGTTGGAGCCGGTCCACGCCGGCCATGCAACGGGCGGCAGCGCCAATTCGGTGGCTTCGACGATGTCCCGCATGGCGC
This sequence comes from uncultured Acidimicrobiaceae bacterium, assembly GCA_963767195.1. Lineage (GTDB taxonomy): Bacteria > Actinomycetota > Acidimicrobiia > Acidimicrobiales > RAAP-2 > Bog-473. The sequence continues at coordinate 208,477 of CAVYDA010000004.1, read as the reverse complement.
GGGCGTCGAGGGGCGCTCCGATGAACTCGAAGTTGAAAGCGAGTCCGAGCTCGTCCTTGCCGTCGCCATAGAACTCGGCCAGCCGGTCCAGCGGGACCGGCGTCTCCCCGATCAGGAGCCGGGGTTCGTCGTAACCGTCCGCCAAGCACCGCCAGCGCCGGATCACCTCGTGGACTTCGGGCCGGTTGGCGTTGTACACGCTGCGTTGTCCGAACATCTGTGTCTCGAAGTCGTCGTCCTCGGTGGCCGGCGGATTGTCCCGGAGCTCGGCGTCCTTGATGATGACGTTGCAGACGTCAATGCGGAACCCGGCCACACCACGATCGGACCAGAAGCGGAAGATACCGTCGAAGGTGTCCCGGACCTCCTCGTTCCACCAGTTGAGGTCCGGTTGCTCCGCCAAGTGGTTGTGGAAGTAGTACTGCCCGGTCGTCTCGTCGAACGACCACCCCGGGCCGCCGAAGCTGCTGACCCAGTTGTTCGGAGGTCCCCCACCTCCAGCGCCGTCGGCCCAGAGGTACCAGTCCCGGCGGGCGGACGTTCGGGACGATCGCGAATTCATGAACCACGGGTGCCGGTCGCTGGTGTGGTTCGGCACCATGTCCATGAGGACGCGGATGCCCCGCTGACCAGCCTCGGCGACGAGCCGGTCGAAATCGTCCAGCGTGCCGAAATCGGGCGCGATGGCACAGAAATCCGACACGTCGTAGCCCCAGTCTGCGTTGGGCGAGACCGTGACGGGCGAGAGCCAGATGCCATCGACCCCGAGCCACGTCAGGTGGTCCAGATGCTCGATGATGCCGGCGATGTCGCCCACGCCATCGGCATCGCTGTCCGCGAACGATCTCGGGTAGATCTGGTAAAGGACACCCCGCTTCCACCACGGGTCGCTCAGAGGAGTCACCCTGATCACACCGCGGTGCCGGGGGTGGCATCGCGCCAGGGCGAGAGGTCGAGCAGGGGGTAGCGGGCAGCGACGCCGGCCAACGTCTGCGGGGTCCAGTAGCGATGACCCGGCGCGGGGAAGCCCAGCGCCGTGAGCTGGCGCTCGGTGGCCCGTGGCACGAAGCGATGCCACGACATGTCCTCGCCGGCGTTGGGCAACCCGAAGGAGCCGAGCCAGTCGGTGGAGGCCGGCTTGTACGAGACGTGGAGCATGAAGCGCGCCGCCCCGGGTGCGGTCATGCGCACACCCCGGTGGTACGTATCGGGGCGGTAGACCAGAACAGATCCCGCCGGGCCCCGAGGCCGGGACCTCCGCCGCATAGAGATCGGCGTAGTCGGCCGGGCCCAGGTACGTCCGCTCAACTGGGATGCCGGTGGTGAGACGGCGAGACACAATCCGGGTCGCGGCCGTCTCGGGGGTGACGTCGCTCAGGTAGACGAACGTTTCGAGTTGCTGGTATCCCGGCTCGTCACGCGGCACCACGAGCGTGTGGTTGCCGTAGTCAGCGTGAAGGAGCTGCTCGTCGCTTTGTGCCCCACCGGAGTACTTGGCGCTCAACATGGCCTGGTAGAGCCGAGGATCGGAAATCCCTAGCAACTGCTCGGCCAGGTCGATCATGTGGTGGTGCACGACCAGATCGTTGAGGGCATCGTCGTCGAAGGGGAAGCGCGGCATGACCCGGTGCGAATCGACCCGGAAGGGCTCGATTGCGCCCCGGATTCGAATCGGCCGCGAATTCCTCTGCGGTGGGGAACAGCGCGGACAGTGCGGTCTGGGCGGCCGCGACGGTCTGAGCGGGCAGGAGCCCGAGAACGAGGCACCAACCCTCCTCCTCCCACTGGGACTGGAGGGCGCCGCCGATCGCCGCGCTCGTCACGGGGTTGTAGGGAGAGGCTTCCACGTCTGCACGACGTGCCAACAGACACCCTCTGGCGGGAGGGGGCCGAGCGGCAACCGGCAGAGACTGCTGGGCGGCTTGTTGGTGTGCAGGCTCACAACTTGGTACTGGGTCGGACCGTAGAACTTGTCCGGCCCGTAGCTGAGCGTGGGCGAGTAGCCCCCGGGGAAGTCGGAGATCCGCGACATGGCCTCTACGAACGTGCGTCTGTTCAGATTCCTTCCGGCCATGGTCGCGGCCTCCGTAAAGAGTCGGATCTGCTGGCACCATCCCTGGACCGGGCCCTGCTCCTCAATGAAGTCGTTCATGTTGCCCTTCGGGATCTCCGGGTACGCCTTGTGCCAGATGTCCCAGCACTGCCGGTCGCCCGGGTCGTAGCCACCCTGGGACTCCGGTCGGGAGTCGTCGATGCCACCCAGCGTCTCGGTCGTGACCCCCTCCTGGCCATTCAGCGCCTTCTCGTAGGGGACGGGGATGAGTCCGAGCGCCGACTCGATAGAGGACTCGTAGTCGGAGAGCAACAGTCGGGGGAAGTAGTGCTGGCTCGTCAGGTTGGCCAGGATCGGGAAGAAGTCGTTGAACGGGATCAGCGGGATCAGCGAGTTCACGCCCGCCGCCTTGAACCGTTCCACCGCCAAGAGTGCGGCGCTGTTGGTGGCGGCGGTCTCGCTCGGTTGGGCGGGGATGGTCACGACCAGAGGCGTCACACCGATCTTCTTGAGATCGGGCAGGAGGTATTTCTTCAACGCCAGCTGATCGCTGGCGCGATCCCCTGAGAGGACGCCGACTTTGCGCGACCCGCCGAGGAGGCCGGAGCTGTGCCCCCAGTTCACCGTCGCCTGCAAGATGGCGGCGTCGTCGGTCCCGGTCCACCACAAATAGGGCGATCCCGCCGTAGTCCAGTCCGACACGGTCGTCCACTGGCCGAGGAACGGGGTGTGGCCCTCTTGGGTGATGCAGAGCTGACTGTCGCCCGTCCAGGTCCCGACGCCGTCGAGCACCGCGAAGACGGACGGGTCTCCCTGGGTCCATTGCGTGCACAACGCATCCATTTGGGCGTCGTTGGTCGGATCGAAGCTCGTGATCATCGGGTTGATCATCCGACCGTTGATGCCACCCGTCTGGTTGACGTGGTGAACGAAGAGGTCGATGGCCTTCACCTGCTCGGTGTACTCGACGTCGCCGGCGAAACCAAGCTGGCTGGAGAGCGCTTGGAGGTTCGCCACCGGGAATTCGACGTTGATGGAATGGGCCGTGACCCCGCGTGAACTCGTGCTGGCCTTGGAGACCGGGGTAATCCGGGACGGGGCGGCGACCGCCTGCCCCACGGGGACGGCCAGAAGCCCACCGGCCAGTGCCGCCAAGGCCGCAGAGAGGTTGATGAGCGATCTCGACCGTGAGCGCACCATGTGAAGCCTGAGTCCTTTCATCATGGCGCCCTGTTCTCCCCCTCCGTCCGCGATGCCGGGAAAGCTTGCCATACGCCGGCCATGCCCTTGAGGCGCGCCTGAGCATGAATTGGGGCTGGTCGGAGCGCACGAGACCTCGTGGCGGCTGGACCGATCGGCACCGAGATCTTGGAGCCAACTACAAGGCGCCGAGTCAGCTTCAACGGCAGGTGGCCACGCTCGAGCGGCAGCTTGAGAGCTTGTCTCGTGGCAAATACCTTCGTGCTCGAGAGGTCGGAGATGAATGGGTGCGGTCAACCTCGCCGATGTCAAGGGCTAGGTGCAGGGACAGTCCGGTTATGAGGATTGTACGAACACGCTCATGTGCACTCAATGGGGCGGATGGAACAGGTCGTAACACAATCCGACGAGTAAGACGGGTGTCCGTCCGTCACGAACTGAGCGCGAACTCTCCACGACAGGGATCTCTAGAGACCTCTCGCCGACAAGAGACGATCGAATCCCTCCCGTACCGATGCGCTGGCTAGGTGTTGGAACTGCTCGAACATGGTGAGTAGCCACTCCGCTGGCTCCCGGTGGTTCCTCCCAACCAATCCCACATCGGTCTCGTTCGCCAGGGTGAGGTCAACGAAGTCTCGGAGCTGGCCCACGGTTGGAGAGAACCTCCGACCAGTGAACCGGTCTCTAAAGTCCACCCGACTCTCGCTCAGCCTCGGGTAGGTGAACCTACGATCGCACGACGCATACAGGTACACCAATGCTTCGACGTCAGCTCCCGCCATTCCTGAGAGCACATGGCGCTCTTCAACTGTGAGCAACGCCTCGGGGAATCCGTCAGTTCCGTAAACGGCATGGCAGAGACCAGCCAAGGAGACCGTCTCGGAACAACCCCACCGGCGAAGCAACATTTCCGTTCGCTCAAGATGTTCGAGGAGTCCACCGTTCAGGTGAGCAATGTCACAAGCACCGTGGGCTCTAAGAAACCGAACTATCGGCTCTCGTCGATCGCCGTTGGGAGGCCAGCTTGAGGTTGTTCTTGAATCGGCGTTTCCATCGATACTCACGATCACTCCAGTGCGGTCCCGGGTGCAGCGACTCCGGGCAGCTGGCCCATCGTATCGGGGAATCCGTCTCCGACCCTTGGCACGTGCGTCGCCTTCCCGGCCTACGGGGCGACCGTGGGGCGCCGTGATCGATCAACATCCGGGGACACCCGTGCAAATCAAAGGGATCAGGCGGCCTCGGTAGCAACGAAGAGGGATTTGAACATCTCAATCATTTGGGGCAGCTGGTAGTGGGCCTGAAGACCGCTCGGGTTGGGTAGGAGCCAAAGGAGAGCACCGCCGAGGAGCTCGGGCTGGCGACCGATTACGGCTTCCGGTCTAAAGAACGCGGTCCGGTACGCCTGCAGCCCGAGGAACGCAACGCAGCGGGGCCGTAGCCTCCGGACTTTGGCCTCGAGCTGCGTTGCGCCTGCACGCAGTTCGGCGACACTGAGTTCGCTGGCGGCAGCGGTCACCCGCCCCACGAGGTTCGTTATGCCTACACCGAGCCCAGGCAGAATGTGTTGCTCGGCAGGTAAGAGGACCAACTCGGTGAATCCACCGGCACAGAGCAATTTCCAGAACCGGTTACCCGGGCGGGCGAAATGCAGGCCCAGGTCACCCGAGAGTGTCCCGGGATTGATCCCGCAGAAAAGCACGCGCAGATCCGGACCGGTCAGATCGGCGAGAGCCTGTTCCATGTGGCGAGAACATACGCTGCGGCAGGGGTCCTACGGGTACAGAACCGCCGAAGGGGACTCTGGATTCATTGGTCCGTCTGGAACGATCGTCATAGGGTCGGGAGGCCGAGTTGCCCACTCCGTCCGGCGGACGCGGCACCTCCATTGCGACGGGAACTGTTCTCTGAGATCCTGTAGTGGATGTCTCAGTCTCTCGAAAGCGACCCAACGAGAACTGCCGTGTTCATGCTCGGCCCCATGGACGGACAGGAACACTCCATCGAGAGGGAGACGGATGAACTGTGCATTGTCATGACTGACGGCCAGCAGCATCGCTACCTCCGCACGAGCGAGGTGCAACGCTCGCTTGATGGCCGGTTGCGAGTGGTCTTTGAATGGCAGGCTCGCTACTACGGTCCGAAGTAGCAAGCCCGAGTACCTCATCCCACCTTTCCGGTACAGGGGAGATCGACGTGATCCTCTGGACTCATCAGTCGACGTCGCGATGTGGCTCCACCAACGTCTCGCCGACGCGCTTTCCGACAAAGTGACTCGAGCATCGAAGGAAGCACTATGTGACAACTGGAGTACGTCTACTCCCGCTCGGTGCAGCTGGCGCGATTCTCTCGCGTGCACCTCGGCGTGGTCAGTTCTCGCGGCTCCAGAAGACCGAAAACGCAGAGGAAGCACCCAGTCCGTGCGCAGTGGCGAGCGGGCCGGGCGTGGTGTCGACATCCCCGTATTCCCCGAGGGCGATGCTCTCGTCGGTCTTCCACACCTTGGGGTCGGACAGGCCACCGACATCGCCGGCACTGTCGGTCACAATCGCTCCCTCATAGTGCTCGTCGCCGAAGTCGCTGGTGCCGGCGAACCGCCGATTGAAGAAGTAAGCCTCAGTGATCGCCTCAGCCGAGGAATTCTCACACACCGAGACGGGGCAGGTCTGGACCAAGTCGAACCCCTGACTGCTGGTGACGTCTTTCAGGGAGAGTTCGTACTTGGCATGGCCGAGATAACGGATGGAGGACTCGATGGCGTCACCCGGGCTGACCCGGAATTCGAAGTGGGAGTTCGCCGGATACATCTCGTACCACGCGTTGTAACGCGGTGAAGAGCCTTTGCAGTTGGCGGAGATGCCATCCTGCTCGACCGTCTGATCTGCCCATCCGTCCAGGCCTATCCAGTGGAAGGAGAACGAGTCGGGGGAGTTGGCGCACGCCACCGAGGGCACGTTGTAGTTGGCGACGACCGAGGTGAAGGTCTGCCCCGCCGTCTTGGGCACGGCGGCATATCCAGACCAGTTACTGCTGTACGTGACAGGGATTCCGTTCGGCCTCACCTGTGGCCCATTTCCGTTAAACGGGATAAGTGGCCGCGACAGGCTCGACGCTGGTGCGGCTGCGCCTGCTGCCACGGTAGAAAGGCTCAGGCACGCCACGACGATCGAAGCCGGTATCGCGACCTTCCGGAAAAGTTGCATTCTCAAAAGACCTTTCGGTGACTGGCTTTACACCCGGCCGGGTTCGGGCACGTTAGCACCGGGTTCCAGTGGCCCGCCCCTCCAATTGCGCTACCGAGTGCTCCCTCGGCACGGAGCCGTTCCTGCGCCACGGGAGCGGCGGCCCCTTGCCGAGTCGGAGTGGTCGTTCGACGGCTGGTTCGGGCGAGATTCAAAGCCGTTGGTCAGCATTGCCGAAATGTCTGCGGGCACACGGTCGAGCGATCGTGCACAACGGGGACCGCATGGGATGAGCAAGGACGCCGGTCTGACGGTTCGGCAGCGCGATCCGCTTCACGCGCGGTACCCTCAGAGGAGTAGAGACTGGAGGCGAAGCCATGCCTGCGGAGTTGTTCCAGCGCTATCTCGTCGTAGACGCCGACACACACCTGACCGAGCCGCCCGACTTGTGGACGTCACGAGTTTCGTCGAAGTGGGGAGAGGCCATCCCTCACGTCGTGAACGTCCGCGGTAACGACATCTGGGTGGCCGCGGGCAACTTTCTCAACACACCGGGCAACACGGCCATCGCAGGCTGGGACGGCTACGTTCCCGACGGCCCCCGGACCTACGACGAGATCGCGCCGTCCGCCTACGACGCCGGCGCCCGCCTGGCGCACATGGACGACGAGGGCATTTATGCGCAGGTGCTCTATCCGAATGTCGCCGGATTCGGATCGGCGTACTTCCTGAAGCTCGGTGACCGCGAGCTGGTCACGGCCTGTGTACGCGCATACAACGACTTCCTTGTCGAATGGACCTCGGCCGACCCCTCGCGGCTGGTTCCGGTTATGTCCACGCCATTCTGGGACCTGGAGTTCGCAATCGCGGAGCTTGAGCGCTGCGTCGACAACGGTCACAAGGCGATGAACTTCTGCAACCACCCCGAATCGCACGGCGAGCCACCGCTCTCGGACCCGCACTGGGACCGTCTCTGGGCTGCCGCACAGGACGCGGACGTCCCGGTCACCTTCCACATCGGTGGCGGCGACATCACTGCGCCGTTCGCCAAGGATCCGCATCTCAGCTTCCAGGCTAAGTTCCCCAAGGTCTCTGCGCTGATGATCATGGACAACATCGAGACACTCGCCGACCTTGTCTTCGGCGGCGTGTGTCATCGCTTCCCGGAGCTGCGCTTCGTCTCCGTAGAGTCGGGCGTCGGCTGGCTACCTGGTGTGCTCGAGACGTTCGACTGGCAGTGGGGAAACAGCGCGATCCGCGTGGCGCATCCCGAGTACGACCTGCTGCCGTCCGAATACTTCCGCCGTCAGATCTACGGATGCTTTTGGTTCGAGGAGGACGCCGCGCGGTTCGCCATCGAGCAGTTCCCAGACAACATGCTCTTCGAGACGGACTTTCCGCACCCCACGTGCCAACACCCCGGGCCGGCCAGCATCGGGGTGTCTCCCGGCGAGTACGCAACGAAGGCGCTCGATGGTCTCGCGGATGACGTGGTAGCCAGGGTCTTACACGACAACGCTGCGAATCTCTACGGCCTCGCCTGAGGACAGCAAGAGGAAAGCCGATGAGTCGCGGCCCGCCAGGCGGCCGATGGAACGCTTGGTACCTCAACGATGTCTAGGGGGCCGTGTGACAAAGGACCCTCGTCACAAAGGCTGGATTCTTCCCGTCTTCGGGTCGATCTTGTACGAGACGCCCGCTGGAATCTGGTTGCGATCAATAGCGGCCGCTCGAAGCGGTTGACCCGTTCGCTGTTCTCCTCGTGCCAGGGCAATGTCTCGAACCTCGTCGACGTCGATGTCCCTTCCACCCTCGAGCTGAACTTCGCGGTGCGTACCGTGCACAACGCCATCGTCGTCGTGCAAAGCGAAGTCAATCGCCCGAACGACGCGCCGCTGTCCCTCTACCCCGTCCGGGCGGCGATCGAAGATCACGCCGACAGCCCCCGCAGTGGCGTTTTCCGTTTCGAGCAGGAACGTGACCCAATCGGTGGTCAACCAGACCGAGTTGTCGGTGAGCTGGTTGGCCATGGGGACCGACACCCCGGCGAACGTCGCCGAGGGAGTCTCTGGGGTCTCGATGTAGGCGTACGCGAAACGCGGCTCGAAGGAGACGTAACTCTCGTCGTTTTGGACGCTGTACGCGCTGAGCATGAAGTGCGCATTGATCGGCCCTTCCTCGAACGTGACCTTGTGAGTGGCCCATCCAAGTCCACCGCTGTGTGTAAGAGAAACCGAATAGAAGATCGTCGACACGTCCATCCTGCCTTTCTTGATTGTTGGCACAAAGGGATGTCTGTATCTCCGAGGGAGCTTAGGAGCGAGCGTCACGAGGCGACGATTTCCTCTCAGCTGACTTTCAGCAAGACAAGTGAACGTGATGGCCAAGTCGTAACCACGATCGTTCCAGAGGGTCTCGATGTCGCAGACAGCCTGCGCTCGGCGATGTCATCGAGATTGGGGCGCGGGGATCGGATGGTTCCGGTTCGCGACGTCTCCTCCCGAAGGTCAAGCGCCTCTTGAGGCCAATCGAACCCTCGGAGTGGACGGTGCGTGCTCAAAGCAGGGACTGGCCATGGTCACTGGCAACGAGAACATGTTCCAACTCCGTCGGGCTACCCCGAACGGAACGTGGTCGCAACAATCGAGCTTCTACGTCGTGTCGCGTCACGCAATGGTGTGCCACTTTGTGTCTTCGCCGGGATCGCCGCAAACTCCGGGTTGTCGGGTGGCAGGCTTGGATCCTGTGAACGATGACTTCACGAAGGAGTACCTGCACACCGATCTCAGTGACGTGCGGGAGACGATGCTCTGGAAGCTCGAAGGCCTCTCCGAGTTCGACGTTCGCCGCCCTCTCACATACACCGGAACCAACCTCCTCGGCCTTGTCAAGCACCTGTCGATCTCCGAGGCCTGGTACTTCGGAGACGTGTTCGGACGCCCGTTCCCTGGGCAGTGGCGCCGGTGGAACGACCCCGCCGGCCACCGCGACCTCATGTGGGCTGCTGCAGAAGAGTCGCGCGCCGAGGTCATCGGTCGGTACCGGCGAGCGTGGGAGCATTCGGGCGCGACGATCGCCGCGCTCGACATTGACGCGCCTGGCCACGTGCCCTGGTGGCCTCGCCCGGACGTCAAGCTATTCAACGTCCTGGTCCATGTGCTCACCGAGACGAATCGGCACGCAGGGCACGCCGACATCCTCCGGGAGCAATTGGACGGCGCGGTCGGCTTCGACGCGGGGAGCGTGGCGCAGCACGGACGAGACGCGGCCTTCTGGGAGAACCATCGGGCGCAGATCGAACAGGCAGCCAAGGCAGCCCATCCCCGCAGGACCTGAACGTCACTGCCGCGTTTCGTCATCGGAGCTCCGGAATCATCGGCAAGCCCGGCCCTCGCTCCGACCTTGAAGAGGGAGATCAAGCAACGCCGAGCGAAACATTTTCGGCCGGCACGCTTGGATCCTGCTCTCGAGATCACTCGACCACCGAGAGCGATACTCATCGGGTCTTCCGGAGCAATGGGTCGCTTTTGTCTCGTCGGTGAAGTTTCTGACTCGTACGCGTTCGGCCGTGGCGACCACTGTGCTCGAATGGTGCGCCATGCGGTGGACGCGTGATAGGCGTGCGAGTTGGAAACGGCCGCATTCACCGGGCTCTCGTTGGAATGCTCACTACATCGCAATCGTCTCCTATCAAGGACGGCGGCTGGCGCGGCTGGCGGCCCTTCTCACGTGGTCGCACCGGCCAATGGTTGCCGCAATTCGCCATCACCAGTCGGAACGCCGAGTGCAATGGTTGGCCTCCTCCAGCGTACTTTGGGAGACTGGTCTTGATGGGCAACGCATCGGGGGCTGTCGGCCGTCGCGTCGTGGTCACGGGGATGCCAGGGTCCGGGAAGAGCACATTCTCGAGGGCCCTGTCGGCGAGGACCGGGCTACCGCTGATCCATCTCGACCTCCACTATTGGAAGCCAGGATGGGTAAAGCCGTCGGATGACGAGTGGGGGATGAAGCAACGCAGCCTGCTGGCGGGCGACGCCTGGATCGCCGACGGCAACTATCGTGAGACGCTCGATCTTCGCCTGGAGCGAGCGGACACGGTTGTCGTCCTCAATACGCCGTGGTGGGTTTGCGCCGCTCGTGCGTTCGTGCGCGGCGTTCGAAGGCCGGCTGGCACTCAGATGCCCGACGGTTGCGAAGACTCTGTGATCCAACGGTTGCGCGATGAGTGGCGAGCGGTCTGGGTCAACTGGCGGGATCGCCGTAAGGAACCTGAGCGAGAACGCGCGATCATCTCCGAGCACGGACGGCACGCGGTGTTGCACACGTTCAGTTCGAAGCGAGCAGCCCGAGCGTTTCTCGGCGAGGTAGGCAGTGACTGACTCGGCCTTCCGAGTTGGTAGGAACGAGTTGCCTAGCGCCACCCGGACGGCTGAGTCTCAGAACGCCGGCTCGGAGTCACGCCACCAACGACGCACACGTGTTCCGACGCGGCACTAGGGTCCGTCCGAGGTGTCGCGCGGCTCGATCAGTTCTTCCGGTCGGCGCACTGCTTCGGTTAGCTCCTCTCCTCTCTTCTCTTCTCTCTCGGAAGCGGGCCACACCGGCGGCTGTCTGTGATGCCACCGTCTAGACCAAAATGGTAGAACGCTTAAGCAGTCATTGCCTTCCTGCGCGGCATCGTCACGACAAGCCGTAGATCCGTCAATTACTGGCTTCACGAGAGAGCGCAGCTGGCAGCTCAGCAACCCTCGGCGAGTCAGCGGCCCATCTCCGGCCTCGGCTGCGGGCAGGATCGGTTCCTCGAATCGTGGCAGAGAATCTTGAGTACTTTGACGGAGATACGAGAAAGGTCTACCGATGCGGACGGGCAGATGACGAGCACCATGAAGAAGGGCGTGACATTGGCTGCTGTCATCATCCTCCTTGTTGCGGGAGGGGCCGTCTACCTGGTACTGCGCTCCGCCAACGCATGGTCATCCGCCTTTTGCCATCCGATGGATCGCGTGGTTGGAGTCGAGGTTCTCCAGGTCACAGAAGGCCCGCCCGGCATCTCGTCTGGCAACGGCGCCGGGGAGGACGTTGCTCAGCTCCGTCATGATGTCGAGTTGTCCTTGGCCAACGCGCCGACATTTCAGCTTCGCATCGCGTTGGCCAGCTACGACGAGAGCTTCAGAAGTGGAAAGCCTCAGCAGATCGTACGGGCGCTGAGCCGCTTTGACGCATTCGCCAGCACGCAGTTGGAACGGTGCGGGCTACAACCTCAGTCCGGGTAGCCGGAGCCTCGAACTCGACCTTGATCCGGCGCACTCTTGCGGTGTTCAGTGGTCGGGCCAGTCTGGTTGCTGCAATCCGAAGTCTTCACACTCCGACTTTCGAGCGAAGTCGCCAAAGCTCCAGCACACCGCCCCTTATTGAGCATTGGTACTGGACCTCGGACGCTGCGCGATCTGCCTGTTCCGTTGGATAGGCTGCGCCGTGTGGTTGCACAGGAGGAGCCGGCAACTTGGCCCTTCGATAAGAACGTCGCACACGACCATCGCAGCCGGGCGGACCGGGGAGACCTGGGGACTTGTTGCACCGCTGAATGCGGGACTCATCTTCGCTCTCGCCGCGTCCAACGTAAAATGGGTTCCAACGACTGGGGACTCCAAGAGCGAGTCGCAACGAGTTCGCTATCGGCGAGTGTGACATGAACCTTTCACCAGATTCCGTTCTTCAGCTCGCACCTGGGATCCGCACTCGATACGACTCCGCGGGACACGTCATAGTCGACTCGCCGGTGGGAACTGTCATCGACATCGGACCGAGGGGTTTTGGGGTCTTGTCCCTGTTCTCGGAGCCAATGCGACTCGGCGACGCCATTGAGCAGCTCGAGCGTGAGCAGGCACATTCGACGGACTTTGCGCCGATAATGAGCGTCCTCAATATGCTCATTGAGGAGAGCGCATTGGTCTCGCACGATGCTGGGCGAGCCCCGACGAGTGGGTGGGCTGATCCCGTCGAACACGCTCGCATGCTCCACGATGAACGCAGGACGGGTGACTACCTCGCGGCCCTCGCAGCGGCGGTCCGCCCGGATGATGTCGTGCTCGATATAGGTACTGGGAGCGGAATTCTCGCCCTGGCGGCCGCCCGGGCTGGTGCTCGGCGCGTCTACGCAGTCGAAGCCAGCGACATCGCGGCGGTTGCTGCGAGGGTGTTCGCGCTCAATGGGGTACAGGACCGGGTCACACTGCTCCCTGGCTGGTCTCGCTTTACCGAGTTGCCCGAGCTGGCAGATCTACTGGTCGCGGAGGTCATTGGCAACGAGCCACTCGAAGAGGAGATTCTCGAGTCCATGCTCGATGCACGCCGTCGGTTGTTGAAGCCGGGAGCCCGTATGATCCCGCACGCGCTCACGTTGATTGCGCGCCCGATCTTGTTGCCTGAAGCCGAGGTCAGACAGCGCGCCTTCGGCAGATCCGCAGTGGATCGATGGCGTGCACTCTACGGCATCGACTTCACTCCCTTGCTCGAATCCGCGATTCCTGGCCCGACCCACACGATCACTGAGGGCGAAGTCGTCGCCACCTGGCCGCCGGTCGGTCCGCCCGTAGAGCTAGCGAGGGTCGACCTCACCGTGCTCGATGAGCCATCAGTGCACGCGTCGACCGACGTTGTCGTTGAGCCGCCCGGGCGGGTGAACGGCATCGCCCTCACGTTCCGCGCCGAGCTGTACGAGGACATCTCGCATACACTCGATCCTTGGACGTGGCCGGCTTCGAGCTGGGCGACTTCGGTCTGGGTTGTATCCGATCCGATCGAAGTCAGTGCTGAATCCGTCCTCCGGCTCGACTATCACCGTCGAGTTCCCGGATTTCCCGACGGTCTCACTTGGGAACTCCTGAACCGAAGTTCATAAAGAACGCAGAGTTACCAGACCAAGAGGTCGCTACAGACCGGATGGTGCGACTCTGCTAAAGATCCTTGCAATACCACCGCGTTGTGGTCCCAGCCGGACAATCCTCCAGCAATCCGACCGTTCGGTACCCCAGACGGTCGTAGAAGTCGTCTATCAAGACGTCATATGTCAAACCCATGACAAGCCGGCACCCTCGTAGCTTCGCTTCTCGCTCCACGCCTGCCATCAGCGCTCGCCCGATGCCGACGTGTCTGAGTGTTTCGTCGACCCACACGGCATGAACCTGACATCCCCCGCCCCAGATGGCGCCCGATGCTCCGGCGACAATTTGCCCATCCTTGCGTACGAGAGCCGCGAACTCGATCTCGTCACCAACACCGGCTGCCGCGACCGCAGCTTGCGCCATGCGATCCTCGAGAAACGCGAGATCGCGTGGGTCGGGGTCATCCTCGAAATCGACGCCGTAAGAGTCGTCCATGACCTATGTAGCTGGGTGCCACCTACGTCGCGAGCATCTGTTCAAGCAGGCTGGCGTCGTCAAAGTAGGCGCGCACTGCTTTGATCTTCGCCTGCTCAAAGTCTGCGACCGCCGCCGCGCCGAGAAGAAGCTTCTGATGATTGGGCTCGATCACCACCGCTTCATCAATAACGAACGACCCGGAGAAGGTCCCCGCAACGCGGAATTCGGCGAGTCCCCTGCTCCCGAAGATGTCCAAAGTATCGAACTGGATGTCGACATCAGAGAAGGCCGATTCGCGGAAGCGCAGGTTCGCCTGAAGATTCGACAGGCCCACGGCCAGCATGTTCGGTGTCCAAATTGTGGCGTCGTCAGTGATCAACTGATCCAACGTCGCAATATTGTCGTCATTGGGTGAGATGAAGATCTCGATGGCGCGTCGCAACGTGGCAGCGCGGGGGTGCTCAACCATGGATACTCCTCGTTCTGGCTTGGTGGCGGCGCTAGGCGCCGAGGACCTTCTGCTTGGCGACGGTGAATTCCTCGTCGGAGAGGGCGCCGGATTGGTGCAAGGACGCAAGACGCTCCAGTTCGCCGGCCGAATCGCCGGCGCTCGCTGCCGGCGGTGGCGGAGCGGGTGGCGGAGGCTCGTCGTAGGCTCCCATGTCCTCCTCTTGAGCCGCGATTCCTCCCTGCTCCGTATGCCATTCCGCCCGCGACCATCATTGTTCGGCGGCGAGTCCTGCGGCGTACCATTCCCATGTCTATTACCTCCTACCTCTCCGTTCGGCGATTGTTCTGAGATGGATCAACGGCATTGAGCTGAGCCAGCGTCGTCGGCGGAGCCCTCGTTCCCGATGCGGTTCAGCCCTGGATCGTCAGCGATCGCGTCGGTCCTGGCGGTCGTCTCGTCGGTCTTCGCGTCGGTCGTGGCGGCGGTTCACGCCGTGGGTGACGACGGCCGCAGTGCCGACGACTGCGGCGGTACGCGCCACGGGGGCGCCAATCACGCCTCTGCGTTCGGCGCGGGCTGGCCGTAGTGGCATGTCAACCTCCTTGGGTCATCTCGTCCGCCTCCAAGGCGGCGAGGATGGCTTGGATCGGGATGCGTCCATTGGCGATCAGGTGCCCGCAGGAGAGGCGGGCGGCAGAGGCGGACGGAGCCTGCAAGTGTTCTCCCGAAGCAGCACATTCGCCACGGTGCCCGGCTTCATGGCCGCGGCCAGGTTGACGATGTCCTCTGCGGCCAGCTGGTCAGCCAGCTGAGTCTCGGCGCTTCGCAGTTCGTCAAGCTGGTGGAGCTGCTCGATTTCCATACCTTCGATTTCCCCGTGCTCCCCCTTGGCCACGATCAGAAGGTCCAAGAGGCGTACGGTTCCGGCGTCGATCAACCCGGCCAGTTCGGTCGCGGCCATTTCTGCGGTGAAGTGCGACGCGGCGGGTGGGAACTCGACGACCAAGCAATCAACCGGCCCCAGTTCGTCCACCTCGCTTTCAGCCATGGTCTATCTTCATTTCTCACTCATGATCGGGTCTGGAGAACGGGTCGTCGAGTATCGCGGCACCATTTCGAGTCGTCGCCGCTCGCGTCGGTTCCGAAGCCGCACCGTCACCATTTGTCTGGTGAAGACTGTCGTCAGGCTCGAGTCCTTTCTCTCAGTATGTAGGTCCCTCTCGGCGAGGTCATCACCCGCCGAAGGGTGATTCACCGAGCGGTCCAGCGTGCGACAACGGAGCTACCGGCTCGCGACGCAAGCGCTTCGAGCCCTCGAGTCTCACCAGCGCCGGGCGACGACGCCATTCCCGGCCCCACAGCAGTCGCGGTGCGGTACTTGTCCAATGAGCGCGAGCGATCTCGATGGATCGCTTGGCAAATCCCGCCCCCACGATGCTGGTCGGAGTAGTTTCTGAGTATGCCACGCGAGCAGGGGTGGTAGGCGTGGTCGGCCTGGGTTTCAATCACAATGTCGAGAACATCGTCCAGGTGGTCGAGGGCGTGGGAGTGGCGATCCTGGTACTGGGTGGATTGCTGGTCTTGATTCACTCAGGCGTGCTCTATTTGATGCCCGCTCGGCGTGCCCGGGCGTATCACTATTTCCGGAAGCATCTCGGACGAGTCATCTTGCTAGGCCTGGAAATCCTGATCATCGCTGACATCATCAGGACGGTCATAGTCGACCAGAGTCCGGAGAGCGTGGCCGTTCTCGCCACCATCGTTCTGGTCAGGATTGTGCTCAGCTGGTCACTCGCTGTTGAAATTGATGGTGTCTGGCCCTGGAAAAAGCGGACTCTCGCAATTGAGTCTGAGGAGGCCCACGATGGGAACGGTGATGGTCGCCATAGTGGCGAGTCTTCTGCCTTCTAGCTAGTGCGAGGTTGTCATTCCACGCCCCCTGTTGGTATGACCTGGGTTCCTGGCAGTCCGGCATGGACGCTGGCTTTCGCCTCTAATCAATCAATTGAACGTGAACGGCTGCTATGACTCACGTTCGTGACTGTTCCCTGCTCGGAGCTGTGAAGGCGAAGATTCGAAATGCTCGTCGCGGGTCGTCACCACTGAACGGAATCCCCCCTTCTCGCGCGGCGCCGGACCGACCGAGCCGGGGTCATCAGGCGCTTCCATCCTCCTCTCGAGCCGCTACCCATACGAGTGCATCCCGATACGCCTGTTCCAGTGCGACACCGATCCGGTCCGTGGAGTCGTACATGTTTTCTGCTCCGATGAGGCCGGCCAAACCGGAGACACGAAACTGCTCGGCGAGCCGCTCGTTCAGTGACACGACGACCAGCTTCGAGCCGACGCCAGCGAGGTCTTGCGCGTACCTCCGCAGAACGTCGATGAACGTCGAGCCAATGTCGCTGCGTTCCCGCAGGCGTAGAATAACCACGCTATTACGTGACTCGGGCGTAGGCCTAGGGAGGGTGCTGGCGAAAAGCGGGGCAGCGGCGAAAAATAGGCTGCCGTAGGGTTGGAGTATGACCACCTCGCGGGCGGGAAGTTCGTCGGGCGGGTCGGTTTCGACCGTGTGCCCATCCTCCATGAACAAACGTCGTCTGACGGTCACTTTGTTCGACTGTCCAACGACGTACAGCGCCATGGATATGGCGACGCCCGCGAGGACCGCGTACTGCAATGGGATGAGGATCGTCAGTAGGAACGTGGCCACCAGCACGACCCGCTGCGCCATACCGGTTTTCCAGACGGAGGCCAGGTCTGTCGGCTTGATCGTCCGAAAGCCAACGACGATCAAGAGACCGGCAAGAGCGGGCATGGCGATATTTCCGATAGGCCGACCGAAGACGAGGACGATTACTGCCATTACTGCCCCAGCGATCACGAGGGACATACGCGTGCGTGCGCCGGCCGCCTTGTTGAGCGATGAAGCGGACACCGACCCGCCCACCGGCATTCCTTGAAAGACTCCAGACGCCACGTTGGCGGCACCTTGGCCGATGAAGTCCCGCGATGCGTCAGGGAAAGTGCCATCGGGGTTGGGGAAATTGGCCGTAATACCGGCTCCTTGGACGAGGCCAACAAGCGCAAGCGACAGCCCCGGTATAAGTAGGGACGGCACCAAGCTCAAGTCAGGAAATTCGGGGCGGGGGAGTGTGCCCAGCTGGGCTCCAAGGTCGTGCACTCTGGCCACATCCCACCCCAGCCCTATGGCGGCCGCGGATGTCACGACTACCGCCACCACTAAGCCGAGAGGACCGAGAGGGGATCTCTCGAGCACCACAATGAGAACCATGGTGGCGACCCCGATGACCACGGACTGCCAATGGAGCCGGCCCGGGTGGAACAGCGTGTCGAGAGCCCGAGTTACACGTGAGCCGAGGGGTGAGCTGTAACCGGTGAGGTTTGCCAGCTGCCCGAGAACGATGTTCACGCCGACGGCGTTAATGAATCCCACCATGACCGCGTTCGACACGAAGCGAAGCAAACCGCCCAGCTTGAGCAGACCGGCCGCCATCATGATGGCCCCGGTCACCAAGGTCAGGGTGAAGAGGGCTCGGTCGGGTTGTGCTGCCTGGTGCACGGCTCCTACATCGGCTACCAGAATCGCCATCGCTCCCGTACCCTGGACCGCCATGAACGTCGAGGAAGTCGCGACAGCTCCGCCTACCGTGCCCAGCATGTAGCCGTATACGCCGGCCAGCGGATTTACGCCCGCAAGTAACCCGGTGGCAAGCCCATCGGGGACGCTCTCGATGCCCAGCACCGAGCCAGCGACTAGGTCGTAACGCAAGTTGGCGAAGCGGGAATCCTGTCGACGAGCCATATGCAGCGTCAACGAAGTCCCGCTGGGAGCGACTCCGTACCTACTTCCGGTTGGGCTTGATTGCTGAGCTCCTCGAGCGCGGCATCGAGCTCTTGGCCCCTCAAGCGCATTGCCTCATCAGCCTGAGCAAGTTCGTCAGCAGTCGGTGATTTGTCACGCGAACGCAGGAGTCGGTCTGCCTCCACGGCGAACATCAAGCCACGCAGAGCCCCTGCGGACGAAGACGCAGCATTTTGGGAAGCGTCATCGGGAGCGCTTTCCACGAGCCCATCGAGCGCTTGCGCGGCGGCTTCGATCTGAGCCCTCACGGCCTCTCGTCGCTCCGAGTCGCCGTCTGCCTCATCCCCGCTGAGGAGCTTTCGGGCGACCACTGCCTGCTCCAACGCCGGCCTGGCGCTCTGCCGCCATGCAGTCCAAGCCGCTCGTCGGGACCGCGAATGGAGCACAAGGACCAAGGCGACGACGAGGCCACCCACGAGAAGGATCCCGAGCACGATCCAGCCCCAAGGAGTCGATGAAGGGGAGGAGCTCGACGGGATCGCCGTTGCAATTGTCGTCGGGACAGATTCGGTGCTCGTCGGCGTCGTCGTCGGGACGGTCGTCGTCGGTGCCTCGGTCGTCGGCGGGACGCTCGTCGTCGGTGCCTCGGTCGTCGGCGTCGTCAGCGGAACGGTCGTGGGCGGGACGGTCGTGGGCGTCGTCGGCGGGACGGTCGTCGTCGGCGCCCCGGTCGTGGGCGTCGTCGGTACTTCGGTGGTGGGGATCGTGGACGGGAGCGTGATAGCTGGTTTGCTCGGCGGCGTTGACGACCCAGTCGTCGTGCTCGGAAGACTCGCAGGCGGATTTGTCGATCCCGAACCACCGCATGCACTGAGCGCGATCGCTGCTGCGGCAGCGATGGCGAGAACTAGCACATGGCGGCGCTTCGAAGCGCCTGCCCCGGCCCGCAAGTGAGATGCCGGCCCGGACGAAGCGTTGTTCCCAACCCGAATTCGGTTCCGCAGCATCCTGTTCTCCCAAGCGGTGACCCCCGGAGGGACTCAACAACAGTTCGTCCACCATGCAGGGTTGCGTCTACTGGGTCTCGTGATCGCAACACTCCGAGGATGACGGGTCTTGTGCCACTTGGGCAGACGACCAGCGGAGGTTCGCGTTGGGTCTCTGTGAGATTCAGTCATACCTGGCAGAACTAATTGGAGGCCGATCCGCGACAGCTAACCCAGCGGGCGTCGTCGGCGAAAGACCTCGTTCCCGACCCTGTTCAGTCCAGGATCGTCAGCGTTCTCGTCGGTCTTCGCGTCGGTCCTGGCGGTCGTCTCGTCGGTCTTCGCGTCGGTCGTGGCGGCGGTTCACGCCGTGGGTGACGACGGCCGCAGTGCCGACAACAGCTGCTGTACGCGCCACGGGGGCGCCAATCACGCCTCTGCGTCCGGCGCGGGCTGGTCGTAGTGGCATATCAACCTCCTTGTGCTATCTCGTCCGCCTCCAAGGCGGCGAGGATGGCTTGGATCGGAATGCGTCCGTTGGCGATGAGCTGGCCACCAGAGCGGCGGGCCGCAGAGGCGAACGGAGCCGCCCAAGTGTTCTCCCAAACCAGCACACCCGCCACGGTGCCTGGCTTCATGGCCGCCGCCAGATTGACGATGTCCTCGGCGGCCAGCAAGTCGGCCAGCTGTGTCTCGGCTTTTCGCAGTTCGTCGAGCTGGTCGAGATCCTCGATCTCAATACCTTCGATTTCCCCGTGCTCGTCCTTGGTCACCATCACAAGGTCCAAGAGTCGCACGGTTCCGGCGTCGACCAACTTAGCCAGTTCGGTCGCCATCTCACCGGTGAAGTGCGACGCGCCAGGTGGGAACTCGACTACCAAGTAGTCGACCGGTCCCAGTTCGTCCAAGTCGTTTTCGGCCATGGTGTGTCTCCGTTTCTCACTCATGATTTGGGGACTGGAGAAGGGGTTGTCGGCTGCGGTGGCACCGATCGAATTGGTGCCATGCCCTCGTCGGTTCCGAAGTCTTGCCGCCATCATTTGTTTTGCGAAGTGTCGGCGTCAGGGCTCGGGCCGAAGTTCTCTCAGTATGGAGGTCCCGCTTGACGGGGTCATCACCCGCCGAAGGGTGATTCGACAGTTGACCTGAGGATGCAGCGACGGAGCGAACAGCCGTGTTTCCCCGGGGGACGACGACGTCGGCCTAGATTGAACTCGACGAAGACTTCCGGAGCAAGGACCGGCTCAAACTTCGTCGTCGATTCTCAGAACTACGCCTGGCAGATGATCTTTTGGTCAAGCGTTGTCATCATTCACCATGCGCACGTTGACCAGTTCGAGGCCGAGAGCCCGAATCCGTTCGATCACACCGTGCAGCGCGGCCTGGTCCGGGACTTCCACCCGCAGCGTGGTAAATCCTTCATTGGCCGCGACCTCGAGATCATCGAAGGCGGCAAGTACAGCCCCGCCCGCCTCGCCCCGGAAGGTGATCACATAGGTCGCTGGTTCCATGGTTCGCAAAATCCATTGTGATCACCCATGGCGATCCCGTCGTCACCCTCGGACGGGTGATTGAGGGATCGATTTGTTAACCTGGGCAAATGATCGGGGCCAAGCCGGCCGTGACGAAATTCACTCCACCCCCTCTGCCTGCCGCCTTTTTGCGAAGGCCCGAAGTTCTGGGACGACTCGACGCGGCCCTGCAATCTCCCTGTACCTTGGTCGCCGGAAGTCCAGGAGTCGGAAAGACGGTGCTGTTGTCGTCCTGGGTCGCAGAGCACCCCGAGGCTCGGTGCGCCTGGCTTTCGTGTGACCGGTGGGACCGTGACGAGCTCCGGCTTTGGACGTCCATCGCCTCGGCGTTCGCCAGCGTTGAGCCTGGATCCGTATCCGACGCACTCGACCTCCTCGTCGAGGGTCCCGACGACATCGAAGACGTAATCGCCTCTTTGGTCAACGAGCTGACTCTGTGGTCAGGATCGACGTGGCTGATCCTCGATGATCTACACGTCGTCGCTCCCACCGCCCAGGGCGGACTGGCCACGTTTGTCGAGCGACTCCCCCAGAGCCAGCACGTCGTCATCGCGACCCGGGTCGATCCCGCTCTGCCATTCCACCGGTGGCGGACCCAGGGACGGCTGAGTCAGATCCGCGAGGCTGACCTCCGGCTGAGGGAGAAGGATGCCGGCACTCTCATGGAGCATTTCGGCCTCGCTCTCTCCTCCGATGACGTTGCCACGCTGTCCAGACGAACCGAGGGATGGCTGGCTGGTGTGCGATTGGCAGCGCTGTCACTCCAGAACGAGCCAGACCCCGCTTCGTTCATTCGAAGATTTGCGGGGAGTGAGCGAGTCGTAGCTGACTTCCTGGTCGAAGAAGTGCTCGAGAAGCAGACCGAGCCGATGGTCGCGTTCTTGCAAGCCACCTCGGTTGTCGATGAGTTCGACGTGGAGCTCGCGAACTGTCTCCTCGGTGCCGAAGACGGTGGGCAGCTCGTGCGCCAAGCGATGAGCTTGGGGCTCTTCGTGGTCCCACTCGGGGGGGACCCACCTCGTTACCGATACCACCAGCTCTTCAGAGAGCTTCTGCAGGCCCAGTTGGTGGCCGGGGATCCAGCTCGGGCGAAGATGCTGCATGCAAGGGCGGGGACGTGGTACGAGAAGACGGGGTCCTACGCGGCAGCCGTGGATCACTTCGTACAGGCCCGTGACCTTGACCGAGCGTTCGGGCTTCTGCACGATCACATGGCACACGAATGGTTTGCCAGCCAAAGTGGAGACGATGCCACCTGGCTTGGGCGTCTCTCGGTAGAGGACATCAGGGCACACCGTGCCCGAATGGTCGATTACGCCCTTGCTCTAGGGCTCGCGGGGAGAATCGAGGAGGAGGGTTGGTGGCTAGCCCAAGCGTCGAGCGCGGCAGGTGATCCGGATGTCGATTTAGACATCCGGTTGGCTGGCGTCGTCGCGCAGTGGCACGGCATGCGCGGCGAACCGGATCCGGTGCTTGCCTTCGAGCGAGACGTCTACTCGGGCCTGACGCCCGGCACAGACTTCGTCCTCGACCAGTTCCCCGTCCTCTCGGCGCGGGCGCACCTCTACAAAGAGGACCCGGACTCTTGTATTGCCACTTGTGATGCCGCTCTCGATCACGCCGACCCGGTGACCGGCGCCGTCCTGCTGGGCATCAGATCTGGCGCCCTCCTCGAGCGGGGTCAGCTGCGGGAGGCACGAGTGACTGCGGAAGCTGCGGTGGACGCAGCACGTCTACGAGGTGTCGAACACCATCTCGGCCTCTTTGACGCCATCCTGACGCTTGGAGAGCTCAACCTAGAGGCCGGCCATTTGGACGAGGCTGAACGTTTGATCGAAGAAGCGGTTCGGCGAAGCGAGAGGGTCCGACCTCCGTTCGAACTGTTGGGCCTCATCGAGAGGGCGCGCCTGTATCGTGCTCGAGGCGAGCTGGCCGAGGGTCTCGGTATCCTCGAACGGGCGAGAACGGTCTTGCCGGCTGGATCGCGCTCCCCTCTGAACCAGCGTGTAGACACTCTGGAAGCCAGGATCCGCATCGACCTTGGCGAGCCGGGACGGGCTGCGGAGTTGGTCCGGCCGCTCCCAGGTTCGTCTATTCGGTGTCTCCTTCAAGCGCGAACGTGGTTGGCTTTGGGCCAAGTCGATCAAGCGGATGCCAATCTGAACAGCCTCGAAATCTCGACGCTCGGCATACGTCTCGCGGTCGAGCATGCTGCCCTCCGGACAGCTATTGGACGGCACCTGGGTGTGCGGCACGAGGATGACCTCCGCCGCCTCATCGAAATTGGACGTTCGCATGGCTTCGTCCTTGCCGTATTGGATGAGCCGTCGGGCCTTCGCGAGGAGATGATTGCCTTTCTTCGGCGGTCGCCTCGCGACGCCTATACCGATTCCGTTCTGGCCGTCGCCGAGCGCACGGAGGCGAACCGGTCCGCGAGACCGCCGGCAGAAGCGGGCGAGCTGAGCGCCCGAGAGCAGGGCGTCCTCCGTTATCTGCCGACGCGCCTCACCACACGGGAAATCGCGGGAGAGCTGTTCATCTCAATGAACACACTCAAGTCCCACCTCAAGAGCATCTACCGAAAGCTGGACGCGTCATCCCGGCCCGACGCGGTGGCCCACGCCCGATCCATCGGACTCCTGTGAGCGTCGTGCCGACAGATGACGAAGGATGACAATTACCCAGGTGTAGTTGGTGACCCTCGCGCCGCCCCACCTCAGGCAGGAGCGGGCTGTGGTTGACACCGTGGCCCTATGAGCTGACGAGAAGCGCCGCGCAGGCCGGGAGGGAACGGCCCGCGAGCCGTGGATTCACCAGGGCGTACGCATCGCCGATGTCGTGGTGGTTGCCCTCCGTCGACTCGGTTCGACCGTTGTCATCACGTCGCACCATCTGAGGCGTCTTCGCGATCAGAGTTGGGATCACCAACGAAGCACGTCGAACCCTCCACCGCTCGAGGAGCGAAAACAGGCCGCTCGGGATCAGCGTGAATCACCCCTTCGAGGGTGATGACCCCGCACGAAGGATACGAACATACTGACAATGCTCTGTCGCCAGTCTGGGAATGGAGGACCGATGCTCGCCTACACGTACCCGCTTCTCAGCCTGTTCGTGACGATGCTCATCTTCTTTGGATTCGTGGTCTGGATCTGGCTCCTGATCGTCGTCTTCGGGGACATCTTTCGGAGCCACGACATCGGAGGCTTCGCAAAGGCCATGTGGGTGTTGTTGGTCCTCTTTCTCCCCCTTGTTGGCGTTCTCGTATACCTGATCGTTCGGGGCGGAAAGATGCAGGAGAGGACCGAGCGGGACGTCCGGGCACAGGAGGAGGCCTTTGATACCTACGTCCGCGACGTCGCAAGCACGGGTGGGAGTTCAGCCGACCAACTGTCGAAGTTGGCCCAACTCCGCGATGAAGGCGTCATCACGGAGCAGGAATTCCGCGCCGAAAAGGCCAAAGTGCTGGGCGTGACAGTGCGCACTCCGTCTCTGGTTCCCCGCGAACCTGCTGCATCAAGCTGAGCTTGAGTTCTCGTGAGAGCAGACCGAGACGGCAGTCGCATGCGTCAAAACCCTAATCAGCACGACTCGGAGCGCCTCGAAGAAGGTAAGGACATCGAGATGATGACGAATGGCACGGCTCGCTCCACCAGCCGAGACCCGAGGAATGTCTTCGATCATGCTCTTTTCGTTACCTTCGCGATGGTTCTACAGCAGACGGAGCCGGCGTGACCATGAAGTCCAGCCGAACGAACGCCATCGTTGCGGCTACGACTGATGCTGAGGATGGAATCGACGTGATGGATCGGTGCCAGCGATTCACCACCATTGGATCCTGACTGATGGAAGCTCGTCCACCGGCTGAGCCCCCCGCACTACCCGATCCGGAGTCCCTGCTTCGCACGAAGGACTACCGCGTTCTCCTTGTTCTCGCGGCCGTGATCGGCGTGTTGGTCTCGCTGGTTTCGTGGGGTTATCTCGAGTTGATCCACTACATCCAACAATGGCTCTACAAGAATCTCCCGGACCAGCTCAACCTATCGCCGGTACCAACGTGGTGGCCTTTGCTGGTGCTGGCCGTCGCTTCGGTGCCGATCGCGATCGCTATTGCACGCCTACCCGGAGCCGGTGGTCACAAACCCGCCGAGGGCCTCAAGGCGGGTCCTCCCACGCAGCCGATTGAGCTCCCTGGGGTTCTGCTGGCGTCGCTGGCTTCGATCGGTTTCGGTATGGTCCTCGGACCCGAGGCTCCACTGATCGCACTTGCGACCGGCCTGGCGATCCTGGCCGTTCGATCCGTACGGAAAAGCGCTCCGGATCAGGTGGTCGCGCTCATTGCCGCGGCCGCGAGTTTTGCTGCAATGTCTTCCCTTTTCGGTTCTCCCGTCGTCGGGGCGGTGATCATCATCGAGGCTGCGGGTCTAGGGGGAGCCATGCTTCCCGTGATCCTGTTACCGGGTTTGCTCGCCGCCGGCGTCGGTTCTCTGGTCTTCATCGGCATGGGTGCGTTGACGGGTCTCAGTTCGAGCGCCTATGCAATCGCACCCTTGGCGCTGCCCAAATACCACTCACCCACGGTCTCGGCATTCGCTTGGACAATCTTGCTCTCCGCACTCCTCGCCGTTGCCATCTTTGCTATCGCGCGGATTGGGCTCACGGTCAGCGCGGCGACGTCCAGACGTACTTTCGTCATCGTTCCCCTCGCCGCTCTGTGTGTCGGCGGATTGGCCATCGCTTTCGGGCACCTGAGCGGAAAGCCAGAAGATCTAATCCTCTTTTCCGGTCAGGACACCATGGGCGCCGTCGTCAACCAAGCAAGTTCTTTTTCCAAGTCTGCACTGGTGTGGTTTCTTGTATTCAAAGGACTTGCGTACGCCGTCTCACTGGGGAGTGCCCGCGGGGGTCCAACTTTTCCGGCCATGTTCCTGGGCATCGTTGCCGGGCTACTGTGCGCCCACCTTCCAGGGTTTTCGGAAACGCCCGCAGTGGCGGCGCTGATGGGAGCTGCCACCGTTTCGATCCTCCGACTTCCCTTAGCCTCCATCATCATCGCGATGGTCGTTTCCCAAGCCGGAGCCTCGACGACTCCTCTGATCATCGTCGCCGTTGTGGTCGCCTATCTGGTCGTTCTGGCCTTGTCGGCATCGCGCGCCTCGAAAAGCGCCGAGACAGTACCGAGTGGGGCCTTGCCGACCGTTGCTGATCGCGGGACGCCTCCCGGGGCCCCTGTAGACGAACTTCAATCATGACGCCGATCGCTGGGCAGCGAGAGATTCGCCATCGTTGTCACTTCCCGCGAACATTTGTTGAGAGGGATCCGTGACAGCTACCATCGCCCGCGGATCTTTCCGCCTTCCATCCCTGAGATCCATTGTCGAGTTCGACAGCTACGGCGGCGTCGTAATCGTCATCCTGCTCACGTATGTGCTCTCGATAAACCTGACGACCCCGTGGGGCCAATCAGTCATCATCGTGGTGCAGATTGCCACTGTCTTGATCGTCCTCCGCATCTCGCGAGCGCCACGCTTGTTGCGGATCGTTGCCGGCGTGAGCCTGCTTGTCGCCGTTGCTGCCGCTGTCCTCGCTCTGATTCTCCATCGCGACATCGCGGATGAGTTCTTACCCGCTGTGAGCGGTCTCCTCTATTTGATTGCGCCCGTCTCGATTCTCCGGCATCTCATGCAGCGGCCGGTGGTGGATCAGGAAACCGTTTTGGGAGCAGTGGCGGCCTATCTCCTGATCGGGATGTTCTTCGCGTTTCTCTACCGTGTCGCCGCCGCGAACGATCCGGCCCCGTTCTTCGGTGCCCAGGGACATGGGACGTTCGCGCAAGACCTGTTCTTCTCGTTCACGACCCTAACTACGACGGGATATGGCAACCTCGTTCCGGCCGAGAATCCAGGCCAGAGTTTTGCCTTGGCCGAAATGCTCATCGGCCAGTTGTTCTTGGTCACCGCCGTGGCCAAGGTCATCAACTCGTACCAGCCGGCGAAAAGGCGAGGCCTGTCCGCCCAGGACCCGGAGTCGGGGAGTGCCGAAGAGCCCGCCCTCGCCGATGATTCGTGAGGAGACGACGTGGATGACGTCCATGGCTGAACCGCGGGCATCGACGGTCTGGCCCACCGGAGCCATCGCCCCTACCGGCCGGCGATCATGAACCCCACCGAAGAACCCGCGCGGGAGTTCCTCGGTATTCGCCTGCCGAAGAGAGTAAGCCGTGGCTTGAAATCGTTCGAGGACACCTACACCGGGTCCTCTGCTGAGCACTTGTGGGATCGTCTTAACGCCCTGGACTTCATCAACAAGGGCATGCATTTCGCCGCGATCCTGCTGCTGTGTTTCTTTCCCTTTATCATCGTGGCAAACGCGCTCGTCGGGCAGTCGACGGTCACGGGTTTGGTGCGACATCTTGGTTTGAACCAACAGGCGGCGAAGGATGTCAGCGCCCTGTTCACCTCGTCTTCGACGACCTCCAATGCGGTCACCGGCACCGCCTACCTATTCTTCATTCTTGGTGGTATTGCAGCCGCAGCGGCGGTACAAGATCTCTACGAGAGGTCTTTTGAGCTGGAACCGGGAGGTCTCAAAGACGTCCTCCGTCGGTTCGTGTGGCTCGCGGCCACAGTTGGCTGGGTCTCCGTCGCCGCCCTCGCCGGACCGTGGCTGCACAACGCGGTCGGTCTGTGGCTCGTCGCGATTCTTGGGATTGTCGGTCTCACGCTGTACTGGTGGTTCACGATGTGGTTCCTGCTCTCGGCGCGGGTACCGTGGCGTACTCTCTTTCCGTCGGCGGTAGCGACCGCGATCTTTTGGGTGGGAATGGAAGTCGTGTTTTCGTTCATCTTTTCTGGAACCGTGATTTCGGACGACCAGAAGTACGGTCCGATCGGAGTTGTGTTCGCCCTCATGTCCTGGTTGATCGCGATCGGCGTCGTAATCATCCTGGGCGCCGTGGTCGGACTCGTGTGGCGTGAACGAGGTCTGTCGTTCTCACGCGCCTTTCGGAGGATCGTTCGACGATCGGCCCAAGATGAGAAAGGGGCGTTGGTCGAGACCGGTGAGCGTTGAAGCGGCCAGATACAGATCGGTGTCCCCCTGGCGGGGAGTCGTCGACGTCCTCAGCGAGGTTCGGGTGCGCTGCGTCCCCGGGTATCTCGTCCGTCGCTACAACTTGCATTCTAAGCGATATCACCCCGACGAGGGTGATGACGGATGACCGTTGCGTCGCAATACTCGACTCAGGGGCCAAACCCTCTGGTCCCATCGGAGGAGATACATGTTTGCTTACACGTACCCATTGCTGAGCCTGTTGTGGACCATGCTCATTTTCGCGGGCATTTTCCTAATGATCTTCTTTATCGTCTGGTGTTTTGTCGACAATTTCCGGCGTACCGATCATCACGGGGGGGCGAAAGCCGGTTGGACCGTACTGATCCTCTTCGTGCCCGTCCTCGGTGCACTCATCTACATCATCGCCCGCCCTGCAGTCGACTGAAAAAGGGAGGAAGTCGTGAGAGGCGACAAAACTGACTTGTTCGACCGGGCAGACGTTCTGGTGGCAGAGCCAGCACCCTGTAGTCCCCGGAGGAGGGTGCTCTGGACTCGCTCCAGAGCTACCTCGCAGCTGTTCACGTGCGATCACCTGTCACATGGAGGACGGCACACATGAGCGATGTCGACCGCAGCCATCTCCCGATCCGCCGGCCGTCCTTCTCGGGGACCGTGCGGAAGACTTTGGATGGATCGCAGCCCGACTGGAACCTGATCGGCCATCCGGTGCCGCCGTCAGGTGCTCCCAACGTGCTCCTCGTCTTGATCGACGATGCCGGATTTGGGAACCCGAGTACATTCGGAGGACCGATTCAGACACCTAACCTGACCCGAGTCGCGGAAGGCGGCCTTCGCTACAACCGCTTCCACGTCACTGCGCTGTGCTCTCCGACCCGGGCGTCATTGCTCACCGGTAGGAACAATCATGCGGTGGGTTTCGGCTCCATCGGAGAGCTCTCCGGCGGTTTCCCTGGGTACTCGGCGACACTACCTCGTGATTGCGCCCCGCTCCCTCGGATTTTGCGGGACAACGGCTACAGCACCGCCATCTTCGGGAAGTGGCACCTCACGCCCGATGGCCAACAGGGTCCCGCCGGTCCCTTCGATCGTTGGCCGAACGGCTGGGGATTCGACTACTTCTACGGGATCTTGGGTGGAGGCGCGAGCCAGTGGGATCCCTGCCTGGCCGAGAACCAGAAGATAATCGGGACTCCCGACGGCTACTACGACAAGGACGATCCCTTCTACTTCCCCGACGCCATGGCGGATCGGACCATCGAGTGGATGCATGGCGTCCGTGCCCAGGATGCTGACAAGCCCTTCTTCGTCTATTTCTCCACGGGTTGCAGCCACGCGCCGCATCACGTGACACAGGAGTGGGCCGACAAATATAGAGGGAAGTTCGACCAGGGCTGGGACCAGCTGCGCGAGGAGACATTTGCTCGCCAAAAGGAGCTCGGGGTGATCCCCTCTGACGCCGAGCTGACCCCTCGTAACGCGGCCTTTCCAGCATGGGAAGGCGTCCCGGACAATTTGAAGGCCTTCTACGCCCGACAGATGGAGGTCTACGCTGGGTATTCGGAGAACGCGGACTACAACGTCGGGCGCGTCATCGACGCCGTCGACGAGCTGGGTGAACTCGATAACACACTCATTGTGTGGATCTGGGGCGACAACGGGGCCTCCATGGAGGGGACGACCACGGGTTCGTTCAACGAGCTCACTATGCAAAATGGCATCCCGCTGACCGACGAGATGCAGCTCCAGCTCTCGGAGCGCTACGGCGGGCTCGACCAATGGGGCGCTGCCGTCATGGATCCGCACTACTCGGCCGCATGGGCTTGGGCTGGGGCTACTCCGTTCCAGTGGGGAAAACAGGTGGGTTCGCACCTGGGTGGGACCCGCAACCCTATGGTCGTCCACTGGCCCGCAAGCATCGAAGATCGTGGTGACCTGCGCACTCCGTTCACACATGTCATCGACGTAGCTCCCACCATTCTCGATGTTGTCGGCATTCCCGAACCCGATACGGTCGACGGCATCGGGCAAGAGCCGATGCATGGTTCGTCGTTCAGCGCATCGCTCAGGGACGGGGCGGCGGCTGAGCACCGAACACAGCAGTACTTCGAGACGGTCGGCAACCGTGCCATGTACAAGGACGGTTGGTGGTTGGCCATGAAGACCGAGCGCATCCCGTGGGACCTCACACCCGAAGCGCTCGCTCCGTTCGCACCGGGTGTCTGGGACCCCGACAGCGGCCCTGCGGAGCTCTACTACCTGCCCGACGACTTCTCTCAGGCAAGAGACCTCGCAGCCGACCATCCCGAGAAGGTGCACGAGCTGAAGGACCTGTTCTGGGAAGAAGCGGAGCGCTACAAGGTGTTGCCGCTGCTCGCGGCGCTCTCGGCTTTCTTCGGTGTCGTGCCTCCGATCGCCGAAGATACGGTCTTCGAGTTCCGGGGCGATGTCCAGAACGTCCTTTCCGGCATGATCCCGAGGATCTACAACCGTTCATACACCATCACGGCGGACCTGGTTGTACCGGATCAGGGCGCTGAAGGTGTCATCGTTGCCGAGGCCGATCACCTCGGCGGATTCACCCTCTATGTCAAAGACGGCAAACTCACTCACACGTATTCGATGATGGGCGTGTTCGTCTACACCCAAGTCGCCGAAGAAAACCTGCCCGTCGGCGAAATCACGGTGCGCATGGAGTTCCTGGCGGACGCGGCGAAGCCGGCGACAGGTGGAGACGTGACCTTGTTCGTCGATGAGCGCCAAATCGGGAAGGGGCGAATGGACTACACGGTTCCTATCCGCTTCTCGGCATACGCCGGCATGGACATCGGGCGAGATAACGGTGGCGTCGTCGACCCCGCGTATGAGGACCAAAAGCCCTTCCCGTTTTCCGGGACGATCAAGAGAGTGGTGTTCGACATCACGCCTCACGTCACCGAGCAGGACGAGCTCGACGTCCACACAGCTCACCAGCACGGCCAGGCGGCCCATGCGCTGTCGGAGTGATCGCAGACTTTTGTCCAGGCGAAGCGCGAACAAGGGCATGCAATCCGCCTAGAAAATGAGAAGTTTTCAGGTGAGCGGCCGACGAGAGCGTCAAACGTACGGAGGTCCGCGTCGCGACCTTCGAGGCTCACCCGACGAGCTGTACGACACCGTCGATGACGAGGATCAGTCCGAGCACAACGGACGGGTAAAACGTTAGCGGCTCCTTGTGCCGCGCAATCCACTGTTGCGCGTTGGTGAGGTATCCGGTCGCTCGCTGACCCCACAGGAGGTAGAACAGCGCCGCGGCCCACACCAGAACGGTGGAGACCGCTACGTAGAGCACCCCGAGTCCGAAGGCGGCTGCGTCAGCCACGCCGGACTCCGTGATCATGGCCGTCACGGCGATCGTGAGGCCGATCCTCTTTGGACCCCCTATTCCCAACACGGCTCCCGCCGCCAGCGCCGAGAGAGGTCGCAGATTCGCGAGTCGAGCACGAAGCGCCTCGCTCCGAGGATTGGGTCCTCGGATTCGTACCGGCTTGGTCCGGTTCCGGCGCACGCGTACCGCCGTCAGAAGCAGAGCTGCGCCGAACGCGATGATGAGAGCGCCAATCAGTGTCGGATGGTTTTCGCTGTTACCGAATGTCGTCGTTCCTAGGCTGATGGCGAGGAGGAAGAATACGGTTTGACCGGTGACAAATCCGACGGCGAACGCTGCGCCTTTGATCCGGCCTCGAGTGCTGGTGACGACGGCAAGTACGGAAGCAAGGGCGAGAGGGCTGCCCGCCGCCACGATCGCAAAGAGCAGCGTGCGGAACACAAGGTGGTCCCAGGGCGCGGAGGACACGAGGATCAGGACGTTGGGGGAGCCGTGCGTGGCGACCCTGGGGGACGGTACCGGAAGCAAAGCCACTCCGAACGTAGGAAGCTCCGCAGGCAAGATGATGTCATCGGACGCGCCTGCCGATTCGGACCGAAGCGGGAGTCCTCAAAATCCTCGAACGCCGTGGAACCCCCGAAGATCGAACGCTCAGCTCGTACGCCCTCTGAGTGGGCCTTTCGGGTGGTCGGTACCGGCGTCCATCTGGTGACCTCACGCTTTTCAGATCGGCACTTGAACAAATGGCGTCTGCACGCTCCGACCCGCGAGGTGACCCAAATCTCTAGTACACCGACCCCGTTTGGAATGCTCGCTCCTCATCGTTGGGTCACCCAGTTTCGCGCTTTGTCGCGTCCGTGTTGGCACGGTGAGCACCACATTTGATCAAAGTCAAACACTCACAGCGACTACGGCGCCACGTACACGTCG
Organism: uncultured Acidimicrobiaceae bacterium; assembly: GCA_963767195.1. Classification (GTDB taxonomy): domain Bacteria; phylum Actinomycetota; class Acidimicrobiia; order Acidimicrobiales; family RAAP-2; genus Bog-473. The sequence goes on along the minus strand of CAVYDA010000004.1, from coordinate 176,521 downwards.
TAGGTCGCCCCGCCCACGACAGAGACGGGCAGAGACGTGGCACCCGTAGCCACCGTGATCGCCTTCTCGGTACGACGACGCGAAGGGTCCTTGGTCGTCACGACCGTCACGACTGCGCCGGTCCGCGGTACCGGCACCGTCAGGGTTCCGGTGGTCCGACCCGGCGCGGTCACCTGCAGGGCGAAGCGGCCCGACGAGGGCTGTTGGGCCCAGCGAACCTCAATCGTGCCGTGAGGCGTCGGGACGTTGCCCTCGGCCCACGAGAGGGAGCCCGGATGAGGGTCGACCGACCAGACGTCGAAGCCCGCCGTGGTCGGCCGGACTCCGAGGACGTAGGAGGACAGATCGGCCGTGGCGCCCGAGGACCAGCCGTGCGCCAGGCTCGTCTCGTCGCCGAAACCGGGAGCACCGTTTGGCGCGACCAGCTCCCAGTCGGCCCCGGTGTAGTCCGGCCCCGGGGCGTCCATGTATCCCCAGAGTCTCTGCAGCAGCGAGAGGGCGGAGGCGGTGTCACCGCTGGCGAAGAGGGCGCGCACCTCGTCGTTGGTGACGAACGGGCTGACTCCGCTTTGCAGCCCGGCATTGGCGGTGAACGCCAGCGGGCCGTAGCGCGTCGACGGCAGCGTCCTGGCCAGCGCGGCGAGAATGGCCTCGTCCTGCCCGGCCGGCGCTACGCCGAAGAGCACGGCGAGGGAGTTGCCGTCCTGGGCCACGGCAGCCGGCTGCTGGTCGGATAATTCGTAGAGCCCGGTGGAGGGATCGAAGAGGTACCGGTTGATCGCCGTCCGGAGACTTGCCGCCTCCTGCCGATAGGAGGCGGCCTGGTCGGGCTGCCCGAGCGCATCAGCCATCAGGGCGGCGTTGGTCAGGGTCTCGAAGTAGATGTCGTTGTAGTAGGTGACTGCCCCGGCATGGCTCCCGTCGTAGTAGTCCCAGTCCTGCCCGTCGTTTGAGTTGGTGACGAGCAGTCCGCGGCTGTCGACCAGCGACGCGTTGTAGGCCAGCTCACGAGTGATGACCGGCCATTCGGCTCGGACGAAGGCGAGGTCACCGGTGTAGAGGTAGTAGGTGGCGATGTTGTCGACCTCGTCCATGGAGTACGAGGTCGAGTAGGTCGATCCGCTCTGGGGGAACGCGGCCAACGGAGCCGTCGGGTTGACGTTCGTGCCCGTTTCTCCGTCGGCTACCTGGTAGCTGCCCAGGAGCTGGAGCGAGCTCCGCGCGTAGTCGTCGGCTCCTGTCGTGTAAAGCACGTTCGGGGTCTCCACGCCGAGGTCACCACTCCAGACGACCCGATCTCGCTTGGCCCCGTCCATGATTACGGGAAGGGGATCGGACGTCACGATGTCGGAGCCGCTGAAGTCGCTCAGGGCCGAGCGGTCCGACAGACTGTTGGCATAGGGGGTCGTTCCCGTCGGGCTGGTGACGACGAGGTCACGGAATACGGCAGAGGATCCCAGTTCGGCGAAGCCGACCGAGCCCGTCCCGTAGATGGAGGTCCCGGCCGGCAGCGCATCGGTGTCGAAGGAGGCAACCCGGCGGCCGTCGAGGGAGGTCGTGATGGTGCTGCCCGAGACCTGGGTCGTGACGTGGTGCCAGGCCGCGGCATCGAATGCTTTGGGGAGGGCCACCTGGCCGATGAGGGCGAACTCGGTGGGACCGAGCGCGATCTCAATCAGGGAATTCGACGTGCCGGTCCCCGAAGCGGCGTGGTGCAGGGCGAGCAGGTAGCCCGACGACGTCGACGAGGCCCGCACCAACCAGCCGGCCTCGTTGTCCACGACGCGGGTGTCGATGGACATGGTGTAGTTGCTCCAGCCGACGCCTTGACGCAGGATGCCGACGGTCCCCATCACAGCGTGGAGCGCCTTCGCCTGAATCGTCCAGGCCGAGGGCGCCGTGTGGGCCGGCAGCTCGTCGAGCTGGGTGGTGTAGGCACCGTCGTACCAGATGCGATCGAGCTCAGGCGAGCTCGAGTCGAACCAGCCGCGGTAGTCCTTCGCAGTGGCCCGGACGGCGGTGAATCGGATGCCGATCGACGTCAGGGTCACCCGGCCCGGGGACGTGAGACTGATCCGCTCGTAGCGCTCGCCGCCTTGGATGGTCTCCGTCGTGAGCGTGCCGGAACCGTCCACGATCAGGTCGTCGAATCTGTTGGAATCGCCGGTCGGGCTGTTCGGGGGCGTCTGGTCTCCATGGGGGCCGAGGTACTGCAGACCCTCGCTGTAGGCGGAATGCAGCAGGGGCGTTCCGGATTCTGACCGCACGACGAAGTACGGGACGCCGCCGACGTCCCGGCCGTAGTCCACGACGATCACGGGAGACCGCCCCCCCGGCGTCATCATCAGGGTGGCCCGCCCAAGGCCCGATCCGACCAGCGTCGCGACACCACTGACGGAGCCGGCTGTGCTGACGATGCGCACCGGATGGATAACGGGTGCCGTTGGCGCCATGACGAAGCGCTGCCAGTCGGGATGGGCCGGCCACTGCGGAGCTTGCGAGGTGATGGTCGCCGGCGCGGCGGACCGCACGCCTGTAGCGACGGCACTCAGCGTGGCGACGAGCACCAACGAGCACGCACGGACACAGTGACGGGCGTGCGCTCGCGGCATGTGGGTGTCCCCCTCGACTCCCGGCTGACGTGCATGAACGGGCGGTTCGGCGGTGCCACGGTAGACGACGGCGCACAATCGCGCCGGTCACCGTGGGCGACCTCTCGACCGTCAATCCTTCGGCTCCCGATCCCGTCCGTTGTGCGACCTTCTTCGCGCCCCGATGGGTGACGATGGATCCGAGCGGGTCGATCTCGAGCTGGACCTCGAGCCAGTACGAGCTGGGCACTCCCGGCCTCCGAACCCTGTCCTCCCCTACGGGTCAGAGACAGGTAGGGGTCCCAACCAGTTCATCTCCCGCGACGAACGGAGTCACGTGCCCGCCGATGCGGAGGGGTTCGGCATGAATCACAGCGGCATTGTCGGTGTCGGGCCCTGAGGAGCCAACGTCGATTCACGATGCGCTCGGGCCTTGGGGGAGTCGGGCCTGGAACCCAGTGTGTCGCCGTCACCTCCAACACGTTCTCGGTCCGTGCGGACGCGTTGTCGGCACGGCCATCGGCGGCACGTGCCCCGAGAAGCGACAACGAGGGCTCGATGCCGCAGGACCCCGCATGACCTCACGCTTGTGGCTCGTGAGGTCCCGGCCGGCAAGGGCGGCAGCCATCTGAGGGGAAGCCCTCGTGAGGACCTCGCCGGTGGTCGGGCGCGGGATCGATCCGCGGACCTCACGCTTTTCAGGCGCGCGCTCTACCAACTGAGCTACCCGACCGGGTCACCGGGCCCGACCCACCCCGGGGGTCGATCGGACGCCGGCAGCGGACCTGACGGGATTTGAACCCGCGACCTCCGCCTTGACAGGGCGGCGTGCACTCCGAGCTGCACCACAGGTCCTTGACCGAACTGGCCTTGCTGTCCCTCCGGGTCGGCTCCAGAGCCTCCCTTTCGGGCAGCCCTTCACTCTATCCCGTCCCGTTCTCGTCGACCCATCCGGCCGTCAAGGCCCCAGGGATTCCTGGCGGTCGTCACGGCGTCGCCGCCCGAAACGTCGAGACTGCCGCCTCGAACGCGTCGAAACGATCAGCGCTGAGGGCCTCGACCAGGCCGGAGGTGCAGAGCCGATCGGTCATCGCCTCTGCCTCGTCGTGCTTGGCCTTCAGGTCCTCGACGTCGGGGAACGGCTCGGGCCAGCCGAAGAACTTCGCCTGCCCCTCTCCCTCGTTGGTGAGGATCGCCTCGAGCGGCGAGAGACCGACCGCGGTGGTGGACACGAGGTGGAGTCCGCCTCGCCACTCGCGAAGCAGCCTGCATGAGCTGGGCGGCCCGGCCGGCCGGTGACTCGCTGCGATCGGCGTCCCGGAAGCCGACGAAGAGCGGGATGGCCGAGCCCTCCAGGCCGTCGACCAGCTCTTCGCATCACCGGGACCCTCTCCTCCGAGCCCGTCGACCTGGGCGAAGTGCGTCGTCACCCCATTTCGAATGCGCTTCGGACATCCGCGCGGCGGCCTCGCTCGCGCCCGGCCCGTCGATACCTTCCGTGTACATGGCACGGACCGCGGTGGGTGCAGAACCATCCCATCGCCGAGACGACGACGTCGGCGGAGACCTCGCCGAGCATGCCCGCCCCGGCCCGCGAAGTAGAACGCGAAGGGGTTGGACCAACCCCACTCCGGCCGCCCACCCGAAGACGTCGGGGCTCAGGTAGATAGCCGGTGCCGATGTCGTGGATCGGCACGGACGTGGACTCGGACGACGCCAAGGCCGGCTTCTGTCGATCTGGGGACCATAGAGTCTCCCTCCCTTCGGCGTGGTCATGGGACGGCCTCGCCGCCTGTCCAGTGCCGGGGATCGGCCTTCACCCACCGTCGGCGTCGGCGAGAGCCCGTGTCGATCGCGTCCCGTAGCTCTTCGAGGATCTTCCGATGACGCCTTCGCAGCTTGGTGGCCAGCGTGGTCCCGCCGGTCCACGCCCGTGAAGTCCTCTGCCGCGCGCCCGACGCCGGTGGCCAGGCCTCGGGCGCGACCGCACGGCGTCGAGTAGGCCCGGCCTCTCTGGCCAGCTGCGGATCGAACATCGTCCCGGTCACGCACAGCGAAGTCGAAGTGCGACAAGCGTGAGCAGGTGTCGAGCGCAGGACGATCGGCGAACCAGGGAAGGGTGAGCCCGATGCGCACCTCGTCGAGCCCGGCTTGCACGGCCCGTCGACGCCCACTCGAGCTGCTCGGCGCGCCATGAGGCGATCCCACCGCTCGGAACGCATGTCCGTGAGCAGGCGACGGCGACGGGCGCGGGGAAGGATGAGGATGCGCCGGCCAGCGCCGCCCGAGCCGGAGCATCGTCGAGAGTGTCGCCGGCTGTTCCCGTCGAAGACCTTCAGGTCGAACCCGGCCGAGAAATAACCCGGACGACCTGTCAAGAGTACGACGGGTCTCTGCACCCGTCTCCGCTTGGTCGAACGCCTTCGTGAAGCTAGCTGAGCATCGGGATGGAGAAGACGTTGACTTTTCCATCGTCCATGGTGACGCGCTCACGTCCCCGCTGCGTTCGTAGTCCACCAGGTCGCTTATGCGCGCTCCTCTCGACTCGACCGGGTAGGGAGGCCCACGGGACGTGCGCGGTCGTCCGAAGCGCGCCGCGTTGGCTGAGTCCGCGCGCCATGTACCAGAGCGTGCTGGTACAACGTCGCCGGTAGCCGCGGAACCAAATCGATGACCTTGGCGTCGGGACCGATCAGGGCCGCGACGACGGTTGCGGCGGACGGCAGCGAGGATCTGTCGCGCCGCCTTCTCGGGGGACGTGATGAACATGCGCTCGAAGTCCGCCTGAGCGCTTGTCGGGATCCGGAGACAGCAGCGTCAACGCTCGGGTCCATGCGGGCGCTTCTTGGCGATGTTCGTCTTGATCCCACCGGGGTGGATCGTGGTCACCGACACCGGAGCACCCTCGATCTCGAGCTCCATGCGCAGCGTGTCGCGTGAAGCCGCGCACGGCGAACTTCGCCGCGTTGTAGGCGGACTGCGACGGCACGCTGACGAGGCCGAAGACGCTCGAGATGTTGACGACGTGGCCCTCGCCGGAGGCCTTCAAGTGGGGCAGGAACGCCTTGGTGCCGTAGACCACGCCCCAGAAGTCGATGCCATCAGCCACTCGAAGTCCTCGTAGGACATCGGACTCCACCGTGGCGCCGAGCGCCACCCCGGCGTTGTTGAAGATCAGGTTGACCGGCCGTGGTCGGCCACCACCTGGTCGGCCCAGGCTAGACCGCCGCACGGTCGGCCACGTCGAGATGCTGCGATGTGACCTTGACGCCGTGCCCCTCGCATCGCGCCACCGTCTCCGGCCAGGCCCGCGTCGTCGATGTCCGCCAGAGCGAGGTGGGCGCCACGGCGGCCAGCTCGCTCGGCCACGGCCCGTCCGATGCCCGACCCCGCACCCGTGATGGCCGCCACGCGGCCGGCGAAGTCGACGCACGCCAGGACGCCGCCAGGGAGCAGCGTCGACGCGGCTGCCGGGGACGCCGTCCGCACGCCTCCGACGTGGCGCCGCGGAACTCCATGTACCGCATCGTCGACGCCGCTCATCTTCAGCGCCCGGTAGTCACGCAGGTAGCTCTTGCTGCACCCGCCACGGATACCGCGTCCCCTGCTTGGGCAGCAGGTGCGCCGAACGCTGGATGTACCCCGACGTCAGTCCCAGTCATGGTCCCTCGACAGCGACGTCGTCCTCGGTTGCGCGGCATGCACTCGGTCAGGCCCGCGCTCGTGCATGTGGTTGAGCAGCCGGCAGACGTAGTCACAGGTGAGGTCGCACTTGAGCGTCCACGAGGCGTTGATGTAGCCGATGGCGATGGCCAGGTTCGGCACGCCCTCGAGCATCATGCCCTTGTAGGTCAGCCGGTCGGCCGGGTTCACCGGCTCGCCGTCGACCTGGAGGTCGATGCCACCGAGGAACAACAGCTGCAGCCCCGTCGCCGTCACGATCGACGTCGGCCTCGAGCTCGGTCGCCCGACTCGAGCAGCACGCCCTTCTCGGTGAAGCGCGCGATGTGGTCGGTCACCACCGACGCCGACCGTCGCGGATCGCCGCGAACAGGTCGCCGTTCGGGCACCGCGCAGAAGCGCTGGTCCCACGGGTCGTACGTCGGGGTGAAATGGGTCGCGACGTCGTAGCCCTCCGGGAGCTGCCGCTTGATCCCTTCGATCAGCAGGCGCCGCATCTGCTTAGGCCAGCGCCGGCACACCCGGTAGAAGCCCTGGGTCAGCAGCGCGTGGAACCACTTGGCGGCGTCCCGGCGGCCTTCGCCGGCAGGACCGCACGCAGCAACGCCGCCACCGGGCTCTTCTCGGGCAGCGAGGCGATATAGGTCGGGCGAGCGCTGCAGCATCGTGACGTGGGCGGCCGATCGGGCCAGCGCCGGCACCAGGGTCACCGCGGTCGCGCCGCTGCCGATCGACCACGATCTCGCTTGTCCGGTACGTCGAGGTCCTCCGGCCAGGCTGCGGGTGGACCAGCGTGCCCGTCGAAGTCCTCCAGGCCGGCGAAGTCCGGGCAGGTAGCCGTGGTCGTATCGGTAGTAGCCGCTGCACGCGAACACGAACCCGGCGGTGAGGTGGATGGTCTCGACGGGGTCGCCGTCCGACATCCGTTCGACGGTGACGTGCCAACGCGATTCGTCGCGTCGACCAGTCGGCGGCGAGCACGCGGTGTTCGAGATCGGATGTGCTGGTCGATCCCCGTCTCGGCGGACGTGTCCTTGATGTACTGGAGAATCGATGCACCGTCGGCGATCGACTTCTCACCGTCCCAGGGTCGGAACGAGTAGCCGAGCGTGTGCATGTCCGAGTCGGAGCGGATGCCGGGATAGCGGAAGAGGTCCCAGGTGCCGCCGACCGCGCTCCTGGCCTCGAAGATCTCGTAGCGGGCCCAGGGGCACTGCGTCTGGAGGTAGCGGCCGGCACCGATGCCGGACAGCCCGGCGCCGACGACGAGCACGTCGAGGTGGGCACCGCTGGTCACGGTTGGCGTCATCAAACCCCTGTTCCGATCGATCCGTCGTCCACTGAGCTCCGGCCTGAGGAGATCCGGTCCCTTCCAGGATTTCACCAACTCAGAGGTGGCGCGGCCGCTCACGTGGCGCTCCGGTCGGCCGCACTGCCCGCCGCCCGCTGTTTCATAACCCTGACGTTAACGTTAGACTTTCAGAGGTGACCACGACCGCCCTGCCCTCGGCCCGCGACCACTCCCCGGCAGCGCCTCCAGAGGCGGGCGCAGGCGCCGGCGCGGGCCTCGGCACGGGCACCGGGGACGAGGCCATCGACAATCGACCCTCCCGCTACCGCTGGATCGCGCTCTCGACCGTGACCCTGGGCACCCTCATGGTCTTCATCAACCAGTCGATCGTGCTGATCTCGCTGCCCGGCCATCTTCCGCGGCATCGACCTCAACCCGCTGACCCCGGGCAACACCGGCTACATGCTGTGGATGCTGATGGGCTTCATGGTCGTCCTGGCCGTGCTCGTGGTGACGCTCGGCCGCGTCGGCGACATGTTCGGCCGCGTCAAGATCTTCAACCTCGGCTTCGCCGTGTTCACCGTCTTCTCGATCCTGCTCGCCGTCACCTGGCTCACCGGGACGGCGGGCGCCATCTGGCTCATCGCCATGCGCATCGGCCAGGGCGTCGGCGGCGCCATGCTCTTCGCCAACTCGTCGGCCATCATCACCGACGCCTTCCCGGCCGACCAAGCGCGGGCTCGGGCCTCGGCATCAACAACGTCGCCGCCATCGGTCGGCTCCTTCATCGGGCTGGTCCTCGGCGGCCTGCTGGCCCCGGTGGAGTGGCACCTCGTCTTCCTGGTCTCGGTGCCCTTCGGCGTCTTCGGGACGGTGTGGGCCTACCGGAAGCTCGAGGACCGCGGCGTGCGCACGCCGGCCAAGATCGACTGGCTGGGCAACGCCACCTTCGCCGTCGGCCTCGATCCTGATCCTGGTCGGCATCACCTACGGCCTGCTCCCCTACGGCGGCCACACCATGGGCTGGACCAGTCCCGTGGTGCTGGCCGAGATCTTCGGCGGCATCGCCCTCCTCGTCGTGTTCGGCATCATCGAGACCAGGGTCGCCCACCCGATGTTCCGCCTCACGCTGTTCCGCATCCGGGCCTTCACCGCCGGCAACGTGGCCAGCTTCCTGGCGTCGCTCAGCCGGGGCGGCCTCATGTTCATGCTCATCATCTGGCTGCAGGGGATCTGGCTCCCGCTGCACGGCTACAGCTTCGCCCAGACCCCGCTGTGGGCCGGCATCTACATGATCCCGCTGACCGTCGGGTCTCCTCGCTGGCCGGGCCGCTCAGCGGCGTGCTGGCCGACCGCTACGGCGCCCGGCCGTTCGCCACCGGCGGCCTCCTGCTCGTGGCCCTGACCTTCATCGCTCTGATCGAGTTGCCGGTCGACTTCGGCTACTCCGGCGTTCGCCACGCTGATCTTCTTCAACTCGGTCGGCATGGGCCTGTTCATCGCGCCGAACCAGACCGGCATCATGAACAGCCTCCCCGCCAACCAGCGCGGCGCGGGCGCGGGCATGGCCGGCACCTTCAACTCGTCGGCCCAGGTGCTCTCCATCGGCATCTTCTTCACGCTGATGATCCTGGGCCTGGCCGCCACGCTGCCCGCCGCGCTCTTCCACGGCCTCGTCGCCCAGGGCGTCGAGCCCGGCGGTGGCCACGCGGGTCTCGCACCTCCCGCCGGTCGGCAGCCTCTTCGCCGCCTTCCTCGGCTACAACCCGATCAGGCGCTGCTCGGCCCGGCGACGCTGGCGCACCTGCCGCACGCCACGGCGGCCTACATGACCAGCCGCCAGTTCTTCCCCCACCTCATCTCGCCGGCCTTCTCGGAGGGACTCACCGAGGCCTTCGCCTTCGCCGCCGGCGTCTGCGTGCTCGGCGCCGTCGCCTCGCTCCTGCGGGGTGGCAAGTACCACTACGACGAGCCGGACTCGGACGACCGGACGACGGGAGAGCCGGAGGAGTCTGAGCGGGTGCCCGCCCAGGAGGCGGTGGCCGAGACCGAGCCGCTGCTGGTGGACTGACATGGCCGTGTGCCGACGCCGCGCCGAGGCTGCACCGCCCCCGGGTCACGCCGGGCGCCGCTCGAGGCCGCGGCGAGACCGGCATCCGCATCAGCGACGCCGCCACCCGGGCCGGGTCTCGGCCCGCACGCTGCGCTACTACGAGGAGCTCGGTCTGCTCACGCCGTCGCTGTACACCGCCGGCGGCGAGCGCCGCTACACGCTCGACGACCTGGCCCACCTCCAGCGCATCCTCGAGCTGCGCGAGGTCCTCGGCATGAACCTCGACGAGATCCGGGAGTTCCTCTCGCTCGAGACGCGGCTCGACGAGGTCCGGGCGACCTACCGGGCCAACAAGGGCGCGACGACGCAAGAAGGCGCGGGCCGAGCAGAAGGCGATGCTCGAGGAGGCTCTGGTGCTGAACGAGTCGCTTGCCGAGCAGATCAGCGCCAAGCTGGCCCGGATGGACGCCTTCCGGGCCACGCTGGCCGGCTGACGCCGAGCGCTGCCGCGAGCTCCTGGCCGAGTTTGAGCCGGCCGGGTCGGAGTAACCGGTCGTTCGCTGGAGAGCGGTTCGACTGCTCTTCGCCCACCCCACGCGCCGCTGGCCCCCAAAGCTCTTGGGAGAGTCTCTGGGCCTACGCTGATGCCGTGGCCTACGACGAGGACCTGGCGGAGCGCATCCGGGATCTCCTGTCGCGCGAGCGCGAGCTGACCGAGAAGAAGATGTTCGGTGGCCTCGCCTTCCTCATCGGCGGCAACATGGCGCTGGCGGCGAGCGGGAGGGCGGGCTGCTGGTCCGGGCCGACCCCGACCGATCCGACCGGCTCGTGGCCACGACGGCACGGCGTCGGTGGCCGTCATGCGCGGCCGGCCCATGCCGGGTTGGCTTCGGGTCGCCGTCAGATCAGGTCAAGACCAAGCGGCAGCTCCAAAATGGGTCGCCGTCGGGAGCTCGTTCGCCCGGACCCTGCCCGACAAGAGCTCGGGCAAGAAGAAGAGCATTTCGCGGTCGAAGGCGCCGAGCAGGGCGACGCGCGAGGGATCACGGGTCTCGGCGCGGTCCTGAGCGCATGTCGAACCGTCGAGGCTCGGGAAGGAGGTACGCGGCTCTATGACGGAGGTGGCCGCACCGCTCGTCGGTACCACAGCTCGCGCCCGGGTGGCACCCATTCGTTGGTACCGCTCCAAGGACCCAACCCTGCTGGCGCTCAAGCGTTCGGTGCGCGCCGCCTTGGTCATGCCGGCGGTCTTTGCTCTGGCACACTTCGCCTTTTCGAACAGCCAGGTCGACCTGTTCGCCTCGTTCGGTTCGTTCGCCCTCCTGCTGCTGGTGGAATTCACGGGGCCGCCGCGCACGCGGCTCGTCGGATACCTCGCGCTCTTTGCCACTGGCTGCGGTTTCATCGTTGTCGGCACGGCAGCGTCGACCCATGAAGTGGCGGCCGTGCTGGCCATGGCCCTGGTGGGGTTCGCCGTCCTCTATGCCGGGATCGTCACGCCGCTTGCCGCGACGGCGGCGACGGCCGCGCTTCTCACGTTCGTGCTTCCGGTCGCCGTGGCCCAGCCCGTCTCGGCGATCGGGCCGCGCCTCCTCGGTTGGCTGCTCGCCGGGGCGTTCAGCATTCCTGCCTGCTTCCTCCTCTGGCCACCGCCTTGGCACGACGAGCTCCGGCGCAGGCTCTCCGCCGCCGTCTCGGCCATCGCCCGGATAGCCGACTCCCGTGCCGCTGGCGTGCCGATGGATCCCGAGGACCGCGCGGCCATGACTTCTGCGCTCGAAGGGCTGCGCTCGCAATTCCGCGCCACTCCCTACCCGCCGACCGGAGCCGCCGGAACTGCCGTGGCGCTCGCGAAGCTCGTCGGTCGCGTGGAATGGGTCGCCGGCAACGCCGCACTCGGCACGATGACTCTCGGACCGCTCGACCCCAGGTGGGTGAGGTCTTCGCCGAGGTGTGGCGAGACGCTGCGACCGGTCCGCCGACCTCATCTGCGACGGGGAGGCCACCCGGTCGAAGACCCCGCCGTCGCACTTCGCCTCCGCCATCAACTGGAGCGGCTCGGAGCGAGTATCGGGGCGCAGCGGAACGAGGAGCTCTCCACGCTGCTCGAGGTCGACGTCGACCAGCGTGGCAATGAGCCGGGTCTCTTCCGTCAGAGCACGGCGTGTCCGGCCCGCCGCTCGCGTCGTTGCTCGACTCCGGGCCTCCATGTCCGGACCCTCGGCATCATCACCGAGATGCTGGGCGACGCCACGCTGGCGGCGGCCGGAGCCCAGACGGTGGTCGACCAGACTCTGGGATCAGGCCGTGACTCGGCTCCGCCACGTTCTGGCGCCGGTTCTCGTCGCACCTGTCCTTCCACTCGGTGTGGTTCCGCAACGCGGTACGCGGAGCGGCCGGGCTCGCGCTGGCGGTGGCGGTCGTCGAGGTCACCGACGTCTCGCACGGGTTCTGGGTCGTGCTCGGCACGCTCTCGGTCTTGCGCACCAGCGCGCTCGGCACGGGCGCCACGGCCCTGCGAGCCGTCGGCGGCACGACAGTCGGATTCGTGGTGGGCTCCGCCATCATGATCGGCGTCTCGGATCACACCGTGCTGCTCTGGGTGTTGTTGCCCCTCGCCGTGCTGGTCGCGGGGACGGCACCCGTCGATGATCTCGTTCGCCGCCGGGCAGGCGGGGTTCACGGTGGTCGTGATGATCCTGTTCAACATCATCGATCCCACCGGCTGGAAGGTGGGGCTCACCCGGATCGAGGACGTGGCGATCGGCTGCGCCGTCAGCGTCGTGGTGGGTCTCCTGTTCTGGCCCCGGGGTGCGACCGCCGCGCTGGGTCGCGCGCTGCTCAGTACCGCCTTCGTCGCCAACTCGGCCTACTTGGCCGACGCCGTCGACCGCCTGACGAAGACGCGGCGGACGGTGGACACGAGCCCGAGCCGAGCGCGTTTCGCACAGCGCCTATCTTCGCTTGGACGACGCCTTCCGGCAGTACTTCGCCGAACGGGGTGCCAAGGTGGTGCCGGTCGAGACGGCAGCACGGCTCTTCACCGGCGCCAACCGCATCAGGCTGGCCGCCTTCACGCTGTCGTCACTCGAGCCGGAGCCGCCGGCCGCCGACCAGCCCGAGCTCGAGTCGGTGCAAGTGGCAGGCGCGGTCCTGCGCGACTCCTACGCGTCCAGCCATCGGTGGTACGAGGAGTTCGCCGAGGTGCTCGCGGGCGAGCGCGCCTCCCTCGACCCGCCTGTACCGCACGGCCGCGTCCTCCATGACGTGTTGGAGCGCGCCTTCGAGGACGCCCGGACTCGACGCCGCTCCGACCGCCTACGGCTGTTGCTGCAGATGTTGTGGGCGGACGAGCTGCTCGAGGGTCAGGGCGAGGTGCAGGCCGATCTCTCCGAGTCCGCCGAGCTCTTCGTCCGCTACGCCACCCGTCCTGCCTTCGTCTGAGTCGATTCCACCCGGGGAGAGTCCGGGGACCACAATGTGAGTCGTGCTCCTCGACGACTACTCCGGAGACTTCGAGCCGGGCTTCGATCTGCCGCGACTGAGCCGGCAGGCCCTCGCCGTCCTCGGCCGGGAGTGGCTGCTCCACGGCCATCTCCAGGATCGGATCGGAATGCCGCTGATCCTCGCCGGCCGGTCGCGGAGGAGATGCAGGAGATCGCCATCGCCGAGTGGATGGGGGCGAGCCCGGTCTACACGCGGCGGATGCAGCGGACGCTGGGTTTCGCAGGCACCGGGGTCGACACGATCTTCAAGGGGCTCCAGTTGGACATCGGATCACCGCACCAGTTCATGGACTTCCGGTACCAGGTCCACGACGTCGACCATGGTGAGTTCTGGTTGGCCCACTGCGGTGCCCTCATGGACGTGGAGCCGATGGGGTCCGACTTCGTCCATGGCATGTGCCACACCATTGAGGACCCGACGTTCGACGCGACCGCATTGGCCACCAACCCACGGGCGCGGGTCAGACCGATCCATCGTCCTCCCCGGACGCCCGCAGACCGCGCACCCCACTGCCACTGGACCGTGACGATCGATGCGGCCAGCGATCCGGTTGCACAGCATCCGAACGTCGCGGAGATCGAATCGTCCCGGGCCGCGACCGTGGGGGTCGACGTTCCCGATGTCGTCGGCGAGGGAGGTGGGTGGGACGACTACAGCGGTGCGTTCGATCCAGAATTCCAGTTCGAAGATCTCTCCCAGCGGGCGCTGGCCGTCACCTGCCAGGAGGTCGCCGTCGAGAGCCATCTGCTGATCAGGTCGTACCTGCTGGCCGCCTCTCAGGCGTTCGGGTCGGCCGAGGCGGCCACCCTCGGCCCGCGGGTGTTCACCGGGTTGAGTGGCATCACGGCACAACGCCTGCGCGACGCCATGGCTGTCGGTGACGGAGCGGCCGGCATCGCAAAGCTGATTCAGCTCCACCCGGTGTTCTGGCCGCGCACGTACGTCGACCTGACCGTGGAGCTCATGGATGACGAGCGGGTGCGATTCGCACTCGGCCCATGCCCGGCCCTGGAGGAGAGTGACGATCTGACTTGGTTCGCCGGGCTGGGCGGGCCCGCAGACCGGGCGCTCGACACCATGGTGCAGGCGGTAGACCGACGCGCTCGATGCTTCCCTACCGCGTCCGCTTGGGCGAGCGCTTCGCCTACGAAGTGGTGATCGACCCCGAAACCGCGCCCGCGACCGACGCCGACGAAGTCGTGCTCGCCAAGTTCAGCACCGGGTCGACCTTCGTCTTCGCCCCCCGCCGCCCGGTGCGCATCTGAACCAGGACGCCCGTCGGCCACGCGGTGACGTGCTGTCGACCACACGGGAAAGTGACGTGCTGTCGATCACACGGGAAAGCAGAGATGCGGATGCGGATGCGCCACGCCCCGGCGTATGCGCCCAAGGCGTAGACAATGAGGCGCTGGTGGCTTACCATCTCAGTGGCGGCCGGCGGACCTACCAATGCGGACCGGTTTCAACGCCGCGTGGATTCTCATCCGAGGATCTGGGAGGAACCTGGGGAGGTGACGATCGTGCGCAAGCCGATTGGACTACTGGCTGCATCGATCTTGGCGTCGACGCTCGTGGGCGTGGTCGTCGCTCCGGGCGTCAGCTCCGCGTCGAGCACCGCCCCTCCAGGGTCGGGGACTGTCGGATGCAAGGTTGTGGGAAACGCCACATTCGCCCCCGCACTCACGCGGCACGGGAGTCCCGGTGGTGACAAGTTCAAGATGAAGATCAAGGGGACGAGTTGCGGCGGACAGGTGACCGGCGGCGGCGCCGTTGTCACCGTGACCGGCGTGAAATTGACGGTGACGGGGTTCTGGAACCCGGCCAACAAGTGCGCCAGCCTGCCCACCGACACCCTTGGCACGGTGACCTGGAAGTACAAGTGGATCTCCTCACCCCCGATCGCGCCGACGACCGTCGTGACCACCGGCGGGACCCCCTGGGTACCCAGCGGCACCATCTGGCAGTTCAACTTCCCCTCTGGGGGCACCATCACCTCTTCGTCGGGTTCGTTTGCCCCGGTCGCACCCATGACCGACGTGTTCAACACGACAATGCCGAACGCTTGCGCGCCGGGATGGGGGCCTTATCCTTCGACTCCGATCACGAATACGGGAAGCAACTTCGTCGTGAACTGACGCACACGGATTCGTTCGGTGCGTCGAGCCGGGATTTTGAGGCGCTCATCGCTACTTGTATGAGTTCGCGATGTGCTCGAGCCACCAGGCGGGCGCCGCGTCGAGGAGGGTGGCGAGGTTGAAGTAGTCCCACCACCGGGTGATCAGTCCGTCGCCGACCTCCATGACCGAGGTGAAGGGGAGCGTCACTGACACGCCGTCCTCCCATGTCCAGGTTTCACGGTGCTCGGTGACCACGAAACCGTCAGCCGCAATGACCGGTCCGTCGTGCAACTCGTAGCCGACGAGCGGCTCGAGTCCGAGACGCAGCCGGGCCGCCGTCTCCTCTGGGCCGATCGCGCCGGTCTCGAGCTCCAACACCGGTACGTCGACGTAGTGACCCTTTGGGGCCATCAACGCCCCGCACCCTTCGAAGTCGCGCCGTGCGAGCCTCTGCCAGAACTCCCGAACCAGCTGGGTGTTCGCGATGTCGATTTCGGTCATGGTCGTCCTCTCGAATGTGCGCGAGCGCCCACCTCAGGCGGCCGGGTCGGGCCGCGGTGCCCTCACCGTCAACGAAGGTCACGACGCCGAGCGTCACCGTATCGTCTCTCACACCCGCGACCAGCGGGCGAGGGTCCTGGTTCAGTACGGGCCGTAGACGTAGTGCCCGTCGTCCGGGTGGTGGTACCAGCCCATGGACGCCGCCGTTCCACCGTCGACGTGCAACGTGTGGCCCGTGACGTAACTCGAGAGCCGAGAGGCGAGGAACACCGCGGCTCCGGCGCACTCGTCGACGTGGCCGGGCCGTCCCATGGGCACCGTCAGACCCATACGCTCGCTGGCGCCCGAGGGTGCTATTGCCAACAGGCTGTCGGTGAGGGTGATGTCCGGCGCGATGGCGTTGACTCGGATGTCGTGGGGGGCGAGCTCCAGGGCGAGCGTCTTGGTGAGGTTGATCACCCCGGCTTTCGCGGCGGCGTACGCGGCGTACATGGGAGCCGCCCGCACGCCTTCGATCGAGGTGATGTTGATCACCGCGCCACCGTGGCCGGCCTCGACCATGTGTACGGCCACCGCCTTGGTACAGAGCAGGACGTGCTTGAGGTTGGCCCGATAGAGCGCGTCGAAGCCGTTCTCACTGGTCTGGAGGAATGGCGCGACGAAGACGCCTCCGGCGTTGTTGACGAGCACATCAACGGTGCCGAACCGCTCAATGGTGGTCGCCAGTGCGGCGTCCACCTGCTCACCGTCGCGGACGTCCGTCGGCACGGAGAGGCCGTCGACCTCCTCCGCCGCCGCTGCGCTCGTGTCCGGGTCGCGCTCCCAGATCGCCACCTGGGCGCCGAAGACACGCATTCCGTTGGCGATACCCCGCCCGATCCCCGCGCCCCCGCCGGTGACCACGACCACCTTTCCGTCGAGCCGTGCCGCGGCTGGGTCGAGGACCACGGTCAAAACCTACTCTCGACGTGTGCACTCCGCTCCGGTGCACGGGTGCGAGAAGGCGCGGACATGATCAGAGCGACGACATCTTTACGACCCTGGTCGACGGCAGCACGTCGATGACGTCGGGTCCCACCCAACGCACACCGACCGTGCCGCGCCGGTGCCCCGCCGTGTCGAGCCAGTTGGGGTGGCCGGGATCATGCGCCGCGACGACGAACCGGGCGCTGCCGTCTGGTTCGAGGTGCGCAGAGTGGCAGTTCAGTGTGGACTGGAGGTGGACGTAGTCCAGCGTCTCCATCCAGTGGTTGTGGAGAGCGATCATCCAGTATTCGCACTCCGGCGGGACGAATTCCACCAGGAGCGCCTCGTCGTCCGTCAGATCGAAGTACGCCTGGTGCCATTTGATCTGGGGATCCTTGAACTTGTTCGTCTCCGGTAGCTCGGCCTCGTCCGTGAACACGTTGGGCCAGTTCGACTGGCGCGTGGCCCACTGGGCCCCGATCTGGGCGACACCCTTCACGTAGAAACCGGCATAGATCAGCGACCCGTACAACTCGTGAGCGGTGAGCGGAGTTTCTCGTTCACCGCCGTGGCCGATGCGTTCGATGTGCATCTCGGCGTGACGTTGGTTGCGCTTGTCCAAAAACGTCTGGCGCACGGCCAGGCTCCGTGTGTCGGCTTCGGAGCGCAGCCAGTTGCCCGGGTGCTCGCGCTGAGAGATGACCACCTCGAACGTTCCGTCAGGCTCGATGTGCATCTGCTCCTCGTGCATCGTGGCGCCGGTGCCCGGCCCGCCGCCGCCGAATCCCGCGCCCGAAAAGAGGTTGAAGCTGATCCACTTCGCCTCGCCGCGCGTACCCCAGACGCGGTAGTCGTACGGACCGTCGAGGGACGCCCCGAGATAATGGTTGTCCGGGTTCTCCCCGACGATCTTGATCGTCTCGTGGCACGTGCAGACCAGCTCGGGCTGGGTGGCCCGCCCATGCTCGAGCTTGCTCTCCAGAGCTCCGCGTAGCAGCCGGGTGAGCATCCGAAACCCCTCGGCCCTGTCGAGGGGGTCCTCGGGATTGCCCTCAGCGAGGACCGCCTCGCCGGCATCGGCCAGCAGGTCGCAGAACTCGCGCCACGCGGTGCCATCGACGACCTTCTGGGTGACCTCGTCCATCCGTCTCTCCTCCTGTGGGTCCTCCGTGCCCGATATCGGCGACCCGATATCGGCTCTCAGATCTTGCCGAGGCCGCGGAGCCAGGAGACGAGTCGTCCCAGTCCCTCATCGAGGCTGATCGGGTCGTAGCCGAGGCGCTCAGCCGTCAGGTTCGTCGCCGACCGGTTGGTGCGGACCCTGCCCGCGGCGGCCTCGGCGATCGCCATGAGGGTGGGGCCGAACGCGGCGGTGAGCGCCTGGGGATCGGAGCGGTAGTCGAGGTCTTGGACCCGGTGATCCACGCCGGCGATCTCACAGGCGCGGTTGCATCCTGCCGCGGTGCTGATCTCGTCCTCCGGCCGGCCGACGAGCCAGTACCGTTCGCCGGCCACACCTCGATCGAGCGCGGCAATGGATCCCGAGGCCACATCGGCGGCCGCCACCCAGGTCACGGGGAAGTCGAGGAACATCGTGATCCTGCCGCGAATGGAAGCGAGCAGGATGGCATTGAAGCTTGTCGGATGCAGAGCCCGGCGGGCCACAATGCTGGGCCCGTAGATGGCACCGGGGTGGCACGTCAACACGTCATCGCCGTTCGCGGCACGCTCCTGGACGTCAAGAAACGCCTCCAGCTTGGTGACGGTGTACGGGTCATCGGGTGGGTGCGGGAGTACCGGTGCTTCCTCGCGAGGACCGGGTTGGCTGAGGTCGAAGAACGTGGCGGTGCTCAGGGCGACGACTCGCCGCATGCCCAGGGTCCGGCCGGCGTCCAACACGTTGGCGGTGCCGACCACGTTGACCGCGTGGAAATCGGCGATGTCCTGGCTGGCTCCGCCGAGCAGGGCTGCGGTGTGGATGGTCGCCTCGCATCCCTTGGCGGCCGACAACACGTCGTCGGCATTGGTGATGTCGCCCTGGACCAACTCGACGCCGAGGTCGCTCAGTCCCTTTGCCTCGTCGAGATTGCGAACAAGCGCCCGGACGTCGTCTCCGCGCCCGATGAGCTGGTCGCAGACGTTGGCTCCGGTCAGACCGGTTCCGCCGGTGACGAAGATGGAACTCACGGGAGACCTCCTGTGGGTGGGACTGGGAACGGCACGATCATGCCTCCGGCTGAAGCGCAACGGGGATACCGAAGCGCTCGTTGTAGAACGCGAACGTGTCGGCGACCGTCTTCAGGTCGAGGCCGAAGTCTTCGGGCGCGTAGCTCCCCGGCCCCGAGCGGACCTTCGAACTCTCGGACCACCAATCACTCATCCGTCGGCGGGCCTCGTCGCTCAGGTCGTCGCCCAGTTCCGCGTAGAGCCGGCTCACCTGCCCGATCGGGTCGCGCTGTACCGCCTCGAAGGCGAGGTCATGGAAGCGGTTCTCGTGGCCCCGGTCGCGGAACGCGATCAACCGCTCGAGCGCGGTCCGCCAGACCTCGCTGCTGTGGGTGCCGATGGCCACCGGGTCTGGGCGTTCCGTCAGAGTGGTCGTCAGGGTGCTGTACAAGGAGCACACCGAGGGCAGCACCTTGCCGACGTCTCTGTGGGTCATGACGAACCGCGCGTCGGGGTATACCGCGTCCAACGCGTCGATCGACAGCATGTGGGCCGGAGTCTTCAGCCACCACCGGTCGGGCGGGCAGCGCCACTGCAACAACTTCAGGACCCGCCGGTGGTAGCGGTAGGCCGGTTCCATGTCGCACCGGAGGAGCCACTCGGTGTAGCTCGGGACGTACGACATGCCCTCGAAGATCAGGGACCGGAACTCCGACGCCATCAGGAGAAGGCATTCCTGGGGGCCATCCGCCGCCGTCGGCAACAGACCGGCGAAGCCCGGGAACATCTCGTTGGTGAAGTCGATGCCGGCCTGGGCGACCGCGATGCGAGGGTCGCTGTGCTCGGTCGCCGTCTCTGGCGGCGGACACGGGTCGGCGGCCTCCCACACGCGCAGGGACCGCCGGCTCGGATCCTGGGCCAGCAAGAAGCTCAACGCGGTGGACCCGGTTCGGGGAAGGCCGAGTCCGAACAGCGGCGCCACGATTTGCTGTTCGTCGATCTCTGGGTGCCGGCCGTACCACTGCTCGACGAGGAGCCGGTTCACCAGGTACCCGACGATCTGGTCTGATATCGCGCCGACTCCGAGCTCGTTGAGTGCGGCTTCGGTGTTCAGGCTGTGAACGAGGACCTCGAGCCCTTCATGCCACGTGTCACCGCCGAAGTCGTCGGATCCGGCGCTCTCGCATGCCGTCGCGACCAGTTGGTCAACCTGCAAGGCCTGCCGTGACTCGTCGCTGTCGGTCATCAGGTGATCCCTCTGACGATGATGTCCGCCACGCGCCCGACCCATTCGGGTCCCAGCTGCTCACGTGGCCGGACAGCGGTCGCTACGAACGTCGCGCCGGCGATCAGTTCGAGGACGGTCGACGACTGCACATCTGATCGGACCTCACCCGCGTCGATCGCGGCATCGATGCGCTGCTGGAGCCACCCCCAGGTACCGGTCGCGAAACGACTGAGCACATCGGTGTGCAGTGTCGAGTCGCCGGTCATCTCGGCCATGAGCCCGGGGAGTGCAGCACGGGCCGCCGGTCGGCCGAGGAGCTCGAGACCGATGGCCACGAGGGCGCGGATGTCGCTCCGAAGGTCAGCACCGGGAGGAATCGCCTCGGCTCGACCGTCGACCGGGAACACCGCCTCGTGCACCAGGTGCGCCTTGGTCGGCCAGCGGCGGTAGATGGCCGGCTTGTTCGTTCCGGCCCGCTCGGCGATCGCACCGACGGTCAGTCGGAGGTAACCGACTTCTTCCAGTAGCTCGGTAGTAGCCACCAGCACCGAGTCGTCGATGCGCGAATCACGGGGTCTCCCCACGCCTGCCGGCGATGGAAGCGACGAGGCCCGAGCTGGTGTCGACATGGTGCCTGCCATAACGTGGCGGAACGTAACGTATATCGGGTGTCGGTTGCAAACGGGCCGTTGTTCCGCGCCCAGCCGACGGGTCACGCCCAGACCACTCAGCCGTGAATCGCTTCGACACCGCGTCGTCGATCGCGTCTTTGCCTTGGGACCTCGAGCTCCGAGTCCGATCGTGACGGGACAAAGCGTGACGGGACAAAGAGCTGGTCCCCATTTCCTGTCTTCACAATCGATCTGTGCCCGCGTCGACGCCATCAGCGCACGAGTGCACTCGTCGATTCGATGGTTTCGGTGCCGCCATGCAGATGAATGTTGACCACACGCACATGCGGCGCGAAACGGGACAATCGGCACTCGGGTCTCGGCTGCTCAGGGCCCTCTCAGCCGCCTCGGATATCGTTCCCTTATCGATTGAGTCGGAGGTGGACGATGAGACGATCTGCGGTCATCCCGCTTGTAGGACTCGTGGCGTCGCTGGGCTTCGCTGCGGTGGACGCCGGCCCTGCAAGTGCGGCGGGGACTACAAAGAATTTGATCCACAATGGAAATGCCGAGGCCGGAACCGGCAGCGGAACTGGCGCCGTGGTTCCCGTTCCGGACTGGACGGACTCCAACGGAACGTCGTTCACTGCGGTCAAGTACGGAGCAACGGGCGGCCTGTTCCTCACCGCGTCGTCGCCTGGGCCCATGAACCGTGGGGTCAACTTCTTCGCGGGAGGACCGAACGATTCCAATGACTCAATCGTCGCAGCCCAGACGGTGAATCTTGCGTCGTTTGTCAACTCCATCAAGGGTGGCCACGTGACGGCCAAGCTCGCGGGATGGCTCGGCGGCTCGGGCACGCGGACCGACGGACCCTTCGTCGAATTGGACTTCAAGAACAGCAAGGGCTTCCTCGTCGGGCCTTCGATGACGCTCGGGCCGGTCACGGAGTCAGATCGAGGCGGCCAGACCGAGCTCCTGGACCGGTTGGCAACCGCGACCGTGCCGAAGAGTGCCCGGAGTGCCTTCGTCCAACTCATCTTCGACCGCCAGGCCGGACAGACGTACAACGCCGCCTTCATGGACGACATCAGGTTGAAGCTGGCGGGCACCTGACCGGGCGAGCTCCCGGCAGACCGTCTCTCGTGCATCGGTCATCGACGATTTGACCGCCGGGCCGTAATTCTCCACGGCGAGGCCGAGGCGAGGCCGGCGCGAGCCGTTCGATCGTTGTCCCATGGCGGTGAATGCGGCACCGGCACTGGCACATGACGGATCAGCACGGGCACTCCCGGAGCTGGCGACCGCTACGGTTCAACCGTGGCGCACCCCGGCATCGACCTGGTGTTGTTCGATTTGGGCGGCGTCTTGATCGAGCTGGGAGACGTGTCCAGCCTTCAGGAAGTGGCACCCTTTGTCGGTACCGACGAGCAGTGGCGCGAGTGGCTGGCCAGTCCGTGGGTGCGTCAATTCGAGAAGGGCCACTGTTCCGAGACGGACTTCGCCGCTGGTGTCGTTTCCGAGTGGGGTCTCGACATTGCGCCGGAGCGCTTCCTGCAGATCTTCCGTGATTGGCCGACTGGCCCTTATCCCGGGACAACGGAGCTGTTGCTCGAGGTCAAGCTATCGGCGCAGATCGGTTGCCTGAGCAACACGAACGCGATGCACTGGGAGAACCAGAGCGTGAAGTGGCCGGTGCTCGACCTGTTCGATTTCCGATTCCTCTCGTTTCAGCTCGGATTGGCAAAACCTGACCGAGCCGTGTTCCAAGCCGTTACCGATCAGCTCCCGTTCAGCCGAGACCGGATTCTCTACTTCGACGACGTGGCTGTGAACTCGGATGCCGCGAGGTCGTTTGGGTTTCGTTCCGAGCAGGTGCGAGGGATCGATGAGCTCAAATCAGCGTTGCGCGGGATCGGATTGCTTTCCGACTGACCCATGCCGCCGGTGCAACTTCGGGCGACCGCAAGGTGATCGAGGCCTCGAATCGGCAGTGCTGGGCCAAACGCCCACAAGTGCTTCGCGCCGGTGGCGAGCTCGCGCCACTCTCGTCGAGGGGACGTTACGTTCGCCCAGGCAGTCCACGAATGACCCTGGCAGCGTCAAACGATCCCGTCGCCGCCGGAGTGAGATATTCATACAGAACTCTTACGGGTCAGAAATTCATAGAGAACTACTCGCGGCGACTCGGGAGCGTTCTCGGCGCAGCAGTGGAGTTAACAGCCACAGCGCGGTTGCGAGGCTGAGGATCAGGCCGACGAGGAAGACGCCTACGGCGAAGGTCGGGCCTTTCCACTGCCAGATTGCGCCGAAGATGGTGGACGCGGCAAATGCGGCGAGCGCCATGGCGGCCCCCAGGAGCGCAAGGCCGCTCGCCCGCTGCTGGTCGGGCAGGATGCTGGTCGCGACGACGGCGAGGATGCCGTCGGTGGCGGCGTAGTAGGTCCCGAGCGCACCGAGCATGAAGATCAGCGACAGGGGTCCCGGATTGCTGAGCAGGAGCATGGCGTCGACGACCAGCAGCAGCGCCTGGCCTCCGACGAAGACGCGGGTCGGGCCGATCCGGTCCGCCAGTCGGCCCATCGGGAGAGCCAGGAACAGGTAGGCGAACGCGGTGCCGACGTAGAGGAGCGGGAAGAAACGGGTGGTCATGTTGCTTCGCTGCTGGAAGGTCGCATACACCAGGGCGTCGGCGATCGTGACCAGGCTCAGGGCCGAGCCGGCGCACACCAGTCGACGGTATTCCGGGAGACGAAGTAGTCCGAAGGCTCCGCGGACCGAGATGGACCTCTGTGGGATGGAGTGACTCTTCGCCGGACGGTTGCGAACGAGCAGCAAGAGCACGGCAAGGCCGCTGAGTGCGATCCAGAAGCTGGCCCGGAAAATGACTCCGTAGCCACCCGGGACGGCTGACAGCAGTACAAAGGCGAGTATCGGCCCAGCGAGCGCCCCCACTGTGTCCATCGCCCGGTGAACCCCGAAGGCCTCGCCCAGGCGTCCAGGCAGCGCGGACTGGGAGATCAGGGCGTCGCGAGGGGCGGTTCGCAACCCCTTCGCGGCCCGGTCGGCGTACAGCATGCCGGTAGCCGGAATCCAAGCGTTTTGTGCCACCACGAGGCCGACCCGGGTAGCCGCCGAGATCCCGTAGCCGATCCCCGCCACCTCCTTGTAGCGCCGGTGACGGTCGGCGATCGCGCCACCGATCAGCGCAGTCGCGGCGGCCAGCACTTGGTACACCCCGTTGAACAAACCGAACTGAAATCGGCTGAAACCAAGCTGAAACGTGAGGAAGAGCGGCACGACGGAGTTGACCATCTCTGACGACACATCGGTCAACATGCTGGTCGTGCCCAGGTAGACGACGTTGGCTGTGACTGCCGGCCGCCACCACCGACCCTTCGACTCAGTCCGGGTGTCTCGTACGTCCTTTAGCGATGGGTACAACGAGAACAGCTCCCCTGAATGCGCATCCGGACAAAGTTACGTTAACGTAGACACAAGTTCAGCGCGCCTGGACCTTAAATTGTGGGAGAACGGGGAGAAGAGCGTTCCCGAATGTCTAAGAATTTTCTTACTCAGTCGTGGGCTTCGTCCGGAGACCCCGAGAGAGGGTCTAAGAGCGCGGCTCGGTTTTCGCTGGGCACACCGTGGCGGGTCGCGATCCTCGTGGTCGTCCTCGGCATCGCGGCGGCCACAGTCTTGTGGCCATTGCTCAGCGGCGGCTCGTCGAATGACGTGAATGCGGCCCCCGGGCGCGTTCGACCCCTTCCCTCGGGAGGCATCGACGGTGGTTCCTACCTGCTGACGCGCAGCACGAGCCTCGACAAGAACTATGGCCTCGTCGGCCTGGTCTCCAGGAGCGATCCCCAAGGGCCTCGCATCCTCTCCTCCCTGCATTGCGACCGAGTGGACTTCGAAGGCGGCCGCGGACTTTGCCTCCGCCGGGCCACAAGCTTCTTCGGCAGCACCGAGGCAGTCGTCTTCGACAACGACTTCCGGACCCTCCACACGGTGGAGCTCTCCGGCTACCCGAGTCGCACCCGGGTGTCGCCTGATGGCCGCTACGGGGCCACCACGACGTTCGTCAGTGGAGACAGCTACGCAACCATGGGACAGTTCTCGACTCGGACGGACATCATCGACTTGTCATCGGGACGTGTTCTGTTCGACCTGGAGAAACTCAAGGTCAGCAAGGCCGGCCAACCCTTCCGCGCCGCGGACTTCAACTTCTGGGGCGTGACCTTCGGCGATGACGGTCACACCTTCTACGCCACGTTGAGCACGGGTGGCACCAACTATCTCATCAAGGGCAACCTGTTGACCCGCCACGCGGTCGTTCTTGCTTCGGGAGTCGAGTGCCCCTCCCTGTCTCCTGACGGCACCCGTATCGCGTTCAAGGCTCGAAACCCCGGCGCAGTGGTCACCTGGCGTATCTCGGTTCTCGACCTCTCGAACATGGAGTCCTATCCCCTGGCCGAGACCCGCGACGTGGACGACCAGCCGGCGTGGCTCGACAACAACACCGTCATGTACGGTCTCGCCGACAACTCCTCGGATCCGAGTAGCGACGGCGGTCAAATCAACCTGCCCGCTCTGACTACGGGAGGTTCCATCCCTACCGATACTTGGGAGGTCCCGGCCAACGGCAAGGGATCGCCGCACCTGCTCGTACGAGGGGCGTGGTCCACGGTCGTGCCCCATTCCTGAGGCCTGACGTAAAGCGTCGTCGAGGAGGCCGTCCGTTCTGGAGCCGATGTGCTTCCGAACTCTCCAGACACGATCCTCTGAACCGGAGTCAAGATGGAGGGTGCTTCTGTCACGGGTGATGGCCAGAAGCGAACTACCTCGACGGGGAGAGGTTGACGTGGAGTTATGGCCCGCAGAACGCGACGAGATGTTAGATCTCGCTGAGCGACTCGCCGGGCTCGCTGACGAGCAGTGGAACTCTCCTTCACTGTGTGCCGAGTGGCGCATCAGGGAGGTTCTCGCTCATTTGACCGCAGGCGCCGAGGGCGCCTTCGGAGTTGGCTCCATTGTCCGGGGGATGCTTCGCCACGGCTTCAACTACAACCGATGGGTGGCAGCTGATGGGCAGGTACGCGGTCAGCAGGACCCAGCGGTCGTACTGAAGGCCCTACGGAGCGCCGCGGCCAACCGCAACGCCCGGCCTGGAGCTCGGCCGGTTCGAGGCCTTATGCACGTCCTGATCCATGGTCAGGACATGTGCCGGCCTCTCGGCATCACACGCCATCTGCCCGAGACCCATCTCGTTCCGGTGGCGGACCTCGTCAAGCACGACGTTCATATATTCGGTGCGAAGAAGCGCATCGCGGGATTCAAGCTCGTCGCCACCGATATGGACTGGTCCCACGGGTACGGACCCGAGGTAACGGGCCCAGCGGAGGCATTGGTGATGATGATGGCTGGGCGTTTGGCTGCACTCGATGATCTCTCGGGTGAAGGAAAAGCCGCGTTGGCTACCAAGGCATCAGGTCCGCGATAACGATCTTGCGTCTGAGTCGACTCCGAGAGAGTGAGGCGCCGCCTCGAAACCAACCTCGTCCAAGAACGCAGTAACCGGCGTACGAACGCAGGGTCGAGAAAAGGCCGAGGTCCCTTCCTGACCACGAAGAAAGGCTACGCGCACTTCCTGTCATGCTGGACCCATGGATCATGCCGGCGCGGCCGACGTCTGGCGCCGTGACGGAGCTGTGGTCCTGCCCGGCTACCTCGCCGGTCCCGATCTGGAGTCAGCCGAGGGGGATCTGCGCTCGGTCTACCCGACCGCGGAGCAATACCACGCGGATCCATCTGGCGAAAGGAATCGCAGATATACCGGAGATGAATTCGGCGGCATCATTCCGTTTCCGTTTCCCTCTGTTCCGCTTTGCAACCTCGCCGTGCACGAAAAGGTGATCACCCTCGTCGAGGCCGCCTTCGGGACGGACGACATCCGTATCTACGCCTCAGAACTGTGGGCGAAGTACACCGGTGCGGTCCAGTACGAGCAGGCGCATCACCGTGATTACCTCGACCACACACCGCTTGCTCCCTCGAAGGACGTCCGGTGGCGCGGTTTGGAGATGTTTATTTGGCTCACTGATGTCGGTGAAGACCTAGGACCGACCCATTTGGTGCCGCTGTCACAGACCGAGGGACTTCCCGCCTTGCCGCATGCCCAACGGCGCAGCGAGCGACCGGCACTCTACGAGCGCGAGGTCTCTGGGACTGGTCCGGCCGGAACGGTCGTGCTCTACAGCACAGACACCTTTCATCGAGCAACCGAAATGACCGCATTGAACGGCGCCCGATTCAGCATTCACGCCAGTTACCGTCGGGCCGAGAACACCTGGACTTCGCGCCACTCCTGGGGAGACCAGTCGTTCCATCCGGCCTGGCAGCCCTTTGTCGAACAGGCGACGCTGAGACAGCTACTCCTCTTCGGCTTCCCACGTCCGGGTCACCCTTATTGGAGCCCAGAGACCGTGGCAAACGTCGCAACCCGCTACCCCGGACTCGACGTCGAGCCCTGGCAAAGCGGGTTACCAACAGACAACTGACGGTGGGAGACATGTCCTGCGGTGCTCGCACGCCGGCGTGCCCGAGCCTCCCCCGCTGAAGTCCTTGTGATCTCTTGCTGATCCATGGGCCGAGGGTCGGTCGGGATTCTCCGAGCTCGCGGGTGATCTCAATTTCTCGCTGATTGCGCGCGCACTCGTCACGGAATTGGACTCATTTTTTCGAGTGACGGCTCGGGCGTCGAGTGTTAGAATTCCTGGTGCGGGCCCTGCCACGAGAAATTTGGGGGTGGTCATGAGACTGATGCGTCTCTGTGTTGCATCCAGTGCCGCTGCCGTCCTTGGAGTGGTTTTCCTGCCGGCAGTTTCTCCGGAGATCGCAACGGCCGCCCCGACCGCTTCAGTGGCGCCCTTGGTAACTCCCTGCACGCCCAGCATCAGTTCGGTCGGTGCATTTCAGGCATCGGCTTCGCAGTCGGTCGAGATCCAAGGATCGTGTTTCGGAACCGGTGCGACGATGAACGATTCGCGCAACTTCTACCTGCAGATCCTGGACCGATCCGGGTCACACGCGTGGTCAGCCTGCTTTCTGGTGAAGAGGCCGACTGTGTCCTGCACGGTTTCATCCTGGACAGACGACGAGATCACGTTCAACGGCTTCGACGCCAACTACGGCGGCCACCACGAGCTCAAGCCAGGCGATCAGCTGGTTGTCGCCGTTTGGAACCCGCAAACGTTGGTGGGACCGGCGACCTCGGGAGCCAGCGTTGTGGGCACGCCGCAGCGCACTCCCCTCTGTGTTCCCGAAATCACCTCAGTTGGGATGTTCCAATCTGGGCCGAATCAAAATGTCGACATCGACGGGTCCTGTCTGGGCACCCATATGCCGTACAGTCAATCGAACAAGCTCGACCTGTACATCCAGGACAGTTCGACGTCGCCGGTAGCCTGGTCTGCCTGCAACGGTGGCGCTGTAAATGACATCGTTCGCTGCACGGTCTCATCGTGGACCGACAATGAGATAGTCCTAACCAGCTTCGCCGGGTATGGCGGGTCTTTTGTCTTCCAACCGGGCGATCAGATCATCGTCGCGGTCTGGAATCACGGGACCGGCGTGGGGCCCGGAACAGCGCTGTCGACGGTCGCTCCCGGTTGCGCCTCCGTCAATGGTGGATCCACATCGAGCCCCGGCACAACGCGGGCTCTCCGCCACCTCTGCTGACCCGACCTGCCCTACCGATCAGCCCCAACAGCGGATCTGAAGCCACCCGTTGTAGGCGAATCCCGGCATTCCGTTGATGACCCTTCCGCATCAGCGGGGACGAGCGGCGATCGTGCTTCTCCCGCCGGCGGCCGTGATCGATTTAGTGGAGAGGTCGGGGAACCGATCGTGGGCTGCGGGCTGCGTCACAGCAGAAAATTCTGCATTATGCGTGACAAAAGAAATTCTGCAGTAGGTGTTGCCGCCCATCTGGACGCGTGTTAAAACACCAGGCGGCGAGGCGGAGCGACATCTCGCGGTGTGGTGAATCGTGTCTCTACATAATCGTGTCTCTATCTACGGGGAGCTGATCATGGGTGCGGGTCTCAGGCGGATCTCGAGGAGTCGTTCGAATCGAGGGTTGGCGGTCGGCGCGGCGTTCGTCGCTGGCATCGTGGCCGCTCTGCCGGTGTGCGGCGTCGTCGGACCTTTGGTGTCTCGCGCCGCGGCGGGCTCTCCGACGTGCACGGACTCATGGAAGTCGGGTGCGAGCGGCAAATGGGACACGGCAGCGGACTGGAATACGGGGAAGGTGCCGGGTGCAGCGGACGTGGCCTGCATCTCGGCGTCGGGCAGTTACACCGTCACGATCGGTAACGAGTCGATCACGGTAGCCGCCTTGACCATCGGGGGGACCGGGTCGACGCCAACCTTGGCGATCGGAAATTCTGGCAGCGGCGAGGCCGCGATATCGGTGACCGGCGCCGTCGCCATCAACACCGGCACCCTTTCTTTCGGTTGGGAGGGCGGATTCACTGCGGGATCCGTGACGAACACGGGAACGTTTCTCGTTCCGGCCAGCGGGTTCACCTCGTCGGTGACCACCAATACGTTCGCCAACGGCGGGACCTTTACGAACAACGCGGACCTCAACCTCTCCCTTTCCGGCACGAATGCCGCTCTGACGAACACGGGCACGCTGAGCGTGGCCGCAAGCCAGACCCTGGCCATCTCGAGTCCGAGCGGGCAGACCGCCTCCATCGACCAGTCCGGAACCATCGACAACAACGGCTTGCTGACCGGGGCCGGCGCCTGGGACATCTCGGGTGGGAGCATCTGCGGCAATGCTCCCTACGTGGGCTCGGGTGACGGGGAAACCGGCGGCAGCCTGACCTTCGCCTCCACGGTGGCGACCGGACCGGCCTGCGGGACGGGCGTGACTTCGGACAACATCTTCGTTCCCAACGTCGTTGCCTCAATCAGCGGAACCATCCCGTCTACCTACACCGTGAGCATCGGCGACGGAGGGTCGAGCGAGTCCGCCGTCACGCTGAACTCGGTGGTCAACGAAGGGACGCTCTCGTTCGGCTGGGAGGGCGCGCTCAGCGGGTCACTCACCAACACCGGCACGTTCGTGGTTCCTGCCAGTCCCTACGACTCGACCTGGAAGACGACGGGCTTCAACAATGAGGGCACGACCGACTACGACGCCAACTTGGCCGTGACTCTGTCCTCCAAGAGCACGGTTGTCACCAATGCGCATGGTGCATCCATGACCGTCGTCAATGGAGTGGCAGTTCCGTTCGTGGGCAAGAAGGGCAAGACGGGGTCGTTCGTCCAAGACGGGCTCATCACCGACAGCGGCGGCGCCATCAGCGTGGGAGACCCGCTGCAGATCAACGGTGGCACCATCTGTGGAAACCCCTTGTCCGCGGGATCGGGTGACGGTGGCACGGGAGGCACGCTCACCTTCGCCTCGACGCTGGCTGCGGGTCCGGCCTGTGGGACGGGCGTCGCGACCGATCAGCTCTTCGTTCCGAACGTGGCCGAGACCCTCACGACGAACATCCCCAAGGGATGGTCGCTCACCATCGGCGACGGAGGTTCGAGCTTCGCGCACGTCACCTGGGACGGGACCACGAACGCCGGGACGCTCATTCCGGGATTCGGCGCCACGCTCACCGACGCGAACAACGTCACCAACAGCGGCACGCTCATGGTGCCCGAGAGCCCGTATCAAACCGCGTTCGTGGTAGGAGACCTGAACAACAAGGGTTCGGTGACTTTCGACGGATCAACCACCATCACCTCGACCAAGGGGCTCGTCAACAAGAAGGGCTCTGTCGCACTCGGTGACGATGCGAGTGTGAGCCTCAGCGGCGGATTCAGCCAGGGCGCCAAGGGAACGCTGAGCGTTGTCGTCGACGGTGGAGCGGTCGGGTTGACTGCGGCGAAGACTGCCTCCATTGCCGGCACGATCGACGTGACAAACGCGAGCGGGTTCACACCGACACCCGGAGAGCAGTTCACCTTGCTCAGCGGAACGCCCTTGACCGGTACGTTCTCGTCGACGGAGGGCAGCTACACCATCAGCTACCCGTCGAACACGGTGGTGGCCACGGCCGCCGCTTGAGGCCCGAGGGGCCCGGGTGAGCGTAGGGAGTGCGGAACGCAAGAGCGGCGCATGTCAAGGTGGGCGACGTCCATGTGCATCCCGACGAATGAGCACCCCCAACCGGATTCGAACCGGTGCTGCCGCCGTGAAAGGGCGGTGTCCTAGGCCGCTAGACGATGGGGGCACGACCGCTCGTGATGAGCGGAAAGTCCAAGCCTAATAGGGCGCCGCGGTCCGTTCCGCTCCCTCGGCCGCCGGCGTCCCACCGACCGACGACAGCGAACCGGCGTCCTCCCCTCCCATGCCTTTCACGCCCTCCACGCCATCCGCGGCTTCTACCCGCCCCTCCCGACTGAAGGACTCCACCCGCTCCGCGGGTGGTAGGTGCAGACGAGGAAGGTCTGGACCATGGCGATCGCCAACGCGGTCGCCCCGGCGAGATGCAGTTCGACCAACAACGCGGGCAGGTGCGTGAAGTACTGCGTGTAGCCGATCGCCGCCTGCGCCACCATGACCGCCAAGAGGATGCGCGCCGATCGCTGCACCCGTGACGGGACGCCGCTCGACGCGTGCAGCGCCACCACGAGCCCGACGGTCAGGCCCACCATGAGCAGGGCCAGGCTCGAGTGCAGCTCGGCCATGTCACGCAGGGCCACCGGGATCCGGCGCGCCACCTGCTGGCCCGAGCTGTCGCCGGCGTGCGGCCCGGCACCGGTCGTCGCCGTGCCGGCCGTGATCACTAACGCCAGCAGCGCCAGCAGCGCGTAGAAGGCACGGATCACCGCGCGCGGCACGAGCAGGCGCCCCGACCCGGGCGAGTAGTCGAGGCGGTCCCGGTGCACGAGGACGACGGCGTCGGCCACCAGGAGGATGGTGGCCACGAAGTGCACCATGACCACGTAGGGATTGAGCTTGGTGTAGACCACGATCCCGCCGAGCACGGCCTGCGCCAGAACGCCCGCGACCAGGCCGCCGCTCAACCACAAAAGGTCACGCCGGCGCGGGGCGCGGAAGACCGCGGCGAGGAACGCCGCCGCGACCGCCACTGTCAGCACGACGGTCACGAGGCGGTTTCCGAACTCGACGAGGCCGTGGAATTGGAGCGCCGGCGTGAGATGGCCGACGGAGCATTCCGGCCAGTCGCTGCACCCGAGGCCCGACCCCGTCAGACGGACCGCGCCCCCGGTGACCACGATGAGGGCCACCAGCACCAGGGCCACGACGTCCAGCCGGTGCCCGAGCTCGGGGGAGACCTGCGGACGCTTCCGGCGGTTTCGGGGCAGCCCGGGTCGGCCCTGGTCCCGGGAGTGGCGTTGCGGCGGCACGCGGGCCAATCGTACCGGTGGTGCCCTCGCCTGGTCCGTACGGCCGCGCCGTCCTAGGCTTTGGGCCGAGATGTCCCTCCCCGCTCCGGCGACGCCGGACCACGACGGCGGCCCCCACGGGCTGCCCCGGGCGCAGGTCGAGGACCCGCGCCGCCGGGGTCCGCTGCCATCGGACCGGCTCGGGAGCGCGCGCACCAAGGTCGCGGCCTACGTCGCGCTGACCAAGCCCCGCATCATCGAGCTCCTGCTCATCACCACCCTGCCGACGATGGTCGTGGCCAAGCGGGGCCTGCCGCCGGCCTGGCTCGTCCTGGCCACACTGGCCGGCGGCGCGCTCGCCGCCGGCGGCGCCAACGCCATCAACATGGTCGTCGACCGCGACATCGACCGGCTCATGAACCGGACCAAGAATCGGCCGCTCGTCACCGGCGCCATGACGCCGACCGCCGCTCTCGTCTTCGCCCTCTCCCTCGAGGTGGCTGCCTTCGTTGAGCTGTGGCTGGCGGTCAATCTGCTGTCGGCCGTCCTGGCCATCTCGGCCACCCTCTTCTACGTCTTCGTCTACACGCTGTGGCTGAAGCGGCGCTCGACGCAGAACATCGTCATCGGCGGCGCAGCGGGTGCGGTGCCCGTGCTCGTCGGGTGGGCGGCGGTGACGGACCGCCTGGCCTGGACACCGGTGGTGCTCTTCGCCATCATCTTCATCTGGACGCCACCGCACTTCTGGTCGCTCGCCGTCCGTTACAAGGAGGACTACGCCGCGGCCGATGTCCCCATGCTCCCGGTCGTGGCCAGCATGAGGCGCACGACCACCGAGATCGTCTCGTACACCGTGGCGCTCGTCGCGGTGTCCTTCCTGCTGGGTCCGGTGGCCCACCTCGGTTGGATCTACATGGTGACGGCCGCCATCCTCGGGGGCGGCTTCCTCTACGTGGTGACCCGCCTGTGGGGCCTGGCCGAGAACGGGCAGGTCACCGGGCGCGATGCCATGCGCGTGTTCGGCTACTCCATCACGTACCTGACCGTCCTCTTCGTCGCCATGGCGGGTGACGTCCTTTTCACTGCCTACGTTCACTAACGTCCCGGCGCGATGACCGATGCTGTGCCCGCCCCGACGGCGGTTCCGGACCCGGTGCCGGGTGCCGGCCCGCCGCGCAAGCCGCGCAAGGTTTTCATCCTTTACGGCCTCGCCGTCGGCCTCGTCGTCGTGGTGCTGCTGGGCCTGTTCACGGACCTCGGAAGCCACCAGGGCTCGTCGGGCGGGGCGCCGCACCAGGGCAGTCCGGTCCCGACCTTTTCTGCCGCCAACGTCGGTCCGACCGGTGCGGCCCACGTCGCTGTCCCGGCCGACGGCGGGAGCGGGACTCCGACGGTCCTGCTCTTCTTCGGGAACTGGTGCTCCGACTGCCACCAGGAGCTGCCCGGGCTCGCCGCGGCCGTGCACGCCCAGCAGGCCGGGCGTGGCGCGTTGTCGCACATCCGTGTGATCGGAGTCGACAGCGAGGACTCCCAGTCGAGCGCCCGGTCCTTCATCAAGAGCGCCGGGGTGACCTTTCCGGTCGCCTACGACCCCAACACGACCATTCTCTCCGGCGACTTCTTCTTCGAGGGTGATCCCAACGCCGTGTTCTTGAACGGTGACGGGACGATCGCGCGCATCGTCCGCGGGGACACACTGACCCCCGCCAGCCTCAAGGCCGACGAGCAGGCACTCCTACACACTGCGGCATAAACCGCTCCGTCAAGGGGAACGCTCGGCTGCTCGGCTCGTCTACCTTCGGGCGCGGTGCCTGATGCCCGAACGAGCCTCGACCGAGTTCGGAGGCGTACCGGTAACGTCGCAAGAACTGGCCGCCTGAGAGGAGTCAGAACACCTGAGAGGAGTCAGAACAATTGCCACATCGCTCCACACCCCCCGAGGCCATGTGACGAGCGACCCGACTGACCAGACCGACCTACGAATCCGGACCGACCTACGAATGAGGTGGAATCAGCCATGAAATCGACCGATCCGGTTGCGACGCCCTCCGGCCATACGCCCGATGGCGGAGTCCTCGTCGGCAACGCCAACGCGGGTCTGAGCATGGTCCTCTTCGAGGATCCGCAATGCCCGTACTGTCGACAGTTTGAAGAGCTCAACGGACCTCCCATCACGGTCGCTTTGGAGGGTGGCGAACTCGCCGTCGAATATCGCATGCGGTGCTTCCTCGGCGCAGAGTCGGTGAGGGCAGACAACGCGCTCGCTCTCGCCGCAGAGGCAGGGCGCTTTGACGAGCTCCGCAAGGCGCTCTTCGACGCACAACCGCCGGAGGGCACCGGAGGCTTCACGACGGAGGACCTCCTGCGTCTCGGTGCGGAAGTAGGACTGAACGGCTCAGACTTCGTGTCCGGTGTGCAAGAGGCCCGATACCAGCAGTGGGTGCTGAGGCGAGAGACCATCTACCAAGGAGAGGATCCTCAGGGCACCCCGGCTGCGTGGCTGAACGGCAAGCCGCTCGATCCGCGGGTTCTCTTCGACAGCCGGGAGTTCGAACGGCGACTTCGCGGCGAGAAGCGTTCGGGGTAGCGAAGGGGACCCGACTCGATAGCGCCGTCATCCCATGGACGTCTCGCACCTGGTGCGAGCCCGCTCAGCGGGTCCCTGGCCTCAGAGACCGCTCGGTGTCAGAGATCGCTAGGCCTCAGAGATCGTTCAGTGCTCGGACCCGGCTCGTTAGCTGTTGCTGAATAGTCTCGAGGAGGGCCCGTGCACCCTCATCGTCTTGTTCTCCTTGGGCGACCGCCAGGTGAACCGAAAGTTGGTCGAGAAGACCGATGATGGTTGAGCGAACCTGTTCGTCTGTCGGGGTTCCGGGCCAGAGGTTCGGTGGTGTGCGGCCGGCAACGGTTGGCATGCTCCCAAGGGCCGACGCACCGAGTTGCTCGTCCTCTGCCATGAGAAGGCTCGCCCAGTTCCTCAGATCTGCAAAGAGCCCCTCGAGCTCGCGGTGCATCTCATGGTTCCGCGGGACTTTCCGGTCGGCCTGCTTCACGTCCTGCACCACGTCGATGACCTCGCTCAGGAGGCCGTTGAGTGCCGCGATCGCATCGTGGGGTGGCGGCGTGTCGGTGGACGTACGGACCTCCTTTCACGAAGAAGTGCGAGTACCGATGGAGCTTACGCCGGGCCGCGATCGCGGGGATCGCGGGCATTCCCTCCCTTCATTCCCAGCGGAAGGTGAGCGCTGCGGCCAGCGGGGCCGCGACAGCCCACACCGCCAGCACGGCCCATGATTCCGCGGGCACCGCGGAGGCCGTCCCGAGCGACGCGTGCAGCGCGGCCGAGAGCGCCTCTGCCGGAAGGAGCTTGGCGAAGGAGGCGAGCCCGCTCGGGAGCTTGGCGATCGGGATGATCATGCCGCCGAGGAGAAGCAGGACGAGATAGAGGCCGTTCGCGGCGGCGAGGTTCACCTCGGCTCGCAAGGTCCCCGCCATGAAGAGGCCGATGCCGGCGAACGCGGCCGAGCCGAGCAGGATGGCGGCCACCGCCACCCCGACGGACGCCGAAGCGTTGCCGCCGGGGTTCCAGCCCAGGGCGAGCCCGACCGGCAAGAGCACCGCGGCCTGCACCAGCTCGACCGCGACGATGGTGGCGATCTTCGCTCCCAACAGTCGGGGCCGCCCGAGCGGGGTGGCGCCCAAGCGCTTGAGCACGCCGTAACCACGTTCGAAGCCAGTGGCGATACCGAGCGAGACCATGGCCGTCGACATGACGGCCAGGGCCAGGATTCCGGGTACGAAGAAGTCGACCGGTTTCGCGGTGGGTGTCGACACCACCGAGACCTGCGAGAAGAACAGGAGGAACACGACCGGGATACCGATCGTCAGCAGCAACGTCTCCCCGCGGCGCAGCGTCATGTGGACCTCGGCGCCCGTCTGCGCCGCCAGCGGCCGCACGGCACTCGCCACTGTCATGACCGGCGTCGCCGTGTTCGCTGCTGTTGCCGCGGACGCCTGCCGTCTCCCCTGCCGGTGCCGCGTTCCCGACCGTCGGCACCGCGCTCCTCGTCGTCGGAGGCCTCGCGGACCGCTTCCGACCCGACCGCGTCGAAGTAGACGTCCTCGAGGGTCCGCCCGACGGTGAGGTGGCCGAGCGTTACTCCGATTCCGGCCAACCAGGTGGCGACGGACGCGGCGCCCGCCGGACCGGCGGCGCTCTCGCCCTCGACCCGGTAGTGCCCCGGGGACGTCTCGGCCACGGCGGTGCCGGGGCCGACCGCCGCAGCCAGAGCCGCCGTGTCGAGCCCGGGGGCGGCCCCGAAGGTGAGGCGTGGGCCCCCGCTGGCGGTGGCGCGTCTCGCCAACTCGCCGGGCGTGCCCTCCAGCGCGACCCGGCCCGCAGCGAGGATCACGATGCGGTCGGCCGTCGCCTCGGCTTCGGCCAGCTCGTGGGTGGTCACCACGACGCACGTTCCCTTGTCCTTCAACTCGGCCACGACGGCGCGGATGGCCAGGCGGCCCTCAGGGTCGACGCCAGCCGTCGGCTCGTCGAGGAAGGCGACAGTGGGTCGTCCGACCAGGGCCAGGGCGAGGGAGAGGCGCTGCTGCTCCCCGCCTGAGAGATGCCGCCACGGCGTACCGGCGACGCCGCGCAGCCCGACCAGCTCGAGGAGCTCGGCGGGTGCGACGGGATCGTCGTAGTAGGCGGCGAAGAGGTCGAGGACGCGGCGCGGCCCGAGCATGGGATACACGCCGCCGCGCTGGAGCATGACGCCCATGCGCTCCGCCAACCGTTGGTGGTCGGCGATCGGGTCGAGCCCGAGCACGCGCACCCTCCCGGCAGCCGGACGGCGGTAGCCCTCGAGCACCTCGACCGTCGACGTCTTGCCGGCGCCGTTGGGACCGAGCACGACCAGGACCTCACCGGCCTCGGCGCGCAGGTCGATCGCGTCGACGGCGGGTGGTCCCTCGGTCGCGTAGCGCACGGTGAGCCGGCTGACCTCGACGGCGGGCACGACGTCGCAGGCTACTTTGAGCAGGGATGATCGATATCCGGGCGGTGCGGGAGGACCCCGACGGGGTGAAGGCGGCGCTGGCCCGTCGCGGGGTGGAGGCGGCGGAAGTCGACGCGGTGCTGGCCGCCGACGTCGAGCACCGCGAGTCCCGGTCGCGCTTCGAAGCGTTGCGGGCGGAGGTCAAAGAGCTGTCGCGCCAGGTCGGACAGGCCAAGAAGGCGGGCGACGACGCGAGGGCCGAGGAATTGCGGGCACAGAGCCTGCGCGTGGGGGAGGACGAACGAGCCGCGTCGAGCGCAGCCGACGCCGCCGAGGATCGGGTCCGGACGGGCCTGCTCTACCTGCCCAACATCCCGGCGGAGGACGCGCCCGACGGTACCGGCGAAGAGGACAACGTGGAAGTCCGCCGCTGGTGGCCCGGGCAGGACCTCGGGCGGCCGGAGCCCGGGCGCCTCGAGCACCAACAGGTCCCGCACTGGGAGATCGGCGAGGCCCTCCAGGTGCTCGACATGGAGCGCGGCGCGCGGCTCGCCGGTTCCATGTTCCCCCTCTATCGCGGCGCGGGAGCGCGACTGCTGCGTGCGCTCACCGCGTTCGCCCTCGACCGCCATGCGCCCGAGTACGAGGAGATCCGCCCGCCTACCGTCGTGCTCACCGACACCATGACCTCGACGGGGCACCTGCCTAAATTCGCCGACGATGCCTACCACATCGAGCGCGACGACCTGTGGCTCATCCCGACGGCAGAGGTCCCGCTGACCTCCATGCACCGCGGCGAGATCCTCGAGGAGTCCCAGCTCCCCCTCCGCTTCACCGCGTCCACCCCGTGCTACCGGCGCGAGGCGGGGTCCGCCGGCCGCGACACCCGGGGCCTGTTGCGCGTGCACGAGTTCGACAAGGTGGAGCTCTTCGCCTACTGCACGCCCGAGGGGTCGTTCGAGGCGCAGGCCGACATCTTGCGGCGGGCCGAGTCGATGCTCCGGGACCTGGAGCTGCGCTACCGCGTCCTCGACCTGTGCACCGGCGACCTCGGCGGATCCTCGGCGCGCACCTTCGACCTCGAGGCCTACTCGCCGGGCGTCGGGCGCTGGCTCGAGGTGTCCTCGGTCAGCTGGTTCCGCGACTACCAGGCGCGGCGGGCCAACGTGCGCTACCGGCCGGCCGGCGGCGGTCCGACCCAACTCGTGCACACCGTGAACGGCTCCGCGCTGGCGTGGCCCCGCATCTGGGCGGCGCTGGTGGAGACCGGCCGCCAGGAGGACGGGACGGTCGTGCTGCCCGAGGCCCTGGCGCCGTACCTGGGCGGCGAGCTGCTGATCAAAGCGCCATGAGGTCGTCCGCGAACCAGAGCGGCGTCGGGTACGACTTCAACGGGCAGATCGATGCCATCGCCACCGAGAGCCGCCGGTTGGCCGACGTGGTGGCGGGTTCCGACCTCGGCGCGCGCGTACCGTCGTGCCCCGAGTGGACGGTGCGCGACCTGGCGCACCACATCGGGGTGGTGCAGTGGTACTGGGCCCAGAACGTGCTCGCCCACGACGCGGAGCACCGTTCGGGCGGCGAGCTCACCCCGACTCCGGTCGACGCCGACCTCCAGGCGTGGCTGGGCTGGTGCACCTACTCGCTCCTGCACGCGCTGCGAGACGCCGGTCCGGACGCGCCCTGCTGGGCCTGGTGGCCCTCACCGCGCACGGCCGGCGCGGTCGGCCGGCACCAGGCCCAGGAGGTGGCCGTGCACCGGTGGGACGCGGAGGGCGTGTCGGGTTCCTCGCCGCCCGCTGGCGCCGGCCCTCGGCGCCGACGGCGTTCCGGAGTTCGTCGAGATCATGATCGGGGCGGGCGCGAGGTCCCTCCCCGGGACGGTCACGCTGACCGCGACCGACGCCGGGACCAGCTGGCTGGTGGAGGGCGCGCGAGCCGAGGGCGGAGCCGCGCCGGGCCGGACGGCCGAGCTGCGGGCCACCGAGTCGGACCTCGTGCTCATGCTCTACCGGCGCCTGCCGGTCCCGGACGCGGACGTGGTCGGGGACCCGATGCTCGTCGCCGCGTTGCTCGCCCTGGCGGACACGTCGTGACCGAGCTCACCTTCCTCGGGACGGGCAACTTCCTGGCGCCGCCCGGACGGTACTGGAACAGCTTCGTCATCGACGGCTCGGTCCTGGTGGAGCCCTCGCCCACCGCGCTGCCCCACCTGCGACGTTGCGGATTCGCGGTCGACGACATGGAGGTGGTGGTCGTCTCGCACTTCCACGCCGACCACTGCTTCGGGTGGCCGTTCCTGCTGCAGGCGGCGGCCGAGATCGGCGGGGGCCGGACCGTCCACGTGGTGGGGCCGCCGGGCATTGAGGCGCACCTGGTCGCCATGAACGAGGTCGGCGCGGTGCGCTCGGTGACCGCCATGGCCAGTGCCCGCCTCGACCTGCGCTTCATGGAAGTCGACGGGACGTGGCAGCAGGCCGGACCGCTGCGCTTCCGCGCCGTCGAGGTGGTCCACGTGCCGTACCTGCGCTGCTTCGGGTACCTCTTCGACCGGGGCAGCCGGATGGTCGGCTACTCGGGCGACACGACCCCGTGCGACGGGTTGAGCGAGCTGGCGCGGGAGTCCGACGTGCTCGTGGTCGAGTGCAACGGGCACCACCTGGCGCCGGGCGAACGGGTCTCCCACATGGCCGAGGACTCCATCCGAGAGCTCGGGGCCGCCCACCCGGACGTGCACCTCGTGCTCACGCACCTCGGGGAGCAGGTCGACACGTCGTCGATGCCCGGCGTCACCATCCCCGACGATTTCGCGCGGGTTACGGTCTGACGCCGGCCCGGCGGGTCACTGGCTGTTCGCGGCCGCGAAGCGGTAGCCCACGCCGCGCACGGTCGTGATGAGCACGGGCGCGGACGGATCGGCCTCTATGCGCGAGCGCAGTCGC
The DNA here is from genome assembly GCA_963767195.1 of uncultured Acidimicrobiaceae bacterium. Lineage (GTDB taxonomy): Bacteria > Actinomycetota > Acidimicrobiia > Acidimicrobiales > RAAP-2 > Bog-473. Next base: position 136,455 of record CAVYDA010000004.1, on the reverse strand, counting down.
TTGATGTGCACGTCGAGGGTCTTGGTGTCCCCGATGTAGTCGGTGCCCCATACGCGGTCGATGAGGACGTCGCGGGTCAGGACACGGCCCGAGTTCTCGACCAGCAGGCGCAGCAGCTCGAACTCCTTGCGCCGCAGGTGCACCTCGTCGCCGCGCACGAAGACGCGCCGCTGGTCGAAGTCGACGGTGACCCCGTTCGACTCCCATACGCCCTCCGTGCCGAACTCGAGGGAGCCCGAATCGCTCCCGTCGGTCCCGCCCGGCGCGCGCCGCAGCACGGCGCGCATGCGGGCCACCAGCTCGCGCAAGCGGTAGGGCTTGGTGACGTAGTCGTCGGCGCCGACCTCGAGGGCGACGACGGTGTCGATCTCCGCGCCCTTCGCCGTCACCATGATGATGGGCACCTGCGAGCGGACTCGGATGGCCCGGCACACGTCGATCCCGGACATCTTGGGCAGCATCAGGTCGAGCAGCACGATGTCGGGCCCGGTCACCCCGAACAGCTCGAGCGCCTCGATGCCGTCGCGCGCCACGGTGACCCGGAAGCCCTCGTTGGTGAGCCCGATGACGAGCGCATCGATGAAGGACTCCTCGTCCTCGGCCAGCAGCACTTTGGCCGGCCCTTCGCCCGGTGCGTGGCGATTGGACTTCTGGGCGGGCTTGCCGGGCGATCCCGAGCCGGCGGCCCGGTTCACGCCACGCGCTCCCCCTGGACCGGAAGTACGAGCGAGAACGTCGAACCCTCTCCCTCGCGGGATTCGACGTCGACCCAGCCCTGGTGGTTGTTGGCCACGTGGCGCACGATGGAGAGGCCGAGCCCGGTCCCGCCCGTGTCGCGGCTCCGGCCGTGGTCGACGCGGTAGAAGCGCTCGAAGATCCGGTCCAGGTCGCGCGCCGGGATCCCGACGCCGTGGTCCTGGACCGAGAGCCGCACGTTGTCGCGCACCTCGATGCGCCAGTTGGGCGTGGCCGAGGTGGCCGTCTCGGGCGCGGCGGTGGCCGCCGGAGGGGCGATCGGAGGATCCGGGGCGGCCGTCCCGGCGGAGCCGGTGGACGACGGCGAACCGAACAGGCCCGGGGACACCGCCTCGACGTCGAAGGGTTCGTGTTTGGCCGGACTCCGGCCGTCGTCGTCGGTGTCGCCCGCCGCGTCGTCCGAGTCGGCGTCGGCTCCAGCGGCGGCGTGGCGGGGGCGCACCTGTTCGAGGAGCTCCGGCGTGAAGACGGGTCGCACCGGCCCATCGTCCTGCTCCGACGAGGCCACCGCAAGCGGCGAGGTCCCGAGCCCCGGAACCGGACCGGACCCGGACCGCCGAGCGTTCCGTGGAACGTGATGTCGCTCTCGCCGACCGCGGCGGCCGCGCCGACCGAAGCGGCCTGGGCCGGATGGCCCACGTCCGGCGCGACGGCCCGCTCGAGCGTTCCGGTGACGACGACCTTCGAGTTGTCGTAGGAGTAGGTGATCGCATTCTCGAGCAGCGCGTGCATGGCCGAGATGAGCTGACGGCGGTCACCCATCACGGCGACGGGAGGCGAGGGTTCGTGCAGGACGATCTCGAGGCCGCGCTGGTCAGCCGTGGCCCGCACGCGCTCGATGGCGTCGGCCATCACCAGGTTGACCAGCACCGGCTCGCGCGGCGGGGCCTCCTCGGACTCGATGCGCGACAGGTCGAGCAGGTCGTCGATGATGCGGCTGACCCGGAAGGCCTCGTTGTGGATACGCCCGGCTAGGCGGTGGGCCACGTCGGGGTCGGGCTCGGACACGAGGGTCTCGGCGAGCAACCCCAGCGCGCCCATCGGCGTCTTGAGCTCATGGCTGACGTTGGCCACGAAGTCGCGCCGGATCTCCTCGAGCCGCCGGGACTTGGAGATGTCCTCAATCAGCGCGATGACCCCGAGCGGCCGCCGGCCGTCGTCGATCTGGCTGGCGCGGACCTGGAGGGTGCGCCGTGGCGGGCCGTAGAGATCGAGCGTGCGCTCGGCCGCGCCCTCGTGCCAGGCGTCCTCGAGGAGCTCGGTCACCGCCTGGGCCGCCAGCGCGTCACCGTGGCGGCTCACCATGAGGGCGTTGGCACGGCCGTTGCGGTAGATCACGGTCCCGTTCTCGTCGCAGAGCACGACGCCCTGGGTGAGCGTGTCGAGGCTGCGACGCAGCCTTATGGCATCGGAGCTGGCCTCGGTCACGGCCTGGGCCGCGCCGCCGGTGACCTGCTCGAGGTAGGCCAGCGAGGTCTCGATGTTGTACTCGTCCTCGGGCGGATCGAGCCCCAGTCGGTTGCCCAGGGCGGCCAGACGCTGTGCGATGGCCCGCCGTCCGGAGCGGCGGCCGAGCAGGGTGGCCACCACCAGGCACAACACGAAGAGGGCCGCCGCACCGGCGGCGACGAGGATCTCTTGGGTGTGGTCGAGTCCGGCGATCCCGGGGAGGGGCGGCACGTACCCAATATGACAGAGGGCCGGGGGGCAAGGGGCGAACCATCCCGGCTGGAGAGTCCTGAAAATCAGGAACGGCACCGACGACGGCGAACCATTCTCCCGCCGAACGGCCACCGGATGTCCCGGACGCCGTCATCAGCGGAGGGCAGCAATGACCTGGTACCTCGCGGTCTCCATGACGCCGGACATCTCGGCGCTCCCTGGAGGCGGGACGTTGCAACAGCTCGTCAACGGGCTCGGGGCGTGGGCGCTCGTGGCCGCACTGGCCGGGCTGGTGATCGGCGCGGCGGCCTGGGCGCTCGGAGTGCACGCCCAGAACTTCCAGCAGACCATGGTGGGCCGGCGCGCCGTGCTGGTCTCCGGGCTGGCCGCCCTCCTCATTGGAGCCGCGCCGCCGATCGTCAATTTCTTCTTCGGCACCGGCCAGCACCTTCACTGAGGACCGGTGCTCGCCGTCGTGGGCGCGGGCTGCAGCGGCCTGGATGCGCTCAACCCTCTCTGTCAGCTCGGCCACCTCGGGGGCTCCGTCGTCTCCTCGGGATTCGAGGCGATCCTCAGCGGCATCAGCCAATGGGTGGCCAGCGGCGCGGAGTGGCTGCTGGCGCAGATCGGCTCCGTGCTCAGCAGCACGACGACGGTCGACATCGGCGCGAGCTGGTTCCGCAGCCACTACTCGACCATGACCTGGCTGGCCGGCCTGGTCGTCCTGCCGCTCCTTCTCGTCTCCACCATCCAGGCCATCGTGCGCCAGGACGCCGGCCAGCTGGTGCGCGCCTTCGTGTTCCGGCTCCCGCTGGCCCTGCTCCTCTCGGGGGTGGCGATCCAGCTGGTCGTCCTGGCCCTGGCGATCACCGACTCCCTGAGCGGCGCCGTCGCCGGCGGCACGGGCGGCAACCTGACAACGCTTTTGTCGGGAGTGACGTCCGGCCTGGTCGCGTCGGCCGCCGACCCGAGCATCGCGGGCTTCGTCCTACTGCTCGTCGGCTTGCTGCTCGCGATCGGCGCGTTCGTACTGTGGCTCGAGCTGTTGATCCGGTCCGCCGCCGTCTACGTGGCGGTGCTGTTCCTCCCCCTGGCCATCGCCACCCTCGTCTGGCCGGCCGTGTCGCACTGGTGTCGCCGCCTCGTTGAGACGTTGGCCGCGCTCATCGTGTCCAAGTTCGTCATCGTGGCGGTCCTCAGTCTCGCCGCCGGCGCGCTCTCCTCGGGAACGGCCGGAACGGGCGTGCACGGCGCCGGGTTCTCCTCGGTGCTCGGCGGGGGCGCCCTGCTCCTCATGGCCACGTTCGTCCCCTTCGCCATCCTGCGCATGATCCCCGCCGTCGAGGCCGGCGCGGTGGGCCACCTGGAGGGGCTCCGGTCGCGCGCCACCGGGCCGATCGCGCGGACGGCCCGGAGCGCCGCTTCGCTCGCGCTCGCCGAGGGTCTGGGCGCGGTCGGCGACGCGCGGCTCCTGGCGACGAGCAGCCTGGCGGGCGACGGCGCCAACAGTGGCGGTAGTGGCGGGGCCGGTGGTGGTGGCGGCGCGGCGGGTGGTGCCGGGCGGGTGGCCGGGACCAGGGCGCAGGGGGGCGGCCCGGTCGGGGTCACGGCCGACTCGAAGCCGGACGACGTGGTGGGCCCGAACGGCGAGACCTACCAGGAGCTGCTGGACCAGGTCACCCCGGAGAACGGGGGTCTGATCGCGGACGCCGCGGGCCGGTTCATCGGTAACCCGAACTCGCAGCGCGTCTTCGACGAGGCGATGGCCGAAGGCATACAGCCGGCCAGCCGCGGGCCGAAGCCCGTCATGAGGCCAACCGGCCTCGGCCCCTACACGCCGCTCACTTGGTCCTCTCCCCGCCAGATGGGACCGGAGGGTCCCGAGGACGCGTGGAAGTGGCAGGGCGTACCCCCCGGGTGCAGCCTCGCCGGACCGGTGGAGGCCGGTCGCACCCGCTACTACCGCGACATGGACGACCACGGACCGGTCGTGCGGTCGTTGCCGCCGTCCTGGCCCGACGGCCATCCCGACGCCGGGAAGGAGGACCGATGACGTCGGAGCCGGCCGTGCGCTACCGCTTCGGCCCGCGTGAGCGGGGGGCGCGCTCGCCGGCTGGCGGGCGGGTCAGATACTCACGGTCGCGGTCGGCCTCGTCTTCGGGGTCCTGGTGCTGCGCTGGCAGCCCAACGTCGCTGGCGTCGCGGCCGCGCTGGGCATCCTCGTGCTCTACGGCGCGCTGGCCACGGTGCCGGTGGCCGGCCGCACCGGGGACGAGTGGGTGCCGGTCGCGGTCTGCTTCGAGGCGCGCCGTCGCGGCGGGGCGAGGTCGGGGCCCATGCGCACGATCCGCGGCCTGCGCCTGCTCCAGGTGGAGTGGCGCGACATGGGTGTGGTGCACGACCGCTCGGCGCGGACCCTGACGGCCGCACTGTCGGTGCGGGGCCGCAGCTTCGCGTTGCTCGGCACCGACGAGCAGGACAGGCGGGTCGGGGCGTGGGCCTCGGTGCTGGCGTCGGCCGCCCGTGACGGATCGCCGGTACACCGCCTGCAGTGGCTTGCCTCCTCCTTCCCCGACGACGGGAGGGGCGTCCGCTCGTTCCTGGACGAGGCGGCCGCACCCGCCGCACCCTCGGCCTGCCGCGCCTCGTACGAGTCCCTGCTCGACGAGGTGGGCTCGCACGCCTGTACCCACGAGGTGCTGTTGACCGTGCAGGTCCGCCAGCGGTCCACGGTGGAGGCCGGGTGCGCCACCCTGGTCCGTGAGGTCGGTTCGCTGGCGCGCCTGCTGGGCGACGCCGACGTCGTGGTCGAAGGTGTGTTAGGCGCAGCGGACCTGGCGCGCCGCTTCTCCCGCGCCTACGAGCCCGAGCCCTCGCGAGGCGCGGTGACGGGACGCACCGGTGTGCCCGACGACAGGGCCAGGTTCGACGGCGCAGCGCTGGACGAGGCGTGGCCGATGGCAATAGAAGAAGACTGGGCCAGCGTGCGGGTCGACGGGATGGTGCATGCCACGTTCTGGGTGGCGGAGTGGCCGCGCACGGAGGTGCGGAGCGACTTCCTCGCCCCGCTGCTCCTCTCGTCGGCTCCGGCCACGCTGTCGGTGGTCATGGAGCCACTCGGGCCCGACGCCGCCGTGCGCAAGGTCGAGGCGCGGCGGACGGCGGACCTGGCCGACGCCGAGCTGCGACGCCGCGGCGGCTTCATGTCGACCGCTCGCCACGCGCGTGAGTCGGAGGTGCTGGCACGCCGGGAGGCCGAACTGGCGGAGGGCCATGCGTCCTTTCGCTACTCGGCCTTCGTGACCGTCTCCGCGCCGGACGAGGAGGAGCTGGCGCAGGCGTGTGATGCCATCCGGCATGTCGCCGGACAGAGCCGACTTGCCCTGAGGCGCCTCTATGGGGACCAGGCGTCCGCGTTCACCTGCACGCTGCCGCTCGGCCGGGGCCTGGCCTGAGCTTGGCTCGTCGTTGCCGCCCTAGCATGACCGTCGATGTGCGCCGAGCGGGCCGGATCGGCCGAACCGGGAGCGTTGTCCGAACCGCCGCACAACGCGGTCGTTCTGCTGCTCGACAGCCTGAACCGGCACATGCTGGGCTCGTACGGCGGGACGGAATTCGAAACCCCGAACCTGGACCGCTTCGCCCGCGAGCGGGCCGTGCGCTTCACCTCGCACGTGACCGGCTCTCTCCCGTGCATGCCGGCGCGCCACGACATCCTCTGCGGGACACTGGACTTCCTCTGGCGCCCATGGGGCTCGATCGAGGTATGGGAGGAGCCCGTGACCGCCCGGCTGCGCCGCGCGGGCGTGACCACCATGCTGGTCTCGGACCACCCGCACCTCTTCGAGACCGGGGGCGAGAACTACCACACCGACTTCAGCGGCTGGGACTACGTGCGCGGCCACGAGGGCGATCCCTGGCGCACCTGGAGCGACCCCACGTGGGTGGGCGCGCCGGCGCTCCCGGCGCGCCGCGGCGCGTGGTTCTGGAGCGACCGCATGGGGCTCGACCTCGGTCACGGCGACGACCGCGGCTACGACCGCTCGCGCACGTTCTTCCGCTCCGAGGAGGACTTCCCCGGGCCGAAGACGATGCGCACCGCGGCCGAGTGGTTGCGGCGGGGCGCGCCCGGCGATGCGCCGTTCCTGCTCTTCGTGGACGAGTTCGATCCCCACGAACCATTCGACACGCCGCAACCGTGGGCGGGGCGCTACGACCCGGAGTGGGAGGGAGACCTGCTCATCTGGCCGCCCTACGACGTGGGCGCGGTGGGTGCCGGCCGGCTGAGCGAGCGCGAGGGGCGGCACATCCGGGCCAACTACGGCGCCAAGCTCTCCATGATCGACCACTGGGCGGGCGAGGTCTTCGCCGCGCTCGACGAGCGCTCGCTTTGGGATTCGACCGCGGTGCTCGTGTGCACGGACCACGGCCACTACCTCGGCGAGAAGGACATCTGGGGCAAGCCCGGCGTCATGCAGTACGAGCCGCTCGGGCATACGCCGCTGCTGGTGCACTGGCCGGGCGCAGCCCACGCAGGGACCGAGTGCGCGGCGCTGACCACCAACGTCGACATCGGCGCGACGCTGGCCGATCTGTTCGGCGTCGGTCCTTCGGCGGAGGCGACCGGCTGGCGCGGGTCGACGATCACCCACGGTCGCTCGCTCGTGCCGCTGCTCGAACGCACCTCGGACGAGGTCCGGGAGTGGGCCATCGGCGGCGTCTACGGGAACTGGGTGCAGGTGACGGACGGACGGCGCAAGTACGCGCGGGGCGCGGTGGGGTCGAACTTCCCGCTCTCCATGTGGTCCAACCGCTGGTCCACCATGCCCGTGCACGGCCTGGAGGACGAGGTACGCCTGCCGCCGCCCGACAGGAGGGCCCGGCTCGACTTCATGCCCGGCTCGGACGTCCCGGTGATCCGGCAAACCTTCGAGGAAGGGGACCGTCTGCCGTTCTGGGTCGGGCGCGGAGCGGTGGACACCCACTTCCTGTTCGATCTCGACCGGGACCCGGGTGAGGACGAGAACCTGGTGGGCAGCGCGGCGGAGTCCGAGATGGTGGAACTGCTGCGAGTGGCGCTGAAGGAGATGGCCGCGCCCGACGAGCAGTTCGAGCGGCTCGGGATCGCGTAGCTAGCGGCCGAGCGCGGTCTGCAGGTCCCGCACGTGCTCCTGTGTCTGCTCGAGCAGCGGGCGCAGGGCTTCGGCCACGTCGGGAAGCCCGAGGTCCATGGCTTGGCTGAACCGCTGGCGGTAGCGCTCGAGCTGGCTCTCCTCGAGGCGTAGGTCGGCGGCCAGCCCCTCACGGCCCGTCGTACTCTCCACATCGGGCACCGTGGTGGAGGGCGTTCCGCCGAGGAAGGCAATCTGTTCGGCGAGGATCCGCGCGTGCGTCAGCTCCTGGGTCAGGTGCAACTTCAGTTCGTCGATGACGCTGAGGAATTCCGCTCCGGTGACGGTCGCCACGTGGCTGATGTACTGCACGATCGACTGATATTCAGTCCCCAGATCCTCGTTGAGGACGTCGATGAAGCTCTCCTTGTCCATGGGCTGCTCCGTTCCGGTCGACATCGTGACGATTGAACTCTTCCCGCTTTCCGGCATGTTCAATCGGAGTCGCCTGACCCGCTCGGCAAGTTGCGACGCGAGTACGTATGAGTAGGCCACAGGTCGACGGGGTATGAAGTTGATATGCCTTTCACCAAGAAATACTCCTGGAAGGCCATCGCGGTCGGCTCGGGAGCGCTGGCCGGTCTCACCACGCAGCGTGTCCTTGAGGTCATCTGGAAGAGGTTGCGCGGATCCACTCCGCCGAAGGTGCCAGGAGACCGCAGCTCCTCCTTGGTGGATGCTCTGACCTGGGCGGTCGCCACCGGTGTGGGCGTAGCTGTGGCCCGGCTCTTGGCGGTGCGCACGGCCGCCGCGGTGTGGGAGGCGGCCGTTCACGAACCACCGCCGGAACCCGGTCTCGCCGAGTCCACCGCGGCGTAACAACCTCAGGCTTTCTTGCTTAAGACTTTCTCGCTCAAGACTTTCTCGGAGCCGCCTTCTTCTTGGTGGCCTTCTTGGCTTTGGTCGTCTTCGTCGTGGCCTTCGTGGCTTTGGTCGTCTTCGTCGTGGCCTTCGTGGCTTTGGTCGTCTTCGCGGCTTTCTTGGCTTTGGTCGTCTTCGTGGCCTTGGTCGCCTTCGTGGCCTTCTTGCCACTCGCTCGTTTGGCGGTCGCAGCCTTGCGGGTCGGCGCGGCCTTCGACTTGGTCGCCTTCTTGGCGGCGGTGGCACGCTGCTGGGTGGGCGTCTTGGCTCCGGTGGCCTGACTCTTGGCCCCGCTGGCCTTGCGCTTGACGGCCTCGACCTTCTTCTTGGCTGTCTTCTTGAGGCTCTTCGCCTTCGTGGCCGCCGTGTTTGCCAGTGGACGTGTCTGCTTCTGGACGCGCTTCGCGCTCTTTGAGGTCTCGATCGCCGATACCGCTTCGCTTAGGCCCTGTTTGAATCGTGACCCGACGGCCGCCGTGGCCGTCTCAATGGTGCCAACCGCATCTCCCACCACTCCCGCCGCCTTATCCAATCTGTTCGGCATGCAAGACCACCCGTTCAAGTCCCAATATTTCATGACTACGGCAGTTGCTCTACCCCGATTCTCTCGGATCTACACCCTTTGAAATCGAAGCGTGACCATCTGGAGCACCGACTCGCCGTCGACGAGCGGCACGGTGGCTCAAGGGGACCGGTACTGGAGCTCCAAGATGGCCAGCAGGTTGCGCCGGGTATGGACCCGGAGCGGCCATGCGTACGGATCGGAGAAACGGGTATGTACATCTTCATGGCACTCTCACGGCGCATCGCCCGCCCGCTGCTCGCTTCTGCCTTTGTCGTGGAAGGGTTCGACGCGGTCCGTAGTCCGGTAGAAAAAGTGATGGAGGCCCAGGCGGTCACCCAGTCACTCAGTGAGAACCTCGGTATCGCCGCCCTCGATACCGAGGCAGTGGTCCGGGTCAACGGCTGCGTCCAGATCGTCGCTGGCATGCTCTTGGCCACGGGCAAGTTGCGACGCCTGGCCAGCATCGTTCTGATGGGTACCCTCATTCCGACCACCTACGCGGGGAATCGATTCTGGTTGGAGACAGATGAGGCCGCTCGATCCCAGCAGCGGGTGCGCTTCCTAAAAAACGTTGGACTTCTAGGCGCCCTCATCCTGGCGGCGGTGGATACCGAAGGGGCTCCTTCGCTCGGGTGGCGAGCGAGGCGCCGAGTGCACCAGATGGAGGACCGGATGCACCAGGGGCGCCCGGACACCGTGACGCCTGCCCTGGGGCCGAAGTCAAAGGCCATGGCGGTCAGCGTTTCGAAAACCGGCCGGCGCGCCATCGGTGGGGCGCGTGACGTCGGTGGCCGAGCTCTCCGGCGACTGGACGAAGCGGAGATCGACCCGACTGAAATATTGGCCGCTGGTCGTAGGGGACTACACAATGTCCAAGCCACCGTAAGCGACCGCATCGGGGACGAAAGTGGCAACGCGGGACACGCTCTGCAACAGGCGACTTCCGTTATCGCAAACGCAGCGCGTCAGCTGGAGCCCCTGGCCGAGAGCAAGATGCAGGCAGCGGTGAAGGTGGCCGCCGACGGGCTTTCCAAGTTGGATGAGCGTCTGCCGAACGGTTAGATCGTTACGTCGTCTCGCCATCGAGGCGAGCGAAGCCGCCCCATATGCTTCGAGCAACGTCCGCCACCGACGGGCAGTCGTGCGAGGAGGGTTTCGGAACTCGGCAGCTCTACAGGGTGAAATCCGGATCAGTGCGTTTGGCCCGAAGCCACCCGTTCGTCGACCGGCAGTTTCAACAGGGCGTTTTCGACGACCTCGCTCAATGCCGGATGAATCCAATACTGGCCCCGTGCGAGGTCCGCAACTCGCTGGCCGTGACTGACCGCTTGGATGAGAGGCGTGATGAGGAGCGAAGCCTGGTAGCCGAGAATATGGGCACCGAGGAGCGTACCGGTGTCGGGATCGGCATAGAGCCTGCACACGCCGCGTTGGTCCTGCATCGCCCAGCCGTAGGCCACATCGCGATATTCCTGAATGGCTTCGACGTACGGTCGCCCTTCGAGGTCCTGTGATCGGGCTCCAACGGAGGCAATTTGCGGTTCACTGAACACCGCAGATGGCACCCAGTCGTGTGGCAGCGGACGCAGGTCGTCGGGGTGCGCCAGGTTGTGGGCGATGGTGCGAGCTTCAGCATTGGCCACGTGTTTCAGCTCGAAAGGTGAGCAGCAGTCCCCGAGCGCCCAGACCCCTGTCGTGGCGCGTCCAAACTCGTCGACGATGACCCGCCCGTCAGGCCCGAGAAAGACTCCAACTGAGTCCAATCCGAGATTGTCGGTATTCGGCTGACGGCCCGTCGCCACCAACAACAGCTCACCCGCAACTCGACTTCCGTCACTGAGGACTATTTCGACCCCGTCTCCATCGTTCCTTATGTCGGTGACCGTCGCATCGACATGAACGTCCCACCGAGCCGAAGCCTCCTCGGTGAACCGCCGAGAGATATCGGTGTCGAGCGCGGCCAGCAACGTCGCGGCCGGCTCGACGACACGTATCTCCACCCCGAGACTCGAGAACAGGTGCGCCATTTCGACTGCGACGTACCCACCTCCGAGAATGACCATGCTGGCTGGGAGAGACTCCAGGCGCATGACCGTGTCGGACGTCTGGAACGCCACACCGGAGTCCTTCACCATTTGCGGGACGGACGGGTGGCCGCCCGTGGCGATCACGACCTGCTGCGCCTCGATCCGCGTCCCGTCATCTATGGCCAATTGGTAGGGACCGACGAAGCGGGCGTGTCCGTCGTACACGGTGACATTCGCCGAATTGGCCCGCCCTTTGCGGCCGATCTGCGAGGTCTCGTCTGTTCGACTGAAGATCCGGTTCTGGATGGACCGCCAATCGACTCCGTCGAGCGTGGCGGACAGACCGAACTGCGGCGCCTCGTGGATCATCATCGCCAGGTCAGCGGTGTAGATCAACATCTTCGACGGTATGCAGCCCCGGTTCACACAGGTCCCTCCGAAGGAACTGCACTCGATGAGCGCGACCTCACCGTCGCCCATGCCGTCGGGAATCACCACGTTTCCCGAGCCCGAGCCGATGACCGCGAGCGCAACTCGTTGCATCGTGGGAGCCTACGCGTCGAACCGGGCCAGACCGGCCTGCTGTGATCCCCAATTCCGATGGATCTCCCGTATTCCGATGGATCTCCCGTATTCCTACGGATCTCCCGTTTCGCTGTCCTTGATACGGGTATGACTGTTACAGCCCGATCGGTGGCTGCACATGGTTGAAGCGGGTGACACGAATTAATCGGTCTTCCGATGCCGCGGCTCCGATCAGGCGCGAATTTGAGGACCGACCCCAAACAAGGAAAGGGAGCTCATGTCAACGGTTGACAAGGCCAAGAACAAGGCCCAAGAAGCAAAAGGCCATATTGACGAAGCTGTTGGAAAGGCCACCAACGACCAGTCTCGGGAAGCCAAGGGCAAGAAGGAAAAGGCCTCTGGCAACCTGAAGCAGGCGGGAGAAAAAGTGAAGGACGCGGTCAGGAAGTAGCTCTGTCAGCGTTCGGTCACATCATTGTTTCGGTCGAGGCGGTCGCCCGCCGTGGGCCTGGTAGTTCTGTCCAACTTGGCATCTGAAAGTGGAAAAGGGGAACGGTCATGGCAATAATCCTATTGGCGCTTTTGGTTCTGATTCTTTTCGGTGCAGGGTTCGCTCTCCACTTGTTGTGGATAGCTGCTGTTGTGCTCGCGATCGTGTGGGTTGCGAGTTTCGCCCTCAGCCGTGGTGAAGGCGCTAGCCGCAGATCTCTCCGTCGGTAACCGCCGTGCGGCAGCGGTTCACGGTGCTGCCGTCAGACGGAAAACCTGGTCCGGCGGGGTCCGCGCAGCCACCATGGTGGACTGCTCGGACCCCGCTCGTATCAATGCCCGCCGGCGCCAATCGCGTGAACGTCCGTAACCGGGCGATGGCTTCGGGTTTGCCGCGTCGCTTGGTGGCTGGTTCGCTCCTAACCGAAGCGTGATCCCGGTACGGGCACGGACACTGGAGCCGACCAACACGGTCACGCTGACGGAGGACCGCGGCGGCCGAAGTGCCGTTCGAGTCCGCTGACTCGCCGATTCCGGCGCGACCGTTCACCCGTGACGAGATGACAACAGCCGCGCCTGCCCGCGCACCAGGTGACCACGCGCAACCTCGGCGCGGCCTACCCGTTCCTCGCCGAGGCCGGGCTCGGTCGGCGCGGGGTCCTTATCGGTGACGACCTCCTCGGGGGCTCAGCCACGCCGTGGCGCACGCCATCAGGACGCCGACGAGTACAGCGCCGACAGGTCGAGCACAACCAGCGCCGCCGACAGGTCCAGCCCGTCGGTCGTCGGCCCGTCGAACATGCCACAGAGGTCGCCATGAACCAGCCGACGCAGTTCGAGCGCGACCCTCACAGGCGTCGACCAGCGCCACCTCGAGCGCCGCGCGCTCTGGAGGCCACAGCTCCCGGCGCGGGCTGGTGGACGGTGACGGCGGCGACTCGATTTCGAGTCCCGCCCGACCGCCACCTATCGTCGAACCAGTGGCGCCCATTACCTGGATGGTCATGAGTCGGGACATTTCACACGCCGTTCTGGTGGCTGACCAGCCGGTTGTGGTTGCTGCCTTGATTCTCGACCTCGACACCGGTCTCATCCGTGGTCTCTCGGTCGCAGAAGACATCGGGGGCGCCTTGGCCCAGGCGATGGAGAGCGCGCTAACCAAGCCAGCCGGCACGCTCGCTCCGGGGCGTCCCCAGCGCATCCTGACCGCTGTCGGTCTGGGTCACGCCGTGGCGGTCGAGCTAGGCCTACGCCCGGGGCTCAACCTCATGCCGCCGGTCGATGAGATCGTGCCCGGTGCCGAGGCCGAGGACATCTTCGACTCTTTCGTCGGAACCATGGCGGGCCGTCGCCAGCCGATCGATCCGCCCTCCCCGGCTGACTGGAAGCTCCTCTTCGACCACCTCCAGGCGTACGCCGAGGCAACACCTTGGCGACGCTGGGCCGACGACATCGATTTCGTGGTCGACGTGATGCTCGACAGAGAGGAGCGGCGAGTAAAAGCCGTCGTGATGGGCAACGCCGGCATCCAGGCCGGCCTGGCCATCTTCCCGGACGAGGTGGTCGAAGCCGACCTCGAAGAGCGGGATCCCGCAGCGCGGTGGCCATACGAGGCCGGGACCCTGGCGTGCACACTCGATGATCCCGACGACGTGCCGGTCGAGTTCAGGGCCCGGGCCGTTCGCTACGGCTGGGGCCAGACCGCTGACCTGGTACCGACCTTCTTTGGTTTTGACGAGGACGGTGGCCGTGAGATCTCGACGGCCGATGCCCGGCTCCTTGCTGTTGTCGCTGCGGCCGTCGTTGCCCACGACCGTCGCCACCGTCGTCCATCGCCGAAATCGAGCACATCCACCGAGGGCCAGGTGGCGATCGCCGACTCCCGCACGACCCGCTATTCGGTTCAACACCAGGATCGCCCCGACTGACCACAGCCCGAGGTGTCGTCGCTCCTTGTCTGTGACGCTCGAGTCGGAGTTCCTCATGTTGAGGGTGCACGTCGGACCGCTGCCGACGAGTTTCGTCGAGGCCTGTGACTGGGTCCCGGTAGCCTGCTACGCATGAGTCCGGCGCCCCGGGATCCGATTGATTTGGAACGACGAGCAGCTGCGACCGAGGACCTCCTGAACCGGATCGCCACGTCGACCGGCGCCGAAGGCGAATGGTGGAATCACTCAGCTTGCGCGGAACTCGGCGGCAGGACACCGACTGAGGCGTGGCTCGCGGGAGACCATGCCGCGGTCCAGCATCTCATCGAGATCTGGTACGAACGAACCGACCATCAAGCCGAGCAGGTTCGCAACGATCCGGCGTTTCTCGCGACGATCGAGGAGCACCGTGGATCAATCGCTGCCAAAGCGGATCACCGTCGCACCGCTTGATAGGTGGCCCTTGGTGATGTCGAGGCTCTGCTCGCCTGGGGTGAGCGCGAAGATCCTCGTTATCGGCTCTGGAAGACCGTATCCGATTGGATCACGACTGAGCTCGCCGAGAGGCCGTGGGCGGCGCCCTCCGCTCCGTTGCTCCCGACGGAAGGTCAACCGACTGAAGTACGAATGGTCACCGTGCCGGAGACTTCCGTGATCGTCATCTACGAGCACCGTCACGAGACCGGCCGGGTCGATCTGCTCTTCGTCGGTACCTGAGGCGCCTTCGCCACACTCTCAGACCGTCCCACCGACTCTTGTGATCTCTGGTCACTAATGTAGGTAGGTCTGATTGCACTTTAAAAGTGCAGTTGGAACGGTTCGAAACTCGCCCGTGAGTCAGCTAGTCAGTATTTGAAGAAGGGAACTCCTCACCACACGACCATCGCCGACAACCCGCTTGGTGAGAATTTGTTTCGGGAGTGAGTTTCTGTCCCTCTGGATCTCACTGCGTCTCGCTGTGTCCCGCTGGTTGTTCGTCCGAACCGACTCCGACGCGACCGTTCACTCGTGATGAGATGGCAACAGCCGCGCCTGCCCGCGCACCAGGTGACCACGCGCAACCTCGGCGCGGCCTACCCGTTCCTCGCCGAGGCCGGGCTCGGTCGGCGCGGGGTCCTTATCGGTGACGACCTCCTCGGGGGCTCGTTCGTCTTCGACCCGTTCGAGCTCTACGCCGCCGGGGTGGTGTCGAATCCGAACGTCGTCGTATTCGGACAGATCGGCCGGGGCAAGAGTGCTTTCGTCAAGACCTTTCTGTGGCGCCAGGCCGTCTTCGGGCGGCGCGCCTGGGTGGTGGACCCCAAGGGCGAGTACACGGACTTGGCGGGCGCGTGGGGGATACGCCCGGTCGCGCTCCGGCCAGGGGGAGCAGTACGCCTGAACCCGCTGGATCCCGGACCGGTCGGCGAGGGCGGCTCGGGCCCCGGAGGGGACGCCACGGCACGGCGCCGGATGGAGCTGCTCTCGTCGCTGGCCAGCGCCTGTCTGGGCCGGGAGCTGTGGCCTCGAGCAGCGCGCCGCGCTCGAGGTGGCGCTGGTCGACGCCTGTGAGGGTCGGGCTGTGCCGACCGTACCCATCGTGGTGGACGCATTGCTCACGCCGAGTGCCGAGTCGGCCCGTTCGTTGCGCACGGAGGTGTCGACGCTGCTCGAGGACGGCCGGGACGTCGCGCTCGAGCTGCGTCGGCTGGTTCACGGCGACCTCTGTGGCATGTTCGACGGGCCGACGACCGACGGGCTGGACCTGTCGGCGGCGCTGGTTGTGCTCGACCTGTCGGCGCTGTACTCGTCGGCGGCCCTCGGCGTCCTGATGGCGTGCGCCACGGCTTGGCTCCAGGCCGCGCTGGCCCGGGCTGCCGGCGCAGAGGGACGGTCGGGGCGTTTCTTCCTCGTCGTCGACGAGGCATGGGCCATCCTGTCCAACCTCGGGGTAGCGCGGTGGCTCCAGTCCTCATGGAAGCTGTCGCGCGCCTTCGGCATCTCCAACGTGGCCGTGCTGCACCGGGTCTCGGACCTGCGCTCGGTCGGGGCCTCAGATTCCGAGCAGGTCGCGCTGGCCGAGGGGCTACTGGCGGATTCCGAGACCCGCGTCGTCTACGCGCAGTCGCCGGGCGAGCTGGCGGAGGCGTCCGAGCTCCTGTCGCTGTCGGCCACCGAGGCCGAACTTCTCCCGCAACTGCGGCGCGGGGTCGGACTCTGGAAGGTCGGGCAGCGTTCCTTTCTGGTCCAGCATCGGCTCAGTCCCCTGGAGCGGGCCATCGTCGACACCGACGCCGCCATGTCGGGACGGGCGACGTGAGCGGGCTGGAGGCCTCAGCGCTGCCGCTGGCCCTGGCCGGTGTGCTCGTCGCCGGCGTGTCGTCCCGCGACAGCCTCCTTCCGAAACGCCAGCGCTCCGACCGGCGTCGCGGCGCGCGGTGGGCTCGCCGGCGCGACCTGCGTCCGCTCCTTGTCGACACGCGCGACCAAGCTTCTGGCCGACTGACGTTGGGCGTCATCCCGGGCACGGTCCGGACGCGGACCGTGGCGGCCGAGCCGAACCAGTCGCTCGTCGTCGTGGGGCCGACGCAGAGCGGCAAAACCACGAGCCTTGCCGTACCGGCCATCCTCTCGTGGCGCGGACCGGTGGTCGCGGCGAGCGTCAAGTCCGACTTGCTCCGCGACACGCTGGCGCGGCGCCGCGACCGCGGCCGGGTGTGGTGCGTCGATCCCACCGCGGCCACCGGTGTCCCGCCGAGTACGTGGTCGCCGCTCTCGGGGTGCGCCGACTGGCGGCGGGCAACCCGAACCGCGGCAGACCTTTGCGAAACGGCGAAAGCGGACGGGACCACACCCGACGGCGAGTTCTGGTACGCCACGGCGGCGAAGCTCCTGGCGCCTGTCCTCTTCGCGGCAGCGCGCGACGGCCGGACCATGGCGGACGTGGTGCGGTGGGTCGACACTCAGGAGGCGGGCGAGGTGGCGGATGCACTGGAGCGCGCCGGCGTGCCCGAGGCGCTCGACGCGGCGCGCGCGACTTGGGGTCGCGACGAACGAACCCGCAGCTCGGTGTACACGACAGCGGAGACTGTGCTCGCGCCCTTCGCCGAGGCACCACCGGTGCCGGTCTCGGCGGAGCCCTTCGAACCCCGCCACCTACTCGGCGGGCCCCACACCCTCTACCTGTGCGCACCGGCCCACGACCAGCGACGCCTGCGCGGATACTTCGGCGCACTCGTGGCGCAGGTCCTCTCGCACTCCTTCTCGGTGGCCACCCACGCCGGGCGTGCGCTCGACCCTCCGTTGCTGGTCGTGCTCGACGAGGCCGCCCACATCGCGCCGCTGCCCGAGCTCGACGGGTTGGCCGCGACCTGTGCCTCCCACGGAATCCAACTGGTCACCGTGTGGCAGGACCTGGCCCAGGTCAAAAGCCGCTACGGCGGCCGCGCCGCGACGGTGCTCAACAACCATCGGGCCAAGCTCTTCCTTCCCGGCATCGCCGACCCGGACACCCTCGACTATGCCAGCCGGCTCGTCGGCGACGAGGAGACGACCCAGCCCTCGATCACCCGCGACGCCAGAGGTGGGCGTTCGACTACGTCATCGACTGGAACGCGCCGGCTCCTACCCCCCGAAGAGCTGCGCTGTCTCCGGCGAGGGCGAGCGGTGCTGGTGTACGGGACCCTCCCGGCGGCCCGACTCGAGCTGCGGCCGTGGTGGGTTCGGCAATGACATTTGTGGCGGCGGCAGAGCCCGGAGCGTCGTCTAAGACCGCCGAGGGTTCAGCGCCAGAGCTGAAGGTTGGCAGTCCAAGGTTCCCTTATCGAGCGTGCCGGTCCCAACGAGCGTGCGGGACGCATCCTTGAACTTGCCGGAGA
The DNA here is from genome assembly GCA_963767195.1 of uncultured Acidimicrobiaceae bacterium. Taxonomy (GTDB): domain Bacteria; phylum Actinomycetota; class Acidimicrobiia; order Acidimicrobiales; family RAAP-2; genus Bog-473. The sequence goes on along the minus strand of CAVYDA010000004.1, from coordinate 118,614 downwards.
AATCAGATCGCCGCGCGCTGTAGGTCCCTTTGAACTTCAGGCCGCCGAAGGGGCCGGAGATGATCCTCATGACCACGGTGCTCGCGGTTTGGCTCCAGTAACCGGAGCCGCTGTCATCCGGCGAGATGAAAGTGCTGTTCGACGCGAAATGCTCGATCTCACACGAGCCACCATTCATCGCGAGACTCCAGTCCGAGCCGGCGTGAATGTGGCCTGTGGCCGGCGACGCAGCCGAGGCCACACCGCCCCCAGCGAATCCGAAGCTCATCGTGATAGCTACGACTCCCGCCGCTACCATTCCAGCCCGTCGCGTCATTTGACCCTCCCGTGTCGTTGGTTCTGGCGCGGGCGTTCCGCCTCGATACCCAAAGTCGTGGATCCTCTCGACGAGGAGCCACGATCGGATCGCCGAGGACTTGGGACACCCCCCCACAGAGCACGCTATGTCGCAATTCCCGGCGTGACCACTTGCAACTGCATCCGAAGCGTCCAGGAAGTTGCAGGAGGGTGTGTCAGTCGGGGATTTCGCACAGGTCAAAAGCCGCTAGGGCGGCAGCGTCGCGACGGTGCTCAACAACCATCGGGCCAAGCTCTTCCTTCCCGGCATCGCCGACCCGGACACCCTCGACTATGCCAGCCGGCTCGTCGGCGACGAGGAGACGACCCAGCCCTCGATCACCCGCGACGCCAGAGGTGGGCGTTCGACTACGTCATCGACTGGAACGCGCCGGCTCCTACCCTCCTAGGAGCTGCGCTGTCTCCAGCGAGGGCGAGCGGTGATGGTCTACGGGACCCTCCCGGCGTCCCGACTCGAGCTCCGGCCATGGTGGGCCCGATCGGGCCACACGCTGGCCGGGCCGGCTGGGGGCAGGAGTCGCCTCAGTGGACGAGGAAGTCCGATCGGTCCAGCGCGCTCGAACTAGGGGAGAGACTCACCTATGTCGTGGCGATGACCTGCTACGCCGCGGGCCGAACATGCAGCTTCTGTCGTTGGGCTTCTGTAAGGCCACCCCACATGCCGTGCACGTTGCGATCTAGCAAGGCCGACTCGAGACACTCAGAACGGACCCCGCAGCGGGCGCATATCGCCCTGGCGCGCGCCAGGGTCACCTTGTCGTATGAGAAGAATGACTCCGTGTCGCCCTTGCAGGCGGCTTGATCACGCCAGTTCGGCTGCACCCCATCCTCCTTGAACCGCCCCCTCGGAAGATGCTGAGAGAATGGTCCTCGCTCAAATAGAGCCAGCCGGACCCAACGGACAACCGCACTCCAGCCGCAGCGGGTCAGCGATGACTCCGAAGTGTCAAAGGGGGCGACGCGGCCACCAGCGAGTGTTGCACCTCTACGTTACTCGTCGAGGTTCAGGAACGAAGCGCGGCTTCACCGGCTCAACGCTCTGAATGCGCCGGAGCGATGGATTTTGGCAGGAAGATCTCCCGAAGTGGATCCGTCGGGGCGCAAGGCTCCTACGCGGAATTCAATCCGTTGACGATCAATGTCGCGGCCGCTGGACAGGCCTTCGTGAATCCGAAGAAGGGACCAAAGTCGCGGGACGCCGCGAAACCGGGAAAGTACAGCCCAGGAATCGACGACTGGAAGTTCTCGTCGAGCACTGGGAAGCCATCGACAACCTCAATGTCCGAGATGACGGGGCCTAGGTAGGGAACATTCGCCAGTTCTGCCTTGTATCCGGTGGCGAAGATCACCTTGTCCACATTGAGGTGCTCGCCGTTCGACAGTGTCACCACCGTGGCTGTGGGCTCGGAACGAACCCCGATGACCTGTGCCTTGGGCCAGAAGTTGAAACAGTCTTCGGTCAAGCGGGGTGAGAGCCACCACTCAAGAGTCATGCGGCCGACTTCCCAGAACCGGCGCGCGATCTTGTCCTGCTCGGTGCGCGCAAGGGACCGCCACCACCCCGGGATCCTGATCGTGGCATCCGTGTAGTCGTCAACGAAACGCCAGCTCACCCGCTCGAAGCGCGGGACGTCGTGACGGTGGACGATGTCTACGCGCTCGACGTCATGTTCACCGAGAAGTGCAGCCCACTCGTAGGCACTCTGGCGGCCGCCCACGATCAACACTCGTTGTCCAGCAAACTCGTCGAATCGAACAAGGTTGCTGGTGTGCGACCCCAGTCCCGCGGGCAGCGTGGCAGCCCATTCCGGAACGTGAGCGAAGTATCCGACACCCGGAGCGGCAACGACTCGTTCAGCGCTGATCTGCGATCCGTCTTCGAGAGACGCCACGAACTCTGTCTCGCGCTTCTCGAGGGCTGACACGAACTGATCACGGATAATGAGCTGTTTTTGTGTCTGAAACCACGTCGCATACTCGAGGAAAACGCTGATTGGAATCGGATCCAGTTGGGTGGGAAGCAGTCCTCGTTCCTCGACGAAGGCCTCGAATGTATGAACGCCCGATGCATCGAGATGCCAATCGAGTCCCGACCTGAGGAACATGCCCGCGGGCATATTGCCGGTCCAGAAGCCCAGGGGATGGCCCACGACGACGGTGTCGATCCCGCGTTCTCGGGCTCGAGCCGCAACGGCCAAGCCGTATGGTCCCGCACCCACGACCAATAACGACGTCGTATCCATGACTCTCATCCTCCGGTCCTCGAGTGCTGTGGGCTCGCACGGCGTCAAGTAGTCCCGCCGCTCGGTTCCCCGACGATCACGGACGAGTCGTTGGCCGACCGGCTGGCACGGGCGCGGTTCTCGCTGAGGCGGCGCTCCGGGCCGTTCCGAGCCAGGGCAGCGGCGCGGTCGAACTCGGCCGCGGCCTCGGCGTGGCGCCCCAACCGGTCGAAGAGGTCGCCGCGTACGCTGTGGAGCAGGTGGTAGCGGGCCAGCGCGCCGGTGTCGACCGGCGTGTCGACGAGCGGCAGGGCCGCGGCGGGACCGTCCGCCATGGACACGGCGACGGCGCGGTTGAGCTCGACGATCGGCGACCGCATAACCGCGGCGAGGTCGTCGTAAAGGGAGACCAGCTGGACCCAATCGGTCTCGTCGCTCCGGAAGGCGCGGGCGTGGCACGCGGCAATGGCGGCCTGGAGCGCGTAGGGACCCCGCGTCGGGCTCAGCGCGTCGGCCCGCGACAGCGCGGTCTCGCCGGGGCGGACGAGCAGGCGGTCCCAGGTACGCCGGTCCTGCTCGAGCAGGAGGACAGGTCGCCCCGAAGGTCCGACGCGCGCGCCGAGGCGCGATGACTGGAACTCCATCAGCGCCAGAAGTCCGTAGACCTCCGCATCACCCGGCACGAGCGCGCTCAGGACGCGTCCGAGACGCAGCGCCTCGTGGCACAGCTCTGGGCGGAGCCAGTCGTCGCCGGTGGTGGCCGAGTAGCCCTCGTTGTAGACGAGGTACACGACCTCGAGCACGGCGCCGAGGCGCTCGGCCCGCTCCGGGCCCGACGGGACCTCGAACGGGACTCCCGCGCTCGCGATGGCCTTCTTGGCCCGGACGATTCGCTGCGCGATGGTCGGTTCGGGCACGAGATAGGCGCGTGCGATCTCGGGCACCGTCAGTCCTCCGACCAGCCGCAGGGTGAGGGCCACGCGACTGGGGACCGGCAGGACCGGGTGGCAGGCCACGAAGATCAGGCGGAGACGGTCGTCGTCGATGTCGTCGTCCGTCGCGACGGCGTCGAGCCCGTCAGCGTCGAGATCCGGGCCGAAGGACGTACGCTCGAGCTCGTTGCCGAGCCGGCGGTACTTGGCAGCGAGGGCCTGGTTGCGGCGGAACTGGTCGATCGCCTTGTGCTTCCCGACCGCGGTCAGCCACGCGCCGGGGTTGCGCGGTGTGCCGTCTCTGGGCCACTGACTCAGCGCGTCGACCAGCGACTCCTGTGTCAGCTCCTCGGCCAGGTCGAGGTCGCCGGTGAAGCGCGCCAGCGACGCCACGACACGCGGGAACTCCATACGGAAGACCGCCTCGACCGCGGCGGTCGAATCGGAGGCCGGCACGCCACCGATTCAACCACCGGGCGGAGCCGCCGCCCGTATCGCCAGCGGCTGATGCGCGCTTCAGTCCAGGACGGGCCGGACCCGGACCTCGCCCTCCCCGAGAACACCCAGGAAACGCTTGGACCACTCGACGGCCTCGTCCAGGTCCCGGCACTCCATCAGCGCCCACCCGCCGACCAGCTCCTTGGCCTCCGTGAAGGGTCCGTCGACCACGGTGTACTCCCCGCTGTGCAGCGTGATTTTGGCGCCCATAGCGGTGGGCGCGATCCCGCCCGTGGCGACAATGACGCCCTCCTTGACCGCTCCCTCCACGAAACGTCCCATCTTTTCGAAGATCTCGGGAGGCGACGGCTCGGTAGGCACGGTCGACTCGTCGGCGAGGGTGTATCCCAAGAACCGCATGATGAGGTCCTCCTTCTGCTCTTTGGTGGGGGCGATCGTCGCCTCACTCTGGCAGAGCGTCGAACGGGGCGCCCCAGAATCGACAGCGACTCGGAAGAAAACCCGAGAACGTCCGGGAGAGGCGCCCGAAGGCGACGCAGCGTCAAAAGCGACCTTGGGGGACGTCATGGAGGGGGACCTTCTCCGGCCCGGCTCAAAGAAGTCCCAGCGATTGACCATGGGCGTACCGACCCAAACGGAGCTGGACCCGAAGCGGCGTGAAGTCGTCATTCTGCTGACTGTCGTGTGGTCGCCGAACCCGAGCAATGTGGAACGCCGTTCCTTCCAAATCTAAGGGTCGGCCTGTCAAAAACGCGGGGTTCATTTACGGATTGCTGGTCGAAACGGATAGTAACGTCCGCCGCCCATGCTTCGTCTGTAGAAGATCTCAATGCAGTGGTGGCTGAGCTTTCACCTCGACCCCGCCTCGATGAAGGGACGTCGTCCGGAACGTCCTCGACTCCAAACGGCAACAGGGTCGGGCCTCGGCACTGCACGTGGCGGAAGGTAAGCGATGAAGAAGATTCTCGGATTGGATGGCCTTCGGGCCGTAGCGATTCTGCTGGTCCTCGTCGACCACTCCGTATCTTGGTTCAGGGGTGGCGGTGTGGGAGTCGGAGTGTTCTTCGTCCTCTCCGGTTACCTCATCACCACGCTCTTGCTCAAAGAGATGGACAGCACACACGCGCTCAACCGTGGCTACTTCTGGGCGCGACGCGCCTTGCGCCTGTACCCGGCCCTTTTCGCCATGTTGGTGGTGACGGTGATTCTGGGTGCAGCGGTGCTCCCCGCCGTCTTGGCTGGGACTTACACATTGAACATCGTTGAGACCTTCACGAGCAATGCTCCACGGTTCGTAGGGGATTACGGACACACGTGGTCGCTTTCGCTCGAAGAGCAGTTCTATTTGCTCTGGCCCTTCTTGATCCCGCTCTGCGCTCGCAATCGAGCTTCGGCAGCAAGATGGCTGGCTATCGCCGCGGTTCTCAGCCTCCTCGCAGCGGTCGTGGGCACAGCGCTACTGACGACGAATGGGCGTGGCGTGGGAAACTGGGTCTTCAATCCCATCTTCCAGGCACACGGGATCCTGCTCGGGTGTGCGTTGGCGATGATGCTCCAGGTGCGTTTCCCTCGTGTCAGGTCCAACGCATGGGCTCTGTTCGGTGGTCTGGCAGTGGTCGCTGTCGCGGCGATCGGAGGCTCGGCCACCGTGCACCACAACTGGGGCGCCGAGTGGACATTTTTGGCCGAGCTGGGCGCGGTCGTTGTAATCCTCGGTGTCTTGGCCGAGCGTGATGATCGACCGTCATGGCTCGGATCGCTCTTGAGTTGCAAGGTAGCTGTTTGGATCGGTCAACGGAGCTATGGGATCTACCTGTGGCATTTTCCGCTCATCGTCATCATTGCGGCAAAGCTCCACACTTCGGGCAGCACGGCGGCCGCCATTGGAGTTCCGCTTTCGTTTGTGGTCGCTTGGGCGAGCTACCGCTGGATCGAGACGCCGTTCCTTCGCTTGAAGGATCGTCGATTCAGTGTTGCAGCAGCAAGCGCTCGTGCAACCGGTTCAGAACCGCCGTCTGCTCTCCCCCCACCTATTCCTCCCGGTCGTCTCAAGCTCTGACAACCCGACGGGTAAGCGGAGGCCGGCATGTCGGCAGGTCGGCAGGTCGGTAGGTCGGCAGGTCGGGCGCGGCGGCCGACGTCTCGGCCAATTCACCGGCTTGACCGTTGCGACGACGAACGGTCAGGCTGACCCCCCGAGGTCCGGAGCTCTCATGTTGACGCCTTTCGACGACTACCCCATCCACCCGTCGGCCGATCCCATCGCACATCCGGCGACGGGTGACCCGAACCACTACGACCGGTACTGGTTCAACGGCCATCAGAAGGACGGAGACTTCTACTTCGGCGCGGCCATGGGCCACTACCCCGTGCGCGGGGTGGTCGACGCCGCCTTCAGCGTCGTCCTCGATGGCGTCGAGCACTCCGTCTTCGCGTCCGGGCTCATGCCGGTCGACCGCGCGACGGCCGTGGGGCCGATCCGGATCGAGGTGAGCGAACCGATGCGCACCATCCGCTACGTGGTCGAGACCAACGAACATGGCATCGAGTGCGACCTGGTCTTCCGGGCCCGGACGGTCGCGGTGGAGGAACCGCGCCAGAGGAGGATCTCGGACCAGGGCATCCTCGTGATGGACCACACCCGGCTGACCCAGTGGGGCAGCTGGGAGGGCGTCGTCCGCGTCGACGGCACCGAGGTCAGGGTCGACCCCGACGAGGTACCGGGAACGCGTGACCGTTCGTGGGGAACGCGACCGGTGGGCTCGCCTCTCCAGACGAACTGGCCGGGCAGAATGCCCCACGCGTTCTGGCTGTGGGCTCCCCTGCATTTCGACGACCGCTGCACCCACCTCGCCCTGCACGAGAACCCCGATGGTTCGCGCTGGCTCGAGACCGCCCTCGTCTTGGAGCCGATGCCCGACGACGCCGTTCCGTGGAGCACCGCGGGTGTCGTGGAGTGCCGTTCCATCCGCCACGAGCTCACCTTCGAACCTGGCCGCCGCGAGATCAAGCGGGCGGCACTTTCGTTCGTCCACCCGGACGAGGGCGAGGTTCACATCGAGCTGGAGAAGCTCTTCACCTTCCGCATGCGCGGGATCGGCTACCTCCATCCCTACTGGGGACACGGCACCAACCACGGGGAGCTCGAGACGGGACGGGAGTCGATCGCGCTCGGCGACTTCGACCCGCTCGACTGGTCGTCCATCCACGTGCAGAACGTCGTTCGGGCCACGATGGGTGACCGGATCGGTATCGGCGTGCTCGAGCAACTGCACTTCGGTCCGCATGCACCGACCGGCCTGACCGGGTTCCTCGACGGCGCCGGTTCCTGAGCGGCTCGGTTCCTGAGCGGCCCTCCAGACGGCGCGGCCGCACCGATCCGGGCGGCGCGGTCGAAGGAATCGTTCTCGGCGCTACGTTGAGAGGGTGGGAATTTTGGACGATCTCGCCGACCAGCTCGCCGGGGTCGATCGCTGGTCACGCCAGATGGCCCGCGAGCTGAGCTATCTGCCGGAAACCCTCGCCCAGTTTCGCGAGGGTGTCGGCAACTTCCAGCGGGTGACGAAACGCCTGTCGGACGCGACGGACACGCTCGAAGTGGTGAATCAGATCCCGAGTGGTGCCCTGCGGGCGATGCGGGATCAGCTGGTGGGCGGGCCGGGGGGTTCCGTCGTCTCGGGAGCACTCGGGGATCTCTCCGGAGCCTTGGCGACAGCCGTGCGCCTCAACCCGTTGTGGTCCCGCGACTCGGCCTCCCAGCCGTCTGAGCCCGCCGGGCCGCCCGAGCCGGCGGGGTCACCCGAGCCGGCAGGGTCACCCGAGGCCGCCGGGCGGCCCGAGGGCACCGGGCCACCTGAGGCCATCGAGTTACCCGAGTCCGCTGGACGACCGGAGGAAGGCGCGTAGCCGAGCCGGTATTGCCGCCCCGCCACACCGGGTGCGCCCTGCCGTCAACCACGTAGGCCGGCCGGCCAACTCGCCGGAGGTCCGCCGCATCTCGCCGCACACCATGTCGCGGTCGGGCACCGGCGCCACGACATGGTGGACGGCCGCTTTGGACTGCCGACGGCCCCCAGGCTGTCCGGCTGGTCCGGCCGGTCCCACCGACCGGCTACTGATCGCCTAGATCGTCCGACTGACCGTCCACCGCTGCGCCCGCCGCGAGCAACGCGTCGACTGAGGGGTCGTCCAAGCCGAGCTCCGCCAGCAGCTCACGGGTGTGTTCGCCGAGCCGCGGTGCCCTGAAGCGGGGCTGAGGTGGACGGCCGCCGAAGTCGGCTGGGGTGGCGAGCATAGACAGGCTGCCCTGCTCGTCTGGGACCTCCACCACCGAACCGGCGGCATGGAACTGCTCGTCGGCCACAACGTCGTCGACTGTGTTGACGGGGCTCCAGAACATCTCGGGCTCCGCGTCGAAGATGGCCCGCCACTCGTTCAAGGACCGGGTGGCGAAGATCTCGTCGAGCAGGCCGATCAGCTCGGCCGCGTGCCGCCCCCGGGCCCGGGCGTCTTTGAAGCGCTCGTCGTCCAGCCACTCGGGGTGCCCGACGACGCGCGCCAGGGCGGGCCAGTGACGATCGCCCTCGAGGCCAACGACCCAAAAGGAGCGCCCGTCACCCGCGGTGTAATTGTTGAGCGTCGGGCTGTACATCGTCTCGCGTGACCCGATGCTGAGGCTGCGGCCCCACATGAGCGCAACGTTCACGTCGAAGCCGATGGTGTAGACGCCCTGGCGCAGGAGCGAAGTCGTGACCACTTGCCCCTGCCCGGTCCGGGCCCGCTCGACCAGAGCAGCGCTCACCATGGCCGCTCCTGTCATGGCCACGCTGTGATCCCCCATGCCGCCGCGCTGGAACGGCAACGGCCCCCCTGGCGTGCGCAGGGACTCCGCGATGCCGGACCGGGCCCAGAAGGCGCCGATGTCGTACGCGCCGCGCTCGGCGTCGGGCCCCTCGGTCCCGTACCCGGTGATCAGGGCGTAGACGAGGCCGGGGTGCCGAGCCCGCACCTGGTCGGGGCCGAGACCGACCCGCGACAACGCTGCGGGCCTCAGGTTGGTGAGGAGAACGTCGGCTCCGGCGACGAGGCGGTTCGCGACGTCGACGCCCTGCTCGGTGGAGAGGTCGAGGGCGATGGAGCGCTTGCCCCGGTTGTCCAGCTCGAAGACCGGGTTGACCGGCAGGTCGCCGCCGAGCATCCGGCCGAAGTTGCGCGCGGGGTCCCCCGCCGGCGGCTCGATCTTGACCACGTCCGCGCCCCAGTCGGCCAGGATGCCGCTCGCCCCCGGACCCGCCACCCAGGCGCCGAGTTCCACCAGCCGCACGCCCGCCAGGGGTCCGCTCATGTGGAGACCGCGCGATGCCGGATCATGTGGCGGCCGGCGTCGGCGTGAAGCAGACGGGCATCGACTCGTGACCGCTGATGAAGTTCGAGGCCCGCACCGGAAGGGCGGCCGCGTCGGCGAGCCGCAGGTCGGGGAGGCGGGCGAGCACTTCGCGGAACATGACCCGGAGCTCCAATCGGGCCAGCGCCGCGCCGAGGCAGAAGTGGGGGCCGAAGCCGAAGGCCAGGTGCGGGTTGGGCTGGCGCCCGATATCGAAACGGTCGGGGTCGGCGAAGACGTCTTCGTCGCGGTTGGCCGACGGGTAGAAGAGAATCAGCTGGTCGCCGCGATGCAGCTGTTGCCCGCGGAGCTCGACGTCCGTCGTTGCGGTGCGGCTCATGTTCTTTATCGGTGACACCCAGCGCAGCAGCTCCTCGACAGCGACCGGGAGCTGGTCCAGGTCGGCCGAGAGCAACGCCAGCTGGTCAGGCCGCTCGAGCAGGGCCAGCATGCCGCCGCTCAGCACATGGCGAGTCGTCTCGTCGCCGCCGATGAGGATCAAGAGCGTCTCGTTCACGATGGACTCGTCGTCGAGGCTGAAGCCGTCGATCTCGGCTTGGCAGAGCTTGGTGATGAGATCGTCGCGCGGGTTCGCCCGGCGGTCCGCGATGACGTCGAGCTGCAGCGCGCCGGAAGGCGAGCATCGCCTCCGCCCCCGCCTGCGTCTGCTCGGGGGTCGGGTCGATCGTCGTGGCGCGTATCAGGTCATCGGACCAGTGCAACAGGTCGTCGTGGACTTCGGGCTCGAATCCGAGCAGTTCGGCGATCATCATGAGCGGGAGCGGGGCCGCGACGTCCCACACGAAATCGCACGTCCCGGTCTCGCAGACGCGGTCGACGATGCGGCGGCTGTGCGCCGTGACCAACCCCTCCATCTCGGCAATGCGCCTGGGCGTGAAGCCCCGGTTGACCAACGAGCGTCTCTGGTGGTGCTCGGGGTCGTCCATGGAGATCATCATCGGCAGGTGTGAGCCGTGCGGTCGTGGCGCCAGGTGGCTGCTGAACGTCGCCGGGTCCTTCTCAATCGCCAGCACGTCGTCGTAGCGCGAGATGCCCCAGACGCGGGCCGCTTCGTCGTAGTAGACGGGCGCCTCCCGGCGCATCCAGGACCAGACCTCGTGGGGGTCTTCGGCGTACCAGCGACCGTCGAGCAGGTTGAGTCCGGCGCGCACCGGGTGCGTCGCGGTCACGGCCGAGGAAGTCCGCAACGGCGCTGGGCGATGATGTTGCGCTGGATCTCACTCGTGCCGCCGTAGATGGTCATGCCAAGCGAGTATCGCAAAGAGTGCTCGACCAGGCCAGCGCTGATCGCAGTCGGATCGAGCCGGCTGCGTAGCGCTTCGGGACCGACCACGGCCGTGAGCGCCTCGGCATGCCGGACCATCGCCTCGGTGCTGAACAATTTGCTCATGGGCCCCTCGGCCACCGGAACGTCGCCGACCGACTCCATGTAGCTGGCGCGGACCTCGAGGAGCTGCGCCACCTCGAGGTCGGTCGCGGCCCGGATCAGTGCCCGCCGGACGTCCTCGCGCTCGAGGGGAGTCGAGCCGTCGCTCCCGGGTCGCGCCACCCATGTCTCGGTCGCGGCGAGCAGGCGGTCGAGGTGGGGGCTGAAGGCAGCGGAGTGCTCGTCTTGGAGGGCGAGCATCAGGGACTGCCACCCCGCGCCGACCTCGCTGATGCGCCAGCGGTCCTCGAGGAACAGCTCGTTGTAGAACGTGATGTTCGTCCGCTCGCCCGAGACGGTGAAGACGCCCTGCGCCTCGAACCCCGCGGTGTCGAGCGGGACGAGGAACGTCGTCAACCCGCGATGACGTTCGCTGGTGGGGTCGGTGCGCGCCAGGAGGAAGACGTAGTCGCAGACGTGACCGTTCGTGGTGAACATCTTCTGTCCGTCGATGACCCACCCTCCGTCGACGCGTCGGGCACGCGTCCGCACCGCGGCGACATCGGAGCCGCCCTCGGGCTCGCTCATCCCGAGGGCGATGGTCAACTCGCCCGTGACCACCTTGGGCACGATGGCGGCGCGCAGCCCGGCGGAGCCGACGGCGCGGATCACCCGCGCCACCATCACCGAGGTACCCACGGCGTACATGGGTGCATCGGCTTTGGTGAGCTCGTCCAGGATGGCGTGGGCCGAGAAGGCGTCGAGGGCGTCGAAGCCCTCACGCGACCATTCGGGTGCGATCCAATTGCGCTCTCCGACGGCTCGGACGAAGTCGTCGTCGTGCGAGACGCCGCTGCGGTAGACACGCTCCTCGAGCTCGGGCGTGAGGTGCTCGGCCAGGAATTCGCGCACCTCGGCTCGGACCGCCTCGACCTTTGGATCCCAAGCGAAATCCATCAGAACGCGGCCTTCACCGGACCGCCGCCTTCGTCTTCGGCGCGGTCCCGTAGCGGGCTATCGCGGCCCGCCGGTATCCCGCTTCGGCGTCACCCCAGACCCGCGCCGAGCCACGGCTCCGGCGGTAGTAGAGCTGCACGTCGTGCTCCAACATGAAGCCATAGCCGCCGTGGAAGTGGATGGCGTCGTAGGTGGCGCGCTCGGCCGCCTCCGACGCGAACGCGAAGGCCATGGACGCCAACTCCCGGCCCCGCGCGTGACCGCGTCGAGGGCCCAGGCCGCCCGCCGCGAGAGGAGACGGGCGCCGTCGAGCGCAGTGGCGTCGTCGGCCAGCGGATGGGCCACGCCCTGGTAGCTGCCGATCACGGCGCCGAAAGCCCTCCGCTCTGCCGCGTAGGAGCAGGCGGCCTGGTGGGCAGTCGTGGCCATGCCCACCAGCGCGGCGGCGGTGAGCGTGAGCCACTCGTCGACGGCGGTCTCGAACAGCTCACCAGCCGCGCGGCCGACGGCGAGCTGAAGGCCGTCGTCGACGTCGATGTCGGCGAGCGGCGCGGATCCGAGGTTGGCCACAGTGCGTCTCGCGCTGGCGTTCGGGGACACGAGCAGCAGTCGGCCGCCGACGGGCACTATCAGCGCGTCGCAGATGGCACCGGCCGGCACGAGCCCGGCCACACCCGCTCGCTCGGGGTGCAGAGCGATCGTCACCAGCCGGTCCCCCCCGAGTGCGGCGGCGAGCGTCTCGTCGGCCGGGCCGGGCGCCGCTGCCGCGAGAAGTCGGGCCGCCACCTGGGCTTCGACGACCGGCGCCGGTGCAAGGGCGCGGCCGACCTCTTCCGCCACCAGCGCGAGGTCGAGCAAGGAGGCGCCCCAACCCCCGAAGGCCTCGGGCACGGCCATGCTCAGCGCACCGGTCTCGAGCAGGGTGCGCCACAGGGCGGGGTCGAAGCCGGCGGGTTCGGCCGCCCGCACCTGGTCGGGCGAAGACGCCTTGCTCAGGAGGTTGGCGAAGGAGGCGACGAGCTCACGCTGCTCGTCGCTCAGTGCCAGGTCCACGAACGGCCGACTGTACCAAGGCCGCGATGCCGTGGGGGCGGGCACGCTCTGGTGCGCCCAACCCGGGCGGAGGCATGCCGGGTCAGCGCGAGTCGCGGCGACCCAACTCGACGCGTCCGTGTGTGAAGACGGCGACTCCGGCGCCCGAGGCTTCGAAGGCGTATGCGTTTTCGCCGGCGTCGTAGAGGTGGACCTCCGCGGGCCCACGACGTCGCTGCGCCGGACCGTTCGACCGGAGGCGTAAGTCGTGTCTGGCGCAGAGTTGCGTGGCAGCTTTCTCTCCCCTTCGGTCGTCTTCGAGATCACGGCGTCCACTCGGTCCGATTTTGGATCTCCCATTGCCGGACCGACTTCGAATACGAGGCCTGGCTACAGTTGGCCGGTCTTGCCCGGCGCCGGCGCCGCATCGCCGAGGGACCCCGAACAGGCGGCGTCCGCGTCGCACTGGAGGTCTCACTATGGACGACATCGAGGCGATCAAGCAGCTGAAGGGCCGCTACTGCCGGCTGATGGACACCAAGGACTGGGACGGCTACAGGAGGGTGTTCACCAACGACGTGACCATGGACACCACCGACGCAGGCGGGAATGTCATTACGGGCGCCGACGACTTCGTGGAGTTCCTCGTCGGAGTGATCGGCGACGCCGTCACGGTCCATCAGTGCCACACTCCAGAGATCGGGGTGAGCTCCCCGACATCGGCGACCGGCATCTGGGCCATGGAAGACATGCTCCGTTACCCCGACGGGACCGAGCTCCACGGCTACGGGCACTACCACGAGGTATACGAGAAGCAGGATGGTGAGTGGCGCATCAAGTCGTCGACGTTGACCAGGCTCCGGGCGGATTTCACGATGCCCGCGAACTGAGGAACTCCGGCAGGTGCCAAGGACCTGTTGGTGCCGAGGGTGCCCCGTATGTGACGCCTGAGCTCGCCGATCTCCTCTTCCTCGGCCCAGGATCGACGTCGGCGGACAACGGCATCGGCTCCTTCGTCAATTGTGAAAGCGGAGTCGATTCGATACCTCTTGGCCCCGCTGCCCGAGAAGCGCGCCGGCTGGCCTGGGTTCGAGAGTTTGGCCATGGCGCTGCGCACGGCCCGTTCCGAGCGCGGCGAGATGCTCGGGTGGTTCCGGCTGCTGGTGCCGCCCCTGGTCGGGCACCCGGTAGCTGGGTTGCCGGCAGCCCTGGCGTCCGCCGACTACAAGTCTGGAGCGACGGCCATGGTGCTCTCGCTCAAACGGTGGACCTTCACGAGCACCGACCTGACCTTGAACCTGGTTCGTCCGCCGGGCGGGACTGGGGGGGGGCTTGACGGCGGACCGGCACTCGTCGGCGCGACCGGGGTCGGCCTTGCGGCCGAAGTTCTCCACGACGGGTCGGGACCTTCGCACGGTGCTCGCAGACGCAGTTCGTGTGACCGTTGGCTGCGGCTCCCAGCTGAACGCCTGGCGCTGCGAGCGGAGGCACGCAGGCGTGCTCGGGTGACGCGGAACGACGACGGAGAAGCGACACAGGGATCGCGGTTGGTGCGTCGCCGCGAGCGACAGGTACGGACCTGGGAGCGAGGACAGCGACTGCCGGTCGAGCCGAACAGCTCCCGATCCCAGGTGTGCTGTCGAGCCCGACAGACGCGCTCCGACCAGGCTGGCGCGAGACGTTACATTGAGAGATTGAACGCTCAAGTGCTGAGTACGTCCAAAAGGATTGTTCGATGCCCGACGGACCAGAAGACGGTCTGGACGAAACGGTGGACCCGGTGAATCTGCCCAATGCGGATGTGTGGGTCTATGGGCAGCTGCTCCGGATCGAACAGAACTGGACTGACCAGGTCCAAAACCAGCAGAAGCGGATCACTGCGGTCTTGGCGGTGAATGGGTTCCTGCTGGCATTTCTGGCGGCAGCAGGATTTCAGGTCACGACTAGGCCGCTCGGAGGATGGTACCTCTACCCCTTCTATGCGTGTCTGATTCTCCTGTCGATCGGCCTTGTTTTCGGGGTGCTCACCTTGCTGCCGCGGATCTCCATCGCCGGCGGACTCACCGGATCCGACGGTTGGATCCAAAGGACTCTCATTGCCGCGACTGCAAACGAACCTGTTCCACTATGGCTTGACTCCCGGGCCGTCTTGGAGAAGTACAGGGAAGCGCAAGGGACCAGAGAATTCACTGACTACATGGTCCAATTGTGCGATTCGGTGGCCGGGAATGCGAACGGCAACCTTGACCACAGGGACACACTCATTCGACGAAGAAGGTGGATGCACTGGCAGACAGCCTTCATCATGCTCTCCTTGGTCCTGCTCATCGTCGCCGTGGTTGGATTGGCGATACATGTCCTCTAGCAAGCGGAATGCATCGGAACCGTCCTACCGCCCGAGGATGCAAGGACGATGGCAACTCGTTCGGCGCGTCCAAGAGCAGACTCGCTTGGTCGGGTGTCGGCGACCGGGTCAGCAACGTCGCCGGCGCCGGTGCGACCGGGCGCTACGGTGCACGCAAGGAACGGAGTTGCCAGTGCGAGAGATCCGATCGGAGAATGGCGATGACCTCGAAATCTGACTTCACGGCTGAGGAGTGGAACCTGATCCTGGAAGCGCCACCAAGCGCTGGGATGATCGTGGTCACCGCCCAACGAGGGGGATCGTTCCGCGAGACCATCGCCATGGCCAAGGCGTATGCGGAAGCGCGCCAGCACCACGGCGAGAGTGAACTTCTCGATGAGATAGTCGCGGCGAAACCCGAGCGGGATCACACGCACTACCACTCTCCAGACGAGTTCAAGCAGCACGGACTACAACATCTGCGTGATTCGGTCGCACTGCTCAAGACCAAAGCGACGCCGGAAGAGATCAACGAATATCGCGGGTTTATCGTCACCTTGTCCCAAAGAGTCGCCGCTGCTCACCGAGAGCACGGTCAAGAAGTCAGCGAGGCCGAGCAGGCGGCGATCAACGACATCACTGAAGCCCTGAACACAGCCGCCGGGTAACCAGCCCCGCCGAGTGGGTGCCTTCGGTCCGCGCTCTCAGACGACCACAGCCCTGGACCAGGTACGGACTCAGTTCCGTCAGGACTGGAGGAAAGTCAGCAGGTCCGCGTTGATCGTTTCGGCTTGTGTGGTCGGCATCCCGTGCGGGAATCCGTGGTACGTCTTCAGAGTTCCGTTCTGTACGAGCTTGGCGGAGAGAGGACCGGCATCGGCGTAGGGAACGATCTGGTCGTCGTCTCCGTGCATCACGAGCACGGGCACGCTGATCTTTTTGAGGTCCTCCGTGAAATCGGTCTGAGAGAACGCGACGATTCCGTCGTAGTGTGCCTTGGCTCCCCCCATCATCCCCTGTCGCCACCAGTTCTCAATGATTGCTTCGGAGGGTTCGACGCCTGGACGATTGAAGCCATAGAACGGTCCGGACGGCAGCGCCCGGTAGAACTCGGAGCGGTTTGCGGCCAGTTGAGCCTGCAGATCGTCGAAGACGCTCTTTGGCAGGCCGCCCGGATTGGCATCGGTCTGCACCATGAGCGGCGGTACGGCACTGATCAGCACCGCTTTCGCCACACGGCTCTCGCCGTGTCGGGCGATGTAGCGCACGACCTCGCCGCCGCCGGTCGAGTGGCCGACGTGAACGGCGTCATGGAGATCGAGATGTGCCGTCAGAGCGGCCAGGTCGTCAGCGTAGTGGTCCATGTCATGACCATCGCTGGTCTGTGAAGAGCGACCATGCCCACGCCGGTCGAGAGCGATTACCCGGAAGCCATGACCCAAGAAGAACAGCATCTGGTTGTCCCAATCGTCAGCAGAAAGCGGCCAGCCGTGACTGAACACGATCGGCTGGCCCGACCCCCAGTCCTTGTAGAAGATCTCAGTGCCATCGGTCGTGGTGATCGTGTCCATCTCAAGCTTCTCCTATCTGGGGGTGAAGTTCAAAATAATTGCGAACGGCTGCTGCCCGCCCTCGCTCGTCCTCCCCCACATCCTCTCCTTTGGGCCGGTCGTGATCAACCCTCTCGGTGCCACGGTTCACCAAGTCTCGAATGTCTTGGTCGCGAACACGGCACTCCGGGCGAACTTCGGAGGTCCGTCACCAACGTGGGTAAATGTCCCCTTCGCTGTCCGGGTGATCCTCGGCGTAGCGTGAACCGCCATGACGCGGTCGGTCGGTGTTGTGCGCAATTGGCAGCTCGTTCAGGTCTATGGCGATGTTGCGGTGCTGAACGCGGCGTCGCTCGTGAAGCAGGTTGTCGCGCACCTTGCGCTTGAGTTCATAGAGGACCTCGACGAGCCCGTCTTCGACGACATCACGGTGCGCCACGTCCTCACTCACACCACCGGGCTCCCGAACTGGCGGCCAGATGGCCAGCCTCTCGAGCCACTACGCCCACCTGGCCGGCGCTGGGGCTACTCCGGCGAAGGTTTCGTGTTGCTCCAGGAGCACCTCCAAAGACGCACCGGCGTGTCGATCGCCTTGCTAGCCAGCGAGCGGGTCTTCCGACCTCTCGGCATGAATCAAAGCCGTCTCGCCGATCCCGAGCCCGACTTCTACGGCTACCGACCGCTCTTGACGACCGCGGCCGATTATGGGCGCTTCCTCGCCCACGTTCTCCGACTCGACGACGCACGGTGGGTCCCGCTTTGGCGCATTGACGCCGAGCTCGCCTGGGGCGCAGGCTGGGGTATCGAGCTCGGCCCTCCGCTATACGGTTGGCAATGGGGACTGAACGAAGATACCAACAACTTCGTCATGGGATGCCCGTCGACCGGCGACGGCGTTGTCGTTCTGACGGACGATCCTGACGGCCGCTCCTACTACCGGGCCGTCGTTCAGCGGGAGCTTCCCGGAGACCATGCCTCCCTCCGCGTCGAGCAGAATCAGGCGTGGCTCGAACTGCTCACCTGATGGAAAGCGCCGGACTCTGAACGCCCGGTCGACGTTTCACTTCCGTAACGACGCCGTCGGCCCCACATCCCGCGAGAGGCGTCCGGGAATCCTCCTCGAGTGAGGGTTGACACCGCCACCGGCACCCGAACGGCACGGCAGGTGTGAGAGGTTTGCCCACTGCGTCGCACGGGCTTACGGTGGTGGCGATGGACGCGCCTCCCCTCGACCGGCTGTCCCACTTCCAGTTGCGCGTCTCAGACCTCGACGCCAGCGTGGCCTGGTATGAGCGCGCCCTCGGCCTGACCGACCCACGGGGTGAACCCGGGCGTTACGTCGCCCTTCGGTGCAGGACGGGACGATTCCGGGTGGTGCTGTCCGCGGGAGGGCGTGACGGTGCGCCTGGTGCGCTGGACCACATAGCGTTCGCGGTCTCCAATGTCGGTGCGCTCACAGAGTGGTGCGAACACCTGACCGCCATCGGCATCCCGCACGAGGGCATCAAGTTGAACGTCGCCGGCCATTCGGTCGATCTCTTCGATCCCGACGGTAACAACATCGAACTGGTTTGTGAGCAGTAGCCGGGCGAGGACATCGAGCGTGGACGTGCTCACCGGATGCCCCGGTAGAGGGGGGTGGCGTCGTCCTCCCCGCCGCGGGGCTTCGGGCACATCGACCTAGACGCCGGTTCGCGTGGCCATGATGGTCGCGGCAAGAGCCATTCGGTGGTCCTTCGACCACGGCGGCCCGAACGTTCGCGCGCGGGCCGTGGAGCACCTCGTCTGCTCGCTCACCCAGGATGCGGACAGCCTCGCTCTCGACGTCCCTCGAGTTGTACAAGTGGACCACCCAGCCACGTTCGCGGGCGAGCTCGGCCAGCACTTGGCAGTACATGACGGAGTCGGCACGGCTCTCGTATGGGACGCGACGTTGGACGGCGATGTCTTCGGGGAAGTCTGCCGGCCAAGCTCGAAGCGACATCGAGACGATCGGCTCAGGTGACGAGGCCGCCAGTTCGTCCAGTGCCAGCGAGGTCGCCCGGACCACTGACGCTCGCACCTCCGTCACTAACCGTCGTGAGAGCTTTGTCGTCGAGCGGTTCGGCCAATCGGTGCAGAAGGTGCGGGCCGCCTTCGTGGTGGATCGGCGCCGTCGGCACGCCGGGTTCGATCAACGCGATCCTCCGTCGGTCCACAACTCTGTAGTCCGTCGAGGCCGTGACGGCTACGGCCCAGCCGAAGTGATGAGCGATACCGAGTCGCATGGGAACGGATTCTCCCAGGGCTACTGCCTCATGTCCCGCTCCGGCCCGATGGTGGGGCGGAGCGGACCTTGAGTAGGAGCGTTACCTCGGGCGGCGAACCCGGAGACAGCGGTCCGACATGATGTAGTCGTGCCAGACGCCACGGTCTCGACGTTCCCCCGGAGACCGCCCTTCATTCTCCGCCCGTGCTGACACTGCAAGGGGATCGTCTCCTACTTCGCGACTTTGTTCGGCAAGACCGGGAACCATTTCTCGCGCTTGAAGCTGATGAGGCCATGTTCACCTATATGAAGTTCCGGACAGATCGAAGTTCAGCCGAATCGGTCGGCCTACCACGGTTGCTCGAGGAGCCGAACATCCATCCGAGACCCAGCTACAACCTGGTCGTCGAGGACGCAGAGGGTTTCTCGGGCTGGGCCGGAATCGACAGGATCCAAGGAACGGACAGCGGGCAACTCGGCTGGTACCTCCGCTCGGACCGCTGGGGACGGGGTTACGCGACTGAGGCGACCCGGCTCTTGCTCGACTTCGGTTTCTCCGTACTTCACCGAGCCACCATGCGGGCAACCGCGGACCCAGAGAACCTGGCGTCACTCCGGGTGTTGGAGAAGTCCGGCCTCACCCATCAAGGACTGACGAGTCCCGTACAGACGTGGAGGGGTACGCGTCCCCGCGTTCTCTTGACCATCGAGGCCGAACAGTGGCTCAGGGGGCGCCGGGCGCCGGGACCTTCCCGAGGTTTGTGAGCCGCCCACGGGTGACTACTGAGCACGTCCCGAGGCCCGCCCCAGCGCCGGACCAGGGAGCATCTGGTGAACCACCGGCGGCTCCGAGGTGAGTGAATGTCAGACTAGGACCATCACTCGATGGTTTCGTTCTGAGGGTTCTTCACATGCCCACTTCATTCGCGACGGTTCAGCACTTCATCGTTGCCTTCATCAAAGCGTGGCCCACCGCTGACGCCACCACGCTGGGGTCATTCTTCCAGGAGGACGCCGTCTACCACAACGGTCCGTTGGAGCCTGTCGTCGGGCGGAGCGCCATTGTGGCGACTTTCACTCAGTTCATGAGCATGGGTGGGCTCGTCGATGTCGACATCCTCCACATGATGGCCGAGGGCTCGATTGTGATGACGGAGCGAGTCGACCACTTCACAAAAGACCACGCCACGATCTCGTTGCCGGTAATGGGGGTGATCGAGGTCCACGATGGGCTCATCGCCGCCTGGCGGGACTACTTCGACCTCAGTCAGTTCTCCTCGCAAGCGCTCCGGGACGGGTCAAAGTAGATTCTCGGGTGTGACCGCGCGACAGACGCTCGACACCATCGGCCGTCGGCAGATGTGGAAGCTGCTTTCCACGACGACCGGACTCTTGGGCGGACTTCTCGCCAGGAAGCTCATGCGGACCTTATACCGGGCCATCCGCAAGGACACCGACCCCGTGACGCCATTCGACCCCACCAAAGCCGGATTCTCGTGGCCCGACGCGCTGCTGTGGGCGGCCACCGCGGGCATCGCGCTCGGGATCGCCAAGACGATCAGCGCCCGCCTCGCTACGGTCGGTTGGGTGGCCGCCACGGGCACGCTCCCCCCCGGCGTCGTGGAGGAGCCTCCGGTCGTCTGAGATCCCGTCGGATTGCCATCGGCGCGGGACATGGTCCCCTTGCGTCGTCAGGGGACCGGCGGCCGGACGCGTGCTCGACGTCCGGGCTTTCGGCCGTCACGGACCGCTGCTCTTCATGGAGCGATCAGAAATGGTCCATGAGGTCGATTACGGTCTTCGCCTTCTGCCCGAGCATGTCCCGGCCGACGACACCCAAGTGCGTCTTCCAATGGCACTCCGCATCGTCCGTCTCGCCCTGCTCTATGAGCGAGGCCAGCCGCTCCTGGGAGCGGACTCCGCGTCGGCGCGTGCCCGTATCGCCGTCGGGCTGGCTAACGTCGGCCACCGCCCTTGCCACGACCTCGGTGAGCATCTCGGCGACCATGGTCAACGTCTGATTCCCGGCCGTTGCGACCAGCTGCTTGTGGACCCGGCGTTGGCTTGGCCGAAAGCCTCGGGGTCGTCGATGGCGGCCACCTCCTCCGCGATCAGCGACCGAAGTGTGCGCGCGAGGGCGCGGCGGTTGCGGCCCGACGCAATGAGGCGGACCGCGGCCGGCTCGATGATCGTGCTCGCCGCGAAGACGTCGGCCAGGGGCACGCTGTTGGCCCGGGGCACGATGGCTGCCGTCCGCGCCGTGAGCCGCTGGTTCGGTCGGTGAACCACGACGCCTCCCTGCACACCCGGACCACCGAGATGAGGCCCTCGGCCTCGAGGATCCGGAGGGCCTCCCGCAGCGAGGGCCGCGACACTCCGAAACGTTCAATGAGGTCCGGTTCGTGGCCGAGGAAGTCGTCCTGTCGTAGCTCGCCGAGGATGATCAGTCGGCGGAGCTTGTCGGCGATCTGTTGTGGCTTCTCGCGCGGTTTGGTCTCCGGGGTGACGCGGCAGCGGGCTCCGGAGCTCTTCGCCATCAACTCCGCCGGTCCCTCCCCACCATTGTCCTGCCGGTTGAGCGCGCTCAAAGGGCTCAGTGCGGGGCCGCTTTGAGGGGAGTCGCTCTCCGACGAGTAGTCAGACATGTCGAGGTCAGACAATCAGGATCTTGCCGAGGGTCGAGCCGGCCGCCAGCGCGTCGAAACCTTCGGCAAGCGAGCCCAGGCCCATCGTGGCGCCGACCAGCGGTCCAGGTTCGATCGTCCCGGTCGCGAAGGACTCGATCACGGTGCGGAACTCTTCGGGGGTGTAGTACACGGCGAACCGGATCGATACCTCCTTCATCAGCGCGGCGACCGACATGAAGGGGTCGGGCTCGATGCATGTGCCCGCAATGACGATCCGACCCCGCGGGCGAGCGGCCGTGACGCCGGCGTCGAGGAGGCCAGGTTTGCCGACGCACTCGATCACGACGTCATGACTACTGGGTGTCGCGTCGCCCACTGCAGCATGGGTGTCGGTGGCACCGAAGGTCGCGGCATGCGTGCGACGCTGCACCAAGGGGTCGACCACGGTGATGCGCGCCGCTCCGTGCACCCGGGCCCACGTCGTACACGTCAGACCTACCGTGCCCGCTCCGATCACCAGGACGTCGTCGCCGGGGCCGACCGCCGCGGCACGGACGCAGTGCAGCCCGACCGCGTAAGGCTCGACGAGCGCGGTGTGGCGGGGATCGATGTCGTCGGGGACAGCGAACGCAGAGGTCGCGGGCACCGCCGCCAGCTCGGCGAATCCGCCTGGGCGTCCCCCCAGTCCCACGAGGACGGCCGAGGCGCAGTGGACGACGTCGCCGGCGAGGCACCAGTCACACGTGCCACAGAAGGTGACCGGGAGAACGGCTGCCCGCGCGCCCTGTCGCCAGGTCAGCGTGCCCGGACCCACCGCGACGACCTCCCCGCCGAACTCGTGGCCCATGACGGTGCCCACCGGGAAGCGCGCCCCGCGCCTTGAGGTCCGAACCGCAGAGCCCGCACGCGGTGACCCGCAACAACAACTCGCCGGCGCCGGGCACCGGGTCTGGCACGGTCCGCAGCTCAAAGGCTCCGCCCTCAGTGCTGACCGCGGCCCGCATGATTCCCTTGCTCCCGGCGCACGCTCGCATGATATCTGTAGATCTTTTTCGTCCACGACTGCCACCTGATCCACCGGGGAGCCCACACCAAGCGCTACCCCGACATGCCCGCCCACATCGCGGGTCTCACCACCTGACCGGGCAGACGCGGCCGCGGCGCCGGTCGCCGGTCGACCGAGTGCATGACCGTGTCCGGTCTGTCGCCGGTTGGCCCGCCAGCCTGAGTCCCGGTTGCGTCAGCCCGGCGCGTCGCCGAAGAAGAACGATCGCGCGTTGGCGTAAAGCCAGTTGTCACGCACGCCCTCGGGGAGGTCGAGCGCGGCGACCTCGCCCAGGCATCGCTCCATGGAAAGCACCGGATAGTCGGAGGCGAAGAGGATGCGGTCCTGGCCGCGAGTGCGCATGTAGTGCAGCAGGCTCTCGGGGAGCCGCTTGGGCGACCACGCCGACGTCATGAGACGCAGGTTCCGATACTTGATCATCAGCCGGATGGCGGTGTCCCACCAAGGGTCCGCGCCGTGGATCATGCAAAGCCGGAGCTCGGGGAAGCGAACACACACCCGGTCGAGGTGGATCGGGTTCTGCACCTCGCCGGGGATCGGAGGGCCGGGGATGCCGGTGTTCATGCAGAGTGGCAGGTCGAGCTCGCAGCACTTGACGTAGAGAGGGAAGTACACGGCGTCGGTCGGCGGGTACATGCCGTCGCCCCAGAAGCTCGGTCCAACGAGCGCGCAGGCGACCGGATGGTCGCGTACGAACGACTCCAGGGCGGCCAGGGCCTTCATCGGCTTCAGGAGGTTGAACCCACCCACGGCCAGGGCGAAGCGGTCCGGTCGCTCCTCGGCGAAGCGGACGGCCCGGTGGTCGCCGGTCGCCCCGACGCCGGTGACGAGGATCGCCTTCTCGACGCCGTTGGTGTCCATGTTCTCCATGAGCTGGCCCAGCTCGGGGCTCTGGAAGAAGGAGTCGCCCCCCTTGAACGTGTCTTCCTTGACGCGGATCATCCACTCGGGCTGCCGCGGCCGGTCGCCGAAGTCAACGTTCACGAGGCAGTCAATCGCCCTGGTCATCGCTCGGAACCTCCTCCCCACGCCGGTCCGCCGCCCCGCCTGGGGTCGCGGCCACTGTAGCGAAATAGATATTTAGAGCTATGTAGCAAAGAGCGAGGTGTGCCCGCGGCGGACGCGGTCAATCTCCGGTCTCGTCCCCCGCCGGTGCTCCGTTGGCCGGCAGTCCGGGTCCTGGGGGCCCGCGCGACGCCGACGGTGTGGTTCAGGAGGCGGTGGCCGTCGACGTGCCCGGGATGTCGGTCCCGCAGAAGGGTTTCGACGACACGGCTGTGAACCCGGTCTTGTGCGCCTGCATGATCCAGGTGCATTGCGGGTGCGGGTCGTGTCCGAAGTTGGTGGCGTAGTCGAAGCTCACGGGCAGCAGGCCGTTGGCGTTGTACGACTTGAGGCCTCGCAGGTCCTTGATGACGGCGGCACGGGTCGGGTTCGGCCCCGCCATCTGCAGTCCCTTGATCATGAGGTCCGCGCCGAGCCACGCCTCGTACTGGCTGAAGCTCGGAAAGTCGGTCTTGGAGAAGTGGGCGTACTTCTCCATCGCGGCCTGCATCTGCTGGGTGGCCGCGTTGGGCAGGACCCACGGGCGGAACAGCGAGTAGAAGTAGGCCCCCTGCAGGCTGGGCCAGGCCGGTGAGTTGACCACGTCCGGTTCGTAGCCGGTGGCGAAGAGAGAGGCCTTGATCTTCACCCCGGCCTGGTGGAGGGCCTCGGCCAGCGCGAAGTTGGAGTTGTTGTCCATTTCGGGGGAGAAGGCGTCGACCCCGTCCTGCTTGGCGACGAGCGCGTCACTGGTGAAGGCCACTCCTCCGAAAGGCACCGTCGTGTTGAGGTCCGGGACCTTGCCACCGGCGTGCTTGAAGGAGTCCGCCGTCTGAATCGCCGCTCGGCTCGAGGACGGGGAGATGCCATAGCCGAAGGTGGCGAGTTTCGTGGCGCCGTGCTGTTTGAGGAACTCCCCGGCGAGGGTGTTGACCGGGTACTTCGGGTCCACGCTGCCGTCGTCCGCCGCGAACATGTTCGTGTAGGGCTTCTGACCCCACTCGGGCCCGTCGCTGTAGGAGCCCGTCACCGGGACGCCCTGCTGCTGCGGGTACTTGGCCGCCAGGAAGAACAACGGGCTCTGCGAGACGATGGCGAACGCCTTCGAGTCGGCGTCCTGGACGGCGGTGGCGATCTCCGACGGGCTGGTCTGGTCGTCGATCACGAGCGGCACGAGCTTGTGCCCGTGCACGCCGCCCTGCCGCGTTCTGGAGGGCGATCCGCGCCTTGAACGCCGCCGGCGACGAGGCGTCCTCGGATGCACCGGGTCCGGTGATGGAGGTGACGTAGGCGATCGTGATCGGTGCGGGCGCGGCGCCGGCCGGGGTGGACGACGTGGCCACGGCGAGCGGCGCGGACGCGGCCAGGATCAAGGAGGCCACACCGAGATTGATACGTGTCGATTTCATGTTTCCCCTTCTCGTGCCGCGGCCGGCGCGATGCCGTCCGACCGGGAGCGAAACTCTGGTGCACGCCTTACTGCATTCACCTTGCATCAGGACGCCACACGGCCCGTCGACGACGTGCTCTAACTGTCGACCGAAGTGGCGAGAACCTAGCCGCACGCGGTTGCGCACGGGGCGCGCCCCACGACGGTCACGGCGGGCCGATCGACGAGTAGGCATCGTGGTCCGCGACGGCGGTGCCGAGCCTCTCGAGCATGACCGTCGTGATGGGCGGAGCGACCTTCAACGTGATCGCCCACAGGAAGAACCCGTACAGCATCCCGACGCGGACGCTCCGCCAGGCCTCGTCCCAAGGCGGCACTTCGCCACCCTCTGCCCCCAAGCGCTCCAGGTAGTACTCGAGCAGGTCACGCTCGCTGCGCCGCCGGTCCTCGACCCCGATGGCACACGCGAGGTGATAGCCGACGTCCAGGTACCACGGTCCAGCCTGGACCAGCTGCCAGTCGACGAGGCACGGCTGCCCGGACAGCGTCGAGGTAGAGGTTCCCGACGTGGGCGTCGCCGTGGAGCAGGCACCGCGGCCTCGACCGTGCCAGCTCGCCCCCGAGCCGGCGGATCGTGTCCACCAGCCGTTCGGCGTCGCGCACCTCTTCGGGTACTCCCGACCCGATGGGACCTTCGAAGTTCCCGCGGATCTCCCGGAGCCCGCGCGCCTTCAAGGTGGACTCGACGCGTGGCTTGAGCCACGACCGCTCGAGGTCGTCCGACATCCACGTCCGTCCGTGGAGGACGGCGTACTGCTCCAGGCTGGCCGAGGCTTGATCGGGCGTGTAGTGGCTCAGCGCATCGAGAAAGGTCGCGCCGGCCGCGGCCACATCTTCGGTGATGACGACGCCGTGACGAGTGGACGGGTCGACATCCGCGTAGACGCTGCGCAGCGTTCGCACGCCTGACGTCGGCGCCAGGTCGCGATAGAACCAGGCTTCGGGCTCGCCCGCCGTCCGGCTCAGGGCGGCCGTCTCCGACCAGTCGGTGAAATATCCCTTCACGCACAGATCGCGGGCAAGACCGGGAGGAGCCGCACCCTTCCATTCCAGGCGGAAGCGTGCGTTGGTTGACACCCGCGACACCACGGGTCCCAGGGTCACTCTTCCCACCCTGACGCGCGGGAACTTCTGACCGAGCGCTTGGTTGAGCCAGGCCGGCGACAGCACCTCCTCGAGGGTGTCGGGCACGCGCACGCGTGGTGCCCGAGCGTCTGGAGTCTGGGTCACCGGCGGCGCCGCTCTGTTGTCCGGCATGACATTGGGCTCGCAGCTCCCATTGGTCCGAGTCCGGCTTCTCCCGAGACGATTGGTACGCCCGCCGGCAGCGCCCCCTCATTGACGCTCCAGCGTCGGTAGAACGCATAGTAGTCGAAACGTAGAACCTGGTTCCCGGTCGACCGGTGTCCCTATGCCAGGCGAGGTGCGGGCTCCGGTGTCCACGGGCTCGCGCGTCGCCACCAGCGACAGAACGACCTGCGGAGTACCTTCGCGTCAAAACCGGGAGGGATCATCAGTGCCATCGGAGCCGACGCGTGCGCAACCGCCTGTGCCCGACAGTGTCAGCGAAGAAGCGCGGCGCTATCTCGCCTCGACTCCCTACGTAGAAGCGAAGTTCCCGCGCTCGACGACGTTGAGCGATGGCTCGAGTTCATCGTTGCTCGTGACGCCGAGCTGGTGAAGCGCTTCGACGGATTCGAGATCCCGGTGACTGCGGACGAGGTCGTGATCGGCGGCGTCCGTACCGACGTGCTGCGCGCCGCGGACGTCACCGACGGGCCGGACGGCCCTGTCTACCTCTCCTTCCACGGTGGGGCGTTGGCGTTCGGCGGTGGCGACGCGTCCCGGTTGATGGGCTCGGCCGTCGCCATGTCCAGCGGGATGGTCACCTGGGCGCCCGACTATCGGATGCCACCGCTCCACCCTTACCCGGCGGCTTTGGACGACGCCGTGGCCGTCTACCGCGTCCTGCTCGAACAACGCGCACCACGGGACATCGTCGTCGGCGGAGGCTCGGCGGGCGGCAACCTGGCGGCCGCCCTCCTGGTCAGGGCCAAGGACGAGGGTCTCCCGATGCCCGGGGCGCTCGTGCTCCTTACCCCCGAGGTCGACCTGACCGAGTCGGGGGACTCGTTCCATACGAACCTCGGCATCGACAACGTCCTCGGCCGGCTCTCGGCGGTGAACCTGCTCTATGCCAACGGCCACGATCTGGCGCACCCGTACCTTTCGCCCTTGTTTGGCGACGTGACCGGTTTTCCGCCGACGTACCTGCAGACGGGCACGCGTGACTTGTTCCTGTCGAACACCGTCCGCATGCACCGCAAATTGCTTGCGGCCGGAGTGGAGGCGGAGCTGCATGTCTTCGAAGCCATGCCGCACGGGGGCTTTGGCGGTACGAGCCCCGAAGATCTCGAGGCCCAGGCCGAGATGCGCCGGTTCCTGGACCGGCACCGCCGGTCAGGATGAGCTCCGTCGACGAGCTGGCGCAGGTCCACCTCGTCCACCTCGACGCGACCGCACACCGAATCGACGGCAAGTCGGGCCCTGGGATCTTCGAGCTGCACGTCGCGGACGATGGCGACGAGCGCGGCTCCAACTCGAGTCCGACGGACCCCGTCTTCGCCAGGCAGAAAGAGTGGGTGTCCTCATGAAAGTGACCGTTCGCGACGCCCTCGAGTTCAGCGTCCTCGCCGACGGCTTGGGTTTCCCCGAAGGTCCGGTGTTCGGCGCTGACGGCCCGGTGTACGCCGTCGATGTCGATCGGGGCGTTATCTGGCAGATGTCCGGCGGCGAGGTCTCGGTCGCGGCGACTCCCGGCGCGGGGCCCAACGGGATGGCGCTCGAGACGCCCACCACGGCTGTCGTGGCCAACAACGGCGGGTTCCTGTGGACCGAGGTGAACGGCTTCCGCATCCCGATCGACTTCATCACCCACACGAACGAGCCACCTGGTTTCGCCGGCGGGTGGATCGAGCGGGTCGATCTCGTGACGGGCGACGTCACGGTGCTGCACCGCGACTGTGACGGCCGACCGTTCAGGGGCCCCAACGACCTCGTGTTCGACGAGCTGGGGGGGATCTGGTTCACGGACCACGGCAAGGGCCGTCGCGAGAACGTCGACCGCGGTGGCCTGTACTACGTGCTCCCCGACGGCTCCGCCGTGGTGGAGAAGGCCTTCCCGCTCCTCGGGCCGAACGGGGTCGGGCTCTCTCCCGACGGCCGGTACGTCTACGCCGCCGAGACCCACACCGGTCGGCTGTGGTCCTGGGAGCTGTCCGACGCCGGCGAGATCCGGCCGCGCTCGGGCAACGTGTCCGGCCTCCACGGCGGCACCTGCGTCGCGGCCACGCCCTACTCGTTCGACTCCCTCGCGGTGGAGGCGGACGGCCGGATCGCCATCGGCGCCATCGCGGACGGCATCGTGGTGCTGACGCCGGACGGGGAAGAAGCCGAGGTCCACCCGATTCCGGGCGACATCACGACGAACATCGCCTTCGGCGGCGCCGACGGCCGCCGGGCCGTACTCACACTGTCTCTCTCGGGCCGGGTGGTCGAGACGGAATGGCCGAGGTCGGGACTGATCGTCGGTCCTTCCCGGTCTCAGGCCCCGGGCGGAACCTCGTAGAGCTACTGCGCCCAGGTCGGCCCGACCGAGACCGCCGCTTGTGGAGAGGATGAGTTCCGGCGATGCCTCGGAATGACCGAGAGCGTCGGCGGCGAGTGAACGGACTCTGGATCTGAACCGCCGCTCTCCCGGTCAGTTCGAGTCGGGGGAGGTGGCCGAGCCGGCGGTACCTGACGCACCGGACGAGCCCGGATTGCCGTTTGCCCCCGGATTGCCATTTGGTCCGGAGCCGCTGCCCCCGTAGAAGCCTCCCCGGCCGCCGTCACCCAGAGCCCCCCCGGCGGCACCGGGACTGAATCCGGATCCGGCGTGCACGGTGTCCGACGTGAAGGTGTCGGTCGAGCCGGCAAACCCGCCGCCCATCTTCCAGACCGCGCCGCCGGTGGCGTTGCCGCCACTCCCCCCGCCACCGCCGGACCCCCCGTTGCTACCACTCCCTCCGTTACCCCCGGCACCACCTTCGACCCCCGAGGCCTGACTCTCGCCGCCGTTACCCCCCGCGCCGCCGTTGCCCCCCGGATCACCGACGGCGCCCTCGTTTCCCGCACCACCCGTCGCACTGGAGTCGGAGAACGTGCTGTTGGTGGCCGTCGCCAACCCGGTGAGATCGGCGAGTGATCCCCCCCTGCCAGAACCGCCCAGTCCACCGGTTCCGCCGGCCCCACCCGTACTCCCAGCGCCCCCCTTGGCTCCCTCGATCCCGGGTTGCCCCGACGAGCCTGGACCCGCGCCGCCGTCGCCACCTGTGCCGCCTCCGCCTCCGATCCCACCGGAGGCTGCGCTACCACCGAGGCCTCCCCCCGCGCCGGTGGCCGTGTCACTCGAGAACGATGAGGTGGTCAAGGACAGGTGCCCGTCGTTGGCGACGCCGCCACCCTCACCCGCACCACCGGGTCCGCCGGTTCCCCCCGCCGACCCGGGCATGCCGGTCGAGCCGACCGCCGCCACGGTGCCGCTTCCCCCGGTGCCTTCTTGGCCCGGGGGCATGCCACTCCCACCGCTTCCGCCGGGGCCACCGTTCCCGCCACCACCGCCTGGACCGCCGTTCGGACCTCCTCCGAACCCCGGGTACCCGTTGCCACCGTTGCCACCGGCTCCTCCCTCTGCCGAGTCGCCGGTGAAGGCCGCCCCGCTGACCGTGGTCGTGCCGCTCACGTAGAGCGCACCGCCGGCTCCGATCCCTCCGGCTCCTCCCGGTAACGCGTCGACCCCCTTGCCCGCAGGACTCGAGCCGCCCGCCGAGCCACCGTTACCGCCGGGGCCACCATTTCCTCCAGGGCCGTCCCCCGAGCTGGTGCCGACCGTCCCATCGCCGCCGATGCCTCCTTGACCCCCGATCCCGCCCTCGCCGCCGATACCCCCTGCGCCGCCACCACCGCCCGATCCGCCTCTGACCTCCGACGACTCGAAGGTGGAGGTGCCGTTCACCGTCAGCGTCCCGGTGCTGTAGACGTCGCCGCCTTCAGCGATCCCTCCGGCGCCCGCTGCGCCGCCCGTGGCCCCAGCCGTCGCGGCTCCCGCACCGCCCCCTGCCCCCCCGGCCTCCCCGGTCGATCCGGTCCCCCCCTGGGCACCTGACCCGCCGAAACCGCCGTACCCCGGGGCACCGCCAAAACCGCCGTCGCCGCCGAAGGCGAAGTCGTCCTCGAACGTCGTGCTGGTGAGTGTGAGGTTCCCGGCGTTGTAGATGGCTCCACCGAAGGCGTGGCCACCGGCTCCGCCTTCACCGCCATTGCCGGGCTTGCCCCCCTTTCCACCGTTTCCGCCCTTGGTGCCTGTGGCTCCGCCGCCGCCGGTTCCGCCGGTCGACCCGACA
Source organism: uncultured Acidimicrobiaceae bacterium (assembly GCA_963767195.1). Lineage (GTDB taxonomy): Bacteria > Actinomycetota > Acidimicrobiia > Acidimicrobiales > RAAP-2 > Bog-473. The sequence continues at coordinate 88,112 of CAVYDA010000004.1, read as the reverse complement.
CCGCCCACCCCACCCTGACCCCCACTTCCGCCGACTGCTTCGTCGTTGACGACGCTGTCTGAGGTCAGTGTGACCGTTCCGGACGTGATGTCCAGGGCTCCGCCGTCGACCGACTTGCCGGGTTTCCCGGCCGTGCCGGCCGTGCCGGCCTTTCCTTTTCCGCCCTTCCCGCCGGGCGACGTGCTGTTGGTGCCGGGTACAGCGTCGACACCGTTGTGACCGTCGGCACTGGCCCCTTTTCTGACGAACCCACCGGACAGCGTGATGTCGCTGATCGACAACGTGCCACCCGACACGTCGAAGAGCTGGTTGGTCTCCCCGCCGGAGATGATCACCGACGCACCGCTGTCGGCGATGGTCAGCTTGACCGAGGTGGGGATGCTGACCGGACTCGTCAGCGTGATGGTGCACGAGCTCGAGATATCGAAGGTGATCGTTCCGCTCGACCCGGCGGCCGAGATGAACTGCGAGGACGAGCACGTGGTCAGGGTGACCGTCGTCGCCCCGGCCGGTGTTGTCGCCAGGGCCAGCCCGGCAGCGACGAGCGCGCCGCCTGCGAGTGTTCGGACCCGTGCCCAGGGATGTTCCCGACGGAATGCCCGCATCGTTCCTCCAACCCCTGTGAGAAACACAGGTGGCGCACAGCGTAGGGCGACGACCTCTCCGCGTCCATGGAGACCCGCGGCGGGCCGACGGTCGAGACGGAATGGCGCAGATCGGGTCTGACCCACGGGACGCTACGGCCGTTCTACACGCGGTGGCGAGACGCCCTGGAGGCCGCGCCCGACCGGCTGGAGGCCTCATGAGCGGGCCGTTTCCCTCCTGATCGGAGGGGTGATCCCGTACGGGGTACCGTTCACGGGGAGGAGGAGCAGTGACCATCATGCAATCACAACGGACGCTGACGCACCTGCAGCGGCTGGAGGCCGAGAGCATCCACATCATGCGCGAGGCCGTGGCCGAGTCCGAGCGCCCGGTGATGCTGTACTCGGTCGGCAAGGACAGCTCGGTCATGCTGCACCTGGCCATCAAGGCCTTCTACCCGTCGCTACCGCCGTTTCCGCTGCTCCACGTCGACACGACCTGGAAGTTCCAGGAGATGTACGCCTTCCGCGACCGCGACGGCGGCCGACCTCGGGCTGGACCTGATCGTCCACCGGAACCCCGAGTGTGTCCGACTGGGCATCAACCCCTTCGACCACGGCTCGGCCATGCACACCGACATGTGGAAGACCGAGGGGCTCAAGCAGGCCCTCGATCTGCACCAGTTCGACCTGGCCTTCGGCGGGGCACGTCGAGACGAGGAGAAGTCCCGCGCCAAGGAGCGGGTCTTCTCCATCCGCTCGGCCCAGCACCGGTGGGATCCCGAAACGGCAGCGCCCCGAGCTGTGGCGCGATCTACAACGCCCGCACGAACCCGGGCGAGACGGTCCGGGTGTTCCCCCTCTCCAACTGGACCGAGCTCGACATCTGGCAGTACATCCACCTCGAGGAGATCCCCATCGTGCCCCTGTACTACGCCGCGCCGCGGCCGGTGGTCGAGCGTGACGGGACGCTGATCATGGTCGACGACGATCGCATGCCGCTCGAGGCGGACGAGGTGCCCGAGCAGCGCAGCGTCCGGTTCCGCACCCTCGGCTGCTACCCGCTCACCGGCGCCATCGAGAGCACGGCCGACACCCTGACGGGGATCATCCAAGAGATGCTGCTCACGACCTCCTCCGAACGTCAGGGACGGGTCATCGACCACGACTCGGCACGGCGTCCATGGAGAAGAAGAAGCAGGAGGGCTACTTCTGAGGTGGCGCACCTCGACCCCCTTATCGCCGACGACATCGAGGCGTACCTCGACCACCATGAGCACAAGTCGCTGCTGCGCTTCATCACCTGCGGCTCGGTCGACGACGGCAAGAGCACGCTGATCGGCCGCTTCCTCTACGAGTCGAAGCTGGTCTTCGAGGACCACCTGGCCGCGCTCGAGGCCGACTCGAAGAAGGTCGGCACCCAGGGCGGCGAGCTCGACTTCGCCCTCCTCGTCGACGGCTTGGCCGCCGAACGGGAGCAGGGCATCACCATCGACGTCGCCTACCGGTTCTTCTCGACCGAGACGGCGCAAGTTCGTGGTCGCCGACACGCCGGGTCACGAGCAGTACACGCGCAACATGGTCACCGGCGCGTCGACCGCCGAGCTGGCCGTCATCCTCGTCGACGCCCGCAAGGGGATCCTCACCCAGACCCGCCGGCACAGCTACCTGGTCTCGCTGCTCGGCATCCGCCACGTCGTCCTCGCCGTCAACAAGCTCGACCTGGTCGACTACTGCCGCGAGGTCTTCGACTCGATCGACGCCGACTACCGCGCCTTCGCGGCGGAACTCGGCATCACCGACGTCGTCTCCATCCCCCTGTCCGCGCTTCGTGGCGACAACGTCACCGAGCACAGTCGCCAACACGCCCTGGTACGACGGCCCGACGCTGGTGCAGTACCTGGAGTCGATCGAGGTCGACGACGACCTCGACACCAAGCCGTTCCGATTCGTGGTCCAGTGGGTCAACCGCCCCGACCTCGACTTCCGTGGCTACTCGGGCGTGATCGTCGGCGGCACGGTCAAGCCCGGCGACCGGGTGCGCATCGTGCCCTCGGGCGTCGAGACCACCATTACCCGGCATCGTCACCTACGACGGCGACCTCGACGAGGCGGTAACCGGGGAGTCGGTGACCCTCTGCCTCGCCGACGAGATCGATGTGAGCCGCGGTGACGTGTGGCCGCAGCGACCGCGCCACCGCCCGTCGCCGACCAGTTCGAGACCCACGTCGTCTGGATGACCGAGGACGAGATGCTGCCGGGACGCCGCTACCTGGTCAAGATGGGTGCCACCACGGTCAGTGCCACCATCGATCAGCCCGAAGTACCAGGTGAACGTGAACACGCTGGAGCACATCGCAGCGAAGACCCTCGAGCTGAACCAGATCGGCATCTGCAACGTCTACCTCGATCAGTCCCTCCCCTTCGACCCCTACGTGGAGAACCGGGACATGGGCGGCTTCATCGTCATCGATCGCCTGACCAACAACACGGTCGGCGTCGGGCTCATCCACTTCGCCCTGCGGCGGGCGGACAACGTCCACTGGCAGGCGATTGAGGTGGACCGCAAGGCACACGCCTCGCTCAAGGGACAGCGCCCCGCCGTTCTGTGGTTCACCGGGCTCTCCGGCGCGGGCAAGTCGACCATCGCCAACATCGTCGAGCGCAAGCTGCACGCCATCGGGCGGCACACGTACCTGCTCGACGGGGACAACCTCCGCCACGGGCTCAACCGCGACCTCGGCTTCACCACCGCTGACCGGGTGGAGAACGTCCGCCGCACGGCCGAAGTCGCCTCGCTCATGGCCGACGCCGGCCTGATCGTCTTGGTGTCGCTCATCTCGCCGTACCGGGCCGAGCGCCGCATGGCGCGCGATCTCATCGGCGAGGAGCACTTCCTGGAGGTCTTCGTCGACACGCCGCTCGACGTCGCCGAGGGCCGCGACCGCAAGGGTCTCTACGCCAAGGCGCGGTCGAGGCGAAATCCCCAACTTCACCGGGATCGGGGCCCCGTACGAGGAGCCCGAGGACCCGGCGCTGCACATCATGACGTCCGACGTCACGCCCGAGCAGGCCGCCGACGCGGTCCTCGACCTGCTCTGACGCCTCCGAACGCCCGAAGGGACGACACCCGTGTGCGCCCCGGGGACGACACTCCTGCACCCGCGACGGAGCACTTTCTCGTAGCCGGGTGACAGCCTTTTCATGACATTCACTCGGGCCACGCGTCCCAACGGACCATGGACCGCAGTGGACCCGCGAAAGTCGGCGTCACGTTGCCCGAAGCCCATCGTTGCTCGAGGAGCGGTGTGAGGTTCCCGAGGGTCTGTACCGGATCGTCGTCGAGGTACACGACCGTCACATAGTGCCGGTCCCGGCGGCAGTCCGGGTGCAGACGCCACAGCCGAGTGGAGCCGTACATCCAGACTCCGGCGACGCCGGGATGGTCCATCAACGCGGGGTAGTGCTCGGCGTGAAGCCACGATTGCCAGCGCGCCGTTTCGTCGACAGGCTCGCCCTGGGCGGGCTCCTCGACCACCACCACAACGCCGCGATGCGGCCGGAAGGGAACCACCTCAGCCGAGATCTGGACGCGCGGGGACGAGTACCAACGGAGGAGACCGGGCATGCTGAGCTGGAGAGACGGGCGGCGCTCGGGAAACCGCCCCATGAGCGCGAGTCGGGGACCGAGCTCCATGAAGTCGTCGTGCGTCGTCTGGACGGGTTCGGTGACGAGGTAGTTCACAATGCTCCCGACTTCGGCCAGATTGCCCGAGCCGGCCACACGGGCGTCGCGGCAGTCGTCGTCGGCCATCCACCGCGCCCCGTGCAGGATCCCGGGGAGCTGATACTGCTCGGGCATGTGGTCCAACAAGTGCCAGCGGAGGTAACCGCTCATGTCGTCCCCCCGAGACGCGGGCGGGGTGAAGCTGAAGAACGCCGCCCTCACCCTGTTCACGTGCGACTCCCTGTGCCGGGTTTCAACCCGACTCCCTGTGCCGGGTTCACGTCCGACTCTCTTGTGTCGGCTGGTCACCTTACTGAATGCCTCCCAACCAGGTCCCGCCCGGGAGCCGTCGGAGCGGCCAAAACATCGAGATCCCCAATCCCGTCGCCTCTGCCGATCCGGTCGCGTGGCGTGCCGCGGCGAGGCAAATCGGCGACACGGCCCCGATCCTGAGGGTGCGATGGAGGGATGCCTACCTCTGCACCGACGCAGCGGCGTCGACGCTCGTGCCCGAATCGCAGTTTGTGCTTTGCATCTGAGCGAGTCCGCGACACCGACCTGTTGCTCGATCGTGATCTCGCCGGTCGGACCGCGGCGGGGTGCGGACAAGACGCGGACATCTTTGGTGCCTACGCGGTGGATACACGCTGAACCTCAGGCCTCGGGACCACGGGGTAGTCGGACCCCGTGAGAACCGGAAACACTCCATTGTCGGTTCTTCCCCGGTGCCTATGGTAAGGAGCCGCAGAGGATCCGACCAGGAGGAACAGTGGGCGACTCATCACCAGCGCCGGACGGCGGAGACGCGTGACATGACTGATGTTGCGGTGATCACCGGCGGAGCGTCGGGTTTCGGCCGCTCCCTTGCTGAGGGGTGCGCGGTGCATGGGATGAACGTGGTCGTGCTCGACCTCGACGGCGAACGCGCTGACACGGAGGCAGCGGTGCTGGCCGCGGCGTATGGCGTCGAGGCGTTCGGACTGAGAGTCGACGTCGCGGACGGAGCCAGCGTCGAGGCGGCGGCGGCGAATGTCGGCGATCGTTTTGGGAGAGCCCACCTGGTGATCTCGAACGTCGGTGTCCAACTGTTCGCGTCCATCGATCGAGCAACTGACGATGAGTGGCGCTGGCTGCTCGACGTCAACGTGGTGGGCTCGGCACGCGTGGCGCGGGCGTTCCTTCCGTTGCTTCGGAGGGCGGAGCGTGGACGACTCGCCTTCACGTCGTCGTCGTCGGTGCTCGACCCGGCGAGTCGGATGTCGATGTACCAGGCGAGCAAGTTCGCCGTGTGGGGTCTCGCTGAGACGTTGCGGATCGAGTTGGCTCTCGAGGGCATCGGTGTGTCGGTGATCTTCCCCTCGGGGATGCTGTCTCGACACTTAGAAACGAGTGAGGCGGCGCAACCGGCGCACCTCCGACGTCCGATCGCCGGCGACGACGACTTCGTAGCCATGCACGAGAGCAATCCGATGATGGCGCAGTTCCTCGCCACGCCCGATGAAGCCGCCGCTGGTGTCGTCGATGCCATCTTGGATGATCGCCGCTATATCGTGACCCACGGCGAGTTCCTCGAAGCTCTTGACGCACACGAGCGCGAGCTGCGCTCCGCCGCAGCCGCAGCCGCAGCCGCAGCCGCAGCCGCTGGGGGAAACGCATGAAGGCACTCGTGACCGTCGCGTTCAATGGCGACAGGGAAGCGTTCGCCATCGACGCCGTCGAACGGTTGGCCATGGTGGTCGGCTCGGGCGCCGCCAGCCGGGCGACGCTCGACGTCCGCCTCCCCGACGGTGAGCTTGAGGCTTTGGGCCCCGCGCTCATCACCCAACAGGAAGAGCAGGCCGTCATCGCGCTGTGGGACACCGACGCCGACACCGCGCGGTCGATGTCCCTCCCTGCCGGTAGCTGGCTGGTCGGCACGTACCACGTCGAGGAGGTCGTTCAGAAGGACTACGACCGCACTTGGCCGTCGGGAACGAAATCACCGGGATTCAAGATGATCGCCTTCCTGCGCCGCCGCCCCGACCTCACCCAGGAGGCCTTCAGCCAGCACTGGCGGGAACGCCATGGGCCGCTGGCGGTGGCGCGGCAGCCGGGATTCTGGCACTACGTGCAGAATCACCTCGTCGAGCGGCTCTCTGACACCTCACCAGACTGGGACGGCTTCGGCGAGATCCACTACCGCTCGCTCGAGGATGCCCTCACCAGGTCCTACGACTCGGAGGAGGCGCAACAACTCATATGGGACGACGTCGCTCGGTTCTTCGCTTACGACCGTTCGCCCACGCTCACGACCGACGAGTGGGTCATAACCAGCGGCTAGCAGTCCTCCGGGTTCGAGCAGGATTGCGTGACCGATACTGCGCCGGAACTTGCACCAGGAGCCGGGCCCAGGTCAACTCCCGCACAGTGACGGCAGTGGAGCGACGATGGTGGAGGAGCCGGTGACCCAGCAGACCCAGCAGACCCAGCTCAACGAGATCGGCTTCTACGTGCTCGCCGGTGCGCCGCGGACCCCGGCCGACCTGCTCCCCGAGATGGCGGAGGCCGAAGAGCTCGGTCTCGGGGCGGCGTTCATCTCGGAGCGCTACAACATCAAGGAGGCGGCGACGCTCTCGGGTGCGGCCGCCGCGGTCTCACGACACATAGGGATCGCCACCGCCGCCACCAACCACAACACCCGGCACCCGCTCATCACGGGTTCGTACGCCACGACGATGCACCGCCTCAGCGGCGGGCGGTTCACCCTCGGGCTCGGCCGTGGCATCGATGCGATCTTCGGCGTCTACGGCTTGCCGAAGATCACGACCGCGCAGATGGAGGACATGGCGGGCCTGCTGCGCCGGCTCTGGCACGGCGAGGTCGTGATCGGGCACGACGGCCCTGCCGGCCGCTTCGCGCTCCTGCACCTCGACGCGACCTTCGACGAGGACATCCCGCTCGGCCTGGTGGCCTTCGGCCCCAACACCTTGTCGCTGGCCGGCCGGGCCTTCGACATGGTCGTGCTGCACACCTTCTTCACCGACGAGACCACGACGCGGGCGGTGCAGACCGTGCGCGCCTCAGCCGAGGAGGCGGGGCGGGACCCGGCGTCGGTACGGGTCTGGTCCTGTTACGCCACGATCCCCGACTCCATACCCGAGGACCAGCGGCTCAAGAAGACCGTCGGCCGCCTGGCCACGTACCTCCAGGGCTACGGCGACCTCATGGTGTCCACCAACGGCTGGGACCCCGCCGTCCTGGCCCGCTTCCGGGCCGACGAGGTCGTCCGGTCCGTGCCGGGCGCCATCGACGGCGTTGCCGACACGGCGACGTTAGAGCACATCGCCACGTTGCTCCCCGACGAGTGGCTGGAGCCGGCGGCCTACGGCGATGCCGCCACCTGCGCCGGACGCGTGCTGCGCCAGTTCGACCTCGGTGTCGACGGCGTGATCATGCACGGCGCAACGCCGGCCGAGCTCGCTCCCGTCGTGGAGGCCTACCGTTCCGTGCGCCCGGCGGGTCGCTTCGACGGGTTGAAAGCGAACCCCGGGGCGAGCTGAAACGGCTCGCTGGTCAGCTCGTCGTGGAGGCGGCCGTCAGCGCACGCCGAGCTCGGCCAGGACATCCGCGGTGTCGGCACCGGATGGCGGCGCCCTCCCCGGCACCGGGCGCGCCCGGGGCGGGGCCACCTGAATCTGCGGGTCCACTGACAGGGTCGGTCCCGCCATGGCGGCGCACACACCGGACATGGATACATCGAGCAGCCACCTCCCACCGCGCGCCAGCACGTCGAGGCAGGACGCCGCGGCGGTGAGGCCGCTGATCGGGTCCGCGACCGCGTCGGCGCAGAACATCGGCGCGCCGTCGTGCCAGACCACCAGACCACCGGCACACGCCGCGTCGTCGCCGAAGCCCACTCGCAGTCCGTCGGCGCGTCCGTAGGCGGTGATGGAGACCCATACCCGTGGGCCTCCGCCCGCGACGACAGCGGCCGCCTGAATGCCGAGTTGTTCGAGCGCGCGGGGCCGGCTGGCCTCAATCACGACGTCGGCCCTTCGCACCAGGCCCCCGAGGATCCGGGCCCCGTCACGCGACGCGAAGTCGAGCGCCACCGAGCGCTTGCGCGCGTTGAGGAGGTCGAAGAACGCGGCCGCTCCCCGTCTCGCGCCGTCGGGTCGTGCCGTGGACTCGACCTTCACCACCGTGGCCCCGGCCCCGGCGAGCAGATCGCCGCAGAGCGGGCCCGCCCAGAGCGAGGAAAGATCGACCACGAGGAGGCCGCGGGCGTCGCCCGGCGCCACATCGCCCGGCGCCGCGTCGCCCAGTGCGACGTCGACCACGGCGGGGCCCGTCGTCGCCTCGGCCACGCGGGCCACCGGAAGTCCGAGGAGCACGGCCCGCTCCACCAGTTCGGCCGAGTCTCGGTTTGCTGCGGCTGCGGCCACGGCCGACCAGATGGCCGGCGTCGTCGGGGGCGGGTGCTCCAGCTCCAGCCACGCGGGGACGGCCTCGAGGTCCTCGGCCCGAGGCAATGAGACCGCCAGCCAGCCCTCGGCGGCCGGAACGAGCCGGCACGATCCCCCGCAGCTGGTGGCGCCACGGCGCCACAGTCCCATCAGTGCCGCCCGCTCCCCGAGGAGCGCCAACGTGTCGAGACCGGGGAAGGTTCGGCCGAGCTCGTCGACGCCACCGACCAGGCCGGCCGGGGGACCGAGCGGGTGCTCCGGTGTGCCGGTCAGCGCCATGGCGCCGCTGGCGGCCCAGCGCTCGACGGCAGCCCAGCGCTCGACGGCAGCATCGTCCTTCACTGAGGGCGCAGGGTAACGTCTCGCGATCCTCGAGCACCTCAACGCGGGCGCATTCCTCGACGAACTGCGCGGCGCCGTCGCACCCGAACGCATCGGAGCCGTGTTGCTCGAGCTCGACCCGGGGACGCCCGCCCCCGAACCTGCCGACGCCTTACCGGCGAGCCTGCCCTTCGTCGTGGTCGGCATCGTGACGGACCAAACCACGGGTCCTCCGAGGGGGGACGCCATCGCCGAGCACGGTTGGCTCCGCCTGTGCGACGTCGCGGTCGGGAGCTCCGACCCCGCGCTGGAGGGCGTGCTGGCGAACCTCGAGAGCCATCCCATCACGGCCACGGCGCTCGCGCTCCTCCTGCGCGGGCAGCCGGCGCGCTCGCTCGACGCCGGTCTCGTCACCGAGTCGGCGACCTACTCCGTCCTCCAGGCGGGTCCGGAGTTCGCCGCGTGGCGGGCAGCGAATCCGTCTCGGCCGCGGACGGACGTGGACCTCCCCCGGGTCCGGGCCGAGCGGGACGGCGCCACGCTCACCGTCACGCTCACCCGGCCCGAGAAGCTCAACGCCCTCGACGCCCGCATGCGCGACGAGCTCACCGAGGCTCTGGCCATCGCCGGCGCGGACCCGTCGCTCAGGCGGGTGGAGCTGCGTGGCGAGGGCCGGGCCTTCTGCGCCGGCGGCGACCTCGACGAGTTCGGCACACGCCCGGACCCGGCATCCGCGCATGTGGTGCGCCTGCAGCGCAGTGTCGGACGCACGCTGGCGCGCCTGAGGCAGGAGACGGTGGCCTACGTCCACGGCGCCTGCGTCGGGTCGGGCGTCGAGCTGGCTGCGTTCTGCGACCGGGTGGTCGCCGCCGCCGACACGCACATCGCGCTGCCCGAGATCGGTCTCGGGCTCGTCCCCGGCGCGGGGGGAACGGTCAGCCTGACCCGGCGCATCGGCCGATTGCGAACGGCCTGGCTCGCCTTCTCCGGCGCGGCCATCGACGCCGGTACGGCCCAGAGCTGGGGACTTGCCGACTCGGTCGAGTCGTGACGCCCGTCGGAGTGGCCGCGGCGGAGGGGTTTCTCGAAGCCGAGTCGGGATAAAAACGGGCGCACGCCGGACCCGGTCCTTTACGCTCGGGCCCGGAGGTTCCGACCGTGATCATGCACATTGTCGCCATGGCAGCCCGACCGCAAGCGGGCCGCTCACGCCGGGCGGAAGGCCGGTCGTGACGTCGACGTCGCGCCCCGCCCACACCCACTCCGGCGTCACCAACGGCCACGCCCGCGGCGCCGCCGCGGCGAACGACCCGTTCCCCGAGGTCGAGAAAGTCGAGCCGGGGCTGTGGAGCATCCCGGTGCCACTGCCCAACAACTCGCTGCGCTACGTGCTGGTGTACCTCTTCGAGACCGACCGCGGCCCGTACCTGATAGATGCCGGGTGGAACACGGACGAAGCCTTCGGGGCGCTGCAGAGCGGTATGAAGGTGGCCGGCTGCGAAATCACCGACGTCCAAGGCGTCATGGTCACCCACATCCATCCCGACCACTTCGGGTTGGCCGGGCGCATCCGCGAGGCTTCGGGCGCTTGGATCTCGCTGCACCCGGCCGATGCCGAGCTCATCCACGACCGCTACGACGAGCCCGACGATCTGCTCGACCGCGTCGCCTGGGCGCTCCGGCGCATGGGTGCGCCGCCCGAGGAGCTCGCGACCCTGCAGAACGCAGCCATGCCCGTACGGTCTCTGGTGGACCCGGTGATTCCCGACGTGCTCCTTGAGGACGGCGCCCGTCCCGAGGTGCCGGAGTGGGACCTGACGGCTATCTGGACCCCGGGACACTCGCCGGGCCACCTCTGCTTCTACGAATCCGAGCGCCGGCTCATGCTCTCGGGCGACCACGTGCTGCCGCGCATCACGCCGAACATCCCCTTCCACCCGCAGGCGGGCGCGGACCCGCTCGGTGACTACCTGGCCTCGCTCGACAAGCTCGAGCCCTACGAGGTGCGTGAGGTGCTCCCCGCGCACGAGTACCGCTTCCCCGATCTGCAGCGACGACTCGAGGAGCTGCGCCAGCACCACCGCGATCGGTTCGCCGAGGTGATCGCCATCCTGCGCGAGGGCCCGAACACCGCGTGGAACGTCGCGTCCCGCATGAAGTGGTCGCGTTCGTGGGACGACATCGCAGGCTTCATGCGCCGGGCCGCGGTCGGCGAGGCGGTGTCGCACCTGCGGACGCTCGAGATCGCCGGGAAGGTGCAGGTCGAGGACGGCGAGCCTGCGCTCTGGTCGCTCACCGACGCCGCCGGCTGAGTAGGGCGGTCCGGGAGCGCCGCTCAGGCCTCCACGCCCGAGACACCCTCAGCCTGGGAGCGAGTCCGGGGACGCGTTCGGGACCGCACGTGCGAGTATCGGCACCTCCGCCAGCGCACGCAGGCCATCGTTGAGATGGGTACAGCAGTCGCTCGAGCGCAGCCGTTCGATCACCTCGGCACGTAGTGAGCGCAGCGCGGTGCCGTTCATTCGGGTGGCGTTCGCCGCCGCGACGGGGCACTCGGGGTACGGCAGCACGCGGGCTGGGCGAGTACGGACCGCAGGACGCCCGTCGCCGCGTCGGCCTGGGCCAGGAGCCGGTACTCGTGGACGATGATCTCGCGGCCGTCGGGCTCCCAGCAGCTGTCGCGGAACATGGAGTCGACCTCGAGCATCCCGTCCTCGACCCAGACATCGATCCGGCGCGCCCGGCGCATGGCCATGTCCGGGTGGTCGCCGAGTTGGTGCCAACTGATGGGGTCGGCCGGATCGGCGAGCGGCGGAGCGTCGGCCACGTTCTCGCTGATCCCCTTGAGGGTGCCGTCGGCGTTCAGCGCGCTCGATCCCTCGCGGAAACCGGAGCAGATCCCGACCATCTTGGGCCCGGGCGCGTTCGCCAGCCGCTGGCGAAACTCGGGCACGTGGTCGGCCCAACGGAACCAGGCGAAACCGGCGATCAGGGTGGCGCCGGCGAGGTCGTCGAGCAGGAGGTGCAGGGGAGTCCCCGCGTCGACCTCTTCGGGCATTTCGGACGCGATGGCTTTTCGGAGGTTTCCGCCGGCGCGACACCCGACCAGCCGCTGCAGACCAGCGGGCGCCGGCTCGGCCACGATCTCGGTGATGTCGCGCTGGCGACCGGTCTGGACCATGAGGCTGGCCTCGGCCAGCACGCTGGCCTCGCCTTCGCTCGACGTCAACAGGTCGCGGGCTCGGCCCTCGAGCTGAAGGTCGGCGACTGAACCGCCGAGACCGCCCAGCCCGTTGCGCCACGACATGAGCACGGTCGACGTCCGGCGGACCGAGCCGGCCCGCCGCGCCGGGGGCGTTGGCACCGGGTCGAGCGGAGCCGCCGGGAGCGGGGAAGCCGGGGCCGCCGCGGCGGTGCCGAGGAAAATCGGTCTGATCACGCTCATGCTGCGCCACGGTGTTGCCAAATCATGTTTTCACCGTAGCTGCCGGGGTGATGCCCCCTTTGGTCCAGGTTGAGCCGGGGAAAGCCCCGCCAGCGCTGGCGGGTTGAACGATGGAGGGTTCTACGACGCCTGGACGCGCTCTCGTTCGTCGGGGGGCCAACCCGCGGCGCGCAGAGAGCGCTCGACCTCTTGTTCGAAGATGAGGAGCACCGCCCGGGTCGCCACCGGACGGAGTGCATCGACGGCCTGCGACAGCTCCAACGGCCCGTGGCGGCGTCCGAAACCGTGGCCCGCCCTGGCCATGATGAGTTGCACCACCTCGTCCACACCGCTCGCGAGATGGCGGCGGATGACGCCGGCCACCTTCAAGGAGGTGTCCGGATCGATACCCGCGGGTCGAGCTCGCCCAACATGTCGAGGAGCGCGGGGCTCGGCACGTCGAAACCCCCTTCAGCGCGCCTTCTCAGGAGCCCCGCGTCGACGAGGCGGTCGAGCATCCCGAGCGAGCCGGTACCGAGCCTGGAGTTGAGCTCGTCTTCGGTCACCGCCGTCGGGCGGTCGTCGAGCCAGGGGACGGCGAGGCGCTCCGTGAGCCCGAGCCACTCCACCACCGAAAGGCTCCCGGGGGCGGTTCGCTGAAGCAGGTCGCGGATGAGGCCCAAGCTGAGCCCGCGGGCCTGGAGCTCCGAGATGAGCCGGAGCCGCTCGAGGTGGTCTGCGTCGTAGCGGGCGACGCGGCCACGCCGTTCCGGCGGCGGGAGTGCGCCCTCTGACTGGTAGTAGCGAATCGTGCGGCTCGGTACCCCGCTCCGCGCCGCGAGCTCGTCGATGGTGAACTCTGTCGGGGCAGTCGCCTGCACCCCGGATTCCGGCGCGCTCACGCTGGACTCGTCCATTGGCCTTCAGATCCTTGGTGGGTGGTGGTGCGTCCTGTCGTCATGCATCGAGATCTCACGTCGGTGCCAGTCCGTCGACTCGACGCATCGCACGTTTCGGTTGCCGCGATCGATCCTCGTCTTTTGATCCGTCGTCCCCGGCCGACGCCGGGGGCAGCTTGACGTCCGCCGCCGATTCTGTCACCCTCACCACTGGGCCAGTTGGAGCGGGCCAGTCAGAGTGTGACAGTGATTTCTGTACCACTCGAATGTTACCAAGCAGCGCCGGTACTACTACGCAGTCCGCCCGAATTGGTTCCCGGTCGTGAAGTGGGTCCGTCTCTCACTACAAACCGTGACAGCGACCGGGGTGACGGTGTCCTTTGGGAAGAGGACACCGGACTTCTGCAAGGGGGGACAACATGCGCAACAGGGCACTTGTCGGGCGGCGCGTCGTATTCACGGCACTGTCGATATCGCTGGCCGCGGGGTTTCTGGCCGTCAGTACGGCCGTAGTGCCGGCATCCGCCCAGCCGAGTGTGACCTGCACTTTCGACGGTAAGGCGGGACCCACTTCCATCACGGGAGTTGTGCCCGGAACCACCACCGTTTCCATCTCCTGTACCGGCACGCCCGGGCTCGGCCTGGCCAGCGCCCAGGCGAGTCCGCTCGGCGGGTTCGTCATCCCACCGGCGACACCCACCCAGGAAGGCGACATCGCGACTCTGACTCCGCTCAAGGAGTCCCCTCCCGGCACCTACACGGCATCGTTCGCCGTGCCGGCCAACTTCAGCGCCAGCGACCCGAACGCGGTATGTCCTCCCTCACCCGGTCAGTTCAACGCGGGCCTCGTGGGCTGCGCCATCGCGGTCATCAACACCTCGAACCTCTCAGCGTTCCCAGGTCAAGAGGCCGTTTTGGAGTACACGACCCAGACCACCCCGCCCAACGCGCCGACGCTGGCGACGAGCTCGAGCACGGTGACCGAAGGCGAGCACATCACCTTTTCCGACGCGACGGGAGCCTGTCCGGACAATCCCACCTCCTCCAGTCAGTGCTGGTGGGGCAACGGCCTGGAGGGCTCTTCGACCTCGACCAATCCGCCGACGATCACGATTTCCCTCGACGGGTCGCCGGTTCCCGGCGCCTCGGCGACGATTGAGGGCCCCGGTGCTGGAGGTTCCCCGACCTATAACGGGACGACCCTGACGCCGCAGGTGTTGTCGGGCTCCTTGACGCTGCCGAGCCCGTTGTCGGACGGCAATCACACGCTCACGGTGTCTCAGACGAACGTGACGCCCTTCGACGGCAACGGCAACAATCCTGCGCCGGGATCGCCGGTCGTCGCCAGCACCACCCTGGTGGTCGGGCCCTCCACCGGGCCGACCGTCACCGGGCTCAGCCCACCCAGCGGACCGTCTGCGGGCGGTACGAGCGTGAGCATCTCGGGGTCCAAGTTCACGGGCGCCACCGCGGTTGATTTCGGGACCACTCCCGCCGCGAGCTTCGTGGTCAATTCGGCGAACGCGATCACCGCCGTATCCCCCAAGGGCAGCGGGAGTGTGGACGTGACGGTCACCACGCCTTTGGGAACGAGCCTTCCTTCCAACGCCGATCGCTTCACCTACACGAGCCCCACCGCGCCGGTTGTCACCGGCCTGAACCCGAGCTCGGGCACGCAGGTCGGCGGCACCCTCGTCGCGGTGAACGGAAGTGGATTCTCCGAGGCGAGTGCGGTCCACTTCGGTTCCAAGGCGGCGACGAACATCACCGTCATCTCCGACAGCGAAGTGGTTGCCGCGTCGCCTGCGGGGTCGGGCATCGTCGACGTGACTGTCACGACGGCACTCGGGACCTCGAAAACCACGGCGGCTGACCGCTATTCGTATCTTCCGGGACCCGCAGCGGCGCCGACCGTCACGGCGGTGCTCCCGACCTTCGGCGGCGGTGGCACGGTCGTGCAGATCACGGGGACAGGCTTCTCGGGCGCCACTTCTGTCTCCTTCGGTCCGTCTGCCTCTCCGAGTGTGACGGTGATCTCCGATTCGTCCATGAGCGCGATCGCGCCCGCCCGGCCCCGTGACCGGCAGCCCCGTGGACGTGACCGTCACAACTCCGGCCGGGACGAGCGCCACCTCTTTCTCGGACCAGTTCCTCTACGTGACCGCACCTGCGGTGAGTGCCGTGACGCCGAACACCGGTTCACCCGTGGGCGGTTATCAGGTTGACATCAGTGGCTCGGGCTTCACCGGTGCGAGCACGGTGAAATTCGGGTCCGCGCCGTCACCGAACTTCAGTGTGAACGACGACTCGGACATCACGGCCACGGTTCCCGCCGGGACAGGCACCGTCGATGTGACGGTCACCACCACGGGTGGAACGAGCGCGGCCACCCCCTCCGACCAGTTCACGTACGGCGCTCCGACCGTGACGTCGGTCAGCCCGTCTTCGGGCTCGCCGCTCGGCGGATACTCCGTCGACGTCGGCGGGACCGGGTTCACCGGCGCGACGGCGGTGGACTTCGGCACCGCGCCGGCGACGAATCTGCTCGTCTCCTCCGACACCTCTCTGTCGGTCACCGTCCCGGCGGGGACCGGAACGGTGGACGTGACGGTGACGACCTCGGTGGGGACGAGCCCGGTGTCACCGTCGGACCAGTTCACGTACGTGCCGGTTCCGAGCGTGACCTCGGTGTCCCCCAATGAAGGCCCGAGCGGTGGAGGGAACTCCGTGGTCGTCACGGGAACCTCACTCACCGGTGCAAAAAGCGTGGACTTCGGGACGACCCGCGGGACGAACCTGGTGGTCACCTCGGACACGTCGCTCGACGTGACCGTCCCGGCGGGTAGGGGCACCGTCGATGTGACCGTCACCGTTCCCGGCGGAACGAGCCCGACCAGTCCCTCCGATCAGTACACCTACGTCGCGGCACCCAAGGTCACCAAGGTGAGCCCGAGCGCCGGACCGGCTTCCGGGGGAACGACGGTGAACATCACGGGCCGTGGGTTCACGAGTGCGACCGAGGTGGACTTCGGACCCGGAAACGCTACGAGTTTCACGGTGAACACGAAGACTTCGATTACAGCGGTCTCACCGGGGTCCTCCGCGGGTGCCGGACCGGTGCACGTGATGGTCATCAACCCCGGTGGAACGAGCGCGACCTCGAGCGCGGACATATTCACCTACCTCGTGCTCCCGAGCGTCACGTCGTTGTCCCCGGCGGCAGGTTCACCTTCGGGAGGTACGCAGGTCGACATCACCGGAACCGGCTTCACGGCGTCGTCCACCGTCGCCTTCGGCGCAGTGAAGGGTGCGAAGGTCCATGTCGTCTCACCGACGACGATCATCGCCACGTCCCCGGCGGGGACCGGAACGGTTGACGTGACGGTCACCACCGCGAAAGGCACGAGCTCCACGTCTTCGGCGGACCAGTTCACCTACGAAGGTGCCCCGACCGTCAGTTCCATCTCGCCGGCCGACGGGCCTCTTTCGGGCAACGTGTCGGTGACCGTGACCGGGACGAATTTCACAGCCGCCACGCAAGTCGACTTCGGATCGGTCGCGTCGGCCTCCATCGCGATCACGTCGCCCACGACCATCGTCGCCATCGCCCCCTCCGCCGCAGACCCAGCAACGGTGGGCGTGACCGTGACAACCCCGTCCGGCACGAGCGCCAAGTCGTCCGCCGATCATTTCACCTACCTGGCGATCCCGGTCGTGACCTCAGTCAGCCCGGACCAGGGTCCGGTGTCGGGGGGAACGTCGGTGAAGATCACCGGGTCGGGTTTCACGACGGCCACGAGTGTGACGTTCGCCGGAGTCCCGGCGACCAGCTTCACGGTCAACTCCGACCACGGCATCAGCGCGGTCGCCCCCGCCCAGACCAACCCCGCACCGTTCGGCGCGACCGTGCAGGTCACGACGCCGGGCGGTACGGCCGGGAACGGGTCTGCCGCTGACACCTTCACGTACACGGCGGTGGTGCCGACGGTCACGGGCGTCTCGCCCAACTCGAACACGTCGACCGGTGGCAGCCTCGTGACCATTACGGGCACGGGTTTCACGTCCGACGCATCGGTCAATTTCGGGTCCACGCCTGCGGGCGGAGGCATCGGAGTCAGCGTGATATCGCCCACCGAGATTCAAGCCGGCAGTCCCGGGGGAGCACCGGGAACCGTGGACATCACCGTGACGACATCTGGTGGCACGAGCGCGATAAGCGCGGCGGACCAGTTCACCTACCTGCTCCAGACTCCTACCATCACCGTGACTCCCAACACCGGAGCCAACCCCGGTGACACGGTGACGGTGACCGGTTCGGGCTTTCCGACCGGGACGGGATCTTTGATCGGGAGCGGAGGAGTCGTCCTCGTCGAAGCGTCCCCGCTCGGAGCACTGGTTTCGGGCTTCTCCGCCATCGACGAGATCGACCTGAACCAGTTCCTCTTCCAGCCAGTGGACAACGACGGGAACTTCACGACCCAGTTCACGCTGCCGAGCCCCTTCATGGCACTCGGCGACCCGAATGCCGCCTGCCCGCCGCTGCAGAACCAGGTGGACGTGGGGCTGGTCGGATGCGCCGTCGCGGCCCTCTACGAGTCGTCTTCGGGTGTCTCGCTGGGCAGCGTCGGTATCGCGAACGTGAACTCGCCGATCATCTTCAGCGGCACGCAGCCCGACCCCCCGACGCTGAACATCCCCTCGACCACCGTTCACGCCGGCGACACGATCAACTTCACGGGGAGCGGATGGTGGGGCTCTTTCACCGGAGGCGGAGCCACGGCGAAGATCTGCGGCATCGCCGGGAATCCGAGCAACTGTGACGCGACCACGGGTTCGGGCGTCGTGGCGCCCACGACCTACTCCGGGGTGGGAGGCACTTTGAGCGGGGCCACGTTGACCGGGTCGATAGCGGTCGGCAGCGACCTCGTAGGTTGCACGAGCTGCTTCCTGACGGTCACGCAGCCCAACCTGACGCCGGTATCCGGAAGCGTCACGGCTTCGGTGGCCCTGACCATCCTGGCGCCGGCGCCGACCGTGACCTCGGTCTCACCGAACAAGGATTCCCCCAAGGGCGGCATTCACGTGACGATCGTCGGCACAGGGTTCACCGGTGCGACAGCCGTCAGTTTCGGTGGGGTGGCAGCGAGCTTCACGTTCGTCAGCGACACCGAGATTTCCGCGGTCGTTCCTCCTCATGCGGTCGGGACCGTGGACGTGACGGTCACGACCCCGAGTGGCACCAGCGCCACCTCCGCGCAAGACGCCTTTACCTACAAGAAGAAGAGCTGACCTGAAGGACCCGGCCACGTCCGTTGCCCGATCGGTTGCGGACCTGGCCGGCGTCACCAAGCAGTGAGCGGTAGGGCCGAATCACACTCTCTGCGGTTGCTTTCGCTGTTGACCGCGGAGCGGGAAGTTGTAGGTTCTCCTGGATGGTGCGCGGCCTCGAGGACCCGAGACGTTCCGAACCTCCCATGGACGGCTTGTCCGAACGCGAAATGCTCGAAGCGTGGCTCGAGTTCCACCGGACCACGTTGCTGCTCAAGGCGGAGGGTGTCGACGACGAGGGGCGCAAGGCTCGCCCCGTGGCCACCTCGAAGCTGTCGCTGCATGGCCTCGTCCGCCACATGGCCGAGGTCGAGCGGTCCTGGTTCCGACGGGTCCTCCAACGTGACGCGAGCGCTCCGTACATCTGGTACGACCCGAGCGTCGAGGACAGCGACATCGCGCCCCTCGACGGCGCCGATTGGGCGAAGGACTTGGAGGCCTGGCGAGCAGCATGCGAGGAGAGCCGACAGACAGCCGCTTCTCGCGACCTCGATGACGTCGGCATCACCCGGAGCGGCCAGCCCTGTTCCCTCCGCTGGATCTACGTGCACATGGTCGAGGAGTACGCCCGTCACAACGGACACGCCGACATGATCCGTGAGCTCGTCGACGGAGAGGTCGGCTTGTAAGCATTCGCCGGTGCGCTGGGCGTCCTCAGGCCTCCGGCCAGGGGCCCTGGGATGTCCAGGCCGAGATTCACAGCCAATCCTTAGCCGGTTCTCTCACTCTCCTTACATTTTTGAGCCATAGTTGCCGGGTGGAGTTGAACCGGGCCCGGGTCGCTGCGGCAGCAGCTCTTTGTGCCGCAGCCGGGGCCGTGGCGCTGTGGAGCGGGCCGCTCGCCGCCGCCTCTAGCGCCCTTCACTCTGGCGCCACCGCCCCTTCGACTCACATCACCGCGCCGCACTCGGCCAGCGGAGACGCTCGCGGCCACAGCGCCACGAACTGAAGGTCCTGACCACAAGGTCCCTGAAGCTCCCTGGGTCAGGCCCTGCCACCCGGGCGTTATTCCCTTACGAAGTGAACAGGTTCGTGCCAGTTTCGGGCCGCTCAACTCGAGGTGGCTGAAGCACCCCACAACGCTCGCTCGACGCGCAGCGGGTCGCGGACCACGACGCTCTCCTCGTCGAAGACCATGGTCGGCCTTTCGTCGAGCGTGTAGGGCGACCAGCCCGGGTCGCCCGCGGTCGCGAAACTCACCCAGGCCCGATGGGCCACGTCCGCCAAATGCTGCGGGGGATCGTGTCCCAGGGAGCGTTCTCCACCCGTCGCGTCGAGGCTGTCGAAGGCGAAGGGGATGTCGATGCCGTGTGCGGCGCCGATCGCGCCGTCCATCCCCGGCGATCGCCACGCCCACTCGTAGAGGTACGTGCGCCCGCTGGCGCCCTGACGCGCCGAACCGAGGCGAGTGGCGTGGATCCGGAACATCCGGTCGCTCACCGCCTGGCCGAGCACGCCGAAGTTCGTCGCGCCGGGCTCGGCGTCCCGGTAGGCGCGCACCGAGTCGGGCGCCAGGCCCATGCCGACGAGGGCTTGATGCAGTGACTCGTCGTCCAGATCGACGGAGGTCGCGGCGAAGAACATGTTGAGCTCCTGCGTCGTCGCACCCGCCAGGAGATCGACCCGTTCACCAACGCCGGCGGCCATCGCCTCGAGGGGGTCCGCCGTGATCAGTTCGCCGTCGACGTAGGGAACGAGCGGAGCGATGGACGGCGTGGTGATGGCGCCGGGGCCCGATGGAGTGAAGCGGGCCCGGACGTCCGCGAGGCGGACGTCGGAGAGCTCACCGAGAGCTCGGCGGGTCAGCGGTACGCCGAGGTGCTCGGACGCGGCGCGCGCCAGGGCGGTCGCGTGTTCGGGGGTCCCCACCAGCCCGCCCGGCGCGCTCATGCAGATGGCGCGACGGAACAGGCCGCGCGCCGAGGACATCGTCGTCAGAAGCTCGCACGCGGTCCCTCCCGCCGACTGCCCCCCGACGGTGACGTTGGCCGGGTCACCCCCGAATGTGGCGATGTTCTCCTGGACCCACTCGAGCGCGGCGACCCAGTCGAGCACGCCGCGGTTGCCGCCCTCATCGTCGAGCTTGAGGAAGCCTTCGAGGCCCAGGCGGTAGTTGATGCTCACCAGCACGACGCCGTCACGGGCGAATCGCTCCCCGCGGTACCACGGGTTGGCGCTGCACCCCGAGAAGAACCCTCCGCCGTGGATCCAGACCAGAACGGGAAGTCGGGCCGATCCGGGGTCGGGGGTGTAGACGTTGAGGTTGAGGCAGTTGTCGCCGGCGATGACCGGCTCGGGGATCAGGCCGAGGTCCTGGGGGGCTTGGGGCGCGGTCGCGCCGAACGCCCCGGCGTCCCGGGTCCCCTCCCAGCGCGGGTGTCGTCGTGGCGGTCCGAAGCGGTCGTTACCGACGGGTGCGGCGGCGTAGGGCAGGCCGAGGAAGGAGGCGATGTCCTCCGACCACCGGCCGCGCACCGTGCCCCTCGTCGTGACACCGATCGGCTCCATCCGCGCCCTCCAGTCTCCGCGTGCCCGAGATGCTGCCGTGAAGGCGTGCCGACGCTAGTGCAGCACCCTCGGCAGTGCGGGTACCGTTCGTGCCGCATCAGGGACCGGCGGGAGTCGACGGCGAAGCCGCGAGGCACGACGAGGTCCCGTCGGACGAACCCGTTGACGAGAGGAAGGCCGAGAACCGATGAACGACAAGACGAGCGCCGGGAGCGCCGAGACCGAGCCGGTCCTGGTGACCGAGCAGCACGGAGCGGTGAGGGTGCTCCGCCTGAACCGGCCCGAGGCGCGTAACGCGCTGAACCCCGAGCTGCTCACGGCGATCGGGCTCGCCATGGTGGCGGCCGAGAGCGACCCCGAGATCCGCGCCGTCGTGCTCACCGGCACGGGGGACAAGGCCTTCTGTGCCGGCATGGACCTGAGGGCCTTCGCCGAGGGCGGTGCGCTCGGGGGCAAACCCGAAGGCATGGCCGGGTTCGCCCGCTTCGCCGGTGGGGAGATCGGGGTGCCGGTGGTCGGTGCCGCCAACGCCACTGCCGTCGCAGGGGGCTTCGAGCTGCTGCTCGGCTGCGATGTCGTCGTCGCTTCCGAGTCGGCCATGTTCGGGATGCCCGAGGTCAAGCGCGGCCTCTTCGCGGCCGGGGGTGGCGTGTTCGTGAGCACGCGCATCCCCCTGGCCATGGCCTTGGAGCTGACGCTGACCGGTGACCTGGTCGACGCGGACCGGGCCCAGGCACTGGGGCTGATCAACCAGGTCGTGCCTTCCGCCGAGGTCCTTCCCGCCGCGCTGGCTCTCGCCGAGCGCATCGCCCGCAACGGCCCCCTCGCGCTGCGCGCCACCAAGGAGCTCGTGCGCACGGCATCGACCGACCTGGCCCGGGCGAAGGAGCTGGCGGCCGAGTGGCAGCCCAAGGTCTTCGGCTCCGAGGACGCCAAGGAGGGCGCGACCGCATTCATCGAGCGGCGCGATCCGGTGTGGAAGGGGCGCTGATCAGGCGCTGACAGCCGGCTCGCGCCGCCGGCTCGCGCCGACGCTCATTGCCCGGAAACCTTGGGGGCGCTCTCGCCGGGCTCGTCCGAAGCGGCGACCGGGGCGCCGGGGGCGACCGGGGCGTTCGGGGCGTCCGCTGGCGTCGCAGCCTCATGTCCGGCGGTCGTGGTTCCCGGGCCGGCAGACGGCTCCAGCGGCACCGAGACGCGGGCCACGACGATGTCGTCCCGCTTGCGCAGCGTGCTGGAGAGTGCGAGGTCGATCTGGTTGTGCAGCAGGCGATAGCGCGCCCGCTCGGGTCGGACCATGGGGATCAGCACGACGACCTGGTCGTCGGGATGGTTGGCGCGGACCTGGTCGATGAACTCGACGGTCGGCTCCACCACGGACGCGTAATCGGTACGCAGCACGCGCAGCGGCACGCCGGGGTCCCAGCTGGCCCACTGGTCGACGAGCGTGTTCGCCCATTGGTCCCCGGCATCGCCCGTCTCTAGAACCACCGTCACCGCGATCGTCTCCTGCCCGAGGGACTTGGCCTCGGTCAGGGCGTGCGCGGTCAGCCGGGACAGTCGGTTCACCGGCACAATGACGATGGTGCGCTTGCCGATGGGTTTCTTGGGGGGCACCTGGTCGATGCGGAGGTCTGCCGCGGCCCGGACGTAGTAGGCGTGGATGCGCAGGAACAGGAGGATGAACGCGGGAACGGCCACGACGACCACCCAGGCTC
Source organism: uncultured Acidimicrobiaceae bacterium (assembly GCA_963767195.1). GTDB lineage: Bacteria > Actinomycetota > Acidimicrobiia > Acidimicrobiales > RAAP-2 > Bog-473. Next base: position 65,158 of record CAVYDA010000004.1, on the reverse strand, counting down.
CCTCGGTGAACTTCGACACCAAGAAGACGATCGTGGCCACGGCCGTGATGACCGCTCCCGTGCCGTTGATGGCCGCACGGTACTGCCAGCGAGGCGGGCGCAGGCGCCGCCAGTGCACGACCAGGCCGGTCTGGGCGAGGGTGAACCCGGTGAAAACCCCGATGGCGAAAAGGGGGATCAATGTGTTCGTGTTGCCGCGCACTGCGAGCAGGAGCACGCCTGACATCACGGAGAGTGCGCCGATGCCGAACGTGAAGGTCTGGCGGTCGCCGCGGAGGGCGAAGAGGTGTGGCACGTAGTTGTCGCGGGCCAGGAGGCTCGAGAGCACCGGGAGACCCCCGAACGAGGTGTTCGCGGCCAGCGCGAGCACGACGGTGATGGTCAGCGACACGATGTAGTAGGCCCAGTTCCGGCCGACGGCGAGGGACATGATCTGGCTCAGGACGGTCTGCCCGGAGCGGGGCCCGACGTGCCAGCGCTTGGCCAGGACGGCGAGGCCGAGCAGCATGACGCCGAGGATCACGCCGAGCAGCAGCTCGGTGCGCTTGGCGCGCGTCGCCCTCGGCTCGCGGAAGAGCGGCACGCCGTTGGCGATGGCCTCGACGCCGGTCAGTGCACTGCAACCGGCCGAGAAGGCCTTGAGCACGAGGAGGAATGTGACCGCCTTGAGCCCGGTGGTCGGCGTCTCGGAGGTGCCCGGAAGGGGTTGGCCCAGACCGAGGGGGTGGATGAGGCCGATGGCGATGATGGCCAGCAGGCCGACGATGAACACCATGGTCGGCAGCAGGAAGGCGCGGGCAGTGTCGCCCAGACCGCGGATGTTGAGCAGGGTGATGACGAGCAGGATGCCGAGGCAGATCGGCACGGTCGCCCCGGTGAGCGAGGGGAAGGCGGAAGTGAGGGAGGCGACGCCGGCCGCGATGGAGACGGCCACGGTCAGCGTGTAGTCGACGACCAGCGCCGCCGCGGCTACCAGGCTGGTATGCGCGCCCAGGTTGGCGCGTGACACCGCATAGGCGCCCCCGCCTTGGGGGTACGCGTCAATGACCTGGAGGTAGGAGAACACCAGGATGGCCAGCAGGGCCACGATGGCGATGGTGATGGGCAGGACCAGATGCAGCGCGCCGGCGCCGGCCACGGCCAGGACGAGGATGATCGCCTCGGGCCCGTAGGCCACCGAGGTCAGCGCGTCGAGCGAGAGTGCCGAGAGGCCCTCGACCGGAGTGATGCGGTCGGTTTTCCCGCCGCGGGCGGACCGGGGCGGTCCTATCAGCAGGTGCCAGACACCGCCCGTCCGTCTTCCCTCGTCGTCGGGCTCCGCCACGACGCTGACTCTACGGTTCTGCGCCGGGCGGTCGGGGAAGGCCCGGGCCGTGTCGGTTATCGTCCGCTCGGCCGGACGCTCACGTCCCGCCGAGGGCACACGACCGGATCGGGAGCGTACCGATGGAGCACTGGGAGTTGGCCGCGCGCGAGTGCTGCCGCGACACGCTGGCGCAGTACACGCACGCCGGCGACCGTTTCCTCCTCGACGAGTTCGTCGCGGCCTTCTGCGAGGACGGGGTCCTCGAGATCCGGGGGAGCCGGCCTCTGCCTGGCCGCGCCGCCATCATGGAGCGCTTCCGCGGTGGGATCGTCCCACCGTCGGGCTCGTCGGGCTCGTCGGGCTCGTCGGGCCCGGAGGCCGGCGGAGCGGGTGAAGGCTCGGGTTCCGAATCGGAGTCCGGCGCCGCCGTGCCGACGCGGCGGATCATCCGGCACAACGTCGACAACATCCGCTTCGAGTCCGTCACGCCCGGTGAGATCACCGTGGCCAGCTACTTCACCGTCTTCGCCGACGCCGGGCTCGACCACTTCGGCCGCTACCGGGACCACCTCGTCCCGGTGGGCGAACGCTGGCTCATTGCGCACCGGTTCGTCTCGGTGGACTGGCGGGCGCCGGGTTCCCTGTTCGCCCCGCAGGGCTGAAGGGCGGGCGTTGACCCCTACCGCGAGCGCCGGGTCAGAAAGACGACGACGGCGAGGACGGCCGCGGAGGCGAGCACGACGAGAGTCACCTTGCGGACGTCGGCACGGGCCCGCTCAGATGCAGCCCGAGCCTTCTCGGCCACGTCCAGCACCTTTCTGACTTCGTCGAGCACCGTCTGTGCCGTATCCAGCCGATCCTCCGCCGTTTGCAGCCGGGCGTCAATGTCGATATCGCTCATGGTTGTCACCCTTTTCCCCACAGGTCGATTCGGTCTCAAGAATGGTCACGGTGTGATGATCGGTCAAGGTGTGCATCACCCCGTCCGTCGGTCCACCACCTCGCTCCTGCGTTCGCCTCTTCGCGGCAGTCGAACGCCACGGCACCGCGCATCGCTTCGTCTCCGTGACCGTCGGCGAGCTCTCGTCGGATGTGACAGATTGAGCGTGGGAGAACCCCGATGTCACCAGGAAAGGAGCGACACCATGCCGGCGACCATTCAGGAGGGATCAACCGGTCAGGACGTGCGCTGGGCTCAGTACCTTCTCGTTCGGCGGCTTGTACTGAGCGACCAGACCCAGATCGACGGGGATTTCGGTCCGAAGACCCGCGCCGCGGTGATCGAGTTCCAACAGAGCGCAGGCCTGACCACTGATGGGATCGTCGGTCCGAACACTTGGGCCGCGTTGCAGCAGGGCTATGCCATGCCGCCGACTCTTTCCGAAGGTTCGCAGGGTGCGGTGGTTCAAAAATTGCAGGAGGCCTACAACGACGGCCGCGGAGAGTTCGCACCGGCGGGCGATCCCGTGCTCGCGACCGACGGCAGCTACGGCCCTCTGACCAAGGGCGTCACCGAAGCGGTTCAGGGCGCCAACGGCATCGCGGTCGACGGCATCGTCGGTCTCCAGACATGGGCCATCCGGGTCCATGCGGCCAACGAAATGATCGCCAGCGTGTGCGGCGTCTGACCGGGGCCGACGGGGGAGAGGGCCCGGCGATTCACGTCAATTGACCAGCGGGTCGCGGGGCAGGCCGAGGATGCGCTCGCCGATCTGGTTGCGCTTGATCTCGGAGGTGCCTCCGGCGATGGACATGCCCCGGTGCATCAGGACCATGGACGCGGCCAGGTAGCCGTCGCCCTGGGCGAAGGCTGTCTCGGGTCCGCCCAGCGCGCGGTTGATCGCTGCGGCCTCGTGGCCGATCTCGGTGAGCACCAGCTTGGTCACGTTGCCCTCCGGGCCGGGCCCGCCGCCGACGACCGCTCGGTGTGCGCTGCGCATGTTGAGGGCAGCCATCGCCTCGGAAAGCGCCATGAAGCGCCCGATGCGACCGGCCCCGCCACTGAGGCGTTCGGGGTGGGCGTCGAAGGGCGCGATGACGGACTCGGCGGAGATGCCGCCACCGCCACCCGCTCCGCCCCCGATGGAGACCGACTCGTTGCCGAGCGTGGCCCGGGCCACCGTCCAGCCGCGGTTGACCGCCCCGACGACGTCGTCGTCGGGGACGAAGACGTCGTTGAAGAAGACCTCGTTGAAGTCGGAATGGCCGGTGACCATGCGCAACGGGCGCACCTCGACGCCTGGTGCGTGCATGTCGATCACCATCATGGTGATGCCCTGGTGCTTCGGCGCGTCGGGGTCGGTGCGCGTGGTGGCCAGCCCCAGGCTGGCCAGGTGCGCGCCGCTGGTCCACACTTTCTGGCCGTTCACGACCCAGCCCCCGTCGACTCTCGTCGCCCGGGTCTTGATGCCCGCGGCGTCGCTGCCCGCGTCGGGCTCGCTGAAGAGTTGGCACCAGATGACCTCTTGACGCAAAGCCGGCAGCACCCACCGGGCCACTTGGTCCTCTGACGTGTGCTGGACGAGGGTGAGGATGACCCAGCCCGTGATGCCGTACTGAGGCCGGGACACCCCGGCGGAGCGGAACTCCTGTTCGATCACGAGTTGCTCCACTGCTCCGGCGTCGCGCCCCCTGGGCTCGGGCCAGTGGGGCATCACGTAGCCGGTCTCGATCATCGCCTCACGCCGGGCGCTCGCATCGAGCCCCTTCACGCGCTCGGCGAAAGCCCGCGCTTCGTCGCGCATCGGCTCGGCCTCGGGCGGCAGGTCGATGGTGCGGTGACGCCGGGTACCGGCGCGCACGAGGTCGGTCACGTCGTCCGCGGCCGCCTCGGCGTCGAGCACGGCCTCCAGCGCCGTGGCCCGACGCAGGTAGAGGTGCGCGTCGTGCTCCCAGGTGAACCCGATCCCCCCGTGCACCTGGATGTTGAGCTGCGCGCACTCGTCTGCCGCCGGCACCGCGACGGCCGCGGCCATTGCTGCCGTGAAGGCGCGCTGGTCACCGCCTTCCTCCGCGGCGCGGGCCGCGTCCCACACGAGCGAGGTGGCGAGCTCCGAGGCGACGAGCATGTTGGCGCAGTGGTGCTTGACGGCCTGGAACATGCCGATCGGTCGTCCGAACTGAAGACGCGCCTTGGCGTAGTCGGCCGCCTGCTGGGTGCACTCGGTGGCGAGCCCGGCGGCCTCGGCGGCCACGACCAACCGGGCCAGGTCGAGCAGAGCTTGACGCCCGCCGACGAGCAGGTCGACCGGTGCGCCGTCGAGCGCGACGCGGGCGCTGCGGCGTGTCGGGTCGAGGTTGAGCGGCCTCTCGACGCGCACCCAGGGCGCGTCGGCCGCGACCACCACGGCGTCGTCACCCGCGACGAGGACGAGCAGATGGGCTTGGCCTCCTCCCAGCACCGCCGACGCGGTGCCGTTGGCCTTCCCGTCGAGCAAGGCGATGTCGGATGCCAACCCGATGCCGCCGAAGCGGGAACCGTCGGCCAACCCCGGAACCAGGCGAGCCGCGACCTCTCGCGGCGCAGCCGCCGCAATCGCGGCGCTGGCGATCACGGTCGGGACGAAGGGTCCGGGGGCGAGCGCGCGGCCGAGCTCTTCGACGACGACGACCAGCTCGGGCAGCCCGAACCCGGATCCACCGAGCGACTCCGGCAAATGGAGGCCCAGCCAGCCGAGTTCGACGAGGTCGCCCCAGAACTTCGGCAGCTCCTCCGTGTCGGTCTCGAGCAGGGCACGGGCGGCCCCGCGGGCTTCGTGCCTCGAGAGGAAGTCGGACGCCGTCTGGGCGAGGGTGCGGTGCTCTTCGGTGATCGCGATCGGCATGGACGGGACCCTACTTCCAGGTGAGCCCTCCTTTCCTCGTGAGCCCTCCCGTCCACGCGGGCCCGCTCTCGGCCATGTGGTGTGCCGGGTGTCCCGGCGGTTCTGTGCGCCCTCACAGCGTCACCCCACCCGGCTCTCGGCTCGGTCTCAAGGTGACGGTGACCCTGGGCCTGTCCATTAGCGAGTCAACGATTAACGAGTCAATGACCGACCGCGCAACCCTTCGGAACAGTCGCGGGAACGGAAACGATTCACCCTTCACACGAAGTGAATGATGTGGTACACCGGACCAAGACCTTGGGGGGACGAACACCGTGGGCGTCGGTGTTTTCGTAGGCCTTTCCGACGGGTTTCAGGTTGGTGGATGGGCGCCCGCGGCAGAGTCCGGCATGTAGCTCACTTGACGACGGCGGGGACCAAGGGTCCGCTCGAAGGAGGACCACCATGTCGAAGTTGCACCGTCCACGTGGCGTGCGAGCGATCGCCGCCGCCATCACCGTGATCGCCGGTTTGGGAGGCGTCGCCGTCGTCGGGGGTCTGACGGCGACACCCGCCACCGCGCAATCGACGCCGCCACAGCACTACCTGTGCTACAAGGCCAGTGTCACCAAGGGCTTCACGGTTCCCAAGGGCATCCGGCTCGTCAACGCTCTGGCACCGAACGGGTTCGTCCCCGTGGTCGGTGCGGCGAACTTGCACTGCAATCCCGCGTTCAAGGACGTGCCGACCGGGCGGTTCCCGATCACGAACCCGACCTGGCACTTCTTGGGCTGGCCGATCACGGCCAAGCAGCCGTCCGTCACCGTCTCCGCATCGAACCAGTTCGGCACGGCAACGCTCGTCACTACGTCGCCGACCGAGCTCTTGGTGCCGTCGTGGAAGAGCCTGACCGGGCCGCCGAAGCAGAAGCCGAACACGCCTCCGGGTGAGGATCACTACACCTGCTACCCGGTCAAGTACGTGCCGGGCACTCCGCCCTTCGCCGCACCGTCGCCGGTCATGGTCCAAGACGAGTTCTCAGCGGCCGCACTGACGACGGTCACGGTGGGCACGCCCACGGTCCTCTGTGTTCCCACCGAGAAGATCCTGCCCACTGGTCTGGTCTTCCCGATCAACGACTCGAGCCTGAATTACGTCTGCTTCAAGGTTTCGAAGACCCCGATCATCAATCCGGTGTGGGACGAGAACCAGTTCGGTCACGGGAAGGTCACCATCGCGGCGACCAAGACCCTGTGCCTGCCGACCACGCTCGGAAGCACGACTCCCCCGAAGGGGTAACGACCCCGCACGCGTCGATCGCCGCCCCTGGTCCTCACGTGAGAGGCCGGGGGCGGCGGGCACGCGCCTCAGTGCCCCGCCGGGTGCTCCCCTTGGGCACGATGCAGCTCCTCGAGGTCGCCGGGATCATGCTCGTGCTGCGACGCCAGGGCGTACTCCTTCTGGAGTGCCTCCGCCACGGCTTCCGACATCGACCCGGGCAGCAGAAGCTGCTCCTGGGCCAACGTGGCGCCGAGGACACCCCGGCGGTCGCGCACGGACCCGAGATACGTCCCTCGCGCGCTCCGCGCCTTCACCGGCCTCAGATCCAGGAGCACCCACTCGTCGGCCCGGATGTTCTCGTGGAACCACACGGAGTGGTCGATCGACGGACCGCCCCGCCCGGTGACCGACTGGCCCACCTGCCCGAATCCGGTACCCAGGTCCGAGATGTACGTGAGTCCAGCCCGGTGCAGTAGCGGGTCGTCGCCGAGAGGCGTCGACGAGCGCACCCACACGCAGTCGCTGAACACGCCCTTCAGGAAGTCGGTCGGCGTGACCTCGCGCACTTCGAGCAGCGTGTTGAACCCGCCACGGCGCAGGTTCTCGGGGTCAGGCGCGGCGCGGCGGGGCGCGTCGTCGAAGACTCCCGTGTCGCTCTCGGTGTGGAACGACGTCACCATGGAGAAGATGACCTCGCCCTCTTGTACCGCGACGACGTGGCGCGGCGGAGAAGGAGCGCCCGTCTCGGTCGCGGTCGACTTCCAGGATGACGGGCAGATCGCTGCGTCCGGGACGGAGGAAGTAGCCGTGCAGCGAGTGCGGCAGCCGGTCCGGCTCGACGGTCGCCGAAGCGGCGAGCAGACACTGTGCCGCCACCTGGCCGCCGTAGAGGGTCTGGCGCGGCCCGTAGTTGGCGTTGCGGGCGCGGAACAGATCGCGGTCGACGCGCTCGAGGGTGAGCAGCGACGCCATGTCCTGTGCCAGCTCGACGTCAGTCATGCTCCGGTCACCCGAGTGCCCGCGGCAACCCCGGGGGCTCCCGCGTTCCCCAGGGCTTCCGCGTCCCGCAGGGCGCGGACCCAGTGCGCCCACGTCTCGATCCGTCGCCAGAACAGCTCGCGGGTTCCGGCGAAGTTGTGCATGTGGGCCATGGTCGGGCAGACGAAGAAGTCCACGCTCGGGGAGGACGCATAGGCCCGCAGCTCGCCCCTCGGGTCGACCAGGACGTCGCGCTCGCCGAGGGCGACGAGGACCGGGCAGCGGACCGCAGCCGCCTCCGGCGCGGCGCCACCGGGCGTGGCGCTCCATATGGCGACCGTGGCCGGGATGGTGGCCGAGCCCCAGGGCGGCAGGTCGCCCGCCGGCGCCGGGAAGTCCTGCATGTCGCGCTCGACGACCTCGGGGTCGACGTCGTCGTAGTGGAAGCCCCAGGCCATGGCGGACGGGCTCGGGGACGAGGCCGGGTCGACCTCGGCCAGCGCAGGTGCGTTGGTCACCACCCCGTCGGCGAGCATGGCGTCGCGCGGGACCCACGGCAGACGGAGCGGCGGTGAAAAAGGCGCCGTCGGCGGGTGGGTGTGGACCGCGCTGAAGCCGAGCACGCCGATGCCGTCGTAGGAGTGGTACCGGCCCTGCTGGATCACGGTCAGGCACCCGCCCATCGACTGCCCGATCCCGATGGTCAGCGGGTTTTCGACCGGGGCGAGCCCATCGACGAGGATGCCCGCCGCCAGTTTCTGCCGGACCTCGGTCTCGGCGGCCTCGGCCGCCGCGGCCACCGGCGCGTACGACAGGAGCAGCGGGTCGTGCTGGGAGCTGTCGCCCACGCCGAGGTGGTCGACCGAGACGAAGATCCAGCCGCGTCGCGCGTGCCACTCCGCCTGGGCGCCGCGTCCGGGCCCAGGGAGGTCCTCGGTGAAGTAGCGACGCGAGTAGCCGGCCCCGGGCTTGGCGAAGCACACGACGGGGTCTTCCGCCACCTCGTCGGGCACGGTGACGGTGAGCGCCAGAGCGGCGGGCTCGTCCAGGCCCGCGGCGTCGGTGACGTCGACCTCCAGGTCGATCGAGCGCACGGAACCCTCCCGACGAGCCGGTCTGCCGGCCGCTGCCCTGACCGTCGCCCGGTCGCTCTACTTGGGGGCGAAGCGCTGGCCGGCGTCGAGGCGGATGCAGCTGCCGTTGAGCATCGGGTTCTCCACGATGGCGACGGCGAGCTTGGCGTACTCCTCGGGCCGGCCCATGCGCTTGGGGAACGCGGCGTCCTTGGTGAGCACCTCGGCGAACTCGTCGGGAATCCCCTTGGTGATGCCGGTGCTGAACAGGCTCGGCGCGATGGCGAGGACCCGGATGCCGAGGCTGCCCAGGTCACGAGCCATCGTCAGGGTCATGCCGGCGATCCCGGCCTTGGCCGCCGTGTACGCCACCTGGCCGATCTGTCCCTCGAAGGCGGCGATGGACGCGGTGTCGATGATCACGCCACGCTCGCCGTCCTCGGGCTCGTTGGCCGACATGTGGGAGGCCTGGAGCCGGTTCAGGTTGAAGGTGCCGATGAGGTTGAGCTCGATCGTGCGCCGGAACTCCTCAATCGGGTGAGGACCTTCTTTGGTCAGGGTGCGCTTGGCCGAGCCCCCGCCAGCCGTGTTCACCGCGATGTGCAGCGCGCCGAGCGCGGCCACCGCATCGCCCAGCGCTGACTCGACCTGGGCGTCGTCGAGCACGTCGACCTCGTGGAAGGTGCCGCCGAGCTCCTTGGCCACCTCGGCGCCGGCCGAGGACGGCAGGTCCAGGATCGCGACATCGGCGCCCTTCTGGCGCAGCATCTCGGCCGTGGCCTTGGCCATGCCCGACGCACCGCCGGCGACGACGGCCTTTTTCCCTTTGATCTCCACGTGCGATCCTTTCCTCTCCACTCGACCGAGGCTCCGGGCCAGCCGGTATGCCTGTCGAGGGGCGTCTCTCTATATTGAACCGATTGATCCGCAGCGCAGGGCTACAACCTGCCCAATCGCTCCCTCCGCGGCCGACCGGCTCGCGGCGCGGGAGCAACGAGTGTACCCATACCACCCGACGCCGAGCCATCCGGAGAGGAACCATGGAACGCGAGACCATCCTGTTCGACGTGGCCGACAACGTGGCCACCATCACCTTGAACCGGCCCGACAACCTCAACTCGTTCGACGAAGCCATGGGCGAGGACATGACGTGGGCCTGGGAGACCGTCAGGGATACCGACGACATCCACTGCGCCGTGGTTCAGGCCAACGGCGAGCGCGCGTTCTGCACAGGCATGGACGTCAAGGCGGGCGGCGACTGGTTCACCCCGCAGAACGTCTGGAACTGCTTCGATCCGGGCATGGCGCTGTCGCCCAAGATCAAGCACCGGGTGTGGAAGCCCGTCGTCACCGCCGTGCACGGATTGTGCGCCGGCGGCGGCCAGTACTTCCTCAACGAGTCCGACATCATCATCTGCTCGGAGGACGCGGTGTTCTTCGACCCGCACGCCAGCATCGGTCTGGTGAGCGCTCTGGAGCCGATCGGCATGCTGCAGCGCGGCGTACCTCTCGGCGACGTGCTGCGCTGGGCGCTCATGGGGAACGACGAGAGGATCACCGCGCTGACCGCGCTGCGGATCGGGCTCGTGACCGAGGTGGTCCCGCGCGAGGAGCTGCGTCCGCGGGCGCGCGAGATCGCGGTCTCCATTGCCGGGCGCGAGACCCAGGCCATTCAGGGCACGGTCCGAGCGATTTGGGAATCGCTCGAACTGCCTCGGCAGGCGGCGATCCACAACGGGCTCTCCTACACCCAGATCGGCAACACCATGGACGCAGCCAAAGCGCCTCCGGGCAAGCGGAAGACCACGTATCGTTAGTCCGGCGCGGACGTCGCCGCGTTCGTGCTCAGAACACGAATTGTCGCACGCAGGCGGCCAGAGCGAGTGGCTGGTCCCCCTGCACCGTGTGGCCCGAACCCTCAATGACCACGACCTCGAGCGAGGGATGGCGGCGGCACATCTCCTCGACGTCCTCGTCGCGCACGAACGGCGAGAGCTCGCCCCGGACGAAGAGCGCGGGCACCTTGGTGTCGCTGACGTCGCGCCACAGCGGTGTGAAGTCGGCCGGGTTGCTGCAGCCGGTCTCGTTCCACCCCTGGTTCTCGGCCACGCTCCAGCCTGGACCGCGCACGAAGGGGTCGCAGCGCCACGTCCAGCGGCCGTCGTCGAGCCGGCGGCTGGCGTGGCGGATCGAGCGTCGGATGCTGGCTTCGCAACGAAACGGGCTGAGGGCGACCGTGGCGTCGGCCATCTCGTCGAAGGTGTCGTAGGCGAACGAGCCGAACATGAGCTGTCTGGCGCCGAGCTCGGACGGCGTGAAGGTGCGCGTGGGATCGTTGAGCTGAGGGGTGGTGTCCACGTAGACGGCGCGGCGGCACAGGCTGGGGTATTGCGCCGCCAGCCGGATGGTCGTGGCACCACCGAGGGAGAGCCCGACCACGGCGCGGGCCAGGGGGGCGACCGACTCCATGAGCGACGCCACGGCCTCGGCGTTCTGCCAGGGCCCGTAGTCGCAGTCCGGCCGCCAGTCCGAGAGGCCGTGCCCCGGGAGGTCCACGGCGATGGCCGGTCGGCCGAGCGCCAGAACGACGGTGTCCCACGTATGGGCGCACTGGCCGAGCCCGTGGAGGAGCACCAGCTCCGGCTCGCCCTCCCCCCAGCGCAGGTACGAGATCTCTCGGCCCGAAGGCAGGGCGAAGCGGTGTCGGCTCACGGGGGGTTGGCCGCTGAAGGGAATGTCCCATTCGGCCGCGTTCTCGTGGAGGAGGCCGAACTCGTCGTACTCGTCGGACACCAAGGTGTCTTCGACGGAGATCACCATTCCGGATGTTTCCGGTGGTCCCGGGGGGTGCATTCTCGGCGCGCGCCTCCGAGCCGGCGTCCCGCCCCAGCGCTCCCTGCCTCGCTGCCTCACTATCCTCGCTCCTGCTCGCCCCGAACCGACCTCCGGGGCGGGGCTCAACCGCGAAAGAGTATCCCTCTTCATGTTTCGGAGGCCCAGGGCGAGTCGGCGCCCCCCGGGTCCCGGTAGGGAGCGTGGCCGTGTCCACCAGCCGAGTGGCGTCGTTTCAGGAGATCCCGGGTCGAGGGCCGGACCTGATGTCAGCGTTCGACCTGTCGACCCTCGGGTACACGGAGACGGAGTTCCTGGTCACCGGCACTTCCACCTCCTACGAGTTGGACGGTGAGCGCGGCACCGACGGCCGTTGGTCGGTTGCACCCGGGGCCGAGGCGCCCTTTCGGACCCGGATCGTCGTTCGCCGCCCCCTCGACCCGGCCCGATTCAGCGGCACGGTGGTCGTCGAGTGGAACAACGTGTCCGCCGGCATCGACGGCTCGCCGGACTGGATCCTGCTCCACCGCCACCTGGCGGCCCAGGGCCACGTCTGGGTGGGAGTCACGGCGCAGCGGGCGGGCGTCGAGGGCGGCGGGATCGTCGAGGGCCTGCATCTGAAGCTCCTCGACCCCGATCGCTACCAGGTCCTGGAGCACCCGGGCGACGCCTGGTCGTTCGACCTGTTCACCCAGGCCGGGCAGCTGCTCAAGCTGCCCGCGGGGGAGAGTCCCCTCGGCGATTTGGTCCCGGACCGGGTGCTCGCCCTCGGCGAGTCGCAGTCCGCGGCATGCCTGGTGACCTACATCAACGCGGTCGATCCGCTGGCCCAGGTCTTCGACGGCTTCTTCGTCCACGGCCGGCCCGGCCGCGGCGTGTCGGTGGAGGGGGTCTTCCAGCCGTCGAGGGACCTGGAAGCCGTCACCGAGGCGATCTCCTCGGGCGGGGAGTCGATCAGGGCGGACGTCCGGGTCCCCGTCCTGGTGCTGCAGAGCGAGACCGACGTCGTGCTCCTCGGCGGCGGGCGCGCCGACCAGCCCGACACCGATCGCATCCGCGTCTGGGAGATCGCCGGAGCGGCTCACGCGGACAGCTACATCGCCGGCGCGGGGCGGCACGACGACGGGAAGCTCGAGCGCGGAGGAGTTCGCCGCCTTCCTGCGACCGACCACCAACCTCCTGATCGGGAAGACCGAAAGCCCGATCAATTCGGGCCCTCAGCAGCACTACGTGGGGCAGGCGGCACTGGCCCACCTCGTGCGCTGGGTCACGGACGGGACGGCCCCGCCCCGGGCGCCGCGACTCGACCTCGATCCCGATCGGCCGGGGTTCCTCCTCGACGGGGATGGCATCGCGCTCGGCGGCATCCGCACGCCCTGGGTTGACGTCCCCGCGGCCGTGCTCTCCGGGCTCGGGCAGAGCGGCGAGGTGTTCGCCCTGCTGTTCGGCCGGACCGTGCTCTTCGACGACGAGGCGCTCGCCGAGCGCTACCCCGGCGGACGGTCGGACTACCTCGGTCGGTTCGAGGCGGCGCTCGACGGTACCGTGGCGGCCGGGTTCCTCTTGGACGACGACCGATCCGAGATCCTCGCCGTCGCAGCCGCGTCGTTTCCGGTCGTCCTGGCGGAGTAGGCCGGCACGGTCGCGTCCCTCAGTCCGAGGCCGGGAGCGGCTTCGCTCCCTTGACCTCCAGGATGTTCTCGCCGACCGAGATCGATCCCACGCCGGCCTTGGTGCAGAGCACCTCGAGGCCGAGGTCCTCGTTGGCGTAGCGCTTGCCGAGCTGCGTGCCGGCGTCGAATCCGGCCACGACCGGCACCGATGGCGCTTGCTCGTCGACGCCGTGGAAGGGATGGCCGCCGCAGCGCAGGTCGACCGGATCGGCTGGCGCGCGGACGACGACGACCTCGCACGCATCGACGGCGCTGCGTAGCCGGGTCCCTGCCTTCAGTTGGATCGACACAGGCTTCGTTCCCCGCTTTCCGTGACTCGCTGTTACGTGACCGTCAGCCAGGCCGGCCCACGCCGGAGTGAGAGCTCGTTCGGACGGTCACAAAGGTGAAAAGAGTAATCGACGAACCAGGTCAAGGGCCTGCGGCACCCCGATATCGGCGATCGACGACCAAGGCGGACCTGGAGCGGGACCTGGGGCCGAAATGAACAGGGCGCCCCAGTGTGCGAACATCCCTGGCTGGCGCGGTGACCGATCGCGCCAACCCGCGGGGCCAGAGCGGCAGGGAGCGATGACGTGAACCGGGAACCGGGATGGTACGCCGACCCCTATTTCCGCAACCGGGAGCGCTACTGGGACGGTGAGGTCTGGACTGACCAGATCCGCGAAACTGCCGCCGGCGCCACGCCGGCGACGCCGGCCCCACGACACACCCCGACGAGCGGCACGGGCTCGCCCCGGAGCGATGCCGGTGCCTCCGCTCCCGAGGCGGCGCGGCCGATTCCCCTGGGGGTCATCACCGCGTCCGGCCCGCCGTCGACGGCGCAGGGACAAGGCGGACCGGGCCGGCGACGCGGCATCGTGATCGCGGTCGTGGCCCTCGTGGTGCTGGCCGCCGTCGGCGTGGGCGTCATCTTGTCGGGTGGAGGCGGGAGCTCCGGTGGAAGCGGGGGCAAAGGCGGCGGGGGTGGCGGCACGGCGTCTGCCACCGGTGTCGCCGGCGCGGTGGAGAAGACACTCCATCGTGGAACCGTTGCCGCCGCCATCGACGTGAAGGTGTCGTCTCCGGGCGGGTCCGCGCTCCAGCAGATCCTCTCGGGAGCCGGTCAGTTCGATCTCAAGAACGAAACCGGGACGATGACGTTGGTGGTGCCGGGTGCCCCCGCAGAGGAGGGGACCACCCCAATCGTCTTTGTCGGACCGACCGTCTATGTGTATCTCGGCCCCCGCCTCTCCGCGCTGGTACCGGGCAAGACGTGGGTCGCGGCCACGGAGGCGGAGTTGGGATCGCCGGGTTCGGGCCTGAGCTCGGGGATCAGCTCCTTCGAGCAGCTGATCGGCAACCCGACCACCCTGGTGTCACAACTCAACGGAGGAGGTGTCCGCTTCACCTCGCTCGGCGCCTCGTCGTTCGACGGAGCATCCGTCCAGCGTTACCTCGTCAAGCTCCCATCGAGCGGGACAACGTCGACATCGAGTGAGACGAGCTCGACCGTCTCGTCGTCGGGCGCGCACGGGGGCGAGGACCTCTACGTCTCGTCGAAAGGTCTCGTCCGGGCCGTCGTGATTCCGGTCGAGGTCGCATCCAACGGCGAGACCTTCCACGAGACCATCACGATCGCGTTCACCCACTACGGGCATGCCGTCGTCGTCGCCCCGCCTCCGGCGGCCCAGGTCGCCACGCTGGCGCAGTACCAGGCCGCCCTGGACCAGAGCGGGCAGACTGCAACCCCCGGTGTCACGCCCAGCCCGGCCGTCACGCCGACGAACGGAGCCGCTGCCGGAACGGGAACCGAGACCGGCTGACCCACAGCGTGACGCCGGCCCGTCCCACGCTCCGGGCACGCTGAGCCGGCTGCATCCGATGAGGCTGCTCACGAGCCGGGCAACGTCGAATCCTCGCCGAAAGCCAGGGCGATGGCGTTGGAAGTGATGCTTTCGTACAGGGGCCGAAGCTCGTCGATGACGCCGGCAGCGTGGCTGCCGAGCGGCGAGGGGTCGAGCTGGCGCAGGATGAGGTCGGCCGCGACGGTCAAGCGCGGTCGGGTCTCCACGATCGACGCGTCCTCGATGATCGCCCCAGAACGAAACCGCCTCTGATGACCGGGCGGCGTCCCTGCGTTCTTCATCGAATGAAGGCCATCCGAAGTTCGCGGGATTGAGACGGTCGCTCGCCTCTTCCGTCTCGGGCTCGCCGGACTCGCGACCGCGTCGCCGGGCTCTGAGGTCGCCGAGCAACACGTCCCGGGCTCGGCCTCTCCAGGCGAAGATGAGAAAGGGATCGTCGTCGAAGGCTTCCGCCATCAGGTAGAAGACCGCGGCAACGTGCTTGCACGGATTCTCCCAGTCGGGGCACGAGCATGCGGAGACGACGTCGTCGCCCGAGTCCGGGAACAATGTGGTCGAGGATTCGACGAAGGCTTCTTCGATTTCCTCGGGCATCTCTCCGGACAGGAGTTTGGCCAAGAAGACGGCCCGCGAAGCCATGACGTCCTCGACGCTGTCCCACTGGGAGTCGGTCAAGATCCCCGTCTCAATGAACACGCGGTACGGCTTGGACCGCGAGCCCTGGACCGACGCACGGACCTGACCGGGGACGATCTCCAGACTCAGAACCTGACCGGCGCGGGCGTAGCGCTTGCCCCTTTGCATGCGGCTCCCCGATGCCGAACGACTCAAGCACGGCGATGAAACGCCGCGACCACCAGGTGTCACCGATCTGTCCGCGCTTGCTGCGGGCCTTGACACCCCCTTCGACCGCGATCGGCTTCGAGGCCGGCGGCCACCAGCCGTCGGCGGGCCGCCCGGAGCGGTCCCGATGGACGAGCGCGAGGGCATCAATCGTCCCCCACGGCGTCGGTCGACAAGGCGACCACCTCGCGAAGCTGATCGGTCGACAGCTCGGTGAGCCAGCCCTCACCGGTGCCGACGATCCGTTCGGCCAACGCGCGCTTCGCCTCGATCATGACGTCGATGCGCTCCTCCAGGGTCCCCCCGCAGACGAACTTGCGGACCTGCACGTTGTGCTTCTGGCCGATCCGATAGGCCCGGTCGGTCGCCTGGTCCTCCACCGCCGGGTTCCACCATCGATCGAAGTGCACGACCTGGGTTGCCGCCGTCAGATTGAGGCCCGTCCCGCCGGCCTTCAACGAAAGGAGGAACACCGGCGGCCCGTCACCGCTCTGAAAGCGCTCGACCATGGCGTCGCGCGCCCGCTTCGTCACGCCGCCGTGCAGCCACAGGACGTCGCACTGCAGCCGGTGACGCAGGTGCCGCTCGAGCATGCCGCCCATCTCCGTGAACTGCGTGAAGACGAGCGAGCGGTCGCCCTCGGCCATCGCCTCGCCGAGGACTTCGACCAGGCGCGTCAACTTGCCCGAGCGACCGGCGAGGGATGAGCCGTCGGCCAGAAACTGCGCCGGATGGTTGCAGACCTGCTTGAGCTTCATCATCGTGGCCAGGACCAGGCCTCGGCGCTCGATCCCCTCGGCTTCGTCGATCCGGGCCAGCATGTCGTCGACGACAGCCTGGTAGAGCGTGGCCTGCTCGCGGGTCAGGACACAGAACTCCTTCATCTCGAGCTTCTCGGGAAGGTCGGCGATGATCGTCCGATCGGTCTTGAGGCGGCGGAGGATGAACGGCCCGGTGATCCGGCGCAGCTTGGCCGCCGCCTCGTCGTCCCCCCCGCGTTCGATCGGATCGGCGAAGTGCTCTCTGAAGCTCCGCTCGGACCCGAGGATGCCGGGGTTGAGGAACTCCATGATCGACCAGAGCTCGCTCAGTCGGTTCTCGACCGGGCGTACCGGTCATGGCGATGCGCCGCTCGGCCGGAATCGACCGGACGCTCTGCGTCGTGCGGGCGGCGCTGTTCTTGATCTGTTGTGCCTCGTCGAGAACCATGCGGCGCCAGCGCACGCTGGACAGCAACTCCACGTCACGCGTCGCGAGGCCGTAGGTCGACAGGACCAGGTCCACCTTGCCGGCGTGTCGGGTGAACGCCTTTCCCGTGAGCCGGCCCGGCCCGTGGTGGACGTAGACGGCCAGCTTCGGTGCGAATCGGGCGGCCTCGCGTTGCCAGTTCCCCACCAGGGACATCGGGCACAAGCACCAGCGTCGGGCCCAGTCTGGGTCGCGTCGTTACGACGAGCCGGTCGCGAACGGGCCGGACCGCCCCGGTCCTCGGGTGTGAGAGCGCTTCGGGCCCGCTCGTCGACCAGCAGCGCAAGAAGCTGAGCCGTCTTGCCCAGTCCCATGTCGTCGGCCAGGCACGCCCCGAGACCGAGCTCGCCCAAGAACGCGAGCCACCCGAGTCCCCGTTCTTGATACGGGCGGAGCTCGCCGGCGAATCCCTCGGGAGTCGGAGTGGACTCGAGGGTTCGATCTTCGGCTCCGCCGAGCAGCTGGCCCAGCCAGCCGTCCGCCGCCACGTCGACGACCGGAAGCTCTCCCGGACCCTGATCGAATCCGAGGCCGGATCGCATGACCGTCTCCGGCGGACATGACGTTCGCCGGCGGCGCCCCGCTTCCCGACCGCGGTGATGGCGGCGGAGAGTCTCGTCGTGATGCAGCTCCACCCATTGGCCGCGCACACGCACGAGCGGCTGCTTCAGTCGGGCCAGCTGGCGGAGCTCGGTCAGGCCCAAGCGTGTCGTCCCCCAGCACGGCCTCCCAACGGATGTCACAAAGCCCTTCGAGACCGATGCCGCCGGCGGAACGTCCCACCCTTCGAGCTGGTCCGTGCCTTGAGGCGCAGTCCGAGCCTCGTCCTCGAAGAGCGCCACCACGGAGGAGCGAGCACCCCGAAACCGGCTTCTTCCAGGAGCGGCGCACCGTCGCGGAGAAACGTCAGGATGCCCGCGGCGTCGGTGGTGTAGTCGCACGGAGCCGCGGAGGCCAGAGCGCGTCCGAGCGCAGGCACGAGTCGGGCCGCCTGACCGAGTCCGCGCAGAAGGTGCTCGTCGGGGTGAGCCACGTGGCGCCCGATGGCGGTCAGCTCCGGGCCGTCGGACCAGACGTCCTCCGCGGAGACCACCAGGCTGGGATCGTCGACCGCCTGGAGGGCGAAATCGATGCGCCAGTCTTCTCCCGAATCGCGTGAGCGGTCGTTCTTTCGTGTCGCCGATCGAGGGGGCGCGTCCGCCATGTCGAGCGTTGCGTCGTCACTCTCCTCCCGAGGGGGAACGATCCGAAAGCAGGTCCGTACCGCTTCGGCCGTCGCGCTCCTCGTGGCGTGCCACTCGGCCAGCCGCCCTGCCAGTTGGATGCACTCGTCTTCGTCGCACTCACTCAGGGCACCGTCGGGGGAGGCGAGTGCGCTCACCCAGGCGTCGACGACGTTCGCTTTTGTCCGCCGCCGTCTGGTCGTTGTCGCTGCTGAGCCAACGAGGTCCCGGGCAAGAGCGTCCGTCGTCGCCCACATCAGCGAACGCAGGACCTCGTCGCTGGGTTCGTGTCCCTCATCGGCCGACCGCGCCGTCCGTGTTCGACTCGGCGACGCGCGCCGCCATGAACGAAGCCGGAAGGGCCCACACCAGCGCTTCGATCCGACCGCGGTCACGCCCGTCGACGAGCGGACGCCAGCACGCCCTCCAGCGGTCGGCGACGAAGGTGAGATCGGGGAGCAGCCGGCCCCGGGCCAGGAGCTCGACCACCATCCCGACGGCGAGGGCGGCGAAGCGGATGTCGGATCCGAGAACGACGTCGGCGGGGCTCGCGTCGGTGAAGGGCTGATCGCCGCCGATCAGCGACTTCAGCGTCGAGAGGAACCTCGCTGCCGCGGACGGGTCGAGCACGTACCCGGGCGCGGTCCACGACGAGAGGTGGTCCTCGGCGGTCGAGGGCGTCTGAGGTCCGCTGGGTGCGCCGGCGAGAGGCTCGTCGTCGATCGGGTAGCCCGATCGGCCCTCCGTCGGCGACCGGGAGCCGCAGCGTGAGCTGGACGTGCTCTTCCCCGAGCAGGTCCGCGGCCGCGATCACCCGCCGTCTCCGCGACGGCCAGTCGCAGAAGGTCAGGATCGAGCGCGGAGGGATGGGCCTGCGGCCGACGTGCCGGAGCGACTCCGGCGGGTGGGCGTCGTTCGATGTCGGTTCCCGTCCTCCGCCCAGAGCGCCAGGCGACGTGAGGCGGTCAGCCACGCGGCGTGGAGGACGATCACGTGCCCATACTGGCGCGGCGCCGTGACCTTCCGGTCGAGTCGGTCGACTCCGTCCTCAGGGGCCGTCGCCGACGTCCGCCGACGACGCGCACACCGCCCGGGCCAGCGCGCCCAGTGTTCGAAGCGTTCGGGATCGGCCACCACGTCGTGGCCGGTGAAGTAGCTCACCACCCGCGTCGCGATCCCGCCGTACTTGGCCACCACCTTGTCGGCGACGTCGTCCCAGGTGCCGACGGTCGTGAACTGCTCGAGCAGGTCGTCGTCGATCACCGCCGCCATTCCGGCCACGTCGCCCGCCCGCTGGCGCTCCCGGATGCGCTCGGTCGTCCCCTCCCGGTCCAGCTGGTCGAAGATGAAGCCGTAGTTGGGGGTGGAGCCGTAGAAGGAGACCTGGACCCGCGCCCTCTCGCGCCAGGCCGAGCGCTCCTCCTCGGTGTCGCCGACGCAGACGAACGCCGGCACAATCACCTCGAGGTCCTCCACTTGACGGCCCGAGCCGCGCCGCGCCCGCCCCGAGCTCGGGCAGGACCGTCTCGCGCAGGTAGGTCGGCGTGTTGAGCGGGTGCACGTGGAGGCCGTCCGCCACCTCGCCCGCCATGCGCAGCATCCACGGGTTCACCGCCGCGATGTCGATCGGCGGGTCGGGAACCGGGATCGGACCGGGTGACCACATGGCCGGCAGGAGTGACATGGCGTAGTACTCGCCGTCGACGGCGAGCGGCCCCCCGGTGCGGAAGGCCTCGAAGATCTGCTTGACGGCGAGCACGTACTCGCGCAATCTCGGTCCGGGCGGGTCGAACTCTGACCCGTAGCGCCGCTCGATGTGCGCCCGCACCTGTGCCCCGAGCCCGAGCCGGAACCGCCCACCGCTCGCCTCGGCCAGCTCCCATGCGGTCGAGGCCGTGATCATCGGGCTCCGTGGGAAGGCCACCGCGATGCCCGTCATGATGTCGATGTCGGCGGCGAGCGCCAGTGCGCCGCAGGTCAAGTAGGCCGTCCGCCCGGATTCGGTCACCACGAGTCCCGACAGACCGGCCTCGGCGGCGCGCCGTCCGAGCTCGGGCACGCGCCGCAGCGGCTGTGCCCCGAGCATGGCGTCGAAGCGCAACGTCACGATGTGACCTCCTCCATTCCGACCACCTCGTCGCTCACCACCGCACTCACCACCGCACTCACCACTGCAACGAGCACCCTCACCACATCGGGACAGCGGGCGCCTCGGGCACGAACCCATCCGCCAGCGGCCACGCCATCGGTGTCACGTCGCTCGCGATCTTCGCACCCAGCGCGATCCCCGCCCGCTCGACCGAAGGATGCGGGAAGTGCCCCTCACCCCGCGTCGACCCTTCGGCGAAGAAGATGGCGGTGTGCACGCGCCGCACCCGATCAGTGGTGTTCGGCCGAGCGAGATGAAAGGTGAGACCGTGGTGGAACGACACCGAACCAGCCGGCACCTCGACCCATACCGGCTCAATCGCCGCCAGCTCGGCGCGGGCGAGTGGGTCCTCCGCCTCACCGGTCGTGAGGTTGACGCTGAAGATGTCGACGTACTCACGCAGACCGAGGCGATGTGAACCGGGCAGGAAGCCCATGCAGCCGTTGGCGAGCGTGGACCCGTCGAAGGGGATCCACGCCGTCGCTGTGTTGGTCTCGACGATCGGCCAGTACGGCAGGTCCTGGTGCGGATCGGTCATGCGGCCGCCGGGCTCTTTGTAGAGCGCCTGGTCGTGCCACAGCCGCACGGCCTCGACGCCGAGCAGCCGCGCCGCCGTCCCCGCGATCAGAGGGTGGAAGTCGAGTGGGCGCACGTCCGGGCAGTCTTCCCACAGGTTCTGGCACTGCACGAAGCTCTGCTCGTAGCGAGACTTCTCGTTGAGCGTCCGCGTGTCGTGCCGGCTCCGCCGGGCGACGCCCTCGTCGACCGCCGCCCCGTACCGGGCGAGCTCGTCGGCTCCCAACAAACCGGGCACCACGACGAACCCGTCGCGCCGGAAGTCCTCGACGAGCTGCGGAGTGAGGGTCTCGACGGTCGTCACGCGTCCCCGCGCACCTCAGGGATGCGGCCGACCAGTTCGCGCACGCTCGGCGAATCGAGCCATGGGGTGAGGTCGATGTCAAAGCCGGCGTCGGGGAACGGCCCCTCGTCGAGCATGTGGGGTTCCGAGGCCATGAAGCGGCCGCCGATGCGGCGCACCTCGGTCAGCAACTCGGCGTAGGGGAGGTCGCTGGCGGCGGCCGAGCCGAAGCCGAAGACGCGTTCGGACCCCATGACCGCGTTCGCGGCCGCCCGACCGCTGAGATAGCGCTGGTAGTCGTTGCGTTCGAGCTCGCCGGTGTAAGCCTCGAGGATGCGAGAGGCCCGATCGAGCACGCGCTGGTCGAAGGAGTGAAAGACGTTGGGCACCGGCAGGTCGCCCCAGACCGCCCACATCCACCAGCGCACGCTCGGGTCGAGCTGGGCCATGGCCCGCTGGACACCCCGTCCGACCGTCTCATGACCGTGGTGCACGTCGTGGGGAGAGGGCGATACCACGATGGACGCGCCGTGCTGCTCGACCAGCGGAGGCAGCCCGGCCGCCACCCGCTGCGCCGCGGCGTCCAGGTCCGAGCCGAGATCGAGATTGAGGGGCGGGTCGAGGAAGACGGGGACGAACCCGGCGCGCTCCGAGGCCTCCTGCGCCTCGGAGCGCCGCCTCTCGTGCTGGTCGGCAAAGCCCAGGCTGGCGATGACGCTGACCACGGTCCAGCCCCGATCCCGTAGGTGGAGCAGAGACCCCGGACAGCCCACGGCCTCGTCGTCGGGGTGGGGCGCAACGTGGAGAATGGTGGGCGACACGAAACCGCAGGTTACGCCTGATGGACTACATTCAGCACCCGTCCTTGGCGAAAGGGGAGCGGTGCTGAAAGTCGTTGGTGCAGGCGTGGGCCGGACGGGGACCCACTCGTTGAAGGTGGCGCTGGAGCAGCTGTTGGGCGGGACGTGCCACCACATGGTCGAGGTGTTCGCCCATCCGGAGGAGGTACCCGTCTGGACCGCCGCGATCGATGGGAGCCCCGTCGACTGGGGCGAGTTGATGAAGGGCTATACGGCGGTGGTGGACTGGCCGGGGGCGAGCTTCTGGCCCGAGCTCTCGAGCGCGAACCCCGACGCTCTCGTGATCCTGTCGGTACGTGATCCCGACAAGTGGTACACGAGCTGTTCCGACACCATCTTCGGCGGGATCCGGATGATGGTGGAGCAAGGCGACGAGTGGATGGCTGCCATGACCCGGCTCTTCGCCGAGCGCTTCAGCGATCAGATAGAGGATCGCGACTCCATGATCGCCGCGTTCGACAAGCACAACGACGCGGTCAGGGCAGGTGTCCCGAAGGAGCGCCTGCTCGAGTGGACCGCAGCTGACGGCTGGGCTCCCATCTGCGAGAGGCTGGGCTTGCCGGTCCCGTCGGAGCCCTTCCCGATCACCAACACGACCGACGAGTTCCGCGCCATGATGGCCGCGGGGGCCGCCGAGGGGTGAGCCCCGAAGCCCTCGCCCACTGAGGTGGGCGCCCTGCGGTCGCGGTGGTGGGCGAGAGCGAGCGTTCCTCTCCGTGACCCCACCCCGCAGAAAGCGTGCCCGGTACGCCTCCGGTTAGCCAGGTGGCCGTTCCCAATATCGTTCGACGAGAGGATGTCATGATCAAGGGGAGCCCTCGCCATGCCATCGCCGCCGTACTCGATGTTCTGAGAGACCAATTCGCCGCGCACGCGATGGTTCCGACCTATTCCGGGACGGGACGGGCACGGCAGCGAGGTAGCGGACCGAGACGATCACGGTTTTTCGGGATAGCGGGCGGCCTGGTCCTGGCGTCGACGTTGACCGTGCTCGGATCAAACGTTGCCGCTGCCACGAACCCCACCTTCGTCGGCCTGGCTTCTACCGCCACCGGGCACGGGTACTGGCTTGTCAGCTCTTCCGGTACCGAGCACCCGCTGGGAGATGCGGCAACGCTGACGAATACTCTTTGCGATTCCAGTTTCGCAGCCCCGGTCCTCGGCATCGCACCCACACCCGACCACGGCGGCTACTGGGAATTCAGCGCGAAGGGTTCGCTCGCCTGCTTCGGCGACGCTCAATTCTATGGATCTCTCGGCTCCCTACACATCAACGGTTCTGTTGTCGGAATGACAGCCACACCCGACGGGAGGGGTTACTACCTCGTGGAAGCCGACGGCGGGATCGACGCCTTCGGTGACGCCTATTTCCACGGCTCAGAAGGTGGCCAGACGCTCCCGGCGCCAATTGCCGGCGTGGTGGCCTTCCCGGGCGTCAACGGACCGGGCGGTGGGTACTGGTTGTTCGGGGCGAGTGGCGCCGTCTATCCCTTCGGTTCGGCTTTGAGCTACAGCTCGTTGACCAGTAGCTCGAAGATTGTCGCTATGGCGAGCTCGGCCGACGGCCTCGGTTACTGGCTCACGTCCGCCAAAGGTCGTGTCCGGCATTTCGGCGATGCGGTCAGGCACGGATCGACCACGGCCCCGTCCGCCAAGCCGATCGTCGCCATGACAGTGACGCCTGACTATGGGGGCTATTGGGAACTCGGCTCGACGGGTCACGTGTACCCCCATGGTGATGCTGTTTCCTACGGCAATGGCCCTTAGTCTCGATCCTCTTTCGAATCCCGCTGCGGCCGCTCCAGCTCTGTAATGCGCTCGGTAATGCGCTCGAAACGAGTCGACACCGGGCGCTCGTAGGACTGGGCGAAGTCGTTGCCGACTGGGGCATGGGCTCGAAAGCACTGCCCCAGTCGAACTCGTTGACAAAGTGGGTGCGGGAGATCTCCAACGGATCAGGATGCGCCACTTGCTCGCGGTCCTCGTAATGGCTAGCGTGAAATTGAAGCCATTCGTCGTTCGGGGGCGGACCCCGGACACACGACGAAGGACTGAGAGGGCGGTACTCATGAAGGTAATCAAGACCGTGGCGATCGTTGCCGCGCTCGGAGCGACTCCGGCACTCCTCGCAATGCCCACCAACGCTGGGGCCGCCAGTGGGGCACGGCTGGCCGTCGCCGGCGCGCACCCGGACACGCTCCCCACGAGCACAATCAAAGGGAGCCCGGCGAAGTTCAAGCCGGCGGCGCTGACGGCCACCGGTGCCTGGGACGGGACGTCGGCGTGCACGTCGTCAAATGCATCGTTCAACATCAACAACGCGGAGGCGGTGACGGAGAAGTTCAAGGTCACCGCCACCGGCATCACGGGGGCGCTTAAGATCGCGCTCCCGGCGGGGCAAGGTACCTCCATCTGCGTTACCACCGGCTACAGCGGGGTCCTGACGGCGAAGCTGAAGGTGGACAGCAAGACGCTCAACGTCACCTTCTGACTCACAAACCTACACAGATGAGCGTTGCGGTCCCGCCTTCGCGGCGGGGCCGTTTCGCGTCTGGCATCATCCCCGCCTGGGCCAGATTCCGACGTGCCGCCTGGGCAAGATTCCGACGTGGCACCGCGACCTGACCTGACCCGGAGCTAACCCCGCACCTCGAATACCTGCCACGTGCCCGGCACCCCCTTCAACTCGTACGCACCCCGCTCGGCGAACCCTATGCCCGAGCCGACGACCAGAGGCGGTACGGATCCCGAGACGAGTATCTCGTTCGGTCCGGCCAGTGCGCCGATTCGCGCGCCGATGTGAACGGCGATACCCGCCAGATCGTCCTCTCGGATGGCGCATTCACCGGTGTGGAGCCCGGAGCGGATCTCGAGGCCGAGACGCCGGGCGCCGTCCCTCATGGCCGAGGCGCACAGGATGGCGCGGGCCGGGCCATCGAAGGCGGCGAGAACACCGTCACCCGTTTGCTTGACGGTTCGGCCTCGAAACCGGCTCAGCTGTCGACGAACCATCGCGTCGTGGTCGTCGAGAAGCTCTCGCCACCGGCGGTCGCCCAACCCTGTGGCGGCCTTGGTCGAATCGACGATGTCCGAGAACAGGATCGTGACGAGCACCCGGTCGATGCCCTGCACGGTCCGCTCACCCGTGACGAACTCCGAGATCTCCCCCACCAGAGCGTCGACATCGCCGAAAAATGGAAACGAGTCGGATCCTTCCAATTCGACGAAGCTCGCCCCCTCGATGTGCTCCGCGATGTACCGTCCGAGGTCGGGGGGATACAGCCGATCGCCTCGGCGGTGCAGCACCAGGGTCGGGGCCGTGATCGCGCCCAAGACCGGTCTGACGTCGCTGGCGAAGTTCCGGCGGAACAGTGCCTCCGCCTGCCCAGGGCTGGCGGAGTTGGCACTGTAACGGGCCCAGCGCTCCCGGAACGCCTCGTCCGAGGACGGCGCGATCCGCTTCAGGTAATACGCCGTTCCCCATCTCTCACCGAGCGTCGACGCAAGCTGGTCGAGCACCTCGGCCGGCGCTCCGACGGAATAGGCCTCGTCGTTGGCCAGCGCGGCATAGGACCCGTACACGACGAGTCGATCGACACGCTCGGGATGCGTGCCCGCCAACATGAGCGCCAGCGGGCCGGCGTGGTCGAGTCCGATGATGGTCGCCCTCTCGAGTGCGAGTTCGACCATGACGGCCTCCACGTCGTCCATCCGCTCCTCGAGGGTGGGGAGGTCGGAGAGGGGAACCGGATCCGACATACCTGCACCACGCTCATCGAGGAGGACGAGCCGGCAGAAGGACGCGAGCTGTTCGTAGAACCGGCGGACGACCGGTTCCTCGTAGTAGATGCGGAGATGGGTGGTCACCCCCATGAGAAGCACCACGGGTGGGCCGTCGTCGCCCAAGGTCGCGTATGCGATGTGCAATCCGTCGGGTGTCCGGGCGTACCTGACGTCCAAGACGTCGTCCACGGACGAATGCTACCGAGCGCCCATCGTGGTTCGGAGGGCTGGTCAGCCTCTGTTCTTTGTGCCCGTGTCCCCTGAGACGGTGCCCCTCGAGACGATCGTGGACACGCTCTTCCGGTCCAGACCGGAAACGTCCGCCAGCTGTCGGAGCGACGCCCCGGCTCGATGGGCCACGCGGATCGTGTCGTCTCGGATCCGCGCTTCCTTGGAGACTCGCTCCGCGCTCAGACCTACGACGACGAGACCGGCGCCGACTTCTCCTTCGGCGGATCCCCGGTATTTCTCCATCACGGTGGTGGCCGCCGACACCTGTGACTCGGTGTAACTCATGATCCTTCCTCCCTGAGTGCGCCTGGCGAGCTTGTCTCGAATCGTCATCAGGAGGATTCGGGGCGACATCTCGACCCTGTCTCGGCGTCGTTGAGGTGGGCCAACGTCATCCCGAGCAGCTCGAGGGCTTCGATGCGTTCGAGTTCGACGTTCAGCACTGGTCCGATTCTACGTGGTCCAATCAGGACCACCTTATCATTTCGTCGCGGGTAGGGCTGGCCAGGAGTGAATAATCTTGACCAAATATTCGAAATAGAATATTATGACTGCCATGCCCCGCTGGTCCCGTACGAATCCCCTGGCCCTGGCTGTGCTGGTGTGCCTCTACGAGAAGCCGATGCACCCCTATGAGGTGGCCCAGACGCTGCGTCAGCGGGCCAAGCAGGAGAGCGTGCGCCTCAACTACGGCTCGCTCTATGCCGTCGTCGAGGGCCTGGAGAAGAAGGGCTTCATAAAGGCGACCGGCACCCTGCGCGAGGGCAAGCGGCCTCAACGAACGGTCTACGAGATCACCGAAGACGGCGTGCGGGAGATGAACGACTGGATGACCGAGCTCATCGGCGTGCCGGCCAAGGAGTACCCCGCATTCATGGCGGGGCTGTCGTTCCTCCCCTCGCTCCCTCCCGACGAGGCGCTGATGGCGCTGCGCTCGAGGGCCGACGCCCTGACGGTGAAGCTCGCCGGCATGCGCGGCGCCATGAAAGCCGGTCGCGACGCCGGACTGCCCCGCCTCTTCGAGCTCGAGGCCGAGTACGAGGAGCAGCAGCTCGCCGCCGAGCTGAAGTTCGTGAGCGGCCTCGCGGAGGAGATCTCTTGCGGCGAGCTCGAAGGCTTCGAGTTGTGGCGGACTTCCACACCGACGAATTCGACCCAGAGGAGGTGGAGTTCAACTTCGACCTCCCGCGAACGAACGACCCGGGGCCGCGTGTTGCCACGCGGCCCCGAGCCCACACACCACGAGCTCGATCCCCGAGGACCTGCGCCCGAGGAAGCACACGCAGCGTAGGCACTTCCCGTCGGAACGGCGCTGCACGACCCGCGTGCCCGGCGGGCCGCACGACGCGGCAATCACGCACGACGCGAAAGGAGGCGCGCCCATGCACGCCCTCATAGAGGCCGACGGCCTCACGAAGTGCTTCGGGAAGGTCCAGGCCCTCTCGGAGCTCAGCCTCACCCTGCCACCCGGCGAGCCGGTGGCCATCCTCGGTCCGAACGGCGCCGGCAAGACGACGTTCATCCGCATGGTCGCCACGTTGCTGGCTCCCGACCGCGGCACGTTGCGGGTCGGCGGCCACGACGTGGTCGAGGACTCCATGGCGGTCCGGCGCATGATCGGCCTGGCCGGCCAGTCCGCCGCGGTCGAAGAGATGATGACCGGGCGGGAGAACCTGGTGATGGTGGCCCGCCTGTACGGCCGGGGCCGGAAGCAGGCGGTCACCGGCGCGGAGCAGCATCCTCGAGCGCATGGACCTGACCGGCGCGGCGGACCGGCTCGTGAAGACGTACTCGGGCGGCATGCGCCGGCGCCTCGACCTCGGGGCCAGCCTCGTCGGGAATCCCCGGCTGCTGCTGCTCGACGAGCCGACGACGGGGCTCGATCCCGGGAGCCGGCTCGAGGTGTGGGACGCCGTGCGCGAGATGAGCGTGGACGGGACCGACGTGGTGCTGACGACGCAGTATCTCGACGAGGCCGACCATCTGGCGGCCACCATCGTCATCATCGACGCCGGCCGCGTCATCGCCCAGGGGACGCCGAGCGAGCTGAAGTCCCGGGCGGGTGCGGACGTGATCGAGCTGCACACCGCCGACGTGGCGACGATGGAGCGCGCCGCGTCGGTTCTCCGCGCGCTTCCTACCGGCGAGGCAACCGGCGAACCGGTGACGGACCCGGCGACGCACCAGTGCTCGCTGGCCGCACCGGGTGGAGCGAAGTTGCTGCCGCTCGTCGTGCGGGCGCTCGACGACGCGGGAGTGGAGGTGGAGGACATCTCGCTACGGCGACCCACGTTGGACGAGGTGTTCCTCGCGCTGACGGGGAAGACGGCGGCGAAACGGCGCACGGACGACACGGATCGCACGGACATGCAGGAACGACGGACGCAGGAACGAAGGAGGACGCAGCATGACCATGGACATCACACTCGATCGCGCCGATGGCGTGGCTCTCGGGCGTGGCACGGCGGAGAACTCGGGGGCGGCCTATCTCGCGGCCTCGGGCCAGGTGGCGGCGCGCACGCTCAAGAAGTTCGTCCGCACCCCGGCCCTCATCGTGGCCGGCACCGCGCAGGGTGTCCTGTTCCTGCTCATCTTCCGCTACGTGTTCGGCGGGGCGGTCTCCGCGGCCACGGGTGGGCTGTCGTACGTCGACTTCCTGGTTCCGGGCTTCGTGGTGACCGGCGTGCTCTTCCAGGGCATGAGCGCGAGCAGCGGGGTGGCCGAGGACCTCCAGGGCGGGCTGTTCGACCGGTTGCGCTCCCTGCCCATCCGGCTGCTCTCCATCGTCACGGGGCGGGTGGGTGCCGACTCCGCCCTGGTGGCCTGGGGCGTCGTCGTCATGACGGCGGTCGGCTTCGCCGTCGGGTTCCGCATCAGCGGCTCGACGGCGGGCGCGGTGGCGGCGCTCGGGCTGACCGTGCTGTACGGCTTCGCCTTCGTGTGGCTGTTCATCGCCATGGGCCTCTTCGCCGGGAGCCCGCAGGCGGCGCAGGGACTGTCATTCCTGGTGTTCCCGCTCAGCTTCTGCTCCTCGGCCTACGTGCCGGTCTCGACCATGCCCGGCTGGATGCAGGCCTTCGCCGAGCACCAGCCCATGACCTACATGTGCAACACCGTCCGTGTGCTCACGGGCGGGCCGGCGGCCGAGCAACTGCTGGGGCAATCGCTGTCGTCGTATCTCTGGCCGTCGCTCGCCTGGACGGTGGGCCTCATCGTGGTGTTCGCACCTTTGGCGGTGTGGAAGCTCAAGCGGTCGTGACTCAGGCTTGGAAGTTCTCGGCCAGATGGCCCTTCGGCTTTGATCGGCGGCGCTCCCGGCCGTGCTCTTGGATTGCGTTGACGAGCTCCAGGGCGAATGCCGCGCCGGCAGCCGCCGAAAGACCGAAGAACACGGCCGCCAGGAAGAGGTGATTCTGGTCATTCTGCTCGCCGGCCGTGTTCACGCCGATGGCAGACGTCGACTGCAACCCGTCTCTGACCGAACCAATCCCAACTCATGTCGGCTGGCGGCCCCGTGACACTGGGTCCGCTTCCCTGCAACTCGTACGAGCCGGCGTTGTAGAGCACCTCGGCGTTGAAAGGAGCGGGCGCGGCCTGCTGGCTGGTCGCTGACACTCCGGTATAGAGAGAGTTCTCCATCAGGATCATCGGTTCGACGACCGCGAGCCTCGATCCGGAAATGACCTGGCTGCTCACCGGACCCGACACGTCGAACTAAACCCGGGCGAAGTCGGTTGGGGTCTTCGGATCGATGAGGAAGTTTTGGAGGAATCCTTGACGGAACTCGGAGAAGGAATTCGAACCCGGATTCACCGTGCCGGAGAGGGACCATTCATTGGGGGACGAGCCCGGTCCGTCGGTGCCACCGCTTTTGCGGCTCGATGTGCGAAAGATGGTCCCCCTTCGCATAGAAGATGTACAGAGTCCAGGCGACGGGCTTGCTCCCTTTGGGAATATCCATCCCGATGGTCACGACGTTCTGTGCTCCATCGTGCTTCGATTGGTCGGCTGGCTGGTCGAGCACATATGTCGGCACGTTGGCGGAGCGGAATACCCCGATCGCCTTGATCGCCGTTTGCGAAGGCGGGGAGTCGACGCCCAAGGGCGGGAGGAGTATCAAGCCAAGGGTGACCGACAGTACGGTGAGCACCAGTTCGATCATCGCCTTGGGGTAATGGCCCAACGCCCGGAATGTCCTGGCCGGCAAGCCGGATCCGGTCCGAGCTCCGGCCTTGACGGCCTTTGGGTCGGGCCTGTTCGGCGTCTGCTCGGGGCCCAGTACGCCGGTGAACGGGCTTTCTGGGGGAGTGGACTCCCGGGGACCGTGTAAGCGTGGTTTCCAGCCGCGGTCCTCCTTCCTCAGGAAGAACGGCTTGCAACTGACTGACGGCCGATATTTTTGGCACTCGCTGTTGCAATGGGGTGTCAAACCAGTGACAACCAGATCGCTCGGGGCTAGCTGCCTCAGTCGAGCGCGATCCGCCCGGCTCCCCGAAGGCCCCCTACCAGTGCCGACCGCCAGCGGATCATCGAGCGTGGGGTTGGTCCCCGTCGCAGAGATGTCCCGTCGGACATTCCTCGGGACTCATCGGAGTCTCGAGATGGGGATGGGCGATGCACATCGACGGGGACGAGGTTGTCCGTTCCCGACAACGCGGCTGAGGGCACCGTGAAGCCCCCGGAATGAAGGCCGCGCCGCTCGATTTCTCGACGACCCATCAGCTTCCCCGAGCTGCTGGCGGCCGCAATAGAGGCCGGCGGAGGCACCGCGGATTGAGGTCCGTCAGTAGGTGATCGTCGACACCCAGGGCATGTCGTCCTGGCCGGTGATGGCTCCAACGGCGTTCAATGTCTGGACTACTGCCACTTGTGCGATGTCCGTGCTCGCGGCCTTGGTCATCACTCCAAAGATGGTCAGGTCTTCGCCGTAGTGGGCCTTGGCATAGGCAACCAGGGCCGCCCACTCCCCGATCTGGCTCGAGTTGTAGATCTCGGGCATCGCAACATTTGGAGAGAATCCATTGGCTACCTGAAACAGCTGGTCCTCGGACCAGAAACCGGGATCGGCTGACCCGAAATCGACCATGGGCGGGTAGCTTCCTCCCACAGCCTGTGCGTAACCCTGCATCACGAATTCAGTGTTGTGGAATCCGGGATCGAACGCCGGCTCCGCATCGTCTCCCGCCACGACCCGCACGGTGTCGCTGAACCCGTTGACGGACCGGAATTGCGCTGACCAGAGGCCGAGTTGCTCCACCGTGTGCGCAAGTTCTTGCCCCCAAGTGATGTAATTCTCCGGCTCGTCCGGACAGCCGCAGATGGTCCCTCTACACGGCTGATACATACCGCAGCTGTCGTTCGTGCCGACAGCCACATCGAGCGTGGTGTTTGCGGGTGCGTAGTTGTAATAGGCCGTGATGTAGCTCTCAACGCCTGTACTGATTGCGGCGAAGGAGAGAACACTGCGCGGCGAAGTCGAACGTGCCGTCGCTCGTCCCGTTGGAGGCGGGTCGGCCAAAATCCAAGACCACGATCCCTTGGGTCCCGGCCTGACCTGCCGCCTCCCCTTGGAGGTAAAGCGCGGCCGCGGACGCGCTCGTCTCGTAGTGAGAAGTTGTTGGCCCTGCTGCCATTGCCGCGGAGGCCTGCGCGCTCGTCAATGGGGCGAGGAGCAAACTCGCCAGCACCAGCGCCAGGATCAGCAAAGGGACGGCCGCGAACCTGTGCGGACGGATCCATACCCGATCATGTGTGGACCAATTGGTTGCGAACATCGGCGAGAAGCTAATCGCCCCCATTGCAGCATGCAGAAACTTCTCGTGAAGCCGCAAGATGTGGTACCCGTGGCGCGAGCCTAGGCCACATGTTGTAGCGCCGATGATCAGGCGCAGAGGGTCACAAGCGAACGTGGCGGTCAGCTGCACCCCATCGACACGGCCCCTCCTGCGATCACGTGCTGCCGAAACCCAGTGAGGAATGGGTGCTCGGGCTCAGCGGTTTTCGTCGCTCCGACGGGCGGCCCGAGGCTCGCCCCGCTTCGACCGTGGAGTACAAGCGGGTCATTTTCGTCTCATCGTGTGGTTCGCCCCGTTGGCAGCTGAAGCGGTCGTGGCTACGTGCGCCGGCTGCCGAAGACCTTTACGAGAGATTGTGGCGAGCTGCTCCCACGACCGCGACGATCAACGAGAAGGCGCCAAGCAGTATGAATGTGACTTCCCGATTCGGCCAGCGTCGCCGTCTTTTCGAACCGCTCAGGTCTGCTCGATACCTGCGATCGCCTCGATCTCGACCTTCATGCCAGGTATGGCCAACTTCGAAACCTCAATCAGCGTGCTCGCCGGTCGTGCGGTACCGAAGAATTCTTGGCGCACCGGATTGATCGCCGCCCGATCATCGATGTCCGTGAGATACACGGTCACCCGCAACACGTTGGCGAAGGTCAGGCCCGCCGCCGCCAGGCACTCCTTCAAGTTTTCGAAGACCTGTCGACACTGAAGTACCACGTCGTCTTCTCCGACGAGCCGGGTCGCCGAATCTACTGGCGCACAGCCCGAAACGAACAGCAGGTCTCCGAAGCGAACGGCATCCACGTAGTGGCTGATGGGTTCATTGAGTCCTTCGACCTCGATCTCCTGGCGTCGCATTTCGACCGCTCCTCTTGGTCCAGTGTCCCCATGATTCGGCCACTCCAACGCCTCGCCGAGGCGCTTTGTGAACGTACGTGGGTCCTCGAAGTACGGGGCGTGGCCGGTGTCGGGGATCTGAGTGAGCGGGAGTCCTCCGAGCTCGCGGCTGGCGGCCTCGCCGATCTCAACTGGAACTGCCCTGTCCTGCGCACCCCAGATGAGGTGCACGCGGGTCCCGCGGCCCTCAATCAGGTCACGTAAGTCGGGACCCACGACGTCCTCGTCGATTTGGCGGGCGAAGTAGTCGGCCAAGGCGCGGAAGGATGCGGCAGCCCCCTCCGAGTTGTTGATTTGGAACTCCTCCTCGATCCACTCGTCGGTGACGAGGTGCTCGTCGGCCAGCACGGAGCGGAGCTTGGCCGCGATGCCCTCCCGCGAGGTGTCACCCAAACGGTCGGCGATCGCGAGCCGTGCCGTGGCGCCGATGGGGACGATCCCCGTCGCACCGACGAGCACGAGCGAGTCAAATGTCCCAGGTTGCTGGACCTCCGCAGCCGCGACCACATGAGCCCCGAGCGATGTCCCGATGGCCACCGGTCGGTCGAGGCCGAGGACGTGGAGGAGCTCGGCGAGGAAGGCGGAATAGCCCGACACGGAGTATTCAGGCCCGGGCCCCTTGGTGGCGAAGCCGTGACCGGGCAGGTCGAAGGCCAGCCCCCGGACGTGGGGTGGCAGGTGCTGTAGGAATCGAACCCATCGGTCGGCCCGTGCGCCGACACCATGGACCAGGACCAGCGCGGTGTCTCCACTTCCGTGCTCGATGATCCGGGTTGTGACCCCCGCGGCGGTTGCCGGGTAGCTGATCATGACGGTTCGTCCACCCCCGTCGCGTGGCGATTCATCCGGCGAATCACATCAGGCGGGATGCGGTCGTGCCGTCCACCGTGGCGGGCTGACAATATGGCCAGCCGGCGCCAGGCGGCGGTCTCGACGTCGAAGGCACTGAAGCGCTCGGGCGTGTCGTAGCGAGTCTCCTGCAGGACGCCTCCGTCCTGGAGCCCGAGATTGCGCGTGTGCAGCAGCCGCCAGGTGATCGGGTTCTTCAGGTAGCGAAGGAAGGCGAGCTCGCGTCGGTTCCGTGGGCGTGCGGCGTAGAGGTAGAAGAGGCGCGTCGAGTCGCGATCGACCGGCACGCACCACCGCGTGTAGAGCAGACCACCCATATCGATTCGCATCATGCCGGGCATGTGTGGGCCCTGGTTCCACTCCTCGGCCAATTCTGTCTCCCCCAAGTACGGGTGGGGCGGGTCTTCCTCCTGGTAGGCCTCGCTCCCGGTGAGAGCGATCCAACGGAAGGGCTTGAGGTCGAACAGCCACGTCCAGGCCAACCGGTACCGGTGCTTGGGCCAGTACCCGCTGACGCCGGGGAACCACTCTCGATAAGGGCGGGACCTGAGGGAGTCGTCGGCGTAGGTCGTGAGCCGTACCCCGCCCCCGTTGATGATCGACCGGGCGCCGGCGAGGGAGATCTTCCCGAACGGAAGCATGAGCAGCTGCAGGGCGTTGCGGTGGACGTAGCGCACGTGGTTGTCGTTCATGTTCTCGAGGGCCACGCGCGAATTGGTCGGCCACCGGGTCTCGTCGTGGAACACGACGCTGCCGTCGAAGAGCTCGGGGGGAAGATCTCGTTCCGGCGTGGCCGGCTCACTCTGGCCCATCCAAACGAAGAGAACGTCGCCGATGACCTTCGTGGGGTACTGCCGCACTCCCACCCGGCCCGGGATGTTCGATGTAGGGCCTTCAGAGAGGACAGCGACGCACGCGCCGGTCTCGTCGAAAGTCCAGCCGTGGTACGGGCAGGAACAGTGCCCCGGTAGTGGCACCGGCCCGCCGAGAGGCTGGCACCGCGGTGGGGGCATACGTCACTGAGCACGGCGGGGCCGCTCCGGCCCTTGAGCACGCACAGACGCTCGCCGAGTAGGTCGACGCGCAACGGCGACCGGGTCGACAGCTCCTCCACGCCCACCACTGGGTACCAGTACTCGCGGAATCCCAGTTCAGGGATCTCGGCACGCGGGTCTTCACCCAACCCGTCGTTGACCACCCTGAGCGGTCGGGCGACCACTGCGTCGTGGGAGCCCTGGGCAGGGTCGTCCGCGGTTCGATTGGCATCGGTCTTGCTCACGGCGCCACCACGCCCTGACCTGTCTCCTCATCGAACATGAGGCGCCCGTCGAGGTACAGGTGGTGCTTTTCGAACGGGTGAACGGTCGTCCGTTCCCGCTGGCCGCCGAGGTCAATCGTTCGTCCCCCTTGCATGACCATCCGACGCCGGCTGGGCTGCTGCAGGACGCGAATGTCCCGCGTCGGGTCGCCCTCGACCACGAGCAGGTCGGCCAGGTAGCCCGGCGTCAATTGCCCGATCTCGTGGGACCATCGGGGAACGGTGATGCCGGCAGCGCTCGTGCCCGCCACGATGGCCTCCATCGGAGACAGGCCGACGTGTGTGACCAGGAGCTCGAGCTCCTTGGCGTGCCACTGGCCGTACGGGACCAGGCTCCATCCACTCTCCGATCCGGCGAGCATGCGGACGCCGCGCTCGTGGGCGCGGGTCAAGTTCTCCGTGGCGGCATCGAGCTCGCGCTTGACCAGGTCGACGGTCCGGCTCTCACGTCCCTCCGATGCCGCCAAGAGGTTGGAGAGCAGCGTCAACACGGGCACGATCGGGATGTCCCGGGCCAGGACGGCATCGATCCCCTCGTCGGTGATGAAGGAGGCGTGCATGATCCAGTCGAACCCGGCGCGCGCGGCGCCCAGCACCGACTCGCCCGAGCGGGCGTGAACCGTGCACTTGCGGTTGAGTCGGTGCACTTCCGCGGCGACCAGCGCGAACTCCTCGTTGGTGAAGGCGGCCCCATCGATCGGCTGACCCGACACGACGGCATCGCTCGATCCCGACACCTTGACGAGATCTACGCCGTCCTTCACCTGGACGCGGACCTGCTCGACGATCTCGGTTGGGCTGCGCACCAGGACACCGGCCTGACCTTCGGGGAAGGGAACTGAGCTCATGAAGGCGTCCTCGAGGCCCTGGTGACTGGTCAGCTGGCGGCCGGCGGCCGCCAATCGGGGTCCTTCAACCAGGCCGGCCTCGATCGCGTCGCGCACGGCCGCCGCCACGTTGTAGGTGGAGGCGGCGTCTGAGGCGCTCGTCACACCCGCCCGTAGCACCTTGCCGGCGTTCCAGGCGGCCCTGATCGCCCGGTACTCGACCGGGGTGTGGAAGGCGAGCTCCTCTTCGGAGCGCGCTTCGCCGAATGAGATATGGATATGAGCGTCCACCAGGCCGGGCAGGATGGTGCAGTCGGGGAAGTCGAGCACCCCCAAGTCGTCGGACTCGTCGTAGACCGGCAGATCCCGCGCCTGACCCACCCAGCCGACGCGGTCACCCACGACGACCACTGCCCCTTCCTCTATCGGTGCCGTACCTGAACCGTCCACCACCCGGCCCATCAGAACGGTTGTCGCATTCGGCATATCTCTCCTCCCTCTGAACCCGTGCGGGCGCGGAGGCCATTGGTCGCCCTCAGGCCGTACTCCCTCCTGGCACGAACGGAACGGTCAGATAGCGGGGCACGGCGGACCGTCGGCGCAAGGCGGCCAGGGCGACGAGCGCCAGCACGTAAGGCATCGCCAGCCAGACCTGGCTGGGCAGGGTGACATAGGGATGTCGTACGGCGAGCGCCAGCAGCACTGCGATGGTGCAGTAGGCCACTATCGCGCGTGACTGGCGCAATGCACCCCAGCCCTCGGAGCGGTATCGGCGCGGAACCCGTAGAGGGCGAACGCGGCGATGACAAGGGCAAGGACGAACCAGACCGCCCACGGCACCGCCGGGAGGCCCTGGAGACGCAGCTGCAGGGCGTCCCCGAAGCCGAACACGAGGCACGCCACCAATATCCCGAGCGGACGCCAGGCGCCGAAGATGACAGCCGCGATGGCCAGGAACCCTCGCCCGTTGCTCATCCCGGGCAAGAACGTTCCGACCTGACTGATCGACAGGAACGCGCCACTGACGCCGGCGAGCAGGCCGGCTACGAGGGTGGCCGCCCAGCGGATCCACCGCACGTTCCACCCGGCAACGGCGGCGGCGTCGGGCAGGTCGCCGGCCGAGCGGATGCGGAGTCCCCACGTCGTGCGGTACAGGACGAACCACATGACAGGTACGAGGAGATAGGCGAAGTAGACCAGTGGTATCTGGTCGAACAGCGCTTTGCCCACGCCTGGTATGGCCGAAAGCCCGGGGATAGCCAGGTTCCGCGGCAGAGGGAGGACGATCTGCTGCTGCTGGCCGAACTCCTGGCGGAACAGGAAGCTTGTCAGGCCTTGTCCGAGGATCCAGATACCCACGCCCACAACGACCTGATTGGCCCGGGCATTGATGCTCAGTACCGCCATGATCACCGCCAGGCCCGCACCTGCGAGCGCACCCATCAGGACGCCGGGCCAAAACGAGTGCACGGCCTCGGCCATCCAGAACGCAAAGAATGCGCCGGCCAGGACCATCCCCTCCAGGCCGATGTTGAGGACCCCCGCGCGTTCCGAGATGCCCTCGCCGACGGCGGCAATCAGTATCGGCGTTGTGAGCAGCACGATGGCGGTGAGGAGGTTCTGGTCGAAGGGTGCCATCAGGTCCTCTGCTCGACCTGGGCGCCCAGCGCGGATGACCCGTCGACCGCCGGCACGGGATCGGGGACAAGGTCCTCGGGGACACTCTCGAGCTCAGCGCGTTCGGGGCTGCGCGCGCTGTCGACGCGCTCCGCCCTTAGCCGGTCCACGACGAAAGCCGTCCCGGCAACGAGGATCACCACGATCCCCTCGGCCAGAAGAACCATGTCGGACGGAACGCCGACGACGGCCTCGACGTATCCCCCGCCCTGGTGGAGGGCAGCGATCAGAAGGGCCGCTGGTATGCAACCGATTGGTGACTCCATGGCGATGAGGGCCACCACGATCCCTTCGATCCCCAGGTTCGAGTCGAAGCCGTCGCTGAAGATGTGGGTCTGTCCCCCGACGATCAGGGAGGCACCGACGAAGCCGGCGAGGGCGCCCGACAGGACGAACGCCCAGAACCTCACCCGGTTCACCCGTATGCCGGATAGCCGCGCCGCGTGCTCGTTGGCACTCACATAGCGCATGCGCATGCCGAAGGTCGTCCGGCTGAGCAGCACCTGGATGGCGACAATCACGACGAGCACCACGAAGATGTCGTAGTCCAGGCCTGTGCTGTGCACGAGCTGCGGCCATTGCGCTCCGGCTGGAATGGGAGCCGACTGCGGCTGTGGCTGTCCACTCTGCTTCAGCGGGCCACGGTCGAGCCAGGCCACGACCTGGGTGGCAATCAAGCTCAGCAGCAGCGTCGAGACGATCTCGTTCACCCCGAAGTTCTGGCGCAGCACGGCGGCGATGCCCGCCCATAGGGCGCCTCCCACGACGGCCGCCACTACGGCGACGACGAGAGCCAGCCCGACGGGCAGGTGAAAATAGAGCGCGGCGAATGTGGCGCAGACACCGCCGATCAAGAGCTGTCCCGACTGCCCGATATTGAAGAGCCCGCTTCGGATCGCGACGATCCACGAGAGCGCGACCATGATGAGCGGACCCGCGCGGGCGATTGTGGCCGCGACCGCCGCGCCGTTGCCGAAGGAACCGGTGAGGAAGGCGCTGGCCGTCGGGCTCACCGGTGACCCCGTAGCCCAAATGATGAGGAGGGAGAGCCCCATCCCGATGACGACGGCCAGGGTCGCCATGGCGATCTCGGTAGACCGGCGGGTGAGGACGTTGTCCTTCATCCCGGCGCCCCCGCACCAGCCATCAACAGGCCGAGCACCTCCGGGTTGGCGTCGGCGGACGGGAGGATGCCCCGCATCTGACCGTCGACCATGACGCCGATCCGATCCCCGAGGGCGAGCACCTCGTTCAGCTCGGTCGAGACCAGGACGATGGCTCCCCCCTCCCGCCGGTGTTCGAGCAGGAGGGAGTGCACGAACTCGATGGCTGACACGTCCAGACCCCGCGTCGGCTGCGCGGCCACCATGAGTCGCGGACGCCGGCTCATCTCCCTGGCCAGGATGGCGCGCTGCTGATTCCCCCCCGAAAGTTGCTGCAGGAGGACGTCACCGCTGGGAGTCCTGATGCGGAAGTCGCCGATGAGGGCGGTGCACTCCCGGTCGATCTCCTTTTTTCGCAGTAGGCCATGACGGGAGTAACGCGGCGCGTCAAAGGAAGTCATCATCAAGTTGTCCTCGAGCGAGAGGCTGAGGGCGACTCCGAACTCGTGGCGGTCGGCCGGGACGACGCCGCCCCCCCTGGTCATGAAGGCGCGGGGATCCCAGTGCTCCGTCGACCCCAAGAACCACACCGATCCGTCCGAGGGCTGTGCCAAACCCACGATCGCCTCGACCAGCTCGTTCTGCCCGTTCCCGTCCACGCCGGCGATGGCGAAAATCTCGTGCTCGCGGACGGTGAAGGTGATGTCTCTCAGCACCGCACGCCCGTCGCGCTCGGAGACCCAGTCCCTCGACACGGAGGACGTCACCGCCGGGCTCGACCTCATCGCGGTGGATCCGGAGGACCACCTCTCGGCCGACCATCATTCGGGCCAGTTGGTGGGAGTCTGCTTCGGACGTCCTCACCTGGCCGACGACCGCCCCGTCCCGCATCACGTAGATGCGGTCGGTGACGTCGGAGAGCTCTTCCAGCTTGTGGGTGATGAGCACGATGCTGCGCCCATCGGCGGCCAGCGAACGCAGCACCTGGGCCAACTCGGCCCATTCGCCGGGCGTCAGGATGCTCGAGGGCTCGTCGAGCACGAGGAGGCTCGGCTCGTGGCAGAGGACCTTCACGATCTCCACCCGCTGCCGGACTCCGAGGGAGAGTGAGTCGACGGGTGCGGAGGCGTCGACGTCCAGCCCGTAGCGCTGCGACACCTCTCTGACTCGGTCGGTCACGTGCCGCAGGCCGGCCAGGACCGGGTATTTGCCGCGAAGCCCGATGGACACGTTCTCGGCCACACTCATGCCCGGCACCAGGAGCAAGTGCTGGTGCACCATGCCGATGCCCAGTCGGTAAGCGTCCATCGGGTTCTTGATGTGCGCGCGGACGCCGTCGATCCACAGCTCGCCGGCGTCAGGCTGAATCAGGCCCGACACGATGTTCATCAGGGTGGTCTTGCCGGCACCGTTCTCGCCGAGAATGCCCACGATCTCGCCCGGGTGCACGTCGAGCGTCACATCGTCGTTGGCCAGTACCCCGGGGAATCGTCTCGTGATCCCCCTGAGGGCGAGACGCGGCGCCGCGGCCCCAGTGACCGCGGCGCCGTCCACTCTCGCCCGAGATGGCAAGACCGTGCTACTTCCCCGTGATTTTGCTGCCCAATGTCGTGTGGCCGGACGAGATCTGCTTGGCCGTGGACACCATCAGCGCGTTCTGGGCCGCGTTCGTGTGCGCCGGACAGAAGGTCACCTTTTGGATGGCCGTGTTGCCGACGCCGTAGTAGTAGGTGCCCTTGGGCAGGTGGCCTCCGAGGTACGCGCTGATCATGTCGTGAAACACGAGCGGCACATTCTGGTACGCCTGAGCGTAAACGGACTGCCCGAGCTGGCAGCGGCGGTTCTGGTCGGCGACGGTGCCAGTAGCGCTCATCACGCTGATCGGCTTGCCCGACGCCTGCACAGCTTGGACTACGCCTACCAGGCCAGCGTCAACGTAGCCGTAGAGAACGTCGGCGCCGTTGGCAATCTCCGAAGAAGCAGCGGACTTCGCACCGACTGGGTCGCTGTAGCTACCAACGATGACGTTCGAGGTGACCGCGTTGGGGTTCGAAGCCTTGACACCGGCGTCAAAGCCAGCCTGTGCCTCACCGCTCGGCGAGTCCTGATACCCCCCGATGAACCCGACGTGGCCGTCCTTGGTCATTTTGCCGGCCAGGACGCCCAACATGTACGAGGTGACCCCCTGCTCCGTAAGGTACGCGTGGAGGTTCTTGATCGACTGCTTCGGGTTGGGCGCGGTGAACACAACGAACTGCGTGTGCGGGAACTGCGGGGCCACTGCTTGGAAGGCAGCACCCGTGCCCCCGTCACCGATGACGAGCCCCGCCCCCGCCACGGCGAGGTCGCGGGCATCACTGACCAGCGTGGACTCGTCGAATCCGGCGTTGGAGATGACGTGAGTCTTCACGTGGAGCGCCTTGGCCGCCTGCATGAGGCCGGCGTTGGTGTCCTCGTAGTAGCCCTTGTCGTTCGTCGGCCCGGTGAGGAGGAGCCCCACCGTCCGATTCGAGACCGCGCCGGCCATAGAGGGGGTCGCCAGCACCGACAGCCCGGTCACCCCCATCGTCACCGCCGCCAGGACGGCCGTGGCCCTCACCGCGCTGTGCCTTCTTCGAATGCGTCGCATCATCTGCGTTTCCCCTCTTCTGTTCGTTGTTGCTGGTCTGACCGACGATCCATGGAGCACCGCTGCGCGACTTGTCCCGCCCTCCGGCGGGCACCCCGAATCCGTCGAGGAGGGGCGACTATAGGGAGCCACCATCACCATTGGCGGTCGCCCGGCGGGCGCATCACTGGGCGACCGACGCGGAAAAGTGGCAGTCGAGCCAACCGAGAAGCGGCCCGAGCCCGTCCTCCCACCGATTCTCGACGAGCAGAAGATGGCCGTGGTTGCGCACCACCCTGTACTCGGCACCGAACTCGCGCGCCATGGCATGGTCGAGGCCGGCATTGGGTCCCTGGATCACGTCACAGGCGGCGCTCACCACGAGCACCGGGCCCGACACCCGGGCCGGTGACACGTCGATCGTGGTCCGCCCGGAGGCATCGAGCACCGTGCTGGACTCGGGGCCGAGGAGGCCCACGTAGCGGTCGAGGTCCTCATCCGAGATGTCGTAGAAGAACCAGTACCTCGCCGCGTTACGGTCGAAGGAGGGTACGCAGCGCCCCGGTCCGTAGGACGGGAAGTCGTACCCGCTGACCGCCTGCGTGGGAGCCGGTGAGTAGAGCGCCAGTCCCAGCGGCTGGCCGAAGCCGACCTCGGCGTGCTTGAGGGCGACCAGGCCGCCGATGCTGTGGGCCACGGTGATGAAGGCCGACAGCTCCAACTCTGTGACGACCTCGTCTATGTCTTCCACATAGTCGTAGACGGTGCAGGCGCCGAGTTCGGTGTCGGCTATCGGGCGCGACCGGTGGTGACCCCGCCAATTGAGGGCGGCGCATTGCCATCCGGCCGCGGCGAGCCGGGGGGCGGCGTTCTCCCAGTACCAGCTACCACACCCGGCACCGTGGACGAACAGGAGCACCTCGTCGTGCCGGGGATGCTCTGCTCCGTAGAGGTCGACGAACAGTCCGCGGACACTCGTTGTCAGACTGGATCGGCCAGGCTGCAGAACTCGTGCTGGGGCTGTCGTCGTCATGCCATCCCTAGCGGATCGGTACCGATGGATTCTCAGTCACCTTGGCCGCCGCTTCGGGGGTGAACTCACCCGCCTTGGCTCTGATCTCCGGGATGACGTGTTCGGCGAAGAGGCGGATGGAGCGCTCGACCTTCGCCCACGGCATGAGGCCGAGGTTGAATTCGGAGAAAACGACGTTGTTGCCTAGCTCGGCCTGCAGCGCCCTGATCTTCTCGACCACGGTCTCGGGACTCCCGTGGATGATCATGTATGCGGGCTCGGAGTACTCGAGCCGCTTGATGTTGTCGAAGAGCGCCAGCAATCCCTTGTAGACCCGCTTGATGTCAGTATCGCCGAACCAGTACGAACGTCCCTCCTCGTAGTCGAAGAGGCTGACCATCTCGGGGAAGTGTTGCTCCGCCAACGCCTTGGCCTCCTCGTCGGTGTCGGCGACAACGACGGCCGAGAGGTAACCGATCCGCTGGTCGGATGTAGGCCGACCGCTCTCCGCCCAGCCACGACGGTAGGCGGCGAAGACGTCTCGGTGGAGGTCCAATCCCAGCCACGAGAATCCCGAAATGGCGTAGCCCCGGCGCCCCCACTCCTCGGCGTTCTTCGCGGTAGCCGTTGGGATCCAGATCGGTGGGTGCGGGTCCTGGTAGGGACGCCAGGGGATCTCCAGGTCGAAGTACTGCGAATACTGGCCCAGGAAAGAGAACTTCTCGTCCATCGTCCAGGCCTTGATGAGGAACTCGAGACCCTCGGCGAAGCGCGCCTGCGCGTCGCTCGGGTGCACCCCATAGCTGATGAGCTCGTGAGGGGTGATGCCGCGGCCGACACCCACCTCGAGACGGCCGTCGGACATGTGGTCGAGAATGAGCATCTCCTCCGCCACGCGCAGCGGCTGGCTCAGGGGCAGTGTCACCACCATCGGCCCGAAGCGGATCCGCTTTGTGCGATTCGCGATCGTGGCGAGGGTCACCGGCTGGGACGGCGAAAGGCCGAAGTCACCGCTGAAATGGTGTTCGGCGGTGAAGTAATAGTCGAAGTCCAGACTGTCGATCAGCTCCAGCTCGGCGACCCACTCTTTCAGCCGAGTGCCCACGGACATCTGAGAGCTCTTGTGGCCGATGTGGCTGAACGCGGCGAACTGCGTCTCGATCGGGACGTGCTCAGCTCCCTGAGCTTCCTCCTCGTGGTCGAACTGAGCCATGGCAATGGCCCTCGTGCCTCCCGACTGTCCTTCACTCATGGTGTCTCCTTCGAGATTTGATTGCGCCAACTACGGATTCGCGAAGCGCAGTGCGGCGTTGTAGAGGTGATGCGCGCTGGCTCAACGGTCAGTCGAGTACGGTCCCTTATCCCTGTAGATCTCCATGGTCGAGCAATGGAGTCCGCCTCCTGCCTTGGGGAACTCCGAGTACGGGACTGGAACGACATCCACGCCCACCTTGCGGACGGCCGCGATGGCGTTCGTCGCTTCCGCGTGCATCATCACCCGGCCCGGTTCGAGGACGGTGACGTTGGCCGGCGCGTACCTGATCTGCTCGTCTCGCTCGACCTCGACGATCTCATACCCGCGGCGCTGGAGCCACGAGTACGTCTCGTAGTCGATCCCCCCCGGGTACACGATCACCTTGTCCACGTCGAGCGGTCCCATGACCATGTCGGGATGGGCGCTGACGCCGCTCTCAGGATCGAAGTACAGCGAGCTTCCGCACTTGAGCGTCAGGACGGTCAGTTCGTCCTCGC
The DNA here is from genome assembly GCA_963767195.1 of uncultured Acidimicrobiaceae bacterium. GTDB lineage: Bacteria > Actinomycetota > Acidimicrobiia > Acidimicrobiales > RAAP-2 > Bog-473. The sequence goes on along the minus strand of CAVYDA010000004.1, from coordinate 21,340 downwards.
TGAGCGCAGCGCAGCGTCGGACCACTGGGATCAGCTGGTCGTTGCCCTCCTGGTTGAAGGCGACCGAGAGCGCCGTGACGAACACGTCCTCCGCCAAGAAGAAGGTCGGACCCGCCTCGCAGACGCCTTTGCCGATGATGGCGGCGATCGGCGGAATGCCGAGACGGTTGTGCGCCCACCAGGCCAGGTACTCGGCGCGGCCCACGGAGAACGGGCTCCATCCCATTTTGGGGATGATGGAGCCTCCGTTCAGGATGAGCAGCTCGCGGGCCGCCCACATGTAGATCATCGGACCGAACGGACTCACCGGCGGGTCGGGAAACTCGACGCGGTGGACCGTGACTCCCGCCTCCTCGAGACGGGACTGGTACTCGAGGCTCTGGTCGCGCATCCGCGCCACGTCGAGCTGGTCGTAGGGGATCGACCACCTGTGGAAGAAGCTCGGATCCTCGGCGTAGAGGGGATTGGCCTCATTCGGAGTGATCTCGGTCAGGGCGACCTCGCGCAGACGCCCGATCCCCATCGACCCCGACGGCCGGCCGTAGACCTTGGCGTACAAATCCTGATAATCGGTTCCGTGCCAGAGCTCCACGTCGGGGCCTCGCCCGGGCCGGTAGCCCGGGACGTCGGCCAGTCGCATCTCCCCTCGGGCCAATCGTCCTTGCAGGTCCTTGATGTGGTCTAGGTACTGGCTCTCCATGCCGTTCACCCCCGACTCGTTCGTCGTTCGTCCTCCACCGCAGACCTCAGCGTGCCTACCAGGCGACGAACTCTGGCTCGGAGCCGTCCCACCCGAGCACCGACAACTTCGCCAGCTCGCCCTCCTCCAGGGTCACGGTCGGCGCCGCAACCCAGCCCTCGAGCTGCTCCGCGCTGTTGGCCCCCACGACCGGCGCCGTCACACCCGGCTGAGCGAGGATCCAAGCCAGCGAGACGGAGGCCACCGTCGTCGCGTGGGCGGTCGCCACAGCGTCCAGCGCGTCGAGCACCGTCCACCCGCGCTCGTTGAGGTACTGGCCGACGAAGGACCGACGCACGCTGTCGGGCTGGGGCGCTCCCTTGCGGTACTTACCCGTAAGGAACCCGCCGGCCAGGGGGCTGAAGCAGATCATGCCCATCCCCTCGCGCTCCACGATGGCCTGGAGCGAGCCTTCGAACTCGTTCCGGTTCATCAGGTTGTAGCGAGGCTGCTCGCAGACGGGCCCGTGAGCCCCAGCAGCGCGGGCGGCATCGAGGAGCGCGTCCAGCGCTCCAAAGGCGGCAAAGTTGGACGTGCCCCAGTAGCGGACCTTCCCCGACGTGACGAGCTCCTCGAAAGCGGCCACCGTTTCCTCCAGGGGGGCCTCATCGGGCCAGTGCGCCTGCAAGAGGTCGATGCGGTCGGTGCGCAGCCGGCGCAGACAGCCCTCGGTGGCCTTGACGATGTGGGCCTTCGAAAGACCCTCGCCGTCGGGACCGTCCCACATGCGCGCCCGGACCTTGGTGGCGACGACCATCTCGTCGCGGTTCGCGCGTGAACTCATCCAGCGGCCGATGATGTCCTCCGTGACTCCGACGTGGACCTTGCCCTTCTCGTAGGACTGCAGATTCTGGTTGGCCCCGTACATATCCGCCGTCTCGATGAAGTTCCCGCCCCGCTCGGCGTACCGATCCAGCACTTCCATGGAGTCCACGTCCGACAGCAACCACCCGAACTGCATGGTGCCCAACGCGACAGGGGACACTTCTAACGAGGTCGAGCCCAAGCCGCGCCGGTTCTCCAACGGCGTTCCTGATCCCGCCATCTATTCGTCCCCTTTCGGTTTGGGTCCTAGGGCGTAGTGCGACGCACGGTGGGCCGCTCGCCCCCCAGTGCCTCGGCGAGCTCCTCGTCGGACAGCTCCGACAGGGCGGAATAGGCATCATCGAAGTGGATCCTGATGGCCGCCTCCGCCTTCCTGGCGTTCCCCGTCTCCAGCGCGGCAAGTATCGGCATGTGCGCGGTCCCAGCCGCGGCCGTCGACGGCTTGAAGCGGGTCGTCGCGGCAATGATGAACCGAGCCTGCTCGGCCAGCTGCTCCCAGAGGCCGAGCAGCCGCCCGTTACCTGACACCTCGCAGATCGTCCGGTGGAACACGAGGTCCGCGTCGAACGCCTTCAGCGCATCGCCCGAGGCCTGCGCAGCCTCGAGCTCTTCCAGTCGTGCCGCCAGAAGCGCCCTGATCTCCTCGTTCATCCGGCCGGCGACTTCGCGCGCCGCCATCTGCTCCAACGCCTCGAGCACGTCGTAAAGCTCATCGAGGTCGTGACGGTCGAATGTCATCACTACGGCGCCCCGCCGCGGGGCCGTAGCGGCTAGACCCAACTGGACCAGGCTCATTAACGCCGTGCGAACCGGGCCTGTACTGACCTGGTAGTAGTCGGCCAACGCGGCTTCGGTCAGCCGCTCGCCCGGCGCCAGATCCCCCCGGACGATCCGGTCCCGCAAGTCGTCGCGAATGAGCTCCCAGTGCTCGAGGTGAACCACTGGGGCGACACCGCTGCGTCCATCCTCTTCCTTGGCTGCCATCATGACCATGTTCCTCCGACGATGATCGATTAGGACTTATGTGTCAATAGATATTGGATGATTCTTAAGTATATACAATCTGTTTTAATGAATCGCTGGGGATCGCCTAGCTCCGATGCGTCTTGCGTCGAGAGACTGGAGGTGATGAGAACCAGCGCCGGTTCTGGCACGGCCCAGTCGACATCATTCAACAGAAACTCTCACAAGAGACTGAGCGGCTCCAGAGACTGAACGGCTCCTCAGATCGGCGCACCCGGCGCCACAAGCGGCCACGGTCTCTCCAGCTCCACAGTCCGGGCCAGGTCGAGCAGCAGCTGCTCGGCGTGGCGGCGGCCGATGATCTGCATGGAGACCGGCAGGCCGTCGACGAGGCCGACGGGGATCGCCGCCGCTGGATGCCCGGTCGTGTTGGCCGGGATGGTCAGCGCGCCGTTGTTCCCGAGCGCAGCCTCGAACCCGAGCTCGGCCACGAGGTCCCTCCCGTCGACGGTGGTGGGCATCGGCCCCTGCGTGCCGAAGGCGACGTCGGGATTGGTCGCACAGATGAGGAAGTCCACCTGTTCGAAGATCTCGGCCATCTTCACGATCACGTCGCGCCGGAACGCCTCGATGTTCTTGGCCGTGTCCACGCTGAAGTGGTTGGTGGCGATATTGGCCGCCAGCATGATCTCGGGGGTGAGATCGGACTCACAGGCGGGATAGAGGTCACCGAGACCGACCAGCAGGCTCGCCGTCCCGGCCAGCGCCCACTCCAGACCACCGCGCGGGAGGTCGACCGACACGTCCATCCGCTCCAGACCCGCGTCCTTGATCAGAAGATCCGCGGCCTCCTCTACTTTCTCCCGGACTGCTGCGGCGACGACGGCGGCACCGAGGTCGATCGAGATGGCGACCCGCATGCCCCGGACTTCCTGCCGACCGAGACCCGCCTCCCAACCCTCGACCCGCGGGAGCGAGAAGGGGTCGTACTCGTCGGCCCCGTTGCAGACGTCGTACCAGCGCGCCGTGTCACGCACGGAGCGGGACAGGCACCCGATGACGGCGGTCAACGGCTCTATCTCGGTGTGCGGCCCCTTCGGGATCCGCCCGAAGGTGGCCTTCAGCCCGAACAACCCCGTGAAGCCGGCCGGGATGCGGATGGATCCCCCGCCGTCGCCGCCGGTGCAGATCGGCAGAAGGCCGCCCGCGATGGATGAAGCCGAACCTCCCGACGACCCACCGGGCGTGCGCTCGAGGTCGTAGGGGTTCGAGGTTGCGCCGTGCAGTCGGGTGTACGTGCAGTTGATCCCGCCGAACTCCGACGCGGTCGTCTGCCCCACCAGGACGGCGCCGGCCGATCGCAGCCTCGCCGTCATGGTGCCGTCGTAGCCCGAGATGCGGTCCTTGAAGACGAGCGAGGCCTCGGTCAGCGGCCAGCCCTCGACCGGATCGAGCTCCTTGACCCCGATGGGAAGGCCGCCGAAGGGCTGGCCCACGTCGGCTGAGGCGGCTGACGCCCGCGCCCGATCCTCGTCGACGAAGCACACGGCGTTCAGCGACGACGCTTCGATCGCCGCCAGCGACCCTTCGAGCGCCTCGGTGGGGGAGATGGTGCCGGCGCGGAAGGCGTCGACCAACGAGCAGGCGTCTCCGAGCCAGGGTTCTGCGGTCATGGTTCAGCAGGCTAGCGATGTCGCAGAGTTGTCGGCCTCGGGCACTCAGGTTCCCCGGAACCACCGTGCGCCTGATTCTCTCAACGGATCAATTCGAGAGGACGTGCGTCAATACGTCTGGCAACGCCGAGCGTCGATCTGGCCGACTCACCGGTGAGCTGTGACGCCAGTTCCGGATCGCGAAAGCAGCGGCGCCCATCACTGGACGCCGCTGCTTTGCAGGAGTCGCTACGAAATGGCTACGAAGCCGTTGGTGGAGTGGTCAAGTCGGCGCACTCGCCAATCGCCTCGTGGCCGACCACGTTGGGACCGTTGCCCTCTGCCGGGTTGTAAGCGTCGCCGTACTGAGCCGGCGGAGTGTTGTTCTCGCAGACCAGGTTGTGGCCGACCGTGTTCCCGTCTATCTCGGTCGAGTCGTTCGCGATGCCATCGTCGCCGGGTCTGTGACCGACGTTGTCGCTCACGACCACGTTGCCGGCGACCTGGTTGCGCAACGCGCCGATCCATGCGCCTGGGCCTCCGGTCCAACCCTGCAGCACGAGGTTGCCCCCGATGTTCATGCTCTTCACCGGAAAGCTGAGGCCGGGTGCGGAAAAGCCGCCACCCTCGGAGATCACATTCCCGCCGACGGTTACCGCAGTGAGGTACATGGTCAGTGGCTGGTCCGCAGTGATGTTGCCTCCGACGGTGTCATTGGCAACGCTGTACCCGCACGGCCGAATCCCAGGGGGGCCGTTGGAGCCAGGCGCGCAACCGAGCGCCAGCGTCGCTCCTTTTTCTACCGTCACGTTGTGGCCCACGACCACCGTTCCCAGACTGAAGGCGTCGAGGCACGCGCCCGGTGCCAGCGTGAGGTTGCCGGTCACTTTGAGCGTGTCCCTCTTGCGCACATACGCGGTCTGGGTGACGGTGAGGTTGTGGTAGGTCCCTGAGAGGTCGGCTCCCACTGCCCCCTCGTGGCTCCCGCAGATCGGCGTGCTCCTCGGAGAGTTGACGGTGGAGTTGGCGGAATCGGCACTCGCGATGCTTGCGGTGCCCGCCAACCCGATCGCCGTCGTCGCCAGGGACGCCATCATCATCACCATTGCGCCGAGCAAAATACGAAACTTCATGCTTGCTTCCTCCTCGTTTACTTTTCCGCCCGAGGCTTGAGCTGCCGCCGGTCCGGCAGACTATAGGCGGTATTTCATCTACCGTTAATGGACTCTTGGCCACCCACTATTGCGTACCCGTCGGTTGGGGGCGCCAGGTCGAGGCCCCGCCCGCCCCCAGGTCACAGTGGTTCGCTGCAATCGAGCCTTCGACGCGCCGGCAATCGTCGACGCCTTCACCGACCTCGAACGTCAACTCGCCAGTCCCGCGGCCGATACACGAGTGGCGAAACCGTCGCGACGTGTTCCGGCTCGGCGAACTCGGTAGCGGATTGAGCGGATCCAAGACGAACGACCGATATTCCTCGCCGCTGTTCCTTGTGAGCTCGTCCCTCAGGCTTTGCAGTAGTGGGTGGCGAGCGTCTGCTGGTTGAGAAGGGTACCGGCGGCCCACACCCCCGGTGCCGGTCCAGCATCGACCGCGTAGAGAAAGTTGTCAGAACCGTGGCGATACGGTTCCTGAGCCACGTTCCATTGGGTCCCGTCCCAGTGCTCGACCAGTGCCGCCTGCGTGGCCGCAGCACCGCCCACGGCCCATACGTCGTCACTTCCGACGGCCGTGACCGCAAGGAGATTGTTGTCGTCGGTCGGGCTGGGGCTCGCCACGACGCTCCACCGCGTGCCGTCGAAGTGCTCGGTCAGGGTGAAGGTCAGACTGCCACCGCTCGTGTCTTCGAAGTAATCCCCGACCGCCCACACGTCCGTCGCGTCCACCGCGGACACCGACTCCAGGCTGTCCTCAATGTCCACGTCCGGACTCTGCACCACGGACCACTGTGATCCGTCCCAGTGCTCCGTCAACGTGACGGTGCTTTTCGATTTGACGTAGGAGCTGCCCACGGCCCACACGTCGTCGGTGGAGATGGTGGTGACGGAGCTCAGGTAGCTGCCGTTGCCGGGATTCGGGCTGGCGACGACCTGCCAGGAAGTTCCGTCCCAGTGTTCGACGAGGGTGGAGCGGGCGCCGTAGCCCGGCCCACTGAATTGTGTCCCGACAGCCCACACGTCATCGGCGGACACCGCGGCAACGTTGGAGAACGACCCCGAACCCGAGGCCAGGTCGGCGGTCGACACCACACTCCATGCCTGGCCGTCCCAGTGTTCGGCGAGCGGGAAGAAGACCTCGTACTTGGCGGACCACGTTTCGCCCACCGCCCAGATATCGGTGGGGGACACTGCTGTCACCCCGAGCAGCACGTCGTTTGGCTGCGGGTTCGGGCTCGGCACCTGTTGGAAGGCGGAGCCGGTCCATTGCTCAATCAGGTCCCGATCCCTACCGTTCTTCTGGACGTATCTGCCGACAGTCCACACGTCGTCGCTGCCGGCAACCGCAATGCCGTTGAGCTCGTCGTACCCTCCCGGGCTCACGGTCGGAACGGGGCCGACCGGGCGACACTTCGCAGCCGAGCTCAAATTCGGCGATCCGAAAGCGTGGAGTCCACCCGCCGGCACCACGCCGCCCGCGCCCAGCTCCTCGGGCAGCACAGCCGCCGATCCGATGACCATCGCAGCGGCCATGCCAACAGCCAGTGTTCGGACCCACGCCACGATGCAGAACGTACACCCGGCTCCCGCCTTCAAGCGCCCGAAACCTTCGCCGAGCTCGTCGCTCGCATATCTGGACCCGGGCCACCGTGGGTCGCCGGAATGGAGCCCTGGAGACACCAGCGATCGCTGAAGTCTTCACCGAGCTCGAACGCCAGCTTGCGAGGCCCTACGCCCGCGTGCCCCCGAGTGCGGTCGAGTACGCGCTCAAGTCCTGGAGGAACCGGCTGAAGCTGATGACGTCTTTCGCGGCAGGAGCCTCGATGTTCACCGGCGCCCCGTAGTGGTGGAAGGTCATCTGAATCGTGCCGGACTCACCACTCGATCCGCCCGCGAGCACAGTGGATTCCTGGCGCACCACGCCGGAGCCGTCGATGAAGACGTCCACCGCCGGTATGCCCACACTCTTGGCCGCGTTCAGAGCCGCTCGTTCGTCCTGCTTCGGTACGGCCCCGGACCGGATCTCCTGTTTGAGACGTTGCATCACTTCGGCCCGGCTTTGTCTCACTGCGTACTCTGAGACGGTCGTGCCGCCCAGCGTCGAAGTCCCGAGGGACTCGACCTTTGCGCCCTTCGCCACCAAGTTGCGGAGATCGCTCTGCGGGTCCACATCCCCTGCCCCGAGCGAGCTAGACCCCCTGTCTGCGGAGGGCACGTCGACCCAGTGTGCACCGCCGGTCAGCTGGGACATGGTGACGCCGTCGATGTCCATGGCGACGTATTCGTGCCCGTTTGACTCCAGCTCCTTCTCGGTCACCGACTGCGAGGCGGCCTGGATGGTGAACGTGCCGGAGAACTGGTGCGTCTTGAAGTTGAGGCTGCCCGTGCCGAGTACGGGGACGCTCTGCCCACCGACCACGAGCGATCCGCCGATCGTGAGATCGGCCGTGTGCTGGGCGAGGGTGGCCTGCGTCGCCGAGACGACGACGACCGCGGGTGCGACTCCGGCTCCGGGCACCGACGGCCCACGCGACACGACAACGCCGATGACGAGTGCGGCGGCGATCACTACGAGAGCAACGCCGCCCATGAGGAGGGTCCGAGTCCTTCGCCGTAACGGAGGAGTCGACGGGGTGTCCGCGAGGTCCACCGTGGAGGGACCGGGACCCACTGCGGGCGAAATTATTGAAGTATCGATTCCGCGAGGTTGTAGGACATCCGGAGGAATCGGATCCACCTGACCCAACTGGTTCAGGTGGTTCAGGTGGTTCAGCTGATTCAGGTCGGGCGACGGGCCGCCATTCGTCTCGTCGGTGTCATCGGAGACAGGACGGAATCCTGCCTCATCTTCACCACCCTGACCCTCACCGTGGAGTTCGTCCATGCCTGCCCATCGCCCTTTGAGGGCGGGACGCTACCTCACGGTGCGGGGTGCCGGCCGTCGCCTACTCCGTGCTCCGCCGCTTGAAGAAGTACCCCGCCAAAGGAGCCGCCACGGCGATGATCAGCACCGACCAGATCAGCGACGCCTCGACGGGATGTTGCATCGGCCATGCGTTGATCAGAGCTGACGGGTTCGGGTTTCCCCACAGATCCCGCGTCCCGGCGCAGACGGCGCTCACCGGGTTCCAGTCTGCGATGGCCTGCATCCAACCCGGCATGTGCAGCGTCGGCACGATGGCATTGGAGACGAAGGCCAGCGGGAAGAGGACGATGAAGCCGAACGACGCCGCCGACTCCGGGCTCTTCGAGTTCAACCCGACGCACGCGGCGATCCACGTCAGCGAGTAGGCGAAGAACAGCACCAGCAGGAACCCGGCGATGATGCCGGGAAGGCTGGCATCCGGTCGCCAACCGACCACGAGCCCGACGATCCCGACGATGAACGCGCAGAGGCACGACGTCATGAGGTCGGCCAGGGAGCGGCCGACCAGGACGGCCGAGCGCCACATGGGGAGCGTGCGGAAGCGGTCGATGATCCCCTCGTGCAGGTCGGTGCTCAGGCCGACCGCGGTGCCCATCGTCGACGTCACCAGGTTCAGTGCCAGCATCCCGGCGAGCAGGTAGTCGACGTAGCTGCCGCCACCTGGGATCGGGATGGCCCCGCCGAAGATGTAGACGAAGAGGAAGGTGAAGAGCACCGGCTGGATGGTCACGTCCGAGAGCTGCATCGGCTCTCGCGAAATGTGGACCAGGTTCCGTCGGGTCATCGCCCACGTGTCGGCGAGCGGGCCCAGAAGGCCGTGCGAGGACCGCGTTCGGCGGACTGTCGCGGTGGGAGTCAGTGTCGTCGTGCTCATGCCCGTGCTCCCTCCAATTCGCGACCGCCACCGCTGTCGCCACCACCGTCGCGTCCGCCACCACCGGAACCCGCACCGGCGGCCGCTTCGGCCGCGCCCTCACCGGCGCCGCCGACCTCCTCCTCCTCAATGTGCCCACCCGTCAGCGAGAAGAACACGTCGTCCAGGGAAGGCTGGCGCACCTCGATGTTGTCCACGAGCACACCCGCGGCATCGAGAGCCCGCACCACCGCCGTCGCCAGTCCAGGAGAGGCGTCGACCCCGGCCGAGAGATGCCGCCCGTCGTCCGACACGTCGACCGTCCCGACCACCAGAGAAGCGATGGCACCCACCGCCCCCGAATGAGCAGCCGCCAAGGTCACTTCCACGTGCGCGCTCCGGCTCGCTTCCTTCAGCTCTTGTGGGGTCCCGTTGGCGATCACCAGGCCGTGGTCCACGACCACGATCCGGTGCGCCAGCGCGTCGGCCTCGTCGAGATACTGCGTCGTCAACAACACGGTCACGCCCTCGTCGATCAAGTCCCGCACCGCATCCCAGACCCGTTGGCGGCTGACCGGGTCCAGACCGGTCGTCGGCTCGTCGAGGAACAGAACAGGCGGCCGGGTCATCAACGAGGCCGCCAGGTCCAGACGCCGCCGCATGCCGCCCGAGTAGCCCTTCGCCACCCGGTCGGCGGCGTCGGTCAGCTCGAACTGCGCCAGCAGCTCCTTCGCCCGCGCCCGCGCCTCGGCCCGGCCCAGGTCGGAGAGCTCTCCCACCAGCACCAGGTTCTGGCGCCCGGTCAGTAGTGGGTCCAGGGTCGCGTCCTGGGCGGCGACACCGATGTGGTGCCGCACCTCACCTGGGTGCTTCACGACGTCGATGCCGGCCACCCGCGCCTGCCCCGAGTCGGGGATCGCCATCGTGGTCAGGACGCGCACCGCGGTCGTCTTGCCGGCCCCGTTGGGCCCGAGCAAGCCCGAGGATGGTCCCGGCGGGCACGGCGAAGTCGACCCCCGCCAGTGCCTGGGTCGATCCGTAGCGCTTCGTCAGGCCCTCGGCCTCGATCATCGCTTCGTCCCTCATGGACATGGCATGGACTTCCTTACCTGTCGTTCAGTAGGATGCTTACCGACCGTATGGTAAGGGGTCTCCTTACCTGCCGTCAAGTAGACAAGAGGATGACGAAACCCAGGACATGACCCAGATCGCCCCCATCGAGAACCTACCGGTCGAGCCCGAGGCCGACCCCGCCGAGGCCGCCACGCACCGCCGGCACCCCCACACCCACCCAGAACACCCGCGACCGCATCCTCGATGTGGCTCTCGACCTCTTCATCGAGCAGGGCTTCGACGGCACGAGCCTGAGGCAGATCGCCGAGCAGCTGGGCGTCACCAAGGCGGCCCTCTACTACCACTTCGAGTCCAAAGACGACATCCTCATGGCGCTCCACATGCGCCTGCACGAGTTCGGCAAGGTCGCCCTCTCCAAGATGCAGGACGGGCCCGTCAGCCTCGAGCAGTGGGGAACGCTCCTCGACGAGGTCCTCGAGCAGATGCTGGCCCAGCGCAAGATCTTCCTCATGCACGAACGGAACCAGGCCGCCCTCGAGAAGTTGCACCGCGAAGAGCACGACCAGGAGCACGAGGACATCCAGAACCAGTTCCGCCGGGTCCTGGCCGACGAGCGGCTGTCCCTGCGCGACCGGGTCCGCATGGCCGCATCGTTCGGCGTCGTCTTCTCGAGCGTCTTCCTCACCGGCGACGCCTTCGACGGCTCCACCGACACCGAATTGGGGGACCTGCTCCGCGAGGTCGTCCGGGACGTCGTACAGGGATGACGGGACCGGCTCCAACCCGGGCAACCCCCGTCCCCGCCTGGCTACGCTTCCCTCTGTGACGAGCCTCTCGCTCGAACACCCCTACACGCTCGCCATCGACATCGGCGGCACCGGGCTCAAGGCCAACGTCCTCGACTGCGACGGCGAGATGGTGGCCGACCGCGTCGAAGTCCCGACGACGTATCCGATGCCGCCCGAGCGCCTGGTCGAGAAGCTCACCGGACTCGCGCGAACAAGTTGCCCGAAGCCGACCGCATCTCCGCCGGCTTCCCCGGGATGGTCCGCCTGGGCCGCGTCCTGAGCGCACCGCACTTCGTGACCAAGAAGGGACCGGGGACCGAGACCGTGCCCGAGCTGTTCGACGCCTGGGCGCGCTTCGACCTCGCCGCCGCGTTGTCGCAGTCGATCGGCAAGCCCTGCCGCGTGGCCAACGACGCCGACGTCCAGGGCGCGGCCGTCGTGGGCGGCCAGGGCTTCGAGACCGTCATCACGCTCGGGACCGGGCTCGGCACCGCGTTCTTCATGGACGGCAGGCTGCTGCCGCATTTCGAGCTCTCACACGTGGAGTTCCGCCAGAAGGAGTCGTTCAACGAGCAGCTCGGAGAGGCCGCCCGCAAGAAGATCGGCGACAAGCGCTGGAACAAGCGCGTCCGGAAAGCCATCGCCTATCTCGATGCGATGACCTTCTTCGACCACCTCTACATCGGCGGCGGCAACGCCCCCCGGGTCAACCGGCGTGACCTCGGCCAGGTGCTCGAGCGCATCACCGTGGTCGACAACTCCGCGGGCATCCTGGGCGGCATCAAGCTCTGGGACGAGTCCCACGTCGGCGTCTGACGACGCCGTATGTGAGAATGACTTGGTTCGTGCCTGAGAAGGAGACGCTATGACTGCTGTCGACACCGAGCCTCTCGCCTGGGACCCGATCGACGAGAAGTACAAGGCGGACCCGCACTCCATCTGGAAGCGCCTGCGTGACGAGGCGCCTTGCTACTACAACGCCGAGCGCGACTTCTACGCGCTGAGCCGCTTCGACGACGTGGACGCGGCCAGCCGCGACCCGAAGACGTTCAGCTCGGCCCACGGCACCGTGCTCGAGATCATGACTCCGAACCCGACGGACACCCAGGAGATCATGATCTTCATGGACCCGCCCGAGCACACCCGCTACCGCCGGCTGGTGTCCAAGGCCTTCACTCCTCGTCGGATGGCCAGCCTCGAGGTTGACATCCGCAAGCTCTGTTCGAGCCTCCTCGACGCCCAGGTCGGGAAGAGCTCGTTCGACCTCGTGCAGGACTTCGGCGCTCGCTTCCCGGCCTATGTGATCGCCGCGCTGCTCGGCGTGCCCGAAGAGGACCGGGACATGTTCCGCCGCTGGATCGACGAGTCGTTCCACCTCGACCCCGATTCCGGCATGTCCAACGACGTGTCGGCCGCGGCGATGATGAAGACCCTCGAGTACGCGAACGAGGCGATGTCCGAGCGCGAGCGCTCGCCCCGAGACGACATGTTCACCGATCTGCTGAACGCCGAGATCGTCGACGAGGACGGCGAGCTGCGGAAGCTGACGAGGGAGCAGTCGACCGGCTTCGCCATTCTCATCGGCAGCGCCGGCACGGAGACGGTGGCCCGGCTCATCGGATGGGCGGGCGTCACCCTCGCCGCCAATCCCGGACCAGCGGGCCGAGCTGGCCGCCAACCCCGAGCTCCTCTCCAACGCCGTGGAGGAGCTGCTCCGCTACGAGGCGCCGTCCCCGGTGCAGGGCCGTTGGAGCACCGCCGAGTCCGAGTTCCACGGGACGACCATTCCGGCCAACTCCAAGGTCATCCTGATCACCGGCTCGGCCGGCCGGGACGAGCGTGCCTTCCCCGATGCCGACCGGTTCGACGTCCACCGCAAGATCGACCATCACGTGTCGTTCGGCTACGGCATCCACTTCTGCCTGGGCGCCGCGCTGGCCCGGATGGAGGGTCGGGTCGCCCTGGAGGAGGTGCTCAAGCGCTTCCCCGAATGGTCGGTGAACTGGGACGAGGCGGTGCCCCTCCACACGAGCACCGTCCGGGGCTACTCGAAGCTCCCGATCTCCGTCTGACCAGGGCCTGGACCAGGGCTTGACCTGGGCATTCCACGCCCTTCGGCTGTCGGCCGAGGTCCAGTACACTGGCTCACTCACAACCAGCGCTCGTAGCTCAACGGACTAGAGCATCTGACTACGGATCAGAAGGTTGGGGGTTCGAATCCCTCCGAGCGCGCACTTCCTCGAATTCGATCGGGGTCAGGTAGTTCAGGGCGCTGTGGCGCCGGGCCGTGTTGTAGAAGTTCTCGATGTAGTCGGCCATACCCGACGGCCAGTTGGAGGTTGGTGCGCCAACGTTGTCGATTGAGCAGCTCAATTTGCATGAAACCTCCAGAATGACCTGAACCCCAAAAAGTGGACCACCGGATATAACAATTTGGCCCTGACCATCAGGAGCCAGATATGCCAAGGCAATACCCCGCCGAGGTCCGACGTAGAAGCCTGTGAGCGGATGCTCGCGGGCGAGGCCATCAAGGATCTCGTCGACGAGCTCGGCATCATGATGGAGGACCTTTTATTAGCTGGCGCCACCAGGCGTTGATCGACACCGGTCAGCGCTCAAGGGTCCAGAGCTCTCGAGGTCGATCCGTTGGCCCCCGTCGGCGCATCAAAGAGCTCGAGGCCGAGCTCGAGATCGTCAAGGAGGCCAGTGCGATCTTCGAGGAGGGCGAGGTCCCACCCAAAAGGAAGTTCCAGGCTGTCCGAAGGCTGAACAACCTGGGCTATTCGGAGCGAGCGTCGTGTGAGCTCGTGGGTCTCGCCCGCTCGACCCACTACAAGATGCAGTTCGACCATTCCTCTGATCACGTCATCCGCCGCCTCCATCCCGCTGATGCGCTCGTATCTCTTGACACGTACGTGGGTCGGGGACTCGCCGACGTCCTGAACTGACATACCTCCGAGGGAGCAATCAAGGGCGGACAGTAGCCTCGATCAAGTCCGGACGAGGCAGGTCACTGTCAGATGACCGCTAGGGCAATCGATCGGCGAGACTCGCTGCTGCCTGTCGTCTGTCGGTGCGCCGCACTTTTCGGACGATGTCTGCAGCGACGGCAGCCGGATCCTCATGCGACCAGTAGCGCAGGACTTGCCAGCCTGCGGATCTGAGGCTGTCGTCTGTGGCCCGATCCCGCGCACAGTTTCGAGCGATCTTCGCGTTCCCATAGTCGACGTGACTCTTTGGTGCGACGAAGTGCTCCGGACAACGATGCCAGAAACATCCGTCGATGAATACGGCGATCCTCCTGGCAGTGAACACGAGGTCTGCGTGCCTCCTTATTTTGGCGACGGGCATCGTATTGAGCGAGTATCGGAGACCAGCACGATGAACTAACCTCCGAACAGCAAGTTCGGGAAGCGTGTCTCGACTGCGATTGCCTTGCATACTTCGCCGCGTGCCGACAGACGACGCCCAGGAGTCGCTTGGCAAGAGTGGTGCAGTCCTCATCGCCTCAGATGGGCTCTCGTCGCCCCTACCCACGTCCAACGATCATATCGATTGACTGATCCGACCTCTGATACTTCTACACGCTGTTGACCCTCTCCCCTATATCAGGCGCTGACCAGGGCAGCAGATATCCTGTGGCTGATACCTGTCGGCGACTCCGCATTCGGATAGAGGGTGGTGGCCGTGCACATTGGCTTTCGCACCTCGGGAGGCCGCGGCGAATACGAGCTCGTAGGAAATGCTGGCCCGGCCACGTCGCAAGCGGTCTGGAGGGCTGGTCTTTCCACATGCGATGGCCTGACGGCAAGATGCGGGACACGAACCTGCGGCTAGACCCAGGCGACAGTGGCAAACCTCGGCTTGATCTCTCGCTACACCGCCGTACCAAATCGGCCGCTGGTGACGGCGATGCTTTTGCTTCCCGACCCGCGGCGGGAAATGAGATCCGTGGGTAGCGACCTGCCAGTGGCGCAGGTCGCAAAGTACGTCGTGTTGCGCATCGGTTTCGGCCCTGAGGTCTCCTTCTCATCGATTGGGGAGTCGGTTGAGTTCTCCCCCAACTACATAGAGGCTTCGAATAATGACTTCCAGGACCTAATCGGTGTTGATGATCGTTGGCGCCGTATTGAAGCGGTATACGGACGCGCCGATCGTCAAGATGTAACGATTGCGAATCTGCTTGGCGAGCATCAATCGGTCATGACGACCGGCGATCCGATCTCTGGTTCAGCCAACCGCTTGGTGCTTCAGTTGATGGTCCAGCTGAACAAAATCGAGCCGCGCTACGCCCCTGGGTCCGATCCGCTCCCAACGCTCGAACTCATTGCATCCCTGGATCCTGGGATGACCGCTGCGCTGCCTCCTCCTGACGAGATTGGCGAGGACGAACCGGACATTCGAATGCAGGTGGCTCAGCACTATCGAATGGCGCGAATCCGCGGCGCGACCGCCAGGGCATTCTCAAACCTGGTCTTGAACGCCTATCACCGACGATGTGCCTTCTGCGGCCTCAAACTAAGTGGACTTGAAGGCGTTACCTCGGGAATCGATGCGGCACACATTTTGGCCTGGAGCAGCTATGACCTCGACGTTCTCCAGAACGGGATCGCTCTCTGCAAGTTGCATCATTGGGCTTTCGATACCACGATCATGATGCCTGTCATCGACAAGGAAACCTACCGAATCCGATTTACCCAGCTGGCGAATCGCCTCGATCCCTCTACTCGGGCTCAGCTCGGTACTGACGGTTTAGTCATCCCCACCGAATGGCTTCCTGACGATGCGGCAAAGCGACCGAGCGCTAAGTATCTGAAGCGGCTCTACGAGGATTTGGAAGTGATCTTCTGAATCTGCTCTCCGACGAGCCATTCCCCGAGGTTGGCCACGATTCTGTGACCAAGCCACTCAGCGACTGGTACAGAGACCGCGTTGCCGCACGCGTGATACCTCGCCGATTCGAGAATGTCGAGGTTGGGCATCTCTTCCTTTGGCATCGTCCAGCTATCTGGAAACCCTTGTAGCCGCTCCGTTTCGAGAGGTGTCAGCCGCCGGACTCTTCCTTCGGGATACGAGACGTAGTTGCGGGACCAGTCAGTGCCTGTATGGCGAGCTGACTCAGCGTAGAGGCAGTGAGCGAGCTTCTTTACGTACCCTTGCTTAGAATTTCCAACGCTGACCGCAAAGGGGGAAACAAGTTTCTCCCCATCCGATCCGCTCTTCTCAGCATCCCGGTCGCCGCATTCGGGCTCAAAAAGTATCGATCCGGCAGTCTCGTGCTTCCAAGAGATCCGACAATGAAGACTCGCGAGCGACTCTGGGGGACGCCGAAGTACGACTGTCAAGCACTCGCCACGCGACGCCATACCCGAAGTCGGCCAGCGTCCGAATGAGGATTGCGAAATCTCGTCCATCGTGGGAAGAGAGGAGTGCTGCAACGTTTTCGAGGACGACAAGTTTGGGGCGACGCTCGCCAATGAGTTCAGCAAAGTCATAAAAGAGGCCCGATTGTCGTCCCCGGAGTCCGCTCCGGGGTCCCATTCGTGCGAGGCTGACGTCTTGGCACGGGAAGCCACCCGCCCAGATTGCGGCTTTCGGGATGTCATTCGGCTCCACCTTCCGATATCGGTCACTCTTGGAACGTCGACCAATGCTGCTCAAGGATGTCCACGCAGAACGGCTTTATTTCGCACTGCCAGACCGACTCCATGCCGGCGCGCTCGAATCCGAGATCGAAGCCCCCGATACCGGCGAAGAAACTCGCCACCGCGATTTTAGGATCGTCTTGCTCGAGGATCTCCCGCCCCGAAGAGTCCGTGCTCATCAGGCACGTGGCGCCTCTTCATGCGATGAGACGTTACCGCCTCCAACGGTCGGCTCCGGCGGCAATACCCAGGCCTCTGAACAGGGAATTTGGACGGGGAGCAAGCCCAAGAACAACCTTTGACGAACATGTGTTCGAGCATAGGGCGGGGTCGCGACAGCAATCCCGCCCGACAAGAATCGAACGAATCCAATTGCCGTTCTGCCTCCCTGAGGCGTCTCCCGATCAACTCCTACAGATTGGGATGTTGGGGCCGGGCTGCTTGCCCGTCTCCAAGGACTGGACGCTCATGGTTATCAACTACCCGTGGGACAGCCCTATCCACGAATCGCGAATTGACCGAGAGACACGGGCGACGCCTCACGGAACCAGCTGATCTCGAGCGGTCTGTTGGGGTCGCAACGGCTCATGAACATGTTGCCGTCACTTACGAGTACCTTTTGCCGGCGACGGAGGTTCACTGGACTTCACAACAAAGCATGAGCATCGAACCCGCATCCGACTGACGACCGATCTTAGGATGGCCAGCCAACGGCCATGCGCGGGAGGGACGAATGAAAATCGGCCAAACGTGTTACCAAGAGCAGGGGGGCGCATCGAACTGGTCCGGGGGGGGCAGCTCGCCGTGCGGTGGCTAAGAGGGGCCGGCCGTGGTCTCCTCCTGCACCGGGCCCAACGAGGTACCGGCGAAGGCCCGCCGCGTACGCCGCGATCTCCCTCTTCGCAGGCTGCGGAGGCCTCGATCTAGGTGCAGAGCTGACGGCCAAGGTTCGCACCGTGCTTGCGATTGACTCCGACCCCTGGGCAGTGGCGACCTACCGAAAAATTTAGGCGCCCACGTCTGGGAGCGCGACATTCGGGAGGTTGAATTTCCGCCGGACATCCCGTGCGACGTCCTGTTGGCGGGTCCACCATGCCAGGACTTCTCGTCACTGTGGAACCACGACGGCGCCAAGACGGCGCGGGGAAACCTCTACCGACAGGTGGCTCGTTTCCTCGATCAACGCCAGCCGCCCGCCTTTCTCTTGGAGAACGTGCCGGGCCTTCTCTCGGCGAATCACGGGGAGGCTTGGCTGCCTACGCCACGCCTTGCGAGCTCCATCGACATTCCTCTACGGCGAGCCAGGCCCTCGCTACGAGGTGACCGCTCAGCTGGTTGACTTCGCCGACCTGGGCGTGCCCCAGCGCCGGCAGAGGCTGATCGTCATGGGCGTGCGCAGGGACATCGGCATTCGTCCCCCTGATGTGCCTCGACCCTTCGCTGACAGCCACCGCGCCGTGAGCGACGCCCTCGATCGAGATCCGATCCCTCCAGACGCTTCCAACCATGAAGTGGGCTTTGACAGTTCGCGGCGTTGTGGAACGGCTGAAGCTCATTCAGCCAGGAGAGAATCACAGGGTCATTCCGAAGGATCACCCGCTCCAGGTCAAGGGTCTGATCAGCCATGTATACCGAAGGCTGGATCCTGAGAAGCCGTCCTACACGGTGATCGCTTCGGGCGGAGGCGGCACACACGGCTATCACCACGTGGAGCCACGAAGGCTCCGAACCGCGAGCGAGCTCGCCTGCAGAGCTTCCCCGACACCTTCGTGTTCGAGGGGGGAAGCGGGAAGTCGAGATCTACCCTCGAGTCAGGCGGCAGATCGGAAACGCTGTCCCCCCTGTTGGCGCTCAGGTGATCGTGGAGCAGCTCGTCTCGGCTCTGCGGGGGGCGGGGGTACGCGGCACCACAGGACGGGAGATTCTGGAGGCCCGCCGGGAGGTCGTCGCAATGGACGCGGCCCGCTCCGGCTGACAACCTGGGGGCTGTGGGCACCGAGGCGGTAGTCGGGCGCTGCGGCGCCTGGTCGTTGTGTTCGGCGTCGACCAGACCGGCGCGTACCGTGAGCTCTTTGAGCCTGTTGCTGAGGCCCTCGGACGCGATGTTGGACCAAAATGGCCGAGACGCTGGCTTCATGGGCCCAGGCCGGATCGCCAGGCGTGTTTGTCCTTACCGGAAATGCTGGCACCGGGAAGACCGGGCTGTGCAGGCGTACTGCGTTGCGTACGGGGCATCGCTTCCGACGACCGACGACTTAGTCGAGCTCCCGACTGGCGCGCTAGTGGCGAAAGACGTGTCGGGGATGCCGACAAGATCAGATCGAGCAGCTGCGTTCGGCAAAGCGTGAGCGAGCGTGGGGATCGGCAGTCGCTGCTGTGCGCCAACGAGGGAGTTCTTAGGGATGCCGTCGAAGACCTTGAGAGTTCCCCCCCACCCTTCGTACGCAGCTTGACCTCGCGTTCTGGAGGGCGCAGCATCCGAAGATGGACTGACGATCGTGAACATGAACCGGCAGCGACTCACGGCCGAGGCGCTCTGGGATGAGCTCGTCGATTACGTCTCGAGGATTGAGCTCTGGGAAGGGTGCGAAGACTGTCCGGGAAGCGAAGGAGAGCGGCCAGGAACGGCGCCCGCTGTGGGTTGTCCCATGCGATCAAACGCTGCGGCGCTTCGACGGCAAGATGTCCGATCGGCACTGAGGCTCTTGCTGCAAACCGTATCGGGCGAGACGGTCACGACGATCCGAGAGGTCCTCGCTCTGCTGGCCTGGTGCGTTGTCGGCACAGCGAATCAGGAGACCGACACCCCAGTGCCGCAGAGCTGCCGAGCGGTGAGAGATGCGGCGCGAGACCGCGGCGCATCTGCCTTCACGGCCACGACCGCTTACTACAACCTGGTCTTCGGCGAAGGCACTTCCCTGGAGCCCGCGAGCGATCGCCAGTCCTGTCCGGCAATCCACAGGCTTGGCGTAGGGCTCGTCGCCGATCTCGAGGTCGATGAGTGGCTCCGCGACACGGGTTCGGCGCCGACCGACGTTCAGCGGCTCTCAGGACGATCTCGGGCTCATGGTGGGGGACTTCCCCTTTCTCGCAGGCAGCACTGGGCCTTTAGATCGGTCGGAACCTCTGCCGGCGAGATGACCTACCACAAGCTCGGCGAACTGATCTCCATCAGTGAGGACCCCGAGATCGTGAGGGCCGCCACTAGGGCCCTGGTCTTGGCAGAACCCCCAGTGCAAAGGATGTGGCGCCGGACCGCGTAGCGTTCGAAGGCTCGCCGCGCTTGGAGGGCCAGCGTGGGCTCTTTCCAGGCTCAGCGAACTCGAATTCGCGCCGAGAGCTAATTGGCCTCGCAAAACGTATCGCACAAGGGGACGACGGCTTCTCTCAAGTCAGATCGATCGTGCGAGGGCTCAATTTCCTAGTTGCAGGCTACTGCGACGCAGCGGACGGGCTTCTCGTCCCAGAGCCCGCGTCACTCTTCGCCCGGAACCCCGGCTCCTTTGTAAGTCGCGTCCGGCCTTCGTGCACGCCAAGGTCGATCTGTCACGGGTCGGGCTGCAGGTCCCAGACTCAGAGGTCGTGGCGGGGTACCTCGACATCGATTGGATCGAGGTGAGGCTCGTCGTGGACGGAGACGCCGGACTTGGGCTCGATGATCGGCCCACGGCTTTACCAGGCCATCCGCGAGGCCGAGCAGTTCCAGGGGCCTGTCGGAGAAGGCGACGCAGAGATGACAGACCTGAGGGGGTTCTACGGGCGTCTTGCAGCCAGCCTCAACGGAATCACGGGTCTGCAGGTGGCTCATCCCGCTCGTTCAGCTGTCGTTCGCGTGCAGCTGCCGCACTTCCCGACCCGTGCCTGAGCGCCGCCTCTCGCCAGACCAGATCCGAAAGGAACTCTTTCTCGTAGACGCGGATCGAGACCAGCGCGCGTCTAGCTCTGCGTCGAAACCCTCCTGATGTTGCTGGCAAACGGGTTCGGTCAACCGGATGGCGAACCGAATAGCCCGAAGTTGAAGCGCTTCGCGCTGCGATCTCTGATCCTCGAGAAGAATTTTCTTGTGGAGAACGTCGAAGGGTCGGTGCGCGGCACCTCAATGACGCCACACGAGTACGGGGAGAAGTTGAAGGTTGCACGAGACTTCAACTCCTCGGACAACCTGGAGCTTGCCCGGACCGCCATGAAAAACTTGATTGATCCGAGCACGGTTCAGGGTCAACCGGGTCAACATCTGCTTTTGCCGTTTCACGATTCTCCTCTGGTACGACGCGAGGCGCTCTGGAGCTAGCAACCCTTACACGGTGCGCAAGGTCCGCATGCGGGGCTCCGGCATCACTCTGGCGAGGATGCTCGTGGACCCTCCCGGGGGGTGAGCGGGCGCCGACGAACTGGCCTGGCGCCGATTACGTATTGCTAACGTCGAGATCGCCGCCGATCTGGCAGGAGCCGCCGCCGAGGCGAGCGTGGCGACAGGCAAGCCGGCGCGACGGTTCCTGCGAGTTCAAGTACCGCACGCTGGACAGTTGGAGCCGCGAACGTCGCGTGATCGGCAAAGCCGAATGGATGACGCCTTCGCTCGCCGAGGCCGACGACACGACGCAGCGCCGGAAGAAGAACAAAGCGAAGAAGGCCCGCAAGGCCAAAGCGGTCGCCTCCCCGCCGGCCGTCCTGCTTCCCGGACGCGCCAATCCGCGCTTCATCGTGACGTCGTGTTC
>CAVYDA010000003.1:0-586461 GCA_963767195.1 uncultured Acidimicrobiaceae bacterium | reverse complement strand
TCAAGGCTGACCGTCAAGGTGACAGAGGAGGAGCATCTTTGCGACGGTCTCCCTGGATTCGATCACCAGATCGGCCTTCGATGCCTGACTTAATGGGAAGCTCTGACCCGCGAGCGGGGCGACACGTCCTGCGCCAATTTCTCCGAGGGTACGCGGCGAGTAGCCGGGACCGGTCGCCTTCGCCGTATTGAAGATCAGCAATAGTAGTGACGGTGACAGCACGGCGTTCTGCCTCAGCCCTTTCGATCCTCGCAAACGAGCCGCTCGGGGTCCCGTGAGCCGAGAAGCGCCCGCCGTCAGCGATCAGCCCGAACGCCTCCCCTCCGATCGTTCCTCCGACACCGTCGAGCGCGACGGTCGGGCAGCGCCGCCGCTGGCGTCGAGCAGCGCATCGGTCCAACCGGTTTCGCCGTAGTCGATTGCCGCCACGGCCCCGGCCTCCGCAGACAACTTCTCGTTTCATCGAGCCACGGGCGGCACCCACGACCTTGGCCCCGCGACCGACAAGCAGTTGGACGAGAAGCAATCCCATGCCCCCGGCAGCGCCGAGAACAGTATCCACTCCCCCTTCTCCGGTGCTGTCTTCTCGAGGACACGCAATGCTGTGGTGCCGTCGTGGAGGGCGGCGGTCGCCTCGAGCGCGTCGTGTCGTCGGAGAACTGGGGCGCGGTCTCTCGAAATCGACCGCGGCCAGATCCGCATAACCGCCGCTGCCCCCCGCTCCACCGGTATGCCCCACCACGGGCCGGCCAAGCCCGCTGGTGTCGACGCCGGTGCCGAGACCGGCAATCGTTCCGCCACTCCGTTGCCGGGCACGATCGGCGGGCGGATGGGAAGTAGTCGGCCCCCCGTCCCGAACAGATCATGGTGTCGACGAAAAGTACGTCACAGACCGACGCCGCTACCAGGACCTCTCCGGGCCCTGCGATCGGGTCTGGCGGGTCACGCAGCTCGAGGACATCAGGGGTCACCGGAACGAGGCGCTTCGACGGCCAGCACGTCAGGCCACCGCGTTGACCGAGATCGACTGGCGTGACGTCTCTGGCGGCGAATCCCGGGTGATCGGGATCGACGTTGAACGAGAGGATGCGACGGGGATGGATCCTGATGATCTCGGGCGCGAGGTGGCCCTGGAGGTCGTGGGTCCCGACGGTGGTCTCTGCCACGCCGCGGACCTCGAGGAAGTGGGCGCCCTCCATGCAGTCTTCGGTGACCTCGTCGACGACGAAGGCCACGTTCGGGTTCAGCTGCACGTTGTGGTATTTCGCACTGCCGTCATGTTGAACCCGGCAATGTCGATGGTCCCGAGTGTTTGGTTGTACGTGAATCCCAGTGGTTTGACCTGGGGAGTCGGTTGGGCCCCAAGGTCGCCAGGTGACCCCAGGCTGACGGGTGAGGAAGCGCACTTCGGCAGTCATTGAAGGTCATGCCGAGGTAGACCTCAGGTAAGGTTGAGGTCAAGACAATGTCTCGAACTTCTCTTTCCTCGGCTGAGCTGACGTGGGCCAGGTGGCGTCTCGCGCCGGCGTGAGCGTCTCGGCCCTGCACTTCTACGAGGCCGAAGGGCTGATCCACAGCACCCGCACCGCGGGGAACCAGCGGCGGTTCCTGCGAGGGGTGCTGAGGAGAGTGGCGTTCATTCGGGCCTCCCAGGCTGTCGGCATCCCCTTCGGCGCATCAAAGAGGCTCTCGACCGCCTGCCGGACGGTCGTACGCCAACTCGGCGAGATTGGGAGCAGCTCTCCGCCGCGTGGCGGGACGACCTTGATCACCGGATTGTTGGTTTACAGCACCTCGGGACCGGCTAAGGGGCTGTATCGGTTGTGGCTGCCTGTCTCTGGGACTGTGCAAGCTGGTGAACCCCGACGATCTGCTGGGTCAACAAGGCCCGGTCCGCGCAACCTTTGAGCAGCGGAAGAGTCCGGACTGAACCGACGCTGAATGATGTGGCTCGTTGTTCAGAGGGAAACCCGCCGAAGGCGGTGCGCCAGGCTCTCGTCTAGTCGTGCTTTCGTCGGAAACATGCTTTCCGACTCGGTTAGGCCGTATCGAGATCAGACATAAGCGTTTCAGCGGCTGACTAGATTAGACCGACCTGTACGAACCGGCAGCGGTCGAGTGGATCATCAGGGCGCAGGCGTTCGCCGGCAGCCCGATGGCACCTGGCTCCGACTGCTCGACCAACCCGAGTTGTCTTACCCGACCGCTAAGGAGTTGGCCGTCACTCGTCGGCGGACATGAAAGGACCGCCGACTTGGAACTACGGCTGATTCGTAGATCTGACACGACCTCTCACGAGCGATGACGGGGAGTGGTGGTGGGGCAGGACATGGTCCGGGCTAATGAGGGCCGCTCGATGGCGAGTGGACGCCAGGTGATGAAAATCTCAGGATTCGTCCTGGCTCACGACCGGGGTGATGGTAGAGCGGGTCAACGCGATTTATAGGTGGGGACCGGTTCCCAGTTGGTCCGTTTCGACAATTTGCTTGATCACGTCGAGCATGTTCTGCCAGGTGGTCCGCGAATGCTCGACTTCCTCGTCGCTCCCGTTGTTGTCCTGGCGCGAGGACAGGTTGGTCGTGCCGTCGCGTTCTCCGAGTTGGTAGGTAATCGTGTGGTAGTTCTCCGGCAGGTCTGGCTGTCCGGTCATCGGGCTGAAGTGGGTAAGCACAAGCGAACTCTCGGGCTGTGCGTCGATGATGGTTCCCTTGTCCTGGAAGGGCTTTCCGTTGTATTCGCCTGACCAGGTGATTGGGCTCCCGGGTTTCCAGTCAGTCTCGACAGTGGCGCCGAGGAAGTAGTCCTTGATGGACGCAGGATCGTCAGTGCCTCCCAAACGGCCGAAGCCGGAGCGGTAATCTCAATTTCAGCGTCGGCGGCAACTCCAGCCACAGGTCCTCCCTCGGACGAGATATTGATCCGATCATATCTGTTGATGGCTGCGGCATCTACCTTGTTGGAGTGGAAAGTCAGGTTGATGACGAGTTTCGACTGGCAAATCTGCTGGCTGCAGCGGCCGTCGGGCTGACCGATCGGCTCGGTTTCGGCTCCAAATCGGACGGTTTGGATAGCGCCGCGGCGACGGCACTGGTCGCGTTGCTGGACTTCTGGCCTCACGGCTCGCTGCGCCAACTCGGCCAGATTCTCGGCCTCACCCGTTCGGGACGTTCGCCTGGTGGACCGACTCCAAACAGGTGGACTGGTCACGCGGGACCCGGGTCGGGACGAACGTTCCCGAGCAGTGACGCTCACTGAACGTGGTCGCACAGTTGCGCTCGCCATACGAACGCGACGGCATCTCGCCACCACCTCTTTATTCGACGGGCTTAGCGGCCATCAACATATACAGCTATCCCGGATCTGTGAGGTGCTCGTCACCAATCTCACCCGCCAACGGCTACGTCAGCGCTCCGCTGGCACAATGCCGGCAGGTAGCGCGCTGTGCCGACTGTGCGACTTCACGGCCTGTGGCCGATCCGACGGACAGTGCCCTGCGGCCGCAGCCGCGATAGGAGCTCAGGGTTCAGTGGGTCAGCCCGACACAACGCCACCTGATCGACCTGGCCAGCCGCTCGCAGGTGAGGACTCTCGAACTCACGGAGATGCTTGAGACGCCGGGTCTCCGAATAACGCTGCGTACTACAGCCTCATGATGGGTCATCCGGCCTGCTCGGCGCGCCAGATTCGAGAACAGAGATATTCCGGGTTTCGTGGGCGACAGCGCCGAGAATTCGGTGAGCAGTTCAGCAATGTCCCTTCCCTGACCGTACCCGGCACGGTCGGCGGGTGGACGAGTCGTCGGGTCCATCATATTGACGCCGAAGGCGTGGTGCAGGGGTCGGACACAAGGTCGTCGCGCTCTCATCTGGCCACGCCCTCTTCGACTCCCTCACTCCATCAGACGGAAAGCACTGGTCGAGCCAGATCCGATGTCGTCAGTGTCCTCGTTTGCGCCCATCTTTCAGCTGTTCATGGAGTGCCCTATCAGTCCGCGATCGCCACATGATGCTGGAAAAGGTGACGATCACTGACGGCTTGGAGCATGGCCTCTGCTAGGTCAGCGCGACAAATACTCCAGGCGCTGCTCAGCGGCGTGTCGATGGCGATACGAGAGCTGCCTGTCTTGGGTTTGTCGGTTAGTCGGGGCGGGCGGAAGATCGTCCAGTCGATTGAGCTGCCCTCTAGCGATATCTCCATCCGACGCATGTCCTGGTATCCGCCACCGAAGAATCGATACATCGTCGGGTGAATCAGTTTTCGCTCTAACAGGGATTTTTGTTGGTTGGGCACCAACGGAATTGCGGACACTGCGATCAGCCTCGTAATCCCGGCGGTGGTCATGGCCGCCAGGATGGAGGCGGTGCCTCGGGAGTAGATGCTGGTCGGCTGCTTCATAGCGCTCGTGCCGAGGGCAGACAAGACCGCGTCACTTCCTTCCATCCCCGCTTGGAGCCATCCAGGTTCGAGGACGTCGCCTTGCACTACTAGGAGATTGGAGTGTGCGATGGCAACGGATTTTGGTTGCGAGCCACCGCGGTGACTTTGTGGCCGGCCGCAAGTGCCTGTTCGACTAATTGCCGTCCGGTGCCCCCAGTGGGCCCGAAAATGGTCAGTTTCAACGTATGTCTGCCTTTCTGGGACCGGCGTGTGCGAATGAATCGGCAACGCGGCCGTTCAACATCGACCCATCAGGGATCGGCGGTCGAGTGGATCGCGGACCCAGCCGTGCGGTCAATAGCGGCGTGCTCCACAGGGTCGTTGAGCACAACGAAGATTGCCTCGTACAGGGCCCTTTGATGGAGGTGCTCACACTGATGGTTGCGCTCGCCACCGCTTCTTACCTCCGTTTCTCATATGTTGGAACCAATACGAATGTCAGACGCAGGCTGAGCCACACACGCAGTGGGCGACATCCCCGACTGTGCCCGTTACGGACTGAGGTCATCTGGGCACGTAGGTGAGGATGACCGACCCGTTCTCTAGCCTCCGCTCATCTGTGAGCCTCAGGTTGAGCGCTGAGGTGTCCACGTCTTCGAACAGCCGTTGGCCTACGCCCGCCACGACGGGTCTGATCCAGAAACGGAACTCATCGATGAGGCCGTCTCGAACGAGCGTGTCGTCGAAGCGGCTGGTGCCGTATTTGATCAGGTCCATGCCGGGTTGGTCCTTCAACTGAGCGATCGCGCTAGATGGGTCGGGGCCGAGGAGGGTGGCATTCCATGAGGTTTCGGTCAGTGATCGAGATGCGACGTACTTGGGCATAGCGTTGATGAGGTCGATGTAGGGTCGCCGGCGACTTGGCCCCAGTTCTCGGAGAACTTCTGGTAGGTCACCCGACCCATGACGAATGCGTCGTAGTGACCCAGCTGCTCCATTGACAAGGCCGCGTCCTCGTCGTCGAAGTTGGCCCACCGTTCGGGCGCTTCGATGACTCCATCGAGCGATACGAGTGCCGATTCGATCAGCTTGCGCATGGTCATTCTCTTCTCTCTTGATCGATATTGTGGTCTCACGGTTTGAAGCTGCGGTGAGGCGGCCACATTCGGAACAGCCCGGGCTTCACATAGATGCTGGTCGATCCAGTGAAGTCAGCTGACGGTGATCTCGCCCATGTCGATGGCCACCAGAAGCGGCTCGGGGAGCAGCTGGTAATCGTCCTGCCAGGCGTAGCCCGTCGAGTGGTGGGGATATTGATCCCCACGACGTCGCGGTAGTCGGTCGCGTAGAGCATCCCCGTCGCCCCGCCAATGATGTCGATGGTGAAATCGTGGCGGCGCAGCAACCCGTCGGACCCAAGCACGAGATCTGTTGTCGAGTGTGGCTATTGACGCTGTCGGCAAACGTAACGTTGAGGCGACGCCACGCTTCTCCTTCAACCTCGATTGGCGCGATCTCTTCGGAGAGGAAGCCGGGCCAGGTGTAGAGGAATGGTGTGTTCAGATACGTCCATAGTGCCTCCCCGGTGAAATAGGCGAGGTGAAGGTCGTCCCATGGGGTCTCTAGCTGGTGGCCGTCGAATGACTTTTCTGGGTCGTCGCGTGCCTCGATGAGTCCCCCGTCACGGGTCCGCATCTCGACTCCGGAGGGCTCGAAAACCGACCGCTTGTCTTGACCAACGAAGTCGATAACAAGATGCTGCTTCGTGGTATCAACTTCGACGCGATGTCTTTGAACGCGTCACCCTGATTCTTGACGTACCAGACAGCCCCGAGGCGTCGACGGTTATCGACGTCACGTGCTTCCATCGGTCCAACCCTCCGTGCGCCGTGACGGCGGTTTCAAGTAGATCGCTCATTTGTTTCCTCTTGGATGATTTCGCTGTGCTTTTGGGCTCGGTGATTGACCCACGGGGTCTTGGGACGATGACTGGGGAGCTTCTGTGGCGAGTCGGGTGGCGAGAACCTCAGGCAACAGGGCTGAGCTCTGTCCCGGTCAAGAGATAGGCGGCCCCCGAGTAGCTGTCGTCCACGCGACGTCGGCAATCGTCTTGGCGAGGTGCTCGGGCGTCAGGATCGGAGCGAGTTGGTCCTGAAATGCCTCGACGGTGATGCCGGCCGCGTTCCGCATACGCCGCCACCCCTGCCGCACCGAGGTCCGTCGCCGGGGTCAGCATGGGCAGAATGGCCACAAACCGCAGTCCGAGCGAACACGATTCCGCCTCAGCTGTGGCGTAAGAACTGATGTACTTCACTGTCGACTTGGCGCCAGCGTAACCGCCGCTCAGCGGCGACCCACGCAACGCCGCGGCACTCAGATGATGACCACCACCGAACCCGGATCGAGCGGGGCAAGCAGGCTGGCCTGGCAAAGTTGAAGGCCTGGCGGACGTCCGTCTGCCAGTTGGTGCTGAAGGTTCCCAGGTCTGCTCAGAGAGCGGGGCGGCCACCGGAGTGGCGCCAGCATTGAGCACCACGATCTGAGGTTGGTATTGGGCAAGTAACCGCTCCGGTAGTGACGGGTCTGCTACGTCGGCGACCTCGAACTCGAACCTGTCTCCGAGTTCCTGGCGAAGTTGCTCGAGATTCGGCTCGCTGCGGGCGATGCCCACCACGTGTGCGCCGCGCCCCGCCAAGGCGATGGCAGTTGCCCGACCGAATCCCCTGCTAGCGCCGGTGACGACGGCGGTCGTTCCTGAAAGTTCACGTACTGTCATTGTGTTGCCTCCTGGCTGAGTTGCGGTCATTGGCTTTGATTGGATGTGAAGCGAGACACGGACGGCCGGGAACAGAAGTCTGCAGAGCACTGACCGAATCTCTTGAGTCACGAGCCGATCGTCGCAGCGTTCGGACCTCCTGCCCATGCGTGAGGGCGACGGCCTTCGCCATTTCGGACCGCCGGATCAGCAGAACGTCACCGGAACGGCGACCAGACCGGCCAGCCCACAGACCCAGAGAGCCCACTGGAACCCGCCAGTCAACGCCGCAGCGGTTCCGTACCGTGATGGACCAGGGTCCGGAAATACGAAGCGGCGACAGACGACGCGACCCCCACTCCTATGGCGCCGCCGAGCTGTTGTGAGGTGTTCGATCAGTCCGGAGGAGGCCGCGTCGCGCTCGGTGACCCCGGCCCGCGCGCCGATAGACACGGGAA
The DNA here is from genome assembly GCA_963767195.1 of uncultured Acidimicrobiaceae bacterium. Taxonomy (GTDB): domain Bacteria; phylum Actinomycetota; class Acidimicrobiia; order Acidimicrobiales; family RAAP-2; genus Bog-473. The sequence continues at coordinate 578,871 of CAVYDA010000003.1, read as the reverse complement.
TGAAGGCGAATGCCGTGCCCATACCCGAGACGAAGACGGTCCTGCCAGGTTGTGCCAGAAGTTCCCTTCTGTCGAGATCTGGGTCGCCCACAAGATCCCGCCCCCTATGAGCGCCATGCCGAAGGCCATGACCATCTTGGCTGAGGTCTTCGTCACCAACATCTGGGAGAGACCGGCGAAGGCAACCGAGGTCACGGAGGCCATCAGCCAGGCGAGGCCGGTCTTCAGGGCCGAGAAGCCAAGCACCTGCTGCATGTACAACGTGCCGATGAAGATGAAGGTGAAGAAGCTCCCCCCGAGCAGGAACCCGACCGCATTCGATCCGGCGACGGTGCTCAGACGGAACAGTCGCATTGGCAGCAGGGGCGCCTCGACCCTGGTCTCGATGACGAGGAATGAGAGGAGTAGAGCCGATGCCGCGACGAGCATGGCTACGGTCTGGGTAGCAGCCCAGCCCACTTGCGGCGCCTGGGAGATTGCGTAGACCAAGACCACCAGCCCGGACGTGATCGTGAGGGCTCCGAACGGGTCGTAGCGCCGCGTCTCGCTCCGGAGCCGGCTCTCGGGCACGATCCTGGGGGCGAGGACAAGCAGGGCCGCCCCGATCGGCACGTTAAGGAAAAAATGTATTGCCAACCCAGGTATCGGGTCAACAGGCCACCGGCGAGTACTCCGATCGTGGCACCCAAGGCGCCCATCGCGCCCCAGATGCCCAATGCCTTGTTGCGCTCGGCACCCTCTGGGAACATGTTCATCACGATCGAGAGCGCAGCCGGCAGCGTTATCGCCGCCCCAAGTCCCTGGATCCCGCGGATGACGATCAGGAAGGTGTCGGAATTGGCCAGGCCGCACGCAAGGGAGGCCAGGGTGAAGACGGCCATGCCGACGAGGAGGAGGCGGCGACGGCCCAGTAGATCAGCCGCTCGGCCTCCGAGGAGAAGAAATCCACCGAAGGTCAGCCCGTAGGCCGTGACAACCCACTGCAGATCCGACTCGGGGAAGTGAAGCTTTACGCCGATGGTCGGAAGGGCGACGTTGACGACCGTGAGGTCGACAATGGTCATAAAATACGCCAACACCAGGATAGCGAAAGCCCTCCAGCGCCGACGCCCCGTCAAAGAAGGGGAGCCGATGTCCGGTTGGGGAAACCCGTGCGGGCCGCCGTCGACGGACACGTCCTGCGTTCTAGAAAATGTCATCCTCGTCTCCTCCATCGCCATTCAGGTGCTACAACTGTTCAAACACCGACTGGGTCTCAAATTGAGCGATGAATCTGGGGCATCTCCGGTGTTGCCAGACCACTCGACTCCTACCGAACGGATGCAGCATGAAGCCCGTGCTAGGTGAGGTCGTGTACAACTCCAGCGGGGGATTCGGCTCAGGTTCTCGTTGAACGATTCTGACCGTGCGTTTTGGACTCCCAGACCTCGAGCATGGGGATCCCTGCGTTGGGACTCAGACTTCAGCATGGGAATGAAACCGCTCGCCGAACGCAGCGGGGGCACCAGCTGCTCCAATGTCGAGCGATAAGCCTCTCGTCGAGGTTCTGCGTCCGGATTCTAAGGACCGTTCGACGACCGATTCAGCCCGGATTTATCGATGAATCTGGGGCGCGGCTGGTGTTACAACCACTGTAAGGATTCGCGGGAAATGAAGGGTTATCGATGACCGACGCCACGCTCGCCCGGGCCCAAGCGGGCGACAGCGACGCCTTCCAGGAGCTGACCGATCCATATCGCCCGGAGCTCCAGGTGCATTGCTATCGAATGCTCGGATCGTTCCAAGACGCCGAGGACCTTCTCCAGGAGACTCTGCTGTCCGCATGGCAGGCACTGGATCGCTTTGACGGCCAATCGATCCGGGCCTGGCTCTACCGCATTGCTACCAATCGGTGTCTCAACTACCTCCGCAACGCCGCCCGCCGACCAAAGGCAGCCGACATGTCCGAACCAAAATTCTCATTTGACCAGGCAATGCCATCTGATGAGCCGTGGTGGCTCGAGCCTTATCCCGATGCATTCGTAGATGACGTCGACCTGGGCCCCGAGGCTCGCTATGACGCTCGTGAGTCCATCGCGCTCTCGTTCGTAGCGGGCCTGCAACGGCTGCCAGTCCAGCAACGGGCTGCATTGGTCCTGCACGATGTACTCGGCTTCTCGGCCTCGGAAGTGGCCGACATGCTGGAGTCCACTCCGGCGTCCGTCAACAGCGCCCTCCAACGTGCGCGCAGCAGATCCCCCCGTCCAGAAGGTCCCGACGGCGTGCGATTGGCGCCCGCGGGGCGTGAAGCAGAGCTCGTTGATGGATTCGTCGACGCGTTCCAGCGCGGCGATCTCGACGGCGTGGTCGCTCTGCTGACCGACGACGCAATATTCTCGATGCCTCCTGAGCCGTTGAGTTCCACGGACCGCGAGTCATTGCCGAGTTCCTCCGCAGCCTGGGCTTCTGGGGTCAGCGACTAAAGCTGGTGCCGACCAGAGCCAACAACCAACCCGCATACGGCTACTACCTCCCAGACCCGAATGCCGACGTCCATCGGTCCAGCGGGATCATGGTGCTGACGTTGGCGCCCGAGGGAATCTCGGCGATCACGAGGTTCGGCGACAGAGGTTTGCTTGCCCGCTTCGGCCTGCCACGGACTGTGCCAAGTCGCTAACCAGCGACGACAGACAATATTTCGTGCGACATCGACGCGGCGGGCAGTGTCGTGAACACTCTTTCGAGCCGGGCTCGTCGGAATCTTTCTCGTGCTCACTCTCTACGAGCAACAGGCTCTCGGATTCAGAGCGTCACCTCGGGCGTCGGCGCCGGCCCGTCGGCTCGATCCACGACTGATGCTCGTCTGCGCACTGCTCCGGCAGGCGGTGATCTCAGACGCAGCGCTGTGCCGCCGACCAAGCAGCACGCAGCCGGGATAGTGGCCACGAAGCGCTGTGTCACGATCGGAGGCATCGTCGATGGGGTCGGCTTTTCTGTTGGTTGAAGGAGGGTGGACGATCTCCGCTGACCGTGAGTCACAGGTTCCAGAGGTTGCGCTTGCGGTAACGCGGCTCCCAGACAAGGCGGGCGATTACTCGCACTGGAGCGGGCAGGGCGGCCAGGATCTGCTGTTGTTCGGCCCGTGGCGCGCCATCGAGGACCCACGGAACGTAGACGACAGCGCCCGCGAGCCTTGGCGTCGCCGCATCTGACGGGCGAATGCCGCCCAATCGGCGGGTGTCAGGACGGACTGGATAAGTGGGAGCGCGTATCCTCTTCATGCTCGAGATGATGTCCATGAGAGAATCCTCAGTTCCTGGATCGCGCCGATAAGACGTTTGGCGGACCAGTCCGTGGAGCATCGATAGCGGCAAGCACCGGCTCAGCTCGGCGTGCTCGGCTTCCATATCGTCGACCAGCACGAGGTCACCGGGCTGATCCTCCAGGTCACTGTCATCTGTGCCGCTTGTGGGGTGGTCCCAAACAGACATCGCTGCGCCACGTAGCTCGCCTCCACGTCGTCAAACGACCCACGCCCGGTCGGCTGTCGGAGGTCTTATCGTCGTGCCGTCGTCGGGACTCCAGGACGGAGAGCGGGTCACTGTCACCGTGAAAGGGTTCCCACCGAGCCGAAAAGTTCTTTTTACTAAATGCGTGTCGCCAACGGAGGTCAACGACGTTGGGGATTGTGGTCAGCAGCTGGCTGCGCAGCCCTTTGGTCTCACGAACGGAACCAAACAGGTTCACCTCCTTCTCGTCCAGGCCTCCGCGAATACCGGACCCCTTCTCTTGACGTCGCAGTCTTGCGTTGGGGAATGTACGTCCAACCTCGGGAATCCGTCGGGGCGTTCTCTTTCGCACCCCTCTCCTTTAGTGCTCCTGCGATCACTTCACTTGGTTCCATCGCTTGTCTCCCACCCGAGAACTGTCTGGCCGCCGGTACTGCAACTCCAGCGCGCACGACGGTTGCGATTGCGGCTACAACGTCCAACGGTGGAGCCTCCTGGAGTGTCACATCGCTTCCTAATTCAATAATTCGCGGCTCGGTGTCCTGTGCCTCGGTGCATCTTGTGTGGTCGTCGGAGGCATTCCGGTAGGCAACGACTATCGGGGCTCATTCGCGATGTCTTCGGATGGTGGCCAGCGCTTCGAAAGCCACTGCACCTCTTTCCACTGCGGTTGGTGAGGCTGTCAGAGGTGCCGTGTCCCATCGTGGTGTTCTGCATGGCCGTCGGGGCCTCGCCCGATGGCAGCACGGGCGTGGCGCTTATGAAATCCTCGACTCAGAGCTGGACGGTTCTGCCCGTGCCAGCAGGACAGAAGAACCTGGTTTTGCGTCGCTGTGCGACAGCATCGCATTGTGTCGCAGTCGGCGAACCTCCTTCCGATCACAGTCCACCGTCCTGATGACGTCGGATAGCGGGGCGAGCGGCGCGCAAAGCCTGCTGCCACATTAGCCGTCGTCGCTCGTTGACCTGTCACGGCACAGGGCATCTCGTGCCCCTCCATGCAGAGTGCTTTGTCGTCGGGTCCGAGACGGCCGGTGACGGCTCCCCGTCAGGAAGGGCCTTCGCCACCGACGATGGTGGGCTCCAGTGGGTGTCGCTGACGCTACTGGTGACTACGACGTCGCTCCTGGGAATCCCCTGCCCAGCACGATCGATTGCCTGGCGGTGGGCGGCGGATACCTCCGTGTGGTGGTCCTGGCCAAGCCATGATCGTCACAACGACTGATGGTGGATACGACTGGCGTCTTCGGCCAGCGCCAAGTGGGGTCAGCGGGCTCAGCAGTATTTCGTGTCCGACCTTTGACAACTGCATCGCCGTCGGGTTCGGGCCGGCAGGTCCGGTGGTGGCGTACTCGTCGGACCAGGGAGCCACCTGGACGTCCCGAGAAAACGCCCCCGATAAACCCTGTCTTCGGCCGTTGCCTCGAACGCGAAAACGCTGGCTAGTGGCCTGTGCCCTATGAACGGACTCGCGGACCAGCGTTTCAATAGCGGCGGGGCGGTCGTTGAGGCTCTTCGCAATGCACCTGAGGTCCCCGCGGGTGAGGGTCGACAGATCGGTTCCCTTCGGCATGTATTGGCGCAACAACCCATTGGTGTTCTCGTTCGAACCTCGCTGCCACGGGCTGTGGGGGTCGCAGAAGTAGATCGGGATGCCGTGTCGACGGTGAAGTTGGCGTGGCGGTTCATCTCTTTGCCTTGGTCCCAGGTGATCGTGCGGATCAGATCCTTGGGCAGCTTGCGGATCGTGGTGCGCATGGCCTCGTCGACCTGATCTGCCTTCCATCCATCGGGAAGGTGCAACAACATGACGTAGCGGGTGGAACGCTCGACAAGGGTGCCCACCGCAGATCCCTTTCCCTTGCCGATTATGAGATCGTCCTCCCAGTGGCCCGGAATGGCCCGGTCTTGGACTTCGCCGGGCGCTCGCTGATCATCACCATTGCCGGGATGCGGCCCCGGGTCTCGGTTCGCCCTCGTGGGCGTCGTTGCGCCCGCCCGGATCGCAGACAGCGGGTCAGCTCGCGGCGCAACTCGCCCCTGCCCTGGACAAAGAGGGATTTGTAGATCGTCTCGTGACTCACCCACATCATCGGATCGTCAGGAAACTCGAGGCGCAAGCGCATAGAGATCTCTTGGGGTGGCCACCACTTCTTGAGCCATCCGGTGACCTGGGTGGCCAGCTCGGGTTTGGCCAGCTCTTGCGCCTTGGGCCGCAGCGTCCGCTGCGCGGCCCGCTGATGGGCCCGCCAGGCTCGATAGTCACCACGCCCTCCGTTGGCGGCCACTTCTCGAGACACCGTGCTCAGTGAACGACCGAGGCCGGCGGCAATTGAGGTCAAGCTCGCGCCTCGGTGCAGTCCGAGGCTTATCTCCTCACGCTCCTCGAGCACCAGCCGACCCGGGCCCGGTGTCCAGGCAAGCGGCTTGGATGTTCGTATCGTTAGGCCGATCACGGCGTTGTGGGCGCTACTTTTCGAGACGTCAATCTGTTCGCCGATCTTTTTGTACTTGAATCCCTTAGTCCGAAGGCGCAGGGCCATCGCTCGCTGTTCGGGCGTTAGGCCTGACCTTTGTCTCACTTGCATCCTCCTCGGTTCGATCAGAGCCTCATTGGCTCACCGAGAAGTTGCCGCGGACCCCTTGAATCCGCCCACGTAAAGACACGTTCGAACAGAACGGAACGCGCTAGGGCCCGTCCACGGATCGGTACCCAGGTCCGATCGGCAGACGCTCGCAATACGCAGCGAATGACAGCCGTTCCGCTTGGGCCGACGATCACGTTCCTCGGCGAACAGTTGGACACCACCGGCCTCCCGAGCGCCCAGGGCAAGAACGGTTTCATGTCCCCGCGAGAGCTGTCGAGTCCTTGGGAGACGTCCGCTCTCAGCTAGAGAGGCTAAGAACGGGTCGACGACGAACTCTCTGCGTCACTTTCGGCGTGCAGATTCTTTGGTCCTGGACTGGCAAGTCAGGAGATCGAGAAGTGCTTGGGCGGCGCCCAGCGGTGGGCGACCTCGCGCGACCACTGCACACATGTCTCGCCGTATTGTCGGTGTGACAGGAATGCCGACAACGTCGTCGGCTACTGGCCGGATGGCCATCGGTGGCAGAAGGGACAGGCCGGCGCCGCAACTCACCATTTCGACGAGGTACTGCATGTTCGCGACTTCACAAGCGACTCTTCGAGCGAGTCGGGCGCGGGTGCACGCTGCGTCGATCTGCGAACGCAAGGCGGAATCGAGCGCGGTACTCAACGAAATCTCGATCGCGGAGCACGGCGTCGCTGAGGCGGATGGTGCGACGACGCGCCAGCGGGTCGTCGCGGCGCATCGCGAGAACGAGCGCATCGTGACCGAGATCCGTTGTCATAAGCCGGGCCCGGTCGATTGGCCCGTCGACGAAGGCGACGTCGAGCTCGCCGTCGACGACTGCCCGAGCCAGATCGCCGGCTGCACCCCAGGTCAGACGAAGCCTGACCCCCGGGTGGACCTTGCGGAAGGTCGTAAGGAGGGCCGCCAAGTCCACCACGCCAAGCGTCTGAATTGCCCCCACGTGCAGCTGGCCGCGTAGGACACCGCGGAGACCGGCCACCGCATCGCGCCCCTCGTCCACCGCAGCGAGCGTTGCCCGGGCGGCAGGGAGAAGAGCCCGACCGGCCTGGGTCAATGTGACCCGGCGGTTGTCCCGCACGAAGAGAGGCTCTCCGAGTTCTCGTTCGAGAGCCTTGATGGAGGCGCTCAGACTGGACTGCACCACGTGGACCCGGGCGGCGGCGCGCGTGAAGTGCTGCTCTTCGGCCACCGTCACGAAGTGCTCCAGTTGGCGAAGCTCCATCTATCGATTCTATCAATGTTGAGCACCGAAAGAATCTATTGGACCAATCATCCGCCAGGGTCGACACTGGACCAATAGCGGGGCGAAATCCGTTGCCGAAGCGAGGTGACGGCCCATCGTCAAGGCCAGAGAAGGGAGCGTTGAGATGAAGCGGGCTGCAGTGTTGCTGTTCCAAATGCAGCAGGTTGCCGAAGCGCTGTACCTCGGGCGCTATGTGATGACATCCGACGAGGTGAAGGAGTTGTGGGGCAAATACGAGAAGGCCGAGGCCGAACTCCGTTGGATCATGCCGCCCTTGGATCCATTCACCGCCCTTGATCCCGAATTCGCTTGATCTTCAACAGCAGAGAGGAATATCCATGTCTGACGTCTTGACTTCGGAAGCATTGATCAACACCCATGAGATGGTCGTCATCCACCGTGCGTTTCGTCGCGAGTCGCGCCTGCTGGGCGAACTCGTTGGCGCCGTACCGGATGGCAACAGCGAGCGAGCAGCCCTCCTCGGCCGGCATCTGGCCTGGTACGAGGCCGGACTGACGAACCACCACCACGGCGAGGACGAGCTGCTTTGGCCTCTGCTCTATCGAGCGCGCCGGCCTGGAGGCGGCGATCGTGGCCCGCATGGAGCGGCAGCATGTTCAGGTCGCCGTCACCCTTGCAGTGGTACTCAGGGCGCTGCCGGCCTGGCAGATGTCGGCCGACACCGATAGCCGTGACCATCTCGTAAGCGCCCTCTCCTCGCACCGCCGCGTGCTCATCGATCACTTCGATGACGAGGAAAGCCATTTGCTTCCCTTGGCTGCCCATTATCTGACGAAGTCAGAGTGGGCTGCACTGGGCGAGCACTTTGTCGCATCTACTCCGAAAGCCCAGTTGCTGATCTTCCTCGGAGCCGTCTTGGAGGAGGCGACGCCCGACGAGCGGCGCCGCTTTGCTCGGCGCGATGCCTCGGGTGGCGCGTCTGGCCTGGTGGAGTGTGGGACGACGCCGCTACGCCTCACACATACGACGAGTTCGTGCTTCCGCCACCGATCGAGCCCGCCGGCTTTCTCCCGTCACTCGCAGGGAGGTTTGACCATGTTGTTTTCCGAACCAGAACTTGCCTTCTTGTCGTCACAGTCGGTGGGCCGGCTTGCCACTGTTCAGCCAGACGGGACGCTCCAAGTCAATCCGGTTGGGTTTACCTACAACGCCGAACTCGACACCTTCGACATCCACGGGTTCCGCATCTCGACAAGTCGAAAATTTCGCAACGTCGCGGCGAATGGCCGGGCGGCGTTCGTTGTCGACGATGTCCCCTCGATCGACCCGTGGCGCGTCCGCTGCCTCGAGATCAGGGGCTTCGCCGAAGCGATCACCGAGGTCGGGCAGACACAAGAAGAACTGGACAATGCGGTGATCCGAATTCATCCCGAACGCATCATCAGCTTCGGGATCGTCATCCCTGACCAAGATCCCCAGGAAATGACAGCTGACAATCGGGACGTCGCCCGACGATGATGGCAGACAAGCAAAAACCGGGTGCGACCGGCCGGCTGAATCCGGGAGAGCCAAACACACGGTTTGGCCTGTTTCGCCGATCCCCGAGCATGAGCGCCGACTGGTTTCAGAGGCACTGGCTGGGACTCATCCTGTTGGCACAGCTGGGCCTAACAACCATCTTCATCGTCTTTGTGGCGACGTATGGCTTCACGGGGAGCACCATCCTTTTTGGTGCCCTCGCTGGTTACAACCTCGTCGCTCTCTTGTTCAGATTGTTTTTCGGTGATCACCAGTGGATTCGCCAGTCTCAGGGACGACTCCTGACTAAATGAAGGAAATCGGGCCGCTCTCAGCTAGTGATTGAGGCGTCGAGCGGCTCCACGCCACACTCGTCGTATTCGAGGAATTTCGTGCCACACGCAGCGAAAAAATGGAACCGACAGCGGATATCAGCGAGTCGGCACGGATGGCCCTTGAGGACACTTTACAAGTTAGGTTCTCCTCTTCGGTACGTTCGGCCTGAGATGAGTTCGGCTCTCAGCTTGCTTAGATGAGGACGGAGACTCTGATTCACCTACCTGTTCGTTTGAAGGGTTGTTGGGCTGGTCGCCGAGGCCAGAGGACGAACTCGGTTGATGAGTTCGGTGAGGAACTGGGTGGGTTGGGTGAAGGCTGCGAAGTGGCCGGCATTCGTGACCAGGATCCAGGATTTGGCTGGCGCTTCAACCTCCACGAAATACTCTTCGGCCAGGCTGGTCGGGGTGAGAACGTCGGTGTCACCCTGGAAGACGAAAAACGGCACGTCGACCGCTATCCCGATGCGCCTCGCGTCGTAGGCCATCAACTGTTCAAACAAGCGAGTCGCCGACAGTTCGATGCCTCTAACAATATGAGCAATGTCGCGAACGCCGTGGCTGGGTGATGTTAACAATCGCGGAATGATCAGCTTTCGGAGCAAGTTCGGCGTAATTGGGTCTGTCTTCATGGCCCACTTCTGTTTGGTGCGAGTCCAGGCCTGCACATCCCATCCAGTTGGGTCGGGCCCAATCTTCTCCATCGCAACGACCGCTTTGGAGTTACTCGCTGAGCGAACCCGGTCTACAGCCATCTCATAAGAGAGAGCTTCGGAGCGGACCATGTCGGGCGTCACGTCGGTAGCCATGTAGGCATAGAAGAGGTCCGGTCGTCGTTTGACCAGAGGCAGGGCCACGATGTTTCCGATGGAGCCGCCCATCAAAAACACCTTGTCCTTGCCCAGATGAGTTCGCAAGAAGTCCACGACTTCTATGGCATCGTCGACCATGCGACCAAAGGTCAACTCTCCGCAGCCGTTCTTTCCGTTCCTGCCGAGCGTCTTGCCTACACCGCGTCTATCCCATTGGACCACGGTGAAGTGCTTCTCCCAGGATCGCAGCAGGGAAGTGAAGATCGAGTACGGCGTTCCCGGTCCGCCATGCAATACCAGCAGTACCGGATTCGCGCCGTCCTCACCTCGGATGCCGATCCACTGCTCGACGCCCCCTATGGGCACGAAACGTTCCTCCACGATGCCTTGGGGGCTATCGATCCGGAGGTGTCTGGCTATCTGATGGCGGCGAAGGGCGCGGAAGGCCAGTGCGGCTGTAACTGGGACGACGACGATTGCGACGATGGCGAGGAGGATGGTCAACATGGCTTTCCCTTTGCTTTTGATGATCGTTACAGTGAACGATGTTCTTACTCGGGGAGTAAGGCGATGTTCGAGAGGTCGGCGGAGCACAGCTTTACGTGGCTGTGTGTTCGGCAATGCCGCCCGGGCACAACTCAGCAGGCATTGCCGCGCCGCCCTGGTGAACACCCCGGGCTTCCGCGGGCCGCTCCGCCAGGACCTGGTCAACGAAGGCTTCCACGCCGTCGAGGACGGCCTCGAAACGAATTGAGTGGTAGAGATCGAAGGCGTGCTGGCCCCCGGGTAGCTCGGCGTACACCACCGGTTGGGCAGAGGCGGCGCGCAAGTGCAGGGCGAAGGCGCGAGCAAGCTCAACTGGGAAATAGGTGTTGTCATGATCGCCAAGGACCAGCATGAAGGGGGGCGCCGAGCAGGCGTCGTAGTCCAGCGGTGACGAGGATGGCTGTTCACCCTCGTCCCGACCGTAATAGCGACCATAGAAGCCGTAGAAGCCGATCGCTGCGGTGACGCGGGTGTCGGCCGTCTCGAAGCCCGGTTGTAAGGTCGGATCGTTGGGGGACAAGGCGGCCAACGCGGCCAGGTGGCCGCCTGCCGAACTTCCGCAAACGACGAGCGTCGTGGTGTCGGCGCCAAACTCGGCGGCGTTCTCGCGAACCCACGCGATGACTCGCTTGGCGTCGACGAGGTGCTCTGGAAACGTCGCAGCCGGGCGTAGCCGGTAGTTGGCGCTAACGCACACCCACCCACGGGCGGCGAACCGATGTAGTAGCGCCCTCGATTCGCGATGCTTACCGCCGCTGAAGTATCCCCCGCCGTGGAGATAGACAAGGATCGGCGCGGCGGGCGCCGAGAAGCGGCGGTGGTACACATCGAGCCGGTTGCGGCGCCCGAAGGGGCCATAGGACAGGTCACGAATACGGACGACCTCACGGGGACGCGCCGGGTACGGAGTCAGCATCGTCCGCAACGTCTCACGGATGGTGGCCGGTTCTGGCCGGGCGTCGGGAGCATCGGGTACGGCATCGCGCAGGGCGGCATCGACGGCTGGCCGGGCCCTGAGGGAGCGGGCGAGTAAGACGCCCAGGCCCAGGACCGTGATCGTGGCCAAGCTTGCGGCGCCGAGGCCTCCGAAGCCATGGAGGTCACCCTGGCTGTAGGCCAGGGCGGTGGAGACGATGACGAGAACTGCCGCGACATGCGGCAGTTCGTTCACCCCGTAGCTCAGCATCGCCAACAGACCGGGCCGACGCCAGGGAGCAAGGGCCAGTGCCGTGCAACCACCGAAGAACGCGAGCATGACTAGCAAGCCGATCGGCATTTGTCCCTCCTTCGATTGCTCTACATCCGCAGTAGGGGTACCCCCCAGCCGGGAATGCGGCGTTAGAGCGTGCATTTTGCGCCCGTCAATGCCAGAAGTCCAAGACCTAGTTTGACTAACTACTAGCATCTCTAGTTATGGAACTGCGACAGCTCGAATACTTTGTGACTGTCACCGAAGAGGCCAACTTCACGCGGGCGGCCGCGAGGCTCCACGTCGCCCAACCGGGCGTTAGCGCCCAGATCCGGCGGCTCGAGGCCGAGCTCGGTCAGATCCTCTTGGACCGTTCCGCTCGCGCCGTGCGACTCACCGAAGTAGGCGCTGAGGTGCTGCCCTACGCGCGCGCCGCCCTGAACGCTGTGGCCAACTGCCGTATGGTGGTCGACGAGCTCACGGGGCTCATCCGAGGGCACGTTTCGGTCGGCATGATCACCTCGCTGCCGTTTGACCTACCGAGCCTCCTCGCCGGCTTCCACGACGACCACCCCGTGGTCGAATTGACCCTCAGCGAGGCCACCTCCGGCAACCTGCTGGACGCGCTGCGAGCGGGACAGCTCGACCTGGCATGGATTGGCTCGGTAGTCAGCCCCCCTGCTGGAATCGACACCCAGGTCGTCGAAGTGCAACCACTCGTGGCTGCCGTCGCCCACCAGGACCCGTGGGCGGCGAAAGCCAGCGTTACCCTGCGAGCACTCGAGAACCGACCTTTGATCAGCCTGCCTTTGGGTACCGGTCTTCGCACCCGATTCGACGAGGCATGCGTTCTCGGCGGCGTCCGAGCGCGAATCGCTTTCGAGGCCAGCAACCTTGAGATACTCGGTCAGCTCGCGGCCCGAGGTCTCGGTGTCGGAATCTTGCCTCAGTCGTACACCGACGCCCATCCCCAGCTGCTCCACGCCCTCACCATCACCCATCCTCCCATCCGGGTCGAGGTGCAACTCGCCTGGCGAGCCGAAGGACCGATCAGCCCCGCAGCGCGTGCGCTGATCGGTCACGCCCGGAACTCACTCGCGAATCTGTCGACGACCCGTAAAGCAAGCAGACGTGGTTAAGCTCCGAATCGTGGTCGGGTAAAACCGGTCTTCCTGGTACCCGCGTCACCGCCAAGAGGAAGATCCCGTCTTGTCAGTCGAGTAGCCGGGGGGAATCGCACCCCCCGGCTCTCACGGAACCGGACGTGAATCTCTCGATTCATCCGGCTCTTGCAGGTCGGCTGGGTGTGACCGGGAGAAGGAACCAGTGAGCGAAGAGCTGCGGTGTCCGCTGTCTTGCAGCGATCAGCCGCTCCCACGCCTGCTTGGGCTTTCTCCGCAACCGCTTGAATTTCTGCATGGCCCATCTGACCAAATGCTCGTCGATGCGCTTTGCGAGGGAATACAACTCGGAGCGGTAGAAGGCCCCGTAGTAGTTGATCCAGCCTCGGACCCGGGCATTGATGGCCCGGGCGAGACCGGACAGGTCCGTGCCACTGCGGCGGTTGAGGTGCCAGTCCCGGATCTGCTTGCCCTTCGCCTTCTTCGCACTGGCGCTCATGGCTGGAAGGAAGCTCGTAAAGAACCCCCGCCGGCTCTTGGCCAGACGACCCCGGAAGGTAAAGCCGAGGAAGTCGAAGCTGGTGTGCTCAGACGTCCCCCGGCGGTGCGTGTCCTTGCAGTACACGACCTTCGTCTTTTCGGGGTGCAGCTCAAGCCCCAAGGACCCGAGCCGTTCAGCGAGTTGGGCCCACAGATGGAGGGCCTTTGCCTCGGTGTCGCAGTGGATCACCACGTCATCCGCGTAGCGCTCGAAGGGACTGCCGGGGTGCTCCCGGTCCATCCACTTGTCGAACGCATAGTGCATGAAGAGGTTGGCAAGCAACGGCGAGATCGGAGACCCTTGCGGGGTTCCCTTTTCTCGTGCCACGAGGGTCCCGTCTGCCATCTGCATGGGGGCGGTGAGCCACCGTTCGATGTAGAGCAGGACCCAGCGTTCGTCGGTGTGGTGAGCGACCGCTTTGAGCAGCAGATCATGAGGCACGCTGTCGAAGAAGGCCCGGACGTCGATGTCGAGCACCCAGTTCTGCTTCCAACAGCGCTGACGAGTCACGGCCAGGGCGTCATGGGCACTGCGCCCAGGACGATAGCCATAGCTGTCATGGTGGAAGATCGGCTCAAGCTTCTCTTCCAGCAGCATCGCTGCTGCGGTCTGGGCGATCCGGTCCACCGTATTCGGCACACCCAACACCCTGACCCCGGTCCCATGATCCTTCGGTATCTCCACCGCCCGCACCGGCCCGGGGAAGTAGGTCCCCGAACTCATCCGGTTCCACAGCTTGTAGAGGTTGTCCCTCTCATTATCTGAAAACCGCTCAATGCTGACGGCGTCCACGCCCGGCGCACCGCCGTTCGCCTGGACCTTCATCCACGCCTCGTAGACGAGGCGCTTTTGAATCTCAAACGACTTCATTCCCAACTGTGATCCGTCCATCAGCTCCTCCCCCGAAGGGTTGACTGATGGGTGACCTGACCTGCCCAGCCCCTTGGCTCGGACCCCATTACAGGGCCTTCATCGCTACTACGAGCTGGTCCGCCTCTGTGCTTCGCATCGGTACTCTCCCCCACGTGGCCTTGGCCGCCCGGGGTTCTCCCTCTCGCCGACCAGGGTGCCGACAGCACCCAATGCAACCGGTCGTTCGTATCGAAGCGACAGATTCTCCTGTTCCATGCCAGGGCCTGCAACGAGCTCACGCCACCTTTACACCGGACACCGCCAGGGCCACGAGCAGGCAGCTCCCCGGCTCCGGACACGCCATCAACGCGCACCCTTTTCCCAGGACAGAGACTCAGCCCCGGTTTCGATGTCAAGGTTGTTTTTCACGATGCGTCAGCAGTGGTTTACACATGTTCGTCTTCTCGTTGCTCACCCGACCCGCTGGTAGCGGGCCTTCTCCGCAGTCGCTTCCCACCCCGGCTCTTGACCGGCATGACACTGCGATGGTTTGGGATCTCCGCCTGCACGGCGAACCCGGAGGGCCTCCCTCCATCCCTGGCACAGCACGGTTCGTGTTGCGATCTTCTACATCGTCACCACTCCCCTTTCAGGACGCACAGTCTCCAAGAAACCCAGGACGGTTCACGACAGCCGACGACATGGTCAACACCTTGGTCCGGGCCAAGCGCGAGGGCACCTTCGGCACCAAGCTCAAGACGCTCACCGCACCGAGCGTGCTGGTCATCGACGATGTCGGCCTGCTCCCCATCGAACGCGGCGGGGCCGGGGTCTTCTTCCACGTGGTCAACACCCGCTATGAGCGCGGCCACCCCACCTTGATCACCACCAACCGGGGCCTGCCCGAATGGGGTGAGATCTTCGGTGATCCCGTGGTCGCCGCCGCCATCTTGGACCGCCTCATGCACAACGCCGTCGTCTTCAACATCAAGGGGCCGTCCTGGCGCATGCGTGAGCACCATGCCCTCGAGACCGCCACCACCGAGCCCGAACCGTCCGCAGGAAGGAGACGCCGCTAGCCTTTGCAGCGAGGGCCTGGAGCCGGCTCAACGCGACTTTCACTGATCGTCGAACGCGAGATTCAGTGATTACAGATCGCGAGATTCAGTGACAGCGCACAGCCTCCAGTCACTATCGTCCCCCTCATGATGTTCGGGCCGCTCTCGAACGGTCAGATTGAGGATTTCATCGAGCGAGGCTGGACGCTCCTCCCTCACGCCTTTCCTGCGGAGGTCGCAGAAGCCGTTCGGCGGGACCTCGGCAAGCGGATCGGGATCGACCTAGAACGCCAGGAGCAGTGGAACCAACCTCAGGTCTGGCTGCAGGAGATGATGACGGAAGCGCCCTACACCGAAGCATTGACCGAACGGTTCCGCGCTGCCGTGGATCAGCTTGTAGGACCGGATCGTTGGGAGATGACCCAGGAGATGGGCTGGTGGCCGGTCAACTTCCCGGGTTTCGACGATCCCGCCTACGGCGACAACTGGCACATCGAGGGAGGATGGTTCCGCCACCGGCCTTGGTCGCCCGAACAAGCACTCATCAACCTGTTTTGCTTCTCGACGGTGGACTCGGGTGGTGGTGGAACCCTCCTCGTCGAGGGCTCGCACCACCTTGCCGCACGCATCCTCTGGGAGGCCGAGCCCGACGGGTTGGAGGCCGACGCTTTCGACGAGCCCCTGACCGCCATCCTGCAACAGAAGGGCTGGTCGGAAGTCATCGAGGTGGTGGCCGAGGAGGGCGATGTCGTCCTGGCCCACCCACTGCTATTCCACTCCTCCAATCCAAACCACGGGACACGTCCGCGGGTCATGGCCCAACCCGCCTTTAGCATGACCGAGCCCAAGCGCACCGAGGGAGACCAGCTCTACCCGGTGGAGATCCCATTGGCACGCGCAAGGCCCTGAACTCCACGGCTCGAAGCCCAGCCGCCGATGAAACGATGGGTCAAGACCCCAGATCACCGACTCGGTGCCATGCCACCATCGACGCAAAGGTTGTCTGACGCGCACTAGAACGTCCCGAAATCCGGAGGGCGCCACTCCCAGAATGGCTGAGGCTGGGTCATGAACCGTGGACTGACCGTCCCCATCCCGATCCCCGCGTTATTAACCAGCACGTCCACCCAACAACCTCTACGACACCACACGTAGCGCTCTGGGCGCTTCGGGGATCCTGCTCTAGGTCTGCGACCTGGACTTTAACTGAGTGGAGGTGACATCGCTCACTCGTAGTCGTTCGCGCCTCTCATCGAGGCCGTGGTAGCCGAGCCTGCATACTGCAGCCGCTACGACATTGACCTGCTCTCTCATCGCGAACTCAACGCTTCCCGTCGAGAATCAATCGTCGAGTTCAGTCGCCGAAAGCTGGAAACAGTGACCCCGTACAAACAGTCGGCGGCCAACGGAGCGAGTTTCACCGTGTTCGAACCGACCTTCGGGTTTTGTGTCCGAAGGTCCGTCCTAACATCTCCGAGTTGCTGCGCATCCTGCTCGCCTCGTTGGAAGGCACCACTCGAGAGCTCACTTTCCCCCGCCTGGGACCCACTCTCGCCCCGGCGCACGTCACGATGGCCGGCCCGACGCGCGGTCGGCCTTCCCGAAAATGGTCGGTCTGCTGGTGCGTGACGTTCAGCCGGCCAGTCGAGCCGACGAAGCCGGCACCAAAGTCGGCGACGTGCTTATTCGCGCCGACAACCTCCAACTGCGCTCCATCACCACCCTCTACGCCGCAATAAACCAGGCCTTGCCCGGCGGCGCCCTCAACCTGCAGGCCATCCGCGGCGAACAAACCCCCGTCACCATCAGCCTCGACCTACGACCTCGCCCCGACGACGCCCTGCCACTGGGCAACGCGTCACCCTCGAGCAGGGCAGTCGAGCACCATCTCTGAAATCGATGGGCGGATCATCGACAAGACCGATCGTGTTTATGTATCAAGATCGTGCGGCTCTCATGTCGCATATCGCCCACACGTCGTCCACGGCGAGCGACGTTCGCCGTAAGCCCGATCCTCTATAATTTCGTGTACTCACCCAGGACAACGTCAGTCATCATTCATCAGTGGTCACTGTCGGACACGTTCGAAGGTGTCGGCGTTAGTCAGCGCAGCGTGGGCCCAGGGCAACTTTATGAGTTGAGGAGGCTGGCCTGGCTGGGGTGACTTGACAGCAGAGTCGGAGATGACGTGCCACAGCGTCTCAATCCGTCCCTCCCGTAGCAACCCGGTGAAAGATGCGATGGTGTCACCGGTTGGCCCTGAACGGCTGAACGCGAATTGAATGCATTCGCCGCGGTGAATGCCAGTAATTTCGGCGTCCTCGCCAGCGAACCCGCTGTCTCCTAAAGCTGTTCGGAACGTCCCCTGAAGTCGTCCGTCCGCATCGTCGGCGATCGTCAGAGTCGAACCGTATTGGTTACGCCACTCCCCGACCCAGGTAGTCGAGCCTTCATCGTCGTGCTCTGGCATCCCTTTCATGCTGGCATCCGACCAGGATCGAACGCAACCACCACAGGTCGGTCATCTAACCGTGACTACCCCGTTTTTGATCTGGCTAAGGTGCTGACTGGCCGACAGGCCCGGCTATTGGGGTCTGTTCGACACTCAGACGGGTTTGAATAAGACATCGACCGCTCCACCCGAAAGGACTAGAACCCGCGTCCCCCCGCGGGTGCCAGTCGGGTCCGCCCATAGCGGTACCACCACTGAGTGATATTGAATAGTGCAGGTGCATTGGGCAGCACTGGGCATGCCCTATGCAGCCGATGCCCTACCAAAGACTTGACCACGAAATAGCAACGGCATCTCCGCACCCTCGCCCGAACGCGAAAACGCTAGTCAGGCGCCCATGCTCTATGCGCGAGACGCGCCTGAGCGGGCCCCGATGAATGGTCCAGTCCTTATGCGGGCACTGGTTGATGTCTGTCGATCCAGGCCTGAGCGAACTCGCTGGGCGTGAGATCCCCGTGGGCCGAGTGTGGCCGGTTCAAGTTGTAGTCGATCCGCCAGTCCTCTATGAGTACCTTGGCCTCGAGCAGGGTGTCGAAGCGCCAGGCGTTGAGCAGCTCGTCACGAAGGCGCCCGTTGAACGACTCGATCCAGGCGTTCTGCCAAGGCGAGCCGGGGTCGATGAAGAGCGAGCCGACGCCGTTGAAACGACACCAGTCGGCCACGGCGTGGGCAATGAACTCAGGACCGTTGTCGAAGCGCACAAAGGCCGGCGCGCCACGTTCGACGACGAGGCGATCGAGGGTGGCCACGACGCGGTCGGCGTCGATGGAACGCTCGACCACGATGGCGAGACACTCGCGGGTGAATTCGTCGATGACGTTGAGCAGTTTGATCGTGCGGTTGTCTTCGGTGGTGTCGAACTGGAAGTCGAGCGCCCACAGGGCGCCCGGTGCAATGAGGCTCATGGCACCGACGCGAGTCCCGATGCCTCGGAGGCGCTTCTTGCGCTTGCGATAGGGGACGCGGAGCCCTTCTTCGCGCCAAAGGCGCTGGACCCGCTTGTTGTTGACGTGCCAGCCCTCGCGGCGCAGCGCCTTGGCCGCCCTCCTCCAGCCCCAGCGGGGCCGCTCCTTGGAAAAGGCACGCAGGAAGGCTCGGAGTGCCTCCTCGTCCTCGGGTGGTGCCGGGACGGCCAGGCGCTGGGTGGAGCGGTGCTGGCCGACCACCGCACAGGCTTTGCGTTCAGAGACCCCGAACCGCTGGCGCAGCACCTGCACTGCAGCCCGGCGACGGTTCGGGGTCAGAAGTTTCCCTCAGCCAGCTCCTTGAGCATCGCCTTGTCCAGCTCGGCCTCGCCCAAGAGCTTCTTCAGCCGCACGTTCTCGGCCTCGAGCTCCTTCAAGCGTTTGGCGTCGTTCGCCTTCATGCCCCCGTATTGGGCCAGCCAGCGGTGCCAGGTCGACTCGGCGATCCCGAGATGTCGGCAGACCTCGTCGAGTTCGGCCCCGCCGGCCAAGAGCTTGTTGCCCTCTGCCAGCTTGCGGATGATGTGGTCGGGAGTGTGTCGCCGACGTATGGACATTGGTGGGTCCTCCTTCGCTCCAGTTTGGAGCATCGGACCCGCAGAAGCTCTGGACCATTACCGGGGGCTCACCTCACGCCGACCAGCGTTCCAATGGTGCGGGGGTTCACGACCATCGTACGACCTTCGGGTTCCAGACCTAATCCTGTGGATGGACAACGTCGGTGTCGTCGTCGACGACCTCGAGGCTGCAGTTGCGTTCTTCGTCGAGCTTGGTCTGGAACTAGAAGATCAGACGGTAGTCGAGGAACGATAGGCCCAGACTGCGGAGGGTCGATAAGACCGATCCTTGCAATGAACCCCGGATGATTCAGTAGCCCGCAAGAAGTGCCTGGGTCTGAGAGGCAGCGCGTCGGTCACCAACGGCGCGCAGGCGATAGAAGGGCGCCGGCTTCCTTCCCCAGAGAAGCAGGAGTCGGGCGGCTGGATCACCCTCGATGGTGGGCGAATGTTGCGGCGGCGTGATGGTGAGGTGAGCCTCATCCGCACTGGCTTCGACCATGAGATCGTCCCGCCCCTCGGAGCGCACCCGGACGAGAAGTGGCTCGGAGCCGGCGCCCGAGTCGAGACCTCGCCGCAGCAGCGGTAGACCGATGAAGCTCACCGTGTGAACAAGCAAGTCCTGCTGGCCCAGCAGTTCGTGGCTCGTCTCGTCGTCGCCAACGAGGTCCCAACGGTGCAGCGCGTCCTCGCTGCGAAGATGGGTCGGGAAGCCAGCGATCCGGACCGTTCGGCTCGTCCAGGTCAACTCGGCGTCAGGCTGTTCATCGAGCACGCGGCCAAGAACAGCGGCCGTCGCAGTCGCGCAATCGTTGATCCGCTCGAGCAGAGTCGTATGGTCGAGCTCCCGCAGCGGTTGCTCGCGTTCCTCCCAAGTCCGAGTCCGCTCCAGAGGCCGACTCTCCTCAAAAGCGACGACGTGCTGTTCGATCTCTTCGTAATTTCCACAGATATGCGCGGCGATGTGATGAGAAGTCCATCCGGGACACGAGCTGAGCGCGTTCGGCTCGACCTTTTCCAGTGCGGCCAGCAGTGCCGTTAGTTCAGCGGGCGGTGACTTCGTGGTGCTCATTGCGACCTCCTTGCCAACGGGTATACCCAGTTTCCGTGCCGAGCTCACCACAAACCGACCGGTGATTAGTTAGGAGTAACTGCATGGGGCATGGCCCCCCCTGCTGGCTGCGACCAGAGCTGCTTCTGTGCCACATGAATCGGGTTTGTTAGTCGATGCGGTAAATCTCGTACTCGATCTGCATGGATCCGGAGACTCGCCCACGGGCGATGAATATGCTCCGTGTGAGCCACGCGTAGGGTCGCGTCACTGACATCGAACTGGGGCGACGTGCACATGTACTGGTCGGCGAACGTAGTCTCCCGGCCGCTCTCCAGCGCCCCGAAAAGTCGTCGCTCATCACTACGGATAAGTGCGGTGTCGTAGTGCATCAACACCACTGCCCCGTCGCCGGTGAGGAACTGGGTGCGCAGATCCTGGCGGCGGATGCCCTCCGACTCGACGCGGATCCAGTCGGTCCCAGGCATCGCCAGAGTCGCGGTGATCCGCGGTCCGGCGAGGCTCGCCTCGGCAATCTTCCAGCACAGGCGCGCTGGCGAGCCGACGGTGGGCTCGAGAGGGCCATCGATCCGCTCGATAAAGGTCATCTCGTATTGGAGGTCAATCATCGGTCCGCGATCTCCCGCTTTAGTCGTTTGGTCAAAAGTTGACGCCGGCAGGGGCGCTGCGGCAGACGGCGCCGAGTGAGCGCGGAGTGCCGGGGACGACTACCGCCTCGTCGCAACGGCGGTGGTCGTGCAACACCGCTCTCTCCTGCTCAGGACAGCACGCGGTAGGTCACGTGCGTAACCGAGCTCGCTGCTCGCGACTCGACCTGCTCGAGTTTCAGCGGCGGGACGCCCTCGAACAGCCGGGTGCCGGCACCGAGCGTGAGCGGCACAATGTGCAGCCGCAGCTCGTCGATCACGCCGGCGGCGAGGTACTGGTTGATGGTGGTCGCGCCGCCATGGATCGAGACATCGCCGTCGCCAGCCGTCGCGCGTGCCTGTGCCAGTGCCGATTCAATTCCGTCGGTGACGAAGTGGTACGTGGTGCCGCCGTCCATCGGCTGCGGAAGGCGAGCGTGGTGGGTGAGCACGAAGACCGGGGCGTGGAACGGCGGATCGCCGCCCCACCAGCCGTTCCACTGCCGATCCCACTCGCCACGCACGGGGCCGAACATGTTGCGGCCCATCACGAATGCCTTGGGCGCCGTCAACTGCTCGACCTCGGCCAGTAACTGCTCGGGAGTTTCGGCCATCCAGGCGTGCAGCTCGTCGCCCCAGCCGTTGCCGCCGTCGTCGCCGAACGGGCGTTCCTCGGTCTGATTGAGCCCGGCCGAGTACCCATCGACCGAGATCGAGAGGTCGCAGGTCACCTTGCCCATACGTCTGCTCATTGCTCTCGCCCACTGGTGGCGACCTCCCGTCGCCTTCGCGCTGAGCGTCCTGCCAGGCATCCAAACCGGTGTGTTCGAAACTGCGTCTGCCGGACCATAGATACATACACTCCCTTCTCGAACCAACGTCAGCGAGAATCACACCGCGATGCGGCGAGATCAATGGCCAATTCCGAATCGGACCCATTAGTGTTGCTTCTTGATGCATTTGGTCGAGCTGCGCGAGCTCGAGGTCTTCCTGGCGCTCGCCGACGAGTTGCACTTCGGGCGCACTGCGCAACGCCTGGGCATAACGCAGCCGAGGGTGAGTCAGACGTTGCGAGATCTGGAGCGCAAGCTCGGTACGCCTCTCGTGCAGCGCACCAGTCGGCGCGTCGCTTTGACGCCCCCGGGCGAACGTCTCCGTGCTGAGCTGCAGCGGGTGTACTCGGACCTCACGGACGTGATCGAGCGTGCCACCGCACAACAGTTAACCGGCACCATCCGCATCGCGCTGATGTTTCCCAACGTCGGTGGCGAGGAGTTGGTACGCGTGATCGACACCTTTGAGGCATCCAACCCGGGATGCAATGTCGAAGTCACGACGACGCCGCCCGACGATCCCGGAGGTCCGCTGCGGCGTGGCGATGTGGACCTTCTCGTCGCGACGGTGCTTCGCGCCCCGGTCGGTTTGATCGTTGTCGCCACGCTAGGTACCGAGACTCGCGTTCTGGCAGTCGGGACGAGACACCCACTCGCCCAACGCTCGCAGGTGTGCATCGAGGATCTCGCCGACTACATGGTGGCGGCGGTCAGCATCCTCCCCGATGACCACCAAGAGGCATGGGTACCTTTCCATACGCCGTCCGGCCGCCCAATTGAACGCACTGCGCGCCGGCCTACCACCAACGAGGAACTAGCGATGCTCGTGGCCCGGGGCAAGGTTGTACACCCGACCGTCCCGTCGACAGTAGCGTTCTTTGGGCCCCCCAACGTCGCACTGGTTCCGATTGTCGATCTCCCACCGCTCCGCGTGGCAGCCCTCCGTATGCCTGGGCCAATGTCGCCACGACTCCGAGCCTTCATTCGGATCGCAGCTGACGTGACCGGGACTCCTCAGCTGCTGGACGCGGACGCCGGTCTAGAACGCGCTGGATGCTGATTAACAGAGAGGCAGGTTCGATGGCTCTTTAGAGGCCACGCGACCACTCACGAACCCTGCCGGAATCAGGTCTTCGCCCTCCTGGGGGCGGGTCGTCGGGACTCGGTGGGATCCAATTGGGGCTCGGTCAGGTGGTCAATAACCTTGGCCGAGATTGAAGCCAAGACGCGTCACCTCCGCCGGAGTCAAGAGATCGACAAGGTGCGGCGGACGGCCACCGACCCTCACAGCTTCGACCAGCGCTGCAGACCGCGAACATTGGGAGCTTCATCGTCGTCTCGATCATGAACGCCGATCGCCTCAGGGAAGGCTATGCCCTTGCAAAGGTGGCGCACGAAAAGGCCACGCTGTCGGAAGCGAGTCCGGCCCGCGTCGTCCAGGCGGCGCAGTTCCATGCATTCGTGGAACTGCTCGTCAACTACGCACCGACGGCGACGTCGGCCGCTTGCCGACGATGCGGACGCAGGTCGTCGCCGTACTTCCTTCTACCGCGTAAAGGTCGCAACCGGGTCGTGAAGGCTCTGGATGAGTTCGCCGATCAACGGAGGGACGGCCGACAAGTCACCTTCAATGTGAAGTCTCCCATCGGCAGTTGCTTGCTCTCTTAGGCTTCTGGACGTCTCAATAGCAAGAGCATCCCCTGCCCAAATCCGTACCGACAAGTCATGGTGCGTGGCGTAATCAGCTAGGACGCGCAAATCTGCATCACGCAGAGGGCGATCACCGATTTCGGCCATTCCGTTCCGCACTCGGATAAACCATCCGACGGTGCCTTCTGGCGTAAGGGGGCGGCTCATTGGAGGGTCCGTGAGCTCCTCGGAGATGGCGTAGTCAATCCCGGTCACATCGTGGTCGGCCACAAACCGATCGACCACCCTCCCGACTGCCGCGAGCCACCCTGAACTCAAGAACTCATATTTCTCCGTCGTCGTCTCCATCGACAGACGTTATCCCCCCTTTTGCAGTGTCCTCAATCGGTCAACACAACAGTTTCGTCGGCGGGGCATCATCAGTCGACCGTCAGGCGATTCCTCGGGTTTGGTGAGCGTTGGATGTCCGCTCGTCGGACTCACATAGTTCCGGGACAGAGGCATTGGGAAGCGCCGTGTCCTCGTGGGCGAGACACGCAATCGAATCTGAACCTAGATCTTCCCCAACTGGGGACTGCTGCACGATTCCGTGACAGGTTCGGTTACGTAGCTTCGGTACTCGGTGTGGTCATGATGGTCTCGTACTCCACTGGGGTCAACCGGCCCAGGGCATCTTGGCGACGCCGGCGGTGATACGTCCGCTCGATCCAGGTGACGACAGAGATTCGGAGCTCTTCATGGGGGGCCCAGCGCTTTCGGGTGAGGATGTTCTTCTGCAGCAGGGTAAAGAAGGACTCCATCGCCGCGTGGTCACCCGCTGAACCCATATGACCCATCGATCCCACCATGCGATGGCTGGCCAGGGTCCGATGGACCTTCCTGGAACGAAACTGCGATCCTCGGTCCGGTGAAAAACACACAGCCGGCGACGTCGCCCCGACGGACCACCGCGTTGTTGAGAGTGGCGACAGCCAGCTGGGCCTTCATTCGCTCGTCGATGCAGTAGCCCACGATCCGATTGGAGAACATGTCCTTGATGGCGCAGACGTTGAGCTTGCCTTCACGCGTCGGATGTTCTGTGATGTCGCTCGGCCAGAGGTGGTTGGGGGCGTCGGCTGAGAACTGGCGCCGGACCAGATCGTCATGGGCCAGGGTGTGCACCTTGGAGGTCTTCTTTTTGGTCTTCTTCTTGCCGAAGCTGGACCACCAGCCGTTTTGCGAGAGACCTTCCACACCGTGCGCTCACACCCCTCGAACCCGCTGTCGTGCACCTCATCGGCCCTGAAGCGATAGCCGAATTCGGGATCGTCGTGGTGGGCGTCGAAGAGGGCGTGGTCAGGTAGGTCTCTTCGAGCTCACTGGCCGTGATCGGAACGGCCAGCCAGCGGTAGTAGTCCTGCCGCCCCGGCGCTTCGACTGCCTTGAGGCTGGCGAAGCAGGTTGATGACGACTCTACGACCGAGGAGCCCGAGGCACTCCTGTTCGCCGGGCGGGCCGCACTCTTCCCTGGGGGACGATCGGGTCGCTTACCGCATCAACCACGAGGCGGCAGTTCGGGCGCGCACTGCCGGCCTGCTTGTCATCCTCACGCAGATCCTTCCCCGGGTGGGCCACGCCGAGCTGTGGGAAGGCCGCTGGGCCTCGGCGTGGGCGAACCTGAGCGAAGGCCTCCGGATCGAGCGAGAGATCGGCCAGCGCGACCTCGTCGCCCACCAGCTCGTTCTGCTCGCTCTGATCGCAGCCCACCGCGGGGCCGAGGACGAGTGCCGCTCCCTGGCAGGGGAGAGTCTCGAGCTCTCCTCCGCGCGAGGTTCGTCCTCGCCGCCGAGTCAGCGCACTGGACGCTGACGGTGCTGGAGCTAGGCCTCGGCCGAAGCGAAGAGGCGCTCCGGCACGCCCGAGCCATCTCCAACAACGTCATCGGGTTGTGGGCCATGCTCGATCGAAGCGAAGCGGCGGTCCACGCCGGCGCGCGGGAAGCAGCCCGTGACTGGCTTGCTTATTTCGAACCGGGGGCGAAAACGGCGGTGCTGCCTGGGCACGCGCCGTGCTCTTGCACTGGCGATGACCGATGACGAGCGGGAACGCGAACACGTCCTCTGTGCGTCACTGGACGCGCACGCCAAGGCCACCCCGTCCGTTCGAGCGTTCCCGCGCCGAACTCGCCCTCGGTGAGCTGCTCCGACGCACCAGCCGTCCAGTTGAGGCGCGTGAGCATTTGCGCGCGGCTCTCAACGGCTTCGAGGGACAAGCCTCCACCCGCTCGGCCACGGCGGATGCAATCTTGATGCAGAGCGAAGCGTTCAAGGTCCAGGGGTATCCCCGAGGCACCCGCGACAAACAGGACCTCTCGTATAACAGACCTCTGACCCTCGGCTTCGAAAGCGCTGGCCAGTAGACCACGCTGTAGACCGTTGTCGACGAGCACGAAAACCCGGAGTGGCTACCTGGACGACCAGGCGGTCCAGGTGGGTAGCCACGACGCGGTCGGCGGCGCCCGTTGCGTCTCCCACCTTGATGAATATCCCGCTGTCAGCCTCCGAGCAGCGTCTTTGGTGAAGACGGTGAATTCGCATGAACGACCTCTACGACGACGCCCGTAGCGCTCATCGGCGCTTCCTGCCGACCGATAAGGTCACGTAAGGTCACGTCTACAAGGATGTGATCTTGGGGGATTCCACTTTCAAGCCTCTGACCTGGGCTTTAAGTGGAGGTGATGGGATTCGAACCCACGGCCTCTACATTGCGAACGTGCGGTTCTCAGTCTTTTGACCAGGCCCTTTCCGAGAACGTTCCTGGTAGCGGCTTTGAGAAGCCCTCAGGTCCCGTCACGATCCCTCACCTTCCCTATCGATAAGGTCACATAAGGTCATGCCGGACAGCGGCTGCGGCCCGCTGGCTCGACCTCGCTTTCGGAAGTGTCTGTCCGAAGGCTGCTCGCAACTGTCACCCGCTCTGGAGCGGCCCGATCCAGCGCTCGCTGCCTGCCAGCCCGTCGGGATGGTCGTGCAACACCTTCTCGATTGCACCCGCGAGCGCGGTGACGGCAGCGCGACTGCGGGTCCGCGTCGAGGGCATCAAGATCAGGCCCCCATGCGTCCGTCCCTGCGCAAGCCGCTCGGCGGCGAGGGGCCGAAAGTCCTTGATGTTGTTGGTGACTACGGCGCGCCCTTCGCCCGTAGCCACCTCGAGGATGGTCGAGTCGATACTTCCGACGAGATCGACGCGCTCGGCGACAGCGACAGCGTCATAGCCCGCCTCGCGCAACAGCACTGCGATCTGCGGTGAGAGCTGCTCGTCCAGAAGAGCCTTCACACACGAAGTGCTTGCTCACCTGCGGCGGCCGCGGCGCGACCCCGTTCGTACTCGGACTCATTGGTTTCGATCTCCATGTCGATCTCGTCGCGGTACTCGCCGTAGTAGGCCGCGGCGGCTTCCACCAGTCCGGCTGGGACCTGTAGGTACTGTGCTGCCAGTGGGATCGACCCGTCGTTGTCCCGGACGGTGGCGACGACCTCCCAAACATCGAGCCCGCGGCCGATCAGGCTGGCACGTCGCCCGCTGGGTCCATCGAGAAAATGAATCAGTGGGTGCATGTCGTGCCGGAGCCCCTCCTCGACGTAGCGCTGGGCCAGGGTTCGCTCCGGCAGATGGGCGTGGTGGGCCCGCTCGGAGAGTCGCTGTTTCGTGCCGGGTGCGAGCCGCAAGGTGTAGTGATCAGCCACGTGACATACTGTACCACTGCGTGCCACAGCGTGGCACACTGTGCAAGGATACGGCTACACGGCACGCACTTGCCGAAGTCCAGGCCGGGGCGCCGCCAGGCAAACTGGGGCGTGGCCAGCGCCGGACGGCGAAAGGACGGTAAAGAGCGCGTGCCGGACAGGGGCTTCTTGTCGGGCATCGGCACAACGCCGGACTCCAAGCTGCGGGGCGGACACGACTGGCTCAGGCTCGGCCGCCGGCCGTGATCGACCGCCGAGGGTCCGAGCTGATCTCTTCGGGTCCGCCCGGAGTCCCGGATCGTGATGAACCGGTATCGACATGCCATCACCTGTTCGCTTGGCCACGTTTGAGCGACGCGGTCCCTTTGGGTGTCACACCGGAGTCATAGTCTCTGCGTATCTCCGGTACGGCATCCGGTCACCACCCGGTTCCCCGAGGACCCAAACATGAAGTATGACGAGATAGAGCAGCTTCGTACACACCATCCGGCCTGGGCACTCGTGCGGTCGAACAACGCGGCACTCGTTCTGAGTTTCCTCGGTCGCGTCTTCGTAGACGACAACGCGGGAGACGTCGCCGCATCGGCATTGGCCAATGAGCTTGACGAGGAGCTGTACGCATTGAACCAGCGTCTCGGTGAGGAGAGATTCCCAAAACCGGCGTCCGAGTATCTGGACGACTGGGCTTCACCGGACCGCGGGTGGTTACGGAAGTTCTACCCGCCTGGCTCCGACGAGGCCCGATTCGACCTGGTCCCTGCGGTCGAAAAGGCATTGCGATGGGTGGACGACCTGCGAACCAGAGAGTTCATCGGTACAGAGTCCCGCCTGAACACCATTTTCGAGTTGCTGCGCCAGATGGTCTTTGGCGCGGAGAGCGATCCGGATCGCCGGTTGATCGAGCTGCGGCGTCGCCGGGCCGAGCTGGACGAGGAAATCGCCCGAGCTGAGCGGGGTGAGGTGATGGTGCTGGACCCGGTGAGCCAGCGCGACCGCTACCAGCAGTTCTCTCGCACTGCCCGCGAGCTGCTGTCGGATTTCCGCGAGGTGGAAGAGAACTTCCGGCGCCTCGACCGCAACCTACGCCAGCAGATCGCCGGCTGGGACGGATCCAAGGGCGCCCTCCTCGACGAGGCGCTGGGCAGCCGCAACAGCATCGCCGAATCCGACCAGGGCCAGAGCTTCCAGGCGTTTTACGACTTCTTGCTCTCCCACCAACGCCAGGCCGAGCTGACCGATTTGCTGGAGCGACTATGGGAGATCGACGAGATCATCGACCAGGACGATCGGCTGGCTCGTATCCATTTCGACTGGATCGACGCCAGCGAACGGACCCAGGCCACGGTCCGGCTGCTGTCCGAGCAGCTCCGCCGCTTTCTCGACGACCAGGTGTGGCTGGAGAACCGCCGGGTCTTCGATCTGCTGCGCAGCATTGAGGCCAAGGCCCTCAAGGTCCGAGACCTCAGCAGCTCGGTGACCATGGAGATGGATGACACCAGTGTGTCGCTCGGACTGCCGACCGAGCGACCCATGTATCGTCGCCCGACCGTTACCGCTATCCACAGCGCTCAGCTGCAGGAGGGTTCTGACGACTTCGACTCGTCGGCCCTGGTAAGCCAGATGTATATCGACCGCGACGACCTGCTCCGTCGAGTCTGGGACACGCTGGGGCCTCGGGACCAAGTCGGACTCCGGGAGGTTGTAGCCGGGGCCCCGCTCGAACAGGGACTAGCCGAGTTGGTGGGATACCTCTCGCTGATCGAGCCGGGGCTGGCGGTGGTCTTCGATGACCAGGAGCGGGAGCAGATCGCTTGGAGCGCCAAGGAGGTCGAGCGTGTCGCCGAGCTACCCAGGGTCAGCTTCAGCCGCGACCGGATGGAGACCTCGTGATCGATGATGTACGCGTGACGGCCTCGCCAGGTCCGTCGGACCTGTCGGTGGTGGTCATCCACCTGATGAAGGGTCCCGTCTACCGCGACACCCATGAGAAGCCTTGGGCCCTCCTGCTCGATCTGCACAACCAGGTCAGTGACTACGTGTCGGTGCTGGGCCTCCAAGTGGTGGTGGACGAGTCCGAGGGGTACGCCCACCTGCGCAGCTTCCCTGTCGACGACGGGATCGAATTGCCCCGGCTGGTCGCCCGGCGGCCCCTGTCCTTCCACACCAGTGTGCTCCTCGCTTTGCTGCGCAAGCGGCTGGCCGAGTTCGACGCCAGCAGTTCCGAGACCAGGCTGATGCTGACCCGCGAGCAGATCGTGGAGATGCTCCGGCTGTACCTGCCACCGTCGACCAACGAGGTCCGCCTGGTGGACAGCATCGACGCCAATATCAACCGGGTGGTGGAGATGGGCTTCCTGCGCCGCCCGCGGGCCAGGAGGATCTCTTCGAGGTTCGCCGCATCCTCAAGGCGTACGTCGACGGGCAGTGGTTGGCGGACTTCGATGCCCGCCTCGACGAGTACGTGGACGAGCTGGCCGTATCGGGGAGCGAAGGCTGATGACGTCGGCGCTGTTCAACCTCATGGATCTCGACGGCATGGAGCCGGACCGCCTGCCCGGCTGTCGTCTGCGGCGGCTCGAGGTATACAACTGGGGCACGTTCGACAAGAACGTTTGGACCTTCGACATCGGGAGCCGCAATGCTCTCCTGACCGGCGACATCGGATCCGGCAAGTCCACCCTGGTCGATGCCATCACCACCCTGGTGCTACCCGCCCACAAGATCTCCTATAACCGGGCGGCCGGCGCAGAAACCCGTGAGCGGGACCTACGGTCCTACGTGGAAGGGCACTACAAGTCGGAGCGAAACGAGACCACCGGAGCGTCCCGCCCGGTGGGCCTGCGTGACACCCGCCATTTCTCCGTGATACTCGGCATATTCGCCAATGTCGACTATGGGACCACGGTCACCCTGGCCCAGGTGTTCCGGGCCCGGGAGGCCGGCCAGGGCCAGCCCGAACGGTTCTTCGTGGTCGCCGACAGCGCCCTGTCCATCAGCGCCAACTTCTCCGACTTCGGGACGGAGCTCACCGGGCTCAAGCGCCGGTTACGCGACATCGGAGCACGGACCTACGACACCTTCCCCGACTACGGCAAGGACTTCAGGCGTCGCCTCGGCATCGAGTCCGAACAGGCCATGGAGCTGTTCCACCAGACAGTGTCGATGAAGGCAGTGGACAACCTCAACGACTTCGTCCGCAGCCACATGCTCGAACCATTCGATACCAGGACCCATATCGACTCTCTCGTGGAGCACTTCGAAAACCTCACCCAGGCGCATGAGGCCGTGGTGCGGGCCCGCAACCAGCTCGAACTCTTGGAGCCGATGATGGTCGCCCTCGACTCCTATGACGAGCTGAGCGACCGCCTCGCCGAAATCGGCCGCCAGCACGAGGCCCTGCCCTACTACTTTGCCGAGCGCACCCGCTCGCTGTACGGCCGCCGGATCGAGGAGCTCACGGCGCGGCTCGAGGAGATCGACACCGAACTGGCAGCGCAGAACTCCGTCCTGGCAGCGCTGCGCACCGATGAGACCAGCCTCAACATCCAGATTGCCGGCAACGGCGGCGACAGGTTGGCTGCCATCGGAGACGAGATCGAGCGACACCAGCAGGAGAAACCCCGCCGTCAGGAGAGGCTCGAACGCTTCAACCAATCGTTGGAGGGGGCGGGCCTCGACAGGATCGGCAACGCCGTTCAGTTCGCCGCCGCCAGGGAGCAGGGGGCGGTCCGCCAGACCGAGATTGAGCGGGAGCAAGCGGAGGTCCAGAACCGTCTCACCGAGGAACGGTTCGACCTGCGCAAAGTCGATGAGGACGCCAAGGCGATCAACGCCGAACTGCGCAGCCTCCAATCCCGCCCCACGAATCTGCCCAGCAGCAGCCTGGAGCTGCGGGCCGGCCTGTGCGCCGACCTGGACATCGATCCCGACGAGCTCCCCTTCGCGGGTGAGTTGATCCAGGTCCGGACAGAAGCCTCCGAATGGGAGGGCGCCGCCGAGCGGGTGCTGCACAGCTTTGCCCTCTCCCTGCTGGTTCCCAACCGGCACTACGAAGCGGTCGCCTCGTGGATCGACGAGCGCCACCTCGGAGCTCGGGTCGTCTACTACCGGGTGCCTGCGGTGACGGCAGCGGCCACCGCGGCGGACCGCCGGACGGGCCACCCGCTGCTCTCGGACATGCTCGAGATCAAGCCGGACTCGGGGCTGGGAACATGGCTGTCAGGTGAGTTGGGCCGCCGGGCCAACCATGCCTGCGTCGACACCATCGCCGACTTCCGCGCCGCGGCCAAGGCGGTCACCCGGACCGGGCAGATCAAGGACCGAGAACGCCACGAGAAGGACGACCGACGGCGGATCGAAGACCGCAGGGAGTACGTCCTCGGCTGGAGCAACCAGCAGAAGATCGACGCCATGATCGAGCATGCCAGGGCGCTCCACCATCGCCAGTCGGAGTTATCGGCGACGGTCGAAGAATTGACAAGGATCGGGTCGGCGGTGGCGGGGCGGCTGCAATCGCTCGCCCGCCTCGACGGCTACACCGCCTGGGAAGACCTCGACTGGGAGTCGCTCGTCAACAAGATCGCCGATCTCAACTCTGAGAAAGAGCGGATCCTGGCCGCCTCCAACCAGCTGGCGGCCCTCACCGAGGAGTTACAGCGGGTCAGGAAGCAGATCGGCGACTGCGACGCAACACTGGAAGATCTGCAGAAGCAAAAGGGCGGTGCCGAGTCGCAGCAGTTGGCGGCCGAGGCGGAGCGGGCCCGGGTCGATCACATTCTGTCCGACCCGCGGGCGGCCGAAATTGCCGCGGAGACCTTCGAGGCGATCGAAGTGCTGGTGGCGTCACAGCTCGGGCAGATGGCTACGGACACGGAGGCGATGACCGACACCCATCAGGCCGTTGGCTCGAACCTCCAGCGATGAGCAGTCGAAGGCGCTGTCGACCCAGAATCGGATCGGGCAGCGGATCATTGCCCTGATGGGCGAGTTCCGGACGTCGTATCCGCAGGAAACCTCTGAGCTCGACGTCTCTGTCGAGGCCGGGTCTGAGTACCGCCAGCACCACCAGCGCGTAGCCGAGGACGACCTGCCCCGATTCGAGCAGGAGTTCAAGGACTACCTCAATCAGAACACCATCAGAGACATCGCCGGCTTCTCCGCACAGCTCAACAAGCAGGAGAAGCTCATTCGAGACCGGATTGAGACCATCAACGGCTCGCTGGTGGACATCGACTACAACGACGGCAGATACATCCGCCTCGTTCCCGACCACACTCCAAACACCGATGTGCGGGAGTTTCGGACCGAGCTGCGGGCCTGTACTGACGACGTCGTCGGTGGAGGCCAGAGCGAGCAGTACTCGGAACAGAAATTCCTACAAGTCAAGCGCATCATCGACCGCTTCAAGGGCCGCGAAGGCATGTCCGACCTAGATCGGAACTGGACCCGCAGGGTCACTGATGTGCGGCAGTGGTTCGTGTTCTCCGCCTCCGAGCGCTGGCGCGACGACGACCGCGAGTACGAGCACTACACCGACTCGGCCGGGAAGTCGGGAGGCCAGAAGGAGAAGTTGGCGTACACGATTCTGGCTGCGTCACTTGCATACCAGTTCAAGCTGGACTGGGGGGCGGAGCGCTCCAAGGCGTTCTGCTTCGTGGTCATAGACGAGGCGTTCAGCCGGGGTTCAGAAGTGTCGACCCGCTACGCACTCAGCCTCTTCACCCGACTCGGGCTGCAGCTGCTGATCGTGACCCCCCTGCAGAAGATCCACGTGATCGAACCACACGTAGCGGCGGTCGGTTTCGTCGACAATCCCAACGGAAACTATTCCCGGCTGCAATCCCTCACCATCGCCGAGTACCGTCGCCGTCGCCTCGACCGCGACGGTGGCGAGCCGGAAGCCGTGCCTGCGGCGCAAGGTCTGGGGGCGTGAGATCGTCGACTCGGACGTGGACCAGCGTCGAACAGCTGGTATCGACACTGCAGAAGCGGTGGGACACCGGCCGGTACCTGCGGGCCTACGCCGCGGGTGATAAGTGGGCGCCGATCACCCTCCCGGTTATGGGTCCCGAGCGCGGAGGACCTCTTGGACCACTTCGACGAGGCCCGGAAATGGACCGCTGACTTCGAGCGGGATGCAGGCTCCGGCGGCACAGGCTCAGAGCGAGTTTTCGTCGAGTACCGGACGCTCCGAGGCCGCAACCTGGGCGTCAACCGGATACCGGCCCGGATACGGATCGACTCCTTCGAGCAGCTCTGCGATCTGCTGGACCGGACGAGCGAGGTTCGGGCCCTCGACAGCCTCCTCGAACAGACCCGACGGTGCATCCCGTCGGCGTCGTCATGGGTCGCCGGTCATCCACTGGTCGCTCTGAGCTATCGGGACGTCTGGGACAAGGTGCTCACCACCGTGGTGTGGATCACGACCCGTGAGAACTGTGGGCTCTACCTGCGCCAGATAGACGTCCCGGGCGTAGACACGAAATTCGTGGAGGGACACCGGAAGCTCCTGGACGAGCTGCTGACCGCAGTCCTGCCACCCGATCGCATCGATCACTCCTGGCCCCGAGCCGACTTCACTCGTCGTTTCGGTTTCCTCTCCAAACCCGGATACACCCGGTTCCGGCTACTCGGTCGGACTCTGTCGGGTTTTCCATCCGGTGTCACCGAGCTGATGCTTCGGACCGATGAACTGGCCGAACTGGCGCCCGATGTCACCACCGCCTTCGTGGTGGAAAACGAGGTGACCTATTTGGCGTTCCCTGAGGTGGCTGACTCAATCGTCGTTTTCGGCTCCGGATTCGCTTTGACCACACTCGGGGACTTGCCGTGGCTGCAGGACACGGAGATCGTCTATTGGGGGGACATCGATACACACGGCTTCGACATCCTCAATCGCCTTCGAGGTCGTTTCGAATCCGTCCGGTCGATGCTCATGGACGCCGACACACTCCTCGCCCACGCCGAGCAGTGGGTCGTCGAACCCGCCCCGACCAGCCGGGCCCTTCCGCACCTCACCGCCGACGAGGCGTCGCTTTACCGTGACCTCGTAGAGGGACTGCACGGACAGAGCATTCGCTTGGAGCAGGAGCGCGTGCGCTTCTCGTTGCTGGATCAGGCCCTTTCGCCGTGGCCGTCGAGGTCGCCTTTCTGACAAAGCTTGTCGTCGGGTTGCCATCGCCTGCATGGCTGCCGGCCGCCCGTCGCTTACGGGAGCGAATATTCCAGGGCATGCCTTGCTTGTCGGCGGAACTGTAGAGATCCTCGATCGTGCCGACGAACAGCTGTGCGCTCGAATCGTGCCGGCTCGGCAGGACGGTGAAGGTCGTTCCTCATGAGGAGCAGTTTCACGAGGAAGTGCCCCTGCTCTGATCGCCGGATCACCGGAAGCGTCCGGGCGAGGATAGAAACGGGGAGCGCGTCCGGGTTGTTACGAGCTCCGAGCGGTACGCGGTATGTCGTGGGTAGCTGGATTGGGCTGCGTCCGCGGCAGCATCACCCGCCGCCCGGCCCTCTGTAATGGCGATCGCCTCGGCATGGGCCACAGCGAGCGCGGCCGCCTGCGAGTACCGCCGCCGTTCCTTGTTCGTGACAATACGGCCGACGGCGTCCGCCGATAGTGTCGAGCCGGCGTCGAGGTAAAGACGTCGCTTGGCCTTCGGGATCGCCATGCCCTCAAGCGTCATTACCAGCAGGCCGCCGAGTGCGAGGTCGTGGGGCGATTCCGGATCGCTGTGGTCCTGGTCGAACCCGTACGTGAATGACGAAGCGAAAGAGCGTCGGTCCACAAGTGCCTGTGCGTCGTTCAAGAGCCCGGCGATCATAGATTCGGAGAATCCGTCGCACCGGGTAGCGTCGACGCCGGCCGTGAGAAGGATTGGGATCAGCACCTCCGCGGCGAGCGACGCGTCGGCGGCACGAGGCGACTTGTCAGTGTTTGGAGCTGAACCCGCTCTGTTCTCCGCGACAGCCGTGTCGAGCCGACCCCCTAGCACGAGAAGTACGACTCGCAGCGGCGCAGTGATCCCGGAGCGACGTCGGCTCTTCGCCAACTGGCTGATCGTCTCCTTCTCGACCTCCGCCCTCCGAGCGGACCTCACAACCTTCAACAGACGGTCGAGGGATGGCACGGAATCCCATGCCTCCACCCGGGCGGCGACCGCGTTCTCGAGCTGCTCCGCGCCATCGGCCATAAAGGCCAGGCGCTCTGCCAGCGCCGCCCGTTCTGCGCCGAACCTCAGGCTGCGCAGCCCTTCCTTCCCAGCGATGAGTGCCATCGGATCGTCGCCTTGCCGTCGAGCGGCGTCGAACCAGGCGAGAAAGGTCCTGCCGGCTCGCTGCCCACCGGCTCGGGCGAGCTTCGCCAGGCCCGGCAATCCTTCCAGCTGCTCGACCACCTCGAGCAGAAGCCTGTGTGCCCAGTCGCCGTAGTAGTGATCGTCCTTCTGGGCCAATGGCGCGAGCGCCGACACCCAGTCCTCAAGCAGCCTCTCGCGCTCCGCCGGCGCCGCCACCCGGGCACCCTCCACGGCGGCGTACGACACGGCGTCGCCGATGAGAGCCCGACCCAGCAAGGACGCCGCGCGCGCCGTAGACGGTCCGGACGATCGTCGCGGTCACCGGACTCCCCAACCGCCCGCAGATACCTGGCCGCCGCTTCCTTCATGACATCGGTGTCGTCAGGATCGGCGGCGACCGACCAGCCGTACTCCATGGCGCCTTCGGCCACGGTGAACAGGCGCTCATATGCGTGCGCGGCGGCGGACGGATCACCCTTCAAGAAGACCGCACCGGTGCGGCGCAGCAGTTCAACGAGATTCGAGGTCCAGTCGGGCTCGCGAAACTCGTCGTCAGAGGACCAACCGTAGCGGTCGTGGTGGTCGTCGTAGTCGTCCCAACCGGGCTCGCCGGTAGATTCCGCCTCCTCC
The DNA here is from genome assembly GCA_963767195.1 of uncultured Acidimicrobiaceae bacterium. Lineage (GTDB taxonomy): Bacteria > Actinomycetota > Acidimicrobiia > Acidimicrobiales > RAAP-2 > Bog-473. Next base: position 542,725 of record CAVYDA010000003.1, on the reverse strand, counting down.
TCGAGGAGTTCGACATCCGCCAGCAAGGCGTCGATCGGCTCGACCGGCCGAGCCGGCTTCGCGCCGAACCGCTGGAGGAACACCGGGCGCTCCGACGCTTCGACCGACTCGGCGAAGGCCAAAACCACTTCGCGCAGCTCCCCTGCCGGCATGGTGGCGATCCGGTCCTCGATTGCGGCCAAGAACCGGCCGAGGGGCAGGCTTGTACGTCGCGACTTGCCGGTCATGTATTGGCCGCTCCGATCGTTCGTCACCCGCCGACGTTCGCGCTGAGCAGGGCTCGGAGCACGCCGGCAGTCGCTTCGTGGTTTGTGGTGGTCCGGTGCGCCACGGTTCTACGTCGCGGGAACCAGAGTGGCGAGTGTGCCGTACTCCCATCCTTGAGCTCTACGACAAACCACGTAGCGCTCAACAGTGCCTCGTGGCCTTCAGGGGTTCCCACTTCAGCCCTCTGACCTGGGCTTTTGGTGGAGGTGAAGGGACTCGAACCCTCGGCCTCTACATTGCGAATGTAAGGTTCTCAGCGCATTGACCAGGCCCTTTCCGAGGACTTTCCTGGTGGCGGCGTTTCGATCCCCTCAGGATCCCTCACGATCCCTCCCCTTCCCGCACGGTAAAGACACGTAAAGACACGCTCGGACAGAGCTTGTGGGGCCTGTCCACGGATCGGTACTCACGTCCGATCGGCAGGCGCTCGCAATGCGCTGCGAATGGCACTCGTTCCACCTGCAAGATCACGAAGACTGGCCTCAAGCGCCTTCGTGATGCCTACCCGATCCACCTTGCAAGCGTGCGCCTTCGTGTTATGAATCAGGTTGATCCCAAGGCCTTGGCAAGCTTCGGCGACGTGATGGCAGCGATTGTCGAAGCCCTTGAGCAGCAATCAGGAGAGTTAGAGAGTCCCCCCAGTACCCCCCCCCCCGGAATCGGCGAGTTACGACTGGTTAGCGTTTTATGTCAACTGGCGCCGCTGAACCGGTTCGCAGCCTGCGCCACGTTCAAGCATCCAGCGGCAATGTCCTCAATCATCTCTAGAGTAACGCCGACCCGCTGACAAGCCGCCATCATCGTCCGCCCCAAGAGGTCGTCTGTGCGCAGATGCGACAGCGAGCCGTCGTAGCGGCCGACCGGAGTAGGTACGCCTCCCAGAATGAACGCGTCGATCATGGGATGAGGGATGCTTCGAGGGTGATCTCGGGCACTCCGGCCAGGGCTCGACTCACCGGACAACTGGACTTGGCTGCTAGAGCGTGATCGACGAATGCCAGCTCGTCTAGTCCTGGCACCTGCCCGATAGTCACCAGCGCGATCTTGGCGATAGTAGGCGCTCCGCCGATTGATCGAAGTGTCACGGCCGCCACCGTCTGGACCAGGTGGGCCGGCCGGCCGGCCCGTGCCAACATTTCGGACAGCGCCATCGAGAAACACGCGGCATGGGCTGCAGCTATCAACTCCTCCGGATTGGATCCTGACTCGTTTTCGAAACGAGACTTGCTTGTATAGGAGCGGCTAACGCCATTCCCTGCGGTGAGCGTACCGAAGCCAATTGGTACGTCACCCTTCCATTCTGCAGTTCCTATCGCCGGCATCCTGATCTCCTTGCTTGATTGGGCTTTTTGACCTTGTCCTCAACGTGTGCGCCGACACATCTAACGTGGATCATCCGTTCGCACTCGCGACAAGAAGGAGCCATCGGACGCCTCGGGCGATCTTGTTCGAGGCGACCTGGTAAAGCGACCAATTGTCATGCCAATCTGTCGGTACAGGCTCTCCATGGCAGCCTCGGAGCTGATCACGCCTGCGTGCCATGCGATTTCAAGATGAATGACACTTAGAGCAAGCTCTAGCGCTTCGCATGTGACTTCCGCAGCCGCATCACCGTGCCGAACCGTCTTCGACATCGCGGTGCCCTGCATCATCAATGTGGCAACGTCATTCGCGGCACTTGGTCTGTTTGTGACCGCGAGATCCTCACCCACGAGTGGCTGCACTCCGGGAGTCTCCATCAACGCCGCTTTTCTATTGCCAACGCTTCTATCCGATCGCCCAGGGACTTGTCGATGTTGAGCCAGTATTCGAACGCTCGCTGAAGGACCTCGACTCGACGTAGACCTGCAAGGAGCCCCGATACCGTCTCCACCAGTCGGTCACGCGCCGCATCGTCCATCACACTGTTTATCAACGTGTTCGCCTGCCCGAAGTCGTCATCCTCCGCGTGGAGAGTGCTCGCGGCCCGCACCATCTCGCCCCAAGCGGCCCATACCGCATGTTCGGCATAGTCGTCCTCAGCAGGAGCAGGTGCGTCGCCAAACGAATTCGGGTAGTAGACGGGGTCGGTGACATTGTCCACCCGCATGGCGCCGTCCTTGGAGTAGCTGCGGACCGGCGACTTGGGGCGGTTCACCGGGATCTGCTGGTAATTGACTCCGAGGCGGGCCCTATGGGCGTCGGCGTATGAGAAACCGCGAGCAAGCAGCATTTTGTCAGGTGACAAACCGGTGCCCGGGACAGTGTTGTTGGGCTGGAAGGCCGCCTGCTCCATCTCAGTGTGGTAGTCGGCCACGTTTCGGTTCAATTTCAGGGATCCGACATCGATCAGCGGGTAGTCATGATGTGGCCAGACCTTGGTGAGGTCGAAGGGGTTGAACCGGTAGTCCTTGGCTGCCTCAAACGGCATGATCTGCATCTTGAGAGCCCAGCTGGGAAACTCTCCCCCGTCGATCGCCTCATAGAGATCGCGCTGGTGGTAATCGGCGTCCTCGCCGGCGATTCGGTCCGCGTCCGACTGGGTGAGGCACTCGACTCCTTGGTCGCACTTGAAGTGGTATTTCACCCAGAAGCGATCTCCTTCAGCGTTGATCCACATGTAGGTGTGGGACGAATAGCCGTTCATGTGGCGCCATGATCGTGGGATGCCTCGGTCACCCATGAGCCAAGTGACTTGATGGGCCGATTCAGGAGAAAGAGTCCAGAAATCCCACTGCATGTCCGGATCGCGGAGATTGTTGCCGGCCAGTCGCTTTTGCGAGCGGATGAAGTTCTGGAACTTGATCGGGTCACGGACGAAGAACACAGGCGTGTTGTTTCCAACGATGTCGAGATTGCCCTCGCTCGTGTAGAACCTCACGGCGAATCCCCGTGGATCGCGCCAGGTGTCGGGGGACCCACGCTCACCAGCAACCGTCGAGAAGCGCACCACGACTTCGGTCTGCGCTCCAGGCTGGAAGACAGTCGCCGTCGTGTAGCGCGACACGTCGTCGGTGACGGCAAATGTACCAAAGGCGCCTCCGCCTTTGGCGTGCGGCTGGCGTTCGGGAATCCGCTCGCGGTTGAAGTTGGCCATCTGCTCAATCAGATAGAAATCCTGCAACACAAGGGGTCCATCCGGACCGACGGAGAGCGAATGTTCTTGGCTGGCGACCGGGATGCCCGCGTCAGTGGTGGTTGGTGGCCGCGACTCCGCTGGGCTCATTATTTCTCCTTTCATGTGCGAGTCAGTCCTGCGGGCAATGGCGGGGCTGGCGCCGAAGGGGGGATATCGTGTCGCCAGCCCCGCCTGCCGCAGCTCTTGATCGTGTTGCTGGCGTCGGGGTTCGGCAGTCCCGACACCGCAACTGTTCAAGTAGAACTTGCGGCGTCCCGGATCACGTTCAGTACCACTTCGGGTTGAGACAACATGGGAACGTGACTGCTGGCTACCTCGGTCACCGTTCCATTCATCCGCTTCGCGGCGAATCTCTCGAGGTCGGGGTGGACGGCCCGGTCGTTCGTGGCCACGATGTTCCAGCTTGGCTTGTCCTTCCAGGCCACGCCCTTTGGCTTCTGATCGAACAGAGTTGCAGCGGGCGGGTTGGCGGTCGCGTACACGACCGCTTTCTCCGCCTCAGTGAGGTCTCCCGCAAAGCACTCGACGCCTTCCTCGGTCAGCCAGATGCGCCCGTCTTGGACCTCGATGTACTTGAAGGCATCCGTTTGAGGGAACTTCGCCTGCTCGCTGGCCGCGGTCTCGTCCTCATCGGGTCCAAGCGCTGAGATGTACACGAGCCCGCAGACGCGATCGTTGGTCCCCGCCGCTGTGATGACGGCACCACCGTAAGAGTGGCCCACCAGGACAACGGGCCTCGTCGCTCGGGCGATACAGCGGATGGTGCAATCGACGTCCTCCTGGGCGTCGTCAAGGGCGTGCTGGCTAGTGAGCACCTCGTACCCTTCCGCCCGAAGCGGCGGAACGAGCTTGCTGAAGCACGAGCCATCCGCCCAGATGCCATGGGCGAAGACAATGGATTTGTTTGCTGGCATGGTTAGTTCCTTTCAGATAGGGATACCACTCAGTCAATAGTGCAGGGAGCCGCTGCAAAGACGCTGCAAAAAGTGGCACCATCGGACTGGCCCGCAGCCGGTCGAAGATCGGAGATGACCATCCCTGAAGTGTTGTGTCTCGACACTGGAGTTACTGCCGCTCGGACTCTTCGCTTGAGTCCGCCTGAGAATAAGAAGCCACAAAAGGCCATTCGGTACGAGCAAATCCCGAGACCAGCTCGTCTTCCTCGGTATTCGTATGGCGTGCTGTCAACTTCCAAGAAGAGTCGGGACCTGAGATAGGTATCTTTAGGGACCAGGATGGATGGCGGGGCAAATCAGCCCAGGCCGTTTCTGCGCGTCTCCGATCACGCAGACTAAGGATTCCTCGACTCGGTCGGCACCGACTGAAGGGGTCGCACTGGAGCGAGATCGGATCGACGCGGCTAGGAGGCCCGTCGAGCCGAAGCGTCTCGAGATCCCTTCCAGTTTCGCAACGTGACGAGCAGTCTCGGCTTCGTCACCGATACCACGGAAAATCTGCACCGCGGCCGAGAGCAGTGGCACACGACGCAACTCGTCCTCGCACTGTTCTTCCAAAGCACCTCGAATGGATTCAACCGCTGCGATGGCATTGCCTCGGGCAAACTCGAGCAGCGCTAGGCCAGGTTGGCCGCTTGCGCCGCAGGATTGGGCGTGGCGAAAGGATCGCTCGGCTATTTCGAACTCATGATGAACCAGATGAATCATGCCCAGCTCGTAATGAGCAATCCCGGCGTGGAGGAGATCAATCGCCTCAATCTCCGTCCGGCCAGCGACCGCCTCCGGTACCGCCTCATCGTACCGACCGAGAGCTCTCAGAGCTTGCGCTCTGTGCACGCGACAGTCGCCAGGAATGCCACCAATATCCGAGGATTCAATGGCATCCACCCACTCAATGGCGCGCTCGAAGTCTGCGATGGCCAACAGAGCCTGGGTCGACCAGCAGAAGATCTGACCAGCTGCGATTGGACCAAGCTGGCCGGACGACGCCCAGGCGAGGGTTTCGTCAAGCATGGCTTGTCCCTCCACGAGCCGGCCTAGCCGCATTAGAGAACAGGCGTGGAGGGTCTGGCCAACTGCCTCAATGTCTGGTTCGTTGAAGCGGCCGCCTATTCGTTGCGAGTCCGCCGCGGCGATCGCGGCGGCGGTAGGTTCACCTTGTGCCAGGGCGATCAGAGCTGCTGTGAAGGCAAGCACGCCATGGGCTGGCCCTTCCGGCTCGTCTTCCAGGATTCTGCGACCCCGGTGAAACCACCCAGCCGCGAGCGCCGGACGATTTCGGACATAGTGGTTCCCAACAATCAGGAACGCGTCTACTGCCGCTCGAGGCCGATCGCCGCTATGAAGGCGCATCACATGTGCTCTTTGACGAGCTGCGATCGACATTTGTTGCTGGCCAACCATAAATGCCGCGTCGCCGAGTAGCTCAAGATCGCCAGCGCCGAGGGGGGTCACCTCGTCAGCGACACTGAGTTGCTCATATACGCAATACCAGTCACGTTCATCAACAGCCCCGCGTGCTCTGGCTAAGGCTCGGCTAGCTCCTTCGGAAGCCGACGCCGCGTCCAGTCTGACCTTTGTAAGGGACAACTCAAGCGCAGGATCTTGCCGAAGGACGGCGGACTCAAGGGCGCTCACAGAAGGTGATGGGTCAATCCCGAATTCGTCACAAAGGAGATTCCGCAGTCGTTCGTAGGCGCGTAGAGCGTCGGCCTGCCGCCCGCAGCGATAGAGAGCGAGGATGAGAGTCGCCCAACGCTGTTCCCGCAAGGGGTTCTCCTCTACCGCTGCCTCAGCATCAGCGACGACTTGCTCGTGTTCACCCAACCCCAGCCGAGCCTGAAGAAGTTGCTCGAAGGCAACCCTTCGAAGCTCGTCGAGCCGCTCCGCCTCGGGTTGGGCCCACGGTCGGTCGGCGACGTCTTGTAAGGCTCGCCCCCGCCACAGTCGGAGCGCATCGCGAAACGATCCGGCCGCCGCCTGAGCATCGCCCGCCGCCATCCGCGAGGCCCCACTCGCAACCCCGACTTCGAACTCAGCGGCGTCGACCATCGCCGCGTCAAGGCGCAACACGTAACCCGTGGCGCTTCTCTGAAGGCGGTCTCCGAGCACCTTTCGCAATTGGGAGACGTGACTCTGCAACGTTGCCGACGCCGCGGAGGGGATCTGACCATCCCAGACGTCCTCAAGCAATGTCTCCGCAGAGACGGCTCGCCCGGCGCTCAGGAGTAATCGGGTGACCAATGCTCGGCGACGAGCTCCGCTCAATGGGATCAGCAAACCGGATTGGCGGGCCTCAGTTGGACCGAGGACCTGGAACGCGATCGGATAGTTGTTCATCGTTTGACTGCTGCCCTCAGAAAATTCGCCCAGCCGCCTGTTCGCGTCAACGGCGGCCCTATGGGGCGCGTTGTTATCCACGACCTGAGCTTCTGAGGAACTCGTAAGCTAGTGGCGCCAGCATGGCCCTAACGGTTGCACGGTGGCCCGGCTGCCACACCACGCGATCGTGTCGTTCCTTAGGGTTGCGGCTGGTAGTGGCTAGCTCGGTTCGGCCCGGCATGTGCGGTACTTCCCTGATCGGGTAGCCGAAAACACACCGCACTCCCAGCATCTGTCTCGACTTCTAACAAACGTGACCTTCCGCTTCCAGCGGGGCGACTCGTATCAGCAGGCAATTCTGACGGCAGATGCAGAGTCTGCGTTGATTTCGTACAATGGGGGTGTGCAGGTCGCAGCTGATCGGCCGAAGGGCCGCTAGAGGCACACAGATGGTGCGAACGACGAACAGTCCCCTCGTCCAGACTGTTCGTGGCCGCGACGCCGAGCTAGCAGTCCTCGGTCAGCATCTCGATCAACTTCTCTCCGGTATCGGTTCGGTCGTGCTGGTGGAGGGTGGCGCCGGGATGGGCAAAAGCCGCCTTCTCTACGAGGTGGCAGGAATGTCGGAACGCCTGGCGATACGAGTCGGTTCTGGCGTGGCGGACCCGGCCAACACCGTTGCCCCACTGGCGGTGCTGATGGAGGCACTCTTCGAAGGCCCTTCCCCGATCCTCGAACGAACCGCGTTGGGTGACGCGCACGCTTCGCCGGAGCAGAGGTATTGGTTACTGCAGGATCTCGAGGCGCTGCTTGAGGCGGCAGCGCTCAACGGACCGTTGCTGGTCTGCCTCGATGATGTTCAGTGGGCCGACAGCGGGACGGCCGCAGCACTTCGGACCTTGCCATCGCGTCTGGCCACGGTACCGATCGGCTGGGTGATCGCGCTTCGCCCAGGTCAGGGATCTCCGCAAGTTCGGAGCGCGGTTGACTTTTTGGCAGGTCTGGAAACGACCAAGATCGCCCTCGGTCCTATGGACCGGGCCGGGGTCGCGCAAATGGCGGCCGACGTCTTGGGGGCCGAACCAGCAAGCGACTTGTTGAAGATGGCGGAGCGGGCCACGGGCAGCCCGTTCCTCCTCGTAGAACTCCTATCGGGGTTACGTGAAGAGGAACTCGTCCGAGTCGAATTAGGACGGGCTGAGTTGGTTGAATGGCGGCTGCCTCATCGTGTCAGCGAAAGCATGCGTCTGCGGCTGGAGCGAATGTCCGAATCGGCCCGTCGGGTGGCTACGGTCGCGGCCGCATTAGGACGGAGGTTTTTCCTCGACGACGTGGCCACCATGCTCAACTTGTCTCCATCGGAGCTGCTCACGCCGGTTGACGAGCTGATTCACGCTGACCTGCTGGCCGAAGGCGACGGCACACTCATGTTCGGCCACGACCTCACCCGGGAGGCGGTGCGAGCCAGCATCCCGGGCTCAGTGCGGCGGTCGCTTGATAGACAGGCGGCTTCAGTGCTTCTCGCACGGGGAGCGCTACCGGTAGAGGTGGCGACGCAGCTGGCAGAGAGCTCCGAGCCCGGCGATGAGGTTGCGATCACGACGCTGTTCAAGGCGGCCGAGGCACTCGGCGCAACCGATCCCGGAGCAGCCGCCGACTTGAGTCAGCGTGCCCTTGAGCTTGCTCCCCGGCGGCACACATTGCGGGGGCCGTTAGTGGCCCAGACCGCGGTCTGGCTACACGCCGCCGGGCGCGGTGAAGAGGCAAAAACATTCGCGAACACGGCGTTCCGCGAGACGTTCCCATCGGAGCAGGAAGCTGAGGTCCGTCTAAGCCTTGCGGGGATGTTCTCTTTGTCGCCCGACACGCGGTGCCGAGGAGTGTCGCTATGCCCTTACCCTCCCAAATCTTCCGGCCAAGCTGCGAGCCAGATTCTTAGCGCTTTTGTTCCATAACCTCGTGGTGGCAGGCCGAGTCGACGAAGCTCGCGTCACGTCCAAAGAGGTAAAGATGGCCGTCCACGGGTGCGACGACGTTACGGCCCGGTTCGCATTGGAATTAGCCGATTCTGGCCTGATGTACGCCAACTCGGAATTCGCGGCAGCTCTCCCGATGGTGGAGGCGGCTTTGCGCTCCTCCTTTCGCGCTGGAGACGACACTAGGGGCCACCTCGCCTACCAATGGCGTTGCGATGTTCTGACGATCACTGACCGCTTCGATGAGTCGCTCCAGATGTCGACGGAAGGCGTAATTTCAGCACAACGTGACCGACAAGGCTGGGCGCTCGGCATCTTCGAGACGGGACGCGGTAGGCAACTCCTGCAGATGGGCCGCGTCACGGACGCAGCCGTTGCCCTTGAGGGTCAGCTCCCAGTAGAAATGGCGCCCCATATCGTCAGCGTCCTCGACGCCGCGGGAGTCGGGGCACTCGGACGCGTAGCCATCCACCTGGGCGACCCGGGCCTGTCTCGGCAGGCTCGCGAGATCGCCCAGGCGATGCTTGCCCAGAGCACGCCCAGTGTCCGCCGTCACGCTGCCTGGCTGCTCGCGTCACAGGAGATGGCAAACGGCGATCCCGCGGGTGCTCACGCGTGGCTCCGCTTTTTGGGGGAGGAGGAACGTATGTGCATCGTCCCGCTCTTTCCTATGGACGTGGCCGACGAGGCCCGCCTGATCCACATCGCGCTCGAAGCGAAAGATGACGAACTGGCCGCCCATGCTGCCTATGCAGCTGAATGCCGGGCCCAGCTCAATCCCCAGGTCCGATCGATAGCAGCCGCAGCCGCTCATGCCCGAGGTCTGCTCCACCGCGACCGCCAGGACCTCGCGGAAGCGGTCGCGCTGTATGAGGGAGGTCCTCGCCCGCTGGCTTACGCTGCGGCGCTGGAGGATCTGGGAGTAGCCACTGTCGTCGATGGAAACACCGACGAAGCCGTGGAGGTCCTTAGTCGGGCCTTGGAACTATATGCCCAAGCGGCAGCGGCCTGGGATGCTGGGAGGGTGCGCGGCCGGCTCAGGGCCTTAGGGGTGCGCCGGCGCTTGGTGGCGGCGCAGCGGCCCAGCAGTGGTTGGGCCTCCATGACCGACTCCGAGGTCGCCGTGGCGAAGCTGGTCTCCCAAGGGTTGACCAATCGAGAAGTAGCTGACCGGTTGTTCGTTTCTCAGCACACCGTAAGCGGTCATCTGCGTCATGTCTTTGCCAAGTTGCACATCAACTCACGGGTCGAGCTGACCCGATTGGTGAGCGTTCACGGCCTGCAGCCCTAATGCTTGGTTCCGTAATCGGGCCCACGTCTAGATCACGCGCCTTCAGGAATTCACAGCCGGTCGCGACGATTGCCCGCACGAGGCAACCTTGTGCCTCCATCTGGGAACCCGAGAGCGGCTACGTCGGCTGCTGCGATAGCTCCTCAGAGCGTCACGCAACCCACGACGCCAACGCGAGCGGCCACCCGATTGTCCGCGCCCAACGGTCGGGCGAGGTCTGGAGGTGGCGCTATATGGACCGGGTCGGGATGAAGATTCGACGGGTGCAGGTCCGTGCGCATCCCCCCATCGCGTCGCTGAGGATGACGCTTAAGCCGTCGGCCCGATGGCCGCAATACGCAGGACTACCGGGTCAAGAGGTAGCGTCCAGCTGACTTGGCCAAAGATATGGCACGAACACGCGGTGTGCAGAGGCACGCTTCACGGGGATAGTACCTGGAGTATTGCGTGGGATCAGAGCTTCTTCCGAAAGGGAGGTGGCGGTGGACTTAGCGTTCCGAGAAGCAGACGGAGTGAAGATCCGGTTCGCCGAGGCCGGGCAAGGCGGGAGCGAGACCGTCGTCTTGACCAGTCCATGGCCGGAAAGCGTGCTCGCATTCCGAAAGGTATGGGACCGCCTGGCCGGACGGTTCCACGTCGTCGCAATCGACCTTCCAGGTTATGGTCAGTCCGAGCGCCAGTTCGACCTCTATTCAACGGTGGCGATGGGAAGCTTCCTTTTGCAGTTGGTGAAGGAGTGGGACTTGGGCCCGGTGCATTTCGTCGCCCCTGATGTTGGTACGCCAGCCTCCCTGTGGGCGGCCTCCAATGATCCGGCGCTGGTTTGTAGCCTGGCCATCGGGGGCGGTGCGACAGTTGTCCCATTGCAGGTCGGTGGAAACCTAAAGGACATGATCGAGGCGCATGACCTGGAGGAGCTTCGCCAGATCGACTCCCAGGACATTCTCGGGCCGACATACGACGCCCTTCCTGGTGGTGGTCTGCCGCCTGACGTGCGACGGGACTACATACAATCCTACGCCGGTGACAGGTTCGTCGAGTCAGTCCGCTACGTACGCACCTACCCGACCGAACTCCCCGAGCTCGCGAAGAAACTGGCTGGCATTGAGACGCCCGTTGAGATTGTGTGCGGACGCGATGACCCCCTTGTGCCATTGGCCAACTCCGAGTTTTTGCACGAGAGACTGCCGAACAACAGGATGGACCTTCTTCCTGCTGGGCACTTCGCGTGGGAGGAAGTGCCCGATCTATACGGGGATGTGTTGATCCGCTGGCTGACTACCGGATATCGAGAGACCGCTGACTCCCGTCACTGACCCCCGACACATCTTGCGTCGCTGGTCCAACACCCTGAGCTACGTGTCCGCTTTCATTGGACGAGGCAGTACTGGCGCCCATAATCCGTGCTTGCTCATGCTGGCGGTTACCCGGTCCCCTGCATGGCTGTTAGCAATGGAGCGATACTTCCTCGATGTCGAGACCGTTGCGCGCGATCCAAAAGCAAGGGGAGGCTGCATGGTTGAACTCAAACCAGGGGACCCGGGCTGCAACTGTCAGACCGCTTTCTCGCTGCCAACTTCGGGGGATTCCGCTATCGACCCGAGGTGATGTCCCATTCGCAACTCGAAGTCCGAACCGACGGCCGCGGCGTGCCGAGCTACCGCGGAACGCCGGACATTGGTCGATGGCGAGACGACCAGCGCCCTCAGCTCTTCGAGAGTCTCGCGGTAGTTGTCGAGCGTTGGCTTGAAGGTGCGCCCGCGCACAAGCCGTTTGGTTGCGGCTAGCGCCTGTGGCTCGAAGCTGGCCAACCGCCGTGCCAACCGGTCCACGTAGTCGTCGAGCCCATTGTCCGGGAGCGCCCGGTTGATCCATCCGTACCGCTCGGCGGTCAGCGCGTCGTAGTCGTCGGCACTGGCGATGATCTCGAGGGCTCGGGCAGTTCCCACCAGGCCGGGAAGGCGCTCGACCGCCCCACCAGCCGGAACGATCCCGACTCCGACCTCGGGCTGGCCCAACACGCTGTTCTCGATGCTGGCAAACCGCATGTCGCAGGACAAGGCAAACTCGCTGCCACCGCCACGGACGCGGCCACGAATTGACGCGATGGTGATCGGACCGGCCTGATTCATCCGCAACATCGAGTCGATGAAAAAGGTCACGCCTGATTCCGTCGGCGCGAAGGCCACGGGGTTCGTGTCGGACAGATCGTAGCGCGCCATGTAGAAGTTGGGATTGTCACTGGCGAACACGACCACTCGGAGTTCGTGTGCCTCCTCAATGCGGCGAACGAGCTCGCCGAGCTCGAGCACGGTGATCGAGTTGAGCAGGTTGATCGGTGGATTCGAGAAGACAACCCTCCAGAAGCCTGGTGCGGGTTCGCTGATGCTGAACTGGGTCAGCGCGTCATTGCCCCAATCGGTGCGATCAGACATGATCTGTCTTGCGAGCCGACAGCTCTGCGATCTGCGCCCGAGCTGCGGCCACCAGTTCCTCGTTGGTGTTGGCGTGCCCACTCAGGCCCCAGCCGCCCTCAACGGCCTCGGTCAGGAGTACCCAAGTCCGCTCCGAGACGGAGGGGTCGCCTGCGGCCGTCGCCACCAGTTCGGTGAGCTGGCTCACCACGGCGAGCTGCTTGTCGCGGTCAAGAGCACCCTCATTGGTCAGCACCTGGACCCGCACGTACCGGCCGTCACCCTCCACGTTGGAGAGGGCTGGGCTATCCATCTCGTGGACGAAGCCGGCCGTGTTCTGCCGAAACATCGGGATGTCCGGGACTCCCTCAATTGTCATCAGCGTCCGGGCCAGGTCGACCGCGAGTTGGTGGGGATCGTGAAACGTGCCTGCGGCGGCGTAGACGTCGATCATTGGCATGTGGGCTCCTAACAATTATGTATGTCTACCTACATATATTTCTACCACGGGTATGATGGTTTGCATAGATGGCGAATAGGGACGTTCGGAATGGATGAAGCCAGAGACGGGTTAGGCGGCAAAGCACTCCGGGGCACTGTCCGAACCCGGATGATCGAAGGTGCGGTGCGCCTCCTCGCCACCAAAGGAATGGAAGGCACCTCGTTCGCCGAGGTCCTCGAGACGACCGGCTCGCCGCGTGGGTCCGTCTACCACCACTTCCCGGACGGCAAGCCCGAGCTCATTCATGCCGCGTTGGATCTGGCCAGCGAGCGGGGACTCGCCGCGATGGAGGCGACCCGTGGACAACCAACCGCAGTTGTCATTGGGCGATTTCTGGCCTTGTGGCGGGCTCTGTTGGAGTACTCCCATCTCACTGCTGGATGCGCGGTGGTCGCCGTCACGGTTGCCGCAGGTGACGACGATCTTCTCGATCACGCCGGCGCCATCTTTCGAACCTGGACAGAGCTGCTGACCGAGCTCTGCGTGGCTGGCGGACTGGATCAGGACTCAGCGCGCCGGTTGGCTGTCACCGTCATCTCAGCAACTGAGGGCGTAGTCGCCGTGTGCCGGGCGGAGCGCAGCATGGACCCTTTTGAGGACGTCGAGGCAGTCCTTCTGTCCCTGGTCAAGAGTCTGAGCGAGGCGGGTGCCGACGACACCGTGAGAGTCATCGGCAGTGAGTGACACTTCGGATCCCAAGGACCACGCCGGCTGTGCGTGAAACAGAGAGTTGAGGCATCAATCGTGACTGAACCGCTTCCGACAAGCTGGCTGGAGCTTCGCTCACTTGTGACTGAGCAGGGCGAGTTGCAGCTTTCGTTGGCCGACGTACCCGTCCCTTCTCTTGCCCTGGACGACGTTCTGGTGCGGGTCGAGGCGGCTCCGATCAATCCGTCGGATCTGGGCCTGTTGCTGGCCGGTGCTGACGTGGCATCTGCGGTCATCGCAGGTACGACCGAGCGCCCGGTCGTAACGGCGCCACTTGCGGACGGCGCACTGCGTTCGCTCGCCGCCCGAGTCGGCAAGTCACTCCCGGTGGGCAACGAAGGAGCGGGCACGGTGGTGACGGCTGGATCCTCCCCAGAGGCGCAGTCCCTCGTTGGACGAATCGTCGCTGTTGCAGGAGGTTCGATGTATTCGCAGTTCCGAGTCGTGAACGCATCGTCGTGCCTCGCCTTGCCTCTGGGCACCTCGGCCGAGGAGGGGGCATCCTCGTTTGTCAACCCTCTGACCGCATTGGGGATGGTCGAAACCATGAGGCGAGAGGGACACCAAGGAATCGTTCATACGGCGGGTGCATCCAATTTGGGTCAGATGCTCGTGAAACTCTGCCTTGAAGAAGACGTGCCACTGGTCGCCATCGTTCGCAAACCCAAGCAGGTGGAGTTGCTCAGGTCGATTGGCGCGGTCCACGTCTGCGATTCGAGTGCGCCCACCTTCATGCCGGACCTCATCGGCGCCCTCTCGGCAACCTCGGCCACAATTGCCTTTGACGCCATCGGGGGCGGCAAGCTCGTCAGCTACATCCTGACCGCGATGGAGGCCGCCGCAAACGCTTCGGCTCAGACATATTCGAGATACGGGTCAACAGTGCACAAGCAGGTCTACATCTACGGTGGTCTCGACCCCGCTCCGACAACGCTGACCAGAAACTTTGGCTTCGCGTGGGGCCTTGGCGGGTGGTTGCTCACCCCGTTTTTAGGCACCCTTGACACGGAATCCTTCAAGAGGCTGCGCTCCCGAGTCAGCGACGGGCTGAAGACAACCTTCGCAAGTTCCTATACCGGAAAGGTGTCGCTGGCGGGATTGCTCGACCCGCATGTGTTGAGCGGCATCGTGAAACAGGCCACCGGAGAGAAATACCTCGTGGCGCCAGATCAGGATGCTCTCTAGGCCACGAACAGGTTCCGGGTCGGTGGTCCTGTCGTATCGGAAATCACGGTCTCACGCTCTCGCCACGCCCACTTCACGAAACCCGAATTCGCTGGTGGCGTGACACTAAAGTCCCGCCGGGGAATCTGATCATCTTGGGGATCCCACCGTCAGCCTTCTGAACTGGGCCTTTGGTGGAGGTGATGGGATTCGAACCCACGGCCTCTACATTGCGCTCGAACCCTCGGCCTCTACATTGCGAACGTAGCGCTCTACCAGCTGAGCTACACCCCCGGGCCGTCGCACAGAGTAGTCCCGCCGCAGCGGACCACCGATTCGGGCCCGTCCGGGCCCGGGCGGGTTAGCGGGCGGCGGCCTGCGGCTCCATGTCCTCGTCCCAGGCGCCCGGATACCCCGCGACGGCGGCGGACGGTGGGCGAAGCGGTCCGGCCGCGCGGAGCCCGCGCCGGTGCCGCCGGTCTTCGAGCTCCCTGGCGTACGCGATCAGGGCGACCAGACCCAGGGCCGCCAATCCGCTGAAGGCGGTCACGACCCACGCCAGGTGCAGGCCCGGGACCAGGCCGATGACTGCGGTCGACAGCGCGACGCCGCTCAGGCAGCGCAACAGCAGGGTGCAACGTTGGCGCGCCTGACCGCGGCGGTAAGAAGAGAGGTCGGCTCCGTCGTCGGGTACGCAGACGGGCTCGGGCCGGTCCAGCACCCCCACCCGCTCGTAGTGTCCCCCCTCACCGTCTTCGACGTCGGCGGCGGCGGCGTTTTCGGTGGGTCGGAGCAGCACCAGCTTCGGCCGCGACGAATCCACCGCGGGCGCGGTGGAGCCCACGGTGCCTCCGGGGGTTGCCGTGTGGAGGCGGTACGCCGGGGCGACCGTCTTCGGCCCGGCGTGTTCCAGAAGCTGAAGCTGATGGTGGAAGTGATCGATGGAGCCGACGCTCTGACGTTCGCCGAACCTCCGCCATGCGCTTGGTGCGAGCACTGCCATCCACAGCAGCACCACAACAACCAGCAAGATCACAATCGTCACTCCCCCGACGACCTACATTGACTCTTCCGAAAAAAGCCTACGGAACGCGACGGTCCGTGTGGTGGATGGTTGGGGAAATGCACAGCGCCGACCTCGTCAGCACTTCTCCGCCCACTATTCGTACCCCCGTCGACGGCGCGAATCAAGTCCTTCGCGCCGACCCTGCTCACGGGCGTCATGGTGCGGCGCGACTCCACCAGCGACCGTCGCTGCAACCGACGTCGACTCGTACCGTGAAGCACTCGGACACGAGGGAGGAGGTGATCACGTCTCGCAGCGGAGCCGCGGCCATGAGCCGGCCTTGCCGCACCAGGCCGCCGTGGGTGAACCCCCTCGGGATCTCCTCGCAGTGATGTGTCACGAGTACCACCGGTGGGCTCTGCGGATCGCCGGCCAACGCGGACAGTCGTGAGAGCAGCGTCTCGCGGGCTCCGAGGTCGAGCCCGGCGAACGGTTCGTCGAGCAACACGAGTTCGGGTTCGCTCATCAGGGCCCGGGCCAGGAGTACCTGTTGGCGCTCGCCTTCCGAAATCACACCGAACGGCCTCTGCCCGATCGCACCCACGCCGCCGCGGGCGAGCAGGTCGTCGGCTCGCTCCCAGTCCGCAGAGGTGTACTCGTGCCACCAGGTCTCGAGTGCGCCGTGGCGACCGCTGGCGACCACGTTCCGGGCAGCCAGGTCGCCGCGCAACAACCTCGTCACGGCGCCACTGACCAATGCGACGCGGGGACGCAACGTCCGCAGGTCCACCCGCCCGAGCTGAGCCCCGAGGATCTCCACCGTGCCCGCGGACGGCAGGAGACGCGCGCCCGCCACTTGTAACAGCGTGGTCTTGCCCGAGCCGTTCGGGCCGAGGATGACCCACCGCTCGTGCGCATGTACCCGCCAGTCGACGCCGGCCAGGACCGTGACGCCCTCGCGCCGGACCGCGACATCGCGGAGCGCGACGACGGTTCGGCTTCCGCTCACTCCCCCGCGGGGATACGCCGATCGATGCGGCCGATCAGGCCCGCACAGCATTGCGACCAGGTGCGGTCCCCGGCCAGCCACAGCCACAGCTCACGCCGGTAGCCGTGGACGATCCGGTTGAACTCCTCCTCGTCGATCCCGACGGCCGCCAGCGACCGCCAGCGCGACCACAGCCAGGAACACAGCCCGCCGTCCCCGGAGAGGACCTCTTCGAGTCCCTGCCCGGACCGGACCGCGGCCAACCAGCGATCGGCCAACGCTTTCGGCTCGTCGGGAAGGTGCAGGACGGGAGCCTCGGTCACCGTGACCGTCACCGACGGATGAAGACCGGCCGGCGGTCCGTTCCGTCGTAGGCGCGCACGTGCTCTTCGAAGTCGATGAAGAGCGGGGCATCGGGGTCCAGCTTCCGCTGGAGCGACCGATCGGCGATCTTCTTGTCCAGCGCGTCCAGACGGAGCAGGGCCGCCGGGTCGTCGAGGCCGCGTACGTCGAGCTTGGCGCGCGCTGCCTGGAAGGCCAGGCGGCCGCGTTCGGTCCGGACGATCACGCTCGTCCAACCGTTCATGGAGCCCACACTGCCGACCGAGATATCAGCGGATCGGCCGAGGAAGTCGGCGCATTCGTCGCAACCCTTGAGCGCGGCACCGTGAAAGTCCTTCACCGGCTCGTCCACCGCAATCTGCCCGTCCCGGTACTCGACGATCATGCGCCCCCGGATGACGTCCATCTTCGAGACGCGGTCGAGGTCGACGCCGCGCTTGTCGCGCAGCTCGTGAAGCGTGAGCGCCTCGTAGTCGAAGTTCTTCGTGCACATGAGCGCGATCGTCAGGACGACCGCGTCGACCCGGTGCGCACCGGTCGGCCAACGCCGTGCCTGCATGGCGCGCAGACCCTGGACCTCGCACGGAGTGCCGACGACCGCAAGGCGCGGCTTGGGCGGCAGGTTGTACCTCGAGAGGTCGAGCTCGGCCAGCGCCATGGTCTGGTTGTAGAAGCTGCCGGACGCGGCACGGACCTCGTCGGCGGTAGTCGCGATGGTCGCCACGCCCTTCCACTGCTCGTCGGGATCCGGGCTCGGCTTGGACACGAGGGCTCCGTCGATCTCCCCCGCCGCCAGCAACCCGATGAGGAGCGCGCTGACCGCGCCGCCGTCCTGGGCGTCGTCGATCTGCGCTCCCGCCCGCACGGCGAACGTGTCGACCACCGCGCCCAGCCCGTCCGCGGGGGGGCCGCCGGTGATCTTCCAGTAGGTGTCGGACGAGTCGCTTCTCACCTGCGCCGGCACCACGTCGGCCTCCTCTTCGGCGCTGACGGTCGAAGGAGGCCACAACGCCTCGTAGCGCAGGCCGCCGCGGGGGCAGAAGTCCCAGCACAAGGAGCAGCCCGTGCACATCTTCACCAGCTCGGGCAGGCCGGTGTCCTCGTTGACTCCGATCGAGTTGGAGGGGCAGACGGCGACGCAGGTCCCGCACTCGATGCAACGCTCCGCGTGGATGACGCCCGCCTCGAGCTCCCAGAACCAGACCTTGCCCGGGGGCTCGGCGATCCCGTTCATCTCCTCCCGCAGGCGATATCCCTTCACGGCGCGACCCTCTCGCTCACGCCGGCAACGGTGCCCAACAACTCGGGCTGCTCAATGCGCCGCGCCCACGTGTGGAACGGCTCGCCGGCGCGGTGCTCGTCGAGGTACCGGCCGACCAGGCAGCGCCAGCGCGTCGGGGACCTTGTCGACCGGCACGGCCCCGGCGACCCAGTCGATGAAAGCGGCGTCCGGGCCGAGCGATCCGCCGAGGCCGATGTCGACTGCCTCCGCGATGTGCTCGTCCACGTGCGCGATGTCACCGCGGAAGCCGATGTCGGCGATCTGCGGCTGTGCGCACGACGCCGAGCAGCCCGAGAAGTGCATGCGGATGACACCCGCGTCCGCCCGGTCGCCCGCGGGGAACCGCTCGTCGAGTTCCCGGGCCCACTTGACCGCCCGTTCCTTCGTCTCGACGACGGCGAAGCGGCAGAACTCCGATCCGGTGCACGCCACCACGCCCCGCTCGAAGGGCCCGGGGAACGGCGAGTACTGCTGCATTAGCGGCTCGGCGAGCAGGTCCTCGAGACGGTCCTCGGGCACGCCCGAGACCACGAAGTTCTGGTCCGTGCCGATCCGGACGTCCCCGTCGCCGTACGTGTCGGCCAGGCGGGCGAGCTCGACGAGCTCGATCCCGTGCATGCGACCCACCGGGACGGAGCCGCCGACGTAGACGAGCCCCGGCTGCTTCTGCGGATGGACCCCGACGTGGTCGCCGCGGAATCGTGTCGTGAGCTCGCGCCCGGCGGGCTCGAAGACGAACGAGGTGCGCTCGTCGAGCGCCTCGCGGAAGCCCTCGGGTCCGAGCTCCTGCACCAGGTAGCGCATCCTGGCCAAGCCGCGGTTCTCCCGGTTGCCCAACTCGCCGAAGGCCTGGGCCACGCCGCGGCAGAGCTCGACCGCCTGGTCCGGCAGGATGAAGAGATCGATGTCCGAGGCCATGCGCTCGCCGTCGGAGAGTCCGCCGCCGACGAGGACGTTGAAGCCGATGGTCCCGTCGGCCCGCTCCGCCGGCCACAGCCCGATGTCGTTGATCTCCACCCGGGCACAATCCTCACGGCACCCGGTGACGGCGATCTTGAACTTGCGCGGCAGGTTGGCGTACTCGCGGTTCCCGGTGAAGAAGGCCGAGACGGCCCGGGCGACCGGCAGCGCCTCGACCAGCTCGCCGGCGTCTATCCCCGAGACGGGGCACGCGCACACATTGCGCGCCGAGTCGCCGCACGCCTGCACCGTCGTCAGCCCGACCTCCCAGAACCGCTGCCAAATCCGGGGGACGTCCGCGATGCGGATCCAGTGCAGCTGAATGTCCTGGCGCGTCGTCAGGTCGGCATAACGGTTGCCGAACACGGGGCTGTCGTCCGGGCCCTCGGCATAGGCCTCCGCCGCCACCCCGACCTCGCGGACCTGGGCGGAGGTCATCACGCCGCCCGGCACCTTGATCCGCATCATGAAGGCGTCGCCGCCCTGACGCTGCGGGTACAGGCCGACCCATTTCAGGCGCTCGGCCTCACCCGGGACCTCGGCGATCGACTCGGGCCCGCGCTTCGAGTAGGTGTCGATCACCGCCTGCGCCACCTCGAACGGATGGCGCGACAGCTTGAGCTGCTCGACCGGATTGAGCTCTCCCAGGGTCCGGTAGGGACGGACGAACTTCAGCCCCCGGTCCCGGCGACCGCGGAATTCGATGCCGTAGGGATTCTCGAGATCCCGCGGCACTAGACGTGGAGCCCACACTCGGACTTGTCGAGCCCGGACCACCGGCCGGCGCGGGGGTCCTCGCCCTCGGCCACCGGCCGTGTCGTGGGCGCGCAGCCGATGGAGCGGTACCCGCGTGCCATCAGAGGATGGGTCGGCAGGCCGTGGTCGGCCAGGTAGGACGCGATGTCGTCGTCGCTCCAGGTGGCCAGCGGGTTGACCTTCACCAGACCGAACGACTCGTCCCAGCTCACGATGGGAGCGCTCGCCCGCGTCGACGCGTTGCTGCGCCGGAGCGAGGTCAGCCAGGCGCGCCTGCCATCGATCGCCCGGCGGAGGGGCTCGACCTTGCGGAACTGGCAGCACTGCGGTGTGCCGCACGGGTGGGACGCCGCCTCGGGCGCCGGCCTCGTGACCGTCAGGTTCAGGTCGTAGCGGGCGCACACCTCCTCGACGAAGGACAACGTCTCGGGGAAGTGGGCCTGCGTGTCCAGGAAGACGACCTCAATCTGCGGGGCCAGCTTCGTGGCCAGGTCGATCAGGACGATGTCCTCGAACGACGCCGCGAGGACGAGCGAGTCGCCGAACGTGTCGACGGCCCACCCCACGACTTTGCTGGCCGGGGCGGTCTCGAAATCCTGGCTGAGCAGCGAGAGCTCCTCGACGCCCTGTTCCTGCACGTTGGTCCCGATCACCGACCTCACCTCTCTTCGAGCTGACGGGTCCTCGCCGATGAACTTTTGACGCACACCCGAATCTGACCGTTAGTATACATGACCAAAATGGTCATGATTCGAGAGAGGACCCGAACGAGCCCAATATGGACACCGCCGCCGCTCTCCGCCACGAAACGAACCGCCCCGGGACCCGTGAGGGCCGGCAGGCCACGGTCACACCCCTGGTGCGACCTGTCGAGCATCCGCTCGGCCACCTCGACCTGCTCGAGTCGCTGGCCGTCTTCATCATAAGGGAGGTCGCGGCCGAATCCGAACGGCCGGTGCTCCTCTTCAGCGGCGGCAAGGACTCCGCCGTCCTCCTGCACCTCGCCGCCAAGGCGTTCCTTCCCGGGAGGATCCCGTTCCCGGTGCTCCACGTCGACACCGGGCACAACTTTGCCGAGGTGCTCACCTACCGCGACACCCAGGTCGAGGCCAAGCGCGCCCGTCTCCTCGTCGCCAGCGTGCAGGAATCCATCGACGAGGGCCGGGTGTCGGACCCCGGCCCCGGCGCCTCGCGGAACCGGCTCCAGACCACCACCCTGCTCGACGCCATACGAGCGAACTCCTTCGACGCGGCCTTCGGCGGTGCCCGCCGCGACGAGGACAAGGCACGAGCCAAGGAGCGCGTGCTCTCGTTCCGCGACTCGTTCGGGCAGTGGAACCCCAAGCGCCAGCGCCCCGAGCTGTGGCAGCTCTATCAGGGCACCGTGCGTCCGGGCGAGCATCTCCGGGCCTTCCCCCTCTCGGACTGGACCGAGCTCGACATCTGGCAGTACATCCGGCGCGAGGGCATCGAGCTCCCGTCCATCTACTACGCGCACGAGCGCGCGGTCGTCGAGCGGGACGGCATGCTCCTCGCGGTGAGCGAGTGGGTCGTGCCCGAGCGGGACGAGCGGGCACAATCCGAGACCGTGCGGTTCCGCACCGTCGGGGACGCCACCTGCACGGGAGCCGTCCGTTCTGACGCGGCGACCGTGGAGGACATCATCGGCGAGGTGGCCGCCTCCCGGATCTCCGAACGTGGCGCGACCCGGGCTGACGACCGATTCTCCGAGACCTCTATGGAGGACCGCAAGCGCGAGGGTTACTTCTAAACCCGTGACGACATTGCCCGGCTCGCCGCCGGCCGGCGAGCTCGGCCCGGACTCCATGGACCTCTTGCGGTTCGCGACCATCGGCTCGGTCGACGACGGGAAGAGCACCCTGATCGGCCGCCTGCTCTTCGACACCCGCCAGCTCTTCGACGACCAGCTCACCGCCATCGAAACGGCATCGGAACGCCGCGGGCTGGGAGAGGTCGATCTGTCGTTCGTCACCGACGGACTGCGCGCCGAGCGAGAGCAGGGCATCACGATTGACGTCGCGTACCGCTACGCCGCGACGCCCCACCGAAAGTTCGTCATCGCCGACTGTCCCGGACACGTCCAGTACACCCGGAACATGGCGACCGGAGCCTCCACGGCGGACCTGGCCTTGGTGTTGGTGGACGCGACCGCGGGCCTGCGCGAGCAGTCGCGCCGCCATATCTGCATCGCCGCCCTGTTGGGCGTGGACCAGCTCGTCGTCTGCGCCAACAAAATGGACCTGATCGGGTGGGACCGTTCGGGCTACCAGCGCATCGTGGACGACATGGAGGCGCTGGCCCTACGTCTCGGGATCTCCGTGTGCACGGTCATCCCCATTTCGGCCCTGCACGGCGACAACGTGGTCGAACGTTCTGACGCCGCGCCCTGGTACGACGGACCCACCGTGCTCGACGCGCTGGAGTCGGCCGAGGCGGGAGGCTGGGCCGCCCGGCACTGGCGACGCGTCGGGAGCGGGGCGCGACTGCCGGTGCAGTGGGTCCTGCGCCGACCGGGCGGGGGGCGCAGCTACGCGGGCATGGTCAACGGCGGGCCCTTCCGCGCCGGTGACCCGGTGGTGGTTCTGCCCGATGGGACCGCCACGACGATCCGCGCCATCGACACGGCGGACGGCCCCTTGCCCCGCGCCGAGGTCGGGCTCTCCGTGTCGCTAGAACTGGCCGACGACCTCGACGTGTCACGCGGAGACCTGATCGCGGCGGCCGAGGGGGCGCCCGAGGTCACGGACACCTTCGAAGCGACGGTGTGCTGGTTCCACGATCGGCCGCTCGCCCCTGGGGACCGCCTCCGGCTGAAGCACACCACGAGGGTCACCCCGGCCGTGGTCGAGGCGGTCTCGGGCATCTTCGACGTCAACGAGCTCGAGGTGACCGAGGCGGCCGAGCTCCGGGAGAACGACATCGGGGTCGTGGCCCTGCGCACGGCCACGCCGCTGGCCTTGGACCGTTACGAGGTGGATCGGATCACCGGCAGCTTCGTGCTGATCGACGAGCTCACCTTCGCCACCGTCGCCGCCGGGATGGTGGGCCCGCCTCGCCTCCATGGCTGAGACCGGCGGCCGCTACTACCCGGTCTCGCTCGACGTCTCGGGCCGGCCCTGCCTCGTCGTCGGCGGGGGGGCGGTCGCGGCACGCAAGGCCCGCGGGCTCATCGACCACGGCGGAGCGGTGACCGTGATCGCGCCCTCCCTCGGCCCCGAGATGCGTTCCCTGGCCTCGTTGTTGCGCGCTGTCGAGGCCCGTCCGTACCGATCGGGAGACGCGATCGGGTTCCGCCTCGTGATCACCGCCACCGGCGATCGTCCGGTCGACGCGGCGGTGCATGCGGACGCGGAGGCAGCGGGCGTCTGGGTCAACAGCGCGGACGACCCCGAGCACTCGTCGTTCATTCTGCCGTCCGTTCACCGCGACGGCTCGGTGACCGTCGCGGTGTCGACCGGGGGCGCGAGCCCCGCGCTGGCGGTGTGGCTGCGCTCCCACCTCGCCGGCGAGCCCGTGGTCGCCGGCGTCGGCACCTTGGCCGCGCTGCTCGGCGAGGCACGCCGGCAGCTCCGATCCTCGGGCCGTCCTACCGACGCGGTCGACTGGCGGGCCCTGCTCGACGGACCCCTACCGGCGCTCGTCCGTGCCGGAGCTCTCGACGAGGCGCAGGCGGCACTGGCCGAGGCCGTCGGCGACTGACGCCCGGCCGACATCGCCGGATTCAAGGCTGGGCGACCATCACCACCACGGCGGCCAAGAGCAGGACGGCGGCGGTAGTGGCCGAGCGCGCCAGCGCGCTCGCATCGCGCTGGAGTCGTGGCGCGTCGGTGGCCGCGGCGCCGAGCGCGGCCTGGAGCCGTCGCTCTGCCGGCCACGCCACCCCCTCACAGAGGAGTACGACGCCGGTGAACAGCACGACGCCGGCCACGACCCACGAGTCGCTCCACGAATACGCGCCGTGGCTCATCGCCACGAGGGCGGCACCGAGAACGGGGACGGCGTAGACAATCCGTCCCGCCCAGTTGACGCCGGGACGGAAATAGCGCGTCACCGCTTCGGGCAACGGAGTGGTCGAGCGCAGCACGCGGCGGAGCCGGGTCGCGGAGGCGGCGGCCGTCACCGTTGTGGCCAGACCCACAATGGCGGCGGCGCTGTGGAGGAGGAGTACGAGGTCGAACGCCGCCCCGGTCGGCTGGTGCTGCACGGCCGACATCATCCCTGATGCAGGTTCGCGCCGGGTGACGGAGGCGCGACGGTGATGCCCGAACCCTTGGCCGAACCTGTACCGTAGAGCTGGAGGGTCAGATGAGGGAGCGAGCGAACCCGGCGGGTATGACCGGAACACACTGGAAGCCTCAATGAACCAACTTCGCCTCGATCCGCTTTCCGGACGCTGGGTGGTCGTGAGTCCTGGCCGTTCCGAGCGGCCGTACTCCTTCGTCACCCGGACGCCCTGGACGCCCGACTCCCTCGGTCGGCCCTGCCCCTTCTGCCCGGGCAACGAAGAGGACACGCCGCCCGCCCTCGAGACCTACGGCCCGACCGGGCGCTGGCTCGTCCGCGTCGTGCCCAACCTGTACCCGGCCTTCGAGGGGGACGAGCCCTTCGTCGTGGCGAACCGGGGTCCCGTGTTCACCCAGGCCACCGCCGGGGGGATCCACGAGATCCTCATCTTCTCCCCCGAGCACGACGCCACCTTGGGCCAGCTCGGCCAGGAGCAGGTCGAGCTGGTGATGGCCGCGCTGCGCGACCGGCTCGAAGATCACGCCCAGCAGCCCAACCTGCGCTACACCCAGGCCATCGTCAACTCCGGACGCGAGGCCGGCGCGTCCCTCGAGCACCCGCACGGCCAATTGCTCGGCATGTCGTTCATCCCGCGCGAACTGGCCGAGGAGCAGGCCCGGTTCGCGCGCTTCGTCGGTTCGTGCCTCCTGTGTACGACCCTCGAGGCCGAGGAGGACTCCGGCGAGCGTGTCATTTACGCCAACGACCACGTCGTCGTGGTGTGCCCCTTCTGGAGCGCCGTTCCTTACGAGATGCTGGTGATCCCGCGCGAGCACAGCCCCCATCTGCACAAGAGCTCCACGGAGGATCTCATCGGTGTCGGCGAGGGTCTGCGCCGCACGCTCGGACAGCTGTCGGAGACGATCGGCGACGTGGCTTACAACGTCGTGTTCCACTCGGCCCCCTACCGTGTCGGTGAGCCCTTCCACTGGCACGCGCACGTCTGGCCCAAGGCCACGACGACCGCGGGATTCGAGCTGGGCACCGGCGTGGCCATCAACGTCGTCTCGCCCGAAGAGGCCGCGGAGACGTTGAAGGTCTCCGCCCTCGCCGTCTGACCAGCCGCCTCTCAGGGCGCGCGCCGGAGCGCCGGTCCGAAGCCGCCCGGGCCCTACTCCCGGACCGAGCGGGCGAGCTCCAAGAAGCTGACCAGGCGGAGCACGAAGTTGCGGTCGGGCCCGACCAGCCCCGAGATCCCGGGCGTGCCCAGGTAGCCGGCCATCAAGGCCCGCCGGTTCCGGGTCTGCCAGGCCTGACCGAGCGGCTCCAGGCCGAGGCGCCCGGTCGGGTCGCGCTCGGTCGCGGCCACGACGCTCGCCCGGTGCATCGACCAGAGGAGGTCGGCCACGTCGGCCAGGGGCGAGCGCAAGGCCGGGCCGTCCCCTGGCACTCTCACTCCGCCCGGCCGGCAGTCGCTGACCACCCACCCCTGGTCGGTCCGCGCCGTCCGCCCGAGATGGAAGTCACCGTGGGCCCGGATCGCCGGGAGCCGGGCGTCGGGTTCGCGGATCCACTTGACCAGGTCGCTCACGCCCGGCGCGTCCAGCAGCGAGCGGTCGGCCTTGGCGATCGCCGCCTCGGCTGCGTCGACCCAGTCCGAGACCGGCTCTTTTTGCGCGCCAGAAGGCGCGGTCGAGCGCGAGGTGCATGCGTGCCGTCATGGTCCCGAGCGCCCGGGCCTCGGCGCCGAAGTCGCCACCCGCCGCCTCGGGCGCCCCTCGGGACGCGTAGAGGTCGCGCAGCGAGGTCAGCGCCAGCGCCCACCCGGCCGAGCGGTCCGCCAGCGGTTCTTGGACCAGGCCGAGGTCCTTCTCCTCCCACGTCCAGCGCACCAACGGTGCCGCGACGTGGTTGAAGCCGGCCGCCTCCAGCGCCACCAACATGTCGACGTCGGGCCGAGGCCCCTCGGAGAGCCAGGGGAACACGACCAGGTCGCCCCGGTCGCCGCAGTCGAGCACCGTCGTGTCCTCGTCGTCGCGCAGGACGGTCACCGGCCCCGGCCGCGGCGCCACGCCGCGCACCGTGGCCAACACCAGCGGAGCCAGTTGCGCGTCGCGCAGCGCGTCCGTGCAGACCGCCAGGCCCGAGTCGTCGTCGAGCAGGCCGAGCACGCAGTCCTCCCCGGCGCGCAAGAGGTGCGGTTCCTCCCCGACGCCCCGCTGGCCTACCACCAGGTGGGCGAGTCGCTCCGCGCCCGGATCGCCCACCCGGGCCACGACGTCCAAAAGGCCGGGGCGCCCCTCCTTCAGCACGTCGCAGCGCACGACCGTCACCGGTTCCGCCCCCGCCGTCGCACCTGAGCGCAACCGCAGCCACGCCTGGGTCAGCGCTTGCAGCCCCCGGTCGCGCTCGGCGCTCACTCCCAGACCGGCCTCTCGCCGCGAACCAGGTCGAACCACAAGAACCCGTAGGGCGGCAGGGTGACGGCGTACGGCTCCTCCGTGATGACCGGGAAGGGCACGCGGCCGAGCACCTCGTAGGGCGTAGAGCCGGACCACTTGGCCAGCGCCAGCTCGGCCGGCTGGGCGAACCGGCTCAGGTTGTGCACGCACAACACCGCCTGGTCCCGGTGCACGGCCACGTCGCCGGGCGACTCGTTCCCCGCCGGGACGGTGCGGGTCAGCACGGCCGAATGGCCCCAGTTCACCGCGCTCTCGGCGGCCGCCACCACCGAGGGCCCCGTCTGGGCTCCCGCCGGCGCAAGGACGTCGGCCACTTCCCCCGAGCGGACGTAGGCCAGCACCGACGGGTTGGCGCAGGGCAGCACCTCCATCTCCCCCACCCCCATCACCGGCAGGCTGCGCCGCTCGTTCAGCATGCGGCGCAACCAGTGCAAGAAGGAGCCCTGGTTGCGCAGCTGCGCCTCGACGTTGAGCGCGGCGTACCCGTAGACCGGGTCCATGAGCGGGGGCAGGTAGAGCTGGGCGAAGTCGGCGGCAGAGAAGCCGCCGTTGCGGTCCGGTGACCACTGCATCGGCGTCCGGACCGAGTCCCGGTCGCCGAGATAGATGTTGTCCCCCATGAGCAGCTCGTCCCCGTAGTAGATCACGGGACTGCCCGGCAGCGACAGGATCAGGGCGTAGAGCAGCTCGGCCGTGCGCCGGTCGTTGTCGAGCAGGGGGGCCAGGCGCCGTCCGATGCCCATGTGCCGCTTCATGCGGGGGTCCTTGGCGTACTCGGCGATCAGATAGTCCCGCTCCTCGTCGCTGACCTGCTCCAGCGTCAGCTCGTCGTGGTTGCGCAGGAAGATGGCCCATTGGCAGGCACCGTCGATCGTCGGCGTCTGAGCCAGGATCTCCGTGATCGGATAACGCTGCTCGCGACGCACTGCCATGAACAGCCGGGGCATCAGCGGGAAGTGGAAGCACAGGTGGCACTCGTCCCCGTCGCCGAAGTAGTCGGCGACGTCGCTCGGCCAGCCGTTCGCCTCGGCCAGCAGGATGCGGCCCGGGTAGTCGGCGTCCATCTGCTTGCGGACCCGCTTGATGAAGGCGTGCGTCTCGGGCAGGTGTTCCCCCGAGGTGCCGTCACGCTGGTACAGGTACGGGACGGCGTCGAGGCGGAAGCCGTCGAACCCGAGGTCGAGCCAGAAGCGCACGAGGTCGATCATGGTGTCGGCCACTTCGGGGTTTTCGTAGTTCAGGTCCGGCTGGTGATGGTAGAAGCGGTGCCAGTAGTACTGCTGGCGCGTGTCGTCCCACGTCCAGTTGGAGCGCTCCACGTCGGTGAAGACGACCCGAGCGTCCGGCCACTTCTGGTCGTCGTCGTTCCAGACGTACCAGTCCGCCTTGGCGTTGTCGCGCGAGGAGCGCGACTCGGCGAACCAGGGGTGCTCGTCGCTCGTGTGGTTCATGACCAGGTCGGCGACGACCCGTAGGCCCCGGCGGTGGGCGTCCTCGAGCAGCGCGACCAGGTCGCCGATGCTGCCGTAGTCGGGATGCACGTTGAAGAAGTCGCTGATGTCGTAGCCGCCGTCGCGGAACGGCGAAGGGTAGAAGGGCAGCAACCAGAGGCAGTCGATGCCGAGCCACTCGAGGTAGTCCAGCTTCTCGCGCAAGCCCGCGTAGGTCGCCCGTGCCGTCGTTGTTCGCATCGGAGTAGCCCCGGATCAGAACCTCGTAGAACACCGCGTGCTGGAACCAGCGCGCCGAGGGGTCGAAGGCGCCGTCGCCCGCGCTGACCGGAATGGGGGGCGAGCTCATCCGCGCACCGTAGCGGACGCCGCCCGCCGCGGCCTCGGCGGCGTCGTCACTCGCGGAGCAGGCGGTCTGCCGCCTGGTAGGGGTCGAGCTCGCCCGCGGCCAGGGCCTTGACCGCGCTGGTGAACTCCTCGCTGCCGGCCAGGTCGTCGACGCGGACGGCCGCACGCGCCAGCAGCACGCGGCGCAATTCCTGGCCCATACGATCGGCGCGCCGGGCCGTCAGGAGGCCCGAACCGAGCAGATGCGCCCGGTGGCGAGCGAGGGTGGACCACAGTCCGTCGACCCCCTCGCCCGTCGTCGCGGTCGTCTCGACGATCTCGGGCCGCCACGAGCCGGGCGCCGACAGGTCCAGCATCTGCTCCAGGTCGCGGCGCGCCTCGCGCGCGCCGGGGCGGTCGGCCTTGTTGATGACGAACACGTCGGCGATCTCGAGGAGGCCGGCCTTGTTGGCCTGCATGGAGTCACCCCACCCGGGGGTCACCGCGACGACGGTCGTATCGGCGGCCGACGCGATCTCGACCTCCATCTGCCCCACGCCGACCGTCTCGACGATGACAAAGGTGAACCCCGCGGCCCCGAGCAGGCGAACCGCGTCGGGCACCGCCAGCGAGAGCCCGCCGAGATGCCCCCTCGTCGCCATCGACCGGATGTAGACCGTGGGATCGAGCGCGTGTTGCCCCATGCGGACGCGGTCCCCCAGGATGGCCCCGCCGCTGAAGGGCGAGGTGGGGTCCACCGCCAGGACGCCCACCTGCGCCACCTCTTCCTCTGCCCGCCCCTCGACCGCCGGCCAGCCGGCACGCGCGCAGACGATGAGGCGGTCGGTCAAGGTCGACTTGCCCGACCCCGGCGCACCGGTGAGACCCACGGTGAAGGGCACGTCGGCCCGGTAGGCCAGCTGCGCCACCACCTGGGCCGCCTCGCCGCCGCGCTCGACGTAGGAGAGCAGGCGCGCCAGCGCGACGCGGTCGCCCTGGCGCGCCTGCTCCAGCAGCTCGGACGGGTCGCCGGTCCGCGGCCTGCTGCTCACGAGCACGACACCCGGGCACCGAGCGAGCGCAGCGCACCCGGCAGGTCCTCGTAGCCGCGGCCGATGTGGTGGGCGCCGCTCACCACCGTCTCGCCCTCCGCCACCAGGCCGGCCAGCACGAGCGCCACCCCCGCCCGGATGTCCGGCGCGCGCACCGGGGCGCCCGAGAGACGGCCCACGCCCCGCACCACCGCATGGTGGCCCTCGGTGCGGATGTCTGCGCCCATCCGGCGCAACTCCTCGATGTAGCGGAACCGGCCGGAGAAGAGGTTCTCGGTCAGGATCCCCACGCCGTCGCTCACGGTCAACATGGCGACGAGCAGGGGGCTGTAGTCGGTGGCGACCCCGGGGTAGGGCAGCGTGGCCACGTCGGCCGCCGTGACCCGCCCCGACGACCAGGCTCGGAGACCGTCGGGGCCCATCTCGAAGGACACGCCCATCTGGCCGAGCTTGCGCAGCAGCATCTCCATGTGGTCGGGCCGAGCGTCGGAGACGGTGACCTCGCCCCCGGCCACGCCCACGGCGGCGAGATACGTCGCGGCCACCACGCGGTCGGGCACGACGGCGTGGCGCGCCGGGCGCAGCTCGTCGACGCCGTCGACCTCGATGCGCGACGTCCCCGCCCCGCGTACCTCCGCCCCCATGGCGCGCAGGAGCGCAGCGAGGTCACCCACCTCGGGCTCCTTCGCCGCGTTCTCGATCACGGTCGTGCCCTTGGCCAACGCCGCGGCCATGAGCAGGTTGTCGGTGGCGGTGTGGCTCGGATACTCGAGCACGACCCGCGTTCCCACCAGCCGGCCGTCCGGGACGCTGCCGCGCACCTCCCCGTGGGACGACTCGAAGACCGCGCCCATGGCTTCGAGCCCGTGGACATGGAAGTCGATCGGCCGGTCGCCGAAGTCGTCGCCACCCGGCAACGGCATGCACACCGAGCCGCAGCGCGCCATCAGCAGCCCGAGCACGACGACCGAGGCGCGCATGCGCTCGACGAGCTCGTAGGGCGCCTCCGGCACCAGCTCGTCCGCGGGCGGCGTCGTGACCGCCACCTCGCCGCCGCCCAGGAGATCGACCCGCGCCCCGAGCGCGCGCAGCACCTCGGCCATGGTGGCCACGTCGGCGATGTCGGGCACGTTCGACAGCACCGAGCGCCCTTCGCACAACAGGCAGGCCACCATCAGCTTGAGCGCGGAGTTCTTGGCCCCACCGGCGCGGACAATGCCCGAGAGCGGGCCGGCGGGCTCAACGACGATACGGTCCACGGGTCCAAGTATCGCCGCTCGCCCCGGAAGCGCCCGGCGATAGCGGATCGGCCGTCCGGTATCGTCTTGGCGATGACGGTCTCCCGACAAGCGCCCGACCGCAACCTGGCCCTGGACCTCGTGCGGACGACGGAGGCCGCCGCCATGGCCGCCAGCCGCTGGATGGGTCGGGGCGACAAGCTGGGCGCGGACGGCGCCGCCGTGGAGGCCATGCGGACCGTGCTCTCCAGCGTGCCCATGGACGGCATCGTCGTCATCGGGGAGGGCGAGAAGGACAATGCCCCGATGCTGTTCAACGGGGAGAAGCTCGGCGACGGGACGCCTCCGATGACCGACATCGCGGTCGACCCCATCGACGGCACCACGCTGACCGCGCAGGGCCGCGGCGGCGCCCTGGCCGTCATCGCCGTGGCCGAGCGGGGAGCCATGTTCGACCCGGGGCCCTGCGTCTACATGGAGAAGCTGGCCGTCGGCCCGCGGGCCAAGGGTGCGTGTGACATCCGGCACACGCCGACCGAGAACCTCCGCGCGCTGTCCAAGGCCGTGGGTCGACCCGTGCGCGACCTGACCGCGGTGATCCTCGACCGGCCCCGCCATGAGGACCTCATCGGCGAGGTGCGCGCCACCGGGGCGCGCATCCGCCTCATCACCGACGGCGACGTGGCGGGCGCCATCGCGACGGGCTGGCCCGGCGCGGGCACCGACATCCTCTTCGGGATCGGCGGCACCCCCGAGGGCGTGCTGGCCGCGGCCGCGCTCAAGTGCATGGGCGGCGAGATCCAAGGCCGGCTCTACCCCCGTGACGACGAGGAGCGCGCCGCCGCCCTCGCGGCCGGGTACGCCCTCGACGCCGTGCTCACCACCGACGACCTCGTCCGCGGCAACAACTGCTTCTTCGCCGCCACCGGCATCACCGACGGCGAGCTGCTCCAGGGCGTGCAGTACCACGAGTTCGGTGCCACGACGCAGTCGCTCGTCATGCGCTCCAAGTCGGGCACCCTGCGCAAGGTCGACGCCAGCCACGCCCTGGCGAAGTTGGCCGAGTTCAGCTCCATCTCCTTCGACTGAGATTCCGTACGACCTCAGACTCCGTACGACTGAGACTCCGTACGACCTGAGATTCCGTACGACGCGGACGTCTGCTCCGCGAGCCGGGGATCACCCGGTTGACCGCCCCGGCTTTCCCTACGACGCCCCGGCGGCCACCGCGATGCGCAACTCGGCCCGGGCCAGTGCACCCTCCGCCTCGGCCAGGGCGAGCCCCTCCTCCAGCTCGTCACCGCCGGCCCCGCGGCCCGCCCGCAGGTCGGTCACGCGCTGCCGTCGCCGTCTCGCGCGCCGCTTCGGCCCGTGGAACGTCGATCTCCGAGGCCAGCTCGGCCACGCCCGCGAGCACCGTGACCCGGGTGGAGAGCCCGGGCAGCGGGCCGTCGCCCTCGGCCAACCCCTCGGCGGCCCCGGGACTGGTGTCGACCTGCGCGAACCCGCCGTGCACGGCCAGGGAGACGACGCCACCGTCGGGGGGCTCGACTCGCACCTGACACGGGACCACGTCGCCGACGAGCGGCGTGTGGCCGTCGAGCACGGTGAGGTCACCCTCGGAGGTGGTCAGGACGACCGAACGGGCACCGCCGGCGTAGAGCGACTGCTCGGGCGTGACCACCTCCAGTCCGAAGACGCCGTCGGCCATCAGCCCGCCTCGGCCTCGAGCTTCTGGGCCTTCTCCAGCACCGACTCCACGCCGCCGACGTTCAGGAAGGCCTGCTCCGGGACGTGGTCGAGGTCGCCGTTGGCCAGGGCCTCGAACGACTCCACCGTCTCGTCGATCGGGACGAAGATGCCCTCGACGCCGGTGAACACCTCCGCCACGAAGAAGGGCTGCGACAGGTAGCGCTGCACCTTGCGGGCCCGGTTGACCGTGACCCGGTCCTCTTCGGAGAGCTCGTCCATGCCGAGGATGGCGATGATGTCCTGGAGCTCCTTGTAGCGCTGGAGGATCTCCTGCACGCGCCGGGCCACGGCGTAGTGCCGGTCGCCCACGATCTCGGGCGAGAGGATGTTCGAGGTCGAGGCGAGCGGGTCCACCGCCGGGTAGATGCCGAGGGCCGCGATCTGGCGGGACAGCTCCGTCGTGGCGTCGAGGTGCGTGAACGTGGTGAAGGGCGCCGGGTCGGTGTAGTCGTCGGCCGGCACGTAGACCGCCTGCAGTGAGGTGATCGACTTGCCCTTGGTCGAGGTGATGCGCTCCTGGAGCTCGCCCATCTCGTCCGCCAGCGTCGGCTGGTATCCCACGGCCGAGGGCATGCGGCCGAGCAGCGTCGAGACCTCCGAGCCGGCCTGGACGAAGCGGAAGATGTTGTCGATGAAGAGCAGTACGTCCTGGTTCTGGACGTCACGGAAGTACTCGGCCATCGTCAGCGCGGCCAGCCCGACGCGCAGGCGGACGCCGGGCGGCTCGTCCATCTGGCCGTAGACCAGGGCGGCCTTGTCGATCACGCCCGACTCCTGCATCTCGAGCCACATGTCAGTGCCTTCGCGCGTGCGCTCCCCCACACCGGCGAACACCGACACACCACCGTGTTGTTGCGCCACCCGATGGATCATCTCTTGGATGATGACGGTCTTGCCCACCCCGGCGCCGCCGAACAGGCCGATCTTGCCGCCCTGCACGTAGGGCTCGAGCAGGTCGATGACCTTGATCCCGGTCTCGAACATCTGGGCCCGCGGCTCCAACTGGTCGAAGGCCGGGGCGTTGCGGTGGATCTCCCAGTAGTCGTCCACTTCGCCGATTTTGTCGGTGTCGAGCGGCTGGCCCAGCACGTTGAACACGTGTCCGAGCACGCCGTTGCCCACCGGGACCTGAATGCCGTGCCCGAGGTTGTGGACCGCCGCGCCGCGCACCAGGCCGTCGGTCTGCTGCATGCAGATGCAGCGCACCCGGCCCTCGCCGATCTGCTGGGCCACCTCGGCCGTGATGGTGTTCGTCTGGCCGTCGAGCAAAATCTCGAACTCGACGGCGTGATTGATCTCGGGCAGCGCGTGCGGCGGGAATTCGACGTCGATCACCGGTCCGGCGATGGCGACGACGCGGCCGTCTTCGAGCGCGCGCTCGGCCGGTGCGTCCGTGGGTGCGGTGGTGGTCATCGGGTCAGGCTCCCTTCGCTTGGCGGAGCGCCTCGGCCCCGCCGACGATCTCCATGATCTCGGTCGTGATGGCATCCTGGCGGGCCCGGTTCATGACCCGCGTCAAGGTGCGGACGAGCTCGTCCGCGTTCTCGGTGGCGGCGGCCATGGCCCGCTGCTGAGCGGTGAAGAACGCGGCGGCTCCCTCCAGCAGCGCGGCGAAGATCTCCGCCTCGAGCGCCCGCGGTGCGAGTTCGACGAGCAGCTTCTCGGGCTCGGGCTCGAACTCGGTGTAGCCCTCGAGCGTGTCCGGAGCGTCGCGGCCGGCTTCGTCGCTCTCGTCGGCGTCGGGCAACGGCATGGGCAGCATCTGGAGGCGTTCCACGCGCTGGATGCCGGCCGACACGAAGCGGGTCGAGACCATCTCCACCAGGTCGATCTCGCCGGCGGCGAACGGTGCCGCCATGACTGCCGCGATCTGGCGTGCGTCGGCGAACTCGGGTGTGTCGACGAAACCGGAGAACGACTGCGCCGTCGGGATACCGCGGTAGCGGAAGTAGGTGGGAGCCTTGCGTCCCACGGCCCACATCGTCACCTCGGTGCCGAGAGCCCGGAGCTCGGCCACGCGACGCTCCGCGGCGCGCAGCACGCCGGAGTTGTAGGAGCCGGCGAGGCCGCGATCGCCCACGATGGCCAGGATCCCGACGTGGCGCGGCGATTCGGGCGTCCCGAGCAGCTTCTTCGCCGCCAGTGGATCGGCCGCCGCCGCCAGCCGGACGATGCGCTCCATTCCCTCGCGGTACGGGCGGTTGGCCGCGATCCGGCCCTGAGCGCGCACGATCCGCGAGGCGGCGATCAGTTCCATCGCTTTGGTGATCTTCCTCGTGGACTGCACGCTGCGGATACGGCGCCGCAGGATGCGCTCTTGGCCGCCGGCCATCGCTCAGTCGACCTTCCCCGTGTCGAACCCTTCGAGGAACGACGTCAAACCCTTGTCCAGCTCGTCCCCGTCGGGCAACGTCCCGGTGCTCCGGATCGACTCGAGCACCTCGGGGTGGTTGCCCTTGAAGTACTCGACCAGTTCGACCGTGAAGCGCCGCACCTCGCTGACCGGCACCGAGTCGGCCCAGCCGTTCGTGCCGGCGTAAATGACCACGACCTGCTCCTCGACGGGCACCGGCTCGTTCTGGGGCTGCTTGAGCAGTTCGGTCAGCCGGTACCCGCGGTCGAGCTGGGCCTGGGAGACCCGGTCGAGCTCCGAGCCGAAGGTAGCGAAGGCCTCGAGCTCGCGGAACTGGGCCAGGTCGAGTTTGAGCGTGCCCGACACCGACTTCATGGCCTTCACCTGCGCCGCGCTGCCGACCCGGCTCACCGAGTTGCCGACGTTGATCGCCGGGCGGATGCCCGAGTTGAACAGGTCGGTCTCGAGGAACACCTGCCCGTCGGTGATGGAGATCACGTTTGTCGGGATGTAGGCGGAGATGTCGCCGGCCTTGGTCTCGATCACCGGCAGTGCGGTGAGGGATCCGCCCCCGAGCGCGTCGGACAGCTTGGCAGCGCGCTCCAACAAGCGAGAGTGGAGGTAGAAGACGTCGCCCGGGTAGGCCTCGCGCCCGGGCGGGCGACGCAGGAGGAGCGACACGGAACGGTAGGCCTCGGCCTGCTTGGACAGGTCGTCGTAGATGATCAGCGCGTGCTGGCCGTTCTCCATCCAGTGCTGGCCCATGGCGCACCCGGCGTACGGCGCCAGGTACTTGTACGGGGCGGGGTCTCCGGCCGAGGCGACCACGACGACCGTGTACTCCAGCGCGTTGTGATCCTCGAGGGTGGCCACGGTC
Source organism: uncultured Acidimicrobiaceae bacterium (assembly GCA_963767195.1). Lineage (GTDB taxonomy): Bacteria > Actinomycetota > Acidimicrobiia > Acidimicrobiales > RAAP-2 > Bog-473. Next base: position 506,916 of record CAVYDA010000003.1, on the reverse strand, counting down.
TGGGCCACCGAGGAGTTCTTCTGGCCGATCGCCACGTAAATGCAGTTCACGCCCTGGCCGGCCTGGTTGATGATGGTGTCGACGGCGACCGTGGTCTTCCCGGTCTTGCGGTCGCCGATGATGAGCTCGCGCTGACCCCGCCCGATCGGCGTCATGGCGTCGATCGCCTTGATCCCCGTCTGGAGCGGCTCGCTTACCGGCTGCCGACCCACGATCCCGGGCGCCTGCACCTCCATACGGCGGGTTTCCGTGGCGTTGACCGGTCCCTTGCCGTCGATCGGCTCGCCCAGGGCGTTGACGACGCGACCGAGCAGGGCGTCGCCGACGGGGACCGTCTGAATGCGGCCGGTCGCCTTGACCGTCTGCTCCTCCTCCAGGCTGTCCACCTCGCCGAGGACCACGGCGCCGATGGTGTCCTCGTCGAGGTTCAGCGCCAGCCCGAGGGTGCCGTCCTCGAACTCCAGCAGTTCGTTCACGGCCGCGCCCGGCAGGCCGGACACCCGGGCGATGCCGTCGCCGACCTCGACGATCCGGCCGATCTGCTCGGTCCCGACCATCGGTGTGTAGTCCTCGACGTGGCGCTCGAGCGCCTCGGTGATTTCGCTCGCGCCGATCGTGAGCTCTGCCATCACTGTGCTCCCTCTGTCTCTTCCGTAGAACCGCGGTCCCGTCGGCCGAAGCCCGATGGCTCCCAGCCGGCGGGGGTCAAGTGCTCGCGCAGGGCGTCGATGCGGCCCCGCGCCGTCGCGTCCACCTGCAGGTCGCCGATGCGGATGCGAGCGCCGCTGAGCAGCGACTCGTCCACCTCGACCTGGAGCTCGACCTGGGTGCCAGTGAGCGCGCCGAGCGATTCGGTGAGCTCGGCTCGCTGGGCCTCGTCGATGGGAGCCGCCGTGCGCACCCGGGCGATGCGCCAGCCACGCGCCTGCGCCGTGAGCTCGACCAGATAGTCCAGGGTGGCCACGATGTCGCGCGCCCGTCCCCCGACGACCGCATAGCGGGCGAGCGCCACGGACGTGGGCCGGACCTTTCCCTCCAACAGCTCGGTGACCAATCCGGCGCGCGCCTCGACCGCAAGGTCGCGGTCGGTCAGCGCAGCGCGCAGGGCGGGGGTGGCTCCCACGATGCGCGCGAAGCGGAACAGGTCGTCCTCCATCGACTCCAGTTCGGCCGGGCTCATGTCCTCGTGCAGTGCCGTGGCGTACCCGCCGACGCGCTGGCGCGACTGGGCCAGGCTGAGGGACGGCTCGGCGTCGAGGCCTTCGGCCAGGTGGCGGACCCTGGTCGAGAGCCACGAGAGCGCCCCCGTCACCTCCTGAGCCGCCACGGCCATGACGGTGAACGCCGCCAGCCGGCGAGCGGGCGCCGAGACCTTGCCGTCGAGCAGGTCGAGCAGGACGGCGCGGCGGGCCACGCCGGGCACCGAGGTGTCCGAGAGCGCCGCCCGTAGCGGTCCGCTGGACAGGACGAGCTGCTCAATCGCTTCGAGGTCCGACGCCGTTGCCCCGAGGTGCTCGCGGCCGGTCGCGTCGGCGACTGCGGCCGAGTACCCCTGGACGGTCGGGTTCACCGGCGCGCCCCGGCACCTGCCGCGGCACCACCGCTGGTGTCGGCGCGCAGCGCGGCCACCGCCTCGTCGATGAGCTCGCGGTGAGCCTCGGCGTTCACCTCGCGCCCGATGACCCGTTCGACGACCTCCATGACGATCTCGCCCAGGCGCGACGCCGCCTCCTCGACGGCGCGCTGGCGGGCCAGATCGATCTCGACGTCGGCGTTGCCCACGATGCGGTCGTACTCGCTCTGCCCTCGTGCCTGCGCGTCGGTGCGCACCTGTTCGGCGGTCCGATTGGCCGTCGCCACGATCTCGCGCGCCTGCTGGCGCGCCTGCTCCAGCACGCCCCGGCGCTCGTCGTCGGCGGCCTCGGCGTCGGCCCGGGCCTGGTCCGCCGCCTCCAGGGAGCTGCGGATCTTCTCCTGTCGCTCCTCCATCGCCTTGTTGATGGGCGGCAGCACCCACTTGTAGATGGCGAGGATGAGCACGATGGAGACGAACAGCTCAATGAAGAACGTCCCGTTGGGCAGAAGGAAGATGCCTGCAGTGGTCATGATGCTCTCGGTTTCCGGTCTCTGTGACGGTGTCGACGGTGTCGGGTGGGGTGTGCGCTACGCGATGCTCTTCGCGGCGAAGACGTAGACGAACACCACCATGAAAAGCAGGTTGATGAAGTACATGGCCTCCACCAGGCCCACCGTCAGGAAGAAGTACTGACGGGCCTTGGCCTCGACCTCGGGCTGGCGGGCGATGGCGGCGATGGTCTGCGAACCGGCCAGGCCGTCGCCCACCGCGGCGCCGATGGCGCCGCCGCCGAGGGCGAGGCCCCCGCCGATGAGCGCCCCGGCGATCCGGACCGCACCTTCGATGTTGTTTGTTGCCATGTTTCCTCTCCTTTTGTTCAGATCGTGTGTGAAGATCGCCGCCCGCTTGGCCGCGTTCCGGGCGTCAGTGGGAGTCCCTGGCCATGCCCATGCCCAGGTACATGATGGTGAGCAGGGCGAAGATGAAGGCCTGGATGGCCCCGATGAACAACTCGTCGAAGGGCTTCCAGATCAGCAGGCCGATCCACGAGAGGTAGGGCGGGATCAGCGCCACGATCACCGCGACCATCAGCACCCCCGAAAAGATGTTCCCGAAGAGCCGGAACGTCAGCGTGATCGGCTTCGTGATCTCTTCAATGATGTTGATCGGGGTGAGCGCGGCGTAGGGCTGCGCGTAGTGCTTGAAGTAACCACGGACGCCACGCGCCTTGACCGAGTTGTAGTGGACGAGGAAGAACACGGTCAGAGCCAGGGCGAGTGGGAGGTTCACGTCGCCGGTGGGCGGGGCGAGGAACCCGGGGTCGCCGCTCGGGATGAAGGCCAGCCAGTTACAGATCAGGATGAAGAAGAAGACGGTCACGCCGAGGCCTACGAACGGGATGCCCTCGGGGCCGATGGCCGACTGGGCCAGGTCGGAAACCTGCTCGACCAGGGTCTCCCAGAACAGCTGGAGCTTGCCGGGCACGCCCGAGGTGACCTTGGCCCGCATGCGGAGCCCGAAGCCGAGCACGATGGCTGCCGCGATCAGGGTGGTCCACACCACGTCGAGATAGATGGTCAGGCCGGCGACGTGCACCACACCGTGGTGCTCCCCGATCGTGATGTTGCCACTGGCGAGGATGAAGTGGTTCGTCATTGGATCCCCTGCGACACGATCACCCGCCCGACGTTGACGACGAAGAGGAGCTGGAAGATCACGAGGCCGGCGACGGCGCCGATGCCCAGCGCGCCGTTGAGGAGCAGGAGGCCGACGGCGATGGCCGTGATCACCGCCAGTCGGGTCACGCTCTTGGTGCCGATGGCCCGTCGGAGGACCTTGTTGCTGACGCTCGCCTCGCCGTCCACCGTCTCGACGCCGGTCTCGAGCTTGGCCACCCCGGCGTCGAGGAAGCGCAGGTTGAGCACCGCCATCCCGAGGCCGATGGCCAGGCCGAGCGCGGCCCACGGCTGCGAGAGCAGGAGGGCCACGAGGACGGCACACACCCCGACGATGAGGGCCGAGACCACCGTCCGGCGCAGCACCTTGGCCAGCGCGTCGCCGCCGAGGTCCGAGAGACCCGGGAGCATGTTCATGCCCGCCACCTCCGGCCGCTGCGCTCTACAGGTACGTGCGGATCTGCCTGACGACGCTGAAGGTGGCGACCGCGAGCCCGAGGGCCAGGCCCACCAGCAGGAACGCCGGTGCGGTGTGGAGCAGGCTGTCGACCCACAGCCCGAGGGCCAGGCAGGCACCCACGCAGACCGCCGCGGACAGGCCCATGCCCAGGAAGGCCATGGCCCCCGGCAGCGGCCGCGGCTCTTCGGGAGGGTGCGACTCGTCCGGTTCGCTCACCCCGATGGGCGCGCGGGACGAGCCTCATCTGACCACGCATGCGACTGCTCCCCCCTTACGCGGTGCGTGGCGCGCAGGTGTCCATCGCCCGGAAAGCCATGTGGGCGGCGTTGGGCGAGGCGAGGTGGACGGGGTACACAGGCGATATCTTCGCATCCCGGCCCCGATCGCGTCCAAACGGTCACGAGGGGAAACGGACGACCCCGCTGACCGGCTGGGGATGGGTCGGCTCATCGGGAGGAACGGCCGCCTGCGCGGGAACTTCCTGGTGGAGCACCGATTCGGTGTCCTCCTCGGGGTCTTCCACCCCGCCGCGCCGCAGGCCGGGGTGGAAGAAGGTGTAGAGGCCCACTGCGAGCGCCGCCGCGCCGAGCGGGATGAAGGCGTTCACCTGGTGGACGAAGAGGGGGAAGAGCAAGAAGCCGGACAGGATCGCGGTGAACGCCCAGAGGATGAGAACGCTCCGGCGGGGGCCGTGGCCGAGGCGCACCAGGCGGTGGTGGATGTGCTCCTTGTCCGCGGTGTCGAAACCCTTGCCGCGTGCCGTTCGTCGTACGAACGCGAACGCCATGTCGACCAACGGCACGCCCAGGATGAGCAGCGGTATGAAAAGGGGGCGAAGAAGAAGTAGGTGACGCCGCTGATGGGCACCGACGTCGGGACGCGGCCGCCGATGACCATCGTCGACGCCGCCATGAGGAGGCCCAGGAAGAGTGCTCCGGCGTCCCCCATGAAGATGCGGGCGGGGTTGAAGTTGAAGGGGAGGAAGCCCAGACAGATGCCGCAGGCGATCGTTGCCACCAGCGGGCCGATGTTGTCGGCGGGGAGCAGCCCCAGTCCGATCAGCTTCAGACCGTAGATCGCCAGCGCTCCCCCGCCGATGGCGACGACGCCGGCCGCCAGGCCGTCGAGCCCATCGATCAGGTTCACCGCGTTGGTCAGGCAGATGACCCACAGGGCGGTGATGAGCGGGATCACGCCGGGCGAGAGCAAGAAGAAACCGGCCAGCGGGATCTTCAACTGCCACAGCGTCACGCCGGCGAAGTACAGGATGCTCGCCGCCAGCACCTGCCCCGCCATCTTGGCCGGCGCCGACATCTCGCGGACGTCGTCGACGAGGCCCATCGCGAACATCGCGCCGCCGGCGAGGACCACGCCCATCATCTCGGGCGAGTCCTGGAACACGCGTGCTTGCCGGAACGCGGGCAGGGCGGCGGCGGCCAGCACCGCGATGAGGAACCCCATGAACATGGCTGCGCCGCCCCCGTAGGCGATCGGTTTGTCGTGCACCGAGCGCGTGCCGGGAACGCAGACGTAGCCCACCTTGCAGGCGATCCACCGGGCCGGGCCGGTCAGCAGGGCCGTCGCCGCGGCGGCGATGACCAGCACCAGTCCGTACCAGCCGATGTCGGGCACGCGCTAGCCCGTTTGGTCGGAATACGGGCGTGAACCCGGCGCACAGCGCACCCACCTCGGACCGCACCGCAGCCAGCTCCGCCTCGTCGTCGCGCGACTTCAGCGTGCGCACGATCAATTCGGCCACCTTCTCCATCTCCGCCGGACCCATGCCCGCGGTGGTCTCCGCCGCCGTCCCGAGACGGAGGCCCGAGGTGAGGAACGGCGAGCGGGGGTCGTCGGGGATCGTGTTCCGGTTCAACGTGATGCCGGCTCGGTCGAGCACCTCCTGCGCCACCTTGCCGTTCAGCTCGGCGTCGAACGGGCGGAGATCGATCAGCAGCATGTGATTGTCGGTCCCGCCCGAGACCAGGCGGAAGCCGTGGCCGTCGAGCGCGGTGGCGAGGGCCCGGGCATTCGTCACCACCTGGGCTGCGTAGTCGCGGAACTCGGGCCGGGCCGCCTCGGCGAAGGCGACCGCCTTGGCCGCGATGACGTGTTCGAGCGGTCCACCCTGCAAACCCGGGAAGACCGCGCTGTCGATCCGCTTGGCCAGCTCCTCGCCGCAGAGGATGGCGCCGCCCCGTGGCCCGCGCAGCGTCTTGTGCGTGGTCAGGGTGACCACGTCGGCCACTCCCACCGGGCTGGGGTGGACGCCGCCCGCGATGAGGCCGGCCGGGTGGGCCGCGTCGAACATGAACAAGGCACCGACCGAATCGGCGATCTCACGGAAGGGTTGCGGGTCGATGACCCGCGCGTAGGCCGTCGAGCCCGCCACAATCAGGTCCGGCTTCTCGGTCTTGGCCAGGTGGGCCACCTGGTCGAAGTCGATCACCTCGCCGGGATCCTCCTCGTGGAAGGTGGCCGGTGTGACCCCGTAGGAGACGAAGCGCCAGAACTTCGAGACGATGGAGGCGGGAGAGCCGTGGGTCAGGTGGCCTCCGTGGTCGAGGCGCATGGCGAGCACGGTCGCGCCGGGCTCCAGCAGGGCGTGGTACACCGCCAGGTTGGCGCTCGCACCGGCGTGAGGCTGCACGTTGGCGTGCGCCGCCCCGAAGAGCGCCGTGGCACGGTCGCGCGCCAGGTCCTCCACCTCGTCGATCACCCGGTTGCCGCCGTAGTAGCGACGACCGGGGTAGCCCTCCGAGTACTTGTTGGTCAGCACCGAGCCCGTGGCGGCCAGGACGGCGGGAGAGGTGAAGTTCTCGGAGGCGATCAGCTGCAGCGTCGTCCGCTGGCGCTCGAGCTCCTTGGCGAGAAGCGCCGCGACCTCGGGGTCGCCGGCCAGGGCGGTGTCGTGGCTGCTCATGGGTGTCTTCGACGGTCCCTTCGACAAGGTGGTGTGAGAGCGGCGTCGCGACGCTCGCCCGCGGGTCCGGCCCGCCCTTCGAGTCTACCGACGGGTCCGGGCCACCCTGGGTGCCACCGCGACGCGTTGGTACGCTCCGCAGGCCATGGCCCTCGACCCCCGCACCCCGGTCGTCGTCGGCGTCGGCCAGGTGGTCGTGAGACCCGACCCGGGGACGGAGCCTTCGCAGAGGCCCGAGCCGGTCGAGCTCATGGCCGAGGCCCTCCTCAAGGCGGCCGAGGACTGCGACGGCGCCGCCCCGGGTGCGGGCGCGCCGGCAGGCGGAACGCTGTTGCGACGCGCCGGCAGCCTCCGGGTCGTCTCGCCGTTGGGCTGGCACACCCGCAACCCGGCGCTCCAGGTGGCGGGGCGCCTCGGGTTCGCCGAGGGCGACGAGCCCGCCGAGCTCGTGTTGACGTCCGTCGGCGGCAACACGCCTCAGGCGTTGATGCACGATGCGTGCCGCGCCATCGGCCGGGGCGACCTCGACGTGGTGCTCGTGACCGGAGCCGAGGCCATGTACACCAGGGCCCTGTCGAGGCGTGATCGGTCGAAGGCGCCGCTGGCGTGGGCGACTCAGCCCGACGACACGCCCCAGCCGGTCCCCTTCGGCGTGGACAAGCCGGGGTCGAGCGACCTCGAGGTCCAGCGCGGAATGCTGTTGCCCGTCCACGCCTACCCGCTCTTCGAGAACGCGCTGCGTGCCGCGCACGAGCTCACGCTGGCCGAGCACATGGCGCGCGTCGGTGCGCTCTGGTCACGCTTCAGCGGGGTGGCCGCCGCCAACCCGGACGCCTGGATCCGCACGCCTCGCACCGCAGACGAGATCGTCAGCCCGGGACCCGACAACCGAATGATCTCGTTCCCGTACCCGAAGCTGTGCACGGCGAACCTCCAGGTGGACCAGGCCGCCGGGTACATCGTCTGCTCGGCGGAGGCGGCCCGGGCCGCGGGCGTGTCCGAGGAGCGTTGGGTGTTCCCTCTCTCGGGTGCGGACGCCAACGACCACTGGTACGTCTCCGACCGGCCCGAGTTGCACCGCTCCCCCGCCATCAGGCTGGCCGGCGGCGCCGCGCTGGAGCTGGCCGGGGTGGGTGTCGACGACCTCTCGGCGATCGACCTCTACTCGTGCTTCCCGGCGGTGGTCCAGATGGCGGCGGCCGAGCTCGGATTGCCTCTGGACGACCCCGGACGCCCCCTCACCTTGACCGGTGGTCTGACCTTCGGCGGCGGTCCCGGCAACAACTACACCTCGCACGGCATCGCCCGCTGTGTCGAGGCGCTGCGCGCGGCCCCCGGTTCGCTCGGCCTCGTGAGCGGGCTGGGCTGGTACGCCACGAAACACGCTCTGGGCGTCTACGCGTCGCGTCCGCCCGAAGACCGGAGGGTTCGCCTGGCGGAACGTCCAGGCCGAGGTGGATGCCTTGCCGGGCTGCCGTGCCGACCCGGATGCCACCGGGTCGGTACGGGTCGAGACGTACACGGTCACCTTCGACCGCGAGGGCTCGCCCGAACTGGGCATCGTGGTGTGCCGCACCCCGGACGGCCGGCGCGCCTGGGGCAACATCACCGATCCGGACACCTTGGCGCAACTGTGCGCCGAGGAGGGGATCGGCCGCACCGGCACCCTCGCCGCCGGTGGCGCGCTCTCCCTGGCCGGCGCGTGAGCGTGAAAGGGCGAGCGTTCGCGACGACGCGAACCTGATCGCTCCCGGTCGCCGCGTGCCTATCGTTCGATCGTGGCCACAGCGAGGAACGACCGGGTGCCGCCCGTACGACTCGTCGTCTCCCTCTACCGCGAATTCGAACAGGTGGCGCGCCGCGGCGACCTCTCCATGGCGCAGTACCGGACGCTCCTGTGCCTGCTGGGCGGCTCCCGGCGGGCGGGCGAACTGGCCGCGGCGAACGCCGTCACCAAGCCCACCGTGTCGTCCATGATCAACAGCCTGCGCCAGCAGGGTTGGGTGGCGGACACGGTCGACGAGACGGGGGACGGACGGGCGACACGCGTCGAGCTGACCGCGGCGGGTCGGGCGAGGGTGGCCCGATTCGAGGACGAGCTTGCCGGGCGCATGGAAGAACTGCTGCCCGGTGTCGACCTGCCCATGATGCGCCAGGTGCTCGGAGGGCTCTACGACGCCCACGCCGAGACGAGGGAGGAGCGCCTCGGCCACGTCTTCGGAGCGACGAGGTGAGCAGGGCGAGGCGCCGGGTGATATAGTTCGATTGGTCTAACTATTAGCGGGCCAGACGAATCGGTGGCACGCTGAATCATCGGGTCGCCGCACATCCGCGACCCCGCACACGATTCAGACACCGGCTCAGTCGGGCCCAGTCCGGCGACGACCGGAAGAGAAGACCCGAAGAGAGGACGACCGAGCGTGACACACGATCTCGTGATCCGAGGAGGCGAGGTGGCCGACGGCCTCGGCGGGGACCCCTTCGTCGCCGACGTCGCCGTCGACGCCGGGACCATCGTGGCGGTGGGCGAAGTCGGCGGGCGCGGCACCGAGGAGATCGACGCGGCGGGTCATGTGGTCACCCCGGGCTTCGTGGACATCCACACGCACTACGACGGCCAGGCCACGTGGGAATCGCACACCGCACCGTCGTGCTGGCACGGCGTGACGACCGCGGTGATGGGCAATTGCGGCGTCGGCTTCGCGCCGGTGCGACCCGACGCGCACGACCGCCTGATTGAGCTGATGGAGGGGGTCGAGGACATTCCGGGCGCGGTGCTCCACGAGGGGATCGACTGGACGTGGGAGAGCTTCGCCGAATACCTCGACGCCGTGGAACGACGACCCCACGACATCGACCTGTGCGCGCAACTCCCCCACGGCGCGCTGCGTCTCTATGTGATGGGCGAGCGGGCAGCCCGCCTGGAGGAGGCGACGGAGGAGGACGCGGCAGCCATGCGGCGGCTCGCCACCGAGGCCATGGCCGCGGGCGCCATCGGATTCACGACCTCGCGCACGCTGAACCACCGCACGGCGACGGGTGACCCGACGCCCTCGTTGAAGGCGGGCGCGGCGGAGCTCGAGGCCATCGTCATGGGTGTGGCCGACGCCGGCCACGGTGTGGTCGAGCTCATCTCGGACTTCTCACCCGACGCCGAGGGCGAGTTCGCCATGGTGCGGCGCCTGGTGGAGCTGTCCGGGCGACCCCTCTCGGTGTCCCTGGCCCAGAGCCACCAGCAGCCGGAGGCGTGGCGTGGGCTGCTCGGGCAGATTGCGCTGGCGTCGGCCGAAGGACTCCCCATCCGGGCCCAGGTCGCTCCTCGACCCGTCGGCCTGCTCCTCGGGCTCCAGTCGTCGTTCCACCCGTTCTCCGGAAATCCCGTCTTCGCCGAGGTCGCGGGTCGGCCGCTCGAAGAGCAGGTGCGCGCGCTGCGCGACCCCGCCTTCCGGGACCGCCTGCTCCAGAGCGATGGCCCCGGCCGGCGCGGCGCAACGGCTCGTCGACCCCTCGCGCATGTTCCCGCTCGGCGACGTGCCCGACTACGAGCCTTCGCCCGAGTCGAGCGTGCAGCGACTGGCCGAGGCGCGGGGGGTCGACCCGGGCGAGCTCACCATCGACCTCATGGTGGAGAACGGTGGGCGCGCCTTTCTCCTCGTCCCGTTCCTCAACTACGCGGAGGGCAACCTCGACGCCTGCGGTGAGATGCTCTCGCACCCCGACACCCTCTTCGGGCTGGGCGACGGCGGCGCGCACGTGGGCATCATCTCGGACGCCAGCTTCCCGACCTGGTTCCTCACGCACTGGGCCCGGGACCGCTCCCACGGCCGCCTGCCGGTGGGATCCGTCGTCGAGCGGCTGACGAGCCGCACCGCCCGGGCGGTCGGCCTACGCGACCGCGGCGTGGTGGCGGCGGGCATGAAGGCCGACCTCAACGTGATCGACTTCGACCACCTGCGCTGCGAGGCACCGGAGATGGCGTACGACCTCCCGGCCGGGGGCAAGCGGCTGTTACAGCGGGCCCGCGGCTACACGGCCACGGTGGTGTCGGGCCTGGTGACCTATCGCGAGGGCGAGCCCACCGGCGCGCTTCCCGGCCGCCTCGTGCGCGGCCGCGCCGCGTGAGACCCGAACACGTGAGGACCCGAACATGAGCATCGAGAGCCCCGAACATGCCGTGTCCCCGGTGAGGATGCCCCACGAGCTCGAAGCGGCGGCGGAGTGGCGGGCGGCCGATGTGGCCGATCCGGCGGCGTGGACGCTGCGTCTCGACGACGCCGACCACGCGGAGCTCGAGGCCGCGCTGGCGCACGCGAAGGCCAAGAGCACCGACCCCCTCGAACTCGGGCGGGGGGACTTCCCGCTCGACCGCCTGGCGCCGAAGCTCGAGGGCATCGTCGACGTCCTGCTGAACGGACGCGGCTTCGCCCGGATCGCCACGCTCGACGTCGACCGCTACGGGGACGAGGACCTGACCCTCCTGTACTGGGGCATCGGGCTGCACCTCGGCGAGCCCTGGGCACAGAACAAGCACGGCCACGTGCTGGGCGACGTTACCGACCAGGGCAAGACGGTCGACGACCCCACCGTCCGCGGCAACGAGCTCGGCGGGATCGCGCTCGACTACCACACCGACGGGTCCGACCTGGTCGGCCTGCTCTGCCTGCGCACGGCGCGGATTGGTGGGCTCTCGTGCGTGGCCAACGCGGTGGCCATCCACAACCGGATGGTGCGAGAGTCCCCCGAGCTGGCCGCCGCCCTGTACGAGCCGATGCCGTACGACACCCGGGGCGAGCAGGCCGAAAGGCGCGTCCGCCTTCTACACCGTGCCGGCCTTCACCGAGCACGCCGGAAGGCTCTTCGTTCGCTTCATCCCGCAGTACATCCTGGCCTCGCAGCGCCACACCGACGCCCCGCGCCTGAGCCCCACGGCCCGGGAGGCGATCGCGCGGATGACCGACGCTCGCCAACGACCCCGACCTCAACGTCTACATGGACCTGCAGCCGGGCGAGATGCAGTTCATCAACAACTACCACGTGCTGCACGGCCGCACGGCCTACGAGGACGACGTGGAGAACGGGTACAAGCGGCACCTCAAGCGACTCTGGCTGGCCACCTACGCGCTGACCGACCGTCCCTCCTACTTCGCCGCGCTGGGACGGCGGAACCACTGGGAGGCGAAGCGCTCGGTCAGCTCTCTGCCCGCGGTCGGCCGGGCCTCCCACGAGGAGACGGCCCAGCCCGCATCTTGACGGCGGAGCACGCGGAGCGGGAGCGTATGGGCATGGACCCCGCCGAGATCCAGGCCCGCATGGGCGAGCTGGGACGTTGGCATTACCGCTTCGACTTCGAAGGTGGCTTGTCGACGCCCATCTGGAGCGCCGATCGGGTCAACCGCCACGAGGAGCGGTCCCGCTACTTCTTCGACCGGCTCCTGCAGCTCACCGGCGGTTCGCTCGCCGGTCGCCGGGTGCTCGACCTCGGCTGCAACTCGGGGTTCTGGTCCCTCAAGGCGATCGAGGCGGGAGCCGACTTCGTGCTCGGGATTGAGGGCCGCCCGATGCACGTGGACCAGGCGAACTTCGTGTTCGAGGCCAAGGGCATCAATCCGGACCGCTATCGCTTCGAGCTGGGGAACGTCCTTTCGCACCCCGTGAGCGGCGACTTCGACGTGGTGCTCTGTCTCGGCCTGCTGTACCACGTCGCCAAGCCGACCGAGCTCTTCGAGGTGATGGCCAGGTCCGGCGCGGACATCCTCGTCATCGACACCCGGGTGGCGAACGCTCCGGGCAGCTCCTTCCAGATCCGGCACGAGCCGCTGGACGACCCGAGGAACGGCCTGGACCACGAGATGATCTTCGTCCCGACGCGGCAAGCGGTGGTCGACCTGGCCGACCAATTCGGCTACCGGACCGTCCCGCTCGCCCTCGACATGACGAGTGCCGAAGGCATGAAGACCTTCGAGGCGAGACAACGTGTGGCCTTCATCTGCGCCAAGGAGGCCGACCTCCGCGGGCTACCCCGAGAGGAGCCGCCGCTCGGGGCGCAGATGGGCATCAAGGGGGATGCCGCGCGGCTGGCTACGTCCTCGACCCGCGGCCTGCGGCGGCGCCTGCAACTCATCCTGCGCCACTGAGATCCCGGTCGACGGGATCCTCCCGATCGATCCCACCTCGTGCCGACGGGTCAGCGGCGGCGAAAACGGCGGCGGCGGTTCGCCATGGCCATCGCTCCGTCGACGAAGGACGCCGGTAGGGCGCCTTCGCGCAGGATGCGCAACGGCGTCACGGTGCCGTCGACCACCGTCGCGGGCGGACCGTGGCGCCGACCGCCGTCGACGACGAGAGGGACGTCGGCCGCGTCGAACGCCTCAGCCACCTGACGGGCGTCGTCGATCACCAGCGGGACGGTGCGCCACGGCCCGTGCTCCCGGCAGAGGCGCCGGATGGCCCTGCTCTCGGGCATGCCGATCACCGCCGCCCAGCCACCGGTCCCGGCCCGGTCACGATCCTCGTCGTCGGGGTTGCCGGCGCGGGACACGAACACCTCGAGCGGGCCGGGCCAGCAGCGCTCGACGAGCTTGTCCAGCTCGGCCGTCCACCCCGAAGCCAGCCGCTGCGCCGCGGCCACCTCGCCGACGGCGAAGTGCGGACCCTCGGGATCGGCCACGAGCGCGGCCAGCCGAGCCTCGGCTGCGGGGACACCCTCTCGCGCCACAACGCAGTACCCACCCACCCAGGGCAGCGCGACGAGCCGGCCGGCGTCGAGCGCGCCGGCGAGCAGCGAACCCTCGTGGGGCCGGACCAGGCGTGGCGGCTCTCGGTTCTCGTACTCGGCGTTCACGTGAGCGTGGCCGCGCGCGCCACGAGGGTGCGGGCGCGGCCGGCCAGGTCGGGCTCCACGCAGACGTCCGCGTACCCGAGTTCCCGCGCCACCTGCGCCGCCGGGCCGGCCTGGTGCGGCGCCAGCTCGACCACCACCGCGCCGGGGCGGGCCAGCCACGCCAGCGACGCGACGAGCACCGCCTCGACCCCGGCCAGTCCCGCTGTGCCGTCGCGACCGGGGCCCGAGACGAGCGCTTGGCGGCGGCTCGGCGCGGACACCGGGGTCGAGCGTGGCCCACTCGTCCTCGCTCACGTAAGGCGGGTTGGAGACCACGAGGCCCACCGCGCCACTGAGCCCGGTGGGCAGCGGGCTCAGCCATTCGCCCCGCACCAACGAGACGGGGGGGAGACCGCGTTCGCGTGCGAGCACGCGGTCGAGGTTCGACGCGGCGACGGCGAGCGCGTCGGCGCTGGCGTCCACGGCCCAGACCTCGGCGAGCACCCCGGCGCCGAGTTCCGTCGCCAACGACAAGGCGATGGCCCCGGTGCCGGTACCGACATCGACCGCGACCAGACGATCGGTCGCGCCGGGATCGTCGGCGGCCGCCTCGTGTATGCGACGGCCCTCGCGCAACGCGATCTCGACCACCTGCTCGGTCTCGGGCCGCGGGATCAGGACGCGCCGATCGACGAGCAGATCGAGGGAGCGAAAGGACCAGTGCCCGAAGACGTACTGGAGCGGCTCCCCCGCCGCCCGCCGCGCCGCCATGGCGCGCGCCGAGGCGACCACCTCGGGTGGTAGTGGTACTTCCTCGGACTCCGGATGCCCCGGGGCTGTCCCAACTCCGACGGCTTCCTCGACGATGAAGCGGGCTTCGTGGGGTGCCCCGACCACCTCGACCAACGCGGCGACGAGCTCGCGGCGCGTCAACCCGGCGGGCGCGGCGACGGTCGCGGGCCGGGGGACCATCAGCCGGCACCCTCTTCGCCCGCCAGCTGGCGGGCGCGCTTGTCGGCCATGAGCGCCTCGGTCAGTTCGGACAGGTCACCCGCCACAATCTGATCGAGCTTGTACAAGGTGAGGTTGATCCGGTGGTCGGTGACCCGGTTCTCCTTGTAGTTGTAGGTGCGGATCTTGTCGGTGCGACTCCCCGCGCCGACCTGGCCGCGGCGCTGCGCCGACATCTCGGCCTCCTGGCGATCCTGTTCGGCCTTCAGCAGCCGGGCGCGCAGCACAACCATGGCCTTGGCCCGGTTCTGTATCTGGCTCTTCTCGTCCTGCATGGCCACCACGGTCCCGGTCGGCAGGTGCGTGATGCGCACGGCCGAGTCCGTGGTGTTCACCGACTGACCACCCGGGCCCGTGGAGCGGTATACGTCGATCTTGAGGTCGTTGGGATCGATCTCGACGTCGACCTCCTCGGCTTCGGGCAGCACCGTCACGGTGGCGGTGGAGGTGTGGATGCGGCCCTTGGCCTCGGTCACCGGGACGCGCTGCACGTGGTGCGTGCCGGCCTCGTGCTCCAGGTGGATGTAGGCATCGGGCCCCTTGACGACGAACACCGCCTCGTTGATCCCGTCCTTGTCGGACGCGTCCTCCGTCAGGAGCTCGATCTTCCATTTCTGCATGGCGGCGTAGCGCAGGTACATGTCGTAGAGGACGCGCGGCGAAGAGGTTCGCCTCGTCCCCTCCGACGGCGCCCCGGATCTCCATGATCACGTTGCGTCCCTCGTTGGGGTCCTTGGGCAACAGCAGCGTCTGAATCCGCTGCTCGAGCGCGCCGACGCGGGCTTCGCCGTCTTCAACCTCTTGGCGCATGAGCTCGCGCTCGTCGCCCGACGCTTCGGTGAGCATCTCGCGCCCGGTGGTCAAGTCCTCGCGCGCCGCCGTGAGGTCCCGCCAAGCTTTGACGATCTCGCCCAGCTCCTTGTGCCGGCGCGACAGAGTCCGGAGCTTGTCGGCGTCGCTCAGTACGGCGGGGTCGGCCAGGTCGGCCTCGACCGCGTCGTACTCGGCCTCCAGCGCGGCCATCCGATCGTCGATCATGGCTGCGGGCTCCGGAGTCGGGCGGGCCGGAGCGGCCCGCGCCGAGTCAGTCCTTGGGCGTCGCGGCGGGCTTGCGGCCCTTGGCGCCCTTGCGCTCGCCGTAGCGGCGCTGGAAGCGCTCGACGCGACCACCGGAGTCGACCAGCTTCTGCTTGCCAGTGAAGAAGGGGTGGCACTCGTTGCAGAGCTCGACGTGGAGATCGGCCTTGGTCGAGTGGGTGACGAACGTGTTGCCGCACGAGCACTTGACCGTGGCTTCTACGTAGTCGGGGTGGATCTCGGTCTTCATGGCGTCTCCAGTCGAAATGGTCGAATCAGTGTAGGGGTCTCGCTGCGCGCCCGGTGCGGCGAGCGAGTGGGCGATCAGGTTCCTGGGCCCTTGGCGATCTCGGCCAGGAACTCGTCGTTGCTCGAGGTGGTGCGGATCTTGTCCATCAGGAGCTCCAGACCGGCCGCATCCTTGCCGTCGCTGGCCAGTGCGTTGAGCACACGACGCAACTTCCACACCTGCTGGAGCTGGCCGCGCTCGAAGAGCAGCTCCTCGTGGCGCGTGGAGCTGGCATTCACGTCGATGGCCGGGTAGAGCCGGCGCTCCGAGAGCCGCCGGTCGAGGCGCAGCTCCATGTTGCCGGTGCCCTTGAACTCCTCGAAGATCACCTCGTCCATCTTCGAACCGGTCTCGACGAGGGCCGAAGCAAGGATGGTCAGCGAGCCACCCTCCTCGACGTTGCGGGCGGCGCCGAAGAACTTCTTGGGCGGGTAGAGGGCGCCGGAGTCGACACCGCCGGACATGATGCGCCCGGTAGCCGGAGCGGCCAGGTTGTACGCACGGGCGAGGCGGGTGATGCCGTCGAGGACGATGACGACGTCCCGGCCCAGCTCGACCAGCCGCTTGGCGCGCTCGATGGCCAGCTCCGCCACCTGCGTGTGCTCGTCGGCCGGACGGTCGAAGGTCGACGCGACGACCTCGCCCTTCACGGAGCGGCGCATGTCGGTGACTTCCTCCGGTCGCTCGTCGACGAGCAGCACCATGAGGTGCACCTCGGGGTTGTTGGCCTCGATGGAGTGCGCGATCTGCTTCATGACCGTCGTCTTGCCGGCCTTCGGGGGCGACACGATCATGCCCCGCTGCCCCTTGCCGATCGGGGAGAGCAGGTCGACGATGCGCGCCGTGAGGTTGTCCTTGTCCCCCGGCATCTCGAGGTTCAGCCTCGAATCGGGGAAGAGCGGGGTGAGGTCCTCGAACCGGGGCCGGTTCTGGGCCTCGTCGGGCTCCATGCCCGACACCTTGTCGATGCGCAGCAGCGCCGGGTACTTCTCGTTGTTCGAGGCCGGCCGGCAGGCGCCCTCGACGTAGTCGCCGCGCCGCATGGAGAAGCGCCGCGCCTGGCTGATGGAGACGTACACGTCCTTGGAGGACGGCAGGTAGCCCTCGCAGCGCAGGAAGCCGTAGCCCTCATCGCGCAGGTCGAGCATGCCTCGCACCTCGACCAGCTCGCCCGAGTACGGCTGCTCCTGCCCGCCGCCCTGGAGCTCGCCGCCCTGGCCGCGCTCGCGCCCGCGCCGCCTGCGGCTGCGGCGGTTGCCCGCCTCACCCTCGGACTGGCGGGTCTGGGAGTTCTGGTTCTGGTTCTGGTTCTGGTTCTGATTCCGGTTCCGGTTGCCTTGGCTGGGCTGACCCTGTCCGTTCTGGCGCCCGACCCTGGTGTCGGCGCCATCGGCGAGCTCGGGCGGCTCCACGAAGACGGCCGGGCCGGCGTCGCCGGCGGGCGCCGCCTCGGTGGAGGCGGCGGTCGAGGAGTCGGCGTCAGCCGAAGGAACGGTGGCCGCGGGTGCGGGCGCAGACTCGGCCGCGTGTTCGGCCGGTGCGGACGCCGCGGCGGGAGCAACGGCCCCGGCTTCGGCGACGCTCTCCTGAGCCGCGGTCGAGTTGGCCGCCGCGGAACGCGAGCGGCGCGCCGGCTTGGTGCCGTTCGCGGCAACGTCACCCGAGCTCGAGCCACCGTTGGTGGTGCCGCTCGGTGTCACGCCGGTGGCATGGAGTATCTGGTCAATGATGTCGGCCTTCTTCGTCCGGGTCGTCGTCTTGAGCGACATGGCCTGGGCGATGGCACTGAGCTCGTCTCGCTCCTTGCCTTCAAGAACCGAACGTTCGAGCTGCTGGTCCGCAGTCATCGGGCTCCTCTTCAAGAGGGTCGTCGCCCGCTCGGTCTTTCACCGCGTGTAGCGAAGAAGTTTCAGGGAGGGAGAAGGAATTCGCGTGTGAACTCCGTCCCCCGGGGTTCACCCCTGCGTCATGCTCTCCCGGGACCGCTTGTACCCGCGAAGAGCGCTTCGAAGCGCAGAGGGGATGTATCTACTCTAGCGGGAGAACGGCGCGGTTGCCAACACCACCCCCCGTTTCAGAGGGTCTTCGTGATCAAATCCCCCTGCGACGAGACTCCGGGCAGCGGGATTCGGTCGGTTTCACCGGGATTCGGTCGGGCTCACAGGGAGAGCTCCGCCAAGACCGTCCGGAGGTCGAGGTCGACCACCGAGGGGACCGAGATGGCTTTGATGGCCAGGTCGGGATCCTTCAGACCGTGGCCGGTGAGGACACACACGACCCGGGAACCGTCGGGGACTCCCTCTTTGAGGAGCCCGGCGACCGAGGCGGACGACGCGGCCTCGCAGAACACCGACTCCTCGCGGGCGAGGAAGGTGTACGCACTCAGGATCTCGTCGTCGCTCACGGCCGTGATGGAGCCTCCGGACTCCGACGCCGCTGCGGTGGCGGCGTACCAGCTCGCAGGATTCCCGATACGGATGGCGGTCGCGATGGTCTCGGGGTGTTCGACCGGATGACCGAGCACAATCGGCGCCGCGCCCTCGGCCTGGAAGCCGAGCATGCGCGGCAACTTGGTCGCCCGGCCCGCTTCCTTGTACTGGAGATAACCACGCCAGTAGGCCGAGATATTCCCGGCGTTGCCGACAGGGATGCAGTGCACGTCGGGGGCGTCGCCGAGAGCGTCGACGATCTCGAAGGCACCCGTCTTCTGGCCCTCGATGCGATGGGGGTTCACGGAGTTGACCACCGTGATCGGCGCGTGGTTCGGCAGGTCGCGCACCACGGCGAGGAGCTGGTCGAAGTTGCCCCGCACCTGGAGGACGCGAGCGCCGTGCATGAGCGCCTGCGCGAGCTTCCCGAGGGCGATGTGGCCCTCGGGGATGAGCACGACGCAGCTCAGTCCGGCCCGGGCCGCGTACGCGGCGGCCGACGCCGAGGTGTTGCCCGTCGAAGCACACACGACCGCCTTGGCGCCCTCTTCTACGGCCATGGAGATGGCCATGGTCATCCCGCGGTCCTTGAAGCTGCCGGTCGGGTTGACGCCTTCGACCTTCAACCACACCTCGGCTCCGACGCGCTCGGAGAGGCGCGGGGCGGGGACCAGGGGTGTGCCGCCCTCGAGCAGGGTGACGACCGGGGTGCGCTCGGTGATCGGAAGGAATTCGCGGTACTCCTCCATCACGCCGCGCCATCCGGTGCTCACGAGGCGCCCCCCGGCGCAGCCGCCGTGCCCTCCGCGCCCTCGCCGACGACGCGCAGCACGCCGCTCACGCGGTCGACGGCCTGGTGGCGGCGCAGCTCGTCGATCGCGGCGAGGAGATCTCCTTCACGCGCGACGTGGGTGAGGAAGATGAGGCGGGCCTCCTCGGCCAGGCCGACCTGCTCCATGGCGCGGATGGAGACGTCGTGGTCGCCGAAGATCTTGGCCACGGCCGCGAGGACGCCGGGCCGGTCGGCGACGTCCATGGACAAATAGAAGGCCGAGTGCAGGTCGCTCTGGTCCCGCACGGTGGTGCTGGCGCGCTTGGGCGCCGGGGCCGGAGCGCCGGCCAGGAGGTTGCGCGAGGCGTCGACGAGGTCGCCGAGCATGGCGCTCGCCGTGGGGCCGCCGCCCGCGCCACGCCCGTAGAGCATGAGCTCGCCGCTGACCGCGCCCTCGAGGAACACGGCGTTGAACGCGCCACGCACCGCGGCGAGCGGGTGGGTGCGCGGCACCATGGCCGGGTGCACGCGCACCGACAACTCGGGGCCACCGTCGACCAGCTCGGCCACGGCGAGGAGCTTCACGGAGTATCCCAGCCGGTTGGCGTAGGCCACGTCGGCGGCGTCGAGCCCGCTGATGCCCTCGCGGTGCACGTCGGCGTCGACGACGTCACTGCCGAAGGCGAGGGAGGCCAGGATGGCGGCCTTCGCCGCGGCGTCGTGACCGTCCACGTCGGCGGAAGGGTCGGCCTCGGCCAGGCCGAGAGCCTGGGCCTCGCGCAGGACGTCGTCGAAGGGCGCACCCTCCTCCTCCATGCGGGTGAGGATGTAATTGGTCGTGCCGTTCACGATCCCCATGACGCGCTCGATGCGCTCGCCAGCCAGCGATTCGCGCAGCGGCCTGATCACCGGGATGGCCCCGGCGACCGCGGCCTCGTAGAGAAGGTCAACGCCGGCGAAGGCGGCCACTTCGGCCAGCTCCGCGCCGGCGACGGCGAGCAGGGCCTTGTTGCCGGTGACGACCGGTTTCCCGGCGCGCAGCGCGGCCTCGACGAGCTCGTGGGCCGGGTGGAGGCCGCCGATGAGCTCGACCACGACGTCGACGTCGTCGCGCGCCACCAGGGCGGCGGCGTCGGTGCCGATCAGACGGGGGTCGACGGCGACCGGCCTGGGCTTCTCCGGGTGGGCCACGGCGATGCCGACGAGCTCGAGGCGGATGCCGGTACGGGCGGCGACGTCGTCGGGGCGCGTGAGGAGTATCTCGGCCAGCGCGCCGCCGACGTTGCCGCAGCCGAGCAGCGCGACCCGGACCGTGGGGGCGGGGTGCGCGTGGGGCGGTTCGTGTTCCCGGGCCTTGGTCGGGGTCGGGGTCGGGTGGCGGTGGCGCTCGGGGTCGGCGACGTCGGACACTCGCGACACGGTACAGGGTGCCTGCGGGCAAGGCCCGGCCGCGTCGCGCCACGCCACGGCGCCCGCCCGTCAGCCGTCGAGTCGGGTCAGGTCCTCGAAGGTCTCGCGCCGCACCGCGACGCGGGCGCTCGCGTCGGAGACGAAGAGGACCGCCGGGCGAGGCACCTTGTTGTAATTGGAAGCCATGGCGTAGCCGTAGGCGCCCGTGACCGGCGTGGCCAGGATGTCGCCGACCTCGAGGTCGTCGGGCACGAAGGCGTCGGGCACGACGAGATCGCCGCTCTCGCAGTGCTTTCCGACCACGCGCACCGGCCGGATGCGCGACGCGCCGGGGCTGCGGGGAAGGAAGGCCTCGTAGCCGCTCCCGTAGAGGACTGGGCGTGGGTTGTCGCTCATGCCGCCGTCGACGCTCACGTACGTGCGGATGCCGGGGAGATGCTTGACGGTCCCGACGGTGTAGAGGGTGACGGCCGCCGCGGCGACGATGGAACGTCCTGGCTCGGCGGAGATCCTCACGGTCGGGTCGACTCCTGCCGCGGCGCACGCGCCGCGGGTGGCATCGGCCCATTCGGCCTGGGTGGGTGCTGACTCTCCGTTGAGGTAGGCGACGCCGAGCCCGCCGCCGACCACCAACTCGGGCAGTCCGAGGGGTGCGAAGAACGCACCCAGCACCTCCGCGGCCCGTTCGAAGGAGGACGCCTCGAAAACTTGGCTGCCGATGTGCGCGTGCACCCCAACCAGCTCGACGGCGGGCATGAGCTCGAGCGCGGCGACGGCCTGTGCTCCGGCTCCCGAGGAGACCGAGAAGCCGAACTTGGAGTCCTCCTGCCCGGTCCGCACGAATTCGTGCGTGTGGGCCTCGACACCGGGGGTGACCCGGACGAGAACCTTGGGCCGCTCCGCCGCCGGCGGCGACGACTCGAGGAGGCCGCCGAGGCGGGCGATCTCATCGAAGGAATCGACCACGATGCGTCCGACCCCGGCCGCGAGGGCGGCGGCGAGCTCTTCGGTGGACTTGTTGTTGCCGTGCATGACGAGGTGGTCCGCCGGCACGCCGGCGGACAGGGCGACGTGCAGCTCGCCGCCGGAGGCGACATCGAGATGCATCCCCTCCTCGTAGGCCAACCGTGCCATGGCCCGGCAGAGGAAGGCCTTCGTGGCGTAGGCCACCCCGTCGCCCCACGCTTTGACCGCATCCCGACAGGCGCGCCGCAAATGGTCCTCGTCGTAGACGAAGAGGGGCGTGCCGAACTCTGCGGCGAGATCGAGCAGGTCGATGCCGCCGACCCGGAGGTGGCCGTCCTCGGCCGCTTCGGCCGTGTACGGCAGGAGGTGACGCTCGATGGGCGCCGTTGCGACGTCGTGATCAGGGGGCTCGGCGGGCACGGGCGGCACGACGATGCAGGATACGGCAGCTCGTCTGAAGGCCCGACCCCACCCGGGCTACCATCGTCCGTTGCCCTTTTCGTGCGCCCTCGTGGTGCGCGACCCCGCCCCCGTAGCTCAGCGGATAGAGCACCGGCCTCCGGAGCCGGTGGCGCAGGTTCGAGTCCTGCCGGGGGCGCTTCCACGGTACGAAGAAGCAAGGGCAGACGGCACTTGCCGCCTTTGTCACCGAGGTCTCCAAGGGCAGAATGATCGTTTCTGTCGAGCAGATCAGTGGTCGAGAAGCCAGATTGGGGGATTCTGATCTCGGTAGTGGCATGGACGGGATGCCGTCGGGAGAGGTCGTCGCCCTTCAGTGGGGCGATGTTGACCTTGCGAAGGGGAACGTTGAATCCGTTGGATTTTCGTGGGATCCGACGGACCTTCGGGCAATCTTCGGGTCATTTTTTCTGCGAAGGGCCACGGGACCCTCGCACCGTGGGGATAGCCGTCGCGAGAGAGTTGTTTACGCAGAGCGAGGCAGACCCAGTTTGCTGACTTCGTTTACAGTGCCTGGGACAGGTGTTCGGGGAGATCCTCGCGAGTGATCGGCATCAAGGCCCTTTGACTCGCTGCGCCCAACCAGATGCCAGTTCCCGCAACCCAAAAAATGAGGACAGGAAGTGAAGCAAATGTTGCGCTGGCGAGCAGATTCCAGAGCAGGAGATTGCCCAGTCCAGACGCCGCAAGAGCGATGCCAAGGATGACCGTTGTCCTCCCGAGCCAAAGCGGGTAGTTGGATCTTGTTCGAAGAAGAACGCCGAACATCACAACGAAGGCGCTCAACACAAGTTGCTTCGCTCCATCAAGACGATTGATTAGTTGATAGAGGTCGCCGCTCTCACCCAGATATCCGTTGCTCGCTGAAGAGATGAGAACCATCCCGAAGAGACATTGCAGCAACGAAATGGCAACCACAACCCCTCCCGCGATTGCGGCCCTGGATCTCCACGAACGGTCGGACCGACCCAGATGACGAGAGCAATAGAACAGAACTATTCCAAGGAGTAGGCCAGCAAGTCCTTCGACCAGTAGGTACTGGGCCGTCGCTTCACTCCTGTGTGCCGCATACAGAGAGACGATCTCCTTCTTGGAGGCGTCGATGGCGAGGTTCGATGGCCAGGCGGCCAGGCCGGCGACCCATGCAATGGCGTAGCTGATACCGGCAAGGGCGGGAAGCGACCTGAACCGACGCCCCCGCACCAGCAACTTGACCTGTTGTACATCTGATCGGCCATCGATGAGTACGGCCTGAGATGGAACACCGACGATTTGCTTGTTCATGATCGGGTCACTTTCGGCTCGGTACTGCGACTCCCGCTGGCGACCATTGTCCAGTTCTTCTTGAACAGCCGTCTGCTCGACGGCAATGGTTATTCGGCAGACGATCTCCGTTTCCACGTGCAACTAGTCCTAGTTGTCGATCTTTCAGGGGGAGTCCAGCAATGCCGATAGCGAGCACAGTCATGACCAAACCACCTCTCTCAAGCAATTCTCCGGCCCCCTCGCTGCGCGATGGCTGCCACGGGAAGTACCTTCTGAAAGTTCGGGACCATCCTCGCCGACCGGTCGATGCTTCATTCGGCGGTCGTCTCAGCCAGCCTGCGAGCCAGGAAACGCCGTTCGCTGTCTGTGGCCGCCAGGCTCAGTGCTTCGCCGTAGTACTGCGCTGCCTCCTCGGAACGGTCCAGTCGGCGCAACAGGTCGGCGCGCACAGCAGGGAGCAGGTGGTACTCGGGCAGGGTCTCCGTTGCAGCAAGTGATTCGACGATGGCCAGACCCGCCGCCGGTCCGTGGGCCATGGCCACCGCGACAGCCCGGTTCAACTCGACCACAGGCGAGGGAGCAACGTCGGTAAGTCGGTCATAGAGCGCGGCGATTTGACTCCAATCGGTGGTGGCTGCGCTCGGCGCCGTTGCGTGACAGGCGACGATGGCAGCTTGGATCTGGTAGGGCCCGGGACGTGCTTGTTCCATCGTGTGACGCAGAATCACCGTTGCTTCGGCGATCTGGTTGGAATCCCAGCCGGTGCGATCTTGATCCTCGAGCGTCACCAGGTCGCCCAACTCGTCCAGCCGGGCGTCACGCCGAGCGTCGTGCATCAGCAGCAGCGCCAGCAGGCCGGCCACTTCGCATTCCTCTGGCATCAGGGCCTTGAGCAGGCGCGTCAGCCGCACTGCCTCGACCATCAGATCGTTTCGGACGAGGAGGGCACCGCTGGTGGCGCGCATAGCCTTCGTTGAAGAGCAGATAGAGGACGCCCAGTACCGCCGCCGTACGCTCGGATAGGATCGTCAGCCGGCGGAACGCGATACGGGATGCGGGCGTTTCGGATTTTCCGCTTGGCTCGGACGAGGCGCTGCGCCATGGTCGGCTCAGGTACGAGAAACGCATGCGCGATCTCCGGGGTCGTCAGTCCGACAAGCGTCCGCAGCGTCAGTGCGACCTGCGCGTCGAGAGGCAGTGCGGGGTGGCAGCACGTGAAGATCAGTCGCAACCGATCATCCTGCACCCCGCTCACCGCTGCCTCGTCGATTTCGTCCGGCCCCGGGGGGTCGACATCTCCTTCGTGTGCATTCACCGCTACCTCCATCAACTTCGCTGCGCCCGAGGCTCGGCGTCGAAGCACGTCGGTGGCGCGATTGCGCGCGACCGACATGAGCCAAGCCCCAGGCATGTCTGGTGCTCCTCGGCGGGGCCACGCCTCCAGCGCTGCGGTAAAGGCGTCCTGGGCACACTCCTCGGCGAGGTCCCAGTCACCGGTCATGCCGATGAGGGTCGCGACGATCTGGCCCCAGCTCTCCCGGAACGCCCCGGCAACAAGCTGTTCGACTTCGCGGGTCATTCGTCCCAGACTGGTCGAATCTCGATCACTCCGTGCAGAGCAAAGGGATGCCTCGCTGCGACGTCAATCGCGGCGTCGAGGTGCTCGCACTCTATGAGCGCGAACCCGCCGATCTGCTCCTTGCTCTCCATGAAGGGCCCATCGCTTATCAATGTCTCGCCGTTGCGAGACCGTACCTTGGTCGCGTCCGTGCTCGGCCGGAGACGAACCCCGTCGAGCAGCCTGATCTCCTGACGGTTCAAATAGTCGATCCAGGCCACGTGCTCGGTGTCGCGCACCAATTCGAGCGGACCACGATCGTCCGACTCGTCGTCGCAAATCATCAACATGTATCGCACTGTTCCTCCGAACCAATCAATCTTCTCGAGTGAGCACGAACACAGGAATGCTCCGGGTGATCGTCCTCTGGAATTCCCCCGCGGCCGGCGACTGCTCGACGATCGTCGGCCACATTAAGGATCGTGCCTCACGATCGAGCTCTTCTGCCACGACGCGGAACCTCTCAGTACCCAGCTCGACGGTCACCTTCGGGTGGGCCTTGAGGTTGTAGTACCAGGCCGGATGACCGCATGACCCTCCGTTCGAGGCAATGATCATCAATCTCCCGTCCGACCTGGTGAAGTACACCAAGGGCACCACGCGCTCAACGCCCGACCGCGCGCCGATGTGATGCACGAGTATGAGCCTGAAGTCAGCGAGCGGCCCCTTCACGTACCCGCCCCTCGCACGAAACTCCTCGACCACCGCGGCGTTGAATGCGACCGGGTTCAGACTGGCCATTTCCGCGTCTCAAGCGATTCCGTAGACGAGGCTCACACGGCCACCCGCCAGTGCCTCCACGTCGCGCAGGTCGAGCCCGTGCCGCTCAAGCGCCGTGAACAGCGGGGTGCCCGTCCCCGCGATCAACGGGTGGATGATGAAGCGGAGCTCGTCCACCAGCCCTGCTGTGAGGCAGGCTCGCACGATCCCGGCGCCACCCATTAAGTAGATGTCCCTGCCGGGTTGCTCGTGCTTCAAGGCCGCGATCTCGTCGAGTCCGCGCAGGAAGGTCGTCTGGGGCCACTTGGCAGAGGTCAGGGTGCGCGAAAGTACGTAGTGCGGGGTCACCGCCGCGAAGTGCGCCCACTCGACCTCGGCTTGGGTAGGAGTGCCGACGCCCATCGGGTTCGGCTCACCCGGCGCATTTTGAATGGCCGTCCAATACTGCTCGTAGTCGGGGTACATGCCACCGCCGAGGACGCACGCGTCGATGTGAGGCGTGAGTCCGAAATCATCCGACCACGCATCGACCCAGTCTGCGTAGCCTTCCGGGCCCTCGGTCTTCCCGTCGATTGAGATCTTCATCGCACCGATGATCTTGCGCATTGCTGCCTCCTGGCAGAGTCCGTGAACCCGACTCCGTGGCGAGTCGCCTTCCGGGCCAGACAAGCCTGCCCCGGAAGGGTGGTTCGCTCTACTGACGAATGGCATCACCCAAATCGACGGCTTGCCCGAAAAATCTTTGCGCAGATGGCGATGTTCCTGACCTTCACGGGCCAAGAGACGCCTAAGGCACTAAACGCGGCGACGGTGTAGGCGAGGCGCTCTTCGGGTGCTCGCAGGAATCCCACGGTGCCGTCCATGGGCACGGGCTGGCCGCCGTTGGGCGACCCAGACGGACGGGTAGTTTGGCAATCCGTTTTGGCAATCAAGTGGGAACCACTGAGAAGACGGCCACGAACCGGGTGGACTGAAGACCCAGCTCAGAAGCTCTGAGAATGGCGGCCTGGACCATGAAGACAACGTCTTGAGATGCGAGCGAGACGGTCAGTGCGGGGTGCTGACCCAGGGCACCGCCATCGGGCGTTCGTCAGGGCCCGATGATCCCGGGACACCACCCTGCTGTATGGGCGGATCCCGAATTGGTCAGGCGTGCGCTGGAGTTCTGGGCAACGGGCTCGTGCGGTCGCCGATCTTGTCAGTGGTCTCAAGAGGCGTGCGAGTGCCGTTGAGGAACAGGCTCAGGAGGCTGAACCACGCGATGGTCGCGACATACTTGCGGGTGGCGGTGTCGCCGAACGTGTCGAGCATCGCTTGCAACGTCTTGTCGGTGAGACTCCCTGAGCGCAGCAATTCATCCGTCGCCGTGCAGATGAGGACGTATTCCGGGTCGATGCCTTCGACTGGCTCATCCGACGCCGCCGCCTCTATTTCTTGCGAGGACAATCCGGCATTTCTGGCCATCTGTTCATTTGCTTGCCACTCGTATGGCACATTGAGAAGTGCCGCCGATCTGAGAATGATCATCTCACGATGCTTGTCGTCGATCGTCGGCGTGCCAAAGATGGCGTTCACCATCCCGACCAGTGCGGGATACATGTCCTCGTGCCCGCCATCATTCTTATGACGTTGAGGGCCTGCTCGGAATCGTAGGAATCGCCGACGATGGCGCGGGCCTCCGAGTCCGTTGGAAGAGGGACGACGACCGACTTCGTGTACTCGCGTGGGATTGCCACATCAACCTCCCTATGTTTGCCAAGTCCAAGAAAAACCGTAAGCCCGCGTGGGGCAGTCGTGAAGGGGGATAAATGTGAACCTCTAGCTCCGATCATTCACGAGATGACCTGACGTTGCCCGAGATCCCTTGATTGGCGTCGTTGAGGTTCGAGCGGTGTGATTTCGCTCTCACCCGAACGTATTGATGCCCCATTGGTGCCGGTGGCGGTGGTGATTTGGGCTCGGGGATGATTCGGGACGCGTTCGTCTGGCGTGGTGCCGACTGAGGGGACGCGGGATCGATCAGACGATGAGGTCGAGTCTTCGATAGGCGCCGAGCAGCACATCGGCACTGGGCCAGCCGGCCAGGATGCGCACGACGTGGCGTCGGCCCGAACGCACGAGGCGACCCGGAGCGTGGAACAGGCCCCAGCGCAAGGCCTTGGGTTGTGCCTTGGCCCAGGACCCGTCCAGGCAGAGCAGTTGGAACCAGCGCACCAGGTCGGCAGACATCATGACCGTCGCCATCCACGTCCGGTTGGCCTCGAGGTCGGAGAAGGGAAAGGCCAAGAGTCCCGAGTCCTTCAGGCGCTGGAGGTGCAGCTCGACCTGGGCGTGGGCACGCATGGTCAGGTCGAGTTCGACCGCTTCGCCGTCTTGGTCGCTGTAGTGACCCCAGTAGCGGTACTCGAGACTGGGGAACAGGCTGTGTTGGGCGCCCGGATGCAGCGGCTCGCGCCGCACGATGAGGCGCGTTCCCTCGGGCCAATCGCTCAGGTCGACGAGGTCGGAGAGGTCGGCCACCGCCGCCCCTTCGCGAGGGCTCCCGTCTTGTTGCCGGGCCTGTTCCCAGACTTCTTCGAGACCGACGGTGTCGAAGATCGCACTGTGGACCTGGGCATTTGAGCGGGCCACGACGAAGAACCCGATGTTGCGGGCCCGAGCGGCCCGGACAAAACCCTGCGTGCATCCCGCCGAGTCGGTGCGCACCACGAGGGGCCGGGTGACGAGTGCGGCGTCGTCGCCGGCGCGGTGCCCCCGGGCGATCTCGGCGGGCAACTGGGCCACCGCCGCGTCGAGGACGCGCACGTGGTCGGCCACCGTGTTGGCCGTCGCGTTGCCCGGACGCAGCACGCCAGAGAGCGCCTCGCCGCTGACATCGGCGAAGCAGAACATCGGATGGAACCCCCAACCGCCTTTGTAGTGCGGGCCCGTTCCCTCTTTGGTCTCGGTGTGGATCTCGACGAGCGAGGCGTCGATGTCCAAGACGACCGGTGTGGTCGTGTTGGTGGCGCCCGAGCGTCGCCAAACCTCAGCGCGCACCTCGGCGATCGTCTCGGCCAGCGCGTCACGTGTCTCGGCCGAGACCTCGTGGAAAGCGCGAAACAGCGTCGAGTCCGACGGCGCGGAGCCGAAGAGGTCCTCTTGGGCGCGCAGGTGCTCGATGTCCGCACAGCTCTCGCCACCACCGGCGAGCATCAGCATCGACGGGACGAGCACTTTGCCCCGGTCATGAAGCGCCATCCGCTCGCCCCGAGGAGGGATCCGAGAAGAGAGCGCATTTCCGAGTCCCAACCGGTCCGCAAAGGCCCCAAGAGCGTGCAGTCCGACATGGCCCACGACCTGGTCACCGCCCGATGCCACAACCAGGCGACGCGTGCTGTTAGCTTGCATTTCGTAGGTGCCCTTCTGGTTGGGGATTGAGTGTCTCGACAACCTCAGTTTCCCCTGACAGAAGGGCACGTACGCGGATGCGCGCAGTTCAGGTCATGCGGTTCCGTGAATGATCGGAGCTAGATGAAATCGAGAGGCTGACCTTCCTCAAAGTGGGCCGCCACCGAGGTTGCCGGTCGCGATCGAACCCTGCCCCCAGCGTGCCGACTGCCCCATTGGAGTTGACCTGCTGTCGTGGACAGGAACTTCTGTTCTGGAGTACATGATCGAACGAGAGTCTGAACATCCTGAATGGGCCTCTGGAAGCCCGTGCACTCGTGTCTCATTTTTTGGAAATGTTTCGCAGGGGCGTGCCCTCATTTGTTGGGATCTTCTGAGCGTGGCTGGAAACCCGCAAGGGCTTTCGACGTGTGAAACGAGCGTCGGGCCTGAGCACCTTTGCGCAATACCCACCCTCCGGTACGGCGTACGTCGCCGGAACGAGGCTCAAGCCGCTTCGTCCATCGACTCGAGCGGACTGCTTACCTCGGCCAGGATCCGGTGGCTCATGGCGAGGATGGTCCCGAAGGTCAGCCATTGCGTCGGATCGTCCTGCCAGCGCCGCTGGGCCCCGGCCACGGCCTGTCCAAACGTCTCGCCTGCAACACGAATCGCATCGGAGAGTCGCTGCTGGTCGGCTGGCTCCCCGGGAGACGCGACCCATACCGCGTAGGCCTCAACTGCGGTAGCCGTGGAGACGAGCATGGCGCCGAGGGCGGGCATCGGACGAGCAGCTGGAGCCCCGTCGACAAGAGCTCGGGAGATTGAGCGCGTCTGGATAGCGATCCTTTCTCCGACTCCCAACGCCTCGTCCGCTCGCTCGAGCACCGGGCGTTGTCGATAGGCCCGTGCGTTCCAGCGGGCAGTGAGCTGATGCCCTTCGTGATCCCGCCTGGCATTGATGGTGGTCTCGACTAATCCGAGCGCCTCCCTTCGCCAGGCCTGGGCCTTTTCGAGGGTCCATTCCGAACTGATGCCGGACCCGATGTTCACGAGGACGTCGCGACAGTGACGCAGTGGTGCCAGAACGTCGGAGACCACGCGGTCGGGCGCCGGCGCCGAAGGACTGACCAGCACAGCCAGGACGGCGATGGCCGAGCCGATCAACGTGTCCAGCACACGTCTGCCTCCGTAGCCCGGGGTGGCGCTACCCACCGCGAAGACAAGCAGAGCGCTGACGGGGACCTGCACGACGCCTTGGGGGCCGAGACGGAGGCTCCAGCCGAGGAGGAGGCCCACGAAGACGATTACCGCGATGCTCCAGCCACTGGGGGTGAGGAAGTGGCTGACCGCCAGGGCCGCGGCTACCCCCAGCACGACGCCGACGACCCGCTGAAATGCCCTCGAGAGCGAGTCGTACACGGTCGGTTGGACGATCAGGATCACGGCCAGCGGAGCGAAGTAGGGCCGACTGTGTGGATCGATCAACAGCGCGACTGCCCAGGCAATCCCGGCGGCAACCGCCGCCTTCGTCGCTACCAGGAGCTGGGTGCGGCTGACCAGCGCCGGCAGGCGCATTTTGGAACGGTATGGCCGTCCAACGGTGCGCCACCGGTGTCCGCCCTCTTGCTGAGCTTGTCGAACCATCGTCATATCTGACTCCCATCGGACGAGTGGCACCAGTCCCGAGGGAGCCGTCGCCTCCCGGGTCAAGAGTCGTTCGACTCCGCCATCCGTCGGTCTCCACGTCAGGCTGAGCGGCCCGAATAGCGTCCCCCTACGCGCCTGATTCGGTAGGAGCAGGCGATAAAGCCAGGGTGCGGGGTCGCCTCCTGCGCGAGCCGGAGCTCTTTTGGCAATCCGAATTGGCAATCCAATCAGCGGTACCGGAGAGACACCGATGAATGCTCTGGACGGGAGGTCCTGCTCACGAGCACACGATCGAATGAAACAGACGGTCTGGACGTGTCGAAAGCGCCTCCGGAGCCGTGGCGCAGGTTCGAGTCCTGCCGGGGGCGCCAGTGCCGAGGGCGAAACTCATTATGGAGGTCAGACAGCATTTCTTACGTCTCTGTTGTTGATGACCGTGTAACTGACAATCCAAATTCGCAATCCGATTCCATCCCCTCGGTTACTTGGAAGGGAAGGAGCGGCGATGCTGGGACACATGCAGCAGCGAGGAGAATCGTCGTGGCCGCTCCATGGCTTCGTGGTCTGGACAGCAACGGACGCACGCGATACTCGTCGAAGACGTGCTGCGGGACGTAGATGGGGGCGGGCATCGCTCCCGCCGCCTTCGTCATCGAAGTCGCCAACGACAGGAACACTTCATCGGCCGCCGATCGATCACCGTCTCGCAGACGCTCGAAAAGTGGCTGAACTTCGGGAAGGCTCAGACCGGTCTACTTACGGCAGACCCTGGAATCAGCGGATTGCCAAGGCACCAACGCAACCCCAACCTTGGCGCCGGATGGCACCCGGGTCGCGAAACCCAAGCCGTTTATCGTGACCCTGGGGCCATTCACGCATGACCGATCTCGACGTTTGAGATGGACGCACCTGTCGTGTAGTGAATCTTGCCAGAGAACGACGCCCCCAGGAGCGTCATCGTGAATCGATCACCCGAGTTGAGCAGCGCGACTCCTGATCCGATGGGATAGACGCCGTAGTCCGAGCCGAAGGTAAAGACGACCTGCTCGTCCGAGTACGACTTGATAATTACGCCGATGCAGTCGTAGTCGGGACTAGCCTCTCCCGCATTCCAGCCTTCGGTGGTGTCGGAGAACAGGAAATGGTTCCCGTAGTCGAATCCCGTGGGGTGGGAGCCACAGGCTGCCGTTCCGGAGCCTAGATTTGCAACGGTCCCGAAACCCGAGCCGCTTATTGTGACCTTCGGAGACTTCACGTTTTTGCTGATTTGAACGGTTGAGATGTACGGACCAGTCACGTCGAAGCACTCGTCGGTGGTCGTGTCCGAACTCCCGGCGTAGTTGGCGTCGCCGAAGTAGTAGCCGGCGAAGCACCAGTAGCCACCCGAGTTCGGGGTGAACGACACCGACGAGGCACTCGAGGTGTCATTGGCACCCGCGGTGACACCGACCGGGCTGCCCACCTGGTTGGCCTGCGACGTACACGGCTCAGGACTCGAGGTCGGACCGCACTCGTAGAAGGTGACGGTGCCCGTCGGGCTTCCATATGTGGCATTGCCGCTCACCACCGCACTGTCGCTGTTCGCGTTCCCGAGCACGATGCTCGAGCTCGCTGGGGTCGTGGTGGTCGCCGAAGGTGCTGTCCCGGTGTCACGTCGAAGCACTCCTCGGTGGTCGTGTCCAAACTCCCGGCGTAGTTGGCGTCGCCGGAGTAGTAGCCGGCGAAGCACCAGTAGCCACCCGAGTTCGGGGTGAACGACACCGACGAGGCACTCGAGGTGTCATTGGCACCCGCGGTGACAGCGACCGGGCTGCCCACCTGGTTGGCCTGCGACGTACACGGCTCAGGACTCGCAGTCGGACCGCACTCGTAGAAGGTGACGGTGCCCGTCGGGCTTCCATATGTGGCATTGCCGCTCACCACGGCACTGTCGCTGTTGCCGGTCCCGATCACGATGCTCGAGCTCGCCGGGGTGGTGGTCGTCGCCGAGGTCGCACCTGTCGTGTAGTCGGCCGTGCCAGAGAACGACGCCCCCAGGAGCGTCATCGTAAATTGATCACCCGAGTTGAGCAGCGCCTTTCCTGATCCGGTGCGATAGTGGCCGTAGTCCGAACCGAAGGTAAAAACGACCTCCTCGTTCGAGTACGACTTGATAACTACCCCGATGCAGTCGTAGGTCGGGCTACCCTCTCCCGCACTCCAGCCTTCGGTGGTGTCGTCGAACAGGAAATGGTTCCAGTAGTCGAGTCCCGTCGGGCGGGAGCCACAGGCTGCCCTCGGGGAACCTAGATTTGCAACGGTCCCGAAACCCGAGCCGCTTATTGTGACCTTCGGAGCCTTCACGCTCTTGCTGATTTGAACGGTTGAGATGGACGGACCAGTCACGTCGAAGCACTCGTCGGTGGTCGTGTCCGAACTCCCGGCGTAGTTGGCGTCGCCGGAGTAGTAGCCGGCGAAGCACCAGTAGCCAGCTGAGCTCGGGGTGAACGACACCGACGAGGCACTCGAGGTGTCATTGGCACCCGCGGTGACAGCGACCGGGCTGCCCACCTGGTTGGCCTGCGACGTACACGGCTCAGGACTCGAGGTCGGACCGCACTCGTAGAAGGTGACGGTGCCCCTCGGGCTTGCATATGTGGCATTGCCGCTCACCACGGCACTGTCGCTGTTGCCGTACCCGAGCATGATGCTTGAGCTCGCCAGGGTCGTGGTGGTGGCCGAAGGTGCTGTCCCGGTCGTCACGTCGAAGCACTCCTCGGTGGTCGTGTCCGAACTCCCGGCGTAGTTGGCGTCGCCGGAGTAGAAGCCGGCGAAGCACCAGTAGCCAGCTGAGCTCGGGGTGAACGACACCGACGAGGCACTCGAGGTGTCATTGGCACCCGCGGTGACAGCGACCGGGCTGCCCACCTGGTTGGCCTGCGACGTACACGGCTCAGGACTCGCAGTCGGACCGCACTCGTAGAAGGTGACGGTGCCCGTCGGGCTTCCATATGTGGCATTGCCGCTCACCACGGCACTGTCGCTGTTGCCGGTCCCGATCACGATGCTCGAGCTCGCCGGGGTGGTGGTCGTCGCCGAGGTCGCGAGAACGACGAACTCGGAGGCACTACTTGCCTTGCCCCCGGGGGTCTTCACCTTGATGTAACCGGTCGTGGCCCCAGCCGGCACTTCCGCCGTGACGTTGGTGGCGGTGTCGGAGACGAGCGCGGCGATTGTTGCGTTGAACTTCACCTCGGTGACACCTGCCAGATTGGTTCCTTCGATCGTCACCTCGGTCCCGACCGGTCCAGAGGTCGGGCTGAAGCTCTTGATCGTCGGCGTAGGTGTCGAAGCTGATGCTGGCAGGGCCAACAGGCCGCAGACTGGAGCGACGACCAGACCAAGCAGAAGGATCTTGCGTCCCATAGGCCACCTCCACTGCACAGCACCGGGACGCCCATATGGCCGTCCACACACCACACTGACATGTCCTCGGTCTTCGTGCCTCGCCCTCCGGCAGGGCCGTTCGTCCTACCCGCTCCAACTCCTATCCGGAGGCCGTCCTCCGTCTCCTTTCCCCGCTCCGTCCTCGACAAGTTGTACTGAGCAGTGGTTCGGCGACTATCTCCGGAGCCTTCGAGCCCCAGGCGATGGGCGGATCGACTGGTGGGACACTTGACCAGACGTTGCGCGACGCCATCGCCAAAGACCCCGAACCGCTATCGAGACAGCCCTCGGGCTGCGTGTCATCGAAAGGAGCGCCCTTGGCGAACGACGTTCTGACGGATCGTGCGATGGACTGTCGATCTTCGACGATGGAGTCGTCTTCGTTGCTCCGACGGCGAACTCGAAGCGGGCGAATTTCACGCTCTGCCACGAGGTGGCCCACTACCTGATCGAGGAGGACGACGACGCTGAGACTCTCGACTGGGTGGCAAATCTGGACGAACCTGACCAGGTCATTCAGCAGTATTGGGGCGAACGGGCAGGACGATCTGGACAATCTAATAGGCCTCCGGAGCCGGTGGCGCAGGTTCGAGTCCTGCCGGGGGCGCTGTTGTGATGTCTCAAAACATCGAGGGGACCGATGTGCCAGTACATCGTAGACCCGGCCTGATCAGGGGATGTTCTGGTAGTTGTTGCTCAAGACCAGCCAGCGCAGCGGTGAGCCATCGAGACGGACGACCGTTCAAACAACACGCGTCCCACCCGCTGGCCGTTCACCCTGGTCGAAAGCAATGTGGTACTCGATTGCCCATGGGCAATGGCGCGGAGCGGACGATCGCGGCTCATGGATTGCGTGCTTCGAGAGTGCTACTGATTGCTTTGAGTCCCTCGTCCATCATCAACTCGACCGTCGGTCCGACGCGTTCCGGAAGAACGTCGGTGATACAGACGAAACGACAGTGACATTCGTCGATGGTGATGATCTGCGCCGACACACTGTGCTGCAAGCTTCCGAGGGCACTCTCGACCACTGCGTAGGCGAGACGCATGTGGTCGTCTCGCAGGCCGACAAGTCGCTCTCGCGCGACCGCACCGTTGAAGAACGTGACCTCCCGCTCGTTTTCGTCGACCATGTTCGTCTCGGTAACGAAGGATCTCGCCAGCCGTTCGTGCAGAGCACCGAAGTCGCGTAACGCCTCCCAGCAGTCCTGCGCCGGAGCGTTGATCGTTGCTTCTTTAATGATCGTCGCCATTGTTAAGGTTCCTCCTTGGTTGGATGTCAGCGATCTTGATCAGGTTTACGGGACTCCGGCCCTGATTGACGGCGCGTTGGGCATCGCGAACAGATCCTTGATGAATCTGGCACGACGCTCTCGCAGTCGGCGTCGTGCCTCGCGACGTCCCCGTAGGGAGGAGCAACTTGAGACCCACTGCGAGACGCTCACCAGATCGCCAGGATCCATGCATCTGATGCTGTCAGCGATCACCGTCGAGACCGCCCCTGTAGCCGAGCTTTGCCAGATTGGAATCCGATGCACCTCGCCACTGCGGTAGCACCCGAGTTGGAGGTCGACACCACCATTTTGTCTCATGACAACGCTGCGGCGATGTGACACGAGTGGCATCGGAGTCTCGTTGCAGTTCAACTCGTGTCGTCGAGCATGAGTTCGCCCCATCAGCTCCCCTCCCCGCCTGTGTTGATTGCATGGTTGGTCCTCTGTCGTAGGCCGTACATCATTGAGAGCACGGTTGTGTTCCAGCGTCGTTCCAGGGCGCTTGCACTGCTCCCCAAACGGCCAGCCAATTCTGTGCGAGCAAGACCCTCAAAAACTGCGGTCATGGCGATCGCCGCGTCTTTTCGCTCGGCACTCGAAACCATGTTCCCTAGGAACAGTCCGATTCGATTGACCACGATCCGGTAGGTGGCTTCAGCGGCGGCGAGATCCTCCGGCCCTGGATCGAACTCCACAAAGGGTCGGGAAAACATCACTTCGAACAACTGCGAGTGGCGCCGTGCGAAGTCTCGGATTGCCAACGCCACGTCCATGACGCCTGCCTCCGCATCAGTTGGCTCTGGTAACGCGCTCAGCTCCCTCCCAAGCCGCTCGAATCCCTCCATGAACATCGCCCGAACCAATCCGCCTTTGCCACCGAACAGCTCATGGACCGAGCCGATCGAGGTTCCAGCTGATGCAGCGACCGCCCTGGTCGTGATGGCTGGAGGACCTCCGTCTGCCACCAACCCCAGAGCGCCATCGAGAAGTCGACCGCGAAGCTCCTCGTCGCGCAACCTTGGGCGTGCCACACCGACAATCTAGCATAGTTTTGAATCAATGATCTGAAACTAGGAACGGCCATACGTTTAGGCCACTGAGCCGCGAATGTTCCCTGGAATCGAGGTTCCGGGTGAGATCCGGCTGGGGTTATACCCCGATCGCCAGCTTCGTACTAGGGCGGGTCGGAGTTGAGGCAGGCGGGTACCAGGCGGGTACAGAGCGGACCCGGCGATTGGCTCGTCGTCCGCGTCGATGTCCAGCTTGGTGAAGA
Organism: uncultured Acidimicrobiaceae bacterium; assembly: GCA_963767195.1. Lineage (GTDB taxonomy): Bacteria > Actinomycetota > Acidimicrobiia > Acidimicrobiales > RAAP-2 > Bog-473. The sequence goes on along the minus strand of CAVYDA010000003.1, from coordinate 470,455 downwards.
TCGCTGTGGTGTATTTGCTGATTGCCCATTCGCTCAGACAACTGGCCGGCGATCGCGGCGTTGGGGAGTCCCTCCGCCATGAGATACACCCCATACCGACCTGCCGGGGGCAGGGGCGCAATGCGTCTGCGGGGGGCCGAAGCAACGGCATCCTTTCGCGGCCTCGAAGCCGACCTTCTGTCATGCTGTGCACACCTACGACAAGGGAGGATGGCGATGGCAGTTCTGATAGAGGATGTGTTTCCGGTCGGGATAACCATCGAGTTGCTTGATGCCGTGACCGACGAACTGGGTGTCGACGCCAAACTCCCGCCCGGCGGCATCATGCATGTGCACTTCGAGAAGGATGGCCTTGCTCACGGCGTCGACGTATGGGACTCGGTCGAGGCTCATGAGCAGTTCGTCCAGTCAACGCTGATGCCAGCCATGGGCAAGGTTGCCGCATCAAGAGGCCTCGACCTGTCAAAGATGGGCGAACCCGAAGTGACGATCACCGAGGTCCATCGCCTCGTTCGCTAAGCAGCGACCCGAGGACGGACCCGCGGTCTTGAGCACGCACAGAGCCCTGGAACAGACGGACGGGATTGGGTTGTCTCTCTTCGTTGAAGCTTCAGGAGAGGGCTTCGATCACGGCAGCGAAGTCTGGCCACTCCCTGCCACCATCAATCACGGTGGTCAGGAGGGCGTCGGTTGCGGGCCCGATGCGCACACCGACTCCGGACTCTTCGGCCAGGTCGATGGCGAGGCGGAGGTCCTTACGGGCCAATGCCGGAGAGAACCAACCTGGATGCGTCGGATCGAACAGACTGTCTAAGCGGAGATTGCTGGCGAGACTCAACACGGGACTGTCGGCAAGGAGGGTCCTTAGGAACTCATCGGGGATCGCCTGCTGCCTGGCCGTAGCGATGACCTCGGCAAGCGAAGCCACCCCCGTAATCAACAACGAGTTGGCCAAGATCTTCATGGTGGCCCCAGTTCCGGACGGGCCACAATGCGTATAGCCGGACCCAAGGTCATTCCACAGGGGTTCAATGGCAGAAATCGCTGTGGTGGGCCCGCCGATGAGGAACCTCCCCAGACCACCAGCAATCATCGCCGGCGACCCCATCACCGGCGCGTCAAGGACCCGAGCCTCAGGTCCCAGCTCGGCCAGGCGTCGAGCAGTCTCTGGGGAAACGGTGCTGACGTTGGCGAACACGGCATCGGGTTCGAGAGATGGCAACACACCATCGTCGCCCAGACACACGTCGAGGACGGCTTCGTCGTCGGCGAGCACGACGAGAACGGCGTCAGCACCCGCCACCGCCGCCGTAGAAGTTGTGGCTTCGATCGCACCGCTGGCCGCTAGGGCGGTGACCCGACCCTGGGTGCGATTCCAAACGGTCGTCCGGTGGCCAGTCTCAATCGCCCGGGCGGCGAAGGCCCGACCCATGTTGCCCATTCCCAAGACGGTGACTCGCATGTGGCTACCCTACGTTTTGCCAGCCGCCGCGAGCGAGATTCACTGGCGCCTTGATTCGATCGGCGACCGCACGGCCGGCCTGGGGGTCGAGAATGGATCACTCACCTTGTCATGCGAAGTGCGAACCGGACACTCCGGAAGAGAGCGCTCACTGGTGGCCGACGCCCAAGGGGGACCCCCGACCCATCCTGCGGACGTACGAGGCGGGCATTGGGCAATCGTGTTGCGTACGACTACGACCGTTTCAACTACTCCAGGAGTTTCAAGTCCTCAGGTTGGCGTTTCACTGCTGAGCCGTTGCGACGGCATTTGGCCAGGACCGGCGAGTGGAGGTTCGACGGTGGCGGCGATTTCTGCCTCAGAGACTCCGACGCCTTGGACATCCGAGGTACGTGAGGATCTCTACGCCGTGGTGCCGTCCGTTCGCCGGGTCGGTGGGGCCGATCCTCTCCGGAGTTATCTCATGTTTGCGGCGGAGAAGCCCTCTACGCCAGCTAAGGGCAGCAACTCCTCACGCCCGATCTGACGGAGCAGGCTCGCTACGTCCAGGTACACGCGTTCGTTGGTGATCTGATCCCCGTCGAATGTGAAGACGGCAACCACCGGAACCCGGAACGACCTGCCAGTTGGAGCCATCCCCAAAAACTCACCGGTGTTGGTGCCAAGGAGGTCGAACTCGGAGATGATGGTGTCGTCGTCAGCGACGTGCATCCGCACGTGTTCGTGGCGTTGATCAGGGAACGCCATGCGCTGGGTGGTGTGGTAGAGAAGGACGGCGTCAGCACCTTCGTGGACTTGACCGAGGGCAACGATTTCGTAGCGAGGGACGTCTTTGAACGTCGCCAGGCATGCGTCCCAGTCGTGGTCGACCTCCGAGCGAAAATGCTCCTCAAGCACCTCGAGTCGACGACTGCGGAACTCATCGGTCAACATCGCTTGCCCACTTGCTCCTGACGGGTGTTCAGCAAGTTAGTGAGCTGTTGGCACTGGCACAAGCGTGCCCGAGCGGCTTCGACCTGATTGCCTTGTTGGCCGATGGCGGCATCTCTGCTTGAGCCAGGGACAGGCCCCATGCAGGGTGATCGGCGCGCCTGCTGTCGTCGCCACCGGGCAGCCGCAACCACGAGTCGGCGCCCTCACGTCTGACCGCGCTCTGTACGCGCTCAGTATCTAATAGGCGATGACCGCCACCCCGGTGCGACCCCCGTCAACGTCGATGACACTGCCGTGAACGAATGTTGCCTCGTCGCTCCCCAAGTAGACGGCTGCATGCGCCACGGCGTCCGGAGATCCGCTGCTGCCCGCGGGAGTTCTACGCATCATCACCTCGGCTGGATGCTCGCCGTCGTCCGATCCGTCCGCATTTTGAGTTCGGATGACTCCAGGGGAAATGGCATTGACCCGAACTCCACCGGGCCCGAACTCTGCGGCCCAGGCCTTCGTCAGGGTCTCCATGGCACCCTTGGTTGAACTGTATAGGGCACTCGGAATGCCGAGGCGAGCTATCCACGATCCCAGGTTGACGATCGAACCGCGCCCGGCTACGACCATCGCCGGTGCTATCGCCGCCGTCAAGAAATACGGGGCCTTTACGTTTACGCCGTAGACCTCGTCAAACGTCGCCTCGTCCGTCGTGGCGGTCGTCGTACGCGGAAAGATCCCGGCGTTGTTCACCAAGACGTCGAGGCGACCGTCGAGAAGTCGCAGGGCTTTGGTCGCGAGCTCTCGTGATGCAATCGGGGACCCGTCAAGGTTGGCGGCAACAAAATCGGCGCGGCCACCCGCGGTACGAATTCGATCGACGACTTCGGCGCCGCGTTCTGCGCTTCGGCCGCTCACAATTACGTGAGCCCCCTCTGCCCCAAACGCCAAGGCGATGGACCGTCCGATATTGCTGGTGGAGCCAGTGACAAGCGAGGTCTTGCCTTCAAGTCTCGCAGTCACGAGGACCCTCCGTGGTGCTCATCGACCGTGACGTTGCCCAGCTCATCGCCAGCCAAGCTCCGGCGCAACGTCGCTCAGGACCGAATTGAGGACGTGGGCGCAGTAGTCCACCCCAAGCTGATTGGGGATGGTCAGCAGCAAGGTGTCGGCAGCGGCGATCGCCTGGTCCTGTGCCAATTGCTCGATGAGCGCCTCGGGCTCCGCGGCGTACGTTTTGCCGAAGCGCGCGATGCCTCCGTCGATGAACCCGACCTGGTCCTGCGAGTTGCCTTCGCGGCCGAAATAGGTGCGGTCGAGATCGCTGACGATTGGAAAGATGCTGCGGCTGACCGAGACGCGAGGCTCACGGGTATGGCCGGCCTCCGCCCAAGCCTTGCGGAATCGTTCGATCTGCTCGGCCTGCAGCAAATGGAACGGCACACCGGTGTCCTCGCTGAGTAGCGTCGAACTCATCAGGTTCATCCCCTGCTCGGCGGTCCACTCGGCGGTTTTCCTGGTGCCGGCCCCCCACCAGATCCGGTTACGCAGACCATCGGAGTGTGGCTCAACACGAAGCAGCCCGGGTGGGTTGGGAAACATCGGTCGGGGATTCGGTTCGGCAAAGCCGTCTCCATTGAGCACCTCCAGAAAAACTCGTGTGTGCTCGCGAGCCATGTCGGCGTGGTCGACCCCCTCGCCCGGTTCGTAGCCGAAGTAGCGGTAGCCCTCAATGACTTGTTCGGGCGATCCACGGCTTATGCCGAGCTGCAGCCGCCCGCGCGAGATGAGGTCGGCAGAACCCGCATCCTCGGCCATGTAGAGCGGGTTCTCGTAGCGCATATCGATCACGGCGGTCCCGATCTCGATCGTGCTGGTCTTGGCGCCGACCGCCGCGAGCAGCGGAAACGGCGAGGAAAGCTGGTTGGCGAAGTGGTGGACCCGGAAGTACGCCCCGTCCGCACCGAGATCTTCTGCGGCGACGGCGAGGTCGATGGACTGCAGCAGGGCATCCGACGCCGGAACGGGTCTGCGACTGTGGTGAGGGGGTCCAATGGCCGAACGACAAAAACCCGATGCTCTTCATGCTGGGTGAAACAGCTTCCAGGTCGCGATTGTTCCTCGTCGAGGTTGGGTCACAGATGTCATGCAGCGGCTGTGGCGCCGCAGGTCCGGGTCCAAACGGGAGCGCCGCTGGTTTCCGCAGTCGCCATCCTCCGACGATGTGCGCGCTCTGATCGAGCACCTGCCGGCGAAGGAACCTCACTGGTCATCGTCGTTGTGGTCACCACGGGAACGGGATGTGCCCCTCGCGCGGCCGAAGGCGCTCAGGTGATCTCGCCTTCTCCCTAGATGTTGGCACCGCATTGGGCTGCACTTTGCTCGTGCTCAGCCACCTCGGCGGCCCCGTCCGAGAACTGCCGGCGGGAGCGATCGGCTGCTTCCTCCTCATCTACGGTGGGTGCACGGTCGGGCGAGTGCGACGCTGCGGCCTCCCTGCGCTCTTCTTGCAGCCTTGCAGGGCTGGTCCTGGCGTCTGCATCGCTCATCGCGTCTCCCTACCCAGTCATCTACCTAATCGATCCATCTACCTAATCGTCGGCTTGAGATTCGTACCCGGGTCCCCCGCTCTCAAAAACCGCGAGCCCGGTGACGAAAGTCGGAAACGAACGAGATGCCGCCAGTGCCGCCGCGTGCGAGAGTGCCGCAGCGTGCGAGCGCCGACCGCGGTGCTGATCGAAAGGAACGGAACAGACCGAGTAGCGAGACCGACGATCGGGTAACAGATATGCATGACCGGGCGAACGGAGCACATGGAGCGCGAATTGAAATTGGCCGCAACACCTGAACTGGAGTTGCCGCCCTTGCAGGGCCTCACCAACGCCGTGCCCTTGCTGCCAGCGCAACAACTCAGGGCGATCTACTTCGACACACCGGACTTCCGGCTCTTCGACCGCAGGATGACTTTCCGACATCGGACGGGCGAGGAGTCCGGCGACGGCGTCTGGACGATCAAGGTGTCGAGTAAAGCCCACCGGGGGGCACTACAACGCACAGAGATCTCGTGGCGGGGCAGTGAGGCGACCATTCCTGCGGAATCTCGGCGGATCCTGCGTGGGATCGTGCGGCATTCGGAGCTGAGGCCGCTGGTCATCATCAGCACGACCCGTCACCGTTTTGCCCTTCGGGACGCGGACGGCAGCACCTGGGCAGAACTCGACGACGACAGCGTTTCGGTAAGCGGCGGCCCCGAGGATGGTCTGCGCTTTCGCCAGCTCGAACTCGAGCTCACTTCGGAAAGCACCGATCGGGCCACGCGTGATCTGATTAACGAGGTCGTGCGGCAATTGCGGGAAGCGGGAGCCAGTCCCGAGACCGAGTCCAAGCTGGCCAAGGCACTGGGTTCACCAGTCGCGCTGGGTCCGATGAGCGGTGACGAATCACGACTTGGCACGCAGGCCACCATGGCCGACGTCGTCCGCGCAAACATCGCCAGCTCTTTGGACCGCATATTGAACCACGATGTCCTTCTCCGGTTACAGCCCTCTGAGCCGGAGCCCGAGGACGTCCACAAGACCAGGGTGGCCATCCGTCGCCTGCGATCTGACCTCAAGACGTTCGCCACCGTCCTCGATCCGGTGTGGGTCGGCCATGTACGCGCCGATCTCCGTTGGGCAGGCACGATCCTGGGGACAGTGCGAGACGCCGACGTGTTAGTGGATCGCCTGCGGCTCGGGAACAGTGACCCTGACCGTGACGACGCCGGGCGCCACCAGCTTCGGGAGCGCCTCACGGAGCAGCGGCGCCAAGCCGCCCAGGACGTCGGGGTCGCGCTGGTGGACGAGCGGTACCTCCATCTGCTCGACCGGCTGCACGCGGCATCGACCCATCCACCGTTCTTCAACCATCAGGCCGGCGACGACGGCCTGATGGTTGAACCCGAGGATCTCGCCCGCAGCGCGGTCCGGGGACCAGTCGCCCGGTCATGGCGTCCTCTCAAAAAACGGGCGCGGAAGGCCGCTCGGAATTATCCGTCCGACGGCGACCTGCACCAGGTTCGCATCAAGGCGAAGCAGGTCCGCTACGCGTCCGAGGCCGCTGCGTCAGTCGTGGGGACACCGGCCCGGCGGACGGCACGGGCGGCCAAGGAGCTGCAAACAGTGCTCGGGGACCATCATGACGCGGTCACCGCGGAAGCATGGCTCGCCACAGAGGCGCGCCGGTCGACTCCAGAAGCCAGCTACACCGCCGGACTGCTGGCGGGGGAACAGCGCCGCCTGCAAAAGCAGTTACGACGTGCCTGGAAGCCGGCTTGGCACGACCTGGCAGCATCCACCGGTTGGTTGCGCCCAACCTGACACGGACACCGGACCATGACGATCGGTTCTGGTGGTCCGACCCACTCCGCTGCTGCGGCGGTAGGCGGCGACGGCCGCGGGAGCGGCCCCGACCTCCCTCCACAAGGCTCCCACCCACCCGGCACGGGGAATGTCCCGCGTAGGAGTAACTGAGCGCCGGAAACCCGGTCAGGTCGTGGCGCCTCGGCGGGGACGATGAGTCGTGACGTCGAGCAGATCGATGACGGCTTCTTCCACTGCTCGGGACCCGGCACTCCCCTTTTGTCGGCGTCCGAGCAGGGCTCCATCGGACCCACGTCCCAGCCGTACTCCGATCGTATCTCCGTCCTCAAAGGACTCTACGACCCGGGGATCGATGTAGGCGGAGCGACTCACGGCGGGCGTGTTGCCCAGCTGTTTGGCGACCGTTGCGACCGCCTCCACCACGGCGCGGCGGCGACCGGTGCGCGATTCCGGTACCGGGTCGTACTCGGCGAGTGCGTCTGCCGCCAAGACGGTCCCCGACCACGTCCGGAAGTCCTTCGCCGAGAACTGCTCGCCTGCTGCCGCCTTGATGTAGTCGTTGACGTCGTGGGCGTGCACCTCGACCCATCGTCGGGCCTCCTTGTAGACAAAGAGGTTCGGACCGCCCGATCGACGGTGCCGTAGCGCGGTGACCACGTCGCAGGCCTGGGCGTCACGGATCTCGAGCGTTCGCTCGATAGATCCCTTGGCCGGGTACTCGAAGACCATTACTCCGTCGTGGATCCGCACGTGCTCCTTGCGGAGGCTAGCGACGCCAAAGGTCTCGTGCTCTTCCGCGTACTCCTCGCCGCCGATGCGAAAGAAGCCGACGTCGAGCAGGCGGACAATCGCCGCCAGCACCCGCTCCCGGCCGAGACCGTCTTTGGCCAGGCCGCGCCGCACGGTCGCCCGAAGCTCCGGCAAGGCCGCGGCGAAGTCCAGTACTCGCTCGAACTTCTCTCGGTCTCGGTCCGTCCGCCATTGGTCGTGGTAGCGATATTGGCGGCGGCCAGCAGCGTCGATGCCGACGGCTTGGATGTGCCCGTGAGGCCACGGACAGATCCAGACGTCCGACCACGCGGGCGGCACGGCCAACCCCCGAATGCGAAGGAGCGTTTCTTTATCGGTCACCGGCTTTCCATCGGGATGGGCATAGCTGAACCCACGGCCGCGACGCCGTCTCGTAATCCCCGGCCCGGAGCAGTCAGATCTTCGCAGTCGGGCCACGATCAGCCAGGCTTGCGCGGCTGTTCCCAAACGGCCGGAACCACTGTCACGCGGCAAGTTCGTCGATCCTGGCAACTGGCAACTCGGCCGACCATTTGCTCTCGGTGGTCGAGGGTCCGCCATGCACGCGCGGGAGGCTCTGAAACCGTTATTGCCGCAGCGCTCATTGTCGTTGTCGGGTGAACAAGATCGAGCGTGAGAAACATATCGCCAAGGCCGCTTCCCACCGTGTCCCTCACTGCCACAGGGCTGTCCAGCTGTCGGCCACCGCTAACCGCGACAAGCGCAAGAAACTGATCGTGATCCCGACGACGGACTCGCGCAGAGGACCGCCAAACGGCAACAGTCACTTTCTCGTTCGTTCCGTTGTCGGTGCGTTGCATTCTATGGAAGCACGTCGACCACGCCCTCGGCGGGGGGCGCCCTTCGAGCCCGTCATCGCCGTTCCCTTGTCGGGCGCCGTCGGCACGAAGTAGATCCCACGGCGAATATCCCTTGATCGGAGCCTCGAAGTTGCAACCGCGCCGTACCACAGCGGTGTCATACCCACCGGATGGCACTGCGAATCGCCGGAGTGTCCCGAGTTCGGGAATGAAGATCTCCAGATCCGTTCGTCCGGTTTCCAAGCGACACCGTAAAACCCACGGCTCACAGCGCCTTGGGCACATTCGCCACCGAGCCGTCCAGCGATATTGGTCGCGTGATGGTTCGCTCGGTTCGCCGCGCGACGACTCCTTATTCACCACCAATGACGCCGAGTTGTCCAGCGACGATGGTCGCCGCACGGTTCTGCCAGCACTCCGGGCGGCAGACGTTCAGGTCAGCGAAAAGGCTGTCGAGAGACGACCGAGGCCACCTACGGAAACCATCCGATCCCGGTCGGGTCCTCCATCTCTCGGCTTCCGCCGCTGCCGTCCTCGCAATGCAGGCTCTACGCATCGACCATTTGGCCGCCAGTGAAGGGGAGGACGCAGATCGATGCGGGGCACCCAGATACAGGACGGTGTGACCGGACCTCTATGTGGGTATCAACCCTTCCGCCAACGCCAGTGGTCGAGGAGGACGCTATTTCTTCCGGTCGCGAAGGCGACGATACGACTCGACGTATCAAGTGGGGGAACCGATTTCGATGGACAAGCAGGCCTGCGAATCAGGGAGAGTGCAAACGTGCCGGCCAAACGAGCCAATGTGACGAACGAGCGGGCAGGCGGCGCGACCGCTGAGCGCAAGGCTTCCGGCCCGCGCCTCGGCGAAGTCCAGGCTCCACCGACGTCCAAGATGACACGGGTCAACCAGACGGCCGTGCCTACCGTCGTTCACCGCCGCCATCGCATCTGCGCCAGTTACCCATTCGCCGACCGAGCTGACATGCCTCGTCGGCACGCCGAGCTTCCCCGTTCTGATGGAATGCTCGCGACCGTGGTCTCCGCCCATCCTCGCGGTTCTCAGTAACAGGGGTCTGATGGCACAAGATGCGGCGGTTATCGCTATCAAGGCTCTTCTCGGCGGGACGATGGTCACCGTCTTCGCCGTCGTCGGCCACCTGCTTCGACCCAAATGGTTCGCTGGACTCTTCGCTGCTGCCCCGTCGGTCGCCGTCGCCAGCCTGGCCGTGACAGTTGTCGACACAGGCCGCCGCGATGCCGCCCTCGCCGGCTACGCCATGCTCTTCGGGGTTGCCGGCTTCGTGGCCTTCAGCGCATGTGTGCGTCCCCTGCTCACAAAGGTCCACGCAGTAACGGCCTCCTCAATCAGCTGCCTGGTGTGGATTCTCGTCGCTGTGGGCGGCTACCTGCTGGTGGTGAACTGAGTGTCTGGCGGGCCACAACCACTCATCGGAGTCCATCTTGGGGCCCTCCACGACCTTCCGCCGAGCGACCTGATTATCCGCTTCGGCTTCGGGGCGACCATCTCCGCCGTGGCGGGGGTCGTCTCGGTGACCGCGGGAAGCGAGCCTGGAGGAGTTCTGCTGGCCTTTCCGGCGATCCTGCCAGCCACGCTCACTCTGATCGAAAAGGAAGAAAGCGAACGTCAAGCCGAGGATCTCGACGTGGGCTCCATTCTCGGCGCCGCCGCCCTGGCCGCCTTCGCGGTGGTGGTCTGGCAGTGCATGGGCAGCGGATCGGCCCCCCTGGTTTTGGTGACCGCGGCCGCCATCTGGTTGGCCGCCGCTCTTCTGCTCTACGTCGGGTTTCGTGTCCTCGTCGTCCGGGAAGGTTCATTCCATCAGGGCATTGCGGAGCTCCGCGCCAGCTCACGAAACGGTCCACCCTCGTGACCGCAAGCAGCAGGCTCCGGTCGCCGGACCGGACAGGAGACTCGACGAGCGTCCTTAGGCAATCGGGTGGCCAATCACGGGGGCGAGTCTCTGACCGGAGGGATGAACGGTGCCAAAATCGCTCAAGGTCCTCGGGCCAGCGACCGGTTCAAGGGCGGCATCGTCGCCATCGGGCAGCCACCAAAACATGAGCTGTTTGACGTATCCACCGAGCCTGCGGTCTCGGATCGATGCCCCGGGCGAAATAGCCCCAAGGTGTGAGCTCCCTCATGGATGCCGAAATGAGACTGGCCCTCACCGGAGGCGTGGGCCGAACCCGGGGACTCATCACCGAGGAACGAGCCGGACGCCAGGCCGCGGGATTTTGCAATCCCAATTGCCAAGCAAAGTGAGTACTATCCATGGGACGCTGATCCACGCCCCAGACAAGAAGTCCTGCTCAGGCGCATAGAAACCGCCAGACAAGGCTGGACGACCACGAGTGCCTCCGGAGCCGGTGGCGCGGATGCGAGTCCTGCCGGGGCGCCGTCGGCAAAAGGAAGAGATGAAGATCGCAATCGTCGGAACCGGTGCCATGGGCTCGGTGTACGCCAGCCGCCTGGGCAAGGCCGGCCACGAGGTGTGGGCCATCGACACATGGCGGGAACACATCGACGCCATCGCCGGCTCCGGACTTCGGGTCTCGGGCGCCAGCGGCAATTTCGTCGTCGACAACCTTCATGTCGCTCGCTCGCCCCATGAGGCCGGACCCTGCGACGTGTGGATGATCGCGACGAAAGCGTGGGCCGTCGAAGAAGTGGCCGCGGAGATCGCACCGCTCCTTGAGCCCCACAGTGTGGTCATGGCTTTTCAAAACGGGCTCGGTGCGGGTGAGCGAGTGGCCCGCCACGTTCCTGAAGAGCACATTGTGATCGGGATCGCCGAGGGATTCGGGTCGTCGATCCCTGAGCCGGGGCACGTTCATCACGAGGGCATGCGATTGATCCGGATCGGCGAGATGCACGGTGGCCTGACGGATCGGCTCAGGTGGATTGAGCAGACGTGGCACGACGCCGGGTTCAACGTCCGGGCCTTCGCCGACGTGTCCCCGATGATCTGGGAGAAATTCCTCTGCAACGTCGCGCTCAGCGCTCCGTGCGCCGTATTCGACGTCACGGTCGGCGAGCTGATGTCGGATCCCGAGGCCTGGCGGGTCGCCCTTGGATGCACGACCGAGGCCTACCGGGTCGGCATCGCCAAGAGGATTGAGTTCTCGTTCGACGACCCGCTGCAGTATGTGTCGGACTTCGCGGCCACCATTCCGAACGCCAGCCCTTCATTGCGCCTCGACCATGTCGCGCGGCGTCTCTCGGAGATAGACGTAATCAACGGTCAAGTCGTCGAACTGAGCGGCGAGCTCGGACTCGATGCGCCCTACAACGAGACGCTCTGTGCGATTGTGCGCCGTCGCGAATCGCTGTTCTCCTGATAGAGCTCCTGGCATAGGTGGTAGCCGGCGCTCGTATTGGCAGTCGATCGGACCGAGTGCGTCGCCGAAGACGCCGGCGGGCGGGAGAATCCAGATGGACCTCCTGAGCCGTCGGCGCAGTGACGAGTCCGTTCGGGGCGCCGAGTCTCGGCGAAGCGACGCGAGAGTCCGAAGTCAAACGCGCCATTACGGTGCTGAAAACTCGAGGCAGCGCACACGATTCCTTCATTCGCCAGTTCGAGATCACTTCGGCGGACTTTACGCTTGGCGACCGCTTCCTGCCTGACCAAAGCCTGCTCTAGCTTGAGGTACCCCTATGGGCCGACCCTGGGTGAGCGTGCACGTCGAGCTGACCACGGCGGACCAGCAGCTTGACGGGCTCCATGGCGCACCGTTTACGAAGCCAGAACTTGGGAATGGATAACCGAGGGGGGCCGGGAGGTTCGGAACGGCCGATGCGAAGCCTTCGAGCACCGGACTCTCCAAGTCTCTGGGATTGGAATTGATGACAGTTGAAGCGAACTTCGACAAGACCGCCGACTCGGTCGCACTTGCTCGGCGCTTCGCCGAGGAGGTGCTCGGCGGAGTGCCAGCGGCGGTCACGCTCGACATAGTGCTCATGGTCTCAGAGCTCGCGACCAATGTGGTGGTCCACGCGGCCACCCCCTTTGGCCTCAAAATCGAGAGGACACACGAATTCGTTCGTGTCGAGGTCGTGGATGGCGGTGGCGGATATGTGCACCTTCTGTCGCCGTCACTGGACGATCCACAGGGACGCGGGTTGCAGCTCGTCGAACTGTTGTCTGATCAGTGGGGTACAACGGAACTCGCCGACCGTAGGAAGGCTGTGTGGTTCGTCCGAAGCCTCGCCGCTTCTGCTGCTCGCGAATCTTTTTGAGAGCACATCGTGAGGTGATGGCTGTTCAAACAGATGCCAAGACCGGCTCTGCTCGGGCCCACGCCCGATGCAGGCCAACGGCCGCGACGAGTTCATCATTGAAGTTCTTCGCCACCGTTGTTCCGAGGACGACGCCTGGGCTGCCGAGGTCGATACCGGCTCGTTCAAGCACCGATTCGCCCGTGCCCCAGGCGCCGAGCGTCTTGCAGTGGCGAAACGCCTCCTGCAGCAGGACGACAAGCTTGATGTCATCGGTGGGTTCGACGCCGTCGGCCACAACGAGGGCGTCGAATTCGATGGAACGTGCCGTGAGCAATGTGCGATCCACTGTTTCTAAGCCCGCGGTGTTCCTGAGCTCGCCACCGACGGCGACGATCACGACCACTTCGGCGCCCAGCTTGTTGATGGCCCGACGGAGTTTGGGCCACGCCCGCCAGATCAGCCTCCGCGTCGACGAACACGCCGACCTTGCGACCGCTGATGGGGCCTGGTTCTTCGACAACCTGAGAAAGCGCGGCAGACACGATCACGTCGGTGAGCGGCTTCCCATCCTTGGGCATCTGGAGTCCGAGACCGGCCGCCACTCGACTGCACAGGCCGGCGTCGACGTTCGCCAAGATCGTAAGCTCGCGTTCCTTGATCTCTTGGTCGCGGACCTTACCCAGTTCGAAGGTGAACGCCTCCATGATATGGGTCTGCTCAGAGGGGGAGAAGCTCCGGTAGAACATCGTCGGCTGGGAGAAGTGATCGTTGAAGGATGCCGGGGCGCCCCGCTCGACTGGACCATCCACGATCCGAGGCGTCTGGACATAGCCGCCCTCATCTCGAGCGGCCACCCGGGGCGCATTGTCAATGCCATTCCGCAGGTAGGGCGAGATTCCCTCGTGCACGCGCCCTCTTCAGCCAGAAACTGGGCCCTGGTGACCGAGCCAGCCGTCCCGTAGGACTCGAAAACCCCATGCGCCGCGGCACCACGCGTGTGGACGACGCGTTCGGGAATCCGCTCGTGGTCGAAGTGGGTGATTTTCTCGCGGAGATGGAAGTCCTCCAGCAAGGACGGGCCCCGCTCACCGGCCTTCAACGAGTGATCGGTATCAGGCATCCGAACTCCCTCGGCGGTGGTCAGGAACTGCCCGCCTTGAGCCATGGTCTCGGGCCGATCCTTGGAGGGTAGCCCCGTCGGACCGAATGGACGGGGTGCGGCGTGACTGCGACTATTCCGACTCGGCATCGTCGTCATCCTTGATTGAGCGAGACGACGACTTCGCCCCACAGCGTCTCCCTACAACAAGCGGTAGGCGCACGCCTCCGACTGGCAATTCAACGCGTCAACGCGGGACTGGTGTGTACTACTTAGATGCAGGTCGTCGCGCGGATCCGCTCTCGCGTGTGCCGGGAGTCAAGGATCGTCCCAAAACTGGACCCGATCCCAGCGCCCACCAGGACCGGCCTTCAACGCCCCAAGCTAAAGCTGAGCCCGGTAAGGGCGACAGGGAATCGGCCCGCGCGCCTGCTGCCGACCGTTCGAGTATGTCGGCATCGGGTAGGCGGTAAATCCGCTGTGGACGTCATGGGGCGAATCGCCCGTTAGGCGGTCGCCTCAAAGTTCTCTTGCTCCGTTCCCTCCAACACACTCGCGAACCCCCTCGGCGCCCTCCCTTGCCGTCGAGCACTCGTCGTTACGATCGCCGTTGGGCCGTACCGGATTCTGAAGCCTGCAGCCATAGCGCGGCGATGAAGGTCGCGGTCTTCACCGCTCTGCAGGCTGCGAAAACCTCCGAGGTCTGTGTACAAGGTGGCGCTGAAGCCAAGACTCGCCCCGTGGATTGGCTTCCCTTCTGCCGCGTAGCGCTCCGTCCACCGCAATACTGTGGCACTCTCCTCGGCGACCTTGACCCGTCCAGCCCACAGGTCCACGCCAGACGAGTAAGCCTCAACCTGAACCGTGAGCCAGTCATGCGGCACGCGTGAATCAGCATCGGTCGTAGCCAACCACGTCCGTGCGGGGTCCATATCTGGCCAGCGTGCCAAAAGAGCCCGGAACCCGGTCCGGCGGGACAGTCCTACACTCTTGCATTCTCGACGGATGACGAGTGCGCTGAAGTGGGCGGCCCAGCAGGCGGCGATGGCGCCGCTCGCATCGTTGCAACTGTCGAGCACGACAACCACCTGGCATGAGGTTGACGATGGGAGCCCGTCTATCGCCCGCTCCAGCGCCTGCAGCGCACCCGGGAGCAAATCTTCCTCGTCGTGTACGGGTAACACAACGCCTACGGCGTTTATGACGCGCTGCGGGACACGATTCGTCAACGTCGCTCCCAGACGTCGAGTACGAACTGCTTTTCGACGTGGTGGACGACGGCGGCGAGGCTCGGGGTCTCACCCATAATTCGATGACTACGATCCCCACTAAGAGGATAATTCGTCTCGCCGCGCCAGTGCACTGCGACGACGTGGGCCCCGAGCGTGGTGGTGTCCATGACGCATGCCATAACGCGAGTGAGGTCGGTCACGTCGAAGTAGTACGCAATCTCACTGAGCACGACAAGGTCGAACAGATCGGACGGCCACTGGGCGGGAATGGCGCTCTCCCGAATCCGGACGTGGGGTGCCCCTCGGAGCCGCATCTCGGCCTTTTCCAGAGCGCAAGGAATGATGTCGCTACAGAGCAGCCGGTTACAGCGAGGAGCCAACAGCTCACTGAGAATTCCGATGGAGCACCCGGGCTCGTATGCCGAGCAATAGCGAGAACGAGGCAAGCTGGCGACGGTCACGGCATACTTACGCTGTTCGTACGGGCTATTTTCGAATCCCCAGGGATCGTCGTCGTCGCGGTACATCTCTTCGAAGTACGAACGGCTCGTCGACGTCATGGCTCTGGCTCGATGAATACTTCGAAAGGACGCCAGAATCGCCGCAGCAGGGCGTCCGGTAAGAGTGGTCGCGCGTTGTGCTCGGAGCCAAAAGACCTGATCTGTGAGGTAAACGCGTACGTCGCCCAGCGTTTCCGGGCGGCTTGTCGTCGTCCTAGGTCGAGTCGCCTGCATCGGCGCCAAGGCACGTCCGTGCTCTCGGGTGCTGCCCAGTGCCAGGTCCAAACGAGATACTCCAGAACGGCCGTACGAGTCGAGTTGGCGGCCACAACTGCGGCCAGACCTGTGGAATCGTGGTCTGGGTGGCCGTCCGACCTCCACGGGGCCAAGCAGAGATCATCCGGCTCGAGAATGCAGCTCAACACGTCGCTCAGGTACTCACCGCGCTCCGCCACAGAGCCGTCGACTATGTGAAGCCGTTGTACATGCGTGGAGCCACAACCCAGCCGATCGAGTGCGACTTGCGTCTCGATGGCCCGCGTCGCGCCAAGGTCATAACCGGATGCACTCGCTCTCGGATGTGAGCCCTCTCCATCGGTGACGGCCACTACCACGCTCTCGACTCCCACGCGGCTCATGTGCTGGAGCAGGCCTCCGGCCCCGAGGACCTCGTCATCGGGGTGCGGTGCCACGACAACAAGTCGCCTCGGCCGCCTCTCGCTCAGTACGGGGAGTTCTGCGAGTCGATTCGTGCCGAGCCAAGTTCGCTCATCTGTTCCCGGATGTGCCTGATCGACGATTAGCTCCACGGCCATCCGTCACATGCCATGTGGCCGAGTACGTTGGCATCGTGCGGGCCGTGGTACTGGGCCATGTACACGTAGAGATCGGCCGCCCGTCGGGCCTGTTCGAGATCCCGGCACAGCGGCCTAGCTCCGCCTGCCGCGGCACAGTGGTTCAGTACTTGCTGCGATGCATGATGGACGGCATGACGGATCACGAAGGCTCGGCGCTTGGCCGCGCCTGCACGATCCTCGGGGTCTTCATCGATCTCTTGGGCCGCCTCCTCAATCACCCGGCGCATGAGATCGACGTGGGCCGCGGCGTGTCCGAGTTCGACCGCGAGGAGCTCCGATGGATTCGGCCCGATACTTCGCAGCAGGTGTTCGACGAGGCCTCGGGCACCCCCGTACCAACAGCTCGCGACTCCGGTCGCCCCGAACCAAAACCCAGGACGCCCGAGGTAGAAGTTGGGCGGACCGACTGCCGAACTCTTCGGCACGGGCGGACCTCCGAACGCGAGAGTCTCGCTCAGGGAGTCCGCCATGCCGACCGCCGGCCAGGATCCGGGACGGACCCCAACCACGTTGTCGGGCACCGAAATGTCGAAGAGCCGGTACCCGTCCACGCACTCAGCTGTCACGAGGGCCCGATCGATGCGGGTGCTACCTGAACAGAAAGGTTTCTCCCCTTCCAGGCGCCAGCCGTCTGCGGCCAATCGCGCCGTCGTGCCCGCGTGAGGGCGTGCTGCCCAGACCCCGTAGATGTGACCAGGCATAGACTCGAGACCTGCTTCGGCCAGGATCGCCAACGCATCAGTGTGGCCCTCCGCCAATCGAGCAAGCGACAGATCCCGCGCTGCCCAATCGGCGAGTGCCATAAAGCGCACCGCCGTACCGCCCGAGCCCGGCTTCGGAAGAGCGGAACCACCGCCAGTTGCGATAGCTCTGAGCTCCAACCAGGGCCTCCACATGCCGTCTTCTTCTACGCGCTCCTTCTGCGCCAGTGATTCGAAGGTCGCCTGCACACTGAAGTAGTACCCGCCACAGCCCAAACCAACCGTGGGTTGCTGCGCACCGCTGAGCCCATCGAACTGGTGGCACGTCGTACTTCTGATTGACGACAGAGTTCTCGGCTGGTCCCGCCCTGCTCAGGGGACGTGGACCATCGGCGAATCCGGTCGAGGCGCTGGACCACGGGGCCCCCGTGCGCCAGAGCGCGCCGTCGCCGATGGCACTTCGAGAGAGGTCAGCGGCCGCGATCCCCTGGCTCCGCCCAGCGGGGCCGTCGGTCGAAAAGCGATCGGCCGTGGTGGGCGATCCCGCGAGAACACGGCCGGTGCGCTCGCCTACGATCTCCGCCCGGACCGGGCCAGTGCTGCAGCGACCTGCGCGAGATACCAGGAAGAGAGTGACGGTCGTGGCGGACATCAAGAGCAGTCCAGAGTTGAGAGGAATCGGTACCTTCTGCCGCCCTGAGTCGGCGGCGCGGCTCAAGCACGCTCGGCAGGTCAGATGCCATGGGCGGCCAGCACTACTCGATCCCCGCCTGCCACCACCCTTGGCCCGGGCCCTCCCGCCGTGGATCAATGGCATCGTGCCCGCGACGGCAGAGAGCAGACCCGCCGCGGGGCAAAGAAGGGCCTGGTAGATGGCGGGTCCGTGGTTCAGGGCACGTGCGGAACTGCGTCGACATTGGCGAGGTACGTTTGGCCTCGCCCTCCTCATCGGTCTGGCGGGAACGGTCGTGCTCGGCAGCTGGG
Organism: uncultured Acidimicrobiaceae bacterium; assembly: GCA_963767195.1. Taxonomy (GTDB): domain Bacteria; phylum Actinomycetota; class Acidimicrobiia; order Acidimicrobiales; family RAAP-2; genus Bog-473. Next base: position 452,485 of record CAVYDA010000003.1, on the reverse strand, counting down.
CTGGAGCCCGACGAACCGAGTCCGCCTACCCGCAGTATCTGGCGGCCACGCACGCCGCGGACTACCTGGTCTCCGCCGAGAACACCGGCACGGCGGCGGCCATCGCGTTCTACCACCAGGTGGAACGCCTGCCCGGAGTGGACAGAAGCGGACTCGTGACCGGCCCGTCTCTGGTCTCAGAGACCGACGGGAAGCCCGACGCCGACTTGGCGACGGTAGTGAAGACACTCGCCAGCAAGGACGGAAGAGCCGGCTACTCGGTGGCGGGCTACAGACTCATTGCCGGCCGAATGCCGCGACCGGACCAACCGTTCGAGGCACTCGCGAACCGGACGCTCGCGATCCGGCGCCACTTGCATATTGGCAGCCACTTCACCATGTACCGCACACCGCTCACGTCGGGTTCTCTGGGCAGCGACGCCCCGCCCGGACGACTCGTACCAGTGACGTTCACCCTCACGGGTATCGGGGTCTCTTCGGACGAAGTAGTCCCGATCGCCCCGAACGATGGTGCTGAGACGATGGTCGTCACGCCGGCCTATGACCGGAGATATGACCGTGGCACGCAAGTCGACTTTGACGGTGTGTTCGTGCGCCTCCAGCAGACCGCCAGCCACTCGGTTTTCGTGTCCGACGTCGAGGGCCTCGCTCGGACGTTCCCCCAGAAGAGGGCTCTGGACGGAATCTTCGTTGCCGACCTCGGCTCCCATGCGGCTCGCGTGGAACGCTCGATCCACCCCGAAGCCCTCGCCCTGGCGCTTTTTGCCGCCCTCGTCGCTCTGGGAGCTCTGTTGACGATCGGTCAGATCATTGCCCGGGACATCGTCCTGGCCTCGCGCGAGGATCGCGTGCTCGTCGCCATGGGATTCGACCGTCGACAGCTGATCAGCGTGTCACTGGTCCGTCTTGCCGTTCCGGTCGTGATCGGGGCCTTGTTGGCCGTCGTGGGCGCAACCTTGGCCTCACCTTTGATGCCGATCGGGCCGGCCCGAATTGCCGAGCTCCACCCAGGGATATCGCTCGACCCGGCCGTCGCCCTGGCGGGGTTCGGCATCATTGTGCTGACGTTCCTCGCTGTCGCCTTCTGGGCCGCTCGGAGGGCCACACGCACGACGAAGATTGCGCCTTCCAGCCTCGGCGGACGAACGAGGCCACGGTCACACTTGGTGGATCTTTCCGCACGAGCAGGGCTCCGCCCTCCGGCGGTGACCGGCATGCGCATGGCGGTCGAACAGGGACAAGGGAGAACTGCGGTGCCGACACGCGGCGCCATTGCCGGGATGACCCTGGCGCTCGCCGCCATCGTCGCCGTGACCATCTTCAGTACCAATCTCTCCCGGCTCGTTTCGACCCCGACGTTGTACGGCGACACGTGGAGCTTCGCTCTCGACAACCAATTCAATGCATCCTCTCGGCAAGTCATCTTGCATTGGGTCCACGAGGTGCCCGGGATCGAGTCCGCCTCCGGCGGCACCTACGGTGATGACACGACGTTGAATGGACGGTCCGTGCCCACGGTGGGAATCGACCCACTGGTGGGTTCGATCTTCCCCACCATCGTGCGTGGACGAGATCCTCGCGGGCCGAGGGAGGTCGCACTTGGCGCCACCACCATGCGCCAGTTGAACGTGAGCATCGGAGATTCTGTGGTTCTCGGCTCACAAGGAAAGCGATCGACACTGAGGGTGGTCGGCCAAGTCGTTCTGCCGTCGCTCGGCCGAGGCTCGTTCACGCCAACTGATCTGGGCGAGGGGGCGGTCACGGACGCCACGGTGGTTGCTCAACCACCCGCGGGGCCCGGGAGGTACAACTTCGTTCTCCTGCGCTATTCGACTCAGGCCGATCCGGTCGCGACGACATCTCGCCTCAGCCGACTGGCTCACCAGAACGGATGTCCAGGCGACGCCTGCCTGCTGTCGGCTACTCGAGTTCTGCCCGCCGACATCAGCAGCTACGACAAGGTTCGATCCGTTCCCGTCCTGCTCGTTGCCATTCTTGCCATTCTCGGAATCTCCATGATGGGCCACGCGCTGATCAGCTCGGTGCGCCGGCGCCGCAGGGATTTCGCAATCCTCATGACCCTTGGTTTTCTCAAACGGGAAGTCGGATACGTGGTGGCTTGGCAGGCATCGGTCGTCGCGGTGATTGCTGCGGCCATCGGAATCCCGCTCGGTCTGGTCTTCGGTCGATCGTTGTGGTCGTTGTTCGCTGACCAGATCGGAGTCCCACCCGCAGTTGGTCTCTCGCTTTCCCTACTCCTGGCGGTCCCGGCGATGATCGTATTGGCCAACGTCATCGCGCTGTTGCCGGCGATTTCGGCGGCGAGGACGCGCCCGACACGGGCCCTTCGGACTGAGTAGGGAGCAGGCCACATTTCTGCCGGGCCGCACTGTTGGGTCGGATCGGGAACCTCGTGGCGCTGCACCGAGGCGCGCCCAGCTAAATACCTGAGGATCTCGACCCTCGCCTAGACGGGTGTTCGAGATCCAGGGTTGCGTGAAGGAAAGTTGATGCAGCCGCGGTCCAAACATGGCGATTGACGTCGAGTCCGGCGTCGCACGCGAGCCGGCCGTCCTCAGAAGGAAACACCTCCGGTACTGGGAGCGGTCGTCGTCGTCGGTGAAGTAGTGGGTGGCGGCGGAGGTGGTGGTGGTGACGTGGTTGGCGGCGGTGATGTGGGTGGCGCCATAGGCACGGGGGCCATCATGGGGGCAGGCGCCATCATGGGAGCGGGCGAGGTCGTAGGGGTTGGTGCGACCGCAGAACTAGGCGAAGTGGTGGGAGTCGTGGCGGCCGTGGGCGGGCTGTCGGGTGCCGTTGGAGACGAGGGAGTTGGATGTGTGGCCATCACCACAGCTGACCAAGTTCCCCAGCGGTCGGTGACGTGTGCATGCACCTGGCCGGCGGTCTTGTCCGCCGAGAACCGGTAGAGCGCCTTGCCGGAATAGGTGACCTGAAGAACACCACCGTGCCGCTTGACGGTTCCCAGCCTGTCGGTGGCGACTCCGGATCCGGCTGTCGCCCTCTTCACGCCTTTGGGCAGCAACAGCTCGGGCCAGATCTTTCGGCAGCGGGCAGCACACTGCGTCTTGCTCGCCTTGAGGGTGTACAGCGCCCTTCCGCTCACGAGGATCGTGCCCAGCTTGGCGTTCTTGGTGCTCGAGACCACAACGCTCTTCGGCCTGTGAATTGAGGTCGCCCCGGCTGAGCTGACAACTAATATCGACGCGCAGAGGCCGCTGCCGGCGACGAGCACCGCAGCCGCCTGGAGCCATGAATACCGACCAGTCGAACCTCGGAGTCGTGTCACGGTGCCATGCCTTTCGTCTCCATCACGTGGCAGATGCCGGTTCTACGGGTGAAGACCGCGAACGGATCGCCTGAGTTGGGGATGATCGGGTCAGGAAGGTGGGGAAGACTGTCGGGAGCGTCAGAACCATGAAAATCGAGGGGTTCGCAGGCCCGAAACCTCTCTCGGCAGCGATCCATCGACGGGCTATCTCCGTAGGTCCAAGTGTGAGCGTACGAAACGCAGGAGGAGACAAGACATGAAACAGGGAACGCAAGACCGGACCTCGACACGCAAGGTGCCACTTGGACGAATTGCGGGTGCCATCGTCGCCCTCGGCGGGCTGGGCGGATTGGTACTGGCCGAGGGTTCGGCCGGTGCGGCGACCAAGGTCGTCGTGTCGACGACCAAGAACCCGAAACTAGGCACGATCCTGGTGAGCGGTAAGACCGTCTACACCCTGAAAGCGAGCAAAACGCCCTGTTCAACGGCGTGCCTGAAGATATGGCCGGCGCTCATGCTGCCCAAAGGTGTGACCAAGGCCACCGCTGGGAAGGGTGTGACCGCTTCGAAGCTCGGCACCGTGAAGCGGAGCAACGGCGCCTTTCAGGTCACGTACGCCGGCAAGCCGCTCTACTACTTCATCGCCGACAGGAGTGCCGGCCAGGTGCATGGAAACCTGACGGATACGTGGGGCAAGTGGTCCGTCGTCGTCACGGCGAAGCCGGCGCACTCCAGCTCCAGCACCGGCTCCAGCTCCAGCTCGGGCTCCGGTGGGTCGACTGCCGGCTCCGGAGGCGCGGCGTTCTAGTGTCCGAGATTCGGAATTCGGAGGAGTTCGTGTCTTCTGTTCTAATTGGGCCGACTCGGTCTCCCGCTCCCGCAGCAGCTGAGCGAAGGAGTCGGGAGGCGAGTCGGCCCTGGACCGCGCTGTCGTCACGTGTCTACCTACCCGCGGTCGGGATTGCGGCTTTGGCCGCCGTCCTGGTCGGGATCGGCTGGTTCAGTCACTGGGGTGGTGAGCAGTTCACCGGATCCCTCACAAGCCTTCGTGTGGTCTTGGTGGGTCCGTTGTGCTCTCGCGATCATCGGGGTCTTTCTCGTCGTGGAGCGGGTCTGGCCGGCCCAGCAGCGACCGCTCTTCGCCCGTGGCTACCGTCATGACCTGCTTCTCACCGTCATGAACGCGGTGCTTGTCGCGCCACTGGTGACTGCGCTCACCCTCTCGTTCGTGGAGGTGGTTCGCCCGGGGCTCCCGTGGATCGTCTTGCCGAAGATCGGCACGCTTCCGCGCTGGGGTGCGATCGCTCGTCATCGTCGTGGCGATGGACGGTTTGAACTGGTTTGTCCATCTTGCGAACCATCGCGTCCGAATGCTCTGGCGCTTCCATGAGCTGCACCATTCGCAAGAGGACATGAACGTGTTGACGGTGTTTCGTACCCACCCTTTGATCCATGTCTCCTATCTCCTGGCACTGATTCCCGGTGTGGTACTTCTGGCCAACGGAGCGGTGTCGATCACCATTCTCGTCGTCTACGGCGGCATCGTGGCGTTCGCTCACTCCAACACCCGACTTGAGTTTCGGGCCGCTCGGACGGGTCTTCGTGAGTCCGAACTTTCACCGCATCCACCACCAATTGGACGGACCACAGGACGTGAACCTCGGCTTCGCCCTGACGATCTGGGATCAGATGTTCCATCGCGCCGTGTTCCCGAGCAAAGAGTCGGTCGGGATCGACACGGGGCTGCCGGGTCGACCGCTGATCGTCGAGCAGGCGACGCCGCGCCCGCAGCACTTCGCGGTCCTCGCCGCTCAGATGGTGGCGCCCTTCCGTCCGATGCGTGAGCCTCGCCGATGCCCCAGTCCATTCGATCAGCCGCTCCTCGGTCCGCAGAGGTCGGAGGAGGCCTCCTCGAGCTGCGAGCGACCTCCGGAATCGCTCGAGCGTGCCATCGGGGGAGGCGGCGTCATGGTGACGGCGACGGTCGGGACGCACCGGCGCTCGGGTCGGGCGCTGCTGGCGACTGTGGTCAGCACGCGCACCGCGCCTCCCGTCATCGACTGGGCTCTGCTCGCCGCCCGCATCGCGCTGGCCTGGATCTTCATCTACTACGGGGCCGGAAAGCTGTTCGGGTCGTTCAACGGTCCGGGCATCCATGGGACCGCTCTCTACTTCTCGCAGACCGCCCACCTCCATCCCGGTGGATTGTTCGCCGTCCTCGGTGGCGTTGATCGAGTTCGGAGGCGGAATCGCACTGGCTCTCGGCCTCTTCTCGCGCCTCGCCGGCCTCGCCTTGTTCGGGGACATGGTGATGGCGATGATCACCGTGACCTGGGCGACGGGGATCAACAACCGGTCGAATCCTCCCGGCTACCAGCTGAACCTTGCCCTTGCGGTCCTGGCGCTCGTCGTCGCGCTCCTTGGTTCCGGTCGATTCAGTCTCGACGCACTCATCGAGCGACGCGTCGTCGCGGCGTAGCTCGTGGCGGCGGGCACTGGTGCGCTGCCTGATACCCGTCATGGAGATCTGACAGCCTCGAGGCCGGATCGACGCGCCGCCGCCTCGGGCTCGGCGGCATGGATTGGCGGCGTACCGCTCGCCGCGGACGGACCGGTTCATCAGGATCTCGCTGAACCTCGTCGGAGCCGCCGGTGCCGCCTTCTTCGCGCAGGCCACCCTGCGGGTCTACCTGCAGACGCATCGCCCGCTGGGTGCCGCCTTCTTCGCCGAGCAGATGTGGGTTGTCGCTGCGTACCTGATCCGGCGTCCGGCGCGCACGGTGAGCCGGCGATGGGGCGATTGGCTCCTTGCCTTCGGCGGAACCTTCGGCGGTGTCTTGTTCCGTCCGGTCGGAGCCCATCCCCAGTGGGGTGTCACCACCGGGCTGGTCTTCCAGCTGGTCGGCCTGGCGATCTGTGTGGCTTCGTTCCTCACCCTGGGCCGCTCTTTCGGTTTCGTCGCCGCAGACCGAGGGCTCGTGCAAAGAGGCCCCTACGCCGTCGTCCGCCATCCGATTTACGCCTCCTACCTCCTGCTTCAGTTCGGCTACGTGCTCCAGAGCATCTCGCTGCGCAACGCTCTCGTGATGGTGTTCGCGTCGGGTTGCAACGTCGGCCGCGCCGTCGTCGAGGACCGCCTGCTCGCGACGAACGAGGAATACAGCGCACTACCGCAGCCGGGTCCGGTGGAGGTTGGTCCCCGGGGTCTGGTAGCTCGAGCCGGGGACTTCGGAGCCCAGCACCGTCAGTTCGTTCTCGCTTCAGTCACCGCGAAGCGGACCAAACCCAGTTTTTCTCGGCGAAGCGCCGCAGTTCTGCAAAGCGCTCGGCGTCTTCGGGGGCCATACCGAGAAACCCGCCGTGACCTGCTGCCTCCCAGACGTGGAGCTCGGCTTCGACCCCGGCCGCCCGGAGCGCTCGGTGCATGCGCACGTTGTCCGAGAGCAGCCTGTCGCGTGTGCCCGTCAGGAGTATGACGGGAGGAAACCCGGTGAGATCACCGAACAGCGGTGAGATGTAAGGCTCTCGGCGGTCGTGGCTCCCGGCGTAGAGCTGGGTGGACGGCTCGACCGGGCCCGAGAGGACATTGTCGAGGCCGTCATTGACCACCCAGGAGTCGCCGGAACCGGTGAGATCGAAGGCACCGGTGTTGAAGACCACCGCTGCCGGCAGGGGGAGTCCTTCGTCGCGGGCTCGCAGGATGATCGCTGCCGCGAGGTTGCCTCCGGCCGATGTCCCACCGACGATGATTTCGCTGGGGTGGCGCTCGTCCAGGAGCAGCCGGTACGACGTCAGACAATCGTCGAGAGGCGTCGGGAACGGGTGGTCGGGCGGCATCCGGTAGTCCACCGACCAGGCGCGAACTCCGAGGGCGCTGGCCGTAGCGATCGCGGTCCTCTTGCACAGGTCTCCGCCCCCGAGGACCCATGCGCCGCCGTGGATGTCGAGGAACACTCGGGGGTCGTCCTCCGCGATGCCTTTCGGTGTGACGACGTAGAGCGGGCAGGGCCCGAGGTCACGCTCTTCGATGGTCCCCGCGAAGGAAGCGGCCGTATCACCGACCATGGATCGCACGAATCCGTCGGTCTCCGCGACGTATGACTTCCATCCTGGGGTGTCGTCGAGCGCCGGGAGCTCCCTCGGTGGTGGGCCGAGCCGGCCCATGGCCAAGACCTCCTGAGCCTTTTGGCTGACGGAGGTGGGGACAGGAATCTCTCGAGCCTGGATTTGCAACATGGGGCGATCGTACAGAGCGGCGTTCTGTGGCGCTCTGGCCTGTCGTCCAACGTCGTCGGGCTTCGAGCGGAATAGGCCTACTCGGAGCCGCTCCTAAGAGACCCTGGTACCCGTGAGCTCCGATTCGGACTTCGGAAGTCAGATACCGAGGGACGCCTCTCGCAGCTGTGCGGTGAGGGCCGCGTCGCCGCTGATCTCGACTTGGGCTGCCCGTTGGCGACCGGAGCCGAACATGGTCAGCTCGCCCGGCTCGCCGGACAGGGTGAGGCGCGGCCCGGATCCGTGCTCCTTTTCAGCCCGACCCGGCGAGGTGATCACTATCGTGGCGGGGACTTTCTTCGCCATCCCGCCCGGCCCGACGCGCGCCCAAAGGGCGTCGGCCAACTCCGGCGAGATCGGGCGGGGTTCCCAGCCGTCCTGCGCCGCGACGTACGTCCTCCACGTGGATGAAGAACTCCACCGTGTTCATCGGCCCATCGAAAGGACGGAGGAGCAACGGTGGCCCGCGCCGGACGGTCTCGACGAGCTTCTCCCACCCCATGCGGTCCCGCGTCGCCTGCCGCACTTTGTCCGTGTAGCCGGCCAGCGGTGGCCACACGAGTCCTGGCCCGCTGTCGGGTCGCCGTTCACGGACGACGAGGTGCGCTGCCAGATCGGCGGTGAGCCAACCCTCGCACAGGGTGGGTGCCTCGGGACCGAGCTCGACGAACAGATCGCAGAGGGTCTTGCGTTCCTGCTGAGCGAGGCTGAGTGGTGGCATTGGCGCATTCTAAGGAAACGGGCGAACCTCTCTTGCGAACAGGGAACGAGGCGTCCTTGCCCTCCCACTGGCCATACTCTTGATCGATGGCCTGGTTCCGGCGTGGAGAATCCCTCGAGTTCGCGTCTCAACCGAGCACCGTCGCGGCCGGCCAGTCCCTCGTTCGAGCCCTCGCTCTCACGACGTTCCTCCTGTGGCTCGGAGCGAGCGCGATCCTCCCGCTGTTACCGGAATACCTGCGTGATCGTGGGGCGACCGATGCCATTGTCGGTGTCGTCATGGCGTCCTACTTCGTCGCCGCCTTGGCTTGCCAGTACCCGGCCGGACGACTGGCTGACAAGATTGGCCGGCGACCGGTGCTCATTGTTGGGTTGCTGTTGTATGCAGTAGGAAGCTTCGGCTTCCTGGCTCCCGTCGGCCCGGCGGCCGACATCGGTCTACGTTCGCTGCAAGGCGCTGGGGCCGGAGCGGCCGAAGTGGCGGCATTGGCGATGGTCGCTGGAAACGTTGCGTTGGATCGGCGGGACGCGCCTTCGCCTCCATCTATGGCGCCCAGCTCGCGGCCATGGCTGTCGGCCCTCTCGTCGGTAGTCTCATCGGCTTGTCGGCGATGAGCGTGGTGTTCTTCCTGGCTGGTGCGATAGCGCTCGCAGCCTGTCTTCCGGCAATCGCCGGGGGTGTCGTGGCTCGAGCCGATACCGACTACACGGCGACCAACCGATTGAGACAACCGCGGCCTGCCGCGGCTGAACCGATCGCTTGTCGGGGCACTGTGCACGGCGGCCGCCCTGGGTCTGACTATTGGTGTCTACGAGTCGTGCTGGACGTTGCTTCTCGAATCACGTCACGCCCACGACTGGCAAGTGGGACTGAGTTGGACCTTGTTCGCCGTACCGTTTGTGGCCATGGCCCGACCCGGTGGCTGGCTGGCAGATCACGCAGACCGAAGATGGCTCGTCATCGGCTCGCTTTCATCCTCCGTTTTCTTCTGCTGCCTCTATCCGTTTGTCACCAACTTGCCCCTGTTGTTGGCACTTGGTGGCCTCGAAGCCGTGGGCCTGGCCATTGCTTTGCCGTCCGCCCAGTCGTTGCTGACACAGAACTCAGCCGAGGGCGAGCTCGGACGTGTGCAAGGACTGTTCTCCACGAGCGAAACGGCCGCGATTGCGGTGTCAGCCGGCGTGGCCGGGGCGTTGTTCGGCCTGGCCACCTGGGCACCGTTTGTAGCCGGGGCGGCGGGCGCGGGCGCGTTAGCCGTATGTCTCCCGTTCATCTGGTGGCCGGTCACAGGTAGAGCCAGAAGTGTCGTAGCCGCCGACAACGCTGTCCTTGCTGACGGAGCGATCCTTACTGAGGCGTGACTCGAGAGGACCGGCATACCTCGGCTCACAAGGCTCTTGGACGTTACGCGCGGGGGCGGCGCTTCTCCGGGTCGTAGATGGCGAGCGGTGCGACGGTGGCCCCCACGGTGCCGTCACCGAGTGCAACGTCGACGCGCTCGCCATCCTTCGTGTAGGCAGTGTCGAGGACGGCCATGCCCAGGAGTCCGAAGCGTGCGCTCGGCGCCGGACTGGTCAGCGTTCCGACCGGGACGCCGTCACGCGTCACCTCGGCCCCGTAGTCCGGGAGTTCCGTCGCCCTCGAGCCGGAGGGTCTTGAACCGCCTCGGTGGACTGACGGCCACCTTCTCGAGCGCCTCGCTCCCCATGAAATGGACTTTCCCGACGGCGACCATTTTGTCGAAGGAAAGGTCGAAAGGAGTCCGCTCGTGGGGCTCGTAGTCGTAATCGAGCACCACCAGCCCGGCCTCGACTCGCAAGGTCTCGACGATCCCCACGCCGTAGGGGCGGGCCCGAAGCTGCTTCACGACCACATCCCACAAGTCGGCAGCGTGTTCGGGCCGGCAGAACAGCTCGTAGCCGAGTTCGCCTCCGAAACCAGTGCGGGATACGACGCAGGGCACGCCGCCGACCGTTGTCGGTTCAGGCTGGAACCGGAAGTACTTGAGTCCTGCCACGTCGGCGTCGCACAACGGTGCGAGGGCCTCTCGGGCCCGCGGACCCTGGAGGCCGAGGTGCGGCATGGAGAGCGTGATGGGCTCGATCTCGACGTCGAGGTCGACGGTGGCATCGGCGAAGTGCTCGGCATGCCCCGAACCGTTCGTCATGACCCAGACCCGGTCTTCCAGACGGTAGACGGTGCCGTCGTCGATCATCAGCCCCTCCTCGTCGCACAGGGCGCCGTAGCGCACCTGCCCAACTTCGAGGCCGGCGACGTTGTTGGAATGGATCCGCTGGGCCGCGGCGAGCGCGTCCGGCCCACGGAACTCCCACTTGTTCAGCGGCGACACGTCCCACACGCCCAGGTCCTCGCGGACAGCCAGGTACTCGCCGTCGGTGTCACCGAAGTCGTCGGTCCAGTACCAGCCGCCCTCCTCCATGAACGTCGCACCAAGCGCGGCTGCCGGCTCGTAGAAGGGGCTGCGGATCGATTCTGATTGCATCAATTCACCTCGGGTTCGTCGTGGCTCGTTCGGGATCTCGGGACGGTGATGACTTCGAAGGGTCGTGCCTGGGTGGACCGGCACCCCATGCGCATCCGTCGAGAGCTCATGCGAACACCACGGTGCGGTTCCCGTTGACCAGCACGCGGTCCTCGAGGTGCCACCGCAAGCCGCGCGCCAACACGGTGCGCTCGATGCCCCGACCGATCCGCAGCAGCTCCCCGATGTCGTCAGCGTGGTCGATGCGCATGGTGTCCTGCTCGATGATGGGGCCCTGCGTCGAGCTCGTCCGTCACGTAGTGGCAGGTGGCGCCGATCAGCTTGACTCCACGCTCGAAAGCCTGATGGTACGGCCGCGCGCCCACGAACGACGGCAGGAAGCTGTGGTGGATATTGATGATCTGCCACGGGTAGCGGGAGCAGAGGTCGGCCGGGAGGATCTGCATGAACCGAGCCAGCACCATCACGTCCCCCCGGACGGCGTCGAACAGAGACGCAACTTCGGCGAATGCCGCGGCCTTGCGGTCGGCCGCGAACGGGACGTGGCGGAACTCGATGTCGTGCCACTCCACGAGCGGGCGGAGGTCGGGGTGATTGGAGATGACCAGCGGGATGTCCGCTTCCAGATCGCCGTTGCGCCACTGGTGGAGCAGATCGGCCAGGCAGTGATCCTCCTTGCTGGCGAGGATCACCACCCTTCGGCGCACGCTGGTGTCACGCAGTTTCCAGTCCAGCTCGAGCCGGCTGGCCACGTCGGTCGAACCGGCCGGCGAATTCGTCTGGTCCGAAGGGCAGGCTCTCGGCCAGGATCTCGATCCGCTGGAAGAAGCGGCCCGTCCCAAGGTCGGCGTGCTGAGCCGCCTCGACCACCGAGCCGCCGTGCTCGGCGATGAACCCGGTCACCCCGGCCACGATGCCGCTGCGGTCCGGGCAGGTCACGGTGAGGACGAGGCGACGGTCGCTGCGAGAGGGTACGGACGAGGTGCTCATGAAACCTCCCGCGCCAGGATCCGGTGCCGACCGGGTCGTACAGGGGCGAGGCGGAAAGCCGAATGGCCCGGTCGCCAGCGGGCGTCCAGACCTGGAACCGGCCCGAGTCCAGCCACTCCGGTGTGACGCCGTCGTCGTGGTCGACCATGGCCAGACCCACGGCCCCGCCCAGCGTGTGCCCGTAAGCCGCCGCACGCACGTAGCCGATCCACGAGCCGTCCAGCAGCACCGGCTCGTTGCCGAACAAGTCCACGTCCGGGTCTTCGACCAGCAGGCTCACCAGGAGTGAGCGGTAAGGAGCCTGGTCGCGGAGCGCGAGCAGCGCCTCGCGGCCGGAGAAGCCTCCCGGTTTGTCGAAGGCGACGGCGAAGCCGAGCCCGGCCTCGAGTGGATTGTCGGTGTTGTCGATGTCGACGCCGAGGTCGCGATAGCCCTTCTCGAGACGTAGCCCGGCCATGGCCGACAGACCAACCGGACGGACCCCGAGCTCCGCGCCTGCGGCCATCAGCGCGTCGTAGACCCCGGGTCCGTACTCGGTAGGGACGTGCAGCTCGTAGCCCAGCTCCCCGAGATAGGTCACCCTCAACGCCAGCACCTGGGCGTGGCCTACGTCGATCGACCGGGCCGAGAGGTAGGGAAAGGCCTCGTTGCTCAAATCGGCCGACGACAGGCGGCCGAGGAGCGCGCGGGAATCCGGTCCCTGGACCGAGAGCAACATGGTGCCCGAGGTGACGTCTGTCAGCACGCAGTGCTCGTCGGCTCGTGTGGCCCGTCGGACCATCGGCTCCATCCGACGTTGGATGATGTCGGAGGTGACGACGAGGAACTTTTCTGGGCCGAGTCGGGTGACCGTGAGATCCGCCGCGATGCCCCCGCTCGGGTACAACCACTGGGTGTAGACCACCCGACCAACCTCACGGTCCACGTGGTTGGCGGAGAGGCGGGAGAGCACGGTTGAGGCGTCCCGACCTTGGACCACGAACTTGGCCATCAAGGTCATGTCCATGATTCCCACTCGTTCGCGGACAGCGCGGTGCTCCTCTGCCACGAGGCCGAACGATGCCGGGCGGCCGAAGCCGGGGTGCAGCGGCAGCGGCCGGTCGCCCTCGAACCACTCCACGAACTCCCAACCGGACGAGGTGTTGAAGTGTGCGCCCGCGGCGACGAAGCGGTCGTGCAGCACGGAGCGGCGCATCCCACGCGCCGTCTTCGGCCGCCAGGACGGGTAGACGGCGTCGCCGAAGAGGACCCCGAGCTGCTCGGTCGTGCGCTCCGCGCGGAATGTCCGCGTGGATTCGTGGGGAGCGGTGCGGTCGATGGCGTATCCCGTCACGTCGACCGGAGGTTCACCGTCGACGATCCAGTGAGCGAGGACGGTTCCCACGCCGCCGCCGAGGAGGATCCCGAGCGAGTTGAGGCCGGCGGCCACGAAGTAGTTGTCGAGCTCAGGCGCCGGCCCGAGCAGCGGGTGAACGTCCGAGGTGAACGACTCCGGGCCGCAGAAGAACTTGCGAATTCCCGTATCGGCGAGGGCCGGAACTCGGGCCATGGCGCGGTCGAGGAACGGGGCCAGCCGGTCGAAGTCGAGCGCCAGTTCGACGAACGACGACCCGGCCGGAACACCGTCGAGGGACCACGATGCCGCCTCAGGCTCGAACAGTCCCACCAGCAGGCCGTCACCCTCGGGACGGAAGTAGCCGTAGCAATCAGGGTCCTCAATGACCGGGAGCTCGCGGTGGATCCCTTCCATCGGTTCGGTGATCAGGTAGCAGTGCTCCGCCGCCTGAAGGGGCACGTCGACCCCGGCCAGTGCGCCGAACTGGCGCGCCCAGATGCCGCCGCAGTTGACGACGTAGTCCGCCTCGATCGTCCCTCGTTCGGTGACCACCCCGGTCACCCGTCCTCCCGCCCTGGTCACCCCGGTGGCCGGCACTCCTTCCAGGATCGTCACACCACCCGTCCGCGCCCCCCTGGCCAGCGACATGGCCACGCCCACGGGGTCGGCCCGGCCCTCGTCGGCCACGTAGAACCCGCCAACGACGTCCTCGGTTCTCAGCATCGGCCAGAGTGCGGCGATCTCGGCGGTAGAAAGCTCATGGTCCTCCACACCGAACCCGTGGACGAACTTCGCCTCGCGGCGGAGAGCATCCATCCGATCGGGATTCGTGGCGACCGAGATGTGGCCGACCGCGCGAAATCCGGTCGACAGTCCCGTCTCCTGCTCGAGCCGTTCGTAGAGGTCCCGTGAGTAGCGGCTCATGAAGAGGGCCGTCTCGTCCACCATCCCGGCGGAGGTGATGAGACCCGCGGCGTGCCAGGTGGTCCCCGACGTGAGCACGTCCCGCTCCAGCAGGACGACATCGGACCAGCCCAGGGTGGCCAGGTGGTAGGCGACGCTGGTGCCGATGACACCACCCCCCACGATGACCACCTGGGCCCGCTCCGGAAGCAAAGGGGTCACGCCCCGTCGCGAAACCACAGTGGGAGCCGAGGCGCCGCACGGCCGATCGTGGTGTCATCCCCCACGGTCACCGCGACTACGACCCGCCCATCAGACGCCATGTCCGCTCCTCCTCGGTCCGGGGCCGTCGCTGCGGACCCTGTGTCACACGTCGATCTTCCGGAGTGCTCACCGGCTGGCCGAACCGCCCGGCCGAACCGGCGGATCCGTCGACGCTGGACGCCGCAGGAGGAGAATCATAGGATTGACTGTATGGTCATTCAAGCTACGCCGGATGCCGCGCCCTTAGTCCGCGCCGAGCTCGAGCGGTCCCTCCTCCCCTTCGGGCAGAGCCGCATGCTCCCCCGGACGGCCTACGTCGACGCGGACGTGTTCGACTGGGAGCAGCGCCACTTCTTCGACGGGGGGTGGATGTGCGTCGGGCGCAGCGAGGATCTGCGCGAGCCAGGTGACCAGCGGGCCGAATCACTCGGGAGTGCCGGTGTCCTCCTGATCCGGGGCCAAGACGGTGTGCTCCGCGCCTTCGCCAACGTGTGCAGCCACAGGGGCCACGAGCTCCTGCCGTGCGGCGTGTCCACCCGGCATGGCCGGGTCATCTGTCCTTACCACTCGTGGTCGTACACCCTCCAAGGCGACGTGTGGACAGCGCCCGGATTCAAGGAGCTGGAAGGCTTCGACCCGGCCGAACACGGGCTGACCGAGCTCCCGTGCACCGAGTGGCACGGGCTTGTCTTCGTCGACGGGTCGGGCACCGCCACGGCACTGGAAGTTCAGCTGGCCTCGCTCGAGGAGTTGATCCGCGCCTATGAACCCGAACGCCTGCGCGTGGCGGGTACGCACGACTACGTGGTCGCCGCCAACTGGAAGATCCTCACCGAGAACTACCAGGAGTGCTACCACTGCCCGATGATCCACCCTGAACTGTGTGAGGTGAGCCCGCCGAAGAGCGGCGGGAACTACCACACCGATGGACCATGGGTGGGCGGGACCATGGACCTGCGCGAGGGCATGGACACCATGTCCCTCGACGGCAAGAGCGGTGGGGTGATGCTCCGCGGCCTCGACGCCGAAGGGCTACGCGCCGTGATCTACGTGTACGTATTCCCCAACATTCTGATCAGCCTGCACCCTGACTACGTGATGACCCACCGGCTGATGCCGTTGGCGGCCGACTCGACCCGGATCGAATGCACGTGGTCGTTCGCTCCCGAAGCCGTCGAGCAGCCCGGTTTCGACCCGACGTACGCCGTGAACTTCTGGGACATCACCAACCAGCAGGACTGGGACGCGTGTTCGTCCGTGCAGCGCGGTCTGTCATCGACCCACGCCCGCCCGGGGCCGATGGGCGGCGAAGAGGACGCGGTGTACCAGTTCGTCACCATGATCGCCCGCGGCTACCTTGGTCAGCCGGTCACCAACATCGCGTCGAGAGTGGCGGCGTACTGATTTGAGAACTCGGGTCAGACGAAAGTACGGGGTCCCCGCTTGACCATCTGGTCGGCGATGATCGACCGCTGGACCTCGCTGGTCCCCTCCCAGATCCGCTCGACCCGGAGCTCCCGGAAGAACCGCTCTGCCACGTTCTCGCGCATGTAGCCGCGTCCACCGAAGATCTGCACGCACCGGTCGGCCACCCGGTTCGCCATCTCGGATGCGTACAGCTTGGCCATCGAGCATTGGGTGTGCTGCACCTTGAGGTCGGCACCGGCATCGATGTTGCGAGCCGTCTCGTAGACCAGAGTGCGGGCGGCGAACAACTCGGTCAGAGAGTCCGCCAGCATGATCTGAACGGCACCGAACTCCGCGATCGGGCGGCCGTTGACGATGCGCTCCTTGGCGAACGCGGTCGTCTCGTCGATGAGCCGGGCGGCGCCACCCAGGCACCGCGACGCCACCATGATCCGCTCGAATCGGAACCACTCGTAAGCGAAGTGCATCCCGTCACCCTCTCGGCCGACCAGCTGGGAGGCCGGCACCCGGACCGATTCGAAGCCCACGATCGGGTGGTGGTGCCCGACGGTATGGCTGTACTCCGGAGTGCGGATCACGCGGACGCCGTCGCTGGGCAGGTCCACGATGAACATGGCGTGGGTGCCGGCATGGTCGCCGTCGGTCAACTTCGCTTGGAAGAAGGCGTAACCGGCGTGGTTGAAGGACGTGACGTGCCACTTCACGCCGTCGAGGATGTAGGCATCGCCGTCGCGACGGGCCGTCGCCGTGATGGCGTCCACGTCCGACCCCGCCCCCTCCTCGGTGATGGCATAGCACTCCTCCACCTCGGCGCGGACGCCCGGGATCACGTACTTCTCAATCTGCTCGGGCGTGGCGACCGGCGGAAACCAGGCGGGTGGCGTGCCGAGAACCCATCCGAGTGCGTTCGTCGCCCGCCCCCCCTGTTCTTGGACCAGCACCTGTTGGAGCATGGAGTAGCCACCGCCGCCGTACTCCCGCGGCATATTGGTGGCGTGGAGGCCGAGCTCGAGCGCCCGCGCCCGGAACTTCGCATCGACATCGGGACTCAGGTCGCCCCGGTTCGCCTCGGCTTCCTCCTCGAAGGGGATGAGTTCGTCGACGAACGATCGCGCTCGCTCCTGGATCTCCAGGTCGGCGGGCGTCAGGTTGTACATGAGGGTCAGCCTCCTCAGCCTTGACTGAAGGTTCAGTTTATGCCACCGTCGGTGTGGTGGAAAGCGGCCGGAAACCGGGTGACGTCCCGGCCGACGCAGTGGTCGTCGGCGGGGGGACGGTCGGTGCCTGGTGTGCCGTGTTCCTGCGACGAAGCGGTCTCCATCGCGTGGTGCTCCTGGAGGAATCCAGCCTGGGGCAGGGTGCGAGCAGCCGTGCCGCCGGCATAGTCCGGAGCCAGGGCGGTACGCCCACTGCGGTTCGCTTGGCCGAGTGGTCCCGCCGGTTCTACTCCGCCCAGTACGAGGAGACGGGCTTCGACTCAGGGTTCGTACGCCAGGGGTACTACCTCCCCTGCTTCACCGAGGCCGACATCGTGACGGCACGTGCACGCCTGGCCATGCAACGCGAGCTCGGCCAACCGGTCCGCTGGATCGACCCGGACGAGGCCGAGGCCCTGAACCCCACATTGGCCACTGGAACCACGCTTGGCGGCACATTTCTCGACGACGACGGTTATATCCACCCGCCGCGCAACGTCCTGGCCTACTCGACGGCACTCGTGTCCTCGGGAGTCGAGGTCTTCGAACACACCGCGTTCGAAGGCCTGTGCACGTCCGGCAACCGAGTGACCGGCGTCGAGACCAGCAGAGGCAAGGTGCCGACGGACGCAGTCGTGCTGACCGGGGGGCCCCAGCTGGCCGCCGTCGGCGCACGCGCCGGCATCCGGATCCCCGCGGGCGGGGTTCGCCATCAGGTTGCCGTCACCGCGCCGCACCCCGAGCTCGACCCGTCACGCGTCCCGATGGTGTTCGACGTCGCCGCCGGCCTCTACTGGCGGCCCGAGGAGGGCGGTTTGCTCTTCGGGATGAGCAACCCCGACGAGCTCCCAGGCGAGGCCACGGAGATCGATTGGCCGTACCTCGACAAGATGCGGGGCCGCCTGGCGTCGCTGGTTCCGGTGACCGGGTCGCTGGGCCTACGGCGGGTCTGGGCCGCCACCATCGACTTCACGCCGGACCACCTCCCCATCCTCGGGCCGCTACCTGGTCCGGACGGGCCCGTGCCGGGCACCGTCGTCGCCTCTGCGGGTGGGCACGGGATGATGTGGGGGCCCGCCGTCTCCCGGGCCGCCGCCGACCTGGTGCTCAACGGCTCGACTTCCGTCGTCGACGTCGGGCCACTCGGACTCGACCGTTTCGACGAGCACGGCATCAGCCGCCTCGACCCCGATCCCATCGCACTGCCGTTTCCGAAGAGCGCCACGGGGCCGTGAGCCCTTCGTGGTCCACGACCCCTGGGTCAGGCGTCCACACCGTCGCGTCGCACCTCGAGGAGGACGTCGAGGGCCATGCACCCCCAAGGTCCGCAGCGAAGTGGGTTGACGTCGAGCGCCTCGAGCGCGTCGACCAAGTCGACGGCCAGGTGGGAGAGGGCGACGACGGCCTGAGCCACCGCGTGCCGGTCGGTGGGCTCCGCCCCTCGGACACCGTCGAGCAGCACCGATGCGCGCAGGCGCGCCAACCCCGCCAAAGCCTGCTCCTCGTCCAGCGGGGCCAGACGCACCACCCGATCGGCCAGCACTTCCACGAGGACCCCGCCGGTCCCCACCACCACCAGGGGGCCGAGATCGGGATCCCGCACCACCCCGAGGGCGAGCTCCACGCCCTCGGGCGCGGTGGCCGACACGACGACCCGTGAGCCGAGGCGAGCGGCCAGGTCGCGATAGGTAGAGGCTGCTGCGGCGGCGGTGGTGACGCCCAGAGCCACGCCCCCGACGTCGGACTTGTGACTGATCGACGGCTCGTCCGTCTTCATGACCACCGGGAATCCGATGTCCCGGGCTGCAGCTGCCGCCTCGTCGGGTGAGGAAACCCGTCGGCTGCGCGGCGTCGGGATGCCGTAGGCATGGAGCAGGGCGAACGAGTCGGTGCCCGACAGCGGCCCGTCGGCGAGTCGTCGGCGCCACTCCCGGCGTCGCTTCGGGTCCAAGTCCACCTGTGGCGCCCTCGACGTCCGGCGGCCGGGGTGATGGAGCAAGTGGCGCAGCGCACCGAGGCCGCTACGGGAGCCCTCCAGCACCGGTACTCCCGCGGCCCGGATCCGAGCGGCGGCTTCGGAGTCGAGCGCGCTGCCCAGATTGGACAGGACCGCGACCGGCTTGGTGGTCGCGGCCGCCGCGGCGATGACGGCGTTCGGATAGGACTCGTCGCCGTCGTACTCCTCCACCAGGTCGACGGCCAGCGCCACGGCCGACACCGCGTCGTCCTCGGCCATCGCCACCAGGCACCCGCCGAACAGTTCTTCGGTGTCGGCACCGGTTCCCCAGACGTCGAGCGGGTTGCCGGGGATCAGGCCGGGATCGAGCAACGCCCTCAGGCGGTGGTTCGTGTCGTCGCCGAGCGGCGCGAACGGGACGCCGACGGATTCGGCCAGGTCCGCCACCAGTGCGCGCTCGGCGCCCGAGTCGTGCACGGTGGCGATCCCGTGGCCGCCTGCGGCCACGGGGCGGCCGGCCGCGAACAGCTCAATCGTGTCGGTCAGCTCGTCGAGGTCACCCACCCGGACGACCCCGTAGGCATCGAACAGCGCTTCCCACGCGCCGTCCGCACCGGCCAGCGTGCCCGAGTGGGCCGCCACCATCGCTCGGCCGGTCTCCGACCCGCCGACGGTCAGCGCCACGACGGTCACGCCCTCTTCCCCACATCGCGCCAGGGCGGCACGCATCAGATCGGGATCGCGGAGCGTCTCGAGCAACAGTCCGACCACCCGCGTCTCCCCCGCTTCCAGGACGTACTCGAGATATGAGGCCGCGGTCGTGACCAGCTCCTGGCCGGCCGACACGACCAGGGTGAACCCAAGGTGGCGCCGGGTCCGCAGGACCGCGGAGAACACCGAGCCCGAATGGCTGATGAAGGCGACCGGTCCATGAGGCAGTGTGTCCCGCTCGACGTAGCCGACGGCGCGCACACCGGCGGCGACGTTGACGAACCCCATGCACCCCCCACCGCACAAGGCCATCCCGGCGGAGCGGGCGATGGAGGCCACGCGGCGGCGCAGACCATCGTCGGCCGGATGCTCCCGGTCGAACAGACTCCCGTACAGCACCGCCGAACGGTCCCCACGCCGCGCCGCGGCGACCAGTTCGGCTTCGACCACGGCATCGGGAACGCCCATCAGCACCAGGTCGACCGGGCCGTCGATCTCCGCGAGGCTGGGCACGCACGGCAGGCCGTGCACCGTGTCGTAGCGCGGGTTGACCAAGTGGACTTCGAGCGGAGCGCTGCTACGGGCCAGTTGGGTTACCAGTCGGTCCCCGAAACTGCCGGGTCGCTCGCTGGCGCCCACGACCGCCACACGGCGCGGTTCGAACATGGCCCGCACGGCGGCGGGGTCGGTTCCGGTCGACGGTGCAGTCACCCGCCCTGCGAGGAACGCCGGCGCAGGCGGCCCGCCAAGCCGCCGGCCGCCTTCTGGTCGGCCATGGCCGCCTTCGCCGCCTGCCATCCGGGGATGCCGCAGACGCCGCCGCCGGCGTGGGTAGCCGAGCTCCCGTTGTAGAGGCCCCGGATCGGCGTGCGGTAGTCGGCGTAGCCGGGTGCCGGCCGCATGTGGAAGAGCTGATCCACCGAGAGCTCTCCGTGGAAGATGTTGCCGCCGATCAGGCCGTACTCCTGCTCCATCTCGTAGGGGCCGACCACGTCGCGATGGAGAATGGACGCCTTGAAGTTGGGGGCCACCTCGTCGTAGCAGTCGATCATGCGGTCGGCGTAAGCCTCGAGCTCCTCGGTGTGCGGGCTCTCGCTCCACTCCTGGGGCACCCACTGGGTGAAGAGCGACATGATGTGGGTTCCCGGCGGGCACAACGTCGAGTCGAAAGTGGTCGGGATCACCCCGTCGCTGAACGGACGGGCCGCGGCGCGGCCCTCGCGTGCGTCCTGGAACGCCCGCTCCATGTACTCCACCGACGGGGCCATCTCCACCGAACCGGTGTGATGCTCGGCCAACTCGATCCCCGGGTCCGCAGTGAAGTCCGGGAGCTCCGAGAGCGCCAGGTTGATCTTGACGACGCCACTGCGGGTCTTCCACCGCTCGATGTCGCGGACGAAGTCGCTCGGCAGCTCATTTGCACCGATCTGGTCCAAGAAGGCGGAGCGGGGATGAAGAGTGGTCACCACCACCGGGGCGCGGATCTCCTCGCCACTCTCGAGCACAACCCCGCGGACACGTCCGCCCGCGACCAGCGTCCGGGCTACCCGGGCGTCGGTGCGGACTTCGGCGCCGAAGCCGCGCGCCGAGCGCTCGATGGCGTCGGCCACCGCACCCATCCCCCCCTCGGGAAAGCCCCAGTTGCCCAGGTGACCGTCGCCGATGTCACCGATTGAGTGGTGGGCCATGACGTAGGCGGTCCCGGCCTCGGCCGGTCCGGCCCAGGTCCCGATCACCCCGTTGACGGCAATGGGAGCCTTCACTTGCCACGACTCGAACCAGTCGTCCAGCAGGTCGGCGATGCTCATCGTCATCAGCCGGGTGACGTCGGCGATGGTCCGCACATCGAGGCCCCGTTGACGCCAGGCCAGGCGCAAAGTCTCCAACAGGTCGGCCGGCTTGCGGGATCCGATCTTCGGAGGCACGGTGAGCAACAGCGGGCCGAGCACGTCGGCCAGGCCGGCGATCCAGGCGTCCCACTTGGGCATCGCCTCGGCATCCTTCTTCGACCACTTGGCGATCTCCTCGTAGTTCCGCTTGGCGTCGTCGGCGAAGATCTTGATCGACCCGCCCTCGGGGAACGCCTGGTAGTACGGCCCCATCGGCCAGACCTTGTAGCCGTGCCGCTCGAGGTCGAGGTCCCGCATGATGGTCGGTGGGAGCAGGCTCATCACATACGAGAGCCGGGTGACGCTGAACTCGGGGGCATCGGGCCACGGTGACTCCGTGGTGGCGGCGCCCCCGGTCTTGTAGCGACTCTCGAGGACCACTGTCCGGGCTCCGGACCGGGCGAGGTACGCGCCCGAGACGAGTCCGTTGTGCCCACCTCCCACCACAATGGCGTCGTACGTCGAGGTCATTGGATCCCCTTCTCGATCTCGAGGGTCGGGCCTGCGGAGCGTGTTTGACTGATTGTTCAGTCTAATCCGCTGCTACCGTGGCGGACAAGACGTACGGCCGCCCGGAAAGGTGACCATGAGCCAGGAAGTCGAAACCCCCGGGGCAGCCGGCAGCGCCGCCGATCTGCGCCGCGAGGCGATGCTGCGAGCCGCGCTCGAGGTCATCGCCGAGCGGGGCTTTCCCGAGACCCGGATCGCCGACGTGGCCGAACAGGCCGGGACGAGTCCGGCTTTGGTCATCTACTACTTCACCACCAAGGACAACCTGCTGACCGAGGCGATGCGTCTCGCGGAGGACCTCTGGTACGTCCTCGGGGCGCGGCGGATGGAGGTGATCGACACCGCGGCCGGTCGGCTGGAAGAGATCGTGGCCATGACGTGCTTGCCGGAGGCAGATGCCGAGCTCCCCGACTCCTGGGCCCTCTGGCTCGACCTGTGGGCCCAGTCCGTCCGCCACCCGGAAGTGGCCCGAGTGCGCGAGGAGTTCGACGCCCGCTGGCGCGAGACCATCACCGACATCGTGCGCGGCGGCCAGTCGTCGGGCGAGTTCGTAGAGCTCGATGCCGCCGAGTTCGCCATCACCCTCTCGGCGCTGCTCGACGGTCTGGCCGTCCAGATCGCCCTCAACGATCCCGTCGTCAATCCGCGACGGGCGTTCGAGGCGTCCATGCGTTACGCCTCCCAGACCCTCGGCTTCCCGTGGAAGCTGAAGAAGGCACCCCGGCCCTCCGGTCGCGGGCGACAGTCAGAGCGGTGACCCAGGGCCGGGCAGACCCCGGACCGGGCACAACGACAGGAGGAACAGCCCATGGAAAAGGGTGAGGTTCGCCTGGTCGCGCTGACCAAACGGTTCGACGACGTTTTGGCCGTCGCCGGAATCGACCTCGAGATCCCGAGCGGTGAGTTCTTCTCCGTCTTGGGGCCCTCCGGCTGCGGCAAGACCACGACGCTGCGGCTGGTGGCCGGGTTCGAGCAACCGACGAGCGGTGCCATCTTCCTGGACGGCGTGGACGTCACCGGTCGTCCCCCGCACAAGCGCAACGTCAACACCGTCTTCCAGAGCTACGCCCTGTTCCCCTTCCTGAACGTGGCTGACAACGTGGCTTTCGGACTGCGCTATCAGAAGCTCGGCAAGGCGGAACGGGCCCATCGGGTCGGAGAGGCGCTCGAGCTCGTCCGGCTCTCGGGCTACGAGCGCCGTCGTCCGGGCCAGCTGTCCGGTGGCCAACAGCAGCGAGTGGCGCTGGCCCGAGCCCTGGTTCTCCGCCCTGCCGTGCTGCTGCTCGACGAGCCGCTGGGCGCGCTCGACGCCAAGCTCCGACGGACACTGCAGGTGGAGCTCAAGGCCCTCCAGGAGTCCGTGGGGATCACGTTCCTCTATGTCACCCACGACCAGGAGGAGGCGCTCACGATGTCCGATCGACTGGCCGTCATGGAGGCCGGCAAGGTGGCACAGATCGGGACTCCGGTCGAGGTGTACGAGCAGCCCGCCGACGCCTACGTCGCCGACTTCCTCGGTGTATCCAACCTGATGGACGGGACGGCGACGGCGGCCACCGGTGTCGGGCCGTGTCGGGTGCGGCTGGGCGACTTCGAACTCGCCGCCAACCAGGGGGCCACAGACTGCACCGGACCGGTCAGGCTGGCCATCCGTCCTGAGAGGGTGCGGATCGAGCCTTACGAGGCCACCGGCGCCAACCGCATCCCGGGCATGGTCGAGCGGCTGGTCTTCCTCGGCTCTTCGACCCAGGTCATCCTGCGACTGGCCCACGGCGCCGAGATCCAGGCGCTGTTCCAGAACCTCGGTGAGCTCCCGGCCTATCAACAGGGGACGGCTGTCCAGGTGTCCCTGCCCGCCGAGGCTCTCCGGGTGCTCCCGTTGGGGGCACTGCCCGTGGTAGAAGATCCGCCTCTCCCCGTGCCCGAAGTGCCCCCGATTCAGCCGGTGGGCTCCTCGGCCCACGAGCGGACGGATTGACGCCGGCGGGGCATCACATTCCGGCCACTGAGGTCAGCGCCTCCTGGCTGCTCGCCCCGCGTTCGCCGCGTGTCATCCACCGGTAGGCAACCAGTCCGATGCCGGCAACCACGAAAGACAGGACCAACATGATCGTGGCGAGCGCGTTGAGCGCGGGACCGCCGTTCCCACCGTGGGTCGTCGAGTAGATGAAGACCGACATCGGCTGGGTGTTGGCCGTCGACGACAGGAGGTCGACCACCACGAAGTCGTCCACCACGCTGGCGAACACGAGGACGGCGCTGGCGAACACGGCCGGCATGAGCATGGGGAGGAGCACGCGGTAGATCCCCTGCAATCGGGACGCACCGAGGTCCGCCGCGGCCTCCTCGTAGGAGCCACCGATCGACACCAGCCGGGCGAGAACGATGATCGCCGGCCAGCTGAAGTTCCAGGTGACCAACCCCAGGACTTCGGCCAGTGTGCCGAGGTGGACGGAAGTGAACAGCTGGGTGAAGAGGAAGAAAAGGGCCACGGCGAAGATGAGCTCAGGGATCACGTACGAGAACACCATCACGAAGTTGAAGGTGGTCGACGTCCGGGTGCGCCAGCGGTTGATCCCGATGGCGAAGGCCACGCCGAGCGGTACGGCGATGAGCGTGGTCCAGACCGACAGCCGGATCGTCTGGAAGACCGCCTCCTGGAGCTGGGGGTTCCGAAAGACCGAATTGATCGGGTCGCAGCAGTACCACCGGGTGGAGAATCCCTGCCACACGCTCTGCGACTTGCCGTTGTTGAACGAGAAGAGCACGGCGATGCCGATGGGCAGGATCGACCACACGAGATAGACCCAGGTGACCCCTTCGAGGATCCACGGTCGCCGCCACGGGTTCCGCCACGGCGGCAGGCGTCGGGCGGGCCGAGGCTCGGGTGGCCCCGTCGGCGGCGGGACGTCGTCGCGTCCCATCGGTTCTGCCGGCGCGTCGACGAGAGTGTCGACGGCCATCAGAAGGCTTCCTCTGCAGCACGACGCGTCCGGAACACGTAGTAGAGCATCGGGACCAACAGGACGACCAGCAGGAGAACGGAGAGCGCGGCTCCCTGGGCCTGTTGGCTGGCGGTGTTCAGCTGGCTGTCGACGACGTTGCCGATCATCGCGGTCGACGGAGCGCCGGACAGCATCTGGTTGGTGAAGTAATCGCCCACCATCGGGAGCACCGTGATGAGCATGCCCGTGAGGATCGCCTGGCGACTGAGGGGGAGCGTGACGCGGAGGAAGGTCCGAATTCGGTTGAGACCGAGGTCGCGTCCGGCCTCGAGCAGTTGCTGGTCGATCCGGTCCAGTCCGGCATAGAGCACGAGGATCATGTAGGGGATGTAGCCGTAGACGAGGCCCAGGACGACCGTGAACGACTTCCCGCCCAGCCAGTTCACCGGCTGGCTGATCAGGTGGATGTTCAACAGGGCACGGTTGACATAGCCGTCCGTCTGGAGCAGGTCGATCCAGGCGAGCATTCGCATCATGTAACTGACCCAGAACGGAGCGATCAGCAGAGCCAGGAAGAGCACCTTGCGGCGGCCGGCGTAGCGGGCGACGAAGTACGCGGCCGGATAGGCAATGACGAGCGACAGGACGGAAGCGATCCCGACATAGACCACCGTGCGCAGGAAGATCGGACCGACGAACGCGCTCTGCCCGACGAGGTCGTGGAACGTCGCGGCGAAGTTCGCGCCGGTCCAGTGGAGGGGGTTCCACACCGGCACCGGGGACTGGAAGATGGCGTTCAACTCGCCCCCGGCGATGGCGAGGACGACGTAGAAGGGGATGATGAAGAGCAGGATCAGCCAGATGATGCCGGGCATGGCGAACCCGGCCCAGACCCAGCGGTTCTGCGCCCGTTCGGCCCACTCCCCCCGGGCCCTCCCCGGCGCCATCAGGCGATGATGCTCACACGCCGCTGCTGACCTGCAACCAGGCCTGCTGGTATCGCGAATCGACGGCCGGGGACAGTTCCAGCTCGTGCAAACCGGCGTCGAGCGTCGAGGGCAGGACGACCGTGGAGGTCAAGCTCGGCGGGAGGATGCCCTCGTGCACCAGGACCTGGGGCGTGACGCCGTTGATCGGTTGCATGTACCCGTTGAAGCTGATGTTCTCGAGGACGTTGTGCAGATCCATCATGTAGTTGAGGAAGTGGTGGGCCAGCACCGGGTTCTTGCCGTCGGCGAGCACCGTCATGGTGTCGTTGGCCACCGGGCCCTGGCCACTGGTCGGGAACCAGTACCCCACCACGTCGACTTTCGTTCCTTTGGGCATGTAGTTCTGAGCTGCCGCCATGTCCCCCGACCAGGCCTCGTGGATCCAGGTTTGCCCGGTCGGGATTGAGGTGTAGTCGTTGTTGTCGATATGGAGGTTGACCAGTCTGTCCAGTTGCTGCAGCGAGTTGGTGGCCGTCTGGAGCTGCGCCGGGTCGGTCGTGTTGAGGTCGGTGATGCCGTTCTTCAGCATGCCGAGGGCGAGGCCCTCACGTGTGTCGTCGAGGATCGCCACCTTTCCCTTGTACTTCGAGTTCCAGGGCATCGCCCAAGGGTTGGCCATGGCGTAGGGGTTCTCCGACACGTGGTCCTTCCGCCACGAGATGCCAGTGGTGTAGATCGTGTACGGAACGGTGTACCGCCAACTCTGGTCGTAGAAGGGGTTCTTGTACTGCGGCCAGGCCTGGCTGATGTTGGGGATGTACGAATGGTTGAGGGGACGGACCAGCTTGGCGGCCACCAACTGGCCGATCACGTCGACGGTCGGTAGGAATACGTCGAAGTTGAATTGGCCGCTGTGGAGCTTGGCCAGCGCCTCGTCCATCGTGTTGAACGTGGTGAGCTCCACCTTGCACTTGTACTTCTTGGCGAAGGCGTTGAGGTTCTTCTGATTGATGTAAGCCACCCAGTTGAAGATCCTGAGCGTGGCGTTCTTCTCGCTCGGCAGTCCGGAGGCGATGGCCGGGTTGGACCGGTAGATGGGCCAGGTGACCGGATCGTCCGGACGGGGCAACGGCAGCGACTGGGAGCTCGGGCTCGCGGCCCCGGCGAGGCCCGAGCCACTCGAAGCGCCCGCGGCCAGGGCGGCCAGTCCGGTGGTGGCGGCGCCGGCCAGGAACGACCGCCGGCTCAGCGCGGGCGACCTCGTGCACCCGTCGCCCGACCTGCCCTCGCGTGGATGAAAGACCATGGTCGACGCTTACCCCCTCTTCCGGCGCCCGAGGGCGACGATCCTGATGAGCCTGTATGACCTGATGAGTCTGTATGAACGGTCATTCAACCACCGGCCCGGTACCCTCGCAAGGGAGGCCGGCGGCGTTCACACACCGACAATTTGCTACAAAACGACCACTCGTCCCGGTCAGGGCCATCTCAGGCGGAGATCGCCGCGGCCAGACGGGCGAAGTTGGCCAGGAAACGGTCGACGTCGGTCTCGCCGTGCTGGGTCGACAGCAGCCACTGCTCGGTCTTCCCCCACGGCGGCAGGAACACCCCGCGGTTGTGCTGCATCAGCCAGTGGGCGTGGTTGTACCGGTCGTCGAGTGACACGAACCCCCGGTAATCGGTCACGGGCTCGGAGCGGAACACGACGCAGCCTTTTGCCCCGACGGCAACCACGTGGGCCTCGAGCCCATGCTCGGCAATGGTGGCCTCGAGCCCGGCGACGGCTTTGGCCCGCAAGCGCCCGAGTCGGGCGTAGGCCTCAGGTGTGGCCACGTCCTTCAGCATGGCCCTGGTCGCGGCCATCGCCATCGGATTGCCGTTGAAGGTACCGACCATCTCGTAGCCACCGTCGGCCACGTGCGCCATCACCTCGGCGGTACCTCCCACCGCGGCGGACGCGATGCCGCCGCCGATGGCCTTGGCCAGGCACACGAGGTCGGGAGTCACGCCCACCACCCCCACGGCACCGGACGGCCCAGCGGTCAACCCCGTCTTCACCTCGTCGAAGGTGAGGAGCGCTCCTTCTGAGTGCAGGAGTTCCTTCAACGCCGCCAGGTAGCCCGGGGCGGGCGGGATGATGCCGGCGTTCATCATGATCGGCTCGACGATCATCCCCGCCACTTGTCCCGGGTGGTCGTGGAGGAGGCGCTCGACCGAGGCGAGATCGTTGAACCCCGCGATCAACGTCAGATTGAGCAGTGCCTGCGGGATCCCCGAGCTTCCCGGGACGCCGACCGGGCGCGAGCGCGGTCCCATGTCCTCGGGCTCGGGGGCCACCGAGACCTGCACCGAATCGTGGTGGCCGTGGTAACAGCCCTCGACCTTGATGACGAGATCGCGGCCGGTGATCGAGCGCATGAGGTGAACCGCGTCCATGGTCGCCTCGGTACCCGAGTTGCTGAAGCGCCACAGTGCGAGGTCGAACCGGCGAGCCAGTTCCTCTGACACCTCAATCGCCGTCTCGGTCGGCTGCGCGAAGTGAGTACCCCGCGCCACCTGCGCCCGGACCGCCTCGACGATGGCGGGGTGCGCGTGTCCGGCCAGGCCGGCGCCGTAACCACCATGCAAGTCGACGTACTCGTTGCCGTCGACGTCGAAGATCTTGGACCCGGCGCCATGGCTGATCCAGACCGCCTGAGGCGTCGTGATCTGCCAGCTCGACGTGACCCCACCCGCGAGGGAGTGCCGGGCGCGCTCGAGCAGGGCTCGGGAGTTTGGCTGGCGCTCGACGAAGGCCCGCTCCTCGGAGGCGATGAGGTCGTCCAGCGTGGACCCAACCTGCTCGGCAGTGGATGTCTCGGAGGCCACGAGGTTCTCCTAGGGTTACTCTCGACTGTTGACTGACTGTTCAGTCTATGAAACGCTTCGCTCCGTGGCAAGGACGATGGCGTGACCCGACGCACGCCAGTGGAGTTCGCCAACGTCATCGCCGGGCGGGCGGTCGCGGCCAGGTCCGGCGGTCGACGGGCCATCGAGAACCCCGCCACCGGCGCGTACTACGCCCACTCCGCCGACTCCGACGGTGCTGACGTCGACCTGGCCTGTGCGGCCGCCGCATCGGCCTTCCCCGACTGGAGCACCACAACGCCGGCGGAGCGCGGCGCGGCGATGCTCCGTGCGGCCGACGTGATCGAGGCGCACGCCGACGAGCTGGCCCGGATTGAGGTGACCGACACCGGCAAGCCGTATGCCGCCACGATGGAGGACGAACTGCCACCCATCGTCGATCAGATCCGTTTCTTCGCCGGCGCCTGCCGCGTGTTGAACGGCTTGGCCTCCGGCGAGTACATGGAGGGGATGACCTCCGGCATTCGCCGCGAACCGATCGGGGTGTGCGGCCAGATCACCCCGTGGAACTATCCGCTGATGATGGCGGTCTGGAAGTGGGCCCCGGCCATCGCAGCCGGGAACACGGTGGTGCTGAAGCCCTCGGAGTTGACCCCGGCGTCGACGGTGCACATGGCCGAACTCCTGGCCGACATCTTCCCGGCCGGGGTACTCAACGTCGTCTGCGGCGGCCCCGACGCCGGTGAACTCCTGGTCCGGCATCCGGTGGTCGCCATGGTGTCGCTCACCGGCAGCCCCCGGGCCGCCCGGCAGGTGGCGAGGGCCGCCGCTGAGCGGCTGATCCGGGTCCACCTGGAACTGGGGGGCAACGCGCCAGTCATCGTCTGCGCCGACGCCGACCCGGCGGCGACCGCCAAGGCTCTCGCGGCCGCCGCGTTCTTCAACGCCGGGCAGGACTGCACCGCAGCCACCAGGGTGCTCGTGGAGCGCGACGGATACGAGTCCTTGCTGGCCGCACTGTGCGAAGAGGCCGATCGGACCCGCACCGGCGACCCCTTCGACGCGGACGTCGCCTACGGACCGCTCATCAGCGGCCAGCATCGAGACAAGGTGGAGCGGCTCCTCGCTCGGATTCCTCGTGACGCCCGCGTCGCGGCCGGCGGGCACCGTCTCGAGCGATGCGGCTACTTCCATCAGGCCACCGTGGTGGACGGCGTGGGACAGGGGGACGAGATCGTGCAGGAGGAGATCTTCGGTCCCGTCATCACGATGCAACAGTTCGACACGGAGGCTGAGGCGCTGGCCTTGGCCAATGGGGTGGTCCAGGGACTGACCGCCAGCGTCTGGACGAACGACCTCGGCCGGGCCGGGCGCTTCACCCGCGGGCTCGACTTCGGGGCCGTGTCATTGAACGCCCACGCACCCATGACCGCGGAGATGCCCCACGGAGGCTTCGGCGGCTCGGGATACGGCAAGGACCTTTCGTCGTACGGCTTCGAGGACTACACCCGGCTGAAGCACGTGGCCGCCGCCTGGTAGATCCCGCCGTTCCCCTGCTCTGAGCCGCCTTGGCGGGGGTCGGACGATGGAGCCGCTCAAACGATTTCCCCCGTAGAATCGCCGCAGGTCACCGGGAGAGAACTATGCGATCAGACCTTCTTCCCAGGTCCCGGCCGACGCGGGCCAGGCCAATACCACCACGGGCGGCGGACAACCGTCCCGGAGACGGGGCAGCGGAAGCTGTGGCGCCGCTGCTGTCCGAACTCTTCGGCGGGCCGCCTCCGGTGCACGTTCAGTTCTGGGACGGGACCTCACTCGGGCCGTCCGGAGGGAACACGCTGGTGGTGCGCTCAGCTGATGCCGTGCGGCGCTTGCTGTGGTCCCCGGGCGAGCTCGGCCTTGCTCGGGCCTTCGTGGTGGGAGACCTCGCCTTCGAGGGCGACATCTTCGAGATGCTGGCGGTGCTGCATGCGGCATCACAGACACGTTTCCGTATCGGCTCGCGACTCCCGTGGCTGGCTCTTCGGGCCGCGCACCAGCTCGGGGCTCTCGGCCCACCAATTCCTCCTCCACCCGAGGAGGCGGCACCGAGGGGACGGCGGCACTCACGAGCCCGTGATGCGCAGGCGGTGCGACACCACTACGACGTGAGCAACGAGTTTTACGCCATGCTCCTCGGGCCTACCATGACCTACTCCTGTGCGCGGTTCGCCCGGGATGCAGACACGCTGGAATCTGCTCAGGAGTCGAAGCACGATCTGATCTGCCGCAAGCTCGGCCTGCACGCGCGGACGGAGCAGCGGGTTTTGGATGTGGGCTGCGGGTGGGGCAGCTTCTCCATCCACGCGGCGCGACATTACGCGGCCCAGGTTGTCGGCGTGACGATCAGCCCGGTGCAAGCGCAGTCCGCGCGCGACCGGGTCGCGGCCGCGGGGTTGGAGCGACAGGTCGAGATTCGCTTGCAGGACTACCGCGACGTGCGCGACGGGACCTTCGACGGCATCGCCTCCGTCGGCATGTTCGAGCATGTGGGATCCTCCAAGAGCCCCGAGTACTTCGACGCCATGCGCCGGTTGCTCAAACCCGAGGGCAGGCTGCTCAACCACGCCATCTCGAGTGTGGGTGGATCGCGCGTGGGCGCAAGATCCTTCATTGGACGGTACGTCTTCCCCGACGGCGAACTCATCGACGTGGGTCAGGTCGTGCTGGCGATGGAGGAAGCGGGCTTCGAGGTGCGCGACGTGGAGTCCCTCCGAGAGCACTACGCCAAGACGCTTCGAGCCTGGGTCGGGAACCTCGAGCAGCACTGGGACGCAGCCGTCGCTGAGGTCGGGGTGCGACGAGCCCGCGTGTGGCGGCTCTACATGGCGGCTTCCGCCAACGGGTTCGAGGACGGTGGGATCTCTGTCCACCAGGTGCTCGGCGTCGTCCCTGCTCCGGACGGGCGGAGCGGCATGCCCCCCACGCGCCGCGCTTGGGGCTGACCCGCCGGGACGCGTCGCCACCTCACACGATCCCGAACGCGCCGGTCAGCGGCCCTACCCGTCGGCCCGGGTCCAAACCGGGTCTGACCTGCCGGCAACGTAGCTGGCCGATCCGACGAACACGGTGAGGACGAGAGCGATCGTGAGCGGGAGAACGATTCCTACATGGAGAACGAGCAGGGCGCCCACCAGTGCGCCGAGGAACATCGCCGCGAGTGCGATTGAGCGGCGTCCCGATTTTGAACCCTTCCCTCCGCCGAGAACGCTGTCCGCCGCCCAACCCGTCACCGTCATGGTCAGAACGGTCGTCGTCAGGTCGGGTACCGCCAGCTTGCGCGCGCCGGCGTTCTGGCCACCGGTCGCCAGACTGAGCACGACGATGAGCGCATACCTGAAACCGCTCTGGGGAGGATCTGCGCTCGGAATGGCGAGCGCCACGGCGACCAACAAGAAGGCCGACTGCACGCCCATGGCCACCGCGAGGTGACGCCCACGGTGATCGCCATACCTCGTCACGATCCTGCCACCGATGGCCGAACCGGCCGCGAAGGACACCAGCGCAACGAGTGACGCGCCGATGGAGAAGCCGTGGGCGCCCGCGACCGCGAACCCCAGGAACACAACGTTGCCCGTCATGTTTGCCACGAACACGTGGCCGAGCACCAGGTAGCTGAACGCGTCGACGAGACCGGTGACGAGCGTCAATACGATGAAGAGTGGCGGCAAAGGACCGAAGCGGCCTGAACGATCTGGCACCAATGTCTCCCGGAACTCGGCCAGGAATGTCCTCATCTCTGTCGTTCCTTTCTTCAATCCTGCTTCAGCCGGTACCTTCGAATCTCGAATGGACTCGGGTCGCTCCTTTCGTCCGGACGGTCCCGATGGGGTGTGGCTGCAGGCGCGACACCCGCCCCACGAAATCTCCCCGAGGCTCAGACCCTCGGGCTCGGGCGTA
The DNA here is from genome assembly GCA_963767195.1 of uncultured Acidimicrobiaceae bacterium. GTDB lineage: Bacteria > Actinomycetota > Acidimicrobiia > Acidimicrobiales > RAAP-2 > Bog-473. The sequence goes on along the minus strand of CAVYDA010000003.1, from coordinate 419,850 downwards.
CGCACGAGCGTGAAGGACACCGCGCCGGTCCGCACCGGGTCCAGGCCAGCGACGACGGCCATCGCGACGACGGCCATCAAGAGGATGGCTCCTCACACATCTGCGGGGAGCCTACAAACCCACCGTCTGTCAGTGCTCGGGCCTCACCGGCGGTGCCGGCCCGCCCGGCGCGGCGGCCAGTCGAGACCGGATCCGCTGATGCGGATCCGGTGTCAGGCTCCCGGTTCGCCGATGGCGGACGGACCGATCACACGCACTTCACGCCTCGGATGAACGCGCTGCGGCCTCGCGTCGAAAGCGGCTGGTGCGGTGCTCCGGGTCGCGATCCATCTCCGGGATCACGTGCTCGCCGAGGAGCCGGATGGTCTCCAGGGCGTCGTCGTGCGGAGCGGTGAACAGCGCGAACACCAGCTGGTCGGCGCCCGCCTCTTCCCAGCGCCGGCACGCCGCCAGGGCGTGATCGGGGTTGCCCAGGACACTGCCGCCGGTGCCGAGCGTCGCCCGAAGGAGATCTTCGGTCGGTTCCGGCAACAGTTCCGGCCACGGCGGTACCCAGTCCGGTCGAGGAAACGTGTCGTGGTAGCGGAACATGTTGCTGTTCAAGTAGCTGAGCCGGGAATCCACCGCGGAGCGCAGGGCGGCATTCTCGTCCTCGGCGACCCAGGCCGCTGAGGTCACCAGGATGTTGTCGTTGACGAACGCACCGATCGGTTCGGCCTGGCCGATGGCGCCCTTGTACGCCTTGAGGACCGGCCCGAGCTCCTCCAGTGACTGCACGGAGAACCCGAGGACCCCGAGGCCTTTTCGCGCCGCCATCTCGTAGCTCGACGTGTTGCCTGCCGCGTACCACATGGCGGGATGCGGCTTCACATAGGGCTTCGGCAGTACCCGGCGGGGGGGCATGGACCAGTACCGGCCCTGGTATCCCTCGTACACGTCCTGCATCCACATCTTGGGGAACTCCGCGATGACGTCCTCCCAGATCTCGCGGGTCTTGGAGAGGTCTTCCATCCCGGGCAGGAAGCCGAGGATCTCGTGGCTCCCTGCGCCTCTTCCGGTGCCGAACTCGAAGCGGCCCTCGGAGAGGTGGTCGAGCATGGCCACGCGCTCGGCCACCTTCGCCGGATGGTTCACCTGTGGGAGCGGGTTGAAGATGCCGGAGCCGAGGTGGATCCGCTCGGTCGCCCGCGCCAGATAGCCCAGCACGACATCGTTGGCCGAGAGATGCGAGTACTCGTCGAGAAAATGGTGTTCGGTGACCCACGCGTACTTGAAGCCGGCCCGGTCGGCCGCCTCGACGAGCTGAATCTCCCGGGTGAACGCCGTGTGCTCGGGGCTGGGATCCCCTTCGCGGCGGTGCGCGGGGACGTAGCCCTGAATGAAGATGCCGAATTCCATCCGGCCGTCAAGCGATCGGATCGAGACTGCGACCCACGATCCACATGCTGAAGTACTGGTTCCCGGCCCCGTAGGCCTGGGCGAACGCGACGCGGGCGCCTTCCACCTGGTGCTCTCCCGCCATGCCCCGGACCTGGAGCGCGGCTTCGGCGAAGCGCAGCAGTCCCGAGGCCCCGATCGGGTTCGACGAGAGGACTCCCCCGGACATGTTGACGGGGAACGACCCCTCGAGCGCGGTCGTCCCGTCCTCCACGAGCTTCCATCCCTCGCCGGGCTCCGCGAAATGATGGGCCTCGAGCCACATGGGCTCGTACCACGAAAAGGGCACGTAGATCTCGGCGCAGTCGATCTCCTCACGGGGCCGGGTGATTCCGGCCTGGCGAAAGACGTCCATGGCGCAGTCCGAGGCTCCCTGCGGGGCGACCGGGTCGCGCCCGGGGAACTGCATCGGCTCCGAGCGCACCGCCGACCCCAGGATCCACGCCGGGGCGCGGCCCGCCTTGTCCGCGTCCTCCCCTCCCTCGCGGTCGGTGAAGACCACGGCACAGGCGCCGTCAGAAGACGGGCACGACTCGAGGTAATGCACGGGATCCCACATCATGGGCGACGCCTTCACGCTGTCCACGCTGATGTCGGCCAGTCGCAGGTGGGCGTAGGGGTTCTTCAACGCGTTGAGGCGGTCCTTGACCGCCACCATCGGGCCCACGTCGAGCGGCGCCCCGCTGCGATAGATGTAGGCCCGCATGTAGGGGGCAAAGGCGCCGCCGGCTCCCAGTGAGGCGCCCCGGCCCGACCCGAGCGCGAACTCCGCGTTGCCCTCGGACTGCTTCTGGTAGGCCACCGCCAGAACCCTGCGGTGACGTCCGGTCTCCACCAGGTGGCTCGCCACAATTCCCGTCGTGCCGCCGACCGAGCCCGCGGTGTGGACACGGAACATCGGTTTGCCGTGGGCACCGAGCGCGTCGGTCAGGTAGAGCTCGGGCTTCATGACGCCCTCGAAGAGGTCAGGCGCCTTGCCGAGGACGACGGCGTCTATGTCGGGCCAATCCATGTGGGCGTCCTCGAGCGCGCGTGTCGCGGCCTCGCGCACCAGTCCTCCGAGGGAGACGTCCCAACGCCGGGATTTGTGCTCCGTCTGCCCGATGCCAACGATCGCGCACGGCTGATGAGCCATCAGTCACCCTCCAGGATGCAGACGAGGTTCTGTTGCAAGCACGGGCCCGAGGTCGAATGGCCGAGTGTGCGATGGCGCCCGTGATCGCGGATCTGGCCGGCCGCCTCCGCGATCCGGACCAGGCCCGTCGCCATCACCGGATTCGCCGCCAGCGCGCCGCCGGACGGGTTGACCACGACGTCGGGTGCGAGCCCGAGGGCTTCGACGAGCAACGGCTCCTCGTGGGTAAAGGCAGCCTGAATCTCGGCCACCTCGACCGGAGCGTCGCCTAAGCCGGCTGCCTCGGCGGCTCTCTGCGTCGACACCGAGACGCAGAGATCCCGCATGCCCGGGTAGTGGAGCTCGGCGCAGTGGGCGAACCCGCGGATCCACACCGGGTGCTCGCACAGTCGCTGCGCCACGTCGGCCCGGGCGATCACGAGCGCGCAGGCTCCGTCGGTGATCGGCGAAAGGTCGTGACGACGCAACGGGTGGCGGACGGGCTCCTCGGCCAGGAGGGTGTCGACATCGAAGTCACCGCTCACTTGGGCGTGCTCGTTGGCCTCGGCGTCGCGCCGGGATCGCACCGCGACGTCGGCCATCTGCCGCTCGGTCACCTTTCCGGCCGCCAGGAGCGCCTGAGCCTGCAATGCGGCGAAGCTGAGAGCGTCGGCGCCGAGGGGAGCCAGGTAGTAGGGGTCCATCTCCATCGGGTAGAGCAAAGTTGGGTCGGCTGTCGACGAGCGCCCCGAGCCCATGGCGACCGCGGTCCCGATGTCGCCTTCCAGCAGGCGAACCCAGGCCTCGTAGAGGGCCCAGGCGCCGTCCATCTCCACGTGCGAATCGCGCTTGGGCGGCCACGCGCCGATCGCGTCGATGTTCTGAACGAAGGAGAAGGCCTGTCCGGCCACGTAGTCGCAGCTCCCGGCGCAGGTGAAATCGACTTCCTTCCGGGTGATACCGGCGTCGGCACAGGCACCGGAGACCACTTCGAGGAGCATCTGGGTCTCGGACTTGCCGGTCCGCCGGACCATGGGCGAGAGGTTCCACCCGATGATGGCGACGTCGTCGGGACGGTGGGTCGTCGCCATCAGCAGATCCTCTCGACGAGGGTGGGGTCGTCCACGTCGGGTTCGCCCGTCGGCATCCAGCCGATCAGACTGGAGGCGCTCTCGGCGCCCGCCGCCCGCTCGGCCTCCGACGCCCAGATGGCGCTCACCCGCATGCCGATCCTGATCTCTTCGTTCGGGACCTCGACGGGCTCTTGGAAGCCGAGCACGACGTCGACGCCGTCGAGCAGGACATGGAATCGGGCGAACGGCTCGGTCTCGGTCTGCCCCGGGTACTGCACCGGCGTGATGATCGTGTAGTTGGTCACCGTCCCCCGTTGTGGCAGGTCGAGCTCGTGCTCGGCGGTCAGCTCGACGGAGTCGATCGGGCAGTAGCCCTTCCCTCCGGTGTAGATACGAGCGCAGACGGGGCAGCGCAGTCCGAGAAACCGACCCTCCCTCGCGGCCGCCTCCGATCGAATCACGTTGTCCGAGACCGGCGTGGTGTAGGTGACCGTGCCGAGGTAGTCCATCATCGTCACCGGCTCTGCCGAGTGATCCTCGTCGCCCGAGCCGCCGGTACCAGCGGGTTCTTCGCCCGGGACGAACGCCTCGATGTCGGTGATGTGCCCTTTGCGCTCGGTCCGCCAACGTGGGGCGACGCGCATGCCGATCGCCATGGCGCCCGGGTCACCCGCGTCCACCGCGTGCACCAGCGCCGAGTCGGCGCCGTCGAGGCGGATGGTGGCAAAGGCGAAGGGGTGCTCGAGCGGATGCTGGGAGCTGGGCTTGGGGACCCAGCACCAGCTCTCGACCGTCCCCGCCGGGCCTACTTCCACGAACTCGTGGGCGAGACTGGCCCCGGTCCTGGGGTCCCACTCCAGCGGAGGGCAAAGCACCTCCGAGTCGCTACGGATGCCGATGATGCGGCGCTCCGCCAGGGCGTTCATGAACGCGCCGAGGACCGGTCCAAGCGACCGTTTGTAGGGGAAGGTGATCGTGCTCTCGACGGTTACGGTCAAAGGTCGTCTCCTCGTGGTTCCCGGTGGTGCTCGATGTCTACCCGATCAGCAGCCGCCTCTGCGAGCCGATCGGGAGCCGCCTCGGCGAGCCGTTTGATCGCCGCCAGCCGCGCGTCCGCACTGCCTCGCCGCCCGCACCATGGCGCGGGTCGCCGCGTCGAGGCGGTCCGGCTCGACGCGATACTGCACCTCGCGACCGCGCTTGTGCCGGCTGATCAGCCCGGCCCGCTCCAGGACCCCGAGGTGCTTCGTCACAGCCTGACGGGAGAAGGCGACCCGGCCGGCCAGCCGGCTGGCGGTCACGTCGTCGTTGTGGACCAGGGTGCCGATACGCAACCATAGTTGCATATCGTCCATCACGGTCGCCGGCGGAGCCGCAGGCGCGTCGAGCAAGCGAATGTGTTGGTTCGGTGCAAAACTCGAAAGCCTCTTCCGCCCGCCGCGACCCCCGACCAGCCAGCCAGGAGGAGGCCCTGTGCGCCATCTCGTCGTCGTCCCTGGAGCGAGCGCCCTCCTCCTCGCGCTGGTCGGCTCGCTGGGCGGCTCCGCGACGTCGGCGGCCGCGGTCGTGCAACCGTCACCATCCGTCACGGCGTCGGCCTTCCCGACGGAGCCGGCCGGCACCGCCCCGGCCGACAACGACGGGCTGATCCCGAACCCGGCCACGCCGACGGGGAGCCCGGTCCAACCGCCCACCTCGTGCTCGGTGACGTTCACGTCGAGCGACAGCGTGACGTCGGCGACGGTGAACGCCTGGATCGCCTCGAACGAGAACTCCATCACGTCCCCGACGATCGTGTGTCTCTCGGGCACGTTCTCGCAGCCCCTCCACGTGTGGAGCAAGTCCAGCACCGCCTTGCTGGAGCTGGCCCCGGCACCGGGCCAGAATGCCACGCTCATTCTGCAGCGGGTCCAGCCCGCCGATACCGATCCGAACCAGTTCAGGTCGGACGCGGGAGGCGTCAGCATCGTGGATTCACGCAGCGTGGAGGTCTACGGGCTGAGGATCGAGAACTACGACTTCGACGGGACGGCGCGCGTCCCCGCCGGGATCTACGTGACCGCCCGCAGCGACACCTCCAACACGAACCAGTCCGTCGTCCCCCACCTGTCAGCCTGCTATCTCGACGGCGGCTCGTGCAGCGACATCTACATCCTCGACAACATCGTCGAGAACGTGATCAACACAGCCGACGAGTCCAGGCACTTCATGAACCTGTGCGGGAATCCCCATGTGGACGCGTACGGCATCGCCGTCATGGCCGCCGGCAGCTCGTCGACCGACGCCCTCCAGCACGTGGTCGTCGAGGACAACAAGGTGTTCGATACGCGCACCGGACAGAGCGAGACCGTCACCCTCAACGGGGACCTGGAGGACTTCCTCGCCGCCGGCAACGTGATCGGCCCCGCCGACAACGTCGGCATCGACACCGTCGGCTGGGACACGGGCCAGAGCCAGGCCCGCCACGGGCTTCTCGAAGGGAACACGGTCTACGACGTGGACACCTACGACAACAATGCCTACGGACGCTGGAAAGCCAATACCGTCGGACAAGCGAAATTCAAATGCTTCCCGGCTCACGAGGTCGCTGCGGGAATCTCCGACGACGGCGCGTCGTACATCTGGATCGACGACAACGACGTATGGAACACCAACCGGGGCATCGACCTCGACGTGGAGACCGCCTCGGGGTCTACCGACCACGTGCTGGTGTCGGGCAACACGGTCCAGGACGACCCGGGCACGTCGTCGGGCGAACCCAGCGTCGGGACCGAACCGCCCGGCGTGTCGGGCGTCTCCACCGTGGCCGGCCATGACTTCGCCGGCCTCACCATCCATGCGTTCGGGCGCAAGGCGTCTATTGCCGACGTCTACGTCCACGACAACACCATCGAGAACCAGAGCCAGTTCTACCTCCACCCGGCGTCCGGCATGCCCGTCGTCGACCTCGGAGGGGATTGGGCCAACGTCCAGCTCTGGCACAACACGGTCGAAGGCCTGGGACCATCCGATCTCTACAACACCCTTTTCGAAGTCGACCAGCCGCCGAGCGCGGGAGGTGACGTCGTCGACTGCAACGACTACGGCAACCTCTCGACGAGCCCATCCACGGTCGACGGCAACTTCGCCCTCGGGTCGAAGGACTGGTTGTCGCTCGAGAAGTGGCAGCAGCACAACGGCTACGGATGGGATGCCGACAGTGCCGTCGGCGGATTCGACACCGCATGCCCGACGACGTCGATCCCCTGAACCAAACCTAAGGGTCCCCCGACCGCCCTGAGGCGTCGTCTACTTCGGGGCCACCACGGCGTCCCAGTCGAGGGACACCGTGCCCGCGTCGGTGTCGATCTCGGCCGCGTTCTGCGACGCGGCGGCGATGTCGACGAGCACGGAGCCCACGCTGAGTCCGGGTAACACCGTTCCCGTAATCGTCAGCGTGGCGGTGGTTCCGGCCGGGAGATTGAGACCGGTCCACTGGACCTGCTCAGGAGCGAGCTTCAAAATGGCCGTCCCGCCGACAGAGCTGGAGACCGACTGCACCGAGAATCCACCGTTGAGTGAGTCGGTCACGGTGACGTTGTTCGCATTCGAAGGCCCGCCGTTGGTGAGGGTGACGGTGTAGACGTCGCCCTGACCCGGATTGACGGAGTGGGCCGCGTCGCCGATCTGAATGGAGAGGTCCGTGGCCGGAATCACTTCCACCGCCGCCATGGCAGTGCTGGCGGTCGGGCTCTGGTCGCTCGTCGCGGCGACCGATGTCCAGTCGGCCTCCATCGCGCCGGGCGTGTCGGACAGCTCGGAGTAGACCAGGGTCGCCGAGGCACCGGTGGGCAGCGTCGGGATCGACCAGTCGATGACCGAGCCGGTCTGGCTGGTCGTCCCCACGCTCGGCGTCACCGAATTCGGGTAGAGGGTGAAGTTCGGCGGGAGCTGAATCGGCACCGTCAGGTTGGTCTGCGGACCTGGGAGCACGTTCGCCAGCTCAATCTGGTAGGTCAAGTCGCTGCCCGCCTCGACCTCTTCGGTCGGCACCGTGCCGATCGAATCCCCGGCGTGAGCGGCGATGGAGAGGGCGAACCCTGATCCTGACCCCGACCCTGAGCCGATCACCGGTTCGGCGTCGACCGCCTGGGAGATCGCACTCGTGTCGATCTCGGGCGGAGTCAGGGTCACCGTGGCCACGTTCACGATCGCCGCGCCTGCGCTCAGGGTCGACGAAATCTGGCCCACCAGCGTCAAGGTGGCCGACACACCCGCGGGGAGGTCCACCGCGCTCCACTGGAACTGGTCCCCGCCCAGATTGGTGAAGGTCGTACCGCTCACAGAGCTGGTGGCGTACGCCGAGCGCGAAGCCACCGCTCAAGGTGGAGGTCACGGTGGCGTTGGGCACCTCGGAGGGTCCGGCGTTCGCCAGGCTGATGGTGTAGGTGTCCGTTTGTCCGGGCGAGACCGATTGCATGCCGTCGCTCACGCCGATGCTCACGTTGGCTTCGGGGAGCACCTCGACTGAGGAAATTGATGGTGGACGTGGTGATTTGATCACTGCCGGCCGAGACGGTGGTGGCGTCAGCCTCCATCCCCAAGTCAGGTGTATCCGCCGTCTCGGTGTAGTCGAGGGTGGCCGAGGCCCCTTTGGGGAGCTTCGGAATCGACCACGAGAGAATGCCGTCGCCCGACGTCACGGTTCCGTCGCTGGGCGTCGACGCGACGTCGAAGACGAAGTTCGAGGTGAGTCCGACGGAGACGTCCACGTTGGTCTGGCGGGTCTTCCCCGGGCTGGTGACGGTCACCTCGTAGGTGACATCGCTACCCGCGTCGATGATTCCGGTGCTCGACGAGCCGACGGAGTCGCCCTCGTACGCGGCGATCGTCACGCCGAGAGACGAGTTGGCACCCGCGACCGCAGCCGATCCCGGGACGGCGAATCCGGTCAACAGGCACAAGCTTCCGAGCACGGCGACGAGTAGCGGTCGACGTCGATTCCCTGGGTACACCATGGTCCCTCCCTTACCATGAGTGGCCCTTCGACGAGTGGCCGCCGCCGTCACTATAGGCGTCAAGTCCGATTCGGCTAATTGTGCCGTAATTGTCAGCTGTTCCATCGTTCGAAGAACCGAGGCCGGCGGGAGGAGATGCTCACACCACGAGTGCGACGAATCCCGCGCGCCGGCCGCTCCGGCCTGGTCTCCCGTCTCCCCGAGCTCAGGGATCGAACTTCTCCCCGTCAACGCGGTGAATCGTGACCAAGGCCACGACGGCGCCGACCAGGATCAGGGAGCCCGACAGCAGCAAGGCCTCGTGGAGCCCTGTGCCGAACGCGTCGTAGGCGGCCTGAATCACCTTCGTGGCGATCCGGGCGACCGCGGCGTTCTGGGAGTGTTCGGCGCTGCTCGCCGCGCTCCCACCGGTCCCGCCGGTCTGCACCGCGTGGATGACGAGGCTCTGGAAGTTCGGCGGCACTCCGATCGCCTTCAGGCGCGCGGCGAGGTCGCCGGTCAGCTGGGCGTTGACGATGGCGCCGAGGACGGCCACGCCGAAAACCGCGCCCATCTCACGACTGGTGTTCGTGGTCGAGGCTGCCATGCCCGAACGTTGCGGCGGAACCACGGTGAGCGGGACCGATGTCACCGGCACCAGGAGGATTCCGATGCCGATGCCGGCGATCGGTAGAACCCAGCCCAAAGTGCCGAACCCGACGTGGGGCCCGAGCACGGCGCTCGCGAGCAGAATGCCGCCCCCGGCCATCACGCATCCGACGACCATCGGCCAGCGAGCACCGATGCGGGCGACCAAGGGCCCGGTGAGCGCGGAGGCGAGGATCAGTCCGGCCGCCATGGGCAGGAAGTCGATCGCAGTCTGGTACGCCGAGGCGTTGACGACGACCTGAAGGTAGAGGGCGGTGAAGAAGAAGATGGAGAACGTACCGAAGTAGGCGACGAACGCGACGAACGTCGACCCGGCGAAAGGCGGACGGCTGAACATCGCGAGGTCGAGCATCGGGCTCTTGATCTTCCGCTCGACCATGACGAACGCCACGCCCGAGAGGCCGCAGACCACGAACAGGGCCACGATCCAGGTCGCTTCGTAGCCCGACTGCTCACCTTGGATCACGGCGAAGGACAAGGAGGAGAGGAACGCTGCACCCAAGAGGAAGCCCGCAACGTCCACCCTTCGTCCCTCCCGGTCGGATGACTCGGGCACGAAGAACCCCGCCAGGATGAACGCCACGCCCCGAAGCCCAGGTTGAACCAGAAGATGGCGCGCCAACTCGAGAACCCGACGAGTGCGCCGGCGATGACCGGCCCGAGCGCGAGCGCGAGCCCCGAGACCGCGGCCCACACGCCCAGGGCGTCCGCCCGGGTCTCGCGGTCGGGATAGACGTGGCGGATGATGGAGAGCGTGCCCGGCTCGCTCGCCGCGGCGCCCACGCCCATGATCACCCGGCCTGCGATGAGCCAGCCGACGTTGGGTGCCACCGCGGCGAACACGGACCCGGCACAGAAGACGCCGACACCGGCGAGCATGATCTTCTTCCGCCCCAGGATGTCGCCGAGCATGCCCGCGGCCAGCATGAAGGCGGCGAATGTCAGCGCGTACCCGTTCACCACCCACTGCAGCGAGGTGACCCCGGCGTGGAGGTCGGACTGCACGTTGGCCAGCCCGACGCTGACGATCGTGTTGTCCAAAAAAGTCAGGAACAGGACGCCGCACAGCGTGGCGAGGGCCAGGGCCTGTCCCGCCGACCCGAGGCCTCCCTTCTTGACCTCCAATCCGACCGGCACTCCGTCCGAACCGCCCAGAACGGCTGCGCCCGTGCCGAGTGGTTCCGTTGCGTCCACCTTCACGAGTCTTACCTACCCGCGAGCGGCTCGCCGTAGACCTCCTCGAGAGCGTGGGCGAAGTGGAACTCTGTCGCACCGCATCCCGCTCGTTGGTGGGCATGGAGAGCTCGGGTGGAGCGCCCGAACCGTGCGCTCCGCGCCTCGGGGCGCCGCCCGACTGTTCGGTACAGGCGGAGCCTTTCAGCGGAACGACCGTGGTTGAATGGCGCCCATGAGCACGTGCGTCCCGGGCCTGTCCCGGGTGCGCCCAGCGACGGGCGGCGCGCTCGCCCACGTGCTGGCTGGGCTCCTCGGAGTGATCGCCTCGGTGACTGGTCCCGCCCCGGCGGGCGCGACGACCGGCGGACTCTCGACCGTCCCGCTCGACGTCGTCGGCGGACCCGTGGCGGGCGAGGGCTCGGCCGTCGTCATCACCGTCGACGCCGCGCACGACCTCCGCCTCGAGGGGATCGCCCCGAACACGGGACGGGTCGCGTGGTCTCGCCCCTACGGCATGTCCGCCATCGATCCCGGTCTGGCTCCGACGCTGTACGTGATCGACAACGTGGCCGTCGACCTCGTGCCGGTCGACGGCCGAGCGGGCGCCCTCGTCGACGTCGACGGCGTCAACGCCACCACCGGAGCGCTGGCCTGGCGAGGCCCGCAGCACCTTCTCGTCTCCGACGTCCCATCACCGTGCGCTCGCGGTCGGGACTTCTGCCTGATCGGGTACGAGAGCAACGCCGCGACCACCATGGCGGCCGTCGACCCAGCGACGGGACGGCCCGTCGCGGCGCTCACCGGTCCGCTCGAAGCGGTCGACCAGGATCTCTATCAAACGGACGCCAAGACGCCGACGCTCGAAGCGCTGTCTTCCGCGGGATCGGTCGCCTGGACGAAGACCTTCAGCCAGCTCTTCGGGAGCAGCGGCTACGACCCCACGTACGGCTGGGACTTCCTCGCCTTCGGTTCGACCGAGGTCGGCACGGCCGGTGCGACGAACGCCGACCGTTCCGACGGCCTCGACGACGCCCGGACCGTCGGCATCTCGCTGGCCTCGGGCGGGACCGAGTGGGCCCTGCCGGGCCAGTTCCAGTGCGGCGGGTCGCTCGGGTTCCTCATCCCTCCGTTCGACTGCCTCTTCACCGGCAAGCTCTCTGCGACGCATGGGCGCGGGTCCGCCGGGGCGTACGACGGGGCTTCGTCTCAGACTGCAGGGCTTCGACGCCGGTACGGGAGCGGTCTCGTGGACCCGAGCTGTCCGCGACGTCGACGCGCTCGTCAACGGCGACACCGCATTCCTGGACGCGAGCCATCTGATGGTGAACCTGAGCTCAGGCACCCGCGCCCTTCTCAATGTGGCCACGGGCGCCATGTCAGACGTCGGCCCCCACCAGGTGCTGTGGTGCACGCACCAGTCGCTCTTCAAAGTCCAAGAGAACAAGGACCTGAATCCCTCGGGCCGACGGGCCGCTGGGCCACAGTTCTCCCCCTGCACGGCCGACGGCTCACCGTCTGCGTCGCTCCCCCCGACCCATCCCGTGACCGTCGGCGTGAGGGTAGACGGCGTGTTCGTGTGGCCCTCGACCCGAGGGCTGGAGCGAAGAGCGGTCGGCGCGGCCCAGGGTACGGCCTGACCGGCCCGGTCACGAACGCCGGCCCGAGTTCCTCGCGTACCCAGGCGGGCAAACGCGCCGGCCGGCCGCCGTGTCGACTGCGCCATGCACCGTCACCGCAGTGGCCCGCACGTCACCTCCGACCGAGAGGAGGTACGCCACCTGAAAGGTGGCACGCGTGACGGCGCCGACCACCAGAGCCACGTCTACTTCGTCGTCGAAGTACAACGCCTTGCGGTATTGGACGGAGGCTTCGAGCGTGGCGAAGTCCACGCCTCCGGCGCGCACATCCTGATAGGGGTGACCGATCGACTTGAGAAATTCGACCCGCGCCTCCTCCAGGTACGGAAAGGTAGGCGGCGTGGTGCACGATCCCCATGGCGTCGGTCTCGGCAAAGCGGGTGCGTACACGGTGGGTGAAGGTGTAGTCCGCCGGGTCGCGGGAGGGGTTCAGGGATTGGCGCACCGCTAGCTGCCCCTGGCGCTACGGCGCGAGCCGTCGCACGCGTACGGCCGCATCGAAGGCTCGCCGGCGAGACGAGGCCATCTCGTCGACCCCGTCCCGGTTGAAGACCGCGAATTCACCCTCGGCCTCGACGGTGACGATGCCGCCCTGCACGATCCGTCCCAAGGAGTGGACCCTCCGGTCGGTCACTTCGGTGACCCAGCCCTCGAACACGGCCTCCTCTTCCGTCAGCGTCGGACGCAGGTAGCGCAGCGCCAGGCGAACCGTCGGCCCGGTCGCGCCGGCGATCGCGTTCGCCGCCGTGAGGACGATGTCGAAGGTGGCGGCCAGTACTGCCCCGTGCACGCAGCCCGGCGCGCCCTCGTACGCGACGTCGAACGAGGCCCGTCCGAGTGCCTTGGGCGGCTCGAAGTCGAGCACGACCGGCAGGGCCAACGGGTTGAAAGGACCGACCACCACGTCGTAGGGCATGGCGCTGCCCAGGGGGACATCCTTGGACGGGCCCGTCCTCCTCCGGACCGACGAAGCGAGGGAGCGGGACGTCGGGCAATGGGTTTCGAGCTCGTCGGCCACTGCTGCCAGCCGCGCCGCCAGCCTTTCGGTCGCGGCGGCGGATGGCGCCGTACTCACCGACAACCGCACCAGGCGGCGCAAGACGTCAGCCAGCTCCCGCGCCTCGCGTTCGCGGCCCCGCAGGCCGGGATGATGACCGAAGCCCGTGGCGGGCCCCGGAATCGGCGCGTCCGGCGGAGTCATCGTCGGCCGACAGTACCGCTCGGTCCCCCGGGCGGCGACATTCCGGACCCCTCCTGGCCACTCCCCCCACGATGGCGGCGTGGCGGGCTGAGGTGCACGCCTCGCCGCGGCCCCGATCGCCGCCGGTGAAGCCGGGACCGGACTCGGTGCCCGAGAGACCGTCCCGGACGCGGCCGAGTTCGCCGGTGCCGTCGCGGTCCGACGGGACTCACCCGAGGAAGCTCTGTGCCGGAAGATTCCGGTCTCGGTTCCTACGGCGTCGGCGGTCGATTGGGAGCCGGCATAGACGCCACTTTGGCGCGCCGGTCGCATCGTGACGGCGAGGTGGAATGGCGATGTATCCCGGTTGCCGTCCCGGTTCCGCGTACTGCCTGGGAGGTTCCGCATGTCTCGGTCAGCTCGTCGAGCCGTTGATACGGCGGCCCGTATCGTGAACCCCGGCGTGTTGCGCTGTACCTCGACCCGTCGTCCTCGGCCGGTCTCGCTGGCGCTGGACGCCTGCACTCGAAGAACTCGGAGGCACAGGCGATCGAAACGCGCCGTGGCCCGTCCGCCGCATCCGTGTCACTTCGTGGCTGCGGTCACCAGCCGCTGCGACCGATCCACATCGCTCCATTCGTGCGGTGATCCATCGGGCAAGGGCGCGAGGAATCGCTATCCGCGCCGCTGACACACGTGGGAGTCTCCTCAGAAATACAAGGAATCCAGCCGCACCATTCCAGGGTAGCGAGTGAACGTACTTCCCAGGAATTCCCCAGCCATACGTAGAATCCGGACGCACCATTTCACGGGAAACGACCATGTACTTCTCAGGATTTCCTCAGGTTTTCCTCAGGAAAACCGGAAATCGCCTTGGTTTTCGGCTCAATAAAGGACTGTTTCCTCAGGACTTTCTCAGTAAGTGTGCCTCACTGCAATATTTCAGAGATGACGAGCAATAGGCCTTGTATCTGGGCGCGTATCGGCGCTATCAATGAGAGGCGGATCGGGTTAGTCGATATTGCGTCGGCTGCTTGGCGGAATCTCGTGGGCCCCTTTCTTTTCCGAATTGATCATCCGACATGAAAGGTGGAAGAGATGCGTATCAAGTTCCTTGTCGTGCCCTGCATGGTGTTGTCCTCCGTTGCGTTGTGTGTGCAGCCGGCGTCGGGTCGGCGTCTGCCGCATCCGCGGATCCGTTGGGGGGAGGGTCGACCTGCCCCACGGCGCAAGTGTCTCCGAGGTCGACCCACAACTACCTGCTCAATATCAACCCAGGCGGGTTCACGTACAACATGAGCGTGACGGGAAAATGGCGACCACCGTCAACACCGTCGAGCGGTGATGTAGAGCACTACAACGTGAAGGTCAAGGCGAACAAGCATGTGAAGTTCACGGAAATCGGGGGTGGAAACTGTGTTCTCAAGGGTAAGAAGACGGCTTCGGGATATAACACTGCCGGAGCTCCGGGCATCGGCATTTGCGCCATCGGCACCTACTCGTGGTTCGCCACCAAGGCGTAAGCGACGCTGGACCGAAATCAGGAGAACCTGTTTCCTGCCTTTTAAGGAAACACATCAGGGGCCCCGGGCTATGAGCCTGGGGCCCCGGCGCGTGACGACCTTGACGCCTGGCGGGTCTGCGTCCGAGCTCGCTTTGCCGGCATCGGACCCCTCCCCGTACGATGTCGCCATGACCGAGCACCAGGTGCAGTTCACGTCGGGAAGCCCCGACATCGCGCTCGATCCCCTGCCCCGGGCCGAGGCCGACGCACTCGACTCGGCTTCGGCGCTCCCGCCTGAGCCACGCCGCAACGCGGTCGCCGCGGTTGCGGCGCGCGATCCCCGCTGTCTTCAGGCCTGGGCAGACCTGGCCGAGCTGGCCACCGACCCGGTCGATCGCTACGCCTACGCCAGGGTGGGCTACCACCGGGGTCTCGACGCCTTGCGCGCCGCCGGCTGGCGCGGCTCGGGTTACGTGCGCTGGAGGCACGAGTCCAACCGGGGCTTCTTGCGCTCGCTCGACGCACTGCGCCAAGCGGCCGCCGCCCTCGGAGAGACCGACGAAGAGAAGCGATGCGACCTGTTCCTGCGCCAGCTCGACCCCGAGTGGGTTCCAACTGATGTCGGACCGACGCTGAAGCTGTGCGCAAGCATGACCGAGTTCAGCGAGCGCTACGGAGATTGGGCCGTCGTCGCCGGCGCCTCCGAGGGAGTGGGTCTGGCGTTCGCACGGGCGATGGCCGCACGCGGAGTCAACGTCGTGCTCATCTCACGTCGCGGGTCGCTGCTCGACGGGCTGCGGCGGACATTCGTCGTCGATGGTCGGTCGACACCCGCACGCTGGTGGTCGATCTCGCTGACGTGACCGGCGCCGGCACCGTCATGGAAGCGACGTCGGATCTCGCCGTCGGCCTGTTCGTCTACTGCGCCGGTGCCGATCCCAACTTCGTGCCGTTCCTGGAGCGCACCGTCGCCGCCGCCGTGGCCATTGGTGCAACGCAACTGCCTCGTTCCCATGCAGTTGTGCCATCACTTCGCCCCTTCGCATGGTCGAGCGTGGACACGGGGGGATCGTCCTGGTCACCTCGGGAGCTGCTCTGGTCGGGGCCCGTCGGATGGTCGCCTACGGCGCCTCGAAGGCCTTCGATTGGTCATGGGAGAGGCCTTGTGGGCCGAGCTCCACCAGACACGGCGTTGACGTCCTCTCGCTCGTGCTCGGCGTCACCGATACTCCTGCGTTGCGCCGCCTTCTGGCCGAGCGGGGGAACCTGGCCAGCGACGACGACGGCACACCGATTCCGGGCGCCGCGACTCCCGACGAAGTCGTCTCCGAGGCCCTGGCCAACCTGGCGAGCGGTCCGACGCATTTCGTCGGCGAGACGCTGCGCGAAGGTTCCAAGGTGCTTGGCGGTATGGCCCGGAGCGACGCGGCCCGCGTCTTGCTGGACGTCCGGAGCCGGGCGTGATGGACCAGAAATTGAGCTGACCTGCGGCGAGACGTAGGCGGTTCTCGCGGCCGCTCGAACTAAGACGGCGAGTACCTCGGGTGGCCCTACAACTCGTAGCTTGCGGTGCGCGAGGTGAGCACCTGGTCGTGCTGCTGCCTCCTCACCTGATCGTTGAGCGCGGCGCGCTCACGTCGGATCTCTGCCGGAGAACGTCGCGGACGCTCTTCACCGGCACGGGGCGCCAGACCGAACCCGGTATAGACGACGCGGCGCTCCGCTGAGACGGGCGGACGGCTCATGTGCAAGGTGCACGAGCAATGTACCGTTACGTCACCCGTGCGCGTCGGCAGCGGAACCCGTGGGAGGTCGAGATCGGCGATGCCGATAGGCGAGACGTTGGCGCGATGCGATCCGGCGACGACCCCGAGCTCGCCGTTCTCGCGCCCTGCTCCCGTGACCGAGATCCCGACGGTGAGGCCGCAGCAGTGCCGGCTGTGCCCCCCCATGGCGCAGTCCTTGTGCCAACTCACGTCGGAGATACCTTCCACGACGCCCACCTTCTTCAGGAGGCCTTCGGCCGAGTCGCCGACCTCGGGGTCACGCTGCACGTAACGATCGTCGGTGAAGGTTCCGATCGCGGTGAACCGTTGGGGAGTGCAGGAGCGCTCGCAGCGCTTCTGATTCTGGTTGAAACCGAGGATCCGCGAGGGGTACCACTCTCCCCCCTCCGTGCAGGCCCACCACGACGCGCCGTCGTCGCGCTCGGCGGACGCCATGGCGTCGTCGAGCTCAGCCGACACCGCCGACATCTCTTCCTCGGTGAACACGCCCTCGAGGTGGAGGAAACCCGCCTCCGCCAGGAAGTGGCCGATCTCCTCGGGCGGGTCCTCGAGCGCGAACGCCCGATGCAGGTCGAGCGGCGCACCGTCACCGTCATTGAATTCGACGAGACCGGGTTCGTAGACCCGGACGGCCGTCGAGCAGATAGCGCAGAAGGGGTTCCCACTCGACGAATGAGTCGACCGTGCCCCGACGGACCTCGGCGCGTCCGGTCATCTGGAGGCCGAAAGTCGAAGCCATGTCCTGCATCAGTTCGGAGAATCCCCCACGGTCCATGGCGACCACGAGTGCGTCGTCTACGCCCTGTCGCACCTGGAGGCCATCGTCGTCCGGGACCAGCGTCAGCTCGCTCCCCTCGACGTCGAGCGTGAGGGGAACAAGGCCGAGCCGGGTCGCGGCGAAGCCGACCTGCCGACCGCGTACCTGAGGAGACGCGGGGATCCGATCTTCGAGGAACTCGGTCAGGTCGAGGAGATCGGCGTCGCCCTCGAGCCGGGTCCGGAAGTCGACGGTTGCCATGGTGGTGCCTCCCCGGCCCTTGAAGCGTAGTTAGAGAACCTAACTGTATGATGGTCGAAGTGTCCGTGACTTCCCCTCCCTCTAAGCCCACGACCGCCGCGCCGAAGGCCGGCCCGGCCAAACCGGTGCTCGGGACCTACGGCCGCGTCGCGGCCTGGCTGGCCAAGCGGGTCGAGGTGGCCCTGGCCGGGGTCGACCTCACCCTCCCCCAGTTCCGGGTCCTCGGGATCCTGGCCGAGGGCTCCTCGGCCGCCTCGGGCCTGGCCGACCGCCTCGCCGTCCGGCGGCCGTCCATCACTGCGATCGTGGACGGCCTCGTCGCCCGCGGGCTGGTCGACCGCCGCCAGGAGGACAGCGACCGCCGGCGGGTGGCGGTGCGCCTGACCGACGAGGGCGTGCACATCCTCGCCGAAGCCGACCGGGCCGTAGACGCCTACCTCGAGTCCATCGCTTGTCACCTGCCGGACAAGGACGAAGCCACGGCGCTGCGCTCGCTCGAGCTGTGGGGCCGCGCCATGGCGGCGCACCGGGAGGGCCCGGGCCAGCCGCAGAAGGGCCCGCACCAGTGAGCAAGACCGAGGACAGGCTCGAACCTGGGGCCACTCCGGCCGGTGCCGCCGGGAACGGTCATGGCGGAGAGCCGGGGCGGCGGCCCCCGAGAAGCCGGCGCTCGGATTGCCGTTCGCCGCGTACGTGCCCATGGGCGCGCTCAGCCAGTACGAGGCGCCGAAGGCGACCGTCGACCCGGACCGGACCAAGACGTGGGTCAAGCGGGCCATGCCCATCCTGATGGCGCACAAGGTGCAGTTCTTCAGCGCACTGATCTTCTCGTTCTTGGGGCTGATCATCCAGGTGTGGCTCCCGAAGATCCTGCAGGAGGCGATCACGAACTCGCTCATCCTGCGCACCCGTCCGCTGCACAGCTACATCGAGCTCATCGCCGTGCTCGCCCTGTTGACCGGAGTGTTCGGCTACATCGCCCGAGGGAACCTGTTCAAGGTCGCCTACTCGCTCGAATTCGACCTGCGCAACATCCTCTACGAGCACTTCACGCGCATGTCGTTCCCCTTCTACGACCGCGTGCAGTCGGGGCAGCTGATTTCGCGGGCAAACTCGGACATCCGTTCGGTGCAGATGTACCTGACGTTCGCGCCATCCATCCTCGTGCAGTGCTCCATCGCCGTCGTCGCTTTTGGCTTCATGCTCTCCATCAGCGTGCCGCTCGCCTTCGTGGCCATGGCGGCCATGCCCTTCATCTACCTGACGGGTATCAGGATGCGACACTGGCTCTTCCCGGTCTCCTGGCTGATCCAGTCGAGGCTGGCCGAGGTGGCGACCGTGGTGGACGAGAACGTGAACGGCGTACGCGTCGTCCGCGGCTTCGCCGCCGAGCAGCAGCAGCTGCGCCAGCTGGCGACGGCGGCGGACAGGGTGCAGTGGGCTTACATCAAGGACGCGGACCTGCGTTCGCGGTTCGCTCCGCTCATCCAGAACCTCTCGCAGGTGGGCCTGGTGTTCGTCCTGCTCGTCGGCGGCTGGATGGTCATCCACGACGGCCTGCCCGTGGCCTCGATCATCTCGTTCAACCTCTACCTCGTCATGATGCAGGCGCCCTTCATGATGCTCGGGATGCTCATCATGATGGGCCAGCGCGCCTCGGCCTCGGCGGAGCGCATTTACGAGATCCTCGACGAGAAGCCGTCGATCGTGGACCGTCCCGACGCGATCGACCTGGTCGACTCCCAGGGCGACGTCGAGTTCGACGACGTCTCCTTCGCCTACGCCTCCGACAGCCTGGATCGAAGCCCGCGGGCCCGGATCCCGCCGGCGAGGACGCCACGGGTGAGGACGCCGCGGGCGGAGCAGACGGCTCGCACACCGCAGTCGCAGGGACGAACGGCTCCGCGGGCACCGAGCCGGTAAGCGCGAACGGCTCCGGGAGCGAGGTGGCGTGCTGCGCCACCTCAACCTGCACCTGCGCCCGGGCGAGACGGTCGCCCTGGTCGGGCGTACCGGCAGCGGCAAGTCCACCGTGGCCCGGGTGCTGGCGCGCTTCTACGACGCGACCGGCGGAACGGTGCGCGTCGACGGGCACGACGTGCGAGACCTCACCCTCACCAGCCTGCGGGCAAATATCGGCGTGGTCCTCGACGAACCGTTCCTGTTCTCCATTTCGATCCGCGACAACATCACGTACGGCCGCCCGGACGCCCCGATGGAGGAGGTGCGGGCCGCCGCCGAGGCCGCCGGCGCCGCCGGGTTCATCAACCGGCTGTCCGACGGCTACGACACCGTGGTCGGCGAACGGGGCTACACGCTCTCGGGCGGGCAGCGCCAGCGCATCGCGATCGCCCGGGCGCTGCTCGTGAACCCCCCCATCCTGATCCTCGACGACGCCACGAGCGCCATCGACGTGAAGGTCGAGCACCGGATCCACTCGGCGCTCCGCGTGCTGATGGAGGGTCGGACCACGCTCATCATCGCCCACCGGCTCTCGACCATCAGTTTGGCCGACCGCGTCGTTCTGCTCGACGACGGGCGGATCGTGGCCGACGGCACCCACGCCGAGCTGCTGGCGACGACACCCCTCTACGCCGAGGTGCTGGCCCAGGTGGCCAGCGACGAGCACGCGGCCGAGGAGACGCGGGCCGAGGGACTGGGACTGGACGACGAGGTCCTCGAGCCCGAAAGCTACGAGGTCCTCGAGCCCGAAAGCGGTGCGATCTGATGTGGGGTGGCGCGGGAGGCGGGCCGCCCATGGGCGGCGGCGGGTCCCCGGGCTCGGCCCAGGCGGGTTTGCCCTTCGGCGGCATCCCCCCGGAGCTCCAGGGCGGGGTCGACCTGCTGCTGGCCGAGGAGCCCGAGCGCGGCGAGTCCGACGCCGTCTTCACGCAGCTCCCGTCCGAGCACGAGAAGAAGCGGCTGTCCCTCGGCGGGCCTGCTCATGGAGTACCCGGGCATGTGCGCCCTGGCCGCGTTGCTCGTCGGCCATCATCAGCCTGGCCACCCAGCTCGGCCCGAGCCTCGTCTCCTACGCCATCAACCACGGCCTGACGCCGCCCCACTACGACTTCGCCGTGGTCGTGGTCGCATCCGCGCTGTACCTGGTCGCCGTCGGCGTTTCGGCCGGCGCGCAGTGGGGCCAGGCCCGCGTGACCGGGCGCCTGGCCTCGTGGGTCATGAACGACCTGCGCATCACCGTCTTCCGGCACCTGCAGCGGCTCTCGCTCGACTTCTTCACCGAGGAGAAGGCTGGCGTCGTCATGAGCAGGATGACGAGCGACATCGAGAACCTCCAGCAGCTGCTCCAGGACGGGCTGGCCCAGTTCGCCATTCAGGGGCTCACCATGGTGGTGATCACGGTGATCCTCTTCGCCACCAACGCGAAGCTCGCCGCCATCACCGTGTTCGCCGTGTTGCCGCCGCTGCTCCTCATGTCGATCTGGTTCAGGCGCGCCTCCGAGCGCGGCTACGAGAAGGTGCGCGACGGCATCGCACTGGTCCTGGCCGATCTCTCCGAGAGCCTCCAGGGCGTGCGCATCGTCACGGCGCACAACCGGCAGCGCTACAACGTCGAGACGCACCGCGACGTCGTGGGCAGCTACCGCGACGCCAACAACTACACCGGTCGCATCAACGCCGTCTACGGTCCGGGCTCGCAGCTGATCAGCGTCTTCGGCCAATTGATCATCCTGGCCGTCGGCGGCGCCATGTACCTCCACCATCCCCAGGAGATCAACCTGGGCCAGCTGACGGCGTTCTTCCTCTACGTGAACCGGTTCTTCTCGCCGATTCAGCTGCTGGTACAGCAGTACAACACGTTCCAGCAGGGCCAGGCGTCGGTGTCCAAGCTCCGCACGCTGCTCGAGAACGAACCCAGCGTCAGCGAGTCCCCCGACGCGGTGCCGCTGCCACAGATCCGCGGCGAAATCCGTTTCGACCACGTGTCGTTCGGCTACGACCCGGCCGTCCCTGTGCTCCACGACGTCGACCTGACGATTGAGCCCGGGGAGACCGTGGCGTTCGTCGGCGCCACCGGGGCGGGCAAGTCGACCATGGCCAAGCTGGTCACCCGCTTCTACGACCCGGTAGCCGGTCGCGTGCTCATCGACGGCTACGACCTCAAGAAGGTCACACTCGAGTCGCTGCGCAGCCAGCTCGGCGTCGTGCCCCAGGAGCCGTTCCTCTTCGCCGGGACCATCCGGGACAACTTGTCCTTCGCCCGCCCGGGCGCGCCGGACGACGCGGTGTGGAACGCCGTGCACCGGGTCGGGCTGGACGACTTGGTGCACCGGCTCCCCTACGGCCTCGACACGGCGGTCCACGAGCGGGGCCAGTCGCTCTCTTCGGGTGAACGCCAGCTGATCGCGCTGGGGAGGGCGTTCATGGCCGAGCCGAGGGTCCTCGTCCTCGACGAGGCGACGTCGAACCTCGACCTCCAGTCCGAGACCCTCGTCGAAGCGGCCCTCGACGTGCTGCTCCAAGGTCGCACCGCCGTGCTCATCGCCCACCGGCTCTCGACGGCCATGCGGGCCGACCGCATCGTCGTGGTCGGCGACGGCCGGTTGCTCGAGGTGGGGTCCCACGCCGAGCTGGTGGCGCTCGGCGGCCACTACGCCGAGATGTACGAGACCTGGGTCAGCCAGTCCCGCGCCTGATGCATCGGGCCGGTGCCCTCGGGCACTATGGAGCCGATGCCTGAGAACCGCTTCACCGGCTCCATTGCGACCGGGTACGAGAGCAGGTGGCCGGAGATCTTCGCGCCGGCGGTCGTCGAGCCGGCCGTGGCCTTCCTGGCCGAGGAGGCCCGCGGGGGTGCCGCGCTCGAGTTCGGGGTGGGCACGGGCCGCCTCGCTCTCCCGCTCAGCCGCCGCGGCGTGCGCGTCCACGGTATTGAGATCTCCGAGGACATGGTGACGCAGCTTCGGGCCCAGCCCGGCTCTCAGGCGGTGACGGTCACGACGGGCGATTTCGCCACGGTGCGAGTCGAGGTCGAGGGCGCGTTCCGCTTGGCGTACCTCGTACTCAACACGATCATGAACCTCACCTCGCAGGAGGAGCAGGTGGCCTGCTTCCTGAATGTCGCGCGCCATCTGGAACCAGGGGGCCGCTTCGTCGTCGAGGTCCTCGTCCCGCAACTTCGACGCCTCCCGCCCGGCGAGACCGTGCGGGCCTTCGCGGTCACACCGACCCACCTCGGATTCGACGAGTACGACGTAGCCACCCAGAGGTCATGGTCGCACCACTACTGGGTGGTCGACGGACGCCTCGAGACGTTCTCGGCCCCCTTCCGCTACGTCTGGCCCTCGGAGCTCGACCTCATGGCGCGGTTAGCCGGGCTGGCGCCGCAGGCGCGCTGGGCCGACTGGCGCCGCTCACCGTTCACGAACGAGAGCGGGAGCCATGTCTCGGTCTGGGAGAAACCGGCCTGAAAACCCGACCCACCCCGGCCACAAAATACGCCGGCGCCGCCTCCAAGGAGGAGGGAGACGGCGCCGGCTGGTTCGCAGTAATTTAATTTACGTCGTGCTGCAATCATTTGCAAGGCTTTCACGACTGCGGAGCAGGCTGCGGCCCCGTGCTCAGTGAGCCCGGCTCCACTCGCGCAACGTGGCGCGGTAGCGGGCGTCCCATGCGTCGTAGGCCGAACGCAGGGAGGCGCCCGGCCACCCTGCCGGGAGCAGCTCGGGGGGTAAGAGCGGGTCGGACTGGAGGTGGCGCAGGACCGAGGCCGAGAGCTCGAAACCCGGCGCCAGGGCCTCAGGCCGGTCCGGGTCAACCCGGTGGAGCCGTTCGAGCAGGGCGCCGGCCCGCGCCGACCACGCCCCGAAGTCCCACAGCCGCGCTGCCAGCTGGGCGGGCCGGTCGGGCCGCGCCGTCATCGTCTCGACGTCAGGCTCCAACAGACCGGGCAGGCGGAGAGCCAGGTTGGCCGGCCGCATCCAGACGCCCTCCCGCAGTTCGGCCAGTCGGGCGTAGGACAGGGCACGGCGGCGGGCACCGCGGACGTCGGCCGTGCTTCCGGCCGTGGTCACCACGGCCAGCCACCACGTGCCGTCATCGGGTCCGGTCGCCCCAGCCCGGCTCGAAGACTGGCGCAGCTGGCGCTCTGCCAGGTGTCCGGCCAAGCGGTAGCGCCCGGATCCGTCCGTCGTCGCCTCGCCGGAAGCGACCATGCGGCTCAGCGCCACCCGAGCCCGGTTCTCGCTGATGCCGAACAGCCCGGTCAGCCGGACGAGCTGGGCCACCGGCAGCTCTGGCGGGTCCATCCCGAGCAGCGCGCTGGCCAGCACCGACCGGGCGGTGAAGGGCGACGCGCCGCCATCGGCCCACCGGTCCGCTCCGTGCCCTGGCTCGTATTACGTGCTTGCGACACTTGAATCTTCAGCGTAATATAGACACATGGGCCGCACCACCACCATGGTCCCCGACACGGCCGACCGTCCCGACGTCCTGCCGAGCGAGCGGCTGCAGGCCAACGGGATGGCCATCCCCGAGGTGCGGGCCGAGCTGCGCCGCATCGACGACGGGCGCAACGCTCTCACGGTCGCGACGGTCTGGTTCTGGGTTGTTGCGATCATCGGCGGCGCCGTGTGGATCGACCAGTGGTGGAGCTACCTGATCGCCTTCGTGCTCATGGGACCCATGTACGCCCGCTTCGCCATTCTGATGCACGAGGCCGCGCACAAGCTCCTGTTCACCAACAAGCGCTGGAACGACTTCGTGGGCATGTGGATCGTCGCCTACCCGGTCTTCACGCCGGTGCAGCTCTACCGCCGCGTCGCACTTCGCACACCACAAGGACGAATTCGGCCCGAACGAGCCGGACCTGGCGTTCTACGCACCCTATCCCTGCACGCGACGCGCGCTGCGGCGCCGTCTCGTCCGCGACGCGGTGGGCATCAGTGGCTGGAAGAACTTCGTACCGTTGGTGAAGAACACGACGGCACAAGCCGTTCCGGCCCATCGGCCTCTCCATCTTCGCCGTGCAGGCGGTGCTGTGGGCGCTGATGTGGGCGGCCACCGGGCGCTGGTGGATCTACCCGCTGTTGTGGTGGCTGCCGTGGATGACCGAGTGGCGCGTCATCAACCGCCTGCGATCGATCGCCGAGCACGGCGGCATGGAGCGGAGCCCGGACCGCCGCGCCACGACGCACCACGTGCGCCAGTCCCTGCTGGCTCGCTTTTGGGTCGTGCCCTACAACACCGGCTGGCACCTGGCGCACCACGTGGACATGGGCGTGCCCTGGCGCAACCTGCCCGCGTTCCACGCCGAACTCGAGCGGGCAGGGTACGTGACCGACACCATCACCTACGACAGCTACCGCGAGCTGTGGCGGGCCCTCTCGAGCGCCGACGAGACCACTGAGGTCAAGGCGGCTCGCGCCGCCTGAACGGGCCGGCTCGACTCGGCTCAGCGACGCGCCGGTCCGCCCTCGGTCACCTCGGAGGCGCCGACGTTGGTGCGAACCCACGTGACCAGTGGCGAAGCGGCCCTGAAGGTGTCGACCACCCGCTTCTTCGCCGCCGCGGTGGACTGCCACGTTGCCGGCGCCCAGTCCCGCGAGGCCACAAGGCCCTTCATGCGCAGCAGCTCCAGCCGCGGGTGCTCTTTGGGGTAACCCCGCGGCGCGGTCTTCAGCAGTTCGTGCGAATGGACGTCGAGCCCGGCCGCACGGGCGGCGGCGACGACCGACTCGAGTTTGCGTCCGGGACCCTCGGCGACGACCGCGTCGCGATAGCGCGCCAGCTGGTCCGGGGCCATGTGGTACGTGCCTGCACCCGCGAACAGGCCGTCGGCGGAGAATTGGACGTAGCCGTCGCCGACCCTGGCAGCGACCGTCGTCTTGTAAGGAGATTTGTCGGCCCTGAACCGAGTGTCGCGGTACGGACGGAACAGGTGCGACTCGCCGAACTCGTCGCGCAGCTCGGCCAGCAGCGCCTCCATCGGCGCCTTCACGTCACGCTCGTAGGCGTCCTTGTGGTCGAGCCAGTACGCCTTGGTGTTGTCGGCCTCGAGGCCCACGAAGAACTCGCTCGCGGTCGCCGGCCAGCCCTTGAACTTCATCGCCGCACCATACCGGTGCCGGAGCGCCCTGCAGCGTCTGCACGGTGAGGAGCGCCACGACCTCGTCCTCCAACAACTGCGGCGCTGGTGGTGCGTCCGGGGCACCCCAGGGCTGAACGGCAGCAATGGCTCGCTGACCTTCAGTTGGTAAAAAGCGGGCGTGTTCCAATCGCTACGCTCGAGCTGCATGGCAACTGAAAATTGGAAAGACGAACCTGATGCACAGGACTATCCGGCAGCAAAGTCTTACCTGTCGTTGCTGGTCGGACCGGACTCGGCGGCAAAGCTCGTGAAAGCCCTACGGAAGCAGGAAGGTCTGGCTCACTTCGCTGTCAAAGACATTTTGCGGGCTTCCGCGTTGCCCCTGCTCGAGCAAGACGACCCGGAGGTCGCCGCCGATCTCGAGAAAGTCAAGCTTGGTAAGAAGCTTTCACCGGTCCTGCTCATCCAAGGCTCGCCGTTGTGGGTGGCGGATGGCTACCACCGCGTCTGTGCGAGTTACCACTTGAACGAGAAGACCGAACTTCCCTGCCGAATCGTTGCCCGCAGCGGATAAGGCGGTGTAAGGATCCGAGACGCCGCGCCACGTGTCGCAGTCAATGGCGCGGGCGCACCCTAGCGATCGTGCTCGCGCTCACTCAGGCCGCGGCGCCGCTCGCGTTCGACGCACTCCACCGGTTCCTCAACGGACCACGCGTGACGGCGCCGGCCGGTGAGGACGCTCTGGCGCCTGAATCTTCTGATGCCGGCCGATGCACCCCGACCGAACGTCTGGAGTCACCCTCAGCACTGTGGCCCGGAGCGCGTGATGGGGACCCTGTCAGCCGGCCGGATCGGTCGTCCTCCTGCGCTCCCCGCTGTTCAGGAGGGCCCGGGCGGGCTCACGTAGCCCGCGAGCGTCGAGTCGCCGTTACCGGCGTCGGCCATCGCCTGGTCGGTCCCGGTCTCGACGACGGAGAACCCGGTCCGGTCCCCGTCCCCGTTCACCACGTCCGGGCCGACCTGGCCGGGAGCGTCGTCGGTGACGATCGCCACGTGCACGGCCGACGGGTTTGCCCCGAGCGAGAGGCCGTAGACCGCCACGTCGCCGGGCGAAGCGACGTATCCGCTCGACACCGGGTGCCACTCGCCGTTGGCGACCCCCCACTCGTAGAAGCTGGCGGCGGCGCCGTTGATCTCCCCGGGGCCGTAGCCGTAGGTGAACGGCACTCCGGCCTTCTGCCAGGCCCAGGCGGCGAAGTCGGCGCACCACTCCTCGGCCTTCTCGCCACTCGGGCAGCCCGCCGTGCCGGCGTTCCAGTAGGCGCTGAACTTGTTGCAGTAGGAGCTCGACGGCTCGGTGCTGTACCCGACCTGGCTCTGGGCGATCGCCACGATGCGCTGGGGCACGCTCAAGGCGGCAAGGGTGGCCTCGCTCGGCATCGAGAAGGAATTGGTGTTTCCGAAGGCCCTGTGCAGGGTCACCACCAGAATGACGGCGACGACGCCGGCCGCGAGGATGAGCCCAAGGCGACGCAAAGACCTGCCCCCCCGGTGCGACCGCACGGCATCGGCCGGGGTTTCTGGCGCCCGAGGAGAACTCCGGCACGATCGGTGGCCGCTGCGGACCACGGAGCGAGTGCGCCGCGCCGAGGCCAGCGGAAGGTCGGCCCGTCGGTCGGCCGGTCGGCAACTTCTTTGGGCGACGAGCGAGCGATTCGTCTTCGGGTCCTCGGCTCGGCGGCCAGACCCGTCTGGTCGTCGAACCACGTCCTTCGTCCCGGTCGAGCTGCTGTCGACCCACTCGGGTGCGGCCCATGACGTTCAGACTGCCCGACGACGGACCAGTCCGGGGGTCAGGGCGATGAACAGCACCAACAGCGCGAAAACCAACCGCCCTCGATCCACAGGAACGCCAGGTGACCCACGCCATCTGGCGCCACGGAACCGGATGCGCCTCCAAGCCCGGCGTGACGGTGCTGCCGCTCGCCCATCGGTGACGGTGCGGAGATGTCCTCGTCTCGTCCATCAGACGGAGTCGTCGTCGATCAGACGCGTCTCGTCCCGGCCACGCAGGAACGAGACGCTGGAGGGGCCGGAGCTCGCCCCGACAGAATCCTCCTGCGATGGCGGGATCGGCCTCCATCAGCGCCCTCGCCGACGGTTCGTCGGGCGCCTCGAAGACGGCGATGCCGGTATTCACGTGCCCGAGCGTCGGCCCGGCGAGAACCAGGGTCCCTTCGGAGAGCAGCCGCTCCAGGCGCGTGGCGTGCTCCCGCCACGCCGTGCGCTCCTCGTCCGTCATGGTCGCGCGAAGTCGTCTCGGGGTGGATGCAGGAAGTAGACCCACTCGGCCACGGGACCATCATGCCCGACCGTGAGCGGTCATCCCTGCATGAGGATCCGATCGGTGCGCACCCGCACGGTGATCCGGACCTCACCCTCCCTGCGGTTGGGATAGGAGTCGACGCCGAGGTACTTTTGTGCCAGCGTGTCGATGTGATCGTCGGCCCCCTCCGTCGTGACATCGACGACGGTGCCCTCGAACGCCACCACGTTGTAGGGATCGTCAGGGTCGATCACGGTCATGGCGACGTGGCTGTTCCGGGTGACGTTGCGGGCCTTCTTGCGGTGTTCGCGCCGTGTTGAACCGCACGTCGTCGCCGTCGAGGTCGACCCAGAGGGGCGTGGCCTGGGGCGATCCGTCGGCGTTCACGGTCGCGAGCGTGGCCAGTATCGGCCGGCTGATCAGGGTGCGGGCCTTCTCCGAGAGGATGTCAGCCATGGTTTCGGTCTCCCTTCGAGCACAATTCGATTTCCACCAGGAGGGTAAGGCGCAGCGGCGGGGCCCCGAGCGGGTCGAAGCCGGCACCCGGGCTAGGGTGAGCTGGACGCGGCGTGTTTTCGGCCGTCGGGCCGCGTGGCACGCTCTGGACATGGAGCACCCCGACCGGCGGCCGTTCGCGGGGCGTCACCGAGCACGTCGGCGGTCCCCTCCCCCGCCGCGACCTCGCTCGAGTGGGGCCTCGCGGCTCTGGGCGCCGTCGCCGCCCTGGCCGCGACGCTGCACGACCCGCACCAGACGGCCGCGGCGGCGGCCCAGGACTGGCCCCCCTTCGTCCTGGTTGCCGGCTTGCTCCTGGTCGGGATGGTGGCCCACGAAGACGGTCTGTTCGAGTGGACGGGCGGCACCCTCGCCCGGCGGGCCGGGCGGCGCGGCTGCGTGCTCTATGTCGGCACTGCCGTCCTGGTCGTGGCCGTCACGACGGTGCTCAACCTCGACACCGCGGTGACATTCCTGACTCCTGTCGTGATCTACGCCGCCCGCGGCAGGGACGACCTGGAGTCCCGCTTCTCTACACATGCCTGCTGCTCTCGAATGCGGGATCGCTCCTCCTCCCCGGTTCGAACCTCACCAACCTCATCGTCCTCGGCCATCTCCATCTCTCGGGGGGCGAGTTCTTCGCCCGGATGGCTCCAGCCGGCCTCGCCGCCGCAGCCGTCACGGCGCTCGTCGTCGGCGTGCTCCACCGTCGACGACTCAGAGTGTCCTCGACCCTGGACCCGCACCTCGCAGACCCGTGCTCGGAGCCGGCCTCGGGGCGGTCGCGGTCGTCACGGTATTGGTGCTCGTCCTCCGACCGGGACCCGCCGCGGTCGCGGTCCTCTGCACCGGCGTCGTCGTCACGCTGCGGCGGCGCTCGTCCGCAGCGTTGGGCGTGCTGAGCGCCCCACTCCTGGTGGGCCTGTTCGGGATCGCCACCGCACTGGGTGCGCTCGGGCGGGCCTGGTCGGGACCGCTGACGCTCCAGTCGCACCTCGGTCCGTGGGGCGCGGCCGCCTTGGGGGGTCTGGCAGCCTGCTCGTCAACAACCTTCCGGCCGCTTCCCTGCTCGCCTCCCGCACCCCGCCGCACCCGTTCGCCCTCCTGGTCGGGCTGAACGTGTTCCCGAACCTCTTCGTGACCGGCTCGCTCGCCTGGGTGCTCTGGCTCAAGGCGGCCCGCGCCGCGGGAGGTCGGCCCTCAATCCGCCGGGCCGCCCTGCTCGGCCTGGCCAGCGCGCCCTTGGCGGCAGCGGCCGCGGTGGGCCTGCTCGTCGGAACGGGGACCCGCTGACCGAAGGGTCGGCCCGCCCGCGAACTCACGCCGTCCTGCGGGCAACAATTGATCAGTGGGGAAAGCGACGGACTCGGCAGTCATCGCGTCCTCAATCGAGGACCCAGAGCAGTTTGGGATCATCTTCGACCGGTACGCGACGGTGCTGTTCCGCTACCTGGTGCGCCGCGTCGGGGTTGACGAGGCCGATCCTCTCCTGGGCGAAGTCTTTCGGGTGGCCTTCGAGCGACGCTGCCACGTACGACTTCGAGCGGTTAGAGGCCCGGCCGTGGCTGTACGGGATCGCCACCAGGCTGCTCGCACACCATCGACGCGGCGAAGTCCGCCGGGTGCGGGCGATGGGTCGCATTCTCGGCGAGCAGTCGGCGCCGGTCGACATGAGCGAGGCCGTCGCGTCGGCGGTCGACGCCCGAAACCTTTGGCCGCAGGTGGCACACGCCCTCACCCGGCTCCCGGACGAAGAACGCGACGCTCTGGTGCTCTACGTGTGGGAAGAGCTCAGCTATGAGCAGATCTCGGTCGCTCTGGGAATTCCGATCGGCACCGTTCGGTCCCGCTTGAACCGCGCCAGGGTACGTTTGCGCGAACTCGAGAGCCCCAGCGGGAGAGAACGATGAGTGACGACATCGAACGGCTGCGCAGACTTCGTCCTGACGACGTTCAACCGCACGATCCCGCCGACCCGACCATGTTCACTCAGCACAAGGAGCAACTGATGGCAAGCATCACGAACAGCATTCCCGATCCGGCGACCGTTCCCCCGCATGCCCGACATCTACCCGCGTCTCGCCTACAACGACGAACGGGCGGCCCTCGAGTACCTGGAGCGCGGTCTTTTCCCTCCCCGAGGTTCGCGAGGCGCGCACCGACTTCGGAGATCACCTTCTGGCCTGGCTGCGCACCGGGAGCGGGGTGGTCATGATCGGTCGGGCGAACGAGGAGGTCCACCAGATCAGCAGCCCGGAAACCCTGGGGAACACCACCGTGCAGATGATGGTCTACGTCCACGACATCGACTCGCACTACGCGCATGCCGTACGCCGAGAGAGCAATCATCACGATGCCATTGCAGGACGCCTTCTACGGTGAGCGGCGCTACGAAGCGACCGACCTCGAAGGGCACCGTTGGCATTTCGCCGAGCGCTTCGCCGACATCCATGCCCGCGGCGGCGACCGTCCCCGACGACCCCGGTGGAGGCCTCCCGCCCGAGAATTCCGCGTGAATGATCGGGTCGACGCCGTCGCCCTCAACCCGCGCCATGCAGGCCGAAACTGATCCTGATCCTGATCCTGATCCTGATCCTGATCCTGATCCTGATCCTGATCCTGATCCTGATCCTGATCCTGATCCTGATCGGTCACCGATAACCTCGCGTCTTCTGGAAAGCGGGTAGGCACACAACGCGGCTGGGTTGTCCACAACCTTCAGTCTCCGAATTGGGTCAGAGCGAGATCCACGGCCTCGTCTTGAGTCAAGCTGAGGCCGGAACTATAAGCAGCATCAAACGCCAAATCGCCCATCTCGGTTCGGAGACGTCGCTGGTCATGCATCCGGTATCCGTCCAAGGTGGAGTCAAGTGATTCACCGAGGGTCTGAAAGCAGTGATCGGCGGCTCCATGGAGGGTGGCAGCTTTGCTCTGCTCGTGGGTCATTGCGGCACAGAAGCTCAACCCCAGCAGCGCGAAAGCGACGTTGGGTCGGGCTCCAACGCGACCAGCGACGGTCAGTGCCTCGGTGAAAGTTCGTTTGGCCGACACTGCATCATTCTCCTGCAGTTCGAGGAGGCCACGGTTGAAGAGAGTTCCGTGCAGCCACCCCGGTCCACGCATTGTTTCCCCGAGTTCGAGGCATTCTGAAATGTGATCGCGTGCTGCCCTGAGATCACCTCGCTTCACTTCCATAACCGCGAGATTCTGAAGCACTCTGGCTATACCGAAGCGATTGTCCATTGCGCGAAATATCGCAAGCGCCTCTCGGGCGCCTACTTCGGCTGCCGGATCTCCCCGACGTGACCTCACTTGCGCCTCATGTTGAAGTGCCTCTGCGACCGCGAACTGGTCATCCGACGTTCGGGCCAGTCGCAGTGACTCTCCCGCCATCTCTAAAGCCCTGTCCATGTCGCCTTGCCGTAATGCCAACAGACCCAAGCCACCGAACGCCTGAGACGCGTCGGCCAGATCCCCGAGCGAAGTGGCGAATGCAGCGACATCTTCAAACCGAGCTTGGGCGACCTGATATTGACCTTGCTCTAGCTCCGATCATTCACGAGATGACCTGACGTTGCCCAGGATCCATTGATTGGCGTGATTGAAGTCCGAGCGGCGTGATTTCGCTCTCGCCCGAACGTGGTGATGCCCCATTGGTGTCGAGTTGCTGTGGTCATTTCGGACCCGCGGGATCATTTGGGACGTGTTCGTCTACCATGGGTGCCGACTGGCGGGACGTTGGCGATCGATCAGACGATGAGGTCGAGTCTTCGATAGGCGCCGAGCAACGCGTCGGCACTGGGCCAGCCGCTCAGGATGCGCACGACGTGGCGTCGCCCCGTTCGCACGAGGCGACCCGGAGCGTGGAACAGGCCCCAGCGCAAGGCCTTGGGTTGTGCCTTGGCCCAGGTGCCCGTCCAGGCAGAGCAGCTGGAACCAGCGCACCAGGTCGGCAGCCATCATGACCGTCGCCATCCACGTCCGGTTCGCCTCGAGGTCAGAGAAGGGAAAGGCCAAGAGTCCCGAGTCCTTCAGGCGCTGGAATGTGCAGCTCGACCTGGGCGTGGGCACGCATGGTCTGGTCGAGTTCGACCGCTTCGCCGTCCTGGTCGCTGTAGTGACCCCAGTAGCGGTACTCGAGACTGAGGGAACAGGCTGTGCTGGGCGCCCGGATGCAGCGGCTCGCGGCGCACGATCAGGCGCGTTCCCTCGGGCCAATCGCTCAGGTCGACGAGGTCGGAGAGGTCGGCCACCGCCGCCCCCTCGCGAGGGCTCCCGTCTTGTTGCCGGGCCTGTTCCCAGATCTCTTCGAGACCGACGGTGTCGAAGATCGCACTGTGGACCTGGGCATTTGAGCGGGCCACGACGAAGAACCCGATGTTGCGGGCCCGAGCGGCCCGGACAAAACCCTGCGTGCATCCCGCCGAGTCGGTGCGCACCACGAGGGGCCGGGTGACGAGTGCGGCGTCGTCGCCGGCGCCGTGCCCCCGGGCGATCTCGGCGGGCAACTGGGCCACCGCCTCGTCGAGGACGCGCACGTGGTCGGCCACCGTGTTGGCCGTCGGCGTTGCCCGGACGCAGCACGCCAGAGAGCGCCTCGCCGCTGACATCGGCGAAGCAGAACATCGGATGGAACCCCCAACCGCCCTTGTAGTGCGGGCCCGTTCCCTCTTTGGTCTCGGTGTGGATCTCGACGAGCGAGGCGTCGATGTCCAAGACGACCGGTGTCGGTCGTGTTGGTGGCGCCCGAGCGTCGCCAAACCTCAGCACGCACCTCGGCGATCGTCTCGGCCAGCGCGTCACGTGTCTCGGCCGATGATCTCGTGGAAGGCGCGAAACAGCGTCGAGTCCGACGGCGCGGAGCCGAAGAGGTCCTCTTGGGCGCGCAGGTGCTCGATGTCCGCACAGCTCTCGCCACCACCGGCGAGCATCAGCATCGACGGGACGAGCACTTTGCCCCGGTCATGAAGCGCCATCCGCTCGCCCCGAGGAGGGATCCGAGAAGAGAGCGCATTTCCGAGTCCCAACCGGTCCGCAAAGGCCCCAAGAGCGTGCAGTCCGACATGGCCCACGACCTGGTCACCGCCCGATGCCACAACCAGGCGACGCGTGCTGTTAGCTTGCATTTCGTAAGTGCCCTTCTGGTTGGGGATTGAGTGTCTCGACAACCTCAGTTTCCCCTGACAGAAGGGCACGTACGCGGATGCGCGCAGTTCAGGTCATGCGGTTCCGTGAATGATCGGAGCTAGCTGCAGATAGCCTGCGATTACGCCGCACGCCGCGCCGAGGCGAGACGGCTCCGCCGGGACTCGATCGAGAGCGGCATCGAGCAGGTCCGTACCCTCCCGAAGGTAGCTTCCGAACCAAAAGTCGCGAAGCGCGAACGCCAGCCGCAGGGCTTCCTCGTGGGAGCCCCGTTCGGACACGAGGAATGCGAATGCGGTCCGCACGTTGTCATGCTCGAGTTCCAGCAGATCGAACCAGACGGCCTGATTGCCTCCTGAAAGGTGAGGACCGGCCTTCTCTGCCAAATCCAGAAAGTATCTCGCGTGCGTCCCGACCGCGTCTTCTTCCGCTTGTGAGCTCTGAGAGAGCTTCTCGGCCGAGTATTGACGGATCGTCTCCAAGAGCCGGTAGCGAAGGTCTCCATGGGCAGAATCGGTCTGCACCAGGCTCTTGTCCACCAGCGAGCCGAGGAGCTCCACCACATCCGCTGCCTCCGGGTCTCCTCCAGAACACACCACCTCAGCAGCTTCCAGAGCCCATCCCCCAGTGAAGACAGACAGCCGGCTCAACACCGCCTGTTCGCGTTCATCGAGCAACGTCGTAGGACCAGTCGATGAGTGCCCTGAGGGTTTGATGACGAGGCAAGGTTGCTCGTCGGCCTCCCGCCAGGAGGCGGAACTGGTTGTCCAGCCTGTTTTCGATGTCCACGACCGAAAGCGAAGACACGCGGGCGGCCGCCAGCTCGATAGCGAGGGGCATTCCATCGAGCTTTCGGCAGATCGATGTCACTCGAGAAGCGTTGGAGGCATCTAGGCAGAAACCCGACAGATGCGCGGTAGCTCGATCGACAAACAGTTGAATCGCGTCGAAACTCCTGGCATTCTCGGCCCTCAGGACTTGATCGAGCGGTGGGACTGCGAGTGACGGCACTCGATATACCCGTTCTCCCGTGATGCCAAAGGGCTCGCGGCTGGTGGCAAGAACGGAAATACCGGGACATGACCGCAAAACCGCGTCCACAACCTTTGCCGAGGCGACGAGGAGATGCTCGCAATTGTCCAGGACCAAGAGTAGGAATCGATCCGACAAGGCGTCGACCAGTGTCTCGAGAAGAGGTCGGCTCGGTTCTTCTCTCACCCCCAGTACCGTGGCCACGGTCGAGGTCAGGAACTCGGGCTCGGCCAGTGAAGCAAGCTCCACGAGCCACACACCGTCGGCGAAGTCATCGACTTCCTCAGTTGCAATCCGTACGGCGAGGCGGGTCTTGCCCACCCCCCCGGCTCCAACGAGGGTCAGAAGGCGGTTATCGGAGAGAAGCGTGCGCGCCTCGGCCACCTCCGTGTGACGACCCACGAAACTGGAGATGAATTGGGGAAGATTGTTCAAGAGTGCCGAGCTGTTGAGTGAGCGCAGCGGAGGGAACTGGTCCTGGAGATCACCAGCGATCAGTTGGAAGATCACCTCTGGCCGTCGGAGGTCCTTCAGACGGTGGGACCCGAGATGGAGCACAGATGCACCGGGGGGCAGCGAGTCCTGGACCAGCGCCACGGTCGAAGACGAGACGAGGATCTGACCTCCGTAGCCGACGGCGGCGATGCGCGCCGCCCGGTGCACTTCGTATCCGACCATGCCGGTCGAAGCCTCAGACGCCTCGCCGGTGTGAACGCCCATTCGGACGCGCAGCTCCTCCCCGGAGGGCCAGTTGTGGGCTCGCAGGTCCCGCTGCATTTGCAGCGCCGCGCTGATACACGCACTCGCCGACGCGAAGACGGCAAAGAAGGAGTCGCCTCGAGTCTCCTGTTCCACACCGCCGAACGCCTGCAGGCTGGAACGGATGATCCGGTGATGATCCTCGAGAACCGCCGAGTAGGCCGCATCGCCCAGGCGCGTCAGGCCTGCGGTAGAACCCTCGATGTCGGTGAACAGGAGCGTCACAGTCCCCGTCGTCATCTGCGTCCCACCAACCGCACGGCCTTACCGTAGGGCACCAAGGGTTCGAACCCGCGGGGACTCGAACTGCGGCGGCGCAGGGGTTCTGGCTTCCTCTGGCGGGCCGGCGACAGCGCCTGTCGCCAGCCTCAGGACGTCACCCCTGCGGCACCTGAGCCGCTGCCGCGTCCAGGGCGGCCCGGACGGCGGTCGCCTTGGGATGGCCCGCGTACACGGCGAAGTGCACGACGAACTCGCGCATCTCCTCGAGGCTGATGTCGCCCGAACGGAGCGCCGCGCCGATGTGAGTCTCCATGGCGAACGGGGCGGCGCTCATGGACGCGCACGAGATGGCGATCCACCTGCGCTCCTTGCGGGTGAGACCGGGACGCGTCCAGATTTCGGCGAAGACCTGGTCGATGACGACGTCGGCGACGTAGTCGTCCCCCCGGGCCGGGGCCGGCATGCCGGTCACGTCCGTGAATTCTGCGGCGCCGCGCGCCCATCTCTCGTCTTCGTTCACGTTGCGTCCTCCAGGTACTCGATCTGGGACTGCATGAAGCCTTCGGGGTCCCGGGCGTTTCGCTCGACCATGGCGGCCGCGTCGGGATGGGTCAGGATCATCAGCCTGTCCTCCCTGATGCCCTCCACGACCAGCCGGCCTGCCTCTTCGGCCGTGATGATCGGGACCTGCGGGGCCTGGACGGGAGTCGCCGGGCCGAACTCTCGGATCTGCTCCACGATGTTGGTCATTACTCCGGCCGGGCAGAAGCAGCTGACCCCGATGCCGCGCGGGCGCAGGTAGAGCGCGAGCGACTCGGTCAGCGCGACCACGCCCGCCTTGGAGGCGGCGTACGGGAGGCGGTCGTAGGCGTAGGGAAAGAGACCCGCCGTCGATCCGGTGGTCACCACGTGCCCGGATCCCTGCTCGAGCAGCGCCGGCAGGAAGGTGCGCAGCACGCGCACAGTGCCGAGCAGGTTGACGTCCATGACGGACGTCCAGGCCTCCAGCGGGATGTCCATCGGCAGACCCTTGGCGATGACGCCCACGTTGCTCATCACGACGTCGACCCGGCCGAAGCCCGACATGGTCGCCTCGCGCAGTGCGGCAACGTGATCGTCGAGCGTCACGTCGCACTCGACGCCGATCGCCCTCTCGCCGCGCTCGGCGACTTCGGCCGCGACGGAGGCGGCGCGTCGGGGATCCTTGTCGCCGACGGCAATTGCACAGCCCCGATCAGCCAGCGCGAGCGCCGTGGCCCGGCCGATGCCGCTCCCGGCGCCGGTGATGACCGCCACGGCACCGTCGAAGGAGCGCATCAGCGTCAGGGCCTCACCGGTCCGGCACCCCCAGCGCCCGCCGGAGCACTACCCCGGTCTCCAGCTGGGCGCGCCTCGATACGGCGGCCGTCGTCACCAGCGCCGAGCCGTGGAAGGTCCCGGGGAACTGGTGCAACTCGACGGAGACGCCGGCCTGGAGCATCCGCAGCGCGTAGGTGATCCCCTCGTCGCGCAGCGGGTCGTTCTCGGCCGTGGACACGTACGCCGGGGGCAGCCCCGAGAGATCCTCGGCCCGGGCCGGCGCCGCATACGCGGGCACGTCGGGCGACCCGGCGAGCCCGCCCAGGTAGGCGGCCCAGCTCTTGACCGCCAGCGGACGGCTCCACAACGGGGTCGCGGTGAAGGCCCGCATGGACGGGGTGTCGAGGCGGTCGTCGAGCTCGGGGATCTGGAGCATCTGGAAGCACAACGGCGGTCCGCCCCGGTCGCGCGCCAACAACGCGGTCGCCGCCGC
The DNA here is from genome assembly GCA_963767195.1 of uncultured Acidimicrobiaceae bacterium. Lineage (GTDB taxonomy): Bacteria > Actinomycetota > Acidimicrobiia > Acidimicrobiales > RAAP-2 > Bog-473. The sequence goes on along the minus strand of CAVYDA010000003.1, from coordinate 382,458 downwards.
CAGCCCGCCGCCCGCGCTCGCACCGGCCACGGCCACGCGTGCCGGGTCGACGCCCAGCGCGGTCGCCTCGGCGTGCAGCCACGTCAGCGCGGCGTAGCAGTCGTGCAGCCCGGCCGGGTAGGGGTGCTCCGGAGCCAGCCGGTACTCGACCGAGACCACGACCGCCCCCGAGCCGAGGGCCATGAGGGCAGAGCCCGCGTGCTCGGCCTCCACGCTCCCGATGATGAAACCGCCGCCGTGGATGGTGAGCACCCCCGGAGCGAGCGTGCCGGGGACAGCGGCGCGCGGCCGGTAGACGCGCACGGCGACGTCGGGGTCGCCCTCGAACCCGGGCACGGTGCGGTCCTGAATCTCGAGCGCGTCGGCGCCGGGGACGTCGCGGCTGATGTCGAGAATGAGTGCTTCGAACGAGGCGCGGGCCTGCACCGGGTCGTCGAGGTCGAGCACCGGCATGAGGTCGACGACCCCTGCCAACTCCGGATCCAACATCGTCGTAGAACCCCCGCCTACTTGGGCTGCATGCGGATGCCGGCGTCGATGCGGATCGACTCGGCGTTGACGTACGAGTTCGTCAGGAGCTCGACCGCCAGCGTCGCGAACTCGTCGGATCGTCCCAGGCGGTGCGGGAAGAGCACGTCCTGCGCCAGTTTCCCCTTGAAGGCGTCCGAGCCTTCGCCGGCGCCGTAGATCGGCGTGTCGATCAGGCCGGGCAGGATGGTGTTGACCCGGATCCCCACCACAGCCAGGTCTCGCGCCACCGGCAGGGTCAGCCCCACCACCCCACCCTTGGACGACGAGTAGGCCGCCTGCCCGATCTGCCCGTCCTCGGCCGCCACCGACGACGTGTTGACGATGGCGCCGCGGGCGCCGTCGGCGTCGGGCTCGTTGAGGCTCATTTTGGTCGCAGCCAGGCGGATGCAATTGAACGTCCCGATCAGGTTGATCTCAATCACCCGGCGGTAGAGGTCGAGATCGTGCGCAGAGGCGTAGTCGCCGTCCCGGCCGATCGTCCTCGTGGCCCAGCCGATCCCGGCGCAGTTGACCAGCGACTTGAGCGGCGCCATCTCCACAGCGGCGTCGACCGCCGCGATCACCTGCTCGGTGTCGGTCACGTCGGTGCGGGCGAAGAGCCCACCGATCTCCTTGGCCAGCGGGGCGCCCTTGTCCTCCTGCAGGTCGGCGACCACGACGCGGACGCCCCGCTCGGCCAGAAGCCGCGCCGTGGCCTCCCCGAGCCCCGAGGCGCCCCCCGTGACGATCGCCGACGTCCCCTTCAGATCCATGTCTTCTCCGACTCCTCGTGTTTCGGTGCGGAGCCGAGGATAGGGGCTGTCCGCGAACCGGTCACATCTGTTCGGGCGCCTCCATCCCGAGGAGGGACAGGCCCTGCTTGAGCACCCGCGCCGTGAGATCGGACAGGGCGAGCCTCGACCGGCGCACGTCCTGGTCGTCGACCGAGCACGCGGCAGGCTTCGTAGAAGGCCGTGAACGACGCCGCCAGGTCGAAGAGGTAAGTGCACAGTTTCGACGGGCTCGAAGTCTGCGCCGCCGACTGCACCGCCTCGCTGAAGCGCAGGAGCTGCAGCGCCAGCGCACGCTCCTGAGGCTCGCCCAACAACGGGGTCCCACCGGGCGCAGGCGGGTCCGTCTCGGCGCGGCGGAAGATGGAGCGGATGCGCGCGTAGGCGTACTGGAGGTACGGCCCCGTGTCGCCCTCGAAGGCCAGCATGCGGTCCCAGTCGAAGACGTAGTCGTGGTTGCGATCGGTCGAGAGGTCCGCGTACTTGACCGCACCGATGCCGAGGGCCCGCGCCACCGCCGCCTGACTCTCGGGGGCAGGTCGCTGTCGCGCTCCTTCAGTGCCGCGGCCGCCCGGTCCACGCCCTCGGAGAGCAGGTCGACGAGGCGCTCGGAGCCGTCGCCGCGCCGGCTGGCCAACTTCTTCCCGTCGGCGCCGAGCACCAGGCCGAAGGCGACGTGCTCGGCCGAGGTGCCGTCGGGCAGGTAGCCGGCCAGTGCCGCCACGGCGAAGACCAGGCGCAGGTGCAGCGACTGCTCGGCGCCCACGACGTAGACGAGCCGGGTCGCCCCGAGACGCCCGGTCCGGTCCCGCACGCGAGGCCAGGTCGGTGGCCGGGTAGCCGTAGCCGCCGTCGGACTTGCGCACGATGAGCGGGAGCGGCTCGCCGTGGCGGTTCTCGAAGCCGGGCGGGAACACGCAGAGCGCGCCGTCGTCCTCCACCAGCAGTCCCTTCGCGGTCAGCTCGTCGACCACCACCGGGAGCAGCGGGTTGTAGAAGCTCTCGCCGACGGTGTCCTCCTCGGTGAGGAGAACCCCGAGCATCTCGTAGACCTCGCGGGCGTGGCGCATGCTCTCGGCCACGAAGATCCGCCACAGCCGCATCGTCTCGGGGTCGCCGGCCTGGAGCAGGACGACGCGGAGCCGGCTGCGCTCGGCGAAATCCGGATCGCGGTCGAACTGCGCGCCGCGCTGCGGCGTAGAACTCGTTCAGGTCTCGCACGCTGAAGGACTCAGCGGCCTCAGCCCCACCCGTGTCGATCAGGTGCTCGATGAGCATGCCGAAGGGCGTGCCCCAGTCGCCGACGTGGTTCTCGCGGATGACGGTGTGCCCGAGGAAGCCCAGCACGCGGGCGAGCGAGTCGCCGATGAGCGTCGAGCGCAGGTGCCCGACGTGCATCTCCTTGGCCACGTTGGGCGCCGAGTAGTCCACGACCACCGTCTCGGGATGGCGCCGCCGGTGCGACGCCCAGCCTCGGATCGGCCGACTGGGCGCGCCACCAGGCCGGCCACGAAGGCGTCCGAGAGAGTGAGGTTGACGAAGCCCGGCCCGCTCACCTCGACCACCGAGCAGACGTCGCCGAGCGAGGCCGCCGCCACCACCTCCTCGGCCACCTGGCGCGGCGTGCGTCCGACCTCCTTGGCCAGGGCGAGCGCCCCGTTGGCCTGGAAGTCGGCACGGTCCGAGACCCGCAGCACAGGGTCAGCGCCGGGCCGCACGGTGTCGAAGGCGGACTGGAGGCGCTCGAGCAGCACGCTGGATGCGTCGGGCATGAAGCATTGTCGCATGCGCGGCGCCCGGCCCCGTCCAGACCCGGACGTCACCGGTTCAGTCCGGCGGCTGCCCCCATGGCGCCGTCCATCAGGCCGTAGCGCCGGAAGGGCCCGAAGAACCCGTGCTCGAGCAGCCCGTAGCCGACCTTGCCGTCGTAGGAGAACTCGGCCAGGTGGTCGACGATGCCGTACTGCGCGACCGGCCTTGATGTCGTCGACGTCGAGCACGAGGCCTTGCGTCACCGTCTCGGGACCGTGGTACATGCCGTGGCGCCAGTCGGCGTCCATGCCGTAGCCCGTGCCGACCGAGACGAAGTTGGCCAGGATCGGGCGGCAGGTCACCTCGATGCCCGGCTTCGGGGAAGCGCACCACCGAGTGGTCGATGATCCGCGTGCCCGGGACGAGGTGGTGCTCGTGCTCGGAGCGCCCGAGGTCGTCCACCCCACGGTCCGGATCGGTCCAAACCCGCTCGGACTGCACCAGCGGGCGCTCGCCGTCGTCGCGCTCGTGGCAGATGTACATGATGGCGTGGTCGTCGAACTGCATGGGGAAGTAGTTCCACATGCCGCCGAGGACGAGCTCGCCCTGGCGGATGCCGTCGGCCTCGGGCTCGCCGACCGGGCGCACGCCCCAGGAGCGGTCACGCGTCCCCCAGCAGCGCTCGGGCGTGACGGCGAGGTCGGCGCCGCCCACCGACAGCGTTCCGCGTCCATCGGCCCGTCTGGGCCAGCCGCTGGGTGTCGAAGACGAGCCGGCCCTTGGAGCGCAGGTGTTGGCGGGGTTCCTCGACGGCGGGGATGTGCCCCTCCCACGTGACGTCCATGGCCACGTGGTCCTCGGTCGGCTCGACCACGAAACGCAACCGCCGCAGCGGCTCGAGCACCTCGACGCGGAAAGGCCCGACGGAGGTGTCGGCCCGGTCGACCAGCGGGCGCCGACGAGCGGACGACGTGCTGCGAGCCGCCCCGGCGGACGTCGATGAAGGCGTCGACGACGCCGAGGTTGGGGTACTGGCCGAACCCGAAGATGGCGAACCAGTCGTCGTCGCTCGGGTGCATGTTGAAGTAGTACCGGTCGTAGAAGTTCCGGTCGCTGGTCGCCGGGTGGGCGATGAGCTCGGAGGCCTGGTGGACGGGGTAGTCGTCCCAGGAGGAGAGGCCCACGGTCAGCAGCAGGCGCAGCCGCTGCCGCAGCCGCCCGCGACCGGCGCGCCGCACGCGCCCGCCGACCGGCTCCGTCGCCAGCCCGGTCGTGGCGAACACGGGGAGCAGCCGCTGCGCTCCGACGTGGCCCTCGGGACAGACGGCCGGGGCGTCCGCCTCGACCATGGGCCGACGATGGTCGAAGACCGCCTGGCACGTCGAGCAGCGGAACTCGTAGAAGGGCATCGGGGGCGAAGCCTAACGACCCGGCGATCCGGCCGCCCGCCCCGCTCCGCGATCAAGGCTCGGCGAAGGCGTAAATGCCGACGCCGTTGTACCGCGGCGAGTCGAGCGGGAGGAACGGCCCGTCGAGCGCCACCGAGAGGTAGCCGGCCCTTCCCGGACCGGAGTCTCCGGCCACGGTCATGATGGCCCCGTCGGGCCACACCTCGGTCACGATCCCGACGTGCACCGACGTGGCCGTGCTCTGGGGCCCGCTCCCGTAGAGGACGGCGTCGCCGACGGCGGGGGTCGCCCACGGAGGCAGCACGGCCCCGAACCTGGCGGCCCAGTCGTAGATGTCCCCCGTGAAGGCGTACCGCGGTATGGGGATACCCGCCGCCTCCCACGCCCAGGTGGCGAAGAGCGCGCACCATTCCTCGCAAGGCCCGTACGGGTTGCACCACAGACCCTCCCCGACGTCGGGGTCCGGCTGAACCTGCGAGGCCACTGCGGCGACGATCGACCCGGACTGCGGCAGCATCCGCTCGGGCGAATTGCTCGTGAAGCTGTACAGCCAGGCCTGCGGATCGAGCAGCCAGTAGCCCGTCCCGTGGTTGTTCCCGACGATCGCCGAGATCTGCGTCGCCGTCGGGTCGAGCGACAGCCCGCCGTACGACCGGGCGTCGCCGAAGGGGAGGACGACGCCGTTCTCCGTCGCCATCAGGTAGCCGCCGTCCGTCCGGGGACGCCACCATGCCGACTACCGGGTCGGGCAGGTTTTGGCTCCCGGCCGAACCCCAGAACCCCGCGTCGCCGAAGGCGAAGATGCCTCCGTCCGCGGCCACGAGCCAGTAGCCCCTGCCGTCGGGTGTGGGCGCCATGCCGACGATGGGCTGGTTGAGCGTGATGCCGCCCGTGCTGCCGTAGAAGCCGGCGTCGCCGAAGGAGAAGACGCCTCCGTCCGCGGCCACGAGCCAGTAGCCCCTGCGGTCGGGGGTCGACGCCATGCCGACGACCGGCTGGTTCAGGGACTGCCCGGGCTTGAGGAGCCCGGGCACGGATCCGTAGAACGGCGCGTCACCGAAGGAGAAGACCCCTCCGTCGATCGCGCCCAGCCAGTACCCGTTGCCGTCAGCCGTGGTCGTCATCGCCACGATCGGCCCGTTGAGGGCCAGGCCGCCCACCGAGCCGGCGAAGCGGGCGTCGCCGGACGTGAACACGCCGCCGTCCGCGCTGGCCAGCAGGTACCCGCCCCCGTCCGGCGTTGCCGCACCGGCGAACACGGGCGAGTTCAAAGGCTCGGGCATGTCCGGCCGGCCCACGTCGACGTTGCCGAAGCCGATCATCCCCCCGTCGTTGTAGGTGTTGGTGCGCACGCCGGACCGGGCACCGGCGTGAGCGTGGGCACGGGATCGAACAGCGGCGACCGCCGGACTGGGTGGACCGGCCACCAGTATGAGGAGGAGCGCCCCCAGCACGACGGGGGTCAGGGCGCGCCCACGCCCGGCTGTCCTCGCCCCAGAGCGTCGGATCACGACCCCATCATTCACCCCCGGCGCCGACCTCGCCGCAAACCGTCGGCTCTCGGCCCTCCGTTGGCCGTCTGGCCTGGACCCACGGCAGAATGGGCCGATGAGCTCCGACTCCCCGTTCGCCGCGCACCCCGACACCTTCGGCGCCAGGACCGACCTCGCCGTCGAAGGTCGCAGCTACGAGATCTTCAGCCTGAACGCCCCGGCGCTCACCGAGCGCCACGACGTGGCGCGCCTGCCCTACTCCATCAAGGTCCTGCTGGAGAACCTGCTGCGCCACGAGGACGGACCGCACGTGACAGCGGACGACATCGTCGCCGTCGCGGGGTGGGGCGCCAACCCCGAGGGGCACGGGCAAGGGGCGGGTGACGCCGCGCACGAGATCGCGTTCACACCCGAGCGCGTGCTGATGCAGGACTTCACCGGTGTGCCCGCCGTCGTCGACCTGGCCGCCATGCGTGACGCGCTGGCCCGACTCGGCGGCAACCCGTCGCAGGTCAATCCCCTCGTCCCCGTGGAGCTGGTGATCGACCACTCCGTCATCATCGAGCGCTCCGGCGACGCGGCCGCCTACGACCGGAACGTCTCCATCGAATACGACCGGAACCTCGAGCGCTACACCCTGCTGCGCTGGGCGCAGGGCGCGTTCGACGACTTCCGGCTGGTCCCGCCGGGCACCGGCATCTGTCACCAGGTCAACCTCGAGTACCTCTCACGCCTCGTCTTCGCCACCGAGGACGGGCGGGCCTTCTGCGACACCCTCGTCGGCACCGACTCGCACACCGTGATGGTCAACGGCCTCGGCGTGCTCGGGTGGGGGGTAGGCGGCATCGAAGCCGAGGCGGCCATGCTCGGCCAACCCCTGTCCATGCTCCTCCCGCCCGTGGTGGGCCTGCGGATCTCGGGCGAGACGAAGCCGGGCATCACGGCCACCGACGTGGTGCTGACCGTGACCGAGCTGCTGCGCGACCACGGCGTCGTCGGTGCTTTCGTCGAGTGCTACGGCCCCGGTGTCGCCGCCCTCCCGCTGGAGACCCGAGCCACCATCGGCAACATGAGCCCCGAGTACGGCGCCACCTGCACCATGTTCCCGATCGACCAGGTGACGCTGGACTACCTCCGCTTCACCGGGCGCGACGCGCACCACCTCGCGCTCGTCGAGGCCTACGCCCGCACCCAGGGCCTCTGGCACGACCCCCACGGGCCCGAGCCCGTGTACTCCGAAAACGCCACGTTGGATCTCGGCGACGTGGAGCCGTCCCTCGCCGGCCCGTCGAGACCCCAGGACAGGGTCCCGCTCGCCACGTCCCGGGATTCGTTCCGCGCCGCCCTCGACCACGCGCCGCGCACGGCGCCGACCGAGCCGGCCGCGGCACCGCACCACCGGATGGAGGACGGTGACGTCGTCATCGCCGCCATCACGTCGTGTACCAACACGTCGAACCCTCAGGTCATGGTGGGCGCAGGCCTGCTGGCCAAGAAGGCCGTCGAGCGGGGGCTGCGGTCCAAGCCCTGGGTGAAGACTTCGCTCGCCCCGGGTCACGCGTCGTGATCGACTACCTCCAACGCGCCGGCCTCATGGAGTCGCTTCAGCAGCTGGGTTTCTATCTGGTCGGATACGGCTGCACCACCTGCATCGGCAACTCGGGCCCGCTCCTCGACGGCGTGGGCGACGCCGTGCGCGAGGGCGACCTCGCCGTCGCCGCCGTGCTCTCCGGCAACCGCAACTTCGAGGGCCGCATCCACCCCGACGTGCGCATGAACTACCTCGCCTCCCCGCCGCTCGTCGTGGCCTACGCCCTGGCTGGATCCATGGACGCCGACCTCACGACCGAGCCCATCGGCCACGACACCGACGGGAATCCGGTCCTGCTCTCGGAGATCTGGCCCTCGATGGAGGAGGTGAGCGCGACGATCCGCGACTCGCTCACCTCCGAGATGTTCCGTTCGCGCTACTCCTCGGTGTTCGACGGCGACGAGTACTGGCAGGACGTCCCGACCGAAGCCGGGCAGACCTACGCCTGGCAGGACGCCTCCACGTACGTGAAGAACCCGCCGTTCTTCGAGTCCATGACGATGACACCCGAACCGGTGGTCGACGTCGTCGACGCGCGCGTGCTCGTGACGGTGGGCGACAGCCTCACCACCGACCACATCTCCCCGGCTGGCTCCATCGGCCCCGCGACACCGGCGGGGCGCTACCTGAGCGAGCGCGGTGTGTCGAGGGGCGACTTCAACTCGTACGGGGCGCGCCGGGGCAACCACGAGGTGATGATGCGAGGCACCTTCGCCAACGTCCGGCTGCGCAACCGGCTCGCCCCGGGCACTGAGGGCGGCGTGACCCTCCATCTGCCCGAAGGGACCGAGACCTCCGTCTACGAGGCGGCTATGCGCTATGCGGACGAGGGCGTGCCGCTGATCGTCCTCGCCGGCCGTGAATACGGGACGGGGTCGAGTCGGGACTGGGCGGCCAAGGGGACGGCGCTCCTCGGCGTGCGCGCCGCCATCGCCCAGAGCTTCGAGCGCATCCACCGCTCCAACCTGATCGGCATGGGCGTGCTGCCCCTCCAGTTCTACAAGGGCGACTCGGTCGAGAGCCTCGGGCTCTCGGGCCACGAGCGCTTCAGCATCGCCGGCCTCCATGCGCTGAACCGCGGTGAGCTGCCCAAGGAACTCACCGTGACCGCCACGTCGGACGACGACTCGGTGACCGAGTTCCGCGTAGTCGTGCGCATCGACACGCCGATGGAGGCCGAGTACTACCGCCATGGCGGGATCCTGCACTACGTGCTGCGGCAGATGGCGGCGTCAGGTTCGTAACCGGACAGACCCCTCACTTCTCGAGCCTGCTGGCGACCCGAAGTTACGGCACGCTCCCGGCGGCCGCGAGGAATTTGGCGGCGATTGGAGCGGCGACCGCGCCGCCCGCGCCACCGCCGACGACGAGCACGGCAAAGGCGAGGTCGCCGTTGTAGCCGATGAACCAGGCATCGGTCTGGGGCGGGTTGGCCGTGCCGAATTCAGCGGTGCCGGTCTTGCCGAAAGTTCCCGCGGGCAACCCGGCCGCTGCCGCGGTGCCGATTGAACTCGTCACCACCGCGTTCATCATGGTCCGCAGGTCAGAGATGACCGTAGGGTCGACAGCCGGCGGCGTGTGTCGAGTCGTCCGGTGCACCCGAGATGAGCCGGGGGAGATGCAGGCTGCCTGAATCGACGGTGGCCGCGACGTCGGCCATGGTGAGGGGAGACACGACGACTTGGGCCTGTCCGATGGCGGTGGCCGCCGCATCCGAGGTCGAGGTGGGTACGGGGACCCGTCCCCCGAAGGCGGTCAGACCCATGTTGATCGTGGATCCGATTCCGAACTGCGCCGCCGTCGTGGGATAGCTCGCGTCCGGCAGCGAACTCGACATTCCTATGAATGCGGTGTTGCACGACATGGCGAAGGCCTGCTCCATGGACAGCGACGGCGTCGTCTCGCCCTCGAAGTTGTGGAAGACCTCCCCGTTGACCGTGATGGTGGATGGGCACGTGGCCGGGCTCGAAGGTGTCAGGCCGTGCTCGATGAGATCGCTCGACGTCACGACCTTGAAGGTCGAGCCGGGAGGGTACGCCCCGTCGAAGGCCTCGTTCACGGCCTGTGAGTCCGGCGTGTTGACCGACGCCAGCACGTCGCCCGTTGAGGCCTGTATCGCCACGATGGCGCTGGGCAGCGTTTGGCCGCTCAGCGCCGATTCCGCCGCCGTCTGGACGCTGGGGTCGAGAGAGGTCCGGACTGGCGTACCGGGGTGCTCGGCGAATCGTCCGACGACGGCCACGGTCTTGCCCGAGTGATCGGTCACGCTCACGACGGCTCCGGGCGTACCCGCGAGCTGGCGCTCGTAGGCCTGTTCGATCCCGCTCTGGCCCACCATGGTTCCGACGGCGTAGGGCGGGCCGAGGCTCTGCAGCTCCTGGGCGGTGATCGGGCCAACCGTCCCGACGACGTGGGTGGCCAGTTCGGGTGTGAGCGCGGCCCGCGCACTGGTCGTGTTGAACACCGTCCCCGGAACCGGGTAGATCACGGGCTTGTACTGCTCGTAGGCGGCTTGGCTGAGCTGGGTCACCGGCACGAACCACGTCGGGTGAGCCATCGCCGTGAGCTCGGCTGCGCTGACTTGGCTCGCGGGGATCCCGATTTGGGTCAGCGCCGCCGTGAGGTCTGATTCGCTGGTCACCCGGGAGCCCTCGATGCCGACAGAGACCATCGGGACCGAAGTCGTCAACGGCGCGCCGCCCATCCCCAAGATGGCGGCCCGGGCCGGCCATGACACGCTCGTCGAGACCGAGTCCCCGGGACCGAGCGAGGGGATGATCGAACGCGGCGACCACAGCACCTTCCACGAGCCCGACGCGTCGCTGAGCGTGAGCCGGCTTCGCACCCGCAGGGTCCCGAGCGTTCCGAGGCTCAGGTGGCTCGTGACGTCGGCCGTGCCATTCGACCCGCTGGTGGAGACTGCATGGAGGTCGTGCGTCGCCTTCGTGAGGTCGAGGTCCGAGGCCACTTGGCGGTTGAAGGCCACGAAGTCTGCCGGGGGACGCGAGACGAGAGCGGCCATGGCCGCGTAGTCGCCCTTCGACCATGCGGCCAGGTACTGCTGCACCATCCCTGTCGGCCCGGTCGAGCTGGTTCCGCAGGCCGACAACAGTGCTCCTCCGACGGCCAGAACGGAGACGATCCTCAAGGCAGCCTTTGCCCGCCCGCTCCGATGCATGACGCCGCCTCCTTCTCCGAGGTCGTTGGGGCGTCACCGAAGCCGAGGTCGAGTACCGCCGTTACCCTGCTCACGGTAGTCGGCTCAGACGTTCTGAGTCGGTCGGCTCCGGATCGAATTCCGGTGTTGTCCAGAGTGCCGGACCCGGATTGTGGGCACACCTTCCCGGGCCGGACCGGCTGTTGCCGGACCGGACCAAACGACAGTGCGGGCGGTGACCGTTCCGTGTACCGGGAGCGCTCACCGGCCCGATGTGTTCAGGCCCGATCAGCGGGACCCGGTCACCAGTCCGAGCCCTGATCAGGGTGGGGGTGCCTTGAATCACCTCAACCCGGGCGGTACGGTGCTCCGGGGTCCTTGGCCAACTGGCGGACCGGCGAACGAAAGGCGAGAACCCTGTCCCGCACTGATATTTGCACGTCCTTGCCGCGCCGACGATGGGTTGTCGCGACGATTGTGGCCCTCACTCCCCTCGCCAGTTTGCTGGTGGTGTCGGGTCACGCCGTCACCTCTGCTGCCACACCCGCGAGCCCGACCTTCGTGCAGCAGGCGAGCGCGCACGGGTCGGCCAAGGCCAGCCTGGCTGTCACGACCGGGGCGAACGTCAGCGTTGGTGATCGCCTCGTGGTGGAAGTGAGTGTCTGGAAGGCCAGCGGAGCCTCGACGGCCTCCGTCACCGATACAGCAGGCGATCCGTTCGTTGAGGTCACCCACTTCACCGCATCGGACGGGACCGAGATGAGCATTTGGACCGCACCGATCCTCATTGGGGGCGCCGAGGCCACCATCACGGCCAAGCCGGCCTCAGCCAGCGACATCGGTCTCGTCGCCCTTGAGTATTCGGGCCTGTCCACGGTGCCCGACGCCACCGTGGTCGATCAGGTTTCCCACGCCAGCGGCACCGCGACTGGCACAATCAACTCGACGGCGACCGCCCCCACGACCGAGGGGAACGAGCTTGCCGTCGGTTTCTACGCCGATTCCGGATTCGGCGACACCCTGGCCGCGGGTTCGGGGTTCACGCTGCGAGCCAACGTCTCGCCGACGAGCAACATGGAGATGCTGGCCGAAGACCAACCCGTGGCCCAGGGGTCGACACCGGCCGCCAGCGCCGTCACGGGAGCGAACACCGTGTGGCTGATGGCGACGGTCGTGTTCGAGTCGTCGAACCAGACGACCCCTCAGGCCCCGACCAACGTGTCCGCTTCGCCCGGCAACAACGCGGTCACCGTGACGTGGACCGCCCCGCCGAGCGGGGGCAGTCAGATCACGAGCTACACCGTCACGCCTTTTGTCAACGGCGTGGCCCAGCAGCCGACGGTGGTGGCGAGCGCGCCGCCGGCGACGCAGGCGGTCCCGGGCGGAATGGTGAATGGCACGACCTACACGTTCACGGTGACCGCCACCAACGCCAACGGCACCAGCATGGCGTCGACGCCGAGTACACCGGTGACGCCCAGCCCGGCGCCGCAGGGGCAGTGGAGCGCCCTCCAGACCTTCCCCATGGTGGCGATCAGCTCGATTTTGATGGACAACGGCAGCTTCATCTTCTGGGACGGGTGGCAGCAACCGCAACCGACCGAAGTTTGGAATCCTGCGGCACCGAATACCTTCACGACGCTGAAGGCGCCCGACAGTGTCTTCTGCGACGGGGCGGCGCAGCTTCCCGACGGCCGAATCATCGTGGTCGGTGGCTACGGCGGGCTGTCGACCGGTCAGATCGGCATCGTCGACACCAACATCTTCGATCCGGCAACGAATACGTGGACCCGCGTGGCGAACATGAACCTTCCCCGCTGGTACCCCACGCTCACCGAGTTGGCCAACGGTGACTATGTCGCGATCAGCGGCAACTCCACCGACGCCAATCACTGGGCGGATACTCCCGAGGTCTACGACCCGACGTCCAATACGTGGACGCTGCTGTCGAAGATCTCGACTCCCCAGATCCACGAGGAGGAGTACCCGTTCTCTTACCTCATCCCCAACGGCAACGTACTGACGATCGGGCCGTCTGAAGACGTGACCTACGAGATGAACGTCGCGGCGCAGACCTGGACACCGGTTGGGGGGCAGAGCGGGATCCTCAACGGCTCGTCGATTCAATACCTCCCGGGCAAGATCCTTTACAGCGGCGGGGCGGCGTCGGTGATCAACAAGACTCCCGCGCAGGCCTCCACCGCGGTCCTCGACACCACGGCCGCGACGCCAGCGTGGCGGCAGACAGCGCCGATGCAATCCGCCCGGATCTACCACACCCTGACCATGCTCGCCAACGGCGAGGTGCTGGCCGTCGGAGGAGAAAAGACGAGCGATCAGAGCGTCGTCACCAAGGGCATTCTGCCCACCGAGATCTGGAATCCGGCCAGCGAGACCTGGTCCGCGGCGGCGCCGATCGCCGCGGCACGGAACTACCACTCGACCGCGGTGTTGATGCCCGACGGACGGGTGCTCGTCGCCGGAGGCGGCCACTACAACGGGCTGAACAATCCCGGCCAGGACTCGGCCCAGACCTACACGCCGTCGTACCTTTCCAACGGGCCCCGCCCCACGATCACCTCCATCCCGTCTTCGGCGACCTATGGCTCGACGATCTCGGTGGCCACGCCGGACGCCGCTTCGATCAGCGCGGTGAACCTGGTCTCGCTGGGGACGGACACCCATCAGATCGACATGAACCAGCACTTCGTTCCGCTGAGCTTCACCGCCGGCTCTGGGAACCTCAACGTCACCCTGCCGGCTTCCGCGGCGGATGCCCCTCCCAGTCACTACATGCTCTTCATCCTGAACAACCAAGGCACACCCGCGATCGCCCCCATCATCAGCCTCGGCCCCTCGACGACCGCGGTCGTACCGGCCGCACCGAGCGCGGTGACCGCCACCGCCGCCAACGGTTCGGCCACGGTCAGCTGGACGGCCCCAGCGAATGGCGGCAGCCCGATCACCAGCTACAGCGTGACTCCGTCGACCGGGACAACGACGTTGGCGCCGACCGTCGTCACCGGCAATCCCCCGGTGACCTCCGTCTCCGTCGGCGGCTTGACCAATGGTCTCAGTTATACGTTCACGGTGACTGCCACCAACTCCGTCGGGACGGGTCCGCCCTCGACGCCGTCGAACGCCGTAACGCCTTCGGCCATTGCCGGTCCGAGCTTCGTCCAACAGGTGAGCAATCGCGCGTCAGCCAAAAAGGTTGCCGTCACCCCGTCATCGGCGCTGGGCGCCGGCAATCGCCTTGTGGTCGAGGTCGGGGCGTGGAGTGGTACGAAAGCCACCACGAGCAGCGTCACCGACTCGACGGGTGACCAGTTCACCGAGGTCAGCCACTTCACTGGGCCTGATCACACCGAGCAGAGCGTCTGGACGGCGCCGATCACCGCGGGTGCCGGGGCCAAGCCATCGGTCACCGCAAAGTTCACCTCCTCGGCCGACGGGGCGATCACGGCCCTGGAGTACAGCGGCCTCTCCACCGCGACGGGCACCGGGGCCGTCGACCAGGTGAGCCACGCGACGGGCACCACGACCGTTGCGGCGACGGTGTCTTCGGGACCGACGGCGGCCACCTCAGGGGACGACGAACTGGCCATCGGCTTCTACTCTGACTCGGGCTTCAATGACGATCCGACCCCCGGGGCCGGCTTCACGACAAGAGCCGAGATCGCCAGCAACAACACCATGGAGCTCTTGAGCGAGGACCAGGTGGTCCCCACCGGTGCGACGCCCGCGGCCACTGTGGGGACAGGTGCAAACACCACCTGGGAGATGGCCACGGTTGTCTTCACATCGGGGGGCAGCTCCGCCGCCCAGACCATGGCGGCGGCGCGGGAAGATGTCGTGGCCTCACCGGGAGACGGGGTGACTCCAGCCGGAGCGGCCGCCACGGGTGTCCCGACCAGCCCCCGTGCGGTCCACGCCGTCGCCGGCGACCACTCCGCTCGGGTCACGTGGACGGCTCCGAAACAAGGCGTTCCGGTCCCCTTGTACACCGTCACGCCCTACCGCGGCGGGGAGGCCCTGGCTCCCACTGTTGTCTCCGGGAACCCGGCGGCCACCACGGCCAACGTCACCGGTCTGACCGATGGCGTCGCCTACACCTTCAAGGTGACGGCGACCAACGCCGAGGGCAGCGGACCACCTTCTGCTGCGTCCCGGCCGGTGACGCCGACGGCGGCCGTCGCTCCTGGTTTCGTCCAGCGAGTCGGCGTCCGCGGCTCAGGAGTGAGCGGTCTTTCGGCGACCATGCCTGCCGGGGTCGCTCGTGGGGATCGACTGGTGGTCGAGGTGGCGGTGCGGAACGCGATGCACGCCACAGCCGACAGCGTGACCGATTCGGCCGGGGACCCCTTCACGGAAGTGGCTTCGGTGCAGGGGGGGAATGGCCAGGAATTGAGCGTCTGGACGGCTCCGACCAACCAGGCCGAGGGGACCCGGCCGACGGTGACGGCGAAGCCGACTTCTGATGCCGACATGGCGATGGCGGTCCTGGAGTACAAGGGGACGTCGGGTGCCCCGGGGGCGAACGCAGTGGACCAGGTCGCGTCTGCCAGCGGCGTCACCCCCAGTGCGCGGGCCGTCAGCCCAGGCTCGACCATGGCCACCTCGGCGTCGAACGAGCTGTCCGTCGGCTTCTACGCCGACGCGGGTTCCGTCGGCCCGCATGGTGCCGACCCGGGTTACTCCCGTCGAGTCGATCTGGCTCACGGCACGATCGATCTCTTCGTCGAAGACACCGTCGTCGGGCGGGGAGCCCAACCCGCGCCGAGCGTCAGCACCGGGGCCGACACCTCCTGGGAGATGGCCGTCGTCGTCTTCAAGCAGTGACGTCGTCGAACGCCGACAAGGCAGCGAAACGGGTCGGTCACATTGCAATGGAGGCCACGATGATCGTCCGGTGCGGCGTGACGAGGGGGAGGCAGTGATGGCCTCGACCACCGTGCCCGCGGCGCCTTCGTCACGGTTGCTGTCCTTGCGCACGACGCTGACACGACGTCGTGCGCTCGATGCGCTGGACGAGCGCCGGCGCGCTCTACAGATCGCGCTCGGGTTGGTGTGGCTCCTCGATGCCGCCCTCCAATTCCAGCCCTTCATGTTCAGCCGATCATTCGTCACTCAGATCATCCAGCCCTCGGCTGACACCAATCCCCAGGTGGTAGCTCACTCCGTGGCCTGGGCCTCTCAAGTGATGCTCCACCACATCGCCGCGTACAACGCGGTGTTCGCGACCATCCAGCTCATCATTGCGGTCGGCCTCTTCTTCCGGCGCACGGTCAAGATCACGCTCGCGGCGTCAATCGTCTGGGCGCTCTTCGTCTGGTGGTTCGGCGAGAGCCTCGGGGGGATCTTCACCGACGCGTCACCGCTGACCGGACTCCCCGGCGTCGTGCTGTACGCGCTCATCGCCGCGTTGCTGTGGCCCAAGAGCCGATCTGACGGACGCAGGTGGACGTCGCCGGCCACGTCGGGACCCCTCGGATCCGTTCTTCCCAAGGCCCTCTGGGTGACCCTGTGGGGAAGCTTCGCCTACTTCCTACTGCTGCCGGAGAATCGGGCGCCCGACGGCATCAGCCAGGTGTTCGCGTTCACCGTCGGCCAGCCAGGATGGCTGACGTCTGTGATGAACGACTTCTCGCGGCTCTCCAGCGCCCACGGCACCGAGATTTCCATCGTCTTGGCTGTGCTGTGCGTCCTGGTGGCCTGTGGCCCCTTCGCCGCGCCGACGCTGCGACCCGCACTCTTCGTCGCCATGGGGCTCGGGCTGCTCTTCTGGCTCGCCCAGGGGCTCGGCGGCATCCTGACCGGCCAGGGAACGGACCCCAATACCGGACCGCTGTTGGTCCTGCTCGCCGCCTGCTACTGGCCGGTGCCAAATTCGGGTCGACGCACCGAACCCGCCCTGCACTGAGCACGAGATAGTCCGGGGCAATCTCACCGTGCCCCGAGCCCGTCTTTCGAAAGACGCGATTCAGCGCCGATCGGCCAGCGCGCAGCGTGCCGCGTGCCAACCGCACATTCCGTGGACACCCGGGCCCGGTGGGGTGGCCGACGAGCACAGATAGATCCCGTCGACCGATGTCCGCCACGGGGACCGCGAGAGGACCGGACGCATGACGAGCTGTCTCAGGTCGGTACGACCGACCGCGATGTCGCCGCCGACATAGTTGGCGTCGTGACGCTCGACGTCGGCAGGACTCATCACGTGACGCGCGATCACCCGATCCCGGAAACCCGGGGCGAACCTTTCGACCTGGTTCTCTATTCGATCGGTCATATCGAACGTCGATCCGTTCGGAACGTGGCAGTAGGCCCACGCCACATGCGATCCGGCGGGAGCCCTGGTCGGATCGACGATCGTCGGCTGGACCAGGAGAACGAACGGATTCTCGGGATGGCGGCCCGCAGCCACATCGGATTCTGAGGCGGCGACCTCGTTCAGCGTCCCGCCGACATGCACCGTCGCTGCTCTACGAACACCGTCTGAAGTCCACGGGATGGGGCCGTCGAGAGCCCAGTCGACCTTCCACACCGCCGCGCCGTAGCGGTACCGGGTCATGGCGCGGCGATATCTGGGGGACAAGCGGTCCCCGGTGAGCTCGATCAATTGACGGGGCGAGACGTCGAGGAGCGTCGCCCGCGAAGGCGACAGCTCGTCGAGAGAATGCACGAACTGGCCGAGGACGATCTCCCCGCCGCAGTCGACGACGATCGCAGACAGCGCGTCGGCAATCGTCTGGGATCCTCCTCGCGCCAGTGGCCATCCCACCGCATGACCGAGCGTCCCGAGGAACAAACCGTAGCCCGCGGTGGCGGGCGAGCGCAGGGAGAGCATCGAATGCGCGGCCAGTCCGGCCAGTAGTGCCTGGGCCTCGTCGCCGTCGAAACGAGAACGGGCCAGGCGGGTGGCGGGCAACACTCCGGCGGCTCCGAACCGGGCCAGCAGGCCCGCTGCCCTGGGTGAGGGCATGGACAGAGGCGAAAGAACCGAATCGACCAGTTGTCCGGAGCCCTCGACCAGAGGTGCGAAGAGCCTTCTGTAGCGGGCGGCGTCCGTGCCCAACCCGGCGGCTGTGTCGCTCACCGACCGTTCGAGCAAACCGGCTCTCGCCCCGTCGAGGGGGTGGGCCATCTGGACATCGGGATAGACCCATTGCACTCCGTGCGCTGAGAGGTCGAGCGCCGACAAGGCCGGCGACGCCAGCGCCATCGGATGCACGGCGGAACAGACGTCGTGAACGAAACCGGGCCTGGTGAGCTCCGCCGACCGGGTACCGCCTCCGACGCTGGAGGCCGCCTCGACCACCTGCACCCGCCACCCAGCCCGGGCCAGCGTGGCGGCCGCCGTGAGCCCGTTGGGTCCCGCACCGACCACCACCGCGTCCCAGTCAGTCACCGTTGAAGAGTCCTCGCCCTTTCACCCGAACGTCACGACACGGTCCCCGGTTCTGTCGGATCCAACACCTGCGTCTCGTAGCCCACCTCCGCCACTACGGGGATGTCTTTGCAGCGTCCCTGCGTAAGCGCCAAAACCGTCGATGTGAGTTGGTCGTCGCTGCGGTCTGGCCCGTGATGGAACAGGATCAGACGTGCCGCACCCGGGCGCGCTCGGCGAACGCCCACGCGGCTTCGATTGTGGCGTGGCCGTAGGCGACGGCCAGTTCCACGCTCCTTTTCCACGAATTGTGCGTCGTGGATCAGCATGTCCACGCCGGTCGCGAGCTCGACGCACGTTGGCCGACAGGCGCTCGTCGGAGGACTCCGTCCCGCCTCGGCTCACGAGGGCGTGATCGGGGAGGTACGCCACGGACGCCCGCTCGTTTTCGACCCGGTATCCGAAGGTGAGTCCGCCCTTGTGGGCGATCTCCAACGCCAGGATTTCGAAGCCCTCGATGCGGTGTCGGCCTTCCGATATCGCATCGAAGCTCCACTTCCCCCTCAGTCCTTCGGGACCGATCGGGAAATGCGGAGGAGACATGGCCCGGCGCAGGACCTCGACCGGGTCTCCCTGGTCAGGCAGGCACAGTCTGCACCTCGGCGTCGTCGCGGTCACCCGCAGAAAAGAAGGGCAAACCCTGTACGTGATCCCAGTGGAGATGACTGAGCAGGATCGTGCCCCGAAAGGCCCGGCCGCCGAGAAGGCCCGACAAGCGCCGCAGTCCCGTGCCCGCGTCGAGCACCAGAGGGAAGGTGCACCGTCATCGTGGCCGATCGGCCACGCACGACGTGTTACCCCCGACGCCGGCGAATTCGTTTCCGGGGGCCGGTGTAGATCCCCTCACCCCGAGCAGCGACAGCCTCACACCCCGGAGCCGATATCCGCGCCCGTCCGCTTCTCCTCTCTCCCTGCGATGGCCGCTGCCCGAGCTCCGACAGCGCCTCGTCGGTCAGCTGATCGACCTGGCGACGGCCACGCGTGACCGCGGTCAGCGCCCTGAGCGTCGAGCTGCGTCTACCACCCTCGAGCGCGGCCCGTTCGCCCACGACCGCGCCCGGCCCGACCTCGGCCACCACCTCGCCGTCGACCTCGACCGCCAGCACACCGTCGAGCAGCAGATAAAGCTCGCGCCCCTACGGCGCCCTGTTCGGTGAGGGTGTCCCCCTGCTTCAGCGCGCGGATCGCAGGTTTGGCGCCAGATCGCATGATCTGGCCCGACAGCTCCCGTTCGAGTGCGGTCTCGACCGCCGTGACCAGGGCCGGCGTGTCCTCGTCTCCCCAAGGGGTGTGACGCCCCTGCTCGCCGTGATACCACCCCCGGAAGTCGGCCACGCCGACCTTGGCCGCCAGCACGTGGTCGGCGTCGTAGACCCAGTGCGCTGGGAAACGGCGACGCACCGCGACACCTCGAACGTGGGCCGATCCGTCGGCCCCGCAGGGTCAGCGCAAGCGTGGTCCACACCACCGGCGCCTGCAGGCGGAAGAAAGGCGGTCGCTTGATGTGACGGGGCGCCGGATATCGCCGTCCGCCCGCCGGTAGTTTGCACGAAGCGGGCGGTGGCACCGATTGTCGGCATCGATTCAGCCCGTTGGCAGGTCTTCGAAGCCCGACGGCGGCGAAGGTGGCGTCCCCGAGGCCCAGGCGCACGGTCGTGGCCCCCATGACGCCCCCGGATTCATCGCCATAGCCGGCGTCGACGATCCGTCCATCCACCACCTCGATCCAGGCGGACAGGCGATTCGCGAACCTGAACCGGTCGGTCGCCCGCAGACGACTCGATGTCCATCGAGACGGTCGGGCGGCGGGCTCGTCGTAATGGGTGACGCCCACCTCGAACAACGGCTTGCTTATACCCTCCACCGCTTCGGAGGGAATCCACGAGACCGATGTGACCGACGATGTGTGAATCATGTGTTCGACCGTAAAAGAGCCGGCCGCCCGCTCCAAGGGCGCTGACCGGGCCTTAGTCGGGGTGCCAGCACCACCCGAAGTGGCGTCCAGACCCCCTTTGCACGATCGTGCCGGTCCGATGTGATAGCGGGTGAGTCCCGATGACTCTCGATGCCCTATGCGAACACACCGCAGGTGCCGCTGCAGCCGTCCGATTACCGGTCCGAGACGATCACCGTGGTTCTGGCCGACGACAGCGTCCTGGTGCGCGAGGGGTTCGGGCCCTTCTGGGCCTGGAGGCCGACCTCGAGGTGGTCGGCGTGGCCGCCGACTACGACGAGCTGGTCGCCGCGGCCGAGCAGGCCAACCCGCAGGTGGTGGTGACCGATATCCGGATGCCGCCGACCTTCCAGCGCGAGGGCATCGAGGCGGCCCGTCAGGTCCGCAAGCGCCACCCGGGAACGGGCATCGTCGTGCTCTCGCAGTACGACGAGCCCGAATACGCCATTGCCCTGCTGGAGCAGGGAGCGGCCGGCTACGCCTACCTCCTCAAGGATCGGGTGGGCGACGGCGACCGCCTGGCGGCCGCGATCCGGGAGGTGGCCACCGGGGGGTCGATGCTCGACCCCGAGATCGTCGCCGCCCTGGTGTCGCCGGTTCGGAGCGACGGTGAGCTTTCCGACGAGGACGAGGAGCTTGCTGCAGGAGGTGGCCCAGGGGCCGCCCGGTCAAGGCCATCGCGGCGTCCCGGCACACCACCCCCGAAGCGGCCAACGCCGCGATCGAGTCGCTGTTCGTGACAGCTGGCCAAGGGGGTGTCGGCCGGCGGAGAGCGGGCGCTGCGGCGCCTGCGCCTGCTGCAGAGCGCCATCGTGGATCGTGAGGAACAAGGTGAGACGCTGAGCAGGCTGCTGCCCGGCGGTCTGGCCGAGAAGCTGCGCGACGACCCCGACGCTGGCGGGCCGGACCGAGCGGCTCGAGGTGACCGTGCTCATGTCGGACGTCCGCGGCTACAGCGCGATCGCCGAGATGTACCGACCCCACCGTGCTGGCCGGTCAGCTCAACATTCACCGGCGCGAGATGAACGCCGCCATCCTCGAAGAGGGCGGAACGGTGATGCAGTACGTGGGGGACGCGGTCATGGCCGTGTTCGGCGCACCGTTCCCCCAAGACGACCACGCCGATCGGGCGGTGCGCGCCGCCATCGGGCATGCACCGTCGCCAGGAGATGGTCAATCAGACGTGGATCGCCGAGGGCCTGGCCCCGTTCGGCCTGGGAATCGGGCTGTCCACCGGTGACGTGGCCGCGGCCCTGCTCGGTACCGAGGAACGCCTCGAGTACACGCTCGTCGGCGACACCGTCAATCTGGCTCAACGCCTGCAGGACCTGGCCCGGCCCTCGGGGACGACCGTGTGCAGTGAAGCGACCATCGCGGCGCTGTGCGGGCCCGATCGACGCCGAGCCGATGGGTCCGACCATCGGTCAAGGGCCGCGAGGGCTCAGCTGACCCCGTACCGGATCAACCGTCACGGGCACGGACATCGGCCAGGCGGCGCGTCCGGTCGTGGGCTCGTGAACCTCGCCTTGACCGATCGCACCAGCCGCTCCACAGTGGACGGTCTGTCTCGTCCCTTCGCCGTGACCCTGTCCGCTGCCGCACTGCTGGTCGGCATATGGGCGATCCACCAGCGTCATACCGCGCCCGTGGTGGTGGCGGTGGCCGCGGCCGGGCTGTGGGCTGCCGGCGCCGTGATCCTGGCGTTGCGACCGACCGAGCGGACGACTCAGCCCGGTCGTGGCCGCCATACGCCCTCGCCATTGCCGGGTCCGCCATGGCTGGGATGTCGCATCAGCCGCTCTGCCGGGCCTTCTCGCGGTACTCCTGGTCGTGACGCCTGACGGTCGGGTCACCTCAGACGCTGTCTGGTGTCGTGGTGGCCCTGTCGCTCGCGGGTGCCGTCGTCACCGCAGTCGTTTTGGCGTCGGAACCTCACCGGCGGGCCGCGCACAGCCGTCCTCGCCGTGGCATGGGTCATACTCGGCCGGCATCGGGGCCCTCGCGTACCTGGCCCGCTGTCGCGCCGCCGGGCCTCTTCGAACGAGCCCGCCTGCAGTGGCTGGGCTGGGGCCTGGTCGTGGTCGCCGCACCATCGTCGCTCGCCGCCCTCGGGCTGGACGCGATTGTCGGTTTCCGCACGCGGCCGGACCTCGTCGCCGCCGTCATCATGTCGCTCGTTCCCGTTCGCCCTCGTGGCCGGCACCTTCGACGCCGCCACCCGCCATGTGGATCGGCTGCTGGTCCGCACGATCGTGGTAGCCGGGCTCGTGGCTCTGGTGGAGGCCACCTATCTGCTCGTGGTGATCGGACTGGGTCACGTGCCGACTACCAGCGACCGCAAGGTGCTCGCCTCGTCCATGTTGGCCGCGGCGGTCGCCGCTCTGCTGAGCCTCCCGGCCCGCCACCGGCTGGAGGAGGTCGCCAATCAACGGGTCTACGGGGAGCGTCGCGCCCCGGACGAGCCCCTGCGGACCTTCGCCGGACGCATGTCGCGCGCCGTGCCGCTCGACGAACTGCTTGCTCCAGCTGGCCGAGTCGCTGCGCAAGAGCCTGAGATCTCTCGTCGGCCGAGGTCTGGACGGGCACCGACGGCGTGCTCGATCTCGTCGCCTCGGTGCCTCATCGCGAACCGCCGCAGGCATCTTGCTCTCGGCCGACGAGCTGACGGTCGTGGCCCGATCCCACGTGTCAGGCAATGCCTGGGTCCAGATCTGGATCCCCGCCGCTGCTCGCCGGTAGGGACGCGCAGCCTGATCCGGGTGGCCTCTGTCACCCACCTGGGGCAGCTGCTCGGGCTCATCGTGGTCGAGCGGCCGCTGGACGGCGCCTCGTTCGCCGAAGCCGACGACCGCGGCCTGACCGACCTGGCCCGTCAGGTCGGCCTGGCCCTGCACAACGTCCAGCTCGACTCGGCCCTGCAGGCGTCGCTCGACGAGCTGCGCAACCGGAACCGGGAGCTGCGGGCGTCGCGTGCCCGCATCGTCGCCGCTTCCGACGACTCACGGCGCCAGATCGAGCGCAACCTGCACGACGGCGCCCAACAGCACCTGGTGGCGATGGCCGTCAAGCTCGGCCTGGCCCGCAGGTTGCTCGCGAGCCGATCCCGGCACCGCCGAGAAGATGCTCGAAGAGCTGCGGGCCGACGTGCAAGACACGCTTGACCGAGCTGCGCGAGCTGGCGCACGGCATCTACCCACCCTTGCTGCGGGATCGGGGCCTTGCTCGAGGCGCTGCAGACCGCGGCCAACCGGGCCACCCTTCCGACGACCGGTCGAGGCCGACGGGATCGGGCCGTTACGCCGAAGGCGTCGAGACCGCCGTCTACTTCTGCTGCCTCGAGGCCATGCAGAACGCCGGCAAACACGCCGGCGAGGGGGCCGAGCTCACGGTCAGGGTCAGCGTCGAGGCATCCGCGGTCCGTCCGAGCCGGAGCTGCTCTTCTCCGTCCGCGACGACGGCGCCGGCTTCGACCCCGCAGTAGGCGGGCACGGGCACGGCTTCGTGAACATGCGCGACCGGCTGGGCGCCATCGGCGGCACGCTCAAGGTGAGGTCCGCCGTGGGCTCCGGGACGACAGTCGCGGGCCGGATTCCGCTGGACGACGAAGCGCCGAGCGATCTCGCATAGCCACGGGCGATTTCGCATGAACAAGAGGAAGTTCGAGAGTTGAGGGCTGTCACCGTACGCGTCGGCGCGGACCTGCGTCGGCGCTGGTTTGCGTGGCTGGCCCTCGCCGTGTTGATCGGCGTGTTCGCCGGCGGCGTGACGGCGGTAGCGGCCGGCGCTCGGCGTACCGACACCGCGTACCCGAGATTGCTGGCCGCCACCAAGGCGCCGGACATGCTGGTCGTCGACCGGGTCGGGGGGGCGTCGTTCGCCCGGTTCTCAGCTCGGGAGTTGGCGTCGCTCCCCGAGGTGGCGCAGTCGGGTCAGGTGGACGCGTTCACGGTCCTGCAACCGGCCGACACGTCAATCCTCGCCCCGACCGATCGCACCGTGGGTTACCGCTTCTTCACAAAGAAGCTGCTCGCCGGTCGGCTCCCCGACCCAGACCGGGCGGACGAGGCCGACGTGAGCTTCGTGGTGGCGAGCGAGCATCACGTGGGAGTCGGGGACACCCTTCACCTCGAGTTGCAACCGGCGTCGGGAGCAACGCCTGTCCCCATGTCCTTTCACGTTGTCGGCATCGACGCTGCGGCTTCCGAATTCCCGCCCCAGGAGGGCAGCGGAGCGGGCGCGATATGGGCAACGCCGTCATTCGTGCGATCGCACCGGGCAGCTCTTGCCGCGGAGCCCATCACGGTCATGCGACTCGTACGCGGTCCCGCCGACGTGAACTCCTTGCAAGCTGACCTGTCGCGATTGGGAGGAGGGAAGCCGGCCGAGGCCTTCGCCTTCGATTCACAAGGAGTCCAGACGCAACACTCGATTCATCTCCAGGCGATCGCGCTGTGGGTGCTTGCCGGGCTCCTGGCCCTTGCCGGGCTTCTGGTTGTCGCCCAGTTGTTCGCCCGTCAGAGCACCCTCGAGTCTGCCGGATACCGCGAGCTGCGTGCGCTCGGCATGACGTCGGGTCAGATCTGGGCGGTCGGAATGACCAGGATCTTGCTGATCGGTGCTGTTGCGGCGTCGATCGCGCTCGTCACGGCTTCCGCCGCTTCTCCGCTGTTCCCGCTCGGGCTGGCGGGCACCGCCGAGCCACAACCGGGTTTCACCCTCGACCTCCCCGCCTTGGCCATCGGAATGTTCGCGACCCTTCTCGCTGTCGTCGCTTGTGGGATTTGGCCGACTTGGCACACGGCGCGGCGCTCGTCGCTCGCGAACAGTGCGCGCCGGCGCGGTCACCCGACACACAGACCCGACGGGAAACGTTGCCCGGCTCGGTGGCATACCCGTCACTATGTCAACCGGCATTGCGTTTGCGCTCGGTCGCGGCAAGGGTCGGAACGCCATTCCGCTGCGAACGACGCTCACGGCAGCTGCGATCGGCGTAGCGGCTCTCACGGGCGCCGTCGTGTTCTCGGCCAGTCTCACACGCCTCGTGGACACACCGGGGCTTTACGGGGTCACGTGGGATGCCCTGGTTGCGTCCGTGTCGGGAGAGGGAACGCCGCCGACGCCCGCCCTCCCGATTGTGCGCCGCGACCCGGCCGTCGACGCGGTCTCAATGGGGTATTCCGGTGTTCCCTCGCAGATCGGCAAGGTGGACATCGAAGCAATGGCCGTCGAGGCTTTGCGCGGGCCGTTGCTGCAGCCCACGATCGTGACGGGCCATTCGCCCTCCCGCCGCGACGAGATCGTGCTCGGGACACGTGATCTCCAACGCCTGCATCTCCACGTTGGAGACACCGTCCATTTCAATGTGGCCGGCCTCGACGACCCTCACCCGCTCACGGTCGTCGGCACGGCCATCTTCCCCGACCTCTCCGACAGTCTTGGTCTGGGACAGGGAGCCCAAGTGACCATGGACACGCTCAGCCAGACCGTGGGCCGCGCCATACCGCCACCGGACACCATCCTTGTAAGGTTCCGGCCGGGCACCGAGCAGTCCGTCGCCATCGCCCGACTCAGTAGGGAGATCGGGCCCAACGCGGAAATCAGCGTTTCGCCGCCCCAGCAACCAGTCGATCTGATCAACTTCGGCCAAGTTCAGAATCTGCCGCTCATGGTGGGCGGACTTCTGGGACTGCTCGCCGTCGGAACACTCGTGCACCTTCTCGTCACGTCCATCCGCCGGCGTCGTCGCGACCTCGCGGTGTTGAAGGTCGTCGGTTTCGTCCCCGGTCAGCTACGGCGAACAATCCTGTGGCAAGCGAACACGGTCACCCTCTTGGCGCTGCTCCTCGGCGTGCCCGTCGGGACAGTGATCGGCCGCAGCGTCTGGTTTCTCTTCGCCCATCAGATCGGAGTCGTCGCTGCTCCGACCGTGCCCGCGGCGCCGGTGCTCGCGCTGGTATTCGGGGCGATCCTCATCACTTGCCTCGTGGCACTCGTGCCGGCCCGGTCCGCCGCGCGGTCCCCGGTCAGCGAGATCCTGCGCTCCGACTGAAAGAGCCGCCCGAACCGACGAAATGGCGGGCCCCGCTCGGGTCATGGGCTCGCGTGAATCGGACGTACGCCGGCTGCTCCGGGTCGGCAGCGGTCTCTCAGGCGCCGACGCGGGCGTCCCAGATGCGTTGCACCTCGTCCGGGCTGAAGTCTTCCTTGTGCACGTACGCGGCCGCTCCGCACGAAGCGGCGTCCGCTGGAAGGTCTCCGGAGCTGTACGTGGACAGGAGGATGACAACCGTGTCCGGCGCTTCGGCCAGGATCTGGCGCGTGGCGTCGATGCCGTTCATGGCCGGCAGGTTGATGTCCATGAGCACCAGGCCGGGCGCGATGTTGCGGGCCTCACTGACCGCGTCCTCGCCCGAGTCGGCTTCGCCGGCCACCTCGAAGCCCGGGGTCAACGCGACCACGGTTCGCGCAACGGCGCGAAACGGCGCCTGATCATCCACGATCAACACGGGTACCGGGTCGGTCTGCAACTCTGCGCCTCCTCGTTACGAGTGTCGCGCGAACGGAACGTCGCGCCAAGGATGCGTGCCACTGGCGTCGAAGGGGTGCTGGCCCCCTCCCCTCAGACCCCTGCGCCCGCCTGCGCCGGCCGTTCCGCCAGGTAGAGGAGTACCGCGGTGACCCGGCGGTGTACATCGGGCTCGTTGGTCAGCCCCAACTTGGCGAAGAGCGAGTTGATGTGCTTCTCGATCACCCGCTCGGAGAGCCCGAGCGTGCCGGCGACCGCTGCATTGTTCTTGCCCCGCGCGATCTCGCCGAGCACCTCGAGCTCGCGTGGAGTGAGGAAGCGCAACGGTGAGGCGCTGGGCCGCGAGCGCGTGGTGACCAGTACCTCGACCACCTTCGGATCGATGGTCGATCCTCCGTTGGCCACGCTGCGCACTGCGCCCGCCAGTTCCGCCGAATCGGCGACGCGCTCCTTCAGGAGATAGGCGCGGCCCTCCGATCCACCGTCGAACAAGGCCACCGCGTACGCCGCGTCGACGTACTGGGACAACACCACGACTCCCATCGACGGATGGGTGCGTCGCAATTCGTTGGCCGCCCGGATGCCCTCGTCGGTGCCGGTCGGCGGCATCCGGATGTCGGTGATGACCACATCGGGCTCGGCTTGGTCGATCGACGCCATCAGCTCGTCGAGATCCGCGCACATCGCCTGGATCTCGATGTCGGGCTCCCCCGCCAGAATCGTCGCAATGCCCTCTCGCACCAGCAACGAGTCTTCGGCCACGGTGACCATGATGCTCATGATCGAATGGTAGTTCTCTTGACAATTGGGATCCTGTGGCCCGAACCGTCATTCGGCCCGCAGCGACTCTCCCGGGTTCCTGGCCGCCCTGATCCCGGGAACGAGCCCCACCACGGTGCAGAGTCCGAAGACGGCCGCGACGACGATCGCCAGGGCTGCGACCGATTCGAGCGGATCGGGCACGATGCCGAGATGTTCGGTCAACAGGGTCCAGGTCCACCGGCCTACGATGACCCCGAGCGGGACGCCGACCACTACGGCCACCACGCCGACGGTGCTCGCCTGCCAAACCACCGTACGGGTCACCTGACCGGTCGTGAGGCCGAGCGTCCTCAGCACCGCGAGGTCGCGTCGTCGGCGACGGACGGCCACCACCAACGCGTTGGCCACCGCGGCGGCGAGGAGGACGACCACCAGCGTCCCGAGTAGGGTGGGAGTGGACCGAAGGCGTACGAGGCTGGTCACGCCGGCGGGCGGATCGGCCGGGGTGATGGTGAGCGGCAGCTGGCTCGGGTCGAGGTGCCGGAAGGCGGCAGTGAGCGCTGCGGCGGACTTGCCGGCCCGCCAGCGAAAGACATACTCGACCTTCTGGTAATCGGAGCTGAACCGCTTCCATCCGGCGCTGGTCAGCAGCGCGCCGACTCCGAGCCCCGCCTTGTCCGAGCCCGGGTAAGGCGCCAGGCCCGGAAGCACCGCCCGACCGACGACCCGCACATCACGCACCGGGCCCTGCTCACCGAGCGCCAACGGAATGGTCGCTCCGATCCTGGTGTGAAGCTCGTCCATCGTCGTCTGCCCGAGCGCGACCTCGTCGGGAGACCGCGGGGCCCGACCTCCGGCCACCGTGAGCTCAATCGGATGATGTCCGGGCGTGAGACCCAGGGCGGGGATCGCGACTGTAGCGGAGCGGACTTCGCCGACGTCGACCAGCGACGAGCGAGCGATGGCCCCGGAGTCGTCTGCTGAGTCGACGAACTTCGTCACGATGTTCGCGGAAGGATTCCCGCCGAAGCCGTTAGGGACGTTGAGGTTGTCGAGATCGATGAGCCCGTCCCAGGGCACGCCGTACAGCTTGGGGGTGGCCGCCAGATGGTCGAGGCTGACGGAGAACACGCACATCGACGTGACGAGGCCGACGGCGGTCGCCGCGGCCAACAAGGTGGTTCGCACTGGCACCGTGGCGCGCCCGGATCCGGACTCGAGCGCGAAGCGGATTCCGAGCACCGCCGTGAGCGATCCGCCCGCCGCCGCGACGGCGGCCGCGACGCCTGACCGGTTCGCGGCGCCCGCCTCGGGCGCTGATCTGGACCAGCGCCAGGCCGGAATGGCCGCGAGCAGTGCGCCAAGGACGACGATGCCGGCAGCTCCGGCCAGGAGGAGCGGCCAGTCGAACGTGACGCCAGGACGGACCTCGGCGACCCGCACGACACCTACGGGGCCCAGTCCCGATGTCGCCACGGCCACGACGAGGGCGAGAAGAGTTCCGCCGACGACGGCGAGCATCGTCTTGGTCAGAGATGCCGCCATGCGCTGCGGCCGGCTCATCCCCATGGCGGCCAGCGTCGGGTTGGCGAGGGCTTCGGACTGCATCCGCCGTGAGAGTGCCTGGCTCAGGACCACCAGGCCGAGAAGAGCCGCCAGGGCGGCGAATGCGTCGAGGGCGATGACCTGTGGGCCTGTTGCGTCACTGATCTCCGCAGTGTTCGCAGACGCTCTCTGGAAGGCGATCGACTCCTTCGGGTCCAGCGCCCGCACGTGCGCGGTGAAGGTGGCGACGTTCGTGCCGGGCTCGAGCTTGACCATCGCCCCCCAGTAGGGGACTTGCAGCCCGGGGTGCGTGGCACGGAACGCCGGAGTCAGCCAAATGGACGACGGGTCGTAGCCGGGATCGACCAGGACGCCGTCACTCGTGACCCCGATGCCGTCGATCCGCGCTCTGCTCCGTACGCCGCTGGCCAAGACGGCCTGCGCTCCGGCTTCGGAGTGCTGGCCCTGGAGTCGTTGGAGGAGTGACGGCGTGATGAGGGTCCACGTGAAGGTCTGTCCCACCTTCAGATGCTCAGAGGCGGCAAACGTCCTGTCGACCCACACGCCGTCGGGATCGCTCGGTGCCGGTTGGCGACCGGAGATCATCAGCGGTCTCCCGATGGTGTAGCTGGCTTTGTCGTCGGCGACGAGAATCGGCGGAAGATTGAACGCATCGGGAACTGACCTGACGAACGACGGGTAGAGAATCGCGCCGTCGACGCGCCCGACCGCCGCCACGCCGGGGACGCTGCGGATCTGGGCCATCGTGAGGGTGCTCTGCGAACCGTTGTTGGGATTTACGAGAACGTCCCAGGCGTCCGTGGCGGCGCGCATCTGCGCATAGGCGGAGGCGGTCCGGCGCGCCGCGCCCACGCTCGCGAGAACGGCGCCGCCCGCCACGGCCACGAGGAGAGCAAGAGCAAGCAAGGACTTCCAATCCGTGCGGATGGTCGCCCGGAATCGGTAGACAACAGCCTTCACGGCCCGAGCACCATGTTGCCCGAAGGGTGCGAGCCGATCGCCGTGCGCCTGTTTGCGCGCCGACTCATCGCATTGCATCAGGCCGCCGGACGAATCCGGCTATGGCGTCCTCGCGTTCTGGGCTCACAGGGTTGGAACCCGCTTCCCCTATGGCCGCGTCGTAGACCTTCCCGTCGCGCATGTTCACGATCCGGCTGGCTCCAGCCGCCACTTCCTTGCTGTGGGTCACCATCAGGATGGTCTGACCATCGCTGTGCAGGCGTCGAAAGAGCTCGAGGACCTCGCGGCCGCCCTCTGTGTCGAGGGCGCCGGTGGGCTCGTCCGCGAGGAGAAGGGTGGGCTGATTCGCCAGCGCCCGGGAAATGGCCAGCCGCTGTCTCTGTCCACCCGAGAGCACGGCCGGAAACTCGCTCGCCTTGTCTCCCAGACCGAGCAGGTCGAGGAGGTCCCGAGCCTGCGTCTCGGCCGCCTTACGCCTCTTGCCGGCGATGATGGCGGGCAACGCGACGTTCTCCAGAACGGTCATTCCTTCGAGAAGGTTGAAGAACTGGAAGACCATCCCGATGTCGTGACGGCGCATCCGAGCCAGCCAGTCCTCGTCCCGCCCCGTGATCGTCTGGCCCGCGAGCACGATCTCACCCTCGTCGGCGATGTCCAGGCCGGCCACCACGTTCAACAACGTGGTCTTGCCGCAACCCGACGGGCCCATGATCGCTATGAACTCACCCGCGGTCACATCCAGATCGGTACCACGCAAGGCTCGTACCGGGGCCAGCTCGGCCTCGAAGGTCTTGCGTACGCCCCGCACGCACAGAATCGGATCATTCGTCATCAGGTGTGGCTCCTCGAAGGCCAAGAAAGATCTGTCCACAGTCGTCAGCACCCAGGATGGATGCAATCCCTCTCCAGGAACATGAAAACATTGAGCCCCATTTCACGGGCCGAGAAAAGGGGGATGGGGTCCGTCCACCGGTGGTGGTGGCACCCCTGAACCATCCGCCTCCCAGCAGAGCAGTGTAATTCAAAGCACCTGAGAGTTGAGGGCGCCGTGGACGTCGCCCTGGTGCTGGGCACGCTGGAACTGGCTCCGCTTGGGCCAGAGCGCTGCGGACCGGGCGGGAGGCGATGGCGGCGCAGAGGGGCGGAGACGGTGGTCTTCGTGACGGCGCATCCGCCGCTCCGACCTCGTTTCAATCAATTGGAAACCAATTGGCCGCCGACTCGTTCGACGCCGACTACTTGACGAACGAAGCTCCGTCGAGAGAGGTGACAAAGTCCATGCTGGACAGGCCACGGAGCTCGTCCTCCATCGTCACTTCTCCGCTGGGCTTGATTTCCAGCCGAACGACGGCGCATCGATCGCGCGCTCGAACAAGACGACGCCCTTCTTCATCGACACCTGCGGAGCGTTGGTCCCGTGAGGCGTGGTCCAGCCACCGATCAACGTCAGCGGCGAGCTCGCCGCGCCCGCCTTGTCGACGTAACCAGTATCGGAACCAGCATCGCGAGAGAAATAATCCCGCCGACGTGAAGCCCCTCCTCAATCGGTCAGGACTCGTACCCCGGCGGCACCTCTTCGAGAATCACAGTCTTTGTCTCGAGGAAGGGCAAGAGGCCCTCCTTCCCACCTTCGCGCCCGATGCCCGACTGCTTGAACCCACCGAAGGCCATGCCGAAATCGGTCCGCCAGGCGTTGTGCCCCACCGTGCCCGAGCGCAGCCGGCGGGCTACGTTGCGGGCCCGATTGACGTCGGGGGTGAACACCGAGGCATTGAGGCCGTAGATCGTGTCGTTGGCGATTGCGACCATGTCGTCTTCGTCCCCCGCAGGAATGACACTCAGGACAGGCCCGAAGATCTCCTCCTGGGCGATCGTCGAGGAGTTGTCCACCCGGGCGAACACCGTCGGCTCGACAAACCAGCCCCGGTCGAGATGACCCGGGCGGCCGCCGCCGGTGACAAGCTTCGCTCCCTCCCCGACACCCTTGGCGATGTACCCCTCCACCCGGTCGCGCTGGCGAGCCGAGGTCAGCGGGCCGAGCTGGGTCGATGGGTCGAACGGGTCGCCGACCTGCACCGCAGAGAAGATCGACGCCAACGCCTCGACGAACTCGTCGTGGCGACGCTCGGACACCACGATGCGCGTGAGCGACGAGCAAACCTGGCCGGCCAGGAAGCACTCCGACCGCGAGGACCTGGGCTGACGCCTCCAGGTCGGCGTCGTCGAGGATGACCGCTGCCGACTTGCCGCCCAGTTCCAAGGTGCAGCGGGCGATCCGCTCGCCGCAGAGGGAGGCGATGCGCCGTCCCGTCGCAGTCGAACCTGTAAAGGTGATCTTGTCCACCCCCGGGTCGCGCACCAGCAACTCGGAGACGTCGCGCTCGGCGGTGATCACGTTGAGGACTCCGGCCGGCAGGCCGATGGCCTCCGCAGCTTCAGCCACCAGGTAGCCCTCACCGGGCGCCTCGGGCGACAGCTTGAGCACCACCGTGCACCCGGCGAGCAGCGCGGGGCCGATCTTGTGCGAGATCAGGCTCAGGGGTGCATTCCACGGGATGATGGCGCCGACCACGCCCACGGGCTCACGCACGAGCAGGCCGAAGACACCGCCCATGGTTGGCTGGGCCCGCTCCTCGAACTGGAACGTGTCGGCGAGAGCGGCGTACGCATCAAAGGGCAACCCGGCGAACTGCCCGGCCGCCACCGCCGTTGTGTAGAGAGCGCCGGACTCCCGGGGCCAGATCTGGCCGAGGTCCCCAGCCCGGTCCGCTACCGCTTTGCCCAGCTGGCGTAGGTAATCGGCCCGCTCGGCGTGGCTGAGAGTGGGCCACGGACCACGGTCAAAGGCATCGCGGGCCGTGGCCACAGCCCGTGCGACATCGGCGGCACTCGTGGCCGGGACTCGGAGGAACCGCTCCTCGGTCGCCGGGTCGATCACGTCGATCCCTGCCTCCGAGCTGGCCTCGACCCAAGCACCCCCGATGAAGAGGCGGTCAACGTGGTAAAGCGGTACCGGCTGCCGGTCGACGATTGTCATGACTCTCCTCCTGTTTTCCATTCTCGACCTATAGGTCGCGCGTTCAGCGGGACGCGCGACCGTTCCCTGGCGCCCATTCTGCTCGGTTGCTGCGATCACCGCTGCCGAGGTCTGGTGGCAACCCAGGGCGTCTACGGCTGAGGATCCGCGTCCGGTATGGCTGTCGGATGTTTCGGCTGGTAAAGACCGACCTGCCCGCCGCCGGGAAGTTGGATCTGCGTGACCGATCCCCACCGAGCCTCCTCGACCTCGGAGCATGAGATCCCCTTCTTCAGCAGGGCGCCGATCTCGGCCTGGAGGTCATCGCACATGAGGTACAGCTCGTGCCCGCCATCCTCGTCTGCAGGATGGACGGCCAGCTCTGCCGGCGGCAGGGCGAAGATCAGCCAATCGTGGCCCGCGTCCACGGACGCATACCCGAGAACATCGCGGAAGAAGGCGCGGTCAGCAGATGCGTCCTTGCTGTAGAGCACCACGTGCGCCCCGAAGATCATGGTCGGCAGCCGATAAGCCAACGCCCCCTATGGACGCCGCCGTCTGGCACAGCCGAGGTGCCATGCATCGTCATGGTCCGGAGTGAAAACGCCACCGTGTGGCGCCCCCCGGATCTACTGTCGCCACTGCGGTCGCATCGTGGGCCGTGATCCGGTAGATCGTCCACGGCGGAGCGCCGGCCGACGGAGCGCTGTACTCCGCCGTGAGGGCCACGCCGGACTCGTCCACTCGGGCGGGCCAGCCCGCCTCGTTCCACCGGGCCGCCATGGTTGATACGAGTGCGGGATCCGTCACCTTGGCGGCATCGCCACTGACGACGAGGTCGAATTCGGTCGTCGCCAGGCTCAGGGTGCATCGTGGGTCGCGAGCGAGATTCCGACCCTTCAGCGTGGTCTCGCCGGTCTCGAACCAGAACGTACCGTCAAACCACAGCGCACCGACGGCGGTCACATGTGGGCTTCCGTCGCCGTTGATCGTGGCGAGCCAGCACGTGTGTCTGTCCGGCCCGCCCGTGCCGGGGGCTTGGCGCACGCCCTTCTGGAGCCGGGCTTCTACCTGGTCCCAGTCGATGAGCGGTAGTCCATAGCGGTCCGCAAGGTTCTTCGATTCCATGTCCGGAGCTAGCCCCGCTCCTCCTCAGGGGATCAGCACGACGCGGAAGAGCTCGGCCGACGAGCCCTCGGGCAGCCCTGCGGCCTCACTACTGGCCCGGGCCCAGGTACGGATCCGATCGGCGACCCCGTCCGGGTCGGCGATCTGGCTCTTGTGGCTCAGGAGCGCGTTCACCTTGCGCTCGACGGTGGCGGTGGTCTCCACTGCGATCGACGCGCCCTCGATCACCGGGCCCATGATCCAGATCTCACCTGCCGTCCACGGCTCGAGCCCCTCCTCCTCGAGCAACTCCGGGTGGGCGAAGGGGTTGCGCGCATCTGGGTAGACGGCACAGACGGCGGCCTCGCCCGAGGCCAGATGGTCGGGGTGGCTAGCGTACATTGACTCCCAATTGCGCTCCGGCGACTGGGTGATGACGCGCTCGAGGCCGCACCTGGCGGATGACTCGGCTGATGTCGCGCCGCAGCTCGAAGTTGGCTACCACCATGCCGTCGGGGTGGCCGAGGAAGCGGACGTCGTCGACCCCGACCGCCGCTGCTGCGGCGCGTTGCTCGTCGCGCCGCAACGCCGCCATGTCCGCCCGCGACATGTCACGGTCCGAGCCGCCCGCGTCGCCGTCGGTCACGATGCAGTAGGTCACCTCCACACCGGCCGAGGTGAAGGCGGCCACCGAGCCAGCCGAACCGAAGTCCACGTCGTCGGGATGTGCGGTGACCACGAGCACACGGCCGACACCGTCTTCGGGCGACCAGTGAGCGATCAGGGGATCGGTCAGAGCACGCCCTCCCCGGGGTCGGGTGTCCAGGCTGCCAGGTCGGCCAGGCGCGGGTCGTTGGAGAACATCTCGACGATCGGGATGCGTAAGCCCAGCCGGCGCTGAATCACTTCCATCTCCACCAGCTGGTTCCACAGGGCGAGGCTCACCACGACCCCCGCCTTACCGGCCCGTGCCGTGCGCCCGGAGCGGTGCAGGTACGCCTTTTGATCCTCCGGCGGGTCGTAGTGGACGACGGCGTCGACGCCTTCGATGTGGAGCCCGCGTGCCGCCACGTCGGTAGCCACCAGGACGTGGAGCTTGCCATTCGAAAAGTCGGCCAGGGCGCGTTCGCGGTTGGCCTGGCGCAGGTCGCCGTGGATGGCCGCCGCCTTGACCCCCTCCTTGCCCAGGTTCTCGACCAGGCGGTCCGCCCCGCGCTTGGTGCGGACGAAGAGGAGCGACTTGTCCTCGGCCCGACAGATGGCCGCCACCACTTTGACCTTGTCCATCTGGTGCACTTGGAGGAACCGGTGCTCCATGGCCGTGACCGTCTGGGACGACGACGCCACCTCGTGGAAGACCGGCTCGTTCAGGTATCGCTTGACCAGCATGTCCACGGCGCCGTCGAGCGTGGCTGAGAACAGCAGCGTCTGGTGGGGCTGGCCCAGTCGCCGCAGCACCCACTCCACCTGCGGCATGAAACCCATGTCGGCCATGCGGTCGGCTTCGTCGAGCACCAGGGTCTCCAGTCCCTCCACCGTCACTTCGCCACGGTCCCCCAGGTCGATGAGGCGGCCAGGAGTCGCGATGATGACGTCGACACCCTTGCGGAGCTTGGCCACCTGGCGGTCGATGTCCGCGCCTCCGTAGACGGCCACCGCATGCAGACCGAGCGTGCGGGCCAGTGGCGCGATAACCCCGTGCACTTGGACGGCGAGCTCACGGGTCGGCAGGAGCACGAGCGCAAGCGGACGCGCCGGTCGGCCGGACGGGCCGTCGCCGTGTAACTGGCGGGTCGCCTTGGTGCGCTGGAGGAGCGGCACCCCGAAGGCGAGAGTCTTGCCCGACCCTGTCTTGGCTTTGCCGCAGACGTCGCGGCCCGCCAGGGCGTCGGCCACGGTGAGGGCCTGAATGGGAAAGGCGCTGACGATGCCCTCGTCGGCGAGCGCCTTGTTCAGCTCGGGGGAGACGCCAAGCGACTCGAAGGTCCTCGACGTCTCGTAGGTGTCGTCGCCGGCAATTTCGGACGCTCGCGGCGACGGGGCCGGGATAAGCGTCGGCCAGGGCTTCCAGGGTCATGCGAACCGCTCTCTCAGTGTCGTCGGGCGGGGCCGTGCGCCAACACGAGAAACTGGGGATCGGCCCCGACTCACCGGCCCCTGCCGGTGGTCGCGCCACCTATTGTACCAGCGCAGGCGGGGAATCCCGCGGCATGGGTGCGAGCCGTGCGCCCGCCGGACGACGACGCAAGGAGCCGAACAGATGGCCAAACTCGAGGCGGGTGCCACCGCCCCCGCATTCACCCTGCCTGACCAGGACGGGAAGCCGGTCAAGCTCTCCGACTACAAGGGCCAGCGTGTGATCGTCTACTTCTACCCGGCGGACGACACGCCCGGGTGCACCAAGGAGGCCTGCCAGTTCAACGACAACCTCAAGACGTTCGAGAAGGCAGGGGTCGCGGTGCTCGGGATCTCCCCCGACAAGGCGGAGAAGCACGTGAAGTTCCGCACGAAGTACAAGCTCAAGTTCCCGCTCCTGACCGACGCCGACAAGAAGGTCATGGAGAAGTACGGGGCCTGGGGCGAGAAGACGATGTACGGCAAGAAGACCGTCGGCACCATCCGATCGACCTTCCTCGTCGGTCCGAACGGCAAGGTGCAGCGGGCCTGGTACAACGTCCGGGCGGACGGCCACGCCGGCAAGGTCCTAGAGGAGCTCTCGGAGGCCTGACGCCACCGGGCCGAGCGGGTCGCATCGCCTTCCGGGTCAGCGCTGGTGCGCCGGGCACCACCAGGTGGTCCGGCCGCCGACGACGCCGTGGCACAGCTCGGTGCCGTCGCGGGCAGCGACCCCCGTCGTGTCGCTCCTCCATGATGTCGCCGATGTGCGAGCCGCCGCGCCGGTCGAGCTGGCGCAGGGTCGAGCGCAGGACGGTATGCAACGCCCGCACCTCGTCGCCGCTGAGCGGGGTGCGACGCGCCGGGTCCATCCCGGCCCGCCACAGGATCTCGTCCGCCAGCAGATTGCCGATGCCGGCGACGCGGTGCTGATCCATCAGACGGGCCTTCAGGGGCGCCGCGCCCGCTCGGCGCGGCCCGGTGGCACCCACAGGGCGGCCTCCAACTCCTTGCGGGTCACGCGGAGGGCGTCGGGTCCGAGCCGGCTCTCGTCGGGTGCCAGCTCCAAAGAGCCGAAGCGGCGCGGGTCGTGGACCAGCATCTCGCCCCCGTCGGCGAAGTCGATCCGGGCCCGCACCCACTTCTGGTCGAAGACCCCGGGACCGTAGCGGAGGCGGTCGAGGGCCTGGGCCCCGTCGACCACCAGCCCGCCGGTCATGCCGAAACGGACCCCGAGGGACGGCCCGGTGCCGGTGTCGAGAACCAGGAGCTTCCCCCGGCGACGCGCCGCGGTGAATCTGCGGCCGACGAGGGCGTCCCGGAGGCGGCGCACCGTCGTGCCGCCACGTCCGTAGCGGGCGTCCACCATCCACACCCGGGCCACGTCGCGCCCGACCGCCCGCTCGGCCAGCACGCGGTAACGCTCGACTTCGAGGATCTCGGGCACGCCGAGACGGTAATCGGACCCCTGCCGGCCGGGCCGAATATGGTGGACCCGTGCCACCGGAGAAACCGCAATGGGCCGAGCTGTTCACCGAGGTCGTCACGTCGGGGCTCTGCACCGGGTGCTCGGCCTGCGTGATCGCCTGCCCCTACGACGTGCTCGGCTACGACGACTCCGAGGGCGTGTACCGGCCCTTCCACGTCGACGCGGAAGGCGGGCCCGACAACTGCACCCACGGCCTGAAGGGCTGCACGCTGTGCACCCGGGCCTGCCCGCGCTTTCGGACCTGGGAGCCCGAAATCGAGAACTACCTGTTCGGGCGGCCGCGCACCGACGACGAGGTCTCGGGCATCACGCGGCGGACCGTGCTGGCGCGGGCCACCGACGCCGACGTCCTCGGCACCGGACAGGACGGCGGGCTGGTCTCCGCCCTCCTCATCTGGGCGCTCGAGCACGATGTCATCGACGCCGCGCTCGTCTCGGGCCTCGAGGGCGACGGGTCGACCTGGAAGGCCGTGCCCCAGGTGGCGCGGACCCGGGAGGACGTGCTGGCGACCGCCGGATCTCGCTACACCTACTCCGCCAACCCGCTGGCCTACGCCGAGGCGATCGCGGGCGGCGCCGAGAGGATCGCGCTGGTCGGGATGGGCTGCCAGGCGTCGGCCCCGCCCGTCATGCAGGCTCGGAAGGCCGGCAAGATCGCGCGACGCTTCACCCTCTCCATCGGCCTGCTGTGCTCGAAGACCTTCGACGACGCCATCTTCCCCGAGCTCTTCGAGGAGCGCTACGGCCTGGCGCGGGCTGACATCGTGAAGATGAACATCAAGGGCGTCTTCCAGGTCTGGATGCGCGACGGCAGCTACCACGAGATCCCGCTGAAGGAGGCGCACGCGTGGACGCGCGAGGGCTGCAAGTCCTGCCCCGACTTCGCGGCCGAGCACGCCGACATCTCCACGGGCGGCATCGGCGCGTTCGGCGACTGGACCCTCACCCTGGTCCGAACCGAGAAGGGCGAGGAGATCTTCGACGCCATGGAGGCGGCGGGCGTGATCGAGACGCGGCCGATCGAAGACGACCCCGGTGCGGTCGCGCTGCTGGACAAGCTGAGCCGGGTGAGCCGCCGGCGCTGGCCCGAGACCGCGGTGCCGATGCCGCGGCGGCTGCCCTCGCCGACGCCGACTTCTTGAGGCCCAGCAGGTGAGCGGCCCGGGGCGCGACGAGTTCGCCGCGTACCTCGGCATTGAGGTGACGAGCCGCGGGCCGGGCCACACGGTGTCCCGCCTCACCACCGACGACCGGCACGCCAACCCGCACGCCACGGTGCACGGCGCCGTCTTCTACGCCGTGGCCGGTGCCGCCGTGGCCGCCGCGGCCAACGACGCCGAGCACTCCGGCATCATCTCGTCGGTGCTGGTCGAGTACCTGCAGCCGGCCGCGGTCGGCGACGAGCTCTGTGCCGAGGTGCGGCGGGAGGTCTCGACGGACCGTGAGGACATCTTCAGCGGGACGGTCCGCCGGGGCGAGGAGGGCGACCTCTTGGCCTGGGTGCGCGCCCGGGGGACGCGGAGGTCCCGGGCGGGCTGAACGGCGCCGCCGACCCGGGAACGAACCGGGGCGGGCCTTGCGAGCAGCCATGACGCAACTGCAGCGGTTGCCCTTTGCTGCGTTTTTGACCATGGCCGAATCCGTGGGGATTGTGTCGTTGACGCCATCCGC
Source organism: uncultured Acidimicrobiaceae bacterium (assembly GCA_963767195.1). Classification (GTDB taxonomy): domain Bacteria; phylum Actinomycetota; class Acidimicrobiia; order Acidimicrobiales; family RAAP-2; genus Bog-473. The sequence continues at coordinate 343,142 of CAVYDA010000003.1, read as the reverse complement.
CGCGGACGTCACAGTGGGCGCATGAGCGCAGCGAGAGAGCGTCGGGTCGTGATCGTCGCCTTCGACGGGGTGCAACCCCTCGACGTGGCCGGCCCCCACGAGGTCTTCGCCGGCGCCGGCCGGGCTTCCGCCTCGCTCGGCCGGGCCGGCGGGTACCGCGTCAGCGTCGCGTCGAAGGACGGCGGACTCGTGCGCGGCGAGAGCGGCCTCGAGCTCGGGACCACCCCGCTCCCCGGACCGGGCGAGCGGATCGACACCCTGCTCCTGGCGGGAGGGAGCGGCTCCCGGGCGGCCGCGACCGACGACGAGCTCGTCGGCTGGGTCACGGCGACCGCGGCCCGCTGCCGCCGGGTCGCCACGGTCTGCTCGGGCACGTTCATCGTCGCCGCTGCCGGACTCCTGCGGGGACGGCGGGTCACCACCCATTGGGCGCGGGCGGACGAGCTCGCCGCGGCGTACCCCGAGGTGCAGGTCGACCCGGACCCCATCTACGTCCGTGACGGGCGGGTGTGGTCGAGCGCCGGCGTCACCGCGGGCATCGACCTGTCGCTGGCGCTCGTCGAGGAGGACCTCGGGATCGACGTGGCGCAGACGGTGGCCCGCTGGCTGGTGATGTTCCTGCACCGGCCCGGGCGGCCAGACCCAGTTCGCCTCACCCGTCTGGGTGCCGCGGGCCGAGCGCTCGGCCGTCCGCGCCGTGCAGGCCCGCGTCGAGACTGCCCCGGCCGAGGACCACCGCCTGCCCGCCCTGGCGGATGCGGCGGCCATGAGCGTCCGGAACTTCACCCGGGTCTTCACCGCCGAGGTCGGGGAGAGCCCGGGGCGTTTCGTCGAGCGCACGCGCCTGGAGGCGGCCCGGCGCGAGCTCGAGACCTCGACCGCCACCCTCGACGTGGTGGCGTCGCGCTGCGGGCTGGGCAGTGCCGAGACCTTGCGCCGCATCTTCCACCGCCACCTGGGTGTCTCGCCGGACGCCTACCGCCGCCGGTTCCGCACCGGCCCCGACGAGAGGACTTCCGCATGACCGGATCCATCCGTATCGCCATCCCCGTGTTCGCCAGGCTCACCGCGCTGGACGCGATCGGTCCGTACGAGGTGCTCCAACGCATCCCGACGATCGACGTCACCTTCGTCGGGTACGAGCGCGGCGAGGTGCGCACCGAGAACGGCATGCTCGGCATCACGGCCGACGCCGCGTTCGAGGAGCTGCCGGATCCGGACGTGATCGTCTTTCCCGGCGGCGTCGGGTCGCGTCCACTCCAGGACGACGAACACGTCCTCGCGTGGCTGCGCGAAGCCCACGGAGGCACCCGCTTCACGACATCGGTCTGCACCGGCTCGCTCGTCCTCGGGGCCGCCGGTCTGCTCGACGGCCTCAGCGCGACCACCCACTGGGCCTGCTACGACGAGCTCGCCGCACACGGCGCCCGTCCCACGCCCGAACGGGTGGTCGAGCACCTCGACCGCCGCATCATCACCGCCGCGGGGGTCTCGAGCGGCATCGACATGGCGCTCCGCCTGGTGGAGCTGCTGGTTGACGAGACGGCCGCCCGGGCGGCTCAGCTCATGATCGAGTACGACCCCCAGCCGCCTTTCGACTCCGGCTCAGTGGCGAAGTCCGACGACGCTGTGATGACGCGGGTGGTGCAGTACGCCAGCGAGCGTTCGTAGCGCCGATCGGCGTCGGGCCCGTTGACGAACGCAGCGACGCTGCCGACCGCGCCCTTGCCGGCCGCAGAAGAAGGCCTACGCCAGGCTCAGGATGCCGTACGTGTTGCAAAGACCCATGGCGTCAATGAGGAGAAAGGCTCCGACCACGGCCAGCACGAGCGGCATCTTCCAGCGTCGGCCGCCCGACGAGCTCACCACGGGAGGCATGTACCAGAGCGGGAGCGGAGCGGCGAACTGTGACAGATGGACGCCGATGGGAACCGCGTCCGCCGGAAGGGGTGCGTCCAAGTCGGCCGCCAGCGCGAGTTCGGTGAGGTCCTCGTCGGTGATGATGAAGTCCGAGTGTGAAGCGTGACCTTCGCCCATACCGTCCAACATACAGCAGCCTGCCGTCAGTCCGTACGCCTCGGCCGGCAGACATCCCTATCGTGCCGCCACTGCCTCGATTTCGATCTTCAGCTGAGGAAAGGCGAGTCGCGAGACGCCGAGAAGAGTGGAGGCAGGGAGATTGCCCCCGAGGAACGCCGCGGCCAACGGACCCAGGACTTCTATGAGTTCGTCGACGTCGGTCGTGTAGTAGTTGATGCGGATCACGTCGGCTGCGTTCAGGCCCGCAGCCTCGAGCACCGCCCGCAGGTTGTCGAAGGCCTGGCTCACCTGAGCGCCCATCTCGGAGTCGTCGGGCATTGAGCCGTCCGCTCCGACCGCGGTCTGACCGGAGCAGACCAGGAACCGAGTGACTCCACTCACCTCCACGGCCTGGGAAAAGCCGAAAGCCTTCGACCACTCCCACGGATTGACGTCGTTGCGGCTCATGATCACGCTCCTTTTATGGTCGGAGAACGTCGACCGACCTGGGCAGGTCGACGTTCACGTTGAGCCGAACGAAGCTTGTTCGCAATTCGGAGGTTTCGGCAACCCCCTCGCAAGGCTTCGAGAACGCCGATCGACTCGGTGTCCCGAGGTGTCACCCACCAGCTCGGAGACATCGACCCAAGTCCGTCACGTTTCTCGAGTCACTGGAAGTGCGTCGTTTCAGGCTGGAGAATCGAACCGACCCGACGGGTTACCGAGTTTCGTTTTCACGACCAACATTTCCCTGCAAGGCGGCATCTCGGGTCTTATGGACGGATAGCGTCAACGGACGCCCGCGGGTACCGCATCTCTTCCTCGACGGAATTGTCCCTCGTACCACGACAAGGCCCCCGCCGAAGCGGGGGCCTTGTCGCTCACAGATGATGCCGGCTGAAGCTAGGAATCGGAGGAAGTCGATTGCCTCACGGGATAGCTGCGGAGGAGCCCGAGTAACCAACCGAGTTCACGTACGCTGCCACACCGTAATCGGCGGCACAAAGAACATCGCCGCTGGGGATGACGATGCCGGGATTGAACGTGAGTTCCGTTGCACCGATGGAACTCGGATAGACGCCATGTTGGAAAGTACCCAGGAGAGCGCCGGAGCAGCCACTGGGTCCAACAGTTATGTTGAGGTAGGACGAGCCCGGCGTTGTGACGGCGTAGGCGGAGATGTTCACCGATGTCACCACCAGGCCGTCACCGGCAGGTGGAGTGGCGATAGGCACAGCCGTGGAACTAGTCACACCCTGGTCAAAGTTCGCGAAGTAGTTCGCCGGCGTTGCAGGGGCGGACAGCAGTTGACCGGCGGTCGAGACATCGGCCTTATTGCCGCTCGTTCCCTTGATGCCGGTGAAGGTGAGCACCGAAGCAACCGCCGCGGTTGGCATCACGATCGCCGTGATACACACACCAACGACGAGCCAGGCCGACCTCGGCGTGTTCTTGAGTCGATTCAGTTTCATCTGGACCTCTATCTTTCTTTTAAGACCGCTGATTCCGATCCGAAGGATCCGTTACAGCGAGTCTGTTGTCTGTCATTTGCATTTACGCCTCGACGTGCCTCTCCGCCACGAAGCCGTTCGCCGTGCCGAAGCCTTGTAGATCAACGGTGTCGCAGTTTTGCCCCGTGATTCCGCCGGTGACGTGCAGGACGCAGAGGCCCCCCTTGGCTCCCGCGCATGCGCCTTGCCTGCATGGAAACCCCGTTGTCCTCTACCCGCCGCTGGTGCTCTATGCAATCATGGCGGGCGGGACTGAAACTACGGGCATTCGCCCGTAGTGAAGTAAAAGTTAACTAATGTCCGTCTGGATAGTTCGACCTTGGTAGTTCTGCACGCAAAAGGGGCGGATATTTCAAAAGTTGCGTGTTAAGTGACAGCAATATTCGATCAATATTCGTTATGGCCCACGGCGGGAGGGACGTTGACGGAAGGGACACCGAGTCTCAAAGGGCGTATTTCGGTCGTTCCTGCGGCTAGGGAGCGGCTGATCGGCCGGGAGTCGGAGATCACCGCTCTCCTGGCGCTGCTGACCCGGGACGAGGTGCGCGCGGTCACCCTCGTCGGGCCGAGTGGCATCGGCAAGACGGCGGTAGCCGAGGAGGCAATGCGGCGCCTCGGACCAGACGAGCGGCTCGTCACCGAGATGGTCAGGCTGCCACGTCAAGCAGGACCGAGCGAGATCGAGGCGCTGGCGTTCCATCTCGACGACCACGGCGGAGCGGTGTCTCCGCTTCCCCCATCTCCACCCACCCGTCGCCGCCGGATCGTGCTGGTCGACGGGATCGATTCGTCGTCCGGTACCGCCGGCGTCATCTCACGAGTCCTCGACGGCGACCCCGAGCTCACGGTGCTCGCGACCAGCCTCATGCGTCTGGATCTGCACGGTGAGCACGTCCTCCGGGTAGGCCCGCTTCTGCTCCCCCCCAATGGGGTGCGGGATCCACGTCGCGCTCTCCGAGCGCCGGCCGTCCAGATGTTCTGCGACTGCCTCGAGGCCGCCGACCCCGCTTTTCGGTTGACGCGTGACAACGTTTCCACGGTTGCCGCTCTGTGCGCGGAACTCGACGGGCACCCGCTCGCCCTGCAGCTAGCAGCACAGCCGTGTACGACCTTGTCGGTGGCCAAAGTGCTCGAGCTCCTTCGCGAAGTGGGACCGACAGCGCTCAGAGGGTGGATATCCGACATGCCTGGGCACCATCGGAGCCTCGGTGCCGCAATCGAGGTGAGTTGGAACGGCCTTTCTGACAGCTCGAGGTTCACTCTTGGCCGGCTCTCGGTCTTCTCAGGCCCATTCACGTGGGAAGCAGCGGCGTCGGTTGTCGTCTCAGGGTACGGAGCGAAGGCGGAAGAGGCTTCGTTTGGGGCCACCCTCGCCCGTGACCTCGATGCCCTGATCGATACGGGAATGGTCCGTCGGGAGTCGCAGGCGGGACAGCCCATAGAAGATCGTTTCGTCGTTCCCGGACCCGTGCGGCGGTTTGCAGCCGAGCGGACGAGTCAAAAAGAGATCGAAGATGCGCGCCGGCGGCACGTCGCCTTCTTCCGGGCCGTGGCTCGCCAAGGCGCCGACTCTCTCTGGGCGTTCAGTTCCACTCCGAGGAGTGATCTTGATGCTGACTCCCAGGATCTCCTCGCGGCCTTCGATTTCACCTGCGCTCATCATTCGACCGCTCATGTTCTCGCGTTCGCGATCGACTTGGAGCCGCTCTGGATCACGCTGGGCGGGGAACTCGGGGCGAGGCAGGTCGAAAAACTCCTCGCCCTCCTCCGGCCGGAGGACGGAGCAGTCTCACCAGGAACAGATATGGGTCTCGTTGCCCAGGCGCTGACCACTCTTGTCGTGATACGGCTGTGGTCTCGGAATCCCATTCTTGGTGCCCCGGCCAGCGACCTCATCAACCAGGCAGTCGAGCTGGCCCGGGCTGCAGGCCGCCCCGACATCGCGCTGCGGGCAGTCGAAGCCCACGTCCACCTCATGATCGCGCAGGGGCGACATGGAGACACGCGTCGACTCGCCGAAGAAGGGGCGAGCTCGGCCCGCGAGATCGGAGACGCGTTCGGGGAGATGCGTTTTGAGCACTGGCTCGCCGTGGCGGAGAACAATTCAGGGAACCCGATCGCCGCTCTCGACCACGCTGATCGTCGCCCGAGATCTGGCTCGCGCCGCGGACGACGAGTACCACGTTCTCATGACTTCCCACGTCATGGCGGGGATTCCCGGCGCGTCCGATAATCCACGTGCGATGCCACCGACGAGCGACGAGCTCTTGGTTGTCGCTCGTCGTCTCGGCGCAGAGCGGGCCGAGGGAATGGTGCTGATCGCCGCCGCGCTCAAGAGCGCCATCATCGGAAAGGCCCAGACCTCGGCGAGCTACGTCCTCGATGCATCTCGAGCTGGCACAGGACACGGGTGCGTGGTACCTGGAGGCATTGGCTCTGTTCGTCCTCGTTGCGGTTGCGACTGTTTCCAACCAGGAACGACCGGCTATCGAGCTGCACGGTGCACTGCAGGATGTGTTGCCGATCCTCCGAACGCGCCTACCGGCTTCGGTCGTCGCCGGGTACGACGCCAGGATCGCCAGATTGGAACGGGAGATCGGACAAAGCGAGTTCGAACAGCGGATCACCCGAGGACACGGACTGAAATGGACGGAGGCCGTGGCGTTCGGGGAGGAGGTCGCCCTGCTCGTCGACTCCACGACCCCCGAAGGTGCCGTCGGCGCAGAGGTCGGTCCGATCGCGTCCTCTATCGACACGGTCGCCGGCTTACCGCGGCTGAGCCGTCGTGAGCTGCAGGCTCTCGAGCTCATTTCGACCGGCGCCTCGAACAAGGAGATTGCCTCCCTGCTGAACCTGCGGCCGAAGACCGTGATGCACTACACGTCGAGCCTCTATCGAAAACTCGGTGTGCGGAGCCGGGCTGAAGCGGTCAGCGCGGGATGGAACCACGGACTGCTGAAGAGTGGCGACGTCGATCGCCTGGCTTGAGTCGGTGCAGATGCTCTTGCCTTTCTTCCTCACGCTTTTCAACCACTCGAACCAGCCGCACGCCTCCCGGCGAAGCGGCCGAAGAGCGTGCTGTCGCCGATGGAGAGGCCGCTGGCGTAGCCGAACGAGCACACGCCGGCCGTGGTGCGCCCCGCGGCGAAGAGGCCCGGGATGGCGTCGCCGTCCAGGTCGAGCACCTCACCCTCGACCGTCGTCTCCAACCCGCCCAGGGTGAAGGGCGCGTAGGGGGCGGGGCCGACGCGCAGGTCCACCGCACCGAGCGGTGGGACGAGGGGCCGCACCCAGGACGCGACCCTTGTGGAAGAGCGGGTCCTCGCCACGGACGGCGTGGCGGTTGTAGAGGTCCACGGTGGCCTGGAGTGACCCGGGGGGCAGGCCGATCTCGGACTCGAGCTGCTCCGCCGTCTCGCACACCCAGCTGGCAGCCAACCCCATCCAGTTCACTTCGTACGCGGCCTCGTCGACGACGAGGTAGACCTCGCCGTCCTGTTCGTAGAGCGCGGACTGCCCGACGCGGCCCATGTAGGTGTCCTCGTTGATGAACCGCTGCCCGCGCCCGTTCACGAGGATGCCGTGGATCAGCGTCCTCGGTGGCGTGATCGGGAGCGACACCTCCCCGGCGTACATGTTGCGCACCGAGGCGCCGATGGCCTGGGCCATGCGGATGCCACGCCCGTCGTCGCCCTCCGTGCCCACCTTGAACGTCCCGCGCGCCAGCGGCGGGCAGTGGCGCCGGAGCATGTCGTCGTTGAAGATGAAACCGCCCGCGGTGAGCACCACGCCCCTGCGGGCCCGCAGCGAGAGCGTCTGGCCGAAGCGCTGCGCCTGCACCCCGACCACGCGTCCGTCCTCGACCACGAGCCGGTCGGCCCGCGTGTCGGGCGAGACGCGGACTCCCGCCGCCGTGGCCGCCCCGGCGAGGATCTCCATGAGCAGCCAGCCCGTGGAACGCTTCGTCTTGGCCAGGTGGCCGCGTGGTGCCGGACGCGCGATCTGGTTGAAGGGGTGAGCGTCCTCGCCGCCGGAGTACACCAGGCCCTCGGTGCCGGTCGGCGCCATGGACGTCTCCGCGCAGAACGTCGGGTCGAACGGCACCCCGCGGTCGACCAGCCAGTCGAAGTGGCCGAGGCTGGACTCGCAGTAGCGCGCAGATCTTCGCCTGGTCGGGATCGGGGCCACAGGCCGCCATCATGTAGCGGAACATGTCGTCGACGCTGTCGGGGAAGCCGCAGGCCCCCTGGACCGGCGTGCCACCCCCGAGGTACACGATGCCCTCGGCCAGCGCGGCGGCCCCACCGGGACCTCCCGTGCGTTCGAGGACGAGCACATCCGCTCCGGCCTCGGCCGCGCTGAACGCCGCGGTCGACCCGGCCGCGCCGAAGCCGACCACGACCACGTCGGCGGTGCTCTCCCAGTGTGCGACCTCGCCGGCGTCGCACGGCGTGACGTCACTGGCCTCGCGCACTCATCCTCCTTGCGGGACTTCGCCGAGACCGTAGCCGGTTGCCGGTGCTCGCCGTACCCTGCATGGGCATGCCCCCCGAGGACATACCGCCACCCGCGGTCGCCCGCCTCGCCCCGGGATGGTCGGCCACGCTGGCCTACCGGCTCGTGCCCGGCCTGACCACGTGGCGGCTGACCGCGCCCGACGGCTCGGTGCGCTACGCCAAGGTCGACACGGAGGGGCGCCGTCCCAGCCTGCGCGACGAGGCGGACCGCATGGTCTGGGCCGCGGCCTACCTGCCGGTGCCCCGCATCGTTGCGCTCGAGGTGTCCGGCGCCACCACGGTGCTCCTCACCGACGCCTTGCCGGGCCGCAACGCGGTCGACCCCTCCTGGCGCGACGACCTCCCGTCGCTCGTGCGCGCCCTCGGCCGCGGTCTGCGTACGTTCCACGACGCGGTGGACGAGGAGTGGTGTCCCTTCCGCTTCGAGGTCGACCACGCGCTTCAGCACGTGGCGCGCCGCGTGGCGGCCGGCGCCGTCGATCCTCGTGGTTTCCACGAGTGCCACGCCCATCTCTCCCCCGCGGCCGCCCTGGCCGAGCTGCCGCGCCATGGCGCCCGACGGTGAGGACCTCGTCGTCTGCCACGGCGACCCGTGCCCACCCAACTTCGTGCTCCAGGGGGACGCGGTGACGGGGTACGTGGACCTCGGAGAGCTGGGCGCGGCCGATCGCTGGTCCGATGTCGCCGTCGGCGCGTGGAGCGTCGAATGGAACTTCGGCGCCGAGCTCGAGCCGCTCTACTACGAGAGCTACGGCATCGACCCCGACCTCGAGCGCATCCGCTTCTACCGGCTCCTCTACGACCTGGTTTCGTGAGACGCGCCGATCAGGACGCGGGCCCGCGCGAAGACGGCGTCGAACATCGGCGCGGTCAGCGTGCCGGTGAAGGTGTTCTGCTGGCTCGGGTGGTAGGAGCCGACCATGGTGCGCTCTCCCGGGAGTGCGCACTCTGCCAGGTGACCGAACCCCGGACGGGGCCGCAGGCCGAACTGAGCGGCCAGCGCGGACCACGCCACCTGGCCGAGCGCCACCACGACCGGCGCCTGCGCCAGCAGCGCGAGCTCGCGGGCGAGATACGGCGCGCACGCCGACCGCTCCGAGGGTTCGGGCCGGTTGCCCGGTGGCGCACAGTGGACGGCCGCGGTGACGTAGGCGCCGTCGAGGGCGAGGCCGTCGTCACGCGACGTGCTCGTGGGTTGCGATGCGAATCCGGCGCGGTGGAGCGCGGCGAAGAGCCAGTCGCCCGAGCGGTCGCCCGTGAACATCCTCCCGGTCCGGTTGGCGCCGTGGGCGGCCGGCGCCAGCCCGACCACGACCAGGCGCGCCCGCGGGTCGCCGAAACCGGGCACGGCGCGCCCCCAGTAGGTCTGGCCGGCGTAGGCGGCGCGGCCGGTCCGCGCCACCTCCTCGCGCCAGCGCACCAGGCGCGGGCAGCGGCGACAGGCGACCACATCGCGTTGCACGGCGGCCAGCGTGTCCTTCGGGACCCGGTCGGCCGACACGGCGCAGACTCTACGATGGGCTGCCGTGCCAGCGTCCGCCCGATCATCCGCTCATCGCCGGGCCCCTCGCCGGGGTGGCGGCCGCAGTGGACCGCGGCCGACACTGGTGCTGTTGGTGCGGCACGGGACGACCCCCACCACGGGCAAGCTGCTCCCGGGTCAGGCGGCCGGCCTCCACCTCTCGGAACGGGGCCGGGAGCAGGCCGAGGCGGTGGCGCAGCGCATCGCCGACCTGACCAAGGCCCCCTCGGCCGTCTATGCGTCGCCCTTGGAGCGCACCCGCGAGACCGCCGCCCCGATCGCCCGCACCCTCGGCGTGCGCGTCCGCAACGCCCCCGGGCTCGTCGAGGTCGACGTCGGCGAGTGGACCGAAGAGCCGCTGGCCCGACTGGCGCGCAACCGGCGGTGGCCGGGTGTGCACCGCTGGCCGAGTGGCTTCCGTTTTCCCGGCGGCGAGTCCTTCGCCGAAATGTCCGTGCGCGCGATGCAGGCCGTGCTCGAGCTCGTCGCCTCGCATCCCGGTGAGTCCCTCGTCGCCGTGTCTCACGCGGATCCCATCAAGGCGATCGTGGCCGCGGCGGCCGGTGTCCCCCTCGACCTCATGCCGCGCCTGGTCGTCTCGCCCTGCTCCGTCTCGGCCATCCTGTTCGGCCCGGGCGGTCCGCTGGTGCTCTGCGTGAACTCGACGGGCGCGCTCGACGAACTGGCTCCGTCGTGAGTGACGACCGCGACTTCGACGAACCCGACGTGTGCACCGTGGGCGCGCTGGGCGACGTGGGTCGGCGGCTCTTCGTGTTCTACTGCCGGCAGGGCCTGACCGAGACGACGGTCAAGGTCGAGAAGCAACAGATCGCGGTGCTCTCGGGCTACCTCGGACGCATCGTCAAGGAGCTGGGCCGCCCGGGCCACCTGCCCGAGGACCTCGACTATCTCGGCACCGAGGACTACGAGTGGGTGGTCGGCACCATCGGCGTCTCCTACGACGAGGAGCTCGACCGTATCGTGATCGTGCTCGAAGAGATCGGCCCCGGCGAGGAGGACGACGAGGACGACGAGGACGACGAGGACGGGAGCGGCCACGCGCTGAGGGTCGCGCTCAGCCGGGAGCAGGCGGCGGGCTTCGCCATCCACGCCACGCGGCTGGTCGAGGCCGGCCGGCCGCCGTGCCCCCTGTGCTCGCTGCCGCTGGACCCCTCGGGGCACGACTGCCCCCGGACCAATGGGCACCGCCCACCTGCGTCCTGAGGAATTCGCGGTGGCCGACGACGGCGTGATGCAGGTCCTGGCGGAGGGCGACATGGAGGTCCATGGCCGGATCGCCGGGAGCTCCAACGCCACGTTGCTGGTGAGCTGCCGCCTCGGGGGCGAGGAGCTGCTCGCCGTCTACAAGCCCGGAAAGGGGGAGCGGCCCCTGTGGGACTTCCCGGGAGGCCTCTTCCGGCGTGAGGTCGCGGCGTTCATGCTCTCCGAGTCGCTCGGCTGGGGGATGGTGCCCGAGACCGTGGAGCGGGAGGAGGGACCCTTCGGGCCCGGCTCCGTGCAGCGTTTCGTGGACGAGGACGGGACCTCGCACTACTTCACGCTCCGCGAGGAGCCGAAATGGCACGACGAGCTCATGCGGATGTGCGCCTTCGACGTCGTCGCCAACAACGCCGACCGCAAGAGCGGCCACGTGCTCTTGGCCGAGGACCGGCTGTGGGGCATCGACCACGGGTTGTGCTTCAACGTTCACGACAAGCTGCGCACGGTCATCTGGGACTTCGGCGGCGCCCCCCTGGAGCCGGCCGTGCGCCAGGACCTCGCCCGGCTGGCCCACGACGGTCCTCCGGCGCCCCTGTGCCGACTGCTCGAACCGTCGGAGGTGGCCGCCACGTGGGACCGCCTGGCCTGGCTGCTCGGCCTCGGCGCCCTGCCCGAGATGGTGGACGACGGGAGCTGGCCACCGTACCCGTGGCCCCTCGTGTGAGGCCGTCGATATTCCCCAACCTCGAACGACGATGGTCTAATGGGCCATGTTCTACGTTCTGGTCTTCGGCATTCTCGCGGTAGTGCTCATCTTCGCCGGCATTGCCGGCGCATCCCGTCGCCGAAGGACATTGGAACACGAGGAAGCGCACGTGGCCCACAACGACGCCAGTCGTCGGACTCGGAAGGCCAAACGGGCCCAATCGCGCCATGACAGGCGCAAGCGCCACTAGAGCCCGTCGGCGCGTCAAACCTCGCGCACCCTCATGTGTGCGGTGATCCCGCTCGCTCGGCCCACCGTCGCCGACGGCGCTGTGCACCCGGGACAGGCCTTGCCGGCAGCGCCGTGCGCACCTGCTACACCCTCATCGAAGGTTGATCATGGGCGGAGGAGAGAGGAGCCCGTCGTGATCGCACCGACGAAAAGAGCTCGCCGTATCCTGTTCGCAATCCTCGCCCTCGCCATCGCGGGCGTCACTGTCGCACCGATTTGCTTCGAGGCGAGTGCCGGCGCGGTCTCGGCGTCATCGGGGCGGGTCCTCTGTCAAACGCATGCGAAAACGGAAGCTGGAAAGGGCTACACCGTGGGCGCCTGCGGCCATGAGGGCGCCACCGGTGGTTCAGCTACGGTGGGCGGGCGCAAGCTGTTCGAACTCGGTGGAGACGTCACGTTCCACTGGGCCAGTGGAAGGATCACAGAGGCCGATGTCTCCATCTCCATCTTCATCGGAGCCTGCGGCGGCGGGAACGAGGACAATATCCAGATCTCCGGCCCCATCGTCAGGGACACCACCGGAAGGATCACCCAGCCTGTGTTCATCAGTCTCTGTGGGACGCTCCAGAACTGGACGGTGATGGAGATATCGATCTGAACGGGTTCGACTCGCTCCGCCCGCTCAGAGGTGGTATCCGAGGTTGCCGAGTTCGCTCATGGCGAGCTGGGCCGCCACCTGGCTTCCGCCCGGGGTCAGGTGGGTCCCGTCGGGCGTCCGGATGTTGACCACCTGCCCGGCGGAGTTGGTGATGAACGCGGTGTACGCCGCCCTGCGGTGTTCCGAGGAGCGTCCAGGTGCTGAGGTAGTGGACGGGGGGCGTCTGGTGGGCCGCGGCGCGCTGGTCCAACGTGTCGATGTCGGACATCTGCGCGCTGAGGCCGGGGTTCTCCATGGGGGGCATCCCGATCCAGATCACGGTGGCGCCCCTGCTCCCCGCGAGCTGCATGAATTGCGTTGCGCGCTGGGCGTAGAGGGTGTTCCACTCCGGGGAGGTGTAGGGGACGTCGGGCGGCCCCAGGAAGTCCTGCGCGTCGTTGGCTCCCATCATCACCACGACCACCTGCGGATCGACCTTCGTGAGGTCCGACTGCAGCTCGCCCGGCCAGTTGAAGTAGTCCGGGCGGGTCAGGCCGGTGCTCTCCCGCGCGTCGAGCGAGGCGTTCACGACTCCGGTGGCGGCGAGGTCGTACTGGAGCGCGGCGCCCATGTCGAGGCCCGAGCGAGTCCCCCACGATCAGCACCCGCAACGGATCGGCGGCGTTGAAGCGCTTGGGGTCCGTCGGGAGCGTCGTCGTGGTGACACCGGCGTGGGACGCCGCGCCGACCTGCGGCGCCTTGGCGACCGCCGCGGTCGGGCCCCGGGTGATCAGGCCGTTGGTCCCGCCCGGCAGGCTGCCTTCCCTCCCGGTGGCCGAGACGATGTGCGAGAGCCCGAGGGTCCGGCTCAACGTGGCCACCGGGCCCACGACGTCGAGGCTGACCGTCCGGCGCGTGCCGACGGGCGAGACCTGCGCGTTGTGCTGCAGCGTCGGGGCGAACAGCACGAACCACACGGCGAACGCGGCGACGCCGAGGGCGAGCACGTGGGTCCAACGCGCCCGGACGCGCCCGTCGGGCGGCGTGTCGGTCCGGGTACGCCGGTGCGCACGGGGCGGGACTTCGGTCGTCATCAGAAGCGGTAGTAGATGAACGGGGCCACGCCGACCGGGCCGTAGGTGGTGATGGCGAGCAGGGCGACCCCGATGATCCCCACCTGCACCGCGGAGTGCTGGCGCGAGAAGACCGCCTGCAGCGTCGCCACCCTGAGTTGGGGCACGAACTGCGAGGCCAGGGTCCCGCCGATGACGACGACGAGCAGCGGGGTGACCAGCGGCGAAGCCTGGCCCCAGCCGTCGAGAATGCGGCCCAGGAGGGCGAAGGCCTGGGAAATCCCCGACACGTTGAAGAACACCCAGCCCACGCACACGAACTGGAAGGTGAGGAACCGCTGCACCCAGACCCGGAGCGGTCCCTCGGCGACGGGGGGCAGCCCCCGGCGGACGCGGTTGAGGCGGCGCACGTGGCCGAAGCTCTGACCGAGGCCCTCCACGCGCCCCAGAAGACGAACGTCCAGGCGGCGCCGTGCCACAGACCGCCCAGCACCATCGTGATCATGATGTTGCGCACGGTGCGCGCCTCGCTGCCGGCGCTGCCCCCGAGCGGGATGTAGAGGTAGTCGCGCAGCCAGCGCGACAGCGTCATGTGCCAGCGGCGCCAGAAGTCCTGGAGGTTGCGCGCCGTGTAGGGCGCGTCGAAGTTCTGGGGGAACCGGAAGCCGAGCAGCAGGGCGAGGCCGATGGCGATGTCCGTGTAGCCGCTGAAGTCGCAGTAGATCTGTACGGCGTAGCCCCACGCCGCGAAGATCGCTTCGAGGGCGGAGTGCTGCCGGGGCGACGTGAAGACGGGCTGGACGATCGCGCTCGACACGTACGAGGAGATGACCACCTTCTTGAACAGGCCGGCCAGGATCAGCCAGAACGCCCGCGAGTAGTCGATCGATTCGGGGTCGCGCTGGCGTCGGATCTGGGGCAGCAACTCCGTGCCGCGGACGATCGGGCCCGCCAGCAGGTGGGGGAAGAAGGAGATGTACACCATGAAGTCCAGCGGTCGCGCCGGCTCGAGCTGGCGCCGGTAGATGTCGACGACGTAGCTGATCGCCATGAAGGTGAAGAAGGAGATGGCGATGGGCAGCGCCACCTGGAGGAGGGGGACCTCCCGGCCCAGGCCCGATGGCGTGGGTGAGGTTGTCCACGTTCACCGAGACGAAGCCGTAGTACTTGAACCAGCCCAGAATGCCGAGCAGGGCGGCGACCGAGACCCCCATGGCGATGCGGCGACTTCGCTCGGTTCTCGCCGCCGTGACCCACTGCCCGCCGCCGAACGAGACAGCCGTGGTGGCCAGCAGCAGGAGGCAGTAGCTCCACCCGACCCAGCCGTAGAAGACGTAGCTGAGCGCGATCATCGACAGCTTCCACGGACCCGGGTACGGGTTCAGAAGCCAATTCACCGTGAAGGCCACGGCGAAGAAGATGGCGAAGTCTATGGTGGGAAAGAGCATCAGGCGCGATCAGGTGGTTGCGCCGAATGTACAGCCGCCCTTCGCTCCAGAGCGCGCACGTGTACGCCGGCCGTGGGCAGCGCCCACGCCCGCCCGGGACGCCCTGCCGTGCGCGACGCGCTCCGGTCCCGCGCCCGGCCGGGACCGCCGGATCAGGCCTTGGCCTTGAGTGCCTCGATGAGTGCGGGCAGGACCTTGTGCACGTCGCCGACGATGCCGAGGTCGGCCACCGAGAAGATCGGCGCCTCCTGGTCCTTGTTCACGGCGACGATGTTCTTCGATCCCTTCATGCCGACCAGGTGCTGGGTCGCGCCCGAAATGCCGCACGCCACGTAGACGGTCGGCTTGACCGTCTTGCCCGTCTGGCCCACCTGGTGCGAGTAGGGCACCCAGCCGGCGTCGACGATGGCGCGGCTGGCGCCGGCTGCACCGTGGAGAAGCTTGGCCAGCTCCTCGATCAGGGCGTAGTTGGCCGCCTCCCCCAGCCCGCGGCCGCCCGACACGACGACCGCCGCCTCGTCGAGCTTGGGCCCGCTGCGCTCCTCGACGTGGCGCTCGACGACCTTGGCCGTGTTCGTGGCCGCGACGTCGGGCACCGGGGCGGGGGTCACCGCCGCCGCGGCCCCGCCCGACGGCTCGGCGGCGAACGACTTGGCCCGGATCACGAAGAGGCCGGGCCCGCTCCCGGTGAAGCGCGCCGTGACGATGTGGCTCCCGCCGAAGACCGGGTGCTGGCTCGACAGGCCGCCGTCGTCGGCCACCAGGCCCGTGACGTTGGTCAGGACCGGCTTGCCGAGCTTGGCCGACAGCCGGCCGGCGATGTCACGGCCCTCGTAGGTCGCCGGGAAGAGGATGGCATCGGGCGAGTTGCCGCCCTCGACCAACGCCGCCATCGCGGCCGCCACCGGCACGCCCGGCAGGGCGCCGTCGAGCTCGCCGACGTCGTAGACCGTCGTGGCGCCGTACTCGCCGAGCGGCCCGGCCAGCGCGGCGACGTCCGCGCCCCACGCCACGGCCTCGACCGTCGAGGCCGACCGAACGCGCCTCGGTCAGCAACTCCAGCGTGAGCGGGGTGGGCCCGCTCTCACCCGTTTCGGCCAGCACCCACACCTTGTCGATCGCCATGTCAGACCACCTTCAGCTGCTCGAGGAAGGCCACGATGCGCTGCGCGCCGTCGCCCTCGTCCACCACGATCTCCCCCGCGGAGCGCGCCTCGGCCTCGGACACGTCCGTGATCTCCTGCCCCGCACCGGCCGCGCCGACCTGCGAGGGGTCGAGCCCCAGGTCGGCCACCGTCAGGTTGTCGACCGGCTTGGACTTCGCCGCCATGATCCCCTTGAACGAGGGGTACCGCGGCTCGACGACGCCGGCGGTCACCGTCACCACCGCGGGCATCGGGCAGACCACCTCGTCGTAGCCCGCCTCGGTCTGTCGCTCCACCTTGACCGAGTCGCCGTCGACCGAGATCGCCTTGGCGAAAGTCACCGAGGGGAGGCCCATGAGCTCGGCCACCTGCACGGGCAACGTGCCGGTGTAGCCGTCGGTCGATTCGGTCGCCATCACCACCAGGTCGGCGTTGGCTCGTCCGATGGCCGCCGCCAGCACCCGGGCCGTGCCGAGGGCGTCGCTGCCGGCCAGGGCATCGTCGCTGATCAGGATGGCCCGGGCCGCCCCCATGGCCAGGCCGGTGCGGAGGCCCGAGGTCTCACCGCCCGGAGCCATGGAGACGAGCGTGACCTCGTCGCCCTCCCCGGAGGCCAGCTGGAGCGCCATCTCGACCCCGTAGTTGTCGGAGTCGTCCATGATGAGCTTGCCCGAGCGATCGAGGGTGTTCGTGTCCGGCTTCAACGTGGCCGGGACGGCCGGATCCGGGATCTGTTTGACGCATACGACGACGTTCATGGCCGACCATCTTTGACGACCGGGCCGCCCCCTCGCCATTCGGGCCGGTCAGGCTCCCTTCTCGGGCTCCCCTCCCCGCGCCGCGGCGAGGGCATCGCCGAGGCGGTCCGTGATGAGGGTGTCGGCCCCCATCCCGACCAGGGCGACCATGTCGTCGCGGGCGTTGACCGTCCAGACGTTCACGGCCAACCCCTGTTCGTGGGCAGCGTCCACCAGCTCTTGGTTGACCGAGGACACGAAGGGGTGGACCGCGCGCCGGCCGGCCTCGGCGGCCCGGTCCAGGGCGGCCCGCGGGTCCCCCTGGAGCACCAGCGGCCACAGCTCGCCCAGGGCCAGCCGCGGGTCCGCGGCCCCGACGGCGAGGAGCGTCTCCGCCTGGAACGACGAGACGATGACGCGGTCGCTCCAGCCGGCGTCGTCGATCGCCGCCGCGGTGAGCGCGGCGACCGCCTCACCGGGGTCGTGGCCGCGGTCGTAGGGCGCGTTCTTGATCTCGACGTTGACCACCATGCCCTCGCAGGCGGCGAGGGCATCGGCGAGCAGGGGCACGTGGCCGGGGAGCCGGGCCACCACGAGCTCGGACACCGGCCCGAGACCGGGGATCTCCGCGTCGTGGAGGACCGCGAGCGCGCCGTCGGCCGTCAGGCGGACGTCGAGCTCCACTCCGTCCGCCCCTCGGCGCCGCGCCTCGGCGAACGCCTCGACCGTGTTCTCCACGTACCCTTCCGTGCAACCCCTATGAGCGAAGACGGACGTCACGATGCCCGCCGCCGCGACCCGTCGTCCGATCCGTGACGATCGCCAACAAATTTCACAAAGAACTCCTTGCCGGGCTGGTCGGGGCCTACTACCCTCGTCAGCCGACACAATCCTTTCGCCGACGGACACTTTCGAGGTTCGATCATGTGAAAGGGATCACAATCACACCTGCTGGAGGCACATCCCGATGGCTCTCATGTGGAACCGCACCGTCGACTGGGACGCGGACGACTGGCGCCGCGCCGCCGCCTGCCGTAGCACCGAACCCGACCTTTTCTTTCCCGTCGGCACGACGGGACCGGCCGTGGACCAGATCGAAGCGGCCAAGCGGGTGTGCCGTTCCTGCGAGGCCCTCGAGCCTTGCCTCGACTTCGCCCTGGCCACCAACCAGGAGTCGGGCGTCTGGGGCGGGACGTCGGAGGAGGAGCGCCGCAAGCTGCGCAAGTCGTGGTTGGCGGCCCGCCGGTCGCAGCGCGCCGCCCGCTGAGGCCGGCGCCCCGGAGTTCACCGGGGCGCCCGCACCGGCACCGAGATCACCACCCGCGTCCCACCCCCTTCGGAGGTCGGGAGACCGGCCATGGTGATGGAGCCCTCGAGCTGGCTGACCACCAGGTCGCGGACGATGGAAAGTCCGAGGCTCGTCGAGCGCTCGATGTCGAAGCCCTCGGGCAGGCCGAGGCCGTCGTCGCGCACCTCCACGCGCAACGCGGTGCTCTCGTTGCACATGGTGAGGTCGACGTGGCCCACCGGTGCGTAGCCGGCCGAGCCGCCCGCGCCCTCCAGACGACCCACTGCGCCGTCCTGGCCTAACGTCGCCTCCGGGTCGAAGGCGTGCTCCACCGCGTTCTGCAGGAGCTCGGCCACCGTCACCGCGAGCGGGGTCGCCACGTCGGCCGACACCTCGCCCAGGTCGCCGTGCACGCTGATCACGACGGGCTGCGACGACACGACCGAGTCTTCGGCCATCTGCACGAGCGAGCTGACGATCTCGGCGAAGGGCACCTGATCGCTCGGATCCCGTGACAGGATCTCGTGCACGAGGGCGATGGAGCGCACGCGCCGCTCCGCCTCGTGCAGCGCGACCCTGGCCGCCCGGTCCCCCACCCGCCGCGCCTGGAGGCTGAGCAGCGACGAGATCGTCTGCAGGTTGTTCTTCACCCGGTGGTGAACCTCCCGGATGGCGGCGTCCTTGGAGAGCAGCAGGCGGTCGAGGCGACGGACGTCGGTCACGTCGCGCAGCAGGATCATGGCCCCGGTGACCACACCGTGGGAGAGCAGCGGGATGCAGTGCACCAGCACGATCACGTCGGGGCGTCGCTCGACCTCCTCGACGACGGGCCGACCCGTGGCGAGCGCCCACTCGACCGCCGACTCCTCGATGTCGAGGTCGCCGAAGCGCCGGCCCTCGGGCTGGGCGTAGATGCCCATGCGGTGGAACGCGTTCATGGCGTTCGGCGATGCGAACTCGACCCGTCCGTCGGCGTCGACCACCACGACGCCGTCGCCGACGCGAGGCGCCTCCTCCGTGCCGACGTCCTCGTCGGGGAACGGAAAGGCCGATTGCGCCACCATGTCGGCCAGCCGCTCGAACACGTCGAGGTACGTGCGCTCGTACATGCTGGTCGGCCCCTTGAGCGGAGCCAGCGACACCTTCAACACCGCGCCGATGATCCGCCCGTCGTAGCGCACCGGGATGTTCTCCACCGGTACGGACTCGCCCAGGATCGGGTGGTGGATGCTGCCGCGCACGATCTCGCCCGAGTGCAGGCACCGCGCCACGAGCGTCCACTGGGACTCGTTGACCGTCTGGCCCACCAGGTCCTGGTCGACCAGGGTCGGCCGGTTGTTGGGGCGCATCTGGCCCAGGACCACGAGCTCGGGGTCCTCCTCGTCCTCGTCCGGCTCCGCACCGGCGTTCGAATCCGAGTCCAACGCCAACGCCGACGCCGATCCCCGGGAGGCCGACCGCACCGGCACGAGCAAGAGCAGGTCGGAGAAGGAGAGGTCGGCCAGCACGCTCCAGCTCCCGAGCAGACGCTGGAGGTGCTCGAGCTCGTCGGGGCGCAGGTCGGTGTGGCTCTGGGCGAGCTCGGCCGGGGTCGGCACCGCTATACCCCCGTGCGCGACGCTGCGAGTCGCACCGGGCGCGGGGAGCGGGCCGTGTACCCCTGCAACGTGTCCACCCCGGCCTCGGCCAGCATGGTGCGCAGGTCGTCGGCCCGGTCGGCCACGTACTCGAGGTGGTGAGCGTCCGAGGCCGTGGTGAGCGGCACGCCGCGCGCCACGAAGCGCTCGAGCAGTCCCCACGCCGGGTACTGCTCCCCGACGGGCTTGCGCCAGCCCGCGGACGAGAGCTCGGCGGCCATGCCCGACGACTGCGCGGCCTCGGCGATGCGGTCCCACCACTCGGCCGGTGCGTCGGGCACGTAGCCCGCCACCTTTATCAGGTCGGGATGGGCGAGCACGTCACACGCGCGCGACGCCGCGAGCTCCTCCATCGCCGCGGTGTACGCGTCCCAGCAGTCGTCCACCCGGCGCGCCGACCACTGCGCCATCGACACCGGATCGTCGAGGTCGTCGAAGCGCCACCCGCCGACCCAGTGCACCGACCCCAGCAACACGTCGAAGGGATACCCGGCCAGCATCGTGCCCACGGCGTCCATGCGACCCTCGTAGTGGTCCACCTCGAGCCCGATGACGACCGGGAGCCCGGCCGACGCGGCCTCCTGGGCGCACTCCACGTACTCGTCGAGGTCCGCCGTCGCATGGAAGTCCCAATAGCGCGCCATCGATTCGGCCAGCGCCGCCGGAACGTGCTCGTCCTCCCAGAAGCCGCGCAGAAGCGAGTCGGCCTGGCGGAAACGGAACAGGTGCTCGGTCAGCGCCAGCTCGGTGACGCCGGCCTCCGCCGCGCGCTCGCAGTAGGCGGCGAGCTGCTCCAGCTGAAGCGGCGTCTCGGACCGCGTGTGCGGCCACAAGTGGAGGTGATAGTCGAGCACCGGGCGCGGCTCCGCCTCGTCAGGCTGCCCGGCGGATGAGGGTGACGCCGTCGCGGATCGTCGTGAGCACGCAGACCACCCGGGGGTCGTTCGACCACCTTGTCGTTGAAGGCGCGCACGGCGATCGCGCTCTCGTGGGGCTCGGCGACCGAGGGCAGCACGCCCCCGTTCTGCAGCGTGTTGTCGACCGCGATGATCCCGTGCGGCGACAGCTTGGGCAGAACCGCCTCGAAGTAGGCGTCGTAGGACACCTTGTCGGCGTCAATGAAGACGAAGTCGTACGGGCCCTGCAGCTCGTCGAGGGAGCGCAGCGCCGGCCCTTCGATCACGCTGACCCGGCTCTCGTACCCGGCCGAGGCGATGTTGCCCCGGGCGATCGTGGCGTGGTGGGGGTCCACCTCCAAGGAGACGATGGATCCCCCCGGAGGGAGTCCCGCCGCCATGGCGATGGCCGAATAGCCGGTGAAGGTGCCGATCTCGAGGACCCGGGTGGCCTGGGCGGCGTAGACCAGCAGCTCGAGGAAGCGGCCTTCCTGGCGGCCGACCATCATCCCCCACATCTTGAAGTCCTCCCGGGTCGACGCGTCGACCGAGGCGAGGGGGCCTGGGGGGGCCGTCGTGTGCTCGTCGGCGTACTCCTGGACCTCGGGATCGATCATGCCAAGGCATGGTAGGCGCAGCGGGGCGACCTCACTCCCAGAGCGTGGCCCCCAGCCTGAGCAATCCCGCCATGTCGTAGATGTCCGCGTCGAAGTACGGCACGGTCACGAGCACGTCGGGGGCGCCCTTGAGCTCCGCCTGCTGCTCGGCCTCGCGCCGGGCCACGACGCCGAAGTCGAGGAAGCTCTCGGCCACCTCGCCGAGGACGCGCGACGCCACCGACGGATCGTCGGTCAGTCCCTCGGCCAGCTCGGCGGTGCGCCCGGCGATGGAGCGCGCCAGGCGGTCCGTCGCGGCGTCGCAGAGATACTCGGGCAACACCTTGTTGAGCACCACGGCGCCGAGATGCAGGCGGCGCGCGGTCAACTCCGCCGAGAAGAACTCGGCCTCGCGCACCGGGGTGGCCTCCAGGGTCGAGACCACCATGAACGTGGTCCGGCGGTCCGAGAGCAGCTGGCTCACCGCCTCGGCCCGCTCGACGAACCCGTCGTACATCGACTGGAAGAGCACGAAGAACTCCGAGATGTCGGCCAGGAACTGGGTGCCGAGGATGCGGTCGGCCACCTGGTAGAAGGGCTTCGACGCCATGTTCACCAGCCGCGAGCGGTACGGGACGATGAGCCAGCGCAACAGGCGCGAGGAGAAGAAGTCGGCCATGCGCTGCGGCGCGTCGAGGAAGTCGAGCGCGTTGCGCGTCGGCGGCGTGTCCACCACGATCAGGTCGTAGCTGCCCTCCGAGTGGATCTCGTAGAGCCGCTCCATCGCGATGTAGTCGTGGGACTGGACGAAGCGCGCCGAGATGTTCTGGTACAGCGGGTTGGCCAGGATCTGGTCGCGGGTCTCGGCATCGGGTGCATGGGTCCGAATGAGGTCGTCCCAGCTCTGCTTGGTGTCGAGCATCGCCGCCCACAGCTCTCCCCTCAAGGTGGCCGCCGCCCCGGTGAACGCCTCGTCGGAGATGCGGACCTCGTCGTTCCCGATCCCCTTGAGACCGAGCGCGTCGGCCAGCCTGCGTGCCGGGTCGACCGTGAGCACCAGCACCTTGCCGCCGTGCTCGACCGCCGCGGTCGCGGCCAGCGCCGCCGCCGTCGTCGTCTTGCCCACCCCGCCGGGGCCGCAGGCGACGACGATGTCCTTGGCCGAGAGCAGCTGGGCGATGGTCTTGGCCGGCTGCGGGCGCGCCGCGGTCACAGTCCCAACTCCTCGCCGAGCGACCGCGCCACCTGACGTGTCGTGCGGGGCCCGAAGCTGCGCACGAAGAGGTAGGGCAGCAACAGGACCGGCAGGCCCTCGGGGAGGCCGGCGCGGAGGTGCTGGAGGTGGGTCGACCGGGTGCGGCGCAGCGTGACGGCGAGGCGCGCCGCCTCGAGCACCGGTGCAACCGGGCCCCCGGCGCGCTGCGAGAGGATGCGCTCGGTCTCGGGATCGCGCAGCTGCTCGAAGATCTCCTCCTCGCGCTGGCCGAAGAGCTCGGGCAGGACCCGGTTGACCACCACCGCCGACGTCCGCACCGTGGTCTCGTCGCGCACGCGCTCGACCAGCTCGAGCGTCTCGTTCACCGGCATCTCCTCGGGCGTGCAGACGGCCACGAGGCCGGTCTGGCGCTCGTCGGAGAGGATGTCGAGCATCCAGTCGGTCTGGCCGCGGATCATGCCCACCTTCACCAGGTCGTTGATGGCCTGCGGCGCCGCCAGCTGACCCACGACGTGCCCGCTGGCCGGCGCATCGACCACCACCAGGTCGTAGTGGCGCTCGCGCACCTCGTAGCAGAGCTTGCCGACGGTGAGGATCTCGCGCACGCCCGGCGCGGCGGTGGCGACGAAGTCGAAGGCCTTGGCCAGCGGGCCGATGCGGCCCACGACCGGGATGCGCAGGTGGAGCTTCAGGTACTCGCGCAGCGAGGCCTCGGTGTCCATCGACATCGCCCAGACTCCCGTCGACACCTCCCGGGGCGTGAAGTCGGCCTGCGGCGCCTCGAAGAGGGAGGTCACGTCGCCTTTGGCGTCCACCTCGCAGACCAGCACCCGCCGGCCGTGCTCGGCCGCGAGCTGCCCCAGACCGGCCGCGACCGTGGTCTTGCCCACTCCTCCCTTCCCCGTGACGAAGACGAGGCGGAGATCGAGCAGCCCGGGCGCGGCTGTCACCGCCGTCGCGCCCCGAGCGCCGAGTGAGAGGTCAGGGTGCCCCGAACCCGACGCGGCGGTCCGAAGCCGGCGCTCCGACCTCGACGTAGGCAACCTTGACGACGGGGATCCCGACGCGACGACCCTTGCGGTCGGTGAGCCAAAGGACGCCGTCACCGGTCTCGAGGAGCTTCTCGATGTCGGCCACCACCCGGTCGGGGTCGGCGTCGTCGGGCATCTCGACCTCAATCTCCTTGGGCGTCTGGGTGATGCCGATGCGCACGTCCACCTGGCTGGTACTCCTCTCGGGCCTCGCGGCCGGTCCGCGGCCACATGGACGTTACAGGCACGGGGCAGACTGGCGGACATGGGGGAGCAACCGCCGCAGGGCCACAACGAACGCAGTGCACGCTGGGCTTCGACCATGGACGGCTACGCCGGGCCGGTACGGCTGGCCCACGCCGATTCCCGCGCCCGGATCGATCCCGGCGGCGGCGGCGACCGGCCCGGAGGTCGAACCGCCACGCCACGCACCGGACCATCGGGCTCTGCGCCGCGAGGTCGAGAGGAGCGCGAGGAGCTCGAACGCTCCCTGCTGGCTCCGGGTGCCAGCTACGCCGTCGGTGCCGGGGACCGGGTCGTGGTCGAGGAGACCGACCCATGGCGGACCTGCTTCGAACGTGACCGCGACCGCATCCTCCACGCCCCCGCCTTCCGGCGCCTCGCCGGCAAGACCCAGGTCTTCGTGTTTCCCGAGGACCATCAGCGGACGCGGCTCACGCACGCGCTCGAAGTGGCGCAGGTCGCGACCGCCATCGCCGGCGCCTGCCGCCTCAACGTCGCCCTGACCGAGGCGATCGCCCTCGGGCACGACTGCGGGCACGGTCCCGGCGGGCACGCCAGTGAGGACGCGCTCGATCCCTACGTGCCGGGAGGTTTCGACCACGCGCCGTGGGGCGCGTTCGTCTCCCTCGCGCCACTGAACCTTTGCCGGGAGACCGTCGACGGCATCGCCAACCACAGCTGGTCGCGGCCCGCCCCCTCGACTCCCGAGGGTGAGGTGGTCAGCTGGGCCGACCGCATCGCGTACGTCTGCCACGACTGGGAGGACGCGGTCCTCGCCGGCATCGTGGCCGCCGTACCAGCTGCCCGCGTCGGTGCGCCAACGCTGCGGCGCCCGCCGCAGCACGCAGCTCGGCGCGTTCATCGACGGCGTGGTCTCGGCCACCGTGCGCTCGGGCCAGGTCGGCATGGAAGAGGACGTGGCCGAGGCCCTGGCCGCCTTCCGGGCCTGCAACTACGAACGGATCTACCTGCGCGAGGCCTCGGTCCGTCAGGGTGACGCGGTGGTCCACGTGCTGCGCGCGCTGGTCGAGCATTTCTCCGACCGCCCGCACCTGGTGGTCGAGGCGGCGGGCGGCGCCCCGGTCGACATCGTCGCCGGCAGCGAGGAGGCCGTCCGCACCGCCGTCACCTACGTGGCCGGCATGACCGACCGCTTCGCCTTCCGCCAGGCCGTCGCGCTGCTCGGTTGGGACCCGTCCAAACTTCCCGCCGGCGTGGACGGCTGAGGCCTCTCGGCGCAGATCAGCCCGGGTCGCCGAAGTCCGGCGGGCGCTTCTCGGCCAATGCGGCCACGCCCTCGGCGAAGTCCGCCTGCTGCATCATCTCGACCATCCGCGCCGACGCGTCCGCTACCGACGACGCCGCGTCGCGATGGAGATCGCGGTAGAGCTGGAGCTTGGTGGCGGCGAGGGACGACGGCGCGATCTCGGTGGCGAGCCGGTTCGCGTACCCGGTCGTGAACCCGGCGAGCTCGTCGGGCGGGAGGACGCGGTTCACGAGACCCATCTCGGCCGCCTCCTGGGCGAGCACGACCCGACTCGACAGCAGCAGGTCGGCGGCGCGGGTGACGCCGATGAGGCGGGGCAGCAGCCACGACAGGCCATACTCCGCCGGCAGGCCGAGCCTGCCGTGCGAGGTCGTCAGCTTGGCGTCGCGGGCGGCGAAGCGAAGGTCGCAGAAGCAGGCGAGGACGAACCCGACGCCGGCGGCGGGACCGTTGATCGACGCGATGATCGGCTTGGGGATGCCGAAGTGGTAGGCGAAGTCGGCGTCGAACTCCGGGAGCACGCCGAAGCCGGGCCGGGCCACGTCCTCGGCCAGCCCTGCGTTGTACGAGCCGCGCTCGACGTGGCCCTCGAGCGCCCGACGTGTCGGCGCCGGCGCAGAAGCCACGGCCCGACCCCGTCACCACGATCACCCGGACCGCGCGGTCCGCGCTGGCTCGCGCCAGCAGCGCCCGGTACTCCGTGTGCATGCGGCCAGTCCACGCGTTCAGGCGCTCGGGGCGGTGCAGCGTGATGGTGGCCACCGCCGCCTTCACCTCGTAGCGCGTCGCCTTCAGGTCGTCGAGCTCCACGGCGGCGTCCCGGCGGTCCTAGTCGAGCGTTTCGAAGCGAGCGCTCTGCAGGCTCCCGGGCGCGACCGGCGTGCGAACTCGACCACGAGCGGATCCGACGCCGTGTCGCGTTCGAAGGAGACGCGTCGTCCTCGGACGACCACAATGTGACGACGACCCAGTCGCCGCCCCGGCGCGCCGTCGTGCGGCGGAGGAACCCGGGCCGGTTCGGGACGAGCTCGGTCTGGAGCCTGCGGTCCAGCGTCAGGAACTCGTCGTCGCCGACCCCGTCGGCCAGGCGGAACCGGGTGACTTCGACCACGCCCACGCGCTACCCTGCACCAGCATCAGGGGGTTCCCCTCGGGGTCGGTGATGGCGGCCAGGGTGGGCCCGCCCGGGACGTCGAAGGGCTCCGCCACCACGGTGGCGCCCAGGGCGACCGAGCGCTCGAGGGAGGCCCGCAGGTCGGCCACCTGCACGTAGAGCGTGACGCCGGAGCGGTCGCCGGAGCGGATGTGACCGCCCGGTCCGGGCTCGGGCCCTCCGATGCCGGCGGGGATCCCCATGATGGGCCCGTCCCCGATGCTCCAGTTGAACAGCGTGGCGTAGAAGGCGCGCTGGCGCTCGGGGTCCTTCGCCTCGATCTCCCAGTGCACCACGGGCCGGGCCCAGTCCTGGGTCATGACGCCTCCTGCCACTCGGCGGCAACCCTACCCAGGTGCCCGCCGAGGGTGCGTCGGGCCCGTCGCCGGCGTCAGCGCAGTGTCAGCTCGCGGCGGTAGACGCGGGCCGGACCGAGCGACGCCAGCTTGTCGGCCACCGAGCGGAAAGCCGTCGCCGTATCACTCGCGGGGTCGACGGCCACCACGGGACGGCCCTCGTCACCGCCGAGGCGGACCGCGTTGACCAACGGCACCTGGCCGAGCAGCGGCACGCCCATGTCCTTGGCCAGCGTGGCGCCCCCGCCCGAGCCGAACAGCTCGTAGCGCATCCCGTCGTCGCCGGTGAACCAGCTCATGTTCTCGACCACCCCGCGCACCGACAGCTTGAGCCGGCGCGCCGCGAAGGCCGAGCGCTGGGCCACGCGTTGGGCCGCGGGCTGCGGCGTCGTGACGACCACGATCTCGGCTCGCGGCATCACCTCGGCCAAGGTGAGCGCGACGTCGCCCGTCCCCGGCGGCATGTCGACCAGCAGGAAGTCGGGGGTCCCCCAATAGGCGTCGGTGAGGAACTGCTGGACGGCCTTGTGGAGCATGGGCCCGCGCCAGATGACCGGTTGGTCGTCGGGCACGAAGAAGCCCATGGAGAGGCAGCGGACGCCGTGGACCGACGTCGGGATCACGATGTCGCCCAGGATTACGGGGTCGTGGTCCGTGCCGAGCATCTTGGGGACGGAGAACCCGTAGACGTCGGCGTCGAGCAGCCCGACCCGGTGGCCGGCCTGGGCCAGGGCGACGGCGAGGTTGACCGTCACCGTCGACTTGCCGACGCCGCCTTTGCCCGAAGAGATGCCGATGACCCGGGTCGCCGCGTCCGGCGCGAGAAAGGCCGGCGTCTGCGTCTCACCGTGACCATGGCCCTGTCCGTGTCCGTGGTCGTGTCCGCCAGGCGCGGCGGTGTCCGGGACCATGTCGGCACGAAGCCGCAGGCGCAGCCGGTTGCGCTCGTCGTCGCTCATGGTCACGAGGTCGAGCTCCACCTCCTCGACCCCGGCACACGTCAGGGCGGCACGATGGACCTCGTCGGCCAGCTCTTCGCGCTCCCGGCCAGGCCGCCACGGGCAGGGCCAGCTCAATCCGCGCCCGCCGACGCCGCTGGCGCACCGAACGGAGCAGGCCGAGCTCGCCGAGCGGCAGGCCCAGCTCCGGGTCCACGAGGGCGCCGAGCGTCGCCTCGAGCTGCGCCTGGTCTGATGCCATGGACTCCCTCGTCTCGCGTGGCCCCGTCTCGCGGGCTCGCCCGATGCGGGCCGGGCGGGGCGCATGCCGCGTCGGCCCTGCTGGAGGGCCTGACCGCTCGGTAGACTACCCACCGTGAGCACCGCTCCAATCACGGTCGAGCCCGCCGTCGCCACCGACGGCAGCGACGCCTCGGGCGGTCGTTTCAGCGCGGCGGCGGCCGCCGTCTCGGCCGCGTTCGGCGACCCGACGAGGCGCGACATCTTCGTCTACGTCCACGGCACGCCCGGGGTCACGGCCACGGAGGTGGCGACCCGGTTCTCGTTGCACCCCAACGTGGCCCGTCACCACCTCGCCCGCCTGGTCGACGGCGGCTACGTGCGGGTGGAGACCGGCCGGAACCCTGGCGGAGCCGGGCGGCCCTCCAAGCGCTACTTCTGTGTCGAAGAGGAGCTCTCGCTCGGGCTCATGCAACGACGCGACGACCTCTTGATGCGCCTCCTCGGCGAGGCCATGCGGCGGCTCGGGCCCGACGAGGCCGAGGCGATGGCGGCCCACGTGGGCGAGGAGTACGGGCGTTCGCTCGCGTCACGCATGTCGCCCGGAGAGGGCCAGCGGACGGTGCGCGCGGCGATGCACGTCGTCGCCGAGACCCTCACCGCCCACGGATTCGCGGCCCACGCCGAGGACCGGGGCGAGACCACCGCGGTCATCGCCGAACATTGCCCCTTCGGCGACGCCAGCGCCACCAACCCCGTCCTTTGCGCCGTCGACCGCGGCATGGTCAAGGGCCTCCTCGCGGGACTGTGTGGCAGCGCTGCTCACCAGGCGCTGCCGGTGATCCTGTCCTCGCGGGCCCGGGGCGACGACACCTGCGCCGCCTCTGCCTGAGCCCCGGTGGCTCGCGCCTATCTCGACCACGCCAGTACCTCCCCGCCGCGGCCCGAGGCGCTGGCTGCGGTGACGAAGTGGGCCGGGTGGGCCGCAGCCGACCCGGGCCGCCTCTACGAGGAAGCGCGCGTCGTCCGCGAGGCGCTCGAGCACGCACGCGGTCAGGTGGCCACGTTGCTCGGTGCGACGCCGCGCCAGGTGGTGTTCACGTCGGGCGCCACCGAGGCGGTGAACGCGGCGGTCTTCGGCGCCGCCTCAGCCCATCCCGGCGCACCGGTGTTGTGCGCTGCGGTCGAGCACTCGGCCGTGCGGGACTCCTCGCTTCGTGTCGCTCCGGTTGAAACCCTCGAGGTCGACGGTGCCGGCCGTATCGACGTCGACGCGCTCGACGCTCGGCTGGCGGCGGCCTCGCAGCCCCGTCCGGCCCTCGTGCACTGCCAGTGGGCCAACCACGAGGTCGGCACGCTTCAGCGGGTGCGCGAGGCGGTGTCGCTGTGCCGGGAGTCCGGTGTCACCGTGCACGTCGACGCCGCCGCCGCCGTGGGTCACGTCGAGGTCGACCTGAATGCGCTCGGTGCCGACCTGGTCAGCGTCAGCGCGCACAAGCTTGGCGGTCTGCCCGGCGCCGGAGCGCTCGTCGTCCGCCGCGGCTCCCGCTTCGCCCCGCTCATCGTCGGCGGCGAACAGGAGCGAGGTCGACGCGGCGGGCTCGAGGCCATGCCGGCGCTCCTGGCGTTCGGTGCGGCGGCGGAGGCTCTCGCCGCAGGCGGGCAGCTCGAAGCGGAGGCGGACACCGCCCGCCGGCACATCGCCGCCATCACGCGCGCCGCGCACACGGTCGACGGCGTCGCCGTGGTAGGCCCGTCGGACCCCGCGCTGCGTCTGCCTCACCTCGTCTGCCTCGGCGTGGCGGGAGTGGAGGCGGAACCGGTGCTGATCGGCCTCGACCGCAGAGGGGTCGCGGTCCACTCCGGGTCCGCGTGCTCGTCGGAGAGCATCGAGCCCTCGCCGGTGCTCGCGGCCATGGGAGCCGACCCGAGCCACTCGCTGCGGGCCAGCGTGGGCTGGACGACGACCGACGGCGACTGCGACATGTTCGCCGCTGCCTTCGTTGCCGTCGTCGCCGAGTTGCGCTCACTGGCGGCGCGAAACTGACCCCGGCTTCGGGCAGATCGACCAGGGTTACCGCCCGAGACAGATCGCCGACGGAAGACCAGGCGCAGCGTAAGCGTAGAGCGCGCCGGCGCACCCGGCGCCATTGCTGTTCGTCCCCTACGGCGACGGCGACGACGACGGCGAGAGGTTCGAGCTGAAGGCCGGCGGGAGCGCGACTCCCGCTTCGCGGTAGGCGCCTTCGACGAGGGGGGCGGCTTGGGGCAGTTCGGCCGCCGGGGGCCCGTCGGCCAGGAAGTCGCCGAACTGGGCCACCGCGGCCGCCGCATCGTGGTCCTGGTTCTCGAGGATGAGGCCGTCGAAGAGGTGACCCTGGAAGTACGAGGGCGAAACGCGCACCGCCTTCTCCACCTCCGCTCTCCCGATGCGAACCAGAGACGAGACGTGCTGGGTCGAGCCGACGTTCCACTCGAGGAAGCCGGCGTAGGCGAGGGCGACCGGGTCCGAGGGGTCCTGGGCCAGGACGTTGTCGTAGAGCTCGAGCGCCGCCTTGGGATTCTTGGAAACCAGGGGAAGCGCCTGCTGGAGCTCCTGTTCGATCTTCTGGGCCTGCGACAGGTTCACGCTGCCCGACGGGGCCTGGCCGGGCTGGCGCGAACTGATCGAGTGCGTCACGAGGACCACCAGCCCGACCGCGATCAGGAGGCTGGCCGCGACGACCCCGACCCGCCGCCACAGGGACCATCTCTTGGACAGCGAAGTCGGCTCGGGCGCGGCCTCGGCCTCGCCCTCCGGGCGCTCTCCGTCCTCCGTTTCGGCGGCGGGTACGAGTTCCGCTTCCACCTCGGCCAGCTCGGCCTCGACCTCGGCCAAGCGGGTCGCGTCGCGCGCCATCGAGAGCGCGTGGTCTTCGTCGGAGAGGTCGCCGGCTGCGTGCTCCCGCGCGGCGTCCTGGAGCGACCGGCGCAAGAAGTCGCGCTCGTCGGCGAGATGCCAGCGTTCGTCGCGCTCGAGTCGAGCCGTCCCCTCGGTGGTCACACCGTCTCGCGCTCTTGCGTCGCGCGTGGGCCCTCCGACCCGGAGCGCTCCGAACTGGCGCGAGCGCCGCCAGAACAGCACGCCCACACCCACGACCGCGCCCACACCGAGCACCAGCGGGATGACCCAGATGAGCGGAATCCCCCCGGCGTCCGGGCGGGACGAGCAGGATGCTCTCGCCGTACTCGGAGACGAGGACCTGGTCTATTTGGCCCGTCGAGCGGCCGGCGGCGACCATGGCCTCAATCTGGTGCCGTACGGCGATGGCCGTCGACGCGTTCGACTGCGCCACCGAGATGTCGGTGCACGACGGGCAGCGCACGGTCGCCTCGATCGCCGCGGCGCGCGCCGACGCCGAGGGCGGCCCCGAGTCGAAGACGCCGCTCCCGACGACGAGCGCGACGGCGAGCACGGCCAGGGGCAGCGTGACGCGCGCCCACAGCGGGAGCCGGGCCGGACGCTCAGCCATCTGAGACCGGACTCCCCGGTCGCTTCGGATGCAGGTACGACTCCAGGTTCTGGCCCGTCGTCGGGCCCAGCAGGGCCGCGCTCACCCGACCCGAGGGGTCGATCACGAACGTGGTGGGCGGGCTCGTCACCCCGTAGCGAGCGGCGATGGCGCCACCCGGGTCGGCCACGACGGGCCAGATGTCGCCGTTCGAGACGAGGAAGGCGTGCGCCGACGCCGAGGTGTCGCGGAACACGACGCTGACCAGGTCGGCGCCGCCCTTCGTGTGCGCCTGGTCGTAGGCGAAGCGCGACAGGTCGGGCGCCTCCTGCTGGCACGGGGTGCACCAGCTGGCGAAGAAGTTGACGACCACGTAGTGGCCGCGCAGCGAAGACAGCGACACATGTCTCCCGCCCAGGAGGTTGGTGCCGCTGATCTCGGGTGCGGGGTGGCCGAGGAGGGGGCTCTGGACGGCCGTGGCCTCCTGAGGCGTACGCGTCGCCAGCACCACGCCGACGACGGCGAGCGTGGCGAGCACCGCACCGGCGACCCAACGGATGGGGTGGCGCCGGCGACTCATACCGGGCGCACCCGGCGGGCAGACAGGACGCCGACAGGCTCTTTCTCGGGCTCGTGCTCTTTCTCGGGCTCGTGCTCTTTCTCGTCCTCCGCTGCCGCGTCGGCGTCGGGGACCGACGGGCGCCCGGTTGAGTTCGTGACGAGCCCCGGCGTGGCCGACGCGGGATCGGTGGCCCGGCGCCTCGACCCCGGAACCAATGCGAGCAGTCCGCCGAGACCCACCAGGACACCGCCCGCCCACAACCAGGCGACGAGTGGCTCAATGACCACCCCGATGGCCACCGATCCCGAGGGGAGGTTGTTGATGGCCAGGTTGCCCGACGACGCGCCGAGGCCGCCGACGGCGTCGAACGTCAAGTAGACGTCGCCGAACACGCCGGAGTCGATGGCCGGCGTGCCGACGACCGCCAGGTTGCCGCCGAAGCTCGTGACGGCGGGGGCGAACACGGAGCCGTCGACTCTCACCAGCGCCTGTTGGGCCGAGCGGGACGGCGAGTGCACGGTGCGCAGCCCCTCGAAAACGAAGCGGTGCCCGTCGTAGGTCACCGGCACGCCGCGGTGCAGCGCCAACTCGGTCTCATGCCGGTACGAGGTGGCCGCGATGATCCCGACCGCCAGCAGGACCACCCCGAGGTGCACCACCATGCCGCCGTTGGCGCGGCCCACCAGGCCGCGCCACCACCCGACGTGGCGGGTGCGCGCCGCGCGCACGGACAGGACCAGGGCGCGTCCCGCGGTGGCCGCGGCCATGGCGCCGAGGCCGAAGCCGACGAGAGCGCCGGTCCCGCGCAGACCCCACGCGACACACACGACGACCGTGAGCACCCCGACCCAGGCCGGGACGGCCAGGCGCTGCCACAGCGCGGCCCCGCTCATCTTGCGCCAGGAGAGCACGGGGGCCACCGCCATCAAGAAGAGGAGGGTGAGTCCGGCCGGGACGGCGACCGTGTTGAAGAAGGGTGCGCCGACGGTCACCTGCTGTTGGGTGATCGCCTCGTAGAGCAGCGGGTAGACGGTTCCGAGCAGGACCACCAGGGCAAAGCCGACGAACAGCACGTTGTTGAGGAGGAAGGCGCCCTCCCGCCCGAGCGGTGCGTCGATGCCGCCGGGCGAGCGCAAGCGGTCACCGCGCCAGGCGATCAGGCCGAAGCCGACGACGATCACGGCGAAGAAGAATCCGATGAGGAGGGGGCCGAGCGAGGACTCCGAGAACGAGTGCACCGACGCGATCACACCCGAGCGGGTGAGGAACGTCCCGAGAATGGTCAGCGAGAAGGTGGCGATGGAGAGCGAAAGGTTCCACACCCGCATGAGCCCGCGCCGCTCTTGGACCAGAACCGAGTGCAGGTACGCCGTCCCGCAGAGCCACGGGAGGAGCGCGGCGTTCTCGACGGGGTCCCAGCCCCAGAAGCCACCCCACCCGAGTACCTGGTAGGACCACCAGGCCCCGAGCACGATCCCCACCGAGAGCAGCGTGAAGGCGACCAGAGTCCAGCGCCGGCACTCCACCTGCCAGCGCTCCCCGACGCGTCCCGTGGCGAGCATGCCCACGGCGAACGCGAAGGGCACGGTGAAGCCCACGAAACCGGCGTAGAGGAGAGGAGGGTGGACGGCCACGAGCGGATTGTCCTGGAGCAACGAGTTCGGCCCGAGCCCGGAGGTGACCCCGGTCACGGTGACGAAGGGGTTGGCGGGACCGAGCATGAGCCCGAAGAAAAACGCGCTGACGGCGTAGAGGACGAGGGTGGCCCAGCGGATCACCGGGTCGCTCCCGACGCGGCGGTAGCGCCAGACGAACGCGCCGGTGAAGAGGGAGAGGAACAGTCCCCACAACAAGATGGAGCCGGCCAGGGCCGACCACAGTCCGGTCACCGAGTAGAGGAACGGCGTGGCTCGGCTGTTGTTCTCGGCCACGAAGGCCAGCGAGAAATCGTGCGTGACGAGTGCGTGCTCCATGGCGAACGTCGCCAAGAGCGCGCCGGCCAGGAGGACGGGAGCGAGCATGCGGCCGTCGCCCGAGGAGCGGGCGACGGTGCCGGGCACCGCCCGCCGGCCGGTCGCCAGGCCGAACGCGATCACGACCACCCCGGCGACGCTGGCGCCGAAGGCCAGCCAGACGCCGACCGTCCCGACGTTCGCGTCGATCATCAGCAGGCCGCGCCGGAGGCCGGCTTGACCCGACCGGGGTGCTGCGCGGTGTACGTGGCGGAGTGCTTGACCATGATGGTGTCGGAGACGAAGTTCGCCGAGGTTTCGGACGCGAAGTGGCCGACGACGACGACGGGGATGCGGGACTGGAAGAGCTGCGGCGGGCTACCGGTGTTGGCGACGTGGACGGTGTTGGTGCCCTGGCACAGCGCGAAGTCAGCACCGTTCGCGGTGGCGCGGATGGAGCCCGGGATCACCACCCCCTCGAGCCGGAAGGTCGTCGTGCCGAGCTGCTGGCGGTGGGCGAGCGCCTGGTTGACCGTGTCGAAGTAGTCGAGCGAGCTCCCCAGCCCCTCGACGAGCAGGAACACGAGGGCCCCCGCGAGCAGGGCGAAGACGACGAGCAACCGCCGGCTGACCCGGCGCCGGCGCGGCGTCGGCAGCACGGGCCCCGCGGCGTGCTCGGAGTTCGGCGGCGTGGGGGGCGAGCTGGCGTCGGTGGCGATCTCGGTCACGACCGTCCGCCGCGCGGGGGGTCTGCCACGGCTCCGTCGTGTTCACGCAGCGGCAGCTCCGAGCGCCGCAGGGCGCGCTCGAGCCGGCGCCGGCGCCCGACGAGGTACAGCGAGTATGCGAACAGTCCGCCCAGCGCGACGGCGTATCCGGCGTCGACGTAGCTCACGCGACACCCCCGCCGTCCGGGCCCGGCGGCGGGGCGGCAACGGCACCGACCAGCTCGGGGTCGACCCGGTCGTCGTTCTCGCTCCAGCGCTCGGCGAGCGACACCTCGAGCTCCTCGTCTCCCACTGCGTCCTGGAGCACCTCGACCCGGTAGCGAACGGCGAGCAGCCAGACGAACGCGAGGGAGAACGCGACGAAGCTCAGCAGCAGGGTCCAGAGCATGGAGCCGTGGACGTGGAGCTCGAACCCGGGGTCGAGGATGGTGCCGCCCTGATGCAAGGTCTGCCACCAGTCCACGGAGAAGTGGACAAGGGGCACGTCGACGGCGATGAGGATGGCCGCGACGGCACAGCGCCGGGCCCGGATGTGAGGCTCCGACGGCACCCGCCGCAGCGCCAGGTACCCGAGCTCGAGCAGCAGCAGGAGCGCGGTCGACGTCAGGCGGGCGTCCCAGGTCCACCACACACCCCAGACGGGCCGACCCCAAAGAGAGCCGGTGATCAGCGTGAGGGCGGAGAACACCGCGCCCACCTCCACGGCCGACGCGGCCAGGCGGTCCCAGAAGAACGATCGGGTGCGCGGCCACAGGTAGAGCAGGCTGCCGGCGAGCGCCACTCCCCCCGCCCAGTACAAGGCGACGGTGGCCACCGCCGGGTGCACGTAGAGCAGGCGGGCCAGGTTGCCCTGGACGGCGTCGGGCGGGGTGACCCAGAGCCCGAGCCACACGGTGGCGCCGAGGGCGAGCACGGCGAGCGCGCCGACGACCAGGAGCCAGCGCGGCCTCACGCGTTCGGGTGCAGCGCTCGCCAGGTGTCCCGGGCCCGGCATCACGCGGCCTCTTGGAGCGGACCGTAGAGGACCACCCCGAGCACGAGGTAGATGACCGAGAACGGGACGAGGATCTTGAGCCATTGCGTCCCCGACGAGACGCTTCCGCTCAGCGCCGCCACCCAGACCTTGGAGCCGGCGAGGAGCACCGGCGCGAGTACGGGCAGCACGAGCAGCGGCAACAGCGTGTCGCGCACCCGCAGGCCCGCCGACAAGGCGCCGTAGAGCACGCCGGCCGCGGCCAGCCCGACCGTGGCGACGAGGCAGGACAGCGCGGCGAGCCAGACCACCTGTACCCGGACATCGAAGAGGAGGGCCACGCCGGCCCACAGGACGAGCTGGAGCACGAGAAGCTGGAGGCCTACGGCTGCCGCCTTGCCCAGGAAGATCCCCGCCGGGTCGATGCCCGAGAGGCGCAGCCCGTCGCGCGTGCCCTCCCCCGACTCGACGGCGACGCTGCGCTGGACGGCCAGCACGGTGGAGAACAAGAGCGCGACCCAGAAGATGCCGGGCGCGGCATGGTGCAGCGCCGCTCGGTCGGGCCCGATGGCGAAGGCGAGGAGGACGAGCACCAGCAAGGCGAACGGGACGACCTGCCAGAGGCCGACGCGCGAGCGGGCCTCGATGCGCAGGTCCTTGCCGGCGACGAGGACGGCGTCATGCCACATGCGAGGCCCCCGTATTCAGACCGCGCCCGGTTGACGGGACCGCGGCCAGCGGGGTGCGCCGGCCTCCCGGCTCCTCGCCCACGACCCTGCCGCCTGCCATGGACACGACGCGGTCAGCCATGGGCACCGAGAGCTGCGGCTCGTGCGAGGAGAGCAGCACCGTTGCGCCGTCGGCCACGGCCTCGGCGACCAGCCGCGCCAGCAGCGCGCGCGCCGTGGCGTCGAGCCCGGCGTGCGGCTCGTCGAGCAGCCAGAGGGCGGGGCGCCGGGCCACCAGCGCCGCCAGCGCCACGCGGCGTCGCTGCCCGGCGGAGAGCCGGCCGGCCGGGGTCGAGCGCAGGCGTCCGGTCAGGCCGAGCCGCTCGAGCGCCTCGTCGGCGACCGAGGACCGCAGGCCGAGGGCGCGCACGGCGAAGCGGACGTTCTCCGCCGCGCTGAGTTCGTCGTAGAGCGGGGCGGCGTGGCCGAGCAGGCCGACGTGACGGCGCACGGCGGTGTGGTCCGCGGCGAGGTCGATCCCGAGCACCGCGGCTTCACCTGAGGTGACGGGCAGGAGACCGGCGCAGGCGCGCAGCAGGCTGGTCTTGCCCGCACCGTTCGGGCCGACCACGACGACCACCTCGCCGGTGTGGAGAGTGAGGTCCACCCCGGCGAGGGCGGGAAAGCGGCCCGCGAGAGCGACCGCGGCGCGGAATTGGACGACGGGGGCCATGGCCTTGGCCCACCATGGTAGGGGGGCGGGGTGCCCGGGTTCCAAGCGGGTATCAGGGCACCGACCACATCCAGGCATAGGTGAACGGCCAATCCCGGTACGCCTCCCAACTGGGCTTCAGCTCGATCAGCCGGTCCCCGACCAGGGTCTCGTGAAGCTCGGCGGCGAACAGCCCGGCTGCCGAGGCGGCCGCGACGTGCTCGCCCGGGAGGTGCAGGTGGGTCTCGACGGCGACAGGGCGACCTTCGGGCCCCTCGAAATGCGTCGGCATGCCGACCGCCATGAGGAAGAAGGGGTGCACTCCGACGAGCACGAACGCACCGGCCGGCCTGAGCAGCCGGCGTGCCTCGGCGTAGAGTGGGCGCAGGTCGGGGAGGTGTTCGTCGACCAGGACGCAGACGACGAGGTCGTAGGCACCCCGATCGAGCCTCTGCGACACGCGCGTCGCCTTCGACGAGGCGGTCGTGCAGGCCGCGAAGCCGGGCGAGATCGAGCATCTCGGGGGTCAGGTCGACGCCGTCGATCGGGAACTCCCCTTTCGTGCGGAGCCATTCGGCGGTGCACCCGCTGCCGCAGCCGAGGTCCTCCGCCCGGGTCACCGCCGGCCAGCGCACCGACTCCATGCGATTGAGCAGCTCCGTGTCCATGACGTCGTCGACGGTGTCGTCGTAGGTGGAGGCCCAGGCGGCGTAGCCCGAACGCACGGGGAGCGTCTCGTAGTGGCGGCGGTCGAAGCGGGCGAAATCGGTCATGTCGACGTTCTCGTCCTTACTGCCCGTCCCCGAGCTTTCCCGTCCCCCGGGCTTTCCCCGCCGGCCGCCGGCGGTCCGTACCCGACGCCGTCCTTGGGGTCAGGCCATGTGCGGCAAGGCGCGGACCGGATCGAGGGACGACGACGTGCGGCCCGCCAGCTCGGCCCGGGCGAAATCGCGCAGCGCCTCCTCGTGGGCGACGAGCAGCTTGGCGACGTCGTCCTCGGAGGGGTTCAGCTCACCGATGCGCTCGTATAGCGGGAGGAACTGGCCGGTGATCGCCACAGTCGCCGACATGAGGTCTTCCCATGACGTCTCGGCCGAGCCTTCGGCGAGCGCAGCGGCGAGGTCCAGCTGCTCCTGCTCGGGTTCCGTCGAGATGCCCGCTCGGATGAGCGCGGGAGCAACCGCCTCCTTGGTGCGCCGCTCGAGGGTGGCGAGCACCCGCATGTCGCCGGCGTGCTCCGTCTCGGACCGGTTGTCCATGATGGTGGCCAGCCGTTCGAAGAGGAGTTCGCCCAGGACCTCGCCCTGATAGGCCTGGACCCAGAGCTTCTCGATTACGTCCTCGTCCGAGAAGATCGGTGGCAGTGTCGATTCCCCGCTCTCTGACGGGTCGGAGGCTGCCGCGGCGGTGTCGGTTTCGGTCACGTCGTCAGACGCTATCGCTCGGCCGCTGCGAAAACACCTGCCTGTGTCCCATGTCCCATGTCCCTCCTGTCCCCCTGCAGCTCAGCCACTTTCTTCTCCCAACGCCGCCCTCAGCGCGGCGAGGTCGGACGCCCCGAAGACCACGCGGTTCTGAGTGGCGACGTAGATAAGGTCGAGGTCGACGCCGGCCTTGGCGATCCGGCGGGTGAGGTCGGCCAGCACACCTGGATGGTCCTCGACGTCGACCACGATGACTTCGCGCTCCCTCGTGACCGCTTGGGAGGAGATCGCCAGCGCGTGCTTGGCGGCCTCGGGATGGGGCACGAGGATGTGGAGCTCGGCCCGCCCACCCGATCCGAGACAAGTTGCCGAGGCGATGTTGACGCCGGCGTCGCTTATGGCGGCCGCGACATTGGCCAGCGAGCCCGGACTGTTCTCGATATCGATGACCAGGTCGAACATCTCACCCTCCACAGTCGCTAAGGGTTGCTCATTCTCTCATCCCGCGAACCGCGTGGGAAGACTCGCCCAACGAACGCCGATCGGCTCGACCCCGGCGCGAACAGGCGTGCGCGCTGCGGCAAATGGATGACTCTCGCCAGCGTGCACTGTGGCCGCCCGCGGGCATCGGGGAACGCTCCAAGGCGGATGCGGAGCGTCTGACTCCCCTCGCCGGCTTACCGGGCCGGTCGGCGCCGGTGCCGTCCGCGCCGGCGCCCGAGGATGGCCATGGCCCCGCCTCCCGCGACGAGCAGGACACCGGCGACGAAGAGCACCGGCGTCATTCCGGTGACGGCGAACGGCGGCCCCGGCGGCGAGGAAGCGATACTCACCGTCTCCGCCGGCTCACCAGGGTCCACGACGGCTGCCGAGCCGAGGGCGGTCGCCGTCAGGCTGTCTCCGTAGCTGTAGCACCCAGAGGCGACGAGTTGCACCGCCGGGGTGGTCACCGTGCGATCGGCCACGATCTGCGCGGTTCCTGTGCCGGCGCTCGTCGCCGTCAGGTAGCTGGCGGGACTGGTGGGGCACGCTCCGTTCGACAAGTGGGCCACTGGACCGTACAGGGCCCAGAAGAGGGTGGCGGCGGGTGCGTCCGCCGGGATGCCGCCCACCGTGATGGTGTCCTGCACTGTTTGAACGCCACTGGAGGACGTGGTGACGGCCGCCTTGGTGGCCAGCGTCGGCGTGTAGGGCACGACCTGGGTGACCTCGCCCGCGGTCCCGGCAACGCTCGTCACTCCACCGGGGAACGAGTCGCCGGTGAGCGTGGCGACCCAGCTGTAGCAGCCGAGCGCCGTCAGCTGCACCGGACCGGCGGTGACGTCGGTCGGAGATCCGTTGCTGACCGAGACGGTGCCGGTCTTGACGGTGGCGGCCCCGCTCCAGTCGAGCCCGCTGCACCCCTGGGCTCCAGCAGCCACCGGGCCGACAAGAGACCAGGTCAAGGTGCCCGATCCCGAGCCGATGCCGCTCAGGGTGATGTGGTCCGAGGCCGAGCTGAGGGCCGGGAGCGTCGCGGCCGAAGTCTTGGTCACGATGGACGGGCTCAACACTTGCACCGTCTCCGCCGTAGTGCCCGGAGACAGGTCCGCCGCCTGGCTCGTCGGCGTAGCCGGGAGATCGGCGCCGAAGCTGTAGCAGCCGGGAGCACCGAGGGTGGTTGCCGGGGTGGTCTCAGTTCCGTCTGCGGTCACCGGGAGGGTGCCGGACCGGTCCACGTGGGCGAGGTACGGCGCCGAAGTCGTGGGACAGGACCCGGTGCTGGTGGGGGTGACCGGTCCGTAGAGGGTCCAGGTGAGCGTGTTCGCCGGCGCGCCGGCTGGGAAGCCGCTGATGACGTCGGTGTCGGTGACGGACTCCGCGCCGCCAGTTGTGCTCATCGCCGCCACGGTCCTGACGCTGGGCGCGAACGGCTGGACGTGCGTCACCTCGCCCGTGTCACCCGGGGGGACGGTCACCGTGTAGGGGAACCCCCCGGTTGCCGTCAGGGTATCCGTCCAGGTGTAGCAACCCACGGCGCTCACGGACACCGGTCCGGTGGTGACGGTGCCGTCGGCCGTGACGTCGTCGGTGCCCGACGCAGCCGTGGGCGCCCCCGTCCAGGAGACAGCCGCACACGAGCCGGCGACGGGCGCCACTGGTCCGAGGAGGCTCCACGCCAGGGTTCCGGGGTCACCACCGGTCCCGGAGATCTTCACCTGGTCGCTCAACGAGGAGAACGACGTCGTCGTCGGCGCCGACGTCACGGTGACCAGTGTCGGCGTGCTGGGCGCCGTCAGACCCACCTTGGGCGGCTCGGCGGGAAGGGGCACGTCGGAGGGATTGGAGACGTCGAGGGCATTGGTGGCCGCACTGTTCCAGGCCACCTGGTTGACGATGCCCGGGGGCACGTCGACCGTCACGCTCACTGCGAAACCGCTCGCCGCCGGGTAGGTCGCCGAGGAGAGGAACTCGAGCGCCCGCACCGAAGAGAGGTTGGTGGGCGGGGTCAACGACCAGTCGTTGACGCAGGTCGGGTTGGCCGAGTCGGGGAAGACCTGGTCGCGGCAGGGGTTGGTGGACTGGGAGTACTCGACCGTGACCCCCGTCGGCAGCGGGCCGACCGAGGCGAAGACCGGCTGGAACTGGCTGTCACGCGGCTGCGTGCTCTGGGCTTGGCTCACGCCGGTGTCGCCCACGAAGGGCAGGATGTCGTAGATCACGGGCTGCGCCAGCGTGTCGGTCCCGACGTTCGACCAGGAGAGCCCGTAGGTCCCCGATCCGCCCGGTGAAGCGTCTCCGATGCCGAGCGCCCCCTTCGGCGCGGAGTCGAGGTTGCCCTGCACGGTCTTGTTCAGGTCGAAGGCGGCACCCGTTCCCAATACGTTGAGTTGGGCGCGGTTCTGGCAGTAGTCCTCGCTGTCGTTGCCGTCCCCGTCCAGGTTCTCGGGGTCGGCCGATTCGAAGGTCGCGG
Source organism: uncultured Acidimicrobiaceae bacterium (assembly GCA_963767195.1). Classification (GTDB taxonomy): domain Bacteria; phylum Actinomycetota; class Acidimicrobiia; order Acidimicrobiales; family RAAP-2; genus Bog-473. Next base: position 302,051 of record CAVYDA010000003.1, on the reverse strand, counting down.
TGCTCGTCCCGCCGCCGGGCTGCGTCGGTGTGCTGCAGTTCGGGTTGCTCTCCTCAGGCGCCAAGCCGAAGAGGAAGATCTGGTCGGTGTTCTTGTAGAGGCCGACGGCGGTGGGCGTGGTCATCTCCAGGAAATTGCCCGGTGGCGTGATCGTCCAAGCCCCGGTGCTGGTGAAAGCCGCCGCGGGGATGGTGATGCGGATGAGCTCCCGGCCGGTTCCCAGGTAGTTGTCGAAGTGGCCCGCCGTCCCCGTCACGTGTTTGGTCATCGCACCAGCACCCTGGACCAGGGTGAAGCTTCCGGACGCGCTGGGGTTGGCCCAGCTCATTCCGGGCGGCAGCAGATCGGTGAGCACGATGTTGTGGATCAGCGGAATCGTGGCGAGGCTGACCCCTCCTTCGATGTGGAGCACCGTCGTCCCGTGCGGCCCGCCCCCTGTGGGTCCGAAGGACTTCGAGATGCCGAGCTGGATCGGTGTCGGAACCGTGAAGACGCTGGCGTGATCCTGAATCGGGGTCAACGCGGTCCCGTCCAGCATCGGAATCGCGGTGGCGACGTTGAACAGCTGGTTGATGCTGTCGTTGAGCCCGGCCAGGGAGGCGTCGGTGTAACCCCACATGGTCAGCTGGAGGGAGCTGTTCATCAACGCCGTGTTCGGCGGCAGCACGATGGTCGCCACCAGGCCGATGTCGGCGGGGGGGATGGAGAAGAAGGCGCTCGAGGCGTTCGGGCCGACCGACCCGTTCGGCGACAGGGACACCGTGGTCCCGTCACTGAGCACGGCCTCGGGCCGGAAGCCGCCTGCGATCGCCGCCCCGAGCCCGTTGGACGATGAGAACCCGGCGCTCGCGACTTCGATGACGCTCGGGTGGAAGGCGGGGTCGGCGCAGGGCGCGCCGTTGAAGGGCTCCGAGGAGTAGCGGTTGCCGTTCGCATTGTCCAAGCAAGGGAGCGGATCGACCACCTTGGTCTCATATGTGCCGACCAGCGTGTAGCGGACTGTGGCCCGGAACGAGGCGGCGGCCGCGCCGACCGAATAGGTCGGCGACGACGAGGTCGGCACCCAGTTCCCGGGATAGGTCCCCACGTACTGGTTGCCGCTCACGTTCTCGGCCAGCGGGGCCAGCGACGTCTTGGCGATGGTGGCGTATCCCGGCGAGCCGGGTCCAGTGGGCGGAGTGTTCACGATCTCGACCGCCGCTTGTGCATTGGTGGTCTCGGTGATGCCGGCCGGGTCGGTGGCATCGGGACCGGTGCCCGAGAAGGTGGCCTTGTTCACCAGGGGCTCGTCGACCGGGGGCGGAGCGGGAGTGGGTGCGGTGACCTTGACTTTGTAGAGGTTGGGGCCGGCGGCATCGGCCGCACAGCCTTTCGGCGTCGACGCCGAATCGGGGAAGGTCCAGGTGATGGTGTTGGTCACCGAGTCGAACACCCCGCCGTCACTGGCCGAGACGAACGTCATCCCGGGCGGGAGCTGGTCGACGAGGCTGCCGTCGGTGAGGTAGAGGCTGCCCGGCGCCGCCGTATCGCAGTCGGCGGTGATGTCGTAGGAGATGTCGTCGCCGGCGAGGAAGACGCTCCCCCCGTTGGCGACGGTCTTGTCCAGCGACAGGAGCGGTTGCGCCGTGGCCACCGAATGCGGCCGCAACGGGCACGGTCACCGGGATGATGTTGCTCGCCCGTCAGGGTCGGGCTGAGCGACCACGACGTGTGATTGGGTGTCACATCGTTGGGCGGCGTCGCGACGAGGAAGATGCTCCCGCTGAAGCCGCTCCTGAACACGGAGTCGTTCAGTTCGAAGACGAGATTGTTTCCGACCAGGGTGGGCCCGCTCGATGAGGAGACCGGCCGGGTTCGACTTGGCGCTGAATTTCCAACTCGGGTCGGTCATCGGCGGGGTCGTAGTGGTATCGAGCGGGATCGTGATGGTGCCGTTCGGACCGCATTCGGAGTCGCCCTCGCCGAGGCACGACACGTTGATGTCGTAGGTCTGGCCCGTCCCGGTCAGGTGCACCTGGTGCGCCGGGGAGATGGAGATGAGGCCCGCCTGCGCCGCGGGGGACACCCCGGAGGGCGGAGCGCCCGGAGCGGGGCCGGTGGGCGGCGCGCCCGGATCCGCCTGGATTCACGGGTGAGGCCGACACGCTCGCGGTCGACGTCGCTCCTGCCCCGCCGTCCACGGTCAACGTCGCCTGGTCGGCCGTCGCCGAGGCGGTACCGCTCGAGAACCCGACCGACTACCGAGTCGGTCGTGGCGCCACCCGCACCGGCGGCACAGCTCGAGGGTAGTCCGGCGGGCGACGGGAAGGACCAGGTGACCGTGCCGGCGCTCTGGTCGTAGACGCCGCCGTTGGTGGCCGACCGGTACGTGGCCCCCGCAGGGAGGTGGTCCACGAGGGTTCCTGAGGTCGACCACTCGTCGCCGAGCGCCTCGTTCAGGTCGCAGGTCGGGGTCAGGAGGTAGGTGACGGTGTGCGCCGAGCCCGTCGCCTGGGAGGCGGACGCGGACAGTGACGGCTTCAGGCTCGCCGTGGCCGTCGCTGGCCGAGGAGCCGCGGCGGTGATGCTCCCGAGCGCGCCGCCGGTCAGCGTCGGCGTCACCGCCCAAGTCGTGCCGTTCGCCGTGGAGTGGTTTGGTGGCGTCACCGACAGTGTGACCGATCCGCTGAAGCCTCCGACGAACACGGCGTCGGACAGGGGCACGACCAGCTGCTCGGCCCCCGTCACCATTTGCGTCGGGCTGTGGCGTGAGGGCTCCGGCGGGCTGGGCGTCCCCGCTCCCGGCGACGCGGGCGAAGGCGTCCCCGCTCCGGCGTGGCGAGGAGATGAGCCCGGGGACGGCACTGGTGGCCGAGTAGGTCCAGGTGTCCATAGGCGGTTCGGTCGACCCGGCGAGGGGGATCGTGAGCGTGGAACCGGGACCGCAGGGCACGCCCGCGCTCAGGCCGCAGGCCACCTCGACGGAGTACGTGAACGCGGAGCCCGAAGGCTGGGATGCGGGCGACTGCATGGTGACGGTGACCGAGGCGGCGGAGCTCGCCGCCACCGCCGGTGCCACCAAGGTCCCGAGGACCGACAAGAAGAGCAGCGTCGCCCCGGCGACCGGCGCGATCACCCGCCCGCCACGCTGTCGATTCACGGCGCGGCCACGTGATGCACCGCCTCGATGTCCGGCTGGAATTCCCACCATCAGTTCCCTTCTGTAACCCGTAGGCCGGCCGGAGCTCGGAGTGCACCGACTCCGACTCCGCCCTGTTGCTCGATCCTCCGGTGTGACGCCGCGAGTGGCACCCGAATCACCGAGGGCTGCAGACGTCCGACCATCATCCCGATTCGAACCTTCCCCCGATCGGCTGCCGCCAAACGGCCGATCGCCAGGTAAACAATGTAGCCAATCGTCGCCAAGCGATGGCGCGTCCCCCACGTCGCCCGCCATATCGGCCCTCACGCGGCCGCGGCACGGGTGTCGCGATCCACGCGGCACGGGTCTCGCGATCGCCGCGGCACCATGCCTCCGTGGGGCTGTCCGATCCTTTCGGAGTCGGTGGACCCGCCCCTGTCTCCTCGGGTCGGTAGTGTCGCCCGCCAGTCATGGCGGTCGTGCTGATGCCCATCCCCGCCCGCGACTTCGACCCGACCGAGGTCGCCGTGACCTGGCGGGTGCTCGCAGGGGCGGGGCACGACGTGGTCTTCGCCACACCGTCGGGGCACCCCGGCGAGGCCGACGACGTCATGGTCACCGGACAGGGACTCGATCCCTGGGGCATGGTGCCGATCCTGCGCCGCGTCACGGTGGTCGGGAGCGTGCTGCGGGCGGACCGCCGCGCCCGTGCGGCCTACCACGCACTGGTCGAAGATGCTGCGTTCCGCTCGCCCCTCCACTGGGCCGAGGCGCGCCGGTCCGACTACGACGCCCTCGTACTCCCCGGAGGTCACCGGGCCCGGGGCATGCGCGACTACCTCGAGAGCGTGGAGGTACAGCGGATGGCGCTCGATGCGTTCGGCGGCGCGCAAGCCCGTCGGCGCCGTCTGCCACGGCGTCCTCGTCGCGGCACGAGCGGTGGACCCGGCCACCGGCCGCTCGGTGCTCTTCGGCCGGCGCACCACCGCCCTCACGTGGGAGCTCGAGCGCAGGGCGTGGGACATCGCCCGGTGGTCACGCTTCTGGGAGCCGGACTACTACCGCACCTACACGGAGGAGCCCGGGCAACGGGCCGGGTTCATGTCCGTACAGCAGGAAGTCAGCCGGGCTCTGGCCCAGCCGGAGGATTTCGTGGATGTCCCGAAGGGCACGCCCGGTTACCGGCGCAAGACGAGTGGCCGTGCACGCGACACGCCCACTGACAGCCGCCCGGCCTGGGTGGTACGCGACGGGTCCTACGTGTCGGCGCGCTGGCCCGGGGACGTACACACCTTCGCGGCCACTCTCTGCGAGGTCCTGGCGGAGGGTTCGTCGCGGGGCTCAGGGCACTCGTGATCGTGAGCGCGAGCGGGCGAGCGAGCTCGTAAGTGATGGCGAGCACGAGCGCGTCAGCCATTCAGCCGGCCTGCGGCCCCGGGGACCCGCGCCCGGGTGGACGCGGCCCGGGGGCGCAGGCGCTGGAGTCAGGCGGCGGGAATCTCCCGCTGCTCCTGCCGGGTCGTCACCTCAATCCGGTGTGGCTTGGCCTTGTCGGCCACCGGGATCACGACCGTGAGGACACCGTCCTCGTAGTTGGCCTCGATGTTCTCCGAGTCCAGCTGCTTGCCGAGAACGACCCGACGGCTGAAGTTGCCGTGCCGCCGCTCAGCGATCACCGACTTGACGCCCTCGGCCTCGGGCGGAGCCGGGCGCTCGGCCGAAATGGTGAGGACGCTGTCCTCGACCGTCAGTTCCACCGAATCGGGCTTGACGCCGGGCAGGTCCAGCCGCAGCAGGAAGGAGTCCTCCTGGCGGTAGGCGTCCATGGGCATTGCCATGGACCGCGGCCCGGTCGGCTGGACGGCCCAGAGCTGCTGGAACCACCGGTCGACATCCCTGAACGGGTCAGTGCGTACGAGGGCCATTGACCCATCACCTCCTCTGTGCGCGGGGTGCGCACCGTCTCTCTGTGCGCCGTGTGCGCATCATTTCGCTAATCGAGCCATTTTAGAGGTGTCACCAGGAAATCTGGCACTCTCATACCGAGAGTGCCAGAATTTTCCGCCTCCCGGTCGCCGCCCGACCGCAGGCGCTGTCCCGTCGGTCGGCGTAGGTCCCGGTCCGCCGGTCAGCTCTTCGAGAGCCGTCCGAGCCCGGTGTTGTTCAGCAGGTCCGAGATGTGGTTCGAGAACCAGCCCACGTTGTCCGTCAACAACATCACGCCGAAGACGACCAGGATCACGCCTGCGGTGAGCTCGACCGCCCAGAGCCAGTGCCTCGTCCGGGCCAGCACGGCGGTGAAGCGGCCGAAGGCGAGGCCGACCAGCACGAACGGCACGGCGAGGCCGAGGGAGTAGGCCAGAAGGAGGAAGGCGCCGCCGGCGAGCGTCCCGTTCCGGCTGGCCAGGCCCAGCACCGCCCCGAGCACCGGGCCGATGCACGGCGTCCAGGCAAAAGCGAAGGCCATGCCCATCACGGGGGCGGCCCAGGAGCCGAGGCGCGACGGGCGCACGTCGAAGCGGTGCTCGCCGGTCACCCGCGTGACGACGCCGAGCGTGCCCGACCCGGCATGGGTCCAGACCCTCGACGGCAAGGCGCCCAACACCATGACGGCGCCGAGCGCGACGATGAGCGCCCCGCTGACCTGGGAGAGGACGAAGCGGTGCCCGTGCAGGAGGCTGCCGATGCCCGACGCGGTCGCGCCGAGCCCCACGAAGACCACGGTGAACCCGGCCACGAAGAGGCCGATGCCGCGCAGCACGGGCCGCAGGGCGGCCGACGGGGTCAAGCCATCGGCCCCATCTGCTCCCGCCCCCGGCCCTGCTCCCGCCCCCGGCCCTGCCGCTCCCCCGCTCTGGGCCGCTTCGCCGACGTCGTCGGCCCGATCTTCGGACGATCCCGCGGCCGACAGCTCGGCCGCCGAGAGGCCCGAGACCATCGACACGTAGCCCGGCACGAGGGGAAGCACGCACGGCGAAACAAAGGACAGGATCCCCGCGCCGAACGCGACGAGGGCGCCCCCCGGGTCGGCGGAGATGGCGCCGAGTGCGGCGGTGGGGTCGAGCGCGGCCGCCTCCGCCTACGAGATGCTTTTGCGGACGAGGTCCATGTCGGCCTCGACCATCATGGTCACCAGGTCGGCGAAGTCGACCTCGGGCCGCCAGCCCAGGACGTTGTGGGCCTTGGCCGGATCCCCGACGAGCAGGTCGACCTCGGCCGGGCGTAAGAAGCGGTCGTCGATGACGACGTGCTGCTCCCAGTCGAGCCCGACGACCTCGAAGGCCAGCCGGCACAGCTCGCGCACCTCGTGCGTCTTCCCCGTCGAGACCACGTAGTCGTCGGGCGAGTCCCGCTGGAGCATGAGCCACATGGCGCGCACGTAGTCAGCGGCGTAGCCCCAGTCGCGCTGGGCGTCGAGGTTGCCGAGCGCCAACTTGTCGTCGAGCTTGTGCGCGATGCGCGCCACGCCGTGGCTCACCTTCCGCGTCACGAACTCGAGGCCGCGCCGCGGCGACTCGTGGTTGAACAGGATCCCCGAGGTCGCGTGCAGGCCGTAGCTCTCTCGATAATTGACCGTGATCCAGTGTCCGTAGACCTTGGCCACGCCGTAAGGGCTGCGGGGATAGAGCGGCGTCGACTCGTGCTGGGGCACCTCCTGCACCTTGCCGAACATCTCCGACGAGCTGGCCTGGTAGAAGCGGATCCCCGGGTCGACGAACCGGATGGCGTCGAGCAGCCTCGTCACCCCCATGGCGGTGGTCTCGCCCGTGAGCACGGGCTGGCTCCACGACGTCTGCACGAACGACTGCGCGGCCAGGTTGTAGATCTCGGTCGGTCGGTGGTCGCGCAGGATGTTGATGAGGGAGACCTCGTCGAGCAGGTCGCCCGAAACGAGCTCGATCTGGTCCTGAATGTGCGCGATGCGCTCGAAGTTGAGCGTGCTCGAGCGCCGGACCATGCCGATGACCGTGTACCCCTGCGCCAGGAGGAACTCGGCCAGGTACGACCCGTCCTGGCCGGTGACGCCGGTGATCAGTGCCCGCTTGGCCATAGAGAGAAGAAGTTACCCGAGGGCAGGACCCGAACCGTGCCGGCCCTACAGTCCCGTGCGTGCCTACGGCCTGCCTCGTCTCCTTCCGCCTGGGCGGCGGCGACGGGGTCTCGGTCGAGGCCGCGAAGTGGGCCGATGCGCTCGGTGCCCTGGGCTGGCGGGTCACCACGGTGGCGGGCTCGGGACCCGTCGACGTGGTGCTGCCCGGCCTGGCCATGGACGCGCCCGAAGCCCCGACCGCCGGCGAAGTGCGCGACGCCCTGGCCCCGGCCGACCTCGTCGTCGTGGAGAACCTCTGCTCGCTTCCCCTCAACCCGCCGGCGGCCGCGGTCACCGCCGCGGCGTGCGCCGGCCGGCCCGCACTCCTCCACCACCACGACCTGCCGTGGCAGCGCCCGCACCTCGCCCACCTCGAGCCGCCGCCCGACGACCCGTCGTGGGCCCACGTCACCATCAACGAGCTGAGCCGCGAACAATTGGCCGAGCGCGGCATCCGGGCGACGACCGTCTACAACACCTTCGACCCGTCCCCTCCCGGGGGCGACCGCGCCGGCACCCGCGCCGCCCTGGGCGTGGCGGCCGACCGCCTGCTCCTCTTGCAGCCGACCCGTGCCCTGCCGCGCAAGAACGTCGCCGGGGGTCTCGCGCTGGCGGAGGCGGTCGGCGCCACCTACTGGCTGCTCGGTCCCGCCGAGGACGGCTACGGGCCCGAGCTCGAACGGCTGGTGGGCGAAGCGCGTTGCCCGGTGCGACGCGGGCCTGTCGCCGGGCGGCAGAACGCGGGCGGACAGACGGACCGGGCCGGGCAGGCGAACGCGGGCGGGCAGGCGCGTATGGCCGACGCCTACGCCGCCTGCGACGCGGTGGTGCTCCCGTCGACGTGGGAGGGCTTCGGCAACCCCTCGGTGGAGTCCGCGACGCACCGGCGGCCGCTCGCCATAGGGCCGTACCCGGTGGGTTCGGAGCTGCGGGCCTTCGGCTTTCGCTGGTTCGACGCCGACGACCCCGACGCTCTCGGCGCGTTCCTCTCGTCCCCCGACGCGTCGCTGCTGGAGCACAACCACGCGGTAGCCGCCGCCCACTTCGACGTGGCCGACCTGCCGCGGCGCCTCGCCGCCGTGCTCGAAGGCCTCGGGTTGCCGGTGCCGTAGTTCCGCGGTCCGGTCAGTGCCGTCTTCGAGTCGCAATGGGCTTTCGCGACCACAGTGGGCTTCCGCGACGCACAGTGGGCTTTCGCTACGGCACGGAGTCGGGAGGGCGCTGCGCCATACTCGGGCGTGCCCGAAGCATGGCGAGAGGCCCAGCTGGCGTCGGCACGATTCGCCGCACACGCACTCGACTACGACCGGTACCGGCCGCGTTACCCAGGGACAATGTTCGACACGCTCGTACGTGAGAGCGGGGTGGGTCCGGGCGACGTGGTGGTCGAGATCGGCACCGGCACCGGCATCGCCACCGTGCCGTTGGTGGAGCGCGGACTCGACGTGACCGCGGTCGAGCCTTCACGCGAGCTGGCGGAGATCGCCGAGTCGAAGCTCGGCGATCGCGGTCGCGTCGTGGTCCAGCGGTTCGAGGATTGTCCGCTACCCGATCGGGCGAGCCTGCTGGCTGCGTTCAACGCGTGGCACTGGGTCGAGCCCCCGGTCGCGCTGGATCGCGCGGCGCGACTGCTGCAGGGTGGCGGCAGTCTGGCACTGGTGTGGACGGAGGTGGTCGCCTGGGGTCCACGGCGCTTCGAAGAGCGTCTGGCGGACCTCTTCGGCGCACCGTGGCCGAAGCGTTGGGACAACGTGGTCGCGTCGCTCCAACCGGTCATCGAAGACGGCCGCTTCGGCGAGCTCCGTACCTCCCACCACCCCTTCGCCCGCACCCTCGACGCCTCGACCTACGTCGCGGTCACCCGCACCTACGGCGGGCAGCGGAGCGAGGAGCAGTACGAAGCCCTGGCCAGAACGATCGTCGAGGAGTTCGGCGGATCGGTCACCAAGGTGGAAGATGCGGTGATCTACCTGGCCCGGCGGCGATGAGCATTCCCTGAGACCCACAGCCCGTCCCGGCTCCGGCCGATGACCGGCCGGTAACGTGAGTTCCATGGCAGGGACGATGCAGGCTCCGACGCGCCGGTTGACCGCGGACCAGCGCCGCCAGCAGCTCGTCGCGGTGGCACTCGAGTTGTTCGCCCGCCGCGGGTACCGGGCCACCACCATGGACGACATCGCCGACGCGGCCGGCGTGACCAAGCCCCTGCTGTACCAGCACTTCTCCTCGAAGCGGGCGCTGTACCTGGAGCTGGTCGACTCCATCGCCCGCGAGCTCCTGACGGCTGTGCGCGAGGCCGTCATGGAGGCCGACGGGCCGCGCCAGCAGGTGGAGCTGGGCTTCGCCGCGTACTTTCGCCTCGTCGTGAGCAAGGAGGCCGAATTCCGGTTGCTCTACGGGCGCGATCAGGACGACCCCGAACTGGGCCGGGCATTGCGCGCCGTCGAGGACGCGATCGCGGAAGCCATCGACCCGCTCATCGCGGCCGGGCTCGACGACGATCACCGGAGGCTCCTGGCTTACGGCATCGTCGGCATGGCTGAGGGCGCATCCCGCCGCTTCATGGCCCAGCGCCGGGAGGGCAAGGGCGACGGTGCGCTCGAGGAGGAGGCCCTGCGGCTCGCCCGACGCATGGCCGACCTCGCCTGGGCGGGCCTGCGCTCGGTCCACTCCGACTGACTCGGGTCAGACGCACGCCCGAGTAGTCGGGCATACGCACACCGACCCGACTCGGGTCAGACGAGCGTGACGAGGCGCCGGCAGAGCCCCCACAGCTCGTCCGCACACGCGGCGTAGACATCGTCCTCCTGGCCGGCGGGATCGAGCACGTCTTCGGTGTCGCTCAGCTCTGCCTCGGCGAGTCCCAGCGCGACGATCCGCTCGTGCAGCGGTGGCGGCGACGGGGAAAGATCACAGCACAGTCGTCGGATGGTCGCGGTCTTGCCGGCGTGGGCCGGATGCACGCGTCGGACATAGCGCACGTGGTCGGCCTCCATGACGACGACGAGCTCGGCCCGGACCATGTCGGCCGCGTGCACCTGCCGGCTGCGGTGACGGCGGAAGTCGGTGCCCGCGAGCTCGGGGATGCGGGCCAGCGCCGTGCGGGTGCGCAGGCCCATCGGCTGTCCGTCGATGGAATGGGTCCCCGCCGTGACGACGTGGAGCGGATCGGGGCGGCCGTCCCTCAGGTGCTCCAGCATGAACCCGGCCATGACCGAGCGCGCCGCGTTGCCGGTGCACAGCACCAAGAGGTCGGTCACCGGTCGGCGTCGAGGAGCATGGCCGGGGCATCGAGGTCGAGTGCGTGCTGGGCGTGGCGGGTGGCGCTGGTGAGGAACATCAGATCGCCACGCTCGGTGCGCTGCACGACCATGGAGGCGACGATGGCCATGAGGATGCCCGCGAAGGTTTCGCGCCGGTAGTCCTCGCGCAGCTGTTCGAGCGAGTAGTCGGTGACCCCCCGAGCACACAGCGAATCGTGGTAGTGGGAAAGGAGGTCGGACTCGTGGGTGCGACGGTCCTCGACGGTGAGGCAACCGCCCACGAAGTAGGCGACGTCGACGGACCCGCCACCCCAGGCGAGCGTCTGCCAGTCGACGACGACCGGCCGGGGGTTCCCGGGTTGGAAGAGGAGGTTGTCGAGCCGGAAGTCGCCGTGCGTCGCGGTGGACGGTCCGGTACGCAAGCGGGACCACGCCGGGAGGTGCTCGGCGTAGAGGCGGCAGACGTCCTGGTGTTCGGGGGCGAGCGTGTCGGCGTAGCGCTCGAGGAACCCGGGCAACAGCGTGGACACGAGCGCGGTGAGCATGGCGTCGGTCTCGGGCGAGTTGCGGTTGAGCCAGCCCAGCGCGGCGAGGTCGGGATCCTCCCAGCAGGGCGCGTGGAGACCCGCCATCTCGTCGAGCACAGCAGCTGCGGTGTCGGGTCCGCATGCCTCTATCTGGTCACCCTGGACGCCGCCGACGATGTCCTCGAGCAGGAGCGTGAACCATCCGGTCTCCGGCTCGATCTCGGCGGCGTACGCGACGGGGACGCGGGTGGCGACGCGGCGTGCGACCTCGCGGTAGAAGCGGACCTCTATCTCGTAGGCCCGGAGCGCGAGGCCCGTGCCGCGACTCTGGTCGTCAGCGGATGCGAACTTTCCGACGACACTGCGTGGCGGTCTGCGATCAGTGGTCGACGCCGTGGTGGCCGATGGCGGTGGCGGTGGGTCGAGGGACAGCGAAAACCGCGTCGTGTCGGCCATTTGGCCGGTCCCGATCTGGCTCGCCTCGAAATCGGCGACCGCGGCGTCGGGGCCTAAAAGCCCGGAGCCCTGAAGGGCGGCTGTGAGCCACTCGGGGGTGACATCGGCCGCGCTGTGCAAGAGCGTCGACCGGGCCGGCGATGGCGATGGCGATGGCGATGGCGATGGCGATGGTGTTCCGGACGGGTCCACGGTGGCGCCGAGACTATTGCCGTTGCTCGCCGTCGCCGCTCACGCTGGGACGTTGATGCCGTCGGCCGGGAGCGGGGTGCCCCGGCAGTTCAGGGACCGGAGGGAGCCGGAGGCGAGCCTGACCCGGGGCACCCTGCTCCCGTCCGCGGTCGGGGGGCGCACCTAAATCCAAGGAATATCATAGATTTTATCTGGATTGCAAGGCAGGTGGCGTGCGCAGGGCGGCGCTCCATGTCCCCCACAACGCCAGGCCGCAGGCCCAGGCGGCGAAGAGGGCGACGGTCCACCTCGGGGTCGAGTGCTGGAGCAGAAGCCCAGCGACAAGTGGAGCCAGTGCGCCGGTGGAGAGCGCGATGGCACCCCGGACGGACTCGACACGGCCGAGCAGACGGTCGGGAGTGACCGCAATGCGGTACCCGTTGACCACCGAATCGGTGGACGGAATGGCCAGGCCCACCGGAACCAGGCTCACCGCAAGGACGACGGCACGCGGCCAAATGAGAAAGGCGGCACAGCCGGTCCAAGTCCATATCTCGAGCAGGAAGACGCCGCGCACGGACAGCATCCGCCGCACGGCGGGGGACGCCAGCGAGCCCACGAGCACGCTCACCGCAAACACGGCGGTGAGCAGTCCGAGCTCGCCCCCGCGCAGACCCTGGCCCTGGCCGATGACCACGATGCAGAAGAGGAGCCCCGCGCCGGTGAAGTTGAGGAGCCCGTAGAGGAACGCGGTCACCCGGAGGAACGCCTGCCGCCACGTGAAGGCGAGCCCTTCCTCGATTCGGCCAAAGAAGGGTCCCGATTCCCGAGACCGGTCCTCCTGGAAGCGCGCCCGCATGAGCAGCAGCGAGACCGTCGAGCACGCATAAGAGCAGGCGTCGGCCACGAAGGGCAGGGCGCGGCCGAGTTCGTAGAGGACGCCCCCGAGCGGCGGGCCGACGATGCGTACGACAGCCTGGCGGCCGCTCTGCGCTCCCGCCGCCTCGGGCAGCTGCTCCGTCGGGACCACAGCCCGGAGCGCTCCGGGGTGGGCGGCCAGGAACACCGCGGTTCCCGCGCCCTCGACAAACGCGATGACGACGATCAGCCAGTACGAGGTGTCCGACAAGGCGAGGCTGGCCGCGAGTCCTCCGATGGCCGCAGCTCGCACCACATCCGAGCCCACCATGAGGGCGCGCCGGCTCCAGTGGTCGGCGGCCACCCCGGCTGGGAGAGCGAGCAGCGCCATCGGCGCGGTGCGGGCGAACGACACCACGCCGGCCTTGACAGCCGAATGGGTCAGGGCCAGGACGAGGAGCGGGAAGGCGATGGTCGCCGCCTGAGTGCCGGCGTTCGACAGCAGCTGGCCCGCCTGGAGCAGGACGAAGTCGCGATTGCGCCGAAGCGGGACGCGCGGCGCGGGCGTGTGTTCGGGCTCCCGCTGGACCTCCGGGTCGACCTCCGGCGGCGATGCCGGGGGTTGCGGGCCAGCCGGGCCTGTTGCGCCGGTTCTCGGCCTGCGCTCTCGTTCGGTCACGGGCCTCCGACGCTACCGGTGGGGTGTCGCGCGGATCTTGGCCCCGAGTCCATCATTCTGCGGGCAGGCGTCCGCGTCCCAACGGGCTCCAAACATTCAAAACCGGGCGTTGCGGCCGGCGCTCACCGTTACCCTCACCGCTCAGCGTTGGCCTCACCCCCGTGCGTTGCGCTCAGCCGTGCTCCGGCGTTTGGCTCGGCCGAGTCGACGGCACGGGCCGACCGCGAGTCAACGGGCCCGATTGCCAGCCGCCGACTGCCACCAGCCACCAGCCACCAGCCACCAGCCACCGACTGACCTTGGTCCGGGATACCGCAGCGTGTCGGACCGGGTGCACCCTCGCCGACCCGGTGCGGCCATAGCGTTCCCGTCATGAACGGGGAAGAAGGTACGAGCCGGAAAGGCCCCGCCCACGCCCGCGGCCGCCCGGTGACTCCGCAGAGCGAAGAGAGATTGAGCAAGCTCGGCACCCAGCTCCCGCCGTCACGAGACGACGGATTGCACATCGTCTCGGGTCTACGTGCTTCGCGGCGGCGCCGTCATGTGCTGGCGTGGGGATCGGTCCTCGTGGTCGCGGCGCTCGTCGCCGGAGCGGTCGTGCAATGGGTTCGTCCGTTACCGCACGCCACCGTGCAGACGGCTGACGTCCAGATTCCAGGAGCGGCCCCGGTCCTGCCATGGCCCAGCGCGGGCGAGGCGGCAGTGGGAGTCGACGGGGTCGGAACCTTGGGTCAGGTACACGGAGACCAGCCGGTGCCGGTCGCCGGGCTGATTGAGGTCCTGGCCGCCTACGTGGTGCTGTCGGACCACCCGCTGGCCCCGGGTGCCGACGGACCAGAGATCCCGGTGACGGCGGACACCGTCACCTCGTACCACCTCGGTCAGGTGAGCCAGGAGTCCGAGGTCGCCGTCACGGCCGGAGAGTCGCTGACCGAGCTCCAGGCCCTCGAAGGGTTGCTCGTCGACTCCGGGGCGGACATGGCGACTCTCCTGGCCGAGTGGGACGCCACCACTGTCCCGGCCTTCGTCGCCAAGATGAATACCGCCGCGGCCAGACTCGGACTCTCCTCGACGCACGTTACGGACCCGAGCGGGGTCGCGTCCGGCACCGTCAGCACGGCCAACGACCTCGTGCATCTCGGCGAGGCCTCGTTGTCGATCCCCGTTCTCCGCCAGATCGTCTCTTTGGGGCAGGCCAGCGTCCCTATGACTGCCGTCGTGTACAACCTCAATTTCGACCTGGGGCGCGACGGCATCGTCGGCATTAAGACGGGGTCGGACTCGACCGCAGGCGGCTGCTATCTCTTCGCGGCCCAACAGGATATTGACGGCAGGAACGTCACCGTCGTCGGCGCCGTTTTGGGGCAACCAGCCGGGGCGCTCGGACCGAACACCTCAGCCGTCGACGCCGGCGATGCGTTGGTGAAGAGCGCCTTCGCCACCCTCCATCCCGTCACCGTCGTCGCTCCGGGCCAGCGCGCCGGGGAAGTCGAGACTCCGTGGGCGACGGCGCCGGTGACGGTCGCCGACCCGGTCAGCATGATCGGGTGGCCTGGCCTCGCCGTTTCGCTCGACGCACGACCGCGCACGTTGGATGCGACCAACGGCTCCATCCCCAAAGGGACGCAGGTCGGGACGTTGCGGGCCGGCGGCGGAAGCGGCTCCACTCCCCCGGTGGAGCTACGAACCGAGAGTCCGCTGCCACAGCCCGGCGTGTGGTGGCGGCTGACCCGCTAAACGGATCCTCGGAGCCACTGTCGACTCGGAACCCTCGGCCGATTCGGTCTACGCGGCCTGCTCCAAGACTCGAGATCGGCGTCCGAGCAGCGCCCAACCTGATGGGCGGCGAAGACGCCCATGGCCGAGAAGGCGGAAAGGGCCAACGACCGACGCCCCGGGCGAAGGTGAGGGCGGTAGCGCGCCCCATGCTCCCACCCGTTCCGGTGAGGACGCAGACTTTTCAAGCGAGCCGGCTTGACACCTCAGTGCACGCTCTCAGCTGACGCAGCGAGCTTCTCCGCCTCCGCGACGCCCACCTGATCAGTCAGCTTTGGAACCTCACGGAAGTACCAATGGATCACGTCGAGGGCGGGCGCCGCCAGCGGTCCAGCCCAGTCGCGGAAGAGCTCGGTGACGACGGCGAGCGCCGTGGTCGGAACCGCACCTGCGTGCGCCAGACGTTCGATGCCGGTTCGGTGTGCGGCCTGGGACCGCCCGCCGACGGCGTCGGTGACGTACAAGACGTCGTACCCGTCCTTCAGTGCTTGAACGGTTGCGAACGACAGGCAGATCTCTGTGTGAAGTCCGCCAATGATCAGTCGCTTGCGCCCCGTTGACTTCACGGCCTCGCGAAATGCCTGATCCTCGAACGCGTTCATTGAGGACCGATCGATTGGCTCGATTCCATCAAGTTCGGCGAGGACCGAGGGGAGCGTGGGTCCGTTGAATCCGAATTGGACGCCCACCGTCGACAAGACAATCGGCATGTTGAATGCGTTCGCGGTTTTGGCCAGCAGCCGAACGTGCAGCTCGACCAGGTCGGCGTTCGTTTCCGATCGTATGACCTCGAACATCTCCTTCTGGTAGTCGATCAATACCAAGGCGCAATCATCCGCTGTCCAGACACCCAAGTCGCTCGTCATCGTTTACCCTCCCTCTTCTCCGCTGTTCCCTCGAGTTCGTTCGGCTCTGGCGTATTGAGCTGCGGTTCTGCGACACCGCCAACCACTCGCTCGCGCTATGGCTCGCCGCTGCAGGGTGCCCTGCTTTGACATCCGATTCACCGGGCTCGCTCGAGTATCCGGAGTTAAGCGTATCCGAATCTATTTGCGTTGGCAAGCAATTGCTATTGGAAGTTCCCAGGTGAGGCGTGAGGATGCGAGGTCGGAGGTCGGAGGTCGGAGGTCGGAGGTCGGAGGTCGGAGGTCGGAGGTCGGAGGTCGGAGGAATCGTTCGATCTCAGCCTTGGGGCTTACTCAGTGCCACGGCTCGCGATAGGGATGGGTCATCCGCCCACTGGATCGCCCGGTTTGATGGTACGTGCTCCCGCCGAGAGCAGACACCCTTCTTTTGCTTGCTGACGCAATGGGTGTTGGTAAAGATACGCAAGACCAAGGCGACCTACATGACCCGCATCAGCATTTCCCCGGAAACCCCGACGCGAGCGCCGCGGCAATGGGGTCGGGCATTCGGTGAAGAGGCGGCGTCGATCTCCGGCGCTCCAGACGGTCGACTTACGGACTAACGTGGCCTTTTGTTCGCCGACTTCCAGAACTTCAGCGAGTTCGATCCCGCTGAGCATCAAGACCGGCGTCGACACCGTGATCGGTGACGTACTCGCCTGGAGCGATGCGCTCGCTCCGTTAGGCTGGAACGCCAAGGCCGCGTGAGGGTTCACCAAGGTGTCAGCAAGTAAGTCCCCAACATCGAGTTCCGACAATCGGAGGATTCAGCTTCGGCGCGCCCAGAAACACCTCCGCACAATGGATCCTGTGATCGGACAGCTCATCGACCGTCGCCCGGATTTCGATCCGCGCGCATGGCTGGACGAGCTTCCGCCGATGGACCTGTTCGGATCGCTTCTCTTCCAGGTCACCGGACAGCAGCTGTCCGTGGCGGCGACGAGACGGACCATTGAGCGCGTCACCTCGCTCTTTGGTGGGCACCTGCCTTCTCCTGGCGAGTTGTTAGCGGTCGAGCCGGATGACCTGCGAGCCGCAGGCCTTTCGTGGCGCAAGGTCAACACGCTCCGAGACCTCGCTGAACGGCTCTCGGATGGACGATTGGACATGGAAGGTCTCAAAGAGCTCCCAGACGACGAGTTCATCGCGAAACTCACGGCCGTTCCCGGAATCGGGCCGTGGACCGCTCAAGGCGCGCTGCTCGTCGCCCTGCGGCGAGAGGACGTCGTACTGCCGGGCGATCTCGCTTTGCGAAAGGCGATGCGCAGTGCCTATCGCCTCGATCATCTGCCCAGTCAGGAGGAGGTCCTCGAGATCGCGGAGAAGTGGCGCCCGTTCCGCAGCCTCGCCACGTCCTATCTCTTCTCCGCCACGCTCGAGCCCGACGACTTCCAAGCAACGTCATGACCAGCCAACCTGGGATCCAGGTCGGAGACCGATGGAAGGACCACGTCTTCATTCGTACCGATTTTCCAAGCGCGGCACTTCGGCGATAACAGGCGGGCGCGAGGACGGCTTTGCTGATGTCGTTTACTGGAAAGCTCTTGGAGAGCCGTCCCGCGGTTGCTTCACGGAGCAAGTTATTCTGAGCCGATGACGAAGGTCGAACCTCTCTCTCCGGCGGAGGATGCCCTGTGGCGCGCAATCATGCGTATTGTCAAGGTTCTACCTCGAAACCTCGACTCCGACCTGATCCACGGTGCTGGTTTGAGCGCGAGCGACTACACCACCATCATGCATCTTTCCGAGGCGCCAAATCGGGAGCTTCGGATGAGCGACCTGGCCAATGCGACCGGACTTTCTGCCAGCCGGATGACGCGCTTGGTCGATGATCTCCAAGCACGTTCTCTTGTGACGAAAGTGGCCAGCTCCACCGATGCTCGAGGAAACCTAGCGAGATTGACGCCCCGTGGTATGGCGAAGTTGAGGGCAGCGTGGCCGGTCCACCTGTCCAGCGTTCGCACTAGATTCTTCGATCATATGGACACGACCGAGATCAAGCGCGTTGCAGCCGCAATGTCAGCCGTCGCCGATCAGCTCGAAGACCGCTAGCCGGAATCCGCACCTTCGCGTCCGCAGGAACCTACGACCGTGTCTTTGTTCGATTACGACAATTCGACCCGCGACTCCTGGGGTTCTGCTGGTGGACTCGGGGACGTCGGCGGCGGCGTACCGGATCCGCGACTTCCTCAGCCGGAACAGCCGCCAGTACGAATGGATCGACATCACAGATTCAGAGAGAGTGCGCGCGGCTCTCGGGAGCACCGAGGTTGACGCACGCTCGCTCCCGATCTGCGTGCTCCCCGATGGAACTCGGCTCTCCCCGGCGACGCTCGAGCAGGTTGCTGCCGGCCTCGGGATGGTCTCGGGACCCTCGCGTTCCGAATACGACCTGACCATTGTGGGTGCGGGCCCAACCGGTCTCGCCGCCGCTGTCTACGCGGCATCCGAGGGCCTGCGCACCGTGGTCGTCGAGGCCATAGCTCCCGGCGGTCAGGCCGGTACGACATCGATGATCGAGAACTACCTGGGATTTCCCAACGGCATCAGTGGAAGCGAGTTGGCCACCCGGGCTGTGGCTCAGGCTCGTCGATTCGGAGCGGAGATACTCCTCGCTCGGCCCTTGGTCGGCATTTCGAGAGAGGGTCTGGGGTACGGAGCCCATCTGTCCGATGGGACGAGCGTTCTCGGACGGACCCTTCTGCTGGCGAGCGGGGTGGAGTGGCGACGTCTGGAAGTCCCCGAAATCCACGAGCTGCTGGGTGCCGGGGTCTATTACGGAGCTGGACCGAGCGAAGCCTTGGGCTGTGTGGGAGCGCATGTCGTCGTCGTTGGTGGAGGGAACTCAGCGGGGCAGGCCGTGGTGCGGTTCTCGCGTTATGCGGTCCGGGTCACGCTCCTCGTACGTGGGCCAGACCTCGGCGCTTCCATGTCGAAGTACCTCAGCGATGCGATCGCAGGTATTCCCAACGTCGACGTGCGAACAGGTACTCAGGTAGTCGGCGTCAGAGCCGACGGCCACCTACGCGAGGTCCTCGTCACATCGCAAGAAAGCAACACGGCACAGCCCGTGCGCGCCGACGCTTTGTTCATCCGCATCGGGGGCGAGCCGCGAACCGACGCAGTCGGCGGGACCGGACTGGTGATCGACGACGCCGGCTTCGTCCCAACGGGAAGCGAACTGACGTCGTTCGCCCCAACGCCAGGAGATCGGGACATGCCTCGACCTCCCCTCCCCCTCGAGACGAACCTCCCTGGACTTTTCGCTGCCGGCGACGTCCGGCGAGGATCAACCAAGCGCTGCGCCGCTGCCGTCGGGGAGGGTTCGATGTCGGTAGCTCTCGTGCACCAGAGGCTGCTGGAAGTCGGGGGTGAGTAGGACGGAACGGGAATGTCCCCTGACCTGACGGAGCACGCTGTGGCCGAGTTCGCCCACGTCAGTTCGACGGATCGCATCGCCGCGGTAGCGGATGCCCTCGAGCACAACGGCATTCGGACTTCCGTCGTCACTTCGGGCGACGAAGCGAGAAGCACGGTTGCCTCGCTGATTCCTTATGGTGCCGAGGTCTTCAACAACACCTCACGCACGCTCGAATCAATCGGCGTGGCGGATGACATCGAGCGATCTGGGCGCTACGAGCCGCTCCGAGTACGTCTGTTCCAAATGGATCGCGAGATGCAGATTCGCGAAATGCGAACTCTTGCCGCTTCCCCTGAATATGTCGTCGGAAGCGTGCACGCCGTCACCGAGGGGGGATCACTACTCATTGCGTCAGCCAGTGGGAGCCAGTTGGGCCCGATCGTGTCGGGAGCGGAACACGTCATCTTCGTGATCGGCGGTCAGAAGGTCGTCGCCGACGTCGAAACCGGCATTCGGCGCATAGTCGAGTACTCGCTGCCACTCGAGGACGAGCGGGCTCGAGAGGCCTACGGCGTCCCGAGCGGGGTCAACAACATCTTGATCATCAACCACACGGTTACACCTGATCGGATTGTCGTGATCCTCGTCCAGGAAGCGCTTGGGTTTTGACGGCCGCGAGTTGAAGTTCCGAGGGGGACCGCATCGTCGCCGAACAGTGGGTGACGACTCGATTCGGGGGCCCAGAAATACTGGTCTATCGTCAAATGGGTCCACACCATGAGGAGGGTACGTGTCTGATCAGCTCATCGATACCACGGTCCCACCAACCGGTACGGGATGCCTCGAATGCGAGAGGTCCAGCGGTTGGTGGCTCCACCTGCGACGTTGCGCGAAATGTGGCCACATCGGATGCTGCGACAACTCTCCCGCCCAACACGCGACGAAGCACGCACACGAATCAGACCACTCCGTCATCGCGAGCTTCGAACCCGGCGAGGACTGGTTCTATGACTACCGGACCGACGATTTCGTGACTGGTCCAGCTCTCGCCCCGCCGACGCATCATCCCCTTGATCAACCGGTGCCCGGCCCGAGAGGTCGTGTCCCTTCTGACTGGGAGCGGAAGCTGAACCAATAGCCGCGGGAGGCGAGCCGCCGGACTGCCGGCCGGGCGAATGGATTTGAGTTCGGTCCGAAGGGAGATGCACCTGGGGGCCGCGGTCGGCGACCAGGCTTCAGTCCGCTGCGCTTATTGATCCAACCCGGATCCGCGTTCCGCCATCCGTGGTCCGCGGTCACTACCCGTCCCGGCCGTCCAGCGGCCTGTCAACGCCCTCTCGTACCGCCCGCGTCCGACGAAGCTGACGGCCCAGCGAGCCAGGGCGCCGAACCGGTTCTTGAAGCCCGTGAGGAACACCAGGTGGACCATCAACCAGAGCAGCCATCCGACGAAACCACCCACCTCGACGAAGCCGATCTTTGCGACCGCGCTGAAACGGGAGACCACGGCCAGCGTGCCGAGGTCTCGATACCGGAAAGGCCGCGATCCTTTGCCGTCCAAGCGGCGCCGAATGGTGCGTGCAGCATGGACCCCGGACTGGATGGCGACTTCGGCCACACCCGGGAGCTCGCCGAGGCCCATGAGGTCCCCTACGACGAACACTTCGGGATGGCCTCGGAGCGAACAGTCGGGTGCGACCTCCACCCGGCCGGACGGGTGGAGCTGCACTCCGGCGCCCGCTGCCAGCTGGGCGCCGATTCCCGCCGCCTTCATTCCGGCCGCCCACACCTTCGTAGCGGAGTCGATTCGCTGGGTCGTGTTGTCTGACTTCGTGACCACCACTCCACGCTCGTCGATGTCCGTGACCATCCCTCCGAGGTGCACCTCGACGCCCATCTGACGCAGTTCCCGTTCGACCCGACGAGACAGATGGGTCCCCATCGATTGGACCAGATGATCAACACCCTCGATGAGGACGACTCGGGCCTCGCGGGGATCGATGCGCCGGTAGTTGTGCCGTAGCGCCCGCTGAGCGAGCTCGCGGAGCTGCCCGGCCATCTCCACCCCGGTCGGGCCTCCACCAACGATGACGAAGGTCATGAAGCGACGGCGTTCCGCTTCCTCCGTCGCCGCTTCGGCCAGCTCGAACGCGCCGAAAATTCGACCGCGCAGAGTCAGAGCGTCGTCAAGCGATTTCATGGTGCACACGTGAGCCTGGAACTCTTCATGTCCGAAGTAGGAGGGCTCCGCGCCGCACGCCACGATCAGGCTGTCATACGGGATCTCCATCGACTGTCCGAACTCGTCGGCGTGCACCACGCGAGCCTCGATGTCGATCCGTTGCACGTCTGCCAGTACGACGCGGGTGTCTGGATACTCGCGGAACACGTCGCGGATCGGTGGAGCGATCTGGCCTTCAGAAAGGATGCCGGTGGCCACCTGATAGAGCAACGGCTGAAAGAGGTGGTGGTTCCTCCGATCAAGCATGGTCACTGAGACCGGGGCCCCTTTTAGGGCACGAGCGGCGAAGAGACCGCCGAAACCACAGCCGATGATCACGACGTGGTGGTGGGTCTCTGGGCGTACCTCATTCAGGCTGGAAGGTAGCTGCCTCGGGATCATGATGTGCCCGACACGGGTGTCACTGCATGGCCCTCAAGGCGCAAACTGCACGATGTGCTCTTTGTCATGGCTCCCGACGTCACTTCGGTGCTCTATCCGCAACATATTCGTCTTGCAGAGGATCGGAACGTGTGTCCGCCCGGCACACGCCAGCAGCCGGACGTCGTATGGCGCTTCGAGTGTCTCCGCTCAGGAGGGCGATCGTTGTCTCTACCGTCCGCTGCTCCCCGGGCTGGCCTTCCCTCCGACGCTGTACGAGACGGCCCCGGTGCCAGCCAGTTCACCCCCGCGCACGATTAGGTACTCGTCCCGAATCGGTGTCCCGCCGAAGTAGGACTCGAGGATCTCCCGAGTCCCGGCGGCGTATCGGGCCTGAGCTGACAACGATGTACCCGATGTGTGGGGGGTCATGGCGTTGTAGGGCATTTTTCGCCAGGGATGATCAGCGGGCGGTGGCTGCGGATACCACACGTCCCCGGCGTATCCGGCCAGCTGTCCGGACTCAAGTGCGCGAACTACTGCATCCCGGTCCATGATCGCACCACGGGCCGTGTTCACGATGTAGGAGCCTCTCTTCATCTGACCCAGGAGGTCGTCGTCGAAGAGTCGGTAGGTCTCGGGGACCAGCGGGCTGTGGATCGACAGGACATCGACGCTCGTGGCCAGGGATCTGGCGTCGGGGTGAAACCTGAGACCCAGCTCCTTCTCGATCTCTGCCGGCAGCTGGCGTTTGTCGCTGTAGTGCAGATGGACGTCGAATGGAGCCAGGCGACGAAGCACCGCCAACCCGATTCGGCCTGCTGCGAGCACGCCGACGTTCATCCCCTCCAGGTCGTACGAACGCTCTACGCAATCAGCGATGTTCCAGCCGCCATTCACCGCCCATTCGTGGGAAGGAACGAAATTGCGTACCAGGGAGAGGATCTGCATGACAGCGTGTTCGGACACGCTGATGCTGTTGCACCAGGTCACTTCCGCGACGGTGATCCCCTTCGCGATGGCGGCGTTCAGGTCCACGTGGTCGGAGCCGATTCCTGCAGTGATGGCGAGTTTCAGATTTGACGCCTTCGCGATCCGCTCCTCGGTCAGGTAGGCAGGCCAGAACGGTTGAGAGATCACGACGTCGGCGTCGACCAACTCGTTCTCGAAGGTGGATTCCTCCCCCTCCTTGTCCGACGTGACTACCAGCGTGTGGCCGGCACGTTCGAGGTACTTGCGAAGTCCCAATTCTCCAGACACGCAGCCGAGGAGCTCACCAGGCGTGAAGTCAATGGCCGAAGGACTGGGTAGCGTCGTGCCGTCGGGATAGTGATCCAACACGGGAATGTCATCTCGCGCGTACGTGGGCGGGTAGCCATCCAATGGGTCGGGATACAGCACGCACAGGATCTTGGCCATCTTGGATCTCCTCCTCTTGCTTGCTCTCTTGCATTGACCGGTCTGACTCGGCTCCCGCTTGTTCCCGGCCGCAAAGAACACTCGACACCCTCGGTTCGGGTGCCATCACTGACCGACACTGATCCTACGTCCCTTGCCTCGGCTCGATAGCACTCGGATCGAACAAGCGCATTCCACGATGCGACTCATGAAGTCCGAGTCGCTTTGGCTAGAGTTCGAGGCCGCGCAGCTCTCGGCGCGACGCAATGCCGAGCTTTCCGTAGATGTTCCGAAGGTGATACTCGATTGCCTTTCGGCTCACGTAGAGCTCCGACGCCGCTTCAGGATTGGAATACCCCTTCGCCACGAGCACGGCCACGTCACGCTCACGGTCGGTCAGCTCGAGGGCGGATCTGGCTGAGCTGCGGCGGGAGCGGACGCCGGCGAGCGTGAGATCGGACTCAACCCGGCCGGCGAATGGTTGGGCGCGGACAGACAGCAACGCCTGATGCGCGGTATGGAGCGTCGTCACCGCTTTCTTCCGTTCACCTCGATTTAGTTGAAGCTGACCGAGCGCATGTGCCAACAGAGTCTTCTCGAGGAAGGGATCGTCTGGGCCGAACTCGTCCAGCGCGCGGCTGAACAAGTCGTCCGCTTGGTCGAGTTGGCCCCGGGCCCGGGCCAATCGGGCCCGTAACCCGAGGAGCCGGGCGTCCATGTCGAGTCCCCGGGTCGTCGCCGCCGATTCGAGCCCATCGACGGAGGACTGGGCACGTTCAACCTGGCCAGTTTCGATCAGCGCCATGGCCTGGGATGGCCAGAAGGTCAACGCGGCCAGCATGGGTGCCCCAGCGATCATGGGATCGAGGGCCTCGATGACCCGCTCGGATTGACCGTTTGCCATGCCCAGGGCGGCCGTGGCGACCCGGGCCATCGCGATGCCTTCGACGGCACCGAGACGCGCTGGCAGACTCCGCCGCCGCGGCCACGTGCGTCTCCGCGCGTTCGGCGTCGCCGCGGTAGGCCAGGATCGTAGCGATCAATCCGTGGCACGCCGCTTCCTCGACGCCGCGATGATCATCGGCGGCGATTCCGAGTCCAGTCCGCGCTTGCACGAGCGCTTCGTCCCACTCCCCGTCGTGAGCAATGCGCTGCCCAGCTGCCGGTGGGTACGGGCGAGCTCGACTGGAATGAAGCCACGTTGGGTGAGCGCGACGACGGCGCGCAGGTCGGAGAGGCCCGCACGGATCTGGCCTGCCAGCAGCGCAAGGGTGGCCCGAACAACCAGCACGTCAACCTCGACGCCGGGCACATCCTGGGCCGGTTGCGGGAGCCGACGGCGCAGGCGAACCAATCCCAACGCCGCCCCGCGCAAGTGTCCTTCGGCCAAGGCGGCGTGGATGTTGGCAAGCCGCTCGGCCGAGGTGTTCGCAGATGACAGCGCGAGTGCCTGAGCGGCGGCCCGAGCTTGCTGCCGGTCCCTGGCCCAGGGTGATGTGGATCTCCGCCAGCTCGGCCCACGCCCGCGCCGTCATGGCCCGCGCCTCAATATCGTCCGAGTCCACCTCGTCGACAACTCGCTCGAGCCACCGCCGGGCGTCCTCTGCGTGACCCTGGTCCCACTCGAGCAACCCCAACACCAGGCTGCGGGCCGGCCCGTCCTCGAACGACTCGATGTCGGATCGAAGGGCTTGGGCGCGGCCCAGCTGCCCACCATTGACATAGGCCAAACCGGCATCCACCAGCCGACGCTGCGCCTCCGAAGAATCGGCGCTGAGCGACGAGGCCCACTGGAAGGTTCGCCCGGCCTCGATCTTTTCCCCCTCCTCTAACTCATGCCGCGCTTTCGTCTCGAGCTCGACCGCCAGCACCTCGTCTGCCCCGTCCGCGGCGGCCACCCGATGGGCAAGCGCCCGTTCCGAGTTGGTGGCCCGCGGCGGCGGCGCGGTGAAGGTCACGGCGGCCGCTCGGTGAGAGATCGTCGTAGACCGCCTGGCGGTAGAGAGGATGGACGAACTCCACGGGAGAACCGGGCTCCTGTGGGTCCCAACGGACGAAACCGGTGCCCAAAAGCTCCTCGAACGGCACGACCGGGGAACCGATTCCGGCAACCCGACCGGCGACCATGAGCGGGACGCGTTGGTTGATGACAGCCATGGCAGCAGCCAGGGCTCGAGCGGACTCTGGTGCCTCAGACAGGCGCGCCGTGACGGCCGACGTCAGCGACCTCGGCGCCGGAAGGTCGCCAGTCGGCCGCTGGAGATCCGCATGGCTGAGCTCGGCTCAGCAGGGTGCGTAGGTACAGGGGTGACCCCCCGTGTGGGAGCGAAGCCGTTCCGCCTGGAGCGGGGTCAGATCGATCCCGGCGGACGATGCCAGCAGCCCGACCTCGTCGACGTCGAAGGGAGCCACGGTGAGAGGGAGGCATCGCTCGGGATCAGATCGGAGACGCTCCCACCCGTCCTGCGGTCCAGGTCTCGTCGTGACGATCACGACCACTCGATCCTCGTCGAGCCGCTGCACGGCCGAGAGCAACGCCTTCGACGACGAGCTGTCGGCCCAGTGCAGGTCCTCGACGACGACCACGACCACCCCGTCATCCTGTCGCCGGGACCAGGCATCGAGAATCTCCAAACCCGCAGCGAAGCTCTCTGCCGACGTGGACCCGAGCTGACGGGCGAGTTCGAAGGGTCGGTTGCGGGCCAGCTCGTCTGCCTGGGCATGGGCCGCCTGCATCCCGGCGGGGAGATGAGCCACGACGTCGCGGACCAGTGCGGTCTTGCCCATCCCGGCGTCGCCCTCCACCCACACCACTCGGGGATGCGCCGACGCCGAGTCGTCAATACGTTCGGCGATGGCATCCCGTTCGAGCGCTCCGCCCGATGAGCGGACCGGTTGCGCCAGGCCCTTCAAGCGTGGCCATCAAAGACGGTACCGGTACCCATCGCCCGTTGCGGATACGCGCCCTCCCCAGCGGCAACCCCGTGAGTTGCTGGGTTGCGCTACGAGGCGACCGTCGTCGCCCGGCGATGCGCAGCAGCCAGCCGCTCGTCGGTCACGCGGGAGACATAGGCGATCAGCTCGGGAGACAAGCGATACAGGTGCTTGTGGTCGTACCAGCTCGTGACGAGGAGCCCAGCGACGATCTGCGGCGGCGATCTCGAGTCCGAGCACGACGAGCGCGTGGGTCAGACCCGCATTCGCCGGGCCCCGAAGTACAGGACGGCGCGGGCGGCCGTGAGGACCTGGCGGAGCGGCTCGACGTGCCCGACGAAATTGAAGAAGCCCGGGAGCGCCTGCGTCGGCACCGTGCCCCCCGATGACGCCAGGGAGAGGTACACCAACCCGAGCATGGCCAGGAGCTGCCCGATCGACCCGAAGGCGGCGAAGAGCGTGAGGTGACGCTCGCAACCATCAGCGAGGCCAGGGCCAGGACGGCCCAGAGTAGGGCGGGGTTGGGGCGTCCATTCGCAGGATGCCTGCGGCCACGCCCACGATGGCGGCGTCGAGGACTGGGATGACGACCAAGGCGACGGACCACTTCAAGATGAGAGTCTGGCGGCGGGCGATCGGGAGGGGCCGCCGCTGCTTCCAGTGGGGCCCAGTTCGGTCGTGGCGTATCCGAGGGCGCCGTCGAGGGAGGAGTTGACGATGGTCGCTCCGACGAAGCCGGCCATCATCGCCAGCAGCGCCACGTAGAACGCGCTGAGCCCGAGCGCCGTGTTCGGTGGGAGCGGTCGGTAGCTCACCGTCTCGAAGCGAAGGGGGTCGTGCAGCTGCGCGGTGGCGAAGGACGTGCTCCGGGCTTCCGCGGTGCTGTGAGCAACAAGCTGCCCTCCGATGGTCGACGAGATCTGCTGGAAGGCCGGGGTGAGGACGCCCGCCGCCAGGTTGACGCCCAGACTGCCCAGCCGGCTGTTCTCCAACAGCTGCACCCTGGGCTGCGCCGAGCTCCCCCCCGCCGCGGGCACGTCGTTCCCTGCCGCGGCAAGGAGGGAGTCGGTGAAGCCGGACGGAATCACGATCGTCGCATAGGCGCCCCCCCGGTCCATCTCCGCCTTCGCCTCATCCAACGTCGCGCTGCGCAACTCCAGCTTGGTGCTCACCACGGGCGAGCTCTTCAACGCGTGGACCACCGTGGCGCCCTCGTCGATGTGCCGGCCGTTCGCGGTGGCACCGCTGTCCTGGTTCACCACCATGACCGGAAGCCCGTGCAGGTGCGCCGTCGGATTCAGAACGGAACCGATGTAGATGAACGTCATCAGTACGATCAACACGAGCGGGATGGCCAGCGGGAAGATCCAGACTGCCTTGACCCGCAGAACCATCCTCGCTCGTACCGGCATCGTCGGCACGGCACCCGGCTCGGCGATCCGGTGCGGGTCTGCGCCCTTCGCGATGTCGCCGGCGCCGGCGACCGGCGCCGGTGGATTCGACCACAGGCCCGTGTCTTCGGATTCGATCGCCACGGCTGGCTCCTCGTTGCTCTGTGCGGGCCGGGTTCGAGATGACGGGGAGATGCTCGCTTCAGCCGGCGGACGCCGCCTTGGCGGACACGCTGGCCTGCTTCTGGCTGTACATGAAGGCGAGGAGCAGCGCACCGAAGGGGACGACCAGTCGCAGCACGAACTGACGCGAGTCCTGCGAACCGGCGATGACCAGCGAGATCGTGCCGACGAGGAACGCCAAGCCCCACACCGCCGACAGCCGGCGGTTCAGTTCGTGGAACCGGGCGGTCTTCCAAACCCGCTCGGGAGCTTGCTCCCGGGCATAGGGCTCCGTGAAGGGCTTGCCGACGAGGACGGAACCGAAGACGATCAAGGTGAGCGATCCGTGGGCGACGGCCTGCGCGTACCGGCCCCAGGTGGCGATGTCGCCCGGGTGGATCGCAGCCAGCAGCGCGAGCAGACCTCCGAAGTAGATGACACCGATGACGTCGAACATGTGGGTGCTGTGGCGGCCGAGCGCACGCACCAGGACGACCAGAGCGACCGCCAGACCGATGCCGGCTCCCCAGTACACCCCACCGATGCGCACGCCCAACAGGAAGGCGACCCACGGGGAAAAGCTCCAAATCAGGTTCTTCATGATCACTCCTTCTCAGTCGGGCCGGACTCGTGGCCGGCTGTGTCAGCGCCAATCCGATAGAGGCTCTCGATCACGGCGAGGAATTCGAGGTTCCCCGTAGAAGGGCCGGGCCAGCGTTTCTCCTGCCGCCCGCACCGTCCCGGCGGCACGCCCGTCCTCACCTTCTGAGATCTCAACGATGATCCGCACGCGTCCCACGACTGACGGATGAACGGATTCGGATCCCTAGGGCAACTCCCTAGATCTTGGGGCCGAATCGCTCCTGTTCCGTCGTCGAGCCCTCAATCTGATCGTTGCGGGCCGAAAGGTCGTCGGCGTGGTCCGTCCAGAGCGGCCAGCGGACGAGCTGGCGACCGCCTGTGCGGCCACCCTTGGGTAGGGCTCCTTCCGAAAGACTCAGACCCGAAAGAGGGAAGGTCAGTGCTGTCCGAGCCGATCGTTGGCTGGGCCACGGACCCGCGGATGCGGTGTCTGACTTCGAGCTTCTGCCATCCAGTGACTAAGGTTTTCATGGATGCAAATCGCGGCATAGCCGATGGAAACTGATCCAATCTTCGGCTGCCTTTTGCGCGATCCTCAGCTCGACCTGACGTCGGCGAGACGCGGCGATGATCCACCCAGCCGTTGGATCGATCTTGGAAGGGGTTGTCATCTCACGACTCGATGACATCCGATCTCGACTTGTCAAACAAGAAGGCAGCCTCATCGCGACCAATCATCTCCAAGGGAGGACCGCGAGGTCCCTCCTCGCTCGATCTGCCACGATCCTGGGGGTTCTCGCCTATCGAAGCGGGAGGGTCGGGTGGCACGCCGCAGTCACCCGGCATCGCTCTCACGATGTCGACCTCACAGGGTCATTTGCCCATCAGCTCCGACTCGGCCTCGAAGACCTCGGGCCGACGTTCGTCAAGCTGGGGCAGCTGCTGGCGTCGCGTCCCGACCTCACCCCGCCAATAGTGCAACGAGAACTCGCGACGTTGCAGGATCACGCACCAAGCATTTCACGGGAGAAACTCGTTGCAGAACTCGAGCGGAGCCTCGGCTCACAGCCCGAAGCCCAATTCGCGACACTCGACATCGCGCCCATCGCCTGCGGATCGATTGCTCAGGTTCATCGTGCAACGCTCCACAACGGTCGTCGTGTTGCGGTGAAGGTGCGCCGTCCCGGAATCGGCAGTGCCATTGATGCAGACGTCTGGCTACTTGGCTACTTTGCTGGGCTGGCCGCGAGGCTCTCGTCACGGTTTCGCGCCGACGATCCTGTTGCAATCCTTGACGAGTTCGCAGCCCTGCTGCGCGCTGAGACCGACTTCACTTCCGAAGCAGAAAATTTGGAGGCACTCGGTCGCACGTTCGCGAACAACGAAGCCGTCACGATCCCAGCCGCTTTGACCGAGATGAGCGGCGAAGCAATCTTGGTCATGGATTGGATCGAAGGTGTTCCCCTCACCAGCCAGGAACGTCTGGCGGCCGCTGGTGCCAATCGATCTGGATTGGCGCGAACCATACTGCAGGCCTACGGGATAATGATTTTCCAATCCGATCGCTTCCACGCCGACCCCCATCCGGGCAACCTCATTGCGATCGACGGAGAGCGCATCGGTCTCGTTGATTTTGGCGAGGTCGGTACGGTCGAGCCCGCCGAACGCTCCGCCCTCGTTCAAATGATGGCAGCCGTGATTGCTCAAGATGGTGAAGCACTTGCTCACGCTGTTCTCTCAGTCAGTCGCACGACGCGGAGTGTCGATGCCACCGAGTTTGGGACACAGCTGGAAGAGCTTCTGGACATCCTTTCCGATACGCGTCCGGACAACACCAGATTCGGTGAACTATTGGGACGACTCCTCCGTCTCGCCCGCGAATTTGGCATCGTGCTGTCCTCCAACCTGGCCGTCCTGATCAAGACAATGATCGAATGCGAAGCAACGACCAAAGAACTCGATCCCACCATGTCGTTGGTTACCCTCGTGGGAGAAGTTGGCACCTTTGCGCCGTCACACCTGAACGACTCCCTCTGAAGCAGGGTTGGCCTGTCTGGATTCAACGTCAAGGGACGTGACGGTCTTCGTCCACAGCGGAATTCATTTCACGATCGCGAATCGCTCAAGCCGTCATGGGCCCTATTCACCCGTGAAGTGGAACTCCGCCTGCCACGGATCGTCCGTATGGACGACCTCCCAGTAGCGCGTCGCGATGATCTCGGGATCGAAGGCGGTGCCCGCAATGATCTGTCCCCCGATCGTCAAGGTCGCAACGCGGATGCCATCGGGCGCCAGATCAGCTCCGAGCATGGTGGCGGCGGATCGCAAAGCAGCTTTGCCGAGCGAAACAGATGCGAGGGCCGGGATCGGATGATCTGCGAATCCCCCACCCGTCACGATGATGGTGCCGGTGCCGGCCTCGCGCATGGCTGGGGCGGCGACCTGCGCCACGACGATGGCGCCGATGACGTCGACCGCATAGGCCGTCTGCAGGTGCTCGACGCTCGAGCTCAGGAGAGTATCCGGGGCCCCCATGACCGCGTTGTAAATGATGAGCCCGGGCGCACCCTGCTCCTTGTAGAGGTCCGCCATCCGAGCTCTCAGACCCTCCGGGTCGCTGGCATCTGCGGCACTCGTGTCGATCCGGGCCCCGGTGTCAGTCAGGCTGTCAGCGAGATCGCGGAGTCCGTCCGCGCTGCGGGCGACCAAGGTCACCCGATAGCCGCGCTCGGCAAAGCGACGAGCGACGGCCATTCCAAGACCCGGCCCGGCACCGACCAGCAGAAGGTGACGCCTTTCGACCGAGGATCCAGAGTCACCCACCGAGTCGTCCGGCATGAGCCTGCCTCCTTTTGCATCGAATGTCCTGAGCGGTGCTGTTCACATCATTGGCAGGCCAAGAAGGGTTTGCATCCGGGAAACCCCTAGTCGGCTCTTCGCGTGGTCGAAGGAGGTCCTTGAGGTCGGGGGATGGGCCAAAGATCGGTCTTGATCGGAGTCACGACTCGCTCCATTTCGTCCATCGTCCGACTGGGCCGCCCGATCCCTCCCATGAACGCTGCCCAGCGCAACGGTTCGCCCTGAGGCTTCGGCCGAAGCATGGTTGCATCCCCGCACATCGGGGTCAGTCGAGGTGTGACTAAGGGATTCCTTGATTGCGATGCTGACTCGAAGTGCGGAAATGAGATGTCAGCATTGTGGCATCGCACACGGGGTGGATGCCGAGGAGCGACGGAGGAGGAGCGATGAGAGCGGTCGCGGTGAACTATTTCGGGGATTTGCCGGAGGTTATGGAGGCCACAACACCGATCGCGGGCCCTGGTCAGGTTCTGATCAAACTTGTCGCCGCCTCCATCAACCCGATGGATGCAAAGCTGGCGTCAGGCGAGTGGAGACCCGCGCCGGCCGTTTTTCCGATGGTGCTAGGAGTCGACGGCGCTGGATACGTCGAGGCCACCGGCGAGGGGACGACCAAATTTTCCCGTGGTGACAGAGTGTTCGGCCAATTGTTCATCCCGCCCATCGGTGCGACCGGGACCTACGCCGAATACGTCGCCGTCTCGGCGCAGGCACCTTTGACGTGGGTTCCAGACGACCTCGACCTGTACGTGGCATCTACTGCGCCGACTGCCGGAGGGACTGGGCTGAGCCTCATCGATCTGCTCGACCCCCTTGAAGACCAGGTGCTCCTGCTCATCGGAGCTGGGGGTGGCGTGGGTACATTTGCCACTCAATTCGCCGTCAGAGCCGGGGCCTCAGTCATCGCGAGCATCAACGCCTCCGACGAGGACCGAATGCGTTCGTACGGCGTGTCCGAGACACTTGTTCGTTCCAAGGTGTCAGTGGCCGACGCCGTTCGAGCCTCTCACCCTGACGGCGTCGACGTCCTGATTGACGTCGTCAGCGACGCCATGGCATTCACATCGCTCTCGGCGCTTGTTCGCCCAGGGGGCGTCGCTATCACAACCCAATATGTTGCCGACCTCGAGGCTCTGCAGTCATCCGGTATTCGCGGGGTCAACTTTGCTCTGCGCCCGACCAGCGAGCTGATGGAGCGTGTCGGCCAAGCCCTGGCCAACCAATCGGTGCAGCCGCCGCCGATTTCGCGGATCAGGTCTTGACGATGTTCCGGCGATGTTCGGCGCTCAGGTCGGAGCCATGCCGGGCGGCAAGACTGTTATCGCTCTCTGAGGTTTGCCCGTCGATTCAGCGCCCATTGACACATCCGTCTCACCAGTTCGTCCCACTTCAATCAGAGGAACCGATGTCGGACCGATGAGAGTGCAACACGTTGGCAAGCTGCGTACGGGACCTGATTCCAAGTTTTCTGTACACCTTTGAGAGGTGATACTCAACAGTCGCCTGACTAATGAACAGTTGCTCTGCGATGTCCTGGTTGGTCGCGCCCTGAGCAGCCAGTTCCGAGACCCGGGCCTCCTGTGGAGTGAGATCAACTCGAGTCTCGATTGCCCGTTTGCGCGCCCGCCCTCCCGTGGCCAACAACTCCGCTTGCAGCGCGACCTGCAAACGCGGACATCTCGAACTCGACGAAGAGTTCGTGGGCACGGCGGAGCTGATCGCGTGCGTCCCGTTGCCGGTGCTGCCTCCGAAGCCATTCTCCGTAAAGAAGGCGGGTACGAGCAAGGTCAACCTGCAGCCGGGTTGGCGAGAGTCGCTCGAGGGCCTCTCCGTACAAGGCCTCCGCATCCGCGCCTTCCAACAGAAGCGCCTTGGAGCGTGCCTGAACAGCCAGAGCCCACTCGGTGCCACTGGCTGCAGTGCTCTCAGCAAGGTGTTCAAGAGCAGAACGTGCGTCTGCGACCCGGTTGGTTCGGCTCGCTGCTTCAATGAGTTCCACCGTGGCCCAACCCCAATACCAAAGATCGTTCGGATCCTTCACTGCTTCCTTGGCCGAGCGGAACGCCTCCTCGTACTGCCCTCTTCCATTGCAGAGAAGAGCAGTCGCCCACTGGGCAACGCTCAAGGCCAATCCTTCACCTCTCGATTGCGAATCACGGCTGATCGCCTCAATCAGCTGACGGGCCTCATGATCGTCGCCACGGAATGCGGCGAGGAACAGCGCGGCATTCGAGAAGCGCCTGTTGTCGGACGCGTCGGTCACGACCTGAACTTGGTCAACCAGGGATCGCGCCGTTGCCACGTCCCCTGCGTACAGGCACACCCCAACTCGGGTGCTGAGCGTGATCGGCAGCACCGACAACGCGCCGACATCTCGAGCAAGCCGTTCCTGGCGGGCAGTCAGGACATCCCACGATTCGTGGTCCCAGATGAATCCGGCGGTTCCGCCCGCAACCCATGACCAGCGCAAACGCTCTTCAGTGCTCAGATCGTCTCCGCGAAAGGCACTGAGTGCCCTCTTCAACACCGGCAGTTCCCGCTTTGAATCCATCAGCTAATGAGCAACGACAGACCTTCGAGCAACAGATCCGAGGCCCGCGATTGGCTGATCTGTCGACGAGACTGCTCGTGAGGCCCTGGCCACCTCCTGGACGTTCGCCTCGACGGCCAAGCGCCCCGAAAAAATGGCGGCGATCAGCGCATCGAGATAGGTGTCACGAGCGAGCTTCAGATCGACCTTCTCCAGCCGAGAAGCCGCCTTCAGCATGAGCGGCGACACCTCGTTGCCCCGGCTTCGAGCGAAGGCGATCTGACCCAGGAGCGCGTCCAACTGCGCCCTGTGCAGGTCGTCCAAGGGTCCACGTTCTGCAATGACCGCAAGACCGGATGCGGCATCGAGTGCTCCGGCCAGGCGCTTCGCTTGAGCTGCCCGAAGAGCCCGCACAGCCCGACGCGGCGGGTCGACGGTCAAGGCCACCGAGCGCTCCAAGAAAGCGCCGGCAGCAGCGAATCCACCCCGAGATTGCGCCCGCTCCGCAGATGTCTCCAGTTCAGCCGCTACGGCCTCGTTCGGACGAACGGTTGCCTGCGCGCGGTGCCACGCTGTCCGATCAGGATCGGATGCGCTATCTGTAGCTTCAGCCAGGGCACGGTGCGCGTCTCTCCTCTCTTTGGGGGAGGCCGTGTTGTAGACGGCGGATCGAACCAAGGGATGACGGAACACGATGCGATCGCCAAATTCAACCAGCCCGTCATCCTCGATGGTCTCGGCAGCCTCCTCAGGAACTCCAAGGTTGTCTGCGGCACGCCAAATGACTCCGGAGTCCCCGGTTGGATCTGCCGCCACAATCAACAACAGCCTTCTGGATTCCGGGGACAACCCCGCGAGCCGACGTCGATAGCTCTCCTCAATCTGGCCGGCCAGCGTGACCGACACCGGCAAGCCAAACCCGCCCGCCAGCTGCGAGGGGGTCAGGGTTCGGGGAAGTTCCAGTAAGGCCAGTGGATTGCCATGGGTTTCCGCAATAAGCCGATCGACCACACTGTCGTCAAGACGATCCGGCAGGGTCGTCGCCAGGAGTTCACGGGCGTCTTGGTCTCCCAGACCGCCAATGGTCAGCTCGGGAAGTCCACGAACCTCGTCAGTCAATCTTCGTGTTCCAAAGAGAAAGGCAACGGCGTCCTGGGAGACGTGACGAGCGGCGAACCCGATTGCCTGAGCGGAAGCGGCATCGAGCCACTGCCCATCATCGACTACGCAGAGAACTGGACGCTTCACACTCACGAGCGACAGCAGATTCAGAAGCCCGAGCCCGACGAGCAATCGATCCGGAGCCTGGCCGTCCCGCCTCCCAAGTGCGACCTCCAACGCGCTGAGCTGAGGCGGGGGAAGTTGTTCGACCTCAATGATCTCTGGACGAAAGAACTCCTGCAGGCTGGCGTAGGCGAGCTCCATCTCTGCCTCGTTGCCGACAGTGCGAAGCACATTGAAATCCTTGGCCATGGCCACGGTGCGCTCCAGGAGCACCGTCTTGCCGATTCCCGGCTCACCGTGAACGACGATCGCGCCACCCTCGCCTTTTCGAGTCGCCTCGAGCACGGACTCGAGAACTTTGGTCTCGTTGTCCCTACCGAAAAGGACTCTCGAGAGACTCGGTTCTGCTGGCCTCCCGTTTACCCTTCGAATGGGCATCCAAGCGATCCTACGTCCTTTGCATTCGCTCCCTGACCGGGTGCGCTCGTCATTTTCGAAAGAGACGCCCAGCTCGTCCGTCGCTCGGCGGCCCGAGCTCTCGGGGGTTGGGGGGAGATCAACCAGGAACTTCCGGAGAAGGAGGGGAGGAAGCCGGGCCTACTTGGGGGGTTCAGGACTCGGACCGGAGCCGAGTCGACGGCCTCCCGGTCGACGTGCAACCGGCAGAGGCCTCGGCCACATGGCCCATTTCCCCGTGGATGGAGCCCTGAGCAGGATCTGTTAGGACCCAGTGCCCGCGGTTGTTCGCCAGTGATGAGCAACGTCGCAACGCCATGATCCATCGGCGTTCGGGAGCAGCACAAAGCGTGTGATGGTCCGCTGTCCCTCTTCGAGGTCGCCATACACCAGGTCGACGGTAAGGCGACCGCGAGAATCGAGAGCTTGTAGCACTGACTTGAAGGTCGGACTCGAAGGATCGCGGAGAGCCGCCTGCCAGAAGCCGGTCTCACCCGACGCGATGTAGAGGTCGCGCTGCTGCGGGATGAAGCTTGCCGAATCGGGAGCCTCGCCTCCGCGGCGATGCCGGGCGATGCCAAGTGGGTCGATTTGCACGCGGTCAGGTTGCTCGGGATCGAGTCGGTAGCCCTGTAGTTGGGCCAGGCCGCTGCCGGCGTTTCGCAATGGGGTCGCCAGATAGATGACGTCCTTCTCGTAGAGAAACAGCGCCTGAGTGGACAGGCACTCCAACACCCGCCCGTCGGCGAATTGAATCTCCTGTGGTGGGTCTTGGCGCCGAGCGACAACGAGCAACGGGCGCTGTCCCGCAAGCAGCGCACGCTCAGCAATCCGGGCCGAACGGTTGGAAGACCGGATCGATACAAAGGTCGCTCCGGCCAGGACCAGGGTCCCTACGGTGGTACCCCATTCGGCCAAGTCGGTCATGTGCTGCGGCTCGTGAGGTTGGTCACGCTTTCTCCTTGGGCGCCAGCAAAATCGGGCGGGGATCAGATCTCTGCTACCCGTGGCTCATCAATAAGGGTACGGGCGAAATGGGCCAACCTAAACCCGGTGTTCTTGGCAGCAGGAGGGACGCCAGGATGCAGCCTCGTATCGCCGGTCAGCACGCACCTCATCCAGGAGGACTGATGACCACCGACCGGACCCCAGGCGCTCGCTCCGCCTGCCATAACCTTCTCGTCGCTTACCTGACCGCGGTCGATCACCACCGAGCTATGGATGCAATGCCTTGCTTAACCGATGACGCACAGATCGTTGCTCGCGGTCAACAAACTAAATGGTCGCGAGGAGATCGGCCGCTTCCCCCTGTGAGGCTTAGGTGGACGGGGCTCACGTTACGAACCCGGTCTGGTATGCGAGCACGACGACTTGGACGCGGTCGCGGAGGCCGAGTTTCTGGAGGACGTGCGTGACGTGGGTCTTGACGGTCGTCTCACTGATGTAGAGCTCGGCGCCGATCTCTGCGTTGGAGAGGCCGCGGGCGATGAGCCGAAGGATGTCTTGCTCGCGTGCGGTGAGCTCGTCGAGTTCCTTCGGCGGCACGTGGTGAGGAATGCGGGTAAATTGCTTGATCACGCGTTTGGTGATCGCGGGTGAGAGGAGCGCGTCTCCAGCGGCGACGGTGCGGACCGCCTCGATCAGCTGTTCGGGGGGGTCGTCTTTGAGCACGAATCCGCTCGCGCCGGCGCTGAGTGCTTCGTAGACGTATTCGTCGAGTCCGAAGGTGGTGAGGATCAGGATCCGCGCGGTGTTGTCGGCGGCAAGGATCCGGCGGGTGGCCTCTAGCCCGTCGAGCTCTGGCATGCGGATGTCCATCAGGATCACGGTCGGGTCAAACCGCGCCGCCATGGCCACCGCTTCCAGTCCGTTGCTTGCTTCGGCGACGACTTCCATGTCTTGTTCGCCGGCGAGCAGCATTCGGAAGCCGGCGCGGACCATGGACTGGTCGTCGGCGATGAGGACTCGGATCGTCATGGCCGGTCTGGGGTGAGTGGGAGGCGGGTGCTGAGCGTGAACCCGCCGCCGTTGGTCGTGCCAGCGGTCATCTCGCCGCCGTAGAGTCTGACGCGCTCGCGGATGCCGATCAGTCCGTGGCCGTAGCCGTCGCTCGGCGTCGCGCCGGTGCCGTCGTCGCGCACTTCGATCCCGACCTCGTGCGGCGCATACCGGACGGTGACCTCCGCGTGGCTGGCGCGGGCGTGCTTGAGCGCGTTGGTAAGACCCTCCTGCACGATCCGATACGCGGAGAGGTCGATCCCTGGCGGGAGCGGGACACGCTCCCCGTCGAGGTGCAGCTCGACGGGGAGCCCGGCGCGGCCGATCTCCTTGATCAACGAGTCGAGGCCGTCGAGGCCGGGCTGAGGTGCGAGCTCGACGCCATCGCCCTCACGGCGCATGACACTGAGCAGACGGCGCATCTCCGCCAGCGCACCGCGCCCGGCCTGCTCGACACTCCTGAGGGCATCGCGATCCTCGGCCATCGCGTCGGGGAGCTGGTGCCTGACAGCGCCGACTTGCAGCACCATCACGCTGACAGCGTGCGCGACGATGTCGTGCAGCTCGCGCGCGATCCGCGCCCGCTCCTCGGCCACGGCGACGCGCGTCGCTGCATCCCGCTCCTGCTCGGCCTGGGTCGCATGTGACTCCGCCACCTCGGCCTGCTCGGCCCCCGCGCGGACGGCAAGGCCTGCAACCCAGGCGACGGCGAAGTCGACGGGAATGAAGACGAGCTGGTCGACCGAGTGTCCGGGGATGTTGTAGACGAGGGTCGCCGCAGCGCCGACCACGATCGCCAGTCCGAGGCCGGCCCGCCGGAGGTCGCGAAGGTTCCCGAGCAGGAATGCGGTCGCCAGTCCGATCAGGAAGAGGGACTCGGGGTACGGGATCAGCAGCGGGTCGACGAACGAGATTCCCGCGGCCAAAAGCCAGTACGCCGCCGGTCCGGCAAACGGAAACCATCGCCGCGCGAACACGGGCAGCACCAGGATTGCAAGCGCGGGAAGGCAGAACCACAGCGTCGTTGTCGGAGCTCCGGACGAGCCGCGGTCCGAGCACCACCTCAAGGATCGCCACGATCGCCAGCAGCGCGATCAGCAGGTCGAACCAGTACGTGCGGGCGAAATGTCCGATTCGGCTCACGCGCTGAACGTACTCCGCCCCCTCCGTTCCCGCCTCCTACCTAAGTAGGAGTCGAAATCGTCGGATGGTAGGAGCCGCAACACAGCCTCCCGACGATGCCGATCTCGCGATCGCACCTTAGGTTCGCCATATGGCACAACGAGGGTCGACGAAAGGAAGAACAATGATCGAGAAGAACCACCCGACCAAGCGCTACGGCAAGACCGTGGCAGTCGACCAACCAGTACCGCAGGCCCAAAGACCAAAGGCGTTCACCTGGACACGAATCGTTGCCCTGATGGTGACCATCGTCCTATTGACGGGACTTACCTACCTGGGAGTCTCGTCCAGCCCGGAAACGGTCTCGGTCCCGCAGGGGGCGCACGCCGGCCAGTTGACCATGCACCCGTGCACCTATTCCACCGAGAACGGCGGCTACCGCGCCGACTGCGGAACGCTTGTCGTGCCCGAGGACCGGGCAAACCCCCGGTCGCGCCTGATCGCGCTGCCGGTGACCCGGATCCTGGCTCGCTCATCCCACCCGCTGGCGCCAATCTTCCATCTCAACGGCGGCCCGGGCACGACCAACATGACGTTTCCCCAAGCGAACCGCCTGGCCGCCCAGCACGATGTCGTCATGGTCGGCTACCGCGGCGTCGACGGCTCTTCGGTGCTGAACTGTCCCGAGGTGACGGCGGCGCTGGAGAACTCCGCTGACTACCTCGGCAAAGCGTCGCTGAGCGCGTACTCCCAGGCCTTCGCCTCGTGCGCGCAGCGGCTTGAGCGAAGCGGCGTTGACCTCGCCGGCTACACGCTGGCGGAGCAGGCCGACGACATCGAAGCCGCTCGCGTCGCGCTCGGCTACAAGCGCATCGACCTGCTCAGCGAGAGCGCCGGGACCCGTCTCGCGATGATCTACGCGTGGCGGTACCCGAACAGTGTCGACCGCTCGGTGATGATCGGGGTCAACCCGCCCGGGAACTTCCTGTACAGCGGAGCCGAGATCGATCAGGGTATC
The DNA here is from genome assembly GCA_963767195.1 of uncultured Acidimicrobiaceae bacterium. Classification (GTDB taxonomy): domain Bacteria; phylum Actinomycetota; class Acidimicrobiia; order Acidimicrobiales; family RAAP-2; genus Bog-473. The sequence goes on along the minus strand of CAVYDA010000003.1, from coordinate 262,568 downwards.
GAGCGTTACTCGGCGCTGTGCGCGCAGCAGCCTGCCTGCCGCGCCCGCACCGGCAACCTCGCCGCGAGCATGCAGCACACGGCGGCAGACATGCCGAGCCGGTGGTACTTCCTGCCGATCAAGCCGGGCAACGTCCTGGTCGCGACGCTCCTCGGGCTCCAGGAGGCGACCTCGGTGGATTCGCCACTGTCCGGGCCGATGACCCTCGACTCGTGGATCTCCGCCGCGCAGGGCGACCCGAGCGGCTTGTGGCTGCTATCGCTGATGGCCGATCTCACCCTTCCCCAGTCGTTCGTCTGGGGCGAGTTTGCAAGCATCGGGATGGCCGACGCGCAGCCCGCCGAGCGCTACTTCAGCTCCGGCGCTGGCGGGGGCTCGATCATCGGCAATCCCTTCGACGGAGTTCTTGTATGGGGCAGGAGGCCTCGTGCACGCCTGGCCGGCCAACCCGGGCGAGAACCAGTACACCAGCGTGCAGAACTCGAACGTCCCGACGCTGCTCATCGGCGGGACGCTCGACTTCGCAACGCCGGCCCAGAACGCCACGAAGGAGCTGCTGCCGCACCTTCCCAACGGGCATCAGGTCATCCTGTCCGGGCTCGGGCACGTGGACGACTTCTGGTACTACGAGCCGAGAGCCGGCACGCAGCTGCTGACCACGTTCTACGACACCGGCCGGGTCGACACGTCCCGCTACACCCCGAACGTGGTCAGCTTCGCCACATCGCCCACTCAGACGCGCAGACAGCGATTGCCAAGGACATCCTTGCGGCAATGATCGGCTTCGCCGCTCTGGCTGCCCTGTGGCTGCTCTGGGTAGCGCGCCGGGTACGCAAGCACGGTGCCGCAGGGCCCAAGACCAGCTTCGCGACCCGCACCATCGTCCCGCTCGTGCTCGGGCTCGGCGGCTGGCTCGGAGCAGCCCTAGTCGTCCTGACGCTCTGGCCCGCGCTGTCCCTGACCAGCGAACTGCTCGGGATTCTCGCCGTCAGCGTGCCGATCGCGCTGGGCCTCTACCTGGCCTGGACCCACCGCGACTGGGACCGTGGCACCAAGTCACTCGGGCTCCTGGCTGCAACCGCCGGCGCCCTGCTCGGAGGGTGGCTCGGGTTCACCGCGACATCCGGGCTGTTCGCGATCGTCACCACCACGATCGGAGCTGCCGCAGCAGGCAACCTCGCCCTGATCGCCCTTAGCCTCTTCCGCGAACGGTCCGCGCGCAGCCATGGCAACGACCCCGCCGCAACCTACGGTCCCCCGGAGCACTCCCGACCGGGTCGAAGGTCTCGACCATGATCTCGTAGTCGTTGGTCGCGTCGAGCGTGGAGCTCCGTAGCGCCCGCTCCGGGCAGCCTCGCACTCACGCGGCGCACCATGGCGACGCCCACCACGGCTTCGCAGAAGAGCCGTGACGCTGACGGTCATGATCCTCAGGGCCGGGCTCCGATTACCGGGCCACCGGGATCGTCCTGACGGCCTGCGAAGATTCTCAAGCTGACCCCGGCCCTCGCAAGGGGCCGGGGTCAGCCTCCTGTCTGACCGGCCCGGCTGCGCGTGCCCCGGCGCTGAACCGGTGGCTGTTTCCCAGCCCGCTGCCGCGCGCGCCAGTCCCGTGGGCACGTCAGGCCGGCCTGCGCGGGCCGGGTGCTCAAGGCCGCGGTCTCCCGCTCTCATGTCTCAAGGATCACGCTCGACACATGTTGCAGGGCATGGCCCTACGATCACGCTTTCGGTCTCAACGCTCACGCCCTGATGTCTCTACCCTCACGGCGCCCGTGGGGCGGCGCTCGGCCGAGAACGGCTGATTGCCGCTGCGGGGCCGCCGCTACACGGTCGAATGTGGAGTGCGTTCGGGAGAGGTCAGTTGATGTGGATCCCCGAGATGGCCCGGGAGATCACCAGTCGTTGGATCTCGGAGGTCCCCTCGAAGATGGTGTAGATCTTCGAGTCCCGGTGCCACTGCTCGACCGGGTTCTCACGCACGTACCCGTAGCCGCCGAGGATCTGAATGGCCTGCTCGGTCACCCACACGGCGTTCTCCCCGGCGTAGAGCTTCGACATGGAGCCCTCGCCGTTCTCGAACTTCTTCCCGGTCGCCGCCATGTTCGCCGCACGGTGCACGAGGAGGCGGGCCGCGTCGGTGTGCATCTTCATGTCGGCCAGCTTGAACGCGATGGACTGGTTCTCGATGATGGCCCGGCCGAACTGCCTCCGCTCCTTGGCGTAGTCGAGCGTGTACTCGTAGGCGGCCCGGGCGATCCCGACCGCCTGCGCACCGACGATCGGGCGCGAGGCTTCGAAGGTCGCCATGGCGGCCTGCGTCGAGGTCTTCTTGCCCTCGCGGGCCCGGGCCAGACGCTCGTCGAGCTTCTCCTTGCCTCCGAGCAGGCAGCGGCCCGGCACCCGGCAGTCGCTCAGAACGACCTCGGCCGTGTGGGAGGCGCGGATGCCCATCTTCTTGAACTTCTGCCCCTGCGCGATCCCTGGCGTGCCTTCGGGCACCACGAAGCTGGCCTGTCCGCGGCTGCCGAGCGAGGGGTCGACCGAGAGCACGAGGACGTGGGTGTTGGCGATGCCGCCGTTGGTGATCCACGTCTTGGTGCCGTTGAGGACCCATTCGTCCTTGGCCTCGTCGTAGACGGCACGCGACTTGAGCGAGGAGACGTCCGACCCGGCGTCGGGCTCGGACACGCCGAACGCGGCGAGCTTGACGTCGTCGGCCGTCCCGAAGCACTGCGGGATCCACTCGCCGATCTGTTCGGGCGTCCCGTTGGCGAAGATGCCGGCGACGGCGAGCGTCGAGCCGAAGATGGCCAGCGCGATCCCGGCGTCGCCCCAGCTCATCTCCTCGTTGACGAGGCACATCATCAGGCCGGTCGGGTCCGAGAAGCGTCTGGGCGATGAAGTCGAAGGAGTACAGCCCGATCTTCGCCGCCTCCTCAATAATGGGCCACGGCGTCTCCTCACGCTCGTCCCACTCGTGGCCCGCCGGCCGTACCACGTTCTCGGCGAACTCGTGGACCCACTTCTGAATCTGCAGCTGGTCCTCGTTCAGCTCGAGCGAGAAATCGGACATGCTGGGCCTCCTTCAACGACCTCCCGGCACCATGCCGGCAACGCCCGCCGGCGATGGGTTCGACCGCTGGCGATCGGTTTCGAGAGACCGTGCGTCCCTCGTCCACTCCAGGTTACTCTGCAGTAACCTACTGAGCGGTAGCAGACCGCGAATCGGCCGCCGACCAGGGACGATGACGCTCCTCGCCGGTTCCCGCCCCAGGCCCCCAGCCCTACTCCGGCCATTCAGCCCGTTCGCGCCGGGCCGACCCTCGCCCCCCTCGTGCCCGGCCCTCCCATCGACGCTTTGCAGCCGACCTCGCCGGTCAGCGACGGAAGCCGTGCCCGTCAGCGGCGGATGGCCGTGCCCGTCAGCGGCGGATGGCGGTGCCCGACGGCGTGTCCTCGACCGTCCAGCCCAGCGCCACGAGTTCGTCGCGCAGAGATGTCCGCCCGGGCGAAGTCCTTGGCCAGGCGTGCCTCGTCGCGTTGGGAGACGAGGACGGCTGGCCGCCTCGTCCACCTCGCCGGACCCTCCCCGGAGGGGAACGCCCAGCGCCGCCGCCAGGACGGCCGCGGTCCGAGCCAAGCGGGCACCCTCGTCCTGGTTGCCGGCGTCGGCCGCGGAGTGGGCCGCACTCGCCAGCTCGAAGACGCCCGCCAGCGCACCCGGAGTGTCGAGGTCGTCGTCCATCCGCGCCGAGAACGATGCGAGTGCCGCGGCGTCGGCGTCGCCGGCGTCGGTCGCCTCCACCACGTACCCGCGACCGCTCGCCGCGAGCAGGTCCGCGATGCCGAAGCGCCGCGCCAGAGTGTCGAGGCGATCGAGTCCCTTCTCGGCGTCGGCGACGGTCTGCGTCGTGACCTCTATTGGGGAGCGGAAGTGCGCCCGCAGCACGAGCAGGCGGTAGGCGCGTGCGTCGCTTCGCTCGAGCATGTCGGTGAGCGAGGTGAAGTTCCCGAGCGACTTGGACATCTTCGTGCCCTCCACCTCGACCCAGCCGTTGTGCACCCAGTGCCGGGCAAACGTGCGCCCGTCGGCGACGGCCTGGGCGCGCTCGTTCTCGTGGTGCGGGAAGGCGAGGTCCTGGCCGCCGCCGTGGAGGTCGAAACCGTCGCCCAGGAGGTCCAGCGACATGACGACGCACTCGGTGTGCCAACCCGGCCGTCCGGCGTGCCACGGCGCCTCCCAGCTGCGGCTCTCCCGGCTTGGCCTTCTTCCAGAGCGCGAAGTCGAGCGGAGAGCGTTTCTCCTCGGTGGCCTCGACCCGGGCGCCGGACCGCAGCGAGTCGAGGCTCTGGCGAGCCAGGAGCCCGTAGCCGGGAACCTGACTGACGTCGAGATAGACCCCGTCCCCCGTCTCGTAGGCCACGCCGCGGCCGAGCAGCTCGCCGACGAGCGCCGACCATGCGATCGATGTACGCCGTGGCATGCGGCGTCTCGTCGGGTCGGAGGACGCCGAACGCGTCCATCGCCTCCAACCAGCGCGCCTCGAACTCGACGGCCACCTCCAGCTCGGTCCGCCCCTGCTCGGCCGCCCGCTTGATGATGTTGTCGTCCACGTCGGTGACGTTCGAGACGTAGTTCACGGCCAGGCCGCGTGAAGAGCAGGTACCGGCGCAGCACGTCGAAGACGAGCGAGTAGCCGGCCGTGTCCGAGGTGAGGGAGGTCGTAGACAGTCGGGCCACAGACGTACATGGACACCTCTCCGTCCCGGCGGAGCTCGAAAGGCCGGACGGTCCCGGTCGCGGTGTCGTGAAGACGCAGCACCCGGGTACGGTAACCCGATCATGTCGAGCCGCTTGACCGAACTCGGCCCCGCCCCCGGCGCCCGGCCGTCCGCATTCGCCCGTCGGTCGTCGCCCGACGTGTGCCCGAGAAGCCGACCTCGACGGGCTCGAGCACCGCTGGGCCGGCGAGTGGGACCAGGCTGGGACGTACCGGTTCGACCCGTCCGCCACGAGGGCCGAGGTGTTCTCCATCGACACCCCACCACCGACCGTTTCGGGCTCGCTCCACATGGGATCCGTCTTCGGGTACGTCCAGACCGACGCCATCGCCCGCTACCGGCGGATGCGGGGCTGGAAGCTCTTCTACCCCATGGGGTGGGACGACAACGGCCTCCCCACCGAACGACGGGTCCAGAACTACTACGGCGTGGCGTGCGACCCCTCTCTCCCCTACGAGGCGGACTTCGTGCCGCCGGACTCCCCGGGCAAGGACGCCGTGCGGGTCAGCAGGCCCAACTTCATCGCCCTGTGCCACGAGCTCACGGCACAGGACGAGCAGGCCTTCGAGGACCTGTGGCGGCGCCTAGGCCTCTCGGTCGACTGGAGCCTGGGCTACGCCACCATCGACGACCGCAGCCGCCGCACGAGCCAGCGCATGTTCCTGCGCAACCTGGCCCGCGGCGAGGCCTACACGTCGGAGGCACCCACGCTCTGGGACGTCGACTACCAGACCGCGGTGGCCCAGGCCGAGATGGAGGACCGCGAGCAGCCGGGCGCATACCACCGGTTGCGCTTCGGCGACATCGAGATCGAGACCACCCGGCCGGAGCTCGTGGCCGCGTGCGTGGCGCTGGTCGCCCACCCCGACGACGAGCGCTACCGCTCCCGGTTCGGCACGACGGTGCGCACCCCGCTCTTCGGGGTGGAGGTCCCCGTGCTCGCCCACCACCTGGCCGAGCCCGACAAGGGCTCGGGCATCGCCATGATCTGCACTTTCGGCGACGTGACCGACGTGGTCTGGTGGCGCGACCTCGACCTGCCCACCCGCAGCATCGTGACGCGCACCGGGCGCATCGCGGCGAGCCCGCCGCCAGGCGTCCCCGACGGCGAGGCCTGGCAGGCCATCGCGGGCAAGACGGTCAAGCAGGCGCAGCGGGCCATGGTGGAGATGCTGGCCGCCTCGGGCGACATGATCGGAGAGCCCCGGCCCATCTCGCACCCGGTCAAGTTCTACGAGCGGGGCGACCGGCCGCTCGAGATCGTCACCAGCCGGCAGTGGTTCATCCGCAACGGCGGGCGGGACGAGGAGCTGCGCCACGCGCCTGGTCGCGCGGGGCGACGAGTTGACTGGCACCCGCCCTACATGCAGGTGCGCTACGCGGACTGGGTGAACGGGCTGAGCGGAGACTGGCTGATCAGCCGCCAGCGCTTCTTCGGCGTGCCCGTGCCCCTCTGGTACCCGCTCGGCCCCGACGGCAAGGCCGACCGCGACTCGCCCCTGGTTCCCGACGAGTCGCGCCTGCCCGTCGATCCCACGACCGACGTCCCCGACGGCTACCGGGAGGACCAGCGCGGCGCGCCCGGCGGCTTCGTGGGCGATCCCGACATCATGGACACATGGGCCACCTCGTCGCTCACCCCGCAGATCGCCTGCGGGTGGGAGGACGACCCGCAGCGCTTCGCCGCCACCTTCCCGATGGACCTGCGGCCGCAGGGCTACGAGATCATCCGCACGTGGCTCTTCTCGACCATGCTGCGCTCGCACCAAGAGCACGGCACCGTCCCGTGGAAGCACACCACGATCAACGGCTGGGTCCTCGACCCGGACCGGAAGAAGATGTCCAAGTCCAAGGGAAATGTCGTCACGCCGATGCCGCTCGTGGAGGAGTTCGGCGCCGATGCCGTGCGCTACTGGGCCTGCAACGGCCGCCCCGGCACGGACACAGCCGTCGACAAGGGGGTCATGAAGATCGGCCGGCGGCTGGCCATCAAGGTGCTGAACGCGTCCAAGTTCGCCCTCGGGCGTCTCGGGCAGGGCGCGATGCCCGGGATCGAGGCGGTGCGTGAACCCATCGATGCCGCCCTGTTGGCCCGGCTCGGAGCGCTCGTCGCGGCGGTGACCGAGGCGCACGACGGCTTCGACTACGCCCGCGCGCTGGAGCTGACCGAGACTTTCTTCTGGTCCTTCTGCGACGACTACGTCGAGCTCGTCAAGACGAGGGCCTACGGCGACGGGACCGAGACGGCCGCCGGCACGGCCTCGGCGCGGGCGACGCTCGCCGTGGCCCTCTCCATCCTGCACCGTCTCTTCGCTCCGTTCCTCCCGTTCGTGACCGAGGAGGTGTGGAGCTGGTGGCAGGAGGGTTCGGTGCACCTCGCGGCGTGGCCGGAGCTCGCCGAGGTTGGACCTTCAGCGGGCGGAGACGACACCGTGCTCGCCGTCGCCGCCGAGGTGCTCGGCGCCGTGCGCCGCGAGAAGACCGCGCACAAGAAGTCGATGCGGGCGCGAGTGACCCGCCTGACCGTCACCGGTCCCGATGACCTGATCGCCGCGGTGGAGTCGGCCCGCCGCGACCTCGTGGACGCCGGGGGGCTGGACGAACTGGTGTGCGCGAGGGGTGACGCGCTCGGCGTCGAGGTGGAGCTCGCCGACGAGGTCGCCGCCGGAGGCAATTGAGGGGTCAGGCTTCGGCGGTGATCCCTCGCCGCGACCCGGGACCCCGGTCAGGAAGTCGCCCACGGCAGAGGTGGTGGCCTGGCAGCGCAGCGAGGCCAATACGTCGAAGGCATGCTGGGCGAGCGGGAGCTCGGCGTAGGCGACCGGGGCCTGCGAGACGGCGCGGAGTCGCTCCACGAAGGTACGGGCGACCGGCACCGGCACGAGCGTGTCGTTGGAGCCGTGCAGGACGAAGAACGGGGGTGCGTCGGGGCGGACGCGGCAGTGTGGGCGAGGCGGACCGGAAGACCTCGGGATGCTCGGCCATGGTCGTCTTCATGACGGACTTCTCCAGCAGCTTGAGCAGGCCGGGGCCGTACAGGCCCGAGCCGTCCGGAGCGCCCGTCATGTCCATCACCCCGTAGAAGGGGACGCACGCCTGGACCGAGGTGTCGGCGTTCTCGAACCCGGGCTGGTACTCCGGGTCGCCCGCGCTCAGCGCGAGCAGCGCGCACAGGTGTCCGCCGGCCGAGCCCCCACTGACGGCGACGAACGAGGGGTCGCCGCCGTACTCGGCGATGTGCTCCTTGACCCAGGCTACCGCCCGCTTGGCGTCGACGATGTGGTCGGGCCACGTCGCCTTGGGGCTCAGGCGGTAGTTGATGGCGACGCACACCCAACCGCGTGCCACCAATTCGAACATCATGGGCTTGCCCTGTTCGCGCTTTTCGCCGATGACCCACGCTCCCCCGTGTATGTACACCATGACCGGGGCGGGTGCGGCGTTGTCAGGCCTCAATTTCGAGCGGTACACATCGAGACGGTGCCGGCTGATGCCGTCGCCGGCGTAGTCGATGTCGTGGGCGACGTCGACCGCCCTCGACTTGAACGGGATGGCGCGGGTGACCCGCCACCATTTGCCCCACGTCGGATCGGTCCGGTGGTCCGGCACGGGGAACGTCTCCGAGCGGACCTCGTCGAGCGAGCGGGCGACGACGTCGGCCGCCCGGATGCCGGTGACCCCGAGGCCGAGGAGGCCGAACCACTCGACGACGGCGAGCCCGAGCCCGAGCCAGCCGGCCCAGCCATCCAGGGCTCCGAAGCGGATGAACAGCGCCGAGGCGACCATCTGCCAGACGATGTTCTGGAAGGCGAGCTCTCCTGCTATCCAGGCGAGCGTGAACGAGAAGATGGTGAACGGCTCCCGCCGGATCGGGCGGTAGGCCATGAGGACTGCGACGGCCCCGACGAGGGCGACGGCGAGGAAGGCGTACGGCACTGCTTCCATCATCGCCGATGTGCCGCCGGATGGGGAGTCGATGGCCCGGCGATGACTCGGCGGGGTGAGGCGGATGGAGGCCGAGGAGGCCGGAGGAGGGGGCGGAATCAGGACCGTGGCCGCCGGCGCGGGAGGAAGGTGCGGGAGGAAATTGCCGCCGGGCGGGGCCTGATGGGAGGTTATGGCGGACGAAGGAGAATCGATGGCCCCCGAACGCCTGACTGGGCTCGATGCGAGCTTCCTGTACATGGAAACACCCACGCTGCATATGCACGTGGCCATCACGGCGGTGTTCGACCCCTCGACTGTCCCGGGCGGCTATTCGTTCCGGCGGGTCCGTCAGCTCATCAATGACCGGATCCCGTTCGTTCCCGTCTTCCAGCGTCGCCTGGTCGAGGTTCCGCTGCGGCTCGGCCACCCGGTCTGGGTCGACGACCCCGAGTTCGACATCGACAACCACCTGCGGCGTGCCGCCCTTCCCTCTCCCGGGGGTATGCGAGAGCTGGGCGACTTCGCCGCGGACGTCATCAGCCGACAGCTCCATCGCGACCGCCCCTTGTGGGAGATGTGGATCGTCGAGGGCGTCGAGGACGGGAAGATCGCGCTCGTCGTGAAGATGCATCACAGCACCATCGACGGTGTCTCGGGCGCCGAGCTGCTCGGGGTGCTCTTCGACCTGGAACCCGATCCCCCGGAGGACCCGAAGCAGAAGCCTCCGGCGCGTCAGCTCGACTCGCGCGTCCCGTCGAATCTCGAGCTGGTCTCCCAGGCCACAGCGGCCGCCCTCATCGCACCGTTCGATGTGGCGCGCATCGCGTGGCGCACCGCATGGAACGTGCTCGGTGTCCGGCGGGTGCGCCAGGGCCTCTCGGCCAAGGCGGCCCTGCCGCTCACGGCACCGCGTACGTCCATCAACGTGGCCATCCACTCCCGGCGGCGCGTCGCCTTCGCCGCCGCGAGCCTGGAGGACGCGAAAAAGCTCAAGAACGTGATGGGCACGACGGTCAATGACGTCGTCCTCGCTATGTGTACCGGGGCTCTGCGGACCTACCTCGAGGCCGGGGACGAGTTGCCGGACATCCCACTGGTCTCGGTGGTGCCGGTCTCGGTGACGCCCGACGTGGCCGAGCTCAAGGGCTCCAACAAGATCTCGGCGATGTTCGTCCAGCTGCCGGTCGACCTCGAGGACCCGCTCGAACGGCTGATGGCGATCCACGAGGGGACCAAGGGTGCCAAGGAGGAGCACAAGGCGCTCGGCGCGGCGACACTCCAGAACTGGGTGGAGCACGCGACGCCCAACGTGTTCGCCGCCGCGGCCCGGCTCTACACCGGCATGAGGCTGGCCGACCGCCATCGGCCGGTGGCGAACCTGGTCGTGTCGAACGTGCCCGGACCCGACTTTCCGCTCTATTTGGGCGGAAGCGAGCTGCTCGGCATGTTCCCGCTCGGCCCCGTGATGGACGGGATCGGCCTGAACATCACGATCATGAGCTATCGGGGAGTGCTCTATTGGGGCTTCGCCTCCGATGCGCGTGCCGTGCCCCGCCTGTGGGACATCGTGGCCGCCGTGCCGCATGCGCTGACCGAGCTGATGGAGGCGGCCGGCCTCGCGTCCGAGCCTTTCGACGTGCCGATCCACCTCGGACCGGGCATGCCGCCGACGGCGAACTGGGTCCGCACCGCGGACACCGACCCCGCGGCGGAGCAGGTCGGATAAGTCGAGGGTTCGGATGGGTCGCCACTCGACCCGACCCGGTCGTACCGACCCGAACCGACCGACCCGAACCGACCGACCCGAACCGACCGACCCGAACCGACCGATCGCCGGCCCCCAGACCGGTAGCCTGCCGTCCATGACCGTCCGTGAGCTGGGCCACCTCGTGCTCTACGTTCGAGACGTCTCGCGCTCGGCTGCCTTCTACCGTGATGTCCTTGGCTGGCGCCAGATCATGCCGGAGGGAGATCAGGAACCGACGGGGGCCGCCGCGTTCTCGTCAGGGCGGACGCACCACGAGCTGCTGCTGATAGAGGTCGGCGAGGATGCCGCGCCCATCCCGCGCGGCCGTCACGTCGGCTTGTACCACTTCGGCCTGAACGTAGGAGAGACGGACGACGACCTGCGCGCCGCGCTGGCCCAGGTCAAAGAAGCCGGAGCAACCGTGGTCGGTGCGTCGGACCACACGGTGACTCACAGCTTGTACATCCTCGACCCCGACGGCAACGAAATAGAGCTCTACGTCGACGTGCCCGGCGTGGACTGGAGGACGGACCCGTCGCTCTTCGCTGCGCCCATTCGACCGCTCTCGCTCTGAGCGTCCGGATGAGGATCGTCCCGGCCGATGCGTCGGATACGCCCGATGCGGTGGATGCGGTGAACATGGCCGTCGCAGCTCTCCTGGGGGCCAAGGTCGTGGTCGTACCGACGGACACCGTCTACGGCCTGGCAGCATTGCCCGCGTCCGACGCTGCAGTCCGGTCCGTGTACCGGATCAAGCAACGACCCGAAGGGCTCCACCTTCCGGTGCTGGCTGCCGGCCTCGACGACGTGCGCGAGCTCGGTGTGAAGGTAACGGCCGCCGCAGAGGCGCTTGCCGCGCGTTGGTGGCCCGGACCTCTGACGATGGCATTCGGCTTCGACGACGGCGGGTCTCGTCCGGACTGGCTGGTTGCCCGGAACGAGGTCGCGGTGCGTGTGCCGGACCACGCGATACTCCGCAGCATCCTGGCGCGGACGGGGCCTCTGTTCGTCACCAGCGCCAACCCTCATGGGTCCCCCACACCGGCCACCGCGTCGGCGGTGATAGAAGCCTTCCAAGGCAGCCTCGATGCAGCCCGCATCGTGGCCCTCGTGGTCGACGGGGGCACCTTGACCGAGGTCCCCTCCACGCTGGTGAATGTGGCCGGCGAGCGTGACCGCGCCGTCGTCGAGCGCGAAGGCGCGATCCCTGCGAGCGCCTTGGAAGCCGTGCTCGCCGCCGCCCGCTGACCCGTGCCCGCGCTTCTGGCGATTGAGACCTCCTGCGACGAGACGGCGGCGGCCGTCGTCGAAGAGGACGGGACGGTGCGGTCCTCGGTGGTGGCGAGCCAGATCGAAGTGCACTCCGGTTTCGGCGGGGTCGTGCCCGAGCTGGCGAGCCGCGCCCATATAGAGCTGATCAGCTCGGTTGTCGGCCGTGCCCTCGACGATGCAGCCGCCACCGGCGTCGACCTGGAGGCGGTGGCGGTGACCTCAGGACCCGGACTGGTCGGCGCCCTCCTCGTGGGCATCGCCTATGCGAAGGCCCTTGCGCTCGGGTGGGGTATCCCGGTGGTGGAGGTGAACCATCTGGAGGCACATCTCGCGAGCGTGTACCTCGCTGACGGGGACGTCCCTTTTCCCCAGACCGCCCTGTTGGTCTCGGGCGGCCACTGCCTACTCACCCGCTCGACCGCGCCCGGCAGCTACGAGCTGCTCGGCGAAACGGCCGACGACTCAATCGGCGAGGCGTACGACAAGGTCGCCCGCTTCCTCGGGCTCGGATATCCGGGCGGTCCGGTGCTCGACCGGTTGGCCGCCGGTGCACCGGACGTGATTGGCTTCCCGCGCCCGATGCTCAACGAGGGATACGCCTTCTCCTTCTCCGGTTTGAAAACGGCGGTGGTGAATCACGTACGGGCGAATCCCGACGTGTCGGTCGCAGACGTGGCCGCGTCTTTCGTGGCCGCGTGCATGGACGTGCTCTGCGCCAAGCTCCGGCGTGCGCTCAAAGAGTTCGGCGATCCCGCCGTGGCGATCGTAGGAGGAGTAGCGGCCAGCCCGATCCTGCGTTCGCGAGCCCAAACGCTCGCCGACGAGTTCGGGACGCGCCTACTCATCCCGCCGCAGTCGATGGCGACGGACAACGCCGCGATGATCGGGGTGGCCGGGTGGCACCGGCTTTCTGCTGGCGGGGCGAGTGACCCGGCGTTCGGTCCGCAGCCGGATCTGCGGCTCCGGTTCGCCTGATAAGTGTTCGGCCGGGGGGGTTCGCTGTTCTGTCCTGTCCTGTCCATAGACCTTGTTGAAGGTCGGCCGGCAGATCGGTTGGATCATCAGGCCGATCCGGGCCGACGGTTTGTTCCTCGATGCCCTCCACGCTCACGCTCAAGCCCCCGCCGTCTGGCGCGGGAGCCGACACGCTCGCCATCGCGCTCGGGCCGCTCACCAACGCCGAGTTGGCCGCGCTCGACAACGAGGCGCTCTTGGCCGAGCTGGCCCGCACCGCTCGGGCCAAAGAGGCCCTTGGTGGACGCGAGGCCCAGCTCGGCGGCGAGATCGCCCGGCGCGAGGCCTTTCGCGACGAGGGGGCGACCTCGCTCGAGTCCTGGCTCTGTGGGCACCTCGGGCGCTCGGGCGCTTCGGCGCGGGCGCCGGCCCGTGTCGGCGAGCGCCTCTTCGACCTGCCCGAGCTCCAAGGGGCCCTCTCGTCGGGTCGCCTCAGCTTTGACCAGGTGCGCGTCCTCGTCGACGTGGCCCGCCCCGAAGACGACGCCGAGTGGGCCGAGAGCGCAGCGGGACTCAGTGTGCGCGACCTCACCGAGTGGGCTCGGCGGAAGCCCCCGGCGTCCAAGGCGCGCCCGGCCAAGCCCGAGGGTCCACCGCGCCCGACCCTGCGCTGCCACGACGACACCTCGACCCTCGTCGCCTCGCTGCCCGGCGCCGACTACGTCGAGCTCAAGGGCACGCTCGAGGCCCGGGCCAAGGCGATGGCCGACGACGAGGCCGAGCTCTCCCACGACGAGCGCATGGGCCTGGCCCTCATGTCCTGGGGCCGCGGCGGCGTCGCCACGTCGGCGCGCCGAGCCCCGGCTCCCGTCGTCGTCGCCCACGTTGCCCTCCAGGCGCTCTGGGCCGAGGGCGGCTCGCGCCTCGTGGGCGAGCTCGAGCGCGGCGCGCTGATCAGCGCCGCGGTGCTCGCGCGCCTGGCCTGTGACGCCACGCTGATCGTCGGCGTCGACGACGAGGCGGGCCACACCATGTACGAGGGCCGAGCGACGCGTTTTCCGAGCGAGACCCAGCGCCGTGAGCTCTGGCGCCGCGACCGGCATTGTCGCTTCCCGGGCTGTGCGAACGCCCTCTACACCAACGCCCACCACATCGTGGCCTGGACCCCGGCGGGGACGACGGACCTCGACAACTTGGTCACCTTGTGTCGCCACCACCACCACGAGGTGCACTCCAAACGCTGGAAGCTCAGCGGCGACGCCAACGTCGAACTCACCTTCGTCGGCGCCGCCGCCAAGACGATGACCTCGCGCCCCTCGCCGCTGTGGGGCAAACCCGTCCCGGACGATTAGAGGCGGGGGGGAATGCGGCCCCACCCGCGTCGACGATCACGCCTCCGGCACGCGTCGGTTCCGGCGCCGACGCGACCTCGAGCCGAAGAGAAACGGGGAGAGATCGAGCAGCAACCCGAGAGCGACGATTACCCAACCGAAACCGTCGACACCATGTCCCGGGCTGTAGACCAACGTGTAGAAGAGCGTGGCGTATGGCAGGAACAAGAACCCCAAAATCCCCTCCCAGCCCGAACGGAAGGCGATCGTCAGCCGGTCCGTGAAGATCCAGAGCAAGAAGATGACAAAGCGCGGCGAGATGGCGGCGATGACCGCCAGGATGCATCCCACGACTTAGAGGGGAAGGCCGCCGGTGGCCGCGGCAGTCGAGCCGAAGTCCTTGTAGGCGGAAATGGTCCGCTCGGCGATACGCATTTGATGGATCTCGTCGGCGCCGTCGGCAAAACGAGCCCATCGGGCGTGCTGGAGCATGTTGGCCAACGGTGTGTCGGTCGAATAGCCGAGTGCACCGTGCACCTGCATGGAGCGGTCGATGATGCGGTTCATGCTGTTGGCGACGAAGTGTTTCGCCATTGAGACCTCGGTCCTGAAGTCCTCACCGCGGTCGATCTTGTAGGCGGCATGCAGCACCATCAGCTTGCACTGGTAGAGCTCCATCGCCGAGTCCGCGATCAACCATTGGACACCTTGCTTCTCGGCCAAGAGCGAGCCGTGCGAATAGCGATTCAACGAACGGTCCACCATCATGTCCAGAGCGATCTCCGCCTGGGCGATCCAACGCATGCAGTGCGCCAGGCGAGCCGGTCCTAGGCGGTACTGCCCGAGCCGGTGCCCGTTGCCCCGCCCGCCGAGGATCTGTCGGTCGTGGACTCGGAGATCACTAATGACGATCTCGGAGTGGCCAGTCGAGCCGTGCATCGTCTCGACCTCCCGCACGTCGTTCCAGCCTTCGGTAGGCAGGTCGACCAGGAAGGCCGTGTTGGCACCACGGGAGCCCGGGGGCACGTCGGGTTCGGTACGGACGATGAGGATGGCGAACTGCGCGCGCCGCGCGTTCGAGATGAACCACTTGTGACCATTGACGATCCACTCGTCTCCATCCTTCTCGGCCCGGCTTTGGATCAGAGTCGGATCCGAGCCCGCAACTTCGGGCTCGGTCATGGCGAAACAGGACATCGCCGTGCCTTCGCAGAGCCGACGAAGGTAGTTCTCGTTCTGTTCTTCGGTCCCCCAGTGCAGCAGGGTGTGCATGTTTCCCTCGTCGGGCGCCATGCAATTGAGGATCCACGGCCCGAGCCGCGTGCGGCCCGCCTCGGCCTGGACCATCGCCAGCTCCACGTGCCCGAGGCCCATGCCTCCCCACTCGGGAGGCATGTGGGGAAGCCACAGCCCTTGGCGTTTCGCCTCTTCGCGAAGCTCGAGAATGGTCTCGAGATACTCCCGGCGAGACGTCACACGATCCTCGTCGTCAAAACCTTTCACCCGCGGCGTCACCGTGTCCTGAATGAAGCTCCGAACCCTGGATCGGATCTCCTCGTGCTCCGGTGCGAGTGTGAAGTCGATGGCCATGAAGCCCTCCCTCCTTTTAGAACAGCCCCACGATGTTGCCGTCCTCATCGATGTCGATCCGTTCTGCAGCCGGACTACGAGACAGTCCCGGCATCGTCCTCATGTCGCCGCAGACTAGGTAGACGAAACCCGCTCCGGCGTTGGCTCGGGCTTCTCGAACCGGCAGTCGCCATCCTCGCGGCGCCCCGATCAGGGACGGGTCGGACGAGATGGATAAGTGGGTCTTTGCGATGCAGACGGGAAGCCGTCCAAACCCGGATCGCTCGTAAAGGTCGACTTGGCGAGCCGATGCGGGCGTGTAGTCCACGCCCTCGGCGCCATAGACCTCGGTTGCGATCGCCTCGACCTTCGTCCTGAGG
The DNA here is from genome assembly GCA_963767195.1 of uncultured Acidimicrobiaceae bacterium. Taxonomy (GTDB): domain Bacteria; phylum Actinomycetota; class Acidimicrobiia; order Acidimicrobiales; family RAAP-2; genus Bog-473. Next base: position 246,603 of record CAVYDA010000003.1, on the reverse strand, counting down.
CTGGCTTCATCGTCGTAGAGCATCCGGAATTCGCTGGGTTCCTCGCAGGCCTCGACCACTGCCTCGGCCAGTTCCGTGGCGCCCTTACCCCCGTCGAGGAAGTGCGTGCAGACGGCAGATCGCGCTCCTGCCGCTGCGGCGATCTCACGGATGACCGCCTGTTCGGACGGAAAGTCCCCGTCGAAGGCGTTCACGGCGACGACCGGCGTCACGCCATGGCGTCGAACGATTCCGATGTGCGCCAGGAGGTTTGCTGCTCCGAGCTCCACCTCTTCGGGGTTCTCCTCGAGCATGGCGGGAGGCAAGGGCCGACCCGCCGACGACCTTGTGACGTCCTGAATGGAGTTTGAGGGCGCGGACTGTGGCCACCACGACGGCGGTGTCAGGCACGAGGCCCGAAGTCCTGCACTTGATGTTGAAGAACCGCTCGGCGCCCATGTCGGAGCCGAAGCCGGCCTCGGTGATCAGGTACTCGCCGGAGCGGATTCCGATGAGATCTGCAACCACGGACGAGTTTCCGTGTGCGATGTTGCCGAAAGGTCCCGCATGTACGAGGACGGGCGTGTTCTCGAGTGTCTGCAGCAGGTTGGGCTTCAGGGCGTCGCGCATGATCACCGTCATGGCACCTGCCGCCTTCAGTTGCTCGGCTGTGACCGGTTCGCCCTCAGAGGTGAAGCCCACGACGATCCGTCCCAGCCGCTCCCTCAGGTCGTGCAGCGAAGTCGACAGCGCGAGAACAGCCATCACTTCCGATGCGGCCGTGATGTCGAATCCGGTCTCCCTGGGGATCCCGTCTTCCCGTGTACCCAGACCACTGACGATGTTACGGAGCGATCGATCGTTGACGTCCAGGACTCGTCTCCATGTGATCGACCGCGGATCGAGCCCGAACGCGTTGCCCGTGTAGAGGTGGTTGTCCACCATTGCCGCGAGAAGGTTGTTCGCTGCCGTGACGGCGTGGAGGTCGCCCGTAAGGTGGAGGTTGAGGGTCTCGAACGGGACCACCTGGCTGTAGCCGCCGCCGGCGGCGCCGCCCTTGATCCCGAACGTCGGGCCCATCGACGCCTGGCGGAGAGCGATCGTGGCTTGGCGTCCGATGCACGCCATGGCTTGACCCAGACCGACCGTCGTGGTGGTCTTGCCCTCCCCCAAGGGGGTCGGGGTGACAGCGGTGACGACGACGTAGCGGGCAGGTCGCCGGTCGGCCAGTGCGTCGACGGCTTCGAGGCTGACCTTCGCGACGTGGTGGCCGTACGGCTCCAGCAGAAGGGGATCGACCCCCATCTGTATCGCGATGTCTGAAATCGGACGCAGCGCGGCACGGCGCGCGATCTCTATGGCGGGTGGAAGCGGCATCGGAAACGATCATGCCAGACGTCTCAGGGAACTTGGAAGGAGGGTATATGTCCTGGTCCCCGGGCCACTGTGATAAGCCCTTCCCCACTGTTGTGGGCCGAGAGCGCCGCCAGTCGCACCGGGCCCTGCGATTCGGCCAAGCATCAGCGTTTGCAACGCTTACAACGAGGAGGAGGAACGATGTCGGGGACGGACGGAGTGTTCATTTACGTGGGGACCTATGGAAGCGAGGTGGATGCTCGGGCTGACTACGACGTCGTCAAAGACCTCCATGCCTTGGGAGCCGTCGGGACCTTCGACGCCGCGGTGGTCACCAAGGATGACAGCGGAAAGATCCACGTGAACAAGGACGAGACTTCGACCCGTCACGGGGCTTGGGGTGGGGCCGGGGCGGGAGCCCTCGTCGGGATCTTGTTCCCGCCCTCGATCATCGCCTCCGCCCTGGTCGGGGCGGCGATCGGTGGGGTGGCCGGCCATTTGTGGAAAGGCATGTCACGTGACGACATCAAGGAGTTCGGCGACCTCATCGACTCGGGCGAAGCAGCGCTCGTCATCGTCGGAGAGACGAAGATCGCCGCTTACCTGGACAAGTCGGCGCTCAAGGCGAAGAAGAACGTGACCAAGGAACTCGACATCGACAAGAAAGACGTCGACAAGGCCGTTCAGGAGGCGGCAAGGGAGATCTCCTGACGCGATACCTGACCGAATCGCGCCGTCCGGTTCCATGATCGTCCTCAACGTCCTGTCGCTGCTCGCCGGGACCGTCCTGGCCCTCGCCATCCTCGGCTCCGCCCTCAAGACGGTGGTCCTGCCCCAGGAGGGGTTCACCCGCCTGTCCCAGGCGGTCGTCGCGGCCTCCTATCGGCTGCTCGTCCATCGCTGGCGGAACAGGGCGAGGACAGACCAGCTCCAAGAGATTTACGCGCCCGTCGCGCTGGTAAGCCTCCCGCTCGTCTGGATGATCTTCATGTTGATCGCGTTCACCCTCGTCTTTTGGGGAACCGGCGGACTCGGCCTGGCGAAGGCGTTCGAGATCAGCGGGTCGTCGCTGACCACTCTGGGGTTCTCCGAGCCGGACACGACTGCTCGCATTTGGCTTGCCTTCGTCGAAGCGATCATCGGACTCGGACTCGTCGCCCTTCTCATCAGCTATCTCCCCACGATCTATTCGGCCTACAACGGGCGGGAGAAGGGAACCGTCAGACTGCGACCGATCGCAGGTACACCCCCCAACGCACCTGAACTTCTTCAAACCTTGCACCGCATCGGTTCACTGGACAGCCCCGAGTTCTGGAAGAACCAGTCGGAATGGATGCTCGACCTGGAGCAGACCCACACCGCATTCCCGATCCTCTCCTACTTTCCCGAGACTCACCCGGACCATTCGTGGGTCGCAACCGTCGGGACACTGCTCGACGCGGCCGCACTCGTCGCCTCCACCTCGGAAACGGGGGCGGGCCAGGTGCTCGAGGAGATCGACAAGGGCCCACTAATGATCCTCGTGTACGGCATGCCCGGGTTCGTTCGTATCGCAAGGGCCGCGAGCGTGCCGCTGCCAGAATCGGAACCGATTACTGAACTCCTGACCCGGTTCGACGTGCCTCCTCCGACGATCAGCATCGCTCGCGATGAATATTTCCAGACCATGAATTCGCTGTCGACGTTCATAGCGATCACGCCGGGACGAGAAGAGGTCAGCTGGCGCCGCTTCGCCTGGGTCCGTTCGAGCTACGAACCCGCCCTGCGGTCTCTGGCCGCGTTGACGAGGGCGTCCCCGGCGCTATGGACGACCGACCGGCCTGCAGTGGTAGGCAAGCCACGCTTCGTCCGCCGACGACCGATTGAGATCGACTGGACGGCCAACCTCGCCGATCCAAGCCTTAGAGGTGGCTGAAGCCGCCTGCCTCCTCCTTGGTCATGGAAACCGTCGTGGGGTGGCGATCGAAGTGGGCCACTGCATCCTGGAGATCGTGTAGCAGGAGCTCCGCCAAGTCACGGCTCACACCCTGGCGCACGAGAATGCGTTGGACCGCGATGTCAGAGACAGAGCCGGTCAGCGGATACGCCGGTACTTGCCACCCGCGGACGCGCATCCGGTCCGCCAGGTCGTAGAGCGTGTAGCCCGGGTTCTCGCCGTCACGGATGCGCCATGCCACCGACGGAATGCTCGTCTGCGGATCGGCGTCGCACAGCAAGTCGAAAGGACCGAGCTTCACCACTTCCTTGGCGAGGTAGCTCCCCGTTTCGTAACACGCGTCGTGCACCTTCTGGTAGCCGTCTCGGCCGAGCCGCACGAAGTTGTAGTACTGCGCGACGATCTGGCCGGCGGGGCGGGAGAAGTTGATCTGGAACACGGGCATGTCACCGCCGAGATACGTGACGTGGAAGACGAGGTCGTCAGGCAAGTCCACCACGTCGCGCCACAGAACCCATCCCACTCCGAGGGGGGCCAGCCCGAACTTGTGCCCCGAGGTGCTGATCGACTTGACGCGAGGGATCCTGAAGTCCCATTCCACATCGGGTGCGCAGAACGGTGCTAGGAACGCCCCGCTGGCTCCGTCGACGTGGATGTCGACATCGAGCCCCGTTTTCTCTTGGAGCTCGTCCAGGGCTTGTGACAATTCCAGCACGGGTTCGTACGACCCCGTGTACGTGACCCCGAAGGTCGGGACCACCATGATCGTGTTCTCGTCGACGAGATCGAGCATGTGTTCAACGTCCATGGCGTATCGACCAGGCTCCATGGGAATCTCGCGCATCTCGACTTCCCAATAGCGAGCGAACTTGTGCCAGACCACCTGTACCGGGCCACAGACCATGTTCGGCTCTGATGTGGGTTTGCCGGCGGCTTTCTGCCTGGCGCGCCACCGCCACTTGGCTGCCATTCCGCCGAGCATGCACGCTTCCGACGACCCAATGGCAGAGCACCCCACGGCCTCGCAGCTGTCCGGCACATGCCAGAGATCGGCGAGCATCTGAACGCACCGGCGTTCGAGCTCCGCTGTCTGCGGGTACTCGTCCTTGTCGATCAGGTTCTTGTCGATGCACAGGTCCATCAAACGGTGGACCTCGGGCTCCTCCCAGGTCTGACAGAACGTGGCCAGATTCTGGCGGGCGTTGCCATCGAGAAGCAGTTCGTCCCAAATCGCTTGAAACGCCTCGCCCGAGCGCATCTCACCAGGCGGAAAATGCCTGGTGGGCAGGCAGGCCCGTAGATCACGATCGGCATACAGCGAGTCGAGCAGGTTCGACTCCTTCTTGTGCAACGGCATGGCGCTACCTCCGTCTGTGGTGGCAACCACCGTAGCTGTCTGAAGCGGGCGGCCAGGGAGTACCGCGACGCTGCAGAAGCGCGGCACGGCTCGACGGGAACGCAGACGACCAAGTTCGCGTGGCCCGATGAAGACGACGAGCGGACGAGCCAGAACCCTGGGTCGACCTCGAGTCTGGCGACGGCGTGCCGGCTCTGGTCCCTGGCCGACAACGCGTCAGCGAACCGTCTCCCAGATCGCCCAGCCGGCAAGGCCGAACAGTACGACGGCGGTCGCGATGCGGACCTTCCGGATGTCGATGACACGCAGCAGGCTTTGGCCTCCGACGACAGCGAGCGCAGCCACGCTCCAAAGCGCTAGGACGGCTCCCACTGCCACGGCGAGCGGCTGGTGGTAGTGCGCGGCAAGATTCGCCGTGAGAATCTGCGTCAGGTCACCCCACTCGGCCAAGAAGATGACGAAGAACGCCGTCACGGCCACCCTGCGGTGTGATGCGACCTCATGCTCGACGATCGCGTCGGTTCGCCTGGCCTCGTGCAACGCGAGGAGTGCGCCGGCGATGAACATCGCGGCCACGAACGCGCTGAGCACTCGTTCGGGCAGTATGTGGAAGAGGACGACCCCGATCGTCACTGCGATAACCACGTGGACCGCGAACGCCGCTGCGGCACCCAACCAGACTACGAATGGCCGACCGCGCGTCGACATCACCAGCGAAGCGAACATGGTCTTGTCTGGGAGCTCCCCCAAGAAGATGATCGGGTAGACGGCGACGACGACTGCGAAATCCATTCTCGGGCGAACGTAGCCCGCCGGAGGGGTCTAGGTTGTCGCGTGCAATGGACTCGACCGGAGGGGAGGCGTGGCCATGCTGCTGGAGCTGACCGAGGGCCAATGCGCTGAGCTGCAGAAGCTCCTTGAAGGCGCTCTCGGTGACCTCAGCTCGGAGATCGCGGGTACTGACAACTTCGAGTATCGCCAGGGTCTGCGTGAGCGACGCGCCACGCTCGAGGCCGTCCTCTACCAGCTGGACAATCCCCCTCGCACGTAGGCCGATCTCGGCCGGATCCACGGCCGACCGAGCCCGCTCTCCGTGTCCCTCGACCGACGGCCGGAGCCCAGGGATGCGGACCATGTCTGAGGGCCGCGGCGACACCCTGCGGGTTGTGTCCGGCGAGTTCCCCCGGCGGCGACGCACCCTTTTTGGTGCGACACGCTCGACCGGGTGGAGACTCGAACACGACGGTGAGGATCGTCTGGTCCGGAGAGAGGGAGCGCCATGTCAACGCTGATCGTCGAACGGCCCGAAACCGGAGTGACTCGAATCACCATGAACCGCCCCGAGCGGCTGAACGCGATGACCGCCGAGCTCGTGGCAGAACTCCACGATGCTCTCGACGCAGTCGCCCGGGACCGTACTTGCCGGGTCGTCGTACTCACAGGGGCGGGCCGCGGCTTTTGTGCAGGCCTCGACCTCGGTGGCTACGGCGACGCGCCCGGGTCCGAGGGTCTCGGTATGGTCGAGGCCGGTTTCGCAACGCAGACGCATATTGCCAGCCTCGTGCCCAAGCTTCGTTCTCTCCCGCAGCCAGTCGTCGCCGCTGTGAACGGGCCCGCCGCCGGTGGCGGCCTCGCACTCTCGCTGGCGTGCGACGTCCGCATCGCCGCCTCCTCCGCTCGCTTCAACGTTGCCTTTGTGCGCCTCGGCATCTCGGGCTGCGACATCGGTGTCAGCTGGTTGCTGCCGCGCCTCGTCGGAGCTTCAAGGGCTTGGGAGCTCATGTTGACCGGACGAATCATGGACGCGGACGAGGCGGACCGGATCGGGCTCGTCCTTCGTGTCGTCCCCGACGGGGAGCTGATGGAGCACGCTCTCGGGACCGCCAGGCTCATCGTGGCCAACAGCCCGTGGGGCGTGCGAATGACCAAGGAGGTCATGTGGTCCCAGCTCGAGGTCGGCTCGCTGCAGGCCGGCATCGACTTGGAGAATCGGACCCAGGTGCTCTCCTCCTACACCGGTGACATGCGAGAGGCGGTTGCTGCGTTCATGGAGAAGCGGCCCCCTCGCTTTGGGGCGCGGCCTGCGGGCGGTGGCGGGCCGGGTGGCGAGTGAGGCCGATCAGACGGGATTGCTCAGAGGGGCCGTCGGACTCCGCGGCGTCCAGGTCGTCGTCGGATCTCGGGGGTACCACGGCAAAAGGATGAAAAGTCCGGCCCCGCGAGTCCAATGTTGCAGCCATCGTCAGTACCTTTGGCGACCACCATGGTCCTCGCACCCTCCAAGCGATGGCGTCCGGCGAGATCGGCGTCTGCGCTCGCGATCACCATGGCACTCGGGCTACTGCTCCTGGGCTGCTCGGCGGGTCCCGGCTCCGATCCGTCGGCCAACCCGCCTGCTTCGATCACCCCGTCGCCGGACTACCCCGACCTGTGCGCGCCGGTTGGGGCAGACTCTTCGAGCACCTGCCTGCGACTCACTCTGGAGGCGGTTGACCGCGCCCGCTCCGCTGAAGGCCTCGGGCCGATGCGGCTCCCCGCCGACTTCCCCGACCTGACGGTGCCTGAGCAGCTCTTCGTCGCAATCGACCGCGAGCACGTCGACCGCGGGCTTGCTCCATTCTCCGGTCTGTCGGAGCCGCTCGACCGGTCGGCACAGGGTGCGGCCGACGCCGGCCGCCTCCCCGCCCGCCCAGGGCTCGGGGCCGTCGAGGGCGACGTCGAGTGGATCGGTGGCGCCGACAACGGCCTGGACGCACTGTTCGAGTGGATGTACAACGATGGTCCCGGAAGCGGGTCACCGGGCTGCTCGAACAAGAAGAAGTCGGGTTGCTGGGCCGACCGGCACAACCTCCTGCGCCGTCTCGGCTCGCGTGACCTCGTGATGGGCGCGGGCTTCGACCCGGGGGGCGCCGGAGTCCCGGGAAGCGGCGATGGTTCCTCGCTCGCAGCCACGCTCGTGGTCGAGCCTCGCGGGGCTGCGCCCCTCGCCTACACATGGAGGGACGCGGTGGCGGCCACGGCGGCGGGGACTCTCTCTCCGTTGGGCGGTGTGCCCTCCGACGACGCCCTCACGGGGATTCCCGACCCACGCGCCAATGTGGCCGCAATGCCGGACTTCACACGCTCGTGCGCCTCGAGCGGCCTCGACGACTCGCCGGGCTGCCTGGCTGCGGCGCTCGCCGCCATCAACCACGCGCACGCCCTGGAGGGAGTGCGGCCGATGGTGCTCCCGTCCGGATTCGCAAGGATGAGCACTCCCGAGCAGCTCTTCGTCGTCGTCGATCTCGAGCGGGTCGACCGTGGGCTGCCGCCGTTCCCCGGATTGACCTCGGCGCTGAACCGAAACGCAGAGCTCGGAGCCGAAGATGCCGGAGACCCGCCCGACGCGGGACGGCGTTACGCGCTCGATGACTCGGAATGGGCCGGCGGGTCGGTGAACGGGCTCGACGCCGACTACGGGTGGATGTACAACGACGGGTACAACAGCGGGAATCTCGACTGCGCGCATCCGGGCGACGCCGGGTGCTGGGGCCACCGTAAGGGCATCCTCGACGATTTCGGGACTGGACCGGGCCTCGTGATGGGTGCAGCCGTGGCGACGTCGAGCGACACGCATTCGGGCGACGTCGGCGGCACGTCCATGGCCGTCACCTTGGCGGCGACAGCTACGCCACCGCATTCGTACAGTGTCACCTGGGCCCACGTCGCGGCGTCCCTGCCGCCCGGAACCTTCTGAGCGGAGACGGGGGCCCCAACTCTTCACCAACTCGGCGGCCGATTTCGCGGCTCAGGACCACACGATGGTGAATCTGGTCTTGTTGCCACTCGGGACCATCAGCGAAGGGCGGCGGTGCGGACTACGGCTCCGCTGGATCTTCTTCGTCATGAGCCTCTTCACCAGCTTGGCCTTCTCCGTCGCCTTGTTCTTGGCCTTCACGGAGCGTCAGCAGCGGTACCACCGTCAAGCGGGCCGCTCGCCCGATCCCGCGGCCTCGAGCACGTCGTAGCCACAGTTGTACCCGGGGATGAACGTGACCCCCGGACCCCCGTGGCACCCGGCTCCGCACAGGTAGAGACCGGCGAGGGGGACGGGACTGTCCGGCCAGCCCCGCGACCCTGGGCGGAACGGACCCATGAACTCGGGCTGGAGCAGCCCGTGGGTGAAATCCCCCCCGGTGCAGCCGAACATCAACTCGTAGGTGTAGGCCGGGTAGTTGAGCTGGCGGTCGATGAGGTCGGGGAAGTTGGGGGCGACCCGGGCGATCTTGGCCACGATGCGATCGGCCATCTCGTCGCGTAGCCGCGCCTGCTCCTCGTGGCCACGGCCGATCGGAAGGTAGAAGGCGAAGCTGCTGGCGGCATGGCGCCCCGGCGGGGCCAGAGAAGGATCGTCGAGAGACGGGATCTGCAGGTTGAACGACGGGGCGGACGGCACGTCCCCTCGCATGCATCCTTCGAAGTCGAGCTGCATCTCCTCGGCGGTACCGAAGAAGGTCACGTTTCGGGCCAAGGCACCCCCATTGAGGGTTTCGTAGGGGGCCCGGTACTCAGGCAACCCGTTCAGGGCGAAGTGAGCCTGGAAGTACAGGGCGCGGTGGTCGATGGCGAGCACCCGGCGCCTGAAGGCGTCAGGGATGCTCTCGGGGTCGAGCAGCTGGATGAATGTCGCAGTGGGATCGAGGTTCGACACGACCACAGGAGCAGTGATCACCTCTCCTCCGCCGAGTTCGACTCCCTTGACGGCGCCGGCTTCGGTAACGATGTGCGTCACCTTCGCGTGGCGGCGCAATTCGCCACCGTTCTTCTCGAAGAGGGCGAGCAAGTGCTCGGATATGGTGCCGATGCCGCCACGCACCTTGGACATGGTCGCGTCACCCGGTGAGGCCAGCGCGAAGGCGAGGCACAGCGCGCTGCCCGGCGACCACGGACCACGGCAAGTCGAATTGACCGCCAGGAACGCCAGCATGGCGCGAACGGGAGCATGTGCGACGCGATCGGGCAGGTAGCGGTCGACGACGTCCATCACGCTGCCGAACATGGCGACTCGGATGGCCTCGCGTTCGCCCTCGTCGGCGGCCGAGGCCCACATCTCGTCGAGAGTGCGAGGAGGACGTCGGACGTCGAAGCGGCCGATGGCCCGGGCGGGCGCCTCGGCCCAGGCTGCCACCTCGGCCATGCCGAGCACGGCGTCGAGGCCCATTCGTTCTCCCAGGTGCTCAAGGAGGCGCTCTGGGTCCGAATACAGATACAACGGGGGCTCTCCGTCGACCGGCCCGACACTGGCCGACTGCACTTCGGGCTCGTAGATCGGGCAGGACCCGAGCTCGAGGTCGGCATAGACCTCGTTGGGCACGGGGAACTGGATCGACCCGGCCAATTCGAAGCGGTAGCCCCGGATGAGCTCCGTGTTCGAGGCCATCCCGCCGATGAAGTGGTTCTTCTCCAGGCACAGCACCCGCATGCCCCCGCGCGCCATCACGAAGGCCGCGGTCAGGCCGTTGTGTCCTGCACCGACGACGATGGCGTCGTAGTCCGGCATCGGATCGGGACCTTAGCGAGTCATGGCGAAACGGCTGGAAGAGCGGCCGGATGGCGGGTCGAAATTCCGCAATCCCTGCCCCGTTGGGGACCGTAGAACCATCGGGCGGGCGTGCCGCGCCTGCTCATACCGCGATCGGGGCGAGAGGAGTGAGTGCGATGGCGCGACTTTGGGGTCCTAGGTCATGTCGGGGATTGGGCATCGCGGCTGCGGTCGCGTCGGCAGCCGCCGTGGGGTGCTTGACGGTGGCGACGCCGGCCGGGGCGGCGCCGAACCAGCCACCCTTCCTCTCGCACTTTCATCGCGTGACCACGATCGGGTCGACCGTGCCACCGAACGGCGATGTGAATCCTTACGGAATCACGACCGTTCCCACCAGCGTGGGTCGTCTGGTGGCCGGGGACACACTGATCAGCAATTTCAACGCATCGTCGAACCTCCAGGGCACGGGGAACACGATCGTGCAGGTCTCACCCAGCGGCCAGCTGAGCGTCTTCGCTCACATTCACCACGCCGGACTGCCCGGTGCATGTCCTGGAGGCGTCGGACTGACCACGGCCCTGGCCGTCTTGGGTAGCGGAGACGTGGTCGTGGGCAGCCTGCCCGTCACGAATGCGGGGAACGGAACTCCGGAGGCCGGCTGTCTCATCGTGCTGGACAGCTCTGGCACGCCGATAGAGACGTGGTCAGGCGGCGGCATCAACGGTCCGTGGGACCTGGCTCTGGTCCAGAAGGGCGACCTCGCACAGCTGTTCGTCACCAACGTGCTCAACGCGACGGTGCACGCCGGCGGCGGCGTGGTCGACCGGGGCACTGTGGTTCGGATCGATGTCCTGGATCGCTCGCGCCAGGCCCCGCTGCTGCTCAGTGAGGCGACGATCGCCACGGGGTTCCCCGAAGAGCTGAACTCGTCAGCCTTGGTGCTCGGTCCGACCGGTGACGCCGTGTCGCCGAACGGGACGCTGTACGTGGCGGACACCGCGGGTAACCGCATCGCGGCCGTGCCGAATGCGCTGCTCCGGCACTACCCCGTCGGCGGGGGCGGGATCACCTTGACACGGGGCGGCTCCCTCAACGCTCCGCTCGGCCTGATAGTTGCCCCCAACGGCGACGTGGTGACGGTAAACGCCAACGACCCGAACGCGGTCGAGACCACTCCGAGTGGCCACCAGGTCGACACGGTCCAGCTCGACCCTCTCGGGAGTGGGGGCGACCTGTTCGGCCTGACGCTGGCAACGAGTGCCCACGGGATCCTGTTCGTCGACGACGGTGACAACACGCTGAAATTCTTTGGACCTTGACGCTCCTCGGGCCCGGCTCCGGCTCGTCAGACCCCGGAAGGGGTCGGTCGCTCAGACCAGCTCGGGCTTCTGGGGATCGACGCGGTAGGCGAGCCGGGTCAGGGTCCTCGAGGCGCGCAGCGCGGTCTTCATGGCCGCCAGCCGCGCCCGAGTCGCCGCCGAGCGCTCCGCGGGAGCATCGGGGTCGTACCAATACGTGTGACGGTCGCCGCTGAAGACCTCCGCCTGCTCGACTGTATAGAGGTAGAGCGCGATCGACCGTCGCATGTGAGCATCTTCGGAGAGTGCGCTCACCCCGTGCACGGAGCGGTGATCAGTCGTGAAGATGGCGCACGTGCCGAACCTCGGCTCGAAGCGCACCGCGGGCTTCTCGTCGCCCAATTCGAAGAGGCACAGCTCACCACCGTTTCCCGGCTGCCAGTCTGGGTTGAGGAAAAGGAGGAGGTTGACACGCCGGAAGAGCGGGATGCGGGGGTGCAGGTGAAAGTCAGTGTGCGGGAGCAGCTTGCCACCGGGACCACTCCATTGGAGACCTCCTCCCTCGAGGAAGGGGTCGGGCAACAGGTTGTCGATGCCGGTCAGCGTCGATGCGGCCCGCAGGAAGGCGGGCTCGGACAGCTCGTGGATCATGCGGGCGAGCAGCGGCGGCAAAGCGGCGATGTCACGACAGCTGCTCTTGCCGGGCTGGAACTTCGAGGAACGGTCGGCCCACCCCTCCCAGTCCGGAGCCGGGAAGGCCGCCACGACCTCCTCGGGGTCAGCACGCACGAAGTCCGGAAACATGGCATGGGGGAACGGGTGGGCCACCCGATATCGCTCCACCACCTGCTCGTCGGTGAGCCCGCTCAGGTCGAACAATGGCACCGGGAGACTATGGCACAGCAGGAGCGGTCCCTGACCCGCTGCCTCGGGCAACCTCGAAACTTGCACCCGTGCCCACATCAACCCCTCTCGGCGTCGGACGGCGTCCGGGCTCGATGACCTCAACCGGTGTGAGGTGGGGCGCTACCCGCCGAGGATGCCGAGGCTCTCGTCCTGTAGGCCCAGGGCTCGAGCCTCGGCGAAGTGCTCGAGCCACGCGCGCATCTCTTCGCTCCCAGTCTCCTCCGCCCAGCGGCGCGGCATGGCGGGGAAGGAGTAGCCGTCGGGCAGCTTCGGGGGTGCGGGCTCGCGGCTCCGACGGGCCATGGCGTCCTCTACTGCCTGAGAGAGCCGTGCCTCCTTCGACTTGACCTGCGCCTCGTCGCGCTCCTTGAACGCCGGGAGCACCTCGCGCCCGAATAGCTCGAGTGACTCACAGATGTCCTCGTGGCGGTTCTTGCCCGCCTGGAGCACGAAGATGACCTGATCGACTCCGGCCTGTTCGAATCGCTCGAGGTACTCACGGACCTGAGCGGGCGTACCGGTGGCGCCCCGCAGCCCCGTCCGGTCGCCGGCGGCCAGCTTCGCTCCCAGACGTTCCTGGCGTAATGCAGCCTCGACCTCGGGAGAGAACCCCTGCGCTCCTCGCCGCTCCAGGAACTCGGTCCAGACGTCGGTGGAACCGGGCTGGTGTTCGCCGAACACGTAGTAGTGGCCGAGCGAGTAGCCGAAGAAATTCCCGCCTTCGAGACCCCGATTGAGGGCGACCTGCTCCTCGCGATGACACATCATCTGCGTGACGCAGGCGATGGCGTGATTGACGGCCAGACCGACCGGCACGCACGACTGGGCCAGCGTTCTCTCGTAGTCTTCGACCCACCGCCGCGCCTCCTCGGGGTCGATGAAGGCGAAGGTCAACGCGCCGATTCCCTTCTCGGCGGCGAGCAGAATCGTGTCGCGGCGCGAGCACGCCACCCAGAGTGGCGGGTGGGGCTTCTGCATGGGCTTCGGGACGACGTTGCGGGGCGGCATGCGCACGTAGCGGCCGTCGACGCCGGTAAAGGGTGTCTCCGTCATGCAGCGCAACGCGACCTGCAGGCCCTCGAGCCACGCTTCGCGCTTTGTGGCGGGATCGACGAGAAAGCCCCCGAGCTCGGCCTCGGAGCCGGACTCTCCGGATCCGAACTCGACCCGGCCACCCGAGACCAGGTCGAGCGTCGCGACGCGCTCGGCCGTACGGGCCGGATGGTTGTATCCGGGCGCGGTCTGGATGATGCCGTGGCCGAGGCGTATGTCGCGGGTGCGCTGGCTGCAGGCGCCCAGAAATACCTCCGGCGCGGAAGAGTGGCTGTACTCCTCCAGGAAGTGGTGTTCGACCTCCCACACCACGTCGAAGCCGAGGCGGTCGGCCAACTCGACCTGCTCGAGGGCGTCCTGTAACAGCTTGTATTCGCTCCCCTCCTCCCATGGACGTGGGAGTTGGTGCTCGTAGAAGATGCCGAACTTCACGACGTGGATGTCCCGAGCGCGTGGAACTCGGCCAGGATGTCCGTGCCGTTGCGACGCCGGGCGCACCAATACTCGACCTCTGAAAGCGTGGCGGCGCGGCCCTGATCCCGAACCGGTCCGAGACTCTGATGCAATAACGGCTCCCAGATTCGGGCGATCATGTCGCGGCCCGAGTGGTGCCGACCACCGTCACCGACCCAGGTGCGGTCGCGCATCTCCGTGAGCGCCGTGCGCAAGTAGTCGACATGCGGTGTCTCGTCGGTCCGGATGTAAGAGACGAGGCGAGCGGGCTCGCCGTCGCCCGCGACGAGCTGACTATCGGACAGCCAGGCCTCGGCCCAGGCGAAGGTGTGGAACGCCGAGATCTCGATGAAGAGCACCCGCACCATCAGCGTGACCATCGCCTCGAGCTCGGCGGGGATGTCCTCGGGTAGGAGCCGAACGTTGCCGGAGCCACCGGGGCCGATGCCCATCCGAGTCAGCATCGCCTCAATGTCGAGGTCGTCGTCCGGCGCGCCGAACGCCATGTCTCGTGCCGCGAACCACATGTCCCGGTGGCCGGCGGCCGCGTCGCATCCTGCCTCGTCCCTCCCGTGAGCCTCGAAGAGCCCGCGGCCGAGGTGGTCGATCGCAGTGCCTCGCACATCCTCGACGAAGTGGCGTTGGAGGTCCTTCGGCTTGAGAAGCCGGATGTTCGCGCCGTAACCCTCCACCGTGCCGATCCGCGTCAAGGTCGCCACGAGCGGCTCGCGGACGCCGGAGCGGAGCAGGTAGCGCGTCTGTTCGACGTTCGGGAAGGAACGATCCCAGCGCTCGAGCGGCGCATCGAGCAGCTCGGTCGAGAAGCGATCACAGTTCTGTCGGCCCCAGGAGGCGATGGCGGGCACGCGGAACTTCGTCCGCGGCGGGACGTAGCGCCCGGCGGCGTCAAAGCCGCCGTGGCACAGGACCTCCCCGGCGCGCAACGGCTCGACGGTGTCGACATCGGCGAGCAGTTCCGCCTCGGTGAATTCCACCTGAGCCATTGGCTCCCTCCCGTTTACTCAAAGGTATACACTCAACCGTATACCAGTCGAGACGAAATTGCTCCCTCGGGCAGAACGGCGCACCGCCATCCTCCACAGCGCTGCGCAGGCGTTCGCCTCGTTCGGCTTCGCCCACACGTCCATGGACGATGTGGCTGCGGCCTGCGGCGTCACGAAGCTGATCGTCTACCGCCACTTCGACTCCAAGGAGATGCTCTACCGCGAGATCCTCGAGCGTGTCTTCCAGCAGCTCGGCGATGTGCTCAAGACCGAATTGGCCCTGCCGTCCCACACCGGACTTGGGCCCCGCACCCTCCTCACTGTGGCCAGGGACGACCCGGCCGCGTTCTTGCTGCTTTGGCGGCATGCATCCCACGAACCCGGGTTCGAGGCCTACGCAGAGGACCTGCGGGCGGTCGCCGTGACGGTGGTGCGCGGTTTGATGGCGATCGATTCCGGAGACGAGTGCCTCGACGCCTGGCGCGCCGAGGCGTTGTTCGCATGGCTCGTGGAGGCAACACTCACCTGGCTCGAACGAGGTGACGCCCGGAGGGACGACGAGTTCGTGCGCCGGACCTCGGCGGCACTGAGGGCAATGCGGGAATCTCTGTTGCTCCCGCTGTCTGCCGTTGCGCCGGCCGCCGTTGCTGGCGCAGCTGTTACGCCGACTGTTGCGCCGGCTGCTGTTGCGCCGGCCCTTCCAGGACCATTCGGTCCGGATTGATGAGCACACCAATCCGGATGGAGCACGACCATCCGGATTGAGCACGACCGATAGGCCCAGATCAACAGCCCAAGCTTCAGGGTCCAGATTTAGCAATGGGAAAAGGTGCCCATAGCGTGTAATGTGCGCGCTCGGCGGGCGGGGTTGGGTTGGCTGACGACGCATCGCAGACGGTATGGCGGCTCCAGAGCGAAAAGAGGCGAGGATGTCAGGGACCAAAGCTGAAACCACGAGACGTTCGTCCGCGGGCGTATCAAGGATCGTACGAGCGCTCGGGGCGCTCGCCCTGATCGGTTCGTCCGCCGGCATCGTTGTCGCCTCAATGGTCGCTTCGGCGCCTCCGGCCGCGGCGGCGGGTTGCGACACCTGGAACAACAGCTCCGGCGGTGCCTGGGACACCGGGTCGAACTGGAGCAACAGCGCGCCACCGACCGGCTCGACGGCTGCCTGCATCACCGCACCGGGGAGCTACACGGTGACCATCGGGAACGAGACCATCAACGCCGGCGCGCTCACGGTCGGCGGAGCGGGCTCGACTCCAACCCTCTCCATCGGCAACAGCGGATCGGGCGCGGCGAACATCACGTTCGCCAGCGTGAGCAACTCGGGCACCATCGAGTCGGGGTTCGGCGGGTCGATGACGGTCTCGGGCAGCTTCACGAACACGAGCGCAGGCACCCTGGAGGTCCCGAACACCGGGTTCGGCGGGACCACGCTGAGCGTGGCCTCTCTCGACAACCAGGGTGCGTTCGATGTGAACGCTGCGACCAGTTACGTTCTCCCCACCTCGTCCTCGACCTTTCTGAACGACAGCACCGGGACGATCGCGGTGGCCAGCAGCAATACGTTGACCATCTCGAGCCCCAGCGGCCAGACGGGAACGGTGACCCAGGACGGCGTACTCGACGACTCGGGCCAGTTCATCGCGCAGGAGGCGGTAACCATGGAGGGCGGGAGCATCTGCAACAACCCGCTCCAGGTGGGTCTCGACGGCCAATCGGCCACCACCGACGGCCTCAACTTCGCCTCCACCGTCGGGTCGGGCCCGTCGTGCGGCACCGGGGTGCCGACCGACAACGTCTTCATCGCCAACATCACGGGCTCGCTCAGCGGGAGCATCCCTTCGGGCTACACGGTGAGCATCGGTGACGGCGGATCGTCGGCGGCGAAAATCACCATCCCCTCGGCCATGACGGTCAAC
The DNA here is from genome assembly GCA_963767195.1 of uncultured Acidimicrobiaceae bacterium. Lineage (GTDB taxonomy): Bacteria > Actinomycetota > Acidimicrobiia > Acidimicrobiales > RAAP-2 > Bog-473. The sequence goes on along the minus strand of CAVYDA010000003.1, from coordinate 229,815 downwards.
GGGACGCTCAACCTCGGCTTCGAGGGCAGCCTCACCTCGACGGCGGCGATCACCAACAAGGGCACCATCGACGCCGTAGCCTCGGCCTTCACCGGCGAGACGTTCAACCTGGCGAGCTTCTCCAACCAGGGAGCCTTCGACGTCAACACCCAATCGACCTACACCTTGCCCACATCGGCGTCCACGTTCGTGAACACCTCGACCGGGACGATCACGGTTGCCGCTCCGCTGACCATCTCGAGCCCGAGCGGCTTGACGGGAACCGTGACCCAGGACGGCCTGATCGACAACTCGTCCCAGTTCATCGCCCAGGAGGCGGTGACCGTGGAGGGCGGGAGCATCTGCAACAACCCGCTCCAGGTGGGCGCCGACGCCCAGTCGTCCACCACCGATGGGCTCAGCTTCGCCTCGACCGTCGGGTCGGGCCCGTCGTGCGGCACCGGAGTGCCGACCGACAACATCTTCATCGCCAACATCACGGGCTCACTGAGCGGGAGCATCCCCGCGACCTACACGGTGGCCGTCGGTGACGGCGGAGCGGGCTTCGCCCGCATCACCATCCCCTCGGCCATGACCAACAAGGGGACGCTCAACCTCGGCTTCGAGGGCAGCCTCACCTCGAAAGCAGCTATCACCAACAAGGGCACCATCGACGCGGTCGCCTCGGCCTTCAACGGCGAGACGTTCAACCTGGCGAGCTTCTCCAACCAAGGATCCCTCGACCTCAACACGCCGACGACCTACGTCCTGCCCAAGTCGAGTTCGACCCTGGTGAACACCTCGACCGGAACGATTTCGGTCGGCAGCGCAAGCGGCTCGAGCCTGTCCGTCTCGAGCCCGAGCGGCCAGTCGGGGACCGTGACCCAGGACGGCGTCATCGACAACTCGGGCACGATCTCCATGCAGAACCCACTGACCGTCAACGGGGGAACCGTCTGCGGCAACGAGATCCGAGTCGGCATCGACGGCCAGACCGGTGGCAGCCTGACGTTCGCCAAGACCGTTCCCGCGGGTCCGTCGTGCGGCACCGGCATCCCGACCGACCAGTTCTTCATGGCCAACATCACCAGCACGCTCACCGGGACGGTACCGAAGGCCTACACCGTGGCCATCGGCGACGGCGGGTCGAGCTTCGCACACATCACGGCGAGCACGAAGAAGAACCTCGGGACGATCGAACCGGGCTTCGGGGCGACGTTGTCGTTCGTCGGCAACCTGAAGAACAAGGGCACGCTCGAGGTTCCGGCATCGGGCTTCACGACGAACATCAATGTCGGCGGGACCCTGACCAACACAAAGGACTTCGTGCTCGACGGAGCCGCTCAGGTGAGCGCCGTCGAGCTCAACGACCCAGCGACCGGCTCCAACATGTCGGTGGGCGCGGTCGCGGTGAACCTCACCGGGCCGATGTCGAATGCCGGCGTGCTCTCCATCGCGGCCGGCGGTTCGCTGGCGATCTCGTCGACCTATCAACAGGGGAGCACGGCTCAATACGAGCCGGGGCTGGCCAGCACCTCGAGCTTCGGAGTCCTCAAGGTGACGGACACGGCGTCCGTGGCCGGGACGCTTGCGGCCCAGGACGCGGCCGGCTTCACCCCGCCCTCGGGCTCCACCTACCTCGTCCTCACGTCGGGTGGGCTGGACGGCACGACCTTCGAGCACGTGCTGGGCGCGTTCACGGCGCAGTACATCACGAGCGACACGGACGTGCAGCTGACGGCCAACTGAACCGACCAGCCTCGGCGCTCGGCGATGGTCCGGCGCCGAGGCTGACCCCAGGTCGGACCCTATTAACTCGGACAACCGGGGCAGCCCGGGCCGCTCCTAGCAGCTGGCGGCCTCCCCCGCCCTCCCGATACCCTGACCGTCGATACCGACGTCGACGTCGACATCGGGATGAAGACGGGAGCCGCCATGGCGCAGCGCTGTGTCGCCGAGGGACTGTTCGAGTGGCCTTCCGACGAGCCGCGCCTGCTCGCCTCGAGGTGCGACTCCTGCGCTTTCGTCACCTTCCCCGCCCAGGACGCGTGCCCGAGTTGTGGCGGCGACCGGGTCACACCCACCACGCTGTCGCGCACGGGGACTTTGTGGACGTGGACCCGTCAGCGCTTCCAGCCGAAGAACCCCCCCTACCTGGGCCGTGAAGCGGCGCAGGACTTCGTGCCCTACGGCGTCGGTTTCATCGAGCTGCCCGAGGGGCGGGTGGAGGCGCGGATCGCAGGTGACGCCGACCAGGATCTGGAGATCGGGATGCCGATGGAGCTGACCGTGGTGCCCTTCGCCACCGACGAGGACGGCACCGAAGTCCTGACCTACGCATTCCGACCGGTTACGGAGAACTGAGATTCCTATGGACGACGTCGCCATCGTCGGGGTCGGGCTCCGGCCGTTCGGTCGGTTCCCCGGGGTCTCCGCGATCGAGATGGGTGCACAGGCCGTCCGCCTCGCCCTCGCCGACGCGGGGGTGACCTGGAAGGACGTGCAGTTCGCCTTCGGCGGCAGTTACGAGGTCGACAACCCGGATGCAGTCGTGAACTTCCTGGGCCTCACGGGACTTCCGTTCACCGACGTCTACAACGGCTGTGCCACCGCGGCCAGCGCGCTCACGCAGGCCGCCAACACCATCCGCCTCGGTGAACACGATCTGGGTGTCGCGGTCGGGATGGACAAGCACCTGCCCGGTGCCTTCGCCGCCGATCCCGTCCAATACGGCGTCGGCGCCTGGTACGGCGAGACGGGGCTCTTCCTTACCCCCAAGTTCTTTGCCATGAAGCTCCAGCGCTACATGCACGACTACGGGATCACGCCGCAGACGCTGGCGAGGGTGGCGGCCAAGAACTATCGCAACGGAACGCTGAATCCGAACGCCTTCAGGCGCCAGGCACTGACCGAGGAGGCGATTCTCGGATCCCCTCTGGTCAACGATCCGCTGACCCAGTACATGTTCTGCTCGCCCGACGAGGGCGCCGCCGCCGTCGTCCTGTGCCGGGCGGACGTGGCGACGCGCTACTCGTCGAAGCCGATCTACCTGCGGGCTTCGGTCGTACGGACGCGGCGGCTCGGTGCGTTCGAAGTCCACAGTCCCTGGCTCCCGCTCGATCGTGCGGACGCCCCGACGGTCGACGCCTCGCGCGCGGCGTACGAAGCGTCGGGCCTCGGGCCCGAGGACGTCGACGTGGTACAGCTCCAGGACACCGACGCCGGAGCAGAGGTGATCCACATGGCCGAGAACGGGTTCTGCAAGGACGGCGAACAAGAAGCGATGCTGGCCGAGGGTGCAACCGAGATCGGCGGGAGCCTGCCGGTCAACACCGACGGCGGCCTTATCGCCAACGGCGAGCCGATCGGGGCGTCGGGCCTGCGACAGATCCACGAGCTCGTCCTGCAGTTGCGCGGCCAAGCCGGGGACCGCCAGGTGCCCGGCACGCCCAGGGTGGGGTACAGCCAGCTCTACGGGGCCCCGGGCACGGCGGGTGTGGCCATCGTGTCGACATGAATTCCGGGCATTGAGTCCCGCTCTGTCTGTGACCACCGATCCGTCCGTGAACACCGAGGAGCTGATCTGCGCCGCGCTGTGCCGGCGGCTCGGCCCGGTCTCGGGTGTGGAGGTGGCCGAGATCGCTCACACCTCGCCGGGCCCCGACGACGTCGAGGTGGCAGTGCGGGCGGCGGCGGTGAACTTCCCCGACGTGCTGATCGTCGCGGGCACCTATCAAGTCAAGGTCGAACCCCCCTTCGTCCCCGGCAGTGAATTCGCCGGGGACGTGGTGGCGGTCGGGGAACGGGTCGAAAACGTGCACGTTGGCGACCGGGTCCTCGGCACGATGTTCGTCGGGGCCTTCGCGGAGCGGGTCGTCCTTCCGGCGCGCTCGGTGCAGCCGCTGCCAGGGGGGCTCGACTACGTCGAGGGATCGGCCTTCAGGGTCGCCTACACGACCGCCTACCACTCGCTGCTGACGATCGGCGAAGCGCGGCCAGGCGAGACCGTGGTGGTGCTCGGCGCGGCGGGCGGCGTCGGCCTCGCCGCCGTCGACATCGCCCATCGGCTCGGAATGCGGGTGGTCGCGGTCGCTTCATCGGCTGCGCGCGTGGCGTTGGCCGTGGGTCGAGGGGCCGACGCGGGTGTCGACTACTCGAGTGAGCCGGTGAAGGAGCGTCTGAAGGACCTCACGGGAGGAGGGGCCGACGTGGTCGTCGACCCTGTCGGCGGGGACCTCTCCGAGCAGGCGTTCCGGGCGACGCGTTCGGGTGCGCGCTTCGTGAGCGTCGGCTTCGCCGCGGGCGAGATCCCGCGGATCCCCCTCAACCTCGTGCTGCTCAAAGGTGCGCACATCCGCGGCTTCGAGTTGCGGGGCGTCATGGAGAACGTGCCCGAGGCGGTACGGCGGGGGGACGCCGCGTTGAGCCAATTGGTAGCGGGCGGTATGCGGCCCTACGTCTCGTCGATCCATCCGCTCGAACGCGTCGGGGATGCCCTCGACGAGGTGGCGGGGCGGCGCGCCCTGGGCAAGGTCGTCGTGACGTTCGGCGACCCGGCGACGAATGCTTAACATCGGAACGGACACGGAGAGCGGAGGTATCGCGGTGCGTACGGTGGTCGTCGGAGCGTCGAGCGGTTTGGGACGTTGCATCGGCGTGGGACTGGCCAAGCGGGGAGCACAGACAGCGCTCCTGGCCCGGCGGATGGAACGCCTCGAGGCAGCGGCCAAGGAAGCCGGCCCGGGAACGGTCGCACTGGTATGCGACGTCACGGACCCCGCATCGTGCCGCTCCGCCATGGAGGAGGCGGCCGCCCGGCTCGGCGGCATCGACGCGCTCGTCTACACGCCGGCCATCGGTCCGCTGGCCAGCCTGGTCGACACCGATGTCGACACGTGGCGGCGGGTGTTCGACACCAACGTGATCGGCGCCGCGCTCGTGACCACCGCCGCCATCACGCATCTGACCGCGACGAACGGCATCGCCGTGTACCTGTCTTCGGTGAGTGCCTCGCTCACCCCGCCGTGGCCAGGGCTCGGCGCCTATGGCGTCAGCAAGGCCGCGCTGGACAAACTGGTCGAGGCCTGGCGCGCCGAGCACCCTTCGGTGGGCTTCACCCGGCTGGTGGTCGGTGACTGCGCCGGTGGCGAAGGCGACTCGATGACCGGATTCGCCGACGACTGGGACCAGGACCGGGCGGTTCATTTCGGCACCAAGTGGATGGAGCGGAAGTACCTGAGCGATTCGCTCATTGAGGTCGACGAGCTCGTCACCGTCGTCGACTCGCTCGTTCGCCACGGCGGCAGCATCGGCATGCCTTCGGTCACGGTGACACCGCGCAAGACCCCACCCACACCGGTGTGAACAGGCGCAGCCGTCCGGCCCGGACGTGAAGATCGAGCCGTACCCGTACCCATATTTGGCGCGGGCGTGGCTGGGCGATGTGAAGATCGCCGAGTCGGACGCATGCCTCTGTCTGGAAGCGGTGGGGGAACCAGCCGCTCTGTACTTCCCTCAACGCGAGATCGACTTTGCGCCGCTGACGAGAGGGACCCGTCAGTCTTCCGATGTGGGTGTGATTGAGGGCTGGAGCGCCGAGCCCGGCGGCGGCGAAGTACTGAGGGTCGTCACCGAACCGCGCCCGTCCCTGATGCCGCTGGCGGGACACGGCGTCTTCGAGGCCGACCTGGTCCGGATCGAGGTGGTGGACGCACCCTTGGGTGCCTCCGAGCGCGAGCGCACCGTAAAGAGGTTTCCCACCTGGGGCGACGCATCACACCTGATGGAGATCCTGGACGTTCGGCCCGATGGCGACCTCCGTTTCGTCGCCATCGCCCGCAGCGACGGGAGACGCCCGGTGGTCGAGGGGAGCCAGATGCTGGCGCAGGCCATCGTGGCCGCCGGTCGCCACGCCACCGACCGTCGCCCGGTGTTAGCGGGGATGCTGTTCCTGCGGCCGGCCGACGCCGGCCTCCCCCTCCGGTTCGAGCTCGAGGAGCTGAGCGCGGGGAGGACGTTCACCGGCCTGGCGGTTCGCGTCCTTCAGGCCGGCCGTTGCTGCGGCGCGGGTACCGTCCTGCTCGACACGACCGCGGAGGAGGTCATCCACCACGAGGCGACGCCGCCGGTCGTGCCGGGTCCCTATGAATGCCCCCCGTACGATATGGGGGTGACCGGCCGCGACCTCCGGATCGTCGACGACGCCTACACGGGGGACCCCGCTGCTCCCCTCGGGCCGCCGACGCTCGACTGCTGGGTCCGGTTCCGGGACGTCCCCGCCGACCCCGTGATGCACTCCGCACTGCTGGCGCAATTCACCGGGCACATGTCGATCGCGGCCGCCCTCCGGCCCCACGTCGGGATCGGGCAGGACCAGGCGCACCGCAGCCTCTCGACGGCGATCAACGCCATCAACCTGTCGCTGCACCAAGAGGTCAAAGCCGACGAGTGGATGCTCTACCACCATCTCTCGACCTTCGCCGGCGACGGCATGACGCACTCCGAATGCCGCGTGCACGCCGAAGGCGGGCAGCTGCTGGCGTCCTTCACCGTGGAGGCCATGGTGCGCCCGTTCCCCGGAACGGACCCGACCAGAGACGAGCGCACCGCGCTGTGAGCCTCACCACGGGTCGCGGGCCTCTGAGCTCCCGGCCGGCCGGTCGTTTCAGCGCTCCGGTGCCCGAGCGCGTGGCTTATATCGAGCCCTACCGGCGTCGGGTGAGGGCGACCAAGGACGGGCGTACGGTGATCGACAGCGAGCGCGTCCTCCTCGTGCACCGTCCGGGACGGCCGCCGGTCTACAGCTTTCCCGCCGGCGACGTGGACGGGCATGTTCCGGAGCCAGTACCCGAACCCGACACACCCGGGTACGTCACGGTCGAATGGGATGGTGTCGACTCCTGGTTCGAGGAGGACGAGGAGGTGTTCGGACATCCCCGCAACCCGTACCACCGGGTCGACTGCCTCCGGTCCGGGCGCAAGCTCCGCGTCGAGGCGAACGGGGTGACCCTGGTCGACTGCGCCAGCACGTTGGTGGTTTACGAGACCGCCCTCGAACCCCGCCTCTACGTCGAGCCCTCCCACGTGCGCATGGACCTGCTCCAGCGGAGCGAGACCCATACCTACTGCCCGTACAAAGGGACCGCTACCTATTGGACCGCCCGTATAGGGAAGGTCGAGGTCGCCGACATCGCGTGGAGTTACGAGGACCCGCTACCCGAGTCGTCTCCGTTGGGAGGGTTCCTGAGCTTCGACGAGACTCGAGTCACGGTCGACCACGACCTCCCGACCCCGGCCGAGACTCGCGAGTCAGAAATAGGGCATCGCTGATCTCGCGCCGAGCCGGGCTCTTGTCCGCTCCGCGACGGTCAGAGAAACCGCGTTGAGTGGCGGTTGCGCTAGCTGCTGCTACCGACGCTGGCCGTCGACGTACCTGGGATGTCGGTTCCGCAGGTCGGCTGTGCGGAGACAGGTGTGAACCCGTTCTTCTGGGCCTGCATGATCCAGGTGCACTGCTTGGGCAGATCGTGCCCGAAGATCGTGGAGTAGTTGATGCTCTGGGGCAGCATCCCGTTGTCGTTGTAGGACTTCAAGCTCCGCAGGTCCTTGATGACGGCGGACCGGGTCGGGTTCGAGCCTGCCATCTCCAGACCCTTGATCATGAGGTCCGCCCCCGCCCAGGCTTCCTCCTGGCCGAAGTCGGCGAACTGGCTCTTGGGGAGATGTGCGTACTTCTCCATCGCCGCCTGCATCTGCTGGGTGCCCGCGTTGGGGAGGGCCCACGGCCGGAACAGCGATAGGAAGTAGTCGCCCTGGACCGCGCCCCAGGCCGGCCCGTGGATGATGTCGGGCTGGTACCCGGTGGCGAACAGCGCCTTGAACTTGACGCCGGCCTGCTTGAGCGCCGTCGCCAGGGCGTAGTTCGAGTTCGAGTCCATGCCCGGCACGATGGCGTTCACGCCGTTCTGCTTGGCCACCAGGGCGGCGCTGGTGAACGCCACGCCGCCGAAGGGGACGGACGTGTCGAGCACCCCAACCTTGCCTCCCGCGTGCTTGAACGAGTCCGCGCTCTGGACGGCGGCGCGGGCGGACGACGGGGAGATGCCGTAGCCGTACGCCCCGAGAACCGTACCCCCATGCGACTTGAGGAAGTCCCCGATCTGGGTGTTGACGGGATACTTGGGATTCACGCTGCCTTCGTCGGAGGCGAACATGTTCGTGTAGGGCTTCGTCCCCCACTCGGGGCCGTCGTCGTAGGTGCCCGTGACCGGCACGCCCTGCTGATTCGGGTACTTGGCCGCGAGGAACATCAGGGGGCTCTGCGACACGATGCCGAACGCCTTCGAGTCCGCCTCTTGGACGGCCGTCGCGATCTCCGAAGGGCTGGTCTGGTCGTCGAGGATCAGCGGGACGAGCTTGTGCCCGTGCACGCCGCCCTCGGCGTTCTGCAGGGCGATGCGGGCCTGGAACCCGGCGGGAGAGCTCGAGTTCTCGGCCGCGCCTGGCCCGGTCAGGTCCGTGACGTAGGCGATGGTGATGGGTGCCGGTGCGGCGGACGCCTCCGAGGTGGCCAGGGCGACGGGCACCAGGCCCGCCCCTCCGACGACCAGCGCCGCGCCAAGACGTCCGACGGTGATCGAGTGTCGCACTTGTAACCCTCCCTCATCCCTCTCGGGAACCCTTGGTGCCGCCTGTGTGAACGCGAATAGGTGGTTGCGGAGAACCACCATCTCGCTCAGAGCGAGAGGCGTTATTGTAAGTCAGTTCGACGCACCGGTGGGGGTCGGGGCCTCGGCTTCGCCCAGGTAGCGGTTGATGACCTCCGTGCCGGCCTCCGAAGCAGGGCCTACCAGCCGACATGCCCCCGGGTCAGGATGAGGCAGTTGTCCGCCATGGCGAGGGCCCGGTGCACGAACTGCTCGCTCAGCACGACGGTGATCCCCGACCGCCGGGCTGCCTCGAGCCCCTCGAACACGGACTCGGCCACCATGGGCGCGAGGCCGAGGGACATCTCGTCGGCGATCACCAGCTTGGGCGACACTGCCAGCGCCCGAGCCATGGCGAGCATCTGTTGCTCGCCCCCGGAAAGGCTCCCCGCTCGCTGGCCAGTCCGAGTCCCGAGAACCGGGAAGTGCTCGATGGCCCGTTCTATCGCCTGCGGCCTCTCCTGCCGGCGCTCCTGGGCCACCGCCATGCGCAGGTTGTCGACGACCGAGAGACCGGGGAAGATGCCACGGCCCTCCGGGATGTACGTGAGTCCCAGCTTGCGGATCCGGTGCGCCGGCATCCCCGTCACGTCCCGTCCTTGAAAACGGACCCGTCCCCCGCTCGGAGCCACCAACCCGGACACCGCCCGGGCGAGCGTGCTCTTGCCGGCACCATTGGCGCCGAGGACGGCGAGCACGGTACCCGGCTGCACGGCGAGGGAGACGCCGAACAGTGCCTTCGAGGAGCCGTACGACACATCGAGGCTCTCGACCTCGAGGATCGGATCGGTCACGTTCCCTCGCCGACTGGCATTTGAACTTGATGCATTGCCGGCGCCGGCCCCGTGCGACCCACCGGTTCGGCGTCGCCGAGATACGCCGACCGCACCGCCTGGTCGTTCCGGATCTCCTCGGGGCTGCCGACGGCAATCCGTTCCCCGAAGTCGAGGACGAAGACGATGCTCGAGAGGGCCAGGACCGCCGCGACGTCGTGCTCGACCATGACCACGGACAAGGGATGCTCGTTGTGGTCCACGATCTGCCGGAACACCGAGAGCAGGTTGTCCGACGCATTCATGTCGAGCCCCGAGAGCGGCTCGTCGAGGAGGAGGACTTGGGGGTCGCTGGCCAAGGCCCGCCCGACCTCGACCAGTCGGGCGATGCCGAGCGGCAGCGCAGCCACGGGCGCCTTCGCCACCCGGGTGAGATTCAACAGCTCGAGCAGGGAGTCGACCCGCTCGGTCTCGGCCTTCGACGGGGGGAGGAGGGAGCGAGGGTCGAGCATGTCCCGCCAGAGTCGAGCCCGCGCCGTCCGCGCCCGATAGGCCAGGACCAGGTGCTCACGCACGGTGAGGCCCATGAAGAGCTCGGGCTGTTGGAAGGTCCGCGCCAGCCCGCGGTTCGCTCGCGCCCGAGGAGAGGTGTCGGTGACATCGACGCCGAGCAGGTGTACCCGGCCGGCGTTGGGACGAAGGAGGCCCGAGAGCACGCCGAGGAGCGTCGACTTGCCTGCGCCGTTGGGCCCCACCAGGCCGGCGATCTCGCCGGGCTGCACCTCGATGGACACATTGGAGAGCGCCGTGAGCCCGCCGAAACGCACGGTCACCCCTGCGGCGGACAGAGCAGGTGCCGCTCTGGCCGTGACGACTTCGCCCGAAGCGGACGGCATCGTCACAGGACATTCCCCGCCACTCGGGGGGCCGCCTCGACGGAATCTGGTTCGGCGGTCGCGCTCGGCGCCTCACCCGGCTGGCCGCCCTCGACCCGGACGGGACGCGACCTGACCATGAGCCGGCGCAGCTTCCGGCTGTTCTCGGCCAGCGCACCGTCGGGGTACTTGGCGGCCGAGATGGCGCCGAGACCGAAGAGGACAGGCAGCCAATTGGGAAGCGAGGTCCACGAAGACAGGAAATACTGCAGCAGGGCCGCCGGGAAGACGAACGCGATGCCCGCGATGAGGGCGGCTGTGGTCGAGCGCACCCCGATGGTCACGAGGACGGCGAGCCAGACGATCCCGGCGAAGGTCGCGAACTCGGCGGGCTGGAACGTCGTCTGTGCGAGCGCGAGGAGCGCACCTCCGATCCCCGCGATCATGGCCGCAAGAGCACCGGCGATCACCTTCATCTGCACGACGCTGATCCCCGATGTCCGCGCGCCCGGCGTCACTCCATCGAGCGGCGTTGAGAGCCAGACCTGTCGTGGAGCGTCGGAAGTTCACGATGAACAGGGACAGCACCACGAACACAACCAGGCAGAGATACGTGAACGACAGGTCCGAGGACGCGAATCCGGGCCGGTTGAGGTTCAACCCGAGGCCCTGGTTGACGAACGAAGGCAGGGTGAAGACCAAGCTCTCCATGAGGAGACCGAAAGTCAGCGTGACGAGAGCCACGTAGAGGTCGCCCAGCCTGATGCTGAGAAAGCCAACGATGGCTCCCATGGCCCCCGCGACGAGCCCGCCGACGAGCGCCGCCGCGAGCACCGGCCAGCCGTGGTTGTTGGCCAGCTGAGCCGTGGTCAACGCGCCCACGCCGGCGAAGGTGATCTGGCAGAGCCAGAGCATGCCGCCCTCGCCCGTGACGATGGTCCAGGAGAGGAAAATGATGGCGTACGCGAAGGCCTGGGCGAAGAGTCCCACCCAGTAGCCCTGGACAATCAGGGGGATCGCCCCGACCACGGCGATGAGCAGAAGCGGGCCGGCGTACTTCCCGAGGAAACCCATGGACGCGGTCTCGACCAGGTTGCTGGTCGACCCCGCCAGTCGGCTCTCGCCCTGTGGCGTGATGGCGCGGTCGAGTGCGCCTCCCCATCCGTCCGACTCCCCCACCTTGCCTCGGCGTACCAGGCTGTAGATCAGGAACAGCGCGATCACCATGAAGGGGATCGCGTCGATGATCTCGGTCGTCCACTGGCTGGCCGGCGGGAGGTACCGCTGGAAGAGCGACGTCGCGACACCCATGAGCAGGCCGACGACCGACCGCGATCGGGAGGCTTCGCAGCCTCGCGGCGACGACGGCCGCGAACGAGGCCGCGATGAGGAGCGTGAAGTTCCCCGAATCCAGGCCGATGATGGGCGCGGCGAGGACACCGGTCAGCCCGGCGAAGAAGGTGGCGACCGCCCAGACCCCGACGGCGATCGCCGTGGGATTGGTGCCGGAGAGGTCCGTCATGGCGGGGGAGTCGACCATGGCGCGCACCTTCAGGCCGATTTCGGTGTAGCGCAGCACCCCGGCCCCGATGAGGACGGTCGCGACGACACACGCGTAGACGATGACCTGGTCCATGGTGACGGGGACACCCAGGAAGTCGAAGACGCGCACCGGTTCCGGCGCCAGGCCGGGCGCCTGTTGGATCGCCTGGTTCCCGAAGATCAGGGTGGCGACCGACGGGATGGCGACGAGCAAACCGATGGTGGCCACCACCTTGATCAACGGCGAGGACAGCCGCAGGTGACGGAAGAGCACGACGTAGAGGAACACCCCGAGGGCGGGGGCGGTGATGACGATGGAGACGACGGCCGAGGGGACGATCGCCCAGCTCTCCTGGGTGTGGAGGTAGTAGTAGAAGCGCGCGATGAAGAACGCGATGGCCCCGAACGCGAAGTTCAGGATCCCCGACGACGTGTAGGTGATGACCAGGCCGGCCGAGGCGATTGCGTAAATGCCTCCGAGCACCAAGCCGGCGATCACGAATTGCAGCATCCTGCGGGACCCACCCCTTCTCGCCGGTAGGTCGAGCCAGCGTTTCTGACATCGACGTCGATACTGATACTAACGAGGTCCCATACCCCGATGCACGACGGCCTTTTCTGCCTTTGACCTGGGTATTCGACCGGACCCGCTCGTGATCCCCAGGCTACGCCACAGTTCGTTGGGCGGGTGTGAGAGGACGATTTCCAAATCCGGAAATCAGCTCAACAACGGCGAGGCAGCGCGGCTTGCCTCCTTCCTGAGCCCGACGCTGCTCAGCCTTCGGCGCGCACCTTGTCCTTACGCGCCGGCACGATGGGCGGCGCCTCCTTCCAGTTGGGGATGCCCGAGTCCTCCTTGGCCACCGGGAACCGGTCCTCGTTCACCCAGGCCCAGTGGGAGTGGTTGAGCTCGTGCAGCGTGAAGCAGGCGTTGAGGGCGTTGTAGAAGCCCATGTTGTCGACGGACTGGTTGACCGCCTCCTTGATCAGTAGGGCGGTCATCGTCGGCAGCTCGGAGATCCGCTGGGCGAACTCGAGGGTGCGGTCCCCGAGCTCATCGGGCGGAAACACCTTGCTCACCATGCCCAGCTGGTGCGCCTCGTCAGCGTCGACAGAATCCCCCGTGAGGAGCAGCTCCTTCGCCCTGCGTGGCCCGAATTCCCACGGGTGGGCGAAGTACTCGACACCGCACATGCCGAGCCTGGTCCCGACGACGTCGGCGAAGCGCGTGCCCTCGGCGCACACGATGAGGTCGCACGCCCAGAGAAGCATGAGGCCCGCCGCGTACACGTCTCCGTGCGCCTGTCCGATCGTGATCTTGCGGAGGTTGCGCCACCTGCGTGTGTTCTCGAAGAAGTAGTGCCACTCCTGGAGCATCAAGCCCTCGGACCCCTTCCGTGTGGCGCCGTTGATCATCCGTGTCGGGTGCTGGTTCGGCCCCGGCATCCCCTCTTCTCTCGCGGCCTTGGAGCCGAGATCGTGGCCCGAGGAGAACATCGGTCCCGTCCCGCCGAGGATCACGACCCGCACCTCGTCGTCGGCCTCCGCCTGCAAGAACGCCTCGTTGAGCTCGACCAGCAGGCCGCGATTCTGCGCGTTGCGGGAGTCGGGCCGGTTCAGCATGATGCGCGCCACGCGGCCCGAGTCCAGTGTCTCGTACAGGATGTACTTGTAGTCGGGCATTGGGGCTCCTTCTCCGCGGATCGGTTCCAGTGGTGACCCTACCGTCGGACCCGGAACCACCGCATACGTGGCCCACCGCGGGACAGGACGGCGACGTTTGGGAATGGAGGAGGGGCTGCCCCCCGCACCTCGGCCGTGCCGGCTACGTGCCGGCACCCACAGGGACTTCCACCTTCATGATCCGGCCCAAATTCCCGCCCATGATGTTGCGTACGTCTTGCGCCGCGAGGCCCGCGGGCAGGCGATCGACAAAGGTGCACGGCTCGGCGAGCCCTTCAGGGTGCGGGTAGTCCGAACCGAAGAGGAGGTGGTCGGCGCCGATGGCGTCAATGAGCACCTCGAAGTTGTCCTCGTGGAAGGGGCTCACGTAGACGCTTCGCTTGAACTGCTCGACCGGGTCGCCGTCGAAGGTCTGCGGCATCTTGTGCTTGACGTCTGCGAGGTGGTCGAGGAACGGCGCCACCCAGTCTCCTCCGCTCTCGATGGAGGCGACCCGGAGATCCGGGAATCGGGCCAGGACACCGTGGCACACGAACGCCGCCATCGTGTCCTCCACCGGTCGGCCTTTGCTCGTCATCATGCGGAACGAGTCCAACCGGAAGGGCAGCATCTCCTGCGGACCCGTCCAGTCGGCCTGGTAGCGCGAGTAACCGCTGTCGGACGAATGCATCGCGACGAGGACGTCGGCGTCGACGACCGCCTGCCAGAAGGGGTCGAACTCGGGATACCCGAACGACCGCGAGCCGCGATATCCAGGGACCGGGGCCGGACGGATGAGGACGGCCTTCGCGCCGCGCTCGACCACCCACTCGAGCTCCTCGATCGCCTTCTCCACGATGGGGAGCGTGATCACAGGCGTCGCGAAGATCCTGTTCTCGTACTCGAACTGCCACTCTTCGTACATCCACTCGTTCAGCGCGTGGATGGCGGCATGCGTGAGCTCGAGGTCGTCACGCATACGCTCCTCGAGCAGGCTGGCCAGAGTCGGGAACATCAGCGACTGGTCCACGCCGAGCTCGTCCATGAGCTCGACGCGCGGACCGGGCTCGCGGAACCCGGGGATGGAGCGCATCGGCTCACCGACGATCTCCCGGTACGACTTTCCCTCCGGATTGCCGTTCCGGTAGTACTCCTCTTGAGCCCCGGGTCGGGCCACGACGTCGAAAGTCGGGTTCGGGATGTAGTCGCTCACCGTCCCGCGGATCATGATCTTCGTTCGCCCGTGCAGTTCGACGTACTCGATCGCGCTCTTGTACCGGTCCGGCAGGTGGCGCGTGAACGAGTCCCGCGTCTCGTACATGTGGTTGTCGGCGTCGAAGGTGGGATAGTCGAGTGTCCTGGCCATGCTCGTAGGCTATCTTGATTTTGACTGCGACGTCAATATCAAATACGGGTCAACGCGAGTGCTGGCGGGCTCGGTCGACAACCGGGCTCGGTCGACAACGAGCAACCCGTAAGGGCGAATTTTGTCGACCCTGCGGAGCGGACCCCTTTGCGCTTCTTCGCCATCACGACGTCGTCCAGGCCGAGAGCGAGCGCGCCGATCAGAATGCTCCCGGAGTCGCTCGGAAGTCCGACTTGCTTCTCGCCTTCTTCGACGTCCGCCTCGAACACGTGTGGGCATTGTCCACGCGTGCGGAACGACCAATCAAGTAATGGTGGGCCGTCCACTTGACAGCCGGAAGCCCTGGTCCCTTGCGCGTTGACTGCAATGAGTCGGACACAGGTGCAACTGCTCATACGCAACTGTCGACAGGGAGTCGATTCGGGGCTCGATTCGGTGTTCATATAGGGTCGCCGAGAACGGAGGGTGACGGTCGATGGCAGCAACAGAACAAGCACACGAGCCCTTGGTGCTGCACGTCATCCCGACGGCGGTGGCCCGCGGGGCCCAGATTGAGGCCCGGGCGATTGCGGATCAATTGGACGAGCCCGGCGTCCGCCGACACGAGCTGCTCTGCCTGCTCGACGGGCCCGACGACGTGCTCGTCGAGCATTCGGTCGGTTATCCCGCCGGCGAACGCGCGGCACGTGGCTTCCGCCCAGGCTTGGTCGTGCAATTGCGCTCGGCCTTGCGGCGCCTGGCGCCCGCGGTCGTCGTCGCCCACGGCGGAGACCCACTGAAGTACCTCGTTCCCGCCACCGTCGACACACGGGTGCCCCTGGTCTATTACGCGATCGGGACGATCGCGGAGGAGCGCCTCGACCCCCTGCGTGAGGCCATGTGGAAGTTCCTCATGAACCGGGCAGCGCTGGTGGCGGCGGAGGGCCAGGAGGTCCTCGACGAGTGTCGCCAGCGCCTCCGCGTGCCACCCGCCCGCTCGGTCCTCGCTCCGAACGGCCGCGATCCGAACGAGTTCCACCCCGACCTCGAGTCGCCCCTCCGCGACATCCCTGTCCTCACCTTCGTGGGAGCCCTCACCACGCAGAAGCGTCCCGATCGGTTCATCGCCCTCGTCGCCGCCCTCCGCGCCCGGGGGCTTCTCGTCGAGGGCGACGCGTCGTGGGCGACGGCCCGATGCGGAGCGAGTTAGAAGGTCCCGCCACCGAGGCTGGCGTCGAGCTGCTCGGGCGTCGCCGCGACGTCGCCGAGCTGCTCCGAGGCACCGACGTGTTCGTGTTCCCGAGCCTCTGGGCGGGCGAGGGCATGCCCGGGGTGCTCATTGAGGCCGGGTTGAGCGGTGTCCCGGTCGTGGCCACCGCCACCGGCGGCGTCAGCAGCATCGTCCTCGACGGCGACTCTGGGTTGGTCGTCAAGGTCGACGACTTCGACGCCCTGGTGGACGCGGCCGCCGCCCTCGTCGGGGACCCTGCCCGGCGCCGGGCCATGGGCGCAGCCGCCCAGGCACATTGTCTGGAACACTTCAGTCTTTCCGCCGTCGCCGCCACGTGGCGGGGAATCCTCGACCCGCTGTGTCCGCGCCGATCGAATGGTCAGGCCCGAATGGACGAACACGACACGCGGCGCGCCTGAGCTTCAGGACAGACCGGTGACTCGCCGCTCCGCGTGAGCACCGGGCGTGCCGATACCGAACTGATCTTTGCGGATCGCGGCCGACACGTGCCGTTGCGCCGGCAAAGCGTAGACCCCACCGCCCGGCTAGCGGGTGGTGGGGAACCCCAGGTCGATCCGGCTGGTTTCGGGCTCGGGCCACCGGGACGTCACCACCTTGGGACGGGTGTAGAAGCGGATCCCCTCGGGCCCGTAGATCGCCGCGTCTCCGAAGAGGGAGTCCTTCCAACCGCCGAACGAATGCGACGCCACTGGAACGGGAATCGGCACGTTGACCCCGACCATGCCGACCTGAATGTCCCGCTCGAATCGGCGGGCCGCTCCCCGTCACGGGTGAAGATCGCCGTCCCGTTGCCATACCGGTTTGCGTTCACCAGCGCGATCGCCTCCTCGAGGCTCGGGACCCGCACGACGCCCAGCACCGGGCCGAAGATCTCGTCGTCGTACACCCGCATCCCGGGCTTCACGTCGTCGAGGAGCGAGCAACCCAAGAAGAATCCATCCGGGCGAGGAGCGTCCGACCCGTCGACGACGACTCGCGCCCCTTCGTCCGCGGCGTGCTCCACGTAGGCCCGCACTCGATCGCGGTGCTCGGAGGTGATCAGGGGCCCCATCATGGAAGACGGATCGTCGCCGGGACCGACCACCACGCCGGGGATCCGCGACCGCGATCGCCTCGACCAACTCGTCCGCGACCGCGCCGACCGCTACCAGCACCGAGATGGCCATGCATCGCTCGCCCGCCGAACCGTATCCGGCTGACACCGCCGCGTCCGCGGCGGCGGCCACGTCGGCGTCCGGGAGCACGACCATGTGGTTCTTGGCGCCCCCGAGAGCCTGGACGCGTTTGCCATTGCGTGTGCCGGTCTCGTAGATGTGGCGTGCCACGTTGGTGCTGCCCACGAACGAAACGGCTCCGACCTCAGGGTGGGAGAGCAGAGCGTCTACCGCCTCGCCGTCGCCCTGCACGACGTTGACCACGCCGTCGGGGAAGCCGGCGCGCCGCACCATGTCGGCCAGGATCAGGGAGGCGGACGGATCCTTCTCGGAAGGCTTCAGCAAGAACGTGTTTCCACAGGCGATGGCGTTGGCCATCATCCAGAGGGGCACCATCACCGGGAAGTTGAACGGTGTGATACCGGCCACGACGCCGACGGGCTGCAGGACGGTGCGGATGTCGATCCCAGTCGACACCTCCGAGGCTGCCGCGCCCTTCAGGAGGTGCGGGATGCCGCACGCGAACTCGACGTTCTCGAGTCCCCGAGCGACCTCGCCCCGGGCGTCGTCGAGCACCTTGCCGTGCTCGCGGGTGACGGCTGCGGCCAGCTCGTCCCGGCCGGCGGCGAGCAGCTCACGCAGACGGAAGAGGAGATTGGTCCTCGTGCTGAGCGACGACGACCCCCAGTCGGCGGCGGCCCTGACGGCGACGGTCACGGCCGCGTCGACTTCGCCCGCCGACGCCAGCGCCACCTCAGCCGTCTGCGTCCCTGCCGCCGGGTCGAAGACGGGAGCCGTTCGGCCCGAATTGCCCTCAACGGCCCGGCCGTCGATCCAGTGGCCAATCTTCATCGTCCGAACGCTACTTCCCACCAGAGCCGGTACAACCTGCGGGCGTTCTCGCCCAGGATCTTGCGCCTCGCTTCGAGCGAGAGGTTTTCCCGGAGATCCATCCGGAAGGCAGCCGACACGCGCCAGCACGGCGCGCGGTCCGGCGTCGACGTCACATCCGCGCGGTGCGCCTCGCGTCCTGAGCGGCCTGTTGCCCGTCGTCCGCGGGAGCGGGCCGAGAGAACATCACGAGGTAGCCGGCCCGACCGAGGGGGTCCACCTTCGCCACGTCGAGGCCGCAGGTCGCGGCCAGGTTGTCGAGATCCGAGCGCCGATAGCCGTGGACGTGCACACCGCGGGCGCCGTAGCGGACCTGGCGGAGCCGGAGGCGCAGCCCGGGGGCGGGGAACGAGCCGACGACGTGAGTGCCGGCCCGACCCATGCGGCGCAACAGCTCGGCGGGCTCGTCCACGTAGTCGAACACGCCCAGCGCCACTGCCGCGTCGTAGGCGTCGACCTCGTCGATCTTCTCCCAGCCGCGCTGTTCGACATCGACCAGGCCGGGATGGGCCGACGCCTCGCGGCGGGCCAGAGCCACCATGGCCGGGGCCGGGTCGATGCCGGTCACGTGCACACCCCGCTTCGCGAGCGGAGCGAACAGAGGCCCGCTCCCACATCCCACGTCGAGGACCCGACGGGCCCCGCAGCGGCCGACGATGTCCACGGCTCCTGCGCAGACGGTCGAACAGCGGT
Organism: uncultured Acidimicrobiaceae bacterium; assembly: GCA_963767195.1. Lineage (GTDB taxonomy): Bacteria > Actinomycetota > Acidimicrobiia > Acidimicrobiales > RAAP-2 > Bog-473. The sequence goes on along the minus strand of CAVYDA010000003.1, from coordinate 210,944 downwards.
CCCCGGCCGAGCAGCGCGCGCCACCGGCTCGCTGCGGTAGAAGGCGGCGAAGCGCGAGGCGCGCTCGTGGAAATAGCTGTCGAACTCTGCGGACTCAGCTTGCGGCATGGCGACAGGTCTCGCTTCCGAATCGTCTCGTCAGGTCCTCGAAGATGGTGGCGATCCGGCCGTCGGCCGAGCACCTGCTTGGCCAGCTGCGACGAGCGCACCTCGCGCAGCCCGGGCACGGTGCCGTCGAAGTCGTAGGAGTGGTAGTAGAGCACCGCCGGCCCGGCTGATCGTCGCGCCACCGCCCGGGTCACGGCGGCCTGAGGCAGCAGACGCTGGTAGCTGCCCCCGCCGACGCGCACGCCGCGCCACTGCAGCACGGGGAGCTCGCGCACCGGCGAGGCGGCCCCCAGGCAGCGAGGTGTCGGAGACGTAGTCGTACCCGGCCTCGGCCAACTGGTCCCGGTACGCGCCAGACCGACCGCCGCCGGCACGTCGAAGCGCGGCGAGCGAAACCCCGTCACGGGGACCCGCAGAAGGTCCTCGAGCATCTCGCGCCCCCGGCGCAGCCAATCGGCGATCGCCCTGCACCGGAAGCCGGCCGTGGTCGGGGCCGTGGCTGGCGATCTCGTGGCCGGCCGCCGCGAACTCGGCCAACGTGGACCTGACCCCGGCGCGTAGTGGCCCACGACGAACAGCGTCACGCTGGGGCGTCCCTCGGCAGCGTGCCCAGGTGCTCGAGCAGGGCACCCAGGCCACCGGGGCCGACGGCACCCCGTGGCGACGTCGTGGCCGAGGGCGGCCATGCCCTCGTAGAAGTCCTCCACGTCCACCGTCATGCACAGCGAGGCGGCTCACGAGGCCGCCGCCAACTCGCCGTAGACGCTACGGAGCCGCGCGATGACCTCGTCCTCGGAGAAGCGTTCCCGGACCCGTCGTCGCGCCGGCCTGCCCGAGGGCGACGCGCCGCTCGGCGTCGCCGAGGAGGTCCGCGACCACGCGTGACAAGGGCGCCGACGTCACCCCGGGGCACGAGCGAGCCCGTGGTGGCGTCGACCACCTCGCGCACTCCTCGGACGTCGTAGGCGACCACGGGCCGCCCGGCGGCGGCCGCCTCCATGGCGACGCGGGGTATCCCCTCGCGATACGACGGCAGGACGACGACGTCGGCGGCCGCCAGATAGGGCCGGATGTCGTCCACCGCCCCGACGAAGATACGTACGCGGACGGCGGCGGCAGATCTCCGCCGCGCTCAAGGCGTCGCTCTGGTCGTGCTTCGACCGGCCCCACGTGGACGAAGTCGGCCGGCCCGTCGAGGCGGCCGGGCCAGCTCGAGGAAGTCGGCACATCCCTTCTCCCGCACCAGGCGGCTCACCATGAGCACGATCGGCCGCGTCGATTCGCACGGCCGGGCGCCACGGCCTCGACGAAGCGGTCCAGGATCACGATCCCGTTGCCGATGTAGCGGATCTTGGCGGCCGGACAGACGTGCGCTGCGGGCAGGACCCCTCGTCCTCGCGGCTCTGGACGAGCACGAGGTCCGCCCAGGTGCAGCACCAGCGCTCGAACAGCCACCCGAGGATGTTAGCGGCCCGGTTGTTGTCACGGAAGTACAGCGAGCCGTGGATGGTGTAGACGGCCGTGGTGCCGCTCAGCCGGGCCGCGGGCAGACCCGAGGAACGACGCCTTCGGCGTGTGGGTCTGGACGAAGTCGAACCGCCGACGGCGGAAGAAGCGCCAGAGCCGGACGAAGGCGACGACGTCGGACAGGGCGAACTCCCGCCGGATGGGCACGACCTCCACCGACACGTCGTCGGGAGGATCGTCAAAGGCGTCCCCGCTCACGACGCTCCACGAGATCTCGGCATCGAGCGGAGCTGGTTGGCCAGCAGCAGCCGGGCCGTCATCGACGTCGTGACCACCCGGCAGCCCCGCAACGTGACCGAGACCCCGGTGTGCTGACCCACCATCCCCTCAAATCGTGCACGCGAAGGCACGGGTGGGTCCCGGCCTGACGGGCCAATCGGCCCGGAACGCGGCAGCATACAGGGCATCGGAGACCCCGATCGTCGGCACCCGGCTGAGCGTGGGGCACTGCGAGGGGATGCTGGGAGCGGGGAATCACCCGGCGCGGCCCGAAGCCCGCACCCCCGGCCCGAAGCCCGCACCCCGGTCCGGACAGGCTGCCCCTGGCCGGACAGGCAGCCCTGGCCGCGGTGCCGTCACCGGTGCCTCGGGGCAGGTCGCCCTATCATGGGGGTGCGATGTTCGACTACGACGTCAATGTCAATATCTTCGCGACGGGAGACCCAGGTAAATGAGACCGCTCCCCGAACTGACCCCGACGAACGAGTGGTTCTGGACCTCGGGGAAGGACGGCTGCCTGCGCATCCAGGCGTGCGACGACTGCGGGAAGCTGGTCCACCCGCCGACCCCGATCTGCCCGTCGTGCCGGAGCCGGTCGTGGTCGGCCGACCGAGGTCTCGGGCCGGGCGACCGTCGTCGGGCTTCACCGTGAACGTCCACCAATGGATCCCCGGATTCGAGCCACCCTACGTCATCGCCAACGTGGCCCTGGCCGATGACCCGAGCGTCCATCTCACGACGAACATCGTCGGCTGCGAGCCCGACGACGTGCACATCGGCCAGGTGGTCTCGGTCGTCTTCGAGGAGCAGGAGGACGTCTGGCTCCCCCTGTTCGAGCCGACCGGCGGCGACAGACCCCGTCGACCGGGTGCCAGAACCGAAGCGGCCTGTCCCCCGGGCGCCGGTCAGCGGGACCGCTTCGAGCACCGGGCGGTCCTGAGCGGCGTCGGCCGCTCGAAGCTCGGTCGCCGCCTGATGGTCGATCCCCTCTCGCTGACGGTCGACGCCTGCCTGGCCGCCGTCGCCGACGCCGGGCTGACCCTCGACGACATCGACGGGCTGTCGACCTACCCCGGCGGCGGCGGCCATGGGCATGAGCGAAGGCGGGGTCACCGCGGTCGAGGAGGCGCTCCGGCTCCAGCCGACGTGGATCAACGGTGGCGGCGATCTGCCCGGGCCGGGCGGCGCGGTGATCGCCGCCGCCATGGCGGTCGCGACGGGGCTGTGCCGCCACGTCCTCTGCTTCCGCACGGTCTGGGAGTCGACCTTTGCCACGCTTGGGCTCGGCGGGGCACGGGGCAGCCGCCGGGTCTCGGGGGCCATGCAGGAGTGGCGCGCCCCCTTCGGCGCGCTGTCCGCGGCCAACTGGATCGGCATGAACGCCAACCAGTACCTGCACCGCTACGGCGCCACCCGCGAGATGCTCGGCCTCATCGCCCTCAACGGCACGGGCCAACGCGGCGCGCAACCCGCCCGCCATCTACCGCGACCCGATGACGATGGACGACTACCTGGCGGCCCGGCCGATCACCTCGCCGTTCGGCCTCTACGACTGCGATGTGCCGTGCGACGGGTCCATCGCCGTCGTCGTGTCGGACGCGTCGGTCGCCGGCGACCTGCCCAAGCCGGCGGTGCGCATCGAGGCGGTCGGCACCCAGATCCTCGAGCGCATCTCGTGGGACCAGGACACGGTCACCCACGAGCCGCAGGTGCTGGGGCAGGCCGCGCACCTCTGGACCCGCACCGGCCTGCGGCCCGCCGACGTGGACGTGGCCCTCGTCTACGACGGCTTCACCTTCAACGCCATTTCGTGGCTCGAGGCACTGGGGTTCTGCGGGATCGGCGAGGCCCAGGACTGGCTCGACGGCGGGCGGCGCATCGCCCTCGACGGAGAGCTTCCGCTGAACCCGCACGGCGGCCAGCTCTCCGAGGGCCGGACGCACGGCTTTGGCTTCATCTACGAAGCGGTGATGCAGCTGCGTCACGAGGCCGGAGAGCGCCAGGTGCACGACGCCACGACCGCGGTCGTGTCACTTCGGCGGCGGCACGCCCTCGGGCGTGCTCCTGCTGCAACGGGACGGCGCATGAAGAAGGAGGCCGATGTGTCCACTGCGTCCTCGCTTGCGGCCGAACGGCCCAACGGGCCCGCGCTCGCGCAAGGGCATTGAGACGCGGGCGCGTCGTCGCAGCCGCAAAGGAGGTGTTCGAGCAGGACGGCTTCCTCGATGCGCGCATCTCGGACATCGCCGAGCGGGCCGGGCTCTCCCACGGCTCGTTCTACCACTACTTCGATTCCAAGGAAGAGGTGTTCCGTGAGGTGGCGGCAGAAGTCGAGGAGCTCCTCAGCGCGCCCTTCACCAGCGTCATCCTGGACCCCTCCTCGACCGCGAGCCCCTACGAACGGATCCGCGAGGCGATCCGCAGACACCTCGAGAGCTACCGCGACGAGGCGCGGATCATGCGGGTCATTGAGCAGGTGTCACGATTCGACGAACACGTCAACGCCATGCGGAACGAGCGCCACCGCTACTACGGAGCGCAGGTCGCCGGCTCCATCCGTAGCCTTCAGCGCAGGGGGTTCGTCGATCCCGAGCTCGATCCGGTGATCGCCGCAGCGGGGCTCGGGGCGATGACCTACCGCTTCCCCGAGATCTGGTTCGTCCAGGGCCTGCTCGACTGCGAGTTCGACGATGGAGTCGACCAACTGACGCGCCTGTTCGTCAACGCCCTGCGGCTCTCGCTGCCGGGCTGACGGACCTTCCCGGCCCGTCACCCTCGGCCCGTTATCCGATCCTTCTGGATTTCCAGTCCAACAGGATCGGCGCCAGCAGCGGCCAGCGCACGAAGATGCCTCGCTCGCGCTCCTCCTGGCGTTCCCACCACTCGCGATCGCCCCAGGGAGGTTCGATCAGCTCCGACCGGGGCAACACCCGCGCCAGCGCTTCCGACGTCGCCCGGGTGTGGTAGGCGTCGCTGGCGCCGCTGCGAAAGACGAGGGCCGGCACGTCAAGGCAGCGCGCCTCGGCGTCCGAGAGTCCGGGCACGGGCTCGTCGTCGCGGGGACAGTAGGCGAGCATCCAACGCTCCATGGTGGCGACGAACTCAGCCGGGTCTTGGCGGAGGATCCGCTCCCGGTTCCCTGGGTTTCGCTCCAGGACCTCGTTCCACTCGTCCAGCGCCGCCACGGCGGCCATGCCTTCGCTCCAGGCCGCGCGGAGCGACCCCCCACAGTAATGGGTGGCCAGTGACAACAGCCCGAAGGGCCCGCCGCTGATCCACCACACGGCCAGCCCTTGGGCCGCCTCCGGATGGCGCGCCGCGGCGAGCAACGAGACCCGGGCGCCGCCCGAGCCGCCGGTGATCACGGCCGGTGTCATGTCGAGGTGTCCGAGGAGCCCGGCGAGCGCGTCGGCCTGCATGGCCGATTCGGAACTCCCCTCGAAGCAGACGTCCGACTCCCCGCAGTTGGGCCGATCCCAGATCAGCACCGCGTTGCCTTCCTCGGCCAAGGCTTCGGCGAGCTCACGGACACCCGGGGTGTCCCGGTCGAAGCGTCCACCTGGCGTGATCGCCCAGGGTGTGCCCTCACCCACGACCTCGTAGGCCAGAGAAATCCCCCCGATCTCTGCCTGTGCCACGACGCCGCTCCCTACGATCCGGGTTGCCGGCTGCGTGGCACGTCGCGGAACGGCACATCCCGGTCCTCGGCTCGCTCTCGGGGCATACCGAGCACGCGCTCGCTGATCACGTTGCGCGCCATTTCGGTTGTGCCTCCGCCGATGCTTCCCGTCTGGCGCATGAGGAAGTCCATCGCGGCGTTGGCGGCCGCGCTGTCCTCGTCGAAAGCCGCAGCCGATCCGCCGGCGGCGTCGAACGCCAGGGTGCCGAAGCGGGACGACGCCATGCCCTTGTAGAGCCGGACTACGGCAGCCGACTGATCCGACATTTTCCCGGACTTGATGCCCTCGCCCATTCTCCCCATGAGCTCGTTCCCCACGAGCTCGAGCATCCTGGCCTCACCCACCAGGTCGAGGACCCGAGGGTCGTCGGAACGACCGGCCCCCCGGGCGGCGTCGAGTACGGCACCGACACCCATGCCGCCGACCGTCGTGCCGAGAGGCGCACTCACATAGGGCGAGGTGTAGAGCATGCGCTCATGGAACATCCATCTCGTCCCTATGGTCCACCCGTCGTCGACCGCCCCGACCCGGTCAGAGTCCGGAACCCGCACGTCGGTCATGAATTCCTGGCAGAACTCTTTCGAACCGTTCAGCATCTCGATGCGCTGCACCTCGACGCCGGGTTGGTGGATCGGCATCACGAAGACGGTCAGGCCGCGGTGCTTGGGCACGTCCCAGTTGGTGCGCACCAGGCAGAGCGCCCAGTCCGACCACCAGGCTCCCGTGGTCCACACCTTCGACCCGTTGAGCACCCACTCGTCGCCGTCGCGCACCGCGGTGGTGAGCGCAGCCGCCACGTCGGAGCCTCCGCTCGGTTCGGAGAGGAACTGCATCCAGAGTTCCTCGCCCTTGAGGATGGCCGGCAGGTGACGCTTCTTCTGCTCCTCGGTGCCGTACTCCAACAGCACGACTGCGCACGGTGACAGCGTCGGGACCTGGACCCTCCTGGGGTACTCGAAGCCGTGAAGCTCCTCGCTGAAGGCCCGCTGGTGCGCCGGGGAGAGCCCGCGACCCCCGTACTCGCGCGGGAAGCAGATGCCGGCGAAGCCGGCGTCGAACAGCATGCGCTGAAGCGACCGGTCGTGGGCCACCGCAGCCAGCTCCTCCTCCTCGGGCATCACCTGGCGTCCCCACCGCAGCTCGTCGGCGGTGAGCGGACGCAGGTTGGCCCGGATGAAGTCACGAGCCCTTCGCCTGAAGTCCTCCACATCCTCGGTGTCTGTGACGTCCTCGACTTCGGTCGCGGTCATGCCACCTCCTGCCCCAGCACCGCCCACGTCCCGACGCGCCGGAGGTGCTCGGCCGGGGTGCCGTGGAGAGCCCGGTCCACGGTGAGCCGGCGCAGGTACAGGTGGACGTCGTGCTCGAAGGTCATGCCCATCCCTCCGTGCAGCTGAACGCACTCTTGGATGAGCTCGGCGCCGAAGTTGCCGACGTACACCTTCGCTGCGCTCACCAGTTCCGCCGCGCCCGGTACACCCGAGCCGACGGCGCTGAGGGCCGCGTCCGAAACGGCGTGAGACGCCTGGAGCCAGACGAACATGTCCGCAAAACGATGTTTGAGCGCCTGGTACGAGGCGAGGGGGCGGCCGAACGAGAACCGGTCGAAGGCCCAGGTCACGGTCATGTCGAACGCGGCCTGCATGGCGCCCACCGACTCGGCACAGAGAAGGGCGATCGCCACCAGCAGCTGCCGGTCGACATCTGCATCAGCCCCCCCGGGCGTGCCCACGACCGCCGCCGCTGGAACACGGACCCCGTCGAACCGGACCGCGGCGTAGCGGCGGGTCAGGTCGACGCCACCCAACATGTGAACGGTGACCCCGGCCGCCGTCGCCGGCACCAGCACCTGGGTGGCACTCCCGTCACCCTGCCCGGTGACGAGCAACATGTCGGCGTCCGAAGCGGACTCAACCGGGCGGGCTTCGCCGTCGACCACGAACTCGTCACCGTCGAGCCGGATGCGCACAGCGCTGCGCCAACCGACACCCCCGCCGTCGATGTCGGGTGCGCACCACGAGGCGAGCGAGTCGCCCGAGAGCAGCGCGGGCAGGAGGTCCGCCGCGACCCCCGCTGCCCCATGTCTGCTCAGCGCTGCGGCGACGACGTTGCTCGAGACCAGCGGACCCGGCGCCGCGTGACGACCGAACTCGTAGGCGATCAGGCCGAGGTCGACCAGCCCCTCACCGCTGATCGTCCCGCCACCGTGAGCTTCGTCGACCAGGAGCGAGGTCCAGCCGAGCTCGGCGCCCTGCTTCCAATACCTGCGGTCGAAGCCCGCCGGGTCGGACCGCAGCGCGCGAACCGCGCTCGACGGCGAAGCCTCGTCAAGAAACCGGGCGGAGGTCTCGTGGAAGAATTCCTGGTCCGAGGACAGCGTCAACCGCACGCGCACCCCGACGTCCCGGCGGCCTCCCGACTCCGATGCAGGGCAAGAAGCAGCGCCCTCACTCCGCTGGCCAGGCGATCGACTTGATCTCCAGGTACTGCTCAAACCCGGGCAAGCCGTTCTGGCGGCCGATGCCGCTGTGCTTGTAGCCGCCGAAGGGCAGATCCGGACCGTATGGCGCTCCACCGTTCACCCCGATGCCACCGGTGCGGATGCGCCGGGCCACCGCGAGCGACCGTTCGAGCGAAGCGGAGAACACGCCACCCTGAAGCCCGTACTGGCTGTCGTTGGCGATGCGGACGGCATCGTCCTCGTCTTCGAAGGGGATGACGACGAGCACCGGCCCGAAGATCTCCTCTTGGGCGATGGTCATGGAGTTGTCGACGTCGGTGAAGAGCGTCGGCTCCACCCACCAACCCTTGGCGAACTCGTCGCCCGAAGGGCGCCCCCTCCTACGGCGACCGTGGCGCCTTCGGCCTTGCCCTTCTCGATGTAGTTCAGCACACGGCCGCGCTGCTTGGCCGACACAAGCGGGCCCATCATCACGTCGGGGCGCTGCGGGTCGCCGTAGGGCACCGCAGCGAAGAGGCCCTTCATGATCTCGACGCCTTCTTCGTATCGGGAGCGCGGCAGCAGCATCCGGGTCTGAATGGCGCAACCCTGCCCGGCGTGGAAGCAGGCGCCCATCCCCACCAGCGTGGCCGTGTTCAGGTCGGCGTCTTCGAGGATCACGGTGGCCGACTTGCCGCCGAGCTCGAGGAAGACGCGCTTCATGGTCGCCGCGCCCTTTTCCATGATGCGCCGGCCGACGACGGTCGAACCGGTGAACGAGATCATGTCGACCTTGGGCGACAGCGTGAGCTCCTCGCCGATCAGGTGGTCCGACGACGGGACCACGTTGACGACGCCCGCAGGGATGTCGGTCTTCTCGGCGATGACCCGGCCGAGCAAGGTCGCGTTCCACGGCGTGTCAGGGGCGGGCTTGAGCACGACGGTGTTGCCCGTGGCCAGGGCCTGCCCCAACTTGTGCGACGTCACCTCGAAAGGAAAGTTCCACGGGACGATCGCACCCACGACACCAACGGGCTCGCGCCAGATGCGGCGGGCGTTGACCTGGCCGGTGATCGTCATGGCGTCGGGGAGCACGGTCTCCCATTCGAAGTCGTCGATCGTCTTGGCCGGCCAGGCGAACGCCTCGGAGATCGGCGCGTCCAGCTGCGGCCCGTTCGTGGTCATCCGCGGGCAGCCGACTTCGATGATGAGCTGCTCTCGCAGCTCCTCCTGCTCGCTTTGGAGCGCTTCGTGCAACTGCTCCAGACAGTGCTTACGGAACGAGCGGTTCGTCGACCAGTCGGTCTCGTCGAAGGCACGACGGGCCGCGTCGATCGCCTCGTGCATTTCCGCGGTCGAGGCGTCCGCCACCTGGCCGACAACTTCCTCGGTGGCCGGGTTGATGTTGTCGAAGGTCTTACCGGACCGTGCCTCGGTCAGCTTCCCGTCAATGAGCATCCTGGTCTCAGGGTTGACGGTCGGTGTCTCGCTCATGTGCATCCTCTCCGCGACGGGTCCCTGCGAGGGGCGCGATCAGGCCCGCGCGTCACCAAACGGCGCTGCGCAGGCACTCCGACGCCTTGGCGGGACCGTATCTGACATTGACGTCGTCGTCAAAAAACTGAGTAACATCGATCCGTGTTCCCGATCGAGACCTTCGTCGACGCCTTCACGCTCGAGCCGGACGGTCCCGACCGCTACCTGGCGCACAATCTCCAGCTCGGGCACGCGGTGGTCTTCGGTGGCCAGATCATCGGCCAATCGCTGCTGGCGGGCCTCGCCGGCCAGCAGGGGAAGAAGGTCAAGACCGTCCACACCGTGTTCGCTCGAGGCGCGTCCCCGGACGCCCCTCTCGAGCTGACGGTCGACCGCATGCACGCCGGCCGAGCCGTGGCCAGCAGCTCGGTGACGGTCAGCCAGGGCGACACTCTGTGCGCCCGTTCGGTGGTGTTGCTCACGGCCACGGAGCCCGACGTCATCAGGCACGCGGACAAACCGCCGCGGGCGTCGAAGCCCGACGACGTCGCAGACCACGTCCGCCAGTCGGGCGCGTTCGAGGTTGGGGTGGTCGGCGATGTCGACATCAACGACCCGGACCAGGTGGGACCCGCCGAGCTCGACGTCTGGGTCCGCTTCCCCGGCGCTCCGGACGAGCCCGGGGTCAACCAGGCACTCCTCGCGTTCGCCAACGAGGGCTTCCTCATCGGCACGGCCATGCGGCCCCATCCCGGCATCGGGCAGAGTCAGGCGCACAAGACACTCTCGACCGGGGTACTGAGCCACACGCTCACCTTCCACGAGGCGTACCGGGCGGCCGAATGGCACCTGCTGGCCCAGCACAGTCCCTACGCGGGCGGTGGCCGTAGCTACGGAGCCGGAGACGTCTTCAACGCCGACGGGGAGCTGGTGGCCTCGTTCGTGCAGGACGCCATGATCAGGGCCCGCGTCGAAGGTCCGGGCAAGCTCTGACGCGTCGGGGATCTACTTGGCGAGGAGACCGGTGTGTGACGGGCGAAGTTGGCCCGCGACACAGAGACCCATGTTTGTATTCGATGTAACTGGAGACACAGACGTGAACGACTGGTACGGCAGAACCGGAGGTGGTCGGTGACCGCAGTAATGGAAGGTGTCAGGATCCTCGAGGTGGCCGAGCACACGTTCGTGCCGGCGGCCTCCGCGCTCCTGGCCGACTACGGGGCCGATGTGATCAAGATCGAGCCGATGGAGCGTGGGGACGCCATGCGCGGGCTGGCCGCCGCCGGCGTGGTGTCCATCACGGGTGACGTGCACGCCCTGCTGGAGCACTCGAACCGGGGCAAGCGCAGCCTTGCGCTCGACCTCACGACCGACGAGGGTCTCGACATCCTCTCCAAGCTGGCCGCGACGGCGGACGTCTTCCTCACCAACAAACTCCCCCGAGTGCGCAAGAAGCTCAAGATCGAGCTGGAGGACATCCGCGCGGCCAACCCGCAGATCATCTACGTGGCCGGAACGGGCCAGGGCGAGCGCGGTCCCGACGCCGACAAGGGCTCCTACGACTCGCTGGCCTTCTGGTGCCGGGCCGGTGTCGCCATGGGTGGGAAGCCGGCGGACTCGGACCGTGTCCCGGCCCCGCCGGCACCGGGCTTCGGCGACTCCATCGGCGCCATGACGATCGCGGGCGGCGTCATGGGCGCGCTCTACCACCGCGAGAAGACGGGAGAAGCGACCACCGTCGACGTCTCGCTGCTGGGCACGGGGATGTGGGCCATGGGCCAAGCGTTCGCACTCTCGCTCGTCATGGACGTCCCGTGGCAGGGTCCGCCGACCAACGCGGTGCGCCAGAACCCGATGGTGAACAACTATCGGACCAAGGACGAGCGGTTCGTTTCGCTGTGCTGCCTGCAAGCCGACCGGTACTGGCCGGCGATGGCCGAGGCCATTGGTCGGCCCGAGCTCGGCCACGACCCGCGCTTCCCGGATCATGCCGCCATGCTCGCCCACAGCGCCGAGGTCCAGGAGATCTTGCGCACCGCGTTCGCCGAGCGCACGGTGGCCGAGTGGCGGGAGCGACTGGCCGACTTCCCGGGTCAATGGTGCGTCGTTCAGGACACCCTGGAGGCGACCGTCGACCCGCAGAGCGTTGCCAACGGGTACGTGCAGGACTGCCAGACGGCCTCGGGCGCGCCCTTCCGGCTGGTCGCACCGCCTGCGCAGTTCGGCGGCGAACCCGCGCCCGCCCACCGGGCTCCCGATTACAACGAGCATGGCGACGCCATCCTCGAGGAGATCGGTATCGACTGGGATACCATCGTGGACCTCAAGGTCCGCTCCGTTGTCGGCTAGAACGCGGTCGGAACCACTTCGAACCGCCGGGAGGGCGTGAACATGGGTCTGTTCGATAAATTTCGCTACGACGGGAAACGGGTCCTGGTCGTCGGAGGCGCAACCGGGATGGGCGCCGCGGCCGCGGAGCTGGCACAGGATGCCGGCGGCGAGGTTGTCGTCATGGACTTCGCCGAGGTGAAGTTGCCAGGAGCCAAGGCCATCCACCTGAACCTGGCCGACAAGGACTCCATCGACGCCGCGGTCGACGAGTGCGGAGGACCGGTGCACGCGCTGCTCGCTTGCGCCGGCGTGGCTGACGGAACGCCTGGCATTGAGAAGATCAACTTCGTGGGCCACCGCCATCTCATCGACCGCATGCTGGCGGGGGACATGTTGCCGCGCGGCTCGGCCATCGGGTTCATCTCGTCGGCTGCGGGGCTGGGCTGGGAGTCGAGCCTGAGCGAGTTGAAGGAGTACCTCGACACACCGGACTTCGACTCGGGCTCGGCCTGGGCCATCGAGCACGGATACGCCGACTACTTCCATTCGAAGCAGGCGGTCTGCGCCTACGTGGCCCGCCAGGCCTACGCGCTGCTCAAGCAGGGCATCCGGATCAATGCGATCTGCCCGGGGCCGACCGACACGCCGCTCGCCCAGGCCAACAAGGAGATGTGGCTCGGCTTTGGAGCGGACTACCGCGAGGAGACCGGCATCGAGGCCTCGACCCCGCTCGAGCAGGCGTACCCGCTCGTGTTCCTCTGCAGCGACGCCGCCGCCTCCATCTCGGGCATCACGCTCATCAGCGACGTCGGTTACGTGAGCTCCGGGATCACCGGGTCCTTCCCGCCGGCCACCCCGGCCGCGGGCTTCCTGCTCGCCCGCAGCTGGGACTGACCGGCCGGGCGTCGAGGCGCCCGGCCGTCTGAGGCGCCGGCCGCGCGTCCAGACGTATGCGGACCGCGCTCCGGCGAAGGGTCCGGAGCTCAGCTGGTCGCGGAGCTCAGCCCGATGCGGACGAGCTCGCCTTCGGTGCGGGGCGCCAGAACATCGCGAGCAATCCTGCCGCGCCAAGGCCACCGGCGCCGACTGCGATCCAAAAACCTGGCCACCCCCACAGGTTCTGCAGCGCCGAGACATGGCCGTCGATGCTCCAATGGCCCGGCCCCAGCGTTGCGATGGCCACGCCCGAGAAGGTCAGCACCATCACGTATTCCCAGCCCTCGCCCGGCCGGAATATGAAGAACCCGTTCTTCAGGTGGTTGGTGATCCACGCGACCAACATGACGCCCACAACGCCCGCCCCGCCGATCGGTGTCAGGAGGCCCAGAACGAGGAGCGCGCCCGCGGCGACTTCCGTGACGCTCGCCGTCCAGGCATGGAGCATGCCGGGCCGCATGCCGAGCGACTCGAACCATCGGGACGTGCCGGCGATCTTGCCCCCGCCGATTATGTGGTTGATGCCGTGGGCCAGGAAGACAGCCCCGACAGTGACGCGCAGGACGAGGAGAGCGAGGTCGACCGAGGATGCCGTCGTGCTGGCAAAAAGCAGGTGCATGGTCTGTGGCATACCAGATTCTTACGCCCGTCGCGGAACGATCCGGGGATCGCTCGGCTACCCGATGACCTCGTAGAAGGTCATGGCGGCGGGTGGAGAGAGTCCAGGGCATCGCTGATCGCCGGTCGGCCGTCTCCGAAGCGCGTGAGCAGCTCCTGGAGGGTTGCACCACCGGGACGCCTGTGGGCATGAGAGCCTTTCCTCTCTCTCAAGGGGCTCCTTGGTCCTAGCCCGGTCCTCGGCCCGAGCCGGGTCCACCGGTTCCTCCCTACAGTGGGCTCCCGACCGGGTCCGGATGTCGGGCCTACAGCGGAAGGGAACACCGATGGCGACATACGTCCTCGTTCACGGCGGCGGCCATGGCGGGTGGTGCTACCAGCGCGTCGCCCGCATCCTGCGAGGTTCGGGACACGAGGTCTACGCACCGACGTTGACGGGCCTCGGCGAGCGAGCGCATCTGCTGAGCACGGACGTCGACCTCGACCTGCATATCCGCGACGTCGTGGCGTTCTCTTCTACGAGGACCTGCACGACGTGATCCTGGTCGGCCACAGCTACGGCGGCATGGTGATCACCGGCGTGGCCGACCGCGCGCTGCCGAACGCATCGGCCGCCTCGTCTACCTCGATGCCGCCAACCCGGTCAACGGCCAGTCGCTCGTCGACGTCGCCGGGCCCATTATCGAGGCGACGCGCCCACCTCGGGCAGGTGGTCGACGGCGTCGAGCTCGTGCTGCTGCCCGCCCCGGGCGCCGGCGCCTTCTACGGCGTGACGCGACCCCGATGACATCGCGTGGATGGACGAGCGGCTCACGCGGCCATCCGTGGAGGTGCTTCGAGCAGCCGCTCGCAGCTCACGAACGAGGACGCGCTGTGGGCGCATCCCGCGCTACCACATCGTCTGCACCTCGACGCTGGCCACGCGCGACCGCCGGATCTGATGGACGAGGCGCTCGGAGGCGGATCGCCTGTGGGACATCGACACGGGCCACGACCTCATGATCACCGAGCCGCAGAAGGTTGCGGATGCCCTGCTCCAGGTGGCAGAGAGGTGACGGACGACCTCGGCACACCGTGCCTCCGTCTCGAGCGGGAGGGACCGATCGCGTGGTGCATTATCGACCGGCCCGACGCTCGCAACGCGCTCACCCCCGCCATGTACTACGGCATCAAGAAGGCGGTGAACCTGGTCAACACGGACCCGGAGCTGGCCGCGCTGATCATCACCGGCACCGGCGACGTCTTCGCCCCCGGGGGCGATCTCGGCGGCCGGTCCGAAGGCGAGGAGGAAGTGCCCCAGACGGAGCGGGCCCGAGTCCTCCCGTTCCTGCCGTCCGGGACAGTCCGGCACCGGTCATCGCCGCGGTCAACGGCATCTGCCAGGCCGGCGGGCTCCTGATCGCCATGATGGCCGACATCGCGGTGGCCAGTGACCGGGCCACGTTCCGGGTCCCGGAACTGCTGCGGGGCATCCCCGACGCCACCTATGCCGCCGCGCTCCCGGCTCACGTGGGCATCGCGGTGGCACGTGACCTGCTGCTGTCGGCACGCACGCTTCGACGCGGCCGAGGCCCTTCGTATCGGGCTCCTCTCCCGGGTCGTCCCCCATGACGATCTGCGCGACGCTGCGGCCGAAGCGGCCTACCAGGTGCTGCCGACCGCTCCGTCCGCCCGCGTCCACGTCAAGCGCATGCTCAACGAGCGCTACGGCGCACGTCGACTACCAGACGATGTTCTGGGCCCTGGAGCACTCACCCGAGCCTCGCGAAGGCATGCGCGCCTTCATGGAGAAACGCCAACCGGAGTGGGTGGTCGAGGACTCCTGAGCGTCCGGGCCACGGGAGAACGGGCGCCTCCTTCAGAAACCGTTATTGTCCCCGGACCATGGCGACCTCGCTGGAGTTCTGGCTCTTCCTGCCGCAGATGCGCCTCACCATGGATCAGCTCTCGGAGCGGGCCCAGCACGCGGAGGCGGCGGGGTTCGCCGGCATGGCCGGCATGGACCACATGGCACCGCCGATGGCGGAGAGCTCGCCCATGTTCGACGCCATGATCACGAACGCATGGCTCGCCACCCAGACCCGGAACCTGAGGGTCGGTTCCCTCGTGCTCTGCGATTCGTTCCGGCACCCGGCGGTCCTGGCCCGCGAGGCGGTCTCGTTGGACCACCTCTCCGGCGGGCGCTTCGAGCTCGGCATCGGGTGGGGCTCGGTGGCGGCGGAGCTCCAGACCTTCGGGATCGGAAGCACGGAGGCGAGGGTACGCGTGGGCCGCCTCAAGGAGACTCTCGAGATCGTCAAGGCGCTCTGGCGCGGCGAGACGGTCGACTACGAAGGCGAGTACTTCACCCTTCACGGTGCCGAGCAGCAGCCCGGCCCGCTGACCACCATCCCGGTCGTCATCGGCGGTGCGGGACGCAGGACGATGGAGCTGGTCGCCGCTCACGCGGACTGGTGGAACGTCCACGTCGGCATCCTCGACAAGCTCGATGACATGAGGCCGCGCGCCGGAAACGCGCGCTGTTCGCTGCAGGTGCAGATCGCGTTCGTGCCCACCGCAGGACCGGCGTGAGCAGGTCACGGCGTTGGCACTTCGCAGGTTCGGGAGGATGGGCCCCGTCATCGGGACGGCGCCGGAGCTCGTCGACTACTTCGGGTCGTTGGCCGATGGAGGTGTCGAGCGGGTGTACGCGTGGTTCTCCGACTTCGCCCCGCCGGAGACGCTTTTGGCCTTCGGCGAGGATGTCGTCAGGCCGCTCGGCCGCGGATCACGGAGCCGGTGAGTGAAGCGGGGTGCGCTGGCCCGTTCGGATCGCGCTTGGAATTACAATTGGTTGCCTCTCCGCGAACGGCATCACGGCGGTATGAGCCGACGCCGTCATTGAACTGAGTCTCATGCAGGGGGTGACATCGGATGTCCCATGCTGTCGTGATCCGCGTGAAGATCAACCCCGACTCGGACCGAGAACATCGACATTCGATCCTCGATGACTTCATCCTTCCGGAAGCACGCGCGCTACCGGGGTTCGAGAAAGGCATTTGGATGAATGATGGTGCGGGCATCGGGACATGTGTCGTGGTGTTCGACACGGAACTACACGCCAAGAACGCGATTCATCCGCTGGCCCCGGCCGGGGGTCCGCCGATCATCACGAGCGGCGTCCACGA
This sequence comes from uncultured Acidimicrobiaceae bacterium, assembly GCA_963767195.1. Lineage (GTDB taxonomy): Bacteria > Actinomycetota > Acidimicrobiia > Acidimicrobiales > RAAP-2 > Bog-473. The sequence goes on along the minus strand of CAVYDA010000003.1, from coordinate 194,442 downwards.
GGTCGAAGCCGAGGCATAGAGGTCTGCGGCGTCGTGTCCGTTCATAGACTGTTGCGTCCGACCCGACGGTGAAGACGACGACCACCTCGGAGGAGGGCGCCATTCGACTCCGAACTGAAACGGTGGGCAGCCCGATTCGCCCATCCGTCAGGCGGCTGGGGTGAACTCCAGGTGGAGCCGTTGCAGGCCCCGCAGGATGTAAGTCGGGACGTAGTCGTAGTGGCGTTCCTCCGCCGGACCATGGGCGGACTCGGAAATGCGGATGTCGGCCATGCGGGCGAGCAGGCGTTCAATGCTGATGCGGGTCTCGGCCCGCGCCAGTGGACCACCCGGGCACGCGTGGGGCCCCCTTCCGAAGGCCAGGTGCTCCTTGGCGTTCGGGCGGTCCATCAGGAAGACGTCGGGGTCGTCGAAGCGTCGTGGGTCGCGCCCTGCGGCTCCGTTGAGCACCATCACGGTGGTCCCAGGAGGTATCTCGACTCCACCCACCGTGGCCGCGGTTCGTGAGAGCCGGAAGTCGCCCTTGACCGGTCCCTCGAAGCGCAGGCACTCCTCCACGAAGCCGGCGATGCGCGTTCGATCGTCTCGCAGGCGCTCCTGGATGTCCGGGCGTTCGCCGATTATCTGGAGCGCGGCGCCGAGAAGCCGAACCGTGGTCTCCTGCCCGGCCGAGAACAGGTTGGCTGCGACCCGCACCACGTCGATGACCTCGGGCATGGACCCGTCGGGGAACGTGGCCGTGGCCAGCCCCGTGAGGACGTCCTGCTGCGGCTCCTTACGCCGCTCTTCGACGTACGTCGTGATCCGGTCGTAGAGGAATTCCAGAGGTGAGTGGCTCATCGTCTGGGAGCCGGTGCTGCCGAGTCCCTGCTCCCTATGCTGACCGCCACCTTGGAGCTCGTTACGGAACCACTCGTAATCTTCCTCGGGGACGCCGAGCAGCTCGGCGATGACGTAGAGCGTGAACGGCCGGGCGAAGTCCCGGATGAACTCACACTCGCCTTTCTCGACGAACTCGTCGATCTGGCGGTCCGCGTACCGCCACATGAAGTCCTCGTTCTCGCGGAGCCGTTTGGGCGTGATGAGCCGCATGAGGAGACCGCGGTGGGCCTTGTGCTCGGGCGGGTCCATGACCGTGATCTGGTCGCTGAAGGGCAGCTCGCTACGGTGCTGCGCAATCAGCTCGCTCACGTCGTCACCGACGAGGGGGACGGGGAAGCCCGGAAACGGACCGGTGACCGCGTTGCACGACGAGAAGGTCGCCGTGTTGGTGAAGACCGAGACCGCCTCCTCGTAGCCCGTCACCATGACCACGTCGTGGTGAGGCTCCTGCTGCACGGGGCACCCGGCGCGCAAGTGGTCGAAGTAAGGGTAGGGGTCGACGATCAGTTCGTCGCCCCGGAAGAAATCGATGGTGTCGAACTCCCCCACGGGCCGTCCTTCCGTCTCGTGACTGAGAGGTTCGCAGCGGAGAACCTCGTTCTTCTCGCAAGAGAGTAACACTTCGCGCGGGGCGCTTCGCCGTCGTTGCGGAGTGCGAGGCAGGGCCGCGCTCGAGGTTGGCCGCCGGGGAGAAACTCAGTCGAAGTCGCCAGCCCGCTGCCGCAGTCTCCCGAGAAGGGCGAAGAGCGAACGGGACTCGGCCTCCGTGAGCTCGAGTCGGGTGAAGAGCGACTCGTTGAGCGCGTCGGTCGCCCGTTCCGACAGTCCCATGCCTTTATTCGTGATGACGGCCAGGACGCCTCGACCGTCGTCGGGGTTCATCCGCCGGCGAACCAAGCGGTCGCGCTCGAGCCGATCGATGGCGTTGGTGACGCTCCCCGCCCCGACCTGGAGGCGCTCGCCGATCTTGCCGAGAGGTAGCTCGCCCCGGCGGCTGAACCGCAGCAGCATGAGGACCTCGTAACGGGCGAACGTCAGGCCGAGGGGTCGCACGGCTTCTTCGGCCCGCCCGGTGAGGATCTGCTCGGCCCGGATGACCGAGGTCACGACGCCCATCCCATCCGCCGCGTCGTCCCAGCCGTGCGAGCGCCAATGCCTCATCGCCTCGCTGATGGGATCGAATGGGAGCCGGCTGCGCCTCGGGACGGTGGTCATTCGCTTCGAGGCCAGCGAGAGTACTCCGGGGTCAGGGCCCCGGCCCGGATGGGAGTACGCGACCGGTCGGCTCAGGCGACGTGGCGCTCGAAGTAGAGGCCGAACACGGATTCCATGGCCCGCATCGCCTCTCCGACCGTGACCAGCGCGTGCGCGGCGTCGATGAGCGCCGGCATCAGGTTGACCGTGGGTTCGGCGGCGTCGCACGCAATGCGGGCCAGCGCACGGCGAACGGCGTCGTCGTCCCGGCGCTGCATGACCTGGGACAGCGATTCGAGCTGGATCGTCTCGACAGCCGGGTCGATCCGGAGGGTGGAGGGCGCCACGCCGTCTTCTTCGACGTAGCCGTTTACACCGACCTGGATCCACTCGCCGCGCGTGATCTTCGACTGGAACGCGTAGGCCGCGTCCGCGATCTCCGAGACGAACCAGCCGTCGTCGATGCAGGCGAAGACGCCCTCGAGGATGGACCCCGAACCGGCCTCCTGGAGGTGGGCGAACACCTCCTCCGCCTGACGCTCGAGCGTGTCCGTCAGCTCCTCGACGAACCACGAGCCACCGAGAGGGTCGGCGACGTGCACCACGCCCGACTCCTCCGCGATCACCTGCTGGGTCCGTAACGCCAGCCGCGCCGCGTGCTCGGTGGGCAGGGCGAGGGCCTCGTCGAACGCGTCGGTGTGCAGGCTCTGGGTGCCCCCGAGCACGCCGGCCATCGCCTCAATGGCCACCCGAACCAAGTTGACTTCTGGCTGCTGGGCAGTGAGGGAGACGCCGGCGGTCTGGGTGTGAAAACGCAGCTGGGTCGACTTCCCGTCTGTGGCGCCATAGCGGTCCCGCATCCAGTGCGCCCAGATCCGCCTCGCGGCCCGATATTTGGCGATCTCCTCGAAGAAGTCGATGTGGGCGTTGAAGAAGAAACTGAGGCGGGGGGCGAATTCGTCGACCGAGAGGCCCGCGGCGATCGCCGCCTCGACGTAGGCGAAGCCGTTCGCCAGGGTGAAGGCGAGCTCCTGCGCTGCCGTCGACCCCGCCTCTCTGATGTGGTAGCCCGAGATCGACACGGGATGCCAACGTGGCATCTCGGCGGCGCAGAAACGCATCACGTCCGTCACCAGACGCACCGATGGACGCGGCGGAAAGACGTATTCCTTCTGGGCCTGGTACTCCTTCAGGATGTCGTTCTGCAGCGTTCCGGAGAGGTCGGCGCGGCCGACCCCTGTGCGGTCGGCGACTCCGACGTACATGGCGAGGACGGGAGCAGCGGGCGAGTTGATCGTCATGGACGTCGAGACCGTGCCGAGGTCGATGCCGGAGAACAGTCGCTCCATGTCGGCCAGCGTGTCGACGGCCACGCCGGCGCGACCAACCTCGCCTTTGGCCAGTGGGTCGTCGGAGTCGCGCCCGAGCAAGGTCGGCATGTCGAAGGCTGTGGACAGCCCGTCACCCCCCGCCCGCAGCAACTCCTTGAAGCGTGCGTTGGTGTCCGCCGCCGTGCCGAACCCGGCGAACTGGCGCATGGTCCAGAGCCGCGAGCGGTACATGGACGCGTACGGCCCCCGGGTGTAGGGGAATTGCCCTGGTAGCTCCTCGTCTTCCGGCCCGTAGACGGGCTCCACGGGGACACCCGACATCGTCTCGAAGCGCGCGGGTCGGCGCGGAGAACGGTCGAATTCCTCTTGCCAGCGGTCGTAGTCGGCCATCAACCGATCATATTACTTCAACGTCGAAGTATCTACCAGACGCGCGGGCGGACGGGCAGACGGGCAGACGCGAAGACGGGAAGACGGGAAGACGGGAAGACGGAGAGAGGGGTGCGGGACGCGACCCGGTCAGCTCGATGTCGTCTTGAGCACGAGCATGTTCGCCGTCGGGCTCCACGTGTAGACGAACACCGGGCCGTTCCCGTCGTTGTGCCCACCGGCGTAGTCGAACGTGCCTCCGCCTCCGGGAATGTTGATGTGCGTGAGCGTCTGCCCGCCGTGGACGAACGTCGAGTTGTTCAGCGTCTTGCCGGCGCCCTTGACGATGGCCTCGAAGAGGGCCATCTGCTGACATGCGACCTCGGGAGCGGTCCACGTCACTGGCGTGCTCGTGGTCGCCGTCACCGGATTGTTGATGTTGTCGTTCGGGAATGCCTTCTTGATGGTGGCGACACAGCTCTTCATGGCCGGGTCATCCCACGTCACCTTGGCGGGCGGCACCGATCCCGCCGTGAGCACGTCTTTGAGGATCGCCTGGCTGTGCCCAGCCTTGTTCGAGACGTACGCGTCGAGGTCGGTGTAGTCGGTCGCGATGAACCTCGGGTGGTACGTACTCTGGTCGCCCTGCAGCGCTGAGGGCCATCCGTTGCCGGAGTTCCCCACGGCGACGACGAGGTCCACGCCGTCGGACTGGAATTTCTGGGCGATGGAGCCGTACTCGGCGACCTGTGCCGTGGTGTCGGTGTCCGGAACGCCGTTGACGGCGGTCTGTACCACGTCCACCTTCGCCTTCTTGAGCGCGGAGCTCACGAGTCCGAGCTCGGCGGAGTCGGCCGACGTCGCCACGACGCCGACCTTCTTGCCCTTGAAGGCGCCCTCGTGCTCAAAGATGGCCATCTCCTTGGGCACCAATTCGCTGTCCGAGATGAGCGTGTTGAACCAAGCGGCGCGCGTGGCGGCGGACTGTGCGGCGGTGAGCGAAGCACCAATGATCGGAGTGGAGTGGACCTGCACGTAGCAGGACGTGTCGACCGCCTGGAAGAACCCCAAGGCAACGAACACCTTGTCGTCCTCGGTGAGCTGCGAGCACGCCGTCGCGGCGCCTGCCGTCCCCAGGGGGTCGACGGGGGCGTACACGGGGACGATCTTGCGGCCGCCGAGCCCGCCGTGAGCGTTGATCTGCTTGATCAGAGCGTTGTAAGCGTCCGGGTAGTTCCCCGGATCGACGTTGATGAGGCTCTTGATGGCGGCAACGTCGGGGTACGTGATGCCGACTTTGATCGTCTTTGCGGTGACGCCCGGCGCGGACTGGCCCTGTCCGGCGGCTGAGGCGCTGCCCGCCGCGCCGAGCTGGACCAACCCGGCCGCGGCCGTCAGGAGGACGGCGAGTGACGCGACTGCTTTCCGCATGGTTCCCTTTCCACAGGTGCGCATTCGTTCGACAACTGCGCATTTGCTTTGTCTTGGTCCCGTCCCGCTCACAGCGGGGTGTACCGGGCGCTGCCCCCGCTCGGGGAGCTAGCGAGAAAGTGGCACCGAGCCCCCCCTCGACCCGCGACGGTGCGCGGGTGACCCGGGCCGAGCGAAGGATAGGCGCCGGAGAACACGAATTGTTGTCGGCCAGTGCACGAATTGTCGGCGGCCAGCGCGGTGGATCCCGACCACCTCGAGCGCGCTGCCGGACAAGGGTGGCCGGCTCTCTGTCCCGTTCGGACTGTCCCGCTCGGACTATCCCGCTTGGCCGTCCGGAGCGGCGGGCGACACGGCGGTCAGGGGCGCGGCCACGGCGGCCTTCCCCGCCGAGCCGGACGATCCCGGTCCGGGCGGCACCACCGGCCCCGTCGCCGACTCGCCGCTCCGCACGATCGCCCGCTCGTCGGTACCCAGGTAGCTGGCGATGACCTTGGGGTCGTTGCGCACCTGCGCCGGGAGCACCTTCGGCGATGACCTGTCCCGCCTCGAGGCAGTAGACCCGGTCCGAGATACCCATGATCAACGGCATGTCGTGCTCGATGACGAGCACCGAGGCGCCGAGCTCCTCCTTGATGGTGACGATCAGCGGGCCGAAGGCCTCGGTCTCGCGCTGGGCCAGGCCGGCGGTCGGCTCGTCGAGACAGAGGACCTTGGCCTCGCAGGGCGAGCAGCCCGGCGAGCTCGACCACCCGCCGGGTCCCCGTCGACAGGTCGCTGATGTAGTGGTCCCGGTAGCGCTCAAGCCCGAGGAAGTCGACCAGCTCGCCACCTCGGCCTGCGCGGCGCTGGTCGTGGCGCCGGGCCACGGGCAGTCCGAGCGCCGTCGCGAGCATGCCGGAGCGACCCTTCGCCTCGAGCGCAACGAGCAACGTCTCGTTGACCGTGAGCTCGGGAAACAGCGTGGCCGCCTGGAACGTCCGGCCCAGCCCGAGGGAGCCCGGTGGCCCGGCGACCGGTGGGACACGTCCTCACCGAGGAGGTGGACCGAACCCGAGGCGCGCGACGAAGCCTCCGACGGCGTTCATCAGAGTCGACTTGCCCGCACCGTTGGCGCCGATGAGACCGACGATCTCGCCGCTCTCGACGTGCAAGCGTCGCCTTGTTCGACGGCGGCGATGCCGCCGAAGTGGACGCTGAGCTCGGAGACCGCGAGCACCGGGGCCGGCGGCCGCCGGCTCCCGCGCCAGCTCGGCTCTGGCACTTCGGCGCGACGGCGCACCGACGCAGGGGCGGCCGGCCGCTCGGGTCCTTGCGCTCGCCCATGCGGCGTTCGGCCCACGACAGGATGGCGTCGCGCACGGCGTAGGTGATCTGGTTGAGGCCGCGGGGGAAGTACAGCAAGACCACCAGCAGGCCGAGGCTCGAGGTGAGCAGGCCGACCAGCGCGTTGTTGGGGGCGATGGCCGGGATGCCGATGACGAAGATGGCGCCGATGACCGCGCCCGACACCGAGCCCATGCCACCGATCACCACCATGGCCACCAGGTTGAGGGAGTCGTTGACCAAGAAGAAGTTCTCGGTGAAGGCGATGTTGGCGAACGCCCCGGCCAGCAGCGCTCCACCGAGGCCCGCCAGCGCGCCCGCCAGTGGTGAACGCCTGCAGCTTCACCCGCACCGTGCGGCACGGTGTAGGCGGCGGCCGCGGTCTCGTTGTCGCGGACCGCCTTGATGCTGCGGCCCACTCCGCTGTCGCGGAAGCGGCTCAGCACGAGCAGGACCAGCACCAGGACGACGAGGACCACGTAGTAGTACGTCCGCTGACCGGCGAAGGTGAGGAACCACAGATGTCCCGGGCGTGAAGGGGACGTTGGCGCCGTCGGGCGAGTCCGCCGGAGAAGAAGGGGAGGAAATAGAAGTACTGCTGCGCCGTCAGCGCGAAGACGAACGTCACGACGGCCAGGTAGAGGCCGCGGACCCGCAGCGACCCGATGCCGATCCCCAGCGCGAGCAGGGCGGAGGCCACGGTCGTGGTCACGATCGCCACCCAGAAGGGCACACCATCGGTGACCAGGCGAGCGGCGAACAGGGCAGCCAGCCCGGCGAAGGCCATCTGTCCGAGCGAGAGCTGGCCCAGCCATCCGGTCAGCACCGTGAGCGACGAGGCGCAGATGGCGAAGGCGAGGACCGCGGTGTAGAGCTGCTGGCGCGACGGCTCGGTCACCACGATCGGGAGGACGACGGCGATCAGGCCCAGCAACGAGGATCCCGCCCTTGTCGATGTTGCGGGCCCACCAGAAGGAGCGCAGGCGCTCGGGAATGGGGTGCGCCCGGGGGCTGAACGCGAAGACCTGGCATCCTCGCCCTCTCGCGCTTGGCGAAGATCACGGCGATGAACACGGCGATGAAGAGCAACAGGTCCGTGATGCCCGGCACGGCCAAGAAGTTGTAGGTGAGCACGCTCTGGATCACGCCGATCGCCACCGCGGCGAGCACCGCGACGCGGAACGACCGCATCCCGGCGATGACCGCGGCGGCCAGGGCCTCGGAAAGGGTCTGAGGCCCGAGCGTGGCCAGGCCGGCCGCGGTCGACGACTCGCCGGCGATGAGGATGACCGAGAGGGTGGAGAGCACGGCGGCGAGCGCCCAGACCATGGTGGAGACCAGCTTCGGCGAAATGGCCGAGAGCCGGGCCAGCGACGGGTTCGGTGGCGCAGGCCTTGACCGTCTTGCCGATCATGGTGCGGTCGAGGAACCAGATGAGGAGCGAGCACCGCGACGGGGACCAGGATCAGCACCCCCAGGTCCGCGCCCCGGACGCTCACGCCGGCGACGGTCCAGGAGCCGTTGAACGCACTCGGGAAGTGCGCGCTGGCGTCGGTGGGCTGCGGGATCTCGATGGCGATGGCCTGAGCCAGACCGGCGATGCCGATCGTGGACACCAGCACGACGACCCGGGGCGCGTTCTTCAGCCGGCGGATGACCGTCATCTCCACGGCGGCGCCGAAGACGAGGCCGATGAGCAGCGCGATGACCAGGGCGATCCAGAAGGGGACGCCGTACTGGAGCACGAGCAGGGAGAGCGTCACGGCGCCGACGACGCCCATGTTGCCGACGGCGAAGTTGATGATCCTGGTGGCGCGGTACACCAGCACGACGCCCGACGGCGATGACCGCGATGGCCAGCCCCTGAATGACGCCGTCGAAGACGATCTGCGAGTTGATCCAGCCCACCGCCAGCATCAGACCGGGACCTCGCCGCCCAGGAAGACGGCGCGGGCCAGGTCGTCGCGCTCCATCAGGTCGGCGATGGGGCCCTCGAAGCGCACCTGGCCCTTCTCCATGAAGACGGCCCGGTCGGCGATGGCCGCGGCGACGTTGAGCGACTGCTCGACGATGATCATGGTGACGCCTTCGGCCTTCAGGCGCTCGACCACCTCGATGAGCTCCTGCACGACGATCGGGGCGAGCCCGAGCGAGAGCTCGTCGATCATCAGGACCTCGGGGTCGTGGAGAAGTGCGATGGCCAGGGCCAGCATCTGCTGCTGCCCGCCCGAGAGCGTGTCGGCGCGCTCGGCCTCTGTGCCTGACTCGAGCGCCGGGAACATGGCCAGGACCCGCTCGATCCGGCGGCGCAGGTCAGCCCGGTCGCCCCGGTAGGCGAAGCCGCCCATCTCCAGGTTCTCCATGATGGTCATCTCCCCGAAGACGCCCCGGCCGCCGGGAAGGAGATGGATCCCGAGGCGCGACCGCTGCTCGGGTGTGGCGTAGGTGACCGTGCGGCCGTTGAGGCGCACGACGCCGCGGTCGGACGGTGACGAGCCCGGCGGCGACCTTGAGCGCGGTCGACTTCCCGGCTCCGTTGGTGCCGAGCAGCGCGAGGACCTCGCCCCGCCGCACCTCGAAGCCGACGTCGAAGAGCACCTGGACGTGCCCGTAGCTGAAGTCGACGTTGTTGAGCTGCAGGACCGGGATGGACTCGGGATCCGCGGCCTGGCGCCGGTGCTCCTCCTGCTCCTCCTGGAGCTCGAGGACGACGAGGGAGAGGTCGTTGCGGATGAAGTGCGAGCCGCGGATGATCATGAAGCCGCCGATGATCGTGGTGGGGATCATGACGATGAGCACGGCGGCTCGCGGGCCGAAGGCCTGGTCGAGTCCGGCCGAGAGCACGGCGCCACCGGTGGCCCCGATGAAGAAGAGGTAGATGGCGCCGACCGCGCCGGTCAGGCCGCGGAGGTGGTACGGGCGCGACCGAGGTGAGGACCGGCCCGACCATGGAGAACGCGCACAAGGGTGAGCACGGTCACCATGACGCTGAACACGGCCCACAGCACGGCGTTGGGCATGAAGTACTGAATCGGCACGAGCACGGCCACGGGCAGGATGATCTTGCCGATGAGCGCGAGCGCCTGGGCCGGGTCCCGGCGGTAGAGCCGGTCGTAGTAGCGCCCCACGAAGGGCAACGCAACGAGCACGCCGAGGCTCCCGATGGTGCCGATCAAGCCGCGGCGGAAGGCGTCGAGCCCGTACTGCTGCTTCAAGAAGAGGTTGCCCGAGCACCGGTGCGGTGAACAGCCCGAAGCCCATGGCCGCGAAGGCGATCAGGCACATCTTCAGGTGCGGATCCTCAGAATGCGGGCGAACGCGGCCTCGAGCGACGGCGGCACCGGCTGCGTGTCGCTCGATGATCTCGCCCAGCACGTCGAGCTTCTCGTGCTGGCCGCGCGGGGGCTCGCGCAGCCGGAACGCGATGACGGCGACGACGACGATCGGGAACCGCCAGGATGTAAAAGGCCCAACGCCACCCGTTCGGGCCCGCCGACGACGCTGGCGATGGAGCCGACCAGGATCGGGACTGAGGGCGGTGGCGATGCCGGTGGCGACACCCATGCCCGCGCCGATCCGGCCGCGCAGGCTGATCGGATAGGTGTCGGCCAGCAGCGATCCGTGCACGGTTTGGTGGACGCCTGCGAGACCCCGGCTCCGAAACGGGCGCAGAAGAACAAGAAGATGTTCGTGGCCAGGCCCGAGAGGAAGACCATGATGCCGAAGAAGAAGGTGGCGAGGCCGACGATCGGGCCGCGGCGGTACCGGTCCGCCAACCAGCCCATGGGCAGGATGCCGAGCACCAGGAACCCGCCCGAGATGCCGGCCACGAACACGATGACGCCCGAGCTCACTTGGAACGACGCCTGGATGTTGGGCGCCAGGACGCTCAGCCCGGAGCTCTGCAGGTTGTCCAGGGCCACGATGATCGGCCAGCATCGACGAACGTCGTGGTCCCGGACCTTGCGCAGGCCCTCGCGCAGCGAGGTCTGCTCCTCCTGGTCCCCGGCAGCAGGTCCTCGGGCAAGCAGCACCTCTTCGGCTCGCTCTTGGACGCGCTGAGGCGCTCCTGAGAAGAGTCGGCGAGCAGGCGGGCCAGATCGGCTGGGCTCTCGCCGAAGATCGTGCGCCGGACGGACGTGCGTGGAACCGCGAAGCGATTCGCTCACTGCTGCCCCGACCCGAATGTTCAGGTGGCCCACCCCGGCCCCCCGATGGATACATCGTGAGGGATGCTACGCCCGAATGCCCGAGCCGGCATCAGACATCTCTCGCCACCGGAGAGCCGGGGATCGCGGGCCGGGCACCGACGACGTCGGCGCGACGTGGAGGAGAACACCGAGATGACGATCGCTCGTGGCCCTTCCCGTCGGCGCGGGTCGACAGCTCTGCGCCGCGAGGCTCTTGCCTGCGGAACCCGAGATTCGCACCTAGAGGATTCCTGGCGTCTGAGTGCGACCTGGCAGGACGGCCGGCCTGTGCAAAGCTTTGCAGTGCACCGTGCTGCATCGACGACCGTCTCCTGCCCGCCGACCCCGGAACCCGGACGATCGCCCGGCGCCTCTACGAGGGCACGAGGGCGCTGCCCATCGTGAGCCCGCACGGTCACTGCGACCCGGTGCGGCTCGCCGGGACGTCGCGTTCGGCGATCCGGCACTCGAGCTGGTGACGCGGGACCATTACGTGCTCCGCCTGCTCTACAGCCAGGGTGTCCCCCTGGAGGCGCTCGGCGTCCGACCGCTCGCACGGCCAGGCGACCGCCGTAGAGCGACGGGCGGCAGGTCTGGCGTGAGTTCGCCCGTCACCTCCACCTGTTCTCGGGGCACACCGTCGAAGCTCTGGCTGGACCACACGCTCGCTGAGGTGTTGCGACATCGACGTCCCGTTGCGACCCGAGACGGCCGACGCACTCTACGACGAGATGTGCAACCGTGCTCGCCGCTCGACGCCTTCCGTCCCCGAGCGCTCTTCGACCGCTTCGGGATCGAGTTCCTGGCGACGACCGACGGCGCCCTCGGCTCTCTGGAGCCGCACGCCGCCCTGCGGCGCTCGGGCTGGAGCGGCACCGTCGTGCCGACCTTCCGACCGGACGACGTCGTCGACCCGGACCGGCCGGGCTTCCGCTCGAACGTCGCCACACTCGGCCGTCTCGACCGACACCGATATTTCGACCTGGAAGGGCTACCTCGACGCCGTCCGCCTCCGGCGCGGCGCACTTCATCGCCGCCGGCGCGACTGCGTCCGACCATGGTCACCCGTCGCCGGCGACGGCGGACCTCGTGGCACGCGAGGCGCGAGGATCTCTTCGCCCGGGTGACAGGGGAACCAGCGCTGCCGGGCGACGCCGAGCTCTTCCGCGGCCAGATGCTGGTCGAGATGGCGGCGATGAGCATGGAAGACGGACTCGTGCTGCAGCTCCATACCGGAGCGTGGCGGGACCACAACCCGTGGCTCGCGGCCCGCTTCGGACCCGACCAGGGAGCCGACATCCCCCGGGCGGTCGACTACGTGGGCAACCTGAAGCCGCTGCTGGACCGATTCGGGAACGACCAACGCTGACCGTCGTGGTGTACACGCTGGACGAGACCACCTACAGCCGGGAGCTCGCGCCGCTGGCCGGGCACTACCCCGCCCTCCGGCTGGGACCGCCGTGGTGGTTCTACGACAGCCCCGAGGGCATCCGCCGGTTCTACCGTCTGGTCACCGAGACCGCGGGCTTCGCCAACACCGTCGGGTTCAACGACGACGCCCGATCGCTGCTGACCATCCCCGCCCGTCACGACGTGGCGCGGCGGCTGAACGCGGGCTACCTGGCCGAGCTGGTGGCGGAGCACCGGTTGGACGAGGCCGAGGCGGCCGACCTCGCAGCGGACCTGGCGTACAACCTGGCCCGGCACGCATTCCGCGTCGGCCCGTGACCGCGGTCGCCCTGGTCGGCCTGATGGGCGCCGGCAAGTCATCCGTAGGCGCCCTCGTCGCCACGGCGACGGGCCGGGACCTTCGTCGACGTCGACTGCACCATTGACGCGCGCACGGGCAAGACCGTCCGCGAGCTCTGGGAGGAGGGCGGCGAGCCGGCGTACCGGCACCTGGAGTCACAAGTCGTGCTCAGGAGACGCTGGCCCGGGGCGACGAGGTCGTGCTGGCTGCTCCCGGCGGCAGCGGTCCTCGACCCCGCCGTCCGCGCCGCGCTCGGTGCCGCGTTCGTGGTGTGGCTGCGGGCCGACCCGTCCGCACTCGCCGCCCGGGTCGCAGCACGACGACCACCGGCCCTTGTTGGGCGATCGACCGCTTCAGGTGCTGACGTCCATGGCGACCGAACGCTCGGGGCTCTACGACACCGTGGCCGACCTCGTCGTCGACACGGACGGCCTCGACGCCGACGCGGTGACCGACGTCGTCCTCGAAGAGCTCGACCGGCGCCGGCTGAGCGCCTGAACGAGAGGAGTCCCGTGCTGCGGCCCCAGGACAACGCGCACGAGGGAGACGAAGCGGCTCGACGGACTCTGGGACTTCGCCGCCGATCCGGAGGGGATCGGGCGCGACCGAGAGCTGGTGGCGCGCCCCGCTGCCCGGGGCCGCGCCCATGCCCGTCCCGTAGCAGCTACAACGACGTTTTCGTCGACGGCGCCCTCCACGACCACGTCGGCGACGTCTGGTACCAGCGCACCGTGTTCGTGCCGCGGGGTTGGGACGGTCAGAGGGTCGTGCTGCGCTTCGACGCGGCCACGCACCGGGCCACGGTGTGGATCGACGACACGCTGGTGGCCGAGCACGAGGGCGGGTACACCCCCTTCGAGGCGGACGTCAGCACTCGTGCGATCCGGGCGAACCGCTCCGGCTCACCGTGGTCGTCAACAACGAGCTGACGTGGCGGTCGCTCCCGCCCGGCATCGTCGAGGTCATGCCCGACGGCCGGCGGCGCCAGCGCCAGTACCACGATTTCTTCAACTACGCCGGGCTCAACCGGAGTGTCTGGCTGTACTCGACACCGCCGTCGCACATCGCGGACGCTCACGGTCATCACCGAGCTCGACGACCGGACGGGATCGTGCGCTGTCGCACCACGTCGTGGCGGCCGAGCGGATGTGGCGGTCCGGTCGAGCTCCGCGACGCCGAGGGCGTGGTCGTGGCCCGTGCGCCGGGCGAGCAGGCCGAGCTGCGGGTGACCGATGCCTCGCTCTGGCAACCCGGCCACGGCTACCTCTACGAGCTGCGAGTCGACCTCATTCGACGAGGACCGCCTGGTCGACCGCTACGTGCTCCCCGTCGGCATCCGGACCGTCCGCGTCGACGGGACAGCGCTTCCTCATCAACGAAGAGCCCTTCTACTTCCGGGGTTCGGCAAGCACGAGGACCTCCACGTGCACGGTCGTGGCCACGACGATGCGTCGATGGTGCACGACTTCGCGCTCCTCCGGTGGCTCGGGGCCAACTCGTTCCGGACGTCGCACTACCCCTACGCCGAGGAGGTCCTCGACCTGGCCGACCGCCTCGGCATCGTCGTCATCGACGAGACGTCGGCCGTCGGCCTCAACCTCGGGCGTCGGTGGTGGGCTCTTCCTCGGTGGCCCCAAGACGACGTTCTCGGAGGAGACGATCGGCGCCGCCACCCAGGCCGTCCACCAGCAGGCCATTGAGGAACTGATCGACCGGGACAAGAACCATCCGTGTGTCGTCCTGTGGAGCCTGGCCAACGAGCCCGAGTCCCACACCGACGAGGCCTGGGACTACTTCGAACCCCTCTTCGCCGCGGCCAGGGCGGCCGATCCGACCGGCCCGTCGGCTTCGTCAACATGATGTTCGCCCAACCGAAGACGTGCCGGGTCAGCGACCTGGCCGACGTCATCATGATCAACCGCTACTACGGCTGGTACGTCGAGCCGGGAGACCTCGGCGCGGCCGAGCGGGGGCTCGAAGGCGGACTCTCGATTGGATCGAAGTGCACGGCAAGCCGATCATCGTGACCGAGTACGGCGCTGACGCCATGCCAGGACTGCACACGCTCGACGGCGCCGTCTGGAGCGAGGAGTACCAGGCCGAGCTCCTCGAGACGTACCACCGGGTCTTCGACCGCGTCGACGCCGTCGTCGGCGAGCACGTGTGGAACTTTGCCGACTTCGCCACCGGGCCTTCCTTCATGCGCGTCGACGGCAACAAGAAGGGCGTCTTCACCCGCGAGCGGCGCCCGAAGGCCGCCGCGCACCGTTTGCGCCAACGCTGGCTCGGCGCTTCGTGACCGGTCCGGTCGACTCGCGGACGACGAGCTCGCCCGAAGAGCTCCGTCGTCGATGTGGCTCCGTCCACGAGCAGCTCCACGGCGGTCATGCCGGCCTCGCTCGGTGGGCAGGCTGATCGTCGTGAGCGGCGGTGCGACCATGGCCGCCATGGGGACGTCGTCGAAACCGACCACGCTCATGTCCGCGCGGCACGGCGACGCCGACGTCGCCCGAGCCCGGCGACGACGCCGAGCGCCATCTGGTCGTTGAAGGCGATCACTGCCGTCGACACCGTCCTGATCACACGGGGCACGGCCTCAGCCGCCGCCTCGAACGTGGGAGCCGACGCGTCCATCACGCGGACGTCCAGGCCGGCCGCCGCGGCTCGTCTTGCGGACGGCCGCCCGGCGTTCCACCGCCGCCCACGATCCCGTAGGACCGCCCAGGAAGACGAGCCGATCGATGACCGAGTCCGGCCAGGTGGAGGAGCGCGTCGTGCACTGCGCTGGCCGACTCCGCAGCAAGACCGACCGCATATCCGGCCACGGGCCGGTTGACGAACACCGCCGGCCTCCCACCGAGGGCGTCGAGTTCGCGATGGAGCCGGCGCGGCGAAAGGACCACGAAGCCGTCGACGTCGGGGGCGAACGTTCGGGCCGCCCGGACCTCCTCGTCGGGGTGCTCGCTGGTGTCGGCCAGCAGGACCTGCAGTTCCCCGTCGCGCGCGGTGCGCTCGACGGCCCGCACCATCGACGCGAAGTGCGGGTTCGTGATGTCCGGGACGATGACGGCGATGTTGCCGGTCCGACCCGTCTTCATCACTTGCGCCGCACGGTTGGGAACGAAACCAAGCTTGCTCACTGCGGCCTCGACCCGCTTGCGAGTGTCGGGCGCCACCTTCTCGGGCCGGCTCAGGGCACGGGACACCGTAGCCGGATGCACGCCGGCGCGAGCCGCGACGTCGAGGATCGTGACGCGCTCGATGCGCTGCCGCACGACGTTCGACGTTACACCGGACCCCGCGTCGGCCACGGTGATGACCTCGGACGGTGCCGTCGCCCTCGGCTCTCCGCGTCGACCCTCGCGCAGACCCGGTCCTGGTCCCTCTCCGGCTACGACCGATCCTTGCCCGCGCCCATCGCCCACATCGGCGCTGGGCGCCTTCGCCCGGGCGCACCTCGCCGTGTACGCCGACGACCTGCTGCGCATCGGCCGGCCCGCGGTGATCCGTGGCGTCTCGCTGCACAGCCCGGCGCACCAGGAGCAACTGGCGCCACAGGACTGCCTCTACACCGTGACCGAGCGTGAGCCGGGCTGCGAACCTCGGCTGCGCGTGGTCGGCTCCCTCGGCTCGGTCTCCACCGGGTGCAGCCGCGGCGCTGGCCGCGCTGTGCGCACCCACGACGACGCTCGTCACCCTGACGGTCACCGAGAAGGGCTACGACATCCCCCCCGATGACCTCGAACGGCCGGACCGACCGGCGCTCGGCGCCCGGTCTCCTCGCCCTCGCCCTGGCCCGTGCGACGCGACGCCGGCACGAAGCCGCCGGTCGTGGCCTCCGCTCGACAACGTCGCCGACAACGGCGGCCTCCTCCGGTCGCGGGTCACCGAGATCGCCGCCCGGCTCGGGCCGGAGCTCGCCGAATGGATCCGCCAGACAGTCTCGTTTCCCTCCTCCGTCGTCGACCGGATGGTCCCGGCGCCGACCGAGCAGGACGTCGGCGACGCGGCTCCCGGCTGGGCCTGGTCGACCTGGGCGCCGTGGCCACTGAGCGGCACCGGTCATGGGTCTGGCCGCCGACGAGGAGCTCGCGCTCCTCGCCCCCCTGGCCGAGGTCGGCGTGGAGTTGGTGGACGACGTCGCGCCCTACGAGCAACGGAAGCTCTGGCTGCTCAACGGGTCGCACTCCGCGCTGGCCTACGGCGGCCTCCTGGCCGGATGCCACACCGATCGCCGAGGCCGCCGACCACGACACCGTCTCGCGGTTCGCGCGCGACTCGTCGACGACGTCCTCGGCATCTCCCCCATCCCCGCTTCGCTCCGACCCGCCGAGTTCGCCGCCGAGGCGTTCGGTCGCTTCCGCAACCCGTACCTCGGACACACGTGCGCGCAGGTCGGCGCCGACGGCTCGCGCAAGCTGCCCCAACGCTTCCGACCCGTCGTCGCCGCCCGACGGAGCGCCGGGCTCGACACGACGCGCTTCGCCACGGTGACCGCGATCTGGGTCGCCGCCGCAGCCGGTCTCGAGGTCGACGGGTCGAAACTGCCACTCGTCGACGAACCCGAGGCGACACGACTCCGGGCAGCCAACGGCCGGGATCTCGACCACCTGGCGCGCGATCGCCCTCCGCGACACGTTCGACGACTGCTTCGTCGCCACGGTGGCGGGCGCGCTCGAACGGCTGGTCCGCGAGGGCATGGGACTGCTCGGAGGACCAATCGTGACGGAGACGATCGGCGGCGCCGGCGAGCGTGCTCGACGAGCAACGGGTGCGGGCGTTCATACGGGAGCAACTCGGACGGCGTCGACCTCGAGGGCCGCTCCCTGTGCCTCGTCGTCCCCGACGCGACCCGGAACTGCCCGCTGCGGAGCATCCTGGCCGCCGTCGAGCCCGCCGTGTCCGACCGGGTGCGCTCGTGCACCGTCGTGGTCGCGCTCGGCACCCACGCTCCGATGTCGCCGGAGGCGATCAGCGCCATGGTGGGACCGACCAGCTTTCCGGTCGTGAACCACGAGTGGTGGCGCGAGGACACGTTCGCCTCCGTCGGGACCCTGGAGCCGGCGGCGGTGGGCCAGCTCTCGGGGGCCGCCTGCTCGAGAGTCGTCGACGTCCGTATCAACCGGCTCATCACCGAGAGTGACGTGACGGTCGTGATCGGCCCCGTCCTGCCGCACGAGGTCGTGGGATTCTCCGGCGGGAACAAGTACCTCTTCCCCGGCTTGTCCGGCCAGGAGCTGATCGACGTCACCCACTGGCTCGGTGCGCTCATCACGAGCCGGGAGATCATCGGCACGCCCGGCATCACGCCGGTCCGAGCCCTGATCGACGCGGCGTCGGCACTCGTGCCGGGCGAGCGTCACGCGCTCTGCGTCGTGGTCGACCGAGCCGGGCGGCGGCTCAACTCGCTCACCTTCGGCCCGCCGGACGAGGCCTGGGCGGCGGCGGCCGAGGTCGCGGCGCGAACGCACGTCGAATACCTGTCCGCACCGGTCGAGCGCGTGCTTGTCGCTCGTCTCGCCGCGCTACGCGGACCTCTGGACGGGAGCCAAGGGCTTCTACAAGGTCGAGCCGGTGGTGGCCGACGGGGGCGAGGTCGTGCTCTACGCCCCGCACATCGGCGAGATCGCGGCGATGCATCCCGATCAGGGGACTCTCGGGTACCACTGCCGCGACTACTTCCTGGCCAACTGGGAGCGCTACCGGGACCATCCCGCGGGCGAGCTGGCGCACTCCACGCATCTCTTCGGCGCCGGGACCTACGACCCGGTCCACGGCGAGCGCCAGCGGGTGCGCGTGACGCTGGCCACGGGCATTCCCGAGGACGTCGTGGTCCGGGCGAACCTCGCCTACCTCGACCCCGCTTCCGTCGATGTCGCCCGGCTGGCGGGCCGACCCGGCCGCACTCGTCGTCGAGGATGCCGGCGAGACCCTCTACCGGCTCCGGTAGCCGGTCGAGGCCCGGCCCGTGCTCGCACCGCGTCACTCGCCGGGGAACACCAACCCGATCTGGGCCCGGATCTCGTCGAGGGTCCAGGCCAGGGCGATCGTCTCGTCGAGCGACATCGTCGGGCTCTCGGTCTTGCCGTCGGCGAGGCACCGGTGGACCTCCTCGATCTCGAAGCGGAGGCCGTTCCCCTCGTAGGACGCGTCGATCTCCTCGACGCCGCTGCGCGTCATCACGGTGAGGGAGTTCGGGCAGTGCATCAAGGCCGGAATCTCGATGACGCCGCTCGGTCCCAGACACCCGGGCGGTGCAGGTCATGTTCACGCGCAGCGCGGACTTCATCACTCCGAGCCCACCGCCGGCATGCCGCAACACCGCCGCCACGTGCTCGTCGACCCCCGTCTCCCCGATGATGCCCTCCGCCGCGACATGCTCGACCGGCCCGAGGAGCAGCGTGCAGAGCTGGAGGGGGTAGATGCCCAGATCGAGCAGGCCTCCTCCGCCGAGGTCCAGGCGGAACAGGCGGTGATCGGGATCCAACGGCCGGCGGAACCCGAAGTCGGCCTCCACGAGCAGCGGCTCGCCGATCCGACCGGACCCGACCACCTCGACCAAGGACCGGTAGGCGGGGAGGAAGCGGCTCCAGATCGCCTCCATGAGGAACAAGCCCCGGCTCCGCGCCTCCTCGACCATCCGGCGCGCCTGCCCGGCGTCGAGGGCGAACGGCTTCTCGCAGAGCACGTGCTTGCCCGCCTGCAGGAGGGCGAGGGTGTCGTCGATGTGGCGCGACTGCGGCGTGGCCACGTACACCGCCTCGACCTCGGGATCCTCGGCCAGCGCGGCGTAGTCGCCGTAGCGGACCGGGAATGCCGAATCGATCGGCGAAAGAATCCGCGCGCTCGGCGGAGCGCGAGGCGACGGCGACGATCCGCCCGCCGTCGACCATCCGCATCGCGTCGGCGAAGCCCGCCGCGATGGCGCCCGGCCCGACCACGCCCCAACGGGTCATCGTGTCCCTCCCACTCGTCGTCTCGGCACGTTCCGGCACCGGATCCCGCCCGGCACCGAACTGGCCACCCCGGCGCGACCAGCACTGGTAACGCTATCATCGAGCCGTCCCGGGTCCTCCCGGCGCACGGCCACGCCGGCCCGGTCGGGGACGCCGTTCACGGTGACGCACGGCGGCATCCCCGAGGACGGCCCGTCCGCGGGGAAGACGGGCGGAGAGAGAGGAGTCGCCATGACCGATCCCTACACACCACGTCCCGAGGATCGATTCACCTTCGGTCTGTGGACCGTCGGCAACCCCGGCCGGGACCCCTTCGGCACCGTGGTGCGGGCCGACCTCGACCCGGTCGAGGCAGTCCACCGCCTCGTCCGAGCTCGGCGCGTACGGCGTGAGCCTCCACGACAACGACCTCGTGCCCTACGACGCGTCGCCGACGGAGCGGCAGACCATCCTCAAGCGGTTCCGGCCCGCACTCGACGAGACCGGGATGAAGGTGCCGATGACGACGACCAACCTCTTCTGGCGGCCCGTCTTCAAAGAGGGCGCCTTCACGGCGAACGATCCGGCGGTCCGCCGCTTCGCCGTGAGGAAGACGTGCGAGTCGATGGAGCTCGGGGCCGAGCTCGGCGCCTCGGTCCACGTGATGTGGGGCGGCCGGGAGGGCGTCGAGGCCGACGCGGCCAAGGACGTTCGGGCCGCGCTCGACCGCTACAAGGAGGCCGTCGACCTCTGCTGCGAGCACATCCGCACGGAGGGACCTCGGTCTGCGCATCGCACTCGAGCCGAAGCCGAACGAGCCGCGAGGCGACATCCTCCTGCCCACGGTGGGCCACGCCCTGGCCTTCATCGGCGAGCTCGAGTGGCCCGACATGGTGGGTCTGAACCCCGAGTTCGCCCACGAGACCATGAGCGGGCTCTCGTTCTCGCACGCCGTCGCCCAGACCCTCTGGCACGGCAAGCTCTTCCACATCGACCTCAACGCGCAACGGATCGGCAAGTTCGACCAGGACTTCCGGTTCGGCTCCGAGGGCATCCGCGACGCCTTCTACGTCGTAAAGCTGCTCGAGGACGCCGGGTGGGACGGCATGCGGCACTTCGACGCCCACCCCTACCGCACCGAGGACGCCGGTGGCGTCTGGGACTTCGCCCGGGGCTGCATGCGCACCTACCTCATCCTGGCCGAGAAGGCACGCCGCTTCCGCGAGGACCCCGAGATCCAAGAAGCGCTCCGCACGGCCATGGTCGAGGAGCTCCGCGAGCCCACAGCGGCCCCCGGCGGGCTCGACGCCATCATGTCGTGGGAGGCCGACGAGGAAGGCCTGGCCGCGCAGGGCTACGGCCACGAGCGCCTGGACCAGCTCGTCACCGAGCTCCTTCTCGGGGTTCGCTAGTGCCGTTCGTGGTCGGGGTCGACTCGTCCACGACGGCATGCAAGGTCCAGGTGCGCGACGCCGAGACCGGGCGTCGCTCGTCGCGTCCGGACGCGCGCCGCACCCGCCGACGACGCCGCCGCGGAGCGAGCAGCACCCGCGGGACTGGGAGAGCGCCTTCCACGCCGCCTGCGCGGAGGCCCGAGTGCACGAGGTGCACGCGCCGGCGGCTCTGTCGGTGGCGGCCCAGCAGCACGGCATGGTGGTCCTGGCCGAGAACGGAGAGGTGCTGCGGCCGGCCAAGCTCTGGAACGACACCGAGTCTGCTCCCGACGCCGAGGAGCTGCTCGGCCGGCTGGCCGGAGGCGCCGCGCAGTGGGCCTCGGCGTGCGGCAGCGTCCCTCTGCCGAGCTTCACCATCACCAAGCTCATGTGGCTGCGCCGCTGCGAGCCGGATGTGCTCCGCCGCACGGCCGCCGTGCTGCTCCCGCACGACTGGCTGAACTTCCGGCTCACCGGCCGCCGGACCACCGACCGCGGTGACGCCTCGGGGACGGGCTATTGGTCCACCACCCGAGGAGCGCTACCGCTACGACCTGCTCGAGCTGGTCGACCGCGAGCTGGACTGGGCCTCCGCGCTTCCCGAGGTGCTGGCGCCCACTGCCGTGGCCGGGGAATGGGCGGGGACGGGAACGCTCGTGGCGCCGGGCACGGGTGACAACATGGCGGCCGCGCTCGGCCTCGGGCTGCGACCGGGCGACCTCGCGCTCAGCCTCGGCACGAGCGGCACGGCGTTCACCGTCGCCGAGAGAGCCCAGCGCGGACCCCACCGGCACCGTGGCGGGTTTCGCCGACGCGACCGGCCGCTACCTCCCCTTGGTCTGCACCATGAACGCGACCAAGGTCACCGAGGCCGTGGCGAGGCTCCTCGGCCTGGACCACGACCGCTTCGACCGGCTGGCCCTGGAGGCGCCGGCCGGCGCCGGCGGCCTGGTGCTGGTGCCCCACTTCGACGGCGAGCGGACTCCGAACCGTCCGGACGCGACGGGCACGCTTCGCGGGCTGCGGAGCGACGTCACCCCGGCACAGCTGGCCCGCGCCGCGATCGAGGGTGTGGTGTGCAACCTCCTGGCGGGAGCCGAGTCTCTCGGGCCCCTCACGGGCCGGGTGTTCCTCGTCGGCGGCGCGGCCCGCAGCCGCGCCTACCGTCGCGTCGTGACCGACCTCATCGGTCGAGAGGTCGTCGTCCCGACGGAATGCGAACTGGTCGCGACCGGCGCGGCCGTCCAGGCCGCTGCGGTCCACCTCGACCACGACTTCGCCCTGATCGGCGAGGCATGGGGGCTCGGCCGGGGTGACGTGGTGGAACCAGACGGCAGCGTCGACGGCGTGCCCTGCGCGCCGCGTACGCGGCCGCCGTCGCCACGGCCGAACCGTGACCTTCACCAACCCGCTCATCCCCGGATTCCGCCCGGACCGGATCCTTTCGGAGTCGTGGCGTCGACCGTTACTTCCACCCCAGGCTGAGGACCACCGGACCTCCCTGTCCCACCAGCTGAGCCGCGACCGGTTCGCCCGGAGTGACACCTCCAAAGCACGAGGTGTACTCGGTGGGGAAGTCACATGGCACCGTTTGGGACAAGGCTCGTCCGTTCTGCATGACGTCCAGCGAGTAGCCGGGTGCGGGCGTCAGCAGGTTGATCGGCGTGGCACCGGCTTCTGTGGTCGCCGAACGTGGCGTATAGGAGACCGTCATGTAGCTGTGGCTCGATGTACTCGGAGGTATCACCTCTACGAAGGAGTCAGTGGCGCTGTAGTTGACGGAGAGCGCCAGTGGGCTCAAAGGACCTGCAGACAATTCCTTGATGGCGAACGCGACGTGAAAGCCGCCATCGGTCGGCGGTAGCGACGTGGGACCGGACGAACTCAGATCGATACAGCTCCCGAATTTGAACAACGGGGGCCAGGAGCTGTCGTTCAGCCCCCCGTCGAGACCGGCTGGACAGACCTCGAGCGGGACGGTACTCGAAGCCTGCAACTCCACGGGCGCGGTCGTCGGATGAAGACCTACCGTGAGCCAGTTCCCCGCGGAAAGCAAGACGCCCGACACCGTGAAGGAACGTGGCCCAAAGACCGGAAAGGTGGTCGTGGTTGCCGGAGCGATCGTGGTCGTGGTGTCTTGGCGCTGAAGTCGTGGTCGAGGTGCGCGGCACGGTCGGCCGTAGCGAGTCGGCGTTCGTACCGGACTGAGAGCAGCTGGCGCACGTGAGGACAACGACGATCACAACAACGAGCACCATGGCGCCTCGTTCGATGCGCACCCCTCGGATGTTAGGCATTTGGGCTGTCAGCGGCCGTGCCGGTCGATCGGCGCCGCGCCGGTCGTCATTCATCGGATGGCGTCGAGGTAGATCCGCCTGGCACCAGTGCGGCAAGTGGCCGGCGCCCTTGTACCGCCTTCGCCACTGCTTCAGCGGCCTCGGTGGCGTAGCCCCGTCCATGGAAACGTTGAAGCGGTTCATAGGCCAGTTCTGGCTCGTCGTACGTGCCTCGACCCATGATCAATCCGCAATATCCGATCGGATCCCCCTGGAGCCGGCGTCGGAGAGTGAGGAGACCAAAGCCGTTCACTCCCGCCGACTCGCTCAGGCCGACACGGTCGGCCGATGGGCGGTGGACGGCGTTTGTCCAGGTCGCGGTGCCGTGACCGACATCAGAAGCCCGGGGCGTGTATCTCTATGGTGCCCGATAGCGAGTTCGGCGTCGTTGGAAGCGGGGGACTGCACATGGTGAAGGTCGCGGGGAGTGCGGTGCTGCGTCGGTTGACGCTGGCCGCGGCGGTGGCCGCGGGGACGGCGGGGGTGCTCGGGGCCGCGGGTACGGCGGCAGGGGCATCCGAACCGCCGATCACCATCGCCATGATCACGTCGCTGACCGGCCCGGGCGCTTCGGAGTTCAGCCAGTCCGCCGTCGGATTCAACGCTCGTATTGCGCTCCAGAACGCGCACGGGGGTGTCAACGGGCACAAGATCACAGGAATGGTCCTCGACGACCAGACCAGTCCCACCGAGGTGGTGACCGCAGTTCAGGATGCACTTTCGAAGGGCGCGTTCGGCATCGTCTCGACGACCCCCTTGTTCTTCGAAGCGGCCAAGTATCCGAACCAGCAGGGTGTGCCCGTCACGGGTGGGTTCTTCGACGGACCGGAGTGGGGCGAGCAGCCGTACACGAACATGTTCGCCGCCGACGCGGGGAGCGTGAACCCCAAGTACCCCGTGAACACCGGCCTCGGGGCCTTCCTGAAGGCGCACGGGGCCACGGTTCTGTGCTCGTACGGCTACAGCATCTCGCCCTCGTCGTCGCGTGCGGCCATCGGCGCCGAGGACTCCTTCGTCCACGCCGGCGGCAAGGAGGGCGAGCTCGACACGTCGGTCCCCTTCGGCGGGGTGGACTTCACCTCTGCGGCGCTCGTGGCCAAGCAGAAGGGCTGCAACGCCTTCTACGGCACGATGGACGACAACTCGAACTTCGCTCTGGCCACCGCCGTCGAACAGGCTGGGATCAAGCCGAAGGTGCTCGCGTTCCCGACCGGGTACGAGCCCAGTGTCATCGGCTCTCCGGCCTGGCACACGCTGCAGGGCACCTACTTCGAGACCCAGTTCCGCCCGTTCCAGCTCCCCGACGCCGGGACGCGGTCGATGGAGGCGGCACTGGTGAAGTACGCCCACTTCAAGCCGGGTGAATTCCCCGCCTACAGCCAGTACGAGTCGTGGCTCGGTGCGGACCTCATGATCAAGGGCCTGCAGCTCGCCGGCAAGAATCCGACCCGGGCCGGGGTCATTCATGCGTTGCGCAACCTGAAGTCGTACAACGGAGGCGGACTACTGCCCGAGAACATCGACTACGCGACCATCTTCGGTCACGATGTGAACCCCGGCTGCGTGTGGTACGTGACGGCCGAGAAGAAGGGCTTCGTGCCGACAACCGACAAGACGGTGTGCGGGACGGACCTGCCCGGGACGTCGACGGCCGGCTCGTCGTAGAAACGGAAGGCGCTGTCGGTCCGGAGTCGTCTCCGTCAGTCCACCACGCTGATGGCGTTCTTGGGACACGTCCGCACCGCCTCCATCAGCTTGTCGCGGAGTTCCTCGGGCGGGTTCTCGTTCAGGACGTAGAGGAAGTCGTCTTCGCGAACCTCGAAGACCTCGGGGAGGATCCCCATGCACAGGGCATTGCTCTCACACAGGTCGAAATCGACGACCACTCGCATGTGTTCTCCTCCAACCGTTCACGGGAATTCTCCCCGGGATACTACGGGACGGCACGCCCGAGTCAGGTCCCCGGAGGCCCGGTGCCTTCGACGAAGGGATAGATGCGCGTGAAGTCGGCTCCGGGCTCGGCCTCCGCGAAACGTTCCCACATCGCGGCGGTCACCGGCCCGAGCACGGAGGGCGCGCCCTGGGCCTCCACGGCCCCGAGGTAGAGGCGGAGGTCCTTGGACATCAAGGAATTGGTGAAGCCCGAGGCGAAGCGACCGTTGAGCACGTAGTTGGGGAACTTGTCGCTCGTCGCCGTGTTCTGGCCGCTCGAGGTGTTCAGGACGTCCAGCATCGTCCCCATGTCGAGACCGACCGAACGCCCGAACGCGACGGCCTCGCTGGTCGCCGCCAGCGCGGTCGCGGAGAGGAAGTTGTTGGCCAGCTTGGCGGCCTGGGCCATGCCCGGCTGGACGCCGACCCGGATGCGCCGGTCGCTCAGGCCGGCCAGGACCGGTTCAACCGAGTCGCAGTCGTCCTCGGACCCAGCGAACATCACCGTCAGGGTGCGGGACCGAGCCCCGGCGGGACCGCCCGACACCGGCGCGTCGACGTACCCGATGCCGGCTTCCGCGAGCAAGGCCGCGATGGCGCGTGCGGCGTCCACGCCGGTGGTCGAAGTGTCGACGACGTGCGCCACCCGCCGTGGGGTCACGGCGGCGAGGGCGCGGCACACCGCACCGGAAGCTGACCCGTCGGGGAGGCTGAGCACGACCACCCCGGCCGTGCCGCCGACGTCGTCGATGGAGGCCGTGAAGCGGGCGCCCTCGGGGTTACGCGCCGGTCCGGCGACGTCGTGCGTGACCACGTCGTGACCCCGTTGCACCAGGTTCTGGGCCAGCACGCTGCCCATGTTGCCCAGGCCGACGAAGCCGACCGTCGCCGAGCTCATCGCCCCTCCTCCGCGCGCACGACCTGGAGGGCGCGCTTGGCCGAGAGCCCGGCTGGTGCCCCGCAGTAGGCGGCGATCTGGAACAGCAGCTCGTCGAGTTCGTCGTCGGTGACGCCGGTTCGCTCGCGGGCACCGGCATGAAGCCGGAATTCGTCCATACGCCCGAGGGCGGCGGTCATGGCCAGCACCAAGAGGCTGCGGTCACGCGTGCTCAGCGCCCCGCCGCGCGTCCACACCCCCCAGGCCAGGGAGGTGAGGTAGTCCTGGAACTCAGCCAGGACAGGGTTGGGGTCCGACGTCTGGGAGTCGACGTAGTCGTCGCCGAGCATGGCCCGCCGCATGGCGCGTGCCGTGTCCAGCTGATCGCTCTCGGACATGTGGAGCTCTCCTTCCTACGATCGTCAGCTACCGCGGGGACACGGTGCCTAACGCGATCTCGCCGCCCTGATCTGCGGTGGCCGGGTCGGGTTCGGGAGGCACCGGCCCGAAGCACCAGTTCCGCCTGCACGTCGAACCTGTGCCGACGGCGCACGGTCACGACGGGGCTCAGAAGCCGCTCGGGTCAGGCGCCCTTGTAGACGCGGCCGTCCTTCATGACGAAACACACGTCCTTCGTGACTTTGATGTCCTCGGAAGGGTCGCCCGGGACGGCGATGACGTCGGCGAGGTAACCAGGGGCCAGACGGCCGAGATCGTGTTCGCGCTCGATGAGTTCGGCGCTGGTCAACGTCGCCGCCTGCAGGGCTTGCATCGGCGTCATGCCCCGATCGACCATGGCGATGAGCTCGTCCGCCTGGGTGCCGTGCGGGATGGCCGGGGCGTCGGAGCCGCACGCGATCTTGACGCCGAACTCGAGGGCGTGGCCGAACATGCGGCGGGCCTGCGGGAAGATCTCGGCCGCCTTCTTCTGGAGGATCGGGTGGATGCGATCGACCGCCATGTGGTCGGCCAGCGCGGTCGTGCCGACGAGGAAGGTCCCCGACTCGGCCATCAGACGCAGGGTGTCGTCGGTGGCGAGCGAACCGTGCTCGATGCAGTCGACTCCGGCCCGGATGCAGCCGCGGATGCCGGCATCGCCGTGGGCGTGCGCTGCGACCCGCAGGCCGTTGCGGTGTGCTTCGTCGACGATGGCCGCCAACTCTTCGTCGGAGTACTGCTGGCAGCCCGCCGCGCTCGAGAACGACATGACGCCGCCGGACGCGGAGATCTTGATGAGCTTTGCCCCGTACTTGATCTGATAACGAACGGCCTTGCGGACTTCCGGCACCCCGTTGGCGATGCCCTGCTCCACGCTCTGGGGCATGATGCCAGGGGCGAGACCTTGGAACATGGTCGGGTCGAGGTGGCCCCCAGTCGGCGTGATGGCATGTCCGGCCGGAAAGATGCGCGGCCCGGGGAACCAGCCGTTGTCGACCGCCTTGGCCAGGTCGACGTCGAGCAGGAAGCCGGCCGTGTAGACCATCAGGCCGAGGTTGCGAACAGTGGTGAAACCCGCTTCGAGCGTGGTGCGGCAGTTGACCGCGCCGCGCAGGGTCCGGTACACGGGTGAGTCCTTCACGCCGTGCATCGGGTCGGGCAATCCGTCGGGTCCGCCGGGGCCACCGATGAGCATGTTGAGCTCCATGTCCATCAGGCCAGGAAGCAGCGTGACGTCCCCGAGGTCGACTTCGGCGGCGGGGCTGGGGAGTTCGGCCGGGTTCACGGCGACGATCTCGTTGCCGTCGACGACGACCACCGCCGGCGAGCGCACCTCGCCCGCCTCGACGTCGCACCAGCGATCGGCGCGCAGAATCGTCACGTCGCTCATGGTCTGACTCCTCCCTGACGCTCGTCCCTCTTCACCGGATCGGCTCGTCGCCGCTCATGGTCGTGCGGTGCATCTCACGGGCCGACTTGGGGTCGTACGGCGTGGCCCGGTGCATGACTCCGGTGTTGTCCCAGATCACGAAGTCGCCCACCGTCCACTCGTGCCGATACAGGCGCTCGGGGCGAGTGGCGCGGGCCAGCAGCTCGCCGAGCAGGTCGCGGCCCTCCTTCAAGTCCATACCCACGACGTGGTCGGCGGTGACACCGATGACGAGGGAGCGGCGGCCGGAGCGGTGGCTCCACACGAGTGGGTGCTCCTTGTCGGGCTTCTGGCGCCACTGCGCCAAGAGCTCGGGCGAAGGATCGGGATGCACGAGGCGTTGCGAGTGCTCGAACGAGTGGACCACGCGCAGCCCCGACCAACGGTCCTTCTCCTCGTCCGAGCCGTCGTCGTAGGCGGCGTAGGTGCTGGCGAACTCCGTGTCGCCACCCTGAGCGGAAATGGTCAGCGCGCTCAGCATCGTCGCCTTGGTCGGCACGTCGTCCTGCGCGCCATCGATGTGCCAGTAGAACGTGCCGAGCGTGTAATCCGCAGTGCGGCTCTTCGCGGGGTCCAGCGAGACGGTGTAGATGGCCGGAGGATCGGCAGGCTCAGCCTTCCCCACGTCGTCGAGCTTCTTGGAGAAGGCGATCTGCGTCTCGTCGTCGATGTGCAGCTCGCGGAAGATGAGGACGCCGTTCTCCTCGAGTGCGGCCATGATCGCTCCCGGAAGCTCGTCGTCGTGCAGCAGCTGCTCACGGTCCAGACCGAGCACCTCGGCGCCCACGGTGGCCTCGAGCTTCTTCGTCGCCAGCGGACTCACAGGTACCACGCCCCGTTGACGTTGATCTGCTGGCCCGTGATGTACCCCGCCTCTTCCGAGCAGAGGAACGCACAGGCCGTTGCGATGTCGTCGGGTGTGCCCAGGCGCCCGAGCGGCGCCCGGGCGATCACCTGGTCCAAGCTCGACATGGCACCCGATTCGATCGGCCGCCGCATCATCGGGGTATCGATGGCGCCGGGCGGGATGGTGTTGACCGTGATGCCGTGCGGCGCGAGGTCGAGCGCGAGCGCCTTGGTCAGCGCAATGACGCCGCCCTTGGACGCGACGTAGTGGGCCATCCGCCGCGTGCCCGATTGTGCGGAAGAAGAGGAGATGGTCACGATGCGTCCCCACCCGCCCTCCACCATGTCAGGCACCGCGGCCTGGAGGCAGTGGAAGGTCCCGGAGAGGTTGACCGCCATCATGCGGTCCCAAGACTCGGACGAGATGTCGAGGAAGTCCTCGAACCCTTCGATCCCAGCGCTCGTCACCATGATCTCGATCCGACCCAGGTCGCGCCGGACATCGTCGAGTGCCGCGTCGACGGCGGAGCGGTCGCTGACGTCGACCGCCACTCCGAGCGTGGTGAAACCGTCGGCTTGGAGCTCCTTCGCCGCCTCCAGGGCCGTGTCGCCGGCGACATCGAGGACGGCGACTTTGCGTCCCTGCTGCGCCAGGTGCCGGCACATGGCCCGTCCCATGCCCGAGCCGCCCCCGGTGACCACCGCCACACGGCTCACGTACGACCACCTGTCGTCTCGCCGCTGCACTCGTCGCGCCTCCCAAGAGGAGTGGGGCCCCGCTGTCCCCGCCCCGGTCGTCGTCCCGTGGCCACGGTCGCGTTCCCCCCAGAGCCGCGACGTCGCACCAGCCGGCACCAGACCGCGCCGGTAGAGTGGCCTGATGTTACGGACGCTCCACATTCCTGTCAAGCGTCCCTAGCGCCTAGCGATATCAAAGTATACGCTTACTGAGAACGTCATTTCCGAGCCGAAAGGAGCCGCATGCGGGTCGGACTGCAGGTGAGTGCGGACCGTGGCCGCTACGCGACCAAGGTGGAGAAACTCCAGGCCGACGCACGGTGGGCGGACGAGGCCGGGCTCGACACGGTGTGGACGCCACAGATCCCCGACGAGCTCGACGTCATGACGGCCGTGACCTTGATCGGAGGCGGCCACGTCGCGGATCGAGGTCGGTACCTCGATCGTCCCCGTCCAACCCCGGCACCCGGTGGTCCTGGCGCAGCAGGCCCTCTCCAACCAGGCCGTCTGCACAGGCCGGTTCACCCTCGGCCTCGGCGTCTCGCACCACTGGATCATCAAGGACATGCTGGGTCTGCCGTACGAGCGCTTGGCCACGACCATGCGGTGTTACGTCGACGTCCTGGAACAGGCGCTCAACGGACCAGGGCTGGTCGAGGTCGACAACGAGCTGTTCTCCATCCGCCAGCCGCTCGACATCACCGACATCGCCCCGACACCGGTCATGATCGCCGCCCTCGGGCCGGTGATGCTCAAGCTCGCCGGGGAGCGGACGTCGGGCACCATTCTGTGGCTGGCCGACGAGCGCACGATCTCGACGCATGTCGCCCCGCAGATCGCCAAGGCGGCGCAGGACGCCGGCCGCCCCGCTCCCCGCATCATGGCGGGCGTGCCGGTGTGCCTGTGCCGCGACGACGAGGTGGAGACGGCGATCGAACGGACAAATCGGACCCTCAGCGAGGTGGTGGCGTCACCCAACTACGTGGCGTTGATGGAGCACGGCGACGCGAAGACGATCGGCGACGTGCTGATCTGCGGCAGCGAGGCAGCCATGGAAAAGCGGCTACGCCGCTTCGCGGAGGCGGGCGTCACCGACCTCAACGCGCGCATCGTGCCGATCGGCGAGGGCCGTGACCAGATCAAGGCGTCGGCGGAGCGGACGAGGGAGTTCCTGGCTGCGGTGGCCGCCTGGACCTCGGCTGACGAGATGGGCCTGACGGCAGCCGGCGGGCCTCAGTCGGGCGCGGTCGCCGCCCACGACGATGCCGCCGGAGACGAACTCCCACATCTGCTCGGCGGCCCGCTCGCGGTCGGCCGGTTCGGGCGACCCGCTGATGGTGGCGGCGTAGGCGGCGTTGAACATGATCGTCGAGAGCACCGCGCCGGCCAAGTCCCGCTCCTCGCGGTCGGTGCACACCACACCGGCTGCGACCCCGTCGCGGACGACCTCCTCCAGTAGGTCGACGAGCGGCACGAAAGCCCGGGACGCCTCAGCCTGATGGGCGGTGAGCAGCTGGTGGCAGAACTCGGCCATGACCGGTGTCGGGTGGTTCTTCGAGGATCGCCCGTTCACGGCGGGCATGCACCGCAGGTAGTAGGCGACGACGAAGCGATGCAGTTGCCCGCGTGCGCCGGCCTCGTCCTCGACCTCCCGGCGCACTTCGTCCGCCGTCGAGCGGATCGCCTCGTCGAAGAGGGCGAGCAGGAGTTCGTGCTTGCCGGCGAAGTACTGGTAGAAGCTCCGCAGGGACTGGCCCGAACGCTCCACCACGTCCTGCACGGTGAAGTCCCGGCCCGACTCGGCGCTCGCCAACAGCTCGAAGCCGGCATCGAGGAAGCGCTGCACCCGGTTCTCGCTCCGCATGCGGGCGGAGTCCAGTGACCGGGCGACGGCCAGATCCCGACGACGGACCGGAGCGTCGGACTGCGGAGCCGGAGCCGTCGTTTCGTCGAGCGCCATCCTCGCAGTATACCGGGTTGCAGTCATTTGAGAGCGGTACTCTCGCTTTGCTCCGCTCCGTATGGAAGAGTTCCGACAACATGGCTCTCTCGCCGGTCGAGTCCCACTTCTACGGGCGTGAGCGGCATGGTCGCCCGCTATGAATAGCGGATTCTGAGAACGCTGTTATCGTTCAGAGAATGCATGCATTTCGGCATCCAACGGTTCGCGGCTGAGGGAGGGACATGGAGCACGCGCAGATGCAGGACGTCATGGAGATAGAGCAGCTGCTCGCCCGTTATGCGGTGGGCATGACCCAGGACGACATCGAGGCGGTCATCGATGTCTTCACGTCCGACGGAACCTACTCGGCCTTCGGCGCGACGTACACCCTCGCCGATTTCCCGTCGCTCGTTGCCGCCGCCCCCAAGGGCCTCTTCCTCACCGGCACGCCCGTGCTCGAACTCGACGGCGACGCCGGGACCGGGCAGCAAACGCTCTGCTTCGTCGACCAGACCACGCACGACATGCGGATCGGTTGGTACACCGACACCTACCGCCGGACGGAGGAAGGGTGGCGGCTGCGCACGCGGTTCATGACGTTCCTCCGCCGCAGCGGCGAGCGCGACTCGGGCAAAGCGCACGACCCGCGACGGCCCGAGCCCACCGCGGAGCCCGCCGGATGACCACTGCATCCCCGGGCGTGTCCCCTGATCTGGAGCTCGGCGCGTACAAGGCCGCAGTGGACGCGTGGCTCGACCAGCACGAGGCCGAGCTGGCGCCCTCGACGAGCGGGATCCCGACGATGGACGAGGAGCTGGCCCAGCTGGTCAAGGTGCGGCAGCTAGCGTTCGACTCGGGCTGGTCGCGTCTGGGCTGGCCCGAGCGCGTCGGAGGCCTGGGCGGCTCCACACTGCTGCGTGCCTACCTGGGCGAGGTGCTCACGGCGCGGGACCTGGTCGAGCCCGGTTTCTACTGCATGCCCGAGATCCTCGTCCCGACGATGCTGGACTACGCCCCGGCGGAGCTCGCCGCGGCCATGGTCCCCCCGCTGCTCCGCGGGCGACGAAATGTGGTGTCAGGGCTTCTCCGAACCGGGCAGTGGCTCCAACCTGGCGTCGTTGACGTGCCGGGCGGAGGAGACCGGTGACGGGTGGCGCGTGAACGGCCAGAAGGTGTGGACGAGCTTCGCCCAGTATTCCTCCCGGTGCGTGCTCCTGACCCGCACCGGCCCGCTCGAGTCCGCCCACCGCGGCATCACGGCACTGTTCGTCGACATGGACACCCCGGGAATCACCGTGCGCCCTCTGCGCACCATGCACGGCCGCGACGAGTTCTCCGAGGTTTTCTTCGACGACGTGCTGGTGCCGGCGGACCGCCTCCTCGGCGAGGTCGGCGGCGGCTGGTCCGTGGCCATGGACCTGCTGCCCTACGAGCGCAGCACGTCGCTGTGGCACCGCGGCGCGTTCCTGGTCCGGCGGCTCCAGGAGATGCTGGCGCTTGTCCCGCCGGGGGCTCTCGACGCCAGCCGGGTCGGCGAGGTGACCGAAGCCCTGGCCGCCTTCCGGGCCCGCTCGCGCGCGACCCAGCGGCGCATGGCGGCCGGGGAGCCGCTCGGAGCCGAGACGTCCGTGGACAAGATCCTCCTGGCGACGGTCGAGCAGGCTGCCTTCGACCTCGTCGCCGACGGCCTGGCGGCCGAGATCACCCTCGGTGACGACCCGGCGGGAGAGCGGTGGCGCGCCGACTTCCTCTACTCGCGTGCGGCGACGATCTACGGCGGCAGCGCCGAGATCCAACGCAACATCGTCGCCCGCCGGCTCCTCGGGCTCGGTGCGGAGGGGTGACGCGGCGATGATGGAGACCGACGAACTCGAGCTCTTCACCCAAGGAGTCCGGCGGGCCGCCGCGGCACACCGGGGGAAGGCATTGGACGACGCGCTGGACGAGCTCGGTTGGCACGACGCGCTCGAAGAGGACCCGTTCGCCGCGGTATCGGTCTTGTTCGAGAGCCAGGGAGAGGCGAACACGTCGTCGTCCGCCCTCGACGCCGTTCTGGCCGACGCGCTCGGAACGCAGTACGGAGCGGACGAGCACGCCGCCACCGTGGTGCTTCCCCCGCTCGGCCGTCCGGACGCACCGGGCCGGATGGTTCGCGACCGGTTGGAGGTGCGGGGTCTCGCCACGGCCTCGGTCCGCGACCGCGGGCGGGTCATGGTGGTGACCGAGACGGGCTCCGACCACGCCACGATCGCCGTCGATCCTGGCGCGCTGATCCTGCGCGACGTAGGAGGCCTGGACCCCGAGCTCGGCCTCGTCGAGGTGAGCGGGGTGACGGAGCCCGCCGGGATGAAGCCCGCCGACTGGGCGTCCGCGGTGGCAGCCGGGCAGCGCGCGCTCGCCCACGAGCTCGTCGGCGTGGCCCGGGCCATGCTGGAGCTGGCACGCCAACACGCGCTCGAACGCGCCCAGTTCGGGCGGCCCATCGCTTCGTTCCAGGCGGTGCGCCACCGACTGGCGGAGAGCCTGGTCGCCGTGGAGGCATCCGGCACGCTGGCGCAGGCGGCGTGGGAGGACTCCGACCCGGTGACCTGTGCGCTCGCCAAGGCCTACGCCGGGCGGTCCGCCCGCACCGTGGCCCGCCACTGCCAGCAGGTGCTGGCCGGCATCGGGTTCACGGCCGAGCACCCGTTTCACCACCATTTCCGGCGGGCCGTCGTGCTCGACCAGCTCCTCGGCGGCAGCACGCTGACCCGGTCGCTCGGCGCTGATCTGCTGGCCGGCCGCCAGCCGGTCCCGCTTCTCCCGCTCTGACCAACGGACGGGATCATTGCCGAGGGACGTCATCCCCCGCCCGCCGGTCAGACTTTGCGTGAGATATGCGTCAGTGGTCCGTTCGGCGCCGGATTCGGCTGCTTGGCATGGAAGCTGCACTCACCACGGGCGTCTCCAGCAACCCGGTTCGGGGTACCCATCGAATCGCCGAACTGAACGCTCGGACTGTTCCCGAGGCAGACCATGTTGTCCTGGACGAAGTTGGAGTTGACCTCGCTGGCGTCGGGATCGGCGAACGTGCCGTTCGCGTCCAAGACGCTCCCCGAGACGCGGTTGCGCAGCGCTCCTAGCCAGCAGCTTTGTAGCCCGACAATGTTGAGGTCGCCCCCGATGGCGTTGTCCTCGTAGTCGCTGAAAGCGGGTGATTGCATCAGAGCGAAGATGCCCTTCGCCGGTGGAGCGCAGGTGACTCCTCCCCCTCCGCCACTCTCGTTGACGCTGCCGACGACCGCGTGCTGCTGTGCAGGATGACACCTTGCGGCGCGGATCCGTCGATGCTGCCGAACACCGCGTTGCTCCCGGTCAGGGTGCCGCCGGTCCCTGCATTGGGATCGTCACTGCAAGGCATGAAGTTCGGTTCGCAGCCCATGGCCAGGACAGCGCCTCCGCTGACGTCGACGTCCCCGAATACGGAGAGGCTGCTCGTACCCATCCCGCTCACGTCGTTCAAGGCGAAGGTCGCGTTGAGAGCCGAGTTCGGCGCCACGGTCAGGTCGCCGAAGACGATGGCCGCTCCCCCGTCGACGACGCAGTAGCCCGACACGACCACTCCGTGTCGGTAGGTCCCCGCCAAGACGCCGGGCGAATGGAGGCTGCCGGAGCAGGTGGCGGTGCGGGATCCGCCCGCGCTCCCCGGTGTGATCGACGACGGCGCTCCAGATTTCGCCGCGCCGGCCGGTGCGGCCAACGTGAGGCCGATCCCCGTGGCCATGCCGATCGCAATCAATGACTTTACGATTCTCGAAGAGTGCACAGAACCCTCCCGCAGCAAATTGATGCCGCCCGTACGGACCACGGAACGTGGTCTCGTTTCGAAAGGTAGCACCCCACCCGGCCCACCGCTCCTGTTGATCACGCCGGCCGTGTTCTTGTCCCGTCCCGGGTCGCAGCGCGCTCACTGTTCGCGTTCGTGGTCGGTCTCGAGTTCCCATCGGAGTGGCTTCGATCTCGTGCCAGGTGACCGCGTCGGGACCGCGAAGGGATTCGACGGTCACATCGTCGCCCTTTGCTCGAGCGTCGTGGCCTTGGTCCCTCCGTGTCCGTTTCTTCCCAGCGTTCCGCGTCGACCGCGGCGCAAGCCTCACCGGAGGCACCCCCGAGCGGTCACTCGGGTCCGGGTCGGCCCGGACGCCCGCCCCTCCCGTGTCGATTATCATCATCACGAAATCTGATAATGCGATTTACACCAGCGCGAGGCGCACCGGACCCGTGGCGACAGAGCCACGCCCGAGGCTCCTGGCCAGAGCCAGATAAGGAGGCTCCGTGACCGAGGTCGACCACGAACCGAGGATGCTGATCGACGGGGAGCTCGTCGGGTCCGACTCGGGCCGGACGTTCGACAACGTCAACCCCGCGACCGAAGAGGTGATCGGACCGGTCGCCGATGCGTCGGCCGCCGAGATGCACCGGGCCATCGACGCGGCGCGCCGTGCCTTCGACGAGACGCGCTGGTCGACAGACCGCGAACTGCGCAAGCGGTGCCTGACCCAGCTTCAGGAGGCGCTCGAGAAGGAGCGCGAAGAACTGCGCGAGGAACTGATCCTCGAGGTCGGGTGCCCGCGGATGATCACTCACGCCAACCAGCTCGACATCCCCCTCGATGCCGCCCTGCGCTACCCGACCAAGCTGATCGACGAGTTCGAGTGGCGAACCGAGATGCCCGCGGCGGTCGACCGCCGCGGCACGGCCAACACGCGCCAGATCTGGAAGGAGCCGGTCGGCGTGGTCGGTGCCATCGTGCCGTGGAACTTTCCGGTGGAGGTCACGCTGAACAAGCTTGGGCAGGCGCTGGCCACGGGCAACACCGTCGTGCTCAAGCCCGCCCCTGACACGCCGTGGAACGCGACACGCCTGGGCCGGCTCGTGGCCGAGCGCACCGACTTCCCGCCGGGCGTCCTCAACGTCGTGACCTCATCCGACCACCTGGTCGGCGAGGAGCTCACGCTCTCACCGAAGGTCGACCTGATCTCCTTCACCGGCTCGACCTCGGTCGGTAAGCGCATCATGGAGAAGGGTGCGGCCACCCTCAAGCGTGTGTTCCTGGAGCTCGGCGGGAAGTCGGCCACCATCGTGCTCGACGACGCGGAGTTCGCCAGCTCGGTGCCGTCGGGAATCGCCGTGTGCTTCCACGGCGGGCAGGGCTGCGCCATTCAGACCCGGATGCTGCTTCCCCGCTCGCGCTACGACGAGGGCGTCGAGATCCTGAAGGCGACCCTGTCATCGGTCGCCTACGGGGACCCGCAGCGGCCTGACGTCATGATGGGGCCTTTGGTCTCCTCCAAGCAGCGCGACCGGGTGCTGGGCTACATCGAAAAGGGGGTCAAAGAAGGGGCGACCCTGGCGCTGGGCGGAGGCCGGCCGGCGGACCTCCCCAAGGGCTGGTACGTGGAGCCCACGCTCTTCACCGACGTCGACAACTCCATGACCATCGCTCAGGAGGAGATCTTCGGACCCGTCCTCGTCGTCATCCCCTTCGACGACGACGACGACGCGGTGCGGATCGCCAACGACAGCGTCTACGGGCTCTCGGGCGGGGTCTTCTCCGGTTCCCTCGACCGGGCCCTGAACGTCGCCGAGCGCATCCGCACGGGGTCCTTCGCCGTCAACGGCGGCATGCCGATCGGACAGGCCGACATGCCCTTCGGTGGCTACAAGCACAGCGGTATCGGCCGGCAGAACGGGCTCGCCGGCTTCGACCAGTACCTCGAGACCAAGTCGGTGGCCTGGCCGACCCGGTCCTGAGGTCCCGACGGGCGCCGGTGCGCGGGCGGGCGCGCCGTCGGTCCCGACCCGGACATGCGGCCACGACGCCTCACCCATGCCGAACGCGCTGAGTGACCACGACGCCGCGCTGCGGGAGCACGGGTACCACGCGCTGGTCGTCAAGGAGGTCGTGCGCGAGACGCCCGACGCGAGCTCGTTCGTGCTCGATGTCCCCGATCGCCTGCGCGAGACGTTCCGCTATCAGCCCGGGCAGTTCTGCACCTTCCGTGTCCGCGTCGACGGTGAGGAACAGTTCCGGTCCTACTCCATGTCCAGCTCCCCGGAGACTGACGCCGACCTGACCGTGACGGTGAAGCGGGTGGCGGGCGGGCTGGTCTCGAACTGGTTCCTCGACCACCTGAAGGCGGGCGACGTCGTCGAAGCCACCAAGCCGGCAGGCGTGTTCTGCCCGCAACCCGTCGAGCGCCCGGTCGTCGGACTCTGCGGCGGGAGCGGCATCACGCCGGTGATCTCCATCACCAAGGACGTCCTGGCGAGGACCGGGCGCCCGGTCAGGCTGCTCTACGCCAACCGCGACCGGACGTCGGTGATCTTCGATCAGGCGCTGGCGGCCCTGCATGCCCGTCACGACGAGAGGCTCGAGGTTCGACACCACATCGACGCGGACGGCGGTTACCTGGGGCCCTCCGACGTCGCGGCCTTCCTGGGCAGCGAGCTGGATGCCGACTTCTACGTCTGCGGACCCGGCCCGTTCATGGATGTGGTGGAGTCCGCCCTGGCCGACGTCGGCGTCGCCGCGGAGCGCGTCTTCATTGAGCGCTTCCTGGTGGATCAGCAGGAAAAGGAGGCCGCCTCGGTGGCGGCTGGCGACGGCGCGGCGGGTGGCGGCGCCGACGCCGGCGCCACATCAGAAGTGCCCGACCAGGTGACCGTGACCTTGGCCGGCAAGACCGTGGCGATCGCTTACCAGCCCGGCGACACTCTCCTGGAGACGGCGCGCCGAGGAGGCCTGCGACCGCCGTTCTCGTGCGAGTCGGGCAATTGCGCCACCTGCATGGCCTTCTTGAAGGAGGGATCGGTCACCATGCGGCAGAACAACGCGCTCACGCCCGAGGAAGTCGAGGAGGGCTGGATCCTCACGTGTCAGTCCGTGCCGTCAGGCAGCACGGTCAGGGTCGAGTACGAAGCGATGTGACCAGTGCGTCGCGCTGTGGGCGGCGAACGCAACGAGTCGAGAGAGGGAGAGGCATGACCGAGATGCGCGACATCCGTGAGCTGGCCGGCGACACCGAGGCCTACCGCGCCGAACTGCACCGGCGCTGGACCGGGCTCCTCAGCTACCGCTACATCGGCCGCAGTCACTCCTCCATGAACCTGGGCCCGGTGAACAACACGGTCCGGATCCGTCACGACATGCGCAACGAGGCCGGCGGGATCATGGTGGCTCCCCTAGCGATCTCCTCGCCCGAGGGCTGCCAGACCGACATGGTGGCCGTGCCCAACCCGGTCATCGCGTCCGTCCAGATCCTCGACCCCGGGTTCGACGTCCAGACCATCGAGGTGCTCGGTTCGGGGCTCGTCCAACAGGGCAGGACCATGGGGTACGGCCGTTGTCTGATCGTCGACGCGGCAGACCACGACCGGGTGATCGCGTTCATCGAGGGCCAAGGCGCCTCCATCGGGACGCCGCCGGAAGGGCTCGAGCGGATGGACGTCGACGACTCGACCATCGTGGTCGAGGACTCCCCCGACCTGCCCCCGCTCTGGCAGGTCTTCGGCGCGTCGAGGCGCGACGACGGCCACTGGACGCTTCCCGAGCTTCGCGTGGACCTCGCGTCCCCCGACGCCGCGCTGCACATCGGGCCCCAGCACGTGGTGCTCGAGACGGCCGCCGTCGACCTCGCGGCGGAACTGGCGGGCACGCGGAGGCTCCAGGTGCTCAGCTGGCACGTGATGTTCATGGCCCGCGGCAAGACCGGCCCTTTCCGGATTGAGGGGAGCGGCTACCGCGCGCCGGAGGGCAGGGTCGGCGTGCGCATGCTGCTCCACGACGAGGGCAACGGCGACCGGGCCGTGACGTCGGCGGCCGCGCTGCTCTCGGTCGTGGGTTGAGGCAATCCGCCGGACCTGGTCCAGGCGGCACCGGCCCGCGGCGCCCAGCTCCGCCGAGAGACGCGGTTCGGAGAACGGCTAATGTTCTCGGCGTTCGGGTAGCCGCGCATTTGGAGGTGGGGAATGCGATCTCGTCCGTTGCCATACTGGTCAGCGCTCGCCGCGGTGTTCGTCCTGCTGCTGTTGGTCCTCGGCGTCCCGGCCGCTCCGGTGTCGGCCACCGTGACGGTCACGTCGCACTTCGTCTACACGGCGCAGGGGAACACACTCTTCGTCGCCCCGATCAACAACGACGCCACCAACGGCGCAGGCAACGCGTTGCTCTTCGTCACCCCCAACTACTCCGCCGGCGGCGTCTGCGGCTGCGTCGCCCAAACCGTGCCGATTGGCGTCGTCTACAACCTGTTCGGGGGCGCGGAGTGGGCGATCGCCAATCTCGACGAATCGACGAACATCGCCGCCGGGTCGACGTACAACGTCCTCGTGGTACAGAAGGCGAACAAGAACGTCTTCGTCCAGACCGCCACCAACGCCAACACTTCCGGCGGCGCCACGTACATCAACTCGGTGAAGACGAACGGCAAACCGAACGCGCAGCTGCTGATCACCGAGAACATCGACCCGGGCAGCGCCAACGAGTTCGTCAGTGATCATCCCGTCGGCGCCTTCTACAACGCGTCACTGAAGGAGTGGGGCATCCTCAACGAGGACGGTACGTCCATGAGCATCGGTGCACACTTCAACGTCATGATCGGGTCCAAGGCGAGCAACGGCGGCACCGAATCCGTGGTGAGGACCACGCACAACAACAGTGCGGGCTCCTCCGTCCTCATCTTCGGCCCTGAGGACACCGGCAACCCCAATGCCGCGGTCTTCACGACGCCCAACAGCGACCCTGGTGGGGTGAAGAACAACTTCGACGCGTCGACTACGGGCGTCGAGTACTTTCAGAGCCCAACCGACGACTGGGCCGTGTTTCAGGAGGACGGTTCCACTATGTCGCTGGGCTACGCCTTCAACGTGCTCTCGTTCTCCAGCTGAGGACGCCGGCCGCGGCCGAATCGGCGAGCGACCGAGGCGATGGCTCCAGGATCCGGAGTCGGTTCAGGGTCCAGGCTCGACCAGTAGGTCAAGGTAGGCCGCACCGGTGTCGGGGACGCGCGCCTGCCCCCAACGCTCCACCGGGAACGAAACCATGACCATGGAGTACAGGAGGTGGAGCAGGTTCTTTGCGTCCTCGGGGATGTCGTCGATGGCGAACCGGTCGCAGTAGGCCAAAGCCTCCTTGGCCCGGGCCGTGACGGCGTCGTAGAACTTCTGCATCTCGTCCATGGGGACGGCCAGTCGCTGGGCGAAGCGCTCGTGCTCTGTCGCCAGGCACCAGGTCGATGCGAATGGCTCCAGGTCGGAGAACTCGGCGGGCAACAGTGTCTCAGCCATGTGGTCAGACCTCCGCGTGCTCGTGCTGCTTGGTGTAGTCGTCGACCCAGTCCGCGGCCACCTTGTGCAGATGGCGGCACAAGACTTCCTGGTCGTTGAGGGGGAACCGCTCCAGCACGCGCGACTCGAGCATCGTCTGCGTCGCCTCGAGGGTGTTGGCGTCCTGGAGTCCGTACTCCTTGAAGGACACCGCGGCCATCTCGTGGGCCACGCGCTCGCTCGGCGTCCTTGAGGGGACGAAGTAGAGCGTGCCCTCGAAGATGTGCTCGTTCGCTGCGACCGGCCAGTAGTGGTACGTCAGATACCAGTTCTGGCCCCAGACCAGGATCACGAAGTTCGGGAAGATCTGGAACGAGTCCAGCCCCCAGGGGTCGCACCCGGCCGGGTTGATGCCGGCCTCCTTCTGGTCGTAGTCGAGCTCCGGCACCTCCCACGCGCCGAACAGCCCACTGCGGGTGATGATCTCCATGGGCTGGAGCATGTTCTCGGGAAGGTTCCACGGGTGGATGCCGGCGGTGCTGACCACACGGTGCGGGCCGTCGATGGTGTAGGCCGGAGCCTCGAAGCCCGACTGTTGCGCCGCGATGGACCAGTCGGGAGCGGTCTGCTTCGCGTGGAGAACCGGTGCATGGTAGAACTCCTGGAAGGCGTCCATGTAGAGCTTCCAGTTCGCCTTGACCGGTGCGCGGTAGAAGAACCGCTCGCTCTGGAGGTGGAACGGGTAGTTCTCGAGCTTCGTCACCATGGGGCCGAGGAACTCGAGCAGGTTCTGCTCGGGCTCCTTGGACAGGTTGACGAAGATGAACCCGGCCCACACGTCGCAGTGCACGGGGACGAGCCCGTAGTCGGCCTTGTCGAGGTCGAAGAACTCCTCCTCCTGCTGCACGAAGTTCAGCGACCCGTCGAGGTCGTAGCGCCAGCCGTGGTACTTGCACACGAACTGGCGAGAGACGCCGCTCGTCTCCTCCTTCGGGAAGTCACTCCAAACGAGCTTGTTGCCGCGGTGACGGCAGACGTTGTGGAACGCCCGGATCTCTCCGTCCCGGCCGCGCACGACGACCACGGAAGTGCGGGCGACGGCGAGCTCCTTGGTGAAGTAGCTGCCGTTGCGAGCCAGCTGCTCCACGCGGCCGACGTTCAGCCAGGCCCGCTTGAAGATGGCTTCACGCTCGAGCTCGAAGAACTCGGGGGAGATGGAGTCCTCGTACGAAATGGGCTCCTTGTCGAGTCCGAAATGCTCGGTCCAGCTCCCCTCCGATGGCTTCGGCCAACGTGCCATGAGCAGGTCCTCTCGTCGCTTGGGTCGGTTGACCGCTCTATGATATCACGGCTCTCAGATCATGAGAAGGGCGTTTCCGCCCGCTGGAGCGACCTCGGCCCCACCCTCTTCACAGTGTGCGTAGGGACGAGGCCGAGGCTGGTGGGCAAGGGGCCATCTGAAGGGTGGGTCACCGGAGGAGCCATCCCTGGGCCAGAACGGCCGGCCAATCCTTACGGAGGCGACATACCGATGTTGTGGCGTACCTCGGCTGACGTTGCCCACGAATCTTCCAAAAGCTGACCCAGGGCTGGCCAATCGGCCGCTTTCGATTCATCGACTCGAGAGCCTGCACGTTGCCATATCGCTTGGCGCGATCTTCCCAGTGCGTCACCGATCTCGTGCCAGGTGCGGTCCTGAGATCGAGCGACCTTGATCGCCTCTTTCTCAATGGCGGCAAAGTACTTCTGGAACGCTGAGATGGCCCTCAATACCTCAATCGGGTCGGCCTCCGGGTCCTGTCGGAGCTGCTGCCAGTTGTCCCATGCGGCGCTCACGCATTCGATTGTCGACGCTCGAGCCGGCTCCTGTCAAGGATCCTTGACAGGAGTTGACCCCTAGGCCGAGGTGCCGACGTGTCCTACGCGCAGCGCGCCTAGCTCCCGTTCGACTGTCGCCACCGCTCGACGACGTCGCTGGAGATACGCCCTCTGGGAGCAACCTTGATGCGATGGGATTTGGCCCACGCTCGCACTTCCGCGCGGTTGTAGTCCTCTGAACGACCGGTGGATGAACGACGTGGTTTCCTCGTACTGCGACCGTCCGCTCCGCGCCTGACTTTGCGCCCCGATTCAAGGTATGGACGAAGGGACCGTCGCAACTT
The DNA here is from genome assembly GCA_963767195.1 of uncultured Acidimicrobiaceae bacterium. Classification (GTDB taxonomy): domain Bacteria; phylum Actinomycetota; class Acidimicrobiia; order Acidimicrobiales; family RAAP-2; genus Bog-473. The sequence goes on along the minus strand of CAVYDA010000003.1, from coordinate 151,595 downwards.
GTCGGCGTTTCGCTTCGAGAGATCGATTTCATAGTTCGTTCCCTCTAAAGCAAAGGTGATGGTCTCCGTCGCCCGGCCCCCGTCGAGATCGTCGATCATCGATACATTCACTTCTTCAATACGTGCCATTTCGAAGCTCTCCTTGCTGCGTGATACGGGTCACCACGATCCTATGGCTCTCAGGACGCAGTGATATTCAGACCATGCAGATCATCACGTAAAGGACTGCAGCCGTGGGACTCAGTCCAATCTCAGCGAGCGCCTTATAGAAATCGCGTGCCCGACTGTCGTGAGTGATACCGAGGGTCACCAGAGAAGACGTTAGCCGAAAACGACGACATTTCATCACCGGGCTCTCCGCAGCCGGGAAATGTATGGGCAAACCCCTGTCGCCTATCGATCAGGTCCGTGATTCTGATCGAGGTCAAGTTGTGGAACCAGACTGCGAGCAAATCGAAACAAATTGACCATGACGTGGGCGAATCCGATGTGAATCCCATCGTGTTTGACGCCCAGACCTACCATCACGAACACAAGAAACGGCCATGACGCGATCTTCACCCCCAGTGCCGCTTACCGAGCATGGCTCCGCGGCATTTCTTTGGGTGTCGTGCGGCGTTTTCGTTGCGAGATAACGAGCTGATGCCCAGACCGAAACCAGGTTTCCGGTGTCAGCGGTCTTTCGTGAACTCGTTGCCCCCTTGCCGATATTTGCGCAACGCGACCGGGATCCGCTATGTGATGTTGAGGACTTGTTCGAGGAGTTCTGCCCAGGGAACATTGTCCCAGCCGGATTTCTCTGCAGCGCTCTTCGCTACGTCCGTCGCCTCCTCGACCCACAGAAGTTCGATCTCTTCTCCCGGCCCGATTCTTTGATCGCCCTTGATCTGTTGCGATACCTGACCCTTTCCAATGTCCACTTCGGAGCCAAACTCCGTGCCGAGCCAAATATCCTTCCAGGCCATGTGGGTTTCCTTGAGACGGATCGCCACATTGGACAGGTGTGAGTGCGGGGAACTCTCGGCCGTCTTGATCGCCCAATGCAGGCAGTACCGCGCTCTATGGAAATCCCCCTTGGACGTCGAGGCTTCTGCCCGTTCGGTGTATCCCTCAAGCTTTTGTTGCTCCTCTTCGGGGAGGATCTCCCGGAGGTTGTTCATCAGACCTTTGACAATCGGTGACGAGCCCGTACTTGTTTCATGCGACATGACTCAACCCTACCGGTCTTCTCAAATGAGCCGGAAAAGCAAGGCAGATACGGCGTGCCATGAGACGCCTTACGAACGAGGTGGCGTGTCAGTTGGGGAGGAAGTCGAGAAGTAAGGCGTTGACCTTGTCCGGTGCTTCGATTTGCATCCAGTGCCCCGGGCCGTCGATGCGTTCGTATCGGAACCCGTTCGTGCAGAACTTGGCGGAACCGGTCATCTGTTCTTCGGTGAGGGCGAAGTCGCCGCTGCTCCAGACGCCCATGGCGGGGGCTTGGATCGGTGGGAGTTCCATCGGTGGGCCGACGAACGCTTCGGGGGTGATGTTGGCGCGGTACCAGTTCAGTCCGGTGGTCAGTGAGCTGTCGCGGTCGAGGTCGGCGACGACGGCGTCGAGGTCGGGGTGCTGTCGACCATTCACGCATACCGGCCCAGCCGTCGGATGAGAGCCACTGCTCGGCCACGCCGGCGAACTGAAAGAGCAGCATGTACCAGGACTTCTCCCGCTGGGTCATGCCGACACTGCTGAAGGAGCTCGGGATGCCCAACTGACAATGCGACGAGGTGATCGACCCGCTCGGGCGCGAATGACGCGGTCGCCCATGCGACGGCCGCGCCCCAATCGTGACCGACGACGTGGGCCCGTTCGATGCGAAAGCGCGTCGAGGATGGCGGTCACGTCGATCGCGAGGAACGGGATCGCGTAGGCGTCGACTTCGGCGGGCTTGTCGCTCGCGCCGTAGCCGCGTTGGTCGGGCACGATCACCTGAAAACCTGCGTCGACCAACGCCGGGACCTGCCTGGCCCACAGTCGTTTCGAGTCAGGAAAGCCGTGCAACAGGACGACGGGGTTGCCCGCGCCCTCGACCTGCACGTCGAGTTGCACACCACTGGAATCGACCTTCATCGAACTGTCCTTTCCGATCCGGCCTATGAGACGGCGAGGGCAACGAGTTCGTCGCGGCTCGGTCCGGGGAGCTGCTCGTCACGCCAACCGCTGCCGAGCTCGACGGCCCGTTCGAACACGCCGGGCCGCCCCAAGACCTCCTCGGGCAGGGCCAACACGCCGGCGAGGTCGAGGATCGAGCGCAGCATCTCGGGATCCTTGCCGGCGGCGACCCCCAACGCCTTGCCGATCTCGAACTCGGGTGCCGGTTCAAACGGGCGGCCTTCGAGGAGCGCGTCGATCTCGGCCAGGCGGCCTTCGTCGAACGCGAGCGTGCCCCGATACCACGGCTCGGCCGTCGCCATCGTCACGTCGTGCCACTGCTGCTGCAACGCGACCGGATCTGTCGGCATGTCGTGCAACAGGTCGCGCAGGCCGACCGCATGAATCGTGCCGATCGAAATCCCACGACCTACCGAGGGATTCGTGCAGGCCCACGAGTCCGCCAACGCGACCACCCCGGTCGCGACCGGGCGGCCGTCCAGCACGAACGAACGATGGCGGTCTTCGATCTTGGCCATCACCGCGACCTGATCGTCGAGCGGCTCCCCATCCAGCCAGTGCGCACACAACGGCATGCTCTTGATCACATTGGTCCACACGTCGACGTTCTTGAGTGACCGCATCGCCTTGTCTTTTGCACTTGCGATCATCCCGATACCCCAAGTTCCGTTGTCGGCCGGAAGCGTCAAGACCGACAGGGTGCCGTACTCCTGCAGGAGCGGTCCGAACGCCATCGGCACCGATCCGTCGTTCGAACGGAAGTGACGCCCGTAATACACGAACCCGCAATCGGCGCGTTCCTCGGCCGGCGGTTGCGCCCCGATATCGGTCAACCAGGCGGGAAGGCTCGAACGCCGGCCGGCTGCGTCGACAACCAAATCCGCCCGCAACTCCTCGCCGGCATCGGTTCGTACCCCGACGACGTGGGGGACACCGGCCGCGGTCGCATCGCCGGTCAAGAGGCCGACGACGCCGACGCCCCGCCGAACCTCGAGATTGTCGGTCGCCGCGACCACCTGCGCGATCGCGGCTTCGGCGACCGGCCGGCGCGCGGTCACCGCATCGTGGCGATCGTCTCCCTCACGGAAGCCACCCGTGACCTCGGCCGGCGCGTCACGGAACGGATTGACGACCAATGCACCGGCGTCCAGGAGCGCTGCGACCACTTCGGGGACGTTCGCGTCCATCACCTCCCGGTAACGAGGCTGGAAGAAGTGCAGCAGACGGAACTGATTCACGCCACGCCGTTCCCATCCCTCCCAGGCTTGCTCGGGATCCGGGGGTACCGCCGGATCACGTTCCAGGACCGTGACCTGATGGCCATCACGAGCCAACATCAACGAAGCACCCAGCCCGACGATCCCCCCACCAACCACGATGATCCGAGCCATCCCGACCTCCCGATCCGAGTACTGAAACTAGACCAGCCCTCAGATCGGGTTGACCTGCGCCTGACCTCGAGGCGCCAGCCTGGCAACGCTCCGACGTCGAATACGGGGACGTTCGGGCGCAACCGTCGAGCTGCGATTTCTTCGCCGGGGAACATCGAGTCCGACCGCATCGATCAGCCTGATCACAGCTTCGGAACCCGATGACCAGCGCGAAGGCGTGGGCGATTCGGTCAACGTCCTTCTCGTGAGCTTGTTTTGCACCCCATAGTCTTCTGCCGGTGGGCCAATTCGACCTGGTTATCTTCGACTGTGACGGCGTGCTGGTCGACAGCGAGCGCCTCGTTGTTCGCACCGAGGCTGAAATCTTGAAAAGCCTCGGGTGGCCACTCTCCGAAGCTGAGATCGTCGAGCGATTCGTCGGGAGATCAGCTGCCTACATGCACACGGAGATCGAGCGACATCTGGGCCGCAGTATCGATTGGGAACTCGAATTCGAGTCCCGATATCGCGAGGTGTTCGAGCGAGATCTGACGCCGGTGCCGGGAGTGGTTGCCGCTCTCGATGAGATCACGACACCAACGTGTGTGGCATCGAGTGGTACGCACGAGAGGATGCGGTTTACGTTGGGCGTCACTGGACTCTATGACCGTTTCGATGGGCGAATCTTCAGCGTCGACGAGGTCGCACACGGAAAGCCAGCCCCCGATATCTTTCTGTTCGCCGCTATGAAAATGGATGTGACACCGCGCCGATGCGCGGTCATAGAGGACAGTGCCTCCGGGGTGACTGCCGGATTGGCCGCAGGCATGGCTGTCTTTGCCTTCGCCGGCGGTGTGACCGGTTCCGGGCAGTTGTCCATCGGCGATGCGGTCGTCTTCGACGAGATGCGCGATCTGCCCGAGATGCTTCTCGGCTGACGGCACCGGTCTGCTGGACCACCTCTCCCGGCATTTCCGCTGCGGTCTGTCTCGGTCGTCAGAACGATTTGTTGCTCAGACTGAGGCCGGTGTCTCTACGCATGCAGACCCTCGTCGCCGGATCGAACCCGTGAGTGGCTTCCTCTTGCCGCACCGATCGAAGCTCGGGCCCAATCTCTTCCTCGCTCAGGACGACGAAGCCGAGATGCTCGTAGAGCGGACGGTTCCACACGACGTCGGCGAAGGTGGTGAGTGTGATGGCCAAATGGTCGGTCGCCCTCGCCCAGGCCCTCACCTGTTCCAGCAAGGCCCGACCCACTCCGTTGCCCTGAGAATCAGGGAGAACACTGATCTGCTCGACATGAGCGTTCCCGTCGAGTTCGTCCACGAGGACGTAGCCCGAGGGCTGGTCAGCTGCGTCTACGGCCACCCAGCTCCGTCCGCCGATCGCATACGCCGCCAGCTCCCCTTCGGAAGGAGGTTCATGATCCGCCACCGACTCCATCCCAATCGTGCGGAATCTTTCCCCAGCCTCCTTCTCAATCGTCCTCAGCACGGGGCCTTCCTCGGGGCGGGACGGACGGACTCGGACCACCTCTACATCTTGGCTCGCCGCGGCCGGTCTTCATACGGGTCCGCGGCGTCACCCTGTCGGCGAACGGTCACCCGCGGGTTCGTGGCCCGCAGCGAGATGTTAGGAATCGCCATCGTACGTCTGTTCTCGGTTGGCATCGTTGTACATCTCCGAAACGATCAGCCACGATCCGTCGCTTTGGCGATGCAGGACCCGAAGGGAATGGTTGTCCCTCACCTCGATCTCTCCACCACCCACGAGCTTCTGCCCTTCTACCTGTAAATGCGCGGACACGAGTACCACGTCGGGCGTCAGCACTCGGATAGTGGTCTCGGGAGGAGCCTTGAGTGTTCCGGCGTTGAAGTTGTCGTTCGAGAAGAGGCCTCGGAGATACTCCACGATCTCGTCCCCGCCCTTCTTGACTGACCCAAAGGCATTCACCCAATCGGCATCCGAGGTGTAGATGCCGACGAGCTTCTCGGCGTCACGTTCCCGGAACCCCGTCATGAGCGAGATCAGGGTTGCGCCGATGGCGTCCTGGTCGGCCTGGGAGAGGGATGAGATGTCATTGGAGTCACCAGCCAGGGTCATGTCGCTCCTTCTGATTCGGAACTGCTCCCGAGGGATTGCGGAATGTGTCACATTCTGGGCTGTACCCGGCGACGAGACAAACCGCAACTGCGCCGTGCTGGGGAGTGCGTGTAGTCGGCACGAACGGGACACATTGCGAGGGCCCGGGGGATGGATCCCCAGCCTGGGCGACCTCGAAAGTATCTCGTACCCGACCGTCGATCGGCGTGTTGCAATGGGTACAGCCCGTCGGGTACCAGCCCGTCGGGATTTCAACCTGTGGTCGCAAGGTCCTCGGACGGTGGGACCACTTGGACGAGCTACACCCCGCTCAACACCAGCAACCGTTCACCCGATTCGACGAGGCGGTCTCTGGCCGCCCGGGGGGCTGGCCGGTCGATCCCGGAGGCTTCGAGCGAGTGCTCGCAGCGGGCGGTGTAGGCCAGCGTGTAGGCGGCAGCGGCGCCCGCTGCTCGCCATGCGGACTCGGACAGCCCATGCCCCGCCGCTGCTCCGTAGGCGCTGACGAAGTCGGCCACCTCGGTGGCCGAAGGAAATTCGGTCCCTCCGGGTTCAGCCGTCACCCGCCAGGTGATCGCCGCCTGCCCGACAGCCGTGCTCTCATCGACGACGGCCAGGCTGTCCCAGTCGTAGACGGCGAGCAGCCGGCGCTCGTCGAGTCGGACGTTGCGAGCCGACCAGTCCGTGTGGCCGATGACCTGGCGCGTCGTGTTGACATCTCGAATGTCAACGGAGCGTCTGGCCAGCTCGTCGATCCACTCCGCGCCGGCGGACGATCGCTCGAAGTCGAACAGGGGGCTGTGAGGTTCCCCGTAGAGCGCCGAGGCAGACGAGTGCAGCGGGTGGTCGCGCAAGCCGTCGCTGATGTCCAGCCCGTCGCACAGCGAGATCTGCCGGGCCAGCCCGGCCGCCGACACTCCGAGGGCGGAACTCGAGGCGTTCACTCGCATACCCGGGTCGGGGAGCCACGTCTCGACGACCGCGAGCGTGTCCCAGCTCGGTGCCAAAAGCGTCGGAGCGAGGACGGGGTAGGCACAGGGCAGCCCGTTCCGAGCGAGATGCCGCTGCACCTCCTGGACCGACGTGAGGAACGGAGCGCGCCACCGCGGCTGGTAGGCCTTTACGACCACGTCCTGCCCCGATGCGAGCCGGAGGCCGATGACGCAACCGACAGACGAGACGTAGAACAGGGCGCCCACCGGCCCGTCGCCCAGATGGTCGACGCAGAAGCGCTCGACGAGGTGGGAGATCCGCGCAGGGTCCGTGGTGCCGAAGACGCTGGCCTCGGTGGCATGCGGCGCGGCGGCGAGGGCCCTCGCAACGACCTGGTCTAGGGGTTCCACCACCACCACCACACATCATCGTCCAGGCGGACCGGGCAGGCTCACCCCGAAGTGCGGGCGACCGTGTCACGGTCGTCCCTCTGAGAGGGACGACCGTGACCGGTTGGAACGGGTTCGCTCAGATGCCGTGCTTGAACGTCAGCGAGAACGCCGAGCCGGCGGCGGTCGTCTTCAGCGAGCTCGGTTTGGCGATCACCTTGGCGTAGCTGGTGTTCACCGTGTTGTACTTGCCCGGGCTCTCGAAGCCCAGATAGTCACCATTCGCCGTCGCGTTGGAGAAATTGACCTTGGTGTAGGTCGGGATCGGAAGGCCCTGGTAGGTGTCGTTGAGGGCACCGATAGCGGCAGAGGTGTCGCCCTGGTTGACGCTGTTGTCGGCGAACCAGTAAGCACCGTTGGTCAGGTCGTGGATCTTGGCCCACGTCGCGCTCCCCGACTCGGAGAACGATGCGACGACCACATCACCCGCCGCAGCCCCCGGCTCGTCGAAAGACCCGGCTTCGGTGGCGAACACGTACTGGTAAGACGGACCGGTCGAGGTGCAGAACGTGCCGACGAGTGCGTAGACGTCCAACGCGAGGGTGTAGACGCCGTCATACTGAGTGGCGCTGTCGCTCTTGTCGGTGGAAGAGCACGTGATTTTCGGGACGGTGAACGTGACGCTGGCGCTGGCCAATCCGCCCGTCGGGCCGACCAGGTAACCGGCGAGGCCGTTGGACGTGCCGGCCCCTTCGGTCGTCAAGGGCCTCGTCGAGAGCGGCGCCGCTCCCGCGGCACCGGCGCCAGAGGCGAGGCCGAGCGTTCCCACCGAGAGTGCGGCCAACCCGGCCACCGCGGCGGACAGCTTTCGGCCCCTTGCGAAAGCCGCGCGCGCGTCGTTGGTTCTGATCATGAATCTTCCTCCTTAGGTGTCCGGACTGCATCGCTCCCGCCTCCCGCCCCGGATGCAGAAGACACGAGGATGGTATCCAGTTCCGCCGCTTGCCTGCACCGGGTGTTTCGTTGCGGTTTCACGATGTGGCCCGTCCACCCCGTCGCGTGGACCCGTCCACCACCTTGACCCCAACTCGCGGGCCCGTGACCTGGGCGGACGTCGTGGACGGAGTTCACCATCGGCACGCCGCACCTCAGCTCGCCCGGCTTGGCCAACGGAAAGCACCGGGCATCGCCCGACATCGCAGCGGGCGCCACAAACCGAAATTCAATGGCGAATCCCGAAAAGGCTCTCAGAGGGACGGCATATCCCGTGGAGGCCGACGTCGAGATTCACCCTTCACCTCACTCCGCGGGCCGCAGCCCCGCCAGCGACGCCTTGTGCAAGGTGTTTGCCGCCAGGCGCATGTGGGCGGCGTCGACGAGCCGCCCGTCGCGGCCGATGGCGCCCACGCCCCCCGCCTCGGACTCGCGGTACACCTTCATCGACTCCTCGGCGTCGGCCACCTCCGCGGGGGTCGGGGAGAAGACCTCGTTGGCGATCGGCACCTGGGCCGGGTGGATGGCCCACTTGCCATCGAAACCGAGCGCGCTGGCCTGCAACGCCGAACGCCGGTAGCCCTCGGCGTCCTGGTACGCGGGGAAAGGCGCGTCCACCGCGTCGATGAGGCCGGCCCGCGCCGCCGTCAGCACCTGCACCCGGGCGAAGTGCCAGAAGTCGCCCGGGTACTCGACGACGGGGTCGAAATTGCCGTCCACGCGCGCATGGAGCGACGCCGAGAGATCGCCTGCGCCGAAGATCAGCGCCTCGAGCCGGTCGCTCGCCTCCGCGATCTCGAGCGCGTTCGCCAGGCCCTCGGCTTCTTCGATCAGCACTTCGAGGCCGATGGGGCGCGCCAGCCCGAGCTTGGCCTCGAGCTGGGTCAGCAGCACGTCGACCCACCAGACGTCGCGGGCGCGCCGGACCTTCGGCACGATCAGCACGTCGATGCAGTCCCGGGCTCCGGTGACGACCTCCATGATGTCCCCGTGACACCACGGGGTGTCGATGCCGTTGACTCTCACCGCCCGCACGGTGCGCCCCCAGTCGAGCCCCACCAGGGCGCCCACCGCGATGGAGCGGGCCTGCTCCTTGACCGCCGGCGCGCAGGCGTCCTCGAGGTCGAGGAACACCAGGTCGGCGCCCACGGACGGTGCCTTCTCGCACATGCGCTCGCTGCTGGCCGGCGTGGCCAGCTCGGAACGCCGGGCTCTCGGTGCGCGCACGATCGATCCTCGCCCCGGCATCAGATCGTGCCCTCGGCACGCAACGCGGCGAGGCGGGCCGCATCGAGACCGAGGAGGTCTCCGTAGACCGCGTCGTTGTCCTCCCCGAGGCGCCGGCCCAGGTGGTCGACACCGCCAGGGGTCTCGCTCAAGCGGGCCACCGGCGCCTGCACCGTCATATGGCCCAGATCGTCGTCGTCCAGCTCGACGAACGTGCCCCGCGCTCGAAGATGCTCGTCGGCCAGCAGCTGCTGCGCGTCGTAGACGGGCGCCGCCGCCACATCGGCGCGTTCGAACACGTCCATCGCCTCGGCCAGGGTGCGCCGGCGGATCCAGCCCGCCACGAGGTCGTCCACCTCGTCGCGCGCGGGCTTGACGCCGCACCGGGTCGGAGAACTCGGGATCGTCGACCAGGTCGGGCCGGTCGATGGCGCGGAACACGCGCAGCGCGATGTTGGGCGATGCGCTCGAGATGACGAGCCAGCGGCCGTCGGAGGTCTCGAACGCGTTGCGAGGTGCGCTGGCGGGGAGCATGTTGCCCACACGGCCGACGACCTGGCCGAGTTGGCTGTAGGTCAGGGTCGACGTCTCTATCAGCCGCGCCAGTGGCTCAATCAGGTTGACGTCGACCAGTTGCCCCGTGCCGCCGTGGACGTCGCGGTCGTAGAGCGCCATCATCACGGCGAAGGTGGCGGATTGCGAGGCGACGCCGTCGGCCAGGAAGAACGGCGGCAGGGTGGGCGGCCCGTCGGGTTGCCCCGTCACGTGGGCGAAGCCGCTCATGGCCTCGGCCAGCGTGCCAAACCCGGGGCGGTCGCTCTTGGCACCGCCTGCTCCGTACCCGGTGATGTGGAGGTACACGAGACGGGGATGTGCCCCGTGGACGGCGGCGTAGTCGAGGCCCCACTTGGCCAGCGCGCTCGGGCGGTTGTTGACCACGACGACGTCGCTCACGTCGAGCAGCCGGTGGAACAGCCCCTGGCCGTCCGAGTGCCGCAGGTCGAGCGTGATGCAGCGCTTGTTGCGGCTCACGCTCTTCCAGAACAGGCCGATGCCGTCCTTCTGCTGGCCCCAGGTGCGCAGCGGATCGCCGACGCCAGGCTGCTCGACCTTGACCACTTCCGCACCGAACTCCCCCAACGCCGTGGCCACCATGGGGCCGGCGGCGAGCGTGGCCGCGTCGACGACGCGGAGGCCGCGCAGCGGGCGGTCGGACTCAGCCATGTGGCACTGAGGGGGGGCGCTCCAGACCGAGGTGTTCGCGGAGCGTCGTGCCCTCGTAGTGGTCCCTGAACACGCCGCGGCGTTGGAGCTCGGGCACCACCAGGCGGACGACGTCCTCATAGGCGCCGGGCGAGTGCGTGGCCGCGATGACGAAGCCGTCGCACGCGCCGCCGTCGAACCAGGCTTCCATCTGGTCGGCGATGTCGGGCCCGGTGCCGACGAAGCGCGGGCCTTGCAGGAGCGTGGCCCGGTGCCCCGCCAGGTCGCCCAGGGTGACGGTGTCGGTGCCGATGTGCGCCTTGATGTTCTGCACCAGCCCGCGGATGCCCGACACCGACCCGATCAGCTCGTCGGTGATGGGAGCGTCGAGCTCGAGCCCCGAGAAGTCGTAGTTCATGAGCTCCGAGAGGAGGGTCAGCGACGCCATGGGGTCGACCAGGTCGTTGAGGAACAGCTGCTCGCGCTCTTCGGCGTGGGCCTTTGACTCGCCGACGACGGTATAGGCCATCGGCAGCATCTTGACCGACTCGGGGTCCCTGCCGCGCTCGCCGATCTTCGCCTTCTGGTCCTCGTAGTGCGATCGCGCGATGTCGACGCCCGGGTCTCCGGTGAAGATCAGCTCCGCCCAGCGCGCGGCGAACTCCCGCCCTCGTCCAGACGAACCAGCTTGCAGGAGGACGGGACGGCCCTGCGGGGTGCGGGGCACCGTCAGGGGACCGCGCACCTTGAACCACTCGCCGTCGTAGCCCAGCTCGTGCACCTTGGACGGGTCGGCGAAGAGTGGGGTTTCACGGTCGAGCACCAGGGCGTCGTCTTCCCACGTGTCCCACAGGCCGGTCGTGGCCTCGAGGAACTCGTCGGCGCGGTCGTAGCGGGCGTCGTGAGGGATGGTCTCCTTCAGGCCGTAGTTCTGTGCCTCGCTGTCGTTGACCGATGTGACAACGTTCCACGCGGCGCGCCCGCCCGAGAGATGGTCGAGCGTCGCGAAGGTGCGAGCCACGTGGAACGGTGTGTAGTAGGTCGTCGAGTAGGTCGCGCCGAGGCCGATCCGTTCGGTCACCGCGGCGCAGATCCCGAGCACCACGCTGAGGTCGAGCTTGACCGGCCGGGCGCCGGTGCGGACCGCCTCGGCCACCGAGCCTCCGTAGATCCCGGGCATGGCCAGTCGGTCGTCGAAGAACATGAGGTCGAAGCAGCCGTCTTCGAGCGTCCGCGCCAGCTTCTCGTAGTACCGGGCGGTCAGGAACCCGTGCTCGGTGGCGGGGTGCCGCCAGGACCCCGCGTAGACGGTGGCGTTCCCCGCCTGCATGAACCCCACGAGCGACATCTGGCGCTTGGCCTTCTGGGACATCTCGATTCTCCTTGTTCCGCGACCTGTGAAATGTAATATGTGATATGCCAGATTTCAAGCAGATCGGAGGCACGGTCCGGGCCCGGGCCGCCGGCGAGCTGCGCGACCGCATCCTGACCGGCCGCCTCCGACCCGGCGATCGCCTCGATCTGGAGGAGATCACCGGGGAATTCGGCATCAGTCGGACCCCGGTCCGCGAGGCCCTCCTGGAGCTCTCGTTCGAGGGGCTGGTCGAGGTCACGCCCCGGAGCGGCATCACGGTGATCGGCATCACGCCGGCGGACGCGGTGGACAACTTCGCCATCCTGGCTGCGCTCGCCGGCAAGGGAGCCGAACTGGCCACCGCCCGCTGCACTCCCACCGAGCGCGAAGAGCTGTGGCTGCTGGCTGGAGCCGTCCACGGCGCCGGCGACGTGGTGGAGGCCAACCGGCTCTTTCACCGGGCCATCAACCGGGCTGCCCGCTCGCCTCGCCTGCTGACCCACCTGCGCCAGGCGGTCCGCGTCGTGCCGGGCAACTACTTCGAGCTCTTCCCCGAACAAGAGGAGCGGAGCCGGGTTGAGCACGCGACGTTGCTTCACGCCGTGGACCGCGGCGACGGTGCGGGGGCACGCGCGCTCATGGAGGCACACGTACTCACTGCCGGCGAAGCCCTGGCGGGGTGGTTGGGGTCGCGCCTGCCCCCGGCGTGATCCACTCGGGCGCCTGATCCCGGGAGCAGTGAATGTGCTATATGTAACACATGACTTCAGTCGGGATCCGCGAACTGCGGCAACGTGCGAGCGAGCTTCTCAGACTGGTCGAACGCGGAGAGATCGTCGAGATCACCGACCGGGGCCGACCGGTCGCACGCCTCACCCCCGTGCCCCAGGGTTCTCCGCTCGAGACGATGTGGGCGGCCGGAGAGATCGAAGCGGCTTCGGCGGACCTCGACGACCTGCCCGAGCCGCTGGTCCTTCCGGACGGGTTCGAACCGCCGTCCGCCGTTCTGGAGCGTCTGCGCCGCGACGAGCGTTGAGCGGTGGCGGCGTCGTACGTCGACTCGTCTGCGATCGTCAAGCTCGCGGTTCGAGAGCCCGAGTCCGAGGTTCTGCGTCGTCACTTGCGCCGCCGGCGATCGGTGGTCTCGAGCGCTCTGGCGCAGACAGAAGTACTCCGCGCCCTCCTCGCCGGTGGTGAGCCGGCCCTCGCTGCAGGACGTCGCGCTTTGGCCGCATTCGATCTGGTTCGTGTGAACGACCGCATCCTCCGACGAGCGGGGACGCTCGACCCGACGGAATTACGCTCACTCGATGCGATCCACCTGGCCACTGCCGCCGAGCTCATGGGCGATCTGCGAGAGCTCGTGACCTATGACGTGCGCATGGCCGACGCCGCTCGTGCCATGGGGTTCAAAGTCTCGTCGCCCTCCTGACAGCAACGCTCGGACGATGCCGCGCGGCGGTCAGCCCTCGCGCTTGCGCAGGCGCTCGATGTTGGCCCGCAGCTCGGGTGAGGTGAACGAGCGGTCCTCGGCGGCCAGCGCGAAGTCGAGCGCCGCCAGCACGGCCCGCTCCAACTGGATGTTGACCACCCGCTTCGTGTCCTCGACCGCACGCCGCGGCAAGCGCGCGATCTTGTCGCGCGCACGCGAGCGCCTGCTCCATCACCTCGCCGTCGGGGCACACGTGGTTGACGAGGCCGATTTCGGCCGCCCGGCGGGCGGGGATCCGCTCCCCCGTGAGTGAGTACTCCTTGGCCAGCTGGAGGCTGGTGAGCAGCGGCCACACGACCGGGCCACCGTCGGCGGCGACGAGGCCGACCGCCACGTGCGGGTCCGCCAGGTGCGCGCTCTCGGCCATGTAGACGATGTCGGAGAGCGCGACCAGGCTGCAGCCGAGCCCAACCGCCGGACCGTTCACGGCGGCCACGATCGGCAGGCGGCACCGGACCATCCCGGTCACGATCTGGCGGCCGTGGGTGAGCGAGAGCTCGCGCAGCGCGGCGTCCTGGGAGAGCTCGTCGATGTAGCCGAAGTCGCCGCCGGCGGAGAAGGCGCGCCCTGCGCCCGTGATGACCGCCACCCGCGCCTCGTCGTCGGCGTCGAGTTGGGGGAACAGAGCGGCCAGGCCGCTGTGGAGCACGTGGTTGGTGGCGTTCAGTTCGTCGGGCCGGTTCAGGGTGACGATTCGGACCGGGCCGTCCTCTGACACCAGTAGCTCGTCGGGCAGGTCATAGTCACTCATGACGTGGGCATCTCCAGGATTCGGCCGGCTATCAGGTTGCGTTGGATCTGCGACGTCCCGCCCATCACGCTCTGGGCCCGGCTGTACAGGTACACCTTCAACCGCGTGTCGTCGCCCGTGCCGGCGTCGACTCCGCCGAGCGACAGGGCCGCGTGGCCGACCGCCTGCTCTACCTGAGTCATCAACAGCTTGTCGATGGAGCCTTCGGGGCCGTGGGACATGCCGTCGAGGCGCTCCGAAAGTCGGCGGCAGACGTGGAGGCGCAACATTTCGGACTCGATCATGGCCCAGCCGAGGTCGCGCAGCTGCTCGGAGCCGGGTCCGTCGGGACGCGCCCGCGCTTCGCCGGCGAGCTCCTTTACGAGTTTTCGGTAGCGGGCCACGTAGCCGAGCTCGCCCGGCTCGCGCTCGTGGCTGACCACCGTCATGGCCAGGCGCCACCCCTCCCCCGGTTCGCCCACCATGTTGGCCGCGGGCACGCGTGCCCCGTCGAAGAGGACTTCGCCGAACTCCCGGGTGATGCCGTTGATCATGGGCAGTGGCCGCTGCTCCACCCCGGGCTGGTGCATCGGGACGACGAAGGCGGAGATCCCGCGGTGCTTGGGCACGTCGGGGTCGGTGCGGGCCAGCACGAGGCACCACTCCGCCGCGTCGGAGTAGCTCGTCCAGACCTTGTGCCCGGTGATCACGTACTCGTCCCCGTCGCGCTCGGCCTTCGTGCGAAGCGAGGCGAGGTCCGAGCCGGCGTCGGGCTCGCTGAACCCCTGGCACCAGCGGTCGCGCCCGCTCACGAGGCCGGGAGGAAGCGGTGCTGCACCTCCGCGCTGCCGTGGCGCATCAGACCTTGGACGAGGTAGCCGATGCTCGGGCGCGGGGGCGTGCCCGCCGCCGCGAGCTCGTCGTCGAGGATGACGTCGTAGACGCTGGGCAGGCCGCGACCACCCACCTCGACCGGCCAGGACAGGCCGAAGAAGCCCGAGTCGTAGAGCGACTGGTGCCACGCGGCCTGCCCGTCCCAGTACTCGTCCGCCGTCGAGGACGGCGGGAGTCCGGGGTTGTTGTCGCGCAGCCAGTCGCGCAGCTGCAGCCGGAACTCGCGCTCCTCGGCCGAGTCACCGAAGTCCACGATCACCCCCGAGACCCTCGGCGCTCAGCACACGGGCGAGGTTCGGCCCGACCCCGCCGAGCAATTCGGTGGAGTGCAGCGCCCGGCGCAGGTAGACGTGCGCGAGGCACTCCCAGGTGTTGCCGATCCCGCCGTGCACCTGAATCGCCGTCTCACAGACGATGCGGGCGGCCCGGGCGCAGTAGGCCTTCGCCGCCGATGCGGCCGTGAGCGCGTCCGGAGCGGCAAGCGCGTCGACGGCCCACGCCGCGTGGAGCGCGATGCTGCGCGACCCCTCCGTCGCCACCAGGGCGTCGGCGAGCAGGTGCTGCACCGCCTGGAACGAGCCGATGGCGACCCCGTACTGGCGGCGCTCGCGCGTAGTCGCACGCGAGGTCCAGCGCCCCTCGCATCACGCCGACGAGGTCCGCCGACGTGACGGCCAGACCCAGGGCGGTCCAGCGGTCCAGGTCGTCCGGACCGAGCAGACGCGTCTGGCCCGCAATACCTCGCGCCTGTGAGGGCGACGCCCACCGCCACGCGGGCCGGGTCAGGTCGGCGTCGGTGCGGACCTCTCCCGCCGCTACGGCACCGAGCGTCGGGCCGTGCCCCCCCGAGACGAACACGAGCGCAGACGTGGCGCCTCGCGCATCGATGCCCACGGCACCGGCCTCGAGCACACCATCGGCGGACTCGGCCGGCAACAAGAGGTCGGAACCGAGCGCCACCGTCTCGCCGTCGACCGCCGGCGCGCCGGCCGCGCGGCGCAGCTCCGACGCCAGAGTCGGTCCCACGAACGCGGCATCGCCCAGGCCGCGGCCGAGCTCCTCGGCCACGATCGCCACCTCGACCGCGGAGGCCCACGGGCCCCCGTCGTCGCCCACCGCGCGCAACTCGCGCCACCCCGACGCGGCGACGGCGGCGTCCAGTTTCGCCGCTCGCTCGGCGTCGCCCAATTCGGCCACCGTGCGTGCGCCGAGGCGGGCGACCACCTGGACGACCGAGTCGCGCAGCGCGACCTGCTCGGCCGAGAGCCGGACGTCCACTCAGACCGCCTCGCGCTCGGCCACCAGCTTCGGTTCCCACTGCTCGCGCAGCGCCCGGCGCAAGACCTTGCCCGAGGGCAGCCGGGGGATGTCGTCCACGACTACGACATGGCGCAGGTTCTTGTAGGTGGCGAGCGAATCGGCCACGAGCGACGTGAGGTCCTCGGCCGTCGCGCCGGGCTCCCCCAGCCGGACGGCGGCAACGGGCACCTCGCCGCAGCGCTCGTCCGCCACACCAAAGACGGCGCAGTCGGCGACGGCGGGATGCCCTAGGAGCACACCCTCAATCTCGGCCGGGGCCACCTGGAACCCGCTCACCTTGATCATCTCCTTGCAGCGGTCGGTCAGGTGGACCCAGCCGTCGGGCTCGAGCCAGCCCACGTCGCCGGTTCGGTACCAGCCGTCCGAGAAGGCGCCTTGCGTCTCCTCGTCGGGCAGGTATCCGGCCATGGCCGAGGCACTGCGCACTTCGATCTCCCCCGTCTCGCCCGGGCCGAGGACGACTCCGGTGTCGAGGTCGACGGACCGCAGCTCGACGCCTTCGGGCGCCAGGCCGACGGAGTCGAGCCGCCAGCGATCGGGATCGGCGACCGGGTTGGCAGCGATCACGGGCACCTCGCTCGCGCCGTACGCCGCCAGCCAGCGCACGCCCGTCCGCGCCGTGACCCTCTCCGCCACGCTCGCCGTGATGGGAGTGGCGCCCCACATGATGTAGCGCAACGAGGACAGGTCGTGTCGTTCGAGGTCGGGGTGGTCCGCCAGAGCGAGGGCGATGGGCGCAACGGCCATCTCTATTGTCATGCGCTCGGCCTCAATGGACGAGAGCACCTGCACCAGGTCGAATCGGCGATGGAGGCGTACGGTGGCGCCCGCCGCCGCCGCCGCGAGCAGGTTCAGCAGACCGAGGATGTGCGACGGTGGTGTCGCGACCCCGAAGCGGTCCTCGTGTCCGAGGCCGAGCGCACGGCACCAGTGCTCGGTGGCGTGGCGGATGGAGCGGTGGGTGTGACGCACCGCCTTGGGCCGGTCGGTGGTGCCCGAACTGAAGACCAGCACGGCGTCGTCGTCGGGTCCCACGGCACTTGCCCGGGCGGACATCCGCGTCTCTCCAGCGACGCCGCGCTCGAACGCCGGCCCGTCGACGTCCACCACGGCTCCGGCTTCGAGGCGACCGGCGAGCAGCTCGACCGCGGCGCCGTCCGCCACTGCCGCCCGCGGGGCGGTGAGCGTGAGTGCGCCGTCGACTTCGAGCGCCTTCCACGCCGGGCTGAGGAGGACCGCGGAGGCGCCGACCTTGCTGATCGCGTTGACGGCCACGACGAACTCGGGCCGGTTGGCGGTCATGACCGCGACGCGGTCACCGTGGCCGACCGCGAGCGCAGTCAGTGTGGACGACAGCGCCTCGGCGGCATGGTCGAGCTCACGAAAGGTCCAGGCGTCAGGCCCGGCCAGCAAAGCCGGATGGTCGGGGAACCGTTCCGCGGCAGCCTCCAGCCCGTGGTGCATGAGGCCGGGCGCCATGGGGAAACATTCTTCTCTCATTTGAGATCGGCGTCAACACCAGCGAAGTGTATGGTTATCGGATGATGACGACGCAGCCGGGCGCCGGCCCCTTCCGGCCCTCGTGAGCGGCGCGCCCGGGGCCGTGGACGACTCCGTCCGGGCCGAGATGGTCGAGACAATCCGGCGCTTCGTGGCCAACGAGGTGGTCCCCGTCGCCGCCGAGCTCGAACGGGCGGACGCCTACCCCGACGACATCGTGGCGCAGATGCGCGCCATGGGCCTCTTCGGCATCACCATCCCCGAGGCCTACGGCGGCCTCGGACTCGACCTGCTGACCTACATCGCCGTGATCGAAGAGCTGGCGTACGGGTGGATGAGCCTGACCGGCATCGTCAACACCCACACCATGGCGGCCACCTTGTTGATGACGCACGGCGACGAGGAGCAGAAGAAGCGCTGGCTGCCCGACATGGCGTCGGGCGAGCGGCGCGGCGCGCTCTCCCTCTCCGAGCCCGACGCCGGGAGCGACACGCGCCAAATCCGCTGCCGTGCCACCCGCGACGGTGAGGAGTTCGTCATCAACGGCACCAAAGCCTGGGTCACCAACGGCGAGCGGGCGTCGATCGTCGCCCTCGCCGCCCGGTCTGAAGAGGGCATCTCGGCCTTCATCGTGGACAAGGAGCCCGGACCGGCCTTCGAGGGCATCAGCGTGAGCAAGACGGTGGGCAAGCTCGGCTACAAGGGGGTCGAGACGGTCGAAATGGCGTACACCGACCACCGGATCCCGGCGGCCAACCTGATCGGCGAGGCCGGTCGGGGCCTGCCCCAGATCCTCGGCGTGCTCGAGGTTGGCCGCATCAACATCGCCGCCCGCGCCGTGGGCGTGGCCCGCGCCGCCTTCGACGCCGCTCTCGCCTACGCACAACAGCGCGAGACGATGGGCAAGCCCATCGCGGAGCACCAGGCGATCCAGCTCAAGCTGGCGGACATGGCGACCCGGCTCGAGGCGTCGCGGCTGCTGACGCGCAACGCCGCCGAGCGCAGGACCGCCGGCCTGCGCTGCGACGTCGAAGCCGGCATGGCCAAGCTGTTCGCCAGCGAGACGGCCCTCGAGCTGAGCACCGAGGCCATGCGCATCCACGGCGGCGTCGGCTACACCACGGAGTTCCCCGTCGAGCGCTACTACCGCGACGCCCCGCTCATGATCATCGGCGAGGGGACGAACGAGATCCAGCGCATCGTCATCGCGCGCGGGTTGCTGGCCCGGGCGCGAGCGGCGCGGGGATCGTAGGCAAAAGACCGGCGATTCTCAGGTCGTTGCGACGAGCAGTTCCTCCGCGTTGTTCGGTGGCCGCAGGCCGTCGGTCCTGCCGGCGAAGTACCGCTGGGCCAACTCCGCCGCCGCCACGTGGCGAACGTCACGAAAGCCGGCATCGCGAGCCAGCGCAAGCATCTCGTTCGGGGTGAAGTAGCTGATGAAGGGCGTCCCACTGGCCCGTGCTCCGTTCGCCGCCAATTCCAGCCCGGGGCGCACGTCCGGATCTGCGAGCTCCAGCGGCAGGATGAACGTCGTGGCGAAGGTCGAGCCCGCGGCAAGCGTCGCGACCTGTCGCAGCGCGGCCACGTTCGCCTCCTTCGTGAGGTACATGCTCACCCCGGTGGAGACCACGACCGCCGGTTGACCGGCATCGAAGCCGGCGTCCGCCAGCGCTTCCCGCCAGGACTCGCCGGCCTCGAAGTCGACCGGAACGAGCCGCAGCCACTCAGGAAGGCCGAAGCCGAGTTCCATCAGGCGATCCCGCTTCCAGGCCTGATGGGCGGGCTGGTCGACTTCGAACACCTTGAGACGAGAGGCGATCTCCGGTCGGCGCTGGGCGAAGGTGTCCAAACCGGCTCCGAGAAGGACGTACTGCCCGACGCCACTCGCAGCCTGCTCCTCCACCAGATCCTCTATGAAGCGGGCTCGGGCGACGATCGAAGCGCGGAATGGTCTCGTCGCGTCGACGTCCATGTCCGGACGGTCTCGCCACCGGTCATCCGGTGCTGCCAACTTCAGGCCGATCTCGTCCTCGAGCACGTGGGGTGGCGGATCGACCGCCACGTGCATCGCCCGCCACAGCGCGGTCCGCACCGCCGTGCTGTCCGGCTGTGGCGTCATGACCCTCGGGGCGTGATCTTCGAGCGCGGCGAGGAGCGCTCGAGCATCCCGAACGTCTCCTCTCCATTCCACACGTAGCGCACGCCGGCCTGCTGGAGAGGCGGGAAGTCAGGGATCTCCGTGCTCATCTCCTTGATCGCTCGGGTCTGATCGTCGTGTCGGATGTCGAACGTGGACACGACGGTCTCTCCCTCAATACGTTCGATTCCCTCCTCGGTCTCGAGGACGAGCGAAACGTCCTGGCCGAGCGCCTGCAGGCTGGTGAGCCACGGCGCCTGCACGACCCGCGCCGGAATGAGAGCGCCGTCACCTTCGAAGACGTACCCCTCGTTGAAGGTGGGCTGACCGTCGTCCCGCGGCGGATACGCGATGTAGCCGAAGGCACGGCCACTGGGGAAGAGGGCCGATTGCCAGCAGTGCCCCCGGAACTCGGCGAGGTGGCGAACCCCTTGGCGCCGGATACGCAAACCGCTCCCGTTGAAGGTGTGCTCCCGACCCGGAGTCTGAATCGTGCCCGAGGCGCGGAGGAGCTGCTCGTATCGCGGGCCTCCCATCAGATTCCCCTCGCCACCCTCGAGTAGGGCGCGCGCTTCGGGCAACAGCGATCCCTGGATCCATGGCGGGACGGCCATCGACGTCTCGATGTCGAAGCGGAGAGCGACGAACGGGCCCGCCGCGGTTGCCTTCCAGCAGGTCGAGGGTCGAAGTCCGTGCCGCCTCACCGTCAAATGACATGGTCCAGGTGCGAAACGGCTCCACGCAGCGAAACCCCAGCGGACCCGCGCCGAGCACGGTCGGTCGCCCGGTCCCGTCCGTCGGCGGCCATGCCTTCCCGTCGCTGCGGAGTCGGAACACCAGCCCGTCGGGGAAGGCGACGTTCACCTGTAGTCCGTGCTCCTCCCAATGTCCGCCGACGGCCTCGATCCCGATTCGCGGGAGTCCGAGCTCACCCCTTTCGCCGACGATCCAGAAACTCACCGAGTCGCGCATCTCCGGAGCGTCCGGACGCTCGGCGAATACGAATTCACGGGCTGGGTCGATCCCCCCGGTCAAGTCGATGGACACGTGGGCTCCTCGGTGTGGGTGTGTGACGTCCAGCGTGCCGCCCGGCTGACGTACTCCGCGAACAACGGCCTGACTCGGTCGAGATCGAGGCCGTACGTTGCCGGTTCGGCGTGCTCACTCGGCTGATGAGTCGCCGCGTTCTCGCCCCACCACACCCGCATCCGATGTTCGAACTCCGTGCTCACCGGGCGGTCGAGCCACGCGTAGAGACCCCGCAGTTCACCGATCGGATCAGCTTGCATGGAGCCGAAGTCGATGTCGTAGAAGCGGTCGTCGCCCCAGTCGTCGCGGAATTTCATGACCCTCTCAATTGCCGTCGACCACTGCTCCACGTTCAACCGGCCGATGTAGTCACGGTCCAGGTCGTCGGTCAACGTGCCTGCGATGTCCGCGTAGACATCGCACACCGAGAGAATGACATCGGTCGGGTCGCGGTGTGTCATGACGAACCGGGCGTCGGGAAAAGCCCGGACGAGGGAGTCGATCCAGAGCATGTGGGCCGGCGACTTCAGGCGCCACGGTCGTGCCGGCTCCCCCCACTGCAAGAGCTTCAGGACCCGGCGTTCATACCGGTAGGTCGACGTGAGGTCGGCATCGGTCACCCACCCGGCGTAGGTCGGGATCCGACCGAAGGCGTGGTACATCTGCGTCCTGAAGTCCAGCGCCATGATGTCGAGGCACTCCATCGGCCCGTTGACGTCGGAGGGCACATGGCCCTTCTTCCCGACTCGCTCGCTGCTGGCGGCGGCAGCGGCGAACAGCCGAGGGTCCGGGCCCTGCACCGTCGAGGGCGGCGGGCAGGGTGCCGACGATTCCCACTGACGCAGGTAGCGGACGCCCGGATCCTGCGCCAGCAGGAACGAGAGCACGGTCGAGCCCGTGCGGGGGAGGCTGAGCCCGAACAGCGGGTCGACGATCGGAACGTCGTCGATCTCGGGGTGTCGCCGATACCAGTCCTCGACCTGGAGTCGGTTCACCAGATGGCTGACGAGACGAGGGTAGACGACGGCCTCGCCGGTCGCGTTCAGGCTGGCCTCCTCCCGGAACGATCGGATCAGGATGTCCAGCCCGTCGCGGAAAGAGTCGTCACCAAAATCCCCGAGCCCGGCCTGGTCGGTCGCGGCAGCCATCAATCGGTCGGATGAGGCCTTCGAACGGTCGGATGCTGCCATGAAGAGGTCCGGGAGTGGTCGGGTGACGTTGTGACGATCTCCTGCGCACTCCTCATTCTTGTCCGCCAGGGGGCGGACTGCCCGGCGAGGGAGCTCCACGAAACGGGTTGCTCTCCTCGCGCCGAAGGCTCCGAGCGCCGCGAGCCCGGATCCTCGCTGCGTAGGGTTCGGATTTCGAGGCTCGGCTCAGGGAGGCGCGGTGGACGGTGAAGGGGTCATTCGAGAGCACGGCGTCGTGGTCCCCATGCGCGACGGCGTCCGGCTGATCGCCGACGTCCGGCGACCCGACACGGCACACCCTGTCCCGGTGCTGATGATGCGGACGCCCTACAACCGGGCCCTGCTGGCCGCAGGTTTCCCCCTCGACCGGATGGTCGAGTCCGGCTTCGGCGTCGTATTGCAGGACTGTCGCGGTTGCTTCGAGAGCGAGGGTCGGTGGACCTACGTGCGCGGCGACGTGGAGGACGGCCACGACACCGTCGAGTGGGCGGCGAGGCAGCCGTGGTCGAACGGGCGAGTGGGGATGTTCGGCCCCTCATACATGGGCAACACCCAGTGGATGGCGGCCATCTCGCAGGCGCCACACCTCGAGGTCATCGCTCCCGCGTGCTGTCCCGCCGATCTGTGGACCGGCGCCTTCGACACCGGCGGCGCGTTCCGGCTCGGGCTCCGCGTCAGCTGGGCGGCCGGGCTGCTCGCCTCCATGGCCACGAAGTGGGAGATCGAAGACGAGCGGCTTGTACGGCTCGCCGCGGCCACGCTCGATCTGGTGGTCGCCGAGTTCACCGCGGACGACGATGGCGCGGCCGAGGCCGCCTCGCGGGCGCGGGACGTGCTGGACCCGCTCTACGCCGAGCGGCCGGTTGGGGCATCGGACCTGTGGCGCGATCCGGTGGACGTCGTCGGCGAACTTGCCGAACACGAGCGCCGCTCGGACTCGTGGTGGCGTCGCGTGGCGCCCTCCACCTACTACGAAGTGCTCGACCTCCCCGCCCTCCATGTCGGCGGCTGGTACGACATCCACCTCGGCGGGACGCTGGCGAATTTCGCCGGCATGCGCCGGCAGGCACCGTCCGCGCGGGCCCGGGAGGGTCAGCGCCTCGTCGTCGGGCCCTGGGGGCACTGGCGTCCCGACCGCACGCGGTGGGGAGACGTCGACTTCGGGCCGGCGGCCGCCCTCGACGTGGCCGGGATGGAACTGGCCTGGTTCCGCCGCTGGCTTCAAGACGCGCCGGACCCGGGATGGGCTCCCGTCCGGATCTTCGTCATGGGCGAGAACCGGTGGCGGGACGAGCACGAGTGGCCGCTCGCCCGCACCGAGTTCACCCCCTGGTATCTCCGCCCCGAAGGAACGCTCTCCGCCCGGCCTCCCGACGGCGGCGCCGAAGCCGAACCCGACCGCTTCTCGTTCGACCCGGCGCACCCGGTGCCCACCCTGGGCGGAAGGCTGTTGTCGACCGGGGAACCGGCCGGACCGCTAGACCAGCGGCCAACGTTCTCGCGCTCCGACGTCGTGCTCTACCGCTCCGAGCCCCTGATCGCGGCGATGGAGGTCACCGGTCCCGTCGTCGTCGACCTGTGGGCCGCGACGGACGCGCCCGACACCGACTTCACCGCGACGTTGATCGACGAGCATCCCGGCGACGGTCCCGCGCTCAACCTCTGCGAGGGGGCGGTCCGAGCCCGCCACACCGACATACCGATGCCCCTTGTGCCCGGTGCGGTGTACCGCTTCACGATCGACCTCGTCGCCACCAGCGCGGTCGTCGACGCCGGGCACCGGGTCACGCTCCTTATCTCCTCGAGCCGCTTCCCCGAGTGGGAGCCCAACCCGAACACCGGCCATCGGCTCGGAGACGACTCGGCCCCTGACCTCCGGGTCGCGGCTCAGGCCGTCTTCCACGACGCGCGCCATCCGAGCTGCGTCGTGTTGCCCGTGATCCCGCGGCCCGACCTCCGCTGACGACGGCGACTCGCCTCGCGGTCAGGCCGGGAACGCGCTGCTGGTGGAGTCGGTCGGCACCTCTCGACTCGAGCGCTCGGGCAAGGTGTCCCCAGACTTGGATCCGCCGCACTTGGATCCCCTGCTACTGAAGGCCCTCGCTATCCTCGGGCGTCATGTCCCGGTCCGTCATGTCCCAGACGCTCGAGGGCGTGCGTGTCCTCGACCTGACCCGCAACCTGGCCGGGCCGTTCTGCACCATGCTTCTGGGCGACCTCGGAGCGGACGTGGTCAAGATCGAGCAGCTGGGACGAGGGGACGACACCCGAGCCTGGATCCCTCCGGAATGGGGCGGACAGAGCGCGGTCTACCTCGCCGCGAATCGCAACAAGCGCAGCCTGGCCGTGGACCTCGACGGCGGTGAGGGCCAGGGCATCGCCCGCGCGCTCGCCGCGAGAGCGGACGTCGTCGTGGAGAGCTTCCGCCCCGGCTCGCTGGCCAAGCGCGGTTTGGACTACCCCTCTGTCGCCGCGGTCAACGACCGAGTCGTGTACTGCTCCATCACCGCCTACGGGAGCCGGGGCCCCAAACGCGAGCTGCCCGGGTACGACCCCGTGCTCCAGGCCGAGACGGGCATCATGGACCTCACCGGCCGGGCGGATGAACCGCCGGTCCGTCTCGGCATCGCCGCGATCGACCTCGGCACAGCCCTGTGGGCCACCATCGGGATCCAGGCCGCACTGACGACCCGGCACACCACCGGACTCGGCACCCACGTACAGGCCAGCCTGTTCGAGACGTCGACCTGGTGGCTCTCGTACCTCCTAGCCGGCTACCTCGGGTCGGGAGAAGTGCCGCGGCGCCGCGGGTCCGCCGCACCGTTCGTCGCGCCCTACGAGGTCTTCTCCACCGCGGATCGGGACCTGATCCTCTCGGTCGGAAACGACGCTCTGTTCCGCACGCTCGTGCACCTGCTTGACCTACCCGAGCTGGCCGAGGACGACGCGTACCGGACCAACACCGACCGGGTGGCCAACCGCGACGTGCTGCACGACTTGCTCCAGGCCCGGTTGGCAGAGCGGACGGCGGCCGAGTGGCAGGGGACGTTCCAGGAACACGGCATCCCGTGCAGCCCGGTGCGGACCGTCGCCGACCTCGCCGCCGATCCCCAGCTCGACGCGCTCGGGCTCCTGGCCGCCGTCCCCAGTCCCGATATCCCGGACCTCAGGCTCGTCGACGTGCCGTTCTCCATTGACCTCGAGCGCGCCACGCACCGCTACCCGCCGCCGCGCCTCGGCGAGCACGCGGTCGAGGTGCTCGCCGAGGTGGGCTACTCCGACAGCGAGGTCGCCGACCTACGCCGTCGCGGCGTCGTCGGCTGAGAGCTCTGGCGCAGAGGCTCGCGGTTCCGGTCAGCGCACCGAGGGCTGCTTCACTCAGACTCGTCGCGGAGCGCCCGCAGTTCGGCGATGACCTCCGCGGTGTGCTCGCCCAGCCGCGGTGCTCCCGCCACGAAGCGGCGCGGCAGGTCCGAGAAAGTGATCGGCCCGTTGACGGCGCGACCGATCTGGGCACCAGCCTCGTCCCGCTGCTCCAGCAGGCCCTCGTTGACGGCAAGTTGCGGGTCCGCGAGCACCTGGGCCGGCCCCTGCGCCGGCGCCCACCAGACCCCCTCGGCCTCGAAGCGCTCGGCCCACTCGTCGAGTGATCGCGCGCCGACGATCTCGTCGAGCAGCGCGATCACCTCGACGCGGTTCTTGCGGATCGCCCGCGCGTTCTCGAAGCGCGGGTCGGAGCGCAGCTCGGCGCGGCCGAGGGCGCGCAGGATCGAGTCGATGTGACGGTCCGCCTCCAGCCCGGTGAAGAAGAACCAGCGCCCGTCGCTGGTGCGGTAGGAGTTCATCAGCGGCGTCTGATTGGCGTGGCGCGGCTCGGCGCCGGCCACCTTACCCAGCGCCGACTGGAGGCTCAGGTCCCAGCCGAGCACGTAGGCGCCCGTTCGCAGTAGCGACGCTTCGACCACGCGCCCGCGCCCGGTGGCCCGCTGCTCGAGCACGCCGGCGAGGATCCCCGACAGTGCGGCGAGCCCGCTCACATGGTCGCCGATCCCGCCGCGCGCGTTCAGCGGCACGCCGTCACGGTCGGCCAGTTGGACGGAGAGCCCCGAACGGGCCCAGAAGGCACCGATGTCGTAGGCCGGGCGGTTGCGGTCCTCGCCGCGCAACCCGTAGCCGCTCACGCTGCAGTAGACGAGACGCGGGTGCCGCGACACGGTCTCAGCCGGCTCGAGCCCCAGACCGTCAAGCGCGTCCGGCCGCAGGTTGGTGACGAAGACGTCGGCCGTCTCGAGCAGCGTCTCGAACAGGTCGCGTTCGGACTCTGCCGCCAGGTCGAGCACCACGCTGCGCTTGCCTCGGTTGTCCAGTGCGAACGCGGGGTTCGGCGCGTCGGTTCCGATGCCGAGCGATCCGAAGGCGTGGCGCATGGGATCGCCGTTCGGCTGCTCCACCTTGATCACGTCCGCGCCCCAGTCGGCCAGCAAGGCCGCGGCAGAGGGCGCTGCGACCCACACGCCGAGCTCCACCACTCGCAGATCAGCCAGGGCGGTCAGGCCCCGCACACCGTCGTCGCTCATGCCTTCGAGCTCTCGGCGCGCTCCGCCACGCGCTCGCGGAGCACGTCCTTGACCACCTTTCCGGTCGCGTTCGTCGGGAGCTCGTCGACGACCTCGACTGCCCGAGGCACCTTGTAGTTGGCCATCTGCTCCCTCGACCAGGCAATGATGTCGTCGCCCGTGACCGGATCCCCCGGAGCCGTGATCACGAACGCCATGCCCACCTCGCCCAGGCGCCCGTCCGGGACGCCGATCACCGCGGCTTGCCGCACGGCCGGGTGGCGAAGGAGCGCGTTCTCGATCTCGGCCGGGTAGGCGTTGAAGCCGCCGACGATGAACATGTCCTTGACCCGGCCCACGATGTGCAGGCGGCCGGCGTCGTCGACCAGACCGATGTCGCCGGTTCGCAGCCAACCGTCGGGAGACAACACCTTGGCCGTCTCCTCCGGGTCGTCGAGGTACCCCTCCATCACGCTCGGGCCGCGCAGCACGACCTCCCCCTCTTCGCCCGGGGCCATTTCGGCGCCGCCCTCCGCGACGATGCGCACCTCGAAGCCCGGGCGCGGCCGCCCCACCGTGGAGGCGACGGCTTCGGCGTCGTCGTCGGCGGTCGTCCCGAACGCCGTGCCCGCCTCGGTGAGGCCGTAGCCCGACAGAACCGCCCGGAAGGGAAGCTCGGACCCGATGCGCCGGATCAGTTCGACGGGGATGTCGGCCGCGCCGGTCACCGCGACGCGCAGGCTGGAGAGGTCCCGTGACGCGCGGTCGGGGTGGTCGAGGATCGACTGGTAGAGCGTGGGCGGTCCGGGGAGGAAGGTCACCCGTTCCGCCTGGACTCGGGCCAACACCCGGTCGACCTCGAAGACCGCTTCGGGGAGCATGGTGGCGCCCGCCGCCAGGCACGACAGGATGCCGGCCTTGAGGCCGAACATGTGGAAGTAGGGGTTGACCATGAGGTAGCGGTCGTCCTCACCCAATCCGGTCATGGCGACCCAGTCCGTTCCCACCTGCAACGTGCTGGAGTGCGTCATCACGACGCCCTTCGGCACGCCTGTGGTCCCCGAGGTGAACAGGATGTCCGAGGGGTCGTCGGGACCGAGCGCGTCGCTGCGCCGGTCCACCTCGGCCAGGCCTTGGGGTGTCGCCTGGTCGAGGAAGCCCTGCCACGCTTCCGCCCGACCAGTCGGGTTCCCACGCGCCGCAACGACGGTCGTGAGCGCGGGCAGGTCGGCGCCGGTCCCGGCCAGCATGGCGACGTAATCCGTGCCGAGGAAATCGGTCACCGTCACCAGCACCCTGGCCCCGCTGCGCTCGAGCACCTGGGCCGCCTCGGGACCCTTGAACCTGGTGTTCACCGGCACGAGCACCGCGCCGGCGGCGAGGGTCCCGAGCATCGCGACCACCCACTCGGCGCTGTTGAAGGCCCAGATGGCCACCCGGTCCCCCGGATCCACCCCCGAGGCAACGAGCGCGGCGCCGAACCGGCGCGCCGCATCGAGCAGGTCGCTGCGAGAGAGGACCGTGTCGCCGTCGCGGATCGCGACACCATCACCGAAGCGAGCCGGCCCCGCCCCGACCATGGCCGGAATGCTGGGCCATGCGCCGGCCCCGGTCGCCCCCGGTCTCACCGCCGGCTGCCGGGGCAGGAGCCGGCCTCTGTTGAGAACGTTCCTCTTGCCATACAATAATGGTAGTTTCCAGACGGATCCGCACCAATCGAGTTCTTGGGTGAGGGCCGCCGGTCGACCGCGCACGTACAACTCAGGCACGAGAACGAGGGCCCAACTTATGACGACGACAGCCCCGGACGTCTACTACGACCCGTACGACTTCGACATCGACGCCGATCCGTACCCGGTCTGGAAGCGGCTGCGCGACGAGGCACCGCTCTATTACAACGAGAAGTACGACTTCTTCGCCGTGAGCCGCTACGACGACGTGGAGCGCTGCCTCGTCGACTGGCAGACCTACAGCTCGGCGGAGGGGTCGGTGCTCGAGCTCATAAAGGCCCACGTGCAGATGCCGTCGGGCATGTTCATCTTCGAGGACCCGCCGCTGCACGACCTGCACCGTGGGATCCTGAGCCGGGCGTTCACGCCTCGACGCATGGCCGACATCGAGCCGCAGGTTCGCCGATTCTGCGCGCGCACGCTCGACCCCCTCGTCGGGTCGGACGGCTTCGACTTCATCGCCGACCTCGGCACCCAGATGCCGATGCGCACCATCGGCCTGCTGCTCGGGATCCCCGAAGATCAGCAGGAGGCCCTCCGCGACCGCATCGACGAGGGCCTGCGCCTCGAGTCCGGCGAGATGCCCGAGTCTCCCATCGCGCAGGGACGTTCGGGTGAGGGGGACTTCGGTGCCTACGTCGACTGGCGGGCCCAGAACCCCTCGGACGACCTCATGACCGAGCTGCTCAACGCGGAGTTCACCGACGAGCACGGCGTCGTGCGCACGCTCACCCGCGAGGAGATCCTGGGTTACATCACCCTCCTCTCGGGCGCCGGGAACGAGACCACGGCGCGGCTGATCGGCTGGGCGGGCAAGCTCCTGTCCGAGCATCCGGACCAGCGCCGGGAGCTCGCCGCCGACCCGGGCCTCATCCCCAACGCCATCGAGGAGATCCTCCGCTTCGAGCCTCCCTCTCCCGTCCAGTCACGCCTCGTGACCACCGACGTCGAGATCCACGGAAGCACCGTGGCGGCGGGAAACGTCATGGTCGTTCTCAACGCGTCGGCCAACCGGGACGAGCGCAGGTTCGAGAACCCCGACACGTTCGACATCCACCGCGACATCAAGCGCCACATGAGCTTCGGCTACAGCCTGCACTTCTGCCTCGGCGCTCACCTGGCCCGGCTCGAGGGGCGGGTCGCCCTCGAGGAGGTGCTCAAGCGCTTCCCCGACTGGGAGGTGGACACCGAGCACACCATCCAGGCCCGCACGTCGACGGTGCGCGGCTGGGAAAGCCTCCCGGTCTTCACGCGATGAGCCCGGCACTGCCGTCGGGCCACCCGGACCGGCGCGACCAGGACCGGCGCGACCAGGACCAGCACGAGCACGACGAGGAGAGGAGCGACCGATGAACCTCGAGGACATGATCCTGGTCAGCATCGACGACCACATGATTGAGCCGCCCGACATGTTCGAGCACCACGTCCCGAAGAAGTGGGCCGACGAGGCGCCCCGGGTCGTCCACGAGGACGGCATCGACCAGTGGGAGTTCCAGGGCGAGAAGACGTCCACCTCCTTCGGCATGGCCGCGACCGTCGGATGGCCCCGCGAGGAGTGGGGCTTCAATCCCGGCACCTACACCGAGCTGCGGCCGGGCTGCTTCGACGTGCACGCGCGGGTCCGCGACATGGACGCGAACGGCGTCCTCGGCTCCATGTGCTTCCCGACCATGGCCGGGTGGAACGCCCGGACTTTTGCCGAGTCGCACGACAAGGAGATCGCGCTCGTCATGCTTCAGGCCTACAACGACTGGGCCATCGACGAGTGGTGCGGGACCTATCCCGGCCGTTTCATCCCGCTCGGCATCGTTCCCATGTGGGACGTCGACGCCGCAGTGTCTGAGGTCCGGCGCATCGCCCGCAAAGGCTGCCGGTCCATCAGCTTCCTCGAGACCCCGCACGTCCAGGGCTTCCCGAGCTTCCTCTCGGGCTACTGGGACCCGATGCTCGCGGCGCTGTCCGAGGAGAACATGGTGCTCTCGCTCCACATCGGCGCCGGTTTCGCGGTGATCCAGCGACCCGTGGAGGCACCGGTCGACCACCTCATGGTGCTCGCCTGCCAGATCAGCGCCATTACGGCCCAGGACCTCCTGTTCGGCCCGACCCTGCGCCGCTTCCCCGACCTCAAGGTCGCGCTCTCCGAGGGCGGGATCGGCTGGATCCCCTTCTACTTCGACCGGATCGACCGCCACTACCAGAACCAGGCGTGGCTCCACAGCGACTTCGGCGGGAAGCTGCCGTCAGAGGTCTTCCGCGACCACATCCTGGCCTGCTACATCACCGACCCCTCGGGCCTGCTTCTCCGCGACCGCATCGGCATCGACAACATCGCCTGGGAATGCGACTACCCGCACACCGACACGACATGGCCGGAGTCGCCCGAGTTCGCCTGGAACGAGTTCGTCGGGGCCGGAGTCACCGACGACGGGGAGATCAACAAGATCACCTGGGAGAACGCCTGCCGCTTCTACGGCTGGGACCCCTTCGCCCATACCCCTCGGGAGCGAGCGACCGTCGGCGCGCTCCGCGCCGCCGCCCGCGACGTCGACGTGACCCGCATGTCGCGCGACGAGTGGCGCCGTCGTAACGAGGCCGACGGCATCGGCATCGGCGTCAGCGCCGGCACCCGCTGACGTCCACCACGCCCGCCTTACCGCAGCCGCAGCCGCAGCCGTCAACACGGTCATGACCCCTGCCGCGCCCGAGGACGCCGTCGTCTGCGAGGTCGACGGTCCCGTCCTCGTCGTCACCCTCAACCGCCCCCGGGTCAAGAACGCCATCGACTCGGCACTCTCCCTTGGCGTCGTGGCCGCGCTGGCCCGGCTCGACGGCGACGACGACCTGCGCGTCGGCGTGCTTACCGGCGCCGGCGGGACCTTCTGCGCCGGGATGGACCTCAAGGCGTTCGCCCACGACGGGCTGCCCGCGAAGGTGGACTCCCTCTTCCGCCACCGCTGCCGCAAGCCGTTGGTCGCCGCGGTCGAGGGGGTGGCGCTCGGGGGCGGCTTGGAGCTGGCCCTGGTGGCTGATCTGCTCGTCGCGGCCGCCGATGCCCGCTTCGGCTCGCCCGAGGTGCGTTTCGGCCTGTTCCCCGGCGGCGGCGCCCTGCTTCGCCTGCCGCGCCTGATGCCCCAGTCCGTCGTGACCGAGATGGCGCTGACCGGTGAGCCGATCACGGCGTCCGTGGCGGTGCAACACGGCCTCGTCGTGCGCATGACCGAGCCCGGCGGATCTCTCGCCGCGGCCATGGACCTCGCCGCCGCCATCGCCGCCAATGCGCCGCTCGGCGTCGAAGCCGCCAAGCAAGTGCTGCGCATGGCGCCCGGGCGCCCCGAGGACGAGCTCTGGCCCGAACAGGTGAAGTTGGTCGACGCCGTGTTCAACTCGGAGGACGCCCACGAGGGCGCGACGTCCTTCGCCGAGAAGCGGCCGCCGGTGTGGAAGAGGCGCTGACCGGCGCCTCAATCTCCTCTCGGGCGACCGAGAGCGGTGCCGAGGCGGGGGCCCTCGGCCTCCACCCAGGCCCCGACGACCGCATCGAGTTCGTCGAGCTGGCTCTCCACGACGTACAGGCCACACGTCGGGAGCGTCGCGCCGATCTCGACGAGGACCGGGCGCAGGTGCACCTCGACGGCCAGCGCGTGTTGGAGGCCGGCGCCGACCATGACCGGCACGACGGTGACGCCCGAGAGCCCTGTTGTCGGGTACCAGTCGAGGAAAGCCTTGAGCAGCCCCGTATAGCTCGCCTTGTAGGTGGGCGACGCCACGACGGCCAGCGTGCAACCGGCCACCGCGTCCACGACTGACCGCACGTTCTCCGAAGACCAGTCGAAGAGCTGCGGGCCGAGCGTCGCCAGATCGGCCACAATGCGGTCCGCGCCCGACAGCCCTGCCGCCTCGGCCGCCGCTTCTGCCACCGCCTCGGCCACATGCCGGGTGCGCGAATGGGGCTTGGGGTTGCCGACGACGACCCCGACCGACGTCACCCCAACCGGGCCACGACGTTGGGCAGGTCCGCAATGGTCAGGATGCCCGGATCCGCCGCGCAGACGGCGCGCACCGCGTTGACCGGCCGGTGGGCCGTCACGTTGGGCGAGGTGGCGCCCCACTCCTCGTCGGGCACCGGGAAGTGGATCTCCACGTCGAGGGGCAGGTCCCCCGCCACCTGCACGCGCCAGCCTGTATCGCGCAGGTCCCAGGCCGGGTCCAGGTCCGCGGTCACGTACCACGTGGCCCGGAACTCCAGCAGCGGGCGCCCGTCGCGCCGCCCGACGACGTTCATGCGCTGGGCTGCCACAGTGCCCTCCTCCACCGCACCGGCCGCGATCTCGACGCGTTGGCGGGCGAGCGCCACCTCGGCCGTCGCGTCCACGCCGTCGAGCGGCAGCCCGATCGTGTCGGCCAGCACGTTGAGGGAGCCGGCGAACGATCCGCCGGCGTACTGGGCCCGTGGGCCGGGGTCGAAGGCGTCCGGCGGCGCGCCGAACCCCATGAGGCCGAACAACATCTCCGGTGAGTTGCGCGACGACATGTCGGCGTACTCCTCAATCGTCAGGCGGTCGAGCCGGCGCTCCAGCGAGGTCAGCACCAACGGCAGGGCCTCGGTGATGAAGCCCGGGCTGGAGCCGGTGCTGTGGAGGGACGATCCGCCGGTGCGGCACGCCGCTTCCAGGCGTTCGCGCGCCCCGGGGTCCATGCTGGCCGCGTGGTGCAGGTCGCTGCGCGTCGACACCACGTTCGCTCCGGACTCGAGCAGGCGGCACAGCAGGTCCACGTCGGTGCGGTCACCCATGTAGAGCACGCAGTCGGGCCGCAGCGCCATGATGTCGTCTACCTGTCGGGTGGCCCGCACTCCGATCGGTCCCACCCCGCAGAGCTCACCGGCGTCACGCCCCTCCTTGGCCTCGGAATAGACGTACAGGCCGACAAGCTCCAGGTCGGGGTGCTCTATCACGGCCCGCAGCGAGCGCAGCCCGATGTTGCCCGTCGCCCACTGGACCACCCGGAGCTGCTCCGCTCCCACGCTCACGCCGGTCCGCCGCTTTCCGCGCCGGACGCGTCGCCCGTCCATCGGACGCGGCGGGTCGCCAGGATCTCCGCCGAGGATCGGCCGACCAGCACGTCGTACTCGCCTGCGTCGGCCCGCCAACCCGCCGGACACGGCGCGCCCTTGACGCGACGGCCGAAGAAGTCCGGGGCGCCTCGCGGCACGATGCGGTCCCAGTCGGGATCGCCCGGATCCCAGCAGGAGAAGGCGCGTTCTTCGAGCACGAGCTCGGCGATCTCGGTCTCACCCGGCTGGAGGCGGAGCTTGGCGAAGGCCTTGAGCTCCTTGGGCGGCCGGGCCAGACGCGGCGCCACCGGCGCCACGTAGCACTGCACCACCTCGCTCCCCGCCCGCCTTCCCGTGTTGGTGACCGCAACCGACACGGTGAGCGTGTCGGCCGGCCCGAGTTCGCTGATCGACAGGCTCGGTTCGCCGAACTCGAAGCTGGAGTAGCTCAATCCGTGGCCGAACGGGAAGCAAGGGGCGATCCGACGGTGCTCGTAGCCGCGGTAACCCATGAAGACTCCCTCGCCGTAGCGCAGCTCGCCGCCCTCCCCCGGGAAGTTGTCGTAAGACGGGCTGTGCTCAATCCGCTCCGGGATGGTCGTGGGCAGTCGACCGCCCGGCTCGGACCTGCCCGTCAGCACGTCGGCCACCGCCGCGGCCATCTCCTCGCCGCCGAACGAGCTCTGGAGGACCGCAGCCACGCCGTCGGCCCAAGCCATGTCGACGGGCCCAGCCGCGTTGACGACCACGACCGTGCGGGCGTTGGCCGCCGCCACCTTCTCAATGAGCTCGGCCTGGCGCCCCGGCAGAGCGAAGAAGGCACGGTCGTTCCCCTCGGTCTCCCACTCGTCGCTCGTGCCGACGACCAGCACGGCGGCGTCCGCCTCTGCCGCGGCCGCCACGGCGCGCTCCATCAGCGTGTCGCCGTCGAGGCTGCGGAACCCCACCCGGAACCCCCCGGAAGGGCTCTCGCCCGAGTCGTACTCGACCACCAGCTCGACCGGTTTGCCCTTCGTCAAGGTCCGCTCGGCCGACACCATGTCCTGGCTGGCCAGGCCGAAGAAGTCGCTGCCGCCCGGGGGCGGTGGGTCGGTGACGCCATCGAGGACGAGTTCGCCGTCGACGAAGACGCGGGCCCGGCCGGCCTGGCCCAGCGCGAGCTGGAACACGCCGTCTTCCTCGGGCACCACCGTCCCGCGGACCCGCATCGACCACGGGCCCTCTGGATACTCCTGCGCCCCGCTGCTGAAGACGAACACTCGCAGCTGGTCCAGATGCTTGCGCCCGAACAACTCGCCGGTGAGGCCCGGACCGACGTGGACTACGCCCTCGAAGCCATCCGGCGCGTGCAGCACCGGTCCACCGACGACACGCGGCGAGCGGTCCGCCTCGCAGCCCCGGGCGTGGACGACCTCGACGGTCTCGCCGAACGCCGCGCGGAGCTCGGCCAGCGGGCTGACCACCTTGTGCAGGATGACCCGGGCCGACCCACCGCCGTTGAGGCACGGGTCGTCGGCTCGCGGCCCCAGCACGGCGACCCGTCGCAGCGACCCGGGGTCGAGCGGCAGGACTCCGTCGTTGCTCAGCAACACGATGGCCTCGGCGGCCCCCTGCCGGAGCAGTGCCGTGTCTTCGGGGCCCGGCGGTCGCGGGTTCAGCGGGGGCGCCGGGCCGTCGAGGGCCCCGATGCGGTCGTACCCGCCGAGCAGGCGGCGCAGCGCCGCGTCGAGGTCGCTCTCGTCGACACGGCCCTCCTCTACCGCGGCCACGAGGACCGCCCCGAAGCTGCGACCGGGACCAGGCATCTCAAGATCGAGGCCGGCCCGGAGCGACGACTCGGTGTCGACCGTCGCGAACCAGTCCGTCATGACGAGTCCCTCGAAGCCCCACTCCTCTCGGAGGATTCCCGTCAGGAGCTCGGGTTGCTGGGTCACCCAGCGTCCGTTCACCCGGTTGTACGAGCACATGACGGCCAGCGCGCCGCCTTCCTTCACTGCGATCTCGAACGGGACGAGATAGAGCTCCCGCATCGTCCGCTGGTCGACCTCCGAGCTGATGGTGAACCGCTCGAACTCCGCGTCGTTGCACACCAAGTGCTTGACCGTCGCGAACACTCCTTCGGACTGGACCCCGCGCACGTAGCCGGCCGCCAGCTTCCCGGACAGGAGCGGGTCCTCGGAGTAGCACTCGAAATTGCGCCCGGCCAGCGGCGAGCGGTGCAGGTTCACCGTCGGAGCGAGTAGTCCGCGGCACCCGCGGTCGAACGCGTCCCGGGCCACGAGCGCGCCGAGCTCCTCGGCCAGCGCGGGGTCCCACGTCGCACCGATGGCGGAGCCGCACGGGATGCAGGTCGACGAAGGCCCACCGAGGCCCGGGTAGCTGAGTCCGCGGGCGCCGCTCGGCCCGTCGGTGACCTGGATGCTGGGTATCCCCAGACGCTCGACGCCGGGCGTGTGGAACATGCCCTCGCCGGCGGTCAGTGCCGCCTTCTCCTCGAGCGTGAGCGATCCCAGCAAGGCTTCGACGTCGGCCATCGTCCTCCTCGATCTCGCGGCCCATACGGACGTGTGGCCGTACGCAGCCCGGCTGCGCACCGTAGTGCGGGCGGACGGGCGGCGCGGGCGGCGTTGCTGCAAAGCTTTGCCGAGAAGACGGACCTCGTGCCAAACGGAATACCGGCCGCCGCGAGCCGAACGGAACGAGCAGACACGAGCAGGAAGGAGCCACATGGCCGCACCCACCCACCTCCGGGCCGAGCACCTCGACGACGCCGTCCTCGGTTTGGGGGAGGTGCGGCCACGGCTGTCGTGGCGGCTCCCCCACGGGGCCAGCCGACAGATCGCTTACGCCGTTGAAGTCAATGGAGGGAACACCGGACACACGGACTCCGATGCCTCTGCGCTCGTCCCCTGGCCCGGCGAGCCCGTGCCATCGCGCCGCCGGGTGCAGTGGCGCGTGAAGGTCTGGACCGACTCCGGGGACGAGCGCGTGGTCGGAACCGGCCTGGTTCGAGACGGGCTTGTTGCATACGACCGATTGGATGGCGCGCTGGATCGAGCCGTGCGAGACGGAACGGTCCGCACACGTCCTGCGCCGTTCGTTCGGGCTCCAGGCTCTTCCGGCCGATGCACGCCTCTATGCCACCGCGCACGGGATCTACGAGACCTTTCTCAACGGCCGCCGCGTCGGCGACGTCGAGTTGGCTCCTGGCTTCACCAGCTACCCCACAACGCTGCACGTGCAGACCTACGACGTGGGCGAGCTACTGGTCGAGGGCGAGAATCGATGGGAGGTCGTGCTCAGCGACGGCTGGTGGCGTGGCCGCACGGGATTCTTCCAGTCCACCCGCGGCTACGGGTCGACCCTGGCCTTTCTCGGGCAGCTCCACGCGGACGGCACCATCGTCACGACGGGCGAGGGATGGGAGTCGGCCACCGGGCCGCTCCGCCGGGCCGACCTCATGGCGGGCCAACGCGAGGACCACCGGGCCGAGGCCGGTGGATGGAAGGCTGTCACGGTCGCCGACCACGGCTACGCCAACCTGGCCTGTTCACCGGCACCGCCGACCCGCCGGGTGCAGGAGCTGCGGCCCGTCTCGGTCTCCCGTCTGTCGTCGGACCGTCACGTGGTCGACCTGGGCCAGAACATAAACGGGTGGCTCCGGGTGGCCGATCTCGGGCCGGAGGGGACCGCGCTGACCGTCGTGCACGGCGAGGTGGTCGACGCCGCGGGTGACGTGACGCAGGACCACCTCAGTCCGCCGTTCGACCTCCCCGGCGCACCGACGTCGGTGGGCATGATCGACCACGTGATCGCGGCCGGCACGCCGGGCGAGTTGTTCGAGCCGCGCCACACGACCCACGGGTTCCGATTCGCCCGCATCGAAGGTCACACCGGGCCGCTGACGCGCGACGACGTCACCGGGGTGGTGGTACACACCGACTTCCGGCGCACCGGGTGGTTCCGGTGCAGCGACGAGCGGATCAATGCGTTGCACGACATCGCGGAGTGGTCGTTCCGCGACAACGCGTGCGAGATCCCGACCGACTGCCCCCAGCGCGAGCGAGCGGGCTGGACCGGCGACTGGCAGCTCTTCATCCCGACCGCGGCCTTCCTCTATGACGTCGCCGGCTTCTC
This sequence comes from uncultured Acidimicrobiaceae bacterium, assembly GCA_963767195.1. GTDB lineage: Bacteria > Actinomycetota > Acidimicrobiia > Acidimicrobiales > RAAP-2 > Bog-473. The sequence continues at coordinate 114,101 of CAVYDA010000003.1, read as the reverse complement.
GCTCAAGTGGCTGCGCGACCTGGCCGCCGAGCAGCTCGAGGACGGATGCGTGACGAACTACGTGCCCGACCCCCTGCGCTACCGGGACATCCCGGGCGGATTCTGGCGGAGCATGCAAGGTTCCTCGGGGTGGGGGGACGCCATCGTGATCGTCCCCTGGGAGATGTGGCGCGCCTACGGCGATGCGGCCGTGCTGGCCGAGCTCTGGCCGAACATGGTGAGCTGGGTGGAATTCGCGGCCGCCACCGCGCACACACAGCGCCACCCCGACCGGGCCGCGGCCCGGCCGGAGCCCGCGCCACACGAGCAGTACCTGTGGGACGGTGGCTACCACTGGGGCGAGTGGCTCGAGCCCGGTGTGGTGGCGCACGAGCACCGAACGAAGGACCACGGATCGGTCGGCACCGCCTTCCTGCACCGGTCCGCCACGACCGTGGCGCGGGTCGGTCGCATGCTCGGACGCGACGCGGAGGCGGACCGCTTCGAGGAGCTGGCGGCCAATGCGCTCGACGCGTTTCGGAAGGAGTTCGTCGGTCCCGACGGCTCGCTCACCCCTGACACACAGGCCAACCACGTCCGGGCCCTCGCCTTCGGCCTCGTGCCCGAGGAGCTGCGTGCGCAGACGGCGGGGCGTCTGGTGCATCTGGTTCGTGACGCCGACACCCACCTTGGCACCGGCTTTCTGGCCACGCCGTACCTGTTGCCGGTGCTGGCCGACACCGGTCACCTCGGCGTCGCCTACGAGCTGTTGGCCCAGGACACCCCTCCGTCGTGGCTGTACATGGTCGGGCGCGGGGCCACCACGATCTGGGAGCTCTGGGAGGGGATCGACGCCGACGGCGCGCCCCACGAGTCGCTCAACCATTACAGCAAGGGCGCCGTCGTCTCGTTTCTGCACCGCTACGTGGCCGGCATTGAGCTTCTCGAAGACCATCCGGCGTACCGGCACTTCCGGGTCGAGCCTCGCCCGGGCGGCGGACTCACCTGGGCCGAAGCGGTGCACGACTCCCCGTACGGACGTATCGAGTCGAGCTGGCACACAGGGGACGGGACGTTCGGGCTCACCGTCGGCGTCCCGCCCGGGACGACGGCAGAGGTCAGGCTCCCCGACGGCTCACGAATCGACCAGGGCCCCGGGACGCGCACGTACGAATCCGCGGTGGAACGGTAACTCGCCCGCGCTTCGTTCGGAGGCAACGACCCTGGGTCACCAAGGGCTGAAGGTGACGGCATGGAGCGCGGTCTCCGCCCCCCCCGTGACGCCATCTCACTCGTGATCGGTCCACCACTACGATCCCCGTCGTGACGGACATGCTGGGCCTCGCGGCGCACCTACCTGAAATCGAACTCGACATCGGCCAGCCCGTCGTGGACGAACATGACACCGGTGGGGCGATTTGGGTGTTGGTGTCGGGCGCTCTCCAGGTGCGGAAGGGCGACATCACGGTCAACACCATCACGCAACCGGGCGCCATCGTGGGCGAGATGTCGGTTCTCCTGGGCACCGGACACGGGGCAACGGTCGAGGCAATCGAGCCGAGCCGTCTGAGATACGCCGCCGATGGCCGGGCGCTGCTCGATGACCCGGCCGTCTTGTGGTTGGTCGCCATCGGTCTGGCCGAGCGACTCAACTTCGTCACCTCGTACTTGGCAGACTTGAAGTACCAGTACGGCGACGCGCCGGGCCTCTCAATGGTGTCCGACGTCCTCACCCGGCTGACGCAACGCCAACAACAAGCCGCTCAGCCCGGTTCGGTACGTGACCCTCACCCTGACTACTGAGCGAAAGCTCGTTCCCCACGACACAGATCCGTCAGGACAAGGGATCAGAAGAGGGTTCGTTCCGGAGCAGCTGAGGCAAAGAGGTCAAGTTCCTCAGTGCCGAGGAGCGACACCCATGTGGCTCGGCCCTCGGTGAAGTCGAGTTCGACGCGAGCGGGCACCCGGCCGATCTGATGTCCGGCGTTGAACACCCAGGTATCACCGACGCGGTCCGCCCACGAACCGTCGGCCTTGAAGGGTGACTCGTGCACGTGGCCGGTAAGCACGGCATCGGGTTGGTACTCGTCTATCCATGCTCCAAGGTCGGCGTCACCGTAGTCTCGCCGACCAGTCCAGCAGGTCCGGGAGCCAAGTGGCGGCCAGTGATAGACCCACACCCACCGAGAGCCGCGTCGCGAGGCATCCTCGGCCAGCTGGGCCGCGACGGCTTCCTTGGCGATCGGACCGTCCCACCAGGGGCAGACAGTGACGAGGGTGTCGCCGACCGTCAGCGAACCTCCGTCGGTCGGGATGCCCGCGGCTCTGGCCTCGGCCAGCCAGAGTGCAGTCTGCTCGCCCTGCTCGTTCGGACCGGTGAGGTCGTGGTTTCCCGAGCTCACGGCCACTTGGCCACCCGAGTGGAGGAGCGAAAGATAGCGGAGGATGACGACGCTCTGCGCGTCGAGCGGGACGGCTGAGCGGATGCTGAGGCTGTCGCCCGCCAGGACCACGAGGTCGAATGCGGGACCCGCACCAACGACCCAGTCGAGTTGGGGCAACGAATAGTGCAGGTCGGATACGAGGAGTATTCGCACAGGGCCAATCTGTGAAGTTGACGGGTCGGGAATCTTAGACACGGTCCGTCTGTGTTCGGGCTGAGTTGGCGCTCCGGCGCGCCCTCTAGGTTCTTCGGAAAGCCATCTTGAAGTGGGATCGGTGACGACCGGCCTCAAACCCCGGCTGATGTGGGGTACGGCCCGGGCCGGCGCAGCACCCACTGCCGGAACGTCCGGTGTGGCGGCCGGGCGACCACACGGCCGCCATGAGCCTCGCCCGATACCTCGACCTTCAGGCTGACGGGCCTCATCCAGCCGTTCTCGGGCCGCACTTTGACCCTTCCACCGTGCACGACGACGCCGTCGGTATCGACCTCGATGCCTGGCTTGGTCACCAGGACGAGCCGCCCGCCACGGACTTCTGCCTGAATCTGCAACGTAGGGCTGGTAATCACCGCGTCGGTGAAGTCGAGCTTCACCGTCCCGCCGACGGCGCGTATCTCCATCCGCTGGGGAACCACCCACCGGCCGCGCCGGGTCGCATTTCCGCCCTGGTAGTCGAGCCGGACGACATCTTTCACCGGCGCGCCAATCCCGTCCACATGGGCGATCCCCTCGGGCAGGTCAGTGGTCAGTGCCGCCAGTTCGCCGATGGTACGAGCCGTCAGGGCCGCGTCCAGGCGCTCGTCAAGTTCGGCCGCGCTCAGACGCCCAGCGCCGGCCGCGACACGGAGCACATCGACCACCCGGTCCCTGTCTTCATCTGAGGCCCGCAGCTCGGGTTTCGCGTCAGGCGCGGGTCGAGACGCCGGGAGCCCATCGCCCGTCATATCCGTATCCTGCAAGACGTCGCTGGGACCCGCAACTGGGGCCGGACACGGCCAAGCCGCCCCGTCAAACAAACCGTCAGAACATGGCCTGATCTGGCGTGCGTCGCGCGCTGACGGCCAGACATTCAGCCGCGGGCGCGAACGGCAAGGTGATCGCGGCCGGGTCGTGCGCGTGCGAACCGACCTCGAGCACGACGTCGGACGCGTCTGGTGGGATGCGAATCCGGAGCGATGCGTCCCAGGAGGCGAGGGCAGTGAGCGAGACCGGCACTTGCACCGACGCAATCGTGCCGGCCGGCACGTGCACGGGAGCGAAGCCGCAGAGAAGACGCTCCCCCGCGTACGGCCCCGACGACACATGCCCGTAGACCTGGACGACGTGTCCGCCGTCGCGGTCGCCCGTGTTGGTCACGCTCACGTCCAGCACGACCGCATGGCGCTCGAGGCGCTGGACGGTTGCGCTCGTGATCTCGAACGTCGTATAGGAAAGACCGAAGCCGTGCGGGAAGGCCGCCGCCACACCCAGCCGATCGAGGAGCCGCTGCCCGTGGAAGCGGTCGTAGGTGATTGCGGTGGCGTCGCGATCGAACGGCGGCAGGTGCTCGGACGAGGTGGGAACGGAGAAAGGCAGGCGCCCCGTGGGGTTGTGCGCGCCCGTGAGCACGTCGGCCAGCGCGTGCCCGCCCTCCATGCCGGCGTACCAGAGCATCAGCACGGCTGGCACCTGGTGGCGCCAGGACTCGGTGATCACTGCGCCCGCCGCGACGATGGCCACCACGGTCCGCGGGTTCGCCGCGACGACGGCACGGACGAGCTCCTCGTCGAAGGACCGCAATGTCAGGGACGCACGGTCCCCGCCCGTGCTGGCCCCGGCGGGCTCGGAGGTGAGGGTCGCGGTCAGGACTTCGAGCTCGGCGTCAGGGATCGACGGGAATGTCGCCAACAGCTCCGGTCGGCTCGCCACATCGGGCCCGATGTACTCACCCTCGTCGGAGGCGTCGTAGCCCACCACGACCAAAGCGACGTCCGCCGCCGCCGCCGCAGTCCGGGCTGCGGCCAGGTCGTCGCCCTCGACCACAGCGACGCTCGCGTCGGGGAGCGCGGCCCTGACGCCTTCGAGCGGGGTCACGACCGAGGGCGGGTGCACATCGGACGAGCCGTGGTCGCCCGTGTTCGCCACGGTGGCCAGCCGTCCGATCACCGCGACCGACCGCACAGAAGCTTCGTCGAGCGGGAGCAGAGGCCGCCCCTCGACCGGATCGTTCTTCAGCAGGACCACGGCGCGGGCGGCCACGGCGCGGGCGAGGGCGCGTGCGTCGTCGTTCGCCATGAGCTCTGCGGGCGGATCATCGGGCCGGCGCGTCGCGTACGAGCGGAGCTGCGCCGCGAGCAGTCGGACCGCGGCCCGCCGCACCATGTTCCAGGAGGTACGGCCGTCGGCGATCTGGCCGCGCAGGTGCTGGGCCCGCTGCTGGCGGAGCGGCTCCTCCAGATCCATTCCGGCATCGAGCGCCTTGGCGCCGTCGCGCATGCCCCAGATGAAGTCGGTGACGGTGACACCGTTCCACGCCCACAGGTCACGTAACACGGTCGTGAGGAGATACGTGTTCTGCCCGCACCACTCCCCGTTGACAGAATTGTACGCACCCATGATGGCGGCGACGCCTTCGTCCGCGGCCCGCTTGAAGTGCGGCAGGTAGACGTCGTGGAGAACCGCCTCGTCGACCGTCACGTCCACGGTGAAGCGTGCGTTCTCCATGGAGTTGAGCGCGTAGTGCTTGGCGCACGCCATGGCCCAGCGCTGGACACCTCGGACGAGTGCCGCCCCCATCTCCCCGAGGTGGTGCGGGTCGTCACCATAGGTCTCCTGGGCCCGGCCCCAGGCTGGATGCCGCGGCAGGTTGATGCACACGCCTCCGAAGAAGTTGCCACCCTGGGCTCGGACCTCGCGGCCGATCACGTCCCCGACCCGCTCCTCGAGCTTCGTGTCCCACGTGGCACCGCGCGCCATGGAGACGGGGAAGCAGGTGCCGTGACCGGAGACACACCCGCGCGGCCCGTCCACGAACCGCGTCCCGGGGATGCCCAGGCGTTCGATCGCACCGTGCACGTAGGGGACGCGGTTGTACCCCTCCGTCCGCATGGAACGCAGGCCCTCCCAGAACTCCCGGTCGCCATCGAGCAGCCACAGTCGCTCGTCCTCGTCGAGCTGCTCGTAGAGCGCGCCGGCCGCGACTTCGGGAGAACTTCCCCCACGTACCGACGCAACGGCAGCGGCGAAGGCGGTGGCCTCGCGCTCGATCTCGGGCATGCTCGCTCAGGCGTCCAGTGCGTTCTGGCGAGCGATCTGCCCGAGCCAGCGGGCCGACGGCTTCACTGTTCGGGCGAAAGTAGCGCGGTCGACTGCGATGAGCCCGAACGTCTTGGAGAAGCCCGAGGTCCATTCGAAGTTGTCGAGCAGCGTCCAGTGCAGATAACCCCGTACGTCGATTCCGTCGTCCAGGCATCCGGCCAGGCCTTCGAGCGCGGAACGGGTGTAGGCGAGCCGGGCCTCGTCGTCGTCGGTCGCCATGCCGTTCTCGGTCACGACCACCGGTACTCCGGCGTGCTCGGCCGCCAGGCGCACGGTGTGTCCGAGGGCGGCCGGGTACACCTCCCAGCCGGTCTGCATGGTCGGGGTCCCTGGGGGCGGTGGGACCTGTCCGTCCGGTCCGATGAGGTTGCGCGAATACGTCTGCACGCCGACGAAGTCATCCTCGCCCGACACGGCCAACCAATCCGTCTGGCCGACGTGCCGGGCTTCGGCGAAGCGCTCTTCTCCCCCTCGACCGGTTGGAAGTCGACCAGGGCCAGGGTCCAACCGACCCGTTGCTCACCCGGACCCGCCTTGATCTCTTCGACGGCGCGCCGGTGCGCATCCGCCATGCGCCCGACATCGGCGCCCAGGAGTCCCATGCGGTACCGCGCGGGGTCGAAGCCCCCGAGCCCCGCGGCCGCTGACGCGGCAGGTGCGGGCTGCGGGCCACGATCGCCGGCACCCATCGGCAGCACCCCGCTGGTCTGCAGCATCGCCAGCACGTTCGGTTCGTTCAAAGTGCAGACCCACGAGAGGAGATCGCCCAGGTGCGCGGACGCCCGGGCGGCGAAACGAGCGAAGCGCTCGGGGCGCGGTCGTCGAGCCAGCCCCCGTCACCGGCCATCCAGCGGGGCAGCGTGAAGTGGTTGTAGGTCACGACGGGCGTAACCCCGAGCTCGAGGCAAGTGCCGGCGACTCTGCGGTAGTGGTCGAGGGCGGCGCGCGAGAAGTAACCCGGCTCTGGCTCGATTCGGGACCACTCCAGGGAGAATCGGTACGCGTTCAGCCCGAGGTCCCGCAACGTCGAGACGTCCTCGCGGTAGCGGTGGTAGTGGTCGCAGGCGTCCCCCGAGGGTTCCTTGAAGACGGAGTCCGGTGCCCATTCGAGGGGCCAGAGGTCCGCGTTCACGTTCCCGCCCTCCACCTGGTGGCCGGCAGTGGCGGCGCCCCACAGGAACCCGTCGGGAAAAGGTCGCGCCCCGATCACAATTCGATCCTTTCTGCTGGTTTCGGTGGTCTGCCGGTCCGGGTCTGCTGGTCCGGGTTGCTGGTCCCGCTTCGCTACTGGTGGGTTCCGCCGGTGCCGAGTCGTCGCATGCTGGTCGCCGTCCCGCCGGGCCGGTAGCGAATTCCAGGTGAGTCTATGCAGCATCGAATTGTGAGGTCGACGTCGACGATGGATACCCTGACCCGCGTGACCTCTCGCGCGGATCAGGCCGAGGAGCTCGACGAGGGCGAGGACCGCCAGCCAGGCCCGGTCGCGCGCCCGCCGAGCGCGGCCATGTGCTCCAGGCTCTGGGATGGGGGGTCAGCCGGGCCGGTGACGAGCTGCACGGTTCGGGACAGGTGGTCCCCGAGATGCACGTGCCGGGTACCTCCCACTTGCGGACGTCCATCCTCGTCGCCTGGGCCGACACCGTGGCGGGACTGCTCGCCGCCGACGCCATCGGCCCGAGGGTCCCCGTGACCCTGGAGCTCGACGTCCACCTCTCCGCACCCGCGCCCGGATCGGGCACCGTGCGAGGTATCGGACGCACCGTCAAGTCCGGACGGTCGGTCTTAGTCGCCACCGTCGACTTCAGCGGCGAGGATGGCAAGCCGTTCGCCTTCGCCGCCGGATCGTTCATGGCGGCCCGGGATCCGACGGTTCGGCTCCCGCCCCGGCTCAGTGTCGACCTCATTGTGCCGGCCGGCACGCGCCTGCGCATGCCCTTCGCCGAGCACGCGGGGTGCCGACGCAACGAGCCAGGCATGGCCACCCTGACCCGGTCCGACGGGACGCTCAACTCGTCGAACACCATCAACGGCGGGCTGATCGCGCTCGCCGCCGAAGAGGCGGCGCTGTCGCTGTCACCCGGGGCCACCCTGTCGTCGCTCGGCCTGCGCTATCTACAGCCGGCGCGTGTGGGGCCGGTCGTGGCGCGCGCGCAGGTGAGACACGGGCTCAGCCGCGTCGAGGTGCGCGACCCCGGCAACGGCGACCGCCTCTGCGTCCTGGCGACCGGCCGCGTCTTCGGTTCGGAGTCGGGGTCGTGACGACCGTGGGGATCGCGACCGGCGCGGGGAGGGGCATGGGCCTGGCCTGCGCGGAGCGTATGGCGGCCATGGTCGACCGGTTGTTGCTCGTCGACCTCGACGGCGAATCGGTGCACACGGCCTCGTCGCGGCTCGCCTCGTCGGGATCGGGAGCCGTCGTCGAGCCGATCGTGCTCGACGTCACCGACCAGGCCGGGTTGGCGGCCCTGGCCGGCCGGGCGGGGAAGCTCGGTACGTTGCGGGCCGTGGCGCACGCGGCCGGGATCTCCCCGACCATGGCCGACTGGCGGCGCATCTTCAGTGTCGACCTCGTCGGCACGGCGAGGCTCTTGGAGGTGCTGCGCCCGCTCGCCGCACACGGGACCTCCATCGTGTGCTTCGCGTCCATGGCGGCGACGCTCGGGGTCGGGGAGCCGCAGCCAGAGGCGGACGCGGCACTCGATGAGCCGCTCGACCCGCGCCTGGCCGAACGCGTTCGGCATGCGCTCGGTCCCTCGGTCGAGGACCCCGGCATGGCTTACGTCTGGGCCAAGCGTGGGGTGCGGCGGCTGGTCCAACAGGAATCCGTGCGCCTCGGCCCGGCTGGTGCACGCATCTGCTCGGTCTCCCCCGGCATCATCGACACGCCGCAGGGTCGCCAGGAGGCGGCGGAGCAACCGACGATGGCCATGATGGTCGAGCACACGCCGCTCGGGCGCGAGGGTCGGGCCGACGAGCTGGCCGCCGTCGTGGCGTTCCTGCTCTCGGACGAGGCCAGTTTCATGAGCGGCGTGGACGTCCTGGTCGACGGCGGCGTGTGCGCCGCCCTGCGCGGCCCGCGCGGCGGAGCGTAGGTTGGCGAAGTGAAGGCAGTGCGGGCCATCGAAGGTGGGGTCGCCGTGGTCGACCTCGACGAGCCGCCGGGCACGGGCGATGTCCTCGACATGCGGGCCATGAGCGTCTGCGCCTCGGACCTCAGCTACATACGCCTCGGCTTCCGCCGTATCCTCGGCCACGAGCTCTGCGGTATCCGCGAGGACGGCACGGCCGTCGTGGTTGAAGCGATCTACGGGTGCATGGAGTGCGACCAGTGCCGCCGCGGTGCGTACAACCTGTGCCCGACCCACTCGCAGCGGGCGCTCGGCGTCACGGCCGACGGCGGCATGGCCGAGCAGTTCCGCGCGCCACCCGCCCGCTTGGTTCCCGTCCCACCCGGTCTGGACCCGGCGGACGCGCCGCTCGTGGAGCCCGCCTCGGTCTCGTGGCACGCGCTCAGGCTCGCCGGTACCGGTCCGGGGAAACGGGTGGCGGTCGTCGGCGCCGGCGCGCTCGGGCTCATGGCGGTGGCCGGTGCGCACCGGCTCGGCGCTGAGGACGTCGCGCTCGAAGCGCGCCATCGGCACCAGCGGGAGGCGGGTGAGCGGCTCGGCGCCCAGATCGGCCCCAAGGGCCTGTTCGACGTCGTCGTGGAAGCCGCGGGCAGCGAAGCCAGCTTGGCCCGCAGCGCGGAGCTGGTCGCGCCCGCTGGGACCGTCGTGGTGCTCGGCGTGCACTACGGGCCGGTCCAGCTGGACTGGCTCCCGCTGTTCCACCGCGAGGCGCGGCTGATCCCTTCGCTCGGCTACTGCGCGCACGACGGCGGGCGCGAAATGGAGGAGGCGGCGGCGATGCTTGCCGACGACCCCGACGTGGCGCGCACGCTGATCACGCATCGCTTCCCGCTCGAGGACGCCGCCCGCGCGTTCGAGGTGGCGTCGGACAGATCGTCGGGCGCGATCCGTGTCGTGATCGAGGCGTCGTGAGGGCGTCCGACCAGTACCACGCCGGCATCGTCGTCGACGACTTCGACGCAGCTCTGAATGATCTTTCGGCCCTCTTCGGCTACGAATTCGCCTCTCCCCTCGAGCTCTCGACGCCGGTGCGGCTGCCCGAGGGCGAGCAGACGATCGAGCGGACGATTCAGCTCCGGTTCACATACTCGGTGACCGTTCCGCGGGTCGAAGTGATTCAGACGATCCCCGGCACGCTGTGGACGCCCGCGGCCGGCTCGGGCATCCACCATCTCGGGTACTGGTCCGACGACCTCGCGGCGGACTCCTCGCTGCTGGAGCAGCGCGGCTACCCGATGGAGGCCGCCGGGGCTCGCGACGACGGCACTGCCATCTGGGCGTACCACCGCGGTGCCGTCGGGCCGCGGATTGAGCTCGTGAGCCGCGAGCTGCTCCCCTTCATGGAGCAGTGGTGGTCGCCGGCTGGCTCTTAGCCGCAGATGCCGAGGCGCAGATACCGAAGCTCTTGACCCTGAGCGACGTTGTCATCAAAGATCGGCTCTGTGTCCACTGACGAGATTGATCAGTACTTGGCGGATCCTGTTGAGCCGAAACGATCCACTCTCCAGCGACTGCGCCAGACGATCCTCGAAGTACTCCCGGAGGCCGAAGAAGGGATCTCATATCGAGTACCGGCGTTTCGAGTCGATGGGAAGGTGATCGCCGGATTCGCTGCTTTCAAGAACCACCTGAGCTACCTTCCCCACAGCGGTTCGGTGTTCCCGTTGCTTCGAGGCGAGGTCGCAGGCTACAAAACCTCCACCGGAGCGCTGCAGTTCCCAATCGACTCACCGCTACCGAAGCCCTTGGTCGAGCAGCTCATCAAGGTGCGGATGGCACAAGCCTTCCCTGAAGGAGAGAACCGTTTGGTTTGAACCAGCGCCCGGGAAAGCACCTCGGTAAGGGTGGTCGGGAACGGTTGGAGCAGACGGCCATTTCTCAGGTTTCTTTGCCCTTGTCTTCGAGGTCCGCAGCCACGGTGTCGTAGCCGGCGCTGGTCAATATTCGGCGCAAATCGACGAGTTGTTGTCCGTCTATGTCCTTGTCACTCGGACGCCTGAGAACCTCAGTCTCCTGGCCGATGCGAAACACAAACATGTCGTCGTGCCGCTGTTCGATGGATCCGACCGCCTCGAGCAATGACACGACATCGTGCCATTCGACGTTGTGGTTCGTCTTTTCCTGAAAGATCTGCAGCAGGGTGTCTCGATGATGGCCGCTGAGGTGCTCTGGCCCTGGGATTGACGACATCGCGATCCTCTCGTCGTGGTGAAGACGTCAATGTAGCGAGAGTCCCCGACTGGCGAGACCCCGAAGGTGAAGCGGCCCGTGCCGGCGATCGTCGCCTTCCCGGTGATCGTGGCGAAGTACCGGCTCATCTTCGGTCGCCGACCGACGACGCCGGCCGCAATATGCTCGCTCCCGTCGTGGAGTTGAGTCCAGTCGAAGCACGGGTGCTCGGCAGCCTGGCCGAGAAGCAACTGACAACGCCCAAGCAGTACCCGCTGACGCTCAATGCCTTGGTCCTCGCCTGCAACCAGTCCTCGAACCGTGACCCGGTCGTGGCCTACGACGAAGACACCGTAGAGGCGGCTCTGTCCTCGCTGAAAGAGGCCGGCCTCCTTCGCTTCGTCCACCCTGCACAAGGACGCTCGGCCACCCGGTACCGCCAGGTGCTGGACGAGCGTTTCGCTCTGGACTCCAAGAGCCTCTCCGTCCTGGCGGTCGTCGTGCTCAGGGGTCCGCAGACGGTCGGGGAGCTGCGAGCCCGGACCGAGCGCATGGCCGACTTCCCGGGTCTCGACGACGTCGAGGCCGAGCTCGAGCGCTTGGCCAGTGACCCCGACCCGCTGGTGCGCCGCCTGCCTCGCCGCCCGGGCCAGAAAGAGGAACGGTGGGCTGCGCTGCTGACCAGCGGGACACCCGAGCCCGACGCCACTTCCGACCCCGACACCGGTGTGGGCCAAGCCGCTGCACCGGTGCGCTCCGTCGCCCTCAGCGATGAGGTCGCAACCCTGCGCGGCGACGTCGATGCCCTGCAGGAGGAGGTCTTGAGAATGAAGGCGATCGTGGAGGAGCTGCGAGTCGCCTTCGACCTCTAAGTGACTGTCGCGATTATTTCCCCAGCGCGATCACGAGATCGGCGATTGGGTGAGTCGGCGCAGGAGATAGCGGCTGTGGGCAGCCCAGATGAAACCCTCGGTCACGATCGGATCGCGCTCGTAGTCGACCTGGAGACGTCGGCTGTTCATCAGCCAGGCCCAGGTGCGTTCGACGATCCAGCGCTTGGGCAGTGCTTTGAATTGACCGGGATGGATGCGCTTGACCACCTCGACGCCGACGTGATGGTGGCGGCAGTGCTCGATGAAGGTGCGCTTGAACCCCGAGTCGCACCACAGCTTGGCGAAGCGAGCGGAGCGCTCGCGGGCACGATCGGCCACGGTGATGCCACCGACGTTGTCCGAGATGCTCGCCGCCACGACGACCACCGCGACCAAGAGTCCGAGGGTGTCGACGATGCCGAAGGTCTTACGGCCGTTGATCTTCTTTCCGGCGTCAAAACCCTTGGTTTTCTTGGAAACCGTGGCGGCGGCGCGCACCGAGCGAGCATCGACGATGCCGGCGGAGGGTTCGCCCTCTCGTCCCTCTTTGATGCGCACCGCCGTGGCCAATCGCTCGGCGATGCGTTCCCAGGTGCCATCTTTGGACCACGCCAGGTGGTAGCGGTGCACCGTGTTCCAGTTCGGATAGCCATCAGGCAAGGCGCGCCACTGACAACCCGTCGCCGCCACGTAGAAGATGGCATCGACCACTCGGCGTCGATCCACTTTGACCGGTCGGCCCATCGAGCCGGGCGTCCAATACGGAGCGACCAGATCGGCGATGAGCTCCCACTCCTCGTCGCTCATGTCGCCGTGTGTTGTTCGCCAGGTCTGCGCCACTCCAACCGCGTCGGGCTCCATGCCAAACGCTACGCGATGACCGACCCCAAACGAGGGCTATTTACACAATGACGTGCACGCATTTTGCGAACAGACTCTAACTGCGCAGGCTCGTCTCACGCCACAGGCTCGTCGTCCGCTGATGCTCGGTGTTGCGGGCCCGGGGCGTCACCCCGAGAAGTGCGGGAGAGTCACCCAGGACGGCCTGCCCGGCTCGTGGTACACGGCCTGTTCGGCCACCTGAAGAGTGGTGGCATCGGCCGGCGGCTCTCCGGTACCGAGATTGCGGGCGTAGACCGGGTGAGCGCCACTGGAGATCTGGACCCGCAGACGGTGACCAGGGGCGAAGGTGTGACCGACGGGCCACAGGGTCACGGCTGCCGTGAAGGTCCCGTCCGGGTTCCGGCGAAGGGAACCAGGGTCGAAGCGCTGCAGTCCATCGCACACGTTGAGGGACTGGCCGTCGGGTGACACGTCGCAGACCCGGACGAAGAAGTCCGTATGGTCCAGACTCGAGCCCACGTGCAGCTCCGCCTCGACCGGACCGACGAGCTCGAGAGGTTCGTCCAGCTCGTCGGAGGTGTAGACCAGGACGTCGGGGCGGGCCTCCAGAGGCCGATTGTCAACGGTGCCCCCGGTAAGCATGCCGGTGCCGCCCATCGACGGCGTCGGGTCGCCGGGGTCGTATCGATAGCGGTCCGGCTCCGACGGAGCCTCCGGCGGCACGGGCGCAAGCCGGCCCGAGGCATGGAGGTACCAGCGGGTCGGCCTCGAGGGAGGCGGCCAGTCGGGCAGGTCGCGCCAGTGGCCACCTTCGCCCTGCACGTGCACCTTCACCGGGCTGAGGTCGAGCAGTCCCTCCCGGCCGAGCAACCAGGTGTCGAACCAGTCGAGCGGGGCATCGGTCATGCCGCCCTCCCCGCCACCGCCCAGGTGTCCGCCGGCGCCGATGCGGAGATGCACGGGGGCCGGTGAGGAGCGCAGGACGGCGTAGTCCTCCACCACGCCAGGTAGAGGGTAATCGTGCCAGCCGTCGACGAGCAGGGTCGGCACCGTCCATTCCGCCAGCAGCGGCCGGAAGTTCACCGGATCCCAAAACGCATCCCCGGCGCCGGCGTGAGCGAGCTGGTCCCGGTAGAGCGGCAGGTCGACGCCAGTGAGCCGCTCGATCACCTCTCCGAGAGGTAGGTGGTCGAAGCCCGCCTTCAGCTCGGCCATGCGTCGCTCGATGCCCTCGGGGGAGATGTCGGTGGCGGGACCGCCGTCGGCGTGCTTGTTGAACTGGGTGGCGCCCATGTCCCAGGGGATGATCACCTCGAGCGCCAGCGAGCCTCCCGGGTACCAAGAGTAAGCACGGACCGAAGTCGACAGGGCGACGGCCATGGCCTTGAGGTGCGTCGGATTCGTGGAGGCCAGCGCCCACTGGGTGAAGCCCATGTAGCTCGCGCCGAACGTGCCCATGGAGCCGTTGAACCAAGGCCGGGAGGCGATCCAGTCCGCGGTGTCTCGCCCGTCCCCCGCTTCGGCGAAGTAGGTGTGCGTGCCACCCGACCCGTCAGTGCCCCGGCACGCTTGCAGGACGTACCGGTAGCCGCGGGCTGCGAACTCGGGGCCCATGGCGGAAGCGAAGTTGGCCCTCCCGTACGGCGTGCGCTCCAAGATGGTGGGGGCGTCGTCGATGCCCACGGGGTGGTAAACGTCGGCCAGCAGGACCGTGCCGTCCGACATCGCGACCTTGACGTCCCGCTCGACCTCGACTTCGTTGGAGCGCTTCCGCATGCCGACCCCCTTCGTCACCGGGCCGGGCCTCCGGCAGCCGGCGACGGCCAGACCCTATGTCAAGTCTCGTGGATGTGAAATCCCTCGCACCGTCGACGAACCCGGCCGGTGATTCCCACTCGGACCTGGTTCTCTTGAACGCTGGCTACGGCTCTCGCTCGGCTGTGCTCAGGCCCGACGAAGTCCGCGGGAAGGCGTCAGCTGATCTGGAACTTCGTCCCGGGCGCGAGGCTCACGTTCTCGTTCGCGTCTACGCAGATCTCGCCCTTGTAGGTCCCGGGCACCGTTATCGACCCAGTCGTGTCCTTCTTCACCGCACCTGCGACCGTCACATCAAAGGGGTCCGTCTTCGGACACAGGGTGCCGGCGCCCACCGTGGGCGCTCCGAGTTTGGTCTTCTTGCCGCTCACCCATATGACTTTGCCTCCGCCTTCGATGACCGGCAACGTCGTGGGCATCGTGGCCCCTCCGGTGCCCGCGCCGCCGGTGCACCCGCTGAGCATGGCCGTCGTCGTCGCGTTGCCAGAAAGAGTGGTGCATTTGACCTTCATCACAGTTGACGCGCCGGCATGGCCGGCGGCTAGCGACACAACGCCGGCGACCGGCAGGGCCGTGGCTACAGCCGCTGCGAAAGAGAGTCGAGCCATACGTGAACGGATCATGGTTATGACTTCTCCTTACCGTTGGTGCCTACATCGATCGAACACCCTTCGGGACCTCATGACCAATCGCCACCCGCATGGTGAGCGTGATCGGACCCTTCAAGTATCAACGCCCAAACGGTAGCGCTTCAGTCTGCCGACGCGCCGGCCGAACCCTGAATGGGCATCTGATTGCAACAGAGGCCGCCCGGGCACTGCTTCTTGCCCGCCCGAGTGTCTAGATCGAGGAAACGCGCGGTGCGGTTGGTTTGCCGCGAGTCTCTGCGGGCGTTACGGGCGGGCGTAGCGGGCGAGGAGGGGCACGAGTATCTGCGCGTCGGGGCTTCCCCAACCCGTGACCGGATCCCATCCGGGGCCGGCCTTGTACCCCGAGACGGTCTGTGATGAGGATTCGACGGTGTTGGTCCCGGTGGTGATGTCGTGGAACGCCGTGTGATCGGCCCGACTTCGGCCAATGCGGTAGAGGGCGGGGTTGACGAAGCCCAGGTGCCGGCCGGCGTACTGGTCTGCCAGCGCGATGACCGCGGCCCACATCGGGGCGGCGGCGCTGGTACCGCTGGCCCCGACGACGATGGAGTTTCGGCCGCCGTCGGTCAGGACCAGAGCCATGCCCGTATTTGGGTCGGCGTCGGCAGCGACGTCGGGCAACCCTCGAGAGAGTCCGATGCCGGGCACGCCGTCCTGATAGGCGGGCCGGAGAACAGCCGGCTGAATCCGCCGCCGGAGGACACGGGAGAATTCCCTCGGGGGTGGGGCCGCGGCAGGGACAGCCCCAGCAGCTGATGCCCGAGCCGGGTGTGGCCCAACATCTGGCATCGTCTGTTGTGGCTCAACCGGTCGTGGCTCCGCAGGGGATGCCCGTACCGCCGTCCGATGTGGGGCGATCGGCCCGGGCGGTGTGTTCCACACGGTCTCGCTCGTGTAGGTGCCGGTGGCCCGATTGGCCTGCAGGCTGGTACCTCCAGCGGCCAGTACCAACGGATCCGCATCGAGGAGGTTCACTCCCTTGATACCCGTCAAGCCAACCCTGGCCCCGGGGCACGGATTGGTCGAAGCGCCGACGTCACCGGAAGAGTTGACCACCGTCACTGCCGCCTTGCTGGCGGCCCGCAACGCCGCGTTCAGCTGGGCCACCTCGGCCACGGTGAAGCACTGTTCGCCCCAACTGTGACTGAAAGAGATCACCGCGCCCTGGGTCAGACCTAGTCGAAGGGCCGCGGCGACGCCGGCGCTAGCGTTCGCAGCGCTCTCTGCGGCCGTATCGCTGACCAGGACCTCACGGATGGCGGCATCGGGAGCCACCGCGTGCACAACCTCGGTGTCCTCGGCCTCTTCGCTGTTGGCCAGCCACGGTGAAGGAGAACGAGCGAGGCTATTGACGATCTGCAGACTCGCGGCGGGCAGGCCGAATACGCTGTCGAATCGGGCGAGATCCTGGCGGATGTCGGTGACCCGGGGCGCCGACCCGGCCGGTGCGGCGAACTCGACCAGCACGACGGTCTGACCGCTGCCATCGATCCCGTGATCGAGAAGCGCCCGGATACCGTAGGCCACTCGGAACTGGCGCGGGGCGTAGCACTGCGACGTGCTCAGGCAATCGCTGGCGAGCCGGTTCGACACAGCAGCCCCAGAGCCGGAAGAGGGGGCGCCGCCGCATACTGTGACCAACACCGCGAAGGCAGCCCCTGCAGTCAGGCCCCGCACGCATCGCGGGCCGCGTCTCCCTGCCGACGACTCCGACCTCGTCGACATAACGACACGTTAGACGGTACGAAATAGCGCTACTAGGGCGCCCCATGTTCCCAGGATGAGAACCGGTCGATCGCAGTGTCCAGCCTCACCACCCGATGCTATTGGATCGGCTCTCGGTCCGGCCGTCCTGACACTCCGGCGAGCTTCATCAAGGGTGCCTCGTGCGACTACACCGGTGATCCACCGGGTCCGGACGGAAGCCATGGGAGCACACTCAGCGATCACCGCTCGCTGGTGGACGGCCCCGCCGAGGGAGCGGTGCCACCTGCTTGGGCATCCGCCCCGCCTCGGTCAGCGCACGTCGCAGCAGGATCTCGACTTCCGCGTTGACGCTGCGGAGCTCGTCGGCGGCCCAGCGGGCCAGGGCGTCGTGGACTGCGGGGTCGACCCGGAGGAGGACCTGCCGGCGTTCGCTCACGTATAGAGCGAGCCCGTGTTCACGATCGGGGTGGGCGGTTGGTCGGCGCAGAGCACCACCATCAAATTGCTGACCATGCTTGCCGTCCGCTCCTCGTCGAGCGAGACGACACCGTCCTCGTTGAGACGGTTCAGCGCCAGCTCGACCATGCCGACCGCGCCCTCGACGATCCGGGAGCGGGCCGAGACGATGGCATTGGCCTGCTGGCGCCGCAGCATGGCCTGCGCGATCTCCTGCGCGTAAGCCAGATGGGAGATCCGCACCTCGACGATCTCGACGCCGGCGATGCTGACCCGCGCCGAAACCTCGCGCGCCCAATTCGACGGCAACCAGGTCCGTCGAGCCCCGGAGCGAGGTCCCCGCGCCGGTGGTGTCGTCGTACGGGTGGGTCGTCGCCACGTGGCGAAGGGCGGACTCGGCCTGCACCGAGACGAAGTTCGACGAATCCTCGACGGCGTAGGTCGACTTGGCCGTGTCCACGACCTGCCAGACCACGATGGCCGCGATCTCGACCGGATTGCCGTCGGCGTCGTTGACCTTAAGGCGGCCGGTCTCGAAGTTGCGCACACGGACGCTGACCCGCCGCCGGACAGTGAACGGCAAAACCCACCAGAAGCCGGACGTGCTGACAGTGCCGACATAGCGGCCGAAGAACTGCACGACCGAGGTCATGCCGGGCGGGACGACGACGAGCGAGACGGCGACAACGACGAACACTGCGATGGGAATCCAGATCAGCGACTTGGAGTGCTGGCCGGCGAGCACCGCCCCGGCGATGCAGAGGGCGAGCACAGCCACGCCGAACCAGCCGTTGAGCGCGGCGGCGCGTCGCTGAGTCACGTCGACCCTGGCTCCGTGGATGCCGACCGGTCCGGGCTGGGTCGATTCCGCGGTGGTGGCCATGGAGATGCTCCTCTCAAAATATGATATTAAAACGATATCACATTTCGGCGAGTGAAGTCCAGATGACCGCAGCAGACATCGGCGGGCATGACTTTGCTCGTCTCGTTCTCGGTGTGTTAGCCCGTTGCGGATGCCGTCACGCGACGTCAACGTCGAGATCTCTGCCTGGGCTGCACATGACGGTCCGGGTTCACATCGGGATCCGGGCATCTCTCGCCACTGCCGGTGGACCAGTGGGGCGACGAGGCGAAGGAGGTGCTCCCGCGCTACCTCCGGCGCCCCGAGCTCTACCTGTCGGGGAAGCCCGACGCGCCGCCCATGCCCCAAGCGCTGGGCCTGTTCGCCCACCACGTCGATCTGGGGGCGGCGTGGATGACCTTCACCGAGTTCCTGGCCGGCGAGCGCTCGACTCTCGACCCTGCGCTGCGCGAGCTCGCCATCCTGCGTGTGGCGTGGCGAACGGGGTCGGTCTACGAATGGAAGCAGCACACCCGCATCGGGCTCGGAACGGGGCTCACCAACGCGCAGATCCATGCTCTCCCCGACGGACCGGTTGCCGCGCTCTGGACGCCGCTCGAGCGCAGTGTCCTCGAGGCCGTGGACCAGATCATCGACACCTCGAGGGTCGAAGACGCGACCTGGCAGGAGCTGGCTTCGTCTCTCGAGGCAGCCTCAGCTGCTGGAGCTCACCTTCGTGATCGGCGGGTACCTGTGCTTCGCCGTCGTCGCCAATAGCGTCCGGCTCGAGCCCGACCCTCCCACGGAGCCGGTTGACGCGCCAGAGCTCCCGGATCGCTGACGGGAGCTACTTCGTCCCACTTCGACCGGCGTGCCGCGGCCTCGTCGGTGGCGTGGGTAATGACCTGGTTTCGGTTCTCCAGCTCCACCGCGGCGCGGAGGTCCGCCGCGTCCGTGTTCACCTGAAGCGCCCGTTTGGTCATCCGGGTGGCGAGGGCGGGGAGCTCGGCGATCGCCGAAGCCCGCTCCAGCGCCCGCTCCATGAGCGCCTCCGGCTCGACCAGCTCGCTCACCAGACCGCGGCGATCCGCCTCCTCTGCCGTCACGGTGCGCCCGGTGATCATCCAGTCGGCGGCCACGCTCGTGCCGACGATCCTCGGCAGGTGGTAGCTCATACCCATCTCGGCGCCGGAGAGGCCCAGCAGGATGGCGGCGTTCCCGAAGGACGCTGCCGTCGAGCACAGCCTGATGTCGGCGGCCAGGCAGAGCGCGAGACCGCCGCCGACGCAGGGCCCGTTCACGGCGGCGATCACCGGCTGCGGCAGCTCCCGCAGCGCGACCGGGAGGGCCGCCATCATCTCCTGGAAACGCAGCCGATCCAGCGCCGGTGCGCCCGCGTCCAGAGCTGCCCGGACCGAAGTCGCGGACGTCGATCCCCGAGCAGAAGCCGCGGCCGGCGCCGGTCAGGACGACGGCTCTCACCTCTTCGTCTGCCGCCGATGGCGTCACAGGCCCCCATGAGGTCGGCGACCATCATGTGGTTGATCGCGTTCAGGCGCTCGGGGCGGTTCAAACGGACGACGGCGACGCCCGGGCGCGGCGAATCCACCGCGAGGGTCTCGGCCATCCTCAGACCCGCTCGACGATCGTCGCGGTGCCCATGCCGCCTCCCGTGCACATGGTCACGAGACCGGTGGCGAGGTCACGGCGCTCGAGCTCGTCCACGCACGGTCGCGATCAGCATGGCGCCGGTGGCCCCGATCGGGTGACCCAGCGCGATCGCGCCCCCGTTGACGTTGACGCGGTCGTGGTCGAGTCCGCAGGTCCCGCATCGTCTTGAGGGGCACCGCGGCGAAGGCCTCGTTGATCTCCCACAGGTCGATGTCGCCGGTGCGCATGCCGGCCTTGGCCAGGCAACGCTCGGCCGCCGGACCCGGCGCCGTCAGCATGATGACGGGCTCCGACCCCACCGCGGCGGTGGCCCGGATGCGGGCTCGGGGCGTGACGCCGTGGGCCCGCACCCAGCCGTCCGACGCCACCAGGGCCGCGGCCGCACCGTCGACGACGCCCGAGGAATTGCCGGCGTGGTGCACGTGCTCGACGCGGTCGATCTCCGGGTAGCGCTCCAGGCACATGTCGTCGAAGGTGCGGCCGTCATCCTCGAGGGTCGCGGCACCCATCTCGGCGAAGGCCGGGCGGAGCCGCGCCAGGCCCTCCACGTGGTGCCCGGGCGAGGGTGCTCGTCGCGATGGAGCAGGACCCGACCTTCCTCGTCGGTGACCGCGACGAGCGCGCGGTCGAACCGCCCCTGCTCGGTCGCCTCGGCCGCCCGGCGCTGGCTCTCGACCGCAAACGCGTCGACGTCGTCGCGGGTGAACTTCTCCAACGTGGCGATCAGGTCGGCCGAGATCCCTTGGGGGACGGTGGGAACCTTGGCCCGCAGCGTCCGGATTTCCCCCGTCGATCGTCGACAGGCCCACCTTCGACGTCCCAACGCGACATCGACTCCACCCCTCCGGCCACGACCAGGTCCTGGGCCCCGGAGCCGATGCCCATGGCGGCCACTGTGATCGCCTGCTGTCCCGAACCGCAGAACCGGTTGAGCGTCATGCCGGGCACGCGTCTCGGGCCATCCGACCAGGAGTGCGGACAGGCGGGCGATGTCGTCACCGTGGTCGCCGCTCAGGATCCCGTTCCCGGCGATGACGTCGTCGACCTCACCGGGGTCGAATCCCACCCGGGAAGCCAACGGCGGTGAGGCACGACCCGAACAGCCGCTGGGGGTGGACCCCGTGCAGAGCGCCGTCGGGACGGCCCTTGCCCCGCGGCGTGCGCACGGCGTCGACGATGAAGGCGTCGCCCATGTCAGGAGGCGAGCCTGCGCCGCGGTGGGGTCAGGATCCATGTGCGCCGGTTGCGCCTTGCCGCCAATCCGTCCCGCTCGACCCACCCTGGCGCACCCGACAGTGTTAGCACCCGGCCGGTCGAGTGGGCAACGAGGGCAGCGACGGCAGAGCAGCACCTCGCTCAGGCCAGATAGACGTCTGTCACCCGCGTCTCGACGGGGGCGGAGGGACCCGACGCTTCGTGATCCGCCCGGATCGCAGCAACCCGCCCTTGAAGTGCTGGCACCCGGCCCCATGTCGGGGGGACCACAGCGAACGACCCGTTGGGGTATCGATTTGAGACCCTCCCATCCCGGGCAAACTGGGGCACCCTTCGTCTCGCTAGATGACCCCGTGTTCCTCAGCGAGAAAGATCGGCGAACGCGAATGGTCAATGAATCGCCGCTCGTCTGCTAATAGCAATTCGCCTGCGGCTGCCCCTTCTGGGGTCGAAGCGGCCGCGGATATCGCCTCAGCGCTGTCGAACCACAACTCAGCGACTCCATCGAAATGTTCAGGTGCTTGGCGGGTGGCTGCGAGGACGTCATTAAGAGGGGTAGGTACGGTGTGAACCTGAACGTAGCGACGGATGCCGAGAGCCGTCGCGACGCCTGCTACGAGGGGCCCATGTACGTCCCTCCAGTACCGGTGGAACTCGCATGCATCGATGTCAGGACGCCTGCATACGCAAAAGATCAGTTTCACCATCGTACGGAAGCCTAATTTCGAATGCTTCGGTACGGCGTACTGGGGGCAGCTCCCTGCCACTCAGAGCAGAGAGCTCTAGCGTTCCCATGGAGCCAATCTCTGAGTGGAATCTGGGCTCCATGCTGAGGTTGGCGGCAATCCGGGTGGGGTATCCGAGGCTCGTGCCGATGACATCGACCATCGCTGACGGATACCGTCGGCGATCATGGTGACCGAATCAACGACAGGCATGACATTCGTATCGAGCTCGATGTCGTAGCGGACACCACGGTGTACGGATGCGGCCTGCTTGCGAGCTATGCCAGGTGGCCGATCACCCCGCTCCTGCTCTCTCATTGCCGCCGTGTCCGGATCACAGTGCACGGCCACCCAGCACACCGGGAGATCGCCGAGAGCTTCGTCCCAGCGGCGCTGGTCCTCGCTGCCATCGAGCAAGACCTCATCGAGGATCACGTCGATTCCGCCAGAGACGAGGCTGGCGACGGCTCGCTGAAATCCCGTGTACAGCCTCATGAACTCACCCCCGCGCTGAATCTCGCCGTCGATGATCTGGATTCCACCCTGGTCACCGACCATCTCGGCGGGCAGTGTCCACATCAGCAGGTCGATTCCCAAGAGGAGCCATGGACTGTCGAGGCCGGACTGGAGCTTGCGGGCCAGCGTCGTCTTTCCAGCACTCGATCCACCGTTCAGAGCCAGCAAGTGCCCCAAGGGCACAACTCCGCTCATGACGCCGTCTGACGCTAGTTCTCCGCGGAGAGCCGCCCAGCGCGTCCGTCCCCGGCGCATGGGGCGGTTGAAAATGGGCTCGCTACGCTCTGGTTGTGCCGACAATCAGTACAGGGACGATGGGATGGCTCCGCTCGTCGGTGGGCGTCGCCTTGATGGTCGCACCCGGCGCGCCGATGCGCCTCGCCGGTACCGAATCGCCGACAGGTGCCGCCCTCCTCCTGATGAGGACGATAGGAATCCGGGATCTCGTACTAGGTCTGGGGACGATGTCGGCGGCACGATCAAATGATCGATCCGATCCTCTCCGTTGGGTGAAGACCACTTTGGCGAGCGATGCGCTCGACACGGTCGTCAGTCTGGCGGCGCTGCGGTCGATTGGAAGACGAGATTCGCTGTTCGCCGCGGCTTTAGCATTCGGGTTCGTTTGCGGAGACCTTCAAGCGCTGCGGGGCTGCCTCCGAACATCAGAGCAGCCAGCACGACAGATGGAGGAAATTCTCAGGACGGTGAGCGCAACGTCCTGAGCCTCCTGGCGCAGCCGGAGTGACTGACCGACCCGGCGAACACGGCACCATCATTGGACCCGTTAGTTGGGCAATCCGATGATCGCCCGAGTACGACGCAGAACGTCGACGATCTGCGGATCGCCCGTCACCCGAATCGTTTCTTGATCGATCGGCGAGAGGTTGTTGGTGAGCAACCGCCAGGCTTGGTCTGTATTGAGAGACACGTTCGCGACACAGCGCCTTCCGGGTCTGTGATGAAAGACTCCATGACCGAGCCTCGAAGACGACATGCCACGTCGCCTGGACTGGGCCCGAGATCTCGATTGAGACCGTGTCACCGTCGGAAGCCTGTATCTGGTTCAGGCGATATGGAAATGCCCAACGGAGCCCACTGAGCACTGGCTCGGCTAAGTCAGCCCGAAGGTCCGACACTTGACCAAGAGCTTGCAGAAGTTGTTGGCGGTGGATCCAATATTCGGAGAGCTCACGGACTTGCTCGAGCCACACGGGAACGGGGCCTTGACCTGCCCAAGAGACGTGACCGGTGGGAGAACTAGGATCCTGTGCCTTCAAGAGCTCGATCAGTTGGGGCTCGGTCCAAGCCAAGAGGTCGATCACCAGCCGGGGGCTGAGTCGTCTCGCCACCTGGACCCATTCGACCTGAAGGAGGTCGATCCACTCAATGAAGGCGACCTCGCTGAGATCCTCTGGCGGAATCGTCCCATGGTGCTGATCCCTCAACCGGGCCAATGCACTGAGATCGTCTCCAAGGATGTGACAGCACAATCCCAAGACGGTCCATCCCGGACACGGGGACGGTTTGTGCCAATCCGACTCGTCGAAGGTCCCCAGCAAACCGAGTAGCCGGCCGCGTTCGAGCGCAAACAGTCCCGCCACGTCTCCAGGGGAATCTTCGAGGATCACAGCGCAACCATGCTTACATCTGGGCCAATCGTGCTGCCGCTGCTATCCCTGAATGCCGGTCAGCTCCACCCCAGGCCGGCATTCAGGGGCACGTCTGGAACCGTGCCGCGTTTTTTTGGTGGCCGTATCTCTGGCGACTCGTGCCGGACCCGTGTCCAGGTCAGCCCAGGAGCTCCACCGCTCGTGAGAGCAGCCGTGGCAACGCCGGGACCATCGCCTCGACCTCGCGGTCGGGAACCGGGCGGCGCCGGTTGTGCTTCACGATGAGCGACCAGGTCGCGGCGGACTTGAACGACGCCAGAGCGACGAACCACCTCCAGTCCCGCACCTCACGACCCAGCGAGTCCACGTAGACGGCGCGAAGCTCGGCGATCGGCGGCGTCGAACCGGCGTAGCGGGTCGGCCGGCGGTACGTCCCCGGGTCGGCGTTGAGCAGGAACCACCCGAGGTCGACCCGGGGGTCGCCGACCGACCAGATCTCCCAGTCGACGACCGCCGCGATCCGCTCCCCGACGGCGAGGAGGTTCCCGAGGCGGAAGTCGCCGTGGACGATGGCGGCCGGATCCGCCACCGGCACGGAGGAGCGCAATGCGCCGGCGACGTCCTCCCACCCCGGCACGAGTGTCTGGTCGACCGTCGAGAGCAACTGTCGACCAACGGTCGACCTCCTCCACGGGTCCGGTGACGGGCTCCCCGGCCACGCAGGCGGCCGGCGGGGGGAAGCGGTGCAGTGCGGCCAACGCCCTCGCCGCGTTTCCCAGCCGCTTCGCCACCAGGTGCGGGTCGGGGTCGTCGACCCCTTCGACGTCGAAGAGGGGCTCGAGCGACGAACCCTCCGACGAACGACATGACGAAGAGCGGAGGGATCTCCGGCGGTGTCGCCCGCGTCCTCCCACAGGACGTCGGGAACCGGCACGGTGCTCGGCCCCAGGGCCCGGATGACCCGCGCTTGGCGCAGCACGTCACGGTTGCGAACCGGCTCGACACCGGGCGGCGCAACTTTCACCACGACGCGCCGGCTCGTCGAGCGTGCCCACGTAGGTCAGGCTCGAGGCACCGCCCGACAACCGGCGCACCCCGCTCACGCCGACGGGCCTGAGACGAGCCGACAGCTCCCGGAGGTCGGGTTCGGGCATCGGCCTATTATCCCGGGCGACGAGGGGAGGCACCGTGACGGGGTCGTGCGAAGGACGGGTCGCGTTGGTGACCGGCGCCAGCCGGGGGCTCGGAAAGTCCATTGCGCGGAAGTTGGCGGCCGAGGGGCGACCGTCGCGATCACGGCGCGGACGATGGATCCCGACCCCAAGTACCAGGGCTCCCTGCTCGAGACCTGTCGCGAGATCGAAGAGGCCGGGGGTCCGCGGTCGCGGTACCGGCCGACCTCTCGAACCCGGAGGACCGCGAGGGCATGTTCGCCGAGGTCGTGAACCGAGTGGGTCCACCCGACGTCCTGGTGAACAACGCCGCGGTGACCTTCCTCCGGCCGCTCGACGAGTTCCCTGAACGGCGCGCGCTTCTGATGGTCGAGATGCATCTGATGGCCCCGCTGCACCTCACCCAGCTCGCCCTGCCCGCCATGCGCGGGCGCGGCCGGGGATGGGTGCTCAACCTCACCTCGGTGGCCGGCGACCACCCGTCGGGGCCACCGTTCTCCGACTTCGACCGGAGCGCAGGATTCGGCATGTACGGGACGGTCAAGGCGGGGCTCAACCGCCTCACGCTGAGTCTGGCCGCCGAGCTCTACGGCGACGGCATCGCCGTCAACGCCGCGGCGCCGACCAACCCGGTCGCCACGCCCGGGGCCGGGACGCTCGACCTCGCCCAGACGGACACCGAGGACATCGGGTTGATCACGCAGACCGCTTTCCTGTTGTGCACCGGGGACCCGCAAGACCATGACGGGTCGGATCGTCCAGACCCAGTCGTTCCTGCGCGAGGCCGGTTGGCTGACGTGATGCGGAGCGAGTGACTGGCGTCGACCGGCCAAAGGCGGTCCGACATGGCTGAAGACGCAGTCGTGGACGAGCTTGGCCATCCGGCGCATCCTCGCCTCGTACTGCCAACTCCTCGACGATGGGCACTTCGGTGCGCTCGCCGAGCTCTTCACGCCGGACGGTTCGTTCAGCTACGCCGGTGCGGCCGTATCGGGCCGGGACGCGATCCGGGCCTGGTTCACGTCCAGCCAGCCCCCCGGGTCGCCGAGGCAAGCACCTGACCCTCAATGTGCTGATCGCCCTCGACGGTGACCACGCCGGCGTGACGTCGGACTACCTCTGGTTGCGCTCGGTCGACGGCGTGATCTCGCCCGGGCTCGCCGGCCGCTACCGGGACACGCTGGTGCGCGGCCGTGGAAGCTGGCTGATCGCGCAGCGCCTGCTCGAGCCCATGAGCGACATTGAGGAGTCGGCGTAGGCGAGCCGTTCCTCCCGGTCGGCGAAGGGAATCAGCCCTTCACGACGCGCCGGGCCATGAAGAGGACGTGCTCGCGCTCGTAGGTGTCCGCCATGTCGGGGTGAGCCTCACGCAGATGGGCCAGCGAGACCTCCACGATCTCGTCCTCGGTGAGGCCGGTCAGCGCCTCGCCGCAAGGGCAGTTCAGCACGTAGTGGAACTCGAGCTCGTCGCGTGTCGATCCCCCGCCGGTGTTGCTCATCGGTGGCACCACGATGGCGGGTCGTCGATCCTTCAGATTCCGTGGTCACCATGCGCCGGCAGCTTACGGCGCTCCGTGACTCACCGTCTCTACCACGTGTCTACGAAAGGACGCCGCTGGCCCCCGGTCGCCCACTCGGCTCGTGGCCCCGCAGCCTCAAGGGCGTGGACGAAGCGCGCCCGGGTGCGAGCAGGGTCGATCACGTCGTCGATTTCGAAATGCTCCGCCACGTTCAACGCCTTGCCGTGCTCGTAGGCGCGGGACACCATTGCCTCGAAGGCCGCCTCGCGTTCGTCCGGGTCGTCGATGGCGTCGAGCTCACGTCGGAAGCCGAGACGCACGGCGCCCTCCAGACCCATGCCGCCGAGCTCACCGGTCGGCCAGGCCACGGTGAAGAGCGGCCGACGGAACGAGCCGCCCGCCATCGCCTGGGCTCCCAGCCCGTAGCCCTTGCGCAGCACGACGGTGGCGAAGGGCACGGTCAGGCTGGCGCCCACGACGAACAGGCGGCTGACGTGGCGGACGAGCGCGGTCTCCTCCGCCGCCGGGCCCACCATGAAGCCGGGCGTGTCGCAGAGGAACAGCACGGGGAGCCCGAACGCCTCGCAGAGCTGCAGGAAACGCGCCGACTTGTCCGCGCAACCGGCGTCGATCGCTCCCGCCAGGTGCATAGGGTTGTTCGCCACGACACCGACCGGCCTTCCCTCCATCCGTGCCAGCGCGGTGACCATGCCCGGCGCGAATCCCTCCCGCAACTCCAGCACCGTGCCCGTGTCGGCCAACACCTCCAACGCCGCGTGCACGTCGTAGACCCGGCGCCGGTCCGGCGGCACGACTTCACGCAGCTGCTCCTGGTCGGCACAGGCCCAGTCCCGCCTGTCACCCTGGAAGTAGGAAAGATAGCGGCGGGCGACATCGACGGCTTCGCGCTCGTCAGCCGCGAGGACGTCGATCACCCCGTTTGGCACCTGCACCCCGACCGGCCCGACGTCGTCGGGAGCGACGACACCGAGCCCGCCGCCCTCGATCATCGCGGGTCCGCCCATACCGACGGTGGCGTCGGGTGTGGCGATGATCACGTGACAACATCCGAGCAGCGCCGCGTTGCCCGCGAAGCAGCGTCCCGAGACGACGCCGACGAGCGGCACCTGACCGCTGAGCGCGCCGAAGAGGGCGAAGGCCTCGGTATCGAGGCCCGTCACCGCGGCGACGTCGGTGTCGCCGGGACGACCCCCACCCCCCTCGGCGAAGAGGACCACGGGCAGTCGCAGCCGCCCGACGAGGCCGAAGAGGCGGTCCTTTTTGCGGTGGTTCATCTGTCCCTGTGTCCCGGCAAGGACCGAGTAGTCGTAGGAGAGCACGGCGCAGCGTGACCGCTCGGGGCCGAAGAGCTCGCCGTTGACGCGGGCCAGTCCGGCGACCAGCCCGTCCGCGGGAGTGTTGGCCATCAGGTCCTCACGGCTGCGCCGCGCCCGCTGGGCAGCCGTCACGAGTCCCCCGTACTCCTCGAAACTCCCGGGATCGCAGAGATCCTCGATGTTCTCGCGTGCCGTCCGTCGTCCTCCGGCGTGTCGGCGCTCGGTTGCGGCCGTGCGGCCCGCGTCGAGCGTGGCCTCGACGCGGATTCGGAGCTCCGCCAGCTCGGGCCGCACTGCGCCTGTGACCCCGACGCCGGCGCCCACCACCGGTTCGGTCGCCGACGATGCCGTGGTCGGGGCGCGGTCGTGGCGCTTCGGAGGGACTACGTCAGTCAAACGCAGGAGGACGTCGCCAGGCTGCACGGTGTCACCGGGAGTCACGAGGACAGCGTCGACCCGCCCCGGAGCAGCCGCCTCTACCGGATGCTCCATCTTCATCGACTCGAGCATGACCAGGATGGTTCCGGCTGCGACGAGATCCCCTGGAGCGACGGCAACCGTGAGCACGGTGCTCACGAATGGCGCGGTGAGATCTGTGGCCGCGGTCACGTGGGCGCGGCGTCTGCCATGCGCGCCATCATGCCCGATCGCGTCGGGCACGACCCAGGCTGGCCGCCGAGTCGCCACCACCTCGCGCTCACTCGGCCTTCAGAGCCTTCCCTTCGTAGGCGAAGCCGAAGAGCTCCGGACCACCCATGTTGTAGGTCTCCATCGTCGAAACAGTGAGCCCGGACCCTTCGATCAGCTTGTCGATGGATCGGTTGAGGTGGCAGCCTCCGAAGACCTTTCCCCACAGGGGCGTCAGTCGGTCCTGCCACTTCGCCACCGGCGCCCGGGGTGAGCGCCCGTGTTCGACGAAGTGCAGCGTCCCGCCGGGTCGCAGTACGCGGTGGCTCTCGCGCAGCGTGCGGCTCGACGTCTGGAATGGTGCACAGCGTCCACGTGACCAGCACGTGGTCGACGGACTCGCTCTTCAGCGGCAAATCCTGTCCGTCGAGGCCGATCCAGTCGACGGGGAACGGGGCCTCGGCTACCCGCTGTGCGGCCAGTGTACGCGAGGCCGCGGCGGGTTCGACGGCCAGCAGCCGGGTGACGCTCGCCGGGGTATGCGGAAGGTTGCGACCGGATCCGAACCCGAGCTCCAGCACGTCGCCGCACAGGCCGGCCGCGACCCTGGCCCGGACGTCCTCCATGCCCTTGCCGAGCATGACGTCGATGAACCGGGGCAGGACCTGGTGCTCGTAGAAACCCATGCGATCAGGTCACCCTCACCGAGTCCGGCGAGTGCGAAGAAAAGACCACGGGTGCAGGTCCCCCCAGAGAGAGCTCTCTCCGGACGAGGACCCACACCCGTGGCCCGTGGGTGTTCTCACACCCGGTCACCGCCCGTGCAGTCACACGGGCACGGTGTTGTCATGCTGTCGCGTGTATTACTCCTAGAGGTCGGCCTTGGTGCCAGGGACCAGGCTGAGGGTACCGTCGGCCGCAACGCAGAGCCGCAGGCTCTCGATGTCACCGATCTTCGTGTACGCCTTGGCCGTGGTCTTCTTGCCGTCAGAACCGATCTTGACAACCTGACCGGTGGCGTCCTCCTCCATACCCCCGGCGGCGCAGGCGCCCTGACCCGGAGAGCTGAACGTCGAGTTGGAGTACGTCGTCTTGTTGCTGGGCGACCAGATCAGCGGGCCTCCAGCCGACAGGTTGGAGACGGTGTTGCTCGCCGACTTGTACAACGCGTTCTTCGGCGTGCACTTCGACAACGTGACCGACGTCGTGGCGGTTCCGGACAGCGCTTTGCAGACCACGCTCGAGCCAGCGGCGAACGAAGACGGTGCCGACGCCCCGATGGCGGCGACGGACGCCGGTACGGCGACCCCGAGACCGATGACTGCGGACAACAGAATACGACGCATAAAGTTGATTCCCTCCCTATGTGGTCGCCTGCTCTTGCAGGCTTCCCTGGTTCGAACCCCCAACCCTTGGTGAGGGCTCGGGCAGTTTCACGGGAGAACCGGCCTGTGTCAAGTGATTACTCACCTTTTTCGTTCCCGGTTGCTCCACCGAGCCGCCGTTCTTCCGGACCGAATGCATCGAGATTGCCGCGCACTTGAGAAAGACCTGAGAAGCCCTTGAGGATCTGTTCGCACGACGGCAGTTCGCTTCACAACAAAAAGACCACGGGTGCAGGTCCCCCCGGAGAGCTCTCTCCGGACGAGACCCGCACCCGCGGCCCCGTGGGTGTTCTCACACCCGGTCACCGCCCGTGCAGTCACACGGGCACAGTGTTGTCACGCTGTCGCGTGTACTACTCCTAGAGATCGGCCTTGGTGCCAGGGACCAGGCTGATGTTGCCACTGGCGTCGATGCACAACCGGAGACTCTCGATGTCGCCGATCTTCGTGTACGCCTTGGCCGTGGTCTTCTTGCCGTCAGAACCGATCTTGACAACCTGACCGGTGGCATCCGTCTCGGTGCTCCCGGCGGCGCAGGCACCCTGACCCGGAGAGCTGTACGTCGAGTTGGAGTACGTCGTCTTGTTGCTGGGCGACCAGATCAGCGGGCCTCCATTTGACAGGTTCGTGACAGTGTTGCTCGCCGACTTGTACAACGCGTTCTTCGGCGTGCACTTCGACAACGTGACCGAAGTCGTGGAGGTTCCGGACAGCGCTTTGCAGACCACGCTCGAGCTAGCGGCGAACGACGACGGTGCCGACACCCCGATGGCGGCGACGGACGCCGGTACGGCGACCCCGAGGCCGATGACTGCGGACAGCAGAATACGACGCATAAAGTTGATTCCCTCCCTATGTGGTCGCCTGCTCTTGCAGGCTTCCATCGTTCGAACCCCCAACCCTTCGTGAGGGCCCGCGCAGTTTCATCTGTGGCTCCAATGAAGTCAAGTCATCGACTCCGCTACTCGCGTGCTGGTCACTGAGGCGTTCGTCAATCGAAAAGAGTGTCGGTCCCGGCATTGCTCGACACAACGCTCGCGTGAGACACATCACGTCTCTATGTCGCGACACCCTCGAGCCCGGACGCTCGGTAGTGCATTCGCGAGCGTGTCGCGCGCCGCCGTGCACCCCCGTCACGTGCATTCATAGTGCAACGGGCTGCAGCGGGATCCGTCACGACGCCCGTCGGTCCCCCTCGAGCTGCGCACAAGAACCGTTCGACGAACGCGACCGTCTCGTCGTGGCCGCTCGCCATGCCGAGGGTCTCCTCCTCAATGACCAAGAATCGCGAGATGCTCGTCATCAACACGGTCCCGACGACGGCGGGCAACCGGTCCGTGTCCACGTCGTAACGCGCGAACAGCTCCCGCATTCCCACCAACTGCTCGGCCCGGTAGCGCTCGGCGAAGGACGCGATCTCGGATCTGATGGCCTTGCGGTGGTTGGCCAACGCGGTGAATTCCATGGTCAGCGCCGTGCCCCGGGGGTCGCGGCTCAGCTCCCACATCGACCAGAGCGGCTGCTCCGACGCCATGGCCTCGGCCTGGCGCTCGAGTCCCTGGGCGGCGCGGCTGACGGAACAGCTCCAGGAACAGGTCGTCCATGGTGCGGAAGTAATAGTGGACGAGTTGTGGCTTCAGTCCCGCCTCGGCGGCGACCCGCCTCGATGTCACTGCGGCATAGCCCTCCTCGAGCATGAGCCGCTCCGCCGCCTCGATGAGGGCGGCCCTCGTCTCGGAGGTCTCCGTGCCGATCCGGCGGCCGGTGCTCAGATGTACATGCCCCCGTTCACTCCGATGATCTGTCCGGTGACGTAGGCCGCGTCGTCGGAGCACAGGTACGAGCACGCACCCGCGATGTCCTCCGGCGTCCCGGCGTGGCCCAGCGGGACCATGCGGGCCATGACGTCCACGCTCGGCACGTTGCCCTCGGCCTCGCCCTTGCGTGCCATCGGCGTATCCACGATCGTCGGTGGGATGGTGTTCACCGTGATGCCGTGCCCGGCGAGCTCGCGGGCAAACGCCTTGGTGAGCCCGATCACACCGCCCTTCGAGGCGACGTAGTGCGCCATGTTGGGCGCGCCCGACTGCGCGCTCGACGACGAGATGGTGACGATGCGCCCCCATCCGGCCGCGAGCATGTCGGCGACGGCGAGCTGCATGCAGGTGAAGGTGCCCGTGAGATTGACGGCGATGATGCGATCCCACTTCTCGGGCGTGATCTCCCCTACCGGGTCGAACGCCTCGATGCCCGCGCTGGTAACGAGGATCGCGATGGTCCCGAGCTCTTCACGCACCGCCGCGTACGACCCCTTCGAGTGCGCCGCGGTCGGCCACGTCGACCTCGTAGGACGTGGCGCGCGCACCGGCGGCCGTGAGCGAGTCAGCGGCCTGGCCCGCCAGGGCGCCGTCCCGGTCGAGCAACGCCACGGCGTGACCGTCCGCCGCGAAACGCCGGGCTACACCAAGGCCGATCCCCGACGCGGCGCCGGTCACGACGGCCACCCGGCCGCTCACGACGACGCCTCCGCCGGGGTGTACTGAATGTGGAGCGAGCGCAACCCGCGCAGCACCCAGGTCGGTTCGTATTCGAAGTGACGGTCGCCCGGCGGGCCGTGGTGTTCGTCGGAGAGCCGGATGTCGCGCAGCCGACTGAGAATGCGCTCGATGCTCACCCGCCCTTCCGCCCTGGCCAGGGGTCCGCCGGGGCACGCGTGGACGCCCCGGCCGAACGCGATGTGGACCTTGGCGTTGGGCCGGCCGAGCCGGAATTCGGCCGGGCACTCGAACTGGCGCGGGTCGCGGTTGCAGGCGCCGTTGAGGAGCATCACCGGCGTCCCGGCGGCGATGTCGACACCGCCCACGGAGGTGGGTCCGCGGGTCAGACGGAAGTCGGCCTTGACCGGACTCTCGATGCGCAGGGCCTCCTCAATGAAGTCGGGGATCCGCTCATGGTGGGCACGGAGCTCGTCCTGGAGCTCGGGGTACTCGGAGAGGTACTTCAAGGCCACGGCCAGGAGACGGGCGGTCGTCTCCTGGCCCGCGGCGAAGAGGAAGCGTCGCCGTGCGCACGACGGAGATCACGTCCGGAGTGGAGCCATCCGGGTACGTCGCGAGAGCGAGGTCCGTCAACACGTCGTGGAGTGGCTCGCGGCGGCGGTCCTCGATGTAGCGGGCGAACCAGTCGTCGAGCCACTCGAGCGCGTTGAGCGCCATTCCGTCGCCGCCCCCTCCCATCTTCCCCGGCGACGAGCTCAACCCGAAGCCCTCGCGGAAGCGTTGGTGGTCCGACTCAGGAACGCCGAGGACGTCGGCCACCACCAGCATGGCGAAGGGTTGCGAATAGGCCCGGATGAACTCGCAGTGGCCGGCACCGGCGATCTCGTCGATCAGTTCGTCGGCCTGACGGCGCATGAACACCTCGTTCTCCTTGAGCCGCTTCGGCGTCAGGAGGCGCATGATCAGCGCTCGCTCACGCGTGTGTGCGGGAGGGTCCATGGTCACCATGTGCTCGTGCATGGGCAGCTGGTCGCGGTAGCGGTCGATGATCGCGCCCACGTCGTCTCCCTCGAGGGGCACCGGGAACGTCGCGAACGGTCCGATCACCGAGTTGCACGAGGAGTAGGTCTCGCTGTCGAGATAGATCTCGGACGCCTCCTTGTAGCCCGACACCGCGACGACGCCATGGTGCGCCGTCGGCAGCACAGGGCACTGGGAGCGCAGGTGGTCGAAGTAGGGGTACGGGTCCTCGAGCAGTGTCTCGTCGGTGAAAAAATCGACCGAGTCGTAGTCCACGGCGGCTCCTCTTTGCTGTGTATTCGGCGGGCGGACTGATGCTGAGCAGTTGCTTAGCATCAAGGAGACGGTTCGGTCAAAATCGCGAACCGTCGTGGCGGGAGACGGGTCGGCGTAGTGTCGCAACCGACGAGCGGAGGTGACGGCGATGCGTGGTGGCAGCGTCGCGGACAATCGGGCGCGCGTGCGCCAGGCTGCGCTGGACCTTGTTCCCGACCTCTCCGCTCGGGCGTCCGAGGCCGAGCTCCTTCGTACCATGCCTGACGACCTGGTCGCCCGCGTCCGAGCGGGAGGGCTGTTCCGAATGCCTCTGCCCGCCAGCCTCGGAGGACTCGAACTCGATCCGGTGACGACCATGGAGGTCATCGAGACGCTCAGCGAGGCGGACGGGTCCGCCGGTTGGACGGTGCTGATCGGCAACAGCACGGCCTTCTTCGCCTGGCTCGATCCGTCGGTGGCGAAGGAGATGATCGGAGACGACCTCGGTTTCTGTTCGACGAGCATGTTCGCGCCGCTCGGACGGGCTCATGACTCGGGCGGCGGCGCGCTCTCGGTGTCGGGCCGCTGGCCCTTCAACAGCGGCTGCCCGCACGCCGATTGGCTCCAGGTCGGCGTCCTCGTGATGGGCGAGGAGGGACCACGGCTGCGTGACGGTGGAACCGAGCCGGACTGGAAGTTCGCTTTCGTCCGCCGCGAGTCGGCGCTCATTGAGGACACATGGGACGCGCTGGGACTTCGGGGCACGGGCAGCCACCACCTGAGTCTGGACCAGGTGCGCGTCCCGGCCGAGCACTTCACCGCGCCGGTCTACGAGCGGGCACGGGGCGACGGGCCGCTGTCCTTTCTGGGCCTGTTCGACGTGGCGTCCATGATGATGGCCGCGTTCCCGCTCGGCGTGGCCCGTCGCGCCGTCGACGAGTTCACGGTGCTGGCCCGGAGCAAGTTCCGGGGCAATCCCGCCAACACCGTGGCCGGCAACGGCCACTCCCAGATGCTGCTTAGCCAGGCCGAGAGCCGGCTCCGGTCGGCCGGCTCTACGTCCACGATGTCGCGGGTGCGGTCTGGGACTCGTGCTGTGCCGGGGACCGGCCACCACCCGCGCTGCGGGCCGAGCTGGCGCTGGCCACCTGTCACGCGATGAGGACCGCGGTCGAGGCCGTCGACTCTCTCTACCGCCTGGCCGGGGCCGAGGCCGTCTTTACCGGTCACCCCCTCGAGCGCTGCTTCCGCGACCTGCACGCGGGGAGCCAGCACATCATCTTCAGCACCGCCCAGGAGCAGCAGTTCGCTCGGGTCCGACTGGGCCTCGACCCCGACACGGACTGATTCGCCCGGCGCGACGCCTTCACCCTGAAGGGCGACCCCGATACTCCTCGTCACTCACGTGCGAACCCCACTCGGACTCGGGACGGCCCGAGTCGCCGAGGCCCTCGGTCACCGAGATGTGGGCCATGGCTTCGTCGGGCGAAGCGCCGTGCCAGTGCCATTCGTCCGAAGGGGTGTGGACGACGTCGCCCACCCGCATCTCGTTGACCGCACCCCCGCGGGCTTGCATGAGACCGACGCCCTCGGTCACGTAGAACGTCTGCCCGAGGGCGTGCGAGTGCCACGCCGTCCGGGCGGACGGAGCGAAGTGGACGAGATTGACCCGCACCCGCGACGGCTCCTCGCCGTAGGCGATGGCGTCAATCGACACGTCGCCCGTGAACATCTCGGCCGGTCCCTTGACTGCTGGCGTCTTCGGCCTGATCTCCATACGTCCTCCCGATGTCGAAACTGCGCAACTGCCCCATTCTGGCCGCGGTCGCCCGCCGGCGGCGCGGGAGCCCGGGACACCTCAGGACCCTGCGGGGGTGTCGGCCCGCGGGCTCGTCACCTCCTCGAATTCGACCACGTCACCCCCAATCGGCTTGTCTCCTTTGTCGCCGGTACTGTTCGCACCGGCTCCGCGTTTTACGGAGTGTCGAAAACGGACGCAACTACCTTGGGAATCAGCGGATTGAACGTTTCAACGACAAGCTCTCTTCGGGGTCAGGTCGGCTCGCGACCTGTCGCGCGGTGAGGCTCGACGGGTGGCTCCAGGGGCTCGACGCCAAGGCGGCGAGCCGGATCCGCTCGGTCGAGCACGCCCGGTCACTGGCCCACCGGCGTGTGCCGGCTCCGGTCCGCAACTACATCGAGGGCGGCGCGGGCAACGAGGAGACGTTGCGGGCGAACCTCGAGGCGGTCGGCGCCGTGGGGTTCCGGCCCCGGATGGGCGTGACCGCGGACTCCGGCCCCGATCTCACGACGACCGTCCTGGGGACACCGGTGTCGATGCCCGTGCTGCTGAGCCCGGTCGGCTTCACCAGGATGATGCACCCGTCCGGAGATCTCGCCGGGGCGGCGGCCGCGGCCGGCGCGGGGACGATCTCGACTCTGAGCACCATGTCGGGTCACACCATGGAAGACGTGATCGCAGCCGCGAGCGGACCCGTGTGGTTCCAGCTGTACTTCCTCGGCGGAAGGGAAGGGGCGGAGCAGCTGGTGTCAAAGGCCCGCGATCTCGGCTTCTCCGCGCTCGTCGTCACCATGGACACCCAGGCGCTCGGCGACCGCCGGCGCGAGGCTCGCTACGGGTTGTCGCCGCCGCTGCGCCTCGACCTTCGGACCGTGACCAAGATGGCGCCCTACGTGGCTTCCCGGCCTCGCTGGCTTCTCGACCGGGCCCTCGACGGGTTTCGGCTCGATCTTGTCAACGCCTTGACCCTCGGCCCGCGGGGCCAGCCGATGTCGAGCAGCGAAGCCCGGCTCCGCTGGATCGGTGCGCCGCCGCGGTGGGAGGACATCGCCCGACTCCGTGAACAGTTCGGAGGACCGGTCGCCGTCAAGGGCATCCTGACCTCCGACGACGCCAGGAGGGCCCGCGACAGCGGCGCCGATGCGGTCATCATTTCGAACCACGGCGGCCGCCAGCTCGACGGCGTCCCCTCGTCCTTCGCCGCTCTTCCCGACGTGGTGGCTGCCGTGGGCGACCAGATGGAGATCCTCGTCGACGGGGGCATCCGCAGCGGTGCCGACGCCGTCCGCGCCGTCGCCCTGGGGGCACGAGCGGCGATGGTCGGGCGTGCCTGGGCCTACGGTCTCTGCGCAGCCGGCCGGCCGGGCGTGGAACGCGTCCTGACGATCCTGCGCGAGGACGTCGATCGCACCATGCGCCTCTTGGGGGTCGCTCGAGTCGGCGACCTCGACGCCACGTTGGTCGAGCCGCCGGCCGTCTGGCCGCGCTGAGCCGGGGTCCCGCCTGGTCGGACCGCGGAAACGGCAGTCGACGCGGTCTACGGTGAGCGCCCGCTCACGGGCTGACCGGATGTGCCGCGATCACGAATTGGCCGGCGTTGGTGCTGTAGCGCGCCAGGTAGACCTTCCCGATGGCATAGGCCTTGCCGTCGAAGGACACGGGCGAGCCGACGCCGGGGAACACGACGTCGTGCAACCCCTTGCCGGCACGCGTGAACGAGGCGACCGTGAGGTTCTTACCCGCCGCCTTGGCGATCGCTGCGAACATCGCCACGTTTCCGCACGAGTTCATCGCCGAGACGTAGGTGGAGTCCGAAGTGTCGGAAGCAGGTTGTCCGATGGGGCTGGCGATGGCGTCGGCCGGGTAGGCCTTCCTTATGGTGCGGACGCACTGTTGGATCAGCGGGTCCTTCCATCCCCTGTCAGGCGATGGGAGCGGCGTCGTCGTCAGCGCGTTCTCGACGTACGAGGCGCCCGAGCTCTTCCCAATGGTGTAACCGGCGAGGGCGCTGTAGCTCGTCCCCACCCACGGCGGGTTGTAGGTGCTCTGGTTCGTCTGCTGCGCGTCCGGCCACGCGGCGGATCCCTGGCCCACGGCCACGACCAGGTTCACGCCGGCGTTCTGGAAGCGCTGCGATATGACCCCGATCTGTTGGAACGACGCAACCTGGTCGGTCGCCGGGGCGGCGTTGACGCCGGTCTGGACGACGTGCACGTGGTTCTTCGCCAGCGCCGACTCCACAATCTTCATCTCGTCCTCGTCGGTCGTGAAGCCGCCCATGACACCGACCTTCTTGTCCTTGAAGACGCCCTGCTTGGCGAGCACCGCGATCTGGAGGGGGTCGTAGGCGCCGGCCGGCGGAACGAGCGTGAAGTTGGCCGCGGCCTTGCCCGGCACCGTCGCGTTGACCGTCCCGTTGATGGTGGGGGTGCCGTGCTCCAGGTAGCAGATCCCGCTCAGCGGCGCGAAGGCGACGAAGACGTGGTCGTCCTCGACCAGCTGGGTGCACGAGGATTCCGCCGCAGTGGTCCCGGTCGGGTTCACGGCGACGAATACGGGCACGATCTTGCGGCCGTCGATGCCGCCGTGGGCGTTCAACTGGTCGAACAGGGCGGTGTACGCGTCCGGGTAGCTGCCCTGGTTGAGCTTCAACCCGAAGGTCTTGTCGACGTAGGCGATGTCGACATAGGGGATCCCGACCGTGATGGTCTTGGCCGTCACGCCGGGAGTCGACGAAGCCGCGGCGGCGGTGGGGGCCGTACCAAGCGCCGGTACCAGGGTGGCGGCGAACGCCATCGCCGAGGCGGCGCCGACGCCACCCCGGCGCAAGAGGTGAAACTCGCGGCGAGCACTCACGGTCGTTCGATCCCCCCCCTCAACGGACCGACACCGCACACACGTCCGTTCAAGTCGATCTCATCCGAGAACGGTGCCCAAACTAAGGGGCGAGAGGCCCGCGTTCAAGGCACCCGCGGCACAGCAAACGTTTGCCGTGAGGACGGGCACGGGGGCTGCGTGGGCCCGGTGGAGCCGGCCCGGTCAGGCGCCGCCCAGCCGCTCGTCGAGAAGAGCGAGCACTTCGAGGTCGGCGATGGCCTGAGTGGTGCGGTCCATGGCGCGGCGTCCGACGTCCACCGGCTGCCAGCGCGATCCCATGGAGGCCGTCGTGGCGGCCGAGACCCACGAGTAGACCGAGAACAGCCGGTACTGCGCGTCTTGGACCGCGTCGTCCAGTCCGACGCCGGCATGAGCCAGGCCGGCGCGGTAGCGCGCCAGGAGAGAGGCTTCCTCCGCCCGCCGCACTTCTGTCGGGATCGAATTGCATAAGAAGTAGGCCACGTCCCGCATCCCGGGGGACCGGCTGCTGACGGCCCAGTCGTAGAACCCTGTTCGCCCCTCGTCGACGAAGAGGTTCCCCATGTGGCTGTCGCCGTGGATCAGCGTTTTCTCGCCCTCGTTGAAGAGCGTCCCGATGTCACGGTACCGATTGACGTAGAGATCACCCAGACGCTGGAACTCGGCGGGCATGTCACGGCCGAACTGGTCGAGCGCCGATTGCACCAGCGCCGCCCCGCCCGCCATCCGAGCCTCCTGGTTGCCCGCGCCGCTCCCTGAGCTCAGTGCGTGCCGGCCCAGCCACTGGAGGTCTTGGCCCCAGATACGCGCCGTGGAGCTTGGCCAGCTCGTCGACGAGTGAGACCGCGACGTCGAGCACGTCGGGATCGGAGGGCTTCGGGAAACGGCAACCGCTCGCGGTGAGATCCTCGAGCACCATGATGAAGGACGCATCGTCCGCGTCGTACCGGGAGCAGAACACCTCGGGGACGCGGACCGGCAGCTCGTCGCCCACGGCCGCGTAGAGCTGGGCCTCCGCCACTCCCATCCCCACCATGCGCACGAATTCCCGTTGTTCGGGGATGAAGGGCTGGAGTTTGACGAAGAGCGTCTCGGGGAGGGACGCGTCGCCGGCCACTGCGACACGGACGCGTCCGGTCGTACCGGAGTGCGCGTCGAGGATGTCGATCGACTCCACGCGCGCCCCCAGCGCCTCGCCGAACCAGTGCGGAGTGAGCTCCTCCACCGAGGCGGGAATGTCCATGGGCATGTCTACCATGGGCACTCAATGGCGACTCCTGGCATCGCGATCTCGTCTGGGTCCACGTCGTGACGAGTCGCGAAGTCATCCTTGACGCGTGTCGCCGGATGTTCCGAGCGCATCGGGTGAACGCGTTCGACGGCGTGTTCCACGTGCCCGACGTCACGACGTACCCCGCACTGTTCGCGTGGGACAGCGGCTATCACGCGTTGGCGACGCGCCACTTCGACGCCGGCTTGGCCGCGTCGGAGCTCTCCACGCTCTACCGGTCGAACCTCCTGCCCGACGGTCTGCTCTCGCATCAGCGCTTCGTTCCCGGATCCGACGACACGCAGGCCTTCGTGGAGGAACTGTTCGGTCCGATGTTCGAGGGTGACCGGACGCCGTTCGTCGACCCGCCCACCGCCGCCTACGCCGCGGCGCGCCTCTCGCTCACCGGCTTGGCGTCCGACGATCTGCTCGACTTCGCCCTGGGCCATCTCCGGGCCCTCGCACGGCTGCGCGTGCTCGACGGCGGAGCCCTCCCCGTGGCCCTGCATCCCTTCGAGACGGGAACCGAAGGCAGTGTGTACGTGAGCACGCTGTTGGAGGGCGGGTTGGAGTCGTCCCTGGCCCGGTTCAAGGACCTCACGGTCTCCGCGGTAGGAGCGGGGATGTCCCCCGAGCAGGCGCGGGCACACGGCCACGCCTTCGTCGTCTTGGATCCGACCATGTGCGGCTGGTACCTCCTCGCTCTCGAGCAGGTAGCGACGGCCTGCCGCGCTCGCGGCCGGGAGGCCGACGCGGCCTGGGCCCGCGCCGCGGCGGCGACCGCGGCCGACGAGGTGGCGGCGTTGCTCTGGTGGCCCGAGGGCCACGTCTTCGTCGCCTACGACATGGTCGGGCGGCGCCAGCTACGGGGGCTGGCGGCGATGGGCCTCGTCCCGGCCGCATCGGCCGTCGTGGCCGAGCTCGGACTCAGCGCCGAGGTGGCGGCGCACCATCTCCGTGCGGGCTCCCCTCTCTGGGGTCCGCGTGGCCTCGCCGCGGGCACCGTCTCACCCGGGGCGGGCGTGCGCTCCTTCGTGCAGTGGGACGGCAACGCCGTCTGGGGCGCGACGGTCTACTGGGCCCACCTCCTTGCCGTCCGCGTCGGACGCCGCACCGTCGCCCGCGACCTGCGCTCCCAGCTCGAGGAACTCGTCCGGGCGCACGGGTTCAGGGAGTTCTACGACGCCTGGTCCGGTGAGCCCGGCGGAGCCGGTGCAGAATCCGGGTTCACCTGGCCCGCCCTCGTTCTGGAGATGGAGAGCAACGAACAGTCCATCTGACCCGCCGCCGAACGACGATCCGACTCCGCGGACCGACCCCTCACTCCGAGTCGAGCAGCACCTCTTCGCGGGCCGACAGGAACCAGCGCTGACCGAAGATGTCGTCGCCGCGGCCGTCACTTTTGAGGTTGACGTCGAACCACTGCTCGCGACGGCGGAGCCCGTCGAGGTCCTCGAAGTAGACCTCGTTCACCGCGTCGTAGGCCCAGTCCACCCCGTCCCGGGGTAGTGGGTGGTCCTGCACGTAGGCGACACCCAACACGTCGCCGGGGATCTCCACGGCCCGATCGTCGGCGGCGCGCGTCGCCCTCCCGGCGTGCCCGCGCCAGCGCGCCGCGAACTCCGCTGGCGTCAGGCCCGCGGCCCGGCGAGCCAGGGCAATGTGCTTGTATCTCGGCCGATCGTCCCGCCAACGTCTTCCCAACCACTCCTCCCCGCGCAAGACGAGCTCGTGGGCGACGATCACGGCACCGCCTGCCGGCTCCACGACGGCGGGCACCGAGCTCGTGGCGGTCGCCCGCCACTGCTCGAACCGCCGGAGGTGGTCGTCGTCGGTGAACCACTCGAGGGCCACGGCGTCGTGACGCGGGGCCGACGTCGAGTGCGGGAGCGTCACGCACAGGACGATCCGACGCGGTCGCGCTTCGGTCGGCGCGCCGGCGTCGGCCGAGAGGATCTCCCGCCAGGCCGGTGCGACGTCGCCGGCCGTCATCTCGGCTCGGCGGATCGCGAACTCGAGCCGCTTGATCACGTCAGACCCGAGCCGCCTCACCGACTTGGGCCAGCTGGTCGCGCCAGCGGGCCACCGACTGCTCCTTCACCTGGGCGTAGCCCTTGACGGCCAGGGCCGATTCGGCGACCGCCACCCGGGCGTCGTAGTCCAGGGAGGCATCGGCGAGGGATTCCTCCACCAGCCTTCGGTACTCGTGCACCAGGGCGCGCTCCATGCGCCGATCGCGGTCCCAGCCGAAGACGTCGAAGGGCGTGCCGCGCAGGCGTCGCATCCGGCGGAGCACACGGAAGGCCGCGGTATAGCTGGTACCGAGCGCCAGCTTCTTGCGCATCCCGAGCCGCCGCAGGACGGGCGGGTGCAGGTGGTACGTGACCGAGTACGGCCCCTCGATGCCCAGCTCCTGTGCGACCTCGTCGTA
Source organism: uncultured Acidimicrobiaceae bacterium (assembly GCA_963767195.1). Taxonomy (GTDB): domain Bacteria; phylum Actinomycetota; class Acidimicrobiia; order Acidimicrobiales; family RAAP-2; genus Bog-473. The sequence continues at coordinate 71,991 of CAVYDA010000003.1, read as the reverse complement.
GTCCACCTTGAGGTGCAATCGCGCCACCTCGTACTCGTCCTTGTACGTCAGCAGCTTGAACCAGCTCTCGGCCACCGCCCGGGTCAGTTGCCAGTCGACGGTCGCCGTCGTCGGTCGCGGCGGCGATTGCCGACCAGCCCCAGGAACGTCTCGGCCAACGCCACGTCCTGGTAGTCGATCACCTGCGCGGCGCGCCGTTCGAGCGTCGCCACCAGTTCGGCTGCGAGCTCGCGGCGCGCCACGAGGGCACGGGCCTGTCGGGCGGCGCCGGCGCTCGGTTCGAAGAGCCCCGCCGTGGTGGTCGCCGCACCGCGCTCGGCCGCCTCGAGCGCGGCCTCGACCGCGCCCGGGTCGTGCACGGCCCAACGGCCCCACTGGAAGGCCGCCCAGTTGTCCCGCGCTCCGCTCCCCTGATCCCCGATGGCCTCGCGGACGGCCTCGGCCGAGAAGGGCAGCCCGCCACGCTGGAAGGCCGCCCCCACCAGGACGACGTTGGCCAGCAGGTGGTTCGAGAAGAAGCCCTCGGCGATCCGCTTGGAGTCGACGAAGACGGCGCGCTCGCTGCCGGTGCGGTCGATGATCGCCTCCTCCAGAGAAAAGAGGTCGGGCCCACTCGAATCGGTCTGGAGCATCCCCGCCGTGGGCGTGACGGCCGTGTCCACCACGGCCAGGGTCCGGCCCGGGTCCACCCGGTCGAGGTGGCGCTCGGCCGCGGCCTGCAGGATGTCGCCCGACAGGTACAGATCGGCGCCGGCGACGCCCACCGCGGGCGAGGCCACGGCCTCGCGCTCGCGTGCCATGCGCAGGTGGGACACGACCGCACCCGCCTTCTGCGAGAGCCCGGTCTGGTCCAGCCCCCCGACGACGAGGCCGCCCGCCTCGGCGGCCCGCTCCATGATCCGGTTCGCGGTGACCACACCCGTCCCGCCGATGCCCGTGAAGTAGATGCTGTACGCGGCGCCCCGACCGAGGGCACGGCGGGCGCCGGAAGGTCGCCCGCGGGCAGCGCCGGCGCCACCGGCGGCCGGGGCGCAGTGGCGGCAGGCCGCGCCCGGCTCCGACCCGCCGCTTCCGCTGCACCGGCATCACCGTGACGAAGGAGGGGCAGTCGCCCTCCAGGCACGTGTAGTCCCTGTTGCAGGAGGCATCGTGGATGCGACGCTTCTCGCCGAACTCCGTCGCGACCGGCACCACCGAGAGGCAGTTGCTCTTCACCGTGCAGTCGCCGCAGCCCTCGCACACCGCCTCGTTGATGAAGACGCGCCGGCGGTGGATCCTCCAGGAGGCCCCGCTTCCGGAGCCGTGCGCGCCTCCGCCGCGCACCGCTGGTCGTACATGATGACGATGACCCCGGCGACCTGGCGCAGCCGCTCCTGCACCTCGGGCAGGCGGTCGCGGCCGAGGACCTCCACCCCGCGCGCCCAGCGCGCGCCCGCGCCCGTAGTGGCCGGGGTCCTCGGCGCACACCACGACCTTGCGCCACGCCCTCCGGCCTCGAGCGCCCGGGTCAGCGACGGGACGTCCATGAGCCCGGTCACGTCCTGCCCGCCGGTCATGGCGACGGCGGAGTTGTAGAGGATCTTGAAGGTGACGTTGACGCCCGCCGCCACGCTGGCCCGGATGGCGAGTGTCCCGGAGTGGCTGAGGGTCCCGTCGCCCAGGTTCTGGATGAGGTGCGGCTCGTCGACGAACGGCGCCAGCCCGATCCAGGGCACGCCCTCGGCCCCCATCGGCGTCGGCGGCAGGCTCTTCATCCCCTGATGACGGGCCTCGAAGTACATGATCCCGTGGCAGCCCACGCCGCCGCCGACCAGCGCCCCGACGGGGACCACGGTGGAACGGTTGTGCGGGCAGCCGCTGCAGAACGCGGGCGGGCGAGGCGGCACCGCCACGACCGGCAAGGTCGTCCTCCGGGGCGTCGGGCGCCTCGACGCGCCCAGCTCCGGCTCCAGGCGGGAAAGGACCGAGGCCACGGCCTGCGCGTCGAGCTCGCCGACGGGCGAGACCAGCGGTCGGCCGTCGACGTCACGCTTGCCCGAGACCGGGACCGCGCTGCCGGCCTCGTGGAGGATGCTGCGCAGCTGCGTCTCGATGAAGGGCCGCTTCTCCTCGATGACGACGACCTCGTCGACCGAGGCGGCGAAGTCCACCACCGTCTCGTCGACCAGCGGATAGGTCATGGCCGAGCTTGAGGATGCGCACGCCGCGCGCCTCCAGCTCGTCCAGGCGGACCCCGAGATCGGCCAGGGCCTGGACCACGTCGAAGTACGTCTTGCCCGCGCACACGACGCCGAGCGGCGCCCGGTCGGGCCGCCGACGATGCGGTTCAGCCCCTGGCGCTCGGCGAACGTAGCTCGGCGGCCAGCAGCCGGTCGACGGCGACGAGCGCCTCCTGGTTGGGGATCGGGTGCGGCCCGATCGTCCGCAGCGGCTGGTGGCGCCAGGGCACGGTCTCCGAGGTCGAAGACCGGGACTGCCCGCTGGCCCGAACCGGTCGAGGTCCGCCACGACGGTGCCCGATCCCGTCCGCCACCGAGGTCACCACCTTGAGCCCGACCCAGCAGCCGGCGTAGGCGGGACAGGCGGAAGGCGTGAATGCCGAGGTCGATCACGTCCTGCTGGTCGCCCGGGTACAGGACGGGGATGCACGCGTCCTGGAACGTGTACTGGCTGTCGCAGGCCAGGGTCGACGACTTGGCCGCGGGATCGTCGCCGCAGAAGAGCAGCGACGCCGCCGTTCGGACCCGAACCCATGGCGTTGCCGTGCTTCAAGGCGTCGCCTGACCGGTCGAGGCCGGGAGCCTTGCCGTACCAGACCCCGACGACGCCGTCGACCCCGCGGTAGGGCACCGCAGCCCCCATCTGGCTGCCCCAGACGGTGGCGGCGGCCAGCTCCTCGTTGAGGCCGGGACGGTGGATGATCCGGTGCTCCTCGAGCGCGGCCTTCTGCCGCCTCGAGCGCGAGGTCGAAGGTGCCGAGCGGCGACCCCGGGTAGCCCGAGACCATGGTGGCCGTCGTCAGCCCGTCCCGCCGGTCGAGCTCGTGGCGGATGAGCAGCAGGCGCACGAGCGCCTCGACCCCCGAGAGTGCCTCCGCGCGGACCGCTCCGGCGCGGGCGCCGACCGCGGGTGCGGGGATCACGCTCAAGGGAGAGCTCGGGGTTGACGTACACGAAGCGGCCGCCCTTCATCACGGCGCGGCGTCGGTCGGGTCGTTGCAGCAGCGCGATGTCGGCCGTCGGGTCGCCGTCGAGCACGACGAGGTCGGCGAGGCAGCCTTCCCGCACCTCGCCGGTGTCGAGGCCCACCAGTGGCGCCGTGTTGCGCGTCGCGGTGTGGATCGCCTCGACCGGAGTCATCCCCACGAGCTCGACGTAACGCTGAGCTCGGCGGCGTAGGTGCCGTGGTGCGTCCACTGGTGGCCGAAGTCGCCCCCGGCGAGGATCCGGATTCCGGCCGCGTGCAGCTTCTGCAAGCTGGTCGACCAGGCTCTCCAGCTCGCGGCGGTATCCCGAGCGCTCCAGGCGGTCGCTCGTCATGCCCCAGGGGTCCGCGTGGCCGTGGACCATGGCGTAGACGTAGTGGAGGCCGGGGCACACCCAGACGTCGTCCCGCCGGTCTTCGAGCGACCGCATCGCTGCGTCGTCCAAGAAGCAGGCGTGGTGGATGAGCTGGACGCCGGTCCGCGCCGCCATGGCGATGCTCTCCGCGCTCCTGGCGTGCGCGGTGACGATCGCGCCGTGACGCGCCGCCTCGGTCACGGCCGCCGACACCATCTCGTCGTTCATGTACGTGTCCTCGGAGGGGAACTCCGGCACGATGCCGTCGCCGGAGAGGAAGAGCTTGATGGCCCGGACCCCGGTGTCGCATTGGCGGGCGACCGATGTCGCGCATCTGCGCTGCGTCGGCCACGACGTCCATGAGCCCGCCGTCGGCCCCGAGCGCACCCGGCTCGGTGACCATGGGCCCGCTCGGCACGATCCGCGGGACCGGGCAGGAGCCCCCGGTCGATGAAGTCCTTGGCCAGCACGTCGTCGTCGGGCTGGAGGACGCCGGCGCCGACGATGAGGGTGTAGCCGCTCTCCAGGAATGTGCGCGCCACCGCGGCCACGTCGAGGATGTGGCGCTCGGGCGCGGAGGCCGCCACCCCGTCGTGGTCGAAGACGAAGTCCAGCGGCCAGCTGATGTGGGTGTGCGCGTCGCTCAGCCCGGGGATCACCGTCGCGCCGTTCAGGTCGACCACGCGCACCGAAGCGGGGTCGACGTCGAGGCGCCCCGGCGACACCGCGACGATCCGTTCATCCTCGACGAGGACGTCGCGACGTGAGGGCCTCTCGGTGGGGTCCCCCGCGCAGGTCAGGACCATCCCGTCGCGGAGAAGTGTGCGATCTGCCATGTCGTCCCTCCCACCGGCTCGGCGCGGACTGCCCTCGCCGGGCCTCTGGTAGTAAGCGAATGCTTACTTGTTTACTCTATTGCGCCCGGGAGGTAGCGCCGGCCCAGTCTCCGCCGATGATGGGTGGGCGAGCCGAAGAGCGACCGGTTGAGCGCCGCCCGTTTGAGGAAGGCATGAACGCCACTCTCCCACGTGTACCCGATGCCTCCGTGCAGCTGCATCGCCTTGCCCGCGACGCGGACGGCGGCGGCACTCGCGTACGACTTCGCCCTGGACACGGCGACCGCGGAGCTCGCATCGTCGCCGGCGACGGACCGCACGCCGTCGGCCACGAGCTCCCGGGATACGGAGACCTGCACGAGCATGTCGGCGCACGCGTGCTGCACGGCCTGAAAGGACCCGATCGGGCGCCCGAACTGCTCGCGGGCGCGGGCATACGCCACGGTCGCCTCCAGCATGGCCTCGGCGATGCCGAGGCTGTCGCACGCCGTCGCCATGGCGGCGCGCTCGCGTACGCGGCGCCAGCACGCCCACGGGTCGCCCGCGAAGCGGAACACGCAGCCCGAGTCGATCGGCGCCGAGTCCGCCGTGACCGAACCCAGCCGGCGCGTCTGATCCACGACCGGCGTGTCGACGACCGTGACTCCGGGCCCGGCCGGGTCGGTTTCGACCACGACGACGCCGTCGTCGCAGCGCGCCGGCACCAGCAGCCGATCCGATCCCGGCGCATCGGGGACGTACGGCGTGGTTCCCTTGAGCCGCCACGTCCCATCGCCCCGCTCGAGCACGAACGGGACCTCGTCGTCGTCCTCGTCGCCGGCCGGGAGCGCGACGGCCACCGAGACGTCCGCGGCGGCGACCCCCGAGAGGACGTCGTCGCGCTCCACGCCCGGCTCCACCAGCGCCAGCACCCCTGCACCGAGCACGGCGGTACCGACGAAGGCGCTACAGGCCGACGCCCTTCCCAGCTCCTCGAGCACCACCGCGGTCTCGGCGAAGGTCGCGCCGGCCCCACCCGAGCGCGTCGGGCACCTCGAGCCCCAGCCAACCCGACGCCGCCAAATCCGACCGGCCCAGCACGACCGGTCCGCCCCGGTCGTGCTCCCGCGTCAGCAGCCGGCGGGCCACCGAGCGCAACTCGCCGTGGAACTGCGTGAAGTCGGCGCTCACGTCCGCCCGGCCGGCTCCCTGGGAAGCCCGAGCCCGCGCTCGGCGATGATCGTCCGCTGGATCTCGCTCGTCCCGCCCGGGATCGTCCATTCCCAGGAACCGACGAAGTCGAGCATCCACGCGCCCGACTCCCAGCCGCTCGAGCGCGGGCTTGTGGAGCTGCTCGTGCGCCCCGAGCCCGTTGACCTCCGTGGCGAAGTCCATCATGCGCTGGAGCAACTCGCTGTAAAAGAGCTTGACGACGGAGGCGTCGGCCGGCCCGGCGTCACCCGCCTCGTGGCGGAGCACGAGGCGCGAGCAGAGCGCGCGCAAGCCCGCGATCTCGGTCTCGATGCCCGCCAGGGCGTCGCGGACCGCCGGGTCGTCGACGGCGCGGTCGCCGCCGGGTCCTGGTTCGCAGCACGCCCGGACCAGCCACGAGAAGCCGCCCGCGCCCAGCCGTTCGGCCAGCTCGAGCATCGTCATCCCCCGTTCGGCGCTCAGCGTCGCCTGGGCCACGGACCAGCCCTCGTTCTCGGGACCGATCAGCTGGCGTGCGGGGATCTCCACGTCGTTGAGGAAGATCTCGCAGAAGTGCGACTCCCCGGTCGCCTGCCGGATCGGTCGCACCTCTACTCCCGGGGTCCGCATGTCCATGAGGAAGTACGAGATCCCATGGCGCTTGGGAGCGTCGGGGTCCGTCCGCGCCAGGAGCAGGCACCAGTCGGCGTAGTGGGCGCCGCTCGCCCACACCTTCTGGCCGTTGACGACGTAGACGTCACCGTGGCGACGGGCTCCCGCCTTCAGGGCGGCCAGGTCGGAGCCCGCGTCGGGCTCGGAGAACCCCTGGACCCAGATCTCGCCGTCGAGGATCGCGGGCAGGTGCCGCCGGCGCTGCTCCTCCGAGCCGGCGACCAACAACGTGGAGGCGGCGTGGTGGATGGCGACGAAGGCCAGGACCAGCCTGGGCGCGTCGTGTGCGGCCAGTTCCTCGTAGAGGACCACCTGCTGCGATACCGGACATGCCCCCACCCCATTCGGCCGGCCAGTGGGGCACGGCGTAACCGGCGCGGCGCAGCTGTCCGAACCACTCCTGCTGGAAGCGGACGAACTCCTCGTCGCTCGCCCCCGTCTGCCGGGCGCGCCAGTCCGGCGCGACGTGCCTCTCGCACCACCGGCGCACCTCGTCCCGGAATTCGACGTCCCGGACTTCGACGCTCGCGTCGAGGTCCACCGTCACTTTGCCGTCCAGCCGCCGTCGATCACGATCGTCTGACCCGTGACGTAGCGGCCGGCGTCGCTCACGAGCCACAGCACCGCGCCGGCCAGGTCGTCGACGGTTCCCTCGTAGGGCAGCGGCGTGTTGCGTCGCAACCAGGCCAGTCCGCGCTCCTCTTCGTAGAGCGACTGCGTGATCTCGCTCTTGAAGAACCCGGGGGCGATGGTGTTCACCCGGATCGACTGATGGGCCCATTGCACCGCCAGCTCCGCGGTCAGGCCCGACAGTCCCATCTTGGACGCGGCGTAGGACGCCTGCGGGATCCCCGGGACACCGACGTGGCCGCTGATGGACGAGATGTTCACGATGGCCCCCCGACCCGTGGCCACCATGTGCGGGTGCACCGCTTGGGCGAGCAGGAATGGGGCGACGAGGTTCAGCTCCAGGGTCTGGCGGATGGCGCCGAGCGGTTCTGCCTCGGCCCGTTCCGGCGTGAACCGGTTCCCCGCCACGTTGACGAGGATTTCGGGTGGACCCAGTCCCTCGGCCGCTGCGGCGACGACGTCTCCGATGCGCTCGAGGTCCAAGAGGTCGGCGCAGATCGCCTGCCCGTCGATCTCCTCGGCCAACCGGCGGAGGCGGTCGCCTCGCCGGGCGACCAGCGCGACCCGCGCCCCGGCGCCCGCCAACGTCCTCGCCACGCCCTCGCCCAGACCCGAGGACGCTCCCGTCACGAGGGCGACTCGGGCCCCGAGGTCGAACGGGCTGGTCCTCTGGCCGCCGGCCGCCCTCTCCGTCACCGAACCGGCTGGCCGAGCGCCGCCCGGAAGCCGAGGTGCAGGTGTTGGAGCGCGGGCTCGTTGCGACCGATGACCACGGTGTCGACGAGACCCGACCTCAACCCGGGCTCGGTGCGGCCCGCCACCCAGAAGTCCTCGCCGTCGACGACGGTCTCGCAGATCCAGGGCGCCATGTCGACCACCTTGGCCCGCTCTTCGTCGGACAGGCCCGGACGTAGGTAGGCCGTGTGGATCACCTCCGATGTCCGCTCGTCGAGCGGAAGGATCTGCCACAGCTCGATGTGCCGCGCGTCGAAGGTGAGCGCGGTGTTGGGGAACAGCTGGTACTGGTAGCTGAAGTACGGCATGACATCGCCCCACTCCGTCTCGGGTACGTCGCGCAGGGCGTCGATGGCGCGGAGAGCGGAGCAGTTGCGCAGGTGCGGCCCGAAGGGGTCGAAAGTCAGAACCCCTCCGTAGGCGTACTCCCGCAGGGTCGTCCGGTGGAGATGGTCGAAGTGGTAGTTCTCCCTGAAGGTGTCCAGCGTCACCTTCCAGTTGGCCCCGACGTGGTGGACGTGGGGCTCGCCGTAGGGCTCCCAGTCGGCGAAGTCCAACGCAGCCAGCTCGTCGGCCAGTCCGGGTCCGAGGTACTCGTCCATGTCGACGGGTGCGCCCGGTCGGAGACGGCCGACGACGAGTCCGTAGCCTTCGGACACGGGCAGTTGGACGAGACCCTTGTCCTCACGGCACATGCCCTCGAAACCCGCGGCCGTGGGCACGCCGACCAGGTTCCCCCCGATGTCGTACACCCAGGCGTGGAAGGGGCACGTGAAGCGGCGCGCCTCGCCCGAACCGTCCACCACGCGCACGCCGCGGTGCCGGCACACGTTGGCCATGGCGCGCACGACGCCGTCGCCGTCCCTCGTCAACAGGACCGGCGTTCCACAAAGGTCGACCGTCCAGAAGGACCCCGGTCGCGGCAGGGCGCCGGAGAGACAGAACAGCAGCGGGGCGTCGGAGAACAACGTGTCGAGCTCACGCTCGAAGTGGTCGCGAGACGTGTAGGCGGCGGCGGGCACCTCCACGATGTCCTCGGCCATGTCGGTCGTCCGGTGCTCAATGTGGTCGAGCAGGCGACGCACCAAACTGTGCTCGAGCGCTTCCCTGTCCACCGAGACCCCCTTGGGCCAACCGGCCCTTCGTGTGTCAACCCCGTCATCTGCCTGCAGTCTGCCTCCGGCGCCACGGGCCCGTCTTGACTGCTCACCGGGCGGGGCTCCGAGAATACAACAAAGTGAGCGCCCACATTCTACGCGAGGGCACGTGCGCCGGGTCGAACAGTGGCGTGGAGCACGGTCGAGTGGGGCACAGTCGAGTGGAGCACGGTCGAGTGGAGCACAGCCGAGTGGATCAGGAGAACGGGTGAAGGTCGTCGTCGACGAAGAGACTTGCCAGGGACACGCCCGCTGCTGGGAGATCTGCCCGGAGGTCTTCACCCTCGACGACGAGGGTCACAGCCACGCGATCAGCGGGGAGGTGCCGCGCGACCTGGAGGCCAAGGTCGTCGAGGCGGTCGCCAATTGCCCCGAGCGCGCCCTCTCGCTGCGGTAGAGCCAGCTCTCTCACGAGCTCGACGAGGGCGTTGGACGCGGAAGGCCTTCGGGCGGCTTCGGCGGAAGCGCAGGCGTCTTCGGCCATCGCTCGTCGCGCCCGACAATGGCGCGGGACGCCGAGCGACTCGTGACGAAGAGTTACCCGTGAATCGACGTTGGGCAGGCTCCATCGGTCTGGGGGTGAGCCGCAGGGGCCGTTCCACTTTTGGGTTTGACCGGCCGGGTCAGGCCGTAGGTGTTACCGCAGGCCGTGATCCCGCTCGAGGCCTGGTGTACTAGCTGGTGGAACTGGTCGCCTTGTCGTCCTACGGCGTCCCAGGAGTTGTTGCAGGTGTTCCCGGTGACCGTGGCCCTGCTCACGCCATCGAGAGCAATGCAGGGAACGTACGGATGGTTGGCGTCATGCGATCGGCCTCCATCCCAGGCGGAGAGTCGATTCTTGGTAATCGTCACGTTGTGGTAGTTGAGCACCTCGATGCAGCGTGCACCCGGGGGGATGCACGTCCGCACCACCGCACGGACTCTTCGTATGCTTGGTGCTCACGTTGCCCGAAATGATCAACCCGCTGTCGGGTGAGCAAGAGGATGACTCAGAACCACTCAGCGTTATCGCGCCGTTGGCGCCGATCCCCAGCTCGTTGTCCTCAATCACGAAGTTCTTCTGCGGGATGCACGGCGACTGTTCGGAGCTTAGGAACTTGCCACCATGGGTGAGTGTGTTGTGGGCAATGGTTATGTTCCATTGCGCCTCGTTCCGCGGCGTGCCGTTGGGCAGGTAGCAGAAGGAGTATTTCGGTGGCGTGCCGCAGACGTTGTCCACTTCTTCGTCCGAGAACATCCCGTAATGACTCACCGTGTTGCCGATGAAGTTCACACCGTTCCCGCCTTCGACCACGAGCACGTCGTAACCGATGTTCGTCACGGTGCCGTTCTCGAAGGTGATATTCGTGTTGATGCTGTTCCAGTTGTGGCCGAGGTCGGGCACGACGTCGAGGGCATCGCCCAGGACGTTCTCGACGGTGACGTGGTCGAAGGTGACGTTGGCACTGCCGGTTTTATATCGGTCGTCGCCCCCCACGGCGATGCCCCCGAGGCCCTCGTGCGTATTCGGCGCGGCTCCCTTGCACTGGCTCTGTTTCGCCCCGTCGAGCACGAGGTCATCGATCGTCAGATCGGTGTCCTCTGGCACCCGCATGACCGGCTGATCAGTCTTGAGGGGTGTGCAGTCGTAGGTGGTCTGCTTGAGCGTGGTGCCGTTGCCGTTGATGGTGATGTCGCTCAATTTGGCCAGGGTCAGCACGTGCTTGGGTGAGTTGGAAACCAAGTAACAGGCATTGCTCGGAAAGTCGACGGTACCGTTCCTTGGCACATGCCGCAACCAGTGTCTCAAGGCTGTAGTGACATCGCTCGAACAGTTGGCCGCGATGCTGGCTGGAGGGCTGTAGGTGGCCGTGCTGGGCGACGGAGTAGCGGCTCCTGCCGCAGCGTCAAACCTACTGAAGTTGAGGATTCCTGTCACCAGGACACAAGAGAGAGCGACCAGAACGAACGGGATCAGAACACAAGAGATCGTAATTCTGCGGGTCGCGAGGGGGTCGGTGCGCTGGGTCATTCGCTGGGTCATTCGCTGGGTCATTCTCTCTCGGCCTCCGGAGCGGACCGCCCGCAGTGCAAATGTGGCAGGGAAAACGGGCGCAGACCCGTCAGGGCCACGAATATTCCTTACCCAGGACCGTTCCTTCCTCATGACGGATGCCATTCAGTGCGGTGGAGTGATCACTTGGGTGGAGTCACCGCGGTGGAGTCAGGCTGGGGTTGGATCCACGGTCCTGCTGGTGGACCACCTTGGCCGCGATCAGCCCCTGCACCTCGTCCTCGCCGAATCCCAGTTCTGAGAGCACCTCGAAGCTGTGCTGTCCGACGCCCGGCAGCGCGAGCTGCGGTCCGCCCTCGGCGTCGGGCCCGCAGCGGAGCAACGGCCCGATCTGCTCGAACCAGCCCCACTCGGGCGTCGAGTACGCGGCGACCCGCCCCAGCTGGCGGTTGATGGGGTCGTCGAGGATCCCTTGCCGGAAGCGGTCCCGGTCCGTCGGCTCGACCGCCTCGGCCAGGACGCCCGCCGAGGTGAGCGTCGCCACCCAGTCGGCGGCGGGGCCGGCGGCGAACGCGCCGGCGAGGACCGTTTCGGCCTCGCGGGCCACCTCGTCGACCCGGCCGCCGCGCAAGGGGGCGTAGACGTCGGGGAGCGCGGAGAGCGCCGGGACCGAGCGCAGCGCCGCCCACGCCTCGGCCGTCGGGATCACGACGGCGAACCAGTCGCCGTCGGCGCCCCGGTAGAGGCGGTATCCCGGCCCGTAGCCGGTCTGCTCCGCGTCGAGCTCGGGGCCGCGGGACGCAGTGCCCGTCTTCTTGGGTCACGCCGCTCTGGAGGAGCATGCCCGCGCCCATCAGGCTCGTCGCCACCCGGTATCCCCTGCCGTTGGCCGCCGCGGCGTAGAGGCCGGCCAGCACGCCGATCGCCGCGACCCAGCCGCCGCACATGTCGATCGGGATCCACGTGCCCGCGATCGGGTCGTTGCCCGCACCGCCGACGGCCCGCTCGAATCCGGTCAGGGCCTGCATCAAGGCGTCGTTGCCGGGATAGGTCGCCCGGGCCCCGGTCGTGCCGAACGCGCTGGCATGGCAGTAGACGGCCTGCGGGTTCAGCCGCGCCACGGTCCCTTCGTCCATGCCCAGGCGCTCGGACACCCCGACGCGAAAGTTGTGCACCACCACGTCCGCCCACCGCAGCAACCGCTCGACGACCGGGCGCGCCTCGGCGGCGCCGATGTCGAGAGCCAGGCTGCGCTTCCCGCGCTGGCAGGCGGCGACGGCATAGGCGGCCGCCCGCATCGCCTCACCCTGGGGCGGTTCGACCTTGATCACGTCGGCTCCCAGGTCGGCCAGCACCTGCGCCGCGAGCGGCCCCGCGACGAAAGCGGAGAAGTCCACCACGCGGACACCCGCGAGCAGCGCGCCCGATGCGTTCGCCGGGATGCGCCGCTCGTCGCCGGGGTCCTGCCCCGACGGCGCGACCGAGAGCGGCCGGACCGCGATCGGGGTGGCGACACTCAGCCGGCGGCCGCCTCCGGCGGCGCGCTGGGCGACGAGGCCCGCCTCGAGCGCGTGCGCGTCCGAGAGCAGATCGCCCGGTGCGAGGACCGGCTCGCAGGCGACGCCGGCGCCCCGGAGCCGCGCGATCCAGTCCTGTCGCGGCTGCCGGGCGAAGAACGAGCGCCACCGTCGTGCCCGCTCGCCCAGCGCGCCGGACACCTGGTCGGCGTAGTAGCCCCGGGGACTGGGCTCGTCGCCGAGGATCTCGATGAGCGCGGCGTACATGCCCTTGCCGCCGAACCAGACCTGGAGCAGCTCCCCGTCGGCACAGCGGTAGAGGAAGTTGGGGAAGGTCGAGCCCTTCTCCCAGTAGCTCTCCACCTCGGCCGGGGCGCGCTCGGAGCGCCCGATCATGCACCCGAGGGTGGAGAGCAGCCCGTCGTAGAGAGAGGTCTCGGCCCAACCGCCCCGGCCGCTGTGCACCCTCCGGCGAAGGAGCGCGAGGACCGAGGCCGTGAGCACGAGCGCGGCTCCCCCTCCGCTCGCCCGGACGTCGACGAAGATCGGTCCCTCGCGATGTCCGGCCAGCTGACTGCAGAAGCCCGCGCGCGCTTCGACGAGAAGCCCGAAGTCGGCGCCGCTCCCCGCCTCCGTCCGGCTGGGCCGGCAGCGGGCGTAGACGACCGAGGGGTTCTCGGCCATCACGTCGAGAGAGCCGAGTCCGCGGCCCTCGACGTCGGCCTCGTCGCCGTAGACCAAGGCCACGTCCGCCGCGCCGAGGCGTGCCGCAATCCGGGCGGCGTCCTCCTCGGTCACCACGCTCCTTGTCACGGTGCCAGGCGCGGCCCCAGGGGACGTGCGCGTCGATGTCGGGTGCGGCGCCGACGACGCGGGTGACCGAGGCCCCGAGGTCGGCGAGGATCATGCCGGGGACGCCGGCGACGAGGCCGAGGCCGAGGTCGCTCGTCCCGACGGCGACCTCCACCACCGACAGCCCCGCGCACGGCAGGAAGAGCGTCGCCGTCGCCGTCGGCCGCCGCTTCTCGTTCACTGCGCCGGGACCGGCAGCGCCAGCCGGGGCAGGACCTCTTCGGCGGCCAGCCGGACCACCTCGAGGGTGTCCGACGGCGCGGCAGGCGAGACGATGACGTGACGCACGCCGGCGTCGACGTACTCCTGCACCCGCTCGCGCCACCTCCTCGGGCGTGCCGGACGGGGCGATCCGCTGGAGCTTCTCGGGTTCGAGGTCGCCGTATGCGCCCTGGAGGAAGGTGGCGGCGTCGGCCCGCGCCCGGTCGCCGTCCTCGCGGATCGAGGTGTACAGGTAGAGCATCCACTCGAAGCCGCCGAGGTCACGGCCCGCCGTCCGCGCCTCGTCGCGGATGGCCTGCGCGGACCGCGCGTAGGCGGCGGGGGACACCAGGTAGGGCATGAAGCCGTCACCGAGGCGCGCCGCCCGGCGCATGGCGGGCGGGCGGCGTCCCGAGACGATGATCGGGGGGCCGCCGGCCTGTCCCGCGCCGTCGGCGCGGCCCGGGCGGTCGCACGGCGTGCAGCTCGACGTCGTGGAAGTCGAAGAACCGGCCGTGGTGGCTGACCGGACGGCCGCTCCAGAGCAGGCGCATGACCTCGATGCTCTCGTCGGTCCGCGCCCCCGCTCGGACAGCGGCACGCCGACGGCCTCGAACTCCTTGGGGAACTCCCCGCCCACCCCGACGCCCACGCGGAGCCGTCCGCCCGGAATGCGCATCGAGGTCGGCCAGCTGCTTGGCCACCACGACGGGGTGGTAGAGCGGGAGCAGGAGGACGGCGGTCCCGACCTGGACCCGTTCGGTCCACGCCGTCATCAGGGCGAGCCGGGTCATGGCCTCGCCCGAGGCGCCCGGGGGGAGGAGATGCCCGCCCTGCCACACCGAATCGACCGGGAGCTCCTCGACGGCGCGCAGCCAGGCCCGGTCGGGCTCGGGCAGCACGGCCGCCCCGAGGGTGATGCCACGGTTCTCCGGCATCTGAGCGAGCGCTTACCGTCCGGTCTGGACGACCGTGCGGACGCCATCGGCGCCGTCGGCTTCATCGAGCGCGGCGAGCCCGTCGTTGATGTCGTCGAGTCCGATGCGGTTCGAGACGAGCGAGCCGAGGTCGAGCTGGCCGGACTCCGCCAGCCCGATGAAGCGGGGGAAGTCGCGCCGGATCTGCGCGTCGCCGACGACCGAGCCGGCGATGCGCTTGCCACTGAAGACGTACTTGAACGCCGGCAGCTCCAAGACGCCGTCCACGGGCGGCATGCCGACGAAGGTCACCGTGCCGGCCCGGCGCGCCATCTCGTAGGCCTGGAGCATCAGCTCCACGCGACCGACGACCTCGAAGCTGTAGTCCACGCCCCGTCCGCCGGTGAGCGAGCGCACGTACTCGACCGGGTCGACCGCGGCGGGGTCGACCGCGTGCGTCGCCCCGACCGCCAAGCTCGACTCGCGGCGGGACGGCGCCGGGTCCACGGCGACGATCACCGACGCGCCGGCGATGCGTGCACCCTGGATGGCGGACTGGCCCACGCCCCCGCACCCGATGACGGCGACGCTCGAACCCGGTCGGACACCGGCCGTGTTGAGGGCGGCCCCGAGCCCGGTGGTCACGCCGCAGCCGAGCAGTGCCAGCTGCTCGTCGGAGAGCGCGGTCTCGACCGGGACCACCGACGCCTCGTGGACGACCATCACCTCGGCGAAGGTCCCGCACCCGCACAGGGCCGTCGCCATGGTCGCCGCCGCGGAGCGCCCACCGCGGCGCCGACTTCACGGCCGGACCCAGATCGCACAGATTCGAGAGCGAGTTCACGCACCACCAGCATGCGCCGCACGCGGGGGCGACCGAGGCGAGGACCCGTTGACCGACCTTCACCCGGCGGACGTCGGCGCCCGACCTCCTCGACGGTGCCACAGCCCTCGTGACCGGGCACGAAGGGGAACGGAATCGGCGTCGACCCCGCGACGGCGGCGTGGTCCGTGTGGCAGATCCCGCTGGCCGCCACGCGCACCAGGACGTCGGTGGGCCCGACCGCCGGTGCCTCGAGCTCCTCGACCACCAGCGGCTTCCCTGCCTCGTAGGCCACGGCCGCCCTCATGGCGCGGCCACTACGTAAGCGAACACTCGCTTATGTTACGTGGGCCTGAAGCCCGCCGCCACGAGGGTCCCCGACGGCGCGGGCGCCGCCTCGGGGCAAATCCCCACGGCGCGCGCACTGATCCTCCCGAGGTTGTCCGCCAGTCCACCCGAGGTTGTCCGCAAGCTGCGGTTCCACGCCCGCAATGCCCTAATCTGACGCTCGGTGTCCGACCTCCCCCGCCGAAGCCTGGTCCTCGGCCGCGGCACCGAGGTACGCCGTGATTGAGGCAAGCCGTGGCTGAGGCCCCCGCTCGCAGCGGCAAGCCGCGGAGCGACCCGCCGCGAGCCCGCCGGCTCAAGGCCGACGCCCGACGGCGCTCCATCCTCGAGGCGGCGCGCACCGCGTTCACCAAGACCGGTGACGTGAACGGCACGACCATGAAGGTGATCGCCGAGTACGGCGGCATCAGCGAAGGCGTCATCTACCGGCATTTCGAGAGCAAGGACCAGCTGTTCTACGAAGCCGTCGTCGACCCGCTGCGCGAGGCCGTCGACGAGCTGGTCGCCGCCAGCGAGGTCGTGGACCGCGACGAGCCCCTCACTCCCGAACGGCAGCTCCAGACCCTGAACGGGCTCTACCGCCAGCTGACCTCGACCCTCGAGGAGGTGATCCCCCTGCTGGGGCTGGTCCTCTTCGGCGACCCGAAGGTGGCCAAACGCTTCTTCGACGAGCACTTCGTGGTCGCCATGGACCGCTTGGCCGAGGCCTGGCGCAAGGTGGAGGACCGCTACGGGCTCGCGTTCGAGGCACCGGACATCTCGGCCCGTGCGGTCATGGGGATCGCGTTGGTGCTGGCCCTCGAGAGCCACTACACCAAGGGCTTCGACCGCAACCGAGCCGTCGCCCAGGTGAGCGAGGGCACGATGAAGGGCTTCTTCCCGCCTACGGGAGCCCTCGGGAATTCGTCCTCGTCGCAGGCCGCTTCCGCGTGACGAAGCATCGCCCACCGTGTGTTGACACCCCCCGCGGCAGGTGCGATCCTTATTGAGTGCTCACTTTCTTTCTCTCCAGGGGGAGGGGTGCGCCCGCCCTCTGGCGCGGTGGGCGGTCCCGCGGGCTCGGCCGGAAGAATTGGCGTTGAACCCGCAGGTGACATCGCCGACGACGGCGACGACGCCGACGCAGACGACGGCCGAGACGGATCGGGCTGGGCTCGTACGGGAGCTGGCGGAGCGCTTCGGAGCCGGGGACCGGGAGGGAGCCTTCCGGCTCTTGCACCCTGACCTACGCATTCAGCAGCCGGCATCGCTCCCGCACGGGGGGTGGCACGTCGGGCGCTCCGGGATGGAGGAGATGGGCGCCACCTTCGGCCGGTACTGGTCCCGGACGATCGGCCCTCCCCGGATCCTCGGATGTCAGGACACGGTCGTCCAGGTCACCACCCAGACGTGGACGTCGCAGCGCACCGGGGACTCGGCCACGGTCGACGTCGTCGAGCTGTTCTCCTTCACCGACGACCTCGTCTCGGAGATCCGGGTGTTCCAACAGGACACGGCTGCGCTGCTGCAGACCCTCGGCGCAGAGGTCCTCCCGCAATCCCACGACATGGAGGCATGATGGCCATCACGTGGTTCGTCTCGGTCGACGACCATCTCATTGAGCCGGCCCGGCTCTGGCAGGAACGAGTCCCTGAGCGGCAGCGCGAGCACGCTCCGCACATCGTGCGCGACGGCGACTCGGAGTTCTGGGTCTACGAAGACCGCCAGATCGTGACGACCGGCCTCAACGCGGTGGCCGGCAAGCGGCGTGAGGAGTTCTCACCCGAACCCATCACCTACGAGGACATGCGACCGGGGTGCTACGAGCCGGCCGAGCGTGTGGCGGACATGGATCAGGGGCACGTCCTGTCCTCGCTCCTCTTCCCCTCCTTCCCGCGGTACTGCGGGCAGGTCTTCCACGAGGCGAAGGACAAGGAGCTCGCGCTGGCCTGCGTGCGGGCATGGAACGACTTCATCCTGGAGGAGTTCGCCGGGGACTACCCGGGGCGCTTCATCCCGATGATGATCCTCCCGCTGTGGGACCCCGCCGCCGCGGTGACCGAGATGGAGCGCACGGCTGCGCTGGGCGCGAAGTCGATCGCCTTCTCCGAGAACCCCACGAAGCTCGGCCTTCCGTCCATCCACACCGACTACTGGGACCCCGTCCTGGCGGCAGCCAGCGAGACCGGGCTGGTGCTCTCCATGCACGTCGGCTCGTCGTCGAACCTCATCCGGACCTCCGACGACATGCCGACGCTGGCCTTCATGTCCTATTCGGCCGCGGCCAACCAGGCCGGGACGCTGCTCGACTGGCTCTTCAGCGGCAACTTCGAGCGCTTCGGCGGGCTGAAGATCGCGCTGTCGGAAGGATCCATCGGCTGGATCCCCTACTTCCTCGAGCGCGCCGAGCAGGTGGTCGACAAGCAGCGGTTCTGGGCCTCGCGCTTCGACATCGACATGAACCCCAACCACGTCCGCGGCGAGCAGAAGTCCACCGCCACGTTCGACCTCGACACCGACGTGCGCCAGCTCTTCCGGGACCACGTGTTCGGGACCTTCATCGACGACCAGGCGGGTATCCGGCTGCTCGACGTGATCGGCGAGGACAACGTCATGCTCGAGTGCGACTACCCGCACTCGGACTCGACCTGGCCCGACTCGGTCCAACTGGCCAACAAGTGGCTGGCCCACCTGCCCGACGACGTGCAGCACAAGATCGCGGTCGGCAACGCGGCCCGGGTCTACAGCTTCACACCGGCCGACCCGGACCAGCTGGCGACGTCAGAGCGAGGAGCACGCCGATGACCCAGCTCGCCGAAGCCATCGAAACGACTGTCCCGCTGTGCGAGCGCTACGCCGTGGCGGACGTCGACTCCCACATCATTGAGCCGGCCGACTTGTGGACGTCGCGGGTCTCGTCCCGCTGGGGCGACCTGGTCCCCCACGTACGCTTCCACGAGCGCTCCGGCGAGGACCGGTGGTACATCGGCTCGAAAAAGCTCTTCGGTGTAGGCGCCTTCGCACAAGCGGGGTGGGGGGAGTTCCCGCCGTCCCATCCGCGCCGGCTCAGCGAGGCTCTTCCCGCCGCCGTCGACCCCAAGGCACGCCTGGCCTACATGGACGAGGTCGGCGTCTACTACCAGCTCCTCTACCCGAACATCCTCGGTTTCCACAGCCACGTCTTCCTCAACGAGATGGACCGCGCGCTCGCCACCGAGTGCGTGCGCGCCTACAACGACTGGCTGACCGAGTTCAGCTCGGCGGACGCGAAGCGCTTCATCCCGATGACGATGCTGCCGTTCTGGGACATTGAGGCGTCGGTGGCCGAGATGAAGCGCGCCTACGAGATGGGCCACAAGGGCGTCCTCTTCGCCGCCCGCTACGACAAGGTGGGCCTGCCCCGGTTGGTCGACGACTACTGGGAGCCGCTCCTCGGACTGGCGCAGGAGATGGGCCTCAGCTTGAACTTCCACGTCGGCTTCTTGTCCTCCGGCGACGACCTCAAGGGCGCGGTCGACCAATCGAAGAAGCTCGACTTCGTCCGGGAGAGCTCCCTCGTCCTCCTCGGCAACGCACAGAACGTGGCCGAGGTCGTCCTCAGCGGGGTGTGCCACCGCTATCCGGACCTCAAGTTCGTCTCGGTCGAAAACGGCGCCGGCTGGCTGCCCTTCCTGGCCGAGAGCATGGACTGGCAGTGGCTCAACGTCGGCGCGCACAAGGACTACCCCGAGCGCCTGCTGCCGAGCGAATACGTGACGCGGCAGATTTACGCCATGTACTGGTTCGAGCAGGCGTCCATGCGCTCGGTGATCGACCTGCTCGGCGAGAACCTGATGTTCGAGACCGACTTCCCGCACGCCACGAGCCTCTCGCCCGGCCCGGCGTCGGAGTCCCCGAGTCCGCGGGTCGTCATGGAGCGGTCGCTGGCCGGGCTCCCAGACGAAGTGGTCGGCAACGTCCTCCAGCACACGGCCACCCGGCTCTACCACTTGGAGGACCCGGTCCGATGACGCGACGGCCCGCGAGGTTCCGCACGCGCCTCGCCGGCGCATAGACGCGCCGGAGCCTGGCCGCGCCGTGGGCAGCTCTCTCCTTCACCGCGACGCCTTCTACATCGGCGGGGCCTGGGTGGCCCCGTGCGGGGAGGAGACGCTCACGGTCGTGTCCCCGTCGACCGAGGAAGCGGTGGGGTCCGTTCCCGTCGCCACCCCGGCCGACGTCGACCGGGCCGTCGACGCCGCATCCCGGGCTTTCACCGACGGGCCGTGGCCCCGTATGGCGCCGAGCGAGCGCGCCGGGATCCTGGCGCGCGCGGCCGAGCTCCTGGCGGAGAGGACGCCCGACATCGTGGCCGTCACGACCGACGAAATGGGCTGTGCGATCAGCCAGGCGCCGCAGGCGCAGACGGGGCTCGTGGCCCCGCTGTTCCGCTACTACTCCGAGCTACTCGGCTCGTTCGAGCTGGAGCGGATGGTCGTCTCGGGCGAGCGGGCGGGGCTGGTGACGCTGGAACCGGTCGGCGTGGTCGCGGCGATCGTGCCCTGGAACGCGCCGGTGACGTTGGCGGCGTGGAAGACCGCCCCCGCGCTCGCGGCCGGGTGCACGGTGGTGCTCAAGCCCGCACCGGAGGCGCCGCTGAGCAACTTCGTCCTGGCCGAAGTGCTCGACGAGGCCGGCGTCCCGCCCGGGGTGTTCAACGTGGTGCCGGCCGGCCGCGAGGTGGGCGAGCATCTCGTCACCCACCCCGGGGTCGACAAGGTGGCGTTCACCGGCTCGACCGCGGCGGGCAAACGGATCATGGGACTGTGCGCGGATCGCATGACGCGGCTCTCGCTCGAGCTGGGTGGGAAGTCGGCCGCTCTCGTCCTCGACGACGCCGACCTGGCCGTCGTCGTGCCGCGGGTGGTGCACGGCGTCATGCACCTCTCGGGTCAGGTGTGCGGGGCGCAGACTCGAGTACTCGTGCCGCGCCGCTGCCGCCGACGACGTGCTCGCGATCGCGGCGGAGACGGCGTCGAACATCGTCGTCGGCGACCCCCACGACCCCGCGACCGAGGTCGGACCGCTCGTCGCGGCGCGGCAGCGGGAACGGGTCGAGGGTTACGTTGCGTCGGCGGTCGGCGCCGGCGCGCGCATCGTGGCGGGTGGAGGGCGTCCGGCGCACCTCCCCCGGGGGTGGTACGTGGCGCCGACGATCCTCGGCGACGTGGACAACTCCATGCGCGTCGCCCGTGAGGAGATATTCGGGCCGGTGCTCTGCGTCATCGCCCACGACAGCGACGACGAGGCGGTGCGCATCGCCAACGACTCCGCGTACGGGCTGGCCGGCGGGGTGTGGAGCGGCGACGAACGCCGGGCGCTCGGTGTGGCGCGCCGGCTCCGGACCGGCAGCGTGGCGGTCAACGGCAGCTTCCCGCCGTTCCCGCTCGTGCCCTTCGGCGGTTTCAAGGAGTCCGGCCTCGGGCGCGAGCTTGGGCCCGAGGGCCTGCTCAACTTCCTCGAGCCGCGCAGCATCGGGTTGCCCCCGTCGCTCCTCGCGCGCTGAGCGGGCGCGTCATGGGCGGTCCTCTGTCGGGCGTCCGGGTCGTCGAGGTCGCGTCCCACGTCTTCGTCCCGATGGCGGGCACCGTCCTGAGCGAGTGGGGCGCAGACGTCGTCAAGATCGAGCACCCGGTCACCGGCGACCCTTATCGGGGCCTCGTCACGAGCGGGCTGCACAACGAGTACCGAGGCGTCGACCCGTTCTTCCAGTCGGCCAACCGGGGCAAGCGATCGGTGGGCATCGACCTGGCTCGGCCGGAGGGCCGGGAACTGCTGGGCCGGCTGGTCCGCGACGCCGACGTGTTCCTGACCAGCCTCAGGCCCGCGGCACGCCGCCGCCTCCGCGTCGACGTCGAGGACGTGCGCTCGGACAACCCCGAGGTCGTCTACGTGCGCGGCTCGGCGTTCGGCGCCCGGGGGCCCGACGCCGGGCGGGGCGGCTACGACGTCAGCACCTACTGGGCCCGGAGCGGGATGCAATACGCACTCACCCCACCCGGTGCTGCCGCGCCGCTCGGCACGCGGCCGGCGTTCGGCGACGTCGTCGGCGGCCTTACCATCGCCGGTGCCGTGAGTGCCGCACTGTTCCTCCGGGCCTCGACCGGTCACGCCGCCGAGGTGGACGCCTCACTGCTCGCCTCGGGCATGTGGCAGGTCCAACCCGACATCGTCAACGCCAGGCTCGGCGGCGGTGGAGCCACCGATGCGCCGCACGAGCGCGACCGCACGTCGAACCCCCTGACCCTGCCGTACCGGACGGCTGACGGCCGCCACGTCGCACTGATCATGGTGGAGTCGGACCGCCGCTGGCCCGAGTTGTGCGCCGCGCTCGGCCAGCCCGAGATGGCCGACGATCCCCGCTGGGCCGACGCCGCGGCTCGGCGCCGCAACGCTCGCTCGTGCGTGGCTCGGCTCGACGAAGTCTTCGCGGCGCGGACGCTGGAGGAGTGGCGCCGGGCGCTGGCGGACCTCGACGGCGAGTGGGCGCCCGTCCAGACACCGGCTGAGGTCCACGACGACCCTCAGGTGAGGGCGAACGGCTACATCGCCGACGTCGACATGGGCCGCGGCGTCTCCATCCCCCTGGTGACCTCACCCGTGCAGTTCGACGCGGAGCCGGGACTGCCCCGCCGCGCTCCCGAACACGGAGAGCACACCGAGAGCGCGCTGCTCGAGCTCGGCCTGGACTGGGACGAGATCGGCCGGTTGAAAGACGACGGGGTGATCGTGTGACGGACCACGCCGGGGCGTCGGCCGGGATGACGGCCGGCATCCCCCCGGCCGTCACCGAGGAGACCGCGCCGTTCTGGGCGGCGGCGGCCGAGGGCCGGCTCCTCGTCGAGCGCTGCCGCGACTGCGGCGCCGAGGGCTTTCCGCCACGCGGGATCTGCCGGCGCTGCCACAGTCGCCACCTGGAGCCGCACGAGGTGACGGGTTCTGGTGTGGTCTACAGCTTCACCGTCAACCACCAGCGCTGGCTCCCCGAGCTCGAGGTTCCCTACGCCCTGGTTCTCGTCGAGTTCCCGGAGCACCCCGGGATTCGAGTGATGGGCCGCCTCCGGGGGTGCGCGTCGAGCGACGTGGCTGTCGGCATGCGCGTCGCCATCGGCTTCGAGCCGGGCCCGGGCGGCTTCGCCATCCCGAGCTTCGTGGCCCTCGGAGGCACGTGATGGGATCCGAGTGGCTGGAGAGGCGGGCCGTGATCTCCGGGGTCGGCCAGTCCGCCGTCGGGCGCGAAGTCGAACGCTCCGGACTGCAGCTGACGCTCGACGCCGTGCTCGCCGCCGTCGAAGACGCCGGGTTGGGCCTCGAAGACGTCGACGGGCTCGCCATGTTCCCGGGCGGAGGCAAGGCCAACCTGCCCGGCTACGCCAACGGCGACCTCTACGAAGTCCAGGATGCCCTGGGCCTGACGACGACGTGGCGCCTCGGCCAGGTGGAGGGGATGAGCCTCCCGTTCTACGCCCCGGCGATGGCGGTCGCCACGGGGCAGGCGCGCCACGTGGTGATCTGGCGCACGGTCAAGGAGGGCAGCGCGGCGCGGCGGGCCGGCGGGCGGCCGGCCTACGGTTCGGTGCACCCCGAGGCCGAGGGTCCACTGGCGTGGCTCCTGCCCGTCGGCGCGCTGTCGCCCGTGTGCCAGATCGCCCCCTTCGCCACCCGCTACATGCACGAGTACGGGGCGACGAGGGAGCAGCTGGGATGGATCCCGGTCACCCAACGCGAGCACGCGACGCGCAACCCGCAGGCCGTGTACCGGGAGCCGCTGAGCCTGGACGAATACCTCGCGGCGCGGATGATCTCGACCCCGCTGTGCCTCTACGACTGCGACGTCCCGGTCGACGCCTCGACGGCCATCGTGGTCTCGGCGGCTGAGACGGCGCCCGACCTGCGTGCGCCGGTGCGGATTGAGGCGATGGCTGGGGTGGTCGACGGCCGACCATCGTGGGAGCAGTGGCAGGACATGGGCCGGGTGGGCCACGCCACCGCTGCAGCGATGTGGAACCGGACCGGGCTCTCGGCCCGCGACGTCGATGTGGCCCAGCTCTACGACGGGTTCACCATTGAGGTGGTCTGGTGGCTCGAGGCGTTGGGCTTCTGCGGTACGGGCGAGGCGGCCTCCTACGTCGAGGGAGGGACCCGCATCTCGCTCGAGGGCGAACTGCCGCTCAACACCTGGGGCGGGCAGCTCTCGGGTGGACGGCTCCACGCCGCGTTCGGGCACACCGCCGAGGCAGTGCGCCAACTACGCGGTGAGGCCGGCGACCGTCAGGTGCGCGGGGCGGAGGTGGCCGCGGTGACCAACGTCGGCGGTATTGAGGCGGGCGCAGCGCTGCTCACGCGCTGGTAGTCCGAGAGAGTTTCGAGTTCGAGAGCAAGTTCGAGAGCAAGAGGAGGACGACGGATGGCAGAACGCGCCGGACGGGTGGAGGGAAAGGTCGCCATCGTGACCGGGGCCGGATCGACCCCGGGGCCGGGCGTGGGAACCGGCAAGGCGACGGCGATCCTGCTGGCGCGAGAAGGGGCGCGGGTGCTCCTGGTCGACCTGCACCCCGAACGCGCCGAGGAGACACGGGTCGTCATCGCCGACGAGGGGGGCAAGGCCGAGGTCTTCGGGGCCGACGTGACCAAGGCGTCCGAGTGCGAGGCGATGGTCCAGGCCGCCGTCGGCGCGTTCGGCACCGTCGACGTGCTCGTCAACAACATCGGGCTGGCGTCCCTCGGCACGGTGGTCGACACGACCGAGGAGGCGTGGGACCGGGCCATGGACATCAACCTGCGGACGGCGTTCTTGGCGTCGAAGTACACCGTGCCGGTGATGGCCGACAAGGGCGCAGGGTCGGTCGTGAACGTCTCTTCGATCTCCGCCCTGCGCGGCGACGGGACGCTGGCGTACTCGGCCGCCAAGGGAGCGCTGATCGCGATGACGGTCGACATGGCCTACTCCCACGGGCGCCAGGGCATCCGAGTCAACGCCATCGCGCCCGGGCACATCACGACGCCCATGGTGCTGTCGGTCTCCGCGCCCGGCCCGCGGGCCGAGTTCATGAACACGCTCCGCTCCGAGGCGGGACTGCTCGGCACCCCGGGCACCGGGTGGGACGTCGGCCACGCCGCGACGTTCCTCGCCAGCGACGAAGCGCGCTGGATCACAGGCGTCGTGCTCCCGGTCGAGTCAGGCGTGCTGAGCGTGACGCCGCTCATGATGGCGCCGTATCTCCGTGCCGTCCCCGACCCGGACGTCTGACGCCGGGCGTCAGGCAGACTTTGCGCGTGCGGGACCTCCGGAGAGTCGGGCTGTGTCACTCCGGGCGACATGACCGACTTCACGCTCGGATGGAGAAGTTGTAGGTGGAACAGACTGTCGGATCGACCGCTCTGCCCGACGGGACGTCGGTGGCGTACGCAACGACCGGCGCCGGACCCTTCCTCATCTTCGTCGGTGGTTGGCTGAGCCATCTTGAATTGAGCTGGGCTCTGCTCGAGGAACGCTCGTTTCTGGAGGCGCTCGCCCGCGGGAGAACACTGGTGCGCTACGACCGCCCCGGCTGTGGGTTGTCCGAGCGTCCTCGAGCGGCGAAGTGGTCGCTACAACTCGAGCGGGACACGCTCCACTCCGTCATGTCCGCCGCGGGCGGTGCCACATTCGACCTCATGGGCAGCTCGCTGGGTGTGCCGATAGCCATCGACTGGGCCGCCAGAAATCCCGAAACGGTCAATCGGCTGATCCTCTACGGTGGCTGGGCGCGAGGGGCCGATATCGCAACTCCACAAGTGCGTGAGCACGTGGTGGGACTCGTCCGCAGCCATTGGGGCTTGGGATCCGATGTCCTGACCGAGATCTTTGCTCCGGAGGCATCGGCTGCGACGAGCGCCGCACTTGCCAACTATCAACGCCAGGCCTCGTCGGCGGAGATGGCGGCCGAACTCCTCGTCGCGAGTTACTCCGTGGATGTGCTCGATTGTCTCGGTGACATCACCGCCCCGACACTTGTGCTCCACCGCGATCGCGACCGCGCCGCCCCTTTGGAACAGAGCCGGCTCATTGCCTCCCGCATCGGAGGTGCGCGACTGGTCGAACTCCCCGGACGATCGCATCTCCCCCATATAGGCGATGTCGACGCCCTCGTCGACGAGGTCCGACGGTTCCTCGGCCTTCGATCTCTACGACGGAGCGCCGCTCCTGTGCTCACGAAAAGGCAGAAGGAGGTGGCGGAACTGGTCAGCCAGGGACTCACGAATCGAGACATCGCGCAACGACTGGGAATCGATGAGCGCTCCGCCGAAGGTCACCTCGAGAGGATTCGCATCAGACTGGGTGTTCGCTCCAGGGCACAGGTCGCCGCATGGTGGATAGCCTCGCAGGCGCAAAGTTGAGGTAGTTCTACGCCTGACATCGGTCGACCGGCCCTCGACAATGAGGGCATGACCAATGAAAACCGATCCCTAGGACCGCCCTCGCCAAACACCGGCATCGGCTGTTCTTTCAGTTCGTTGCCGCGTCATTTTGCCGCACTTACCTGTGCAGGGCTTTGCGTGTTCGAGGGGAGGCGAGATGCCGGGCCCCGTCTATGAGGCCACCTGGGGACGAGCCTTCCCTCGCGTGTACGACACGGCGTTCTTGTTCGCCGAGCGCCGGGGTCTTCGGGACGTGCGCAAGGACCTCGTGAGCCGGTCGACCGGGCGAGTGGTCGAGTTGGGTGCCGGTACCGGTCTCAACTTGAGCCACTACCCCGAGACGGTCTCCGAGCTCCTCCTGACCGAACCGAATCCGCACATGGCTGCGAAGTTACGCAAGCGGGCCCGCTCCTCGTCACTGGAAGCTTCCGTCATCGTCGCGCCGGCCGAAAGGCTTCCTTTCCATGACGCCAGCGTCGACACCGTGGTCGCCACGTTGGTGTTCTGCACGGTTACGAATCCTCAACGGGCGCTGGCCGAGGTGGCGAGAGTCCTCCGCCCCGGCGGCCAGTTCCTCTTTGCCGAGCACGTTCGATCAGCGTCACCTCGGGCGGCACGCTGGCAGGACAGGTTCAATCTGCCTTGGAGTTGGTATGCCTGCGGCTGCCAATGCAACCGTGACACCGTCGCCGATATTGGCGCTGCTTCGTTTGAAGTCCGAGAACTCAGGCACGATCGCCTCCGATGGATCAGTCCCGTGGTCCGACCCCTGGTCGTGGGTGCCGCTTCGCCACCTGCGCCGGAGTGTGTTCGGCGCTCCGCATCAACCCCAATTCGCGTCCAGGTCCCGAGCGCACTGGCACATGGATGACTGGCAAGAGAGGAGCCTGCCTTGATCGGCGTAAACGTGACGTTCGACTTTGACGGTGACTTCGATCGCGATCGGGTCATCGATGTGGCTGACAAGGCCCGAGCCGTGTTCGAAGGTATGTCCGGCCTGCGGTTCAAGTTCTTTACCTTCGATGAGAAGCAGCAGCGAGCGACGAACTTCTACGTATGGGCGTCCCGAGAGGCCGCTGATGCCTTCTTTTCTGAGGAGCTTCGAGAGCGCGTCACCGGCCTCTACGGGGTCAGCCGAAGGATCGATTTTGTAGAGATCGCGCAGATCGTCGACAACTCGAACCTGTAGGGGTGTGTAGAGGCGCGGTTCGTTTCGCTCTCATTTGTCGCCAGAAAGCCAGAGGCTCTTGAAACGGAAGCTCAGGGCGAGGACCGAACGAGCTCGCCCGGCGCGACGCCGGGGAGGTCCACGCCACTGCGTCGGACGGCGACGCCGTTGACCCAGACGTGCTCGACGCCGGTGCTGCGGACGAGGAGCCGGTCGGCCCTTCCCGGTTGGTCGTGGGCGCGCTCCACCGGAGCCGTCCCAACGGTGGCCGGGTCGAAGGCGACGAGGTCGGCGTGGAAGCCGGGCTGGACCAGGCCGCGGCCTTCGATGCGGAAGGCCTCGTGCGGATGGCCCGTCAGGCGCCAGACCGCGTCCTCGAGCGACAGGGCCTCGCGCTCGCGCACCCAGTGCCCGAGCAGGTGGGTCGAGTAGCAGGCGTCGCAGAGTTGGCTGGCGTGCGCGCCGGCGTCGGACAGGCCGAGGAGGGTGCGGCGGTCGGCCAGCAGCTCGCCGATCTCGTGGTCGCCGTCGTTGTCCATGACCACGCGGAAGCGGGTGGCCATGTCGTCGGCGAGGGCGAGGTCGAGCATGAGGTCGAAGGGCGTGGTCCCACGCTCGCTTGCGAGCTTTTCGAGGTCGATGCCCACGATGCTGCCGTGCACCGTTGTCTCCTCGACGTCGACCTTCGACCAGCGGTGCGCCCAGGCGGCGAGAGTCGGTCGGCGTGCCCGGTCGCGCCAGGCCTCGTCGCGATAGAGGTCGGCGCGCTTGTCCCGCGGCACGGCCAGGACCTCTTTCCACTCGTCGACCTCGGCCAGCGGGCCGGGGTCGGCCAGTGTGATCTGCATCACGATGGGCCGGCAGGCGATCTGCGGGTAGACCTCGCCAGGCAGCGCTGCCCCGCGTTCCACGGTCCGCCGCGCCGCGCCCGGTTTGTCCGCCCGCGCCACCAGGGCCGTCCAGGTCACGGGCCGGCCGTCAGCGCGTGGCCAGATCGGAGAACTGCTCGACGAAGAGACCGGGACCGATGGACACCTGGAGGACGCCAAGACCCTTCTCCCCCAGCACCGAGGCGAGCGCGTCGACCTCGTCGAGCTCGGCGAAACGGCTGGGGACAGGGCGACCGTAAGCCCCCTGGTGCGCGGGCTGGCGCGACGTCGAGAAACCGATCGCGCCGGCGTCGAGGGCCTGGCCCACCAGGTCGCGCATCTCGGCGACCTCACCGGGGGACGCGGGCCGCTCCTCGCCGCCGAGCACCCACAGCCGCAACGGCGAGTGGCCGACGAACGCACCGACATTGAGCCGCTTGGGCCGGCGGTCCAGCGCGTCGAAGTACTCGGGGAAGGTTTCGAAGCACCAGTCGACGCCGGCGTCGAGCGCCTCCTTCGACATGCCCTCCACGTTCTCTAGCAGTCGCACCACGATGTCGCGGTGCTCGGGCCGTGTGGGGGCCACCCCGAACCCACAGTTCCCCATGATCACGCTCGTCACCCCGTGCCAAGACGACGGAGTGAGGTCGCCGTCCCAGAGGATCTGCGCGTCATAGTGGGTGTGGACGTCGATGAAGCCGGGGGCGAGCGCGAGCCCCCCGAGGTCGATCACCTCGGCGGCAGAGGAGGCCGGCAACTCCCCGGGACCGGCGACGGCGAGGATGCGGCCGGCACCGACCGCCACGTCGGCCGCGCGCGCCGGAGCCCCGGTCCCGTCGATGACGACGCCGTTTCGCAAGAGAAGGTCGACCTGGCCGGTCGCAGAGGAGCCCGTCACTCGACGAGCTCGTAGACGGTCACGACGGTCGAGGGTGAGAGCGGCGGGGTGGCGCCTTCCGGGCGCGGCCGAGCCCGCATCGCCGTCAGGGGGGCAGCGAGGTCGTCGGCCTCGAGCTCGTAGACCGTGAGGAACCGGAGCTTGTGGCTCTCCCCATGGCCGAGGTCCTCCCGGATCCGGTACCGCCGGGCACCGGCGAACCCGGGCACCGCCAAGAGCTCAGGGATGTGGACCTCGCGGTACCAGCGGTCGTACTCGTCCTCCGCTCCGGGGTCCACGGGCTCGGACTCCACGACCATGATTCCCTTGGCCACCGGCAGCAACTCCCTCGGTCGGAGCGCCCCTGGCGGGCTCGCCCGTGCGGAAATAAGTGAACGCTCCCTCTCTCTGGCACAGTAGTGTTCGGGCCGTGGCACCCGCAACCGGACCGGCCACCGCACCTTGGAGGTTCTCGTGACGGATGCTGTCATCCTCTCGGCTTGCCGGACGGCTATCGGGACGGCCCACCGGGGCACCCTCGCCGACACCGACCCCTTCGACCTGGCCGAGCTCACGGTGGCCGAGGCGGTGGCCCGCTCCGGGCTCGCGCCCGAGCGCATCGACGAGGTCTTCTACGGCGAGTCGCTGGCGGGCGGCGGAGCGATCGCCCGTCACGCCGCCATCGCCGCCGGTCTGGTGTCCGCCGCAGGCACCGCGTTCAACCGGCACTGTGCCTCCGGCCTCGCCGTCACCAACATGGCGGCGGCGTCGGTCCTCTCGGGCATGGAGTCCGCCGTCGTCGCCGGCGGGGTCCAGTCGGCCTCGCTCGCCCCGGTGTGCACGCGGCGCGTGCCGGGGACCGACGAATGGACGGAACGCTGGATCTCGCCGAGCCATCCGCCGACGGACGACGCGCCGACGGCCGACATGTCCATCACCGTGGGGTGGAACGCGGCTCGCCTGGCGGGCGTGTCCCGCGAGGCCATGGACGAGTGGGCCTATCACTCGCACCGCAAGGCGATCGACGCCATCGACGCCGGCAGGTTCGACGACGAGGTGATCCCCGTCGAGGTCACGCGACGCGACGGGACGAAGCTCACGTTCGCGGTGGACGAGCACCCACGGCGCGACACCTCCTTGGACAAGCTCGCCTCGCTGAAGCCGTTGCACCCCGAGATCGAAGGGTTCAGCATCACGGCGGGCAACTCGTCGGGAGTCAACGACGGTGCGGGCGCGATCGTGGTCGCCGCGTCCGACCTGGCCGAGGTCGAGGGCCTCGAGATCCTGGCGCGGATACGGAGCTGGGCCGCCGTCGGCGTGCCGCCCGTCGAGACCGGTCTGGCTCCCATCACGGCGATCCCCAAGGCCCTCGAGCGTGCCGGGCTGAGCTTGAAGGACGTCGCGCTCTTCGAGGTCAACGAAGCGTTCGCCTCCATGTGCGTGGCGACGGTGGACGCCCTCGGGATCGACCCCGACCGGGTCAACCCGAACGGGAGCGGATGCAGCCTGGGCCACCCCGTCGCGATGACGGGGACGCGGATGGTGACGACGCTGGCCTACGAGCTGCGTCGGCGCGGGGGCGGGATCGGGGTTGCGGCCATGTGCGCCGGCGGCGGGATGGGCACCGCCACCGTCATAGAGGTCTAACGGCGGTCAGTCGACCGAGACCGAGGGCTGGAGCGCCGTGGCCGCGTCGTAGGTGACGCCGATGTCGCCACCCACGTCGAGACGTTGCAGCTCGGGGAGAACCTCGGCGGCGAAGAGATCGAAGTTGGCCTTCGTCTCCTCCGGCGGCAGACCGCCGAACGAAAGCGGCACCACCAGTCCGCCGGCGTCGGTCCGCTTGACGTAGTCGACCAGCTTCTCGGTCACCTCGTCGGGCGTGCCCCAGACCTGCAGGTCGGCCAGGAAGCCACAGAAGTTCTCCAGACCGTGCTTCTCTATGTTCTTCGCCAGCGCGGCGTAGTACTCGTAGCCCTCGATGTCGGCGAAGCCGATGTTGTCGAACTGGTAGTGCTCGACGGTCGAGCGGGCCCAGCGCTGCAGGTAGGTCTCCCGGATGCGCCGAGCTTCGGCCCGATCCTTGGTGACCGCGGTGACCACCACGAGGATGGGTTTGGGCGCCTCGAACCCGTTGAGCTCGCGGTAGCGCTGCCGGTACTCGGCCAGCTCCGCCTCGGCCACCTCCCACGGCTTCTGCGCGATGACCATGATGCCGACGCCGAGCTGTGCCATCAGCTCCATCGACTGGGGCGAAACCGCGGAGGCGAAGGTGCGGCCCTTGAAGCTCTTGAACGGCTTGGGTCGGATCTCGACGCGGGGCTGGCGGTAGAGCTCGCCGTCGGACTCGATGTACCCGGTCTCCAACGCGTTCAGGATGGCCGGCGTGTACTCGGTGAACCGGCGCCGCGACTCGGCCATGTCCACCCGTAGGCCGTCGAATTCGACACGGCCGAGACCCCGGCCCATCCCCAATATGGCGCGGCCTCCCGAGAGGTGGTCGAGCACCGAGAAGCTCTCGGCGACCCGCACCGGGTCGTGCCAGGGCAGGACGGTCACCATGGTGCCGAGCCTGACGCGTGAGGTCTGACCCGCCACCCAGGACAAGAACATGAGCATCTGCGACGTCAGCTGGTAGTCCGAGAAGTGGTGCTCGGACGTCCACACCGAGTCGAACCCGACCTCTTCGGCTCTGGCTGCGAGCTCGAGGTCGCGGCGATAGGCCTCGAGGTCGGTCAGCTGACGGTCGAGATTGTGGAATTGCGGCCCGAATCCAACGTGCATGCCACTTTTGTAGCACATTTTGTAGGTGGGCGCTCACTTACTTCGGGCGGAGCCGGCCGCAGGATCAGCGCTGGACTACGGCCCTCGACTGGCGCAGGCGGGCGATCTCGGCGGCTGAGAAGCCCCAGCTGGTCAGGGCCTCCTCGGAGTGCTCGCCCGCCCGCGCCGGCCGCCCGGGCGGCCCGGGCGCGGTGCGACTGAAGCGCGGCGCGGGTGCCGCCTGGACCACCCCCTCGATCTCGACGAACGTGCGCCGCTCCTTGTTGTGCGGGTGGCCGGGAGCCTCACCTGGCTCCAGCACCGGGGCGAAGCAGGCGTCGGTGCCCTCGAGCAGGCGACACCAGTCGTCCCGCGTCCTGGTCCGCACCAGCGCCGCCAGGCGCGCCTTCATCGACGGCCAGGCCGACCGGTCGCCGGGGTCCGGCACCGGACCGCCGTCGTCGGCCAGCCCGGTCAGGCGGACCATGAGCTCATAGGAGGCCGCGTCGAGGGCGCCGAGGGAGATGTACCGGCCGTCGGCCGTCTCGTAGACCTCGTAGAAGAACGCACCCGTGTCGAGGAGGTTCGTCCCGCGTTCGTCGGACCACTCGCCCGACGCCCGCATGCCGTGGAACATGGTGGCCAGCAACGCGGCGCCGTCGAGCATCGCCGCGTCGACCACCTGTCCCCGACCCGAACGCCCGACCTCGAGCAGCGCGCACGCCACCCCGAAGGCCAGCAGCATCCCTCCTCCGCCGAAGTCGCCGAGCAGCGTGAGCGGCGGCACGGGAGGTTCGTCCCGGCGCCCGATCATGGCGAGAGTGCCGCTGAGCGCGACGTAGTTGACGTCGCGACCCGCGGTCTGGGCCAGCGGACCGGACTGTCCCCAACCCGTCATGCGGCCGTAGACCAGCCGCGGGTTGCGGGCCAGGCAGTCGTCCGGACCGACACCGAGCCGTTCGGTCACCCCGGGACGGAACCCTTCGACGAGGGCGTCGGCCTGCTCGGCCAGGCGCAGCACGACCTCGGTTCCTTCGGGATGCTTCAGGTCGACGGCGACCGAGCGCCGCCCGCGAGCCAGCACGTCGAACCTGGCCCGGTCGGGCTCGTTCCCGGCGGTGCCGGGCCGGTCGATCCGCACCACGTCGGCACCCATGTCGGCGAGCAGCATCCCCGCGAACGGGCCGGGGCCGATCCCGGCGAGCTCGACGATCCGGAAACCGTGCAGTGGGCCGCTCATGGCGCAGACCCAGAACGTGCCTTGGCCGCCGCGGACCGGCCACAGTCGAACCGGACAGGTCGCTTCACGCGCGCCACGCGGTCGGGTCGGAGTCGTAGTGGCACCGCCATTCGAGCACCTGGCCCTGCGCACCGACCCGCATGAAGTCCGCGCCCGGCCTGTCGACGCCACCGGGGAGGTGACAGGTGTAGAGCAGGACCACCGAGTCGGTCCCGGCAAAGCAATCACGCAAGGTGTAGCGCACGTCGCCGGCGCGCTCGAGCGCAGCCGACACGTACGCCCTGAGTTCGCCGTGACCCTCGACCATGCCCTGTGCCCGGTCGCCGAGCTGCTTCGCCACGTAGGGCGAGCCGAACACGATGTCGTCAGCGAACGGCTCCATGATGAGGTCCAGGTCGCGTCCGTTCCATCCGGCCTCCCAGTGGTGGGCCAGGCGCTCGACCGTGGCCTTGTCGAGCATGAGGGCCTCCCTTCCGTGGCGCGGGGGCGCCGCCGCGGACTGTAGCAAGTAATCGCTCACTCTGTTACTCTGCCGGGGCGATGGAAGCGGCCGTGCCGAGCGCCGAGATGCCGGGCGCGGAGATGCCGGACGCGCCATGGTGCGAGCATCACTTCGACTACCTCGCGCCGGCGGTGGCGCAGCACCTCAACGAGACGCTCGACTTCATGCGGACACGGTGTCCCGTGGCGAAGTCCGACGCGCACGACGGGTACTGGATCGTCACCGGCTACCAGGACGTGCTCCGCGTCGCGCAGGATTGGAAGACCTTCAGCTCGGCGCACGGCGTCTCGGTGCCCGGGACGCAGACGCCGGTCAAGGCCATACCCGAACACGTCGACCCTCCCTTGCACCGCGAGTACAAGCGGCTGATCGCTTCGTATTTCACGCCGGCGGCGGCGGCGCAGTACGAGGAGGGCACTCGTCAGCTGGTGACGCGCCTCATCGACGAGTTCGTCGATCGGGGCGAGTGTGACTTCATGAGCGAGTTCGCCCGGCCGTTCCCGGGTCTCGCGTTCTTCGAGATGGTGCTCCACGCCCCGTCGGACGAGGTGGCGCAGATCAACGCCATGTCGATGGCGGCGTCCATGCCCACGAACCCCAAACGCGGCGAGGCCTGGAAGGGTATGTACGACTGGATCCTCGAGTTCGTGGCGCAGCGGCGCAGCTCGGCCCCCCGCGGCGACGTGGTCGACGCCATCCTCGGTGGGGAGATCGAGGGCCGGCCCATCACCGAGGAAGAGATCATCGGGATGATTCAGCTGCTGATACTTGGTGGCCTCGACACCACGGCCGGGGCGCTCGGCCAGTTCATGATCCGCTTCTGCCACGAGCCGGACATCCCCGACCTCCTCCGCCAGAAGCCCGAGCTGATCCCGGACGCGGTCGAAGAACTGCTCCGCCTGGAGGGACCATTCATCGCCATCGCACGCACCGCCATGGCGGACGTGGAGATCGGGGGGCAACCGATCCAGATTGGGGACAAAGTCCTCATCTACTGGGCTTCGGCGAATCGGGACGAGGGCGAGTTCTCCGACGCCGGACACTTCGTGGCCGAGAGAGCGGGAAACCGGCACCTTGCCTTCGGCGCCGGCCCGCACCGGTGCACCGGCTCCAACCTGGCGCGCCTGAACCTGCGCGTCGCTGTCCACGAGATCGTCCAGCGTCTGGGTGACCTCCGCTTGGCGCCGGGGGTCGAGCCGCTGCCCTTCCACTCGGCCCTGAACCGCTCGCCGCTCAACGTCCCGATCGTCTTCACACCCCGGCTCGCGCGACAGCCCGCGTAGTCGTCCCTCCCGGCTCCGGCAGATTGCGGCTCAGAGCCGATAGAGCCGTACCGCGTTCTCGCCCATCACCTTGCGCTGCGTCTCGGGATGCAGGGTCGAGATCTTCTCCTCCACGATCTTCAAGGGGTTGGGGTGCAGGCAGGTCGGGTGCGGGAAATCTGTCTCGAACATGACGTTGTCCTCGCCGACGGCGTCGATGAGGTGCTGCAGGTCACCGCGTCCCGACTCGAACCAGAACGTGGCGTACCAGTTGTCGCGGAAGTAGTCCGAAGGCATCTTCTGCAACTTGTGGAACCACTCCGGCGCGTTCTCCTCGAGCTCGTAGTCCATCGCCTCGAGCATGAAGGGCACCCAGCCGATGCCGCTCTCGACGGACACCATCTTGAGCTGCGGATGACGGTCGAACATGCCCGAATAGGCGCTGTTGAGGAGGAGCCGAGAGTTGTTCTGGAACAGCGAAGCTCCTCCGATGGCCGGCTTGACGTAATCGTCCTGGCTGGGCCAATACGTGGTGCCGAAGTAGGCCAGCGACGTCTGGCTCGCGCCGATGTGGAAATGCACCGGCAGGTCGAGGCCGGAACAGACCTCCCAGAACGGGTCCCAAGCCGCGTCTCCCAGGTCGGCCGAACCTGAGTCCTGGGGGTCGGCCGTCATGTTGACGCCCCGGTAGCCCATGGCGGCACAACGCTTGGCCTCGCGGACACAGGCGTCGATGTCCCAGGCTGGCATGATCGGCATGGGCAGCAACCGGTTCCCCGATTCCTCCTGCACCTCGGCCATGGCGTCGTTGTAGAGCTCGACGCACAACCGGAGCAACGTCGGATCATGGACCGAATTCGCCAGGTTCTGTCCGCCGATGCCGATGGAGTTCGGGTACAGGACCTGCGAGTCGATGCCCAGGTCGTCCATGAGGAGCAGTCGTTCCTTGGGGTCCCACGCCGCGGGGTGCACGTCGCCGATGCCCCAGGTCCCACCCTGGGAGTCGCGGAACGGATGCTTGTGGCCATCGTGATCGACGGTGCCTCCCGAACCGGCCTTTCCGAACGTCTTCCCCTCAATCACCCACATGTCCATGTCGTCGATCCGCTCGACATGGGGAACCTTGTCCTCATACCCCTTCGGCGCGCGCTCGGTGAAGAGGTCGTGGCGCTCCGTCATGTGGGAGTCGGCGTCGACCACTCGTAGCTCATCGACCAGGCTCACCGGTGCTCCCTTGTTCTGTGTTCGGTTGTTCGATGTTCAGTTTGTTCGGTTTTCGTGGGTCCGCGTCCGCTCTTTCCGGGTGCGGCCCTGAGCCACTGTAGTCGGAAGTAGGCGAACGCTCACTTTCCAGCGTGGCGTTCCTGCTCGGGAAGTCAGGGGAGGTCCGCTGAGGTGCGACCATGGGCCGGTGCCCGGCCTGCCGTCCTCGTACCCGCACCTCGTCCTGGGGGGCTGAGCTCAATGGCCGGCCTCATGCCCACCGCGTTCGTGGGACACGGCAATCCGATGAACGCGCTGGAGGTCAACCGGTACACCAGGGCCTGGTCCGTGCTCGGCGAGCACGTCCCGCGTCCTCGCGCCATCCTGGCTGTCTCCGCGCACTGGTACACCAACGCCACCGCGGTCACCGCCATGGCCCGGCCGCGCACGATCCACGACTTCTACGGCTTTCCCGACCAGCTCTTCGCGTTCGACTATCCCGCACCGGGCGATCCGGACGTCGCGGCTGAGGTGGTCGAGGCACTCGAACCCCGTTGGGCGGGGCTCGACTTCGACAGCTGGGGTCTTGACCACGGCACGTGGTCCGTCCTCGCCCACGCGTTCCCGGCCGCGGACGTACCCGTCGTGCAGCTCTCCATCAATGCCCTCGAGCCGCTCGACTACCACTTTGAAATCGGCACACGCCTGGCCCCGCTGCGCGCGCAAGAAATCTTCGTCGTCGGTAGCGGCAATGTCGTACACAACCTGGGCCGGATCGACTGGTCGCAGCCTGAGGGCGGCTTCGACTGGGCCCGTCGATTCGACGAGGCCGTCCGTTCGGTCATGACGGGCTCCCCGGGCGAGATCCTGCGCCTCACCGAGCACGCGGACTACGACCTCGCCGTGCCGACTCCCGACCACTTCATCCCTTTGCTCCACTTCGCCGGACTCGTGGCGGCCAGTGGTGGCTCACCGGAGGTCCTCGTCGACGGGTACACCTCGGGGTCTCTGTCGATGACCAGTTACACCGTCGACGCGTAGACCGATCCTCGAGTTCCGCGATATCGCCCGGGGGACGGCGACCGCGCCGGTGACGAGTACTACTCGTGCCAGCACATCGGGGCAACGTCGTGATACCTCCTTTCGGCGGACGTCGAGCGCCCGCGACGTCAGGCGGCGAAGACGAACGGGGCCCGTCGCGTCAAGAGCTCGGGACCGTCCGCGGTGACCAGAACCGTGGCGCGCTCGAGGCAACCACCGGTCCCGTCTGCGCTCACCCACGATTGGACGCACATGACCGAGTCCTCGTCGAACGTCGCCGACATGCCGCGTCCGAAGCCGATCACGGGCGGCTCCACGCCGAGGCCCAGTCCGTGCGCCAGCACGACCGGACCCGCGGCCTCTCCCGCCTCCTGCCAGGCGAGAGAGAGGTCGGCCCCGGTCGCGCCCGGACGGCAGGCGTCGAGCAGCACGTCGAGACCGTGCCGGCAGCGCTCGGCGAGACGGTCCGCGCCGCCGGGCGCTGTCGCGCCCGAGAGGACGGTCGTGCCCACGTCGGCTTCGTAGCCCGCGTAGCACGCGCCCGGGGTCAGAACGACCAGCTCGCCGTCACCGACGGCTCGGTGACGGGCCAGGCTGCGGTATCCGACCGGCCCGTCGTTGGAGGTGGCGAAGGCGACGCTCTCGCTCGGCGGAGCGGGCACGCCGCTGCGAGCAATGGCCTCGTAGTACGCGGCCAGCAACACGCGTTCGCTCACCCCGGGCTCGACGCGCTGGCGCATGGCCTCCAGCGCCGCCTCGGCCAGGGCAGCCGCTGTTCTCAGGCAGGCGAGCTCGTCGCGGGTCTTCTTCCGTCGCGCCCGCCAGAGGGCGGGTGCTGCGTCCGCCAGATCGGCGGAGGGTGCGACATCGTGCAACTGTGCGGCGAAGGCGGGTGTCAGGCCGTCCGTCCCCACCCGACCGGCGGCCCGGAGGCCCGGGATCGCTTTCAGTGAAGCGACGAGATTGGCCGGGTTCCACGTCAAGGGGTACAGGTCCTCGTGATCGATCTCCTGCGGCACGCCCTCGTCCCACGTCGAGAGGAGGTGCACTCGCTCGGTCTCCCGGATCACCACGCTCACCGGACCGAAAGGCGCGCTGCCCGCCCTCCAGAGCTGGCGGGCCCCGGAGGCATAGCGCACGTTGGCGGAGCGACCGAGAACAAGGGCGTCCAAACCCTCTTCGGCGAGGGCGTCGAAGAGCCGACGACGTCGCTGCCGGCGGAGTCGGCCGAAGTCGGCACGGGCCGAGTCCTCGAGCGCCATGGTCCCGGCTCCCGGCTCGCGACCCGGTCCGGACGAGGTCATCGGGGCACTCCGAAGGGGTCGTAGGTCGAACCGCTGAGCGGCTCCCAACCGACGTCGGTGACGACGACGATGTCCTCGGCCCGGTACCCTGCTGCCCCGTCGTCCCAGATCACGGGTTCGAGGACGAGGACCATGCCGGGCTCCATGACCTGTGCGTCGTCGAATGCCTCACCGAGATCCGTGCCGACGAGCGGCATCTCGGCGCTGTCGGTCCCCACTCCGTGGGCCAGGTAGAAGTGCTCGATCCACGGGCGGACGCCGTCGTTGGCCCCGGTCGCGGCGTGCGACAGCGCGGTCGCGCTCACACCGGGCTTGAGAACTTCCAATGTCGCGTCGACGACACGGCGCCATTGGCCGAACTGCTCGCGCTGACGCGAAGTCGGAACGGTTTGGTCGACGCTCGTGATCCACGTCCGCCCGTAGTCGGACGCGTACCCGTTCCACTCGATGCCCGCGTCGACCCAGATCACATCGCCCTCCCGCACGTAGCGATCCGTGGTGGCCGTGGGATAGGCGAGACCTCCGTGCGAAGTCCACGGGCCCTGGTCCTTCCGGGGCGGCATCACCTGCCAGATCGGGTCGATGGAGCCCGCGGACGCGCCCAGCTCGAACGCCCGACGCAGGAAAACCGCGCTCAGGTCGCTCTGTCGCACTCCGGGCCGAAGCGCTCTCCGGGCGTCGACCATGGCGAGCTCCGAGAGGCGCTGCGCTTCTCGGATGCAGGCGACCTCGTCGGGGGTCTTGCGCAGCTTCGCCGGGGCCAGCGCCGTCCGCCCGTCGCGCCACGCGTACGCTCCCAGTCGTCGCAGCATCGGGTGGGTCTGGTCGTCGACGGCCAACCGCGAGCCGGCGGGAAAGTGATCCGACAAGGCCCGGACCAACTCGTCCGCCCCGTCCTCGAGGTCGGGGAAAAGCGGTCCGTGGGCGTGGTCCGCCGGAAGCTCGGGGGGAGCCCGTCGCGCGCCATGGTGTACACGTGCGGCGCGCGTTCGCCCTTGGCCACGACGACCACGGGGCGGAAGATCCCCGATCGGCCGCTGTCCTCAGCCGGCACGGCCAGTCCTGCGGCATACGAGACCGCCGTGCTGCCCAAGAGGACCAGTCCGTCCAGATCCTGGCGCGCCAGCTCCTCCTGGAGCCGCGCGTGACGCTCGGCACGCATGCGTCGAAGGTCGGGCTGCTCGGGAATGGTCCGCCCGCCCACGGTGGCGTCCCTCTTCCACTGGTGCATCGCCAGCACCCTCGCCAAGAACGGAATCGGTGTCAAGCCGATCGGCGGACACCCGCTCTTTGACGCCTGCGTCAGATCCGGCGAGGATCAAGGGTCGTGCGAGCGGAGGCCGACTTCGACCATCTCTCTGTTGACTGGCTGGCGGAGCGGTTCGGGCACAACGAAGAGCTCCGCCGTCAGTCGCCGGTGATCTGGAACTCCAAGTACGGGTACTGGTACGTCACCGGCTACGACGAGGTGGCAGAGGTGGCCCGGGACAGCGAGACCTTCACGCCGCGGTTCGACCCGGGGGACGACGGGGGCCTCTACTGCATCGGCATCATGGGCGTGCCCCGCGACGAGGGCTTGCCGCCGGTGGGGATCGCGGAGGCAGAGGCCGGCCGCCACACCGCGCTG
Organism: uncultured Acidimicrobiaceae bacterium; assembly: GCA_963767195.1. Classification (GTDB taxonomy): domain Bacteria; phylum Actinomycetota; class Acidimicrobiia; order Acidimicrobiales; family RAAP-2; genus Bog-473. The sequence continues at coordinate 32,305 of CAVYDA010000003.1, read as the reverse complement.
CGACGGGCCATCAATCCGTTCATGTTGCCCGCAGCCGTCGACCGGGACCGCGCCTTCGTGGAGCAGGCCTCCACCTGGTGCCTCGACCAGAGGATTCAGGAAGGCCGGATGGATCTGGTCGTGGACTTCACCAGCCCCGTGCCCGCCATCTGGACCATGAAGCTGATGGGGCTCCCGCCGACCACGTGGCGTCACTGGGCGGAGTACTTCCACTCGGCGACGGCCTACGGCCAGCAGATGCCTGAGTACCAGGCCGCGGTCGCGCGGACCCCCGAGATGGTCGCCGAGGTCAAGGAGGTGCTCGGAGATCGACGCGATCGCCCCGGTGACGACCTGATCTCGCGTCTGGTCACCATGGAGATTGAGGGCCGCTCCATGACCGACGACGAGCTGGTCGCCGTCATATGGAACCTGATCGGAGGGGGCGTGGACACCACGACCTCGCTCACCTCGCTCGCCTTGGTGGACCTCTCCGGGCGACCCGAGCTCCGAGAGCGCCTGGCCCAGAACCCCGAGCTCCTCACGTCGGCCTGCGAGGAGTACCTCCGCTGGACCTCCGTCAACGAGACGCTCACCCGTACCTGTACCCGCGACACGACGCTGGGTGGCCAGCAGCTACGGCGCGGGGACTTCGTGATGATGAGCTGGCTCGGGGCCGACCACGACCCGACCGTGTTCCCCGATCCCGAGGAGGTGGACGTCGACCGCTCGCCCAACCCACACCTCGCCTTCGGTGTCGGCTCACATCGCTGCATCGGGCTGCACGTGGCGCGGGTCTTGTTCGAGGTCATGATCCGCGAGGTCCTCATCCGGATCCCCGACTATGTCGTCGATCAAGCCGGGACGACGTACTACCAGGGAAATCCCAAGCTGTTCGGGGTGGTCACCATGCCGGTGACGTTCACGCCGGGCCGCGCCCTCGGGGCCGACCGACCTTTCTGATTCGCCCCGGCACCGGCGGTCTCTGATCGGACCCTGGCCGGGGCGCCGACGGAGCCCGACCGAGAAGTGTCGCCATCTCCGCCTTTCTCGACGGAAATGGGTGCTGTTTCCACCTCTGCCGCCGAAAATGAGGGTCAAATGAGGGTGGCGTGCCTGGTGGGCCAGGGGGTAACGGCCGCACGATGCAAGGGACGACCGATGAGGTCATCACCAAAAAGCGAGCACCCCACCATCCCAGAAAGGAACCCCGAAATGTCCATTCACCGCAGTGCCATCACCCGATACGCCGCCCGTGCCGCCATCGTGGCCGGAGCGGTCGCCCTCTCCACCGCCGGTGCGTCGAGCGCCTTCGCCGCTCAGTCCGACGCTCACCCGAACGGCTTCGCGCCCACCGAGGAGTGCCTCAACTGGACCGGCACGATCCAGAGCTTCCCGGGCCTGACCAAAGTCGCACACAGTGTGACCGCCGTCGTCTCCGGAACCCTGAGCAACTGCAACTTCGACGGCACCCCCCAGAGCTTCAGCGGCACGTTCTTCGGCACCCTCACCGGCTCGGCCGAGCGCGAAAGCCGCCACGCTGAGCGGCAACGTCGCCGTCAGCTGGCCCCAGGATGCGGGCTTGAACCCGACCATCTCGCCGGTCAGCATCAGCGGCTCGTCGAAGGCCTACTCGTTGTCCGGCACGATCAGCAACGGCGCCGGCACGGGCGAGCAGCTCGAGGGCAGCTACGACGTCGTCTCGAAGTCGACGATCAACGGCGGCACCTCGCAGAGCCTCGTCAGCACGGCCCCGTTCGGCATCTACGTCAACGAAGGCTGAGCACCACACCGACTGTCCCTCCCGCCTGAAGCCGGAGCCCCGCCCTCAGCGTCGACGGCGGGGCTCCGGCGCGCCTGGCCAGAAATCCGAGCCGCCTCACCCAACCGGTGCCGGTCCCAACTGTGGAGAAGCGGCGCCGGTTTCGTCCTTCTCGCCTGAAGCGGGCGCCGCCTCTACCTTCCTCACCGAAAATGAGGGTCAAGATGAGGGTGGCGTGCCTGGTGAGCACGAGGGTTCCGGCTCAGGATGCAAGAGACGACCGATGAGGTCATCGCCCCAAAGGAAGCACCCAAACCCCCGAGAAAGGAACCCCAAAATGTCCATCCACTTGCGCTTCACTCGACTCGCGCGCGGCCGCGGTCGCGCTGGTCGCTTTGACGGCCAGCGGTGCCGCCCTCGCCCCGTCAGCGGCTCACGCCGCCAGTCCCCACGCGTACTCGTTCAGGACGCTGAACGACCAGGCCGATCCCACGTTCAACCAGCTCCTGGGCATCAACAACAGCAACGTGATCTCCGGCTACTTCGGCAAGGGCTCGCACAAGCATCCGAACAAGGGCTATGTGCTGAATCCTCCGTACGCTCAGGCCAACTACACGAACGAGAACTTCCCGGGCTCGGTGCAGACACAGGTCGTCGCCATCAACAACACGGGCGAGACGGCCGGGTTCTGGGTCCAGGGCAACGGGACGAACAAGGGCTTCATCGATTCGAACGGTGTCTTCACCTCGTACACCGACCCCAACACGCCGCACATGCCCGGCAGCATGAACCAGATCCTGGGCATCAACGACCACGGCATCGCCGTCGGCTTCTACAACGACGCGACCGGCCTCTCGCACGGCTTCATGTTGAACCAGGCCACCGGCGTCTTCACGAAGATCCCCAAGCAGGGGGGCAGCACAACCGCCACGGGCATCAACAACGCCGGCGCGGTCGTCGGGTTCGACCAGGCCTCCGACGGCACGATCTCGAGCTTCTTGTTGTCCAACGGGCACGCGACGCGCTTCCAGTTCCCGGGCGGAAGCAGCACCGAGGCGTTCGGGATCAACACCTCGGACCAGATCGTCGGCTCGTACCTGGACGGTTCGGGTGTGATGCACGGATTCGTGCTCGACAACCCGACCGGTACGCCCAGCTGGCACAGCGTCGACGACCCGAACGGCATCGGCTCGACCGTGATCAACGGCGAGAACGACGCCGGTGACCTCGTCGGCTTCTACACCGACGCCGCCGGCAACACCGACGGGATGCTCGCGACGCCTTAGGTCGCCACGAGCGCAAAAGGGAATCGACCCAGAAAGCTGTTGCAGATCCCAGCCGGCTGAGCCGGCTGGGATCTGCCGCGTTCGGACCTCGGCCGCAGTGCCCGGAACCTCGGGCCGCTCCGGCGAGCGTCAGGCCCGCACCTCCACCCCCAACGTGCATGTCAGACCTGAGTCCCGATGCCAGAATGACGCCAGGGTCCGTGACGCCACCGGGAGATGGCACTCGTGGGCCCCACCAAGAGGTTCTCTCCGAGTCCGAGGTGGGCATGGCCGTTACGTTCGGGAGTGCGCTTCGCGAGCGCCGCATGGCGCACGGACTGACCCAGGAGGCGCTCGCTGAGCGCGCCCTGCTGAGTCCCACCGCCATCGCCGCCCTCGAGCGCGGGCGGAACAGAGCTCCTCGGATGTCCACACTGCACCAGCTGGCCAAGGCGCTGGAGCTCAATCCGGAAGAAATGGCCGACTTGGCCCGCACGCTCACTGCGATCTCCACCACGCGTGCCCGCCGAGGAGCCGGCCGACGGTCGAGACGCCTCTCGGCGGCCGACCGACCACGTCCCGGCTCGCACCCGGGCCGACCCCACCGGCCGCATTCGTCTTCCGCATGCCGCAGGCAGGAGATGGCGGACCGACTTCGTCGGGCGCGACGACGAGATCGGCCGGCTGCGGCGCTCCTCGGGCGGTGGATGCCGGTTCATCGAGGTCCTCGGAGAGTCAGGCATTGGAAAAACGCGGCTGGTCTCCGAGTTCGTGAAGGACCTCGAACCCGCCACCACGGTGTCGTGGGGGCGTTGCAGCCAGGACGACCTTGGCTCATACCTGCCGTTCGTGGAGATCATCCGTCACATCTCGACCCAGGTGGACGACGAGGAGCTCGCGGCCGCTCTCGGCGGGCGGGGCGAGCTGACCCGGCTGGTGCCCGAGCTGACGACCCGTGCCGGCCCGCTCTCCGCGCCCGCCCGGGCCGAGGCGGACAGCGAACAGCGCATGCTCTTCGAAGCGGTGTCGGGTTTCCTCGCCCGCTGGAGTCCGATGGTGTTGGTGGTCGACGACCTGCACTGGGCCGACGCCGCCAGCCTGGCCCTGCTGGCGTACTTGGTCCGTGACTACGGGCTGGCCGACTTGGCGGTGGTGATCACCGCCCGGCCGACCGAGCTGAGCGAGCAGGCCACCGGCCTCTTGGCCGAGCTGGGCCGGGACGTGGATACGGCCCGCATCCGCCTGGACGGGCTCGCCGATGGGGAGCTCGCCCGCTTGATCGCCGACCTCCTCGGCGCTCCTGCACCCTCCCCGCTCGTCGAATCGGTGCAGTCGGCCACGGACGGCAACCCCTTCTTCGCAGAAGAGCTCACCATGCATCTCCTCGACACGGGATTCGTGGTGGACCCCGCCAGCGGAGTCATCGCGGTTGAAGGGAACGGAATCGCCGGGGTGCCGGATCGCATCCGCGACATGGTCGCCAAACGTCTCGGGTCGATGTCGCGCCAGGGCGTAGACGTGCTCTCGGTCGGCGCGGTAATCGGTCGCGAATTCAACGTCGCCGTTGCCGGCTCCGCCCTCGGTGTCTCGGGCCTCCCCCTGGTCGATGCCGCCGACGATGCGCTGCTCTCCGGGATGGTCGTCGAGACGGGGCCGGGCCGGCTCGGCTTCTCCCACGCCCTTTTCCGCGACGCCGTCGGCGAGCGACTTTCCCAAGTCCGCAGGGCTGCGGTCCACCGCGCCGTGGCGCAGGCGATTGAGGAGTTGGCACCTTCTCCCGAGCAGCGGGCCGCCGAGCTGGCCCGTCACTGGGCTGCGGTGGCAGAAGTCGACCCGACAGCGAGCGTGGCCGCGGCCATGTGGGCCGTTCGAGCGGGCGACCAGGCGCTGGCGGCAGCGGCCGCCGAAGAGGCGATCGCCCGCTACGAACAGGCCGTGACCTTGTGGTCGTCGGCGTCGAGCGGCCATGTCGACTCTCTGGTCCGCCTCGGTGTGGCCTTGCACTACCGCGGACGGGCCGAGGAGGCGGACGAGCGGTTCAAGGAGGCGATGGCGCTTGCGGTGGCCATCGGCGACCCGGTGCTCCAAGCCCGGGCGGCAGTCGGCTACGGCCGGCGCTACCCGTACTGGGAGACGGACTCGGGGCGTCTGGCGGCGCTCGAAGCGGCGTTGATCGAGCTTCCGTCCGAGGAGACGCCGCTGCGGACGATGCTCATGGGGCTGTTGGTGACGCACCTCATCAACGGCTTCCGGCCCGATCAGGCCTTCCGGCGCGACGAGCTGGCCGACGAGCTGAGCGCCATCCTCGCGGCACCGGGGGCCTCGACCGAGGTTCTGCTCGCGGTGGGCCAGACGCGGGTGTACGACTGCATCGAGGATCCGGAAGTTCTCGACGGGGTCGCCGACCGCCTCGTCGCGTTGGCTACCGCGCACAACGACCTGAAGGTGGAAGCGACGGCGCACTTCTCGAAGGCCCTGACCGCCCTCGACCTCGGACGGATGGACGTGCTCCGTTCGTCGACCGAGCGTTATGCCGATGTCTCGGCGCGACTCGGCGATCCGCGTGACCGGAGCCAGGCCGCCACCGTCCGGTCGACGATCGCCTACATCGAGGGCCGATACGACGAGGCGGCGGAGCTCTCGGACGAGGCGCTCGAATTGGGCCGGTCGAGCGGCGACTTCAACGCGGAGCTCATCCACTACGCCCAGGGCCTGTTGCGGGCCATCGACCAAGGCCTCGCCGCCGACGTGCTGCCCCTGTTGGTGGCCTCGACCGAGTTCCAGGTCATCGCCAGCTTCGACGCCGGCACCGCGCTCTGCGCCGCGTTGGCGGGCGACCACGTCGAAGCGAGGCCGCGCCTGTCACGCCTCGTTCAGACCGGCTTCCAAGGGGCCCCGAGGGGCGCCGACTTCCTGACACCTACGGCCTTCCTGGCGGACACGGCGGCGATCGTGGCCGACGTCGCGGCCGCCGGTGCGCTGTCCGGCTGGTTCAGCCGCACGCGGGCGACCGTCGTACGGGTCGGGCCACTCGCCGCGTGGTGGGGGCCGGTGGATCACCACGTCGGCTGCCTGACCCAGCTGTTGGGCCGTTCCGATGAAGCCGAGACCCGGCTGCGTCATGCCCTGCAAGTGGAGCAGGCGATGAACGCCCGGCCTTTCTCGGCCCGCACCCTCGCACACCTCGCGGTTGTCCTCGCCGGCCGCTCACCGTCGGAGGCAGCCCGGACCGCACGCGAAGCGATCGCCTCGGGGGAGCGGCTCGCGGCTCAGGGCATCGTCGCCGAGGTCCGAACGGTTCTGACCGCTGCCGGACTGGCCGGGTGAGGCCTGCTCCTGCCTCCGATCATCCCCAGATCGGGAAGGTGTCCATGGCGCCGTTCGTTCCTTCGCTACCGACGCCGATGCAGAATTTCTGAGTCGGACAGGCGACCCCGCTGAACCCGTCGATCCCCGCAACCGGTCGCATCGCGGCTGGAGTCTCCCAACCCACGGGGACGATGACGCCCCCTCCAGCGGTGCCCGAACCGACGGCGACACACCAATAGTTGCCGGAGCACGCCAAGTCGTTCAACGTGCTCGTGCCGGGAACGTCGCGCATGAAACCCGACGACTCGCCCACCACCGAGAATACGGCTCCTTCTGCGGGTGCGGGCCCGCCAGTTCCGGCGACGAGGCAAAACTGCAGGTCGTCGCGCGTGGCATGCACCAGCGCCGAGATCCGTGTTCTCAGGAAAGACCACGCTCGGACCGACAACGAGGCGACCTTTGCTGCCACCAATCTGCACAAATTGTGCCAGTCCGACTGGGTCGTTGTCCCTCGGTCCACCGAGCGTTTGACCATCCGCGAGACACCAGTCATGGTCATTCTGCACGCACTCGACGCCAGACATCGCCAAGGGGCTGATGGTGTGAAGGACCTGCGAGAGTCCTTGGCCACCGCCATCGACGAAGCCGTCCTCATAGATGGCGCTACCGACTCCCAGGCAGTGAGTCGTATCCGAACACGCCACGCCGTTCAGGGACACTTCGTCGGGGGCACCAGGCAGGCCCGTGCCCGGGACCACATTCGTGATGGATGCCTGGCCGTTGTCTATGGCGACCACAACGCCGGCGGCCGCGGGTGGATTGTTAGAGGACGCAAATCCCACAGCGATACAGGACTGTGCGCTGATGCAGGTCACGGAGTTCAGGATGGAGGTGCCAGTGAGAACTTGAGGCGTTCCGGGGACCCCGTCAACGATCGGCACCACCACGCCCTTACGGTTCTCCCCACCCACGCTACCCACGGCGACACATGACGACGGCGTGGCGCAGGCGACGCTGCTGAGGTCGCTCGTTCCCGGTACGGCTTGGACGGCCCCGCCTGGGACGGCCGGAACAGCGTCCGGCGAGGCTGCCGCCGGACCCACTGCCGCGACTCCCAGGGACGTACCCACCCCACTGAGCACGACGAGGGCCAAGACAACCTTGCCCAACCGAGGTCCCCGCATCGCCCGCCTACCCCGTTTTGGAATCGGTGACGTGGCGCATCCGGCAGAACGTGAGAATTCGCTCATCGTTGCCTCCCACTACTTCGAGAGGGCGGCGCGGCAAAACGGAGCGTCCCCGACTGCCTTCGACACGATGCTGACAGAACCAACGCCTTCTGACAAGGCCCCGCAAGAGGTGTTCGGCCTTACCGACGCCGACCGCCCCGCGTCCCGCCGTCACCGACCTCATGTCGTCCAGCGACTGCTGAATGATCGACGACAGCGTCAGCTCGCCGCTGTCGTCGACCCAGCGTCCGAACGAGATCTTGAACAGCGAGATCCCGGCCTCGGCGGCCAGGGTCGCCGCTGGTTCGGACACGCCGCGCCGGCGCAAGGCATCGGCGAGGGCCGAGGCGAGCGTCGCCAGCTTGATCAGCTCACGTTCGTACAGTTCGGCATTGGCCGCAATGATCGCCTGGCGTCGCCGCGCGAATTCGCGGCGTTCTTGGAATATGTCCGTTGCCGCGTCCATCGAGCGCGGCGACGACCGCCTCGAGGGCACCCAGCGTACGGGGCGCCTCGTCGACGCGGCCTACGAGGAATTCCTGCAGGGTCCCCGCGCCCTGGAACAGGACCTCGCGCTTGTCGGCGAAGTGGCGGAAGAACGTGCGCTCGGAGAGGCCCGGCGCGCTCCGCGATCTCGGCCACGGTGGTGACCTCGAACCCTCGCTGGGCGTAGAGCTCCATCGCCGCCTGCTCCAGGCGGCCGCGGGCGTTTGGTTCCCATCGGGCCATCACGCCATCGTAGGTCTTGACAGCAGCTGCTGTCATCACTAGGGTGATGGCAGTAACTGACGTCACTGAGCGCCGTAGAACGGGCTCACGTCCCCAGGAGGTCATTTCATGCGTGTCTTTGTCACCGGCGCGTCCGGGCACATCGGGTCCGCCGTCGTCCCCGAGCTGATCGGCGCCGGCCACGAGGTAGTGGGCCTGGCCCGCTCCGAAGCATCCGCCGAAGCATTGACCGCCGTCGGCGCCAAGGTGCAGCGAGGCGACCTCGATGACCTCGACGGCCTGGCGGAGGCCGCGGCCGCGGCCGACGGCGTCATCCACCTCGCCTTCAAGCACGAGCTCGGCGACCTCGTCCGCGCCGCCGAGTTCGACCTGCGCGCCGTCCAGGCGATGCGGGCGGCGCTCGAGGGCTCGGACAAGCCCTTCGTGAGCACGTCCGGGACGCTCCTGCTGGCGCGCGCCGCACCGGGTCGCTTGGGAACGGAGGCCGACACGCTCGAGGGCGGACCACGCGGTCGACTCCGAGAACACCGTGATCGCTTCGTCCCAGCACGGCGTGCGGTCGTCGGTGATCCGCCTCGCCCCGCTGGTACACAGCTCGCTCGACCACCACGGCTTCGGCCCCATGCTCATCGCGACGGCCCGCGACAAAGGTAAGGCGGCCTACGTCGGTGACGGGTCCAATCGCTGGCCCGCGCTGCACACCCTCGATGCTGCCCGCCTCTACCGGGTGGCGCTCGAGTCAGCGCCCGCGGGTTCGCGCCTGCACGGGGTGGCTGACTCCGGTGTCCCCTTCCGCGAGATCGCGGAGGTGATCGGCCGTCACCTCGGCGTACCGGTCGAGTCCATCGCACCGGAGCGCGCCGACGAGCACTTCGGTTTCCTCGGACCACTGGTCGCCCTCGACAACCCGACCTCGAACGAGCGGACCCAGGAGCTCTTAGGCTGGCACCCGACGCATCCCGGCCTCCTCGCCGATCTCGACGAGGGCCACTACTTCGCCCCCTGAGACCGATCCGCCGTCACTCCACCGCCGGCTCCGTATCCGCTCGGGCGCGGAGCTGGTTCTTCAGGAGCTTGTCGAAATTGCCCAAAGGGAATTCGTCGACGAAGTAGACGGCGCGGGGGACCTTGAAGCTGGCCAGCCGGGCGGAGCAGGCAGCGAGGATCTCCTCCGCCAGCACGGCGTCAGCGGGTGCGTCCTCGGTCCGAATGACGAAGGCGACGGCCACCTGGGAGAGGAAGTCGTGCTTCTTGCCCACCACCGCGGCTTTCGAGACTCCGGCGACCGTCGAGACGACCTCCTCCACCTCACGGGCGGAGACGTTCTCGCCGCCAACTTTCAAGAGGTCGGCGTCGCGCTCGACGTAGGCCACGTTGCCGCCGGTCGTCATCTTGACCATGTCCCCGGTCTTGAGCCAGCCGTCCTCGAAGCTCTTCTCGTTCGCCTCGGGGTTGTCGAAGTACTCGAGGAAGAGTTGGATTCCACGCGTCCCGCGGAGCCACAGCTCTCCGGTGCGTCCCTCCTCACACAGCTCTGCCGTCTCCTGATCGACCACAGCCACCTCGTAGCCGGGGGTCACGCGGCCCATGGACATGAGCGTGGGATGTTCCGAGGGCTTGCCCGTGATGGCGTGGGTCACCGTCTCGGTCATGCCGTACGCCGCGTACACGTCGCAGCCGAAGACGTCGCGGGCATTGGGGACGATGAGGCCGAAGACCCCGACCCGCAGGGTCGTCGCCGGCCGGTCGGGGGCCGTGAGCGTCGACATGCAGAACGGCATGAGGGAGAAGTGCGTGATCCGGTTCCGTACGACCACATCCCAGAAACGGCTCGACGACCACTTCGGGACCAGGACCGCGGTGGCGCCGATGCCGAAGACCGGGAGCACCGACCACGTCTCCGCGTTCACATGGAACAGGGGGGTGTAGACGAGATAGCGGTCGTCGGGGCCGAGGTCGATGTTGCGCGGACCGGTCCGGCTGGCCCAGATGGCGTTGGCGTGCGTGTGGACCACGCCTTTGGGCTTCGACGTCGTGCCGGAGGTGAACATGATGCACGAGGGCAGCATCGGGTCGATCTCACGCCCCGGCCACACCTCCGGGTCGACGAGGAGCTCGTCGAAAGGCACGAAGCGGTCATCGGCGGCCGGCGCCGCGTCCGCGCCGGCTGGACCCGTGACCGCCACCCACGTGACCGCCGGACCGACGGAGGCCACGACCTCGGCGTAGCCGGGCTGGGTGATCGCCGCCACGCACTGGGACTTCTCGGCGAACCACGCCACCTCTTCGGCGACGGACTTGGTGTTGGTGGTCACTCCGACCGCGCCGACCGTCGCGCAGGCGAGCCAGGCGAGCACCAGCTCCGGGGAATTGTCGGCGTGGAGCAGGACCTTGTCGCCTACCTTCACGCCGCGGGTGTGCAGCCCGCCGGCGAGCCGGCGAACGTCGTCCCAGAGCTCGCGGTAGGTCCAGGTGCGCGCCGACCCGTCGGGTGGGTCCCAGATGAGCGCCGGGTGCGCGGCACGGTGCTCAGCCCGGTGGGCCAGCAACCACGGGATGTCCTGGCCCTCCATCTGGTAGCGCTGGAGCTCGGCCTCGGACGTGTCGATCGCCAATCCCGATTTTTCCATGCCGGGATTCTCTCCTTTGCCCCACGCGTCTTCCAATCCTCCCTGGCGAGCGCCGGGTCGAGCGGCGCCTCCAGCGCGGATCAGCGGCGCTCAGCGCGGCTCGCGCAGGTCGCGCTTGAGCACCTTGCCCGAAGGGTTGCGCGGCAGGGCGTCCAAGAAGGTGATCTCCTTCGGGACCTTGAAGCGGGCCAGCTGTTCCCCGCAGTGCGCCGTGAGCTCGTCGGCCGTGGCGGTGCGGCCGGGACGCAGCACCACGAAGGCCACCGGCACCTCGCCCCACCGCTCGTGGGGCCGACCGACCACGGCCGCCTCGAGCACCGACGGATGCTCGTAGAGCACCCGCTCGACCTCCGAACCGGCGATGTTCTCGCCGCCCGAGACGATCATGTCCTTGAGCCGGTCCACAATGAAGAGGTAGCCGTCGTCGTCGCGCACTCCGACGTCGCCCGTGTGGAACCAGCCGCCCTCGAACGCCTTTGCCGTCGCCTCGGGGTCGCGCCAGTAGCCCTTGAACACCTTGGGTCCGCGCAGCACGATTTCGCCCGGTTCACCGGCGCGGACCGGACGGCCCAGCTCGTCCCAGACCTCGAGCTCGAGGTGCAGGCATGTCCGGCCGACGCTACCGAGCTTGGTCACGATGCTCTCCCGGTCGAGGAAGGTGTCGCCCGACACGGTCTCGGTGAGTCCGTAGGCGTCGGCGAACCAGGCCGACGGGAACGTCCGCTCAATCCGCTCAATCAGCGGGATCGGCATCTTCTCCCCTCCGTTGATGATCAGACGCACCGAGGACAGGTCGCGCTGCTCCACATCGGGCAGCGCCATGATCGCGTTCACCATGGCCGGCGCCAGCCAGACCGCGGTGACCCGCGACCGCTCCAACTCGTCGACCACCGCCTCGGCGTCGAATGCCCGATGGATGATGGTCGTGGCGCCCGCGGCGAGCAGAGAGGTGGTGGTGAGGTCGAGCGCGCCCACGTGGTAAAGCGGCCCGCACGCCAGGCCGAGGTCGTCGGCGGTGAACCCGAACTCGACCAGGTGCGCCAGGTTCTTCCACGCCAGATTGGCGTGGGTGATCATCACGCCCTTCGGGCGTCCGGTCGTGCCCGAGGTGTACATCAGACGATGGACGTCGTCGGGCTCGGCGCGGACCGGGAGCGGCGCGGTGGTGGCGCGCCGGAGCTCGGCCAGTGTGGTCCATCCGCCGCTCGTCGCCACGGGCGCGATGCACGCCCGCACGAGTTGGTCCTCCAACCCGGCGCACGCCTCGTCCGCCCGTTCGACGAGCGGCTCGTCACAGACCAGCGCCCGGGCTTCTGAGTGCTGAAGGATGTAGCGCACCTCGGGGGCGGCCAGCCTCCAGTTGATCGGCATGGCCACCGCCCCGAGACGGTTGGCCGCGAACATCGCCTCTAGGAACTCGGGGCAGTTGAACGAGAGGAGCGCCACGACGTCGCCCGCGCCGACGCCTCGCTCGTGCAGTCCGCCGGCGAGCGCCGCGACCCGTGTCGCCATCTCCCCGTACGTCGTGATCTCGCCCTCGAATACGGTCATGGCGCGCTCGGGCCGCCGCGACGCGTGGTGCGCCAGCACCCCGAACCAGTTGACGTCCGTGCTCATGAGGCCGGGCGGCCGTCCTCGGCCCAACTAGCGTCCCCTCCGTGAGCGCGGAGGCGAGCCGGGACTCGCGCCGCAGCTCGAAGTGGGAGGTGCGGCGCCAGGCGATCGTCGACACCTCGGCGCGCGTCTTCGCCCGGCAGGGCTACCACGCGACCGGGATCATGGAGCTCTGCGCGGCCAACGACCTCGGCAAGGGCGCCCTCTACCACTACATCGGCTCCAAGGAGGAGCTGCTCGCCGCCATCCACGACCGCGTGATGGACGAAGTCATGACGGGCGCCGACCGGGTGGCCGCGGCGGGCGGACGGCCGACGACGCAGTTGGCCATGCTCGGAGACGAGCTGCTGAATGTGATCCACCGCTACCCGGACCACGTCTGGGTGTTCCTCCACGAGTTTCCCGCCCTGACCGGGCCGAGGGCGGCGCAGTTCCGCATCCGGCGCCGGGCCTACGAGAACCGCGTGGAGGAGGTCCTGCGTGCCGGCGTCGAGTCCGGTGAGTTCCGCCAGGTCGATCCCTGGTTGGCGGCGCGGGCCTGGCTCGGCATGCACAACTACACGTACCTCTGGCTCAAGCCGGACCGCCGGTTCTCGGCCCGTGACGTGGCGAGGCCGTTCGCCGAGATCTTCATGCACGGCATCGCCGGACCGGACGCGACGGGCGAACCCGAGTCGGACGCTCACGGCGCCGAGTAACCGCCGTCGACGACGAGCGCGGACCCCGTCGTCCAACGAGAGTCGTCGCTCGCCAGATAGGAGTACATGCCGGCGAGGTCGCCGGCCGAGCCCAGGCCCAGGGGGTGACGGGCCGCGATGGCGTCGAGCGCGTCGTCGGGTAGCCCGGTGTGGATGGCGGAGCGGAACGTGCCCGGGCAGACACAGTTGACCCGGATCCCGTCGCGCGCATACTCGACCGCGGCCACCTTGGCCAGCTGTATCACCGCCGCCTTGGTGGCGCAGTAGGGACCCGAGTGCGACCAGGCGGTGAGCCCCGCGATGGAGGCGGTGAGCACAATCGAACCGGAGCGCTGCGGCCGCATCACCCCGACGGCCGCCCGGATTCCGTTCACCGAGCCGAGGACGTTGACCCGGAAGGCGCGTTCCCACTCCTCGGTGGGCAGGTTGTGAATGCGCCCGTTCGCCGAGAGGATGCCGGCGTTGCTGATGAGGACGTCGAGTCGCCCGAACCGCTCGACCGCTCGCGCCACCACGGCCTCGACCTGACCCGGGTCGCTCACGTCGGCGAGCATGGACTCGGTCGGGGCGGGGTGCGCCGCGAGGCCGGACAGCGTCTCGGCGAGGGACTGCTCCGACAGGTCGCTCAGCACGAGTGCCGTGTCGGGTTCGCTCGCCAGCCGCTGCGATACCGCTGCGCCCAGCGCGCCGCCCGCTCCCGTCACGACGACGACGCGGCCGGGCCCAGACCCCTCCGTCACGTGCGCCGCCTCGTCCTCACGCCAGGCGATAGCCGCCGTCGACCGTCACCACCGTGCCGGTGACGAACGCCGCTGCATCCGAGGCCAGGAACTGGTAGGCGCCCGCGAGGTCGGTCGGCGCTCCCCACCGTGCCAACGCGGTGTGGCCGATCACGGCGTCGGCCAGCCGAGGTCGGCGCTTCCACCCCTCGGCCATCGGCGAGTCGAACCACCCGGGAGCGACGACGTTGACCGTGATGCCGTGCGGGGCCAGATCGAGCGCAAGTCCCTTGGCCAGCCCCGTGAGTCCGGCCTTCGACGCGCTGTAGGCGCACAAGCCCTGGCGCGGTCGCTCGCCGAGTACCGACCCGGTGAGGATGATCCTGCCGCCGTCCCCCATCACCCGAGCGGCGGCGCGGGCGCCCAAAAACGCGCCGGTCAGGTTCACGTCGAGGATCCGGCGCCAGACCGCGGCCTCGGTCTCGCCTGCCGGCGCCACGACCGGCGAGATCCCGGCATTGCCGATCCACACGTCGAGGCCACCCCACTCCGCCACGACGGCGTCGGCCACCGCCTCGTTGAAGTCCTCGTCGCAGACATCGCCGCACAACACCAGGGTCGGCCCGGGTAAGGCCTCGGCGACAGCCTTGAGCTCCCGCTCGGTGCGCGCGACCAGCGCCACGTCGGCACCGGCGTGGGAGAACGCGTGAGCCAACAGAGTCCCGAGACCCCGGCCTGCGCCCGTCACGACAACCCGCTTGCCCGACACCTGTCCCGGGGCCGGGAACGAATCGGGAATCTCGATCTGCTCGGACATCGGCCTCCAGGTTGTACCGATCAGTACACTAGCCGACGGTGACCGCGGACGAGGAAGAGGATCGGGCCGCCGCGCCGATGGAAGCCGGCGTCAAAGGCGGCCCCCCCTTGGCCGAGCTCGTGGAGATGCAGCGCCGGATGCTGGTGATCCGCGGCTTCGAAGAACGGGTCGCCGAGCTGTACCGCGACGGGCTCGTCCCGGGCTTCGTGCACCTCTCGGTCGGGCAGGAGGCGGCCGCAGTCGGCGCCTGCTGGCCGCTGCGACCAGACGACGCCATCACCTCGACGCACCGGGGCCACGGTCACTGCCTGGCGAAGGGCCTCGATCCTTTCGCGATGTTCGCCGAGCTGATGGGCCGCGATGAGGGCACCAACCGCGGTCGCGGTGGCTCCATGCACATCGCCGATCCGAAGCTCGGGATCTTCGGGGCCAACGGCATCGTCGCCGCCGGCCTGCCCATCGCCAACGGTGCGGCCGCGGCGGCGCAGCTGCGTGGCTCCGACGCCGTCGCCGTCGCCTTCTTCGGTGACGGTGCGGTGGCACAGGGCGCGTTCCACGAAGCGCTCAACCTGGCCGCGGTGTGGCGACTGCCGGTGATCTTCTTCTGCGAGAACAACGGCTACTCCGAGTTCTCGCCGACGGCTTCACAGCACGCGGCGTCGCTCGAGCGCAGGGCCGCGGGCTACGGGGTCCCCTTCGTCGGCGTGGACGGGAACGACGTCGTCGCTACGGCGTCGGCCATGAGCCACGCCGTACAGGCCGCCAGGATCGGTCGCGGACCCAGCCTGGTGGAGGCGACCACGTACCGCTGGCACGGTCACTACGAGGGCGACCCCCAGCGCTACCGGTCACCCGAAGAAGTCGAACAGTCGCGCCAGCACGACCCGCTGGTCGTCCACCGGCGCCGGCTCCTCGAGTCCGGCGTCGGCGAGGACGAAATGGAGAGGCTCGAGTTGTCGGTAGCCGTCGAACTCGAACGCGCCCTCGAACGGGCGCGTACGGCGCCCGAGCCGTCGCCCGCCACGCTCTTCGACTTCGTCGTCCGGGAACGCCCGCCTCGCGCCGAGCCCGCGCCGCTGCCGGAGGGCGCCGACACCTGGCGCACGATGGATGCCATCCGCAGCGCGCTCGAGTCCGAGCTGGCCGCCGACGAGCGGGTCTTCCTCGCCGGCGTCGACGTCGGAGAGGGCGGCAACGTCTTCGGCCTGACCCGGGGACTGCGCGAGCGCTTCGGCGAGCGCGTCCGCGACACGCCGATCTCCGAGACCGCCATCGTCGGCCTCGCCGTCGGTGCGGCCATGGCCGGTCTGCGCCCCGTGGTCGAGGTGATGTACCTCGACTTCCTCGGCGTGTGCTTCGACCAGCTGCTCAATCAGGCGGCCAAGCTCCCGTTCATGACGGGCGGATCGGCCGAGATGGCCCTGACCGTGCGCACCCAGTTCGGAGCGGGCCGCTCCTCGGGCAGCCAGCACTCGCAGAGCCTGGAGGCGCTGCTCGCCCACATCCCCGGGCTCACCGTCGTCATGCCCTCGACCCCCGCCGACACGTACGGGCTGCTGCGCGCCGCCATTCAAGACCCGAACCCGGTCGTCTTCATTGAGAACCGGTTGCTCTACGGGATGAAGGGTCCGCAGCCTCCCTCCGACCACCTCGTACCCATCGGACGCTCCGCCGTCGTCCGCCCCGGGTCGGACGTGACCGTGGTGTCGGTGTCGCGCATGGTGCACGAGGCCATGGCGGCGGCCGACGAGCTGGCCGGCGAAGGTGTCTCGGTCGAGGTGATCGACCTGCGGACGGTGGCGCCCCTGGACCTGGACCCCGTCCTCGCCTCGGTGCACAAGACCAGCCGGCTGCTGATCGCCCACGAGGCAGCGGTGCCGTTCGGCATCGGCGCGGAGGTCGCGGCCTCGGTGGCGCGGGACGGTGTGTGGAGCCTCGACGCGCCGATCGAGCGCGTCGGGGCCGCCGCCACTCCCGCGCCCTACGCCCCCGGACTCGAGCGCGCCTGGCTGCCGGGCCGCATGGAGATTGCCGCTGCCGTTCGCCGGCTGGCCGCCACCTGACCGGCCACAGGGTCGGATTGCTGACCGGTGCCCCCACGAACGAGACGGGGACGACCGTCAAGTTCTGACGCAACCCGATCTAGAGCGGCTCCGCCCCAGCCCGACGCGACGGTGTTCGCGCCGGGCTGGGGTACTTCCGTGACTCAGCAGCCCAACGCGCGGGCGATCACCAGGTGCTGAATCTCGTTGGTCCCTTCCCCGATCTCGAGCACCTTGGCGTCGCAGTAGAAGCGGGCTACCGGGGTATCGAGCATGTAGCCGAGTCCTCCGTGGATCTGCACCGCCTCCGACGCGGCCCACACCGCCAGGCGGCTGGCCTTGAGCTTGGCCATGGCCGCCTCCTTTTGGAAGGGCAGACCGTCGTCGCGCAGCGAGGCCGCCCGGTAGGTCAGCCACCGCGCCGCCTCGAGCTCGGTGGCGATGTCCGCCAGCTTGAACTGCACGGCTTGGAACTTCGAGATGGGCTGCCCGAACTGCACCCGCTCGCGGGCGTACCCGGCGGCCAGGTCGAGCACGGCCTGGGTCAGGCTCAGCGAGAGGGCGGCAATGGAGATCCGGCCGACCTCCAGCGTCCGCAGGAATTGGCTGAGACCCATGGCCGGATCGCCGACCAGGTGGTCATCCGGGACCCAGACGTCGTCGAAGTACAGCTCGCGGGTGTCGAGGCCGCGCCAGCCGATCCCGCGCATCTTCGGTCCCATGGTGAAGCCCGGCGTGTCCTTCTCCACCACGAAGCTGGCATAGCCGACGGGCGCGGCCGGGTCCGAGCCTGTCCGCGCCAGCAGGGTGACGCCGAAGGACATGTCGGTGCCCGCGTTGGAGATGAAGGTCTTCCGGCCGTTGATCACCCAGCCGTCGTCGCGGTGTTCGGCGCGAGTGCGGATGCCGCGGGCGTCGGAACCGGCGTCGGGCTCGGTCAGGCCGAACGCGCCGAGGGCGCGACCCTCGGCCAACGGCCGCAGCCACCGCTCGCGTTGCGCGTCGTCGCCGAAGAGGAACAGAGGCAGCGAGCCGATGGTGACGTGCGCCTGCCAGGCCGCGGCCACGGACTGGTCGGCCTGGCCGATCTCCTCCATGGCCGCGACGAAGCCCACCGTCGACATGCCGATGCCGCCCCACTCTTCGGGAACGAGCATCCCGAGGAGGCCGAGCTCGCCCATCTCGCGCAACAGGTCGGTCGGACAGCGCGCCTCCTCCCATGCGGCTGGGGCGCGCCGCGCGATCTCGTTGCGGGCGAAGTCCCGGCACAGCACCACGAGCTCACGCTCGGGTTCGTTCAGGGAGAAGTCCACAGCGGCATCCTATGGACTGACCGGTACAAACGCCCGTAGACTCGAGCCATGCCATCGGACCGCGTGCCCCACGCCTTTCCTCGATTCGAGAGCGTGGAGGAGGAGCGCCGGCACCGCAAACAACGACTCGCCGCCGCCTTTCGCGTCTTCGGGCGGCTCGGCTTCGACGAGGGCACGGCCGGCCACATCACCGCTCGGGACCCCGAGCACCCGGACCACTTCTGGGTCAACCCGCTCGGCATGAGCTTCCGGCAGATCCGGGTCCGCGACCTGTTGCTCGTCAACCACGCGGGCGAGGTGGTCGAGGGTTCGTGGCCCCTCAACCTGGCCGCCTTCGTGATCCACTCGCAGATCCATGCCGCGCGCCCCGACGTCGTGTCGGCCGCGCACGCCCACTCGGTGCACGGCAAGGCCTGGTCCTCACTCCGGCGGACGCTCGACCCTCTGACCCAGGACGCGTGCGCCTTCTACGGGGACCACGCGCTCTTCGACGACTACACCGGCGCCGTGCTCGACCCCGAGGAGGGCAAACGCATCGCTCATGCCCTCGGGGACGGCAAGGCGGCCATCCTGGCCAACCACGGTCTGCTCACCGTCGGGCGCAGCGTCGACGAGGCGGCATGGTGGTTCGTGACCATGGAGCGGACCTGCCAGGTCCAGTTGCTGGCCGAGGCCGCCGGCACCCCGATGCCGATCGGCCACGAGGTCGCCCAGAAGACAGCCGGTCAGACCGGGTCCCACCGCACGGGCTGGGCGCAGTTCCAGCCCCTCTACGACCGCGTCGTCGCCGAGGAGCCGGACCTACTCGACGAGTAGGGGTGCTCGACCCTTCGGATCTGATGGCTCCGCGCCGTGAGGATGGCAATCTGTGACCGTGCTCAACAGCTCGGCCCCTCCCGGAAGGGAAACGAAGTACGCCCGACCTGAGTACGAACGTAAATTCCTGCTGGAGGATCCACCGAGGCTCGGCGTCGTCCGCAGCGTCGCGATAACCGATCTGTATGTGAGCGGATCACGCGTCCGGCTACGCCGAGCCGTCACCGTATTCGACGAGGCCGATGGCAACGACGTTGTGGGCACCACGGTGTACAAGTTGACCCAGAAGATTCCCGGACCGAATCGGCGTCCCGGCCTGCTCACAAGCTTCTATCTGGACGACCGCGAATACCAGGTGTTCTCACGATTGCCGGGAGAGTCTCTGGACAAGACCCGTCTCAGCGTTCCGCCCTTGGCGATCGACTGCTTCACCGGACCCCTCGAGGGTCTCTACCTGGCGGAGGCTGAGTTCGAGACCCTCGCCGACATGAACGCATTCACCGCCCCCGCATCGGTCATCGCAGAGGTCACCGAGGACATTCGCTTCAGTGGAGGGCAACTCGTGACCACCAGCCGAGACGCTCTCGACAAGATCGTGGCGGAGTACGGGATCATGCTTTCCGACTGACCTCATGCGCCGGGGCGGTCGGAATTCATCTCGTAGGCTCAATCTGAAGGCAAGCGATTGGAAAGCAGTGACAGCCGAACTGACACGCCGTTTCAAAGACATCAGCCCCAAGGCGTACGAGCACCCCGCTGACCGTGCCGCAACATCTGCCCTGCACTCGGTGCCGCTTCTCGACACGGTTGTCAAGAGGCTCACCGATTTGGGTCACGAAAGACGCACGCGCCAGATCGTCATCGGAAACGCGGTCCGCCTCGGCGAGCACCAGATCCCGCAGGTCTGGGCTCAATATGTGGAGTGCGCCTCGAGTCTGGACCTCAGCCGGACTCCGGACCTCTACGTGATCAACGACCCAAAGGTGAACGCCATGGCCATCGGCGCCAAGACGCCGATCGTCGTCGTGAACTCGTCCCTCCTCAACTCCTACACGCCGGCCGAAACCCAGGCCGTGCTCGCCCACGAAGTCGGCCACGTGCTCTCCGAACACACCTATTACACGACTGCTCTGGTGCTCCTCCATCAGTTCATGGAGGGTGCGCTTCCGAAGTCACTGCTCCTCGGGCTGCCGGTGCGAGGCATGTACTACGCGCTGCTCGAGTGGGCCCGGGCCGCCGAGATGTCTTCTGACAGAGCGGCAGCGCTCGTGATGGGGGATCCACTCGTTCCGTGTCATGTGCTGATGCGTCTGGCCGGTGGAGCCTTACCAGGGATGAACTTTGATGCCTTCTTGGAGCAGGCTGATGCCTACGAAGAGGAAGACGATCTCTTCTCTCGCCAAGCACGTTTCTGGTCCGAGTTGAGCCTCACTCATCCTGTCGCAGTTCGCCGCGTCAAGGAACTCAATGCCTGGGTCCGTTCTGGGGAATTCGACCGGATCATGAGCGGAGAGTACGTACGGCGCGGGGACGAATCCCCTCCGTCGGCAGAGTTCGATGCTGCGGTGAGCCACTACCGGGAGCGGTTCTCTGGAGTTCTCGAACGCACCGCGGGCGGCGTCCAGGGTCTCGGCCGGCAGCTGGGAGACTGGTTGAAGCGCTTTCAGCCCGACAGCGACACATCCTCGGAGGAGCCATTCGACGTGCCTTGAACCGGCATCACGGTCGCTCGTCGACCTCGGTCACGTACACCCAGGAGTCGACGTGTCCGCTGTGGCGCTTTACCACGATGGGGCTTCGGTTCGACTTCGACAGCTCGCGAGCCCTTGCTTCGGCTGTGTCGTCACCATTGAACTCGCCGGTTTCTACAACGGTGTCACCTGGTTGGGAGAACTGGTAGCGCCAAAGCGTTCCGGGGGACGGGTTTGCGTCGGTCATGATTTCGACATTACCGACTGGCCGGTCCCAGTTGGAATCCTCCCGAAGTTCGACGCCGAACTCGACGGCGTCACCAGGACCAGGACTTCGGGCGACTCAAGCAGGGTTCTGGTGAGGCGGACGCAGGAGCTTTGCCGGCTTCGACCGGGTTGCCACGAGCGCCGGGCCGACCGCGAGGAGATTCGCCACCAAGATGACACCGGCGGCCAGTCCACCGACGAGCCAGATCGGTACGACGGAGACCGGGACGACTCCGAGGTTGTCGGCGAACGCCTTCCATGTCGCCTGACCGGCCGCCACGCCAAGAGGAATGCCGATCACGACCCCGATGAGGGCGACCGTGGTGGCTTGCCAGGCTACGGTCGAGGCAACCTGGCGATTGACGAACCCCAGCACTTTGAGAAGCCCGATCTCTCGTCGCCGGCGCGCCACACTGACCACGAGGAGATGAGCGAGCGTCGCCACACCGACGACAGCCAACATGATGCCGAAGATGAGTGGGAAGTTGACTGCCTCGCCGAAATTGACGAGAGACGTTGGCGTAATGGGCAGGGAAGCGTTCGATTTGTACTCGTCGAAATAGTGCTTTATCGCGGCCTCGCCCCTCGGACCAGACACGACCTGAACGAGCGTTCCGCCATTGTCGGTCGCCGCCAGTGCCGCCTCTATGCACGCGGCCGGGGTGGAACGAGCTCGCGTGGAAGCAGGAGAGCACGCGGTGTCTTCGTAGCCGGCTGTCGTCAGCACCGCGCCGGATCCCAGGCTCACGCTTCCGCCGAGGACAGGGAATGAGACCTGCGACACCACGTGGAACGTCGCCGTGCGCGTTCCACCTGCCGGCGACGACACCGTGACATGGACGAGCGAACCGACGTGCGCGCCGACTTGGCGCATGGTCGTCGCGCCGAGACCGATCTGGTTGCCAGCGACGGGGAGATGCCCATTGACGGTTGAGAGGAGGAGCTGACCCCGGATGGCAGATCCGGCGATGGCTCCCACCGCGACGTGATTTACGGAGATCTGAGTGGCGATGCCATCGGTGACGGCGGTCACAGCTTTGTCGTGCTCCAGGCTTCTCAAGAGGACGGGATCCTGCTTCCCGCCGGATGGGGCACCGATATTGAGATCGAACGTATCGCCATAGAGCCTCGGAGTGGCCGTCAAGTGCGAAAGACTGGCGCCGAAGACCACGGTCCCACAGAGCGCCATGACGGCCAGTACGGTTCCGAAAAGGGCGCTCCAGACCGGAACGGTCGCCCGGTCGGTCGTTCGCTCCAGGGCATTGCGGACGCCGATCACGGCACTCGGAGGTGCACCAATCGCCGCGAACCGCACGACCACCGCTGACGGACCGGACCGAGCGCGGCGTTCCTCGCTCCGCCAGGCATCTGCCCCTCGCAGAGCGGGCCAAATGCCGAGAAGGAGCACGACCGCCACAATGGCGAGCGCCCCGAGCAAGAGAACCGGCACATCGAACGCGATACCCGAAGAGCTCTCGGCTATCCGCGCCTCGCCGAGGGGGGCGACCGGCGAGAGGACGGTGGCCACACCCACGGCTACTGCTGTGCCGACCAGCGCCACCACCAGGCTCGTCGCCATGCTCAGCGCCACGAGCTGGCGATGACTCGCCCCAAGGGCCGCCATCGTCGGGTAGTCCTCGCTCTCGACCATGCTCTGGCGGGCCAGGGCCTGGCCCACCACGGCCAATCCGACGAGAGCGGCCAGTGCAGCGAGGATCCACCAGCCGATGGCCTGGGGATGAATCGAAGCAGCAACCGCGGCAGCGGCTGCATCTTGACCCTGAGCACCCTGCACTCCGGCCGCCCGTAGTGAGTTGGCGGCGACGTTGAAATGCGAAAGACCAGCCTGACCGTCTTGCAATTTGACCAGGTACACATAGAAGTCGGGCGTCCGTGGCAGGACCGAGTGGGCAAACGCACGGGTGGCGTAGAGGTCGTAGGAGGGAGTTCCTCCGGAAGGGAACTCGAACTCGGTAGCTTCGAAGCCGACGACGTGGAGATCCACGGTGGGGCCTCTGGGCTTCGGCGGTGCGCCGGTGGCGCCGTCCAGGGCCGAAGCCTGCAACCGCGCGTAGAAGGGCACGCGGATGACGCTTCCCAGGTGCACCCCATAGTCCTGCTGAAGCGTGAACGACGCCAGCACCTCGTCGGGTACCGACGGATCAGGCAATCGGCCCGCGAGGAGCTTGAACGGCAATCTGCCCTCGTGCGGTGACACGTCGACGGACAATTCCGTCGGATTGATCGGATGTGTGCAGTCGCACGTCGGCTGCCCGATAGCGGGTAAGACCAGTTCGGTGGCGGAGACGACCCCAGGAAGTTTGGCCAACTGGGGCACCGGCTGAACGGCGTACGCCTCGGTGTCAAAGCCATGTGCCACGACGAATTGGGGGAATGCCGCCTCCGTGCGACGACCGGCGGCCATGGCGGTGAGCACCGACCCGCCGACGACGCCGATCAGGATGGCGAGGACGAGCCAGGATCGCCATCGATGGCGGCATTTGGCTCGAAACGCCATCCACACCGCTCCCAAGGCGCTCTCCTCGCGTTATCTCGTCTGTTTGATTGTGACCCGAGGTGGGTTTGTGGCCAAGGTGGCCAACACCCAAATGGCACCCTCGTGCTGACACCACCCGTGTTGGTTTCGTGTCCGTCCCGATCCGGCGCTTCGGGTCCGTCCGGTGTCCCCGAGAATTCGGCGCGGGGACTCTATCGGTGCCGACTCGTGGGTACTTGGCGCGCCAGGAGCGCGAGCACTTGCGATCGGGGGCTTTCAGGCCGTTCTCAGGTCCGAAGGGCCGGCTTGTCAGGCGGGGCCGCCCGCCGCCTGCAGGTCTGCGGGGAAGGCGGCCGACCAACCCATGAGGTCGGCCGGTACAAAGTACCCCGCCTCGTCGTTGATGGCCGCCCGGTGTGACAGGAGATCCGTTCGTCCTGGGTGTACTCGGACACGAACCCTTAGCCTCGTGGCGATGAGCAAGGCTGGGGGGATCGACGACCCGGTTTGGACTTTGCCATCCGGCGATGCTCCGACGGGGCGTCCGACGGGCAGACAGCGGGTAGCGGTGATCGCACTCCTGGCCGTCATCGGATTGGGTGTCGTGTATCCGGCGGTTGCCGCTGTTCTGAGCCGGAAGGACTACGGGACGTTCGGCTTCTGGAAGGTTCCAGATCGGATCGACTGTTGCGGTCGGAGGTACTACGACAGCGGACCCCAACGGGGGAGCCCGACGCTGTTCGCGTTCTCAAGACAGCGAGAGGGACGCACACTGGAGCTTCTTGTCCTGGACGTTCAGCGGGCGCTCCATCTACGCCGACGTAGCCCCGCCGAGTCCGCCGAGATACACGGTGTGCACAATGGCGCTCTACATCCCCGTCGGCGGCGGCAACTGGGAGACCTACGCCCTCGGCGGCGGTCCGTGACGCCGGTCAAAGACCCGTTCGGGTCGCAACAACCGGGAACTCGGGCGCCGCCTGCCACCTACAGGTGGGAGAGAAAGGCGGCCGACCAGCTCATGAGATCAGCCGGGACCACGTAGCCCGCCTCGTCGTTGATGGCCGCCCAGTGCTCGGCGACGTCCTCCATCGTGACATCAGGCCCCGCGTGGACGTACCCCGGTGTCGTGGCGACGAACACGCGGGCGAAACGCCCGGCACCTGCGGCATACATCTCGCCGCTCACCGGGCACGACTCGTGCGCCAGGTAGGCCACCATGGGTGCGACCAGCTCGGGCGCCATCGCCGCGACAAGGCCATCGGCGTCGCCGTCCGTGCCGCCCTCGCCGTCACCGTCCCCGTTGGCCCTGGCACTCCGTCGGCCGCCCCCTCCGCCCGCCATGCGCGTCATGGCCGCCGGCGCGATGAGATTGACGCGGATCCCGTGCTCGGCGCCGGACACCGCCAGGCTGCGGGTCAAGCCGATGACCGCGGCCTTGGCCGTGGCGTACGACACGTTGTTCGCCAACCCGAACACTCCGCTCGAGGTCGTCATCACTATGCGCCCATACCCCGCCGCGACCATGTGCGGCCACGCGGCTCTCGCTGTGTTGAAGGAGCCGACCGTGTGCACGGCGAGGTGCCGCGCCAGGTTCTCCTCGTCCGCCTCGGGGAAGCCGGCCCAGCGGATGATCCCGGCGTTGTTGATCACGGAGTCGATCCGCCCGAACCGCGCCACGGCGGCGTCCACCACGGCCTGCCCCCCGGCCCCGGTCGCCACGTCGCTCGTATCGGCGAGCGCCGAGCCCCCGCCCGCCTTTATCTCGGCCACGACGCGCTCCGCCGGAGCGGCGTCGTTCCCGGTGCCGTCCATGGCGCCGCCGAGGTCGTTCACCACGACCCGGGCGCCGCGGCGGGCGAGCAGGAGCGCGTAGGCCCGGCCGATGCCCCGGCCGGCTCCGGTGACGACGGCGACGCGGCCGTCGAAGCGATGTTCGTTCAAGGTCGGCCCCTCGGGCTCAGGCGGCGACGGGAACCTTGAAGCCCAGAAGTCCGCCGAGCGTGCCGCCGATCATGGCGTCGCGCTCGACGTCCGGAACGCCCGCGAACAGCTCGGCGATGAGCTGACGGCTGCCGCGGAACGTGCCCTCGGCGTGCGGGTAGTCGTTCCCCCACACGATCGACGACAGTCCGGTGATGTGCCGGCACGCCACCGCCACCGGGTCGTCTTGGAACGACACGTGGAACTGTCGCTGCACGTATTCGCTCGGCCTCAGCGGGTAGGGCCACTTCTCGTTCAACCGGAACAGCCGGGCCATGTGCTCCTGCTGCTCGGGGGCCCGGGTGTCGTCCCAGACTCCCAGCCACCAGTCGGCGTCCTGTCCGATGCCGGTGACCCAGCACTTGTCCATGGCCCCGACCAGGGAGCCCAGCCAGTGCGCGTTGAACTCAATGAGGGCGAAGTGCAGTTCGGGGTAACGCTCGGCGACACCGCCTCCGATGAGCTCGCAGATGACCTGCTGCGGAACGAAGGTGGAGTAGATCGACTGGGTGATCATCCGCTTCGACGCCGACTTCTCCGTCACCGGAAGGTTGACCTGCGCCGCGTTCTCCATCACGACCTTGAGCGTCGTCGACGCCGGGTCGTTCAGTTTCACGCCGCCCGTCTGGGTGTGGATGAAGACGTGCACGCCGTTCGCGGCCGCCGCGGCCCAGACGGGGTCGAAGTCACGCGAGTAGTAGGGCTTCGGGGGTACCGCCGGCAGCAGAATGGCCCGGAAGCCGCCGGCCGCCACCCGCTCGATCTCCGCCACGGCCTCGTCGACGTCGGTGAGGGGGATCGGAGCCGTCGGGGCGAGGCGGTCGAAGTAGGGCGTGAAGCGCTCCATGATGTAGTCGTTGTAGACGCGGGCGTGCGCCATGGAGAGCTCGTGATCGTCGGAGTAGAGGCCGAAGAGCGACAGGTTCGGGTGCATGACCCCGACGTCGACCCCGTCGGAAGCCAGGTCCTCGATGATCGTCTCGGGGTCGCCCTCGGGCATGCGCCCGCTCGTCTGGCGGTAGCGCGAGATCGTCCAGCCTTCGAACCCAGGCGTGTGCAGGCGCCGGAAGAGGCGCGCCCCGCCCTCGACGAGCGGCTGGTGGTGGAGAAGGGTGATGTTTATGTCATCTACTGGTTCGGTTGGTATTGCTCCGCATTACCTGCGCAAGGCCAATGCGCTGTACTTTGAATTCGAAGAAGTCGGTATGAACAGGCAGCTTGGCTATACCTCGCCGGCCGATCTGACGGACTTATATCCGCAGTTTTATTGGAACAGTATTTCGCCGCATATCCAGCGCGCCATCCATTATCTGAACGTCACCTCAAGCGGCCGGCGATGGATCGCCAACCTCTACAGCAACGTGTTCCGCGCCGAGCGTGACAGCCTGTGCGGACCGCGGCGCTAAGGCCGTCTGGCCGCCGGGCGGCGGCAGCTTACTGGGTTCAGGTACGGTCTGCTTGAGTGTCAGCTCCGCCCGGCGGGCGATCCACCGCGGTGAGGCTGGTGGTCGCCGTACCGGCGCTGCCTGATGTCGTCTACGACCTCTGCCGGGGCGCCCAGTTTTCGGTGAGCGCACGCCCAGAGCCTGGGCCTTGGTAATCTGCTTGCCGTCCCGCAGCGTTACCGTGGCCCGGGCCAGGGTCAGCAGGCCGAGGTCGACCCAGATGTCACGGTCCCACACCTCCGGGTGGTCCAGGGACGGCAGCCAGAAGCTCTCCAGGTCCTGGACCACGAACCCGGCGAGCTGGTCGCCGGTCACCGGCGGAAGCAGGGCCGCCGGCGCCTCGCCATACAAGACGAGCCCGAAGCCGGACAGCTCGCGCCGGGTCACCGGGGTGACTGGCCGGCGCATGAACTCCTCGTGCGCCCAGGTGAGGTGCAAGCGCGCGGGATCATCCAGCTCCCCGGCCGCGCAATAGCTGCAATGCAGCCTCGACGCGAGCGCGATGGTACTTCCCAGGCATTCGTGCACCTCCCCGAGCTGCTGTTCCTCCGCTGCCGTGCACGGCCGGCCGACGATGGCGATCAGGTCGAGGTCGCTGCGTCCCGGCTGGTAGTCACCTCCGGCCAGTGACCCGTGGGCCCACACCGAGACCAGCGGCAAGACCGGCTGGACGGCACTGACGAAACGGCCGAGGAGCCGCCCGGTGGCCTCATCCGTCATACCGGTGGCCTCATCCGTCATACCGATCAGTGTGCGTCACACGCGGACCCTCCCGCATCAGCACAGTTCCTATGGTCTACCGTGGCCAGAATCATGCCGGGGCAATGAGGCCACCGTCATCGGAGGTTGGCGTGCACATTAATGCTGGTGATACCGCCTGGATGCTGACTTCGACCGCGCTGGTGTTCTTCATGATGCCGGGCTGGCGTTGTTCTACGGGGGCCTGGTCGGCACGAAGAACGTGATCGCGGACGATGGTCCAGTCTTTCGTGGCGATAGCGATGAGCTTGTACCGGGCAGCAATTGGACGATGAACGGCGCCTCCAGATAGACAAATCCGTGGTTCGCCAGCAGGCACGACACCATGTCAGGCGTTCTGGGCGGAAAACTTGGCGGCCAGCGTCGCCAGCGCGCCGGTCGGCAAGCCGAGATCCAGTCCGACCGACAGGATGTGCCGGGCGCGCACGCCGGGACCGACGCCGATGATCTGGGCATGGCGTTTCTGGTTCGCGCACGATCTCCTCGAGCAAGGGCAGCACGGCGGCGTGGCCGCGGTCCATGATCGACAGTCCGCCGATCTGGATGACGTTCAGATTGGGCAGGATGGCGCGAACCGGTGATTCCGTCGCCGCGATCAGCTTCTTGTCCATCAGCAACTCGCGCATCAGACGCGAGGCGACATGGTGCGCGCCGGCCGTGTCCGCGCTCATGCGACGTCTCCCGTCGCGGCGTTTGCATTGAAAATGACGGTTCCGACCGGCTCGCCGTCAAGAGCGGCGGTCAACTGTCCGGGCTTCAACCAGTTGACAAACTGAAATTTCCTTGATGTTGCGGGCGCTCAGCATGAGTTCGAGGACCGCACGCTCCACGATGAGATCGTCGAGGTCCCGCGCCAGCAATTCCTGGACGCTGATGCGGGGGATGTGCGTGGCCTGCGCGTCCCTTTTCGGGATCGGCGCTACTGCAGACCGTCTTCGTCCTTCACGTAAATCATCTTCCTGGCACCGAACACCTCGGCGATCAGGAAGCAGCCGGTGTCATTTCGCGCCTTTCGCGTCATTCACCCGCAGTGTAGCCACTCGTCAGCACCAACAACGTCCTGCCGTTCGGACTCACGGCCGTCGAAACCGCGTATCCCACTTCGTGATTTGGATATCCTGCCAGCCCCGGTTTCAGCGTTTGAAAATGCGCGCCCGGCGTCGCTGTCGGA
This sequence comes from uncultured Acidimicrobiaceae bacterium, assembly GCA_963767195.1. Classification (GTDB taxonomy): domain Bacteria; phylum Actinomycetota; class Acidimicrobiia; order Acidimicrobiales; family RAAP-2; genus Bog-473. Next base: position 3,573 of record CAVYDA010000003.1, on the reverse strand, counting down.
GTAATTGCCTGTCCGGTCGGAAGCAACTCAGGCGCGCGACGCTTTATCCTGTGCCCGCCCCCTTGGGCGGATAGCAGCGCCACAACCGCACACGCGGACACGAGAATCACAATCCGATTTCCCAGGTCGTGTGAATTTTGTTTTGTTCATAAATTTTCCGTCGGCACAACGCGCGCAGTTTAGCATACGAAGATGAACGAATAATGAGCGTCGACTCAGTCGAAATGTTTGCTGCAGCGCATCGCCGCTCTCAATCAAACTTTTCCAGTCGTGAACGCCAGCGTAATCAGCGTCTTTTGTTCCATCTCATGCGCCTTAGCTGATCCTGTCGCTGGACTCGCGCTCGGCGAACGCCTCACAGTCCGCACCGGACGGCCTTCTCCGGCCAGCCGCCGCAGCTTCGGCACAATGTTTGAAAGCGCGCCCATATTCCCCGGCTCTTCCTGCACCCAGACAATTTCACCCGTATGACGCGCCAACTCCGCCGCCAGTTCTTCTTCGGGAAACGGATACAGTTGGTCCAGAAAAATAATCGCCGTGGAATCATCCTTGCGTCGAGTGCGTTCCTCGCGCAATTCATGCCCGATTTTTCCGCTGCACACCAGCACTCTCTTTCCGTTGCCCACTTCATTTTCCGGCGCCACAGGAAAAAATCGCGGCCGCGCGGGTGTCAAATCCGCAATCGGCGAACTCGCCAGCGGATTCCGCAGCATGCTCTTCGGCGTGAACACCACTAACGGCTTGCGCCATGGACGCATCGCCTGCCTGCGCAACAAATGAAAATATTGCGCGGCCGAACTTGGCTGGCAAATTTGAATGTTGTTCTCGGCTGCCAGTTGCAGAAATCGTTCCATTCGTGCGCTCGAATGTTCCGGCCCCTGCCCCTCGTATCCGTGCGGCAGCAGCAGCACCACTCCCGAAGGCAAATCCCATTTGTCTTCGCCCGCGCTGATGAACTGATCGATGATCACCTGCGCGCCGTTCACGAAATCTCCGAACTGCGCTTCCCACAAAACCAGTGCCTCCGGGAAATCGCGACTAAAGCCATACTCAAATCCGAGTACTCCCGCTTCGCTCAGCGTTGAGTTGTAAACCTCGAATCGAGCCTGATTCGGCGTCAAATTTTCCAGCGCGACGTATGCCGCTTCATTTTCTGTGTCAATCAACGCCGCGTGCCGCTGATTAAATGTTCCGCGGCGTGCATCCTGTCCGGAAATCCGCACCGGCGTTCCTTCCCGCAGCAGCGCGCCAAATGCAAGCAGCTCCGCAAATCCATAATCCACTGGGCGTTTTCCAGCTCCCATCTCCGCGCGTTGTTCCAGAAGTTTTTTTACTTTCGGATGAACGTGAAAACCTTCTGGCGCGCTCGTAAGCGTGCCGGAAATATCTGTCAGCGTTTCCATCACGACGCCCGTATCCACTTCGTAAGAACGATCATATCGTCCGCGTTTGTACGGAGACCAGTACGCCGGTAGCTCTCTCAACGCCGGAATCTTTTTCAATTTGCCCGCGCTCTGCTGCGCTTCTTCGTATTCCGCGCGCACCCGCGCCACAATCGGCGCCGCGTCAACGCCAATTCGTTTCGCATAGATCTGCCACAGTTGCGCGTGGTCCCTAATCTTCTTGTACATCAGCGGTTGTGTGATCGTCGGGTCGTCCACTTCACTGTGCCCGTGCCGCCGGAAACCAATAATGTCCACCACCACGTCAGTTCCATAGGCATACCGATATTCCAGCGCCAGCCGCCCCACGCGCACCACCGCGTCCGGATCTTCCGCGTTCACATGAATAATCGGAATTGGCAGCCGCTTCGCGATATCTGTGGCGTACCGCGTGGATTGCAGTTCCGCCGGCACGGTCGTAAACCCGATCAAATTATTCACGACAATCTGAATCGCGCCGCCAACCGTGTACGCTTCCACATGCGACATATTCAGAACTTCGGCCAGCACGCCCTGTCCCGCGAACGCTCCATCGCCGTGCATCACAACAGGCAACACTTTGGCGCGCGCATCTTCTTTCAGTCGAGTTTGCTTCGCGCGCGTCCGTCCCATCGCCACTGGATCAACCGCTTCCAGATGGCTCGGATTTGACACCAAATGGATTCTTAATCTTCCGCCCTCTGCGGTTTCATAATTTCCGGTCGCCCCGACGTGATACTTCACGTCACCGCCACCCAGCACGCTTCGCGGATCCACATCCTCAAATCCAGCAAAAACATCTCGGGCCGATTTGCCCGCGATATGCGTCATCACGTTCAACCGTCCGCGATGGCTCATTCCGATCACGGCTTCTTCCGCTCCCAGCGGCGCGGCTGCAGAAAGAATCGCATCTAGCAATGGAATCAGTCCGGAAATCCCTTCCAACGAGAAACGCTTTGTGCCCAAATATCGCGTTTGCAGAACCTGTTCAAATAAATCGGCGCGCACCAACCGTTCCAGAATTTTCGCACGATCCGGTTCCACTGCGGGGGCTTCCAGCCGGTCAATAATCCATTGCCGCTGCTCTGGATTCGGAATGTGCATGAATTCCGCGCCGATTGTGCCGCAGTAAATCCGCCGCGCCCGCGCCGCTTCCTCACCATCCAATCGCAACTCCGGATGATCCAGTGGACGCAAAAATCCCAGAGGATCCAGGTCCGCCTCGAAATATCCCCACCGCCGGAACGCATCGAAAACAGCGCTCCTGTTTGTATCCTGTTTGGGATTCTTTTTGCTTTCTACTTTCACGTTTGTACTTTTCGTCTTGGCCATGGTTGTCGTTCGTTGGTGTCACTCTACCGGGCATTCATTTTACCAGACGCGCAGTCTCATCGTTGCCTCGCGCCGCTGCCGTCCATTTTGGAATGGCGCCACGCCCTCAAACATTCCTACTCGCTCTTTCCGTCGGCCGCTTCCCGTGGAACAATATGCTGTAATAAAATGACGCGCATCGAACCAGTTCCGTCCGATGAACAGGTCGCCCTGGCACGCGAATTGTTCCTCGAGTACGCCAAGCTCTAAGTGTCGATCCCAGCTTTCATGATTTTACCAGGAACTCCGGGATCTTCCCGGCAAATACGCCCTCCCAGCCGGACGCCTGCTTCTCGCATACTATAATGATGCCGAATAGCTCAGCGTCTGGCAGGTTGCGGAGCCCTGCGCCCACTTGCACCGGAAATCTGCGAAATGAAACGGTTGTATGTCCGCCCGGAATTTCGCGCTCACGGCATCGGACGCGCTCTCGCTCTGCGCCCTCATCGCCGCCGCGCGTGAAATTGGCTACCGCGCGATGCGATTGGATACACTTGTTCCGATGCATGAGGCGCACAAACTGTATCGGCAACTAGGTTTTCAGGAAATTCCTGCATATTACGGGGAACCAGTCGAAGGCGTCCGTTATCTCGAACTCGATTTAGCCAAATCCTTTCAAGCGATAAAGCTGAGCGCACGTAACTTCGCAAAAATAAAAGGAGCTTTCATTCATGCCATCTCGCGCAAAAAAACGTTCCCCGAAAATCAAAACCGCTAAGCCCTCCAACAATCGCCAGTATGTAATGCGCCCCGGCCGCACCACCGACTTTCCATTTAGCGA
>CAVYDA010000002.1:0-455589 GCA_963767195.1 uncultured Acidimicrobiaceae bacterium | reverse complement strand
CTCATCGCCCGACTCGCAGCAGCGGGGCGTCTTCGTCCTGTACGTCATCGAGGCCTTGATTGGCGATACGCGCGCGACGTCCACCACGAGCCATCCATTTGACAAATCACCGGGCCGGGCGAACAATGCGTGCGGGCAACTTGCCGGTCAGTAAGGATTCGGGGCGATCTATGACTGTCAACGCCGAATGGGCTCAACGAAATCTGGGACTGCACATCCAGAACCTAAACCCGCGGGCAGATGAAACTGCCGTCGGCGCCCAACCGGATCAGTCCATCAGCAGAGAGTTGATCGACTACGACTCCCAGGGCGCGAGCGGTGCCGCGTTCAAAAGCCGAGCACCGCTGGCCGCCCTCGGATTGTCTCACTATGTGGACATCCCGTGGCCCCAGGGTCTCACGCCAAAAGTCGGTTCGAAGCCAGTGTGAATCCCTGCCGAAGTCCGATGTCTTGATTGTCACGTGGACGATGGACGAGGGCCACGCGTTGAGCCAAGTGATGACTCCCGGTGTTGACAGCAAATCGGGCTGGAGACGTACACAAAGAACTTCGACGTGATCTCAAAGACGATGTTGCCGGACTGTCCCGCCGCGACGCCAAACGCCTCGGCACCTACTGGACGAATCGAATCGGGTCCAAGCAGGTCACGCTTTTCAAATCGGATTCGCACATGTCCAAGATGGGCCCGCCTTGGCCAACGCTGTGGTCTGGAAACAGATCATCGCCGACTGCCAGCCCTCGTGGGTTATCACCACCGGAACGGGTGGAGGCATCGGATCTACATTTGAGGTGGGCGACATCAGTGTTAGCCGATTTGTGACCTTTGACTGCAAGAGGGAGTTCAAAAAACTCAATGACGAGTCGTTCTTTTGCGGCACTGGGGTATCGACCGACAAGTTCACGACGGCAGAGCGACTTTTCACAACCAATGCCGCCATGCTGCCGAAGGACGACGCCCGCCACCTAGGATCATCTCGGCTCGATCTAAGCGGACCGGGATCCTGACGACCGACTTCTTTGGATTCGACAACACGGCCGATACCTATGGTCTTGAAGGGAAGGGTGACCTCTCTGAGATGGGTGACGCTGAACTCGGGATGGTTTGTCAAGAACTCGGCGCTACTGCACCCAACTAGGAGATTGTTCGCAACGTCTCGGATCCTCAAATCGATTCGACCGGACTTACTCTGGAGCAACAGACGAATATGGCTGGCACCATTTACAAGGGCTTCGGACTATGGAGTTCCGTCTGCAGCGCAATCGTCTGCTGGGCGATCATCGCAGCACTGTGAGGATATAGGGACGATCGTCAAATTGAACAGTTTTCATCATCAGGTTCCAAAGGCCGCCAGATCTTCATCGCGAGCCAGGCCACATCTGACAACAACGGAGGAGAAAGCCAATGCTCTACACAGAACTCGGAACCGACAAGGTGACGATGAGTCAACTCGATGAAATGACGGCGGCAATCAATCAACAGATGGTCAAGGACTTCTGTCCCACCTACGGAATTACTCCCATCACGTGGAAAGTGCTTCCCAAAGGCGGAAAGGCTCACCCAAGCGATCTTGTGATCACGCTGATGGACCAGGACAAGACGGAACCCGGTGCCTTGGGCTATCACAGCGAAGAGAACAGTGGAGTGAAGTTTGGCAGCATCCTGGTTGATCCGTGTCTGCACTATCTCGGTCAGAATCCGCTGGTGAGTGTTGCCCAATGCCTCAGTCACGAGTGCTGTGAAGCGGCTGCTGACATTGCGTGTGATGTTTGGGTTCTTGGTACCGACAACCAGCTCTGGGCACAGGAGACATGCGACCCCGTCGAATCCTCTACCTACGTCACAGGCTCGGTCACTGTGAGCAATTTCGTAACTCCCGCCTTTTTTGATGATCAGGCACCCGCCAACAGCAAGTTCGACCACTTGGGGGTCCTCAAGGCCGCATTCACCATCGCCAAGAACGGTTACGCCGTGCAGTGGAAGCCAGGCACGGCTCAACCGAAACAGGTTTTCGGCGACGACTACCCCGAGTGGCGCAAGGCCACCAAACAGAGGGAGTTCTCGAACGAAGAAGCGTCTCAAGGCGTAAGGCTACCGCCGGGCTTTGAGCGGGCCTCTCCTGACGGAGGGCGCAGGTCCAAGGTGGATGTCACGATCCTTCGCACGCATCTATTACGCGTTGCCTGAGTTTGAGACCAAAGGTTTACGACTCAGTTGGAACTGGACCGACGGTACTAGGGAGCCTTGGAGGCTGACGTACGCCGTCACGGCCCTTCTGGTTCCGCGAGGGCTCTGGTTTCCTTCCGGTCGAGGATCTGGACCTTCCGCCGGGCGATCCTCCACTCCCCTCGCTGATCCCGTTGATAGACGTCCTCGTAGCGGACATGCATCGTGCGATCGACATCGTCCTGCGGACTGGGAAGGATATGGTGGGCCTCGCATCGACGCGACCCGTGGCGTGGTCACCATCGAGATCGAACGAGCACGAGCCGATGACATGAGTCGTCCTGCTGTAGTAGGAGATGCGTTCGACGATGAGGCCGATTTCGCCATGGCCCTTCATCGTGCGGTCCGGACGATCCCCCGTTCCCGGAGGTTGTACACGCACTTCGGCGTCCGGGGCGAAGGCGCCGAGGAAATGGACCACGTCCCGCCCGTCGACTCCCGCCGCGTAGCGCAGGCACAACCGGCGCACGCCTCGCGCTCGCTGTCATGGCGGGCGACCGTCGGCGCGTCCCCCGACGTCGCCGCCGCCACGGACCGGCTCCCCCGCCGAGGTGTTCACACGCTCGCCGATCCGGAATTCGTCAACGATCAATCCGAGGAGCTCTGCCGTCTCCTTCGTGTCGGTGGTCTTCGGGACGGGCACACGGAAGTCGGTGACGCCCGCGTCACGCAGCCGGGGAACGTCGGCGAAGGCCACGCGGTAGTCGTGATTACCGGCGTCGGTCCTCGCCGGACGAAGCGTCCCGACCACCTGGAGCGTCTCAGGATCCCGGTCGCGCGCTGCATCGCCGTCCGCATCCGGGCGATCCCGCTCACCACGTCTGCGGCGTCGTCGCCCCAGGGGATCCAACCCCGGCCGAACCGGGCGAGGCGGTCCATCGAGCGACGGTTGACCGTACCGCTGACCCAGACCGGCACTCCACCGGGCTGGCGCGGTTTGGGCATCTGGTGGATGCGGTCGAAGGCGAGCTCGTCCGAGCGGTATTGGGTCACCCTGTTGCCCCAGAGCGCCTGACACACTTCGAGGGAATGGTCGAGCAATCGGCCACGGGTCTCGAAGGGCAACCCGCCGACTCGTATTCCTCCCGCTGCCAGCCCACCCCGACGCCGAGGTCGAGGCGACCGCCGGAGAGGGCATCGATGGTCGACGCCATCTTGGCCAGCACCACTGGCCGCCTCAGTGCGGCGATCAGGATGTTGGTGCCGAATCGCACCCTCGTCGTCACCGCCGTGAGGTGCGCGATCGTCACGAGTGGCTCCAGCCATGCTCCGTCGGGGCCGGTCGGCTGTCGGCCCCCCCTGGACCCTCCGATCGACGGATCGGCATAGGCCTCGAGATTCTCCCCGAACACCACGTGGTCGGATAGGACCAGGCGGTCGAACCCGGCCACCTCGGCCGAACGGGCGAACTCGACGACGTGGGACCAGTCGTCCGGGTCCTCGGCGGAGAACGTGGGCACGCTCGTGGAGAGCTGCGGCGACTCCATGGGGAGCTCAACTCACCCTTCTGCCGCGGCCTGTTCGAAGTACGGGGCGAGCACCTCGGCCAGCAGCTGGCGATGCCGGCGGCCCGGTCTCGTTTCGGGGCGACGCTGTCGTAGGCCATGGAGTCGAGCAGCTGCTGGCTCAAGCCGAAGCCGCGCACGATCAGGAAGATCGTCGTCGAGAGATCGGGCCGGTGCGCCGCCTGCTCCGAGGGCCTCCCTCAGGAGCCGCCGAACGTGGACGTTGGACCGCTCGGCAACTTCGATCATCGTCCTGCGGACTTCGGCGCTGGTCCGGGGTCGTGGTCCATATTGAGCATGACCTGCAGGCTGGCGAGATACTCGCGCCGGCCGTAGTGGGCCGAGAACACGTCGATGAGCTGAGACATCCGTTCCGCCGCGGTGGAACCGTCGATGCGGGCGTTTCGACGGTCGAGACCATGTGGGCGGCGCCGTCCTCGAGCACCGCCAGCATCAGACCCTCGCGGGTGCCGAAATAATGCTGGATCACGCCCCAGGTGACCCCGGCTCGGCGTGCGATCTCGTTGGTGCTCGATCCGCGGTAGAAGCCCAGATCGATGATGCAGTCGACGGCCGCTCTGATGACGCGACCCCTGGTATCGGTCTCCGCGGCCCGGCCGTCCTCAGCTCGCGGCGCTGTCGGCGGGCCCATCTTCCGGTGTGGCGACACACGATCGCACTCTAGGGCACCTTGTCCGCGCCGAGACGCCTGTGCTAGTTTCGACATTGTAGCTACTATGTCATAGGAAGTGGATCCCCCGGCGCCACGCCGGATCCGGCCGCTCCGACGAGGGAGGGCACATGGCCACCCGGTTGATCTCTGTCGACTCGCACGTCAAGGTCGCGCCCGAAGAGATCAAGGCGCGAATGCCGTCGAAGTTCCACCAGGCTTGGGACGACGCCATGGCGGCCGATCGGTCGCAGCACGTCGAGGAGATGGGCGGCGCCGATCCCTCGGTCATGGCGGCCGGATTCAGCCACGAGGCGTTCTCGAATGCCGGCTACTTCGATCCTGCCGAGCGGCTCAAGGCCATGGACCGCGACGAGGTCGAGGCAGAGGTCCTCTACAGCGAGGTCAGCGCGTTCCGCCACTACCCCCACATGAAGGACGGATGGCGGGAGGCATCTGAGGCCTTCAACCGCTTCATGCTCGACTTCTCCTCGGCCGATCCGGCTCGCCTCATCCCTGCGTACCAGGTGCCGCTCATGGACATCGACTTCGCGGTCGCAGCAGGTGAGGGGCTCGCGGCCGAGGGGGCGCAGGGCCATCCACATCCCGACCTTCCCCCCGAGGTCGGCCTGCCGGAGTACCACGACGAGCGGTACGACCCGGTCTGGGCGACGATCTCGGAGTGCGACATGTCGATCAGCCAGCATCTCGGACTCGTGCAGTCGCTCTGGGACGTGTTCCGTCGAGACCCGACTCCTCAGAAGGGCATCTTCACGTCACAGACACCGATGCGACTGGCGGAGACGATCGCGTTCTGGATCCTGCCCGGCGTCCTGGCGCGGTTCCCCGAGCTCAAGATCGTCCTGGTCGAGCCCAGCCTCGGCTGGGTGCCCTTCTACCTCGATCTGCTCGACTCGTTCGCCGCCGGCCCCTACGACTTCCCGGGGCTCGACGACAAGCCGAGCAGCTACTTCCACCGACAGATGTACCTGACCTTCGTGGACGACCCGCGGGGACTCGAGCACCGCCATGCGCTCGGGGTCGAGCGCATCATGTGGTCGACGGACTTTCCCGCACCCGGCCACGGCCTGGCCGAACTCGCAGGCGCGTCGTGAAGAGGAACTTCGACGGCATCCCCGACCCCGAGCGGGACCTCATCGTGGCCGGGAACGCCGCCCGGCTCTACCTCGCCGACTAGCGAGTCAGCCCGCCCGGGGACCACGCGTCAGCCGAGCCGACCCCAAGCCCGAGAGTTCGGGGGACGCGGCACTACTCGGTGGCGCCGGCAAGGGATTCACGGATCCGCATCTTGTCGATCTTCCCAGCGACGGTCCGCGGCAACGCGTCGATCATCTCGACCTGTTCCGGCCACGCTTGACGCCGGAGCCCCTTGCTCCCGAGATACTCGCCGACGCTCCCGACATCGAGCGGGGTCCCACCCGGAACGAGCTCGAGCACTGCGCACACACGCTCCCCGGTGCGTTCGTCAGGGAGGCCGATGACCGCCGCGTCCACGATCGCATGATTGGCACGGAGGAGCTCCTCGACCTCGGCTGTACCGATGTTCTCGCCGCTCCGAATCACCACGTCCTTGGAGCGACCGGTGATGCGGACGTAGCCGTCCTCGTCGATCGTCCCGAGGTCGCCCGTCCTGAGATATCCGTCGGCGTCGAATGCGTCCGCGTCGAGCGCGGTGTCGACGTACCCGAGCATCACCTGAGGTGCGAGCACCCGGAGCTCGCCCGACTGACCGGGCCGGCGGGGCGCCCGTCGGCGTGACCACACGCAGCTCGACCCCGGGCAACGGGGTGCCCTCGGTCGCAGAGAGCTTGGCGTCGGGATCCGAGGGCCGGCCCATGGTCAGCACGGGTGCTTCGGTCAAGCCCCAGCTCGAGACGATGCCGGCCCCGCCGAGCTCGACTTTGACCCGCTCGTGAAGCCCGGGTGGCTTGGGCGCACCGCCCCCCGGACAACACCGCAGGGAGGGGAAGAGTGGCTCGACGGGCCGTCCGCGCTGCACGTCCAGGTAGGCCAGATGGAACGCCGTGCCCGAGCCGGCCATCGTCACGCTCCTCGCGGGCCAGGAGGGCCGACGTCGGCCGCGGTTCGAAGATCTCCACGAGCACAAGGGTCGCGCCAGTCAAGAGGCTGGCCATCAAGTTGATCGGACCGCCGATGTGGGCGATGGGAAATGCGACCCCGCTTCGGTCGCGTTCGCTGATCGCGAGATGGTCCACCATCCCTCGTGCCGCGGCGAGCAGGGCCGCGTCAGTGTGGCAGACGCCCTTGGGATACCCGGTCGATCCCGAGGTGTAGAAGACCCATTGCGCTCGTCCGAGCGCGTCGATGAGACCGCCGTTCGAAACCCGGCCCAGCGCGCCGCATCGCCTCGAAGCGCGTCCTCGATCCGAAGGACGCCGAGGCCGTGTCGGGTGACGCTCAGGTCTTCGGCGAGGCCGAGGTAGTCGAAGCCGCGCCATTCCGGGCACGACGATCAGGACGTCGACCGACGCCTCGTCGACGATGTGGCCGACCTCCCGTTCCCGATAGATCGGGATGATCGGATTCTGGACCGCCGCCAGCCTCGCGAGCGCCGCCGCGAGCACGAGGGCGTCGATCCCGGTGGGGAGGATCCACGACACGAGCGTCCCCCTCCCCTATGCCGAGCTCGGTCAGGACTCGGGCGACCTGAATCGACTCGTCACGGTACGCGCGGCAAGTGAGGCGACGACCCTTGTCATCGACCAGGAGGATGCGCTCCGGAGTGGCGGCGGCCCGAGCGTCCACCAAGTTCATTGAGGCTCGTGATTTCGTTCATGGACCGTGATGCCCTGGAGGCGCGCCGCGGCTACGAGCCACTCAAGTTCAAGAAGCCGTACCGCTCGTCACGCACCCGGACGTTTGCCTCGGCGAGTGCCGCGTCCCAATCGCCACGCACGGCCGGGTCGGATTCCTCCATACCGTGGTCGGCCACCAGGCAGAAGGCACAGTCCTCCCACATTCCGGTCCTCTCCACCACCTCCAAGATCCGACCCAACCGGGCGGCGCGGCTCAACAGCACTTCAAGGCTCCGTCAGCGTTGGTGGGTGGTCGCCGGCGTTAGCGCTCATCTCGTCAGCGTAGGCCCGACCCGCGCCGCGAATCGACGTCGACGCTTCGACGCTTCGACGCTTCGACGCTTCGACGCAAGGCCAGGGGTCCTTACCGCACCAGAAGTGCCGACACCGCAGCGATCAGGGACCCTGATTCCGGCGTCGGCCAAGTCGATGGAAGGACGCGCCATGGGCCAGAGAAGGATCGCAGGCTCCCCGTTTCTCACAGCGATGTCGAACCAGTCCGGTCGCCTGGCGTTCGGCAACCGTGAACCGCGCTGTGTATCTGCACCTCACGGAGGGGCACACAGACTCGATCCGTGGTCGGATGGGTGAATCGATGCGCACGGGAGGTGTAAGTGACGCCTCAGCTGGAACCCCGGCGAGCATCGCCGGCCGATAGGGAGGTGGTGACCTCCATCATCACACTGGCATTTGCCAACGATCCGTTGTGGAGCCATGCCTGGCCCGGTCGGATGGGAGCACCCAGCACTACGCCCGGTTTTGGCAGTTGTTCGTCGAAGGTGCGCTTCGCTACCCCTGGGTCTGGTTGACCGCGGGCGGCGAGGCAGCCTCGGTCTGGATTCCCCCAGGACGCACCGAGATGAGTGAAGTACAAGAAGCGCGCCTCGCCGAGCTCGCCCACGGCTATCTGGGGTCCGCCGCGCCCCGACTACCTCGAACTCCTGACGCGCTTCGATGTCGCCCACCCACGCGACAAGCCCCACTACTACCTGAGTCTCCTCGGAACACATCCCGAGCACCGCGGCAAGGGGATCGGAATGGCGCTTTTGGAACACGTCCTCGCACTGATTGATGCTGACGGATTCCCCGCCTATCTGGAGTCCTCGAACCCCGCCAACAACCATCGTTACGCCGGCGTCGGATTCGAGGAGGTCGGGGAGTTCTCCTACCCCGGTGGTGCTCCGGTGGTCACGACGATGTGGCGACCCGCACGCTGAGAGCAACCCGTCGGCATTCCTCGCTCTGTGGCCAATCCACCAGGCGAAATCGCCGTGACTCCGCTGCATCCGAAGCGGACCTTCAGGCCGAGCCGGTCGCCGAATCAGCGCTCCGTCGAGCGCTGCGCCTGTTTCGCCATCGCCAGACCGCGTCCGCCGAGAAGCGCTGGGCCGTCTCGGTGTGCCGCGCCAGCGCCTGCAGCTCCGTCCCCGCCCGGATGGCGGCCCGTGCGCCCCACACGTCGAAGGCCCGATGCACGGAGCGCTTGTTGATCTGGGTCAGGTCGCTCGGCACCCCGGCGACCCGGACGGCGATGGCGACGACCGCTTCGTCGAGGCGGCTCCGCCGGGAAGGCCCGGTTGGCGAAGCCGATGCGCAGCCGCCTCGCCGCCGCTCGATCGGGTCCCCCGTGAGCATCAGCTCCATGGCTCGGCGCAGTCCCGAGCAGCACGGTGTGGTACTGCCAGTCGGGCGGGCTCACCACCCGCACGACCGGATAGCTGATGCGCGGCGTCGTCGGCGACGTAGACGAGGTCGCAGGCCGACGCCAGCTCGGTGCCGCCGGCGATGGCGTAGCCGTGGATCTGCGCGATCACCGGCTTGGCCAGGTCCCAGACGCTGAACCAGGTGTCGTTGCGCCTGGCGGGCCCACTGCCCGTCGCCGGGCGCCGAGTAGAACGGCGACCCCTCCATCGAGGCCCGCCGACCAGGTCGTAGCCGGCCGAGAAGCACGGGCCGGCGCCGCGGACGATCGTCACCCGGACGTCGGCGTCGTGGTCGTGGGCCCGCAGCGCGTCCAGCAGCTGCTACCCGCAGGGGCGTCGAGATGGCGTTGCGCTTCTCGGGCCGGTTCAGGGTGATGCGCCGGACGTACTCGGCCGGCGTGTCGACGACGATGGTCTCGTAGGTCACGTCATCCGCTCCACCAGGTCCCTGGTTCCGGCCAGCTCGGCCATCAGCTCGAGCGCCTCGAGCCTGGTCGGCGCTCGACGATCAAGCCGGTCACCCCGGGGCGGAGCGACCGTCCGTCCCACCGCTCGCGGATGCGCGCCGGAGACCCGATCAGCGCGCTCTGCTCGAGGTACTCGTCGGGTACCGCCGCCGCGCCTCCTCCTTGCGCCCGGCCAGCCACAGCTCCCGGATCCGGTCCGCCGCCTCGGGGAAGCCCCGCCGGGCCATGGCGTCGCGGTGGAAGTTGTGGGTCGCGCTGCCCATGCCGCCCACGTACATCGCCGTGAGCGGCCGCATGGCGTCGAGCGCGCCCCGGACGTCGTCGGTGATGCGGACGCTGCAGCCGACGAAGATCTCGAAGTCTCCGGCCGCCTGCCCTCGGGCCGCCTGGCGAAGCCCCGCGCCAGCGGTCGCTCGTAGGCGGCCACGCCGTCCGGGCCGAGGCCCATGGGCAGCCAGCCGTCGCACAGCTCGGCGCACAGCTCGGTGTTGCGCGGACCCCCCGACGCCAGCCAGATCGGGATCCGCGACGACGGGTGCAAGATCGACTTGAGCGCCTTGCCCTGGCCCAGCGCGCCCGGTCCGGCGTAGGGCAGGGAGATCTCCTGGCCGTCGTGGGTCACCGGGCCCTTCCCGGTCGAGGACCTTGCGCAAGATCTCGATGTAGTCGCGCAGCCGGGCGTTCGGGTTGCCCCACGGCTGGCCGTACCATCCCTCGACGATCTGCGGACCCGGACACGCCGACGCCGATGATCACCCGGCCCCCGCCGGCCGAGCGCGTCGATGGTCATGGCGTGCATGGCCAGCGTCGCCGGAGGCCGGGCCGCCAGCTGGGCGATGGCGGTGCCGAGCCGGATGCGCCGGGTGTGGGCGGCCAGATAGGCGAGCGGCGACAAGGCGTCGGTGCCGTAGGCCTCGGCGCTCCACACCGAGTGATACCCCAGCTCCTCGGCCGCGGCGGACCAGCTCGACCGGCACGACCAGCCGGGCCGATCGGTAGAGCTCCAGGCGGTAGGCCAGCTTCATCCTCGCCGACTGTAACTAAGGTTCGGGATCGTCCGAGAGGAGGCGTTCGCGTGGCAGAGGGCGGCAGCGACTGGGCGGCGACGCTCGACGACCTGGCCGAACGTCGAGAGCGGGCCCGCGCCATGGGTGGTCAGGAGCGTCTGGGCCGACACGGCGCGGCCGGGAAGCTCGACGCACGGCGAGCGGGTCGCCGACCTGCTCGACCCCGGCTCCTTCCGCGAGCTGGGCACACTCGTCGGCGGCGAGGTCCCGGCCGACGGGATCGTCGCCGGGTCGGGCCTCGTCGACGGCCGGCCCGTCATGGTCGGAGCCGAGGACTTCACGACCCTGGCCGGAACGATCGGGTCGGGCAGCAACGCCAAGCGCTACCGGCTCGCGGAGCTGCGCTCCGCACGAAGGTGCCGCTCGTGATGCTGCTGGAAGGCGCCGGGTTCCGGCCCACCGGCAAGATGCACGGGCGCTCGCCGACGGACCTGCTCATGCAGGCCCGGTGCTCGGGACGTGTCCCGGTCGTCACCGCGGTCATGGGCCCCTCGGCCGGGCACGGCGCCCTGGTCGCACCGATGTCGGACTTCTGCGTGATGACCGAACGGGGGGCGATCTTCACGGCGGGGCCTCCGGTGGTGCCGCGAGTCGACCGGTGAGGAGATCTCCAAGGAGGACCTCGGCGGACCCGCGGTCGCCGTCCCGAGCGGGCTGGTGCACAACGTCGCGCCTGACGACGCGCGAGGCGCTGGCGCTCGTCCGCCGCTATCTCGGCGTACTTCCCGTCGAGCGCATGGTCCTACCCCCCGCCGGGCGGCGCCGGCGAGGATGCGACCGGCCCACGTCCACCCCGGAACTGACCGAGCTCGTGCCCCGGGACAACCGCAAGGCCTACGACATGCGGGCCGTGGTCGACGTCATTGTCGACGGCGACGACTGGTTGGAGGTACAGCCCGGCTTCGGACCCGCCATGATCTGCGCTCTGGCCCGCCTCGGCGGCGAACCGGTCGCGCTCGTGGCCAACCAGCCGCAGGTGCTCGCCGGGTCGATCGACGCAGACGCCGCCGACAAGGCGTCGCACTTCATCGCTGTGGCCGACGCGTTCCACCTGCCCGCTCGTGTTCCTGTCGGACAACCCCGGCATGCTCCCGGGCGGCCGTTCCGAACGGAATGGCGTGCTTCGCAGCGGGGCGCGCATGTTCGCCGCCCAGACGCTCGCGTCCACACCCAAGATCCATCTGACGCTGCGCAAGGCCTACGGTTTCGGGTCGATGGTGATGTCGCTCGTCGGGTTCGACGACCAGGTGGCGACCTTCGCCTACCCGGGGGCCACCCTGGGCGCCATGAGCTCGGGGGCGTCCTCGAGCGCCATGGGAGCGAGCGCCGAAGTGGCGGAGCAGCTCCGTCACGCCGAACTGCAGGCGTCGTACCGTTCGGCCGAGACCCTCGGGTTCGACGAGTTGCTCGACCCCGCCGAGACGCGCAACGCCCTGCTGGAAGCCGTCCGCCGGGCGCTCTCGACGCGTCAGGAGGCCGCGGCGCCGGTGAGCCGCACGGCTGTCCTCCCCTGATCAGCTCATCGCCGTCATGCCGCCGTCGACGGTCACGACCGCACCGTTGACGAACGACGCCGCGGGGTCGGCCAGGCACACGATCAGGTAGGCGACCTCGTCGGGCGAGCCGTACGCGCCCGAGCGGGACGTGGCGGCGGGCGAAGGTCGCCTTGTCGTCCGCGGGGATCGCCGACACCAGGGGGTGTCGATCGGACCGGGACATACGCAATTGGCCGTCATCCCGGTGCGCCCGTACTCGACGGCCAGCGAGCGCGTGAATCCCAGGAGCCCGTGCTTGGCCACCGTGTAGGGCCCGGTGCCACGTTGCGCGACCAGCGCCTCGGTCGAGGCCACGTTCACGACGCCGGTCCGGAGCCCGAGCGACCAGATCACCGATACAGCTGCGCACGACCAGCATGGAGGCCGTGAGGTTGACGGCGAGTGAACGGTCCCACTCCTCGAGGTAGCGGTCCGAGGCCAGCGACCCGCCGGCACCGACGCCGGAGCAGTTGACGACGACGTCGACCGGGCCGTGGATCTCCCTGACCCGGTCCACTGCGGCGCCGACGCCGCGATGCGTCGGAGACGTCGACCGGGGTGTCCTGGCGGACGTCGAACGACCAGCGGCGACGCAGCCGCGCCGCCTGCAACGCGCTTCGGACTGGCGGAGGGCCGTATGGCCTCGGCTGGCAGCGCAGACGCTCAAGATCAAGACCGATGGCGACCCTGGGCGCTGGTATCCAACACCGGCAGTAATCCTTGTGAGCCGATACACTTCATCGTGAATCCTCCAAGGACTCCGGGGCCTTCTTCGAGTTAACGGTGGGAGTTTTGACCAGGGCAAATGGACCGGTGGGGGGTCGACGATCAAGATGAAGTGGACGTCGGGAACTTTCGAAGGGTCGACCTTTAATGGGCACCTACACCACGACACCGGCTAAGGAGTACGTGGGCAGCTTTACTGGCGCGGGCGCTGGCCTCACCGGCGAGCTGGTCAAGGGCGGCTGTCGGAACTTGAGCGGCCAATCTGCTGAACCGTTCGACAGCCTGACGGTTCTTTCTCCCCTGGGTGGACCGGGTTAGTGCGCACCGCTCTCCTACGCTCTACGGAATAGAGCCGTGCCCCAGGGGGATGAGCCTGGAGACACACAGCCGATGACACATTGGAGGTGTCATGAAGAACGCTATTGCGGCCCGGCCACGTGTGAAGCCCGAAACGGCAAGTTCCGATGACGTCTGGTGGACCGGTGGCGATGTGGACCTCACGAAGAACACGAAGGAACGCCTCGCCTACCACGAGTCCCTGGGGGAGGGACCTTCGGCTTCGTGAATGTTGATGTTCACGGTCACACGATGCCCGTCTCTCTGAAGGCGGCCCACAGCTCGACGGAAGGCATCCCACTCGCTGTAGACGGCAGCCTCGATGGCAAAGCGCTGGAGACCCGTTCAACTTGAGCAGACGGCCCCCGAACGCTCGTCGTATCTGAGGAACACGGCGGGTCCGAGCAGCGGACTGAGCACCCTGTCGCTGCCAACTTGAACCCGACTTGCAGGCCAGTTCTCGCCGTTGGCCCAGCCCAAACCGGCGTCGTCGACGCCGGGAACTGCGGTTGACATTGGGTAACGTCATGATCTTCGACGGCTCTCACACGAGTGTTCACCCATCGCCGCCAATCACCCTTGACGGCTTCGTCAGTGATCTCGGTGCGATCGCCGCGGATTGGAATCTTGAGGTCAGGGCGAAGGTCCCCAAGGAAATCAGGCCGTACTCAATGACAACGACCTCTACCCCAGCCATGTGATCCCCGGCTCCTTGTACATCGTTCATCTCGCCCGCCGCCCGACTCATGCAGTCCCGTCAAGCCGTCGATGTGCTCGGGACAGCTCCACACCCGGAACCACCGATCACCGCTGGGCGAGAACCACCTCGCGGTCCACGTAGGCGGCTCAGGGCAGTGCATCGCCTGCAGCTGAACGTCATGGATCATCCGCCAACACCGACCCACGTCGGCTACGAACGCACAGGCGTAGCTGTCACCGGGCCGGGGCACCGCCACTGAGCTACCCCGCAGGGGTCGGCGTCAGGTAACCAACGAGCGCGGTGGCGTTGCCGCAAGCAGCCGACCCGGAATCCAGCGAGACGGGCACGAACTCGGTGCCGACATCTGAACTACTGGTTCCGAGTGTCACCGCGCCCATCTGGAGCTGTCCCGAGCGTGTATGACACCGTGGTTCCGCTTAGGACGCCGGTAACACCACATGACGCTACGGCTCCGAGAGCATCTGTGATCGTCAGCCTGTCACCGGCTGGAACTAACAAGGTGGTACCGACGCCGCCAGACGGAATCGACTGCGCCCATGCGTTCTTCGCCGTGTACTGGGCATCGGACAAGCCCTTGCCCGGTGTCCCCGATGCCCCCCGTGGGCGACCCCCATGCCGAGGCTCACTGCACCGACCAACGCTCCACCTGCCAAGAACGCTCCGAGTGCTGCGGCCTTCGGATGATTCGTGAACATGACTGCTCCTCTTGCCTGTCCTACCTACGCGGCGAGAGCCGTCCAGATCCGCCCCCGCTGAACTTGTGGGCGGCATCATGCCCGAGATCGAGGGCGATCCGGAAGAGCGAAATGCTGCTCAAGATGGCTCGCCTTCAGGAGCATGGGTCAGGTGGGGTTCTCTCCACCTGGCACTACCGCCGAGTGGCTCGACCACTGGCTGAACCAGCGTGCGAGCGCGGGTAGAGGCGAGCACGCACGCCGACTACGTGGGCAGGGGCCTCCAAGTTCCGCGGTGTCACCCCGGATAGGACACCGGCTCCCGGCGGCGCTCAGGCTGTCCTGGCGGGCGGCTGTTGCCGTCCCCCGTTGTGAGTGCTCACTCGCACCGCGCACGCTCCAACGAAGCGAAAACGGGGACAGATAGGGACATAGCTAGAAATCTATAGACGCAGGTCAGAGGACGTTTCTGCCCCGCCGCCGCAGATCAGAAGTGCCAAATCGTATATGAAATACTGGTGTGGTGGCTTCGAGCGGCGGCCCCCGGACGGTTCCCGAGGTGCTCGAGCGGCGGGCCGCGGCGACACCCGACCACACGGCCGTCGTCGACGACACGTCGTCGCTGACCTACGCCGCGCTGCGAGAGCAGGCGACACGTCGGCGCGCAGCCTGATGGCGGCGGGCGTCGAACCCGGCGACCGTGTCGCGCTCTGGGCACCCAACAGCGTGCGCTGGGTCGTGGCGAGCTTCGGCGTCTCCATGAGCGGCGCCGCGCTCGTGCCCCTCAACACCCGGTTCAAGTCGGCGGAGGCGGCGTACGTCGTGCGCTCGGCCGGGGCCAGGGTGCTGCTCACGGTGCGCGACCTCCTCGGCCAGGACCTCGTGGCCACCGCCGAGGCGTGGGACGACGTGCCGTCGCTGGAGCGGGTGGTCGACATCGGCGGCGACGAGGCCTGGACGACGTGGCTCAGCGAGGGCGACGCCGTGGCGCCGGTCGACGTCGAACGACGCGAGCGCGGGCCTCAGGCCGACTCCGTCTCCGACATCATCTTCACCTCCGGTACGACCGGCGCGCCGAAGGGAGCGGTGCTGACGCACGGGGCGAGCGTGCGGACCTACGAGGCGTGGTCCGACGCCGTAGGCCTACGCGAAGGAGACCGCTACCTGATCGTCTACCCCTTCTTCCACACGGCCGGCCTCAAGTCCGGGATCCTGGCCTGCGTGCTCCGCGGGGCGGAGATCCACCCTTTCGCAGTCTTCGACGTCGACGCGGTCATGGACTACGTGGCCCGGCACCGCATCACGATGTTGCCGGGCCCACCGACGGTGTTCCAGTCGATCCTCGACCACCCGCGACTTCAGCGAGTTCGACCTCTCCTCGCTGCGCCTGTCGGTGACGGGCGCCGCCGTGGTGCCCGTCGAGGTGGTCCGCCGGATGCGCGAGGACCTGCGCTTCGAGACGGTGGTGACGGGCTACGGGCTCACCGAGACCACCGGCACGGTGAGCATGTGCCGCCACGACGACCCGCCCGAGACGGTGGCGACCACGGTGGGCCGACCGCTGACCGGCGTGGAGGTCAAGGTCGTGGGCGACGAGGGGCGGACCCTGCCTCGGGGAGCGCCCGGCGAGATCCTCGTCCGCGGCTTCAACGTGATGAAGGAGTACTTCGCCGATCCCGACGCGACGGCCCAGGCGATCGACGCCGACGGCTGGCTGCGCACCGGCGACATCGGCTTCGTGGGCGACGACGGCAACCTGCGGATCACCGACCGCAAGAAGGACATGTACATCTGCGGCGGGTTCAACGTCTACCCCGCCGAGGTGGAGGGGATCATGCTGCACCACCCCTCGGTGGCCCAGGTGGCGGTCGTCGGGCTCCCCGACCAGCGCCTGGGTGAGGTGGGCCATGCCGTCGTGGTGCCCCGGCCCGGCACCGAGTGGGACCCCGACGAGTTCCTCGGCTGGTGCCGCGAGTCGATGGCCAATTACAAGGTCCCGCGGAGCGTCCGCACCGTCGACGCCTTGCCCCTCAACCCGAGCGGCAAGGTCATGAAGTTCCGGCTGCGCGACGAGGCGGCCGCCACGGCCTGAGCGGTCCCGCGGCCTCGACGAACGCGTCGAGCTGGCCGGCGTCGGTGGCGAGCGTCGCCACGCCGCCCCCACCGGGGTCGCTCAGCACGCCGAGCCGGCTGCGGTGCCGCTCGGCGTCCAGCGCTTCCCCGCCCTCGCTCCACACCTCCACACCCACCGCGATGCCGCGGTTCGTGCGCGAGCTCCAATACCAATGACGTCGCCTCGTCGACCTTCTCGCCAGCGACGGCGAGCGCCGGACGCAACGGCGCCGCCATCCGCGCCACGGTCACACACGCTGCGGCCCACCCGGGCATCTCCTCGGCCGGGACGGCGACGCCGCCGAGCTGGGTCGTGGCGAAGGTCCGCGCCACCCAGAATCCCGCCACACCTGCGTCTGCTGCCACCAGGCCGCCTCCCGCCAGCCGCCGACCGTACGCCAGGGTGGCCTGGCTCGGGGCGAGCGGCGCAACCGTCGAGGCCCAACCGGCCTGTGTCGCCGCGGCCAAACGGGTTCGCAAGGGCGGCATCTCCGCCAGATGGTGGCGCCGCGGCGTCACGACCTCGGCCAGGATGTCGAGGTCCTCGGGTTCCACGACGACGTGCGGCCGCCCGTGCCAATACTCACCTGGTGCCTCGCGGTCGTCCACACCTGTCGCGACGATCAGCCCGGCGTCACCCAGTCCGCCCAGCGCGAAGTCGTGCTCCTGCAACCCGATCGTCGCCCAGTGGTGCCGGCTCTGCCAGTGGAACACGCCCTTGGCGCCCCACGTGTTGAGCACGCCGGCCCCGAGCGCGCCGGCAAGGGCGTGAAGTCCGGCGACAGACTGCGCACGCACCACCCCGGGACCGGCCAGTACGACGACCGACTCCGCCTTGTCGATACGCGTCGCCGCGGTCTTCACTCGTGCCGCGGCGTCGCTCTCGAGCGATGCGGTCGAGCTCGCCGACGCGTCCGGTGCAGCGCCTGCCGCCGGCCAGTGGCGGCGGCCGGCAGGCGCGTCCGCCTCGACGTCGAGGCGCATCAAGAGGCCATTTCGCGCCATCGCCCAGCGGATCCTGCCCACGAGCTCCGCCGGGTCGTACGACTCCTCGACGGTGACCTCGTCCGGTTGGGCTGCGCTCGCACCCGGGCACCTCGAGCAGGGAGCCCCAGGCGGTCACCGCCGCGGCGGGCCGGTTCAGGACGGCGCGGTGGGCCTCCGCCAACACCCGGGCGATGCGCTCGTCGGCCGGCACGACCGGGAGGCCCGAGGACGCCGAGCCGTAGAGGGTGTGGACACCGGCCGGGGCCAGGACGGCCGAAGCGAAGCCGGGCACTAGCGCGCCGCGGCCTCGTCCCCCGCTGCCCAGGGGCTGCCACGACCGGCTCGCGCTTCTCGGCGAAGGCGCGGGGCCCCTCCTCCTGGTCGGGGTGGCCCCACATGGAGACGAGCTCGGCGGCGCCGGCCTTGCAGGCGTCGGTCAGCCCGGTCTCGAGCGCCCCCCACAGCGCGCGCTTGGTGGCGCGCATGGCGGCCGGCGAGTTGCGGGCGATGGTCTCGGCCAGCGCCTGCGCCTCGTCACGCAGCCGCTCGGGCGGGTCGACGATCTGGCTGATCATGCCGAGCTGGTAGGCCCGCTCGGCCGACACGCGCTCGTAGCGGCCGAGGAAGGCCATGCGCATGACCGCTTCGAAGGGGATCTTGCGCGAGCCAGCCCGATCGCCTCCATGGCGACGACCTGGCCGACCGAGACGTGCGGGTCGAAGAACTGCCGCGTCCGACGCCGCGATGACGATGTCGGCCTCGGCCACCCAGTGGAACCCGCCTCCGGCGCAGATGCCGTTGACCGCGGTGATGACCGGCTTCCACACCTGCTGCTGCCAGGCCGTGAAGTGCTGGTCGTTGTCGATGACGGCCTGGCGGTACCGCTCCATGCCGACGCCGTCGGAGGCGATCTCCGCCACGTCGACGCCCGTCTGGAAGGCCCGGCCCTCGCCGGTGTGGACGATGACCCGGACGTCGGGATCCGCATCGAGCTCCCGCCACGCCAGCGCGAACTCGTCGCGCATGTGGGCGTTCATGGCGTTGAGCCGGTCGGGTCGGTTGTTGATCAGCCAGCCGACCGGGCCGCGGCGCTCGACGATCAGGGTGTCGTAGTGCGAGTAGTTCATGGCCGTGCGTGCTCCTGGGTGTCCGGTAGACGGTTGGTCGTATCCACACGGGCTCCCGCTTCTCGGCGAAGGCGAGCGGGCCCTCCTCCTGGTCGGGGTGGCCCCACATGGCGACCAGCTCCTGCCCGCCGGCCTTGGCAGGCGTCGGTGAGGCCCGCCTCGAGCGCCCCCCACATGGCGCGCTTGGTGGCGCGCATGGCCGCCGGCGAGTTGCGGGCGATGGTCTCGGCCAGGGCCTGCGCGGTCTCCGCGAGCGCCTCGGGCGGGTCGACGACCTGGCTCACCATGCCGAGCTCGAAGGCGCGGGCGGCGGAGATCCGTTCGTGGCGGCCGATCAGCGCCATGCGCATCACCGGCTCCGAAGGGCATGCGCCGCGCCAGGCCGACCGTCTCGTAGGCGGAGACCTGGCCGATGGAGACGTGGGGATCCAAGAAGGTGGCGTCGGACGAGGCCAGGACGATGTCGGCGTCGGCGACGAAGTGCAGGCCCCCGCCGGCGCAGACCCCGTTGACCGCGGCGATCACCGGCTTGGAGACGCCGTTGTGCCAGCCGGTGATGCGCAGCTCGGCCCGCTTGGTCCGACGCGACTGCTCGCGCAGGGCGTCGGGGTTGCGGGCCAGCTCCACGACGTCGAGGCCGGACTGGAAGCGTGCGGCCACGGCCGGTGTTCACGATGACACGGACTGCGGGGTCTGCATCGAGCTCCTGCCACGCCCTCTCGAGCTCGGCCAGCATGACCGAGTCCATGGCGTTGGCCGCCTCGGGACGGTCGAAGACGAGCCAGCCGACGCGGCCTCGCCGTTCCACGACGAGGGTCTTGTACCCGTCGGACCTGGGGTTTTTCCCGGACTCGCTGCCGGACTCGGTGTCGGGCGCGCTCATCGTCAACGGCCCGTAAAACGGGGCGGCCGCTTCTCCTTGAAGGCGGCGAGCCCCTCGCGGAAGTCCTCGCTCCGTGACGAGAGCTCGAGGGCGAGCGCCTCGTGCTCCAGTTGGCGGTCGAAGGCGGACGCGGCGGCCACGTGCAGCAGCCACTTGGTCAAGCCGAGCGTCACGGTGGGCCCCGCGGCCAGCGGTGCTCAGCAGCTCCTCGACCCGCCTGCTCCAGATCGGTACCCGGCACGGCGACGTGGACCATGCCCCACTGCGCCGCCTCCGTGCCGCTGAGCACACGGCCGAGCAGCAGGATCTCGCGGGCACGCACCTCGCCGATGCGGCGCGGGAGCAGCCACGTGGCGCCGCTGTCGGGGGTGAACCCGCGCTCGGCGAAGGGCTCCCAGAGGCGGGCGTCCTCCGCCACCAGGCGAAGTCCGCCGCCAGCAGCAGATGCAGGCCGATGCCGGCCACCCAGCCCCGGGCCACGACGACGATGGGCGTCTGGACCGAAGCGAGCAGGGGGATCAGCCGGTGCGCCAGCGCGGGCACCCGCCGCTGGATGCTGCCCACGCGTGGGCGACGGCCGCCGCGGTCCTGCGTTGCGGGACACGATGTCGAAGCCCGAGCAGAAGTGCTCCCCGGCACCGGTGAGCACGATGGCGCGCACCGACTCGTCGCGCCCGGCCGTCGAGACGCAGTCGATCATGGCGGCGACGATCGTCGTCGGTCAGCGAGTTGCGCTTGTCCGGGCGGTCGATCACGAGCCGCAGGAGCACCGCCGTCGACACCGTCGCCACCAGGCCGTCGCACGAGGGGTAGCCGTCGTCGGGCACGGACGGGTCAGACCTCCCCGAAGCGGGCGCTGATGGCCTGCAGCGCGCCCTGCAGGTCGGTGGCCGAGCCCGGGGGCTCGGGCAGGCGGACCGGCCCGTGCTCGCGGCTGGGCAGCAGGATGGTGGCGTGGCCCGGGGTGGTCTCCTCGCCGCGCTGGTTGGTCATGACCAGCTCGACGTCGACGGCCGGGCGGTCGCCCTCGGCCAGGTAGCGCCGGACGACCGTGCCGCGCAGCCACTGCGTGTCCCCGACGTAGTTGAAGCGGCGGAACTCGCAGTCGAGCTTCCAGAGCCAGGCGTCGTCGCCCATCCAGTCGGTGCACAGGTGGATCAGCCAGGTCTCGCGCATCCGGCCGTAGTCGAACGTGGTCGGGTTGCCGCTGCGGCGGGCGAACTCGGGGTCCCAGTGCACGCGCTGCATCACGTCGGGGACGTTGAGGTCGTCGCGGTGGAAGAAGCGGGGGATCCGTGGTCCGGTTCTGGTAGCCGAGGCGCAGCGGCTTCACCCCGTAGAGGCCCATGCCCATGCCGACGTGCCAGCAGACCATGTCGGTGACGGTCAGCGGGCCCTTCACCATGGGCCCGACCGTGTCCCCCTCGGCCACGTCCTCCCACCAGCGCGGCTCGGCGCCGCGCCGGACCTCGGCGGCGTACTGCGCTTCGATGGCGTCGATCTCCTCGTCGGCGTAGGGCCGGATGACTCGATGTCGTCGTACTTCTTCTTCTCGCGCGCCTTGGTGCGCTCGGTGCGGATCATCAGGCGGTACTGGCCCGACAGGATGGGGCCGTCGACCTCGCGGAAGACCTGGGCCGTCCACTCGTGCACGGCGCGGCCCGCGAACTCGCTGGGCTTGTCGAGCACGCCGACGAGGGCGTTGCGCCGGCTCACGCGCGCGGCCCGGCCGCAGCGGCGCCCACCACTCCCGGGCGCTGGCCGAATAGAAGGCGTGCACGCCGCGCAGCGGGTCGCCCCGCATCAGTTCCTTGTGCTCGGGAGCGACCCGGGGCACCTCGTCCACTCCGATGAGGCTGTCGCCGCCGACGAGCACCGGCGACGCGATCGGACCGCCCCAGCACGGTTCCCTCGCCGTACTCGGGGTCGCACCACAGCGGGTTGTCGTCCCCGTAGGCCACGGCGACGTGGCGGAACGCATCGAGGTCGGGGACCGTGTAGTGAGGGCGGCACCGGGTGCGGCTCGGGCATGCCGATGCGCTGGCGCAACCGGGCGATGCCCTCGTCGGTGATGGTGCCCTCGGCCATGGAACCCGTGTCCAACTCCTTCGTCGACGCCGGTACGCGACGACCGGCATCCGGTGCGGTCCGTCCCGGCCGGGCCGGAGCCCGGCCCGTTCCGGCCCCTAAATGTATACTTGATCTGGTTTTGAGATCCGAGCCGAGGAGCGAAATTGACCGAATCGCAGTCCGAGCCGCCCGACCGCCCAGCGCTTCGCCGACCGGCTCTTCCCCGAGCCCGTCGACCTCGGCATCGCCGAGCCCGACCGGGCCGTGAGTTCGGTGCCCTTCGGGACCGAGTCCGAGCTCCAGGGTCAATCCGGCCAGGGGGAGCACTGGTACGAGGGCGGCGGCACCATGCGCGACCGCCCGGTCCAGGGCATCACCATCTACCCTCCGACCCGCGGCGTCCAGACCCAGGGCGACGCGTTCGAGCCGGTGAAGATCGGGATCCTCATCGACATGGACCTCAACCAGCTGCTGCCGGACTGGATCGACCCGACCATCCTCGCCATAGAGGACGCCCTCAACGAGGGCGTCTGGTCCCGCAGCCCCGTGCAGCTGGTCGTCGCCGACGCCCGCGCCCTGCCGCGCGAGAACTACCAGAAGGTCCTCGACGGCTACCGCTGGTTGGTGGAGCAGGGATGCGTCGTGGTCCTGGGGCCGATGATCTCGGACAACTCGCTCGCGGTGCAGGACACGGCGAACGAGCTGGGTGTCGCGTGCCTCGGCTGGACGGGCGCGCACAAGTTCGCCTCCGAGTACTGCTTCACCGTGGCCAACGGCGACATCCCGACCGAGGGGTCGATGTGCGCGCACTGGCTGCACCAGCAGGGCCTGGAGCGGGTCGGCCTGTTCTGGGAGGCGGGTTCGTCGGGGCGTGACTACGCCGACTACTTCCGGGACACCGCGCTCGGGCCTCGGGCTGACCATCACCCGGGAGGTGCGGCTCGAACCCAACCCGAAGAACCTGCACCAGCCACCTGGCCGAGATGCGCGACGCCGGGACCCAGGGCCTCTACTACGGCGGGTACGGCTACGCCAGCTTCCACTTCGGGCCGGCGCTGAAGGAGCTCGACTGGGATCCGCCGCGGATCATGGGCACGGCGTTCATGTTCTATTCGAACACCAATCGCTGGGGCGCCGGCCTCGAGGGGTGGCACGGCATCGACCAGCTGGGCGAGGACGGCGCCAACCCGAACTACGACGCCATGATCCGTCGCTTCGAGAAGCGGTTCGGCCGCAGTACGCGGAACGTGGTGGTCGCGCTCGCCTACGACACCGCCCGCGCCGCCATCCACGGCATCGCCAACGCGTCCATGCCCACGCCCAAGATGGTCAAGGAGGGCCTCGAGCGCATCCGCTGGATGCCGTGCACCAACGGCGGCCCTGCCACCTACCTCCAATTCGGGCCGAGCGACCGGAAGGGCTACAAGGGGGACTTCCTCGTGATCAGGGAGCTGCGTGACGGCGAACTGCGCTTCGACTCGTACCACCGGCCGGAGTGGCCCTCGAACGCGACGAACTGAGTCCGCCGCTCAGCGTCCCTTCCACTCGGGCGGCCGCTTCTGAATGAACGCCTCGAGCCCTTCCTTGAGGTCCTCGCTCTCCATCACCTCGGCGAACCCGCCGGCCGAGAGCTTCCACGCCGCCACCTCGTCCGGCGCCGAAGCCGACGCCAGCATGATGCGCCGCGTCGCCCGCACGGCCAACGGCGCGTTCAGCTCAATCTGACGGGCCAGCTCGGTCGCCCGGGCCAGCGCGCCGCCCGGCTCGCTCAGGTGGTTGACCAGGCCCAGTGCGTGCGCCCGCGCCGCGTCGATCGGCTCCCCGGTCAGCGCCAGCTCCATGGCGACGTTCATCGGGATCTTCTGCGGCAGCCGGAACAGGCCGCCGGCCGCCGCCACCAGGGAGCGCCTGACTTCGGGGATGCCGAACCGGGCGTCGTGGGAGGCGACGACGAGGTCGCAGGCGAGGCAGATCTCGGTGCCCCCGGCCAGCGCAGGCCCTTCCACGGCGGCGATGACCGGCTTGGAGCGCTCCCGCCGCACGAACCCGGCGAACCCGCCCCGCTTCGTGTTGAGGCCGGCCGCCCGCCCGGCGTTGATCTCCTTGAGGTCCGCCCCGGCGCTGAACACCGGTGGCACCGCGGTCAGGATGGCCAGCCAGACCGCATCGTCCGCCTCCACCCGATCGACGGCCGCCTCGATCCCCTCCGCCATCGCCGCATTGACGGCGTTGCGCGCCTCGGGCCGGTTGATCGTGATGAGGGCGACGTGGCCGTCGACGGCGTACTCGACCGCGCTCACGACCGTCGTCCCGCCATCGTCGTCACCGCCGTCGTCGTCGCCACCGCCGTCACCGTCGCCGTCGCCGTCGCCGCGATCCGTCAGGCGACGAGCTTGCCCGTCCCGGCCAGCAGCGCCCGGTTCGGGTTCTCGGGCAGCTGCTCCAGCGGCTGGCGCAGCTCCTCCAACGTCGGTCCGTACCGTTCGGCCAGCGGCGCCAGCGCATCGAGGTCGAAGTCGTAGAGCTTCGCCGCGTTCTCGCCCAGCATCATGCGCAGCTCGTCCTCGGGCACGTCGCCCGTGACCTGGCGCAGGTGCTCGCGCGTATAAGGAGCCGTCCCCTCGTCGTGGGGGTAGTCGCTGCCCCACATGAAGCGGTCCGGCCCGACGACGTGGCGGGCCGCCATGTCGGCCGGCCTGGGGAAGCTCGCCCCCACCCAGACGTTCTGGTGGAAGTACTCGGTGGCCGTGCGGGCGAGCGCGTTCTCGGGCCGGTACCGCAGCTCCCCGATGTTGCCCCGTTGCACGCCCGCGATGATGCGGTCGAGGTCGCGGAGCAGCGGCGGGAACGGAGCCGCCCCGCCCTCGGTGAATACGAACTTGAGCCGCGGGAAGCGCTCGAACACGCCCGAGAGCAGCATGTGGACGAAGGGCCTCATGCCGTACCAGCCCACCTCGGCGATCATGAGGAGCGGGGCGGAGTCGAGGCCGCCGTAGTCGGGCGAACCGGTCCCCCCGTGGAGGTTGACGGGCATGTCGAGATCCTGCAGGGCGGCCCACAGTCGGTCGTAGTCGGGGTGGTAGAGCGGCTTGACCCAGTTGACGTCGGGCGGGACCGTCGGCAGGAGGATGCCGCCTCGGAGGCCGTGCTCGCGTATCCAGGTCGCGTCGGCGATGGCGTCCTCGATGTCGTTGAGGAAGATCTGCCCGATCCCCGCCCGCCGTTCCGGCCGACATCCGCAAAAGTCGGCGAGCCAGCGGTTGTGGGCGTGGACGCCCGCCCGGCGGTGGCGGTACTCCTCGGGCTTGGGCGGCCCGGCGAAGAGCACGAACCCGGGGTAGAACGGTGGCACGGTGTTGGGGAAGAGCACCTCGCCGACGACGCCGTCGGCCAGCTGGTCGGCGTCGCGCCGCTCGTCGTCCCAGTTGCGCACGCGCAGATCGGTGTCGCGCAGGTCCTTCCACGGGTTCTTGTACCGGCCGCGCCAGGCGTCGAAGTCCTCGAGGAACTCGGGATCGAGAAACTCGCGGTACTGCTCGTGGCTCCCCCCGGCATGGGTGTCCGCCGTGATAATGGTGAGCGCTCGCATGCCCGCCATCCTACCCCCACCGCCGGCCCCAAATCTAGAATCAGAGTTCCGTTTCGTCCGGACCCCGCCGCCACCCTGCCCAGCCTGCTCGCCCTGCGGACCCTGCCCGCCCTTCCCGCCCTGCGGGACCACCGCCCCGGCTCCCCCTCCAGCCGGCGCGGCGGCCTGACGTCTCGATGGGACCGCCGCCCGCCGCCGATCCGTCCTCGCCCGACTTGGCTGCCTCACCCTCCTCGCCCGACTTGGCTTCCTCGCCCTCCTCGCCCGACTCTTCCGCCGCTCGAGCCGGGGTGTCGATCGTGCTGATCCACGGGGGGAGCACCACAGGTCGGTACTGGGATCTGGTGTCCGCGGCGCTCGCGCACCCTGTGCTCGCGGTGGACTTACCGGGACGCGGCGGCAGGCCGGCCGACCTCCTGACCGTCACGCTCGAGGCCGCGGTGGCGTCAGTGACCCGGGACGCCGAGGCGCTCGGCACCGATGTCGTGCTCGTCGCCCACTCGTCCGGTGGACTGGTGGTGCCCGGTGTCGTGTCCAGTCTCGGGCCTCTCGTGCGCCACGTCGTGCTCAACGCCGCCTCGGTCCCCCCGAAGGCGGCCGCGGCCTCGATTGCATGCGCCCTCGCCACCGGGAACGGACGGAGGAAGCGCTGGCCCTCCGCGACGCTGGCCGGGCCAGGACGACACCGCTGGAGCCGCCCGCGCGCGAGCAGCTCCGGCACGCCTACGGCACCGAGCTGAATGACTGGCAGATCGACTACCTCCGGGACCCGGTTCGATTCGTCACCGACACCTTCAACTTCTTCGATGCGCCGGTGTTCTGGAGCCGGGCTTCGCAGGTGCCCGTCACCTACGTCGTCAACCTGCAAGACCGCTCCGTACCCCTCGCGCTCCAGCGGGAGATGATCGCCCGGCTCCCGGAGAACCCCGTCGTCGTCCCGCTCGACGCCGGCCATGTGCCGGCCGTCACCATGCCGACCGTGCTCGCGGCATTGCTCGACGGCTCTGCGGCCCAGTACGAGCGAACCTGACGGTGCAGTACGAGCGAACCTGACGGTTCAGTACGAGCCTGACCGTTCAGCCGTTCCCGAAGCCGCTCGTCGCATCGAGGACGGCGGCGACGACCCCTCCATCGATCAGGATGTCCGTGCCGGTGAGAAAACTCGCCGCGTCCGACACCAGGAACTCGACCACGCGTGCCACCTCTTCGGGTTCGCCCAGCCGCTTGATCGGCGACATGTCCATGAGCATCTTCATGGCCGGTTGATTTTCCCACTCCTGCTGGCCCTGGGGTGTGTCGATCATTCCTGGTGCCACCGAGACGATTCGGGCTCCGAGCGGTCCGAGCCGAACCGCTTCTGTCCGGACCAGCCGCCGCACCGCCCGCTTGGCCCAGGCGTACGCGTTGGCCGATTCCTCGAGAGAGGGCCCCACCGCTGCGCGCACAGAGTCGACCCAGTCGGGCCGCAAGGGATCACTGAGGGACGCGTCTTCCTCCCGGCGGTCCCAACCGAGTACGAGGTCGTCGGCCATGGAGGAGAAGCAAACGGTCGCGGTGCCCTCGCCGTTCAAGGGGCGCAGCGCCTCCAACAGCTTTGCCGTTCCGACGGCGTCGACTTCGAGCACCCGCCGCCAGTCCGCCATCGTCGGCGAGATCCCGGCTGCGTGCGCCACGGCGCGGAGCCGGCCCTGCCTCGACACCCTTTCAGCGAGCTCTTGGAGCCCACTCAGGTCGGTCACGTCGGCGAGGAACACCGATACCGACGCGCCCGCATCGGCCAGCTCCTTGGATGCCGTGTCGAGGCCCTGCGCGTCGAGATCGACGAGAACGAGCGCGTCCACGGTGTTCGCCAGCAAGCTCGAGCAGGTCCGGCCCATGCCGCGTGCCGCGCCGGTCACGACGCCGACCGTCCCGTTCCCGCTCACTGCCACGTGTTTCTCGTCACTGCCACGTGTTTCTCGTCACTGCCACGTGTTTCTCTCTCTGCGTGCATCTGGCTCCTTCCGTGGCACCGTCCGGGTCCTGCGCTCCGGTGACCCGGTGTTCGTCGTGTGCCGGTGGCCCGGTGTTCGTCCTGTGATTCTGACTCGGTGCAGCCGGACGAACTCAGATTCATATCGGGGATCTCGCTACGGCCAGACCCAACCGACGGACGGCACGAATCTCCGACCGGTCCGCCTGTCGGGCGTCAGTTGTTGTAGTCCGTATAGGAGCCGGTGATCTTGAAGGTCGTCACGGTCGGCGGGCAGGCCACGGGGATCGACGTCGTCAGCGCCACGTTACCGAACGTATTGCCCGGACCGAAGGACCCGGTCACCGTGGTCGGTGTGGTCAAGGTGATGTCTCGAATCGGCCCGCTATTGGTAATGGTCCCGACGTTGCCGGTAAACGTGGCCTTGGTCGCCGCGATCGGCGGGGCAGCTCCCCACTTCGTCTTGACCTTGATGGTGCCGACATTGTCGGCGTTCAGCGCCGTGCACGAGTTGGCAAAGCCGGTGTTGACGTAGGTACCGCTTCCCGTCAGTGAGTTGAGGGTGTTGATGTTGGTGTTGGGTGGCGAGGACACGACGCTCCCGCAGTCGGCGCTGGGGCTCACGGTGAACGTGATCTTCTCGACGGTGACGCTGGCCGAACCGCCGGGCGTCAGCGGGGGCGAGAAGGTGCCCTTGCCGGCTTTGAACTTGCAGCTCCCGAGACCCGTCGCGGCCGGGTGGGCAAACGCGGTA
The DNA here is from genome assembly GCA_963767195.1 of uncultured Acidimicrobiaceae bacterium. GTDB lineage: Bacteria > Actinomycetota > Acidimicrobiia > Acidimicrobiales > RAAP-2 > Bog-473. The sequence continues at coordinate 427,630 of CAVYDA010000002.1, read as the reverse complement.
CCACCTGTAAAGACGACTACCGATCCCACGATCGACATGCCGCCCAGCACCAACAGAACCTTCCGAATCATCTCGCCCTCCGCAGTTTGGCCCCGTTGCATCCGGCCTTGACCGAGCCCAGGGATGCGAGCACATTCGCGCCGGGACTGTGCCCTGTCAATCGAAACCGGGCTGGCCGAGCGGCGAGGCTGACTACTTCCGCGACCATCAAGGGCCTGACGGGGACCCTCGTGTCTGTTGGCGATTCCCTCGTTCGCCTTCGGCGTTCGCTGCGCCGTGCACTCTTTTCAACCGTAACCGTGGATGTTCTTTCAGGCACAAGGGGTTCAATCGGTCGCAAGCCGAAGCTGGATTGAGAAGACAGATCGTGTGATTAAAGTTTGCGGGTGCGCCACGTTGACGAGAAGCGCGCCCTGTCGTCGAGCGAGGCCGTCTTCCAGTGACCGGGCTCGATGGTGTGCGGATCGTGGTTCTCGGTGCCTCCTCTGGCATCGGCCGCTCGTTCGGGATCCACGCCATCCGCTCCGGCGCCGACGTCCTTCTGTGCGGTCGCCGACTGGAGAGGTTGGAGGAGGTCGCGACCGAGGCCGGCGGAGGGACCCCTCTGGCAGTCGACGTGGACGACCACTCGTCGATCGAACGGCTCGGCGACGCGATCTCCAGGTTCGGACGCACGGACGCCGTCCTGTCGACGATCGGGACCGCCCACCTCAAGCGGGTCCAGCACACCACCCAGTCGGAGTGGGCTTCGACGATGCAGACGAATGTCATCGGGGTGAACTGCGCCATTTCGGCGATGCTGCCGTCGCTACGGGACGGCGCCCTCGTCGTCGCCCTGTCGTCGGAGGCAGCAGGAGCTCCCCGTTGGGCCATGACCGCATACGGCGCCAGCAAGGCGGCGCTCGAGGCCTCTGTCGCCGGTTGGCGCCTCGAGTACCCGCGACTGCGTTTCGGCACGGTTGTGGTGGGCGCGACCATCCCGACGGACTTCGCTCGCGCGTTCGACGCGGAGCTGCTCGGGACGGCGTTGGACGTCTGGGCCGCGCACGGCCAAGCCCAGGAGGAGTTCATGGACGCCGACGACCTCGGCCAGGTCCTTGCAGGGCTGTTCGCGGCACTGCTCCAGTTCCCCGGCGTCAACATGGAACGCATCGTGTTGCGGACTCCCTCGCCGGTGATAGGGCACACGGGGCTGCAACAGACGCCGTAACACCGAGACGGCGGGAGACGACGAATCGACGGCCCATCCGGGAGCGTCAGTTCTTCAGCAGATCTGTCCATGGAACGAATGAACTACTCCCTTGATGAACAGGCCCGAGTCTCCGGTGTTGAGCGAGCCCCTGTACTCCTTTCTCGGCGTCTTCGTGAACGTGCCGGTGAAGACCACGCCGTTGTCATCGCCGGCGGTCCAGGTCACGGTGATGGTCGCGCCGCCACCGGACCATGTGCCGGAGTCACCGAACAGGTCCGAGGTGAAGGTTCCGTTCGACGCCATGGTGTCGACTTCGCAGCCGCCGGTTCCCTCGATGCCGTGGTCCTCGAGCGTCCACTGGGAGCCCGGCTTCACCTTCAGAGCCGGCGCCGCGGCCGAGGCCGCGCCGGCTCCCGCCAGGCCGAAGCCCGCTGCCATGGCGAGGCCCGCCAGGGTCATTGCTGCCTGTCGCAACATCATGCCTACCTCCTCAGGTGGGTGACTCGTATGCCAGTCCGTTCCCCCCGCTCACGATCTGTGGCTACACAATCAAACCAAGCGCGGGGCCCCTTGGCCAACGGCATTCCGCCTCCCGACAAACACTGAGGCCAAGCGGTGATCCTCTGAGTCGGGGCGTTGATTGCACGAGGCCGCGGCGTTGATTGCACGAGGCCGGGGCGTTGGCAATCGAACGTGGCGTATAGGGATCGGCCTGTCGCTGACGACGTGCTTCGGGAGGACGCGTGATGTCAGGCCGCCGGGAAAAGGGTCGACCGGGAATCGGGCGGCCGATCCTTCAGGAGGAATCGGGAGGCCGATCCATCAGCAGGAATCGGGAGGCTGATATTCAGATGTTCGTTGGACGAATCCAGCGCTCGGCGAGGCGGCGGCGCTGCACCTTGCCGACCTCGCTGCGTGGAATGGCGTCGACCCGTTCGAAGGCGACGGGAATCTTGTAGGGGACGAGGTTCTCACGGCACACGGCCGTCATCTCGTCGTCGGTGGCGTCGCCGACGACGAACGCGACGGGAACCTCGCCCAACCGTTCGTCGGGGACTCCGGCAACCACGGCCTCGCGGATGCCCGGCAAGAGCAACAGCACCTCCTCGACTTGGTCGGGGAACACCTTGTTGCCCCCCCGGACAATGAGGTCGCTGGTCCTGCCCTCGATCCACACGAAGCCGTCCTCGTCGATCGTGGCGTAGTCACCCGTGCTCACGTAGCCGTCTTCGTCGATGCGGTCGTGGAGCGAGTCGCCGCCGGCGTACCCCGCCGCCATGCGGGGCGGCCGGACGAGCAACTGGCCTGACACGCCCGGGCCGAGCGGCCGGCCTCCCTCATCGACCACCTTGACGGCGACCCCTTTGTGCGGGCGGCCCGCGGCACCGAGCTTCTCCGGATGAGTCCGCGCGTCTTCGGCGGTCCAACCGATCACTTCGCCGATCTCGGCCTGCCCGTAGCCGTTGAGGACGATCACGCCGAACCTGTCCATGAAGCGTCGTGCCGCGAGGGGAGACAGAGGTGCGGTAATGGAGCGGACGTAGCGAAGCGGGCTGAGGTCGCTGACGTCCTCGGCGTCGGAATCGGTCAGCATGGTCATGGCAGCGGGGGGGAGGACGGTGGATCGTATGCCGTATCGAGCTACCAGCGTGGCGAAGTCACGGGGCACGAACCGCTCCATGAGCACGACCGGTGCGCCGGCCATAAAGCCGAAGAGGAGGTTGTATATGCCGGCGTTGAGCGCGAGCGACACCGGGACGAGGTTTGGTGACGGCTTGGGCGACGGCTTGGGTGACGGCGACGGCGACGACGAGGAGGAACCGGGACCGGGGACCTTGCGGATGGATGACAGGACCCGGCCGAGGATCTCGCGATAGCCCGAATGCGTCTGCAGGATCGGTTTCGGCGGTCCGGTCGTGCCCGACGTCCAGGTCACGAAGGCGGTGTCCGGCTCGTAACGGGCAGGGGCGGGGGGCGGCTCGGGCGCGGGCGATGCGGGGGAGGGTGCGGCGGCGCCTAGTCGATGCAGGCCGGTGTCATCGAGGAGGGCCGCGGGACGGATCGCCTCGATGACGTGGTCGACCTCACGTTTGGGCTGCCGCGCGTTCACCGGCACGAAGACGGCACCGGCGAGCCATGCGCCGAACATGCCGGCGGCCATGGCTGGACCGCTCGTTCGCTGCACGGCGACGGCCTCGCCCGGTGCGACGCCGGCTTCGAGGAGCTGGGCCGCCAACGCCTCCGCCATGTGGGCGAACTTGGCCTTCGAGAGCTCGGTGTCGACCGTACAGACGAGGGGCTCGGCGTCGGGCGCGGGGTGGTCGAGGAGCAGCCGGGCCAGGTTGTCCTGGGGCTGCACGCCCGACATGGGGCTGTCCGCAGCTGGCGTCGTCACGATAATTCGCGATCCCACGGCTGATACTCATGCCCGTCCCAGGGCTGATCCTGATGCCGCTCCCACCGCTGATCCTGTCCCGGCGCTCGCTCCGGGGACAACGGACACCTGATTGGCAAACGGGAGCCGTGCGATCTCAGGTCCAGGTCGGAGGGCACGGATCTCATTTGCATATGATATTCGCATGAGTGACCGGACTTGGTCGAACGCCGCCCAGACGACGATCCCCGCACTCTTCGAGCGCCGCCTCGGGAGCGACCCGGACGGCGAGTACCTGGACGTCGTCGGCACGAAGCTCTCGGCACGACAGGTGATGGCTTCGGCCACGCACATCGGCGGTGCGCTCCACGAGCTGGGAACGAAGCAGGGCGACCGTGTCGCGACCCTTATCGAGAACTCCGCGCCTGCGCTGCTGACTTGGGTCGGCACGGTGTGCGCCGGGCGCGTGGCCGTTCCGGTCAACACGGCCTACAAGGGTGAGTACCTGCGCCACCAGCTGACCGACTCGGGCTCCCGGGTTGTCGTGGTGGCACGGTCGTTGTGGTCCCGGTTGGCGGAGGTGGCCGACAGCGTGCCGGATCTGGACCACATCGTGGTGGTCGACGATGACGACGACGATGGGGACAGCGGCGGCGGCGAGAGCAGCGAGAGCAGCGAGAGCAGCGAGAGCAGCGGCGGGGATGCTGGGGACGAAGAGGGCGGCGAGCGAGATTCGTTCCGCCTCCAGCGGGTCACGGTCCACACTTTGGACGAGCTCCTGGCCGCCGGATTTGTCGGTCCGTCGGTTGAGATCAAACCGTCCGACCTCGGCGACCTTCATCTACACCGGCGGCACCACCGGGCTGTCCAAGGGCTGCATGCTCAGCCACAACTACCACGAGGCGCTGGCCCAGCAGATCGGCCTCTGCTGGCAGCGCACGGCCGACGACGTGGTGTGGACCCCGCTCCCGCTGTACCACTTCAACGCGCTGGCGACGGCCGTCGTGGGCACGCTCGTGTTCGGCGGGCGCGGCGCCATCTACCGACGGTTCTCGGTCTCCCAGTTCTGGCCGGAGATGAACCGGGTCGGCGCCACCATCACCTCGACGCTCGGCACCATGGCCTACCTGCTGGCCCATGACGTCGACCGTCCCGAGATGCCGCGCTCGGGCGCACCCGAGGCCAACACCTCCTTGCGGCTGATCGGCGCGGCACCGCTGCCGCCCGAGGTCGACGTCGGTCATCCGATCGAGCGCTTCGGGATGAGCCACGTTCAGCGGGGCGTACGGCGTCACCGAGGCCAGCCTGGTCTCGTGGCAGCCGCCCGGGGTCGAGAACCGGCCGAACGCAGCCGGGCGTCGTCAACGACGAGTACTTCGACGTGCGGATCTTCGACGACGACGACCACGAGGCTGCCGCCCGGGACGGACGGCGAGATCGTCCTGCGGCCCAAGCGGCCCCACGTGATGTTCGAGGGCTACTGGGGGCGGCCGGAGGTGACGGTCGAGACGAGCCGCAACTGGTGGTACCACACCGGCGACATCGGCCGGATCGACGAGGACCGCTACCTCTACTTCGTCGACCGCAAGGCCGACTACCTGCGGCGGCGGGGCGAGAACATCGCCAGCTTCGAGGTGGAGCGCATCCTCATGGGCCACGGCGCATCTGGCCGACGTCGCGGTCCACGCCGTCCCGAGCGAGATGACCGAGGACGACCTGAAGATCACCGCCACGGTCAAGGAGGGCGCCGAGCTCAGACGAGGAGAGCCTCTTCCGCTGGTGCATCGACGCAGCTGCCCGTACTTCGCCCTCCCCCGCTACATCGAGTTCCGCCCCGCTCTGCCGCGGAGCCCGGTCGGGCGCGTCCTCAAACGCGAGCTGCGGGACGAGGGGGTCACCGCGACGACGTGGGACGCCGAGAAGTCCGGCATCGAGTACGAGCGGCGCTGACGTGTCGGGCAGGCAATAGGCCGGCCCGTAGGGGCGGGGGCGATTCGCCGCGCCGAGCGGAAGGCGCGATGGACGGCCGGATGGACGGCCATTCTGTGCCAGCTCGAATTGTCATTCTGTATGCGGTCCAAGACCGGCCCGATTCGGAAAGGCGCACCCATGCACGCAGACGACCTGATCCTCGTCAGCGTCGACGACCACCTCGTCGAGCCGCCCGACATGTTCGAGGGCCGCGTCCCGGACCGCTACCGGGACGTCGCGCCACGGGTCGAGCGGCGGCCGGACGGATCCGACGTGTGGATCTTCAACGGCGCCGTGATCCCCAACATCGGCCTCAACGCCGTGGCCGGGCCGCCCCAAGGAGGAGTACGGCGTCGAGCCCACGGCGTTCGACGAGATGCGACCTGGCTGTTACGACGTCCACGAGCGGATCAAGGACATGAACGCGGGCGGAGTGCTGGCATCCATGTGCTTCCCGTCGTTCCCCGGCTTCAGCGGACGGCTCTTCGCCGCCTGCGAGGACAAGGGCCTCGCCCTGGCCATGGTGCAGGCCTACAACGATTGGCACATCGAGGAGTGGTGCGGCGCCTACCCGGGCCGCTTCATCCCGATGGCGCTTCCCGTGCTCTGGGATGCCGAGCTGGCCGCCGCCGAGGTGCGACGGGTGGCGGCCAAGGGCTGTCATTCGGTCACGTTCACGGAGAACCCGGCCACGCTCGGGTACCCGAGCTTCCACGATCCGTCGCTGGGACCCGTTCTGGAAGGCGGTTTGCGACGAGGGCGTGGTCGTCTCCGTCCACCTGGGGTCGTCGGGCCAGCTCGCCGTCACGGCGCCGAACGCCCCGGTCGACGTCATGATCACCCTGCAGCCCATGAACATCTGCAGCCGCGGCGGCGGACCTCTTGTGGTCCAGGGTGATCAAGGAGTTCCCCGCCATCAAGATCGCCCTGTCCGAGGGCGGCACGGGCTGGATCCCCTACTTCCTCGACCGGCTCGACCGCACCTACGACATGCACCGCGCCTGGACCGGGCAGGACTTCGGGGACAAGCTGCCCGAGCGACGTCTTCCGTGAGCACTTCCTCACGTGCTTCATCTCCGACCCGGTCGGGATCGAGCTGCGCCACACGATCGGCATCGACAACATCGCGTGGGAGTGCGACTACCCGCACTCCGACTCGTCGTGGCCGGAGGCGCCCGAGGAACTGGCAAGCGTCGCGGCGGCCGTTCCCGACGACGAGCTGGCCAAGATCACCTACGAGAACGCGTGCCGCTGGTACCACTTCGACCCCTTCGAGCACCGCAGCCGTGACGCGTCCACCGTCGGCGCGCTGCGCAAGGAGGCAGCCGGTCACGACGTCTCGATCCGCTCCTTCGACAAGGGCCGGTTCGAGCATTCCCACGCGGGCATCAACATCGGCCGACTCGCCAGTCAGGCGACGGCGTGAGCGACCAGCCACCCGACCGACGACGCCATCCTTCTGGAACGAAGGGGCGGCGAGCTTTGGATCACGTTGAACCGGCCCGATGCCGCGAACGCGCTCACGCCCGCGCAGCGCGACCGACTCATCGGCGTTTTCGAAGGAGCGAGTGCCGACCCCGCGGTCCGGGTCGTCGTACTGGCGGCGAACGGTCGACATTTCTGCTCGGGCGCCGACCTCTCGGGCGGGACGGGAGAGCCGCGCGGCCGTGGGCGACGTGGCCCGCATGCTGCGTACGGGGTCACAGCGGCTGATCGCCTCGGTGCTCGACTGCGAGAAGCCGGTCGTCGCCGAACTTCACGGCGCTGCCGCCGGCATCGGTGCCCATCTCGTGCTGTCCTGTGACTTCGTGGTCGCGTCGGCCAACGTCGCGGCTGATCGAAGTGTTCGCGCGCCGGGGACTGGTGCCGGACGGCGGCGGTGCATACCTGCTGCCTCGCCTGGTTGGGCCCATGCGAGCGAAAGAGCTCATGATGCTCGCGGACGACGTTTCCGCCGAGCGGGCCCGTGAGCTCGGGCTCGTGACGTCCGTCGTCGAGGACGAGCAACTTCGCGAAGCGGTCGAGGAGCTCGTTGCCCGCCTCGCGGCGGCGCCGACTCGCTCGTTGTCGCTGTGCAAATGGCTCGTGAACCGTTCGCTCGAGTCCAGCCGGGACCAGTGCTTCGCTGACGAGGCCATGGCGCAGGAACAGAACATGGTTACCCAGGATGCACAAGAGGGCGTGACTGCGTTCGTAGAACGACGCACGCCTGCGTTCGAAGGTCGTTGAGCCGCAGATCCGGGACACCTTCGCTTCGGCGCGCCGACCGTTCTTTCGGCGATGGCCAACAAGACTACGGTTCCTCCTCGTTCCACTGGTCGTGGCCACACGTCCGTCAACGTGCGCCTCGGAGCGCTGACGAACTCCGAGCTGGCTTCGCTGAGCGACGCGGCGTTGTGCAGCGACCTCGTCGAGACCGCTCGAGCTCGCGCCGCCCTCATGGGCCGCGAGGCTCAAGTGTCCGCCGAGATCCAGCGCCGCCAGGCCTTTCGCGCTGAGGGCGCGACTTCGCTCGAGACGTGGCTCGCGGCCAGCTGCGGGCACTCCCGCGCAAGCGCTCGGGCACTCGCCCACGTGGGTGAACGACTCTTCGACCTACCCCACCTTCAAGAAGTGCTTTCCTCTGGTCAAGCCAGCTTCGACCAGGTCCGGGCGCTCGTCGACGCGGCCGACCCCGAGAGCGACGCGCGATGGGCGGATGAGGCGACCCGGGGGCTCAGTGTCCGTGAGCTGACCGAGCTGGCCCGTCGCCGTCGGCCCGAAAAGCGCCCTTCGGATCCAGAACGGCCAACGGTGCGTTTCAACGACGAGCGCCGCACCATGACGGCGCGCCTACCGAGCGAGACCTATGCCGAGGTGCGTGGTCACCTCGAGCGCGTCTGCTCAGGATCTGGGAACGGACGGGAGCACCCCGTACGACGAACGCCTGGGCGAGGCGCTCGTCGCCCTCCTGCGCGGAACAGCTCCGATTTCGTCCCGCGTCCCGCCGCCGCCCGGAACGGTCGTCGTGCACGTCGGCCTCCACGCGTTGCTCGACGAGGGGAGCACGCTCGGGGCCGAACTCGAGCGCTTGGGCATGGTCTCCATGGAGGTCGCACGGCGCCTGGCTTGTGATGCGACGCTCGTCATCGCCCTCGACGACGAGGCTGGCCACACGATGTACGAGGGTCGCGCCCGGCGCTTCCCGACGGAGACCCAGCGCCGGGAGCTCTGGCGTCGGGACCAGCACTGCCGCTTCCCGGGGTGTCCGCACCAGCGGTTCGTGCAGGCCCACCACGTCAGACCCTGGAAGCCGGGAGGGCGCAGCGACCTCGACAATTTGGCGCTTCTCTGTCGGGCCCACCACACCTTGGTGCACTCCACAGGCTGGTCGGTGTCGGGCGACGCCAACGCCGGGCTCACGTTCGTTTCCCCCGAGGGCCGAGTCACTACCTCGTGCCCTTCGCCGTTGTGGGGGACGATCGGCACTGAGGCCGCACCCAGATCGGAGACGGAGTCTCAGTCGGGAACGGAGTCTCAGTCGGGAACGGAGTCTCAGTCGGGATCGGAGTCTCAGTCGGGATCGGAGTCGACGTCGAAGTCGGTCGTCAACAACGGGCCGAAGACGAGAGCGCCCGCGGAGAAGGGGCGGAGTCCCGCGCGGGACCTGGCCGTCCCAAGCAAGCACTTCGGTCCGCGGCAAGGAACCTTTGAGTTCGGGTTGGAACTAAGAGGACGAGGTCCTGTCGCGCCGATTCAGTGAGGCGAGCAGCACCTTCTTGTCCACCTTACCCATCGAATTGCGCGGCAGGGTTTCGGCCAAGACCACGCGGTCAGGCGCCTTGTAGTCCGCCAGCTGTTCACGGCACCAACGGCGGAGCTCGTCGGTGTCGAGCGGTTGAGTCGATTCCGTGGGCACGACCCAAGCCATACCGCGAGCACCGAGAACCTCGTCGGGCACTCCGGAAACCGCAGCTTCTGCCACAGCGGGATGCTCGGAGAGCACCTGTTCGACCTCGAGCGGGTAGACGTTGTAGCCGCCACGGACGTACATCTCCGACCGCCTGCCGACGAGATGGACACGGCCCGCGTCGTCGAGTGAACCTGCGTCACCGGTCACCAACCATCCGTCGGAGCGGATCGGCGACACAACGTCGTCACCCAGATACCCCTTCATGACCGCGCCTGATCGGACCTCGATCATGCCGACCTCGCCCCACGGGAAGCGGTCGACCGTCATCGTCGGCGATGCGCAATTCGACCGTGGGACAGGGCGCACCGACCGTGCGTTCGATGACGTCCGGCGGGTCGTTGCACAGCGTCCCGGAGATCACCGACGCCTCCGTGGTCGCGTATCGCACGACGACTGGACAGGAGAAGGTTCGCTCGAGTTCGAACACAAGCGACGCCGGGACCCGTGCCGCGCCCGAAGCGATCAAGCGCAACGACGAGAGGTCCCTCTCGCTCGAGATCCGGCTCTCGCAGAATCAGTTCCCATTGAGTTGGAACTCCTTGACCTACGGTGACCCGCTCGCTCTCCAGCAGGTCGAGGCTGGCCCGGGCGGTCCACGGAGTCGGCACGATGACACTCGTCATCGCGTTCCCGAGCTCGTCCCACAGCCGAGTCATGTAGCCCACATGGGCAAACGGGACCGGCGAGAGCCTGCGGTCGAAGGGTGCCGAGATTTCGCCCGTAGCCCGGCTGAGCGCCTCGAGGTTGGCGTGATCGAAAACGGCCCCTTTGGGCGCGCCCGTCGTACCGCTCGTCCACACGATCGCCACGGGATCCTCTTGGGACAGGTCGACGGGTCGCCAGCCGGGATCGCCGGCCGGGGCGCCGGCGACCTCATGTCGGCTCAACACGACCGGAACGCGATCCCTCGCCATGTCCGAGCCATCGTCGTCGAGCACGATGACCCTCGGTCCGGCCCCGGCCACAATTCCCTCAACCTCTCGCCGGCCGAGGCGGGGATTCAGTCCCGTCGCAACGGCGCCCAGACGAACTGCGCCCAGATACACGAGGGCGTACTCCAGGCAACTGGGTAGTCGCATCGCCACGACGTCGCCCGGTACGACGCCTTGCTCCTGCAACAACGCAGCCACTCCCGAGCTCCGCGCCGCGAACTCCAAGTAGGTGAGGCGGCGCTGTCCCTCGACGTATGCCTCGACATCCGGGAAGTCGGCCGCGACCCGATCCAAGACGTCGATCACCGTCCGCTCGCCTCGGGGACGAGCAACGGGTGGCTCCTTCACCGTGCCTCCAGACTTCAGCCCGGTTCGGTGCCCAGGATGGAGACGAAGGAGACCATCTCGCCCGGATAACCACCCAGGTTTTGCGTCAGCGCGAGTTTGCGACCCGTCGCAGGGATGCGGCGCTCCTCGGGAGCCTCGCCCCGGAGCTGGAGCCACGCCTCGAACATCATCCGCAGTCCGGACGCGCCCACCGGGTGGCCAAAGCTCTTGAGGCCCCCGTCGGGATTGATCGGCAGCTCGCCGTCGAGATCGAAGAGGCCGTCGAGGATCTCCTTCCAGGCCGCGCCCCGCTCGCTGAAGCCGAGATCCTCCATCAGGACCATCTCGGTCGGAGTGAAGCAGTCGTGCACCTCAGCCATGGCGAAGGCGTGCCTGGGATCGGTGATACCTGCCTGGCGATACGCCTCCTCGGCCGAGGCGACCACCTCGGGGAAGGTCGTGAAGTCATAGTCGGGGTCCGTCACACCGCTCCCGTCGCCGACGACGAATGACAATGCCTTCACGTAGAGCGGCCGATCGGTGTAGCGGTGGGCGTCTTCCGCCCGAACGACCACGGCAGCGGCCGCCCCGTCGGCCACACCCGCACAGTCGAAGACACTGAGCTCGCCGGCGACCCGCGGCTGGGACAGCAGCTGTTCGACGCTCATCTCCTTGCGGAACTGGGCCCGCGGGTTTCGTGCGCCGTTCTTGTGGTTCTTCGATGCAATCCGAGCCAGCGCCTGCTTGACGTCGTCCACCTCCACGCCGTACCGCTTCGCGTAGGCGGGCACGATCATGGAGTACATGGCGGCGGCCGTCACCGTGCGATTGGTCCCGTCGGTCGGGATGGGAAAGGCATTGGCTCCCTGGTAGCCCGAATCCTTCAACTTCTCTGCGCCGAGGGCGACGGCGACGTCGTAGGCGCCGCTCGCCACGGCATAGGCCGCCTGGCGAAGCGCCTCCGAACCCGAAGCGCAGTAGTTCTCCACCCGGGTCACCGGCTTGTCGTGGATGCGCAGTGGTCGCGCCAGCATGATCCCGCTCATACCCGACTGCGCCGTGCCCAGCCAGTAGGCGTCCACGTCGTCGCGGCCGACGCCCGCCGAGTCGAATGCGCCCTCTGCCGCCTCAACCATGAGGTCGTCGACACCCTTGCCCCAGTGCTCGGTGAAGCGGGTGCAGGACATGCCCGACGATCGCGACCCTGTCCTTGATCCCATGCGATCCCATCTCAGGTGCTCCTTCCTCGGAGTGGGCGGGCCTTCCAAAAGTAGTTGTGGATGCCGTCTGCGCTCGACAACCGGCGGAAGACCATCTCCACCCGGTCCCCGACGTGCACATCGGCGGCGTCGACGTCGGTGAGCTCAACCGGCAGCCGACCACCGCCGTCGAAGTCGACGACGGCGAAGACGAGCGGCGGACTCGGCGTGTAAGACAGTCGGTCGACGGTGAACGTCTTCACCGTCCCGACCGCGTCGGCCATCGGCTGGCGCTCCGGGTCCCCGATGGCCGGCGGCATGCTGACCTCGCCCTCGCCGGAGCGTGACCCGACCAGTCCGAACTTCCAGTCGACCGAGCTACCCGCCGCAGTCGCCGACACCCGCGCCGGCTCGGGGCGGCGCGGGGGCTCGACCGGCAACAGGTTGCGCCACGAGAGATAGCGCCCGTAGGAGACGGGCGCACCGGTATCGAGCTGTCGCCGCCACCGTCCGACTCTGGCGGTGCTCAGCCACCGCGTCGGTGGTCCGAGCAGCAGTGCCTCTGCGCCGTCGGCAAGACCCAGGAGCACGACCACCTCGCCCGGGCGCCGCCTGCTCCAGGGCCGCGCCGAGTACCACGTAGGGGTGTGCCGCCCCAAGAACCCCGGCACGAGACACCACCTCGTCGACGAACGGGTCCACCTTGGCCCCGGACCGTCCAGCCACCGACCTCATGGCGCGTGCGTGCGTCCCGGCTACGAGGAGGCGGTCGATCTCGGGCACGCCGACTGTCGGCCAGCGCGAGCGCGTCCTCGAGCGCCTGCTGACCGGCCGCGGCGTAGTGCTCCTCGCCGAAGCGCTCCTCCCAGACCTTGGAACGCACGTCGCCCGGGGTACGCCAGCGGTCGAGGAACTCACTCGGACACCGACGCCCACGCCAGGACCTCGGCCACAACGCCGCCCGGGCCGTCGTCGCCGACCAAGATGGCTCCCGCACCGTCACCGAAAACGCCTCGTCCGGCCCACCGGGCAGTCCGCTCCGAAGGTCGGAGGCGACGGCGAGCGCGGTGCCCTCGGAGGACATGGCGGCACGCAGAGCCCCGAACGCGCTCCGCACCGATCCCAGCACGTCGTACGCCGGGGCAGTCCGCCCGAGGCGCAACGCGGCGTGCACCGTGTTGGCGTTCGTCCGGTCGAGATACGGCGGCGCCACCGTGCTGTACCACAGCGATCGCACGTCGACCGTTCCCGCCGAGCGAAGTGCGTTCCGCGCCGCCTCCACCGCCATGGTCGTGGCGTCCTCGTCGAACGACGCGACCGTCCGCTGGCCCTTTCGGCCGCCCCCACCGGCGACGCCGGCGACCTCCTGCAGGTCCAAACGGCGATATGGGAGGTAGGCGCCGTACCCGGTGATGCCACGCACGACCGACATCTTAGGGGACCGACAAGGTGTATCTTTTATGCACTTCTCGTCGCTTGGCCAGGCACCGACGACGCTGGCAGGACGCCGCGAGGGAGACAAGAACGAGATCGAGGGAAAGAGGCAGAAGCGTGGGATTGCTCCAGGACAAGGTGGCCGTGGTGACCGGCGCCGGCCACGGCATCGGTCGGGCGCATGCGCTCGAGCTGGCCGCCCAGGGGGCGAAAGTGGTCGTCAACGACCTCGGCACCACCGTCAGCGGGTCCGGGTCCGGCCGTGATGCCGACGAGACGGTTGCGCTGGTCGAAAAACGCGGAGGGACTGCGGTCGCCAACTACGGCGATGTCAGCGACCACGAACAATGTGGCGCGCTGATTCAGCAGGCGATTGACACCTGGGGCCAGCTCGACATCCTCGTCAACAACGCCGGTATCGTCCGCGACGCCGCGATCTGGAACATGCCGGTCGAGGACTTCGACGCCGTCATGGCCGTCCACGTACGTGGCACCTGGTCGTGCTCCCACCACGCCGCCGTGCACTGGCGGGGCCGGACCAAAGCAGGCGAGCAAGTCGTCGGCCGCATCATCAACACGACGTCTGGAGCGGGCCTGACGGGAAACTTCGGCCAAAGCAGCTACGCCACCGCCAAGGCAGCCATCGTCGGCCTCACGCTGACGTTGGCCCAGGAGTTGCGTTCCTGCGGTGTGACGGTCAACGCCGTCGGCCCTGCAGGCGCGACCCGACTCACGGGCACCATGCCTGGAGCGCCCCCCGTCATCGAGCCTGACGAGGTACCGCTCGACGAGTGGGAACCGATGGATCCGGCGAACAGCTCCCCTCTGGTGGCCTGGCTCGCCTCGGACGGGTCGCAGCTGGTCACCGGCCAGGTGATTCGTTCCATCCATGACCGCGTCATCTGGATGCATGGCTGGCGCGAGGCAGCCGAGGTCGCCTCGGGTCAACGCCGTTGGGACGCCGAAGAGCTCGGCCGGGCGTTGGCCACCGACGTGTTTCGAGTTGCCACCCCGGGCTTGCGCTTCCTCTGGTGACGTCGGCCGGCCGCACGCCACGGATCCGATGAGCCCTCAGCCGATTCCCGCATGAGCCCTCAGCCGACTCTCGCCGAGCTCGTCGGTCCCGGTCGCAGTGCCCTGCTCCTCCAAGAAGTTCAAGAAGGTGTGGTCGGAGCGAGCTCGGGGCTTCCCGAGCTCGCCGCGGCGGCCAAGGCCGTCGACCTGGTCTCGAACCTGCGGGTCCTCACCCCTGCGGCACGAGGGGCCAGTGTCCCGGTCGTGCACTGCACCGCGGCCCACTTGCCGCAGGGCTTCGGTGCCAACCACAACGCCCGTCTCTTCGCCGCGGCCCGTCGGAGCGGCACCCTCGACGAGCCCGACGGGACCCAGGTCCAGCCTGTCGGCGGACTGCTCGGAGAGGGGGACCTGGTGATCCCCCGCTTTCACGGCCTCAGCCCCCTCACCGGCGCCCAGCTCGACACCCTCCTGCGCAACCAGGGCATCAGCACTCTGGTGATCACCGGCGTGTCGCTCAACGTGGCCATCCCGAACCTCGTATTCGACGCGATCAACCGCTCGTACCAGACGGTGGTGGTGACGGACGCGGTCGCCGGAGTGCCGGTCGAGTACGGACTTGACGTCTTGCGCTACAGCTTGCAGCCCCTCGCCACGCTGGTCACCACGGCCGACCTCGTTGAGGTGTGGACCTGACGACGCGCAAGGCCGCGACGGCAGGTGTCGCACGCCCGCTCCGTCGACGACGCGGGTGCCGTCGAACTCCTGGTGGTTGACGGCCCGGCGCTGGGCCAGGACCGCGTACGTTCAATCGGATAGGTCGAGCCCGAGCAACCGGATGGCGTTTCCTCGTGCGATCTTGTGCACGGACGCCTCGTCGAGGTGGCCGAATTGCTCGGCGGCGGCCTGGCGCGAGTGTGGCCAAGTGCTGTCCGAATGCGGGTAGTCGGTCTCGAACACGACGGAGTCGACTCCGACGCGGTCGATGATCGCGACACCGACGGCATCCTTGAAGAAGCAGCTGTAGACCTGACCACGTTGGTAGTACGTGGACGGAGGCTCCGGACAGTACCGTTGCGAGTCGCTCCAGCCCATGTGTGTGCTCCAGACGTCGTCCGCCCGCTCGAGCACGTAGGGGATCCAACCGATCTGCGCCTCGGCGTACATGAGGCGCAGCCCCGGGTACCGGTGGAGCAGCCCCGAGAAGAGGATGTCTGTCAGGCTCGCCACGCTGTTGCCGAAGAGGATGGTGGCGGACACTGCATCGGGCCCGTCGGGCGCCGCCTTGGGAGTCCGCGTGCCAGAACCGATGTGCATGCAGACGACGGTCGACGTCTCCTCGCACGCCGCAAAGAACGGATCCCAATAACCGGTGTAGATGCTCGGTAGGTCTAGATAGGTCGGCAACTCGCTGAAGGCGACGGCGCGAACACCACGTGCCGCGTTCCGCCGCACCTCTGCGGCTGCGAGGTCAGCGTCCCAGAGCGGCACCAGGCACAGCGGGATCTGACGACCGCGCGCTCTCACCGCACCACTCCTCCACCATCCAGTCGTTGTACGCCTGCGACGCACAAGAGCGCGAGCTCCCGGTCCTTCCCCCAGAGAAACTGCTGGCCGCAGAACCGCGGGTAGTTCGGAAAGCACAACTGCGCCTCGACACCATTGATGTCCATGTCGCTCAGGCGGGCGGGCAACTGCCAGCAACCGGGGCGCATCTCGTCATAGGTGACGCCCCGGAGCTGGATCTCGTCGCGGGGGAATCCCGCGGCCGCGATAGTCCGCTTGACCGACGCCTTGTGATCCTCGTAGCACCACCATGCGACGAGGGGTCCGTCAGTCCCGGGCTCCTCGACGTAGCCAGCACCGGCCAGTTTCGGCACGCCGCCTGGGAGCAGTTCGACGTGAGGCCCCACGTCGCGGAAGCGTGAAGGCAACCGGCTCGTCCAGACATCGGGTGGCTCGACCACGTGTGCGTCGAGGTCGACGATGGGCGGAATCCGCGCCACGATCTCTTCATCGATGTCCTCAATGAGGACAGCCCCTCCGGTCACGGTGCTACCTCCACGTCGTCAAGCAGTATCAAATATTATATGCGATTCATCCGGATAGGTCCGGCAGCTGGTAGCTGTCCCGGTCGGACGCTTGGGGCTGGCGGCCGGTGCGGAACGGGCAGAGCGGTGCGTCGACGAGCAAGATCCTGTTCAACTCCTCGGAGCGCTCCCGGACCTGTTCGTTCCAGCCGCGAACGACAGGGTCCGCGCGCTGCGCACCTTCGAACTCTGCCCAGGCCTCCCACGACTCGATCGCCCAGAGCAGGGTCACCTCTCGCTCGCCGGTCATCGCCGTCGACCAGGCACCTGTGAGCTCCCAGCCGAACTTACCCATGACCTCCCTGCCGTCGTCGGCAACCAGGTCGAGGAACCTCCAAGACGTACCCGCGGGGACCCGAATGAGCTCATGGGCGTAGACCTCTCCACGGACGCCGTCGCCGCAGAGCTCGTCGATCGTTCTCGTCCAGGGAGCCGGCTCGAGGAGGCGATCAACACCGCCTTTGCGAAATCCGGCCGCCCGGGCCCACCACTCGGCCAGCTCGGGATCCTGGAGCGTCGGATGACCAAACTCGTGTCGGAAAGATTCCGCCAAACCGGCGAACCCGTCTTCCTCCCAGATGTTCACCACCTCGGGCCACGTTCCGGTGGAGCCGACGGTCCCCCACACGCCGTAACACAGCTGATGGCGCTCCCGCTGGCCGATCGGTGACCAGTTGGCCGTCATGTGATGCATGTAGTTGGCCCGGTTGTGGCCGATGATCTCGATGAACTCGTGGATGTAGACCTTGTCGTTCGGCACAGGGCCCTCCTCGGAGGTCACGTCTCGCCGTGGCGGCCGGGACGCGATTTGGCATATTGTATGCATACTGTGAACGACGGCGCCCACTCCGACGCGCCTCGCCCACTGGCCGGGGTGAGGGTCCTGGCGTTGGAACAAATGCAGGCGCTTCCCTTCGCCACCCAGCTCATGTCCCGCCTCGGTGCGGACGTCGTCAAGGTCGAACCTCTCTCGGGCGAGCTGGGTCGTGGAGCGTTGCCGGCGATCGAAGATCCCGCTGGTCGCCGGGTGGGATGCACCTTCCTCCGCAACAACTTCGGCAAGCGGAGCGTCGCGATCGACCTCAAGAACCCTGCCGGCCGTGACCTCGTGTTGAAACTGGCACCCCGGTTCGACATCGTGGCGGAGAACTCGAAGCCCGGAGCCATGGGAAGGCTGGGGCTCGACTACAACGACGTCAAGGCGGTGCACCCTTCGGTGATCTACGCCTCCGTGTCGGGATTCGGTAACACCGGAGAATCCCCCTACCGTTTGTGGCCTGCGTTCGCCCCCATCGTTGAAGGCATGTCGGGCATCTACGAAATGAAGCGGGAGGGCGACAACCCTCCGTTGCCCTCGCCGGTTGGTGCGCTCGGTGACATCTCCGCCGCGGTGTTCAGCGTGATCGGGATGCTCGCAGCCATCCGCCACCGCGATCTGACCGGCGAGGGCCAGTACATCGACGTCGCCATGTTCGACTCGGTCATTGCTTTTACCGACATCGTGATGAATTTCTGGTCCATGGGGCTCACCGGGGGAAACAGCGGACCGGTCATCAATCACGGGTTCCGGGCCTCGGACGGGTGGTTCATCATGCAAGTCGCTCGCGAGGAGCACTTCGCCCGGCTGATGCGAGTCGTGGGCCACCCCGAATGGGCAACCGATCCGAGGTTGGCGGAAAGAAGCGGGTGGGTTGAGCATCTCGAAGATGTCATCCGTCCCGGGATAGAAGGGTGGGCGGCCGACAAGACACGGGCCGAGGTCTGCGCGGCTCTCAGCGCGGAAGGCGTGGCTGCCGGACCATCCCTCCGTGAGGAAGAGTTGGTGTCGGATCCGCATGTCCGGTCGCGGAACATGGTGAGCGAAATCGAGCGACCCGACGGCTCCGGCCCTCCGGTGCTCGTACCCGGGAATCCGGTGAAGATGTCCGCCATGCCCGACGAGACGGACCGTCCCATCCCGTGGCTCGGTGAGCACACCGATGAGGTTCTCGCGACCGAACTGGGAATTTCGCCTGCGGATCTGAGCCGCCTCCGCTCCGACGGCATCATCGGCTGAGCAGTTCGTCAGTTCGTCAGTCGTCAGGTCGCAGTTCGTCAGTTCGTCAATTCGTCATTTCGTCAGTTCGTCAGTTCGTCACTTCGTCACTTCGCCGGTTCGGCAGTTCGCCGGTTCGGCAGTTCGTCAGCCGTCTGCGAACGACCCTCGGCGCTACGAACCCTCGGACGTCAGCCGAGGGTCAACCCATGACGGGTCACGACCCTCCTTGAACGACTTGAAGCCCTCGACCGCCTCGTCACCGAACAGGCTCTCCTTCATGCCTATGCGGTCGTAGAGGCCGTAGTATTGATCGAAGGTGCGCTTGAGCTGGGACCGCGCCTGCGGGGCCGTCCGGCAGCACTGCGTGAGGACCGCTTCGGCCTCTTCGATCAGTTGGTCGTGCGGCACCACGCGGCTGACCAGTCCCCACTCCACGGCTTCGGTCGCAGAGAGCCGCCGACCCGTGAAGAGAAGATCGCGGGCGCGGGCCGGCCCGATCTGGCGGGCCAGGATCTGCGCGTAGTGGGTGTCGGCGATGCCCCGGTACAGCTCCGGCGCGCGGAACACCGCCCGGTCGCTCACGACCGCCATGTCCGACAGCATCGCGATGATGAGGCCGCCCCCTTGGCAAATGCCGTTGACCGCACTGACCACAGGCTTCCGGGACTGACGCAGCGCATCGAAGGGAGTGTTCTCCATCCCGAGCAGGTTCGGGAGATCGGCCCATCCGTCCTCGTTGTCGCCGCTGAGGTCCCCGCCAGGGGCGAACACGTCACCCGTTCCCGTCAGAAGCAGGCCGGCCAAGTCGGGATCACGGTCCACGTGTTCGACGGCGTAGCGGATGCCGAAGTACATGGCGCCGGTCATGGCGTTACGTTTCGCGGGGCGGTCGATGATGCAGTAGCCGAACGGACCTCGTCGCTCGAAACGCAAAAACCGAGTGCCGAGCCAATCGCCGCTGGGGGGCCGCCCGGCCTCGGCCATATGTCGCTACGCCGATTCGGATCGGGTCACCAGGTTCCGCTGCCGGAAGAGCTCGACTACTGCATCGGCCTGGAGCTTGAACATCTTCGAGTACTCCTCGACGGCCCGATCGGCGTCACCCTTCTTGGCCAGCCGGGCGATCGCGGTGAGACCTTTCTGCTCGGGCGGAATCGCCCCTGGGACGAGTTCGAAGAAGGGTCCCGGCACCAGCGCTGACATCGCACGCAGAACGACGGGAATGCGTGGAGATTGGGCCGCCTCGACCACCAGGCTGTGGAAGGCAATCGCGCCCTTCCCCACCGTGGCCGGATCGTCTGTCGACGCGACCTCGCGCGCGAGCTCTCCCAGCCGTGCGATCACCTCGGGGTCACTTCGTGCAATGGTGCGGCGCACCGCCAAGCCATAGATGAGGGCGAACAATCCATAGTGGTCGCGAATGGTGTCCTCGTCGAAGGAGTTGATGAACGCCCCCTTGTGGAGCCGCGTCGTCACCCAGCCTTCGCGCTCGAGTGCCACCACCGCTTCGCGCACCGGGATACGGCTGACGCCGAGCGCCCTGGCAATCTGATCCTGCGGTAAACGCGAACCCTGCTGGAGCTCACCGTCGAAGATCAGACGCCGAATGTAAGTTGCAGCATGTTCGCCACTGGCCTGCCGCACCGCGGAGCCGTCAGGTGCGGAGAGCGGGACGCCACGACCGGTCGATCCGCTTGCGTCCGCCCTTTCCATCTCCCTCAGCTTACTTGCGATCTGAATACTTTCTCATGGATACAGATGGAATTATTGCATATCATTTGCAAAAGCTAGGAGTACGTGACCCCCGTCAGTCGGGGCGGTTCCGGACACGGTCGCGCAGAGCCTTGACTGCTTTCAGATGGGCGGGCTGAGCGACCGACCATTCTTGAGCCTCGAGCTCGAGGCGCTCCGCCTCCCCGCGGTCCGCCAACGGAGCCGTCCGGCGGAGCGTCTGCTTCGTGCGGACGACCAGGTCGGGCGAGCGGGATGCGGCGCGGCTCGCGAACGCCTTGGCGGTCTGGAGCAGTTCGTCGTGCGGAACGCATCTCCACGCCATCCCGGCACGCACCGCGTCCTCTCCGGCAAGGACGTCCCCGCAGAGGACCATCGCCGCCGCGCCTTGCCGACCGATCCGATGGCTCAAGTGCCACAAGTGGGCGCCACCAGGATGGATGGCCACGTCAAGAAAGCGTGGATCGAAGCTCGCCTCGTCGGAGACCAGGATGACGTCGCACGCCAGCGGGAGAGACACGCCGGCACCGATGGCAGCGCCTCCCACCGCCGCGACCGTGGGCACCGGGCAGTCGGCCAGGGCGTGCAGGCCCGCGTACGCATCGACCAGTGGCCCTGGAGGGTCGAGCAAGTCGTCGACGGACCCGCCGGCGCAGAAAACGGGGGGCGACGCCCCGAGGACGATCGCCCGAGCGCCGGCTTCGAGCGCCGATGCGAAAGCTTCGGCGAGGGCGTCACTCATGGCCCGCGACAGGACGTTCCGATGCGCAGGATCGTCGAGTAGGACGACGCCCACCCCGACGCCCCTCGTCGAGCTCGAGCTGCACCAGGCCGTGGAACTTCCGGCTCTCCATTTCGTATACTTTATGCTGTGGATTTGGGCCTGGCCGGGGCGACCATCGTCGTCAACGGTGGCTCTGCAGGCATGGGGCTCGCCGCTGCTCTGACGTTCGCCGCCGAGGGAGCCAGCGTGGCCGTGCTGGCACGGAACCCGGAACGGTTGGCGGACACGGTCGAGCGCCTCCGCGATGCAGGCAGTCCCGACCCGGTCGCGCTCCCGGCGGATCTCACCGATGGAGAGCAGGTCCGCTTGGCGTTCGAGAGACTCGGTCGACGTTGGCCGCAGCTCAACGTCCTCGTCAACGCCGCCGGCCCGGTCGACGTCGGCATCGGGAGGTTCGAAGCGATCTCCGACGCTGACTGGTTGGCGACGATGGAAATCGGCCTCCTTTCGGCGGCGCGGTGTGTCCGTGGCGCGCTGCCGTTGCTGCGCGCCGCGGAGTGGGGCCGGATCGTCAATGTCTCGGCCCACTCGACTCGGCGGCAGTCGCCGGAGTTGATGGCGTACACCGCATCGAAGGCGGCGCTGACGAGCTTCTCGAAGAACCTGAGCCAGACCCTTGCTCCAGAAGGCATTTTGGTCAACACGGTCTCACCGGGGTCGTTCCTGTCACAGGGCATGAGGGACTACCTTCAGCGACTTCCGCCCGAGCGAGCGATCGACCCTGACAGCTTGCACGACGCGATGAAGGTGATCTCCGAGGACTTCGGTCACCCCGCACACCTCGGTCGTGCCGGCGACCCTTCGGAGATCGGTCCGGTCATCGCCTTCGTCGGCTCCCGGCTGAACAGCTACATGACCGGAGCCGATGTCAACGTCGACGGCGGATCCGATTTCTGAGCGTTGCGCCAAATCGAGTCCGCCCGACCGTAAGGCCGTTGTCCCCGGATGAGGGGTCCCTGATAAACCGTCCCGGGTAAGTGTCCCGGATGAAGGTCCCGGATGAGGGTCCGGGATGAGGGATCCCAGATGAGGGTCCCGGAGGAGGGGTCCTGATGAAGGGTTGGAACCTCAGACAGCGACGAGGTGGGCCGCCCGCACGAACGGCAACTCCCCCTGGTTCACAATGCCCGGCGGAGCGGCGCAGGCCGCCGGAATGGCGTTGACGACGGGCAGGGCGGTCGTCATCGCCCCGTCGAAATGATCATGGAGAGGCTCGAGTCGGCAACGCACGCCCGGTTCACCTTCGATCTCAATCACGTAGCCCTTCTCAACGGGCCACTCGGGCGTCATGCCGCGGCCGAGCTTCCAGACGAACTGGCATTCGATGATGGGGCGGCCCTTGACGTGGCCGGCGACGACGCCTTTGAATCCCGAGATCCGGCCCTTCTCGACGACCATGTAGCCGAGGTCCATGCGCTCGTCCGCCGTGGCGAACTGGACTCCGATGTCGACGGCGTCGAGGTCCACGGCCAGTGCGTGGGCCATCACGGTGATCTGGTCGCGGAAGGATCCGCAGGCTGACTTCACGGCATTGGGCGCCTGCGGGTCGTTCACTTCGAGGTCGATGCCCATGGAGCGGAACATCTTCTCGTTGGCGTATCCACTCATATCGAGCGACTCGAGCACCGAGATGCGGTCGATCCGCGCGCACATCGCCGACGCGGCCAGGGCGACCATCGGTGCGTGCCCGGGGTAGACGCCGCTCGCGTACAGGGACGATTCGCCGCGGCAGGCTGCCTCGGCCATGCGTTGCGTCGCCTCTGGGCCGTAGCCCGAGCCGGCGAGCATGTACATGGTGGTGACGACGTTCGTGCCGGACTCGAGGATGGCCACGAGGTGATCGAAGTCCGGTCGGTACGGCATGTAGGACACGCAGTCGGCGCGCAGGGCGAGCAGCGCGTCGACGTCGTCGGTGGCCGTGACACCGAGCGGTTCGATGCCGCAGAGCTCGCCTACATCTCGGCCCACCTTCTCCGGTGACCACGCATAACAGCCGACGAGACGCATGGCCGGGTGGCGCGCCAGGGCCCGGACGGCCGCCGTGCCTGTCTTGCCGGTCGTCCACTGGATGACCCGTAGCGGGGCGCCGGAAGGCGGGGGCGGAGGCGACGGTGCCGGTGCTGGTGGCGGCGGTGGCGGTGGCGGTGGTGGCGGTGGCGTCACCTGGCTTGCTTCTCGGGGATCCGCTGGGAGGTTTCCTGCAGCGCCCGCCAGACCCGGACCGCGTCGGCGCGGGGCAGGGCGAGCGACGCTTTCGACACCCAGGCATCCGCTTCGTGGACGTAGCCGACGGGGCCGTCGGACAGCTGGTCGTAGAGCGCCTCGGCGACCTCCTCAGGGCTGTTCGGATTCATCAGTCGCCAACGGGCCCGGTCGAGCGGGTCGTCGGTGTCGCCCCGGCCGCAGAGCTCGGGGTCGAGCGTCTCTTGGAAGGCGTTGTAGTTCGGCGACGAGGTCGCGCCCACGAAGATGTTGGTCACGTCGACGCCGTGGTCCGCCATCTCGGTCCAGAGCGTCTCGGCCAGGATCCACTCGTAGGCCTTGCCGGCTCCGTAGGTGCCGAAGTTGACCGCCCCTTGCGTGCCTCCCATGGAGCTGATCAACCCGATGCCTCCTCGGCCGCGCTCGACCATCTTCCGGCCGAAGAGGTGACACAGAATGGTGGGGGCGGCGCAATTGACGGCGACGCTATCCAGGTGGACCTCGAGCGGTACGTCGACGAAACGGCCGGCGGGGGCGATCGTGGCGTTGTAGACGAGCAACCCGATCTGGAGGTCGTCGGTCGCTTCCGAGACGGTGGCGCCGACGCCCGGGTCGACCAGGTCCGCTCGCAGCGTGCGGACCACGACGCCGTGGCGCTCCCGGACGTCGTCTGGCGGTCCGCTCGAGCTGTTCCTCGCCGCGGGCGAGGATGACGACGTTGAGGCCTCTTGCGGCGGCCCCGTGGGAGAGGGCGGCGCCTATGCCCATGGAGCCACCAGCGATCAGGGCCCAGGGCCCGTACCGCTCGACGAAAGACTCGACGGTCACGAGCGGTCGACGGTGCTGTTTGCGGCGGCGGGGGTGCTGGCGGCGGGGCGTGGCAGGGATGGCGGCCGGCGCGGAACAGGGGCACCGGACCCGGCGGTGCGTGGCGTCGGCCCGGGGGGTTCGGCCGGCCAGCTCGTTCCAGTAGCGCAGGTCGCGCTCGTCCGCCTCGCGGCCCACCCGCGTGACGACGTCGACGTCGGGCGACTCCGCCCTCAGCGCCCGCGCCGTGCAGACGTTCCCTCGGCCGATGGGCGAAGGGGTCGAAAGAGAAGTGCCGCATGGCGTTGGCGTGCGAGATCCGCTCGACCACGTCGTCGGGGAGCCCGGCGACGAGGGCAGCGAGCTCCTCCGGCACGCGGGGCCACGTCCCGTCCGAATGGGGGAAGTCGGACTCCCAGCAGACGTTGTCCACGTTCAGCTCGTCGAGCAGCTTCACGCCGATGGGGTCGTTGATGAAGCAACACAGGATGTGGCGCATGAAGACGTCGGCCGGACCGGAGTGAGAGCCGAAATCGTGCTTGGTCCACCCTTGGTGGCGATCGTGGACGTGCTCGGCGCGCCAGAGGAAGTAGGGGATCCAGCCGACGTCGCCCTCCGTCAGGCTGAACCTCAGACCGGGGTAGCGGTCCCAGAACGGCGCCCACAGCAGGTCGACCAGGGTGAAGATCGACATGGTCGACGAAAGCGTCATGCGCACGCTCGCCGGCGCATCCGCCGGTGCCGGTACCTGCCGTGAGGACGAGCCGACGTGGCAGCACAGGACCGTCCCCTCGTCGCATGCCGCCCCGAAGACGGGGTCCCAGTGGTCCGAGAAGATCGAGGGCATCTTCAGGGCCTCGGGATTCTCGCTGAAGGTGACGGCGTGGCATCCCTTGGCGGCAAGGCGTTTGATCTCGGAGACCGTTTCGTCGACGTCGAACAACGGCAAGATGCCGCACGGAATGAAACGGTCCGGGTAGGCGCCGCACCACTCGTCGACGTGCCAATCGTTGTACGCCTTGATCATGACCAGGTTGGCCGACCGGTCCGGCCCTGGTTGAGGACCTGGCCCGAGAACCCGGTGAAGTTCGGAAAGTTGAGCCCGGCCAGCTGCCCCCCGGCGTTCATGTCTGCGACCCGCTCGTGCACGTCGTAACAACCGGGCCGCATCTCGTCGTATCGGGCCGCGTCGATGTTGAACATTTCCTTCGGCTTGCCGGCCACCGCGTTGAGCCCAAGATTGCGACCCTTGACGTCGCCGTACCACCACTGTTGGCGACCCTCGGCGTCCTCCACTATCCGCGGTGCCTGCGAGCGATAACGCTCCGGGACGTGGCCGTCGAACATGTCCGCCGGCTCGCAGATGTGATCGTCGACGCTGACCAGGACCAGATCGCCCGGGTCCATCAGGCGACCTGTTCGTCGAGCAACGTCGGATCCGCCCGCAATTCCTTCCGAACCATCGCCTCCCAGAAACCGATGAAACCGTTGCCGTCGCTCTTGTTCATGAGGTTCATCCACCAGTCGGGCACCGGCGAATTCAGCGGTCGTCCCGCTGCCATGATGTGCCAGGCCCGTTGACAGCGTTGCTCGAGCGCGACCGCGCGCTGGTGAACGGCCCGTGCGCTCGATCCGACCACGAAGACGCCGTGGCCGGCCAGGAGTGCGAGCTCAGCCGTGCCCATGCGAGCCACGGCCTCCTGCGCGGCCACCATGTTGTTCACGCCGCCGTCGTATTCGTCGACGACCACCAGCTCGCCGCCGCCGCCGAGGCTCGAGCTCTGGTCCATCGCGGGAGGGACCACCTGCATGTCTGCCATCACCGTTCCGTAGAGCGGGTGGTTGTGCACGGCCCATCCGACCCCGGGCCGGGCGGCGTGCAGTGCAAGGTGGAGAGGGATGCCCAGCGGAACCGGCCAGTCACCCTCGACCAAGTTGCCCTCCAGGTCGATCCGGATGACCTGGTGCGGACGGAGCTCGTCCCAGGTGATCAGCCACGGGTTGCACAGCAACGTCCCGTCGCCGACGTTGCAGGTGATGTGGCCGGCCAGATGATCGTTGTACCCCTCGCGCCACAGGCAGCGGGCCAGGAGCACCAGCTCCTCCCGCGGTGACATGTCCGGGATCAGCTTCGATGGAGTCGGCTCAAAATCCATATCCCTGTTCCTTCGAGGTCGCGACCGTTCTCATCATCGTGCCACGGCGGGACCGGCGGGCAACCGCCTGGCTGGTGATCGCTTCTGCGGGCGAGTACCACCAGCTCATCCGCCGAAGCCCGAGTCCCACGGCCCGTACCCATCGCGTCGGCGCCCTCGCCGTGTCCAGCCCGGTGGCGGCGGATCGGCCAGCACGACCTGCCCTGCCCCGCCCTGCCCCGCCTCGCCCCGCAGCCCTGGTCGCCGAGGGCCCGGAGAGGTCTTCAGGAAGCGGCCAGGGAATCCCCGATTATCCCGGCCCGTCGGAGGTCGCCCAGCTCGTCGGAGGTCGCCACCTCCGAGAGGACTTCGTCGTTGTGCTGGCCGAGGGTCGGGGACGGACGTGTCATCCACGCGACAACGTCGCTGTAGCGAAAGGGCATGCCCGGCAGCTCGTGACGGCCGGTGAAGGGATGGTCCTCCACCTCGAAGAGCCCCCGGCTCGCGAAGTTGCGGGTTGTGCACCACGTCGCGGCCCGCCACGACCGCCGCCGCGGGCACCCCGGCCTCGATAAGCAGCGCCGCCGCCGCCTCTTTCGAACGTTCCGCGCACCAGCCCCCGAGCAGCCCGTCGATCGCGTCGGCGTGGGCCACCCGCCCGGCCTCGGTCGACCAGCCCGGCTCGCTCAACAGTCCCGTCGCCCCGCACAGTCGCTGCCACTGGTCGTCGGACTCGACGGCAACGGCGACCCACTCGTCCTCGCCTATGCACGCGTAGACGCCCTGCGGCCAGCCCGGTCCACCGGTGCCACCCGTGCCGAGGCGTCCGAGCATGCGCCCGGACATATCCCACTCAATGAGTTGCTCCACTGTCACGTTGAGTGCGGCTTCCACCATCGTCGCCTCGACGAGTCGGCCCTGACCGTCACGCTCGCGTGCCGCCAGGGCCACGAGCGTCGCAAAGACCGCGTGCAGTCCGGCGAGGGGGTCGCACGGACCCCGGGGCAGGACGGGCGGACCGTCGGCGAAACCCGTCACCCAGGCCATCCCCGACATGCACTCCATGGTCTGTGCGAAACCCGTCCGGTCGCGCCACGGCCCGTCGAGGCCGAACGCCGGCATGCGGACCATCACCAGCCGGGGGTTCACCTCCTTCAGACGGTCCCAACCCAGCCCGAACTGCTCCATGACCCGGGGTGTGTAGTTCTCGACGAGGACATCGCAGTCGCGCACGAGCCGCTCGAAGACCTCGACCCCGGCGGAGCGGGTGAGGTCGAGCGTCACTCCCCGCTTCGACGTGTTGACGACGTGGAAGATCCCACCCCACTCCCACCATCGGGGCTCGGTCGGGGCTTTGGTACCGGCCATCCGCATCAGGTCAGGCCGCGTCACGGACTCGACCTTCACCACGTCGGCCCCCAGCGAAGCCATGACGTGGGTAGCCGCC
Source organism: uncultured Acidimicrobiaceae bacterium (assembly GCA_963767195.1). Taxonomy (GTDB): domain Bacteria; phylum Actinomycetota; class Acidimicrobiia; order Acidimicrobiales; family RAAP-2; genus Bog-473. The sequence goes on along the minus strand of CAVYDA010000002.1, from coordinate 400,001 downwards.
GGGCCCGCCCACCAGGCCGTGCAATCGAGCACACGGCAGCCGGACAACGGTCGTCGCCCGACGTCGGCGCTCCCCGCCGTCCCGGCGTCGCCGCCCCCCGCCCTCTCGGCATCGCCGCCCCCCGCCCTCTCGGAGTCACCGGCACGTGGTGGCCACTCCACCGCGCCGTCGTCGGTACCCGTCCCGGGCGAGGTCCCGACGGGCCGCGGCACGATCCCCTCAATCCGATACGGCGCACGCGGCCGGCGGAACCGCCCACTGGCCGAGCGTTCGAAGACCCCCCGGGCGGCGAATTGCTCGAAGTCCGCCACCGTCGAGCCGTCCAGCACCGGACCCGCGGGGATGCGGTAGGCGGCCGCCTCCTCCAGGGCAGACTCGGAGCTGCGGGCCTGGGTCCACTCGTGCACGGCATGGAGGAACTCGTGGCGACGGGCCCAGCGCACCTGTGCCCGCGCCAGTCCCGAGTCGCCGAGCCAGTCCGATCGGCCGATGAGGACGACGAAGTCCTGGAATTGCTGGGCGCTGTTCGTCGTGAAGACGACGTACCCGTCGCTCGTCGGCTCGATTGAGGGCACCTCGACCGTGCGACCCGTGCCTTTGAGCTCAGGCCAACCGGCGAAGCTGGCGAAGACAGACGGGTAGGTGGCGAGCGTGACCGCCATGCAGTCGAGCATGGCCACGTCCACGTGGCGGCCGCGACGGTCGTGGGTCGCCGCGAGCGTGGCGACGGCGGCGTAGGTCCCGGTCACCCATTCGCCGATGCGGCCGCCGGCCGGGAGCGGCGGGCGTTCGGGCGTGCCTCGGCTGCCCATCGACCCGCACGCGGCCTGGAGGGTGAATTCCGTGGCCGGGTGGTCGGCCCAAGGACCGTACGCGCCGAAGGGCGAGATCGACACCGCGACAAGGCCGGCGTGGTCGCGGTGCAGACGAGCGGCGTCTTCGGGATGGTTGGTCAGGACGACGTCGGCACCCGCGACGAGCTCGGCGTCGCCACCGGTGACCGAGCGCTTCGATGCGTGGAGGTACTCGAAGAGGTCGGGCTTCGAGCGCCGCATCGGGTCTCCCTCGGCCTTCTCCACTTTCACGACGTCCGCGCCGGCGTCGGCGAGCAGCTTCGAGCAGTAGGCGCCGGGGATGCCGGTGGTCCGGTCCAGGACGCGCAGCTCCATCACGTCGCCGGCTCCGCGTACGGGAGGCGGACATCACCGCCGACATCGTGGAAGACGACCCGAAGCTCCATATCGACGTGGATGTCCTCGAGCCGGCATCCGATGACGGCAGTCATCAGCCACCATTGCTCCTCCATGGCCACGATCGCGGGTACGTAGGGGACGCGGAACGAAGGGTGCTGCGGTCTCCATACGACGGTCCAGCTGTAGAGACGACCGAGCCCCGAAGAGGTCCTCCACTCCAGTTCGTGCGACGCGCATTGGGCACACAGAGCGGCGGGCAGGCGGGGCACGGTCCCGCACTGGGTGCAGCGCTGGTAGTCGAGGCGGCCCTGTCGGGCCGCCTCCCAGTAGGGAGCGGACAGCCGGGTCGGCTGCGGGAGCGGGATGCCTGGTGGTTGGGGTGCGAGCTCGTCGGTCACGGGCGTGACGAACCCAACAGCATGACGTCGGTGAACAGCGCTCCGGAGCCCCCGTTGGTGCAGATCGCAACCTCGGCCCCAGGTATCTGGACCGTCGGGCACTCGCCGCGCAGCTGCTGCACGCCGCGGATCACCCGCTGCAGTTGCTGCGCGTTGATACCGGCGTGGCTGAACGACATGGTCCCCCCGTCGGTCGTGATGGGGATGACGCCGGTCGGGGCGATGTTGCCCTCCTCCACGAAGGGTCCCCCTTCGCCCACCGGGCAGAAGCCGAGCGCCTCCATCTGCCTGATGATCTCGAAGGAGAACGGGTCGTAGAGCTCGGCGACGTCCACGTCGGACGGGCCAAGCCCGGCGGTGCGGAATGCCGCCGCCGCGGCGCGCGCCCCGACCAGGCCGGCGGTGAAACCGTCGCGGCCTTGCATGTCCCAGACCGGTGCCATCCGGTACGCGGGTCCGAAGCAGTCGCTGTCACCCCCGAGGACGAAGACGGGCCGCGGGCGGAGATGGTCGGCGACGTCGGCACGGGCCAGCACGAGCCCGCAGCCGCCCTCGGACGTCATGGCACACTCGAGCAGGTGGAACGGGTCCACGATCATCCGCGATGCCAGGATGTCGTCAGGGCTGAACGGTCCGCGACCGGCGTACACGGCGCCAGGGTTGACGTGCCCGTTGTTTCGGACCGTCGCTGCCGCGAGCGCCATCTGCTCCGCCGTCGTGCCGTACACGATCATGTGTCGTCTTGCCATGAGAGCGAACTCGGCGGCGGTGAAGAGGCCGTACCCGACGACGAACTCGTTGGCCGGCCTGGTCCACGGAGCCGTGGCGCTCCGGTCGGTGTAGACGCCCGCTCCGCCCGCCGCGATCAGGACGACTCGGGACTGGGCGGCGGCGACCATCTGGGCCGCCTGGAGCACGGCGGGAATCCCGAATGCGTTGGCGATGCGGGTGCACGGACCGAGTCCGAGCGTCAACGCCAGCTCCTGGCTGTGGATGCCGACGACGGCGTCCACATCGCTCGGCGCCAGGCCGGCATCGGCGAGCGCACCCAGGGCACCCTCGGTCGCGATCGACTCGGAATCGTGCTCGGGGAGCACCCGCGCCTGCGTCGTGTTGTACACGCCCACGATGGCGACGTCATGGTAGGGATGGCCGGGCATTCCGGATGATTGTCTACCTCATGTCGGCGTCGCCGCCGCGGGCTATTTCGACGTCGCCACTTTGGGGGCCGTCACCACCCCTTCGGCTGGTTCGACTGAGGGCTCGTGGCCCGTCCCGCGGAAATCTGGTCAGTGAGAATCTGTGGTGAGCCGGTTGGCGGGAAGTCGGTGGTCGACCGGTAGTCGAGGCCTGCCCTCGGTCAACCGGCCGGTCAGCCGATCGGTCAGGCGGTCGGTGGGACCGTGAAGACCGACTTGGGGTCGCAGTGCCAGATGGTATCGGTGTTTGGTTGAGTGATCGTCTTGTTGTAGACGAACTTGTTCGGCTCGACGTTCATAAGGGCCCAGCAGTCCGATGGTGTTGGGTTCGCGTTGGACATGGCGAGGTGGGCCACCGGGGGCGCCAGTCCACCGCCCGTCCAGTTCGTCTGCGAAGCGGCGTTTTTCAGAGTGCACGAGACAGTCAGGTGGGCGCCGCACGCACTGGCGGACTTCGCGAAGAGGATCCACGCGTCGAACGCGTCCTCGTCGTCGAAGTCGAGCTTGGCGCCGCTCGGGGCATCCTTCTTCATGATGGCGATCAGCTGCTCCAGGCCTGGACTCTGCGATGCCAGCTCGAAGGGCCAGGAGGAAATACCGATGTAGGTCGGAGGAAGGTTGGAGTCGGCCGCAGCCGCAGCGGCAGTGGACGGAACGTAGAGAGGGCCCGGCATGACGATGAACGTGGGCTTGTACCCGGCCGTCGACATCGCCTGCATGTAGGGGACCATGTTGGAGTAGTTAGCCGGTTCGAGGGCCTGCACCCCTTTGCTCTCGAGTTGTTGGATGTAGGGCCCCCAGTCGGTCGCCTGGAGCGGCGGTAGCTGCCAGTCGACGAGCTTGTAGCCCTGGTCGACGGCCGAGTCCTTCCACTTCGTGATCGGAGCGATGATGCTCGCCTGGTTCGGGGCGCCGTCACCGAAGTGCTTCACCGCCGCCGGGTACTTCTTGGCCAAGGCACCGTAGAAGCCGCCTTCCTCCTTGGTGAGGCTGATGTTGGCGGGGTTGACTTGGAGCGCCGCGTCCTCGGCCTGGTTCGACACCGTGAACTGGGAGATCTGGCCGAGCCCACAATGGGTGCGGATCGGGACGGTCGGCTGGTCGAGCACCAGGCCACCTCCGACCGCCATGAAGTCGGACTGGCAGGCTTCTTCCGTCACCTGCGCGTCGTTGAAGATGCCCCCGTCCCGGTCCTTGACCACGATCTTGCGGCCGTCGATGCCACCCGAGGCGTTGCACCACGCCGCGAAGGCCTGACCCGCCTGCAAGAGCTCGATGTCGAGCCCGGGCTGCACCGTGTTGTTGGCATCGTTGAAGGCGGTGATGTCGATGCTGTTCTTGGTCACGCCCCGGGCGCTCGCCGGTCCGCCCGGGCCGCTCCCGCAGATTTTGCCCACCCCGGGCCACTCGCCGTTGTTGTGGACGGTGGTGGCCGATGCAACCTGCGGCGTCGTCGTGACGAGCAACGCCGCGCACAGCGCGGCGGACAGCGCCGAGCGCCGCCATGCTCCGCGAGAGGACCGCGGAACCTCGTCCCGCCCGTGACACGCCCTGCTTCATACATCCTCCTTGAGCCCCGGGGAATCGCCTCGCCCGCCCGGACCTCGAATATGAAATGGACGTGAAGACTAAAACAAGACTCTCGTTCATAGTAGTCACCCTAGCCGAGGGAAGATAGCGACTACTATGACCTGGGCTTTCGATCCCTCCCCGGCGGCTTGGTCAGCGGCCGGGAGGCGGCGAGAAGATCAAATCGATGGTCCTCTGCACGGAGCGCTCGACGTCGCGGATCGTGCGGGTGTCACGGGCCCAGGAGTGAAGGCCGATCGTCATGACACTCAGGACCGTGTCCACGACGGCGACCGCGTCCTCGGGCGACATTTGCGTGAGTGCGGCGCGCAGCGTGTCCACGTGCTCGACCCCGAATTGGCGGTAGAGCGCCTTCGCGTTGGGATCGTTCGAATTCTCCAAGATCATCTGGGCCCGCATCATCTGCGGTTGGCGCTCCAAGGCGCGGATCGTGCGCGCCATGAGCCGGCGCAGTCGTTCCTCGTCGGACTGCGCCCGCGGCTGTGAGCGCTGGCCTGGGAGGGCGAAGTTCGACGCCCACTCCAACATCGCCGCGGCGTAGAGGTGCTCCTTGGACGAGAAATACCGGTAGAGCGTGCCGAGGGAAGTCCCGCGCGCTCGGCCACGTCACGAACCTGGATCGTCTCGTATTCACCGTCGGCCAGGAGCTCGACGGCGGCTTCGATGATGCGCTGACGCCGCTTGCGCTGGTACTCGGGCAGGCTTTCCACAGCCGGTGGCGACTCCGTCTGCTGCACTTCTGGCTTCGTCGTCATCCGTTCCCTCGGACCGATGTGGCCGAGGCGAAGGCCTCGAGCTCGCGCTCGATATCCGGGCCGGTCGGGTTGTAGACGACCTCGGTGACACCCGCCCCGCCCATGTGCTGTAGCCGCGCTGCGACCTCGGAGGGCGTGCCGGTGAGCGGGCCGCCGAGGAGGCGCTCTCCGGCGGCGGAGACGAGGGCGGCGTCGCGACCGGTCACCTCGACCAGGTGGCCTTCGTGGATGGCCAGGTGGCGCTCGCCAGGCGCTCGCTCCGCGTCGATGCGGGTCACCCAATCCGGGCCACCGGGGACCTGATCGAGCGCGTCCGGAGCCCACTCGAAGAGTCCGTGTGCGCCGGTCGTGTACCAAGGTCCGGTCGCCTCGACGACTCGAGGCGTCTCGTAGTCCTCGCCCGGATCGAGCACTGTGCCGTGGGCCAGCAGGGCAATATCGTCCCAGTGCCGCTGGTCGGGACCGGGTGGCATGGTGAGGATGACCGTCTCCGCGAGGTCTCGGGCCACCGCGAAGCCCTTCGGCCCGACGGGAGCCAGACCGAGCGGGACGTCGATCGGGCGGGCAGGCGCGAAACCGGGCGAATGGATCATCTGGCAACGAGCACCGTCGACTTCAGCGACATCGCCGTGCAGAAGCGTCCGCACTTGGGTGACGTAGGTGGCCAGGTCGCTCCAAGGAATCCCGCGCTTTCCCATGGCGAGTCGCGCCGTGAACCCTGTGCCGAAGTAGGCGGAGACGCGACCTGGTGCCAATTCCTCGACCGTGGCGATGGCCGACGCCGTCACCATCGGATGGCGCAGGCTGGGCACGACGACACCGGTCGCCAGGCCGATGTCGAGCACCGATTCGGCGACGCGAGCCATCGCGATCCAGACGTCGCCGTAGAGCGCGGGCGAATCAAAGACGAAGACCCTCCGGTAGCCCAGACTCGCAGCCAACCGGGCTTGGTCGACGATCGCGCTGCTCGGGGGCAGTGCGATCGAGATGGACGGTCCAGGCCCGCTCATCGCCCGCGTGCCAGCACGGATGGGTTCTCCGTCACGATCCGCCGCTCTGCCATGGGTCCCCCTTTTCCATCCGGCGATCCGAGTGAGACTGGAACTGTACTCTCGTTTCTCCCGAAGGGTCCACCCGGCGACGTCGTGTCAGGGAGTCCGGAATGGTTACGCGGACACACCTCGTGACGTGTTGCGCATACGCCGGTCCGCGGGGTCCGCTGCTTGGTCAACGCAATTGCAGATCTGCCCTGTCTGACGGTGCGCCTTTCCCATCTCTGGTCGTGCGTGGCCGGGTTGACGACATCTAGGGTGAGGCCCGTGACGCTCCAGGACCTCGACCCAGAGATTGCGGCTGCTGTTGGCGCGATCCCGCTCACCGACCTCAACCGCGAGATCCTCCCCTTGTATCGAACTGAGTTGCCTCCGCCGCCACTGTCGGACAAGGTGTCGCGCACGGACCAAGCCGTACCCGGCGATCCCGAGGTTCCCGTCCGCGTGCATCGCGCCATCGGAACCGAAGGCCAACTGCCCTGCGTGTACAGCATCCACGGTGGGGGTTATGTGATCGGCAGTTACTCCATGGACGATTCGCGCTTCGACGAGTGGTGTACCGAATTAGGAATCGTCGGCGTGTCGGTCGAGTACCGGCTGGCGCCGGAAACCTCGTATCCGGGTCCGCTCGAGGACTGTTACCGCGGGCTCAAATGGGTGTACGACAACGCCGCCGAACTAGGGGTGGACCGGACGCGGATCGGTGTCGCCGGCCTCAGCGCCGGAGGGGGGTTGGCTGCGTCGCTGGCCTTGCTGGCCCGAGACCGGGGCGAAGTGCCGTTGGCCTTCCAGCTCTTGGATTGCCCAATGCTCGACGACCGCCAGCAAACGCCGTCGAGCCAGCTCGATGGGCTCCCGGTGTGGTCACGGGAGTCGAACACCTTCGGCTGGCGGTGCTATCTGGGCGATCGCTATGGCACCGAGGACGTGCCGTATACGGCCGCACCGGCGCGGTGCACCGACCTGTCGGGGCTGCCACCTTCGTTCGTCTCAGTCGGTACGGTGGACGGGTTCCGGGATGAGGACATCGACTACGCGCTGCGCCTGAACCAGGCCGGCGTCCCCTGCGAGCTGCACGTCTATCCCGGTGCGTCCCACGGCTACCAACTTGCGATCGACTCCTCCATCGTGCGCCAGTCGGGGCGAGACGCCAAGGAGTGGCTGGCGCGTATGGTCGAACGAACGCCGTAGGGCCCAACGCCATGAGGTGAACCGTTTTCGTGCCTCTGAACGAATCGTTGAGGCCGTCGCACTCCACGCGTATTGGGTCTCCCTGGAAGGTCACGGCATCGCCAGAATCCAGGTCCCTTCTGGATCTAACCATCGCTGAAAGCGGAGGCCAGCGACGGCGAGTTCGGCACCGAGGGTTTCGTCATCAAGATTCGCAGCGCTGAAATGGTGGGCCCACGTTCGATCTGCCGCGTCGATACTCAATTGAGGCAGAGAATTGATCCCCCTGACGTCGGAATCCGGAGACTCGAATCGCAACGGGTCCTCGATCCACCCAATCACCGGGTTCCCATCCCTGTAGGTCTGGCCGATAGCGCTGGACGATCACCACCCCCTCCTCCGAGACGTGCCTTCGACAGGTCGCGAGGAACTTCGAACGCACCGTCCGGTCGGAAGCGTTGATGAGGTTGCTGGCCAACAGCACAACCGGATACGGGGTGCGGAGGTCCAGGTTCTCAATGTCGCCCAAGACCCTTTCTGCCGTCTTTGGAACGTGGCACAGCATTTCCGGGTCGTTGTCCACCGCGGTGACGGGATGTCCCAGTTCGAGCAGGCTTCGGGTCATCCGTCCCGTCCCGCAGCCAAGCTCGAGGATGGATGCGCCATTGGCCACAGCTCGGTGTACGAGTTCGCTCTCTCCTACGTCAGCCAGTTGCAGATAGAGCTCCGCCTGGGATCCTTCGAAACTCTCCGGGCGCTTCACTGCGTGGATCATCGCTCAAAAGATCTAGTCATGCGCACGTGCACGGACGCCCTGTCAGGTGCTGTTATCCCGGCGGTAGGTGACACCCCAGCTCACAGTCCATCGGCGCGATTCGTTGAAACCTTCGGCCGCACAAAACGGGCACGCTGCCAACGGGGCGTCATCCTTCGAGACCTGTCAAAAGCGACTCACAGACAACGAACGAAGGGTCGGTCCACGCCGTGACTACACCCCCCACAAGGCGGCGGCCCGGCGGGTATAGCGGGGCTCCCAAATAAAGCTGCACAGAAGCCGTACCGGAGGAGGTGGCATGGACAACACCGCTTGGCGCTCCACCGGCTGAGCCCCGTCGAATATCCAGGGGAAGAAGTGGGCTGAGCCTCGCATGCCGACGGCTTTGGCCGTCGCCTTTCCGAACGTGTCGAACTCCTCTTCACTCAGGGCCTCGTCGATAACAGGGAAACACCGCTGCTCTTCGTCGTCGAGGTGGGTCGCCAAATGCAGCTGCATCTCTTTGATCTTCCGGGCCAGTTCCTGTCCGGCGGGCTGCCCGCCCGAACGGGCGAAGGAGGTGAACCCTTCATCGACGTCCTTCGAATACGGCTCCAGGCTTCTGTGCTGGGCTTCCATCTGCTGCAGTACTGCCAGCTGATCGTCCCGGCCGGCCAGCTTGGGGCGCACCAGAGGCCATAGCGAGTCGTCCTCTACCTGGTGGTGGTGGTGCAGCTGATCCCTTATGAACTTCCAGTGACCGTCCAGCTGTGTCGCTCGCGTTGTGCTCACGTCCGGGTCCCGGACCGCAGCGGTCAGCCGGGTTAGGTCACGTCGGAACGCCTCATGTATCAGGTAGACGATCGTGAAACGGCCCCGGGGCGGGCCCTGAGGGACTGCGGGTTGCGCGGTGGCCATTCCCACATGTTGCATCAGTACTGGGCGACCGTCCACAACGAACTCGGAACGCTTCCCTGTGCAAAAAGGGTGGCCGACCTCGTCGACACCATGAGGTCAGGGTGCGTGGGTGCCCCACTTTGACGCCGTCATAAGCAAGTGGGGCAATCACCCCGATGTGTCCTTCGAGGACAAACCAAACGATGGCTTACGCGGAACTAGCGAGTAGCCGAGTGCGAGTTGCTCGCACCCAGGTACAACTCGTGCAGCGAGGCGGCGACCTCCGCCGAAGGCCCGGAGTGCACGATACGCCCGCTGGCCATGACGGCAGCCCACCCCGCCACGCTCAGTGCGAACTCCGCGAACTGCTCGACGACGACGACGGTGATGCCTTCCGCGGCGAGGCCCGCAACGACTCGATAGAGCTCCTCGACCACGATGGGAGCCAGGCCCATGGAGAGCTCGTCGAGCAGCAGCATTCGTGGCTCCGTCGCCACCGCTCGCGCCATGGCGAGCATCTGTTGCTCTCCCCCGGAGAGGGTCCCGGCGTGCTGGCTTTTGCGGCTTGACAGCTGGGGGAATCGTTCGAATGCCCGCGCCTCGACGTCCCGGCGGCTCACCCCTTGGTGCGTCATCATCCAGAGGTTCTCTTGCACCGTGAGGTTCGGGAAGACACCCCTACCCTCCGGTATCAGGCAGAGCCCCGCCCGGACGAGCTTGTCGGCGCGGCTGGTCCGGACGAGCTCACCGTCGAAACGGACCTCGCCGTCGGTCGGCGGGTGCAATCCGGCCAGCACGGCCAGGAGAGTGGACTTGCCGGCCCCGTTCGGGCCGAGGACGGCCGAGACACTGCCATGCTCAATGGAGAGGTCGATGCCGTGCAGGACCTCGACACCTTCGTAACCGGCCCGCACGTTACGAGCATTGAGGATCGGCGCCACAGGCTCAGCCATCGTCCACCCCCGCGAGCGAGCCCAAGTAGGCCTCGGCGACGGCGCGGTCCCTCTGAATCTCGGCCGGTGTACCCGACCGGAGGATTTCTCCCTGGACCAGGACGTAGACGTTGTCGCAGACACCCATGACCAGCTCCATGTCGTGCTCGACGAGGAGGACAGCCAGTCCCTCGGCCGAAAGGGAACGCAGCACCTCTGCAAACCCTGCGGTCTCCTCCGCATTTTGACCAGACGCCGGTTCGTCGAGAAGGAGCACGGTGGGACTCACGGCCAGCGCACGGGCTAGTTCGATGAGCCGGCCCGTGCCCGTCGGCACGGTGTCCGCCCGCAGATCCGCCACGGCGCCGAGGTTGACCCGCTCGATCAGGCGCTCCGTCACCTGGGTGATCGGCTCGGCGGCCACACTCTCTTCGGCCGCGCTTCCTCGCCCGTCCCTGTTGCCGCGGACCTTGTGGAAGGCGGGCCTCCCCATGGAGGCGGCCGCACTGATGTTCTCGCGCACCGTCAGCGTGCCGAACAGCTCGAGTTTCTGGAACGTTCGGCCGAGACCGAGCCGGGAGCGTCGGTACGGCGAGAGGCGACCCACGTCGCGGCCGTTCAACATGACGTGTCCGCGTTGCGGCCTGCGCATCCCCGTGGCCACGTCGAACAGCGTCGTCTTCCCGGCGCCGTTCGGTCCGATCAGCCCGGTGATCCTTCCCGGCGGCGCGGACAACGACACGCCGGAGAGCGCCGCCACTCCGCCGAAACGGACGCTGACCTCCCTGACCTCAAGCGCCATGCGAACCCGCTCCCGCCGTCGAGGGCAACTCTTCGGCGATCTCAGGCGGCTCGTCGTGCGAACCCATCTGCGCCGGGCCGCCCGCGGCCTGCCGCGGAGACTTGGCCGGGAGCCCGAACGCGCTGGGGGCGTCACCGCGCCGATAGTCGACGGCGTACGCGGCTGCGGGAACCAAGACCACGATCGCCGTCAGGATCCAGGTCATGGTCCAATTGTCCAACACTCCGGCCAGCCGCAACGCCCAGACCCCGACGACCGCGAGCAGGACTCCAGCGAGCAGCGCACGTCGTCGGACAACCGAACTCCAAAGGGGACGAAGCCCTGAGGGGATCGTGCCGTTGGGACTGGTACCGATTCCGACCCCTGCGCCACCGACCAGCACAGCCTGGAGCTGCGTCAGCCCCGGGAAGAGGTTCGCCAGTGTGGGGCCGCCCAGGAACATGCCGGCACCGACACCCGACCCGACGGCGCTGATGCCGAAGACGACCATCGCCAGGAGGACCCCTAGCCCGGTGAAGAACTGGTAGACGTCGGGCGCCGCGCTTCCGAGCGCCTGTCCGTAGACCCCGCCTCCGATCCCGGCGATGGCGGCGGAGAGAGCGAACACGGCGAGCGTGGAGACACGCGAGTTCATCCCAAGGGTTGCGCATGCGGCCGGGCTGTCCTTGTGGGCCAGGAGGCGATGACCGAACTCCGACCGGCGGACCCAGACAACGAGACAGGCCAGGATGACGAAGATCACCGACCCGACGGCGAACTGGCCCACCTTGCTGGACAGGGTGTGCCCTCCCACTCTGAAGGGGGAGAAGGTCAGAGAACCTTGGCCGAACGGCGCGAACTGATCCCCGAACAGGTTGAAGGCGGGGAGCGGGAACACCCACGCGTCCATCGCGGTGGCGAAGGCAGCAGTGGAGAGGGCGAAGTAGATCCCCGACAACCTGAAGGCGGGGAGCGCGACCAGGACCCCGACCACCGCGCACAGGCCGGCGGCCGCCAGCAGTGCCAGGGGATTGCCGTTGGCTCCGAGGTGGCCGACGACGACGGCCCCGATCCCGGCGAAGGTCATCTGGCACAGGGACAGGCGACCGGCGAATCCCACGAGCGGCACGAGGGACAAGCCGATGATCGCCAGCCCCCACACCCGGTTCAGGCTGTAGAGGTCGGATTGAGAGACCACCGTTGCCAGCATGATGGCGCCTGCGATCACGCCCACGGCGAAGAACCCGGTACCGCGCCACGTCGGCTTGAGAGCGAGCTCGCGGCTGCGCAGGATGCGGTGGCCGCGCAGTCGGGACTGGGGAAGCACAAGCAGGGCGACGAAGAGGACGACCGCAGGGACTGCGCCTTCGAACCCCTGGACGTACTGGTTCTGCGGTAGGTAGGCGACCGTGTAGCTCACGGCGAGCCCGAGGATGAGCGCCCCGACGAAGGTCATCGGGATGCTGCGTAGACGGCCGATCACGGAGGCGGCGTAGGCGTCGACGATCAGCAGTGTGAGCGCCGAGGCCGAGAGGGTGAGCGTCGGGGCGACCAAAATGCCGGCCAGAGCCGCCAGCACGCAGCCGATGATCCAGGCGGAGCGGGCGCTCCGGACGTTGTTGGCGCCGTTGAGCGTGATGAGCGTGCGGTCGTCCACCACGGCGCGCATGGTGACCCCAAGCCGCGTCCGGTAGAGGAACACCCGCAGTCCGATGGCAACCACGAGCGCGATGATCAGGATGGTCAAGTCGTTGTAAGAGATCCGGATCGTTCCGAGCACCAGGGTGTCGTTGGAGAACAGCGGCGGTAGGGCGCGATAAGTGAGGGGGCTCCACACCCATTGCGCGATGGCGACCATCGACAGCGCGAGGGCAAGCGTGACGACCAGCTTCGCCGCCTCCGAAGTCCCATCCAGGCGGCGCATGACCCCCGCTTCGAGGATGATCCCGAGAAGTGGTGCCAGTACGCAAAGGCACATGAACCACGAAAGCAGGGCGGGCCAGCCCCAGCCGATGTGCATCTGCCAGTAGGCGTAGGCCGCCAACATTCCGATTGCGCCGTGGGACCAATTGAAGATCCCTGTGGTCGTGTAAGTAAGGGTCAGACCGCTCGCCGTGATGGCGTAGATGCCGGCCGTCGCCAGACCGGCGATGGTGAACAGAATGAATTCATGCACGCAGTCGCCGCCCTCGAATGGATCCGGTCGCCTGCTGCAAGCGACCGGCATCGGGTCGTGACAGCGGGCCCCCCCGTCGCATGAGTCTAAAATATATAATAGTCATTCGGCGATTGCACATTGCCGGACTCGTGATGGCGGCGCTGGGCTCAGCACGCAATGCGGTCTATCACGGACGCGAGTTCTGACGGATGCGTGGCGAAGGCCCTGTGGCCGGCGTCGAGGTCGACGACCGAGGCTCCACCCATGTTCTGGACCATGACGTCGGCCAAGGCCGGAGGGATCACGGAATCCCGCAGGCAGCGGACGAACGTTCGGGGCAGCTGGGCCGGAAAGCCGAACCAGCTGAAAGGTTCGAACAGGGGGCCCGGTGCCTCGAGCCCCATACGCGGTCCGTTCTCGACGATCTCCAGCGCGGTCGGAATGGACTCCTCTCCGGGCCTGAGGCCGCCGAGCGTCCGCCCGCGAGCGCTTTCGACCACCGCATCTCTGCTGCCCACAGCCAGAGCGTGCAGGTCCTCGCGGAGATAGTCGACCGGCCTCTTACCCTCGGCCGGCACGGTCGCGGCGACGAAGACCAGCGACCGCACGGTGACACGGGAGCCGGCCGACAGCCGGGCGGCGACTCCGGGAATGACATATCCGCCGGACGAGTGCGCAACCAGCACGATGTCGCGCAGCCCCGCATCCTCGAGGTCGTCGCAGACCGAGCGCTCCCAGTCCTCACGGGTGACCACCGCGAGGTCGGCGGGCTTGTACCTGCGGCCAGGCAGGTCGACCGCACACGCTGGCGTTCTCAAGAAGGCGCGGACGTCGTCCCACATGGTGGACGTCAACGTGCCCCCGTGTACCAGCACGGCGGTCGTGCCGGCGTCGCTCACCTCTTGGTCGAGGACCCTGTGTCGGACCCCGGCGACGAGACAGCGACGTAGCCCGACTCAAGACCTCCGGACCGCTCCCAGATGGGATCCGCGCACGAGATGCCCTCCAGGCGGAGCTGGCGCACCAGGATCTTGGTGGTCGCGGTCGTCGGCAAGGCGTCCGAGATCCGGACATAGCGGGGCCACCACTTGGGCCCGAGGTCGGGCTGGCCACGCAGGAAGTGTGCGAACTCCTCACCGTCGAACACCGTGCCGGGCCGCAGCTGCACTGCGACCATGACCTGGTCGCCGACGGTCGGGTCGGGCACGGCATAGACCGCCGCCATCACCACATCGGGGTGCCGCTCGACCACTCGCGCCACCGGCGCGGCCGCGAAGTTCTCACCGTCGACCCGCAACCAGTCGTCGGCCCGGCCGGCGAACCAGAGGAAACCGTCGCGGTCGCGGTAGACCAGGTCCCCGGTCCAGTACCTCCCCGGCGCGTCCTGTTCTCGTTGGCTTTGTCGTTGTCCCAATAGCCCTCGAAAACGGCAGACGCCGTGGTGGAGACCAGCTCGCCCACCGCGTCCGTCGCGTTGGCCAACCGGCCCTCCTCGTCGAACACCGCGACCGCAGCACTCGCTCCCGTCCTCGTGCAGGACAAGAGCGCCCTCGGGGACGCGCCCCATCGCTCCCAAAGGTGTCTCGGTCGTGCGGTTGACCGACACTCCACCCTCGGTCGAGCCGTAGTTCTCCGACACGTCGCATCCGAACCGCTGGGCAAAGCGATCGACGTCACCTGGAGCCGCTTCGTTGCCGAACACGTGTGTGAGGGGATTGTCGGCGTCGTCTGGACTTTCCGGAGTGGCCAGGACGTACGAGAGCGGTCGGCCCACGTAGTTGAAGTACGTCGCGCCGTGCCGGCGGACGTCGGGAAGAAAACCCGATGCCGAGAACCGGCCCCCGGTCGGCAAGGCGATCTCGGCGCCCCCGATGACTGCGGGAGACCATCCGGCCATCAACGCGTTCGAGTGAAAGATTCGGCATGGCCAGATAGCAGGTCGAGCCAGGGCCCAGCCCGTAGCGCTGCGACAGCGAGGTGCCGTAGAGCGCCATACGTCCCTGGGTGCAACGGCACGCCTTCGGAGCGCCCGAGGTGCCCGAGGTGAAGATGAGGTAGCCCAGGGTCTCCGGTTCGATTTTGCCTACTCGGAGGTCGTCGGAGTCCCAGTCGCCGCCCCCTTCGACATCGCCGCCCCCTTCGCCTTCGCCTTCGACTTCGCCCTCACCGGCCTCGTTCCCTTTTCCGTCCCCGCTCCCGTCGACCACGACCACCCTCGGGTTGTCCCGGGTGACGACGCCGATGCCGGGACCGAGATCGAAGCCCTCTACGAGGCCGAGATGCGCGACATCGGTGACCAGCAACTGGCATGCCGTATGGGCGAGCTCATCAGCCAGAGCCGGGCCCGGGTGCGTGGGGTTGGCGCCCACCGCCACCGAGCCGGACATGGCGCAGGCGCCGAGCCACCAGACGTGCTCGGGCACGTTGTCGAGCAGGAGCGCGATATGGGGAGGACCCGGACGGCGCAACTCGGACCATTGCGCGGCCCGACGTGCGGCGCGATCCACCACTTCCGACCAGCTCCATGCGTCGTCCTCGAACCGCAATCCCGGATTGGGATCACCACGTCGGGCCAGCCAGGCCTCGGCCATCGTCACGGCGTTGCTCACCCGAAGTGGGCAGAAGAGGGCAGTCGGCAGGAACCGAAGGCCTCGGCGCGAGCGTGCAGAGTCAGCGCGCCCTCGGAGACATCGCCCTCCCGCATGATGACGAAGCGCCCATCCCGTATTCCTTCGACCACAATGACGGCGAGCTCGTCGAGGGACTGCCAGTGCAGCGTTCGGCCCGCCTTGCTCGCCATCTCCTCGAGCCGTTCGGGCGTCATCGCTTCGGTCTCCCTCGGACGCTCCCGGGCCAACTCCTTCGGCCTCGTTCGCTCGGAGGTCCACAACCCGGTCCGCAGCAACCCGCCCGACGGGTAGAAGACGGAGGCCTTGAGCGCCGACCCTTCCTCGGCGAGTTGCGCGGCCAAGCACTCGGTGAGCGCCGACACCGCCGCTTTGCTGGCTGCATACACCGACGCTGTCGGGAGCGGAGCGATCCCTCCGTCCGACGACGAAGTGTTGACGACGTGGCCCTCCTCGCCCGATTCGAGCATCCGGGGTACGAAGGCCAGAATCCCGTTGACAACGCCGGTGACGTTGACCCCGTGCACCCAACTCCAGTCGTTCGGGGTCGTTTGCCACACTTTTCGCGCTGGGCGCTCCAACTCCGGCGTTGTTGCACAGTACGTGACATCCACCGAACCGCTCGAACACCGCATCCGCCAGCGCCGTCACCGACTCCAGGCTCGTGACGTCCGTCCTGACGACCATGGTGCGGTCTTTGTCTTCGTCGAGCTCTGCGGCCGCCGAGGCCAGAGCGGCGTCGTCGACGTCGGCGACGACGGTGCGCATCCCCTCTCCGGCAAACGCTCTCACGAGGGCGAGCCCGATACCGCTCGCCCCGCCCGTCACCACCGCCACCTTGTCGTTCAGATCCTCCATGGTCCCCTTCCGTCTGTCCCTTCAGTTCCTGTTGGCGCCATATTGCGTGCCCGTGTGTTCCCCGTGCGTCCGTGCCTTGTGCGACGACGACTCTCGTGCCCGGTCCAGCTGCGATCACGCACCCGGTGCCGTCCGGGGCGCATCGCCGGAGCCACGCCGTGCGGGGTCGACGACGCTCAGGCGCAGCTCCCCACCCCGACCGAGATGGGCAAGTTGCTGTAGCCGCGGACCGTGCTGGTGAAGAGGAACACGCTGCGGTCCGTGGTCCACGTCCCATTCGGGGAAGCGGGCCAGCGTCTCCTCGAGCGCGACCTTGCCTTCGAGCCGGGCCAGCGCAGCGCCGAGACAGAAGTGGATCCCGTAGCCGAACGAGAGGTGCTGGTCGAAGCTGCGGCGGATGTCGAAGCGGTCGGCGTCGGGGAAGGCGCGCTCGTCCCGACCGGCCGAGCCGGTCAGCAGGAGGACCTTGGATCCCGCCGGCACGGTCGGTCCCGTGCAGCTCGACGTTCGCCGTGGTCCAGCGACCCTGCACCGGCGACGGCGACTCGAAGCGCAGCAACTCCTCGACCGCGTTGGGGATCGAGCGACGGATCGGACGCCAGCTCGGCCCGCTGGTCGGGGTACTCGGCCAGGACCGCACCGGCCCAACCGAGCAGCCGCGCCACCGTCTCGGTCCCCGCGGACACGAGCAGGATGCCGAAGTCGGTCGCCTCTTGCGGCGTCAGACGACGGTGCGTGCCGTCGGGCTCGGCCACCTCGGCGTCGACCAGGTCGGTGAGCATGTCGTCGCGTGGATGCGCTCTGCGCTCGGCGATCTGGCCGGACAGGTACGAGTGCAACGTCGCCATGGCCTGCAAGGAGACGTCGTTGACCATCCCCATCGCCGGGCTCGAGGTGGAAGATGGCGTCGATCGTCTCGCGCACGTGTGGCCGGTCGCTCTCGGGCACTCCGAGCAGCATGGCGATGACGTTCGCCGGCAACTGCGCGCCGAAGTCGGCGACGTAGTCGAACCCCTCACGGTCCCTCTGCGCGTCGAGCAGTTCGACGCAGAGCTCGCGCACCTGGCTCTCGAGCGCGGCGACCCGCCGCGGCGTGAAGGCCCGCGAGACCAGACGACGGAGCATGGTGTGCTCGGGCTGGTCCATGAAGATCATCATGTGGAGGCCGCTCGAGAGGGCGTTCGCTCATCATCTCCAGCACCGTCCCGTGCGCGGAGCTGAAGGTGCGCGGGTCCATGCTCGCCGCCATCACGTCGGCGAATCGGCTGAGCGCCCAGAAGTCGTACTGCTCGTCGCGGTACAGGGGCGCCTCGTCGCGCAACCGGCGCCAGATCGGATGCGGATCCGCCTTGAACGATGGATCGAGGGGGTTCCAGACCACGTCAGGGGCCGTGGACGTCACGATGGATATTGTATTCGATCAGACGGGATCACGCGGAAGGCCGAGCACCCGCTCGGCGATCTGGTTGCGCTGGATCTCGTCGGTGCCGCCGCCGATCCGGGTCGACCACTGCCCGAGGAAGCGGTCCTGCCAGAAGCCCGTCAGGCCGCTTCGACACGCGATCCCGTCGATCCCGACCGGCCCCGTCGCCGGCGGTCCGTCGCCAGGCCGGCCGGCCCGAGCAGCGCGAGCCCCAGGTTGCCCAGCCGCGCGCTCTGGCGCGACATCGCCAGCTTCAGCAACGACGCCTCGGCGCCCGGTGCCCGGCCTTGGCTCACGGCCGTCTGGACGCGGAGTCCGAGAAAGCGCAGGAGCTCGTAGCCGACGTAGGCCTCGGCCACCTGCTGGCGCAGGACCGCGTCGTCCATCCGGTCCGTCGCACGCGCCGAGCGCGGCCACGTCGTCGAACGTCGTGCCGGCCCCGCCGCCGATGAGCATGCGCTCGCTGGTCAAGGTGGTGCGGGCGACCTTCCACCCCTCGCCTTCGGGACCAACCAGGTTCTCGACCGGGATCCGTACGTCGCTCAAGAAGACCTCGTTGAAGTGCGCCACCCCGGTGGCCTGTCGCAGCGGCCGCACGTCCACCCCGGGGGTGCGCATGTCGAGGAGCAGGTACGAGATCCCTCGGCGTCCCGGCGTCTCTCTGTCGGTCCGTGCCAGCAGGATGGCCCAATCGCTGTACTGCGCCATCGTGGTCCACACCTTCTGGCCGTTCACGACGTAGACGTCACCGTCGCGCTCGGCGCGGGTGATGAGCGACGGCAAGTCGGATCCGGCTCCGGGTTCGCTGAAGAGCTGACACCACATCTCGTCGCCACGCAGCATCGGCTCAATGAAACGGTCCTGTTGCTCGGGTGTCCCCCACACCATCAGCGTCGGTCCCACCATCGCCAGGCCGATGGACAGCGCGCCGCCCGAGATCTCGTAGCGTGCCTGCTCCTGGCCGAAGATGATCTGCTCCATGGCGGAGCCGCCTCGCCCCCGAACTCCTTCGGCCAGGTGATCCCGGCCCACCCGCTGTCGTAGAGCGTCCGTTGCCAGCGGCGGCTTGCCACAACGTGGGCGGCCTGGGCCTCGTCGTCGGCGACATGGGCCCGCGCGGAACGAGCGCCGCCGCTACGAGCGCCGCCGCCAGCGCCACCGCCACCGTCCTTGCCGGTCCCGGTCGCTGCGCCCGCGCCGGTCGCCGACCGCGACGTGGCCCGCAAGGGCGCGTGGGCGTCGAGCCAGGCCCGCACCTCGTGGCGGAACGCAACCTCCTCGGGGGTGTCGTCGAAGTCCATCTGGTTCTCGGCCTACTCCTGCCGCGTTCTCGTCGCCGCCCGCCGGACCGTCAGAGCCGCCGGGTCAGCGGCCAGCCGTTCTCGGCCATGACCGTGTGGACCTCGGTTTCGTTGTAGCCGAACCGCCGCAGGTCAGCCGCGAACGTACGCGGTTCGGTCAGGCCCTCGGCGTGCGGCCAGTCCGAGCCGAAGAGCAGGTGCTCAAGGCCGAGGTCGTCCTTCAGGCCGCCCAGGTCGTCCTCGTAGAACGGCGCCACCCATATGTGGGAGCGGAACGTCTCGACCGGATCGGACGCGAACCCGCCCGGCATCTGCCCGTACGCCTTGCGCAGCTTCTTGAGCAGGATGGGCACCCACGAGGCCCCGGCCTCGATGCTGGCCACCCGGATCCGCGGGAAACGGTCGAACAGGCCCTGGCAGACCAACGCCGCCATCGTCTCGTAGGGCGGTCGATCGGCTTGGAGCACCATGCGCAGTGGGGAGTGGCGGAAGGACTCGAAGTCACTGGCCGGCTCCCAGTCCGAGGCGTAGCGGCCGTACCCGGCGTCACCCGAGTGGATCCCCACGGTGACGCCCGACTCGTTGACCAGGTCCCAGAACCGGTCGAAGCGGGCGTCCGCCGGGGACGTGAGCCCGGTCGGTGTGTGCACCGGACCGCCCTTGATGCAGACGACGCGCGCATCGGCATTTAGCACCCGCTGCAACTCGTCCACGGCTGCGTCCAGGTCGGCCAGGGTCAGCATCGGCGCGGCGAAGATGCGCTCCTGGTAGGCGTACCCCCAGTCGTCTTCGAGCCACCGGTTGAAGGCCCCGAAGGCAGCGACCAGCGCCGGCGGATCCGCCGCCAGTGATTCCTCCATACCCACTCCGAGGGTGGGGAACAGGAGGCATCCGTCGAGCCCCTGTCGGTCCATGACCTGAATGCGGGCATCGCGGTCGCGGTACTCGGGGCGGATCGGCTCGAGCTCGCCGAAGAGAGCCCGCATGTCCTTGGAGCCGGGGTTCCGGCCGCGGAAGTACTCGTCCAGGCTGCCCGGCTTCGCCACGGGGTCGAAGCGCGGGTTGGGGATGAAGCGGTTGACGCGGCCTCCCACCAGAAGCCGGCGCCGACCCCCGATGTCGGCCCACTGCATGGCGCGAGAGGCCATGGACGGGTCGATATGCCGGGTGTAGGCGTCCTCTGCTTCGTAGTAGTGATTGTCGGCGTCGAACACGCCGTAGTCGACCGAGCTGCGCACGCCCGAGTCGGACTTCGTGGTCGCCGTCACGACAACCCCAGCACGCGCAGGGCGTTGGTCCGCAGGAACTTCGGCCACACCTCGTCCTTGAAGCCGACGCCCGGCAGCTCCCTGGCGATCCGCTCCAAGGACAGACCCATGGGGAAGTACCCGGCGTAGATCACTCTTGTCCGCGCCCCGGGTGTTGGCGTAGTCGATGATCGCCTTCGGGTAGTACTTGGGCGCGAACGCGCTCGTCGAGTAGTGGAGCCCGGGCCACTTGAGCATGAGCTTGACGGCGAGGTCGGTCCAGGGCTCGCAGCCGTGCCGGGTGACGAACACCAGCTCCGGGAAGTCGTACATGACCTCGTCGATGAGCTCGACGTGCTGGCAGGCGAACTTGAGGCGAGGGCCGGGGATCCCGGCGCAGCAGAAGATCGGGATGCCGAGCTCCACGCACTTGGCGTAAATGGGGTACATCTTCTTGTCGTTGATCGGGACCTGGGGGAAGGTCCCGGCCGGGAACATGCCGACGGCGCGCACGCCCCAGGTCTCGTACTCCTTCACCAGCCGGGCAATGCCCTTCATGCCGTCGTTGGGATCAGCCGCCGGTGGACGGGATGAAGCGGTCGGGATGCTCACGCAGCGCCTTGGCACCCGTCCCGGCCGGATCGCCGACACCGATCATCCCGCGCTCGATTCCATACAGGTCCATCTCCCGCAGCGTCACGCCGATCGGGTCTTTCTCGTCCCGGTAGCCCTTCTCGGGCACGTCCTTGAACATGTACTCGACCGGGAACTCGAAGTCTTCCTGAGACTCGGCGTCCTTCGTCTGCCGCGTGATGAAGCGGTAGACCTCTTTCATGTCCGGATGGGGGAACCCGATCATGGTGTCCACGATCCCGACGTCTTGAGGAAATGCCATGCGCGTACCTTAAAATCAGAATCCGGTTTCGGCAATTCGCCCGGCGCCGTCGACCACTCCCCGGCCCGCCCCGTTCAGCTCCGTGGCACGTCGCGCCAGGGAACGCCCTGCCAGGGGTCGGGCTCGCGGGGCAGTCCGAGCACCCGCTCCCCGAGGATGTTCTTGTTCACCTCGGTCGTCCCCCCCTCAATGGTGTTGGCCCGGCTGCGCAGCATCCCCCGCACCTCGTACGGCAGCGACGCCGCCCACCGCGCCGGACCGCCGCCGCCCGATCCGACGCCGCCGCCCGATCCGTCGCCGCCGCCCGATCCGTCGCCGCCCCCGTTCCCGTCCCCGTCCCACGCCAACGCGGCCCCACCCAGCAGGTCGACCGCCAGCTCCTGGATACGTTGGTTCAGCTCCCCTTGGTGCACCTTGCCGATGGAGCTCTCAGGCCCAGGGGGGCGTCCGGCGCGCGCCTGCGCCCTCACCCGCAGGTTCGTCCAGCCGCGCACCTGTTCCTCGGCCCAGAGCCGCACCACCGCGTCGCGCCGCACCGGGTCGTCCCATCCCCCGGGCCGACCCTCCGCGCTCACACGACGGGCCAGACGCACGAGCGAGTCGGCGCCCGACCCGCCGATGCGGTCCACACCGCCCGAGCCCGACCCCGACACCATCTGGCGTTCTCCCGACAAGGTGGCGTTCGCGACCTTCCACCCCTCGCCGACCGGGCCGACTCGATGCGCGTCCGGCACCCGTGCCCCGTCGAGGAACACCTCGTTGAAGTCGACCTCGCCGCCCATGTGCCGCAGCGGACGGACATCCACACCGGACTGCTCCAGCTCGAGCAAGAAGTACGTGATCCCGGCGCGCTTGGGCACGTCGGGATCGGTCCGGGCCAGGAGCACCGCGTGGCTCGACAGGTGGGCCCAGGTCGTCCAGACCTTCTGCCCCGTGATCACCCACTCGTCACCGTCGCGCTCGGCTCGAGTGGCCAGCGAGGCCAGGTCCGACCCCGAACCCGGCTCGCTGAAGAGCTGGCACCACACTTCCTCGTTGCGCACGACGGGTGGGAGGAACCGCCGCCTTTGCTCCTCGGTCCCGTGGGCGAAGAGTGCGGGCGCGGCCAGGTTCAGCCCGAGCGGATTGAGCCGTCCCAGGTTGTAGGGCCGCAGGATCTCGTCCACCCGCCGCGCCACGTCCGGCGCCAGGTCGAGCCCGCCGTATTCGACCGGCCAGGTCGGAACCACCAGCCCCGACGCCCCGAACGACGGGTACCACGCCTCGTAATCCGCGCGTGTGCGCACCGTCCGCACTTGGGCGGCCCCGCCTCTCCGCCCCGCCTCCACCCAGGGTGACGGGACGCGTTCCTCCACCCACGCCTGCACCGCGGCGACGACCTCCTCGGCACTGGTCGCCGGTCCGACGTCGAGCCGCAAAGCCGCCGGTGTCGTGCCGCCTTCGGTCTTCGTCATGGTGCCTCGGCGAAGATCAGACGGGTTCGCTGTAGAACTGCTTCGACCAGTTGCGGTGCGTTGCGATGCCGACTTCGCCCTTGGTGAGCACGGGCTGAGGCCGGTAGATCTTGTTCTCCCAGATGGGGATGTCCTGCGAGACGCCGCCGCTGAACCCGTCGGCGAACGCGGCCGCATTGTCGTATCCGGATTCTGTCGGGACCATGAACATCCAGCGCACGTGGACGTTGTCGGAGTCGACGGGCGTGACGGAAGACACGAAGGTCAGCGCGCCGGGAATCCTCACGACGCCCAGACCGAGGCCGAACGTCTCGCGCTCGAGGCCGGGCTGCTTGACGGACTTGTAGGTGCCGTCGATCACCTCTTCACCCTGTGGAACGGAATCGGCCCCGTGCACGTACATGAAGTGAGCGAAGTCGTGGTTGTTCTCCGCCATCTCCTGGCACGACGTCGCGATCCGGAACTCGCGCAGGAGCGGAGCCGTCCACGTCTCGTCGTCGATCTCGGGCACGACCGGCAGCTCGTAGAAGGGATCGCCGTCGAGGAGGTGATGCCACGCCCAGATGGCCCCGCCGCGTTCGATCGTCGGGAAGCTCCGGACCCGCGCCTTGGGGGGGATCCGTTCGCTCTTGGTGTACGGGATCTCCGTGCAACGCCCGGTCGAGCCCTCGTAGGCCCACCCGTGGAACGGGCAGCGCACGCACGCGCCCTCGACCTTGCCGCCGACGCCGAGGTGTGCGCCGAGGTGCGCACAGTAGGCATCGAGGAGGTGGGGAGCGCCGTCGGCGTCGCGGAACAGCACGAGGTCGCGGCTCGAAGTAGTGGAGCGAGCGCACCTCGCCGCGCGCCACGTCGTCCGACATGGCCACCACGAACCAACCGTTGGGCACGGGAAAGGGAAAGCGATCGGTGACCGTGCGCACCCGAAGGCGGGGAGAGCCCGGGTCGAGCAGCGATGGATCGCGGGGCATCGGGAACCCGACGCGGTCCCACGCTTGGTCGTCCACCGAGAATCCGGTGTCGACCGACGACGTCAGCTGGTCGGTCATCCGTGTACCTCCTGGTGTGTAGGTCCGATTTGTTCGACGATGCCGGCGAGCTTCTCGCCGTCGAAGCGGTAGACCGACGCGGCACTGAGCCCGAGGATCCGCGCGGTGTCACCGCCGGGCACGTCCTGGAACACCTCGTGTATGGAACGCCGAGTGTGCGGCCAGGTCCCCTCCGGGTGCGGGAAGTCGTTGCCCCACAGGAGGGCACCCGTCCCGATCCGGTGGCGCGCCTCGATCTCGTATTTGCTCGGCGTCGATGCTCCGAGGAACACATTGGTCCCCAGGTACTCGCTCGGCTTCTTCTTCGTCGCGTCTTTGAACAGGTTGCCGAACTTGCGCACGGTGTGTCCGCCCTCCCACTTCTCGTCCATCCGTTCGAGGATGTCGGGTAACCACCAGGCCCCGTCCTCGGTGATGGCGAGTCGCAGGTCCGGATGGCGGTCGAAGACTCCGCTCCAGATCATGACCCAGAGGGGGCGGGCCGCCCACCACCAGGCCTCCGTCGCGTAGATGGGCACGATCCCCGGTCCCGGAGCGATGTCCTTGGACGCGCCGCCCGAGTGGATGTTGACCACGAGACCGAGCTCTTCGGACGTGGACCAGACCGGCTCGTAGACCGGGTCGTGATAGGCGGGACGGCTACCCCACAACGTCGGGATCATCATTGAGCGCAGCCCGTCCTTCTCCACCCGGCGCATCTCGTCGACGGCAGCGTCCTGGTCATGGAGGATGGGAACGGTGGCGACGCCGCAGCGGCGTTCGGGACTGTGCGAGCAGAGCTCCGCCAGCCACCGGTTGTGGGCGCGGGCCCCCGCCATGACGAGCTCGCCGTCGAGCTCTCCCGAGCTCTGGAGCCCGGCGCTGAAGGGTGCCGACGCACCGCCGCCCAGGACGTCGGCGTCGGGGAAGATCACCTCCCCGGCGATGCCCTCTTTGTCCAGCTCGGCGTCGCGTGTCGCGGCGTCATAGGACGCGCGCATCCCACCGTCGCCGGTCTCGGCTTCCCAGTCCTGCTTGAACTTCGCCTGCTCCGCGGACGCCTGCTCCAAGATGACGGAGCGCATGGTCTCCTTGGCCGCGAGATCCTCGTCGAACGCGTCCCGGTACTGCGGGTCCACGTAGTCGCGGTACATCGCGCTCGGCGGGCCGGCGTGGGTGTCGGAGGAAATGACGAGATAGCGGTCCATCGCGCTCCTATCGGGCCGTGCCCGTGCTTGGCCTTCGTATTCGTACAGGCGGCGGGCTCTCGCACTGCTGACTTCTCATGCTACTGTATGAAAAGTATGGGATCAAGCGACGGAGGCACCGCGACGCGCCTCGGACGTCCACCCCGGGTCACGGCGGCGGAAATCGCCGACGCCGCCCTGGCCATCGGTCTGGAGCGTGCCACGGTCCGCAACGTCGCCGAGCGGCTGGGCATGAGCGTCCCGGGGCTGTACCACCACGTCCGCACCCGCGAGGACTTGCTCGCCATGGCCGCCGCCCACTCCATGGGCCGGCTCCCGCTGCCTCCCGACCGCGGCCAGCCGTGGGACCGGTGGCTGCTCGAGTACGGGCGATTCGTCTATGACGCCCTCGTGGCTCAGCCCCAGATCATCGGGCAGATGCTGGCCGGCTCGTACAACACCGTCCGCATGGTCCAGCACCTCGAGGGCGTGTTCACCGTGCTCACCCGCAACGGATTCACGGTGGCCGAGGCCGAGGCCGCCCGTCGGCGTCTGTTCCGTGCCGTGACCGGCGCCGCCTTTTCGGAGGTCAGCCGTCGCGCCAGCGAGTCGTCCGGGCACGTGCCTCAGGACGACCTCAGGCGGGCCGCGACCGCGCTCGGTCCCGACGCGGTGCCACTGGTGCACGAGTTCCTGCATTCCGAGGTTTCCTCGGAGCGAGAGGACCTTTTCGACGAGGTCCGTCGAACCGTAGAGGCCATGCGGGCCGAGCGATCGGATGCGTCTCGTCCTCAGAACGGCAATGATGCAGCACGCGGTCGGAGCAGCAATGATGCGGCACGCACTGGGAAAGGAGAACGGACATGATCCGTTTCAGCGTCTTGTACCCCTCGGCCGATGATGCCCGCTTCGACCACGACTACTACCGGGAGAGCCACGTGCCGCTCGCCAAGAAGACCTGGGGCGTCGACGTGGCCGAGATCGACCGCGGCGTCAACGGTCCCTACGTCGCCGCGGTGCACTTCCAGTTCGCCTCCCCGGAGGCCCTTGCCGAAGCGCTCGGCTCCGAGGGCACGGCGGCGGTCCAGAGCGACGTGGCCAACTACACGAACATCGAACCGGTGATACAGGTCAGCGAAATCGTCTGACGCCAAGGAGGGAGCGCCACATGGCGAACTGGTTGGGGCAGTACTGCATCAACGTGACCGACCTCGAGCGGACGGTCGGCTTCTACGAGGCGTTGGGACTCGAGTGCACGAGCCGGACCGAAATCCCCAACGCCTTCGAGGCGATCCTCGAGAACACCTCGAAGGGCGGGAAGCTTCAACTGGCCCAGCAGAAGGACCAGAGCGGACCTATCGACATGGGGAACGCCTTCTGGAAGCTCTACGTCAACACGGACGACGTCGAGTCCACCTACCGCGCCGCGCTCGACGTGGGCGCGACGACCGTCATGGAGCCTCAGCGGCTCGATCGGTGGCCGGTCACCATCGCCTTCGTCGCCGATCCCGACGGCTACCAGGTCGAGTTGGTCCAGCGCGACCCCTCCTGACGCTCCGGACGCCCACGTCTTCGAAAGTTCAGCTCGCGGCCGGATCGAATGGCGGGCGGCCCATCTGGTCGCGCACCGTCACCACGGGCGGGTTTGTCAGCCTCCGCCGTTGCCAGTTGGCGCCGTCGACGACCAGGACGTGTCCGGAGATGAAGCGGGCGTAGGGCGAGGCCAGGAAGGTGGCGGCCCAACCGAGCTCGCGGAGGCGTCCGACGCGCAGTGCGGGCTGGCAGGCGTCCTTGTCGGACGTTCGGTCGAGGTTGCCTCTGATGTCGGCCGTCATGTCCTCGTGGGGGAACAGGCCGGGCACGAGCCCGTTGACCTGGATTCCGTAGGGGCCCCACTCCACCGCCAGCGTCTCGACCATCGACTTCACGCCGGCCTTGGCCGCGGCGGAGTGGGCGAATCCTGGTCCGCCGGTCCAGGCGTACGACGCGCCGATGTCGACGATGGAGCCGGGTGTCCCGGCTGCGATGAGCCGTCGGGCGAACTCGCGGGAGCAGAAGAAGGTCCCGTTGAGCGTGATGTCGACGACGGTGCGCCAGGCGTTCGGCGACATGTCCTCCGCCGGCACGGGGAAGTTCGCCGCGGCGTTGTTGATCAGCACGGCGGGCAGGCCGAAGGCATGTTTCGGCCGCGTCGAACGCGGCCGCGATCTGGTCGGGTTGACGGATGTCGCACACCACGGTGGCCACCTTCCCACCCACTTCCTCGACGGCCGCCGCCCCGGCGTCGAGGTGCTCCTGCTTTGCGGCTGGCGATGACCACCGAGGCGCCCAAGCGGGCGAACTCGACGGCGATGGCCTTGCCGAGACCCGTCCCCGCGCCGGTGATGAATACCGGGACGGATTCGAAGGTGCCCGCCGGGAGCGCGGTGGCGCCCGGCGGCGGCGGTTCGGGCAATCCTGGCATCGTCAGCTCCCTCGGTAGACCGGCGCCCGGCCCTCGGCGCGGGCCGCTCGCATCTCGGCCATGTCGTCCGATCGGGCGATGAACGTCTGGGCGATCATCTCCTCGTCCATCGACTCGAGCAGCTCGGGCAGCGCCAGATGGCCCAGCACCCTGCGGGCCGCGCGAACCGTGACCGCCGGGGCCTCCGCGATCTTCTCGGCGATGGAGCGGACCTCCGTCGTCCAGCTGATCGGCCGGGACGACCCGGGAAACGATGCCATGACCGAGCGCCTCCTCGGCCGACATCACGCGGCCGGTGAGGACCATGTCCGCGGCGACGCCGTGTCCGCAGATCTGGAAGAGTCGACCCACCCCACCGGTGTCGGGGATGACACCGTGCCCGACCTCCGGCAGCCTGAAACGCGCGCCTTCAGCGGCGACCCGGATGTCGCAGAGCAGCGCTCGCTGGAACGAGCCGCCGATCGCCCAGCCCTGAATGGCGACGATGATCGGCGCGTCGAGCTCGAAGATGGCGCGGATCCCGCGGTGACCGCGCCGCATGAGCTCGTGGTGCGTCAGCCCGCTGTCCGGCCCACCGAACGCGCCGACGTCGCGACCCGACGAGAACGACTTGCCCTCTCCGCGCCAGATGACGGCGCGGACGTCGGGCAGCTCCTTGAGCTGGGCGAGGACCCCGAAGAGCTGTGCGTCCATGTCGTCGTCGAATGCGTTGTGCTTGTCCGGGTTGTCGTTCGTGATGGTCGCGATCGGCCCGTCCACTTCGAGATGCACTGCTCCGGCCACCGACGCTCCCGACTCCCACACTCAGAAAGCCGCGGTATTCCCACGGCCAGACGGCTCGCCTACAGCCTCCATCCGAGAAGCTATCGAATCACGGACAGGGGCGCCCCGAGGCGATCTCATTCCGGGTCGCTCAGATAGTCGGCCACCACGCGGGCGACCTCGGCCTCGCTCGAGCGGAGCGAGTGATCGCCCTCCACGAACACCAGCGTGACCTGACCGGGAATCAGCGCCGTCTCGCGCTCGAGCTCTTCGGGCTTGGCGAAGGCGTCACGTCGGCCGGAGACGAACAGGCAGGGGACGTCGAGGGCCTCGAAGTGTTCCGTCCGCAAGCGATCGGGCCGCCCGGGCGGGTGGAGGGGGTAGCTGACCAGCACGAGAGCAGCTACTTCGAGGCCTCCTGCCACGGCGAGCGAGCACATGCGGCCCCCGAAGGAGCGGCCTCCGACGGCTATCCGACGAGTCGGGACGGACAGATCCTTGGCCAGCGCCGTGGCGGCCGAGCGGACGGTCTCGATGCAGATCGCCGGCGGGTCCGTTCGGCGGCGTCCGGCGGCCTGTCCCGGGAACTCGACTCGTTCGACCGTCAATCCGGACTTGGTCACGGCTCGGTCGATTGCCACGAGTCCGGACTGGTCCCTTCCGGCGCTCGCTCCCGGTGTGACCACGAGCCCAGCTGCCCGCGGCGTCTTCATCGGTGGCCATCATGCACGAAGTCCCGGAGCGAGGAACCGAGGTTCGCCAGAGGCGGGGACGCGGGTTGCAGCCGGAACGACGACGGGGAAGGGGGGATGGGAGGGATCATGGACAATGGCCGGGTGAGCCGCCGGCAACCTTCGACAAGGATCCGCGCCACCGGCCTGCCAGATGGGGCGGATTCTTGATGCCATCGCCGGATCCCGTAGGAAGCAGCGCGTGGCAAGTGAGCGTCGAGCGCGCCGTCGGCCCGATCGGCTCCGTTGGGTCGCTGGGAACCAGTACGTGGATGGTGCAGGCGGGGGGGCGGCGGTTCGTCGTCAAGGTCGGACGCGGTTGTCGCGACGAGGCCGACGGGCTGCGACAGCTGCGTCTCGTAAAAGGTGCGCCGCCTGTGCCCGACGTGGTGCTGGTCCAAGACGACCTTTTGGTGACGCACGCCATCAGCGAAGTCCCGAGGAGTGCAGGTCACGAGGAGGCTCTCGGTCACGCACTCGCCGCGCTCCACTCGGCTCCGCACCCGCACTGGGGTGGAGGCTCGTCGTGGATCGGTGTCTGCCCGGTCGATGCGTCGACGTACCCCGACTCTGCCGCCTTCTACGGCCGCCGGTTGACCGAGCTCGCAGCACGCTGCGGGCTGGAGCGGCCGGTGGGCGCAGTGGTGGAACTGCTACCGGCGCTCCTCCCCCCGGACGACCCCGCCCTCGTACACGGAGACCTGTGGTGGGGCAACGTGCTCTTCGGCGCCGACGGCAAGTCCTGGCTCATCGACCCGTCCGTTCACGGGGGCCATCCGGAAGAGGATCTCGCCATGCTCTCCCTCTTCGGCCCCGTGCCGGACCGGGTCCTCGCGGCCTATCTCGAGACCCGTTCACTGACAGACGGGTGGAAACAACGCATCCCGCTTTTCCAGCTCTACCCTCTCCTAGTGCACACGGTCCTCTTCGACGGCACCTATCGACAACAGGTCGAGACCGCCTGCCGGCGCCTCACCTGACGCGCCGGACGTCGCTGCCGGCATCAGGCCGACAGCCGGCTCAGGCTGCGACGGAGACCTTCATCGCCTCGGCCAGGTTGCCGCCCATGACCTTGGCGATGTCGTCGTGCGAGAGGCCCTCGAGCTCGTCCACGTACGTCAGCGGCTGCGACATCCCCTCGATGTGCGGGTAGTCGGATCCGAAGACGACGCGGTCGACTCCGACCATCTCAATGAGGCCGCGCGGGTTCTCCTCGTGGAACGGGTGGACCCAGATGTTCCGCTTGAGCACCGAGATGGGATCTTCCGTCGTACAGATGCGGGTTGTGCGCGTACGAGTGACCGAGTGCATCGATGATGGGCCGGACCCAAGCCGATCCGTTCTCGACGGGGAGCATCCGGAGCGTCGGGAAACGCGAGAGGAGCCCGTGCCCGATGAGGGATGCCACCGTGTCGAAGATGCCCCTGCTCTGGGTGTGCGCGATGTCTTGGAAGGCGGAGGGTCCGGCGAAGGGTAGGTGCTCCCCGTCGGGCCTTCCCTCCCACTGGTTGTAGTAACGGGTCAGGCCGTCGTCCGAGGCGTGCAGGCCCACGGCGATGTCGGCCTCCGTCACCTTCTGCCAGAAGGGATCGAACTCAGGCAGGGCGAAGGAACGGTACCCCTCGAAGCCGGGGACGGGGGCGGGGCGGATCAGGATGATCTTCGCTCCCCGTTCCACCACCCATTCGAGCTCCTTGATGGCCTCGCTGACGATCGGGAGCGTGATCACGGGCGTCGGGAAGATCCGGTTCTCGAAGTTGAACGTCCAGTGCTCGTGCATCCACTGGTTGAGCGCGTGGATGACGGCGTGGGTGCCCCGCGGGTCCATCGGCATCCGCTCCTCCAAGACGCTGGCCAACGTCGGCCACATGAGGGCTCGGTCGAGCCCGAGCTCGTCCATGAGGGCGAGACGCGGCGCGGGGTCGAAGAACGCGTCGGGCGAGCGGATCGGGTCACCCATCAGCTCCCGGCGCGACTTTCCTTCGGGGTTCCCCTGCTTGAAGTACTCCTCTGAAGCTCCCGGGCGTCCGACCACGGAGAAAGTCGGATTCGGGATGTACTCCGAGATCACGTTGCGGATGGCGATCTTGTCGCGGCCGTTCACCTGGACGAACTTGACGATCCCCGCGTAGTCGGGCGGGAGGTACTTCGTGAAGGCGTCAGTCCGCTCGTACATGTGGTTGTCGGCGTCGAACACCGGGAAGTCGACGATCGTTTTGGGCATCAGAACCTCCTGGACGGGTCGGCCGCGTTGCCGTGTTCCGCCTCTGTGGCCATGAGCGCGGGCTCAGGCTTTGATATTGACATCGACGTCAAGAGTAGCAGACACTCTGTCAGAGCGCACGAGCCTGGGCCAGGTCAGGTCCGGTCTCGTCTGGTCCTCGGTGGACGATACTGGCGGCGTCCTGGGCGGATCATGCTCGGACCCTAATCAGCCGGATGATGCGGCACCTTGGTGGGACGTCGCCGTGGGGCGCCAGGGCACGAGGGACGAGCCGAAGTGTCCCCATCCCCGGGCCTGCCAGACCGCCCGCTGGCCGGCCAGCCTCCACCGGTATTCGGCCCACGGCGCGCTCGGGTCCAGAAGCCCAGGCTCGCTCGGCGACCCCGGGCAGGCGCGGGAGGAGCATGAAGTGGAGCTCCGACTCGTCGACCACGGTCTCAGCCCACATCGCCGCCTCGATGCCGACCACCGACGACTCCGCCGACGACCCCACCTGCGCACCGGTCCCCTCCAGCGCTCCTCTTGGGTCCCACGCAAAGGCCTGCTCCACCGTGGCACGCGGGTAGGCCGACAATCCGAGCCGTTTGCGAAGCTCGTCCTGGGACGGGTCGACCGAGGTCTCGCGGTACGGACGGTCGAGATACACGTGGGAGACCGGCGAAAGGACCACCGCCGCTGCCGCGGTCGACCGCCCGCCGGAGCTCCTCTTTGGCCTTGGCGAAGTGTTCGGCGATCGCCGGCAGGAGTTCGAGCGGTATTCCGACCTCTGAGGGAAGGCTCGAGGCATCGAACTCACCGCTCGAGAGCAGCGATTCCAGCTCGGGATCAAACGCGATCCAGTGCTGGAGAAGGTCGCCACCGCCCTCGCTCGTCCGCGCCGCGTCCTCCACGTGACGGCGAGTTTGCCCGCCGAGCGCGCCGCCGACCTCGACATGGCGAGGAAGCGGTCGTACGCGTCGGGCGACATGCCGAACGCTTCGTCGCCGCCGATGTGGAGGTATGGGCCCGGGGTCATCGTGGCGACGGACCCGAGCACGGTCCGTACGAACGCGGCCACTTCGGGATCGTCGGGGTTGAGGAGGTTGGTCGTCGCACCCGGCGCCGAAACGAGCGCGGGGTAGGCCGAAAGGGCGGCCGCGCAGTGGCCCGGCATGTCGAGCTCGGGCACCACGGTCACGAAGCGCTCGGCCGCGTAGGACACGATGTCCTCGAACTGAGCCACGGAGTAGAACCCGCCGGGGCGGTCACCGAGCGCTCGGCTGCCTCCGATCTCCGCCAGGCGCGGCAGCTCGGGGATCTGAATCCGCCATCCCTGGTCGTCGGTGAGGTGAAGGTGCAGCACGTTGAACTTGTACAGGCTCAGCATGTCGATGACACGCTTGACTGCGGCGACGTCGAAGAAGGTTCGGGCCACATCGAGCGAGAGACCACGCCACGCATACCGCGGACCGTCGGCGATCACGACAGCGCGGTCGGAGGAGCCCGCCATCAGCTGACGGAGCGTCGTGAGGCCGCGGAAGATCCCCGGCAGGACCGGGCGCGGCGAGGAGGACCCCGTTGCTCTCGACCCGTAGCTCGTATCGCTCGTCGATGAGGTCTGCGCCGTCGGGCGCCACACCCGCCGGTGGACGGATGCCCGCCGCCGCATCTCGGCGCAGGAGGAACGTCAGTGGTATCTCGTTGCCGCCCGCCGCGTCCGGCATGATGCCGTCCGCACGCATATCGAGCAGGAACCGCTCGAAGATGCCGGTGAGGTCCGCGCTCGGTGGCGCGCAGTCGGAAGGTCGGGGCGAGCATCGGCCGACCGGCTTCACCGCGACCGGCCCCACTGCCGCGGCGTCCAGCGTGACCGGCTCGTCCCTGCCTCGAGAGGATCGCCGGCCGCGGTATCAGGTCCACAGCTGCCCTCCGCTCATGTGAGCCAGCCGCGACTGCGCCGGAGCCGCGGGTTCACACCTGACTCCATTCGCCGTGGTCCCATCGCAGCATCCGATCACCGCCTGCCTCGGACGGAGCCGGCTCCCGGTCGGCGCCGGCGGTGTCGTGGCCGGATTCAATGTCGCACAGTCCTCGCCGGGGGACAACCAGTCGGCTGCGCCTCGCAAGGACGTGGTCGGGCGCGAGGAGCGCACGTGGGCGCGGCGAATCCGATCGGACCGGCTGCTACCTTCGGCTGAATCACCACGTTCATGCGATGGCGTCGTCGGCCACGGACGCCCGGCCTCCCCCCCCGTGAAGCCCACACCCCTTCGGGGCGGCGCCGCGGAAGCGTTCCGCTCCTCGGAAGCGCGGCCGTCGTCGGCTTACTGGCCGCCGGCTGCTCGACCGGACCCGCCACGTCGAATGACGCGCAGGCGAGCCGCCAACGCCCGCTCCCGGCCGGCGCCGAACCCTCCACGATCTCGAAGCTGGTCTGTCGCGGGGAGGCCCAGTCGGATATTGCGCAGACCCTCGGCGTCCGAGGCCTCGGTCTCGACGCCGACGTGGATCGCACCATGCCTACTCGTGCCAATACCGCTACCCCGACGGGGAGTTCGACCTCACGGTCAAGGAGCTATCGAGCTGGCCCCAGACCTTGTCCTACTTCAGCGCGATCGGGCGGGAACAGGGCCGTGCGACCTCCATCCCGAACCTCGGCCAGGGGGCCTACCAGACCGACGCCGGATGGGCCATCGTGCGCAAGGACTGGAAGGTCCTGACGGTCGACATCTCGGGCTTGCCGGCGCAGTTCGGCCGGCCGCCCACCAGTCGGGCGGACGTGGCCGTCACCGTCGCCGACCTCATCCTCGCCTGCTGGGCCGGGGACTGACCACAGATCCCACTGGGCGAGTCAGTCGGTGGCGCTCAGGGACCGGAGGCGTCAGGCGCTCCGGCCGCTGACGTCGCTCAGAAAGTGACGGCCGCCGCCGTCCACGTTCGACGGCCAGCCGATCGCACCCGGCGAACCGGCGGGCGGGACGGTCTCACCAACCCGAGGCACATCTCGTCGGACGAGCCGTCTCCCCACGTGACGTAGCGGGGGGGCAGGTTGCGCAAGCGTCGGCAGCTCCTGGCGCAGCGTCGGGTCGTAGGTGCACGTCACCTGGATGTTGTCCCCTGGCACGACCGAGATGGGCTTCGCCAGGTTGTAGGCCTTCTGGTAGTGGAAGTTGTAGTTGGGGACGTTCAGGATCGTCTTCTGGTCGGGCTTCCCCGGGTTCAGCGTGATCTGCAGGGACGTCCGAGGAGGTGCATGTGCGCTCCGACTCGCACGATGGTTCCGGCCTGAGAGACCGGCCAGCTGCACGACGTGGTGTCCCCGCCTGGCGGGTCGGCCGGGTTACGCCCGCAGGCCGCCTCGATGCCGTCCACGAACCCGATCGCACTGGCCCCGAAGCGCTGTCCCAGGTCGGCGAGCGAGGCGGCGCGGTTGCACAGCGGTCCGGTCACGCCGGTCGGGCACGGGATGTCGGGCGGCGCCGGCATCAGGGCCAGGCTCAACGGACGCAACGGCGTCGACGAGGGGACGGTGTGCAGGACGAGCTTGGCGTGCACCGGCTTGTCACCGAGGAGCAGGTTGTAGTGGATCTGCATGACGACGAGGCTGCCCGCGGGCAGCGGTTGTCCCGTCCCGGCGGGCAGGACGTCCTCGCCGTGACCGGGAGCCCAGGCCGACAGCCACGGCGTCTCGCCGATGTGGGCCAGGTTGGCTCCCGGCAGTGCCGTCTCGCCGAAGCAGGTCCAACCCTGTCCGTTGCCGTTGGCGGCTTCCGCCTGCGCGGCCAGCGCCGGCGGCACCAGGAACAGGATGGCGTGGTGCACCTCGACGCTGTTCGGATAGAACTCGCTCGAGACGATGAAGGAGTTCTGCTTCACGTGGGGGTTGAGCGAGGGTGCAGTGGTAGTCGTCGGTCCCGCCGTTCGGCGGATGCGGCGTGTAGGCCGTCGGTGCCTGCAGGCTGATCGTCGTCACCGGAGCAGAGGACTGCGCGCCCGCCGGCACGGTTCCGGTCACGAGCGTCCCGGCAAGAAGGACGAGCGCAGCAACCCGAAGCAGAATCCCACCCCTCATGAACCAGGACTATAGTCGGTCCGGCAGGTCGAATGCCGTTGCGCCCTCGCCGACGCGAGCAGCTACGCGAGACGTTCCGGGTCACCTCGAAGGTGACCGGCCGGTGGTCGAGGGCCACCTGGAACGAGAAATGCCAGGATCCCGGGCGTCAGGACCACGAAATCGACGTAGTGACCCGGGCTCAACGTGAATTGCCGGAGGCGTTGGGGCGCACCGCCGTTGTGGGAGGCGGTCACGACCGGCACCGACGGCGGGACCGACGGCAGGATCAGGTGGAGCTCGTTGGGGCCGGGCGAGCCCGGCGACAGGTAGACCTCGGCCTGCCCGCCCGTCGACGAGCGGCACCTCGACGATGTCGGGCAGCGTCGGCAACAGGCTCTGACCCCTGGCGGGCGACACGAGCTGGGCGCCGACGGTGATCCCGGCGAACAGGAGGATGGGCAGCGCCACCGCGGCCACCAGGGCAACCTTGCCGCGGGCCACGCGCGGCGGTTGCACCGATGCCGGTCCGTCCCGGCCGACGCGGGTCAGGCGCAGGCTGTTGCCGACGACCAGCAGGCTGGAGAGGCCCATGGCGACGGCGGCGACGAGCGGGATCGAGGAGGCCGGCGGCGGCCAGGGGCAGCGCCGAGACGTTGTAGCCCATGGCCCAGCCGAAGTTCTCGAGGATGACGGCGTACGTGGCGGCGGCCACGCCGATGGCGGCCGGGACGCCCTGGAGGTCGTTGCCGACCAGGGTGATGTCGCTCGTCGAGATGGCGGCCTCCGAACCGCCGCCGATGGCGCACCCGACGTCGGCGGCGGCCAGGGCCGGCGCGTCGTTGTGGCCGTCGCCCACCATGACCACTCCGGCCGACCCGTCGCGCAGTTCCCGCAGGGCGGCCAGCTTCTCCTCGGGGCTCAGCCCGCCGCGTGCCGACCTCGATGCCCAGCTCCCGGGCAACCGTGCCGACCGCCTCCGCCCCGTCCCCACTCAAGATGGCCGTGCGCAGCCCGAGATCGTGCAACCTTCCGATAGCGCTCGACGCCTCCTGGCGCAGGGGGGTCGACACGGCGAGCACCCCGACGGCATCGCCGTCGACCTCGACGACGACAACGGCGTCCCCCCGCCCCCGGTACCCCTCAGCTGCCGCTGCCAGGTCCACCGGGAGCGGGTCGCCGAAGTCACGAGAGACCCTGACGGCGCGGTCACCGACCCGTCCGGCCACACCTGCTCCAGGGATGACGGCCACGCCCGAAGCCCGCTGGGTCGGCCGGTGGGCGGCGCAGATGGCCTTGGCGATCGGATGTTCGATGTCGGCCTCGACCGCGGCCGCCACTTCGAGCACCTCTTCGGTGGTCAGGCCGCCGGCCGGGGTCACGGCGACGACGGTCGCGATGCCCATGGTGAGCGTGCCCGTCTTGTCGAAGGCCACGGTATCGACGCCCGCCAGCCGCTCCAGGGCGTCGGCGTTGCGGATGAGGATCCCGAGGGCGGAAGCCCGCCCGCAGCCCACCATCATCGCCACCGGCGTGGCCAGGCCCATGGCACACGGACAAGCCACGAGCAGGACGGCGATCGCGCTGAGCACCGCGGTGCCCGAGGTTCGAGCCGACCAGCCACCAGCCGAGAAAGGTCGCGGCGGCCACCAGCAGCACGACGGGCACGAAGACCGCGCTGATGCGGTCGGCGAGCCGTTCGAGCGGGGCCTTGGTGCTCAGGGCATCGTCCACCACCTGCTGGAGCCGGGCCAGGACCGATTCGGCGGCGACGGCGCGCACCTCGACGACGAGGACGCCGTCCCCGTTGCGCGTGCCCGCGGTGACGTTGCTCCCGGGTCCGTGCTCGACCGGCAGGGGCTCACCGGTCAGCATCGACTCGTCCACCGCGGACCAGCCCACGACGACCTCGCCGTCCAACGGGATCGTCTCTCCGGGCATGACCCGCACCTGAGCCCCGACCGGGACCGCCTCGGGCGGGACGATCCGGTCCTCATCGTCCGCGTCCGCGGCCCCGGTCGAGCCGCGCCGTCGGCGGGCTGAGGGCGACCAGGGAGTGCAGCGCCCGAGCGGCGCGGATCCGGGCCCGGGCCTCGACGGCTCGACCGGTGACGAGGACGGCAGATGATGAGCGGGGCCATGGCGCCGTGCAGCCGGGCGGCGAACGCCCCGCTCCCGCCGAGGTGGACATGGCGGCCTCCGAGGGCGATCGCCTCCACCGCGCTGACCGCGAGTGCGGCCAGGGTCCCGAGCGTGATGAGCGTGTCCATGCTCGTCGCGCCGTGACGCAGCAGGCGGAAGCTCGTGCGCATGAACGGCCAGCCGCCGACGATCTGCACGGTGACCCCGAGCAGCAGGACGACCCAGCCGCTTGTCGCCGTCTCCGGCGCGAGGAGGGCGACGAAGAGCGCGGCGAGGGCCAGCGGCCAGGAAGCGATGGCTCGCCACCTCCAACCCTCGCGGTCGATTGGCTCGTCGACGGCGAGGGTTCCCAGGGAAACCGGTTCGGCCGAGTAGCCGCCGTCGACCACCGCGTGGCAGAGGTCGTCGGTCGTGGTTCCCGCGGGATCGAAGGTGACGTAGGCGCGCTCGGTGGCGAGATTGACGGCAGCACTGGCTACCGCCGGGACGTCGCGGAGCGAACGCTGCACGCGCTGGGCGCACGAGGCGCAGTGCATGCCCCCGATGGCCAGCTCGGAGGTCACGAGCTCGCTCGTCTCGTCCGGTTGGATGTCGGCGACCGAGGTGGCGGTGCTCACGGCTGCGGGCTTCCGTCGCTCGTCGGAGTCATCTGAGGTGTTTCTTGATGAGCTGACCCTCGGGGGTGATGACGTACCACTTGCCACCGAGGTTGTCGAGGTCCTGGCCCGTAGCGTCTCCGGGTGCGGAGTCGATCACCCAGGTGTAGAGCGGCCACTTGTTGTACGTGACCTGGACGGTCCCGTCGGTTCTTTGTGTCGTCCCGAGTAATGCCTCCTGCACGCCCGAACCGGGCGGCGCCTGGGTCACCCCGGAGGGAAGGACGAGTGGGGGCCAGGCCTGGGCGCACCGGCCGTAGCACTTCGACGTACCCGACTGCACGTCGGGTGCGAACACGTAGAGCGTGAAGCCCTGGCCGTTGACCAGCACCGTCCCTAACCCCGGGACGACGCCCGTCTTCACCTCGTACACCGGCGCCGGTCCCGACGACGTCGTCGCGGTGGAGGCGGCCGCTGTCGTCGACGTTGATGTCCGCGCGGTCGTCGTCGTCGACCCGGTGGCCGCGTTGTCGCCACCTGAAGACCCGCAACCGGCGAGGAGCGCAGCGGCGGCCACGGTCACGGGCACGAGAAGCAACCGGCGTCCTCGTGACATGACCTCCGCACGACGTCGCACCTGCCTCCGTTCCGCGCCCGAGCACCGTGCCCGACCAGCACAAAGCCCTCGCCAAAGGTACCAGGCGCCCTGTCTCGGGGACCTCGCGACCGGACTGGTCTGACGACATCGGCGGAGGACACGGGCGGAGGGAGACCGTCAGATCATCAGGATCAACATCAGGCCCATGCCCACGGACATGACCACATGGGACGCATCGAGAAGGCTGGGGGTGCCGATGATGCCGGCGACTCTCGTGGTGGCGGGCGCCGCCACCACGACGCGGCCGTCCGACGCCGTGACTGTCGCCCTGGGCCCGCAGTGGGTGCCGAAGTGCGTGGCGCCCTTGTTGGGCGAGGCGATGGTGAAGATGGCCGAGCCGAACAGGACGAAGGCGATGAGGAAGGCCAGCCCCGGGTCCGTCCTGCCCGAGGCGGCCGACGTCGACATCGCCATGGCTCCCGTCGATGCTCCCAGTGGAAACCAGTACATGAGGAGCATGGCGAAGCTCATCACCGCGTGGATCGCCGTGTGCGGGACGTGCAGGCCCCATGCCTGGATGGACTGGACCGTCCTCACGACGAACCAGACGAGGAAGGCCGCAAAGATCAACTCCCAAGCCACGTCGGGACCGAACGACCATGCCGGGACGAACATCCCGCTCATGGCCACGCCCATGAAGACGTGGGACATCTCCACGTCGCGGCCGCCCGTCCGACGCTCGACAGGCCGAGACCACCAACAACGCCAGGCCGTAGAGCGCGACCGCAAGCATCAGACGCCCGAAGAGGTAGTACAGCCCGGCCGGCGTGCCGACCATGGTCCCCCTCACGCCGCTGTCTTCCGACGGCGCCGACGAGGTCGTCCGACAGTCGCCAGGTCTCGGGGCGCCGGTGGCATCGGCCAGTAGACCAAGATGAAAAGCATCAACAGCAACCCCGAGCCCAGATCGGTCGCGCCCCGGCGAGGTCCCCTCCGAAGTTCTGGACGGCCACCCAGACGACGGCGAAGACCACCATCGCCACCACGAGGACGATCTGCGTCACCGTCGGATGCAGGTAGACGCTCACGGCGACCAGCACGCAGAACAGCGCGAACAGCACGGCGACGTCGGTGCCGTCGTGCAACAGGACCGCTTCCGACCATCGGTCGATGCGCAAGAGCCATCCGGGCTGGCCCGAGGCGACGTCGCGCCACCAGGTCGTGCAGCGCCTGGGGAGACCGGCCTGCGCCGACGACCGTGAGGAGAGCCAGGACGAGCCACACCGCCGCCCAGAGCGCCCGGGCCACCGTCGGCCCCAGCGTCCTGGCGGCGACGAAGGGCGCGTTGCGGCCCGGAGCCGGCCAGAGCACCACGGCGAGCACGCGCGTAGAACAGCACGGCACCCGGGCCGCCGCCGAGGGGCGTGGCCGCGCCGGTGAAGAGGCCGCCGAGACCCTCCCCGAACCACCACACGGCGATCGCCCACGCGATGGACAAGGCCAGCGCGGCGCGGCACGTCCGCTGCCATGCGATCCCGAACGCGATGACAAATTGCGTACCGGCGAAGAGCGCGTTGGTGAGCACGGGCTGGTGGGAGACGATCGACGCGTTCCACGTGATGGTGTGCGCGATCCACGAGGGATTGCCGCGCGCCGTCCCGTGCAACATGCCGCTGAACCCGTTGGCGCCCCGGGTGAACATGAACGGCTGGAGTTGCAGTGCGGCGTCCGTGAGCCACACCGTGGCGAGCAGCAAACGAAAGGTCTGCTGGAGATCACGCCGGGCCGGGGACGGCTCGTTGGTCGGGCTTCCGGCGGCGACGGCGAGGTCCGATTGCCTCGGTCACCGTCGACGGAGCGCACCCCTCGACCGGGCGACCATGTACGCCGATCGGCCATGTGACGAACGCCGCCCGGCGAACGGCGGCACCCCCTGACGGACATCGCCAGCAATGTACCGAAGCGGCACCGGGGGCGTCGCTCCAGCCCGCGACACAGGTCCCGGTCAACGGGAGCGACCCGCGGCCGGCGCCCGGCGGCCCAGGGGCGCTGCCGTGACGACCGCGAGCGCCAGGGGTCCCGTCGTCCCGGTCCAGACGGCTCAGGCCAGGCCGGATCACACGGCAACGCTCACATCATGTGGCATACACCCAGAGTGGCCTCCGCGGCATGCGTGTCCACGTGCTCCGGAGGCGTATCGGCGGACGCACGCGCCTCGCGGCCATGGAGCGGTGCTCGGCTCTCGACACCACGACGAGGGGGACGACCGCCAATGCGACCATGACGATCATGAATGGGATGCTGAGAACGAAAAGTGTCATTGCCATGTTGTGCGATGCAGGAGCGCACCACACTCTCCTTTCGGGTTCTCATGATCCGTTGCGCATCTCAAAGTCTCCGCAAGCCGCCGTGTGCCGTCCCTGTGGAACCGGTCCCGTGAGAACGTCGTCGTCGCCCGTGACGAACCCGTCCGTGGGCGTACGCCTCGCCCAGGGCCACGTGCCGGTTCAGAGCGCTCGTGGCGGCAGATACCTACGATGCACGGTGTGCGCAAGCGCTGGTTCAGCCCGCGGGCAATGCTCCTGCACCTGGCGTTCGCGCTGCTCATCGCCGGGTTCGCCGCCGCGACGTGGTGGCAGGCGCGGCGGGCGCTCGGCGGCAACGGACTGAGTTGGTTCTACACCTTCGAGTGGCCCGTCTTCGCCGGGATCGCCGTCGCGGCCTGGTGGCACCTGATCCATGAGGACCCCGAAGTTCGGGCGGAGCGCAAACTGGAGCGGGCCGAGGTGAACCCGGCCGACCGACAGGCCGAGTGGTGAGAACGAAATGGGCCGAACGCCGGGATACCTGACG
Source organism: uncultured Acidimicrobiaceae bacterium (assembly GCA_963767195.1). Classification (GTDB taxonomy): domain Bacteria; phylum Actinomycetota; class Acidimicrobiia; order Acidimicrobiales; family RAAP-2; genus Bog-473. The sequence goes on along the minus strand of CAVYDA010000002.1, from coordinate 358,702 downwards.
GCCGTCCGCGACCCTGATCGCCCGGAACGACCTCGGTAGCCTGAAACCGTGGACCATGGGGGGTCGGTCGGGCTCGAGGAGGACGCCTCGAGCGCTCGTTCGTCCGGTGCGGCGCGACGCCGCCGATCGAAGCCGGACCGTCCCTTCATCCTGATCACCGTGGTCGCCGGTATCTGCCTGCTCGGCTTCGTGTCCTTCGTGGTCCTCCGTGGACCGTCGCACCACCCCGGTGCCGGGACCGCTGCACTGGTGGCGCCGCCTCCCTCGGTCCTCTCCGAAGGGCACGTCCGCCCCGGACTTCACTCTGCCGGCGCTCGGAGGCGGCGCCCGGTGTCGCTCGCGGCCTTCCGAGGAAGACCGGTCTTCCTCAGCTTCTTCGCCTCGTGGTGCCCCCACTGCCGGCAGGAGCTGGCCGCGGTGGCCGCGGTGGCGAAGGCGGACGCAGGAAAGATCGCGGTCGTGGGCGTCGACTCCAACGAGAGCTCCGACGCGACCGCACAGCGGCTGTTGGCCGCGGCGCACGCGCTCCTATCCCGTCGCGCTCGACCCGGATGCCAAAGTGGCGACCCGGTACAAGGTCGTCGCGCTGCCGGTCAGCTACTTCCTGAACGCCGAGGGGAAGGTGGTGGGTGCGACCCTCGGTGCCCAGACGGTGTCCTCCCTGACGCGCTGGGTGGCGAGAGCCGAGGCAAGCCGGTGACACGTTCCACCGGCCAGGAGGAGCGAAGCTGCGACCGCACCCGACACCGAAGCGGCACCGGTCGATCGTGCAGCGGCGCTAAAGGAAGGTGCGCCCGGCATCCCTCCCAACTTCGTCTTCTGGGTTCTCGGAGCCATCCTGGCGCTCAGCGTGGGCGGCCTGCTGGCCGAGCACCTGTTCTCCGCTGCCGGGCTGAACCCCACTCCGGCCGCTGCGCCCACGCACGACCACCCCGGCGTCGGTGCCGCCGACGACGGCCACCCCGGCATCAGCGCCAGGAGCCGGCGCGCCGATCCCGGCGCCGGACCGCTCGCTCGCGAGCACCGCTAGCCGCCTTCATGGGCCTGGTCACGCTCCGGGGCTCAGCCGCGCCGGAATTCAACCTGACCGCGGCGAACGGCGACCCGGTGCCGGTGTCGCTGCCGGCGCGGCCTCCGAGCGTGGTGGTGCTCACGTTCTTCGACGCGCCCTGCAACGACATCTGCCCCGTGCTGGCGTCGGAGCTCCGGGACGCAGACGCCGACCTCGGGTCCCGGGCCTCCGAGGTCGAGTTCATCACGGTCAACACCGACCCGGCCGCGCTCGCCGCCGCCGATGCCGGCCCGGCGGCGGATGGCACCGGACTGGGCTCGCTCGCGAACTGGCGGATGGCCACGGGCCCGCTGGCCGCGGTCGACGCCGTGTGGAAGGCCTACGGGGTGTCGATCTCACTCGACCCCCGAACGGGTCTCGAAGGCCACAACGACGTCATGGACTTCGTCGACCCCCGCGGAGACCTTCGCTACCGGGCGACTCCGTTTGCGAACGAGAGCTCGAACGGCGCCTTCAGCCTGCCCGCGCCGAGCGAGGCACGCTGGGGAGCGGGGATCGCGACGTACGCCGGGAAGTTGATCGGCGGGTGAGCAGCGATCCGTCCGCCAGTCGACCACCCGTCCGACCGCCCCGGTGCGTCCGCCGCCCCCTTCTGGCGACGCCGGAGGGGCCTGGTCGTTGCGCTGGCGGTTCTCGTCATCGCCGTGATCACCGTCCTGACCGACCTCCCCGTCCCCACGTCGAGGGCCAGCGACATCAGTGCAGAGCGCGCCGTGATGAGCGAGGTGAACACCGACATCGCCCCGTGTGCGCTGGGGCTCCATCAGGCGATCGAGGATCTGGGATCTCCAGGCCTCCCACCAACTCCCGGCTGCAGGCCGCGCCTCGACGCCGGGCCTTCTGAACGATGACCAGACCGCCTGCTCCTTCACCAACGAAGGGATCAACGACCTGACCACCAACCTGCAGGTGCCGGGTACGGCCGCGGGCAAGGATCTCGGAGACGTGGTCGCGACGGCCACGTTGTGGACCACGTCGGACGCCCTGAGGATGATCGAAGACGTCCAGACGCTCATCGATCACCCCGACGACAGAGCGGCCCTGCGCAACCTCGCGAAGGAGCATTCGCAACTTTCGGCCGACCGCCGCAGCGCGCTGGCCCAGGAGCATGACGCCGACACCGTTCTCGACACCGATCTGCAGCCGGTCTCACCTGCCCCCGGATCGCGTCGGTGCACACCGGCTGAGCCAATCGGGACGGAGGTGTCAGAGAGGGTGAGGCCCCGCCGCCGGGACTCGCCGACAGGCGGCATGCCCCGGCGTCGCTCCTGGCGCGCCAGTACGAGCAGCTCCAGATCCGGCATCCTCCGTCTGGAGCCACCGCAAGGCGTTCCAGAAGACGACGGGGACGAGCGCCACGGCGGCGGCGAACCACAGCACGGCCGAAGCGATCTGCTGGTCCGCGGCGGCACTGAGACCACCCGCCACATGGGGGAAGCTGCGATAGACGTCACGGGTGGAGAGCCCGGTCCAGTAGGCCAGGATCCAGAACGCCCACATGACGAGTCCGGCCAGCACCGCCCGGCGCAGGTAGCCCGAACGCGGGAGCAGTGGTGGCGAGACCACGAGTTCGAGCCAGAGACCCAGCCCGAAGACGAGAAGGGTCACCGCTTCGAGTGGTGCCACCCACCCGTGCCCGGACTCGGCCGCGACCGTGGCGGGTATGTGCCAGGCGACGACGACCGCGACGTCGCACGCGATGAGGCAGGAGCGACCACGCGAGCTCTCGGTGGCGGAGGCGGCGCACGGCCAGCCGGTCAGCGGGGAGCAGATCGTCGTCGGGCTGCCCGCCGACCCAGATGAAGGACACGCCACGGGGCGCCGACAGCGACCAGCGCGGGGAGCGCGAAGGCGAGAAGCGAGAACTGGATCGCCGCAACGTATTCGATGCGACGGGCCTCGGTGGCGAACGGTGGGACCAGTGCGGCCACAGCCACCAGCACGACCAACTCCGAGACAGACCTGGCGCCAGGGTTCCGCTCCCTCAAGGGGCCGCTCGGTGGCAGCCCCGCTCGTCATCGCGTCGGGCGGCGCTGGAAGAAGCCCCAGAGCAGCACGACGAAGAGCGTCCCGAGAGGGATGGCGAAGGTCAGCGCCTGAGTGGCGGCCACATCGGATGCCGTGATCACGTGTTCACCCCCCGGCTCATACGACGTAGAAGAGAAGCCAGAAGAACGTGGCCACGACAGCGGTGAAGCCCCAGAAGTAGTTGCAACCGTTCAGGTTGGCCCGCAAGCAGACGCGCCACAGGAAGCGTCGAATTCGGAGCCCCTCCGTCTTGCGCCATCGCTCGGCGGAGGCGCAGCTCACGGGCGAGGATCGTCTCGATCCAGTAGGTCGCCGGCGAGAACCACGGCGATGTTCATTGCCGCCCAGGCGATGAAGCAGGAGGCGTAGCCGCTCGACCCCGGGAAAGAACGGGAGGTCGGTGAGCTGCCAGATCTGGAGCCCGATCACCAACAGCCCGCCGACGACGGCCGTCCAGCCGGCCACCTGCCAGTCCAGCGTCTCGTCATTGCGGAAGCGGCGCTCCCCGTATTGGGCCAGGAGTGCGCACGCCACCGTGACGGCGAAGATGGCGGCACCGGCGGCGGTAGGGGCCGTGATCCCGCGCGGGACGCCAGAGCACCTCGTTGTTGGCGGAGCGGAGGTAGAAGTACGCGAAGGCCAGCGCGGCGAAGGCGAAGGCCCAGATGCCGATGAGGAGCCGACCGCCCGTCCACAGCGCACCCTCCTGGGCCCGCAGTTCGAACGCGATCTCCTCGGGCGTCTCGTGGAGCTCGGGGAAGGTCTCGAACTGTTGGTTGTCGACCGTGCGTTTGGTCTATCCATCTCCTACCGCCTCACAGCATCGGGGGCCGAGGGTCGCCGTCGCCTTCGACGCCGGTGCCGAGCTCGTCGGGGGTGACCGAGCCCGCGGGAGCGCCCACGGCCGACATCGGTCTCCCGAGGTCGGCGACAGGGGCGGCGTCGGGCTCGCCGTAGTGGTACGGGTCGTTCGTCACGACCGGGATGTGCTCGAAGTTGAACCACGGCACCGGGGTCGGCGTCTGCCATTCCAGGCCGAGGGAGTTCCACGGGTTGGGTGGGGCCGGGTGCGGGTTGAGGTAGATCGACCAGATGAAGTTGACGATGAAGAAGAAGAACGACGCACCGAGGAAATAGGCGCTGATGCTCGAGATGTCGTTCAGCGTCTGCAGGTTCGCGGCGTACTCGAACACCCGGCGCGGCTGGCCCAGGATGCCGACGAGGAACAACGGGAAGAACGTGAGATTGAAGAAGACGAAGAAGGTCCAGAAGTGCCACTTGCTCAGCTTGCGGTTCATCGTCTTCCCGGTGATCTTCGGGAACCAGTAGTAGAAGCCGCCGAACAGGGCGAAGATGAGGCCGCCCATGATCGTGTAGTGGAAGTGCGCCAACACGAAGAAGCTGCCGTGCAGGGTCACGTTGACCGGTACGTCCGAGAGGAAGACGCCGGTGACGCCGCCGATCAGGAAGTTGAACAGCATGCCGAGACAGAACAGCATCGGGGTGTCGAACCTGATCTTCGCCTTCCACAACGTGCCCATCGTGACCAAGAAGAGGAAGCCGGTCGGGATGGAGATGAGCTCCGTGGTCAACATGAAGAGCGGTCGCATGTCCGGGTTGATCCCGCTCTGGAAGAGGTGGTGCTGCCAGACGAAGAACGAGAGGAGGGCGACGCCCAGCATGCCCGCGGCGGCCACCTTGTAGGCAAAGAGCGGTTTTCGGGTGAAGACCGGCATGATCTCCATCACGATCCCGAAGCCGGGTAGGGCCATGATGTAGACCTCGGGATGGCCGAAGAACCAGAAGAGGTTCTGCCAGAGGAAATTGCTGCCGCCGTGCTCGTTCACGAAGAACGCGGTCTCGGCTGTACGGTCGAGGATGCCGAAGAGGCCGGCCACGACCAGGGTCGGCGTCGCCAGGGTGAGCAGGGCGGTCGTGGCCAGGATGGCCCAGACGAAGATGGGGAGCCGGCCCCATGTCATACCCGGGGCCCGGTAGTTGACGATGGTGGCGGCGAGGTTGAAGCCGGCGAGGATCATGCCGATGCCGATCACCGCGAAACCGACCAGGTACGCATCCATACCGAGCGGTGCCTGCGTCTGCAACGGCGCGTACCCCGTCCACCCGGTCGGGAAGCCGCCGAGGAACAGGGCGCTCACAATTACGAGGTAACCCGCGGCGAAGATCCAGAACGAGAAGGACTCCACGCGTGGGTAGGCCATGCGTCGTGAGCCGATCATCAGCGGGATGAGCCAGTTCCCGAGTGGCCCGACGACGGCCGACGAAGCCATCATCATCATGATCGTGCCGTGCTCGCTGACGATGGCGATGTAGGTGCCGGGGCCGAAGACGTGGTTGGTCGGGCTCAGTAGCTCGGTGCGGATGAGCATGGCCAGCAGGCCGCCGGTGAAGAGGAACGTGAGGACTCCGACCGCGTATTGCCAGCCGACCACCTTGTGGTCGTCGGTCATGCGGAAGTAGCGGACCCAGCTCGACTCGGGCGGCGCCGGGGAGAGCTCGTAACCGAGGATCTTGGCCAGCGGGTAGGTGAGCCCCCCGATCCCGGCCATCCATCCCACGACCCCCAACGAGAGCCCGAGGACGATGGCCAAGTCGTTCAGTCCAGTGCCCTGGACTTGTTGGTAACCGCTGCCGATGAGGTTGCCCAGCCAGTGGCCGACGAGATAGCCGACGACACCCCCGACCATCGCCCAGATGATGTGTGGACGCAGCCACCCCGATCGGCTCCACGAGCCAGGGCGGTGGCGCGGGGTGCTGACGCCCTCTTCGCCGGGATACTCGACCGCTCCGAGCTGAGTCGTGTCAATGGCCACGGTTGCTCTCCCCTGGCTCAGTACGCCGTCGCGCGAGGGCGCGGCTCATCTCACCCACCGCCTTTCGGCTGCGGGGCCCCGTACGTCTCCACATGGGAGTACGGGTCGACGTTGTCGGGGTAGTACCCGCCGTCGGCGCCGTTGGCGTCGGGCGTGTAGGTCAGCGCGTACGGAGGCAGCAATCTGGTGTTGTGCCGCAAGCGGAAGGCAGTCAGCCTCGCCCACGAGAGGAATTGCTGCGGTGTTACGACCTGGCCGGAGTTGTACATGGCACCGTGCCAGATCCCGCAGAGCTCGGAGCAGCGGACGATGAAGGTGCCGAGCTGCTGGGGTGTGGCATAGGCCACGTTGTTGTAGTCGGGGTTGGCGTCGGCTTTCACGCCCAACTGGTACGCCCAGAAGCTGTGGATCACGTCGAGCGAAGTGACGTTGAACTTGATCGTCGTGTGGTCGGGAATGACGAGCTGGTTCGTTTCGAACCCCCCGAAGGTCGGGTAGCGGTAGGTGAACTTCCACTGCTGGCCGATGACCTGAATGGGGAGGATCGTCTTCGATGTGGGAGTCCAGATCGGGCTGGATCCCTGCCCCCCGCCGGCCCCTCCGGGTTGGACGAGCTCGTAGGTTCCGAAGCCGAAGAGGCCGAGAACGATGACGGACGTCGTGATGATCCACCCGATCTGGAGTCCGAGGTGGCCCCTGGCCGTCGGCCCGGCGACGGGCTCGGGCCCGCCCCGCGACGCCCGCCACGTGAAGACCGCGTAGGCGAAGTAGATCCAGACGGCCAGGATGACGGGGAGCGCCATGATGAAGAGCACGTTGAAGTCGAACTGTGCTCCTTCGGCTACGTCCGTCATGGTGCCCGGGGGTATGTGCGGACCAGCCAGATACCAGTAGAGCGGGTCGAGAACCGCGGATAGCACGACCCAGATGGCGATCAGCCGCCACCAGTGGTGCTTCCCGTCAGCTCCTGCTCCCGGATCGGTGGTGGCGGCAGGGGCCTCCTGCCCCGGGGCGTCGGTTGCGCTCACGCAACCACCTTCATGAACCCGCCCATGTAACCCAGCGTCGACATCGGCCCTCCGTTGCCGAAGAGGAAGGCAGTTCCGCAGGGGACGAAGCACTGCCACCGGTAGCTCCCGGGTCCCGGGGTGGTGAAAGAGAACCGGATGACCTGGTGCGGAGATTTCGTCGTGCACGGAGCCGCGGCGCACAGGTTGGCGTTGCCGTTGTTGCCGAAGAGCGGCACGCTGATGCCGAGCGAGGGGATCGAGAACGTGTGCCCGGCTCCGTTCCCGACGTTGGCGTTGAGAACCCGGAACGGCTTGCCGTTGAGGGTGGCGATGTTCCCGTACGTACCGGTGACCTGGCCGAGCTGTTGGTTACGCAGTGGGCTCCCGGAGTCGTACTGGTAGATGGTCACGTTGATCCGGGTGTGCTGTGGCACCTGGAACACGGTCGTGTGCACCCAGCCTTCCTGGGGGGACCGGACCAGGTAGGAGACCCAGGCCGGATGGCTGCCCGATCCGTAGGTCCCCACCGTCTGCAAGGTCACGTTCACGGGCTGGCCGGGTCCGGGCGAGGAGAACGTCGACCGTCGGTGGGGTGCCGAGGAGTGCAACGACGAGGATCACTCCCGCGACTGCGGCGACGAGGAAGAGGACGACCGTGACGCCCACCTTCCAGGCCAAGCTCATGGATCCTCCCGAAGTCCCCAACAACCCCTAGAACCACTCAGCTGGGACTCAACTTACGATCGCGTCGCCGCTTCGTCAACTACCTCTGCCATTACCTCTGTAATTACCTCTGTAATTACCTCTGCAATCGGGTAGCCCCACCCTCGGATACCCCGGCCCTCGCGGCGGGGCCTGCCGACCCCGGATCGGCCCGGTCCGGCGCAGGCAACCCCTCTACGGCCCGGAACGCCTCGAGCGTCGGGCTGGGGTCGCGGTGGAAGAGCCGGTCGACCCCCAGCGAGAAGCCGCCGGGGCTGTCGATGGCCCGCCGGATTGCCACCGCCAGTGCGGGGATCGCCCAGAAGTCGCCGCACACCCACAACACGGCCGCCCCGATCTGCTGGTCCGCGTAAGGCGACAGCGTGACGCCAGGGACGTGCGCGTACACCGAGTACCAGCTCGTGGCCGTGAACAGCGACATCGACATGGCCAACACGAACATGACGACGTTGGTCGAAATGATCGCTCCGATCTGCCAGAACGGCTCGGCTTTCATCCGGAACGGGTACGAGGGGACCAGTTGGAGCCAGAAGAGCATCCCGGTGGCGAAGAGGGTGGCGTGCATGAGCCAGATGTGCGCCAACTGGTTCTGCTCCGCGAAGTCGAAGAAGACGGGGAGGTGCCACAGCACCATCGCCGCGTTGAACGAGACGAGTGCCGTCCACGGATTGGTGACGAACCGGCCCAGCGCGCGCCACGCGGGAGAACCGCGACCGAGCAGAAAGCTACGGAGGAGTACCCGCCTCGGTCCCACCGGCAGCCCGTGCAACAGAGGCAACCACGGCGCGCCGGCGACGATCAGGAGTGGCGCGTAGAAGGCGATGAAGATGTGCTCAATCATGTGCACGAAGAGGTAGTCGCTCGACCAGTAGTCGATGGGCGACGTGACAGTGATCAGGAGCACGCCCAGACCGGCGTAGAAGAAGAGTGACCGGAGGCGCCGGCTCCGGGTCCGGGCGGCGGTGGAGCGTCGCCGCAGGTTGGCGAGGCCGAGCTCGTGGATCAGCACCACGAACGCGACCACGACCACGAAGGGGTCGAAGCTCCAGTTCTGCAGCACGTAGTTCACGGCGACACCCATCGGCTCGGGCGGTCTCGCCAACGTACCCCGCCGTGCTCGCCGTGCTCGGCGTAGGTCATGACGACGAGCCGAAGGCCAGCGGGACCCGGGTCGACTGCACCTCGACCCAAGCCGGCCCCCCGGCCGACGTCGTGTACACGCCGAGCCGAATACCCGACACGGTGAACGCATCGAAGCCGACGTCGCCCCCGGTCGCGGGTGGAGTGCCCACGGCGAGGGCGACGGTGCCCTGCGGCGGCGTCGGCAGCCTCGACCATCCTGCCCCAGGCTTCACCGTGTAGGGCACGACCGCGCCCGGTCCACCTTCGAGCGCGGCCACGGTGCCGTTGGCTCCCACCGCGGTCGAGACCACGGTCGCGGCGTTCGGGAGGGCCAGCGGTGTCGAGGCGGTCCAGCGGCCGTCGGGCGCGGACCAGAGCGCGACGAGCGAGCGGCGGCCAACGACTGTGGCCAAGACCAGCGCCGTCACCCCTGCGCCGGTCGGCTCCAGGCGAACGACCTCGGTCGAGGCCTGTCGCAGCCGACCGCCCAGCGCAGGGCCCGTCGCGCTCCACCGTCCCGCGACGCGGCTGAAGATCCCGACCCGGCCGCCACGCCGGCAGTCCGTCGCGGCCAGGGGTGTGCCGTCGGGCGCCACTGCGACCGCGTCGACCTCGGTCGCACCGCAGCCGGGCGACGTGGTTCCGAGGGCCGAGACCGAGGTCGTGCGCGACCACGAGGAGAGGTCCGATGGCGACCGGAGAACCGAGCGGCCGACGACGGCCAAGGCCTCCCCCGCCACGTCGGGCGGTGCCGCCAGCGCGTCCGGTCGTTCGGCGAGCGCCCCCGGGATGAGCGCCGGGCTCCAGGTTCTCCCGGCGTCGACGCTCCGGGCGAGCGGCGAGAAATGGAGCAAGCCGCTCGGCAGCACGCCGACGTCGACCGAGACGGGGGACACGCCGGACACGATCCCGCCGTTGTCCGCCACCCCTTCGGGGGTGACCACGGACCAGTGCGACGAGCCGGGCGCCGCGTAGAGGAGCTGCCAGAAGGTGTTCGACGGATCCCCCAACTCCCCCATGGGCAACACGACCCAGGTCCCGTTCGCAGTGGAGACCGCGCTGCGCAGCGGGGCCGACCCTCTCGGCGCAGCCACGGGCGAGGCGGCGGAAGCGGCGGACCCCGTAGGAAGGCAGAGGACGCCGAGGAGAACACCGCAGAGGACGACGAAGAGACAACGAAGCGTCATCGGCGCACCGGGAAACGCCACCGGCGCACCGGGAGACGTCACCGGCGCATCGGCCGGCGGGCACCTCACGGGCGGCTTCTCGGACCGCCCGCGCCAAGGAGCGCGCCTCACGGAGCGAGGACTTGCTGTATCCGGTCGTAGAGGAGCGACGAGAACGACGAGGCGAAGGTCTGCGTGGGGCCCGGGTCGTCGATGAGCACGTCGCGTTCGCGGCCTTCCCGGTCGATGATCACGGCTAAGTCGCTATGGGCGACCATGGCTCCGTCGGCAACGGTCTCCACCGCCACTCCGTACGAGTTCCAGACGGCGGACAGCTGCGGCACCGACCCGGTCAGGAAGTACCAATTGGACAAGCCGCCCAGGCCCTCCTGGCGGTCGAATTCGTTGGTGTAGGCGAGCGAGCGATCGATCGGGTTGGCCACGACGGCGACGAAATCGACGTTGTGCCGCTGCGCTTCGAGGTCCTCGTCGGTCTGGCGGAACTCCTGTGCGATCAGAGGGCAGTCGGAGGTGCACACAGGGTCGAGGAACGTCAGCGCAACGGCCCGGCCCCGCAAGCTGGCGAGGCTCACCGGCCGTCCGTTCTGATCCGTCAGCGAGAAGGGCGGCGCGGGGGTGTCGATCGTGTTCGGCGTCCCGTCGAGGGCCTCGCTCAAGATCGGGTCGGCGTTCGGGTTCGCGGCTGCGAGGGTCATCGGCGCGGTGCCCACGAGCACAATTCCAAGTGCGGCCAGCGCAGCCAGCGAGCGCGCCAGGGTGGGAACGGTGACTCGCTCCCACCACGCCGGCGGCGCCTCGCCGGCCGGGTCGGCTCTGGCCGGCGCCGTGTGAAGCACCCGCTCCTCGGGCAGCCGCGTCACGGCGACATAGCCGGTGACGAACAAGAGGAGCATCGGCAGCATCGAATTCGGATCTGTGCCGAGTCCACCGAAAACGCCCAGGTCTTCGATCAGGACCCAGTCGGCCAGCCCGAGCACGGTCAACGCCACCAGAGCGCCGAACACGAGGCGGCGGCGTGCGGTCAGGAGCAGCGCGCCGATGGTCGCCAACGACACGACGGCGAAGAGATTGACGGCCCAACCGTGCGCCGCGTCGAAGTCGGCGAAAGAGGACAGCCACGAGGAGAGGAAACCAGGCTGTGACGTGTGCGCCATCTGCACCACCATGGCGTGGAGGGTGCCCCCGCGACCCTGCCAGTAGCCACGCCCGGGCCAGGCCTGCAACAGCGCCATCCCGATCAGGAACACCCCGCCGGTACCGAGCACCGCACGGCCGAGCCTCGGTGTCGAGTAGCTACGTTCGGGGAGAGCGACGAGGAGGCCACCCACGCAGTAGAAGAGCGCTGCACCGGGAGCTCCGAAGAGCCAGGTGAGCCCGGGGGCGAAGATGCCGCCGAAGGCCTCGCCGAAGACCCACACCAGCAGGCCCCAGGCGACGCTCGCCGCACCCGCCAGGCGCGACCACCGTCCACGGGAGGCAGCGAGCAGCCAGATCCCGAGCCCGAGTTGAATCCAGACCACGGCCGACGCCGCCTGAACGGGGTGGTCGGACCAGATGCTGGCGCCGCTGTTCACCAGGTGGCGCACCCAGTCCGGCGACGAGGCCGCGCTCGGCTGGACGACGCTGGAGGGAAGCCCGAGCGGCATCGACGCCTGGAGCTGGAGCAGACCGTCGAGGATCCAGAGGATCCCGAACCCGATGCGGACGACTCGCCGCGCCGCGGGCTCAGGCCCGTCTGCCGGGCCGCCGGACGGGAACGCTTGCTGCCCGTGTGCGTTGAGCCTGCGGTACTGCACGGTTCGCACGACGTTGAAGGCCACCAGGCAGGCCAGCGCGATCCCCGCCACGACGAGGAGCTGGTGGAAGAGCGTCGTGCGGAAGGTCGAGACGATCAGGGAGCTCCCGCTCTGCAGCGACCGGCCCATGCCGGGCATCGGTCAGCGGTCCCCTCGGAACGATGTCGATCCGTCCACTGCAGGCGACACTATCGCCGGCACTGCCTGTCGCCGCTTCGCGGCGCTGCTTCCTAGCGTTCCCCCTCCGGCCGGGACGCCGGCCCGCTCAGCGGGAGCCGCTCAACAACACCCGCAGCCGCACGAGAGATGGAACGCGTCGCAGTCGCGCGGGAGCAGCACGACCCCGATGCCGATCGGGCAGCGGATGTCACACCCCGTCACGCGGAGGTCGGCCACGGCGACGAGGCAGTCGTCGACGTCGACCGCTTTGCCTTCCTGCACATTCGTGTCATTCGCGCCCGCTTCCGAGGCAACCTGAATGACCACGGAGCGCTCCTCGCAGGGCGCCAACGTGAAGGAGCTGTCACCCACGATCGTCCCGGTGACGGGGAAGGGGAGGGCTCTCCCTCCCTTGGTCGTGAAGTCGCTCAGCTCCAGGGACACCTCGCGCTCTCGCCGCCGCTCGTTGGTGAGGGTGACGGGAACGACACGCCGCTCCCCGAGCCTGGAGTAGACGACCAGATCGAGGTCGTCGCCGATGCAACACTGGCAGTGGCAGTCGTCCGCCCGGCACGGTCCGCACCCGGCGGAGTGGCCAGAGCCGCAACCACAGCCACAACCACACCCACCGCCGCCCCATTCGTGGCCGTGACCGTGGTGGCCGCGGTCGTGGCACTCACAGCCACAACCCGCTTTGTGCCCACCGCCGTGCGTGTGCCCATGGCCGTGCTGATGCCCGTGCGTGTGCGACCCTGCCGGCTGCTGAGCGCCCCAGCCCCACCAGGACGAGCCGGGACGGCCGGTCTGGGGCGGCATGCCCCGGCGTGTCCCGGGTCCGGCCGCCGCGGTTGCCGTCGTCGGGGCCATCCCCCCCGTCGTCCCCATCCATTGGGACATGGAGGACGTGAACGCATCCATGGAGGACGAGAACGCGTCGAGGTAGTCCTGTGGCGTGGGCATGACCGCCTGGCCGCAGCACGGGCACTGCGTCGGGGTGAGGAGATTCACCCAGGACGGTGCCGACGGTGCAGTCGGTGCGGACGGTGCGAACGGCATGGTCATGGGTGGCTCCTTCTCGGGGCTCTGGGGGTTCTCGGGGCAGACTTGGTCGTCCGCGCCGATTTCTCGGCCGCGGCGCGTGGACGGGCTCGGGCGGGCTTCGGCGTCGCGTCTTTCGGCACGTCGGAGCGGCCCCGGACTGGCACGATGCTGAACGTTAGGTCAGTCGTGTAGAGCGGGGCGAAGGCGCTGTAGCGGGTCCGCGGCTCGAGCTTGTCCGGCAGCGTGATCTCCAGATCGATCACCTCCGACTCGCCCGGTGCGACCTCTCGCGCACCGCCCACGGTGTGCACCCGCAGCACGCCGGAGTGCTCCACCACCTTCTTCCACCCGTCTTTGACGAAGAGGTCCACGAAGCGGTCGACGGCGTCGTGCTCGCCCCCCTCGTCGGGCCAGGCCGCGGTGACGGCTCGGAGGCTGCGGCAGTTCGTCAGCTCGTCGTCGAGCACGAGCGCGCCTATCTCGCCGATCACCAGCGGCACGTTGCCCTTGTTGGTGCACACGATCTGGCGCACCGTACGGTCACCGGGCCTGCTCTCCACGACGATCTCGTCAGGGGCAACCTCGAGGTCGTAGTCGTCGACCACGTGCACCACCACCGGGACCGCCTCGCCGGCGACGGTCAGCTCGCCGTCGTAACGCCCGGGCGGGGTGTGGCTCGGGATCATGATGCCGATCGGCACCCGACGGGCGTGGCCCGGATGGAGGACCACCGTCGGCATGAGCACGCCCGCCGCTCGCCCCGCGGCCTCCTCGAGCTGGGGGCTGGCAAAGCTGGCCTGGCGCAGGATCGCCCGCTCGTCCCCACCGTTGTGGAATTCGAGCTCGTGCTGAAGCTTGCCCGGCGTGCCCGCCAGGGTCATGGTCCGGCCGCTCTTGACGAGCACGCCGTAGTCGGGAACTCGTTCGCGCACGGAGCCCACCCTCAGGGGCCGACGCGGATATGGAGCCCGTCCCCGTCGTCGCGGCGCCGGCCGCCCCTGTGCTCGTGGTCGAAGTGACGCTCGTGCTCGAAGTGGCGCTCGGGTTCGAAGTACTCGCGGCCCTCGACGACCATGGGCTGGCGGTGCAGGTCCTCGATCACCATGTCCTGCTCGCCGTGGAAGGTCATGCCGAGCACCTCGGTGCCGAAGAGCGTCAGGCCGATGTGATGCCGATAGGGGTTGCGAACGCGCGTCTCGGGGAGTCGCCCGACGTTGACCGTGTAGCACAGGTCCACCACGACGGGCTTGAGGTCGATGGTCGTCTCGAGCGGCTTCACATCGATCGTCGTCTCGAGCGGCTTGACGTCCAGGGTGAGATCGGACTTCAGGCCGACGTCGCTCTTGGTGGTGACGTCGTTCTTGATCGGGTCCGGGACCAGCAGGGTCGACGTGGTCGTGTAGGTGGAATTGGTGGTGATCGGGTCGGGAACGCTCAGCGTCACACTGACGTCGTCCAACCCGAGGATGTCGACCGTCCCCGTGTCCGTCGATGTGACGGTTACCGTTTCGGAGCTGCTGCTTCCGCCACCACCTTTGCCCACGGCGACCTCCTCAGAGCGCATTTCATCCTCGCCGTCGGGAACCCGGCTGTCAACAGTTTCCGCCCTCGGTGCGCTTCCGTGAAGGTGGCGCATCGAGCGGTGACAAGGGGCGGCCCGCGCCGGGGGACAGATGAAGGGACCGGGCGACCGCGCCCGTTCCGCCGGGCCCGACGCGGCGTGATTCCCCCTTCGGGCCCGGACCGACGTCCCCCAGGTTCGGCCCAGTCTCCCACGGGTAGGCTCGTCCGGACTTCGACCCGCATGGAGGGAGCGTGAGGACGTACCCGTACCGCTTCTACGTCGCCCTCGACGGCAACGGCATCAACGGCTTCGAGGGCATGGCGGGAGTCTGCCTCTTCCTCTTCGACCCGTCGGACAATGCCTACGCCTACAAGGTGCAGTACTTCCAGGGCGCCGCCGCGGGCCATGCCACGACCGTGAACCCGGGCCGCACGGTCGGCTTCCTCGGCAACGCCGGCCAGCACCTCCTGTTCTACGACGCGGCCACGCTCGAGGAGGTGGACCGCGTCTCCACGCTCCAGTTCGAGGTGAACGACACCACGCTGCGCGGGAGCACGCACCTGGTCTGGCTCGACGACACCGAGTTCATCACCCCGGTCGGTGACTACATGTACCGCTTCGACCTGAACCGGCTGACCAAGGGAGAGCGCCTCGGCCCGCACCTCTTGAAGCTCCCCCACGCCATGAAGCTCAGCGCCTCGGGTCGCTACATCGTCTACGGCGGCATGGACAGTCCGGTCACCGGCGAGGCCAAGGAGGTCGGGATCTACGACCTACACACCGGCGAGGCCAGACGGGTCGAGCTCCCCGCGACCTGCTGGCATCTGGCCGTCCATCCCACCGAGGACGTCTTCTACCCCGTTTCGTTCCGGGTGGCGCCTCAGGAGGGACGCGACTGGAAGGACTGGGCGATCGGGTTCGTCAAGGAGTACGCCTTCGAAGTCGATGCCGAGTCGGGCCAGGTCCTCCGGCACTGGGCGGTGGGCCGAGAGACGCCGGCCCACCTCAATTCGGACATCACGATCTCCGATCACGAGCTCATCTTCTGCAACGGGGCGAGCCAGAGCATCGTCTTCATCGACCTGGCGTCGTTCGCCGAGTGGCGCTTCATCGATGAGCGGCCCACCCTGCGCGAGCAGGCGCGGGTCGCCCGCCAGGTCGGCACCCAGGCCTACGACGCCCTCGCCCGCGGGTCCGTGTTCACCAGCAACCAGCACGTTTTGAGCGCGCTGCGTGCCAGCCGGTTCACGGTGCTCGATTCGATCTACGCCACCATGCTCAGCACGGATCAGCGGCTGCTCTTCACCGCCAACCGGGGAATGAACCACATCACGATCTACGACTACCCGGCGAACACGATGCGCCTACGCGTCAAGATGCCCGATCTGCACGAGTACGTCCCGTCCCTGTCACGCCTCGCCGATCCCCGGCTGGGATTCCACCACAGCTACCTGGTGAGCCCCTGAGCTACGCGGTGGCGTGGGCCGAGATCGCCTTGGCCAGCTTCTGGAAGTTCCGGGGCACCAGCCCCGTGACGAACGACTCGATTCCCCGCGCCGTCGGACCGCCGATCAGCGACGTCACGCCTGGGAGCTTGCCGGGGGCGACGTCGAGCTCGCCCTCCATGACGATCCGCGTCCCGCGGCCACCCATCGCCTCCTCGTAGCGGGTCTCGCCGACGCAGTCCACGCGGTCGGAGAAGACCTGAGGCTCTATCTTCCAGCGGCAAACCCAGTCGTTCGGCATCCACTCGGCCCGGTCGGTCCAGGCCAGCATCTCGGGCTTGACGACCGAGCGCAGGAGTGCGGGCACGTCGGCCTTGGCCCGCCAGAGGTTGACCAGGTGCACGGTGCCATCGGGATCCTCGCGGCGTGAATCGACGGTCACGCTGTCGACGTCGCTGATGAGCGGGACGAGCTCGTCGAGCTGGTCGCGCACGAGTGTCCACACTGTCTCGCGGTCCTGGCGCACCACGGCCAGGGTGCGGAACGGCTTCACGCCCGGCCCCCCGCGATGACCCGCCACAGGGTCGATCCAGTGCCTGTGACCTCGGAGCTGGGGTGCAATCGTTCGCGCAGCGCACGCGTCATGTGCGGGCTCTGGAGGAGCCAGGCGATGGCCTGGGCCAGGGCGTCCCGACTCGAGCGGGGCCGATAGCCGAGGGCCGCGGCACGCTCGCTGCGGTACCAGTAATAGCGACCGAGCGCTTTGGCCTCGGCCCGGGTGGAGGCAGGCGGCTTCTTGGTCCACCGGGCGGCGAGCTCCAAGGCGGAGGCGGCGAGATACGCCGCGGTCAGGTTGGTCGTCCAGGTCGGACCGCGCACGCCACAGAGCTCGGCGACGGTCCCATGGATTTCGGCCCAGGTCAGGTTTTCCGAGCCGAGGAGATAGCGCTGACCCCGTTCGCCCTTCTCGGCCAGCAGGACGTGGCCGCGGGCGACGTCCTCGACGTGGACCACGTTGCACCCACCCGGGAAGGTGAAGCAGAACGGATCGTTCAGGTAGTTGACGATGATGGCGTTGCTGGGCAGGAGGCGGTAGTCCGGACCGCCCACCGTGATGGTGGGGCAGGCCACGACCAGGTCGAGCCCGACCTGGTCCGCCAGGTCCAGAGCCTCTCGCTCCTGCTGTGCCTTCGTCAGGTAGTACGACGGCGCGTCCGGGTCGCGCAGTCGGTCCCGCTCGTCCCTGGGTTCGGCCCGCGGCGACGAGCCGCAGGTGACAGAAGACGACGTCAGGACGAAACGGCTCACGCCCTGGCTGTCGGCCGCCTCCAGCGCGTTGCGGGTCCCCTCCAAGACGACGGACTCGAGTTGGCGCTGATCTCTCTCCCAGTAGGTGAAGATCCCGGCCGTGTGGAAGACCACGTCACAGTCGCTCATGGCCGCCTCGAGGGAGGCACGGTCGAGCACGTCTCCCTGCACCTGCTCCACGCCCAACCCTTCCAGGGCACGGAGATCGCTGGTCGTCCGCACCAGCCCGCGTACCTCGTGATCCTGGTCCAGCAGGGCGCGGACGATGTTGGACCCGATGAGCCCGTTCGACCCCGTGACGAGGGCTCTCACTCCTCCACGACCACCACGCCGAGGTCTTTGCCGACCTGGCGCGCCAGGTCCGACCACCAGGACGAGATGTCGGGAGGCACCCTCCGGCGGAACCGGCCCTCCTCGCGGACGGCCGCACCACTGTCCTGTGGTCCCTCGAAGTGCCGGAATCCGTTCTCGTCCAGCGTGCCCGCCGCATCTTGGCCGGAACCGAAGCGGCCCATGAACTCACGGGCCCGTGTCGCCAGATCGACGTCGACACGCTCGGCGCCCGTTTCGCCGTAGGACGGCTCCCAGGCCCGGCCGATCTGGACGTCCTCGCCGGTCGATAGGCCCGCGCGAAGTTGTCGATGGTCTCGTCGAAGAACTTGAAGTACTCCGCGCTCACGAACCGGTTCTTGATCTCTGGGAACCGATCGAGGTCGAGCATCTGCCAGAACGGCGGGAGCTTGAACTGCTGGCGGGCGACGACCGTGACCTCGGTCCCCGAGCGGGTGCGCGCGTACCGGACACTGCCGTCGTCATGGGTGGCCGAGTCGTTGCTGCTGTGCACGGTGCGCCAGACGATCTTGTGCTCGTCGTCGCCGTAGCGGATCGTCTCGAGCTTGGCCACGTCGATCACCGAACCGCCGTAGAGCACCTGCCAGTTGGGTTGGGGCAGGTACACGTTGCGCTCGGCCTGATGCGTGACCCTACCGTCGCCGTCCCGGTGGATCGCCACGGTCTGGCCACCGATGTAGTCCTTCATCCAGGTGATGGCGTTGCGCACGGGCACGGCTTCGACGAATCGGTCGAAGTCGATCGGCAGCACCTTGGCATAGTGGAAGAGCACCGAGCCGTCGACGTAGCGCCAGCGGAGGCCGTTCTCGTCGGGTGGCACGGCTCGAACCAAGTTGCTCCAGGGGAGCGAGGTAGTCGACGACCGCGTCGTAGTCGGCCCGGTTGAACGCGCTCAGGTCGAGGTCGAGCGGCACCTCCAGGCGGGCCACTGCGTCCTTGGCGTAGAGCGTTCGCCAAGCCTCGACGCCGTCCACCACGGCGGCCAGCCAGGCGTAACCCCACGCCGCCCACGGCCCGGCCAGCACCGGCGAGGAGACCTGGTTGACCTTCGCGGCCAGGTCCCGCTTGAAGGGGAACAGCTCGGGGTCGGGCCGAACGGTGGCGGAGAGCAGGTGCGTCGCCAGACGGGGCGACTCGTCGATCTTCCGCAGCGCGGCGGTCTGCATGGGATGGACGTTCTCCCATCCCTCGTAGGGCGTGAGGTCGCCGCGCATCGCGTACCTCGGCGGGAGGCCGATGTCGTGCAACGCCTTGGCGTTCACCGGCGAGGAGTACGGATCGGTGTTCATCTTCGCCGCGGCCACGAAGTCGACCAGGATCGGGTCGGTGCCGGCGATGACCGTGTCGGTCCGGAGCGGCCGCGCCGCCCGGTCGCCCATGCTCCCGTGGCTGCTGACGGTGGCATCGACGATGGCCACGTGAACCGGGGTCGCACGCAGAAGGTCGACGCACGTGTCCCAGGGCTTGAGTCGCGATCGGTAGTGATAGGCCCGATCGCGCAGTGGCAGAGCGCCGAGGAGGTTGTGCACGCTCAGCGCGAAGCCGTGCTCGGCGTGCGTCTTGTTCTTGGCGAAGCTGATGCGGATATCGGCCTCGACCCACGGCTCGGCCAGCGCCGACCCGTGAAGGGCGCTGGAGGGAGTGAACGG
Source organism: uncultured Acidimicrobiaceae bacterium (assembly GCA_963767195.1). Lineage (GTDB taxonomy): Bacteria > Actinomycetota > Acidimicrobiia > Acidimicrobiales > RAAP-2 > Bog-473. Next base: position 339,413 of record CAVYDA010000002.1, on the reverse strand, counting down.
ACGCATCGACCAGTTCCTCGCTCAGGTCCACGACGTCGTAGGGGTTGTCACGCTCGGTCACGTAGCGGTAGCCCGACAGATCCGCGACGACCAGGACGTCGCGGTTGTCCAGGATGCGCTCGAAGGGGTCCGGTCCGGCACCGATCGCCACCGACGTGTAGCCGTGCTCGGCCAGCAGATCGACGAGGTGCTCCACCAGGGCGGGCTGCGTCCCGGTCAGGCCGCCGGGCTCGAAGAGGTCCAGGTCGGGTAGGACGAGAACCCGCATCCCTTCGGGCTCCCGCTGCCCCGTCAAGTCGGCCAGGCTCGGCCACACCTCGCTCTCCTGCAGCGCCTCTTCCAGCGCTGCCTTGGGGTCGAGATCGGAGGCGACAGCGCAGAGCGACTCGTTCACCGCCACCTACTCGTCGGCCTCATCGGACCAGACGGTGAGGGAGAGCTCCAGGTTGTCGTAGCCCCGCACGGCCACCGCGCCGCGGAAGAGCTGGCCCGGCGGGAAGAGGTCGGGCTCCAGCTGCACTTCGATCACGACGACGCGCTCCTGGTAGGGCCCGAGGACGAAGCGCTGTGGAAACACGGACACGATTGGTCGGATCGATCCACCGTCACTGGCGGTGAAGTCCGAGACGAGGAACGAGATCTCGGTCTCGACCCGCTCGTTGTTGCGCAAGGAGATAGAACCCCGCGCCGTCTCGCCCACGCCGGCGTGGAGGGACATCGGAATGATCCGGGGGCTCGGGACGTCGCCCGGACGTTCGCGGTGATCGCCGGGACGGGTCGGCACGACCCGCTCGACCGCATCGAGCCACTGATCGGTCAGCGCCTGACTCCCCTTGAGGACCTCCTCGAAGTAGCGCACATTGAGGTCGGCGAGGCGCCGCGGCCAGCCGTCGGGCACGACCCTCGTGAGCAGGTCGCCGTAGGCGTGCAGAGAATCCCATTGCGCCTTCTTGGTCAGTTCGCGCCACTCCCCCAGGTCGTAGGGAGCATCGAATGTCTCAGACGCGGCCACGGCGCCACCCCCTGCAGAGCTCACAGGGGCCAGACCCCGCGCTTCGGCCCGCGGAAGGCACAGAGCCCCTGCTCAGGTAGGCCGCGATCCGCATCTCCACCTCACGGATGCTATCCGGGGACCCGGGGAACGGCACCCCCGAATCCGGGACCCACCCGGCTCACCACCGGGAGGCGGCCCCGGCCGATACTCGACGGCGGGTCAGCCGCCGCTGGTCGACTTCGGGCGAACTGCTCCCGGACCCGGGCGTCGGACGGCGGCGGGCAACGCACAGTGACGTCGGCGGCCAACACGTCGTCCCAACTCCTCCACGAACGCGGCGTGCGTCGGTGACAGCGCGGCGATCGCCGAAATGCAATCAGGCACTCACGCAGTGCAATTAGGCATTCGATGGAGACGGGCTCCGATCCGACGGTGACTATCACCGGGAGCAACCTCGGGATCGGACTCCCCGGAAGTCCCGCCCGGTGCGGCACCACCAGTGAAATCTGCTCTCTCACCAGCCTCACATTCAACAGCACGACGGGAGGCTGAAGTGCCGCACCGGCAGTGACGCACCGCGCTGGTGGTGGACGGACATTCGAGCTCGCAGGTCGCCTAACTGTTCAGCTCGGGGCTACAACGTCTTCGGGGTCAGCGGGCGCCAACAGATCTTTCAACCTGACTGTTCGGGGCGCAACCGACCGCGAGACCAAAACGTATCCGTAGGTTGCGAAGAGCAGTCGACTCCCGACATGCATCTCGGCAGGCTCAGTGGCCTCTCCAAAATGTTCGGCAGTGTCGGGTTCGGCTGTGCCCGTCCTGGTTCGTAGAGGAATGGGCGGTCAGACCTAGAACGAAACACCGAATGTGGCCGTGTGGCTCCCAACTTGGCGACCACCCGAGCGGCGTACCCATCTAAGTGATAGCGTTTCTCTGTTGCCGCCATTAGCGGCGCACGAGGCGGAGGCGGAAAATTTGGAATACTGTATTCGGCAATTCCAGGCACGCGACGCGTCAGTCTTGTTCTAGGAATACTGGTTTGCATGACTGGTTTGGTTGAGGCGGGTTCTTCCGGCGCTTCAACGATTGCATCTGCTCATCCTCTTCAGAGCACTTTTTCCGTTGTGGTTCAATCCACGTCGAACCCGTGGAGCGGTGGTATCACGAGTCCACCCGACCCCGGTGGAGGGGGCGGTGGCACTGCGGCGACCTCCATCGCACTACCGAAGGGTACGACCTCAGTATCCGATATTTCGGCTACCGGCACCATCAGCATCGGTTACAGCGGATTTGGCTCACAAGGGCCCGCGGGCCTTGTTGGCCCCCCGATTCAAAGAGTTCAATTCGTCGGTGGAGTAAGCGGCATCTCATCGGCAACGTGGGCACCGATGGTCGGTGTTTTCGGGAAGGCTACTGCCTCGACCTCCAAACACCCTGACAAGCTGAACTACACGAAACGCTATCCATCAAAAGTAAGCCCTCAACTTTGGCAACTGTTCTATGTCGGGGCAGGCCAGACTCCTGGCGGTCATGTTGAGACCTTTCATGTTCCGGCTGGCGCAACCACCTTGTACCTCGGAATACCAGATTGCGCTCCCTTCAATAGTCGAATTGTCGTCCGGGAGATTACGTTGACAACAGTGGCAGCTTTTCTGTCACGGGCGGAATTAATGGATCCTGAGCCTGAGGTGATCAAAGAAGACTGAGATGCGCGAATCTCCACGATTCTCAGGCCGATTCAACATCGAAACTCGAAAAGCCTGAGCTCTGGGTCGGCTCCGCTCGAGTGAGGAGTGGAGCCGACCCACCGATCAGACAGCTGAGCCCGAAACGAAATTTTCATCCGCCGGCCCCTAGGAATTTTCGCGCTTGAGGCTCCCGAGGAGCAGGTCGACGGTCCGTCCCGCCTCGGCGTGTGCGGAACCCGCGTCGTCCGCCGTCGCCACGAATTGTGCCGCCGCAATGACGGCAGCGAGGAGCATCCGGGTCAGCGGTTCGGTTGGTGCATCGACGATCTCGTGCTCCTCAACGGCCCGTTGCACCGTCTCGCGCGCGAGGCCGAGTGCGTAACGGTCCGTGATGGCGTTGCGAATATCCGGGGACAGGACAGCGGGTCCATCTATCGCGCAGATCCGCTGCACAGCCGGATCCAACACCGCGTCGAGGTACGCGTGGCACCCGGCGCGCAGTTCTTCGAGCGGATCGCCATGGCCGACTTCCATCCCGGCTTCGGCCGTCGCTCTCACGACATCGCGCTCCACTTGTTCGTACACAGCCATGAAGAGCGACCGCTTGTCGACGAAGTGGTGCTGCAACGCGCCGCGGCTCACCCCAGCAGCGGCAACGATCGCGTCGTTCGATGCACCGGCGTACCCGTGCTCGGCGAAGAGGTCATGCGCCGCGGCGAGCAGCGCGGCGCGCGTCGCCTCTGATCGCTCCGTCTGGGTCTGCCGGTGTTCTGATTTCCTCTTGACCATACATGCGGTGTGCATGTAACTTACATGCTGACGGCATGCTACTTGGCCGCTTCACACATGGGAGGGACGAAATGACGCTCGCAAGGTCCGTGGTCGTACCCGGGATGATCAACGAGTACGACGACTTCGCCAATCTGCTCGGTGCGCTCTCGGGCGAACAGTGGGAGACAGCGAGCCGCTGCACCGGATGGCGCGTGGCCGACGTGGCGGCTCATGTGGTGGGCCAGCTCAGCGACGTGACCGCTTTCCGTCTCGACGGCCTGGGCACCCCAGAAGTGACGATGCGCCAAGTGGAAGAGCGTCGGGGATCCACCCCCGACGAGTTGGTCGACGAGCTACGGACCACCGCGAAGACTGCGTCTGACCTCGTCGAGGGCTTCGACAACGACGCCTTCGAGTCCGAAGGGCCTCAGGGCAACGGCCAAACCCTGGGTTTCGGGCTGGAGTCGCTCTGGTTCGACACGTACCTCCACGCCGACGACATCCGCGCCGCACTGAGGCAATCGACCACCTCGAAGGAAGGCCTCGCAGCTTCGGTATCGCACATTTCGCAGGTGCTGTCTCAGCAACAGTGGTCTCCGGCCACCCTCCGGCTCAGTGGACTGGACGAGTTCCTCGTCTCGGGCGGCGACGACGAGAGGCTCGTCAGCGGCGACCCATGGCAATTCATCTTGGTGTCAACCGGCCGGGCCGACCCCGTCACGATGGGACTCGATCCAGCCGTCAACATCTACCGCTGACGATCTACCGCTGACGATCTACCGCTGACGATCTCCCGCTGACGCCGAACGGCGTGAGTGCAGGCGGTCCGAACGCCGAACTGCTCGCCGGGCCGTTGCGAGGAAGCGGTTTCACCGCTACCCGTCGGAGGGCTCAGGTCACTTCGCCGTGGATGAGGCGGGCACCAGGGTCTGCGTCTTGGGGTCGTACGAGACCACGGTCACCGGACCGACGGCGTACGGCTGGTGGGGGCCGAAGGAGATCGGTCCACCCATTCCTGGAATGGTGACGTTCTTCAGCCCGTACCCGGCCTTGGTGAAGCTCGCCACGGTCAGGTTCTTCCCGGCCGCGTCCGCGATCTTGGCGAAGAGGCCAAGGTACTGGCAGGCCTCGATGACCGACTGGAAGGTCGTGTCGGATCCGGCGACCTGGGTATTGGGGTTGACCGGTGGCGTGATCGTGTCCGACGGGTAGGCCTTGTGGACGACAGCGGCGCACTTTTTGATCGCCGGATCCTTCCACTGCTGGTAGGCGTTGGGCACCGACGTCGCGGCCAACACGTTGTCGAGGTACGGATTTTTGCCCTTGGCCGACTGCACGTACGAGATGAGGGAAGACTCGCTGGTTGCGATGTACGTGGGCTTGTATGTGCTCTGGAGGTCCAGCTGCGCTCGTGGCCACGTCGTCGAACCGGAGCCGCCGACGCCGATGACCACATTGATGCCCTCATTCTTGAAGCGCAGGCCGATGGTCTGGGTTTCCTGATCGGAGGCGACCGAGTCTGTCGCCGGCGCGCTGTCCTCGGCTGTCGCAACGACGGGGACATGCAACTTCTTGAGGTCGGCTTGCACCGCCGCCACTTCGGGCGCGTCGGAAGTGGCGCCGTAGAAGATACCGACCTTCTTGCCCTTGAAGACACCCCGCTTGTCGAACGCGGAGAGTTGCAGGGGGTCAAAGGCCGCGTCGGGCGGGATCAGAGCGAAGTCCGAAGCGGCGCTGGCCGGCAACGTGCCCGGCAGCGATCCTGCGATGACGGGCGTGTCGTGAGTCTGCTGGTAGCAGTCCGGGAAGACGGGGGAGATGGCGACGAAGACCTTGTCGTCCTCGGTCAGCTGGGCGCACGACGACGCTGCCTCAGCCGGCAACGCTGGGTTCATCTCGACCAGGTGGAGGTCGATCTTCCGACCGTTGATACCCCCGTGTGCGTTCATGTTGTCGACGATGGCGTTGTAGGCGTCGGGGAAGCTGCCGTCGTTGATCGTGACGCCGAGGCTCTTCAGGGCGGCAAAGTTGACGTACGGAACGCCGAGGCTGATCGTCGTCGCGGTCACGCCCTGATCTGCGGGGCTCGATGCGCCCGCCGGGGCTACTCCGGTAGCGAGCATCGACCCCGCCGCCGTGACGAACGCCACGGCGGCCCACACTGAGCTTCGGGTCCGCATGGCCCTTCCTCCTTGAAAGTGGATTGCAGAGGGTACCAACCGGTCGGTACAAGTTGGAGTCGGCCTCCGTGGGCTGGTGGTGGTCGCGCGTGGGGGACTCGTCTAAGGGCTGAGAACGAACTTCAGCGGGGCCGGACCGGTAGAGCACATGCCCGAATGCGACCAGCTCCCTGCGATAAACCCGGAACCGTCGACCCGAAACCTCCTATGGCGAAGCTGGGAGACAGCCGAGAGCGACACGCCGATTGGAGCACGTTCCGAACGATTCGACTCGTGATCGTCGCGACGTGGCTTTCCAAAATCTGAGATGTGCCTCTGATCAGCGCGACGGTGCCGCGAGTTCGGTCGCCAAGTGTGGCCAAGGCAGAGTGGCTCGCGGCTGTCGGATCCTCGGCGGATCCTTTGCATCCAAAGAGAAGCTTTGTGACACGGCCGTTAACCCAGTGATATCCGAACGCGTGCTTGCGTGCCGCGAAACGGCGCGCTTGCGGAGATGAAGTGCTCGAGGCTTCGCTTCGGGCGTTAAAGGCAACGGCAGGTACTGCAGCGCGAAGGAGCCGTGCAACTCGGGGAGCAACGGCGCCGGTGTACCGAAGTGGCCGGCTCTCGCTCGTAGTGCTCACTGAGGCGTCGAACGGGATTCGAAGCATCGCTCACGAATTCCTCAAGCATTCGTCAAGCATTCCTCGGACGGTTGTGCCAAGCTGTCCCGCGCCGAGAGTCGGTGCACGGGGGAGAAGTCTTCAATCCGGACCGCAGAGAACGATCCGGACCGGAGAGAAGCCGACCGCCCGTGGGCTTCATGCGAAAACATCAGGGAGGGAAATAAGTGTTCCGCAAACTCATGGCAGGCGTCATCTTGTGTTCAGTGCCTGTCCTTTCGTTCGGTGTCGCGCAACTCGCGACGACCGGAACCGCCATGGCGGCGGGAAACACGACATGCATAGGAACGGGTGTCGCAGGGCAGGTTGTCACCTTCGTGTCGCCGGGGCTTTCGAACCTCGGAACTGCGTCGGCGAGCGCCAAGTCGACGACAAACACGTCTTCAGGCCCGCTCTCTTGCACCAACAGCAAGGGCAAGGTCAGCTCCGGCACGCTGAACGCGTCGAAGATCAAGGCCAAGAGCACCACCACTTGCGCCAGCGACCCGACCCCGCCATCACCGTGCCCAACCGGCGACTTCGTGTACGACTCGGCCAGCCAGCTTGCGACCGGGGCCAACCTCCTGTTCAAGGAAGTGAAGACCGTCTCGTGGGTCATCAAGGGCGTCACCTACACGTCAGCTGAAACCGCGTCGTCCTCGTCGACCTCCGGGTCCGGGCCGGGCGAATGCCCGTCCAGCGAAGTGGGCTTCGTGCTCAGCGGCCACCTCACGGCACCTGCCAGCATGAACGGCAAGTCGACCGAGATCACGGCCTGCCTCAACACCGACGCCGGGCCTAACACGACCGGCAGCTTCCTGAACGACATCGGTGCTGAGCTCGGTGGGAACAACTCGATTGTCATCACCAGCTCCACTGAGGACGGGCTCTCGAGCTCGATCCTGTTCGCCTAGCGAAGAGCAGTATCTGGCAACAGGCCTGAGCGATCGGGCGTGAAAGGGACGGGGCTTCGGCCCCGTCCCTTTCCATTTCTGCCGACATACGAGGTGTTGGCCACACAGGGAGGGCTCCATGCCTCTTCGCCGCGGCCACTAGGCAGTGAACGTGGAGATGCTCTCGGCCGGCTGCGGCAGCTGGATGCCTCTGGCCTCTAAGCCCATCTCGTAGGCAAGGCCGCGAACGGTTACCGGTGAAGCCCGTCCTCTCCGTTGAGCCGTCGGCAAAGTGCAGCGACCTCTCTTCGGATAGAGCGCCATCACCGATTCGCGTAGCCTCTGCGCTTGATCCGATGCGTCGACCTTCTCCATGTGAACAACTTGGAAATGGGAATACCCTGTGAAGGGCATCGTCGGAGAGCTGGAGGCGTCAGGTGAGCGACCAACAATTCCAGAAGGTAAAGCTCGGCCGGGGTTTCATCGCCGCGCTGGACCAAAGCGGCGGAAGCACTCCCGCGGCCCTCGAGCGGTACGGAATCGACGAGGCTCAGTATTCAGACGACGATGAGATGTTCGCGTTGATGCACGCCATGCGCAGCCGCATCATTCAGAGTCCCAACTTCGACGGCGATCACATCATTGGAGCCATCCTGTTCGAAGACACCATGGATCGCGAAATCGATGGCTGTGGCTCGGTGTCGTATCTCTGGGACGTAAAGCGCATTGTGCCGTTCTTGAAGGTCGACAAGGGATTGGCCGTCGAGCAGAACGGGGTCCAGGTCATGAATCCCATCCCCGGCCTCGCTCCTCTGCTCATGCGTGCGAAAGAGAATGGGGTGTTCGGAACCAAGATGCGCTCCTTCATTCGGCGGGCCAGCCCTGTCGGCGTCAAGGCCGTCGTGGATCAGCAGTTCGAGTTCGCGCAGGAGATCCTGGCCGCCAGTTTGGTACCCATCATCGAGCCCGAAATCGACATCCACGGCCCCGAGAAGGGTAAGGCGGAGGAGCTACTCAAGGCAAACACTCAGGAGCACCTGGCGCAGCTCGATTCGGAGCAGTACGTCATGTTGAAGTTCTCGCTGCCGGACGTCAATGACTTCTATGCCGACCTGGTCGCCCATCCGAACGTCTTGAGGGTCGTGGCACTGTCAGGCGGCTACGACCGAAAGGAGGCAGACGTTCGCCTGGCCGCAAATCACGGCGTGATAGCCAGTTTCTCGCGGCTCTCACCGAAGGGTTGTCGGTGCACCAGAGCGATGACGAGTTCAACGCAACCCTAGGGCGGGCAATCCAGAGCATCCTCGACGCATCCCTCGCGTAGCCTCGGGTCGTCAATGTTTCTCACGTTGGAGAAAAAGGACGAAGCCCACGGAGGAAGGTACCATGCCCCCCACCAACCAAGTCGCACAGCCGTGGGCTATTCGATCCACTCTGATCGCCGTCGCCGACCTCGACCGATCCATTGCCTTCTACGGGGAACTTGGTCCCTTCGCTGAGATCGCCCGAGAGGACGCCGTCGCGTTCCTCGGTGAAGGGTCGCCAGCATCGATCGCTCTGGTCCTGCGCGAAGCCCGAGGTACTCACACTCGCCATGGGCAGGAGTCGCTCGGTGTGCGGTCAATTACCTTCAACGTTGGGACCCTCGGCGAGCTAAATCGGATCGAATCTTTTCTGCGAGTCCGGAGCCTCTTTAGAACTCGTCGGCGGGTCGCCGACGGCGCCGCGGAGCTGGTCGATGGAAGGGACCCGGACAATTCGCCTCTCGTTTTCATCTGCTACGCCCAGGACGAAAAGCTCGGCCCCGACTACTACCGAGCGATTGCCGACCTGGTGTATTCACTCGACGCTTGACGCGTCCACCTGGGACCATTCGCAGCCGGATCCGGCGGCTCGGAAGAGCCAAGCCGGTAACGTCGATTCGGGATGATTGAGAGGAGTCCGGGTATGGCGAAATCCCTCTACACGGCGATGGCCCACGTGACGGGGGGTCGAGAACAGGGGCACGGTGTGACGAGTGATGGGGCGTTGGATGTCCAGCTGCGCACTCCCGTCGAGATGGGTGGGGGCGGTGGAGGCACGAACCCCGAGCAGCTGTTCGCCGTGGGCTACGCCGCGTGCTTTGAAGGAGCGCTCGGCGTTGTCGGACGCCGAGAGCGAGTCGATCTCGGGGCCGTGTCGATCGATTCACAGGTCAGCTTGATCACCACCGAGAATCGTGGGTTCAACGTGGCCGTGGAGCTCGACGTCTCGCTTCCCGGGATCGATGATGCCCAGCGCGCCGTTTCGATCGTGGCCGCAGCGCACGAGGTGTGCCCGTACTCCAACGCGACCCGTGGCAATGTGGAAGTGAACCTGAAGGCCAACGGCCAATCGGTCCCGGTAGAAACTCCAGATTTCTGACCCCAACTCGCCGGCCGAAGCCGTCGATGTCATAGTCGCAGGCCTCAGCGACGCAGTCCGCCCAATGGAGCACGGGACGGCCCAAGGACCTCGACGTCCCGTCGATCCACTCGCGACCCGACCGTCCACATCGGGACAAGGGACCGGTGCTGCTCATAGGGCCACGGCGCCTGAGGTTGGCTGACGCGGTCCGGGCGGAACCGTTGGGCAATATGGGGTGACGGCACGACGACGAGCGACGAGACTGAGTCGGTGAGCGCCTCGGTTGAAGCCAAGCCTCGTCGCTCGAGGGTCCTACGTCGCACGAACCGTTCACCCGTACGTTTGACGGAAGTCGTATGGCCGTAGTCGAACCTTCCGAGAGCTCCAGCCTCACGACGTGGCTCCAGCGAGATACGGCGCTTCGCCGCTTCCTGCAGACCGAGACCGCGAGCGCCGCCCTGCTCCTCGGGGCTGCGCTCGGCGCGCTGATCTGGGCGAATGTCGACACATCCTCCTACGACCACGTATGGCAGACCCGCCTGTCCGTGCACCTCGGTGACGCGGCGCTCTCCCTGAGTCTGCGCGACTGGGTCAACAGCGGGCTGATGAGCTTCTTCTTCCTGGTCGTCGGACTGGAGGCGCGCCGGGAATTCGACATCGGCGAGTTCCGGGAGCGTCCCAGGATCATCCTTCCCGTGCTCGCCGGACTCGGCGGGATGGTGGCCGCGATCGGGCTCTACCTGGCGATCAACGCCGGCCGCACGCTCAGCGCACGGTTGGGGCGTGGCCATGTCGACCGATACTGCCTTCGCCCTTGGTCTGCTCGCTCTTCTCGGCAGGCATGCTCCCGAACGACTGCGCGGCTTCATCCTCACGCTGACGGTCGTCGACGACATCGTGGGTCTTGTGGTGATCGCCACGGTCTACACCCATCACCTGACGGTCGCTCCGCTGATCATCGCCGCCGCGCTCATGGCGCTTGCTGCCCTCGCCGCGTCCCGCCGGATCCATTACGGACTGCTCTACTTCGCCCTGGCCGCGGCCAGCTGGGTCGCGCTGGTCGAGTCCGGCGTCGACCCCGTCGTCGTCGGACTCGCGGCAGGTCTCATCGCCTACGCCGCTCCGCCGGCCCGCACCGACCTGGAACGGACCTCAGATCTCTTCCGAGACTTCCGGGAGCAGCCGACGGCCGGGATGGCGCGGCAGCTTCGCGCCGGCGTGCGGACCGCGGTCTCCCCCAACGACCGCCTGCAGCAGCTTTGGCACCCCTGGACGAGCTACCTCATCGTCCCGCTGTTCGGCCTGGCCAATGCCGGGCATCCCCATTGATGTCGGGTTCCTGTCCCACGCGTACACCTCGCCCATCACGCTCGGGATCGTCATCGGCTACGTCGTCGGGAAGCCGGCCGGGATCATGGCCATGTCCGCGCTCGTCAACAAGGCGACGGAGGCCGACTCCGTCCGCCGGTGGGCTGGATGGCCGCCCTGGGCGGCGGCACCCTGGCGGGGATGGGCTTCACCGTCTCGCTGCTCGTCGCCTCGGTCGCGTTCACGGGTGTCGAGTTGAAGGAGGCCACGCTCGGCGTGCTCACCGCCGCCGTGGTGGCGGCCCTGCTCACCTGGCTGGTGTTCCGAGATCGACCAGACGACTTGCCCTCGCCGCTTCGCACCCGAGCGCTCCTCGGCCAGTCCCCGGCCATCGTGGACCTCGCCGATCCCGTCGATGCCGACCGGGACCACATCCGCGGCCCGGCGGACGCCGACGTGACCCTCGTCGAGTACGGCGACTTCGAGTGTCCGTACTGTGGGCAGGCAGAACCCGTCATCAGGGAGCTGCTGGCCGAATTCGGTGATCTGCGTTACGTATGGCGCCATCTGCCGCTCAACGATGTGCACCCGAGAGGCCCAGTTGGCGGCCGAGGCATCCGAGGCGGCCGCGGCGCAGGGTGCCTTCTGGCCGATGCACGACTTGCTGATCGAGCACCAGGACGAGCTGGCCCCAGAGACCTGATGCGGTATGCCGCAGCAGCTCGGTCTCGATATGAAGTCGTTCACCGAGGACCTCGAGGAACCGCCGATGAAGCGAACGCGTCGCGGCTGACGTCGAGAGCGCCGACTTGAGCGGGGTCGCGGGCACCCCGAGCTTCTTCGTCAACGGGCAACGGCAGGCGGGAGCGTACGACCTGAATACGCTCGGCCGCGCCGTACGCACCGCTCGCGCGCAGGCGGCCATCGGACCCCGCTGGCGCCGGGATGATCCGCTCGCCTAGACGCTGCCGTCCGAGAATCGAGCTGACAGATGGACTCTTCGGTGGGTCTCGCGGACAGTTTCCGAGGGACGAACGCGCCAGGACCACGACCGCCCCCGCGAGGGGAGCGGCCGTGGCTGCGTGGCGCAAGGCTCGGTTACCGCAAACTCGGTTACAAGGCTTTCTTGAACTGGGTCGAGAAGGTCGAGCCGGTGCCGCTCGTCGCCAAGTGGCCGGTCTTGATGAGAAGGTCGCCGCCGTTGAACGTGTTGAACTCGCTGGGACTCTCGAACCCCAGGTAGTCCCCGTTGACAGTGGCGTTCGTGAACGAGGCTTTCGTGAAGGTCGCAACGGGGACGACGTTCGCCTCGCTGAAGCTACCGAGGTCGACGCTGGTGTCGCCCTGGTTGGTGTTGTTGTTCGCCTCCCAGTTCACTCCGGCGGTCAGGTCGTGGAGCTCGGCAAAGGTCGACGTGCCCGACTGGAACAGCGAGGCGACGACGACGTCTCCAGCCTTTGCACCGGTCTCGTTGAAGTCGCCCGCCTCCGTCGAGAACTCCCAGTCGTACGTGGGACCGGTCGAGAGGCAAAAGCCGGCGACCAACGCGAACGCCTGCAGCGTGGGCGTGAAAACACCGCTCCAGACCTCCGCCTGGTCGGCAACTTCTTTCGCCGTGCACGTGATCTTGGGCACGGTGAAGGTGACGCTGGCGCTCGCCAGGCCGCCGTTCGGGGTCGCCTGGTAGCCGGCGAGCCTGTTGGACGTGCCGGCAGCCAACGGCTTCTCCGAGCCCTGTGGGGTTGGTGTGACGCCGGCTCCGGCGCCGGCTGCTCCGGCTGCTCCGGCGAAGCCGAGCGTCGCCACGGAGAGCGCGGCCATTCCCGCGACGACCGCGCTCAGCTTTCCTCCGCGCCGCCAGGATTTGTGCGTGTTGCTACTCGTGATCATCTGAAGTTCGCCTTTCCATCGTCCGGACTGCCTTACCGCCTTCCAACCGATTGGAAGAAGCGTGAGACTACCTGGCGCCAGCCGGGTCGCCCGGAGACGCTGCGTTGTTGCACCGCGAACGAAAACGTCTCCGTCCTAGACCCAGACACCGTCTGCCCAGACACCGTCTTAAGCCTTGACACCGACTCGCCGTCTCCAGACGACGAGTCGGGCACCTACGGCTCGCTGAGAATCGCCCGCACGAATTCGCCGGCCCGGCGGTACACGTCGCGGCTTTCCTTCGTCCAAGGGAGAAGGAACGGGAACACGTGGAACATCCCTTCGACTTCTAAGGCGACGTGAGGTACCTCCGCCGCTTCGAGATTCTTCACCAGGGCGCGTATCGCATCGCGGAACATCTCATCGCCGCCGTAGACGACAAATGTCGGAGGCCAACCCGTGAGGTCGTCGAGCAGCACGTCGACCCTCTGGTCGTCGGGCTCGACGCCATGGAGATAGGCATTGACCGGGATGTTCCAGGGAAGCACATCGAGCGGTGCGTTCTCCGTAACCGAATCCTCACTCAGGGTCAGACTCACCTCGGGCGAGAACATCAGGACACCGGCGGGACGCCCGATTCCGTCCCTGGCCATGCGATAGAGGACCGTGCCGAGCAGTCCTCCGCCGCCAGAATCGCCGGCGATGAACAGTTGCTCACAGCCCAATCCGTCCTTCTGCAGATGTTCGATCACCGACATGACGTCGTCAACGGCTGCGGGGAACGGGAACTCCGGGGCCAGCCGGTAGTCGGCGGCGAACACCGCACAACCGGCGACTCGCGCCAGGTGCGCCATGAAGAGGGAGTACATCCGCGGGGACGTGCCTATGTAGCCACCCCCGTGCAGGTAGACAATCGTGCTCCGCCGGTCGGCACCGAACGGGCCCACGTTCTTCGTAGTCGGGTGGAACCAGAACCCTGGCACGCCGCCGATCCGGTCCGGCTGACTGGCGACTCCCTGGAGCGCCACAAAAGGGGGAAGGACCCGACCGGCAACGTCATCGAGCACGCGTTCCAACGAGCGAAACTCGTCGATGGGTAGCGAAGAGGCGTATCCGATAAGGGACCGGACGAGCTCTCGGGTCGTCGATACCGCCAAATTGCGTGGCGGGTGGCTCGGGCCGCGCCACGGGTCGCGAAACGGGAGCCGGCCCACGGCCCCCACGAAGCTCGAAGCCAGGGTTGCGACATCGATCGCCGCAATCGGCCACGATGCGGTCCGGACTTCGGGTCGATCCGACATCACCATGGATCAATCCTACGAACGGGTCACCGTCGTCCGCAGGTCTGTGTTCTCTGGGGCGAGAAACCAGCGACCGCAGCAATCCGGCTTCGCTGCAGGCCGCTCGGTTTCTGGCCGCGAGGCGCTCCAGCGCGGCTTTCAGGCGGCGCGGAGGACTTCGCCGCCGGCGCGACCGGCCGCCGTTTGACGCACCTTGCGGGCCACCGAGGGCACCGCTTCGAGGATTTGGCGGAACTCGCTCCGCGACCCGGCGTAGACCATGCCGTCGGTCGTCGCCGTCACCGTTGCGTTGCGACGACCGAAGCCGTCGTCACTGAGCAGGGCCATCTCGCCCACGAGGTCGCCGTGCCCGAGCGTGGCGATCACGTGGCCTCCCTGCGTCACCGTCGCCTCACCCTCGGCGATGATCATGAACTCGTCGCCTCGGGCACCTTCGTGCACGAGGACCCGGCCGGCCGCAACCGGCAGCTTCGTGAGGTGACGTCGGATGAGGGCGAGCTCCGATCGGTTGGCCCCGGAGAACAGAGGCAACTCCGCAAAATCGTCCTTGAAGAGACGCATCTCTTCCTCCTCTCTTGGGTTCACCGCCAGCGTGGCGTGTGGGAAAACTATCTGTCAATGAGTTGGAACCGATATCTCCCATCATTTATTCCGATCCCAAACGAGCGTTTGAACTGGGAGTTCGACCAGGTGACGGAGGGAACGTTGCCCAGGGGTCGATGAGGCGCCGGCAGATTCACGAGCGCCCCGAGCCCCTGGAACGTTGGCGTCGGTGGCGAGGACGTTGCCGTCCATCCGATGAGCCGGCCGGTCGTTTCCGCTCCGGCATCCGTTGATGACGGCGACGTGATTAAGGAGTCCTCACGGGTCGATCGGCGGGCGCTTCCAGCTGGACGCGGTCCTCGTCCCGGGGGAGTCCGAAGACGAGGCCAAATCGATCGGGGACCGTTGCCGGGGGTATCCGAAGCGGCGACGTCGACCCCTTGACTCAATCAGTTCGCGCCGTTAGCGTGACTATGGCACTATCTGACAGTAACGCCAGTTCATGCCAGAGTCGTACAGGGTTGTGGGGACAACGGGGAGGATCCAATGCGACGTCGTTTCTTTACCGCGCCTATTTCGGTGCTCAGCATCTTGTTGCTGCTGCTGCTCGCCTATCCCGTTGGCGTCTTCGGCAGCGTTCGCGGCGGCGGCCACGCCACCCGGCGTCACCGTGAGCGGGCCCGAGCCCGTGGGAACTTCCACCTTCAACGGCACCCTCCAGGGCACGAACTTCGACCTGTCGCAGGTCGGTTACGAGAGCTCCCAATACTTCATCTCGGGCACCGCCAACTCTTACGTTTCGTCGAGCCCGTTGACCAGCGACGGCAAGTGGAAGGTGACCAGCGGCACAAGCGCGCCGTACACCACCCGCATAGCCGTCTACCGCCCGATCGACCCGCGGAGGTTCAACGGGACGGTCGTCGTCGAATGGCTCAACGTCAGCGGCGGACTCGACGACAGCCCAGATTGGACGCTCACGCACAACGAACTGGTCCGGGAGGGCTTTGCGTGGGTCGGAGTCTCCGCCCAGGCGGCCGGTGTCACTTTTGCCAAGAACACCGATCCGGAATACGCCCCGCTCTCGCACCCTGGCGACAGCTTCTCGTACGACATCTTCTCTCAGGCGGGTCAAACCGTTCGCGAGGACGCGGCACAGATCCTCGGCGGCTTGAGGCCTCACAAGGTGATCGCGGCCGGCGAGTCGCAGTCGGCCAGCAGGCTCATGACCTACATCGACGCCGTGCAGCCGACCGCGCACGTCTACGATGGCTTCCTGGTGCACAGCCAGTCCGGCACCGGCGCACCACTCTCCCAAACGCCACAGACGTCCATTCTGGCTCCGACTCCGACGACGATCCGCAGTGACCTCGGTGTACCGGTCCTCGAATTCGAGACGGAAACCGACGTGTTCAACAGCAACCTGACTGACCGCCTCTTCTTCGGCAATCCGAAGGACTTCCGCCTCTGGGAGGTCGCCGGCAGTTCGCACTTCGACAACTACGGTCTCTCCATCGGACCGATCGACATAGGGAGCGGTCAGGGAGCCGTCGAGAACCTCGCCGCCATGCAAGATCCGCCCACGAGTCCCAATCCGCAGCTCCCCAACTGCAACGAGCCGATCAACACCGGTGGAACGCACTGGGTGCTCGACGCCGCGATGCATTGGCTGAACCAGTGGGTGGTGAACGGAATTCCAGCTCCTCAACCTCCCTTCCTGGCCACAACCCAGACATCGCCAGTCGTGTTCCAGGATGACGCCAACGGAAACACGATCGGAGGGGTGCGATCACCCCAGGTGGACGCGCCGATCGCCACACTGGGCGGAATCGGCAACAGCCCTGCGTTCTGCGCGCTCTTCGGCACCACGGTGCCATTCAGCGCCAGTCAGCTGAACAGCCTCTATCCGAACCACGGAGTGTTCGTGCTCAAGTGGGACCTGTCAACGATCAAGGATCTTTTCTCTGGCTACCTGATGCCGGCGGATGCCGTCGAGTTGATGAATTTCAGCTGCGAGCTCTCAGATCGGATAGGAACGTTGGCCTACGAGGACCTCTGTCTGAGGTTCTCGTTCGATTGAACATCAAGGGGATTGCGTCGGTAGGGGTAATCAGCCCTTTCAAACCCCTTGCGTGGAGGCATCGCCAGGGAGGCCCTGAGTGACACGTCCCATGCGCCGGACCGGGACAACCGGCGCTTCAGCTTCTGGTCGATGACCTGCCGGGTCGCCCACCAAGTCACCCGCCGGACCCTTCTCCGAGTCCTGTCGATCGCAGTCTCGTTCCGCTGTTTCGTCACATGCTCCATAGCGCCTGGGTGGGTGACAAACGGGCAGCGCTCAGGGCGGGCCACAAACCGGCGACTGCACCGATGGGAGGTGCCCCTCGAGGTTGCGCGTCTTGTGCAGCCCATGAAGAGTTCTTCATAAGCTGCCGCGACAGGTTCTTTAGTATCGTCGCCAGGGTGATGGCTGGCCGCAGCGGTGAGTGCAGCCGGCTACAGAACATGCTCGATGACGCCCAGCGCGGGCAGGGTGCCGTATGCCTGCTCCGTGGCGTGCCTGGGGTGGGGAAGACGACGTTGTTGTCCTGGGCGGTCGACCAGGCGAGCGAGTTCCGGGTGCTCTCCACTCGGTGCAACGAAGCATCTCGGCATATTGCTCTGTCGGCGCTGCAGGAAATCGTCGTCCCGCTCCAGGACCATCTCGACTCCCTGACGCCTGATCACCGGCAGGCACTTCAGGGGGTGCTGGGACGGGGGCAGTCGACCGCCGATTCGCGCGGCTTGGGTGCTGCGTTGCTGGCGCTCCTGTCAGTACTCGCCGTGGAATCACCTGTCCTCTTGATCCTGGACGATCTGCATTGGGCCGACGCAACCTCAGTGGAGTCGCTTTTGTTCGCTGTCCGCCGTTTGGACCACGAGCCTGTTCTTTTCCTTGCGGCGGCCCACGAAGACGACGAATTGAGTCAGGCGGAGGACATGCCCGTCCTTCCCGTGGTGGGTCTCTCCCCTTTGGATGTGGCAGAGCTGCTTGACGGAGCGGTGGAGCGCGAGGTGGCTGATCAGCTGACCCGATCTACTGGTGGTAATCCGCTGGCGATTGTTGAGATCGTCAACCGACTCTCGGCGGATCAGCGCAGCGGTCGCATGCCACTGCCCCGCGTCGTTCCGATCAGTCAGCTCCTCCAGGAGGCATTCTCTGTTCGTACTGCCTCTCTGTCCGCCGATGAGCTGATGGTGATTCTGTGTGCGGCCGCTGATCCACGGGCGACGAGGACCGAGTTGGCTCAAGCGG
Organism: uncultured Acidimicrobiaceae bacterium; assembly: GCA_963767195.1. Classification (GTDB taxonomy): domain Bacteria; phylum Actinomycetota; class Acidimicrobiia; order Acidimicrobiales; family RAAP-2; genus Bog-473. Next base: position 321,548 of record CAVYDA010000002.1, on the reverse strand, counting down.
CGGACGACGCTCAGAAGGCCGTTGCCGACATCGAGTCGCTTTGTGATCGCGGGTTGCTGGTCTCGACGGACGCAGAGCACGTGGTATTCACTCATCCCCTCATCCGGAGCGCCGTCTATCTCAACGCACTCGATGAGACTCGTCGACAAGCCCACCGGCGTCTCGCCGCGGTGGTCAGCGAGTCTGAGGTTGATCGGCGAGCGTGGCACCTGGCCGCGGCATCCGTGGGACCGGACGAGCAGACGGCCGTTGAACTAGAGGCCGCTGCCAACTTCGCTCTCGGCCATGGCGATACGCGAGTGGCGGGCGACACCCTGATGCGAGCCGCCGAATTCTCCCAGCGGGCGTCCGGCACCGCCCGGTTGATTGCAGCCGGCGCCGCCTACTGCAAGGCCGGGGCCATCGTGCAGGCACTTGAAGCGTTCGACTTGGCGCTCGCCCAGACGACAGATCCGCTCGTTTACGCTGACATTCAACTATTGCGAGCTGTTCCCGAGCTGTTCGCAACCGGACCGGCCAGCCTGCAGAAGAGGCTGGTCGAGCTGGGAGACCAGCTGAAGTCGCTCGACGCCGATCGTGCTGCCACGGCGTTCGGTTTTGCGGCCCTGGTCTCGCTTAGCTGCTCTCGTCTTGACGATGCGCGAGCCCTCTGTGGACGCGTGCTGGATCGTCCGCTCAGCGGAGAGAGTCCCGTTCGCAGGTTCATCTCCGCTATCGCAACGGTCGCCGAAGCAATGAGTGGTGATCTACAGAGTTCTCCCGCCGTGCTGCTCGCGATCGCTGATGAGGTGGCCCGTGGGCCCATGCCGGATGACGCCTCGCTGCCAGTCCTGGTGGCAGGCACGTTGGCTTGGATTGGAGAGTGGTCAGCCTCATCGCAGCTGTTGGCCAACCTCATCGACCACGCCCACCGCTCTGGTCAGGTCGCGGGCATCCCCCATCTGCTCGCCGTGCGTTCCGATCTCTGCTTCCGGACCGGCCACTGGGCTGCTGCGCTGGCTGATGGTGCCAAAGGTGAGGAACTGAGTCGTGAGATCTCCCAGCAGACGGTCACCTGCTACGCGTTGATAATGCGTGCCCGCGTCGAGGCTGGGCTCGGACGGTCGGCCGAGGCGACACGACGGTGCCAGGAGGCGGTGGAACTCTCGTCGACCTTCGGTTGCTTGCGCGAATCCGTCCACAGCGCAGTCGGATTCGTTGAACTCACCGCCGGCCGGTTCCCAGAGGCTATTGCAGCCTTCGAGGTGGTTCGCGATATCTCCGAGAGCGAGGGACTCAGGCTCATTACGGCCACTCCCTGGGTTGCCGACATCGTGGAGGCCTACGTCCACATGGGGAAAATTGCCGACGCCAGATCCATCGTGGACGACCTCCACGACTGGTTCATCCAAGGGGACCTCCCCCTAGCCCTCCGCTCCCGATGCAGGGGGCTTGTGGCCCAAGGAGCCCACGACGAGCACTTTGAACTGGCCCTGGCCCACCATGCCAGGGCCAAGGCGCCGTTCGAGACCGCACGCACCGAGCTGGTCTTTGGCGAACGACTTCGTCGTGAGGGTCGCCGCAAGGACGCCATCGAATGGCTCGAACGTGCCAGTGACGGGTTCGCCAGGCTGGGTGCGGCACCTTGGCTCAAACGAGGGGACCGGGAGTTGGCCGCGTGCGGCCGGGTTCGTTCCAGGGGTGAAACCCTGTTTTCCGATCTCACAGTGCAAGAGATTCAGGTGGCCGTCATTGTGGCCGGAGGGGCGACGAGCCGTGAGGCAGGGGCACAGCTGTTCCTGAGCCCACGGACGGTCGAGTACCACCTCCAACAGCTGTACCGTAAGCTTGGCATCCGCTCGCGCTCCGAACTGACGCAACGAATGTCCCTAGCTCCGATCATTCACGAGATGACCTGACGTCGCCCGGGATCCATTGACGTGAGGTGTTGAAGTGCCCCCGGCGTGATTGTGGGTTGCCCGGGCGTGGTGATGTCCCATTGGCATCTGTTGCTGGTGGTCATTTTGGACCCGCTAGCGTCATTCGGGGCAGCGTTCGTCCACCATGGGTGCCGACTGAGCGAGAGTCGGCGACTGTTCAGACGATGAGTTCGAGTCTTCGATAGGCGCCGAGCAGCACGTCGGCACTGGGCCAGCCGTTCAAGATGCGCACGACTTGGCGTCGCCCGGATCGCACGAGACGACCCGGGGCGTGGAAGAGCCCCCAGCGCAACGCCTTGGGCTGTGCCTTGGCCCAGGTGCCGTCGAGGCAGAGGAGCTGGAACCAGCGCACCAGGTCGGCCGCCATCATGACGCTCGCCATCCAGGTCCGGTTCGCCTCGAGGTCAGAGAACGGGAAGGCCAAGAGCCCCGAGTCCTTCAGGCGTTGCAATGTGCAGCTCGACGTGGGCGTGGGCGCGCATGGTCTGGTCGAGTTCGACCGGTTCGCCGTCCTGGTCGCTGTAGTGACCCCAGTAGCGGAACTCGAGCGAGGGGAACAGGCTGTGCTGGGCGCCGGGGTGCAGCGGCTCACGGCGCACGATCAGGCGCGTCCCCTCGGGCCACTCGGAGAGGTCGACGAGCCCGCTGAGGTCGGCCACCGCTGCCCCTTCGCGAGGACTTCCGTCTTGTTGGAGGGCGGGTTCCCAGATCTCTTCGAGACCGACGGTGTCGAAGATCGCGCTGTGGACCTGGGCGTTTGAGCGGGCCACGACGAAGAACCCGATGTTGCGGGCCCGGGCGGCCCAGACGAAGCCATGGGTGCATCCGGCCGAGTCGGTGCGCACGACGAGGGGACGGACGACGAGTGCGGCGTCGTCACCGACGCCGTGACCCAGAGCGATCTCGGCGGGCAGCTGGGCCACGGCCGCGTCGAGCACGCGCACGTGGTCGGCCACGGTGTTGGCACCGGCGTTGCCCGGACGCAGCACTCCAGAGAGCGCCTCGCCGGTGGCGTCGGCGAAGCAGAACATCGGGTGGAAGCCCCATCCACCCTTGTAGTGCGGGCCGGTGCCCTCCTTGGACTCGGTGTGGATCTCGACGAGCGAGGCATCGATGTCGAGGATGACCGGCGCCGTCCCCGTTGGTCGCGGCGCAGCGTCGCCACACCTCGGCGCGCACCGCGGCGAACGCCTCGGCCAGCGCGTCTCGCACGTCAGGGGAGATCTCGTGGAAGGTCCGGAACACCGTCGAGTCCGACGGCGTCGATCCGAAGAGGTCCTCTTGGGCGCGGAGGTGCTCGATGTCCGCACAGCTCTCACCACCACCGGCGAGCATCAGCATCGACTGGACGAGCACCTTGCCCCGGTCGTGCAGCGGCATCCGTTCGCCCCGAGGACGGGATCCGAGAAGAGAGCGCATTTCCGAGTCCCAACCGGTCGGCAAAGGCCCCAAGAGCGTGCAGTCCGACGTGGCCGACCACCTGGTCACCGCCGATGCCACAACCAGGCGACGCGTGCTGTTACCGTGCATTTCGTAAGTGCCCTTCTGGTCATGGGAACTGGGTGTTTCGACAACCTCAGTTTCCCCTGACAGGAGGGCAGTTACGCGGATGCGCGCCGTTCAGTTCATGCGGTTCCGTGAATGATCGGAGCTAGACGACATTTCGTTGGAAGGGCGGATCCACAGCTGATCCATGGTCCGCCAGCAGCGGCGCTGCAGCGTCCCTCAGACCGGTTGATCACTAGCCCCCTCTGCTGAATTCACTTGTCATGCCTGAGGGGTTGGATGAGAAGTCTTCGCTCAAGTCGCTCACGCCACCTTGAGCTTCTTGGCGCTCGTGACGGATCCACCCGGTGTGGTGACGGTGATGAGCCCACTCTTCGCACCGCTCGGAATCTTCACCTTCAGTTTGGAAGCCGTGTCCTTCTTGACGGCAGCCGATGTGCCCTGAAGTGTGACGTTCGTTGGCGATCGGGAGGCCCATGGTGGCGAGCCCGCCGTGGATGCGCCGCAAGCCCCAGGTCGGGTTCTCTGTGGTCGAGCGGAGGATGATCTCGACGGTGCCGACGGACATCTTCGGCCGACCTGAGCGCTGCGCATCGGTCCCCCGGCGGCGGACCAAGTCCGCTGCCAACCCAGCAGGGTTTCGGGCTGGACGTCGAAAACGCATTTGGCACCCCACGGCTTAAGGTTGCGAATCCTTGCCTCGCGCTAGATCGGTTGCCAACCGACGAACGCTCCGCCCTTGGCCGCCTGATTGAACGCGATCTTGGTAGTCGATGTCCGCTTCGCGAACACGACCAACGTCGTTCCCTGTTCACCCGCACCGACGGGCGCGTCGGTGGTCACTCCACCGGGAATCGTCTGCCAACCCACGAATGCTCCGCCCGCTCCGGCCTGGTTATACATGATCTGCCCGGACGACGTCTTCGCGAACACGAACAAGTATCCGTCTGAGCGCCCGGCCGCAGTCGGCGCCGCATCGGTCACCAGCCCACCGGGAACCGGTTGCCAACCAACGAATGCCCCACCCTTGGCCGCCTGATTGAACATGATTTGCCCGGACTTCGTCTTCGCGAACACGACCAACGTCGTTCCCTGTTCACCCGCACCAACGGGAGCGTCGGTAATCAGTCCACCGGGAATCGTCTGCCAACCCACGAATGCTCCGCCCGCGCCGGCCTGGTTGTACATGATCTGCCCGGACGACGTCTTCGCGAACACGAACAAGTATCCGTCTGAGCGCCCGGCCGCAGTCGGCGCCGCATCGGTCACCAGCCCACCGGGAACCGGTTGCCAACCAACGAATGCCCCACCCTTGGCCGCCTGATTGAACATGATTTGCCCGGACTTCGTCTTCGCAAACACGACCAACGTCGTTCCTTGTTCACCCGCCGCGACGGGCGCGTCGGTAATCAGTCCACCCGGAATCTCCTGCCAACCGGCGAATGCGCCGCCCGTGCCCGCTTGGTTGTACATGATCCGGCCAGTCGGCGTAGTCGCGAACACGAACAAGTATCCATCGGATCGGCCGGCTGCGGTCGGTGCGAGATCGGTCTCGATCCTCGTGGCACCGGCCGCTGCGCAGCTCGCGGGCTTGGTACTCGCGTTGCTCTGCTTGGTTTCCATCGTGGGCTCCGGGACACTTCCGATGGCCGGGGTCTTGACCAGGTTAAGGTTGTTCGTCTCGGCTGTGAACCCTCCGTCGACGCACTGCGGCGGAGTCGAGGGGTCAGCGTCCGTTAGGGTGGTCTCTGCTTCGAGTGTCGTGTTAGCGCCGAAGTTCGCCTCACCGCCACCGCCGTCACCGACGACGGCGAACTCGGCCGTGTTCCAGCTTTGCGCTAGGTCGACCACGCTGTCCGAGTTGTCGACGCTGCTGGCATGAGTATTGTTTACTAACTCGACAGTGTCGTTGCCACCCTGCTCCGCCGATCCGGTGAGCAGAACCGTGGCCAGATCGGCAGCGGTCAGTGCGCTCCCGGAGAATGCAGTGCCCGGGCTGTTCGTATAGCAGTCGCTTTGGGACGTGGCCCACCCCGACGGACACGTCGATACGTAGTTGATCAACCAGTACTGCATAAACACGTCATTCGAATGCGTGTCGTAAAGGAACTGCTGCCACCCCATGCAGTTGCCGGGTGTCTGTGCTCCGGAGCAGGCGGGCGTCGTGAAGAACTGCGTGTTGAGCTGCAGCGAGAACGTGTTGGCGAGCTGCGATCCCTGGTCGTTGTATTGGCCCGTTTCCGTGATGTTCGCGCTGACGTTCTCGAACGACCCTCGAGCGCTACTCATCAGGCCTGCGACGCCAGCCGAGTAGTCGGTGCCGTTCCCGACGGTGGCGGGCACAGCTGACTTCCCTGCCTCAGACGACGCTGACAGCGCCGGCGGAAAAGGCACCGCCGGTGCGACCTGACAAGAGGTGGGCTTCCAGGCGAGCGTCGGGTATGAGGCGCTGAAGCAACCCGCACCCGGCCGCGGAATGCGCGCGATCGCGGATTGCCACGCAGCCGTCGTCTGGCTATCCGAGCCAGAAGCACCGGCCGCTGAGTCGACGCTCACAGCCAATGCGGCCACCACAGTCAAAGCTCCGAATAGCCGCGCGATCTTCATTTGGCCCCTCCCGGTTGCGATAGTTTTTGAGACTCAATTGGGCAAACACTCAGAGCCGTATACGAACTGCCGTCGGACGCTAGATCCGCGAATGAGAAATCGATCCCGCTGAGTTGCGAGGAGAGCAAAAGGGCGCCAGTCAGAGTGGCAGACCTGAATCTCGTGCTCGCGTTTCCGATTGCGTCTCTCATGAGCGCGCTGGACAAGTCGGCCCCGGCAAAATTTGCGCCCTGAACGTTGATGTTCATTGGCTCAAACGAAAAGACTGTGGTCTTCAGGTCTGCATTTTCGAGGTCCGCCCCCTGCAAATTTGGCGGTCCGTACTGGTCCAGCTCGCAGTTGCTCCGATTGACGCCAGGACTAGGCGCTGGCTTAAGGAGGAAAGTCACAGGATTTTCCGTCGGGCAACAGCCGCGGCAGCGGGTTGTGCCGACAAGACAACGGACACCGACACAGCAAGCCCGGTGGAACCGAGAAACAGTGCAAGCATGCCAATGCTTAGCGAACGGACGTACCGTTTGAGGCCCAGCCAACTTCGCATTCAGTGTCCGCCTTTGGTTGTGGTCCGCTGAAGGTCACCACGTCAGTGAGCAGCGCGATCCCTCACCAAGAAAAGCACGCACAAGCGGCCGGTCGCCTCAGTAGAGTTACTGGTTCTGCAGCGCCTTCGGAGCTCCGGAACACTTTTTTGCCCTGACATTGTGTGTTCAGTCGTTTCGTGTTTGGGCCTCCCAGGCGGATTCCGGCACTGCCCCGGTGGGTGTCGACTTAGGCGGGGAGGGATCGTGCCGAGAAGACTTCCAGGACTTGCGCTTCCCTTAGCTGTCGTGGCGGCAAACGGTGTAGTGAGCGGTGAACCGTCCTGGGTTGATGGAGGCTCGTTGTCTACGATTCAAAGCAGGCCGGTGAGAGTCAGATCTCGGGGTCCTGTACCACCCGCGTCGTTTGCGGGGCTCTGAGTGCCATCAGGCGTCGTACACGCCATTCACGAGAGCGGAGTTCATTGCGGCGCTGACCATCCCTGTGTACACAGCAAGGCAACTCTTCGACTGGTGGCGAGTCGGAGACTTCCACCAGATTCGGTCGGCTGTCTTTGGGGGCCATTTGGCGCCCCCGGATATGCCAGAGGCTGCCGCTGACGATCCCAGGGGCACAATTCTTGAAAAAATCCCTGAGGGATCCGATCACAGCGGTCATCTGCGAGCTTTACGATGCGAGGCACCTACGACGCGCCTAACACGCGTTGCATGAAGCCACAGAGAGCGCCCCACGCGTATCAGCTCGGGCAGCAAGGATGACAATGTGACCACGGACGCCGTGTCGTCGAGCAAGACCCTCAATGTCGCCGGCATCGGCCCGGTTGGATTGACCGTAGAAGAGCGAGGCGACGGGCAGCCCTTTCTCGTGTTGCACGGCGGCGCAGGCCTACAGTCGGTCGCGGCCTTCGCCGCGCTGCTGGCCGAGAGGGGCGGCCACCGGGTACTCACCCCCACGCATCCCGGCTTCGGCGGCACACCGCGGCCAGACCGGTTGAACAACGTGGCCGGACTCGCCGTCCTCTACGCCGCCTTGCTCGACGACCTGGGACTCGAGAGCGTCACGGTCATCGGGAACTCGGTCGGCGGTTGGATCACCACCGAAATGGCCCTGCTGGGCTCACCGCGCATTGGAGGAATCGTGCTCCTCGATGCGGTGGGTATCGAAGTGGAGGGCCACCCCGTCGCCGACGTCTCCGGGCTCTCCGTGCCCGAGATTCAGGCACTCTCGTTCCACGATCCGAAGCCCTTCCGAGTCGATCCCGCCACCATCCCCGAAGCCCAAAAAGCAATCATGGCGGCCAATGGGGCAGCCCTGGCTGTCTATGCCGGCTCTCCGGCCATGGCAGACCCGACCCTGCTCGGCCGCCTCAAAGACATCGCTCTCCCGACTGTCGTGCTGTGGGGCGAGAGCGATCAGATCGTCGAGCCCGGCTACGGCCGGGCCTATGCCGCCGCCATTGCGGGGGCGCGCTTCGAGCTGCTGCCGGCCACCGGGCACATGCCCCAGATGGAGACTCCCGATCTCGTACTGCAAAAGATCTTGGGTTAGTTCGACCGTCGGGGTGAGCCGCTTCCTCTTGACAGATTGAACAGACCGGTCTACCTTGTTCGGTAGACAGACTGGTCTACTCGAAGGAGCGGCTCATGAGCGCAGCGAGCACCACGACTGATGCGGAGTTGGGCCAGGCGCTCGTGACGGGCGCGACCTCGGGCATCGGACGAGCGACGGCGCGACGACTCGCGCGACGGCTGGGAGGTCGTCGTGCACGGCCGTAACCCCGAGCGTGGAGCCGAGGTCGTCCGGGAGATTGAGACGGAAGGCGGGCGAGCACGTTTCGTGGCAGCCGACCTGAACGACCTTGCGGCGGTGCGAGCGCTCGTCGAAGACGTCGGTGATGTCGACGTGCTGGTCAACAACGCCGGGGCTTCTTGGTTCGGCCCAACCGCAGAGCTGGACGAGGCGACGTTCGACGAACTGTTCGACGGCAACGTGCGCTCGGCCTACTTCCTCGTCGCCGGGATCGCCCCGGGCATGGCCGAACGGACCTCGGGCAGCATCGTCAACCTGGCCAGCATGGCCGGTCAGATCGGCCTCGACGGAGGTGCGGCCTACGGGGCCACCAAGGCGGCCCTCAGCTCCATGACCCGATCCTGGGCGGCCGAGTTCAGCCCGCGGGGCGTCCGGGTCAACGCCGTCGCCGCCGGACCTGTCTTCAGCACGCCAGAAAGGTCACCCCTCATCGAGCGACTCGGCCAGACCACCCTGCTCGGACGCGGGGCCGAGGTCGAGGAGATCGCCGAGGTCATCGCCTTTCTCGCCTCCGAAAAGGCGAGTTACCTGACCGGGGCAACCCTCGCGGTCGACGGCGGGCGCACCGCGGTATGAGCCCGATGCTCGCTACCCCTGAGTGCTCCATCGCCGTCACGGTTCCCGCCGTCGATTCGAGGTCTCAGTATCCGCTGCTCCGACTGGTGGGTTTGGCGTCCATCACCGTCACGTTCCTGGCGGCGTCGGCGGCCCCCACCCCGCTGTACGCGACCTACCAAGAGGCGTGGGCGTTCTCGGCCCTGACCACCACGGTGGTCTTCGGTGTCTACGCCCTCGCCTTCCTTTCAGCTCTGCTAGTCGCCGGACGACTCTCCGACCATGTCGGACGCCGTCCCGTCCTCTTCGCCGGGATCGCCGGTCAGTTCCTTGCCTTGATGATCTTCGCCGATGCCCACAGCGTCGCGGCGCTCCTGGCGGCCCGGATTGTGCAAGGTTGGGCCGCAGGCGCCGCCATCGGTGCGGTGGGCGCCGGCATGCTCGACATCGACCAAACGCGGGGCGCGGTCGCCAATGCCACGGCGCCGGGCTTGGGCACGGCCAGCGGCGTGCTCCTGTCGTCGTTCGCCGTGCAATGGCTGCCGGCGCCGACGCGTCTCATCTACCTCGTCCTCGCCGGAGTGCTGTTGGCGCAGGCCCTCGGCGTGTTCTTTCTGCCCGAGACCAGCCCGCGGGCACCTGGGGCGTTGCGTTCGCTGGTTCCTCAGGTCGCGCTCCCCTCCCAGATCCGCCGGCCCATGCTCGCGGTCGCGCCGGTGCTCTTCGCCGTGTGGGCCCTGGCCGGGTTCTACGGCTCGCTCGGACCGAGCCTGATCGACCACCTCGTCGGCTCGGCTTCGGTTGTCGACGGTGGTCTCGGCCTGGGCCTCCTCGCCGGGGTTGCGGCGCTGACGACCTTCGTGTTGCGGGTCACGCCGGCACCCCGGGTGATGCTGATCGGCACCGGCACACTGGTCGCCGGGGTGGCCATCGTGTTGGTCTCCCTCTGGGCCGATTCCGCCCTGGGCTTCTTTGTCGGGACCGCGGTCGCCGGAATCGGCTTCGGTGCCGGTTTCCAGGGCGGCATGCGTCTCGTCGCTCCCCTCGCCCATCCCGACCAGCGGGCGGGAGTGCTCTCGGTGCTCTTCATCGTCTCGTACCTCGGTCTGGGAATCCCCGCCGTCGTGGCCGGGTTGGCCGTAGTGAAGGGGGGAGGCCTCGTGGCCACCAGTTACGAGTACGGCCTGGTCGTGATCGGCCTTGCCGTCTTCGCGACCGTCAACATGATCCGCCTTCGTACGCACGACAGCCCATCGGCAAAGGACAGCCCATCGGCCAAGGAGGTCTCCCGATGACCGACACCCGTTCGCGCCGGACACCCGGACCCGACCACCCCATCACACTGGAAAGGTCTGCCGCTCACACAATCGTCCGAAGCGGAACCGTCGTGATCGCCGAAACCGACCGCGCCCTCGAGATGCGAGAGGCCGACTACCCGCGCGTCCTGTACGTCCCGCTCGACGACGTCGACGGACTTCTCCTGCGAGCAAACGATCGACACACCTGGTGCCCGTACAAAGGCGAGGCCTCGTACTTCGACATCACCGCCGGCGACGGAACCGACCTCACCGCGGCCGTCTGGTACTACGACGACCCCTTCCCCGCCGTGGCCGACATCAAGGGCCACGTGGCCTTCTACTCCGACCGGGTGGACATCACTTCGACCCCCAGGGAAACGACCGTACAAAAGACAGAGCAAAAGACAGATGTCTGAAAGGAGGCCGTAGCCGGTGAAGACTGCGCCAGCTCCGACCGAGGATCGCGCTTCGGCTCGAGACCGTCTCCTCAATGCCGCCAACGAGCTCTTCTACGCCGAAGGCGTCCAGACCGTCGGCATCGACCGGATCATCGAGCGCGCGGGGGTGGCCAAGGCTTCCCTCTACAACGTCTTCGGTAGCAAGGAAGAGCTGGTGGCCGCTTACCTGGCCTCACGACACGACCACACCACCAGCAGGCTGACCGAAGCGATGCAGAAGGTCGACGACCCGCGACAAAAGATCTTCGCCGTCTTCGACGCCCAAGCGCAGCAATACGAACGACCCGAGTTCAACGGATGCGCGTTCATTGCCGCATCCACCGAGGCACCTGCCGGCGGCCTCGTCGAGCAAGCCGCTGACCAGTTCAGGGTTTGGATCCGCGCCATGTTCACAGAGCTCGCCGAGCAAGCGGGAGCGGCCGATCCGGTCAGCCTCGGACGCCAGCTCCACCTCGTCTACGACGGAGCCGGACTGGCCGGCCGCATGGACCACCACGACCCCGGGATCGCCCCTTCGACCCGCGCGGCCGTTCAGGGCCTGCTCGACGCCGGGTTGAAGCGAAACGCCTCGAAGGCCAAGAGGCGCTGATCGGCCCGAGCTCGGACCGTCGCCCGCGACGAGTCACTGGGCCAGATCCGTCAATGTTGCGTCGGGGTTGGGCGGCGTGTGGACGAAAGCGGCGAGCACCGCCGCCGCCAGGCACGCCCCCGAGCCGACCAGGAGCGCGGCCCGCGGGCCGCCTCTCGAGATGATCCACCCCGTCACGATGCTCCCGATGGGCGTGGTCCCCAGGTAGACGAAGACCCAAAGCGCCATGATCCGGCCGCGGTAGGCACTCGAGCTGTGCAGCTGGAGGGTGGTCGAGCACATGGTGACGAAGCAGAAGGCCGTCGCACCAGCGGCGAACAGCGTGACGCACGCCACCACGACATTCGGGGCCGCCGCGGTGGCGGCCAGGGTGACCGCGAAGCCGAGGGCGGCGAAGAGGAGGTACTGACGTCTCGGATGGTGGATCAGGCCTACCGCCAGGGAGCCGATGACCGCCCCGATGCTGAGCATGGTGGTGAGCAGCCCGAAGGTGCCGCCGTTGCCCCGGAACGTGACCTTGGCCAACACGGGCAGGATCACGGCGAAGTTGAAGGCCAAGAGCCCGACCACCGACATCATGAGAAGTGGGAGCCAGAGCTGCTGGCGACCGGCCGCATAGCGCAACCCTTCCTTCACGCCTCGACGTCCGGGCGGGGCGGGTCCGCCCGCCTTGCGGGGCCGGATGACGAGCAGGGCGGCGATCACCGCCAGGTAGGACAACGCGTTGAGTCCGAAACACACCGTCGTGCCCACGGTCACGATCAGGACGCCGGCCAGAGCAGGGCCGACCACGCGGGCGCTGTTGACCACCACGCCGTTGAGGCTGACCGCGCTGGCCAGGTCGTCGGGCGGCACCAGGCGGCTGACGAGGGCCTGGCGGGCGGGCGAGTCGGCGATCTGGACGACACCCCCGGACACGCCGATGGCCACCAACGCGGCCACGCTGGCCGCACCGGCCGCAGCCAGCGCCCACAACAACGCGGCCAGGAGGCAGTAGAGCGTCTGGGTGACCACGAGGAGCTTGCGCATGTCCACCCGGTCGGCGACCGCTCCGCCCCAGGGGCCGAACAGCAGGGAGGGGATCCCGCCGGCGGCGAGAACCAGCCCGAGATCGCTGGGCGAACCCGTGAGCTCCAAGACGAGCCAGCCGATGGCCGTCTGCTGCAAGAAGCTGCCGCTGGCCGAGACGATCTGGCCGCCGAAGTAGAGGCGGAACGGCCGAGACCGCAGCGCACGAAACGAGCTGCGGTCTTTGGCCGTCGTCGCTGCCGCCGTCACCTCCGTTCCCGGGACCGGTCCGGCCTCGGGCATGGCGGTCAGGGCATCACGGTCCATCGCACATCGGCCGGCGGAGGTACCGCGGTCATCGACCGCGGCAAGGGACGAAGCGTCGGGTTTAGCCGCCCAGTCCGAGTAAGGCGTCGAGGCGAGCGGACAGCCGCTCGAGCTCCTCGGGCAATCCCTCGGGGAGGTCTTTCGCCGCCGCACTCTCGTCCGCCACTGCGTCGAGCGCGCGCAACAGGCCACTCATCGCGGTCGTGAGGTTGGCGGCTGCGGTCTTGATGTCGTTCTCGTCACTCATGAACATCGTCTCCTTGTCGTTGAAGCTCAGATTCCGGTGTGCTCGGCGCGGATCGGATCGGGGTCGGGTACGTGCGGCATCAGCGCGTTCGGCGGGATCTCGCCGAATCGACCGGCCTCGAAGTCCTCGAGCGCCTGACCGATCTCCGCCCGGGTGTTCATCACGAAGGGTCCGTAATGCTCGACCGGCTCCCCGATCGGCTGACCTCCCAGGAGGAGGAGCTCGAGGTGGTCCCGACCGGAGTCCTGACGGTCGTCAGCGCGGATGGTCATCCAGTCGCCGGGGTCGAAGGCCACCATCTGGCCCATTTGGACCGGCCTCCCGTCGCTCCCGGCCCGCCCCGATCCCGCGAGAACGTAGACGAGCGCGTTGAAGCCGGGATTCCAGGGCAACTCGAGAGCTGCCCCGGCAGAGATGCTGGCGTGCATCATGGCCATGGGCGTGTGCGTCGACCCGGGCCCACGAAGGCCGCCGACATCGCCTGCGATGACCCGTAAGAGTGCCCCGCCGTCGCCGGAAGACAACAGGAGCACGTCGCCGGCCTCGAGCCCCTGATAGGCCGGCGGGATCATCTTGTCCTTGGCCGGCAGGTTCACCCAGAGCTGGATGCCGTGGAACAGGCCACCGGAGACCACGAGCTCCTCGGGGGGAGTCTCGATATGCAGGATTCCGCCACCCGCGGTCATCCACTGCGTGGCACCGTCCGTGATGAGACCCCCGCCCCCCTGGGAGTCCTGGTGGGCGAAGGTCCCGTCGATCATGTAGGTCACGGTCTCGAAGCCGCGATGGGGGTGCCACGGCGTTCCCTTCGGCTCGCCGGGCGCATAGTCCACCTCACCCATCTGGTCCATGTGCACGAAGGGATCGAGGTCACGCAAGCTCAGACCGGCGAAGGCCCGGCGGACCGGGAAGCCCTCACCTTCCAACCCGCTCGGTGCCGTGGTCACCGATCTCACCGGGCGCTCGACCGAGTGGTCGCGGTCTGGCTCGGGGATCTTGGGTAGCCGCGAAAGATCATTGATGGTCACAGCGGGCATGGACGCCTCCCATCGGTCGTCATCGGCCACTCGTGTCGCCGCGCTGACCAAGGATATTCCCAGACTCGTTGCGACCGCCCGTTCGCGACCGCCCACAGCGACCGCCGTCGCTACCGCCCGTTGCTACCGCCCGTTGCTACCGCCTGCGAGACGGTGGAGCGTCGCCCGCCATCACAAGACCTCGTCTTCCTCCTCGTCGAGGGCGGCGGCGGCCGCTTGGACCCTGAACGCTGCCGGGGGCAACTCCCCCTCTCCGCGGGCCCGCCCGAGGGCCGAGGCCCACCAGGCCAGATCGTCGAGCGCCACCTTCAGACTGACGTCGGCCACCGGATCTCGCGGGGTGCCGTCGTCAGCGAAGGCCTCGCCGACGCGGGGGACGATGACGCTGGCCCGGAGCGGGACCATCTCGGCCTCGATGGCGATCTGGGCCAGGTGCTCGATTGCCCGCACCCCGCCGGCGATCCCACCGCTGTAGCCGACCGCGATCAGCGGCTTGTTGCGGAAGGCGAACGACACGAAGACGCTGTCGATGGCGTTCTTCAAGACGCCGGGAACGGAGTGGTTGTACTCGGGCGTGATGAAGAGATAGGCGTCGGCCTCCTTCACCTTGTGGTTCCACTCCCGGACGATCGGTACCGAATAAGTCGGGTCGGCGAAGTCCCCGATGGTTCCCACGTGCTCGGCGAAGACGGGCAGGGGCCAGTCGCGCAGGTCGAGCACCTCCACGTCGAAAGCGCCGTGCGCGGTGGCGCGATCGATCACCCACGGCGCGACCTTGTCGGCCGCTCGGGTCGGGCGGGTGCTGCCGATGATGATCTGCAAATTGGGCACTGGGATCCTCTCGTCAGGCGAACTTGCGCGGAGCAATCTGATCGGCCGGGATGGTGCCCAGCCTTCCCTGTTGGTAGTCCTCCACGGCCTCGATGATCTCCTGGCGCGTGTTCATGACGAAGGGCCCGTAGTGGACGATGGGTTCGCGGATGGGCAGGCCGCCCAGGACGAGCACGTCGAGGGCCGAAGCCTCCCCGGTCTGCGTCTCGGCGGCGCGCAGGACTATCTCGTCACCGGGACCGAAGACGACCAACTGGTGCTCGTCCATCGGTCGCTGGTCCGGGCCGGCGTAGCCCTGGCCGGAGAGGACGTACGCGAAGGCACTGAACTGGGCGTTCCAAGGAAGGGCGAGCTGGGCTCCGGGCGCCACCGTGGCGTGGAGGTACGTGATCGGCGTGAACGTGACCCCGGGTCCGCTGAATCCACCCAGGTCCCCGGCGATGAGCCGGATCAGCGCACCCCCGTCCTGGGTCGTCAGCAGTCCGAGGTCACCACCGGTGATGGCCTGATAGCGCGGTTGACTGAACTTGAGCTCGGCCGGGAGGTTGACCCAGAGCTGCACCCCGTGGACGGGCCCGCCCTCGCGGTACGCGCGCTCTGTCGGCAGCTCGTCGTGGAGTATCCCGGCGCCTGCGGTCATCCACTGCGTGTCACCCTCTGCGATCACGCCTCCCCCGCCGTTGCTGTCGTGATGCGTGATCTCCCCGTCGAGGATGTAGGTCACGGTCTCTATGCCCCGGTGCGGATGCCACGGTGCGCCGACCGCCTCCTCGGGCCGATTGAAGGTCGGTCCGGCCTGGTCGAGGAGGAGGAAGGGGTCGGCTGCCGCCAAGGGGAGCTCGCCCGGGAACGGCCGCCAGATCCGAAAACCCGCCCCCTCGGTCTGCTCGTGCGCCGTCACCACCTGGACCACGGGCCGCGCGAGGTCGGGGTCGAATCCCGCGGCCGCCAAGCGGGGCAGCGCGAGCACATTGTCCACGGTGACGGCAGGCATGCGCCCCTCCCTTCCGGATAGCTTGAATGTTCAAGTCAATGTACGCCAAATGACTTGAATCGTCAAGTGTGTCCGGCGAGCGTCCTACGATGGCCCGATGACGGCGGCACGACCAGGGACGGAGACGACGGAAGCGACGGAAGCGACCGTGCGGTGGCTCACCACCGACGAGGGTGACGCCTGGCGGGCGGTCGCCACACTGCTGCACAAACTGCGGTGGGCGCTCGAATGCCAGCTCGAACGCGACTCGGGTTTGAGCTTCATTGAGTACCACGCTCTTGCCCGGTTGTCCGAGGACCCGAGCCACACGTTGAGGATGAAGGAGCTCGCCATGCTCACCAACGCCTCGTTGTCGAGGCTGTCGCATCTGGTGAAGCGCCTCGAGTCCCGGGGCTTCGTCCGACGCGAGCCCGACCCGACGGATGGGCGCATGACGAATGCGATCCTGACCGACGCCGGGTATGCCAAGTTGGTCGCCAGCGCGCCTGCGCACGTGGCGGCCGTCCGGGAGCTGGTCGTCGACGGGTTCGAACCGGCCGACCTCGCCTGGTTGCGCGAGGCCGCCGAACGCATCGTCGCCCGCGTCGACGATTCCGAGTGGAAGGAGGAATTGCTCTAGGAGAAGGTCAACGACCGGGCGTTCTCCACCATGATCTTGCGCTGGTCGTCCAGCGAGAACGACGCCACATTGGCGAAGAAGTCGCGCGGCTGCGACAAGGCCCTCGGCGTGCGGCCAGTCCGAGCCGAACAGGATCCGCTCGACCGGCAGGTGTCGGGCCAGGTCTTCGACGTTGTCCTCGACGAATGGCGCCACCCAGCAGTGCTCGATGAATTGCTCGACCGGGTCCGAGGCGAACATCCCGGGATTCTGACCGCCCAGCATGTGCAGCGAGTGGAGGCACCGTGGCACCCAGTCCGCCCCGTTCTCGATGTAGGCGACCTTGAGGCGGGGAAAGCGCTCGAACAGCTTGTGTGCCACCAGCACGGTGGCGAAGTCCTCGATCAGCCGGTGCTTCATGAGTTGGGCCACCAACGAGGCCGACTGGACGGCGGCCGCGTCCGGACGGCGGCCGCCTTGCGGTGCGACGTCCGGTGCCCCATGTCCGGGCGATGTCCGCCGCCACGTCGGTGTAGCCGTCCTCGAACCCGGCATGCGTCGTCACGACAATGCCGGACTCTTGGACCCGGGCCCAGAACGCGTCGAAGGCCGGATCCGCCGGGGAGCGCAACCCCTCAGGCGTGAAAACCGGTCCGTTGCGGATCGTGATGACGCGGGCGCCGCGGTCGAGGCACCACTCGAGCTCGCTTGACGGCGCGGTCGAGGTCCGAGAGGGTCAGGAACGGGACGGCGAAGATGCGGTCCTGATACGCGAATCCCCAGTCGTCGTCGAGCCAGCGGTTGAACGCCCGGAGCACCTCGATCGACGCCTCGATGTCGGGCTGCATCGGCCCCTCCATGCAGACGCCCTGCGACGGGAACAACCACGCCGCTTCGACGCCCTGGGCATCCATGCAGGCGAGTCGGGCGTCGCGGTTGAACCATTCGGGATGCGCGGCGGGCTCCTCGCAGGCGAGCTCGTTCCCGACCCGCTCCTTGCTGCTCTTCCCCGCGAAGTAGTCGTAGAGCGCGCCGGGTCGCGGGCGCGGGTGGACGTCGCCCGGACCCGGGATGATCGGGTGGGCCCGCTCGCCGAAGAAGTAGTGGGGCTTGCCGTCGACCTCCTTCAGGACGACACCCCGATCGGCGAACGCGGGGTCGCGGTAGCGGGTGAAGGAGTCGCTGACCTCCCAGTAATGGTTGTCGGCGTCGAAGACCGCGATCTCGCTTCCGCCGGTGCTCGGATTCCGCGGTGCGCATGGTTCCCCCTTCAGTCGGTGCCGTGGCGCAGCAGCTTGCCGGGGGTGGCGCCCGTGCATTCGCCGTCCACGAATGTGGTCACGCCGTTCACGATGGTCCGGTCGTAGCCGACGGCCTTTTGGATCAGGCGCCACTCGCCGGCCGGATAGTCCCAGACGCGTTCTTGGGGCGTGCTGTCGACGGTCTCGGGGTCGTAGACCACGACGTCCGCCGGTGCTCCCTCGGCCAGGAAACCCCGGCCCTTCAGGCCGGCGGCCACCGCCGGGTAGTAGGAGAGGCGCCAGTGGGCCTCCTCGAGCGACATGATCTCGTGCTCGCGCACCCAGTAGCCAAGGAGCTCGGTGGGGTAGCGCGCCGTGGTCACGAACTTTGTGTGGGCACCACCGTCGCTCACGCCCGGCAACGCCACCGGCGAAGTGGCGATCTCCTTCATCGCTTCGGGCGGCGTCACCAGCATCGGGGTGGCGAATCCGACCCGGAGCTGGCCGGCCACGGCCACGTCCAGGAAGGCGTCGATCTCGTGCTTGCCCTCTCGGGCCGCCACCTCCCCCACGGTGAATCCTTCGTAGGTCTCCTTCAGCTCCTGTGCGCCGGGGACGTCGCTCGAGATCCAGTGGATCTTGATGTCGGTGAGGTCGTAGCCCGGCGCCGAAGAGGCCGCCGCGCTCCTCGTGGATCTCCTTCATGGCGGCGCGGCGAACCGGGTCGGCGAACTTGACCATCTTCTCCTCGACGGTGCCGAGGCAGGCCTCCCGCCAACACGGGATCGTGTCGGCCAGGTTGTAGTCCTCGAGGGTGAACTCGGAGACGAAGTTGGTCGTGAGCGCTTGGGCGAAGACGCGGAGGCCCTCCTCCTCGTTCAGGTAGGCGAGCTGCTTGAGAGCGTCGCGATGGCTGTACTTGGCTCCGCCGTGCTGGTTGAGGGCGCCGTCGGCCAACAGGGCGTTCCAGATGATCGGGCCGGCCGCTCTCGCGGGCCATGAGGGCTGCCGTCTCGAGCGTGCCGGTCAGCTGCGCCGTCCCGCGACCGAGCGAGCCCATGGCCCGGGAGAAGGCGATCACCTCCTGCTCGGTCATGCAGTCGGTCACCATCGGCGTGCCGTCGAAGTCGAGCTGGACGTTCCCGACCTCTCCGGAGACCTGCGCGCTGAAGCCGCAGCCGCCGGCCGCCATCCCCTCGACGAGGAGCCGGCACATCTCGTCGAGCTGCTCGTCGGTGACCCGGTAGGCCTTGGCGTTGTCGACGCCCGCCACATAGGCATACAGCGGCGCCAACGGAACGAACGACATCACGTTCACGCCCTTGGGCGTGCGGTCCACGCTGTCGAGGAACTCGGGATACGTGACCCAGTCCCAGGGCATGCCGACGCGCATCGTCTTGAGCGGAACCGCTTCGTTGCGCGACACGCGTGAGCATGGCGCGCTCACGGTCCTCGGGCCGACACGGGCGCGAAACCGAACCCGCAGTTGCCGATCACGACGCTGGTGACGCCGTGCCAGCCCGACATGGTGCACCACGGGTCCCAGAACACCTGGCTGTCGTAGTGCGTGTGGAGGTCGACGAATCCTGGCGCCACCACCTTGTCTCGAGGCGTCGACGACCTCGCGGCCATCCGACGCGTCCACCCGACCGATCGCCACCACGCGGCCGCCGGCAATGCCGACGTCCGCCTTGTAGCGCGGCGTCCGCAGGCCGTCGATGACGGTCCCGCCCTTGATCACCACATCGAACTTCGACATGGCCCTCCTTTCACCGTCGATCGGGCCCCGCTCTCGGCCGGCCGCGCAGCTGCAGGCAACCCCGAAGCTCGCGTCACGGTACTTGCTTGCTGATCACAAGCAAGTAACTTCATCGAGTGGCTCAGACCGCAGCGAGCGCCAGAGCCAAGCCGAGCGGCGGAACCGGTCCGAAGATGCCCTCCTGGATGCTGCGGCCGAGCTGATCGCCGAACGAGGGGTGCAGGGCGCGTCGTTGGCCAGCATCGGAGGACGGGCCGGGGTCAGCCGAGGCCTACCAACACACCACTTCGGTTCCAAAGACGTGCTGGTCGCCCGGCTGGCCGAGCGAGCGCAGAGCAGAATCGGCCAGGAGATGCTGGAAGCCGCACACAACCAAGCGGAGCGAATCGGCGACCTGTCGGCCCTCGACGAGGTGTTCCTGACCGTGGACGCCTACCTTGAGATGTTCGAAGATCCCGACACCCGACCAGCGGGCGCTCCTCGTCATGTGGGGCTCGACTTTCCCTTCCGGCGCGTCGGTAGACGGCATGGCCGACGCCGAAAGGAGAAGCTACGAAGGGCTGTCCCAGCTCATCGCCGCAGGCCAGCAAGACGGGTCAGTGCGCACCGATGTCGACCCGATCGCCACCGCGGTGCTCCTCCACGGACTGATGCGAGGACTTGCTGCCCTAAGACTCACGGACAGCGGGCTCACGGACATGCGCGGCGTTCGCAGGGCGTCTCGCGAGTGGATCTCCTTGTCGCTGGCGCCGGCGTGAACTCTTGCCTCTCCGGAGGACCCGGCAGGTGGGCCGTCATTCGGTGGCGCGGGCATTCGGTGGCGCGGGATGCATCCACCGGTTGTCCTCGTACAGCCGGCGGATCTTCCACCGGCCGTTCACGCGGACGAAGCGGAGGTCGTAGTAACCCCCGGTCGTAAGGGGCTGAGTCAGACCCACCAGGTGCGCGGTGGCGAGAAAGATGGCCGTCCCGAGAGCGGCGTCGCCCGTCACGTCGATCCGGAAGTTGGAGACCATGTGCTGAATCCGGATGTTGGAGAGGGTCGACTCGAGCCAGACCACCACCTCGTCCCGGCCGCCTGCGGGGCCGCCGGTGGACGAGTAGTCGATCTCGGCGTCGTCGGTGAACAAGGACCGAAGCAACGCCCAGTCGCCCTCGTCGCATCCCCAGGCGTAGTCGTAGAGAAGGCGATGGATCTCGAGCAGATCGGTGGACATGGAGCCATTGTCGCATCGAGCCGGCGCTTTCCCGCCGCACGCATCTGACACCTGTCGCCCGGTCCGCATAACGTGCTCGGCGATGATCGGGGAGACCCAGATGCACACGCCGACTTCGGCGCCGCCGGACGTAGAGGCGTTCCGATCCGAACTGCGGGCCTGGCTCGAAAGCCACCTCACCTCCGAGGTCGTCGCGGCCGGTCCGCACCCCATGGACTCGAACCTCGAGGCGCTGCGGGCGTGGAACCGTACGCTGGCCGACGGCGGGTGGGCCGCACCGTCCTGGCCCGTCGAGTACGGCGGTCGCGGTGCCGGCGTCGAGGAGCAGCTCGTCTATCTGGAGGAGACCAATCGCGTCCGGGCTCCGGGCCCCGTGAACGTGATCGGCGTGTCCAACATCGCCCCGGCCATCATGCAGTTCGGCACCACGAGCAGCAGGAGCGGTTCCTCCAGCCCATGCTGCGCGGCGACGAGATCTGGTCGCAGGGTATGTCCGAGCCCGACGCCGGATCGGACCTCGCCTCCCTGCGCACGGCCGCGGTCGAAGACGGGGACCAATTCGTGATCAACGGGCAGAAGACCTGGAACTCTCTCGGTCACCTGGCCGATTGGTGCCAGCTGTACGTGAGGACGGACCCGACGGCGAAGAAGCACGCCGGCATCACCTGTTTCTTGGTCGACTTGCGGACGCCGGGGATAGAGGCCCGACCGCTGACCACGATCACGGGCGAGCAGACCTTCGCCGAGCTGTTCTTCACCGACGCCCGCATCCCCCGATCGGCGATGCTCGGCCCGCTGCATCAGGGGTGGTCGGTCGCCATGACGACGCTCAGCTTCGAGCGCGCCGGCGTGGCCCGGTTGCACCTGGCGCTCGCCAACCGCCTCGACGAGCTTCTGGCGGACCCGCGCGCGCCGCGAAGGCCTGCGCGATCCCGTGCTGCGGCAGCGCCTCTCCCGGGTCTTCGTCGCCATCCGGTGCATGCGTTACCTCACGGAACGCTCTCTCGCCGACCCGTCAGCCGCCGGAGCTAGTGGGAGCCTGGCCAAGCTCTCCTGGGCCTTCTGCGACCAGGAGCTGGCTGCGCTTGCGGTCGACCTCATCGGGCTCGAAGCACTCGGCGCAGACGACCGCTGGGCGCAGAACTTCCTCGGCGTGCGTCAGGCGTCCATTGCCGGCGGCACGACCGAGATCAACAAGAACATCGTCGGCGAGCACGTGCTCGGTCTGCCGCGTTAGGCCGGACGGGTTTTCCCTGATCACGACCCTAAAGGATCGTTTCTACCTTTACGCATGGGACCTCTATTACGCCCCGTTTCGTGTGCGTAGTGGCACGTTTAGTGGCACGGAGACCGCGATCAACCGGCCGGAGTCCGGCCGTCAGGGTCGCGTGAGCGCCTAAGGATGGGCCGACGGGGCGGTACTGCTCCGGGATCCAGACGCGTCTGGGGGCCATCGAGGGACCTCACACCTGGTCGAGCAGTGTCAGCTTGGGCCGGAGCCAGAGTGTGGACTCGACCGCCCAGCTGTGGGCGTACCGACAGTCATGTTCGGTGGCGACAGCCGTCATGTGGATCGCGTCGAAGTGTCCCTCTACGGCCAGGCGCTTCCAGTGGGGGCAGACCCTGGGATCGTTCCGGTTGTCGTAGCGCTGGGGGTAGGTCTCTACCAACCGGTCGTAGTCATCGGGCGAGTCGATCACACACAGGACCGCACTGGGATCAGGCTGGAGGAAGTAGGTGGTCCGAGACTCGGTCGCTCTGGGCGTCTTGGCCTGATAGTCGATCCAGGCCGAGGTGTAGCCCCTCCGCGACGAAGTGAAGAACCCGCCATCATGTGGCTTCTCCCTCGGTTGGTTCGGCCAGGCGACCTGCGCGACGAGGCGAGGGTCGTAGTGAGTGGCACCCCACCATGCTTGGATGCCCAGCCCGAACTCTGCGACCGTAGTCGCCAGCAGTTTGCCCGCCACCTGCTGAAGGTTAGGAGAGGTGATGGACTCTCGGTGGCGATCTCCTGCTGCCGCCCTCGATCTCGGCCATGATGACGCCGACGAACTACTGATCCGCTGGCGGGAGCGGCAGTCCCTTCCTGCGGGCGGCGAACGGAGGAAGACCATGTTGACCAAACCGAAGCTGGCAGCGATTGGAGCGCTTCTCGCTGGCGCAACGCTCATAGGAGGGTTCGCGTTCGGACCAGCCCCGGCAGGCGAAGCGTCTCCACCCCACACGGTCGCCCATGGTGTTCAGCCAGCGACGAGCGCGATTTACTACATCCGCGGTGGGGCCGTTGCCTTCAGCACTGCCCTCGGTCCGACGACGAGCGTGCCCACACAGGATGCGCTCACGTTCTATCTGGTTGCACAGACCCCGGAGCAGATCCCCTACGGGAGCATGAGCGGAACTCTCACGTCGACCGCCCAGACCTGCCAGAGCGGCAAGGCGAAGGGCACGGTCTTCTTCGGGTGGCCCACCGGTGGCGGTTCCACTGCCCACCTGCGCTTGACGTTGTCGGGCGACGGATCTGGAGGAACTGTGATCACCATCACCGGCAAGATTGTGTCGGGCCAGTTCGTCGGGGAGCACGTCTCGTCTCAGTTCGGCCTCGCAACCACCAACGGCATCACCTGCGATCAGCCGGGTACCGAGACTCCTATCGTGGGTGGACCGTTGCCCGCTACTGCTCAGCTCACGATCGGATAGGTCATCACTGCCGTGATGCCCCAACCCGGTGATCCCTACGCCAACGCCTTCGTGGCCGAGGTGGGTCGGTGCTGGCGGATGGTCCACGACGTTCGGCTGCAGGCCATGCACTGCGCTGAGCCGCCGACCTTCACGTCGAGGTCTTCCTACGCCGTGTCGGAGTCGTGATGGCACGCTCATGTGACCAGCCTTCCTTTACACGCCTCTTGAGAACGTCGTAGCTGACAACACAACGTGGGTCCTCAACCCATTCAACGACGCGCTTGGTCTCGCCATCCATCGTGACCCAGACCGTTCTTCTGGTGTTGTGTGGCTGCCGATTGCGAGGTATCCAAGTGCAGTTGTCAGGGCTGTAACCCTTGGCGTTGTCGAGGCGCTCAATGGTAAGTCCCTCCTGGTATCCACCACTGGTCAACGCCCAGTCTTTGAACGCGACATAGTCATGTCGCCATTCCGCACAGACCTCTTTGCCCTCGCCGCCGTAGTAACGGTAGGCGTCGCGGTTCGGGTTGTAGCAGCGTTGCCGCATGAGTGTCCATTGGTTGTACAGGCGAGTCTCACTGTCGCCGTGAGTTCGGAGGGCCAGCCGGACTAACTCGGTTCTACGGCATCCACACGACTTGGTCTTCCCCCTCCGCAGACTGGTTGTGGCAACCACCTTGAACCGGCGGCAATCGCAGCGGACGAGCCGCCGAGGGTACCCCTTCGCCAGGTTGGACTTGGTTCCCTTGACGGTGAGCCATCCGAACCGGTCGCCGCTACAGATCTGCTCTACGGTGTGTTGATTGGGCACTGGCATGCCCTCCGCTGTCTCGGAGTGTGTGCTGATGGGTCGGGGAGTTCAGTGTCCCGGCCCTAGCCCAAATGCTACCGGTGTCTCCTCTTGGTTGACGAGGGGGAGCGACCGGGAGG
The DNA here is from genome assembly GCA_963767195.1 of uncultured Acidimicrobiaceae bacterium. GTDB lineage: Bacteria > Actinomycetota > Acidimicrobiia > Acidimicrobiales > RAAP-2 > Bog-473. The sequence continues at coordinate 297,399 of CAVYDA010000002.1, read as the reverse complement.
TGGTTCGCGCCGAGCGGAGATCGGTGGTGGCGAGTGTGGAGCTGTGCCCACCATCTCGACGGGTTGACGGGACTGCGTGAGTTCGGACGGCGGCGGGCGAAACTGACCTGATGATCCTCCTCGGTCTTGCGCCCGGCACTTGGGCGCGATGCGCCCTACCCCGCCGTCCTCTATAGAACCAAACAGATCGGCCATTCTGGCAACATTGCGCGCCGTGTCCTCTGACCTGTCGGATGGCTATCTCGGCGACATCCGCACCTCTGCGCACGCCTGCCACTTGCGCGGTCAGTGCCCGTGGGGAGTAGTGTCCCGCTGCTGCTCCCGATCAGATCGATCACTGGCAGGCGGAAGGGCGGTTTCCGTGAGCACGCAAGCTTTTTCTCTTACGCGCCGGTGTGTACGGCGATACCTGGCGATTGTCCTGGGGGCGGGGGTGATGCTGACCTTGGGTGTTTTCACGACCGTGGATGCCCAGGCAACGACACCGCCGCCGTTGTACGTGTCGCAGACAGGTGTCGACAGCGGTAGTTGTCAGATGTCGACGGCCCCGTGCAAAACCGTCACCTACGCTCTCACCCAGGCCGCCTCCGGCGCCACCATCAACGTTTCGGGCACGATCGACGACCACGTGATCATATCGACATCGTCGCCATCGCCGGTCACCATCACCGGTTGGCCCGGCGGCGACGCCGGGCCTGCGGTGCTGAACGGCACCACCCAAAACCCTGACGCAAACGGTGTCGTCCATGTCAATAGATCCGTCGCCGGTGTAACCCTGAACGATCTGACCATCGAAGGCGGAACTCCTGGCGTCTATAACAGCGGGACGCTCACGCTCACCAACAGCACCGTAACGGATAACGCTGGCTACGATAACGGCGGCGGCGCCTGCGCCGGAATCTGCAACGACGGCACCGGCACCATGATCATCGCCGACAGCACAGTCGCCCAGAACTCCGGTGGCGGCGGCTATATCGGGGGCATCAACAACTCAGGGATGATGACGGTCATCGCCAGCACAATCTCGGCGAACACCGACGGCGGCATCTACAGCAATAGCGGCCACCCCGCCACTCTGGGCGCCACGATCGTGGCCAACAACACCACCTTCAACTGCGAGGCATCCCCCGGAAGTCTCACTAGCGCCGGTTACAACCTGACCAACGACACGACCGCCACGGCTTGCGCTTTCACAGGGATCGACTTCGTCAACAAGAACCCGCACCTGGCCCCCCTCGCCAACAACAACGGACCGACCGAGACAATGCTGCCCAGCAAAAAAAGCGCGGCCGACGATGTGATCCCTAACGGGACCAACTTGAGCGGGATCCCAGTCTGCCCAGGCACCGATCAGCGTGGCGTCGCCCGGCCCGGACACGGTGAGACTGGCTGCACCATCGGGGCGGTCGAGGTGGGTTTCAAGCAAACCACCACCACCTCGGTGACCGTGATGCCGACATCAGTGACTTCTGGCGCCAGGGTCGCCTACGAGGTCGAGGTGACCCCAAAGTCTGGTAGTGGCACGCCGACCGGAACGATCTCCTTCACCACCGGCTCCACGAACCTCTGCACGGCCGTCCTGTCCGGTGGCGTCGCCGCCTGCGGAGCCACCAACGCCCCGCTGGGCACCGACACCGTGACGGGAACCTACTCCGGCGGTGGCGGCTATGCCACGTCTTCGGGTACCACAACCCTCACCGTGACAAAGGGATAGGAGGCGCTCGGACCGTCAGTGGGGTCGCCCCGTTCGGCCACCCTGGACTCGCCATGGGGCCTCGGCCACAAAGCGCTCCACTTCGCAATGGAAGGCGGCGTCGCGCTGACGGGATTGCGTGAGTTCGGGCGGCGGGCGAGGTAAAACAAAAAAGACAGCGGGGATGTCCAGGATCTGATAGATCGTTGGTAGGCGATCGGGAGGTCTGTTGATATGAAGAATCGACTGTTGCTTGCCGGTGCATTGGTGTGTTCAACCTTTGGGAGTGCCATTTCCCTGATTCCTGCGCAAGGCGCTGGAGCCGCAGACGTCCAAGTGACGAACTGCAATGACTCAGGGTCAGGATCATTGCGTCAGGCGGTGCTGGATGCGCAGCCTGGTGACATCATCAGCTTCGCTCTATCACCTTCGTGCTCGACTATCGCCTTGACCAGTGGGCAGATCGAGATTTCAAACAGTGTGACCATCGATGGCCCCGGCGGAGGTGCCCTCGCCGTCAGTGGAAGCAACCAAAGTCGTGTGTTTCAGATCGATACCGGCGCAACTGTTTCGATCTCAGGGCTGACCATCGAAGACGGATCAGCTGCCGATGAAGGCGGTGGCGTCTTGAATAATGGCGACATCACGCTGACTGATATGTCGGTATCGAACAACACCATGACTGGCAATGGGCACGGAGGCGGAGGCATCGATAACCTCGGCACGCTGACCCTTGTCAACAGCACACTGACCGGCAATGTCGCTTCAGGCGGTTCCGGTGGCGGCATCGCTGACCAGGGCACAGCGACGATCTCTGACAGCACGATCTCAGGAAACTCCGCCTCCATCGACGGTGGCGGCATTTGCTGCCCTGGCACTATGACCCTTACCGACAGCACGGTGTCGGACAACACCGCTTCCAACGGTGCGGGCATCGAGAATGGAGGGATGCTGACCGTCTCCAACACGACCATCACTGGTAACAGCGATGTTGGTGGAGGCGGAGCCATCTTTACCATCGGAGGTTCCGTGACCGTAACGAGCAGCACCTTATCTGGCAACAGCAACGAAGAAGGCTACGGCATCATCCAGGACAACTGTTGCAGCGTGACCCTGTCGGCAAGCATCGTGGCGAATAGTACGGGGGGACCTGACTGTGCCGGTGTCTCAGACGGCGGCTACAACCTCGCCGACGACACTTCCTGTGGATTGAGTTCGGCTAACCACGACCTTCCAGCAACGAATCCCGATCTTGGTCCACTGCAGAACAATGGAGGGCCGACCGAGACCCTTCTGCCTGCAAGCGGGAGTCCAGCGATCGGAGTGATTCCGCTTGGCACCACGTTGAACGGGATCCAGGTATGCCCACGTACAGATCAGCGGGGCCTCGCCAGCGAGGGTAACTGCACGATGGGAGCCGTGGAAGGAGGCGGCGGCTTCCAGATAACGACTACCTCACTTCCCAACGCCACTCCGGGCGAGGCGTACGGCCCTGTCACACTCAGCACCCAGGGAGCAGGGATGAGCACCCCTCCGCACGTCACCAGCATCAAGTGGGCTGGCGTCAGCCTGCCGACATGGTTGACGCTGTCTTCTGCTGGAGTCCTTTCGGGTTCGCCTTCCAACAAGTTGCACCCCAAGACGAGGTCGATCAAGGTCAGCGCGACCGAGGTAGTGAGGACCGTCAATGGAAACACGACGGTCAAAACCAAGACGACGGTTGAGGCGACTATTCCTCTGACCGTGACTTGAGCGCTCAGGCCCGGTCCTTCCCTCGTAGATGTCCTTGACCCGTTCAAGGCCGATCTGGACCCGATCCCAATGTTCCTGCCATGTGCCTAGGTTCGGCCCTCTCACGCTCATCCCGTTTACGACGCTGGGAGTGCCAACTGCTCCCGCTCTTCCTCCGCGAAGTGATGCCAAATGAGTCCGGGCACAGGATGCGGATCACCATCCATCGCAGCCTTCTCCGCCATCACGCTCCAGAGCACATCGAGCACGGCTGCTGCGGCCTCGACTCGCCGCTCCCGAATTACGTCGTTGTCGAGCACACAAGGTGTCTCATTGAGTAGCTCCCGTGCCCACGCGACATAACGCTCGACCGTGGTTTTGTAGGCCCGGTCTCGTTGCTTGTGGGTGAAGGTGACGGAACTTGCCGGATCTCTCCGCACGAGTCGCCTGGCGGGGATAACGTCGCTCATATCGGCACACCTCCTTGTGTCGTCACGTCTGTGAGTGCTCCGGGGAGTGCGTTCCTCGGAGCACAGCCATTTCAAGCGTACGAGAGTGCCAGGGACTGACCTGGATCACGCAGAGGCGAACAGACCGACATGCTCGTGAAGCTTGCCCGCCTCCAAGAGGGTGACACGACCGCCGTGCAGCACGGCGGATCGACCGCCGAGTGGCTCGACCACTGGCTGACCCAGATCCAGCGTCGGGTCGATCAAAGTCTGAAAAAATGTGTCTCCGTGTGAAGCGGATGTCGCCGTCGATTTTACTAGAATGTGTGATGGCTACTACGAAATCAGACACGATCATGCTCAGCAGAGACGAGTTCGCTCTGCTCCACCGTTACCTTGCGAGGGAACACTCCATGGACTGGGACCCCGCATCGATCGGTCTGACGACGAAGATCGGCAAGCAACTCTGGGATCGCGTCCAGGAGATCGCCGTCGAGCAGGGCTTCGCCCCCAGCGTCGTCTCGGTGTCCGAGAGCGACCTCGACCGTATGCACGTGGCGCTGGTGTCCTTCGCCTACGCCGAGCCGAGCCTGAACTCTTTGCAGCGCGCCCAGCTGGCCGCTCGCTCCGTGATCGAGGAAGAATAGGTTCAAGAGCCCACGAGCCGATCGGTGGGGCTTCATGGGGCGACTTCGGGGCGCATACTGACCAAAACGTCGAGACGGGGGTCAGGTTGTGGCTGAAGAAGACCACTGGGATGCGATCACCGTTGAGCAGTACTGGCGGGAGAGAAACGAGGACCCAAGGGAGCGGCGACCAACCCCATGGTGGTCCATCCAAGGCCAGAAGCCCCCAGACCCGCCCAGGCGGCTCGTGAAGCGCTCTTCGGGCTCAAGCACACAGACAGGACCACGGCGACGGCTGGTCAGGATCAAGGCGCTACAGCAGACGCCGGAGACCGAAACCTAAAGGGCTCAGGGTGACGGGGCGGAAAGGAACACCCCGTCACCCCAGAAAACGGCCCCAGATAGCCGTTTGCCCCGTAGAGCTGTGTGAAGCGCCAGGGATTTAGAGCATCCCAGCGTCGAGTACCGGCTGGCCTGCGCTCGACCCAACAGTGTGAGCCACCGCTCCGTCGTTGAAGTCTTTGCCTGGCTGGCGGAACTGCTTCCCTTGCCGCCAAACCTCTCGGTACTCAGGCCAACGACTTCCAAGCCGTACAGCAGTATTCAATCCAAACATCGTTCCACCGATCTGCCCAGCAAGACCGGGAAGAGCGACACCACCTGTGTCGGCAGGATCGTGACTGCGGATCATTCCATCGGACATCGCGTGTTCTCCTTTCGTCACAGCAAGTTTCTCGCACCAGCGGTGGCGCTCCTCGACCACCTGCCTGGGTGGTCGCGGTGCGATCGGACGACCCTGTGAGACTTGAGTGAGCGAAAGGAGAGACGGATGGCAGCGAAGAAGGCCCCCCCGAAGCCGACGGTTCGCAACAAGGCAGTCACCGGCAAGCCGCTCACGCCAAGCGGGAGTGGCACGGTCCATCCTGGGCGCACAGGACCACGGAACGAGGATGGGCGGAACGGCAACGCCAGCAAGGAACTCCAGGCGAGGAACTCTCGGACTGCCCCTCGTGACTGGAAGAGCGTCACCAGCTCACTAAGTCAGCGCGACCGCCAGCGGATGTCGACGGCGATGCACAAGATGGCTGAGCAGCTGTACCGGCCCGTGGGCTCTGACGCTGACCGTCCGACGGGACGGCGGAGCCCACTTCCTGATCAACGCCTCTACGCCAAGGAGTTGATGCCGAAGCCGAAGACGGCGAAGTCCACCACCACCACGACGGCGAAGACGAAAAGGAGCAAGTGATGGTTCGACAAGTTGACGTCGAGACGTTCTGCGCCCGGATGAATGGTCAAGATCGCCACGAGGTGCAGCGAGCATTGGCGGCTGGGATGGGCATGGCGCGCTATGGCGACAAGACGGTCTCGTACGGAACCAGAGAGGCGTACTTGAGCGGGCAGCCGCCGAAGATGCTCGATGGGAACGAGTTGAGCGACTTCGTCCCGGCCACTCCTACTCCAGCCAGCATGGTTTCGCCCCTCAAGAACGCGGTCATGGGTCCTCCTCAGATCTCTCGGCCACGAGTCGATCCAAGCATGACGGAGAGACCCGAGCGTGGAGTTTGAGACGCGTACGTCACGCCATCCTCGTGGCGACTCGGAATACCTCGACGCGCAGCGTCTCGTGCCGGGACGTGAACAAGAGCCAGAGCCACTACAACCAGAACCGCTGACCGAGGGTGAAGCGTGGCTCGCAGATCGTCTGGGCCGGTCATGACACACACCAAGAAGCGGCACGAGCATCACGAACGTGAGGTCGGAATCGCGCACGACAAATATCAAGTGGACCTACGAGGTGCCGCTTACTACGTCATCGATGTCGCCACTGGCGCGATCAGAGGCGGGCCGTGGTATCTGAGGGAAGGGAGCACCAAGCCCAGAGAACAGGCCCAACATCGCGCCGACATGCTGAATCAGGCGAACTGGAGGCGGCGCTGATGAGAAACGACGTACAACACTTTGCTGACTCTGCTCTGGTCCGGGCCGTGGTCAGAAACCGTGATGACGGTGAACTGCCCTCCAAGCGATCCACTCCTGATCCTCGACGTGAGTATCACGGCCCTACGTACCAGATGGTCACGCACCTGCAGCAACAAACCGGTGATCCCCTCAAGCCACACGGCGTACCGCCCGGATATGAACATCCCCAGCGACTTGGGCCCGACGTACTCGATCCGGGAGGTCCACGCATCCTCCCGGTCGGTCAAGAGATCCAGCACGGTCCGCAGCAAAGTCGAGCAGCTGAGTTCGATGCTGCCACTCAAGAGGCTGTTGACCTAGCGACCTGGCACGCCACCGTCGGGTTCTACGACCGGCGCTTTGAGGGTCGTCGCCACCGCTCTGGACACCTCTATGAGGACCGCAGGGAGCCGCCGCCACGAGGCGGATGGCAGAGAGACGTTCCCTTCCACCGCTACGAGACCTACTGAGGAGACCACGACATGGCAAGGCGCACAGATTCGTTCAATCAGTACACCGCTGACGAGCCCACGACAACGCAAGGCAGCTATGACTACCGAAACCCCGTGCATCCGTATGCACACGCAACGCCAAGGGTTCAGACGACCGGCCTCGGTCAAGGCGGTGGTGCTCGTGCTGGTGCTGCAGGTGTGACGACAGCACACCAGAGGCAGAAGCAAGATGGCAGCGATTGGGGAGCAGCGTGGCATCGATCACTACAAAGATCAGACCGCTTGAGGGCGCAATACGAGGGTCGACAGCCCTGGACGGGATCGCCAGACGATTACAACGCGGTGATCGCACCCCCCAGGGACGGCGTGGGCATGTCGGCGGTGACTATGGGGCCGAGGCAGGTCGGTATCCATCCAGACGGGAACGGGAACGACTGGGGTGGCGCTGGCGTGCCAGCGAGGCCGCGGCCGACGACCGGGAATGGAAACGGTCTCAGTGGAGGAGCGGCCCAGAGGGTACCGACTGGCGTCGGTGCCGACTGGTGATCGGCCCGACATGGAGCTGTACGGCCCAGCCAACACGATCAACACTCTGGAGTTGCCGATCAATCCGGCGGCGCGACCCACATACCCTCCAGGCGTCGTCTCTGCCACGGGTCCGCCCAGCTTTTGGTTGACTCGGCTGGTCTGGTGTCTCAGGCCGCTCTTGCGACGCTGTAGATAGTCTCATATTCGACTGGCGTGAGTCGTCCGAGTCCACGCTGACGGCGGCGGCGGTTGTAGGTCTTCTCGATCCACGTGGCGATGGCGAGACGCAGTTCCTCGCGCTCTTCCATCGCTGGGAATCGAGCACGTTCTTCTGCACCAGTGCGAAAAATGATTCCATGGCCGCGTTGTCGGCACACGTTCCACTCTTCCCATCGATCCCCGCAGCTCGCGGCCCCAAGCAGTGCGCTGACGAATGCGTGCGATCGAAATTGCGACCCCCGGTCGCTGTGGACGATCGGTCGAGGCGCGTCTCGGGTGACGAGGGCGCTGGCTCGAGAGCGTTGACGGCGAAGGCGGCGGGCATGCGAGCATCCATCGAGTAGCCGACGATCCGATTGGAGCAGGCGTCCTTGACAGCGCAGAGATAGAGCTTGCCCTCGCCGGTCGGGTGCTCGGAGATGTCGGTCAACCACAAGCATGTTGGTCGCTGGCGGCCGTGAAGTTGCGCTGGACCAGGTCGTCGTGCACCGGGGGGCCCGGACGGCGGTCGATGCCCCGCTTCTTGGAGTGGACCGACCAGATCCGCTGCAAGGAGCACAGGCGCTGCACCCGGTTCTCTGAGGCCACGATGCCCTGGGCCTCGAGCTCGTCGGAGATGAAGCGATAGCCGAAGCCGGGGTCATCGTGATGGGCGTCGAAGGCAGCGTTGATCAAATAGGCGTCGGAGAGGTCCCGATCACAGACGGGTTTGGCCCGCCACTTGAAATAGCCCTGCTTGGAGAATCCGAGCACCCGACAGGTCACGCGCGACGGGGATGCCCTCGTCGGCGAGGTCGCTGACCAGCGGGTACATCATTTTGGGTGGGCCGCGCCCCAGATAGACGGCGGCCCGACGCAGGATCTCGTTCTCCTGCTCCAGGAGCGACCGCGCTTCTTGCACTCACGCAGCTCTTTGGCGTCGGCGTCGGTCAGGCCGGGGCGGACACCCTCTTCGACGTCGGCCTTCTTGAGCCAGGCTGCAAGGTGGCCTCTGAGATTCCGAAGTCCTTGGCCATCTGGCTGATCGGTGCTTCCCGTTTACGAGCCACGGCGACGACGTCGCGAGGAACTCGGCGGGAAAGGCTTTGGCCATGGTGCACATCCTTCCTGCGAGTAGGTACTCGTCAGGTTAGGAGTCAACCAAACTCTGGGCAGACCCTGGTGCCAGCCTGAAGGGGTCCCCTGACCACCATACCTTCACCATCTGGACAAACATACGAAGTCGCTGCACCAATCAGAACAACCCCGACTACAAGAACTATGGCGGGCTGGGAATCTCTCTCTGCGATGAATGGCAAGACTTCTTGAAGTTCAGAGACTGGGCGAGAGCGAACGGCTACCAAAGCGGACTGGTCATCAGCCGCACCAAGATCGACGGCAACTACGAACCAGGGAACTGCTCCTGGGTACTCCACACTGAACAAGCTCGTAGCACCAGGTGGACCCGACGCATGGTCGCGGCATTCGGTGAAACGAAGAGCGCAGACGAATGGGTGAGGGATCCGCGCTTGTCAAGTGAAGGCGACGACCTTCTGGAGGCGACTCGATCAGGGTTGGTGGACACCAGAAGATGCGTTGTCCGCTTCACGCAAGACCGATCCAGCGGAGCGGAACATTCATCAAGGCGACGTATTCGGAAGATGGATCGTGGTCGGGACGGATCCCGACCATCAACGGGAGAAAGGTTCGCGGTGGCTCTGCCGTTGTAAGTGCGGGACGGAAAAGCTCGTGAACGGGGAAGCCTTCTGAGCGGGGACGTCGCGGTCGTGCGGCTGCCTGCGACGTGAAGTTGCCGCCGTGACGATAAAGAAGACGATGAAGAACTACCACAAGACCCCCAACGAAAAAGACCCAGGACGACGAAGCGCCCGATGCCAGCGGGCCTACACAGAACACCAGGCACGCCTCTGGAGACGTACCGCCTGAAATCGCTTCTTGAAGTGGGGGTACGCAGAGGCTGACCAAACCCGCCCCAGGTACTCACCGAAGAACGCACACACTGCGGGTACTACTCAGACCCTCAGTTCCTGCCTGGGGGGTATGGGTCGGGTGATTCGTCGGGGTACCGTTGTTCCGCAGCCACCGGGGGTTCTTTCCTCTTCCCTCGGTGGCATCTCTTTTGGTGGTGCCTCCTAAGGCCCTAGAAGGGCCGGAGAGGCCAGTTCCCTTTCAACCCCTTCGCCACCCCTTTCGGAGGGAGATCCGGGCCGTCTAGGGGCCTCTGTGGCCTGGTCAGAGACGCTGGTGAACCAGGAGAAAGACACACTCGGCCAGCAAAATGATCGGACCTTTCATGCAGTTAAAACCACCGAATAAATCACTGAAAACTGGTTGAGCTGACGTCATTATTTGGGGGGCCAGAAAGTAATATGTCCGTGTTCGCTATTTCGCTCCGAGCGATAACCGAAAGCGAGCGGGTCAGGCAGAACAGACCTTCAAGTCGTTGCCGGTCGGGACGCTGTCCCTGGGGGAGCAAGTCGGGTCTCCGAAACCCTGGGGGCCATCGCCTGGGCGTACCCATGGGCAACCGAACGCAACCCGATTCTGAATCTTTCACTTCGTCGCACAGTTGGTTTCGCCAACAACCGCCGGTCGGTACTTTCGCTTAAACTCGCTCTGGCACTGGGAACGCTTCGCCTTGGCGAGAGAGCGAACCAGGGAGGGGGGAGGCAGGCGTTACGGGAAGCCAGAGCCACACCAGGGCGTCGTTCCGGGTGGGTCATGGGCAGGTGTTGCCGACATCCGGGGCCAATGGGGTCGGGCCTACCGATGCGCCCACACACTTCCGTTCGTTTGCAGTTACGATTCAATGCTCATGGACCCCAGCCGACTCGGAATCGAATAGGGCGGTGGCCGTTTTTTGGCCGGGTCCTGTTCATTGCGATCGGGCTGACGATCGTTGGTATCGGAGTCGACTACTTATTGATTGGTCAGCGATCTACGGGATCCGGATCTTCGGTCAGTTGGGTGTTGCCATTGGCGGGATCTTGATCGCCACAGGGTCGTTGGTGACCCGGGGGTGGGCATCTCGCTGGCATGGCGTCTGAGCAGTTACTACGATCCCACTGATTGAACCTGGTCGAGCGAACTAGGCGATGATCCCCACAGATTGGTGGGCCAGTTCCCTGATCTATTCTCAGCGTCGTGGTTGACGTAGCCCCACGAAGCACCGCTTTACGCAAACGGTTGTACCTAGTTGCAGTCATAGTGGTGCTTGGCGTCCCGACACTCGGACTTGTGCTGAATCTCACGGATACCGGATCACCTGTCAGCATTGGGCGGATCATCGGGCCGATCTTCTTGGTGGTCATGGTCGTCTGGCTCATCCTGCAACTGACCGTCTTCAAGTGGACACGCTTCGAGGTCCGCTGCCGATCTTGCCGTGTGGTGGCGCACCCGCCGTGGTTGAGCCCAGCCGTAGTGCGTACGACGCGCACTCTGTGACCACGCCGCATCCACGGGTCTGGGAAACACTGTTTCCGACCGTGGGCGATCTCTATTCGATCGCCATGACGGTGCTCTTTCTGCTATTCGGTGTGGTCGGCCTTTTGGTTACCGTCAAGTCTCGCTCTGGTTGGGGGTTCTACCTCTTCGCTGCGGCGTGCTTCGCTGCGGCGTGCTTCGCTCTGTGGAGCCTCGTGTTCCCTGCGCGGCGGGTCGAGATTGATGCGTCAGGAACCGCCACCTTCATGAGAAGGAATCGGAAACTGATCGTTCAACCAGGCCAGCTGATCTCCATCAACAAGATGACGGGTGACTGGTACGGGCTCTCACCGTTCCGAGTAGTCGCCACCTCAGGAAGCATCTCGTTCAGCTCGCCCCAGGGCGTGGACGAAACCCTTTGGGCCGAGTTGGAGAAATGGAACCCCGATGCCACCGTCTCTAGTCGGTAGGAACTGGTGACACACCGAAAACGACGGGCGAAAAGGGCTCGCTGACCCCGCCATGGCTGTGATGGCTTCGGCCTTCTTCGATGATCATGATCCCTCCCTGAGTTCACGGGTAAGGCGACGAACACGAGCCGCACGTGCTCCCAGGCGGGCCGAGTATTTGTCTTCTGCGGTTGGGAGTGCGGGAAGCGCGTTGCTTCTCGCCACCGGGACGCATGATCATCGAGTTCCCAGTAGTCGTCCCTGTCTTTGTGCGAGACCCAGGGCATCTTGCCTTCGGCGGTGACCATCTCGGTCACCACGTTTTCTGCTGTTGGGGGCAGGGCGAGCGTCGGCATCAACATGTCGATGGACGCCATCTGGTCGAGTAGAGCCTGCGCCTCACTCGACACGATGCCGGTGCGGGCGATCGCTTCAAGGGCGTCAGCCTCCCAGCGCACCAGACGGGATTGCGCCGCTTTGGTTGCAGCCTCGATCTCCAGGTTGGTTCGCTTCCGCAGCAGCTGGCGCTCCAAGTCAGGCGGGCTGCTTGTCTCCAGGCCAGCGAAGCCGCCCCACTCAGGGTGCTCACCGACCAGCGGTGCGTAGAGGGGACCGATGATCCTCTGGTTGAACTCGGCTACCAACGCCGCCGCCCTGGCATCGACCTCTTTGAAGGCTGCCTTCTGTTCGGCGTAGCGGGCGTTGATCTGGCGCTCCACCTCAGCGAGCTGATCGGCACGCCGCTCCTCGATCCCGACCTTGAGAGCCTTCACTCGTGCTCGGATGACACTTCGTAGTTCTTGGCGTTCCTTCGCAGATATTGGTTGACTCTCGTGTGCGCGGTGTAGTCGTCGGGCTGGCAACGGTCCTCCTCTGTTGGCTTGTAGTTGTCACGGGTTGTCGGGACCGGCCGCAACGCGGTTACTACTTCGCCGTCGCGGTGCTCTTGCGACGCGTGCGACCAGTGGGCGACGCCCGCTTCGTTGTTGATGTCTTCGCCGGGACCAGCTCGGTGGGGTCCACCACCCTGCTCTCCAGCCAGGCGAGCACGTCGTCGCGTCGGTAGCGGACCGCCCGCCCAAAGCGGATGAAGCGGGGTCCCTGCTTACGTGTCGCCATCTGACTCAAGGCCGGTTCGGTCATGCCGAGATATGAGGCCAGCTGCTTCCTGCTCATGATTTCTGGGAGGTCGACCGTATCCATGAGAGCAGTCTGGACTTCAGGGAGCCGTTTGTAAAGGTTAGATTGGACCCTTACTCTGAGGAACCATCTCTGTTACCGTATGTTGCGTGGCTGTCCGAGTGAGGCAAGTAGGGGGGTCCATGGACATCAGCCTGGTCAGCCCCGACCGGGCGACACCGAACACGACCCTGCGCGTACCGCAGAGTGTGAGCATCGAGGTGGACCCGACCGGCGAGGAGGCCGAGTTCTCTGCCGTTCCGCTCAAACTGTTCATGGAGTTGGTCGACCGGTCCTCGGAAGAGCCGCGTCTACGAGTCAAGTCTTCAAAGAGAATCGTGAGGGTCGGTGACTGGCGCTACGAGGTCACCAGTCTTCTACTCGACACCACAGCGACGACGCCCCGCACATACATCGCGCCGTCCACGTTGAGCGCCATCCGGTTACCTGGACTCCTCCAGCGGGCGCTGCGCCCTTGGTGGCCCTCGTGGACGACGAAGGCAGCTACACCCTCGGCAGCGACGATCCCGATGACCGGGCGGTCCTGGCCTACGTGATCGCGGCCATGACGCATGACAACCCGACGACTGCGGTCGCCAACGAACTCGACACCAACCCCAACGCCGCCGCCCAGCGCGTCCATCGACTGCGTCGCGCCGGTCGGCTGCCCAGTACTACGAAAGGAAGGAAGTAATGCCCCGTCGCACCCTACCCATCCGTCAGCTTGCATCGGGTAAGTGGCAGGCCCGTCCGAACGGGATGGACCCGATAACCAGAGACACCTACGAGGACGCCGAGACCGAGTGTCTGCGGATGATCAAGGAGAGCAAGGATGGAACTGCCGCTCCTCGTGGCACGTCGAAGCTGCGCTTCCGGGAGTACGCGGAGCAGTGGCTTGCCGCGTCAACCCTCGATCGGTTCCACCAAACGTCGGATCACTTCCAGCCTCGTCAATCATCTGTACCCGGCCATCGGCGACACACCGCTGGCCCAACTCCGCAAGGACAGACTCCAAGAGGTCATCACGAACCTCAAGCAGCGCAACGGAGACCCTCTGGCAGACGAACACCGCCGACACGGTCCTCCAGCATCTGAATCAGGTGCTCAACGCGGCGGTTGCGAACGGGTTCCTGGTGAGGAATCACGCCAAAGGGGTTCAAGTATCTGCTGAGGCCCCCAAGGCGAAGCCGATCATCATCCCCACCGTGGAGCAAGTCCGCAGCCTGGCTGAGGTCGTCGGTGACATTCATCCCCCGTCTAGAGCACTCATCGCGGTGGGGAGCGGACTGGGACTGCGCCAAGGCGAGGCGTTCGCTCTGAACATCTCGCAGGTGAACTTCATGAAGGGTCTTGTGACTGTCGACGCCAAGGTGCGTGCCGACGGAGAGCAAGCTCACCTCGACAACTACACCAAGACGTCTCGGACAGCACGCCGACGAGGGGTACGACAAGTTGTACCTCTCTCAGAACCGATCGCGAACGAACTGACCCGCCACTTAGACCGGCACGGCACCGCTCCAGATGGGCGGTTGTTCGCCAAGGCGGACGGCGGGCTGATCTACGGGCGGTGGTGGAACGAGACCCCCTGGCGGAAAGCCGTCACTGCGATCGGACTCCCTGATGCCACGTTCCACTGCTTGCGGCACTTCTTTGCCACCTCGCTGCTTCGCAACAAGGTTTCCGTGGCAGCAGTCGCCAACGCCCTGGGGGACTCACCGGCCACCGTCCACAAGTACTACTCGCACTGGATTGACGATGACGTCGAAGTGATCCGCGGTGTCCTTGACGGGATCTTCTCAACACCCGATAACAAGGTGACAAGGGGGCTGTGGAGAGCCTGTAGTGGCACGTTTAGTGGCACGTATGGCTCGTCCAGAGAAGAGAATCCTGGTCAGAAGGTTGCCGTGTCTCTGAGGACGTGTTCAACAAGAACATCGTCGGCGAGCACGTGCTCGGTCTGCCCCGCTAAGCCGAGCACCCGGTCTGGCGTTCGGCCCGGTGTGCCAGACTCCCGGCACCGGAGCAGCGAACCGGTGTCACGGAAGCATGAATCGAGGAGTGCATGGCCCGCGTCCCCATTGAAGAAGGTTTCTTCCGGATCCCGAACGACCCGACCGAGCTGCCTCAGCTGCTGGGCAGCCGCTGCCCGGCGTGTGGGGAAGTGTTCTTCCCCCGGCGCCTGGTCTGCGCCAAGTGTCTGCACGAGGGCACCGAGGACACCGAGCTCTCGACCAAGGGAACCATCTACACCTGGACCTATTGCCACGTCCCTCTGTTCGGCAAGAAGGACGCGGACGTCGCCGGGTACGGCGTCGCCCAGGTCGACCTGCCGGAAGGCCCCCGCGTGCAGTCGATCCTCTATGGTGAGCGGGACGACTTCGCGATCGGCACGGAGGTCGAGATCGACCTCGAGACGTTGCGCCAGAACTCCAACGGCGACGACGTGGTGATCTACCGCTTCCGCCCGTCCGGGCCGACGACCGAGACGACCGGGGCCCGGTAGTGAGGAAAGGTCTGCGCTTCGAGAGCGTCGCCGTGGCCGGGATCGGCATGGTCCGCTTCGGCATGTTCCGCGACGTCCCGGGTACCGAGCTGGCCCGGGACGCCGGATTGCTCGCGCTGCACGACGCCGGCATGACCCTGGCCGATGTCGACGAGGCCTTCGTCGGCTACATCCAGCCGGCTTCCATGCTGGGCATCAAGGCCATGAAGGAGTTCGGACTCACCGGGCTGCCGGTCACCCACATAGAGAACGCCTCCGCCACCGGCCTGGTCGCCTTTCGCGATGCCGCCTGGGCCGTGTCATCGGGACGCGCCGACGTCGCCATGGCCCTCTGCTTCGACAAGTTCACCGACATGACCGGCACGGGTGGCCGTGGCGCCGGCCGGGACCAGATCGATGCGCCCATCCTCCCGGCCGCATATTTCGCCCTGTGGGCTCAGCGGCGCATGCACGAGCGGGCGACCACGCCCCAGACGTTCGCCACGATTGCGGCCAAGAACTGGAACTACGGCGCGGCGTGCCCGTTCGCCCACCGCCGCTCCGACCACGTGGTTACGGCCGAAGAAGTCCTGGCCTCCAGGGTCGTGGCCGAGCCCCTCACGACGATGATGTGCTGCCCGCCCGACGACGGGGCCGCCTGCATCATCGTGGCTCGCGAGGACCTCGTGCGGGGCCGCCAGCCGGACCGACCGCTGGTTCGTGCCCTCGCCTCCGCGCTGACCTCGGAGACCTACACGCCAGGACACACGTTCGTGGGTCCGGTCGTCGGCCCATCGGCCATGACCAGGGCGACCGCGAACGAATGCTACGAGGCGGCAGGACTCGGTCCAGAGGAAGTGAGCGTCGCATACTGCCACGACGCCTTCGTGAACGAAGAGCTCGAGTACTACGAGCTTCTCGGCTTCTGCGGCGACGGTGAGGGCGACAAGCTGGTTGCCGACGGCGAAACCGGTCCCGGAGGCCGCATCCCTTTCAACACCGACGGCGGGCTGATCGCCCGGGGCCACCCCGGTGGGCCGACCGGCGTGGCGCAACTCCACGAAGCGGTCCTCCAGCTGCGCGGCGAAGCAGAGGGCCGTCAGGTCGAGGGCGCGCGAGTGGCACTGGCACATCTCGTGGGCGGCGGCAGCATCGCCACGGTCAACCTATTGGGCGTCGACAGGAGGGCGACATGACGACAAGTGAGGAGCGCCGCGAGGCCGGGCGCGAGATCCAAGGACAGCTGTGGCCCGCGACCCGATCCGGGGCAACGGGCCAGTTCCCGGCGGCGAAGCTGGCCCCGGAATACTTCGACCACGTGCTGCAGAGCGCCTTCGGCGACATTTGGACCCGGGAGGGCCTGTCGGTTCGCGACCGGTCGATGATCACCGTCGCCGTCCTCGCCTCGCTCGGTCAGACCGAGGAACTCAAGGCTCACCTGGCCGGGGCACGCAACGTGGGCATCGACCGCGACGAGATCGTCGAGATCCTCATGCACATCTCCATCTACGCCGGTGTCCCCGCGGCAGGGTCGGCCCTGCGTGCCGCCGCCGATGTCCTCGGTACGGACGAGCCATCGCCGACGCATGGATCGGGTGATTCGGCAAGATAGAGGGAATGGATGAGCTCTCACCCGCGTTCGACGATCGCCGGTTCTGGCTGATAGACGGCGACTTCGGGACCTACGAGAATGCTTTTGCCGCGGCTGAGACGTTCGTCGAATCGCTATCCTCGGCGGACCGACTCGAACGGCTGACGGTCATCGGCGACTTCGTCATCCCTCCTGCGGAAGGGCCCGCGAGTCGCGATTTTCAGACGCTGCACTTCGACTTCGGATTGCCGCTCGACCCCAAGATCGCGCGGGATGTCGCTCGCTACACCGCTCTCTACATCGCACCAGGCAACGTGGACGTCACCGCGGTCACCCGGCTCGTACCACTCGTGCGACTGCTCGCGCAGCGTGATTGGCTCGAGCGCGACGAGTTGATCGCGAGATTTGTTGCGTACGGTCGGACCCATGGGGCCAGGGAAGACCGCTCGGGCTATTCGGAGGGGAGCTTCGCTCGCGTCATCGACGCGGCGGCAACGAGCCCGCCGCTACTCACCAGCGTAAAGACCGACCCCGATTTTCTCTGCGGAACGGAGTTCGACACCCTGGGTGCAGAAAATGCGTTCTTCCTGTCGCACGGTCTGGACGTCGAGGATGTCGAGATCGACCTTGTTCTCCGGCCCGGGCAACTGCTCGTATTCGACAACCTGGCGTTCGCTCATGGTCGTCGGGGGCAGCGTCAGCCCGGCGAGCTGCATCAGCGAATATTCGGTCACCGGCAAATGAATCGGGCTGACCAGCAAGGAGTACGTGAGAGGGTGCTCAGTGCTTTCGGCGCACCGCGGACCGAGACAATCCCAGTCTCGTCGGTTTCCATTCAATAGGCGAGCTCACCTCTCGGGAGGGAGATCCCAGCGCAGGACTACGCCGGCTTGACGCTCGGCGAAGGCCACGAGCTCGCTCCAGTCCGCGCCGCCCAGCCCCTCGGCGACCACCTCGTCGAGCACGCCCCGCACCGCCGCTCCGACCGGTGTCGGCGCCCCGAGTGACTCCCCGGACTCCACGATGAGGCCCGCGTCCTTGGCGGCGAGGGCGAGGGCGAACTGGGTCGGCCGACCCCGCCCGTCGATCGTCTCGACCTGGCGGTCGATGTAGAAGTTCGAGGCACCCGCGGTGCGCAGGATTTCGACCGCGTCACGAACGTCAATCCCGGCCTTGGTGGCAAAGGCCAGCCCCTCGAGGCTCACCCACGTCGTCGTGAAGGCAATGAGGCTGTTGAGCAGCTTCATCGTGTTCCCGAGACCGAGCTCGCCGACATGGAACGTGGCGCGCCCGAGTGGCTCGATGACGGGTCGGACCCTCGACACGGGTTCTTCCTCACCGCCGATCATGAACACGAGCATCCGCCGCTCGGCCCCGATCGCTCCGCCGGTCAGCGGCGCCTCGACCAGGTGGTGCCCTGATGCGGCGAGTCGGCTCCCCAGGTCGCGCACGACCGCAGGACTATTGGTGGACAAATCGACGAGAACGGAGCCAGGTTCCGAACTCCCGGCCCAAGATTCGGCCACGTCGGCGACGACCTCCGGTGTGGGCAGTGACAACAGGGTGATCTCACATTGCCTCGCGACGGAATCGACGCCTGCCGCGGCAGTGGCGCCGGAGACCGCTTTCACGGCCGAAGCGTCCAGGTCGTAGACGACCACGTCATGGCCGTCGGCAACGAGGTTCACCGCGATGGCGCCGCCGATGTTGCCCAACCCGATCATCCCAACGGCCATAGTCCCTCCAAACGCTCGGACGCTCCTGGCAGAGCCCCTGAGCGCTCGCCGGACGAGAGCGTATAGTCAAACCTGACTCGAGTGTCAGGGAGCGAAGGGGTGGCAATGGCATTGCGGGACCACGTCATTTGCGACAGCGACCTCCATGTGATGGAACCACCCGACCTCTGGGAGCGGTACATCGACCCGTCCTATGCACATGCCGCGCCCCGTGGCCTCTCGGAGATTCCGCGCGACATGCGGGTACGAGTCAAGAACCATGTCATGC
The DNA here is from genome assembly GCA_963767195.1 of uncultured Acidimicrobiaceae bacterium. Lineage (GTDB taxonomy): Bacteria > Actinomycetota > Acidimicrobiia > Acidimicrobiales > RAAP-2 > Bog-473. Next base: position 278,614 of record CAVYDA010000002.1, on the reverse strand, counting down.
TCCGGCTGGGAGCCACACGTCCATTGCGCGTCGAGGGGCGCAAGACGGGATGGCAGCCGCACCACGACAACGTCTATGCCGCCTCCGAAGCGCGTGGTTGGGATGCCCAGTCACAGGTTGATGCGATGGATGCCGAGGGACTCGACCTCGCCGTTCTCTATCCGTCTCGAGGTCTTTTCGTCCTCGGCCTCGACTCGTCGGAACAGATCGGCAGTGACGGCCTCGAGCCCGAATTCGCGACAGCCATTGCTCGGGGCTACAACGATTGGTTGAAGGACTTTTGTGACCATGCGCCGGACCGGATGTTCGGCGCGGGCATGGTCGCCGCTCATGACGTCAAGGGTGCCGTCGGCGAAGCACGGCGTTGCGTGGAGGAGCTTGGCTTCAAGGCCATCTTCCTCCCCCCGGGCGCCGTGAACAGACGGCCGTGGCACCACCCGGCCTACGACCCGCTCTGGGCCGAGATTCAGCGACTGGGCGTTCCATTGGCCTTCCACGGCGGAGGTCAGACGTACCTGACGCCGGACTTCAGCCTCGAAGTTCTCGACCGGCTGATGTTGTGGCACACGTTCAGCCAACCGCTGGGAATCCAATTCGTGACCGCCTGCCTGTGCGGAGGCGGCGTGCTGGAGCGCTTTCCGGATCTCAAGGTGGCGTTGCTCGAGGGCAACTGCTCATGGGCGCCCTGGTTCCTCTACCGGCTCGACGAGCACTGGGAATGGACCGGTTGGTACGAGGCACCGGAGCTCACCATGCCGCCGTCTGAATACTTCAAGCGCAATTGCTGGGTCTCGGTCGAAGCCGATGAAGTGACAGTGCCGCATTTCGTCGACTCGTTCGGTGACGAACGCTTGATCTTCTCGACGGACTATCCCCACGGCGACTCGAAGTTTCCTCAGGCCGTGAGCGCGTTCGACAAGTTGCCTCTCGGCGAGGAGAGCAAGGCACGGATCGTCAGCACCAACTGGTCAGCCCTCTACGACATTCCCCTCGTGAAGAAGTCCTGACGAAGTCTGTCTCTCAGTACGAACTTCTGCACCTTGCCGGAAGAAGTCCGCGGAAATTCCTCCAGGCCGATGACCTCCTCCGGCCACTTCTGGCGAGCGACTCCCCCTCGCTCCAGGTGCGCTCTTACTTCGGAAACGTCGGGGGAATTGCTTCCACTCACCATGCGGAGGAAGGCCGCCGCGTGCTCACCCATACGCGCATCGGGAGCAGCCACGACGGCAACCTCGGCGACACCGGGTAGAGCCATCAGCATTTCCTCCACTTCCGCGGCGCTGATGTTCTCACCGCCGCGGATTATGACGTCAGAGATCCGATCCGTGATGGAGATGTAGCCGTCCTCGTCCATGATGGCGACATCGCCGGTGTGATACCAACCTTCGCTGTCGAAGGCCTTCGCAGTCAACGAGGGATCCGTATAACCGATGAAACACTCCGGGCCTCGGGAGAGAACCTCACCGGCATCACCTGGGGGCACATCTCGTCCATCAGGATCAATGATCCGTATCTGACATCCGGGCAGCGGCCGTCCATCACGAGCGAGTCGCTTCTCGATCTCATCGGTATAGGTGCAACCGGTGATCGACGGGTGTTCTGTCGATCCGTACATCTTGTAGATGATGATCCCCAGATCGGTGGCCCGTTCCATGATGACCCTCGGGACGGGTGCACCACCCATTCCTTGATACTGGAGTCGACCCAGGTGCTCCTCCGTGAAGTCCGGATGGTCCAAGAGGCTCGTCAAGAAATAGGGGGCGCCACCGCCTGCACTGAGCTCTTCCGTGATCATCAGCTCCAGCACCGTCGCGGGATCCCACACGTCGAGGAGGTGGACTGGGCGACCGCGGTCTATCGGAATGAGCAGGGCGCCCAACATGCCTATCGTGTGACTGATCGGATTCGCCACAAGCAGCGGAAAATCCGAAGGTGGGGACGTGGCGCCGAGTTGTTGGATCTCGGCGCACACTGTCTGATGTGAGTGGATCACTCCTTTCGGGTTGGACGTGGTGCCCGACGTCCATCCAATGAGCGCTGGTGAAGCTGGATCGACGCGGACCGGCGCGGCAATGGGCTCTTCGTCCAACAGATCGGCAAATTCGCAGCCGCCGCTGGGTACCTTCCCGTTAGTCACCACGAGTTGGAGTTCGTGCAGCCCGGTGATCGATTCCAAGTTAGCGAGGAAGTCCTGGTGACCGAACCGTGACGCCGTGATGTGGACCTTCGGTCGGCATTGCTCGAGGATGTAGCCGGTCTCGCGACTTCCGTAGATGTGGACGATCGGCGCCGCAACCGCGCCGAGCAACGCCGCTCCATAGAACGCCACCACCCCCTCGATCCAGTTGGGCGTCTGAAACGTCACGACGTCCCCTGCACCGACGCCCCTGGTAGCAAGTCCCGTCGCAGCACGGCGCGCGAGGTCGAGGACGTCGCCGAAGGTGCCCTTCCACCGATGAGAGCGCGAATGGACCACGAAGGGCAGGCCGCGTTGTGCCGCGAGGGCGCCCGCGATTCGCTCTCCTACGCTGTGGTCCGGCCACCATCCCTCGGCGCGGTACCTTCCCCGGACCTCCTCCGCGACCTCACGCAACACCCACCTGGGAGCTTCCAAAGCACCTCCTCCGATTGTGGACTGCGACCCTGCGGCGAGGCCTGCTCGCAAGGGAATTCGCCCGGACCCACTTGCTGAGCGCCCTCCGGGCGTGTAGAACCCACTCTAACATTTCTGTAGAACGACGTTCCATGCGGCGTTGACCGCACAGTTCGGGGGGACCATGAAAAGCCGGTGTGGAACTCTGTCGACGAGCGCTTTGTTGGCGAGCGTCGTCGGCGCCGGGTTCCTGGTTGCACTCAGTCCTGGCCCATCGTCGGCCGCTTCGTCAAAGGCGCCCATCACGATCGCGCTGATCACATCCGAATCGGGGCCGGCTGCGTCTCAGTTCTCGGATGCACCAATCGGGTTCAAGGCGCGAATCGCGTTGCAGAATGCCGAAGGAGGTGTCGACGGCCACAAACTCGTACCGCTGGTGGTGGACGACCAAACGGTCAACGCGGCGAGCGCGGTTCAGTCGGCGATCTCGAGGGGGGTGTTCGGCATCGTCTCCGATAGCCCACTCTTCACCGCTGCGGCAAAGTATCCCGAGCAGGCCGGCATACCGGTCACTGGTGCCAGCGTCGATGGACCCGAGTGGGGGACGCAGCCATACACGAACATGTTCGCGTCGGATACTGGCAGCCTCGACCCCAAGTACCCGGCCAGCACCACCATAGGTAGCTTCTTGAAGTCACACGGAGGAACGGTTCTGGGATCGTACGGCTACGGCGTCGTCCCGTCATCTGCCCGTTCGGCCACGGGAACTGTCCAGTCGTTCGAACACGCTGGAGGTAAGGAGGGAGTGTTGGACACCTCGATTCCCTTCGGGAGTGTGGCCATGACTCCGGAGGCACTCGTGGCGAAGCAGCACAACGTCAACGCCGTGTACGCCGGGATGGACAACGACACGAATTTTGCTTTGGCGTCGGCGCTCAAACAGGCGGGCGTGAAGGTGAAGGCACTCGTGTTCCCAACCGGCTTCGAACCCGACGCCGTGCAGTCGCCTGCGTGGTCCTCACTACAGGGTGACTTTTTCGCAACCACGTTCCGACCAGCGCAACTACCGAACACCGCAACCAAACAGCTCGTATCTGCACTTCAGAAATACGAAGGCCGCCCTCCGTCACACTTTCCCACCTTCAATATCTACGAAGGCTGGTTGGGTGCCGACCTGATGATCAAGGGCCTGGAGCTCGCTGGCCCGAATCCGACGCGGGCGGCGGTCATCAAGGATCTCCGCAACCTGAAGTCGTACAACGGGAACGGTCTGCTGCCGCAATCCATCAACTACTCAACGATCTTCGGCCATGACCTGCCGAAGCAATGCGGCTGGTACATGGAGGCAGAAAAGACGGGCTTCGTGCCGGCTTCGAGCCAGCCTGTTTGCGGCCACGATATTGCTGGGACGTCCGCCGCACCCTCGCCGTAGTCCGCGAGGGGACCAAGGGGGGCTGCTGCAAAGGATGTCGGCTCGGTCAACGGCCAGACGACCTTCCCTTGATATCCGTTCCGCAGACAGGCTGAGAGGAGAAGGGGGCGAATCCGCTCTTCTCTGCTCGGAGGACCCAGACGCACTGCTCCGCTGGGTCGTGACCGAAGTTCGTCGAGTAGTCGATGGGCTTGGGCAGCAATCCGTTCACGGAGTAGTTCTTGATACTGCGGAGCTCGTGGATCACCGCGGCCCTCGTCGGACTGGTTCCAGCCATCTGCAACCCCCTGATCATCAGGTCGGCACCCGCCCAGGTTTCGTACTGGAACAGCGTTGGGAACTGCGCCTTCGAGAAATGCTGATACTTCTGGAGCGCGGCTGCCATCTGCCTTGTCCCAGCGTCGGGGACGGAAAAAGGTCGGAAGATAGACAAGAACTCGTCACCTCGGAGGCTCCGCCACGCCGGGCTGTTGACGACGCTCGGGTCGTAGCCTGTGGCGAAGACGGCTGCCTTGAGCTTGACACCCGCCTGTTCGAGGGCCTGAGCAAGGGCGAAGTTTGAGGCATCGATCATCGTTGGGAATAGTGCGTCCACATGGTGCTGCTTGGCCACGAGGGCGGTGCTCGTGAAGTTCACCGAGCCGAACGGCAGCGTCGTGTCGAGAACGCCCAACTTCCCGCCAGCATGCTCGAACGACTTGACGTCCTGCCCCGCCTCCCGAGAGGAGGATGGGGAGATGCCGTAACCGTAAGAACCGAGCACGGTCCCGCCGAATTGTCTCAGGATCTTTCCCTCGAGCGTATTGACGGGATACGAGGGATCTACGCTGCCGAGATCCGACGCGAACATGTTGGTGTAGGGCTGCTCACCCCACTCGGGCCCGTCGGTGTACGACCCGGTCACGGGAACTCCTTGCTGCTGGGGATACTTGGCAGCGAGAAAGAAGAGCGGACTGGCCGACACGATGCCGAATGCCCCTTTGGACAACGCACTCTGCACGGCCGTCACGATCTGCGTCGGGCTGGTCTGGTCGTCAAGCACAAGCGGGATGAGCTTGTGTCCATTGACGCCTCCTTCGGCATTCTGCAGAGCGATGCGCGCCAAGAACCCGGCGGGGTCGCTCGACGTCTCCGGGGCACTGGGACCGGTGAGCGATGTGACCAGCGCCAGCGTGATCGGTGCGGGGGACGCTGAAGCTGACGGCGCGGTCAAACCGAGTGACCCGAGAGCAGACCCCAGGACAGCCGTCACAAGCATGAAAATCCGCACTCGCCGTCGCATCTGCCAACCCCCTGGCATCGAAGGATTTACCTCCGCGCCTTGTGCGACCTGATATTTGTTCCGCAGCCTACGAGCAGCTATCCGGAGCGTCAACAGCACCCCGGCGCGGGACGTAGACACTCCGTTCGTCAAGGATTGAGCTGGCCGGTCGGGCGAACGACTAACTCGTTCACGCAGATGCCTTGGGGCAGGCTCATGATGAAGGTGATGCAGTCAGCCAGCGGCTCAGGCTGTCCGGGGCCTGCACCCTCGACGAACATGGGCGCGTCCGTTACGGGCACTTCCCCGTCGACGATGACGCCCTCTAATGTCAGCCCTTCCGTCTCGAACATGCCCGGCATGACCAGGCTGACGTTGATGTCGTGGTGCGCCAGCTCGAGGCGAAGACTGTCGAATGCCGCTTCCAATCCACGCTTGGACGCGGCGTAGATACCTACTCCAGGCATGGGTGTCAACGCGCCGGTTGAGCCCACGATCACGACATCGCGCCGCCCGGACTCGGGGAAGCGAGTCGTCGCATAACGCACGGTGGCAAGCGGGCCGACCAGGTTGAGATCGATGAGCTCGCGCCATCTTTCTGGGCTCCCGGAGGTAATCCCGCCGGCCATCATGCGGCCGGCAACCGCGACGACGCCGTCCAATCCCCCGAGAAGATCGGCAACTTCGTTCACCGCTGCCTCGAGTGAACTGAAATCGGTGACGTCGCAGCTCACCGCGATCGCGCGGTCACCGAGCTCCTCGGCCAGATCCTCGAGACGCTGCCTTCGGCGAGCCAACATTGCCACCGTGCCGCCTCGGTCGACGACGGCCCGGCACATCGCCGCACCGATGCCACTCGAAGCGCCGGTCACGAGCACGCGTCGACCGCTCAAGTCACGTGCTTCGCCCATTCGCTCCCTCCGTCTGCCACCGCATTGACGCCCAGGCCAGCGGATAGCTACCTTGTGAACAAATCTTAGGTTAGCGGGGAGGCTTCGTGGAATCCGGGGGAGTGTCGCCGACAGGGCCAGTGGCTGGGACGGGAAGACCCGACGGGGACGGCGACGAGTTCGGCCTCTTCGACGACTCTGTCGCAGGAGACGCCAGAAACCCGTACCCGGAGCTTGCCCGAGCGAGGCGCGAGCACCCGGTGCAGAAGCTCGACACATCGATGATGCCGCACGACGAGGCGCTCCCGGTCTTCTTCGTCTATCGGTTCGAGGACATCGCCGCGTGTTGCGTGACTCCGAGACCTTCTCGTCGGGTCACATCATCGACATGATCATGGGTCCCGTGATGGGTGAGCACATCATCTTGGGCATGGACGGTGAACGACATCGTCGATACCGGGCCCTGGTGTCTTCAGCCTTCCGGCAAAAGGTGCTCACCGAGTCAGAGGACCAGCTGGTGGCGAAGGTAGCCAATGAGCTGATCAACCGCTTTGCGGATCGCGGGCACGCCGAACTGGTCAGCGAGTTCACTTTCCCGTATCCGACTCAGGTAATCGCGGGGATTTTGGGGTTGCCCCGAGAGGACTACAAACAGTTCCAGCGGTGGTCGATAGCAATCCTGAGCTTCCTGGCCAAGCAGGACGAGGCCATTGTGGCGTCCCACGAGGTCGAGGAGTACATGGCCGGCGTTCTGGCGGACCGTCGCAGGACGCCGCGTGAGGACCTCATCAGCGGACTCGCCCACGCCGAGCTTGACGGGGAGCGCCTCAGCGACGACGAGATCTTCTCCTTCCTGCGTCTGCTCCTCCCCGCTGGGGTCGAGACGACGTTCAGATCGACTGGAAACCTGCTCTACCTGCTTCTCGCACAGCCGGAGCAATTGCAGTCGGTCCGGTCTGACCGGTCGTTGATCCCCCAGGCGATCGAAGAGTCGCTACGACTCGAAACACCCCTGCTCAACATCACGCGACTCGCGACGAGGGACACGGAGATCGGCGATGTGGCGGTGCCTGCGGGCTCGACCATCATGTTGATGCTCGCAGCAGCCAACCGCGACGAGACTCGATACGAGGAACCCGACCGCTTCGACACAACTCGGGCCAACCCCAAGCCACACATCTCCTTTGGGCACGGACCCCACGTCTGCCTTGGAATGCACCTCGCCCGTGTGGAGATGAGGGTTGCCCTCAATCTCCTCTTCGATCGCCTTCCGGAGTTGCGCCTCGATCCCGAGCCGGACGACCCTCATATCCGAGGTCAGGTGTTCCGCTCTCCGACCTCCATTCCCATCCTTTTCGCCCGCTAGGCGACCCTCCGACAGGAGCAGGCCATGCACATCGATGATCTCATCCCGGCCAAGTACAGGAGCGGGTACGAAGAGTGATCACGACCCTGGCGCCCTCCAGCTGAGCGGAGCGGCATGGATATCGAGCAGCTCCTCACCTCGACTCGGTCCGCTCGGCGGTCACTCGATTTGACCGCGCCAGTCGACCCGGGCCAGATCCGTGAGTGCCTGCGGATCGCCTTTCAGGCCGCCAACGGCTCGAACCATCAGTCGTGGCGCTGGATCGTCGTCAGGGATCCTCACTTCGCGCGGCCAGATCGGGACCCTGTACCGGCAGTCCTATCTGCGCATGACCGGCGGGGCGATGGTCTCCGGCCTCCTCGGGGAGGACGACTTCGGGCGATTGATGTCGTCGACGGAGTGGCTGGTGGAGCACCTGGCGGAGGTGCCGGTCCTCGTCATCCCGTGCTACGAGCCCTACTTGCCCGACTTCGGCGACGACGACGGCGCTTTCCAGGCCGCGACCTTGTACGGATCGATCTTCCCCGCCGTCTGGAATTTCCAGTTGGCACTCCACGCCCGCGGGTTCGGAACGTGTATTACGACCATGCACCTCATCCACCAGGTCGAGGTTGGTGCACTACTTGGCATTCCGAGCACCTACGTCCAAGGCTGCCTGCTGCCGGTGGCCAAACTTCGCCCCGGAGCCACGTTCCGACCGGCACCACGGCGTCCCCTCGAGGAGGTCATCGACGTCGACCGTTGGGACGGACCGTCGATCTCGACGCCAATGGCCGAGGAGGTGTGATGGACCAGCGCACAGAACGGAAGCTTCTCGAGCAGCTCGATCGAGCGGAGATCCTAGATTGCGTCACCCGTTACGCGCGAGGCATGGACCGACTCGACAGGGACCTAGCTCGTTCTGCGTACCACGAGGGCGCAATCGACGATCACGTTGGCTTCGTCGGCGAGGTCGACGACTTTCTCGACTGGGCGTTCGTCTATCACGGGGGACAGATTCGCCACCAGCACTACGTTACGAACCACCAGGTCGAGCTCGACGGTGACGAGGCGCACGCCGAAACCTATTACTTGTTCATCGGCACAGAGCGCGACCCGGCTGCCCCGCTCACCGTATTCGGAGGCCGCTATGTCGACCGGTTTGAACGCCGAGATGGGAGGTGGGGCATCGCGGTCCGCCTCTGCCTGGTGGAGTGGGCAACGGATCCGAAATCGCTCCTGCCCGCAGATGCTGTCGACGCACTCGCCGCGACAGGGGCAATTGCGCGCGACTCCACGGACAGCTCGTACGAACGGCCCCTCCAGCCTCGTCGCACGGCGATGACCGAATGAGGCGCAGGATCACGGGCAAAGGCATCAGATTCCAAAAGACAGTTGTGCCGTCCAAGGAGGGAGGACGAAGCGAGTGATCCGCTTCGATGGACAGGCGGTGGTCGTCACCGGAGCGGGACGCGGACTGGGGCGACTCTACGCACTCGAGTTCGCTCGTCGGGGCGCGTCGGTGGTGGTCAACGACCTCGGTGGTTCGATGCGAGGGGATGGCGCGGACGCCCTGGTCGCCGCACAGGTCGTCGCCGAGATCGAAGATGCTGGTGGAGTAGCCGTGGCATCGTCTGACTCGGTGGCGAGCCCTGAGGGTGGTGAAGCCATCGTGCAGGTCGCCCTGGACCGATTCGGCCGTCTGGACGCGGTCGTGAGCAACGCCGGGATTTTCAACACAATTGCATTCGGCGCACTGCCTGCGGAGGAATGGCGACGCATGCTGAACGTGCATCTCGACGGGGGGTTCTACCTGAGCCAACCGGCGTTCAGGGTCATGAAGAACCAGGGGTACGGACGGTTCGTTTTCATCGCTTCCTCCGCCGGCCTCTTCGGGCAGCCCGAGTCGGCCCACTACGCCGCCGCCAAGGCGGGTCTCCTCGGACTCGCCAACGTCGTAGCCATCGAGGGCGCGCCACACGGAATCCTCGCAAACACCGTGCTGCCCTTCGGCTACACACGCATGGTGACCGAGACGGTCGGCGATCGAGACCAATTCCCGGCTGAGTCCTCCTTCCTTCATGCCATTGAACCCGACCGGGTCGTCCCTATCGTGGTGTTCCTGGCCAGTCAGGCTTGTGAGGTGACGCACTGCAACTATTCGGCTTGCGCAGGTCGCTTCGGTCGGGTCTTCGTCGGCCTCGGGCGCGGGTGGCTGAGCGATGTTGGCGGCGAACCGAGTGCGGACGACATCGCAGAACACCTCGCAGAAGTCTCTGCGACCGAGCCATTCTCCATCCCAGATTCGATCTTTGACGAGGTGGCAGAGGTCTGCCAGCGTCTCGATATCACCGGTTGACCGGCAGAATCCAGCAAGCGTCGGGTCTAGGGCGGGTGGACGGAGCGCTCTTGAGGCTCAATTGCGCTTCGCTGCACCCCGCAGCATGGTGTCTCGGACGTGCAGGAGAGCCGTGCGCTTTCCGTAGGTGTTCAGGATGTCCTCGGGAACCCAGGTGAGGTCCACGATGGAACGGGCAGTGAGCTCAGTCGAGGGACCCTTGATCCTGAGCTCTCCCGCCCGAGCGCCGTCCTTCAACATCATTTTCAATCGCTGCAACAAGCTGGGAAACGACCAAGCCATGTCCGGCGTGTCCGGGGGGGACTGGCGCAGCCACGCCAGTTGAATCTTGAACTCGTCGTGGAACCGTTCCAGGACGTTGATCTGGAGCCACGCCACGGCGTCGAGCTTTTGGACACTTGTGGCGGTTGAGGTCAAGGCGGCATCCCATCCCGCGACAACCTTCTCGGAGAAGGATCGCATGATCGACACCAAGAGCTCCTCCTTGGAGCCGATCTCACGGTAGACGCTGCCGGTGCTCATCTGCGCTACTCCGGCGATGTCCCGGACCGTGGTGGCCTCATAGCCTCTCCGACCGAATTCGGTTCGTGCGACTGCTCGGATCAGCGCCGACCGGTCGGACTGTGAGATGGGGCTGTCGTCCCACGACCGCATGACCTCCTCGACGGCCTGCATGGCCTTCGATCCGTCCAGGTGAGCGTCCCGCGGGGCCCGCGTCGCCACGCCGTGGAGGACCATGTCGCAGAGATGCTCGGCCACCCTGTCGATGGACCGGTAGTGGTGGTACAAGCCCAGCCCAGTGTGCAACATCGTCTGAGTAAGTCGATGGGAGAGCATCCCCAGCGCAATGTCATCTCGAAGGAAGCCAGAGGCGTGCCCGGCCTCGAGGGTCTTGAGCATCGCCTTCTCGGTCGCCGTGGGTGCCCGGGCCACCAGTTGGACCAGTTCGTGACCGGCGCTGACCGGGGGGTCGTAGAACGAGAATTGCACAGCCGCGCTGTGGCGCGCTGCGCACTGCGCGATCGAAGTGCTGAAGGCCGTGATGCGGTCAGGAAGGTCGCCCGGGGCGCTCTCGCGAAGCTCTTTGAGAGCGATCTCCGCCTGGCGGTCGAGTTCAGCGTGGTACCGCTTCACCAACTCGACGATGATCGCCTCTTTCGAATCGAAATGGTGATAGAGGCTTCCCGGCTGGATTCCGCTCGCCTCGGCGATCTCCTGCAGCGTCGCGCGCAAGCCGGAGGAGGCGAACACGTTGGAGGCGGTATCGAGGATCTCGTCGCGACGCTGCGTGTCCAGGGCGTCCATCGAGTCACGGTCCACCGCATGGGAGCCACGCTTCGCCGTGCTCATGTCAGATCCCGCTTGGAGCTCCCCGTCGAGTACGCGACCGGAGAACCGTGGTCGAATCCCTTCGGCATCGTGATCTCCGACGTGTCCCTTCCTCTAGGGACTTCGTGGGTAGGTTACAGCGGTCATTCGACGCAACTTTCGTTCCGACCACCGTGCGGCTATTTGCTCCCGTCCACGTTCTTCGGACTGCAGCGCCCGTCAGGGTTGGTCGCCACATTGGGTCGTCCCGCATGAGCCGACTCCCACCCGTCCCAGATACCGGCCATATAGGGACCCGGTTGCCCGGCTTCGGCATAGAAGCCCTGTGGGTCATAGACCTTGGCTTCGGGGAAGGGCCACGGACAGGCGACCGAGGTCGCGGCACCCGTCGCCCTGATCACGCCAAAGCTGGCGCCGTACGCGAAGTACGCGACATTGAGAATAGCGAACATGACGGTGAAGGTGGCCAGCGTAGGACGCGTCCGAAAGGGGCGGAAGGTGCGAATGCGCTGAGCCAGCTTTTCGGCCTGGGTGCGGCCCGTGTCGTCCCGGTAGAGAAGGACACCGGCTGGAATCATCACCCAGCATACGAAGGCTGACTCCCAGAGCAGCGGGAATTGATACGGCTTGCCAGCAAAGAGCGATCCGAAGGGGATCACCTGGGAGTAGATGTAGAGCTGCATGCGAACGAGGATCGTCTCCAGGATGGCGTCATAGACGAATCCGATCACGAGGATCAGCAGCGCCAGACTGATGAGCGGATGCCGCCAGGCGAACGAATCCACCGGGCGCCGAGCCTGGATCCGTCGCAGAATCCAAATCGCCGGGAAATAGGCCCCCAGATAGAAGGTGGCGTAGCCCAATCCGATGAAGGGTTCTACGGTCGGCGACAGCGACGCCAGCGGCCACGTCTCTGGGAAGTGTGTGAGCTGCGGGTTGTAGGCCGCGTACGGCGCCCAGTTCATGATGGGATCCATCCAGACGATGGCCGTCGTGGTGATCACCATGAGCAGCACCGGATGCTTCGGGTAGCGCCGCCACATGACGACGAACATGACGGCCAGCGCCACGACACCGAGCGCGGTGCCCAGCTCGAGTGTGGGGACCCAGTTGTGATGGAGGAGTGGAGCCACCGGCCTCGGCGCTCCGTGCACGGCTGGGTTGGCAATCCGGGACGCCACTGCGCCGCGGCGAGCGTTGTACTGAATAGCGATGATGGCGACATTGGCCAGGACCAAGAGGACGATGACCCAGGGTGCAAGCCGGGGCGCCGAGGCAGGAGGTGAGTCGGAGTGCGTCTCGCTCGCCGGTCGGGTGTCGATCTTGGTCACGATCGCCTACCCTTCACCGAACCGGGCGACGAGGTGTGAGTGTTCGCCATCAGGATCGAGCGTCCTCGCGACGAGATAGCCCGCCCCCATCCAGCCGCGTCTCGTCCAATTTCCGAACGAGAGATAGGTGCCGGCAGAGCCAGCAGCAGCTGGCACCATCTTCACCCTTTCGAGCGCCTCCTTGACGCCTCGAGGACTCAGCGGATGGGCGTCAGCGAATGCATGAAGGAGCACCGTGGCAAAGTCGCGATTCACGAGTGGCAGCACCCATTCGGGCCGGCGACCGTACGCCGCTTCGAACTGGTCGAGGAATCGCTGTCCCACGTCGTTGCCCTCGTCGTACTGGTCGACGCCGATCCAGCCCAACATTGCGTTCCACATGGCTTCGTGGAACCAGGCGTTCTGGAACGCCGTCCCCATGATCCGAGTCGGATCCCATTGCATCGACTCGAGCACTCCGTTGACGTAGAAGACCCCGAAACCGAAGCCGCAGTGGACCAAGGCCGTCGCGTTCGCTGCGTGCAGGCTCCGTAGCGCGGACTCCACCTCGTGTGCCGTCTGCGCGACCCACTCCTCGGCCACGATGTGAATGCCCCGCTCACGACAGGCCTTGCGGAAGTTCCGGATGTAGGACTCGCCGACCAACGACTGCTCAATGAGGGCCCCGACCTGCGTGTGGCCACCTTTGGCGAGGATCTGAGCCCAAAGAATCGGCTCGTCAGTCATCGAGCCCTGAGGGAGGGCGAACGTCCATTCACCGAGCCACTCGTCCGAACCCGAGCAGCTGATTGCCGGGACGTGGAACCGATCCTCGATCGCTTCGCGGATCGGAATGCAGTTGTCCGAGATGCTCGGCCCGAACACGGCGAGGCAACCCTCTTCGACCAGTTCTGCGTAGGCGTTCACGACTGCCTTGACCGAGCCCTTCGGGAGCCCCCAGCACCGCCGCACGACGAGCTCGACCGGGCGATCGACGAGGCCCCGCTTGAGGCCTTCTCCGAACACCAGTTCGAGCGGGAGGAACCAGTCGTCCACCCGCTCCTGGGGATGGTCCTCTGGCACCACCCAGTCCATGAGGATGCCGAGCTTGATGGCCTCGGCGTGAGTCTCGTAGGACAACTCGCCCCCCTTGACGACGTCCCTGCAGGCGAACCTGAGATTTGTTCCAGAACCTAGTGAGACCCCCTTCCCCTGTCAAGGAACGGAGCACATGCCGTCGTCAGGCAGAGGGCGGTGCAAGGTAGGCGTCGATCATCTCGAACAGCCCCGCGGTGACCAAGGGGTCGTCCGTCAGGGGCCCGGCGATGGCAGCGCGAGCCGCCTCGCGCAGCCCAAGGCCCGCAGTCACGAGCCGCGCTGCGGCGACGAGCACGCGTGTCGATGCGACCTCGCGCAGTCCGGTCGCCTCGAGCCGCCGGATCGCCCCAGCCAGCCGCACCAGCTGCGTCGCCGTCTGCTCATCAGTGGCAGCTTCGTGAACCAGGATCTTCTCCTCCACGTCTGCTGGTGGAAAGTCGAACTCGATGGCCACCATTCGTTGGCGCGTCGAGTCCTTCAGGTCTTTCAATACGCTCTGATAGCCCGGGTTGTAGGACACGACCAGGCAGAATCCGGGCGCTGCGTCGAGCGTCATACCCAGCCGCTCCATAGGGAGCTGACGGCGATAGTCCGCCAGTGGGTGCAGCACGACCGTAGTGTCCTGTCGGGCCTCGACGATCTCGTCCAGGTAGCAGATGGCACCCTCCTTGACCGCTCGAGTGAGCGGTCCGTCTACCCAGACGGTTTCTCCGCCGCGCAGAAGAAAGCGCCCAACGAGGTCAGCGGTCGTGAGATCGTCGTGACAGGCCACGGTGATCAGCGGCCGACCGAGATCGTGTGCCATGGCCTCGACGAAGCGAGTCTTGCCGCACCCAGTCGGTCCTTTCAACATGACCGAGAGGTCCTGTTGGAACGCGGCCCGGAAGACTTGCACCTCGCTTCCCACCGGCACATAGAACGGCGGTCCGTCGTGATTCACGCACGACTCCTCTCCATCGACAGGCGCTCCAGTTGACCGTGTGACTCGCTCCGATCGTCTGCGTTGGAGTTCCGCCGTTCCGAGTGCGGCACGGAACAACGGGGCGATCGCCCCAGCCATCTGGTCCGCCGTGCCGAGCGCCGCATAGGCCGCTGTACCGAAAACTCTCCGGAGTGCCTCGGCATCGGTGGTTGAAGCGATGCTCAGGCAAAGGCAACCGATACCGCGATGCCGAGCCTCGGAGAGAGCACGTCGGGCATCGGCCTCACCGTACGATCCTTCGTAGCCGTGGTCGTACGCGAACCCGTCGGACAGGACCACGAGGAGACGCCGGCCTGTTCCACCTCCTCGTTCCAGGGTCGACTCGCCGTGACGGATGGCCGCTCCGAGTCGAGTGAATCCTCCGGGACTCAGTCCGCCAGACGGCCATCGGTCAGATTCGAGAGCCCGTCGTCGAATCGCTTCACCGGGAAGATGTGCACCGCGGAGCGCCCCTGCGAGCGAAATCCGTACAGGGCCACCCGATCCCCAGCTCGTGCAGCGCTGCCGTGAGGTCGCTCGCAGCGAACAGCTGGTGGTCGTGGACGATGCCACCGGACGCGCTCGGCTCCCCAGCAGAACCGGAGATGTCGAGGAGAACGAGCACGGAGAGGTCCCGTCGACTCCGTTGGCTCTCTATGTAGACGGCTTCATCCGGGAACGAGCCGGCCCGGACCTCGACGTAGGAGTCGACTGCGGCATCAAGGTCGAGATCCTCGCCTTGCGGTTGGCGACGATGTCGCTCCAGCTCCGTTCCGAGGCGGGCCAGAGCGCGTCGCAGCGACCTTGTGTCCCGTGATGGAACACGGGATCTCATCCGCTCTCTCGGCCTCGAGTTCAACCACCGTGCACCACTGAGGCCGATACCTGCGGTGGTGCACGTCCCACTCCGGGTAGACGTATTCTCTCGAACGCCGCCTGGACATTCGCCATCGGATACGGTCATCCCACCCGTCGTTGGCGAGCCCAACTTGAGACGCGGTTACTGCTCCGAGCGAAACGGGTCGGAGCGTCCGCTCCCGGGGCACCGCTCCCTGACGATCTCGCCTCCCCGAGGAGCCGCTTGAGGAGTCGCCCGATCGGGCCACCCCCACCGACAGGGCTGGAGAGAATGTCGACGACCGGGCCTTCTCCAACGTCGTCCTCGAGTTCACGCAGAAGTGCTTGCCTCTCTTGTGGCGGGACATGGGTGCGTCCGAGTCCCTCGATTCGATCGTCCTGAACCTGCTGCGACGAGACGAGGGCGAATCACACCGAAGATCGCCGGAGGGTCCGGAATCTCCTCGGTACCGAGGGCGAGCATCACTGAAGAATGCGGAGAGTCCGTTCGCTGCGCCGTCTCGCAGTCGGCTGCGGGAAGCACCGTGGTCGGGAGCACGCCCCAGAGGGCGGTCAGAGCTCGGTGTCCTTCGAGGCTCAAGTAGCGGCGAGTTGAAGACGGCTTCCGGCCCAACTTGCCGAGAACTCGAGGGTCGAGGCTTCCCGCGCACAGAAGGGCCGCTTGTACCACGACGCACTGCAACCGGGTCTGGTGATCCGCCTCCGCGTCGATGAACACGGTGCGACCGTCGGTCCACGCCGGCATCCCTGGATCCCCGGCCGCGACCGCCAACGGCCGGCGAGAGACGGCGGATGCGAGGAGCGCCAATCGGTCACTGGCGTGGGCCTCAGCGTCCACTGGGTCCTTCCCTGGCGCCCCTCACGTTCCTCCCCTCCGATCAGGACATTTGCTTCTCCCGGGTCATCCTGCTGTTGACCCGTCGACAAGGCATGTCGAGCAGATGGAGCCTAGGTAGGAACAACTATTAGGGCCAATCCTCGGACCGAGATCTCCTCGACCCAGCCGGGTCCGCACCTCGTCACGGAACGCCTTCGGAGGTGGACATGGCGACGGGCAGGCCCGCGTCCTCGCCGTTCAGCGCGCCGGAGCCCCAGAGGGCGCGGCGTTGAACAAGCCGGGCAGTCCCTGTCGCCCCATGCTCCGGACGAGCTGAGCCCGAGTGGCCGACATGCCGAATGGGAGCCGACGCAGCGGGACGCTGGCCCGCGACACCCACGAGAGCGCAGTCTCGTCGCAGAATCCGATAGCCCCATGTAGCTGGTGTGCGACGCGGAACACGATCTCGGCTGCCTGGAGCGCGGCGGCTCGCAGCGCCAACGCGTCGCGTTGCGCCGCCGAATCACCGGACTCGATACTCCACAAGGCGTACTTCGCCAGTTCCTCCAGTCCGACGCGCTCGACCTCTCCGTCCGTCAGCTGGAACTGCACGCCTTGGAACGTCGCCAGCGGTTGGCCGAACTGCCGCCGCTGGAGCACGTAGTCACGAGTGAGCTCGAGCGCGCGGTCGAGCATGCCCAGCAACGTCCAGCAGGGAAGAACCAAGCCGAGGCTCACGTCGTCGGCTCCCTCGTCATCTAGGTACTTGAGCTCGAGCGCGCACACGAAAGCATCGTGGCGCGGGCGAAGCGTGGCCGCGGGGGCACGGCGACGCTCCGTCGCCCGTCGAGATCGACCGCGACCCAGCGGAGCGTAAGGCCGGCGACCGGTGCCGCGGGCACGTCCGGGTTCACGACGAGCAGGCCGTCCGCCTCGAAGTCGCGCGGCCGGCTGAGCCGCTCTGCCACCGGGTACGCCACCGCCCAGTAACCCGCGCTGCGACACAGCGCCGCGGCAGCCTCAGCCTCGTCGACGCCCGAACGCGGATTCAGGTCCCACGCTCCCAGTTCGGCCAGAGCCGGCGCCACGAGGTCGCCGCGGCGCTCCGGCCCGGCCTCGGCCAATTGGGCCAGCCCGTCCCCACCGAGGGACTCAAGCACCTTCCGTGCCGTCAGTCCGTACTCGGTCGCCTCTTCACTCAGTTCGGTGATCATGCCGACAGGAGCGCGGAGCCAAGAGCATGCGCTGGACCTCGATGCTTCCCGACGCCACGGTCGATGCTTGGGCGTAGCGCCAATGTTCATCGACGGCACGCTGGAACCTCTGAGCCTCACTGCCCCGAAGGGTGGCCAGACCGGTGATCTCCGTCAGGACTTCGGCGCTGTGCTGGTCGAGCCGGGTGACGGCGATGCGGTACGCGGCCACGTCACCGGGCCGCACCCGCCCTGACTGCTGCGTGCCCACGACTCGATACGCGAGCAGCCGCGCCCGCCGGCACAGCGTGAGCGACTCGGCCCAGCGCGTCCGAAGTTCCTCGGGGAGGGTCTCCCACTCCTCACTGAGGACGGCAGGAGCGAGGCTGAGCAGCCGCTCACATCTGGCGTAGCGCGCAATCCCGACCCGCTCGAAGGCCAGCACCTCCTGCACCACCTGCCATCCCTCGTCGACGGGACCGAGCATGTCCGCCTCCGTGACCCATAGCTCGTTGAAGAACACCTCGTTGAGGTGGTGGGGGCCGAGCATGCTGGCGATCGGACGTACCTCAATCGCCGGATCCGACATCGGCACCAGGAAGATAGTCAAGCCTTCTTGCTTCTTTTCCCCTCGCGACGTGCGGGTGAGGAGGAAGCACCACTGCGCCATGGTGGCGTACGACGTCCAGATCTTCTGGCCGGAGACGAACCAACCGTCTCCGTCGCGGCGGGCGGCCGTCTGCAGCGATGCCAGGTCGGATCCGGAGTTGGGCTCGCTGAAGCCCTGGCACCAGATCACTTCACCTCGGGCGATGGGAGGAAGGTGCGTGCGTTGCTGCTCCTGCGTGCCGTGACGCATGATCGTCGGGCCCACCCAGTTCACGCCCATGTACTGGGCCCCACGAGGCTCGTAGTGCGCCCACATCTCCTCGCGGACCGCGGTCTGGACCCACGGGGACGCCCCCTTGCCGCCCCACTCCTCGGGCCAGGCCACGCACAGGAGCCCACGCGAGGCCAGCCTGTGACAGAAGGACTGCGCCACCGCGAGATCCGCTGGATCGTCGGTGAAGGCGCCGAAGTAATCGGGCGGGACATGTTCGTCGATCAGCTGACGCAGCTCTCTGCGCACCGCGGCGACGTCTTCGCCCATGTCGAAGTCCACCGGGCGTCACCGTAGCCGAGCGGCCGTCGGCGGGTCGCCGGGGTCTCGGTCCCGTCGCGGCGCGTCGTGGAGCGGCCACGCGGTCTGTGATCGCAGATCGGGACTCCGCAGTAGCGTGGGAACGTGACGTCGACGGTGGTCACTGAAACCGGGCCACTCTGCGCGGAGTGGACCCGCGAGCACCAGGTCGACCCCGTCGGCACGATCGGGTCGTACCGCGCTTTCCTCCTCCTCGAGTGGCCGCTGCCCTGGCCGAGGGACATCGGAGAGATACCCGAGCTCCAGCCCCTGGCCGGCAAGCTGCTCGCGGACATGGACGCCTCCAGGCGATCGTGCCCGACGAACAGGACGGCGGAGCCAGGAGAGCCGTGCTCTACCACGCGGACCCGGGACCATTCGTGGCCTACCGGCGTACCGAGGTCGTCGGACAGCCCAACGAGATCGCCTCGCTGGCCTCCCGGCTGCTCGACTCCGTTGAGGCGGCGGAGTCGCCGGACGTACCGGGACGGGAGCTCTTGATCTGCACGCACGGCGCCAGAGATCGGTGCTGCGGTTCGCTGGGCACCAGGTTGGCACTCGCCATGGCGGACGAGGTAGGCCCGGACGGCACCCTGAGGGTGCGGCGAACAAGCCACACGGGCGGCCACCGCTTCGCACCGACCGCCATCCTGTTTCCGGAGGGAACGGCCTGGGGGTATCTCGACGAGGCTGTCCTCGGCCGGATCGTCGAGAGGTCCGGTCCAGTCTCCGACGTCCTTCCCCATTACCGCGGCTGTGCCGGCCTCACGTCGCCCCACATTCAGGCGGTGGAGCGCGCCGTTTTGGCCGAGGTGGGCTGGAGCCTCCTCGATTGCACCCGTCAGGGATCCGAAGAGGACGACGGGACTGTGCGCTTGACCGTCGGGCAGGCGCACGACCAGCAGGTCTGGGAGGCTGAGGTCCGTACCGGGCGCATCCTCCCCGTACCTGGATGCGGGACGCCGATCCAACCGGAGGGGAAAACGGCAGAGGAGTACGTCGTCGAGGCCCCGCGACGCGTGCGTTGAGCGAGCGCCACGAAGGGTTCGCCGACGCGAACCAGCCATGATTTGCTCGTCGCGGCATTCGAGCTTCTAAGCAGGAGCCGCCCAGGCAGGTGAGGAACGGTGAGGATCTCGGAACACGACAGCTGCCGCCACCAGGCAAGGGTGGCCGCATGACGTCCCCAGCCATACCGTTCTCCCCGACCATCGTGCAGCTCCTGCGACACGCCAAGCAGCGCTTCGGCGCTCGTGACTACGTGATCACACACGACAAGCGGTTGACCTTCGGGTCCGCCGAGGAGCAATCTCGGCGGTTGGCCAAGCGACTGCTGCACGCCGGCATCGGCAAGGGGACGCGCGTCGGCATCCTCTTCCCCCAAGGGCCCGACTTCGTGACCGCACTGCTCGCCGTCACTCGCATCGGCGGCATCGCCGTGCTGTTGAGCACGTTCCTTCGGCCCCCGGAGCTGGCGCGCGCGGTCCGGCACGCGGACCTGGACACGCTCATCGCACCGCGGTCACTGCTGGGACAAGACCTCGAGGAGGAGTTCGAGATCGCGTGGCCCGAGCTGCGACGCTTCCCGAGCAGCAGTTTGTACCTGACCGAAGCCCCCTATCTCCGCCGGATATGGCTCGTCGGCCGTGGGGAACGGCCGTGGGGAACGGCGACGCCGGAGCTCGCGGACGTCTCCGACGACGGCCTTGTAAGCGAGCAGGTCTTCGAACAGATAGAAGCCGAGGTCCGACCCTCGGATCTCATGGTCATGATCTACACCTCCGGGGCGACGGCCGAACCCAAGGTCGTCGTGCACACACACGGGGCCCAGGTGAGGCATGCCTGGTCATTGGCCCAGCTCTACGGGTTCACCGAGGACGTCCGCACGTTCACCACCATGCCGTTCTTCTGGGTCGGAGGGCTCACGGTTTGCCTGCTGAGCCACCTGCACGTGGGCGCGGCGTTGATCACCGTCGAGAGGATGGATCCTCCTGCCATGGTCGAGTTGATCGAGCGCGAGCGAGCGACTCGCCTCGTGGGATGGACCCTCCTCGATCGGATCACCTCCGACCCCGCGCTGGCCGAAAAAGACCTGTCGTGGCTCGTGGAGATAGAGGCATCCGGCGCGGCCCCCGACCCCGGCCTGCGACACAACTCGCTCGGGATGTCGGAGACCTGCGGTCCGCACACTGCTGCCGCCTCGGCCGAGAAGGAGGTGGACCTGCCCGAGCGGCTACGCGGGTCATTCGGGCCAGCGGTGCCGGGAGTGCAGCACAAGGTGGTCGATCCCGAGAACTCCTCGGTCGAGCTGCCCGACGGGGTCGAAGGCGACCTCCTGGTCCGTGGCTACAGCCTGATGGACGGCCTGTACAAGAAGGAACGATCCGAGACCTTCGACGAGGATGGCTGGTACAGGACCGGCGACAAGGGTTTCTTCCGCGAGTCCCTCCTGTTCTTCACAGGTCGGTCGACCGAAATGATCAAGACGGGTGGGGCCAACGTGGCGCCGCGAGAGGTGGAATTGGCGATCCAATCGCTCCCGGGCGTACAAGCTGCCTTCGTCGTCGGACTGCCCGACGCGAAGCGGGGCCAGCTGGTGGGCTGCCTCGTCTGTCCGGAGCCGGACGCCGCGATCGACCCGGCCGAGCTCACCGGGAAGCTACGGGATGTCCTGTCGACGTACAAGATCCCGCGCGTAGTCAAGGTCGTCCCCTATGAGGAGGCACCGTGGCTGCCGTCGGGGAAGATCAGCAAGCCGCGCGTGGTCGACCTGCTCTCGGAGCCGACCCGAACGGGGTCGGCGCGTTGATGGCGCGAAGTCAACTCCCGGCCGGGGGCTCGCAGGGAGGACCTCCGACAGACGGCGTCCCGCGGACGCCCTCGCTATGGAGTGAACACGATCTTCCCGGACGTCCCGCCCGACAGCATCGCCTGAAACCCCTCCACTGCCCGTTCCAGCGGCAGCACCAGCCCGATCTGCGGCTCGATCCCGCTGGACTCCACGAAGGCAAGCAGGTCGATCAGCTCGTGCCGGGTGCCCATCGTCGAACCCTCGACGCGGATTTGCAAGAAGAACAGTCGCTGCAGGTCCGCGTCCGCATGCGGGCCCGTCGTCGCTCCGGAGCACACGATGACACCGCCCGGGCTGACCGCTCGCATGGAATGCGCCCAAGTCGCCTCACCGACGGTCTCGAAAACGCCGTCGACCCGCGGGGAAGACGGGCGCCCGACTCGAACACCTCGTGGGCACCCAGACGCTCCGCCAGCGCACGCTTCTCCTCTGTCCTGCCGGTGACCCAGACCGTCATGCCGGCGGCCCGGCCCAGCTGGATCAACGCGGTCGATACTCCCCCCGAGGCGCCCTGGACGAGCATCCGCTGGCCGGGCCGTAGTCCCGACTTGACGAAGAGCATGCGGTAGGCCGTGAGCCATGCCGTACCCATCACCGCCGCGTGGACGGTCGAGAGGCCCGGCGGCTTGGCGACCGCGTTGCCCTCGGGCACCATGACCGCATCGGCAAAAGTTCCTTGGTGCTTTTCCGTCAGGAGCGTGCGTTGCGGATCGAGCGTCTCGTCGCCCCGCCAATCCGGCGCGTTCACGATGGAGTGGATGACGACCTCCGTCCCGTCCGCGAGGATGCCCGCGCCATCACAACCGAGGATCATCGGGAAGCGATCCGGCGCGATGCCGACGCCGCGCAGCGTCCAGACATCGTGCATGTTCAGGCTCGCCGCCGCGACCGTGACGGGAACCCAACCTGGTTGCGGAACCGGTGCCGGTCGTTCCCCGACGACCAGCGATGCAAGCGGATCGTCCGGACTCGGCTCTGACGCGTAGACGGCGAACATCAGTCGCCGACGATCCTTCGGCCCCGTCTCTGACACGGTTCGTCCGGAGACTCCGGGCCCGCCCGCCGACGGCGCGAGCCGGGGTTCTCGTCGCGCCGCCTATCTACGCCGCGATGGCCGTCGGCGGAAGCAAGGATCAGTTGGTGCTGGAGACTTTGGCGCATCCTCGACCATTCCCCGGGTTACGGGTCCGACTCCCTTGGCGGCTCGTGCCGGTACCCGACGCTATCTTGGCCGTCAGCGTCGGCGTCGGCGGAGGGACGTGTCCAGGAACCAGCTACAGCTCGACCGGCTCGAGCTCGAGTGCCCTGCTCCGCCCCAGGCACGCATCGGGCTGATCGTCGCTCGCCTCGACGTCGACCTTTGCGGTCCGGACCCCGGCAAGCACCGTGACGAGCGAGCCCAGGGTGAACAGGGCCGCCACCCCGAAGATGGCGTCGAGGGGATGCACGATGGCGCTCGCCCCGGCACCGGTCGTGAGTTGTGCCTTACCGGCGAGCGCGTTGAAGGCGGTCACCAATACGGCCAGGCCGACGGCCGCACCGAGCTGCTGCGACACGTTCACCAGACCCGAGGCGGCGCCCGCGATCCTCGGGAGCCACCTCGTGGCAGCGACGCGTTCGTGAGCGAGACGAACGTCATACCGCTGCCCGCACCGATGAGCACGAGGGACGGAACGATCTGGAGGTAGCTGGTGCCTGCACCGACGCGCGTGGCCAGAAGCAGCCCGAGAGTGGCGATGGACGTACCCATCACCATGACGGCCTTCTCGGGCAAGCGGCGTAGCAGCACGCGGCTCGTCAGCTGGGAGAAGAGGAAGACCGAAATGGGCATGGGCAGGAAAGCGACCCCGGCCCGCAGCGGTGAGTAGCCCTGCACGTCCTGGAGGAACTGGGCCAAGAAGTAGAAGAGCCCGTAGAACCCGGCGTAGAGCAGGGCCCGTGCCGCGTTGGCCGAGTTCCGCGTGCGGTTGGCGAGAAGGCGGAGTGGGCAGGATCGGCTCTTCGGCGCGGCGCTCGACGTGGATGAACGCGGCCAGCAGCACGATGCCACCGGCGAGGGCGGCTATGGGCAGTCGGAGCAGACCATCCCTGCGCGCCCGCCTCGACAAGACCGAGGACGATGCCGGTCACGCCGAGCGTGCAGGTGAGCGCGCCGGCCAGGTCGAAGTGCCCGTGGCGCTGCTCGGTCTCAGGGAGCATCCTACGCCCGACGAGCCAGACGGCGGCACCGATCGGGACGTTGACGAACATGACCCAGCGCCACGACGCGAGCTGGGTGAGAAGCCCGCCGGCGACCAGACCCGTCGCGCCGCCGGCGGCGGAGACCGTCGTGTAGAGGCCGATGGCGCGAACCCGCTCCTGACCCTCGGCGAAGGCGGTCGTCAGGAGCGAGAGCGCGGAGGGTGCGGCCAGGGCCGCGCCCGCGCCCTGGAGCGCCCGGGCGGCCAGGAGCGCCCACGCCGTCGGTGCCAGCCCGCCGAGGAGAGAGCTGATCGTAAAGACGGCGATGCCGAGGAGGAAGACGCGGCGGCGACCGAAGAGGTCGCCCGCCCGGGCCCCGAGAAGCAAGAATCCGCCGAAGGTGAGGATGTAGGCGTTGAGCACCCACGACAGCGTGTTCGTCGAGAATCCGAGGTCCTGCTGGATGTGGGGAAGGGCGACGTTGACGATCGTGGTGTCGAGCACGACCATCAGCTGGGCTGTGAGGATGACGGCCAGGAGCAGAGAGCGATGCGCCGGGCGACGCGCACCTCCCTGACCTGCGATTTCGGGAGCCCCGGGCCCGAGGCCACCGAAACCTGGGCGCGGACCGAGAAGGGTTGCGTTGGGCATTGACTACGACCTTTCCGCCGCTAATCTGGTGGAAGCGGATACTTCCTCCGTTTAGTATACGGAGGGTCCCTCCGTTTAGCAAGCCAAGCCAACGAGTTTCTTTGAAATGACCACGACGAAGGCTCCTTCAACCACCGTCCGTCCGAGCGAAGAAGACGACCCCGGAGTCGAGCGCCCCCGGCGTGCCGACGCCCGGCGAAACCGCGAGCGCTTGATCGCGGCGGCGCGTGAGATCTTCACCGAGTACGGCTCGGGTGCATCCATGGAAGCGATCGCCAAGCAGGCCGGCGTCGGCGTCGGGACGCTGTACCGCCACTTCCCCAATCGCTTCGACATCGTCGAGGCGGTCTACGAGACCGACGTACAGGAGCTTTCCGAAGCGGCGCAGCGAGTCGTTGCCGAGCTCGAGCCCTGGGACGCCGTGGTCGCCTTCTTCGACGCCTTCATGCGGTACGCGCAGACGAAGCAGGCCCTTCTGACCGAGCTCCAACTGGCCTTCGAGAAGAACCCCGATCTGAGATCCCGCGCTCGCGAGCTGATCAACTCGTCATTTGACCTCGTGATCGATCGGGCCAAGGATGCTGGTGTTGTACGCCACGACGTCGACGGATCCGATCTGACTCAGCTGGTCAGCCCGATCTGCACCAACGCGAGCGTGTCACCAGAACAAACCCGGCGACTTATTGGCATTCTTCTCGACGGGTTGAAGTCGACTTCAAGGTGAAACGGGTGAGCTCAACCCGTTAGAAGGTGACGCTTGTAGAACGCAAGCGCGGCATCTCGTTCGAACAACGGGATTCCCACATGCGGTCCAGGATTGATATGCATGGTCTTTTCCTCGGCACCGAAGGCATCCCAAAGGGCGAGGCCACCTTCACGCGTCATGAGCTCGTCGTCCCACTGGAAGAGGAACAAGAGCGGGATCGCGATTCTGGCCGCCTGTTCACGTTGGTTTTCGCTGCCTTCTCTCAGTGCCCCGAGACCGAGTACGCCGGCGACAATACGAGGCTCGCTGGCCAGCAACGGAACTCCGAATGCGGTTCCCATCGACACACCCCAATAGCCGAACGGCCCTGTGGACCATTGAGGGTCGGTGGCCAATTCATCGAGAAGTGCCTTCCATTCAGAAACCGCTTGCGCTGCGGCGCTGCTCATTGCCCTGACCCGCCGCTCTGACAACGGGGCGAGACGATCGCCTTGTCGGCGAGTGAGCAGCTCGGCCCGCTCCTGCTTTTGTTCTTCCGTCATTCGATCGCCATGTCCGGGAGCGTCGAGGGCGACGGCACCGTACCCGCCATGCCTCACCAGTGTCCTGGCTAAACCGAGGACGTTTGGTACTCGCTTGTGCTGTGTCCCCCCATGACCGATGAGCACCGTGGGATATGCGGCAGAGGCCGACTCAGGCAACCAGTGGATCCCCGGCACGATCTCTCCGTTGACGCTCAGATTGATGCGCCGTTCAATAACGCCCTTCTCGCATGTCTCGTCCAGGATCTCCATCGCGCTACCCATCCTTCAGTATGTACAGGATCGGCTCAACGGTGCGGCTCTCCCGCACCAGCCAGGAGTTTTGAGGTAGTTCAGAAACGTGAGTCAGCTCGACTTCAGCGCCGCTCGAGACCGTCGACTGGTCACAGGCCAGGCCAGATATCGGGACTACGGCTTCATCGTGCTCGACGTGGTACCGGCGCCTACCGGTCGGCGAACGACCATCACCCTCCCCTTCATCACCGAGCAGGGCCAGAAACTCGATCGATTCGTGTTCACGCTGACGGCGGGGGTCTGACCCCCAGCTTCGACGCCTTGGATCCCGCCGTCTCCCCCACGCTCCTCGACGGCGCTGGCCGGGTCTGATCGACGCGGCCGGGTCCGCTGGCGTGCTCACGAGTGCCGGCCGCACTTCAAGACCTTCCGATCCTGCGTTACGAAAACCGACGCTTGAGCTGAGGTTTACCTCGGCCGGGGCAATCTCTTTCGCCCGCCGGATCGTAAGGCTGATTGATCGGCGTCGAGGGGACGTGCCGACATGGGCGATGCTGATATGAGGCTTGACCGACCCGGTCCGACGTCCGAGCGCGGAGGGCGTGGTGGTCAAGCCGCCAGCCGCTCGTTCCTCGGGCCAAGAGGCCGTCGGTGGTTGGCGCCGTTGTGGGCTGTCGCCCTGGTGGTGCTGGGCGTCAACGTGATCGCCGTCTCCTCGGCGAGCGCGGCGATCGTCGCCTCGCAAGCGAGCCTCGTGGACGGCGAGTTGACGATTGTCGGCTCCGGAGCGCTGCCCGGCTCGACGGTGACGGTGGATGACGGTCAGCCCACGGGGCAGGCGGATGCCAAAGGGGATTTCTCCATCTCGGCGAGCGCTTTCAGCGAGCCCAGCTGCGTGGCGACCCTCTTCGACGGCTCGGTGTCAGTCGAGGTATCCCTCTCGGGTTGCAGACCGACGATCTCGCCACCATTCAGTGTGCCCGCCCCCCCATCGCCGTTGGGGCCCCCTCCGGGGGCCCAGGTGGTGGAGCCGGTGAGCCTCTCGTGGCAACCGCCGGCCACGTCGCCAGGAGTGAGCTCCCGCTGGCAGCTGAGCACTCGGCGCAGTTTCGCGTCGGTGGTGTTGACCGCGACGGTCGGGCCGAAAACGACGAGGACGGGGCTGAGCGGTCTAGTCCCGGGCACCTACTACTGGAGGGTCCAGTCGGTGAGGTTCCCACCGGAGCCGTATTTTCCGTTATTCGGGCCGTGGACGCACTGGCAGTCGCTGACGATCACCGGCGAAGCGGCCGGAACTCCGGGAGTCCGAGGGTGGAGTCGCCGGCGCCGGGCAGCGCATACCACCCCGATGAGAGCTATCCGATCGACTGGACGACGACCACGGGGGCGGCGGGCTATCAGCTGCAGCTGGCGTCTAAGGCGACCTTTGCTCCGGGGACGCTGCTGGTCGATGTGCCCGAATCGGGCACCGAGGCGCACGCTCCACTGATGCAATTCCAAACACCTCTGTACATCCGGGTTTTCGGCGTCAACGCGAGCGGCGTCCGTGGCCTGCCCTCGCCGACCGTGGCCATACGCCTGAGCTACCAAGCGCCGATACCCCCGGCACCTCGCCTGCTGGCACCCCGAAGCGGGGCCACGGTACTGCTGCCCGTCACCCTCGAGTGGACGGCGGACCCCAATCCGCAGACAGAGGGCTACCAACTCGAGATCAACACGGCCCCCAACTTCTCTGCTGGCTGCGGGAACGTCGAGGAGTGTGTCAGCGGGTTCAGCCAACCGCACGACAAGCTGTTCTCCCTCCCGACGGGCGTGCACTACTGGCGGGTACGAAGCTTCCACGGGCTCGCTGGGCGCCACAGCGCCGCGGTTACCGCGTGGTCGTCGGCGCGGAGTTTCACCGTCTCGAACACCCCGCCAAAGCTGAAAAGGCTGACCATCGACGTTTTCACCGAGGGAGGCGTGGTGTTGCGCAGCCACACCCACGTCTTCAGCGGCACCAATGAGGACAACGAGGCATTCGGAATCGTGCAGCTCACCACCCCAGCGCCGACGGGTGGCGCAACGATCACCCTGGCCAACAGCAACCCGAAGGCCGCGGCAGTACCACAGTCGATCCCAATTCCGGCCGGGCAGACGCAAGCGAGCTTCACGATCGATCCGTTGCAGGTCGCTCGCCTGGCCGCGCTCACCCTGAGTGCCACGCTCGGTGGCCACGCCGTCACCGCTCCGTTGACGGTGGAGCCCGCCCGTCTCAACCAGGTGTTCATCGAATCCAACCAGAAGGTGGACGGCTCATCCGTACCCAACTTCTTCTCCGGCGGAACCGAGGTGGTGAGTACGCTGCTGTTCAAGGGGAACGCACCCAACGGAAGCGTGGTCAACCTCGCCAGCAGTTCGCCCGCGGCATCGGTGCCGTCGAGCGTGACCGCCGCGGGCCAACTCGTCAGCTTCGAAATCACCACCCGGCAAGTCACCACGAGCACGCCGGTGGTCATCACCGCCACCTGGCGGGCCAGGACCGTCTCGGTGAAGATGACCCTGCAGCCACCCCCGACACTGCGAACCCCGGCGCCGGCGGCGAGCTTCGCCACCGGCCGTGTGGTCGTCTTCCGGTGGCACACCCCGGCTGGCCTGTCCTCGCAGCTCCAAGTCGCCGACAACCCCGTTTTCACAGAACCCGATCGCCGACTTCAACACCGACACCTCACAAGCGTGGGCACTCACTTCGCTGCCGAGCGGAACGCTGTACTGGCGGGTGCTCGGCGTCGACATCTATGGCAACGAGGGACCCCCGCCCGCGGCGCGCACCTTCACCATCGAGCCACCAACGGGGCCTCTCCCCGCCCCCGTCCTCGAATTTCCCGCCAACGGAGCCACCGTGACCGCCGGCCAGCAGGTGTCGTTCTTCTGGCAGCCCATCAACGGCGCCGCGTCATACACACTTCAGGTGGCGACGTCGGCCACATTCAACCGGCCGCTCGTCATCCACAAGAGCGTCAGCGCGAACCAAGTCAACACCAGCAAGCTCCCGGACGGAACGTTGTTCTGGCGAGTACGGGCCGTCGACTCCAACGGCCCCGGGATGTGGTCAACCACGTTCCAACTCACCGTCACGTCGAACTGAATCGACGGCTGCCCCTCGTCGTCTGTTCCGCAGTCCGTTCGCCGGTTTGCGCTTGGTCGCCCGAAACGCGGTGCGATGTACCTCGTATGGCGGATGAGCGAGTCTCGGCCTCAGCCAGAGCCACCTGAGCGGAGACATCGCTCTCGGCCGTTCCGTGGCCCGACGCATGCAGCCACGTTGCCTGTGGCAGAGTATGACAGACTCGGCATGCAGCGTCATTGGGTTCCGGCGGTGCCTTCCGACGAAGGGAGGCTGCTCATGACCCCAGCGCTAACGACCAGCGCAGATTCCCCCAAGACGCACGGGTACAGGCGCGTGACACTCGGCGTCGCGGCGACACTCAGCCTGAGTGTGGTTCTCGTCGCGTACGGAGTGTCATCGAGTTCCGCCTGGTCCGCTGCCCCGGGCCATACCGCGCTCGGCTGCTGCCCCATCCGCCTTGTCCGTCCCCACCGTCACCGGGCCCCAGCCGGTCGGTTCTGCCACCTTCAACAAGACTCTCTACGGCATAAATTTCGACCTGTCGAAGGTCGGTTACGAGAGGTCTCAGTTCTTCCTCTCGGGCACTGCGCACTCCTACTTACCCGCACAGCCCCTGACGAGCGACGGAAAGTGGCAGATCACTACCGGCACGAGCGCGCCGTACAAGACACGCATTGCCGTCTATCGCCCGATCAACCCGAAGAGGTTCAACGGAACCGTCGTCGTCGAATGGCTCAACGTGAGCGGCGGCACGGACGACGCCCCTGACTGGACGCTGTCCCACAACGAATTGGTCCGCGACGGCTTCGCCTGGGTGGGCGTCTCCGCGCAGCAAGTCGGTGTCGACGCAGCGAAATCCACCGATCCGGCGGAGTACTCGACTCTCTCGCACCCAGGCGACAGCTTCTCCTACGACATCTTTTCGCAGGCCGGCGCTGCGGTTCGTAAGGACCCCGCAAAGATCCTGAGTGGTTTGCGGCCGCACACGATCATTGCGGCCGGTGAGTCTCAGTCAGCCGGCCGCCTCATGACCTACATCGATGCGGTGCAGCCTCTTGACCACGTCTACCAAGGTTTCCTGGTGCACAGCCAATTTGGTACCGGCGCTCCGCTCTCCCAAGCGCCGCAGACGAATGCCGCGGCCCCGATCCCGACGACGATCCGCAGTGACATCGGCGTGCCGGTCCTCGAGTTCGAGACCGAAACCGACGTGCTCAACAGCAACCTGACAGACCGGCTGCACTACGGCAATCCGAAGTGGTTCCGGCTGTGGGAGATCGCCGGCAGTTCGCATTACGACTACTACGGTCTCGCCATCGGTCCGAACGACACCGGGAACGGCCAAGGCGCCGTAAAGAACCTGGCTGCTATGCAGAACCCGACGCGCACTCCCGTCGGTGGATTCAGCTGCGCCGTCCCGATCAACACCGGTGGAACGCACTGGGCCCTCGACGCTGCTGTCTATTGGCTCAACAGATGGGTCGTAGTAGGGAGGCCACCACCTCGGGCCACCTTCTTGGCCACGACCCATGTCTCGCCGGTGGTGTACAAGCTCGACGCGGAAGGAAACGTCATGGGAGGCGTACGGACTCCGCAGGTCGACGCGCCGATCGCTGCGCTCGGCAGCCAGGGGAACAGCGGAGGATTCTGTTTCCTCTTCGGCTCGACCGTGCCGTACAGCGCCGCCCACCTGGCTAGCCTCTACCCGACACATCGACAGTTCGTCTCCGCGTGGGCGCATGCGGTTCACAAGGACCAAGCTGCAGGATTCCTTCTCCCCGCCGATGCCGTCGAACTGTTGCGCTCTGCCGTGTTGTCGCACGTTGCATGACGAGCATCTGCCCCGCCCTATCATGTTTCGTCGGCCTCTGCCCCCCGTGGATTGGCCACGCCAAGAGCCCCAGCTGAAGGAAAATGACACCAACGAGAGAACGGGACTTAGGAGCTCAGTCGCTTTCGCTCCAGCTTCGGGCGAAACGGCTGGAAATGATGGAGTCAGAATTGGAGGAGGTCGCCCTCCGACTTTTCGACCAACGCGGGTTCGCCAACGTCACGGTCGAAGAGATCGCCCTTGAGGCACATATCTCGGTACGCACGTTCTACCGTTACTTTCCGTCCAAAGAAGACGTGCTGCAGCTCCGGGTCGTCAGACGAAGCAAAGTCCTACGCGAGGCGCTGGCGGCACGGCCCGAAGACGAGCCGCCGCTGCGTTCGCTCCGCTTGGCGCTCGAACAAGAGTTCTCCGTCGTCGACCCCATCGTTCTCAGGCGCTGGATCGCCGTGATCGCAGACAATCCGAACGTGATGAGGGGCGTCATGGGTACCATCCAGTTGAGGATCCACCCGGTGATCGCGGCGTTCTTCGGCTCTCGACTGGGACTGCCAAGTGACTCCTTGGTCCCCACCATGCTGGCCGCCGCAGCTCTCGGCGTGGTCCAGGCAGCTCACACCCAGTGGTATATCCACAATGGCGACTTGGCAGCCACGATGTCCGAGAGCCTCGCTGTTCTGGAGAGAGGCATCAGCACCGACCCCAGAACCTGGGCGGCGCCCGGAGATGCGGCGCCAGTCCGAGCGCCCAGCAGGCTCCGCCGCCCGAAGCAGAAGTCTCCTTAGGACCCGACGAACCCGCTTTGACACCTCAGGCCTTGGTTGACACACTGCGCCATCGTTCGATGGGATCCGGGGACGAACTGGGGGGGTTACAAAAGGTGAGACTTAGGCCGACCGTAAAGACGCGACGGTGGTTGCCGTTCCTCTCGGCGAGTGCCGTGATCGCGGTGATGACGTCCGTGGGCGGCACACTCTCGGAGCCCGCTGATGCCTCCGGCACTGAATCGACGTACAACGCGGCGGCGACCTTCAGTGGCCCGTTGACCGTCGGACACGTCATCGAGCCGTTGTCGGCGCTGCCCACGAACTTGGCGTCGCACGACTACGTCGAACAGGAGTTCTCCGCCGCCGGCACGGCGCACGCCTTCCGCGCCACTTCTTCACCGTCGGATGGAAAGTGGAGTATTACGCCGACCTCATCCGCTCCCTATCGCACCCGCATCCTGGTGCGCCGGCCGGCGAGCGCCAAGGCGTTCAGCGGTACGGTCGTGGTGGAGTGGATGAACGAGTCCGCCGGAGAGTCGGCTCCCGACTGGGACTACCTCAACCCGGAGATCGAGGACGCTGGTGACGCCTGGGTCGGCGTCTCCGCACAGGCGCTCGGCGTCGATGGCGGCGCATCGCTCCTCAAGGGAGGCCAAGTCACTGGCGCCGTCCAGGGCCTCAAACAGCAGGAACCAGAGCGGTACGGCGACTTGCACCACCCCGGAGATCAATACTCCTTCGACATCTACGACCAGATCGCCTTTGGTCTGCGACACTCGGCGTCGAAGGTTCTGGGGCCCCTTCACCCACACCACATCCTCGCCATCGGTGAGTCACAATCGGCTTTCTATCTGACGACATTCGCCGACACGCTCGAGCCGCACGATTACCCCTATAACGGCATCTTCATTCACAGCAGAGGCGGCGCCGGAGCCCCACTCAACGGCGAACGAATGAACGCGAGCACGGCGCAAACACCACTCTTGATTCGAACTGACCTACGGGTCCCGGTGTTCATGTCTCAGACGCAGACCGACTTGATCATGCTGGGCTATGCGCCGGCTCAACAACCGAATACCGACCGTATTCGAACGTGGGAGATTGCGGGCACTTCCCACGCCGACATCTACGAGGTCGGAGGAAATGCGAGCATCCTGGGGTGCACGACGCCCATCAACACCGGTCCGCAGCACGTCGTAGTGCAGGCAGCCTTCGCCGACTTCAGTCGCTGGGTCGACGACGGGAAAGCACCTCCATCTCCTGCGCCGTTCAAGTTACAAAGTACCGATCCGCCCTCCTTGGCCCTCGATCAGCATGGCAACGTGATCGGCGGCGTGCGGACTCCCGCCGTCGACGTGCCGACGTCGACGCTCAGCGGGTCGGCTCCCGCCGGCACCTCTACGATTTGCTCTCTCTTCGGGAGTACGACGCCGTTCAGTGCACAGCAGTTGACAACCCTGTACGGCTCGAAAGCCAATTACCTCTCGAAATACACGGCGTCCCTGGACAAGGCGATCTCGGAGCGATACCTCCTTCCTGCCGAACGGGACGAGCTTCTGGCCCAGGCTCAGGAGGTCCAGATCCCTTCCAGTTGATGCCGCTCCGAGGACGCTTCGAAACCCGGACTCGTCCTCAGTTCGGCAATCCGGCCTTCGATGCTTCTTGGACCTCTTCCAGGCGTCCCGTGGTCACGTCGTAAATGAACCCGTAGATCGCGATTCGGCTGGGAACCAACGGATGGTTTCGGATCCGCGTCACATCGTCGACCACGCTTTGCGCGTTGTCAGTGATCGTCAGCCAATCGATGAAGCTCGCCTCAGCGGAACCGGGACCTCGTCCCACATCGCGAAATCCATCGGGGCCGAGCTCGGCCGTATCCAGACTGCTCGACAGCAGGCCGCGCATGACTTCGTCCGTGAAGAATTCCATGCCGCAGTTGGAGTGGTGAATGACGAACCACTCCCGCGTCCCCAGCAGCTTGTAGGAGATCACCAGGGAACGGATGGCGTCATCACTCGCCCGGCCTCCCGCGTTGCGGATGACATGAGCATCACCCTCGCTGAGACCCGCGTACTTGGCCGGATCGAGTCTGGCGTCCATGCACGTCAGGATGGCGAAATGCCGGGCGGGCGGAAGAGCCAGGTCGCCCTTCGTCCCAAAGCTCGACGCATATTCGTCGTTGGCGGCGAGGACCTCGTCGTAGGTGGACACGTGAGTCAGCCTCCTTGACCAGCAGGGATTTTCCCTTTGTTCTCAATTACTCCCCGGCGTGGACGCCAAAGATTATTTCGATAAATCTGAGAGTATTAGTAATCTATCAAGCTCTCCGAAGCAAGCAAGAAAGTAGTCACGGAATCGCACCAAATCACCCTGCACCGGGGCTCCCCGCCCGTCCCCGTCGATCCAATCTCTTCTCTCTCCGGGGTTGAGGTGTCCGCGGTCGCCGACCGCCCTGTCGTCGACCTCCGGCGCTGGACTTGGCAAAATTCTCTATAAAGCAGATGCACTTAGTCATCTTTCGCGATATCGTGCCTCTATGGCAGAAGTGGGCCCACCAAGAGAACCAGCGGAAACGTCCATCCGGGTCGAAGACCTGTTGTTCCTCGACGACCTCCGGGCGCTGCGCATCGCCTGGATCGACAGACTGGCGGACGCCTGCACCTCCCGCGCTGACGTGGAACGGGTGTGGACCCTTGTCCGGATGTGGGGTCCGGACTCCGAAGATGCCAAGGACGTTCTGCGGCTCTCCGGCCAAGTGCCCCACCTCGAGCAAGAGTTCGGGGAGATGCTGGGCCTCATTCGGCTCTGCGAGAACTACCCCGCGAAAGCGTCGGCGCTCTCGGAGATCTCGCCCAAGCGCTGAGTAAGGGGGCCCGGGGCGACCGAGCGCCCGACTCCGGTGTTCTGGCTCGACTCCCGTGTCAGTGAGTAACCGGTTCAGCGAGCTCCCGGGGTTCCAGTGGGGACCGGTTCAGTGCGTAACCGGCAGGGGTGCCGCGCCCGGGGTGGCCGCCGAACGGCCGTCGCCATCGTGCGACGCCGGTTCGACCATCCCCCAGTTTTCGGCGATCAGGGACAGTGACCGCAGCCTGACCTCATAGGAATGGGACCGGGTCGAGAGCATGATCTCGTCCGATTCCGTCCGGCGCTGCAGTTGCCGTAGGCCCTCGGTGACCAGGTCCGGGTCACCGATCAGATGCGTCGCCATCGCCTCTTCGACGATGGACTTCTCCGCGGGGGTGAACGAATACTGCGCCGCTTCCTCCGGAGAGGGCAACGGGCCGAGGCGGCCCGACCGCAACTGCAGGATGCTGAGTGCGGTCGAGCCCGAAAGCCAGAGGGCTTCGTCCTCGGTCGGCGCACAGAGCACGGACACGGCCACCATGACCCTGGGTTCGGTGTGCAGCACCGAGGGACGGAAGTTCGACCGATAGGTGGTGAGAGCAGCGTCGAGAAGCTTGGGCGCAAAGTGGTAGGCGAACGAGTACGGCAGTCCGAGCAGCCCTGCCAGCTGCGCGCTGAAGAGGGATGAACCGAGGAGCCACACCTCGGGCAGGTAACCCGGACCGGGGTTCGCTGACGGGTGCCTCGGCGGACCTTCGTCGGGCAGTAGGTAGTTGATCAGCTCCACGACATCGTCGGGAAACGTGTCAGCAAGCATTTCCGGTGAACGCCGAAGGGCCCGGACCGTCACCTGGTCGGTCCCAGGAGCACGTCCCAAACCGAGGTCGATCCTCCCCGGGTGCAGCGCTTCGAGGGTTCCGAACTGTTCGGCAATTACGAGTGGGGCATGGTTGGGAAGCATGACGCCACCCGACCCGACGCGCAGGGTGGTGGTGGCGTCGGCCAGGTGCGCGATCAGGACGGCGGGCGCGGAACTGGCCACCGCGGGCATCCCGTGATGCTCCGCCACCCACAATCGGTGATAGCCGAGTCGCTCCACCTCCCCCGCGATCTTGACCGTCTCCCGCAGGGCTTGGGCCGGGGTTGACCCCGTCGCCACGGTGGCGAGGTCGAGCACGGAAAGAGGAATCACCTCATGGTCAACACGGAGATGCCGACAAGGCTTCCCGGGCCTGCCGGCGCGCCCCGATTCGCTTGGCTGCGTCAGCAACCAGCCCGAGGCCGATGCCCAGCATCCACACGTCCTTGCTCACCGCGATGCCGGCCGGTGACGGCCAGACGCTGCCCGGCTTGTGCAAGGCCGGCGTCCGGGCGTACATGGCGAGCAGGGAACCCGAAAATCCGGTGAGGGCAGCGCCGGCCACCGCGTTGGGGACGAACGGAGCCAGCAGGAGCGCCCCGGTCACTATCTCGCCGGCGGCCAACAGCTTGAGAAACCGCTCGGGTGGGATCGACTCGAGGAATCCGAATGCGCCGGCCGCCATGGCGTGGACGCCCTCCGCCTGCGCCGACGGACCATTCCATTTCTCCAGCCCAGAGTGGAGGATGAACGCGCCTGTGGCCGCCCTCCCAGGCAAGCTACACGCGGGAAATCGAAAGAACATCCAACACGGCCCTTCTCGCTCGTACGACCAAATGCGGGGAACGAGCGTCCATGCTACGAGCCCGAGGGAATCGTCCCACCCAGCAACGGTGCAAAACTCACGGACCTCGACCTCACCCATGGGGGCGGTGCTCAGGCCCCACAGCCCGCATCCGCGGGACCCGTGGGGGCCGCACTCGGGAGCCATGGGGGCGGTGCCCGGGAAAGACGAGCCGATAGCGTCGCGGCGACGGACGCTGAGAGGAGTCGAAATTGGCGAAGTCGCCGTACGCAGACCGGGCCCATGGGACGGGCGGCCGCGAGCGGGTCCAGGGTGTGAGGCGTCACGGGGCGCTGGACGTCCAGCGACGGTCACCCGCCGAGATTCGTGGCGACGGTGGACGCACGGCGGCGAAAGCCTTCCGGCGGTCCTGCTCAGCTCCTCTGGGCAACCCAAGTGACAGACGGAGCCTCGTAGTCACCCGCCAGGCCACCCACCGGGATCCAATCTGAAGATGCCGAACTTCGACCCCGAGGCGGTCCGCGCCAAATATCTCGCCGAGCGCGACAAGCGGCTGGTGCCCGGCCACGCCGACATCCGCGACCTCCCGTCCGACGAATACTTCGCCCACTATCGCGACGACCCCTTCACACCATTCTCGGAGCGCCAACCACTCTTCGACGAGGTCGACGTGGTGATCGTCGGAGGCGGGATCGCCGGGATGCTCGCCGGCGCGAAGCTTCGCGAGGCTGGAATAGAACGAATCCGGGTCGTCGACCAGGCGGGTGGCGTCGGTGGCACGTGGTATTGGAACCGTTACCCCGGCGTGATGTGCGACGTCGAGTCCTATATCTACATCCCCCTGCTCGAAGAGCTCGGCTACATACCCAGCCGGCGGTACGCCTTCGGCGAGGAGATCAGGCACCATCTGGAGGCGATCGCCGATCGTTACGATCTGGTGGACGACGCCCTGTTTCACACCGACGTGACCCGGGCCGAGTGGAACGACGGAATGGCGCGCTGGGAGGTCCATACGGACCGCGGTGACATCGTTCGCTGCCGCTGGTACGTGCTGGCCGTCGGAATCCTGAATCTGATGAAGCTGCCCGCCATCGCCGGCATGGAGGACTTCGGCGGGCATTCGTTCCATACCGCTCGATGGGACTACGACTACACGGGCGGCGGCCCGCACCAGCCTCTGACGTCCTTGACCGACAAGGTGATCGGTCTGGTCGGCACCGGGGCCAGCGGCATCCAATGCGTTCCCGCGCTGGCCGAGTCGGCGAAGCACCTCTTCGTCTTCCAACGCACCCCTTCAGCCATTGGAGTGCGCGGGAACCATCCGACCGATGCGGACTTCGCCCGAGCGCTCGAGCCCGGTTGGCAGAAGTCACGCATGGACAACTTCCAGACCGTCACCATGGGCCTTTCGGTAGAGGCCGATCTGGTCGACGACGGGTGGACACACGACTACACCGCGGTGCTGCATCCCCCTCGCCGTAAGGGGATGACGCTGGCGGAGTACATCCGAGGTGGCGAGGAACTCGACTACGGGATCATGGAGGCACACCGTCGCCGCATTGACGAGCTCGTGCGGGACCCCAAGACCGCCGAAATTCTGAAGCCCTACTACCGGTACCTGTGCAAGCGGCCGTGCTTTCACGACGAATACCTCCAGAGCTTCAACAATCCCGCCGTCACACTGGTCGATTGCCCGGCGGGAATCGAGCGGATCACCGAGCGCGGCCCGGTGATAGAAGGGCAGCTCTTCGAAGTCGACTGCCTCATTTACGGCACGGGGTTCGAACCGGAGCGCACTCCCTTGTCCCGCCGCGTCGGCCACCAGATCATCGGTCGCGGCGGCGTCACCCTGGCCGACAAGTGGGCGGCCGGTGCCGCCAGCCTCTTCGGCATCATGAGCCGCGGCTTTCCGAACGCCTTCTTCATGCCGGCTCCGACGCAGCAGTCAGTGGTCACCGTCAACTACACGCAGCTGGCGACACTCGGGGCAGAGTTCGTCGGCAGTGCCGTCGGGTTGCTGAACGACCGCGGCGTCGAAGTGTTCGACGTCAGTGCTCAGGCCGAAGAGGCCTGGGTCCAGGACATCGTGGGAACCTACGTGGACGGCAACGCGGTGCTGTCCGCGTGTACGCCGTCTCGTATCAACAACGAGGGACATCCCGAGGCGGTCAGCCCCCACAGCGGAAACTACGGCGGCGGAATGGGCGAATGGTTCCGCTATCGCGAGGTGCTCGAGGGGTGGATCAGGGCGGGCGAATTCGAGGGCCTGGATATCGAGATCAGATCGGGCGCACGGTGACCCGACGCCAACGGGTCGCCGTGGTGACCGGCGGGGGTGGTGGGATCGGCGCGGCGATTGCGGAAGAGCTCGGCCGAAGAGGCGCGTTCGTCGTGACCGTCGACCCCCTGGTAAGCGTCGACGGTTCCGAACAACTCCCCGGCGCCGACTGAGACCACCGCCGGAAGGATCGTGGCGGGCGGTGGCTCGGCTCGAGCGTCCGCGGCTTCGGTCACCGATGCCGGAGCGCTTCATGACCTGTTCCAGGAGCTGACCGAGGAGCACGGCGGGATCGACGCCGTCGTCAACGTCGCCGGGTTCACCCGGCAGTCCTACTTCGCTCGTGGGACCGAAGAAGACTGGCTGGCGCTGCTGTCCGTGCACCTCGGGGGCTACCTCAATGTGCTCGAGGCGGCCTTGCCGCGCATGGCCGCGACCGGGTACGGCCGTGTCCTGGGAGTGACGTCGGGTTCAGGCTGGCGGGCCGCCGATGCCGGTGGATACAGCGCCGCCAAGCGCGCCGTCGCGGCCCTCACCTGGCAACTGGGCCGGGTCGCCCCTCCGGGCGTGAGTGTCAACGCGATCTCGCCGATCGCGGCAACGCGCATGGTCGCCGCCGCCCTCGAGCGAGCCCGCCAAGAGGGAAGAGCGGGGGGCGGTGGCGGGCTCTCGCTGAATTCCATGCCGGGGCCGGAGGACCTCGCTCCGCTCGCGGCGTACCTGGTCGACGAGAAGTTCGGGTGGTGCAGCGGCCAAGTGCTCTTCGCCGGCGGACCCGAGGCGGCGGTGGTCGACCAGCCGCGTCTGCTCGAGCTGGTGCGCACCGACGGAGCGGCCTCCGTGGCGCACGTGCTCAATGCCGTCGTTCCCACGGCCTTCGCCCGAGCGGAGTCGACCCAGGCGAGCGGAGGAGGTACCAACCCCAGGTTCGGGCCGATCTTCGACGAACCTGAGCCTCGCGCGGCTCCGGCGGCGCCCGTCCGGACGTGTGTGATCGTCAGCGACCGGCCCCAACTGGCGAAGACGCTTGCTGCGACCCTCGAGGCCCGGTCCATCTCCTCACACCCGGCCGAGGTCCGCCAGGGCTTCGGAGC
This sequence comes from uncultured Acidimicrobiaceae bacterium, assembly GCA_963767195.1. GTDB lineage: Bacteria > Actinomycetota > Acidimicrobiia > Acidimicrobiales > RAAP-2 > Bog-473. The sequence goes on along the minus strand of CAVYDA010000002.1, from coordinate 239,236 downwards.
GGCCGGCGAGGCATTGCAAGACGTGATCCAACGCGTCGGGCCGATTGATGCCGTCGTCATCGCTCTCGGCCCACCGCAGAGCGAAGGACTCCAGGCGGAGGATTGGGAAGCCGTCCTGACCGACCACCGTGGGCTGGTCGAATGCCTCCATGCCGACGGCGCCTGGTCCCGAGCGGCGACCGATTACTCCACGGCCTCCGGACGCCCGGTGCGGCTCGTGACCTTGACCGACGCCACACACCCGGCCGGCAAGAGCCGGGCCCAAGCCGCGGCCCAGCTCGCACGCGTGGCCGCCGCTGCGACCGAGAAGAGAGTGACTGCCTTCGCGGCAGGTGTGGAGGCGGCCGGCCCCACGGCCGACGACGCGGCGGGCGAGCTCGTGGCCCATCTCCTCAACCACCCCGATGCTGCGGCCCTGGCCGGAGCGGAGCTGGTCGTGGGCGCGGGATGGATAGGGCTGCGGAGCCACCCGCGACCGATAGGAACCGTCACGTACGGGGGCCCCGAAATGCCCTCATGGTTCGACGCCACCCTGAGAGAAACCGTGGGCGCAACCGGCCAGCCGCCAGAGGGGAGCCTGCGATGACCAAGCAACCCGATCGCATCATCGACGCGCACGTGCACCTGTGGGATCCCGCTCGCACCGAGTGGTATCCGTACCTGTCACGCCCTCCTGCCGGAGGTAGCGGTGATCCATCGAGGATGCATCGCCGCTTCGATGTCGAGACGTATCGAGCCGAATCAGCCGACTGGAAGATCGAAGCCTTCGTAAACGTTGCCGCCGCAACGGGGGCCCATTCCGTGGAGGAGACGATCGAGCTCGACGAAAAGGCGACAGCAAGGGGCGGACCCGACGCGATCATCGGCGGACTGCCACCGACCGAGTCCAGCGCAGAATCGATTGAGCTTCTCGACCGACAGATGACGGCATCACGGTTCCGCGGCGTCCGCCCCATGGGCGGGCTCGACCATCCCCTTCCCGACCCCGAGGTCTTGGACGCGCTGCGAGAGCGTGGCCTGGTCTTCGAACTATTGACGCATCCCGATCAGCTTCAGGCGGTGGCGGCGCGGCTCCGCGGATTCGAAGATCTGGTCGTCGTCGTCGAGCATGTGGGATGGCCCCGGACCAACACGGAGGAAGAGCGCGTCCTGTGGCAAGCCGGCATGCACGCGCTGGCCGACTCCGGTCCGAACGTCGTGTGCAAGCTGTCCGGTCTGGCCATGCCGCTCCAGTCCATGCTGCAAGAAGATCTTGCTCCCTGGCTGGAGTACGCCATCGACCAGTTCGGCGCGGACCGTTGCCTCTTCGCGAGCAACTTCCCGGTCGATGCGGTGTACGGGTCCTTCAACGACCTCTACACGGCGTTCAACGCCATCACTGCGAGCTTGGACGACGTCTCCCGCGACAAGCTCTTCGCCGGGACAGCGGAACGCATCTACCGACTCTGATCCGAGGGACAGTCGGGGCGGGCCGAACGGGGGTTGGCGGGTTCTCTGGTCGGTGACCGATCGCTCCCCCGCCGGTAGCGGTCGATGCGGGTCCGGGGCGGCGGGCACCGACAGGTGCCGCTCATCAGTCCCCGCTGCGGCTGACCTGGCCTCCCCTTCGGGGAACACCCCTCCGGTACCGTTGCCCGATGACAATGCCAGGGCCGCCGGAGCTCGGCCGTGGTGTGGTCGTGGCGGCTGGCGTGGATCCACCTGATCCCTGGCGAGAGTGCCCGCGGCTCGTCGTAGAACGCGAGACGCTCGCCGATCCGGTTCGTGCGTTGGAGACCCTTCATCGGGCGTGGTTCGAGCGCGTGCCGGTTGTCGTCGAGTTGGCCCTCGACCCCAAAGAGCTGCGCGACCCGGAGGTGTGCCACCGGCCGGTGTACGACCTGACTCCCCGGTTCGAGTTCTCTCGGGACCGCCTGCAGTTCCTCGTCTGGGCCAACAACTACGACGCCAGGAGCGGAGAACCGGTCTGGTGGCACGGACGCAAAGCCGTCAGGAGCTTTCCGGAGCACGGGGTGAGGGAAGCGGGACCGGCCGACATCGTGTTGGGTGACGGCACACCCCTTTACGTGGACGGGGGGCCGTTCGCTCCCTCATCGGTCTCCTCTGGCATCGAGGTCGTCCACCGTTGGAACACGGAGGCGGGATCCCTGTCCGCAGTCGCCGACCATCCGCCCACGGCCGATCTGGCCTCGGACCAGCTGGCGGCCGTGAGGCACGCCGTGGGCGGCGCACGGGTGATCGCTCCAGCAGGTTCGGGCAAGACCCGAGTCCTGACCGAACGCCTTCGCCACACGATTGAGGACCGTGGCGCAGACCCAGCCACCGTGACCGCTCTCGCCTTCAACACGAAGGCGGCGGAAGAGATGCGCGACCGGTGCGGCAAACTCGTGACGGCCAGGGGACCCCACATCCGGACGCTCAACAGCGTCGGCTTCTCCATCTGCAACGAGTACGGGGGCCAAGGGCGCCTGGGCGTCTACGAGGAGCCGCAGGTGCGGGACCTCGTGCAACTCGTCTTCGAGGTCCGGCGCCAACCGAACACCGACACTGTCCTTCCCTACATCGACGCGCTCGCCGCGGTCCGGCTCGGCCTCAACACCCCGGCGGCGGTCGAAGATCAGATTCCGGACGCCCGTGGCCTCGCCAGCGGGTTCGATCTCTATCGAAAGGCTCTGGCCGAGGCGGGCGCGCTGGATTTCGACGAACAGATCTACCGGTCGATTGAGATCCTGCTGTCCGACCCGGAGGCCCGGACCTCCGCCCAGAGCCGCTGCCGCCACCTCCTCGTCGACGAGTTCCAGGACCTCAACGCCGCTCACATGCTGCTGATCCGGCTCTTGTCCGCCCCGGCCTACAGCTGCTTCGGGGTCGGCGACGACGACCAAGTCATCTATGGGTATTCCGGAGCCACGCCCGAGTACCTGATCAACTTCCCGGAGTACTTCCCCGGGGCACACGAGTACGCGCTGGAGATCAATTACCGGTGTCCGCCGGAAGTCGTGACGGCGGCAAACAATGTGCTGTCCTACAATCGCCAGCGGATCCCAAAGGCGATCACGACGCCCGCCGGGCGCAGCGACACGCTGCCTGACTTCGACCCACCGGTACGCGGGCGAGGGCCGGTGTCGGTGGTGAGTGCGCCGGCGGAGCGGCTGCCGCAGAGCGCGGTCGGCGCCATCTCGGCCTGGAGGGCCGGTGGGGTCGAGTTACAAGAGATCGCCGTTCTGTCGAGGGTCAATTCGTCGCTGCTCCCGGTTCAGATCGCTCTCACGGAGGCGGGCATTCCCTGCCATGCGCCCCTCGGCCCGAAAGTGCTCCAGCGAACGGGTATTCGGACCGCCCTCGCGTACCTGCGCATCGGCTTGGCTCCAGGAGAGATCCGCCGCGACGACCTGGCGCAGACGATCCGGCGACCATCCCGAGGGATCGCACCCAATGTCGTCTCGATGCTCTCGGAGCGAAGCGTGACGTCCGTGGCCGAAATCCGACGCCTGGCGTCCCGCCTCTCGGGCCGCGACGTGCCCAAATTGGAGGAGTACGCCGACGCCGTGGATTCCGTGGTCCGGGCGTGTCGCAAGTCCGCGGCGGCGGCGTTGCGGGCCATCCGAGTGCAGGTGGGCCTCGGGGAGACGATGGACGTGTTGGACTCGTCCCGGCGAGAGGCCGACAGATCGACCCATGCCGACGATCTGCTCGCCCTGGAGTCGGTCGCCGACCTCCACCCCGACGTCGCCAGCTTCGAGCCGTGGCTCCGCGGCGTGCTGGAGCGGCGTCCGGTTGCCGGGCCTGCGGTGCTCCTCTCGACCATCCACAAGATCAAAGGTCGCGAGTGGGAGCACGTTGTTCTCTACGGTGCGTCCGAGGGGCTTCTTCCTCACCGCCTGAGCGACGACGAGGAGGGGGAACGGCGCGTCTTCCATGTCGCGCTCACGAGAGCCGTCCGCCAGGTACTCATTCTGGCCGACGCCGATGAGCCGTCCCCTTTTGTGGCCGAACTCGATGGCAGCAGGCCCCATGAGCCGATAGCGCTCGCCGGCACGGCGAGGCGTCGCCCCGAACCCGCGCCTTTCGGTCGGACCGGTGGTGCCCGGGACAAGCATCGAGATCGTTCCCCGCGACCGGCCCCCACTACTCGGGTGGTCGCCGCGGCGGTCGGCCAGGTGATGGAGTACGGGGGTCACACGGGATCGGTGGAGGAGCTCACCGGGTCAGAAGCGGTAATGCGGGTGGGCACGGCTCACCTCAAGGTGCCCTTCGGTTCGGACGTGCGGATCAACGGACTCATGGTGATGCTCTGCGCCCCAGGCGAGGAACCGGGGGCGTCGGAGGATTCGGCGGAGGCGGGGGATTCGGTGCAGGCCTGCGAGGGCGCTCTTCGAGAGTGGCGCTCCGAGGTGGCAAAGCGAGCCTCGGTACCGGCCTACGTCGTCCTGAACGACCGCGAACTGGTGGGAATCGCCACCCGGCGGCCCACGACGCTTGGGGAATTGTCCAGATGCAAGGGTATGGGGGCCATTCGCCTGGAGCGCTGGGGCGACGAGCTTCTGGCTGCACTGAACGCGGTCGACCAGTAGCTCGCATTCGTCACCGATAGTGTTCTCGTCGCTACTCCACACCCTTGGGGGGACGATGAGCCGAGTCCGCAGCCATCTGGGGCGTATCCGTCAGGTTCCGGCGTTCGCGGGAGCGGCAATCATCATCGTGGGCGTGGCGGGAATCGTGGGCACCGGGTCGGCGAGCGCCGGCCCGGCCACGGTCATCAGCGTGTGCACGCTGGCGAACTTCGAGGCGGCGGTCGCGGCCGGGGGAACCGTGACGTTCGCCACCAACTGCAGTCTGACCCTGACCAAGCCCGTGAAGGTGCCCTCGTCCTTGAACGTCGCCATCGACAGCGGCGGGTTCACGGTGAGCCTCTCGGGCGACACGTCGGTCCAGCTCTTCTCGGTGAAGGGCGGCACCCTCGCCATCACGGGGCTCGCCCTCGACGCGGGCACGAGCCGTGGAGCCACCGGTGCGAACGGCGCGGCGGGTGCAGCGGGGACGATCGGCGCCAACGGTGCCAACGGGTCGGGCTCGAGTGCCGGCGGAGCCGGGAAGGCTGGCGGAGCCGGCGGGGCGGGCAAGCCGGGCGGCGCGGGCAAGCCGGGAAAGGGTGGCGCGATCTACATCAAGTCGGGAACGGTCACCCTGACTTCGGTGACGCTTTCCGGCGACGAGGCCGTTGGGGGTAGCGGCGGTACCGGCGGCATGGGTGGGATCGGTGGCATGGGGGGTCTGGGCGGCAACGGGGGCACCGGTGCGAACGGCGGAGCAGGCGGTAACGGAGCACCGGGTGCGGCGGGTGGCCCGGGTGGGACCGCCGGGGCGGCCCTGGGAGGCGCCATCTACAACGCGGGAACCCTCACGCTGAACAGCTGCACGTTCAGCGGCGACGAGGCAATCGCCGGAGACGGGGGATTCGGCGGCGTCCCCGGATACGGAGGTTTCGCCGGCGCGGGCGGCACCGGCGGACAGGGTGCAACCGGCGCCGCCGGGGGCAAGGGCGGCAATGCCGGCACGGCCTCGACCGGTGGGAAGGGCGGCGCCGCCGGGGCGGGCGGCGCCGCCGAGGGAGGTGCCGTCTACAGCACGAAATCTCTCACGATCACCGGCTCCACGAGCATCTCGTCGTCCTTCGTCCGCGGTGGCGGGGGTGGCAACGGCGGTCCCGGAGGCACGGGGGGCGAGGGGAACACCGGCGGGCAGGGCGGCCGCGGCGGAGATGGTGCGAACGGCGTCAGCGGCCACGGTGGCGCGGGCGGGCAGCCCGGTGCGAGCAGCGGCAGCGGAGCCAGTGCTCCCGCCGAACCAGGGGGCGTCGGTGGGGTCGGCGGCGGCGGCGGCGTCTATGTGGAGGGCACCGCGACCGTCACCGGCACCACCTTCACCGGCGACATCGCGCAGGGTGGTTCCGGGGGAGCCGGTGGCAACGGGTACCCCAATTACGGTGGAGCGGCTGACGGGGGCAACGGCGGCGCCGGCGGCAACGGAGGCAGCGGCGGTTCGGGCCCGCCCACCGGTACCGGGGGCACCCCGGCTGCCGGGACGTCCGGCTCCCGAGGCGGTCCGGGCAGCGCCGGCGGCAACGGCGGGTCGGGTGGCGTCGGCGAGGGCGGGGCGATCGCCAACGACGGGAAGGTCACGGTGATGTCGGGGACCTTCACTTCCGACGCTGCCACCGGAGGGAGCGGCAGCTTCGGCGGGACCGGTGCAGGCGGAGGCTTCGGCGGGACGGGCGGCAACGGCGGGGCCGGGAGCACCGGACCAGGGACCTCGGGACAGCCCGGCGCTAGCGGTGGTGTGGGAGCCAACGCAGGGCGGGGAGGGGACGGGGGCACCGGCGGGACCGGCGGGAAAGCCGAAGGCGGCGCCATCGCCGATCTCACCGGGATGGCCACCGCCACCTCGAGCAAGTTCACGAGCGACTCGGCCGGCGCCGGCAGTGGGAACACCGGAGGTACGGGCGGAGCCGGCAACAGCGGCGGGCCGGGAGGCAACGGCGGGCCGAGCATCGTCACCGGTGTGGCGGGAGGCAACGGAGGCAACGGGGGCAACGGCGGCAACGGGGGCAACGGCGGCGCCTCGGGCAACGGGGCGAACGCCATCGGCGGCGCCGTGTGGACGAAGCCAGGGGGCTTCGCCGGCTCGACGGACACGTTCTCAATGAACACGGTCACGGCCGGTAACGGCGCCACCCCCGGCGGGGCGGCGGGCACGTTCGGGACCGGTGGCCACGGGGGCGTCTATGGCGGACCGGGCAGTGGCCCCAACGGCACGGCCGGCGTCAACGGGAAAAACGGTAAGGCCGGCAATCCGGGGACCAACGGCACGGCAAGCGACCCCAACAGCAACTGAGCGCTCTGCTCCGATCCGGCGCTGTTCCGATTCACGCGCCGCAGCTCGGGTAAGCGGTGACGGCGCCGCACTCGACTGGGTAATCAGCCGGCCTCTCCGAGCACATTCTCGTGCAGGATCCGTACAACGTAATAAAGGGGCAGGCGTCGTTATAAGAAGCAGGCGTCGAAGGTAATCCGAGCGCTAATCCAATAACCATATCGATGCAATAACTACGGCCTCGGGCCACGGCCGCTTAATAAACGGTTGGCGGTTACCGAAAGCTCCCTCTACTATGCGGGCGGATTTTGGCGATCCGGCGCTCGATGGGATCCCACACATGGAGGTGTCACTCAAAAATGGCGTCAAAGATGCTGTTCTCTGCGCTGCGGTTCTCGGTCGCGTCCGCTCTCGTGGTACTCGTCCTCGCCGCTCTGAGTCCTGCCGGCGTGACCGCCGCGGCCGCCGCGAATACCAGCGGTTCCGGTCTGGTCACGCTCATCGGACACCAGGCGGCGGCGTCCCCGCTCAGCGGAACCTTCCTCCACCCGCCCCAGAACTTCACCGTTCGTGCGCGCTCAGGGAGAACGGCCGCAGGACCGGATCCCGCCCGTTTGGTTCATGGGTTCACTCCTCATGGCGCCGGCACCATGGGCAACGAAGAAAGCTACAACTGGGCCGGCCAATTCGTCACCGGGACGACATTCACCGGAGTGGCCGATTCCTGGGTGGTTCCAGCGGTCGTTCCGTCCGAGTCGAGCGAATATTCGGGCAGTTGGATCGGAGTTGACGGCGCGACCAATTCGTCACTGATCCAGACCGGAACGTCCCAGGACACGACCGGGGACCAGACAAGTTATTTCGCTTGGTACGAGATCCTCCCGTCGGCTGAGGTCCCGATTGATGCGCCGGTGGACCCCGGTGATCAAATGTCGGCGGAAGTGGCGGAAGTCTCCCCAGGGCTCTGGGGCATTGAGATTCAGGATCTCACGCAAGAATGGGGGTACCAGAGCACGTTCGACTACTCCGGTCCTGGAGCCTCAGTCGATTACATCGAGGAAGCCCCGACGATCGGCGGGGAGCAGTCGACCCTGGCCGATTTCGGTTCGGTCACGTACTCGGACCTCGAACTCCGTGGACTGGATCTGACCAATACCTCCCTGACGTCGACCTACATGGCCGACTCGGCCGGAAACGTCGTCGCCTATCCCGACAACATTCAGTCCAACGACTCATTCGTGATCCACTACGGCTCGCCACCACAACCCACGATCACATCGGTCAGCCCCCACACAGGGTCGACCGCCGGCGGCACGACCGTCACGATCTCGGGCAACGGTCTGGGCTATTGGCCGACGGCGGTCGACTTCGGCGGTACCCCTGCGGCGGCGTCGATCAACCCTGACACAAACGTCATCACCGCCACCTCGCCCCGCGAGGCGGCCGGAACAGTGAACATATCCGTTACGACGATCGGCGGAACGAGTCCACCCACTCCGAGCGACCAGTTCACTTACGTCGTTCCGCCCCCGCACGGCTATTGGTTGGTCGGGTCGGACGGCGGAATCTTCACGTTCGGTCTGGCTGGGTTCTACGGCTCGACGGGAAGTCTTCGACTGCAACGTCCGGTCGTGGGGATTGTGCCGACGTCCAATCATGGCGGCTATTGGCTCGACGCCTCCGACGGAGGGGTCTTCGCCTTCGGCAACGCGGGCTTCTATGGCTCCATTCCGGGAGGCGGCCTTCACCCGGCCGGCTCCGGCTTGCCGAATTCGCTCAATGCGCCGATCGTGGGCATGGTGCCATCCGCTGACAGCGGTGGGTACTTCATGGTGGCGTCGGATGGAGGGGTCTTCGCCTTCGGCGACGCCAAGTTCGCCGGATCGTGTTACAGCATCGGTGGGTGCGCGGGTGCGGCCGTCGCGGTCATGCCCGACGCGTCCGGTTTCGGGTACTGGGTCGTCACTCGGACCGGAGACGTGTACACCTTCGGCGACGCCCCCTACTACGGCGGTCCGGGCAACGTCGGCGCCCCGGTGACTTCGGCCGTTCGTACCCCGGACGGTCGCGGGTACTGGATCCTGACGGCAAACGGCACCGTCTACAACTACGGCGACGCCCACAACTACGGAAGCCCCGGTGGCCAGTACGGCGGTTTCGATCCCGCGACCGCCGTCTTCTCAACCTCGGATGGCGCGGGCTATTGGGTGGCGGCGGCTGATGGATCCGTCCACGCCTATGGCGATGCCCCCAACGACGGATCGATGGCGGGTACGAAGCTCAACGGCGCGATCATCGCCGGCACCGGTTGGTAGTCCCGGTCGAGTAGCGGCCGCCTCGGCCTCAGCCCTGGTCGTCGAGAATCTTCGCGAGCTGCGCGACGCTCAGCGGCGGGTGCACCAGTACGTCATGGCCCGGACGCAACCCGTCAAGGGCCAACTCGAGAAAGCGCAGCGACGGCTTCAATGCCGATGTGTCCCAGAGGTCGGCGATCGTACGTACGGCCTTCAGAACGACGACGATGTCGGTCACCACCACGTCTTGGCGCAACGTACCCGCCTGTTTGCTCCGGTCCACTATCTCCGCGAGCAACGGGACTATCGGCGCCAGACCGTTGCCGGGCTTGGAGCCCCAAGGCGGCGCGGAGATCGTCGCCGCGCCACACGCTCGGCACCTCGATGCAACGCCGCACGAATTCGAACACCGCGTCGGGAGGTGGCACGTCGGCCAACACCTCTTCGGCGATCTCGCGGTTGCGCTGACGAGCCGCCGCCACCACGGCGCTGAAGAGATCGGCCTTGTTCGGGAAACGCCGATAGAGAGTCCCCACACCGACATCGGCCCTGGTCGCGATCGCCTCCATGGAGGCGTCGTAACCCTGCTCGGCGAAGACGTCGCGGGCTGCGAGCAGAATGCGCCCCAGGTTCACCTCGGCGTCGCGCCGCAGCGGGACTCGACCCCTCCGTGCCGACCGTCGAGGCGCTCACCCGAGGTCCTCAGGCCCAAAGGCAATGGCGCCGACGATCACCTCGGCCTCTGCCGTGAGAGCCGGATGGGGCTCACGCCGAACGACGGACGGCGCCGTCCGCTTCGGGATGGTCGAGCGCGGCGAGCGCGGCCACGGCCAGGGCGAGACCGCTGACGGCGAAGGCCAGCACGTAGCCGTGCTCTTTGGGAGTGCCGTCGGGGAGCAAGCTGCTCACGATGAGGCTGGTGGCAATCCCGCTCCCGAGCGCAGCACCGATGTTGCGGATATTGGTGTTCATCCCCGTGGCCACTCCGGTCTGCTCCGTCGAAACGGCCTCGATGATCAGGTTCGCCATGCTGGCGAAGCCGAGTGCGATCCCGATGCCGAGGAGCCCCGACGCGGAGTAGATCGACCATTGGTGGTCGTGGTCGAGCACGAGCAGGAGGTAGCTCGAGGCGGCGAAGAGCGACCCGGCGACCAACACGAACTTCGAGCCGACCGCCCTCGAGAGCCGCCCCGTCATCGGGGCGACAATCACCATGGCGACCGCAAACGGCACGAGGTAGAGACCTGACTGGGTGACCGAGGCCCCGAATCCGTAACCAGCCTTGGTGGGTGTCTCGGTGAACTGGGGCAGCGTGATGAACATGGCGAACATCCCGAACCCGAAGAGCAGGGCTACGAGGTTGGTGCTCCGCACCGCGGGAATGCGCATCATCTTCATGTCCACCAGAGGCGAATCCGAGCGGTTCTCCGAGATCACCCAGGCCACGAGCAGGATCGCGGTGGCGGCGATCAGCGCGATGACGGAGGTGCTGCCCCAGCCCCACGTCGGCGCGTAGGAGATGGCGAGGAGCCCGGTCACGAGCCAGGCCGACATCAGGAACGCGCCGAGCCAGTTGATGCCGGCCGGCGCCCGTACAGGCGACTCGGGTACGAACAAGAAGGTGGCGACGGTCGCCGTGGCCGACATGATCATCGGGATCCAGAAGAGCCAGTGGTAGTTCAGGTGCACGAGGATCGGGCCGGCGAGCACGATCCCGGCGCCGGCTCCGGCCCCGAGGATGGCCGACATGACACCGATGGCTCCCGCCACTCGTTGGGCGGGGAACTCGTCGCGGATGATCCCGAAGGCGAGCGGGAACACGGCACCGCCCGCGCCCTGAATGACGCGGCCGACCAGCATCACGGGCAGGGTGGTCGCCAGCGCGCTGATCAAAGACCCCACGGTGAGGGCGATCAGGACGGCGACGATGACCTTCTCCTTGCCCAAGATGTCCCCCACGCGACCGAGGATCGGCGTCGCGATGGCAGCACTCAACAAGTACGCGGTGAGCAGCCAGCTCGCGCCGCTCTCCGACGTGTGCAACGTGTTCTCCAGCTGGGGTATGGCGGGGATGATCAACGACTGCAGCAGGCTGAAGGCGAGTGCAGCGGTACCGAGCACGGCGAAGGTGACGGCGTAGTGGGTGTGGGTGCGGGCCATGGTCGCGAGGTTCGATCGCCGAGGCGGAGCGATCGGTTCCGCTTATGGTATCAAAGCGGAATGCCTGATTCCACAACGGCCCACCCCGGCAAGGGCTCGACGCGAGGGCGGTCACCCCGCCCTTGACTTAGGGTGCCCTAAGATTTAGGCTGGCCATACTTTCTACTGACGGAGAGCCATATGTCACGCGGGGAAGGGCAGGTCACGGGGCGCAGCTGGCACCGCGCCAGAGGCTGGAGCCCGGACGGCCGCGGCCAGTCGACCGTGTCCTCGACCGCGGCCGGCCTGCGCCGAGTGGACTGGGTCAGGCTCGTCGTCGAGCACGACGCGGTGCGAGCCGAGGCCGTGGGCACGGGGTACCGCCTTCCGGCGACGCGCCCGATCGCCTTGTCGGTGGCGGCAGCGCTGATCGCCGAGGGCACCCCGTCGATAACCCGCCGGGTCGGCTTTCGCCCGGCCGCCGGCCTGGACACGGGGAGATAGCGGTGTACGTCTGTCACTGCAGCGGGGTCACGGACCGGACGGTGGACGCCGCCATCGCTTCGGGCGCCTCCACGGTGCCCGAGATCACCGAGCGCTGCACGGCGGGTGGCGGCTGCGGGGGCTGTCACCGCTTGCTGGAAGAGCTCCTCGAAGCCTCGGCCGCGCCACGCGAGCTAGCGGCCGCGTCAGCTGCTTGAACCGTTTTCCCGACGCCCAGACCCGTCGGCGCCTACGATCGAGGCCAATGATGATCGGGATGCACAGCACGCGTGCAAGGTGACTCTCGGATCCTCGAACTCTTGAACGAGGTGTTGACCGCGGAGCTCACCGCGGTCAACCAGTACTTTCTCGACGCAAAGATGTTCGACAATTGGGGCTATCAACGGCTCGGCGAACGTTTCCGATCCGAGTCGATCGACGAGATGAAGGACGCCGACCATCTCATTGAGCGCCTGCTCTACCTCGAAGGCCATCCCAATCTCCAGCGCCTGGGGACGATCCGGACCGGTGAGGGCCCGGTCGAGAAGCTGACCCTGGCCCTCGCCCTCGAACACGAGGCCGTTGAACGCCTCAACCGGGGCATCGCTCTCTGTCTCGAGCAGAGTGACAACGGGAGCCGAGACCTCCTGGCGGAAATCCTGAAGGGCGAAGAGGACCACGCAGACTGGTTGGAGACCCAACTCGCATTGGTCGATCAGCTCGGCGCGGCCCATTACCTGGCCCAGCAGATCCGTGACTGAGCGGGCGAATTCGCCGCCTCCTACCATCCCGTCGAGCATCACCCGCCTGTCGAGGAGTATCTCCAGGCCATCGAGTCGCTCAACGATGAAGGGACTCCCCGCCATCCAAGCCCGGATCGCCGAACGGCTCGGGCGTACGGCGACGACGGTCTCGGAAATGCTCGACCGGCTGGCCATCGACGGCTACGTCGAGCGCTCGGGTAGGACCATCACACTCACCCGGCAAGGTCGGGATCTGGCGCAGACGGTGCTGCGAAAACACCGTCTGGCCGAGCGGCTCCTCGTCGACGTGATCGGCCTGCCCTGGCATCTGGTTACGACGAGGCCGGTCGATGGGAGCACGTCATGTCGGACGAGGTGATGACACGCTTGGCGGAGATCCTGGGGGACCCTGCTACCTGTCCGCACGGCAATCCCATACCGGGCAGTGCCAACCGGGAGCCCACAGCCTCGACTCAGATGACCCTGGCCCAGAGCGAGCCAGGCCAGACCGTCCGCTTCGAGCGGCTGGGAGAAGAGGTCGGGCTCGACGGCGAAATCCTCCGCTATCTGGAAGACGGCGGCTTCATCCCCGGGGCGACGGCGACGGTCACGGCCAAGAGTCCCGATGGGACGCTCTTGCTCGAATGCAGCGGTACGACCCTCGCTCTCGGCTCCGATGTCTGCCGGCGGCTGTACGTCGTCGCGGTCTGACCGAAGGCGCGGCCCCGGTTTCCGAGACCAGCCAGTGGCGCAACAAATTGAGCGCCGAGCGACGTTTGCCGCGGTCGGGCAAGCTGGTGGCGGTGAGTCACAGACAATACGGCCAGACGCCGAGAGCTGGAGCGCTTGGGACTCCTGGATCCCCACGAGTCCGGCGCGGCCCAGCGTCGGGAATTGATCCGGTACGTCCTGTCCCTTGGGGCAACCGTTGAGGATGTGGCGATGACTACGAACTTGGGGAGCTGGCGCTCGATATCAACCTACGGCCCCGCGGATCACTCACGCTGACTGATCTCGTGGCGGAAACCGGCATCGATTGGCAGACGGCGCAGCAGTTGATGACGGCCGTCGGGTTCTCGACCGATCCTGATGTCCCGTTGACAGACGGCGAAGCGGCCTCCCTCCGACTGCTCGCATCGTCGAACAACGGTCTGCTCGGTCGAGAGGCAACGATGCAGCTCGCCCGGGTGGCCGGCATCGCCATGGCACGAGTCGCCGAGACCCTGGTCGGGGTGTTCCGACTCAATGTAGAGGTACCCCGACGAGACGGCGGCATCCATACCTCGACATCGTCAAGGAATACGCCGATCTCACTCGCACCGCTACTCCCGGACTTCGTTGCCACGCTTGACGCCCTGCTGCGCCGTCAGATCGTGGCGGTCGCCCAGCGAATGTGGTCTACGGACCAGGAGCGATCCGCGGTAATGCTGCAGCGGACGGTCGGGTTCGTCGACCTCGTGGGATATACCTCCGCGACCGCGTCCTTGTCGGTGCGCGAGCTCACGGACGTGCTCATAGAGTTCGACGAGCGCACGTCCGAGGTGGTGGCGCGGGGTAACGGCCAGATCGTCAAGACCATTGGCGACGAGGTGATGTTCGTCACCGAAGACTCCGACAGTGCCTGTGGGATCGCTCTCGATCTCGTCGCGGCCTCTGGTGGAAAGCTGCCCCCGGTCAGAGTCGGGCTGGCCGCGGGAGAGATGGTTTCGGTGTTCGGGGATCTCTACGGCCCCGACGTCAACCTCGCCGCTCGGCTGGTTGCGGTCGCTGATCCCTCGACTGCGGTTGTGTCCGAGGAGGTACGTTCCGCATCTCACAGATTTCAGTTCGAACTGCTTCCGCCGCTCACCTTGAAGGGCTTCACGGCCACGACCACTGCCTATCGCATTCGTCGGTGACGCCGTCCTACCGCGGTTGGATCACGAACACATTTGGATCCACACGCCGAATCACTTGAATCTGAAGATGAGCTGACATCACATTGTGATGACGCACAGAGACGGAAGCGGTAGACAGTGCCCGGTGAAACGCGTCATTCTCCGCTCGACCAGCCGATCCATGCCCGTGGTCGACAATCACCGTGCTTCGGCGCCTCTCTTCGGACTTCCACCTCAGTACCCCGCGGCGTCGGGGTCGGCGAGGGGGAGTCGAAGCCACAAGAGCATTTGGCGTAGTTGCTCGTAGGCCGCCAGACGGGCCTCGTCGGTGGCCTCCGTCTCCGCCTCCTCGATCGGCCCCCAGAGCCGATGGATCATGGAGGGGCCCAGTTCGAGAAGCCCCCCGCTCCCCGCCGACGCCCATTTGGCGAGAACGTATCGGACGATCGCTCCGGAGGGAATGCCCAGTGCTTCCGCCAGGCGGTCGATCGTGCCCATGGGATCCACGTGCGCGTAAAGGGCGACATCGGCCTTGAAGTTGGCATCGGGATCGTCATCCGTCCATGGTCCCTTCCAGGGGATGAGGTCCACCGACCTTGGAGCTGTGCTCATGACCACCATCGAATCACGAGACGAACGGCCCGAGGTAATGCGGCGTCATCGCCCAAAGCCGTTCACCAAGGAGCGGTTCGGGGATCGCTGCCGCCTCCAGGATCGTCGGGACGACATCGAAAGTGTGGTGGTAGCACTGAGTGCCGTATTTCCCGTCCGGCCCACTCAACTGTCAGGAGACTTCGCGCTACTGGAGTCAACTCTCGGAAGGCGAACGGGAGCTCGAGTCACGGTCCTCGAGGGATCGGGTGCGATCACGTGAAGTCCCGAGCACAGACCCACCTCGGAAAACCGATACCGGTCCGTCGTCGCTCACAGCAATGACGGTGGCAGAGCGATCGTCGTAGCTGTAGCGCCGGCCGGACGTGTGTCTCGTACCTCCCAGCGCCTCGACGTTCCGTTCCGCCGCTTTGCTTGGCATCAGCCTCACGCCGAGCTGACGGAGAACCCCCTCGCGGTCGAAGATGGCCGCCCCGTCGATCTGGGCCAGGGCATGTCGCATGGGGGCCAGGTTCGACGCCTCCCGGATCTGCAAGGGAGGAGGTTCGGGTAGCCGCTCCTCGACCCGAGGACCCGGCTCGGGACGCGGCCGATAGACGAGGAGGGCGCCGATGCCGAGGGAACCGAGGTCGTGAACGGCGAAGGCCAACATCGCGCTCAGAGTGTCCGCATCACCTTCGACTGCATCTGCACTGAGGGCGCTGAGCCACTTGATGACGGGGGGTTCGTGGTGCCAGCCGATGCCTTCCCAGCGAAAAACGCCGGACGGACCCACGACTCGGACCGTCCCCGATGGGTGCCGCTGCACAATGGTCGCTTCGAACACGCTGGACATCACGACGAGATCCCGTTCAGAACCAGCAGGGCGGTCGAACACGACCCATTCGTTTTGGTTGTTGGCGCGACGCAAGACCCAGCTCGAGAGTCCGTCTGCGAAACGACGAGCGTCTGGTAGAGGTTGATCACCAAGCTTCCCCCGGGTGATCACGAGCTGCGTTCCCGACGCCCAGAGCGATGGGTCAGTGGCAGGTTCGAAGATGGTTCCTCCGCTGACGACCCGGCGTTCATGGACAGGTGGGCGAAGAGCCCGATCGATCTCCTCAAGGAGGATCTGCCCGACGACAACCGATGGGTCGACGACAAGGCCACTCTCCTCGAGCTCTTCGGCCAGCCGTCGCAGTCGCCCCGATCCAGACTCAGCCATGAGACCGAAACCTAGCCAGCTCCAGCCTGAGGAGCCGAGATGGCCGGGCGATCGTGGGTTGCACGGAATCGGTACAGGCGAGGGACTTGCCGCTAGATCTTTCGGATGAACCGGACGTGGCTGACTGCGCTCGAGCTCACAAACTCCGCACATTCATAGTCGGAGGTTGCGCCGTCGAGATCCTCAAAGAGACGTTCTCCAGAACCTAAGAGAATCGGCACCATCGCTACGTGGAGCTCGTCGACCAACCGAGCTTGGAGGTACTGGCGCACGGTCGAGGCGCCCCCCCCGAGTCTGACGTCGGCTTCCCCAGCCGCGGTCGAAGGCCCGCTCGAGTGCTGACTCGATTCCGTTATCGACGAAGTAGAAGGTCGTGCCCCCTTCGCAGGTGACGCGTTTCTGAGTAGCCCAGGTTGCTGATGCCCTCAGTTCCTGGCACCGTCATCTGGGCTGACTGGCTCCCCTCCCTCGAACAGAGCACTGCGCCTTCACGACATGGATCTCCCGTCGGCGCGGCCGGCATCAATCAGGGCTCGGCGCTTCCAGAGGTAAAGCGTCGCACCCGAGACCCGCATCTCCGAGTGCGCCCGTCTCCCACTTCGACTCGCTTGAAAAGCTTCCGGTCCTCCGGAACTTTCAGCTGTTCGAGCACCGCCCACTCCGCTTCTTGTCTCGCTCCTCAGCATCCTCGTCGTCGTCCCCTGGCGCTACCGAAGAAAATCAGCGGGGTCACGTACGAGGACGTGAATGGCCGGGCGATCGTGGTGGCTCGAAGAGGAGCGGCTCGTGGTGGGTGCGGCCGGCGAGAGGGCGGCGACCCGACGGGACCCTGGTCGGGCTCCGGAACGATCCGGCGCCACACCCGCACGTCACGGGGGTGTACGCGGCGAAGCGCCACGTCGCGCAGGTACAACGCCCGGTGCCCAAATAGCGGACGGCGACAGTATCTGGAAGGCGTTTGGGCGAGGGCCGCCGCGGGCATAAAGTTTTCAACACATCCGCTCGCCAGTTCCTTCGGAAGAAGGGGAATCCACGGGCGCGAAACGCCACAGTCGACGGACGTCTCGTCGCTGGTGCAATTGGGTCGCGCTTCGTCGACCGCCCACTGCGGGCGAGAGCAGCTGCAAGCGACGAAGGGAGGCAGAAATGCCAGGTCTCATCCGGGTTACGCCGGAGCAACTCATGGGTGTTTCGGGACAGCTCAACGCGGGCGCCGGGTCCATCGAGAGCACGCTGAGCCAGCTTGCGAGCCAGGTGGCCCCGCTCGGTTCCGACTGGGCCGGCGTGGGGCAGGCGCGTTTTCTCGCGCTCTGGCAGCAATGGCAGACAAGCTCCAACCAGTTGCACCAGGCTCTGGAAGGGATCTCCCAGCTGATGCGGTCGGCTTCGGTGGCCTACGAAACCAACGACGCGCAGGTGGGAGCCACCTTCTCGGGGGCCTAGGCCGCAACTCACCTGCGAAGCAGATCCGTGGCGACGAGCCCCGCCGAGGGAGCCGTTCCGAAGAGCACGGAACATCTCGCGGACGCCGCGCCGTCTCGCGCCGTCGCTCCCTCGCCGCGGGATGGCTGGCGCCCTCGAGCACGCGGACTGCAGCGGAGGGAAACGAGCGGATCGGCGAAAGGACGCGGCTCCGGCCGGCCGGATCAGGGGTGGCAAGGGATCCCGGTGCACCGGCCGGCTCGGAGCTGGCCCGTACAGCTCGAAGAAGCGCCCGTCGTCGTGCACCCTCCACCCCCTGCTCGCCAACGCGACCGGGGGGACATGGTGATGACGGTGCTGCCGCTCGTGGGCACCCTGTCCATGGTGGCGTTCGCCTTCATCGTCCGCTCCCTCGTCTACATCATCGTGATCGGTGTGATGGTCGTCGCCATGGTCGCCACCGGGTTGGGGAGCCGACTCCTGCAAGACCGCCGCGAACGACGTCGCTTCGACCAGATGCGGCG
Organism: uncultured Acidimicrobiaceae bacterium; assembly: GCA_963767195.1. Taxonomy (GTDB): domain Bacteria; phylum Actinomycetota; class Acidimicrobiia; order Acidimicrobiales; family RAAP-2; genus Bog-473. The sequence goes on along the minus strand of CAVYDA010000002.1, from coordinate 221,065 downwards.
GCGTTACGCCGGTCACCTCGCCGAGTGCCGCCGCCAGGCGGAGTGGGCGGCGCAAGTTCAGCGATCCCGGCTCGAGGGCCTCTACCCCGGGCCCGAGCAACTGGTCTCGTTGGTCGGAGGATCCGCCGAAGGCATTTGGGAGCGGCGGCCGAGCGATCGCGACTTCGCCGCGGTGCGGCTCGGTTGCGGTCCGGTGCGAGCGGCCAGTCCGGCCCTCGTGGGGAGCGGGAACAGCCCGCTGTCCGAACCCGATCCCGTGTTGGCCGAGGCCGCCGACGAACTCGTCCGCTCGACTGCCGCACTTGACGACGCACCGGTGGTCCTGCCTCTGGCCGAACTGGGCACGGTTGCGGTGGTCGGCCCCTCCGACATGCGTCGGAGCTTGGTCTCGTCGTGGATCGCCTCTCTCGCGACCTTCCACGCCCCCGGTGAGTTGCGGATCGTCGGCTGCGTCCCGGTGGAGGCGGCGCGCACGTGGGACTGGGTCAAGTGGCTCCCGCATACGCGCGACCCACGCGGCGGCGAGGGCTTCGGGCGGGCCCAACGGGCGGTGACCACCGACCTCCGGGTGTTCGGGGAGCAGATGGAACAGCTGGCGCGGCCCCGGTTGGGCCGTCTGCAGCAACAGGGCGCCGCCGCCGCGGCCGATCCCACGTCCGCGCACCGGACAACATCCTTGGAAGAACACGTCGTGGTGGTGGTGGACGAGTACAGCCCTCATTCCGCGGTAGCTGCGATCGAGGACTTCCACGCCGTCATGGAGTCCGCTGCCGCCATCCACGTGAGCGTGATCGTGCTCGCCGACTCCCCGGCCCGCGTCCCAACCAGCTGCGGAGCGGTCGTGACTCTCAGCGAAGACGGAACGGCGCAGTTCGTCGAGTCGCGGCCTGGCGGGCGGGTCGAGAGCGCGGTGCGCGCCGACCGCGTCGAGAGCGCAGACCTCGCGAGCCTCGCCCGCCGGCTGGCGCCGCTGCGCCTGGTCTCCGGCGGGATGGACGTCGACTTCGCCGACAGCATCCGCCTGTTGGAGCTGCTGGGAGTCGACGACGCCGCCGGGTTCGACCCCGTGGACGACTGGTTGACGCCGCGCGACCTTCGGACGGGCTCACATCCCGATCTCCTCCGGGCGCCGATCGGCCGGCGTGAGGACGGCCGCCCGGTGCACCTCGATCTCAAAGAGGCCGCCGCCGCGGGCATGGGCCCGCACGGGATTCTGGTGGGCGCCACCGGATCGGGTAAGAGCGAGCTCCTCCGTTCGCTCACGGCCGGACTGGCCGCTCGCCACGCCCCGTCGGTGCTGAACCTTCTTCTCGTCGACTACAAGGGAGGTGCCGCCTTCGCCGGGCTGGCGCCCCTGCCGCACGTGGCCGGCCTCGTCACCAACCTGGCCGACCACCTCTCGCTCATCGACCGGGTCCGGGCCGCGCTGGGAGGCGAGATCGAGCGACGCCAGCAGGTGCTGAAGGAAGCGGGCGTCGATTCGCTCGCCGCGTATCACGGCCGATGCCTGGAAGACCCCTCTCTCGCCGGACTTCCCTATCTCGTGGTCGTGGTCGACGAGTTCGGGGAGCTGCTCGCCGCCCAGCCGGAATTCATCGAGACCTTCCAGGCCATCGGGCGGCTGGGCCGTTCCCTCGGCATCCACATGCTGCTGTCCACGCAACGTCTGGACGAGGGCCAGGTGCGGTCGCTGGACCCGCACCTGCGCTACCGGCTGTGCCTGCGGACCAACACGCCCGAGGAGTCCCGGTCGGTTCTCGGCAGCCGCGCCGCGTTCGAGCTTCCGGCCCTTCCAGGCCTCGGCTACCTCCGCGTCGATGCATCCTCGACACGTTTCAAGGCCGGATTGACGAGTTTGCCCGGGCGGGTCTTCGAACCGTCGGGCTCGACTCCACGCGCCCGGGTGTTCCCGTTCAGCCTGACGCCGCCGTCCAAGGTCGAAGCAACCGCGAGGGCGAACGGCCCGGAGACCGACCTCGACGTGATGGTGAGCCGGATCTCCGCCGCGACGTCCGAGCGTGCCCGGCAGGTGTGGTTGAGCCCGCTCCCTGACGCCCTCACGCTCGGAGACCTGTTCGATCGGTTCCCGCAGGACGCTTCGGAGACTCGTGGGATCCGGACCGTCGCCGGGCTCATCGACGTTCCCGAACGCCAAGCGCAGCGGCCCCTCGTCTACGACTGCCGCGGTGCGGGCGGAAACGTGGGCATTGCCGGCGTGCCCCGCGCCGGCAAGTCCACCTTGTTGCGTACCCTCGTTCTCGGACTGGCCCGAGGGCGGAGCCCTGACGACGTGCAGTTCTACTGCCTCGATCTCGGGGGAGGCGGCCTTTTCGAGCTGTCGGATCTGCCCCATGTCGGCTCCGTCGTGGGTCGCGGTGAGCTCGAGACCTCCGCCCGGCTCCTGCGCGAGCTACAGGCGGTGGTGGACGAGCGGGCACTGCAGCGGCGAAACGGCTCCGGGCAGAACTGGCCGGAGATCTTCCTCGTCGTCGACAACGTCGGATTGTTGCGCCAGACGATGGGCGAGCTCGAGCCGGTCGTGACCGAGCTCGCCACCGCGGGACTGGAATACGGCGTGCACGTGATGGTCACCGCCAACCGTTGGTTCGACGTACGACCTCAATTGCTCGATGCCGTGGGGACCCGCTTCGAACTCCGTCTCGGTGACCCGGCAGAGTCGATCGTCAAGCGCGCCATCGCCATGACGGTGCCCACCGATCACCCGGGCCGGGGGACCACCACGGACGGGCACCACTTCCAGGCGGCGATCGCGTCGAGCAATTCCGAGTCGCCGACGACCGGCGAGCGTCTGGCGCTGCGGGAGGCAGTCGACGACGCGCTGCAGCGGTCCGGCGGCCGACGGGCTCCTGCCGTGTCCCGCATGCCCGACCGAGTGAGCAGTGAGCAGGTCGCCGAGATGGCGCAGGCCGCCGGCGGGGCAACGCCGGAGGCTTCGAGCGATTTCCTGCTCGGCGTGAGCGAGTTTCGTTGCCGCCCCGTTCAGCTGGACCTCTTGGCGGCGGGGCAGCACCTCGTGGTCTTCGGCGAAACCCGGTCCGGCCGGACCGCGCTGCTCCGTCGAGCCGTCGCCCACCTCGAGGCGACGACTGCGCCCGACGATGTGTGCCTGCACCTGGTGGACCCGGCCCGGACCATGATCGACCTCGCCCGGAGCTCTCACGTGGTGTCCTACGCCACGGGAAGCGCGGCGGTGCAGCGCCAGGCTGAGGACCTGGCCGCCGCACTGTCGGCCCGGGTGCCTGCCGACGGTGTCTCGCCGACCGAACTCCAGCTCACTGACGGATGGTCGGGGCCGCACCATGTTCTGGTAGTCGACGATTACGAGCGCCTGTTGACATCCCTCGGCGGACCTCTCGGCCCACTCCTCGAGCTACTCGGCGCCGCGGGAGACATCGGCCTTCACGTGCTCTTGGCTCGTCGGATCGCCGGCGCCCAGCGGACCGCGTTCGAGCCGTTCGGTCAGCGCCTGCGGGAGGTGGCCACGGTGACGATCGTGATGTCGGGCTCGCCCGACGAGGGGCCGCTGCTCTCCGGGGTGACTCCCCGTCCTCTGCCGCCCGGACGCGGCACCCTGGTGACGGCCGGACGGCATCCACAATTGGTGCAGTGCTGTCTCGATGTCCCCACGGCGTACGACGCAACCGCGAGGCCCGGCGGCGAGGCCCAAATGCGAGTGGCCGCGCCGTTCGCGGGCGACGCGCTCTCGGGAGCGAAGTCGTGAACGCTCCCCGCGTCCTACTCCTAACCGTACGAGGTCCGGAGGATCAAGTGGACGTGGCGGCCCGCGAGGACGTCTCTGTCGCGGAGCTCGTGGCTACCGTCGCCGAGACGCTCGGCGAGACGGTCGTCCCGACGACGAACTCCTCGGACCGCCACCCGGAGTCTTCTCCGTCCGCCGAGCGGCCCGTTGCGAAGTCGGCCACCCTGGCCCAGGCCGGCCTCCTCGATGGCCAAGTGCTCACGGTGGTCTCTCCCGACTTCGTCACGGTGAACGATCCCGGCTTCGCGTCGGAGGAAGGGGCACGGTGAGCACAACGATGCCTTCTCGTTTCGGTGCGGCGACTCCCGGCGCGTTGCCACCGCCGCTTCCGACGCCGGGTCCTCGGGAGTTGACCGTGGCCCCGAAGCCCACCGGCCGGTGGAAGAAGCTGCTGGTCGGTGCGGTGGTGATTGCCGTCGGGGTCGGCGTCTGGTTCTGGGGTCGGGAGACCGCCCCTCCGCCGACGACGACCGCCGCGCTGGAGACGACGACCGCCGTTCCCGCCGGCGCGTCGCTGACCGCCGCCGACCTGCGAACGGTGCACCTGACGACGAACGAGCGGGGGCTCGTTCCCGCCGACCAGGCAACGTCGGCCCTCGGGCTCGTCGCTCGTACGTACTTGCCGACCGGCGCGCTGGTTCGGCGGTCGTCCCTCACTACGGCCGGTGCCGTGCCGTCGCGGGCCACCACGCTGGTCGGGCTCGCCCTCAAGCCCGGTCAGTTGCCCGACGGGGTGCGCGTGGGCGACCGCGTCGAGATCGTGGTCGTTCCCTCCCCCGATTCGTCGGGCGCGCCTCCGAAGCCGCGCTCTACGGTGACCGCTCCGGTCTGGGGTGTCGCGAGCCAGCCTTCGGACACGACGGTCACCGTCGCCGTCCCCGCCGACATCGCGCCCGATTTGGCTGCCGCGGCCTCGGCTGGCGACATCGCGGTCGTCGATCTCGGGCCGGGTTCCTCGACATGACGGCGGCACCGACACTCGACGTGACGATTGCGAGCCCCCTCGGGTCGCATCACACGAGCCTTCCCGCGGATCCCCCGCTCCGATCGTTCCTCGGAGATCTTCTCGTTTCCATCGGGCTCAACACCGGCGGCGGCGCGACCGACAAGTGGGCGTTGACCCGCGGCGATGGCGAGGTCCTCTCGGTGGACAGCTCACTCGCCGTAGCTCGAGTCTGGCCTGGGGAGACCCTTCGGCTGGTCCCGGCGCCCACCGACGGGCAGCCGTCCGCTCATGAGACCGACGAACCTCCTACTGTGCCGCCGCCTTCGTCAGCGAATTCGTCGCCGACGGCACAGGCCGCGGTCGCGGACGGGGATGGCGGTTCACTGCTCGGTCGGACCCGCGACGCCATCCCCGCATCGGTACCCTGGCTTCGGCGCGTGGTGGCAGTGGTCAAGGCCGGGAGCGGGACGTCATCACCCGAGGCACTCGAGTTGTTGGGGAACCGGGGTCCTGGCAGCCGAGAGGCGAAGACAGTTTCGTCGCCGCGCCCGGCAGACCTCGCGGTCGGCCGTCGCCCCTCCGCGATGGAACGGGCACGTGCGGAATGGCGGGTGACCGACTACCAGGAACGCCTCGACGCAGCGATCCTGCGTCCTCGGCTGCGGCGCTGCGTCACCATCGCCGTCGTATCTCCGAAGGGTGGTGTCGGCAAGACCACGGTCACGGCCCTCGTAGGCATGCTCCTGTCGCATATCCGTCGGGACCGGATCGTGGCCGTCGACACCAATCCCGACTACGGGTCGCTGGGTCGGGTCCTCACCCCCGACCAGCAGCTGTTCGTCGACGATCTGCTGGCCCGGATGGCGCAGCCCGATCTCACCCTGACCGAGCTCGACACCCGGCTCGGCCGCGCCGCGCACGGCCTGATGGTGCTGCCCGCACCCACCGACCCCGATCGCATGGCTGGACTCGACGAGCCCGGATACCAGACCGTGATCACCCGGCTCAAGGACTATGTGGGAGTGATCATCTTGGACTGCGGAACCGGACTGCAGGACCCGGCCGCCAAGGCGGCCCTCGCGACCTGCGACCAGATCGTGCTCGTCACCGACGCCGTGCCGGCGACGGCGAGCCTGGTGGCAGAAGCGGGCGCCCTGCTGACGGCCAGCGGCCGCCCGATCACCGTCTTGGTGAACAAGATGCCGAAGAAGTCGCGACTGGACCTCGACAAGCTGGGCACCTTCGTGCCGGCGGCGAACGCCATGCTCACCCTCCCGGCCAACGCGGACGGAGCCGACCTGCTCGCGAGCGGAGGCTTCGACTGGCGTGATGCGCCCAAACCCTGGGTCACCGCCGTACGCGAGCTGGCGGTCGCCTTGGTGGGCGATTGGCCACGTCTGGGTCTCACGCTCGACGCGAAGGCGGGTCCATGAATCGCGAGGCGCAACGCTCCGGCGAGCGAGTCCCCGAGAGCCTGCTGATATCGGCCCCGGCGCCGCCGACGCCGTCCCGGATCGGGCCTCCGGCAAAGCGGACGCCTTCATGGCTCTATTGGGGGAGCCTGCCCTTCCGGGCGGTCGCCACGGTCGTGGCGGAGGCGGGCATGCTCGTGGTGTTGGTCTTGAACTGGGTGGCCTGGACCGGCGCCTTCGTCGTCGACCTCGCGCTGAAGCCTCGCCGCTGGAGGGCACTGTGCCGCGTGCACTTCGTGAACCGGACCCGTAAGGGCGTGAACATGCTGCGATGGGTCGCGGTGCGCGTCATGGCCCCGCCTTGGTACCCGGTGGGCCGGGCGCCGATGCAGCTCGAGTAGTCCAGATTGAAGAGTCGAAGAATGCTCGACACGGAGAAGGTTCGATACGAGAGGGATGACGAAGAGAAGGTCGGCACATGAGGATCGAAGTCCAGACATCGGCGCTCCAGGACGCCGGGCAGTCACTGCAGGCCGACGTGAGCGCGCCGCTCATCGCCCTGTGCTCAGCCTCTCAGAGCGTGGGCGGCACGCTCGAAGGCGCCGTGGGCGACCCGGGCCTCGCCGGCGCGGCCGAGCACTTCAGCCAGGTGCTCGGCCAGGCCCTGCAGAACGGCGGCCTCATCGCGGGGATCCTGGGCCACGCTCTGGCCGGGGGCGCGGTTGCCTACATGGTCACCGACCAGAACGCGATGCCGGGAAAGTAGAGCGCCATGTCGGAAGTGAAAGCGAGCGGGCGACGTTCGAAGCCGACGGGACAGTCGAGTCGTCAGAGGGAAGTCGCACAGGAGAGTAACGGCGTATGCGAATGAGCGACGGTGGTGGAGCAAGTATCCCGCCGGGCGACCCGGGAGCGATCCGGGGTGCCGCCAGTCAGCTGTCCGGGCTGGCCAGTCAGATCTCTGGAATCCGGTCCGAATCCCGAGGAGCGTCGAGCGAGCTCGTGGGCCGGTCGTGGAGCTCGCCGGCCGCGGGTTTGTTCCAGCAAGCCAGCGGCCGCTATGCGAGCGACCTCGGGTCGGTCGAGGACGCGGTCATCAGTGCCGCCGGCTCACTCCGGACCTACGCCGCTGCTCTGGAAGCGGCGCAGCAACAGGCTCGAACGGCGATCGCCGCTCAGTCACAAGCTCAAACGACGGCCGCCGACGCTCAGAACCGCCTCGCCTCCCAGACACCGCCGTCCGGGGCGTCGGCCCAGGCCGTCACCGCGTTCCAACAGCAGCAGACGAGTGTCGTCGACGGCCATCGACGACACCCTGACCCAGGCGATGAATGCTGCAGGCGCCCGCCTCGGTGGAGCCTTCGCCCAGGCCACGGCTTCGGCCCAGGTGTGTGCCGGCGCACTCAACGCGGCAGCGGGTCGGATGGCACCGCTCGCGCACCGGGGACCGAGCGGGAAGGTCGCCTCCGGCGTCGACCCATCGAAAGGAGCGTGGATCGAGACGTTCGCCGGCTGGTTCGAGAAGACGAGCCACGTGAACGACTTCCTGGGTGCCGGCGCGGTGTCGTTCATCCACCAGTACGAGGTCTGCCGCCGAGAGGGCCGGACAGTCCGCGCTCGCCGTGTTCGAGAAGCTGCCCGAAGACGAAGCCGGCGTCATAGCCGTGCTCTCCGGCGCCGCCCAGGTCGACGGCCTGGCCCAAGCGGGCCAGGACTTCGACACCGCCCTGTCTGCCGCTGGGAAGGTGAGCAACCCCCTGGTCCGGTTGCTGACCGCCGGGCTCAGCTCCGACGAGGGCAGTGTGCTGGCGAAGGTCCCGCTCCTGGGCCTCGTCTTCACCGCGGGCGCGATCGGCCTGGACTTCAGTGAGGGAAAGTCGCCGGCCGAGGCCATCGGGGTGCCAGTTGCCAATCTGGCGATCGGTACCGGTGCTGCCGAGGGCATGGGCGCGCTCTTGGCCTCGGACGCGGTCGCGCCGATCTTGGCCAGCCTCGCCATCCCGGGGGTCGGCGAGGCTGTGATCTGCGGGTTGGCGGCCGTTGGCGTCGCGTACGCCGTCGATATGGGTGCCTCCTTTGTCTGGGATCACCGGTCGGCGATCGGTCACGCCTTCGAGTCAGCGGTCGGCGAAGTCGTCAGTGTCGATCAGACGGAGCTGCATTATGGGGAGCTCGCCGTGGAACAAGTCCTCCCAGGCGCTCTCGAACGCGACCGACTGGGCGGTGACCCATGGCGAACAACAGCTCGCCTCTCTCGGCAACGATGCGGTGTCCGTGGGCTCGACGCTGTTGCAAACCGGAAACGGTACGTTGCACACGCTGGCGAGCGCTGGCGGTACCGCCGTCAACAACCTGGAGTCGGCCACCAGTACGGCCGTCCACTATGCCGAACCGTGGAACTGGGGTCTGTGAGCGACGCCCGCCCTGATCGTCGAGAATCCCGACCTGGTCGAGGCCATGGCGTCCGCCGAACTCGACCGGGTTGACGCGCTCATACGCGAAGCGGAGTTTCTCGTCCCGGCGACGCGTGCCGGCTCTGATCGGTGGGCCATCATCGTGTCACATGGGGCCCAACGGGAGCGGATCTCCTGGGCCTTCACCGATGCTGAGGCTTTGGCGGCCTGGGATCACCATCCGTCACCCGAAGCCATCGTGCTGAGCGCCGAAGCTCTGGCCCGGTGCTACGGCGGCGATGGTGGGTCGTCCGGGGTGGTCGTACTCAACGCGGCCGGTCCCGCCGGGCACCTCGTCGCCGCCCACCAACTGCTCGGCGGAGAGGAGCTCGGCCCATGCCACGGGTGACGCCGGACCACCCGCCGCAGCAGGCCTGGCCCAGATGGAGGCGCGAGCGCCGCTCCGCCGACTCGCGTCCGGGGAGCATCGCGCCGCTCTGCGGAGTTCCGCCTCTGGGGACGACGTCGTCGCGCTGACGCACTTGGGAGGGGCCGCGGAGGCCTGCCTCGAGTTGGGCGACCGGTTGCATGGCGCGGCGGTTCTCCGTGAGATCGCGCGCTGCGCCGCACGGCTCGGCCAGCCCGAGTCCTGGCGGCGGGCTGAGTCGGCCGGCTGGTTGTTCGCTTCATTGGGTGAGCTCGACCTGGCCCTCGAATCACTGCTGGAGGCAGCGGAGCACGCCGGGGGCTCCAACCTGCCCCAAGAAGCGAACCGGTTGGTGCGCGCCGCGCTGACGACTGCGGCCGGCCCCGAGGTTGGGAAGCGCCTGGCCGAGTCCGCCGCATGGATCTTGCCGATGAGCCGAAAAGGGCTGGAACACTGGGAGCGGCATATGAGGTGGCGTACCCGTAAAGACGATGGCGCAGCGGAGGACGGGACCGGCGACGACCCGCCGCTCTTGCGACTCATGCTGTCGCAGCGGGCAGCTGCACGCGACCCGGGTCGGCATCCGGCAGATCGCCGAGAAGATCGCCGCGCAGATCCCGGTCGCCCTCGCTCGCGCCACGGTGACAGTGCCTGCCGATCCCGATGGCGAGCCGCTCGTCGGAGCCGGCCTGGCGCAGACGCGGGTCCTCCGGGTCTTCACCGACGACGAGGCCTTCAGCGCTTGGGCAGAGGAACGAGCCCCGGGTGAGCTCGTTCCGACTCCGCTCGCCGTGGGTGACTCCCGCTCCCTCGACTCGCTCGTCGATGCGTCCTCGCCCACCACACTCGTGCTCAATCCCAGCCGGCCCGGGCGGGCTTGGGATATCGGCTGACGTCTACCGGAAACGATCCGGGCCCTTTCTCAGACCATCGGTGGGGTTCGAGGATCACCCGTGGATCCGTCCCGACGGAAGAGCGGAGACCCGGCGTCGTCTCGCGGACCTGCTGACCGAGCTCGGCGTGGTGGTCGCCAACGGGGACGAGGACCGTTTCCAACCGCTCGCCGACGAGGCCAGCGAGCTGGCCGGGTCGTTCTCGGACCTCATCTCCCTCGGCCGGCTCTTGTGGCTCGGAACCACTCGCGACGCGTGCCGCCACGGGTCGAGCCGCCACACGGTCGAGCTCTACTTGACGATGGCGAAGCGCTGGGGAGACTTGGGGGAGTCCACCCGCTGCCTCCAGGCACTCCTCGCTGGGGGCCGTGTCTTGACGGAGCTCCTGCGGACCACGCCGGGAGAAGAATGGGCCGAGAAGGCCATGCGCGCTGCGCTCTTCGATGCAGAGCGGATCGGAGGTGACGGCCATCCGGACGTCGTCGCTCTGCGCGCCGAGGCCGAAGCGGTCTGAACGTGTCCCGGGTCGCCTCCGTCGCCCAGTCCGCAGGAGGCTCAGTGCACACGAACGCTCGAGTCAACCCAATTGGCAGATTGACCTGTGTCATCGCGTTGAGCAAGGGCGACCCGTCGCCCAGTTGGACCGAATATGGATCGATAGTTTGGCAGTTGGCTCGCTGTCGGACGCGACGCAACGAAGCGCTCAGCCCAGTGATCTGGAAGTGGGCTACCAGCCGGCAATCACCAACGAGGATCAGGCTGAACGAGGGTTCTGCCGCCTTGGTGAGGTCCGTGCACAGAGCCCTCAGCCGAGTCCGGCAGCGCACGTACGCATTCGTCCGAACAGGCGTGTACTAAGAGCGGAAGGACATCGGTGGCCACCCGAAGCGAGATCCACACCTGGGTGTCGACAGGAGCGGACAGGGTACGTTTGCACACGCTGCAACGGTCGGGCCTCGAGCCACTCGGCAAAGCAGAGGGCAGCGCTGGAAACGGCATGCGGTGGCTGGAGTTGCCGTAGAGGTGTCGGGTGCTCACAGTTGACTTGCCGAGAGCAGTGCACCGCGTGATCTCGTAGGGAAACCAGTGCAGCCGGCGCGAGGTGTACGGGGTGAACACCTCCAGACTCGTCATCTGTCCGATCTCTGGAGGGATGGCGATAAGGTTGCTGCCGTAGAGGTGGAGCGTCTTTACAGCGGTGAGCTTTCCGATCGAGGGTGGCAGTGTGACGATCTGTCGCCAGAACGACCGGGGCATCGCTTTGCGCGGAGCGAACTCCTGGCGGCCATCGTCTGCGGCCTCCTCGATCAGTTCGAGGAGGAGGCGCCACGCAGCACAGTCCGTGTTCTGCACTTCGGCATGGACCTCCGGCAAATACTCAGCGTGAGTCAGATCGATCGAACAGAGTGGTTCGGAGACTCGCATGAGAGCGATTGCAGGGTTTTCGTCGTAGCGTTTTAACCCGTCGAGAAGATGTTTGAAGACATCACGGTCGAACGTTCTGTATGTCTCAGGACGCACCCCCATGACGTGGTAGCTCGCCGGGGTCCGCCCCAACCAATGGTAGAAGTCGTTCAGGTCGAGGAGCAACGTTCCCTCCGTACCTTCCAGACCGACGAGCAATGCGAGAGCATTAAGGGTACCGTTCTCGGTCTCGAGCGCATATGGAGCGACGACCTCGACGCCGAGGACTTCAGCCGCCTCCAACCATGCTTCGCTCACATCCTGGCGAGTCGTCTCATCAGTCAGCATTCCGAGATATGGCGTTCCCTTCGGTGCCACCAAGCGCATCCAGTCGCTCACGTCCGAGAGTTCGAAGAACAGGGATCCGTGAGCGTCACTCACGGCCTCTTTGAGCTCATCCACCTCACCTCGTAGGGTCTCGATCCCAGACGCGCTGCTGTAGTGTCGACCGAGCAGCGCCTCGATGGAGGGTTGTTCTGTTGACGCCCGTTCCTCAACCGGACCCCTTTGGACCTCGTAAGGATCCCAACCGATCCTTCGACGTATCCGAGCGAGACGCTCGTCCACTTTCTGCGCCACGTTTGGCCGGAGAACGGACTGGAACTCATGGATGTCTGAAATCGAAGCGCGTAGCGACCGGTAAGCGTGCTGGAGCACCTCGCGGAGTTCGTCCCGATCCCCTTCGAGGTCGTCTCGTTCGGCCCGCTCGGCCTCGATCAAGTCGGCTGGCTCCAAAACCATCTCATTCTCATCTCGAACGTTCTTTGCGATTCGCCGTGGTGATTGGCACCAAACTGGCAGGTGGCTTCCATCTTGGCATCTGCTGTCATATTGGCAAAGCTGCTGGTGGCGTCCACAGAGTCGCCGGCAGCTGAGCTGTAATAATTCAGCCACCTGGTGTTGTCCGTGCGGTCCGCGAAGATCGACCAGATGCGGCTCGATAGTTGGACAATTGGCCCACTGTTGCGAACGCGATGAGCTCGTCGCTCGCACTCCGAGGTGGATTCCGCCGGCATACAGATGTCCACTGAGGTGTCCTTCAGATTCAGGTCCGCAACGCAGCCCCTGCCGAACACGGTCGTATCTACCCTTGCCGCGCTGCTCCGTGCTCTATCAAAAGGCGGAGTTCTTCGATGTCGACGCCGACGGAGGTGAGCGCCTCGATGGTGTGCTGTCCGAGCGCGGGGGGCGCCAGTTCCAGTCGCACGTTGAGGTCACCGAAGTACCACATCGCTCCGGGCTGCTCGAGGCGGCCGTATTCCGGGGAGTGATACGAGGTGACCAAGCCGGCGGCTCTATTGGCCGGAGCGTCGAAGAAGGTGTCGCGTTGCGCCCGTGCGACCACGTCGGCTGGTACGCCGGCGGACGCCAAGTCGGCGAGCACCACCGCGCAGTTGCGAGGTGCCAGAGCTCCCGAAACCTCGTCGATGTTGGCTGCGCCAGCCACCGCCAAAAGGGCGCGACGGTGTTCGTCGGTCCGGCAAGCGACGGCGATCCAGCCGTCGAGCAACTCAAATATGCCGTAGCCGGGCTCGATGCGGGTCTGGTGCGCATCCAGGCCGGCGACCGGCGCCAGCTCCCCATCTGGTCCGACGTAGGTTTCCGAGACGGTCAGGACTCCGGCGCCGAGCAGAGACGCGGCCACCGACGAGCCTTGCCCAGTCATTCGGCGCCTATACAGACCCAGAAGAGTGGCCACGACCGAGGCCATCGCGCATTGGTGGTCCATGAACCCGAAGCGGTGCCACATCGGCGGATTCCCCTCGCCGGCTCCGAGTACCTCCCAGCCGCACGCTGCCTGGAAGAGTTGGTCGTAGCCCGGCCAGTCGGCCCGCGGGCCCGCCGGTCCGTAGGAGGACGTGTGGCAATAAATGACGTCGGAGTTGGACTGGCTGACGCTGTCGTAGTCCAGTCCAAGTCGGCGGGCCGCGGGAAGACGTAGGTTGTGGTGGACGACGTCGGCCCAACGAAACAGTGCTTCGACCGCCGACCGGGTCCGAGTGTCTTTCAAATCGAGTGCGACGCTGCGCTTACCTCGCTGGCAGCCCGCAAAAGCCCATGGGACGTGGCGCATCGCGTCCCCAGCTGTCGACTCGACCTTGATGACATCTGCACCAAGGTCTGCCAGCAGCATGGGCCCATAGGGTCCGGCGAGGTAGTTGCCGAGGTCGAGCACCTTGAGTCCCTCGAGCGGCCATCTGGTTGCGGCAACATCGGCACCCTGGTGATCAAGATCGGGTCTTCGAGCGGGAGCTTCCCAGTCGAGAGCCACGTCGGTCGGTTTCACGGTGGAAGATGGACGCGGGAATCTGATCCGGGCGGGTGGCTCGATGGTCAAAGAGGCTCCCGGCACCACGATTGTGCCAACTTGCGGATCTTCTACCTGGACGACGTAGCCATCGAGCATGGTCTGTTCGTCGTGAAGGATGGCCCCGAACGGGAGCGCGGGCTGGGCTGCAACGTCACTGGCCCATAGGTCGGACAACCACTCGGAGGACGGGTGGGTGCGGAACGCAATGATGTTGGCCCCCAGATTGGGATAGGCGAAGGCGTTGCCACTGACGGCAGCGTTCGCCTGCTTGACTCCCTCCTCGCCCATGGCGTGCAACGCAGCACTCATCAGGGGTGCTTGGTCAGGGCACGCCATCAGGTGGATCCAGACGCCGTCGGAGCATTCGAAGAGACTGATCTGCGACCCGCCGCTCTCCTTTGGCATCCCCGTCGCGAGTGCGGGCGTCGGATTCTGTGCCCGTGACCAGTGCATCCCCATGGGCACGAGGGCTCCTTGGACAAGCGAGGTGTGCGATGGGCCGCCGCGGCCCGTGTCAAGGCGAACCAGGAGCCTGGCCATGATGGCGATTGCGGCCAGGTAGGCAGCGCCCCAGGCACCCAGCGGAAAGCGAATCATGACCGGACCGTCACGGGTCATTGCCTTTTGCTCGTCGCATATTCCAAGCCGAGCCATGGCGAGCAGTTCGTCCACCGACCGCTCGGCGTCTGGGTGATTGGCGGGCCACGACAACACCGAGGAGACGATCAAGCGGGGATGGCGCCGGGCAAGCGCCGTGTCGTCCAACCCGACGACGGTCGCCCGAAGCGGGGACAATTCGTGGATGAGGACGTCAGCACGCGCAAGGAGGCGCTCGAGCTCTTCACGGCCCACAGCGGTCCGGATATCGATCAGAACACGGGTTTTACTGCGGTTCCAGGTCCTGATCCCGTTCTCCGCGCCAATCGGGGCCGGGTCCGCCCACGGTCCTTCGACCTTCACCACGTCGGCCCCGGCCTCCGCGAGGAGCAATGCGGCCACCGACCCACCGATGCCCGCGGCCATGTCCACTACTCGGATGTCGTCCAGGATGCCTTCACTCACACTGATCCCCTCAGCTGTCCTGCGTCAAGATATCGCGGCACCTCTCGGCCGACCCCGGGCTCTCGGCCGGATCCGAGACGACCTTCGGCCAATCGATGACCGCCGAACGCCCATGTTGGGACTAGGAACTCGAGCCGGTCTCGGGTTCATCGCAGGCTGGATCGCTGGCGTCGAGCGGAGCTCGGTCTGCCCCGCCTTCGACGAACAGCGACATCGTCCGATGCGAGCTCGACTGAACAGTCCTCAGACGGAACTCAGACGTCGGGACGGCGGCCGACGACGAGTTTCCTTTTGGCCTCTGGGGGATATGCCAGCAGCTGTCCCCACTCCCTTGGAGTCGTCGTCGGAGCTCTCCACGCAATAACCGTGCCATTCAAACGTGATGGGACCTAGATTTCTGCAAGCTGCTTCATCTGGGAGCATCGCGAGTCACGATGGCGTCGAAACCTCGCCATCACATTGAGAGAGCGGCCGGACCTGTCCAACTGTTTCGTCTCAATCGCATTCCTCCCGGTCAACTCGATGAGCGAGTCCACGCCCTTCGACAGGATCCAGCGATTTCGACCGAGTAGCTGTACAGACGGATGGAAAACTGGAACCCGGCCAAGCGGCGCCTTGATCCTCCGGCGTGCATGGATGGGACGGCGAGCAGCCGTACGATGAAGCGCTACCCTTCGGTATGCCGATCTGTGAGGCATTTCTGGACGAAGTTGGCAGTTTCTTCCGCGCAGACGATCGACGCGCTCCAAGAGCCACAGCGATTTGCATTCACCCCGCGCTGCCCTTCGGAGTTCCGGCCGTTTACCGGCTTGCATCTCCCTAACATGGCCGCCGTCGACGATATTGGCCACGCTGCAGGTGGATTTATGCAGCCACGAGCGGTTGCCCGTGGGCTCCCCGAGCTGCTGTAGGGAGGTTCCCTCTGATGTCATCAGGGGTTTGGTCTGGGTTCGGCACAACGCCGCATCCGCCTAATTGATCGGAAGGGGTTGCCATGCGTGTGCTGCTGGTGGGAGCGGGCGGAGTGGGAACGGCATTTGCTCGGACCGCTGCTCGGCGTGACGCTTTTGAACACCTGATCGTCGCCGACCATCTGTTGGCCCGCGCACAACGAGCAGCGCAGTCCGCTAGTGATCGGTTCACCGCGGTTGCCCTTGACGCCTCCGATGAAACGGCGGTCGGCGACCTGCTGCGAGCCCAACGTTGTGATGTGCTCGTGAACGCAGTCGATCCGAGGTTCGTCATGCCGCTGTTCCGAGCTGCTCTGGCTGCGGATGTGAACTATCTCGACATGGCGATGTCGCTCTCTCGCCCTCACCCTCGAGATCCATACTCACAGCCGGGCGTAAAACTCGGCGATGAACAGTTTGCCATGGCCGACCAGTGGGAGAAGAAGGGTCTGCTAGCGCTCGTCGGCATGGGGGTTGAACCAGGTTTGTCGGACGTCTTCGCGCGGTACGCGTCCGACTCCCTATTCTCGTCGATCGGCGAGATCGGGATCCGTGACGGCGCCAACTTGGTGGTCGAAGGCTATGACTTCGCGCCTACCTTCTCTATTTGGACCACGATCGAGGAATGCTTGAACCCCCCGATCATCTGGGAGAAGGACCGGGGCTGGTACACGACTGAGCCCTTTAGCGAGCTTGAGGTGTTCGATTTCCCCGCCGGGATAGGCCCCGTCGAATGCGTCAACGTTGAGCACGAGGAAGTCCTTTTGGTGCCACGATGGGTCGACGCCAAACGGGTGACGTTCAAGTACGGCCTGGGCCAGGAGTTCATCAGGATCCTCGAGACCCTCCATAAGCTCGGCCTCGACTCCACGCTGCCAGTTGATGTGGGGGCAGCGAAAGTCTCTCCTCGCGACGTTGTTGCCGCCTGTCTTCCGGATCCAGCCGAGCTCGGCGAGAACATGCATGGGGTCACGTGCGCGGGAACCTGGGTGTCTGGAGCCGGCAAAGACGGGGCTCGCCGCGAGGCGTATCTCTATCAGGTGGTAGACAACGCTTGGTCCATGAGCGAATACGGATCGCAGGCCGTCGTATGGCAAACGGCAATCAATCCCCTCGTGGCGCTTGAGCTTGTCGACTCGGGAACTTGGTCAGGTGTGGGAATCCTCGGCCCCGAGGCTTTTCCGGCCGATCCCTTCTTGGACCTGCTGAATCAGAGCGGGGCACCGTGGGCGCTGGATGAGCGAACCCCACGCTAGCGACGTCCCCGTCGGCCGGTGTAACCCGACTCAGCAGATCACCACCACCACCACGTTGAAACTCAGTGGACGAAGTGTCGTCCGATGTTGTGCACCGCGTGAGCATCAGTCAGGCCGCGGGGCCCATCGCGCGTGTTGTGCATCTTTGAGTCCGGCGACATCTTGCGAATCGAGCCAGATCAACGCGTCGGGTTCTCTGTCGCAGTCACTGCTACGCCACCGCCGCGCTCGACAGCGTCGACAGCAAAAGAAGCGGCGCGGAGAGCAACGGCGGCTTGAGGAGAGGGCACAACGGAACACTACTGATGTGAGCCCGAAGGAGGGATCGGAGTTTTGGAAATGCCACAGATCCATCGAACCTCGGAGCACGTCCGGTATTTCTGGTGGATGTTCTCAACCAACTGTGCGAAGTCCTGAACGTTTGCACCGAAGACCTATGGGACAAGGTCTGGTTGCCAAGGGGAAGGCACCCCAGAACGCCGCCATATGTGAGGGCTGTAGCGTTGCGGCGGTGCCCTTCGGTAGCCCAGATCCGGACCCGGACAGCGACGTCATCGCTCTGGTCAGCCTTCGCACCTATCGCCTTGCTTGCCTTCAATGCTGTCTCAGCGACCAGGAAAGGACTGAGACGGAGACGATGGCCGCGATGCTGGATCACTTCGACGCGCATCGCGCCGCGGGCCATCGGGTACCGGACTCCTTCTACGAAGGAGTGATGGAGTGGATCGGCATCGACGATGACATCCGCACGGTCTATGCCTGGAGCGGCAGGGAGGAAGACGGCAACCTGTCAGTGAGCCGAAAGCGCCCTGGTGATTCTCTGTGCTGCCTGTCTTGCGTCTTGAACGAAATGAACATGGTCGAGTGTTACTCGACAGACCAAATGATCGAGCATCTTGACGAGCACCGAAGCTGGGGTCTATTCGTCGCCGACCATGTCTACGAGGGCCTGGAACGGGACCGCTCGGACAACAACCGGGTCACTGAGAGTTTTTTCGCGAGCGCGGCCTTGAACCGCCCGCGACTCCCCAATGGGAGCCGCGCAGCATTTTTCCCGAGTTCACGGAGAATCGGACACGCCACGGAACGCTCGGTCATCTTTCCGCGACGCTGGTCATTGCGATACGTCGCTTTGTCGAGCCTCTTACCGATTCAGAGCTTTCCGCAGGGTGGACCGAGACGTACAGTGCATCGATTGTCGAAGAACTTCGTGACGTACTGCGGAAAGTCAAAGGGGCGCAGCAAGACGAGGGCGTCGACTTTCGACTTATGACAGACATGGAGCGCATCAGGCGTCGTCCGCACGATGCAGGCGTCAAGACTCGTTTCGATCAGAGGGAAGGCGCCCTCGCTCACATCAGCAGCTTCATTCATTTGCGGCTCATCGGTCACGAGCGAATGAATGAGTGGCTGACCGCGGCGGCAGAGGGTGGGCGGGCGATAAAGGGGGAGGAGAAATCGGGAATGAAATGGATCGGCGTTCGGGACTGGGACGACCTCGAAGACTTCTGATTAACATGCGAACTCGGAGGGGAAGCCCCCTAACACCTGATCGGGATTCGCACCACGGGCGAATCGGACCCCCAGCTCGGTCCATAAATTCAACGGAAACGCCTACAACTGTGTCAATCCGGATGGACGAAGTGGCAGCTTGGACAGCGTCTGAGGACGGCGCTGATTGGGATGGACCGGCCAACTCGGGTTAGCTCTGAGTTGAAGCGCCGCCACCCTCACCCTCCTTCGGTCGCCTCACGAGCCTTCCGAAACACCCCGGCGAGAGCACTCGCTGCCTCTTCGTCCGCCTCCGGTACGAAGGGGGGCGTAGACGTTCAGTGTGGTCGCCGGGTTCCGGTGGCCCAGCCGGCCGGCCACTGTACGGACCTCGATGCCCGACGCCAGCAGGCGGGTGGCCACGAAGTGGCGGAGGTCGTGCAGCCGAAGACTGCTGATGTCTGCCTGTTCGCAGAGCATCCGGAATGCTCTCAAGGTCGAGTCAGGGCGCCAGGGAGCTGACCCCTCCACCTCGTGACTTGAAGACGAACGACTTCTTGTTGATCGCAGTCCCAGCGGAGCGAGCGACCTCTTTGGCGCAGCCCGGTGGTCCTCGAACGCAGCCACTGTGTCGGCATCGAGCGTCACCCGTCGGCCCCGACAGCGCGTCCTCGTCACTAGCTCAATCAGGTCGCCGTCGGCCAGGGCGATCCCTCGCTCAAAGGCCAGGACCGCTCGATCGAGGTCGACGTCGCTCCAACGCAGGAGCTCGCCGCGACGGGCCCCGCTCGAGGCGGCCAAGAGGATGAACGCGGCCAACGCCGGGTCCCTCTGTTCGGCGAGTCGGAACAGGTGAACGAGTTGTTCGGGCGTCGGAGGTGATACTCCTTGACCGGGACCCTTGGCGGCGACGCGTCTATGGCCGGTTTGTGTGAGATCCATCCCCAACGGACCCCTTGCGTGAGGGCTCGTCGGATGTCGCCCGCCACCGAGATGGGACCACCTTGAGCTGAGTCCCGCCACCAGCATGGGACCACCCTTCCGCCAGTAATGGGACCACCCCTGGGGATCCACCAGCGCCGGTCCGCGATCCGGTGCACTCGCCGCCAACGGTCAGCGGATCTGAGGAGCGGCGATGGGATTCAGGGAGGTACCTGTGTACGAAGTCACCGAGGTGCTCCGGCTCTGGCTGGGCGGCCAAGGGCTGCGCTCGGTCGAAAAGCTGGTCGGCATCGACCGCAAAACCGTCCGGCGCTACGTGGAGGCAGCGAGGGATCTCGGCCTCGAGCGCGACGCCGGGGAAGCCCAGCTGAGCGACGTGTTCATCGCTTCGGTACTCGAGCGGGTCAGGCCGCACCGCGTTGACGGCCACGGGGCGACCTGGCGCCGGCTCGAGCCCCATCGAGAAGCCATCAAGAAATGGCTCGACGAAGACGGACTGACCGTCGCCAAGATCCACACCCTGCTCACCCGCCAAGGGATCTGCGTCCCGACGCGCACCCTCGAGCGCTACTGCGCCGAGCTGTGCGGGCCCCGCCGGGGTCGCAGCACAACCGTGCGCGTCGCGGACGGGGAGCCGGGCCAAGAGCTCCAGGTCGACTTCGGGCGCATGGGGATCCTCTATGACCCCGCCACCGATCGGCGCCGGGTCTGCCATGCCCTGATCTTCACGCCCTGTGTCAGCCGCTACAGCTTCGTGTGGCTGACCTTCTCGCAGACGATCGAGAGCGTCATCGAGGGGTTCGAGGCCGCCTGGAACTTCTTCGGCGGCGTCTTCGCGGTCGTGATCCCCGACAACATGTCAGGCATCGTCGACAAGGCGAACCCGACCGAGCCCCGCCTCAATTGGGCCTTCAGCGAGTACGCCCGGTCGCGAGGCTTCCTCATCGACGCCACGAGGGTCCGTCGGCCCCAGGACAAGCCACGGGTCGAGCGCGTGGTCCCTTACGTGCGCCGCTCGTTCTTTGCCGGCGAGCACTTCATCGATCTCGCCGACGCCCAGCGCCGGGCCTCCGAGTGGTGCGCGCTGATCGCCGGGATGCGGA
The DNA here is from genome assembly GCA_963767195.1 of uncultured Acidimicrobiaceae bacterium. Classification (GTDB taxonomy): domain Bacteria; phylum Actinomycetota; class Acidimicrobiia; order Acidimicrobiales; family RAAP-2; genus Bog-473. The sequence continues at coordinate 200,634 of CAVYDA010000002.1, read as the reverse complement.
TCCACGGGACGACGGCGTGCCGTCCGGCCGAGCACTTCGCCACCACCGAGGCGCCGGTGCTGGCTCCGGTGCCGGCCGGTCCCTATGACCTGCCGCATTACGCCCGTCCCAAGGTGCACCGCGACCACCACGTCGAAGTGGCCAAGGCGCTGTACTCGGTGCCGGGCAACCTGATCGGGCGCACGCTCGAGGCCCGGGCCGACGCGCAGCTGGTCAAGTTGTTCTGGCGCGGCCAACTCGTCAAGGTCCATCCCCGCCAAGCGCCCGGGGGACGCTCGAGCGATCCCGACGATCTACCGTCGCACAAGAGCGTCTATGCGTTGCGCGACCTCGACCGCCTGCGCGCCATGGCGGAGAATCACGGGCCGGCCATCGGGGCCTACGCGGCCGTGATCTTGGACCACCCGCTGCCGTGGACCAAGATGCGCCAGGTCTACGCGCTGCTCGCCCTGGTCAAGAAGTGGGGTCCGGCGCGGCGTCGAAGCGGCCTGTGCCCGCGCCGCCGAGGCCGAGGCCTACAGCGTCTCGCTGATCGGACGCATGATCGAGCGGGCCCAAGAGAGCGGAGCAGACCCGGTCCTCCCCCTCCAGGGCCGATTGCTCTCGGCCCGCTTCGCCCGGCCGCCCGAGGATTTTCGCGTTCTCCCAGCAAAACCGCGGGACCCTGACACCGCAGGGGTGTCGGATCGGGGCACACAAGCCACCACAGCGGGAGCTGTGAGATGAGCGCGCCCATCCCGGTCATCTCGGCCGAGCTCAAGACCGTGCTGCGAGCGGTCAAGCTCGGGCGCTGCCTCGACACGCTCCCCGAGCGCCTCGCCCTGGCCAAGGCCCGCGACATGGGACACGCCGAGTTCTTCGAGCTCGTCCTCTCCGACGAGGTGACCCGGCGCGAGACCACGTCGGCCGCCCTGCGGGGCCGGGTGGCTGGCCTGGACCCCGACATGGTGCTCGAGAACTGGGACGAGGCCACCAAGGTCAACTTCGACCACCAGGTCTGGGACGAGCTGTGTTCGCTGCGCTTCATCGACGCCGGCCACAACGTCATGATCATGGGACCCGTCGGGGTGGGCAAGACGTTCATGGCCAGCGCGCTCGGTCACGCCGCGGTGCGGCGGCGCTACAGCGTGAGCTTCGCCCGGGCCGACGTCTTGTTGAAGCGCCTCCGGGCCAGTCGCCTGGACAACTCCCACGACGCCGAGATGCGCAAGCTCATCCGCGTGGACTTGTTGATCCTCGACGACTTCGCGCTCCAGCCCCTCGACCCCCTCGACACGGCCGACGTCTATGAGCTCGTCGTCGAGCGTCACCGGGCCGCGTCCACCCTGGTGACGTCGAACCGCGAGCCCATCGAGTGGATCGGACAGATGGCCGACGCCCTCTTGGCCCAGTCCGCCATCGACCGCCTCCAGTCGGCCGCCTACGAGCTGGTCCTCGACGGCGAGTCCTACCGCAAGCACCAAAAACCTGGGCTCGACGTCGGTGGGACGTCCCCACGAAGCCCTCGGCGCAAGCGACGCCCTTGACCGAACCACCGACACCCGTCATCATCGTCACGCCGACACTGGAATCCTCCGAGACGTGGTCCCTTCACATTGACGGAAGGGTGGTCCCTTCAACATGGCGGGCGACATCGGACGATCCCGTGCACGCGCCGGGGCGTACGGGCCGTGGCCCGCTCCGTGTTTGAGGAGCTGTCGGTAGAAGTGATCGAGGTCGGCAGGCGTCAGCTTGGCCACTGGGATGGCTCCGATTCCAGGGATGATGGCGGCCTCCATGTACTGCCGCGTCGTATTCACCGTGCGGGGCGAGAAGCTCCGGCTTATATGTTCGAGCCACTGACGGAGCAAGTCCTCGACTGTTCCCTTCTTGGTCCTGAGGGGTCAGCCGCTCTGACTCGATGACGAGAGCAGCGAGTGCCTCGCGCTTGCTACCGCGGAAGGTGCGGGAGATGTACCTCTTTGCGACCGGTCAGCGAGTCCGGCCGGCATGGACGCGCAACTGCCACGAGTCCTTGCCCCCGTTGCCCGCATCGATGCGCCCTGACCGTCCTCTGTCCGTCTTTTCCACCCGGAGGACGCAATGCACCCGAATAGATGGATAAACCGATGGACACACACTCGTGTGGCGGTTAGTCAGCTCGGATCATGCCTCTGAGCTGGACTTTTTGAAGCAGCCCCAACGGGATTCGAACCCGTGTCGCCACCTTGAGAGGGTGGTGTCCTAGGCCTCTAGACGATGGGGCCGAGCGGTGGTCTCCGCACTGGCGCGGAAGGCCGCCGGTGCTCGGGGGGAAGGACTCGAACCCTCAATAACTGGACCAGAACCAGTCGTGTTGCCGATTACACCACCCCCGAATCGGGTGGAGGTTCAGATTAGCCGAGGGGCCCCGGCGGCGTTTCGCCAGCGCAGACCGGCCTCAGACCACGCCGGCCGCGTTGAATCGGGCCTCCCCGGTGGAATGATGCGTCGTCGGGCACTCCCGGGCAAGAAACCCGAGTGGAGGTCGACGCTGTGGACCGGTGGTCGGCCAAGCCATCGCCGCCGCCCTGGTGGCTGCGGCCGCCGGTCGTGTCCTTGCTCATGGCCGGCCCGGCGACCAGCCGGAGCATCGGGCATCTCCGCCAAGGTGTCCCCGAACCAGCATCTCGCCCACGGCCAGTGGGTCACCGTTTCGCGGCACGGTCTCCCTCGGATCGAGGGGCAGACCTGGTTCGTCGACCAGTGCACCGCCCCCGTGCAGCATCGCATGAACCCGACCACCGACACCCAGCACTGCAACCTCACCGCGTCCAAGGTCCTCAAGGTCGGCCATAACGGCTCGTTCTCCCTCCGCTACCGGGTCGATCACCGGCATCGTCGGGGACGGCTACTGCGGCACGCCCGGGCATCTCACTTGCGAGCTGCCGTCGCGGACGCCGCCGGTGGGGGGACGGTCCTAAGATCGGGTTCCGGTCACCGCCTGGCCACCCGACAAGCACCACCACGACGACGTCCACCACCTCTGCCACCAGCCCGCTGGTGACCTCCACGACCGGCTGACGCAACCCGCGACGGGGCAGCGACCGGTCACGCGTCGTGCAGCCACTCCAGGTGGCTGTAGCCGATGATCCGGCCCAGCCCCACGCCGACCGCCTCCTTCAAGAAGTAGGGCATGGTGGACCAGCCCGAGATGGGCGAGTCTGCGTCGGGGTCGGCGAAGGAGTCAGCCCCTGCTGCGACGCGATGGCCATGGAGCGGTCTTCGTGGAACGGGTCGGTCGTCACGAGCACGCTCGTGATGCCCGAGCTGCAACTCCGGCGGCGGCCTCCGCGATGTTCTCGAAGTTGTTGTCCCCTCCGGCCTCGAGGATGTCGGCCGCGGCACCCCCTTCTCTCCAGGTACATCGCGCCCGACTCCGCCTCGGTGTACACGTCGCCGGGCTCCTTGCTCCCCGTCAGCATGATCAGGCGAGCGTCGTGCTCGTTGTAGAGCTTCAACGCCTGGTTCAACCGTGCCTCGAGGTCGGGCGACGGCACGCCGTTGTACTGCGCCGCGCCCATGACCAGAATCGCCCCCGCCTGGTGCGGGTCGTAGTGCCGCGACGTGAGCCACACCTGGACCAGCGTCACGGCGAAGTAGGCCACGAGCACGGCGGCACCGACCGCGGCGACCTGGAGGCCCAGCGGAGCGGCCCGAGCAGCATCAAGCCGGGGGGCGAGCCGGTCCAGCGCCGCCGCCAGCCGGCGCTACGTCTCCTCCCTTCCCAACACCGCCAGCGAGTCGAACAGCGGCAGGCCACGGGTCCGCCCCATGACTGCGACCCGGATCGGCGCCTGCGCCTTGCCGAGTTTGCGTCCCACGCTGTCGGCGACCGCGAGCGTCGCCGCGTGGAGCGCGTCCACGCCCCACTCGGATGTCTCGTACGCCGCCAGTGCCTCCGCCAGGATCCGACGGCGCCAGCTCGTCGCCCGCCACGGCCTTGCGCCAGCTGTCCTCGTCCTCCGGCGCGCCCTCGAGGAACAAGAAGTCGACCAACTCCGGAATGTCGCCGAGGACCGTCACCCGCTCCTGGGTCACCGCGGCCACCGCCTCGAACGTTGCGGGGTCGAAGCGGTCAGCCGGCCATGGAGGAGGCTCGGTCACCGGTGCACCGGTGTCCGGGTCGCGCCAGCGGCCTGGTGACCAGTCGCCTGCGATGGGGTCGACCCACGGCCGCGCCGCCGCCACGAACTCGCTCGGGGTGAGGTCCCGGATGTAGACGCCGTTGAAATGCGTGAGCTTCTTCACGTCGAAGAACGCCGGTGATCGCTGCACGTCCTGGAGGCGGAACCGCTCCACCACCGCTTCCATCGCGAGGATCTCTTCCTCACCCGGGCTCCAGCCCAGCAACGCCAGGTAGTTGCAGAAGGCCTCCGGCAGGTATCCCTGCTCGCGGTACATCTCCACCGCCACCGGGTCCCGGCGTTTCGAAAGCTTCTTTCCCTGCTCGTTGACGAGCAGGGGCAGGTGAGCGTAAGCGGGAAGCGGCGAGCTCCGACCCCGCGGCCCGCGTTCAGCGCCCCCCAGAGCAGGATCTGGCGCGGCGTCGTCGGGAGCTGGTCCTCGCCACGGATCACGTGCGAGATCGCCATGGTCCGATCGTCCACCGCGTTGGCCAGCACGAAGAGCGCCTTGCCGTTGCCCTTGACACAGATGAAGTCCTCGAGCGCCCGCGAGGGGGAACTCCACCTCGCCCCGGACGAGGTCGTCCACCCGCACCACGCCCTCGTCCGGCGTACGGAAGCGCAGGGCGCGGCCCTCGCCTCGAGGCAGACCCAGGTCACGACAGTGCCCGTCGTAACCCGGCGTCCGGTCGCCCGCCGCCGCCGCGCGCCTCGTCCTCGCGTCGATCTCCTCGCGGGTGCACCCACAGGCATAGAGCGCCCCGTGCGCCCACAGCATCTCTATCGCCGCGTCGTGCTCCGCCTCGTTGGCCGACTGGAAGTACGGACCTTCGTCGGGCGCGAGCCCGAGCCAGTTCAATGCCGAGACGATCCCGTCCGTCCACTCGGGCCGGTTGCGCGCCTCGTCCGTGTCCTCGATCCGCAACACGAACGTCCCGCCCTGCTGGCGCACGAACAGCCAGTTGAACAGCGCTGCCCGCGCACTCCCGACGTGGAAGTAGCCGGTCGGAGACGGCGCACGAAGCGGCGCCCGGATCGGCTGCGTCGCGTTCAGGCATTCGGCGTGACCAGGCGCGGACCGGGCCTGGCCCCCCGGCGACGGGTCGACTCCCGGCGAAGCGTCAGTCTTCCTCTATGGATATCGCCCCGGTCGGGCACCCGTTGACGGCCTCGCGCAGCCGCTGACGGAACTCCTCGGGCGGGTGCTCGTTCAGGACGTAGAGGTAGCCGTCGTCGCGTACCTCGAAGACCTCGGGCAGGATGCCCATGCACACGGCGTTGCTGGCACACTCGTCGAAGTCCACGACGACCTTCACGCGTTCCTCCTGGTCATAGCTGATTACATCCGCGGGCGACCGGCTGCGCCGAGCATACCGGCCGGGGCCTTCGCCTCAGGGTTTGACCGCACTGACGACCCACATGGCGAAGAACTGCGAACCCCCCCGTACGCCTGGCCGAGGGCGCGCCGGGCATCGGGCACCTGCCGCTCGCCGGCGAGCCCCCGGACCTGGAGGGCGGTCTCGAGAAAGCGCAGCATGCCGGAGGCGCCGATGGGGTTCGACGACAGGACCCCGCCCGAGACGTTCCAGGGGATGTCGCCACCTTCGATCATGGAGGTCGCGCCCTGCTGGGTGAGCTTCCAGCCTTCGCTCTCGTCGCAGAATCCGAGGCTCTCGAGCCACATCGGCTCGTACCAGCTGAACGGCACGTACACCTCGGCCATGTCGAAGTCCCGTCGTGGATTCGTGATACCCGCCTGGCGGTAGAGGTCGGCGGCGCAGTCGCGGCTGGCCTGCGGGTTGACCTGGTCACGACCGGCGAACATGGTGGGCTCCGAGCGCATGGCCATGCCGTGGATCCACGCCGGCGGCCGACCCGTCGTCGCCGTGGAGTCGCCCGCCGCCCGCTCCGACCCGATGACCATGGCCGCCGCACCGTCCGAGGACGGGCACGACTCCAAGTAGTGCAAGGGGTCCCACAACATGGGCGACTCCTCCACCTTGGCCAATGAGATATCGGGCAGGTGGAGGTGCGCGTAGGGGTTCTTCAACGCGTGCAGCCGGTCCTTGACCGCGACCATCATCCCGATGTCGCGCGGCGCGCCCGACCGGTGCATGTAGGCGCGGATGATGGGAGCGAAGTAGCCACCCGCGCCGGCCAGCAGCGGGGCAGAGAAGGGCTGGGGCACCGAAAGGGCCCACATCGCATCGGAATCGCTCTGCTTCTCGAAGGCCACGGTGAGCACGCGCTCGTGCACGCCGGATGCGACCAGATGCGACGCCACGATGGCGGTCGAGCCGCCCACCGAGCCCGCGGTGTGGACCCGGAACATGGGCTTGCCCACCGCGCCCAGCGCCGGCGCCAGGTACAGCTCGGGCATCATGACGCCTTCGAACATGTCGGGTGCCTTGCCGATCACCACGGCGTCCACGTCGGCGAACCCGATGCCCGCGTCCTCCAGGGCGGCCAGTGCCGCCTCACGGACGAGGCCGGCGATGGAGACGTCCTCGCGCTTCGACTTGGCCACGGTCTGACCCACGCCGATGACGGCGCAACGGTCCCCCATCACACACCCTCCAGCACGCACACCAGGTTCTGCTGCAAGCAGGGACCCGAGGTGGCGTGGGCCACGGCCCGGTCGGCGCGCCCGGACCAGATCGGCGCGGGCCGATTCGCCGATACGGATCAGACCCGCCGACATCAGCGGGTTGGCGGCCAGCGCGCCCCCGGACGGGTTGACGGCCACGGCGTCGTCGAGCCCGAGCGCCTCGGTGAGGATGAGCTCCTGGTGGGCGAAGGGCGCGTGGAGCTCGGCCACGTCCACCTGGTCGGCTCCGACCCCGGCCCGCTCGCCGGCGAGCCTGGTCGACGGCGAAACCGTCAGGTCGCGGGCGCCCAGCGAGTGAGTCTCAATCCGATGGTCTATCCCGGTGATGAACGCCGGGCGCTCGCACCATTCGTAGGCCTTGTCCCCGGCTGCGAGCACCACGGCGGCACACCCGTCGGTGAGCGGGGGCAGGGTGTGGCGACGCAGCGGCGCGACCTCGTAGTCCTCGGCCAGGAGCTCCTCGGGACTCCGGTCGTAGGCGACCTGCGCCTTGGGATTGCTCAGCGCACGCGCGACGGGACCGGCTGGCCACCGCGGCGAAGTCGCTCTCGCTCGCCTTGCCCTGGTCGATCATCGCCTGCGCCTGAAGGGCGGCGAGGGACGTGGGGTCGGGCCAGAGCGGGGCGACGTAGTAGGGGTCGAGCTGGAGGGCCAGTACCTCGGACAGGTTGCCCGGGGAGGATCGACCGAAGGAGTACACCAGCGCGGCGTCGATCTCACCCTCTTGGAGTAGGACCCACGCCTCGTAGAGCGCCCAGGCACCGTCCATCTCGACGTGGGACTCGGCGCGCGGTGGCCACACGCCGACGGCATCGAGCGCGCTCACGAAGGAGAACGGGCCGCCGATCAGATAGTCGGTCGACCCCGAGCAGATGAACCCGACGTCGTCCTTGGTGATGCCGATGGCCCCGAAGACCTCGGCCACGACCGGCATGAGCATCTCGACCTCGTTGCGGGCCGACTCCCGGCGCACGTTGTCGTACTGCGCGAACGACACGACGCCCACAGGCCGGCGCCCCGACACCAGGTCGGGAAACGTCGTCACAGGTACTCCCTGTAGGTCTCGTAGTCGGCGTCGGGCTCGCCGTTGGGGCGGAAGTACTTGACCGATGCCATCGACGGCCCGAGCTGGTCGGGCTCGACCCAGACCGCCTCGACCCGCATACCCATGCGGATCTGGTCGGTCGGAAGCTCCTGAATCAGTCCCATGAACGAGAGGTTCGAGCCGTCCAGCAGGACCTGCGCGCAGATGTACGGGATCTCAATGGACTGGCCGGCGAAGGGGACGTTCACCACGCAGTAGGTCGTGAGCGTCCCGGTGTTGGGGAGCTCGACGACCTCTTCGGTCGGTACCCCGTCGACCGGGCACGATCCCCGCGACGGTGTGTAGACCTTCTTGCACTTCGGGCACCGTTGGCCGATGAACTTCCCCTGCTCGAGTCCGTGCAGGTTCTTACTCTGGGCCACACCAGGAGTGAACTCGTACTCCAGGCGGATCGGAGCCTTCATCATGGTGACGGGCTCGTTGTTCGCCGTCACCGGCTCGCTGGTCATGCGTCCACCGCCACGAAGTGGCTGATGTCCGTGACGTGGCCGAACCGGTCCGCCTCCGGCGCGAATTCCGGCCGCACCCGCATGCCGGTGTGGACCTCTTCGGGGCTCGCCGCCGGCATCACGTGCAAGAACGAGGTGTCCGCGCCGTCGAAGCGGACCAGCACCCAGGCGAAGGGCGTCCGCAGCGGGTGCTTGGGCCGCGGGCTCCGAACCCATGACCACGAGGTGACCGTCCCCTCGGGTCCGACCTCGACCACGTCGGACGTCTCCTCCCCCGTGTCGGGGTCGTACTCGGTCGGCGGGACCACGACACGGCCGCCGTGGCCTCGGGTCCCGACAACTTTGCCGTCGCGCAGGCCGGTGAGGAAGGCGCCAACGGTCGGACCGACCGAGCGCACGTACAGGTACTCCAGGACGTGGTCGGCCCGGTAGACGACCTCGTCGTCAGCCACGGTGAACGACCTCGTCCTCAGCCACGTCTCTCCCGGGTGTCTCGGCCAGCAGGCTCGCGGGCCGCGTCGAAACTAGAACAGATTCCAGTTCTGTGCCAAAGGCCCTGCAAGGAGGGCCATGCCCTACCGGGCGGTAGGGCCCTGCCCTACCGGGCGGCGATGCGCACGACCGGTCTCCGGTCCGCCCCCGACACGGGAGCCTCGGCCTGACGATGGTTCAGCACTTGTTCGCCGTGCCCTTTTCGACCTGACCCGGGAACATGTCCTCGAACAGGCCGGTGTACTCCTTCAAGGGCACCTTGGTGAAGGTGCCCTTGAAGGTCGGATCCTGGCCTGGGCTGCCGGGCCACGTCATGGTCAGCGCCTTGCGGCCTCCACTCCAGGTTCCTCCGGGACCGTTCTGAGAGGTGAACACACCGCCCGACTGGAAGGTGACGACCTCGCAGAAGGCGTCGGCCGAAATAGCGGTCCACACCGAACCCGGCTTGATCCTGAGCGGCGTTGCCGCCGACGTCGCGGCAACCCCGGCCAGTGCGAAACCCGTCGCCATGACAAGAGTCGCCGCGAAAAGTGCCGCCCGTCTGCGCATCCGTAGGTCCCCTCTCGCCGCTCGCCGACGCCCGGCAACCGCTCGCCGACGACCGGGGGAACATAGTTCATCGTGCTTCGACGACGCTGATGTCGACCGCGCCACCGGGCGACCCGAGCCGGCGCCTTACCCGGCCAGGTCGGCCAGATCCACCCCCTGGAGGAGACGGGCGACGAAGGCGCGGTCGTTGAGGATCGGCACCTCGGAGACGAACATGCGCCCGTAACGCTCGAAGTACATCAGCTGCTTGGCCAGGAGGAAGGTGCCCCGGTCGAAGTCCGACATCAGACCACCGGATTCGTCGGCCATTCGTCGGAGCTTTCGCTGCTGGCGGAGGCGCCGCACAATGGTGCGCAGGCTGCGTCCGTGCGCCTCTATCCCCTGGGCCTTCGCCATCTGGAGCTCAATCGTCTGGAGGATCCCCGCCAACGACACCTCGCCGAAGGGCCGGTTCAGCGCAGGCTCCACGATGGAGCGGAAGAACCCGCTGAGCTCCTCGTCGGAGAGACCCACGGCGAGGCCGATGGCCGGTCCGTAGACGTCGGTGATGTGTTTGGTCACGATGGGCCACGCGGCTTCGTTTCCCATCGCGCCCGACAGGAGGGCCAGGAAGAAGCGGTGCGCCGAGGGGCTCAGCCGGCCGACGATGCCCCAGTCGATGACGCCGATACGGCCGTCGCGGAGCAGCATCATGTTGCCGGCGTGCACGTCGCCGTGGAACGCGCCCCAGCGCACGGTGGTGAGGAAGAAGGCCCGCATGACCTCCTGTACCAGCGGGGTCGGGTCGATGCCCAGGGCGAGCGCCTGGGTGAGGTCGTCGATCGGCACCCCGTCGAAGTACTCCATGGTGAGCACATTGCGGCCCGAGAGCTCGACGACGGGCTCGGGCACCGCCATCAGGCCGAGGTCGAACTCGTTTTGCAGGCGCCGGAAATGGAGCATGGAACGCGCCTCGTTGCGCAGGTCGAGCTCCTCACCGATCTGCACGCGAAAGCCGTCGAGCAGCTGCAGGGTCGATCCGGCCATCTGGTCGCCGGTCTGGCGCACCAGGATCTCGAGTAGCGGCTGCATCAGGTCGAGGTCGGTGGCCACGACGTGCTCGACTTCGGGGCGCAGCACCTTGACCGCTACCTCGCGCCCGTCGTGCAGCCGGGCCCGGTGGACCACGGCGATGGAGGCGGTGCCGACGGGCCGCGGCTCGAAGTGGGCGAAGGCGTCGCGCAGGGCCAGCCCGAGATCCTCCTCGACGCGTTGGCGGACGTCGGCGAACGGGACGGGCGGACCCGTGTCGAGGCAGGCCCGGAACTCGTCGGCCACCTCGTCGCCGAACATGCCGGGCGACGACGCAATGATCTGACCGAACTTCATGAACGTGCCGCCGAGGTCCTGGAAGCTCTTGCGCAGCGGCCGGGCCAGCTGCGCTGCGGGCAGCGGGCCATGACGGATGTGCCGCAGCTGGCGGAGCGCCGTCGGGGTGAAGTGCACGCCCACCACCGTGGCGATGGTCCGCCCGCGGTGCAGCAGCTCGCGCCGGGTCGGTTCGGGCAGTCGGCGCGGGTGGATCCGGGGGACGTCCTCGGTGAGCGGCTGCACCGCCTAAACCGGCCGCACCGAATGAAGCAACGGTACGGGCTCCAACGGCACGTGCTCCGGTGCCGCCGCGGCGCCGACCGTGTCGGCCCCTGCGTCTGTCATTGTGCGTCTGTCATCGCTCGTCAGGGTAGGCGAGCCGCGGCCTACTCCGGTTCTCGGCCTTCCCTGCTCCGTGCCTCAGCCGGCTCCCTCCCGGGCTCGGGTCCGACGGCCGAGAACGACCGACGGGGGCAAGGGCGGGCTACGGGCGCAACGATCGAACTACGAGAAGTTGGACTTCAGCTCGTTGAGGGCCGACTGGTAGGTGTCGCCGAAGACAGGCGCCATCTCGTCGGGGACGACGGCGTAGCTCCACGTGATCTTTGCTCCGTCGCCCTCCGGCTCGACCGCAACGGTGGCGGTGTGACTGTCGATCGGCACCCCCTCGGTGACCGAATAGGTCAATGTGCGCGCCGCCTCGTCGCGCGAGAGCAGGCACTCGCGGATCTCCATGCCGAACATCCCGATCACGCGGTCGTCGCCCTCGAGGCGGAACGACTCGATCCCGGGGAAGAACGCCCCGATACCCCCGAAGTCGCCCACGATCTTCCAGACCTCGTCGGCCGAGGCGCCCACGCTCACGTTCACCGACCCCTCTGCCATGACCTTCCTCCTCGTCGCGCTCTGATCGCTCCGTGACCGGACCCGGCCCCGAGTCCCGACGCGAACCAGCCGGTAGGGTACCCCGGGGATTCGGAGCGAGGGGTAGCTGCGTCGGAGAACGGGGCGCGGCCGCCGGGAAGGGGGTCGGCCGTGGGCATGCGGACAATCGGGTCGCTGACCGTGAGCGTGGTCGGGCTCGGGTGCAACAACTTCGGCGGCCGTCTCGGGCCGGACGAGACCGCCACCGTCGTGCACGCCGCGCTCGACGCCGGCATCAACTTCTTCGACACCGCCGACGTCTACGGCGGGGCGAAGAGCGAGGTGTACCTGGGCGCGGCGCTCGGGACCCGCCGGGACGACATCGTCCTCGCGACCAAGTTCGGCGCCCCCTACGAGGGACACGAGGGCGGCGGCTCCCCCGCCTACGTGCGCACCGCCGTCGAGGACAGCCTGACCAGGCTGGGCACCGACCGCATCGACCTTTACCAGCTCCACGTCCCGGACCAGAAGACGCCGATCGCCGAAACGCTCGGCGCGTTGCGCGAGCTCGTCGACGAGGGGAAGGTCCGCGAGTTCGGCTGCTCCAACTTCTCGGCCGCCATGCTGGTCGAGGCGGAGGACGCGACCCCCGAGGGTTCACCCGGGTTCGACAGCGTGCAGAACCAGTACAACCTGCTCGCCCGGGACCCCGAGGATGGCGTCCTGGCCGAGTGCGAGCGGTCGGGTCTCGCCTTCCTGCCCTATTTCCCGCTCGCCATGGGACTGCTGAGCGGCAAGTACCGCGCCGGGGAGCCTCCCCCGAAGGCACGCGTCTTGCAGGTATGGGCGACGCCGCCAAGGGGCAGCTCAGCGACGAGCGCCTGGCCAAGGTGACCGCGCTCGACGAGCTCGCCCGGAGCGAGGGTCACAGCGTGCTCGACCTCGCCTTCGCCTGGCTCCTCTCCCGGCCGGCGGTGGCCTCGGTGATCGCCGGGGCGACCAAGCCCGAGCAGGTGGCGGCGAACGTCGCGGCTGGAGGCTGGAGCCTCAGCGACGAGATGCTGGCCCGGGTCGACGAGGTCGCGCCACGCTGAAGAGACCGAGTCCGAAGACGATGAGGGTCCCTCTCGGAGTGGCGAAGGACGGCGTTCAGGCCGGCTGACGCTCGAGCGCCCGGAGCCGGACGGGTCGGACCGGAGCCAGGCGCACCAGCAGGTTGTAGGTGATGAGGCCGATGGCGAGGTGCATGACCACCAGCACCGCCACCGCGTGGGCCGGCTGACCCTGAATCCAGATGTAGAGATCGGGCAACAGCAGGACGAGGGTCACGGCGATGGCCAGACGGAAGAAGAGCCGGCGCGGCGCGGCGCAGACCCGCGCCACCACCGGCCAGGCGGCACAGGCGATGAGCACGCCGACGACCGTCAGCTTGGCGTAGTCGTGGAACTCGAAGTGCGCGTATCCCTTGGTCGCGGGGAAGACCCTCGTCCCGATGGCGACGATCACGGCATCGGCCGTCAGCGAGAGCACGACGGAGAGCACGGTGGCCAGCGCGACCCGCCACCACTCCGGCGGGCGGTGGTCCGGGTCGAGGTCGATGCGGGCCCATTCGGGCAGTCGGTCGAGCATGGTCCACCAGGGTACGGAGCCGGTGGGAGCCGCCGGGTCAACCGAAAGGCGGATTTTGGGCGGCCGTCCTCATCCTTTTGGCGCCGTGTTGGACACCAGGTCGGCCTGCATCACCGCCGCCTGCACGATCTGGAGGTCGGGCGGCTCAATGGCCAGGGGACCCCCCGCCACCGGCACCTGCCACACCATGGACAGGTACGGCGTCGGCTCGGGCCGGGACCCGGGGGCGCACGGCGGGAAGCCGCTGATGGCCAGTGGCATGTTGGGTGTGGTGGTCCCCGTGCCGCACACCGCCGTGCGCTGGTGCCACTGCACCAGCGGGCCGTAGGGCATCGGGACGTTGTGCACGGTGGACGGGAGGATGTACATGGCGGCGGCGAGGACCGGCTGGCCCGACGGAGTGGTGGCGTAGACGAGCCCGTCGACGTGGGCCGGGCTGAGCGTCCGGCGCGCCGCCGCGTTGGCGGCGACGATGGTCGGGTTGACGTAGGCGACGACGGGGTAGTTCGTCGGCGAAGCGGGCTCGTAGCCCGCGGCCATGGCCTCCGCCGGCGTGGCGTAGCCCGACACGGCCGCGCTGGTCTGCTGCACGTACTGCTGGGACCCGATCTGCTGGGAGGCCGTCACGCCTTTCGCGCATCCGCTCACCGCCATGTTGATGTCGGAAGGACCGTTGTTGCCGTTTTGGGTCAACACGTTGGCGACCGAGGCCGGCAGGGCCGGACCGGTGTAGTGCCACCCGACCTTGGTCGTGTTCAGCCCCGCCGCCGCGCTGGCGTCCGCCCCGTTCATGTCCATGCCGTGGGTACCGCTCATGATCATGTAGGGCGTGTTGGCCAAATCGAGCCCGGCGATCTTCAACCCGACCTGGTTGGGGTGGCACGTGGACGGGCCCACCGCGGCGGACGGGGACGCGGATCCCGCGGAGCCGCCCATCTCCATGCCTGACATGGCGCCGCCGGCCGACTCGGGCGCGGCGGGCGGATAGGTGGCGCCGAGGGCCAGAGCGGCGCCGAGCCCGGCCGCGGCCAGGGTGGCGAGTGCAGGGACGCGGCGGAAGGCGACGGCGGCCGGCGAGCGCCAGCTCCTCGCTCCGGGCGCGGCGACGACGGCGGGGGCCATGGCCGCGGCGAGCAGGATCACGAGCGGTCCCGTGTTGGGGTCGGTGTCGGACCCGGAGAAGACGTTGCCGAAGAGGCCCTGGGCCGCCATCCACATCACGAAGGCGAACACCGCACCGGCGAAGAGCCAGGGTCCTGCTCGCCTGACGACCAGCGGCGTCAGACCGACGACGAGCGACAAAGCGGCGAGGACCCAGGCCCACTGCGTGCCCGTCGAGGCGAACTGGTTCGAGAAGCTGTTCAAGAAGTGCCCGTACCAGCCGGGCTGGCTCGGCACCATGCCCGCGATGGCGCTGTGCACCGACGTCGACGTGCGGTTGTTCGGCAGGAGGAACAGGACGGCGGCGAGCGACCAGTAGCCGGCCCACACCGCGAGGGGAGTGAAAGCCCGGCCGATTCCGTGGGCCGCCGCCGAGGAGGCCACGCCGACGAGACCGTCATCGCCGCTCGACAGGTCGTGGCGGGGTGATCGCGACCGGGGCCACGCCATCAGGCCGAGCAGCCCGTACATCAGCACCGAACCGGGCGCGCCCGTGAGCGCGGACGCCGTCCCCGTGAGCAGCATGCCCATGCCCTCGCCGAGGACCCACACACCGAGAACCCACACGAAGGACAGGGCGAGCGCCGGGCGCACGGTACGCCGGAAGAGCAGGCCGCACCCGATGGCGAGCTGAATCAGCGCGAAGAAGGTGTTCCACACCGCGATGTCGGGCGACATGAAGTTGGTCAGGTGCGTGATCAGGTCGCCGAGGACGAAGGGCTGGCCCGACGCGCCGGCCTGGAGCTCGCCGACGAAGCCCTGGCCGAACATGAACGGTTGGAACTGCAGAGCCGCATCGAGCAGCCAGAACAGACCCAGGACGACCTGGAGCACCCGCTGGGTGCGAATGAGAGGGGGCGGGTGAGCCGGCAGCGTCTCGGGCTCGGCCCCGGAGTCGAGACCGACGTCCTCGGTGTCTTCGAGCGTGACCATGCCGGTTACTACGCTAACGGGCTCCCCAGGGACGTCCTCGTCGGCCGACGGGACCCGGGATGGGGGTGGTCGCGGGGGCGGCGCCTCAGGCGTCGGCGACCGCCGCCACCAGCTTCTGCAGGGTGTCCTTGGCGTCCCCGAACAGCATCGTCGTCTTGGGGTCGTAGAGGAGCTCGTTGTCGATCCCGGCGAACCCCGGGCGCATGGAGCGCTTCAGGAAGACGATGTTCTCGGCCTCGTCGGCGTTGATGATCGGCATGCCGTAGATCGGGCTGCCCGGAGTCGACTTGGCGGCCGGGTTGACGGTGTCGTTGGCGCCGACCACCAGCGCGACGTCGGCCGTCGGCATCTCCGGATTGGCCTCGTCCATCTCCTTGAGCTCGTCGTAGGGGACGTTGGCCTCGGCCAGGAGCACGTTCATGTGGCCCGGCATACGGCCGGCGACGGGGTGGATGGCGTAGAAGACCTCGACGCCGCGCGCCGTCAGCGCGTCGGCCAGCTCGCGCGCCACGTGCTGGGCCTGCGCCACGGCCAGCCCGTAGCCCGGGATGATCACCACCTTGTGCGAGTAGGCCAGGAGCACGCCCACGTCCTCGGGTGTGCCGGCGCGCACCGGCCGCGAGGCGTCGCCCTCCTCGCCGCCGGTGGCCGTGATGACGGCACCGAACGCGCTGAAGAGGATGTTGGGGAGCGAACGGCCCATGGCCCCGCTCATGAGCCGGGTCAGGATGATGCCCGAGGCGCCGACCAGCGTGCCGGCCACGATGAGGAGCGCGTTGTCGAGCACGAAACCCGACGCCGCCACGGCGAGTCCGGTGAAGGAGTTGAGCAGCGAAATCAACACGGGCACGTCCGCGCCGCCGATAGGCAGCGTGAAGATCACGCCGAGGGCCAACGCCAGCGCCAGGATGATCCAGACGTAGACGATGCTGCCGGTGACGAGCGCGAGGACGATCATCACGCCGATGGCCACGCCGACCAGCGCGTTGATCACCTGCTGCCCCGGATAGGTGATGGGCCGCCCGGTGATCAGCTCCTGGAGCTTGACGTAGGCGATGGCGCTGCCCGAGAACGACACCGAGCCGATGAGGACGCCGAGGAGCACCTCGGCCGTGACGTACACGGCCGGCTGCAGCCCGAGCGAGTGCAGGTGGAGTAGCTCGATGATGGAGATCAGTGCGGCCGCACCGCCGCCGACGCCGTTGAAGACGGCGACCAGCTGCGGCATTGCGGTCATCTTCACGAAGCGCGCCACCGGGACGGCGATGGCGGCGCCCAGCGCCATGGCCACCAGCGCGAGCACGAGGTTCTTCCCCGAGTGCCGCAGCGAGGGCAGCGTGAAGGTCATGCCGATGGCGAGGGTGGCCGCGGCCGCCCCCACCAGGTTGCCCAAGCGGGCGTGGCGCGGCGAGCTCAGGCCCTTCAGGGCGAAGATGAAGCCGGCGATGGCGACCAGGTAGGCGAGGTCGCGCGCGTCCGCCAGCGTGAAGTTCACCGCTGCCATCAGGCGCTGCCGCCCGCGCCGGCCCCGCCCGCGTCCGCCTCGGGTTTCGGCGCGGCCCGCGAGCGCTCACCGGGCTTGGACCGGAACATCTGGAGCATGCGGTCGGTGACCACGAAGCCGCCCACCACGTTGAGCGTGGCCAGGAACACGGCCAGGAACCCGAGCGACACCTGCGCCGACCCGTGCGCCTCGCCCATGATCGTCAGTGCGCCCACCAGCACGATGCCGTGAATGGCGTTGGAGCCCGACATGAGCGGGGTGTGCAGGATGCTGGGCACCTTGGACACGACCTCGATGCCGACGAACGCGGCGAGGACGAAGACGGTGAGATAGGCCACGATGCCGGTGCTCGACCCTCCGGTGGGAGCCGGCGCGGCCGGCGGCGCCGACGCCGCCGTCATCAGAACCGATGCGATCACTGCTGCGCTCCTTCCTCGGGGCCGGGGGCTTCCCCGCCCCCCGTGGCGCCTTTGGCGCCGAGCACCTCGACCGCGGCCGGCGCCACCGCGGCACCCTCGCGCAGGACGCACATGCCGGCGACGACCTCGTCGTCCCAGTCCGGGGCCAGGGTGCCCTCGGGTCCCATCAGACCCAGAACGTTGGCCACGTTGCGCGAGTACAAGAAGCTGGCGTGCGTGGGCATGCCCGCCGGCGGGTTGGCCATGCCCACCACGAGCACGCCGTTGTGGTCCACGACCTCGCCCGCCTTGGTCAACTCGCAGTTGCCCCCCTGGTCGGCCGCCATGTCGACGACCACCGCGCCCATCGCCATGCCCTCGACCATGGCCGCGGTCAGCAGCACCGGCGCGCGGCGCCCGGGCACCGCTGCCGTCGTGATGACCGCGTCGGAGCGACCCACCTCTTCGGCCAGCGCGGCGCGCTGGCGATTCAGCTCCTCCGGGGTGAGCTCGCGCGCGTAGCCGCCCACACCCTCGGCCGAGACCCCGGTGTCGAGGAAGGTGGCGCCGAGGCTCTCCGCTTCCTCCTTGGCCGCGGCGCGCACGTCGTAGGCCTTCACCATGGCGCCCAGGCGCCGCGCCGTGGCGATGGCCTGCAAGCCGGCGACGCCCACGCCCATGACGAGCACCTTGGCCGGCGGCACCGTCCCCGCCGCGGTCATGAACATGGGGAAGAACTTGGCCAGCGTCTCCGCCGCGGCCAACCCGGCGCGGTAGCCCGAGACCGTGGCCTGGGAGCTCAGCGCGTCCATGCCCTGGGCGCGGCTGATCCGCGGCAACAGGTCGAAGCTGAAGACGGTGACGCGGCGGGCGGCGAGCACGCGCAGGGCCTCGGCGGACTGGGCCGCGCCGAAGAAGCTCAGGAGCGCGACGCCCTCGGGAAGTTGCGACGCCTCCTCGGGATCCGGTGGGTTGACCTTGACGACGAGGCCCGCCCCGGCCAGTGCGGAGGCGACGTCGGGTGCCACCGTCGCACCCGCCTCGGTGAAAGCGGCATCGGGATACGCCGCCGCGGTTCCGGCTCCCGCCTGCACCGTCACCTCCCAGCCCGAGCCGACCAGCTTCTTGACGACGTCGGGAACGAGGGACACCCGGCGCTCCCCGGGCCGCGTCTCGGTGGGGACCGCCAATTTCACGGAGTGAGTGTCTAGCAGCTGAGGGCCGTTCTCCCCCCAATCCCCCAGGTCATGGGCCTGCGCGTTCGGGCGTACGGGTGCGCTCGAACGGCCGATCGGGGGATCCCTACGGGCCGAGCAGCGTCACGAACGGGGGGACCTCGCCGCCGCCGTCGAGCACCAGGTTGGCGCCGGACACGAAGTCGGAAGCCGGGCTGGCCAGGAAGAGGCAGGCCTGGCCGACGTCGCCGGGAGTCCCCATCCGGCCGAGCGGCACCGACGCGGCCACTTGGGCCATCCCCTCGGGTCCGCCGTAGAAGTCGTCGCCCGCCCCGGTGTCGAGGAGCCCGGCGCTCACGCAGTTGACGCGCACCGCGGCGCCCATTCCATGGCGAGCGTCGCGGTCAGGTTGATGAGCCCCGCCTTGGCCGCCCCGTAGGCGGAGGCGCCCGGCGAGGGCCGCAGGCCCGAGACGCTGGCCACGTTCACGATGCGGCCGCCCTCCTCCTGGAGCGCCATCACCTTGTGCGCGGATTGGGCGCACCAGAACGGCGCCAGGAGGTTGAGCCCCACGATCGCCTCCACGAAGCGAGGCGACACCTCCGCCGCCGGCACGCTGGGCGAGCCGCCCGCGTTGTTCACCAGCACGTCGAGGCGCCCGAACTGCTCGACCGCCTTGGCCACGACGCGCTCGGCGTCGACCGGCTTGCGGACGTCCGCCGAGACGAAGACGGCGCCGTCGACCTCGGCTTCGTGGCGGCCGCACGTGACGACGTTGGCCCCGGCATCGAGGAACGCGGCGACGATGCCCGCCCCCACTCCTCTGGACCCGCCCGTCACCACGACCACCTGGTCCTCGAAGTCGAACGCCTGTGGCACCACGGCTCGCCACCCTACGGCACCCTCGCCGGCCCCGTGTTGGCCCGGCCCGGCGTGCTGACCTATGTTCCCAGCGGCTTTCTGACGTGGCGTCAGGGCCCAGGGCCGAGACGAGGAGACCGGCGCCCATGCCCATCACCGTCGCCCACGAGCAGCCCGGGATCGCCGAGGTGGTGATCGACCACCCGCCGGTGAACGCACTCGACGTGGCCGGCTGGTTCGAGCTGGCCGACGCGCTCACGGCGGCCGGTCGGGAGCCCGAGCTCCGGGTCGTCGTGCTGCGGGCCAACGGGCGGGGCTTCTGCGCCGGCGTCGACATCAAGGAGATCAACGCCAGGGGCGACGAGGCCCTCGTCGGCGTCAACCGGGGCTGTGCGGCCGCGTTCGCCGCCGTCTACGACTGCGAGGTGCCGGTGGTCGCCGCGGTCAACGGCTTCTGCCTCGGGGGTGGCATCGGACTGGTCGGCAACGCCGACATGGTGGTGGCGTCGGAGGACGCGACCTTCGGCCTGCCCGAGGTCGACCGCGGCGCGCTGGGTGCCGCCACCCATCTGGCCCGCCTCGTGCCGCAGCACGCCATGCGGCGCATGGTCTACACGGCCAAGCCGATCACGGCGGCCGAGTTGGCCTCGTACGGTTCGGTCGCCGCCGTGGTCCCGCCCGAGCGGCTCCGCGCCGCGGCGCTGGAGCTGGCGGGCGAGATCGCCACCAAGAGCCCGACGATCATCCGGCGGGCCAAGGAGTCGCTCAACGGCATCGACCCGGTGGACGTGAAGCGCAGCTATCGCTTCGAGCAGGGCTTCACCTACGAGCTGCACGTGCGCGGCGTCGCCGACGAGCAACGCGCCGCGTTCGTCGAGAAGCGCGACGCGGACACGTCACGGTGAGGGCCTGAGGGCAGTGGCCGACAAGCGGACGACGGTGGACGGCATCGTGGGCGAGCTGCGCTCGGGCATGACCATCGGCATCGGCGGATGGGGATCGCGGCGCAAGCCGATGGCCGTGGTGCGCGCCATCTGCCGCTCGGACCTCACCGACCTGACGGTCGTCGCCTACGGGGGACCCGACGTCGGCCTGCTCTGCGCGACGGGCAAGGTGCGCAAGGTGGTGTGCGGGTTCGTCACCTTGGACTCCATCGCGCTCGATCCGCACTGGCGCGCCGCGCGCCAGCACGGGCGGGTCGAGGTGACCGAGGTCGACGAGGGCATGTTCTTCTTGGGCCTGCAGGCCGCGGCGTGGCGCGTCCCGTTCCTCCCCACCCGGGCCGGCCTGGGCTCGGACGTGCTGCGGGTGAACCCCGACCTGCGCCTGGTCCGCTCCCCCTACGGGGCCGGCAGCCCGTTCCTGGGCGACGCGTCCGACGCCGACGTCGAGCTCGTCGCCATGCCGGCCCTACGGCTCGATGCGGCCATCGTCCACACCAACCGCGCCGATGCCGCCGGCAACGGGCAGGTGCTCGCCCCCGACCCGTTCTTCGACGCCCTCTTCCTCGGCGCGGCCGAGCGGCGCTTCCTCACGACCGAGCGCATGGTGGCGGAGGGTGCCCTGGCGGGCGACGCCCACCCGCTCTCCACCGTGCCCATCCATCGGATGCTCACCGACGCCGTCGCCCCCGCTCCGAACGGCGCGCACTTCACCGCCAACCCGCCCGACTACGGGCGCGACGAGGCGTTCCAGAAGGAATACGCCGCCGCGGCCGGGGATCCGGCCGAGTGGGAGGCCTTCGCGGCCCGCTACGTGAACGTCGACGAGGACGAGTACCAGGCCCGCGTGCGCGAGCGGCGGTCGCGATGAGCGGGCGCTCGGACGTGGACGCCGGCGTCACCCGGGCCGAGTTCTGCGTGATCGCGTGCGCCGAGGCCTGGCGCGAGGCGGGCGAGGTGATGGCCAGCCCCTTCGGCGTCATCCCCTCGCTCGGGGCCCGGCTGGCCAAGCTCACCTTCGCCCCCGACCTCGTACTGACCGACGGCGAGGCCGCGCTCATGGTGGGCGCGCCTCCGATCTCCACGCCACCGGACGAGCTCGTCCGCGAGGCAGCCATGCCGTACCGGAGCGTCTTCGACGTCGTCTGGTCGGGACGCCGGCACATCATGATGATGGCCAGCCAGATCGACCGCACGGGGAACCAGAACATCTCGGCCATCGGCGACCATGCCCGGCCCAAGGTGCAGCTGGTCGGGGTGCGCGGCGCACCCGGCAACTCGGTCAACCACCCCACCAGCTACTGGGTGCCCGACCACAGCGTGCGCACCTTCGTGGCCCAGGTCGACGTGGTGAGCGGCGTGGGCTACGCGCGGGCGGCCGAGGCCGGGCCGGGCGCCACGCGCTTCCACGACGTGCGCCGCGTGGTGTCGAACCTCGGGGTGTTCGACTTCGAGACCGCCGGGCGCGCCATGCGCCTGCGCTCGCGCCACCCCGGCGTGACCGTCGACGACATCGTCGCCGCGACCGGCTTCGAGCTCGTCATTCCCGACGACGCGCCCGAGACGCGCCTCCCGACGCCCGAGGAGCTCGAGCTCGTCCGCGTCGTGCTCGACCCCGCCTCCCTGCGCGAGCGCGAGGTTCGGACCTGAGCGCCGTCAGCGGCCGCGGCGACGGCGACGGCGGCCGCGGCGACGGCGGCAACGACGACGGCGGCGACGCTGCGCCGGCACGTCACCCGGCTCTGCACACGGACCTGTGCGAGCGCGTCGGCATGCGCTACCCACTCGTGCAGACCGGCATGGGTTGGGTGGCGGGGCCGCGCCTCGTCGCCGCGACGTGCGAGGCGGGCGGGCTCGGCATCCTGGCCTCGGCCACCATGACGCTGGACCAGCTGGCCGACGCCATCGCCGAGGTGCGCGCCCGGACGGCGGCGCCGTTCGGCGTCAACCTGCGCACGGACGTCGCGGACGTGGGCGAGCGCATTGAGCTCATGATCGAGACGGGGGCGCGTGTGGCGAGCTTCGCCCAGGCCCCGAACCAGAAGCTCGTGGCGCGCTGCAAGGAGGCCGGGCTCTTCGTGATGCCGACGGTCGGCGCCCGACGCCACGCCGAGAAGGTGGCGGAGTGGGGTGTGGACGCGGTCATCGCGCAGGGCGGCGAGGGTGGGGGTCACACGGGCACGGTGCCCACGACCCTCCTGCTGCCCCAGGTCGTCGACGCGGTCGGCGACAAGGTACTGGTCGTCGGGGCCGGGGGGTTCTTCAGCGGGCGCGGTCTGGTGGCGGCCCTGGCCTACGGCGCGGCGGGCGTGGCGATGGGGACACGCTTCTTGCTGTCGGCCGAGAGCCGGGTCCCCGAAGCCGTGAAGTCGCTCTACACGGCGACGCCGGTGACGGGCACCGTGGTCACGACGAAGGTCGACGGCGCACCACAGCGGGTCGTGCGGACCGAACTGGTCGACCACCTCGAGTCGCAGGGCTGGCTGCGCGCCCTGCCCCGCGCGCTCCGCAGCGCCTACGAGTTCCGCCGGGACACCGGAGCGACGCTGACCTCCTTGCTACGCGAGGGTCGCGCCATGAAGGAGGGCAACGAGCTCACCTGGTCCCAGGTGGTGATGGCGGCCAACGCACCGGTGATGACGAAGGCCGCGCTGGTGGAGGGACGGACCGACGTCGGCGTGCTGCCCACCGGACAGGTGGTCGGCTTGATCGATTCGTTGCCGCCGGTGGCCGACATCATCGCCGGCATCATCGGCGAGGCCGACGACCTCCTGCGCGGCTGGGCCGCTCAGTTCCCGTTGCCGTCGGGAGCCGCCCCGCCCTGAGCGACGCGGCGGAGCAGGTTCGACACGCGCTGGTGCGTCACCCCGAAGAGGTGGGCGATGCTCGGGATGCTCTGACCCTCGGCGCGCAGGGCGACGACGAGCGAGCGACGCAGGTAGCCACTGGCCTCTGATTGGCGCCGCAGAATCGTGCTCACGAGCTGCACCGTGCCCGGCTCGTCTTCGGCGGCGAGGATGGTCTTCCACTCCCGACCCGTTCGGCGAGCCGAACGGAGCTCGGCGACCCGCTTGGTGAGGAGTCGCTCGCTCTCGGCGTTCTCGTGCAGCATCGCCTCGAGCTCGTCGAGCGCGCGCAGGACTTCGTCCCCCGTCCCCCCACCACCGTGGTCGGTGTCGTCCTTCATCCGCTCTCCAGCTCTGTCTCGGCGCACATCATCCTGTCGCAGTTCGGCGACGTCGGTTGCCGGCATGCATACCTCCTCTTGTCGCAGGGCGACACCGCGGTGAATTCCCGCTCGGGCACGCGGGTCGTCCTGCTTTCCCTCATGCCAGCCTAAGCAGGCGCGGGCCCCCCTGGGGTCCTTGCCTTTGTCTTACCCACTTCTTGTCATTCCGCAAACACCGATGGCAGCCGTCGTCGGCTCCGGCGACGGCCCCGCCGGCCGATCCTCGGGCCGGCACCAGGGAGTTCAGCGGAATGACAGCGGGCGCTCAGCTACTCGGAATTCAACGGCTCAGGAGCACGGACGACCCGTGCCCGAAGAGACCCTGGTTGGCGGTCAGCGCGACCCGCGCCCCCTCGACCTGGCGGCCCGCCGCTTCGCCGCGGAGCTGCCACACGCCCTCGCACACCTGGGCGATGGCCTGAGCCGGGATGGCCTCGCCGAAACACGACAGCCCTCCCGAGGGGTTGACCGGCACCCGGCCGCCCAGCGTTGTGACCCCGTCGCGCAAAAGTTTCTCCGCCTCGCCCTCACCGCAGAGGCCGATGTCCTCGTACCAGTCGAGCTCGAGCGCGGAGGACAGGTCGTAGACCTCGGCCAGGCTGACGTCCTCGGGTCCGATGCCTGCCTCCGCGTAGGCCGCGGTCGCGATGGACGGCCGGAACCCACCGGACGCGGCGCCCGAAGCAGAATCCGGCACCGTCGTGGCCGCGGCGGAGTCGGTCGAGAAGTTCGGCATCTCTATCACCGTGTTCGGGAACGAGGGCGTGACGGTGGCGACGGCGTCGACCGTGACCGGCGGCGACGCGCCGCCGGCGTGACGCCGCGCGAACGCCATGCTCGAGAGAACCAGCGCCGCGCCGCCGTCGGACGTGGCGCAGATCTCGAGCAGGCGCAGCGGGTCCGCCACCATGGGCGACGCCAGCACCTCTTCGACCGTGACTGCGGCCCGGTAGCGCGCGTTCGGGTTGGCCAACCCGTGACGCGCGTTCTTCACCTTGACGCGGGCGAAGTCCTCCTCCGTCGCGCCGAAGCGGTCCATGCGCCGGCGCGGCGTAGAGCGCGAAGTACGTGGGGTTCGTCGCGCCGAGCAGGTGGAAGCGGAGCCAGTCGGGGTCGTCCTTGCGCTCGCCGCCGACGGGGGTGAAGAACCCCTTGGGCGTCGTGTCGGCGCCGACGACCAGCGCGACGTCGCACAGCCCGGCGAGGATCTGCGCCCGCGCGTTGGCGATGGCCACGGCGCCGGACGCGCAGGCGGCGTACACGCTCGTCACGGGGACCCCGGTCCAGCCGAGCGCCTGGGCGAAGGTGGCCCCGGCGACGAAGCCGGGATAGCCGTTGCGGATGGTGTCCGCGCCCGAGACCAGCTGCACGTCGCGCCAACCGAGCCCGGCGTCGGCCAGCGCGTCACGCGCTGCGGCCAGCCCGTACTCCACGAAGGGCCGGCCCCACTTGCCCCACGGGTGCATCGCGGCCCCGAGCACCGCCACCCGGCCCTTGTCGGTGCCACCCCGGCCCTTGTCGGTGCCACTCGCATCGCTCACGGCTCAGCCCTCCCCGTCGCTCGGCACCGGGCGCCACTTCCAGACCAGGTGCTCGGTTCCCTCCTGGGCGTCGGTGTAGAGCGTGTCCACCACCAGCTCGACCTCGTCGCCCACGGCGAGGTCGTCGACGGACACGCCGGGCACGACCTGGCCCATCACCACCATCTTCTCCGCCGCCAGCTCGACCGCGGCCAGGCAGAACGGCTCGTAGGGTTCGGCCGCCACGTACGGCGCCGGCGGCTGGTAGCGGGCGTCGGTGTAGGACCAGACGCGTCCGCGCCGCGACAGCTCCACCGTCGAGAACGAGGTCGAGTCACAGTCGGGGTTCCGGCAGAAGCGCGCCTCGGCGGGGAAGGCGTAGGTGCCACACCCGTCGCAGCGCGAGCCGAGCAGCGCCGGGGCGCGACCGTCGTCGCCCGTCGTGAACCACCCCTCGACCGCGGGCACGCGGGCCGCGCCCCCCGCGGTCACGCCAGCCGCTCGATAATGGTCGCGTTCGCCTGCCCGCCGCCCTCGCACATGGTCTGGAGCCCGTAGCGGCCTCCGGTGCGCTCGAGCTCGTTGAGCAGTGTGGCCATCAACCGGGCGCCCGAGCACCCCGTCGGATGCCCGATGGCGATCGCCCCGCCGTTCACGTTCACCTTCGTCATGTCGGGCCGGTACTCGCGCTCCCAGGCGAGCACGACCGACGCGAACGCCTCGTTGATCTCGACCAGGTCCATGTCGTCGAGGGCCAGCTTCGCCTTGGCCAGCACGAGCTCGGTCGCCGGGATCGGTGCCGTAAGCATGATCTGCGGGTCGTTGGCCGCGACGGCGAAGGTGTGGAAGCGCGCCCGGGGGCGCAGACCGAGTGACGACGCCCGCTCCTCGCTCATGATCAGCACCGCTGCCGCGCCGTCCGAGATCTGCGACGACGATCCCGCGGTGACCGTGCCGTCCTCGGAGAAGGCCGGCTTCAACGCGGCCAGCTTCTCCCGCGAGGTGTCGCGCCGCACGCCCTCGTCCGCCTCGAACAGGCCGCTCACGTCGGCTGCGCCGGGGACGTCGGGGTGCACCCGCGCTTCGAGGGGCACGATCTCTGCCGCGAAGCGGCCCTCGTCGCCGGCCCGCGCCGCCCGCCGGTGCGACTCGAGCGCGAAGGCGTCCATCTCGTCGCGGCTGATCTTCCAACGCCGCGCGATCTCCTCCGCGCACTCGCCCTGGTGGATGAGCTCGAAGCGCTCCTGGTAGAGCGGGCCGTAGGCCTCGCCCGGTCCGTGCTCGGTGGTCGACCCGATCGGCACCCGGCTCATCGACTCGACGCCCGCCCCGATGGCCACGTCCATGGCACCGGACATCACCGCCTGGGCGGCGAAGTGGATGGCTTGCTGCGCCGAACCGCACTGGCGGTCGACCGTGGTGCCCGGGACCGAGTCGGGGAACCCGGCCGCCATCGCGGCGTTGCGGGCGATGTTCATCGCCTGCTCCCCCACCGTCATGGTGCAACCCATGACGACGTCCTCGACCAGGGCGGGGTCGAGGTCGTTGCGCGCCAGCAGGGCGGCGAGGGGCTGGGCCGCCAGGTCGGTGGCGTGCCAGCCCGAGAGGCGGCCACCCCGGCGTCCGACAGGGGTGCGTACGGCATCGACGATCACGGCGTTGGGCATGGGAGGTCAATTGTGGCCGCGTCGGGGTCTCGTCCGCCACACCGCTGGCGCCACCCATGGCGCTGTGCCAGATTCGCTGCCGCCATGGACCTGACGTTTCTCCCCGAGCACGAGGCCTTCCGGGCCGAGGCGAGGGCCTGGCTGGCCGAGCACGTCCCGGCCGAGCCGCTGCCCTCCTTCGACACGGCCGGCGGCTTCGAGGCTCATCGCGCCTGGGAGCACACCCTGTACGAGGACCGCTGGTCGGTGGTGAGCTGGCCCACCGAGTACGGCGGGCGCGACCTCGGGATCTTCGAGTGGCTCGTCTTCGAGGAGGAGTACTACCGCGCCCGCGCCCCCAAGCGGGTGAGCCAGAACGGCATCTTCCTCCTCGGCCCCACCCTGCTCGAGTACGGGACCGAGGCGCAGAAGGCGCGCTTCCTCCCGCCCGTGGCCAGCGCGGACGAAATCTGGTGCCAGGGCTGGTCCGAGCCCGACGCCGGCAGCGACCTCGCCGGCATCCGCTCGCACGCCACGCGCGACGCGGCCGGGGACGGCTGGGTGCTCGACGGCCAGAAGACGTGGGCCAGCCGCGGCGCGTTCGCCGACTGGTGCTTCGGGATCTTCCGCACCGACCCCGAAGCGGAGCGCCATCGCGGCCTGACCTACTTTCTCGTCGCCATGGACTCGCCCGGCGTCACGGTGCGGCCCATCCCCCAGATCGACGGCGAGACCGGATTCGCCGAGATCTTCTTCGACCAGGTGGAGGTGCCCGAGGACCAGGTGCTCGGCGAGGTCGGCGCGGGCTGGTCGGTCGCCATGGCGACGGCGGGGTCCGAGCGCGGGCTCTCGCTGCGCAGCCCGGCGCGCTACACCGAGGCGGCCGACCGCCTCGTCGAGCTCTTCCGTCGGCGCGGCGGCCCAGCCCGTTTCTGCCGACGCCGTGGCGCGTGCCCACATGGCGGCGGAGGCGTATCGGTTGCACACCTACTGGACCGCCTCGCGGGTGGCCCGTGGACACGCGGTCGGCGCGGAAGCGAGCTGCAACAAGATCTGGTGGTCCGAGACGGACGTCGCCATCTACACCGCCGCGCTCGACCTGTTGGGCCCCGAGGCCGAGCTCCTGCACGCCGGCGCGCCCGGGGAGTGGCTCGACGGCTACCTCTTCTCCCTCGCCGGACCCATCTACGCCGGCACCAACGAGATCCAGCGCAACGTGGTGGCCGAGCGCCTGCTCGGGCTGCCCCGGGGCTGAAGAGCGCGGAGCCCTGAGGACGACCTGACGAGATGGACTTCGCGTTCTCCGACGAACAGGAGCAGCTCCGCCAGGTGGTGCGGACCGTGCTCGACACCGAGTGCACGCCCGACGCCCTCCGGGCCTTCGAGCTCGCCGACGAAGAGGGCCGCGCCACGCTGGCGCGCAACCGCTGGGCCGTTCTGGCCGAGCTCGGCGCCCCGGCCCTGGTGGTCCCCGAGTCAGCCGGAGGCCTCGGGCGCGGCGACGTCGACCTCGTGGGCGTGCTGGAGGAGGCGGGCCGCGCCTGCCTGCCCGAGCCCCTGCTGGAGACGGCCGCCCTCGCCGCGCCCACTCTGGCCGCACTGGCACCTGACCAGGCGGCCGAGGCCGCGCTGCGGGCCCTGGTGGAGGACGACGCGCCGTTCGCTGTCGGCGGTGTCGACGTCACGCCGGTGGGGCTCGTGTCGTCGTCTGAGGTCACGGCGGACGGCACGTTGCGCACGCCGCGCGTCGTGGGCGCCCGTGACGCCGAGGTGCTCCTCCTGGCCTGCCGGGACGACGAGTCGGGATGGCAGCTTCACGCCGTGCCCGCCACCTCGTGCACGGCCGATCCCACTCCGGCGTTGAGCGCGACACGCGACCTGTCCACCGTTCACTGGCCCCTCTCCTCCGACACGCTCCTCGCCTACGACGTGGCCGCCGCCGCGGCCGTCTCCCTCCTGGCCGACCGCGCCGCGGCGGGAACCGCGGCGCTCCTCGTCGGGCTGAGCGAGCGCATGATCGCCATGGCCGCCGCGTACGCCAAGGAACGTCACCAGTTCGGCAAAGCCATCGGCAGCTTCCAGGCGGTCAAACACCTTCTGGCCAACGCGCGGGTTGCCTTGGAGTTCGCCCGGCCCGCCACCTACCGCGCCGCCTGGTCGCTCGACACCGCGCAGCCCGCGCTCTCCCACGACGCGTCCATGGCCAAGGCCCTGGCGTCCGACGCCGCCGACCTGGCGGCCCGCGTCGCGCTGCAGGTCCACGGCGCCATCGGCTACACGTGGGAGTGCGACCTCCACTTCTACTTGAAGCGGACCTGGGCGCTCTCGCGCTCGTGGGGCGACGCCGCCACCCACCGTCGCCTCGTCCTCGCGCACACGCTGGCCGGCACCGACCGCTGAGACGAACGCGAACCGGCTCCGGCGGCGGGAAATGGACATGTCCGATTCCCGCCAGTAGGGGCCGTCGGGGCGTGTCAGGCTGTCACCCGTGCTCGAAGATCCAGACCGCTGCTACGAGGCCGCCAAGAGCAAGGATGCCCGCTTCGACGGCTGGTTCTTCTGCGGCGTGACGTCGACCGGGATCTACTGCCGGCCCAGTTGTCCGGCCCGGACGCCCAAGCGCGAGAACATGCGGTTCTACGCCACCGCGGCCGCGGCGCAGCAGGCGGGGTTCCGGGCCTGCCTGCGCTGCCGGCCCGACGCCTCACCCGGCTCGCCCGAGTGGAACAACCGGGCGGACGTCGTCGCACGCGCCATGCGCCTGATCCGCGACGGGATCGTCGACCGCGAGGGCGTCGAAGGGCTTTCGCGGCGGTTGGGTTACAGCACGCGCCAGCTCAACCGCCTGATCACCGAAGAGGTGGGCAGCGGCCCGCTCGCCCTCGCACGCGCCCAGCGCTCTCAGACGGCCAGAGTCCTGCTGGAGACGACGGAGCTGCCGGTGACGCACATCGCGTTCGCGGCGGGGTTCGCCAGCGTGAGGCAGTGCAACGACACCATCCGCGAGGTCTTCGCCGACACGCCGACCGGTCTGCGCAGGCGGGCGGCGAAATCCGGACGCGGGCGTGGAGTGCCGGCTCCCGCCGTGGCCCAGGGCATCCGTCTGCGCCTCCCCTGCCGTCAGCCGTTCAACCCGGCGTCGGTCCTCGCGTTCTTGGGCCAGCGCGCGCTCCCCGGGGTCGAGTCGCTCTCGGACGAGTCGTACACGCGCAGTCTCCGCCTGCCCCACGGGCACGGCGTCGTCACCATGAGGGCCGGCGGGACGGAGAAGCCCGGGCCCTGGTTCGTGGAGGGAGAACTGCGCCTCTCGGATCTGCGTGACCTGACGACCGCCGTCTCGCGGTGCCGCCAGCTCTTGGACCTCGACGCCGACCCCGTCGCCGTGTGGGAGGCGCTGCGGGGCGATCGCCTGCTGGGCCCGGTCGTCGACCGGGACCCGGGACGGCGCGTGCCCGGCGCCGTCGACGGCTTCGAGCTCGCTGTGCGCGCCGTCATCGGGCAGCAGGTCTCCGTCATTGGGGCCCGCACCGTCGCGGGCCGCCTCGTGCAGGCGGCGGGCGAAGTGCTCCCCGAGCCGGCGGACGGTGTGACGCACCTCTTCCCGACCCCGGCGGCACTGGCCGAGCTCGGCCGGCGCAACCCCGAAGCCTTCCCCATGCCGGCCAGCCGCCGCCGGGCGCTCGTCGCGCTGGCCGAGGCGGTGGACTCGGGCGGCGTGACGATCGACGCGGGGTCCGACCCCACCGAGTTGCGCCGCTCGCTGGTGGCACTGCCGGGCATCGGCCCGTGGACGGCGGAGTACGTCGCCATGCGCGCCCTGCGCGATCCCGACGCGTTCATGCCTACGGACCTCGGGATCAGACGGGCCGCGACCGCCATCGGGCTTCCCGAGAACCCCGGCCTCCTGACGGAGGCGGCGGAGCAATGGCGGCCGTGGCGCAGCTACGCCATGGCGCATCTGTGGTCGCTCCCCGCCGCAGTCACCCCTCGCATCACGACCCGACCAACGAAAGGACGAGCAGCATGAAGAACACGACCGCAACGAGGAACGTCACCGCCACGATGCCGTACGAGAGCCCGGTGGGACGACTGGTGCTCGAGTGCGACGGCGACGTGCTCATCGGGGTCTGGCTGCCCCAAGAACGCCGGCACGGACGCCGCGACGTCGACGACGTCCCGCCCGTGCTCAAGGACGCGGCCGCTCAGCTCGACGAGTACTTCACCGGGGAGCGCCGCACCTTCGACGTGCCGATGGAGCTGGACGGCACCGAGTTCCAGCGCGAGGTGTGGTCCGAGCTCACGAGGATCCCCTACGGCGAGACGATCAGCTACGGCGAGTTGGCCCGTCGGGTCGGCCGGCCGAGCGCGCCGCGCGCCGTGGGCCAGGCCAACGGGCGCAACCCGGTCCCGATCATGGTGCCGTGCCACCGGGTGGTCGCCAGCAACGGGATCGGCGGGTACGGCGGCGGGCTGAAGCTCAAGCGCGACCTGCTCGCCATTGAGGGCGTCACGGCCTGAGTTGGCGTATCTCTGCTGGAGACGCCACCGATTGGTCTGCTTGCAACCCCGTTGGATCGTCTCGACGACTTAGGTCGTGAACGTGCTGACTTCGATGCCGTGGGAGCCGGTGACTCTTTGCCAGGTTGCGAGGAAACAGCAAGCCTGCAGTTAGGCGACACATCCCGTTGCGGGCGACAACCGTGTCCCGTCAGATGAAGCACGAAGACACGCGGTAGCGAGGAGGTTGCCATTCCAGTAGGCCTGTACTTCATAGAGGTCGCCAGCGAAGATCTGTATGGGCCACGGTCGGACCCACGCACCCGTCCCGCTACCCCATGTCCAGGGATAGCCATCGAGCACCGACGCTTCGGGGATGAGCGTGGCCATCGCGTTGGATACGTCGTAGGTGGTGAAGCTGAACTTTCCTTGCCTGAAGCCAGAGTAGGCAAACGCCGTGGTCAACAACCCCTCATCCTGACTCGTGTCGAGGGATTGATACGTGACACGAAAGGCAGACACTGTGGCGGCGCTCCGAACCGGCTGCACCGTTTTGAGACGCTCATCGAAAGCAGCCTCCAGCCCTTCGCCGAAGGAGTAGAACGCTCGAAGCCTCGGCAAGGGGACCATCTTCTTTTGCGCGAAGAACATCCAGTCGCTTCGCATGCTCGCGAAGAAGTCTTCCGCGGCCTCGTCGCTATTCCCGCTGTCGATAAGCGAAAGCTCCGCGGTTTGCAGCATTGATTCGGCCTCGCGGAGGTTGCCTCTGAACATGTAGACCTCCGCAAGTGTTCCTTGACTCCATGCTTCCTCGTTCCCGTTCGCCTTTGCTGTCTGGACGGCAATTTTCGCGCTCGTCCCCTGCCTCCCCGGCCCTTCCTATCTCCAGCTCGTCGAATGCGAGGTTGTTCCACATGCCGGGCTGGGTCGTGGCGAAACCAAGCGCGATTGACCTGCGGTATGCGAATACGGCGCGAGTCAACTCTGCCTTTGTCGGGATGGTGTAGCTCGATGAATCATCCAACGACTGCCCAAGACCGAACCAGATCCGTCCCAGGTTCTGCCATCCTGGATTGGCGTTGATCAACTTCACAAAAATGTGTGTCGCCCGCCCGCTTTGGCCGTACATTAGGTCGGTCTCTCCCTGCGCCTCGGTTGCAATCGCCTTGGAGTCTTCACTCGGCACGGGGTTGATGGATGTCACCAAAAGCCGTCCACCGGCGATGGTCGCGAGCAGTGCTGCCGCGCCGAAGAACACCCATCGCACACGATGGCGCGACACAGTGAGAACCAAGCCAAGCAGGAAGAGACTGATTGCAAGCATGCCTGCAGTCGCGATGTAACTGCTCTGATGGTCCCGCCAGGCAATCGCCGCCTGACCAAGCGCAGCCGACTCTTCCGCTTTCACGGTCTCGCGACGGTACGCTCCAGAAGGAGAGGGCTCGGCATTCAATTCTTGCTTACCCAAGACATCGGCAAAGCCCAGCCAGTCGTCGCTTGCTCGGGTGTCACCAACACTGGAGAAGGCTGCACCTCGATAGAAATCCACCTGCTGAGCAAGGCCGGTTTCGTTCTGGCTCTGGGTCACAGCGGACAACTGGTCCTCCGCGTTCTGAGCTTGGAGCGCAAGGACCTGTTCATGCCGCTCTGCATTCAAAGCCCTCCCGTCCGAGTGCGCCGCCAAAAATCCAGACAAAGCCGCAAGCGCTGTCACGAGAACGACGAGCACAGTCACCCGGACCCGTACCCGGTGCTCGTGCTCGTCGTCGCTCTCAGTGAGAACCTCAACTGTGTCGCGCAAGTCCTCCATTCACCCAACCTCGATCAATGTCATGACAATTGTCGCTCCAAAGAAGAGGATTGCACTCGTCACGCCGAGCGGCACCAGAGCACGGCGTTGTTTCGCCAACTGTGCTGTCGCGGCGAGAGCCAATGCGAGCACGAGAACCAGGTCTACGACGAGCAAGTGCAGTCGACGTGATTCGTCCGCCTCTACAGCGGCGAAGTCCTTTTTCGAGGTCGTAGCAAGCACTGCACTCGCCGTGTTGCCGGAATCCTCCAGTACGAGGTCCTTCGTTGCTGCTTCAACATTGAAGAGGTACTGCCCGCTCTTGGGGGTCTTGACGTAGCCGTTGTACAGCCAGGCGTTGCGGAGAGCCCATTCACCCACGTACTCCTGAGCGACTGCCGCGGCGGCAGCCGACCCAGGAGCGATCGCCTGCATCGGCGGGGACGTCTCGCTCGCCTTGGTCTGGTCATCCCCCCCAGGGTCGGGGACTCCGCTGGTGCCGCCGGAGCCAGCCGAGTCGGCGGCCACGATGCCAGCATTCTGCAGGTCGTACACCTGGCTCACCTGTTGTCCGCTGTCGACTGCGATGGTTCTGTCGCTCGTCCAGTTGCCTGTCGCAAGGATTTGCATGGCCACTCCTTGCTGCGACGCCGCCTCGGCGCGTGTCGCCGCGACCTCGGCCCTCCATGTGGCGATCGCTGCGACTACGGCGATCGTGGCAATTAGCACGGCGATCAGCGGTCGGGACTTCTCCCGCGGCTGCTGCTCTGGCGTCGCGCCGGGAGGCTCACGTCTTTCATCCTTTGGGACCTCGGCGACCGATTCATCGGGCCGATATACGTTCAACTCTTCGGTTGTCGCCCCTTTTTCCATGTCCCGACTTCTCCCGCGGTGGGATGTACCGCCCCTCACACTCGGTCAACGGGACACCCTGCACTGCGGTGGTTGCATGGGCGTTGCATCCTTGTTGCGAAGGCATCTCAAACCATCCAATCGGGGAACGAAGCCTGACGGGGACGAATCACCCGACAAGACTGTGGACTGTGGTCGCGCACCTCGCGGTGGTTCTTCCAGGAGGCAACAACGACCCCTTCACCCCCTCTGTCCTGTTGCCATCTCTCGCGCTCGAGGAGGTCGGGGCTCAGGTAGAGAGGGTGTCCTACTCGGGCCTTCGGGCCGAAGGTCTTGCCTTGGAAGAGTCGAAGGAGTTCAACGCCGCGGTGAACAGCGCGGTGGTCGGCCTCATCGATCGATACGACCCGGCCACGGTCACCTTTGTCGCCAAATCCCGCGGAGCACTCTTCCTTGCCGCCATGGAGAAATCGCTCGTCAACCGGGACACCGACGCCATCTGGGTGACCCCGTTGCTCGGGCTCGAGTACGTATGTACCGGTGTGATCGGCAAGGGGTGGCCTTCGTTGATCGTTGCCGGCTCGTCCGATCCGTACCACGACCCATCCGCCCACGACGAGGTTTGCCGCGCCATCGGAGCAAGGTCGTTGGTGATCGAGGACGCCGACCATGGCCTCGTGGTCGCCGGCGACGTCTCAGCCACCGTGGACGGCTACCGACGCCTGGGGGAGGCCAGCCTTTCCTTTGTGCGACGGGACCGTCGTGATCCCCGAGGACGCAGCGCCTAGCACCCCCTTTGGATTTGCGCCACCAGGCGACCAGGTCCTCCGCGCGGAGTCACGAAGACCGAACGGGCAGGTCGCCTCAGCCCGGCTCGGCCGAGGCAAAGCTGACCTCGGACGTGTTGACCGCGTCGCCGCGACGGCCGGGGGCGCGCTGGAACCCCCAGTAGAGGTTGGTGTGCGTGATGACCATGTCCGGGGTTGGTGCGCCGTAGGGACTGAGGTCCTCGGTGGTGTGGGCGTCCTTGACCAAGGTCACGTCGTAGCCGCGGACGAACGCTCCATGCAGGGTCGAGCGGATGCAGGCATCGGTCTGGGCGCCGGTGACCACGAGCCGGCCGATCCCCCGCTCGGCCAACCGCTCCTCGAGCTCGGTGTCTTCGAAGGAGTCGCCGTAGGTCTTGTGCACGATGGGCTCGGTGTTCAGCCGCTCCAGCTCGGGGACGTACTGCCAGGTCTCGCTGTCGCGTGGCAACTCGTCGTCGGCGTGCTGTACCCAAATGACCGGAACATCCTCGTCGCGCGCCCGGCCGACCAACGCGTCGATGTTGGCAATCACCCCGTCCCGGTCGTGGGCGTCGGCCATCACCCCGTTCTGCACGTCGATCACAAGGAGCGCGGTGTTCGGCCGGTCGGGCAGGGTGGTCATGGACTCCACCTTTAGCACCTAAGGCACGGCCCGCGTGTAAGGTGCCCCGGATGGAGACGACCCAGAGCGTGCTTGACGCCTTCGGCCTGGCCGGTCGCGTGGCTCTCGTGACCGGGGCCGGGGGCGGCATCGGACGCACCACGGCCGAGGTGTTGTCGGCGGCCGGCGCCACGGTGGTGTGCGCCGACATCGACCGCGGGCGGGCGGCCGAGACGGCGCGGGCCATCGTCGCCGAGGGAGCCAGAGC
This sequence comes from uncultured Acidimicrobiaceae bacterium, assembly GCA_963767195.1. GTDB lineage: Bacteria > Actinomycetota > Acidimicrobiia > Acidimicrobiales > RAAP-2 > Bog-473. The sequence goes on along the minus strand of CAVYDA010000002.1, from coordinate 165,259 downwards.
GGAGAGCGCGGAGCTCGACGTCTCTGCTCGTGGCGCGGCCGATGCGCTCGTCCAACACGTCAAAGCCCGCCACGGACGGCTCGACGTGATGTGCAATATCGCCGGCATCATGATCGACAGCACCATCATCGACGTCGACCCGGACGAGTTCGACCGCATCCTGGCGGTGAACCTCAAAGGCGTCCTCTACGGATGTCAGGCCGCCGGGAAGGTGATGGTGGAGCAGCGCGGCGGCTCCATCGTCAACATGTCCTCGGCTGCCGTCCTGGCCCCGTCGCCCGGCGTCGGCCCCTACGCCATCTGCAAGGCCGGAGTGGCACAGCTCACCAAGACCATGGCGGTCGAGGTCGGCAACCACGGCGTGCGGGTCAACTCCGTGGCGCCGGGCTTCGTGCCGACGAACATGACCGCGCGCTACTACACGAACCCCGACGGGTCGATCAACGAGGAGGCCAAGGCGGCCGTGCTCACGCCCATGGCACGCCACACCCCGCTGCGCCGGGTCGGGTTCACGTCGGACATCGCGTACTGCGTTCTGTATCTCGCCTCCGACGCCAGCAGCTTCGTGACGGGCCAGCTGTTGAGCCCCAACGGTGGCGTGTCGATGCACTACTGATCCGGAGATCCGGATCGGTTCGGACGGGCACGCGGCCGCGAGCGGCGAACCTAAGAGAGGCGATACAGCTCGAACTGGTTGGTCGCGGTGGCCGCCGAGACCACGGCCGGTCCGGGGCCGAGCAGGACGATGGCGGCGCCGACGCCCGCCGGGTCGCTGAGCGAGCCGTGGACGTCGAGGCGCGAGACGCACGACGTGGGCGTCGACGGTGAGGCCTGCGGGCATTCGGCGGAACCGGTGGCCGCGGGCTGGAGGACGAGGGGGCCGGCGGCCGTGTCGACGACGCTGTCGGTGACGACGCCGTTGTAGCTGCCGATCGCCGCGAGGGTTCGGGCGTCGTACGTGGTGAAGCGCGCATCGAGACCCTGGCCGGCCGGTTTCGAGACCCAGACCGCGTCCCCGGCGACAGCCTCGACGTACTGGACGCCCCCTCCCAACCTGTTCGGGGTATGCGCCAGAACCCGACCGAGGATCCGTGTCCCGTCGGGTCTGAGCGCGGCGAGGCGGTGCCGGGTGGTCTCGTAGTAGACGGAACCGTCGGAGCCGACCGTCGCGCCGAGCCCCCGCACGAGTAGGTGGGCCGGCCCCGCAGACTGCGGGTCGATACGCCAGACGGCGACGCTGTCGCCTTGCGTCACGAGCACGTAGAGCGCGCCCGCGGCAGCCGTCAGGGACACGAGGTCCTGGTTCGAGCTGTTGGCGGCACGGACCGGGGGCAGCGACCAACTGGCGACCTTGTTCCCGCTGGTGCGGTCGTACGCGACAACCTTCTGGTAGTTCGCGACGTAGAGGTTGCCGGCGTCGGCGGCGAGCGCGGCGACGCCGCTCGGCATCGTCTCGGCGACGGCGGCGGGCTCGCTGCCGTCCACCACCCAGACCACGGTCGGCGCGTTGGAGCTCGGATCCCGCGGCGACGCGAAGACCGCGCCGTCCGGGCCCTCTGCCGCCGTCACCGCCCCCGCGGAGAACGGCAGGGGTATCGGGGCGCTGACGGAGAACGGTCCGGACGTCGACACCGCCGGGAGCGCGGCGGGACCGGTCGTGGTGGTCGTGGACGGGACCGTCGCAACTGTCGTAGGAGCAACCCCCGACGAGCTCGTCGACGTCTGGGCGCTCGGTGACGCTCCGCCGCACGCCGCGGCGACGAGCGCCGCCGCGGCGACGGCGAGACATGGTGGCACCAGGCGGCGAGCTCGGGCGTGGAGCATGCGGGCCAGTATGGCGGGCGGAGGGCGGCTACGTTTTCGCCCCCATGGTCACCACACGCGACATCTCGTACGACGCTGACGATCGAACCATGGTCGGCACGCTGGCCCTGCCCGACGGTTCGGAGCGCCGGCCGGGCGTCCTCGTCTGCCACGAGGGTCCGGGCCTCGACAACCACGCCCGCGACATTGCCGTCCGGCTGGCCGAGCTCGGAAACGTCGCGTTCGCCCTCGACTACCACGGTGACGGGCGCCCGCTCGTCGACCGGAATCAGATGATGGAGCGGATCGGCGAGCTGCGCGCCGACCCTCTGCGTACGCGCGCCATCGGGACGGCGGGCCTCGACGTGCTGCGCGCCGAGGAGCGCACCGACCCCGACCGGTTGGCGGCCATCGGTTACTGCTTCGGTGGCACCGTCTCGCTGGAGCTGGCCCGGAGCGGCGCCGACCTGAAGGCCGTCGTGGGCTTCCACTCCGGGCTGGGCACGGCGCGCTCCGAGGACGCGCGCGACATCCGCGGCAAGGTGCTGGCGCTGATCGGGGCCGACGACCCCCTCGTCCCGAGCGCCGACCGACTGGCCTTCGAAGAGGAGATGCGCGCCGGCGGTGTGGATTGGACGCTCATCGTCTACGGCGGCGCGCAGCACTCCTTCACGCGCCCGGGCGCGGACGGGGCGGACTTCCCCGGCGTGCGCTACGACGAGGCGACCGATCGTCGTTCGTGGCGCGCCATGCTCGACCTCTTCGAAGAGGTCTTCGGGTAGGTCGGCGGGGTCCCGGTCGACCGAACGCGGTCCGCGACCAGGAATTGCCCTTACCTCGGGCTTTCTGACGCCCCGTCAGGTGGCGGCTACGCTGCGAGCCCATGCCTGAGCCGTTGCCGAAGATCGTCTCGGTCGACGACCACGTGGTCGAGCCGCCAAACGTGTGGCAGGACCGCCTTCCATCGAAGTACGCCGAGGTCGGGCCCAGGATCGTGCGGGCGCCGATGCCCGAAGTCGAGTTCCGCGGCGGTCAGCTCAAGGTCAAACCCGGTGCCAAGGGAGTTCCGGTCGACTGGTGGCACTACGAGGATTTGAAGCGTCCCCTGCTGCGCGTGGACTCCGCCGTCGGGATCCCACGCGAGGAGATCACCATGAAGGGGGTCACCTACGAGGACATGCGCCCGGGTTCGTACGAGGTGAAACCGAGGCTGGACGACATGGACGCCAACCACATTGAGGCGGCGTTGTGCTTCCCGACGTTTCCGCGCTTCTGTGGTCAGACCTTCACCGAGGCCGCCGACAAGGAGCTCGCGCTGCTCTGCGTGAAGGCGTACAACGACTGGATGGTCGAGGAGTGGTGCGGCGACTCGGGTGGTCGTCTCGTTCCGCTGTGCCTGATCCCGTTGTGGGACGTGGGGCTGGCGTCGGCCGAGGTGCGGCGCAACGCGGAGCGGGGTGCGGGCCGTGTGCTTCAGCGAGATCCCGCCGTTCCTCGGCTTGCCGAGCGTGCACGACCCGGACCACTACTGGGACCCGTTCTTCCGCATCTGCGCCGAGACGCAGACCGTGGTGAACATGCACATCGGCAGCTCGTCCAAGATGCCCTCGACTTCGGCCGACGCCCCGCCGGCCGTCGGATCGACCCTGACACACACCAACGCGACGTTCTCGCTCGTCGACTTTCTCTTCAGCGGCGTGTTCGTGCGCTTCCCCGATCTCAAGGTCGCCTACTCGGAAGGCCAGATCGGGTGGATCCCCTACATCCTCGAGCGCGCCGACACGGTGTGGCTCGAAAACCGCGGCTGGGGTGGCGTGGCCGATATCGTGCCCGAGAAGCCGTCGAGCTACTTCAAGGACCACGTCTGGGGCTGCTTCTTCGACGATGCCCACGGCCTGCGCTCGGTCGAGGAGATCGGCGTCGACAACATCACGTACGAATCCGACTACCCGCACTCCGACTCCACCTGGCCCCGCACCCGGGAGGTGGCCGAAGAGCAGATGCGTGACCTGACCGACGAGCAACGGCGCAAGATCGTCCGGGGCAACGCCATCGCCCTTTTCGGACTCGACCTCGCTGCCTGAGCGGTCCCGGACTCGCCCGTCTGGCCGTGGACCTGCGCTACACCGCGCCGGAGGAGGCGTTCCGCCGGGAGCTCCGAACGTGGCTGGCCGCCACGCTGCCGGGCGTCGGCCCCGCACCCGCGGCCGACGACTGGACGGCGAGACGGGCCTACGACCTGCATTGGCAGCGGCTCCTCCACGACGCCGGGTACGCCGGCGTGGACTGGCCGGCCGAAGGCGGTGGTCGCGGCGCCTCGCCGGTGGAACAGCTGATCTTCAAAGAGGAATGTGAGCGGGCCGGAGCGCCCTACGTCGGGGTGAACTTCGTCGGGCTCCTGCACGCCGGGCCGACGGTCATCGCGGAGGGGACCCCGGAGCAGAAGGAGCGCTACCTGCCGCCCATCTTGCGGGGCGAGGAGGTCTGGTGCCAAGGCTTCAGCGAGCCCGACGCCGGCAGCGACCTCGCCTCGCTGCGCACCCGGGCGGTCCGCGACGGCGACGACTACATCGTGACCGGTTCGAAGATCTGGACCTCGCACGCCATGGTGGCCGATTTCTGTGAGCTGCTGGTGCGCACCGGCGGGGAGGGCCATCGCGGCATCAGCTGGCTGGTCATGCCGATGGACGCGCCCGGGATCTCCATCCGTCCGCTGCGCACCATGGAAGGGTCGACCGAGTTCGCCGAGCTCTTCCTCGACGAGGTCCGCGTGCCGGTGACGAACCGGGTGGGGGACGAGAACGACGGCTGGCGGGTGACCATGGTGACCCTCTCCTTCGAGCGGGGCACGGCCTTCGTGGGCGAGCTTCTCGAGTCGGTGCGCCTTCTCGGAGAGGTGAGGAGGCTGGCCGGGCGGCTGGGCTTGCTCGAAGACGCCGGTGTCGCCCGGCGCATCGGCCACCTGGTGGCCGCGTTCGACGCGCTGTGGGCGTTGACCAAGCGCAACGTGTCGGAGGCCGCCCGGACCGGCGTTCCCGGCATCGGCGGCTCCGTGTTCAAGCTCTCGTTCTCCGAGCACGCGCAAGCGCTGGGCGACCTCGCCGTGGAAGTCCTCGACCGGGCCGCACTGTGCTCGGACCCGCTGGCCGGCGCCGACGGCGCGGCCTTGGGCAACGGCGAGCAGCTGCACGCGTGGTTCAAGTCGATTTCGGTGACCATTGCCGCCGGCACCTCGCAGGTCCAACGCAACATCGTGGCCGAGCGCATCCTCGGCCTGCCCAAGTCGCGCTGATGGACTTCAGCGTGGGCGAGGACGAGCGCCAACTGGCCGGGGGCATCCGGAGCGTGTTGGAGGGCCGGCTCCCGTTGGAGCGAATCCGGTCACGGGAGGGTGTGGAGCGGGTGGCGGAACCAGGCGACTGGGCAGCCCTGGGCGAAACCGGGGTGTTCGCGCTCACGCTGCCCGAGCCCGTCGGCACGGGTCTCGGGCTGGCGGATGCCACCGTCGTGTTCGAGGAACTCGGGCGGGCTCTGGTGCCGGGACCGCTCGTCGGCACGTTCCTGGCCGCGGCGCACGGCCTGGTGGACGGCGCGGCCGAGGGCCGGGCCCTGGTCGGCGTGCACTGGGGCCGGTCCGACCCCATCCTGGTCGAGCACCTCGCGTCGCTCGACGCACTGGTCGCGCTCACGGGTGGGTCGGGGCACTCCGAGGCGAGCGTGCTGTCCCCGGCACCGGGCGCGCCGGCGCAAGCGCGCATGGCGTCGCCGCTCGACCCGCTCACCCCCATGTGGCGGCTTCCTTCTCTCCCCGTCGGTGAGGCGGCGCCCCGGTCTGTCGCGGAGGCCCTGGTGCGCGACGGCACGCTGGTCACCGCCGCCCTCCAGGTCGGGCACGCGGCCGAGACGCTCGACCTCGCGGTGGCCTACGCCAAGGAGCGCCACCAGTTCGGCAAGGCGATCGGGAGCTTCCAGGCGATCAAGCACATGTGCGCGGACATGCTGGTGCGCGCCGAAGTGGCGCGAGCCGCGGTGCACGCAGCCGCGTGCCTGGTGGACGCGCCCGACGTCGCGGTGGCGGAGGCGGAGGCAGCGCACGGCAACGCGCCCGACCTGATCGAACGCGCGGTGAGGGGAGCCAAGCTGCTGGCGGACGAGGCGGCGCTGACCAACGCACGGGCGGCGATTCAGGTGTACGGCGGCATGGGATTCACCTGGGAGGTTCCGCTGCACCTTCATCTCAAGCGCTCGCGGGTGCTGTGCACCACCTTCGGATCGCCTTCGGAGCAGGCGATCGCCGTAGCGGCAACCGCCTGACCCGCGCCATCGACCGAGACCCGACTGGAGCACCCACCATGACCGACCCCGCCCTCGTCCCCGCCCACGTCGTGCGCACCGTCCCCGACGGTCGCGTGGTGTGGGGCATGCAGCTGCCGATCCAGTCCCAGTCGACGCTCTACACCGCCGAGTGGGAGACGCAGGCCGGGCCCGACGAGCTGGCCGCGGTCGCCCGGGCCGCCGACGACGCGGGCTGCTTCTACGTCGGCGTCTGCGACCACACCGCCATCCCCCGGCGCCTGGCCGACGCCATGAGCACGACGTGGTACGACACGACGGCCACGCTGGCCTGGCTGGCGGCGCTGACGACGCGCACGCGCCTGCTCTCCCACGTCCTGGTGCTGGCGCAGCGCCACCCGCTGCGCGCGGCCAAGGAGCTCTCCACCATCGACCTGCTCTCGGGCGGCCGCGTGATCGTCGGCGTCGGAGCGGGCCACGTCACCGAGGAGTACGAGGCGCTGGCGGGTGACTTCGCCGGGCGTGGCCGCGACACCGACGAGGCGGTGTCTGCGCTGGCCCGCTGTTTCACCGAAGAGTTCCCCGAACTGCCCGGCCCACGCTGGCCGGCTCGCGACCTGGGACTGGGGCCTCGCCCGGTGCAGGTGCCGCGCCCGCCCATCTGGATCGGCGGCTCCTCGCCCGCCGCCATCCGGCGCACGGCCGCCTTCGGCGACGGCTGGCTGCCCCAGGGCACCCGCCGGCGAGACCTGCCCGGCCAGATCCGGAGGCTGCGCGAGCTGCGGGCCGAGTTGCGCGGCGGCGCGCCGATCGACATCGGGACCATCGCCGAACCCCTGTACGTGACGTCGGGTGGATCCGGCGCGGACCTACCGAACTACGTGCTTCAGGGCACGGCGGACCAGGTGGCCGAGAGCCTGCGTGAGCTGGTCGGCATGGGCGTCAACCACCTGCAGGTGCGTTTCGTGGCCCGCTCGGCCGCCGAGTGGTGCGACCAGACGGCACGTTTCGGCGCCGAGGTGGGCCCCCTGCTGAACAGTTGAGGAGCCCGCGGCCGTAGTCTGGGGGGCGATGTTCCTGTCGGTCGCTCTCGGGCTGGTGGTGTTGGTCTTCGTCCTGCTGCGGCAGGTCCGGGTCCGACCAGTGCCGCGCGCACTCTCGCTCCGGGGCCCGGTGGTGCTCGGCGTCATCGGGCTCTTCACCTTGACCTCGTACGCGGGCAATCACCATGTCGGGTCCGCGGCCTGGGCGTGGGTGATCGGCACCTTGGTTGTCGGCGCCATCGGGTTCGGTATCTTGCGCGGCCTCTCCGTCCGGGTGTGGGCGACCGAGAACTGGGTGCTGCGCCAGGGCACCGCGATCACCATGGCGCTGTGGTTCGTGTCCCTTCTCATCCACTTTGTGGGTGACGCGGCGGGCAACCACGTCAGCGGTGGTGCCGGACTGGAGGGTTCGAGCCTCCTGCTCTACCTCGCCCTCACCCTCGGCGTGCAGAACGCGACCGTGCAGCGCCGGGCTCAGCCGCTGTGGGCGCAGCTCGGGCCGGCCGCGACCCGGCCGCTCGGTTTCGGCTTCACCCAGGGTCCGGGCGCCGTGTTCACCTTCTTCAGCACCGGCGGTGCGCCGCCGCAAGGAGGCGCGCAACCTTCGTCCGCGCACCACGACGGCGACGTGATCGACGCCGAGGTGATCGATGAGGACGAGGACTACGGGCCACCGGAGCTCCCGGCGCCCCGCTGATCTTCCCTACACTCGGCGGCCGTGGCGGAACCGCGCTCATTCAGCCAGAGGCCCTACGTCGGACCACCCGGATCCACTGAGCTGCTGCTGGTGCGGCACGGCGCCTCGGCCGACGCGGTCGAGGGAGAGTCCTTCGAGATGGTCGAGGGCCAGGGCGACCCGCCGCTCTCGGAGGCGGGGCGACGCCAGGCCGAGCGCGTGGCGTTGCGGCTGGCCCAGGAACTCTTCGACGCCCTCTACGTGACCACGTTGCGCCGCACGGCGGAGACGGCGGAGCCACTGGTCGAGCGGTGCGGCCTGAGGCCGGTCGTCGAGCCCGACCTGCGCGAGGTGTACCTCGGCGAGTGGGAGGGCGGTCACTTGCGCCAGAAGGCGGCCGACCGCGACCCCCTTTTCGAGCGGATCATGCTCGAGCAGCGCTGGGACGTGGTGCCGGGCGCCGAGTCGCGCCAGGTCTTCGGTGGCCGGCTCCGCGCCGCGGTGGAACGCATCGTGGCGGCCCACCCGGGCGGTCGGGTGGTCGCCTTCAGCCACGGCGCCGCCATCGGCGAGATCCTGGCCCAGGCCACCTCGTCGGCACCTTTCGCCTTCGTCGGCGCGGACAACGCGTCCATTTCGAGGATCGTGGTGACCGACGACCACTGGGTGCTGCGCGGCTACAACGACACGGCGCACCTCACGGGGTGACCCGAGCCCGGGTGGCGCGGACATCACCTCCCCCCAGACACGGTGGAGGCGAGCCCGCCGGCGACTTCTGCGCCTCACGGACTCCCGCCGTGGGGCACGCTCTACAAGTGGCCTCGAGCAAGAAGCGGCGCAAGCCGGCCCCGAAGCTCCCGCCCGTGCCGGACTACGTCCGCTACACAGGGGGCGGCCGGCGCTACTGGCGCCTCGGCGGCCCGCTGACCCGCGACCGCGAGAAGGAGGCCCTGGCCGCGCAGCACCGGAAGCCGCCCGGCCGGCTCGGCCGCTTCGTCCTGCGCGTCCTGGGCGGGGACCGGCCGAAACCTAAGCCCTGAGGATTCGGAGCCATGGCGGCGTCCCGAAGAGCCTAAGGCCTTCCACCCGGCAGCGAATTTGGGTCAAAAGGCCCGGCCGGGGTTGAATGTGACGCGCCGTCAGATCTGCCGGCGCGCCGCCCGAGTACGAGCAAACGGAGCAACCATGGCCGAGACCACAAAGCACCACGAGCACCAGCTCCTCATCGGAGGCAAGTGGGTCGACGCCGCCGAGGGGTCCTACGAGATCGTCAACCCCGCCACCGAGGAGGTGGTGGGGCAGGCCCCGAACGCAGGGGTGGACGACGCCCTCGCCGCGGCCGCCGCGGCCAAGGAGGCCCAACCGGGCTGGGCGGCCTGGTCGCAGGACGACCGCAGTGCGCTGATGCGCGAGGCGGCCGCCGCCATCCGGGCCCGGGCGACTGAGCTCCTCCCCCTGGTGATCGCCGAGACCGGGGCCACCGCCACGGTGGGCTCACGGATGCAGGTCCCGGTCGCCGCCGACCGCTTCGAGCGCTACGCGCGCGACCCCCGACAAGTGCTGCAGACCCCCCTGCTTCCCCAGCCGGCCCAGGCCACCCCGCTCGCGCCGGGCGGGATCATCGGCGGCATGGTGAACCGCCAGCCGCTCGGGGTCGTCGCGTGCATCACCTCTTACAACTTCCCCATGGTCAACATGGCCGGCAAAGTGGCGCCCGCCCTCGCCTCGGGCAACACCGTGGTGGTGAAGCCCGCGCCGCAGGACCCCCTGGCCATTGTGGAGCTCGTCCGCATTCTCAACGACGTCGGGTTCCCGCCGGGGGTCGTCAACCTCGTCAACGGCAACACGCGGTCCACTTCTGCGGCGCTGGTGGAGGCGGACGACGTCGACTGCGTCAGCTTCACCGGCTCGACCGAGGTCGGCGTGACTATCGCGGAGAAGGCGGCGCGCACCATGAAGCGGTCGCTGCTCGAGCTCGGCGGTAAGGGCGCCTGCGTAGTGCTCGAGGACGCCGACGTGAAAGCCGCCGTCGGCTGCATCGGCTCGACCTGGTCCTTCCACTCCGGACAGATCTGCACGGCACCCACGCGCGGTGGTGCACCGCAGCCTCTTCGACCAGGTGCGCGACGGCCTGGTTCAGATGGCAGGCTTCCTGTCTGTCGGCGACCCGACCGACACCAAGACGGTGATCGGCCCGGTCATCTCGGCCGCGCAGCGAGGACGTATCGAGGCTCACGTCGAGTCCGCCCGAGAGGACGGTGGCGAGGTGGTCATCGGCGGCGAGCGCCCGCCCGACCTGTCGAAGGGCTTCTATGTCGTTCCGACGCTCATCACCGGCGACAACACCATGCGGGTCGCACGGGAGGAGATCTTCGGTCCCGTCATCACGATGATTCCCTTCGACGACGAGGAGGAGGGCATCGCCATCGCCAACGACAGCGACTTCGGCCTCTACGACTACGTGTTCTCCCGTGACGGTGCTCGCGCGCTGCGGGTGGCCAAGCGCCTGCAGGCGGGCCACGTTGGGATCAACACCGCGCAGCGCAACCACGACGCGCCGTTCGGCGGCTTCAAGATGTCGGGCTGGGGCCGCGACGGGGGCGACTACGGCTTACTGGCCTACACCGAGCCGCAATCGATCATCTGGAGCTCCTGATCGCCGGGACCTAGCGGTCCACCGCTCGTTCCAGCTGCGCCTTCGACATTTTAGAACGCCCCTCGATGCCGCGCCGGCGGGCCTCCTCGTAGAGCTGATCCCGGGTACGTCCTCCTGGACCGCGGTGCGAGCGCAACCCGCCACGCCGCGATGACGAGATGTCATCGATCGAAGTCCGACTGGAGCGCTCCGACTCTCCAGCACGTGCCCGTTCTTTGTTGACGGTCCGGGCTGCGATCTCCTCTGCCGTGCGCTCCGTTTCGCCCCGCTCCTCCAAACCGCCCTTGATGTGTTCGTACTGGCGTTCGCGCTTGGCGCTCCACGAATCCTGTGGCATTCGAATCACCTCCAATTCGTTCGGGTCATCAGTTTCGTTTCGTTCGGGTCGTCAGTGCACCGCCACTGCGGAACTCTTCGCCACCGATCGGACCGTCCCCTCGAGCGGCCGGGCTGCCGGGTCGGCCGAACCGGGCACCCGCTCGCTGACGCCGTCGACGGCATCGTTCACGCCGTCGACGACGTCGTTCACGTGGTCTCGTGCCTCCTGCACGGCGGCTTGGAACTGGGGGCGACGGGCGACGGAGCGAACCCTCGCCCGGATCGCCGCGTAGGGCGCCCTCCCGGCCTTCGAGCCACACAAGAAGCCCGCCGCGAATCCCGAAAGAAAGAGAAATCTCTTCATCATGATGCCTTTCCTCAGCTTCAACTTTTACCCCTTTCCGTGGGCCGTCAAACGACCGAGTGCTCCGGACCGGCGATCGCACGAAACGGGTGAGGGACATGTCCGTGACTAGGGTGCACGGAGTGGTTGATCAGACACCGGCGGACCGCCATGACATCCGGAGGCGACGCACCATACCCGCTCTGATCACTGGCTATTTCGTCGTGCTCCTCGTCATCGTCGCCGTCACGGTGCCGACCCTCGTCAGCACGCTGACCACGTTGGATCGCCAAGAATCGACCTACGACGTGGCATCGAACGCGACGTCCCAGCTGCTCGTAAGTGCGCTGAACCAGGAGACCGGAATCCGGGGGTACGCGCTCACCGGCCAGAAGAGCTTCCTCCAGCCGTTCTCTTTGGGTAGCCGCCAGTACACAGATTCCCTGAAGACGCTCCGAGGCCTGCCGCTCGGTCCCATGTTCACCAGGGAGCTCAGCAGCACCATTGCCGCACTCAACACCTGGCGAGCGAGTGCGGTCAGAGCCACCCTTGACACCTCGCAACACGGCGACTCGGGATCCGCGCCGGCGCTCGCCGCCCAGGCGCGGGTCAAGCAGCAATTCGACGAGTTTCGGATGCACCAAGCGCATCTCGCTTCCACCGTCCGCCAGGATCTCGCCAACAGCACGAGGTCCCTTCACGCGCAGGTCGAACGGTCCATCTTCCTGTTGATAGGTGCAACCGCCGTCGGTATCGCTCTTGGGTGTGTGATCTGGGTCAGATGGTATGTCTGGGGTAGGCAGACCGAGGCCCGTGAGCAAGAGCTGGCTCGTCGCGCCATCCTGCTCCAGTCGGCGCTCGATGCCTCCTCAGAGGGCATCTACGCCAAGGACCTCGGCGGCCGACACATCGTGGCCAATCGTGCGCGTGCGGCTGCTCTTACCGGTGGGGATGGCGATGCGGATCTCATCGGGCACACCGTCCACGAATTCGTCGGGCCGGAGATCGCCGATGACCTCCGTCGAAACGAAGAGATCGTGGTACGGACAGGCCATGAGCGACAGTTCCAAGAGATCCTGCCCTTCCCGGACGGCCCCCATGTCTTCTCCATGACCAAGAGCCCGATGCGCGACCCTGACGGAGTCGTGGCAGGCGTCGTAGGGATCTCCCGGGACATCACCAAGGAGGTAGCACTTCTGGCGGACCGTGAGCGCCTCTACCAGCTCGAACACCGACTGGCGCAGTCGCTCCAAGAGGCGATGCTGGGGAACGACAAGATCGACGATCGGCGGATCGACGTGTGCGCGAAGTACCTCCCTGCCTCCGACGAACTCGAGGTCGGGGGAGACTGGTACGACATTTTGCCCGTATCGAAGGACCGTGTCGCTCTCATCGTCGGCGATGCCGTCGGACACGGGATCGACTCGGTGACTGCCATGGGTCAGCTCCGAAGCGCCCTGGCAGCCCTGGCATATCTGGAAACGGACCCGGCGGAGACCCTCGAGGTGCTCGACATGTTCGCCATGGGCTTGCCCCATGCCAGGTGGGCGACATGCGTCCTGGCCTTGATCGATCCCGAAAAGCAGGAGCTCACCTACTCGTGTGCCGGACATATGCCGCCGATTGTGGTGACGCCGTCGTCGGATCCCGAGATCCTCTCCGAGAGGCAGGATCCACCGCTCGCGATGCAACTGGCGCAGCGACGGAGGACCAACACGATCCCGTTCCCAGCGGGATCTGTCGTCGTGCTCTACACCGATGGATTGGTGGAGCGGAGAAACGAGTTGATCGACAAGGGGCTTCGGCGGTTGGCCGCCTTGGTGGAGGACGTCGGGGACGGGAGCATGGAGAAGTTCTGCGATCGATCGATTGGACATCTCGTGCAGACCGACATGGCCCACGACGATATTGCGATCCTCGCGGCGAGGCTGTCTCCAGACTGAGTCCTCGCAAGGCTCAAGTTGGAAGCGCCGGCGTCCGAAGCTCGAACCACACTGTCTTCCCGTCCTCTTCCTCCGTGGTGCCCCAATCCGAGGCAAGGACATCCACCAAGTGCAGGCCCCATCCGTGCGCAGAATCATCGTCTGACCATTTCCGGACGGGGAGGCGACGGCTGCTATCGGACACCGCCACCCGGAGGCAATGGCCGTCGTAGGACATCTCGAACTTCAATGCCGTCATGGCATGGCGAACGCCGTTGCTCATGAGCTCGGTCGCCAGGAGAAGCACCTGCTCCTCGTAGGTCGTGAGATTCCATTCCTCGAGTGCGCGCCTGGCGACCTGGCGCACGGTGCCGGCGCTCGATGCTGCTGGTGGAAAAGTGCGTTGAATCCGGAGCTCAGGAATGCAATTACGGTACCCTGGCCACGACCTTCCTAACCAGATTGACAGGCATCTTCTTGCGGGATGGGCCCAGGCTCTCGAGATCGACTGCCCTCGAACCCCCGCGGAGACCCGTCGACACGGTGACCGGGGGCGCAGACGTAAACCCCAAGATCCGATACCCAGAGGAGGCTGTGTGCAAACGTCCTCTTCCGCAGGCAAGAATGTCGACGCCGCAAGGCAGTGACGGTACCGTCGACCAAAGGACACAGGAGGCTGCCGACATGGCCATGGGGAAGGTGAGTACCGAACGCGACGGTGCCTCGCCGGAATTGCCGATCGTGGCGGTGTCCGGGGAGGTGGATCTCGCGTTGGCTCCGGCAATGGAAGAACAGATTGCGTCGGCGCTCGATCAGAGTCATGCCGTGGTCGTCGATCTGGGTGCCGCCACCTTCATCGACTCGGTCGCGCTCGGCACGCTCATCTCCGCACGGCAACGATGTGAGAGCTCGGGCGAGACCTTGTATCTCATCGTCTCGGATCATCGGGTGAAACGGGTCTTCGAGCTGACCGGACTCGAATCGGCCTTCTCGATGTTCGAAACGCGCCAGGCCCTGGTGGAACATCTGGCCGCAACAGGATCTCAGGCGTGACGCGGGATTCGGTGGAGATGACGGATCAGGAGTCCGTGGTCGTCGAGGAGCTTCGGCTGGTCCTTCCCGCTGCAGCGGAATTCGTGTCACTGGCACGCTTCGCGGCTGGCCTCCTCGCGGCGCGATCGCAGTTCGACCTCGAAGAGGTGCAGGATCTCCAACTTGCAGTTGACGAGCTGTACGCGTTGTGCGGAACATTCACGAATGAATCCAAGGCCTCGTATGAACTCAAGCGTCGCGGGACCGAGGTGACGGTGACGCTCGGCAAGCTGTCCGATGGAAGCGCCGGGACAGAGCAAGGTGCGGATCCGTTGCAGCAAGAACTTTCTGAGCAATTGCTGTCAGCGCTGGTCGACAACCACGGACAAGCGTCGGATGACGACGGTAGAGCCCTGCTCTGGCTGCACAAGTCCCACTCGGACCGGTGACCGAACGGTTGACCTGCAACGACAGCGGCGCTCGGGGTTTCGAGGAGTTTGTCCGGACCCGAGACCCGCAGCTCCGCGACGCTCTCGTAGAAGAGCACCTTCGCCTGGCCCAGCAGCTCGCGCGCCGCTTCGTCAATCGAGGCGAGCCGTTCGACGATCTCTACCAGGTGGCGTGCATTGCCCTCGTGAAGGCTGTTGACCGCTTTGATCCGGACCGAAATGTGAAATTCAGCACCTTCGCGGTGTCCTACATCGTAGGTGAACTCAAACGGCACTTCAGGGACAAGGGTTGGGGCGTTCGTGCGCCACGGCGGATTCAGGAGCTCTATCTCGAAATCGGGCAACAGGTCGAGGCGCTGACGCACGAGCTTGGTCGTACACCGACGATCTCGGAGTTGGCCACGGCGGTCGACTCCCCGGTTGAATCCGTGCTCGAGGCCATGGAGGCTGGCCGCGGCTATCGAGCTTCATCACTGGACGACCCGAGCGTCAACGAAGCCGCCTCGGTCGCCGCCCAGGACCTTCATCACGACCAGGTCACCCTCGTCGAAACGAAGGAGATCCTGGCGTCCGGGATGGAACAGCTGACGCCACGGGAACGCCGGTTGATCCACCTCCGCTTTGTCGAGGAGCTGACCCAGTCCGAGATCGCCGCGCGTCTCGGTATCAGCCAGATGCACGTCAGTCGTCTGCTTGCGCAATGCCTGGCCCATCTCCGAGGCGTCCTGGAGCAGTCGACGCCTTGAACTGACCTCACCCGGGCCAGCTGGTGCCCGGACCGCTATACCCGCTTCCTTGTACCTGAGCTCAGTCGGCCACCCGAACTCGGCCCTCGGATCTCGGACCGCCCAATACGGGCACGGCTACGGGTTGGGGGCGGCGTACTCGGGTATCACGATGCTCGTGACGGGACTGGGTCAGATGCTGGAGGCGATCGATCGGCGGCAGCAGCGCGTTCCGCCTTTTGCGTTCGCCGTAGGCGTCGTCCGCAAGTACGGCGCGGACCGGGGCAGCTTCCTCGCCGCCCTTTTGACGTTCTACGGGTTTCTCTCGCTGTTCCCCCTCCTTCTGCTGCTGGTGACGGTGGTCAACTACCTGGCGCCGTCGGACGGGTCCTTCCTGGCGCGGGTCGAGCATTCCGCGTTCGCGCAGTTTCCGCTCGTCGGTACCAGGATCAACGAGAACATCCGCGGAATCCAAGACGGCAGTCCTTTCGCCCTCATTGTCGGGGTCCTCGGACTGGTCTGGGGATCGCTCGGGGTCCTACAAGTGGCGCAACATGCGCAAGCCGAGGTATGGAACCTTCCGCAGGAGGCGCGCCCGGGTTTTTGGCCGAGGCTGGGCAGAGGCGTCGGTGTGATTGGTCTCCTTGGCGTATTTCTGGTGACGAGTACCGCGGTCGCGGGGATCGTGACTCTGGGTCACCGTGGTCTACCCATCGGTGTGGTTGGTCCCGTTGTCTCGGTCGCGCTCAACGCCGCGTTCTTCGCCGTCGGGTTCAGACTTTTGACTCCGAGAGCGATCCGATGGGCGGAGATGCTCCCCGGAGCGGTGGTCGGAGCCGGTGGTTGGACCGCCCTCCAGTACTTCGGCGGGATCCTGGTCGCGCACTCCCTTCGGAATACCAGCAAGGAGTATGGGATGTTCGCGCTCGTGCTGGGTTTCCTCGGGTTCCTCTACCTTTCGGCGCAGGTTGGCCTTTACGCGTCAGAGGTGAACGTCGTGCGCGCTCGGCATCTGTGGCCACGCAGCCTGGTGGAATCCCCCGGTAAGGCGCGCACCCGGAACCGGTCGACAGGCGTCGCGCCCACGGAAGAGCGGAGGGCGGCTCAGGCGGTCTCGAGCAGTGCTGCCGACAGAAGTTCACCGCACTCCGTGACGGCGCGATGATCCGAAAGCTCTGAACCGAAGTCGGGACGTTTGGGCCCGAACGGTGGTGGGAATGTCTTGAACATGGTCCTGATCCTTGCTCTCCTGCTCGTCTTGATCCTCTTCGGCGCAGGGTTCGCCGTTCATGCCTTGTGGATTGCCGCCATTGTGCTGGCCGTCTTTTGGCTGATCGGATTCGCCCTCGGTCGAGGTGAGGGTGCCGGACAACATCGCTTCTACCGCTGGTAATGGTCTCGTGACCACGACTGAGAGTTCCGACCCACCTCGTTCGGCCGCCCCCCGCGCCTTCACCTCTGACGTCCCTGCCCGGCTGGACCGCCTCCCGTGGTCCCGGTGGCACTGGCTCGTCCTGGTCGGACTCGGCACCGTCTGGATCCTCGATGGACTTGAGGTCACCATTGTCGGAGCCGTTGGGAGCACGCTGACCCAGTCGGGCAGCGGGATCTCCATCACGACGGCTCAGGTGGGTGATGCCGCCGGTATCTACATTGCGGGTGCGTGCGTCGGAGCGCTCTTCTTCGGGCACCTGACGGATCGTCTGGGGCGCCGAAAGCTCTTCTTGGTGACGTTGGGGCTTTACCTAGCGGCAACGGTGCTGACGGCAACGTCACGAGAAGTATGGATGTTCTTCCTGTTTCGGTTCTTCACCGGCATGGGAATCGGTGGCGAATATGCAGCGATCAACTCTGCCATCGACGAACTGATCCCGGCCCGGGTCAGGGGAACGGTGGATCTCCTGGTGAACGGCTCCTACTGGCTCGGGACCGCGGCGGGAGCGGCGGCAACTCTCGTCCTCCTTAACCCTTCGCTGATCCCGATCAATCTGGGCTGGCGTTTGTGTTTCCTGATGGGCGCCATCCTCGGCCTCGGAGTCTTGTTCGTCCGACGCCATCTGCCCGAGAGTCCCCGATGGCTCCTCACGCACGGTCACGCCGACGAAGCCGACCGAATCGTGCACGAGATCGAGGACGAGGTCACCGCCTCAACGGGGGAAGGGCTCGACGCGGCCGAAGAGTCGATCAAGATTGATCCTGACGCCAAGGTCGGTCTGTTCCAAGTCTTCCGAACGCTTTTCGTCAGTTATCCCCGAAGGACCGCTCTCGGGCTCTCTTTGTTCGTGGGGCAGGCATTCCTCTACAACGCCGTCTTTTTCACGTTCTCATTGGTGTTGTCGACCTTCTACGGGGTCTCGGCGAGCAGCGTCGGCTACTACCTGATCGCTTTTGCCGTCGGGAACTTCCTCGGACCTCTCCTGCTGGGTCGGCTCTTCGACGTGGTCGGGCGTCGTCTGATGATCGCGGGAACCTATCTTCTATCCGGCGCCATGCTCGCGTTAACCGCGTACCTGTTCGAACACGGTGTGCTGACTGCAACGACACAAACGATCGCCTGGGTCGTGGTGTTCTTCTTCGCCTCGGCCGGAGCGAGCTCGGCCTACTTGACGGTTAGTGAGATATTCCCGATGGAGACGAGGGCGCTTGCCATCGCGATCTTCTACGCCGTGGGGACGGGCCTCGGTGGCATCATCGGCCCTGTCCTCTTCGGCCATCTCATCGCGACGAAGCGGCCCGGGCCGGTTGCATTCGGCTATCTCCTCGGCGGTGTCCTGATGTTCGGGGCCGGAGTGGTCGAGCTCTTCTTCGGTGTCAACGCGGAGCAGCGCTCACTTGAGGAGATATCGTCTCCGCTCACCGAGGTTGACTCCGAAGCACCCGAGGCCGAGTCCCACGCGGAGAGCGCCTCTCCGCGCTCTCCGCGGCGACAGACGGGGCGTACTCAGAGCCCGAGGCAGTGGAGCAGGCCGAGCGGGTGGGCGCCGTCGCAGTTGGCCTCGACGTATCCGGCCGCGGACCCGTATCTCGCACGCGAAGTGGAGAGTCTCGTGGCCGCCCTCGAACAGACCGGCCCCCAGTCCGGAACGCAGCTCGCTCAGGCCACGGCCGCTCGCTTCTGGGGACCCGGCCGTTTGCGCCACGCCCTCCGATCCGGCATCGCGTCCGGCCGAATCCGGCGGGTTGGGAGAGACTCGTACGTCGCGGGACGTTCACCCGTGTCCAACGGCTGACACCTCTGCGAGCGAGCCGACAAACGGTCTTCGCGTGAGGGCGCCCACAATGCACGATCGATGCTCGTAGGTCGAGCAACCAGGAGCCCGCGAGGACGTCGAGGGAGTGCTGTTGTCGGTCCCGTTCCGGCCGGACTGCTTATGGGAGAGCCGGGGCCAGTCGCGAAAGATGGCCCAGATTCTCAAGAGGCCTTCCGCTGGCGAGATTCGCCAACGGGCGAAGTGCTCGATTGCCCGTCTGGCATGTCGAACCGAGCAGACCGTTCAGCCGCGACGCTCAGGGCGAGAGAGCTGGCATTGAAGATGAGCGACGCCAATCCCCATCAGAACTGCCTGACGATGCGAGATGATCGACCGAGTCGATGCATCGCTTTCGAAGTGGCGGTGGTCGCCGAATCGGCCTTCGGTGGCCCGAGTGACCAGATTGTCCATGTCCGCTGACTCCGAGAAGCTCAGGGGGGCTGATATGGCCGGGGTCCGTACCGGTCTCGCCGCACTCGTCGGCCTGGTAGGCGGAGTGGTGACTTCTCTGTTCGTCACTTGGCAGGCAGCAATCCTGGTGGGGTGGATTGCTGCGGCTGCATTCAACCTTGTCTGGACCTGGCTCACGGTAGCGCGGCTGGGCCCCACGGCGACGCGGGCGCACGTCAATGTTGAGGATCCCAGCCAGGCTCTCTCTGAGTCACTGGTGGTCACGGCGGGCGTGGCTCTTTTGGCTGCGGTGGGACTCCTCCTCGTCCGGGCCGGGCAGGCACACGGTTCCACCAAGGCGTATTTCATCACCATCGGAATTTTGAGCGTCATCGCTTCATGGGCCACCGTCCACACGGTGTTCATGTTGCGCTACGCGCGCTCCTATTACCGCCAGCAGAGTGGCGGCGTTGATTTCAACGAGGATGATCCTCCCGCCTACCTCGATTTTGCCTATCTCTCGTTTACCATCGGAATGACATTTCAGGTTTCCGATACTGATCTGACGACCAAGCCAATTCGGCGTATCGCCCTGGGCCACGCTCTTATCTCCTATCTCCTCGGCGCGGTGATCGTGGCCTTGTCGATCAACGTGGTGGCCAGTCTGCTGAGTTGATTTGCCGATTGCACTCGGACACATTTTCCTGCTCGTGTCTCGGATCCGATTCTGTTCCGCCCGTATCGGATTCGTCGGAACAGCGTCAGGTAGATTCCGCCGAAGCGGAGACCGATCGTTTCCCGAGGGTCGCTGCCACTTCAAGCGCCAAAGAATGGACGAAGGCCTGTGGGAGATTTCCCCTCATCTGTTTCTCATCGGCGTCGTATTCCTCCGAATACAGCAGCGGTGCTCCACACCTTGCCTTCGTTCGTTCCCACCAGCGGTAGGCATTGAGGCGGTCTCCCTGCTGGAAGGTAGCCAGCGCCATGAGAAAGCCGCACAAGGTGAACGATCCCTCAGCCTCGGCAAGGGGTCCGTCGTCGTGTCTGAACCGGTAGGCATAGCCATCAATGGTGAGGTCTTCGGTATAGGCCTCGATCGTCGCCAGGGTCCGGGGATCGTCGGCTGGGATCGCGCCCCGAAGAGCCGGGAGGAGGAGGGCGGCATCGAGACCCGGGTCATCGGGAGAGCGTTGCCAATGGCCCGCCGGGTGGGTTGCATGCGCCGCCGTATCTGCCACGATTCGATCGGCAAGTACAAGCCAGTCGGAGCGCTGAAGTCTGGGGGGCAAGGCTGAACTGAGGGACCGAAGTCCGGCTGCCGCCGTGAGGCGACTGTGGGTCCAGGGCTGGTTGTCGATTTCCCAGATGCCGGCATCGGGCTCGCTCCATCGCTCGGCAACGGCCGCAGCCGCCAGTTCGGCCGCTCGGAACCCAGCCGCATCCAAGACTTCGAGGCGACTGGCATCAGCGAAGAGAAGGAGAGCCTCTCCAAACGCGTCCAGTTGGAACTGTCGATTGACCCAGTTGCCGACGCGATCGAAGCCACCGGGGTAGCCCTTCAATCCGAGTGGACGCGGATCGGGAACCGCGCTCCCGGCTGCGGTATACGCAGGGGCCAGCTGATTGCCGTGTTCGAGCAGCTGGGCGCCTACGAATCGAACGGCATCGCTGAGCAACGATGGGTCGCCGATGGCCGCCATGGCATGACCGGCGTAACACTCGTCGCGGATCCATACGTAGCGATAGTCGTAGTTTCGCCCCGCTTCGCTCCGTTCCGGAAGGCTGGTCGTAGCTGCGGCCACCATGCCTCCGCTCGAGGTCGTCATTCCTCTGAGAACCGCATAACTGTGGCGAGCGTCTGCCGGGCTGAGGCAATCCTCCAGATCGGGGATGTTGTTCTCCCAGGCCGCCTCGGTGCTGTCCCACGCGCTCTCGGGGTCGATCGGTTCATCGGGCAACGCACCAGCGATGACTTCGAGGACCAGATCGTGGTGGTGCCCGGCCGTGACGGTCAGGTTCATCGTCAGATGTCTATGGTTCCGATCTGTACTCGGCCGCGCCTTGCTCGCGCCCTGCCAACGCAGGTGCAACGGGCCGCTTCGAGCAGTCCAGACCCCTCGACGTAGCTCGATGTCGGACATGGACTCGCTGCCGTACGAGGTCCGGGCCTCGAGATGCACTCGCACGTGCGCGTCTCCCTCAACCGCGAGAATCCGACGAAGTACGGTGGCCCTTGCGAGCTCTCCGGGAAAGGAGAGCGCTTCCCGACACTCAACAATGCTTTCGTCGGTGACCCAACGATTCCGCCAAATCAGCGATCTTGGCTCGTAGTGGCCTCCCCAAACATAGCGGTCGCTTGGGGTAACTGCGTAGGTCCCGGTTCCGCCGATGAGGGAAGTGAACAAGGAGGGGCTATCCCAACTGGGTACACACATCCAACCGATGTCTCCGCGAGGACCGATGATTGCACCTCGTTCACCATCGGCGAGCAGGGCGTACTCCTGCAGAACGTGTGGTGGAAAGTCGGCGTGTTCCCGTTTGATGTTCATCCTCGTGAGGTCATGCCGGCCACCAGCAGTGCCGCAGCCAACGCCGCTGCGGCAAGCGCACTTCGGCGATATCGCGGCGCGACGATGGCGGCCGTGACCATGGTCGAGCCGTGAACGGCCTCGACGATGCATCCGAGGACAAGTGACTCGTCGGAGTCACTCGCCATGAGCCAACACCCTTGACACGACAGGCGGGCCCCAAGGAGGCGCACCAGCCACGTTGGAACGGCCGACTGTCCTCTGGAGATCTTCCGAGAAACGCGGTGAGGCCTCATGATGAGGAAGATGCCGATGAGGCCTTGGGTCGCTCCGAAGCTCCTCCTGGTATTCATCGGCGCCGGAACCCGCGGAAGAGGACAGCCCCCGCGAGCGAGCCGAGTCCGAAGCCGATGGCTTTGTGATGATGTGAAGCCCAGAGCTGCGGATCGCGACGATGGGATTTGTCGTCAAAGACTCCGTGTGATCCGAAATCCGTCCCATCACGACCGTCGGCCGGATTCCAGAGGTTGACGGGGGAGTCACGAAGCTGGGGTCGGGAAGTCTGCTGGGCGGCGAAGCCCGTTCTTCCGAGATAGCGATCCAGCACACCAGGGACGATCGCATTGGTGGCAAGGGTTGCGACGGTCGATGAACCGACCCAATATTCACGACGCTTCGGGTGATCTGCTGCAAACAGAACCGCTCGCGCGGCCAATTCTGGTTGGTAGATCGGCGGAACCGGTTGAGGCCGCAAAGGAAGCCGGGACAGAACCCACGAGAACTGTGGCGTGTTCACCGCCGGCATTTGGACCATGGTGACATGGACGTTGCTCTTCGCATGCAAGAGCTCGCACCGCAGTGATTCGTGGAAGCCCTGTATGGCGTGCTTCGCTCCGCAGTAGGCACTTTGAAGGGGAATCCCCCGGTAAGCCAACGCCGAGCCCACCTGAACGATAGTGCCGCGGTCACGGCTCTTCATGCCCTTGAGGGCGGCCATCGTGCCATAGACGTACCCCAGGTAGCTCACCTCAGTGACTCGCTTGAATTCCTCTGGTTCGATCTCAGTGAAGGGCGCAAACACTGAAGCGAAGGCCACATTGACCCAGACATCGATGGGTCCCAGTTCGCTTTCGACCCGATCAGCCGCTGCCTCGACCTGCTTCGGATCGGCGACGTCGGTCGGCAGGGGCAGTGCCTGACCGCCCACAGAGCGAACTTCCTCCGCGGCTCCAGCCAGTCCTTGTTCGCCGCGGGCGAGCAAGGCCACTGAACTGCCCGTTGCGCCGAATGCTTGCGCGACGGCGCGTCCGATGCCTCCGCTGGCGCCCGTGACCACGACGACTCGGCGTTCTGACATACAAGCATCCTTCCGACATCGGCTAATCGGATGTTCTGTGGCGAGCGGTCGCCTCGGCAGCGGTCGATCCCGACCAAAGCTCGGTGTCCCGGCTGCTCGGTGCCCCGGTGGAACCACAAACCTCTCGATGACGCGCTTCGGCACTCATGTCGTGACCATGCCCAATTGTCCCGAGCCGAAACTGTACGGAAGGTTCATCCGCCGAAGGCCTCACCGGACTGGTCGACATCAGCGAGCGCCTGATCGGCGGTGAAGCTGAGATCCGTATGGTCGCCGATCCTCCGCAAGACTCCATCTCGCACCAACGTCACCCGCGTCGACAACGCCGACTACGACAGAGCGGGTCTCGTTGGTCGGGAGGTCGCATCGTTGGAGGACCCCTCGGGCGTATGCGAGGGCAGGTGCGTCTCGACGAGGGAGGTACCTTCGATTCCGTCGGGGCGCTTCATGGTCGAAGGCCCGTCCTCGGCACAGGAAACGGAGCGATCCCTGCGTAGGAGTCGACCATCCGGACCGCGCGAGATACCGGGATCCGCGGCATCGACATCGAGATGGGCGGATTCAGTCAAGCACGAGTTGAGTGAGGTAGGTGGGTTGCGGTTGCTGATCCGCGGCTGACACTTTCGAACTGCCGGACCCTGCCGAAAGGTTTGCCGTAGAGGGCCCTGGGTATTTAGTGATTGCCGCGCCGGACGGACACTCCTGCCGGAAACGGGTGCGCCACGTGCTGCCCGTCGTCATGCCCGAAAGGTGGTCGTCATGGCCCGTCCTCAGAACCGCTCGACGCCTGGCCCCAGCCGAGGGAGGACCGCTGTTCCCGGCGGTGCGCCCCAGGAGGCGGTAGCCCCGGAGTGGTCCCAGGGCGGGGACACGCTGACGACCGCCACCGGCGTCCCAGTCGATGACACCGACAACAGTCTGCGGGTCGGAGAGCGTGGCCCCACTCTGCTCGATGATTTCCATCTGCGCGAGAAGATCATGCACTTCGATCACGAGCGCATCCCGGAGCGTGTGGTGCATGCGCGCGGTGCGGCGGCTCACGGGACATTCCGTCTCAATGAGTCGATCGAGAACCTGACGTGTGCGCCCATCCTTTGCGAGACGGGCGTGGACACGCCCACCTTCGTCCGCTTCTCGACCGTCGCCGGGTCGCGGGGCTCGGCTGATACAGCCCGAGACGTCCGGGGCTTCGCCGTCCGTTTCTACACCGGTGAGGGCAACTGGGACCTGGTCGGCAATAACATGCCGGTCTTCTTCATCCAGGATGGCATCAAGTTCCCCGACCTGATCCACGCGGCCAAGCCTGAGCCTGACCGTGAGATTCCCCAAGCTCAGACTGCCCACGACACCTTCTGGGACTTCGCCTCCCTCGCTCCCGAGTCCACCCACATGCTGATGTGGACCATGTCGGATCGGGCCATCCCCCGCTCCTTCCGTACCATGGAGGGATTCGGTGTCCACACGTTCCGACTGGTGAATGCCAAGGGCAAGACGACACTGGTCAAGTTCCACTGGAAGCCGGTGGCCGGCATGGCCTCCCTCGTATGGGAAGAAGCCCAGAAACTCGGAGGTATCGACCCGGATTTCCATCGACGGGACCTCTGGCAGTCCATTGAGGTTCGGATCCTTTCCGGCGTGGGACTTCGGGGTGCAGGTCTTCTCCGACACCGAGGACCAGATGTTCGAAGGGATCGACCTTCTGGATGCGACCAAACTGGTGCCGGAGGAACTCGCGCCGGTGAAGATCATCGGACGCCTAACCCTCAACCGGAATCCGACCAACTACTTCGCAGAAACGGAGCAAGTGGCATTCTGCACCGCCCATGTGCCCCGGGGGATCGATTTCACCGACGATCCTCTGCTGCAGGCCCGCAACTTCTCCTATCTCGACACCCAACTCACCCGGCTCGGTGGTCCCAACTTCGACCAGCTGCCTATCAACCGTCCCCACTCAGCGGTCAACACCACCCAGCGCGACGGCTTTGGCCAACAGGCCGTGGCCGGAGGGGATCGCCCCTTACACCCCGAATTCGCTAGGCGGGGGCCGTCCATTTCCGGCCGGGGAGGCGGGCGACGTGGCCGTCCCCCGTGAGGTGTCGGGCGAGAGGATGCGGGCCCGAGCCACTTCGTTCTCCGATCACTACTCCCAAGCCACACTGTTCTGGGAGAGCATGACCGCTCCTGAACGCGAGCACATCGTCTCGGCGTTCTCGTTCGAGCTCGGAAAGTGCCTCAGCTCAGGAGATCAAGGACCGGATGCTGGCCAACCTGGCCAACGTCGACGCCGCCCTTGCCGCTGCCGTAGCGGCCAACCTGGGCACGTCGGCGCCGAAGGGGAAGCCGGCGCGGAATGTCGATCCCTCCCCGGCTCTCTCGCTGGCGCTGAAAGCGCCTGCGAGCGTGGAGGGCCGCCTTGTCGGCCTTTTCGTGGGCGACGGCGTGGACGGGGCCGGGGTCGTGGCGGTGAGCAAAGCAATGGAACGAGCCGGAGCCCAGGTTGTTGTCATCGCCTCCCATGGTGGGACCGTGAAGAGCGACGATGGCCCGCTCGAGGTGACCAAGAGCGCGCTCACCACCCAGTCTGTGGAGTACGACGCCCTGGTGGTGGCGGGCGGCCCGAGCGCTGAGGTCCTGGCTCAGGATCCCTACATGGCCGTCAACCTCGGGGAGGCCTACCGCCACTACAAGACCATCGCCGCCTGGGGCCACGGAACCAAGGTCCTGGAGGCGATAGGTATCCCCCTCGACTCCCCCGGCGTCGTGGCATCCCCGAAGCCCAGCCGGAAATTCACCCAGGACCTCGTCGAGGCCGTCGGATGGCACCGTCACTGGGACCGGACGCCGGGCAGGCCGGCGTGACGGCCTAGCGCCCGCCCGGCCAATCCGTCGAGGGCCCGGTTCTGATGCGCCCACTTCGTGTCAGGGACCCGTTCATTCCAGAGAGACGCACGAAACGATGTACAACGAAGCCGGAAGTAAGAGCGCGGAGCGGGCCTGACCGAGTTCATTCGTGATTCGGCAGAGCATCTTCCCCTTCCGGGAGCGCGTAGTACCTGGCAACGGTTCAACGTCCTCGCCGACGGTCGGCTCGTGATCTCTCACTCGGCCGCCTCGTCGAAGGTCATGCCGATGCCCTCAGCATCCTTGCCGAAGCAGGATTGCCGACCCAAGGATCCTGCAGCTCGTATTGAGTGTGGGCAACTCGCGCCGGCCGTGCGGGACGGGTCGTTTCTCAGAGCGGCGAATGCGTACGGTGCCGAGTGTTGCTTCAATCGCTCGGCCCCGTGACCACCAGCGCCCGTCGCGACACCCGACCTCCTCATGGATTCTCCCAAGCGCTATGGAGGATCGAGGAACGGGCGTGCCTCGGAGGTTGTCAACCGGCCATCGTCGGTCTGTCCTATTGACGACGGGACCTGGCGGCCACCTGATGGATGAGGAAATGACGGGTGGCACGATCGAAGGCAGAGGCAAAAGCGGTGCGCCGTCCGCCCCACTTCGGCCACAAGAGACGGCTACGACGTCATGCCTCCGTCGACCGCCAGTGCGGCACCTGTCACGCCGCTCGATGACGATCCGCAGAGCCACGCGATCATCGCGGCGGACTCCTCCGGCTCGAGCAGGCGCTCGACCAGCTGCTGGCTCGCGAACGCCTCGGCCGACGGGAGGCCGTAGACCGCCGCCGACTCGTCGAGCAAGGGTCCGCGCGTCGATCCCGGGCACACGGCATTCGCGGTCACCCCGGTCCCGGCCAGATCGGCCGCCAGGGAGCGAATGAGCCCGATCACCGCGTGCTTCGACGCGCTGTACGCGCTGAGCCGGCGCAAACCGAGGAGTCCTGCCGCCGAAGCCACCGCCACGACGCGTCCCGGGCGCGGCGCGGGGGCTTCCAGCAGAACCGGGACCGCCGCGGCCGCGAGGCGTCGCACGCCGTTCACGTTGACGTCGAACATCACGTCCCAGTGCACGTCGTCGGTCTCCCAAAGCGGAGGACCGCCGTCCATGACCCCGGCGGCCGCGACCGCTGCCTGCAAGCCACCGAAGAGACGGACCGACGCGTCCACCGCGGCCTGCATGTCGGCCGAGCTCCGCACGTCGCCCACCATCGCGTGCACCGCGTCGCCGTGCCGAGCCTTCACCGCGTCGAGGTCGGACGGCGACGCCAGGTGGTAGTCGAGTGCCGGGTCGTCGGCGCAGAGGTCGAGCGCGACGACCTGCCAGCCGGCACCGACGAGGGCGTCGACGGTCGCCGCGCCGATGCCGCGGGCCGCCCCGGTGACGACGGCGGCGGGGCTCACGACCGCGGCCAGCGCCCGGTGACGACGCCGGCGAGCTCCGACACGAGCGTGCCCAACAGGGCGCGGCCCTCCTGTGCGTTGGCTCCGGCGGGATCCCCGAGGACACCGTTGGGCGAGACCGGCCGCAGACCCTCCACGCGCAGGCGCGGCATCAGCCGATGGAGGGGCTCCATGCACCCCGGCTCCGCCCGTTCGAGGCGCACCGCGTCAGGGTCGATGGCCAGCATGAGGGAAGTCTCGGTCCGGCCCGCGTGCGCATCGGAACCGGCCGCGGCCACGGTCCACGCCAGCACGTCGTCACCCTCGGCGGTGCAGCGCTTCTCCGTCATGCCCAGCGCGTCGCGGTTCCCGCCGTGCGCACTGACGAGCACGACCCCGGCGAACGATCCCCGGGCGGAGCGCACCAGCTCGACCAGGACGTCCGACAGCACCTCGTGTCCGACCAGCAGGGTGCCGGGGAACGCCGCGTGCTCGCCGCTCGCCCCGTACGGGAGCGTGGGCGCCACCGCGATGCCGGGACAGGCGCGGGCGAGCCCGCCGGCCACGGCGGAGGCGATGCGGGCGTCGGTGTCGAGGGGCAGGTGCGGGCCGTGCTGTTCCAGCGAGCCCATCGGCAATGCGAGCAGCGTTCGGCCGGCCGTCGTCTCCACCTGCGGCCAGGTGGCCGCGCCGAGGTCCACTCAGGCGCGTGCCGGGACGCGCCGGCGCACAGGCATCGGCACCGGCATCGGTGTGCCGTCGGGGTGCAGGCGGGAGTGGCCCGGAGCGGACCGGGGAAGGTTCGACTCCGAACGCGACGCCAGGGCGGTTTCGCCGTGACCGTGCACGCACTCAGGGTCGGGACCGTCGAGCGGGAGCCCGGTGAAGAACTTGGCCGCCATGCACCCGCCGCGGCAAGCGTCGTAGGAGCCGCACGAGGCGCAGGCTCCCGCGCTCTGCGGATGGCGCAACTCGGCGAAGAGCTCAGAGCCGCGCCATACCGCGCCGAAGCCGCCGCTGCCGCGCACGTTGCCGGCCAGAAACTGGCGGTCGATCACGAATGGGCAGGCGTACACGTCGCCCACCGGGTCGATGAGGCAGACCACGCGTCCGGCTCCGCAGAGATTCAGTCCGTCGAGCGGCTCGCCCAGCGCGGACAGGTGGAAGAAGGAGTCGCCGGTGAGGACCCCGGGATGCTCGCACAGCCAGTGGTAGAGCGTCCGCTGCTGCTCGCTCGTCGGGTGCAGCTCCGCCCAGGTGTCGACGGCGCGGCCCGACGGGCGTAGCCGGGTGAGCCGGAGCTGCGCGCCGTAGCCGTCCGCCAGGGCGGCGAGCGCGTCGAGCTCGGCCATGTTGTGGCGCGTGACCACCACGCTGATCTTGAAGGGCCCGAAACCCGCCCCGGCGAGGTCGTCCATGGCCGACCGGGCGGCGGCGTACGAGCCCGCTCCGCGCACGGCGTCGTTCGTGGCGGACACCGCACCGTCGAGGCTGACTTGGACGTCGAGGTAGTCGAGCGCGGCCAACTGGCGGGCGCGAGCCGGGGTCATTCGTGTGCCGTTGGTGGAGAACTTCACCCCGACGCGGCGCTCGACGGCGTAGGTGACGAGGTCGAAGAAGTCAGGCCGCAGCATCGGCTCGCCGCCGCCGATGTTGACGTAGAACACCTTCATGTCGACCAATTCGTCAATGATGCGGCGCGCCTCGTCGGGACTGAGCTCGGCCGGGTCACGCCGACCGGAGGAGCTGAGGCAGTGGACGCAGGCCAAATTGCAGGCGTAGGTGAGCTCCCAGGTCAGGCAGATGGGCGCGTCGAGCCCAGCCGAGAAGCGATCCGTGAGTGACTCAACAGGCACTGATCACCCCCGAGTCGGCGAGCCGAGCCAGGGCTGCCTCGTACCGGGCGCGCTCCCCTTCGGGCGCGAGGGCGTCGAGCGCCGCCGCTGCCGTGGGGTAGGCCTCGAGGTGAGTGACCAAACCGACCAGCGGGAGCGACTTCAAGAAGACCAGCCGACGAGTGCCGTAGTGATAGGCCAGCGCGCCGAACGACTCGTCCCGCAGGGCGACCTGGGGGTCGAGCCGCCACGGCCCCTCAATTTCGAACGCAGGCAAATCCGCCCTCGCCTCGGTGACGCTCAATAGACGCCGCACATCCCGTCGATGGAGATCTCCTCGACCAGGAGCTCCTCGACGTCGTCGTCGGCCTCGGACGGCTCCTCGACGTCCTCGGTGTGCTGGTTCTCAGCGAGCATCCCGACCTCCTCTGGGCAACCTGGCCAGCCTATCCCCGCCCTCTGGCCGCCCCCGTCCGGCCCGGGCCGAGCCGCGGCGACTCGCCCGTGGAGCAGATGGGAGCAGAATTGCTGCGTGAACCCCTCGGGTAGCACTGGACCCTCCCCCCTGCGCCCCGCCCCGGCGGGCGGCGACACGCCGCTGCCCGGCTCCTTCTCGCTCAAGGCCGACCCGGCGACGGCGCGCCTCGATGCCGGTTCGGTCCTCATGGGTGGCAGCCCGCTCAGGCTCTTCCGGCTGTCTCCCAAAACCCGCGCCCTCGTCGAGCGGTGGTCGGCGGGCGACACGGTCGGAGACCGGCCATCGGACGGCGCGCTGGCCCGGCGCCTGGTGTCCTCGGGGTCGTTCGTGGCGCGGCCGCGTCCGGACCGAGGGGGCGCCCCGGCGTCTCCCTCCGAGCGCGACGTGACCGTGGTGGTCCCGGTGCGGGACCGGACCGCCGAACTGGACCGCTTGCTCGGAGCGCTCGCCGAGGTCGGTGCCGTCGTGGTCGTCGACGATGCCTCGGCCGATCCGGCCGCGACCGAGAAGGTGGCGACCCGTCACGGCGCGACGTTCGTCGCCCTGACGTCGAACGTGGGTCCAGCCGGCGCCCGCAACGCCGGCCTCTCCGCGGTGCACACCCCGATCGTGGCCTTCGTCGACTCCGACTGCGTGCCTACGCCAGGGTGGCTCCCACCCCTGCTCGGCTACTTCCGCGATCCGTTGACGGCCGCGGCGGCACCGCGCGTCGTAGGTGCTGGCGCCAGGACGACGGAGAAGGACACCGGGGTCGGCACCGTGTTGCGCTACGGCGCCGTCCGCAACCCGCTCGACCGCGGCACCCGGCCCGCGGCGGTGAGACCGCTCAGCCCGGTTCCCTTCGTACCGAGCGCGGCGTTGCTCGTCCGCCGCGACCTGATGGACGGGAGCGAGCTGTTCGATCCGCGCCTGCGCGGGGGTGAAGACGTGGATCTGGTCTGGCGCCTCGTCGGAGCAGGATGGGACGTCCACTACGTACCCGAGAGCACCGTGATGCACGACGGCCCGGACCGCGTCGGCCCGCTACTCGGCCGCCGCGCCTTCTACGGGACGACGGCGGCAGCGTTGTGGCGACGCCACACCGGTGCCGTGGCTCCCGTGAGCGTCTCGGGGTGGTCCCTCGCCGTCTGGTCACTCGTGCTCCGCCGACGGCCCGCCGCCGCGCTGGCCGTTCTGGCCGGCTCCGTCGGCCTGCTGGCCTGGCGGCTCAAGGGGCTAGTGCGCGACCCGGTCGCGGTGGCCACCCGCATCGCCGCCGGAGGCACGGTTCGCGCCGCGCTGCCGGCCCTCGGCGACGCGGTGAGGGCTTGGTCCCCGTTGCTGGCGCTCGGCTTGCTCCATCGCCGGACCCGACGCGCCTCGGCGCTCGCGCTCCTCGCACCCGCGCTGCGAGATTGGGCGGCGGACTCCGGCGGCATCGACCCGATCCGCTACACCGCCCTGCACGTCGCCGACGACCTGTCCTACGGGTCGGGCGTGTGGCTCGGCTGCGCCCGTGAGCGCACGGTCGGCCCGCTCGTCCCACGGGTCTCGTGGCGCGCTCGCGTGTGGTCGGCGCGCACGCTGCGTGAAACCCTGGGTGGCGCGGCCCGCGACGCCGGCCGCGATCAGCCGTCTCGGCGCGCCCTCCAGATGTTGGCCCGGTAGGGGACCGTCATGGTTGCCGCACCGTCGACGCTGAGCTCGTCGCGCAGGACACGCCGCGCCGTCTCGAAGAGCTGCGCCCGGCTCGCCTCGTCCATGAGGATGACCCAGCTGAAGGTGCCGAACAGCCCGACGAGTGCGTCCGCGTCCAGCACCACCTCCCAGCGGAAGGTGGTGGTCTGCGGTTGGCCGAACGGCACCCCGGGCGGAATGGACAGGAACTGGTCGGGGCGGTGGGGATTCTCCAGGGTGCGCACGAGCTCCTCACCGTCGCCTCCGGCCGCCAACAGCGCCCGGGCCCGCTCGGCGAAGGGACCCTCGGGGTCCGGCCCCGACCACAGCGCGCCCAACATCCCCCCGGGCACGAGGACTCGGCCCACCTCCATCAACGTGGGCACCGGGTCCATCCAGTGCCACGACGACGCGGCGACGACGGCGTGCGAGGAGTGATCGGGCAGGGGCATGGCCTCGCCGCGGCCCTCGACCGCCTGTACCTCCGGCAGGGTCTCCTCCAGGACGCGGCGCATCCGCTCGTCGGGCTCCACGGCCACGACATGATCGGCGTGGCGCAGGAGCACGCGGGACAATCCGCCCGTTCCCGCCCCCAGGTCGACGGCCGTGCCGACGCGACCGGAGAGGATCCACTCCACGGCGGCGTCGGGCGGACTCGGCCGGTAGCGGGCGTAGTGCGCGGCGACGCCGCCGAAACTCGAAGCACGAGAGGCCCGCTCCGCGGCCGTGAGCTGAATGGGTGCGGGCTCGGCCATGGCCTTCGACGATAACAACGGGGACCCGACATCCCGGAATCGGTCGGGGCCGGAAACCCCGTGGAGATCCTGCTCGGCGGGGCCGGCGCAGGACGATGAAGTGAACGTTGTGTGATCCACTTTCCTCTGCAGAGAAGCTGGATTAAACCTGAGTGACGAACCCAAGTCCGAGCGTGGGAAATGGCCGGATCCGATGGGTCGCTCGCCCAATCGCCCACGCCGAGACACGGAGGTGGTCGATGACACGTCGTCGAGCTCGAGGGTCGCTGGGCGGAGAACACGGGCGGCCCGGGGGTCGGAGTCGCTGGGCACTCTGGGCTGCGTTGGTGCTTGCCGCGGGCGCCTTGCCTTTCGCATCGGCCGCCGTGTCGGTTCCGGCGGGTGCCCAACCGGCGCCCGCGCCCAACACCTGGTCCCCGACTGCGAGCCCGATGTCGGTCGCACGAACCGGTCAGACGGCGACGCTCCTCCCCGACGGGGACGTGCTGGTCGCCGGCGGGGGTTCGGACACGGCGGACCTCTACGACCCATCGACCGGCACCTTCGCCCCGACGGACTCCATGTCGGTGATACGCACCAACGCCACCGCCACCCTCCTACCCAGCGGGAACGTCTTGGTCGTCGGCGGGGTCGACGGCCGCGGCCGTCAGCTGGCCAGCGCTGAGCTCTACGATCCCTCGACCGGCACCTTCATCCCAACGGGCTCCATGCACACGGCCCGATCCGGGCAGACGGCGACACTGCTCGGTGACGGCAAGGTGCTCGTCGCCGGAGGTGGATGCAACAAGGGCCGCGGGTTTTGCAACGCCGGCAGCTTCCTCGACAACCTGAGCAGCGCCGAGCTCTACAACCCCAAGAACGGAACCTGGACTGCGACCGGGTCGATGCGCTTCGAGCGGCAGTACTTCACCGCCACCCTGCTCGGGGACGGTGACGTCCTGGTCGCGGGCGGATTCGCCAGCTGCGACGACAGCTTCTGCTCCGACAATCGCCAGGCCGAGCTCTACGACCCAAAGATGGGGACCTGGAGCGTCACCGGCTCCATGCACGAGGCGCGCGAGCAATCGACTGCGACGCTCCTCGGGAACGGCGAGGTCCTCATGGCGGGGGGCCTCAACGAGGGCGGGGGCAGCGGCGCTGAGACCACGTTTGCCGAAGCCGAGCTCTACAACCCCAAGAGCGGAACATGGTCCGCGACCGGTTCCATGTCCGAGCCGCGATTCGGGCAGGCCGCGGCCCTGCTGCCGGGTACAGGGTGGGTGCTCGCGATCGGAGGGACCAGTGACGCCAGCAGCGAAGTCTACGAACCTGATTTGGGCCATTGGGTGCCGACGGGATCTATGAGCACCCCCCGGACGGACGTGACGGCGACCGTGTTGTCTGACGGGAACGTGCTCGCCACCGGCGGTACAGGCAATGACGGCGCACCCCAGGCCACCGCGGAGGTCTACGAGAACAGCCCAGGCCCGCTGGTGGCCTTCAGCCCGGGCGGCCTGACCTTCGGAGGCCAACAGGTCGGCACCGTCGGGCCCGTCGAGAACGTCACGGTCACCAACGACGGGACGGCCGATCTCCACGTCGGCGGTATCGACATCACAGGCGCTGATCCGGGCGATTTCGTGGCGCGTGATACCTGCAGCGTCGTGGCGCCGAGCTCGAGTTGCTCGGTGGGCGTGCAGTTCGCCCCCACCGCGATCGACCTGCGCCAGGCCACGGTGGGCGTCGCCGACGACGCGCCGGGGAGTCCGCAGGGTTTCGCGGCGAGCGGCTTCGGCCGTGGACCGGGCTCGTGGACACCGAGCGGCTCGCTCCAAGTGGGGCGCGACGGCACCACGGCCACCTTGCTCGGAGATGGGGACGTCCTGGTGGCCGGCGGCGAGAACACCACCTTCCCGGGCGAGGGCAGCCTCTCGGACGCCGAGCTCTACGACCCGTCGACCGGCACGTTCACCGAGACAGGCCAGCTCAACGTGGCGCGCTCGTTCGCCTCGAGCACGCTGCTCCCCGACGGCAACGTCCTGGTGACCGGCGGCATCTCGAACGTGCCCAGCGCGCTGTCGAGTGCCGAGCTCTACGATCCGGCCACCCAGAGCTGGAGCCTGACGACTCCCATGAACGCTGCGGGCTTCCGCCTCACCGACACCGTCCTGGCGGACGGAGACGTGCTGGTCGCCGGGTTCGGAGCGTCCACCCGGACCGGTGAGTCCAACCCAGAGGTGTACGACCCGACCACGGCGACGTGGACCGACACCGGCCCGCTCCCCGTTCCGGGCGAGGACGCAACCGCGACCCTGTTGGGCGACGGCGACGTGTTGGTGGCCGGCGGTTCCACCACCGCCAGCCGCGCTCTACGACCCTGCCACCAACGACTGGAGCGCCACCGGCTCCATGACGACGGCGCAGCTGGGACCGACGGCGACCCTGCTCGGCAACGGCGACGTGTTGGTGGCGGGCGGCGAGAACCCGAACCAGTTCTCGCCGCTCACGACCTCCGAGGTGTACGACCCGACCACGGCGATGTGGTCGCTGTCCAGCGGCCAGATGAGCGTGCCCCGGGACGACCAGGCGGCCGTCGAACTGCCCGACGGCAACGCGCTCGTGGCCGGTGGCTGCACCGCCGAATGTGACGGTGGCCAGATCACCGCGACGGCAGAGGAGTTCGACCCCCAGGTCGGCTTCTGGTTCTCCGTCGGTTCGATGACCCAGGCCCGCGCTGACGCCACGGCGACCGTTCTCGCGGATGGCGACGTGCTGGTGGCAGGCGGGACCGACATCTGCTGCCGAGAATTTGCGAGCACCGACCTGTTCACGACCACGTCGGTGTCGGTCCATCCGACCAGCGGTCCCGTGGGCCGGCGGGTCACATTGAGCGGACACGGGTTCTACGCCTTCGAGCCGGTCGTCGTCACGTGGCAGTTCTCCAAAGTCGCGCGAGTCGAGACCGACTCCTCGGGTGACTTCGTCGTGAAGTTCGCGGTCCCGCAGGGTTCTCCCGGTAGACGCATGATCCAGGCCCAGGGCCAGAAGAGCTTCACCTCCGCCTCGACCACCTTCCAGGTGACCCCGGCGAAGTGAGACGTTCCCGCTTCACATCACGGGCGGGCTGGGTTAGAACCGGGGGTAACCAACCAATGTCCGAGCGTGAGGACGGCCTGCATCCGATGGGGGAGCGAGCCCGGTACGCAGGCTGAGACGCGGAGGTGACCGTGACACGTCGTCGAGCACGAGGGTCAATGGGTGGGGGTCGCGGGAGGCAGAGCCGCTGGGCGATCTGGGCCGCGCTGACACTGGCTGCGGGGGCGCTGCCGGTTGCTGCCGCATCCGCCGCGTCGGTCAGTTCCTGCGGGCGCCCAGGCGGTGCAACCGCCCAATACCTGGTCCCCGACCGCCGGGCCGATGTCGGTCGCCCGGAGCGGCCAGACGGCGACCCTCCTCCCCGACGGCGACGTCCTGGTCGCCGGCGGGGGCACGAGAACCGCTGACCTCTACGACCCTGTCGACCGGCACCTTCACGCCGACCGGCTCCATGTCGGTGGCTCGCACCAACGCCACGGCCACCCTCCTGCCGAGCGGAGACGTGCTCGTCGCCGGCGGTGCGGACAACAGCGGCCGCCAGGTGGCCAGTGCCGAGCTCTACGACCCCGCCACCGGTACCTTCACCCCGACCGGCTCCATGCACACGGCCCGATCCGGGCACACCGCGACGCTGCTGGCCGACGGCAAGGTGCTCGTCGCCGGAGGTGGCTGCAACAAGGGTCACGGGTTACTGCAACGCCGGCAGCTTCCTCGACAACCTGACCAGCGCCGAGCTCTACAACCCCAAGAAGGGGACTTGGAGCGTCACCGGCTCCATGCACTTCGAGCGGCAGTACTTCACCGCGACGCTGCTCCACAACGGAGCGTGCTCGTCGCCGGCGGGTTCGCGAGCTGCGACGACGATTTCTGCTCCGACAACTCGCCAGGCCGAGCTCTACAACCCGGCGACGGGGACCTGGACCATCGACCGGCTCCATGCATGAGGAGCGGGAGCAGTTCACCGCCACGCTGCTGACGAACGGGAGGTCCTCGTGGCCGGCGGCCTCAACGAAGGTGGTTTCGACGACAACCCGAACACCTATGCCGAGGCCGAGCTCTACCACCCCGGGTCCGGGACCTGGACCGTCGACCGGCTCCATGTCCGAGCCGAGGTACGGCCAGGCCGCGGTGCTGCTGCCCGGAACCGGCTGGGTGCTTGCCACCGGCGGGAGTGGTGACTCGACCAGCGAGGTCTTCCAACCGGCCTTGGGCCAGTGGGTGCCGACCGGGTCGATGACCACGCCCAGGACCGACTTGACCGCGACCGTGCTGTCCGACGGGAACGTGCTCGCCACCGGCGGGACGGGCAACGACGGCTCGGCCCAGGCCACGGCGGAGGTCTACGAGAACAGCTCCGGCCCGCTCGTGG
Organism: uncultured Acidimicrobiaceae bacterium; assembly: GCA_963767195.1. Classification (GTDB taxonomy): domain Bacteria; phylum Actinomycetota; class Acidimicrobiia; order Acidimicrobiales; family RAAP-2; genus Bog-473. The sequence continues at coordinate 129,028 of CAVYDA010000002.1, read as the reverse complement.
CCATCAGCCCCGGCAGCCTGTCCTTCGGGGGCCAACAGGTGGGCACGACGGGGCCCGTCCAGAACGTCACCGTCACGAACGACGGGACCGCCGATCTCGACGTGAGCGGCGTCGCCATCACCGGCGCCGATCCCGGTGACTTCGTGGCGAAGGACACCTGTGGCGTCGTGGTGCCCGGCTCCAGCTGCTCGGTGGAGGTGCAATTCGCCCCCACCGCGATCGACGTGCGCCAGGCGACGGTGGCCGTGGCCGACGACGCACCGGGGAGTCCCCAGGGTTTCGCCGTGAACGGCTACGGCCGCGGGCCCGGCTCGTGGACACCGACCGGCTCGCTCGCCATCGGGCGCGACGGGGCCGCGGCCACGCTCCTCGGCAACGGGGACGTGCTCGTCGCCGGCGGTGAGAACGAGATCTCACAAGGGAGCCTCTCCGACGCCGAGCTCTACGACCCGTCGACCGGCACGTTCTCGCAGACGGGCTCGCTCAACGTGGCCCGCGCCCTCGTCGCGGGCGCGCTGCTCTCCGACGGGGACGTGCTGGTCGGCGGGCGGCATCTCGAACGTGCCCAGCGCGCTGTCGAGCGCCGAGCTCTACGACCCGGCGACGCGGGAGCTGGAGCCTCACCACGCCCATGAACGCCGCGAGTTACCGGCTCACACCCACCGTCCTCACCGACGGGGACGTGCTCGTCACCGGCTTCCCGAGCTCGCCACCAGAGGTGTACGACCCCGTCCACGCCACCTGGACCGACACCGGCCCGCTCCCCGCTCCGAACGAGGACGCCACCGCGACGCTGCTCGGCGACGGCGAGGTGCTGGTGGCCGGAGGTGCTCACCACCGCCGCCGCCCTCTACGACCCCGCGCACCAACGACTGGACCGCCACCGGCTCCATGGCGGCGGTGCAGGACGACCCGACGGCGACCCTGCTCGGCGACGGCGACGTCCTGGTCGCCGGCGGCCAGAACCCGAGCAACTTCGCACCGCTCACGACCTCCGAGGTGTACGACCCGGCGACGGCGACGTGGTCGCTGACCGAGGGTCAGATGCAAGAACCCCGCGAGGACCAGGCGGCGGTCGAGCTTCCGGGCGGCAACGCCCTCGTGGTCGGTGGCTGCACCGCGGAGTGCGACAGCGGCCAGATCACGGCGACGACCGAGGAGTTCGACGCGCAGGACGGCTTCTGGTTCCCGGTCGGGTCGATGACCCAGGCCCGCGTCGACCCGTCGGCGACGGTGCTCGGCGACGGCGACGTCCTGGTCGCCGGCGGGAGCGACTACTGCTGCGACTACTTCGCCAGCGCGGATCTGTTCACCAACACGTCGATGTCGGCCCACCCGATCAGCGGCCCCGTCGGCCGGCGGGTCAAGCTGAGCGGCCGCGGATTCTTCGCCTTCGAACCGGTCGTCATCTTGTGGAGGTCCACGTCGATCGCCAGCGTCAAGACCGACGCCAAAGGAGCCTTCGTCGTCAAGGTCACGGTACCCCCGGACCCGCCGGGCCAGGTCGAAATCGATGCCAGGGGCCAGAAGAGCTTCGCCGGCGCCTCGACGACCTTCGACGTGACCCCATGACCGTTGCCGGGCGTCGCCGTGCCTGAGCCCCGGAGAACCCCCTAAGGTCACTCGGTCGCCGGTGCCGCTGTTTTTCAGAGTGCTCCGGCTCGAGTGCGAAGGGTGAAGGGTCGGAGATGGCGAACGCGTGGTTCGAGACGGTGGCCGAGGCGCAGCGGCGCGCCAAGCGCCGCTTGCCCAAGTCGGTCTACGGGGCGCTCGTCGCCGGTTCCGAGCGCGGCACCACCTTGGAGGACAACGTCGCCGCCTTCGGCCAGCTCGGGTTCGCACCCCACGTGGCCGGCCTCGCCGCCAGCCGCGACCTGTCGGTCAAGGTCATGGGCCAAGAGGTGTCGTTCCCGGTGCTGGTCTCTCCGACCGGGGTGCAGGCCGTACACCCCGACGGTGAGGTAGCGGTGGCGCGGGCCACCGCCGCCCGTGGCACGGCGATGGGGCTCAGCTCGTTCGCCAGCATGCCCATAGAGGAGGTCGTCGCCGCCAATCCGCAGACCTTCTTCCAGATCTACTGGATCGGAACGCGTGATGACGTGCTGGCGCGGGTCGAGCGCGCCCGCGCCGCCGGTGCCGTCGGGCTCATCGCCACACTCGACTGGTCCTTCTCCCACGGGCGCGACTGGGGCAGCCCGGTTATACCGGAGAGCATGAACCTCAAAACGGCCTTGCGCTTCGCTCCCGAGGCCCTCGCGCACCCGCGCTGGTTCTGGTCCTTCGCCAAGACGGGCAAGGCACCGGACCTCACCACTCCCAACATGGTGGCCAAGGGGGAACGTCCTCCGACCTTCTTCGGGGCCTATGGCGAGTGGATGCAGACGCCGCCGCCGAGCTGGGACGACGTGGCGTGGCTGCGCGAGCAGTGGGGCGGGACGTTCATGCTCAAGGGCGTCACCCGCGTCGACGATGCGCGGCGGGCCGTCGACGCGGGCGTGAGCGCCATCTCGGTGTCGAACCACGGGGGGAACAACCTCGACGGGACACCGGCCACCATCCGTACCCTCCCCTCCGTCGCCGAGGCCGTCGGCGATCAAATCGAGGTCCTTCTCGACGGCGGCGTCCGTCGGGGCGGCGACGCGGCGAAGGCGCTCGCCCTGGGGGCACGGGCCGTGATGATCGGCCGCGCTTACCTGTGGGGCCTCGCCGCCAATGGGCAGGCCGGCGTGGAGAACGTCTTGGACCTGATGCGGAGCGGCTTCGAATCGGCGCTGCTCGGGCTCGGGCACGGATCGGTCCACGAACTGAGTCCGGCCGACCTCGTTATCCCCGAAGGGTTCACCCGTGTCCTCGGAGGCGAAGCCGGATCTCGGTGAGGCGGTCCCCTCGAACCAGAGTCAGCCGCGACGCCGACAGGACTCGCTAGCCCTCGAACTTGACCACACCCCGGATGATCGTCCCGGCCGCCTGGTCGTCGTAGCCCTGCTGCACCTGGTCGAGCGTGTACTCCTGTGTGATCAATTCGTCGATCTTGAGCTGTCCCGCTGCGTAGAGGTTGAGCAGGTTGGGCACCTGCACCCGTGGGCTCTGCGAGCCGAACACCGTCCCCATCAGCGTCTGGTTGAACATGGCCAGGTTGAAGAGGTTGAGCTGGACGTCCATCTGGTTGAACGGCGCGATCGCGGTCACCACGATGCGTGCGTCCTTGGAGCCGCACGCACATGCGGCGGCGATCATGTCTCCCTTGAGAACGCCCGGGGTCAGGATCACCACGTCGGCGTTCCGGCCCATCGTGAGCTCGGGCAGCATGAACTGCGCGTCCTGCAGGGAGGCCGCGGTGTGGGTCGCGCCGAATTCCGGGGCCCGCTCGAGCTTGTAGGGCACGGGGTCGACGGCGATGATGTTGCGCGCGCCGGCGATGCGAGCTCCCTGCAGCGCGCCGGAACCGACACCACCGCACCCGGCCACCACGACCGTCTCACCCGGCTTCACCTTGGCGCGGTCGACGGCGGAACCGAAGCCGGTGGAGATGCCGCAACTGATCAGGGCCGCCGCCCTCATGTCGAGCCAGGGGTCGATGCGGACGACCGAGTTCTCGTGGCAGACCATCTCGTCGGCGAAGGTCCCCAGCTGGGCCATGCGGTTCAGGTTCTCCCCGGCGAGGTGGTAGCGGTAGGTGCCGTCGCTGATCATCGGTCCGGCCAGCGTCGCCATACCCAGGTCGCACAAGTTCTGGCGGCCCGAAGCGCACCAGAAGCACGTGCCGCACGAAGGGATGAACGAGACGGCGACGTGATCACCGACAGCCACCTGGGTGACGTTCGGACCGGCCTCGGTCACGATTCCCGATCCCTCGTGACCCCCGACGACGGGGAACATCGACTTCACGCCCATCAACTCCAGCACTTCGGGCGTTTGGCTGATGTCCCCGTTTCGGAGGTGCTCGTCGGAGTGGCACATGCCTGACCACGCCATCTTCACGCGGACCTCGCGCGTCCCTGGCGGGTCCAGCTCAATCTCCTCGGTCTTCCACGGCTCGTTGAGCCCGCTGCACACCACCGCACGCGTCTTCGACATGGTCACTTCCTCCCCGGAGGCTCTGCTGAGACTTGAAAGTATCGCCCCGTCGGACATCGTCGGACAACCGGGGCTGACGATGTCGGCCCGCGCCGGCGGTATTCTGCCCGGCGTGGCACCTCCGGCGGCATTCACCGAGGTGGCGGCCCGGGTGCGCAATTGGGGCCGGTGGGGCGCCGTCGACGAGGTCGGCACGCTGAACCTCCTCGACGCCGACGCACGCCGGCGCGGCGCGGCCCAGGTCGTCGACGGGAAGGCCTTCGCCCTCGGGCTGCCCCTCTCGGCGGCGGAGGGGATCCAGGCGGGATTCGTGGAGGGACGGATCAACCCGAGGCTGACCATGGTCGCGGTCAACCAACCCGTCAGCGGCGACCCCGAATGGATCTGCACGAGCGAGGACGTCCTCACCCTCGCCACCCAGTGCGCGACCCATTGGGACGCCCTGGCGCATTGCAGCTACGGCGGCGTGATGTACAACGGCTATGCCGCCGACTCGGTCGGTCCGGACGGCGCCGCCCGCTGCGGCATCCACCGTCTCGGCGCGGTGGTGGGCCGTGGCGTCCTCCTCGACGTGGCGCGTGCTCTCGGCCGTGAGGTGCTGGAACCGGGCTATCCCATCTCTCCGGCCGATCTCGACGCCGCGTGCGACCTGGGTCACTTGGAAGTCGAAGCTGGGGACATCGTCCTCGTCCGCACCGGGCAGATGGTGCACCTGGCCCCGGGCCGCAGGGACCTGGTGGCCTACACCTGGCCCTCTCCGGGCCTCACCATCGAGACCGCCGAGTGGTTCCATGTTCGCGACGTCGCCGCCGTGGCCACGGACACGCTCGTGTTCGAGGTCTTCCCGTGCCAGTACGAGGACGCCTACCTCCCGGTGCACCTGCTGCACCTGGTCGAGATGGGGATGACCCAGGGCCAGAACTGGGTCCTCGACGAGCTCGCGGCGGCGTGTCACTCCGACGGCCGCTATGGGTTCTTACTCGACGCGACACCGTTGCCCCTGACCCACGGTCTGGGCTCCCCCCTCAACCCGGTCGCGCTGAGGTAGTCGTTGGCCTTCGGGCCGCCGCCCCACCCCGGACCGATCCCGGGCGCGCACGAACGGCCTCGAGCGCGACCAATTCGGGTTCGGGTGCGGCGCGGCCCGTCACCGCCCAGTGGAGCATGCGCGCCTGCGTGTCGACCAGGTGGCGGGTGCGGATGCCCCAGGACTCGAAGCCGTAGCGGTGGGCGGAGACGCTGGCGAACATCGCGACCAGCGTGCCGGCGACAGCCATCGGGTCAGAACCTGCCGGCGACGAGGTCCCGGTGCCCGGCGTCCCTCCCGGGTGGGGAGAGGCAGCCGCGATCACGTGCGCCAGCGCGACCGTGACGGCGTTGAGCGCCCGGACCCGGATGCCGCGCCACTGCTCGTCTCCCTCCTCCGTGGCCAGATCGACCACCCGGAAGACGGCGCGATTGGCCTCCCAATAGGCGAGGAAGCCCCCGGTGACGGCGCGCGCCGTGTCCCAGCTGGCCCGCTCCGACCAGTCGCCGCCTACCAGCTGGGCCAGCTCGCCCGCGTCCTGGACCATCCCTTCTGCCAGCACCCGTATGGCCTGCTCCACGTTGCCGAAGTACTGGTAGAACGTGGCCGGCGAGGTGCGCGCCTGCCGTGCGATGTCGGTCACCTTGACCGAGCGCCACGACGTGCTGCTGAGCAGCTCGACCGTCGCGTCGAGCAGCCGCTGACGGGTCAGACGACCCCGCTCCCCCGGGACGCGACCGTCCGTCGTCGCCACGACCTCCAACGGCGGGCCGTTGGACCGGGCGGCGGTGTCGCGCCCGGGCTCCCCTCCGGACATGGCGCCCGAGCGTAGCGGCCGTACACGAAGACCCAGGTGGAAGGCCGGATACCATGTCGCGATGGAGCAGACGCTGGCCCGCCCGCTCACCCGAGCCCAGCAAGCCAGGCGACAGCGTGTAATCGACGCGGCGATGGCGCTCGGTCACGACGGGGGCTACGAGGCGGTGCAGATGCGCGATGTGGCGGCGCGCGCGGACGTCGCCATGGGCACCGTCTACCGCTACTTCACGAGCAAGGACCACCTGCTCGCCGCCACTCTGGTCCATTGGGTCGAGTTGATGGACACCCGCATCGCGCAACACCCGCCGAGGAATGAGCACCCGGCCGACCGCGTGCTCGAAGTCCTCGACCGGGCTCTGCGGGCCATGGGCCGCCAGCCCAAGCTCGTCGCCGCCGTCTTCACCTCGCTCTCCTCGCCCGACCCCGCCGCGGTCGGCTGCCAGCAGCAGATCACGCTCCTCATGGAGGGGATCATCTCGCGTGCCATGGGCGAGCCCGAGGTACCCGACGTGGCCGACCGCGCCCGCATGATCGGACACGTGTGGTACTCCGCCCTCGTCGGGTGGATCAACGGCTGGTCGACGATGGCCCGGGTGTACGACGAGCTGGCGGTGTCCGTCCGACTCCTGCTTCCCGACGAGCTGGTCGAGCGCAGCCGTGCCGTTGAGCCCGCCTGACCCGCGGCACTCCCGTCTTGACGGTCGGCTCGTTCAACCTCTCCCCGGCGACGTCACCTGACGCGCGGCGAAGAGTTTCATCCGCGCAACACCATCCCGGGGCCCTGCGCCCGAGGCTCGGCGACGGGGACACCGTCTTCGCGGATGGCCTGTCCGTTGACCAGGACATGGGTGACGCCGACCGGGGCGTCGGCGGTCAGCCGCTCCCCGTCCGCGGGAAAATCACGCAGCCGGCGCAGGGGTCCCGGCGCGACCGTCGCGGGGTCGAAGACGCACAGGTCGGCGGCCTTGCCCACCTCGACCGTTCCCCGGTCGTCAAATCCGTAGACGGCGGCGGGCTCGCCGGTCAACTTGTGCACGGCGCGTTGGAGCGGCATCACACCGCGGTCACGGACCCACGTGCCGAGGAGGTCCGTGGCGAAGCAGGCGTCGCAGAGCTGGGAGACGTGGGCTCCGGAGTCCGCCAGGCCGAGAAGGACGTTGTCGCGAGGCAGTAACCATGCGATTCCCTCCTCGTCGTTGTTGGCGAGCACGGACCAGAACCGCGCTTCGAGATCGTCGTCGAGCGACACGTCGAGCATCACGTCGAGCGGCGTGCAGCCGCGTTCGGCCGCCACCACCGTGACAGGCCGGTTCGTCAGGTCCGGATGTGACGCCGATTCCGCCACCGAGATGGAGTCCCAGTTCAACGGGAACCCACCGCCGCGACCGCTCACCTCCTCCCACGTCGACGCCCGCCAGGCCGGGTCGCGGTAGGCGGCGATCCGCTTCTCCTTCGACGTGTCCATCAGCGCCGCGAACGATGGCCGCATGTTGAGCGTGAACGGCTCGGAGAGGTTCATCTGGAAGACGAGCGGACGGCACGAAACCTGGGGCCAGACCTCGACGCCGTCGGCCCATGCTGCGTCGTGCTCGGCGATCACCTTCTCGTGATAGGGGTAACCCTTGACCGTGAGCAAAGCGGTCCAGGTGAAGGGGCGTCCAACCTCTCGCTGGAGTCGGAACACCTCTTCGTTCGAGAAGACCCCGCCCGGCAGCAGTGCGACGACGCCGCGCCCCGCCTCCTTCACCGGCTGGAGCAGCGCGCGCAACTCGTCCAGGTCGGCCACCCGCGAGGGAACCGGCCGCCCACGGTCTCCGTTGTGCGTCGGCGAAGCGCTCGAGGCGAACCCGGCTGCTCCTCCCGCCATGGCCTGGGCCACCACTTCCTGCATCCGGGCGATCTCGGCGGGGCTCGCCGCGCGTTCGTACGCGTCCTCGCCCATCACGTAGAGCCGCACCGCGGTGTGGCCGACGTAGCAGGCAAAGTTGAGTCCTGTGCCGCGCCTTTCGATGGCGTCGAGGTACTGGGTGAACGTCTCGAACTCGCTCCAGGGCACGCCTGCCGCCAGCGTGTCGAAGCTCATGTCCTCCACGTGTTGGAGCGTGCGCGCCAGCAGCGCCACTCCGTCGGATCTGATCGGCGCGATGGAGAACCCGCAGTTCCCGGCGACGACCGTGGTCACGCCGTGGAAACACGAGGGCGTCAGGTCGGGATCCCAGAACACCTGTGCGTCGTAGTGGGTGTGGATGTCGATGAACCCGGGGCACACGACCTGGCCCGCCGCGTCGAGCGTCCGCTTCCCCTGAAGGCTCGGCCCGACCTCACTGATCCTCCCTCCCGTCACCGCCACGTCGGCCCGCCGGCCGGGCGAGCCCGTCCCGTCGAGCACGAGCCCACCCCGGATCACGATGTCAGCACTCATAGTCACATCGTCGCAGTCCGGCGGACCTCGCGCACGCGGACCCGCTCGGACGTGCACGTTCGGGGCGAGCCGGCGTCGGGTACGGTGGTTCGGGCGCGGGTCGGCGCCGGGGGCGGGAGGAGAGCGCGTCTCCGAGGCGCGGGAGGTTCGAACGATGGCGTTGCCATTCTTCAGGTCGAGAACGGAGCGAGCGCCGACGGAGGACTCGCTCCAGATCTCCGGTGCGATCGTTGCACCCTCTGACGGACCATCCCCCGTGCAGCTGGTCGACTCGGGTCATGCCCCGCACGGCCTGGGGCTGGTACGAGACCAGTTCGAGCGGAAAGTCCGCAACAAGACCACCATCCGCATGGTGCCGAGCTCCATCATGGTCGAGGGTCGCCGTCTTCGCTTCGCGGTCTCCGACAACCAGGACGCCTACGGGCCGGACGGACCCGGTACCCCACCGGTGTGGGCGGTCAACATCCACGGCTTCTTCGCGGGAGGCGGCATGTACTGGCGCGAGAGCGCGCGCCTCGCCGAACAGCTCGGCTGGCGCGTCATCAATCCCAGCCTCCCCGGGTTCGGGGGGAGCGACCCGCTGGAGTGGAAGGAGATCTCCATGGAGGGCCTGGCCGATCAGGTCATGGCCGTCGTCCACCGGGTCGACGCGGGACCGGTGGTCCTTCTCGGCCACTCCATGGGAGGCGCCGTCGCAATCCAGTTCGCCCACGACCACCCGCGACGCACCCTCGGGGTGATCTACCGCGACGGTGTCGCGACGCCTTCGTGGAAGGACCGGACCGGCGTCATCCCGACCCTCCTGTCCCCGTTCCTTCCCGACGTCGCGCCCATGGTCGACATGCTCGCCGCCGTCGTGTTCGATTTTCCCGATCTCTTCATCGGCCGTATGTACTCCACCGTGCGTGCCGTGTTGCCCGACGTGCGCCGGAACATCCGCAGTGTGGCGCAGGCGGCGCCTGTGGGCAGCATGATCATGTCCGTGGACCAGCGGAGCGAGGTGCGCGGGCTGGTCGCGCAGCAGATCCCGATTCTGAACGAGTGGGGATGCTTCGACCGCATCACGCCTGAGCAGTCGGCTCTCGAGTTCGCCGCCATCGCCCGGGCACCGGTCCAATGGGTCCCCGGCGGTCACAGCTGGATGCTGGCCCGCCCCCAGGGCCAGGCCGACATCCTCACCTACATGCCCTCGGGGCACACGTTCATGGAGCGCGTCGAGAACCGGTGGCGACAGCTCACGCCCCGCGAGGTCTCATTGCGCGCCGTGAACTGACGGGCCCGGGGCAGCCCCTGCGGATCGTCGCCGCACCGTGATCAGCCGCCTGCTCCAACCCCTCCTCTCGCTGCAGGGCTGGGAGGCGTACGCCCTGGTCGGCCTGCTCGTCTTCGCCGAAGACTCCGTCATGTTGGGGTTCGTCTTCCCCGGGGAGACCGCCGCCATCCTCGGGGGCGTTCTGGCGTCCAAGGGCGGTGTCACCCTCCCCGGCATCATCGCGGTCGTGGTGCTGTGCGCCATCGCCGGGGACTCGGTCGGCTACGCGATCGGACACCGATGGGGCGACTCGTTGCTCAAGCTCGGCCCGTTGCGCAAGCGCCAGAAGGGAATCGACATGGCCTTGGAGCAACTGCGGCGACGCGGCGCGACTGCCGTCTTCGTGGGACGCTTCTCGGCCTTCCTGCGCGCCGTGATCCCCGGTCTGGCCGGCATGTCGAGAATGCACTACCGACTGTTCCTCGGTGCCAACGCGGCGGGCGGCCTCGTCTGGGGCGTCACCTTCTGCCTTCTCGGGTACTTCGTCGGTGCAGCGCGTCGAGAAGGCCACCGGTATCGCGTCGGACATTCTCCTCGGGCTGATCGTGGTGGTGATCGTCGTCCTGGTGATTCGACATCGACGCAAGGAGAAGGCAGAGATCGTGGGTCCCGCCGAAGGCGAGACCACGGGATCCGAACCGCGCTAGAGCGAGCAGCGCCTCAAACGCCCAGTCGATTCACAGATTGACGCCAGCTCGCGTGGCGTAGCGCGGCATCGCCAAATCGATTACGGATCACTTAGCTCCCTGTTTGTTGTCTATTGATGCGCGAGGTCACTGCGACCTAGGTTGCACGATGTCGGGAGACGAAAAACCTTGTCGGGAACCGAACCGTGGCTCTGTGGTGCGACGGTCCGTGGCAGGGGGGGCAGACGACCGGCGTTGGAACCACGACAAGGAGGATCAATTGATGTTGCGACGGGCGGCAGTGATAGCAGCAGGTCTCGCCCTGGCGGGGAGCCTCGGACTGGCGGGGGCCGGCGCGGCCTCGGCTGCGGCGCCGGCGCTCAAGATCCACAACGGCGCGACCTGGACGGTCGAAGTGAACGATGGCGGGTGTGAGCAAGGCGTCTTCGCGTCCAACGGCACCTTCTCCACGCCGTACGACCCGCTGTTCCGCGGCGACGCCGGCAAGTGGAGCGGAGGTGGAGGCACCATCAAGATGAAGTGGACGGCCGGGAGCGACAGAGGCCTGACCTTCCAGGGCTCCTTCACCAAGACACCGGCCAAGGAGTACGTGGGCCAGTACGGCGGCATCGATGCCGGGGCAACCGGCCAGCTGGTCAAGGGAGCGGTTGCTGGCTGCTGAAACTTCGACGGTTCCGCTGCGGGACCTTCGGCACCCGTAGGCGAAGCCCCGGGACGGATCCCGCGCCGGGGCTTCGTCGCGATCGGGGGTGAGGGTGACGACGACTGCAGTGACGGCGCAATGTTCGTTGACTGGCCGGTCAGTGCGACCTAGGTTGCGCCGCCTCGGGAGGACAACCTCGTCGGCATCTTGTCGGCAGCGGGATCGTGGCTCTGTGTGCGCGGTGCCAAGGCGCCAAGGGGAGGCGGACGACCGGCGGTCGACCACGACTAGGAGGGTCAATTGATGTTGCGACGGGCGGCAGGGATAGCAGCAGGTCTCGCCCTGGTGGGAAGTCTCGGACTGGCGGGGGCCGGTGCGACCTCGGCGGCGACGCCTGCGCTCAAGATACACAGCGGTTCGCTCTGGACGCAGGTGGTGAGCGGCGCCGGCTGCGAAGTCCTCACGTTCCATTCGAACTTCACCTTCGTCACCACCGAGTTCGGCGGCGACGCCGGCAAGTGGAAGGGGGGCGGAGCGACCATCAAGATGAAGTGGACGGCCGGGAACGACAGAGGCCTGACCTTCCAGGGCTCCTTTACCAAGACACCGGTCAAGGAGTACTCCGGCATCGTCAACGACGGCAACGCTGCCGGCCAGCTGGTCAAGGGAGCGGTGCCGGGTTGCTGAAGCTTCAGCGGTCGAGCACGCGGCTGAGCGGCTGAACCTCGGCCGTCGTAGACGAAGCCCGGGCGGGATCCGCGCGGGGCTTCGTCGCGCCACTCCCTGTGACGTGATCAGCGCAGTCGCGCCACCACCCGCCGGAACTCGCCGGCCGCATCGTCACCCTGAGCGTCGGTGTCGAGCCAATGGGGGACCCCGGCAGCATCGTGCTCCACGCCGAAGAGGCCGTAGCGCGGTTCGTAGCTGCCCCACTCGTAGTTGTCGGACAGCGACCAGTGCAGGTAGGCCGCCACCGGAGCCCCCGCCTCGGCCGCATCGGCCACCGCGCCGAGGTGTTCGCGGACGTAGCGCGGACGGTCGAGGCCGTCCGCCCGCCGCGACCGGCCGTTCGTCGCCATACCGTTCTCGACCACCCAGAGCGGGAGTCCCGGGTGCAAGGCCGCTTCGGTCGTGCACCACGACTGCAGTCGCGAGGGGTGCGCCTCGACGTCCCAGTGGGCGCGGCCGGCCGACCAGTCGCGCCCCCCGCCCGGAAGCCGCCGCCCCGGCAGGCGGACGGCGTGGCTCGCCACCGGGTCGTACCAGTCGAACCCGATCGCGTCGACCGTGCGCTCCCGGGGAGACGCCCAGACCGCGTCGAGGGCGCGCCGCGGGGCGCGCCGCGAGGCGACCCTGCGCACCGCTGCCCAGGCCCGGCCGGCGCCACCGCCGCCCACTCCGCCGTACGGCGACACCGCGGCGAACCACCGCCGGATCGCCGCCTCGCCGGCGTGACGCGGGACGAAGGTTGCGTCGTGCACCGCACGCCGCTCCTCCACGTAGCGGTCGATGTCGCTCGGGTCCACCCCGGCCGATCGCGAGAGAAGCAAGTCGACCAGGAGGCGGTCGTGCTCGTAGACCGACGACGAGCTCGTGTTGAGCGTCACCCGGGCCTCGGGCTGCACCGCGACCACCGCGTCCGCCGCCAGCACGTGCGCCGTGAGCAGGTTGTCGAGCACGCAGTAGGCGTCCGATACGGCCAGGCGCCGGCCGGGGGGCGACGCCCCCTCCACCCAGCCCATGAGCATGACGATGTTGGGCTCGTTGATCGTGACCCAGTGCCGGCAGTACGGGGCGAGCGCCGGAACGACGCGCTCGACGTAGCGGGTGAACACGTCGGGCGAACCCGGGCGGAGCCAGAACTCCTCGCCCAGCCAGGCCGGGTGGGTGAAATGGTGCAGCGTCACCATCGGTGCCATGCCCCGCTCCCCGCACATGGCGAGGATCTCCGCGTAGCGCTCGAGCGCGGCCTCGTCCAGCGCACCGGGGTACGGCGACAGCCGGGCCCACTCGACGGACAGCCGGAAGGCGTTGCACCCGATGGCGGCGGCACGGTCCAGCGCCTCGGTCGGACGGCACCAGAAGTCGCACGCCTGTCCCGAGCGCGCGATTCGGCCCGCGCCCTCCCAGGCCGACCAATTGTTCTGCGGCTCGCCGTCGCCGTTGAACCCGCCCTCGACCTGGAAGCCCGAGGTGGCGACGCCGATCAGGAGAGCTTCGTCGAGCCCGTCCTGGCCGCTGCGACCCGCGTCTCGGGTCCGGTCCAACTCGAGCGCGGCGGGACGAGCGTGCGCAGTCGCCCGAGCGCGGACGACACGATCTCGACCTCGTCGGTAGCCCGGCGCACGAGCGCCCGCAGCTGGGGCTCGGTCGCGTCGCTGCCCGCGGCCAACGCCGCCGACTGCACGTCGCGCGACGCTGCGACCAACTCGGCGACCTGGGCGCGGAGCGGGCGATTCTGGCGGCCCGGGCCCAGCCGGCGTTCCAACCGCAACAGCGAGTCGAGCTCGCCGGCCACGGAGCGCAGCGATCGACAGACCCCTGGGAGCTCGGCCACGGGTGCGCCGACCGCGTCGGCATGGGCGACCGCTTGCTCGGCGTCGTCGACCGCGACCCACATGCGACGTCGCACCCGCGACGCCGTGCCCAGGCTCACCTGCTCGGGTGTCCGGCGTGCGCTGTAGTGCTCGCGGCCGGCCGACGCCAGTGCCGCGGCCGCCATCGCCCCCCGCGTCACCGGATGGGCGCGCACGATGCGCCAGTGGTGCCGCACGTAGGAGCGCACGGCGAGAAAGGCAGCGGTCAGGAAGAGTGCGACGAAGACGCCGGCGATGACCAGGAGCTCGAATGGCGTGCACCGCGAAGTCCACCTCACCGATTCTACGCGTCCTGGAAACCGCATCGTCAGCGGTACCCTGGCCAGGTGGAGCCCCACGAAGGTGGCGAGCCAGCCGAGCAGCCCGCATCGCCCCCGCACCCGGGGTTTCAGCCCATTCCTTCCGTGCGCGAGCACCTCCCGAGTGCGGTCTTCGGTGCCGCCGTCCCCCTCGCCGTCTACTTCCTCGTCCGCGGGCACGTCCACGGCGACGCCCAGGCACTGATCATCGCCGGGGCCTTTTCCGTGGCCTGGGTCCTCTTCCAGGCCGCCCGCCAACGTCGGGTCGACCTCGTGGGCACGATCGTCCTCTTCGGCTTCGCCGTCGGCGTCCTCAGCTCGACGCTCCTCGGCGGCAACGCCTACGTCCTCAAGATCCGCGACGCCGCCTTCACCGCCGCCTTCGGCGCCTTCTGCATCGTCACCCTCTTCACCCAGGGCCGTCCCGCGCTCTTCTACGTCGGCCGCTATCTCTCCGCGGGTCGCGATCCCGGTGAAATCGGCGGCCTACGACTCGCTGCACGACCTCCCCGCCGGCCGGCACACGTTCCGTGTCCTCTCGGTCGTCTGGGGGATCGGCCTCATCGTCGAGGCCACCGGCCGCATGATCATCGCCGACATCCTGCCGACGGGAACCTTCCTCGCCGTCTCGCCGTTCATCACGGCCGGGGTGCTCGGCAGCCTCTTCGCCTTCACCGTCGTCTACGCGCGGCGCGCCCAGATGGCGGCGCTCACCTCCCAGGTCGGCGTCGAAGGCGAGGAGAAGCCCGCTGGCACCCTCCGTGACCCGCCCCTCGACCCGTTAGCCTCGGCGGCGGCGTCGGACCCGGATCGCCCGCCCCGGCCGAGCCGAAGGGAGCGCCATGGCAGACGAAGTGCTGCGGGAACGCCGCGGCAACGTCGAAGTCCTCACCATCAACCGGCCCGAGGCCCGCAACGCCATCAACGGCGGCGTGAGCTCGGCCATGTCGGCCTTCATGGACGAGCTCGCCGACGACGACTCGTGCTGGGTGGTCGTCATCACCGGCAGCGGCGACAAGGCCTTCAGCGCCGGCATGGACCTCAAGGCGTTCAGCAGCGGCGAAGGCGGCGCCATCATGGGCGCGTCCGGCGGCTTCGGCGGCCTCACCCAGCGGGACTTCCCCAAGCCGATCATCGCCGCCGTCAACGGCTCGGCCCTGGCCGGCGGACTCGAGATCATGTTGTCGTGCGATCTGGTCGTCGCGGCCGACCACGCCACCTTCGGCATCCCCGAGGCCAAGCGGGGTCTCATCGCGGGGGCGGGCGGCCTCCTCCGGCTCCCCAAGCGCCTGCCCGATGGCGATCGCGCTGGAGCTGGCCCTGACCGGGGACCCGGTCGACGCCGAGCGGGCGTACGCGCTGGGGCTCGTCAACAAGGTCGTCCCCGCCGACCAGGTGCTGCCCGAGGCGGTCGCGCTCGCCCAGCGCATCGCGGCCAACGCGCCCCTCGCCGTTCGCCACTCCAAGAGCGTGATGAAGCGGGCGGCGGAAGTGTCCGAGGCCGAGGGTTGGTCGATCAACGCCGAGTCCGTGCGGGTCGTGTTCTCCTCGGCCGACGCCATGGAGGGCCCGGTGGCCTTCGCCGAGAAACGTCCGCCGAGGTGGCAGGGCAAATAGCGCCCGTCCCGTGCTCACCTCGGGGCTCGATACGCTCCGCCTCACCCTCCACGTCCTCGCCGCGATCGGTCTGGGTGGGCGGCCAGATCGTCATGCTCGGCCTGGTCGGCCCCGCCCGGGGCCTCGGCGTGCGAGGCCCCCGGCGGTGCTGGCCCGGGCCTTCGCCCGGCTGGCCTGGCCGGCCTTCGCGCTCCTGATCGTCACCGGCTTCTGGAACCTCTCGACGTTCACCTGGTCCCACCAGAGCACCGCCTGGAAGGCCGTGCTGGTGGCCAAGATCGTCGTCGTGGTCGCCGCCGGCGCCGGGGCCGCCCTGCACCAGCGGGCCACCTCCAAGGCGCAGCTGGCGTTCTGGGGGTCGGTGGCCGGCGTGGCCAGCATCGCCGCGCTGGTGATGGGCATCCTGCTGGCCGGGTGACTCCGAACAGAGCCCGGGTGTGGCGTGCCGGCCCTCCATCCGGCGCCCGATCGGGTCTAACCTACGAATAGGTGCACCGCCACGTGGACCCGGATGAAGGAGAATCCCATGCTCGCTGACATTTTCGGTCCGGACCTGCTGATCGTGGCCATCGTCCTCGTCGTGCTCCTCTTCGGAGGCGCGGCCATCCCCAAGCTGGCGCGGAACCTGGGCTCGGCCAAGAACGAGTTCGAGAAGGGCCTCGACGACGGCAAGAAGGCCCGGCCGCCAAGGGCTTCGTCAACGGCCTCCGACAGCGCCGCAACCGGCCGAGGAGAAGTCCTCCGGCAGCTGACGTCGGCCACGACCCGACCTGACGTCGCCCCGCAGACGACCACCCAGCGGCACCCGCCCCGGCCGTGCAGCGTCCCGCCGAAGGCCGCGTGACCAGTGGCCGCTGACATCCTCAACCTCGCCGACCGGCTCTGGAACGGCGAGCTCTCCACCGCCACCTTCCACCCCGTCGATCACGTCGGGGGATTCGTCGAGATCACCGACGGCGTCGGCTTCTGTCCTTCGTTCGCCAACGTCTCCGCGTTCGCCACCGGTGACGGCCTCGTCCTCGTCGACACCGGCAGCGCCCCGCTGGCCCAGGTGGTGCACGACGACATCCGGACCTGGAACGCAGACCGGCTCCACACCGCCGTCTACTCGCACGGCCACATCGACCATGTGTTCGGCGTGCCGGTGTGGGAGGAGGAGGCCGCAGAGCGCGGCTGGGCTGCACCCGAGGTCGTCGCCCACCACGCCCTGCCGGCGCGTTTCGACCGCTACATCTTCACCAACGGCTACAACACCATCGTCAACCGCCGGCAGTTCGGGTTCGCCGACCTGGTGTGGCCGACCGAGTACCGCTACCCGGACCGCACCTACCACGACACGCTTGGACCTCTCCGTCGGAGGCGTCGACTTCGCCCTGCGTCACGAGAAGGGCGAGACCGACGACCACACCGTCACGTGGCAGCCCGCGTCGCGCGTGCTGTGCTGCGGCGACCTGTTCATCTGGGCGTCGCCCAACGCCGGCAACCCCCAGAAGGTGCAGCGCTACCCGCGGGAGTGGGCCGCCGCCCTGCGCCGGATGCTCACCCTCGACGCCGAGTTCCTCCTGCCGGGCCACGGGTTCCCCGTCATCGGGGCCGACCGGGTCCGGCGCGCCCTGACCGACACCGCGGACCTGCTCGACTCCCTGGTCGACCAGACGCTCGATGTGATGAACGCCGGCGGCCGCCTCGACGACGCCATCCACAGCGTCCGCCCGCCGGCCGAGCTCGAGTCGCGGCCCTACCTCCGCCCGGTCTACGACGAACCCGAGTTCGTCGTGCACACGGTGTGGCGGCTCTACGGTGGCTGGTGGGACGGCAACCCGGCGACGCTGAAGCCCGCGCCCGAGCGGGCCCTGGCGGCCGAGCTCGCCGGCCTCGCCGGTGGACCCGGTGCTCTGGCCGGCCGCGCCATGCGGCTGCTCGCCGACGCGGCGGACGACCACGGCTCGATCCCGACCGGGCCGAAGGGCTGCTGCGGCTGGCGGGGCACCTGGCCGAGTACGCCTGGCTGGCGGACCCCGCCGACGAGGGGATCCAGCGGGCCCGCCACGAGGTGTTCGCCGCACGGGCGGCGCAGGCCACCTCGACCATGGCCAGGGGGGTCTTCACCTGGGCTTCCAACGAGTCCGTGGCGCCGCCCCCGCACCCGCACCGGCGCTGCCGCACGGCGCACCGACCCCGGTCGAGCCCGGCTGCTCGCCCATTTTCGAGCCACTGGCGCCGTCAATTCCAGTTTTCTGGCGGGGTTCGATAATCTCGGCGCCGTGGACCCCTCGGTGGCCGTCACATCGTGTGAAAGGGAAGAAACCCCGGTCCGCGAGGCGCAGCAGGCGCCGGCGGCTCGCCGCGGTCGTGGTCGGCGCTCGGAGCGCTCCTCCTCACCGGTTGCCAGCTCCCGTCGCTTCGGTGCATTCAAAGGGTCCACCACCCAGGGCCGTGCGACGTTCCACCTCTGGCAGGGCTTCTTCATCGCCGGGCTCATCGTGGGGGGCTTCGTCCTCCTGCTGATCCTCTGGGCCATCTTCCGGTACCGCCGCCGTTCCGACGAGATGCCCGTCCAGACCCAGTACCACACCGCTCACCGAGATCATCTACACGGTCCTCCCGATCCTCACCGTGCTCGGGCTGTTCTGGGCCACCGTCGTCGTGGAGAACCAGGTCACGGCGGTCGAACCCCACCCCGTACGCCACGGTCCACGTGTTCGCCTTCCAGTGGGGTTGGGAGTTCCAGTACAGCAACGGCGTGAAGATCATCGGCCAGACCACCGACGCACCCACGATGGTCCTGCCGAGCAATGAGACCGTCCGGGTCTACCTGCGCTCCTACGACGTCCTCCACGGTTTCTACGTCCCGGAGTTCAACTTCAGCCGCTACGCCAGCCCCGGCTACTGGACGTCCTTCGACCTCAACGTCACGCACAACGGCGTGTTCCGCGGCCAGTGCACCCAGCTGTGCGGCCTCTACCACTCGCTCATGTTCTTCAACGTCCGCTCGGAGTCCCCGCGGTCCTACCAGTCCTGGCTGAGGGTGACGGGCGCCTTCCAGCGGACCACCCCTCCTCCATCGGCCAGCTGCCGGCCGGCCTCCATTCCAATGTCAACGGCACCCTGCCCAGCTACTCTGGGGGTTCGGGCAACTCGGGCTCCGCGCTCGGGGGGAACACCGGCAGCGGCAACACCGGCAATACAGGAGGTGCGCTCTACGGTGACTGACGTCATCGCCCCACCCGAGACACACGAGCCGGATCTCGCTGCGCCGCACGTCGACCACGGCGTCGACCACGACGCGGAGCACCACGGGCCATCGGGCATCCTCAAGTGGCTGACCTCGACCGACCACAAGGTCATCGGTCTCAGCTACATGATCACCGCCATCGTGGTCTTCTACATCTCGGGGATCATGGCGCTGTTCATGCGGCTCCAGCTGGCGTCGCCCCACTCGTCGCTACTCAGCTTCTCGCAGTTCAACGCGCTGTTCACCATGCACGGCAGCCTGATGCTGTACCTCTTCGCCGGGCCGTTCGCCTTCGGCGGCCTGGCCAACTTCATCGTGCCGCTCCAGATCGGCGCGCCGGACATGGCCTTCCCCCGCCTGAACGCGCTCAGCTACTGGCTGTACCTGACCGGCACCATCACCATGATGATGAGCTTCTTGGTGGCGGGCGGCGCGGCGCAGTTCGGATGGGTGGCCTATGCGCCACTTTCCAGTTCGACGAGCTCACCCGGGGCTGGACCCGACCTGTGGATCATGGCGCTCGCCCTCACCGGGTTCTCCGCCATCTTCACCGGCGTGAACCTGTGCGGCACGATCTTCTACCTGCGCGCGCCGGGCATGACCATGTTCCGCATGCCGATCTTCACCTGGAACATGCTGGTCACCGGCATCCTGATCCTCATCGCCTTCCCGGTGCTGACGGCGGCGCTGATCATGCTGTTCGCCGACCGCCACTTCGGCACGCACATCTATACGGCGGTCGGATGCCATCTGGTCAACGGCGCGCCCATGGCCAGCTGCGGCTCGCCGCTGCTCTGGCAGAACCTGTTCTGGTTCTTCGGCCATCCCGAGGTCTACATCCTCGCCCTCCCCTTCTTCGGCATCGTGACCGAGATCCTCCCGGTCTTCTCCCGCAAGCCCGTCTTCGGCTACAAGGGCATGGTCTTCGCCACCATGGCCATCGCCGCCCTCTCCACCGGGCGTCTGGGCGCACCACATGTTCACGACCGGCGCCGTGCTGTTGCCCTTCTTCTCCTTCCTGAGCCTGCTGATCGCCGTCCCCACGGGCATCAAGTTCTTCAATTGGATCGGCACCATGTGGCACGGGCAGCTCGACGTTCAAGACGCCCATGCTCTTCAGCATCGGCTTCCTCTTCGCCTTCCTCATGGGCGGCGTGACCGGGATCATGCTCGCCTCCCCGCCGATCGACTTCGCCACCCACGACACCTACTTCGTGGTCGCCCACTTCCACCAGGTGCTCTTCGGGACGGCCGTGTTCGCCGGGTTCGCCGGCGTCTACTACTGGTATCCGAAGATGTTCGGCCGCATGCTTCGCGAGAGTCTCGGCAAGTGGCACTTCTGGCTGATGTTCATCGGCTTCTGGATCACGTTCATGCCCCAGTACGTCGTCGGCCTTCTGGGCATGCCGCGTCGGGTCGCCAGTTACCCGTCGAACCTGGGCTGGCAGAGCTACAACATCGTCTCGACGGTGGGCGCCTTCATCATCGGGGTGTCGTTCTTCTTCCTGCTGGTGAACTTCCTCGTGTCGTGGCGCAACCCGATCCCGGCCGGGAACAACCCGTGGGACGCCCACACGCTGGAGTGGTTCACCACCTCGCCACCGCCCCACCACAACTACACCCACCTCCCGCCGATCCGCTCCGAGCGCCCGACGTGGGACTACAACCACCCCGACGCGTTGACCGTCCCGCACGGCCGGGGTGCGCACGGCAACGGGAACGGCAACGGGACAACGGAAAGCCGAACGGAAAGGTCGAGGCGACAGTATGAGGATCGAGGCGCTCTTCCTGATCTTCCTCGGCGCATTCTTCGGAATCGTCGGGCTCGTCTACTGGTTCTGGGGCTACGAAGACGGGGGCGGCGTCATGCTCCTCGGCGCGACGCTGCTCGGCTTCTTGCCCGGGCTCTACTACTTCTTCTGGCACCAGCGGTTCCACGGCCGCAAGTACTTCTTCTGGGGCCAGGTCCACGCCGCGGGAGACCGGCCCTCGGACCGTGAGGACGCGGAGCTCCAAGACGGTGCCGGCACTGTCGACTCCTTCCCCGGTTCGTCCATCTGGCCCTTCGTCCTCGGGATGGGTGCCTTCCTCACCGTGCTTCGCTCGTGTTCGGGCTGTGGCTCATCTTCATGGGCGTGCCCCTGATCCTGACGGCGTTGACGGGCGTCACCGCTGAGAGCCGCCGCGGCGGCACCGTCTGAGCGGATCCAGGCCTGGTCGACCCGACCCGGCCCGAGGCGCGCCCATGCCGACCGGATTGTCCCGGCCACTCGTTGTTCTCATCGCGATCGCCACGGGTGCCGTCGTGGCCAACCTCTACTACGCCCAACCGGTCCTGCACCAGGTCGCACGGGGCTTCCACAGCGGGCCGGGGCCGACCTCGGCCGTCATCACGGCCACCCAGGTCGGCTACGCCGCCGGCCTGCTGCTGATTGTCCCGCTCGGCGATCTGCACCCGCGCCGTGGCCTGGTCACACGGCTCTTCCTCCTGGCCGCCCGTCGCGCTCGTCGCCTGCGCCCTGGCGCCAACGCTGTGGTTCTTCGCCCTCGCCTCCTTCCTCGTCGGCGGGGCATCCGTGGCCGGGCAGGTCATGATCCCCTTCGCCGCCGACCTGGCGCCCGAGGAGCGCCGTGGACGTGTCGTGGCACGCATCATGACGGGCCTCCTCACCGGGATCCTGCTTGCTCGCACGGTCTCGGGGCTGGTCACCCAGGCGGCGGGATGGCGGGCGATCTACTGGCTCTCGGCCGCGCTGATGGTCTGCTTCGCGTCGTGTTGTGGCGGTCACTGCCCACCGAAGGACCCCGCCCGCACCGCAGTTACGGCGAGCTGGTCGGCTCCTCCTTGCGGCTTCTGGCGACCGAACCGGTCCTGCGCCGGCGCGCCTGGCACGGCGCGTGCGCCTTCGCGGGGTTCAGCGTCCTTTGGACGAGCCTTGCGTTCTTGCTGTCCGGGAGCCCGTACCACTACTCGAACGCGGTGATCGGATTGTTCGGCCTCGTCGGCGCGGCCGGGATCTTCGCGGCGAACCTGGCCGGCAAAATGGCCGACTCCGAACGGACCGGTGTCACCACCGTGGTCGCCGGCGCACTCCTGGCGGGGTCCTTCGCCCTCGCTGTGGGTCGGTCGGACGTCCCTCGCTGCGCTCATCGTTGGCATCGTCGTGCTCGACATGGGCACCCAGGGCATGCAGATCACGAACCAAGCCGTGATCTACTCGCTGCGACCCGATGCCCGCAGCCGCATCAACAGCGCGTACATGGTCTGCTACTTCGTCGGCGGCGCCGTCGGATCCCTCGCCGCCGGCGCGCTCTACGGCTCGCACGGCTGGGCCGGCGTCTGTCTCCTCGGCGCCGGATTCGGCGTGCTCACCCTCGCCCTCTCCGCCTTCGAGCGGGTGCGGCCCCCGCCCGTCGTGACCAGGGCCACGCGGGTGGAGACCGCAGGCACCAACTGAGCCGTTCTGGGTCCACGCATGTGCGCTCGGTGCCGGCGCGTGCACTCCGCTCGGTGGTGCCGCATCCTCAGGCGTACATCAGCGAACCCGGGGTGGTCAGGAGCTCGCCGGTCTCGATCCACGTCTTGAGACCCGACAGGATCATGGGCCAGCCGCCGTAGATCTGAGAGTTTGCGCCCTCGCGCATCTGGTCGTGCGTCAACGTCAGGTGACACGAGTCGCCGACCGACTCGATCTCCCACGTCACCCGCGAGACGCCCTCCGCTCGCACCTCGTCGTCCCACAGCGCGGCCATAGTGTGCACCAGGCGTCGGGGCGGATCTACTTCGAGCACCTCGCCCTCTCCCATGTGGAGGTCGTGCTTGGCCACGTCCACGCTGATGGGCGACCCCACCTTCCACTCCGAGTTCGTCGCCGCCCCGAAGTTGTACTTGGCCCGGATCTCCGGGTCGGTGATCGCCTCCCACAGCCGCTCCGGCGTGGTCTTGATGAAGATCTCGTACACCTTTTCCATTTGTCTCTCCAGTTTCTCTTTGATTTCGCTCAACCCAGCCACCCAAGGCTCGGCGTACTTGCTCACCCAGCGGTCGTGGACCAGGCGGATCGGGACCGGGTTGAGGAAATGGAGCTTCTCGCGGCCTCGGCGCCGCGTGACCACCAGTCCCGCGTCCTCCAGCACCTTGAGGTGTTTCATGACGCCGAAGCGCGTCATGGCGAACCTCTCCTCCAACATGCCCAGGGTCTGCCCGTCGCGCTCGAACAGCTCGTCCAGCAGGCTGCGTCTCGTCGGATCGGCCAGGGCCCTGAACACTCCGTCCACGTCACACACTATATGTGACTATTTAGTCACATGTCAACCCGGGACGACCAGGTTCTACGGGAGGGCCTCGTACATCTTGCGTCTCGCCCGAGATGCCCTTGAAGGTCGCGCGCCCCGGTCCTCGAACATGAGGCCCGACCCTTCGCACTCGTCGCGGGCGGCGACGGAGACCAGCACCTGACCGTCCTCGGCCGCGGCGCTGATCCGCTGGGCCAGGTGCACCTGGACCCCGGAGAAATCGCGCTCGTCCATGCGGGTGACGTCGCCGACGTGGACGCCGGCGCGCAGTTCCAGGTCCAGCGGCGGCGCCGCTTCCATCGCGGCGAGCGCGAAGCGGATGGCGTCGGATGTGTCGTCGAACGCCGCGAGGAACCCGTCCCCGAGGTGCTTGCACTCCTCACCGTGATGGGTGTGGATGAGGCGGCGCATCAGCTCATTGTGATCGCCGATCTTCGCTCCCCAGGAATCGTCACCGATGGATTCGGCGATCGATGTCGAGTTCTTGATGTCGGTGAAGAGCATTGCGTGTCGCGCCGAGTCCGAGAACGGCTTCAGGGTCCCGGTCACGAATCGCTCCAGCTCGTCGATGACGGGATCGGCGTAGTTGCGGAGGAATAATTGGTCTCCCCCGGACAACAAAACGAGTCGGGCATTCGGAATGGTCTCGGCCAGGAACTTTCCCTGATCCGGTCGGATGCTGTAGTTGTCCTCCAGGTGGACCACGAGAGTCGGCGCGCTGATGTGAGGCAGGACGGCACGGATGTCGTACGTGCGGTTGATCGTGAACAGACCGATCAGCTGGTCATGGCTGGTCGCGTCCAGCTCCGCCTGCACCGGCGGCGCTTGACCGTGGCGAGGCGCGAACTGGTTGAAGATCGCGCCCTGGGCCCATTCGTTGCGGTACCGCTCCTCCGTGCGGTCCAGGACCGCTTTGGGGAACCCGATCGGAAAGTCGGGCGCCCGCTCGAGGCGGGCCCAGGTGTTGCAGAGCACAAGTTGCCGGACCGGATGCCTCGAGGCGTAGATGGCAGCCACGGCGCCGCCGTTGTGTGTTCCGAACAGCACGGGGTCGGTGACGCCGGCTGCCGCGATCACGGCTTCGAGATCATCGGCCAAGTCGTAGATGGACGGGAGGGCCGCGAGCTCCATGCGATCGGAACGGCCCATTCCGAGCTGGTCGTAGGTCACCAAGAGCGAGAAGTTGGCCAGTCGCCGTAACGGCCTCGCCGTCGCTGCGTCCTGCCAGGCTTGGCTCATGGCCATAGAACCGGCGACGTAAACCAGGTCGGGCGGTCCGGTCCCGGCGCGCTGGAAGGCCAAATGCTTCCCGTTACGAACCACGAACTCGAGCCGAGGTGGGGCTAGCGGCACGTTACCCGGCTCCGGCCGCTCGACGCGCCTGCATGGGTGCAAGTGTGGCATTTAACCGAGGGCCGAGGAAGTGTTGAGTGAAGCGGTCGACATTTCCCAGGCATTTCACATACCTATTGCGTTAGTATCGGGTCATGGCGGTGGGCCTGGTCCTGCAAAAAGTGATCGACGAAGCAATCAACGATCCCTTGGCACCCTCATACGCCACGGTCAAAGCGAATGTCGGCAGTACCTCGACCATCGCGGACGTTGTGAACAGCGTCGGGCTCTACCAGACGTTGACCGCTGATCAGGAGACGGAGGCGAGAGCGGTCCTCAAGGCGATGCCTCCCTCCCTGAATGCCGCGATCAGGGCCGCTCTCATCAGTGCCTTCCAACGGGATCTTTCCATCCGTGTGACCTGGGTTGAGATCACGCAGGGTCTGATGCACGCGGACTTCGAGGAGTCGGCGGACGGCAGCACTCTCCTCATTCAGCTCTGGACCCGGGACGGCTACACGTACCTCACGAGGAGCCAGCAGGCTGCGACGAGAAGGGCCCGCGGCACGAGCTGGGTCGACGAGCTGGCCACGGCGCAAAAGCGCACAGCCAAGAGGCGCGCGACGGCGAAGAAGGCACCGGCGAAGCGCACGGTCAAGAAGAGCGCCACCGCGAAGCGGGCGCCGGTGAAGCGAAGCGTGAAGAAGCGGGCCACGGCGAAGCGGACGCCGGCCAAGAAGCGCGCGACTCGGCGTCGCTGAGCGCGAGCCATTCGGCGTCGCTGAGCGCGAGCCATTCGGCGTCGCCGAGCCCGAGCCGGTCGGGCGATTCAAAGTGAAGTCGAGTCGAGCAGAGCGAGCCTCCGTCTCACCTTTCGTTTCACTCCTGTCGAGGCGCGCTTGCAGCCCTCCTCCTCACCCGAGCAGCACAGAGACATTCGCCCCGGGGTACTCGAACTCGAGCCCGGACCACCACAGTCGTCGCGGTCGACGCAGGCTGCCCGTCGAGACCAAATACCTGGTCGGCCTCGGGTGCTCACAGAGCCGCAGGGAACCCGGCGGGGCGAGCGGGTAACAACCCCCCTCGCATGTCACATACCCATTGCGCTACTGTTGGGCCATGGCGGTGGGAATGGTTGTGAAGCATCTCAACGACATGCTGGTCAGCGGTAGCCCAAACCACGGCCATGCGCAGGCGGCGGTCCAGGGTGCTTCGACCGTGGCCGCTGCCGTCGAGGCGTCGGGCGTCTATGGCCTGGCGCCACATCAGGCGCACGAGGCTCGCGCCGTCTTCCACGCGCTCGCGGCTCAGCCCGCGGTCGACCAGGAGATTCGGGCCGCTTTGCGAAACGCGTTCGCGGCGGGGAAGTCCGTCAGCGTGACCTGGGCCCCGTTGAACAGTCCGCAGATGACCGTCAACGTGAACGACACCGGCAATCCGGTGAACATCACGCTCCACTGCCAACCCGGCAACTTGTACCCTGCCGCACCCGCGGCGCCATAACCCCAAGTTCTCGGTCGACTCGAGGCCAAGTTCTCCGTCGACTTGGTGCTGCGGTCAGCCTCTGGGATCCTCGACCGAAACCCGTCCTCGTGGGCGGCGGCGCCAAGTGTCGATGCACCCCGTCGAACAGAAGAGCACGGTCGCGCCCGCGGGCGTCGTGCGCGATCTCCTCGGCCGTCTCGGGCGTCATCGGCAGCCCGCAGATCGGGTCCTGGTCCGCGTCGCCGTCGACTTTGGCCATCCGGATGCTCGACGCGGGGACCGGCTTCTCGACGCCGCGCAGCGTGACCTGGGTCTCCTCGTGGATTGTGCCCCAGCTTGGCAGCCGGTCCATTACCGAAGGGGCGGCCAGCGCCTCGCCGGCAGCGGCCAGGTCGCAGAGCCGGGCCGCAACGTTCACGCAGTGCCCGACGTAGTCGTCGCCTTCCATCAGGATCACCTCGCCCGAGGTGACGCCGGAGCGGATGGAGACGGTCCCCGCCGGCCCGGATACCTCCGAGACCACGTGGTGTATCTCAAGGATGGCCTCGAGCAGCGGCCGGGTGTCCACGCACACGAGCATGACCCCGTCACCCAGCCACTTGGCGATGCGCACCCCCCGGCGCGAGCAGATGTCGCGCAGGAGAGCCCGGAATGCGGTCAGCACGTCGACGGCGTGCTCGTCCCCCTCGAGCTCGGTGAGCGCGGTGAAGCCGGAGACGTCGACGAATGCGAACGTACGGTGGACGCGGACTGTGCGATGCTGCCACGGCGTTGCGACTCCGGCCTAATCGGTGAGCCGGCCGGACCACCCGCCGCGAGCCCGCCGGGCAACCCGAGGCAAGCCGGCCGACGAGCTCAGGGAGCGGGTGGAAGGCCAGGCCTAGCATGTCCCGATGACCTCGGCCCATGGAGAGGCGCTGACGGTGACCACCCTCGGTCTCCCCGAGCGCAACGACTGACGTGGCGGGGCCCGAAGTCGACGCGCCAGGCGGGCGTGGACGCCGGCTCCTTGGCAAGGTCGTGCTTCTGAGCGGCGGAGCTTCGGACATCGGCCGAGCCACGGCGCGACAGCTGGCGGCCGAGGGCGCGCACGTCGTCGTGGGGGACGTGGCGGCGGGCGGCGCGGCAGCGGTGGCGGACGACGTCCGCGCGAACGGCGGGTCGGCCGTAGGCCTCGTGTGCGACGTGCGCAGCGAGGACTCCGTCGCCGACTTCGTGGCGCAGGCGGTGGCCGAGTTCGGCGGTGTCGATGCGATCGACCACAACGCGGCGTGGAGCCATCCCCGCCTCGACACCGACGCGGTCGGGGTCGAACTCGGGGTCTGGGACCGCGCGCTGGCGGTCATCACCCGCGGCGCGCTGCTCCTGGCCCGCTACGCCATCCCGCACATGGTCGAGCGCGGCGGGGGATCGATCGTCGCCATCTCGTCAGGGACGAGCACCATCGGCGAGTCGACCCGCGTGTCCTACGGGGCGTCGAAAGCCGCCCTCAACCAGCTGGTGCGCCACCTCGCCGTGCGCTATGGGCGCGACGGCATACGCGCCAACGCCATCGCGCCGGGCTTCATCCTGACCGCGACCGCCACCGCCATGGTGCCGTCGGACGTCGTAGACCGGCTCGCCTCGGCGAACCCGACCCGGCGCCTCGGTCGCCCCGAGGACATCGCGGCGGTGGTGGCCTTCCTCTGCAGCGACGACGCCGCGTACATCAACGGGCAGGTCCTCCACGTCGACGGCGGCCACCAGATCGCCGGGATGATGTAAATGCCGTCGACCGGGAGCACACCGCGTCGCGTGGCACTGGTGACCGGAGCGAGCCGCGGCATTGGTCGCTGTGCCGCCGTCGCGCTGGCCAGGCGGGGCTTCGACGTCGTGATCACCGCCCGCACGGTGCACGAGGGAGACGGCCGGGCCCAGCCCTCGAGCGTGTTGTCGACCGACGACGCGACGCCGATCCCGGGCAGTCTCGAGTCGACGGCAGCCGAGATCGAACGGCTCGGCGCCGCGGCGCACGTCGTGCCCATGGACCTGATGCAGCGCGCGTCGGTCGAGCGCGCGGCGGCGCAGGCGCTCGAGCGGGCCGGTCGGGTGGACGTTCTGGTGAACAACGCGATCTATCAGGGTCCGGGGACCATGGACCGCATCTTGGATCTGCCGCTGGAGTTGGCCGAGCGCTGCCTGGTGGGCGACTACCTCCACCCCCTCCTGCTGACCCAGCTCCTGCTGCCCCAGATGATCGAGCGCAGGGATGGCCGGCTGGTCAACATGCTCTCCGAGGCGGCGTTCACGACGCCGCCGGCTCCGGCGGGTCGCGGCGGCTGGGGGGTGGCGTACGCCGCGGCCAAGGCCGCCTTCCACCGGGTGACGGACATGTGCCACGTGGAGTTCGCCTCCTCGGGCATCTCAGCCTTCTCCATCGCACCGGGTCTCACCCTGACCGAGTCGATGCGCGCCTCGGGGACCGACAAGGTCCTCGTGCAGGCCGGCCACGTGCCGGCCCCGCCGGAGGTGGCCGGAGAGGTGGCCGCCTGGCTGGCCGACGACCCCGATGCCGTCAGCTACTCGGGCCAGATGGTGTCGTCACGGTCGCTGTGCAAGCAACTCGGCCTCGTTCCGGAGTGGCCGCCACCGAAGCCGAAGTAGCACGAGGACTCGATCCAGCGTCAGTGGTACGAGGAGAGGCGCCGGGCGATGGCCCAGCAATCATGATCAGCCGACGGTGATGTCGAACGTCACGGAAGGCTCATAGGGAAGAAACGCGTAGAACGTCGAATACGTGTACTGCCCCTGGGGTACCTGAACGACCGGACCGCCGTCGGGTCCCGACTTCTGGTCCCATGTCGCCTTCTGCTCGTAGGTACGGCCGGAACGCAACGTGTGTACGTGGAACACCTGACTGCAGGCCCCCGGTTCGTCGTGGATCCAACAGCGACTCCACACCTGGGTCCCGGAGGAATTCTCCACGAGGAACGCCGGTGAAGAGCCGGGCTGGAACCCGAGCGCGATGGAGCAAGCCGAGCCCGAGATGTTGGTGATCGACGACTTCATCACGATCATCTCCCCAGGGGGATACGCCGCGTGGTTCGTCGACGCTGTGCTCACGAACCTGGCTCGGTGTGCACATCGGCGGCGCCGTCTTGGACAGCGGCGATCCGGTCGTGTGAACCGTCGAGGTTGGATTTGCCGCGAACGCCTCGGTCCCGATCAGCCCGACGATCCCGATGGCGATGACGGTTGCGAGCCCGGCACGACTGGCCGTACTGAGAAAAGTAGCGGGGAACATGGTCAATCGGACCTCCAGGAAAAATCGTCCAGCAACTGACCGACGCGGCGCTCGTTACCGGCCGCACCGGCCAAATCGTAGCCACCAACCGTGTGCACAGCCTCGCCGAGGACTCACCGTGCCTCGTTGACCGATGGGTCCCTCGCCGGTCCCGTCGTGGACTCGACGCAGACGGTGCAGTCCGGAACAGTCCGCCGGACCGGTCCACGCTCAGGCGCGCCGCAACCCCATCGGGTTGGGGTACGGGACGACGCCCGAGGCGGCGATCTCCGCCGCGCACGCGCCGAGCGCGCCCTGCAGGTCGGCGAGTGCCGTGTCGCTGAAAGCGGCGTAGGGCGGCTCGGCCAGGAGGTCGGTCCGGGCCTCGACCGAGGCGTGCAGCGTTCGACCCGAGTCGGTCGCACGCCCGTCGTCGTGCAGCAGGCCGCGCGACGCCAGGTCGGTTCTGCCGCGATCCCAGTCCTCGGCGCTCCAGCCCCGGCTGTCGCGGAGCAACTCGGGCGTCACGCCGGTCGTGCCCGACGCCAGCAGGTGGGAGTCGAGGCCGCCGACCCCCGCCGTCACCAGCGCGGCGACGTGCCCGTCTCCCCGGTGCTCGCGCAGGGCGGTACAGGCCTGCCACGCCTCGGCCAGGCCGTCCGCCGCCGGCCTCGAGCGGGACCGGCGCCACAGCGACCGGTTGGCTCCCGCCAGCACACGTCCCGCCCCGTCGGCGGCGTCCACCGCCCGCCGCAGCAGCGGCAGGGCTGAGGTCAGTCCGGTCCGCGCCCCGTGCTGCAGAGGTCGCCGAGAGCGGTCGCCGCGGCCGTGGCGCGGATCGCGACAGGGTCTCGGGGGCCACCGTGTCCCAGCAGTCAGGGACGGCCCGGTCGACCATGGAGGGATGGAAGCCGTAGAAGGCCGCGCTCACCGTCGCCGCGGTCGCCCGGCCGAGCGGCGCAGCACGGGCGGCGAAGTACCCCGACCAGAACCCGCGCAGGCCCGCCTCTCGCAGCGCGGAGCGGCAGGACGGTGCGAAGTAGGTGACGGCGTGGACGGTCTCGACGCTGACCCAGAGGTCGCGGGGTGCCCGGCCGCGATTTCAGCGACTGACCTGGCGCACGCCCGTCGGAGACGTTTCGGGGACGCTCGGTCCGTTCGTGTTCAACGGGGCGATGTCGATGCGCTCGGGCACCGGCTCGGGGCCGAGCTCGCTGTGCACGTCGTCGGGTCGCGGCGCCGCCGGCACGGTGGAGTACTCGCCGCGGGCCGAGCGCCGCACGATGAGCGCCCGCTTGCGCTTGCCGATGCCCTGCGACGCCCTGCATCTCCAGGCAGATCTGCTAGGTGACGAGCCCGGCCACGACCGGCACCACGAAGACCGCGATGCGGAAGAACCACAGCGTCGCGTTGAGCGAGACGTGGAAGAAGTTGGCCAGCACGTCGGTCGAGCTCGCCACGAACAGCGTGAAGAGGAGCGCCGAGCATGGCCACGCCGGCCGCCGTGCGCTTCGGCCGGTCCCGCGGCCGGTCGAGCAGGTTGTGCATCTCGTTGTCCCCCGTGCAGCGCCGCTCGATGGACGGCCACAGCGAGGCAGATGGTGAAGATGAGGCCGGGGAAGACGACCGCGGGCAGGAAGACCTCGAAGGGGATCGTGTGGCCCGCAGCCGGCGAACTCCCACGACGGCATGATGCGCAGGGCGCCGTCGAGCCAGCCCATGTACCAGTCGGGCTGGACGGCGTAGGAGATCTTGGACGGCGTCGTAGGAGCCGAACTGCCAGATCGGGTTGATCTGGGCGAACGCCCCGAGCAGGGCCGAGGCGCGCCGGCACCATGAAGAGGAAGCCGGTCGTCTTGGCCATGAACGTCGGGAACATGGGCGAGCCGACCACGTTGTGCTCGGTCCGCCCCTCGCCGGGGAACTGGGTGTGCTTCTGGCGGACCAGCAGGCCGAGGTGCGCCGCCGATCAGCCCGCAGCATGACCAGCGGGAGGATCAGGACGTGGATGATGAAGAAGCGCGGGATGATGATGTCGCCCGGGAAGCTGCCGCCGAAGAGGAACGACGCGAGGTAGCTGCCGACGAGCGGGATCGACAGCAGCGATCGAGTAGGCGATGCGGAGGCCCGTGCCCGAGATGAGGTCGTCGGGCAGCGAGTAGCCGATGAAGCCGTTCGAAGATGGCCAGGATCAGCATGGTGATGCCGATGGTCCAGTTCAGCTCGCGCGGCTTGCGGAAGGCGCCGGTGAAGAAGATGCGGGCCATGTGCACGATGATCGAGCCGATGAAGATGTCGGCCGCCCAGTGGTGCATCTGGCGCATCAGGAGGCCGCCGCGGACGTCGAAGGAGATGCTCACGGTCGAGCGGTAGGCCTCGGACACGTACTGGCCGTCCAGCGGCTTGTAGCTGCCGTGGTAGATGACCTGGTTGGTCGAGGGGACGAAGTACAGCGAGAGGAAGATGCCCGTCGCGATCAGCACGACGAACGAGTACAGGGCGATCTCGCCCAGCATGAAGGACCAGTGGTCCGGGAAGATCTTGTCGAGCAGGTCGCGGCCGCCCTTGGCCACCCCGAGGCGGTCGTCGAGCTCGTCGACCAGCTTGCCGACGTGGCCGTAGGGCCCCATCTCCGTGCGAGCGGCCCGCTTGGTCCTGCTCGCCTTGCCGTTGCCGTGACGGTCACGCTCATGTGGTGCGCTCCCAGAAGCCGGGGCCGACCGGCTGGTCATAGCCGCCGTCGCGATGAGGTTGCCGTCCGAGTCGTAGCCGAGCGGCAGCTGCGGCAGCGGGCGGGGAGCCGGCCCGAACTGCGGGACGGCGCCGTTGCGCACGTTGAACATCGACTGGTGGCACGGGCACACCAGCAGTTCGAGCTCCTGCTCGTAGAGGCCGACCGGGCAGCCCAGGTGGGTGCAGACCTTGGAGTAGGCGACGTAGCCGTCGGGCGTCCAGTTCTCGCGTCCCGGGACGGTCGTGAAGGGCTGGTCCGAGACCCGGATGAGCACGGTCTGGTCGATCGCCTGCCCGTTCTCGGTGATCTCGCCCGTCCGGGGTTGACCGTCGCCTCGGGGTAGACGGTCATGATCCCGCCCACCACCAGGGTGCTCTTGCGCACCGGCGCGCCCGTTCGAGTCGACCAGGACCGTCCCGTCGCGCCAGTCGGTGACCTCGAGGGAGTTCGCCGGGCACCGGACCGAGCGAGCGCAGCAGCGGGAACAGCGCCACGATCCCGAAGATCCCCGCCCCCGCCGCGAACAGTCCGCCGAGGAGCCGGCGCCGCTTGACGACCACCGCGGAGCGCTCGACCAGCGCGGCCGACATGGAGTCGCGCTCCTCCGGGGTCGAGGCGAGCGCGTGGCGCTCCTCGACGAAGGGACCCTGCGGCATGAGGTACTTGCCCCACGCGGTCAGGCCGAAGCCCAGGAGGAACATCCCGGCGCCGATCGTCCCGCCCAGCGCCCACGGGTTCCAGTTCTGCCAGTACGCGGCGCCGAAGAGGGCGAAGAAGACCATGGCCAAGACGAAGATGGCGGCGATGATGCGCTCGGCTCGTTGGGGGTGCCGCGCCGCGTCGCCCATGTGCGGGTCGCTGAGCGCCGCCACGGGCATGGGCACCCGGGTGCGCGACGGCTGGTGGTCCGCGTCCGTTGCGCTCACGAACGCTCTCCGATCCAGAAGCAGATGAGGGCGAGACCGCCCACGCCGAGGAGCAGGCGCGACGAAGCCCTCGGCGACGGGGCCGACACCGCCGAGGGAGAACCCGCCCGGGTTGGTCGGATGCTCGAGCCGGCCGGTCACGTACGACGTGATGTCGCGCACCTGGGCGTCGGAGAGGTTGCCCGAGAAGCGGGGCATGTTGGCCGGTCCGGTCCGGATGGCCTCGGCCACCTGCGTGCGCCGTGATCGAACGGACCTCGAGCGACGGCGCGTTGGTCCCGAAGGCCAGCGCGTCACCCGAGCCGGTGATGGTGTGGCAGGCGGCGCAGTTGAGCGAGAACAGGTCGTCGCCGACGGACTGGTCCGCGCCCGCCAGGTGGGGGTAGGGCACGGCGGGGACGGCCGGGTCCAGGGAGTTGACCCACGCCGCGAGCTCCAGCGCCTGCAGAGCGGTCAGGCGGGTGGGCCGGCGCTCGGCCTCCACCGCCTTGACGTCGGCGGCGGGCATACGGCCCGAGCTCACCCAGAAGTCGACGGTCGCCGCGCCGACGCCCTGCAGGTTCGGCCCGATGGTCGGCTGGCCCTCGGGGTTGACGCCGTTGGCGTCGTTGCCGTGGCAGCTCGAGCAGGTCTGGGCGAAGAGCAGGCGCCCGGCGGTGATGAACGACTGGGGTCGGGTTGGCGTAGGTGATGGACGTCGTTGCCGTAGGAGACGAGATGCCGGTTGTGACAGTGCAGGTTCGAGCTGGTGAAGGGGTTGCCCGAGTTGGGGGTGGGTGACACGCCCTTGGTGTTGACGGGGCCGCATGCCCTGCGAGACCGCCGCGGCGTGCGACACCGAGCCTTCGTGGGTCGGTGTGCCCGCTGGCCCCGGCCGGGTTGCCGCCGCTCCACGAGAACACGGCCAGGCTGGCGAGCCCGGCCACGCCGAGCAGCGCGGCGCGGACGGCGGCGGTGCCGAGGGTGCGCCCGCGCCGTGGCCGCGGACGGCCCCGCCAGCGTGCGCCTGAGAGGAGGTGATCCGCATCCCTACTTGAGGAGGAACAGGCAACTGTAGAGCCCGACCCACACGATGTCGACGAAGTGCCAGTAGTACGAGACGCCCTGGACGACCGACAGCTCGCCCGGGTCGCCGCCGATGTCGCCGCGCATGCGACCGAGGAGGAAGACCATGGCCACGAGGCCGATGAAGACGTGCAGGCCGTGCAGGCCCGACATGATGTAGAAGAGCGAGCCGTAGGCGTTCGTGTACCAGCGCGTCGGGCTGAAGAGCCACTCGTACAGCTGGTTGCCCAGGAAGGCGGCGCCGAGGAGGATCGTGGCGACGATCCAGATGCGCGCCGAGCGGCGCCGGCGCCATTCCGTCTGGTACACGGCGTACTGCATGGTGAAGCTGGACGACACCAGCACCAGCGTGAAGAACCCGGCCCGCAACGTGTCGAGCTCGGTCCCCGCCGGCGGCCACGGGCCGATGGTGTTGGCCCGGATGGTGAAGAAGGCCGCGAAGAGCCCGCTGAAGAACATCAGCTCGGACCCGAGCCAGATCATCACCCCGATCGCCAGCATGGGCGGTCGGTCGTGGACGATCTTGCCCTGGGGAGCGGGCATTTCAGCCGAGACGGCCTGGGTCACAAGTGAATTTCTAGTTCACGCCGAGTTCGGGGCGCCAACATGCTGGTGAGAACGTCGAGACCCCCGGAGTCCCAGGTCAACGCAGTTCCACCGGAAGCGGACCGGCGTGGACGACGACGAGGCGTCGGGTCGGCCGGGTCAGCGCGACGTAGAGGGCCCGCAATCCCCGTGTCGTCGACGACGGGCGGGGCCTCGCCGGAGGTGTCGCCGCCGGTGGCGGCCACGAGCGAGGGCTCCACCACGACGACCGAGTCGAACTC
This sequence comes from uncultured Acidimicrobiaceae bacterium, assembly GCA_963767195.1. GTDB lineage: Bacteria > Actinomycetota > Acidimicrobiia > Acidimicrobiales > RAAP-2 > Bog-473. Next base: position 94,406 of record CAVYDA010000002.1, on the reverse strand, counting down.
GAGCCCGTTGGCCTCGTCGGCCGGGAGCACGACCAGCCCGGCCGCCAGCCCGGCGCCCGCCGGGTCGCGCGGGTCGACCGGGTCGAGGCCGGCGTCGGCCAGCGCCCTGGTCACCTCGGGCAGGATCGACGCCGCCCCCAGCACCGCCACCCGGCCCGGAGCCACGGCCGCCACCTCGACCCGGGCCAGCTCGGCCGCGGTGGCGGCGAGGGACACCCGCGCCGTCCGCACGATGCGTGGCGGTCGGCCCGCCTTGCGCACCGGCCGCGGCGGACGGACGGAGGGCGCCGCCACGGCGAGGACCTGCGCCGCCAGCGCGACCACCTCGGCGGGCGTGCGGTAGCTCACGGTCAGCTCCACCATGCGACGGCGTGCGTTGCGGGCTGAGGTGACGGATCACGTCGTCCCAGTCGGTCGGGGCCCAGGGACCGGTCGCCTGCGCAATGTCACCCACCACCGTCATGGAGCCCGAGAGCGAGCGGCGGGCCAGCATCCGCAACTGCATGGGAGAGAGGTCCTGCACCTCGTCGACCACGATGTGGCCGAAGGAGCGGATCTCCTCCTCGGCCATGCGCCGCACCGGTGGCGGATCCTCCTCCCGAGACAGGCGCAGGCGCGGGCGAAGCGGCGAGCCCCGCCGGCCAGAAGCCACCCTCGTGCGCCGACCCCTCCTCGCTGCGTGCGGACCGGGAGCGGGCCGGGCGGCCGCGGCGAGGCCCGAGGACGGCCCGCGCCTCGTCGACGAGCGCGGCGTCGCCCGCCGTCCAGGCCACGGCGTCGAGGGAGGCGCTGCGGGGCCGGTACAGCCGCTGGACCTCGTCGGGCGTCAGGCTCCCCTTGCCCGCGGCCGCCAGCAGCGGGCGGGCGCCGAGCAGGTCGTGCACCAGCTCGTGCGGCGAGAGCCGCGGCCACATGCGATTGAGCGCCTCGGCCACCTCGGGCGTGCGACGCAGCCGGTGGGCCAGGTCCTCGCGCTCCTCTCGGTCGTCCGCGTCGCCGGCGCCGTCGCCGTCGGCCTCGCCTGCGCTCGGGTCGTCGGCCTGACCGCGCTCGAGCCGCCTGCGGTACTCGTCGGCCAGCGCCCGGAGCACCTGCGCCTCGACGAAGCGGCGCCGGGCGTTGTGCGTGCCCGGACGCCGCCGGGCCAGGGCCACGATCTCCTCGGTGGCCGCGGCGGGCAGCCGGAGGACGCCGGCCCCGAAGGGCACGACGAGGTCGTCGCGCAGCGGCCGCTGCCGGGTGCGCACGGCGCGGGCCAGGACCTTGACCATGCGCGCGTCGCCCTTGAGCGAGGCCACCTCGGGCTCGTCCACCCCGCGCACGCGTACCTCGGGCACGAGGCCCGACACGGTCGAGAGGCTGACCCCGGTCTCGCCGAGCGAGGGCAGCACCTGCTCGATGTAGCGGAGGAACAGGGGGTTCGGCCCGACGACGAGGACGCCCTGGCGCTCCAGCGGGAAGCGGTGCGTGTAGAGCAGGTAGGCGGCGCGGTGCAGCGCCACCGCGGTCTTGCCCGTCCCGGGCCCGCCCTGGACGACGAGGACACCCGGCCAGGGGCGAGCGGATGATCTCGTCCTGCTCGCGCTGGATCGTGGCCACGATGTCGCCCATGCTGCCCGGTCCGCGCCTGCCCGAGGGCCGAGAGGAGCGCGCCGGGACCGCCGAGGACGAGGCCGTCGGTGAGCAGGCCCTCGCCTCCTGTACCGGTCGAGTCGAGGACAACGCGAGGTCGGACCCTTCCCGCCGTCGCGGGCCGGCGCCGTTCGCGCCCGAGGTCTCGAAGTACTCGTCCTCGAGGCCGACGACCGTGCGGCCCCGCACGGCGAGGTGGCGGCGCCGCGCCAGGCCCTGCGGGTCCAGCCCGGTCGCTCGATAGAAGGGCTCGGCCACCGGCGCGCGCCAGTCGACGACGAGCGGCTCGTGGTCCGGCCCCGAGACGGCCAGGCGCCCGATGTGGAACGACTCGCCGGCATCGGCCGTCTTCGGGCAGCCGGTCGATGCGCCCGAAGTACAGCGCCTGGTCCCCGATGTCGAGCTGCTCCAGGCGGGCGAGGCTGGTGCGGACCACGATGTCGCGCTCGGTCCGGGACTGGAAGGTGCCGCCGCGACCGAGGTCCAGGACGCCGTCGAGCATGTGCCGGGCCTCGCCCCGCATGAATTCCAAGCCGTCGTAGGCGCGATCGAGGTACTGCTGCTCCGCCTCCAGCTCGGGATGTTCGGCCACCCACTCCCCTTCCTCCCCACGTCCGGCGTCCTGCCACCGGCGGCGAGCGGAGAAACGGTCCAGTCTAGAACGGGATGGCGAAGGCCGGGTCTCGCCCGCCGGCGCCCCGCCGCGACCGCGCGGGGGCCCGGACGGGGACCGCGCCCGGGTGGACGGGGACCGCGCCGGAGCGGACGGGCGCCCCGGCGCGCCGCTGGTCGCGCCTGACGATGAGCGGCCGGAGGTACCCGCCGGGCGTGCCGGGAGGACGGGCGTGCCGAAAGGAGTGCGATGCTCAGCTCGAGGGGCGGGCCCGACGCGGGCGCCGCCGACACCCCCCTCGTCCGCGCCTGTCTCGGCCAGCCGGTGTCCCGCACGCCGGTGTGGTTCATGCGCCAGGCCGGGCGGGCGCTCCCCGAGTACCGGGCCGCCCGGGGGAGCGGCTCCATCCTCGCGGCCATCTCGGACGCGCCGCTCGCCGCCGAGCTGACCCTGCAACCGGTCCGCCGCTACGGGGTGGACGCGGCGATCCTGTTCTCCGACATCGTGGTGCCGCTGCATGCCGTCGGCTTCGGCGTCGAGATCGAGGCGGGCCGCGGGCCGGTGATCGCACACCCTTTCTCCGGGGAGGACGACCTCGACCGACTGCGTCCCTTCGTCCCGGAGGCCGACGCGCCCTACGTCGCCGAGGCGGCGAAGCTGGTCGCGGCGGAGCTGTCCGGGAGCGGCGTGGCGCTGATCGGCTTCGCCGGGGCACCGTTCACCGTGGCGAGCTACATGATCGAAGGCGGGCCGTCGCGCACCTTCGCCCGGGTGAAGGCGCTCATGCACTCGGCGCCCGACCTGTGGGACCGGCTCATGGCTCGACTGGCCGACATGGCGGTGGCCTCGCTGCGGGCGCAGGTGCTCGCGGGCGCCCAGGCCTTCCAGCTCTTCGACAGCTGGGCCGGAGCGCTCTCCCCCGCCGAGTACGCACGCTTCGCGCTGCCGGCCACCCGGGCCGTGCTGTCGGGGCTGGCCGACCTCGGCGTGCCGAGCATCCTCTTCGGGGTCGGAACGGGAGAGCTCCTCGCGCTCGATGGGCGGCGCCGGATCGGACGTCGTCGGGGTGGACTGGCGGGTCCCCCTGGACGAAGCGCCGTCGCCGCGTCGGCCCGCGACCATTCGCTGCAGGGGAACCTCGATCCGGCCATCTGCCTGGCCCCGTGGCCGGTCGTCGAGGAGGCGACGCGGGCCGTCCTGGCGGCGGCCGCGTACCGCCGGAGGGCGACGGGGCGGCGACCGAGGCGGCGGGCACGTCTTCAACCTCGGGCACGGCGTGCTGCCCGAGACCGACCCGGGGATCCTCCGCGCCGTCGCCGACCTGGTGCACCACGAGACGGCCCGGCCGTGAACGTCGGCGTCCTGGTGATGGCCCACGGGACTCCGGCCGACCCGGCGGAGATCGAGCCCTTCTACACCCGCATCCGGCGAGGGCGCCCGCCCGAACCGGCGCAGCTGGCCGAGCTGGAGGCCCGCTACGCCGCCATCGGCGGCGTCTCACCCCTGGCCGAGCGCACGCGGGCCCAGGTCGACGCGCTCCGCGCCGAGCTGGACCGGCGCTCGCCGGGACGCTACGTCGTCGTCTTCGGGGCGAAGCACACCGAGCCGCTCATCGAGGACGCGGTGGCCCGCCTGGTCGCCGCCGTCCGGGCGGCGGGCTCGAGAAGGTCGTCGGCCTCGTCCTGACTCCGCACTCGTCGTCCATGGGCTCGGGCGAGTACCTCGACCCGCGCCGCCGAGGCTCTGGCGGGCGCGGCGCGGATCGGGCGACGGCGACGGCAGTGCCCTTCGTGCCCATCGGACCCTGGTACGGCGAACCCGGGACTGGTCGAGCTCCTGGCGGGGCGGATCCAGGCGACCGGTGGCGCGACGGACCGCGGACGCGCGTGGTCTTCACCGCCCACTCGCTCCCCGAGCGGATCGTGGCGTCGGGCGACACCTATCCGGAGCAGTTGGCCGAGTCCGCCCGTTCTCGTGGCGGGCGCGGCGGGGCTCGACGAGTGGTCGGTGGCCTGGCAGAGCGCAGGCCGCACCCCCGAGCCCTGGCTCGGACCCGACGTACGCGACGAAGTGCGGCGCGCTGGCCGCGACCGGCGAGGTCGACGCCGTCGTGGTGTGCCCGGTCGGTTTCGTGGCCGACCATCTCGAGGTGCTCTACGACCTCGACGTCGAGCTGGCCGCGGTGGCGGCCGAGTGCGGGATCTCCTACCGCCGCACGGCGTCGCTGAACGACGATCCCGCCTTCGTCGCGGTGCTGGCGGGGTTCGTGCAATCCGCCGAGCGGTGGACGGCCGAGCGGACGGGCGGACGGACACGGGCGGACCGGGCGGACCCGAAGGGGCGCTGAGCCATGGCGACCGAGCGGGTCGTCGTCGTGGGCGGAGGTGTGGCCGGGCTGGCGGCCGCCTGGGAGCTGACGGGCGGCGCCGAGCCGACCCGCGGACGCGCCCGAGGTCGTGGTCCTCGAGTCCTCGGAGCGTCTCGGCGGCGCCCTGCGGACCACCTCGATCGCCGGGCGCGCCGTCGACCTCGGGCCCGACGGTTTCCTCGGGCGCCGACCGGAGGCGGCGGCACTGTGCCGTGAGGCCGGTATCGGGGAAAGCCCTCGTCCCGATTCAGGCGAGGGGAGCCTCGGTGTGGGCACGCGGCAGGCTGCGCCGCCTGCCCGAGGGGCTGGTGATGGGGATCCCGACGCGGCTGTGGCCAACCGCCGCGATCGGGCACCCTCGACCCTGCGCGGCCGGCTGGCCCTCGTCCGCGACGCCGTGTTGCCCCGCCCCGACGTCCGCGGCCCCATCGAGCGACCGCTCGGTGGGGCCGCTCGTCGCCCGCAAGTTGGGCCGCGGCATCGTCGACACGCTGGTCGACCCGATGATGGGCGGCATCCACGCGGGATCGGTGGACGACATGTCCGCCGCCGCGGTGTACCCGCCGCTCCTCGCCGCCGCGCAGCGGCGCGGCGGGCTGATGCGGGCCCTGCGCGCCGAGGTGGAGGCCTCGGCGGCGGGCGCGTCCGGCCCTGAACCGACGGACGGAACGCCGCCCCTCTTCTGGGCCCTCCAGGGAGGGATGGCGACAATGGTCGAGACGATGGCGGACGGCCTGCGGTCACGAGGGGTCGACATCCGACTGGGAACCGCAGCCGAGCACCTTGGGCGCGAGGTCGGAGATGGAGCGTCGCCACGGCCGGCGCGTCGCTCGAAGCCGGCGGCGTCGTCCTGGCCACACCCGCAACCGTCACCGCGGCGTTGCTCCGCGAGCACGACGAGGAGGCGGCGGCGCTGCTCGAAGGGATCGACTACGCCTCGGTCGTCCTCGTCACCTTCCGCGTCGGCGCCGACGACGTCCCGCCGACGGAGGGGACCGGCTTCCTCGTGCCTCGCCGCGGACAGAGCGCCCGTGGCCGCGACGCCGTGGGCCGTGACGGCGTGCACCTACCTCGACCGAAGTGGCCCCACCTCGCCCGCGACGGAGAGGTCCTGCTCCGCGCCTCGCTCGGCCGGGCGGGCGACACCCGGGCAGAGTCGTGGGACGACGAGGAGGTGCAGGAGCGGGCGTGGGAGGAGCTCGGCCTACTCCTCGGGGTCGGAGGCGAGCCCGCGGACATCGTCGTGACGCGCTTTCCCCGCGCCTTCCCGCAGTACCGCGTGCACCATCTCCTCCGCACCGCCGGCGTCGAGGCGGCCGCGGGCCGCCTCGGTGGGCTCGCCGTCGCCGGTGCCGCCTACCGCGGGGTCGGGATCCCCGCCTGTGTCGCGAGCGGGCGGGCGGCGGCACGTGCCCTCACCACCTCGACTCCGTGAGCCGCCGGGGACGGGTGGCGCTGCCCTCGGTGGCCGCGCGGGCGTGATGCTCGCCCTGTCGCTCCCCCCGTGGGGCTGGTGGCCGCTCGGGCTCGTCGGGGCGGCGGTTCTCTATTGGCGCCTGGGGGGCCTCGGGCTGCGCGACGCGCCTGCTGGCCGGATGGCTGGCCGGCGTGGGGTGCTACGCCATCGGGCTGGCGTGGGCCCGCGCCTTCAACTGGTACGGCGCGGTCGTGCTCGTGCTGGCCGAGGCGCTCTTCCTCGCCGCCGCGGCCGCATTCACCCCCGCCCAGCGGGGCCGGGCGCTCGGGTTCGTCGGGGCGTTCACGCTGGCCGAGGCGCTCCGTCTCACCTGGCCTTTCGGGGGGCTGCCGCTCGGGGGCGTGTTCCTCGGGCAGGCGGACGGACCCCTGGTCGAGCTGGCCCGGCTGGGCGGTCCGCTGGCGGTGACCGCCGGCGTCTTCGCCGGGGGCGTCGGCCTGGCCACGGTCGCCACGACCGCGCTCAGGGCGCGGACGAGAGGGCGTCGCCGGACCCTTGCTCGCCGGTCCGGCCGATCATCCTCGCCGGGCTGCTCGCCGCCGTGGTGGCCGGAGCGGCCGCCCCCGACGGGGGAGCTCCCGTCCGCACGCTGCGCGTGGCGCTGGTCCAGGGCGGCGGGCAGCGCGGGGTCAGCCGGGAGGACGTTGCGCCCGTCGCGGTCTACCAGGCCCAGCTCGCCGCCACCTCGCGCGTCGCGGGCTCGCAAGCCGACCTCGTCGTCTGGCCCGAGGACGTGGTCGCCCTCGACCAACCCCTGGCCGGCTCGCCTCAGGCCGAGACGCTGTCGCACGTGGCGCGGCGGCTGCGGGCGACTCTGCTCGTCGGGGTGACCGAGCCGGCGACGTCGGACGACCTTTCGCAACGAGGTCGTGGTCTGGGGACCCGGTGGCCGCGTCGTCGCGTCGTTCGAGAAGGTGCACCGGGTGCCCTTCGGCGAGTACGTGCCCGACCGGTCCTTCTTCGCGCACTTCGCCAGCCTCGCCGGCGTGCCCGAGGACGCCGTCCCGGGAACGGGGACCGGGCTCGTGCACACGCCGGCCGGCCCGCTCGGCCTGATGGTGTCCTTCGAGGTCTTCTACGCCGAACCGGTCGCGCCCGTCGGTGCGCGCCGGCGCGCAGCTCCTCGTCGTCCCGACGAACACCTCGTCGTACAGCACCTCCCAGGTGCCGGCGCAGGAGCTCGCGGCGGCCAGGGTCCAGGCCGTCCAGACCGGGCGCGACCTCGTGCAGGCGCGCGCCCACGGGCTACACCGCCGTCGTCACGCAACGCGGCGTCGTGGTCCGGCGCAGCGTGCTCGGGCGCCGCCAGGTCGTCACGGCCACCGTCGCGCTGCGCGACGGGATGACGCCGTACGACCGCTGGGGCGACCTTCCGGTGCTGGTCCTGGCCGCCGGCCGCGCTCGGCGCGGGCTGGCTGCGCCAGGCGCGATCGTCCGCCGCAAATCCCGTCTCGGCTGAGGGTCGAACGGCCGGCCGTGACGGGCGGGCTACTCGTAGTAGCCCGAATGGATGTAGACGCAGGGCACTCCCGCCGCGACGTACATGGCGTGGTTCGAGGGATCGTCCTCGAACGCGAGCCGGAGGTCGAAGCCGTGGGCGCGGAGGTCGGCGACCGCGGCCTCCTTGAAATCGGTGACCCAGGCGTAGTCGCCGCGGGACCGCATCAGCAGCAGGTCCCAGCGCAGCCCGTACCGGCGGAGCCAGGCCAGGGTCTGGGGCGCCACCCGCTGGGGACGCCCCGTGAGCAGCACCACCGTCAGCGACTGATCGAGCAGCTCCAGCAGCCGGGCGATCTCCTCGATCACGGGGTCGTCGCCGCACGCCTCGAAGAACGCGTTCCAATCGCGGCGGCCCCGCTCGATGTAGTGCTGGCGGCCGGCGGCATCGGACAGCACCCCGTCGATGTCGAAGATCACCGCCGGGCGCCCGGCGTGGTCCTGCTCGGGTCCGTCCGCCTCCCGCCAGGTCCAGTTCGCGCGGTCCGGCACGAGGGCCGAGGCTAGGCGCGCCACCCTCGCCGCCGGTCACCAGGGCACCAGGCACGCCTTACAGGTTGAAGTGATGGCCCGGGTCGAACTCCGTCACGCCGGGGGAAGACGGAGCCACTCGTCCCAGCTGACGTCGATTCCGATGAATCTCGGTGAGAGAAAGGGCCAACATTCCGAGATCCACCGCGGGATGAGCACGTCGAGAGATGACGCCAGAGGAGTCGAGACCAGGTTGTCGACGACCCACCAGGTGATATCGCCGTCTGCCCCGGCCCGTTCGGGTGGATCGATGTAGACGCAACCGGCGAGCGCCGTCTCCTGCTCGTTCAAGAGGGCGTAGTTGAACGATCGGTTCTCGTTCATCTCCAGCGCATGTCTGGCCAGATCCGCCGCATCTTCCTCGAACGTGAGCGATTCGGGTGGCCAGCCGTAGGGAGCACCGAAGATGGTCCAGAGCCGCTCCCGCGAACCCATGACCGCCGGATAGTCGATGTCGACGTCGGATTCTCTGATCTGGCGCAGGTGGTGAGCCGGAGGAACGAGGAGAAGCTGGGGAGCCTCGAAGTCGTTCGGCAGCCAGGGCTCCATACCGTCTCACCCCCGATGGACTGCCTCTTCTCCGCAGAGTAACGGGGTACCTCTCGCTTCTCGCTACGCAGTGGCGGGTCCGGCGGGCCCGTCGTCCCGTTCGGTCGGCGAGACCGTTCGCCCTGGGAGGGAGCCGACGGGCTGAGGTGACACGATGGGAGCGCATGACCGAGGCCGACCCAGGGGGGAACGGGGCTTTGACGACCCCGACGACGGACGGCGGACGTTGCGTCGAGGTGCCACTGGGTCGCCGGGTCGAGGTGATCGGCGACCTGATGCTCCCGCCCGAGCCGACGGCGAGCTCGTCGGCCTCGTGCCGCGACGTCGCCCGCCGGCTGGGTGAGTGGCAGGGACCCGGCACCGTGGTCGTCTGCGGGCACATCGCCGCTCCGGGCGGGCACGAGGAGACCGCCTCGGAGGCGTTCGGGCGGCACCCGGGCCTGGGCGACGCGTTCGCCGCCTTCGCCGCACGGCCCGACTCCCGGGTCATCGTCGTCATGCCACCCGGAACCGACGACACCGAGCTCGTCGAGGCGCTGACGTCACGCGGGGTGAGCGTGCGCGATGCCGTCGACCTGCGCTGCGAGACCGGGGCGGGCACCCGCACCGTGCTCGTGCGCGCCGGATCGCCGCCGGAACGACGGGCCGCCCGGTCCCGACGTGCCGGCCGCGGAGGACCGTCCCTGGCTGGTGGGGCTCGAGCGCCTCGACGACCCGCCACGGGCGCGCCTCTTCGTGACCTCCCGGCTCCTGTACCGGCGGCTCCGGCGTTACCTGTGGGCACCGCCGCTGATCATCGCCGCCGTCGCGCTGTTGCTGCGGATCGAGTTCGTCGTCGACGGCCTGGGCCGGCTGTTCCGCTCACCCCGCCAGCAGGACGCGCTCCAGCGCGCCTACGACGCGTCGTGGTTCAACCGCTTCGTGGTGACGCTGGTCATCGCCGCCGTACTCGTGGCCGTGCTCGCCGTGGTGGTCGCCGTCACCTCCCGCGGCATCTGGCGCGCCCTCGGCGGCGAGGGTCTCCCGCGCCCGTGGGCCGGCGGGCCCTCCGGCGCGCGCCCGGTGGCCCACTCGCTGCTCACGCTCGACGGCCAGGACGCGCTCGACGCGGCGCGCGCAGGCCGTCGCGGCCGGGGCCGCCGGGGTCGTCGTCGGCGGTGCGCTGGTCCCCGAGCTGACCCACCTCCAGGGCGGTTTCTTCGCCTGCCCGGGTGCGACCTCCGAGCTGGTGCGCGAGCACCGGGGCCGGTTGGGTCTCCCCCCCACGTTCCTGCACCACCGCCAGGAATCGACCCTCGAGCTCGAGACCGGGGCCGACCTGCACGTGCGCCTGATGCTGGCCGAGGTGGACCTTCCGCTGTCGACGCTGGGCGAGCGTCTCGTGACGTCCGACAGCGTGGTCAAGGGCCGGGCCCGGGCGGCCGACGTGCACCCCGAGCTGGCCGCCGGCTGGCCGACGCGGGGCGTCGTGGCCGCCCGCGCCCGAGGTTGCCGCCGACCGCGTCCGGGTGCGTCGCATCCGGCGGATCGCGGCCGTCTCGCTCTTCGTCGCCGGTGCGATCGAGCTCCTGTCGGCGGTCACGTCGCCCTTGCGCGAGCACCTCGCAGCTCGTCGCCCAGTACCTGCCCGATTTCGGTGGTCCAGGCGGCAGGGGCGCTCAGCGCCATCGCCGGCATCGGCATGATCATGCTGTCGCGAGGCATCCTCAAGGGCCAACGCCGTTCCTGGCTCGTCGCCGTCCCTCTGCTCGGCGTGTCGCTATTGCTGCATCTCCTCCACGACGCTGACGTCGTCACGTTGCTCGTGTGCGCCGGCGTGCTCGTCCTGCTCCTCGTCCAGCGCGAGCTGTTCCGGGCGCAGACGGAGCCGGCCACGTTGCTCACCGCCTTCGTGATCCTGGCGTTCGGAGGCATCATCGCCGCGCTCGGCGGCTTCATCGCCGTCGAGGTGGCCGGCCGGGTACGCCACCACCCGCTCCCGTCGTGGCCCAACGTCCTGGCGGGTTCGGCCGAACGTCTGGTCGGCGTGCGCTGGGTGGCCTTCCCGCCCACGATCGACCGCTTCGCATCGGTCAGCCTGCTCGCGGTCGGCATCAGCCTGATCGTCGTCGCGCTCTACCTGCTGACCCGCCCCGTCGTGGACCGGCGGTTGTCCTCGGGCGGCGCCCTGGTCGGGAGGCGCGCCGCCGAGATCCGGGCGCGCGACATCGTGCGCCGCCACGGCACGGGGAGCCTCGACTACTTCGCCCTCCGCGACGACAAGCAGTGGTACTTCCATCGCGACTCCGTCGTCGCCTACGCCGTGCTCGGCGGGGTCTGCCTGGTCTCACCCGACCCGATCGGCCCGTTCTCCGAGCGGGCCCACGTCTGGGACTCGTTCCGGCGCTTCGTCGACCGCAACGGCTGGGGCCTCGGCGTGATGGGCGCCGGAGAGCAGTGGCTGCCGACCTACCAGGCGTCGGGGATGCGCTTCGTCTACATCGGCGACGAGGCCGTCGTGGACCTCCGGCAGTTCTCCCTCGAGGGCGGCAAAATGAAAGGTCTGCGCCAAGCGGTGAACCGGGTGGCCCGTTACGGCTATACGGTCCGTTTCCTCGATCCGGCCAACCTCGCTCACGAGGACGCGACCCGGGTGGCGGAGCTCATGGGGAAGAACCGCCGGGGCGAGCACGAGCGCGGCTTCTCCATGACGCTGGGTCGCATCTTCGACAAGCGGGACTCGGGCCTCCTGCTGACGCTGGTGGCCGACCCCGACGGCGCGCCGGTCGCCATGTGCCAGTTCGTGCCCTCCCCGGCCATCGAGGGCTTCTCCCTCGACCTGATGCGCCGCGACCCGGGGGAGCACCCGAACGGTCTCCTCGACTTCGCGCTGTGCTCGACGATCACGCACCTGCGCGACGCGGGGAGCAACGGTCTCAGCCTCAACTTCGCCGCCATGCGCTCCGTCCTCGAGGGCGACTCCGGAGACGGGGTCGGCTCAGCGGGTCGAGCGTTGGGCGCTCAAGCGACTCTCGGGGGTGCTGCAGATTGAGACCCTCTGGCGGTTCAACGCCAAGTACGAGCCCAGCTGGCTTCCACGCTACATCGTCTTCGACTCCGCGGAGCAGTTCGTCCCGGTTGCGGTCCAGATCATGCGGGCCGAATCGCTGACCGAGGTCCCCGTCATCGGTCGCCTGCTCACGACCAGTGCGGCCAAGCGGTCGGGCGCGGGAGTCCCCGCCGAGGTCCTGGCCGCCGGCGAGGACACGAACGGGTCGGCGACGCCCGGGCGCGAGAAGACCAAGACCGCCGGGCGGCCGTGACCGGCGCTCCGACGCACAGGAGGTCGCGATGACCCTGACCATGACCGCGAGCGAGCGTGAGGAGTTCCTGGCCGGCGTGCACGTGGGCGTGCTCGCCGTGGCCGATGCCGGTGACCGGACCCTGGCCGTGCCCGTCTGGTACGCCTACGCGCCGGGCGGCACCGTCGACGTGATCACGGGCGGCGAGAGCCGCAAGGCGCGCCGCCTGCGCGCCATCGGGCGGTTCTCCCTGTGCGCCCAGACCGAGACCGCGCCCTACCGCTACGTGAGCGTGGAGGGACCGATCGTCGCCGAGGACGCCTCGGTGAGCGACGCCGAGCGGCGGGACATGGCGTACCGCTACCTGGGCGCGGAGATCGGCGACCTCTACCTGGCGGCGACCGCGGCCGAGGCGGCAGCCAGCGTCGTGTTCCGGATGTCGCCGCAACGGTGGCTCACCGCCGACTTCGGCAAGCAGCTCTCGAGGTGCCTGAATCGTTTGACTACTGACGCTTCTTAGGGCCGGGTCGAGGTTCGTCACCAGGTTTCTCTTCCTCGATCCAATAGTTGAGATCTCCTGCCGGACCACGAGCCTGTTTCTCGGAGACGTCAGGATCCACAGGACCACCCTCCGTCGGAGCAGATTGCTCGTCACCCCGAAGACTGCGCGTAAAACGCCTGACAAAACTGTGCCGTTCCGGAGGCGGATCAAGATGTTCTGACGCTCCAGGCCGTTGAGCAGTCCTTGAAGCTGCGGTTACCTGCCAACCGTCATGCTCAGGCCTATCCCTCTTCGCTACGGGCCACCGTTGACTAGCTTCCGGATTTCCTCTCCGCTTGTCAGACGAAGTCCCAGGGGGATCTGCTGGCGGCGCGTATGCCGTCTCGGACGGCTCTCCCGCTCGTGTTGGCGACCCCACCGGATCATCGGGCAGCTCCGCGACCGTCGTCACCACATGCGTGAAGGTGCCCGTTGAGTCATCCGACAAGCGCTCAAACGAAGATACAAAAGCGAAGTCTGCCTCCGAGGCAAAGAGGTCCGCCACGCGTGATTCCGTTCTGCAAAGTCAACCGCCTTTGGACCTCGTGTTTGAACTATCGATTGCCTATTCGGGACTGCCCCGGTGACGACCAGGCTCGCAGCATGACCATCCCACGGTGCTGCCAGCTGAGGTGGTTCATGCGCCTCCTTTAAGTCCGAAGGATGTCGCTGCCAGTCAATAGTCATCCATGACTCATAGACCTCCTCGGCCCAAGGTATCCAAGAGTGCTCAAACTCGACGAGAGTTGGCACCGAAGGTCGTGGTGTCCTTGACAGCCATCCAACGAAACAGTAAAGCGGACGAGAGCCATCACTATTCATGGTATCGCTGAGCAAATCGGCTCGTGCTGAGCCACCGACAAGCGTTACGCGGCCCTGCCTCGCGAGCACATAGCGTGGACCACCGCTTAGCTGATGGCCTCCTCCGGTACTTGCCGTTACAACCGCATCCAACCAGATCCGATCTACCTCTTGCGGACGAACCCGCCACCAGCGGTCAGCCCGCAGGGTTCGGCCATACAAAACCGCTTGCCAATCCCGAACAGGCTTCACAACGCTACCTGGATTCCGTCGCGGAACACGGGCTGGTCATTGAGTTCGTCGAACAAGCTCGTGCGCGTTCTGACGCCTGTCCTCTGATCCTCGTCATCGCTTCTTGTTCCTCGGCCACATTTGCGAGTTGCCCCTGTTTTGCTCTCAACACACCTCGACGAAAGTACTTCCCCGCGCCGGATCGCAGATTTCCAAGTTCAGCGGTTAACTGCTGCTGTTTGATACTCGATGACGCGGCTGCGCTACCAGCGGCCTCGGATAGGCCTCGCATGTATTCCGCTAGGGAAAAGATGATTGGCATATGAAGGGATCTCGGTTCAATCGTAGCAGCATCGACCTTGTCACCCGCAGGAATACCAAGATCGCCCAGCTGGATCGGGCATACTAATGTCGATAAGCCGTCCGCAAAGCATAAGCTCAGAAGTTCTCTAACGTCCTCAACGACCCTTTCACGCTGGCTCCTCAACCCCGAAATCAGGTCGCTCTTCGTAATGAGAACGACTAAAGACGGGAGTGGCGCGCCATCGGCGTTCTTGGCTTGTACCGTTGCTTGTAGAAGATTCGTCATTCGACGTAGCCCTGCGCGTCGCATGATTCCCAGCTTGGTTGAACCGTCACAGGCTCCGCCAGGTACTGACCATCCAATACCAAATAAATAGAGTCAGACTTTCTTAACTGCTCATGCAGTCGCGGAACATCGCCTGACTCAGCGCCCGTTTCATCATCTAGTGCTCCACCCCGATAGTCGAGCCAATCAATCAAGAGTAACGGCTTAATACCATCCGAAAACATGAATGAATATGGTGTCGCATCCCCCTGATTAGGAGGAGGCAAAACGCCGTCATCAAGGAAGCGCTCCCACATGGCTGATAGTCGCAGGTCTGCATCCGGATCAGGTGCGTTAAGGAAGTAACCCCTAAGTCCACCGGACATGATCCCATACATGCCCAGAAGAAACGTGGTTTTCCCAGACCCCGAGTTACCTAGCGCGGTAATGGTTACTTGTGGTTGATCTGCCATGTCACCTCAGAAGGTCAATACTGGCCCAAGGAGCCCTCTTAGCTGCTCACTCGGACCAATCAGCGGTTCCAGCTCCGCCAGTTCGGACCGGATCTGCGTCAAGGTTCGGATACGTATATCCCGCCACGAGGGTTCACCCTTGTACTTGCTCGACACGCGATCCCACCACGTATCTTTGGCGGCCGCGGTCTGGGCTGTAGCTTGATGTTGCTCAATCGCTTTCGTAAGTGATGCGGCTTTCATGGCGATGCCGATATAGAGACACCACAGTACGGGATAAGCAACATTCATTGGATTCTGGCCCGTGGAGAGCGGTATCAGCGCGCCGTGGATATGTTGCGTCTTTGCGACTGCATCAACAAGACCGCCGAAGACGCTCCAAGCCGCTTCGACAGCCTTCTCATTGTCGGGAACCAAATCCCACTTGGTAAGAGCGATCACTAACGGCATGACTTGTTCTTGTTGGCTCAACAGTCGAATAGCTGTCGAAATGAGCGGTCGAGCTTCGAGCTTGGGCTCGAACGTTTCCGGCCATTTCAGTGCTGTCCAAAAGTACGACTAATGCGCACCCACTGGCGAGATCCTTTCGCAGTTCGATCGCCTGGGAAGAGCTGGAGGTCTCGGTAAGCGCTCCGCCCCTATAATCTCGCCAAACAAAATCAAACACAGGATTGTTTGAGTGTCTCAATTGCAATCGGTAAACACTTCGGCGCGATGAGGGCGGAGGGTATACACCGTTTCGAAGGTTTCTTGAAGTCTTTACAAGCGCATCATGGTCCGCCGACCGTTCGGCTCGTATCGCGAACCCCGACACACCTTCTGTCATGACTCCATACATCGCTGACATGTATGACGTCTTTCCTGCTCCGCTATGGCCAATCATCACTATATCCATGGCTCACCAAAGCGGATCCGTTACATCGCCAGGGCGAGTTCGCCGAACTTGTTCTGGAAGTCCTGTCATGGGTCGATCGTTTGGTGCCGCAAGAGGTTGCAGGTCGTTGGTCGTTTTATTGGCCTTTATGGGAGCGGTTAATGCCTTCGCTACGCGAGCCGGAATTATTGCCGCCGGCCTTGAAGCTGAGAGCTCCAATATCAAACCGATATGCCATTCCTTCAAGCGCCCGGAGGATCGGGCTATAGTTACGGCTGCCACAGGGTTGGAACAGTCCTCTCCTGCGAGAAGGTTGAGCGCCGTGGTGACACTTTCCAGCGCTCCGGCACGGTCTTGATGTCGCATTTGCCTTCGCGCTTCTTGTAAGAAGTGATAAGCCGGGTCTGCGAGTGACCCTGCTGGCATCGGAAGGGAAACCGGTGACGCAGTGTCGGGGTCTAAGCAGCATGGCGGCGTCATCTACACGCTCGAGATAACCGACCTGCCGGAGCAGGTAATAGGCATCAACGGCAGCGATGACTCCGAGCACGGCAAGTCTGCTCGCCCACTCCAAGCGAAGTTGTCGTTGCGCTTCGGAAGATTCCAGTGCAATTGGCCGCTTGAACCCGCTAATGGCGGTTTCTTCTAGCGCAGTCAGCCGGCTCGCAGTCCAATATTCCGGCTCAGGAAATATCAACCATGCGAGTCGATGCCAGTTTCTAACGGCTGGCTCACCTCCAAGGTTACAGCCACCGAGCTTGAGCGATAGGCGGTCATCCACTACTTCTGTGGATACCACAACGACGGGCAGATCGAGCAGATCGTTCTCGATGAGCACCGCATCTGGCCACGAGCTCCAACGGTCCGCACGACGGACAACCAATAAACCGTCAGACTGAAATGACATTAACGAGGTTTCGACCGCGTACGGCAAGGTACGCCATGCCGGATCGGATATCTCTTCCGTTGGCAACACGAGGACGAGAGGCACAGGCACATCGGAGTGCGCGTGTGCACGGTTCAAACTGGCCCTCAGAGAGCCCGGCCCATTGCGAAATGGGTAATTCCCGAGCTCGACTCTGGCGATGTCAAGTTGCTTGATCGCCTGCAGCTGTCGAATTTCTTGTGCAATCTGGTCCTGCCGGGTTTGCACATAGAGGGCTCGTGCCTGGTCTCGATCAGCTTCACGCTGTTGAGCGTCTGCTGTTATCCGCTCTCGCCGGTCACGATCGGCGCTCTCGACCTGGATCCTCGCCTGGTAGACATCCAGGCCCTTTGTCATGAAATCCAGAGCTGAACTTATTACGCGGGTGGGATCGACCGGTATCACGGACCGCCGCCCGGTGTTTGTCTTCCTAAACCGCTCCAGGATGGAGGCTCCACCTTCTCCCTCCTTGCGTCATGCACCCAAGATGCAGATTCTTCCCGCAGCAAAATCGTAACAGGAGTTTCCGAGGATGTCACGGGAGATGCAGATCTGGAGCCGGGCTCCTCGGATAATTGCTGGACTCCATGGAGCACCAACCGGCTCTCCGCGTCAGCCCATGTCTGGTCCGCCGACCGAAGTCTGATCAGGGCGTGCTGGGAGATGCTCCTACTTCGGGAGGAACAACAGCGTGGCGTGGTTGGCGAAGTCGATCAGGGGTTGGGGCCACACCCCGAAGAGCACCGTCACTCCGGTGCACAGGCCGATGGCCAGTGCGCTCAGGGCCGGCACCGGCACGGCCGTCGGCAGCTCGTTCTCACCCTCGGGCTCCTCGTCGGCCAGAAGGATCTGCTCGTTGAGCGTCGTCACCCCTGCCGCCGTCGCCTCTTCTGCCGCACCCGCCGCGGCGATCGGTTGCGCCGGTTGCCGCGGGGCGCAAGCGGGGAGCCGTCAGCCGGCGCGTCGCCAGCGGCCGCTGCGTCGCCGCCGGGAGCTTCGGTCCCGAGAGCACCCGAGGGTGCGGAACCCGTCTCCGCCTCGGGCTCGCCCAGGCCGCCGCCGGCGTACATCAGCACGGCCACCCGGAGGTAGAAGTAGGCCGCGATGACGGCGGTCACCATGGCGATGACACCGAGGGGCACGTACCCGGCGTCGACCGCCGCGAAGACGACCTGGAGCTTGGCCCACAGTCCGGTGGTGAACGGGGCTCCGGCCTGGGCCAGGAGCAACACGGCGAAGGCCAACGCCAGCACGGGTTGGCGACCCGCCAGGCCGCGGTAGCGGGCCAGGTCGTGATCGCGGTCACCCTCGCGTCCGAGCACGGTGACGACGGCGAAGCTGCCGATGGTCATGAGCATGTAGGCGAAGAGGTAGTAGAGCGACGCGCTCGGCTCCACGCGCCGTGCCGGCGACCACGCCGAGCAGGATGAACCCGGCGTGATTGATCGACGAGTAGGCGAGCATCCGCTTCACGTCGCGCTGGCGCAGCGCCACGACGGCGCCGAGGACCAGGGTCAGGACGGCCAGTCCGTAGACGACCGGCCTCCAGTCGGTGGCGACCACGCCGAACGACGACAGCAGCACCCGCAGCATGGCGGCGAAAGCTCCCGCCTTGGCCACCGCCGCCATGAACCCGGTCACCGGGGACGGCGCACCCTGGTACACGTCGGGCGTCCACATGTGGAACGGGACCGCCGCCACCTTGAAGGCGAAGCCGACGATCACGAGCGACAGACCGGCCAGGAGCAGCCCGTTGGAGAGGACGACGTTCTTGGAGAGGAAGTCCGCAATCTGGGTCAGGTTGGTCGATCCGGTCGCCCCGTAGACGAGGGCGATCCCGTACACGAAGATGGCCGACGAGAAGCCGCCGAGGATGAAGTACTTCAGCGCCGCCTCGCCGGACGCGGAGCGGCGGTAGTTGAACGCGGTGAGCACGTAGAGCGCGATGGAGAGGATCTCCAGGCCGAGGAAGATCACGATGAGGTCGTTGGCCATCGCCATGATCATGGCCCCCGACGCCGAGACCAGGGCGAGGACCTGGAACTCCGCGCCCTGAACCCCTTCGCGGCGCAGGTAGCCGTCCGCCACCAGCGCGCTCAGGAGCATGGCGATGGATATGAGCATCATGAAGAGCACGCTGAAGCCGTCCATCACGACGGCCTGCTTCACGTAGGTGTGCGGTCCGTGGTCCGCGACGTCGGTCCACTGCCAGATCGCCACGCCCAGGGCGCCGGCCGAGATGGCCACGGTGGCGATGGTGCCCACCCGGACGCGGAGCGGACGGCGGACGAGCGAGGCGATGGCCAGGAGCACGACGGCGCCGCCGATCATGATGATCGGCGGCAGGATCGCCAGCCAACGGATGGGCGGGACGGGGATGGTGCCCGCCGGCACGTGGCGCGTGCGCGGCCGCGAGCAGCGGAGCCATCACTTGGTGCCCTCCACGCCCTTGACCGCGACCGAAGGCTGGGAGTGCCCGGTGCTGGACTCCACGTGGGCGATCAGCTGGCTCACCGAGGGGTTGATCCGGTCGAGCACCGGCTTGGGGTACACGCCGAGGAACACGATCAGGATGATGAGGGGCGCCATGACGCAGCGTTCCAACAGCGCGAGGTCGCGCGTCTTCTCGTCCGCCGGGCGCGGCGCGCCGTGGAAGACCTGCTGGTAGCCCCAGAGCAAGTAGATCGCAGCCACGATCACCCCGGCGACGGCGACGACCGCCCACCAGCGGTGGGTGAGGAAGGTGCCCGAGAGGACCAGGAACTCGCTCACGAAGCCGTTGAGGCCGGGCAGCCCGATGGAGGCCAGCATGGAGACGGTGAACACGGCGGCCAGCACCGGGGCCGCCTTCTGCAGGCCGCGCAGCTCCCCGGCCTGCCACGTGCCACGGCGCTGGTAGATGAATCCGATGAGGATGAACAGGGCCGCCACGATCAGCCCGTGGTTCACCATGAGCAGGACGCCGCCGGCCAGACCCTGGGTGCTGATGGCGATCGCCCCGAGCGCGATGAAGCCGATCTGCGACAGTGACGAGTACGTGATGAGCCGCTTCAGGTCACGCTGGGCGCAGGCGACCACCGCGCCGTAGAGGATGCCGATCACGGCCAACGTCAGTACGAGCGGCGCCAAGGTCCGCGTCGCCTGCGGGAAGAGGCTCAGGTCGAAGCGGATGATCCCGTAGGTCCCGAGCTTGGCCAGCACGCCCGAGAGGAGCACCGAGCCCTCCTCGGGCGCCTCGGTGTACGCGTCCGGCGACCAGGTGTGCAGCGGGAACAGGGGCGCCTTCACGGCGAAGGCGGCGGTGAAGGCCAAGAAGAGGAGGATCTCGGTGCTCGAGGAGAGGTGCGTCCGCATGAGCGGACCGAGCGAGAACGTCAGGTAGTGGAACTGGGACTGGTGGATGAACGCCAGGACCAGGATGCCGACGAGGAGGAAGGCGGAGCCGAGGAAGGTGTAGAGGAAGAACTTGATGGCGGCATAGGCCCGCCGCTGGTGGCCCCAGCCGGCGATGATGAAGTAGGCCGGAACCAGCGTCAGCTCGAACATGAAGAAGAAGACGATGAGGTCGAGCGACAAGAAGCTGCCCATGACCGAGGCCTCGAGCAGGAGGATCCAGGCGAAGTAGACCCGTGCGTTCTCGCGGTGGCGGCCGAGGACGATGGCGAGCGGGAAGAGCACCCCGGTCAGGAGCACCAGGAAGATGGAGATCCCGTCGACGCCCAGGTACCAATGCACCCCCAGGCTGACCCCGGTGTACTCGTGGTCGCTCACCAGCTGGAAACCGCCGTCGTGGACCTTCATCGCCACCATGGCCGCGATGGCGAAGCCGAGGGTGGCCAGCGACACGATGAGAGCGAGCGCGTACGTCAGCTCGGGATGCAGACGGCGGTCGAACCCGAGCAGGCCGAGCCCGAGCGCGCCGGCCGCCGGCAGCAGCACGAGGAGGGTGAGGAAGGGGACGGAGTGCATCAGCTCCACCACGTCCGCGAGAGCATGAACCCGATCACCAGCGCCATGCCGAGGGCGATGCCGAGCGCGTAGTTCCGGGCGTAGCCGGTCTGCAGCCGGCGGGCCGCGCTGCCGGTGGCGCGGACCAGCTGCGCCGTGCCGTTGACGGCGCCGTCGATGACACGGGTGTCGACGACCCAGGCACAGAACATGGCGAGACGTTGGCTCGGCCGCCCGATGATGGTGTCGTAGAAGTCGTCCCAGTACCAGACGCGCTGCAAGAACGCGGGCTCCAGGGCCGGTTTGTCCACCACCGACCCGCGCCAGAGCCACGCCGCGACGATGACGCCGATCACGGCGGCGACCGCGTCCACGGTCCCGAGAACCCATTGGCTCTTGTCACCGAGGTGATCGTTGTAGAGGTCGCTCGAGAACACGGGGGCCAGGAAGTTGTTGAGGCTGTGCGTGTGGGCCCACGGCAGGTTGAGCAGCTCGCCGAAGAGCGAGAGGAGGGCGAGGACGACGAGGGGGGTCAGCATGATCCAGTTGGACTCGTGCGGCGCGTGGAGGGCCGGCTCCCCGTGGGGACCGACGGACTCGAAGCGCGGCTCCCCGCCGAAGGCCAGGATCTCCAGCCGGCTCATGTAGTAGGCGGTCAGCACCGCTGTCACCAGCGCAATGACCCAGAGCCCCTCGTAGTGGGAGTAGGCGTTGTCGAGCACGTCACCCTTGGCGAAGAAGCCCGACAGCGGCGGGATGCCGATGATGGCCAGCCAGCCCACGGTGAAGGTGACGGTCGTCCAGCGCATGTACCGGCGGATGGCTCCCATGCGTTTGAGGTCCTGCTCGTCGTGGAGGCCGTGGATGACCGAGCCGGCGCCGAGGAACAGGAGCGCCTTGAAGAAGGCGTGCATGACCATGAGGAAGATGGCCGCCACGTAGGCCCCCGAGCCGACGGCCAGCATCATGTAGCCGATCTGCGACACGGTCGAGAACGCCAGCACCTTCTTGATGTCCTGCTGGGCGCAGGCGATGGTGGCGGCCACGAAGGCCGTGGCGGTGCCGATGACGGCGATGACCGTCATCCCCGAAGAGGTCAGGTGGAGCAGCGGGTTCATCCGACACAACAGGTAGACGCCCGCGGTGACCATGGTGGCGGCGTGGATGAGCGCCGAGACCGGCGTCGGGCCCTCCATGGCATCGGGCAACCAGTTGAAGAGGGGGATCTGGGCCGACTTGCCGGCGGCGGCCAGGAACAGCAACAGCACGGCGGCCGTGGCGGTGCCGCTGCTCAGGTGGGAGAGCTGGCCGAAGATGCCCCCGCCGGGGCCGCTCGTGTACTGGACGGTGCCGGTCTTCTCGAACAGCAGGAAGATGGCGAGCAGGAACCCGGCGTCGCCGATCCGGTTGTAGATGAAGGCCTTCTTGCCGGCCGAGGCCGCCGACTCGCGCTCGAACCAGAAGGCGACCAGGAAGTAGGAGCAGACGCCGACGCCCTCCCACCCGACGAAGGTGAGCACCAGGTTGTCCGCCAATACCAGCAGGACCATGGAGAAGACGAAGAGGTTGAGGTAGACGAAGAACTTGGTGAAGTCCCGGTCCCGCTTCATGTACGCGACGGAGTAGAGGTGGATCAGCGCGCTGACCCCCGTCACGAACATGCACATCGTGATGGAGAGCGGGTCGACCAGCGTTCCCACGGGCACGCTGAGGCCGCCGGAGCTGAACCACGTCCAGTAGTTGTCGGTGATGAGGCGCTGCGACGAGGGGAGGTCGATCACGCCGACCAGGACCACGCAGGCCGAGACGAAGGCCCCGGTCACCGCCGCCGTGCCCACCCAGCCGGCCAGAGGGTCGCCCATGCGGCGCCCGAAGGCGGCCAGGACGACGAACCCGGCTAAGGGGAACAGCAGCATGAGGTACGCCACGTGGACCATGTGCGATCAGCCCCGCAGCGAGTCCAGGTCGTCGGCCACGGTCGTCGCGCGCCGGCGGTAGTTGGTGACCACGATGCCGAGCCCGACCACCACCTCGGCCGCCGCCACGACGAGCACGAAGAACACGAGCACCTGCCCGCCGATGTCGTTGAGCATGCGAGCGAAGGTGACGAAGGTGAGGTTGGCCGCGTTGAGCATGAGCTCGATGCACATGAACATGATCAGGACGTTGCGCCGCACCAGGAGTCCGATGGCGCCGATGGTGAAGACGACGGCCGCCAGGCCGATGTACCAGGCTCCCGAGAGGCTCATGCCGGCAGCTCGCTGTCGCTCGGCTCGTCCTGCGGCGTGTGCACGGTCGGCGGCCGGCGCGCCAGCACCACCGCCCCCACCACGGCGATGACGAGCAGGGCGGCGGTGGCCTCGAAGGCGAAGAGGTACGTGGTGAAGAGCTGCTTGCCCAGCTGGGCCGGTTCGCCGGCCGGCGAGCCCGGCCCCGCCACGTGCCCGGTGATGGGCCCGACGACCTGACGGGCCCCGGTCACCCAGTGCGCGGTGGCCGCCATCGCCAGCACGCCGAAGAGCGTGATGGCGGAGACGACGAACGCGAGCGGTCGCTGCCCGGCCAGCGGCTCGACCTCAATGTCCTCGGCCCGGTCGACGCCGAGGAACATGATCACGAACAAGAACAGGACGACGATGGCGCCGGCGTAGACGATGATCTGCACGGCCGCCAGGAAGTCGGCCGCCTGCTCAATGAAGAGCACGGCCACGCCGAAAAGCGTCATCACGAGGCTCAGCGCGGCGTGCACCGGGTTGCGCGACGTCACCACGCCGATCGACCCGACCAGGATCACGACGGCCGAGGCGGCGAAGACGAGGATGTCGGGCCAGGCCGGGCGCGTCGAAGCCAAGAGAAGGGCGCCGTGGTCCATTCAGGCGCCCCCTTCGGTGCCGGCCGCCTCGGTGCCGCCCGCCTCGGGGCCGGGCCCGTCGGGCGCGGCGGCCGCCGCCTTCGCGGCCTTGGCCTCGAACTTGGCTTCTTTGCCGCGACGCGCAGCCCCTTCATCCGTGCCCGCGTGTCCTCGAACTTCTTCTTGTTGCGCTCCGCACCCTTCTGGGCCCGCCAGACCCTGCCCTGCATGCCCCGGTGGGCCAGGGGAATGTCCTCGTCCAGCAGGTGGGCTTCGAGCACTTCGCGCAGCGGTTTGGTCCCGGTCGCTTCGTCGTCGCGCCGGCCGGACTGGCCACCCTCGGGCGGGCGCACGCCGTAACCCAGCTCACCCGCCCACTGCACCTCCCCCTCGTAGGCGGCGCTGCCCGACGGGGAAGTGGCGCGCATCCATCCGGACGTCATGAGGTCGTCGCCCTTGCGCCAATCCTCCCACGGCAGCTTCTTCGGAGTGCCGTCGTCGTTCACGACGAGCTCCTCTTTCGTGTAGATGGCGTCGGAGCGGTTGGTGAAGGAGAACTCGAAGAGCTTGGACTCGGTGATGGCCTCCGTCGGGCACGCCTCCACGCACAGGTCGCAGTGGATGCAGCGCAGGTAGTTGATCTCGTAGACGTAGCCGTACCGCTCGCCCGGTGAGACCGGGTGGTCGGGCGGGTTGTCCAGTCCGCGCACGTAGATGCAGTCGGCCGGGCACACGCCGGCGCACAGTTCGCAGCCGATGCACTTCTCCATGCCGTCCTCGTAGCGGTTGAGGACGTGGCGCCCGTGCTGGCGCGGCTGCTTGGGCTTCTTCTCCTCGGGGTACATCCGGGTGACCCGCGGCCGGGTCAGGTGCTGGAAGGTGAGCTTGAAGCCGCCGAGGAACGACAGCTGGTCCTTTACCTCGTCGCCGACGCCCATTACGCGTCACCTCCTGGGTCCGTAGGGACCGTCACCGGCCGGAACGGGCTCGTCACCCTGCCCCCGATGGCGGGGACCACGACGTCGTCCCCGCCGCGGCCGGCGCCCAGGTGGTTCGCCCGGAACAGCAGGAACGACGCGCCGACGAGGACGGGCAGCAGGATCAGCCCGGCCCAACCCCAGGCGATGATGGCCGCCACCATCAGCAGCCAGCCCAGCGTGAGGGGGATCAGGCGCTTCCAGCCCAGGTCCATCAGCTGGTCGTAGCGCAGCCGCGGCAGCGCGGCGCGGAACCACACGTAAATGAAGCAGAAGGCGACCGTCTTGAGCAGGAAGTAGATGATCGGCATGTAGATGCTCGCCCCGGGGATGTGGAAGATGTAGCCGTTGGGCCCGCCGAAGAAGAGCGTCACCACAATGGCCGACATCGTGATCGTGTTCATGAACTCGGCCAGGAAGAAAAGCCCGAAGCGGATGGACGAGTACTCGGTGTGGAACCCGCCCACCAGCTCCTGCTCGGCCTCGGTCAGGTCGAACGGTGGCCGGGTCAGTTCGGCCGTGATGGCGATCATGAAGAAGATGAAGGGCAGGAAACCGAGCCGGATCAGGTTCCAATTCCAGAAGCCGTCGGCCTGCGACGCCACGATGGCCCGGGTGGAGAGCGAGCGGCTCACCAGCACGACCATCACCGTTGTCATGCCGAGCGCCGCCTCGTAGGAGATGACCTGGGCCGAGGCGCGCACCGATCCGAGCAGCGGGTACTTCGAGCCCGAGGACCATCCGGCCAGCATCACGCCGTAGACCGCGATGCCCGACATGGCCAGGACGAGGAGGATCCCCATGGGCGGGTCGGCCACCTGCAACTCGAAGGTGTGGCTGCCGATGGTGATCACGCCGCCCACCGGGACCACGGTGAAGATGAGCACGGCCGGGATCACCGACAGGTACGGGGCCAGCTTGAAGACGAAGGCATCCGCCCGATCGGGCAGCAGGTCCTCCTTGAACACGAGCTTGGTGCCGTCGGCCAGCGTCTGGAGCAATCCCCAGGGCCCGGCCCGGTTCGGCCCCACCCGGCTCTGCATGTCCGAGATCACCTTGCGCTCGAACCAGATCATGAGGGCCGTCGCCACCAGCAGCGCCACGAAGGCCACCAGGCACTTGACCACCACGATGACCCAGACCTCCCAGTTGAGGCCGAGGAAGAAGAGCGGGTCGCCGTTGCCGCTGTCCGCGCTGTGCGTGAGCAACGTCGGGCCGAGGTTCGACGCCGCCTGGTGCGCGGCGTCGCCCGCACTCGAGGTCGAGGCGAGGAGGGCCGCGATCACACCGACTCCATCCGCACGTCGGTCACCGGTCGCCGGCTGTCGATCAGGGTGGCCACCGCGTTGCCCGGTCGGCTCTCCCCGCCGGGCACGTTGAAGTCGATGGCGACGACGCCCCGCGGCACGCCGGCGTCGGGCTCGGCTTCCAGGACCAGCTCGCCCCGGGCCGAGCGCACCTTCACCCGGTCGCCCGCGTCCGCCCCGAGGCGGTCGAGGTCGTAGGGGTTGGCCCGCGCCACGAGGGGTGGCACCAGCGGGGTGAGCGACGGTGACCCGGTCACCGAACTCCCGGCGTCGTAGAGGCGGCGACCGGCGACGAGCCGCAGCGCGTAGTTGTCGGCCTTGGGGACGTTCAGGGACTCGGGCCCCTCCCCGGCGCGGTACGACAGCAGCGCGGGCGGGCTCCCCAGTGCCGCGGCGCGCGCCACCGCGGGCAGGCTGCCCCCCGTGCCCACCCGCGGGGGCGCCCCCTGGCGTTCGACCGACTCGACGCCGGGCAGCGCGATCGGGTCGATGGGCGACACGTCCGGGTGGTGGTCGTCGGGGCCGAGCGGCACCACAATCCCGTCGTGGGCCGCGTCCGAGTGGAGGACCTCCTCGGTCAGCCCGGCATACGCCGGGGCGGTGGCCTCGAGCTCGTCCGCCAGGTCGGGCATGCTCTGCACGCCGAGGTCGGCGCCCAGCGCGGCGGCCAGCTCGGCCGCGATCATCCAGTCGGGCCAGGCGAAGCCGGGCGCGGTGAGCTTCGGTCCGAGCCGGCTGACCCGCCCCTCCATGTTGGTAGTCGTCCCCGGCCGCTCGTGGGCCACGGCGCACGGCAGCACCACGTCGGCGCGCTCGTCGACGGACTGCGAAGGATGGCCGGTCACGGCGACGACGAAGTGGCCCGACGACAGCGCCTTCTCCGCCACGGCGTGGTCGGGGAAGTCACTGAGCGGGTCCGCGCCCAGCAGGATGAGCGCGCGCACGCCGGCGTCGCCGTGCGTCGCCGCGTCCTCGTCGTCCTCCTCGCCCGCCATGGAGGCCAGGATCCCCGCCGTGTCGCGGCCGGGCCGCGCCGGCACCGCGCCCCAGGCTGCGGTGAAGCGCTCCCGCCCCCCTTCGAGCGAGACCCGGCCCGGCAGGATCCCCGGGGCCAGACCCATGTCGAGTGCACCGAAGACGTTGCCCCGGCGCAGAGCGGGGAGGAACCGGGCCTCCGGCAGGGCGTCGGCCAGCGCGCGCAGGGCCTCGGCCACCACCTCGCCCGCCTCGGCATAGGAGGGCCGGCCCGCCACCACCACGACGCCACGCCCGCCCGGGCGGGCCGCCAGCAGCTCGCGGGCGGCATCGAGCGCGCCCGGCGCCAGCGCGCTGCCCTCGTGGTGGCTCCCCAGTGCCGCCGCCGCGGCGTCGTCCCCGGTCAACGCCCTCGCCACCAGCGGGGCGTCTCCCGGCCGCAGTCCGAGCCGCGCCGCGGCGAGGGGGGTGAGTGCGGTCGGGGTCGGAGAGACTTCGATCAGCGCGGTGCCGGACGTGGCGGCCTCGCGCAGGCGGAGGAACAGGACCGGCAGCTCCTCGCGCAGGTCTCCCGCCACGACGACGAGGACCGCGGCGCGGCAGGCCTCGTCGATGGTGGCCCGGGGCAGCCCGAGCACCAGCTCGCCCGGGAGCCCGTCGCCGAGCTGCGCGTCGACCGAGTCGGTGCCGATGATGCCCTTGGCCAGCTTGGCCCAGGCGTACGCCGACTCGTTGGTCAGGCGCGCCCCGCCGATGACGCCGACGGCGTCGGGGCCGCCCGCGTCGGTCGCGGCCGAGATCCCCGTCGCGGCCGCGGCCAGGGCCTCCCCCCAGCTGACCGGGACGAGCTCGCCCGCCTTGCGTATCCGCGGTTCGACGAGACGCCCGTGCTCGAAGCGGCGCGTCTCTTGGACTTCGCCGAGGAACTGGCCCCGGCTCACACCGAGGCTCACGACCTGTGAAGCGGTGGCCGGGGCGACGTCGACGGACTCGTCGGCCAGCTCGCTCGGCAGCGGGCCGGCGTCCACCTCGTCCCCGTTCACCGACTCGTAGGCGAAGCGACCCTTGTCGCAGAGCCAGCCGTGGTTCACCGGCTCCGAGTCGATCCCGAGCAGCCGCGTCAGGCGGTTCGACGACGACTGGACCGCCACCCGGCACCCCACCGAGCAGGTGGTGCATGTCGACTCGACCTGGTCGAGGTCCCACGGCCGCGCCGTGAAGCGGTACGGCGTCGCGGTGAGCGCTCCGACCGGGCAGATCTGCACCGTGTTGCCGCTGAAGTAGGAGGAGAACGGTTCCGTGGGGAACGTCGCCACCTCGACCCCCTCGCCCCGGCCGGCGAAGTCGATCTGGGCCTCGCCCGCCACGTCGGACGCGAAGCGGGTGCAGCGGGCGCACTGGATGCAACGCTCGCGGTCGAGCAGCACCAGGTCGGAGATGGCGATCGGCTTCTCGAAGTGGCGCTTCTCCTCAATGAACCGGCTCTCGCCCGGCCCGTAGGCCAGGGTCTGGTCCTGCAGCGGGCACTCACCGCCCTTGTCGCACACGGGGCAGTCGAGCGGGTGGTTGGCGAGGAGGAACTCGAGCACCCCGTCCTGCGCCTTCTTCACCTTGTCCGACGTGGTGTCGACCACCATGCCGTCGGCCGCCTCAATGAAGCAGGCCGGCTGGAGCGTCGCCCCGCGGGGGCCGTCGACTTCGACCAGGCACATGCGGCACATGCCGACGGGGGACATGCGCGGGTGGTAGCAGAAGCGCGGGATGTAGGTGCCGGCCCGCTCCGCCGCCGCGATGAGCAGCTCCCCCTTGGCCGCGGTCACGTTACGGCCGTCGAGGGTGAAGGTGAGTGCGTCCTCGCCGCGCCGAGTCCGCACCGGTGGTTTCAGTCAAAGGGGCACCCCCCGTCCTTGACGTGGACGAGGAACTCGTCGCGGAACATGCGGATGCCCGAGGCGATGGACGAGGGGATCGACGGGCCGAGCACGCAGATGGTCGTCTGCTGCGGCGGCCAGGCCACTCCGGGCGAGATGTTGTCGCACAGGTCCATGAGGAGGTCCAGGTCCTCCTCGCGGCCCTCGCCGTTCTCAATCCGCCACATGATGCGCTCGAGCCAGCCCGATCCCTCCCGGCACGGCGTGCACTGCCCGCACGACTCGCGGGCGAAGAACTTGGTGATCCGCCACGCCGCTCGCACCACGCAGTCGGCGGAGTCCATCACCACGATCGACCCGGAGCCGAGCATGGAGCCTGCCGCGCCCACCTCGTCCTGCCCGAGCGGCAGGTCGACCTGGTCCGGGCCGAACCAGGGCGCGGACACACCGCCGGGGATGAAGGCCTTGAGGGTGTTGGAGCCGCGTATGCCGCCGCCCAGGACCGGCGCGTAGATCAGGTCGCGGAACGTGGTCTTCACCATCTCCAGCTCGTAGTTGCCGGGCTTGCGCACGTGGCCGGCCAGGGCGAAGAGCCGCGTCCCGGTCGAGCGGCCCTCCCCGAGCGCGGCGAAGGCGGCGCCGCCGTTGGTGACGATCCACGGGATGTTCGCCATAGTCTCGATGTTGTTGACCACGGTCGGTTCGCCGAAGAGGCCGATGGCGGCGGGGAAGAACGGTGGCTTGATGCGCGGGAAGCCGCGCTTGCCCTCGAGCGATTCGAGCAGCGCGGTCTCCTCGCCGCAGATGTACGCACCGGCCCCGGGGTGCACGACGACGTCGAGCGAGAACCCCGAGCCGAAGATGTCCGCCCCGACCGCACCGTGGTCGTAGGCCTCGTTGAGCGCCTGCTCCATCCGCTCGAGCCCGAGCGCGAACTCGCCCCGGACGTAGATGAAGGCCTGGGTCACCCCGAGCGCGTAGGCCGAGACCAGCACGCCCTCGAGGATCTGGTGGGGGTCGCCCTCCATCAGCATGTGGTCCTTGAACGTGGCCGGCTCCGACTCGTCGCCGTTGATCACGAGGTAGGTGACCGGGTTCTTGCGCAACATCGACCACTTCCGGCCGGCGGGGAAGCCGGCGCCACCCCGCCCGAGCAGGCTGGCGGCGTCCACCTCGGCCGCCACCGCCTCGGGCGTCATGGCCAAGGCCTTGCGCAAGGCCTCGTACCCGCCGGTGGCCAGGTACCGCTCCAGGGTGTACGAGCCCTCCTCGCCCAGGCGTGACGTGATGATCTTCGGCGCGTTGGTGATGGCCATCAGGCCGCGTCACCTCCGGCGCTCGCCGCCGCGGCGGCCCTCGCTGCCTGCCCGTCGGCCATCTCCGCCCGCTCGCGGACGATGGCGGCGCGGTCGGCCCGCAGCCCTCCGTTGCGGCGCACCCGGATCAGCGTGCCGTGCGGGGGCACGGTGTCGGCCAGCTCACCCGAACCCAGGTCGCCGACGAGGCGGTCGAAGCTCTCGGGTGTCTGCGCGCCGACGTAGCGGTGGTTGACCTGGACGCACGGTGTGCGGTCGCAGTCGGCCAGGCATTCGGACTCCTCGAGCGTGAACACGCCGTCGGTCGTCGTGCCGCCGGCGCGCACCCCGAGCGTCGACTCGGCGTGCTCCAGCAACTCGAGCGCGCCGCCGAGCAGGCAGGCGATGTTGGTGCACACCGACACCACGTAGGTGCCGACCGGCTCGGTGTGCAACATGTCGTAGAACGTGGCGGTTCCCCGCACCTCGGCCGCGGTCACGCCGCACAGCTCGGCGATCTCGGACATGGCCTCGGGCCGCAGCCAGCCGTCCTGCTCCTGGGCCAGGTGGCACAGCGGGATGAGGGCCGAGCGCGGGTGCGGGTAGAGGTCGACGAGCTCCCTGGCCCGGGCCAGGATGTTGGGGCGGAGGTGGCTCACCGGTCGACCTCGCCCATCACCGGGTCGACCGAGGAGATCACGGCGACGGCGTCCGCCATCAACCCGCCGCGCAGCAGGAGCGGCAGCGCCTGCAGGTTGACGAAGCTCGGCCCGCGGATGTGCATGCGGTAGGGCTTGGAGGTGCCGTCGGAGACGAGGTAGCAGCCGAGCTCGCCCCGGGGCGACTCGATGGCGATGTACACCTCGCCCTCGGGCACCCGGAAACCCTCGGTGAAGATCTTGAAGTGATGGATCAGCGCCTCCATGCTCTCGTCGATGCGGGCACGGGGCGGCGGGGTGACCTTGCGGTCCTGCACCCGGTAGTCACCGGGGGGCATCATCTCGGCGATCTGGCGGATCATGCGGATCGACTCGCGGATTTCGTTGAGCCGCACCGAGTAGCGGTCGAAGTTGTCCCCGTAGCGGCCGACGATGACGTCGAAGTCGAGCTTGTCGTAGGCCAGGTAGGGCATGGAGCGCCGCAGGTCCCACGGCACACCGGTCGAGCGGAGAATGGGCCCGGTGACCGACAGCGCCAGCGCCTCCTCGGCGGTGATGTTCCCGACGCCTTCGGTCCGATCGCGGAAGATGGGCTGCCCGGTGAGGAGCTCGTCGTACTCGAACGTGCGCGCCAGCACGGTCTCGCAGATGATGTCGATGTCGTCCTCCCATCCGTCGGGGAGGTCGGCCGCCACGCCGCCCGGCCGGATGTAGTTGTGGTTCATCCGCAGCCCGGTGGTCTTCTCGAAGAACGTGAGGACCATCTCGCGCTCGCGGAAGCCGTAGATCATCATGGAGGTGGACCCCAGGTCCATCCCGTTGGTCGCCATCCACATCAGGTGCGACGACACGCGGTTGAGCTCGGTCATCAGCATGCGGATCCAGGTGGCCCGCGGCGGCAGCTCCACGCCGAGCAAGGCCTCGGTCGCGAGGGAGAAGACCAGCTCGTTGTGCAGCGGCGCGAGGTAGTCCATGCGGGTCACGTTCGTCGAACCCTGGACGTAGGTGAGCTCCTCGCCCTGCTTCTCCATGCCGGTGTGCAGGTACCCGATGATGGGCTTGGTCCGCAGCACCGTCTCCCCGTCGAGCTCGAGCATGAGCCGCAAGACGCCGTGGGTCGAGGGATGCTGCGGCCCCATGTTGATGATCATCGTCTGGTCGTCGCGGCGCTCCAGGTCGATGTCGCTCGGGTCGGCATAGCCGCCCTCGGGCAGGCGCAGCACCGCGCCCACCTCCTGCCGGAGCTCCGATGCGCTGGTCGTACCGCGCGGCGCCAGCTCCTGCGCGCCCTCCGAGGTCTCCGCGACGAAATAGCGTTGTTCCTCGGCCTCGCGGTGCGACGCCTCGTCGGGCTCCAGCCCGAGCTCGGGCTCCTGCACGGGCTCGGTCCCGGCGTCGTGCTCGTCGTGCTCGTTGTGCTCGTCGTGCTCGTCGTGCCCCTCGTGCTCGGTCATCTCGGCCCCGGCGCCTCTTTGAACTGCACCGGCACGCGGCCGACGCCGTAGTCCTTGCGGAGCGGATGACCCTCCCAGTCCTCGGGCATCAAGATGCGGGTCATGTCCGGGTGGTCGGCGAAGACGATTCCGATCATGTCGTACGCCTCGCGTTCCATGGCGTCGGCTCCGGGGTAGACGTCGACGATGCTGTCGACGAGCGGGTCGGCCTCGGGCACCTGCACCCGGACCCGGACGCGCTGACGCATGGACAGGGAGAGCAGGTTCACGACGACCTCGAAGCGCTCCGCCGAGACGCCGTCGGGCAACGACCGCCCGGGATGGGTCAGGTAGTCGACCGCGCAGAGGTCGGCGCACGTCTCGAAACCGGCGTCACGGAACGCGGCGACCATGCGGTGGTAGGTGTCCCGCTGCGGGAACGCCAGCTGGTCGACCAGGCGGTCCGGCAGACGGGGCACTTCGGGCAGCACGCTGCTGGGCGGCGCGTCTGCGGGCGCGGTGGGCGCCGCGGCCTCGCTCACCGCGGCGTGGCCACCCGAACCGCGTCGGGCACGGCCGGGACCCAGCCGCCGGTCGCCTGCTCGCCCGCCGGCACGGTCGAGCCCGCGCGGTGCGTGATCTCACCCGTGCGGATCTTCTCGTGCAGGGTCAAGATCGCGTGCAGAAGCGTCTCGGGCGAAGGCGGGCAGCCGGGGGCGTAGACGTCGACCGGCACGATCTGGTCGACCCCCTGCACGATGGCGTAGTTGTTGAACATGCCGCCGGTCGAGGCGCAGACGCCCATGGAGATGACCCACTTGGGCTCCATCATCTGGTCGTAGACCTGGCGCAGCACCGGCGCCATCTTCTGGGAGACACGTCCCGCCACGATCATCAGGTCGGCCTGGCGCGGCGAGGCACGGAACACCTCCATCCCGAGCCGGCTGATGTCGTAGTCGGCCGCCCCCACCGACATCATCTCGATGGCGCAGCAGGCCAGCCCGAAGGTGGCGGGCCACACGCTGTTGCGGCGCGCCCACTTGACGAGGTCCTCGATCCGGCCGGTCAGGAAGTTGTGCTGGAGGTCCTCGAACCCCATGCCTCAGGCCGCCTCGCCCGGCGTCGGGCGCGCTCCGCTGATCCGCGTGATGGTCGACTCCGACGTGCGGCTCGGCATGCCCGGTTGCAGCGTCTTCGGCGGTCCCCAGGTCAGCGCGCCGGTCGAGATCAGGTAGAGGAACGACACGAACACCACCGCCGCGAAGACGATGACCTCCACCAGTCCGAAGGTGGCGATCTGGTGGAAGACCACGGCCCAGGGGTAGAGGAACACGATCTCGATGTCGAAGATGATGAAGATCATGGACACCAGGTAGAAGCGGACCGGGAAGCGCTGCGGGGGCTCCACGTTCGGCACGATGCCGCATTCGTAGGGCGCGAGCTTCGCCGCGGTGGGCTTCTTCCTCGGCGCCAGCATGGCCGAGGACACCAGGGAGAAGACGGTGAACGCGAAGGCGAGGACGGCCATGATCAGGATCGGGAGGTACTGGTCCACGGTGTTCCGTTTCTACCATGCAGCCCCTGCTGGGAGCACATCCGCGTGCCGCCGGGACGGCCCGGGCCGCGGGCCTACGATGCGGTGGTGACGCCACCCGACGAGCAAGCTGCTCCCGGCGCGCCGGAGCACGCCGCGCCAGCCTCTACCGACGCCGAGGACGACGCCCCCGCACGGGTGCGCCAGGGCGACGAGCGTCCGGTCGGCCCGGTCCGGAAGGCTCCGGCGAAGAAGGCGTCGCCCGGTACCAAGAAGGCGTCGGCCGGTGCCAAGAAGGCGTCGCCCCGCCGCAAGTCGGCTCCCCCGGCTCGCTCCGTCGACACGGCCGGGGAGCAGTCGGCACCGCCGTCCGCCGAACGGCCCCGACGCCGGGCGCCCGAGCCGGTGCACGACGTCGTGGTTATCGGTGCGGGCCCGGCCGGTGCCGCGTGCGGCTACTGGTTGGCCGACGCCGGGTGGGACGTCGTGGTGGTGGAGAAGAAGGAGTTCCCGCGCGAGAAGACGTGTGGTGACGGGCTGACGCCGCGGGCCGTGCGCCAGCTGGCCGACATGGGGCTCGAGGATGCGCTGAGCGGCTCCCACCGATACAGCGGGCTGCGCGCCTTCGGCTTCGGCCAGTCGATCGAGATGAGTTGGCCCGAGCATCCCAACTTCCCCGACTACGGCTACACCATCACCCGCCACGACCTCGACGGCTTGGTGGCCGCGCGCGCCGCCGAGGCCGGAGCGACCCTGTGGCAGGGCACCGAGGTCACCGCGCTC
This sequence comes from uncultured Acidimicrobiaceae bacterium, assembly GCA_963767195.1. GTDB lineage: Bacteria > Actinomycetota > Acidimicrobiia > Acidimicrobiales > RAAP-2 > Bog-473. The sequence continues at coordinate 60,412 of CAVYDA010000002.1, read as the reverse complement.
GTCGAGGACGAGACGGCCGCGCCGGCTGCGCTGCCCACGCTCGCCGGGGTGACGGTCAAGGCGAAGTCCTCCGCTCGCACCCGCACCGTCAAGGCCCGCTACGTCGTGGTGGCCGACGGCTCGAACTCGCGGGTCGGCCGCATGCTCGGCACGTCGCGGCAGCGCGACCTGCCCGCTGGGGATGGCGCTGCGCGGCTACTACCGGTCCGATCGCCACGACGACCCGTTCATCGAGTCGCACCTCGACATCCGCGACGCCGAGGGAAACGTGGTGCCCGGCTACGGCTGGATCTTCCCCATGGGCGACGGCCGGGTCAACGTCGGCGTCGGGCTGCTCTCGACCGAGCAGCGCTGGAAGGGCGTCAACACGACTCACCTGATGGACACCTTCGTCGGCTACGCGCCGGAGTCGTGGGGTCTGTCCCCCGAGACGAGCCTGCGGGCCGCCGACCGGCGGCAAGCTCCCCATGGGGCTGTCGGTCGGGTCCGCGCGCCGGCGGCAACGTGGTCGTGGCGGGCGACGCCGGCGGGGTGATCAACCCCTTCAACGGGGAGGGCATCTCCTACGGCTACGAGACGGGGCGGCTGGCGGCCGCAGCCCTCGGCCAGGCCCTGACGGGCGGCGGGCGAGCAGTCCCTCGCTCGACTACGACCGCAGCCTCACCGCCGCCTACGGCGTCGTACTACAAGGTGGCCCGGGCCTTCGTGCACCTGATCTCGCACCCCGAGGCCATGCGGGCCTGCGTCGGCCTGGGCATGCGGTCCGACCTGGTCATGAACCAGCTGCTGCGGATCATGGCCAACCTCATGCGGCCCGATGCGGCCGGACCCGCCGAGGTCGGCTACCGGGCGCTCGAGCTCGTCTCCCGGCTCCTCCCCGACCCCGACGGGCTCGAGGACCCGGCCGCCTGAGCGCTCGTGAGCCGGCCGCTCGAGCGCGCCGGGCGGCTGCACCGGTGGGCGTCAGCCCACAAGTGCCGCGCAGCGCGGCTCCTCGGCTCGGAGCGTCTCGTCGCTGCAGCGGTGGCGTGGCGGCCTGGTCGAACGCCTCCGCTCTCCAGCGGGCCGCCGGCGCTCGGGTCGTCGGGCGGGCGCGGGACGAGGTGCACGTGGAGATGCGGCACCCCGTTACCCAGGTGCAGCCAGTTCATCTTGGCCGGCCGGGTCCGCTCTTCGACCGCGCCCGCGCACGTGCGCCACCTCGCCCCAGAACCCCGCCGCCTCCTCGGGCGACAGCTCCGTCGGCTCCACCACGTGCCGGCCCTTCCACATGACGTACACGTAGCCCGGCCGCACCGGATGGCGCCCGAGGTACGCGTCGGCCCACCGGCCCTCGAACACGCGCATGCCGAATGGCCCCGTCCGTCGTCCGACGGTGCGCACATGGGGCACCCCTCGCCGCGCCGCAAGGCTTCGAAGTTGCCGGCCACGTCCGGGCGTCCGCCACGGGCGACAGTCTCGCAGTCGGTGCGGCGGACCCGGCGTGACCGGACCGCTCAGCCGGGCCGGCCACCACCTCCGCCGCGACCTCGGCCGCCGCCTCGCCGCGACCTCCACCACCCGGGCCAGCACCGCGTCGTCGTGGGCGAGGCCCGGGAACATCACCTCGTAGGGCCCCGGGGCGAGCGCCACCCCGCGCCGCAGCATGGCGTGGAAGAAGCGGCGGGTAGAGCGCCGTTGCCGGCCAGAGCCCGACGCCGACTCGTAGTCGGTCGGCGGCGCCATCGGTGCCGGGCCGGGCGGGCGCCGAGGAAGAACCCCACCAGCGGCCCGACCGCCGGGCGCGACGGCGCAGAGCCGCCGGCGGCGACCGCCGCCTCGAGGTCCTTGGCGAAGCGCCGCCACCCGCTGACCGAGCGTCCTCGTAGTCGGACGGCTCGACGTGGCCGAGCACGGCCAGGCCGGCCGCCGTGGCCAGCGGGTTCCCCGACAGCGTGCCCGCCTGGTACACCGGGCCGCCGGGGCGAGCTCGGCCATCAGCTCGCGGCGGCCCGCCGAAGGCGCCGACCGGCAGCCCGCCGCCGATGACCTTGCCGAAGCACCAGAGGTCGGGCGTCACGCCCGCCCAGGCGGTGGCCCCGCCCGGCCCGAGCCGGAAGCCGGTGATCACCTCGTCGAAGATCAGCAGCGCGCCGGCGGCGTCGCACGCGGCCCGCAGGCCCTCGAGGAACCCGGGCGCCGGGCGCGACCAGGTCCATGTTGGCCGCGACCGGCTCGACGATGACGCAGGCCACCCGCTCGTCGAGCTCGGGCACGACGTTGTACGGCACGACCTCGGTGTCGGCCACCGCGCCGGCCGGCACGCCGGCCGAGCCCGGGCAGGCCGAGCATGGCCACGCCGCTGCCGCCGCCGGCGAGCAGCCCGTCGGAGTGCCCGTGGTAGCAGCCGTCGAACTTGACGACCCGGTCGCGGCCCGGTGGCGCCGCGGGCCAGGCGCACCGCGCTCATGGCCGCCTCGGTGCCCGACGAGACGAGACGCACCTGCTCGCACCCGGGCACCCGCGTCGCAGATCGCCTCGGCCAGCAGCACCTCGCCCGGCGTCGGCGCGCCGAAGGTGGTGCCCGCGCGCCGCCGCGCGCCGCCACCGCCTCGGTGACGACCGGGTGGGCGTGGCCGAGCAGCACCGCGCCGTAGGACTGGACGAGGTCGATGTACCGGGTGCCCTCGACGTCGGTCACGTAGGCGCCCTCGCCGCGAGACGACCGTGTAGGGGGTGCCGCCGACCGACGCGAAGGAGCGCACCGGGGAGTCGACGCCGCCCGGGATGACGCGCTCGGCGCGCGCGAACCAGCTCGGCGTTCGACGCCGGGCGCCGGCTCAGCCACCGAGCGCCTCGGCCACCTCGGCCGCGAAGTAGGTGAGGACGAAGTCCGCGCCGGCCCGCTTGATGGCGGTGAGCTGTTCGAGCGCGACGGCCGGCCCGTCGATCCAGCCCGCCGCCGCGGCCGCCTTGACCATGGCGTACTCGCCGCTCACGTGGTACGCCGCCAGCGGGACGTCGCACGCACGGGCGCGCCGCGGCCAGGACGTCGAGGGAGGTCATGGCCGGCTTGACCATGACCATGTCGGCCCCCTCGGCGACGTCGAGCTCGATCTCGGCCAGCGCCTCGCGCCGGTTGCGCGGGTCCTGCTGGTAGGCGCGGCGGTCCCCGCCGCCGGCGATGGTGCACGTCGACGGCGTCGCGGAACGGGCCGTAGAGCGCCGAGGCGTACTTGGCCGCGTAGGCCAGGATCGGCGACCTGCTCGTGGCCGGCCGCCGTCGAGCGCCGGCGCGGATGGCCGCCACCTGGCCGTCCATCATCCCGCTCGGGGCCACGACGTCGGCCCCGGCCTCGGCCTGCGCCAGCGCGACGCGCTGGTAGAGCTCGAGCGTGGCGTCGTTGAGGACCTCGCCGTCGGACCGAGCACGCCGCAGTGCCCGTGGTCGGTGTACTCGTCCAGGCACAGGTCGGCCATCAGGACGAGCTCGTCGCCCACCGCGTCGCGCACGGCGCGCAGGGCCACCTGCACGATGCCCGTCGGGGTCCCAGGCGCCGCTGCCCCGTGCGTCCTTGCGCGGCGGGCACCCCGAAGAGGATGAGCCCCGGCACGCCGAGCGACGCCAGCCGCTTCGCCTCGAGCGACGAGCGAGTCGACCGTGTGCTGGACCTCGCCCGGCATCGACGCGATCGGGGCGGGCGCGTCGATGCCCTCGCGCACGAACAGCGGCGCCACCAGGTCGTCGACACCGAGGCGGGCCTCGGCCACGAGCCGCCGGATGCGCCGGGCGTGCGCCGCAGCCGGCGCAGGCGCCGCGCCGGAAAGCCGGACGTGCCGGCGTGGGCCGGGGCGGCGCTCGGGCGCGCGGCGTCGGCGGCCATCGCCGACCAGACTACGGGTTGCCGCGGCCGTGGCCGAAGTGCTCGACCAGCTCGGCCAGGATTCCTTCGGTCGACGCCGCCAGCGCCACGTGAACGCCGGCGAACCCGCGGCACGGGCGGCCTGGGCGGTGGTCGGGCCCGATGCAGACCACATGGCGCGGGCGCACGGACGGCGGCGCCGTCGGGTTGCCGCAACGCGGCGAAGGCTTGGACCGACGACGACGCGGTGAACACCACCGCGTCGGCGGCCGCCACCCTCGCCAGCACCTCGGGCCCGGGCGGCGCAACCGAGACCGTCCGGTACGCCGTGACCCGGTCCACCGACCACCCCTTGCGACCAGGCCCTCCTCGAGCGTGTCGGGCGCGAGGTCCGCACACGGAAAGAGGACCGACGCACCGTCGCCGGTGGCCACGGGGAAGTCCTCGACGAGACCCGGCGCGCTGTGCTCCGCCGGCACCAGGTCCGGCTCCACACCGGCCCGGCGCAGCGCGTCGGCCGTGGCCGGACCGACGGCCGCCACCAACACCGGCGCCAGGGCGCCGGGCGTCCCTCAGCTCGGGCACGAACCGCTCCACCGCGTTGACCGAGGTCAGGACGAGCCAGGTGTAGTCGTCCGGCTGATGCGGCCGCGGCCGCGGCGCGCAGCGCGGCACCGCCGTCGTCGGCGTCGACCTGCCGGGTGAGCGGGAGCTGGACGACCTCGGCGCCGGCGCGCTCGAGCGTCTCGACGAGGCGCACGGCCCGCGGGCCGGACCGGGTGGCCACCACCGTGCGCCCCGCCAGCGGTCCCGCCGCCCGACCGCGACCCGCCGATCGCCGACGGTGACGAGCCGAGCGCCGCCACCGGCCCGACGACGATGACCGCCGGCGCCTCGACCTGCACCGAGCCCAGCTGGTCCAGCGTCGTGCGCACGACGCGCTCTGCGGGGCCGGTCCCCCGCTCAATCACCGCGACGGGCGTCGCGGGGTCCGTCCACCCATGACGAGCTCCTCGGCGATCGCGGCCCGCGTCGCCACCCCCATGAGGATGACCAGGGTGCCGCCGGCCCGGGCCAGCGCGTGCCAGTCGACGGCGCCGGGCGCCGCGGTGTCGCCGACACGACCGGTGACCACGGTGACCGAGGAGGCCAACCCGCGCTGGGTCACGGGGATGCCGGCCGCGGCGGGCACCCCGAAGGCGGACGTGACCCCGGGCACGACCTCCCAGTCGATGCCCGCCTGCGCAGGACCTCCACCTCCTCCCCGCCCCGGCCGAAGACGAAAGGATCCCCACCCTTGAGCCGGACGACCACGTCGGCGTCCCGGCCGTGCTCGACCAGCAGTCGCGTGATCTCGCTCCTGGCGGTCCTGCCCGGCCGCGTCCGGCTCCTTGCCCACGTCCACCACGAGCGCTTGCGGAGGCGCCAGGCTCAGCACGGCCCTCGAAACCAGACGGTCGTGCAGAACGACGTCGGCCCGGGCCAGCAGCGAGGCGCCGCGCCGGGTGAGCAGCCCGGGGTCGCCCGGCCCCGCGCCGACCAGGTAGACGGTCACGCGACGCCGTCGAAGCCGTCGATGGACGCGCCGCCGCGTCCACCAAAGCAGCGCGGGCGACGGCGGCCCCGACCGCCTCGGGCTCGTCCCGGTCTCGCTCGACCTTCACGACCGTTCGCCCGTCGCCGCTGGCCACCAGGCCGTGGACCCGCAGCGCACCCGCGGGCGCGGCGAGCGACTCGGCCCAGGCTGCCACGGGCGCGGTGCAGCTCCCGCCGAGCGCGGCCAGCACCGCACGCTCGGCCCGCAGTGCCCGGTGGGTTGGGGGGTCGTCGAGCGGCGCCAGCAGCCGGCGCGCCTCGTCGTCGGCGGCACGGCACTGCACCGCCAGAGCGCCTTGCCCGGCTTGGGGCAACATCACCACCGGATGGAGGACGTCGGCCAGCCGTGACGACCATCCGAGGCGATCCATCGCCGCCACCGCGACCACCACCGCGTGGACGTCGTCGGACTCGCCGATGGCGACTCGCCGGGCCATGTTGCCGCGCACGTCCGTGAAGACGAGATCCGGCCTGAGCCACGCCAGCTGGGCGCGGCCGGCGGGCCGACCCCGTCCCGACGATGCCACCTGCAGGCAGGTCGGCCAGCGTGCAGCCCACCAGGCCGTCGCGCGGGTCCGCCCGAGTCGGCACGGCCGCGATCACGAGGTGCCCGTCCATGGTCGAGGTCAGGTCCTTGGCCGAGTGCACGGCTGCGTCAGCCCGGCCGTCGCTCACCGCCGCCTCCACCTCGCCCACGAAGACGCCCTGCCCACCGATGCGGTCGAGCGGCGACGAGGCGTCCTCGTCCCCGCGCGTACGCACCACGACGATCTCGACCTCGAGCCCGGGATCGGACGCCCGCAGCGCGTCGGCGACCTCTTCGGTCTGGCGCCGCGCCAGTGGCGAGCCGCGAGTGGCCAGGCGAAACGTTCCCACGGTGGTGACTATCCCATGGCCCGGCGCTGGGGGGCGACCGGTGAGGATTCGGCGGCAGCGACCAGCCGCGGCGGCCCGGTCGTCGTCGGCGGCCGGGCAGACCGCGGCTACAGGTCGAAGAGGATGCGGAGGGCCTCGACCAGGCGCTCGCCGCGAGGCGTGCCGGCCGTCTCCTTCAACAGGACGGTGGGTTCGTGCAGCATCTTCGCCATGGCGGCGCGGGTCGCGATGTCGACCTGCTCCCACTCCGACTCGGTGAGGTCGGCCAGCTGGGCCCGGTGACGGTCGAGTTCGGCGACGCGCAGCGACTCCAGCCGCGAGCGTAGCGAGGCGATGATGGGCGCAGCGCCCCGCTGACGGCTGGCCGCGCGGTAGCGCTCGACCTCCTCGCTCACGATGGCGCGCGCCGCCACCGACTCCTCGGCACGGTCGCCGAGGGCCCGGGCGACCAAGGCGCTGAGCGCGTCCATGTCGTGGAGCGTCACGCCCGGCAGGCTCGCCACGGACGGGTCCACGTTGCGCGGCACCCCGAGGTCGATCACCAGCAGGGGTCCCGAGACGCCGGCGAAGTCGGCCGCTCGCAGGACATGGGACTCTGCCGCGACGGCGGCCAGCACCACGTCCGCACCGTCGAGCTCCTCCTTCACCCGGCTGAGCGGGGCCGCCCGCATGACTGGTCCGCCCGCCGTCTGCTCTACCAGCTCCTGCGCCCGGGCCAGCGAACGGTTGACCACGACGACCGAGCTCGGCGCGTCCTCGGCCGAGATGTCGGACAGGGCGCGGCACACGCCGAGGCCCATGTCGCCGGCTCCGACCACCACCACGCGCATGTCGCGCAGGCCCCGGCGATCGTCCCCCCGGGCGACGGTGACCGCGGCGTAGGCGAAGGAGGTCGTCCCCTTGCTGATCGCGGTCTGGGTCCGGACGCGCTTTCCGGTCTGGAGAGCGTGGCGGAACAAGGCGGAGAGGACGGGGCCGCAGGTGCCCTCCTCCTGGGCCCGCTCGTAGGCTCGTCGGACCTGGCCCACCACCTCGCTCTCGCCCGTGACGACCGACTCCAGGCCGGAGGTCACGGAGAACAGGTGTGACGTGACGTCGTCGTCGAAGCGGATGCTGGCGTGGACCGAGAGCTCCTCGGTCGACAGGCCCGACTGGTCGGAGAGGACGTCGAAGATCTCCGCCACCGCGTCGTGGAAGCGGTCGACCACCGCGTAGACCTCGGTGCGGAGGCATGTCGAGAGCACCACCGCCTCCTGCACGTTGCGGCGGTGCCCCAAAGCACTCAGGGTCTTGTGCAGGTCGCCCTCGGCGACGGCGGCCGCCTCCAGCAACGGCAGCGGAGCCTGCGTGTGTTGAAGCCCTACGACAACGACGGACAACTCTGCCTCCTAGTCGGGTGCAATTGTGCCGGTGGCGTGGCCGACCTCGCCAGTCACCGGGTTCGAGCGGTCCGCGGGCTCAGGCCAGCTCCGACCCGGGCGAGAGGCCGACCGCCCGCACCAGCGGCACCGGCGTGGCCTCGGCGCTCTCGTCCGTCCGGCCGGCGCCGTCGTGGCGGGCGCGGTAGAAGCCCAGCACCTGCAGCTCAATCGAGAGGTCCACGTACCGGATGTGGACTTCGGGCGGGACCACGAGGACGCGGGGCGAGAAGTTCAGCAGCGACGTCACCCCGGCCCCGACTAGGAGGTCGGCCACCTGCTGGGCCGCCCAGGCCGGCGTCGTGATGACCCCGAGATCGAGTCCCTCGGTCGGGCCCAGCGCGGCCAGCTCGTCCATGTGGCGCACGGTGATGCCCCGGATCTCTTCGCCGACGACCCGGGGGTCGATGTCGAAGAGGGCTGCGACGTGACACCCCCGGGAGGCGAACCCGGCCGAGTTGGTGAGGGCGCGACCCAGGTTGCCGATGCCGACGATGGCCACCGCCCAGTCCTCGTCGACGCCCAGGGCCCGGTCGATCTGCGCGATGACGAACGCAGGGTCGTAGCCGGTACCCCGTGTCCCGAAAGAGCCGAGCAACGACAGGTCCTTGCGCACCTTGGCCGCGTTGACCCGCGCCGCGGCCGCGAGCTGCTCGGAGGAAACGGTCCCCGTGCCGTTGCGCGCCAGCTCGGCCAGGATCCGCTGGTAGACGGGCAGCCGCAGCACGGTGGCTTCGGGGATCCGCCTGGGCAGCGAGGGTGGCTCGAGGCTCATCGCGTCGGATGGTACCGAGGGCCCTCGCTCCCGCACCAAACCTGCTGCGTGCCGGCACCCTCACCAGGCCAGGACGACCAGTTCCCCGGCCGTCGCATTGAGCCACTTCGCAGCAGACGCCTCCCGAGTCACGACGGCCAGGTGGCCGTTGGCGTCGACCAGCAGGCCCAGCTCCCCTGGTGTCAGCTCGGAGTAGGCGTCGACCCGGCGCAGCCGCATGCTCTCGGGCACGAGGGCGAGAGGGAGCGCGTCGTGCTGGCCACCGCCCGGGGCCAACGACAACAGCTCCATGCTGCCGGCCCCGGGCAACCCGGCCGTCCGGGCATCGGACTCCGTGGCGGCCAGTTGCAGGTTCCCGTATCGGTCGACCCAGGTCACCTCAGCGCGCAGGCAAGCGCGCCCGTCGTCCAGCCGGCCCGTGTCGACGACGCCGCCGATCAGTCGCACCAGCGACGCCGGGTCGACCGGCACCCCGAGGCTGTCGATGGCGGCCCCGACGCAGAGTTCCGCCGCCGCGGGGGCGAACACGTCCCGGCCGTCGAAGGTCATCCCGCGGCCCGGCGCCCCGGGCGACGGCCGGCCGCGCAGCTCCACGGCCCGTGCCACCGGACCCTCGCCCGCCACCTCGGCCGCCGCCACCAGCAACCCGTTGTCGGGGCCCACGAAGTAGAGGGGCTCGTCGCGGCGGACGGCCTCGAGCGCAACGGCACGACGCGACGTGCCGACGCCCGGGTCGACCACCGCCAGCACCACGCCGCCACCCAGGTACGGCACGGCGCGCACCAGCGTGTGGCTGCCGGCGCGCACGTCGAAAGGCGGGATCTCGTGGGTGAGGTCGATGACGGTGGCACCGGGGGCACCCGCGGCGATCACCGCGTGCACGACCCCGGCGAACTCGTCTTGGATTCCGAAGTCCGAGAGGAAGAAGACGGTTCGCACGGGCCGACCGGTCGCGCTCAGATGGCCCGACGAATCAGCGCTGCAGGCTGCGGGCCCGCTCGGTCGCCGCCGCGACCGCCTCCATGAAGGCGGAGCGGACGGCACGCGACTCGAGGCTGCGGATGCCCGCCGCCGTCGTTCCGGCGGGCGAGGTCACCTCCGCCCGCAGGGCGCCGGGGTCGCGACCGGTCTCGCGCAGCAGCGCGGCGGAGCCCGCCATGGTCTCGACGACCAGGGAACGGCTCACCTCGTGGGTCAGGCCCATCTGCACCCCCGCTTCCATGAGCGCCTCGGCCACCAGGAAGAAGTAGGCGGGCCCGGACCCCGAGAGCCCGGTGACCGCGTCCAGCAGGCGCTCGGGCAGGCGGACCACCGTCCCGACCGCGGACAGGACCTCCTCGGCCCAGGCCAAATCGGCCGAGGTGGCGAAGGAACCACCCGAGATGGCGGTGACGCCGGCGCCGACCAGTGCCGGTGTGTTGGGCATGGCGCGGACAACGGCCGGCTCTCCCCCCAGCGCCGCCTCGATCCGGGGGCTCGGAACCCCCGCGACGATCGACAGCAACCGCCTCACGCCCGAGGCGGCGAGGGACCGGCACGCGGACTCCGCCACATCCGGCTTGACGGCCAGGACCGCGCCCGCGGCCTGTTCGCCTGCCGCGCCGCCGAGCATGTCCGGCTCCGGGGCTCCGACCACCGAGAGGCCTGGGTGCTGCGCCTGGAGCTCGCGGCGCCGCTCGGCGTCAGGCTCCACCACCGCCAGGTCGGCGACATCGGCCCACCCGGAGCGCACGAGCCCGCCGACCAGGGCCGAACCCATCCGGCCACCGCCGACGACCAGCAGGCTCACACCAGGAGCGCTCGACACCGCATGGACGATAACGAGCTGGCGCCCTGGACGCCTTCAGCGGCGTGGGCGGCGGCGGTACGTCGACGGGTGAGCCAAGGTCATGGCCGTCGGGAAGTGGTCGTCGGTGTAGAGGACCGAGGACCCGGCGATGCGGTCGAGCTCCTCGTCGTCGATCAGGCGGGCCGGGACGCGGCCGACCAGGTACACCGCGTCCTCAGGACCAAGTGCGAACCACATGCCGAAGAGGTGGGCGTTGCGTCGCATCAGGTACGCATAGACCTCCTCCCGGTTCGCCTCCGGGACGGGCATGAACTGGGCTTCGTGGTGCAGCGTCCGCTGCTTGAGCGTGAACCAAACGGTGATGAAGTCCTTCTCCTCGCCCTTGAAGCGGAGATACCACCGGAACGACGCGGTGCGGTCGGTCACCTCCTGGCGCTCGGCCGCCACCAGGAAGCCCCCCGAGGCGAGCTCGCGCTGGGCCCAGTCGTCGATGCAGGTGACGGCCGCGGCCATCTCCTCCTCCTCGGGGAGGTCGACCAGCGGCACCGTGGCGAGCCCGTCCGGAGCTCAGCTGCACTCGACGAGACGGCCTGCGGCCAGCTCGTCGTGCAGCTCCACCAGCGCCGCCGCAGCGGCCCGCCACGTGTAGCGCCGGGCGCGTAGGACCGAGGCGGTGGAGAGGCGCTCGGCGGCCAGCGGCTCGTCGAAGACCCGGCTCACCGCGGCGGCGTAGGCCCGCGGTTCGGGGTCGTCGACCAGGAAGCCCGTGTGCTCGTGGTCGACCAGCGTGGTCAGGCCCCCGACGGCGGAGGCCACCACCGGTGTGCCGCAGGCCGCGGCCTCCAGGGCCACCAGCCCGAACGACTCCGAGCGGCTCGGCACGATGCAGACGTCCGCGGCGCGGTAGTACGAGGACAGCAGCTCGTGCGGCTGGGGTGCGACGACGTGCACCCGGTCGCGCACGCCTCTGGCGTCGGCCACGTCGGTGAGCGCGCGCAACGCCTTCTCCCCGTGGGGCCCGCTGGGGCCGCCGACGACGACGAGGTGGTAGTCCGCCTGGGCGCGGTGGGAACCGGAGCGGAGCTGGGCGAGCGTCTCGACGGCGACGTCCGCGCACTTGAGGGGCTGGATGCGCCCGACGAACAGCATCAGACGCCCGTCCTCGGGCAGCCCGAGGGCTCGGCGGGCCTGGGGGCGGTGGCCCGGCCCGAAGAAGGCGTGGTCGACGCCCGGCGCGACGATGCGGATGCGGCCGGGGTCGCCGCCGTAGAGCGAGGCGATCTGGTCGGCCTCGACCGAGCACGACGCCAGCACGGCGTCGGAGCACTCGATGATGTTCGCCTCCGCTTCAGCCCGGCGATGGGGCATGTCGGCGTCGACCTCTTCGGGCACGGATTCAGCCTTGACCCGGTCGAGCGTGTGGAACGTGCAGACGAGCGGCAGCTCGAGCTCGTGCTTGATCACGTGGCCGGACAACCCCGACAGCCAGTAGTTGGCGTGGATGGAGGTGTAGGGACCACCTGTTCGCGTCCGCCGGACCGGTACCGGAGGCCATCAGTTCGAGGACCCGCCCCGTGAACTCGTCGACGACGGCGGGCAGCGCCTCCTTGGGCACCACGTGCCGTGGGCCCGCCGGCACGTGGTGGACGCGCAGGCCCGGCTCGATGTCGACGGTGAGCGGCAGGTCGGGTGACCAGGCCCTCGTGAAAACGTCGCAGGCGACGCCTCCACGCGCGAGTGCGGCAGCGAGCTCCCGCACGTAGACGTTCATGCCTCCGCCGTCGCCCGTGCCCGGCTGGGCGAGCGGAGACGTGTGAAGGGAGAGGACGGCGAGGCGGCGCATGGCGGCTGTGAGCCTACCGGCGGCGTCGATTTCGGTTCCGGAGGCCCACGGCCGGCGGGCGGGGGCGGGGGTACCGGAGGCGAGTTGTGGGATCCGCCGGCCGGAGGTCAGGCGGACGCGGTTGCGCTCGGGCGCGGGGCTTCTCGCTCCGGCCCTCCCTCCGGACCTTCCTCGGGCGGTTCCGCAGGGGCCGGCGCGCCGTGCTCCTCGTCGTATTCGCGGCGGAACGAGAGGTAGATGCGCACGAGCGCCTGCTTCTGCTCCTCGCTGATCCCCGGGTCCACCATGATCGCCCGGGTCAGGTCCGGCGAAGCCTCGGGCGGCTCGAGGATCCCGGCCTGGACGTAGAGCGTCTCGGCGGAGATGCGCAAAGCCTTGGCGATCTGCTGGAGGATCTCGGCCGAGGGCCGGCGCAGCCCGCGCTCGATCTGGCTCAGGTAGGGGTTCGAAATACCGGCCAGCTCGGACAGCCGCCGAAGGGACAACCGGGCCGAGCCCCTCTGTTCGCGGATGAACGCTCCGAGATCGTGCCAACGGTCCTTGGGGTCCGTGCTCACTTCTGCAAGCGTACCGCCGGTCTCCTCTCTCCTCCCGGGTCGGAGCCGAGGGAGCATCGCCGTCGTACGAGCCAGGGTTACCACCCGCCGATGTTCGGGTATGGTCCAGCCGGACCCCCGAAGCACACCGAGCGAGGAGACCGACATGGCCGAGTACACCCTGCCCGACCTGCCCTACGACTACGCGGCGCTCGAGCCGCACGTGTCGGGCCAGATCATGGAGCTCCACCACGACAAGCACCACGCCGCCTACGTCACCGGCGCCAACCAGACGCTCGAGAAGCTGGCGGGGGCGCGGGACAGCGACGACTTCGGTCCGATCGTCGGACTCGAGAAGGCGCTTGCCTTCCACATCTCGGGCCACGTGCTGCACTCGATCTTCTGGAAGAACCTGAGCCCGGACGGTGGCGACAAGCCCGACGGCGCGCTCGCCTCCGCCATCGACGAGAACTTCGGCTCGTTCGACAAGTTCAAGGCCCAGATGACGCAGGCGACATCGACCATTCAAGGGTCGGGCTGGGGTGCGCTGGCCTACGAGCCTCTCGCGGGACGCCTGACGGTGGAGCAGATTTACGACCATCAGAGCAACATCGGACAGGGCTCCGTCCCGCTGCTCGTCTTCGACGCCTGGGAGCACGCGTTCTACCTTCAGTACTTGAACGTGAAAGCAGATTTCTTCAAAGCGCTGTGGAACATCGTGAACTGGTCCGACGTGGCCGCCCGCCTCGATGCGGCGAAGAACCTGAAGATCTCAGGCTGACACTGTGCCGCTGAAGGTTTCGGTGCTGCTGAAGGTCTCCGTCTGAAGGTCCCTGGCGACGCGGGCCACCCGAACGGTGCACCGGGCGCGCTCCGTTCGGCCCGACGGCATCAGAGCGAGAGGGGTAGGTGCTGCTCGCAGAGGGCGCGTGCCGGATCCTGCTCCAGCGACATGTCGGCGATCCGCGAACCGCAGGTCGCGCACGAGCCGTAGGTGTCCTCGCTGAGCCGGGTCAAGGCTTCGTCGACCGAATCGAGGACGGCGCCGGCGCGGGCGAGCTCCGATTCGTACCGTTCGTCCACCGCGAAGACGCTACCGGACGTCCAGCGACGACCGTCGGAACTCCGGTGGGACCGGGTGCCGCCTCCACCCGGGTCGCGCCGCCGGTTCGTCATTGTGACGGCGTGACTGCCGACGACGATGTCGCGACCACCGAGAGCCCTCGCGTCGCGCTCGTCGGCGCCCACTTCCCCGTGCCGTGCCTCGACGGGTCGGAGCGGCCCTACCGGGATCTCGACTGTGCCGCCTCGACCCCGGCGATGCAGAAGGTGGCGGACCGGGTCGCCGAGTTCCTGCCGTGGTACTCGAGCGTGCACCGCGGCGCCGGCTACAAGTCCCGTCGGGCCACGGCCGAGTACGAAGCAGCCCGCGAGGAGGTGCACCGCTTCACCGGGCGGCCGCCGGACGGAGACGACGTCGTGGTCCTGGTACGCAACACGACGGAGGCCATCAACCACCTCGCCTACCGCCTGGAGCTCCGACCCGACGACGTCGTGGCCACCACCGTGGTCGAGCACCACGCCAACCTCTTGCCCTGGGGCCGGGTGGCCCGCCGGCGCTGGGTGGAGTGCGGGGTCGAGGGCACGTTCGGCGTCGGAGACGTCGTGGCCGTGCTCGACGAGTCGCCCCGGCCCGCCCTGTTGGCGCTGACCGGCGCGTCCAACGTGACCGGCTGGGTGCCGCCGGTGACGGAGATCTGTGCCGAGGCGCACGAGCGCGGCATCCCTGTGGTCCTCGACGCGGCGCAGCTCGCGCCGCACCGACCACTGCCGTCGGGGCCGGACTTCCTGGCCTTCAGCGGCCACAAGCTCTATGCACCCTTCGGCAGCGGGGCGCTGGTCGGTCCCCGGCACACGTTCGAGTCGGGCGACCCGTTCCTGGCCGGAGGCGGAGCCGTCGACCTGGTCGACCTCGACGAGGTGATCTGGACGGAGCCCCCCGAGCGCGAGGAGGCGGGCTCGCCCAACGTGGTCGGCGCGGTCGCCTTCGGTGCGGCCATGGGCGAACTGCGACGGATCGGTTGGGAAGCCATTCACGACCACGAGGCTGTCCTGTCGGAGCGGCTGCGGGAGGGCTTGCGCGGCGTCGACGGGGTCCGCGTGCTCGGACCGGGTCCCGGATCCGGCGCGGACCTCTTGGCCGTCACCACCTTCACCGTCGAGGGGATGCACCACGCCCTCGTGGCGGCGCGGCTCAGCGCCGAGTTCGCCGTCGGTGTCCGCCACGGGTGCTTCTGCGCGCACCCCTACCTCCTCCGACTGCTCGGCGTGAGCAGCGACGGGGTGGCCCACGCCCGCGCCGCGGTGATCCGCGGCGACCGCAGCCTGATACCGGGCGCCGTTCGCGCCAGTTGCGGCCTCGGGACCACGGCCGAGGACGTCGTCGCGTTGCTCGAGGCCGTGCGGGCGCTGGCCGCGGGCGAGCCCGCCCCCGTCAACTACGTGCAGGACCCCGTCACGGGCGACTTCTGGCCTGAGGGCGACGCCCGCGGTTGGAGCGGGGCGGAACGACCAGCCGGGGCCGCATGCGCCCGCGGCTGACCGGCCACCGGCTGCGGAAGCGGGCCGTCGTCGCCGCTCGCGCTGGCGGGTGCCGTGCCCGCGCTGGCCGGTTGCTCCTCGGCGGGCGGCGGCACGTCGGCGACCGATTTCGCCTGGGTGACCACCGAGGCATCGGTGACGTTGCCGGGCTCGGATGTGACGCCGGTCGACCTCGGCCAGGGCCGCGCCGAGGCGAAGGTCGTCGTGGGCAGCCTGCCGTCGGCGCTCGCGTTCACGCCGGGCGACGCGCGGTTGCTCGTCGTGGCGCAGGGCGACGACACGCTCTCCGAAGTCGATCCTTCGACCCACCAGGTGGTGCGTTCTGTCGGCGTGGGCCTCGAGCCCGATGCCGTGGCGGTCGCCGCGGGTGGGACCGGCGGCAAGGGGATCGCCCTGGTGGCCAACTTCGGCTCGGACTCGGTGACCCCGATCGATCTCGGTTCGTGGCGGGCCGGCCGTCCCGTCCCGGTGGGGAGTCAACCGGTGGCCATCGCCGTTTCGCCCGGAGGCGCCGGCACGGAGACGGCGTTCGTGGCGGACTTCGGGAGCAACCAGGTGACACCGATCAACCTGCCGGACCTCGCGCCCGGGCCTCCGGTCGCGGTCGGCCCCGGCCCGCAAACCGTCGTGGTCTCCGGCGGCTACGTGCTGGTGGGGAACTTCGCGAACAACACGCTGAGCGCTCTGGACGCGGGGACACGAAGTGTCGTGACCACGGTGTCGCTGCCCTTCAACCCGACGGGGCTCGCGGCGTCGTCTTCGGGCCGGGTCTACGCGTGCGGTGGAGCCGCCGTGGCGCCGGTGACCGTGACCGGGTTCGGCCCCGTGGTCGGGGCGCCGGTAGCCCTCCCCGGGGTCGCCCAAGGCATCGCGCTCGACCGGCGGGCGACGACGGCATGGGTCACCATGCGAGGCGGCGCCATCATCGGGGTCGATCTCGTGCACGACCGGTTGGGGAAGAGGATCGAGCTGGGCGGACACCCTTCCGCCATCGTCGTCGGGCCGGGCTGACCGGGTGCCGGGTCGGGCCGGACGGCCCGGAACGGCACATCGATACTCCGGCGCTCAACTGCTTGTCATGCGTCCCTCGGCTGTCCCGACCAGCTGCTTGACGAGATTGGAAGACACGGGTGAACGAAGGTCAGAGATCCAAAGCAGTGATTCGGAGCGCCCCCGTGGCAGGGTCACCCAATCGTTGTAGTAGGTGTTCGTCTTTCCTCCGTCGGTGTAGCTCATCGACCAAGTTTCGATCGAACCGAGGCGGCCGAGGGTTCGAACACCGAGCGCGATCGGCGGTCGGTCGCGTTCGCTTGACTCGAGCCCGGGTCCTAAATCTTTTGCAATGGTGGGGCCCCAGAACTCGAATTGACAGCTCAGGGCCTTGGCATTTGCTGCCGCCTCGGCGTCTGCGTCAGCGTCGGCTGTCGTCGGAAACACATCGATCGTCTCGTTGACCCACACGTCTCCGTGGTCGTACTCGTGAGCCGCTGCTGCCACCGGATCCGTATCGATATGGGAATGGGTTGCACCAAGACACTCGAGAAACGGCGGGAGCTGTGCCCCCCAGTCGGAGAAGTAGCTGGCCTGGGTCGCCGCTGTTCCTGGGCCTTGATCCACGAACCCGTTCGGATATCCGGACGCGGGAATTAGTTCACGACGGGCCAGGGCAGCGTCGGAGGATTTGGCCGTCGTGTCTGGGACGAGAGCCCCAACCAGCACAAGAACCAAAAAGGCGAGGACAGCGAACCCGGTGATGATCCCGGCCAACGCCAGTCGTCCGCCTTTGGTCGCCCCTTCGGCTCGGATGATGCGGGCTCGAGCCCTGAAACCGAGAACGATGCCCGCCACTGCGCCAATCCCACCAAGAAGCCCGACGATGGAGCACAGCAACGACCAAATGGCCAGGCGCTCGGTTGGGCGCCTGTCTCCTCCTTCGTCGGGTGGGGCATCAACTGGTAGCGCAGGCTGCGCCGGCGAACTTTCCGACCGTGGCGACGATGGCCAGTTTGTTTGTGGGGAGGATGGCCACGACGCCTGGGGCGACGATGGCCACTCGTCGCCAGTATCCATGAAGGAGGTCTAGTACTGCTGGGTAAAGGCTGAGTAATCCCGTCACTCCACAACTTCGAGCTGAGAGTCGATTCGGTCCTCTTGCGGCGTTTTCGATGGTGCAATGCCCTCGTCTGGGCCCGAATGGGTGCGGAGCGGGTGAACGCGCCCCGAAGCTTGATTCAGGCGCTCGCGTAGACGGCGCGGGCACGAAAGCGCAGCGGGCGCTCGGTCAGCTCCTCGAGGTAGTGGGCCGCCCAACCGGAGACGCGGGCGACGGCGAAGAGCGTGCGACCGGTGTCGGGCGGCATCCCGGTGCCCCAGCTCAACGCAGCCAGAGCGAGGTCGCAGTTGGGCTGGGGCACCTCGTGCGCCGCCGCGAGCGCCAGCACCTCGCGCAAGAGGTCGCGCCGGTCCTCGCTGAGCAAAGGCTCGGCGAGCTGCATGAGCCGCGCCGAACCGCGGGTCCCCGCTGGTGTAGACGGTGTGGCCGAAACCCGGCACGATGCCGCGCTCACGCAGCATGTCGTCGAGCGCACGCGCCGCACCGTCGCGCTCGGCCATGGCCAAGAGCTCGAAGGCCTGCTGGCTGGCGCCCCCGTGGAGCGGGCCCGCGAGCGTGGCCAGGCCGGCCAACAACGCGTCGTAGGGGTCGGCGCGGACCGACGCCGCGACGCGCACCGCCATGGTCGAGGTAGCCAATTCGTGGTCCGCCAGTAGGACGAGGGCGGCATTCACGGCGGCCGTCGGCATGGGACGGGTCGCATCCACGTCCAAGCGGGCCGCGAGCCGCGACGCGAGGGACCTGCTGTTCCCCTCGGCGCGCGCCGGTGAGGGTTCCGACGCGCCGGCGACTTCGACCAGTGCCGCGGTCACGCGGCGCGCGGCGCGCGCCACCGACTCGGGCCGGCGGTCGGAACGCAGCGGATCGGTGGCGCTGCACACGACGAGCGCCCAGCGCATGCGGTCCATCGTCGCCGTCAGCGGGCAGGTCCCGAGCGACGGGGCCGACCAGTCGCCGCGGACGGGCGACTGCCACAACCACTCGGCCACGTCCTCGAACGCCGAGGTGGCGGCGAGCTCGGTGGCCGCCCGGCCACGGTAGAGAGGTCCGCGCTCTTGGTGGAGCCGGGTGACCGCGGTGGTGACCGTGGCCAGCCTGGTGGTCCGGCGGCCCTCGCGGCTCCGGGCGGCGAGCGTCTCGACCTCGGCCAGGTCGAAGAGGCTGCCCCGGGTGGCCGGGTCCCGCTGCGACTCGAGCAGGCCGCGGCTGACGTAGGCGTAGAGGGTCGGGACCTTGACCCCGAGGCGCCGAGCGGCCTCCTCGGTGGTGAGCATGCGGTCCACGTCGACGACTCTACATTGACTTGATCAACATTTACAGACCCCGAATGAGCAGGCAGAGTGGGTCCATGAAGACGATCGTGCGAGACCTGATGACCACGCCCGCGGTGACCTGCGGCGCCGGAGACACGCTGGCCGAGGCGGCCGCCGAGATGCATCGAGCCGACACCGGGTCGGTCGTGGTGACCGACGGCGGCAAGGTGGCCGGCATCCTCACCGAACGGGACCTCCTGCGGGCCGCGGCCGCCTCGTCCGACCCCGGCCAGGAGCCGGTGCGGCTCTGGATGACGGTCCAGCCCGACGTGCTCGGACCCGACGAGCGCGTCGACGCGGCCTGGGCCAGCCTCACCTCGCACCACTACCGGCACCTCCCGGTCGTGGACGCCGGCGTCTGTGTCGGTGTGGTGTCGCTCCGCGACCTCATGGGTGTGGCCCGCATCCGCCCGGCCACCGAGACGAGCGTGGACGTCCCGGCGGGGCTCGAGGGCGTCGTGGTGGCCGAGACCACGGTCGGCGACGTGCGCGGGCTGGAGGGCTTCTTCCACTACCGGCAGTACTCGGCGGTGAACCTGGCCGAAAAGAGGACGCTCGAGGACGTCTGGCATCTCTTGTTCCGGGGCGAGCTCCCCGACGCGAAGGCTTCGGCGGCGTTCGCGGCGGAGGTACGCGATCGACGGGTCATGCCGCCCGGACTGTCCACCTTGCTGCCCGCGCTGGCGTCGCGGGGGGCACCTCTCGACGTGCTGCGAACTGCGGTCTCGCTGCTGGGGGCAGAACTGGGTTGGCGGCCGACCCACGACATTGAGGCCGACGAGCTCGCGGACCAGGCCCTCGGCCTGTGCGCGACCGTCCCGACGATCCTGGCCGCGGCGCACCGGCTCCGGCAGGGGGAGGAGCCGGTCGAGCCGCGTGACGATCTCGGCGCGGCGGCCAACTACCTCTACATGCTCACTGGTGCCGAGCCCACTGCGGCCCATGCGCGGGCGATTGAGCAGTACATGATCCTGACCATCGACCACGGCTTCAACGCCTCGACCTTCACCGCCCGCGTCGTCACATCGACCGGCGCCGACCTCGGCGCGGCGATCGTGGCCGCCATCGGCGCCCTCTCGGGACCGCTGCACGGCGGCGCGCCGAGCCGGGCGCTCGACATGCTCGACGCCATCGGCTCGCCCGATCGGGCCGACGCCCACCTCCGCGACGCGGTGTCGCACGGGGACCGGATCATGGGCTTCGGCCACCGGGTGTACAAGACCGACGACCCGCGCTCGGTCCTGCTCCGATCGGTCTCCGAGCATCTCGGCGGACCGCTGGTCGAGTTCTCCCAAGCGGTGGAGAAGACGACGGTCGCCGTACTGGCCGAGCTCAAGCCCGGGCGGCAGCTCTACACCAACGTCGAGTTCTACGCCGGCGTCGTGATGCACACCTGCGGCATCCCGCGCGAGATGTTCACCCCGACCTTCGCCTGCGGCCGCACCATCGGCTGGTGCACCCACGTGATGGAGCAGGCCTCCCACAACCGGCTGATCCGCCCCGCGGCCCGCTACGTCGGACCGCCTCCGCCCCAGCCGGTCCCTCCGGCCTGACGCTTTTCGGCCCGGACGGCGGGACGGCTTGTCGGTGGGACGGCTCCGTCGAAACCCGACTAACCTGGTCGGACTTCTTCGGTTTGTCGTTCACGAGAGGTGGGAGCGTCGAGATGGTCGGCACCGGCACGGACCGGGTCGGGGGCAGGGTGCGGAGCGTCTTCACGTTCCCCAACCCGGTCAACGAGGTCTCGGCCCGGTTAGTGGCGGCGGGCGTGCTGGCTATGGCGGTGCTGGCCATCGCGTTCGGCTTGCGGTGGATGACCGTGGTGCTCGCCTACGGTTTCGTGGCCCGGGTCCTGGCCGGACCGCGGTTCAGCCCGCTGGCCTACTTCGTGACGCGCGTCGCGACGCCGCGTCTGGGTCTCCCCGAACGGCCCGTGCCCGGGCCACCGAAGCGGTTCGCCCAGGGAATCGGCGCGGCGTTCTCGCTGACGGCGCTGCTCCTGACCGGTCTCGGCTTCTGGACGGCGGCTGCGGCCGTGCTCGGCCTGCTCGCCGCAGCTGCGTCCTT
This sequence comes from uncultured Acidimicrobiaceae bacterium, assembly GCA_963767195.1. Classification (GTDB taxonomy): domain Bacteria; phylum Actinomycetota; class Acidimicrobiia; order Acidimicrobiales; family RAAP-2; genus Bog-473. The sequence goes on along the minus strand of CAVYDA010000002.1, from coordinate 39,643 downwards.
GGAGTCGGCCTTCGGGGTGTGCCTGGGCTGCATGGTCTTCGCGCTGCTCATGCGGCGCGGGATCGTGCCGGCCGAGGTGTGCGAGCGCTGCAACGACATCTGGGCCGGCTCGCCGACGGCGTGAGGATTCGGGGTTTCCGAATCGTGCCCTACTCGTAGAGCAGGACGCCACGGATGTTCTTGCCGTCGCGCATGTCCTGGTAGCCCTGATTGATGTCGCCGAGCTTGTAGGTGGTCGTGATCATGGAGTCGAGATCGAGCTGCCCGTCGCGATAGAGCTTGAGCAGCTTCGGGATGTCCGAGTGGATGTTGGCGGATCCGAAGATGCTCCCGACGATCTGCTTCTCCAGGATCGTCAGGTACATGAGGTTCATCGTCACCTCACTCTCCATCATCGGGTGGATGTTGGTCACGACGACCCGCCCTCGCTTGGCGGTGAGGTCCAGGATCGACTGCATCATCGCCCCGGAGCCGACACCCATGGCGCAGATGACCTTGTCGCACCCGCGGCCCCACGTCTCCTGCTCGATGAGGGCTTTCGCCTCGTCGACCGAGGAGGCCACGTGGGTGGCGCCGAAGGACGGGGCCAGGTCACGCTTGAGAGACACCGGATCGATGGCGAAGATCATCTCGGCACCGGCGAGGCGGGCGCCCTGGACCGCGGCGGCGCCGATGCCCCCGATCCCGATCACGGCGACGTAGTCACCCGGACGCACGTCGGCCGCATAGACGGCCGACCCCCAACCGGTCGTCACGCCGCAGCCGACCAGGCAGGCCTTGTCGAGGGGCACGTCGTCGAGGACCTTCACGCAGGAGGCCTGATTCACGACCGAGTACTTGGCGAACGTGCCGAGGCACACCATGGTGCTGACGTCCTGGCCGCGGGCGTGGTGACGCCGGGTACCGTCCATCTGGAGGCCGGACATGAGGATGGCGCCCTGGTCGCACAGATTGGAGTGGCCGGTGGCACAGGACGGGCACTTGCCGCAGGCGGGGATGAAGCCGAGGACGACATGGTCACCCGGCGCCAGCCCCGTCACCCCGGGACCGACCTCCTCCACCACGCCCGCACCCTCATGACCCCCGATGACGGGAAGAGGGACCGGCATGTCCCCCGTCACGAGGTGTTCGTCGGAATGGCACATGCCCGACGCCGCCAGGCGGATGAGCAGCTCACCCTCTTTGGGCGCGTCGAGCTCAATGGGTTCCACGCTCCAGTCGGCGTGGCGCTCCCACAGGATGGCGGCTTCGGTCTCCACGTGTTCCTCCTCGTGTCTGGTGCGACGGCCCGAGGAAGGCTACCGGCCGGGGCGCGGCGTGCAGCACGGCCCCGTCCGCAACCCGTCGGCGACCGCGCGGCACGCCCTACATTCCCCGGTGGTGGAGGGCCTGGTGATCGGTGTCGGCGACCCTCAGGCGGGCGACGTGCAGGAGCTGGCGTCCGGCACCTGGCCTTCGCCCGCGACTCGTCGCCGCCTGAGGCGGTGCACGCCCTGGGAGAGGAAGCCCTGGCCGCCGAGGCCGCGCTGACCGTGTACTGCGCCCGTGCCGGTGGTGCCCTCCTCGCCATCGGCGCCCTGCGCGAGCTCGACCCTCGACACGGCGAGATCAAGTCGATGCACACGGCGCCCGCAGCGCGGCGGAGCGGCATGGGCCGCGCCTTGCTGGCCCACCTGGTCTCCGAGGCCTACGCCCGCGGCTACCACCGCCTCAGCCTCGAGACCGGCTCCCAGGGCGTGTTCGCTCCCGCACGCGCGCTCTACTCCTCCGCCGGCTTCGTCGAATGCGGGCCCTTCGGTGCGTACCGGGAAAGCCCGTGGAGCGTGTTCATGACGCGAGAGTTGTCCTGAGCGCACGCCCGGGATCGGGGTATCGCCCCGCCCTTTCGAAGTGGTCGGCCGAGGACAGGCCGTTCAGGGCCGGGGCGATGCGCGGGTCGCGGCCACCTGCTTCGGGAACGCCGCGGCGATCCCCGAGAGCCCGGCCGTAGTGCGATCGAAGGTGAAGGCATGCCGGAGCTGCGCCGTGACCGCCTGCCAGATCACCGGCCATTCGGTCGGAGGAGGGACGTCGGGCGCCTTGCACCCGTCGGTGGCGAGCGGCATCAAGGACGCGGGGACCGGCAAATGGATCGCGGCCGCAATGGCGAGAAGCCCACCCTGCCCGGCGCCTACCTCGCAGATGTCGGCGAAGACGAGGTGTCCGGATCCACGCAGCAGGATCAGACGCTTGGGATTCCGCATCCGCCCGTAGGCCGCAACCATGGAGCGGGGGTTGACGACGTGGTCCGCGGTCCCGGCCATGAGCAGGCCGGGCTGATGCGGGACGATGCTGTCCGGGCCGGACCCCTTCTGGCCGAAGGAGCCCACGGTGGCGCCCGCCAATCCCGACGAAGGTCGTCACCCGCGGATCGACGGCCGCCAAGGCCTCGACGGCCGCACCTCCGGCCGAATGGCCCACGGCTCCGACGAGCGAGGTGTCGACGTGGCCCCGAAAGGCGCTCGACGGGGTTGCGTTTTGCCTCCCCATGAGAGCGATGGTCGCCCGAAGGTCGCCGACGTCGGTCGTCTTCTTCGGACCCGAGCCACCCCCGAGGACCTCGGTCAGGTCCCGGCTGAGGTGGTCAGGCGCGGCGACGACGAACCCCCAGGAGGCCAGCCTCGCCGTGAGGAAGGTCGACTGGTCCCGGAACCCGGCGTAGCCGTGGCTGAACACCACGAGGGGGAAGCGGCCGGGCGCGACCGCGACCCCGCGGACGCCCCCGCTCGGGTACGTGACCGAGAAGCCCGGCGGGACGAGCTTCTTCAGCGCGGGCGGAAGCCAGTCGGCGACGTCGTAGGAGGCCTCGGTCCCCTTGGCCACGCTGGCCTTCGTCGCCGGATACCACACCTCCACGAGGGCACCGTTCGTCGGCAGGGCCAGGGTGGCCTCGCCCACGCCGAAGGGACCCGGACGGGTGAAACTCGTGGCGCTCAGGTGCGCGACGACCGGGACGGTGTCCCCGCGGACGATGGTGGTCCCTGGATCCGCGTCGCGTCGCGCCTGGGCTTGGGCCTGGGCCGCGGCCTGCCCGCCTACCGAGAGCAGGGACGCCAACACCGCGGCGACGGTGAGGCCTCGGCAAAGGCGGGTCGGGCTCATCTGCTTCGGCATCGGATGACGACGGGTCGCGGGCCTCATCACAGGCGGGGACTGTAGAACGCGCCCGGGTCGGAGCGCTCGTCCGTCCACCCGAGGAGCCGTCACAACCAGGCGCCATGATGACGCTCGTGCCCATGAACACGCGCGCGGTGATCAGCGAACGCGACGGCCTCCTGGCCTTTCTCGAACAGCAGCGACAAGCTGTTCGCAACGCGTGCTTCGGCCTGAGCGACGACCAGGCGCGTCACGAACCGACCCCGAGCGGCTTGAGCCTCGGCGGACTGGTCAAGCACTTGGCCTACGGGGAACGCACGTGGCTGGATCGCATGCAAGGGGGTGGGCCCGAGCGGGACGGGGACATGGGCGCGGCGATGGCCGAGTACCTGGGGACCTTCCGGCTCTCGGACGAAGAGACCTTGAGCGCGGCGCTCGCGGCGTACGCCGACGCCGCAGCCGAGACCGATCGGGCCGTGGGAGACATCGACGACATGGACCGTCGAGTCGAGTTGGAGCCGGCGCCGTGGCACCCCGATCCCGAAGGATGCACGGTGCGCTGGGTGCTCCTGCACCTCGTGGAGGAGACGGCACGGCACGCCGGGCACGCGGACATCCTCCGCGAGGCGCTCGACGGCGGGCTGAGCGGTCCGTTGATGGCGGCGGTCGAGGGCTGGCCGGAGGACGGCTGGGTCAAGCCCTGGCGGCGAGCGGACTGACCCGCCCGCATTCGGCTCAGCGGCTGAAGGTCGCCACCAGGAGCCCGCGTGCCTTGACGTGGAACGTGAGGTTGAACCCGACGTAGGCGGGAGATGCATCGGCGTCGGCGCCGAGCTTCTCGGCGTCCACGGCGTGCACCGCGAACACGTATCGATGAGGCGGGTCCCCGGGGGGAGGTGCGGCACCGCCGAAGTCGCGGGTGCCGTAGTCGTTGCGCGTGTGAACCGCGCCCGCCGGGAGGCCGACCATGTCGCCGGATCCGGCTCCTGACGGCAGCTCGGTCACGTCGGCGGGGATGTCGAAGAGGACCCAGTGCCAGAAGCCGCTCCCGGTCGGCGCATCCGGATCGAAGCAGGTGACCGCGTACGACTTGGTCTCGGGTGGAGCCCCCGACCAGCTGAGCTGCGGTGAGGTATTGCCGCCGCTCAGCCCCATGCCATTGAAGACCTGCGCCTGCGGCAAGGTTCCCCCGTTTTCGATGTCGGCGCTCGTGACGGCGAGCGGAGGCACCTGGGGCAGGAAGTCGTGGGGCATCGGTGGGCGTGAAGCGTCGGGCACAGTGCCTCCTTGTCCTCGGTCGCAACTTGTCCTCGGTCGCAGCGCTCCGCCACTGGCAGGAGCAGCCGGTTCAGGGGATCAGCGTAGGCCAATCGCGTCCGGAGGGACGGTGGTTCGGGATCACGATCAGTGCGGAGTCAGGCCTCCGTCGACGATGACGACCTGGCCCGTGAGGTAACTGCCGGCGTCGGAGCACAGGAGCAACGCGGGTCCGACCATCTCGTCCGGATGAGCGGCGCGTTTCATGAGGCAAGCGTTCTTCATCGACTCCACCGTCTCCGGCGGGTTGTTGCGGACCATGTCGGTGTCCACCGTTCCCGGGGCGAGGGCATTGACGCGTATCCCCTTGGAGGCGTACACCGCGGCCATGGAGCGGGTCATCGCCATCAGCCCGGCCTTGGCCGCGGCGTACATGGCGGTGTTGGCGGAGAACAAGAAGATGCCCGCCGAGACCACGTTGAGAACGGCGGCGTTCCCCGACGACTCCAAGTGTGGAAGCGCCCGCTCGACGAGGAACACTGGCCCGCGGAGGTTCGTCGCCAGCACCTTGTCCCAGGCTTCCACGGTCAGGTGGCCAAGCGGCAGGGTCAGTGCGTTGGCGGCGTTGTTCACCACGATGTCCAGCCGCCCGAACGTCTCGACGGTGCGCTCGACGAGGGCGGCGCTGGACTCGATGTCACCCATGTGCGTCGGCACCCCCAACGCATCACCGCCCAGGGAACGAAGGTGTTCCTCGACGCGATCGCAGGCGTCGACCTTCCTGCTGGCGACGACCACACTCGCCCCGGCCGCGACGAGCCCCTCCGCAATGGCGAGCCCGATGCCCCGGGTGCCCCCGGTGACGATGGCAACCCGTCCCGTCAGGTCGTGGAGACGCCGCAGTTTCTCCCTGTCCATCACCCTCCTCGCGCCGTGTCCGTCGTCTCCGGCGCTTGCTCGGGTCTGATCATGCCCGAATCGGGCGTGGCGCCTCGGTTTCGGCGGCCCGCATTCCCGCGGCCAATATAACGTTGTTCTAAATGGAGGCCTCCCCGCGAAGCCGGATTGCGCCGAGCGGGGCGGCCGCCAGTGACCACCGGGCACGCTTGCTCCAACTCGGTGCCGCGCTGTTCGCGAGCCAGGGCTACGCCCAGGTCTCGGTCCGGGACCTGGCGGCGAGGCTCGGGGTCAGCACCGGCGCGATCTACTCGAACTTCCGCAGCAAGGGCGATCTCCTGGCCGAGATCCTCGAAATGCGACTCCGAGGAGATACGGAGCGTCTCCAGTGGACCCACCCCGACCTCTGGCTACCCGAGGCCGTCCAGGACAGCTTTCTCAGGTTGCCGGAACGGCGACAGACGCGCGCCCTCCTCCTGGAGGCGGGCGCGGCCGCCCGGACGAACCGCGAGCTGCGTGACAGCCTGAGGCCGACGCTGACCGGGCTCATCGACGGCGACGTAGGGGTCTCCCTCGCCTGGCAGCGGTTCGGGAACGTCGACCCCGGTCTCGACATGGCCGACCTCGTAGCGCTCCTGTGGTCGATCGAGCTCGGAGTGGGGGTGCTCGAAGCGCAAAGCGCGGTGAGGTCGACCCCCGCCGATCTGGCGGACTTCGTGGGCGCCGTGTTGCAGAGCCTCGAAAGGCATTCGGACCGGCCCGCCGAGCACCGCCGAAGGAAGGACGGTCCCGTCGGTCGCGAGCGCCGGCGTGAGACGTCCGCGCCAGCGGTCCGCAGTCGCAGGGATCGTTCGTCAGCATCTCGTCCCCCCGCCGGTCCGCCGCGCCGACGACCCAGGAGAAGCTCGTGGACGTAGGAATGGAGCTCTTTGCCGAAAAGGGGTACGCCGGGGTGACCGTTCGAGACATCGCACGCGCGTCAGGGCTCACGACCGGTTCCCTCTACGGAAACTTCGCGAACAAGGCGGACCTCTTGGTCGAGGCGATAGAGGTCCGGCTCGCCCGCGACCTCCCGCGGCTCCCTGCAGACCTGATCCGACCGGGACGACCCTCCGACCTGACGGAGCTCAACCTCCAGAGTTTCTCGGGCAGGGCTGAGCTGCGCGCCCTCGTCGTCGAGGGAGCCGCGGCGGCGCGGTCAGATCCCGAAGTCCACGATCGGCTGCAGGAGATTGAGGTGCGGCATCAAGACTCATGGGTCGAGGAGTCCACCGCTTTGCTCGATGCCGACGGGTCCGCCACGTCGTTCGAACCGCGGACCCTGGTCACCACGCTGTGGTCCGCCGAGCTCGGACTCGGTCTCTTCGAGGCGTTGGATCTCTCCACCCCACCCCCTGACACCCTGACGGCCCTCTTCGCGGTGTTCTCAGTGATCGCCGGCCTGGAACCCGCGGCGAGCCACCTGTCCGGATGAGCCGCCGGGAGGCAGCCCGCGCGGTGAGGGCACAGGGACTCGATCCGGCCTACTCCGGCGCGATCGGGTTCCCCTCGAGGTCACACACCCTCAAGCCGAGCTCGGCAATCAGATCGAGGCTGACATGCTCGAGACCCGTCCGTTCGGGGCCGCAGTCGCACAGCGCCACGATCGCCTCGACCATTTGCTCCATCGACTCGATCTGGTCGGGCGTCAACGCGGAGCCGGTGAGGACCGCGGCGCCCTCGCTCATAACCGCGGCCCGCGGCTCCACCGTGTTGATGCGAACGCCGCGGCCAGCCAGCTCCGCTGCGAGCGCGTTGGTCATGCGGTTCAGGGCGGCTTTCGACGCGCCGTAGACCCCTGTGGTCGAACCCAGAGCGCCGAGGTGGAAGGGCGGATGCCAGGGCCGCGCCGTTGCGCTCGAGACATTGACGACCCAGCCCTCGCCGCGAAGCAGCATCGATGGCAGAACAGCCTGGGCCAGGTCCATCGGAGCATGCACGTTCACTTCGAACGACAGACGACGCCGCCGCAGGGGGTAGTCGGCGAGGTTCTGATAGATGGCCGCAGCCGCGTTGTTGACCAGGATGTCGACCGGGCCTCCCAGCGCCTGTACGGCTTCGGGCACGATTCGGGCCCGTTCGTCGGCGTCCGCCAGATCGGCCGTGACGACGGCCACTACGCCTCCGAATCGTCGGAGCTCCTCGGCCGTCTCGCGCAGGGAACCGGCGAGCGTCGGGTGCCGCTCTGCCGTGCGGGCCGTGATGGCCACGTCCGCGCCCTCGGCGGCCAGCCGGCGCGCCACGGCGGCCCCGATGCCGCGGCTGGCCCCGGTCACGACGGCCCGGCGGCCACGAAGACGTGCCTTGCCGGTCATGGTCGGACGAACGCGGGCGGCCGCGGGCCCCGGTCGTAGCTGTCGGTCGAGATCACGACGACCAGGTGCTCGTACCACGCGCTCACGTGAGAAATGCCTCCGCGATCTCCCAGATGTAGTCGACGTCCTCGTCGGCCAGCCCATGGCTGGACGGCAACACCAGGCCCTGCTCCATGACCCGGTCGGCGTTGGGGAGCCCGCCAGGCGGGATCCGAATCCCGGCGCCCTTGAAAGCCGGCTGCCGGGTGACATTGCCGGTCCACACCATGCGGGTGTCCACTCCGTGTGACTCCATGTGCTGTTGCAGTGCGGAGCGCCGCACGCCCGACTCGGGCCTGATGAGGATGGGAAACATGTGCCACGCCGTGTCGAGCTCCGCCGTCGTGCGGGGCAGGACGAACACATCGGGCCGCTGCGAGAAGTGCTCGGTCAGGCGGTCGAAGTTGCGCCGGCGTGCGGCGAGATTCTCTCCCAGCTTCTGGAGCTGGACGAGCCCGAAGGCGGCCGAGAGCTCCGAAGGCTCGAAGTTCCATCCGACGGCGTCGAAGATGAACAGGTTGTCGTACTCGATGTCCCCGTCGATGGCGGAGAAGAAGCGCGAACCTGATCCCTTCTGCGACCCGAAGAGTTGGACTTCGGATCGGCGCCCCCAGCGGCGCAGCAGCAGGCAGCGGTCGACAAGATCCTGGTCGTCGACGCAAACCATGCCTCCGGTGCCCGCCGCAGTGATGATGTGGCTGAGCGCGAACGACGTCACTGAGATGTGGGAACGGGACCCGGTCGGCGTGCCACGGAGCGTGGCACCGAGGGCGTCGCACGAGTCCTCCACGACCGACAACCCGTGGCGGTCGGCCACCTCCCGGACGGCGTCCCAGTCCGGGGCGTTCCCGATGAGGTTGGGAAGGAGCACGGCCTTGGTGCGCGGCCCGACCATCTCCTCGAGTGCGCCGACGTCGACGTTGTAGGTATCGGGCTCGACGTCGACCACTGCAACACCGGCGCCGGCGCGCACGAGCGGCGCCACGTCCGTCGAGAAGGTGACGGCAGAGGTCACGACCTCGTCGCCCTGTGCCAGATTGAGCAGCTCGACGGCGAGGTAGAGCGCCGACGACCCCGAATTGCACATGATGCCGCGTCGCTTCCCGAAGAGCTCGGCGATGCGCTCTTCGAAGGCTCGTACGTTCTTGCCGATGCGCAACGCCTGAGGTCCGCCACGGAGCACGTCTGTCACGGCCTCGATCTCGCGATCGTCGTGCACGCTGCCGGCGTAGGGGATCCTCCGCGTCTGGCTCACCCCGCCTGCTCCAATTCGAACATCCACACTGCGTTCTCGTGGAGCAACTTCGGCCTCGCGTGGACCCGGAGCGGGTCGCCGGGGAGGTCGGAGAACCTGCGTTCCAGGCTGATTGCCATCGGGTAAACACCCGCGTTCATGACCTTGTCGAACCCCCGGCTGGACCGGGCACCGTATCGATAGATGTCCGATCCGGTCAACATCCCACGCTCGCCCATATGCCACCGAAACGGGGACAAACGGGCCGGACGTTGGCGCCTGACGATATAACAACGTTATCCCAGTGGTGCCGGCCGCCCGATGCGGACAAGGCTGGAGCGGCACCGGGCGCCACGACCCACCGGGTTTCACGCTCCCACGGCGCATTGCCCATTGGCCCGAGGCGGATGAGGGCCAGGTGACTACATCCGATCGCCTCGCAGAGGTAAAGATGTCGTCGCACGGCTCGCCCGGTCCACGAGGCGGGGGGATCGATCTCGGACATGAGGCCAGAAACGGTGGATGGCATGCAAGAAAACCGGCATGGAACGGTGCAACACACGCGGCGGAAGCGTCCGGCGTCGGGCCTGTCCGTGGCTCGTCTCGGGCGGAGAGGGACGCCGATAGTGGTCGCGTTGTTCGCGTTGGCGGCGACGTCCCTCGGCTTCCAGCCGGCGGCATCGGCCTCCGTCCGCTCTTCGGGGGCCCTGCCGACCAACGGAGAGTGGCCGGGCGTAGGAAAGATCTGCGAGCACGGCCCTGGGGGCGCGTCGAGCGTCCGTGGCGTTGGACCGAAGAACATCCACATCGCCGTCTTCAACGACGCCTCGAACACGGTGCAGCCCGGTCTCGAGGTCGAGTTCCTCCAACAGGCCAAGGCGTTCGCGGCATGGTGCAACGCCTCGGGCGGGATCAACGGACGCCAGATAGTGATCGACAACCGGGACGCCGCGCTGTTCAACGCGGCGCAGCAGGCAAGCCAGTCCTGCGAGAGCGATTTCATGGCCGTTGGCGGCGGTATGGCGCTCGACGAGCCCTCGGTGCCGATCCGCGAAAAATGTGGGCTGGGCCAGATCAGCGGCTACACGGTCTCCATTGCTTCGCAGAAAGCGACCGACCAGGTGAACCCCAACAACAGCAACCCCGCCATCGCCCCCGGGGGTTGGTACGCCGTGCTCGCCAAGAAGTATCCGCAGGCGGTCAAGAAGGCGGCCATGGGTGCTCAGAACGACCCCTCGGTGATTCAGGCCGAACGAAAGGCCGAATACTCCGCCGAGGCCCTGGGATGGCACGTCGTCGACTTCCAAATACCGCCGATCACGGTGACCGACTGGGGGCCGTTCATCCAAGACCTCCAGTCCAAGGGAGCCGAGGCGGTCTGGCCGTCGGCCGACGGCGGCGCCATCGCTCCGTATCTGCAGGCCATGGCAACCGCCGGGTACAAGCCGGCCTTCATCAACCTCGGGAACCAGTTCTACAACCAGGCGACGGTCAAGGCGATCGCAAGCGTGCCCTCACCGCCGGTCTACGTCGAGACGGGCTGGTGGCCTCTCGAGATGGCGTCCCAAAATCCGTCCGCCGAACAGCTCGTCAAGTTGATGCACACGTACGGTAAGGGCGACGCCGTCGACTTCGACGACGAGGAGGGCGCGGAATCGTGGCTGCTCTGGGCGAAGTCCGCCTCCGCGTGCGGCTCCAACCTCACCGTGTCCTGCGTATTGAGCCACGCCGCGTCCCAGAAGAACTGGAGCGCAGGCGGCCTTCAGGCCCCTGTAGCGCAGTTGACAGCATCGAGCGCGAATCCTGTGCCGTCGCCGTGCTTCGCTATGCTCAAGGCCGAGCCGAACAAGTTCGTCTACGACAAGGCGCTCACGCAGCCGACCCAGTCCATCTGGAACTGCAACCCGAAGAACAATGTGCATCTGACCCCGCAACAGGTGACGTCTCTGAACGGATAGGACGGTCGGAACCTCCGGCCGGGACGCGGACAACGGCTCCGATCACGGAATATTTCGCGCTGTTCAGCTGGGCGTACGCGCGGATCTCCACACGTCCCTCGTCGTGAGAAATGCGAGGCTGCGGGTGTCTCGACCGCCCGGTCGCACCGATCGCACGGTGGACCTCATCTTCTGCCTCCACGGTCATCAGGCAGTCGGTGTGCGGAACGACCATCACCCGGTTGACGCCAAGGAGGGACGAAGTCAGGACCAGGGTGCGGAGCACGACGTCGGCCACTCGGGCCCCGCGTTGCGCAAAATCTCGGCGTCCCCCGGGAGCGAGGCCCAACATCCGCAACGGATCGATCCGAGAGTCCATGCTGGTCAGCACGGCGCGTCCCCGGCGTCGCTCGACCCTGCAGGTCGGCGTCTCGATAGTTGTCACTGAACTGTTCGTTCGCCTCGAGGACGTCTGAAAACGGGTCTCGGTATCCAAGGTCGATCCTCCGGGGCCGCCATATCCCGCCGTCTCGCATGGGTAATGATGTCGTCGCACATCTCGCCCGGTCCACGACCGCGGAGGGCATCGGCCTCGGACAGAGGTCAGAAACGGTGGACGGTATGCAAGGCAAGTGGCATGGAACGGTTCGGCAGCTTCGGCGGGCGCGTCCGGCATCGGGGCCATCTCTGGCTCGCCTCGGGCGGAGAGGAGCGCCATTGCTGGTCGCTGTGATCGCGATGGCGGCGACGTCGCTCGGTTTCCAGCCGGCGGCGACGGCCTCCATCCGCGCTTCGAGTGCTCCGCCGACCAACGGCGAGTGGCCGGGCGTAGGAAAGATCTGCGAGCACGGCCCAGGGGGCTCCTCGAGCGTCCGTGGCGTCGCACCGAAGAGCATTCACATCGCCGTCTTCAACGACGCCTCCAACACGGTGCAGCCCGGTCTCGAGGTCGAATTCATTCAGCAGGCGAAAGCATTCGCGGCGTGGTGCAACGCGTCCGGCGGCATCAATGGTCGCCAAATCGTGATCGACAACCGGGACGGCGCGCTGTTCAACGCGGCGCAGGTCACCAGCGAGGCATGCCAGAACGACTTCATGGCGGTCGGGGGCGGTATGGCGCTCGACCAGCCCTCGGTGCCGATCCGCGAGAAATGTGGGCTTGGCCAGATCAGCGGTTACACGGTTTCGGTCCCCTCCGAGAGTGCGACCCTGCAGGTGAACCCCAACAACATCAACCCCGCCATCGTCCCCGGAGGTTGGTTCGGGGAGCTCGCCAAGAAGTACCCACAGGCGGTCAAGAAGGCCGCCATGGGAGGCCAGAACGACGCGTCTGTCCTCCAGTCCGAGCGCAAGTTCGAGTACGCCGCCGAAGCCCAGGGGTGGCATATCGTCGACTTCCAGGTGCCGCCGATCACGGTGACCGACTGGTCGCCGTTCATCCAAGACCTCCAGTCCAAGGGCGTCGAAGCCGCGTGGCCGGCAGCCGACGCCAACATCGCGCCATATCTCCAGGCAATGGCGACGGCGGGCTACAACCCGGCCTTTCTCTCCCTCGGGGTCCAGTTCTACAACCAGGCGACGGCGAAAGCGGTGGCCAGCGTGCACTCGCCGCCGATCTACATCGCCACCTCGTGGTGGCCCCTCGAGATGGCCTCAAAGAACCCGTCTACGGAGCAACTCGTCCAAATGATGCATAAGTACGGCAAGGGTGACACCATCGACTTCGACGACGAGGAGGGCATGGAATCGTGGCTGCTCTGGGCGAAGTCCGCCTCCGCTTGCGGCGCCAACCTCACCGTGTCCTGCGTGTTGAACCACGCCGCGTCAGAGAAGAACTGGAGCGCCGGCGGCCTTCAGGCACCGGTCGCGCAGTTGACGCCATCGAATGCGAACCCCATCCCGTCGCCGTGCTTCGCGATGCTCCAGGCCGAGCCCAACAAGTTCGTCTACAACAAGTCGCTCACGCAGCCGACCCAGTCCATCTGGAACTGCAACCCGAAGAACAATGTGCATCTGACCCCAGCACAGGTGAAGTCGCTGAACGGATAGAACCGATAGGACGGTCGGCAACTCCCCTCCGGAAGGGCGGAGACTCGGATCGGGGCGTCATGGCGTAACACAGTGGTCAATCGATCTGTTCGATCCGGCCCGACTCGAGGTGATAGATGAACCCAGCCACCCGAAGGTCATTCAGGTACGGGAATGATCGAACCCGTTGGACGTCATGGGCGAGGGATTCCCGGACGTCCCCCGTCGTGAGAAACGACAGGCTGCGGGTGTCAGGACCGCCGGTCGCAGCGATAGCACGGTGGACCTCATCTTCTGCCTCCACGGTCATCCGGCAGTCGGTGTGCGGAACGACCATCACCCGATTGACGCCAAGCAGGTAGGAAGCGAGGACGAGGGTGCGCAGCACGTCGTCGGTGACTCGAGCCCCCGCGTTGCGCAAGATCTTGGCATCCCCCGGAACGAGGCCCAACATCCGCAGCGGGTCGATCCGAGAATCCATGCACGTGAGGACCGCAAGTCCCCGATGCGCTTGACCACGCAGGTCGGCATCCCGATAGGTGGCACTGAATTGTTCGTTCGCCTCCAGCACGTCTGAAAACGGGTTCTCGGTATTCAAGTCGATCCTCCAGGCCGTTATGTTGCTGGCCCGCTGCTGAGCCGTCCAATTCCACACCCTCGGGCGGGTCCTGACCCGCCGAGGAATTCGAGCAGCCCGCTGGTACATTTCGATCCCGAATTCGAGGGGCGCGGCGGCCGCCTCCGCCGAGCGAGGAGACGACGAAATGCAACGTGGAACCTGGCGCGGCGCGCCCAGAGCTGCTCTTCTCGGGGCAGCGGTCGGACTGCTGTTGTCGGGTGTCGTCTCGGGTGCGGCAGAGGCCTCCGCGAAGCCCGGCCCACCCTTGCGCATCCTGGTCACGAATGACGACGGGGTCGCTGCACCCGGGATCAATGAGACCGTCAAGGCACTGACCGCCCTCCCGAAGACCTCGGTGACGGTGGTGGCGCCGCTGACCAATCAGAGCGGCACCGGCGCCAAGGTGACCGCCGGCGCGTTGACGGTCACCGACGCCAAAACCGCCGGCGGGTATCCAGCCAAAGCCGTCGCCGGCTACCCCGCCGACACGGTCATATGGGCTATCGACGATCACGGCATCTCCCAGCGGCCGAACCTGGTCGTCTCCGGCATCAATTTCGGGCAAAACATTGGTCCGCTGTCCATGCTGTCGGGCACCGTGGGAGCCGCGGAGACGGCGACGGCCCGTGGCATTCCCGCCCTCGCCGTCAGCCAGGGCATCGACAACCGCCAATCACCAAATTTCGCCCAGGGTGCGAAGTACCTCGTGGCCTGGGTCCAGTCGCATCGCCGCGCGCTGCTCGGCGCTAAGGGCAAGGGAGCCGGGCGCATCAACGGCAATCTCAACGTACCCACCTGCGCGACGGGCCGGATCCGTGGACCAGTGACGGTGAGGGTCGCCCGCTCACTTAAGGGATTCTCCATCAACACGGTGAACTGCACCGGTCCTGCCGTCAAACCGTCGACTGACGTCCAGGCCTTCGTAAGGGGCTATGCGTCGATCTCGGCGCTGCATCCGGCGAACCCTCCTCGCTGAACCCGTAGGTAATTGTTCGCCGAATCCTCAGACTGGCATTGGTAGAAACCCAACGGGATGAACTCTTCAACGGCCAACTGAAAGATCGGTGGCCGCAGCTGCCCACGATTTGGATGAGCAAAACCACCGGACCGTGAGCGACTCACCCCAAGGATCCGTCGTCGCTCGACGGGGCACCGTCAAAGTCGACTTCTAGGTGCCAAGCGGTACAGCCGGTCCAGTTGAAGGAGCTCGTCGGAGCTTCTAAATCGCAGCGCAGCACCAATTGTGCGTGATCACCTGTCCCCGACGAGAGGAAGTGGCTCGGCCCGGGTCATGACAAATGTCACATACCGGTCTTGACCGATCTCACTACCGAACGCTGCTTCCGCTGCTCATGATGTGAGTCATGCTTATCGAACAATTTGAGCACACGGCAACGGCGGTCCGGGTAAGCGGCGTGACGAAGTCCTACGGCGGAATTCAAGTCGTGCGTGGGGTCGATTTGGTGGTCGCACCGGGGGAGACAGTCGCCATCCTCGGCCCGAACGGTGCCGGGAAGTCAACGACGATCGACATGATCCTCGGCCTCACCCGGCCCGACGCCGGCACCGTGTCGATCTTCGGCGCAACGCCGCAGTCCGCCGTCCGACAGGGCTGGGTCGGCGGCATGCTCCAGACCGGGTCCCCGCTGGACCACTTGAAGGTCCGCGAACTGGTGACGCTGATGGCGTCGTACTACCCGAATCCGCTCGACGTCGATGACGTGCTCGCCCAAACCGGTGTCGCGGAGTTCGCCGGCCAGTGGACCAATCGACTGTCGGGCGGTGAGGTCCAGCGAACCCGTTTCGCCGCGGCGCTGGTCGGTAACCCCGACCTCCTGGTCCTCGATGAGCCCACGGCAGCGATCGACGTCGAAGGGCGTCGCCAGTTCTGGGCCGCCATGCGGGCTATCACCGCCCAAGGCAAGACGGTCATCTTCGCGACGCACTACCTCGAAGAGGCGGACGCCTACGCCGACCGGATCGTGCTCATGGCACACGGCGACATCGTCGCCGACGGTCCGGCCAGCGAGATCAAGGCCAACGTCGGCCGACGCACGGTGCGCGCCACTCTGCTCGACGTCGAGGTCGTAGCGCTGCAGGCCCTGCCGGGGGTGCTGAGCGCCAAACGGCAGGGGACCACGGTCACGCTGTCCTGTTCGGACGCCGACGCCGCAACGAGCGCCCTCCTGCGCATGTTCCCGGGGGTGAGGGACCTGGAAGTGCACGGCAGCAGCCTCGAGGACGCGTTCTTCGATCTGACCGTCGATCAGCCACACGACAACCACGACAACACGAAGGACGAGGTGAATCGATGACCAGGACGACTATCCACCTACGCACTGAAGTGGTGCGCACTTTTCGCAATCGCCGCATGTTGATCTTCACGCTCGGGTTGCCGCTCGTGCTTCTGTTCACAGTCGGGGCGACGAATCGGCACGCCACCACGGCCGGGATCTCGTTCCCGCTTTACTTCACCACAGCAATGGCCGCCTACGGCGCGCTCTTCGCGGTCTTCTCGCCTGGGTCACGTATCGCGGTGGACCGGGCCTCGGGCTGGACCCGTCACATGCGGATCACGCCGCTGCGGGCGCGCACCTACTTCTTGGCCAAGGTCGTGGCCGCGTACGTCGTCGTACTCCCCACGCTGGCCCTCGTCTATGTGGCAGGGGCTTCGCTCGGGGTGCATCTGAGCGCGTCGCAATGGCTGGAGATGACGGGCCTTCTCCTGGTCGGTCTGGTTCCGTTCGTGCTGATGGGGATCATCGTGGGCCACCTGATCGGCGTGGACTCGTTGGCGCCCACGGTCGGGGGCCTGGTGGTCGTCTTCGCACTCTTCGGAGGCGCCTACGGCAACTTCTTCCACAAGGGAGTGATGCTGACGGCAACCAAGCTCCTGCCCTCGTTCTGGATGGTGCGATCCGGCCAGGCAGCCCTGGTCGGCGGCTGGCCCCTTGAGGGATGGCTGGTCGTCGCCCTCTGGACCGTGGTCCTCGTGCCGGTTGCGTACCTCGTCTACCGGAGAGACACCAAGCGGGTCTGAGAAGATCATGCCCGCACCGGTACGTTGGAGGGGAGTGGACAGCGATGTCGGGGTGTCCAGCCCCGAAGAAGCCGAGTGGATGCGGACACAGCTCCGCTGGTCTCGAGGGTGGCGCCGGCTAGCCCTAACCGCGGTGTTTCTCGTGTACCTGGTGTTCGTGGGCCAGGCGATCAACGAGCACCCCCAGGACCGCGTCGTCGGGTGGGTCGCGCTTGGCGTCTTCGTGGTCGCCTATTTCGCTCTGGTGACTCAGGCCTGGCGCCCGGCGTCCTCGCCCTTCTGGCGCTCCTGGAAGTTCTGGGTGCCGTACCTTGTGCTCTACGTCGGCTTCGTCGCGGTGCTGCCTTCGGCTCACGCGGCGGGATTCGTCTTGTGTTTGTACATCGCAGCGATCAGCGTGGTTCGGTTCGGCGTTCGGGCGGCTCCGATCGTCGGGGTGCTGGCGCTGGCCGCACTCTTCGTCCCCGTGACGATCCAGTCTTGGCACACCGATCTCGCCACTTCGTTCGGCGACGTGACTCCCCTCGGCATCCTGGTCGTGGGCATTGTCACCTTCGGCGTCATTCAGGCGCAGCGCGCCAACCGTGGCCTTAGCGAGGCACGCGCCGAGATCGCCCGGTTATCGGCGGAGAATGAACGCTCCAGGATTGCCCGCGACCTCCACGACCTCCTCGGGCACTCGCTCACGACCATCACCGTGAAGGCCGGCCTCGCTCGGCGGCTCGGTGAGACTAACCCTGAACGAGCGATCGAGGAGATCGCCGAAGTCGAGGAGCTGTCACGACGCGCCCTCGGCGAAGTGCGCGGCGTCGTGTCCAACTACCGGGAAGTCACCCTGGCCGGCGAGCTCGCTCGGGCATGGGAGCTGTTGCGGGCCTCGGGAGTCGAGGCTGATCTCCCGACGGCCAGCGACGTCGTCGACGGCAACCTCCAAGTGCTGTTTGGGTGGGTCGTGCGCGAAGGAATCACCAACGTCGTCCGCCACTCCCGCGCCTCCGCTTGCACCGTGACGCTGTCGCACACCTCCGTCGAAATCACCGACAACGGCATCGGAGGTCCCATGGGAAGCGGCAATGGTCTGGGCGGGCTCAAAGAACGCGTCGCCGCGGTTGGAGCCATACTGGACGCGGGCCCAACCGAGCCTTGCGGCTGGCGGCTCCGCGTGGCCGTCGACCCTACGGTCGTCACGCCACCATGACCATCCGCCTATTACTCGCCGACGACCAGGAGCTGGTGCGCACCGCTCTGGGCGCCCTGCTCGAACTGGAAGACGACTTCGAGGTCGTCGCCAGCGTCGGTCGTGGCGACGAGGTCGCCGAGGCTGCGACCAAGCACCAACCCGATGTCGCACTGCTCGACATCGAGATGCCGGGCCTCGACGGCCTTTCTGTGGCGGCCGTATTGGCGGCTCAGGTCCCGAAATGCCGATCCGTCATCCTGACCACTTTTGGCCGAGCGGGCTACCTGCGCCGCGCCATGGAGGCCGGCGCGGTCGGGTTCGTGGTCAAGGATGCGCCTGCCGAGGCACTCGGCGACACCATCCGGCGCGTCATGGCCGGGGAGCGGGTCGTCGATCCCGCTCTCGCTGCGTCGGCCCTCGCGGCGGGGGACTCGCCGCTGACCCCGAGGGAGCGCGATGTCCTGACCGTGACCCGCACCGGGGCCAGCGTCGCGGAAATCGCCCGCAAGCTCTACCTCTCTGAGGGGACCGTACGGAACTACCTGTCCGCCGCCATTGCCAAGACGGGGGCGCGCAACCGCCAGGACGCTCTGCGCATCGCCGAACAACAGGGTTGGCTCTGACAAGCCCGGAGAGGTCCGCAGACGAGCGTTGCCCACACTCGCGCCTGATGCCGTCAGGTGATTGCGCACCTGGGTGCACCCGGAGTTGGATCCGACATACGAATCGGCGCGGATTTCCCGTGAGCAGTTCGCTTCTGCCTGACCGAGTTGCCGGCGTCGGGGATGTCGCTCCTGATACGGACAGCTGTGGTGGCGATGCCTCCTTGTTACAGTCGAATATCGGACGGCATTCCGAGAGGAGCATCGTCAATGGACATGAAGCTTGTGGTCATCGGTATCCCCGTCACCGACGTCGACGCCGCCAAGGACTTCTATACCGAACAAGTCGGCTTCCGCCTCGATCACGACGTCGCCCCAGCTCCCGGCATGCGGGTAGTGCAGATGACGCCGCCCGGGTCGCCATGCTCCGTGGTAATCGGCGAAGGACTGCCTCTTGGTGAACCGGGATCGACAAAGGGACCGCAGCTGGTGGTCGACGACATCGACCTTGTACGCGCCGAACTGGCCGGACGAAACGTACCTATCAGCGAGGTCCAGCAACTTGGACCAGAGGGTGCACCGGGCTCACGCTTCGCCTTTTTTACCGATCCCGACGGCAACGGCTGGGCAGTCCAGGAATACCGCTCGCCCTGACCACCGCGGCGACGGAATAGCTGTGGGACCGTCAACGACATCCTCCCAAGTGGGGCCAAATCGGCGACGGGGATCGCAGCAGATCTGAAGCCACAGTTCTGAGGCGAGAAGGGACGTCGTGCCCTATCAGGGCGTTCGAGCGTCAGGGCATTCGAGCGTCAGGGCATTCGAGCGCTCGAACCGAGACTGACTTCCATGATCGTACCGGTAAGCACTCCGGGATCTTGGACCAAGTACATCACGGCGCGGGTGACGTCTTCGGCTTCGACCCAAGGCCTGGCGATCGGATTGCTACGAGTCCACCGCCGAACCACTTCTTCGGGCACCTCGTTGTCAGGATCGGGTTGCAGCATCGGAGTGCGCACTGCGCAGGGGCACACGACGTTGACGGTGATCCCGTCGTTCGCCACCTCAAGGGCCAAGGACTTTGCCAGGCCGATGACGCCCCACTTGGTGGCGTTGTAGGCGGATTGGCCCCTGATCCCCATACGGCCGCCCATCGACGCAGTGACGACGATCCGACCCCAACGCTGTTCCAACATGGGAGGCACCACGGCCCGGAGCGTCGTGAACACCCCGGTGAGGTTGGTAGCGAGCATCTCCTCCCATGCTTCGTCGGTGACATCGACAAGCGGGCCAATGGTAACGATGCCGGCATTGGCCAACGCAATGTCGATCCGGCCGAACTCGTCCAACGTGTGCTCGACCCCGGCATTGACCTGGCTCGCGTCGCTCACGTCGACCGACCGAGAAAGGCACCGGTGACCTTTCTCGTTGACCAGTTTGGCCGTCAGGTCAAGATCCTCCTGCGTACCGAGTGGATAGGTAAGCGACGACATCGACCCGGGCACGTCCCAGGCCACAATGTCGCACCCTTCTGACGCCAACGCGAGCGCATGCGCCCTTCCCTGTCCCCGGGCTGCTCCGGTGATGAGGGCCACTTTCCCGTCAAGCGATCCCATGGACGGTCACTGTACCCGGAGGCGCCAGATCAACAGGCGGTGAGTCGTCCGTACTTTCACTGCGAACCGTCAAGGAACGATGGTACCGCGATCGAGTTTCGATGCCTCCGTCAGTGGGCCTCACTTCGCGTCGCGGTTCTCGCTCTCAACGTGCCGACATTTGTAAGGGGATGTGGATCATTGTGTTCATCTTTCCGGCACCAGTCCTGCAGGACCTCCGCCGAGCGGAGATCGAATGATCCCATGGAAGGGTTGGTCGGCCTCCCCAACCGGAGCGACACGAACCAAGTCACCGGATTGGATGGGGACTCGACGATGAGTAGATCTCTTCTTCCGACGACAGATACCCACTCACGTCATCTCACAGGATACGGCCCGGCAGGGCACTCCCGAAGCGCTGCTCACACGAGATTTCGTATGAGCGAGTCGCCTTGACCCCCAGGTGAGGGCACCTCTACCTTTTCATGTACTTGGACAGGTGCAAGCAGGACGCTGTCGTGCGAGCACTCATAGGGAGGGATCTGCCATGTCAGACTCACAGCCGAGGTACAAGCTCATCTCGGCCGATGGGCACCTCAACGAGCCTCGGGACGTATGGACGTCGCGGGTGGCCAACAAGGACAAGGATCGGGTGCCGCGCGTGGACCGTCTACCTGACGGAGACGGGTGGGTGTTCCCTGGCTACGACACCACGCTCCCCTTCAGCTGGGGAGCGACGGCGGGACGCCGCCCTGAGGACATGGGCCAATGGTGTACCTACGATGACATCAATCCCGGCAGCTACGACCCTGTCGCCCGAGTTAAGGAGATGCAGGAGGACGGGGTCGATGCCGAGCTGATCTTCGGGTCCAACAACCCGCGCACCTTCGTGGCCGGCCACGAGGACGCAGACCTCCACCATGAGATGATCCGGGCCTACAACGACTTCATGTCCGAGTTCTGTTCGACCGCCCCTGATCGGCTCGGTGGTACTGCACTGCTCCCGAATCGCGGTGTCGAGGGATGCCTCAAGGAGATTGAGAGGCTCTCTGGCATGACCGGGTTCGTGGCCTTCCTGATGCAGCGCTACCCGAGCGGAGGACCGTCCATCACGCCAGAAGACGATGCGGTTTGGGAGGCGATCGAGGCCAGCGGCAAGCCCCTGACCATTCATGTGGGCCTGGTCGAGGGAAGGATGGGCCAGCGCACGGTGGCGACAAATCTTCCCGGCACCGGCCACTTCTATGACGCACCGAAGCGGATGCTGCAGTTCATCTTCGCCGGGGTACTCGACCGGTTTCCCAAACTTCGCATCCCGTTCATCGAGGTCGATTGCGGGTGGATCCCATACTTCGAGAGCCAATGCGACGACAACTTCCTGCGCCACCGCAGGGCGTCCCTACGAGACTCCAAGCTCACCCGTCTACCGAGTGAGTACATGCAGGAGTTCTTTCCCGCGTCGTTCATCACCGACCCATTTGCCGTCGACAATCGCGCCCGTATCGGTGTGCACCGGATGCTCTGGTCGAGCGATTACCCCCACATCACGACTGACTGGCCGCTGTCGTGGAAGACGATCAACGCCACGTTCACCGACGTTCCGCCAGATGAGAAGCACGCCATCCTGTGTGGCAATTCCCTCAAGCTCTTCAAGTTCGACCAGGTTGGGAGAACCTGACCCTTGCCGGCAAGCAGCGGGAGCCCGATCGACCGGACTCGAGCCAGCACTTTTGTCATAAGCATCACGCCGTTCACCGAAGACGGTGCTTTGGACGAGGTCGCCCTGCGCGGGCACCTCAGGCGCATGGCCGCGGCCGGTATCGGGGTCTACCTGGGAGGCGGTGGCAGCGGCGAAGGCTATGTGCTCTCGTCGGACGAGACGAGGCGGTTGCTACAGATCGGCGTGGAGGAACTGCAAGGGAAGGTGCCGGTTCGCGCCATGGGCGTCGAACCGCGCACGTCGCTCGACATGATCGAGTATCTCGTGATGGTCAGCGGCATCGGAGTCGACGCCGCCCAGATCTATTCTCTCGATCAGGGGCACGGCCACCGGCCAACCTTGCAGGAGATCCATCGGTACTTCGACGACGTGCTGCAAGCGATCGACTTCCCCGCCGTGCTTTCCACCCATCAATCGGTCGGCTATCAAGTGCCGGTATCGATGCTGACCGAATTCGCCGATCGGTTCGAACACCTGATCGGGGTCAACCTCAGCCACCAGGACCTGGGCTATCTCAGCGCCGTCCTCGATGCGCTGGGGGACCGTCTGGAGGTCCATGTCGGCGGGCCCCATCTGGCGCTGACGGCGCTCTCGCTCGGCGGCACCGGGTACCTGAGCTCCGAGGGCAACCTGGCGCCCAGGCTCTGCGTCGGACTGATCAACGCCTACCGGGAAAACGACGCTTGGCGCATGATGGACCTCTACGGCAAATTGCTCCGGCTATCGGGCACCTTTTATGCCGCCGGCGGGATACGGGCCACTAAGGCCGCCCTCAACGCGCTGGCGCTTCCCGGCGGCTTTCCCCGCCTACCCCAGCTGCCGGTGTCTGACGCCAGCGTCCCACCCCTGCTCGACGCCATCGAGCGACTGGGCATCGGGACTATCGAGGGCTGGGGTAGCCGTTCACCCGGTGCATAGACAGCTTCCGGCTCGATGAGCGACTTGTGGTCATCAGCGGCGCTTCTTTGCCTCAGGGATCACCGACGCCGCCGGGCGCAAGCTCTGCCGCCAGGCGTCGTCGGATATCGGCCCGGAGCTCGCCCTTGGCCACCTTGTCCCCCGATGAGCGGGGCAGGTCACCGAGCTGGACCAGCCGCTCGGGATACCACTCACGGCTCACCCCGCGCGTCGCCAGGAACGCGGTGATATCTGACAGGGTGACAGGGGCGTCGCCCCGCGTCGACACATAGACGCAGACCCTCTCCCCGAAGATCTCGTCGGGCATGGAAACGGCGGCGACCAGCGCCACATCGGGATGCTCAGAGATCTCCGCTTCGAGCGCTGGCGCACTGATGTTCTTCCCAGCCCGGATGATGATGTCCGACGTGCGGCCGACGACCCGCAGGTAGCCGGAGTCGTCGATTTCGACGACGTCGCCCATACGCATCCAGCCGTCTTCGGTGAACAATTCGGCGTTGGCCGCGTCGTCGTCGTAGTAGCCGACGCAGTTCGCCGGTCCCTTGCAGGCCGGTACACCCACCCGCGGTGATGACGTAACGGGATCACCCCGATCGCCGAGAACCCGCACTTGCATAGCGTCGATGATGCGGCCCGCCGTGCCGAAGCGCTGCTCCCGCGAATCGGTGAGCGTCGTCCTGCTGAGCGCACCCGTTTCGTTGGAGCCGTAAAATTGAAGAACACTGGCGCCAGTTCGCTCCTCGAACGCGGCCGCCCGGGCAAAGGGAACAGCTTCGCCTCCAGTGAACATGACGCGCAGCGACGTCAGGTCGAGCTCGTCCAGGCGAGGGGAGTTCAGCATCATGATGAATTGGGTACTCACACAGGCCAGCACCGATACCCGGTGGGTGGCCATGGCGAGGAGTACCTGTTCGACCTCGAATCTGGGTGTGACGACGGTTGGGCAGCCGAGCACACTCGGCGAGAAGTGCGCCGTCCACAACCCGAACCCGTAGGGAGCCGGCACGGCGCTGAAGAAGATGTCCTCGGGCGTGAGCTGGCCCGCTTGCATAGCCAACTGGTGGAAGTAGAACCAACGGTTCGCCGTGTGCATCACACATTTGGGCAATCCGGTGGTACCCGAGGTGGAGTTGAGCATGAACAGGTCATCGGGTCCGAGGGCCCGGCCACTCAGAGCCCTGGCCACCTCGCCTTCGTCGGGTGGCGGGACGGGGACCCCGTCGACCACCGCTGTCGCCGTTGCGGCCGACAGCACATCGGGCACCACGATATGGCGCAGCCCGGGCACGCTTTTCGCGCGCAACGACGCCACGAGCTCGCCGGCCGGGCGCCCCTGGTGGCGCTCGTGGGTGAGCAATGCCGTCGCGCCCGTCCGGCGCAAGAGGTGACGTATCTCGGCCTGCCCGGCGCGCGACCCCACCCCGACCACCACCAGTCCTGCTTTCTCGGCGGCCAGGAACGCCGTGTGCACAGTGGCCCCGTCCGGCAGGATCACCCCCATCTTTGTTTCCGAGTCGAGCCCGGCGCGCGCCAGGACGGCGGCAAGCTCCGAGGAGCGCCGGTCGTAGTCGGCCCAGGTCAATACCCGGTCTTCGGACGGGCCGGCCACGATGTACGCCGGTTGGTCGGGACGCGACGCGGCATGGCCGGCCACGACGTGGGCCAGGGTGCGGGTGCCCCACCAGCCGGCGTCCACGTAAGCATCGATGTCCGACTGGGAGAACATCTTCACCGGCTACCCATGAGGCGCTCGACGATCTCGTATTTCTTGGTCTTCCCCGATGCGGTCAGCGGAAGGGAGTCGAGGATCTCGAGCCGCTCGGGCAGTTTGTACGTGGCCACCCCGACGACACGGAGGCGCTCGACCATGGTGGCAAATTCCAACTTCGTGCCGGGAGCCAGCACCACACAAGCACAGACGCGCTCGCCCAATCTCTCGTGGGGAAGGCCGACTACCGCCGCCCGATCCACCTCGGGGAAGTCCAAGAGCAGGTCCTCGATCTCCCGTGGCGTGATGTTCAGTCCTCCCCGGATGATGATCTCCTTCTTGCGGCCGACCACCGTCAGATAGCCGTCCTCGTCCATGGTGGCCAGGTCACCCGATCGAACCCACCCGTCCGGAGCGAAGGTCGCGGCCGTTCGCTCGGGGTCGCGGTAGAAGCCGACACAGGTATTAGGCCCTCGCACGAGGATCTCGCCGGCCACGCCGGGGGGGCAGACACATCCGTCGTCGTCGCGCAGCTCGACCTCGACGCCGGTGAGGGCCACTCCGTCTGTGCCGGTGGTTTTACCCACGGGGCTGGAGGGCCGGTTCCAAGTGGCCACCAAGACTTCGGTCGACCCGTAGAGACGAAGGACCCTGATCCCACACACCGCGGCACGCCGCACAAGGTCAGGTGGGACCGGCGCGCCGCCGCAGCCGAACCTGGTCATGGACCTCAGGTGATCTCCTCCCCGGCGCTCGGCCTCAGCCACCACATCCTGCAGGAAAGTCGTCGAGGCCAAGGTGTAGCTGGCTCGGTGGGTGGTGATCAGGTCGCAGGCAACGGCAGCGTCCCAGCGGTCCTGGAGCACAAGCGTCAACCCGTGATAGATCGCCAGGCGGACCCCGTAGTTGAAACCAGTCGAATGCCCGATGGGCGACGGCATCCACACAACATCGGTTTCGTCGAGCCCGAGATCCTGTTGCGCCACCCGGACGCTGAAGTTGGCCGTCTCCTCGGTGTGCATAATCGCCTTGGGCGCCGCTTCGGTACCCGAGGTAAAGATCAACTCGGAGACCGCGTCGGGCCGCTCGTCCTCGCGACGGCCGGTGCTCGCCGCCGCGGCCCCACCACTTCTGTCACGGGCCAGCGTGTCGGCGAACTGTACAGTCGGGGCGTCGATCGCCTGCGCCGTGAAGGGGCGACCCTCGGCGACCACCACGTGGACCACGGAACGGCGCGAGTCCGCAATGACCGTCCGCGACTCGGCGAGATGGTCGTGGTCGCGATAGAGGGCCGGGGTGCAAAGCACCTTCGACTGGGCGACCGTAAGGGCGTGGAGCAGCTCGCGGCGCCGGTAGATGGGGAGGAGGGGGTTGATGACCCCACCCACCCGTTGGGTCGCCAGTGCAATCACCACAAACTCATACCAGTTGGGCAGCTGGATCGACACGACGTCGCCCTGGCCCACCCTGCGGTCACCCAGCCAGCGGGCGAACAGGGAGACATCGCGCTCGAGCTCGGCATAGGTGTGGACGGCCTCCCCGTCGCGGTCGATGACGGCCACGCGCCCCGGGTCTGCGGTTGCCACCGCTTCGAGGCGACCCGAAAGAGTCGTGGAGTCCCACCGTCCATCCCGCCGGTACGAAGTACCACGCTGGCGCTCGGTCACCATGTCGCGGAACGTCGACCCCTCCCTCCTCATGGACGAACCTGCGTCGTGTGCCACCCCGGCTACTCCCCCATCTTGCGGCCGCTGCGAGTCGGTCCGCCCACCGCGCTGTTGATTCGCCCGATGGGTGGACCACTGATGGCCGTGTGCTGCCGATGATGGTTGTCCATGTGGAGGTGGCAGGGTCCGTTACTTCCGTGGCCGAAGGTCGCCGAGCTTGCTGCGATGGCTGCCTGAACTCACGAAGCTAGCGGTCGGTGGTCAGAATCAGGGCCGAACCATCCATGAGCGCTCCCGACGTCACGACGACCACGTCGTGACGCGGCGCCTGACGCGCACCGCCCCGTCCCTGTACCTGGAGCACCGCTTCGGCCACCGTGTTCATCCCGTGCAGATAGCCTTCGGCCAGCAAACCGCCACTGGTATTGGTGGGCAGCCGCCCGTCGAGCGCAGACCCGCCCGAGCGCACGAATGCTCCTGACTCTCCCCGCTCGCAGAGTCCCAATCCCTCCAGACCCATCAGAACGGTACTGGTGAAACAGTCGTAGATCTCGGCCACATCCACGTCCTCCTGGCGCAAGCCGGCCCGTCCGAACAGCTCGTCCCGCAGCCAGCTCGTGTAGTTGCGCGTGTAGTCCTCCCACAGCAGATGGTCGCCGATGTCCAGCCCCGGATGGGGACCGGCCCGGTAGCAACCCGAAGCCACGACCGCAGGTGGGTGCGGCAGGTCGCGGGCACGCTCCAACGACGTCACGACTACCGCACAGGCCCCATCGACCTCGACGGTGCAATCAGAGCGGCGGAACGGTTCGACCACGTAGGGCTCCGACAGGTACTCGGCCAACCCAAGAGGCTGACGGCGCACCGCCCGCTCATTGGCCTGGGCGTAGGCGCGCTGGCTCACCGCCACGGCCCCCAGATCCTCGGGGCCTTGTCCCGTCTCGTAGAGGAAGCGCTGGGCCCACATGCCCACGTACATCAGGTAGGCCCCGTATCCGATCGGGTAGCGGTACTGCCCACCCATCCCGGCGAACTGCATTGATCCGACCCGAGCGCCCGAGCGGCCGTTGAGCGCGGTAGACCACAACAACCTCGGCGTCGCCCCTGGCTACAGTCTGAGCCGCCTGCCACACGAGATGGCACGGGGCTTGGCCACCCAGCTGGAGATCGAGGACGCTACGCAGCGCCCCCATTCCGAGAGTGCTGGAAACGGCGACACAGGGTACCGAGTCGTCCGAGACCATGAAACTACCCATGGCGTCGACGTCTTGGAGGCGGAGGCCGGCATCCTCGACCGCGTGGGCGACCGCCTCGGCGGCCAGCGACAGGACGCCGCGACCCGAGGCGCGGCTGAAAGGCGTGAAGCCGATGCCGGTCACGGCCGCTACCCGACCGGGTCCGTGCGCCGTGCCCGTCACGTCAGAGGAGGATCCGTGGCGAAGTACAGCTCGGTCCAGGAGGAATGGTCCTTGAACCGTGCCACCACCGCGGCCCCGATGGCCAGAGGAAGCTGCGATTCGACACGGCCCAGGAGCCGTGGGCCCTCGTCCAGTTCCACGGTGGCCACGGTATAGGGGAGTTCGGCCGCGTAGCCGGGTGAGACGGCCACGTGGGCCGTCACGAACGAGTAGACGACACCTCGGCCCGCTGATTCGACCTCTGCGAACGTGAGGGCAGAGCACCACGGGCACCGCGGCATCGGAGGGTGCCGCGGTCGGCGGCAACCTCCGCAGACCTGAAGAAGGATCCGATGTTCCCGCAGACCTTGCCACCAGGCCGCGCTGTCGGAGTCACGCTCGGGAGCGGTCGCGTCCGCGCTGTCGGCGGGCTCGACCGTGGTCACCGGCCCCGAAAGCGCGGCCTGCGCTTCTGGAGAAAGGCCGTCAACCCCTCGGGTGCGTCTTCCGACGTAAGGCAGTAGTAGGCGTTTCGCTCCCTTTCGAAGCGGAGTCCACTCGAGATATCCCCGTTGGTAGCCCATACGCCTTGGAGGACCGCTTTCGCGTTGGCCACTGCGAGGGGGCTCTTGGCTGCCACCTGACGGGCGAAGGTCAACCCGCTCTCCAGCAGTGCCTCGTCGTCCACGCAGCGGACAGCCAGTCCCCACTCGACGGCCTCCTCGGCCGAGAGGGACCGTCCCGAGAAGATCAGCTCGGATGCGCGTTGCAGGCCGACAACGCGTGGGAGCAGGGTGAGCACACCACCTCCACCCATCTGGCCGAAGTTGAGATGCCCGTCGGAGAGGCGCGCGCTGCGGGCGACCAGCGCGAAATCGCAGTTGAGCAGCAGCTCCAACCCTCCGGCCGCGGTCACCCCGTTGACCAGGGCCACCACGGGGAACGGCATGTCACGAAGACTCCCGAACACCCGGTGGATGTCGGCCACGAAGCGGGGGAACGCGCTCGGGTCGCGCTGCAGCGCCACGTAGCTCTTGAGATCGCCACCGGCGCTGAAGGCTCGACCGGCGCCGGTCAGGAGCATGCAACACACATCGTCCCGCCGGCCAACGTCCTCGATGACTGAATGCAGCTGCCTCAGCATCTCCCAGTCGATGGCGTTGAGGGAGTCCGGACGGGACAGCGTGACCAGCACGGCCACGGCCGAGGCGTCCGCACCCCCGTCCTCGGGGCCAAGATCCAGCTCCTCAACCAGCACGGATGGTTCGGATGAAGGCTCGTTCATCACCACCTTCACTATCACGCCAGCACGTCGCGATCGGGTGAGCGTGGGTCGCCGAAGAGACGGCACTCACATTCCGTTCCCTCTGCCGCGAGAAATAAGGATGGCTTCGCTTTCAAGGCGGAACAACGTGAGAACCGCGTGCGAGGAGTGACAGCGGGCGGCTAGTCCCGCCAGAACTCGCAACGTCGAGCCCGCCGGGGGCCCTCGTGGACCGGCCGGGCCTCGATCCCGGCACCCTGGGAATAAAAGGGTGGGCCGATCGTCTATGCGTGCGGAGCGGTCTTACCCGCTGCTCTTGTTCTGGTATCGGTCCATACAGCATGGCCCCGTCGTGCCCAGTCCCAGACAGTTCAGTAGCAAGTCAGGAGCAACGGCAGGCCGTCTACGCCACGACCTGAGCTTCGCGCCTTCCCCGGGTCCCTGCAACGCCCCCTGCCCTCCGGCCAGACTGTCACCGACGAACGCTGGCGGAAGCGGCTTCCTCCGGCGATGACGAAGGGAGAAACGATGCTCCGAGGAACGGCGGCGATCGCGGCAGGTCTGGCCATGACGGCGAGTGTCGGGGTGGGGGGGTCGGTACGGCCTCGGCCGCGGCTCCCGCGCTCCACGTTGAGCCGGGTTCGAATTGGAGGGCTGAGCCCATCAGCGGTGGGTGTGAGCTCGAGATCTTCTCGGCGAACGGCACCTTCGCCAGCGAGGACGGAGCCGCGGGCAGGTGGAGTGGTGGAGGTGCGACGATCAGCATGAGGTGGACGAGACGTACCAAGGGCCTTGTCTTCGTCGGCACCATCACCCAGAACGTGCATGGAACTCCGGAGTACAAGGGTAAGTTCAGCATCGACGGCTTCGTCTTCAGGGGCGACCTGATTGATGGATCGCGCTGCTGAGCCCTTCTGAGTCCACAGCGGGCAACGACCTACGCCGCGGTGCAGAACGCGAGCAGATCACGACGTTCCTTCAGGTCAATGCGGCCAGCGTCGCCGACTCATCCGTTCAAAGGAAGCGGAGGGAGGCGAGAAGGGCAGGGACCCGATGAGCTCCCAGGTGAGGTACTGGGATTGGCCCCGCAATCCCATCGTCAAGCGCGCTCGGCTACGAATTCCTTTAGCGCATTTCGAGACGGATGACCCCATCCGATGCAAAACGGATGTCCAGCGGGGTCGGCGTACGTCTGGTGGCCCTCCTCGGCATCGAGGTCGGTAGCCGACCGGAGAAGTCGGGCTCCGAGAGCCATCGCCTCCTCGTGCGCAATCCGAGGATCTCTGACGTGGAGATCGAGGTGAACTTGTTGCGGGCTACCGTCAGGCCAGTCAGGGGGGACGTAGTTCGCAGCGAACTGCACCCCGATCCGCCACTCACCAGCGGCATCAATGACGCTATGCCAACGCTCATCCTCGAAGACGCGCCCTCCAAGGATCCCGGCCCAGAATGCGCTCTCCGCATGTATGTCCGCTGCGTCGAACACGATGACTTGACGCACCATCTGCATGACCCGGATCATAGAGACCGCACTTTCAACTGGTCAGCAGACCCAGGCAGCGTGCTGGACGACGCCATCCTGTGCCCTCGTGCGGCGTCAGGTGACGCGGTACACCCGGTACTCCACACTGCCGCCTTCTTTGAGACGACCCTCTGAAACGAAAAGGTTGGTGGTCAACCATTTGTAGCGTTCGTCGCCGGTCTCGAAGCGGGGCGTGGTCCTGAAGTAGTGGTCGCCCCAGCCGGTGCCGGCACCGCTAGCGATAGCGGTCATCACCTTGTCGTTGAGCTCGAGTAGGCCCGTGTAGTGCGTGTAGATGGAGGCCCCGTCTTCGGTGCCGATCTGGCCCCGGACATCAACCTGTCCCCATCCATCCGTGCCGATCACGATCCAGTCTCCGCCACCGGACAACAGCCTTCCGTTCAGCCGCTTCCCGGTTACTTGTCCTTCGACCACTTCGAGGAACATGCGACTTCCGAAGGACACGGGCGGTTTCAGCGTTCCGTAGTAGTCAAACTCGTGGACAAGCTCCATGTCCATCGCCTCCTCGGGTACACGGACTGTATCCGTCAGGTCGACCTCGCGATTGAGCGACGGCGACCATCGTTGCGCTGCGGGTCCTGTTCGGGGTTTCTCAGAGCCGAGCTAGTTCCTCCGTAACCGCATCCTCAACACAGGTTCCCTCGAAGAAATTGGGGTTCGTCCCGGCCCAAAGGCGTACCGGGTTGGAGAAGGTGAAGTGACGAAAACCCTCCGGATCGAGGAAACCGTGCTCAACCAACTCCCACGCCTCCTCGAGCACCTGTCGGAAGTCCGGGACATCCCAGTGCCCGATGTCGCTAGCAAAGAGGGCAGGTATGCGAGCTCCGAGCGGGTTCAGACGCTCGTCAAAGGCCACGGCAGCCATGGGGTCGTCCGACTCGCAGCCGAAGAAGTACTGAGAACTGAACACATCGTGAATGTCCTTGGGTGAACCGATCAGGGATTCGGCGAAGTCGTCGATGTTTGCCCCCTCGACCATCGGTTCCGATAAGAGGCTGAGGCCTTCGTCGAGTCGACTCAGACGCTCCCGGACCGGGTCCTCAGCGAACTGGTCAAACAGGGTCTTGAGCATTCCCCGATCGAGCTCGGCCGGGTCATACCGCCTCACGGCCTCGGCATTGCGCTTCTCCCAATGCCCCATCACGTCGCTGTAAAGATTGCAAGCCCAGGCGGTGCCGCCCTCCTGGAAGGCGAAGCGGAGTTCGGGGAATCGCAGTGGGACGCCTCCCATGAGCAGCGAGCGAGCAGTCAGTTCACCGGCGGCAGCGAAGTTGCCGATGTGGTTATAGACGAAGTTATTTGTCGACATTCGAGAACCCCACCCCGAGCCGGTCGAGTGGAACGTAGGGGAAACTCCGAGCTCGGCGCACCGCCGCCATAGCGGGTCGTAATCGTAAAGAGAGCCATGACCGAGTCCGTCCATCCAGATCGCCCCTGGACCGCCTTCGGGAATCGGGCGGGGTACGGCGCCACCCATCATGACCGCCCTCAGGCCGAGATCGACCACAGCGTGCTCGAGTTCGGCCAGCGCCTCTTCGGGTGTGAACGTCGGGATACAGGCCACTGGGATCAATCGGTCGCTGTAGGGGGCGTACTGCTCCGCTAGGTAGACATTGAACGCAGCAGCCATCGCTTGACGCAGTTCCTCATCGCTGATGTGGATGGGAATGAGTCCGTAAGTGGGGTACAACACGGCAACGTCGAGACCAAGTTCGTCGAGACGCTCGTAGAGCAGACGCGGGAGCATGGCAGTGGCCCGGTCCAGCGTATTGCGGGTAGGGATGCCCCACCAGGGCGTCTGGGTAACGCCATGGCGCTTGCGAATCTCGTCGCTCACTCCCTGGATTGTCTTACCGCTTTCTACGAGGGCATCGAAGCGCAGCGCAACCGACTCACCGGCGCGATCGACCAGCAGGTCACGGACGAGAGGGAGGAACTCGATTAGGTGTCCGTCACTGTCGATGATGGGGTGCTCGAGCCCGTCTCGGATGTGACGGACAGCGTCCGACGGTTGGTAGTTGGTCATTTCAACGCTCCCTCCCTCACCTCGGGGATCCTAGGGGTGGGAGGTGCTGAATGCCTAAGGGCTCCACTGACCTGCGACAGGCGGAAAAGGCGTAAGACACCGTTCTTGAGACGGATCCAACGAACTCAGCGCGCACGGCCCCTCGTTCATGGCCGCTGTCAACGGACGCGCGATTACGACGAAGCCTGGTCAGTGTGCCGACTTCCAGCACGGCGTCGCGACGCTCACGGAATCTCGCGCCTAACGCTTGAGCCAAGACCGCGAATTTGGACGAGCCGCGATGCGTGGCAGCCAGGTGGTCGCGGCTGAGGAGAGTGTCGGGGTGCTCGGGGCCGGCGATGTGCTCGCGCTCGGCCAGGTTCTTCGTGGAGTGGGATCGCCGTGTCGAGCTGTCCCGCCGAGTCGTAGGAGCACGCCGAGATTGTTGCGGTTGGGAAGGGCGTCGGGTCGTTCCGGGCCGCGGTGCTCTTCAGCGAGGACGAGGAGTACCGCGAGCGACGGCGATGCTCCGGGTCTCGTCTTGCCGAAAACGCAATCCTCGTGTAAGAGTAACTGGCCCTTGGCGTAACAGGCCCTTGGCGCTCGATCTGGAAAAGGTGGAACCAATGATCTCGACGGGATACCAGATCAGGCGGCTGTTGTTCGCCGGAGTTGCTGCTGTTGCGGTCGGTGGCGCCGGGTTGGCCGCAGCTTCTGCTGCGTCGGGGGCCGCGCTCCCCACGTTGTATGCGTCGCCGAGCGCAACGTCGAGCGCCGCTGGCACCTCGTGTGCGACGGCGAATTTCTCGACGATCAGCGACGCGGTGGCAAGTGCGACCAGTGGTGACACGGTTGTGGCATGTCCTGGCACTTACGCCGAAGATGTCGTCATAACGATTCCGCTCACACTTGTCGGCGAGTCCGCCACCATCAACGCCACCGGGCTCCCGGGTGCCCCGATCGGGGCCATCCTCGGGCAGGCTCCCTACAACGGCATCACCATCGAATCCTCCAACGTAACCGTGGAGGGGTTCAAGGTTGTGGGCGCAAAGGGCGAGGGGATTCTGGCGGTCAATCCGAACCCGGTCCCGGGTCCTGTGGTAGGGGGAAGGCAGCTCTACACGGGAACCCCGATAAGCGGCATCACGATTGAGAACAACGTGGTCAAGGACAATGACCGAGGCTTCAACAAGGCGAATTCTCCGTATTTCCCTTGCACGCCGAACGGTGGAGAGGACTGCGGCGAAGGCATCCACCTCATGAGCGTCGAGGACTCGTTGGTCCGTGGCAACCAGTCCGTCGGAAACTCCGGTGGGATTCTGCTCACCGACGAGTACGGCCCGAACCCACGGCAACGTCGTGAGCCGCAACTACGTTGTAGGGAACACCAAGGACTGTGGCATCACCCTGCCGGGGCATAATCTGGCCTTTAATCCTGCGACTGGTCAGCTGGATCCGACCTTCGGCGGCGTGTATGACAACTTGGTCGCCCACAACGTGGTCATGGGCAACGGGGTCGAGGGCTTCGGCGCTGGCGTCGGAATCTTCGCTCCGCAGACCTTTACCGCCTCTTACGACAATACGGTCTCGAGCAATCTGATCGAAGGCAACGGTCTCGCCGGCATATCGGTGCACAGCCACCAGGAGAACGCCTACGTCAACGACAACGTCTTCACCGACAACACGATCGGCGCAGAACAACGTCGATCTGGCCGACGGAGCGGACCCGCCGGGCCCTGCGGACGAGGAGACGACCGGCATCTTGGTGTGGTCGGCTGCCACCACGTACGACGTGACCATCAAGGGCAACACCATCTTTGATGACACATATGGCGTTTGGTACACCCCGAATACCGTGAGCATCAAAGCCAACTCCAACTCGTTCTCCGTGACCACGAAGTTCTTCGCGGCCTGACCGCGGCTCTCGCGAACCGGCTACCCGGCGCCGACTACCGACTCAGCGACGGGCACGCCCACCGCAGCCCCCCTTCAGGACCTCGTGCGGTGGCGGAAGAGCCAGGATGCCGCCGCCACCGACAAAATCAGGATCCCCCCGCAGTAGGCGATGGCGATCCCCGCTTCGTGTCCAACGGAGGCACCCGTGGATGTGCGCCCCATCCAAAGTCCTCGCATTGACTCGATGATCGGAGTGAACGGCTGGTACCTGGCAATGTCGCTCAACACCGCCGGCATCGTGTGTGCCGGAACGAATGCGGTGCTCACGTAGGGAATGAACATGAGCACCATCGTGAAAGACGTGGCCGCTTCGGCGCTCCGCGGAGTAGGCCGACGCCGGCCGCCAGCCACGACACCGCAAGCACGAAGAACACGATCATGGCGGTTGCTCCGACCCAGCCGAGCGGCGACGCCGTCGGGCGCCAACCGAGTCCGAGGCCTACGCCGATCACCAAGGCGGTGGCAATCAGGTTTCGAGCGAGACTGGCCACGATGTGCCCGACCAGGAGTGACGAACCGCGGACGGGCATCGAACGGATCCGGTCGATGATTCCGTTGGTCATGTCGGTCGCAACGGCGACGGCAGTCGTTCCGGCGCCGAAACCGGCACAGAGCACGATCAGTCCGGGTACGACGTAGTCGACGTATTTGCCGCCGGTCGAGAGGTCGCCGCCGAAGACGTATACGAAGAGCAGCATCAACACGATCGGAAGCGTGAGGGCGGTGAAGAAGGCCTCTGGGTTGCGGAGCGAGCGTCGTACGCAGCGCGTCGTCATGACCCAACAGTCCGACAGGGTGTGGGCGATGGTCATCAGGCAGCCTCCTTCGATTTGGTGGTGGCAGGCGCGCCGGTGAGGGTCAGAAACACGTCGTCGAGGCTCGGCTGACGGATCGAGACCCGTTCGGCCACCGCCCCGGCCGCCACCAACCGACCCAGAACAGCGTGGACATGGGCGGCGGTTCCGTGGGTATCGAATTCGAGCGTCTGCCGGAGCTCGTCGGTCCGAGCCTCGTAGGAGAGGTCCACCGCGCGCTGGAAGTCGCGATGTCTGCGAACTCAAGTCGAAGGACCTGCCAGCCGAGACTCGCTTTCAACTCAGCCCCGCTGCCTTGGGCGACAATCTGTCCATGGTCGAGCAGGGCGATGCGGTCGCCCAGCTGATCAGCCTCTTCGAGGTACTGCGTCGTCAACAGGATCGTGACACCCGCATCCGCCAACCGGCGGGCTGTGTCCCACAACTGCTCGCGGCTGCGGGGATCGAGCCCGGTTGTCGGTTCGTCCAAGAAGAGCAGCTGCGGCTGCACGATCATGCTGAGCGCCAGATCGAGCCGGCGGCGCATGCCCCCCGAGTACGTCCCGACCCGCCGGTGACGAGCGTCTTCAAGGTCGAAGCCAACGAGCAGTTCGTCCGTGCGGGCCCGTGCTGCGCGGCGCGGAAGGTGACGAAGGCGGGCCATCATCTCGAGGTTTTCTTGGCCGCTCAGCAGATCGTCAACGGCGGCGTCCTGGCCGGTGAGGCTGATGGACGCCTTCACCCCGACCGGGTCGGTGAGAAGATCGTGGCCGGCGACTCTCGCAGAGCCCGAGTCGGGTCGCACCAAAGTGGCCAAGATGCGCACCAGCGTCGTCTTGCCTGCCCCGTTTGCGCCCAGCAGCGCGAAGACTGACCCGGTCTCGATGGCCAGATCCACCCCGCCGAGCACTTGATTGTCGCCGAAGGCCTTGCTGATACCGGACGATTGAACTGTATATGCCATAGACATCACTGTATGCGTCATACACTGTTATAGTCAAGAGGGTGAGTGGATCGAATCGGGGCGGCAAGGAGCCGGGCCACAAAACACCCGCCCTCCCGCCCGGGCTCGATCTGTTGTGGGGTCGACGCGAACGGGGTCGGCGAGGACCCAAACCAGAGCTGTCGTCCGAGGCCATCGTCGAAGCCGCCGTTCGGGTTGCCGACCAGGACGGCCTCGATGCTGTCTCCATGGCCCGGGTGGCAAAGGAGCTCGGATTTACAACGATGTCCCTCTACCGCCACGTCGACAACAAGGACGAGCTCCTCCAGTTGATGTGGAACGCCAGCGCTCAGGGTGCGGAGCAACTGATCGTGGAGGGTTCGGACTGGCGATCGAGGCTCCGGCACTGGGCGGTGATCCAGCGCGACCTGCTCGACCGACATCCCTGGATCACCGACATGCCGATGGCCGCGCCTCCGCTCGCGCCCAACTCCCTGACCTTCGTCGAACGCGGACTCGAGTGCATGGACGGGACAGCCTTGCCCGACGAGCACAAGCTTCGAGTCATCGGGCTCATCAGCTCCTACACACTCAGCGAAGCACGGATGGCCCACGATGCCGCCAGAGCCCGAGCGCAGAGTGCTGCTTCGGGCTCGGACGGCCAGAGCACCCCCTCATGGAGCTACGAAGCCTTACTTCGTGAGATCGTCGACGAACGCGACTACCCAAGACTTCACCGGATCGCATGGTCGGACACCATCGGCGGAGACGCCACTGGCTTTGAAGAGCGGGACGAATTCCTCTTCGGCCTAGAACGGATTCTCGACGGTGTGGCCGTCTTGATGGAGCAACCTTCGGGCTAGGCACTCGAGGGCATCGGTCCCGACGAGAAGCTCCGAAGGAAAAGCGACCGACGCCTGGGATGACATGGGCCGTAGACTTTCTGACGAATGTCAGCGTGGGACGTCGTCAGAGATCCCGTGGAGAGAACTTGAACGCACGAGCTGCCACAAGAAGCCCTGCGGCGCCCCACGCAGCAACCACGAAGAGATCGTCCCATCTCCACAGTCCAGAGCCGCGACCGTTGACGAATGGTGCAAGAAGTGCCAACGACAGATGGCGAAGGGGAAACACGAGAGCCACGTCCTGTAACCACCTTGGAACGAACTGCCACGGAACAAAGACTCCCGATATGAAGAAAAGGGGTAGAGCGAGCGCCATAGTGACTGGTTGGGCCGCTGTGGAGGATCGGATAATCGCGGATGTGGCAAAGGCAAGAGCGCAGCTGGCTACACATCCAATCGCGAGGGTCACCACAAGTGCCCCCAGGCCGTCGAGCGGAAGAGCGGCGTGGTAGGCGAAGCGACCCAGAATCAGGAGGAGGGCACACGTGACAAGTGTGGTGAGGATGACGGTCGCTGACCGGCCGATAATGATCGTCGACGTTGCCTGTGGTGTGGCTTCACGGCGTCGGAAGACGCCCGACTCCCTCGCTTCCACAAGTGTAATGGTGAGGTTCATAAAAGCCACGTCGATAACGGCGAAGCATGTGAGGTTGGCAACGTAGTAGGTCGTGGTCGGTATGTTCTGACCGAATACGAGTGTGTGGCCGTTTCCGAACATCGCCGAGAACAAGACCAAGAAGCCCAACGGCATGGCCAATATGAAGAAGAGTGCCTGTTTGCTCCTCGACAACGCGATCAGGTCGAATCGAACCTGGTGCACTACGACGCGGGGTAATGACATTCGAGGCCGTCCGGTCGGCGGGAGGGAGAAGGCCTGCGTACTAGCGCTAGTCATGTTGGTTGGTCGTCAGGGCAAGGTAAACGTCTTCCAGTGTCGGTCGGCGAATCTGGAGATCGCGCACAGAGATTTCGTTGGCCGTCGCCCAAGCGTGCATCTCGGCCGCGCGCTCCAGCGGGTCCGCTGACTTGATCACAACTGACCCGTCCTCCCAGATGGTGGCGTCCCATGTGGCGGGTACGTTCCGGATATAACTCGGGTCTACTCGACACTGGATGAGGCTGCGGTCGTGGTCCCGGCCACCCAGAGTGTCAGGCGTTCCCCGGGCGACAATTCGACCATCACGGATGACGGCGATCCTGTCGGCCAGAACCTCGGCTTCCTCGAGATAGTGCGTAGTCAAGAAGATGGTCTTGCCGAGCGATCTGAGATCGGAGATGACCTGCCATGCCGCCCGGCGCGCCGCGGGGTCGAAACCCGTCGTCGGTTCATCGAGAAATATCAGGTCCGGATTTCCGATGAGGGCCAGCGCGACGTCGAGCCGGCGCTGCTGCCCACCCGAAAGACGCCGATTGAGTGTCGAGGCGATGTCCGCCAGTCCGGTGAGTTCGAGCACGTCCTTCGTCGGGAGCGGTGCATCGTAGAAGCCCGCATACAAAGTGACCGTCTCTTGGACCGTCAGGTCGGGCTCCGGGATGCATGCCTGCAAAACGACACCGATCCGGGCACGCCACTGCGGTGTCGAAGAATCCGGATCCGCGCCGAGCACCGCGACACGGCCCTCAGTCCGCTTCCGGAATCCTTCCAGGATTTCGACGGTGGTCGTCTTTCCTGCGCCGTTGGGCCCCAGAAACGCGAAGATCTCTCCGGTCGCGACATCCAAGTCGATCCCGTGCAGGACGATGTTCGAGCCGTACCTCATAGTCAGGCCAACCGCACGAATAGCCGGCTGGGCGGCGGTCCGAACAGGACCCTCCTGAGCAGCGACAGCGGCACCCACAAACCCACCAAAATCCCTCATCAGATACCCCACCCACGCTGAGACGTTGCGACGAACGTGCTGCACGGATCCTCCTGTGTTCGGCCGTGGTTCGATCAGTGCTTGAGGGCCCCGACAGCGGGACGCCATGCCCGATCCTATCATTACAGCCACTGTAAATATTACATCACAGGGTAGCCTTTGTCTACAGTGACTGTAAGAATATTGGCTTAGGGGGTACCGTGGGACGTCGAGCGGAGAACAAAGACAGGACGCGGCAAGAGATCCTCGATACCGGCCTGCGGCTATTCCGTGCAGAGGGCTTCGACGCGACCCGCGTGCAGGACATCTGCGATCTCGTGGGGATCAGCGAGAAGACCTTCTTCAACTACTTCCCTAGCAAGCGAGCTCTCCTTGACGCCAGCGCCAAAGAGACACTGGCTCTCTATCACGCGCTGCTCGAGTATGAGCTCGCGCTCCCCGAGCGAACAGTGGTGGATCGGCTGCTCGAAATCGTCGACCTGTGGGCACAAAGCTTTGCTGACGATCGAGAGTTCCTCGTCACGGTCACCACACGCACCGCCATGTTCTTCGGAGCGTCGTCCGGTGGCATGCGCGATCTGCACAGATCCACCCAACGCCTCCTCGCCGATCTTTTGCGGCAGGGCCAAGAGACTGGCGAGCTGAGCCCTCGGCACAATCCCCTCCAGTTCGCCGAGATGTTCACCGCGATCATGCTGTTAACGACGATCAATTGGCTCGAGAATCATTGGGATGAGGCTGAAGAACCGCTCAAGGAGAGACTACGGCGGGCGGCTTCCATCCTTATCCAGGGTGCAGCTTGCAATGAGCGAACGAGTTCGAGGGGATCCAAAGGAAAAACCCGCAGGCCATCCAGAAGTCAGAGGTAGGTCCCGTAGTGGGCGCAGTGCAACGCCTTGTTGGGACCGCCGCTGCCGCGAATCGATAGTGAAGTGACAATCAAGACACCGCGGTCGATTGATGCGCACCGTTCGCAGCTCGGGCTAGCGCGCAACGCCGCGGCCGGGCTACGTCGAACGTGGTCGTTCCTACGACGGCCTGCAGTTG
>CAVYDA010000001.1:0-2164114 GCA_963767195.1 uncultured Acidimicrobiaceae bacterium | reverse complement strand
GGACTGGCTCGCTTCGGGGGGTCCGCGCAACACCGAGTTGTGCGCCGAGCTCTGCGACGGCTGGTTGCCCATGGGCCTCGGCCCGGATGGTGCCGTCGCGTACGAGCACCGTTGGCGCGCGGCTTCGCCCAGCGGCCCGATGGCCGGCGGCCGGAATCCTTCGAGATCTTCGGGTCGTTGAGCGTCCGCATCACCGACGACGTCCGAGGCGCGCTCCAGGCCATGCGGCCGTTGACGGCGATGTACGTGGGCGGGATGGGAGCGCAGACCCACAATTTCACCGCGACGCCATGGCGCGGCGCGGGTTCCCCGAGGCGGCGGACCGTATCGGGGAGCTGTGGCACGCCGGGCGCAAGGACGAGGCGGCGGCAGCCGTTCCGCTCGAGTACCTGGAGCAGGGCGCGCTCATGGGGTCTCCGGCACGGATACGCGACCACTGGGCAGACGGCGCGACGCCGCCGGGGGTGACCGGATTGATCGTCAACACTGATCAGGTCGAGGCGCTCGAGCTCATGGCCGAGCTGGCCGGAACCAGGGACCTGGTGGAGCGGTGAGCGACATCCTCGTCGACACCCCGGCGGAGTTCGTGCGGCGGATCACGCTGAACCGGCCGGAGAAGCGCAACGCCATCTCCACCCCGCTCCGTGTGGCGCTGCTGGAACAACTTCGAGTCCACGACAGCGACGCTGACGTTCGGGTGACCATCGTCCGTGGCGCCGGCCCGTGCTTCTCTTCCGGCTACGACCTGTCGTGCGAGTCTCTATGGAGGGTTCGCCCTTCTACTCGGCTCCCGGCGACGGGCAATGGGCGCGCCAGGCGAACGACACCTGGTTCAGCGTGTGGGACCTGGCCAAACCGGTGATCGCGCAGATCCACGGGTACGCGATCGCCGGCGCCACGGAGCTGGCGTCGGCCTGCGACCTCGTCTACGTCGCCGATGATGCGCTCATCAGCTATCCGGTCGTGCGCGTGGCGAGCCCGCCCGACTGGCAATACCACACCGTGCTGTTGGGACTGCGGCGAGCCATGGAACTGATGCTCACGGGGGACGCCATGACCGGGGAGGAGGCAGTGCGCAGCGGCTTCGCCAATCGGTCGTTCCCTGAGAGCCGCCTCGACGAAGAGGTCGTCGCCATCGCCGCCCGTGTCGCGGGGGTCCCCTCCGACCTCCGCAGATCAACAAGCGCTCGGTGCATCGCGCCTTCGACGTGTGGGGCGCCCGCGCCGCCATCCGAGCGGGGACCGAGCTCCAGGCCCTGGCGCGGCACACCGAGACGGCCCAGCGCTTCTCGGCCGACACGCTGGCGATGGCGAAGGAGGCACAGCGCTCGACGGAACGCTGACCCGGCGATCCGCCTCGGCCGAAACGACGACGCCGGCAGCGGCGGAGTAAAGGCCATTTCGCCTGGTGGATTGGCCACAGACCAGGCAATGCCGAGCGGGTTGCTCTCAGCGTGGGGGTCGCCACATTGTCGTGACCACCGGACCACCACCGGGGTAGGAGAACTCCCCGACCTCCTCGAATCCGACGCCGGCGTAGCGATGGTTGTTGGCTGGGTTCGACGATTCCAGATAGGCGGGGAATCCATCAGCATCAATCAGCACGAGGACGTGTTCCAAAAGCGCCATCCCGATCCCATTGCCGCGGTGGTCGGGATGTGTTCCCAAGAGACTCAGGTAGTAGTGAGGCTCGTCGCGTGGGTGCGCAGCATCGAAGCGCGTCAGGAGTTCGAGGTAGTCGTCGGCGGACTCCGGATAGCTGCGGGCCAGCTGGGCGAGCCGCGCTTCTTGTACTTCACTCATCTCGGTGCCTCCGGGGGGAATCCAGACGGAGGTTGCCTCGCCGCCAGCGGTCAACCAGACCCACGGGTAGCGAAGCGCACCTGCGACGAACAACCGCCAAAATTCGGCGTGGTGCTGGGTACTCCCATCCGGCCGGGCCAGGGCGTGCCTCCACAAAGGATCGTTGGCAAAGGCCAGTGTGATGATGGAGGTGACCACCTCCGAGTCGGCCGGCGATGCTCGCCGAGCTTCCAACTGAGCCATCACGTTGTCCTCCCCTGCGGATCGGTCCACTTATCCGACCACGGATCGGGTTTGTGTGCCCCAATCAACTGACCGACGACGGCATCAGGAGGTCCCCGATCCGTTGCGGGTTCCGGGACTTCAGGTGAGGTGAGGCCCCGTAGGCTGCTCAGGCGTCGAAGCGCCGACGTCGATTCGCAGCGAGCGTCGAGCCTACGCTGATGGCGTGAGCGCGCTCCTGCCGGCCACTACCTCCCAACGTGACCGGGCCCTTGAGGTGCTGTTGAGCCGCGGCCTCGAACCCATCGTCGACATGGTCGGCTGGTCGGACGCGGACGGATACTACGAAGTCGCGTCGGCGGACGGGGCCGTGCAGTTCCGTCGCGACGCCGGCGCCACGAGCGGTTTCCGGATCGATTCGGTCACGGGTCAGAACCCGCTCGCCGTGCAGGACCAGACGCACTTCGTTGGACTCGACCTGGAACGTGCCATGCTGCATCCGAGTCGGGACCAGAACAGTTATCCCAACGCATTCGAGCAGTTCGCCCAGCTTTTCGATCATCCGTCGGCCCCCGACCTCTGCGTGATCCACAGCGCATCGCACCACTGGGCCGACCAGGGAGGGCAACTCGGAGAGCATGGATCCCTGGGCGTCGTCCAGGCGAGGGCACCCTTCATCGTGGCCGGCGCCGGGGTGACACGGCTCGGGATGGCCGACATTGGCTGCCGACTCGTCGATGTGGCTCCGACGATGCTGCGGCTGCTCGTGTCCGATCACGACGGCGACCGCCCCCTTCTCTCCCAGCCCGACGGGTCCGTGATCGACGCCCTCGTCGACTGCCCGGGCCAAGCACGGCATCTGATCGGCTTCCTGTGGGACGGGACGAACCCCAACGTGCTCTACGACCTGGTCGGTCGGGGCGAAGCCCCGAACGTGGCGCGCTTGATCGGCGAGGGCACGGCCTGCCGGTACGGCGCGCTGGCGTCGCTCCCGACCGTGACCCTGGCCAACCACACCACGATCCTGACGGGCAGCCATCCCGGCCACCATGGGATCCTCCACAACGCCTGGGTCGATCGGCGCACCGGTGCCCAAGTGATCACGAACTCGCCCGCGACATGGGCCACGTGCATGCAGTGGCTCAATCCTGGAGTGGACACCATGCACCACATGGCCAAGCGTGTGCGTGCCGGGATCACCGCCTCAATCAACGAGCCGTGCGACGTCGGGGCCGACTACTCGACGTTCGATCTCGTACGCAAAGGCGAGCGACCGTCGCCCGCTCCCGGACCCGACGACTTACCCGACGCGACCACAAGGTTCGTCAGGCCGAGCAAGGACTACCGCTGGGCGTCACGGGCGGACCATACCGCCGTGGAGCAGTTCCACCGTGTCTGGGCTGACGCCGACGGTGAGCCGCCCGTATTCACCTGGGTCAACTTCACGCTGACCGACGCAGCATTCCACGAGGGCGGTCCTTATTCGGAGATGGCGGCGAGTGCCGTGCGCGACAGCGACGCCCGGTTGGGTCGGATCTTGGAGGTGGTGGAGAGCACCGGAATGTGGGAGGACTGTGCCTTCTTCCTGGTGGCCGACCACGGCATGGAGGAATCCGACCCGGCCGTGGGCGGCGACTGGGACGCGGCACTCGCCGAGGCAAACGTGCAGGTACGCGACGAGGGGTACGGCTTCTTGTACTTGAGTGGCTCGTAGCCTTGGCGCCCGTCCACACCGCATCACGGTCCATGAGCGAGATCACGAGCCTCAACGAATTGGTGGACGCTCGGGCCGCCGCCACTCCGGAGCGCATCCTGCTGGTCGACGACAAGGGTCGTCGCCTCACGTGCCGTGCGTTCCGTGACGAGTCGATCCGGGTCGCCCGGGTCCTGGGCGAGCTCGGCATCGGGGAGGGGGATCTCGTGTCGTGGATCCTCCCGACGGGGATCGACGCCCTTGTGCTCGCCGCTGCGCTCGCGAGGCTGGCCGCGGTCCAGAACCCGATCATCCCGATCTATCGCGAACGGGAGGTCGGCCACATCGTCGACGAGGCGTCGGTCGACGTCCTGGTCGTCGTCCCCGAGTGGCGCGGCTTCGACTACCTCGGCCTCGCCGAAGACCTGGCGCGCACCCGTCACGGTCTTGGCGTCCTTCGGATCGAAGACGCGCTTCGTGACGATCCGGCGCGTTGGGCAGGCTTCGAACGGCGGTCTTATGACGCGCTCGGACGAGCACAATGGATCTTCTACACCTCGGGATCGACCGGGTATCCCAAGGGCGTCCGCCACACTGACTCGGCCTTGCTCGCCGCGGCACGAGGGATGGTGGACCACCTCGCGATCGG
The DNA here is from genome assembly GCA_963767195.1 of uncultured Acidimicrobiaceae bacterium. GTDB lineage: Bacteria > Actinomycetota > Acidimicrobiia > Acidimicrobiales > RAAP-2 > Bog-473. Next base: position 2,159,747 of record CAVYDA010000001.1, on the reverse strand, counting down.
CGAACGCGACCGAAGCGGGGTCGCGTTTCCCATCGCCCACATCGGCGGTCCGATCAACCTGATGGTCAGCCTCTTGACTGGCGCCACCCTTGTACTCGTGGAGAACTTCGAAGCTCGGCCGACGTCGGCCCTCTTGGCGCGTGAGGAGGTGACGATGGCCGGCTCGGGCACGGCCTTCCATCTGGCCTATCTGGACGTACAGCGCGAGCAGCCCGACGTGCCGCTCTTTCCCACCCTGCGGTGTTGCCCGGGAGGCGGTGCGCCCAAGCCGCCAGGCCTTCACGAGCGTGTCAAAGAAGAGCTTGGCGGGGCCGGCATCGTCTCGAGTTGGGGCTTGACCGAGGCCCCCGTGCTGACGATGGGCCGGCCTTCTGATCCCGACGCCAAGCTCTCTGCGACGGAGGGCACCCCTTTGCCCGGAGTCGAGCTGCGAGTGGTCAGCGGCGACGGGAGAGCCGCGCGACCAGGACAGTCGGGCGAGCTCCGGGTCCTCGCGCCTCAAGTGATGCTGGGGTACGTCGACACTGCGCTCGACGAGGACGCGTTCGATGACGACGGATATCTCAGGACGGGCGATCTCGGGACGATCGATGACGACGGCTACGTTCGCATCACCGGGCGTTCCAAGGACGTGGTGATTCGGAGCGGCGAGAACATCGGCACAGCTGAGGTTGAGGAGCTGCTCCGGGCCAACGATGCGATCGCGGACGCGGCTGTAATCGGTCTTCCCGACGAACGCACCGGGGAGCGAGTGTGTGCCGTGCTCGAGCCCGCTCCCGGTGAGACCCAGCTCGATGTCGTGCGCCTCGGTGAATACCTCGGGAGCAAGGGCCTGCGCCGTCAGGCCTGGCCGGAACAGGTGGAGGTGATGGACGCGTTGCCCCGGACGGTGGCCGGGAAGATCGACAAGATGCGAATCCGCGAATCCCTTCTCAGGGTTGCCGAGTAGTGCTGCGTTTCACGAGCTCTCTGGCCTGACAGCGGCCGACCCACGTCCCCGCGCGGGCTGACCGGCTAGCCGGCGAGGTAGAGCCGGGCGGCGTTCCCCGCCACCATGAGGTCCCGCTCCGGATCGGGGATGCCGTCGAAGTTCCTCTTCACTACGGCCTGCGAGTTCGGCCAGGTTGTTGCCGGATGCGGGAAGTCGGTCGACCACATGATGCGCTCGACCCCGAGCGCATGGCGATGCTCGAGTCCCCGTGAATCGTCAACGAAGGTCAGGTACATCTGTCGGTGGAAGTAGCTGCTCGGCTTGTCGTCGAGTTCTGGGAAGTCGTAGGGGCCGGCGGCAAAAGAGTCGATCAGATCGAGGTAGAAGGGCACCCAGCCGAGGCTGGGCTCGACCAAGACCACCTTGAGATCGGGGAACCGCGCCAGGACGCCGGGCAGGATCCAGAACCCGATCGTCTCTGCGAGGCGCATCGGAGTCTGTGACGTGAAGATGCCCTTCTGCGGGGTCGGGTCACGACGGAATACCTCCCAGAGCGATTGCACCAGTCCGAGATGCTGGCTGATCGACATGCCGCATTCTGAGATCGTCGCCCAGACGGGGTCGTACCGCTCGTCGTGGTACTCGGGCAAGCCGACCTCGGCGGGGAAGGTCGGGATGTGGACGGCCCGCGCCCCTTCGGCAGCGAGGCCTCTCACCTGTGCGACCGCGAACTCGATGTCCATGAGCGGCACCTGGTACGCAGGGATGAGCCGAGCAGGGTCGGCCGACGAGAAGTCGAGCATGAAGCGGTTGAAGGCCTCAGATGCCTCGCGCCATCCCTCCTTCATGTGGGGGTAGTGGCGGAACGCGCTGACCTCGCTGTAGAGGACCTCCGCCTCGACCTGGTCGCGGTCCATGGCCTTGAGGCGCTCGACCGGATCGAAGTAGCCGGCACTCGAGAACGCCTCGTGGCTGAATCCGGTGGCCATGACCGAGGGATCGGCACCTCCCATCTCCTCGACGTGTTGCGACCGATCGGCCGCCATCGCGTCGTCCCACGCCTGGTGGAACTTCGAAGGCATTCGCGCTTTGATCTCCTCGGGTGCGACCTTCACATGCGAGTCGACTGAGATCAATCGGGTGGCCATGCGCCCTCCCTCGTGACAGCGGCCGCGTCCCGGGCAGACGCCCGGGGTCCGCTCCCAATGGCATAGTAACTGCAATGTGGAAAGGTAGCACAGGGATTCGGCCCGGACAAGGTGTGTCTAGAGTGCGACCGTGTGCGCCACACCGAAGATGAGCCCGTCTGCCAGCGCGGCGGGGCGAAGTCGGCCGAGCGTCGGAGACCGACACAAGGGGTCGCGTCATCAGGGCCGCCGTCGACTGCATCATCGATCTGGGCTTCTACCGCGGATCGAGCACCAACGAGATCGCACGCCGGGCTGGTGTCACCTGGGGTGTGATCCAGCATTATTTCGGCACCCGAGAGGGTCTGATGCTGGCGGTGCTCGAGGACGGCGCCGCCCACATGGTCTCTACGGTCGAACACGCCCGCATCGACGGTTCCACCCCGGCCGAACGGATGTCTCAGCTCATCGACGTGTTCTCGGCCCACTACGGCCGGCGCGAGTATCTCGCCAGCCTGCAGGTCATGCTCAACATGGACCACGACCCACGGACCAGCGCGGATGTCCGCAAGACCATGAGCGAAGTGGCCGAGCGCTCCTACGTCCATGTTCGGCGACTCCTGAGAGAGGCCCTCGGAGAGGCGGCGAACCGGCCCGATCTCTCGACGACGATCTTCCTGATCGTCCGCGGCTTCGGCTTGAGCCAGCAGCTTCTCGACTCCATGGCCTACGACAGTGTCGCCCCGAAACGAGACCGGGCCGCCCGGCATCGCCAACTGTTGGCTGAGGTGCTCGCCCCGTATTTCGAGTCAGCCGCGGCAGAAGGGTGAGTTGAGGTCGCCATGGAGTCTCCGCAGCTCTCCACGACCGTGCCCACATTCTCCGCCCAGGATCCGGACGACTGGTCCCACGTCGTCGAGTTCGCCCGTTCGGCCGAGAAGGCCGGGTTCGACCGCCTGGTCCTCTCCGACCACGTGGTGTTCGGGGAGAATCTCGAGGCCTATGCCGATCCGTCGATCGGAGGGTCCCGCGGAGGCCACCAACCAACCGGCCCCGACGGGGCATGGCTCGAGCCGCTCGTGACGATCGCGCACCTCACCGCGGTAACGACGAGGGTGCGATTCGGTACCAGCATCCTGATCGCCGCACTGAGACGGCCCGTGGTGCTGGCCAAGATGGCTTCGACCATCGATGCCCTCTCCGGCGGTCGCCTCGACCTGGGTGTCGGGGTGGGCTGGCGGCGCGAGGAATACGAGTCGGCGGGCTTGCCCTTCGAGACCCGCGGCCGGTGGCTCGACCATTCCCTCGAGGTGTGTCAGGCGCTCTGGGGCAACACCGTGACCCAATACCACTCGGACGAGCTCGCCTTCGAGCGGATCCACCAGATGCCCAAACCGCGCCAGCCCGGCGGAGTACCGGTCTGGGTCAGCGGTACGGTCAACCGGCGCGCCATGGACCGCCTGGCCCGGTTCGGCCGCGGTTGGATCCCCTGGGGCGACGACGCCGCAGACGTGGTGAGCGGGATCGCGCGGATGCGGACGGCGATGCACGCACGCGACCGCGATCCTGAGACGCTCCAGGTGGTCGGGACTCTGCGGCCGGCGAGGGCCGACGCCGGCGGTCACGACTACCGCGTGGCATTCGCCGACGTTCCTCGGTTACGCGACGCCGGTGTCACCGACTTCCGCGTGCCCGTCCCGAAAACCGCCGACACGACGCAGACGGCGGAACTCCTCGGGTTGATCGCTGACGAATTCCGGACGGTGAGCGTGTGAACACGTCGGCGGGGGAGTCGGTCAGTGGCCACGGCGACGTTGTGGGGGCGACGCCGGCCGTCGCCCGCCACGACAGCGAGCGCGAAGCGCTGCTCCGGTTGTGTCAGCGCTACGCGGCGGGAGTCGACGGGCGGGACCTGGTCCATTTCCTGGGCGCCTTCGCCCCGGACGCGGAGGTCCGCGTCTACGAACCTCCGGGAACGGGGGATCGCCCGGACCGCACGATGAAGGGCCACGGCGAGATCGGCCTCATCGTCGAGCGCATCTCCTACTACAGCAGGACGACTCATGTCATCGGCTCTTGCTCGTTCGACCTCGACGGAGACGGCGCCACGGGTCGCGTCGACTGCGCGGCCCACCATTTCCTGCCCAGTCCGCAGGACGATGTCGATCGGATGATGCATGTCCGCTACGACGACGGCTATCGACGGGATCAGCGAGGGGAATGGAAGATCACCAGACGGGAGGTGAGGATCCTCGACCGGCAGGAGACCAGGGCCCTCCCAGAATCGGAAGGGCGTGACATCCACCGTGGAGCGGCCCCTACGTGAACAGAGGGCCACTCAAACCTTGCGGGAGCCTTACGCCTTGAGACGCTTCTTCGTTCGAGAGAACTCCCGCTGTTTCGTGGCCTTGCGCCATTCGGGGTAGTCGTCGCCGAAGACCTGTTTCGGTTGAGCGGTGCCGGGCTTCCACTGCACGGCGTAACCATTCTTGGCGATGGTAAATGCGGCTTTCAGGACTCCCAAGTGGTCGAACTTGCTGTTGGCTGGTGCTTGCTCGTCAAAGAACGCGGGAGTCACAAAGTCGCTCACGGTGACCGACCCAATGACATAGGTCGAAGATTCGACTGGATCACATGTCTCTTGAGCCCACAGCAGGTTGTCGGCACCGAGGACCCAGACGTCGCAGGCAAGATCAGCGGCAGCCTCACAACATTCGTGGCTGAGACATTGTCCGACGCTAACCAATGGATTCTCGCCAAGATATTTGAGACACGGATCGACGAGAATGCTGCCGAACTTCACTCCGTTGTTCATCTCGCTGTGATAGCCCAAGGCCCCGGGTTCGGTCTTGTCCTCGTCCATCAAGGTGATGACGAGGTCATTTGGTTTGGCCTTTCCACCCTTCGGGAGCACGCTCCACTTCAACGTCGTCATGCCGTAGGTGGGGCAGAAGTCCTTGCTCATCTGCTCGTTGATCGCCGTGGTCATCTCTTCGAGCTGACTGGGCGTGACCTTGTCCGTTCCGAGCTCGGTGTAGAGCATCTGCGTTCTCCTCTGCTGAGTGCTGTTCTTGATTAGTTGGATGAAAAATTCCGCCTCATTGAGGAGCAGGCGATCTCACTGTTCCCTCAAAGTGCGGCGACGATCGCCCAACAAACAACGGCACTGCAGATGGAACTCCACAGGCCGTACCCCTTGTAGATGCTGCCCGCCAGAGCTGTCTGTTGCTCCAGGGTCAGTCCGCTTGAGTCGATCTGGGGGTCCGAGACGTTGCGAACGATGACATAGTCGGGTGCATCAGCGCCGAGTTCTTTGCACACCATCCCGAGCACGGCGTCGCCCATTTCGGAAAGATCACCCTTTCCTTCGAGGCCATACGTGTCGGCCGTATTGTCGAATCCGAAGAAGTCGGTCGTCAGGATTCCCGTGTGCGCAGAACGCGCCGAGATGATCTTCGGTGGGCGGGTGTTGTCCTGGGGCAGCATGGCCGCGTTCGTGGCAAAGAGTGACTCGGCCGTTGTGAACTCGCTACTCGGTCCTTGGTGTTGCACGAATATGAATCGCCGTTGAATTTCTTGAACTCCCTCTTACAATCGAAGGTCACAAATCGGCTGACAATGACATCTCCGACCTCCAGCGTCGGGCCGATGCCTCCGCCCGTCCCGGTGGTGATCACCCACGAAGGTTGGCAGTCCGCAATGATTTGCTTCCAGACCACCGCGTTGGCCAAGGCCGGTCCGTCTTGGGACATGTGCGAGTCCGATTTGAACAGTGTGACCTGCTTGGATCCGATTCGATTCGTCCAGTAGGTACCGAGGCGATTGGCCTCTCGGGCGGGACACCCCGGCGACATCGTCTTTGCGATGACATCGAAATTCTTCGTGTAGGGCTTCCACCCCGACTTGCTGTCAACGCCCGGCGTCATCACTTGGCTCAACGCGTGGCCCTCGTCCATGGTCCACGTGACGATCAGAACGTCTGATTTCGGCAGTGACTCACCTGTTGGCTCCGAGCCGACCTTCGGTGCGAGGTCCTTCGGCCACGGGATGGGCACATAGTGCGACAATCCCTTGGCGGCCAAGGGTGCCAGCTGGCGAAGGCGGCACCGCTCGGGCCTTCGGTGTCATAGTCGATCAACTCTCTGCTGATGGACTGATCCTGTTGGGCGCGACCGGAGTTTCATCTGCCCGCGGTTTTTGGTTCTGGATTTGCAGTCCCAGATTTCGTTGAGCCCATTCGGCGTTGACAGTCATAGATCGCCCCGAATCCTTACTGACCGGCAAGTTGCCCGAACGCATTGTTCGCCCGGCCGCGGTGATTTGTCAAATGGGTCGCTCGTGGTGGACATCGCGCGCGTATCGCCAATACAACACCTCGACGATGTGCGGTACGACCACGCCACGCTGTGCGAAGCCGGGCGATGCAGAAGATCCTGAGAAGAACCTGATACGTCCTCCACGAAGAGGGGCTGTATGTCAATCAGGCAGATGGAGTGTGTGAGATCGACCGAACGTCGACCGCGTCACACCGGTGGCGGCGGGGGACCCCCCATCCCGCCGCCACCGGAGGTCTATCTAGCGGACCGAACCCCTCACTTCGACGACTCGAGGCTCTTCGGCGGTTTCGACGTCGGTCCGACGTACTTGGCGATCGGTCCGGGACCTGGGTTGGTGATGTAGACCGGACTGACCGGGACCCCGCCGATCCAGTTGCCGGTCGGCGTCACGGCCGGCGGAGCCGAGCTTTCGAGCTTCACGACCTCCTCGCCCTCGTAGCCGTAGTGCGAATTGGTCGAGTAATTGAGGGGCACGAAGCCGGGGGTCACGAAGCTCTTCCCGTCGTGGTTGATGACGTTCATCAGCGACTGCCGGGTCGGGTTCGTACCCGCTTTCTGCAGCGCCTGGACGAAGGTGTCGGCCAGGGCGATGCCGTACTGTGTGTTGCCGTCCAGGCCCGACTTGGCCCACAGCGACGGCGCGTACTTCTCGAGGATCTTCTTCTCGACTTGCACCCACGGGTTCGAGGTGTCCGACTCGGGGGCAAAGTAGGCGTCCGTGATGACCCCGTTCAGCAGGCCTGTGGCCGCCGACACCTGAGCCGCGCTCGCGCCTCCTTTTTGGGCGTACGACGACAGCAGTGGGCCGACCGTCGGCGAGTCCGCACCGACGTTGTCGACGACGTACTGGGGGAAGTAGTTGATCACCGCCGCGGGCAACATCGACAGAGCGGTGGCGGCCGGGATCGTGGCCAATACGACGACCTGGGCACCCGCCGCCTTCAGTGCCGCCATCTGGTTCGACAGGGGACCGGAAAGCGTCGCTGCGTCATATGTCTGCTGGGACACCACCGAGGACTTGGGGATCTCCATGTCGAGCCCCTTGACCATGTCCTGCCCGAACTCGTCGTCCTGGTAGAGGTAGCCGATCTTCTTCCCGGCGAAGTTGGTCTTGATGTACGACCCGAGAATCTTGCCGTCGATCGTGTATGGCGGCTGCCACCCCAGGCTCAGGGGGTACTTCGGATTGTTCCAACAATTGCAGCCCGACTCGATGAAGAGCTGCGGGACCTTCTGTTCGTTGAGGAAGGGCTGGACGGCCGACTGGGTGGGTGTACCCAGCGACCCGACGTCGGCGAAGATGTTGTCCTGCAGGACGAGCTTACGCGTGAGTTGCGCCGTGTTGGTCGGGTTGTACCCGTCGTCGAGATACGTGTAGTGGATCTTGCGGCCGTGGACGCCACCGTGCGCGTTGACGTAGTCGAAGAGGGCGTTCATCGCCGGCGCGATCTCGTCGTAGCCCGGCGCGGCCGGTCCCGTCAGGGGCACGGTGGCGCCGATCGTGATCGACGACGATGTCACCCCTGGCGTGCTCTCCGCTCCGGCCGGGGCGGAGAGCACGGTCACTCCCAGCGCAAGGCCTACGGCGCTGGCGGCGAGTGCCCTCCCCCAAACCGCCGGCCCGGCATGTCCCCTCTGTCCTCGTGGCATTGCTTCTCCTTTGTTCTCCTAGCCCTATTTTCTAGTCACCCGCTGAGGCCGGGAGGGGTCGCGCCGCCCCTCCGCGACGTCCTGACCGATGGCGTACCTGGCCCCACACCCAGCGCAGCCCCCCCTGGATGCCGTTCGGCGCGGCGATCATGGCGACGATGAGCACCGCCCCGAAGATGATCGTGGCCAGGTACGCACTGGCGCCGTTGCCCAAGTTGAAGTCGGACGACAGCGAGGTCGACCACTGAGGCGTGTACACCAGGAGGATCCCTCCCCACACCATCCCCATCAGCGTCCCTGTTCCCCCGATCACCATGGCGGCGAGGAGCTGAATCGACAATGTGAGGGGGAACTCCCCGGTGTTCACGACGCCGGTCGAGAGTGACAGCAGCGCCCCGCCCAGTCCGGCACATGCGGCGCTGATGGCAAAGGCCATGACCTTGGTGCGGGCCACGTGGATCCCCGTCAATGACGCCGCGATCTCGTCGTCGCGGACGGCCCGGAAGCGACGGCCGTAGCGGCTGGACAGAAGGTTGGCCAGCAGCACCATCACGATGAGCGCGGCGCCGATCTGTATCCAGGCCAACCACTCCTCGGGTCCCAGTGACCCGGGTGCCGTCGGGCACGATCGTCGTCAGGCCCTGGTCCCCGCCGAAGGTCGCGGACCACTTGTCGGCGATCGACGGGACCGCGAGCGCAAAGAGCAGCGTCATTCCGGCCAGGTACGGTCCCTTCAGCCGCGTGGCGGGCAGTCCGATGACGACGCCTGCCGCGGCGGCTATCGCCGCGGCTGCCAGCAACTCGAGGACGAAGTTCGTCGCGGTGTGGTTCATGAGCAAACCCATGGTGTAGGCGCCCACGGCCATGAACGCGCCGTTGCCCAGAGAGATCTGCCCGTTCACCCCCGTCAGCAGGCTGAGTCCGACCAGCGCCACGACATAGCACGCGATCTCGCCGACCTCGTAGTCGTTGTAGGGGCTGAACCGACCCGTGACGACGTAGAGCACAGCCCCCGCCACCAGAGCGACGAGGAGGTGGCGCACCATCGGCTGGCGCGGCACATGAACCGTTCGGACGAGGTCCCGGCTCGCCACCGCGCTCAGACCCTCCGCGCCTGCGGCCGGGCGAAAATGCCTTCGGGCCGAGCCATGAGGGCCACCATCAGCAAGACGAGCGCGCCGAGCGGTTCGAGTCCCGACCCGAGGTACCCGCCCACGTACGAGATGCACAGTCCCGAGATGAGCCCGCCGACCAGTGCGCCGACCGGGCTCTCGAGACCACCGATCACCGCGGCGGTGAACCCGTACACCAGGATGAGATCCATGTAGTACGGCCCGAACGAACTCGTCGGGGCGACCAGCAGTCCGGCCAGGGACCCGGCGATACCGGCCAGCCCCCACCCCAGGGTGAGCAGTCGGCCGACGCGGACGCCGAGCAGCCGGGCGGTCTCCCGGGCGAAGGCCGAGGCTCGCATCCGCAGTCCGAGGGTGGTGAAACGGAAGAGGACGAGCGTGCCGACCATCACCGCGAGAACGATGAGCAAGATGAACAGGTCGAAATGTGAGAAGGAGATCGAGGTGGTTCCGACTCGGAGGCCACGCTGAGAGAAGGCGGCGGGGAAACCACGACTGGCATTGCCGTAGATCGCACCTGCCAATCCTTCGAACACGACGAGGAGCCCGATGGTGACGATGACCGGGTTCAGCTCGGATTTGCCGTGCAATGGTCGGATGAGGACCCGCTCGGTCACCGCTCCGATGGCGAATCCGATAACGAGGACCAATACGAAGGCCCACCAGTAGCCGAAGCCACGACCGAGGAGGCTGAACGCTATGAACGTGGTCAGCATGCCGGCCGCGCCCTGGGCGAAATTGATGATCCGGGTCGCCCGGTAGATCAAGACAAGCGCGAGCGCGAGAAGCGCATACACCATCCCGTTCGCGATGCCGTTGAGCGTGTAGTCGAGGAATAAGGACACGCTCAGAAGCCCAGGTAGTGGCGGCGCAAGTTGTCGTCGGCCGCGACCGCGTCGGACGAATCGGAGACGACGACCTGTCCCAGGTTCAAGATGACGGCGCGGTGCGACACCGACAACGCGCTGCGTGCGTTCTGCTCGACTAGGACAACCGTGAGGTCTTTGTGCGACGTCTGCTCCAGAAGGATCCCCATGAGTTGCGCCGTGACCATTGGGGCGAGGCCGAGACTCGGCTCGTCGAGAAGGAGGAGCCGAGGCCGGGAGATGAGCGCCCGCCCGAGGACGAGCATCTGGCGTTCACCGCCGCTCAGGGCGGAGGCGCTCCCCCTACGAAATCGCTCGAGCCGAGGGAAGAGCTCGTACGTCTCGTCGATGGCACGCTGGCGTTCTCGCTTCTTCAGGCACCAGAGTGTCGCCAGCCGGAGGTTCTCCTCGACGGTCAGCTCCTCTATCACTCCCCGTCCCTCGGGCACGTGCGAGACGCCCATGCGAGCGATCGACTCGACCGTGCGGCCGAGCAGTGGATCCCCGTCGAAACTGACGGTGCCTGACCGGGGCTTGACGAGTCCCGAAATGGTTCGCAGAAGGGTGGTCTTGCCGGCGCCGTTCGCCCCGAGCACGGCCGTGATGTTCCCCGGTGAGGCCTCGAACGAGACGGACCGCAATGCTTCCACCGCGCCATAGGAGACACTGAGATTTTCGACTTCAAGCATCTGGACCGTCTGGAGGCTCGACGTGCCCGTGAGGAACCTCGTCTCCGAGATATGCGGTGGCCACGTCCGCGTTCGAGCGGATCTCAGGAGGTGTGCCCTCGGCGATCACTTGTCCGAAGTTGAGAACCACGATCCGGTCGCAAACAGACATCACGAGGTCCATGTGGTGCTCGACCAGAAGGACCGACATCCGCGAGGTGAGGCCGCGCATGAGAACGCCCAAGGTATCCATGTCGGTCTCCGAGAGCCCACTGGCCGGCTCGTCGAGCATCAGCAGGTGCGGATCTGCCATGAGGGCACGAGCGAGTGCGGTCCTCTTCTGCATGCCGTAGGGCAGAGTCCGTGGGTACTGGTCGACAATGGACCCGGCACCGAGCTCGGTGAGGATCTCTCTCGCCCGGTCGGCCGTACGTCGTTCCTCCCGGCTCGAGCGCCAAATACCGAGGAATGAGGACACGAGGTCGCTGTGCAGGGCGGCCTCGGCGCCCAGCATCACGTTCTCCAGCGCAGTCAATCCGGCGCAGAGTCCGACACCCTGCAGCGTCCGAGCGATGCCGAGCCGGGCCAGGTCGTGGGGGTGGAGGTTGCGCAGCGTCCTGCCCCGGTACGCGATCGAGCCGCTGTCGGGGTGGACGAAGCCACTGATGATGTTGAAGAGAGTCGTCTTGCCGGCACCGTTCGGGCCGATGACGCCGACGATCTCTCCGGGGTTTACCGACATGGAAACCTCGTCGAGCGCGAGCAGTCCGCCGAATCCGACGCTGACCTGGTCGACTTGCAGCAGCGGGCCGTCGGGATGAGGCTCGCCCCCGCCCGCCGCGGGCGTCGCTGCTTCGAGCGTCGTGCTCACCAGCCCCCCTGCATCAGCAGGGACGTTACAGCTTCATTACGGACGGGGGATGGTACGAATCCGACGTATCGCTCTTGCCTGCGGGCTCACGCCGACGGCGAGTTACCAGCGCTTCTTACCGTTGTTCCGACCCGGACAGAATGGGTGGCGTCCGACGGCAGGCGCGATCGCGAGAACCCCACCGATCCGCGGCGACCGATGCCGTCGTGACCATCGGGCATCGGCATCGCACCGTAGATGCTGGCCCGGTTCCGCCAGCACCATCGCGTCGTCGACGAGCCGGCTTGTCGGCGATCGATTGGTCAACCGGAGGACGGAAACCCCCAGCGTCTGGCCTCTGATCGCCCAATACGCGCTAAAGGCGTAAATCCGATTGACTTAGTAGTGTTTATTCACTATTCTCTCTGGGGTGACAACCGTTCAATCGTCCGTTCACTCGTCCGAGGAGATCCTCGCAGTCGCACGCGACCGGATCGATCGGGTCCAGCCGTGGGAGCTCGACTCATGTGTCGCCTCCGGGGCGCTCGTCGTCGACATTCGACCCGAACGACAGCGCAGGATCGAAGGCGACCTCAGCTTCGGGGTGGCCGTCGAGCGCAATGTGCTCGAGTGGCGGTTCGATCTTCTTGGCGGGCACGCACTACCCGAGATTCTCGGTTACGACCAGCAGATCGTGGTGGTGTGTTCCGAGGGCTACGCCTCGAGCCTGGCAGCCGACTCTCTCCGGCTTCTTGGTTTCACGAGCGCGTCTGACTTGGACGGCGGGTACCGGGCTTGGCGCGCTTGGCGCGGCGAGGTCGTCCGGCCGTGCCCGCCACTCTCGCTGGGTCGCGCCCGTTTCGGCGCATCTCTCCGTCGCGTGGGCCGATACGTACCGGCACGGGCGCGCACTGCTTGGTAGCTCCCTGGGTGAGCCGGAGCAACGGCCCACCCAGGGACCTCCGCTCTGAACCGACCGAAGCCCCGGCGTCCTACCCAGGATCTGGGACGTCGCTCCCCGATCGGCCTCCTTCCCAGCCGGTGCCACGTCTCGGGCGTGGCCGGTCTCGCCGTCCCGTCTCGCCCGAGGAGCGTTGAAGTCTCCGTCGAGCAACTGCTGAACCAGGTCTGCGGCCCTCGCACACAGTGGCCTGACGGCCGGTCGAACCGTTCAACGGGTGAAGCGAGCGGCTGGGCTGCCGCGGAGCCGTCCGGGCCTCACCCGCCGGCCGCAGATCACGAGGGCGAGAACCTGCGCCGGGCCGGTAAGCAGATCTCCCGAACCGAGAGACCATGCGATGTCGTCCGCCTGCAACTCGATACCCGCCAGGTCGGTGCCGAAGAGGTTCGGGCTTTCGCGCGGAGCCACTGACTGCAGCACGCGGCTGATCCGATCAGCCGGCACGGTGCGTTCCCATCCGAGCGCCTCGGTGACGTCGAGCCCGTGGATCACGCAGTGGGTCAGCGCCCCTTCAGCGCCTCCGCCAGGTGGCTGCCAGTCGTGGAGGACCCGAGAGCGCAGTCCCGCGACGAGGGTCGGTGCTGGCAAAGCGCCGTCCCTGACGGCGAGCGCATCCGAAACGCGGGTGAAGTCGCCACCGGCGGCGGTGAGCTCCGCCATGAACGCGTCGGCGGAGTACCGCGCCGGCATCGTCATGTGCGCGACGACTTCACGGATTCGCCAACCCTCGCAGAGGGACGCGGCGTCCCAGACCTCGGCTGGTGAGCCGTCGAGCAGGTCGGCCAGATGGAGGAGCTCACCCTTCACTTCCGCGTCGCCGATCGCAGCACCCGCCTGCTCAGTACCGGTGTCAGTGACCACGGTCAGGACCTCCTCTCGCCTCTCGCTTCGCCCCGGCCTTCGTGTCCGTGTACCGGGCCTTCATGCTCGGGACTCCGAGAGCCCGTCGAGATAGGCCGCGAAGCGGTCGAGCGAACTCGAGAAGCCCTGCTGCGCTTCGTCGGACGTGAACGGCGCAGGGACGTCCATCTGGTGGATGCGGACCTCGGTTCGGTCACCTGCGAGCTCGACGAACTCGGAGGTGACCCGGACACCGGTGAGGTCCTCGGTCCATGAGAGAAGTTCTGGCGGTCGCACCTCGTCGTACACCGCCCGCATCGGGAACTCGCTCCCGTCCGCGTCGTTCACCATGACGGTCTCGAAGACGCCCCCGGGACGTGCATCGACTGTGATGCGCTCGAGCGGCGTGCTCACCCCTGTGGGACCCCAGAAATGGGTGAGGTGCTCTGGTTCGGTCATGCACCGGAAGACGAGCTCTCGCGGCGCATCGAAGATCCTGGTGAACCACAGCTCTTTCAGCGGCTCCCTTGTCCCGGTCGAGGACTTGTCGTCTGTCATGGTGCTCACTCTCCTTGGTCGCGGTGGGTGTTTTTCGTTGGTACTTTCTTGGCCGGGTCCGAGCGCTCGCGCTCGAGCACGCCACGCAGGTGCGTGTCGAGCTTCTCGAAGCGCTCGCCCCAAAGACGTCGGTGCGCTTCGATCCAGTCGAGAGCGGCATCGAGCGTTTCGGTCTCGAGGCGGCACGGGCGGAACTGCGCATCACGGCGGCGCGAGATGAGACCGCTGCGCTCGAGCACCTTGAGGTGCTTGGATATTCCCGGCAGCGAAATCTCGAAAGGAGCAGCGAGCTCGCCCACTGTGGCGTCGCCCTCGGCGAGCCGGCTCACGATGGCCCTTCTCGTCGGGTCGGCGAGTGCGGCAAACGTCGCATCGAGCAGCTGATCCTCGGCGGTTGGCACCTGTAGTATTTAACTCCCGGGTTATGTAACTGTCAAGTTAAATAACCCGGGAGACCTAGGCCCGAAATTTGGCTCGTCTCGCCGGTGCTCAGCAGCGAAGCCGGTAGAACGGGTCGAAACGACCGCTGGGGTCCGGGCACCTCGGCCACGAGGAGGGCACTCGACATGGATGACACACTCCGTGCGCTGCGTAGTTCGGTGGGTCGGCTGCACGAGCTCGTCCGCGGGCTCGACGACGACCAGCTGAACCGTCCGTCGTACTCCAGCGAGTGGTCGATTGCCGACACCTTGTCTCACCTCGGCTCCGGCGCGGTGATCATGCGGAACCGCTTGGCCCACGTCCTTTCGGATTCAGAAGCACCCGACGACGACCCGGCCTTGGTCTGGGACGAATGGAATGCCAAGTCGCCGCGCCGGCAGGCCGACGACGCCCTGGTCGCCGACGAAGAACTCCTCGAGGCCTTCGAGAACGTCGAGGTGGCCGACCGCCGACGGGCGACGTTCGCCATGGGACCCCTCACCATGAGCTTCGCCGACTTCACCGGGGCGCGTCTGAGCGAGCACGCACTCCACACGTGGGACATCGAAGTCATGTTCGACCCGTCGGCCCTGGTGCCCTCGGACGCAACCGCCATCGTGGTCGACCGGCTGGGGCTGATCGCGACGTTCACATCGCGGCCCACCGGCGACGACCGCAAGGTCCAAACCCAAACCTCCGATCCCGAACGCGACTTCACCGTCACTTTGACGCCCGACGCAGTCACCATGGACGAAGCTCGCGGCGACGGGGGCGGCGCCGGGCACGACCTGGTGATGCCCTCCGAGGCCTTTGTCCGCCTCGTCTACGGCCGGCTCGATCCTCAACACACGCCCGACGTGCGCGGTGACGTCGCGGTGCTTGACACGCTGCGAGCGGTTTTCCCCGGGCCGTAGCGCCGATCCGGCTGCTCAACTCCGGGCATCGACGAGCCCGGTCGGCCTCCGATACCGCCTTGGGCTGGCTTGGGATGCGGGGACCATCTCATGATGCCGTCCGCGGCGCGCAGCCGGATTCTGGTCGCGACGCTCGGGCTCCACGTCCTCGAGTTGCCGCGACCGACGACGTTGGCGAGGATGACACCGTGCCCATCGCCCACTTGCCGAACGACAGCTCTCCCGAGGAGGTGGCGGCGATCGTCGGGCGCGACGGCGCGGGCGTCGTCGAGGGCCTGGCGCCGGCCGAGCTCCTCGACCGCATCCACCAGGAGCTGCAGCCCTACCTCCAGGCCACTCCCGCCGGTCCCGACAGCTTCAGCGGCCGGCTGACGAGGCGGACCGGAGCGCTCGTCGCCCGGTCGCCTTCGTGCCGCGAGCTGGTCACCCATCCGCTCGCGGTGGCGGCGTCGCGGGCGCTGCTGTCCCAGGCGACGAACATCCAGCTGCACCTGACCCAGGCGATCGCCATCGGCCCCGGGGAGACGGCCCAGCCGATCCACCGCGACCAGTGGGCCTTCGACTTCTTCCCCTTCCCCCGTGGGTACGACGTGCAGTGCAACACCATCTGGGCGCTGACGGACTTCACGGAAGAGAACGGCGCAACCAGAGTGGTGCCAGGATCCAACATGGGCGAGGACGGGCTGGCGTTCCAGCCCGAGGAGACCGAGCCCGCCGTCATGGACCGCGGCTCGGTGCTCTTCTACTCCGGCAGCGTGTACCACGGCGGTGGCGCGAACCGGTCGTCTACGACCCGGATCGGACTCAACATCACCTACAACGTGGCCTGGTTGCGCCAGGAGGAAAACCAGTACCTGTCAGTGCCGCACGAGGTGGCGGAGACGCTGCCGACGGACCTGTTGCGCCTGATGGGCTACGACCGTGGGGCGTACGCGCTCGGCTACATCGACGACCTGCGCGACCCGATCGAGGCGGTCCGACCGGGTTTCGGCTCAATCGGGTTCGCCCCGAGCGGTCAGGAGGACTGAGGGCGTCAGGTTGCCGCGCCTGTCCGTAGGCGCGCCGCTACCGTGTGATGCGTGCCGGTAGACATACGGAAAGCGACCGACGACGACATCGACGATCTCTACGGGGGGTTCGCGCGGATCGTCGCCACCGGGGAGGGGTTCCCGCAGGTCGTCGCCGCTTACGAGGGCGGACTTCGACGGCATCTGGGTGGTCGGGTCGTCCGCCGTGTGCGTGGCGCGCTTCGGTGACTACCTCATCGGCGGTTACTACATCCGGCCCAACTTCGTCGGCCGTGCTGCGCACATCGCCAACGCGGGGTACTTCGTTCTCGCTGCCTACCGTGGGACCGGAGTCGGCCGCTCGCTGGTCGAGCACTCGCTGCGAGAGGCACGGCGGCTCGGTTTCGATGCCATGCAATTCAACCTGGTGTTCGAGTCCAACCAGGCCCGGTCGATGTACACCCGGCTCGGGTTCACCGAGGTAGGGCGGATCCCGCGCGCCATCGACCGCGAGGAGGACGCGTTGATCTACTGGCGCAGCCTCGAAGACGTCGACCTCGACGCGCCGACCGAGCAGTGAGTGCCATGGGAAGCGCCGACGTCACGGTCGAACGGGGCGGCGACCACGTCGGTGTGGTGTGCATGCGGCGTCCACCGAACAACTTCTTCGACGCGTCGCTCGTGGCCGCGATGGCCGACGCATACGAGGAGCTCGGCGAAAGCGGTTGGTGTCGTTGCGTCGTGCTCGCGGCGGAGGGCCGGCATTTCTGCGCCGGGCTCGACTTCGGCGCCAACGCCAACCAGGACATCGCCACCCTCTACCGTGAAGGGCAGCGGCTCTTCGCGGCCCCGCTCCCGGTGGTCGCCGCCGTGCAGGGCGCCGCCGTCGGCGGCGGGTGCGGACTTGCCCTCTCGGCCGACTTCAGGGTGGCGTCGGCGAGCAGCCGCTTCAGCGTGAATTTCGCCCGCCTCGGCTTCCACCACGGTTTCGGGCTCTCGGTGACGCTGCCGGCGGTGGTCGGGCAGCAGGCCGCCGCCGACCTGCTCATGACCGGGCGACGCATCGGCGGCGACGAGGCCTTCGCACTCGGCCTGTGCGACCGGCTGGCCCCGGAGGGCGAGGTGCTCGACCACGCCACCGCCTACGCCGGGGAATTGGCCGCGGCCGGACCGCTCGCCGTGCGCGCCATCCGGGCGACGTTGCGCCAAGGCCTGCTCGTGCGTGTCGCCGAGGCTATGGACCACGAGGGCGCAGAACAGCTCCGCCTGCGCCACAGCGAGGACTTTGCCGAGGGCGTACGCGCCAGCGTGGAGCGCCGCGAACCGCGCTTCACCGGGACCTGATGGGACGGGTTGCGACGAGACGGGCTCGGGAGCGCCAGGGGTGACGGACATTGCGGCGCCCGAGCGGCACGCGCTGAACAGGGGCTTCGAGTGGGTCGAGCACCTCGGGCCGTTCCGCCGTATCTCCCCATCGCAGGCTCGGCACTACGACTCGCACGGCTTCTTCGTCCTGTCGGGCGCCCTTGCACCGGGCGAGGTGGATGCTCTGGTGGACGCTATCGACCCGTTCGAAGCGGAGCAGGAGGCTGCCCTACGCACGCTCGAAGGCGGTCGCCTTTTCATCGCTCGGGCCGACGAGATCACCTTCACCGTCCACCTGGTGAGCCGCTCCCCGGCGTTGCGTGAATTCACCAGGTGTCCGCTGCTCGTTGACCTCTGCGCGGATCTGCTCGGGCCCAACGCCCGCCTCTACTGGGACCAGGCGGTGTACAAGAAGCCCGGAACGGACGCGTCCGTTCCCTTGGCACCAGGACAACGGCTATGCGTTCGTCGAACCGCAGCAGTACCTGACCTGCTGGGTCGCCCTCACCGACGCCACGGTCGAGAACGGCTGCCCCTGGGTCGTTCCGGGGTTGCACCGGAGCGGGACGCTCGCCCACCGTTTGTCGGACACGGGCTTGGTGTGTCTGAGTGACCCAGAGGAGGCGGTGGCGGTCCCGGCCAATCGGGGCGACATCGTCGTCTTTTCGTCGCTCACGCCCCACGCGACCGGGCCCAACCTCACCGGCGAGGTGCGCAAGGCCTACATCGTCCAGTATGCGCCGACGGGCGCCGAGGTACTGCGCTCGGGGGAGGACGGCTCGGTGGCGCGAGTCGCGGCCGACCACCCGGCGCGCCAGTACGAAGTACTCAGGGACAGCCAACCCGTCGAGTTCACCGTGCGTTCGCCGGCGGTCCGGCCCGAGGTGTAACCGTCAGTCCGGCCGGGGGTGCAGCCGTCAGTCCGAACGCGGCGCGGTCGCGGCCGTGTGGCGGAGGGGTCATCGGAGGGCCTCCACCCACGACGACGGCCGAGGCGGCAATGGTGTTGCCGTGCCTCGTGCCACGGACCGCGACAAAGTCGCCGACCCTCAGGGACGAGGAGCTCGACGCCGTGGCGGTCCCGGACTTCGACGAAACCACCTTGAACGATGTGGTGGCCGAGTAGACGACGGTCGTCGTCCTCGCGGCTTTGGACGGGCCCGGTCCGCCGATGATCGCCACCGTGATGTCCTCGCCGTGGACTGCGGTGATGCGCCCCGCCGCCGTAGGGCGGACGCCGCCTGGGATTGCGCCGCCTGGTCGATTCGTGCCGGCGGTTCCGGTCGTTCCCGGCGGGCCGCCGGAGGGTGCGCGGGGCGGGGTGCTCGCCGCCGCGCCGCTGGCTGTGCCCGCGATGGCGCCGAGGCCCAACACCGTGGCCAGGATGCCGCCACCGACGAGGGCGCCTCGCGGCGGCGCCCAGCGCCAGCGCGCCCCACGCCCGGGCCGCGGCAACACAGCGGGGGACTGGGTTGCGGTGTCGTCGACAAGGTTGGGGGTCATGGTTTCTGCTCCTGTTCTCGTGGCTCCTGTGCTCGTGCTGTCAGAGGTGCCGGCGCTGTCGGTTCGTTCGGGCGACCGGCTGCAGCCTGCGCCGCCTGCTTCGGCCCGCGCTGCATCGGCGCTGAGAACCCACTGCGAATCGGGCACCAGACGTCCGTCATACGGCTTCACGGCTGAGTCCACGCGCCGCGGCCCTGCGGTTTCGCCGCCGCAGGCCAGCGGATTCGGAGCCGCAGCCCAGCGGACTCGCCGACCGGGCGGTTCTGACCCGCAGTAGGGTGAGAACCGAACCGGGGCGCGGCGACCCGCCGAGCAACCATGGACAGCAGGGGGCTTCATGACAAAGACCGCACCGGTGCAGGACTGGGCTAGCGACTTCGACGTGATGGATCCGCGGTACTTGGCCGATCCCTTCAGCATCTGGGACGAGCTGCGCTCGACGTGCCCGATCCCGCACACCAACCGTCGCAAGAGCAGTTGGATGCCGCTGCGCTACGAGGACGTGACGGCCATTGCGCACGACATTGAGCACTTCAGCTCGGTGAAGGTAGCGGTGATCCCCGGCGACGAGGACGAGGACCCGGTCGACTTCGAGGGGCCCAATCTCGAGTACGGCCTGCCGCCTATCTCGTCGGACCCGCCGCTGCACACCTGGACACGCCGGCTGCTGCTGCCGTGGTTCTCCCATAATCGTGTCGACGGGTACGAGGAGATGACGAGAGAACTCTGTCGAGGCCTGATCGACGGGTTCGTCAACGCGGGACACGCCGACGCCGCGGCCGACTACGCGCAGCAGATCCCCGTGCGAGTCATCGCACGCATCCTCGGTGTCCCCGCCGACATGGCGGACACGTTCACCGGTTGGGTGCGCGACGTGCTGGAGTTCGCCGACGATCCCGAGCGCCGCCAGCGCGGTGCCGAGGGACTCCTCTACTTCTTCGTGGCTCACCTCGAGGAGCGGCGGAGCAACCCGGGCGATGACCTATTGAGCGAACTCCTGCAGACCGAGGTCGACGGCCACGCGGTCGACGACGGCATCGTGCTCGGCATGGCTGCCTTGGTGCTCATCGCCGGGGTCGATACGACGTGGAGCGCCATCGGCTCTTCGCTCTGGCACCTGGCCACGCACCCCGAGGACCGCAAGCGCCTGGTGGCCGAGCCCGAACTCATGCCCATTGCGCTCGAGGAGCTTCTGCGGGCGTACTCGCCCGTGACCATGGCCCGAGAGGTGACCCAGGACTACGAGTTCGAGGGCTGCCCCATGAAGGCGGGCGACAAGGTCTTGATGAACTTCCCCGCCGCGAATCGCGATCCCGAGGCCTTCGAGGAACCCGACGTCGTGCAGCTGGATCGGGAGCAAAACCGCCACGTGGCGTTCGGCTCGGGGATCCACCGTTGCGCCGGGTCGAACCTGGCCCGCATGGAGCTGCGCGTCGCGCTCGAGGAGTGGCTGGCCCGCATACCGGAGTACTCCCTCGCCGAGGACGACGACCATCACCTGGGCCGGCGGCCAGGTCCGCGGCCCGCGCGTTCTACCGGTCGTGTTCTGATGAAAGTTCGCGTCGACCCCGACAAGTGCCAGGGGCACGCCCGCTGCTACGGCCTCGCGCCGGAGGTCTTCGACGTCGACGACTACGGGCAGGCTTCGGTGATCGTCGACGAGGTGCCGCCCGAGCTCGAGGAGAAGACCCGGCTCGCCGTGGCCAACTGTCCGGAGTACGCCATAGAGATCGTCGGCGAGTAGCGACAAGCGAGCACGGACTTACGAGCAACCAGCGTCCGCCGACCATGGTGGGACCGGCCATTCTGTCGCACGCCCCGGACTGGTTCCGGCGCTCGGTCGAGGTGCCTTGGGGCGACGGCGAGGTGGAGGTCGACGACTGTCGCGTCCACTACCTGATCTGGGGAGAGCGCGGTCGGCGCGGCCTCGTCTTCGTCCACGGAGGCGGCGCCCACGCGCACTGGTGGACACCGGTCGCGGCCACCTTTGCCTCCGAGTACCGGGTCGCCGCCGTCGACTTGTCGGGTCACGGCGACAGCGGGCATCGTGATGTCTACAACGCCGAGCAGTGGGCCGACGAGGTTGCGGCGGTGGCGGCGGACGCCGGGATCGACGGCACGCCGGTAGTGGTCGGCCACAGCATGGGCGGCTTCGTCACCATCGCCACCGCCGCTCGCCACGGCGACGAGCTGGCCGGCGTCATCGTCTGCGATTCTCCGGTAGTCGAGGCCGACCCGGAGATCAGCGCGTACCGCTTGCAGGAGGCGTTCGGGCGCCCGCGCACCTACTCGTCCGTCGACGACGCCGTCGCGCGGTTCCGCACCGTCCCGGCCCAGGAGCACTACCTGGACTACGTGGTCGACTTCGTCGCCCGCCACTCGCTCAAGGCCGTCGGTGATGGCTGGCAATGGAAGTTCGATCGGCGGATCTTCGAGCAATTCGGACCCGGTGTGCGGTCCATCGCTGCGCCGTATCTGAGTGAGGTGCACTGCCGACTGGCACTGTTGCGCTCCGAGCACGGGCTGGTCACGCCGGACATCGGTGCCTCCATGTACGAGAAGCTGGGACGGGTCACTCCGGTGATAGAGATCCCTGAAGCCGGCCACCACGCCATGCTCGACCAGCCACTGCTGCTGCTGACCGCTTTGCGCACCCTCTTGGCCGACTGGGACCACTCCGAGCCGTTCCGGCGCTGACTGCGCCCGCCGCGGCGTCCCGGAGTCCCGCCGTCGCCGACGCCGTCAAGCGGCCGCGGCCACGAGGGCCACAGCGTCGGGGTCGGGCTCGGGTTCGGTGCCGGGTTCCGCAGGCGCAGGCCGACCCCGCCGGATCAGGACGAAGGAGGACACGGCGGCCACCCCGAGGACGACGGCGCTGAACGTGAAGGCACTCGTGTAGCCGTGGACGGCGGCAGCGGCCTGGCTGGCTTCCGAGGTGCCGTGCGCCACGAGGTACGAGGCGGTCGCCGACGTCGCGATGGTGTTGATGAGCGCGGCGCCCATGGAGCCACCCGTCTGCTGGGTGGCATTGACCAGCGCGCTCGCCACTCCTGCGTCCTCGGGGTTCACCCCGATCAGTGCGGTGCTCGACATGGAGACGAAGGCCAGGCCCATTCCCAGACTCACGATGACTTCTGCCGGGAGTACCACCGACAAGTACGACGAGTGCAGGTCGATGGTGCTGAAGAGCACGAGACCAGCGGCGCCGAGCGCGAGGCCACCCACCATCACGGCGCGCGGTCCGAAGCGCGGCAGGAGCCGGCTGGCCAGGGTGGCCCCGGTGATGATGCCGAGCGAGAAGGGCACGAAGGCGAAGCCGCTCTTGAGGGCGGAGTAGTGCAGCGTGCCCTGGAAGTAGTAGGTCAACGAGAGGAACGTGCCCAGGATGGCCGTGCCGACGAGCAGCGAGGAGAGGAAAGAACCTCCACGATTGCGGTCGAGCACGACGCGGAGCGGGAGCAGCGGGTGCTCCGCCCGGAGCTCTATGGCCACGAAGGCAAGGAGCAGCACGGCCGCCGCGCCGAACAGGCCGAGCGTGATCGTCGCGCCCCAGCCGTCGGTGCCGGCCTTTGTGAAGCCGTAGACCAGGGCGACGAGGCCACCCGTCACGGTGGCTGCTCCCGGGAGGTCGTAGCCGTGATTGGCCGAGCCGCGGCTCTCCGACACGAAGCGGAGCGCCCCGAGCGCGGCGAGGACGGCGATGGGCACGTTGATGAGCAGGGTCCAGCGCCAGGACGCGAACTCGGTCAGTGCGCCTCCGAGGATGAGACCGATGGCCGCGCCACCGCCGGCGATGGCACCGTAGACGCCGAAGGCCCGGGCCCGCTCTCGCGGTTCGGTGAAGGTGACGGTGAGCAACGAGAGTGCGGCAGGTGCCATCACGGCGGCAAATGCACCCTGGAGGACGCGGGCACTGAAGAGCATGGCCGAGTTCTCGGCCAGCCCGCCGAGAGCCGACGCCGCGGCGAAGCCGATGAGGCTGACAACGAACATCTTCTTGCGTCCGAAGTAGTCGGCGATCCGGCCGCCGAGCAGGAGCAGGCCCGCGAAGGAAAGGGTGTACGCGGTGAGCATCCACTGGCGGTTGGCGGTCGAGATGTGCAGAGCCTTCTGGGCCGAGGGCAAGGCGATGATGACGACGGAGGCGTCGAGCACGACCATGAGCTGGGCCACGGCGATCACCGCCAGGGCCTTGAAGCGGCGCGGGTCGGGGGCGGGGGCCGCGGTGGGCTCCGCCGGCCGGCGGTCGATGGTCGTGGTCATGGCGGTGGTCCTCTCCTCGTGGTCCTCATCCGGTGCTTCCCCGCGGCCGTACAGGCCTGGAGGCATGCATCGGGCAGCTCCGACCTCTGGGGCTCCGGACCAAATCGTCCAGCGGACCCTGTTCAGAGGACTCCGATCGGTCTAGAATCGGAATCGGAGTTTCGGTTCCATTTACACTATACGGAACTACTGTTCCGTTTGTCAATGGGAGGGAGGTAGCTCGTGGGCCAGAAGTTGACCGTACCGGGGGGTAGTGACGACAGCGTGATCGACGTCGCCCCGTGTGCCCCCTGCGACGCCGCCGCCGGGACCGGTCGGCCCCTGCGGGCGGACGCCCAGCGCAACCGGGCCCGGATCCTCGACGCGGCCGAGGTGGTGTTCGGCTCGGAGGGTATCGAGGCGCCGGTCGACCTGATCGCCGAGAAGGCGGGCGTAGGCGTGGGCACGCTGTACCGCCACTTCCCGACGAAGGAGAAGTTGTGCGAAGCCATCCTTCTCGACCGCCTCGTGGATCTCACGGCCGACGCGCAGGCTCTGGCCGGAGCCGCCGACGCGCCCGCCGCATTCTTCGGATTCCTCCAGCACATCGTCGAGGAGGGGGCAGCCAAGCGTGACCTGCTGGTCGCGGTCACCGGCACGGGGGTCGAATTCCAGGCGGCGGCCGCCGGGGTCAAGGACGACCTGCGCTGCGCCGTTGAGGTGCTGCTGCAGCGCGCCCAGGAGGCCGGCGCAGTGCGGAGCGACGTGACCGCCGAAACGGTGGTGATGCTCGTCGGCGCCACGTGCCAGGCGGCTGCCCACGCCGGGGACAGCCCGTCGGGCGAAGTCCTCTCCATCGTCTGCGACGGACTCCGCGCCCCCGGCGCTCGCTGAGCAGGGGTCGACCCCAGCCCGGTCCGCGAAATACCGTCGCGGCCCGAGAATTACCCTCGCGCCCGGTCCGACCGGTCCGACCCCAAGGCGGCGAGGGAGTCGATCGGGCTGCGGAGCGCGAGCCCGCCGTCGCACTCGAGCACCTGCCCGGTGACCCAGTCCATGCCGTGGAGGGCGACCACGGTGGCGGCCACGTCGTCGGCCTCGCCCAGACGGCCGAGGGCTGTCCGGTCCGCGACGCCCGCGAGCCAGGGCGAACCTTCGACCGTCGCCGCGGCGCCGTGGCCGAGCATGGGTGTGCGGGTGACTCCCGGTCCCACGCCGTTCACCCGGAGCCCGAGCGGTCCCCACTCCGCCGCCGCCACCTTGACCAGCATGGAGAGCGCCGCCTTCGATGCGCAGTACAAGCCCATCCCGGGGTCGACCAGCCTGGCGCTGACGCTCGAGACCGCGACGAACGAGCCGGGCACGTTCCGCTCGAGCATGGCCGCGACCCAGGCCCGCATGCACAGCCACGGGCCGCGGGCGTTCACGCGCATCACCCGATCGAAGTCATCGGGCGCAGCGTCCATCAGCGTCCCGAAGTGCCCGATCCCTGCCGTCACCGTGACCCACGTCGGCACACCCCAGCGCAGGGTGGTGGCCCCGACCGCCTCGTCGACCTCGTCGGGTTCGGTGACATCGCAGGTGACGTCGCGTTCCCCGTCGACGTCCCACACCACGGCCGTGGTGCCGGCGGTCCGGTACCGGGCGGCCAGCGCGGCCCCGATGCCCGACCCGCCCCCGATCACGAGCGCGAACGCCCCGCTCTCCTCGCCCATAGCGCTCCTTTCGAGGCCGGCCCGAACAGCCGCTTCCATGCGGTCGCCGAACGGCCAGACCGTACCCGGCCCGGTGGTGGCGAACGGGAGTGCGATCACGCGGGCAGAGCGGGAGCGACGAAGGTCGGGCCAGCGCGACTTCGTGGGGCAGGCGGGTCGCGGCCAGATGCGGGAGTATGTCCGTCCATGAAAGCTGCGGTGTACTACGAGACGGGGACCCCCGACGTGTTTCGTTATGAGGACGTGCCCGACCCGGTGCCCGGCACCGGAGACGTCCTGATCAGGGTGGAGGCGGTCAGCATCGAGGGTGGGGACACGTTGAACCGTCTCGGCGGGGACCTGGCCCGTGTCCCCCACGTCGTCGGCTACCAGTGCGCGGGCACCATCGTCGGGGTGGGCGAACAGGTGCGCGGCTTCGCCGTGGGGGACCGCGTCGTCACGGTGGGCATCGACGGCTCGCACGCCGAGCTGCGGACCGTGCCCGAGCCCTTCGCCTGGCGGATCCCCGACGCGCTCGGCACCGACGAGGCTGCCTGCGTCCCGGTGCCCTTCGGCACCGCCGACGACTGCCTCTTCGAGTTCGGCCGTCTCCAGCGGGGCGAGACCGCGCTGGTCCACGCGGGCGCGGGCGGCGTGGGGATCGCGGCCATTCAGATGGCCAAGCGGGCCGGAGCGCGCGTCCTGGCCACGGCGTCGAGCGACGACCGGCTCGAGCGGTTGAAGGAGCTCGGTCTCGACGAAGGCATCAACTACGCGACCTCCGACTTCGTGGCGGAGGCGCGTCGGCTGACCGACGGTCGCGGCATAGACGTCATCGTGGACTCGGTCGGCGGGTCCACCTTGCAGGGGAGCATCGCCGCGCTGGCCTACCGCGGCCGCTGCGTCACCGTGGGCGACGCCGGTCGCGCTCCGGCCGAGCATCTCGACATCTCCACCATGCGACCGAACAACCAGACGCTGTCGGGCTATTTCCTGGGGGCCGAACTGATCCTGGCGCCGCGGGCGCACACCATGATCGCGGGCCACCTCGAGGCCGTCGCCCGAGGCGACCTCCGCGTCGTGATCGATCGCGCCTACCCGCTGTCCGACGCCGCGGGTGCCCACGCCTACATCGAGAGCCGCCAAGCCTTCGGCCGCGTGATCCTCCACCCCTAGTCAGGTCGATCGCCATTTCTGCTCCAACGACTGCTGTGATGAAGATGAATATGCCTCTCGACGGATCCCCGGCGCTATGCCGGAATTGCCTGGCCAAGAAGGTCGCCTGACCGTTGGTTTCCTGCGATATTTAGAGAAGCTGGTTTCACTCGGGTTCATACGGGTATCGCCATCGCAACCGAATGGGAGGTTGCAATGATCGGAGCCGGAGGACTTGTCGCGAGCATTATCGCTTTTGCGGTGGGTGCGATTTTGGATTACGCCGTGACCGTGAGTCCTGATCAACACGGATTCAACCTGAACAAGGTAGGCATGATCTTGATGATCGTCGGCGCGATCGGGGCGGTGCTGTCCTTGATCCTCATGCTTGTGGCCAACACGCGCCGCCGAGAGACCGTCGTTGACGATGGGCAGGGACACGTTGCTCGTCGCGTTGATTCCACCTACTAGATGCACCTCGTCACGCGCTAACGCGTGGTGACAGAGCCGGGTCAGTCAAAGCCCAAGAGGCAAAGGCTCATGTCAATGATGCGGCTGCCTGTCCTTTATTGAGGTCAGGGCGCCCATCGGTCAGCTGGTTTCGGATACGTGTGTCCACCCGGGCACCAGGATAAAGGGGAACGATCATGTTCATAATTTTATTGGCTCTTTTGGTACTCATCCTTTTCGGCGCAGGCTTTGCCGTTCACTTGTTGTGGATTGCTGCAGTCGTGCTCGCCGTGGTGTGGGTCGCCAGCTTCGCCCTCGGTCGCGGTGAGGGCGCCAGCCGTGGTTCTCTCCGTCGTTAAGCGATGGAGATGGCAATCTCAGCCATGTCCGACATCGACTCGGATAAGCCGGCCCGGGACGGGTCGATCTGAACCGCGGGCACTGCACGAAACAACCCGAATATATTCAGGGGAGGTGCGGGTGGCCGAACTCTTCTTCACAGCGTTCTCGCCGGTGTTGCCGTGACTGTCGTCTTGTACTGCCGGGGGCTGTCCGGCGAACACCAGAACGGCTTCCCGCCCGATATTGCCAGTGTGGATGGTAGGTGCAATCAAGTAGGAGTTCGCGAGGACTGCGCTCGGCTCTCCAACGCTCCGCCTTCAAGGTGTGCCCTCCCTCTCCGGTCATGACGTCGTCCCTCACATCTGCGACGCCAACTCGGATCGTCCGCCTGCAACATGAGCGCGGTTGGGTGCGCACGGTCGGAAGAATCGGGATCGCGTCCAGGGGTGTCATCTATCTACTTCTGGCTTATCTCGCTTTCGACATTGCCCGCCACGGGAGTGCACCCAGCCCGACGAGCAGCACCGGCGCCCTTCAAGAGCTAGAGGCTCGCACCGGAGGAACGTTGCTCCTCGTTCTCCTGGCGCTCGGTCTCGCTTGCTACGCAGCGTGGCGACTCTTCGACGCCGTCGCCGGCGCGGGTGGCGCCCTGAGGCGCGCCTCATCGCTCGCCGTCGTCATCATCTACGGGGCCCTCTGTGTTCGGGCGGTCGAACTTGTCGCCGACCATTCGGCGAGAGGCGGGGCATCGAGCAATCCCGAGCCCTGGGTGGCGAGGATCATGGGCTGGCCCGGTGGGACCGTCGCGATCGAGGTGGCCGGCGCGGTCCTGGTGGGAGCGAGCATCATGCTCGGGATATGGGGCCTTCTCCACCGATACGACAAGAACCTGGCTTTGGAGCGCCTGTCCCGTCCGTGGCGAAAGGCAGTCAAGGTTCTTGGTGGTCTCGGCGATCTGGCCCGAGGGTCCCTGCTCGCCCTCTTCGGTGTCTACCTCATGGAAGCAGCGGTGACGTCCAATCCGACCCGAGCAAAGAGCGTTGACCAGACGTTACGGGCGCTGGTGCACCACTCTTTCGGGGCGATCGCAATAGGAGCAATTGCCCTTGGTCTCGCGTCCTTCGGCATCTACTCGTTCTTCGACGCGCGCCTCCGGAGGCTCTAGACGCACACGCAGGGGCGCTCACGGCCGGCCCCAGCCCGCCGCCGCCGCTCAGCCCTGAGACGACCCGCGCCAGCGCCGCTCGAAGGGCAGTCGCCAACGACGGGGCGCGATCAGCTCGCCGATCGAGTCGGGCCCCCAACTGCCCTTGTCATATGGCTGTACCGGCGGAGGATCGTCGAGGAGTGGCGCCGAGAGCTCCCAGAGCCGCTCGATCCCCTCGGCCGTGTTGAACAGCGTGTGGTCGCCGATCATGGCGTCGTGAATGAGGCGTTCGTAGGCCTCGAGCACATCGGCGTCCTCGCCCGTCTCGTGCAGGGCGAACTGCAGGCTGAGCTTCTCGAGCCTCATGCCGGGCCCGGGCTTCTTGCCGTAGAACGAGAGCGACAGCTTGGACGAGTCGGCGAGATCGAAGGTGAGGTGGTCCGGGCCCTGCGTGCCGACGCCCGAGCCCTCGGGGAACATCGACTTCGGGGGCTCGCGGAACGCGATGGAGATGATGCGCTCGCCCCCGCCCATCTCCTTCCCGGTGCGCAGGAAGAAGGGCACCCCGGCCCAGCGCCAGTTGTCGATTTCGCAGCGCAGGGCGACGAACGTCTCGGTGTCAGAGTCGGGCGCGACCCCGGGGATGTCCCGATAGCCCTCGTACTGGCCCCGGACGACCTGGCTGACGTCCAACGGGCGCAGGGAACGGAAGACCTTGTTCTTCTCCTCGCTGATGGGGTCGGGGGCGAGCGCAGTGGGTGGCTCCATGGCCATGAAGGCGAGGATCTGGAAGAGGTGGGTCACCACCATGTCCTTGAACGCACCCGTCGACTCGTAGAAGGCCACCCGGTCGTCGACCGAGAGCGTCTCGGGGACGTCGATCTGCACGTGGTCGATGTGGTCCCGGTTCCAGATCGGCTCGAACAGGCCGTTGGCGAAACGGAAGGCCAGGATGTTCTGCGCCGCCTCCTTGCCCAAGAAGTGGTCGATGCGGAAGATCTGGTCCTCGTCGAAGATCTGGTGCACGGCGTCGTTCAGGGCGACGGCGCTGGCCAGGTCGGTGCCGAACGGCTTCTCCAGGATCAATCGGGACCGCTCCACCAGCTTGGCGTCCGCCAGCAGCTGGACCACCGAGCGCGCCGCCGCCGGCGGGATGCTCAGATAGTGCAGCCGGCGCGGCTCCTCGGCATCCATCTCCTCCTCGGCGCGCGCCACCGCCTCGGCCAGTGCCTGCGGCCCGTCGGACGTCGAGCAGAAGCTCAGACGCCTCTCGAAACTCGCCCATTGCAGCAACGAGATCCGACCCGTCGCGAACTGGTCGCAGGCGTGGCGGGCGATTTGCCGGAAGTCCTCGTCGCTGAGCTCCCTGGTGGAGCTCCCGATGATCCGGTAGTCGGGCATCATCCCCGCCTTGGCGAGATGGAGGAGCCCGGGCAGCAGCTTGCGCGCCGCCAGGTCTCCCGTCGCGCCGAACAGCACGATCACGTGCGGCTCGACCGGAGACGAGGCCGCGCCGTCCTGGTCCGGCGGCCCGATCACGCCTCCGCCGACCCCGACCGCGCTCATGGCGCGGGTTGGCGCTCGTTCAGTTCAGACGACGTTCGCGCCCATGATCTTGGGAACCGATTCCGCAGGCAGTTTCTGCAGTTCCCGCACCCAGTCGGTCGGCTGGCGCAGTCCTTCCACGTGGGGCCAGTCGGACCCGAAGATCACCCGGTCGTCCCCCATCAGGTTGACGACCTCGTCGACGTCGTCCTCCCAGAACGGGTTGATCCAGATGTGGCGGCGGAAGGTGTCGACCGGGTCCTCGGCGAAGTAGCCCGGCATGCGGCGCGCCGCGGTGCGCAGCTTGTGGAAGAGCGGGCCGAGGAATTCCGATCCGTTCTCGACCGACGCCACGCGCACATTGGGAAAGCGTGAGAAGAGCTTCTCGAGGATGAGCGTCGCCAGCCAGTCGTTCGCCGCCCGCTCTATCGACCACATCTTGATGCTCGGCCGGGACGGCCCGGCCCGGAACGACGCCGAGAAGCCGTCGGCGGCGTAGCCGTTCGACGACAAACCGGCGTCACCCGCATGCACGACGACGGTGATGCCCGCCTCGTTCACCCGGGCCCAGAACGGGTCGAACTCGTCGGAGGCCGGTGAGCGCGGACCCAAGCGTGTCACCGGCGCCGCGGCCCGCAGGACGACGGCCCGGGCGTCCTGGTCGAGTGCCCACTCGAGCTCGGCCACCGCCGCATCGGCGTCGACCAGCGAGATGTAGGGCGCGGCGAAGATGCGGTCGCGGTACGCCATGCCCCAGTCCTCGGCCAGCCACCGGTTGAAGGCCTGGAACAACAGGACGACCGCCCCCGGATCGTCGCGCAGCGCCTCCTCGTAGAGCATGCCCAGCGTGGGGAAGAGCCACACTTTGGCCAGACCCTGCGCGTCCATGGAGGCCAGGCGGGCGTCGCGGTCGCGGTACTCGGGCCGTATCGGCTCGGGCCGGCCCATCAACTGGTGCATGGGCACGCCGTCGGGGTTGCCCCGGAAGTAGTCGAACAGGGCGCCGGCCGGCGACACCGGGTCGAAGGTGGGGTTGGACACGGCTCGGCTGACGCGCCCACCGAGCGCGTGGTAGCGCCGCCCGTCGATCTCCACCCACTGGATCACCCTCGGACCCTGGGCAGGGTCGAGGTGGCGCGTGAACGCGTCCAGGGCCTCGTAGTAGTGGTTGTCGGCGTCGAAGACGGGCGAGCCGCCGTTGGGCACGTTCATGGGCGGCCTTCCTCGGTGTCGTTGTTCAGCTGGACCATTCCAACCCTAGGCGCGCCGCGGCGGCCCGGCCGCCGTGTGCAAGGCGTCCGCGGGGTCGACCGCCCAGGCTGGAGCCGACCCCCACTGCTCCCCGTACACCAACTCCGGGAGCGGACGTCGGCGCACCGGACCGTGACGGCCCTGCGGCTTCCCGAGGGTGATGGTCGCCATGAGCTCCACGTTGTCGGGGATCCCCAGGAGGGCGTGCAGCTCGTTCGCGACGGCGAAGTGCCACCCGGTGAGCACGCCGCCGTACCCGAGCGCCCGCGCCGCGAGGAGCAGGTTCTGACATGCGGGGTAGACCGAAGCGCCGTCGCTCTGGTGCATGACCTCGCGGTAGGGCACGTAGCACGGCAGCACGAGAACCGGCACGGATTCGAAGGAGTCGACATAGTGCTGCATGGTCCGTGCCATCCGCGCTTTGGGCGAGTCCGAGCGTGCGCCCGAACCCGCGTCGTAGCCGTCGGCCTCCCGCTTGGCCGACCAGAAGCGGCGCGCCCCTTCGCCGATCAGACGCTTGGCTTCGCGTGCCGTGGGTCCGTCGGTCAGCACGACGAAGCGAAAGGGCTGGCGGTTCGAGCCGCTCGGGGCCCGGGTCGCCGCGAAGAGGATGTCGCGCAGCACGTCGTCGGGGATGGGCTCGTCGCGGTAGCGGCGGATGGCGCGTGTCGTCACGATCCCTTCGTAGAGAGTGACATCTTCGGGATCCCTCTGGGCCACGACGCGCGACCCTACCAACGGCGCCGCCGCCGCTCGGCCGCGCACAACGGCGCCGCCGCCCGCGGCATATCCCTTCAAAGCCTCAGGTAGCGTGCCCCGCCGTGCTTTCACCCTTCCGCTTCGTCCGCGCCGCCGCGCTCGCGGCGACGGGTGCGGCCGCACTGGTCCTCCCGCTGACCACGCCTGGCGCGAACGCGGCCGTCGTATCCACGGTGCCTCCCCCGACCTTTCTCCACGTCGTGACCCCGGCCGGCGGGCCGGACCGCACGCCATACCTGGCCGACGCGGCGGGTCGCCAGGTGCTGCTGCACGGCGTGGCCGCCGTGGGCATGGAGGACGTCGCCTACCCCGACGCCAACGGCGGGCCCGCACTGTTCCCGGTCACGCCCGCCGCGTACGCCGGCCGTTGCCCCAAGGCCTCGCCGCTCATTCCGCAGCCTCCCCTCTGCGAGTCCGAGGCGGCCAAGCAGGCCTATCAGCAGTCGATCGCACCGGCCAGCGGCGACGACTTCGCCCAGATGCGCGCCCTCGGTTTCAACGCCGTCCGCCTGGTCCTCAACTGGAGCCAGCTCGAGCCTCACCCGGGCGTCTACTCCGCCACCTACCTCGACCGCGTGGCCCAGGTGGTCGACTGGGCCCGCCAGCAGGGCATCTACCTGATCCTCGATATGCACCAGGACCAGTACTCGCGCTACATCGTCCCGGTCGACAAGGCATCGGCGCCCTCGGGTTGCTCGCCGTCGGGCGGAGGGGACGGTGCCCCGGGTTGGGCGGTCCAAAGCGACGGGAAGCCGGGCTGTGCGCTGTACGGCGTCGACGAGCTCAACCCGGCCGAGTCGGCCGCGTTCGCGAACTTCTGGCAGAACAGCCCGGTCGACGCGCCGCAGGGGCGTGCGCCGGGCTCCGGGCTCCAGGATCACTACATCGGTGCGCTGGCCTCCTTGGCCAACCGCTTCGAGAACGACCCCACCGTCTTGGGCTACGAGCTGATGAACGAGCCCCAGCCGGGTTCTCTCGGGTCGTTGCCGGCGGCGAACGGCTACCAGGCGAGCAGCCAGGAGCTCTATCCCTTCTACACGCGGGCCGTCGAAGCCCTCACCGGTGTGCGCGACGGCCTGCCCACGTGCCCGACCGGCACGCCCACTTCGCTGTCGAACACCTGCGCGTATCCGAAGTTGGCCTCGGTCAACCGCCAGCAGATCTTCTTCGAGCCGCTCGCCTACCGGAACCTGCTGGACTTCTCGCTCCAGGTCTCCAAGCCCTTCACGGCCTATCCGAACATCGTGTTCGCGCCGCACGTCTACACCTACGCCTTCACGTTCGAGCAGGATTTGCTCGGGCAGCCGGCCCGACGGGGCGGCTACCCGCCCGACTTCGAGTTCGGCTACCAGACGGCGGAGGCTGAGGCGCAGGCGATGCACTCTGCGGTGTTCGTCACCGAGTTCGGGGACGCGTCGAGCACCGACTCCACCATCCTGGCCGGCGAGCTCTCCGCGCAGGAGTCGACCCAGACGGGAGGCACGCTGTGGGCCTGGAAGGGCCTGTCGGCGAAGCCCGGCACGTGCTGGTGCACGCGCTGGCAATTCTCGAGATACCAGACCACGGCGAACGGGACGCCCGGAAAGGGCAATCCACACACGCCACCGTCTCCGAACGACCTTCTCATCCCGAGCCGGCAGCGAGAGCTCATGCGGGTCTCGCCGACGGCGACCGCAGGGCGCCTGGGCGCCTACGCCTACGACCCGGCGAAGAGCTCCTTCGCGATGGTCGCCACGTCGACCGCTCAGGGACGGCGCGGTGACCGGAAGACCGATACCGTCGTGTACATCCCTTCGGGTGTGAAGGGCCGAGTTCGCGTCAAGGGGCGCGCCGTCCTCGACGCCGTGGTCGGCGCGCCGGACGGGAGCCGCCGGGCCTACGTCACCACCAACTTCGTGCCCGACGCCAGCGACGGCAGCGGAGGCATCGCGGGCGACAGCGGCGCGGACGTCTACCTGGTCACCGTCGGCTCCCCGTCAGCCGCCTTGGTGAGCCGGGTGGTGGCGGAAGCGGTTTCACCACCGGCGCCGATCAGCGAACCCGCTGCACGCGCCATGGCCCTCGGAGCGATCACCGCAGCACTGCACTCGTCCAACAAGTCGCTCGCGGCCAACGCGCAGCTCGTCCAGGGCCTGGCCGGCATCGTCCTGGGGTCGACCGACCCCAACGTCTGAGCGCGCTCACCGGGCGGCGGGCACCTTCTCGGTGAGGTCGGCATAAAGATCCGGTCGACGCTCGTCCTCGAGGAGTGTCGTCACGCCTTCGCGGGTGTGCGCGAGGTGCAGGTCCACTCGGTGCACCAGCAACTCGGCCGGACTGGCGCAACCGGGCACGGCGGCGCTGGCCTGGGCGACGACGGTGCCGGTGGGCGCGATGATGCGGCTCGCTCCGAGCAGCGTGGACGTCGAGTGCGAGCCGGCCTGGTTGGCCTGCACCCACCACTGGCTGTTGGTGAGGGCGAGCGCCGGGTGCAACAGGTCCCACGCGGCCGCGCCCTCGACCGCCACCGCCGCCGGGGCCACCACGAGGCGCGCGCCGCGCAGCGCGAGGGTCCGGGCCACCTCGGGGAAGTCGCCGTCGAAGCCCACGACGAGCCCGACCCGGCCCAGACCGGGGTCGTCGAAGGTGGTGAGGGTGAGGCCGGGGCTGAAGACCGTCGGTTCGAGCGTCGGCGGGTAGAGGTGGGCCTTTCGGTGCCAGGCCACGAGCTCGCCGCGGGGGTCGAACACCAGCGCGGTGTCGTGAAGCCGGCCGGCGTGGTCGAGCTCGGGAACGCTGCCGGCAGCCAGGTACATGGCGTGGGTGCGGGCGGCGTCGGACAGCCTCGTCGCCCGCGGTCCCCGCAGCGGCTCGGCGTCGCGTCGGGCGTCGGCGCCGAGGCTCTCGGGGTCGTAGCCGCACGACCAGAGCTCCGGCAGCACGAGGAGCTCGACGCCGCGCGCGGCGGCCGACTCGATCATGCCGAGCGCCACGGAGAGGTTCTGCGCCGGCTCGCCCGGGGTGGCCAGCCACTGTGCCACCCCGACGAGGAGATCTCGCTTCACGTCGCCACCAGGTTCGTGCTCCCTCGTGCCACGGCCTTGGCCCGAAACGTAGGGCGGCAACGTTCGGGGACGGTTTCCCCGACGTGAACGGACTGTTACAAGAGGTCCGGACTGCTCAGGAGGTCGGCCGCAGCGCCATGAGCGTCACCAGTTCGTACGTCACGTGCGCCGCCGCGATGGCGGTGATCTCCGCGTGGTCGTAGGCGGGGGAGACCTCGACCACGTCGGCTCCGACCACGGCGGCCGGCCGCAGGCCGCGGAGCAGAGCGAGCAGCTCCCGGCTGGTGAGCCCCCCCGCCTCGGGCGTCCCGGTCCCCGGCGCGTGCGCCGGATCGAGGACGTCGATGTCGACCGAGACGTAGACGGGCGCGTCCGCCACCCGCGCCAGGACCAGCTCGGCCACGGCCGCCGGGCCGAGCGCGGCGACGTCGTCGGTCGTCACCTGGGCGAACCCCATGCCTGTGTCGTCACTGAGGTCGGCGGTCGAGTACAGCGGGCCGCGCAGGCCGACGTGGACGCTCCGGTCGCGTCGGAGCAGACCCTCTTCCCAGGCGCGGCGGAACGGCGTCCCGTGGGTGTAGCGCTCCTCGAAGTAGGTGTCCCAGGTATCGAGGTGGGCGTCGAAGTGCACCAGCGCCAACGGTCCGTGACGGCGCGCCGTCGCCCGCAGCAGTGGGAGCGCCACGGTGTGGTCGCCTCCCACCGCGACCAGGCGGCCTCCGGCGGAGAGCAGCGCGTCGGCGCCGGCCTGAATCTGGTTCACCGCCGCCTCGTTGTCGAAAGGAGTGCAGGCCAGGTCACCCGCGTCGACGACCTGGGCCAACTCGAAGGGCACGGCATCGAGGGCGGGGTGGTACGGCCTGAGGAGGCGAGAGCCCTGGCGTACCGCGGCCGGGCCGAAGCGGGCGCCCGGCCGGTAGCTCGTCCCGCCGTCGAAGGGCACTCCCGCCACCGCGATGTCCCAGTCGGGGACCGCATCGGCCGTCGGCAGACGAGCGAACGTCGCGATCCCGGCGAAGCGGGGTGTGACCGTGGCGTCAGCCGGGCCCACCCGAGGCTGCGCCGGGTCCATCAGTCGTCGATGGCCTGGTAGACGAGCGCCCGCAGCTGGGCCCGGAAGGGGTAGGCGGCGGAGGGGAGCAGCTGGGTCATGAACACGGCGAAGAGGTCCTCGGCGGGGTCGACCCAGAAGGCGGTGCTGGCGGCCCCGCCCCAGTAGAACTCGCCCGGAGAGCCGGCCATGGCGGTCGCGGCCGGCCCGAGGCCGACGGCGAAACCGAGCCCGAAGCCGACACCGTCGAAATTGGCCTCGCCGAAACCGCCCACGGCCATCTCCTGGAGCGTGGCCCCTCCACGCAGGTGGTTGACCGTCATCAACTCGAGCGTCTTGCGGCCGAGCACGCGGCGCCCGTCGAGCTGCCCGCCGCCGGCCAGCATCTGGCAGAAGGCCACGTAGTCGTGGGTGGTCGAGACGAGGCCGCCGGCGCCCGACAGGTACGACCGCGGCCGCAAGATCCCGTTGGCGAACTGGCCCTCCGCCAGGCGCGGCGGGCTGGCCGGACGGTACTCGTAGCAGGCGGCCAGGCGGGGGAGCGACTCCTCGGGTACGAAGAAGCCCGTGTCGACCATGCCGAGGGGCTCGAAGACCTCGCGGGCGAGGTAGTCGTCGAGACGCAGGCCCGACAGGATCTCGACCAGGCGGCCCACGATGTCAGTCGAGATCCCGTAGTTCCAGTGCGTGCCGGGGTGGAACTTGAGCGGATGCTCGGCCAGCAGCGCGGTCACGCTCTCGAGGGTCTGCCCCGATCCGAGTTCGGAGCGGGCCTTTGCGAACCCGGCGTCGATCGGGTTGTCGGGGAACAGCCCGCCCGGCAACCCCGTCGTGTGCATCAGCACGTCGCGCATGTTCATGGGGCGCTCCGGCTTGACCAGGGTGACGCTCTCGTCTTCGCCGACCACCCCGACCTGCAGCGTCCGCCACTCCGGGATGTAGCGGTGCACCGGATCGAGCAGTTGGAACATCCCCCGCTCGTAGAGCTGCATGAGGGCGACGGAGGCGATCGGCTTGGTCATGGAGTAGATGCGGAAGATGGCGTCGTCGGCCATCGGCAGCGCCCGCTCGCGGTCCATGAGACCGAGCGAGCGGTGGTACGCGACGTGACCCCCGCGCACGACCGTGATCTGGCAACCGGCGATTTTGCCGGTGTCCACGTACGTCGAGCCGAAGTGCCCGGTGATGCGCTCCAGCCGGGCTTCGTCCATGCCGGCTGCCTCTGGCTCGATCTTCATCGCTTCGTCCTCCACGCTTCGATTGCGGCGCTCACGCCTGCTGCCTCTGTTCTTTCTGTTGCTTCTGTTCTTTCTGTTCCCTCTGATCCTTGAGGTAGGCCGCCGTGCCTTCGAGGAACTTGCCGACGTCCTTCGCCTTCGAGGCCGCGATGCCGGCGAAGTACTCGGGAACGTAGACCTGCGCCGCCTCCGCCTCGAGGCCGGCCAGGATGGCGTCGACGCACACCGACACCGGCTCCGCCGCCACCGGCAGGTCGGGCACGTCGTTGTCGGGCAGGGTGAAGAGCTCGGTGTCGATGACGGCGGGGTAGACCACCATCACCTTCACTCCGGTGTCCCACAGGTCGACCGCCATCGCCTCGGAGAACGCGGTCAACGCCGCCTTGGAGGCGTCGTAGGCGGCCTCGCCCGGGGCGCTCAGCGTGGCGGCGATGGAGGAGACGTTGACGACGGTCCCCGACCCCCGGGCCAGCATCTGGGGCAACAGGTCGAGGGTCAGCCGGATGGGGGAGAGGTAGTTCACGTGCATGACGGCGGTGACGGTGTCGATGTCGAGCGCGGTGGTGTGGCGGCGCTTCGGGATCCCGGCGTTGTTGACCAGCAGGTCCACCCCGCCGAAAGCGTCCATGACGTCGACGGCGAGCTTGTCCACCGCGTCGGGGTCGGCCAGGTTGACGACCCACATCCTGGAGTCCGGGGAGTACTCCATGCAGCGGCTCACCACCTCGTCGAGCAGCTCGGCCCGGCGGGCGCAGATGCCGACGACCGCGCCCCGCTCGGCCAGCGCGACGGCCAGTCCGGCTCCGATGCCGGAGGATCCCCCGGTGACCAGCGTGCGGCAACCCTGCAGGTCCAGGCCCATTGTCCACCCCACTTTCATTCCACGACCGTGCTCACCTTAGGCACAGCCGGCGCTGGGCGGGTATTGACATTCTGTTGACGCCGGGCGCGGCCGCGTTGACATCGGGTTGACGAACGCGCCGCCACGATGGGCGCCATGGTTGATGTCATCGCAGTGCTCAGCTTCGTGGCCTTCATCGGCGCGTTCTTGGGCTACATCTGGCTCCTGGAGCGGGTATGACCGTCGTCCAAGGTCTCCTGCTCGCCCTCTCGGTGGTGGTTTTCGTCTACCTGGGGGTCGCCATGTTCAAGCCCGAGTGGTTCTAAGTGGGCTTCTTCTGGACCCTCGTGGTCCTCTTCGTCTTGTTGGCGCTGGCCTGGAGGTATCTCGGCGCCTACATGGTCGCCGTGTTCGAGGGGCGCGTGCACTTCCTCGGCTTCATCGAGCGGCCCATCTACCGTCTCCTCGGTACCAGCCCTGAGAGGGAACAGACCTGGAAGCGCTATGCCGGCTCGGTGGTCGTGTTCTCCGGCCTCTCCTTCGCCATCACCTACGCCATCCTCCGGCTGCAAGGTTCGCTGCCGCTGAACCCTCAGCACTTCGGCGCCGTGGGAGGCCCGTTGTCGTGGAACACCGCGGCGTCCTTCGTGACCAACACCAACTGGCAGAACTACGGCGGCGAGACGACGTTGTCGTACCTCTCGCAGATGTGCGCGCTGACAGTGCAGCAGTTCGTGACACCCGCCGTGGGCATCGGGGCGGCACTCGTGATCATCCGCGGCTTCTCCAAGAAGGGGTCGCCGACCGTCGGCAACTTCTGGGTCGACGTCACCCGCGCCCTGCTCTACGTGCTCACCCCCGATCGCCTTCGTCGCCGGCCTGATCTTCGTCGGCCAGGGGGCGGTGGACACGCTGGGCGGTCCGGTCAACGTACACAACGCCCTCAACGGCGTCTCGCAGACCATCGCTCTCGGGCCGGTCGGCTTCATGGAGGCCATCAAGCAGCTCGGTACCAACGGCGGGGGGTTCTTCAACATCAACTCGGCCCATCCCTTCGAGAACCCGACCGGCCTGACCAATCTCCTCTCCATCGTCCTGCTCCTGTCCATCCCGGTCGCCCTGACCTACGTCTTCGGCAAGATGGTCGGGGCCGTCCGACAGGGCGTGGCCGTGCTGGCCGCGATGACCATCATCTTCGGGTGCCTGGGTCGGCTTCGCCGTGGCTGCCGAGCACCAGGCCAACCCGGCCGTGCAGGCGGCGGGCCTCATCCACCAGCCGACCGGGAACACCACGGGCAAGGAGGTGCGCTTCGGCGTGCCGACCTCCGCGCTCTTCGGGGTGTCGTCGACCCAGACCTCCACCGGATCGGCCGACTCGGCCTACGACTCCTTCACCCCCATCGGTGGCGGGGCGCTGCTCACCGGCATGATGCTCGGCGAGGTCACTCCCGGTGGAGTCGGCAGCGGGATGTACACCATCTTGATCTACGCCATCATCGCGGTCTTCATCGGCGGGCTGATGGTGGGCCGAACACCCGAGTACCTCGGCAAGAAGATCCAGGCCACGGAGGTGAAGCTGGCCGGCCTGGGAACCCTCGTGATGCCGATCACCGTGCTCGTGGTCACGGGACTGGCCGTCTCGCTCCATGCCGGGCGGATCGCGCCCGAGAACGCCGGTCCTCACGGCTTCTCCGAGATCCTCTATGCCCTCACGTCGCAGGGGAACAAC
The DNA here is from genome assembly GCA_963767195.1 of uncultured Acidimicrobiaceae bacterium. Taxonomy (GTDB): domain Bacteria; phylum Actinomycetota; class Acidimicrobiia; order Acidimicrobiales; family RAAP-2; genus Bog-473. Next base: position 2,120,129 of record CAVYDA010000001.1, on the reverse strand, counting down.
AACGGCTCCGCCTTCGGCGGGCCTCACCGGCAACACCCCCTTCTACAACATCCTCGGCGGCATCGACATGCTCATCGGGCGCTTCGGGATCATGATCCCGGCCCTCGCCCTGGGTGGGGTCCTGGCGGCCAAGCACGTGGTGCCCGCCGGCGCCGGCACGTTCCGCACGGACACCCCCTTGTTCGTCGGCCTCCTGATCGGCGTCATCATCATCGTCGGCGGCCTGACCTTCTTCCCGGCCGTGTCTCTCGGTCCGATCGTCGAGCAACTCAGTCACGGAAAGTTCTTCTAAATGACCGTCATCGCCACAGACGCTCCGCCTCCTCCTGCCCCTGCGCCGCACGGCGTGGCCGAGTCCCGCGGCCTCTTCGACCGCGAGATCCTGAAGGAGGCGCTCGCCGGGTCGTTCACCAAGCTCGACCCCCGGGTGCAGGTCAAGAACCCGGTCATGTTCGTGGTGCTGATCGGCTCGATCATCACCTTCATCGAGTCGATCGCCCATGGCGGCATCTTCAACTGGTCGATCACCATCTGGCTGTTCCTGACCGTGCTCTTCGCCAACTTCGCCGAGGCCATGGCCGAGGGCCGGGGCAAGGCGCAGGCGCTTGCCCTGCGCAAGATGCGCTCGGAGACCATGGCCCGGCGTCTGCGGCCCGACGGCACCGAAGAGCTGGTGGCCGCCGCCGCGCTGGCCAAGGGCGACCTCGTGGTGTGCGAGGCCGGCGACCACATCCCCTCCGACGGGGAGATCGTCGAGGGGGTGGCCTCGGTCGACGAGTCGGCCATCACCGGTGAGTCGGCGCCGGTCATCCGCGAGTCCGGCGGCGACCGCTCGGCGGTCACCGGCGGCACGACGGTGCTCTCCGACCGCATCGTCGTGCGCATCACCGCCGAGGCGGGCCAGACCTTCTTGGACCGGATGATCTCGCTGGTCGAGGGGGCCAACCGCCAGAAGACGCCCAACGAGATCGCCCTGACCATCCTGCTGGCCGTGCTGACCATCATCTTCCTCCCCGTCGTGGTCGTGCTGCAGCCCTTCGGCTGGCTACGCCGGGGCCACCGTCTCCGTGGTGATCCTGGTCTCGCTGCTGGTCTGCCTCATCCCGACCACCATCGGCGCGCTGCTCTCCGCCATCGGCATCGCCGGCATGGACCGCCTGGTGCAGCGCAACGTGCTGGCCATGAGCGGCCGCGCCGTCGAGGCGGCGGGGGACGTGCAGACCCTGCTGCTCGACAAGACGGGCACCATCACGCTCGGCAACCGCATGGCCTCGGACTTCTTCCCGGCCAGCGGCCACACCGAGGAGGAGGTCGCCGAGCGCGGCCCAGCTGGCGTCGCTGGCCGACGAGACGCCCGAGGGCCGCTCCATCGTGGTGCTGGCCAAGGAGCGCTTCGGCATCCGCGAGCGCGAGCTCTCGGGCCCCCACGAGTTCGTGCCGTTCTCGGCCACCACCCGCATGTCGGGCCTCAACGTCGACGGACGCCAGATCCGCAAGGGCGCGGCCGAGGCGGTGCGCAAATGGGTGGTCGACCAGGGCGGCACCGCGCCCGAGGGACTGCCAGGAGATCGTCGACCGCATCGCCCGGGCAGGGCTCGACGCCCGCTGGTCGTGGCCGAGGACGCCACCATCCTCGGGGTCATCGAGCTCAAGGACGTCGTCAAGTCGGGCATCAAGGAGCGTTTCGCCGAGCTGCGCGCCGCCGGCATCCGCACCGTGATGATCACCGGCGACAACCCGCTCACGGCGGCCGCCATCGCCCAGGAGGCCGGCGTGGACGACTTCCTGGCCGAGGCCACGCCCGAGAACAAGATGGAGCTGATCAAGGCCGAGCAGGAGGGCGGCAAGCTCGTCGCCATGACCGGCGACGGCACCAACGACGCGCCCGCTCTGGCCCAGGCCGACGTCGGCGTGGCCATGAACACGGGGACCACGGCGGCCAAGGAGGCCGGCAACATGGTCGACCTCGACTCCAACCCCACGAAGCTGATCGACGTCGTCGAGATCGGCAAGCAGCTGCTCATCACCCGGGGCTCGCTGACCACGTTCTCCATCGCCAACGACGTGGCCAAGTACTTCGCCATCATCCCGGCGCTGTTCGTCGGCGACCTACCCGCAGCTCAAAGCGCTGAACATCATGAAGCTGCACAGCGCGCAGAGCGCCGTGCTCTCGGCCGTCATCTTCAACGCGCTGGTCATCGTGGCCCTGATCCCGCTCGCCCTGCGCGGCGTCAAGTGGCGGCCCTCGGGTGCCGCCGCCATCCTGCGCCGCAACGTCTTCATCTACGGCGTCGGCGGGATCATCGCCCCGTTCATCTTCATCAAGTTGATCGACCTCGTCATCATGGCGCTGCACGCCTACTAAGGAACCGTCATCATGCTCACCCAATTCCGCCGCGGCTGCCGTCCTCTGCCTCATCTGCCTGGTCCTGTTCGGCCTCGTCTACCCGCTCGCTCGGCGTCGGACTCTCGCAGCTCTTCTTCAAGCACCAGGCCGACGGCTCCATCACCGCCAACGGCTCGACCCTCATCGGGCAGAACTGGTCCCAGACCAAGTGCCCCGGCCACCTGCCGGGCAGCTGCGTCTTCCAGGGCCGGCCCGACGACCTCGGGCCGTACTCCGACGCCGGCGAAGTACAACGGCGACAACCCGGCCGGGCACCCCGGCGACGACCCGCTGGTGGCCAACGGGGTCGCCGGCGAGTCGGGGGCCACCAACCTCGGGCCCCGGTCGCAGGAGCTCGTCGACTACACGAAGAGCCTCATCGACTACTGGCACGCCCGGGGCGTCAACCCGACGTCGGACCTGGTCACCACCTCGGGCAGCGGGCATCGACCCCGACATCACGCCCGCAGGACGCGCAGGCCGAGATCCCGATGGTGTCGCAGGCCACCGGCCTCTCGGCCGGCGACGCTCCAGCGCCTGATCAGCCAGCAGACCCAGGGCATGCAGCTCGGCTTCCTGGGCTCGCCCTACGTCAACGTGCTGCAGCTCAACGAGGCGCTGGCCAAGCTCGAGACGTGAGCTGCACTCACCGCCATCGCGGCGCTGGTGCCACGACGGCGCAGCGCGGTCAGCGGTGACGATCGAGTCGGTCGTGCTCCTTCGAGCGGCCCTGGGTCCGCACCGACGCGGTGCTCGGCGACGGGACGGGCGCGCTGGTCCTGCGCTTCATCGGCCGGCCGGCGTCCCCGGGCTGGCTGCCGGAGCGCGCATGCGTGGCCGAGGGCACGCCGGCGCTCGAGCGGGGCGTGCTCGTGATGCTCAACCCGCTCTACTCGTTCGTCGCCGACGAGATGATCGGCTCGGCGACCAGCTGGTAGCCGATGCCGGGAACGGTCTTGAGCAGCCGTGCCCTCGTCGTCGCCCATCTTCTTGCGCAGCCGGTGGGTGTAGACCCGGACGTAGTTCGACTCGGCGCCGTAGCCGGGACCCCAGACGTCCTTGAGGATCATGTGGTGGGTGCAGACCTTGCCGGCATGGCGGGCCAGGTAGGCCAGCAGCTCGAACTCCTTGGCCGGTCAGCTGCAAGCGGCTCGCCGTCGACAGCGTCGCCATGTGGTGGACCAGGTCGATCTCCAGGTCGCCCGACCGTCAGCATCGTGGTCGACGTCTCGGCCCCGTCGCGCTCGGGCGCGCGGCGTGGCGCAGCGCCACGCGCAGCCGCGCCTCGAGCTCGGCCATGCCGAAAGGCTTGGTGACGAAGTCGTCGGCTCCGCTGTCGAGCGCCTCGACCTTGCGCCGCTCGTCGCCGTAGGCGGACAGCACGACGATCGGCACCTCGGAGAACTCGCGGATGCGGCGGCACACCTCCATACCGTCGAGGTCGGGCAGCCCGAGGTCGAGGATGACCAGGTCCGGTCGCGGCCAGCGCCACCTGGTTGACGGCCTCGGTTCCCGTGTGCGCGATGACCACGTCGTCGCCGCGGGCGGTCAGGCCGATGCGCAGCGCCTTGAGCAGCGACGGGTCGTCGTCGACGACCAGCACCTTGGTCATGGCAGCCCGCTCAGACCGGCGCCGGCACACGGTCTCGCGACGGGACGGTGAAGACGACCCGGGCGCCGCGGTCGACGTCGGGGTCGATCCAGATGAGGCCGCCGTGGGCCTCGACGAACGCCTTGGCGATGGCCAGGCCGAGGCCGGCCCTGCCGCCGCCGCCGTTCTGGCTGAACATCTCGAAGACGCGTTCGCGCTCGTCGCGGCGCGATGCCGGGCCCGTCGTCGCTGACCGCGATCTCGACCTGCGTCGCTGCGCTCGCCGGGCGCGACCCGGGCCGTCGACGCGGATCGACGCTGTCGGCGGGCGACAGCCGCGTCCGCGTTCTCGAGCAGGTTGGCCAGCACCTGGCTCGATCAGCACGTGGTCGATGTGCAGCAGCGGCAGGTCCGCCGGCGCGTCGACCACGACCCGGCCCGCGGCGCACGATGCCGCCCAGCGATGCCGAGCGCCTCGTCGACCAGCTCGTCGAACGCGATCGCGGTCGGGCGCAGCTCGAGCGCCCCCGACTCGATCCGGGTCATGTCGAGCAGGTTGGTCACGAGCCGGGCCAGGCGGTCGGACTGCAGCTCGATCAGCTCGAGGAGTTCGGCCCGGTCCTCCGGCGCCGAGCCGGGCGTCGACCTGGCGCAGGCTGGACACGGCCGTCTTGATGGAGGCGAGCGGCGTCCGCAGGTCGTGCGACACCGCGCCCATCAGCGCGCTGCGCCAGCGGTCGATCTCCTCGAGCAGCCGCGCCCGCAGCGCCTGCTCGCGCAGCTGGGCCCGGTCGACGGCGAGGGCGGCCTGGTTGGCGAAGGTGCCGAGCAGGTCGCGCTCCGGCCCGCCAGCTGCACGTCCTGGAGCACCAGCATGCCCGACCGGCCGGTCGCTCGACCACCAGCGCCACCGACGACCCGGCGGGGCGCCGTCGCCGCCGACAGCCCGAGCGAACGGGTCTGACCGCCGCCCGACGTCAGCGACGACGATGTCGCTCGCGACCAGCGGTTGGCCCGCCGCGGCGGCCACCTGCGAGCGCCTCGCCGGCACCGGCGCTCGCGGCCGCCGCGGGCAGCACCAGCGCCGTCCAGCGCGGCGCGAAGACGCCTGCACGGTCGTCGACGATGTGGGTCAGCAGCTCGGCAGGGTGAGGTCGCCGATCAGGGCCCGGGACAGCTCGAACAGGCGCCCGGCCTCCTCGGTCCGCCGGAGCGCCTCCTCCCGGGCGCCGCGCAGCTGGGCGACGACCTGGGCCACGACGAGCACGACGACGACGTAGACGACGAGGGCGACCCAGTTCTGCGGCGACCGCACCGTGAGCGTGTCGTAGGGCGGCAGGAAGAAGTAGTCGTAGGCGACGAATCCGGCCAGCGGCGCCCGACGCGCCGGGAACGAAGCCGCCGACCACGACGCCGAGCAGCGCGGGCAGGACGAAGACCAGGGCCGGGATGGCGATGCTCAGGTGCGCTCGGAACGGCAGCATCACCGCCAGCAGCGCGCCCAGCGTGGCCAGCGTGGCGACGATGCCCAGAACGGTGCGCTGGTACGTTGCCCTTGGAGCCAGGCTGCCTCGCATCACGTGTGTCACTGCTTTCCGTCCGCCGGCGCAGGGCCGACCCCCGAGTGTACCGACGTGACCGTGGTCGTCGAGCCGGACGAGGTCGAGATGAGCGCGAGCGACGGGCGAAGACGAAGGGGTCCGGCCGACCGGGCGTTTCCGCGTCTACCTCGGCGCCGCCGCCGGCGTCGGCAAGACCTGCGCCATGCTCGACGAGGGGTGGCGCCGCTTCCAGCGCGGGCGCGGACGTCGTGGTCGGCTTCGTCGAGACGCACAAGCGGCCCTACACCATTGAGCAGATCCGCGACCTCCCGTCGGTGCCGCGCAAGCAGGTGGAGTACCGCGGGTCGACATGGGAGGAGATGGACGTCGACGCCGTCCTGCACGACGCCCCGAGGTGGTCCTCATCGACGAGCTGGCGCACACCAACGTGCCCGGTTCGGGACGGCACGAGAAGCGCTGGGAGGACGTGCTCGAGATCCTCGACGCCGGCATCGCGGTCATCACGACGGTCAACATCCAGCACGTCGAGTCGCTCGCCGACGCGGTCGAGCGGATCACCGGGGTCGCCGTCCGCGAGCGCGTCCCGGACTGGGTGGTGCGCCGGGCCGACCAGCTCGAGCTGATCGACTCCTCGGCCGACCAGCTCCGCCGCCGCATGCTGCACGGCAACATCTACCCCGAGCGACAAGGTGCCGGCGGCGCTCAACGGGTTCTTCCGGGCCGAGAACCTGGTGGCGCTGCGCGAGCTCTCGCTGCGCTTCGTCGCCGACGAGACCGAGGAGGAGCTGCTCGAGTACCTGCGCTCGCAAGGGGCAGGCGGCGAGCTGTGGGAGACGACCGAGCGGATCATGGTGGCGGTGACGGGCGCCCCGGGGAACGCGTCGGTCATCCGGCGGGCGGCGCGGATGGCGCTCGAGGATCAAGGCGCCGCTCGTCGCGGTCCACGTCGTCTCGGGCGACGCCGAGACGCAGAAGTCGGACACCGACGAGCTCGAGGAGCTGGTCGCCGCGGTCGGCGGCACGTGGCAGACGCTCGAGGGCGACGACGTGGCCAAGACGATCTTCGCCGCGGCCGTCGACCAGCAGATCACCCAGATCGTGCTCGGGACGTCCCGGCTCACCCGCTGGCAGTCCATGACGAGAGGCTCGGTGATCCAGACCATTCTCCGCATGGCGTCGGAGAACGACATCGACGTCCATGTGATCGCCCGGCGCGACGAAGCCGAGCGGCCCGCCGCAGAGGACGACGGCTGAGGCCTACCCCCGTCAGGTCGGAGAAGGCCGCTTCGGCCGCGTCGCGGGCCGCCGCCTGCATGCAGCGGTTCAGGTGCGCCAGGGCCTTGGCCCGGCGGGGGTCCCGAGCCAGGTACTTGGCCAGCGCGACCGGATCGGCGCTGCCGTCGGGCTTGCTCAAGCGAGAACACGGCCTGGTCGACGATGTGCTCGTCCGGCCGGTCGCTGATGCCGCGGTAGACCGACCAGTCGACGCCTGCTTCCTGGCAGACCTCGGCCACGCCGGCCGCCTCCATGTCGACCGCACCGAATCCCCGTTCGAGGATGGGCCGCCAGACCTCGTCGTCGTCGAACAGACCGTCGGTCGTCATGAGGCCTCCCGAGGCCTCCCGGGGAGGGATCGGGCGGCTCTGGTACTCGGGCCCGTCGGGGTAGAGCTGCACCCGGGCCGGAACGAAGAGCGAGCCGACCGGCAACGCCGGGTCGAGGCCGCCGGCGATCCCCACGACCATCACGTGATCGACGGAACCGGCGGCGAGGGCGCGCCGGGTGGCCCTCCGGGCGAGTTCCGGTCCCATGCCGGTGACGAGCGCGCCGATCGACCAGTCCCCGGCCGAGCCCGCGTGGGAGAACACGTCGTCCGCCGGACGTCTCCGCCAGCCCGCCCGACTTCACCACGGCCTTGAGCTCCGGGCGCATGGGTGCGAGGATCACGACCCGCCGATGTCACCCCACCATCATGGCCGGGCGACGGATAGCGTGGGCGGCCCGCCGACGAAAGAGGAGTTCCATGCCGAGCGCCGAGCAGGTCGTCCGAGACTTCTGTGCCGCCGCCAGCACCAGGGACCCCGCGGTGCTCAGGACCTTCTTCTCGGACGACATCGTGTACCACAACATCCCGATGGACCCGGCCGAGGGGATCGAAGCGGCCATGGCGGTCATCGACATGTTCGTCAACATGTGCGAATCGCTCGAGTTCGAGGTGCACCACCTCGCCAGCGACGGCTCGACCGTGTTGACCGAGCGCACGGACCGCTTCACCATCAACGGGAAGTCGGCCCCCCTGCCCGTCATGGGTGCCTTCCAAGTCTCGGACGGGAAGATCACCGCATGGCGGGACTACTTCGACATGGCGCAGGTGACGGCCATGTTCGAAGCGGGGTAGCCGGCCTTCTCCAGAGCTCGAGCGCTCGGTTCCGAAAGGCGCTACAAGCTCTACAAGCCGCAGACGTACCGGGTCGTCCAGGGCTCCCAGCCCCGCTCGGCGTAGAGCCGGAGCGCAGCCGAGTCCTGCACGGCCGCGGAGTAGTCCTGAGCCGGTGACGGCAGGCCCGTGACGCTCTGCCAGGTCCCTAGTTCGAACTGGTATGCGCCGCCGCCGCGCTCGCAGTAGTTGCCGCCCGACTCGTGCTGACGGATGCAGGCCCAGTCGGCCGTGGCCGTGCTCGTGGCGTCGGACCCACCCGCTGCGGGTGCAGCGGCGGGAGTGGGGGCGGGGGCCGGCGCGGCAACTGCCGCGGCGGCACGCGCCTGTGCCTGCGGCTTGGGCCGGCGGCCGCTTGGGCTTGGGCCGCAGCCGCAGCTTGGGCCGCGGCCTGCGCACGCTGTGCGGCGATCGCCTCGAGCTAGGCGTGCTCGGCCGCCAAGCTCCTTGAGGTAGTTGTCCACGTTGCCCTTCTCGACCGCCTCGAAGAAGGCCGCAGCCTTCGCTTGATTGATCGTCTGCTGGCTCGTCATCGGTCCGACGGGCGGCTTCGTCGCCGCTTCACCGGAACCTTTGTACTTCGCGAGTTACCTCGCGATGGACGCCGGCTACATGCCGGCTGTTTCCGGCCGAGGCGGCCGGGGTACCGCTGAACAAACTGAGAAGAAGTATGGGTACAGCTATGACGGCCACCGCCGTCGTGAGTGCAATGCGGATCCGCACGGCACCTCCCTTCGTCGGGCGCCCGTAGGCGCCAGGCTCTGCTCGGTGTGGGCGGGCTCCGGCCATCGCATTCGCGCCCCGATCGGAGAGCGGGAAGGCATCGTCCGATCTGGCTCAACGCCGCAGGGTGTGCGGCCGGTTGTGTACAGCCCCTTCGCTTGTCCTGGCTCTCGGTCCTCGCTTCTCGGCCGGCCCCCGACGCAGGGCGCGCCGAGGTATTGGTCGATGTCGGATCGCACGACCTGCCTCGCTCCTTCCGGAATGCTGCGGAGATCTCCTCCTGGCATGCATCCGAAATGGCCCCGTGCGTCTTGGCGGCGACAATGTACCAGTGAGGTGCGCCACCGGTGACGTCACGGCCGGAAACACCCTCTGACCTGCTATGTGATCTGATATCACTTTTGACTGGATTATAAAGCTCCTGGTAGATCGGTCGATTTCCACTCAATGGATCTCGTAAGAAGGACGTCAAATTTTCAAAAAAGCCTCTGACCAGTACCTCTGGCTGGCTTTCCAAGTGGCGCGAGTCTTCTCTGGGCCGGCTGCGCCGATGGCGTGACTGTGCGTAGGGTCCCAGCCCGCCAGACGATGAGCGAGACGGCGAGGAGGATCCCGTGACGACGAGCGTGCCGGTCGTGACCGCGGAAGACCGCTACACCGTGGCGGGTCTGATCAGGCATGTCGCCCGCACCCAGCCGGAACACGAGATGCTCGTGTGCGGAGACGAGCGGCGCACGTGGAACGAGGAGTACCTACAGGCGTGTCGCGTCGCCAATGCCGTGTGTGCGGGACGGTCTCGAAGCCGGCGACCGGATCGCCTTCTTGGACCGCAATGGCATGGCGTACTTCGACGTCCTCTTCGGGGGGTCACTCATCGGCGCCGTCAACGTGTCGGTCAACTGGCGCCTATCGCCCGAAGAGATGGGTGCCATCATCGATGACTCGACGGCGCCTCTGCTCGTCGTGCACATGGACTACCTCCCCGCGCTGCGCGCCATGGGAAGCGAGCTTCCGGGCGTTCGCCGCATCGTCGTCACTGGGCGAGGGGACGATGACAGATGCGCGTGCGGTGTCCTACGAGGAATGGCTCTCCGCTTGCGACGCGGCAGACCCGGGCCATGTCGGGAGACCGGGCGACGTGAGCATGCAGCTGTACACCTCGGGCACGACCGGACTGCCCAAAGGAGTCATGCTGACGAACGCCAACCTCGCCACCGCGATCGGCGAGGCGGGACAGACCTTCACCATCGGGACGACACCGTCAGCCTGGTGGCCATGCCGCTGTTCCACATCGGCGGTTCGGGTTGGGCACTGTGCGCCATGTCCCGGGGCGGCCGCTCTGTCATTTTGCGCGACGTCGACCCGTCCCTCCTGCTCGAGCTCGTCGCCCGGGAGGGGATCACCGAGATGTTCCTCGTGCCGGCCGTCCTGATGTTCCTGCTCGCCACCCCGACCCTGGCGAGCACGGATCTTTCCAGTCTGCGGCTGATCTTCTACGGGGCGTCACCGATTTCCGAGGACGTGCTCGTCAAGTGCATGGCGGCGTTCGGTTGCGGGTTCTGCCAGGTCTACGGGATGACCGAGACGACGGGAGCCATCACCTCACTGCGCTTCGAGGACCACGACCCCGACGGCCCCCGCCGGGGCTTGCTTCGCTCGGCCGGAAAGCCGCACGACTCGGTGGAGATCCGCATCGTCGACCCCGAGTCGGGACACGACGTCGAGGTGGGCCAGGTCGGCGAGGTGTGGACGCGATCGGCGTACAACATGGAGGGCTACTGGGCGAAGCCGCAGGAGTCGGCGACCACCGTGGACGACGAAGGCTGGTTGCGGACCGGGCGACGCCGGCTACTTCGACGGCGACGGCTACCTGTACCTGCACGACCGGATCAAGGACATGATCGTGAGCGGCGGCGAGAACGTCTACCCGGCCGAGGTCGAGAACGTGCTGCTGTCGCACCCCGACGTCGTCGACGCGGCGGTGATCGGTGTGCCCGACGAGCGGTGGGGCGAGACGGTGAAGGCCGTCGTCGTGCCGGCACCGGGGGCGGAGTTCGACGAGGGTGCGGTCATCGCGTACTGCCGCGACCACCTGGCGCACTACAAGTGCCCGGCGTCGGTCGACACCACCGACCTGCTTCCTCGCAACCCGTCGGGCAAGCTGCTCAAGCGCGAGCTGCGCGCCCCCTACTGGGAGGGCCGGGGGCGGAGCATCAACTGATGCCCGTGATCCTCGACCGACCGGGTCCGAGCGGGCCGACAGCTAGCCGAAGGTGAAGTCGTAAGCCTCGATGCCGGGCGAGAAGCTCAACGTCAACACACCCGTCTGCAGCGGCCTTGGACGAGAACAGCGTGAAGAGGCTCGGGATGCCGGCGACGTTCACCGTTTTGAGGTGGCGTCCGTTGTAGGCGACGTCGACGTTGCCGTGCCCGCTCAGGACCAGGTAGACGTCGTTGGCCGTGAATTGCAACCCGATCGTGGCGTCGCGGCCCGCCGTCGCCTCCTCGCCGTGGACGGTCCATTTGCCACCGAAGGCGAAGCTGTTCGAGGGGATGGTGGACGGCGGGTGGTAGGTGATGGTGCGGTTGTCGGCCACCGGGGTCCCGACGGCATTGGACAGGCGCTGGTACCCGACGTAACTCTCCGGGGTCGATCCGGGCTGGTCGGCGTCCGATCCGGGACGTCGGTGCGAGCGGGCAGGTCCGTGACCCCGTTGGCCGAGAGGAGCATCCGGATGTTGCTCTCCATCTGCCCGTATCCGCCCTCGCCGAAGTCGTAGGCCCGGACGGTCCCGTTCGGGTCGATCAGGTAGTCGGCCGGCCAGTACTCGTTGTTGTAGGCATTCCACGTGGCGAGGTTGTCGTCGACGGCGACCGGATAGTCGATTCCGAGGTGTCCTGCGGCGCTCTCCACGTTCGACACCACGTGCTCGAACGCGAACTCGGGTGCTGAGACCCCGACGACCACGAGTCCGTCCTTGCGGTAGTCGTTGTACCAGCCTTCGACGTGAGGAAGCGCTCGCTGGCAGTTGATGCACGAGTACGTCCAGAAATCGACGAGTACCACCTTGCCTCGTAGTTGGCTCAGGCTGAGCGGCTGATCTCCCGGCGTGTTGAACCACGCCGTGATCCCGGTGAAGTTGGGCGCCCGCCCGAGGTTGGGCAGATCCGTCTTGCTGGCCGTGAACATCGGGGGCTTCTGGTTCCCCGAGGTCGCCGGCACGGTCGTGGTCGTCGTGGGCGTCGTGGGCGTCGCCCCGGCGGCGAGCCGACCGCTCTGCGACTGGCCGCTGTCGGTCGAGGCGCAGGTCGCCTTCTTCCCTTCGAGCCTCGCGTTCGCCGCCGCGAACTGGTTCTGGTGCTCGCCGCTCAGCTGGCGCAGCTGCGTACAGGCAGAGCCGACCGACTCGACGTGGTCCTCGAGGGCGGTGGTGTAGCCCGGCACGTCGCGCTGGAGCGCGCCGAGCCAGTTGAAGGCGATGGCGAGCGTCGTCACGCGCGAGCACGACACCGGCCACTCGGCGCACGGTGGGCAGATGGGCGCGGAGCGATTTCCAATGCTCGGTGGCCCGTTCGGAGACCACGGCGAGCGCGAGCAGCGGCACCGTGACTCCGGCGGCATAGACGAGCGTCACGAGGATGGACGTCAAGCCGACACGGTGATGGGCGGCGGCGACCGAGATGGCGGTCAGGACCGGTCCGGCGCAGGGCACGAAGACGAGACCCAGGCTCAGCCCGAGCACGAATCCTCCGCCCTCGTTGGCGTAGCGCGAGCTGCTCAACCGGGCGAACGGCCGCTCAATCAGCTCCCCGACCTTGGGGACCATGAGGCCGACGGCGAGGAGCCCGAGCATGGCGACCCCGAGCCAGAACAGGAGGTCCTCTGGAAGGTGTAGGAAGCTCAGCACCGAGCTGGCGAAGAGGACCGACAGGCTGAAGCTGGACACAATGCCGGCAATGATCAGGTACGGGCGGGCACGGCTGGTGGAGGAGGAGCCTCCGGCCATGACCACGGGGATCACGGGCACGATGCACGGGGAGAGACCGGTGATCAGGCCACCGAGGAAGGCGACGACGAGCAGCTCACCCACGGGCGTCGCTCGTCTGCAGGCAACCCTTCACCGGCGCTCCTCAATTCTGCCTTCTCACGACGAAGCTATCGGCTCACACCGGGCGATCGTCGTCGGGCTTCTCGCCCGCAGCCAGACTGTCTTACGGTGATCAGCGTCGATTGGATCTTCCTGGGAGTGGCCGTCGGTGCGTTGGGGACCGCCGTCTACCTCCGTGACACGCTGCGCGGGACGACACAGCCAAATCGGGTCACATGGCTCCTCTGGGCCGTGGCGCCACTGCTCGCCGCCGCGGTCGAGCTCAACGAGGGCGTGGGGCTGCGCGCCCTCCCGACGTTCATGGTCGGGTTCATGCCGCTGCTCGTGCTCGTAGCATCGTTCCGCAGTTCGGGCGCGGTGTGGCGGGTGCGGCGCCTCGACTACGCCTGCGGTCTGATGTCGGTCGTGGGCACCGCCGTCTGGCTGGCGACTCGCAACGGCGTCCTGGCCATCTGCGCCGCCATCGCCGCTGACTTTCTGGCCGGGGTGCCGACGCTCATGAAGAGCTGGTCCCATCCGCAGTCCGAGACGGTGCACACGTACGCCGGCGCAGTGGTGAGCATGGCGATCCTGCTCCTGACCATTCAGCACTGGACCTTCGACGTCGCCGCGTTCCCCGTCTTCATCCTGTGCGTGGCCTCGGCCGAGTGCGTCCTCGTCGGTCTGGAGCCGGGACCCCGGCTGCACCGGTCCCGCCTCGAGGCCGCGGTCGACGGCCGGGACCGATCATCAGGGTGAAGCGAGCGCCCGGCTGCTAGGAAGGTGCGTCCGCAGCTCGAAGGGAGACCCGCATGCCCACCGCCCACGTCAACGGGATCGAAGTCGAGTACCTGACCGAGGGTCAGGCGGACGACCCCGCCCTGCTGCTCGTCATGGGACTCGGCGCCCAGCTCACGGCGTGGCCCCAGGGGTTCGTCGACATCCTGCGCGACCGCGGGTTCTTCGTGATCCGCTTCGACAACCGCGACTGTGGGCTGTCCACCACGTTCGAGGGCACGCCGGACTTCACCGCGCTCTTCGACGGGGACGGTTCGTCGGCCCCTTACCGCGTGGAGGACATGGCCGACGATGCGGCCGGGCTGCTCCGCGACCTCGGCGCGACGCGGACGCATGTGGTCGGCGCGTCCATGGGAGGCATGATCACCCAGGCGCTGGTGATCAACCATCCCGAGCTCTTGGCCTCCGCCTGCTCCATCATGTCGACCACGGGTGACCGCTCGGTGGGCGCCCCGACGGGAGAGGCGATGGGTGCGCTTCTGCGCCCGCCGGCCACGAGCCGCGAGGAGTTCATCGACGCGAGCGTCGAGGGCAGCAAGGTCATCGGTTCGCCCGGCTATCCGACCGACGAGACGGTGCTGCGCCAGCGGGCCGGCGCAGCGCTACGACCGGTCCTACCGCCCCGAGGGAACCGGGCGGCAACTGGCGGCGATCCTCGCCTCGCCCGACCGTACCGAGGGCCTCCGCGGCGTGCGCATGCCGTTCCTCGTCGTCCACGGTGAGGACGACCCCCTCGTCACCATCAGCGGCGGGCAGGCGACCGCATCCGCCGTGGCCGGATCACGGCTCCTGACGTATCCCGGGCATGGGCCACGACCTCCCCGAAGCGCTGTGGGGCCCCGTCAGCGACGCCATCGTGGCCAACACGGAACTGGCTGCGGTGTGACGTTTCATTCGTCGAGCGCGTTGGCCGCCGCCACCGAGGCGAGCCAGGCCGCGCTCGGTTTGGGCGTTCGGGCGAACGTCGTCCGGTCGACGCTCACCAGGCCGAACCGGGGCCGGTAGCCGAACGCCCATTCGAAGTTGTCGAGCAGGGACCAATAGGTGTAGCCGCGCACGTCCACACCCTCGTCGACCGCATCGAGCACGCCGGAGAGCGCCTGGCGCACGTAGTCGACGCGCTGGGCGTCGTCGTTCGTCCCGATGCCGTTCTCGGTCACGAACAGCGGCACGGCCCCGCCGGTGTACTGCCACGCCCGACGAAGGCAATTGCCGAGGGAGGCGGGGTAGAACTCGTAGCCCATGTCGAGCACGGGCACCCCGTCCTCGTAGCCGGCCCACCCGTCGGGCCCGACGAGCATCCGCGTGTAGACCTGCACGCCCAGGAAATCGTCACCCGCGGTGGCGTCGAGGAAGACGTCCTCGGCATGGTGCCGTATCCCCTCCAGTTGGCGCTCACCGCCGGGGGCGAGCTGGTAGTCGGTCATCGACAGGGTCAGACCGACGGGAACCCCGGGGGCGGCCGACCGGATGGCCTCGACGGCGAGCCGATGGGCGTCCACGAAATGGGCGGCGACGCGGCGCGAGAGCCCGACGTCGCGCTTGCCGGGGGGGAACATCCCGGCGTGCCAGCCCATGGTGGCGACGATGTTGGGTTCATTGACCGTGCAAGCACTGGCCATCACGTCCCCCAGCGCATCGGCGACGACCGTGCAGAACCGCCCGAAGCGCTCGACCGCCACCCCGGACTCCCACCCGCCCTGGGCCGTCAACCAGGTCGGCGTCGTGAAGTGGTGGAACGTGACCACCGGGTCCACGCCCCGCTCACGCAGGCCGGAGCACTGGCGCCGGTAGTGGTCGAGGGTGGCGCGTGAGATCTCGCCCTCGGCCGGTTCCACCCGGCTCCACTCGACCGAGAAGCGGTAGTTGTCCAGCCCGAGGGCGGCCACCAGGTCGGCGTCCTCGGTCCAGCGATTCCACGAGTCGCAGGCGTCGCCCGAGGGCTCGGAGCAGCCCGAACCCGGCGTGTGCTCGAACGCCCACCAGTCGTTGTTCACGTTTCCGCCCTCAATCTGGTGCGCCGCCGTCGCGGTACCCCAGCGGAACCCCTCGGGGAACGCGCGGACCCCTCCTGTCGTCGCCATCATGCGCCTCCCCCGCTTGCCCAACGCTCGCGGGCTGCACGGTATCGTTGGCCGACGATGGCGTCACATTCCCCGCCGGTGGCACGCGTCCCCGATTCGCACCCTGACGACCCCGGTGGCCCCGTCGACCCCGGTGACGGGCGGAGCCAGGCCATGGTCGAGGCCCACGGCCTGGTCAAGCGGTTCGGCGAGTTCGTGGCGGTGGACGGGGTCGATTTCTCCATCGCCCGGGGCGAGTCGTTCGGCTTCCTCGGACCGAACGGCGCCGGGAAGACCTCGACCATGCGCATGATCGCGTGCATCAGCCCGCTGAGCGAGGGCACCCTGCGCGTCCTGGGACTCGATCCGGCTCGGGACGGTTCTCGGATCCGGGCCCGTATGGGCGTGGTCCCCCAGGAGGACTCGCTCGACCTGGAGCTCACCGTGCTGGACAACCTCATGATCTACGGGCGCTACTTCGACATGCCGCGCAAGGTCGTCCGCGCCCGAGCAGACCAGTTGCTCGAGTTCGCTCAGCTCACGGAGCGTGCCAACGACCGCGTCGACCCGCTTTCAGGCGGGATGAAGCGCCGCCTCACCATCGCCCGGGCGCTCATCTCGGATCCCGACCTGTTGATCCTCGACGAGCCGACTACCGGCCTCGATCCCCAGGCCCGCCATCTCCTCTGGGACCGGCTGTACCGCTTGAAGCAGGAAGGCGTCACGCTGATCATCACCACCCACTACATGGACGAGGCCGAGCAGCTCTGCGACCGCCTCGTGGTGATGGACAAGGGTCGCTTCGCCGCCGAGGGAACGCCGCGCGAGCTCATTGAGCAGTACTCGACGAGAGAGGTAGTGGAGCTGCGCTTCGCGCCCGGCCAGCACGAGGTGGTGGCACCTTCGTTGGCCGCCCTGGCCGAGCGCTGGGAGGTGCTGCCGGACCGCATCCTGCTCTACACCGACGACGGTGACGCCGCGCTGGCCGAGGTCGTCCGCATGGGCCACGTGGCTCGGAGCACGCTGGTGCGTCGCTCCACGCTCGAAGACGTCTTCCTCCGGCTGACCGGGCGCACCCTGGTCGACTGAAGATGACGACCACCGCGCCCGGCGGACCGGAGGCGGCCGCGGCACTCTCTTCCCTCGGCGAAGGCGGGGGTCGCGGCGCATCAGCACGCCGATGTGGCTGCGCGCCGCGAGCTACTGGGGCTACCAGTACAAGCGGACCTGGCGTAGCTCCATCGTGACCAGCTTCCTCATCCCGGTCCTGTACCTGGCCGCGATGGGCGTCGCTCTCGGCACGCTCATCGACAAACACTCGCACGGCGTGGACGGCGTCAGCTACGTCGCGTTCCTCGCGCCCGGACTGTTGGCCGGCACGGCGATGCAGATCGGCACGAACGACGCCACGTACCCGGTCATGGGTGGCATCAAGTGGATGCGCACCTACTTTGCGCAGCTGGCCTCGCCGCTCTCCGTCTACGACGTCCTGCTGGGCCATCTGGCCTGGATCGCCGCGCGCCTGGCCATCGTCGTCACCATCTACCTCGGGGTGATGGCGGCCTGGGGCGTCGTCTACTCCCCCTGGGCCGTGCTCGCACTGCCCGCCGCCGTGCTGACCGGGATGGCGTTCGCCGGCCCGATCAGCGCGTATGCCGCGACGCTGGAGACCGACGCGCCCTTCACGACGCTGTACCGCTTCGCCATCATCCCCATGTTCTTGTTCTCGGGGACCTTCTTCCCCATCTCCCAGCTCCCGACTTGGCTCCAGGCGGTGGCCTACCTGACGCCCCTCTACCACGGGGTCGCACTGTGCCGCGACCTCACGCTGGGCCAGGTGTCGTGGTGGCCCGACCTCGGCCACGCGGCGTACCTGGCCCTGTGGGCAGGCGGCGGCTATGCCCTCGGGCGCCGCACCTTCGCCGCTCGGCTGGTGGTGTGATGGCCGAGACCCGAACGCTCTCGGATCAGCGGCCCCCGGGCATCGCAACCCGGATCACTCCACTCGCGTTCCTGGGGGGACGCCACGCCGGCCGGGTGCTCGAGCGCAACGTCCTCGTGTACCGCCGGTCCTGGATCTTCCTCGTCTCGGGGTTCTTCGAGCCGCTCTTCTACCTGCTCTCCATCGGGATCGGCCTCTCGCACCTGGTCGGGCCCGTCTCGGTCGACGGCCAGCTCGTGCCCTACACCGCGTTCGTCGCCCCCGGGCTCCTGGCGTCGTCGGCCATGAACGGCGCCATGATCGACTCGACCTTCCTCGTCTTCTTCAAGTTGAAGATCGCCAAGACCTACGACGCCATGCTCGCCACCCCGCTCGGCGTCGGGGACGTGGCCCTCGGGGAGCTGGGCTGGTGCGTGCTCAGGGGCGCCCTCTACTCGGCGGCCTTCCTGGCCATCATGGCCATCCTGGGCTACGTGGTCTCCCCGTGGGCGGTGCTCTGCTGGCCCGCGGCCATCCTCATTTCGCTGGCGTTCGCCTCGGCGGGCATGGCCGGGACCACCTACATGCGCACGTGGCAGGACTTCGACATGGTGTCGCTGGCCTTCATCCCGCTGTTCTTGTTCTCGGCCACCTTCTACCCGCTGACGGTGTACCCCGGCTGGCTCCAGGCCGTCGTGCGGTGCACGCCGCTCTATCAGGGCGTCGTCCTGGTACGGGCCGCGGACCTCGGGATCTTCAGCTGGATCCTCGTGCTCCACGTGATCTACCTCGTCGCCATGGCCGTCGGCGGCATGGCGGTGACGCGACGACGTCTGGGCCAGCTCCTCCTGCCGTAGTCGCGCGACCGCCCGGATGGGTACCGTAGGGCCGAATCCAAAAGGAGCAGACGAGGAAGGGCTGAAGACCGGCGATGAACATCGTGGTGAGCAACGTCAAGGGCGGGGTGGGCAAGACGACCACCGCCGTGTACCTGGCCGCGGTCGCGGCCCAGCGCGGACGCCACCCGATTGTGCTGGTCGACGCCGACCCCCAGGGGTCCACGGCCGAGTGGTACGACGCGGAGCCGTTCGAGGGGGTCGAGCTGATTGAGGGCCCGTCGGTCCGCACGGTCACGAAGGCCATGAACCAGGGGGACGGCATCGTCGTGGTCGACACGCCGCCCGGAGAGGGGGCGGTCGTGCAGGCGGCGCTGGCCCGGGCGGACGCCGTCGTCATCCCGACCCGCGCCGGTGGCGTGGAGCCGAACCGCGTCGTCTCCACGCTCGAGCTGACACCCAGCAACATCCCCGCCGGCGTCGTGATCTGCTCGGCGCGCCTGGGCACCAACGACCTCGATTCCACCGTGGACTGGTGGCACGAGCTCCGGATCCCGGTCTGGGGCATCGTGCCCGAGCGCGTGTCCATCGCCAGCGGCCCCGCCGCCGCCCTGTCGAGCGAGGGGATGGAGCACTACTCGAAGGTCCTCAAGAAAGCGACCGCCGCCGCCCGTTGATCCCGTTCGCTTCGGTCAAGGGACACCCCGGATGCTGAGCGACGGTTTCGGTCAGCCGGGAATCGTACCTCCTGGAAAAAGGGCTTCAGAGGGCATTCCTCGCCGCAATCCGTTGAGTGCGGAAGGAATAACAGAGCATTTCTTCCGCGCGTTGGCTAGGGTGCGGCCACATCCTTGCAAAGGGGGGGCCACGTGGTACATCTCGATGCGACCGTTGCTCACAAGGAACCCGTCGACAAGGGGCTGAAGGGGGGAGCGCTCGGGCTGCTCTCCTCGATCGTCGTGGGCGTGGCCTCGACGGCACCGGCCTACAGCCTGGCGGCGACGCTCGGCTTCGTCGTCATCGCCATCAACGGCCTGGGGGCGCCGATCATCACGATCCTTGCCTTCATCCCGATGCTGTTCATCTCCTACGCCTACAAGGAGATGAACTACGCCGACCCCGACTGCGGCACCACCTTCACCTGGGGGGCGCGCGCCTTCGGGCCGAAGACGGGCTGGTTCGGCGGCTGGGGCATTGTGGCGGCGGACATCCTCGTGATGGCGAGCCTGGCCCAGATCGCCGGGCAGTACGTCTTCTTGCTCTTCGGTGCCGGTGGCATCGGGACCAACCCGTCCAGCGGCTGGGTGCTCCTCGTCGGGATCCTCTGGATCGTGGTCATGACGACGATCTGCTACATCGGGATCGAGATCTCGGCCTTTCTGCAGAAGATCTTCCTCGGGATCGAACTGACAATGCTCCTCCTGTTCGCGGTCGTCGCCCTGGTGAAGGTGGGCAGTGGCAACGCCCCGCCCGGCCACCTGACTCCGAGCGCTCAGTGGTTCAACCCCTTCCACAACATCTCGTTCACCAGCTTCATGGTCGGGTTCACCTTGATGTTGTTCATCTATTGGGGCTGGGACACCTCGGTCTCCGTCAACGAGGAGACCAAGGATTCACACCGGACGCCGGGCCGGGCGGCCGTGCTCTCGACATTGATCCTGCTGGTGACCTACGCACTGGTCGTCATGGCGTCCCAGTCCTACGCCGGCATCGGCACTCACGGCATCGGCCTCGGCAACCCCGCCAACTCGGGCGACGTGATCAATGTGCTGGGGAGATCGGTCTTCGGGACAAACGGTATCGGGTGGTGGTTGACGCACCTGCTACTCCTCATGGTGCTGACCTCGGCCGCGGCTTCGACGCAGACCACCATCCTGCCGACGGCGCGGACGACCTTGTCGATGGCGACCTACAAGGCGATCCCCGAGGCGTTCGGGCGCGTGCACAAGCGCTTCCTCACGCCGACGGTGTCCACGGTTGTGATGGGCGCCGTCTCCATCGCCCTCTACGTGGCAATGAATTACCTGTCGAACGGAAGCAGCGTGATCGGGGACTCGGTCACGGCTCTCGGGGCGATGATCGCCTTCTACTACGGCCTCACGGGGTTCGCCTGCGTCTGGTACTGGCGCAAGACCTTGACCAGTAGTATGCGCAACCTGTGGCTGCGCGGCATCTTCCCGCTGGCCGGCGGCTTGATCCTGTGGTTCGCGATGTTCTGGTTCCTCTGGTACAACTGGGTCACCCCGTCCAACAGCTACACGACGTGGACGATCCCGGGCACACATCGGGTGGTGGGCGGCGTGATCATTCTCGACGTCGCAGCCATCGTGCTCGGCATCGTGTTGTTCTTCATCTACTGGGCCGTAAGACCCGAATTCTTCCGGGGCGAAGTGCTCAGCCGTGACACGCCCACGTTGGTGCCCGAGGACCTCGGCACGCCGGTCGGGCTCTTCGGGATCGATGAAGGGCCGGGTGGCGCCGCCGCGGGCGGGACAGAAGGGGCGGGCGAGCCCGAGACGACGTCGTCCTAGCGGCGGGCGCGGCGTCGTCGGCGCGCCCTCGGCGGCAGGGTTCCGCTAGACCGTGGTGGCCGCGGGCTACCGCGGCCTGGGACAGCCGGGAGGCGCAATGACGCAGAGACTGGAAGGGACGGTCGCCCTCGTGACCGGCGCGAGCAGCGGCATCGGCGAGGCGACAGCCTCCGTCCTCGCGCAGGAGGGGGCGCGCGTCGCGCTCGTGGCGAGGCGCAAGGACCGCCTCGACGCCCTGGCCGAGCGGATCGGCACCGACCACGCCCAGGTGATCGAGGCCGACGTCACCGACTTGGCCCAGGCCCAAGGGGCCATTGCGGCGACGGTGGGCGAGCTCGGCCGGCTGGACATCCTGGTCAACAACGCCGGGGTCATGTTGCTGGGCCCGATCGTGGACGCGCCGATTGAGGAATGGCAGCGCATGGTTCATCTCAACCTCCTCGGGCTCCTCTACTGCACTCACGCTGCACTGCCGCACCTCCTCGCGTCAGCGGAGGGTGAACCGAGATCGGTGGCCGACGTCGTCAACGTGAGCTCGGTGGCGGGCCGCGTCGCCCGTCTCAACAGCGGCGTCTACAACGCGACCAAGCACGGCGTGGGCGCGTTCAGCGAGTCCCTGCGCCAGGAGGTGACGGCCCGCCACGTCCGGGTCACGCTCATTGAGCCGGGGGCGACGGCCACGGAGCTGGCCTTCCACAACCGGCCGGAGATCCTGGAGGGCATGGCCCAGAACTTCGCGGCCATGGAGATCATGCAGGCCGAGGACATCGCCGAGGGCATCCGCTACGCGGTGACCCAGCCGCGCCGGGTTGCCGTCAACGAAGTCCTCATCCGGCCCACCGAACAGGAGCGCTGAACGATCCGGCGGGTATCGGTCGTCGGCTGCTCGGGATCGGGCAAGACCACACTCGCCCACGCGCTGGCGCGGGAGCTGGGGTCAACGTACGTGGAGCTCGACGCGATCTTCCACCAGCCGGGATGGACCGAGCTGTCCGACGGCGAGTTCCAGGCCCGGGTGGACGAGGCGACGACGTCTGACACCTGGGTCGTCGACGGCAACTATTCGGTGGTGCGCGACATCGTGTGGGACAAGGCCGACACCGTCGTGTGGTTCGACCTGTCCTACGCCACCGTCCTCGCCCGCACGGTCTGCCGCACGGTGCGGAGGGTGGTCACCCGAGAAGAGTTGTGGAACGGGAACAAGGAGCCCTACTCCAACCTGTGGTCGTGGAACCCGCAGAGGTCGATCATCGCCTGGACGGCGACCCGGCACGGGAATTACCGCCGGCGCTACCTCGAGGCCGAGGCGGATCCCCGGTGGGCCCGGCTCCGTTTCGTGCGGCTGCAGTCGCAGCGGGAGGCCGATGCGTTCCTGGCGAAGGCGGTCGAGGAGAAGCAGGCAGCCGACAAGGAGGCATGACATGGACCTGAATCTGGCTGAAAAGGTGTTTCTGATAACCGGTGGCACCGACGGGCTCGGCCTCGCGCTCGCGGAGGGCCTGGTGGAGGAAGGCGCGGCAGTAGCGGTCTGCGGGCGTGACGAGGAGCGAGTGCGCTCGGCCCTGGCGAAGCTCGAGGACGGGGGCGGCGACGCTCTGGCTCGAACGGCGGACGTGACGAGAGCCGAGGAGGTGGAGGGTTTCGTCGATGCCGCGGTGGCGCGGTGGGGACGCATCGACGGCGTGGTCCACAACGCCGGCCGCGCCGCGGCCGGGCGGCTGGAGTCGGTGGGCGACGAGGAGTGGGACGCCGACCTGCAACTGAAGCTCATGGGGGCCGTGCGGTTGACCCGCAAGGCCCTCCCGCAGCTCCGGGCCAGCCGGGGAGCGGTGCTCTTCACCCTGGCCATGGCGGCCAAGGCGCCCGGAGGAGGGAGTGCGCCGAGCTCGGTCTCCCGGGCCGCGGGCATGGCGCTCATGAAGGCGCTCTCCAAAGAGCTGGGACCCGACGGCGTCCGGGTGAACGCGGTGCTGGTCGGCCTGGTGGAGAGTGGCCAGTGGGTGCGCGCCGCCGGGTCCGCCGGCCAGGACCTGGCGGAGTTCTACCGGCGATCGGCCGAGAACGCCGGCATCCCACTCGGGCGTTTCGGTCGGAGCCGGGAATTCTCGGACCTGGGCTGCTACCTGCTCTCGGGGCGCTCCTCCTACGTCACCGGCTGTGCTGTCAACCTCGACGGCGGCCTGTCGCCGGCGGTCTGATCCGACGCCGCGTTACTCGTCGTATCCATCGGTCTCCAGGGCGTCACCCTGACCCTCTTGAACCAGGTCGATGGTGTAGCCGTCGACCATCATCAGGCGTGTCAGCGCGTCGATGTGCGGGCGGCCACCGCCGCCCCACTTCGCCTTGGCCGCCCGCCGGGCCGAGACGGCGTCCTCGGCGACGACGAACACCACCTCGTGGTCTTCGCCCATGCGTCCGGTCCCGAGATCGCCGCCGAGGAAGGCGGCGTAGAGATGCACCGGGGGCAGCGTAGCGAGTAGCAAGGGAAGCATGAGTTTCGACACTTTGTCCGGCAGCACCATCGTCGTCACGGGCGTCACCGGTCAGGTGGCCCGCCCTCTCGCCGTCGCCCTGGCGCGCGAAAACCGAGTCGTCGGGGCGGCGCGCTTCAAGGACGACGCGGTGCGAGCGGAGCTCTCGGCGTCGGGAATCGAGTGCGTTCCGGTCGACTTCGCCTCGGGTGACATCGGCGGGTTGCCGGCCGATGCCGACTACGTCCTGAACTTCGCGGTGGCCAAGACGAACGACTGGGAGTCCGACCTGGCCGCCAACCTCGGCGGTCTCGCCTCCCTCATGGAGCACCACCGCGAGGCTCGCGCCTTCCTCCACTGCTCCTCCGCCGCGGTGTACCGCCCCGCCGGCCACCGGCTGCTGGACGAGGCCAGCCCCCTCGGCGACAACCACGGCGTGTGGCCCTTCCTCCGTACCTACAGCATCTGCAAAATCGGCGCCGAGGGAACGGCGCGTTGGGCCGCCGAACGCTACGAGCTGCCGACGACGATTGCCCGCCTGTCCGTTCCGTACGGCGACAACGGCGGCTGGCCCGCTATTCACCTGCACATGATGCTGGCCGGGAGCGCGGTTCCGGTCCACCGCGACGCGCCCAGCGTCTACCACCCGCTGCACGCCGACGACATCGCCGCCATGGTTCCGCGCCTGATTGCCGCGGCCTCCGTGCCCGCCACCACGGTGAACTGGGGTGGGAGCGAACCCGTGAGCATCGAGGAGTGGTGCACGTACCTGGCCGGTCTGGCCGGCGTCGAGGCGCGATTCGAGACGACCGACCACACGATCGACAGCGGGAAGATGGACCTGACGCGCATGCACGAGCTGACCGGGCCGACGGTCGTCCCCTGGCGCGACGGAATGGCGCGCATGGCCCGGGCTCTGCACCCCGATCGCCTCCCGTGAGCCTCGACGCGGCTCCGGGCTTGCTCCGCTTCGAGCGTTGGGATCCCGAGGAGGCGCCGGCCGCGGACCTGCTGGCCGAGATGCGTGACGAGCTCAACGGCGTCTACGAGACCTTCAGTCGACTCGACAACCCCGCACTCGCCCCGTCTGAGCTGCGGCCGCCGGGAGGCGCCTATCTCGTCGGCTTTGCCGGAGCCGAAGCCGTCGCCGGCGGGGGTGTGCGGCGGCTCAATGAGGGTGTGGGGGAGATCAAGCGCATGTTCGTCCGCCCGCCCGCCCGCTCGCACGGAGTGGCCCGGGCGCTTCTCTCCGCGCTCGAGGCCGCGGCGCTCTCCCTGGACTACACCGCGGTGCGCCTCGACACGGGGCCGAAGCAGGACCACGCGCTGCGGCTGTACCGCCAGGCGGGGTACGTCGATGTGGAGCCTTACAACGACAACCCGTTTGCTTGCTTCTGGGGGGAGAAGATCCTCGGGTGAGTTCGGTCCGGCCGGAGGTGCGCGGGCCCGAGGCGCCGTTTGCCATCTCGGGGCAGTTTGCGGGCGGGACTGTACTGTGGCGGCCGTGAACACTCAGGTGACGATCGTCGGCGGTGGCAGCTATCAATGGGCTCCCGAGCTCATGGCCGACCTCTTCGGGACGCCGTCGCTCGCCGGCATGCACCTCGTGCTCCAAGACATCGACCCGGCGCCCCTCCCCAAGATGGAGGCGTTGGCCCACAAGGTGAGCGATGCCCTCGAGGCCAAGGCGACCGTGGCCACCACCACTCACCTCGGTGACGCCCTCGATGGGGCGGACTTCGTGATCGTCTGCATCTCGACCGGGGGCTTCCGCTCCATGGCGGTCGACCTCGACGTTCCCGCCGCGCACGGCATCATCCAGACCGTCGGCGACACGGTTGGTCCGGGTGGGGTCAACCGGTCGCTCCGCAACGTGCCCGTCCTGGTCGGCGTCGGCAAGGCCATGGAGGAGCACTGCCCCGACGCCTGGCTCTTCAACATCACCAACCCCATGACCTGCCTCACCCGCGCCGTGTGCCGGGAGACGAGCATCAAGACGGTCGGCCTCTGCCACGAGGTGGGGAACTTCTGCATGGACCTGGCCATCGCCTGTGGCCGGCCCTTCGAGGCCGTGTCCGCGTCGGTGACCGGCGTCAACCACTTCCCCGTGCTCACGTCGCTCGAGGTCGACGGGCGGGACGGTTTCGACGTCCTGCGTGATCTGGTCGAGGAGGTCGGCGGGCTCGAGTCCATGGCGCCCGAACCCGGACGTCGAGAGGCGGAGAAGTTCTCCAAGCGCGACTTCGCCGAGCGCCACCTCTTCAAGCTCACCCTGCTGAACCGCTGGGGCACATTTCCGGCCGCCGGGGACCGCCACCTCGCCGAATTCGTGTCCTTCGCGCTCGACGCCCGAGTCCGAGTGGGGTGCGCGGTACAACATGGCGCTCAGCCCCATCTCCAAGCGTGAGCAGCACCAGGCCGAGTACGTCGCCGACGTCGATTCCTGGCTGGCAGGTACCAAGGACCTGCAGACGTGGCAATCGGGCGAGCTGCCGTCGCCCATGATTCAGGCCATGCTGACCGGCGAGCCGCTCGTGGCCCCGGTGAACATCCCCAACGCGGGCCAGGCCCCGGGCCTGCCGCGCGACGCCGTCCTGGAGTCGATGTGCGTGATCGACGCCGACGGCATCCGCGGCCGTGACGTGACGGTGCTGCCTCATCCCTACGACGAGATCGTGCGCCGCCACGTGGCCACCCAGGAGCTCACGGTCGAGGCGGCGCTCGCCGGGGACCGCCGGCTCGCGGCCGAGGCCTTCGCGCTCGACCCGTTGGCTGGTCGCGGCGACCTGCGCGAGATGGAGGCGATGGTCGACCAGCTTCTCGCCGGAACGGCGGAGTGGTTGCCGCAGTTCGCGTAACGGCGTCGGTCGGGAGGGACTCGCATGCGCATCGGATTCGTCGGCCTCGGGGCCATGGGTCTGCCCATGGCGGGACATCTCGTCGCCGCCGGCCACGACGTCACCGTCGCGTTCGCGTGGCCGTGGGCCGATTGACGCCGCGGTCGCGCTCGGTGCGACCGAAGGGGGATCGCCCCGCGGTGTGGCCGAGGCCTCCGAAGTGGTCATCCTCTGTGTCCCCAACTCGCCCGAGGTGGTCGAGGTGGTCGACGCCATGCTGCCGGTACTCGGCGAGGGCAAGACGGTGGTCGACTGCTCCACCATCGACCCCGAGGTGGAGCGGGCCCAGCACCGCCCGCGTCGTCGCCGTCGGGCGCGCGCTATCTCGACGCCCCGCTCTCGGGCGGGACGGCCGGCGCGCAGAAGGGAACGCTCACCCTGATGGTCGGGGGCGACGCCGCCGTGCTGGAGGAGACAGAGCCCGCCCTCGAACCCTTCGCCGGCCTCGTCGTCCACGTCGGAGGGCCGGGAATGGGCCAGGTGGTCAAGCTCTGCAACAACCTCATCTACGCCGCCCAGATGACGGCGACCGCGGAGGCGACGGCGATGGCCGTCACGTCCGGGGTCGACATGGGCAAGCTGCTCCAGGTCCTCACCCACGCCACCGGGGACTGCGTCGCGGTGCGGACCCGGCTGCCCGTACCCGGAGTCATCCCCGACAGCCCCGCGTCGAACGGCTGGCAACCCGGCTTCATGACCGACCTCATGGCGAAGGATCTCGACTTGGCCATGGCGTACGCGGCGAGGCGAGGCGTGCCGGTGCCCACCACGGCGGCCGCGCGTCAGCTGCTCACTGCCGCGAGCTCGGCGGGCTACGGGCGCGAGGACTTCTCCGCCGTGGCCAAGGTGGTCCTCGCTCTTTCCGGCGTCGGATGAGCCGCGCCGTCCCCCTGCCGACGCCCGCGTTGATCCTGGCCGCCGACCACCGGGCGCGCGCCGTGGTCACGGTCGAGTCCTGGGCCGACTACTTCGGCGCGCTGGCCCGGGCGCTCCCCTCCTGCGACGGCATCCTGGCCACCGCCCAGCCGCTCGAAGGGCTCGCTGCGGCCGGCCATGTGCGGGCGGAGCATCGCACCTACCTCTCCATCAATCGCACCGGCCTGGCCGGCTCAGCCTTCGAGCTCGACGACCGCCTCGTGGCAGGAGTGCCCCGCGCCGCGTCGGAGGGGTGGACGGGCGTCAAGCACATGACGCGCATCGACCTGTCCGACCCGCTGACCGCCCCCGCGCTGGAGCTGCTGGGCCAGGTGCTCGAGCGGGCGCGCGACGCCGGGCTCGAGGCACTCGTAGAGCCGCTGTCGTGGCGCGACGGGCGGGTTTGTCGCGATCCCGACTCCATCGTGCTGGCGGCGGTCATCGCGCACGACATGGGGGCGCCGGTGATCAAGGTCCCGGTGCCCGCCGTGTCTCCCGGGCGGGAGCGGCGGCGCGCCGTGGCGCGCGTCGTGGCCAGCGTCAGCGTGCCTGTCCTCTTCCTCGGGGGACCCCTCGGGGAAGGGGGCCGCGACACGGTTCTCGACGAGGTGCGCGACGTCATGGCGGGCGGCGGCAGCGGCATGGCCATGGGTCGCACCGTCTACCAGGATCCTGACCCGGCCGAGATGGCCGGCCTCGTCCGCGGGCTGGTGCACGGATGAGGATCCTGACGGTCGACTTCGGGACGACGGTCACCAAGGTCGCGCTGTGGGGTGACGAAGGACTGATCACGTTGGCCCGCTCGGAGCTCGCCACCACGCACCCGAAGGTCGGCTGGACCGAGCAGGACCCGCTGCGCTGGTGGACCACGATGGTGATCGCGTGCGCGGAGGCCCACGCCCAGGCGCCGGGTGAGTTCGGCACCGTCGACGTCGTGGCCTGCTCGGGGGCGCGGCAGACTTTCGTGCCGGTGACGCGGCAGGGAGACCCCATCGGCAAGGGGATCCTGTGGTCGGACCGACGTGGCGCGGCCGATGCCCGGCGGCTGGCCGAGCGTATGGGCGGGGACGACGTGAACCGAGCCCGGACCGGGATCCCGCTCGACGCCGGCGCGGTCGCGGCGAAGTTGGCCTGGCTGGAGGAGAACGAGCCGGCGCGGCTCGAGTCGGCCGACCTCATCCTCTCCCCGCGGGACCTGATGGTCTACCGCATGACGGACCAGGTCGTGACGGACGCTACGTTCGCTTCGCGCAGCGGTCTCTACGATTTCGACGGCAACGCAGTCCGCGAGTTGGCGGGACCTGCTCTGGGCAAGCTGCCGAGCGTGGTGGCTCCCGACACGGTCGTCGGCCAGCTGAAGGCGGTGCCGGGCGCCGAGCTCGGCCTGCGGCCCGGCATCCCCGTGGTCATCGGCGCGGGCGACCGCCAATGCGAAGTGCTGGGCTCCGGCGCGTCGGAGGGGTGCCCCATGGTCAGCTGGGGCACCACGGCCAACGTGTCCGTCCCGGTGGCGGAGCGACCGGTGCCCTCACCGGCGGGTGCGGTGGTGACACGGGCGGCCGACGGGGGGTGGCTGCTCGAAGGCGGACTCTCGGCCGCGGGCTCGTTCCTCGCCTGGTTGGCGCGGCTGCTCGGGCGGACCCCCGACGAGCTCGCCACGCTCGCGGCGGTCAGCCCACCCGGGGCCAACGGGGTGGTGGCGGTGCCGTGGCTCGACGGGGCGCGTGCCCCGTGGTGGCGAGACGACGCCCGGGCCGGGTTCATGGGCCTGGGCTCGGCGCACGGACCGGGCGATCTCTCGCGGGCCGTGGTCGAGGCGGTGGCCTGGGACGTGCTCCGTTGCATGGAGGTGGTGACGTTGGGCCGCCTGGGGGGGAGCACGGCTGCCGGGGTGACGTTGGGCGGGGCGGGCACCGGGCTGCCACTCTGGGTTGAGGTCCTGACCTCGGTCCTGGGCGTGCCGGCCACCCGTCGCCGATCGGGTGAGGCGGCTTCGGCCGGCGCCGCTTTGCTGGCGG
Source organism: uncultured Acidimicrobiaceae bacterium (assembly GCA_963767195.1). Classification (GTDB taxonomy): domain Bacteria; phylum Actinomycetota; class Acidimicrobiia; order Acidimicrobiales; family RAAP-2; genus Bog-473. The sequence goes on along the minus strand of CAVYDA010000001.1, from coordinate 2,090,892 downwards.
GCAAGGCCCTCGGGCTCGGACTCACGCTCGAGCAGCTCGACCCGGTCGCCGCCGAGATCCGACCGGATCCGGCCGCGGTCGAGGTCTACCGCGCCATGCGCCCGATGGTCGACCACGTGGCCGAAGCGGTGTTGGCGGCCACCGAGTCGCTTCCCTCGACGGACCCGATCCCGAGCGTCTGAACGGCCGCGCCGGAACGCCCCTCCCGGCCGTGAACGGGCCAAATCCCTGACGACGGCGTCAGGTTAGAGTCCCTCCCCAGTGCCCAGCGAGCCGCTGTTCGACTTCGCCGTCCCCGACGATCTGCTGCGCGACGCGGTCACCAACGTCAAGGACCCCGAGGTGGTCGCCGATCTGGCCGTCATGCCCGGCACGGGTGAGGGCAAGCCACCACCACTGGTCGGCATCCTCCACTCGTCGGGCTACGCGCCGCTGGTCCTCATGACGGCCGCCGCTCTCGTCCCGGGCACCTTCGGCAACGGCATCAGCCTCATCGGGCGAGACCTCGAGACGTCGTTCCACATGTCGAACGCGGCGCTCGGCGCCGTGGCCTTCGTCGCACAGGTCTCGCAGCTGTTGTGGGCGGTGCCCCTGGCACTGTGGGCCGACCGCGGCAGCCGCAAGGTCGTGGCCGCCGTCGCACTGCTGATCTTCGCCACTTTCGGCACCTTGATGGCGCTCTCGCCGAACGTCTGGTGGTTCGCGTTCTTGTACCTGGCGGCGTCGGTGGGCACCGGGGTGAACAACACCGTGCACAACTCGTACCTGTCCGACGCCTACCCGACCGAGGCTCGCGGCCGGATCTTCAGTTGGCACAACCTCTCGGACCCGTTGTCGCAGACGGTCGGCATCCTCATCTTCGGCTACGTCGTGACGGTGGCCCACGACTGGCGCTATGGCCTCCTCGTCGCCTTGGCGGGCATACCGCTGGGACTGGCGCTCTTCACGCTCCGCGAGCCCGAGAAGGGCGCCAACGAGAGCAGCCACATCCTCAAGGCGTCCGGTATGGACCTGCACACCCAGCAGGAGGGGGCGCCCCGCGTCCTCCTCGGTTCGGCGGTGACGAGACTGCTCCGGGTGCGCTCCCTCTACTACGAGCTCGTGGCCGTCGCCATCCTTGGCTTCGCCGGCACGGGCGCCCCGCTGTTCGGCAACCTCTTCTTCATCGACAAGTTCCATCTCGACACGGCGAGCCGGAGCGAGGTGTACGCCATCATCGGGCTGGCCGCGTTCCTGGGCCTGCCTCTCGCCTACGTGTTCGGCGACCGCTACTTCCGCCGCGCCCCGCAGCGGCCCCTCGTGATCGCCGGGATCTGCATCACCCTCTACGGCGGTCTCTTCGTCCTCTCCCTCTACGTGCCGGAGCTCTGGATGTGCGTGTTGCTCCAGTTCCTGGCCGCCGCGTCGGTCTCGCCGCTGGCCATCTGCATCTTCCTCACCCTGGCGGCCACCGCCCCACCCGAGATGCGGACCATCTGCTTCGCCATGTTCGGCGTGTACTCGCTCGTCTTCGGGGGCTTCACGGGGTCGGTCGTGCTCGGTGCCGTCTCCGATTCCATCGGCGGGCTACACGGCATCGTCGCCTCGCTCACCCTGATCTTCCCCGTGTGCGCCCTCGGCGGCTTCCTGCTCGTCCTCGGCTCGCGCAGCGTCCGGCGCGACATCACGCTCGTGATCGAGGACGTGATCGAGCGCTACACCGAGGGCAGACGGCGCCAGGCCGGGGGGGTCATCCCGGCCCTGCAGGTGCACAACCTCGACTTCTACTACGACACGAACCAGGTCCTCTTCGACGTGAACCTCGAGGTGGCCGAGGGCGAGATGGTGGCGCTGCTGGGACCAACGGGGCGGGAAAGTCCACCTTGCTGCGCGCCGTCTCGGGGCTGGGGCACCCGCACCGGGGCGTGATCCGGCTCTTCGGGATGAACTCGACATACCTGGAGCCCGAGCAGATCATCGACCAGGGCGTGGCCCTCCTGGTCGGCGGCAAGATGACCTTCCCGGGGCTCAGCGTGCGTGACAACCTGCGCATCGGCGGCCACACACTGCGACGCGACCGGACACGTTCCGCCCGCGCCCTCGAGGAAGCCCTGGAGCACTTCCCCGAACTACGCGACCGGCTGGACCAGCCGGCGGGGACGCTTTCGGGCGGCGTGCAGCAGATGCTCGCGTTGTCCCGCGTCATGATGACCGAGCCCAGGCTGCTCATGATCGACGAGCTCTCGCTCGGCCTGGCCCCCATGGCCGTCGAACGCCTCATGGCCATGGTGCGACGGATCAACGAGGGCGGGACCACGGTGATCCTGGTGGAGCAGAGCCTCAACCGGGCCCTCAGTCTGGCCGACCGGTGCTTCTTCATGGAGCGCGGCGCCATCCGTTTCGAGGGGCCGACCTCGGAGCTGATGGGGCGCGACGACCTGCTGCGACCGGTGTTCCTCGGCACGGCCGCGGCCGGCCTGGGCACCTGATGCTCGCGTTCTCGGCCCCCAACTTCGTCCTCGTCCAAGGCGTCTTCTACGGGCTCGGCTACGGCCTTCTGGCCGTCGGCCTCGTGCTCGTCTATCGCACCAACCGAGTGCTGAACTTCGCCCAGGGCCAGATCGGGGTGATCGCCGCCGTGTTCCTGGTCAAGCTGACGGCGGACTTCAAGTTCAACTATTGGTTCGCGCTGGCGCTCTCCATCGGCCTGGCCGCGTTCACCGGCGCCCTCTCCGAGCTCGTGTTGCGCCGGCTGTTCAACCGCCCACGCGTCCTGGTCATGGTGGCCACCATCGGGTTGAGCTACGTGCTGCTCGCCCTGACGGCGCTGCCCTTCATCCGACCCTCGAACCTCTACAAGCCGGTGCCGGTCCCCTTCGACCTGTCCTTCTCGCTCGGACCTTTCATCATCACGCCCACCGAGGTGCTCACCCTCATCGTGGCCCCGATCGTGACCCTGGTGTTGGTGCTCGCGGTCCGCTTCACCTCCTGGGGGTTGTCCATGCGGGCCATGTCGGAGAACGCCGACTCCGCCCGGCTCTCCGGGGTGTGGATCCGGCGCACCTCGACTCTGACCTGGACGGTGGCCGGCGCGCTCTCGGCCTTCACCGCCATCCTCAACGCACCCAGCCAGACCAGCGCCCTCACCCAGGCGCTCTCGCCCGACCTGCTCCTCTACGCCCTCACCGCGGCACTCATCGGCGCCATGATCAATCTGACCGTGGCCTTCGTGGCCGGGGTGGGGATGGGGATCTTCCTCGAGGTGCTCCAGTGGAACGTCCCGTCCCCGGCCAAGCAGCAATTCATCCTCTTCCTGGTCGTGATGGCCGTGCTGTTGATCCGGGTGCGCGCCCTGCGCACCGGGGCTCGGGGCGACCGCAGCAGCTGGGGACACGGTGCGGTGACGACGGTGCGCGCCAGCACGGACCTGCTGCGACGTCGGGTCTCGTCGTCGGGGACGTGGCTGTGCGTCATTTTGGCCGCGGCAGCGCCGCTCGTGCTGTCGGTCGGCAACGACGTGCTGTTCAGCCAGATCTGCATCTACGCCGTGATCGCTCTCTCCCTCACGCTGCTCACGGGGTGGGCGGGCCAGGTCTCACTCGGTCAGTTCGGCCTCGTCGCGGTGGGTGCGCTCGTCGCCGTGCACCTCGGCAGCTCGCTGCCGCTCCCGGTGGTGATGCTCTACGGCGGGGCGGTCACCGCGCTCGTCGCCGTCATCGTCGGGCTGCCGGCCTTGCGCATGCCGGGTCTCTTCCTCGCCGTCGCCACGCTCGCCTTCGCCATCTTCATGCAGAACGCGGTGTTGGCCACACCGTGCTTCACGGTCCCCGGCATCAACCGGACGCTCTGCACCGGGCTGCCCAACCCGTCGTACACCTTCGTCGCTCGACCGACGTTTCTCGGTCTCGACCTCGCCTCGCAGCGTTCGTTCGCCTGGTTCTCCCTCGGCGTCTTGATTGTGTCGGTCTTCGTCATACGGACATGGCGCGACCGCGGCATTGCCCGGCGTCTCGTTGCCGTGCGCGACAACGAGCTCACGGCGGCGGCCATGGGCATCCCGATCCTGCGCACCAAGCTTCTGGCCTTCGCACTCTCAGGCTTCGTCGCCGGTTATGCGGGCGTCTGCTTCGCCTTTGCCACCCAGCAGCTGAACAACACCGACATCACCTTCGACCCGACCACCTCGTTCGTCATCATCTCCATGGTGGTGATCGGAGGGCTGGGTTCCATCTCCGGGGCCATCCTGGGAGCGCTGTACCTCGAGGGGCTTCCCGCCATATTCGGGTCCAACCAGACCGTCCAGTTCATCACCAGCGGCCTCGGACTGCTGGCCTTCGTCCTCTATCTGCCCGGTGGCCTGGCCGAGGTGCTGCACCGCTTCGGCGACCTGGTCACCGTGGGTGTGCGGGCCGCGCTGAGCCGGGCGGCGCCGCACTCAGGTCCGCAGGCCACCGCGCCGGGCGGAACTGAGCTCGACCCTGCGCCCGCGTTGGCGACTGAGGGCGCCGAACGGTGACGGGCACCGCCGCGGGGCCGGCAGGGCTGAACGTGCAGGAGGTGAGTGTGCACTTCGGCGGCGTGGTGGCGCTCGACAACGTGACCTTCGACGCCGAGCCGGGGTCCATCGTCGGACTCATCGGGGCCAACGGCTCGGGAAAGACCACGACGCTCGACGTGATCTCGGGTCTCGTCGGCCCGCGGTCCGGGTACGTCCGGGTCGACGGCGTGGACCTCGGCGAGTACCTGCCCGAGGAGCGCTTGGGGGTCGGTGTGGTGCGCTCGTTCCAGGACTGCCGGCTCTTCCCGGAGCTGACCGTGCTCGATGTGCTCCTTCTCTGCGAAGACGCCCGGTCGGAGGTGGCGGTGCTGTCGACCACGCTCCGACTGCCCTGGGCGCGGCGCGCCGAGCGCCGCAAGCTCGAGGCGGTGGACCAGGTGGTCGCCGCCTTCGGCCTCGAGCGCTTCCGGGACCACCGGACGTCGGAGCTCTCGACCGGGACGCGCCGAGTCGTGGACCTGGCCTCCATTGTGCTGGCCCGCCCCCGGCTCCTCCTGCTCGACGAGCCGACGGCCGGGATCGCCCAGCGGGAAGCCGAAGCCTTCGTCCCGCTCTTGCGCCGCCTGCACCAGGTCGCCGACACCACAATCGTCCTGGTCGAGCACGACGTCCCACTCGTCTTCGAGCTGTGCTCGAAGGTCGTCGTCATGGAGCTGGGCCAGGTGGTCGCGTCAGGAACTCCCGAGGAGGTCCGCGCTGACCCGAAGGCCCTGGCCGCGTACCTTGGTGCGAGCGACGAGGCCCTCATGGCCTCGGGCCCGGTCGCCGAGGGTCGGGGGGATGCCGGGCACGGCAGCAAAGCCGGGCACGGCAGCAAAGGAGCAAGTTGATGGTGGCGAAGACGCAGACCAGGTCGTCCGCGGCGCGCGATCGCTGGGCCGCGGCGCCTAACCCGGTCGCGGCGCTGGCCCGTTCCTGGCGCCGTTTGCGCCGCCGTCCCCGTGCCATGCAGGTGCGCACCACCGCCGTCGTCGTCGCCATCGTGGTCTTTCTCGTGGCGTGGGTCATGCTCGCGCCTTCCGGCGGTGGTGGGGGCATCGCCGGCGCCGCGGAGCCTTCGACATCGGCTTTCACCCCGGTCAGCCAGGCCAGCACGAGCTCGCGCGGCGTTTCGGCCACGTCGATCAACGTGGTGTTCCCGGTGGTCGCCATCAACAGCCTGGCCGGCAAGGAGGGCTTCAACGAGGACAAGGAGTACAACCAGCAGATCAACGCCATCAACCTCTACGTCAACCAGATCAACCACAACGGCGGGATCAACGGTCGCAAGATCAACGCGATGATTGAGCAGTTCGATCCCACGAACGACGCCAACATGCAGTCGTTGTGCTCGCAGTGGACGCAGGGCAACCCTCCTGTGTTCGCCGTGCTCGACGGTATCGGGACGTGGGAGCAGGACAACCAGCTCTGCGTGACGCAGCAGGGTCACACGCCTCTCATCAGCGCGTGGTCGACGGTGACCGACTGGACGAACCTCGGCTCGCCCTACTTGTGGTGGACGGGAGCCGACATGGCGCCGGTGCTCGGGGCGACGGTCAAGTGGGGGCTCAGCTCGGGACGCCTGGCGAAGGGGAAGACGGTCGGTGTGGTCGTCTCGGACCAGGCGGGGGACCAAGAGGCCCTGAAGACAGTCCTGTTGCCGGACCTGAAGAAGGCAGGCATCACGCCGCTAGTCGAGACGGTGGCGGGCAACCCGGACGAAACGGCGACGACGAACGCCGACGCACAGCTCGCCGTGGAGAAGTTCGAAGCAGCCGGGGTGAAGTCCGTCTTCCCGCTGCTCCCGGAGAACGCATTCTTCCCGTACATCGGCGCCGAGAACTCGCAGAAGTACTTTCCCCAGCTCCTCTTGAGCGACTACGAGTCGACGGTCGAGGTGGCGATCGGGCTCATCCCGGTCCCCTACGAGCAGGCGCTCAACAACCAGGAGGGCGTGACGACCGAGACCCTCGGCGGTTTCGACGACAACCGCCCCGAGGCACAGGGTGGCTACGACCCGGGTGTGCGCTCGTGCTATGACACCTGGCACGCGAAGTACCCGGGAAAGATCCCCGGCGCGACGAGCCACTTCATTGAGGAGCAGGGTCCGGTCCAGGCCTGGTGTGGCGTCATCCGCCTCTTCGCCACGGCGGCCAAGGAGGCCGGGCCGAACCTCAACCGCCGGACCTTCGTGGAAGCCATGTCGAAGATCACGAATTTCCCCGGCACGCTTTCGCCGGTGTGGAGCTTCGGCCCGGACAAGTTCTACGGACCGACGCAGTATCAGGTCGTCAAGGTCCACAACAACGTGCCGCCGTCGTCGCAATGCAAGTTGAAGACGAACCACAAGCCGCAAGGCACATGTTGGGTAACGGTGCAGAAGTTCCAGCCGTTGCCTGCGGGTTGACTGCACTCACCCAGAGCGGTCGACAGAATCGACCCCGAGAGAGCGCGTAAGTCTCGGGTACGCGACAGAGATCGCGGCCACTGGCGCGACCCTGAACGGCGACTTTTGCACTACCTCTCATGACTACTCGGCATCGGCGTCTGGACCTCGTCCTCGACGACTTCGCCTGAGCCGAGCTGTCCCGAGCGAGCATCCTGACAATGTCGCTTCGACTTTCGCGCCTGCGCGATCACGATCAAGGCAAGCGCCAACCAGGCCAGGATTCCGATGACGAGAACGAACCACGATCCTGATCGGCTGTAGCCCGGGGTCGTGAGCCCATCAGCCCCGCCTCGATCGCGCCACCGCCTACGACGAGCAAGACATTGACGCCCAGAAAGATCCCGATACCGGCGACGACCCTGACGATCGACCTCATTGGTGAAGGAGTAATTCTTCCGTCAACGGGTGCGTTCCCCGACGCCTCGAGGGTGTGCATGCTGGTCCACCCCGAGTCATCCCAGTACTTGTGTGTGCTGGCGATTCCAGGCGAATCTGGGTACGACGCTTCGAGAGGTCCCCTCGTCATCTCATCCTCCTCTAAAACGGCGACATCGTCGGGCTTCGACCAGCCCGACGCGTCGCACTCTAAGTACGGGTGGTAATGGCCCGGTAACAGAGGATTTGAGCTCACCGATCTTGCCGGAATCCGGGTGTCGGGCGAGAGAAGCGGGTCCTCGGAGAAAGACCTACTCGCGGACAGGGCGCTCTGCGATGGCCTCCGACCAATGCGTTGGTCGACTTGATGCGCTGATTGGTATGATCGCAATCAGATCCGGGCGGGCGGACACCTCTCGGAGATCGGGGTGATCCTATGGGGATCCACAAGAGTACCCTCGCGAGGGACCCCGCTGTCTCGATTGGTTCAGGCGTTCTGTTGGGCGGGTTCAACAGCGGCGCCGTCGCGAACAGACCTTCTGCTCGGGCTCAGGCCAAGAAGCACCCTCTGACTCAGTTCCACACTCCGGAGAATCGTCTTCGTCAGAGCCAAGCTCGATGGACTTACGGATCCGTCGGGAGCTTCAACGCTTTCGAAAAGGAAAGTTCTGGCACGGCAACTCGCTGAACCTTCAAAAAAGGAGATCAACACATGACACGACGTCGAAACATCGCGGGACTCAAGGGGTCGCCCTTCGCCCGTTCGATTGCCCTCATCGCGATGGTCGCATTCTTCTCCGTGGGATCAGCTGCTGCAGCGGCCGGCGCCGGCGGCGTCAAAATTGGAAACGGAATGAAGACAGCGAATGGTGTACAAGGACCATTCGTGGCTTCGGCGATGGACAATATCTTTGGAGCCGGGCTTACCACGCCGCCCGACCCCGGCGGGAACGGAGGTGGCGTGCTTCCGTTCCAGGCCGCCGTGCCTACAGGAACCGTCACTGTGACGTTCACTGATGTGACGGGGAAGACGTCGTTTGCTCAGGGGACGCACGGCGGACCCGACGGATACTCCGGTATCGCCACGAACATCTCCGCGTACGGCGGAATATCCGGCCTCATGGATACGAAGCGATATTTCTATCTTGTCGGCGTGTTTCTCGATGGTGGCCAACCGACGATCCCACCCCCGACGCTTGATTTTACCAAGGACCACTCATTTCAATCTCTCGCCCCGGAACTCGGGCAGGTCTTCTTCGTCGGGGATGGTCTGACGCACAGGGGAAAAGGTGAAGTTCAGGACTTCACGGTTCCGAGCGGCACCACGACTCTCTACCTCGGCTTTGCCGACGCACCCGATGGTTCGGGCCCACCGGGTGCCTATCAAGACAACAAAGGATCGGTAACCGGAAGCGTCGACTTCACGCCGTAGCACCAATCCGACGTTGGCCCGACCGTTTTGTCAACGTGTGTGAGGTGGAGCCGCCACAAGCGCACCGGGCCGGTGCTCGCGGAGGTGCCCCTCGCCGGCGGGGGACACCGAGACCAACAGCTCACGCCGGTCGGGTTCGCGATAGCGAACGACAAATTCGCGCTCGTTGGCGGCCTCCCAGATTGGAAGGCGCGGGCACGACGTCCGCCATGCATCGAGCACCTCGTCGTACGGACGGGCTCCTGGACCGATCCACTCGAGCAGATCGAGCACCAGGGACTCGACGGTGTCGGTCACGACGACCTCCCACGCAACGGTTTCGAATCGGTCGTCCCCCACAGTAGTTCACGTCGTGGAGGGCGGGATCGATCGCCAGCCGAGGTTCGTCATCTCCGAGCAGCCGTAGGGCCGTCTCTGTGATGTTCGTCGTCAATGTCCTCGCTCGCCAGGAAGACGCTGGCATCGACTAGCCAGACGTTCAACGTTCAGGTCGTGTCGACTTGACGAGCGCGGCGAGATCTCCGTGACCGGTGGCGAGCCTGTCAACGTCGTCGATCTCGGCCATGCGCTCCGCGCGCCGGAGGCTGCGCTCTCGGAGGGAGTTCTCCACGAGCTCTCGCAACAGCCCGCTCCGGGTTGTGCCGCGGCGTTCCGTCTCGACGTCGACTTCGCGCGGGAGGTCGTCTGGAAGCGACACCATCACCTTGGCCATCTCACAAGTCTGCCGGGTTGGCCAAAGGCGATGCTTGAATCAGTCCTGGTCACGAGGATCCCAGTCGGGTACCCGCCGCAGAAGGACCCCGTCCCCTCGCACCCGGACCCGAACCAAACGGTCATGGTCCGCCGAGAAAGCTCAGCCGGACCCGACGCCGAGGGTTGTCGGTGTTGAGGTCGACCAGGACGAGCGACTGCCAGGTGCCGAGCGCCACGTTTCCCCCGAGCACCGGAAGCGTCACCGAGGGGCTGACGAAGGCGGGCAGCACGTGGTCGGCCCCGTGGCCAGGCGAACCGTGGGCGTGGCGATAGCGGTCGTCCCGGGGGAGGAGCCGCCTGAGCGCGTCGACCAGGTCGGCTTCGGAGCCCGAGCGCGTCTCCATGAGCGCCAGCCCCGCCGTGGCGTGCGGCGCCAGCACGTTGACGAGCCCGTCGCCCCGCCCCGCGCAGAATCGCTCGAGCGCTGCCGTCAGGTCGACGACCTGCTCGTGCGATGTATCGACCTCGAGCTCGACCGAGTCCATCGACCGGCCATTGTGCCCCGGCCGGCCGTCACAGTGCCGAGAACGTCCCGGCCTGCAGCATGACCAGCACGCCGATGCAGCACAGCAGGACCGGTACCGCGACCGTGCCGAGCCTGGTCATGACCGCCCGGGTCCGAGGGTGGCGGCCACCCGCCAGGATCAGCCAGGTGACCAGTACCTCGCCGACTGCGAACACGATCACGAGGGCGGCGACGTCGCCCGCGCTGGCTGCCCGGAACAGCGGGATGTAGACCGCCAGATTGTCCCCGCTCGTAGCCATGGTCACCAGCGCCGCCGCGGTGAACGACCGCCCGACCGCCCGGCGCTCGACCGCTCCGACCCCGGCTCCGCTCCCTCCGCCCGAGCGTCCCGAGGCCCACACGACCAGACCCTTGAGTCCGATGGCGAGGGGAACCAGCCCGAGCAGACCGACGGTGGCGGGCGAGAACTCGTAGAGCACCGCCGCCGCTCCGGCCGCGACGGCCACCATGATCCAGAACCCCACCACCTGCCCGGTGGCGATACGGCGTGCTCGCTCCACCGGAGCGCCCGCGACCATCGCCATCGTCACCAGCGTGTTGTCGATGTTGGTGCCGACGAAGGCGAGCGCCGCGACGCCGAACTCAGCCGCCAGGCCGGCTGTGGCGATCAAGCCGGTGCTCAGCTCGTCCGCGGGGCGGGCGGAGCCGGCTGAGCCGCCTGCGTGACCGGCGTCGGTGTCGGCGTCGGCAGCGGCATCGCCGGACCGTAGGGCTTGTCGCCGCGCAGCGTCACCCGGTGCGCGAAGCGTGCCGCGTCGCCGTAGTCGTCGAGTGCGTAGTGCAAGGTGGCGCGGTTGTCCCAGAAGGCCACGGAACCGGCGCGCCAGTGGAAGCGGCAGGTGTACTCGGGCTTGGTGCAGTGGTGGTAGAGCATCTCGAGGATGGCGTTGCTCTCGTTGTCCGACAGCCCGAAGATGCTGCGCGTGAACTGGCGGTTGACGAACAGCCCGTTGCGGCCCGTTTCGGGGTGGGTGCGCACGACCGGGTGCAGCGCGGGGAGGAGCTTCTCGTTCCACACGCCGTCCCACTCGTAGCCGCCGCGTTCGGCCACGTCGGCCGCGAACCACGGATCGTGGTGGATGGCGATGAGCTCGTCGCACATGGCTCGTACCGGAGTGGCCAGTCCGTCATAAGCGTCCTGCAGGCTGGCCCACATGGTGTCGCCTCCCACCTCGGGCGACTCGAGCATGTAGAGGATCGACCCCATCGCCGGCGTCTGCAGGAACGTGACGTCGGTGTGCCACCAGCTGGCCCGGTCCACCTTGCCGTCGATGGCCAGGACTTCTCGGCTCTCCGAGATGGAGGGGAGCACGGGGTGGGCCTCGGTCACCGTGCCGAATTGGCGGGCGAAGTCGGCCTGCTGCTCGGCCGTGAGCGACTGGTCGCGGAAGAAGATGACGTGATGTGTGTTCAGCGCCGCGCGCACCGCCGCCACGACCTCCGTCGCCAACGGTTGTGCAATATCGACCCCGGAGATCTCGGCCCCGATCGTGGGCGACAGCGGGTGGACGGCGAGGCGAGTGGCGAGGGTCACGTCCCAATTGTGCCCGATGGTGCCCGACGCCCCGATCCCCGGCACGCGACCGGCCGTAGTGTGGCCGACCATGGCCGACGACTCGGGACTCCTCTTCACGCCTCCGGCCCGCAATTACTCACCGTGGTATCAGTGGATGGTCCGTCTCGGCGCCACCGTTCACGAGGACCCGCTGCCCGAACGGGGCCACGACCCCGACCCCATCCCGGCCTGGCGCGAGCGTCGCCGCCGGGCCCTCGACGAGCTCCTCGGGCTCCAACCCGATCCCGTTCCCCTGGACCTCGAGACGCTCGAGTCGACCGCCTGCGACGGTTATCGACGCGACAAGGTGGTTTTCGACACCGAGGACACCATGTCGGTGCCGGCCTACCTCCTCGTCCCCGACGCCCGCGCCGAGGCGGGCGTCCCGGGTCCGGCCGTGCTGGCCTGCCACGGCCACGGCCCCGGCAAGTCGCAGGCGGTGGGGCTCGAGCACACCGACATGCCCAATGCGGATTACGCCCACCAGCTGGCCCGGCGCGGCTACGTCGTGCTCGCCCCGGACCTGCGCTGTTTCGGCGAGCGCCGGGATTGGAACCCCGACGACCACTACGCCTGCGACACCAACCTGGTCCACGCCGTGATGGCCGGGTGGAACCCGCTGACGCAGAACGTCTGGGACCTCCGCCGCTCCCTCGATGTGCTGGAGGGGCTCGACCTCGTCGACCCCACCCGCATCGGCATGTGCGGCGTCTCCTACGGCGGCACGGTCACCCTGTTCACCGCGGTCGTCGACGAGCGGGTCTCGGCGGCCGTCGTCAGCGGCTATTTCTCGTCCTGGGCCGCCAGCCACCGGATGCCGTGGAACATGTGCGGCTCCCAGGTCCTGTTCGGCATGCTGGGCCGGATCGAGCACGAGGATCTCGGGGCCCTCGTCGCACCCCGTCCTCTCCTCGTGGAGTCCGGAACCGAGGACCCGTTGTTCCCGGTGGCGGTGGCCACCGAGTCGGTCCGCCGCACCCGCCTCGTCTACGACCGCCTCGCGCCCGGAGACCTCGACCGATTGGTCCACGACGTCTTCGAGGGCGAACACCAGTGGCACGGGACCGAAGCGCTGCCCTTCTTCGACCGCTGGCTGGCGCCAGAGTCCACCGCGACCCCGGCCTCCTGAGGACCCGAGGACCCGAGGACCCGAGGACCTGAGGACCCCGCCGGCTACAGGAAGCCGCGGAGCACGGCGGCGAAAGACGACCCGAGCACGACGTGGCCCTGGACGGTGCGGTCGGTCGGCACGGAGACGGGGTTGGTCGTGGGCACGTTCGTCAGCGAGAGCACGGCCGAGACCGGGGTCCCGGGTCCGAGATACACGTGCGACGCCACCTGGGCGAGCAGCGACCCGGCCCCGGTCGGGTCCGAGATGAGCGAGGTCACCGAGAGCTTTCCCGTCGCCAGGCGGCCGAGGCTCGAATCAGGATTCACCGTGTGCAGGTCGACCCCGACGTAGTGGGTGACAGGGATGCCCAACCGGTCGAGGCCGGCGATGATGGCCGACGGCGCGTGGACGTTGAGTTTCGAGAGCGGCACCGTCCGGCCACCCGCGACGGGCAGCCCCAGGTTGCTCGGGATGGTCAGCACGTGGGAGTGCCCATCCGCCGCGTGGAAGACGTAGACCTCCTCGCTGTGGTCCGGGCCCTTCACGATGGCCAGGAGGTCGTTCTTGCCGCGGGCGAGAAGTTTCGCCGACACGCCCACGTGATGGACGGCGTGGTCGATGCGGTAGAGCTCGTACCCGATGAAGGCGCCGACGACGAGGATCAGGACGGCCAGGCTGGCGCCCACGGCGACGGCGATGCGCTTGACCCGGCGGCGCAGGCTGCGCCGGCCGCCTTCCGGCGTCTCCCTCTGGTCGGCGACGAACGCTTCACCCGCGCCAGCATCCACCCCCGGGGGTCTCGTGGCAGTTGCGATCGTCATTTCCCCCCAGTGGGTGGTCAACTTCGGTATGGGCCACCCGCTGGCCGGTGGAGAACGGTCGGCACCCGTCAGGGCGCGGGCCGTTGCCTACTGGTTGGATGTGGTTGCCGCCGTAGTCCGGCAAGCTGAGTAGATGGTAGAGGAGATGCCAGGTGCCGACCCCGCGCGGAGCTCGGACCTGGTGCCGGGGGTGTCGCCCCTGTTCGCCTCAACCTTGTTCCACTACACCTCGGACGACGAGGACAGCGCCCGATGGTGGCGCTTCCCGTTACGAGAGGGAGACGTTATCGTCAGCACGCGTTCGAAAAGCGGCACCACCTGGATGCAGATGATCTGCCTGCTCCTGGTCTTCCAGACCCCCCTCCTGCCGGACCCTGTCGGCGTCCTCTCGCCCTGGTTGGACTGGCTGGTCCGTCCGGAGGCCGAGGTCCAGGAGCTTCTCGAGTCGCAACGTCACCGGCGAGTGATCAAAACTCACACCCCGCTCAATGGGGTGCCCCTGGACCCCCGGGCCACCTACATCGTGGTGGCCCGTCATCCGCTCGACACTGCGGTCTCGCTGTACCACCACTCGAAGAATCTCGACCGCGAGCGCCTCCGCGCCCTGAGGGAGCGCTCCGGCGACTCCATCGGCGTCAAAGCCGCCACTCCGGCCGACGCCACCCCCCCTCCTCCGGCCAGCCTCCCGCCGGGGGAGTGGCTGCTCGCTTACGTCGACTGGAACCCGGACCCGCACCAGTGGCTCGACTCCCTCCCGGGCACGATGCTGCACCTCGCCGACGCCTGGGCCCGCCGCGACGCGGGGAACGTCGTCCTCGTGCACTACGACGACCTGCTCGCAGACCTCGAGGGTTCCATGCGCCGCCTCTCGCACCGGCTCGGAATCCCGGTTGACGAAGAGCGTTTCCATACGCTCGTGGATGCCGCCGGGTTCGAGGCGATGCGCGCGAACCCCGAGCGGTCGGTCCCGCACGCGCTCGGCGTCTTCAAGGACGACGCGGCGTTCTTCCGCCTCGGTGCTTCCGGCGAGGGTCGGGCCTTGGCCGGCGAGGTGGGGGAGCGCCGATACCGTGTGCGCGTCGAGGGCCTCGCGCCGCCCGATCTGCTGGCCTGGCTTCACCGCGACGCGCCCCAGCCTCGGAGCACCTCGTGACAGGAGCCGATGGTGGACGATGACCGGCGGGTGCCGATCGCGCCGAACGACCCGATCGTTCCCGACGACGCGAACGCTCCCGACGACGCGATCGTGCCCGACGAGAAGGACTGGACCTGGGTGCTCGAACAGGGGTGCCCTGATTGTGGGTTCGACGCATCGACGTTCCCTGCCGTCCATGTGGCAGCGCTGATCCGCGTCAACGCTCAGGCGTGGTCTCGCCTGCTCACTCCCGCTCCGCTGTCCGAAGCGGCCCTACTGCGCCGCCGGCCACACCCGGACCGCTGGGCTCCGATTGAGTACGCGTGCCACGTCCGCGACGTGTTCGCGCTCTACCACGAGCGGCTCCGGCTCATGCTGGAGGAGGAAGACCCGCTCTACCCCAACTGGGACCAGGACGCCACGGCGGTGCAGGAGCGCTACGCCGAACAGGACATCGGGCTCGTCTCCGAACAGCTGCTCGAGGCAGCCTTCTCCCTTGCTGCGGCCTTCGAGTCGGTTCACGGTGATCAGTGGCAACGTCCGGGCCGTCGTGGCGACGGTGCCTCGTTCACCGTCGACAGCTTCAGCCGGTACATGGTGCACGACCCGGTCCACCATCTCTTCGACGTCACGGGGGATCGGGTGGAGCATCGGAGTTGGTAAACCAGCGTCGACATGGCGGTGGTCCCGAGATCGTCACGGCACTGCCGAAGAGTCTGGCAAATGGACTTTCGGCTCCGAAGCCAAGAGCGTGTTGAGCTTGGCGTGGTGCACCTGGGCGGATCAGAGCGAAGTTGTTCGGAGGCTCCGGACGTGAATCGGCAGGCTTCTGCCGTAGTATTTCCAGCATGTTGTGTGTGACCCGAGTCGGTGTTACCGCAGCGATCGCCATTGTCGCCTTCGGTCTTCAACTGGGCGGGACATCCTTCCGAGCGGCGGCCGCAGGCGCCGCGGGGATTGCACCGGATACGTGCGGGCTTTTCTCGGCTTCGGATGCGAGCCTGGGTCGCTGATTGGTTGCCGGGTACCTCCGGGTCGTGCCGTTGGTCGTGCGGTCAATCCGCATCGACGACTCGTTTCTCTGCCCCGGATTGTCGACTGGGGTGGCAACCCCCGTAGACCGTCGGACCCTATGGTCACAGAAATTTCGCTTGTCATCGTGCCGTCCTCGTGCCACGGTTGTTTCGAGGGGTGGTTGACCGGATTGTCCATGTCGTGGGGAGCGCGGGCCCCTCAGCGTGACTCCCACCAGGATTCGATTGGAGAGCCATGTCACGATTGACCAACCTGGCATTGGCCGTGTCAGCCGGCAGCATCGCCATCATCGGCCTGCAGGCCGTTCCGGCCCACGGAGCCACCGCCACCAGCTCGCAGGCCCTACTGGTCGGCAAACTCGGCTATGAGGGAGGCGCCTGCTGTCAGAAGTTCCATCCAACCGCGGGATCAGTTCTGGTGGAGTTCCACTCCACGCCCCTCACGTTGGACCAGGCCGTTGGACCGTCCGGTGATTTCACGATTTCCCTCGCTGCGGGCAAGTACACCGTCATTGGCTGCGGTCCATCCTCGACGAGCGGCGTGGCCAGCGGTCAGTGCAGCAAGCCGAAGAACATCACCCTGACGTCGGGCGAGGTAGATCACATCAGACTCGTGTGGGCACGCGTGCCGTAGTTGGCTCAAGTCGAGATTGTTGCCGCAGCGACGCAAGCCAGTCCGACTATGTAGGCCGGCTGACCACCATCGATCATGCTGCGGTCATCAGTCCGGGAGGAGTCGGGCCGATTCGGGTTCGAGGTGGATGCTGGCATGGTCGATCGCGCGTAGCGCCGAGGCGGGGCACCAGGTACCGATCGGACCGGTGAGGGCGTCGCGCACCGGCAGGGCCTTGCGCGATTCGGGCACTACCGCGAGCACCCGGCTGGCGTGCAGCAATGCGGGGATGGTCACGGTGACGGCGTGCCTCGGCACATCGTTCAAGTCGGGGAAGTGGCCTTCGTTGACCTGCTGGCGCCGGCAGGCACCGTCGAGCTCTACCACCTTCACGTCGAGCGGGTCGTTGAAGTCGGCCACCGGGGGATCGTTGAAGGCCAGGTGCCCGTTCTCGCCGATGCCGAGACAGCACAAGTCGAGTGGATGTGCGGCCAGGAGCGATGCGTACCGGCCGCATTCGTCTGCTGGGTCCGCCCTCCCGTCGATGTAGTGAGCCGCCTCGGGTCGCGCCGGCTCCACGATGCGCTCGCGGATCCACCGCTGGAAGCCGGCCGGGTGGTCCGGGCCCACCCCCACGTACTCGTCCATGTGGAACACGACCGTCTGCGCCCAAGGGACGTCGGCGGTCTCCTGGACCAGGACCCGCACGAAGTCGAGCTGCGAGTTTCCCGTCGCGAACATGGCGTGGGCCTCACCCGCGCGCCACCACGGCTTCGCGCATGACGGTCGCCGCCTCGTCTGCGGCGGCCCGCGCCATAGCGGCCAGGTCCGGATGGACGTGCACCGTCGCGCCGTCGATCTTCCGCGGGCCGGATTCCGCCATGTCGTCAGCATGCCAGGCCCTCCTCGGCCAGACTGTCTGTCCGTGTCGAGTGGTCCCATCCGCGAGGTCGCCGTTCCCGGCCCTCAACACTTGGAGGCGGCATGGGACGAGGTCCGGCGCCACCTGACGGTCACGCCGACGGTCGAGACTCCCCAGCTGGGCCCGGCGGTGTCGGCGAAGCTCGAGACGCTCCAGCCCACCGGCTCGTTCAAGGTACGCGGCGGGTTGGCGGCGGTGGCGGCCACCCTGACCGAGGATCCCGGACGATCGGTCGTCGCCTCATCGGCGGGCAACCACGGCCTGGGTCTGGCTTACGCCGGGACCCGGCTCGGCGCGGACGTGACCGTTGTGGTCCCGACCGGGGCTTCCGCCGCCAAAGTGTCAGCGCTGCGCCAGTTCGGCGTCCGCCTCGTCCTGCACGGCGAGGGCTACCGTGAGGCTGAGACGCACGCCCTCGACCTCGCCGCGCGCGAAGGCATGCGCTACGTGTCGCCCTACAACGACCCCGACGTCATCGCGGGCCAGGCGACAGTGGCGAGGGAGCTGGCGAGCCAGGTGCCGGAGCTCGGGACGGTGGTCGTCCCCTGCGGCGGTGGTGGTCTGCTCTCCGGGGTGATCCTCGCCCTCGCCGACACCGGAGTGCGCATCATCGGGGTCGAGTCCGAGGCCTCGCCCTCCATGAGCGCGGCCGTGGCTGCCGGTGCGATCGTTCCCATCCACGTCGAACCGACGGTGGCCGACGGCCTGGCCGGCAACCTCGAGCCCGGCGCGGTGACGGTCGGGATCGTGGCCTCGCACCACGTCGAGGTGCTGACGGTGAGCGAGGCCGACGTCCGTTCGGCCATGGCCTTCTCGGCCCACAAAATGGGACTCGTCCTCGAGGGTGCAGGAGCGGTCGGGGTGGCCGCGCTGCGGGCCGGGGTCGTGGCTCCCGACCCCGGGGGCAAGCAGACGGTGGTGTTGTTGACCGGACGAAACGTTGCGCCGAACCTGCTCTCCGAGGTGCTCCGTGCCTGAGGTCGCGGTCCATGGCGCCACGTTGAGCTACGACGTGAAGGGTGAGGGCGATCAGTTGTTGCTCGTCGCCGGCTGCGGACAGCCGGCGGTCGCCTGGCACCTGTCACTCGTTCCCGCGCTGGTCGGCGAGGGCTACCGCGTGGCCACCTTTGACAACCGAGGGGTTGCCCCGTCGTCGTCACCACCCGCCCCCTACAGCGTCGAGGAGATGGCCGACGACGCGCTGGCGCTGCTGGACCATCTGGGGTGGGAGGAGCCGGTCTTCGTGGCCGGCCACTCTCTGGGTGGCTGGATCGCCGAGACGCTGGTGCTGGACCATCCGGAGCGCGTCCGCGCCGCCGCGCTCATGGGCAGCGCCAATCGACCGACGGCCTGGGAGATCGCCATCACCACCGTGGAGCGTGACCTGGCCCAGCGGGACTACGACCTGCCGCTCCTCTTCTACGCGACCGAAACGTTGCGCTATCTACCGACGTCGGATCTCCAGGACTCCGAGGTGGTGAACGACTGGCTCTCGCTCATGGGCGATCTCCCGGTCTGGTCGAACCCGGGCCGCCTGGGCCAATACGAAGCGGCGCTCGCGTGGTCGACCGACCCGATCCGGACAACGAGGTGGCCCGAGGTGCGAGTGCCTTGTCTCGTGCTCGCCTTCGAACACGACGTGGACTCGCCGCCGCGCTATGCCCGCGCCGCGGCGGAGGCCCTTCCCGGAAGCGTCTACCGGGAGGTCGAAGGTTCCGGACATCTGGGGATCGTCACGCACGCGCGACAGGTGGCGGGGCACCTGCTCGAGTTCTTCGCCGGCTGCTGAAGCTCCCCGCGTCGGGTCGTAACGCAGTCAACGCGGCGGCGGCGGCGGCGTCCAGTCCACCTTCACTCGGGCTGGCCGGTCTTCGTGCTCACTCAGCCAACGTCGCGCGTAGGGACACCAGGGCACGACGATCAGGTGCTCGCGCTCAGCCCGCTCGAGCGCGGCCTCCACGAGACGACCGGCGATGCCGTGTCCGCCGAGCTCGTCCGGCACGCCGGTGTGCACGAGCACGAGCCGGTCTCCTTGGCGCGCATAGATGAGCTCTCCTTCGGCGTCGCTGTCGGCGACGGTGGCGACGAAGCGGCTCTCGGCGGGCTTGTCCACGATCGTCACCCGGTTGGTGTCGTCGGTCATGGGTCTCCAGTCCTCGCCACGGCTCCCACGAGGAGTGTGGCAAGGCGCAGCCTAGGCATCGCACCGACGGCCAGGCGCGGGGCAGCTCGAGACGCCAAGGTGTAGGAAGACGGGGGTGAGTGGTCCGATCACGACGGACGAGGCCCCCCTGACCGAGGAACAACCAACGCCATCGGACGGGTTGGCGCTGCTGGTCGGGCGCGAGGCCGCGGTCGGGTCGATGCGGGTGCGGCGGGTCCTGCCGCAACGGGTCCGCCGCACCGTCGGCGCATGGTGCTTCGCCGACCACATGGGCCCCGTCCGAACGGACGAAGGCGTCGAGGTTGGTATCGGGCCCCATCCGCACGCCGGCCTCCAAACCGTGACCTGGCTGTTGTCGGGGGAGCTGCTCCACCTCGACAGCCTCGGCTCAGAGCAACCGATCCGTCCCGGCCAGCTCAACCTCATGACGGCCGGCGCGGGTGTGGCGCACGCCGAAGAGGGCACGAGCCGCGGGGGCGACGAGCTCCAGGGAGTGCAGCTGTGGGTGGCGCAGCCCGAAGTGACCCGCCACGGCCCGCCGGCGTTCGAGCACCATTCCGAGCTGCCGCAACTCGAGCTCGCAGGCATGAGGGCGATCGTTCTGGTTGGCGACCTTGCCGGCCACGCATCTCCCGCCCGCCGGGACACGGACCACCTCGGAGCGGACGTGGTCATCGACCCACCGGGGACGACGCTTCCGCTCCGGCGCGACTACGAGTATGGACTGGTCGTCCTCGAAGGAGCGGTGTCGCTCGGAGGGGGACTGGTGGCGGAGCCCGGCGTGCTCGCCTTTCTCGGCTCGGGCCGCGACGAGTGCCGGCTCGAGGTGCGCGGCGAGGCTCGCGCCCTGCTACTCGGTGGCCCGCCGTTTCCCGAGCACCTCACCATGTGGTGGAACTTCGTCGGCCGCAGCCGGGACGAGCTGAGCGAGGCGAGACGGCAGTGGTCGGTGGGGGACAAGCGCTTCGGCGCGGTGCGCTCCCGCTTGGAACGGGTGGAAGTCGGTCCGCCACCGTGGGAGTCCAAAGCGGGATCCTCCTGAGAGACGACCTTTTCTTGGCGGAGTTGGTCGCGGCAGAAGACCACCCAACGTTTCCGTACCGTCCGTTCACGTAGGTGGCGTAACGCTTCGGACGGCTACCTCACAGCCGTTCGCCAATGTGCTCGCCGACGCGAATCGCGTTGGCCATGGCGGTCAGAGCGGGGTTCACCGCGCCGATGCTCGGAAAGAAGCTGGTGTCAACGACATAGAGGTTGTCGAGCTGGTGCGCCCGGCAGTTCACATCGAGAACCGACGTGGCGGGGTCCAGACCAAATCGACACGTGCCGACCTGATGCCCGACACCGACCACCGGAACGCTCATGTCCCGAGAGGCGTTTCTGCCCAGCACATGGTGATCGGCCATTCCCAGATGATTCAGGATGGTCCGTAGCTCTTTGTACAGTCCGTCAGCCTCCTCTTTGTTCGTCGGCTTGTAGGCCAGGTGGATGTTCCCGCCGTCGTCAACCGTCACCCTGTTCCCCGGCAAGGGGAGGTCCTCGGTGGTGAGCCACCAATCGACCGCGTGCTCGGCCACCTCCTCGAGGGTCCAATGAGGCGCCAAGAGGGTGAGCTCCGGCTCTTCCCCCTTGATGGATCCGGCGTTGGACTTTCCCACCATCTGGATGTTCCCAAGGGGCCACGGGCGATCAGCACCGGCCAGGTAGAAATCGTTGATTCCGAGCGTCTTCTGGAAGGCGGTGTCGTTGGCCTCCTGGCCGAGTGAGAGCACTGCCTTGCAATTGTGGAACATGTAGTTGCGACCGACCTGGTCTGAGCCGTTGGCCAGCCCGGTGGGATGGGTGTCATTGGCCGAGTTCAACAGCAACTTGGCGCTATTCGCCGCTCCTGCTGCCACCACCACGACGTGTGCTTGATACACCTCTTGGTCCCCGTCATGATCGACGACGACTCCGGTCACGGTTCGGCCGGATGGGTCCGTTTCCAGCTTCGTCACCGTGGCTCCGGTAACCAGCGTGACGTTCGGCGAATCGAGGCTCGGTCGGACCGCGATGACCTCAGCGTCGGCTTTGGCGTGCACGAGACAGGGATAGCCATCGCACCACGCACAACGGATGCAGGCGCTCCGGTTCCTGTCGGACTCGTCGAGCAGGATGCCGCACGGTGCAGAGAACGGGTGGTATCCCTTGGCGGCGAGCGAGTCGCAGATCTCCTGGAGGCGCGGTTCGTGGCTCACCGCCGGGGAGGGGTACGGCTTGGAGTGCCGGCCCTCCGTCGGATCCTCCCCGGTCGTCCCGTGAACCTGGTACAACCATTCGGCTTTCGTGTACCAGGGTTCGAACTCGTCGTAGCCGACGGGCCAGGCGGGCGAGACCCCGTCGACATGTCCGATCTCACCGAAGTCCTCGGGCCGTAAGCGGAAAAGCGCGGCGCCGTACAACTTGGTGGCACCACCGACGAAGTAGTGGACTTGGGGTCGGAACGCCTTGCCATCACCGTCGTACCAGGTGTCCTTCGAGATGTACTTGCCGTCGATGAACACCTTTTCCGGTGACCAGTTGTCCGTCTCCTTTGGAAGGAAGTTCCCCCGTTCGAGTAACAGGATCCGCTTGCCCGAGGAGCGAAGGGTGTGGGTCAGGGTTCCTCCGCCCGCTCCGCTGCCGATAATGATGACGTCGAACTGTTCTGGCACGGGGATTCCTGTCGTGAAGCACCGCCCTGACGGTGGCAAGGAGGAGTTGGTCGTCTTCATGGAGACGTTGGTCGCCGCGAGCGGCCCTCGGGATCGTTACCACTCTCCCCAGCCGGACGGGCTGACGAAGCCGGTCACGGTGCGCGGGTCAACCGGGGCGCGCCGTTCGGCGGCCTGGTAGACGGCGAAACAGAGCTGGAGCACTTTCACCGCCTCGTCGGCGCTCATGGCCGCGGGCGTCCCGTTGAGCAGCGAGTCCACGAAGTGCTGTGATGAGCGGACGAAGCCCGCGCCCCAGTCGGCGTCGATTTCGGTGAACTCCTTCGTGGTGCGCTCCGCCGCGGTCCCGGTGAAGAGCATGACCGGCGCCAGGTCGAGCATCTCGCCCGTGGCCCGGGTGACCCAGATCTGCCCCTCGTCGCCGGTGATCTCGAAGAACTCGTCGGCGCCGTAGTACTTGGAGCGCATGTAGAAGTTCGGCGCGTACTGCACCTCCATCATGCCGAGCACTGCCGGGTCCTCGTACTCGAAGACGACCGCACAGGGCTCGAAGAAGAAGTCGCGCCGTCGCACCACGGCCTGCACCGAGACGATGTCGAGGTCGAGGAGCCACAGCGCCATGGCGTACTTGTGCACCATGTCGTCGAAGAGGTGGCCGCCGGGGCTGCGCTTGTCCAGACGCCAGCCGTAGCCCTCCGGGCGCAGGCCCGCCTGGAAGGCCGAGTCGGTCTGCCCGACCAGGGTGCGGATGCGCAGCGAGGTGGGACGGCCGATGGCGCCGTCGGCGACGAGCTTCTTGGCCAGCTCGAGCGGCGGGTAGTGCACGAAGCACTCGCTGACTCGGAGGGTGCGGGCCGATGCCGCGGCCGCCTCGGCTATGGCGCGGCCGTCGTCCACGGAGTTCGCCAGCGGCTTCTGCACCGAGACGTGCTTGCCGGCGCTCGAGCGCGGCCACCACGTGCTCGCGGTGCAGGTGGGTCGGGGTGAGGATCTCGATGGCGTCGACGGACTCGTCGGCGAGCAGGTCGTCCACGTCGCGGTAGAAGGTCTTCGCTCCCCATTCCTCGGCCGCCCGCCGACCGACCGCCTCATCGGTGTCGCAGACCGCGACCACGTCGCACCGCGGGTCCTCGAGGTAGCCCCGCACGTTCATGGCCGCGATGTTCCCGGTTCCGAGGACCCCCAGCCTCACCTTCTCCATCCCAAGAACCTCCCCTGGCCGCCGGCGAGGCCGGCCCTCGTTGGGTGAACCCGACGTTCTCGCCCCGCACTCGGGCTCTACGCGTCGCCGCCGAACGCTCCAGCGGCGCGGGCGCTTTCTATGCGCTCGTCGTCGTAGCCGAGCACGGAGCGCATCACCTCGTCGGTGTGCTGGCCCACGGTCGGCGCCTTGGCCGGATGGGGCAGCTCCTCGCCGACGAAGTGAAGCGGCGAGAAGAGCTGGTCGTTGCCGACCTCGGCCGCGGGCAGCAGGGCGAAGCGGTCGGCGAACTGCGGGTCTTCGAGCAGCGTCTTGGGCGTGTTGACCGGCGCGATCGGGGTGTTGACCCGTCCGCCGAACTCGAGCCACTCCGCGGCCGTCTTGGTGTGGAAGATGTCGCGTAGCTCCCGCTGGAGCTCACGGTTGCCCCGGGCGTGGTCGGCGTACTTGGAACCGGGCCAGCGCTCGAAGAGTTCGGTCCGTCCTACCCCCTCGCAGAAGTTCTTCCAGAACGCCTGCTCCGACGCCATGAAGAGCACGTGCCGCTCGTCGGACGTCTCGTAGACCTGGTAGCGCACGCCCTCCACCATTCCGGCGGTGCCCGGCGCGCGCCGCTCGTAGCCGTCGGCCTTGTTCCCGGTCACCTCGGACTCGGGTCGCTCGTAGGCGCGCCAGGTCTCCGAGCGCAACCAGTCCATGGCGGCGGCCGCGTCGGACTGGGCGATGTCGATGTACGCAGCCCGCTCCGGTGGCGCGGGCCCGGAGGACTGCGGCCAGGATTCCGAGCGCACCGAAGAGCGGGCCGGCGTGGATCCCGATGGAGGCGTGCTCGGGGATGTAGGTGAACCCCTCCTCGTCGGTGGCCACGTTGACGATGCCGGCCCAGGTGTCGTAGGCGATCCCGTGGCTCGGGTAGTCACGGTAGGGGCCGGTCATCCCGTAGCCCGAGATGGTGCAGAAGACGATCCTCGGGTTGACGGCGAGAAGGTCCTCGTAGCCCGACGCCGCGGCGGGCGAGTGAACCCGGGCCGCATGGCCTCGATGACGGCATCGGCCGTCGCCGCGAGCTCCTTCATGATGGCGACCCCGGCGTCGCTCCGCAGGTCGAGCACCAGCGAGCGCTTGCCCCGGTTGAGGTGCAGGTGCATGAGCGAGACGCCCTCGACGATGGGCCAGGTCATTTCGCGGATGTAGTCGCCCGCGGGCGGCTCGACCTTGATCACCTCGGCCCCGAGGTCGACCAGGGGCGTCGTGATCTGCGCCGGCCCGAGGGCCGAGCACTCGATGATCCTCATACCGTGCAGGGGTGGCGTCATCGCCATCGGTCCTCCCGTCGTCAAAGGCCGGATCGTAGCGGCCCGGGACCCCGGCACCCGTCCCGCGAGGTGGCCATACTGGGGGTCATGGCAACCGAAGCGCCGACCACGGGCGCGCTCGACGACGCCCTCACCGTCTTTGCCGCCACCGCGCCCGAGTACGGGTCGCTGGGCTTGTCGAACCACGGCCCGATGGCGGCCGAGGCGCTGGCCAGCATGGGTCGGGAGGCAGACATCCCCTGGTGGGTGGCGAAGTACCGCACTCGTCTCGACGAGGCACCGCCGGTGGGCCGGCCCCTCGCCGAGCAGGAGTGGCCGTCCGCGCTCGGCCGTCTGGACAGGTTCCCCGACTGGCAGGCTCTCTTCGAGCGCGAGCTGGCCGACCGCCCTGCCGCAGCGGTCGTGAGCGAGTGGGTGCCCCGCTTGCTTCCCGGTGCCGTCGGCGCCGCGACCCATGGCCTGATCCGCACCGGCCACGGGTTGCGCGCCCTCGCCGCGGCCGACACGCCGCCCCGACGCCTGGAGGTGGCGACTGGACTCGCGTATTGGGCGGCCGTCTACACGGAGCTGCCGGGACCGCCATTGCTCATCGGCCACCAGCGCGTGCCCGAGGCCCTCGCCGACTTGCCGTACCTCCCTGAGGACGCCCCGCCCGAGGTCCTCATCAGCGACGTGGTGAGCCAGGTGGCCGAGATTGCCGACGAGTTCGAACAGGGGGTGGCGTCCCTCGGGGAAGCCGGCGAGACCGTCGACCTCCTCGACGAGCTGGCATCGGGCGGCGCGCTGGCCTACCTACGCAACGCGGACGAGGGAGGGGCGTTCGGCCTCCTGCATTCGGTGACCTCACCCCTGGCCTGCGAACTGCTGCTGCAGTGGTTGGCGGAAGAGGACCGCGACGCGGCGCTCGGCTACGTCTGGCAAGCCGTCGCGGCGCTGCACGTGGGCTTCGACGTGGACCGGCACACTCAGGTGCCCGACCGCAACACCGAGTCGACCGAGGCGCTCACCGACCTGGCCGTCGCTTCGGGCGACGAGCACGCCATCAAGTTGACCGAGTCCGCAATGCGCTCCTTCGCGCGAAGTCGGGGGATCCCCACCTCTTGTGGGCGGCCGCCGACGCCTGCGCCCGCCTCGGAGGCTGAGCGGGGAGCGCGGGGCGCGCCGCCAGGCTCAGCGGACTCCGCCAGGCTCAGCGGGCGCGGACGGGCTCGTGGGTAGTGTCGGCACCATGGAGTACCGCACACTCGGCCGGACCGGACTCAAAGTAAGCCCCCTCTGTCTGGGGGCGATGATGTTCGGAGCCTTCGGCAACACCGACCACGACGACTGCGTCCGCATCATCCACGCCGCGCTCGACGCCGGTATCAACTTCGTCGACACCGCCGACGTCTACTCGCGCGGCGAGTCCGAGGAGATCGTCGGCAAGGCGCTGGCCCAGACCAAGCGGCACAAGATGGTATTGGCGACCAAGGTGCACGGGCAGATGGGGCGCGACCCGAACGCGCAGGGGAACTCGCGCCGCTGGATCATGAGCGAGTGCGACAACAGCCTGCGCCGGCTCGGCGTCGACTACATCGACCTCTACCAGATCCACCGACCCTCGCCCGAGACCGACGTCGACGAGACCCTCGGAGCGCTCACCGACCTGGTCCGCATGGGCAAGATCCGCTCGTTCGGCAGCTCCACCTTCCCCGCCCACGAGATCGTCGAGGCGCAGTGGGTGGCCGAGCGCCGAGCGCGCGAGCGCTTCGTCACCGAGCAGCCCCCGTATTCGATCCTCGTACGCGGCATCGAGAAGGACGTGCTGCCGACGTGCCAGAAGTACGGCATGGGCGTGCTCTCGTGGAGCCCGCTCGCCGGGGGCTGGCTCTCGGGGGCCTTCGGTCCGGGTAAGGAGAACACGTCGCGGCGGGCGGCCATGCTGCCGCATCACTACGACATGTCGATTCCGGGCAACAAGGCCAAGCTCGATGCGGTCGGAGAGCTGGGGACGCTGGCGGAAGGGGCAGGGCTGTCGCTGATTCAGCTCGCGCTCGGGTTCGTGCTCGAGCATCCCGGGGTCACGTGCCCGATCATCGGGCCGCGCACCATGGAGCACCTCGAGTCGCAGCTGCCCGCCCTGAACCTCCGCCTCGACCCGGACGTGCTCGACCGCATCGACGAGATCGTGACGCCCGGCATCGACCTCAACGAGACCGACGTCGGGTGGGTCCCCGCCGCTCTCGCCGACAAGAACCTGCGGCGCCGCCCACGCTGAGGGATTCGTCGGTGACAGCATGAAGTGACTCGTAACGACCCCGCCCCCCACCGCTGGGACGGTACCGTGCACCCATGCGGGAACCTATCCGTAAGCAGCGTGGCAGACCGCTCATACCCGTCATCGTCGCCGCCGGAGCACTGATCCTTGCCGGCTGTTCTAGTGACGGTAATTCGTCCAAGCCCGTCGCAACCACCAAGCCCGGCCGGAACACCACGGCGCCGAGTTCGACGCGGCCCGTTACCGCCAGCTCAACCACCGCCGTCGTTTCAACTCCTGCCGGCGGCCCGGTGCCGGCCGGGTTTCGTGCGCAGTCGGCGACGTTCGTTTCGGCCGATCAAGGATGGGTTCTCGGCACCGTTCCGTGCCTCGCCGCTCCGTGCACTTCGGTCGTGCGCACAAGCGACGACGGTGCCACCTGGGCGGGTATCCCCGCTCCGGCTGACGGACTGGAAAATCCCCAGTCCGGGTCTACCCTGCCCAGCGGGATCAGCGAGATCCGCTTTGCCGACAACTTGAACGGATGGGTTTTCGGACCAGATCTGTGGTCGACTCACGACGGAGGGGAGATGTGGTCTCACCTCACGTCGGGACCCGGCGCCGCCAGAGTGGTCGATCTCGAGAGCAGCGGTGGATTCGTCTATGTGGTGACCCAACAATGCGCCGCCCAAGCGTCCTCTTGCCCCGGACAGCTCTGGAGGAGCTCCAACACCACCGATGCCTTCCAGACAGTGGCCACTTTCAACCTCGCGCCTGAGGACGAGTACAGCGGCCCGATACTGGCCGTCCACGACACCACCGGCTACGTCGTCACTCCGGCAACGACCGGTGCCACTGGGACGCCGGCGTTGTTGGTCACCGCCAACGGGACGAGCTGGACTCCCGAACCGAACCCGTGTCCCGCCCAGTTGTTCGAGATCTCGGTGGCGCCGGTCGACACCGTCCGAGCGGCCATGCTCTGTTCGGGACAAGGCGCGGCTGGATCTTCCACCAAGGCGTTACTGGCCACCAGCGACGGGGGTCATAGCTGGGTTCCCGAGGGGTCGGCGCCTCCCTCTGGCGGCGATGGCGGGACCTTGAGCGCCGCCACTGTCGGCACCCTGGCGATCGCCACCAGCTCGGCCGCCACGTGGATCTACCGCACCTTGAACGGTGGAGCCACCTGGACGACCCCGCTTTCGCTGAACGACGGCGGAGAGGGCTGGGGCGACTTCGGCTTCACCGACAGCACGCACGGGTTCGCCGTTCACGCACCGATCGGGCGGTACCAGAACACTGCTGGCGCCACGTCAACGGATACTGGAACTTTCTACATCACCTCCAACGCAGGGGCAACCTGGTCCGCAGTTGTCTTTTGAACCTCGACGCATCGCGAGCTGCGACGGTCACTGGCGGCCGGCCAGCCCGTTCCGCCGTCCAACTACGAGTCTGATCTCTACGCCCGACTTGTGATGGTTTAAAGACTGTCGAGCAATAGTGGTTCGTCCTAGTTTCATTGCACCTCCCGCCGGGTAGGTGCTGGCTATGACGATTGCGGATCAGCCCGTGCCCGACGAGGAGCCAGAGTCGGAAGGGACACAAGTTCCTGAGCCAGTTGCACCAGTCGAAGTCCCGGAGCCTTCGATAGAGGACACTCCGGAAAGGGCCTGAACAGGGCGGCGGTCAGGTCTGCCACGATGACATCGGTACGAGCGCGGCGACGCGAACCGGACGTTGATGCACCCAGGTTTTGGTGGGTGCCAGGACCTGGAAGGTTGTCACCGGCGATCAATGGATCCTGAACGCAGAGGACTCGATGCCCGATTTACCTCCCACGCAGCACAAGTGGTTTGTGCGGCGATCGTGTGAGCGATCCAGCCGCGACACGAACTGATCGGCGTCAGCGACGGCGCGCGCTGCCCAAAGTTCTGTCTTGACCATTGGGTTGGCCGTCAAAGCCTACTTTGGCACCGGCCGACCTCTGTAGTCTTGGTTGGTGGAGAGCCGCCTCGAAGACGACGAAACGGTGTTTCAACGACGCCGTATCAGCCACAGAACGTCGCAGCTCCCGGTCTGGAGCCGCATCCTGTACAAGATTGAGCACTACACCGTGCTCCCGGCGGTCGCACTCGTTGTCACCGTCACCGTCGTATCACTTGTCGTTGCGATTTCGGTCCTCGACTTTCCAAAGAATTGGGTCGCTGCTTTTGAGCTCTCGGCTTCGTCCGTCACGCTCATCATGGTCTTCGCGATCCAACATACTCAGGGTAGAGAGCAGGCAGCGACTCAACGCAAGCTAGACGAGTTGATTCGAGCATTCCCTGGCGCGAACGAGTCTCTGATGATGCTGGAGGAAGCACCACGCGAGTTCATGCTCGACGTTGAGGCCGAGCAAAGAGGCGTTCGATTGAATTCTCCGGACACGGACGAGGCGTAGTAAGGGGCGAAACGAACCGCCCAAGATCTTGGGAGACAGACGAAATGGCGAGAGCCCCCGATCAGCTTCGGGACGTGGCCCGCTTTCGCCCGTAAGGCAGTTATGGTCGGGTGAAGAGGATTTCAGCTAGTGAGCTTAGTTTGACGGCGATGATCTCCAAGAATTCCCTGCCCGGCGAAAAACACGGCTTGAGACCGGTTGCGGACGTCAAGCTTGGCGTATAGATGGCGCAGCTGTGTCTTGATCGTGTTTTCGCTTACGTAAAGCTGGTCGCCGAGTTCGCGGTTGGTCATGCCAGTCGAGAGCAAGGATAAGAGTTCACTCTCGCGTTCGGTGAGTCCGATCTCTCGCCCGGGCCAGCGCAGCGCATCGTCCATCTGCGAGTGTTGCGACCTTTGCGTGAGAACGATGCGTTCGCCGCCTGCGGCTGCCGTAATACCATCAATAATCTGTGGCCGGGTCGCGGCCTTGGAGATAAATCCTTGTGCACCTGCACGCATGGCACTACGTACCGCCTGAGGTCGGTCGGAGAAGCTGAATACCACGATCGACCCATTATCTGGATCAGATCCAAGAGAGCCCACTCTGTCGGCGAGGGGTTCGAGCTCTCCGTAAGTGTCGAGCAGCGTCACGTCGACCACTCGCCTCGGCCCCTTCCGGACGTCCATCTCGACGATCTGGATATCCGGCTCACTTGATTTCAGTAGGGAGCGAAGGCCCTCGAGGACGATCATGAAGTCATTGACGAGCGCGACCCGGATCGATTTGGCCACGACTCCACTCTAAGGGTCAGCGTTCAGCAGAAAATCACCCGATCGGGTGATTGACGGCGACTCGTGTCCCGTCAACAATCCCTATGTTGCTGAAGACGCCACTCGGGAGGATCCGAGTCAGGAGAAGTGGGTGGGAAATGGCCGCGGACAAATCAGGCGGCAACGTGGGGGAGAGAACGGCGGAGTCGTCGGCGAGGCACCGAATCGGTCCGAAGGTCCCCGCGGATGCCATGAGCAATCCTTCAGAAGGCCTCGAGGTCCCATCCAAGAGGTCGTCAAGGAGCAGAGCAATGTCAAGCGGGGGATGCTCCGGAAAAGGACGTTTTGGAGAGGATCGGTGATATGGGTCTGATGATATGGGTCTGATACTGGTGGTGTTGTTGTTGGTACTGATTTTTGCAGGCGCTGGCTTCGCCTTGCATGTGTTGTGGATCATCGCCGCGGTGCTGCTCGTGCTTTGGCTGCTGGGCTTTCTCGTGTCTGGCGCCGAGCACAGTTGGTATCGAGTCAAGAGATAGCACGAACTCGTCGCATGTCAGAAATAGCCGGGGAAGCTGACCCCTCCGGGAGAAGTTCGCGACCGTACAAGATCAAGCCTGGGACACTCCAGCAGTGCGAGAACGGCACCCGTCAGCACCGGAGTGTTTTCGAAGTCCGAGTCATCAGTGACGATGACGGCCATCTTGTCGTTGAGCTCTTCGGCGAGCTCGACCTCGTTTCAATGGCCGCATTTGAACAGGTGGTCGCCGGGGTGCTCTCGGGGAAACCCAAAGAACTGATCTTCGACTTGACCCAAACCCAGTTCATTTCGATAGAGGGCTACGCCGCGATGGGCCGTTGCAGCCTTGGGGTGGACGTCTCGATCCGTTCCAGAACCGAGTTGGCGGCGAGGATCATGGCCATTTGCGGATACGACAGGGTAATGATCGTCATCGTGCCAGAAACAGACATAGAAGTGCCGGGCTGAGCGTCACGACGGCGACTGTTCACTGAGCTGCTTGCCAGTCTCTGTGACGGGCTGCTCTCGTCGCGTAAGGGCTGGATGCTCGCCGACCCGTCGGGGACGTTGGCCCCGGGCGGGCGGAGATGACCAGCCCGGTCGCAGGGTGGATAGCGATGTGGGCCTTGTAGCAGTGGCGGCATTCAAACGCTAATTGGCATGTGACGGATCTCGGTATCGACCCTCGAGTTGATCCGGTCCTTCGTCACCCGCTGGGCGATCTGCAGAAGCCGTCATTGTGTTGCTCGACCTCTTGGGCGGCTTCGAGGGCCCAGAGCCCAATAGCCGAGGTGGCCTCGGCTTCCTCGGGCTCGTCCCAGGCGATGAGCGGAGTGTGGCTGTTGCCCTTGAGTGTGATCAGTTCCGACAACGAGAACTTGCAAAGGTCGCGCACCACTCCGGAGAGACAGATGCTCACCAACTCGATACGTTTCTCGCAACTACCTCCCGGATTGGACGGCCTCCTCAGCGATCTGGTGGTCATCGAGTATGCGGGTGAGGAGGGCGAACAGAGAAGGGGGCATGTCGTCGGTACTGACCATCCCCCCGTTGGCCGGACACCTCGAATAGGAGGTAGTCATGCCAACGGTGACAGAGAAGAATCCCGAGCCGGTCAGGCGGCGGGGTAGGTATCCCAAGGAGTTCCGCCGAGACGCGGCAGCCCTGGTCATCGACCAGCACCGCACGATCGCCGATGTGGCCCGCGAGCTGGGGATCGTCGAGCAGACGCTGGGCAACTGGGTCCGCCAAGAACGCATCGACCGCGGGGAACGCGAGGGGACGACGAGCGAGATCCGCGAGGAGAACGCCCGGCTGCGCCGCGAGGTCAAGCGCCTGACCATCGAGCGGGACCTGTTGAAAAAAGCAACGGCCTTTTGGGTGAGGGAGTCGGACCGGTGACGCGTTATCGCTGGATCGATGCCCGGAAGGCCGAGGACTTCCCTGTCGCAGCTGCCTGTGGCGTGGCCCAGGTCTCCGCCTCGGCCTACTACGACTGGCTGTCCAAGGTGACCACCGGCCCGAGCGACGCCGAGTGGGACGAGGCGCTGCTGGTCAACGAGATGTTCGAGATCCACTTCGGCCACGACGACACCTACGGGTCGCCGCGCATGACCGACGAGCTCGGCCGGCGGGGCTACTGCGTCAACCACAAGCGCGTCGAGCGTCTGATGGCCCTCTATGGCCTCTTTGCCCAAGACGGCCGGCGCAAGAGGTGTCGCACCACCATCCCCGACCTGAGCGCCCCGCCGCTGCCCGACCTGGTCAAGCGGGACTTCTCCGTCGGGGCTCCCGGCGAGCGGTCCTGCGGCGACATCACCTACGTGGCGACCGAGGAGGGCTGGCTCTACGTGGCCGATGTCGAGGACATCGGCTCACGACGCATTCTCGGCTTCGCCCTGGCCGATCACATGCGCACCGAGCTGGTCGCGAGCGCCATGAACATGGCCATCGCGGTGAGGGGCGGAGACGTCGCCGGCATGATCTTCCACCACGACCGCGGGTCCCAATACATGTCGCGCGAGTTCCGAGGCCTCTGCGATCGCCACGGCATCGCCCAGTCGTCGGGGCGCACGGGCTCGTGCCTCGACAACGCGGTGGCCGAAAGCCTATGGGCCTCCCTCAAGCGTGAGCTCGTGAGCCGCTGTCGCTTCGCCTCGAGGGCTGAAGCGCGCCGGGCCATCATCGCCTGGATCAACCACTACAACACGGTGCGCCTGCACAGTTCACTCGGAGGAGTCCCACCGATCGAGTGGGAACTGCGCCATTCCCGCTCGGTGGTCACTGCCAGCGCCGAGGCCGCGTGAAACCGTCCTCTCAGGTCGTCGCAGAGGGCCGCAATGCAACCAGGTCGCACCAACCACCGGGCAGATCGCGTCCATCAACACATACCATCAACCCAACATCAACCTGTCCGGCTGACGGGGGGAAGGCCAGTACAGTCGCTCCACCAAGTCCCGCTGGCCCTGATGAATCTGAATCAGCAGATCTTCGTCGGTGCATCCCTCGAGCTCAGACCGCGCAATATCCGAGGGCTCGCCGCCGAGCTGCGATTTGGGGTCCACCATCCCTTTGTAGCCCCAAGAGGTCCATTTGGTTCGGCCTTGATCCGAGTTTCCTGCCGCGGCAACAAATCTCTGATCTGATCCCATCCATTTGGGCCCGAACGCTCTCACATCGACGGGTGATTGCAGCCTGGCCGAGGAGCAGCACCCGGTGGAATCCGCTGGCCTCAACCTGCCCCCGTTCACCGGGTCGCTACCTCTGAGCCCGCATATCCCCGACCGGCATCTCGGGGCGATGCCCTTCTCCTGAATATCGCAGTCGTGGCATGCGGGATATTGGGACGGTTCTGTCGGACCCTCGGCTGTGCCGAGTTTGCTCCAGATCGCCGAATCGGTGGCGCCGCCCGGAGCGATACTGGACGGTGAGACCGCTAACACCGGAGCGATGGAGCCGGCATTATCGGCTAGGTGGTGCCAGGTCGCTCGACGGACCAGCTACTCGTCTCCACGATGGTGATCAGGCGAG
This sequence comes from uncultured Acidimicrobiaceae bacterium, assembly GCA_963767195.1. Classification (GTDB taxonomy): domain Bacteria; phylum Actinomycetota; class Acidimicrobiia; order Acidimicrobiales; family RAAP-2; genus Bog-473. The sequence goes on along the minus strand of CAVYDA010000001.1, from coordinate 2,057,301 downwards.
CTGAAAGGGCTGCGGGGTGCCGGCCGTCATAGCGTAGATTGCGCCGTGCTCGCCGGCGGACCCTTCCTCGGGTGCGCTGGTGGGCCATTGCCATGACCGCAATCGAAGCTTCGACCTCTCCCCCTCCCTTGCCGCGCTGGTTCGGACCTAGAGCCAGCCCAGATAACCCGGCCGTCTCGGCCCTGATCGCCCGCGTCGCGCGAGGGGCCGGATGGGCAGACATTGGCGGTGGGTTCAACCTCAACGTGCGGATAGACACTGAGCCGCCGGTTGTCCTCCGGGTTCATAGGCCCTGGGTCCGCCGCGGCCGGGTGGCGGGACTGCGGCGCCTGCGGGAGCGGCTCCAGCGGACGCAAGTCCGCGTCGCTCGGCCGATTCGGATTTCCGGCTGCGACCTCCAGAGGGTCGCTGATCGTTGGGCTGAGATTGAGGAGTTCATCGATCACGTCCAGCCACGGGCGGACGAAAACTCCTACGTCCGCTTATTCGAGGAGCTCGGACGCCTTCACACTGCGCTCAAAGCAGTCTGGGAGCCCAGCCCGCCCGAACCCCTCGACGACCACAGAACCTTCGGCCAACTGCGTTACTCGATCGGCTACACGCGCCGCAGGCTCGGACCCCGCAGCGAGCCGGTCGTGCATCGGATGCGCCAACTGACTGGCGAGCTCTCCAAGCTTCGGAAGGAGGTCGAACTGCCATGCACTCCGATTCATGGGGACTACAAATTGGGCAACATGGGAGAACTGTCAGACGGCTCATGGGCCACCTTCGACCTGGATTTTGCGAGGGTCAGGGAGCGGCTGTACGACATCGCGGCCAGCCTGCACCACGTCGCACCGGGCGGCGAATTGCTCGAGCCGCGACGACTGCTCGACGCCTACGAAGGCACGGCTCCGGAACCGCTGACCCGCGACGAGCACCGTTGGCTCCCCGGGGCGGTAGCCCTTGTACCCTTGCACTGGGCTGCCACCGCAGGGCTCGTGGGCGACGGCATCCACGAAGCCGAGAGCGCAATGACCGCCGCCGAGGCCTGGTGGTCGCGCCGGGCTGAACTCTCGCGGTAGTCCGGCGGCCGCGCTCGGGACCGGAGTTCTCGGCCGAGCTCCGACTCCACTGAAGCGGCTGGCATGTCGCGCGAACCAACCTCTGCGATGAATGCGTGGAGGAGCGTACCCTCGGGCGTGCCTTAGCCCCCCACCCCGGCCGGCAGTCACATAAATGCCGTTTCGGAGCGTTTCGGACCCGGGCTCGGACGGGCTCGAGACCCATCCGTTATCGCTCCGACCTGAAGTGCCCCCGAAAAACCGGATCTTTCGCTTCAACTCGCTGATGCTTTGAAGGACCGGATAGCCCATACCTGCACGCCGAAATTCGCCCGCTCCTGCCCCCGACCGCCGGACGTGGGACGCTGCGAAAGCCTGCCACAACTGTGCGGCGGCCAGTCTTGGCAGACTGAATGGTGGTGAGCGAAGACACCGAGTATCGGGTCCAACTCTGGGACTACTACGACCGCCGGGTCCAGTTTCGTGCCCAAGACGGCCTCACCCGAGCCCAAGACGACGAAAGCCGAGACGTTCGCAATGCCCTCGACTACTGGCACGGCCTCGGAATCACCGCTTCTGCGTCGGAACTATTGGCGGAGGACGCGCGGGTTCGCGAGGTGCTCCACTCGCTTGAGCCCACCACATACCTTGAGGTCGGCAGCGGCCCAGGTACCTACACCTCGATCGTGCCCGGTAAGGGGATTGCGCTAGATCAGAGTGCTGCAGCTCTCCGGGTCTTGCTCTCGCGTGAATCGGGGGTCCCGGTGATCCGTGCCGATGCACTCCAGCTGCCTCTGCGTGACCGGTGCGTCGGGCGTGTGTTCGCGGCGCACATCTACGGAATCCTTGCCGAGCCCGACCGGACCGCGCTCTTGCAGGAGGCTCGACGAGTCGGATCTCAGATAATCGTGCTCGACTCCGGACGCCCCGCCGGCGTGTCCGCTGAAGAATGGCAACAACGGACTTCGGGGCTCGACAGAAGGGTCTACAGAGTTCTCCGACGTCATTTCGACGCACACGAGCTCGCCGTGCGGATTCCGATCGTTTCCGTACACCCGTTCCGATCGAATCCGTACACCGATTCCGATCGAATCCGTGCACCCACACAAGGAGGCTGCAATAGGGCTGGCGTGAGGTGAGGTAGGCCCACCACCCTCCTTCGGACCAACGTCCGTTCGAAGGAGGACCGGGTGCCAAGACCCCGCACCGCCATGCGCAAGATCCGAGACATCCTGCGGCTGACCTATGGCGAGCACCTGAGTCGTCGCCAGGTCAGCGCCTCGACCGGGATCCCGGTCGCCACCCTTTCTGAGCACCTGGGGCGGGCCAAGGCGGCTGGGCTGAGCTGGCCGCTCCCAGGCGACATGGATGACGCCGCCCTCGAGGCGGCGCTGTTCCCACCGGTCGCCCCCTCGAGCGTGCGCCGTCCACTGCCCGACTGGGGCCATGTCCACACCGAGCTCAAACGCAAGGGGGTCACCCTTCAGCTGCTGTGGCTCGAGTACCGCGAGGTCCACCCCGATGGGCTGGGTTACAGCCAGTTCTGCAACCTCTACCTGGCGTGGCGCAAGAAGGTCGACGTCGTCATGCGCCAGCACCATCGAGCCGGCGAGAAGATGTTCGTCGACTTCCCGGGCATGCGCATCCCGATCTATGACCCTGCCAGCGGGGAGCGTGTCTTCGAGGCCGAGCTGTTTGTGGCCTGTCTCGGAGCCTCGAGCTACATCTACGCCGAGGCGCTGCGCTCCCAAGAGCTCGTCCACTGGGTGGCGGGCAACGTGCATGCGCTCGAGTTCTTCGGTGGCGCCCCCGAGATCTGCGTGCCCGACAACCTGCGCTCGGCGGTCACCCGGGCGAATCGCTACGAGCCCGACATCAACGCCACCTACCAGGAGTTCGCGGAGCACTACTCGATGGCCATCGTCCCGGCCCGGCCTTACAAGCCACGGGACAAGGCCAAGGCCGAAGCGGCGGTGCTCATGGCCGAGCGCTGGATCATCGCCGTGCTGCGCAACCGTCGCTTCACCTCCCTCGCCGAAGCCAACGTCGCCATCGCTGCCTGCATCGAGTCCATCAACGCCCGGCCGTTCAAGAAGATGGACGGCTCGCGAAGAGCTCTTCTTAACCCTCGACCGCCCGGCGCTGCGGCCCCTGCCACCGGTGCGTTACGGCTTCGCCTCGTGGAAGAAGGCCAAGGTCAACATCGACTACCACGTCGAGATCGACAAGCACTACTACTCGGTGCCCTACCAGCTGGCCCGGGCCGAGGTCTACACCCGCACCGCGGATTCCACCGTCGAGGTGTTCTACAAGTCGCGGCGCGTGGCCTCGCACGTGCGCAGCTTCGTGCCCTGCGCCTACAGCACCGACCACGCTCACATGCCAGAGGCCCATCGACGCCACGCCGAGTGGACCCCGTCGCGGATCGTGGCCTGGGCAGAAGCGACCGGCCCTTCGACCGCCGCGCTCGTCGCGGGCATCTTGGAGCGTCGCCGGCACCCCGAGCAGGGCTATCGGGCTGCGCTCGGGATCATCCGTCTCGGCGCCCGCCACGGAAACGATCGCTGTGAGGCGGCCTGTGTCCGCGCGCTTGCGCTCGGCGCCTACTCCTATCGCTCGGTGCAGTCGATCCTCGCCCACAACCTCGACCGCCTGCCGTTGCCCGACGTCCGCCCTGTCGTCGCCCATCCCCACCACCGCAACGTCCGCGGTGGCGCGTACTACCGCTGAAGAGGAGATCCGCCATGCTCACCCAACCCACCACCGAAGGCCTGCTCGCGCTCAACCTGGTGGCCATGGCCGAGGGACTGGCCGAACAGCGCGGCCATCGCGACTACGAGGGGCTCGGCTTCGAAGAGCGCCTGGGCCTGCTCGTCGACAAGGAGCTGATGAGCCGGGAGAACCGCCGCATGACCCGGCTCCTCAAGGCGGCCAAGCTCAAGATCCCCGCCACGGTCGAAGACATCGACTTCCGCCGCCCGCGCGGACTCGACCGCGCCCAGATCCTCTCGTTGGCCGACGCCCATTACCTCGAGCATCACCAATCAGTGGTGGTCGTGGGCCCGACCGGTGTCGGCAAAACCTATGTGGCGTGCGCGCTCGCGCACGCGGCGATCCGACGGGGACACAGCGCCCTCTACGTGCGTGCCCCGCGTCTGTTTGACGAGATCACCATCGCCCGCGCCGACGGACGCCTAGCCCGCCTGATGGCGGCCTGGACCCGGGTCGGCGTCTTGGTGGTCGACGACTTTCTGCTCCGGCCTCTCGGACCGGACCAGGCGGCCGATCTGCTCGAGGTCATCGAGGACCGCAGCGGCTTGCGCTCGACCATCGTCACCTCACAGCTCCCGGTCGAGCACTGGCACGAGGCGCTGGGGGACGCGACGATCGCCGACGCCGTGCTCGACCGCCTGCTCGAGAAGGTGCACCGCATCGAGCTACACGGCGAGTCCCTGCGACGTCCCGCTGTTGGCGCCGCCGACACCGCCTCCGACGCTGCCAAGCCTCGTCGCCAACCCGCCCAGAAGCGCTCATGAGGGCCATGGGACGCCGATCGCACCAAACGCCTCCTTCTGTGCGGCTCCAGGAGGCCACGAACCGAGGTGGCTGGACCCCAATACCCACCCTTCGTCCTGGACCAACGCCTTCACGGCAACAACCGACCACGGTCGTTCCGACCGTGACAGACTGCCCGTCCGAGACCACCAAGGAGGTGAACGTCAGGGGATAGCCAGAACCTGCCGTCGGCCGCTATGCGGCCTCCGACCACCGGTTCGCCGGACGTGTACGAAAACGTCGGAACTGGTGTACGGATTCATCGGAATGCTCACTCGCCGACGAGATCGGTGGAAGGGTTCTATTCGCCGGCCGCTTCTACGTCGTGGTTGTTTCAGAGACCTGAGGGCGATCCCGCCTTGTGGCCCTGAGTTCCACAGAGGGTGAGTTCATACCGCCGGGACGAGGACGATGCCAGTCAGGCTCGTTCGGCTCAGCTCCAAGAATTGCCTCGTGAGATGATGTGCTCCCATGAGGCTCGAACCACCCGAGCGAACGCGGGAGTACCGAAACCACCATCTCGACAGCACCCGTTGGGACCACTTCGTGCCACGTGACGACGACATCTTCGTCACAACGGCGTACAAGGCCGGGACGACCTGGACGCAGCGCATCCTCGCTGCCCTGATCCTCGGACCAGAGCCCCTGCCTGCGAGATTGAGCGAAATTTCGCCGTGGATCGACTCACGGTTCACGGGACCTCTCCAACCGATTCTCGATCGTCTCGAGGCACAGCGTCATCGAAGGTTCATGAAGAGCCATCTGGCCGCTGATGGCCTGAGGTTCTTCCCACGGTCAAGGTACATCGTCGTGGGCCGTGACACCCGCGACGTCTTCATGTCGTTGTTCAACCACTATTCGTCCTACACGGACATGATGTTCGAACTCTTCAACGACCCTGACCGGCCGGGGCCAGAATTCCCTCGTTGCCCGGCGACGCCACGCGAGTTGTGGCCTCGGTGGGTGAGTGAGGGATGGTTCGAGTGGGAAACCGACGGCTGGCCATTCTGGTCACATCACCACCATTTATGGACCTGGTGGGCGGTACGAGAGCTTCCCAACGTGTTGCTTGTCCACTTCGGTGATCTCAAAGCCGACCCCGAGACTGAGATGCGGCGGATCGCCGATTTCTGCGCCATAGATGTCAGCGAGGATTCCTGGCCTGCTTTACTGGCAACAGTCGGATTCGACGCCATGCGCGATGAAGCACGTCACTTCGACGACCCGATGACGATGGTGTGGAAGGGCGGCGCAGACAGCTTTTTCTACAAGGGCGACAGCGGTCGATGGCGCGGTGTGTTGAACTCCGACGATCTCGTGCTGTATGAGACCTCAGCGTCGACTCTAGATCCGGCACTACGAACCTGGCTCGAGGGCGGCCGCCACGCCGTCGGGATCTGAGTGAGGACGATGGCTCGCGGGGTGCCCCTACGCCGGGTCGGGGTGCTATCGGTCGGAACGAGAAGGGTGCCTCGCTCCACATGGGTCCATTTGTCCCGCCGTCGCGCCGCGCCTGCACCATCGGTGCTCTACCTGGAAGCAGCGGCGCTCAGTCGACGACCACAGGACAGCCCTCACGGCACTACGAGCACCCACGTCCCAAACCCATTGACGGATCCAGCTCGGAACCGTAGGTTGCCCCGTATCGTGCAAGGAGGATCAGCTCATGTTGCGACGTAGGGGATTGATGGCAGCGGGACTCGCGACGGCGATGAGCTTCGGACTGGTGGGAGTAGGTACAGGCTCGGCCGCGGCACTGAAGGTCAAGAACGAATCGACCTGGTCGTTCGAATCTAAGTTTGGCTGCGGTGAGATGGTCGTTTTCTACTCCGGTGGTGGATTCGCTTCGGATACCGGAGGCGACAACGGAATGTGGAGCGGTGGCGGAAAAACCATCTCGATGATCTGGACGGGCGGGAACGACGAAGGCCAGTCCTTTACCGGCCATTTCGTCTCCACTACGAGCCCGCAAGAATACAAGGGCAAGGAATTCTTAGGCGGCAGCTTTGTCGGAAGGGCCATGCTCGTGAAGGGAAATTTCTGCTGATAATCGTCGGGTAGGTAGGACAGCTCCGGTTTCGGGAAGGATTAAGGGTGGTGACACTCCCTGACGCTGATTTCCGAAAACTCGCCCAACTCTTGATGCGGCTCACTGACGAAGACATGGACCAGGTCGCCGCGTGGCAATGGACCTCCCGCTGAGCCCGGTGTTCCTCCCGTAGACAAGTGCGCTGCCAGAGGGCGAAAACGAGACAACCCTTTGATCCGATCGACCGTTTCGGAACGACCGAACGAGAAGTGACCCCGACCCCGGCTTCGGGCACAATGTTCAGGTGGCTGAGGCACCACCCGAGAACCTATGGGTCCATCCGCACCTTGCTGTCAGGGACTCCAGCATCGAGGGGAGGGGACTCTTTGCTACGGACGAACTCCCCACGGGCGAGGTCGTCCTTCGCCTCAACGGTCGGCTCGTCTCGACAAAAGAGCTAGGTCGGCTGATCGAGCGCGCAAATGCCGACCCCTCACATTCCTACGTGGACACCCTCACCATCTATGAGGACGCTCACCTTGTCTTGCCGCCAGGGACCCTGATCCACTTCGGCAACCACAGCTGCGATCCCAGTATGTGGCACGTGGGCCCCTACGAGATCGCCACGCGGCGCGCTGTTGGCGTCGGAGAAGAACTGACGATCGACTACGGCACTCAGTCGGGAGCCGCTGGGTTCTCAATGGCCTGTAGTTGTGGCTCTCCGATCTGTCGGGGCGTGGTCTCGAGTAACGACTGGTGCCTGCCCGAACTCCAGGCGCGATACCGCCACCACTGGGTTCCGGCTCTGGAAGCTCGGACCGCAGCCGGATGAGACTGCCCCAATACGCCGGGCTCGGGTGCCACCCTGCGGTACTTCGGGGACACTCTGACGCCGCGTCTCGCGGAGGGTGCTCATTCAGGAGCTTTGCGGCTGACAGGGAGGCGCTTCGCCCCAACCCCACCGAGGCACTGGGGCATGCTCGATGATTTCGGCGTCCTCTGGTCAGTTCCCCAACGCCAGGCGGGTGTCCCATTTCGAGATATGCGACACGGGCTGAACGAAGCTCTGGGTCCTATGGCATGCCGGCATCGTCGGCGGCCATGCTCATCAAACGAGGCAAACCTGAACCGCTGCTCATGAGTGATGAAGAGCTGCCTGTGCTCGTGCAACATCCGCTCGTATCCCCCTAGTTCGCTTGTCCGTTGGAACCCCAAACACTCACACCACCACGGTATGGCGCTGACCTGCCTCCTTCGACAGGAGTGCGACATGTTCCCAGTCCGACCGAAAACCGTCACTGCTGTGTGGGATACCCGTTGACTGCTTCCGATGGCAAACTCGGAGCATGACAAGCCGAATCGCGGCCATTTCTATAGCTGCTGTCGATCCTCGCAGGGTGGCCGAGTTCTGGTGTGCTGCTCTTGGTTGGGAGATCCTCCTTCTCGATTCCACCGGGGCGGACATAGGCCCACCAAACGGGTTGGGGCCAATCATCGAATTCGGACTCGTGCGCGAGAAGAAGACGGTGAAGAACCGGCTTCACTTTGACCTTCGTGCAGATGGATCCACTCAGAGCAATGAGCTCCGCCGCCTGCTGGATCTCGGGGCCCAAAGGATCGACGTGGGCCAAACATCCGAGGCCACTTGGGTTGTGCTCGCCGATCCGGAAGGGAATGAATTCTGTCTGCTGTCCCGTTCCGTACAAGAGGCCCCGGCAGGCTCCTGAGGGGAGCATCGATTCGAGGTGCCTGCCCCCTATTGCCGGGTTGGTGCGCAGCATGCCCCACAGCGCTCTCGCCGAACGATGAAAAACAGGCTGCCGGTTAGAGGCCGGTCGCAGTCACATGTCGGAGGCTTCTCGCGACAAATAGGGCCATGTCCGGAGTGACCGAGCCCATCACATGGACGTCCCACACCGGCGCACGGACAACGATGTGCGGCTGTTGGTCGGCGGCTCTGGTCAGGGTCACGAACTGTTCTCCTTCCAATGGAACCAAACCGCTTTCCAAGTGCCCCGGCCGCCGCTTGTGACCCGACACCACCAATAGGCGACCATCTGTGATCGAACGAAGCTGGTAGTGAGAGCGAAGGTCATGGGCGTCCCGACCGGTCGGAGGAAGCATCAACAGGTACTCAGGAGGGTTGAGGTCCACCGGCCATTGTGCGGGCACCCAGACTGGTTGTCCGAACCAGTTGGCCAGATCGAGTTCGGAGGCGACAGGTTCCTCTTGAAATTGGAATCCGGTGATGGTGGGTCGCTCAGCCACGCTCCAAGGCTATCGATTGGCCCAGCCAGAGTGCCCCCGTCCGCCGCGACTGGGCCTCAGTTAGCGCGGCGACTGGTGCTGCCAGATAGCTTTTACTCCCCGAGAGTTGCCAGCCAAAGAGGTAGCATTCGCTGCGTCCACGAGGTGCGAAGGGGAGAAAAGAGATGCCTGAGTTCCCGGCGATTACTCACGTGGCGCTAACGGTTACGAGCCTTGAGCGGAGTATGCCTTGGTACAAGGATCTGTTCGGCTCGGACCCAATCCTTGACGAGGACACAGGTCCGTTCCGGCGCGTCGCTTGGCTTACCGGCGGCACAATCGTTGGCGTAACTCAGTTCCCTGACTTGGACAGCACTGAGCCGTTCAACGAGCGGCGGCCGGGGCTCGATCATCTGGCTTTCGGCTGTGCCAACCGCGATGAGTTAAAGGCATGGGAAATCCGTCTGAACGAACTCGGCATCCCCAACGGTGGCATCGTGGACACGCCTTACTACTCGGCATTGTCGTTTCGAGATCCCGACAACATCGCACTTGAGTTCTTCGCACCCCAGGGCTAAGAACCGACGGAGTATCTGGCGGTTCCAGACGCTGAACCTCCGACCGGTGTGGTCGAGCGGGCGGTCCCACCTTGACATCGAAGCGAGCGAGCAGTGACCGTCGCACTGCCCCAAGAACTCAGAGACCTGGTCGAATCGGGCCCGCTGACCTACGTCTCAACCATCAACGCCGACGGGAGCCCCCAGGTGACGGCGATCTGGATCGGATTCGACGGTGACGACCTCATCAGTACCCACATGCGGTACAACGCGAAGCTTCGCAACATGCAGCGCGATCCCCGCGTCGTGCTGTCGTTCGCCCCGCCCCAACGGCCCGGTGACTGGATGAGCCCGTACGCCATCATCCACGCAACCGCCACCATCGGGCCCCTCCGCCTCGCCGGGCCATTGCTGACACGACTCGCCAAGGCCTACGTCGGACCCGATGTCGAGTATCCGGACCAGTCACAGACCGGGTACATCGTGCGTTACTCCATCGACCGGATCGGCGGCGTGGGCCCTTGGGCCGGGGGTGCCACCTGACGGTCGCCTCGGAAGCTTCGAGCAAAACCCTGGTTGTTCCCATACGCCGGGAGAACCACGTCAACTCACTCCGTTTGTCCCGACCCTTGCGACCCCTTGCGCGGGGTTAGAGATCGAGCTTGCTCTTCGCGATACAGATCGCGAGATGCGCTTCTAAGATGGCGTCCCGAGTAGCGGATGACACGCCTGGGTCAGCCTCCACCGCCACTTTGGCACTGTCACCGGCTTGCTCCAGCTCAATGACCGCCACGCGCTCGTCCCGCGATTGAGCTGCCTTCTCCCCCTTGTTGGCGAACTCGTTGACGACCGCCGCAAGCACGGGCGACGCTCCGTCGTCTTCTCTTACGGCGTCGCGTGCGATATTGATTTTTATCTGAGCTGCTTGAAGTCGCTCTGCGATTTTCGTCACACGGGAAGGCTACGCCGGATGCGCCCGGACTGCCCCCGTTCGCCGGAACCATGCCGCGTTTCGGCACTTCAGAGAGGCTGCCGACGATCCTCACTATCCGTCGTCAGCGTGCACGTTCCACAAATGTTCATGCGGCGGTGCTTCGTGTCGATGGCCAGATAGCGTCGCTAGACCTACTGAGGTGCAGGTCGACGGCGTCGACATCCGGATGGAAGAGCACGGCGAGGCACACAAGGCCGAGCTGGCGGTAGGTCTCCGGCTGTGCATGCACCATCACTTGGTCGACTTTGAAGGAGGGGCTGTGATGCATTAAACCCGATTTCACGGCGATAGCGTCGGATAGGAGTTCGTCAGGAGTTTCGGTAGAGACGTCCTATCGAAGGTCGCCCAACGCTTCTTGAGCTGCTCGTCCGTATTGACTGGGCGGAAAGTGCTAGGAAACCGGCATACTCCCCATGCTGCATGTGCGCACCATAGATTCGGGTACACCGACAGTTCGTGGCGGCGTGGCGCCCGTCCCGGACATCCCTCACAGCAGCCATGCCCTGCTGTTCCTAGGTGTCCTCGATCGCCGGTTATACGTGTGATCCGCCTGCTGCCCCCGACCGCCGGTTCAGTGCTCGTTCGAGACCTCGCCTTCAATCTCGCTGATTGATTCCCGAACTTCCTGGATTGCGATTGTCAGGTCGTCCTTTGTCCACCCGAGGCTTGAGAATCTTCCGTAGAGATTTGTCAGATTTGCCCACTCGACCATTCGCTTCTCGTTGAGTGTCCAGATGCCTCGGTGAGCCAACCGAGCGTGCGCGCCTTGGAGAAGTATTCTTGCCAGCGCCCCAGCGCAGTTGATCGGGTTGGACGAGACTGCCCAATAGTTGGCGTAGTCGAGCTCCCGGTCAGCCCGGTCCAACCAGAAGGGTGGCGCGGACCTTCGGAGCGCTTCGGGGTAGACCGGTCGTGGAAGGTCGCCCCACAAAGTCTGGCCCGTAGCCAACTCCCCGGCCAGCATGTAAGTCGGTATTCCGGCGAGGTGGAAACCCAGAATGTGGACTTCGAACCTGCCCTCGGTCGCCTCATGAGTCCAGTGCTCAACGACATCGAAGTTGCGATAGTGGATGTCGAAGTGCCGTCCGTCCAGGTCGAAGACAGCTCCTCCGTACATGACTTGGCCCCACTCGAAGGGGCGGAACACCCGCCCGGGCCAACCCAGCCCTTCGAGCGGGCGAGGATCAATCTCCCCCCGGTAATAGACAGCGAAGTCCCAGTCGCTGTCTGGTCTGTTGTCCCCGCGGACTCGTGACCCGCCGAGGTTGACCGCCTCGGCATTAGGGAGCCGTTGGCATGCGCTGATGACAGTCTCCAGAAACTCGTCGTCGGTCATCGGCACATCGTGTCAGGCGAGACCCATGACTGCCTTAGTTCGCCGGGAGTGGGCGCCACCTACCAGCACATTGGGATTAGGGCTCCTTTGCCCACCGAACACAACACAGTGGGCTACGTTCTCTCGATGGTTGAGGAAATCGCTGGGGCGGTGCGTTTCGACCAAGCCAATGTCGTGCAGCGCGGTATGCGGCTTCTGGCCGGAACGCGGCCTATGGCGTGGCTGTTCGCACGGGTGCTGCACCACCTCGATGGTCCGGTACTGCGACGCAGCGCCGGGCGTCACTCCGTCTCGGCCGCCCTGACCGGGCTACCCATCATCGAGCTCACGACCGTCGGTGCCCGTTCCGGCGAACCACGGACCTTGCCCCTCGTCGGAGTGCCCGATCGTGATCGGCTCGTGCTCGTTGCTTCGAACTATGGCAAGCAGCAGAATCCGGCCTGGTACTACAACCTCAAAGCCAATCCGCGGTGTAGCGCCGGCTTTCGCGGCCAGCATCACGAGATGGAGGCCTATGAGGCCGAGGGTGAGGAGCGCCAGCGCCTATGGGAGTTGGACGTGTCGGTGTACCCGCCACGCAACCATTACGCACAGCGCGCCGGCAACCGCCGCATCCCGGTAATTGTCTTGCAGCCGGCCCCGATGCCGAGCGGCTAACGACCCGATGACGCTGGGGAACCTGAGGCGTAGAGATGGATCTGGAAAGTGTCAGTATCCCGCCAAAGGTCTGGTCTGATCGAACCCCTGTTGAGCGGGTTGGACGTGTCCCCTTTCGTCGGGACGGAGGCGCACTTGACCTTCTGTGCTCATGGGGAGCCTTTAGTAGTGATGCGTCCGTCCGCGTCTCAGTTACCGAGGCAGTCGCTCAGCCCATGTGGGGAAGCGAGCGGATGGCTCCTAACGAGTCGTCGCTCCCGCCAGCACGTTCGATTCGGGCGAAGTCACGTAGGGCCTCTTCGTGGGCCACAAGGAGGGCCGCCGCCTCCTGCTCAGTCTCAGCCAACTCGCCGATTCGGCGGTAGAGGGCGAGGAACTGAGTGGTGATGGACTCACCCGAAGCCCACAGATCTGCCCACGACATCGACGCCGCCATATCTGTGATGGTCTTGGTGTCCGCCACAGTCTGTGGGTCGGGATCGGTCGGCAATCCACTTCGTTCCATGACGGGCACGAGGGCCTCTCTTGTGCGGCGCTCCAACAGGGCCAATACATGTAGCTTCTGCCGATGGGAGAGATTGTCGGCACGCTCGGCCAAGCCGGTGAAGAGCAGTTCACCGCTCACCTCACCCTGATAGGCCTTGATCCAAAGTGTGCGGAGGTCATCGTCCGCGGAGAAGACAGCATCTGGAGCTGAGGCAGCCGCTGCCGGAGAGTCGCCCATGGTTCTTTCACCGTACTCAGCAGTACCCGTGTCTGCATTCAAGCCCGGTTTGGGCAGCATCTAACCGTGGACGACCTGCTCGAGTCCATCGGGTCATCGCCAGGCTGACCGAAGGGCCACAGCCGTCGTAGGCGGGCGCTGAGGGTGTCCCCATACGCCGGATAGCGGTCATGGACCACCAACTGATCGTTGGGCCAGAATTACCACGTGATCGCATCGTGGATATCCCCCAAGGCGGCCAAGGGGATCGAAAGTGACATCGCGGGTCGTGGCCTCGTTGCCGTCCAGGCGATCGAAAAGGATGAGGTGGTCGCCGTGAAAGGCGGCCACATCGTGTCCACCGCGGCGCTCCAGTCCTTGCCTCTTGAGCTCCAGAATTTCGGACGTGCAGATCACCGATGATCTTCATCTCGTGGCGCTGACTGACGAGGAGTATGAGTCGGTCATGCTCTTCCTCAACCACTCCTGTGAGCCGAACGTCGGTTTTGGCGGCAACAGCGTCCTCATCGCGATGCGCGATATCGATGTCGGAGAGGAGCTGACAACCGATTACGCCCTCTTCGATGATTTTGACGGCTCAATGGAGTGCCACTGCGGACGACTGCTATGTCGGGGACAAATCGACGGGCGGGACTGGCGACGGAACGATCTTCAGGAGAGGTATCGAGGTTACTTCTCCTGGTACTTGGCGCGAAGGATTCGGGAATTGCCCTAAGCCGGGCGAGGGCACAAGTGGCCCCCGTACACCGGTTATAAGTCGCGACTTGCCGGGCAGAACGTCGCAACGCTGGCTGATGCGGCACTCCTAGTTCCTTCGCCGTCGGCGGCATTGCCCTACAGGCGCTCACGCTGGTTCATGGTGATGTGCCCGCCGTCGGGGTCGATGAGACAGACGAGATCGATGAGGGAGTGCTGCAAGGCGACGAGTCGTTCGTCATGGCTGTCGAGTTCGTCCTTGAGACGCATCATGTCGTCCTTGAGAAGTGCGAACCACTTGCCCACTTCAGGGCGGGGAATGCGTTCGACGAAGCTGGCGTACCCCATGCAGTCCCACTCCCTGGCCTTTCCCGGAGCGGCACGGGTCTCGGTGAGCATGACTTCGCCGATGGCCCGCTGCTCACCCCGGAATACGCACAAGGTCGGGTCGATGTCGCTGCGCGAGAAGGTGTCGCGGGTCTGTTCAAGTTGCTCGATGAGCTCGCGCTGTCGCTCACGGTTGACCGGATCCAAGAAGAGCGCACCACGGCGGATGATCTCGGCGTAACAGAAGTACTGGGCGATCAGGTACAGGGTGTGGACGACGGGGTACTCGGGGCGTGCCCGGCTGGCTGCGGGGTCGGCGAAACGCACGAGGAACTCCTGCCGCCGGATGTTGAAGAAACGGGCCTGCAGATCGGACGCCGCAGCGAGGAGCGGCATCCGGAAGTCCATCGCCACCTCGTCGGCGGCGGTCAGCCGATCTTTGAGCGCCTGACGCCGGGTCAACCACAGCGTGGCCAGCGCGAACAGACCCGACACGACAGCGGCGATCACTGCGATCCACGCCGCCATCAGGCGCCTCGAACCGAAAAGAGCCCGGTGCGCGCGTTCTCGCCTCGGTAATTCATGGGCAAAAGGATCCGTCGGTCCGACTCGGCTGTCAACGACCTACTGAGACACCTTGGCCCCCACAGTCCGTCCGGCTTCCCGGAGGCTACTTCCCCGTCATCCATTCCTTCTCCATTCCTCGCCGCCGGACCTTGACCCTTGTAGCATTCGGCCAGGCGGAAAGGGGACGACGCGGGTGGCTCAGGATCTCGACGAGAGCAACTGGGACGCGTTCCTGCGGAGGATGGCCGACGGACGGATCACCCCGTTCATCGGTGCCGGAGTCAGCCCGCACCCCAAGGGGGCGGAGATCGCTCGGGCCTGGGCGGAGAAGTACGCCTACCCCCTCGACGACCGCGACGACCTGGCCCGGGTCGCCCAGTACCTTGCCCTCAAGGTGGACGCGGTGGAACCGCGACGCAGGCTGCTCGAGATCTTCAAGGGCACCACTCCACCGGACTTCTCCGATCCGCACGAGTGCCACCGGGTGCTGGCCGATCTCCCACTCCCGCTCTACGTCACGACCAACTACGACTCGTTCATGGCGGACGCCCTTACTGCGGTGGGGCGACCACCGAAGAGGCTCATCTGCGACTGGAACGATTCCGCCGACGATTGGAACACCAAGCAGATGGGCGCCAAGTCGATCAAGAGGTGGGGGAGCCCGTCGCCGGAGCAACCGTGGCTGTACCACCTCCACGGAGCCGATGCCGTGGAGGACTCCATGGTCATCACCGAGGACGACTACCTCGACTTCCTCGCTGCCCTCAGGTCGCACACGACGACGATGTTGCCTCCCCCTGTGTACCAGGCTCTTTCGAGCACCTGTCTCTTCGTCGGGTACAGCCTCGCCGACTGGACCTTCCGCGTGCTCTTCCGGATGATCAAGCTGTCGTTGCCCGCAGCCGCCCAGAGCTCGCACTTCGCCCTTCAACTTCCTCGCGACGAAGACGAGCAGAAGTATCTGGCCGCGTACTTCGCGGGGATGGCCGTCAAGGTCTACTGGGGCGACAAGGAGGAGTTCTTCTCCGAGCTTCGAAGCCGATGGGATGCATACCGCACCGTCGCCGCCTGACGCCCCGCCCGGACGCTCCCAGCCCTTCGTCGGGCCGAGGCCGTTCGGCGAGACGGACGTCGACCGGTTCTTCGGCCGCGGCGCGGTCACCGACGAGCTTTTCGCTCTCGTGTCGGCCTTCCAGACTTGTGTCGTCTACGGGCAGTCGGGCACCGGTAAGTCGTCGCTGATTTACGCGGGCCTCCTTCCCGCGGCGCGAGCAGCGGGTATGGAGGTTCTTCCGGTGGCGCGGGTCCAGGGCGCGGGCGTGGAGGGCTATCTCGGCCAGGGCAATCCCTTTGTCCACTACACCTTGGCCAGCTGGGGGATGCGGCCGTCGGGCGATCCGACCGGGGTGAGCGCGGCCTTGCGCGCGATCCCGCACGGCACGGACCCCTACGGCGATCCGACCATTCGCCTCGCCGTCTTCGACCAGTTCGAGGAGCTCTACACGGCCTTCCCCGGGCACTGGGAGGACCGGGTCCCGTTCCTCGACGACCTGGCGAGGGCCCTCCGTGAGGACCTCAGGCTGCGCCTGGTTTTTGTCGTCCGCGAGGACCATCTGGCTGACGTGCTCGATGCGGTCACGCAGCTCCCCGACGGTCTGAAGGCGCACCTGCGGCTACCCAGGCTCGACCGTGACGAGGCGATTGAGGCGATTGAGGGGCCGGTTCAACGCTTGACCAGCATCGGCTTCGCCGAAGGTGTCGTGGAGGATCTGGTCACCGACCTCATGACGATCAAGGTGCGGCGCGGGAGTGGGGCTGCCGGCGAGACCACCGGCGAGTACGTCGAGCCCGTGCAGCTCCAGGTGGT
The DNA here is from genome assembly GCA_963767195.1 of uncultured Acidimicrobiaceae bacterium. GTDB lineage: Bacteria > Actinomycetota > Acidimicrobiia > Acidimicrobiales > RAAP-2 > Bog-473. The sequence goes on along the minus strand of CAVYDA010000001.1, from coordinate 2,040,702 downwards.
CTGCAGCGAGCTGTGGCGATCCCTGCCCGACGCCACGTCGGTCATCACGAAGGACCAGGTGGCGAAGATCGGCGACCCCACCTCTGCGCTGGCGCGCTTCTACGACAACTGCGTGGCCGAGACCGCGCGCCATGCCGCGGTGAGCGCTCCCTACATCCGCCGCTGGTTCGAGCGGGTCCTCATCACACCCGCCGGCACGCGAGCCTCCGCCTACCAGGGGGACCACGCCACGGCCGGGATGCCCAACGCCGCCGTGGCCGAGCTCGAGAGCAAGCACATGCTCAGAGCAGAAGATCGCGCCGGGGCGCGTTGGTTCGAGATCACCCACGACCGGTTCATCGCAGCGATCAAAAAGGCGGACGCCGCGGCGCGGTCGCGGTTGCTCGCCGCATGGTGGGGCATCGCCGCCGTCGCGGTCGTCGTCGGTGGACTCGTCGTGGCCTACTCCTGGCAGCACGGGGGGCTGGCGCGCGCCACCCTCATGTTGGTCGGCCTTCTCTTACCCGCTCTGGGCGTCACCGCCGCCATGGTCCGCACCCTCGACGGCCAGATGCCGCCGCTCGGCATCAGGAGGCGGTGGTGGTGGCTCTGGGGGATCATCGCCACCCTGGCCGCGTTCGTCGTCGTTGGCGGCATCGCCCTTGTCTTCGGCTCGGGCTCGGGCTCCCAACCGTTCGGCTGCACGGTGTCCGCGTTCAGTTCCTACGAGGAGAGCGCGCGTGGCGTGTGCTTCGGTGGCGCCCGGGCCGTGATCTTTGGGTGGGGCCTGGGAGCGGGAATCTGCATCGGGCTCTTGCTGGGCATCCTCTGGCGGATGGCGAGCACGCGACGACGGAACCGTCGACGCCGGAAGATGAGCCGGCACCCCGCCGGCTCTGCGCCTTCGGGTCCTCCCGTGTCCCAACCGGAGGACGCTGAAGCCGAGCTGGCTTCGGCGGCGGCCAGGTAGGCGAAGAACTCCAGACCGGTCAGCCGGACGGTTCGAGGGGCGCGACGGGGACCATGATGGCGGGCGCCTCGGTGCCCCCGTCGATCTCGAAGACCTTGCCCGTCACCCAGGAGCTGGCGTCGGAGGCCAGGTAGACCACCGCGCAGGCGATGTCCTCGGGCTCACCCGGACGGCCCATGGGCGTGTGCTCGAGAAACTGCCGCCGCAGCCCCTCGTCGGTGAGGACGACGTCGAGCGAGCGTGTTGCGACGCCCCCGACGTCAATCGCATTGAGCCGGACTCGGGGCGCCAGCTCGGGCGCCATGTTGCGGGTGAGGCGGTCGAGCGCCGCCTTGACCGCGCCGTAGGCGGCGAAGCTCGTCTGTGTCATGGACGCGGAGCGTGACGAGATGTTCACGACGGCCCCGGTGCCGGCCGTGTCGACGATGCGGCGGGCCGCCAGCTTGGTCAGGGTGAACGGTGCGGTGACGTTGAAGTGGAACGCCCGCTCCAAGAAGCCGGCGCTCGTTTCCATGGCCGCCCGGGGCATGGCCCCGCCCGCGTTGTTGACCGCCACGTCGAGGCGCCCGAACTCGCCGACCGCGGCGTCCACCAAGTGCTCGAGCTGTCCAAGGTCGGTGACGTCGGTGGGGACGACGAGCGCACGGCGCCCGGTCCCCTCCACCAGGACCGCGACCTCCTCCAGATCGTCCCGCGTGCGAGCCGCCAGGACCACGTCGGCGCCGGCCTCGGCCAGGCCGACCGCGATGCCGCGGCCGATGCCCAGCCCGGCGCCGGTGACGATCGCGACCTGTCCGTCGAGGCGAAAGCGGTCGAGGATCACCCGCTCGTCCGGGTCCGGGAGCTGGCCCGGCCGCGAGAACGGCCCCCGGCGGCCCGGCCCGCGACGAGTGGCATCTCGAGGTAGGTGAGCAGCCCCGGTTCGGCGTCGCATACGTAGGGCACGGCGTTCACGCAGTGCATCGCCGTTGCGACGACGCCGGGGTTTCGTGCCAGACCTGCCTCTATCGATTCGGGGTGGAGCTTGCGGAACGTCACCAGACAGCAGGGGTCCCCGGTGACCTCCACTTCGAAGTGCTCTCCGCCGTCACCGAAGTTCCACGGCGGGTCCAGGTGGTCCTCGCCCATCAACCAGTTGACGGCCGCGGTGACGACCGGCTCACCGTCGACCAGACCCTCCCAACGGAAACGTTGGGCCGCGACGAGCCCGGGGGCGATCGTCCCGATGGGCGACTCGATGGGCGCAGTGGCGACCGCCATCTCGTGCGTCGTGCGCAGCGTCGGATCGAGCTCGAAGCCGAGCTCGTCGGCGACCATGTGGACCGACTGGCGGAATCCCGCACCGAGCGCCTCGGCCATGATGCTGCGGCGCGCCTCGTCGGGAGTCTTGCCGAAGAGCATCCAGTCTCGGATGACGTCGGGTGCGCCGTACGTACGGATGTCGGAGAACTCCTCGGCCCTGACCCGGGTGATCGAACCCGAAAGAGCGGACACCATGAGGGGGAACCGCTCGGTGATGCCCCCCGGGTGGATCCCGGTTCCGTGCAGGGTCACGCGGGCCTCTCGGCACAGCGCATTGAGCTCCGTCCGCTCGCCCTCGGGCGGGTAGAACCAACCGAGCGGCGTGACCACGTTCTTGCCCGACCGGAGGATCGCTTCGACGACGGCCCGGTCGGCGAAGATCGGGCTGTACACGACGCAGTCGGCCTCGAGCGCCAGCAGCGCGTCGACGTCGGCGGTCGCGGTCACGCCGATGGGATCGCCGCCGGCGAGGACCCCGGCGTCCTGGCCGTCCTTGGCCTCGGAGTGCACCCAGCACCCGACGAGATCCAGGTCCGGATGCGCCTGCACGCCCTCCATGGCTGCCCGGCCGACGTTGCCCGTCGCCCACTGGATCACCCGGTACGCCATTGCTCACCCCCACGGTGCGATGAGCCGCCAACGATACGCGATCACGGGTTCGCTGGGCCGGGCCGGATGCCCGTCACTATGGTGGGCGCGGTGATCAGAGCCGTTCTCGTTCTGGTTCTCGTGGGCGACGAGGTCCGGCCCGGCCGTGCCTAGGCTCGTGCTCCGCGGCGCCACCGTGATCGACGCCGATGGCGTCCGGCCCTGGACCACGGTGGTCGTCGACGAGCGGCGCATCGCCGCGGTGCACCCCGATGCCGCTGACGGCACCGGACTTGGGACCGGCGAAGTGACGAGAGGGACCGAAGTCACGGTCGAGGGCTCGCCAGGGGACGGGGACCGCGTGGTGGACCTGGGCGGGCGCACGGTCATGCCGGCCATGGTCAGCAGCCACTTCCACGCCACCTACCACGAGCTCGGGTCCAAGCCCGCACCCTTCGGGCTCGAGGAGCCGCCGGCGCTCCAGGCCGTGCGGGCGGCCCATCACCTCGAGCTCCTGTTGCGTTGCGGCTTCACCGGGGCGGTGAGCGCTGGCGCGCCCTTCGCCATCGACGCGTCCATGAAGGCGGCCATAGGCGAAGGGTTGTTCCCGGGCCCGCGCCTGATGGCAGGCAGCCGCGACGTGAGCACCACCGGGCACGCGGGCGACAAGAGCTTCGCGTGGTACTGGGACGTCGGAGCCCGCGGCGCCATCAACCGCTCCGATGGTCCGGCGGAGTTCCGGCGGGCGGTCCGCCAAGAGGTCAAGGAGGGGGCACGAGATCATCAAGATGTTCGTCACCGGGGGCCACGGCACGGTGGCGCCGGCCGAGCAGACGGAGATGACCAGGGAGGAGATCACGGCGGGGATAGAGGCGGCGCATCAGCGCGGCGCGCTCGGTGCGCGGCCACATCGCCAACCGCGAGGCGCTGCACATGGCGCTCGACGCCGGGATCGACGTCGTCGACCATGGGGACGGGCTGGACGACGGCCGCGATCGAGCGGATGGTCGAGGCCGAGACGTACCTCGTCCCCAGCCAGTTGTTCCCGGCGCGCTTCGCCGAGTTGATGGGCGGGGCCGGAGGCGGGCTCGGTTTCTCCGCCTCCATGACGGCGGACATGGAACAGGCACTCGAAGTCTTGCCTGTCGCCAACGCGGCGGGCGTCAAGCTGCTCGTCGGAGACGACTACGGGGCGATCGGGCTCCCACACGGGCGCTACGCCGACGAGCTCGAGTTCTACGTGAAGGAGGCGGGCATCCCTCCGCTCGATGTGCTCCGCTGGGCCACCCGCAACGGCTTCGAGCTGATGGGAAGAGGGCACGAGCTCGGTTCGGTGCGCGAGGGGTACCTCGCCGACCTGCTCGTGGTCGACGGCGACCCGCTCGGCGACATTGCGCTGCTGCAGGACCCGGGCCGCTTGCTGGCCATCATGAAAGGCGGAACGTTGGTCAAAGACGAGCTGAGCGCGCTGGAGCGCGCTGGTTGAACGTCCAGGCGGCCTACGTCTGGTCCCGGTAGGTTCGGGGCATGGTCATCATCGTCGGTTCGCTCAGCTTCGACTCAGCACACCGTGCCGGGGTGCTCGCTGCCCTGGCCGACGTCACCGAGGCCAGCCGAAACGACGCCGGGTGCGTGGAGTACTCGTGGGCCGAGGACCTCGAGGCGCCCAACACCTTCCGTTTCTTCGAATGCTGGGAGTCACAGGAGCTGCTCAATGCGCATCTCGCCGCCCCGCACGAAGTCGTGTTCGGGGAGCGGACGCTGAGCCGGATCACCGGGGCGACCGCTCGCACCTTCGAGGCAGAGCCCGCGCCCTGAACGGGCAAAGTGGGCCGGACGGCAGGAAATGAGCATTCCGACGTTGACTTTGCCCAGCCCAGGCGGCCACCAAGGGGAGTCGCTCTGCGCTTCGAGGAAATTCTTCTCGGATCTGTCGATTTGGAGAAGGTCCGTACGTATAGAGGGCGACGGTCTGGCACGAGGTCTGGCCGACGACCATGGAGGGTAAGGAAATGACGAAAATTGTGGTCACCGAGTTCGTCTCGCTCGACGGCGTCATCGAAGAGCCACGGTGGACATTTGACTTCGACCGGGCGGCTGAGGGGGACAAGTTCAAGTACGACGAGCTGTTCGAGGCCGATGCGCTCCTGCTCGGACGCGTCACCTACGAGGGATTCGCCGCCGCCTGGCCCAGCATGGGACACGACGACTTCGGCCAGCGCATGAACAACATCGAGAAGTATGTCGTTTCGTCGACGCTCGCGGACGAGGACGCAACGTGGGGGAAGACGTCGGTGCTCCGAGGCGACGTGGTGACCGAGATCACCCGGCTCAAGAGTCAGGCCGGCGGGAACCTCCTCGTGGAGGGCAGTGCACAGCTTGTGCAGACCCTGGTGGCACACGACCTGGTGGACGAGTATCGCCTGATGATCTTCCCGATCGTCTTGGGTGCGGGCAAGCGCATGTTCCCCCCTTCCATGCCGCAGCCGACGACCCTGGAGGTCACGAACTCGCAGACGGTCGGGTCAGGTGTGCTGCTTTTGAACCTCTCGGCCCGCTCTGACCGAGCTCGGTAGTCCCAGCCACCATCGAGACTCAGGAGGTTCGCTGCATGTCTACATCTGTGCTCTATATGTCGATGTCGCTTGACGGGTACATCGCTGGCCCCAACGACGGACCGGGCAACCCCGGCGGCGATGATTTCATGCGGCTGCACGAGTGGTACGGGTTCGCTTCGGACCCGGGTCCGACCGTGGAGTCCCTTGATTCGTCGGGGGTAGGCAAACATTTCCTCGACGAGATCAGAACGACCGGAGCGGTCCTCGCCGGTCGCAACACTGTGGAACAGGTCGATCACTGGGGCGGTGATCACCACGACGGCATCCCAATCTTCGTGGTCAGCCACCGGCCGCCGGGACCGTCGGTCGCGAAGTATCCACTCGTGACGTATGTGACAGACGGGATCTCTGCCGCGATGGCGCAGGCGAAGGTTGCCGCAGGTGACCGCAACGTGCTCGTCCTTGGCGCACATACGGCACAGACGGCGCTTGAGGCGGGTGTGCTCGATGAGCTGCAGATTCACCAGGTTCCGGTGCTGTTCGGTGGCGGACGCCGACTCTTCGAAGTGTTACCGGAGAGGGTCGAGCTGGAGATCATTCGAGTGATCGACACGCCGGAGGCCACACACATCCGCTACGGCATCGTCTCATAGGTCGCGTGGCGCGAGCAGCGCGCTGTTGCCGATCCGCGACTCGGACGACGAGCCCGAACCGGGCCACCTGGTCGGGCTCAATTTGAAGTCCACTCATCCATCCGAACGGTGGTCACCGGTCCAGGTCCACCGAGGAACCTCTCGCAAGGGATGAAGATGGTCATCTGTCTCCGCATTCGAGTTCTGCATCGCAACCTGAGAGCCGAACTCCACGTGTGATCGGACGGCCTTGCGAAACTCCTGATCACCGGACATCTCCGCTGCATCCAGCGCTGACATGTACAACTCGACGAACCTCTGTCTCTGTTCTTCCGTGATCCGAAGGTGGCGGTGCACGTTAATCAGGTGGGCAAATCCGAGCTCCTGGCTGAAGCGGTCAGGACCTCCAAAGGATTCTGCCGTGAAGGCGGTCAGGTGATCTACGTGCTCAGGCTGGCCGGTCCCGAAGAGCGGCTGGAGTAGTGGATCTGCGAGGAGGCTGCTGTAGAACGTGTCCTCGAGCCGGTGTAGTGCTTCCTCGCCACCGGCGAATTCGTACATTGATGGCACGCTTCAATCGTATGGGCGAGGACACCAGGGGACGAACAACCGGTTCGCCTCATCTCACCGATTCTGGCGACGTCGGCCCAGCCTGCCGATCAGAAGCACGAGGACCCCGGCACCGATGACCATCAGGGCCCAAGTAACTGACAACGTTACGTTCGCGCCGGTGAATGCCAGCTTGAGGTGCGACGTCGATACCCGAGCCGCGGTCGTTGTCGTCTTGGTCGCGGGTGGAGAGGGTGGATCCGAATTCGTGACGGAGCAAGCGGGGTGGCACGTGGCATCGGTGCTGGCCGGCGACGGTGTGACGGTGGCCGTGTTGTCGATGGTGCCCGTCGTTCCCAGCGGCACGATCCCGCTGATGGTGTAGGTGAGAGCTCCTCCAGCGCCGACGGTCACCGTGTCGTCGATGTTCCCTGACCCTGAAGGCGTGCACATGCTGCCTGGCGTAGCCACACAAGTCCAGCTGAAGCCGTGTCCGGCGAGCACGGAGGGCAGCGGATCGCTCACCTTGACCCCGCTGGCGTTCGATGGACCGCCATTGGTCACCCGCACCACATAAGTGAGTTTCTGTCCGACGACGTAGGGCTCGGGCGTGGCAACCTTGGTCACGTTCAGACCCACGGCCACAGGGGTGAAGGTCACCGAGCTGGAACCCGGCGGGTCCAAACCGACGGTGGTGACCGTCGTGGTGTCGCTGGCGTAGGTGGCGGCTGCCGTCGAGGTCACCCCGACCGTCGCAGTGCACGACGTCATTGTCGCCGCCAGGTCTCCACTCACCGAGATCCTCGATCCCCCTGCCGGTGCAGACACCGTCCCGTTCGGGCAAGTCGTGGTCGGCGCGGCAGCGGTGAGCGTAAGGCCCGACGGCAAATTGTCCGTAAAGGACCAGCCGTCCTTCGCGGCCTCGTCGGTGGTGTTGGTGATCGTGAAGGTTAATGTCGAGGCCGTGCCTTGAGGCACGCTGGCCGGGCTGAACCCCTCGTCGAGTTGGGGCGTGGCGTCGACCACCCGGATGTCATCGAAGGCGGCGTCGTTGCCGTTGCCGCTGCCTTGGGCATTGACCATCTGTATCCCCAGGGCCGATCCGGTGAACAACACGGCTCCGTTCGAGAAGAACGTTCCTCCGGACGCGGTCGTGGCGAATCCGTCAGAACCGATGGCCGGTACGTGAATGGTCATGGCACGCGGGTCGGAACACGGGTCGATCGGGGAGCTGAACGCTGGGATCGTGGTGGAGCCGTTCACCAGAAAGAGCTCGAGTAAGGCATGGTTGGCGAAGCAGTTCACCTCGGCCGCGTTGACGGCAAAGGCGATGAACCTGTTCGAGGCCGCGAGCGGTATGGGCGATCGGGTCTGGAACTGCACCTTGTCCGCACCAGGGTCACCAGCGGTGAAAGCAGTGACGGCGTGGTTGGTGAACGGGTCCGCTGCACGTTCAACCACACCCAAGGCGTACGCAAGCTGGCGCACCCCATCGTAGGAACCCGTGTCGGCGCACCCGCTCAGCGCCAGATCACCGTCGGGAGAATTGCCCTCCACGATGGTGCCGTTGCAGTCCGTCAGCCAGGCCGGATTGGCGGTGTAGCTCTCGCCGGACGCGCCCACATAGGACGTCAACGGAACCGGGGTGACGCCCACGTTGTTCTCGAAGTCCTCGTTGAAGACCAAAGCCGGCGGCTGCGGAACACCCGGCGATCCCGGGGTTGCCATCGCCGGTGCCGCACCAGCCATCACGGCCGCGCTCAGCCCGGCCAAGCCTGCGACGAGTGCCAACAGGCTCAGGCCAACATGGGTCGGCCGCCCTCGGACAGCCGAACGTCGGCGGATCCGGCACCGCAAACGAGCCCCGTGAGGGCACTCCCGCTGCCAAGTCAACCGCACCTTCATACACCTTCGACACTGTTGTCGTGAGCCATCCCGGTCTCGACGAGACTGTGCGCCACCCGTCGTTCCCGGAGTCCTTCACTCCCTCAACGCGTCGGCGATGGCCGCGCCGGTCGGCCGGGCATTGAGGTACGGCTCCGGCGCGTGCGCGCGGTGGCCGTTGTCGACCAAGACCTCCTCCACTCGGGGTCCGAACTTCTCGGCCAGCGAGACCCCCGCCGCCTTGTCGTTGAGGGCGCGGACGTTGACCCAGCGTTGGACGGAGCCAGGCCATGCTCCCTTGCCGTCGACAGGCGCGGGCTCGAGTGACCCGAACACCATCGGCGAGGCGAGTGGTGATCCCAGCGTGACGAAGGTGTGGACCGGCCAGTTCGGGTGGTTCGACAGCGCCGTGTACGAGAGCACCGTGCCGAGAGAGTGCGCCACCAGGACCCTGGTGTCGTTCCCGATCAGCGGCTCAATGCGCCGGCGGAGCTGGTCTCGTAGGTCTGGATCGGTCGTCATGGTCGTGACCATGTCGACGGTGCGGTCGAAAGTCGCCTCGCCGGCGGCCTGGCTGAGCACGGCGATGGCGTCCCCGCCCTCGAGGTCGGCTAGCGCCTCGGCGACTCCGGCCCGCGACACTTCGAACTGACGGTCCTCCTCCGTGCCGGGGTGGCGGCGGAAGAGGTCGCCGTAGAAGCACACCTCGAGGTCGTCCTCGTGGAGCTCGACCCCGTGGTGCCACAGGCCGTCGCGGACGGCCGGCATCCAACGCGCCTTGAGCTCGTTCGGCCCCCACAATTCGTTGAAGGCTCCGTGGACGAGGACGATGCGCGCCATGACCGCCATCATCGCGGAAACGCGGACTCCCGTTCGGTCTCGGTACGGCTGCGACGCCGCCGAGTCAGAGCTCTCTGTGAAGGAGGCGGGCATCGCGGCCGCTCGAAGTCCTGCGGTTAGCCACCCGCAACGGCTTCGAGCTCATCGGAACGGCCACGAACCCGAGATCCCTGCGCCAGGGCTACCTCGCCGACCCACGTAGGGCCAGGCGGCGGGGCCGACGCGGATCGTGGTTCGGGAAACTTCTCCCGCCAATCGTGACATCGAGGTGACATCCACGAGATCTTCCGACGGTGCTTGACGCTCATGGAAGCCCTTGGACGCCCTTGGAAACACTGCCCCTGTAGATTCGGGATCATGAGCGAACGCCGATCCTGGTCGAGACGCGAGGTCCTTCAGAGCGCGGTCGGAGTGGGCGCAGCGGCCATGGGGGCCGGCGCCATTGCCACAACGACGGGCGCCGCGGGCGCCGCTCCCGCGGGCACGACGTCGCGACGCCTGCCACCGCGTTCCCAGTGGCGCCACCCGGGCACGCGCCCCTACCCGAAGCTCCCTGAGGGCACCGACACGCTGCCCGAGATCGATCACATCGTGGTCGTCATGCAGGAGAACCATTCCTTCGACAACTACCTCGGGACTCTTGGCCGAGGCGACGGGCTCACCCTTGACTCCAAGGGGCGCCCCACGAACACCAACCCGGACCCGACGGGCGCGTACGTCCGCTCGTTCCATGAGACCAACACTCGTCAGGCCGGCCACGTCACACAGTCCTGGAACGCCAGCCACCTTCAATACGCCCATGGACGCAACAACGGCTTCATCGGACCCGAGAGCAGCAGCGACTGGTCGATGGCCTACTACACCGGCGAGGAGATCCCCTTCTACCACTCTCTGGCCAAGACCTTTCCCCTCTGCGATCGGTACTTCTGCTCCGTGCTGGCCCAGACCTATCCGAACCGCCGCTTCCTCCTCTCAGGAACGGCGTTCGGGCTGATCGCCACCGTCGACTCGTCGATCACGGGGATCCCGCCCAACGGGACTATCTTCGACCGGCTCGATGCGAATGGAATCAGTTGGGCGAGCTATGCCACCAATGTCTCCTTCCTCAACGTGATCTCTGACATCGTCCACAAGAACCCGAGCCGGATCAAGACGATCGACCAGTTCTACGCCGACGCCAAAGCGGGCTCGCTGCCTGCCGTCTCCTACGTCGACACGAACATCTTGACCGGCACCGAGGAGAACCCGCAGGACCTCTCGCTCGGCGAGAACTTCGTCTCCATGGTGGCCAACGCGCTGCTGAACAGCCCCGCGTGGCACAAGACCATGCTCGTGTGGACCTACGACGAGCACGGCGGGTACTACGACCACGTGCCGCCGCCCGCGGCCATCCCGCCCGACGACATCAAGCCTGTTCTCACCTCGGCCGATCAGCCCGGCGAGTACGACCGTTACGGCTTCCGTGTTCCGACGGTCGTCATGTCTGCCTACAGCAAGCCGCACTACGTGTCCCACACGGTGTACGACCACACGTCGGTGCTCAAGACGATCGAGCGCAAGTGGAACCTGCCGGCGATGACGTACCGGGACGCCAACGCCAATGACCTGCTCGACTGCCTCGACCTGCGTCACCGTGCCTTCGCCGATCCGCCCACACTCGCGGCACCCGGCAACCCCACGGGCGTCTCCCGTACCCCGGAGCCACCAGCCACCGAGCAGCCGCCTTTGTCGGCCTTCGTCAAGAAGCCCAACGTCAGCGTGTGAGCAGGCGTCGTCGTCGGAATCTCGCGGGCCGCCCTCGACGCGACCGGGTCCGACGCCGCAGTGCCAGTGGAGGATCGAGCAGCTCAGGGCGAGCGCGCTGGAATTAGCCCGCCAAGCTGGGAACCGTCTTGGTCAGGTGGAGAGGGAGTCCCTCAGGACGGCTTCGTTACGGTCCCAAAAAGCAGTGACGTGCTCCTGATCGAGGTCCACGGTCCAAAGGCGGTCGTTCTTGCCGTCGGCGTCGACGCGGCTGATCCAGATCGCCATGTTGTCGACGTGTCCCCTTCGGGTCCGGTCCCGGTCTCGTGCACCAGCGAGATGGTGCATCGGTCGTCGGCGTACAAGCAGTGCCCGTCCTGATGCCACGTTCCCTCGAAGAAGGGTATGAACTGCATGGCGAAGTTCAGGAACGCGTCCTTGCCCTCGACCACTCGCCACGGACCTGCCCCCGGTCCGTTCTCGACGACGATGGTGTCGGTCCAATCGTCGAGGCCGGCGAGCTCTCCTCCTGCGATTGCGTCCCACGTCTCCTGGGTCCGAACGAGATTCGGATGCAGCGCATCGTCCATGGTTCCTCCCTCCCGGTGCGGCGGACCGCCCGTGACCTCGTCGCTGGCACGCGGCTTCGTCGGCGAGATCCACGCTACGCCCGCGCCTCGCTTGGTCTCGCGCGGCCGAAGAGAAGGTTTGAGTCCTTCTCGTGTCACACGCAGGTCAGACTCAGGCTCGCTCCTGTGTCGGCATCGACTGGTGTTCGGGGACCGGGTAGATCGGCATGTTCTGCTGCAGATTGAGGATCTCCAGCTGCGTGCAGCCGAGGGCCATCATGTTCGCCATCTGGTCGTCGGCCGTGCTGGGCAACCTGGGCACCGCCGTGTTGGCCCGGCCCATGTGGAGGGTCGATGTCAGGTCGCCCGCGGTCTTGCGGCGCCAGGCCGAGATGTTGGGTGCCTTCACGGCGAAACGCTCCTCCAAGAAGCGCAGCTGCGAGGTGTGATCGAACACGTCGGACGCAACGTGGCCGCCCCGGCTGAAGGGTGAGACCACGAGCATCGGGACCCGGAAGCCCATGCCGACCGGCCCTCGGATGCCCTTGGCGTCCGCGGGCAGGGTCCGCTGGGTGAGGTACTCACCGGCGGTGCCCTTCGGGGGGGACGGTGGCGGGACGTGGTCGAAGAACCCGTCGTTCTCGTCGTACATGTGGAACAGGACCGTCTTGGACCACACGTCGGGCTGCGCCACCAGGGCCGCCACCACCTGGCTGGTGAACCACTCGCCCATTGCCGGCGGTGCGGAGGGATGCTCGTCGTAGCCGAGAGGCGGGATGAGCCAACTGACCGCCGGCAGCTGGCCCGACGCCACATCGCTCAAGAAGTCCGGGTACTCGGGAAGGAACGCCTTCTGGTACAGCGCCGAGCTCGGGTTCTTGTACTGGGAGAAGTAGGGGAGGATGGCGTCGCTGAGGATCCCGTGCTTTTCGAAGATCGCCGGCGCGCCGATCCCGCCCGCGGGGTTGTACACCTTCCAGCTCACCCCGGCATCGTCCAGCACTTCGGGAACGGTGTCCCAGCTGGCGCTGTAGACGGCGTCGGGGGACGAGTTGGTCTCCAGCACCGGGCCGCCGGCGTGTCCCGACGGGTCGACCGTCCCCGAGAGCGACATGAGGCGGTTGGGATGCGTCGGCCCGAGTACCGAGCAGTGGTAGTTGTCGCAGATGGTGAAAGCGTCGGCCAGCGTGTAGTAGAAGGGCAGGTCCTTGCGTTCGTAGTAGCCCATCGTGAGGACGCCGTGCTCGGGCCCCTCGAATTCGGGCTGGACGTGCGTGCTCACGAACGCGTCGTTGTTCCCTGCGCCGCGGCTCAGGTGTTCGCCGTGCCAGCTGTGGTCGAGGTCCTGCGTGCACAATCCGAGTGACGTCGAGGAGTCGAGGTGGAAGGGCAGCAGCGTGTGGTCGCGCCCGCCGGGCCACTTCTGGGCGAACACCCCGAGGCTGTTGTGCGGGTGGTCGTCGAAGCCGCGCACGCCCGGATAGGTGCCGTAGTAGTGGTCGAACGACCGGTTCTCCTGCATCAAGAACACGACGTGCTCAATCGCGCCGAGGTCCGAGCCCGCTGGCTTCGTCGACGCCGCCGCCCGTGCGATGGCCGCCCCGGCCCTGGCGGTGTCGCCGCGGCGCGCCGCCGCAAGTACCGACGCGCCGCCCGCGGCCAGCGCGGCCTGCAGCAGGGTGCGGCGGTCGAAGCGGCCGGTCATGCCGACTCGATGAGTGTCGGATCGTTGTTACGCACATTCCCGATGCGCGGCCCGACGGGGTGGTGCACGACGGTGCCGGCGGGCGGTGGCCGCAGGAGCGCGCGCAGCCCTTCGCCGTCCTCGTTCACCGGATCGAGCCAGAGGTCGAAGGTGGCGGGGTCGAGGATGACCGGCATGCGATCGTGGATCCCGTCCATGTCCGCCCCACCGGACGCGGTGATGACGGTGCAACTGCGGACGGGAGCGGCGTCGGGCGGCCCGTTCTTGTCGCGCCAGCGCTCGGCCAGCCCGGCGAAGGCCATGGGCGCGCCGTCGGTACGGGTGAAGAAGTGTGGCTGCCTCGCCCCGGTCTTCGTCTTGTGCCACTCGTAGAAGCCGTCGGCCGGCACGATGATGCGGCGCTCGCGGAAGGCCTCGCGGAACGACGCCCTGGTCGTCACGGTCTCGCTGCGGGCGTTGAAGAGCCGGCTGGCCGACTTGGCGTCCTTGGACCACCAGGGGATGAGGCCCCAGCGGTACGAGGACAGCGTCCGCACCGGTTCGCCGCCGCCCTCGGGTAGTCGGGCCCGCACCCCCATGACCTGGTCGGTCGGGGCGACGTTCCAGCTCGGTGGCGTCTCGGGGTCGACGTCCTCGGCGAGGACGGCCTCGAAGTAACGGGCCATCCGGGCAGGAGGGGTGTAGAGAGCGAAGCGTCCGCACACATGCTGCATTGTGGCGTTACTGCGCACCAAATGTCGGACAGAGAGCCTCTGACGGCCTCCCCCCCTCCTGAACTGGGACTTCATCCCTTTGCGCAGAGGGCACACACCCTCGCTAGGGTACGAACATATGTTCGCTTCCCACCTTGGCGCCGCTCCCTCCACCGCCGCCGACACCCCATCCACCGCTTCCGCCGCACCCCCCCAAGCCGGTGCTGTCCCCTCACGCCCGTCCCGGCAGCTCCCCGAGGGGCTGGCCGCCCGGGTCCGGCCCACGACTCCGGTGGCGGGGCGCACCCTGCCTGTGCCCTCACCCCTGACCCCCCTCTTTCCCGGTGGCTCTCTCCGCCGGGGCACGACCGTCACCGTGAGCGGGGCGCCCGGCCACGGGGCGACCACGCTGGCGCTCGCGCTGCTGGCGGCGGCCTCGTGCTCGGGGAGCTGGTGCGCGGCGGTCGGCCTGCCCGACCCCGGCGTGGTCGCGGCCGCCGGCCTCGGCGTCGACCTGCGCCGGGTCGTCTTCGTCCCGCATCCCGGTGCCGGGTGGGCAGAGGCAGCCGGCGACCTGCTTTCGGGGGTCGATGCCGTTCTGGTGCGCCCGCCCGGCCGGGCCCGTCTCACCGCGGCGCGTCACCTGAGCGCTCGGGCCCGCGAGCGACAAGTCGCGCTGGTGGTACTGCTCGAGGGTGCCGGGAGCTGGCCCGAGGGCGGAGACCTGGCCCTGTCGGTGGGGGCGGTCGAGTGGCAGGGAGTGGGCCGGGGGCACGGACACCTCCAGGGTCGGCGGGCGGAGGTGCGGGTGAGCGGGCGTCGGGCCGCCGGACGGATCACCGAATGCTCGCTGTGGCTCCCCGCCGGCTCGGGCGCGGTATCCGGCGTGGACGACGACGGGCCGGAAGCGGCTTGAACGACGCAGTAGCAGACGCAGAAAGCGACGCAGTGAAGAAGGTGGAGAAGAAGTGTTGGAACGACTGCTCGTCATCTGGTGTCCGGGACTCCTCGAAGAGGGACCGCGGGGAGAGGAGGCTCGGCGCTTCGCTCAGGTGGTGGACCGGGCCTCCGAGCTCTGCCCCTGGGCCCATCCCGTCCGTCTCGGGGTGTGCGCTCTGCCCGCTCGCGGCCCGGCGCGCTTCTTTGGTGGTGAGGAAGCGGTCGTGTCCCGCCTGGCCGCAGCGGTGGAGGAGGTAGAGACACAGGCGTCACCGGTGGCAGGGGCCGCATTGGCGGAACCGTCCGCGCTCCTAGGGGTAGCCGACGGGCTCTTCGCCGCCGTGCTCGCGGCGCGTTCGGGGGTGATCGTTCCGACCGGAGGGACTGCGGCCTTCCTGGCTCCCTTCTCCGTGGCCACGCTGGGCCGGCCCGACCTGGCGGTCACTCTGCAGCGGCTGGGGATCACGAACCTGGGTCAGCTCGCCGCGCTCCCGGCAGCCAGCATCTCGGACCGTTTCGGCGCGGATGCAGCTGCCTGCCATGCGGTGGTCCGGGGCGAGAGCGGGGAGCTACCCGGTCTGCGCGACCGCGCCGTCACCCGGCGGCTGCGAGTGGCTCGGGGCGAGGACCCTGACCTGGATGGCGGTACAGGCACCCGCACCGGCAGCGGCACCGGCGTCCGACCGGCGCCGGTCCAGCCCGGTTTCTTCGGCGGCGCATCCGAAGCCGACGTCCGGGCCGCGCGTTCCTTCGTCCAGGTGCAGGAGCGCCTGGGGATCGACGCCGTGTTGGTGGGGCGGCTCCAGGGTGGGCGCGACCCGGCCGGCCAATCGGTGCTGTTGCCCTGGGGCAGTGCCGAGGTGGAGCGGAGTCTCCGCGCGAGCAGAGCGGCCGGCACGGTCGGAGCGGGAGAAGGCAGCGGAGCGGTCGGAGCGGTCGGAGGCGCGCCGTGGCCGGGGAGGGTCCCGCCACCCGCGCCGAGCGACGTGCTGCAGCAGCCGCCGCGGGCTGAGCTCGTCGACGCCGAGGGCAACGCCATGGTGGTGAGCGGTCGGGGCCTTCTCCCTGCGGCGGTCGACCGTCTCTCGGTGGGCGGCGGACCTTGGCAGGAGGTCGTGGGGTGGGCCGGGCCCTGGCCGGTGACCGAGCGCTGGTGGGAGGTGCGTCGGCGCCGGGCTCGTCTTCAGGTCGTCACCGCCGACGGGGTGGCGCGCCTGCTGTACAGCGAGCGCGGGCGCTGGTGGGTGGAGGCGGTCTATGACTAACGGTCTCAGTTCGGGAGACGGCTGCAGCTCACGCGCGCGCGGCTCCGACGGGGATGGGTGAGGGCCGTCCGGTCTACGCCGAGCTGCACGCGCACTCGGGCTTCAGCTTCCTCGATGGCAGCAGCGACCCCGAGGAGCTGGTGGCCGAGGCGCACCGGCTCGGCCTCGAGGCGCTCGCGCTGACCGACCACCACGGCTTCTACGGGGTGGTGCGGTTCGCCGAGGCGGCGCGGGCGTGCGGGCTGCCGACGGTGTTCGGGTCCGAGGTGACGCTCGCGCCGGCGAGCCTGCGCACGGGCGAGCCCGACCCCACCGGCGCCCACCTCGTCGTGCTGGCGCGCGACCCCGCCGGGTACGCCCGTCTCTCGACTGTGCTGGCCGACGCCCACCTCGAAGGTGGGGAGAAGGGGAGGCCGGTCTTCACCCTCGACGCGCTGGCCCGCGCCGCCGGGGGTCACTGGCTGGTGCTGAGCGGTTGCCGGAAGGGGGCGGTTCCCGCCGCGCTGATGGACGCCGGGCCGCGGGCGGCCTCCCGGGAGGTGGGCCGACTGGTCGAGGCGTTCGGTCGCGGCAACGTCGCGCTGGAGCTGTGGGACCACGGGGAGCCGGTCGACACGGCGCGCAACGACGCGCTGGCCCGTCTGGCGGTCGAGTGGGGGGTCGACGCAGTGGCGACCAACAACGTGCACTACGCCACGCCGGCCGGGTTTCGGTTGGCGACCACCTTGGCGGCGGTGCGGGCGCGCCGCCCGCTGGCCGAGTTGGAGGGCTGGCTGCCCCCGGCTCCCGTAGCTTGCCTGCGCTCGGCGGCCGAGCAGTCCCGGCGCTTCGCCCGCTGGCCCGGGGTCGTCGAGCGCGCCGCGGAGATCGGGCGCGCCTGCGCCTTCGACCTGCGACTGGTCGCCCCGAAGTTGCCCGACTTCCCCGTCCCCGCGGGGATGGACGAGCAGGGCTACCTGTGCCGGCTCGTGGCCGAGGGCGCGACGGCGCGGTACGGACCACCGGAGGCCGAGCGGGTGCCCGGAGCGTGGAAGCAGATCCGCCACGAGCTCGACGTGATCGGCCGGCTCGGCTTCGCCGGCTACTTCCTCATCGTGTGGGACATCGCGCAGGTGTGCAAACGCCTCGACATCTATTGCCAGGGGCGGGGCTCGGCCGCGAACTCCGCTGTCTGCTACGCGCTCGGCGTCACCAACGTCGACGCGGTCGACCTGAGACTGCTCTTCGAGCGCTTCCTCTCCCCGGCGCGTGACGGGCCACCGGACATCGATGTGGACATCGAGTCGGGCCGACGCGAAGAGGTGATCCAGTATGTGTACGAGCGCTACGGGCGACGTCACGCGGCGCAGGTGGCCAACGTCATCACCTACCGGCCCCGCTCGGCCGTGCGCGACGTGGGCAAGGCGTTCGGCTTCACGCCCGAGCAGGTGGACGCGTGGGCAGCGGGGATCGACGCCGGACACGGGCGCGGACCATCGTCGGCCGGCGCGGTGCGTGATGCGATGGACGCGGGTGGCGCGGGTGCAGGTGGTGCGGGTGCGGGTGGCGTGGACGCGGGCGGTGGCGACGGAGCGGTCGGGATGCCGGCGCTCGTGGCCGAGCTGGCGACCGAGGTGCTCGATCGCCCCCGGCACCTCGGCATCCACTCGGCCGGCATGGTGCTCTGCGACCGGCCGGTGGTCGAGGTGTGCCCGGTCGAATGGGGTCGTATGCCGGACCGCTCGGTACTGCAGTGGGACAAGGACGATTGTGCCGCCATCGGGTTGGTGAAGTTCGACCTCCTCGGGCTGGGCATGCTCGAGGCGCTGCACCGCATGGTCGACCTGGTGCGCGACTTCCACGGTGTCTCCGTCGACCTCGGGCAGCTGCCCCAGGAGAGTGAGGTCTACGACCTGCTGTGCCGGGCCGACACGGTCGGGGTCTTCCAGGTCGAGAGCCGGGCTCAGATGGGGACGCTGCCCCGGGTACGGCCGCGCAACTTCTACGACATCGCGATTGAGGTGGCGCTCATCCGGCCCGGGCCGATTCAAGGGCACGCGGTCAACCCCTACATCCGGCGGCGGAGGGGCGAGGAGCCGGTCACCTACCTGCACCCGCTGCTCGAGCCCATCCTCGAGCGCACGCTCGGGGTGCCCCTGTTCCAAGAGCAGCTCATGGAGATGGCGGTCGCCGTCGCGGGGTTCAGCGCCGCCGACGCCGACGAGCTGCGCCAGGCCATGGCGGCCAAGCGCTCCGCGGCGCGCATGGAGAGGATGCGGGTCCGCCTCTACGACGGGATGGCGGCGCGGGGGGTGGCCGGCCCGGTGGCAGACCAGGTCTTCGAGGCCTTGGCGGCGTTCGCCAACTTCGGGTTCCCCGAGTCCCATTCGGTGTCGTTCGCCCACCTGGTGTACTCGTCGGCGTGGATGAAGCTGCACTACGCAGCGGCGTTCACCGCGGGGTTGTTGAACTCACAGCCCATGGGGTTCTGGTCCCCCCAGTCGCTGGTGGCCGACGCGCGGCGCCACGGCGTCGGCGTTCGTCGACCCCACGTGAACCGCTCCGAAGTGGGGGCTTCGTTGGAGGCCGACGATGCCGACGACGCCGACGACGCCGATCCGGTGCTGCGGCTGGGCCTGGGGTCGGTGCGCGGGGTGGGCGACGCCACGGCGGAGCGCATCGTGGCCGGGCGCCCCTGGCGCGGGAGCGAGGACCTGGTGCGACGGGCGGGGGTGACCCAGGCCCAGCTCGAGACGCTTGCGGCGGCGGGCGCGCTGGACCCTGACGGGTTCGGCGGCCGGTCGACGACCGCCGTGCGTCGCCGGCTCCTGTGGGCGGCGGGGGCGGCGGCGCAGAGCACGCCGGACCGCCTGCCCGGCGTCGTCGTGGGGGCCGAGGCCCCGCCGCTGCCCGAGCCGAGTCCCCTCGATTCGGTGGGCGACGACATGTGGGCGCTCGGGCTCGCGCCCGAGCACACGGCCATGCATCTCGCCCGGGAGCGGCTCGAGGCGATGGGGGTGGTGACCGCGTCCGCCCTGGAGCTCCGTGTGGACGGGGAGCGGGTGACGGTGGCAGGCGTGGTGACGCACCGCCAGCATCCCGAGACGGCTGCGGGCGCCGTCTTCGTCAACCTCGAGGACGAGACGGGCCACGTCAACGTCGTCTTTTCCCGGGGCGCATGGGCACGCTGGAAGCACGTGGCCCGCCACTCCCCGGTCCTGCTGATCCGTGGGCGCGTGCGCAAGGGCCAAGGGGCGGTCAGCTTCGACGCCGAGCGGGTCGAGTCACTCGTGCTCGGTACCGCGGTACCGGCGAGCCGGGACTTCCGCTAGATCTTCCTGATCTGCCCGGTCAACTCAAACGTGACCATGTGATTCCATTGACGGTTCGGTAGAGGCCCGTCCCGGGCAGGGCGAGCCACGCCTCGGTGGGGCCCGCCGTCACGATGTCTGCGGGATAGCCGCCTGTTTGTAGAGAGATGGGCCGCCACTCGGTTCCACCGTCTGTACTCTCGACGACGCAGCAGACGGCACCCAACATCCACAGGTCTTGCCCGTTACCGCTCATCGTCAGGTCGCCGGTCATCCCATCGCCGATGTTCCCAGCGGTCGGTATCGATCCCTGCGCGCTCCCCTCGCCGACGAGGGCCCAGTGTTCGCCAGCATCGATGGTGCTCCACAGCTCGTTGTAGCCCTGGTGCATACCCCCATCGAGGTTGCAGTAGAGGACCCAGTCAGTCGCATCGCGCTGCACCAGACCAGCGATCGACGTGTGGGTACACGGGTTGATCACGACGGCCCACGTTCTCCCGGCATTGAGCGTCTGGAGCAGTGTCGCCGACGGGCCCTCGCCGTTTTCGGAGAACAGACCCTCGTCGCCTCGACGGGACAACAACGTGGCGGGGAAGGTCTTCGAGTGGATCCCCGAGAAGAGGACAGGACCAGTCGTTGGGACAGTACGGATGGCCTGAGGAGCACGACGGCCGAACGAGTAGACGACCAGTTCGCTCGGGCACAGCGACGGGTTGTCGTTCATGCTTGGACAGTGCGTGTCGGTGACCCAGAGCGAACCCTCGTCGAGCGCCATCCTGTTGGCTGGAGCGGGCATCTCGAGCGACGACCACCGGCGGCCCCCATCGTCGGTGAACTCGGTATGAGTCGAACCAGTGAGCGACACGTAGCCCACCGATGGCGTTGCGAAGGCCATCGTCAGCAAGAGATCGAGGTCTCCGCTCAGCGCTGGAGGCGTGAGACTCGGGGGTATTGAACCGGTGATGTTCCAGCTCACGCCGCCGTTCACGGTTCGGACGAGGTCGTAACGATACCGACGCCGCCCCGTCGTCTGCGGAGGTACTTGCGCCAGGGCGACTCCACTCTCGGGACTGAACATCTGCAGGGCGACCACGGATCGCGCCGGGACCGCGGCTGTCATGCCGAACTGCGTCGTCTCCCCACGAGCCGAAAGAGGCGTCGCCATGAGGAGTGCCATGGCGAGAGAGAGGATCGACCCGATGCGGCCCATGGATTTTGCTTCGCCGGCCACGCATAGTTCACGAGCGGCCGGCGCCTTTCGTTGACGCTCGCTCGGTGTTCACGGGCGCGCCACATCTCCGCCGCCTTCGCCCGTACATTGCTGACCGGAGTCCGCTCAGAAGATGAACGGGAAGAGCATCTTGGTCGAGCTCCTGTACGCCGGGTAGGCGTCTGGGAACTGCTCGGTCATGTAGCGCTCCTCGACGGTCGCGCTGTAAACGAAATAGACCCCAGTCAGGACTACGAGGATCAGCCACAGCCAGCTCAGCGCCACCGCGGTGCCGACGCCGGCGACCAGGATGCCCGAGTAGATCGGGTGACGGACGTAGTGGTACGGGCCGCTGGTCACCAGCTCCGGCTCCTCCTTCTGTGTCATCGGGGAGCCCCAATTGCGCCCGATGTGCACGCGCGCCCAGATCGCGAACCCCAGTCCGAGAGCGAAGAGGACCAGCCCGAGACCGCCGCGCCACGGATCCGTATTCACGCCATGACCCCGAAAGGCTCCCAAGCGGACGAGGAGAACCACGACGACAAGGATCGCCACCCTGATACGCAGCTCGCGAGACCACGGGACACGGCCCTTCTTCATGGAAAAGGCTGCCAGGAGCCAGTACAGCCAGAACGCCGCCCATCCGACCGCGAAGACGACCTCGACCGCTCTCATCGTGACTCACGGGCACAGTGCTTCAGCGCCCCCTCCGAGCTACGACGCCGAACTCGATGCGAAGCGTTCGTGGCCGATACCGCGCTACCGGCCAACCGGGACTTTTTCTGGCTCCGTGTCAACGAGCGTCCAGGACGCCTTGTCCGGCTCGTCGCGATGAACCGCGATCCGACTGAGGAGACTCTTTCAATGCCTCGGCCGCGGGCTTCATGCGCCTACCGTGTCTTGCATACCGTCTTCGAGATTGGTCGTGCAGTCGTCGATGCGCGTCATAGTCCAGGTCAGCTTAAAACCATCTGGGAGAGGACTGGGAACAGCCAGAGAGTATTGCCTTTTGCGCGCTTCGGATTCACACTCAGAAAGGCCTGCACGAAACTCAGAAGGAGTTGTCCATGTCTGATCGTCAACGGCCCTTGAGGCCGCGGTTTGGTACCCGTCTCGTTCGCATCATGATCCCTGCGGCATTGGTCATCGCAGCCGGTTCGGCGACTGCCGTCTCGGCGAGCGGCACCGCAGTGTCGCCGTCGTATGTGGTGACCGTTCAGGGTAACAACGCCAGTCTGACCAACACCGGAATCACAGTCGCGGCCGGCACGAAGGTCGAGATCACCGCATCGGGCAAGATCACCTATAACACCAGTGGAGACAAGACCACACCCGAAGGGCATCCGGTACCCACTGAGATCTGCGCCAGCGGAGTTTCGGCTGGCTGGTACAACGCAAACCTCAACTGCCTGTCGCTCCTCGGCCGGTTCGGCAACGGCGAGGTCTTCCAACTCGGCGACTCCACGAAGCTCCACGACGTCGAGGGAGGCCGGCTCTACCTCATCCTCAACGACAACGATTACCTTGACAATTCGGGTCACTTCACCGTGACGGTCACCGTCTCGTAATTTCAATCCGCCGATTGAACTCGGAAGCTGTGCCCGGCTCGGACCGGGCGACGTTGAACCTCGAGGACGAGCCGGCAGTTTGCATCGATAGTTCCTGCGCCGGAGTCATATGACTCCTCCCAGGTGACGCACGCGCTGGCTATGCGGCACCCTCTGCGAGCGCGCAAATCGTCTCCGCAAAACTGTCCGCGTGTGATCTGAGAAGTTCCAGATTGAGCCCGGCTCCGAAGGCATTGAAGGCCATCACTCCTGAGAATTCATCGTCCCAACTCAGCAGCTCGGCAGCGTCCCACCATGGATCGTGTGCATACGAAGGATTCGCCATCGTGTACTCGAGCAGGAAACGTTCCGCTGCTTCGGATCCGTCGATCACCATGAGGTTGCACCGAGTGTGTGCAACATCCACGGCCGTAGGACCGTGGCACGCGAAGGCCCAATCGACGATCCCCGCCAACCGACCTCCATCCCAGAGGAGGTTCCCGGGGTGATAGTCGCGGTGCAAGAAGGCCGCGGGAGAGCACGGCTCAGGTGTGGAGACGAGCTCGATCAGGCGCTTCCATGCGTCGGGCGACGAGGACCAAAAGGGGATTCGCATGCGTTCGCGGAACCAATGGTGGAACTCAGGGAGGCGAGTACTCAACTCGGCGGCGTGAAGGCGAGTGAGAGGGTCGACGAGGAGTACCGGATCCAGGTCGTGGATCAGAGGTGCTCCTCGTAAGTACGTCATCAAGAGCGCAGGCTGACCAGCGAGGGACCCGGTCTCATCGAACGCGATCGGCATCGGCACGAGATCTCCCAGCACCGAGTGCGCCGCGTCAAGGGCGCTCACCTCATTCGTAATCCGTCCCGGATGACGCGCGATCGCGTCAGCGTCCGTATACAGGCGGAGGACGAACAACTCTCCGTTCGCCCGGAGAAGTTCGAGTTCCGAGCTAATTCCGAAGCTCAGCGAGCGCACCTGCGTAAACGAAGGCCCCAGAATCTCGGAGAGCCAGCTCGTAATCGGGGCCTCCATGGCGAGAGCTTAGAGAGCACGGAACGATCCCGCTCGCCGGGCCGGAGACGATCAAACGCATCGTCGCCGTTCTGAACCGCTCGCTTCAGCCAGAACTATCGTTCTTCAGACCGTGATCGAGATTCGCGCCCTCGAGCCAGATGACTGGCAGGACATCCGAGATGTCCGTCTTCGTGCTTTGGCTGACGCACCTGATGCATTCACATCGACCGTCCATCGTGAATCGGCGTACGACGAGACGAAGTGGCGCCAACTCGCCACCAGTGGTCGGTGGTTCGTCGCGGACGAGGGTGGACTGGTCGGCGTCGCGATCGGTGTCGAGGGTTGGTCTGGAGACCCACGCAGGCGTGAGCTCGTCGGAATGTGGGTGGCATCGTCCCACCGCCGCGGCGGGATCGCCAGACAACTGCTCGAACGGGTCAAGGAGTGGGCGACTTCTGAAGGAGCAACCAGGTTGAGCCTCGGCGTTCGGGAGGGCAACGAGCAGGCGCTCACGGCCTACCTCAACATGGGCATGCGCCTTTCGGGTGAAACGATGCCAGAGGTGAACCAGCCGATGATGGTGATCGTCGTCATGGAGTGTGAACTCGGACCGGCATCGGATTCGATGTAGCACCGAACGCCGAGCCAGTGGCGACAGTCCGGCTCGACGGGGCCGGTGAGTGGGTGATTCAGGAGACGATTTGGAGCAATGCGCGCCGAAGTGGTGTTACTGGGCCTGGTAACCGTCTGGCCACTGCTGCAGGGCCCACATGTTCCCGTCCGGGTCGCTGAAATATGAGTAAAGGACCCCACCCATATCTTCGACGTCGCTGAGCTCGATGCCACGCGTGATCAGTGCGGCCCGAGTCGCGTCCATGTCCTCGACGACAAGATGAACGCCCTTGATCAGGCCTGGGGTCATGTCGGTGATGGGCCCCATTCCCGTACCGAAGACGATGGAGCAGCTCGAGCCCGGCGGCGTGAGCTGAACCACCCGCATCGTGGCCGAGATCTGCGTATCGTGCACATTGTCGAATCCGACTTGCTCGTAGAAAGCCTTTGCTCGATCGACATCGGACACAGGGATGGGTACGAGTTCAAGTCGCATGTCCGGCACCGCTGGTAGATCTGCCATCGATTCAGCCTCCATGAATGTGAGCTTCGGTTGCCGCTTCACCCGGCGACACCGAGATCAAAATGCCTGTCCCCCGAAGTATTCCACGGCCGGCGGTACGGATACCCGCTCGATGGATTTTGCGCAGACGACCTTTGACCACCTCTCTGACGGTTTGCACGGTACTCGACCGTTCATGCCTTGCTCCAGCGATCGCGCTGTCCCGTGCGGTCTGGTTTACACGTCATGGGTGTGCCCTTCGAAGTAACCCCGACTCCGGGGGGCGTGCAAAAGGCACCCGGATGGACGATGGGCAGACTCGAAGCTGTCGTGCCGGGAACTGGTGCGGCCGTAGCAGGCGGAGCAGAAGTCGGGCAGAGGACCAGCGGGCAGCGGGACCGTCGTAGGGCTGGCTGCGGCAGGGAGGCCGCCAGTGGGCAGCGGCTGGGTTGGGGCAGGTGGCAAGGACCCTTGCGATGGCTTCCTGCTCGCTCCGGGTGACCCACAGGTGGTAGCGGATCTTTACGGCGACCTGAATCGCCACGTAGGAACAGCGGAACGCCTTGTTGGGTGGCAGCCAGCTGGCCGCGTCGGCGTCGCCCTTCTGCTCGTTGGTCGGCCCGGATACAGCCAGCAGTTCGAGTGGGTCGTTGGCCATGTTCGTGCGGACGGCCAAGCTCAACTGCTGCGCCCCGGTCTGCCAGGCGTCGCCGAGGGCGACGACATGGTCGATCTGGACGGCTGCGCTTGTGCTCTACGCCCCTCGTGAAGGTGATGACCGTGTTCGTGTAGGGGTCGTGCAGCACCCCGCTCGCAACGGTGCAGCCGTGGGTGCCGGGCTTGATGACTATGTCGGTCAGGTCTCGGCGCAGGATGTCGTTTCGGGTATCACAGCCGTTGTGGCCATCGGCCACCGTGACATCGTCGGTCCACGCCGGGCCGAACTGGGTACGGCTGTAACCGGTAAGGGGCGCCCGTCCCTTGACGGGCAGGGTGGCCAGCCCTGAAAGCGCGGTGGTTGTCGGGGTGACCCGGGGGCGGTCGTCGGCGGAGTCGTTGGCGGCGCAACCTGCGCCGGCAGCCGTGGTCGAGGTGGAGCCGGTCCCGCTCGCCGCGGTGGTACGGGAGGACGACGGCGAGGGCGACTCAGATGAGCTGCACCCCACCAGGACGAATGCGCTGGCGGTGAGGATCCCGAACAGCCGGAGTCGCCGACCCCGAGAGCCCCCGGCGTCGAACCCGAACATCGTGCGCATCATCGCGCTCCCGCCTCGGCTTCCCCGAACGTCGCCGCTCCTCCGGACGGAGGCTTCAGGTTCCGCCGCCGACGAGGACGAGCGCGAGTGACACGACAGAAGCGAGATCCACCGAGGGGACGGCGGGCGGGAAGGCCAGCGTTGACCTACTTGGTGACGACCAGACCCTTCCCGGTGACGAGCGGGAGGTCGAGCGCGGTCACAAGGCCAGGCGGAGCGGCGATGACCGCCGGGACGGAGTTGACCAGGCGCATGGCGGTCGCCTTCAACCCGGCCGTGTTGTGATCGCCGTCCGTTCCCATCAGCTGCAGATCGAGGGTGTACATGGGCTCGCCTTTGATCTCGACCCGGTAGCACCCGTGGCCCATCGGCTGGGGCCAGCTCGGTCCGAGGTCGTCGCGCAGCCGGGTCACGTGCTCGAGCACGACGACCGCCCGGTCGCCCACCATGCCGCGCACCTCGAAGTGCAGCGCGGCGACCGTACCCGCCTTGACGGTCCCGGCGGGGATCTCGAAGTCCTCGGGCGCGGCCTCGCGCTCGTACCACTCGGTGACGTCCGTGAGGCTCACGCCCAGTCCGGCCGCGATCTGGCGCACCGTGCCGCCCCAGGCGGACGTGAGCACGCCCGGTGAGAGCAGCAGGGGCACGTCCTCCATGGCGCGTCCGAATCCCATGATGTCGAAGAGCACCATGGGTTGGTTGTAGGTGTTGTAGTTGAGGACCTCGGAGCAACGCACCTCTTCGATGCGCTCGCAGATGCCCGACAGCACCAGCGGCAGGGCGTCGTTGGCGAATCCCGGGTCAACGCCGTTGACGAAGAGCGAAACACCGGCTTCCTTCGCGGCGGCGACGAGCGGTGCGGCCATCGGATCGTTGGCTTCGGGGTACTGGAACATGACCGGGCTCGAGGAGACCACGTTGCAGCCGGCTCGCAGGAACCGTTCCAGGTCGGCCACGGCCTGGAAGAGGCGGTCGTCGGCCATGCCAGTGTGCACGATGCAGTCGGGCTTCAGTGCGAGAAGGGCGTCGGTATCGCTGGTCGCTGTCACGCCGAGCGTACGGCCGAGACCGGCGAGCTCACCCGCGTCGCGCCCGACCTTGTCGGGGTTGGAGACGAAGACGCCGACGAGCTCCAGCTCTGGGTGGACGTCGATCCCCACCAGGCTGTGACGCCCGACGTTCCCGGTGCTCCATTGGACGACTCGGTAGGTCATTGACGGCTTCTCCTCGGTTGGCGGACGGCGGGTTCGAGTGGCAGATGGCGGTGGCGGTCGTCGGTGGCGTTCGTCGGTTTCGGGTCGGGTCAGAGATCGGGGATGGGCATCTCGAGGTTGGGCGACTGCAGGCCGCCGTCGACCTCGAGCACCTTGCCCGTGACGTACGAGCCCGCGGGAGAGACCAGGTAAAGGATCGCCGCCGCGATGTCCTCGACTCGACCGATGCGACCGAGCGGTGTCGATTCCTCCATGGCGACGCGGAGCTCGTCGCTCGACATCACGATGTCGAGGGCGGAGGTCGCGGTCGAACCCACCCCGATGGCGTTGACCCGGATGCGCGGGGCCAGGTCGCGCGAGGCCAACCGGGTGTACTGCTCGACGGCGCCCTTCACCGTCCCGTAGCCCAGGTAGCCCCGGCCCGCGACATGACCCATGACCGAGGAGATGCTCACGATGGCGCCGCCCGGGTGCTCGCCTTCGAGCATGAGCGGTACCGCGGCCCGGACGAGGGCGTGGCCGGCCGACACGTTGAAGCGGAAGGCCTCCTCCAAGAACCGCGGCGACGTATCGAGCAGGGGCCGAGGCATGGTGCCGCCCATGTTGTTCACCACGATGTCGAGCCGGCCGAACTCACCGTGGGCCCGCTCGGCCAATGAGGCCATGAGGTCGAAGTCGGTCAGGTCACCCGGCATCACGATGGCACGACGGCCCGCCGCCTCCACCTTCTTTGCCACCTCGGCCAGCTGCTCCTCGGTGCGAGCGGCCAGCACGACATCGGCGCCCGCTTCGGCCAAGGCCACCGCGGTGGCGGCGCCGATACCGCGTCCGCTGGCGGTGACGACGGCGACCTGGTCGGTCACGAGGAAGTTGTCGAGGATCATGCGGGGGAATGTAGCGGTCGGAACGGAGGGCTGCCCGTGGCCGACACGGTGCTCGGTACGAGATCGACCGAGCGCGAGCGCTCAGTCCCTATGTCGGGTATCCGTCATTCGCCCTTTTTGACACTGTCGCGAAGTTGGTCCCACATGGCTTCGTCCTCGAGGAGAGGGAAGGGCTTGGGCATGACCTTGGCCTTCACCTCATCGGGCAGGCTCAGGTCCCCGCCGGTGTGTCCAACGCTGAAGACGCGCTCCGGCCGGGCCCGGCCGACCATGGAACGCAGCCAACGGATCATCGTCGAGGCGCGATGTCCGAAGCCGTTGAGGAAGGCTAGGTGGACGAACATCCAGACCACCCAGCCGGGGAACCCGCTGAGTCGCAGCCCCCGCACGCTCACGATGGCTTTGAATCGGCCGACGGCTGCCGCGCTGCCCAGGTCTCGGTACTTGAACTCGACACTCTCTTTGCCATCGAGGCGCCGCTTGATGGTGTTCGCAGCGTGGAGACCGCCCTGCATGGCCACTTCGCAGACGCCGGGGAGGTTGTTGAGCGTCGCCATGTCCCCGACCGCGAAAACCTCGGGATGGCCCGGCAGAGTCAGGTCCTTCCCGACGGCGATCCGACCAGCGCGGTCCGTCTCCGCGCCGGTTGCCTTGGCCAGCATTCCGGCGAGTGGAGACGCCTGGACCCCGGCGGCCCAGATGACGGTGGCGCACTGTATCCGGTCCTTGTCGCCCTCGGACCCTTCGGTGTCGACGCCAGTCGGGTCGACACCGACGACTCGCTGCTCCATGCGCAACTCCACCCCCATCTTCTGGAGCTGGGCGCTCGCGCGTGCCGAGAGACTGTTCCCGAAGTTCGCCAGCGGCTCCTTGCCGCCGTCGACCAGGATGACTCTGACGGCCCGCGGGTCGATGGTGCGGAAGTCATGGGTCAAGCTCCGCGCCGCCAGCTCGCGGATCTGGCCGGCGAGCTCCACTCCGGTCGGTCCCGCTCCGGCGATCACGAACGTGGTGAAGAAACGCTGGAGCGTGGGGTCCGACATGGTTTCGGCGATTTCGAGTGCGCCGTAGACGCGTCGTCGGAGCTCCATGGCGTCGTCGATGGTCTTCATCCCCGGAGCGATCATCGCGAACTCGTCGTGCCCGAAGTAGGACTGCCCAGCGCCGGCCGCCACGATGAGGCTGTCGTAGGGGTATTCGTCCGATGCGCCGGGCAGCGACGTCGTGTAGACGACACGGCGCTCCAGGTCCAAACCCGTGACGGTCGAGAGGATGACCCTCACGTTCTCTTGATGGCGCAACATGTGGCGCAGCACCGGAGAGATCTGGCCGGGAGAGAGGATACCGGTCGCGACCTGGAAGAGGAGCGGCTGGAAGAGGTGGTGGTTGCGCCGGTCGATCAGGGTGATGTCCATGCTCGACGTGCGGGCGAGGAGCCGAACCGCCGGAAGCCCGCCGAAGCCGCCTCCGATGACCACGACGCGATGACGTTGTGCTGTGTTCACCGAGCCTCTTTCATTGCGAACGAAAGTAACAGGTGTAGCACGAACCGCCCAGAACGGGCCCTCCAATCGGGCCCCTGTCTGTTGCTCGCGGGACGAAGTCCTGCGGCGGGCCCCCTGATGCTCAGACCTCGAGTTCGACGTGCTCTTCGATCTCGAGCACGGCCAGGGCCCGGCCCAGTCCGAGGTACGCCGCGACACACATGGTGAGATCAAGGATCTCGGCGTCGGTGAACGCCGTGTGCAAGCGGGCGAAGAGCTCGTCGTCGATGGAGGAGTGGTCGGTGGCGAAGCGGGCGGCGTACTCGATGGCCAGCCGCTGACGTTCGGTGTAGCCCTCGTAGGACTCATAGTCGTCGAGGTGGCAGTAGAGGTCTTCCTCGACGCCCGCCTCTCTCATGGATGGCGCGGGAAGGTGGAGCAGGCATTGCAGTCGTTCAGCTGGGCGATCTTCATGCGGGCCGCCTCACGCTCTTCGGCCGGGAGGATGCTGGATCCGTAGACGGTGCGCACCATCGTCTCGACCATGGCACCCATCTCGGGTCGTAGGTGCCACACCCGCGCCGCCTCCCCGCCGGGACCGTCGGGCACCTCGATCCGGCCCATGCGTGTCAGCTTACGAGTCCGGGCCGCACCAGGTTCAGGCTCAGGCCAGCCGTTCCGTCAGGTGCTCGCCCACCCGGATGGCGTTTGCCATGGCGGTCAGAGCTGGGTTTACCGCACCGATGCTGGGGAAGAAGCTGGTGTCGACGACGTAGAGGTTGTCCACCTCGTGCGCCTTGCAGTTCACGTCGAGGACGGAGGTCTGGGGGTCGTCGCCGAACCGGCAGGTGCCCGCTTGATGCGCCACACCCGCCACCGGGATGTCCATCGACATGTAGAAGTTCTTGTGGAGCACGTGGTGCTGGGCCATGCCGACGTGGTTCAGAATCTTCTTCAGCTCCTCGTAGAGACGCTCGGCCTCCTTGTCGTTTGTTGCCGTGTAGGCCAAGTTCACGGTGCCTTCGCCGTCGAGCGTGACCCGGTTCTCGGGCCGGGGGAGATCCTCGGTGGTCAGCCAGAAGTCCACCGCGTGGGCTGCCACGTCGGCCAGGCTCCAGTGCGGTGCCAACAGGGTGAGGTGGGGCTCCTCCCCCTTCATCGCCTCTGCGTTGGACTTGCCAACCATCTGGATATTGCCCAACGGGTAGTCGAAATCGGGACCCCTGAAGTAGAAGTCGTTCAGCCCGAGCGTCTTTTGGAAAGAGGTCTCGTTGGGTTCCTTGCCCAACGCGACTACCGCCTTGGAGTTGTGGAACATGTAGTTGCGTCCGACTTGGTCCGATCCGTTGGCCAACCCGTTGGGATGGGCGTCACTGACCGAGGACAGCAGCAACCGGGCGCTGTTCGTAGCCCCGGCTGAAACCACCACGATGTCGGCCTCGAAGATCTCTTCGGCGCTCCCGTGCTGGGTGACGACGCCGGTCACGGCCCGGCCGCCGGCGTCGGTCTGTAGGCGCGTCACCTCGTGGTCCACCAGCAGCGTGACGTTGGGGTGCTGCAGGGCCGGGAGGACCGCGATCGTCTCGGCGTCGGCCTTGGCCTGCACGAGGCACGGGTAGCCGTCGCACCAGGTGCATCGGATGCAGGCGCTGGTCGCCGGGTTGGCCTCGTCGAGGAGGATGCCGCACGGCGCGTTGAAAGGGTGGTAGCCGGCCTTCTCCAGGTCGTCGTGGATCTGCTTGATGTGGGGCTCGTGGCTAACGGGCGGGTGAGGGTATTGGCGGCTCCAGGCACCCTCTGTCGGGTCGGCGCCATGGTTCCCATGGACCTGGTAGAGCCACTCGGCCTTCGTGTACCACGGCTCGAAATCGTCGTACGAGACCGGCCAGGCCGGGGAGATGCCGTCGGCGTGCTTGAGCTCGCCGAAGTCACCCGGACGCAAGCGGTAGAGGGCGGCGCCGTAGAGCTTCGTCGCGCCCCCGACGAAGTAGTGGACCCCGGGCTGGAACGCCTCGCCGCTCGTGTCATTCCAAGAGTCCGTCGAGGTGTAGCGACCCTTGACGAAGACGGACTCGGGCTCCCAGTTCTCCTTCTCCCGAGGGAGAAAGCCGCCTCGCTCCAGCAGCAGGATCCGCTTGCCCGAGGGGGCCAGTGTGTGGGCGAGCGTGCCGCCACCGGCTCCGGTGCCGATGATGATCACGTCGTAGTGCTCGGCCATGGCGTGCCCTCCTCGAGAATGTTGGCGTGGAGTGTTCTTCGGTCTGGCCCGCCTGTGCTTGCAACTCGAACAAGGCGGGCGTCTACGTTGCCGTGCTCGCCTTCAGCCCGTGTGGGACCTGAGGCTGCCGGGCGGGATCGCCGAACGGCCCCGCCTCACGAGGCAGCGTCGCTGACTTCGGCATCGATGAGGCGTCCGACCGCGTCGATCAGGGCGAGGTGGGTGAAGGCCTGCGGGAAGTTCCCCAAATGTTCCCCGGTCGAAGCGTCGATCTCCTCCGCGTAGAGCAGGAGCGGCCCGGCGAAGGCGAGCAGCTTCTTGCACAGCGTCGTCGCCCGTTCACGCTCGCCGATCATCGCCAGGGCGGTCACGAGCCAGAAGGAGCAGATGGTGAATGTGCCCTCCTTGCCCTCGAAGCCGGTGTCGGTGCTGTCCACCTTGTACCGCAGGACGAGACCGTCCTCGGTGAGCTCGTCGGCGATGGCGAGGACGGTGTTGCGGACCCGCTCGTCCTCGGGCGGCAGGAACCCGAGAATCGGGATCAGGAGAAGCGACGCGTCGAGCTCTTCGTTGCCGTAGTGCTGGCGGAAGCGACCTTGGGGGCTGACTCCCTGGTCGAGGATCTCCGCCTTGAGGTCGTCGGCTGCCTTTTGCCACTCCTCAGCGTGCTGATGGTCGCCTCGGGCCCTGCCCATGCGGGCCCCTCGGTCCATCGCCACCCAGCACAAGACCTTGGAGGCCGTGAAATGCTGCGGGTCGCCACGGATCTCCCAGATGCCCTGGTCGGGGTCGGACGAGTGCGTGATGGCGGACTCGACCAGGCTCGAGAGCCCGTCCCACATCGGTTTGAGGATCTGCGACGCTCTTTGCTGCAGGTGGATGTCCACGGCGTCGAGGAGCATCCCCCACACGTCGTTCTGGTGTTGGTCCCAGGCACCGTTGCCCACCCGCACGGGCCGCGAGTTCCGCCAGCCTGAGAGATGGTCCAGCGTCGTCTCGCTGAGGTCCTTGCGCCCGTCGATCCCGTACATGATCTGAAGATTGATGTCGGATCCCGAGCCGAGTGACACGGCCTCGATGATGAAGGCGAAGTACTCGAGCGCTTCCCACTCGAACCCGAGCCGATACAGCGAGCGCAACATGAAGGACGTATCCCGGATCCAGGTGTATCGGTAGTCCCAGTTGCGGGCACCACCCGGAGTCTCGGGGAGCGACGTCGTCGAGGCGGCCATGATGGCCCCGGTGGGGGCGTAGCTCAGGCCCTTGAGGGTGAGGGCGCTCCGCTCGAGGAACTGCCGCCAGGGGTGATCGGGAAAGGTCCCGTTGGCCAACCAGTCACGCCAGTACGCGACCGTGTCCTCCAACCTCTGCTTCGGCGTCCTCCAGGTTCGATGGCTGGTGTCCGGACCACGACAGCGAGGTGAAGGCGGACTCACCTTTGGCGAGGGTGGTGCGGCCATAGCAGCGGGCGCCTGCCGTTCCCAACCGCAGCGTCGACGTCACCGAGAGCGCGGGGTCACCCGAAGGAGGCTTCGCAGTCATGGCGCCATAGCCGTCGCCGTCGTACTCCCAGCCGCCGATGATGGAGCCGTACTCGTACACGGGAACGATGTTGGCCACCACCTCGACCCGACCCTCGATGCAGGTGGCGAACCGCAGCAGGGTGCCGGTGGCAGCGGAATCGCCGAGAGGCCGCCGGTAGCCCGGCCTGCGACTTTCGGCGTCCGTCGCTTGGACGACCAGAGCATCTTGCACGACGAGCCAACCAGTCGGGGTGTGCCAGGTCGTCTCGAGCACCATGGTGCCCGGGACGTACCGTCGCTGGTGGGGCACGAGTGTGGAGGTCGGCGCGAAACGGAAGCTGCCCGCCGTCCGGTCGAGGAGCGCACCGAAGACGCTGGGCGAGTCCGGGCGGGGCAGGCACAACCATTCGACCGAGCCGTCGGGCGCGATCAAACAACTGTTCTCGCAGTCGGACAGGAACCCGTAGTCAGCGATCGGCGGAAAGTCCGTGGAGCCGTCTAAAGGCGCGACGACGTCAGTCATGATGAAAATATAGGTCAACCTCGCCCGAAGCGAAAGTGACAAAGGTCATATGACGCGGAGTGACGGACTCGGTGACGGAGCGCGCTGCGATCTCTTCCTCCCTTGGAGGTCGTCGACCGGCGACCGTCCCGATAGCCTTCTCGGTCGAACACTGCGCCCGGACGTGGCGTCGTCGTGAGGAGGTCAGGTCATGGCAGATGAGCTCAGCGGCAAGGTCGCCATCGTGACCGGTGGCAACACCGGGATCGGGGCCGCGGTCGTGCTGGCGCTCGCCGAGAAGGGGGCCAAGGTCGTCATCGACTACGTCTCCAACCCGCAGGCGGAGGAGGAGCTGGAGCGCAAAATCGCCAGCCTGGGTGAGACGGCCGTGGGTATCGAGGCGGACGTATCCAAGGTCGAGGACATCCAGCGCATGATCGACACCGCGGTCTCGAACTTCGGAAGGCTCGACGTCATGGTCAACAACGCCGGCATCGAGACCCGTAGCTCCGTCCTCGACACGACCGAGGCGCAGTACGAGAAGGTGCTGGCGGTGAACCTGAAGAGCGCGTTCTTCGGGACCCAGCTCGCGGCCAAGCAGATGATCGCCCAGGGCGGAGGTGGGCGCATCATCAACATGACGTCGGTCCACGAGGACTGGCCCATGCCGGGAAACACGCCCTATTGCCTCTCGAAGGGCGGCATGCGGATGCTAACTCGGACAGCGGGTGTCGAGCTGGCACCGCACAACGTGCTGGTCGTCGGGGTCGGGCCCGGTGCGGTGAACACGCCGATCAACGCGGAGACGATCAACGACCCGGCGGCACTCGCCAAGCTGAACTCTGCCATTCCGATCGGCCGCATGGCCGAGCCCGAGGAGATCGCGTCGGTGGTCGCCTTCCTGGCGTCGGACGCAGCGAGCTATCTGGCGGCGACGACGATCTTCGCGGACGGCGGAATCATGCAAAGCAGTCCCGGGCTCTGAGCAACCACGCCCTCCGACGAGCAACCTCGACTTTTCGTTGGCGTTCCTTTAGGAGGTCTCGGCAGGCGTTGACGCCTCCGGCGGTGGTGTGGCGGCCGGTGGTGTGGCGGCGTCCGTGCCTCCTTCGCCTCCCACACGCGGCACCGTGAGGCGCCTGCGAAAGACGTGGTACGCCCAAGCCTGGTAGACGAGCACGATCGGGAAGAAGACCACCGCCACCACCGTCATCACCCTCAGCGTGTAGGGAGGACTGGCCGTGTTGGCGATGGTGAGGTTGTACGCGGTGTTGGTACTCGAGATCAGGACCCGTGGATAGAGCTCGCTGAAGAGCGCTGCCACCGCGCCGGCGATGCCGATGGCCGCTCCCGTGAAGGCCCACCCCTCCGCCTTCTCCCGGGCGGCCCAGGCGGCGGCGATCACGGCGATGAAGCCGAGGGCCTCGACCGGCTTGGGGACGAAGCCCGTGCTCAAGCCGACGTGGATCCAGGTCATGTAGCCGAACGTCACCAGGATGGCCACGGCGCCGATGGCGGCCGACGCCTTCTGCGCCCTCTCGTGGAGTGCGCCGGTCGTCTTGAGCGTCAGATAGGTGGCGCCCATGAAAAGCGAGAGCACCAGGAAGGTCAGCCCCGTCCACAAGCCGAACGGCGTGAGCAGATCCAAAAATTGCCCGTGAAGTTGTGCGAACTGTTGACGGGCAGGCCGTGGAGCAGATCACCGAGGGCCACTCCGAGCAGCAACGGGATGAAGGCACTGCCCAACGTCAGGGCCCAGCGCCACGCCGTCCGCCAGCGGGAATCGTCGAATTTGCGTTGGTACTCGAAGGAGACCCCTCGCGCCATCAGAGCGGCCAAAAGGATCACCACGGCCAGGTAGAGCGACGAGAACCAGGTGGCGTACCAGCCGGGGAAGGCGGCGAAGATCGCAGCCCCGGCCACGACCAGCCACACCTCGTTGCCGTCCCAGACGGGCCCGATCGTGTTGACCAGCACGCGGCGTTCCATGTCGTTGCGCCCGATGAACGAATGCAGCATGCCGACTCCGAAGTCGAATCCCTCCAGCACGAAGAAGCCGGTCCAGAAGATGGCGACGATGACGAACCACAGGACTCCGAGTGAGATGCCTCCCATGTCGACCTCCTAGTAGATCAAGGCCAAGTCGTCCTCGTCCTCGTGGGACGAGTCGAGCTCGGCATCGTTGATTGAACCGGTGTGGGTGGTGCCGTCGGGATCGTGGGCGCCGTCGGGACCGTCGGTCCCACCCGTGCCTTCGGTGATCTTGGCCAACGGGTCGTCGCCGATGGAGCGGCGGCCGAAGCGGATCATGAGCCAGGTGGCGGCTACGCCGAGCACGGCGTAGATCAGGTAGAAGATGACGAGCGAGGTCCAGATGTCCGCCGCCGAGACAGAGGAGGACACGCCGTTCTTGGTCAGCATGAGCCCCTGGACGATCCACGGCTGCCGGCCGTTCTCGGTGAGCAGCCAACCGGCCGTGTTGATCAGGAAGGGCAGGATCACCACCCAGGGCGCGATGCGCAGGAACCATCGGGCTCGGTCGAGTCTGTGCCGGTAGACGAGCCACGCTCCCCACAGCGCGAACAGGAAGACGAGCGTGGCCAGGTAGGCCATCACGCGCATGGACCAGTACTGGATGAAGACGATGGGGATGTAGTTGCCCGGTCCGTACTCCTTCTGGTACTGCGCGTTCAGGTTGTTGAGTCCCTGGACGGTGCCGTCGACGTGGTTGGTGGCCAGGATGGACAGCAGGTCGGGGATCTCGAGGATCTGGGTGGGCGTCTCGTCGTTGTTCCCCCGCCGATCTGGAAGAGCGAGAACGGGCAGTGGCTTCGGGCAGGTGGTCCACAGCGCTTCGGCGGCGGCGATCTTCATCGGCTGGTAGGTCCCCTCGACCACTCCCAGCTCGCTGCCGATGAACATGTTGACGGCGATCGCCGGCAACAGGACCGCCAACGAGATCACGCCGGTGCGGCGGAACGAGTCGACTTGGTTCTTCCGGCGTAGGTGCCACGCGGACACCGCGAGCATCACCGCGGAGCCGGTGACCAGCGAGGCCAGGACGACGTGGGTGTAGCCCCACAAGAAGACGGGGTTCGTGAACAGCGCCCAGATGTTGTTGAGCTGGGGCTGGTGCGTGCTGTTGTTCGTCGTGTAGCCGACCGGGTGCTGCATCCAGGAGTTGGCAGCCATGATGAAGGCGGCCGAGAGCATGGCTCCCGCGGCGACCAACCAGATGCAGGCGAGGTGGACTTTCTTCGAGAGGCGGTTCCATCCGAAGACCCAGAGGCCCAGGAACGTCGATTCCAGGAAGAAGGCGGCGAGACCCTCCATGGCCAGGGGCCCGCCGAAGACGTTGCCGACCAGGCGCGAGTAGGCGGACCAGTTCATGCCGAACTCGAACTCCTGAATCAGCCCTGTCACCACGCCCACGGCGACGTTGATCAACAGCAGCGACCCGAAGAACCGGGCCAAGCGGCGGTAGGTGTCGTCGCCGTTGCGGTACCAGGCGGTCTGCAGCAAGGCGACAAGGAAGGCCAGCCCGATGGTGACAGGGACGAAGAGGAAGTGGTAGATGCTGGTGCTGGCGAACTGCCAGCGTGCGAGGTCCAGGCTCACGGGGTGTCGCTCCCTTCGTTGAGGACTGAGGCGTCGAGCGCGACCGTGAGCCCTTGCGGCAGGGCGGGCGCCGCGGGTCGACGTTCCGGGACGGACCGGTCGTTCATCAACTCGTCCCACCACAGGCCGGCGTAGCGGCCACCGGCGCCCACGAGATCGCGATGGGTGCCGCGTTCGACGACGCGCCCCTCGTGGAGGACGAGGATCTCGTCCACTTGGTCCAGGCCGGCCAGGCGGTGCGTGATCAAGAGGGTGGAGCGACCCTCGGTGAGGGCGAGCAGGTCAGCGGTGAGGACGTCGGCGGTCGTCGGGTCGACGTGCTCGGCCGGCTCGTCGAGGATCAGGATGGAGAAGTCGGCCAGGAGGGCCCGCGCGACCGCCACGCGTTGGCGCTGTCCGCCCGAGAGCCGGTTGCCGGCCGGCCCGACCCGGGTGGCCAGCCCTGCGGGCAGCCCGGCGAGCCATTCGCCCAGACCGACTCGTTCCAGCACCTCGACCAGTTCGTCGTCTCCAGCCGAACGCCGGCCCACCCGCAGGTTCTCGGCCAGGGTCGTGGTGAAGAGATGCGGACTCTGTTCGACCAGTCCGACGACCCGGCGCACGTCGTCGGAGGACAGGCGGTCTAGCGGGACGCCGCTGAGCGTGGCCTCGCCGGCGTCGATCGGCAGGAAGCGCACCAGGACGTCGGCCAAGGTCGACTTGCCGGCCCCGCTCGGGCCGACGAGCGCCACCCTTCGTCCCGGGGCGAGGTCGAGATCAACCCCGCGGAGGACCGCTTGCTCGGTGCCGGGGTAGCTCGCCCACACCGCGCGCAGGCGGAGCGTGTGCGGCCCGTTGGTCGGACCGGGAAGAGGTCGCGGGGTCTCCGGCTCGTCAATCGGTGCCGGGGCATCCGCGGCGGCGAACACGCGACCGGCGGCCAGGCGCGAGCGTTGCAGCGCCTGGGTGGCGGCGGGCAGGGGGGCCACCAGCTCGAAGGCGGCAAGCGGGACGAGCGCCAGCACGGCGAGCAACGCCCCGTCGAGATGCCCGGCGTGGGTGGCGTGCACTCCGAGGGCCAAGGCGCCCCAGCTCGCCAACCCGGCCAGTGCGGTGGTCAGACCGAGCCCGATACCCGTCGTGCCCGCGCCTTGGCGGGCCGTCGCGCGCAGGCGACGATCGGCTGCGGTGATCCGCTCCACCTGCTCGCCGGCGCCTCCCATCACGGTCAGCTCGGGCGCACCGTCGATGAGGTCGACCACAGCCGCGCCCAACTCACCCCGGGCCGACGCCTGCGTGGACTCCTCGCGTCTGGCCAGGCGGCCGGTGAGCCAGGGCACCACGGTGGCCGAGACGAGGAGGGCCACCAGCAGCACGGCGCCCGCTCCGGGGAGCAACATCCACATCACGGCGACCGTGCTCGCGCCGACCAGGCACGCCACCGCGAAGGGTTGGACGACGCGCAGCACGACGTCCTGGAGGGAGTCGACGTCATCGACCACCCGGGACACGAGGTCGCCCCGGCGGAAGAGGGGAAGGCCGGCAGGGGCGATCGCCTGGAGCCGGTCGTAGACACGGACGCGCAGGTCGGCGAGCACCCGGAGGGCGGCGTCGTGGCCGACCAGCCGCTCGCCGTAGCGGAGGAAGCCGCGCGACAGGCCGAAGACCTGCACGCCCACGATGGCCAGGGTCAAGGAGGCCTCGGACGGGTGCAGGGCAGCACGCGAGATGAGCCAGGCCGACGTGCCCATCAACGCGATGGACGCGCCGATGGCGCCGGCTCCGAGCAGCGAGGCCTGCGCCAGCCGGCCGCGGGCGACGCGGACGACGCCGAGCGTGCGCCCGACCGTGGCCGGGCGGTCGGGCCCGGGTTCGTAGACGGTTCGGCTCATGCCGCCGGCACCGGGAGCGGCAGGTGCACGACGCGGTCAGCCAGCGCGGCGAGTGCCGGGCGGTGCGCGACGACCAGCGCGGTGCGCCCCTCGGTGAGCCGGCGCACCGCGTCGAGCACGTCGGCCTCGGTTTCGGTGTCCAAGCTGGCCGTCGGCTCGTCGAGGACGAGGAGCGGCGCGTCGCGCACGAAGGCGCGGGCGAGGGCGAGACGCTGGCGCTCGCCGAGCGACAGGCCGGCACCGCCATCACCGAGCCGGGTGTCGACGCCGTGGGGTAGGCGCCGCACCACGGCGGCCAGACCGGCGGCATGGAGTGCGGCCGCCACCTGCGCATCGCTCGCGTCGCGCCGCCCGACCCGGACGTTGTCGGCCACGGACCGGGCGAAGAGGTGCGGCCGCTGCGGCACCCAGCCCACGCCGGACCGCCAAGTCTTCAGGTCGAGTTCGCACAGGTCCACCCCGCCGAGCAGGACCTGGCCCGAATCGGGGCGGCGCAATCCGAGGACGACGTCGAGGAGGGTGGACTTGCCGCAACCGCTCGGGCCGACGAGCGCGACCACCTCGCCCGCCTCGACCACGAGGTCGGCGCCGTGCAGCGCCGGGATGACCCGCCCCGGGTACGTGACCTGGAGCTCGGTGATGCGGATGCTCGTGTCCCGTGGCCGGACCGTGCCGCCCACGCCATCGGTGACCGGAGTCTCGAGCAATTCGAAGACCTGCTCGGCCGCTTTCATCCCGTCCGCGCTGGCGTGGAAGTTCGCGCCGAGGGCGCGCAGGGGCAGGTAGGCCTCGGGCGCCAGGACGAGCACGAAGAGGGCGGAGTGGAAGTTCATGTCCGAATCGAGCAGCCGCAGACCGACGGCCACGGCAACGAGCGCCACCGAGACGGTCGCCAGCAGCTCGAGGATGAGCGAGGAGAGGAAGGTCAACTTGAGGGTGGCCAGCGTGGTCGTCCGGTAGCGATCGGTGACCGCGGCGATGGCCCGGCCCTGGGCCTTGGCGCGGCCGAAGACCTTCAAGGTGGGCAGGCCCGCGACGAGGTCGAGGAACTGCCCGGCCAGGCGTTGAAGCGACCGCATGCGCGCGGCCGTTCGGTCTCTGGTGGTCAGGCCGACCAGACCCATGAACAACGGGATCAGGGGCACGGTCACCGCGATGAGGGCGGCCGAGATCCAGTCGGCGCCGGCCACCACGGCGATGATGGTCACGGGGACGATGACGGCGAGGAAGAGCTGAGGCAGGTAGCGGGAGAAGTAGCCGTCGAGGGCGTCGATGCCGGTGGTGACGAGCACGCTGAGGCGTCCACGGTCCTGACGGTCCAACCCGCCCGTGCCCAGCGCGGCGATGTGTTCGGCGGCAGCGCGGCGCAGCTCCGACTTGGCCGAGGCGGAGGCCCGGTGGGCCGCCCGCTCGGTCGCCCAGGCCAACAAGGCGCGCCCGACGATGACCGCCAGGAGGAGGCCGAGCGGGTCGCGCAGCGAGGAGACCGACCCGTGGTGGAAGAAGGCTTCGTTGACCACCGTGGCGATGAGCCAGGCCTGGGCGACGACCAGGAGCGCCGTTATGCCTCCTACGCCGATGGCCATGACGACGAAGCGTCTCGTGGTGCGCGCGTAGCGCAGCAGGCGCGGGTCCAAAGGCCCGCCCCGACGTCCGGAGGCCGGTGCCGATCCCTCCGGCGCTGGTGCTGTCGCCTCCGGTCGTGCTCGGGCCACCGCTCTCCTTCTGTGTGCGTCGCCGGGCGGGGCGCGTGTCCGCGCCCGCCGGAGCTGCACTTAGACGCGGTCATTTTGTCCGTGAACCGGTGTTCGCGCCAGGGCCGAAGGACTCTAGACATCCCACGTTCGTAAGAAGTCAAGCGGCCAGATCAGATTTGTGCGGCCAGGCGATCAGTTCGTCGTAGAGGACTCCTCGCTCCAAGCAGATGTGCAGAATGCCGACGAGGCGATTGGCCACCTGTCGGAGGGCCTGGCGGTGGGTCTTGCCTCGGGCGCGAAGCTGGTCGTAGTAGTTCCGTGCCCCCGCTGACTTGGTGAGGGCACAAAAAGCCCACTGGTCACAGGCGTCGCCGAGGCGCCGGTTGCGGGCGAAGCGGGCGAGTACGACCTTGGAGTGGCCCGAGGCCTTGGTCACCGGCGACGTGCCGGCGTAATTCTTGCGACACTTGGGATCCGAGAAACGAGTCCGGTCATCACCGAACTCGCCCAGCACCCGGGCACCGAGGACCGTCCCTAGTCCTGGCAGGGAGAGGACGACCTTGGCGTCCGGGTGCTGCTCAAAATGCTCCGACAGCGCCGTCTCGAGCTCGGCGATCTGGGAGTTGAACGTGGTGATCAGTTCAACCGTCGAGCGGGTGATCAGCCCGTGGGCCTGGGCGATGAGTTCGGGCGCCTCGAGTTGCTCGGCGCGCAGGGCGCCTTGGATCTCCTCGGCTCGCCGCTCGATGTTGCGCCGACGGCCGCTCTTGCGCAGTGCCGAGGCGATTTTCGAACGCGACAGAGCACGGCCGAGCTCGGGCGTCGGGGCGACGGCCAAGACCGAGAGGGCATCGGTGCTGGCCAGATCGGTGCCGAAGGCCCCGAGTGCCCCGGGGTAGTACTCGCGCAAGGCCGAACGCAGCGCATTGAGCTGGCGCTGGCGGCCCCAGATGGCGCTCTGGTGCGCCCGGGCCAAGAGCTTGACTCCTTCGGCGAGGTCCGAGTCACCGGCGATGGGACGGTGGTTGTGGCGGTCGGTGCGTACCAGATCGGCCAACACCTTGGCGTCGCCGGGGTCTGACTTCGCACCAGAGGTGGCGTGGCGGTCCCGATAACGAGCAGACGCCATCGGGTTGACGGCGTAGACCTCGTAGCCCGCGGCGAGCAGCGACCACACGATCAGTCCGCGGTCGATCTCGATGCCGACGACCACCGCCTCGTCATCGCCGGCGTGTTCGGCGACGAGCCCGTGGAGATCGCCAATCCCGGCCACGCTGTCATCGACGCGGCGTTTGGCCAGCACCATTCCGTCCTCGCCCATCACGCAGACATCGTGATGGTCCTCGGCCCAGTCCACTCCCACAAAGAGCACTGCCCCTCCTCTCGCTCGTGAGCCCGAGGAGATCCGCAGCGACCTAATGGTTCAGTGCTCGAGGCACGACATCCCACCAGCTGTCCGTCTCCTCACCAACCCGACGGGGCACGCTCTAGAGCTAGGGCTCATGGCCCGGGGCACACCAGTGCTCCCGTCAGGTGGCTCGGAGACCAGCTTGCCTCTCGCAAGCCGGTCCAGTCCCATTAGGGCAGCGGGCCTCTCATTCCGAAGGGGTCGGAGCTGGCCGGACCGTGTCGCGCCAGCGCGAACGGAGAACGGGATCACCGCGCCCGAGAACACGTTCGCCGCCCTCGCGCATCACTGATGTTCTCGTCCGCCTCGTCGCGACGGCACCTAGGCTCTGTGGACGATCATGTCCACGACACCCGATCGTACCTACACGACCACGGTGGGGAGCCAGACCCTGGAGCTCCCGCTCGTCTCCCTCAACGACGAGCTGACCATCGCGCTCCTCATCTGCGTCGACATGGGTGTCGCCTTCGCTGAGACCGCAGGACGGGAGCTGGCCGAGCTCATGGCCCCGTTCCGTCCGGAGATCGTCGTGTCGGTGGCGACCATGGGCATCCCGCTGGCCATCGAGGCCAGCCGGGCACTGGGGCTCGACGACTACGTGATCCTCCACAAGACGCCGAAGATCCATCTCGGTGAGTCGTGGTCGGAACCGGTGTACTCCATCACGACCGACAAGCCCCAGCGGCTCCGCATGGACCCGGCTCGGGTGGACGCGGTCCGGGGCCGCCGGGTCGCGGTGGTCGACGACGTGATCTCGACCGGGGCTTCCTTGTCCTCCGCCCTCCGCCTCGTCCGCCGGATGGACGCGGAGCCGGTGGTCATCGGGACGCTCATGACCGAAGGCGGCGGGTGGAGGGAGGCGCTCGGCGACGACGCGGCCCTCGTGCGCACGCTTGGTTCGATGCCCCTCTTCCATCCCGACGGGTTGGGGGGCCTGGTCGAGGACTGGGGCTGACCCTTCGCGGCCGATGCGGGCCGGGGCCGTGTCTGGTCCGGCTCAGGCCGGCAGCAGGCCCTCCTCCCGGAGCAGCGACTCCTGCGTGGCCGCCTGCGCCCGTACCGAACGGTAGGCGAGGAGGAGGTACACGACCCCGCCGGCGCCCATGCCCAAGAAGATGCTGAAGTCGCCGCCGAAGTGGAAGGCGTCGTGCGTGTGGTCGGTCACCTCGTTCATGAAGCGCGGGACGCGGAAGTAGTAGGTCGGGTTCACGTAGAGCGCCGAGATGGCGGCATACATGCCGACGACTTGGGCGACCAGTGCCGCCCAGTTGATGCCGCCCTTGCGCCAGTACAGCGAGTCGCGGCGCGTCTTCTGCAATTCACTCGGCACGTACTTGTACCGCCGGAGTGCCCAGTCGACCAGGAAGATGGCGCTCCACGGCGCGATCCACACGATCACCAGGTCGACGAAGTCCGAGAGGTACTCGGTGAACGAGCCGCTGAAGATGGCCCACATGGTGACACCGAGGGCGATGACACAGTCGATGAGCACCGCCTGGTAGCGCTTAACCGGGGCCCCGATGGCCTGAAGCGTGACTCCCGAGGAGTACATGTCGAGGCTGTTGACGCCGAAGATCTGCACCGCCGCGAAGATGAGGAAGACCACGACGAACCAGGACGGGATGGCGTTCTGGTGGGCGAAGGGCAGGAACCCGCCGGCCCCCGTCCCGACATTGAGGACGAAGGTGCCTACCACCGCACCGAGCGTCATGATGAGGATCTCGGGCACGGCCGTGCCCAGGAAGACCCAGCCGACGATGCCCTTCTTCGACGTGTGCGTCGGGCAGTAGCGGGTGTAGTCGTTGCCGTTCTCGGTCCACCCCAAGCCGCTCAGGGCGATGGTGAAGGCGAGCGCCTCGGTGAAGGCCTGCCAATCCCCGCTGCTCTTGACGACGTGCAGGTTCACGTGCGGGATGGCGAAGCCCAACATGATGGCGAAGAGGATCACGAAGGGCAGCACGAGCACGCGCAACGTCTTCACGATGGCGGCGTGGCCCAGGAAGGGCAGGATGCCTTGGATCAGCACGGCCACGATGACGAGGATCACCTTCGCCGGGTCGCCGGGCCCGAACCCGGCCTTGATCATCAGGACGAGACCGGCCCCGACGATGAGGATGAGCCCTTCGACCTCGAAGCCGATCTGGGTGAGCCAGTTGAAGACAGAGATCGGGCGCGAGCCGTTGGGCCCGAACGGGGCCCGGTTGATGGCGAAGACGGTCGTGCCGGCGTTGGGCCCTTGTAGCGAGCACAGCCCGAGCAGGAAGTAGGACAGGTTCCCGAGAACGATGACGAACAGCACCTGGGCGAACGTCAACCCGAACGTCATGAGGATCGCCCCGTAAATGAAGTACTCGACCTGGACGCTCGCGCCCGCCCACATGCCGAAGACGTCTTTCGGGGTCGCCCAGCGTTCGCTCTCGGGGATGAAGTCGATCCCGTGCTGCTCGACGTGGAAAGGCTGCTGGACCTCCGGGTCGTGGATGACCGCCAGGTCTTCGGCGAAGTCCTCTTTGACCGCCAATGCCTACCTCCTCGTCGTCGCTTCCGCAGTGGACGTGGACGCCTCGGGATGGGCCGACCGGCTTCCTGGCTGCCTCCCGACAGCCACCCGCTCCATCTCCTCCGCGCTCACCACTCTGTCGTTCGGTACGCCCCCCTGGCGTGCGACCGAAGGTCCGGCGCCACACACTGG
Organism: uncultured Acidimicrobiaceae bacterium; assembly: GCA_963767195.1. Classification (GTDB taxonomy): domain Bacteria; phylum Actinomycetota; class Acidimicrobiia; order Acidimicrobiales; family RAAP-2; genus Bog-473. Next base: position 1,995,941 of record CAVYDA010000001.1, on the reverse strand, counting down.
CGTCCCGTCGGGTGCGAGGTCAAGTGATCCGGCTCAGCCCTCGAGCTCGGATCGCATGAAGGCGACCGACTTCTCCTGCGTCTCCCGGGCCTGGCGCTCGATGAAGCGCTCCACCACGGGTCCGGCGCCGAAGATCTTGACCCTGGCGTCGAGGTCGAACGCCTCGACCGTGCGGCCGTTCTCGACGGCGAGGCGAATCGATCCCTCGACGTGCGTCCTGTCCGCCATGGTTCCCGGTGTGACGGTGAACGTCGCCGTCGACGTCTTCGGGTCGAAGCGCGTCAGTTCGGTCGTCGTGATCTCGTCTCCGAACATCTTGCGAACCGGCCCCGGTGCGTTCGGCCGCTGGCTGTAGCGCAAGGTCCGCACGATGCCCGAGTCGAGGTCGCCCTCTTGGGCCTCAATCTCGGCCGAGGTCGAACCCAGACCCTCGAGATGGAGTCGGATGATGAACGCGGGATCGAAGTACAGCGCCCAGAAGCGCTGAGGCTCGCAGGACCATTCGTAGGAGAGCGAGAGCTTCATCGCGACCCCTCCAGGTCGAAGAGCATGTGATGGCCGAGCTCCCCGACCAGGTCGATGACGATGTGTTTCGACGAAAAGGCCCAGCGTCCGCCGGACTTCTCGAAGCCGTGGCGGTACCGGCCGGCGATGACGGGCTGAAGCGCCAGGTGGCCGGGGACGGCCTGGAGGACCGTGAAGTACGAGCGGCTCCTGGCCACGGTCCCGTCCCCGCCACCCTCACCGTCAGGGTCCACCTCGACAATGACATTGGTGATGACGTGCTTGGTGCGGGGCGTCCCGTCCTCGTAGCGACGTGTGGTCCTCCCATAGAGCGCCGCGATCGCCTCCTTGCCGCGCACGGCATCCTCGTAACCCTCGAAGGTCAGCGTGGCGCGTTCGAGCAGCTCGCCCACCCCGGCGAAGTCGCCGGCGTCAATCCGCTCGGCGTAGGTGTAGATGAGGTTCGCGATGGAGAGCTCGTCCATGCACGCGATTGTGGCAGACGTCACTGTCCCAGCAGCCGGCCCACGGCCCCGGCCATCCGGCTCGGTCGGCCCCTTCGATCCTCGCTCCGGTCGGCCCATTTCATGGTCCAGAGACCCGCGTTGACGCCGAGCCAGCGCAGCGGCTCGGGCTCCCAGAGCGGCGAAAGGTGTCCGACCCAGGGCAGCCGGGTCAGGTCGGTGTCCGCCCCGGTGATCAGGTCGGCCAGCGTGCGCCCGGCCAGGTTGGTGGTCGCCACGCCGTCGCCCACGTAGCCCCCCGCCCAGGCGAGTCCGGTGGCGCGGTCGAACCCGACCGACGTGTGCCAGTCCCTCGGGATGCCGAGTGGTCCGCCCCAGGCGTGGGTGAAACGGGCCTCCGCCAGCGCGGGGAAGAGCTCGGTGACCGTTCGGCGCAGGAGCGCGTGTACACCGGCATCGTCGTCGAAAGCCGGGCGCACGGCCGAGCCGTAGTGGTACGGCGCTCCCCGACCACCGAAGGCGATGCGTCCGTCCGCCGTCCGTTGTCCGTAGATGATCATGTGGCGGTGGTCGGCGAAGGTGGCGCGAGTGTCCAGGCCGACCGAGTCCCAGAAGGAGTCGCCGAGCGGCTCGGTCGCCACCATCAGCGAGTACACCGGGACGAGGTCGCGACGGCTGCCGGGCAGGGTGGCCGTCCAGGCTTCGATCGCTCGCACCACCACGGCGGCGCGCACCGTGCCGCCGGGGGCCGTGACCCTTCCGGGTTCGATGTCGGACACGCCGGTGTGCTCGTAGATGCGTACGCCGAGCCGCTCCACCGAGTCGGCCAGCCCCCGCGCCAGCAGCGCCGGCTGGAGCGCGGCACAGTGCGGCGTGTAGGTCGAACCGAGGACCCCCTCGGCGGCGACGAGTGCGGCCGTCTCGTCCGCACTGAGCCAGCGCAGGTCCTCCTCGCCGAACCCGAATGCCCGGGCCTCTTCTACCTCGGTCCTGGCCCGAGCCGCTTGAGCTTCGCTGCGCACCAGGTTGACCGTGCCGCCCTTGGCGAAAGCGCAGTCGATGCCGTCGCCGGCCGCCGCGTCGCCGACCTCGTCGACCGTGTTCTGCATGGCGCGGCGCATCGCACGCATGGCGTCGGGCCCGTGTTGTCGGGCCAGCGCGGCATCGGAGGTCGCGAACAACGCCGAGCACCAGCCGCCGTTCCGTCCCGACGCGCCGTACCCCGCAACCTCACGCTCGAGCACGGCCACGCGCAAGGTGGGATCGGCCAGGGCCAGCGACCGAGCCGTCCACAGGCCGGTGAAGCCGCCGCCGACGATGCAGACGTCGACGTCGATGTCCTGCGTCAACGCCGGGCGCGCCGGAAGCGGCGCCGGGACGGCCTCCCACCACAGGGACAGCCGCCGATATCCCGAACCCGTCCCCGTCCCCGTCCCCGTTCCCGGCCCTGCCGCAGGGGCCGGGGTATCGGTCACATCCTCCGCCACGCTTCGCTGAGCACGCCGCGCAGCGTCGAAGCGATGAAGTCGATCTCCTCCTGTCCGCAGATGAGCGGCGGGGAGAGCTGCACCACGGGATCGCCCCGGTCGTCGGCCCGGCAGATCAGGCCGGCATCGAAGAGCGCACCGGAGAGAAAGCCACGCAGGAGGCGTTCCGATTCCTCGTCGTCGAACGAGAGGCGGGTTTCCTTGTCCTTCACGAGCTCGATCCCGTAGAAGAACCCGGCGCCGCGTACGTTCCCCACGATCGGCAGGTCGTAGAGGCCCTCGAGCGCGGTGAGGAACGCGGACTCGGTCGCTTGCACGTGTTGGAGTATGTGCTCGCCCTCGAAGACGTCGAGGTTGGCCATGGCCACGGCACAGCTCACCGGGTGACCGGCGAAGGTGAACCCGTGCAGGAAGGAGGCGCCCGGCTCCAGGAAGGGCTCCATGATCCGGTCGGAGGCGATCATGGCTCCCAGCGGCGCGTAGCCCGAGGTCAGGCCTTTCGCCACCGTGATGATGTCGGGCTGGTACTCGTAGCGCAGCGAACCGAACCAGTGCCCGAGGCGGCCGAACGCGCAGATGACCTCGTCGGAGACGAGCAGGACGCCGTGCCGGTCGCAGATCTCGCGGACGCGATCGAAATAGCCGGGGGGCGGGGGGAAGCATCCCCCGGCGTTCTGGACGGGCTCCAAGAATACGGCAGCCACGGATTCCGCACCCTCTCGGAGGATGGCGCGCTCAATCTCGTCGGCGGCCCACCGGCCGAAGGCCACCTCGTCGTCGGCAAAGACGTCCGCCCGGTAGAAGTTGGTGTTCGGCACCTTGATCGCGCCCGGCACCAGCGGCTCGAAGGGGATGCGCAGTTCGGGGATGCCGGTGATGGACAGCGCGCCCATCGAGGTCCCGTGGTACGCGATGTAGCGGCTGATGACCTTGGTCCGCTGCGGCTGGCCGGTCAGCCGGAAGTACTGGCGGGCCAGCTTCCAGGCGGACTCGACCGCCTCGGAGCCACCGGTGGTGAAGAAGACGCGGTTGAGGTCGCCGGGGGCGTAGCTCGCCACCCGCTCGGCCAGCTCTATCGCCCTCGGGTGGGCATACGTCCAGAGAGGGAAGTACGCCAGCGTCTCGGCCTGCTTGGCCCCCGCTTGGGCGAGCTCGGTTCGGCCGTGACCGATCTGGGAGGTGAAGAGCCCGGCCAGCCCGTCGAGGTAACGCTTTCCGTGCTGGTCCCAGACGTAGGCGCCCTCGCCGCGGACGATCACCGGAACCTCGTGGTCCTCGTAGGAGCCCATGCGGCTGAAGTGCATCCATAGATGCCGCCGCGCTTCGTCGCTCAGCTCGGAGTTCTCGGGATTGGTAGTCATGCCGTCCTCCATTCGGGCCGCGTCAACGCGTCCCCCACGAATAGGTCTGTTTCACCAGCTTCAGGTACAGAAATGTCTCGGTCGCCCGCACCCCCGGGATGGACCGCACGGAGTCGTTGAGAACGTGCAGCAGCCGCTCGTCGTCCTCGCAGACGATCTCGGCCAGGATGTCGAACGAGCCCGCGCACATGACGACGTAGTCGACTTCGGGCAGGGCGATCAGCTTCTCCGCCACGCGGCGGACGTCGCCCTCGACCGAGAGCCCGACCATCGCCTGGCGCGTGAAGCCGAGTTGGAGCGGGTCCGTGACCGCGACGATCTGCATGACCCCCGACTCGCGCAGGCGCTGGACCCGCCGCCGGACCGCCGCCTCTGACAACCCGACCTCCTCGGCGATGGCCCCGTAGGGCTGGCGCCCGTCCCGCTGGAGGGCCTCGATGATCGCCCGGTTGGCCGCGTCGAGGAATGCCGTCGTGTCCTGCAGCCCGCCCGCCTCCACCGACCCGTCGGCGTCGGCCATCTCACACCTCTCTTTTCGGGTTCCCCGGGCAGGCATGGCCTGGGATGTGCAGAATTGTGTCACATTCGCCAAGTTAGTCAAGCAGAACCGTCGTCTGAGGCGCTCCAGATTGCGATATCGCTTGCCGCAGGCGTGATCTTCTGTGATCGTGTACCCGAGGAAGGGAGACGTATGCGCAGACTGCAGAACTTCGTCGGGGGAGCGTCGCGCGACGCCGAGGACGGCCCGCTCGCGCCGCTCGTCGACCCGAGCACGGGCGAGATCTTTGCCGAGGCCCCCGTCTCGGGCCGCGCCGACGTCGACCGGGCACTGCGCGTCGCCGCGGAAGCGTTCACCTCGTGGCGGCGGACCACGCCGTCCGAGCGGAGCCTCGCGTTGTTCCGGATCGCCGACGCGCTCGAGGCCCGCGCCGAGGATCTGGTACGCGCCGAGTGCGAGAACACGGGCAAGCCCTTCCAGCTCACCATGGACGAGGAGATCCCGCCCATGGTCGACCAGATCCGCTTCTTCGCCGGCGCGGCGCGCCTCCTCCAGGGCCTGGCGGCGTCGGAGTACATGGCCGGCCACACGTCGTTCATCCGCCGCGAGCCGATCGGCGTGTGCGGAGCGGTCACCCCGTGGAACTACCCGATGATGATGGCGGTCTGGAAGTTCGCTCCCGCGCTGGCCGCCGGGAACACGCTGGTCCTCAAGCCGTCGGACACCACGCCGGTGACCTCGCTGCTGATGGCGGAGATCATGGCCGAGCACCTCCCGCCGGGCGTGTTCAACGTCGTCTGCGGCGACCGGGACACCGGCCGGGCCCTGGTCGAGCACGAGATCCCGGCCATGGTCTCGGTCACGGGCTCGGTCCGGGCCGGGATGGAGGTCGCCGCCGCGGCGGCGCCGACCCTCAAACGCGTCCACCTCGAACTGGGCGGGAAGGCCCCCGTCATCGTCTTCGACGACGCGGACGCCGGAGCGGCCGCCGAGGGTATCGCCGGCGCCGGCTACTTCAACGCCGGCCAGGACTGCACGGCGGCGACGCGGGTGCTCGCCGGTCCGCGGGTGCACCGGGACCTGCTGGCGGCACTGGTCGAGCAGGCGGAGGGGACCACCGTCGGGGGCATCGACAACGCGGACGCCGACTACGGCCCGCTCAACAACGCCACCCAGTTGGAGCGCGTCCGCGGGTTCCTCGAGCGCGCGCCTTCGCACGCCTCGGTGGTGACCGGCGGCGCCCAGGTGGGGGACCGTGGGTTCTGCTTCGCCCCCACCGTCGTCGCCGGGGTCCGCCAGGACGACGAGCTGGTCCAGTCCGAGGTGTTCGGTCCGGTGATCACGGTGCAGGAATTCAGCGACGAGGCCGAGGCGCTCGAGTGGGCCAACGGGGTGCAGTACGGGCTGGCCTCGTCCGTCTGGACCACCGACCACGGCCGTGCGATGCGCATGGCGCGGGACCTCGACTACGGCTGCGTCTGGATCAACACGCACATCCCGCTGGTGGCAGAGATGCCGCACGGCGGGTTCAAGCGATCGGGTTACGGCAAGGATCTGTCCATGTACGGCTTCGAGGACTACACACGCGTCAAGCACGTGATGAGCAACATCGAGGGCTGATCATGATCGTCGGGATTCCCACCGAAGTGAAGGTGGACGAGTACCGCGTGGCCCTCACCCCGGCGGGCGTGCGCGAGCTGACCTCAAGCGGCCACACCGTCTACGTCCAGAAGGGTGCCGGTGACGGGTCGTCCATGCCCGACGCCGACTTCGTCCGGACGGGTGCCCACATCGTCGACGACGCGGACGAGCTGTGGGCTGCGTCCGACCTGGTGTGCAAGGTCAAGGAGCCGGTGGCGGAGGAGTACCACCGGCTCGCACTGCGGCCCGGCCAGACGCTGTTCACCTACCTCCACCTCGCCGCGTCCCGCGAGTGCACCGACGCGCTCGTCGCCGCCGGCAATGTCGCCATCGCGTACGAGACCGTGCGCAACGAAGACAACACGCTGCCGTTGTTGGCGCCGATGAGCGAGGTGGCCGGCCGCATGTCGCCCCTCATGGGTGCGCACCACCTGATGCGCCCGGGAGGTGGCCGCGGTGTCCTCGTCTGCGGAGTGCCCGGCGTGCGCAGCGCGCGCGTCGTGATCCTCGGCGCCGGCGTGGCGGGCTTCGCCGCGGCCACCATGGCCGTCGGCATGCACTCGGAGGTCTTCATCCTCGACCGGAATCTCGATCGTCTCCGCGACGTCGACCACCACTTCCGCGGTGCCCTCGAGACGGTCGCCTCGTCCCAGCACGCGATCGAAGAGGTGTGCCTGGAGGCCGACATCGTCATCGGGGCGGTGCTCGTCGTGGGCGCCCGGGCGCCGCATCTGGTGTCGGACGCGCTTGGTCGCACAGATGCGTCCCGGCTCCGTCCTCGTGGACATCTCGGTTGACCAGGGCGGGTGCTTCGAGTCGACCCGCCCCACGACGCACTCGAACCCGACCTTCGAGGTCTACGGCACCATCTTCTATTGCGTGGCCAACATGCCCGGAGCCGTGCCTCATTCCTCCACCCACGCGCTCGCCAATGCCACCCTCCCCTACACGCTGAGCATCGCCAACCAGGGTTGGAAGCAAGCGGTGCGGGCCAACCCCGCCCTGGCCGAGGGCGTCAACGTCGCCGACGGCAAGGTCGTCTACAAGCCGGTCGCCGATGCCCACGGCCTCGAGTACACGCCTTTGGCACGGATCGGTGGGCTGAACGGAACCGAGGGTCCGCGCCGCCGCCGCGATTCGGAGCAGACTTCTCGTCATGGCAGACGGCCGTGCATCCCTTCCCGAGCACGGTCCGGATCCTCGTCCACCGGGCGTGCCCGCCCAACGGGTGGCCGACGCCGATCGGGACCGCACCGTGGCGGTCCTGCGCGAGCACGTCGTCGAGGGCCGGCTGACGCTCGACGAGTTCTCCGAGCGGGTGGGCGCAGCGCTCGAGGCTCGCACCCGGGGCGACCTCGATTCCGTGACCCGCGACCTTCCTGCTCTCCCCATGTCCGAGGCATCGGCGGAGGTCGGCCTCGCGGCAGGCCGGACCAGCGGGCACGGCCGGCGTTGGCACATCGCGGTGATGAGCGGGCACGAGACCAAGGGACGGTGGCGCATCGGCCGGAAGACCAACGCGGTCGCCGTCATGGGGGGCTGCGACCTCGACCTGCGTCAGGCCCAGATCGAAAGTCCCGAGGTCACCATCTCGGCTCTGGCCTTCTGGGGCGGGGTGAAGATCACGGTGCCCGAAGGCTTCGACGTCGAGCTCCGCGGCCTCTCGGTGATGGGCGGCCGGACGCTCCGTCTCAAGGACGTACCCCGCATCCCGGGATCACCGGTCATCGTCGTGAAGGGCTACTCGGTCATGGGCGGCATCGAGGTGCGCAGCCGCTCCAGCCGCTCGAGCCGGGCCGCCGTGGCCCGGGCCGTCACCGAGAGCGTGCTCGGGGGCGCCGACGCCCTCGGCGCCCGGAGGGTGTCGCCGGTGTCGCCGGTGCGGCCGGTCCCGCCGGTCTCGACGGCCCGGCCAGTCTCGCCGGCCCCGCCGGAACGTCAACGGGCGACGGCACCGTGACCATCCTCTTCTGCGACATGGTCGACTACGCCGGCATCACTGAGCGTCTGGGCGACCGGGCGTCACGGGAGCTGCTCCACGAGCACCACCGCATCGTCCGAGAGGCCGTCGCGCGCCACGGCGGTCGCGAAATCAGCGTCCAGGGCGACGGGTTCATGGTCGCGTTCGGAGGGGCCGCACGAAGCCTGCGCTGCGCCGTGGACATCCAGCAGGCGTTCGAGTCGTACACCCCGCACGCAGGGTTCCGAGCGCATCGCCGTCCACATCGGCATCCACACCGGCGACGCCGTGAGCGGAGGGCGACGACGTCCTCGGGCACACGGTCATTGTGGCCAGCAGGCTGGCCGACGTCGCCGCCCCCGGCGAGATACTCGTCTCGTCCCTCTCCGAGCAACTCGTCGCCGGCTCGGGCGAGTTCGAGTTCACGGCGCACCGGGAGATCCCCCTCAAGGGCATGGCCCGCCCGCAGCCCGGCGCCACGCTGGCGTGGGCCCGCTGACCGGCGTCGGCCGCCACCGACGGCGGACTGGGAGCGGGCCGGCCTCTACGACCCCGCCGACCCTCGAGCGGAAGAGCGCAGAGCGCTGCTCGAGTTCCTGACTCGCCGGGGGGCCACGATGCGAGCAGATGGTCGACGCACACGCCATGGGGACCCTTCCCGGGCTGGCGGGCAACCTGGTCACGAGGGCGGAACCCGTCACCGTGCCGGTCCGGGTGATCGCCGAGCGGCAGGGCGTTCCCGTGGCCCGGGTGCTCCGGGTGCTCCAGGCGGCCGGAATCTCGGCCGACGAGGACGGCGAGGTGTCCGAAGACCTCGCCGGCCTCGTGTCGGCCTTCGAGCAGGGTGCCGCGGTCATGGGGGAGGACGCGGTGCTGGCCTTCACCCGCGTGCTCGGCGCGTCGGCCATGAACATCGCCGAGGCCGCGGTCGCGCTCTTTTTCGCCGAATTCGGCCCGGGCATGGTCCACGAAGGACCCGACGAGCTGGCCCGCGCCCGCGTGTCCGAGGCCGCCACCACCGCCTTCACCGGGGTGCCCGCCGTGTTGGGGCAGATGGTGATGGACCAGTTCGAGCGGGCCCAGCGTCGGATGGAGGCGGCCCGCGGCTGGGCCCGTCCGCCCGCCGAGCACGGCGTCGACGGTCCCGTCCAGGTGATCGCTCTCGGCTTCGTCGACCTGGTCGGTTCCACGCGGTGGTCCCAGACCATCGGCCTGCGTGAGCAGAACCTGGCCCTCACCAGGTTCGAGTCGGCCGCCTGGTCCAGCGCCGTGCAGACTGGTGGGCGTGTCGTCAAGACGATCGGCGACGAGGTGTTCTTCGTCGCCCCTACCGTGGACGCGGCCTGCCGCATCGGCACCGACGTCGTCCGTGTCGCCCACGAGGACCCGGTGCTCCCGCCGGCTCGGGGTGCGGTGGGCATCGGCCCGGTCACCCCGCGCGAGGGCGACTACTACGGGCCTCTGGTCAACCTCCTCTCCCGTTTGGTCAAGGTGGGGCAGCCCGGCGACCTCGTTGTCACGGCCGAGGCTGCGGCCGAACTCCCCGAGGACGCGTGGTCGGTCCAGGCCCTAGAACCCGCGCTCCTGCGCGGCGTCGAGGGCCCCGTCGTCGCCTTCCGCGCCGTCCGAGACCCGCGCTGAAGGCGCACCGGGACCTGTCGGGCCGTCCCCGTGGACGTGTGGACTAATCTGACGCCCCGTCAGATCGCCAGATTGACCGTCCCCGGAGGTCACCGTCACCATGGACTTCGAGTTCTCCGACGAGCAGCTCGCGTTCGTCAAGGACGTCGAGACCTTCCTCGATGCCAACGACGACCCCGACGTCTTCGACCCGACGCGCGAGAACATGGCCCAGATCGTCGACACGCCCAAGCGCCGGGCCTTTATGGCCTCGCTCGGGGAGAAGGGTTGGCTCGGCCTCACCTGGCCCAAGGAGCAGGGCGGGAAGGAAGGTGAGGGCGTCTACGAGTACCTCCTCAACGAGCAGCTGGCCGGCCGCGGCGGCCCCCAGATCGGCAAGGGCGTCGGCATCATCGGTAAGACCCTGATCCGGCACGGCAACGAACGGCTCAAGGCGGAGTTCCTCCCCAAGATCCTCCGCAACGAGGTCGAGTTCGCCGTGGGCTACTCGGAACCCAACGCCGGGTCCGACGCCGCCTCCATGCAGCTCAAGGCGACCAAGGTCGAGGGCGGCTGGATACTGGACGGCCAGAAGACCTGGACCACCTCCGCGCATTTCGCCGAGTGGTACTGGGTCGGCGCCCGCACCGACCCCGAGGCCAAGCACACCGGCATCACGCTGTTCCTCGTGCCGCTCGACCAGCCCGAACATCACCATCAACGCGATCTGGACCATGGGCGACGAGCGCACGAACGAGGTCTTCCTCAACGAGGTCTTCGTGCCCGACGACTATGTCGTCGGTGAGGTCAACCGCGGCTTCCAGTACATCTCCGAGGCGCTCGACCTCGAGCGCTTCACCATGTTCACCTTCGCCCCGATCGCCCAACGATTCGACCTGCTCGTCGAGTACGTGAAGACGACCGTGCGCGACGGCGCCCCGCTCAGGGACGACCCGGTGGTGCGCCAGCGGCTGGCCCGTCTGGCGACCGAGCTCGAGGTCGCCCGCGTGATGGGGCTCAAGTTCGTCTTCGAGTCGTCGAAGGGCGGCGCGGCACCGACGGAGTGGGCCTCCGAGTACAAGCTCTTCGCCACCGAGCTGTCCAAGCGGCTGGCCGACGCGTCGATGGACATCGCCGGCCCCGGCAGCCAACTCCGCGTCAAGACGCCCGAAGCGCCGATGGCCGGCCGGTCCGAGTCGACCTACCGCTACACCGTGATCGACACCATCGGCGGCGGCGCCTCCGAGATCCAGAAGAACATCATCGCCCGCCGCAAGCTCGGCCTCCCGAAGAATTTCTGACGGGCCGTGCTCAGTCCCGATCCCCGACGCGACGATGCGGTCGCCGCCCCTCTGGTGACCGCCGTCTGACCCCGCTTGTGGTGACCGCCCCCCTTCCTCCCACGGTCTCGAAGGCGGGGTCGGCTCGGCTCTCCCCACCGCGCGTTGTCTCGTGCCGCGTTCTGCGTTGTGACGGGTTTTCTCGACGGAGTCACCGTCCTGGACCTCTCGACTGTCGGTCCCGCCGCACGCTGTACCCGGCTGCTCGCCGACTACGGCGCCCGTGTGGTGAAGGTCGGCCCCGTGCCCTCGGCCGATGCCGCACCCATCGAGCCGCCCTTCTTCGCCTACAGCGGCCATCGCGGCATGCGTCGCGCCCTGTTCGATCTGAAGGACGAGCACGGTCGGGACGCGTTCCTGGCGCTGGCAGGGGCTTCCGATGTCGTGGTCGAGAGTTTCCGTCCCGGTGTGGTGGACCGGCTGGGAATCGGGTACGAAGCCGTTTCGGCACGTAACCCCGGCGTCGTCTACTGCTCCACGAGCGGATACGGCCAGGACGGTCCGCGTGCCCAATGGGCCGGCCACGACGTCGACTACCTGGCGATCGGCGGGTACCTCGCGATGAGCACGCCGGGACAGAGCGGGGCTCCACCGCTGCCCGGAGCCACCGTCGCGGATGCCGCCGCGGGCGGGATGCAGGCCGCCCTCGCCGTCGCCGCGGCACTCGCGGGACGTACGCGCACAGGCCGAGGTACCTATCTCGACGTCTGCGTTGCGGACGGCGTGCTGTGGTTGATGTCTCTGGCCATCGACGAACAGCTCGCGCTCGGGCGCGACGTCGGACCGGGCCACGACGTGCTCTCAGGCCGTTATGCGTGTTACGGGACGTACGGGACGGGAGACGGCCGGTGGCTTGCGGTGGGGGCGATCGAGGCCAAGTTCTTCGCGAATCTCTGTCGTGCCCTCGGATGCCCTGAGCTGGCCGCGTCGCAGCACGACGACGAGGCCCAACCCGCCATCAGGGACGCCTTCGCCGCTGCCTTCGCCTCACGGACCCGCGACGAGTGGGTCGAGCTCTTGGCCGCGGCGGACACGTGCGTCGCTCCGGTGCTCGAGGTGGCCGAGGTGGTCTCTCATGCCCGGTTCGCCGCGCCGGGAGCAGTGGTGAGTGTCACCCACCCGAAACAAGGCGAGTTCGCCCAGCTGGGACCGTTGTTGGCGGGCATGGATCGGCAGGTCCCGCCGACCGTTCCCGACATGTCGGACACGGATACGGAGCGCCTGCTCAAGGAGGCCGGGGTGGACTCTGAGACCGTGACGCGCTGGCTCGAGGCCGGGGTTGTGGGATGACGGCTGAACCCATGACGGTGGCCCTCGAGCTGGTGGGCAAGGAGCAGTACCACGAGGTGGGCGAGTTCCCGGTCGAACAGGGCTACGTGTGGACGTCCTGCGCGTCGGTCGAGAACGGCAACCCGCTCTTCTGGGACGCCGAGGTGGCCGAAGCCGTCACCGGCGGACCTGTCGCTCCGCCCACCATGGTCTCGGTGTGGTTCAGGCCCCACCACTGGGCGCCGGGTCGAACCCAACAGGCGCTGCCGCTCCAGGTGCATTTCGACCTTAAGGAGCTCCTTGGACTGCCCGAGGCGGTCATGACCGACAACGCGATCGAGTTCCATTCACCCGTGCGCATGGGGGACGTGCTGCGCACGCATCAGGTACTGCGCTCGGTCAGCGAGGAGAAGACGACCAAGCTGGGTACCGGCCGCTTCTGGGTGATCGACGTCGTGTACTCGAACCAAGACGGCGAGCTGGTGGCCGTCGAGTCCTATACGGGATTCGGGTACGTCAGGAACCGTTCGTGACGACGCCACTCCGGCCGCGCCTTGAATTCGGCGACGTCTCCATCGGCGACGAGCTCCCTCCGCTCGACTACGAGGTCAGCGCGACGACGGTGGTCTTGGGCGCGCTCGCCACCCGGGACTGGCGGCCGATGCACCACGACAAGGACTTCGCGGTGAACCGGAACGGGACGCAGGACATCTTCTTGAACACGCCCAACCAGGCGGCATGGTTCGAGCGCTACCTGAGTGATTGGGCCGGGCCTCACGGGAGGTTGGCCAGGGTCATCTTCCGGATGCGGGGATCGGTGTTCCCCGGGGACACCATGGCCCTGCGGGGAGTGGTCGAGTCAACGGAGGTCGACGACGCCGGCTGCGGTTTCGTAACCGTCGAAGTGACCCTCTCGGTCGACGGCGACGTCAAGACCACGTGCACCGCCCGGATCGCGCTGCCGCGGTCGGCCGAGGACAACCCGTGGCTTCGCCGTGGCGAACAATGGCACCCGTCACCGGCGACGTCATGAGGACCGTCCACGGCGCGCTCGCCGCCGTCTCCCGGACCCGTGCGGGCACGGCCCCTCTTCGCCCTTATCCCCAGTCTTCGCCCCTACCCCTGTCCCACTCCCCGGAGGTGGTGCTGAGTGCTCAATCTCGAATTCGACACCGAGCAAGAACTGCTTCGCCAGACTGTGCGCGACGTGCTCGAGCGTCATTGCAGCCTCGACTTGGTGCGCGAGATGGAGGATGACCCCATCGGGTATCCGGCATCGCTCTGGTCTCAGTTGGCGGAGCTCGATCTGGTTGGCCTCTTGATACCCGAGCAGTACGGCGGTTCGGGGATGTCGCTCGTCGAGGGGGTCGCTCTCTACGAGGAGCTGGGCCGTGCGCTGGCGCCCGTCCCTCATTTCGTCAGCGCCGTCTTGTGCGGCGGTGTGCTCGTCGCCTCCGGCGACGACACCCAGAAGGAAAGATGGCTGCGGCGGATCGCCTCCGGTGAGGCCGTGTTCACGCCGGCATGGCTCGAGCCGGAGAACGGGTTCAGTTCCGGCGGCGTCGAGCTGGAGGCGGCGGCCGACGGCGGTGCTTTTCGACTGAACGGCGTCAAGCGCCACGTGGCCTTTGCCGCGGCTGCCGAGCGTCTCGTCGTCCTCGCCCGCACGACGGACGGCATCGACCTGTTCCTGGTTGATCCCCAAGCAGCCGGTGTCACCTTGCGCCAGCAATTTTCGCTGGCTTCGGACACCCAGTACGAAGTGACCTTCGACGGGGCGGTCGTGACGCCTGATGACCGCATCGGTGCGCCGGGAACGGGGTGGGATTCCTGGCAGGACGTGTTGCAGGGTGGTTTGGTACTGCTCGCGGCCCAAGCGGTTGGTGGTGCTCGCTACGCGCTCGAGATCACGACCCAATACGCCCTCGACCGTCGGCAGTTCGACAAGCCGCTCGGCGCGTTCCAGGCGCTGGCCCACTATTTGGCCGACGCGGTCACGAACCTCGACGGGGCGGAGCAGCTGGTGCACGAAGCGGCCTGGGCGGGTGCGAGCGGACGCCCGCTCACCTCGTTGGCGCCGATGGCCAAAAGCTTCGCTTGCTCGACGTTCCGCGACATCACGGCAACGGCCCAGCAGATCTTCGGGGGTATCGGCTTCACGCTCGACTTCGACATCCAGCTCTACTTCCGCAGAGCCAAGGTGCAGCAGCTGATGTGGGCGAACGACCGGGTCCTGGAGGATGCCGTCGCCGCAGCGTTGCTGGACTGAGAGTCGTCGTCACGCTCCAGGAACCGACCGGGGAGCCGCCGTGTCGCGCTCCCCGCGAGGTCGCGTCATGGACGAGCTGAGCTCCGACGAGGCTCGTCGTATCGCGCTGGCCGCTCAGGGGCTGCGCGGCGCCCGCGGTCAAGGGAGGCGTCGCCGGTATGTTGCGCCTCCTCGGCGCGGTCCAGCTCGACACGATTTCGGTCTTGGCCCGATCACACGAGCTCGTGGCGTACGCGCGCCTCGGCCCCGTCGGTCGCGAGCGGGTCGAGCGAGCGTACTGGGGGAGCGGCAGCTCGACCTTCGAGTACTGGTCGCACGCCGCTTGCGTGATTCCGCTCGAGGAATGGCCCGCGTTCGGGATCAAGCGACGGATCCGCCTCGCCAAGGGTAAGCGTTGGCACGTTCTCCAAGAGCAGGACAAGAGCTGCGGCGAGGTGCTCGCCCGCTTGCGGGGCGAAGGGCCGCTCACCGCCAACGAGCTCGGTGGGGCCAAGAAGGGTGGCACATGGTTCGATTGGTCCGAGACCAAGATCGCTGCCGAGTGGCTCCTCGACGTCGGCACGTTGGTGTGTCGTCAGCGCCGAGGCTTTCAGCGCGTGTACGACTTGGCCGAGCGCGCCATTCCCGCCGACTTGCTGGAGCAGGATTGGAGCGACGAAGAATGCGCCGCACGTCTGGTGGCGACCGCCGCGGCTGCTCTCGGCGTCGCCACGGTGGCCGACTTGGCCGCGTATCGCGGTCTGACGCAGCGGATCGTGCGCGCCGCGTTGAGCGAAGCAGGATTGCGTTCCGTCAGAGTCGCCGGCTGGCGGTCCGGGGCGTACGTCGCTCCCACCGCTCTCGATACCCTCGGAACGAGAGCCCGCGGGAGGAGCCTGCTCCTCTCGCCGTTCGACTCACTCATCTGGTTCCGGGACCGCCTCGAACGGCTGTTCGGAGTGCGCCACCGCTTCGAGGCGTACACTCCGCCTGCGCAGCGTCAGCACGGCTACTTCGCCATGCCGGTACTCGGTGGCAACCGCATCGTTGGTCTCGTCGACCCGGCGCGCCGCGACGGTGCCCTCGTAGCCAAGCAGGTGACGGTCCTCGACCGTGGCGGTATCGACCACATCGCCACAGCGCTCCTCGAAGCTGCGTCCTGGGTCGGCGCAACCGATGTCCGGGTCGAACGTGTTGAACCTGAGTCTGACCGGTCCCGGCTCGTAGTCGCTCTGTCGCGAACGTGACCCGTTACGAGTACTCAGCTTACGAGTGCTCAGCCGCGATTCGCTGCTTACGAGTGCTCAGCCGCGATTCGCTGCTTACGAGTGCTCAGCCGCGACTCGCTCGAAGGTTTTGATGTCACCTCCGTAGGGTCCTGTCTGGTCGGGATGGTGGAGAACCATTTCGTCGAACCCGAGGTCGGCATACGGTGCGGCGAGCTCGTCGAACTGTTGGACCGACGCGAGGGCGGGCTCGGTTGGAGTCCAGAGCAGGACTTTCGACGGCGGCGTCTCGCGCCCCACCCTCCGACACGCCTCCTCGAGCGTGCGGACCTGCTCACGTACGGCCTCGAGGATGCTCGCCGGCGTGCGGGCGCCGCTGCCGGTCGGTCCGATGGTCACCCAGCGCTCTCCGTACTTCGCCGCGACGGCGAGGCCGATCCGCCCGCCCGCCGCGATCGTCAGCGGCAGGGGATGTTGGAGCGTCCCCGGAGTGCTCGGAGCATCGACCGCCGCATAGTGCTCAGTGGTTTTCGACGTGCGCGCCGAGGCCCCACCGTTGACGACGATGCTGAGCATGTCGACGAATTCTCTGAATCGAGCCAAACGCACGGCAGGTGACCAGGGCGTTTGGCCCAGGATCGAGGCATCAGGGCCCTCACTTCCCGGTCCGAGTCCGAGGTCGAGCCGTCCTCCGCTCAAGTCGTCGAGCGTGATGGCCTCACGGGCGAGTGTCACGGGATGGCGGAAGTTCGGTGTCGCCACGAGCGTCCCCAGGCGCAGCCGGTTCGTGACGACGGCGGCAGCAGCGAGAACGGGCACCGCGGCGTGCCAAGGGCCATCCGGCATGCCACCCCAACGGATGTGGTCGTAGGTCCACCCGGTGGCGAAGCCGACATCGTCGGCCCACTCCCACTGACGCCTGGCCACGCTCCATCGATCGGTTGGAAGGATTACGAGTCCGACGCGCACGATGCCGACCGTATACCGTGACCGAAGTGGCCAACGAGGGGGAAGCGAGGCGTTGGAACCATCCTGAGTGGGTCGCGGCCTGGCCCAAGCGCGAACGGCTCACGAACGCCGTCTCGCCGCTCCTACTCGAGGCGGTCGGCGCACGAGCCGGCCAGACGGTGTGCGATGTCGGCTGCGGGGGCGGCTCACTCAGCCTGTCCCTCGCCGCTGCCGTGGCACCCGGAGGCGAGGTGGTCGGTATCGACATCTCGGGACCGCTCCTCGAACTGGCAAGCCAACGGGCGGCCGATTCGAGCTGTCGCAACGTGCGGTTCGTCGAGATGGACATGCAGACCGGCGCCGGCGAGCAGGGCCCCTTCGACGTTGCCGTGAGCCAGTTCGGAGTGATGTTCTTCGATGAGCCTCTCGCCGCCTTTGCTGCGGTGCGGCGGCGTCTGAGCGCCGGCGGTCGCCTGGTCTTCGCCTGTTGGGCGGAGGTCGAGCGAAATCCGTGGCACATCGGGACCGCGCTGCGGTCGTTCGTGCCGCCACCCAAGGTCCCGGCACCGGGAAAAAGCCCTGTCGGCCCCTTCGCTTTCGGAGACGAGGAGTACGTGCGCGAGCTACTCGAGGGTGCGGGCTTCGCACCGGTCAGCTCAGTTGAGCACGAGATCGTGGTCCGGGGTCCCGCGAGCGCAGTCGTCGACCGGTCGCTGTTCTCTTTCATGGGGGTGCCCCCCGACCGTGAACACGAGGTGGATCGCCTCGTGGCGAGCCATCTGGCCCAGTTTGAGGTCGGCCCTGACGACTACGAGTACCCCCTCACCTTCCGCATCTTCGATGCCGTCAACGGCTGACATCGCCTCGGAGCCCGACGTCGTCGTCCCATCGGACCAGTGGACCTGGGTCCCATCGGACCAGTGGACCTGGGTCCCATCGGACAACTGGACCTGGGTCCCATCGGACCGAGAGTAGGACGAATTGGCTGGATACAGCGGGACTCCGCTGCCGAAGAAGCTTGGCATTGCCGAGGGAACGAATGTGGCCCTTCTCGGAGCGCCGCCAGGTGTCATCGACGAGTTGCCGAGAGGTGTGAACGTGAAGCGGCAAGCGCGGGGAGGGCCGACGTCGTCGTGGCCTTCTTCACGGACCGCCGCACTCTCGAACGACGCATTGAGGCGATGGCTCAAATGATCTACCCGGCCGGGGGGCTGTGGATCGGATGGCCGAAGCGGGCCTCCGGAATCGCGACGACCGTGAACGAGAACGTCGTGAGGGAGGTCGCCTTACCCATGGGACTGGTCGACAACAAGGTCTGCGCCATCGACGAGACCTGGAGTGGGCTCCGGGTCGTCTGGCGTCTCGATCGTCGTCGCTGACGACGGGATCAGAAGAAGCCGATCCGGGAAAGTGGCCAGATTCGCACGTCGACCTTGCCGACGATGGTCGATTCGTGGATCGGGCCCCAGTATCGGCTGTCACAGGACTCCGGCCGATTGTCACCCATGACGTAGACGTCGCCACTGGGCACTCGGTACGGATGATGCAGCGAGTAAGCCGCCAAGGACGGACCCGGGTACGTCTCGGTGCGGACGGCTGGGGGCAGCCACGGCTCGGGGAGCGGCGCACCGTCGATGTAGACCCTGCCCTCGGAGAGGGAAACGGTTTGGCCCGGCAGACCGATGACTCGCTTGACGAGATCCGTGACGGGCGCTCCGCCGCAGTTCTCCGTGGGCGGAGTCGAGAACACCACGATGTTGCCGGTATCAACGCCGTGCAGGTGATAGCTGAGCTTGTTGACGACGATCCGGTCGCCGATCATGAGGGTTGGCTCCATCGAGCCGGACGGGATGGAGTACGTGGCGACGACGAACGTCCGCAGGAGGAACGCGATAACGAGGGCCCCCACGACCACCACGAGAAGCTCGACCCACCACCGGGTTTGCCTCTTTACGGCGGACCCGCTGCCGACGGCCTCGTCGCCGAAGTCCTCATTGCTGTCGGCCCGATCAGTGGGGACACCGCTTCCTACGGCCTCATCGCTGCCGCCTCCGTCGCCGAGGTCCTCATCGCTGGTGGCGCCCTCGCTTACGGACGGACCCTGCTCATCGGCGGCCATGGCGCCGTGCAGTATTACCCGACACGCCGGATCGTCGCGACCGTGAGGGACACTGATTGCGTGGTGACCGCCGTGATCTTCGACTTCTACGGAACCCTCGCCCGGTGGGCCGACCGGAGACTCCACGAGCTACGCCACCGTCTTCTCGGAACACGGGTACGCCCTGGCGCAGGAGGATCTCAACGCCTACTTCATGCGCTACGACGGGGTCGAACACCAGGAGCACTCGGCCAACGAGGAGGCCTACGAGACATGGGTGCGGAGCCGGCTCCGGGACCTGACCAGGTCGTCTCGAGTGGACCCGGAGGGCGAGGATCGGCTGATCGACGCCCTCCGAGCCTCGGACCGTGGGGCGATGGTCGCGTATCCGGAGGCCGCAACGACCTTGAGGTCGCTGCGCCGAAGCGGGATTTCCGTCGGGGTCTGTTCGAACTGGGGCTGGGAGCTCGACGGCTTCCTCGAGCAGGTCGGTCTGCTGGGTCTGGTGGATGCAGCGGTGACGTCGGCACGAGCCGGCGCACGCAAGCCGCATCCCTCCATTTACACCGTGGCTGCAGCATCACTCGGGGTCCCCGCGAGCGACACCCTCTTTGTGGGCGACTCGTGGGAGCCTGACGTCCGTGGTCCGAGGAGGGCGGGGATGTCCGCCGTCCACGTGTGGCGTGACGAGGAGCGCCAGGGACTCGTTGCGCCACTGCTCCAGCCTGGCGACCGTCGGGTGGCGGAGCTGTCGGGCGTGCTCGAGCTGCTTGGACTCGACGTCGAGTGACCGATCAGGGGCGACCCACGGCGGGACGGCCGTTGGCGGCCAAGCCTGCGTCCAGAAGGGTGCGGTCGCTTTCTCCGAGAGGCTCGAATCGGAGCTCGGAGCTGCCGAGAGGACGGCACCACACCGGCTCGTCCGTCGCCCAGGCCTCCGATCGCAAGCCGACCTTCGTGACCTTGCCGGTGGCGGTCTGCGGAAGCGACGCGGAGACTCGGACGTACCGGGGAATCCATTTCGGCCCCAGGTCGGGCTGTGCCTCCAACCACTGAGCGAAGGCCACCGGATCGAAAGTCCGGTCGGGCGCCATCTCGATCGCGATCATGACCTGGTCCCCGGCGCCCGATGCCGTGTCCGGGACGGGGTAGACCGCCACCACGGCGAAATCGGGATGGCGGGAGAGCACGCTTTCCACGGGCCCGGCGGCGAAGTTCTCCGAGTCGACTCGGAGCCAGTCCCCGGTGCGGCCGGCGAAGTAGAAGAAGCCTTCGGAATCGACGTACCCCAGGTCACCTGTCCAGTACCACCCGTCGCGGAGCCGGTCCTGTTCCGCGTCATGTCGGCCGTAGTAACCCTCGAACTTGCCGCGCCCGCTGCGGTTCACCATCTCGCCGATGGCGTCGCCGGCGTTGAGCAGCCGTCCACGCTGGTCGAACTCGGCCCGAGGGCACTCCTGTCCCGTCCCGGGGGCGACCACCGCCA
Organism: uncultured Acidimicrobiaceae bacterium; assembly: GCA_963767195.1. GTDB lineage: Bacteria > Actinomycetota > Acidimicrobiia > Acidimicrobiales > RAAP-2 > Bog-473. The sequence goes on along the minus strand of CAVYDA010000001.1, from coordinate 1,975,790 downwards.
GGTCGATGCCGTCGACGGGCTTTCCGAGCGCCCCCTTGGGCATTCCCAGCACCGGGTTGATGGCCGCGCCGCCCTCGCTCTGACCGTATCCCTCGATGAGAAAGCAGCCGAACCGGGTGCGGAAGCGGGCGCGGTCACGCACAGAGGCTTCCGTGCCGAACGCGCTCTTCAGAGTGTTGTCGGCGTCATCAGGCCTCTCGGGGGTGGACAGGATGTAAGCGATCGCCTTGCCCACGTAGCTGAACTTCGTGGCCTTGAACCTGCGGACGTCCTCGAGGAACGCCGACGCGCTGAACCGCGGGCGGACGGCGATCGCCGCTCCGACCATGACCGACGGTCCCCACAACGCCATCAGCGCATTCCCATGGAACAGCGGCATCGGGCAGTAGCAGACGTCGTCTCGTCCGTACCCGTACCCGGGTGCCGCGACTTCGGCGATCCCGGCCAGCCGTCCCTGGGTGCAGCGAACGGCCTTGGGTGTGCCGGTCGTGCCCGACGTGAAGATCAACAGGAAGAGGCTTTCCTCGTCGACGTCGTCGGCCTGCTCCACCAGGGCTCGGGCCTCGGGGCTTCCGGTGAAACGGGAAAGCAACGAGGCGTAGCGCGGCTCACCGCAGACGAGGATGCGATCGTCGTTGAGACCGAGAGACAGGCCCTCGAGGAGCTCACGGCCGTCTGCGTCGGTCACGATCAGGGCGCAGTCGGTGGCTCGGATGTCCGCCGCCAGCGCCTCACCCCGGCGGGTCGGGTTGATCCCGACGATGGCCGCTCCGGCCAGTGCGGCGCCGTTGAGCCAGAAGAGGTACTCGGCTCCGTTCGGGAGCAAGACGCCGATATGGGGCAGCCGCTGGTCGAAAAGGGAACGGGCAAGCGCACCGCGCGCCGCACCCTGCTCCACGCACTGTCGCCAGGTCCACGTCTCGTCGGACTCCATGACACCGGTGTGGTCGTCGTCGGCCCTCGCGGCCAACATGGTCGCAACCGTCGTCATGGCCTGCCTGATTCCAGCAGCCAGCCGGGAGTCCGCCGGACGAGGCTTCCGTCGATGGCCTGGACCGAGGCGGCACCACAGAGCGCCATCGCTCGCTCGAGCTCCGTGGCGTACCAGCGGAGGAGCGCCGAAACTCCGGACGATCCTCCGGTCGCGAGGGCCCACAATGACGGGCGTCCGATCAGAACAGCTCGAGCCCCCAGAGCCAATGCTTTGACGACATCAGGCGCGCGCCGGATGCCTCCGTCCACGTAGATCTCGGCCCGTCCGTCGACGGCCGCCGCGATCTCGGGAAGGATGTCGGCCGTCGGAGGCGCGTCCGACAGTTGGCGCGCGCCATGGTTCGACACCACGACCGCGGCGGCGCCGGCGTCGACGCAGCGCACGGCATCGTCCGCCCGCTGGACGCCCTTCACGACGACCGGCAGTGAGCTCAGCCCGGCGAGCCAGCCGATGTCGTCCGGAGTGAGCGCCGGTTCGAACTCTCGGTTGACCACCGCCATGAAGCCCCCGTCGCGGGCGGCCTCGACGCTCCCACCCGAGAGGTTGGGAAGGGCCAGATCGTCGGGAAGTCGTACCCCGGTGCGCCACTCGCGGAGACGGAGCCCCGATACCGGAGCGTCGACCGTCAGGACGAGCGCGCCGAACCTGTGGGCCACCGTCCGAGCGACGAGATCGGTGGTCCGCGCCCGATCCTTGAGGATGTAGATCTGCATCCAGCGCACCGCGTCCGGGACGGCGGCGGCGACCTCTTCGAGGGGACTGGTGGCCAGTGAGGACAGGATCATCAGGGCGCCGGCCTCGGCTGCACCTCGGGCCGTCGCCACTTCCGCGTCGGGGTGCGCCAGACCCTGGATGGCCGTCGGGGCGACGGCGACCGGCACGCTCACCGGTTGGCCCAACACGCTGGTCGAGCACGAGACTCCGGCCAGGCCTGCCAGCACGCGGGGATGGAGCTGCCAGTGGGCCCAGGCGTCCACGTTGGCCCGGAGAAGTCGCTCGTCGTCCGAGCCGCCGGCGTAGTACGCGTAGGCCATCTCCCCGATGGCGTGCCGGGCGTCGCGTTCGAGGTCGTCGAGGGAAAGGTCGGTCACCAGCGGCGCCTCGGGGTTGTGCTCCGCGGCGTGAGTGCTGGCAGGATGATCGGGCACGTGGCGCATGGTAGGCGCTCGAAAAAGCTGGAGGTGGAGTGCGATTCTCGTATGCCGAGTCGATGACCGACCCGACCTTCTATCTCCCGCTGGCCCGAGCGGCCGAGGAGGCGGGCTACGACTCCATGGTGGTGCCTGACAGCATCTGCTACCCGGAGGTGTCTGACACCACATACCCGTTCAACCCGGACGGTACCCGGGAGTTCCTCGAGGACAAACCCTTCCTGGAACCGTTCTCGCTCATCCCGGCCATGGGTGCGGTGACAGAGCGCATACGGTTCGTCACCTTCGTGATCAAGCTCCCAATCCGCCACCCGGTCCTGGTGGCGAAGCAGGTCAGCTCGACCGCCGTGTTGACCCAGAACCGCCTGGTGCTCGGGGTGGGGACGAGCCCGTGGCCGGAGGACTACGAGATCTGCGGTGTGCCCTGGGAGCGACGTGGCACCCGTATGGACGAGGAGATCGCGATCATGCGCGGATTGATGGCGGGCGGCTTCTACGAATTTCACGGCAAGGTGTTCGACATACCCTCCATCAAGATCAGCCCCACTCCCGAGGTTCCGGTTCCGGTGCTGATCGGAGGACATCACGAAGCTGCCCTCCGGCGCGCCGCAGTCGACGGGGACGGCTGGCTGCACGGCGGCGGCGACCCCGAACAGCTTCCGGGGTTGCTCGACCGGCTGGCCGAGCTGCGCCGGGAACACGGAACGGATGCGCGGCCCTTTGAGGTTCACGTGATTTCCGCCGACGCATACGCCCCGGACGGGGTGCGGCGTCTGGAGGAGCTCGGCGTCACCGATGTCATCGTCGGATTCCGGTGGCCCTATACGACCGAGCACGACTCGGAGTCGCTCCCGACCAAGGTGGAGAATCTGCAGCGATTCGCCGACAACGTGATCGCGCCATTGCGATGACGTCGCACGGGCGCAGAGGACAAGCATGACGCCGAGGCAGCACGCGGCGGGACCGTCAACAAGGAGAAGTCGATGAGCGAAGAGCCCCTGAACGCGCGCGAGCTCGGGATCCGTTCCCGAGCCGCGGTGACGGCCGGCGATCGGGACGCCTGGCTCGACCTGTTTGCTCCCGACGCGGTGGTGCAGGACCCCATCGGGCCTTCGCCCTTCGATCCGGAAGGAACGGGCCACCACGGGCGCGCCGCCATCGCCGCCTTCTACGACACCGTCATCGCTTCGAGCGAGAAGATCACCTTCGAGATCACCTCTTCCTACCTCTGCGGCGACGAAGTGGCCGACGTCGGGGTGATCCGGACCACCCTCGCCGGGGGCACGCATCAGGCGGTGGTCAAGGGCGTCTACACCTATCGGACCAACGGCGAGGGGAAGTTGGCGGCTCTCCGTGCTTTCTGGGAGTTCGACGCCCTCGAGATGATTGAGCTCGGAGCTTGACGGTGCTCGTCCGGGAAGGACTCTTCACCGACAGCGACCCGCCCGCGTTGCTCGGAAGCAGGTGCACGCACTGCGGCTCGGTGCTCTTTCCGCGTGCAGACACCTGCCCGTACTGCGCGAGCGAGGATGCCGAACCGATAGAACTCTCGCGTCGCGGCACCCTGTGGGCATGGACTGCGGTCACGGCGCCGCCTCCGGGGTATCTCGGTGGCGTGCCCTACGGGATCGGGGTGGTTGAGCTACCCGAAGGCGTGCGCGTGATCGGCCGCCTGACCGAGCCCGATCCCTCTGCGCTCGCGGCCGGGCAGCCGATGGAGCTGCGCACCGTGGTGCTGGGTCGGACCCCTGACGAAGAGGAAGAGGTCGTGACGTACGCCTTCGCCCCGGTCGACGCCGCATGAGGCAGGTCGCAGTCACCGGCGTGGGCATGCATCCCTTCGGTCGATTCGACCGCGTTTCGACGACCGACATGGGCGTGGCCGCGGTCCGATCGGCTTTGGCCGAAGCCGGTGTCGGCCAGGGCGGCTTCGAAGCGGCCTTCTGCGGCACGGCCTACGGAGGGGTGGCCACTGGCCACAAGATTTTGAGCCGGCTGGGCATGACCGGGATGCCGATCGTCGACATCGAAGCCGGCTGTGCCAGCGGCGGGGCCGCGATGATGCTGGCCGCTGCGGCCATCCGCGCCGGCCAGTACGACACGGTGCTCGTCTTCGGCACCGAGAAGATGCCGAAGGGCATCATCCGCTCCTCCTTCTTCGAGCCGTGGCAGGAGGAAGCCGGCCTGGCAGCGACGCCCGCGTTCTTCGGACTCCGAGCGCAGCGCCTCTGCGCCAATTCCGGCGTGACCAAGGAGCATCTCGCCCGGGTGGTGGTGAAGAACCGCCGGCACGGAGCGGCGAACCCCGACGCGATGTTCAGGCGGGAGACCACGGTCGAAGAGGTGCTCGCCTCGCGGGTGGTGTGCGAGCCCCTCCACCTGCACATGCTCTGCTCGCCGAACGAAGGAGCCGCCGCGATCGTGCTCCGGCGGAGCGACCTCCCCTCGCCGGCCGACGCCGGACCGGTGATGCTCGGGGCCGCCGTGCTGCGCTCGCACCTACCCGGCGCGGTGTTGAGCGAATCCACGCCACTTTCGGGGTTGACGGACGACAGCATTCCCGCACCGACAACCCTCGCGGCACGGGACGCATTCGAGGAGGCCGGTCTCGGGCCCGGAGACCTCGACGTCGTCGAGTGTCAGGACACGGACGCGGCCCGCGAGCTGCTGTCGTACGAGGAGCTCGGACTCTGCGAGCCCGGCGGATCGGCCGAACTGCTGGACTCGGGCGGCGACCGGGCTCGGGGGTCGTCTCCCGGTCAATCCCAGCGGTGGACTGCTTTCAAAGGGAGAACCTCTCGGTGCTTCGGCGCTCGGCCAAGTCGTCGAACTGGTGCGCCAGTTGAGGTCGGTCTGCGGCCCGCGACAAGTTGGCGGAGCGCGCACGGCCCTCTCGCACACAGTCGGGCGCGGGGCCAACGCGAGCGTCGTGATCCTGACCGTGTGACGTCCCCCGACGGGACGTTCGGAAAATTCCTCGGGGCACGGACGTGACGAACCGGCTCGTCATCAGGTGAGCAGCACCACCTTGCCGAACTTGGCTCCGGCGGCGAACCGCTCGTACGCCTCCTCCGCGTCGGCCATGGGGTGGGTCGCGCAGACCGGGACGTGCAGACGTCCCGACGCGAGCGCCGGCAGCACGTGGCGCGACACCTTCGCTGCGACCTCTGCCTTGTCGTGGGCGCTCCTGGCCCGGAGCGTCGAGCCCCCGATCCGGGCGCGTTTGGTCATGAGTTGCATCAGGTCGATCTCCATCCTGCCCCCCGACCCGACTCCGATCACCACGACGCGAGACCCGGTCGCGAGATGTGGCAGGACATCGGTCAAGCTGGCTTGACCGACCAGTTCCAGCGCGACGTCGTAGGGGCCGGCGGTGCCCTCGTCGCCCGGCGCGACCACCACATGGGCGCCGAGCGCGGCGACATCGTCAAGGCGCGCCGGGTCGCGGCACGGTGGCGACGACCGTGGCCCCGGCCTCGACGCCCAGCTGCACGCCCGCCGTGCCGACACCGCCGGCCGCCCCGCTGACCAGCAGGCGCTCGCCCATGCGGAGATCGGCCTGGGTGAACAGCGCGTCGTACGCGGTCGAGAACACCTCGGGGAACCCCCCGGCCTCGGGCCAGGGCAGGGAGACGGGGATGGCCAAAGCGTGCTGCTCGTCGACGCGGGCCAGCGTGGCTTGTGCGCCCCCTCCCACCACGGCCATGACGCGGTCGCCGGGAGCGAACAGGGTGACCTGCCGTCCGACCGCCGCCACTTCTCCGGCCAGCTCCATCCCGGGTATGTCCTGCGGCCAGCCGGGGGGCGCCGGGTAGAAGCCGGCGCGCTGCATGAGGTCCGCGCTGTTAAGCCCGGCCGAGCGCACCGCCACGAGCAGCTCGGTGTCGCCGGGAACGGGATCCTCGCGTTCCTCCCAGTGGAGGCGGTTCTCGCGTATGACGACCGTGTGCACGGTGCGTCAGGCTACGCCCCCGGCCGCTGCCCGGTATCGTCGTCGCCATGGCTCTTCACGACATCCCCATCCACACTCTTCAGGGAGGCGACACCTCGCTCGGCGAGTACGCCGGCAAGACGCTTCTCCTCGTCAACGTGGCCTCCAAGTGCGGCCTGACCCCGCAGTACGAGGGCCTGGAGCGTCTGCAGAAGACGTACGGCGACCGCGACTTCTCGGTGATCGGATTCCCCTGCAACCAGTTCCTCGGCCAGGAGCCCGGTTCGGCGGAGGAGATCGAGCAGTTCTGCTCGACCACCTACGGGGTCACCTTCCCGCTGATGGAGAAGATCGACGTCAACGGGGATGACCGGCACGCCATCTACGCCGAGCTGACCGAGAAGGCCGACGCGGAGGGCAACGCTGGGGACATCACCTGGAATTTCGAGAAGTTCCTCGTGTCGCCGAAGGGCGAGGTGGTCGCCCGGTACCGGCCGCAGGTGGAGCCGGAGGACGCGGCGGTCGTGGGCGACATCGAGGCGCAGCTCGCCGGTTGACCACCGTCCCTCCCGCATCGGCGGGCTTCGGCGCGTCCATCTTCGACATGGACGGGCTGCTCATCGACTCCGAGGTGCTCTGGCACGAAGCCGAGACTCGAGATCCTCGGCGGGCTCGGCGTGCCCCTGTCAGTCGACGGCTGCCGGACAACCAAGGGCATGTTCGTCGACGAGGTGACCCAGCACTGGTACGCGCTGTACCCGTGGCGTGGCCCGGTGCCGGCAGAGGTGGCCGTGACCATCGTCGACCGTGTGATCGCCCTGGTGCGGTCCAAAGGGCGCCTCAAGCCGGGTGCCTTCGAGACCATCGACCTCTGCGCCGAGCGGGGTCTCCTACTGGCCGTGGCGTCGTCGTCGCAGTACCGGCTGATTGACGCCGCTCTCGACCACTTCGGACTGCGGGAGCGGTTCGACCTGGTCCACTCGGCGGAGGACGAGGACTACGGGAAGCCGCATCCAGCCGTCTTCATCACCGCTGCGTCCAAACTCTCCGTGGCGCCCCGGCGCTGCCTCGTCTGGGAGGACGCGCCGGCCGGGGTGCTGGCGGCGAAGGCGGCGTCGATGGCGTGCATCGCGGTGCCCGAACGCGGCGAGGGGCACGACCCGGCCTTCGCGCTGGCCGACCTGGTGGTCGACTCGCTGCTCGACGTGGACGGGGACGCGCTCGACTCGCTCGCCCTGCGCCGCTTCGGCGCTACTCCTGTCGGGTCAGACGCGACTTTTGTAATCGGACGTTCGGACGATCGGGACGCGTCCCGTCCGGGCCGGACGGAGGGTCAGAGGATTTTCTCGAGCCTTGCCGCGACGTCGCGGTAGCGGGCGACGGGGACGAGATGGACCCCTTCGAAGGCGCCGGAGTCACGGATCGCGGCGACGAGGTCGCACGCGAAGTCGACGCCAGTGTTGCGATCCTGCTCCAGCCTCTCGACGAGGTCGTCCGGCACCTTCAAGCCCGGGATCGCGACCTTCCGTGCCATCGCCGGACTGGCCATGACGATCACGCCCGCGTATACGGGGCAGGCCACCTCGACCGTCGAGCGCCAATCGAGGAGCGCATCGAGGTCGAAGCCGACCTGAACGAAGAGAAAGTCCGCTTTGCGTCTCCACTCGGGCAGGGCACCGGTCCCGAGCACGCGTCGTCGCCCCGAAGCGCATCGGCGTGCTCCCGCCCAGGGCGGCCGCGTACTGGCGGCCCTCGGCGAGCATGGTCCGCACGGTGAGCTCACTGGTCCGCTTGCCCACGACGGGCTCGTCGCCGTAGATGCAGAGGAATTGGTCGACCCCGTAGGCGGCGGCGGTGAGGAGATCGCGTCGGAGCCCGAGGAGGTTGCGGTCGCGGGCGTTGAGGCAGGCGATCGACCGGCCGCCCATGGCCTCGACCTCGCGCGCAACGGCCACGCTGGACACGGTCGCACGGCCGATGTGGTTGTCGGGGATGAGGAAGCTGGAGGCGACGGAGCTGAGCACTCCGATCTGATGACGGACCCGCTTCAGATCGGGCGTCGTCGCGGGTTCGATCTCGCATATGAGTTCGAAGGTGTCGGACATCGTCATGATCCGTTCAGGCTATGAGCTTGGTGAAGCGGATGTAGCCCGCCGGCAGCGGCCTACCGTCATGGTCGACCTCTTCGCGCTTCCACCCGGTCGCGGCGTACAGGGCCACGGCTTCGGGCTGGCGGTACCCGGTCGCGAGCTCGAGCGACCTGAGGCCGAGCGTGACCGCCTCGACCTCGAGCGCCCCCATCAGGGCGCGAGCGACCCCCCGGCCTCGCCAGGCCGGATCGACCCACAGGCGCCGGACCTCCCCCGTCGCCGAGCCGCCGCTGTCACGGCGCACACCGCGCACCCCGACGCCCCCGACCGCATCGGTGGCTCCGGCCGCCCGGGCGACGAGGAACGCGCCACGAGGGGGGTCGAACGTGGTCCCGTCGAGATCGAGCTCATACGAGCTCAAGTTCCCGTATCTGTCGACGAGCTCGGCCACCGCCCGGGCGATCATCAGTCGCGGTCCTTCGCCGGCCGAGAGCTCCCGGCTCACCGACACGGTGTCCGGCCACTGCGGGGTGGACCGATTCACAGCCTCTATCCTCTCTGAGAGACCGTCCCGGTCCCGACCTGACGATTGGCCCCGTGTTCTCGCCCGTCCCTCCTGACATCGACTTCGTGGCCCTCGAGGAGTCCGAGCTCGCCCGTTGGTCGGAGCATCGAGTCTTCGAGCGCTCGGTCGAGCAACGTCTGGGCGCCCCGCCATGGGTCTTCTACGAGGGTCCGCCCACCGCAAACGGCAAGCCGGGCCTGCACCACGTCTGGGCCCGGGTCTACAAAGACCTCTTCTGCCGGTTCCGTGCCATGAGCGGATCGTTCGTCGCCCGTCGAGCCGGGTGGGACACGCACGGCCTCCCCGTCGAGGTCGAAGTCGAGAAGAAACTCGGGATCACCGGGAAGCAGCAGATTGAGGAGCAGGTCGGCATCGCCGAGTTCGTTCGTCTGTGCCGTGACTCCGTCTTCTCGTATGTCGACGAATTCGCCCGACTGACGACGCGGATCGGTTACTGGGTCGACATGGACAGCGCGTACTGGACGCTCAGCCCCGACTACATCGAGTCGGTGTGGTGGCACCTCCAGCAGCTCTTCGACCAGGGGCTCCTCTACGAGGACCTGAAGGTCGTGCCGTACTGCCCACGCTGCGGGACCGCGCTGTCGAGCCACGAGCTCGGCCAGCCTGACGTGTACCGAGACGAGGAGGACGAGTCCGCGTACGTGCGCCTGCCCCTCGTCGACCCCGACCCGGCCGTGGTCGGGGCCGCCACGTCGCTCGCCGTGTGGACGACGACGCCGTGGACGCTGCTGTCGAACACCGGTGTGGCGGTCAACCCCGACCTCACCTATGCCGTCGTCGACGGGCTCGTGGTGGCCGAGGAGCTGGTCGACGCCGTCCTGGGTGCAGGCGCCACCGCCCGCATCTCGCAGCGCCTGCCCGGGACCGCGCTCGTCGGGCTCCACTACGTCCGACCCTTCGACGACCTCGACGCGCCGCCGGGTGCCGACGGTTGGCGCGTGGTGGCCGCTCGATACGTCACCACCGACGAAGGGACGGGCTTGGTGCACCTCGCTCCGGCCTTCGGCGAGATCGACCGCCAGATCGGACGTGACAACGGCCTTCCGGCCCTCAACCCCGTCGGCCCGGACGGCCGGTTCACCGATGCCGTCCCCTGGTTGGCCGGCCGCGACGTACGAGAAGCGAACAGCGACATCAACGACCGACTCGAGGACAAGGGCCTCCTCATCCGACGCGAACCGTACGTCCACTCCTACCCGCATTGCTGGCGTTGCCAGACCCCGCTCATCTACTGGGGCAAGCCGAGTTGGTACATCGCCACCTCGACGCGTAAGGACGACCTCCTCGCGGCCAACGCTCTCGTCGACTGGCACCCCGCCCATATCCGGGACGGCAGGTTCGGCGAATGGCTCGCCAACAACGTCGACTGGGCGCTGTCGCGGGACCGCTATTGGGGTACCCCGCTCCCAATCTGGCGTTGCGGTCGTGGTCATCTGCGCTGTGTCGGGTCTCTGGCCGAGCTCTCCGATCTCAGCGGTCGCGACGTGTCAGGCATCGACCCTCACCGTCCGACGATCGACGAGGTGACGTTCCCCTGCTCGAGCTGTGGCGCCGAGGGGTTCGGCGACGACGAGCTGTCGATATTTCGCCGCGTGGAGCCGGTGATCGACGCCTGGTTCGATTCCGGATCGATGCCCGCTGCTCAGATCGGATATCCGTACGTGGCCGGCTCGGCTGAGGCCTTTGCCTTCCCGGCGGACTTCATCTCAGAGGCCATCGACCAGACGCGGGGCTGGTTCTATTCCCTGCTGGCTGTCAACGTGCTGGTGTTCGGAGAGAGTCCCTACCGGCACGTCGTGTGTCTCGGGCACATCGTCGATGCGGATGGCCGCAAGATGTCTAAGTCGCTCGGGAACATCATCGACCCCTGGAGCATCCTCGACACGCGCGGGGCGGACGCCATGAGGTGGTGGATGTTCAGCCAAGGATCGCCGTGGACCCCCACGCGGGCGACGCTGTCCGCGATCGACACCGCCATGAGGGACACCTTGCTGACCCTGTGGAACACGTTCAGCTTCTTCATGACATACGCGTCACTGAACGACTTCGACCCGGCGGACTCGGCCATCGCCCCGCCGGCTGACCGCGGCCCTCTCGACCGCTGGATCCTGTCGCGCCTGGCGAGCACGGTCGCCGAGGTGACGTCAGCGCTGACGGACTATGAGCCGCTGGGTGCTGCCACGGCGGCGGCCAACCTGGTCGACGACGTTTCGAACTGGTACGTCCGACGCAGCCGCAGGCGCTTCTGGCGCACCGATCCCGACGCCCCAGCGGGGGACACCCTGGCGGCACAGGCGACGCTGCACACCGTGTTGACGGTTCTCTCGACGATGCTGGCGCCCTTCTGTCCGTTCATCTCGGACACGATGTGGCGCCACCTGAACGCGGCCGGCGAGGACCAGTCGGTCCACCTTGCGGACTGGCCGACCGCAGGTTCGTACCAGGTCGACCCGAAGCTCGAGGGGGAGATGGCGCTGGCTCGCCGTCTCACGTCGCTGGGCCGGGCCGCCCGGGCGGAAGCTGGCATGAAGGTGCGCCAGCCGCTTCGCCGTGCGCTGGTCTTCCTGCCCTCGGGTTCTCCCGAGATCCTTCGCGACATCGTGGCCGACGAGCTCAACGTCGACGAGGTGGACACGGCCGACGAATTGAGCGAGGTGATCCAATTCGAGCTGGCGGCCAACTTCCGGACGCTGGGTCCGCGACTCGGCGAGCGGGTCAAGGGTCTGAAGTCGGCACTGGCATTAGTCGACGGTACCGAGGCAGCCGAATCCCTCGAGTCGGGGCTACCAATCTCGGTGGTGCTCGACGGCGAGAGAATCCAACTGGGCCCCGAGGACGTCACCCTCCGCGTGCGGCCGCAGCAGGGATTCGCTGTCTCTCGGGAGGGTGGAGAGGTGGTGGCGCTCGACCTCTCGGTTGACGAGGACCTGCGCAAGCGCGGGTGGGCGCGCGACGTCGTGCGCCAGGTCCAGGATCTCCGCAAGACGAGCGGTCTCGAGGTGTCCGATCGCATCATCCTGCGCGTCGTCGGACTGGACGCCATTGCTGACCACTTCGGGTGGATCGCACGAGAGGTCCTCGCGACCGACGTTCGGAGCGAGGTTGGCCGGGGCGACGGCACCGTGATCGAGCTCGAGGAGTTCGGTGACGGGCCACAGCCGAGAGTTTGGCTGGAGAAGGACCGCCGGCAGGATTGAGGATCGCCCGCTAGGGAGTTCGTCGCGGTCGCGGAGGCCGGCCGAGTACCGCCCGCCGCCGTGCTCCTCCTCCGGCCGGGTAGATCCCTCGGCGACTGGGAGTGTCTCACTCGGCAGACCATTAACGGCAGTTGCCACTGCGGCGGCACCATGGGACGATGTGGCCCGTGTGGCAACTCGTTGCCCGCGGGAAAGGTGGCGGACATGGACCGCGGAAGATGGTCGTCGGTGTAGTCCTGTTGAGCGTGCCGATTCTGGTCAACGTCGCCTCTATCGGGGTGGAGTCCGCGTGGGCGACAACGACCGGCACCGGAATAGTCAACTGTTCCGGCGCGGCAAGCGTTGCGACCGGATCGATCAAGTACTCACCTGCTTGGAGTGACGCGACGACTGGTTCCGTAACCGCCACAATAAAGTTCAAGATCACGGGAGCGTGTTCCGGCGGCTCGCCCGCGCCGTCGCAGATCAAAGGATCCGGAACGGTCACCTTTACCCCCGGTGTTGGTCAATGCTCAGAGGCAGAGGAGACGGGCGCGAAGGGCACGCTCACGCTGAAGTACGGCGGCGGCATCGCACCGAGCAAATTCCACGGCTTTATCGCACCGGATCCCGGGCCCTCGTTCCCTTATCTCTGGAGCGAATTCGGCGGTAACAAAGTCAAGGGATCCTTCCCCAACAGTCAGGCAGTTCCTCCCTTCTCGGATCCTGAGATCGTGATCGGCGAATCGAGCCAGAACGGGAACTGCACCGCCGGTGTGACTTCAGTGGTTCTCGGCGCAACGGGTGGAGCTGCCGAGGTCGCGAACATCTGACGCGAACCTGTGACAGAACCCTCGCCGTTCGAACGGTCACTTCACGGTGGGACTGGGATGGAGAACGCGTTGTGACTGTCGGAGGAACCTAGGCGGTTCTCGGCCCCGCTCTGGGTTCCTTTTGCACGACGCCGATCGTGCCCCACAGCGGCGAGGGGAGCGACGTCATGACCCGGTCGCCGGAGCCGAGGAAAGTCAGCTCCGCATTGGCGTCGCCGCTGACGCTCCAACGTTTCGAGTGCACCTCGTGGTGATGGTGCATGCACAACGTAACGAGGTTGTCCGCGTCGGTACGCCCTCCGATGCTCCAAGGCACCACGTGGTGGGCGTGGGTGAACCAGGCGTTGGCACAACCGGGGAATCGGCAGTGACGGTCGCGGCGCCACAGCTCGCGACGCTGGGTCTCGCTCGGAAAGCGCCGAGCCCGGCCCTCGTACAAGGTGTGTCCCGCCTCGTCGTCGAGAGCAAGGACGACATTCGCGTCACAGGCCAGGCGGTCGAGCACCTCTGCGGTGATGAGTCCCGGCCCGCTCGAGTTCGCCGACGAGCGCCGAGGCGAGACCCTCAGAGCGCCCAACCAGGTCGCCGAGGGCGACGTGGGCCACGAGGGTGGCGGAGTGAGCGTGCGACGAGGCGCGCGCCCCAGATCCGGATCCGGATCCGGATCCGGATCCAGATCCGGCCAACATCGAGACCAAGGCATCGGCGGAGCGCACGTCGAGGGGGGTCGTCCCGTCCGTTCCCATGGCGGCGACCCTCGCCTCGACGGCGCTGCGCACGGCCGAGTACTCGGCCCGTCGTAGCTGCGCCGTCATGGTGCAGGCCGTGTCATTGAATCGCAGCGAGCCCTGGCCGGGACCGCCGTGCTCGCCGCTCCTGCCCTTGGGCGGCGCGGTCCGACGTCTCTCGGCGAGGGCGACGAGATCGCGCACGGACAGGCCCCGTGCCGCCTCGACCCACTCGGCGTCAGTTTCAGGGCGAGCCACCTCCGCGAGGACGCGCGCCTGATCCAAACTGAGCTCGCCCGCGGAGAGAGCGTCTTGGAGTCGAGGCAGATCGAACAGGCGCTCGCCGACCCGCGCCAACACCCGTGACCCGGCGGTGCCGAGACCGTGGTGTCCGGCCAAGAGCGACTCGAGTGAGGTAGACCCCATCTCTCGGAATGCCTGGCGACGCGCCACCTCGGCGCCGAGCTGAGCCACCAGGCCGTCGAGGGCTGCCCGCAACCGGGTGGCCTCGCGCAACTTTGTCAGGGCCTCCTCGTTTGAGAGCGCCGCGAGGTCGGCGTTGGACAATGCGCCGAGGCGCACGGTTGCGGTGGGTGTGCCCGATATCGTCGTGGCCATCGTCCTGAGAACGGTCGGGATCGGACCGCGGCGCGCACCTACGCACGACGCTCAGGAGCTGGTTCGACCTCCTCCGGACAGGCGGGTGGCGGCCGTAGAGGTGGTGGGAGACGCCAACGAAGCGTCGATCAGCGGCCGGCTTCCAGGACCTTGCCGAGTGCGATCGCGAGCGCCCTTCGATCCGCGGCGTCGAGGGGTTCCATCAGATGACGTTCGATCCCCTCGACGTGGGCGGCGACCGCACGCTCGAGCGTGGAACGACCCTCGAGAGTGAGCACGACGTGGACGCTCCTCCGGTCGTTCGGGCAATGCTGTCGTTCCACCAACCCGGCGTCCACCATTCGGTCGACCAGGCGGGTCACGCCTCCGGTCGTCAAGGCGACGTCGGTACTGAGTTTGCTCATGGTGAGCCAGCCCTCGGGCGCCGCTCCGACGTTGATCAAGACGTCAAAGAAGACCAGCGGAATTCCGACCGCCTGTTCAAGCTCGCGACCGAGGCAGTCCGTGAGCCTGCGATGCGAGCGGACGATCAGTCCCATGAGCCGGATCCGGTCGTCGTCCATCTGCGAGAGCACCCCGCAACTGCCAGTGCCTTCCTCCGAGTCTGCCGGAGCGGAGGCATTCACCGACCGTTCTTCGTCGCCACTTTGCCCTGGAAGAGTTGTCGTTCTCATATCGAAGCCCAGAGTCTCCCTTGTTGCCCACAGGTCCGTGAGTTTACTGATTGACAAGAATCTGTACAATCAGATACTATCACAGCAGACAATATCCGGACCACCACGAGGAGGGCCCAAAATGACCAGCACAGAGACGAAAACCGCTCCGACCACCTTGCCTGCGAAGGGCACCTACGTCATCGACCCGGCACACACCGAGGTCGGGTTCATCGCCCGGCACCTGATCGGAACCAAGGTGCGGGGTCGCTTCACCGAGGTCACCGGTACTTTCACCGTCGCCGATCCGGTGGAGAACTCCACCCTGGACGCGGTGGTTCAGGCCGCCAGCATCCACACCAACCAGGCACAGCGGGACGATCACCTTCGGACGAACGACTTTCTCGACGTACCGAACCACCCCACCCTGACCTTTCGCAGCACCGGGCTGAAGCACGCCCAAGGGTCGGAGTGGGTTCTGGCCGGAGACCTGACGATCCGCGGCGTCACCAAGAACGTAGAGCTGAACCTCGAGTTCCTCGGCGAGGGACCGTCCATGCAGGAAGGTAAGACCGTGGTGGCATTCACGGCCAGCGGCGAGATCGACCGGCGCGACTTCGGAGTCAGCTTCAATCACTCGCTGCTCGACGGCAGCGTGGTGGTCGGCAACAAGGTCGTGATCGAGCTGGAGGTCGAGGCCAGCCAGGCCGACTGACCCGCGTCGAGCTTGCTGGTAGCTGACGCTACGCCTGTACGCGGCCCGGACCGGATAACGGCCGGGCCGCGTACGCGTACGATTTCTCGCGATGTCAGCTCACGGCCTGCGCGGAGCGGCGGCCGTTCCGCTCCGAAGCATCGAAGTCACGCCCGACGATCGCGAGAGCACCTTCGTTCTGGCGGTCGACCTCGGAACAGGCGGCCCCAAGGCTGCGCTTCTGTCACTGGGCGGACGAGTTGTGTCGCATGCGTTCCAGCCGGTGGCAACAGAGCTCACCGACGACGGCGGAGCCGAGCAATCACCGCGAGAATGGTGGGATGCAGTGGTTGCCGCCTCACGACGAGCACTGGCCCAAAGCGGGGCGAGTCCCGGGGCGGTCGTCGGAATTGGATGCACCTCGCAATGGTCGGGAACCGTCGCCGTCGATGCCGATGGAGGACCGATCGGCAACGCCATCATCTGGCTGGACTCACGGGGTGCCCGCGCCGTCCGCGAGACCGTCCGGGGTGCGCTCAACGTCCAAGGCTATTCGGCGCCCAAGCTCGCCCGCTGGGTACGTCGTACCGGCGGGATCCCAAGCCTTTCCGGCAAGGATCCCGTAGGCCACATCCACTTCCTGCGTCAGGAACGGCCCGACGTGTATCGGGGGGCGGAAGTGTTCCTCGAGCCGGTGGACTATCTCGATCTCCGCCTGACCGGTCTCGCTCGTGCCTCTCACGACTCCATCACCGTGCACTGGGTCACGGACAACCGTGACATCCGGGCGGTCGCCTACGACGAAGGGCTCATCGAACTTGCCGGCCTCGAACGGGCCAAGTTGCCCGACCTCGTGCCGACGGGGAGTGTGCTCGGTGGTTTGACGCAGGCGGCGGCCGACGAACTGGGACTTCTGGAAGGGACCCCAGTCGTCTCGGGCACCGGCGATCTGCATTCCGCTGCGGTCGGTTCGGGAGCGGTGGGGGACTTCGCCGGCCACCTCTACATCGGGACGTCGAGCTGGGTCAGTTGCCATGTGCCGTTCAAGAAGACCGACGCCCTGACCAATATCGCTTCCATTCCGTCTGGGCTACCGGGCCGTTACCTCGTCGCTGATGAACACGAGACTGGCGGAGCGTGCCTCACTTGGCTGCGGGACAACCTCCTGTTCCCAAGCGACCTGCTCAGCCGATCTTGCGACGACAGCCTCGGCGGTAGCTTTGACACGCGCCCTGATAGCCCGAGCGCCGTCGAGGATGTCCGACGTACCTCGCCACCCGAAGACTTCTTTGCTGTCCTCAACCAGGTGGCGGCATCCGTCCCGGTCGGGTCCCACGGCGTCCTGTTCACCCCGTGGCTGAACGGCGAGCGCTCGCCGGTCGACGACCACACCATCCGGGGCGGATTTCACAACCTCTCCTTGTCTTCCACCAGGTCAGACATGATTCGAGCTGTCCTAGAGGGCGTTGCGCTCAACTCGGCCTGGCTGAACAACGCCGTTGAGAAGTTCTGCAAGAGGCGGTTCGACTCACTCGCCTTCGTCGGGGGCGGAGCCAACTCGGACCTGTGGTCGCAGATGCATGCCGACGCGATGGGCCGCACGATTCGACAGGTTGCGGATCCGGTACTCGCCAACGTTCGCGGCGCCGGTCTGCTCACCCTTCTCGCGCTCGGGCACCTCGACGTGTCCGCGATCCCGGCCACGGTCGAGGTCAAAGCGACCTACACCCCGGACCGGAGCGCGGCCGAGGTCTACACCGAACTGCTCAAGGAGTTCGTGAACCTCTACGAGAAGACCAAAGGGATCCACAAACGCTTGAACGGGCGACGTCTGCACGGTGTGTAGCAGCTGGAGGCAACGGCAACGCGCAGCATCTGAACGTGGACATCTTCGTCGAACGGAGAAGTCGAACGGAGAAGTCGAACGGAGCGAGGCTCGGAGCTGAGTGCGGTCCCGAGTGTCGCTCAGATCCGCTCGAAGTTGCGGGCCAACTCCCAGTCGGACACGTGCCGGTTGGAGGCCTCCCACTCCTGCTGAGCCGTGTTGAGCAGATGGTGGTGCACTTCGGGGCCGAAGGCCTCGGCGGCGACGGTCGAGGTGCGCAGCTCCGAGATCGCCTCGACCAGGGTCGAAGGGATACGTGGCACGTCTGTGGCCTTGTACGCGTTGCGCGGGTAAGGGTCGCCCAGCTCCAGCTCGTGGTCGATGCCGTAGAGCCCGGCCGCGATGGAACCTGCCAGGGCGAGATAGGGGTTGACGTCGGCGCCGGGCACCCGTGACTCCACGCGTCGGCCGGCACCCCGTCCCACCACCCGGAACCCGCAGGTGCGGTTGTCCTCGCCCCACACAACCGCAGTCGGGGCCCAGCTTCCGGGAACGTAGCGTCGGTACGAGTTCACGGTAGGGGCGAACAACCAGGCCAGCTCGCGCGCCGAGTGAAGTTGGCCAGCCAGGAATCTCCGCCCGACGGTCGACAGGCCCGTCGGATGCGACGAGTCGGCCATGGAAGATTCGCCGGTCGACGGGTTCCATAGGCTCGTGTGCACGTGACATGACGAACCGACGTCGTCCATCGTCCACTTGGCCATGAACGTCGCTGCCCGTCCCTCCTGCGCCGCGATCTCCTTGATCCCGTTTTTGAACACCAGGTGCCGATCGGCCGTCTCGAGGGAGCCGGCATAGGTGACGTTGACCTCATGCTGGCCCCGGCCTGCCTCCCCCTTCGAGAACTCAACCGGGATGTCGGCGGCGAGCATCTCGTTGCGTATCCGCCGCAAGATGTACTCCTCACGGGACGTCTGCAGCAGCTGGTAGTCCTCGATCGTCGACGTGTGCGGCGTCAACCCGCGCCAACCCCTCGCCGCGGCGTCATCGTAGGAGTCCCGAAAAAGGAAAAACTCGAGCTCAGTCGCGCTGCAGACCCGAAGGCCCCTTTGGGCTGCCCGGGCCAGCTGGTCACGCAGGATCTGCCGCGGCGACACCTCGACCGCCGCGCCCTCCTCGTCGGTCAGGTCGGCCAGCACCAGTGCCGTGCCGGGGAGCCACGGGAGCAGCCGCGCCGTGTCGAAGTCCGGCCGGCACACCACGTCGCCGTAGCCCGTGTCCCAATTGGCGAACCGGTAACCCGGGAGGGGGTTCATGTCTATGTCGACCGCCAGCAAGTACTCGCACGCCTCGATCCCGTGTTCGGAGACGTGGTTCGTCCAGAAGTCGGCGGTGACGCGTTTGCCGACCGGGCGTCCGTGCACGTCGGGGAACGCCAAGACAACCGTGTCCACGGTGCCCTCGGCAATCCCTTGATCGATCAACTCGCGACCTGTCATGCGCCATGTTGCCCCCAGCCTGGGCGAGCGTCCAGCACCTCGGCGCGGGCTCGGTCGGTACGCTGGTCCGGTGAGTCCGAAACGTGTCTCGACCGGTATCCGTAGCGCACCCGCGACCGGTGGCGAACCGGGCCGAGCTCGGTCACGCTCAGTCTTCGAACCGGTTCCACGATGATTCCGCTCGTCGGCGTCACCACCTACGTGGCCGAAGCCCGTTGGGGTGGTTGGGAGCGCCGGGCTGCCGTCCTGCCGGACAACTACTTCGAGCTCGTGGCGGCAGCCGGGGGACGCCCCCTGCTCCTGCCGCCGCCGAAGGATGCCTCCGGCGGACCGGCTATGGGAGCCGAGGAGGTCGTCGCCGTCCTCGACGCCCTGGTGCTGACGGGTGGAGGTGACGTGGCGCCCGAAGCGTACGGCGAGGAGGCGGTGCCCGAGGTCGCGGGCGTCGACCGAGTGCGAGATGAGAGCGAGCGTGCGCTTCTCGACGCGGCTCTCCACGTGGACCTCCCGATTCTGGCCATCTGCCGCGGCTGCCAGGTTCTCAACGTCCACCTCGGCGGGTCCCTCCTCCAACACCTGCCCGATGAAGTCGGGCACTTCGCCCACCGCACTGCGCCCTACGTATTCGGCGACGTCGACGTCGAGACGGTGGCGGGCACCCGCACCGCCAACGTATTCGGCGATGTCGACACGGTTCGTTGTTCGCACCACCAGGCAATCAACAAGCTCGGACGCGGTCTGGAGGTCACCGCGACGACGACCGACGGTGTGATCGAGGCGGTTGAGCTTCCCCGGTCTCGCTTCGTCCTCGCTGTGCAGTGGCATCCTGAGCAGAGCTGGGACCGTCGCCCGTTCGATGCGCTGGTCGACGCGGCCAGGGGGTACCGCGACGCCCGGGACGGTACGCCGAAGCACATGACCCGAAGCACATGAACCGAAGCACATGATCCGAAACACATGACGCAGCCGCACGGGGTGGCCGTGGCCGGCAAGGTGGCCGTCGTGACCGGCGCCAGCCGGGGCCTCGGGGCCGGGCTGGTGGCTCACTTCGCCGCGTCAGGCATGCATCTCGGTCTGTGCGCTCGCCACCGCCCCACGTTGGTTGCCCGGACAAGGCCGACGGCTCACGACGGCCGCGTCGTGTCCGCTGAGGCACCTGTGTGCGCCGCCGTCGACGTCGCCGACTACCGGACCGTGGCAGGGTTCGCCGACGCCGTGATCGCCCGGTTCGGCCGAATCGACCTGTGGGTGAACAACGCGGGGGTACTGGAACCCATCGGCCCGCTGGCCGAGGCTGACCCGGCCGAGCTCGCACGGGTGGTCGAGATCAACGTTGTCGGCGTCCTCAATGGCACGGCCGTCTTCGCGGACCACGTCCGGCGCAGGACGGGTACGGGTGTACTCGTCAACCTCTCCTCGGGGGCCGCCACCAAGCCGTACGTGGGGTGGGCCGCCTACTGCGCCTCCAAGGCAGCGGTCGACCACCTCACCCGCGTCGTCGCGCTCGAGGAGGCGGGTAACGGTCTCGATGCGTACTCCGTGTACCCGGGGCTGGTCGATACCGACATGCAGGCCGCCATTCGGGCATCGAGCGAGTCGGATTTCCCCGAACGGTCCCGATTCCGCCGAGCGGCGGAGGAGAATCGGTTCAACTCACCGGCATGGGTGGCGGAGCACCTGCTCGAGCTCGCCTTCGGTCCGCGACAAGAACGGCCTGACGTCACCGTGCTCGTGCCGGATCAGGCCGCCGCTGGCGCCGCCCGATAGTGTCCCTGCATGGCCAATAGCGGCGCACGCAAGGTGATCAAGCCGGTGGCCGCAGCCGCGGTCACCCTGGGAACCATCGCAAGCATCTGGTGGTTTGCGCTCAAGCCGCGCCGCAAGTCGAAGGACGTGAGCACGGGGACGGTCGCCGAGCCCGGTCAGGACGAAGACCGACCGGCCTACTAGCGGCGAGCAGGTCCCACGGGTTCCACCCGTGGGTAAGTCGGGAGAGGTCAGTCCGCGGCGATCTCGTCCATCAGCGCCGGGAGCACCTCGCTGATCGACCCGTGCACGGTCGCGTCGGCGAGATCGTCCATTTCGGTCGGCCCACCGTTCACGATCACGACCACTGCGCCGTGCCGCACCGCCACGGGGACCAGACCGGCGGCAGGGAAAACGCCGAGCGTCGAGCCCACGGCCAGGAGCAGATCGCACCGAGAGGCCGCGCCCTCCGCGCGCATGAGGTCCTCGGGGACCAGGGACTGGCCGAAGCTGATGGTGGCCGACTTGAGGATCCCGCCGCAGAGCGTCCCAGAGGTGCCGTCCGAGCCAGCGCCAGCGCCGACGCCGTCCGACACCGGGCGCAAGCATGACGGGTCGTCCTCGCCGGCGCGCACCCGCACATGCACGGGCTCCCAGCCCTGGCGATCGCCGCACCGCAGGCAGACCACCTCGAGCGTTGTCCCGTGGATCTCTATCACCAGGGACGGGTCGCTGCCGGCCTTCTGGTGCAGGCCATCGATGTTCTGGGTCACCAGCGTGTCGAGCCGGCCGCTCCGTTCAAGGTCGACGAGAGCCCGGTGACCTGCGTTGGGCTCTGAGTCCAACATCGGCGACGACAGCCGGCTGCGCCAGGAGCTGCGACGGACTTCGGGGTCACCGACGTAGGCGTCGATCGTGGCGGCTCTTTCCGCAGCTGGGTTCTTGGTCCAGAGGCCCTCTGGACCCCGGAAGTCCCGGATGCCCGAATCCGTCGAAATGCCTGCCCCGGTCAGTACAACGACGCGCCGAGCCTGTCGGAGGAGCCGGCCGGCGTGCTCAATTGGGTCAGCCGCAGCATCGTGCATCGCACCGCCATGCTGGCACCCGCGGCGGGACCGTGCCGGCACGGTCCGGCGCTCTGGCGGGTAAGAATCGGACCATGCCTTTTGCCACCGTGAACCCCGCCACCGGCCAGACCGAGAAGGAGTTCCCTCCCCATACACCCGAGGAGGTCGATGCGCTGGTTCAGCGCGCGGCCGACGCCTTTCCTGCGTACCGGGCGACCACCTACGCCGAACGGGCGCGGCACCTGATCACTGCGGCCGAGCTGCTCGAGGCCGAAGTGCCGGACGTGGCCCGGATCCTCACCACCGAGATGGGCAAGACCTTCGCCTCGGCCAAGGCCGAGGCCTCCAAATCCGCGGCGGCGATGCGCTGGTTCGCCGAACATGCCGAGGAGCTGCTGGCCGACCAGCCCGTGACCACGGCGGCGTCGAGGTCCTACGTGCACTACGAGCCTCTCGGTGTCGTGTTGGCCGTCATGCCGTGGAACTTCCCCTTGTGGCAGGTCGTCCGCTTCGCCGCGCCGGCGCTGATGGTCGGCAACTGCGGGCTCCTCAAGCACGCCTCGAACGTGCCGCAGACCGCCGCCGCAATTGAGGACCTCTTCCGCCGCGCCGGGGTGCCTGACGGCGTGTTCACCAATCTCTACCTCGAGTCGAAGAACGTCGCGGCGCTCATCGAGGACCCGCGCGTTGCGGCGGTCACGATCACCGGGTCCGAGGGGGCCGGCATGTCCGTGGCGGCGACCGCGGGTCACGCCCTGAAGAAGAGCGTGCTCGAGCTCGGAGGATCCGACCCCTTCATCGTGTTGCCCTCCGCCGACCTCGATGCGTGTGTTCGCACCGCGGTCACCGCACGTACGCAGAACAACGGCCAGTCGTGCATCGCGGCGAAGCGTTTCCTTGTGGCCGAGGCGGTCGCGGACGAGTTCCTCGGCCGCTTCACCTCCGCCATGGCCTCGCTCGTGGTGGGCGACCCGTTCGACCCCGCCACCGATGTGGGGCCGATCGTGAGCGAGGCGCAACGTGACGAGCTGGTCGGGCAGGTGGAGGAAGCGCGGTCCCAGGGGGCGACCGTGCACGCCGGACCGAGTGTCCCCCAAGACGGCGGATGGTACTTCTCGCCCACCGTGCTCTCAGACGTGACGATGGACATGCCGTTCGCGCAGGAGGAGATCTTCGGGCCCGTCGCCATGGTCATCCGGGTCGCCGACGTCGAGGCCGCGCTCGCCGCGGCGAACGCCACCAACTTCGGACTCGGGTCGAGTGTATGGACTTCCGACGACGAAGAGATGCGGCGTTGCATCGAGGGCATCGAGGCCGGCGCCGTGTTCGTCAACGCCATGGTGGCGTCCATGCCCGAGATGCCGTTCGGCGGAATCAAGCGATCGGGCTTCGGGCGCGAGCTGTCCGAGCTCGGCCTCAAGGAGTTCGCCAACGCCAAGACCGTCTACGTCGCATGATCACTCCCATCACGTGTCCTAGGCGGGTCGTCGTGCCAATGAGGTGGTGCCGATGAGGTGCCCGCGAGGTGCCCGTGAGGTGCCGGTGAGGTGGTGCCGAACGAGGGTGCCGCGACGTCCCCGGTGACCGTCGCATATCTCGACCACGCGGCGACGACGCCGTTGCGGCCCGAGGTCGCCGCGGCGATGGCGGAGGTACTTGCTGGTCCGCTCGGGAACCCCAGCGGGAGCCACCCGCCGGCGCAGCGGGCAAAGCGCCTGCTGGAGGAGGCGCGGGACGAGGTGTCGTCGTTCGTCCGCCGCGATCCGGGTGACGTCGTGTTCACCTCCGGCGGGACGGAGTCCGCCGACCTCGCCGTGCTCGGGACGGTGGAAGCGGCTCTGGCGGAACAAAAGGACGCGGTGGTCCTCGCCACCGCGGTGGAACACCCGGCCGTACGAGAGTCTTGCCGCGCCGCCGGCCGGCTCGGGGCCGACGCACGTGAGCTCCCGGTCGACGGTGCCGGGATCGTTGACCTCGACGCTTTGGCGCGTTCGCTTTCTTCGCGCGTCGTGCTGGTCGCGGTCATGGCCGCGAACAACGAGACCGGCGTCGTGCAGCCCATCGGATCGGTGGTCGAGGAGGTCCGGCGCCGGGCACCCGATGCCGCGGTCTTCGCCGACGCCGTCCAGGCCGCCCCCTACCTCGACGTTGCGGCCATGTGCGCCGGCGTCGATCTCGTCGCGCTCAGCGCGCACAAGGTCGGAGGCCCGGTGGGGGTGGGTGCACTCGTCGTCAGCCCGGCGGTCGCACTGTCCCCCCGGCAACACGGGGGCGGCCAGGAACGTCAGCGGCGGAGCGGCACGCAGGACGTGGTCGGCGCGGTAGGTCTGGCCACGGCGCTGCGTTTGGTGGTAAAGGAACGCGTCGAGACCGTGATCCGAGTGTCGTCGTTGCGGGACCGCCTCGCCGCCGGCTTACTGGCGACGGTGCCCGGAGCGCAGCGCACCGCCCCGCCGGACGTGGCGGTCCTGCCGGGCCACCTCCATCTGTGCCTGCCCGGGATCGAGCGCGAGGAGTTGCTCGTCGCCCTCGGCGCGGCGGGAGTCTGCGCGTCGGGTGGATCGTCGTGTGCCAGCGGCGCGCTCGAACCGAGCTACGTGCTGGCGGCCATGGGCGTGTCGCGACAACTGGCTGAAGGGGCGGTCCGGTTCACGATCGGCTCCACCACGACCGACGCCGAAGTCGACCACGCCCTCGCGGTGGTGCCCGACGTCGTGGCGTCGTTGCGCAGATGCCCGTGAAGACGGGTGGCACACTGGTGCGCATGCGAGTGCTGGTGGCCATGTCGGGAGGGGTCGACTCCTCCGTGGCGGCTGCGCTCCTGGTCGAGCAGGGCCACGACGTCGTCGGCGCGACGCTCAAGCTCTGGGGCGGAGCCTCGGATTCAGGCTGTTGCTCGGTGGGCGACGTGGAGGATGCGCGCCGGGTCGCGCAACAGATCGGAATCGAACACCACGTTTTCAACCTCACCGAGGATTTCGAACGCCATGTCGTGACCCCCTATGTCGAGGAGCACGCTCGGGGCCGGACGCCCAACCCGTGCATCGAATGCAACCGGGCGATGAAGTTCGACCGCCTCTTGCACCGGGCCGATCGTCTCGGCTTCGACCGGCTCGCCACCGGGCATCACGCCCGCGTCACCACGGACCCGCACGTCCGCGTGGACGGAGCAGATGTTGGAGGACCTGTCAGCGGTGGCCCGGACCGAGGGGTGATGCGGCTTCGTCGGGGCGCCGACCCGGCCAAGGATCAGTCGTACGTCTTGTCGATGCTGAGCCAGGAGGCATTGGCCCGCATTGTGCTCCCGGTCGGCGAGCTGACGAAGGACGAGGTGAGGGCGCACGCCCGCCGGCTCGGACTGCGCACCGCGGACAAGCCTGACAGCCAGGACGTGTGCTTCATCGGGCGCACGGAGGGTCGACGGAATTTCCTGGCCGGGAGGATGGATCTGCACCCCGGTGACGTCGTCGACGAAGACGGACTCCCCGCGGGCGAAGTGGAGGCCGTCGAGTTGGTCACCGTGGGTCAGCGCCGGGGCATGGGCCACGGGACCGACGGCCGCCGGCGCTACGTGACCGCGGTCGACGTCACGGCGCGCCGCGTCACCGTAGGCCCCGCGGACGAAGCGATGTGCACCGAGGTGGCGCTGGCCGGGGCGACGCTCAGCTGGGTCGACCGGCCGCTCGGCGTGGGTGACCGCGCCGTGGCGCAGGTCAGCGCGCACGGGCGGGCCGTCCCGTGCACGCTCGGGCACCACGACGCGGGGGTCTCGGTACGATTCGACGTCCCGCAGCGGCCCGTTGCCCCCGGTCAGACCGTGGCGCTGTACGACGTGCTCGACCCGGACGCCGTCGCCGGCGCCGGCATCGCCGCCTGAGCGTGACTGCCGCCGGCGACGCCAGCCTGCCGCCGGGGGTGGCGAAGCGGGCAGAGGAGCTCCGTTCGCTGATCCGTCACCAAAACACGCTCTACCACACCCTCGACGCGCCCGAGATCCCCGACGCCGAGTACGACCTCCTGGTCCTGGAGTTGCGACAGCTCGAGTCGGCGCATCCGGCGTTGGCCACGCCCGACTCCCCGACGAATTCCGTCGGCGCCGCGCCGTCGGGCCTCTTCCAGGAAGTCCGCCACCGTGCGCCGATGATGAGCCTCGACAACGCCTTCAGCGACGACGAGGTGCGCGCCTGGGGCGACCGGCTCCGACGGCAGGACCCCTCGCTCGACCTCGAATCCCTCACGTTCACCTGCGAGCCGAAGGTCGACGGTGTGGCCATGTCCCTCACGTACGAGCGAGGGCGCTTCGTCCAAGCGGCCACGCGCGGCGATGGCGTCGTGGGCGAGGACGTCACGGCGAACGTCGCCACGGTGAAGGACGTGCCCCACGAGCTGGCCCGCGCCGGTGAGCCCTACCCCGATGTGCTGGAGGTGCGCGGCGAGATCTACATGCCGGTCGCCGAGTTCGATGCGATGAACAAGCGTCAAGCGGACGCGGGCGAGCGCCTCTTCGTCAACCCGCGCAATTCGGCGGCCGGCGCGCTGCGTCAGAAAGACCCCGGCATCACCGCGCAGCGCCCGCTGCATTTCTGGGCGTACCAGGTCGGCATCGTGGAGGGCGCGCCGGCCAAGAGCTCGTGGCCGGCCGGGACGCAGGCGGCAACCCTGGCCCAGTTGAAGAAAGCCGGATTCCCGGTCAGCCCGGACGCGAAGCTGGTCGAGGGCATCTCGGCGGTGATCGCGTGCTGCCGGGAGCTCGAGCAGGCGCGCCACGCGCTGGCCTACGAAATCGACGGCGTCGTCACGAAGGTGGACGACTTGGCGCTGCACGGCGTCCTCGGCGCCACTTCGCGCGCGCCCCGGTGGGCCATCGCGTTCAAGTTCCCGCCCGAAGAACGCACGACGAGACTCCTCGGCATCATGGTCTCCATCGGCCGCACGGGCCGGGCCACACCATTCGCCCAGCTCGAGCCGGTGTTCGTCGGCGGCTCGACCGTCGGCGTCGCGACGCTGCACAACGAGGACCAGGTGGCGGCGAAGGACGTTCGGCCGGGCGACCTGGTCGTCGTGCGCAAGGCCGGCGACGTGATCCCCGAGGTGGTCGGTCCGGTGCGAGACGGTCCCGGAGTTCCGGCGAGGCGCAAGCCCAAATGGAAGTTCCCCACCGCGTGCCCATCGTGCGGGGAACCGTTGGTCCGGCTGCCGGGCGAGAGCGACACGTACTGCACCAACATGGAGTGCCCGGCCCAGCGCGTGCAGCGCATCGCGCACTATGCGTCACGCTCGGCCATGGACATTGAGGGACTGGGCGAGGAGCGCGTCGTCCAGCTGGTTGCCGGAGGCCTGGTCGCCGATGCCGCCGACCTCTACGACGTGACCGCGGAGCAGCTCGTCACGCTCGAACGATTCGGTGAGCTGTCGGCGGCGAACCTGGTCGGCGCCATCGACGCGTCCCGGGCGCGGCCGTTGAGCAGATTGCTCGTCGTGTTGGGGATTCGCCACGTCGGGCCGACGGGCGCTCGCGCCCTCGCCCGCGCCTTCGGCAGCCTCGAGGCGATGGAGCGGGCGGCCGCCGAAGAACTGGCCGCGGTCGACGGCGTCGGCGCCGTCATCGCCGCCAGCCTGGCCGAGTTCCTCGCCGCGGAGACGAACGTCGCGGTCGTCGACCGCCTCAAGGCGGCTGGTGTCAACACGGAGGAGCCGGGGGCCGCCGCGCGAACCGGCGGGGGAGCGGGGGCGGCGGGAACCGGAGTGGCGGGAACCGGAGTGGCAGGAACCGGAGTGGCAGGAACCGGAGTGGCGGCGGGCGAAGCGAAGTCGGGCGTCTTGCCCCAGACTCTGGCCGGCAAGACGGTGGTGGTCACCGGAGCCGTCCCCGGGTACACGCGGGAGGGGGCCGAAGAGGCGATCTTGGCCCGGGGCGGGAAATCGCCGGGCAGCGTGTCGAAGAAGACGTTCGCGCTCGTGGTGGGCGACGCGCCGGGCGCGAGCAAGCTGAAGAAGGCGGAGGAGGTCGGGATCCCGACGATCGGCGCGGAGTCGTTCGAGTCGTTGCTGGCGACGGGGGAGCTGCCCGGATGACGTGCGACGCGGGACGGCGGGCGGCGCGGGACGAGGGACGCGCCTGCAGGGCCGCCCGGGCGCACGGAACGCTGGTCGCGGGGCGTCCACCGGTGGCGGCGGCGGTGTCGGTAGCGTAGGGGTCGCCCCGATGCCCCTGATCTCAGATTCCATCGGCCGGGTCCTTGGGAAGCGGTACCGGCTGGTCTCCGCACTGGGCACCGGCGCCTCTGCCCACGTCTTCCTGGCCGAGGACGTGTCGCTGCAACGTCACGTCGCGGTCAAGGTCCTGCAGCCGGCGTTGGCGGCCGACGACTCCTTCCTCAAGCGCTTTCGAGCCGAGGCGCGCTCGGTCGCCTCGCTCAACCACCCGCACGTACTGCGCGTGTTCGACTGGGGTGAGGACACGGACGGGCCGTATCTCGTGCTCGAGTATCTCGGCGGGGGCTCCTTGCGCGACCTGCTCGACCGTGGGGTACGGCTCTCGCACTCCCAGGCGGCCGCGATCGGGACGGAGGTGGCCCAGGGCCTCGCATACGCCCACGCCCGCGGGTTGGTGCACCGGGACATCAAGCCGGCGAACCTTTTGTTCGACGAGGAGGGACGCGTCCGGGTGGCCGACTTCGGCGTCGCCCGCGCGCTGGCCGAGGCGGCGTGGACGGAGCCGGCCGGGGCGATGGTGGGCACTGCGCGCTACATGTCGCCCGAGGCCGCCGAAGGACGTCCCGTCGACGGGCGGGCCGACGTGTACTCGCTCGCCATCGTCCTCTACGAGGCGGTGACGGGCACGGTCCCCTTCGTGACCGATACCACCATGGGAACCCTGGCCGCTCGCATCGGCCAACCGCTGCCGCACCATCGCGATCTCGGCCCCCTCGACGAGGTCCTGGCCCGGGCCGCCGCACCGGACGTGGCGGCGAGGCTCGACGCGGCCGGTCTGGCGGCGCGGCTGGGCGCGCTGTCCAGCGCGCTGCCCACCGCCGCACCGCTGCCGCTCGTCGTGGAGCGGGACGGGGCGACGGCGCCGATCAACGGGTTCCGGGCCCCGGGGGTGGCCGAGCTGACCGAAGTGGCGGCGGCGACGGCCGCGGCGGCGGCGGCCGGGACGGCCGGGACGACGAGCTCGACGGCGACGGCGACGGTCGCAGCGGCGGCGCCCGTGGGCACCCGGGCCGGTCCGGGCGAGATCTTCGACGCCGAACCTCACGGGGGTGGTGTCGGGAGCCCCCCGCCGCCGCCGCGGACGAAGGAGAAGCGTTCGCACCGGCGGGCGTGGATTGTGGGTGCTGTGGTCTTGGCGGCGCTGCTCGTCGCGGGAGGGCTCGTGGCCGCCTTCCAGTCCAAGGCGTTCACCCCCTCTCACCCGGTGCCGGCGATGAGCGGACTCAGCCTGGACGCGGCCCGCTCGGCGGCGTCCAAGGTCCACATGAACGTGCACGCGTCCGGGGCCACGGCGCAGTCCATCACGGTCGCGAAGGGCGACATCGTGGCGCAGAAGCCCGCCGCCGGGACCTCGGAGAAGGAGGGGACCACGGTGACGGTCGTGCTCTCCGGCGGCCCGCCCAACGTCACCATCCCCTCGCTCACCGGTATGACGTGCGCCGTCGCCAACACGACGTTGGTCGCCCTGCACCTCCATTCCGTGTGTGCGCCGCCCCGCTATGACAACACGACACCCGCGGGGCAGCTCGTCCTGTGGTCGATCGGCGCCACGGCGAACCCCACGACGGCGCCCTACGGGTCGACGATCACCCTCGTGCCCTCGCAGGGCCACGCGCCCGTGCCCGTTCCCGCAATCCCGTCGACCTACACCTTCACCCAAGCGCAGGGCGCTCTCCAAGCCGTCGGCCTGGCGGCAGCCCAGAACCCCCAGGCGAGCGCGACCGTGCCCGCCGGCGACGTCATCAACACGATGCCGGCCAGCGGGGCGCCCGCCCCGTACGGGTCGACCGTGACCGTCAACGTGTCCACCGGTCCGCCCACGACGCAGGTGCCCAACGTGCTGCAGGACACCGTGGCGCAGGCGACGGCGGCCATGGTGCAGGCGGGCCTCACCGTCTCGGGCGTGTCGGGTATGCCGAACAAGCCTGTCGTGGGCTCGCAGCCCGCCATCGGCTCCACGGTGAAGCTCGGGACAGCGGTCCAGTTGTTCACGCAGTGACGACGGTCCGTCCGCACTGTGACCTCTGCGAGGCGGCGCGCCTCTCGGAGTGGCACCACGAGGACGACGTCTGCTGGGTCGCCGACTGCGAGGTGTGCGGCGTGCCCATGGTGGTATGGAAGCAGCACGGCGCCCTCCCACCCGACGCCGACGTCGAGCACATGCTGGGCCAACTGACCCGGGTGGCCGACGCCCGCTTCGGTGCCGGCGAGTGGTCGGTCGATCGGGTCATGCGCCAGATCCCCGACCACTTCCACGCCCACGGCCGCGACCCGAATTGGTGGTTCCGCCGCTTCCGCTGAGCTGAGCCGCCTGACCGGGCCGGCGCGACGACGACCAGATGCCCCCGAATTGGGCACCGGTAGGGTGTCCCGCGTGGAGGGCCCGACGACGGAGCGCGCCGACGCGTTTCTCGACCCGCGCTACGACCCCGGCGGGGGCGCCATGGGGACGATGGGTGCGGACGGGTCCGTCGAGCTCAACTGGTTCAACCTGTTGCACCGGCGTGTCTCGGCGCGGGCGGAACGGAGCCCGCGCTACCAGTGGTGGGCCCTGGTGGCGCTGCTCGCGGGGTTGCTTTCGCTCAACATCACCTTCACGGTGTTCGTGGTCGCCCTGCCGACGGTCAAGGCCGAATTCCATACGAACTTCTCGGTGCTGGCCTGGGCCTCGACGGGGCCGCTGCTCGCCTTCGGCGTCGCGGCGCCCTTCTTCGGGAAGGCCGGCGACCTCTTCGGGCACCGCCGCCTGTACCAGTTCGGGTTGCTCGGCGCCATGGTCAGCGCGATCCTCACCGCGACTGCGCCCGACGTCGGCATGCTCCTCTTCGCCCGGTGCCTGGACGGCGTGCAGGGCGCCGCCACCGGGACGGCGTCGATGGCCATCATCCTCGAGCTGTTCTCGCCACAGGACCGCGTCAAGGCGCTCGGCTGGTGGTCGCTGGTCGGCGCCGGCGGACCGGTGCTCGGCGTGACGCTGGGCTCCCCGGTGATCCAGTACTTCGGCTGGAGGACGCTGTTCTGGGGCCAGCTCGTGCTGCTGGTCGTGGCGTCGGTCGTCGTCGCGGTGCTGCTGCCCACGCGGCGCCGGGCCCGCGACGGGGACCGGCGCCCGTCGTGGGAGGGCATGGACTGGATCGGGAGCTGGACGCTGGCCGGCGCGGTCACCTCGGGAATGCTCGTGCTCAGCATCGGGCCGATCGTCGGGTGGAACTCGTCCGCGGTCGTCGCCGCCGGAGTGGTGGCCGTCGGGCTCGCGGTCGCCTTCGTGTGGCGCGAGCTGACCTTCGCGACGCCGCTCGTGCCGACCACCTACTTCCGCCGGCGCAACTTCGTGTTCCCCATGGCCGCCAAGGGATTCTCGAGCTTCGCCTACTTCGGCGGGTTCTTCCTGTTCCCTCTGCTCATGGAGCAGGTCTTCGGCTACAGCGTCTCGCAGGTGGGGTTCCTGTCGGTGGCGCGCCCGCTCGTGTTCGCGGTGAGCGCGCCCATCGCCGGGTACATGACGGTGCGCACCGGCGAGCGCGCCACCACCCTCTTCGGGACGAGCGTCCTCTTCGTCTCCATGGTCCTCTTCGCCACGCTCACGCTCACGTCGGGGCTCGTCGTGGTGCTGGCCGCCCTGGCCCTGTCGGGACTGGGGATGGGCGTATCGATGCCCGCGACGTCGTCGACCATGTCGAACGAGCTGGCCGAGTCCGAGTACGGCGTCATGAGCGCAGCCGCGCTGATGGCTGCTCAGGTCGGCGAGGTGGCCGGGATCCAGACGGTGCTCACGATTCAGGAGTCCATCGGGCGGCGGGCCCACCACTCGACCGGGCTGCTGCACAGCTTCAGCGTCCCGTTCTGGGTCGGTGCGGGCGCGGCGGCGCTCTCGGTCGTGTGCGCCTTCTTCATGCGGCCGCTGCCCCGGGGAGCCCCGGCCCCGGCACTGGTGGCCGACACGGCCTGACTATTCGACCACCGGTCGACCGGTCGACCACCGGTCGACCATCCGGTCCGTCCATTATTCGACGATCCGGTCCGTCGACTATTCGGTGATCTCGCGCAGACGGGTGGCCATCTCGGCCGCGTTCGGGTCGCTTGCCGCGGGCTGGGCCTGGAGCGCCATCAGCTTGGCCATGTCCCCCTCGACGCGGACCTTGCCCGCCATGAAGGCTTGCATGCCGGCTTGGGGGTTCCCTTCGATGAGGATGGCCTTGGCCGTGTCGTAGTCGACGGTCACCGTCAGATCCGGGTTCTCGAGGTGACCGGTGTCGAGCACCAGGTCGCCGGCCGAGGTGTCCACGTGGGCGTCGATATCGGCGTCCCCGAACGGGACGGCGGTGACGACCAGGTTCATGCGGACGGAGTGCGCGATCGGGGGGACCTTCCCGTCGTACTCCGTCCGTATCTTGCGCGCCTCGTCGAGCCACTCGTCGCTCAGGAACGGGTAGGGCATGGACGTGCTCCTCTGGTCCGTGTCGGGTATCGGCCGCCGGAACCCTACCCGGCCCGCCGGTAGGCTGCCCTTCCGTGATCCCCGGCGCCGAGCCCTACTCCGCCACCGGCGACGGTCGCGGCGCGCTCGGTGCTGCACGGCTTCACGGGCAATCCCCAATCGATGCGCGGGCTCGCCCTGGCGCTGGCCGACGCGGGCGTCACCGTCGAGATGCCGCTCCTCCCCGGACACGGCACCGAGATGGACGACATGCTCCCCACGCGCTGGGAGGACTGGTCGGTTGCGGCCGAGTCGGCCTACACCGACCTCGCGGCGCGCAGCGATGCCGTGGCGGTCGTCGGGCTGTCCATGGGCGGCACGCTGGCTACCTGGCTGGCCGAGCGCCACCCGGAGATCGCCGGGCTGGCCCTGGTCAACCCCCTTCTGATGTCACCGGACGAGGCGACGGTGTCCGCCGTGCAGTCGATGGTCGACGGAGGTGACGAGGTGGCGCCGGGTATCGGCTCGGACATCGCCATGGACGGAGCGGTCGAGTACGCCTACGAGGGGTTGCCGCTGCGCGCCGCCCTGTCGCTCTTCGCTGCGGCGGGCGAGGTGGAGGCGGCGCTCGAGTCCGTCACCTGTCCGGTCATCGTGTTCACCAGCGTGCAGGACCACGTGGTCGACCCGAAGTCGAGCGAGCTCCTCGTGGCGCGGGCCAAGGGTCCGGTCGAGCAGGTGGTCCTGGAGCGGAGCTACCACGTGGCGACCTTGGACTACGACAAGGACGAGATCGAGGTGCGCACAGTGGAATTCGTCACTTCCGTCTTGGCTCCCACGTCGTCGGGTCCGTGAGCGCCGGAGACGGGCTCACCCGTGACGACGTCGTCCACGTGGCGCGGCTCGCCCGCCTCGACCTGAGCGACGAAGAGGTCGAGCTGTTCACCGCGCAGCTGCGCACGGTGTTGGAGCACGCCGCCGACGTGGAGGCGCTCGACCTGTCCCACCTGCCACCGTCGTCGCACCCGATCGCGCTGGAGAACGTCCTCCGGCCCGACGAGGTCCGGCCCTGTCTCGACCGCGACGAGGTTCTGGCCGGGGCGCCCGCGGTGGAGGACCATCGCTTCCGGGTGCCCCGCATCGGTGGAGACCCGTCGTGACGAGCGCGGTGGCCCTGGCCGCGTCGGTGCGGTCGGGCGAGCGGACCGCCCGCGAAGTAACCGAGGAGGCGCTGGCCGCCGTGGCGGCGGGCGACGAGGCGCTGCACTGCTTCTTGTCCGTGCTCGCGGACGAGGCCCGGACCCGGGCCGATGAGGTCGACGCCATGGTGGCGCAGGGCCGCGAACCTGGGCCGCTGGCCGGCGTGCCGGTCGCCCTCAAGGACAACCTGTGCACGCGGGGCGCCACGACGACCTGCGGGTCGCGGATTTTGGAGGGTTGGCGTCCGCCCTACGACGCCACGGTGGTGACGGCGCTGGCCGACGCCGGTGCGGTCGTGCTGGGCAAGACGAACCTCGACGAATTCGCCATGGGCAGCTCGACGGAGAACTCCGCCTTCGGGCCGACCCGCAACCCGCACGACACCGGCCGGGTTCCCGGCGGGAGCAGCGGAGGTTCGGCCGCGGCGGTGGCCGCCGGCTTCGTGCCGCTGAGTCTCGGTTCGGACACCGGCGGCTCCATCCGCCAGCCCGCGGCGCTCTGCGGCGTCGTGGGGATGAAGCCGACCTACGGGCGGGTCTCGCGGTACGGGCTCATCGCCTTCGCCAGCTCGCTCGACCAGATCGGTCCCTTCGCCGCCACGGTCGAGGATGCCGCGCTGCTCTACGACGTCATCGCCGGGCACGACCCGCTCGACAGCACCTCGCTCCCGGTGCCAGTCGAATCCGCACTGGCGCGGGTCGACGACGGGGCTGAGGGCGTCCGGGTCGGGGTCTGCCGCGACCTGGTCGAGGGCTGCGCACCCGACGTGGTGTCCCGGGTCGAGGAGGCGGCCGACGCGTTGGCCGCGGCCGGCGCCAAGGTGGAGGACGTGTCGGTGCCCGAGTTCTCCTACGGGCTGTCGGCCTACTACCTCATCGCCCCGGCCGAGGCCTCGTCCAACCTGGCCCGCTACGACGGCGTGCGCTACGGCCTACGGGTCGACGGCGAGGACGTAGCCGCCATGAACACCGCGACGCGCACGGCCGGCTTCGGCCCCGAGGTGAAGCGCCGCATCATGCTCGGAACGTACGCGCTGTCGGCCGGCTACTACGACGCGTACTACGCCCAGGCGCAACGGGTCCGGACGCTCGTGATGCGGGCTTTCGACCGGGCCTACGAATCGGTGGACGTGCTGCTCGGCGCGACGGCGCCCACCACCGCCTTCGCCCTCGGTGAGAAGGTCGACGACCCGATGGCGATGTACATGAACGACGTCTGCACCATCCCCTCGAACCTTTCGGGCCACCCGGCTCTCTCGGTGCCCTTCGGCCGCGGCGCCGACGGGCTGCCGGTCGGGGTGCAGGTTCTGGCGCCGGCGCTCGGGGAGGCGTTGCTGTTCCGGGTGGCCCGGGTGATTGAGGCGGGGGCGCCGTGACGAGCGGCGGCGCGGAACGAGACTGGGAGATGGTGATCGGCCTCGAGGTCCACAGCGAGCTCGCCACCACCACCAAGATGTTCTGCGGGTGCTTGAACGCGTTCGGCGACGAGCCCAACACGAACGTGTGCCCGGTCTGCCTGGGGCTGCCGGGGTCGTTGCCGGTGCTCAACGAGCAGGCGGTGGAGCTCGCCATGCGGATCGGCGTGGCCCTGCACTGCGATGTCCGGCCCTCGGAGTTCGCCCGGAAGAACTACTTCTACCCGGACCAGGCCAAGGACTACCAGATCAGCCAGTACGACCTGCCCCTGAACCTCGGAGGCTGGCTCGAGCTGCCCGACGGGTCGCGAGTCGGGGTGACGCGGGCCCACATGGAAGAGGACACGGGCAAGCTCACGCACGTCGGCGCGAGCGGCCGGATCAACGCGGCGGAACATGCGCTGGTCGACTACAACCGCTCCGGGGTCCCGCTGGTCGAGATCGTGAGCGAGCCCGACATCCGCTCCGCCGCCCAGGCCCGCGCCTACGCCGCCGAGATACGCGGGCATCCTCATGGCGACGGGCGCATCGGACGGCCGGATGGAGGAGGGCTCCATGCGGGTGGATGCCAACGTGTCGGTCCGGCCCTCGGGTTCCACGTCATTCGGCACCCGCTGCGAGGTGAAGAACCTCAACTCTCTGCGCTCGCTCGGACGGGCGATCGACTACGAGGCCGCCCGGCAGATCGCGGTCCTCGAGTCCGGGGGCAGCGTCGACCAGGAGACCCGCCACTGGGACGAGTCGGCGGGGCGCACCGATCCGCTGCGCTCCAAGGAGGAGGCCAACGACTACCGGTACTTCCCCGAGCCCGACCTGGTGCCGCTGGCGCCCGACGACGCGTGGCGCGCGGGTGCGGGCATCGCTCGGGCCGATGCCGGCCGACCGCCGGGCCGGACTGGCCGCGGCCCTCGGCCAGGACCCGAGCGCGGCGGAAACCGACCAGATCCGCGCCGTGGTCGACCTCGGACTGGACCGGCTCGTCACGGCGGCGGCCGAGGCCGGAGCACCACCCGCCCTGGCCCTGGCTCGTGCCGCCAACGAGGTGGCGGCCCAGGCTCACGCGGCCCCGCGACTTGGACGCCAGCTCGTTCGTCTCCCTGTTGGCAATGGAATCAGGTGGCCAGCTCTCGGCGACCCAGTCCAAGGCGGTCTTGAGTGCGCTGCTCGAGCGCGGCGGGGGAGACCCGGCTGCCCTGGCCAAAGAGATGGGCTTCGAGGCGCTGGGGTCCGACTCGCTGGGCGCGGTGCTCGACGAGGTGATCGTGGCCCACGCCGAGGAATGGGCCCGCTTCGTCGAGGGCGACGACAAGTTGATGGGGTTCTTCACGGGTGCGGTCATGAAGGCCACGTCGGGCAAAGCGAACGGCAAGGAAGTAGCGGCGGAACTTCGCCGCCGGCGCGGTTAACTCGGAAAGAGCTAGCCCGGCGGCGCCGATCGCAGCCGCCGACGCCGAAGAGGAGGGCGATAGTCCCGTACCATCCCCGGCCGCCGGGGAGAGTTCGCCCATACCGATTTAGCCGATCGTCCCCACCATGTAGCGATCGAGGGTGGGACCGGCCCAGGCGGCGATCTGCGCCGGCGTGGCCGTCGAGACCGGGGGCACCCGAAGGATGTAACGGGTGAAGGCGAGACCCATCAGCTGCGAGGAGACGAGGGCTCGCCGCTGACGCGTCGTCTCGTCGCTCTCACCCTCGTTCACTGGGCTGTTGTTCCAGACCCGCTCGGCTACGAACTCGCGCATGGCGTCGGCCACGCTGGTCGACGCCGCCATCCCTGCGACACACGCAGCGAACGAGGAACCTGTCCCTTCCGCGTCGTCCCACATGGTGAGAAAGCCCGTGACGACCATCGTTCCGGGGCTCGAGGTCGACGGGGACATCGAAGTGGCGGCGGAGTGGCCCTTCTGAACGGTCCGCGGGTCGAAGGGGAGGGCCATGGCGGCGACGAAGAGGCTCGCCTTCCCGTCGAAGTAGTGGTGGACGAGGGCCGGGTCCACCTCAGCCTCGCGGGCCACGGCCCGCAGGCTCGCCCCGTCATATCCCTTGGCGGCGAAGACGCGCTTGGCCGCCTCGACGATCTCCCCCCGGGTGTCGGCGTTGCCCGGCCGGCGGCCGGCGGCAGCAGCACTCATGGACGACCCCTCGAGAGTTTCCACCAATCAGGGGATTCACCAGCGGGGAATTCTGCGTTAAAACTCATCAATGGTGAATCTTACTGGTGAAGCGACCGCGAGCACCGTGCACACGACCGAGGAGCCCCCCGTCACGGCCCTGGGACGCCTGGCCGGCGCATGTTACGACCGCCGGCGGACGGTCCTCCTGCTGTGGATCCTGGCCATCATCGGCATCACGGTGATCTCCCAGGTGGTGGGCACCCACTTCGAGAACAGGTTCACGGCGGGGAACACCCCGTCGCAGCAGGCTCAGAACATCCTGCAGTCCAAGTTCCCCTCGAAGTCCGGTGACACGGCTGACGTCGTCTTCCATACGACCGCGCCGATCGGCAGCCCGGCCAACGAGGCGGCCATCAACAAGGTGGTGGCCGGCGTCGCATCGCTGCCCTACGTCCAGAGCGTGACCAGTCCGTTCTCGGCCACCGGCGCGCACCAGATCGCCCCACCGAGCAACGGCAACATCGCCTTCGCCGAAATCCAGTTCACCACCGACACGGCCGACATCCCGATCGGGGCCGTCAAGAAGGTCATCACCACGGCACAGGCCGCCGCCACCAAGGGCTTCCAGGTCGAGCTGGGCGGGAACCCGATCTCCGCCGCCGCGACGGCGGCGCCCGGGCCGAGCGAGGGGATCGGTATCACCGCGGCCATCCTCATCATGCTGCTCGCCTTCGGCTCCGTCGTGGCCATGGGTCTTCCCGTGATCACCGCGCTCGCCGGGCTCGGGATCGGCGTCGCGTTGCTCGAGCTCCTGACGCACGTCCTGACCGTGCCGAACTTCTCCCCCGAGATGGCGGCCATGATCGGCATCGGCGTCGGCATCGACTACGCCCTTTTCATCGTCACCCGTTACCGGCAGGGCATCTTCGAGGGACGTGACCCTCGCAACGCCGTCGTGACCTCTCTCATGACCTCCGGCCGGTCGGTCCTCTTCGCCGGCAGCACGGTGGTGATCTCGCTCTTCGGGCTCTACCTCATCGGCCAGGCGTACATGATCGGGCTGGCCACAGCCTGCATCGCCGCCGTCCTCATGGTGCTCATCGCCGCCCTCACGCTGTTACCGGCCATGCTGGGCTTCGCCGGCAACGCCATCGACAAGTGGCACGTCCCCGGCCTGCTCCAGAGCGGCGGCCCGCCACCCGAGAACGGGTTCTGGTACCGCTGGAGCCGCTTCGTGCAGCGAAGGGCCTGGGTGACCGGCATCGTGGCTTTGCTCGTTCTCGTAGCGCTGGCCCTCCCGCTGTTCAGTATGCGGCTCGCCTTCACCGACGCCGGCAACGACCCGACCTCATTGACGACCCGGCAGGCCTACGACCTCCTGGCGCAGGGATTCGGCCCAGGGTTCAACGGACCCCTCGTTGTCGCCGCCGACATGAACGGGCCGACCGACCGCACCATCGTCGAGCACCTGCAACGGGCCATCGCGGCGCATCATGGCGGCATCGCCTTCGTGACCCCGCCGGAATTCAATCACGCGGACACCGGCGCGGTCATCATCGTCTACCCGACCACGTCACCACAGTCGGCGCAGACAGAGACGCTCGTGCAGACGCTCAGAAACGACGTCATCCCACCCGTCGTCGGGGGGACCACCGTCAACGCGCAGGTCGGCGGGCAGACGGCCGGCAGCATCGACGCCGCCAACTTCCTCGGACACCGGCTCTTCATCGTGATCGGCGCCGTCCTGTTGTTGTCCTTCATCTTGTTGATGATCGTCTTCCGCTCCCTCGTCCTCCCGCTCAAGGCGGTGATCATGAACCTGCTCAGCGTCGGGGCCGCCTACGGCGTGATGGTCGCGGTGTTCCAGTGGGGCTGGGCGGGGCGCATCATCGGCATCGGCGAAACGGGGCCCATCGACCCGTGGATTCCCGTGGCGCTGTTCGTCGTCCTCTTCGGGCTCTCCATGGACTACGAGGTGTTCCTGCTCTCACGCATCCGCGAGGAGTGGCTACGGACGCACGACAACTCTCTGTCCGTGGCCGACGGCATCGCCGTCACGGGCCGCATCATCACCGCGGCGGCGGCCATCATGTTCTGCGTCTTCGCCTCGTTCGTGATCAAGGACCCGCTGCACATCCTCAAGGTGTTCGGGCTCGGGCTGGCCACGGCCGTCCTGGTCGATGCGACGATCGTGCGCATGATGCTGGTCCCGTCGATCATGGAGATTCTCGGCCCGGTCAATTGGTGGATGCCCTCCTGGATGGACCGGTCCATCCCACAGATCGGTGTAGAGGTCACCCCCACGACACTCACTCCGCCGCGGATGCCCGCACCCGTCTGAGGCGAGAGGCGACCGGCGGCGGCCCATCCGGGACTCAGATCCTTCCCGGCCAACGCCATTAGTTTGGATCCGTGCCCAACGAAGAACAGGAGCTGACGGCCACGCTCGTGTCCGTGAATCCGGGGCGGGACGTGCAGCGGGTCGGCACGGCTGCCTTCCTCGGTGAGGACGTGCGCAAGATCCACGACCCGGTGTGGGCGGTGATCGGGAACCTCGGCGACAGCCAGTGCTATCTCGGCGTCCCGCAGAAGGTGCAGGCCGTCCAGGCCGCGCTCCACCGCCGGATCGCCCAGGACGACCTGCCGGTGCGCCTGATCTCGCCCGTGTTCACCCTGGGTGTCTCGGACGGCCAGCTCAACGGCACGCCGCAGATGCGTTTCTCCCTGGTCGGGCGCGAGCTCGTCCACGACATGGCAGACATCCACCTGGCGGCGAACAGCGTCGCCGCGCTCGTGGCCGTCGTCGCGTGTGACAAACCCCCCGTCGGGACCGTCGCCGCGGCGCTCGAGAACAACACGCCCGTCGTGATCCTGTCCGACGGTCCCATCCGGCCCGGAATCGACCCGGCGACGGGTGACCGCATCGATCTGGTGACGGCCTTCCAGGTGGTCGACCAGGACGCCGAGGTCCGCGCCCGGTTCGCCCTCAATGCCTGCCCCGGTCAGGGCAGTTGCGGAGGCATGTTCACCTACAACACCATGCAGACCTTCATCGCGGTGCTCGGCCTCGAGCCGCTGCACATGGTGGCCCCGCCCTCGGACGATCCGCGCCGCCTGTCCGAATTCCCCGACCAGATCGTTGACTGCCTCCTCGCCATGAAGGGCCGGGGGATCCGGCCCCGCGACATCGTGACGCCGGCGTCACTGCGCAACGCGATGACTGTCGCCATCGCCATGGGGGGATCGACCAACGTTCTGCTGCACAGCGTCGAGATCGCCCGCGCCGCCGGCATGGACTTGTGGGACGACGTCATGAGCCAGAGCGACTTCAACCAGCTGGCCCGGCGCCTGCCGGTGCTGGTCAACATGCGGCCGTTCGGGGACTACTCCATGGTGGACGTGGACGAGAAGGGTGGCCTGCAGGTCATTGTGCGCGAGCTCTTCGACGCCGGCTTCCTCGACGGTGACGCGCTGACGTGCACAGGCGAGACCCTGGCCGAGCAGGTCGATCGCCTGGACCCGCCGGCGCCGGACCAGGGCGTCATCTACGCGGTCGACAAGCCTTTCAAGGACACCGGCGGGCTGCGCCTGCTGCGCGGCAACCTCGCCCCCGAGGGCGGTGCGATCCTCAAGGTCGCCGGCATCGAGGGTGGCGTGCAGGACGGCGTCTTCACCGGCCGGGCTCGCGTGTTCAGCGGTGAGCGCCCGCTCATCGAGGCCCTGGACCAGCACCCCGACGGTTTCGAGGACAACGACATGGTGGTGATCCGCTACGAGGGACCGCGGGGCGCCCCGGGCATGCCGGAGCTCCTCGACCCCACCTCACGCATCACGGCCTTGTGCCGGCAGCGGCACATCACGATCGCCCTGATGACCGACGCCCGCTTCTCGGGGGGATCGGTTGGCCTGGTCATCGGACACGTGGCCCCTGAGGCACTCCTCGGCGGCCCCATCGCGCTGGTCGAGGACGGCGACACGATCGTGGTCGACCTCAACACCGATCACCTCGACTGCACCGAGCTCCATGACACCGACGTGCTCGAGCGTCGAGCCAGGGCCTGGGGAGCGGCCGTGGAGGGCAACGGCGGCGTCCACCCGGACGCCGCGCCGGTGACTGACCGACTGCTCGCCCGGATGCGGGCGACGGCCCTGCCCGCCCTACTGGGCGGCGGCATGGCGACCCCGTCATCGACCTGACGCTCTGGCGGAGCGTGCCCGCCAGTCACCCGCCTGGTCGCCAGGATGGTCGGCGAGGCTGAAGCCGGTTCCCATCCTGTCCCACAGCAGTTCGTGACACGTGCGTCCCGCCGTGGACAGACTGTCATGGTGAGTGGAGGACCAGAAACGAGGTACGCCAGGTCGGAGGACGGCAGCCACGTCGCGTTTCAGGTCATCG
Source organism: uncultured Acidimicrobiaceae bacterium (assembly GCA_963767195.1). Classification (GTDB taxonomy): domain Bacteria; phylum Actinomycetota; class Acidimicrobiia; order Acidimicrobiales; family RAAP-2; genus Bog-473. The sequence goes on along the minus strand of CAVYDA010000001.1, from coordinate 1,934,442 downwards.
GTGACGGCCCCTTGGACCTCGTCACCGTCGGCTACGGCAACGTGGTCTCCATCGACATGCGTGATGAAGAACCTCATGTCCGCCGGTTCGAAGAGCGTCTCGCCTCATTCAGCCGGCTCATCCGGTTCGACCCGCGCGGTATCGGCCTCTCCGACGCGCCGCGGCCGGGCGTTGCGGCCGGCATCGAGCTCGTCGTCGACGACATCCTCACGGTGCTCGACACCATCGGCTCGACGCGGGCATGCCTTTTCGCTGTCGGCGGGGGTGGCCTGGCGGCACTGCTGGCCGCAGCCGTGCACCCCGGCCGAGTCTCGTCCCTCGCCTTGCTGAATTGCTACGCACGGCTGCCGCGGGACGAGGACTACCCCTGCGGGATCCCCCAAAGGATCCTGACCTCGTTCGTCGACTCCGTGTTGGACGTTGGCGCGGCACCTGACCCCACCATGGACGATGTGCAACTTCTCGTACCGAGCTTGTCCGGGGACCGTGCGTTCCGCGAGTGGTGGGCGCGTGCGGGCAGGCGCGGGGCGAGTCCTGCGGCGGCGCGGGCCTCCCTTGAGATGTCGTTCGCGGGGGACGTCAGGTCCGCCCTGCCGTTGATCGACGCCCAGGCGTTGATCCTTCACCGGGACCCCAGCTTGTTCTCCGTCGGCCACGCCCGCTACCTGGCCGATCACCTCAGCCAGGCGCGGCTCGTCGTGCTGCCCGGCGGCGATCATCTGCCCTTCGGCGCGGACAGTGACATCGTCATCGACGAAATCGAGGAATTCCTCACCGGTGTCCGAGGCGGCGTAGCGACCGATCGCGTGTTGACGACCGTGCTCTTCACCGACATCGTCGGTTCGACCGAACGGGCTGCCCGGTCTGGGGACCGCTCCTGGCACGAATTGCTCGATTCGCACGACGCCATGGCCCGCGGTGAACTGCGTCGGTTCCGGGGGCGAGAGGTGAAGACGACCGGGGACGGCATCCTGGCGACGTTCGACGGGCCCGCTCGGGCCATTCGCTGCGCGCAATCCATCTGCGCCGGGGCCCAACAGCTCGGCCTCGAGGTGCGAGCCGGGCTGCACACGGGCGAGGTGGAGGTCCGCGGCGACGACGTCGGGGGCATCGCAGTGCATCTCGCACAACGCGTCTCGTCCTGCGCCGCCCCGAGCGAGGTGCTCGTCTCGCGGACAGTGGTGGATCTCGTGGCCGGGTCGGGCCTGGAGTTCGACGACCGCGGCGTGCACGAGCTCAAGGGCATTCAGGGCACGTGGGGACTGTTCGCCGTCCGGGGCTGAGGGAGTGCTCGCCCGGATGCCGGCGCATGCGGCGGACCTGGAGTCGTGGGCTTCGCCCGGACGCGCCCGGGGCGGGGTTGTCCGCGGCCGACGGCCGTGCCACAATGACCTCCTGATGAAGGCACGTCCCACCCGGCTCGAGATTCTGGTAGTCGTAACGTAGGCGCGCGCCCACACCGAGCCGCGCCTACCGACCTCCCGCACACGGGGGGTCTTTTCAATTCCAGGACCCATTCGATTTCAAAGACCCGTTCGACCCAGACGAGAGCACAACAGGGGAGCACCAGATGAAGCTGACAGGGGCACAGGCCCTGATCAAGAGCCTCGAGATGCAGGGGGTCGACGTCATGTTCGGCCTGCCGGGCGGCGCCATCCTCCCGGTCTACGACCCGATCATCGACTCCTCCATCCGCCACATCCTGGTGCGCCACGAGCAGGGTGCCGGGCACATGGCGGAGGGCTACGCCATGGTCACCGGTCGACCCGGCGTGGCCATGGTGACCAGCGGTCCGGGGGCGACCAACATCGTCACCCCGCTGGCCAACGCCTACATGGACTCGACGCCACTCATCGTGGTCTCGGGTCAGGTGGCGACTCCCGCCATCGGGACGGACGCCTTCCAAGAGTGCGACATCACCGGCGTCACCATGGGCATCACCAAGCACAACTGGCTCGTCAAGGACGTGCGGGAGATCCCCCGGGTGGTCGCCGCCGCGTTCCACGTCGCGACGACGGGCCGGCCCGGACCGGTGCTGATCGACCTGCCGAAGGACATCTCGAACGAAACCATGGAGTGGTATTGGCCGACTTCGGTCGACCAGTTGGACCTGCCGGGATACCACCCGGTGACGTTCGGCGACCCGGTGCTGGTGGGCCAGGCGGCAGAGCTCATCGCCGAGGCCCGCCGTCCCGTCCTCTACGTGGGTGGGGGTGTGCTCAAAGCGAGAGCGTCCGAAGCGCTCCGGGTCCTCGCCGAGCGGACCGGGATCCCGGTCGTCACCACCCTGATGGCGCGCGGCGCCTTCCCCGACCGCCACCCCCAGGCATTGGGCATGCCCGGCATGCACGGTCACTACACCGCGGTGACGGCGATGCAACGCAGCGACCTGCTCATCAACCTCGGCGCCCGCTTCGACGACCGGGTGACGGGCAGGATCAGCTCCTTCGCTCCCGAAGCCAAGGTCATCCACGTCGACATCGACCCGGCCGAGCTCGGCAAGGTCCGCGTGCCCGACGTCGGGATCGCCGGCGACTGCCGCCGGGTGATTGAGGAGCTGCTCCTCGCCATGGACGCCCGGGGCGACCGTCCCGTGGTCCAGGACCTCGAGCCGTGGTGGGGCCAGATCCGCGAATGGCAGGCGAGGTTCCCCCTGCATTACTCGGACGCGGACGGCCGGGTCATCAAGCCGCAGAACGTGGTCGAACAGCTCCGGGACGCGGCACCGTCCGACACCATCGTCGTCGCGGGCGTCGGGCAGCACCAGATGTGGGCCTCCCAGTACTGGAAGTTCGAGCATCCATACACGTGGGTCAATTCGGGCGGCGCGGGCACCATGGGCTTCGCCGTGCCGGCCGCCATCGGCGCCAAGGTCGGGCGGCCCGACCGCACCGTGTGGGCCATCGACGGCGACGGGTGCTTCCAGATGACGGCGCAAGAGCTCGTCACGGCCAGCTCGGAGCAGATCCCGGTCAAGATCGCCATCCTCAACAACGCCTACCTGGGCATGGTGCGCCAGTGGCAGGAGATGTTCTACGGGAGCGGTACTCCGAGGTGTACCTCTCACCCGACCTGCCCGACTACGTCAAGTGGGCCGAGGCCATGGGGTGCGTCGGCATCCGGGCCGAGTCGCCCGAGGACGTAGGCCCGGCCATTGACAAGGCCAACTCCATCGACGACCGGCCGGTGGTGGTCGACTTCCGCATCGACGCCTTCGAGAAGGTCTTCCCGATGGTGGCGGCCGGCGCCTCCAACGACGACATCGTGGTGCACCCCGACCAACTCGCGGCGCGATGACGGTGCATCTCACATCCGTGTCGGGTGGCAAGGCGCCTGCGCCGCGCCACCACATCCTCTCCGTGCTGGTAGAGAACAAGGCGGGCGTGCTCGCCCGGGTCGCGGGCCTGTTCAGCCGGCGGGGCTTCAACATCTACTCGCTGGCGGTGGCACCGACGGACGAAGACGAGCACTTCAGCCGGATCACCATCGTGGTGGACGTCGAATCGGCCCCGCTCGAGCAGATATTGATGCAGCTCGACAAACTGGTCAACGTCGTCTCCATCGGGGAGCTGTCCCCGGCGCAGGCAGTCGAGCGGGAGCTGCTGCTGGTGACGGTGGCGGCCGGACCGGCGGAGCGCTCGCAGGTGATTGAGCTGGTCGGGGTGTTCGGCGGCGAGGTCGTCAGCGTGGGCGCCGACCGGCTGACCGTGATGCTGGCCGGCCGGCCGGAGAAGATCGACGACTTCGAGGGACTCCTCGAGCAGTACACGGTGGAGGAGCTCCAGCGGACGGGCCGTGTCGCACTGCCTAAGCTGGGACGCCATTGAATTCGAGGACGGGCACGACGGGGTACGTCCGGATACGACAGAGAAGGAAGAACTGACGCCATGGCCACGCTGTACTACGAATCCGACGCCGATCCCACGCTGATCGCAGGCCGCAAGGTCGCCATCCTCGGCTACGGCTCGCAGGGACACGCGCACGCGCTCAACCTGCTGGAGTCGGGTGTGGACGTCCGGGTGGCGCTGCGCGAGGGCAGCACGAGCCGGCGCAAGGCCGAGGACGCCGGGCTGCGCGTCACGACGGTCGCCGATGCGGCCGCGGAGGCAGACGTCATCATGATCCTGCTGCCCGACACCGAGCAGAAGGCCGCGTACGACGAGTTCGTCGCGCCGAACCTCAACGACGGGGACATGCTCATGTTCGCCCACGGCTTCAACATCCGCTTCAAGCAGATCGTGCCTCCTCCCGGGGTCGACGTGACGATGGTGGCGCCGAAGGGGCCAGGTCACCTCGTGCGCCGGACCTACACCGAGGGCGGCGGCGTCCCGTCCCTCGTCGCCGTGCACCAGGACGCGACCGGCAAGGCCCGCGACCTCGCCCTGTCCTACGCCAACGCCATCGGCGCGACCCGGGCCGGCGTGCTCGACACGACCTTCGACGAGGAGACCGAGACCGACCTCTTCGGCGAGCAGGTGGTGCTGTGCGGCGGCCTCACCGCGCTCGTCACCGCCGGGTTCGAGACCTTGGTGAACGCGGGCTACCAGCCCGAGTCGGCCTACTTCGAGTGCCTGCACGAGCTGAAGCTGATCGTGGACCTCATGTACGAGCAGGGGATCGCGGGCATGCGCTACTCCATCTCGGACACCGCCGAGTACGGGGACCTGACCAGGGGTCCCCGCGTCATCGACGACGCCGTGCGGGCGCAGATGCAAACCATCCTCGACGACATCCGCAGCGGGGCCTTCGCCGAGGAATGGATCGCCGAGAACAAGGCGGGGCGACCCCGCTTCCAGGCGTTGCGCCGCGGCGGGCCAGGCCCACCAGATTGAAACCGTCGGACAGGAGCTCCGGGCGATGATGCCCTTCATCTCCGCCGGAAAGACCCGGGTACAGGACGCATCAGGGGGCTGAGCTGGGACGTCGTCCACTTTGGGACGGCGCCGGTTGACATGACATCATTATGATGTCACAATGACACCGTGAAGATGTCACTGGTGGTGGACAGCCTGCGTGGAGACCTCCAGGCCGTGGGGGAGCTCGGCGACGAGATCGTGGCCGAGTTGGCCGAACGGATGGCCACTGTGCTCTCCCGGTCGGTCCCGGGATCGTCCTCGACCTCCTCTCCCATGCGGCGGCCGAGCTGTCGTCCGAGCTGCCCGGCGGCACGGTGGATGTCCGCGTCTCGGGAGACAACGTGGACCTGACCTTCGTGGCCGAGGACCCGGTCACGGCTCCGGCCGGCGATACGGACGTCGAGCTCTCGGCCCGCATCACCCTGCGCCTGAGCGACGCGCTGAAGCTCCGGGTCGAGCAGGCCGCGGCGACGGACGGCATGTCGGTCAACAGCTTCATCGTGCGGACGCTTGATCGCGGTACCACCCAGGGTGCCCGCACCGGCCGCGGCGGCACACGCCTTCGTGGGTACGCAGTCACCTGAAAGGAGAAAGAGGATGGAACGCAGTTTCGAAACGCCGCATCCGGTGCGGTTGTACGTCGAGAACGAGGCCGGACACGTCGCCATCGTGGCCGGCACCAGGGACACGACTGAGGTGGCGGTAGCCGCCGATTCGCCCGCGGCCGACGACCTCGTCGAGCGGACCGTCGTCGAATGTCGTCACGACCAGGTCGTGGTCAAGGTTCCGCGCCAAGACAGGGGACGCTTCCATCGCTCGGGCGTGACCGTCGAGGTCAGCCTGCCCGAGCGCAGCGACGTGACCGTCGTCACCGCCGCGGCGAATGTCGACGTGACCGGCCTCATCGGGTCAGCCGACATCACGACTGCAAGTGGCGACGTCACGACGGACGACATGTTGTCGGATTTGCGTGGCAAGACGGCCAGCGGCGACCTCACCGTGGGCAACGTAGGCGGCGAGCTCCGCGTGGCGACCGCATCGGGGAACCTGCGCTGCTCGAGCGTCCGTGACAGCGCCAGCTTCTCGTCGGCGTCCGGCGACGTCGAGATCGGGCTGGCCCAGGACCACGTGGACGTGAAGACGACCTCGGGCCACGTGCGCCTGGGCGAGCTCGCGGATGGCGCCAACGTTGTCAACGTGTCGGGCGACGTGCGGGTGCTCTCCCTCTCGGAGGGAACCTTCCGCGTGCGGTCCGTCTCCGGCAACGTCTCCATCGGCGTGGCCGAGGGGGTGGAGTTGCAGGTCGACGCGCAGACCATGTCCGGTCGAGTCCGCTCGGAGATCCCGCTCGACGGCGCACCGTCGGGGGGGCACACCGGGAGGACGGCGAACGTGACCGTGAGCACCGTCTCGGGCGACATCGAGATGGAGCGGGCCCTGGTGCCGGTCACCTGAGCGAGGACAGCCAGCTACGCACACCGCGCCGTTGCATTCGGTCGAGCGAAGGAGGTCCGAGTTGAACCAGACCAGGCTGAAGGAACCAACCGAATACGCGGAACGACGCGAGGAACTCCGTCGGGCCGAAGTGGACCTCATGCATCAGTGCGAAGAGGTTGCAGCGCTGCGTCGCCGGCTTCCTCCCGGCACGCCCGTCGAGGATTACGCCTTCGTCGAGGGGCCCAGCAGCCTCGACGAAGGCGACGACCCGGTGACACCGGTACGCCTGAGCGAGTTGTTCAGTGCGCCCGACCGGGCGCTGGTGGTCCAGCACGTCATGTACGGCAAGCGTCAAATGTCGCCGTGCCCCATGTGCACCATGTGGGTCGACGGCATCGACGCGGTGCGCCCGCACCTGGAGCAACGGGCCGACTACGTGGTCGCATCGGCGGCCGACCCGGCTGCGCTGCGGGCGCACGCACGGGCGCGGGGTTGGCACAACGTCCGCCTGCTCAGCTGCGGTGACTCCACTTTCCAGTACGACTTCTGCGCCGAGGACGAGGAGGGCAACCAGAACTCGGCGATCTCCGTGTTCACCCTCGACGCCGACGGCCGCCCGCGTCACTTCTACTCGAGCCACCCCCAGATGGCAGACGACGTCCACGAGCGAGGAATCGACCTCCTCTCGCCGGTGTGGAACCTGCTGGACCTGACGCCCACGGGCCGCGGCAACTGGTACGCGAGCCTGGAGTACTGACGACCTGCCGACTGAGGCGCATCGTAGATGTGCACCGCAGCCGGCACGTTGCGTCAGAATCCAGCCCGTTCGGGGGTCGGTTGGTGATCCCCTGCTAGCTCGCGGCGATCCCGAGGGGTCCCCCCAAAACGGATGCCGCCGTACCCTCCGGAGTCAGTCGCCCGTTGTCGCCGATGACGAACGAGTCGATCTGGTTGTTGGCCTCATCGAGCACGTAGAGGTTCCGTCCATTCGAAGACACCGCATCGTCAAGCGGCTTCGGCGTCACCGCACCAGTGAGCGCGGTGTTGCCTACGAAGGCCAGTGTGCCGTCGTTGAGGACGAGGTAGGAGGACACCGACGCGTTGTCGGCGTTGTCGACGAAAGCGTCGTTGTGGGTTCCGACAGCGATCCAACACGCCGCGTTCTGCGCATTCGGCAGAGCAGACTGTGTAGCCGTGAGGGTGCCGTTCGCAGCCAGGACGTAGGGCGACACCGCCGACGGGTTGCCGGCGTCGACCACGAGAAGTTGCTGGTCGGCGAAGGCGGCGGCATACGTTGCAGCACCGGGATCGTCTCCAGGAGTCGTGACAACGGCACCGAGATGGCCGTTCGCGTCAACGGCGAAGGTGTTGATCGTGTCCAAACCCTTGTCGGTGACTACCACCTCGCTCGCACTCGGGCTGAATGTCACATCCTCCGAAATGTTGGCGCCGGCGACGAAAGGAAGCGGTTGTGACCCACCGGCGATCCTCACAAGACCCAGGTGCAGGGCAGCGAAACCCACTACCCAGCCGGGAACCGTCGCCGAGCCGGCGTTCAGGACATCGACCAGGTCGCCCCGAATGGTCACACTGACCGGGGTGAGGCCGCCACTCGAAACAGTGTTGCGAAGCGTCAACTGACCGTTCCGGCCCACGGCGAAGTCCGAAACCGTGCTGGAGCCGCGGGTGCCGGTCCCTTCGTTGACCACCAGAAGAGTGCGGCCGTCAGGGGACAGGGTGACCGAACCTTGGCTCCCGGCTGCACCCGAGCCGACGCCACCGGTGGAAACCGGAGACCCCAGGGCGACGAGCGAGCCGCCGGGCTGGCGTTCGAACACCTGTACGGCGTTCCCCGAGGTCGAGTTGGTCGATACGTAGACGTCGTGGGATCCGCCGCCCGAGGGTGCCCGAGACCTTGGGATGCAGGTTGGGCCGTCGAGGCGAAGGTAGCGGTGGAGCCGGCGGCGCCCACACCGATGACGGTCGCGGCACCGAGGGCGATGGGCAGGACGCGAGATGTGAATCGTCGCATAGCGGGGAAGACCTCCTGATTCGATAGGAGGAGTACGCCCCCTCACCTAAGTGCAGTCCCTGAATCGCGACGAGCGTTACATTCGGCCTGAGCTCTTCCCGACTTTGCGCCGTCGTCTCGCCGCTGGGCGCCATCACCCGTTCGAGCGTGTAACGCTCACTGGATCATGGGACTAAGAGCAGTGTCGAGACTTCCGATCGCTCAAACCGGAAATCCCCGAGAGCTCGTCCGGCTGGACGTCGCCGATGTCGGCGCCGCGGGTCCTACGCTTCAGCCGTGGAGACGGACACCGAACTGCTCGGCCGGTTGCGTACCGGTGACGAGGAGGCCTTCGTGATGTTGGTGTCCCGGTATCAGCAGCCGATGCTCCGCCTGGCCGCGTTCGATGGTTCCGAGCCATGCCGTGGCAGAAGAGGTGGTCCAGGACACCTGGATGGGAGTCGTCCGGGGTATCGAGCGATTCGAGGGCCGCTCATCTCTCAAGACGTGGCTGTTCCGTATCCTCGGCAACAGAGCGCGCTCGGTGGGCGCGCGAACCTCGCGACGTGCCGATGGAGTTCCTCCACTCCGTCGACCCGGCGCGCTTCGATCGCAACGGCCAATGGGCCGATCCCGTCGAGCGATGGGTCGAAGACAGCGACGACCGGCTCGACGCCAGAACGTGGTCGCCGATCCTGAGTGCGGCCCTCCACAGCCTTCCAGGCCAGCAACGCCAAGTCGTCATGTTGCGGGACATGGAAGGTCTCTCCAGCGATGACGTCTGCGCCGTGCTCGACATCAGTGCTGGCAACCAGCGGATTCTGTTGCACCGAGGTCGAAGTCGCCTTCGCACGATGCTCGAATCAACGATGAGGAAGGGCTGAGTCATGCTGTCGTTGCGACGAAGGGACATCGTCTGCCAGCAGGCGGTCGAGCTCGTCACCGACTACCTCGATGGTGCCCTGTCACGGCGGGATCGACGTCGCTTCGAAAGGCACCTGAGGGGCTGCCCCAATTGCTCCGCCTATCTGGAGCAGATCCGGATCACCATCGAGCTGACCGGCTCGATTGAGCCGGAGGACCTGACCCCGCAAGCAAGAGAGGACATCACCGAGCTCTACCGGCGCTGGCGCTCCGAGTAACGGCGAGGCCCGCGACGTCGACCGGGAGGCCAGGAGAAGGCGTCTGTCTCGGTAGGGTGGCCGCATGTGCCGGAACATCACCACCCTCCGCGGCCTGAGCCCGACGGCAACGCCGGAAGAGATAGAAGCCGCGGCCCGCCAGTACGTACGAAAGGTCAGCGGCGTGCAGTCCACGTCGGCGCAGACGGAAGCGCCGTTCGAGCGGGCCGTTGACGTGATCGCCGCGGCGACGGCGACGTTGCTCGAGGCCTTGCCACCGCGCAAGCAACCTCCGCCGACGCTGCCCCCGCTCCGACGGCGTGCCGCACAGGCCGCTGCTCAGGCCGCCTCGGGCTGAACATGCCTTGACAGTTATATTGCTCTAAGAGCATACTACAGGGTGACGACTACCTTCGAGGTCCTGGCCGAGGAGAATCGTCGCCGGATCCTGGACCTCCTGGTCGAGGACGAGCGTTCCGTCGGCGACCTGGTCGAGTCGCTGTCGCTCAGCCAGCCTGCGGTCTCCAAACATCTGAAGGTGCTGCGCGACGCCGGCCTCGTGGACTCCCGTGCTGACGCCCAACGCCGCATCTACCGGGTCAGGCCCGAACCCCTCCGTGACGTGGACGAGTGGCTGGCGCCGTACCGGCGGGCATGGGAGCGGCATCTCGATGCCCTCGAACGGCACCTCGACACCATGGAGAGCACGTGACGGAGAGGATCGTAGCATGACCGACGACGAAACCCTCGTGCGAACGGATGCCGTCTCCATCCTTCGCTTCCGGCGACGCATGGCCCATCCTCCGTCCACGGTGTGGACCGCCCTGACCGAGGACCGGCACCTTGCGGGGTGGTTTCCCACGACGGTGGAGGGTGAGCGTGTCGCCGGCGCGCCACTGCGCTTCTCGTTCCGGGAGTCCGAGGGACCGCCGTTCGAGGGAGAGATGACCTGCTACGACCCGCCGGCGATCTTGGAGCTGCGCTGGGGTGACGACCTCCTCCGTTTCGAGTTGGAGCCCGAGCGCGACGGCGCGGATGTGTCCTGCACCTTGACGGTGACTTTCCCCGAACATGGCAAAGCGGCGCGCGACGCTGCCGGGTGGCACGTCTGTCTGGAGCGGCTAGCCCACGTGTGCGACGGGACCAAGCCACCGTGGGATCCGTCGGAACGCTGGCGGGAGGTCCACCCCGCTACGTCGAGCGGCTGGGACCCGAAGCGTCGGCGATCGGACCTCCCGAGGAGTGGGAGGAACGGGTGCGGCGGCGCGGTCGACGGCGCCTCAGTGACCCGAGACCCGCAGGCGTAGCTCGAAGACCGCGTAGCGTGAAGCTCGGGCGCCAGTGCGGCTCGGCGTCCAGGAGCTCGAGAGAGGGAAAGCGGGCCAGCAAGGCATTGAACGCGATCTCACCCTCCATGCGGGCGAGCGGCGCACCGATGCAGTGGTGGGCGCCCCAGCCGAAGCTCATCGGCACGTTGTCGGCGCGGCGCAGGTCGAGTGCGTCGGGGTTCTCGAAGCGCGCCGGGATCACGGTTGGCTGCGCCTTGGAGCACCACCACGCGGTCGCCCCGTGCGAGGGGTTCCCCCTGCAGGTCCGCCGGCTCCAGCGCGGTGCGCAGGTTGAACTGCACGGGGCTGTCGAAGCGCAGCAACTCTTCGACGGCGGTCGGAGCGATCTCGGGATGTGTGCCGCCAGTCCCCCAGTTGCCCGGGATGGTGTGAGCAGTGCCAACAACCCGTTGCCGAGGAGGTTCGTGGTCGTCTCGAAGCCGGCCGCGAACAACAGGATGGCGGTCGACACGACCTCGTCGTCGGTGAGCCGGTCGTCGCTCTCGCTGGTCTCGGCGAGCGAGCTCAACAGGTCGTCGCCCGGCCGGCATCGCCGCTCGTCGAGAAGGGCGGCGAAGTATTCGCCCAGGGTGCCGAGGGCCGCGATCGCGGCGTCGGTCTCCTCGCTGCTGAGCATCGGCTCAATCCCCTTGGCCGCCGCCCGCACGTGCGGCTGCAGGCCCGCCCGGTCCGCTGCGGGCACGCCGACGAGCTCGCCGATGACGGCCATCGGCAGCGGCAGGGCGAACTCGGCCATGAAGTCCACGTCGCCGGAGTCGGCCATGCGTGTCGAGGAGCTCGGCCACGAGAGCGTGCACGGCCGGGCGGAGGCGCTCCACCTGGCGCGGGCTGAACGAGCGGGACACCAGTCGGCGCAGCCGGGTGTGGTCCGGCGGATCCGCCATCAACATGTTGTGCTGGGACAGCTCGAGGAACTCGCCGCGTCGGGTCCCGGTGCCGCCGAAGATGTCGGCCGAGGCGTCCTCGACCCCCACCCCGCGTCCGAGCCGGGGGTCGCGCAGCACGGCCAGGCACTCTTCGTAGCCGTTGACGACGTAGGGACCGAACGACGTCCGGCTCACCCGCGCCTCCTCCCGCATCAGCGCGTAGCGCGGGTAGGGGTCGGCCTGGCCCTCGGGTGTGGCCAGCACCTTCACCAGCAGTGCGTCCAGCGCCGGACTCGAGACGACGGTCATCGGACGGGTACCGGGGAGATCCCGGACTCCGCCCGGGGTGTGATGGGCCGGGTGACGGCGTGCCTCACGTGCCCCGCGGTCATTGTCGGTGAAGCTAGCAAGGAATCCGCCGGGCCGGTTGGAGCACGGACGCGCGTTCTGTGCTCTATTGAGAGCGTCATGTTGCGCGGCAAGGTCGTCGTCGTCACCGGGTCCAACGTCGGCGTCGGGCTGGAGACGGCGGTCGGGGTGGCCGCCCTCGAGGCCACGACCGTGCTGGCTTGTCGCAACGAGGCGAAGGCGGCCGCCGCGGCGGCCGATGTGACCCGCGCGGACGTGGAACGACGACGTCCACGTCGTGCCGTTGGACCTGGCTGACCTGGGATCGGTCCGCGCCGCGGCAGACCAGATCCTCACGCGTTGGGACCGGCTCCATGTTCTGGTGAACAACGCCGGCGGGACGTGGTCGCACCGCCTGCTTACCGCTCAGGGATTTGAGCAGACGTTCGGCGTCAACCACCTCGGCCACTTCTACCTGACGAACCTGCTGTTGGACCGGATGCGTGCCAGCGCGCCGTCGAGGATCGTCAGCGTGACCTCGGTCGGCCATCACGCGGCCCGTCGGGGCATGCGCTTCGACGACCTCCAGAGCGAGGGAGGGTACGACGGGTTCGAGGCCTACTGTCGCTCCAAGCTGGCCAACCTGCTGTTCACGCGCGAGCTGGCCCGGCGGCTGCAGGGCAGCGCGGTGACCGCGAACGCCGTCCACCCCGGCGGGGTGCGCAGCAGTTTCGGCATGGACGGCGACCTGGCCGGGGTGAGCGCTTGGGGCATTCGCCTCGTCCGACCGTTCGAGATCAGTCCGCGGCGTGGGGCCAGGACGTCGGTCTTCCTCGCGACCTCGCCCGAGGTCGCAGCCAAGACGGGGATGTACTGGGTGCGCTCGAGGCCGGGGCACATGAGCCGAGCGGCCCGCGATCAGGAGGCGGCGGCCAGGCTGTGGGACGAGAGCGAGAAGCTCTGTGCCTCGGCCGGCTTCGCGCTGACCTGACAGCGCCCCTACTGCGCCAGGGACCCGACCAGGCCAGGGCCCCGACGTCGGGCAGGGCCCCGACTACGCCAGGGCCCCGACCACGTAGGTGATGCAGCCGCACAGTGACGCCACGTCATCCGGCTCAATCGCCGGGAACATGGCGATGCGGAGCTGGTTGCGGCCCAGCTTGCGGTAGGGCTCGGTGTCGACGATCCCGTTTGCCCGCAACACCGCCGCCACGGTCGGAGCGTCGACGGCGTCGACGAAGTCGATGGTGCCGACGACGTGGCTTCGGTCGGACTCCCGGTCGACGAAGGGGCGGGCGAAGCCGGAACTTTCGGCCCAGGTGTAGAGGATCTCGGCTGAGCGGTCGCAGCGCGACGCCGTCCACTCCAAGCCGCCGTTGCTGTTCATCCAGTCCAGTTGCTCGGCCAGGAGCAAGATGGTGGCCAGCGCGGGTGTGTTGTAGGTCTGGTCCTGCACCGAGTTGTCCACCGCGGTCTTGAGGTCGAGGAACGTCGGGACGTAGCGGCCCGACGCGGCGATCCTCTCAATGCGTTCCAGCGCGGCCGGGGACATCAGAGCGAGCCAGAGGCCGCCGTCGGACGCGAAGCACTTCTGGGGGGCGAGGTAGTAGACGTCGAACTGCGACGGGTCGACCCGGAGCCCGCCGGCGCCCGAGGTCCCGTCGACCGCGACCAGGCCGCCGCCTTCCGAAGGAAGCGGCGCGCCGCCCGGCCGGGCGATCGTCATGGAGACTCCGGTAGAGGTTTCGTTGTGCGTCAACGCGTAGAGGTCGACCGAATCGTCGGCCCGAGGGAGCGGGTGCGTCCCCACGTCGGACTCGATGATCTGGGGGTCCTTGAGGAACGGCGCCGACTTCACGCACGCCGCGAACTTCGATGAGAACTCGCCGAAGCTCAGGTGCTGGCTCTGCTCTTCGACGAGGCCGAAGGCCGCCGCGTCCCAGAAGCAGGTCGTCCCGCCGTTGCCCAGGACGACCTCGTAACCGTCGGGCAGCGAGAACAGCTGGCGCATCCCGGAGCGAACCCGGCCGACCTGCGACTTGACCGTCTTCTGACGGTGGCTGGTTCCGAGATAGTGACCGGCGACGGAGGCGAGCGCGTCCACCTGGGCGGTGCGCACCTTGGATGGCCCCGACCCGAACCGGCCGTCGGAAGGGAGGAGCTCGGCGGGGATCTTGATGTCTGGCACGTATGAGATCATGGCATCCGTGACGACGCATTCCTCCACGACCGAGCTCCGCCGTATCTCGCGACGTGCCGCCGCGGTGGCACCCTCCGCCACGCTGGCGGTCGACGCCAAGGCGAAGGCGCTCCAGGCCGCGGGGGAGCACGTCGTGGGCTTCGGCGCCGGGGAGCCGGACTTCCCGACGCCGGCGCACATCGTCGAAGCCGCCGTCGTGGCGTGCCGGGACCCGGCCAACCACCATTACACCCCGACGGGGGGCATCCCCGCCCTGCGCGAGGCCATCGCGGCCAAGACCAAGCGCGACTCGGGCCTGGAGGTGACCGCCTCACAGGTACTGGTCACCAACGGGGGCAAGCAGGCGGTGTCCAACGCCTTCGCCGTGCTGTGCGACCCCGGCGACGAGGTGCTCGTCCTCGCCCCGTACTGGACGACCTACCCCGAGTCGATCGTCCTGGCCGGCGGCACGCCGGTCGTCGTCTCCTCCGACGAGACGACGGGATTCCGCTCGTCGGTCGAGGACCTCGAAGCGGCGTGGACGCCCAACACCAAGGCGCTCTTGTTCGTGTCCCCGAACAACCCGACCGGCGCGGTCTACCACCGTGACGAAATCGAGGCCATCGGCCGCTGGGCACTGGAGAAGGGCATCTGGGTCCTGACCGACGAGATCTACGAGCACCTCGTGTACGGCGGCGTCGAGCACCACTCCATGCCGGTGCTCGTGCCGGAGCTGGCCGAGCGCTGCCTGGTCGCCAACGGCGTCGCCAAGACCTACGCCATGACCGGTTGGCGCGTCGGCTGGCTGCTGGGCCCGAACGACGCCATCACGGCGGCGACGAACATCCAGAGCCACGAGACGTCCAACGTGTCCAACGTGGCGCAGCGGGCCGCGCTGGCGGCCGTCTCGGGCGGGCTCGAGGACGTGGCCATGATGCGGACCGCGTTCGACCGGCGCCGGCAGACGATCGTGCGGATGCTCAACGAGATCGACGGGATCGTCTGCGTCGAGCCCGAGGGTGCGTTCTATGCCTACCCGTCGGTCAAGGGTCTGCTCGGGCGGTCCCTCCGGGGAGGGCGTCCGGCGACGAGCGCGGAGCTGGCCGAGGTCTGCATCAACGAGGCCAAGGTGGCGGTCGTCCCCGGGGAGGCGTTCGGCGCTCCGGGCTACTTCCGCATGTCCTACGCGCTGGGCGACGACGACCTGGTCGAGGGCGTGTCCCGTCTGGCCGCCCTGTTCGCGGAGGCGCAGGACTGAAGTGGCACGGGTACTCGTCACCGAGAAGATCGCGCAGAGCGGACTGGATCTGCTGGCCGAGGCGGGCCACGACGTCGACGTACGCGAGGGGCTGAGCGCCGACGAGCTGCTCGGCGCCGTCGCCGGGGCGCACGCACTGATCATCCGCTCGGCCACCAATGTCACGGCCGAGGTGCTCGCGGCCGGCACGACCCTCCAAGTCGTCGGGCGCGCCGGGGTCGGGCTCGACAACGTCGACGTCACGGCCGCCACCGAGCGCGGCGTCATGGTCGTCAACGCGCCGACGTCGAACATCCTCTCGGTCGCCGAGCAGGCGATGGCGCTGCTGCTCGCCCAGGCGCGCAACATCCCCCAGGCCCATTCCGCCCTGGTGGCGGGACGCTGGGAGCGCTCGAAGTGGGAGGGTGTGGAGCTGCACGGAAAGGTGCTCGGCGTCGTCGGCTTGGGCCGGGCCGGCTCGCTGGTGGCCCAGCGCGCCCATGCCTTCGGCATGGAGCTCATCGGCTACGACCCCTTCGTGTCCCAGGAGCGGGCGCGGGCGATGGGGGTCCGCCTCGTCGGCATGGACGAGCTCGTGGCGGAGGCCGACTTCGTCTCCATCCACACGCCCAAGACGCCGGAGACCGTGGGCCTGTTCGGGCGCGATCTGCTGGCCAAGGCCAAGCCCGGCATCCGCATCGTCAACACCGCCCGCGGCGGCATCGTCGACGAGGAGGCGCTGGCCGACGCCATCCGCGACGGCATCGTGGCGGGCGCCGGCCTCGATGTGTTCGCCAAGGAACCGTGCACCGACTCCCCGCTCTTCGAGCTGCCCGGGGTCGTGGTCTCCCCGCATCTCGGCGCGTCCACCGAGGAGGCGCAGGACAAGGCCGGGGTGACGATCGCCGAGCAACTCCTGCTCGCGCTGGCGGGCGACTTCGTGCCCTACGCCGTCAACGTCGCCGCCAGCGATGTGTCCGACTCCGTACGCGCCTTCATGGGCCTGGCCGAGCAGCTCGGCCGCTTCTTCGTCGGGCTGCACGACGGTCTGCCCGACGCCCTCGACATCGAGTACCAGGGCGACCTGGCGCAAGAGGGGACGGGCATCCTGACTCTCTCCGCCCTGAAGGGGATCTTCGGCGGCTCGACGGACGAGCCGGTGTCCTACGTGAACGCGCCGCAGCTGGCGGCCCAACGCGGCCTGCAGGTCCGCGAGTCCTCGACGGCCACGTCGCTCGACTACCGCTCCCTGATCACGCTGCGCTCGGGCTCGCACGCCGTGGCCGGCACGCTGAGCACGGCGGGCCTCCACACCGAGCCGAGGATCGTGATGGTCGACGACCACGTGGTCGAGGTGGCGCCGTCGCCGCACATGCTGGTGGTGCGCAACGACGACCGCCCGGGCATGATCGGCATCGTCGGCACGACGCTCGGAGCGGCCGGCGTCTCCATCTCGTCCATGGCCGTCGGACCGAGCCCCCGGGCCTCGACGGCGATGATGGTGATCTCGACGGCGACCTCCGCTCCCGACGGCGTCGTCGAACAGCTCCGGGGCGACGAGGGCATCCTCGACATCCACCGCGTCGGCCTCTGAGTCAGGGCCGCCCCGGCCTCTGAGTCAGGGCCGCCCCGGCTCCGGGCCGCCCGGCTCCGGCGGCAGACGCGGCGCGCCGATCGCCGCTTCTCCGACTCAGCCCTGGGGCTTGCGCGGCACGTCGGGCCAGGTGTCGAGGCTGCCGATCACCGGGGCGTCGCCGTGCAGCGCCTGGCGCGGGCCGCGGTCGAGCAGCACCTGGCGCAGCACGGCCATGGCCGCGAGCACCAGGGCGATGCGGGCAAGAGTCCACACGAGGCGACGCACGCGCCGCAGCGTACCGCCTTGACGTCGGTACGGGCCCGGTGCGACAATTGCGGGGTCATGAAGGCCACCACCTCCGACCTGCTGCTTACCTGACGGCGAACGCCACATCGCGTTCGCTCGCAACCTCCTGCGCCGATTGGCCAGGAGGTTTTTTGTTGGGCCGGTAGCAACGGGGGCCGAGAGAGGAAACCGTGAGACAGATGGGGATGCAAGGACACGCGAAGGGGAACGGTGACGGCGCGGAGCAGGGCCGCCTGTCCCTGCCGTGTGACCCCTCGCCCATGCCGTTCGGCAAGTACCGCTCGCACGTGCCGCTCGTGCTGCACGACCGCACGTGGCCCGACCGCCAGTTCACCCGCGCCCCGCGCTGGGCCAGCGTCGACCTGCGGGACGGCAACCAGGCGCTGATCGACCCCATGGACCCCGAGCGCAAGCTGGCGTTGTTCCAGACGCTCGTCGACGTGGGCTTCAAGGAGATCGAGGTCGGGTTCCCCTCGGCGTCGCAGACCGACTACGACTTCCAGCGCCTGATCATCGACGAGCACCTCATCCCCGACGACGTCGAGATCCAGGTGCTGGTGCAGTGCCGTCAGGAGCTCATTGAGCGGACGTTCGAGTCGCTGGTGGGCGCGCCACGGGCTGTCGTCCACTTCTACAACTCGGTCTCCGAGCTGCAGCGGCGGGTCGTCTTCGGGCTCGACCGGGCGGGCATCGTCGACATCGCCGTGAAGGCGGCGGAGCTCTGCAAGAAGTACGAGCCGTCACTGCCCGCGACCGAGATCCGCTACGAGTATTCGCCGGAGAGCTTCACCGGGACCGAACCCGAGTTCGCGGTGGAGATCTGCGAGGCGGTGATGGAAGTCATTCAGCCGACGCCCGAGCGGCCCATGATCCTCAACCTGCCCGCCACCGTCGAGATGTACAGCCCGAACGTGTACGCGGACGTGATCGAGTGGTTCGGCCGGACGGTCGAGCACCGCGACGCCGTCGTGCTCAGCCTGCATCCGCACAACGATCGCGGCACCGCGGTCGCCGCGGCTGAGCTGGCGGTGCTCGCCGGCGCCGACCGGGTCGAGGGCACGCTCTTCGGCAACGGCGAGCGCACCGGCAACGTGGACATCGTGACGCTGGCCATGAACCTGTTCTCCCAGGGGATCGACCCCGCGCTGGACTTCTCCGACATCGAGAAGGTGCGACGGGTGGCCGAGTACGCCACGCGCCTGCCCGTCCACCCGCGTCACCCCTACGCCGGGGACCTGGTGTACACGGCCTTCTCCGGCTCGCATCAGGACGCCATCAAGAAGGGCATGGCCGCGGTCGGCGATGACTACGAGGAGTGGGAGGTGCCCTACCTGCCCATCGACCCCAAGCACACGGGGCGGACCTACGAGGCGATCATCCAGGTCAACAGCCAGTCGGGTAAGGGCGGCGTGGCCTATCTGATGGACAACGACCACGGGCTCGACCTGCCACGACGGCTCCAGATCGAGTTCTCCAAGCGCGTGCAGGCCATCACCGAGGCGAGCGGCACCGTGATCCGTTCGGGTGAGATGCGCGACGTCTTCGAGGAGATGTACCTGCCCGAGGACGCGGGGCTGCGACTGATCACGAGCGAAGTGTCGACGTCCTCGGGCCACACGACCTCGGTCACGGCCCAGCTGCTCGTCGACGGCGAGCACCACACTGTGCTCGGTCAGGGCAACGGACCCATCGATGCGCTGGTCGCCGCGTTGAAGGCGGATCTCGGTATCGTGTTGGAGGTGAAGGACTACTCGGAGCACGCGCTTACCGAAGGTTCGGGCGCCTCCGCGGTGGCCTACGTCGAGTGCGCCGCTCCCGACGGGTCGACGTGGTGGGGCGTAGGCCGCGACTCGTCCATCCTCGACGCGTCGCTGGCCGCGGTGGTCTCGGCGGCGAACCGGGCTCGCATCGGGTGACGGAGTGACCGGGTGATCTGGTGACGGAGTGACCGGGTGATCCGGTGACCGGGCGGTGATCCGGCCGGCGACCGAGGCGGACGTCCCGGAAATTGTCGCCATGATCCGGGAGCTGGCCGAGTACGAGAACCTCGCGGACCAGGTCGCGTGCACCGAGGACGACCTGCGTCGCACGCTCTTCGGACCCAACGCGGTCATCCACGACACCGTCGTCGACGACGGGACGGGCAGCCTTGCCGCGCACGCGCTGTGGTACCGCACGTTCTCGACCTTCTTGGGCCGGACGGGGATCTGGCTCGAGGACCTCTACGTGCGCCCCGGACACCGTCGACGTGGCCACGCCACGGGTCTGCTGGGGCACCTGCGCTCCATGACCGAGGGCCGTCTCGAGTGGGAAGTGCTCGAGTGGAACTCGCCCGCCGTCGACTTCTACCAGCAGCTCGGGGCCAGGCCGATGTCGGGCTGGACGCGGTACCGCTGGTTCGACGGGTCTTGACAACGGCCCGGTCGTAAGTTCACACTTACCGTAAGTGAAACCTTACGGACCGGTCCTCGACGCACTGGGAGATCCCACGAGGCGCGCCATCTTCGAACACCTGGCCGAGCGGCCCGCGGCCGTGGTGGAGCTCGCCGCAGTGGTGCCGGTGAGCCGGCCGGCCGTGTCACAGCATCTGAAGGTCCTGAAGGACGCGGGCATGGTCCGGGTCTCGGCCGAGGGGACGCGGCGCGTCTACCGCGTCGATCCCGACGGGCTACGCGGCCTGCGCGACTACCTCGACCGGTTCTGGAGCAGCGCCCTCACCTCGTTCAAGAGGCGGGTCGAACAGGAAGGAGCACAGCGATGACCATCGACAGCGCGACGACGGTGAGCACGTCCATAGTGGTGGAGGCGCCACCGGAGAAGGCGTTCAGCGTCTTCACCGACGACATGGCGAGCTGGTGGCCACCGGAGCACCACCTCCTGCAGGCGCCGCTGGCGCGCATGGTCTTCGAGCCCCGAGCCGGAGGCGACGTCTACGACGTCGGTGAGGACGGCTCTCAGTGCCGCTGGGCGCGCGTACTGGCGTACGACCCGCCGCGGCGGGTGGTCTTCACCTGGGACATCAGCCCACAGTGGCAGATCGAGACGGACCCGGCCCGGACGAGCGAGGTGGAGGTCCGCTTCGTCCCCGACGGAGAGCTCCGCACGTGGGTCGAGCTCGAGCACCGTCACCTCGACCGCCACGGCGAGGGTTGGGAGGGCGTCCGCGACGCCGTCAGATCGTCCGGTGGCTGGAACCTCGGGCTGGGCCGCCTGTCGGACCGGCTGGCGCCGGCATCCGCGCCGACGCCAGCGCCTGCCCGGGAGGGGTAGCGCTTTACCCGTTGGTCACGACCACTTGAGCGGTGAAGTGACAGGTGTCCGACCCGGCGTCGTACCTTTCGGTCGCCGTGAACGTGCTGATGCTCGTGACGTTGTCGACCTGGACCGTGACGACATAGGCCGACGTCGACCCGTTACCCGGGGTTATGGAAGCTCCGCTACCCTGGGGGGCGACGTCGCCGACACCATCCTTGTTCCACCAGAATGCCGACGCACCGGGAGCCGTGCCACCGTTGTTGAAGATCGCCAACGCCGCTCCCGAGCCGGTGCCTGAAGGGTCGCAGAATGCGACGAGGTTGGCCCCGGGGCTCGTCGAGAGGTTGCTGTTGTTTGGCCCGTCAGAGCCAGCCGGGTCCCGGTTGTGTCCCCACCGCCCTGCATGTACCCGCTCGCGGGAGTTCCGCCGAGCTCGTTCGAGTTGGCCGCGGTGCCGTTCGCAGGAAGGAACGCTGACGAGGTCTTGCCGCCGAGCTCGTTCGAGTTGACCGCCGTGCCGCCCACAGGAAGGAATGCTGACGACGGCTCGCCGTCGAGTTCGCTCGCATTCAGGTTCGGGACCTGCACGCCGTTGCTGACGGTGAGCGGCGGAGCGGACGAACTCGAGGACAGGCTCAGAGCGGTGCCCTTCTTGTTCGATAGCGACGTCACCGCACTCGCCTTGTTCGCCTTTCCGAGCAAGAAGTTGCCCCCGGTCGCCGCATACGCGGTTCCAGACAGCGATAGGAACAGAGCAACCAGTGCAATCCCAGTCGCAGGTGAAGGACGACGCATGACATACCCCCTTATCCGCTGGTCCACGCGGAACCACCGCGGTTCCAGGAACACGCGGACCGCCAGGTGTCGAAAACGTTAAGCCCGACTTCTCGACCCGGCAATGGTGTCTCCACCCGTGCCGTGGGTGGGGCCTCCTCAAGGGTGGTGTCACCCGAATCCGCCGCTCGGGCCCGAGGTGTTCATCTCCTGCTCCCATAACAACCACGGTCCCGGGAGAGTGTGATCGTCGTTCCCTTCCGCCGAACGCCGCTCAGGCGTCGCGGGTCGCCATCCGCCACGCCCCGATCGCGGTCCAGAACACGATCCAGCCCACGATCACGAGTGATGCGCCCAAGGTGGACTCCGGAATGAGCACCAGCCCGCCACCGCCACCGCCACCGGGGCCGCCGCCGCTGAACGGCGTCGGCAGGTTGCCCGGCTCGATATGGAGCATGGCCACGCCCACGATGCCCCGCTCGACGTTGAGCAGGTGCGAGATGATGTGGCGGCTGAAGATCGGCGTGAAGATCAGTTCCAGCACGACGAGCAGGATCACCGGGACCGTCCGCTGTCCCATCAGGGAGGCCAGCCCGAGGCCGATGATGAACCCGATGGTCGCCTCGAGGGCGATCCACAAGCCGACGTCCACCATCAGCGAGGTCGACGGGACGGTGAAGTGGGTGCGGTAGTCGGCGTAGTCCTGGTTGGCGACGCTGACCGCAAAGGCACGAATCTGGGCCGGCGATTCACTGGCGGGGACGGTGAACGTTCCGCCGCCCTTCGTCCGGACCACCGTCCCCGGCGGGGGACCGATCGATTGACCCCGTCCACAGGTCACGTTCGGCGGCGGGACGTTCAGACCTGGGCCCCCGTTGAAGTTGAAATTGCAGATGACATCGTCGGCATGCGACGCCGCCCAGGAGTCCAGGGCGGGACGCGAAAGCCCCTGCGGGACGTTGACGCCGTCGTAGTTGAGCTGGGTCGGGGCGGCGAACACGCACACCGCGCAGACGATCGTGTAGCCGACCGCCACGATGGCGATGACGATGGCCAGGCCGGCGGGGATGCGGGCGAAGTACAGGGCGAGGCGCGAACGCCCGGTGATGACCAGGTGGCGGAACATCCCCTCGGTGAGGTCGACCGACCCGGCCGTGCAGCCGACGACCGCCGCCACGATGAACCCGAAGATGTACATGAAGCCGAGCACCAGCGTGGTGAAGACGTCGTACCCGCCCGCCGGCCCGTAGGACTTGGGGGCCACGGCGTGGGTAATGAGACGCACGCCGAGGAACACGACCGGGATGCCGATGTTCACGGCGATGAGTGCGATCATCAGTCCCCGCCGCCGCCGCAGCTCCATGAAGCGCGTGGTGACCATGCCCCAGGTCGGGACCCACGAGCCGCGGTGATCGCCACGCGGCGCCTCCGGAAGCGACTCGGAAGCCGGCCCCGGTGCCGGCATGCCGATGTCGGAGATCGTCGTCATTCCGGGTCCCCCAATCGGCTCGTGACGGAGAGGAACCACTGTTCGAGCGAGGCCTGGATGTGCTGGAGCCGGTAGACCGAGATCCCGCCCTCCACCAGAAGGCGGTTGATCTCGGCGATGGCGTCGCGCTCCGTACCCTCAGGCAGTGAGATCGCGAGTCCGTCCGGCCCGGCTTGGACCGCCGCGCCGAATGGCGTCGCCTGGAGCAAGCGTTCGGCGCGTTCGGGGTCGGTGCACTCGACCTGGACCTCGAAGGAGGACCCGGCGAGAAGCTGTGAGATGGGCCCCTGGCGGATCACCGTGCCGTGGTCGACGATGGCCACCGCGTCGCAGGTGCGCTCCACCTCGTCGAGGAGATGCGACGAGAGCACGACGGTCCGGCCCTCGGCCACGAGCGTCTTGATCATGTCGCGCATGTCGAGCATTCCCCCCGGGTCGAGCCCGTTCATCGGCTCGTCGAGGATCAGCAATTGCGGATCTCCGAGGAGACACGCGGCGACGCCCAGACGTTGACGCATGCCCATGGAGTACTTCGACACCTTGTCATTGGCCCGGTGCAGGATGCCGACGCGCTCGAGCGCCGGCTCGACGCGGTCCTTGGCCGCCGACTCACGTGCCGCGGCGAGGATCTGAAGGTTCTGGCGACCGGTCAGGTGACCGTGAAAGCGGGGCTCGTCGACGATGGCCCCGACACGAGCCAGCGCCCGGTCTCGGTGGCGGGGGACGGTGTAGCCGAGGAGAGACATCGTTCCTGCATTGGCGTGGGTCAGGCCGAGCAGCACTCTGATCAGAGTGGTCTTGCCCGCACCGTTCGGCCCGAGGTAACCGAAGGCGCAGCCCCTGGGAACGAGCAGCTCCACGTCGTTGACGGCGATGTTCTCGCCGAATCGTTTGGTCAGGCCGTGCGTCTCGACCGCCCACTCGGTCTCGACGCGCTCGCCGTGCGGGATCGCCGTGGCGGTCGTCACGCCGTTCGGCACCGGGGCTCGTTGAACATACCCAGTATACTAGCAGGTCAAAGACTTGCTGGGCAATGGTGCCTCCACCCAAGTCCAGACTGGGGCCAGCCCCAGCACTTTCGTCGGTCGGACGCACCGCTCTCCAAGAGGCCGGCCTTGGGCGACGAATCCGCCAGCCCGTACAGGGGCAGGAGATCTGGGCGGCTACGGGATGGGCGGGGACGTGGCGATTTGGATGACAGCAAGGGTCAGCATCAATCCGCCCAGAACCACAAGGCCCACCCTGATCCGAAAGAAACGGAAATGGCCACTTATCCCGATCAGGAACAAGATCGTGGCGAGGTAAATGGTGTCCCGGACGTAGTTGTCCGCGTTGGACCCCGCCTCGACTCCGAGCGTGTACTCCTCGGTGGCCTTCGTGTCCAGGGCGGCTGAGGCGGCGAGCTCGGGCTGTTTGTACCGGGGCATGTAGGTCGGGCCGGGCGGTGCATGCGCATTCGTAAAGGGATTGGTGGCCAACCATGCATCGAAGGCAACCTTGAAGGCCGGCCGAAACCGCCGTATCGCCACCGCTTCGGACGTCGAGTCACCGGCGACGTAGGCCGTGAACCACGTGTTGAACGTCGTCGAGTCGAAGTTGCGGAGATTCTGCGCGTTGAGGGCTGCTCGGTTGGCCTCGGTTCTCGCGGCGGAGGCCTCCGCCAAGCGAACGGACGACTCCGTGTTCCATTTGGCCGAGGCATACCCGGTGTAGGCGGCTAACAGTGCCACGATGGCAAGCATCACGGCCTCGATGATCGAGAGGGTACGGTCGTGGCTTCTCGTACCACTGTCGCCATCCGATCCGTCGCCGTTTTGCTCGTGCTCGTGCTCGGCCGAATGAGTCTTGTGTCGGGAGATCTCCCCGGCTACCTCGCTCGAGGACAAACCCTCAGGCATGCGTTGATTCCTCGTCGGTCTCGTGTGTCGGGTCCACTGCGGGTATGAGGTACAGCTCAGTGACCCTGTTCAACGGCCCAATCATGCCTGCTCAATGCGTTCCCTAGTCGTTTTTAAGAGCGCGGATGCCAGACAGAGACGGTAGAGAGCGGGTAGGACTTCAGTTCGGCGACTCCGTCTGGACCGCTCAGGCGTCGCGGGTGAGGCCACCGACGTTGGCTCCGGTATCAGGCGCCGGATTCAGGCCGACGGAAGGAAAGCAGGGCGACGCCGCTCGTACGCGGTGATGTCGTCGACGTGGCGCAGCGTCAAGCCGATGTCGTCCCACCCGTTGAGCAGGCGCTGGCGGGTGAACTCGTCGAGCGGGAAGGTGCCGGCGAGCCCGGCCGCGGGCGCCTCGAGGGTGCCGCGGGCCACGTCGATGGTGATCTCGAGCGACGGGTCGGCGGTCACGGCATTGAGCAGGGCGCGGTCGAGCTCCTCGGTGACCTGCACCGGCAACAGTCCCTGCTTGGTGCAGTTGTTCTGGAAGATGTCGGCGAAGCGCGACGACACGACGGCCCGGAAGCCGTAGTCCATCAGTGCCCAGACCGCATGCTCGCGCGACGAGCCGGTGCCGAAGTTGTGCCCGGCCACCAAGATGGTGGCGCCGACGAACTCGGGGTCGTTCAGCACGAAGTTGCGGTCGTCGCGCCATTCCGAGAACAGGCCCGCTCCGAAGCCGGTGCGCTCCACCCGCTTGAGCCAGTCCGAGGGGATGATCTGGTCGGTGTCGACGTCCGTGCGGTCCAATGGCACAGCGCGGCCGGTGACGACGGCGACGGGCTCCATCAGTCGAGGTCCTCGGGCGTGGCGAACGTGCCGGCCACCGCGGTGGCTGCGGCTACGGCGGGGGAGACCAGGTGGGTACGACCGCCACGGCCCTGGCGGCCCTCGAAGTTGCGGTTCGACGTCGAGGCGCAGCGCTCGCCGACCGCCAACTTGTCCGGGTTCATGGCCAGGCACATGGAGCACCCGGGCTCGCGCCACTCGAACCCCGCCGCGGTGAACACCGCGTCCAATCCCTCGGCCTCGGCCTGGACCTTGACCCGGTGCGAGCCCGGGACGGCGAGCGCCCGCAGGCCCGGGCGTACCCGCCGTCCCTCGAGCACGGCGGCGGCGGCCCGGAAGTCCTCGATGCGAGAGTTCGTGCAGCTGCCCAAGAAGACGGTGTCCACCGCGATCTGGCGCAGGGGAGTCCCGGCCGTCAGGCCCATGTAGGCCAGGGCGCGCTCGGCGGCCTCGCGATCCCCGGGGTCGTCCAGCGCAGCCGGGTCCGGGACACTCCCGCTGATGGGGGCGACCTGGGCCGGGTTGGTTCCCCAGGTCACGTGCGGCGTGATGGCGGCGGCGTCCATCACCACCTCTCGGTCGAACACCGCACCCTCGTCGGTGACGAGGGTGCGCCAGAAGGCCACGGCGTCTTCCCAGGCCTGGCCCGTGGGAGCGCGGTCCCGACCGCGCACGTACTCGAAGGTCGTCTCGTCCGGTGCCACGAGCCCGGCTCGGGCTCCGCCCTCGATCGACATGTTGCACAACGTCAGCCGGCCTTCCATGGAGAGAGCGCGAATGGCGGAACCCCGGTATTCGATGACGTGACCGATCCCGCCGCCGGTGCCGATCGTTCCGATGATCGCCGAGCGCGATGTCCTTGGCCGTCGCCCCCGGCGCGAGCTCTCCTTCGACGGTGACCGCCATCGACTTCGGCCGCACCTGAGGCAGAGTCTGGGTCGCGAGCACGTGCTCGACCTCGCTCGTCCCTATGCCGAAGGCCAGAGCGCCGAAGGCGCCGTGGGTGGAGGTGTGGCTGTCGCCGCAGACGATCGTCATGCCGGGCTGCGTCCACCCCTGCTCGGGGCCGATGACGTGGACGATGCCCTGGTTGGCGTTGCCCATCGGGTAGCAGGTGATGCCGAATTCGGCCGTGTTGGCGTCGAGGACCTTGAGCTGCTGGGCCGAGACGGGGTCGGCCACCGGTTTGTCGATGTCGGTGGTGGGCACATTGTGGTCGGCCGTGGCCACCGTCAGGTCGGGACGGCGCACCGTCCGGCCCGCCAGTCGCAGTCCGTCGAAGGCCTGGGGGGAGGTCACCTCGTGCACGAGGTGGAGGTCGATGAAGATGAGATCCGGCTCGCCCTCGGCCGAGTGGACGACGTGCGCGTCCCAGATCTTCTCGCTCAACGTGCACGGTGCCATCACGACTCCACGGCCACGATGTGAACGCTGAGGAAGCCCCCCGGCGCCTTGTACTCGACGGCGTCCCCGGTACCGTGCCCGATCAGCACCTGTCCGAGCGGCGAGGAGGGAGAGATCACGGGCAGATCGTCGTGCCGCTCTTCAATAGAGCCCACGAAGAAGCGCTGCGTGTCGTCCTCGTCGTCCCCTTCGTAGCGCAGGGTCACGGTGCTGCCGAGCGCCACCGTTCCGTCACCTGCGCCCGACCCGTCGACCAGCTCGACGCGCTTGAGCATGGCCTGCAACTGCCGAACGCGCGACTCCATCTTGCCTTGCGCGTCCTTGGCCGCGTGGTAGTCGCCGTTCTCGGAAAGGTCGCCCAGCGCCCGGGCTGCCTCAATCTGCTGCGCGATCTCGACGCGGCCCCTCGTGGTCAGGTCCTCGAGCTCTGCCACCAGCCGGTCGTAGGTGGCCTGGGTGAGCTTGGTCGTCCCGGTCTCGTTCGTCGGTGCGTTGGTCACGGCGTGCCCTTCGGGAGGTGTGGTTCGCCGGGCGCAGGGCGCCACGGGCAGATTCAAGGCTAACCCGCCTGCCGCGCCCCTTCGGCCGCTCCGGACACGGGTGTTGACCGCACCGGACACCGATGTTGACGCAGCGCCTACGCTGCGAGAGACTGTGGCGGTGATGGGCCCCTCCGAGCACTCCGTAGGCATTATCGACTAGGCGCGCACGACACCCGCGCGCCGTCATACCGTCCACTACGTGGGCGGTTTTTCAAATTCCCGCCACTTCCGGCTCGTGGCGAGAGCGAGGTCGGACACGGAGCACGGGTCGAGGGCACGGGCAGGCTCACAGCGACCGGACACAGACAGACACTGGACACGGACAGGTACAGGACACGGAGAAAGACGGAGCAGTGGGAACCACGGGCAAGCATCGGGTCGCCGTCATCGGCGGGGACGGCATCGGGCCGGAGGTCTGTGCCGAGGCCCTCAAGGTGGTCAGCGCGGCCGGGGTGGATCTCGACACCACAGACTTCGACCTGGGCGCCGCCCGGTACCTGCGCGATGGTGCCGTCCTGCCCGACGAGACGCTGGATGTCCTCCGGGGCTTCGACGCCATCCTGCTGGGCGCCGTCGGGCCGCCGGTGGGTGACACGTCCGTCCCCCCCGGCACTCTCGAACGCGGGCTGCTGCTGCGACTCCGCTTCGAGCTGGACCTCTACATCAACCTGCGCCCCTTCACGGGCGTGCCGGGTTCCATCGCCGAGGGCGCCGACTTCGTGGTCGTGCGCGAGAACACCGAGGGCGCGTACGCCGGCGAAGGCGGCTTCTTGCGCAAGGGGACACCACACGAGGTGGCCACGCAGGGCTCGGTCAACACGCGCCATGGCGTAGAGCGTTGCGTGCGCTTCGCCTTCGAGCTGGCCGCCCGGCGCCCGGCGCACCGACTGACCCTGGTGCACAAGACCAACGTCCTCACCTTCGCCGGCGATCTGTGGCAGCGCACCGTCTCCGAGGTGTCACGCCAGCACTCAGAAATCGCGGTCGACTACAACCACGTCGACGCGGCCTGCATCTACCTGGTGGAGCAGCCGGCGCGCTACGACGTCATCGTCACGGACAACCTGTTCGGGGACATCCTCACCGACCTGGCGGGTGCGGTGGCCGGCGGCATCGGTTTCGCGGCCTCGGCCAACCTCAACCCTGCCCGCACCGGGCCGTCGCTCTTCGAGCCGGTCCACGGCGCGGCGCACGACATCGCCGGCCAGGGTGTCGCCAATCCGCTGGCTGCCATCCACTCGGCCGCCCTCATGCTCGAGCACCTGGGCGAGGTCGATGCCGCCGACCGCGTCCTCAAAGCACTGTCCGCCCAGTCCGATTCCATGTCACGGTCGCCCGGCGACGCGCAGGTGTCCACCTCCGCGCTCGGCGATGCCATCGCAGAAAGGCTGTAAATCGAATGCCCATCACCCCGACTGAGAAGATCTGGATGGACGGCGAGCTCGTCGACTGGGAAGACGCCACCGTGCACGTGCTGACCCACACCATGCACTACGGCTCAGGCGTCTTCGAGGGTATCCGCGCCTACAAGACGAACCGCGGCGTCGCCGTGTTCCGTCTGGGCGACCACATCCGCCGCTTGTTCGCGTCGGCCAAGATCTTCATGATCGACGTGCCCTTCACCGTCGAGCAGATCGTGGAAGCCTCGCGCCAGGTGGTGCGGGTCAACCGCATGACCGAGGGCTGCTACCTGCGCCCGCTCGTCTACCTCGGCTACGGCGAGATGGGTCTCAACCCGTTGCCCTGCGCGGTCAACGTTGCCATCGCGGCCTGGCCCTGGGGGACATACCTCGGCGACGAGGGCATTGCCAACGGCGTGTCGGTCAAGGTCAGCTCGTGGCGGCGACACGACCCGAACGCGGTGCCGACGGCGGCGAAGGGGACAGGGATGTACGCCAACTCGTCCCTGGCCAAGGTCGAGGCGCTCAATGCTGGCTACGACGAGGCCATCCTGCTCGCACCCAACGGCGCGGTGAGCGAGTGCACGGGCGAGAACGTCTTCGTCGTGCACGACGGCGCCCTCATCACTCCGCAGACCTCGGACGTCGGCGCGCTGGCGGGCATCACGCAGAACTCCATCGAGACCATCGCCCGCGACCTGGGTTACGAGGTTCGCCACGAGCCGGTGATCCGGACGGACCTGTACCTGGCCGATGAAGCGTTCTTGACCGGCACCGCGGCCGAGGTGGTGCCGATCCGCGCCGTCGACGACCGGCCGGTCGGCAGTGGCCGTCCGGGTCCCATCACCCAGGAGATCCAGCAGACCTACTTCGCCACCGTCCGGGGCGAGGTCGACCGCTACAAGGACTGGCTCGACCATGTCGACTGACGACTCGAGCACGTCGGCGGGCGAGCATTCGAGCGAGAACGCGCCGACCGTGCCGAACGGCGCCGAGCGAACGCACAGTCATGATGGGACCAGTCACGCTCACGGCCACCGGGCGCACTCGCACGACTACGTCGTCCCCGAGCTGCCCGAGTCCGTTGAAATCTTCGACACCATCCTGCGCGACGGCAGCCAGCAGGAGGGCGTCTCCCTGACCGTCGACGACAAGCTCCGCGTGGCCGAGCAGCTCGACCATCTCGGGGTGACGTTCATCGAAGGGGGTTGGCCCGGAGCGAATCCCAAAGATGTCGAATTCTTCGAACGGGCCAAGACCGAGCTGAATCTGGGCACGGCCACACTGGTGGCGTTCGGCTCTACCCGGAGGGCCGGGGTCAAGGCGAAGGACGACGCCGTTCTCGCCAACCTGGTCGACGCGGGCGCGCCGGTCGCCTGCATCGTGGCCAAGGCGTGGGACCGCCACGTCGCCGAGGCCCTCCGCACGTCGCTGGAGGAGGCCGTGGCCATGGTGACGGACTCCGTGCGGTTCTTGCGGCAGCACGACCTGCGGGTCTTCCTCGATGCCGAGCACTTCTTCGACGGCTACGCGCGCAACCCCGAGTTCGCCCTGTCGGTGCTCGCGGCCGCCGAGGAAGCCGGGGCCGAGGCTCTCGTGCTCTGCGACACCAACGGTGGCTCGCTGCCCGACGACGTAGGCCGCGCCGTGGCCGACGTCCGCGCCCGGACGAGCGCGCAGCTGGGCATCCACTGTCACAACGACGCGGGCTGCGCCGTCGCCAACTCCCTTGTCGCGGTGCAAGCAGGCGCTACCCAGGTGCAGGGGTGCATCAATGGCTACGGCGAGCGCGCCGGCAACACCGACCTCTCGGCCGCGATCCCCAACCTCTCGCTCAAGCTGAAGATCCGCACCATCCCCGACGACCGCCTGGAGCGCCTGACGCCGGTGGCCCACCACATCGCCGAGCTGGTCAACATCGCGCCCGACCCGCAGCAGCCCTATGTGGGCAACTCCGTGTTCGCGCACAAAGGCGGTCTGCACGCCAGCGCCGTCGCCCGCAGCGCCGACCTCTACGAGCACGTGGTGCCCAACACGGTCGGCAACGGGACCCGCGTCGTCGTCTCGGAGATGGCCGGCCGCTCGACGCTGGCGATGAAAGCGGCCGAGCTCGGCCTGGAACTCGACGGCGAGGTGCTCGGCCGGGTGCTCGACGAGCTCAAACGCCTGGAGCACGAGGGCTACCACTTCGAGGTGGCCGACGGCTCGCTGGAGCTGTTGCTGCGTCGCGCCGCCGGCTGGTCCCCGGACTACTTCACCGTGGAGTCCTTCCGCGTCATCACCGACCACGGCGACCGGGTCGACGGACGTCGTGACGACGGCACCGTTTTCGGGGTGATGACCGAGGCCACGGTGAAGGTCCACGTCGGGCCCGAGCGCATCGTCGCTGTGGCGGAAGGCAACGGGCCGGTCAACGCACTCGACGGCGCGCTACGCGGTGCCATCGGGCCCCGATACCCCGCGCTCTCGACCATCCACCTGACGGACTACCGGGTACGCGTACTCGATACCGGACGCGGCACCGGAGCCGTCACCCGTGTCCTGGTCGACTCGACCGACGGGGAGCGCACCTGGACGACGATCGGGGTGTCCGAGAACATCATCGAGGCCAGCTGGCAGGCGCTGTACGACTCGGTCGTATTCGGACTGCTCCACGCCGCCTGATGGGCGTCGGGCTACTCTTCCGGCCGTGACGCAGCCCACGTTCGTCCCCATCGCCGAGGCCGACCAGGTCCGCCCGGCGCTGCATCTCGACGTGCCCGGCCCGTGGACGGCCTCGCGCCCGGCCGAGCTGGCAGTCCCGACGGCACCCAGGGGGCCGAGCGTCGGCACGCCGGGACCGGACTCGGGGTTCGCGTTGCGCTTGGCCAACCGCTACGAGCACGACCTGCGCCTCGGCGAAGGCGAGGTCGCGGACGACGTGCTGCTGGGCGTGGCGCTGATCGCTTCGAAGCGGGCGGCGCTCTTCGGGCGGGCGCCGTGCGTGTACGACGTCCAATTCGCCCTCGGGCTCTGGGGGTTCCTCGGGGAGGTCCCGGCGGAGCAACAGGCGGCGCGTCGGGGGGCGTTCTCTTCCCTGTCACACGACTACGTGGCTCAGCGCGCCCTCGTCGACCAGGTCCCGGACGAGACACTGCGCCTCGCGCCTGGTCAGGCTCAGGGCGCCGCGTTGGTCGACGCGGCCTGACGTCAGCTGCGCCCGACCTTCTCCGTCAGTTCGTCGCGCAACACCCTGCGGAGCAGCTTGCCGGTTGCGGAGTACGGCAGCTCGTCGCGGAAGTCGACGACCACGGGGGTCTTCGTCGAGCGCAGTCGATCGCGCACCCAGTCCTGGAGCTCGTCTTCGGCGGCCGACGCGCCTGGCCGCAGCACGACGACCGCCGCCACGGCTTCTCCCCACTCGGGGTCGGGGATCCCGACGACCGCGGCCTCGGCCACCGAGCCGTGCTCGGAGAGGACCAGCTCCACTTCGCCCGGTGAGATGTTCTCGGCCCCGCGCACGATCACGTCGTCGAGACGGCCGTCGACGTAGAGGAAGCCGGCGTCGTCGAACCAGCCCGCATCGCGGGTCGGGAACCAGCCGTCGCCGCGCAGCGCCGTGCGCCCGACGTACTCGCCTGCCACCTGCTCCCCCCGCACCCAGATCTCGCCCTTCTGACCCTCCGCCAGGACGATCTCGTCCTCGCCACGCACCTCGACCTCGAGTGACGGCAGCGGACGCCCGACCGACCCCAGGCGCGCCCGCACCGCGGGGTCAGTGCTGGCGAAGGCGTCCCGGTGGTCCTCCGGGGTCAGCATGGCGATGGTGGAGCTCGTCTCGGTCAGGCCGTACGCGTTGACCAGATCCACGTGAGGCAGGTCGCGCAGGGTGCGCTCGACCAGCTCCAACGGCATCCGGCCCCCGCCGTAGGAGAGATGCCGCAGCGCCGGCGGCTCGGCGCCCGCCTCCTCGACCGCGTCGAGGATCCGTCCCAGCATGGTGGGGACGACCATGGCGTGGGTGATGCGCTCCTCGGTCGCCGCTCGGACCCACTCCGCCGCGTCGAACGCGGGCAGGTAGACGATGCGCCTTCCCGCGTAGAGCGAGCTCAGGACGGCGGAGACGCCGGCGATGTGGTACGGGGGCACGCAGATCAGCTGGGCCTCGTCGGGGGCCGAGCCCAGGAACTCGACACTGCCGATGATGTAGGAGACGAGGTGGCGGTGCCGCAGGACGGCCGCCTTGGGCTCTGAGGTCGTGCCGCTCGTGAAGAGCAGGACGGCGACCTCCTCCGGGTCGACGAACGGGTGCTCGCCCGATGTCGGCTCGGCGATGGCCGCCGAGAGTTCACCCTTGGTCACGACGTGCCGGGCGCCGCACGCACCGAGGCGATCGACCTCGTCGTCGTCGGCGACCATCACGCCGCCGGCGATCCGCCCGACGATGCCCTGCAGTTGCTCGTCGGGGGCGCGGTAGTTGAGAGGACTGAACGGGATGCCGGCGAGTGCCGCTCCGAAGAGCGCCACCGGGAGCAGGTCCGAGTTCAGTCCGAACCAGCCGACGACCTCGGCGCCGCACTTCTCGTAGAACGTTGCGGCCCGGCGCGCCCGCTCCAGCAACGCGGCTGCGCTCGTGGCGCTACCGCTACGGCCGACGACCGTCCGTTCCGGGTCGCCCTCGGCAACCATCTCGACCAGCATGGCGATGTTCACGGTTGGTCCCGGTCAGTCCGAGGCCGGGAGCGGCTTGGCCCCCTTGACCTCGAGGATGGCGTCGCCGACGGAGATGCAGCCCTCGCCCGCCTTGGTGCACAGCACCTCGAGCCCGAGACCCTCGTCGGCATAGCGCTTGCCGAGCTGCGTGCCGCCATCGAACCCGGCGACGAGGGCGCTTGGGATCTCTTCCTTGTCCACTCCACGGAAGGGGTGCCCGCCGCAGCGCAGATCGACCGGCTCGCCCGGAGCGCGCACCACCACGACCTCGCAGGCGTCGACCGCGCTGCGCAACCTGGTGCCTGCCTTCATTTGCATCGGGGAGTCGCTCACATTCTGGGTAGGTATCCAACCGGTGTTCGGCGGTGGGTATGCGCCGAGGCCGGCCGCAAACGATCATTCTTCACCAACGAACGTTCTCCGTGCATTTCCGCTGCCCGGAGTCAGGGCAGCGGCTCACCGTCACGGCTCGGGCTGCGGGAGGCAGTGGGTGGCGGCGGGAGACAGCCTCGGGCTCTGCGACAATATGCGGCGTGGACGTGGCGACCTTCGGCCTGACCGACGTCCAGCGGGAATTCCGCGGGAGCCTGCGCGCCTTCTGCGAGGAGCGGGTGGCGCCCCATGCGGCCGAGGTCGATCGGACCGCGGAGTTCCCCTGGAAGTCCTACGAGGCCATCAAGGAGATGGAGCTCCCTGCCCTCGGCCTGCCCGAGGCCTACGGCGGAGCGGGGGCCGACGCCGTGACCCAGGCCATCGCAGTCGAGGAGCTGGCACGGGTGTGCGCCTCGACGTCGCTCACGTTCATCATTTCCAAGCTCGGGATGACGCCGGTGATGAACTGGGGGACCGAGGAGCTCAGGCGCGCCTACCTGCCCGCGACTGGCCGCGGGTGAGCTCCAGGCCAGCTATTGCCTTTCGGAGGCCGACGCCGGCAGCGACGTCGCGTCCATGCGCTGTCGGGCGGTGCGCGATGGCGACGACTACGTGCTGGTCGGCTCGAAGTACTGGATCACCAACGCCGGCATCTCCGATGTCTACATCGTCTTCGCCAAGACCGACCCCGATGCCGGGAGTCGCGGCATCACCTGCTTCCTGGTCGAGAAGGAGTGGGGAGTCAAGGTGGCGAAGCTCGAGGAGAAGCTCGGCATGCGGGGCAGCCCGACGGGCGAGGTGACGCTCGAGGAGGTGCGCGTGCCGGCGTCGCACCGGATCGGCGAGGAGGGGCAGGGTTTCACCATCGCCATGCACACGCTGGACCGGAGCCGGCCGACCATCGGCGCGCAGGCCGTGGGGATCGCTCAAGGTGCGATCGACTACTCCGCGAGCTATATGAAGCAGCGCCACGCCTTCGGTGCCCCCATCGCCGACCTGCAAGGTCTGCGGTTCATGCTCGCCGACATGGCCATGCGCACCGAGGCGGCGAGGGCGCTCGTCTACCGCGCCTGTGCCATGGTCGACGACGACCCCGACGGCGAGCTGACGAGGTTCGGCGCCATGGCGAAGGCGTTCGCGTCCGACACCTCCATGTCCGTCACCCTGGACGCGGTCCAGCTCCTCGGCGGTTACGGCTACACCAAGGACTTTCCGGTCGAGCGCTTCCTGCGCGACGCCAAGGTGACCCAGATTTACGAGGGCACCAACCAGGTGCAGCGGGTCGTGATCGCCCGGGAGATCCTCAAGGGGGCGTGATCCCCGGCCGACCTGGCGCGTCGTCCTCCACCCCGGTCAGACTCCGGAGGAGCCGCCCGAAGGGCGGGTGTTAAACTTAGAACAGGTTCCAATTTCGAGCCCGCCCCGTGGCGGGCCGTTGTCCGGATCCCCAGGAGAAGGGACGTCGTCATGCCTCAGCCGGTCATCATCGAAGCTGTTCGCACGCCGATCGGGAAGCGCAACGGCTGGCTCTCCGGACTGCGGTCCCCTGACCTGCTCGGGGCCGTTCAGGTCGAGGTCGTGAAGCGGGCGGGTATCGACCCGGCCTCGGTGGAACAGGTCGTCGGAGGATGCGTGACCCAGGCCGGCGAGCAGGGCTTCAACCTGACCCGTACCGCCTGGCTGCTGGGTGGCCTGCCCTACGAGGTCGCAGCGACCACGGTGGACTGCCAGTGCGGATCGGGCCAGCAGGCCAACCACTTTGCCGCCAACCTCATCTCCGCCGGAGCGGTCGAGACCGCGGTCGGCTGCGGCGTCGAGGCGATGAGCCGGGTGCCGCTGGGTGCCAATCCAGGGCCGGCGTGGGTCGTGCCCTGCCCGAGGACCTTCCCTACGACATGCCCGACCAGTTCACCGCGGCCGAGCGGATCTCGACGAAGTACGGCATCACGCGCGCCGACGTCGACTGGCTCGGCCTGGAGTCGCAGTCCAAGGCAGCCGCGGCCGTCGCCGAGGACCGCTTTGCCCGGGAGATCGTCTCTGTCGAGGCCCCCATCGTCGGCGAGGAGGGTCCGTGGGGCGAGCACACCGGCGCCAAGACGGTGGTGACCAAGGACCAGGGCCCACGTGACACGACGGCCGAGGGTCTGGCCAAGCTGAAGCCGGTGCTCCCCGACGGCATGCACACCGCGGGGACCTCGTCGCAGATCTCCGACGGCGCCGCCGCCGTCCTGTGGATGTCCGAGGAGCGAGCCAAGGCAGAGGGACTCCGTCCACGGGCGCGGATCGTGGCCCAGGTCCTGGTCGGCTCCGACCCCTACTACCACCTCGACGGACCCATCACCGCGACGGCCAAGGTGTTGGCCAAGGCGGGCATGACCATGAAGGACATCGACCTCTTCGAGGTGAACGAGGCGTTCGCCTCCGTCGTCATGAGTTGGGCCAAGGTGCACGATGCCGACATGGACAAGGTCAACGTGAATGGCGGGGCCATCGCGCTCGGCCACCCCGTCGGCGCTACCGGCAGCCGGCTGGTCACGACGATCCTGCACGAGCTCGAGCGGCGTGACGCGACCTACGGGCTGGTGTCGATGTGCTGTGGCGGTGCGCTCGCCACGGGCACCATCATCGAGCGTCTCTGAGCATCGCACTCCCGCTTCCACCCGACACCGCCGACGGCGCCTACCTCTGGAGGGGACCGTGATTTCCACCGAGCACCTGACGTTCGAGCGCGAGGGCGCGACCGCCATCGTGACCATGAACCGTCCCGAGGCGAAGAACGCCTTGAGCCTCCCCATGCTCGTGGGGATGAAGGACGCATGGGCGGAGATCGACCGTGACGACGGCATCCGATGCGCCATCCTGACCGGAGCGGGCGGCACGTTCTGTTCCGGCATGGACCTCAAGGCGATGGGTGACAGCGAGGCCGAGAAGTACCGGCCGCGCCTGGAAGAGGACCCGGACCTCCATTGGAAGGCGTTGTTGCGCCACTACGACGTGCGCAAGCCGCTGATCGCGGCCGTGGAGGGCTGGGCGGTGGCCGGAGGCACCGAGATCCTTCAAGCGACCGACATCAGGGTCGCCGGGCAGAGCGCGATTTTTGGCGTGTTCGAGGCCAAGCGCGGCCTCTTCCC
Organism: uncultured Acidimicrobiaceae bacterium; assembly: GCA_963767195.1. GTDB lineage: Bacteria > Actinomycetota > Acidimicrobiia > Acidimicrobiales > RAAP-2 > Bog-473. Next base: position 1,897,368 of record CAVYDA010000001.1, on the reverse strand, counting down.
GCTCGGGGGGTCCACCGTACGGCTACGCCGGCAGATCCCGTTCACCGTCGCCATGGATCTGCTGTTGACCGCTCGCGAAGTGTCGGCGGACGAGGCGCTGCGCATCGGGCTCATCGGCCACGTCGTGCCCGATGGCACCGCGCTCGACCGGGCGCGTCGAGATCGCAGTCGGTCATCGCGGCCAACGGACCTCTCGCCGTGGAGGCGATCAAGCGCAGTGTGCGTGAGACCGAGGGCATGTCCGAAGTTGACGGGTTGGCCCGGGAGCTCGAGATCGGATGGCCGGTGTTCGCGTCCAAGGACGCGGCAGAGGGCCAGAAGGCCTTCGCGGAGAAGCGGCCGCCCCAGTACACCCGCGAATGAGCCCGAGGAAGCCGGCCCTCCAGGCACACCGGCGGCGGGACTCCCCGGCAACGACGTCGCGACGTCCGACTCGCCGCTGCACCGATTCGCCGCGGCCGTTCGCCGGCTCAGCTCCGTTGCGTCGGCCGGCCGCTGAGCGACGACGAGCTTGCGGAGGCGGCCGACCAGCTCTCCGCGATCGCGACCCGACTGGAGTCGGCGGCCCTTCCCGGCGCGTCGAGCCCTCGAGCGGATGCCCGACCCGGACGGACACCCTCAGGACTTCTTCCCCACTAGCCCGGTGATCGGCTTGGCCAGTCCCATTTCACCGCCTGTCGAGGTCTGGTCCGAGCTGGGTGAGGACGGCCAGCGCGAGATCAGGGGTCGGGCCTCGTTCGGCTACCCCTACGAGGGACCGCCGACGTGCGTACACGGTGGCGTCATCGCCGAGCTCTTCGACGAGCTGCTCGGCCTGGCCAACCTCGTCGTCGGCCACGCGGCGATGACGGGCACGCTGAAGATCCGGTATCACCGGCCGACACCTCTCCTCGCCCCTCTCGAACTCGTCGCGCGCTTCACCGGCAAGGAGGGCCGCAAGGTCTTCACGTGGGGGTCGATCATCCACGAAGGAGAGACGACCGCGGAAGCGGAGGGAATCTTCGTCGAGGTTCCGCCGGGCCGAATGCTCGACATCGTCTCGACGAACGCCAGGTCGGTGGAAGCGCCGCTCCTCGACCCCGACTGGCAGCGCATGGTGGGCCAGGCCGAATAGCCGGTCGCCGAGACGAGAGGCCGTGTGTCGGTTCTCTCGATCGACGAGAATAGAGGACGCGCCGACCGATCATTCGACCTCCGGTCGCGAACGCACCGGGTCCGCCGAGGTCCTCACGCCAGAAGACACCTTCGCACAGCCGGTCACACGCAGATGATGCGGCGCTGTTCCTGGCCTCCGGTCGCATCATGGAGGCCGGGTGCCCTTCATCGGCGTACCGCCGCGATCCGGTTCGACGGGCGTGGCGTTGCGAGCCAGGGCCGGAAGACTCGACCTGCGCCTGGCGTCTTCGTGGATCGACGCTCGCTCCAGCGCGGGCGCAGGTCGCCGGTCTCACCGGCTGCGCCAGCAGATACCGTGGGGCGCCGCATACGAGTCTGCTCGGCCAAGTCGCCCGGGGAAGCACCTCAGGCGGGCAAGCTCCGAGAGGGGTGAGGCCGCATACGCCAGATGGGGTCGTTTGGCCGTCTTCGTCGCGCCCTCCATCGTCTCGGGCACTGCCCATGATATTTGCGATTGACCGATCGCACATTTCGGCCGCTCTGGCATCCTTCCTCGACTCGAACATGTGCTTCGCCGTCGCGGTCGCCTCCATCGCCTCGGGGCGGGCCAGGTCGCGCCATCCGGGTCGCCCACACCTCCGCGTTCGACCTCGCCGTTCTGGTGATCGGGATCGCGACCGGGGCCGTCCTCCTGTTCGTCCTGGCCCGGCTCCACCGCCGACGCAAGCTGAAGCGGGAGGCGGCGCCGGCGCGTTGGGTGACGCGGACGCCTGAGGGGCCGCGTCGCGTTTGGAGTGTCAGGCCTCTGATCCTTCGGCCGCGCCGGAGTCGCCGCCGCCGCGGATCCGTTCCTCGAACTCTTGCCGCCACCCGGCCGGCCCCCGGTAGAGGGACACGAGACGGGCCAGGAGCACGACCAGGAAGACCTGGCCGGTCACGGCCTCGAGAACCGAGCTCGTCCTGGGGCAGGCCCGGCGCGGGCGAGAGGTCCCCGTAGCCGACAGTCGCCATGGTGATGTAGCTGAAGTACGCGAAGTCGGGCAAGCCATGGTGCCCGGCCTGGGCGAAGAAGGTCTTCCCCGACGACCAACTGCAGCCCGTAGTCGAAGTTGGCGAACACCATGCCGATGAGGATGTAGATGCAGATGCCCCCGAGGATCGTCTCGGGCGTCACCTGCGGGTGGTGGAGGATGCGCCAGGCGACCACGATGGGGCTGGCCAGCACCAGGACGGACGTGAAGAGGACGACGCTGCCGGTGACGGTCGAGCCGCCGTGAGCCGCCGCAACGACGGCGGCCAGCACGACCAGGGCCACTCCGGCCTGCACCACTACCTGCACGCGGCGTGGCGGGCGCGAGGCGTGGAAGGCCAGCAGCACGGTCACCCCGAACAGAACGGACCGGCACCACGAGCGCCACCGAACTGTTCCAGGTGACGGTCAGCGCGGTGTAGTCGACGATCAGGAGAAAGAGGAGCAACCCGTAGGAGTCAGGCGCCTGGGCCGCGAGGCGAAGCAGCCCGCGCCGACGAACTCAGTCGAGCTTCGGTGTCCGGGCCCGGCTCTTCCACCGGCCCATCATTGGCGCGGCGGGGTGCCCGAGGGGCGGACCCCGGACCCGGGCGCTGATCGGCGCAGTGCGGCGCCGATCAGAGTTGTCGCTGCACGCCTTCCCAGTACGGGTCGCGGAGCTTGCGCTTGTAGAGCTTGCCGTTCGGATCGCGCGGCATCTCGTCGGTGAAGTCAACCGACTTGGGCGTCTTGAACCGGGCCAGCCGGCCGGCGCAGAAGGCCAGGATCTCCTCGGCCAGCTCGTCGCTCGGTTCGACGCCCTCGGCCGGCTCCACCACGGCCTTGACCTCCTCGCCCCAGTCCTCGTGGGGGATGCCGAAGACGGCGGCGTCGCCGACCTTGGGGAACGAGAGCAGGACGCTCTCGATTTCGGCGGGGTAGATGTTGGCGCCGCCGGAGATGATCATGTCGATCTTGCGATCGCGGAGGAACAGGTAGCCGTCCTCGTCGATCAACCCGACGTCACCGACGGTGAAGAAGGCGCCGATGCGGTTCTTCCGCGTCTTCTCCTTGTCCCCGTGGTACTCGAAGTCGCCCGCTCCCATCTTCATGTAGACGGTGCCGATCACGTTGGGCTCGGTCATCCGGTTGCCGTCGTCGTCGAATACCGCGATCTCGCTGATCGGCCACGCCTTGCCCACCGTGCCCGGCTTCGTGAGCCACTCCTCGGCGGTCACCAACGTCCCGCCCCCCTCGCTCGCCGCGTAGTACTCGTCGACCGCATTGCCCCACCAGGCGATCATCTTGTGCTTGACGTCGACCGGACACGGCGCCGCGGCATGGATCATGTGGCGGAGCGAGGACATGTCGTATCGGGCCCGGACGTCGTCCGGCAGCGCGAGAAGGCGGTGGAACTGCGTCGGCACCATGTGCGAGGTCGTCACGCGCCGCTCCTGAATCAGCCGGAGCATCTCCTCGGGCATCCACTTGTCCATGAGGACGACGGTGTGCCCCAGGTGCATCGACGCGCTGGCGAAGCGGAGCACGGCCGTGTGGTACAGAGGCGAGCCCACAATGTGCACGTTGTCGTCCTGGGGCTGGACCCCGAAGAGGAAGAGAAGTCCCGACAGCCCGAGCGCGGCCTCCTCGGGCGATGATCCCGGAGAGCTTGCGGAAGATCCCCTTGGGGTTGCCGGTCGTCCCCGACGTGTAGTTCATGACGTCGCCGATGGTCCGGTCCTCGGGCAGCGTCGTCGGGCACGCGTCGCGTAGCGCGGAGTAGGAGGCGAATCCCGGGACCCGTCCGACGGCGATTCGACCGGACGGGCCCGATCCCCGCCTCGTCTGCCGCCGCGACCGCGACGTCGCTCGAAGCGCTCGTGCGACACGAAGGCCTTCGCGCCGGAGTCCTTCAGGATGTAGGCGACCTCGGGCGCGACCAGGTGGTGGTTGATGGGGACCAGGTACCAGCCGGCCTGAAGGGCGGCCACGTAGATCTCGATCATCTCGGCGCAGTTCGGTAGGAGCGTGGCCACCACGTCTCCGGTTTCGAACCCGAGCCCACGCAGCGCGTGCACCAGCTGATTGGCGTGTCCGAGGAGCTCGCCCAGCCGTGACGTCGTCGCCCTCGGGTGTGACGAGGGCGAGGTGGTCCGGATCGTCCTGGGCCGAGGGCCCAAAAGCCGAGGTCAGCCACGGTGGTCTCCTTGTCGTACGGGGCCGGCGTGATGGTCGCGGAATGGCGGCATCCAGCCGGCGCAGACTAGAACGTGTTCCAAATTACGGCAAAGCAAGCAGCCCGTCGACCGAGTCCACGGCCCCGGACCCTGCGGCACGGCCTCGCCAGACTGGTCGGTCGCGGCAGAGCCGTCGCCGAGAGCAGGAGCATACGACGGATGGCAGGGTTCCTCGAAGGCAAGGTGGTCGCGGTCACCGGTGGTGGTGGCGGCATCGGGCGGGCGGTGGCGTTGGCCGCCGCGTCGGCCGGGGCACGGGTGCTGGTCGCCGACTACGGCGTGTCCATGGCCGGAGAGGACCCGAGCAGCGAGGTGGCCGAGGCCGTCGCGGCCGAGATCCGTGGAGCAGGCGGTGAGGCGCTTGCCGTCGCCGACGACATCTCCAAGATGGAGTCCGGTGAGCGTCTCGTCGCGACGGCACGTCGAGAGCTTCGGCCGCCTCGACGGGGTGGTGGCCGTGGCCGGGATCCTGCGCGAGCGCATGCTCTTCAACATGAGCGAGGACGAATGGGACGCGGTCGTCGCCACGCACCTGAAGGGGCATTTCACCGTGTTCCGCGCCGCGGCGGCGGTGATGCGCAAGCAGGAGAGCGGTGCGCTGGTCGGTTTCACCTCTGGCGCCTTCGCCGGGAGCGTCGCCCAGGCGAACTACGCCGCGGCCAAGGGTGGGATCGTGAGCCTGGTGCGGTCGGCCGCGGTCGGACTGCACCGCTACGGCGTCACCGCCAATGCGATCGCGCCGGTCGCCCGTACCCGCATGTCGGCCAACGTCCCGACCGCACTGTCCGAGATGGGCGAGCCCGAGGACGTGGCGCTCCATGGTCGTCTTCTTGTTGAGCGACCGGGCCAAGCACATCACGGGTCAGGTGTACACGGTCGTCGGTTCGAAGATCGCGGTGTGGAACCAGCCGGCGGAGGTGCGGGCCATGTGGGCCGAAGGCCGCTGGACCCCCGAGCAGATCGCCGAGCGCCTCGACGGCGCCGTGGGGCAGGAGCGCATGCCGATGATCGAGAGCCTGGAACAGATGCGCCGGGCGGCGGAGTCGGGCGAGAAGCCGAACGCCTGAGCCGCCGGCTCAGGCGACGCCCGTCTGAGTCGCCTCGGACGCGGACGGCTCACCCGCGAGCCCGGTCGGCGCCACGGGGGCGTGGTGCTCACGCAGCCAGAGCCGCCATCGCGCCCTCGTGCGGAGAGGATGATCACACCTCCGACCACCAGGGCGATCCCCGCCAGTTGGACGAGGTCGGAGCCGAGGCGGCCGTCCTCACCGAGCCAGAGGTGCTCGTCGAGGCTTCGCTCCACGCCCCAGAGGACCATGCCCGTACCGAGGACGATGCCTGGCGGGTAGCCCGAGCGCGGCGAGCGATCGGGCCAGCGGTCCAGCCGCCGCTCGATCGCGATGAGGACCAGGTACACCGCGAAGTCCTCCAACGCCTGAAAGATCGGCACCGGCAGGCGCCGGCCCGCCTGCCCGGCGTAGTACATGCCGAACCACTGCTGGGTGCGATGGCCGCCGCCGGCCACCATGAGCTGTGGACCGAGGAGCCGCCCCATGGCCCAGCACGCCAGGAGCACCGGCGCGGCCAGGTCGAGGGCGCGGCCGAGCGCCAGTTCGGGGCAGCGACGGCGGGTGAGGAGGATGCCGGTCGGCACGGCGAAGAGCAGGCCCCCGAACGACGACAGCCCGCCGTGCCAGATGGCCAGGACGTCGCCCGGATTGTGGGAGTAGTAGCCGAGGTTGGACAGGACGTGGAGCGCCCGAGCTCCGACGACGGCGGCGAGGATGATCCAGAGGAAGACGGGCAGGAACCAGTCGGTCGGATAGCCGTGCTTGCGTAGCCGCCGCTCGAAGTACGTGTATCCGAACCAGAAGGTCAGGGCGAGGCCGATGCCGTAGGTGTGGACCTGCAGCGGACCGATGTGGAAGACGACGGGGATTGGTTTCATGGTGGTCCGGCGGCCAGGTTAGCCCTACTCGCCGCTTTCGAGGCTTCGCGTAAGAGTGAAACTGGTGCCGAGCCCGTTCGGTTAAATGGGTTTCCTTGGAGCCACGAAGGTCCGCTTATTGGTTGGACGCGCGGGAAGTCACGGCGAAGGTTGATTCGAGCACGGATTTCGAATCCTTGGCGCGGGGTCCCTCCAGGCGGCTCACGACGCAAAGGAGAAAGCATGGAAGTCATCGCCGAACGATGTCGCGGCATCGACGGGATTCACCAGATCTAGACCTTTGGCACCACGACCGTCGAACTGCACGCACGGCGCGACTTCCAGGTTCCGTCGCCGCCTGAACGCGACAGCTCGTTCACAACTCTTGATTCGTTCACAACTCTTGATCATCTCTTTGAAGAGATATCCGACGGTAAGGCCCGGGAATACCTGTCGAACGACGGCGATGCTGGTCCTCGTCCCACGTCGGCCCAGCGGTTCACGTGCCGGTCGAGCGGTCATAGCGGGTCAGGTCGACCAACCAAAGGTGTAGGTGGTACGAGCTATTGCCGAGAACGGCCCGGCGGACGACCACAGGTGAGTAGGGACGGAGCGATTGCACTGCTTGATCGAAACCGTTGCCGTCCACGCTCAGCAGGAGTATCTGGCCCGGTTGGCGGGTCTCGATCGCAGACCGGTCGAGCGCATCGAGGGAAGGAAGGGACCCCGACAAGGTGTTCGTGAATGCCTCATAGATTCCGATCGGTGCGAAAAGCATCGACGAATCCGCTTTTGCCATCCACATCATGAGCTGCTCGCCTCGATAGGCCGGTTGTCCGACGAATGCGGGCACCTCCGAGGTCACCTGATACTCCTCAATGGCGGTGGCAGCAGCGCCTCCGAGCGCGGACGAATAGTTGGTAGGAGTGTTGTAGGGACTCGTGTTGGGAGGTGTGGGGTGCGCCACCCAGGGGGCAACGGTAAGGATCAACACGGCGGCGCTGATGACGACCACGGCCCCCGCTGCGGTCGCTCTCATCGACCGGTGACGACGAATCGACCCGTGTCTGGCTGGGCTCCAGTTGACGGTGAGTCGGCCGACTGCTGTTGCCGCGATTATCGTCAGCGCCAGAACCAAACCCCAGGGAGCCCAGGTCAGCGCTGGGACGGATGGGCTCGCTTCGTACACGATCGGCACGGCGAGGACGAGCAGTGTTGGCGCACCCAATGTGACTATCCGGCGCACTCGGGCGCCACTCACGGCTCGACGGCGGTCTCCGTTCTCGCGGCCGGGGTCCGTAGCCGGTGGCCCGGTCAAGGCCTTCGCTCCTTCGCAGAGGAGCAGGGCGAGCATCAAATTGGTCGACGACCACAGCAGGGACGAGAACAGGGGCATCTCTAGAACCCAGAGTCGTCCGAAGAATTGGAGGTAGCCGAGCACAGCCAGCTGCAGCCCACCTGCGATCCCGACGAATAGCAAAGAACTGCTCATACGGGCTCGGCGGGTGAACATGAGGAAGAACGAGACCACGATGGCGGGCGGGATCAGCAGGTAGGCGTCGTAAGGAGCCCAGGCCCAACTGGTGGAATGGAACACCGCCACCTGCGCGGGACTGTTCAGGAATTGCGCCGATTTGATGCTCAGACTTATGAAGTCCGACCGCCCGAGCAGCCACTCCGAGCACACGGCCAAGATCCCGGTGGTCAGCGCCACCGCCACTCCCAACGCCAGGATGTCGCGGCCGAGCTGTGGCCGATCCCTGAAGAGTCGAAGGCCGAGATAGGAGACCAGAGTGGCGCCGACGAGGAAGACGCAAACTCCGTTGGACCACACCGCCATGGTGAACAAGCAGCCAGCTCCTAAGAGCCAAAACTTCGTCCAACGGTGTTCCTCCCACGAAAGAGCGAGGACGGCGAGACCTCCGGTCATGTACGAGATGGCAGCCGAGCTCGAATAGTCGCTGCCCCAGGTCGTGACCACCACGGGACTGCTCATGATCACGACGATCCCGACCCATCCGGCCCATCCTCCGTAGAGCTTCCGGAGAAGCAGGTACACCGGAACGATCGCGATGAGCGCGAGAACGTATCGGTAGACGAAGAACCCGGGGACGGCGCCGAACAACAGGTAGAAAACCCGCCCGGGTAGCAGGAAACCGACGCGGGACGTGTCACCCATGGCGACCGCCGACAGCGCGGAGGACGGGTAACGCGAGAAGATCGCATCGGGGTCGAATATGAAGGTCGAATGCATGGCGGGATCCGGTTGATTGACGGGTGCCATCGCACTGAGTCGCAGGATCCAGAAAAGTGCGGCGGGTGATGCGATCACCGCCAGAACCTCCAGCACCGGGAGCTTCGACCTCGCGACCGGCGGCGAGGGGAGCGGATGCCGTGTCAGGCGGCTACGACGATCTTCGAGAATGCTCGTCACGGTGCGCCACGTTCCGAGAGCGGAGCGCTGTGTTGAGATTCAACTCCACCGAGCCGAGTCAAAGCGGTGGAATCAAACTCGGGAGAGCTCCCACGGCCCAATTTATCGAGGATATCCGTCAACACGGCACGTATTCCCGCGTCAGCGTAGTCATTGGGCGCTGGTCGAGCTCGGGCCAAACAACGGAGGTCATCCTCAGATCCGGGGCTTGGCTACGCGTGGACGGCGAGCTGGCGAGAACGACTCTCACCGGGTGCTTGATGATCCGACGAATCTCGCTGAGGACTGTTCCGATGGTTGTCCCTCGTCCTGAGGCGAGGATCTTCAGCACCACAGGGTGTGCGGCGTCGTCCGGATAACCGCGCCGAAGCCGGTCGAGGCCATCCGCAATCAGGACGCTGGCGTCGTCCACGTAGATATAGTCCCGAATGGTGTCGAGAGGTACGTAGAGGACGAACGGCTGGTGAGCCAGGGTCCGGCGGCATACCTGCGAAACTAAGCCCTGACTCTTCGAGAGGTTCTGGCCCGGACCGTAAATGTTGGTCAAACGGCCGATCAACACCCGCGTCCCAGTCTCCCGGCTCCAACGTCTGACGAGAGACTCCTGCTCGAGTTTGTTGAACCCGTAAGCAGCGAGCGGACTTTCGGCGGACTGTTCGCTGTAGGGAGGACCTGCTGAACCGGCGTAGACGCCTCCGGCCGAGGATGCAAGGAAGACCTGGCCCGAACTCATCCGACGTGAACCCATGGCGCGGACCAGCCCGCGGAGCAAATGAAAGAGTGCCCCGGTTTCCTGCTTCAGTTCACGGGAGCCGGATCCGACGATGCCGGCCCCGGCACACCAGGCCACCTGCCAGGGTCGGTCGCGGACCTCGTCGGCGAAAGCGCTGCAGGACTTCTCCAGCTGTGTTCGGACCATGACCGGGTCGTCCCAGTCGAACGGCCCCGGGGGGTACCACGTGCTGCCTCTCTTGCCCAATGCCGACTCGACCCGGCGGCCGAGCAAGCCGCCCCGACCGACAACCCAACCGACGGCCTCACTCAACGGCGACCTGTTCCGCTTGGGAGGGCTCGTCGCGATGCAGAGGGCCGTCCCACGGATCAGACGTGATCAGATAGAGCGGTTTCCCCATCGCCATTCGAACTGCCGCCCCGACATATTCAGCGATGATCCCCAGGGAGAAGAGGATCGCACCTCCAATGAGAAGGATGACGACAATAAGGGACGTGTAGCCCTGGACGTTCACTTCACCGAGCGCTTGTCTAAAGATGATCACAAGAGCCAGGACTACGCCGCCAATAGTTACCGTCGCCCCGACGAACGATACGAGACGTAAGGGCCGGGTTCCGGCCGATATTACGAGCTGCCAAAAATGTGAAAGCAACGATCTATAGGAATATCCTGAAGGACGCTGATTCTGCGCCCTGAAGGTGGTGGGGCAAGTCTCGATTCGACCGAATACCCAGGTCAGGGCCACGTCAAGATAGACACCGGGGCCCATGTACGCGGCCACGCCGCGCCCGACGTCGCCGAGCATCAAACGGAAGCTACTGAATCGGGGAATGTTTCCGGTCGCCAACACCCTGGTGAACACGCTCTTGGTCAGGGTGGACGAGAGGTTCCGGATCAGCCCGTGGGGCGGAGGGTTGGTGGGTGAGCCGTAGACCAGCTGAGCCTGACGGTCAAGAGCGACGTCGAGCATCCGCCCGATGTCAGCGGGGTTGAACTGCCCGTCCTCATCGAGGGTCACGATCCATTCGGAGCCTGTCGAAGAGATTCCCGCCAGTGTGGCGGCGTGTTGCCCGAAGTTCCTCGACAACCACACCGGTCGTACGAAGGAGTATTTCGAGGCGAGCCAGCGAATGACGGCGTCAGACCGGTCAGGGCCGGCGTCATACACGAGAACTACTTCGGCTAAACGCCAGGCGCGACCGCCGGGAGTCTGCTGAATCTCGGTAAGGGGCGAGAGCTCCTCGACCAGAGGGGTGAGCGTATCCTCACCCCGATACACGGGGACGACCACCGAGCACGTGTGCTCGGGTTCGACAGAGAGCTGGGCCGAGATGCCTGTCACCTGGCCAGTTCGAATGTCATTGGCGTGGACCAGGTCGTGGGGATCCTTCGAAGCGCATTTTCCACGACAGGTAGGGTCACGATCCGGGCCACAGACCGTTGCCGCCTGGAGAACGCGGGGTCAGATCTGAGCCGATCGAATGTCGCCGCTAACTGACCTGGCCTGAATCTGAGGTCGAGGTGATGTCGATCGGCAAAAGCCCGGATGTCCCGGGCGGTTACCCAGTTGAGAGTTGGCCAAACCGGGTTTCGGCGCAATGGTGGCCACAGCCGTCCGCTCAATTCCGGAACCCCGGGTACGAGCGGCGCCCGTAGATGAGGTTCATACGGAACGCGATAGTTCGGGCACGTATGTACCATTCGTCCAGTAGTCGACAACACCCGAGGCATGCCGTCGAGGCAAGCATGCAACGGTTGGAAGTGTTCGACCACATTGACCGAGAAGATCACGTCGAAGTACCCGAGCTCGACCGGATCGAGCTGATCTGCTCGCACGGCCAAAAGCTTGGGATGCCGGCTGTCTGCTTCCAGGGCCGCTCGGATCGGATCGAAACCCTCGAAGCTGTTTCGATTCGGCTCAACGCCGACATTGTCAGCACCCTGCCTGGCGAGAAACGCCGTGACCGCACCCGAACCTGCGCCCACCTCGAGGATGCGGGTGGATGTTGCGGGTTGAAGGGGCCGGAGGATGTCTATCGCCAGCCTCAGCTCATAAGCGACATCGGCCACTACCAGGGGATCCCCCGGGAACCCTGGCGCCTCGAGCGTGTCACCGAGGAAGCGATCAACGGCCGCAGGGCTGAGGTCGAGTGCCTTGGAGATCAGGGTCGGTGCGACTCGGAAGCTCATCGATGCCGGCTGATCGTCAGCATCGGACGTCATACGCTCACCGGCCATAGATCAAGGCCAATGCTAATCGTCAGAGTTCCGCCAACGCAGGGACAATCCCCTGCCCGGGTAACGAACTTCCTGGAAGAGCCCCACTTTGAAAGAACCACGTCGTTTCGAGTCAGACCTCTGACCGACCTGGCGGCCGGCGGTCCTTCCATCCACCAGATTCCTCAGGCCGCAACAGCCCTGGCCGGCGAGGACCACGAGCGCGGACGCCAGGTGGTGGTGCCGGTCTTCTCACCAACGCCCGAGATGGACAGTCATCCCCCCTCGCCAGCCGGCTGATCGGCGAGGCCACGCCACGCCGCCGGATACGCCTCGGTGCCTGCGCGAGCCTCGATCAGCGCGTGGGCTTGCGCTACCCGATGACGGGGATGCATCAGGGCGAGGCTGCCGACTACGGTCGCCCACCACCTCAAGCTCGCCGGACGATGGGACACCTTGTTGGCAGAGGACGCGTCGCTTCATCCACCAGCCGTCGTCGTGGCTCAGTCCCACGTTGCCGCGTTTGCCGAGTCCACGGCCGTCGTCGACGAGTCGTCGGCCGCTGTCACCGAGGCAACGGCCCAACGACTCCGGTCACTGCGACAGCCTGACGATGACGGTGCCGAGCTCGTCGAACTGGTGCGAGCTGACGCGCTCTTTCATCGACAGCAACACTGCAAGAGACCGGCCGGACGGGCTACAGTCGACCCATCGCTCGAACCACCTGCGCCATATGACCACCCTGCGGGAAACCATCTTGGGTTCAGCCGTCGGATACAGGGCTTTCAAAGTTGTAACCCGAGGCGACACCACTATGGAGGCGATGGCGACTGAATACGTCAAGCCTCGACCTGGGGAGCGGTTACTCGACGTTGGCTGTGGATACGGAGACCTCTCCAACCATCTACCGGACGTCAAATACGTTGGTGTCGACCTCAACGAGCGGTTTATCGACTTTGCCAATCGTCACCAGTCGAAGTACGGCGAGTTCGTGCTGGGCAACGTCAATGGTCTATCGATAGAGACCCTGGGGCGTTTTGACGCGGCGGTAGCGATCGGCGTTCTGCATCATTTATCTGATTCCGACGCAACCAGCATGCTTCAAGCCCTCTCCGAGATGCTTGTTCCTTCTGGCCGTTTCGTGGCGGCGGAGCCGGTCTGGGATCCCGCCCAGCGGACAACGGCCAGGGTGCTGGCCGCCCTCGACCGGGGCCGATTCGTGCGCGAACAGTTGCGCTATCTGGAGCTCATTTCCCCGTGGTTCCCGCACATAGAGTGCGAGATTCGCCACGATCTCTTCTGGTTCCCGTACACCCACTGCATGATTACCGCCACGCTGGCTCCCGAGACGTAACCCGTTCGAATCGTCTCGGTCCACCGGGTACGCAGATGGCCCTCTGTGGGACCTCAGGTGACCCTCCTCGGGAAATCTCGGGACCGCCCATCGGGATTGGTCGCGTGGCCGCCGACTTCGGGCCAGGCGATCCTCGAGGCGCTGGCGGATCGCACGCGACACCGCGAGGTCCTCGCTGATCGCGGTTTCGGCTGGGACCGGTGGGACTACGGCCGGCCGGCGCCGACGAAGCCGTCGCCCAGGCGAAGCCCGGTGATCCAGACGCTCGCACCCGTGTGGGGCGCCTCGATCATCGTGCCCGGACCGACGTACATGGCGACGTGCGTGTCGCCTCCCGGCCCGTAGAAGAGGAGGTCGCCGGGCTCGAGATCGCTGATCGGCACGGGTGTCGAGTCGGCCATCTGGGCGCCCGAGAAGTGGGGCAGTCCCACGCCGACCTGACCCCAGGCCCAAGCGGTGAGACCGGAGCAGTCGAAACCGACGCCCGGTGTTTCCCCACCCCAGACATACGGCACGCCGATCTGGGTCTCGGCCGCGTCCACGGCACCTTGGCCGCCCGAAGAAGACGGAGGCGCGGGGTTGCTCGAGCCGGCGGGTGCGCTCGAGCCTCCGCCCGAGTTCCCGGTCGTGGTGGAGGTCGAGGATGCGGCCGACGTGGAGGTGGTCTGCGCCGCAGCGGCTTGGGAGGCGGCAACCTGGGAGGCGGCGGCCTGCGAGGCTGCCGCGCGGGCAGCTGCGATCTTCGCCTCGGCGGCCCGGGCAGCGGCGGCGGCCTCGGCTTCCTGCTGCTGCCTGACCAGCACGGCGATCTGACCCTGCTCCTGGTTCAGCTCGGTCTGCTGCTGCTGCTCGACCTGCTGGTTCTGCGCGATGGCCTGTTGCTCATGGCTCACCTGGGCCTGCGCCTGGGACTGCTCGCCCTGGAGCTGGCTCACATGCGCGTTGAGCGCGTTCTCCGCCGTGTGCAGCTTGTCGACGGCCAGGTCGAGGTTGCCCTCGGCGATCTGGTTGTACTCGGTCTGGGCGCCGAGCGTGTTCTCGTCGCTGCCGCTGAAGATCGGGTTGGCGGACGCGGCGGTGCCGTCGGTGATGTAGTTGTTCACGGCCGCCTTGGACAACGTCGCCTTGTCGCTCGCCACCTGCTTGCGTTCGGTGGCGATTGCGGCCCGGGTGGTGGCGATGTTCGAGTTGATCTGGGACAGGTTGTTGCGAGCCTCGTCGTATTGCTGTCCGAGAAGCGACATCTCGTTCTGGTCCTGCGTCAGCTGGGACTCGATGGCCGCGGCCTTGGCTCTGGCGTCGGAGATGGCGTCGGCGCCTGCGGAGTGCGTCAGGAACGGAACGGTGGCCGAGCAGACCGTGACGAGGGTCACGGCAGGTACCCCCACCCGCCGGAGCCATGCGCTCCTTGGGGACCGAGGCGTGGAGTGGCTATTCGCGCGCTCTACGTCTTTCACGATGGGCGACATTCTTATCGAGGCCCTCCGGGCCGTTCAAACACCACTGGCATGAAAACGGGTGTTTTCGGTGATACCGATGGTATGAAGATGCTGTTCAGAGGATGAATTAGAAATATTGGTCGATCGTGTGAACTCCCAGTTCACGCCTAAATGGGGGTGTCGGCGCTCCGGTCGGAATGACATGGGTGAGATGTTCGAATTTGCCAGCAATGACGGCGTAACTGGGGGATACCCGGAGCATCCCTTCTGACCTGGTCCGCAGCGCCGCGACCCTATCGGCGGCCCGAGGGGCCCGGCGGCCCGTTTGTTACCCTTGGGGCCCATGTCCGCACGCTCACGCGACCTCCCGCGCCGCTCCTGCCTCTCGACCCCGGGCTCGAACGAGAAGTTCCTGGGCAAGGCTCCGACGGTGCCCGCCGACATGACGTTCCTCGACCTCGAGGACGCGGTGGCGCCGCTCGAGAAGGAGAGCGCCAGGCCCAAGGTCGTCGACGCGGTGAAGAACCTGCCCTGGGACGACAGAGTGCTCTGCGTGCGAATCAATGCGTGGGACACCGAGTGGACCTACGGCGACGTGATAGAGGTCGTCGGCAACGCCGGCGAGCGGTTGGACGAGGTCATGCTGCCCAAGGTCCAGTCGGCGGCCGAGGTGATCGCGCTCGACCTGTTGCTGACGCAGGTCGAGAAGAAGTCGGGCCTCCCGGTCGGCCACGTGGGGATAGAGGCACAGATAGAGACGGCGCGCGGCCTGATCAACGTCGACGAGATCTGCGCCGCCTCGCCGCGGCTCGAGACGATCATCTTCGGCCCGGCCGACTTCGCGGCGAGCGTCGAGATGCCCGTGCTCACCGGCGGCATCGACGTCCCCGAATATCCCGGCGACCACTTTCACTACGTCTTCAGCCGCATCCTCATGGCGGGCCGGGCCAACGGCCTGCAGGTGATCGACGGCCCCTTCCTCAAGGTGCGCGAGCTCGACTCGCTCCGGCAGTACTCCATGCGGTCGCGCATGCTCGGCTACGACGGCAAGTGGGCACTCACGCCCGACCAGGTCACGGTGCTCAACGAGGTGTACTCGCCGACCCAGGAGCAGTTCGACCACGCCTTCGACCTCCTCGAGGCCTACCGCAAGGCCACCGAAGAGGACAGGAAGGGCGCGGTGATGTTCGGCGACGAGATGATCGACGAGGCCAGCCGCAAAATGGCGATCAAGTTCGTCAGCCGCGGTGAGCGCGCCGGTCTCACCCGCAGCGCCGACAGCCGGTAGGGGCTCGCTATCCCACCAGCCGGCGGGCGATGACCTTGAGCGCGAGCGTCTCGTCGGCACCCTCGAAGATGGAGAGCACGCGGGCGTCGACGAAATATCGACTCACGGGGAACTCCTCGGCATAGCCCATGCCGCCATGGATCTGCATGGCCTCCCGCGTCACCCACTCGGCCGCCCGGCACACGTACGCCTTGACCATGGACGCCTCGAGCGCGCCCTCGCCCCGCGCCATGAGGCGGGCCACGTGGTACGAGCTCTGCCGGGTGGCGGTGATCAGCACGTTCATCCGGCCGAGCTTGGCCTGGGTCAACTGGTACTCGCCGATGGGCGCGCCGAACACCTTGCGCTCGGCGGCGTAGGCCGCGGCCGCCTCGTAGGCGGCCTGCATCACGCCGACGGCGCGGGCCGCCGTCTGGAGCCGCCCGTTCTCGAAGCCCTGCATCTGGAGGTAGAAGCCCCGGCCCACCCCGTCCGGCCCGCCGACCAGGTTGGCGGCCGGTACGAACCAGTTCTCGAAGGCGAGCTCGTAGGAGTGCATGCCGCGGTACCCCAAGGTGTCGATGGGGCGCCCCTCCAGACGACCCCGGTCGAGGCCACGCGGCCGGTCGGGCGCCTCCTCCTGGGTGAAGACGAACCCGTGCCCGTCGCCGCGCGGCTTCTCGACCACGAATAAGGAGAGGCCGCGGTGGGCCAGCGAACGGTCGGGATCGGTGCGCGCCAGGAGCATCAGGACGTCGGCGCGCGCCGCGAACGTGCACCACGTCTTGACGCCGTTGACGACCCAGCCGCCCTCGACCGGTGCGGCGGACGTCACGATGCCCGCGACGTCCGAGCCGTAGTCGGGCTCGGTGACCGCAACGGCGGCCAGCACCTCGGCCGACGCCAGCCGCGGCAGCCACTGCTTCTTCTGCTCCTCGGTGCCCCCGTGGACGAGGGCCCGGGTCAGGATCTCGGGCCGGGTGATCAGTGAGCCGCCGACGCCGAGCGAGCCCCAGCTCAGCTCTTCGGTGGCGACGACCATGCCCATGGAGTCGCTCTCACCGCCCGAGGCGAAGCCGCCGTACTCCTCGGGCACCGACAGGCCGAACCCACCGAGCTCGGCCAAGCCCTCAATCACCTCTTCGGGGATGTCGGCGTTGGCCCGGTGCACATGCTCCGCGTGGGCGCGCACCTTTTCCAGCGCGAAGCGGTGGAAGGTCTCGCGCACGAGCTCGAAGTCCTCCCCCAGGTGGTGCGGCGCGTCCAACGTGGCCAGCGCGGCGATGACCGCGGGGTCGCGCTGTGCGGCGACGAACGGCGCCGCGGGAGCGTCCCACCCCGGCTCGACGCCCCAGAGCGTCTCGCGGCCCGCGACCTTGCCGGCGAGGTCGGCCAGCACGTCGCCGACGAAGGCGGCGGCGAACCGGGATTCGGTCTCGCCGTGCCCGCCGTACTCGAGGCCGGCCCGCGCCGTGGCTGCGGCCGCGGCGGCGTGGGCCAGGTCGTAGGCCACGACCTGGTTGGCGTCCACCCCGCCGCGCTCGCGCACGGCGGCACACGCGCGAGCCACGAGGTCGTCGGCCAACCCGAGCGCGTCGGCCGCGTCGTCGAGCATGTCGGATGAAGAAGTCACGGGGTGCGACCCTACCGGCTGGCCCCGGCTTTCCCGTGGGCGGGACTGGTCCGACGCGTCGGCGTCGGCGTCGTCGGTCTCGTCGCTCAGGCGCGACGACCGACGACCGTCACCAGGGGCGGCAGGACGACGGGGTCGTCGGCGGGGTCGACGCCGGTCAGCGACTCGAGGTACCGCGCCACGGGACCCGGGCCCACACCGGCGGGTGCCTCGGCCCAGGCGTCGACCACCGCGAGCCCGGCCTGTTGCACCAAGGCGGGCAGCAGAGCGCCCACGTCGGGGTGGCGGGCGTCCGGCATGGACAGCGCCACCCCGCCCACGCGACCGGCGGAGGTGACCGGCTCCTGGGCGACCACCCAGCCACCGTCCCGCACGGCGGCGGCCATGGCGCGGACGACCACGAGCGGGTCGCGCACATGCATGAGGAGGAAGCGGCAGAACGCCAGGTCCACCTGCTCGGGCAGGGCCAGGTCCTCACCGGCCTGGGTGAGGGCGATCACCTGGGCGTGGGCCGCCGCGGCGCGGGCGACCTCGTCGCGCGCCAACGGGTCGCTGTCCACCGCGTACACGCGTCCGTCCCGGCCGACCATCTCGGCCAGCGCGACCGACACGTCGCCCCCGCCCGCGCCGACGTCGACGCAGCGCCAGCCGGGGCCGAGGCCGAGTCGCTCGAGGGCGGTGGCCAGCGGACGGCGGTACACGTCGTCGCGCAGGCCGATGAGCTCACTCATGGCGCGGGCCCGCGTGCTTCATGAGACCGAACTCTACGGGCTCGTCCGCGTCGGTTCGCCGCCATCGCCACCCCCCACCGGGGGGCCTTCCCGCGGACCACTAGTCTCCTGCTCGTGAAGGTGACAATGCTGCTGTGCGACGCGGCGCAGGTGTCCGACGGCAAGTTGTTCATCCTGGGCGGGGGCTGGAGCATGACCGGTCCCGACCCGGTGCCCTCGGCGGTCGCGCTGAAGATCGACGTTGACTGGCACGAGGCCGGGCGGTCACACCATTGGGAGCTGTTCCTGGAGGACGCGGACGGCCAGCCGGTGCTCATGGAGACGACGGAAGGCTCCCAACCGGTCGAGGTCCGGGGTGAGTTCTCGGTGAGCCAACCCGCCGGCATCCCCGAAGGCTCGCCCATCGACGTCGCCCTGGCCGTCAACCTCGGTCCGATCCCGCTGGCGCCCGGGACGCGGTTCGCCTGGCGGCTGACCATCGACGGCGAGTCGTTGCCGGGCGCGTCGCTCGCCTTCACCACCCGCCCGGCGCGCACCGAGGACGAGGCGTGACCGTGTACGACCGGCCGTTCGGGCGCTACCTGGAGGACTTCGTCCCGGGCGACGTCTACAAGCACTGGCCCGGCAAGACGATCACCGAGTACGACGACCACCTCTTCTGCATGATCACCATGAACCACCACCCGCTGCACACCAACGCGTGGTTCGCCGAGCACGAGACCGTCCAGGGGAAGAACGTCGTCGTCGGGAACCTCGTCTACTCGCTCGCGCTGGGGATGAGCGTCCCCGACGTGAGCGGTTCGTGCATCGCCAACCTCGAGGTGGAGTCGCTGCTGCACCGCTCACCCACCTTCCACGGCGACACCATCTACGCCGAGACGAAGGTGCTCGACGCCACACCCTCCAAGTCGAAGGACGACCGCGGCATCGTGACGGTCGAGACGAAGGCGTTCAACCAGCGCGGCGAGGAGGTCTGCTACTTCCGGCGCAAGCTCATGGTCTGGAAGGCTGCGCACGCACCGGCGCGGCAGCGTCCCTACGGCGACGACGTCTGGGACTGATCCGAGCGCGGACCGGGCGCGCCGGTTCCGCCGCCGCGTCCTGGAGTGGGGCCGGTCCCACCGTCGGGACCTGCCGTGGCGTCGCACGCGCGACCCCTGGTCCGTCCTCGTCTCCGAGGTGATGCTGCAGCAGACCCAGGTGGCGCGGGTCGTGCCGCACTACGAGCGGTTCCTCGCCGCGTTCCCGACGCCGGCCGCGTGCGCGCGGGCCGGTGCGGCGGCGGTGGTGCGGCAGTGGTCCGGGCTCGGGTACAACCGCCGCGCCCTCTCCCTGCACCGCATCGCGGTGGCGGTGGTGGACGAGTACGGGGGCACTCTGCCCGACGACGACACCGCGCTGCGCCGCCTCCCCGGCGTCGGCGCCTACACGGCGCGCGCCGTCCGGTCGTTCGCCTTCGGCGAGGACGTGGCCGCCGTCGACACCAATGCGCTGCGCGTGCTGTCGCGCTGCGTCGCCGGCGCGCCGCTGGGCTCCAGCGCCGCGGCGCGTCTCGGGGACCGGCTCGTCCCGCCCGGCCGGTCCTGGGAGTTCAACCAGGCGGTGTTCGACCTCGGTGCGACGGTCTGCACCGCGGCGCGGCCGCGCTGCGACTCGTGCCCGCTCAGGCGGCAGTGCCGCTGGCACCGCGCCGGGCGTCCCGAGCCCGACCCGTGGCGGGACCGTCCCGGGGCGCGGACCCAGGGTACCTTCGCCGGGTCGGATCGCCAGGGCCGGGGCCGCCTCCTGAATGCGCTGCGTCAGGGCGCAGTCCCGCGGGACGGCCTCGCCGAGGCGTGCGGCTGGCCGGACGACACGGCACGTGCCGGGCGAACGGCGGCGGCACTCGTCGCCGAAGGGTTCGCGCGCTGGTCACGAGGACGCTTGAGACTGCGCTGACAGCCTTCCCGTCCCGGGGATCCGTGCGTTCTTTTGGGTCGGGCGCGGGATTGTTGCAACACGACCGGGGGGTGCGAGACACTGGTCAGGTCCTCGGGCATACGCCACCCTGATCGGGAGGTGCCACGTTGGCACCACATTCGGACCGTGAGAGCGCACCTGGCGCCACTGAAGCCGGCCAAGCTCAGGCGCCTTGCTGTCGGTCGCCACGGCTTTGCGCGCGCCGGTGACCGGGCTACGACGGTGACGCGAAAGCCGGCTCACGCTCGACGTGCCGGGAAGTGGAAGGTCGCGCTCTTGGCCCTGGGTTCGATGGCGCTGGTTGCGGCCGGGCTCTACCTGGTCGTCGGGGTGGCGTCTTTCGAATGGAGCTATCACCACGTCGGCCACCAGGCGCTGGCGCGCGAGCACGCCGTGATCGCGAAGGCCCGCCGCACGCCCGCCGCCTGTACGAGTGGTGACGGTCCCGTCGCCGATGTCGGCGGGGTTCAGGTGCACGGCACGCTGGAGGCGACCAGCATCGGGCTCGACGCTCCGGTGGTGGAGGGAACCGACGACCCACAGCTGGCGGTGGGCGTGGGCCACGATCCCGCCAGCGTGTGGCCGTCGTCGCCGGGGACGGTGGTGTTGAGCGCCCACGACGTGACCTGGTTCTCTCGGATCGGCCAATTGGGTGCCGGCGCGACGCTCGACTTCGTCAGCCCTTGCGTGACGTATCAGTACGCCGTGACGGGTAGCTCGGTCGTCAAGGCAGGATCACCTGTGTTCAACGGGCCTGGCTCGCGCCTCGTCTTGGTCAGTTGCTACCCGTTCACCGCGCTCTACCTCACGCCCGACCGCTACCTGGTCAACGCGACCCTGGTGAAGGTCACCGACGCCGTCAGCCACCCGGCCGCCCTGGCGAGCTACCTCGTGCCGACCGTGCCTGCGCCCGCGCCCCTGGCGGCACAGGGCCTCGGCCTCGCAACCAACGACGCGCCGCTCGGCACGCTCACCATCTCGGGCACTCCGTCGCCCGCGTGGCAGCAGAGCACGAACCCCCTCGACGTGCACGAGGCGCTGTTGGCGCTCTACTTCGGCGCCCTGCGCGCCGCGGAGCAGCGACAGGAGGCGTGGTGGTCGGACCTCGCGCCTGACGTGCCGTGGTCCGGTGCGAGCGCGCTCGGGGGCGCCACGGTCGCCCGCAACGACGCGCCGGTCGATGCCGTGTTCGACGTGGTCGGCGCCGACGTGGAGGGGTTGTCCCTGAGCTCGTCACCGGTCGTCACAGGAGGGCCGACACCGGGGCGCTTCCACCTGAGTTTGACCGCGGCCATTGAGCACGGGGACCTGGAGCTGACGTCGTTCCAGCTGAACCGTCTCGGCCCCTGACCGAGCCTTGCGCCGGCCGGTCAGCTCGAACGGACCGGCCGCACCTCGACGGTGTAGACGCTGACGTCGCCCGATCCCCGGGTCCACACTCGTACCTCGATGCGGTCGGCGGGATTCGTCGGTTGCTCAGGGAGGTAGGCGAACGGGCCCCAGCCGGTGTACGGGCGCTGGTTGCCCTCGGCGGTCACGGTGAAGTCGGTCTGGTATGCCAGCCGTCCATCGGTGGGCGGCACGACGGTTCGCTCGAGGAGCCTGTTGGTGGTGGCGTCCCACATTTCCACCGAGGTGGGAGCAGTCGTCGACAGCGTGACCGTGGCCTGGTAGGTCCGGGGCAACAGGTTCCAGTCCGAGCCGTACAAGACATAGCCGGGTCGGGCTTGGGTCCGAGTCATATTCCAGAAGGCCGACGGCCCGTTGAGGTTCGGCCGTCCCGTCGCCGTCTGGACGGCCCACGCCGCTTGGGTGTCCGTCAGCCTGAAAGTGATCCGCTGGTGGGGCGACGACCGATGGACGCGGAAGAGCCATACGCCATCGCGGGCCAGGAGGAGTGGCGCGTGGAGCGGTCCGGCCAGCTCGCCGATCGCCGATAGCTGGAACTGCACGCTCGACGACTCGATGCCCTGATACGGGACGACGACGACATAGACCTGGCGGGTATGGAGCGTGTACGTCGCCGGGCGATTGGACGAGATCGGAGAGCACCACCTTCGGCCGCAGAGCCGCCCCATCACCCCCTGGGAGGCAATGACCTGGGCCGTGTCCGGAATCATCTGCCCAACCTGGTCGAGCGTGGACGCGGTAGATGGGGAGGTCCGTAGCCATTGCCCGGACAGCTGGGGGAGCCACACCGCCGCCCACAGGAGGGCATTGACGGTGAGCACTACCGCCACCACTCGGGGCAAGGAGGCCGAGCGCAGCCAACCGGTGCGTCGGCGTGGCAGATGCGCCGCCACCCACCCGTCGTGTAGCTGGCGAGCCAACCAGGCCAGAGCGAGAACACTGAGCGGCGCCAGGAACAGGACGGCGCCGAAGTTCTGGTAGGCGATAGACCGCAGCGACCCTCCCTGCCCCGCGTCGCTCTCGAAGAGTATGAGCAGGGGTAGCGTCGACAACGGCGTGAAGAGCCCGAGGCCGCCGGCACTCGAGGCGTAGGCCCATATGTCGTTCCGACCTTGCCAAAGGTGCGAGATCACTGCGTGCGGATGCGACAGCATTCCCTTGGCCAGCTGGCCGACCGACACGTGTGAGCCGCCATTGGCCCGCGGAATCAGGTACCGGTAGTGGCCGCCAATGCTCGACCCCTTACCGCCGCCGATTGCGCTCACCGCCACGAACCACGCCACCCCGATACCGAGGAGGGCGGCGCCGCGCCGGCGGGTGTCTCGGCCGAGGAGCACCCCACCCAGACCTACTGCGGCCAGATAAGTGCCGGCGATATCGCCACAGGCCAGGCAGAGCACCACCCACAGCACGAGCCAGCGGATCGAACCCCGCACCATCTCGCGACAGGCCAGCATGGCGAAGGCCGCCGCACCAACGGACTGGTAGTGGAAGTCGAACGAGACGCTGTTGTAGATCCATGGGTTCACCACGAGGAGCAGCGTCACCAGTGCCACCGCCATCCAGCCCGGAAAGCGGACGGGCCAACGGGGCCGCCGCACGGCGTCCGCCACGAGCATGATGGCGCCGGCCTCTCCCGCCACCACCATGAGGTCCTGGAGCCACAGCGGCCACAACCCTCCGGGCCACAGTCGTGACAGCGGCGCCAGGGGCCAGTTGATGAGCTCGAAGTGGTCCTGCCAGAAGAAGCGGTTCGCCACGGAGACGTAGGGGTCGAGGGTCCCGTGCGCGAGCTGCCACCACGCCTGGTAACGCAGGGCGTAGTCCCACGTGTTGGCCCATCGGCTGTAGAGCACCGCGCTCCACAACAACAGCACCAACAGCTGGATCCCCAGCGCCACCCACGCCAACCGCAGCGCGAGTGAGAACCGCGCGTCGTCCGCGCTCCGCAGCGGGTCTCCCGGCGCCCTAGGTGGCCGGTCGTCGCGGCGGACGTCCTTCTCGGGCCCTTCCTTCGGCAACAGGGTTGGCTCCACGCTGCGGGTCGTCATCGCCGTCCGAATTGCATGGTCACGATCTCGGAGTACCCGTAGGGGTAGTACTGCGTAGAGCTCACGAGGTTCGCCTCGAAGGAGACGGGGTCGAGCGTCGTCTGCGTTCCGACGATGGTGAACGTCGCCACCCCCGCGCCGTTGGTCAGTGCCGCGACCGGTGTTTGTCCCGGTGCCCGACCGTTGATGCTCGCCTGACTGTAGATGAGCCCGCGCTGGTCATAAATGATCTGGCCCAGGTACACGGACACATCGGGCGTCGCCACCGGACGGTTGAACTGATTGAGCAACTGCGCGTGTACGGTCACCGGTTGGCCGACCGGGGTGACGCGGTTGAACGCGTCGGGGCTGAGCCCGACGTGGAGCGTCGCGGGGACATAGGCCGGGCTGACGCTCACGGACGCGGGTGAGGTGGTGAACGCCGCGACCTGGAAGCCGCCTCCGATCGGCGCCTGCGAGGGGAAGTTGGGTGCCCGCAGCGTGTAGGTCGCGTCCTGACCCGGTCGCAGCGAGCGTGGTCCGCCGCTGGCCGGCCAGAAGGTCGTGAAGCTCCCACCCTCGTCCAGGGTGAAGGCCGGATGCACCGAAGACCCCGAGGTGTTGGTGACGTGCACCCGCAGGAGTCCCACCGTGGCCAACTGGCCGGTGGTGCGCAGTCCCACGATCTGCACCGCGAGCGGCGCGCTGGACGCCAGCGCGACGGTCAAGCTGGCGACGAACGCCGTGGCCGCGGCACCCACGACCCAGGGCCAACGGCGCCACGGGGTGCCGACACCGGCGCGGGACGGGCCCGGCCCCGACGCCGTCGGCCCCGACGCCGCCGCCGTCTCGGCCCGCTCCTCGGACGTGGACGTCACGGCGGCCAGCAGAGCCACCGGCAACAGCCACACGATGTAGCTGCTGAAGGAGCGCACCGCGAAGAACAAGACGACGCAGGGCATCAGAAAGGTGAGAGGGCGCAGGACCGGGTAGGTCACCGCGAACGCGGCCAGCAGACCCACCAACAAGACGATGGTCAAGATGCTGTACGCGGTGAGCGAGCCGCCTCCCAGGCGCAGGAAGACACTGAGCCCGATGGCTCCCTGCCCGGTCGGGACGGCATGGTCGATGAACGGCGTCAGGACGCCGCGAACCCACGCCTGGGGTGCCGCGAAGAAATACGGGAGGTTCGGGAGTGCGAACGTGGCCAGCGCCGCGCCCACGTACGCGGCGCCGACCCGCAATCGTCGCCTCGTCCCGAGACGCGCGTCCACTTCGAAAGCCACGGCGACCGCGACGAACGGCAACAGGAGCCATGGCTCTTGCTTGACCGACATCGCCAAGCCCAAGAAGACAGGTCCCCTCCACTTGCGCCACCCGCGCTCGTCGGGGAACCGGTTCCATCGATAGGCGGCGCCGATGAGAAGCGGGACGTAGAGGACGTCGGTCACCCCACCCACGGCGTACGCCACGTAGGTGGTCAGGCTGCCGAGCACCAGCGCAGCCGCCCGGAATCGCCTTGGGAACAGCGCGAACAGCAGGAGGATCGAGACGGACCACGCCGCCACGTTCAGGCCGACGGCCAGCTGTGTGCTCCAGCCGAGCGCGAGGAATGGGATGTAGAGCTCGAAGGACAGAGCAGGGTACGAAAGCTGCGTCACCGGCGTGCCGGACAGCGTGTAGGTGAACCCGTCGGGAGGCACCCGGAACAAGTTGAAGGACGGTGCCATGGAGTGGACGTAGGGATTGAACCCGTGCTGGCCCAGCACCCCCGCGTACTGGTCGAAGGCGATTTCGTCCGTGCCGTACCCCGGGGACTGGTGCACCTGGAGGATCGCCCACACGATGAACATGCCGACGACGAGCACCGCGGTGGTCCATCCCCACGCCGAGCGCCACGGTCGTAGCCGCGCCCCTTCTGCCACCGGCACCCAGCTGCCCCCGACCGTCAGGAGTCCCCAGAGACCCGCCACCACCACGGGCACCGTCACCCAGGGGAAGGTCGTCACCGAGCCGTAGATCCGGATGGACCATTCGATGAGCAGGATGCCGGCCAATGACCACCAGATCCGCTCGCTCCACGTCGGTGGTGGGCTCGCGAAGTCTCGGCGGTCTCGGCGGCCAGGGCGGCCCAGCTGCCGACGGAGGCGGCGGGCGCTCCCGTCGTCGACGCGCTCGTGGTCGGGGAGAGTGAGGACAGGGACCGAAGGCGGTGCGAGGGTGGACGATGCGCCGCCGGCGGCGACCGGTGGCTTCCGAGCCGGCGAAGGTTCAGCCACGCCCGGCGGGCAGCACGGCCGTTGACGACATCGGGATCAGCAGGGCCCTATGACTGCTCCATCGTGGCCGCGCGTCATTTCGGTTCCACCGGGAGCTTGATGAGCTGAATGTTGCCGATTCCGGAGGTACCCACCAGATCGTAGAGCGTGGAGCCGTCGGTGGAGGCCACCAGGTCCACGCTGTTGGCAGCGGCCGGGATGGTGCGGCTGATGGAGGTGGCGCCCGCGCTGATCTCGGCGATGTTCCAGACCGAGCCGGTGCCCTTCAGGACGTACTGCCGCGTGCCCGACAGCGGGAAGGCGATCGCGATGCCGCGCGAATCGAGAGGGATGACTCCGAGCGATCTTCCCGTCTGTAGCGAGGTTCCTTGCGCGTTGTCGGCGCTCTGCACCGTCCAGATCTCGGACTGCTGGGGGTTGGACTGCAGGTCCACTGCGTTCTTGGGAACGCCGACCGACGAGAGGGTCTGGCCGTTGGCGGTATCGACCACCGAGACGCTGGCGTTGGTCGTGGTGCCATTGAGCACGTAGAGCGTGACACCGTCCGCACCGAACGCGAGGCTCCGCACCGGAGCCCCGATGGTCACGGTGGACGAGATCGTTCCACTCGAGCCGTTCCGCAGTTGGACGGTCCCCGCGGTAGGGGTCGCGGTGCCCAGCGCCAGCAGTCCCGTCGTGGACTGTGCGACCGCATCGGCGGAGGTGCTCACCGGGACCGTGGCGATCTTCTGACCGTCGCTCAGGTCGATGTCGGTGATCGTCTTGGCCTGCGCGTTGCCGGCGAGGACCCACATGGAGCCGTCCGGTTGTGGGACCGCCCCGCCGATGAGACCACGGGGCGCAGGGATGACCTGGTTGACCACCTTGTGTGCGGACGTCGGCGACGACGAGGTGGTTGCCGCGGGGGTCGAGGAGCATGCCGCCATCACGACACCCGCGAGCACTAGCGCGGCGGCCGGTGCACCGGCGCGTCGGCCGACGAACGCTCTGGGGGAGTTGGCCACGCAGGGTGGGTCAGTTCGACATCACCGCTCGGCGCAGGCGCCACGCCAGCAGCAGACCGGCTGCGAGGAGAAGACCGCCGAGGACGCTTTCGGTCACGAGCGGCTTCCCGGTGATGGGGACGGTGGCACCCGGTACGGCCGCCGAAGTGGTCGTGGCCAATGAGAGCACGGCCAGGTAGGGGTCCGCCGTCACACTGAAGCTGACTGTTCCGTTCGCGACCGTGATCCCGGCGATGTTCGGGTCCGAGGTCGCGGGCACGAAGGTGCCGCTCGACGCCTGGAACACGTACAACTGATCGGCTGACGTGATGGACGTGTTGGCGATCGTGACCGAGATCGGCGTCGGGAAGGTGCCCGTCACCTTGGCGCCGTTCTGCATGAAGACCACGCCGATGGCGACCGCCACCTTCGAACCACCGGGCAGGCCGGTCAGCGCGGATGGCGTGCCCATGAGAATCGACACGTCGGTCGGCACGGTGAACGCACCCGCCGGGACGGTCACGGTGACGCCTCCCGCTGACACCGTCCCACCCGCGGGACCGACGACCTGTGTCGTCAGCACCGTGGTGAAGCCGGACGGAGCGCCGGCGGTGGCGGGCGCGCCCGGTGTGCCGCCGGGCGGGGGTGCGTAGCCGGTGCCGGCGCCGAAGGCGGGCACCGCCGAAACAAGGGTGAGACCGGCGGCAAGGAGGACCACCCGAGCTATTCCCCCGGCGACTGTTGCGAGCTTGCGGCCACGTACCATGTCGTCTCCCAGCCCGCCCCGTGGGGCGCTCCGGCTTGCCGAACCCCCCGAAAACCACTTTACGAGCTGAGCGACCCTTGTTGCAAGGCTTGTGCAAAGAATGCCTGGGCAGATTCTTCCTGGTCCGGGATCTCGAGGTCACGGTGGGCCCTGTCCGGGTCGCCACGGCCGGCCGTGGGGGACGGGGGGATGGAGCTGACCCGGACACTCAAAACTCCTGCTCGGGGCGCAATTTCGGGGATGGGCCCCTCAGCGCCGGCCCGATCAGCGGGAGAGGAACTCGAGGATGCGCCCGTTGATCTCCTCGGGCTTCTCCAGGTGCAGGAAATGCCCGGCGCCCTCTACGACGTCGTACTCGGAGCCGCCGGCCAGGAAGTCGAGCGGCGAGGCGACCGACGACAGCAGCATGGCGCCGTCGTCGGTCCCGTGCAGATAGAGGGTCGGTTTCGGGGTCGCCGCCACGGTGGCGGCCTGCTCCTCGGCCAGCTCGGGCACGTGGAGCGACGGATCCCACACGGCGCGGTAGTAGCTGATGGCGGCGAGCATGTGCTCGGGGTCGCCGATCGACTCCTTGACCCGGGCCAGGTCCCACGATGCGTCGTATCCGGGCGACCACAGCGACCACAGGCCGTCGATGAACTCGTAGTCGTTGCCGGGCAGCGCCAGCTCCGCCACGGGATGCAGGAAGACGAACATGTACCAGCTGCACCGCAGTTGCGCGAAGGTGAGCAGCGACGGCCCGATGGCCCCCGTCGGCGGCACGGCCAGCGTGACCGCCCGGCGCCAGCGCTCCGGCTGGTGGGCGACCGCCCCGTACGTCGTCATGGCGCCCCAGTCGTGCCCCACGATTACGGCGTCCGGCCCGCCACCGAGCGCCTCGTGGAGGGCGTTGGTGTCGCGCACCACCGCGGCCAGCTGGTAGCGGCCGTCGGCGGGGAGCGCCGTCGGCGCGTACCCGCGCAGGAACGGCGCGACGGCGTGGTACCCGGCCGCGGCCAGCTCGGGCAGCAGGTAACGCCACGTGTGCGCGGTGTCGGGGAAGCCGTGGAGGCACAGGGCCAGCGGCCCGTCGCGGGGCCCGTCCTCGAGATAGGCGAAGTCAACCCCGTTGGCGACGATGCGATTCGGTGCCACAGCGACCAAACGTATCGCCGGTCTCGGGGCTAACGTCGAAGCGGTGAAGTTGACGTACTACGGGGTTCGGGGCTCGTGCCCGTGTTCGGGGGACCGCTACCGTCGCTATGGCGGCAACACCTCGTGCCTCCTCGTCGAAATAGAAGGCGAGGACCCGCTCATCGTCGACCTGGGCACCGGACTCCGCGCTCTGGGCGATGTCCTCCTCAAAGAGGTGAGGGCACTCGGGACGCCGCTGCACGCCACCGCGCTCCTCACCCACCTGCACTTCGACCACATCCTCGGCATCCCGTTCTTCGCCCCCCTGCACGACCCCGGGGCGCGGCTCACCGTGCACGGGCCGGCCCAGCCCGACGGCACCTCCTTGAAGGAGGCGTTGCACGCCGCGGTGCAGCCGCCCGTCTTCCCGATCCACATGGAGCAGTTCCGCGGCGAGCTCGTGACCGTGGACACCCGCGACGAGGACTTCTCAATCGGGGCGGCCAAGGTCATGGCCCGCGCCATCCCGCACGCCGGCACGACGCTCGGCTACCGGATTGAGGCCGACGGGCGCTCGATCGCCTACCTGCCCGACCACCAGGCGCCGCTCGACCGTCGCACCATTCCCGACGCGGTGCTCGAGCTCTGCCAGGGCGTGGACCTGCTCCTTCACGACGGCCAGTACACCGACGACGAGTTCTTCGAGAAGCAGGACTGGGGCCACTCCACCGCGGCGTTCGCCGTCCACGTGGCCGCCGAGGCCGGCGCCAAAAGGCTCCTGCTCACGCACCACGACCCCTCCCACACCGACCGCGCCATCGATCGCATCCTCCACAACGCCCGCCGGCTGCCCGAGGCCAAGAAGTTGGAGGACGTGTCCTCCGCCAGCGAATCCCAGTCGATCGACCTCGGCCAGGCGTAAGCAGGACAGCTCGCACGTGACGGGCCTCGACCAGGCCCGGTTCCGCGAGGTGCTCGGGCACTTCGCCACCGGCATCACCATCGTGACCGCGCTGGAGGAAGGCCTGCCCGTCGGCTTCTCGTGCCAGTCGTTCGCCGCGCTTTCGCTCGACCCGCCGATGGTCATCCTGGCGCCGGCCCGGAGCTCCACCAGCTGGCCGCGCATCGCCCGCGCCGGGTTCTTCTGCGTGAACATCCTCGAGGAGCGCCAAGAGGCGCTCTGCCGCGCCTTTGCCGTGTCCGGCGGGGACAAGTTCGACGGGGTCGGCTGGACGCAGGGCGTGACGGGTGCGCCCGTCCTCGAAGGCTCCCTCGCCGTCGTGGAGTGCCGCCTGGGCGAGATCTTCGACGGCGGTGACCATGAGCTCGTCACCGGGCACGTGGTCGCCATGGAGATCGGTGAGGGCAGCCCGCTGCTCTTCTACCGCTCCGGTTTCGGCCGCTTCGCGTCCTGATACCGTTCCGCCGATGCCCGAGCTGACGCCCTCCGACGCCATAGACGACGTCGTCGTCGTCCACCCCGACGTGCACGGCGACGAGCGCGGGCGCTTCGTGGAGACCTACCGCCGCAGCTGGTTCCCGAACGGCCGCGAGATGCTCCAAGGCAACCGTTCGGAGAAGCAGGCCGGTGCGCTGGTCGGACTGCACTACCACCTGCGCCAGGCCGACTACTGGTACGCGCTGCGCGGCCAGGCCCGTGTCGTCCTCCACGACCTGCGCGTCGGCTCCCCGACCGAGGGGGTGACCGAGCACATCGATCTCGACGGCGACCGCGACCAGGGCGTCTACATCCCGCCCGGGGTGGCGCACGGTTTCGCCGCGCTCACCGACCTCCTCCTCTGCTACCTGGTCGACAACTACTACGACAACACCGACGAGCTCGGCCTGGCGTGGGACGACCCGGAAGTGGCCGCCGAGTGGGGGGTGGGTGACCCGGTCCTCTCGGCTCGCGATCAGGGGAACCCGCGTCGCGCCGACATCCCCGACGAGCTGCGGCCGCGCCGATCCTGACCCGGCCGGGCTCCGGCGGCCCACGCGCCCCGGAACCGCCCTCCGATCCTGTTGAATAGGAGCGGTGCTGATCGGCGTGATCGTGCTCGGGGTCGTGGTAGCCGGAGCGGTGATGTACGCGCTCTTCCGGCGGCGCTCGCACGACGACGTCCACTCGGTCGAGCACTACCACCGCCAGCTCCACACGCTCGAGGAGATGCGCGCCCATCCGCCCGAGGACTCGAACGGGAAAGAAGAGGCGGCGTTCCCCGCCTCCACCTTCAGGGTGTCGTCCAGCGTCCGGCTGACCGAGCCCGGTCGGCCGGTCGCCCCTCCTCCGATACCGCCGCCGGTGCCGGCCGGGGAGGAGCCGGCGCGCTTCGAGGAGCCCGACGCCGAGCCGCTGCCCTCCGCCAGCTCGGTGCGCCGCCAGGAACGCGCCATGGAGGCGATCAACCACCGGCCGCGCCGTCTGGCCGCCCCGCTGGCCGCCGTCGCCGTGGTCGCGGCCCTCGTCGTCGTCCTGATCGTGGCGGGCACGCACTCGAACAAAGGGCATTCGCACGCCCGGACGGTGACGAGCACCACCACCCCGGCTCATCCGCGCTCGGCCGCGCATCAGACCACGACGACGACCACCACCACCACGACCGCGCCGCCTGCCGTATCCGCGCCTCAGTCGACCTCGCCGCAGGCGGCCACGTACCGGGTTCCCGCCAGCTACTCACTCGCCCTGTCGGCGACGAGCGGAGAGTGCTGGGTCCAGGCGACGGCGTCGGGCGGCGCCGTGCTCTTCTCGAGCGTCCTCGCCGCCGGGCAGTCGCACACCATCGCCGCCACCGGGCCGCTGACGGTGGTGGCGGGTGCGCCCGGCGCGTTCGCCGCGACCGTCAACGGCGCGCCGGTCTCCCTTCCCCCTGGGGCCCAGGCCCCCTTCAACCTGAGCTTCGTGCCGGGATGACGCCGAGCGCACGCAGCAAGAACGCGAGGACGAGTGCCTCCTCGCGCCAGGCGTCGTAGCGGCCCGACGGCCCGCCGTGGCCGGCGCCGAGCTCGGTGCGGAGAAGGATCGCGCTCGACGGTGACGTGGCCCGGAGCTTGGCCACCCACTTGGCCGGCTCCCAGTAGGCAACCCTGGGGTCGTTGAGGCCGGCGGTGACCAGCAGGTCGGGGTAGGCCTGGTCGGTCACGTTGTCGTAGGGGGAGTAACCGAGCATGCGGCGGTAGGCCGCCTCGTCGGCCAGCGGGTTGCCCCACTCCTCCCACTCGCCGACGGTCAGCGGAATGGTGTCGTCGAGCATGGTGGTGACGACGTCGACGAAGGGAACCTGGGCCACGAGCGCGCCGAAGACCTCCGCCGCCTGGTTGGCGACGGCGCCGATCAGGAGACCGCCGGCCGGACGCGCCACGTCCGGCCAGCGCGTCCGGCCGGGCGACCCCGGTCGCGACGAGGTGGCGGGCGCAGGCGACGAAGTCGGAGAACGTGTTGGCCTTGTGCTCCATCTTGCCGTCCTCGTACCACGCCCTCCCCATTTCGCCGCCGCCGCGCACGTGCGCGATGGCGTAGACGACGCCGCGGTCGAGCAACGACAGGCGGTGATGAGAGAAGGCCGGGTCGATGGAGACCTCGTAGGCGCCGTAGCCGTAGAGCACGCACGGGGCGGGCAGCGTGACACCGCGGCGGTGCACCAGCGAAATGGGGACGCGCGTCCCGTCGGGCGCGTCGGCCCACCGCCGAGAGCTCTCGTAGCGACCCGGATCGAAGTCACCGAGGACGGGCTCCTGTTTGAGCAGGGTCTCCTCACGGCTCTCGAGGTCGATCTGCAGGACGCTCGACGGTGTGACGAGGGAGGTACGGCCGATGCGCAAGGCGGGTGGGTCCGCCTCGGAGTTGGCGCCGACCCAGGTCGCGGCCGGGGTGTCGGAGGAGGTGACGATCCAGCCCGAGGAGAGCAGGTCCGGACCGGTCTCGCCGAAGGGGTTCCCGTCCCGGCGCAACGGCAGGACGCGCACGCGTGTCTCCGCCTCGGCGCGCTCGCTCAACACCAGCGCGCCGGCAAAGGCGTCGACGTCCTCGACCCGCACTCCGGAGCGGTGAGGCACGACCTCGCGCCAGCCGCCGGGATCGCCGAGGGCCGCGTCGGGGGCGGCCAGGACGCGGAAATCCAGCGCCGAGTCGTTGGTGAGGGCGACGAACCACCCGGCCTCGCCCGAGCGCAGGTGGTCCAGCGCGTACTCGACTCCTTCGCGCCGCGCCATCACGGCCACCGGGGCGGCGAACGGGTCGTCCGAGGGGATGGCGAACCACTCCGTGGTGTTGGTGCTGTGCAGGGTCACGAGCACCCAGGCCTCGTCACGCGTGGTGCCCGTGGCGAGGAAGAAGCGGCGGTCCGCCTCCTCGTAGACCAGGGCGTCGTCCGCCGGGTCCGATCCGAGCCGGTGCCGCCACAGCTGGAAGGGTCGCTGGGCGTCGTCCATGCGGACGTAGAAGACGACACCGCCGTCGGCCGACCAGGCGAGCCCGTACGAGGTGTCGGGCACCGCTTCCGCCGCGTCCGCCGGGGCGAGCTGGGCGTCGAGAGGCCGGAACCGCAGCTCGTACTTCTCGTCCCCGACCCGGTCGGTCGAGTAGGCCAGCCACCGGTGGTCGTGGCTGACCGCGGCGCTCCCGACGGCGAAGTAGTCCGACCCCTCGGCGAGGGCGTTCTCGTCGAGCAGGATCTGCTCCTCCTCGCCCGGCTCGCCCGCCGGCGGGAGCTCGTCGGGATCCCTGGCCGGGCGCCGGCAGTGGATGGCGTAGTTCCGCCCCTCCTCGGTCCGGCTGTAGTACCACCAGGGACCCCGGCGGGAGGGGACCGACATGTCGGTCTCCTTGATCCGGGCCTTCATCTCCTCGAACAGCTCCTCGCGGAAGCCCGCCAGCGGCGCCAGCTCCGCTTCGGTGTGGTCGTTCTCGGCCTTCAGGTAGCCCACGACCTCGGGATCCTCCCGCTCGCGCAGCCAGTACCAGGGATCGTCGCGGGAATCCCCGTGTGCGGTGATGGTGTGGGGGCGGCGGGGGGCGAGCGGGGGTCCGGGCATGGAGCGAGCCTGCCACGCCGCAGCACACCGCCGTGTCCCGGTGGCGGCGTTTCGGCAGGCCCGGACGGTTGTTACTATCTCGGTAGGAGAAATTTTCTCCTCGGAACCAGGAGCGGCATGGCAGCCACGGATCTCGACCTCGGTCACTACCAGCTCGGATGGAGTGACGCCGAGGACTACGTCTTCAAGCCCAAGAAGGGATTGAACGAGTCGATCGTGCGCGAGATGTCCGAGATGAAGGGCGAGCCCGACTGGATGCGGTCGTTCCGCCTCCGCGCGCTCAAGCACTTCGAGCGCAAGCCGATGGCGCCCTGGTTCGCCACCCAGATGCCGAACCTCGACTTCGACGACATCTACTACTACATCAAGCCGACGGGCGGTCAGGTGGACGACTGGGAGGACCTCCCGGACGCCATCAAGAACACCTACGAGAAGCTCGGGATCCCCGAGGCGGAGCGCAAGTACCTGGCCGGGGTGACGGCGCAGTACGAGTCCGAGGTCGTGTTCCACCGCAACCGCGAGGATCTCGAGGCGCAGGGCGTCCTCTTCAGCGACATGGACACCGCGGTGCGCGAGTACCCCGACATCGTCCGCAAGTGGTTCGGCAAGATCATCCCGCCCAACGACAACAAGTTCGCCGCCCTCAACTCGGCGGTGTGGTCGGGTGGGTCCTTCATCTACGTCCCGCCCGGGGTCAAGGTCGACATGCCGCTCCAGGCCTACTTCCGCATCAACGCGGAGAACATGGGCCAGTTCGAGCGGACCCTGATCATCGCCGACGAGGGCTCCCAGGTGCATTACATCGAGGGCTGCTCCGCTCCGGTGTACTCGACCGACTCGCTGCACTCGGCCGTGGTCGAGCTCGTCGCCCTCCCGGGGTCGCGCATCACCTACACCACCATCCAGAACTGGTCTACGAACGTCTACAACCTCGTGACCAAGCGGGCCCGGGCCGAGGCGGAGGCCCGCGTGGAGTGGATCGACGGCAACATCGGCTCGCGCCTCACCATGAAGTACCCCTCCGTCTACCTCATGGGCCCGAAGGCCAGCGGCGAGGTCCTCTCGGTCGCGTACGCCGGGGCGGGCCAGCACCAGGACGCCGGGGCGAAGATGTACCACGTGGCCCCGGAGACGACCTCGACCATCGTGTCGAAGTCCATCTCGAAGGACGGTGGCATCACCACCTACCGCGGCAAGGTCCACGTCGACCCCGAAGCCCGCGGCGCCAAGTCCTTCGTCCGCTGCGACGCCCTGCTGCTCGACGACGAGTCGACGTCCGAGACCAAGCCCTACATGGAGGTCGGGGAGCGCGACGCGCGCATCGGCCACGAGGCCACGGTCTCGAAGGTCGGCGAGGACCAGCTCTTCTACCTCATGAGCCGCGGGCTGTCCGAGAGTCAGGCCATGAGCATGATCGTGAACGGCTTCATCGAGCCGGTGACGCGGACGCTGCCGATGGAGTACGCGG
Source organism: uncultured Acidimicrobiaceae bacterium (assembly GCA_963767195.1). Classification (GTDB taxonomy): domain Bacteria; phylum Actinomycetota; class Acidimicrobiia; order Acidimicrobiales; family RAAP-2; genus Bog-473. The sequence continues at coordinate 1,862,232 of CAVYDA010000001.1, read as the reverse complement.
TGGAGTGGAGCCGGCTGATTGAATTGCAGATGGAGGGCGCGGTCGGCTGATCGCCGTCAGCGTGGCACCATAAGGCGATGCCCATGCGCGAGGAGTGCATCCACTTTCAGAGCCGGACGTACGCGTCCGGCGAAGCCGCCCGCTTCTGCGTGCTCGACCTCGCGCCCGAGGCGCCATGGCGCTGTCCCGACAATTGCCCCCAGTACCACCGGCGTATGGCCGATGTGGGCTGGATCCACGGCAGCCTGGTCGAGCCGGCGCTCGAGGACGAGCCGAGCGGTGCCGGGGAGGGTGTGGCCGACCTGTTGAGCTCGGCTGAGGACATCGTCAACGACGTGGCACCCGATATCCTCGACGAGGTCAGGGCCGAGGACGCCCGCCGCGAGCGTTCCGCCGGCCGCTGGTGGCGCCGCAAGCGCTGAGGGAATTGGGAAGGCGCCGATCACGGCCCTTCGCAGCTCACGTCCCGATGCACCGTTCGCCCTGCTCGAACGGTGATCGGCCCGGCAGCGCAGACCGAGGTTCCTCCGTCGAACCGAGGCGAGGTGCCCGACAGCTCGTACCGGCCGGACGGGAGCCGCAGGGTGAACCCGCCGAGACGCGGCACGGCCTGGGAGTATCGCCGCCCCTGCCCGTTGAGGGCGGTCACCTCACCCGGCACCGCTCCGCCGTTCGGGAGCGCGGCGATGCCCACCTCCAGACGGAGCGTGCCCGTGATCGCACCGAGCCTTTCCCTCGACGTCGTCGGCGAGCCGGTGGTCCCGCCGCACGAGGTCACGATCAGGGCGACGAAAACGAGAAGCCCGAAGGCGCGCCGTGGCTGCGTTCGTTTCACAGTCACACTGACCCGGCGGGAACGAGTTCGGTTCGGCGAGCCGGGGCGCTCGCCGGCGCTACCGGCCGGTGAACTTCGGTGAGCGCTTCTCCATGAACGCCGTCACCGCCTCGACGAGGTCGTCCGAAGCGAGCATGCCGGCGTTCCACGTCGCCACGTACTCCAGGCCTTGCGCCACCGTCCGGCCCTCGTTGGCGGCCAGGACAGCCTTGGTCCCCTGGACGGCGATGGGGGAGTTGGCGGCGATCTCCGACGCCAGAGCCCGGGCGGCTTTCAGCACTCCTTCGGCATCGGCCGCGACGTCGTTGACGAGCCCGATGTCGCGCGCCCGCTCCGCGCTGATGTCTTTCGCGGTGAGGGCGAGCTCGTTGAGGTGGCCTGCGCTGATGATGGCGGGGAGGCGTTGCAACGAGCCCAGGTCGGCGACGATCGCCATCTTGGCCTCGCGGACCGAGAACACGGCGTCGGCCGACGCCAGGCGGATGTCGCACGCCGCGATCAGGTCGACGCCTCCCCCGATGCAGTAGCCGTGCACGGCGGCCACGGTCGGTTTGGGGCAGCTCGCCACCGAGGTGATGGCGTCCTGCAGCCGCAGCACCTCGGACCGTCCCGCCCGGGCCCGTGCCGCCATGGACGGGGAGGACGGAGCACCCGAGGAACCGTCCCCGGCCCCCTCGCCCATGCCACCGGCGAGCGTGCTCCCCATCGCCTTGAGATCGAGCCCGACCGAGAAGTGCGGCCCTTTCGCCGCGATGACCACCGCCCGCACGGCGTGCTCGGCACCGACGACGGCCATGGCCCTCGGCAGGTCGCGCCAGAGGTCCATACCCATGGCGTTGCGCGCCTCGGGCCGGTCCAACCAAACCGTCGCGACGGCCCCGTCCTGCTCAATGGTGAGTACCGGCGACTCGAAATTCGTGAGGTCTCCCATGAGCTCCGAGGCTATAGCGGCGTCCGGGCGCCCGACGGGCCCGCGGCGCAACCCGGCCACCGGGACCCGGCGGGAGGTGGGCACAGGGCACGTAGGATGCATGAGCCGCACTCGCCTCCGGAAGGGACTCATCCTGCACACGTTCAGCGCCGAGGGCTCGGCCGCCCTGGCCGGCCCGGGGTGGCTCCGTGACCGGCGGTCCGCAGGCTACGAGGCCTTCGCGTCGATCCCGCTGCCCTCCGAGGTCGAGGAGGTCTGGCGCTACACGCCGATCGACCAACTCGAGCTCGACCGGTTCGAACCGGCCCGGGCCAACGGAGCGACGTCGGCCGGACGGGATCTCGCGGCGTCCGTGGCCGCCGCCCTGGGTCCGACTGCCGCGCTCGTGCTCGTGCACAACGGGTCGCCGGTGTCTGCGACGAACATGTCGGGCGCCGGACTCGCCGTCGGGGCATCGGGCGACGTCGCCGGTGCCGTGGACATCGTGGGCTCGGTGCTCGAGGGCGGGGACGCCCTGGTGCGGCTGAACGACGCGTTCGTCCCCGACGTCGTCGTGGTCGACGTGCCGGCAGGGGTCCGAGTCGAGGATCCGATCCTCGTCGTGCACTGGTGCGACGCCGAGGCCGCGGCGATGCTGCCCCGCACCTCGGTGCGCGCCCAGGAGAAGTCCTCGGTGGCTGTCGTCGAGGTATTCGCCGGCCCCGCGGTCTCGTCGCTCGTCGTGCCCGTCACCGAGCTCTCCGCGGCGCGGCATGCCTCTCTCTCCTACGTCTCGCTCCAGGTGCTGGGCGATGATGCGTGGTCGATCGCCCGCCTTGCCGCGCGAGGCGGGGAAGGCGCCACCGTGCGTACCTTCACCGTGGGACTCGGCGCGGCGTACGACCGGATCCGGGCCGACGTCGCCGTCGACGGCCGTGACGCACGCAGTGAGATCCTCTCCGCCTACCTCGGGCGCGGCGAGCAGGTGCACGACGTCCGCACCCTTCAGGACCACGTCGCCCCCCGGACCAACAGCGAGCTCCTGTGCCAAGGAGCCGTGGCCGACCACTCGCGCTCGGTGTACAGCGGCCTCGATCCGCGTCCACCGGGGCGCAGTGCGCAGCGACGCTCATCAGACCAACCACAACCTCGTCCTCGACGAGGGGGCACACGCGGACTCGGTGCCCAACCTCGACATCCTCGAGAACGACGTGAAGTGCTCGCACACGTCGACGGTCGGACCGGTCGACGAGGATCAGCGTTACTACCTGGAGTCACGGGGGGTGACGCCCGAGGTGGCCGAGAGTCTCATCGTTCGCGGGTTCTTCGACGACATCATCGACCGCGGCCCGGTGCCCGCGGCTGCGCCCTTGCTCCGCCGCGAAGTCCACGAGCGGCTCGGCTCCGCCCTCCACGACGGGGGGTCGGCGACGCATGGCTGACACCATCGTGCTGTGCCGGACCGACGAGCTCGCTCCGGGAGAGGCCAGGCGCTTCGACGTGGCCGGCCTCCGGATCGCGCTGGTGCGCATCGGGGACGAGTTCCACGCCGTCGGTGACGAGTGCAGCCACGAGGACTACTCGCTCTCCGAGGGCGAGGTGTGGGCCGAGGACTGCCAAATCGAGTGCCCGCGGCACGGCAGTACGTTCGACCTCGTCACCGGCGATCCGTGCTCGCTGCCGGCGACGCAGCCTGTCCCGGTCTACGCCCTGGAGGTCGCGGACGGGAAGGTCTCGGTGGTGTTGCCGTGAACGCCGAGGGAACGGGGCGTGAGCACGTCTTCGAGGTGAGGGGCCTGACCGCGTCGGCGGGCGGCCGCGAGGTGCTCCACGACGTCGACCTGCGGGTGCGCAGCGGAGAGGTGCACGTCATCATGGGACCCAACGGCTCGGGGAAGAGCACCCTGGCGCACGCGCTCATGGGCCGCCCTGGCACCGAGGTCACGGCGGGGAGCATCACCCTCGACGGAGAGGAGCTCAGCGGCCGTCCCGCCTGGGAGCGGGCTCGTGCCGGGCTGTTCCTTGCGCTCCAGCACCCGCTCGAGGTGCCCGGCGTCGCCCTCGACTCGCTCCTCGCCGCCGCCACCGGGACCCACACCGGCTCGGCGCTCGCGGCGCGTATGGTCGACGAAGCCAAGGCGGTCGGTCTCGACGAGCGGCTCCTGCACCGCCCGGTCAACGTCGACCTCTCGGGCGGCGAGAAGAAGAGGACCGAGATGGTGCAGCTCGGCGTCTTGCGGCCGTCGATCTGCGTGCTCGACGAGATCGACTCCGGCCTCGACGTCGACGCGCTGGGCGAAGTGGCGCGCCGGTTGCAGCAAGCGACCACGGAGTGGGGCGTCGGCATCCTCGCCATCACGCACTTCAACCGCTTCCTGGTGGAGCTCGAAGCCGACCTGGTGCACGTCATGGTCGGCGGCTGCATCGTGGCCACCGGGGACGCCGCGCTGGCGCTCGAGCTCGAGAAGACGGGCTACGCCGGCTATCAGAACACCGCCTGAGCCTGCGGGCCGTGCCACTGAATGGCCGGCGGCGCTTGGTACCGTAAGTCCATGGCGAACGGTCGTCCCCCGGGCGACGGCTCGGGCCGCTCCGTTCCCGGACGCGGTGGCAGAGTCGCCAACCAGGAAGGACTGTCGGCCTTAGGCCGCGAAATGAGGGGCGGCGCCGACACCGGTCGCGTCGCGAACGAATCGGGGTTGCGGGCCCTCGGGACGCGAGTCGACGAGAGCAACTCGCGGCGCCGCCGTGGCGGTCGACCCCGGTGGAGCCTGGGCAAGAAGGTCGCCGTCATCGCCGCCGCCGTGGTCGTGCTCGCGGTGGGCGTCACCGGCGGCGGCTACGCCTATCTTCGCTACCGCTTCGACCAGATCAACAAGATCCACGTGGCCGACGAGGTCGCCGTGCAGAGCGGGCAGCCGTTCACCATCCTCGTCATCGGTTCGGACAGCCGGGTCGGCGACAGCAGCGCGCAGGCGGGCGCGTTCGGTTCCGCCTCGGAGGTCACGGGCCAGCGCAGCGACGTCGTGCAGCTCTGGCGGGTGACGCCGTCGACCAAGCAGATTGAGGTCGTGTCGATCCCCCGGGACACCGTGGTCACCATGCTCCCTCCCGACTCGGAGCAGTTCGGGACCTACAACCGCATCAACGCTGCCTACAACTCGGGAGTCAACCAGCTCGTCAAGACCATCACGGCCAACTTCGGAGTCACCATCAACCACGTGGTCCAGGTCGACTTCTCCGGGTTCCAGGACGCGGTGAACGCCCTGGGCGGGATCTACCTCAACTTCAACTATCCGGCCAAGGATTCGTACTCGGGTCTCAACATCACCACGCCCGGCTGCCAGCTGCTCGGAGGCTTCCAAGCACTGGCCGTCGCTCGGGCGCGGCACTACGAGTACTACGCCAACGGGTACTGGCAGTCTGACCCGACCAGCGACTTCGGTCGCATCCAGCGCCAGGACACCTTCATCCGCGCCCTGATGGACGCGGCGAAGTCCAAGGTGAACCCCCTGACGGTCAACGCGTTCATCGGTTCGATCCACGAAGGCGTCTCCATCGACGACGGTCTCAGCTTCAACGAGCTCATCGGGCTCGCCCTCACGTACCACTCCTTCAACCCGGCCAACCTGCAGGCCCAGACGCTCCCGACGGTGGCGTCGAGCGCGTTCGGCGGCCTCGGCGACGTGCTCACGATCGACCAGCCGGCGGCACAGCAGCTGCTGGTCAACGTGTTCGGTTCGAGCCTGGTCACGCCGACCAACCCGCCGCCGGACGTCAACGGGGTGCCACACCCCCACCGACCGTGACCCCCGCCACGGTGGCCCCGAGCGTCAGCACCGCGTCTTCGGGTGCGGGCGGCGCGGCGGTGACCCCGGCGACGACCACGACGACGGTCGCGCCCTACAACCCGACCGTCTGCAGTCCCACCTGATCCGGCGACGCCGGCGAGGGGCGCCCGACGATGGTCCTCAGGAGGCGACCGTCGCCACCTCGTCGAGTCCCTGGGCGAGCGCGTTCCAGCTCAACGTGGCGCACTTGATGCGCACGGGGAACTTGACCACGCCCTGGAGGGCTGCCAGCTCGCCCAGTTGGCTGAGGTCGATTTCCTCGGGCTCGTCCTCGACTTCGTCGTCGGCGAGGTCGTGGTCTCCGAGCGACGCCTCGTGGATCGACATCATCCCCTTGAACGTGCTGATGAGCTTGCGGACCTCGTCGAGACCCTTGCCCTTCACCGCGGCCGACATGAGCGAGGCGGACGACTGGCTGATGGAGCAGCCCGATCCCCCGATCTTGAGGTCGGCCAGCGTGCCGTCCTCGACGATAAGGCTGACTACGACCTCGTCGCCGCACAAAGGGTTGAAGCCCTCGACGCGGTGGGCGGGAGGCGACTCGAGCTCGCCGCGGTTGCGAGGCGAGCGGTAGTGGTCGAGGATGATCTCGCGGTAGAGCTCTTCGAGGTCGGCCATCAGCCGAACAACCTACCGGCTTCCACCAATCCCTCGATCAGCACCTCAATGTCGTGCTCGTCGCTGAAGAGGGACAGCGACGCCCGCGCCGTCGCCTGCACCCCCAGCTTGCGCATCAGGGGCTTGGCGCAGTGGTGGCCCGGCCGCACGCACACGCCGAACTGGTCGAGCACCTGGGCCAGGTCGTGCGCGTGCACGTCGCGGTAGGCGATGGAGAGCACGCCGCCCCGGTCGTCACCGGCCGGCGGCCCGAAGATGCGGCAGTCCGGCCCCAGCTTCTCGTCGAGCCGGGCCAGCGCGTGGTTGGTGAGCGCCAACTCGTGGGCGCGCACCCGATCCATCCCGATTTCGCTCAGGTATCTGATGGCGGCGGTCAACCCCACCGCCTCGGCGATGGGCGGGGTGCCGGCCTCGAAGCGCGCCGGCGGCGGCGCGGGCCGGAACGAGTCGAGCTTCACGTCGAGGATCATGCCGCCGCCACCGAGGAACGGCGCCATGGCGTCGAGCAGGTCGCCCTTCCCCCAGAGCACGCCGATACCGGTCGGGCCCATCATTTTGTGGGCCGAGAACGCGATGAAGTCCACTCCGAGCGCAGTGACGTCGACCGGCGCGTGCGGGACGAGCTGCGCACCGTCCGCCACCACCACGGCGCCGGCTTGGTGCGCGGCGTCGGCGATGATGCGCACCGGGTTGATGGTGCCGAGCACGTTCGACATGGTGGACACGCCGACGAGCTTGACCCCGTCCACGAGGCGCTCGAGGTCGTCCAGAACCAGACGGCCGTCGCCGTCGATCGGGATGGCCCGGATGTCGAGACCACCCAACTCCTCGGAGAGGATCTGCCAGGGCACGATGTTGGCGTGGTGCTCCATCTCGGTGAGCAGCACCGCGTCGCCAGCTCGCAGGTTGGCGCGACCCCAGGAGTGAGCCACCAGGTTGAGTGCCTCGGTCGTGTTCTTGGTGAACACGACCTCGTGGGCCGGGTCCGGCGCGCCGATGAATCGGCCCGCCACCAGGCGCGAGCGCTCGTAGAGCGCGGTCGCCTCTTCGGCGGTGGCGTAGACCCCGCGGTGCACGTTGGCGTGCGTCGTCTCGTAGTAGCGGCTCATGGCGCCGATGACGGCCTGGGGTTGGAGCGCCGACGATGCCGAGTCGAGGTACACGATCGGCCGGCCGTTGACCGTGCGCGTCAGGAGGGGGAAGTCCTTGCGCAGCGCCTCGGTGTTGAGTGGAGCCGGGGCGGGTGTTCCGGGACCCGTCATCGCCACGCCTCGTAGCCCTCGGCCGAGACGCGACGGGCCAGCTCGGGTCCGCCGCTCGCCACGACCCTCCCGTCGAGCAGGAGGTGGACCACGTCGGGCACGAGCTCCTCGAGCAACCGCTGGTAATGCGTGATGGCGAGGACGCCGAGCTCGGGCCGGTCCTCTCGCACCGCGCGCACACCGCGCGCCACGACGCGCAGCGCGTCGATGTCGAGACCCGAGTCCGTCTCGTCGAGCACGGCGACGAGCGGCTCGAGCAGCGCCATCTGAAGGATCTCGTTGCGCTTCTTCTCGCCGCCGCTGAAGCCCTGGTTCAGGTGTCTGGACGCGAATGACGGGTCCATGCCGAGCCGATCCATCCACTCGGTCAAGAGGACGCGGACCTCAAGCACGGAGACCTCGGTGTCGCGACGTGCCGCCATCGCCGGCCGCAGGAATTGGGTGACCGACACCCCTTCAATGGACTGGGGGTACTGGAAGGCGAGGAACATCCCCGCCTTGGCCCGCACGTCGGTCGGCCAGTCGGTCACGTCCTCGCCGTCGAGAAGGATGCTCCCTCGCGTCACCCGGTAGGAGGGGTGTCCCATGAGCGCGCCGGCAAGGGTCGACTTCCCGGCACCGTTGGGCCCCATGAGCGCGTGGACCTCGCCGCGGCCCACGATCAGATCCACTCCGCGCAGGATGGCTCCTTCGTCAGCCGAGACGTGGAGGTCCCTCACCTCGAGCAGCGGCGGCGCTTCCGTCATCCCCAAAAGCTTAGCGTTTTAGTCGGGTTTCTCGGACCGGGCTTCGCGACACGCCGGCTCACCAGCCGCGGTCGACCCATTCCTGGAGGTGGGGGGATTCCTCGCCCACGGTGGTGGAGTTCCCGTGGCCGGGGAGGACGAGGGTGTCCGGTGCGAATTCGGCGAAAATCCGGCGGTCGATGGACGTCACGATCGTGTCGAAGTCGCCGCCCTCGAACGAGGTGTTGCCCGGGCCTCCCGGGAAGAGGGTGTCGCCGCTGAACAACAAGTTGGTGCCCTCGACGGCGAAGCAGATGGAGCCGGGGGTGTGGCCCGGTGTGGCCAGGGTGCGCAGGCGCAGGTCGCCGACCTGGAGGATCTCGTCGTCGTCGAGGATGAGGTCGTAGCTCGGCAGCATTGCCGCGTCGGCGCTGGTCACGGCCACCGTGATGCCGGCGTCACGGACGGCCGGGACGGCCTGGATGTGGTCCCAATGACCGTGGGTCTCGACCACCTGGTTCACGCCCAGGTCCCGGCAGATGGGGAGCAGGGCCTCGTGTTCATTCGCCGCGTCGACGAGCATGGCCTCTCCCGACCTCTTGCAACGCAGGATGTACACGTTGTTGTCCATCGGTCCCACCACGATCTGGTGGACCTCGGCCCGGGCATCGCTCCAGATCTCCTCCAGCTGTCCCATCCATCACCTCTTCCTGGTCCTCGGTCGTCGCCGTCGCCGCGGTGCGCCTCGACCCGAGCGCGCGTCCCTCCAGCGTGGCACAGCCCCGGACCCGTTGGTGACGGTGGCCCCGGGTCTGGTAGACACGGCCGAGGAAGCATCGGAACCGCCGGCGGGCTGCCGGGGGAAGCAGGCAGAGGAGCCCGGGCAATGAATTTTGCGTTCAGTGAGGAGCAAGAGGAGCTTCGCACCTCGGTCCGGCGGTTCCTCGCCGAGAAGTCGCCCGAGACCGAGGTCCGGCGTCTGATGGACACGACCGAGGGCTACGACCCCGCCGTCTGGAGCCAGATGGCCGACCAGCTCGGACTCCAGTCGCTGACCATCCCCGAGGAGTTCGGTGGGTCCGGCTTCACCTACGTCGAGCTGACGGTCGTGCTCGAGGAGATGGGCGCCGCACTGTTGTGCGCGCCGTTCTTCTCCACCGTCGCCCTCGCCGCCAACGCGCTGCTCTCCTCGGGCGACGACGACGCCAAGAAGGCCATGCTCCCGGGGCTGGCGTCGGGTGAGACGATCGGCACCCTCGCCATCACCGAGGACAACGGCAAGTGGGACTTCAGTGGCATCGAGTGCGCGGCGACGCAGAAGGGTGACGGCTGGGTGCTCGACGGTCACAAGATGTTCGTGATCGACGGCCACGTCGCCGACCTCATCGTGGTGGCGGCGCGGACGGCCAACGGCGTGTCCCTCTTCGCGGTGCCCGGTGACGCGTCAGGCCTGACGCGCACGCCTCTCCCGACGATGGACCAGACCCGCAAGCAGGCGAGACTGGAGTTCGCCGCCACACCGGCGACGCTCATCGGTACCGACGGTGGCGCAGAACCCGGGCTGACCAAGACCCTCGACCTCGCCGCGGTGGCGCTGGCCGCCGAACAGGTGGGTGGGGCGCAGCGCGTGCTCGACTCCTCCGTCGAGTATGCGAAGACGCGGATCCAGTTCGGCCGCCCGATCGGCAGCTTTCAAGCCATCAAGCACAAGTGCGCCGACATGCTGCTCGAGGTCGAGTCGGCGAAGTCGGCGGCCTACTACGCCGCGTGGGCCGCAGCCGAGGACTCCGACGAGTTGCCGGTCGTGGCCAGCCTGGCCAAGTCGTACTGCTCCGAGGCCTACTTCCACTCCGCCGCCGAGAACATCCAGATCCACGGCGGCATCGGGTTCACCTGGGAGCACCCGGCCCACCTCTACTTCAAGCGGGCGAAGTCGTCCGAGCTCCTCCTCGGCGACCCGTCCTATCACCGAGAGCTGCTGGCACAGCGCATCGGGATCTGAGTGCCGGGGCCATTCCGGCTCCAGCCGGGTCCCGCGGGCGACCTGGCCACGTACGCCAGCGCATCGGGTCCCGGCGCTTCTGTACGGGGTCAAGTCGTGCTGTGCCACGACCTGCCACGGACGAAGGGCGTAGGCGCCGACGTGGCGGTCACCTACCCCGCACTGGCCGACCGTCTGCACCGTGAGTCGGGCTGGCGGGTCGTCACGGCCGTCCTGCGCGGCGCCGGCGAATCGGCCGGCGACTTCTCCCCGCTCGGTTGGCTCGACGACCTGGCCTTCGCGGCGGAGGCCGAGATCCCCGAGTCCTCGCCCCGTGTCGTAGTCGGTTTCGGGTTCGGGGGTGTGCTCGCCCTCCACCTGGCTGCGCGCGACGACCGAGTGGCCGGAATCGCCTGCCTCGGAACGCCGGCCGACCTGGCGCCACTGGGGGCCAAACCCGACGCACTGCTCGAACGCTGCGTGCTGAGCGGAGTGGTCTCGACGCCGGGGTTCCCGGCCTCGGTCGAGGCGTGGGCGAAGGAGCTCTCGGTCTTCGATCCCGTGGCGGATGCCGCTCTCCTGAAGGGCCGGTCCCTCCTGGTCGTCCACGGCACCGACGACCCCGATGTCCCCCTGTCCGACGCCCGCGCGCTCGCGGCGGCGGCCACGGGACCCTCCGAGCTCCACGTCGTGCACGGCGCGGGTCACTGGCTGCGCGCCGACCCGAGGGTGATCGCCCTCCTGTTGGGCTGGCTCGAACGGCGCCACTGAAGGAGGGCTTGGAACGCACAGTTGGCGTCGGCGAGGGTGAGGACCCCCGGTGAACGGTTCGGAACTGTCCTCGAAGCATTCGCCCACGATGCTGACGTGCACGCAAAGATGGCGGACCGCGAGGCGCCGATAACGGCGTAGTTCCAAGCAGGTCGTAATCAACCGCTACTACGACCTGCCCGGGAACCCGCGGGGATTGTCACCAAGTCATATTGATCGTCCGCTCGAAGTTGTCCCATCCGGCTCGCTCAAATGCCGCCGACATCGGGACGTTCGCGAGGTCCGTCGAGGCGCGGATGCGTGGAACGTCCTCTCGAGCGAGGATATCGGTGCCTTTGGCCAGTATCTCGTTGACGTAGCCGTTGCCTCGGTGCCTGGGAAGGACAGCGAGATAGGCAATGATCGCGTTGTAGTGATTACGAGCGGGCATCACAAAGCCCACTGGTTCGCCATCGCCCCGCATTGCGACGTGCCACCAGGCTCGCGGGCTCTTGTAGGACGCGAGCTCGTCGTCAAAATGACGAGCTGCCGCTTCTCGAGGAGGCATATGCGCCAAGTCGTCTTGGCTATGAGCGTCCAGCGTCCCGTCCATGGCCAGGGTCATCAACTCGAGAATCTCCTCGTCGTCGAGAAGCTGCCGGAACGTCACGCTATTGGACGACCCGAAGATCGGGGTCCCCGGGTTCCACTGGAACCGGAGTCGTTCGACGAGCGGGCGGGCTCCCGTTCGCTCCAGTGCTGCCATCCGGTCCGCGATGCCGCTCGCCGTCGCCGGGTGATTCCGCCAGTCGGGCGGTACGAAGCGGCTGTATTCGGGTGGTCGGGAACCCGCGGGGATGACCTGCGTCGTCGCCGCGCTCAGCAGTTCGGACATGAGGTCGACGCGGTCGACGCGGTCGACGCTTGCATCGTCAACATCGAGCACGTCGAGAACCTGGAGCTTATTTTCCTCGGCGTTTCCCCACCAGGCGACCCTGGCGACCACACGTTCACCCCGAAGGGCCACCCACATCCACTGGGGGCGACGTCGACCGGTTGCGAGGTCGTCTGACAACTCCTCGTTTAGGACGTACGGCAACTGACAAAACATTTCCAATTCAACGCGTCCGCTGATGGGACGCATTGTCAGGTCATTGTTGAGAGTGGTCAAGGAGCTCTCCTGAGAAAGCGCTTGTCCTTCGGAGGTTCAGAAGCTATGCGGACCTCGGGAAGTGCCAAGCGCACTAATTGCAGTGGTCATCGGCCTCCCTCCTCTACGATCGTGATCCACCTTGGTGTTGGATCTAGTTCGACACTACCCGTTGACATAGTTGCATCTCCGCCTCGTGCCTGTTCGTGCTCAGAAGTTCTTGTCCAGGCTTGAATCCGAGGGGTGGCACCGCCTTCATTGACGACCCTGCGTCTGAGTCTGGTCACAGGCATTCTTGGGTCGTAGTAGCCGCCTATTGGGTACTCGTGTCGTCGCAGCGCGTCGAATCATGACTCCGAGGGCGCGTACCGATCGATAGCGTCACGCAGCGCACGGGCCGCCGCACGGGCGTCCGCAGCCTGCGTCAGGTATCGCACGACCACGAAGTGCGTGACGCCGGCGGCCGACAGCTCTGGCACCCGTTCCGGCGTCACGCCTCCGGTCACGAAGACGGGGACGGGTGAGCGCGCGCTGGCCACGCTGACGTAGCCGAGGCCGACCCCGGGACGACCGGGCTTGGTCGGAGTCGCCTCGACTGGCCCCGCCGAGATGTAGGTCACGTCCTGCTCCGCCGCGTCGGCGAGGTCCGCGGGTGCGTGGGTCGAGAGGCCGACGATTGCGTCGGGCCCGAGGATCCGGCGCGCCAGCGCGACCGGCGCATCGTCCTGGCCCACGTGCACCCCGTCCGCCTCCGCCTCGAGTGCCAGGTCGGGTCGGTCGTTGAGTATGAACGGCACGCCGTGGTCGCGGCACACGCGGCTGAGTTTCCGGGCTCGGGCCAGCAGGGGTCGCGCCTCGAGCTGCTTGTCACGCAGCTGGACGACGTCAACCCCACCTTCGATGCAAGCGGCAGCGAACTGTTCGAGGTCGTCGCGATCAGGAGTGCAGAGGTAGAGGCGTCGGCCGGCCAGGCCCGCGGCGCCCTGGTTCACGCCTTGGCGCCAGCCTTGGTTCTTGGCGTGGCCGACTTCGTGCCCTTGATCGCGCTCCCGGGCGCGCCCTTGGCTGTGGATGACGCCTTGGCTTTGGCCTTCATCGCCTTCTTGCCGGCCCGGACCTTGTCCAGGCTGTCGCTGTCGCGGATGTCGGCCACCGAGAGATAGCTGCCGGGCTCGCCGAAGGGTTTGCTCGCCTCTTCCCACCCCTCGGGACGGACGCCCAGCTGCTTGCCGAGCAGAGCGACGAAGATCCTGGCCTTCCTCTCGCCGAACCCCGGCAGTGCCCTGATCCGGGCCAACAGCTCGGCTCCGCTCGCGGTGCCCTTCCAGACTCGGTCCGCCTTCCCCCCGTAGTCCTCGGCCACGACGCGGCACACCTCTTGGACCCGCGCCGCCATCGACCCTGGGTAGCGGTGGAGCGCCGGGCGGGCGCGGAAGATCTCGGCCAGCTCGTCCGGCTCCATCGCGGCGATCGCCGCCGGATCTAGGGGGCCCCCGAGGCGTCGGGCCAGCTCGGCCGGGGAGGAGAACGCCTTCTCCAGGGTGACCTGCTGATCGAGCACCATGCCGACCAGGAGGGCCAACGGGTCCCGGCTCAGCATGGCGTCGGACTCGGGGTCACCGCTCAAGTGCAGATCGATTCGTGCCATGCCGCGATCTTCTCATGGCGCCCGAGCCGCCCAAAAACGTGCCCCAGGGGCGCGGGCAGGGCAGACTCGGACTATGCACATCCCGGCCAAGGTGGACTATGGCATCCGCGCGCTCCTCGCCCTCGCTGCCGCAGGCACGCCGCAGACCGCCGAGTCCTTGGCGGAGCAGCAGGGGCTTCCGCCCCGGTTCCTGGGCGCCATCCTGGCCGACCTGCGAAGGGCCGGCGTGGTGGCGAGCCAGCGCGGCGCGGAGGGCGGCTACCGCCTGGCCCGCGACCCCGGTGACATCACGATCGCCGACGTCATCCGTGCCCTCGACGGCCCACTGGCCGAGGTCCGCGGCTATCGGCCCGAGGCCACGACTTACGACGGGGCCGCCGAGCACCTCCAACAGATCTGGGTCGCCGTGCGCGCCAGCCTGCGCTCGGTGCTCGAGAAGGTGTCGCTGACCGACGTGATCACGGGCCGGTTCCCGGCACACGTCCAGCGAATGGTGACCGACCCTGATGCCTGGGTCGCCCACTGACGGCGCGGTCGCGGTCTCCGCGGCCGACTACCTGTGGTTCGCCGACCTGGCGCTCGACACCATGTCCGCCATCGCCGAGGAGCTGGGCGACGAGCTGGCCAACCGCCAACCGAATCTTCCGGGCGCCAACTCGCCCTACGCCATCTTGACCCACTGCCTCGGCGTCATGGAGTACTGGGGTGGCGCCACGGTGGCCGGACGCACCGTCGAGCGGGACCGCGCCGCCGAGTTCAGCGCCACCGGCCCGGTCGCCGAGCTCGTCGGACGCGTCGCCGACGCTCGCCTCCGGCTCCGCCGGGACCTCGTCGGTTTGGACGCGGCGGAACAGCCCTCGCACCTGCGGCACCACCGTGACGAATCCGTCCCTTACAAAAAGACCAAGGGTGCGGTACTGCTTCACGTGCTGGAGGAGCTGTTCCAACATTTCGGCCAGATGGAGCTCACGCGCGACATCCTCATGGCGGAAGCCGCCGGCGACGGCGCGCCGATCGCCTGCACCCTCGACGTCGAGGGTCTGGCCGAACGCAAAGCGGAGTGGCGCGCCCTCGTGGCGTCGCCCAGCGTGATCGCGATCGATTCCCGGCCCGGCGCCGTCCGCCTGGTCCTCGACGATTCCGACGCCACGCTGGCGGCTGCCGTGTCGCTCGGTCAGCGCGAGAAGCAGTGCTGTGCCTTCTTCGACGTGGCCGTCGAGTTGGACGGTCGGCGTCCCGCGCTGCGCCTGGCGGTGCCCGAAGGTGCGGAGGAGGCGCTGGCCACGTTCGTGGCCGCGATCACACCCTGA
Source organism: uncultured Acidimicrobiaceae bacterium (assembly GCA_963767195.1). Taxonomy (GTDB): domain Bacteria; phylum Actinomycetota; class Acidimicrobiia; order Acidimicrobiales; family RAAP-2; genus Bog-473. The sequence goes on along the minus strand of CAVYDA010000001.1, from coordinate 1,847,192 downwards.
AGGGCGGTATTTCCATCGGCTGCACGCCGAGATCGTCGATGGCCTTGGCCACGAAGGCCGGCTCCACTCGCCCAGCCAGCGCCAACTGTTGAAGGACGGCGACTACGAGGTGGGCGGCGTCGACCTCGAAGTGCGTCCGCAGGGCCTCGCGGGCATCGGAGCGGCCGAAGCCGTCCGTGCCGAGAGACGCGTAGGGACGTTCGATGAAGCGCGACACCTGGTCCGGCACGGCGCGCATGTAGTCGGTGATGGCCACGACCGGGTCGGTCCCCTTCCCCAGGGCCGAGGTCACGAGGGCCATCCGCGGCGGAGCATCGGGGTGCAGGCGGTTCCACCGCTCCACCTCCAGGGCGTCGGACCGCAGCCGCGTCCAAGACGTCACGGCCCAGGTTTCCGCCGCCACCCCGTAGCGTTCGGCCAGCACCTGCTGCGCCTCGGCGGCCACGCTCCACATCGGGCCCGAGAAGCACAGTGACGCCTTGAGCCCGTCGTTCCCCAGCACCTCCGGCGCGACCGAGAACCGGTACAGACCGTCGACGATGCCCTTTCGCACCGCGTCCGCATCGGCCGTGGGCAGTGGCGGCATCTGGTACGTCTCGTTGTAAAGGGTGAGGTACCAGAAACGGTCCCTGGGCGCCGGTCCCAGCATCTCGGCGATGGCCGCCTCCATGATGACGGCCACCTCGTAGGCGAAGGAGGCGTCGTAGACCAACGCCGCCGGGTTGGTCGAGGCGAGCAGGGGCGACTGTCCGTCGTCGTGTTGGAGTCCCTCGCCCATGAGCGTGGTCCGGCCCGCGGTGCAGCCGGCCAGAATGCCGCGGCCGCGCATGTCACCGAGCATCCAGAGCAGGTCGCCGACGCGCTGGAACCCGAACATGGAATAGAAGAGATAGACGGGCACCATGGGGTGGCCCCAGGTGGCGTAGGCCGTAGCCAGGGCGATGAACGTCGACAGTGCGCCTGCCTCTGTGATGCCCTCTTCGAGCACCTGGCCTGACGAGCTCTCGGCGTATCTGAGCGGCAGGTCGGCGTCGACGGGAACGTAGTTCTGGCCTTCGGGCGCATAGATCTTCGCCTCGGCGATGATCGCCTCCAGCCCGAAGGTGCGAGCCTCGTCCGAGACAATGGGCGCAACGAGTGGACCGACGATCGGGTCGCGCACGAGGTTGCGCAGCATGCGGGCGAACGCCATGGTCGTGGACACCGCCTGTTTTCCCGACCCCGCGGCGAACTCCTCGAAGACCTTGGCATCGGGGCGCTTCGGGGGGGCGGGGCGCACGATCCGAACCGGGAGCGGGCCGTCGAGGACGCGGCCCCGGGCGCGCAGATACTCCATGGCGTCGGATCCTTCGGCCGGGCGCACGTAGGGAGGGTCACCTTCGAGGGCCGCGTCGGGGATGTCGTCGGTCAGGTAGAGACGGTCGCGCAGGGCGCGCAGCTGCGCCTTGGTCATCTTCTTGATCTGATGCGTGGCGTTGCGCGCCTCGATCTCGGGCCCGAGCGTCCACCCCTTGATGGTCTTGGCCAAGATCACCGTCGGTGCACCGCGCTGTTCGGTGGCCCGCTTGTAGGCCGCGTACAGCTTGCGGTAGTCATGGCCCCCTCGGGGCAGCGACACCAGCTCGTCGTCGCTGAGGTCCTCGACCATCTTGCGCAGCCGCGGGTCGGGACCGAAGAAGTGCTCCCGGATGTAGGCACCCGACTCTGTGGCCAACTTCTGGTACTCGCCGTCGACGGTCGTATTCATCCGGTCGAGCAGCACGCCGTCGACGTCCTTGGCCAAGAGCGCGTCCCAACGCGAGCCCCAGATGACCTTGATCACGTTCCACCCCGCCCCGCGGAAGAGCGCTTCGAGCTCCTGGATTATCTTCCCGTTGCCCCGAACCGGGCCGTCGAGGCGCTGCAGGTTGCAGTTGACGACGAAGATGAGGTTGTCGAGGTGCTCGCGGCCCGCCACACCGAGCGCGCCGACGGACTCGGGCTCGTCCATCTCGCCGTCACCGACGAAGCACCAGACACGGCTGGCGCTGGTGTCGACCAGGCGGCGCAGGTGCAGATAGCGGTTGACGTGAGCCTGGTAGATGGCGGCGATCGGGCCGAGGCCCATCGACACCGTCGGGAACTCCCAGAAATCAGGCAGGGTCCGCGGGTGCGGGTAGCTGGGCAGCCCCTCTCCGGACGCGTCCTGTCGGAAGTGGTCGAGCTGCTCTTCGGTCAGGCGGCCCTCGACGAACGCACGCGCGTAAATCCCGGGTGACGCATGCCCTTGGAAGTAGACCTGGTCCCCGAAGCCTCCGTCCGCCTTGCCGCGGAAGAAGTGGTTGAACCCCACCTCGTAGAGCGCGGCCGAGCTGGCGTAGGTCGAAAGATGGCCGCCGATGCCCTCCGACCGCGTGTTGGCCCGTACCACCATGGTCGCCGCGTTCCATCGGATGTAGGCCCGGATCCGGCGTTCCTGGTACTCGTCCCCAGGGAACCACGGCTCGGCGTCGGCCGGGATGGTGTTGACGTAGGGCGTCGAGACGGTGGCGGGGAAGTCGACCTGTTTGGTGAGCGCCCGCTCCAGCAACTTCATCAGCAGGTAGCGCGCCCTGGCCCGGCCCCTTGCGTCGACGACGGCGTCGAAGGAATCGAGCCACTCCTGGGTCTCACCGGGGTCGGTGTCAGGGACTTGGTGGCTGATCCCGTCGAACAACATCATCCAACGGTACCGGCCGGTTCGGCCTCTTCGTGACCCGCGCCCCGGGGTGTTACACATTCGTCATGCACCCTGACCGCCCGGAGACGGGCTCCAGCGCAGCGGCCGCGGGCGCCAGCCCGACCACGATCGTCTACACCGACGGGGCCTGCCGCGGCAATCCTGGCCGGGGGGGTTGGGCTTGGGCCGTCCCAGGAGGGCGCTTCGCCAGCGGCGCCGAGGGGCACACCACCAACCAGCGCATGGAGATCACCGCCGCCCTCGAAGCCCTCCGCGCTCTGACCGCCCCCGGCGCGTCGAACGGGGAGACGGCGGGAGCGATCGAAGTGGTGAGCGACTCGACCTACGTCGTCAAGTGCTTCACCGACCGGTGGTGGGAAGGATGGCTGCGGCGCAATTGGAAGAACTCGCAGAACAAGCCCGTGGCCAACCGTGACCTCTGGGAGCCCCTGTTGGAGCTCGCCCTCTCACCCGACGCCGTCGTCAGGTTCCGCTGGGTGAAGGGCCACTCGGGCGACCCGTGGAACGACCGGGTCGACGAGCTCGCTACGCTCGCCGCCGACACGGGGCAAGGGACGAGCGGGTAGGGCACGGGGACGGGACCGATACCCCCCGACCGGGGCGGGCCGTTCCGGGTCGAGAGCCGGCATGGAACGCTGTACACACCCCGGCGTCAAGACTGGGACCCGCGCGGCGAACGGTAGGCTGCGCAAGAAGGACACGTCGGCGCGGGACCGAGTTCCCGGTCGGCGCGAACGGGACCGTTCGAGACGGCCGAGCGCGCTGGTTCCGGTGTGAGACGCGAAGGAAGAGGACGGTCGATGGGCGCAGAGGACGAGTTCGACATAGTCGTCATTGGCGGCGGGCCTGGGGGCTACGCCGCCGCGCTCTATGGCGCCGCTGCCGGACTGTCGATTGCGATCGTTGAGCGCGACAAGGTCGGCGGGACGTGCCTGCACCGTGGCTGCATCCCCGCCAAGGAGTTCCTTGAGACGGCCGCCGTACGTCGTACTGTCGGCGGTTCGGGTGAGTTCGGCATTCAGGTGGATGGGGTGACGATCGACTTCGCCGTGAGCCAGGACCGCAAGAACGCGGTGGTGGACAAGCTCTGGAAAGGCCTGGCCGGGCTGCTGAAGGGACGCAAGGTGACGACGGTCTTGGGCACCGGCGCTCTCGGCAACGGGCACCAGGTCACGGTGGTCGACGGCGAGGACGCCGGGCGGGTGCTGGTGGGGCGCAACGTCGTGCTTGCCGCCGGCTCGGTGCCGCGCACCCTGCCGGGCTTCGAGGTCTACGGGCGCTGGGTGATGACCTCCGACGAGTTCTTGGACCTCAAGGAGCTCCCGGCCTCGGTGGCCGTAGTGGGCGGCGGGGTGATCGGGTGCGAGTTCGCGTCGTTGTTGTCCGACCTCGGGTCGAAGGTCACAATCGTCGAGGCGCTCCCTTCCATCCTCGCCGGTTGCGACGAAGACGTTGTGCGACTCGTGACGCGTTCGTTCAAGAAGCGGGGCATCGACATCGTGACCGGCGTCATGGTCGAGGGGCACACTCCCTCGGCCGACGGGTCGGTGACGACCGTGCGCGCCGGCGACCAGTCCTGGGAGGTGGAGGCGGTCGTCGTATCCGTCGGTCGGCGCCCCCGGACCGAGGGCCTCGTTGTCGGCGACGTCGGCGTGCGAATCGATGAGCGAGGTTTCGTCGAGACTGATGAGCTGATGCGTACCGGCGAGCCCGGGGTGTTTGCCGTGGGCGACCTGGTGGCCAGTGCGCCGCAGCTGGCCCACGTGGGTTTCGCCGAGGCCATCGTCGTCGTCAAGGGGATCCTGGGCGAGCCGGTAGTCCCGGTCGACTACGCCAAGGTGCCATGGGCCATTTACTGCCATCCCGAGGTGGCGTTCTGCGGCCTGACCGAGGAACGGGCCAAGGCGGAAGGCTTGGAGGTAGTCACGAAGAAGGACCCCTTCGGCGGCAACAGCCGGGCCCAGATCATCGGGGACACCGAGGGACTGGTGAAGATCGTCGCCGAGCGGCGGCCCGACGGGTCGGCCGGAAGAGTGCTGGGTGTGCACATGGTCGGCCCGTGGGTGACCGAGCAGCTGAGCGGGGGCTACCTGGCGGTCAACTGGGAGGCCTACCCCGACGAGGTGGCGCAGTTCATCCAGCCACACCCTTCGCTGTCGGAGACCTTCGGCGAGACGATGCTGGCGCTGACCGGAAGGGGACTCCACCTTGCCTGACGTGATGATGCCGCAGCTAGGCGAGACAGTCACCGAGGGAACGGTGACGCGCTGGATGAAGGGAGTCGGCGACGCCGTCGAGCGCGACGAGCCGCTCTTCGAAGTCTCGACGGACAAAGTCGACTCCGAGGTGCCGTCTCCGGCCTCGGGCGTGCTCACCGAGATCCTCGTGCCCGAGGGCGAGACCGTCGAAGTGGGCGTGAAGCTGGCCGTGATCGGTGACGGTTCTGCGGCCGACTCCGCCCGCCGCCGCTCCGGCTTCGGAGGCGCCGGCCGCCCCGGCGACTCCCGCCGCGCCGCCTCCGTCCTCAACCCCGCCACCGCCAGTGTCCCAACCGGCACCGGCACCCCAGCCCGCGGCGGCGCCGCAACCGGCCCCCGCCTCCCGGCCCGCGGCGGCCCCCCAACCGGCCCCGGCACCTGCCGGCGAGACACGAGCGGAACCCGGCGGCGAGGTACAAGACGACGGAGCCGAGCGCGCGGTCACCTCGCCCATGGTGCGCCGGCTGCTCTCGGAGAACGGGATCGACCGCTCGGAGGTCAACGGCACCGGGCCGGGCGGTCGCATCACCCGGGACGACGTCTTGAGAGAGGTCGACGTGCGGCGCTCCGGCGCAGCCGCGGGCCCCGGCCCCACCCCGCCGCTGGCACCGCAGGCACCGCAGGCACCGCAGGCACCGCCGTCCTTGGAGCCCGTTCGCGCCACGGCGCCTCCGTCCGTCCCGCGTGGCGCGGGTGACCAGCTGATCCCCTTCTCGAACATGCGCCGGCGCACCGCGGAGCACATGGTTCGTTCCAAGGCGACGTCGCCCCACGCCTTCATCGCCAAGGAGGTGGACTTCGAGGTGGTCGAGCGCGTGCGAGCCGCCTGGGGGGAGCGCTTCCGGGCCGAAGAGGGCTTCTCGCTGACCTACCTGCCTTTCGTGGCCCGGGCGTCGGTCGAGGCACTGCGCGACTTTCCGCTTCCTGAACGCGTCGGTGGTCGAGGAAGCACTGCTCGTGCACGCCGAGGTCAACCTGGGCATCGCAGTCGACCTCTCCCACGAGGGCCTGATCGTTCCGGTGGTCCATCGCGCCGAGGAGCTCACGCTGCGCGGCCTCGCCCGCCGCATCCGTGACCTGGCGGACCGGGCGCGCACCAGGAAGCTCAACGCCGACGACATCTCCGGAGGCACCTTCTCCATCACCAACGACGGGCCGTTCGGCACCTACTTCACGGTCCCCATCATCAACCAGCCCCAGGTGGCCATCCTGGCCACCGACGGCATCGCTCGCCGGCCTGTCGTCGTGACTCAGTCCCGACGGCTCGGAGTCGATCGCCATCCACTCCACCGGCGTCATCGGCCTCAGTTGGGACCACCGGGCCGTCGACGGAGCGTACGTGTCACTCTTCCTGGCTCGCGTCGCCGAGCTCCTGGCGAGCCGCGATTGGGCCGCGGAGCTGTAAAGGCCTGAGCATGCTCCGCGTCCGCGGCCTCGGCACCGTCCCCTACCACGAGGCCGACGCCCTCCAGCACGCGCTCGTCCATGCGGGCGACGACTACCTCCTTGTCCTCGAGCACCCGCACGTCTACACGCTCGGCGCGCACGCCGATGCCTCCCATGTGCTGGTCGATCCTGTGGGCGTCGGCGCGGTGCTCGAGCGCGCCGACCGCGGCGGCGACGTGACCTACCACGGCCCGGGACAGCTCGTGGCCTACCCGATCGTGACCGTTCCCGACCTGCCTTCCGCCGGGTCCGACCACGTGCACCGGCTCGAGCGCGTGCTGATCGAGACGCTGAACGACCTCGGGCTGACGGGCTGCTCGAGCGACCCCGAGTACCCGGGTGTCTGGGTCGATGCGGGCGGCTCGGAGCCCCGAAAGGTCGCCGCCATTGGGGTGCGGACGCTTCGGTCCGGTCCCGGCCGGCGCCGTACGCTGCACGGGATCGCGCTCAACGTCGAATGCGACCTGGCCATGTTCGGCTACATCGTTCCCTGCGGCATCGCCGACCGCGGTGTCACCTCGCTGCAGGCAGAGGGGGTGGACGTCACGATGGACGAGGTCGTCGAGGTGTTCGTCGCCCGGGCGGTCGAGGCGTTCGGAGCCGGCGTTCACGACCGCTACGACGTCGTGACCGGTTCGGCCGCATCGCGCCGCGTTCGACGGAGCGCCCGTTGCTGCGGCGGCTACGCCAGGCGGGCGTGGCACCAGAGGACGGACTCGGCCTCGCCGAACGCAAGCCGCCCTGGGCCCGCGTGCCAGTGCGGATAGGAAAGGGCTACCGCACACTGAGCGCCACCGTTCACGATCTGGGACTGGTCACGGTGTGCGAGGAGGCCGGATGCCCGAACATCTACGAATGTTGGGCCGACGGGACGGCGACGTTCATGATCAACGGTGAACGCTGCACCCGCGCCTGCGGCTTCTGCCAGGTCGACACGCGCCACCCGCTGCCGCTTTCGTCCGACGAACCCGATCGGGTGGCCCAGGCCGTGGAGCGTATGCACCTCGGGCATGCGGTGGTGACCTGTGTCGCCCGCGACGATCTGGCCGACGGGGGAGCGGGGGCCATGGCCGCCACCATCCGCGCCATCCGGGTACGCATGCCGACTACGACGGTCGAAGTGTTGATCTCTGATTGCAAGGGTGACCGCGAGTCGCTCGACCGCATCTTCGAGGCGCGTCCGGACGTGCTCAACCACAACATCGAGACGGTGGCCCGGCTTCAGCGCGCGGTGCGCCCGTCGGCCGGGTACGCCCGTAGCCTCGGCGTGCTGGCCCGGGCCGGCGCCGCTGGCCTTCTGACCAAGTCGGGCCTCATGGTCGGGCTGGGCGAACGCGACCGACGAGGTCGTCGCCACCATGGCCGACTTGCGGGCGGTCGGCGTCTCCATCGTCACCGTCGGCCAGTACCTGCGCCCGAGCCGTGACCACCTGCCGGTCGTCGCGCTATTGGACACCCGAGGAATTCGATGCGCTCCGCACCGAGGGCGCGGCGTTGGGCATCCCCCACGTCGAGGCCTCGCCCCTCACCCGCTCGAGCTACCACGCCAGGGAGGCGGTCTCCGCCGCGACGGCGGGCACTCTTCGTTCCGCCTCGGCCTGAGCGCGACTTCGTGACCGCCCAGCTTCGTCTCAGGGGTCGGCAACGCCCCATCCGGATAATCCGTGCGACGGATGTCTACTGTGTGGTCGTCACCAAGCTGCGGTGCGGGTCCTCGGGGTAAGAACACCCTCGGCTCCCGACCTCGTCGTCAGCGTGGAACGCGAAAGGTGTTCGGGGTGTCTTGTTCCCGTCGACGTCGACTCTCGGCAACCGCGTTCGATCGGAGCAAGCTGCTCAGAATCTCGTCAGGAACACTGCTCGGAGCCTTGGTCGTCGTCGCATCCTTGGCGTCCGGCACCGAACCGAGTGGCGCCCAGCCCACAACGAGCAGCGTGCCCGACACCAGCACTTCGTCGAGCACCTCGACCTCGACCAGCACGACGAGCACGTCGACTTCGACCACCACGAGCTCGACCGCGCCCACCTCGGCGGCGCTGACCTTCGAACCCACCCAGGCGACATCCGGGTCGACGGTCGGTGTGACGACTCAGCTCTCCGATCGGGAACTCTCCTTCCCCTGTGAGCTTGCCGTGGGAGCCCAGATCTCCGAGGATTGTGCCATTGCGCGAGGTCATCTCGTCGGTTGGTTCACCGTCCCGGGAACCGATCCCACCGGATCCGTGCTCGCGGTCTCGGCGTGCACGGTCTCCCAGGCGGGCTCCAGCACGCCATGCGCACCGGGGACGAAGACGTTCATCGCGAACGGATCCATCACGGTCATCGCAACGGTGACTACGAGCACGACGTCGACCGTCCCACCGACCTCTTCGAGCACCTCGACCACGACAACCATCGCACCCGTGTCTTCGTCTACGAATGGTGTGCCGCCCTATCTCGTCGTGATCCTCGTGGTCCTGGTGGGCCTCCTCGCGGCCTCGCTGAGCCCCACCCTCGTGCGGCGAGTACGTGCGCGACGACGGCGCCGCTGGTTCGAGCGCCACGACTCGTTCCGGATCACTTCCGGAGATGTCGCCGTCGGCGATACCCGAGTTGGGAGAACGTCGGATTCTCCCCCACCGCGGAATTCCGGAGAACGAATGATGGTCAGCATGCCGGACCACTTCGTCGTGACGTCGATGGAGAGCGAAGGGCAGAAGGGAAGAGGTCATGGGAACTTCCGACACTGAGTTCGTGGTCCGAATCGCTGACAGGCTCGAGGAGGACGAAGGACTCATGCGCTCCATGCGCGAGCTCAAGCTCTTGCCGCGCTTCGTTCGACCGGCCGTGCAGGCACGATTCGTCCATCAGCTGTGCGAGAGCCCCCCGCTCTCGGAAATGGCCGAGGTGGTCGGGCGGGCGCGGGTGCGATGCGCCGAGCGGATCAAAGATGCGTCACTGGAGCCGGGCGCGACGGTGACGTATCCGCTCGAGTGGAAACTGAGCATCGAGGTGGATGGCGCGCAGGTCGGTGAGGCTCAGATCAACCTCGACATCGCGTTCGATGCGGTCCAGCTGTGGCGGTCTCTCGGGTCGACTCAGCGGGCGAGTGCGAGTGAGCACCCACTCGCTGATGTGAGTCTGAGCGTGAGTATCGGAGATTCCGCCATCACGAGTGCGACCTCCTCCCTCCAATTCGGTCCATGGTCGTACCCGAGTTGAGGGCCCGCCTTCGCCCGTCTAGGCCACGAAGTACTTCGCCTCGGGGTGGTGGCAGATGATGGCGTCGGTCGTCTGCTCGGGGTGCAGCTGGAACCCCTCGCTCACCGTCACCCCGATGCGCTCCCCGCCGAGCAGCTCCACCACCTTGGCGTTGTCGGCCAGGTCGGGACAGGCCGGATAGCCCCACGAGTAGCGGCCGCCCCGGTACTGCTGGCGGAACAGACCGGTCAGCGTCGGGCCGTCCTCGCCGGCGAAGCCGAGCTCCTCGCGGATGCGCCGGTGCCAGTACTCGGCCAGGGCCTCGGCCATCTCGACGCTGAGCCCGTGTAGGAACAGGTAGTCGGTGTAGCGGTTCTCGGCGAACAGGCGTGCCGCCTCCTCGGACGCCCGCGGCCCGATGGTGCAGAGCATGAAGGAGGCGTAGTCCTCGTCGCCTCCGCCCGCGCCCTTCGGGCGGAAGAAGTCGCTGATGCAGAGCCAGGGCTCCTTGCGCTGGCGGGGGAACGTGAAGCGCATCCATTCCGACGAGCGCGACTCGTCCTTCCACACCACGAGGTCGTTGCCCTCCGCGTTCGCCGCGAGGTGGCCGTAGGCCACCTGGGGCACGAGGAGGTCACGCTCCTTGGCGATGGCCAGCTGTTCGCGCAGCGTCGCCTTGACCCGGTCCTTGAACTCGGCGTCGTTCTCGCCTCCCTCGGGACGGAACTGCCACTGGTTGCGGAAGAGCGCCGTCAGGTTCAGGTACTCGACGATGTCGTCGAGCGGGATGCCTTTGGCAACCCGCGTGCCCACGAACGGCGGGACGAACAGCTCGTTGTCCACGGCGACGGCCGAACGCGCCGGCTGGCCCTCGACCGGAGACGTGTCCGGATCGAGCCGGCTCCGTTTGGGGACCCGGCGCTCGGAGATCTCCCGGCCGAAGTCGGGGTCCTCCTCGCCGGTCCGGTTGAGCTCCACCAGCCGTTCCATCGTGCGCAATCCCTCGAAGGCGTCGCGGCCGTAGAAGAGCCGTCCGTCGTAGACCTCGCGCAGGTCGCGCTCGACGTAGGTGCGGGTCAGCGCGGCCCCGCCGAGCAGGATCGGGATGGACGAGAGTGACCGCTCGTTCAGCTCGACCAGGTTCTCGCGGATGATTAGCGTCGACTTGACCAGCAATCCGCTCATGCCGATGGCGTCGGCCTGGCGCTCCTCCGCCGCGGCGATCATCTCGTTGATGCCGACCTTGATGCCGAGGTTCACCACGTCGTAGCCGTTGTTGGTCAGGATGATGTCGACGAGGTTCTTGCCGATGTCGTGCACGTCGCCTTTGACCGTGGCCAGGACGACGGTGGCCTTGCCGCCCTGGTCCGTCTTCTCCATGTGCGGCTCCAGGAAGGCGACCGCCGTCTTCATCGTCTCGGCCGACTGCAGCACGAAGGGCAACTGCATCTCGCCCGAGGCGAAACGGTCGCCCACCACCTTCATGCCGGCCAGGAGCACGTCGTTGACGATGTCGAGCGCCGCCACCCCCGACTCGAGCGCCTCGGTCAGGTCGTCCTCCAGGCCGTTGCGGTTCCCGTCAATGATGCGCTGGCTCAACCGGCGGTCCACCGGCCAGTCGAGGTGCTCATCTGCCTCCGCCGGACCGACCTTGACCCCCTCGAAGAGGGCGAGCAGCTCCTGAAGCGGGTCGTACCCCTCGTGGCGCCGGTCGTAGACCAGGTCGAGGCAGACCTCCTTGGCCCGCTCGTCGATCCGCGACAACGGCAGGATCTTGGAGGCATGGACGATGGCCGCGTCGAGGCCTGCCTCCACGCATTCGTGCAGGAAGACGGAGTTGAGCACCTGGCGCGCCGCAGGATTCAACCCGAAGGACACGTTGGACAGTCCGAGGATGGTCGAGACCCCGGGGAGCTCGGCCTTGATGGCCCGGATCCCCTCAATCGTCTCCACCCCGTCCCCGCGGCCCTCCTCCATGCCGGTCGACAGCGGCAAAGCCAGCGGGTCGAAGAGGAGGTCCTGGGGCTCCAGCCCGTAGCGCTCGACGGCGATGTCGCGAATGGCCCGCGCTGCACGCACCTTCCACTCCCACGTGCGCGCCTGGCCCTCCTCGTCAATGCAGGTGCACACCACCGCTGCCCCGAATTCGCGGGCCAAACGCAGGAACGTGTCGAGCCGGGTGCCCGGCGCGTCTCCCTCTTCGAGGTTGACCGAGTTGAGGATCGGGCGCCCTCCGAGCCACTCCAGCGCGGCGCGCACGACCGGCCCCTCGGTGGAGTCCACCATGAGGGGGACGCTCGACTGCGTGCAGAACCGGCTGGCCACCTCGTTCATGTCGGCCACCCCGTCGGCGCCCGTGTAGTCGACGCACACGTCAATCAGGTGCGAGCCCTCCTTCACCTGGTCGCGCGCCATGGCCACGCACGTGTCCCAGTCGGCGGCCAGCATGGATTCGCGGAAGGCCTTGGACCCGTTGGCGTTGGTCCGCTCGCCCACCACCAGGAACGACGTGTCCTGCTTGAAGGGCACTGAGGTGTAGATGGAGGCGGCGGCCGGCTCGTGCACCGGCGTCCGCACCGCCGGCACGGCGTCGCGGCAGCGCTCGACGACGGCCGCCAGGTGCGCCGGTGTCGTCCCGCAGCAGCCGCCGACGGCGGAGACGCCGAACTCGGTCACGAAGCGGTGGAGGTGCTCGGCCAGGTCGTCGGCGGTCAGGTCGTAGTGCATCTCGCCGTCGACCACGGAGGGCAGACCGGCGTTGGGGATGCACGAGATCGGAACCCGGCTGGCGGACGACAAGTGCCGCAGCGCCTCGCCCATCTCGACCGGCCCGGTGGCGCAGTTGAGTCCGACCACGTCGACCTGCATGGCGTCGAGGACCGTCAGGGCGGCGCCGACCTCGGTTCCGGGCAGCATGCGCCCGGTCAGCTCAATCGTGACCTGCGCCTGAAGCGGCACCCTGACTCCGAGGGCCGTCATGGCCCGCCGCGCGCCGTTGATCGCCGCCTTGACCGAGAGCAGATCGAACTGCGTTTCGATGACGATGAAGTCCACACCGCCCTCGAGCAGCCCTGTCGCCTGCTCCTCGTAGGCGTCGCGGAACGCGGCGTAGGAGATCTGCCCGAGCGTCGGGAACTTCGTGCCGGGGCCCATGGAGCCCGCCACCCAGCGCGGCCGATCGGCCGTGGTGAACTCGTCCCGCACGGCGCACGCGATCTGTGCCGCCGTGCGGTTCAGCTCACGGGCCCGCTCGGCCAGGCCGTACTCGGCCAGGACGACCGAGGTCGATCCGAACGTGTCGGTCTCCACCACGTCGGAGCCCACCTCGTAGAAAGAGCGGTGCAGCTGGGCGATGGCATCGGGCCGGGTCTCGACCAGGATCTCGTTGCAACCCTCGAGGTCCGGGCCACCGAAGTCGTCCGGTCCCAGGCCGAGGAGCTGCAGGTTCGTGCCCGTGGCGCCGTCGAAGATGACGACTCGATCGCGCAACGCCTGGAGGTAGTTGCTGGCGGACGGGTCGAGACGGCCGAGCAGTTCGGGTCCGAGAAGATCGGGGGAATGGGCCATGGCCACCCAAGGATACCTGCGCTCCGCGGACGCTCCCTCCCGTACCGATAGCATCCGGCCTGGTGGGGCCCAAGATCTGCACGAAGACTGGTGACGAGGGCACGCCGGATCGAGATCGATGACCGACGAGTGGCACCGAACTTCACCTCGCGATCGGGCTCGGCCGGACTCGGGCGGGTGAGAGCGACCCCGGCCTCGCGAGCGGGTTTCAACGAACATGTCTGCTAGTCCTACGCCGGTCCTCGATCTGAACCTCGAGGAACGGGAGATTGATCCAGTCGCCGAGCCGGTGGTCGAGGTGTTGCGCGGACCACGCCACGCTCGGTCGGCCCAGGCAGCGCGCGTGCCCGCTCAGGTTTGGGTGTTGCTGTCCTTTCTCGTCTACGTCACTGCCGCCGCGCTCTTTTTCTGGCCGGGCCAGACCGACCCCGACCTCTCCGACGAACTCCACGAGGCGGCTGTCGGCCACTTCGTGGACTGGCACACGCCGCTGCTGTCGGCGCTCTGGCGCGGGCCATACCTGCTCGGGTTCACGAGTCCCGGATGGGTCTTTGCGGCGTCTCTCTTCACGCTACTGGTCGGTTTTTACCTCATCCTGCGCGTCAGATTCCTTCGCGCCGCCGCGGCCGTGCTCGCCATGCTGTGCTGCACGTGGCCGCCGGTCTTGTCGTGGGCAGTGCACGTTGGTCGTGATACGTGGTGCATCGCACTCGGCCTCACTGCGTTCGGCTTTGCAGCGCGGATGGCGCGTCTGGGAGGCCGGCAGCGCAAGACGAATCTCGTCCTTTGCCTGGTGGCGGCCGCACTCTGCAGTTTCGCTTGGCAGATCGCGCTGGCACCCCTACTCATCCTGTTCGCGCTGCTCGCGTACCGTCTCCTCCCATCGTCCGTGACGCGCCGCCGTGCGATGGCGTGTGCGGTCGGCCTCGTCGGCTGCCTCTTGCTCTATGGCACCCAGGTCGCGGCCGAGGCGTCTATCGGCACGAAGAACACCCATCCGGAACAGGCTTTGTATATCTACGACCTGGCTCAGCTGTCCAAGACCGAAGACTCGCTGCTGTTCCCCCAGGACGTCGTCGTCCCGCACGTTGACACCCTGAGCGAACTGCGCCGAGTCGTGCAGACCGGCACGTTCCCCTCGATCGTGTACGGGAAAAAGCGTTTGGTCGACTTCACCCCAAAGTACGTCGACTCGAGGCAGGCATCGTCTTTGCAGCATGCCTGGATCTCAGCCGTGTTGGGCGACCCGACGGCGTATGTGAGCGAGCGTCTGCGGCTCGGCTTGGCGTTGCTCGCCGTCAACCGCCCATCGTTCTGGACCTTTCAGGACCCTCCCGACGCACCGACCCAGCTCCCGGTCACACCCGCGCTGCGCCAGTACGGACTCGACTACCTGACGCAATTCTCAGCCGGCGGAAACGTCTATGGCGACGCCCTCTATACGGGCTGGGTCTACCTCGGACTTCTGGTCGCCGCCGTACCGTTGCTGCTCAGTCGGCGAAGGCGGGGAGACGTGGAAGTCGCTTTGTTCGCTGGCGCCATGATCCTGTTCCAATTCGTGATCGTCTTCACCGTTCCCGCGCTCTTGTACCGCTACGAATACCCGATCGTCGTGGCTGGGACTGCCGTGTTCCCGGTGCTTCTCCCGTGGCGTCGGGGTAGGAGTCGGAGTTACCCGGGGCGCAATCTCCCGAGTGGGATCCGTCAGGCCTCCCGCGCAGATTCGGCGCCGGTCGCAGATTCGGCGCCGGTCGCAGATTCGGCGCCGGTCGGAGATTCGGCGCCGGTCGGAGGTCAACTCGCCGCCCGACGGTGAGGGCCACCACAGAAGAAGGCTCCAGGGTGCCGGGCCGTCAGTGAGCGTCCTTCCCGGCGCCAGTAGCATTCGGCGTGGTGGCGCCTCGGATCTACACCAAGTCGGGCGACGACGGCACGACTGGGCTTCTCTACGGCGGCCGGGTGCGCAAGGACGCGTGGCGGATAGACCTGAACGGAGTCGTCGACGAGGCCCAGGCCGCCATCGGCCTGGCCCGGTCCGAAGCGGAGCCCGGATCGGAGCTCGACGACCGTCTGGTCGCGCTCGCCCGAGACCTCTACGTGCTGATGGCCGAAGTGGCGACCGCCCCGAAGAACCGAGGCAAGCTCCGAGGGGGCTCCACCTTGGTGACACCTGACATGGTCGGTGCGTTGGAGACGGGGATCGACGACCTGCTCGAGCGCTTCGACCTTCCGAGCGATTTCACTGTCCCGGGCGAGAACCGGGTGGCAGCCGCGCTCGACTTCGCCCGCACGGTCGTCCGGCGGGCCGAGCGCGTGGCAGTGTCGGATCCCGACCCACCTGCTGAACCGTCGTTCGTGCAGCCTTATCTCAATCGCCTCTCGGATCTGCTCTGGGCCATGGCGCGCTGGCAAGAGGGGCCGGCGCACCCGCTGTCCAAGATTCGGAGCGCGACGGCGCAGCGAGACCGGACGGGGCCAGGACAAGGAACGTGATGTGACGGATGCCCTGCTGAGGGGCGCCTCCCGCCAGGCGGGCGTGCCGATGCAGGACGAGGCTCGGTCGCAGACCACGGCCCACGCCTCCCGTTGGGCGCCGACGCTCGGAGTCCTCGGCACGTTCGCCGCCGTGACCGTCGCCGTCTCCGTCTTCTTCTGGCCCGGTCAGATCGATCCGGACACGTTGGACGAGCTCCACGAGGCGGCGGTCGGCCACTTCGCGGACTGGCACACACCGTTGCTCTCCGCACTCTGGCGCGGGCTTTATCTGCTCGGGTTCACGAGTCCCGGGTGGGTTCTTGCCGCCGGCGTAATGACCCTCCTCGTGGGTCTGTACCTCCTGCTCCGCGTCCGCTTCGGGCGGTTTGTGTCGACGACTGTCGCCGTCGTCCTGCTGGCCTGGCCTCCGATCCTCTCTTGGGCGGTGCACGTTGGCCGAGACGCGTGGTTCATCGCCTTCCTTCTCTGTGCGTTCGGATGGCTGGCCCGACTGGTCCGGATGGGTCCAATTCAACGTGGACTCAACCTGACCGCCGGTGCTCGTGAGTGCGTTCCTCTGCTGTGCCTCGTGGCAGGTCGCGCTGATCCCGCTCCTTCCCCTCTTCGCCCTCCTGGCGATGCAGCTCCTGCCACGAGGAGTCCGCTACCGGACGTTGACCGTCGGTGTGGTCGCCGTCGCCTGCTGTCTGGGTCTCTTCGGCTTCCAGGACGGCCTTGAACGAGCGATCGGGACCAAGGCCACGTACCCACAGCAGGCCACCTTCGTCTACGACCTTGGCCAACTCTCCAAGACGGAGGGCACAGATCTCTTCCCGCGCGACGTCCTGGTACCTCACAGGGACACGCTCCGCTACATCGAGGACACGGTGAAACCCGGAACCCTGGCCCAACTCATTTACGGCCGCGTCGCAGTCGTCGACACCTTCATTACCGGAGGGCCGGAGTCGGACCTCCAGCGAGCCTGGATCGACGCCCTGTTGCATCACCCATTCGCCTATCTCGAGGAGCGCTCGGAGCTCGCCCTGGCGCAGTTCTCGGTGACCCATCCGTCCTATTGGACCTTCCAGCCACCTCCGGGTGGCCGCCAATTCCGGCCCCTCACACCGGCACTCCAGCAGTACGGCCTCGACTATCTAATTCCTTTCTCCAGCGGTGGCAACCTGTACGGGGACGTGTTGTACTCGGTGTGGTTCTACCTGTTGCTCGCCGCGGTGTCCGTTCCCGTTCTCGCACGGCGCAGAGGGGTCGGGGACCGTGTATTGGCCGGCTTCGGGGTCAGCATCCTGCTCCTGGCGGTGGCAGTGTTCTTCACAGCACCAGAGCTCGTGTACCGCTTCAGCTACCCGATCGTTGTCGGCGGCGCCGTTCTGTTGGCGGCGATGTTGCCCCGTCCGCGGTCAGTGCCCGCGACGGAAAGTTCCGGTAGCGGCGGGTTGGCGACACGGCTACCACCTGGCCCGGTGGATCCGCTCGGCCAGGTCTAGCCGTGGTCGATCGAGTGACGCCGACCTGTGATCCCGACCGTCCGGATGGCCGACGACGACGGCGCAGAAACAGACGCCACCCGGTTGGCACGTCCAGTCGGCGGGCAAGCTCGTCCTCGCCCCGGAACGTGCCGAGGATGCACGCGCCCAACCCGGCGTCGACGGCCCCGAGCAACACGGCCATGACCCCGAACGCCGCGTCGCCGTACCAGTAGGGAACCGGCCAGCGGTCCGCCCCCTCGCCCAGCCCGGCCCCGGCCTTGTCCGGCTCGGCGTACCTCGACACGTAGACGGTTGGAGAGGTGTAGGCCAACAGCACCACCGGCGCACGCTGAAGCCCGTCGATCCAATCGCGGTAGTGCGCCCGCCAGTCCTCGTCGGTGGTGGCGTCGAAGTAGACCGCGGTCTCTTCCGGGCCCTGGAGGACCACCCAGGCGGTGCCTCCCGAGTTGCCCGCCGTGGGCGAGCGCAGGGCGTCCCGGAGGAGCCGGTCGACGATGGTGGGATCGACGGGCTCGGTCGAGAAGCTGCGCACCATGGCACGCCGCCGTATCGCGTCGCGGAGCTCCACGGCGGCAGTCTCCCATCCGCGACGAGCGGGAACGTCGAGGCCGGGGATGGGAATGTCGGCCCCACTGGTAACGTTTTACGACTCGGAGCCGGTCAGAGGACCGGCCGCGACCGGAGGTTGATCGTGCCCACACCCCGAGACCTTTTGAACGAGGCCAAGGCGGCCATCCGAGAGGTCGAGCCGCCCGACGCGGAAGCGCTGCTGGCAGGGGGCGGAGTGACCTTCCTAGACGTCCGCGAGCCGGACGAATACGAGCAGGGCGCCATCCCCAACGCGGTCCACCTGCCACGGGGACACCTCGAGTTCCAGGTCGAGGGGAAGTTGCCCGACAAGTCGGCTCCGGTCGTCGTCTACTGCGCCGCCGGCGTGCGTTCCGCCTTCGCGGCCAAGACCATGCAGGACCTCGGCTACAGCGACGTCCAGTCCCTCGATCGGCGGTTTCAACCGCTGGAAGGACGCCGATCGCCCCTGGGCGGCGCCGCAGACCCTGACTCCCGCCCAGCGCAACCGCTACCAACGCCACCTCCTCCTCCCCGAGGTGGGCGAGAAGGGCCAGTTGAAGCTGCTCGACTCCAAGGTTCTGCTGCTCGGCGCGGGCGGTCTCGGGTCACCTGCCGCGTTGTACCTGGCGGCAGCCGGGGTGGGCACGCTCGGCATCATCGACATGGACGTGGTCGACGAGTCCAATCTTCAGCGGCAGATCCTGCACAACATGGACCGAATCGGCGAGCGCAAGGTTGACTCGGCCAAGAAGACGCTCACTGCTCTGAACCCCGATGTGAACGTCGTGACCTACGACGTCAGGCTCGGGGCCTACAACATCCTCGAGATCTTCGACGGCTACGACATCATCGTCGACGGCACCGACAACTTCCCGACCCGCTACCTCGTGAATGACGCCTCGTTGCTCAAGCGCATCCCCGTGATCCACGGGTCCATCTTCCGCTTCGAGGGGCAGATCACCGTGTTCGACCCTTACGTCGGTCCGTGTTACCGGTGCCTCATTCCCGAGCCCCCACCGGCAGAGCTGGCTCCCTCCTGCTCCGAAGCGGGTGTGCTCGGTGTGCTTCCTGGCATCGTGGGCTCCATTCAGGCCGTCGAGACGATCAAGATGCTGCTCGGCATCGGCGACCCTCTGGTTGGGCGCCTCTTGTCGTACGACTCGCTGGAGCAGTCGTTCCGCACTTTCAAGGTGCGGCGCGATCCGGCCTGCCCCGCGTGTGGCCCTGATGCCGCGGAGATCGTGATCGCGGAGTACGACGACCTCTGCATGCCACACCCACACTGAGCCTCGGCATCGCTGGACCGAGAGGTCTCGACGCTCAGTCGCAGGGATCGCGCCGGAGACTCTGAGCGTTTGACGCCAGCCGTCGTTAGGCGCTCGTCGTTCGCCTCTGAGACGCGGGTTCTTGTGTCCACGGCGCACGTCAACCTGCGCCATCCGGCGCCCCCTACGTCGGCGACCCGTCGGGGTGCTCCGGCGGCTCGGGTGGGAGCACCCAGTACGGCTGGTGCGGTGCTTCGAGGTCGGCCTTTACCCGGACGACGATCTGCTCCGTCCACCCGTCGCCCATGCCGATCAGACGGTCTTGAAGCGAGACCTCGAGCCAAGGCCCTCCCAGGTGGTCAGCGATCCGCCGAAGGTGCCGCTCTCGATCCTTCGTGTACTGCTCGTACTGGACGACGAGCGCATCGATCGCGTGCTGCTCGAAGTGAACCTTCCAGAGCCAGTCCTCGGCGATGAACTTGAACGAAGTGGGCCTTGATGGCCTCGAAGTCGTATTCGGGGCGCCCGGGTCCACTGTCGAGCCTACGGGCCAATGCCACGTTTCCGAAGACTGTCTGCTCTCCACGACGAGATGGCCTGGCGGATTTTGTCCGCCCGAACAATGTGGATGTACGTGAGGTCGGGGAAGACGCTTCGCAAGTCGAAGCTCACGGCGCGGTCACCCTCTTCGCGTAGGCGTCTCGGTCAGCTCGTAGACCTGCTGCCACGCCACCTTCGAGTCCGAAGTACTCGCCGGCTGAGTCCTCGACCAGCTCGACCAAGTAGTCGGCCAGAGGCTGGTCCAACACGGGCCTGGCGGGAAACTGGAAGTGTTCCGTCGGTGCTCCGAGCCCTTGCTGGGCGATGTCCTCGCACAACAAGGTGGAGCCCGAACGGGCCGAGAAGCAGATGCAGTAGAAGCGTTTGCCGGTTCGGCCAGCCTGTCGCGGATCTCCGTTCGCGCCGGCGCGGGTGCCTTCTGTGAGTCACCGCCTTGACGGGTTGCACCGCTCCTTGGCGAGGCGATCCGTGGCGCTTTGTGCCTGACCCTTCGTGGCGGCATGGCCTTGAAGTCTGCCATGGGCGGGACTCGAGCGAAGTGGACCGGGTGGGATTCCAGGCCGAGATCCGCGGCGCGGTGTTCGTCGTCCCGGCCGTGGCGATCGTCCGGTTGGCTGGCCCGCGTCGTCGGGTTGTCCGCGCGACCCATCGCCTCCTCGCCGTCGGGTCGTCGGCAGTCGGCGCGCGCGAACGGGAGGACGACGCGCCACGCTCAGCCGACGAACGACCGTCGAGGTTCCGCCCGCTGCACCTAGTCTTCGTTCACGACGCCTGCCCAGCTCCTAGAACGCAACGCGGAACGCAACCACGCGGACCGCAACCACGCCAAGCCCCGCCCGGGCGCCGAGCCGGCGCCGCGGGCCGGGTGTCCACCTGGGCTGACTTCCCGGAGGGTCAGGCGCAACCGACGCCTGTGGCTCGTCGCGTTCGTGTTGCTGGCGCTCGCGGTGGTGTTCGTGTCTACCCGAAGTGGCGGTCGTCCTCCCGCCGCGGGCCGGAGCCCGCACGGCAGCGCGCATCACCACGCCCTGCCTCCGCACCCCGCCGGCAACCCGCGACTGGATCCCGACTGGCAGGGCGACGGCCAACCGGTGACGTTCGCGTTCGGGGGCGACGTCCACTTCCCCGTCGGCACCAACCTGGGCGATCGACTGGCCGCAGACCCGTCCACGGCGCTCGGACCGACCGTGCCCCAGCTCCTCGCGGGCGCCAACCTGTCCATGGTCAACTTCGAGTCGGCTATGACCCAAGACGGGACCTGTCCTGATGCCCAGTCGAAGCAGTTCGTGTTCTATGCACCGCCGTCTGCCGTCAGTGCGTTCCAGGGTGCCGGCGTCACCCTCATCACCGAGGCCAACAACCACGGCGAGGACTGCGGCCCGCCCGGCCTCCAGACTGCCCTCGCCACCCGGGCGCAGACCGGTTACACCATCCTGGGCATTGGCCAGAACTCTGCGCTCGCCTTCGCCCCGTACACCACGACCATCCGGGGGGAGCACATCGCCATCATCGCCGCCACCCAGGTGATCGACTCGGACCTTCAGACGGCGTGGACGGCCACCGCGACCCAGGCGGGCCTGGCGTCGGCTTACGACGTCAATGACCTCGTGGCCGCCGTGGAGGCGGCCCGGCGGACCGCCGACACCGTGATCGTGTACCTGCACTGGGGCACCGAGCTCGACGAGTGCCCCAACCCGCTGCAGGAACCGCTGGCCCAGGCGTTGGTGAAAGCGGGTGCCGACATCGTGCTGGGAACGCACGCGCACGTCCTCCTGGGGGGCGGTTACCTCGGTTCGGCCTACGTCGACTACGGCCTCGGGAACTTCGCGTTCTACGACAACTCTCCGCCGGAGAACGCCAGCGGCTCGCTCGTCATCACCGCGACCGGGCGGCATATCGACGCGGCGACGTGGCGGCCCGCCCAGATCGTCGACGACCTCCCACAGCCACTCACGGGCGATGCCGCCACGCAGGCGCTGGCGGCGTGGAACCAGGACCGAGCCTGCACCGACGTCAGCGCCTCGCCCGGCGCGCCGCTGGCGACGACCGAGTCCGAGACGGCCCCCGTCCCCGCGTCGACGGCCGCCGCCCTGTCGGTCGACGGGGGCTGACCGGTCGCCGACGCCTCGGCCAATCCCGACGGCGTCGTGCCCGTCCCCGAGACGCGGTGGCGAACCAGGGGCTAGACAGGGCGCATGACGCTCACCGACGCTTCGCGCACTCTTCCCGTCAACGGTGTGGACCTGGCCTGGTCGGAGCAGGGGAGCGGCGGGACCACCCTCGTCCTCTGCCACGGCTTCACCGGATCGTCGCACGACTTCGCGCTCGAGGTCGACGCCCTGGCGACGAAGCGGCGGGTCGTGACCCTCGACCAGCGAGGGCACGGGCACTCGACCAAGACCGGCACGCTCGACGGCTACACGATTCAACAGTTGTCCTCCGACTTGGCCGGTTTCCTCGACACGGTGGGCGACGGGGGCCCGGTCGACCTGCTCGGCCATTCCATGGGGGGCCGCGTCGTCGCGACGATGGTGCTCCAGCGGCCCGAGCTCGTCCGCTCGCTGATCCTGATGGACACGAGTGCCTGGTCCTTCGTGCCCGACGACGAGGGCGTCAGGGAGCTGGTGCGCGCCTTCTTCGACGGCTTCGACCCGTCCGCCGGCATGCCGGAGCGCTGGAACATGGGCGGACCCGAGGACGATCTCATCGCGACGGTCGTGCCCGCGTCGTGGCAACAGGAGAAGGACGTGATCCAGGCCGGGACGGATCCGTACGCGGTCAAGGCGCTCGGCAGCGAGATCCTGGCCCACGACGAGAGCCCGGGGTCGTTGCGGCCGCGGCTCGGCTCCGTCGGTTGCCCGACGACCGTCATCGCCGGCGAGCACGACCATCCGATGGTCGACCAGGCGCCCGCGCTGGCGGCCGAGGTGGCCAACGGCCGGACGACCGTGATCGCGGGCGCCTACCACTCTCCGCAGCTGACGCATCCCGACGTGTGGCGGGCGGCACTCGAATCCCACCTCGAGTGGGTGGACCGGTGAGCGACGTCGCGCCCCCGCAGGCGAGCGACCGCATCGCGTTGGCCGGGACCGGCGTCACGATCCCGCCCCTCGGGGTTGGGACCTGGGCCTGGGGAGACAAAGGGACCTGGGGTATGGGGGGCTACGACACGTCCCTCACCGAGGACAGCGTCGCCGAGGCGTGGGACGCCTGCATCGAAGCCGGGGTGGTGCTCTTCGACACGGCCGAGGTCTACGGAGGAGGCGAGAGCGAGCGCATCATCGGCCGCATGATCGCCCGGGACCCAACGGTTCGTCCCCGGGTGGTCATCGCCACGAAGTTCATGCCCAGCCCGTGGAAGGTCAACGTCAAGGCGGCGCTGCTGTCGGCGGCAAGGCGTTCGGTCGAGCGTCTCGGAATTGAGACGATCGATCTCTATCAGATCCACGGTCCGATCTCGCTCCGGTCGCACAACGCGCTGGCGGAGGCCCTGGCCGCCGCGCACGCCCAGGGTCTGGTCAAGGCGGTGGGTGTGTCCAACTACTCGGCGAAGGAGACCAAGTCCATGGACGCCGCGTTACGCCGGCACGGGCTGCGGCTGGCGACCAATCAGGTCGAATTCTCCCTGCTTCGGGCCATGCCCGAGCGTGTCGGCTTGCTCTCCACCTGCGCCGAGCTCGACGTGGTCGTGCTGGACTACTCGCCGATCGGACAGGGCCGCCTCACCGGCAAGTACTCCGCCGCCAACCCGCCCCCGGGCCGGCGCACGTTCTCGGCTCATCCCATGGCCCAGGTGGACGCCGTCGTCTCGGAGCTGCGCCGGGTCGGGGAGGCACACGACGGCCGCAGTCCCAGCCAGGTGGCTCTGGCCTGGCTGATCGCCAAGGGGACGGTGCCCATCCCAGGAGCGAAGAACCGGGCCCAGGCGCAGGACAACGCAGGCGCCCTGGGCTGGCGCCTGAGCGACGGGGAAATGGCCGCGCTCGACGCCTTGGCGCTCTACGGGAAGCGGGGTCTCGCCCAGCGCGTCTGGCAGCACGGCTGAACCCGGCGGTACCGTCTCAGGAGTGATCGCCGCGCTCTACGACGCGCCGCTCCCGCCCTTGTCCGGCCGGCAACTCCTGTCCACGCAGTTCGACTTCGTCCCGGTCGTGCTGATCCTCGGGGCCCTGGTGCTCTACCTGTGGGGAGTGCGGCGCAACAACGCACTGCATCCTCGGCATCCGTGGTCCGTCGGGAAGACCGCGGCGTGGCTCGGTGCGCTCGCGACGACGGCCGTCTCCGTCTTCAGCTTCGTGGGTGTCTACGACGGCGAACTGTTCTGGGACCACATGGTCCAGCACCTGATGCTGATCATGGTCGCGGCGCCGCTCTTCGCCATCGCCTCGCCGCTCCAGTTGGCGTGGCTTGCCACGACCGGCCCGAACCATGTCGCCGTCACCGAGGTCTTGCGTTCTCCGCCGGCGAAGTTCTTCGGACATCCCATCGTGGCCTTCGTGCTCTACGCCGTGCTGATCCCGATCAGCCACCTGACGAGTTGGTACAACCTCACCCTCCAGGACGAGAGCCTCCACAACGCCGAGCACCTGGCTTTCCTCGTCGTGGGGTACCTGTTCTGGCGGCAGATCTTCGGGTCGGACCCCAACTGCTACCGGCTCTACCCGGCGCTCCAGTTCTTCTACCTCTTCCTCGCCATCCCCATCGACACCTTCACCGGGCTCTCGCTGTCCGGCGCGACGCACGAGCTCTTTCCCGCCTACCTCGCCACGCATCGTTCCTGGGGTCCGTCCTACGTGGTCGACCTCCACATCGGGGGCGACATCATGTGGGTCGTCGGCGACACGTTGATGCTCTGGCCCATGATCCCGGTCGCGCTGCGCTGGATGCACATGGAGGAGCGCAAGGCCGTTCGCATCGACCGAGAGCTCGACGCGCAGGCGGCGCTGGCGGGGAACGACGGGACCGGGGAGGAGATCAGCCCCCGAGGTCCATGAGCTCAATGCGCACGCCGTCGGGGTCGGTGCAATAAACGAACTCGAGCTCGGTCCCGCCGAGGTCGATGACGGTCCGGCTCGACTCGACCAACGCGCCACCCAGATCCACGATGCGCCCCACGGCGGCCGCGACGTCGCGGACCCGGAACGACAGATGGGTCAGCCCCAGCTGGTTGACGGCGCGACGCTGGCCGTCGCCGAAGGCGACCGGTTCGGAGAAGCACAAGAGCTCAATGGCGGTGCTGCCGCGGCGGACGAACTGCGACGTGAGCTCGACGTCGGCGAAATCCATCAGCGCGGCGAACTCCGAACCGATCACATGCGACTCCGCCTTCTCGAAGCCGAGGGCCTCGCAGTAGAAGCGCACCGACCGGTCCAGGTCGCTGACACAGACGCCAAGGTGGGACAGGGCAACTTCGGGGTCTCCGGGCACGGGTCGTAGTCTGCCTGTCCCGAGGCCGTATGGCCCGTCCGCCCCGATCCTCCGTAGGCTCGTAGTCGTGACACCGGAGAAGAGCACCCAGGGCGCGCCCCAGCGAGCCACCGACTCGGGCATCGCCGTCCAACCTGTCTACCGCCCAGGCGACCTGGACGGATGGGACGCGTCGACCCAGCTGGGGGAGCCGGGCTCCTACCCCTTCACTCGGGGTGTCCACGCCCAGATGTACCGCTCGAAGCTGTGGACGATGCGCCAGTACGCCGGGTTCGGCTCGGCGGAGTCGACCAACCAGCGCTTCAAGTTCCTGCTCGAGGCGGGTCAGACGGGACTGTCGTGCGCCTTCGACCTCCCCACCCAGATGGGCTACGACTCGGACCACCCACGCGCCGAGGGCGAGGTCGGCAAGGTCGGCGTGGCCATCGACTCCCTGGCCGACATGCGGTTGCTCATGGCCGATCTCCCGATGGACCGCGTCACCACGTCCATGACCATCAACGCCACCGGCGCCATCCTGCTGCTGCTCTACGAGCTGGCGGCCGAAGAGCACGGGGTGCAGGGAGAGAAGGTCCGCGGCACCATCCAGAACGACATCTTGAAGGAGTACATCGCTCGGGGCACCTACATCTACCCGCCCCGGCCGTCGATGCGACTGATCGTCGACACGTTCGCCTACTGCGCGGCCAACCTCCCCAATTGGAACACCATCTCCATCTCGGGCTACCACATCCGCGAGGCCGGCTCGACCGCGGTCCAGGAGATCGCGTTCACCCTCGCCAACGGCATCGCCTACGTCGAAGCGGCGATCGCGGCGGGAATGGACGTCGACGCATTCGCGCCCCGGCTCTCGTTCTTCTGGAACGCACACAACAACCTCTTCGAAGAGGTTGCCAAGTACCGCGCCGCGCGCCGCATGTGGGCGCGCATCATGACCGAGCGCTTCGGGGCGAAGGACGACCGCTCCAAGATGCTGCGGTTCCACACCCAGACCGGTGGGTCGACGCTCACCGCCCAGCAACCCGAGAACAACATCGTCCGGGTCACCCTGCAGTCGCTGGCGGCCGCCCTGGGCGGCACCCAGAGCCTGCACACCAACGGCTTCGACGAGGCGCTGGGCCTGCCCACGACGCGGGCGGCGAAGATCGCCCTGCGTACGCAACAGATCGTCGGCTTCGAGTCGGGCATCGCCGACACCGTCGATCCGCTGGCCGGGTCGTACTTCGTCGAGTCCCTGACCGATGAGGTCGAGGCCGCCGCCCTCGACTACCTCGAGCGCATCGATCAGCTCGGCGGCGCCGTCGCCGCCATCGAGGCCCGTTTCATGCAGGACGAGATCGAGGCGGCCGCGTACGGCTTCGCCAAGGCGGTGGACGACGGCGAGAAGGTCGTGGTCGGCGTGAACCGGTTCACCGATGCCGAAGGGGAGCCCACGGAGGTCTTCCCGATTGACGTGAAGCTTCAACAGCTCCAGATCGACCGGACGCGCCGGGTGCGGGCCGAGCGGGACCAGGCGGCGGTGGACCGGGCCCTGGCCGCCGTCGCCGCGACGGCACGGGGCGAGGGCAACCTGCTCGTCCCGATGAAGGCGGCGCTCAAGGCGATGGCCACGCTGGGCGAGGTGTCGGACGTCCTGCGCGATGAGTTCGGCGTGTACCAGCCGGGCGGCTGAACGCATGTCCGGTCAGGGCTCGTTCTGGCCGCTGTTCGAACTCGTCGTACGCACCCCGCTCCTCGAATGGCGTCTGCCGCGAGAGGACGAATTCGCGGCGCTCATCGAAGTGGTCGACGCCGGCATCCACGACCCTGCGTCCATGCCGTTCTTCTTCCCGTGGACCGATGCGGAGCCGCCGCGCCGGGCGCGGGAGTCCGCGCAGTGGCTCTGGCGCCACCGCGCCGACTGGACGCCGGAGAAGTGGAACTTCACGGGGGTGGCGTTCGTCGACGGGCGACCCATCGGCGTGCAAGGCATCGAAGCGGAGCACTTCGGAGCCGTCCGGTCGGTCGAGACCGGCTCGTGGCTGGGCCTCGCCCATCAGGGCCGGGGTCTCGGCAGGGAGATGCGGCAAGCGGTGCTGCACTTCGCCTTCGCCGGATTGGGTGCGGAAGAGGCCCTGAGCGGGGCGTTCGAGGACAACGCCGCCTCCATCGCCACCTCGCGTTCGGTCGGGTACGAGGAGAACGGCGAGGGCCGTGGGCATCGGCGAGACGGTTCGGCCCGGACGCTCCACTTCCGCATGGGCCGCAAGGCCTGGGAGCTGCGCCGGCGCGACGACATCGAGATCGTGGGCCTCGACCGGTGCCTCGACCTATTCGTGGCGGAGCGCGCCTCGAGTTGACGCCGGGGTTGGAGAAGGGCACTCAGGCGGTCCTCGGACTCGGACCGTGGCGTCCTTGGTTCAGGCGCGCACGACCGTCTCGAAGTGCTCCACCACGGGGAACGGGTCGTAGAAGTGATGGAGAGCAGCCCGCCACTCCTCGTAGGCCGGCGACCCCCGGAAGCCCTCGGTGTGATCCTGGAGGCGTTCCCACTCGACGAGCAGCAGGAAGTGGTCGGGGCGCTCGATGCCGCGCTCGACTCGCAGCGACACGAAGCCGGGGCTGGCGGCGATGATCGACGAGGCGCTGCTCCATGGCCGAGAGGAAGTCCTCCTCCCGTCCCGGCACGACAGGCAGGAGGGCGTGCTCGGTGATCACCGAGCGAGGAGGCGCTCTCGGATGGCCGGCTCGGTCGCGGCGTCGATCGCCGTCCAGGCCAGCGCGATGGCACCGTCGCGCACGGCCGCGTCGGCGGACGCGGTCACGCAGGCCGCGGCGAACTCGCGCTGGTGGTTGACCGCACCGCCCGTCTCTATCCCGATGAGCGGATGGATGGTGGGGACGGCCAGCGAGACGTTCGCCATGTCCGTCGAGAACGTGGGCAGGGGCGCGTCGGAGTCGTCCGCCTCGAAACGCCTCCCGAGCCGCTCGGCGTTGGCGCGGTAGGCCGACAGCAGCTCGGGATCGGGTTCCATGTGAGAGTAGACGGGCGACAGCTCCTCGTACGACACCGTGCACCCGGTGGCCAGGGCTCCAGCCTCGAAGCAGGCCTCGACCCGCGGCCGCAGCGCGGCGAGCCCCTCCATGGTGAGGGCCCGCACCATGTAACGAGCGCTGAGCGAGCCGGGAATGACGTTCGCCGCGCCCCGGAACTCCTGTGACCACCCCGTGGACCTGGTCGCCCGGTGGCAGCTGCTGGCGCAGCAGGCCGAGGGACACCTGCGCCACTGTGCAGCGCGTCCTGCGCGTTGACCCCCTTCCAAGGGGCGGCCGAGGCGTGCGCCTCGCGCCCGCGGTAGTGGACGTCGAAGTGCGCCACGGCCAGGCAGGTGCCGGTCAGGCGCTCGACGGGCCACGGGTGCGCCATCATGGCGGCGTGGACGCCGTGGAAGGCGCCGCGCTGGAGCATGAGCACCTTGCCGCCGCCGCCCTCTTCGGCGGGTGTCCCGAGGACGCGCACGGACAGGCCGAGGTCGTCGGCCACCGCGGCCAGGGCCAGGCCGGCGCCCACGGCCATGGCGGCGATGATGTTGTGTCCGCAGGCGTGACCCACCTCGGGTAAGGCGTCGTACTCGGCGCAGACGGCGACGACCAGGTCGCCGTCGCCGGCGCGCGACTCCAGTGCCGTCGGCAGGTCGTAGACGCCCTCGGTCACGGGCAGGCCTCCCGAGCGCAATGCTTCGGCCACGGCCCGCGCCGAGGCATTCTCCTCGAAGCACAGCTCGGGTGTGGAGTGCACCGAGTGGCTCAGCTCGACCAGCTCGCCCAGGTGGCGTTCCACCACCTCGGCCGTGGTCGCCTTCATTGACGCGGCGCTGACCATCTACTCGATCACCGCGACGATGTCGCCGGCGCCCACCGAGTCACCCGCACTCACCCTGACCTCTTTCACGATCCCGTCCTTCTCGGCTCCTACGGCGTTCTCCATCTTCATGGCCTCGAGGAGGCAGATCGTCTGGCCGACCTCGACCGTGTCGCCCACCGCGACGAGGACCTTCACGATGGTGCCCTGCATCGGTACGGTCACCTGCCCGGAACCCGTGCCCGCCATCGCCGCGGCGGCGGCGCGCTTCGGTCGCCCGGCGCGAGGGGCCGAGGCCGCGGGCGGGCCCAGGTCCGGCACCCAGAGGCGCACCGAGAATCGCCGCCCGTCGACCTCGGCCGTCACGTCGCGCTGGACGAGCGGGCCGTCGTCCTCGTCCGCTGCGGCCACGGTCTCGCCCGCGGCCGCGACCTTGAGGTCGCTCAAGTCGAGCGTCTCTTCGACCCACTTGGTCGAGTGCGTGGCCGCCGCGAAGTCCGGGTGTCGGAGGATGACCTCGTCGGCCGGCAGCGTCGTCGCCACCCCGGTGATGCGAGTCTCGCCGATCGCCCGGAGCATCCGCCGGCGCGCCGCCTGGCGGTCGGGCGCCCACACGATGAGCTTGGCGATCAGGTTGTCGTAGTACTGCGAGACGGTGTCGCCGGCCTCGTAGCCGGCGTCGAGGCGCACGCCGGGGCCGGCCGGGACGTGGAAGGAGGTCAGGACGCCCGGAGACGGGGAGAACCGTCCGCCGCTCGGGTCCTCGGCGTTGATGCGGACCTCAATGGCGTGCCCGTCGTGACGGATCTCGTCCTGGCCGAAGTCGAGCGGTTCCCCGGACGCGATGCGGATCTGCCACGCCACCAGGTCGAGGCCGGTGACGAGCTCGGTGACCGGGTGCTCGACCTGGAGGCGGGTGTTCATCTCCAGGAAGTAGAACTCGCCCTCCTGGAAGAGGAACTCGACCGTCCCGGCGTTGTAGTAGCCGCACGCCTGCGAGACCTTGACCGCCGCCTCGCCCATGGCGCGGCGGACCTCGTCGCCGAACGCGGGCGCCGGGCTCTCCTCGACCAGCTTCTGGTGACGTCGCTGGGCCGAGCAGTCTCGCTCGCCGAGCCACAGCGTGGTCCCGTGCATGTCCCCGAGCACCTGCATCTCGACGTGGCGCGGCCACGTCAGGTACCGCTCGAGGTAGATCTCGGGCCGTCCGAAGTAAGCCTGCGCCTCCCGCGCCGCCGACTCCATGGCCTCCGCCGCGTCCCCCGCCGAGGCGACGACCTTCATCCCCCGCCCGCCGCCGCCGAAGGCGGCTTTGATGGCGACGGGCCAGCCGTGCTCCTCACCGAACGCCACCACCTCGTCGGGACTCGTGAGCGGTTCGGAACGCCCGGGAACTCCCTCGACGCCGGCCTTCTCGGCGGCCAGTCGCGAGCTGATCTTGTCGCCCATGACCTCAATCGCCTCGGGCGGCGGGCCGATGAAAGTCACGCCGCGTCCGGTGATGGCCCGGGCGAAGTCGGTGTTCTCGGAGAAGAACCCGTAGCCGGGGTGGACACCGTCGGCCCCGCTCTGCTCAATGGCGGAGAGGATGGCCTCGGTGTTGAGATAGCTCTCCGCCGCGGTGTCGCCCCCGAGCGCATAGGCCTCGTCCGCCATCCGGACGTGCAGCGCCTCGCGGTCGAGGTTCGAGTAGACGGCGACCGTCCCGATCCCCATTTCGCGACAGGTCCGGATGACCCGGACTGCGATCTCGCCGCGGTTGGCGATCAGGATCTTCTGGAGCACGCTGGGCCTTTCCTCCGTTGGGCGACCCATCACAATTGCACGTGCCGTACAGTGCGTGCCATGTCGTGGGGTTGGGACGTCCGCCGCTTCGACGAGATCGACTCGACCAACCGCTACCTGCTCGAAGAGGCCCGGGCGGGCGCTCCGGCGGGGCTCGTCGCAGCCGCCGGGTACCAGACGGCCGGCCGGGGCAGGCTGGACCGCCGGTGGGAGTCCCCACCGGGCACGAACGTGTTGGTTTCGTTCCTGCTGCGCCCGCGGTGCGAGCCCTCGCAGCTCCACCTGTGCACGGCCGCCGTGGCGCTGGCTGCGGCCGATGCGTGCCGGGACGTCGCGGCGGTCGAGGCCCGGCTGAAGTGGCCCAACGACCTGCTGGTCGGGGCGTCCAAGGTGGCAGGGGTGCTGGCTGAAGCCGATTTTTCCGGTGGGACCCCCGCGGCCGTCGTCGTCGGGCTGGGCGTCAACGTGGGCTGGCCCGGGCCGCCCGGGGCCGGGGGCACGAGCCTGGCGCAGGCCTGCGGGTCCGAAGTCGACCCCGAGGCCGTGCTCGAGGGGGTCCTCGACGCGCTGGCACCGCGGGTGGCCCTCCTCGACGAGGCGGCAGGGCGTTCTGCCCTGGCCGAGGAGCAGCGCCGGCGCTGCGCCACGCTCGGAGCCCGGGTCCGGGTGACGCTCGCGGCCGGGGACATCACGGGGACCGCCCGGGCCATCGACGACGCCGGCCAGCTCGTCGTCGTGACCGCAGAGGGGGGCCGAACCGTGGCTGCGGGGGACGTCGTCCATCTCCGGCCTGAGTGAGGCCGGGCGGCCTGACGCGGCACTAGCATGTCCGCCTTATGCGCCTTCTCGTGACGGGAGGTGCCGGATTCATCGGGTCGAACTTCGCCCGTTACTGGGTTGAACGGCACCCCGAGGACCACGTCGTCGTCTACGACGTCCTCACCTACGCCGGCAACCGACCGAACCTGTCCGACATCGAGGACCGCATCGTGTTCGTCCAGGGCGACGTCTGCGACCCCGAAGCGGCCGAGAAGACGCTGCGGTCCGAGGCGGTCGACACCATCGTGCACTTCGCGGCCGAGTCGCACAATTCCCTGGCGGTGCTCGACCCGGGCCTCTTCTTCCGCACCAACGTGCTCGGGACCCAGAGCATGCTCGAGGCTGCACGCCAGGCCGGGGTGTCGCGCTTCCACCACGTGTCGACGTGCGAGGTGTACGGGGATCTTCCCCTCGACGCGGACGAGGTCTTCACCGAGGACTCGCCGTACCGGCCCCGGACGCCCTACAACGCCAGCAAGGCGGGGGCGGACCATGCCGTCCGGGCGTACGCCGAGACCTACGGGCTGCCGATCACCATCACCAACTGCGCCAACAACTACGGCCCCTACCAGTTCCCCGAGAAGCTGATCCCGCACTTCTGCGCGCTCGCGCTCGACGACCAGCCGCTCACGCTCTACGCCAGCACCGACAACCGCCGGGAGTGGCTCCACGTGGTCGACCACTGCACGGCCATCGACGCCGTCCTCGCCTCGGGCCGGGTCGGCGAGACCTACCACGTCGGGAGCGGCATCGAGGCGTCCATCATGGAGGTGGCCGACCGCATCCTCGACGTCCTGGGCAAACCGTCCTCCTTGAAGCAGATCGTGCCCGACCGGCCCGGGCACGACCGGCGCTACGTGCTCGACTCGACCAAGCTCCAGCGCGAGCTCGGCTGGTCGCCCTCGGTCGACTGGGAGCAGGGGCTGGCCGACACCGTGACCTGGTACGCGGAGCACCGGGAGTGGTGGGAGCCGCTGCGGGCCCGGGCGCCCGTGGTCGAGGGCGGGTGGGCTGGACCCGCCGGCGCACCCGCCGGCGCAGGCTGACGTGCGGATCCTCGTCACGGGGGCAGACGGCCAGCTCGGGCGCGACCTGGTCGACGCCCTGGCCGGGCGCGTGCCGGACGGCGGCCGGCGCTGCGCACTGCTCGGACCGGAGGGACCTCGCCCCTGGCTGGACCACGAGGTGCTGGGAACCGACATCGGCGACATGCCGGTCGACGACCGGGACGCCGTCCTGCACACCGTCTCGTCGTTCCGACCCGATCTCGTCCTCCACGGCGGCGCCCTCACGGCGGTCGACCGCTGCGAGACCGAGCCCGAACTGGCCTTCGCCGTCAACGCGATCGGGACGCGCCATGTCGCCGAGGCCGCCGCCCTGGTCGGCGCCCACCTCGTCTACGTGTCGACGGACTACGTCTTCGACGGAACGTCGGCCCAGCCGTACCGCGAGTGGGACCCGCCGTGCCCGACCTCGGCGTACGGCGGGTCCAAGCTGGCCGGCGAGCTGGAGTGCCGGCCCGGGTCGACCATCGTGCGCACGAGCTGGGTCTGCGGGGCCCACGGTTCGAACATCGTTGCCACCGCGCTCCGGTTGGCCCGGGGCGACGGCGCGCTCCGCTTCATCGACGACCAGCGCGGCTCGCCGACGTTCACCGCCGACCTGGCCCCGGCCATCATCACCCTCGGCTTGGACCGCCGCCCCGGCACCTTCCACGTCACCAACTCCGGGGACACCACCTGGTGGGGCCTCGTGCGGGCCACCCTGGCCCTGGCGGGCGCGAATCCCGACCGAGTCCGGGCCATCACCACGGCGGAGCTCGACCCGCCGCGCCCGGCACCCCGGCCCGCGTACTCCGTCCTCGACAACCTCGCGCTCCGCCTGAGCGGCCTCCCGTCCCTGCCCGACTGGCAGGACGGCCTGGCCCGCCTGGTCCCGGCGCTCCTGTCGGCGGAGGCGACGGCGGCGGAGCCAGGGGCGGCGTCAGCGGTGGAGCCAGGGGCCAGGGTCGGATCGTGAGCGGGCGCGGAAACGGGCGCGACCAGCGCGCCGTCGCCGTGATCGGTGCCGGCTACGTCGGCTTGCCCACGGCGGCGACGCTGGCCCACTTCGGCCATTCGGTCGTCCTGGCCGAACGCGATCGGGCTCGGCTCGCGGCGCTGCGGAGCGGTCGCATGCCGATCGTCGAGGCAGGGCTCGACGACCTGGTCGCCGGAGGCGTCTCCGCCGGGAAGCTCCGCTTCACCGAGTCGGCGACCGAGGCGGTGCGCGGCGCCCAATTCGTCTTCCTCTGTGTCCCCACCCCCCAGAGCCCGGACGGATCGGCCGACCTGTCCTATGTCGAGTCGGCGGCCAAGGAGATCGGCCCGCACCTCTCGCCCCGGGCGATCGTGGTCAACAAGTCGACGGTGCCGGTCGGCTCGGCCACCATGGTGGAGCAGGTGATCGGGCGTTCGGACGTGAGCGTCGTCTCCAACCCCGAATTCCTGCGCGAGGGCACCGCCGTGCTCGACAGCCTCCATCCCGATCGCATCGTCGTGGGTGCCGAAGACCCACACGCGGCGGCGATGGTCGGCGAGCTGTTCTCGAGCACCGCGGCACCTCTCATCGTCACCGACGCCACGACGTCAGAGACGATCAAGTACGCGTCCAACGCGTTCTTGGCGACCAAGCTGAGCTTCGTCAACGCGCTGGCCGGCCTGTGCGAGGAGGTCGGCGCCGACGCGCGGGACGTGTTGCTCGGGCTCGGCTACGACAAGCGCATCGGTTTCGAGTTCCTGCGTCCGGGACCGGGCTGGGGCGGCTCTTGTCTGCCCAAGGACACCCGAGCGCTCCTGCACACAGCCGGCGAGGCCGGGTACGACTTCTCGCTACTGGCCGGCGCCATCGAGTCCAACGAGCAGCAGCTCGTGCGCGTCGTCTCGAAGGTCGCCGAGGCTGGCGGCGGCTCGGTCCGCGGGGCGACGCTCGCGGTCTGGGGGCTCACGTTCAAGGCGAACACGGACGACCGGCGGGACTCGCCGAGCCTCGAGATCTGCCACCGCCTGGCGAAGCTCGGGGCCACGGTGCAGGCCTTCGACCCGACGGTCGACCCCGACACAGAGGCCGAGGACCTGGACGGGTTGTGGTTGAGCGGCGATCCCTACGAGGCCGTGAGCGGGGCGCAGGTCCTGGTCGTGCTGACCGAGTGGGACGAGTTCCGCTGGCTCGACTTCTCCCGCGTCCTCGCCGCCATGCGCCAGCCCTCCATCGTGGACGCGCGGAACCTGCTCGACCCCGCCGCCGTACGCCGTATGGGTTTCACCTACACCGGGATCGGGCGGCGATGAGCCGCGTCGTCGTCGCCGGGGGCGCAGGGTTCCTCGGGTCGCACCTCTGCGACCATCTTCTCGCCCGCGGCGACAGCGTGGTCTGCCTCGACGACCTCTCGACCGGATCGAAGGAGAACGTGGCCCACCTCATGAGGCACGACCGCTTCAGCCTCGTGGTGACCGACGTCTCGGTGGACGTCGACGTCGATGAGGGGCCCGTCGATGCCGTGTGCAACCTGGCCTCGCCGGCGTCGCCTCCGGCCTACCTGGCCCGGCCCCTGGCCACACTGGCCGTCGGCAGCGAGGGCACGCGGCGCCTGCTCGAGCTGGCCCGAGCCCACCGAGCACGGTTTCTCATGGCCTCCACCAGCGAGGTCTACGGGGACCCTGACGTGCACCCCCAGCCCGAGTCCTACCGCGGCAACGTGGACCCGACGGGACCGCGCAGCGTCTACGACGAGGCCAAGCGCTTCGCCGAGAGCCTGACGATGGCCATGCACCGAGCCCACGGGGTCGACGTGGGCATCGCCCGCATCTTCAACACCTACGGGCCACGGCTCTCCCCGGGCGACGGGAGGGTCGTGTCCAACTTCGTCGTGCAGGCCCTGCGCGGCGAGGCCTTGACCGTCTACGGCGACGGCTCGCAGACCCGCAGCTTCTGCTACGTCGAGGACGAGGTCAGGGGTCTGGTCGCCCTCCTCGCCTCGGACCTCACCGGCCCGGTCAACATCGGGAACCCCGACGAGCGCTCGATGATCGACCTCGCGCACTTCGTCGTCGAGGTCACGGGTTCGCACTCGGGCATCGTCCACCGCCCGCTGCCGACGGACGACCCGACGCGGCGGTGCCCCGACATCACGCTGGCCCGGAGCGCGCTCGGGTGGGAGCCCACGATCGATCTGCGCGAGGGAATCGCGCGGACGATCGCGTACTTCTCTGAGAGAGTGGCGGCGCCATGAACGACGCCGTGGGCAGCGAACTGCCCCCCGTGAGGACCTACAAGACGCTCAGCGTCATCACGCCGGTCTACAACGAGCGGACGACGGTGGCCGAGGTCATCCGGCGCATGCGGGCGGTCGAGCTCCCGCTGGTGCTCCAGGTGATTGTGGTCGACGACGGGTCGAGCGACGGTTCGGACAAGGTGCTCGGCGCGCTCGAGGACTCGACGGTCCACGTCATCCGCCACGAGGTCAACCAGGGAAAGGGTGCCGCCATCCGCACCGGGCTGGCCGAGGCTCACGGCGACCTGGTGCTGATTCAGGACGCCGACCTCGAGTACGACCCCGGTGACTGGCCCCGTCTGCTCGACCCGCTCCTCAAGGGAAAGGCCAGGGTCGTCTACGGCAGCAGGTTCACCGGCGAGCGCAAGAACATGTTGCCCCTGCACTGGTTCGGCAACCGTCTGCTCTCCCTCGTCACCAACGTGCTCTACCAATCGACGCTCTCGGACATGGAGACGTGCTACAAGCTCTTCGACGCCCGGGTGCTCGATGGGTTGACGATCGTCTCGAACCGGTTCGACTTCGAGCCGGAGATCACGGCGAAGGTGCTACGACGCGGGTACCGAATTTACGAGGTGCCAATCTCCTACGCCGGACGAGAGTTCGACGAGGGGAAGAAGATCACCTGGCGCGACGGCGTGAGCGCCCTCAGAGCCCTGATCAAGTTCCGCTTCACCAAGGACTACTGAGGCACCGGTGGCCAGTGCGATCGGGGCGGTGGTGGTCGACCACGACGCCGGTGCCCTCCTGGACGGCTGCGTTCGCTCGCTCCTGTCCGACGGCGCCGGTCCGGTCGTCGTGGTCGAGAACGGAGAGCCGGGCAGCGCCGAGGCCGCGCTGCGCCAGGTGCTCGGCGCGGGTCCGGACCCAGCCGTGCACCTCGTGCGTCCGGGGCGCAACCTCGGGTACGGGTCCGGCGTCAACCGCGGCCTGGCCGCCCTGGCGGGGGTGGAGCGACCGCCCGAATGGGTGCTCGTCACGAATCCCGACCTCGTCGTGCACCCGGGCGCGCTCGACGCGCTCCGCGAAGTCCTCGAGTCCCATCGGGCCTGGGCGTTGGTCGGGCCGCGCATCCTCACCGAGGCGGGGGACGTCTATCCGTCGGTGCGCCGGTTCCCCTCCCAGGTCGATGCCGCCGGGCACGCCCTCCTCGCCCTGTTCCAGCCCGACAACCGCTTCACCCGTCGCTACAAGCCGGGACCGCCTGACGGCGACGTGGTGACGAGTGCCGACTGGGTTTCAGGATCGTGCTTCCTGGCGCGCCGCGAGGCGCTCGAGGAACTCGGCGGCTTCGACGAGGCGTACTTCATGTACGCCGAGGAGATCGACCTGTGCTGGAGGGCCCACCACGCCGGGTGGGGGGTCGGGTTCGCCGGGTCGGCCGTGGTGACCCACGTCGGCGGAGCCAGCACGGCGCGCTATCCCTACCGCATGCTTCTGGCCCACCACCGCTCGGCGCTTCGCTTCTGCGTGCGCACGACTGCCGGTTGGCGCCGCGCCGCGCTCCCCTGGCCGCCCTGGTCCTCGCGGCGCGTCTGGCCGTGGCGACGGCGCGCCAGGCGCTCTCGTCGTAGCCGTGGCCGTCGGGCGACGCGTGCTCGCGCTCGCCGCCGTCGCGGGCGTGGCGGTCGGCGCGGTGGCGCTCGTGGCGGGGGTGGCGTCGCCGGCGCCGAGCCGCCGTCCGGTGCGGGTCGAGCCCGAGGTCAACTTCGCCCTCCCTCCGCGCACGACCGACTGCGCGGCGGCGCCCGCGCCCGCGTCGGCGGGCCTGCAGGTGCCGGTGACGGTGAGCACGGTGGCGGGCCAGGTAGCCGAGACGGTGAACGTCTGCATCGACGGTCAGGGTCCCTACCCGTTCGTCCTCGATTCCGGCGCCGGGCAGTCGACCATCGACGCCCGCCTGGCCCGACGGCTCCACCTCACCGCGACCGGGCCGGTGACCGTGTTCGAAGGTGTCGGCTGCACCGGCCGGGCGAGGACGGTCGGCGTGGCGAGCTGGTCCCTCGAGGGTGTCGGCCTCGCCCCCCAGCAGCTGAGCGCGGCCTCGCTCCCCCAGGTGGGCGGACGGGGCGAGCCCGTGGGGCTGCTCGGCTCCGACGTGCTCTCCCGTTTCGGCGCCGTCCGGCTCGACTTCCGCCGCGGCCGGCTGGTGCTCGGCGGCCCGGAGGGGCCACCGCCGAAGCCGGCGACCCCGGTCGTTGGTCCCGTCGGCCCACCGCCTCCGGCCGCCCTCACCGACGGCGGTTCCGGTACGACCGTGCCGGCGACGGTCGATTCAGATCCCGGAGACGTGTCCCTCTCCGTCGGCGTGAGGTTCGCCCTCGGACCGCGGCGCAGTTTCGTCGTCGACACGGGCTCCTCGCAGTCGGTCGTGACCGCCACCGTCGCCGCGGCGCAGGGGCTCGCGTCCACGAAGCTCGCGCAGCGCCAGGCGACGGTGTGCTCGACCATCACCGTGCCCCTCGTGCACAGCGGCCGGTGGTCGGTCCACAGCCGGTCGCTGCGGCCCCAGCTGCTCGACTCGGCGGCCTTCGGCCCCATCGGCTTCGGCCTCGCCGGTCTCATGGGTTCGGACCAGTTGAAGCACTTCGGCTGGGTCGTCTTCGACTATCGCGGCGCGCGCCTCGTGCTGGGGCCCTCCTGAGCCGCCGCCGGCCGACGTCGGGGTGGCTTCAGCCCTCGGGCCCCGACAACCCGAGCATGTCGGTGACGCCGTGGTCCCGGCCGGCGGTGTAGCCCCCGTCGACCGGCAACGCGTGGCCGGTGACGAACGACGAGTCGTCGGAGAGCAGGAAGGCAGCCACCGACGCGATCTCGTCCGGCCGCGCCATGCGCCGGCCGAGCTTGTGCTCGTGGACGATGTCCGCCAGCGCCTCCTCCATGCCCGGACCCCCGAAGATGGCGTCGGTCATGGGCGTGGCGACGAAGCCGGGGCAGATGGCGTTGACCCTGATGCCACGGCCGGCGTAGTCGATGGCCATGTTCTTCGTCAGCAGGACGACCCCGCCCTTCGACGCGCTGTACGCGCTCCCGCCCGCCGTCCCTTCCAGCCCCTCGATGCTGGCGAGAGTCACCACCGACCCGCGGCGCCCGTCGTGCGCCGGCTGCGCGAGCATCGCCACGATGGCGTGCTTCGCCATCAAGAAGGTGCCGGTCAGGTTCACGGCCAGGACGCGCGCCCACTCCTCGGCCGGGAGCAGGTGCACCGGTCCGCCGCCGGCCACCCCCGCCGCGTGGACCACTCCGTCGAGGGTGCCGCCGAACGCGACGGCGGCCTCCACCAGCGCCGACACCGATCCTTCGTCGGTGACGTCGGTGGTCCGGAACTCCCATCGCCCCTCGCCGGGAGCTTCCGCCGCGGCGACGTCGGCCCCGACGACCGCTGCCCCCTCTTGGAGCAAACGAGACGCGGTCGCCTGGCCGATTCCCGAGGCGGCCCCGGTCACGATGTAGGTCCGACCGCCCAATCCGCGCACGTGGCACCTCCGACTCTCTTGCGCCCGGGTGACCCCGGCTGATAGGAGCAGTGCACATGTCTAGCCCCAGGACGAGCCCTGGGGCCTGTCCGCCGGCCAGGGGGGAGTACCAGCCATGAAGTTCGCGCTGTTCTACGAGATCCCGGTGCCGAGGCCGTGGGAACCCGACAGCGAGCTGAACGCCTACCAGAACACGCTGGAGCAGGCCATCGCCGGCGACCGCTTCGGCTGGGACGCCTTCTGGACGGTTGAGCACCACTTCCTGCAGGAGTACTCGCACTGCTCGAACCCCGAGGTCCTGTACGGCGCGATCGCGGCCCGCACCGAGCGCATCCGCCTGGGCTACGGCGTGCGCCTGATGCCCAAGCCCTACAACCACCCCGTGCGCACGGCCGAGTCCGTGGCCGTCCTCGACCTCCTTTCGAACGGGCGGGTGGATCTCGGGACGGGGCGCTCGGCGACCCGGATGGAGCTCGAGGGGTTCGGCATCGACCCGTCGGAGAGCCGCCGCATGTGGCAGGAGGCAATCGGCCACATCGTGGGCTGCTGGACGAACGACGAGTACGAGTTCTCCGGCAATTTCTGGGAGATGCCCCGGCGCCGGGTCCAGCCCAAGCCGTGGCAAAAGCCACACCCGCCCTTGTGGGGTGCGACGACCAGCGACGAGGGCCACGCCCAGGTGGGAGAGCTCGGCCTGGGCCTGTGCTCGTTCGCCGTCGGGTTGCCGCCGTCGGAGGTCAAGCGCAAGATCGACATCTACCGCGAGGCCGTGGGGGGCTGCGCCGAGCCGATCGGGGCCTTCGTCAACAACCAGGCGGCAACGTTCACCATGGCCATCTGCGCGCCCGACCGCGACAAGGCGATGGCCGAG
This sequence comes from uncultured Acidimicrobiaceae bacterium, assembly GCA_963767195.1. Lineage (GTDB taxonomy): Bacteria > Actinomycetota > Acidimicrobiia > Acidimicrobiales > RAAP-2 > Bog-473. The sequence goes on along the minus strand of CAVYDA010000001.1, from coordinate 1,807,112 downwards.
GCGCGCGAGTCCTTCGAGTGGTATCCGAAGACGGGTGCCCGCCAGATCGCCACGCTCACCGACTGGATGGCGGAGCGCAACCAGGAGCTGGGCACGTACTCCTACGCGGCGGACATGAAGAGCCGCGACGACGAGGGCATGCTCGACCTCATCAGCCTCGAATACCTGACGGACTCGGGAGCCTGCGTGCTGGGGACGCCCGAAGAGTGCCTGGAGGCGTGTCGCCAGTACGAGGAGGCGGGCGTCGACCTGCTGCTCTGCCTGGTCAACCCCTACAAGATCTCCCACGAGTCGGTCATGCAGACGATTGAGCTCATAGGCACCGAGGTCATCCCGGCCTTCCGCTGACCGGCCTCTCGACCGCCAAGCCGGGCCGCTCCCCGGCCGCGTCAGGGAATGAGCGCGATCTTCCCGACGGCGCGCCGCTCGAGCAGGTCCTCGAGCGCCCGCGCCACGTCGTCGAGCGAGTACTCGGCTGGGCGCACCGGGTCGAGACGTCCGTCGGCCACCATGGCGAGAAGGTCGTCCAACAGCCTGCGCTGGCCCTCGGCGTGTGTCATGGCCCAGATACCCCAGTCGATGCCGATCACGGAGCGGTTGCGCAGCAACACCTGGTTGAGTGGGACGGACGGGATCTCGCCGGAGGCGAACCCGATGACGAGGTAGCGGCCGCCGTCTCCGAGCGTGCGCAGCGACGGCTCGGCCAACGGGCCTCCCACGGGGTCGAGGACCACGTCGACGCCGGTGCCGCCGGCCCACGCCCGCGCCGCGTCCTTCACGGACTCCGACGCGGGGTCGAGCGTGGCCTCGGCCCCGGCGGTGAGCGCGGCGTCACGCTTGGCCGCGCTGGAGGCGACCGCGAGCACGCGGCAGCCGAGCGCTCGCGCCACCCCGATGGCGGCCAGACCCACCCCGCCTCCCGCTCCGAGCACGAGCACGCGCCCGCCCGGAAGCGCTCCCGCCCGGTCCCGTAGCGCGAACAGGCTCGTGCTGTAGCTCTGGTTGAACGTCGCCGCGCGTGGCGCGTCGAGGACGTCGGGAATGCGCGTCACCGCGCTCGCCTTGGCCACGACGCGGCTGGCGTAGCCGCCGAGCCCGGCCGAGACGAGGACGCGCTGTCCCACCCCCAGACCGGACACCTCGGGGCCCGTCGCGACGACGTGGCCCGCCGACTCGGTCCCGGGTATGAAGGGCACCGCAGGCTTTATCTGGTACCGGCCGGCGACGAAGAGGGCGTCGACGTAATTGACCCCGGCCGCCTCCACCTCCACCACCACGCCGTCCGCGCCGGCCTCGGGGTCCGGTCGTTCCTCGACGCGCAGCAGCGAGGGGGGACCGAGCTCGTGGCAGACGACGGCGCGCACGGCTGGCACGCTAGCGGCGGCGGTGCGAGCCGATGGTCCGCAAGTGGCGCCGCTCGAGCGAGGGGATGGGTCCGCCACGAGGGAGGGGCTGTGGCAGACTCGGGCCGTGAAGGCGAGCGTGACCGTCACGCGCCCGTCGGAGGCTTCGCCGGCGGCCGGCCTGCACGCCTCCGCACCTCGCGCCGCCGACGGATGATCGGAGGTAGCTCGCCGGCGGTGGACTTCGCGCCCGGCAGCAAATTGCAGACCGACTCTCCGAGTCCGGACGGCCGCGAGGGAACGCTCGACTCCGAGGAGGGCGACTCGGTCGGCGTCGAGGAGAGCTCGCTGGACCGCAGAGTCTGCTGGCTGCTCTTTGTCGGGGTCCTGGCGGCGTATGTCGCCGTGACGCGCGGCACCTTCTACGCCTACGACGCGCAGGCGATGTTCGCGGTGACGAAGGGCATTGTCGACCACGCCTCGCTGCGCACCACCGGCACCGGTTTCGTCGACCCGTTCCACTTGGCCACGCCCTATTCGCCCTACGGCATTGGCCTGAGCATCCTCGCCATCCCGCCGTACCTCCTCTCCAAACTGGTCGGGCACACGGATTTCCTCGTGTCCATGGTCAACCCGCTGCTGATGGCGTCGGCCGTGCTGATGGTCTACAAGACCGGGCGAGCCCTCCGGTGGTGCGCCGCGCACGCACTGACGGCAGCGATCGGATTCGGGCTGTTCACCCAGGCGCTCCAGGCGACGACCGAGTTCTTCAGTGAGCCGGGCGTGACGCTGTGCGTGGTCGTCGTCGTCTTCGGCGTGGTCCGCTGGAGCGGGGGCGACCGCATGGCGCCACTTTGGATCGGGCTGGCCGCCGCCGCCGCCGTGCAGCTCCGTCCGGACTCGCTCTTCACGGTCTGGATCGGGCTGCTCGCCGTGCCGCTGTTCGTCCCGTGGCGCGCCATCTTCGAACGACGGGCGATCCTGATGGCGGGCGTCCCCATGGCGTGCAGTGCGCTCCTGCTCGTCTGGTACACCGAGTTGCGCTACCACAAGGTGCTGGCCAGCTACGGCGGGAGGTTCTCGACCCCGCTCGGCTTCGGGTTGCACGGCCTGCTCTTCGATCCGGGGAAGAGCATCTTCGTCTTCGACTCCCTGACCCTTCTCGGTGTCGTCGGCATCGGTGCTCTGCTCGTGCGTGACCGGCCCCTCGCCGTGCTGTACCTGCTTCTCGTCGTGCCGCGGACGATTTTCTTTGCCAAGTGGTCGTCATGGGGAGGCGGCTGGGCCTGGGGCCCGCGCTTCTTGCTGCCGTGCGCGCCTCTCCTCGTGCTGGCCGCGGTCGAGCTGCTGCGAACGTGGGACCGCAGCTCAGTTCCCGGGATGGTGACGAGAGTCGTCGCGACCGTGCTGGTCACGGTCAGCGCCGTCGTCAACTACCTCTCGGTCCGAGTGCCCTACCAGCAGTGGCTCCAGGTCCTGGCCACCCCGAAGACGCTGGCCAAGTTTGGCCTGCCGCCGCAGACCGCGGCACAACGAGCCAGCGACTACAGCGCTCACATCGCGACCGGACCACTCTGGGGCGATGTGCTCCTGATCCGGCACCACCTGGCGCGGATGGGCCCGGATTGGTGGGCCCACGGCCATAGTGCTGCGGGCATCGTGCTCGTCGCGGCGTCGGCTCTCTGCCTCACGGTGGCTTCGCTGCTGGTCTGGCAAGCGAGGAGCCCGTGATGGGCCGCTACGCCCCCTGGGTGCTCATGGCGCGCCGGTCGTGAGCTCGGCGTAGCGGAAGCACCCGACCACGTGGTCGTTGACCAGCCCGGCCGCCTGCATGTGGGCGTACACGATGGTGGGTCCGACGAAGCCGAAGCCGCGCCGGCGCAGGTCCTTGCTCAGCGCCTCTGATTCGGCCGACGTCGGGGGCAGCTGGCCCATCCGCCGCCATCGGTTCACTTTGGGCGCTCCGCCCACGAAGCCCCAGACGTAGGTGTCGAATGAGCCGAATTCCTCCTGCACGGCCAGAAAGGCGCGCGCGTTGCGCACCGTGGCCTCCACCTTGGCCCGGTTGCGGATGATGCCGGGGTCGGCCAGCAGCTTCTCCAGCCGGGCCGGGGTGAAGCGGGCGACCTTGGCCGGGTCGAAGCCGGCGAACGCCTTTCGGTAGCCCGCACGACGTTTCAGGATGGTCGACCAGCTCAATCCGGCCTGGGCCCCCTCGAGCACGAGGAACTCGAAGTGGGTCAGGTCGTCGTGTACCGGGACGCCCCACTCCGTGTCGTGGTACTCGATCATGGCCGGGTCCGTGCCGGCCCATTCACACCGCTGCCGGGTCTCACTCACGCTCACGCTCACTCACCGTAGGGCGAGCCTGTGACGCGCCGGTCCGGTGCTCGTGCTCCACCGATCACGCAGCGATGCCGTGAGCGCGAGGGATGGGGCTTCGAGCCCGCCAGAAGGGCATAGATCTCCACCATCGGCGCCGTGTCGTTCAAGAAGGACGAGCCCCCTGTGAACAGGCCCGTCGTCGGATCGCGCCGTTGGTCCCACATCCGATCTGCGTACTCTTCGGCCCGCGTCCGATACGCCGGTTGAGGTTCGACCTCGTGGAGAAGGAGCAGGTTCCGGAAGAAGACCGCGTTGAACGCCGGGTGCTGACCGACGAGACGATCGAGCGAGAAGCGCGCGAGGGCGGCCTGAGCGGTCGAGCGCGCCTGCGAGAGGTACTCGGGGTCACCCGTGGCTCGGTGGAGCAGGACACCGGCGCCGATCATCGTGCCCTGGTTGTAGCTCCAGACGTCGCGGCGCACGGTGCCGTCCGGTGCGATCTGGTCGACGTAGAGACCATCAGCGTCAAGGAGGGTCCCGTGAACCCAGTCGTAGATCCGCTTGGACCACTCCAGCGCCGCGCCGTCGCCGTCCCGGATTGCGGTGAGCGCCGCGAGTTCGGCCACTGGGGCATTGGAGCAGGTGTTGCGCGACCTGTTCGTGAGCGGCACTTTCCAGCGAATGCCGCCCGGATGGCACCACGCCTGCTCGGTCGACCACCCGGACACGACGAAACGCAGCAGCCGACGACTGAGCTCGGCGACGCGGTCATCTCGGGTCAATTCGTGGTGGTCGCACAGCGCGAGCCCGAGCCATGCGTTGTCGTCGTAGTAGACGTCGCCACCGGGGCCGTGTGGGAACCGAGCGGCAGATTCGAACCCGATCGGTTCGTCGCCGCCGAGAACCGACCGGCGGTGCCCGTGGTATGCACCGAGCCCATGAAGAAAGCCCGTCGAGCGCGGTGCGCGCCTTTTCCTGCCCCGGCAGCGCAGCAAGTGCGCACGTCGCTGACCACGCGTCGGCATAGGGCCAGAGATACTCGTTGTTCCGCCGCAGCCACCCCTTGCGGCGACCCCACAACCGGGTGCGCGCACTGAAGAGCGACCCAGAGGTCAAGGCCTCGAAGGTCTGAGCCGCCCGAGCAAGTTGCTCGTCGTCAGCCATCCGCCGGGCGAGCCTCTGGCGCGCGGATGCGGTACAGCACGTGGCGCCGCAACGGGCTCGATTCTGGGAGCGAGGGGTGGTCGAAGTCTCCCGCCGGGTCGCGCTCCATGCCCAGGCGTGCCATCACCGCCTGCGAGCGGGTGTTCAGCGTCGTCGTGAACGCGACGATCTCGTCGACCCCGCTCGCGAAGCCCTGGTCGAGCGACGCCCTCGCCGCTTCGGTGGCGTAGCCCTGGCCCCAATGGTCGGGATGCAGGCGCCATCCGACCTCGACCGCGGGAGCACAGGGCAGGGACGGCGGCACGCGGTGCAACCCGACCACGCCGATGAGCGCGGGATCGTTTCGCACCGAGACCGCCCGGAAGCCCCATCTCTCGCGCGACAGCTCGGCCGTGTAGCGGTCGATCATGGCGTCGCTCTCCGCCCTCGTCGCGCCCACGCCCAGCGACGCCACCACGAGCGGATGCGCGTTCAGTTCCGCCAGCGGCTGCCGGTCCGCGTCTTCGAACGGTCGCAGCACGAGCCGAGCAGTCGTGAGGACCACGGGACCCGGATCGCTCGCCGCCCCGCTCGCCGTCCCCCCGCCCGGCCCCAGGCCTACGCCTCCTTGAGTGCGGTCCCGGCCTTGAGCGCGGTCTCGGCCGCCCACCGGTAGTCCGCCTTGCCCGACGGCGATCGCTGGATGTGCTCGACGAACACGACATCCTTCGGCAGCTTGAAGCGCGCGATGTGGGTCGAGGCGTGCTCGGCGATGGAGGCGGCGTCGCTCTGCGCCTCCGGAGCGAGCTGGACGACCGCCACCACCTCGGATCCCCAGCGCTCCGAGGGCCGCCCGGTCACCACCACGTCGGCCACCGCCGGATGGCCGGCGATGGCGCGCTCCACCTCTTCGACGAAGATCTTCTCGCCACCCGAGTTCACTGTCACCGAGTCGCGTCCGAGCAGCTCTATCTGCCCGTCCGCCCGGTGACGCGCCCGGTCGCCCGGGATGGAGTAGCGCACCCCGCCGATCACGGGGAACGTGCGCGCCGTCTTGTCGGGGTCGCCGAGATACCCGAGCGGCACGCTCCCGGTCTGCGCCAGCCACCCGTTGCCCTCGTGGCCGGGCGGAAGTACCCGCTCGAACGACTCGTCCACCACGACCGTGCCGGGGCCGGGCAGGAACGAGCCCACCTCGACCGGGTCGACCGAAGTCACGTGCATCTGGGCCCCGGTTTCCGAGGACCCGGCCGAGTCCGAGATCACGAGGTTGGGCAGTCGTTCCATGGCCATGGCGCGCACCGCCGGGGTGAGCGGCGCGCCGCCGTTGCCCACGGCGAAGAAGGACGAAAGGTCGTAGTGCTTGCGGTCGAGCTGGAGCAGGAGCGGCCGCAGGACGGCGTCGCCCACGACGGTCATGGTGTTGGCCCCTTCGCGCTCGACGGTCGACCAGACGTCGTCGGGGTCGACCCGTCGCGGGTCGTCGGGAAAGACGATCGTGGCGCCCTGGGCCATGAGCATGAAGGCCGCCCACTGGGCCGCGCCGTGCATGAGCGGCGGCAGGAGCAACAGCCGCAGCGGCATGCTCTCGGCCAGCCGCGTGGTGATGTCCTCGTAGCTCTTCACGATCTCCCAGGTGCCCACCTTCCTGCCGCCCATGGCGGCCATGAAGATGTCGTGCTGGCGCCACAGCACGCCCTTGGGCATGCCGGTCGTGCCCCCGGTGTAGAGGATGTAGAGATCGTCCGGTGAGGGTTCGACCGGCGCTCCGGAGGGATCGCCTGCGGCGAGCGCCTCCTCGTACGCCACCGCCCCGTCGAGGAGGGGGTGGCCCGATTCGTCTGCCACCTGGAGCAGCACGTCGGGCGGCGAGCTCAGCTCGGGCAGCACCTCGGCGAAGGTCGGCGCCAGCGAGGCGTGGAGGATCAGGGCCCGGGGTTTGGCGTCCTCCATCAGGTAGCGCAGCTCCTCGCCGACGTAGCGGTAGTTCACGTTGAACGGGGCGACGCGAGCCCGGTACGAGCCGAGCATGGACTCCAGGTACTCGTTGCCGTTGTAGAGGGCGAGGGCCACGTGGTCCTGGCCCGACTCCCACCCCTCCAACTCGTCACGCCCTCGGTGCACCCGCAGGCCGCGGCCGTGCAGGTAGGACGACAGGCGGCGTGACCGCTCGGCCACCTCGGCGTAGGAGAGGCGCCGGTCGCGCCACACCACGCACTCCCGCTCGGCCAAGGACTCGACGAGAGTGTCGAAGGCCCGGGCGAGGTTGAACTGCACGGCCGGCTGCGGTTGCGCCGGCGTTGGCGGCGCGGTCTCTGGCACGGGCCGCAGACTAGCGGCGCAACCCCTCGGGGCAACGAAGCGCCTCCTTGGCTCGATGGGGGTTTCAGATACGATGTCGTCCCGAGCGGCCGTTCCGAAGGCCGAGGGAGTGGCCCGCGGGTCGGTGGGGACGCGGGCAGGAGGGGGAGTCCGATGAATCGTCCGATGAACGGAGCCGGCGCGCGAGGTTTCGTCATTGCCGGTGTGCTCGCCCTGGTGGGCACGGTCGGTGTCAGCGGTCCGGCGTCCGGCGCCCGGCCCGAGGTGTCGTCCGCCACGCGGATCGAGTCGTGCACGAGCGGTTCGGGCAGTGCCGATTACTCACCGGGTGTCTCGTTCACCCCGGTGGCCCAGACGATCACCGTTCCCTCGGCCACGGGGCCGGCGACGACCTTCTCCGGCTGCACCGGCCAGGGTCACTCGGTGACGTCGGGCACCCTCACCGGAAGCTTCACGACGGTGCAGGGGATCAACTGCTCCTTCCCGGTCGAGTCCAACGGCACGCTGTACGCGTCAGGGACGGCGACCATCCTGTGGAACAACGGCCGCAGTTCCTCCGGCCCGGCGAAGATCGATGCGGACGGTCAGCCTCAGCAGGGCATCGTCGTCATCGACCTCACCCGCGGCGAATTCGCCGGAACTTCGAGTCACCCGCACCCGGCGCGGGCGACGTTCTTCTTCCAGCCGGTCAACAGCACCTGCCCGTTCACCACCGTGGACGCCTCGCTGCTCTCGAAGTTCAAGATCAAGTCGTAGGGCGCGACGCGCCGGGTGCCGCTGGTCCGTGGGCATCGGCAATGATCGCGGCGTGGAAGTCACGAACCCCGCCACGGCGGAGGTCATCACGACCGTCGAGGGCCTGAGCGCCGAGGAGACCGACGCCGCGATCCGCCGGGCGGCCGCCGCCTTCGAGACCTGGCGGGCGGTGGCGCCCGGCGATCGGGCGCGGTTGCTCCGGCGTTTCGCCGCCGCCGTCGACGGCGCGGGCGAGGACCTGGCCGGCCTGGAGGTGGCGAACGCGGGCCACGTGATCGGGAACGCCCGGTGGGAGGCGGGCAACGTGCGCGACGTGATCGAGTACTACGCCGCCGCGCCCGAGCGGCTGACGGGCCGCCAGATCCCCGTTCCGGGCGGGATCGACCTCACCTTTCACGAGCCTCTCGGTGTGGTGGGTGTCATTGTGCCGTGGAACTTCCCGATGGCCATCGCCGGCTGGGGCTTCGCCCCGGCGTTGGCGGCCGGCAACACCGTCGTGCTCAAGCCGGCCGAGCTCACTCCGCTCAGCGCGCTGCGCATCGGCGAGCTCGCGCTCGAAGCGGGGTTACCCGAAGACGTCCTTCAGATCCTCCCCGGGAAGGGGAGCGTGGTCGGTGAGCGCTTCGTCTCGCATCCCGCGGTCCGCAAGGTGTGCTTCACCGGTTCGACCGAGGTGGGGCGCGAGATCATGGCGGGGTGCGCGCGCCAGATCAAGCGCGTGACGCTCGAGTTGGGCGGCAAGAGCGCCAACATCGTCTTCGCCGACGGCGACCTCGAGCTCGCCGCCGCCCGCGCCCCTTCGGGGGTCTTCGACAACGCGGGCCAGGACTGCTGCGCCCGTTCGCGCATCCTGGTGGAGCGCACCGTGTACGACCGCTTCCTTCAGCTGCTCGAACCGGCGGTAGCGGGCGTCGTCGTGGGCGACCCCACCCTGGAGGCGACGGAGATGGGCCCGCTCATCTCCGAGTCCCATCTCGCCAGCGTGACCTCGTTCGTACCCGACGGCGCCCCGGTGGCGATGCGCGGCAGCTGCCCGGACGGGCCGGGCAACTGGTTCGCCCCGACCGTCCTGGCCCCCGTCGGCGCCGCCGACCCGGCCGCCACCGAGGAGATCTTCGGGCCGGTGGTCGTCGTCATCCCCTTCGAGGACGAGGCCGACGCGATCCGCCTGGCCAACGACACGCCGTACGGCCTCTCGGGGTCGCTGTGGACGCGTGACGTGGGTCGGGCCCTGCGTGTCGCTCGGGCGGTCGAGACGGGCACCCTGTCGGTGAATTCGCACTCGTCGGTGCGCTATTGGACCCCTTTCGGCGGGGTCAAGCAGTCAGGCATCGGGCGCGAGCTCGGTCCCGATGCGCTCGACGGATTCACCGACGTGAAGAACGTCTTCATCAGCTCCGAGTGAGCACCCACCCAGCCCAAGGACCCCCTGAACCAAGGACCCCCCTGACCCAAAGGCCCACCCGGCCCAAGGACCCCCCGACCCAAGGAGAGAGCACGACGTGAGCGACGCGAGCGGCGGAAACGACGACATCCCCTACGCCCACCGCCTGGCCGGAAGGGTGGCCGTGGTCACCGGAGGGGCCAGCGGCATCGGACGGGCCATGTGCGAGCGCTTCGCCAGCGAGGGCGCCGTCGTGGCCGTGGTGGACGTGGACGAGATCACGGGCGGCGAGGTCGCGGCGTCGGTCGGCGGGAAGTTCCTCAGGGCCGATGTGACCTCCGCCTCCGAGGTCGAGGACCTGTACGGGGCGGTTGCCGCCGAATTCGGGCACATCGACGTCTGTTGCAACAACGCCGGGATCAGCCCACCCGACGACGACTCCATCCTCGAGACCGGCATGGACGCCTGGGAACGGGTACAGCGGGTGAACCTCACCTCGGTCTACCTGTGCTGCAAGCACGCGCTGCCGCATCTGCTGGCGCGTGGACGCGGTTCGATCGTCAACACGGCCTCCTTCGTCGCGGTGATGGGCGCGGCGACGAGCCAGATCAGCTACACCGCGTCGAAGGGCGGCGTCCTTGCGCTCTCGCGTGAGCTCGGCGTCCAGTTCGCCCGGCAGGGCGTGCGCGTCAACGCGCTCTGCCCGGGACCGGTGAACACCCAGCTGTTGCAAGAGCTCTTCGCCAAGGACCCCGAGCGAGCGGCGCGCCGCCTGGTGCACATCCCCATGGGGCGCTTCGGCGAGGCCAGCGAGATCGCGGCGGCCGCGGCGTTCCTGGCAAGTGACGACTCGTCATTTATCACAGCGACAACCTTTCTCGTCGACGGCGGGATCTCGGGCGCCTACGTGACCCCGCTGTGAGCAACGGGGCCGTGAGCAACGGGGCTCTGAGGAACGGGTGGGGATGAGGAACGGGGCTCTGAGGAACGGGTGGGGATGAGCTGGGGACGGCGGCGGGCGATGTTGGGGACGACGACGAGAAACATGGGGAGAACATCTGGATTTCGCGAATGTCCATTGACCTCGTGTGAGCGGAAGCGCAACGTGTTTCTCAGTTCGGAATCAAGAGCACACCGAACCTCAAGCGAACACCGAGAGGTGGGAGCGAGGGAAGCCCAAAGGGAAGCCGCAAGGACGAACTGAGGGAGGCCGAGAGAACGCTGAACGGCGGGATCGAGGGCCAGTGGGGAGCCCCGCAAGGGGAGCGTTCACGGGCGTGTGCTGGAGATCCCGCACTGAGAGTGTCCCGTGGCAGGTGGCGCTGGCTTCCCTGGAGCCAGCGTGGCCGGCTCGGGCGGAGGTTGTCCGACACGGCCTCCAACCGGGTCAAAAGCGGGCAGTCACAGACGTAGCCCCGAGGAGCACGGGAGGCTTCGGCCGAACGGTTACTCGGGGTTGCGTCGCGTCTGCGGCCGGTCGCGATGCCGGTCGCGATCGGGTCCGTTCCGCGTGCGGAGCGCGGTGCGGTGCGGTGCTGTCCGCGTCGCGGCGGTGCGCGCTCAGGTGCGTGCCATCAGGACACCGACGTCCACAAGGTCGCGGGTCTCTCGCCGCGGCCCACCTGGCGGTTGATCTCGGCCTGGACGAGCGAGAGGTCGTCGGGATGGGTGACTCCGATGCAGCGTCCGATCGCGGGGAGCACGGTGAACGAGGTGGAACCGAGCGACGAGGCCACCACCTCGGGCAGGAGGACCTCGGCCTCTTCCGACGCGTCGGTGGCGGCGTCCATGGCCGCTTGCAAGGCCCGGTGGAAGGCCGGGGTGAAACCCCACAGGTTCATGGAGACCCTCGCGTCCGGTGACAGGTTCGTAGGCTCGCGACCGTCGTCGGAGACGAAGCCGCCCTCGGTCGTCGCCCGCACCTGGCGGCGCTCGTCGACGCCGAGCAGCTGTCCGTCCTCCCCGACGCGGCAGATCCCCCTCGTGACGGGTGAAAGGCCCACGATGGCGTCGGCCAGCCGGTATCCCACAAGGGCGTTGGTCCCCGTGCCCGCCGTCAGATGCGACGCCAGCATGGCGCAGCCAGACGTGCCGTAGACATCGTCGGCGTTGCACACGCCGTACGGCGCGTCACCGACGAACTCCGACGCGCTCAGCACCGCGTGGACCGTGCCGAAGGGCGCGGGCTGGAGGGCGAACCGCACGTCGACCGCCGCGGGCCACGTGTGCTCGACGTGGTAGCGGATGGCCGGCCCCGTGCTCGGCCCGAGCACCAGGACGACGGTGCCGAACCCACCGGCCAATGCATCGCTGGCCACGAGGTCGATCACGGCCTCGCCGTGGAGGCCGATCGGGGCCAGAGGCTTGCACCCGCCGTATCGCCGCGCCCGGCCCGCGGCGAGCACGACCAGCGGCGGGGCCGATCCGCCCGAGCCGGCGGTCACCCGTTCCAGCGGTAGACGGCGCTGGCCCAGGTCATGCCGCCGCCGAATCCCGTCAGCAGCAGGGTGTCCCCGTCGCCGATCCGTCCGGCCCCGAGGGCGTCGTGGAGCGCGAGGGGGATGGAGGCGGACGAGGTGTTGCCGTACCGGTCGATGACCACCGCCGTGCGCTCCTCGGGGATGCCGAGACGCTGGCAGGCCGCCACGATGATGCGCAGATTGGCCTGGTGCGGTACCAACAAGGAGACGTCGTCAGGGCCGATGCCCGCGTCGGCCATGGCCCGTTCCGCCGACTCGACGACCACGCGCACGGCGCGGCGGAAGACCTCCTTGCCGTCCATGAAGAGCGTCCCGCCGTACTCGCACTTGAGGATGTGGCGCAACGAGCCGTCCGAGTTCATGTTCCAGCTGAGCAGGCCGCCGAGACCCTCGACCGGCTCGACCACCACCGCGCCGGCGCCGTCGCCCACGATGATGGCGATTTTGCGGTCGTCCATGTCGGTGATCCGGCTCAGTGTCTCGGAGCCGACGAGCAGCACCGGCCCCGAACCCACGGCGACGAGCCCGGCGGTGACGATGAGCCCGTAGACGAAGCCCGAGCAGGCCGCGTTGAGGTCCATGGCGCCGCCCTTGATGCCGATCCCGTGCTGCACGCTCGGGGCGGTCCCGGGCACGATCCCGTCGGGCGTCGTGGTGGCGAGGACCACGTGGTCGATGTCCTCGGGAGTGCGCCCGGCGTCGGCCAGCGCGGCCAGCCCGGCCTCGACGGCGAGTCCCGACGTGGTGCCGCCGATGCGCCGCTCCCGGATCCCGGTCCGCTCGACGATCCACTCGTTGCTCGTATCGAGGCTCGCCGCCATGTCGTCGTTCGTCACGACCTTGTCCGGCAGGGCGATGCCGCAGCCGGTGATCCGGATGCCTCTCACGCCGATGGACCCGAACCGGCGCAAATCGTGTGGATGCCGACGAATCCGGCGTCGCCGTAGACCACGCCGCCTGTGTTGACAGCGACCCCGGACCGGGCCCCGGCGACCTGTCGGGCACCGGCGCGCCCTCGGAGCTGCGTCGCGAGCTCGACGACCTGGGCCAGCCCGGTCGCTCCCAGCGGATGTCCCCGCCCGACCAGGCCGCCGCTCGGGTTGACGGCCAATCCCGGAGCGTCCACCCCGGTGCGGCCGGCCTCGGTGGCGGGACCCGCCTCACCCGGCGCGAAGAAGCCGAGCGACTCCAGCGCGTAGAGCTCCTCGGCTGCGGTGGCGTCGTGCAGCTCCACCAGGTCGACCTCGTCGGGCCCGACACCGCACGCCTCCCAGGCCGCTTCGGCGGCCTGGGTCAGCCGGTCGTGATAGTCGAGCATGCCGTTCCCGGTGCGGGCCACGGACCCGATGATACGGGGGGCGGACGCGTGGGCCCGGACCGAGGAGCCGCCGAGCACGACCGCAGCGGCGCCGTCGGTGAACGAGCTGCACATGAGGCGCGTCAAGACGCCGGCGACCTGGGGCGCCCCGAGGACTTCGTCAATGGTCACCGTGCGCTGCCACTGGGCGAGCGGGTTGCGTGCGGCATGGTCGAACGCCTTGACCGCGGCGGCGGCGATCTGGCGCGGCGTCGTGCCGACGTCGGCCATCAGACGCTCCGCCCACATGTTGTTGAGGCCCATCAGGATGCTGCCGGCCGGGTTTTCGTCGGCGTGGCTGCGCTGGTGCAGGTCGGCGCGGTACTCCGCCGGCAGCCCGTCCTCGATCCCGGCCATCGTCCCGGCGCGGCTGCCCGTCCACATCTTCTCGACGCCGAGAGCGAGGACGGGTCGGTCCTGGGTCTCGGCCACCATGGTGGCGAGGTGGAGCGCGGAGCTGCCGCCGGCGCAGGAGTTGTCGACGTTGATGATGGCCACGTCGTTCAGCCCGGCCTTGCGCAGCCAGGTCTGGCCGCGCACGCAGCCTTGATCGCACAAGCGCCCGGCAAGCGCGTTGCCCACGAGGACGAGACCGAGCTCGTGGGGGGACACACCGGCGTCGCCCAACGCCTCGTGGGTGACCTGGTAGGCCATGGTCTCGGGCGTCAGGTCGCGCCGGCTCATGTCGGACATGCCGGTCCCGAGGATGGCAACGCCCGGGACGCTCATGCCGGAGCTCCGGCCAAGGCGGGCGACTCGGTAAACGCCCGGCGCAGCGGCACGAAGTGCTCGAGCGCAGGCGAGCCGGCCACCATGACGACGAGATGGCGCGCCCGGCGTCCGCGAATTCAGTGAGGCCGGCCGCGCACTCTTCCGCAGAGCCCGACACCAGGTGCCGCCGAAACGCTTTGGGCGGCAACCGGTAGAGGTCGGAGAGCCAGCGCGCCCCCCGCTCGTGAGCGCCGTCGTCGTCGCCCACGCAGGCGAACACGACGACCGCCGGCTCCACCGCATCGGGATCCCGCCCGGCCTCGGCCGTCTCGCGCCGGAGCTCGGCCAGTGCGGGCTGGTACTCCTCGGGCGTGAGAAAGAGGGGGATCCAGCCGTCGCCCACCGCCGCCGCCCTCCGCCGGGCGGCCACGCTCGAGCCGCCGACGTAGATCGGGACGCTGGCCGAGGGTGCCTGGACGTAGTCCGACGGGGGAGTCGGGTGGGGGTCCCAAGCGCGTCGGAGCTCGTCGATGCCCACGTCCACGAGCCGGCCCCGGCGCCCGAACTCCACGCCGGCTCGGTCGTACTCGCCCTGGTGGATGCCGATGCCGAGCCCGAGGACGAAGCGGCCACCGGAGAGGACCTGGAGCGCCGTGGCCTGCTTGGCCACTGCGGCCGGGCGGCGCAGCGGCAGCTGAAGGACGCAGGTGCCGAGCGTGGGCTCGGTGGTGGACGCGGCGGCCACCGCCAGCATCGTGAAGGCCTCGGCCATCGGGTGGGGCCAGAACAGATGGTCCACGGCCCAGAGGGACTCGGCACCCGAGGCCTCGGCCCTTCGGCAGAGCTCGGCGACCTCGGCGGCGCAGCCGGTCGTACCAAAGGTACTACTGCGGTTCGCGCCCAGTTCTCCCAGCGTGGTAGGGGGAAGGACCAATCCCAACGATGGACCCTGTGCGCCTCTTCCTACCGGGGTCACACCGATAGCGTACCGCCGAGACGAGGCTGGGGCTACTCCGTCGGACCCGGCGCGAAGGTGTTCTCGGGCATGTCGATCACGGCCAGCGTGCAACGGGCGGCGCAGATGGCCCGGCCGTCGTCGTCGGTCAAGTCGATGGCCCAGACCTGCACCGTACGACCGACCCGGATCGGCGTCGCCCGGGCGGTCAGGTGCCCGTCGCCGAGGGAACGGAGATGGCTGGCGTTGAGCTCGATCCCCACCACACCGCGACCCGGCGGGGCGTTGAGGGCGGCACCGAAGCTCGCGGCCGACTCCGCCAGGAGAGCCGAGACACCGCCGTGGAGGATGCCGTAGGGCTGGTGCACCCTCCAGTCGACCGGCAGGCGCATGACCACCCGCTCGGGGACCGCCTCGAGGATCTCGACCCCCAACAGGTCGTGGACGTTGGCGACGTCTCCGAAACTGGGCGGGAGTGTGTCCGGCGGGGCCGAGGCGGGGCCCGAGGGGTGGACCCGGGGGTTGGGGGAGTGGTCACCGGCGGATGCTAGCGGCGGGCCGTTTAGTCTGACCGCGTGTCCGGCCCGGTCGACTTGCGCAGTGACACCGTCACCCGGCCCACGGCCGCCATGCGGCGTGCCATGGCCGAGGCCGAGGTGGGCGACGACGACTACGGGGAGGACCCGACCGTCCGGGCGCTGGAGGAGGCCTTCGCGGCGCGGGTCGCAAAACCGGCCGCGCTGTTCGTCGCCTCCGGCGTGATGGCGAACCAGGTCGCCCTGCGCGTCCTGTGCGCGCCGGGCACGGCCGTCGTCGCCGGGCGGCGCCAGCACGTGGTCGCATACGAGTACGGCGCGGCGGCGAAGAACGCCGGCGTCCAGTTCCACACCGTCGACGACGCCGACGGCATGGTGCACGCCGATGACGTGACTCTGGCGCGCCGGCTCGTCCGAGCACCACCAACCCGCGGTGTCGCTCGTCAGCATCGAGAACACGCACATGGCGTCGTCGGGCGCCGTCTGGAACGAGGCCGGCCTCCGGGCGTTGGTCGAGGCGGCGGGGCCGGTGCCGATCCACCTCGACGGGGCCCGGCTCTTCAACGCCGAGGCCGCCAGCGGCGTGCCCGCGGCGCAATGGGCCCGGTACGCCACCACGGTGATGTGCTGCCTGTCCAAGGGACTGTGCGCGCCGGTCGGATCGCTGCTGGCCGGAGACGACGACGTCGTCGCCGCGGCGCGCCTGGAGCGCAAGCGCCTCGGTGGCGGCATGCGCCAGGCGGGCGTGCTGGCTGCGCCGGGCCTGGTGGCTCTGCAGGACATGGTCGAGCCGCCTGCCCGAGGACCACGCCCGGGCGGCGCGACTGGCCGACGCGGTGGCGACCCGCTGGCCGGCGTGTGGCCTCGACCCCGCTTCGGTGCGCACCAACATCGTCACCTTCGACCACGCCGATCCCGACAAGCTGCTCGGACACCTGGGCGAGCAGGGCGTGCTGGCACATGCCATCGCGCCGCGGACGGTCCGCTTCGTCACCCACCACGACGTCGACGACGACGGCGTCGTCCGGGCCGTCCGCGCCATCGGCGAGCGCGCCGTGAAGGTCCGCATCGGCATCGGCGCCGGCGGCGCCGACCTCGGGCCCGAAGCGGTCGTCGCGCTCGGCCGCGGCCTCCAGGACGCGGGGTTCGACTCGTTGTGGCTGTCCGAGGTGCTCACGAGGCCAGGACCGGATCCGCTCGTCGGTCTCGCCTGGGCGTCCGGCGCCTGCCCCAAGCTCAAGATCGGGACGACCATGCTGCTGCCGGGGCGCAACCTCGTCCGGCTGGCCAAGGCGGTGGGCACGCTCGACCAGCTCTCGCACGGGCGCTTCCTCCTCACGTTCGTGCCGGGCCTCGGCATCGGCGCGGAGCGCTCGGCGATCGGGATCCCGACGGCCGATCGGGGCGCTCTTATGGACGACGCCCTGCCCGTGCTGCGGCGGCTGTGGGCCGGCGAGGTGGTCAGCCACGACGGCCCGGCCGGCTCCTTCGCCGAGGTGTCCGTCTCGCCGCGGCCGCTCCAGGAGCCCTTCGACGTGTGGCTCGGCGGCAACGTTCCCGCCGCGCTCGAGCGCTGCGGGCGCCTCGCCGACGGCTGGATCCCGGCGTTCTGCACGCCCGAGGACGCCGCAGCGGGCAAGCGGGTGATCGACGAGGTGGCGGCGGCCCACGGGCGGAGCGTGGACCCGGAGCACTTCGGGGTGAGCCTGGCCTACGCCCCCGACGGCACCGACCTCGCCGCGCTGGCGACGTCGCCCTTGGCCCGCCGGGCCCGGGGCAACCCCCTGGAGCGGATCGTGCCCGTCGGCCTCGGCGGCCTGCGCGACATGATGGGCCGCTTCCTGGAGGTGGGCTTCTCCAAGTTCATCGTGCGCCCCATGGCGCCGCCCTCGTCGTGGGACGAGGAACTGGACCGGCTCGCGGCGGGCGTCGGCGACCTGCAGACCTGATCGGGCCGACCCAGCGGGGCTTTACTCTGCTGTCAATGCCCGAGCGACCCCTGACGCTGATGGCCGTGCACGCGCACCCCGACGACGAGGCGATCGGGACGGGCGGGATCCTGGCCAAGTACTCCGACGAGGGCGTGCGTACCGTCCTGGTCACGTGCACGAACGGCGAGCTCGGCGATGCGCCCGGCGGGCTGAAGCCGGACGACCCTGGCCACGACGAGGACGTGGTGGTGCCGCTGCGCCTGCAGGAGCTCAAAGCCAGCTGCGAGGTCCTCGGGGTGTCGCAGCTCGAATTGCTCGGCTATCACGACTCGGGGATGGTCGGCTGGCCGCAGAACGACGCACCGAACTCCTTCTGGCGTACCCCCGTGGAGGAGTCGTCGGCTCGTCTGGCCGATCTGATGCGCAAGTACGAGCCGCAGGTTGTCGTCACCTACGACGAGAACGGGTTCTACGGCCATCCCGACCACATTCAGGCCAACCGCGTGACGCGCGCCGCGCTGGAGCGATCGGGGATCGCGCCCAAGCTGTACTACACCGCGGTCGGGCGCGAGGCGATCCGGCGGTTCCGGACGATCATGGCCGAGGCGGGCACCGAGGAACCCGAAGAGGTAGCGGAGAACCCCGACTTCGGCACGCCCGACGAGCTCATCACGACCGTGGTGGACGTGAACGCGGTCGCGGGCCGCAAGTACGCCTCCCTCGGCGCCCATGCCAGCCAGAGCGACAACATCTTCTTCCTCCAGATGGGCGAGGAGCTGTTTTCCACGGTCATGGGGTCCGAGAGCTTCGTCCGCGTGGCCGACCCCACGGGTGCGCCGGTGCCCGAAGACGACCTCTTCGCCGGGCTGCGCTGAGCCCTCCCGCTCAGGCGTCGCGGCCCGAGAGGCGGTTCGAGCCAAAGCACAGCACGGCGGCGAACGCAAGCACGACCACCGCGGCGATCTCCAGGGCGAAGGCCTGCTGGGCAAAGGGGGCGAGCCACGTCTCCTCGAACCCGAAGAGCCCGTGCACCACCGAGATCAGGAAGCCGGCCACGGTGGCGACGGCAAAGCCGATCCCGACCAGGGCGGCCCAGAGGCGGCGTACGACGATCACTCCCAGGCCGATCACCAGACCGGCGATGGACTGAAGGAGGAAGAGAGGACCGATGGTGGCAATGGAGCGGTACCCGTCGTTCCAGAGGTCGTAGTGGACCGCCGCGGACCACACCACCAGCAGACCTCCGATGGCGAACACCAGGTCGGTGACCAGGTCCCGCAGCTTTCGGGAGCGCCCGGGGCCCCGGAAGAGCAGCTCCAGGTGCAGAGGGCTGGGACGCGATAGGGCCTGACTGTGGGTGACGGTCCCCTCGGCGGGCATGACCGGGGGTACGGACAGGAGCCGGACCGGGATGGCATTGGGCTGGGGAAATCTCCTGAGCGCCCCGGGCCGTACAACCGTTCGGTGAGAGAATCGCGCGTGACCGGAAGTGAGCCTTCGGACGAGGCCGTCCTGGCCAGTATGGCCGTGGGGGATCAGTCCGCCGCGGTCACGTTCGTACGCCGGTACCAGCGCCGGGTGTTCGGTCTGGCCTACTCCATGACGGGCGACTCGGGTCTCGCGGAGGACGTGGCCCAGGAGGCCCTGTTGCGGGTGTGGCGCCACGCCCCCGTCTTCGACCCCCGCCGCGGCTCGGTGGCGTCGTGGGTGCTCACGATCACGCGGAACCTGGCCATTGATGCGCTCCGGATGCGCCGCGCCGTCCCGACGGACCCCGACGACTTCGCCGCTTCCGCCGGAGTCAGCAACGAGCACCTCCCCGAGGACGCCCTACGCCGGGGTGACGCGCGCGACATCGTCCAGCGGGCTCTCGCCGTGCTGCCCGAGACGCAGCGCCGTGCGGTCGTGCTGGCGGCGGTCTACGGGCGCACCGCGCTCGAGATCAGCGAGTCGGAGGGCATTCCGCTCGGGACGGCCAAGACGAGGATCAGAACGGGGTTGATCCGGCTGCGCAGCGCGGTCGAGCACGCCGAAGGGAGGAGCGAGGAGGTGAGGGAGCAACCATGAGCACTTCTGGGGATGACACGAGCGCCTGCCGCTCCTTCGCCGACGAGCTGCCCGAGCTCGCGCTCGGCGTCCTGACCGGTCGCGACCGCGCCAGCGCTCTGGCCCACGTCGACTCCTGCCCGCGCTGTGCGGACGAGCTCGAGCACCTGGCGCGTACGGCCGACGCGGTGGTGCAGGTGGCGCCGGAGGTCGAGCCCCCGCTCGGCTTCGAGGTGCGCCTGTTCGAACAGATGGGTGTCGCCCACCGGCCGCGGCGGCGCTTCGGCCATCGCGTGCCGCGCTGGATGCCCTTGACGGCGGCTGCGGCGGTGGTCGCGCTCGCTCTCGGGCTGGGGCTCGGGCTCCCGTCCGGGACGACGACGTCACCGTCGACGAGTGCCC
The DNA here is from genome assembly GCA_963767195.1 of uncultured Acidimicrobiaceae bacterium. Taxonomy (GTDB): domain Bacteria; phylum Actinomycetota; class Acidimicrobiia; order Acidimicrobiales; family RAAP-2; genus Bog-473. The sequence continues at coordinate 1,787,421 of CAVYDA010000001.1, read as the reverse complement.
AACGCGCCAAGGGCGCGAGCCGTCCCACGGTCGTCTCGGCCGCGCTGGTCGGTGGTGGGCAGACGGTCGGGCACGTCGTCGCCTTCGGCGGGGCAAGCCCGTGGATGTCGATGGTGCTGGCCGACTCGGCCGCCCGGGGATCGGTGACGTGCGTCGTCGTCACCGACACCGGGAAGCGCGAGACCTTGGGCACGTTCACGGCCAGGGCGGGTTACGGAACGTGGAGCGCCCCGCTGCACGTTGATCCGTCCCGGCTGCGCACGGCCGAGGTGATCGGCTCCGGCGGCGCGGTCATCGCCTCGGCGGTGCTGAACTGACCGGGCGCTGAGGCGCTCGAGCCGAACCGACGGGCGCCACCTGGCGGCGTCGGCCGGCCCAGCGCGTATCGCTCAGAGAGCGCCGTCGAGCCGGTCCCTCAGTACCGATAGGTGTCGGGCTTGAAGGGTCCGTCGACCGGCACGCCGATGTAGTCGGCCTGCTCCTGGCTCAACGTCGTGAGCTTCACGCCCAGCGCGTCGAGGTGCAGGCGCGCCACCTTCTCGTCGAGGTGCTTGGGCAGCACGTAGACGTCGTTGAGGTACTGGCCCGTCTGGTTGAACAGTTCGAGTTGCGCCATGACCTGGTTGGTGAACGAGTTGGACATGACGAAGCTCGGGTGGCCCGTGGCGTTGCCCAGGTTCAGCAGACGACCCTCGGAGAGGACGATGACGGCGTGGCCGTCGGGGAAGATCCACGTGTCAACCTGCGGCTTGATGTTGACCCGCTCGACGTCGGGGACCCGGGCCAGTCCCGCCATGTCGATCTCGTTGTCGAAGTGACCGATGTTGCCCACGATGGCCTGGTGCTTCATGACTTCCATGTGCGCGGCCTTGATGATGTCCTTGTTCCCTGTCGCAGTGATGATGATGTCGGCGACGGGCAGGATGTCCTCGAGCGTGGTGACCTGGAAGCCTTCCATGGCCGCCTGTAGGGCGCAGATGGGGTCGACCTCGGTGACCACGACGCGGGCCCCCTGGCCGGCCAGCGATTGCGCGCAGCCCTTGCCGACGTCGCCGAAGCCGCACACGACGGCGACCTTGCCGCCGATCAGCACGTCGGTGGCGCGGTTGATGCCGTCGACCAAGGAGTGGCGGCACCCGTACTTGTTGTCGAACTTGGACTTGGTGACCGAGTCGTTCACGTTGATGGCGGGGAAGAGGAGCTCCCCCTTCTTGGCCATGTCGGCCAGCCGGTGCACGCCCGTCGTGGTCTCCTCCGTGACGCCCCTGATCCCGTTGGCGACGGAGGTCCAGCGCCCAGCGTCCTCGGCCAGGGTGCGGCCGAGCAGCGCGAGCACCACGGCGAACTCCTCGGAGTCGGCCGTGGAAGGGTCGGGCACCGCACCCGCCTTCTCGAACTCGACCCCCTGGTGCACCAGGAGGGTCGCGTCGCCGCCGTCGTCGAGGATCATGTTCGGGCCGCCGTCCCCGGGCCAGGTGAGGGCCTGCTCGGTGCACCACCAGTACTCCTCGAGCGTCTCGCCCTTCCAGGCGAACACCGGCACCCCCTTGGGGTCGTCGACGGTGCCGTGGGGCCCGACCGCGACCGCGGCCGCGGCGTGGTCCTGGGTGGAGAAGATGTTGCAGCTGGCCCAGCGGACCCGGGCGCCCAGCTCAACCAGGGTCTCGATGAGCACGGCGGTCTGCACGGTCATGTGCAGCGATCCGGTGATGCGAGCCCCGTCGAGGGGCTGGGTGGCGCCGTATTCGCGCCGCATGGCCATGAGGCCGGGCATCTCGTGCTCGGCCAGGTAGATCTCCTTGCGGCCGAACTCGGCCAAGGAGAGGTCTGCCACCTTGAAAGGCGGATAGGTGCTGCTCATGTCGAAGCTCCTTCTGTTTCTGTCGTGATGGTCTGACTCGGGCCCACGCGGCGCGCGAGCCTGCTTCGGGCCATACGGCGGAGGCGCAACGCACGTGCTCCGACCTCTGTCGGAGGCCGCTACCCGCTCCAAGAATAGGCGCGGCGGCCGGGGGTGTGAAGACCTTGACGCCGTGTACCGCTTGGGGGAGGTTGTGCCTGGGGGGAACCGCCACCGACGCTACGGTGGCACCGGGTTGCTCCCGCCACGTCCAGGCGATGGTCGATGCAACTCTTCACCGCCCCCGTAGCTCAGAGGATAGAGCGTCGGTTTCCTAAACCGTGCGTCGCAGGTTCGAGTCCTGCCGGGGGCGCTCGAAAATCCCAGTTCACAAGGCTAGACGGTGCAGCTGACCCTCAGCGAGATAGGTCTTGGGAATCCCTTGGGAATCCAACCTAGACAGCGGGCGTGCGCGGACACCTCGAGGCCCGGGGCCGGAACGTCCGGCGGGCGAAGGTCTACCTCGGGCGCGAAGACGGAAAGTCCAAGGGGTACCTGCAGCGCGCCATCCACGGGACAAACGCGAAGTCGAAGGCGTTCTGAACGAGGTAGTCGTGGAGGCGGGCCAGAGCTCGAACGCCATCGTCACGGCACCTTCAGTGACCTCGCTCGTGCGAGCCCAGAGTGCTACCCGGACTATTCATGAACAAGTTCCAGTGCGGTTCGTCGGTCACCGATCAGGCGTGCGCCTGCCCAAATGAGCAGTATGCCCACCCGACGTCGTGAACGAGCGAACCGAGGTGCATTGTGATCGCGTCGACCCCTTGGCTGCGCTCGGATTGGACGCCCACTGAGGAGTTCCTCATGTCTGGCCTCGGCGAGGGCCCGTAGGAAGTCGGGATGCATCGGTGCTCCTTGGGGAAGCGAAGAAGTATTGACGGCGGGTGTCACATTGGGCGCGCGACATAGCGCAGAGACGAGGACTCCAAAGTGCTCGATGCACTCAGGGCGCACTGTCACCGGACTGGAGTGCAGGTCGCCCTGTTCACGAGGCTGTCCTGTTCAGAACCAGGTGCCCCAGTCCATACTCAGATCTTCACGCGAAGTTCCGGCGGTCTTGGGTCACGTTGTGTTCGGTTGTCCATCAATCGAAGAATCACCGCTGGAGCCAACGGCGGCAGCATCGATGACGGAAACAGAGGCGCCAATCGCGCCCATCACACGCGGTCGTGCGATCTTGAGGTGAACAGTTGAACCTCGATTGGTCATGTGTTCTGTACGGCCGGAGAGGGACGAGGGATTGCGCAAATCGGCGAGCTGAAGCGTTTCAGCGGCTGAATACGGCGTAGATAGGTTCTCCCGACGACAGATGTGGACGTCATCGTCCCCTGCCTGAGAATTGGGCGGAACCTTTGGCTCCACCGAATGCTGTCTCCATATCAGTCTGGGAATTCCACTTCGGCGTTGAAATGCGGCTCGAAGCAAGGAGATGCGGGGTGCTTCGCCAGTTTTGAGAGCGGGGAAGCTCAGCCGAAGGCACCAGCGCCGGCCCGCACGAGCGGCAACGCGTCGGAAATCCTAACTTGGCCCCCGCGCGTGCGGTGAGACGGGAACACCCAATAGATCGGTGCCTCGGGAGACAGCGCGATAACCCTGGGCCAATAGCCGGGGCGAGGGCTAAGACTCCGCGGCGACTCCGAGCGTGTTCAGCGAATCCATGATCTCCTTTCGGAGAGCAGGGCGGCGAAGGTGCGCAAGCAGGTGCTTGCGCCAGAATGTCGTCGGATTCAGGTCGACTCCGACGGTGACCCTGGAACCGTCGTGATCGGGTTCAACTTGCCAGTCCCAATCAGCATACGAAGGATTGCCGTCGTCGGACTGCGATCGATAGGCGAAGTGGCCAAGCGCCGGATCAAGCGTCGAGACCTGTGACTTGCTGACCCACGATCGCCCCAGGGCATGGATCCGCACCTTCCATACCGAGCCCGGTTCGAGACGAGCAGGACCCTCGACCAGTTCGACTATGGCTCGATTCCACGACGGCAGCTTCGATGGGTCCAGGGTGCCGTGAACTGGCAGCAGCCATCCTTTGCGTAAGCCCGAAGGTCTCTGAGTTGAACGCACGGTATTGGGTGTCCATTCGGGGTGCCTAGGATCTTTGGCCGTTCATCCAGGTCTGAAGTCATCGGGCCTCTCCTTGTGCAGGCACGAGAGGGATGCTGAGCGGGGCCGATTCGGCTTCAACTCGTTCCTTGGGGTATCGGACCATTTCAAGGGCCACATCCGAAGATGACGCAGCCTGCTCTGAGCTCTCGTTGCCTGGTCGGGCTGGCAGGAAGAGTGCTGCCATCAGCGCTCCGATCACAGCCACTCCAGCTGCCACCACGCAGCCGACCGCGAGGCTGTGCAAGAACGCTCCGCTTGCGCTGCTGGCCAGTGCGCTTCCTGCGTGGGGAAGGCCGGCATTAGTCAAACTGCGTGACGCGATGATGGCACCACCGACCGACTCCTTTGCCGCAGAGATGGCCCGCACCGGGAGATGGGCCGGCGCGGTCGAGGCGAGTCGGCCCGAGTACAGAGAGGCGGCGATGCTACCGATCACGGCCACACCGAGGGTTCCTCCGAACAGGCGAGTCGCGTCGTTGACAGCCGAGCCCACGCCGGCCTTGTCCTTGGGAACCGCACCCATGATCGCCTCGGTTGCCGGAGCGCTCGTCAGTCCCATGCCCGCGCCGAGCAAGAGCATCTGGAGGACGATCGTGGTGTAGGAGGTCGAGGCCGAGACCGTGGCCGTCCACAAGAGCCCCGCCGCGAAGAGCAGCAGGCCGGTGGACACGATCGCCTTGTTGCCGATTCGGACTGCCAGCTTGGTCCCTACGACAGAGGTGACGGCGACAGCACTCGCGACCGGCAGGAGGCGGACTCCAGTGCTGAGCGGGCTAAAAGTCTTGATGAACTGAAAGTACTGAGTGACCAAGAAGATGAACCCTTGGAGAACAAAGAACGAGATCGCTACCGATCCGCTCGCCGCAGTAAACCGGGGATTGCGGAACAGCGACACGTCGAGCATCGGGTGATCGGTCTGGCGCTCGAAGAGGATGAAAAGGGCCAGAAGAATCACGCCAGTCGTCATGGTCGCGACAGCGGCAGCCGACCCCCATCCCCAGTCCGGAGCCTCGATGACGCCAAGGATCAGGACCACCATGGCAACCGACGAAAGCCCAAAGCCTCGCCAGTCGACCGGTGGTGTCAGAGGATCCCGCGAGCTGGGGACTGCCCAGGCCACGAGGAGTCCAATGGCGAGGGCGACTCCAGCCATGAACCCGAAGATGCTTCCCCACCAGAAGTGTTCCAACAGCCAGCCACCCACAATTGGACCCATGGCGATCCCTACTCCGGTGGTGGCACCCCAGAGCCCGATGGCCTTGGCTCGCTCGCCGCGCTCGGTGAAGACATTCACCAGTAGCGAGAGGGTGGACGGGAACATGAGGGCGGCGCCAAGACCCATCACGGCGCGAGCTGCGATGAGCTCGGTCGTCGTGTCGACCAGCGCCCCGGCCAGACTGCCCGATGCGAAGATGGCCAGACCGACGAGCAGTGTGCCTTTCCGGCCCTGGCGGTCACTCAGACTGCCCGCCGCGAGAACAAACGCAGCGAACACGAGGCTGTACGCGTCGACCACCCACTGCAGCTGGGTGGTGGTGGCACCAAGTGTGCGGACCAAGGTGGGAAGGGCGACGTTGACGATCGTGACGTCGAGGCTGATGATGAATGCCGCCAGGCTCAGGGCGACGAGGATCCCAAGTCGGTTACGCCCTCGCCGTGTTTCGGCCGTCGTGTTCATGATGCATTCCTTTCCATCTGGTCATGTCGGTTCACGAAGATCGCTGTCGACGGAGCCGGGATGCCGATGGGTGTGGGTTCGGGTGCCGTTGCCGGAGCGGGGTGGGTGTTCGGGACGGGGGATGGTTCGGCTGCTCGGCGGGCCCAAAAGATCCGCCACCGACCCGGGGATGAAGCCGACTTGACCTTCAGCGGCCTCGCGCCATTCGACCGTCGTCGGTTGGCCGCCTCTTCCTGCAGATCTCGGGTGCGCTGAAAAGCCAAAGATCGCAACACTTCGGGATGCATGTGCCACCTCCTCCGGGGGTCTTGTTCGACGGTGGTGGCTTTATTTTATAAAGTGCTCGCACTAGAAAGTCAAGGGTTGCTAGTAGATTATTTAAAGTGTAGGCTGTCAGCATGCGTTCTTACGACCAGTACTGCGCCCTCGCCAAAGCCCTCGACGTGGTCGGAGACCGGTGGACACTCCTCATCGTGCGCGAACTGCTGGTTCGCCCCTCGCGTTACAGCGAGCTCCAAGACGGCCTGACAGGCATCGCCACCAACCTCCTTGCCGAGCGGTTGCGCCAGCTCGAGGGCGCGGGTGTCATTGGTCGTGACGCTGAGAGCCGCTACGAGCTCACCGATTGGGGTCGAAAGCTGGGAACGGCGGTGCACGAGTTGGTCCGCTGGGGCGCGCCGTTGATGCTCGCAGGACAGGGCACCGACGCGTTTCGAGCTCGGTGGCTCGAGCTTCCGTTGGATTTGATGTTTGGTGGCGTCGATCCAGGACGGCCCAACATCCAGGTCGAACTCCGGACCGGAGACGAGGTTCTCACTCTGACTTCAGCGGCCGGCAGTGTGGAGGTGGGCACCGGTCCGGCGCCGTCGCCCGACGTCGTCGTCACCGGCTCGCCCGAGCTCATTGTCGGACTGATGTCGGGTGCCCTCGACAAGGACGTCGCCATGAGCCAAGGCGTGAGCATCCTCGGCGATTTCGCCGATGTCGAGCGGTTGCGCCGAGACGACTGGCTTACTCCACCTACGGACGACCGCCCTCCAAGCCGCACGAAGACGTCGCCAGCGGGCTGACGAGCGTGCGACTCGGCCCTGACACTCCTCGCCGATGATTGAAAGGACACACCCGTGACTGAAATAGCAGTGCCCCCTTCTGATCGCCTCGTCGTCACGTCGAACGGCTCCGTCTTCGCACGCGAGATCACTGGTGACGATCCGCCGATCATCCTCATGCATGGCTTCCCTGACGATCACCACATCTACGAGAAGCTCTTGCCGTTGCTGAGCCCGAGACGGGCGATCGCCTTCGATTGGCACGGCTACGGCCGATCCGAGCACTCCGAGCTCGGGGGATTCTCGTTGAAAGAGCATGCCTCCGAACTGGAGGCTTTGCTCGATCAACTCGACATAGAGCGAGCGATACTGGTCGGTCACGACGCCTCAGGGCCCGACGCTGTCGCGTTCGCGGTCGCACACCCCCAACGGGTCACCCATCTCGTGCTCCTCAACACGATCTTCGGGCACCTACCTTCTCTAGAGCTTCCAGAGATGATCCGACTGCTTGCCGACCCGGACCTGATCCCACTCGCAGACGCGATGATCAATGACGACGCGCAGCGTCTGTGGCTGCTGCTGTTCACCGCCGATCATTGGGGCATGGACGCTCTCGACCCGCAGGGTGTCGCCGTGCAGTCAATCCTGCCGCAGTTCTTCGGCAACGCCGATCAGTCCGACGCCCTCGCAGCCATTCGCGCCTGGACGGCTGGTCTCTTCGAGTCCCTGACCGAGCAGGACAAGCTTGTCGACAGCGGCGCACTCGCTGATTTAGAGGTTCCTGTCTCGATCATCTTTGGTGAATCGGATCACTACTTGAACCCGTCCTTGGCACGTGAGATCGCTGGGTTGTTCACCAACCCTTCACTTCACTTCGTGCCAGACGCTTCGCACTGGCCGCAGCACGATCAACCCCAGGTCGTGGCTGATCTCCTGACCGACATCGCCAGCGCCGAAAGCCAGCGATGAGCCTCGACCAACAATACGCAACCGGCCTCTCCCTGCAGCACATCAGGGAAGCCCTTGTGGCGGCCGGCCTGGACCTCTGCCACGTACAGCGCGGGGATCTCGCGCCGCTTGAGGATTTCCACACCATGGGTCGCATTGCGACCAGCCAGCTCGTCGAGCTCGCTGAGATCGAGAGCAGCGACGAGGTCCTCGACGCCGGCAGCGGCGTTGGCGGCACGGCCCGCTATCTCGCCGACCGGTTCGGCTGCCGGGTCACGGCCGTGGATCTCACCGAGGAGTACTGCGACACCTCCCGCTGGCTCAACCAGCTGGTCGGCTTGGACGGCTACATCTCGGTGCATCGGGCAGACGTGACGGACCTGCCGTTTCCCTCGGCCAGCTTCACCGCTGTGATCAGCCAACACGTCCAGATGAACGTGGCCGACAAGACCCGCCTCTACTGTGAGGCTCGCCGCGTGCTGCGGCCACGAGGGCGGCTCGCTATCTGGGACATAGTCGCCGGCACGTCGGGCGAGCTCGACTTCCCCCTGCCGTGGGCTGATCAGCCGGCGCTGAGCCGCTTGGTCTCCGCCGGCCAGTTGCGCGCCACGATCGAATCTTCCGGCCTCGCAGTGCCCCGTTGGAGTGACATGACGGACGAAGCAGTCGCGATCATGGAGATCTTCCTGTCCGTTCCTCCCGGCCCGCTCGGGTTGCATGTATTCGTCGACGACTTTGTCGAAAAGGCGAACAACCTCGTGCGTGGCCTGTCCGACGGTCGGCTCCGCGCCGTACAAGCCGTCGCAGAGGCCCGACCGTGACGTGTTCCGCCCACCCAGCAGATTCGACCAAACAATGACGACTGGAGACCAGTTCCGGACAGCAAAAGGACCAAGATGACCTTGAGAGCCTGCAAGCATATTGATCTTGCGGTGGTGACGTTCGACAGCCGATTGGACTTCGAATCGACAAGAACTCGCTTTGACGAGCGGGTGCCACTCCTCGACCCGAACGTCACGGTCACCCTTGTCAGCTCGCAGGCAGAATGGTCGGAGGTGGAAGCCGCGATCACTCCGACACTCGGTTCCTCAGGATTTCTGGCTGTCTCCCGACTCGACCAAGGGGCGCTGATGAGCCTGCGCGGCACCGCACTGCACGCGACGCAATACCTCGTCGGGAACCCACTAATTGCAACCGAGGTCATCGGCAGCGTGCGCAAGGGGTCCCTGTTCGCCCCGTTTCAAGCGGCTGTCTACTCGGACCAAAGCGGTGTACACGTCTCCTACATGCTTCCGTCCAGTCTCTTCGCCTCGTTGGACGATCGCGAGGTAGCCGCCATCGGAGAACGACTGGATGCCAAGATTGAGGACACGGTGACCGAGGTGTGCGAACTGGTGTGAGTTCTGCTCCGGATCCGCACTGTGAGCGGAGCCCTCGCCCTCGATTCACCCCGGTGGAATCGTCGCGACGCACGACCGTCGGGAAGCTGCGGCCATCCGTTGGGTAGCTCGTCGACGAGGCGGCGCTTCGGCCGCCTTCGCCGAAGACCGCGCATTGGCCATTACCTCGTGACCAACCCGCTGCGCCGACCAGTCCTTCAAGGCTTGCGTGGGCGCAGGATCGTGCGCGGCAGGCCGAAGCAGGCGAAGAGGCTCTTGTCGCCGAACCGCGTCATCGAAGAGATCTGGTCTTGTGAGATGGTCAACACGAAAATGCCACTCGCCCGATAGACGTCGGCGTTGGGGTCCTTGCGGTAGTAGCCGAAGGCGGGGTCGTTGTTGGCTCTCGTCGGGACCATCTTGAGGTCCTCGCGCCAGAACGCGACCTGCTGGAGGAAATGGGCGATGGGGCGAGGACCGTGGAACTCGAAGGGCTCGGGCGGCATCTTGAGCCTGGCGTCGTCGGTCAGCAGTGCGACGACGCGATCGAGATCTCCCTGCTGAATGGCGTCGATGAATCGATCGACGACCTCTGCTTCGTGCGGGGATCGTGGGAGTGTCACCCGCTCGGGTCCGGACCGTTGCAAGCCAGCCCGGGCCCGCTGCAGCGCGCTGTTGACCGACGCTGACGTCGAGTCGAGCATGTCGGCGACCTCAGCTGCCGAGAAGCCAAGGACGTCGCGCAGAACCAGCGCTACTCGCTGCTGCGTCGGCAGATGTTGGAGGCCGGCCACGAACGAAAGCGCGATGGACTCCCGCGCGTCGTAGCGGGCCTCTGGACCCGGCTCGACGGCTTCGATCAAGGCGTCCGGATATGGCTCGATCCACCACGGCTCGTCCGAATGTGCCGCGCCGGCGAACGGGGATCCCGAGTCAACCGCGACAGTGACTTGCGGGCGGCGCGAAGAGTCGCGGAGATAGTTCAGGCAGCGGTTGGTAGCGATGCGGTACAGCCAGGCTCGAAGAGAACGCCCGTCAAAGCGACCGAGTGCTTGCCATGCTGACAACAGCGTCTCCTGGAGTAAGTCCTCGGCGTCTTGGAACGATCCGAGGATCCGGTAACAGTGCACATGGAGCTCACGGCGGTAGGGGTTGGTGAGCTCGGCGAAGGCCTCGCTATCGCCGGACTGGGCCCGGGCCAGCACCGCATCGGTCATCGATTCCGCTTCCTGTTTCATATGAGATCTCCCAGAGGTTTTAACACCAAGCGTGCGGCAGATTCATCGCTCAATTCGGCTGCGGCTCGGTGTCTTAACTCTCGTAGGACCCAACAACCAGACAGGAGACTCACGATGAGCCCGGTCAGCCCCCCTTTAGTCCTCACTGAGGATCGACGGCGGATTCCGTCTCCACCTCACCCGGTAGTGCCCCGCGGCACCCAAACAGCACGCGACATCGTCTCCGATCCGGCGGTGCGGCGCTGGCGGGCCTTCGCACTGCTGGTTGTGGCGTACTTCATGACCATCGTGGACCTCACGATCGTCAACGTGGCTCTGCCGACCATTGGGTTAAAGCTGCACTTTTCCGAGTCCGACCTGCAGTGGGTGGTCACCGCCTACGGCCTGACCTTCGGCGGCTTCCTCCTCCTCGGCGGGCGGGCCGCCGACTTGCTGGGACGTCGTCGCCTGCTGATGGTGGGCCTGGCCGTCTTCTCCGCTGCGTCTCTTGCGTGTGGGTTGGCCAACACGGACACCTTCCTGATCATCATGCGTGGGATCCAAGGCTTGGGGGCGGCCCTTGTCCTGCCGGCCGCCCTCTCCATCGTGATGAACATGTTCTCCGAGGGCGCTGAGCGCAATAGGGCTCTTGGCATCTGGGGGGCAGTGGGTGCCATGGGGGCGACCGTTGGCTTGCTCGCCGGCGGTCTGCTCACCCGCTACATCGGGTGGCAGTACATCTTCTTCCTCAACGTACCTGTCGGGGCGGCTGCACTCGCCTTGGCGCGCAAGGTCGTGCCTGAGAGCAGACTCAGCGGCGACCGCCGTCGTTACGACCCATTCGGCGCGGCTTCCATCACCACGGCGCTTGTGGTGCTCGTCTATGCCATCTCGGAGGCGCCGCAGGTCGGTTGGGCCGCCACCCGAACCGTGGCCATGCTCGCCCTGGCGGCGGCTTTGCTCGGGGCGTTTTTCGTCATCGAGACTCGGGTCGAGGCACCGCTGCTGCCGCTGCGCCTGTTCCGCTTGAGCACCGTTGCCGGCTCCAACGCCGTTGGCTTCTTGCTCACCGGCAGCTTCTACACGTTCATCTTTATCGGCACTCTGTACATGCAGCAGGTGCTCGCGTTCTCAGCCCTCAAGACCGGTGTGGCCTGGCTGACCTCTTCGGTGACCGCTTTGGCCTTCGCCGGCCCGTCCCAGAAACTGGTCACCAAGACCTCGCCCAAGTGGGTGATGGCATTCGGGATGGCGCTCATCGGAGCCGCAATCCTGTGGGCTACCCGCATTCCGCCGCACGGGAACTTCTGGCAGGACTTGGCAGGACCGTTCTTCGTGGCGGGCATCGGCGTCGCGCTTGCCTTCATCCCCGTCTCCATCGGCGCCCTCACCGGCGTCACAGAGCACGACGCCGGAGTGGCCTCGGGGCTCATCAGCACGTCGCAGCAGCTCGGTGGCGCCATCGGAGTGGCGGTCGCCTCCTCCATCGCCGCCTCTCGCTTCCACACGTTGGTCCACCACGGCTACACACCAGCGACTGCCCTCACCGGCGGGTTCACCTCGGCCCTGTGGGTCAGCGGCCTGACCGGTTTGGTCGCCATCCCGGTGGCGTTGGCGCTCATGAGGCGCGCCAAGACCACCAACGCGGTGGCGGCGAGCACACAGCAACGAGACGCCGCTGGTTCGCCGGACCTCGTGCGTGCTGTCGCCGACTGACACGGCACCAAGATCCCGGCCGGACCAGAAACGCCAATCTCAAAAGCCCGCCGGCCCCCAGAAATCATTCCCGTTGGTCATCCAACAGTCGATAAAGAGAGGTAGGAATCATGTCTATTCGCCAACTCGCAGGAACGACCGCCATCGTCACCGGCGCAAGCCGTGGCTTCGGTCGCGCGACCGCCATTGCGCTCGCCGATCTCGGTGCCCACGTCGTTGGCATAGCCCGGAACGAGGAACAGCTCGAAGAGTTGGCCGCGCAACTCGGTGACCGATTCACCCCGGAGGTGGCCGACGCCACAGGCTCCTCGGTCCCGGCCCGGCTCATCCCCCGGTACCGGCCGCGAACCCTCGTGCTCAACGCCGGAGCCACGCCGATCCCGGTCCCGGTCTCCGAGCAGACCTGGCAGACGTTCAGCACCAACTGGAACACCGACGTTCAGCACGTGTTCAACTTCACCCGCTACGCGCTGACCGCCCCGCTGGATCCCGGCTCAGTAGTCATCAGCCTCTCCAGCGGTGCCGCCCTGAACGGTTCACCTCTCAGCGGGGGGTACGCCGGTGCCAAGGCGACCATCCGGTTCATCAGCGCCTATGCAGGCATAGAAGCGCAGCAAAGAGGCTTGAACATCCGTTTCGTAGCCGTAATGCCTCTCCTCACCCCCGTCACCGACCTGGGACGTCTCTACACGGGCGCCTATGCCGGCCAAGCCGGTCTGAGCGAAGAGAAGTTCCTCGAGCGCTTCGGCGGGGCACTCACCGCCGACCACGCGGGCAGGTCCATAAGCGACCTCGCCACGGACGAAAGCTTCACCGCCCCCGCTTACCTGTTGAGCGTGGACGGCCCCAAGTCGGTCGGCTAGCCCACATCGCTTTAGATCGCTTCTCAGGGCTTGGGCAGCGGTGCAAGTGCGTCCCAGGACGCCAACGAGACGGGGCTCAACCTTCGTCGACTGAGGCCATTACGAGTCACTTAGCGACGCCCGCCAGTTCGTTAACCCGCTCCACTGACTAGTTGTTCGTCCCCAGCCCGGCGCTCGTCGCCCAGGCCGCCGTGCCGGGACATGCAATAAAAGGTTGCATGTCCCGGCCGTGATGTGCTACCTTTGGTTGCAGATAGAGAGGGCGACGGGAGGACCATGGCGAACTTCGAGATAGAGCGGGAGGTCGTGATCGACGCTCCGGTGGACGTGGTCTGGCGCACGATCACCGAGGCCGACCAGATCAGCCGGTGGTTCGCCGACCGGGTCGAGCTGGTGGCCGAGCCCGGCGCGCACGGCGCCATGTACTTCGGGGACGAGGGCGAGGGCGGCCCGTTCGTCGTCGAGGTGGTGGAGCCGACGTGCCGCTTCTCGTTCCGGTGGAACCACCCGGCGGGCGAGGAGCCCGTCGCCGGCAACTCGCTGCTCGTCGAGTTCACGCTGGCCGCCGAAGGGGTGGAGCGGACCCGGCTGCGCGTGGTGGAGAGCGGCCTCGACCTGCTCGCCTGGCCGGACGCCAAGAAGGAGCGCTATGCCGGGGAGCACAACGGCGGTTGGACCACCTTCTTGGGGCGGCTGGCCGGGTTGCTGGCCGCTCGTTCGGGGGGATGAGGACGGCGACCGACGACGAGTTGTGGTCGGCCATCGCCGACCCGTCCCGCCGCCGCGTCCTCGACCTCCTGGTGGAAGGGGGTGAGGCGAGCGCCAGCGCCCTGGCACTGCTCGTCCCGTTCAGCCGCCAGGCGGTGGCCAAGCACCTGGCGGTACTGGAACGGAGCGGGCTCGTCAGCCGCCGTAAACGGGGCCGCGAGGTGCTTTACCTGGTGGAGACGGAGCGCTTGGACCAGGCGACGAACGCGATGGCCGAGCTCGCCCAGAAGTGGGACCGGCGGCTCGACCGGATCAAAAGACTCAGTGAAGCAGCGCACGCACAAACAAGCAGAGAAACGGAGACCAGGCATGAAGACACCCCCGATCGTGTCGAGCGAGGAGTGGGAAGCCACGCGCCAGGAACTGCTCGTGAAGGAGAAGGCGCTCACCCGCGCCCGTGACGCGTTGGCCGCCGAGCGGCGGCGGATGCCGTGGCTCGCGGTGGACAAACAGTACGAGTTCGAAGGGCCCGAGGGCACGGCGAGCCTGCTCAACCTCTTCGATGGCCGCCGCCAGCTGATCCTCTACCGCGCGTTCTTCGAACCCGGAGTGCACGGTTGGCCCGAGCATGCGTGCATCGGATGCTCCATGGTGGCCGACCAGGTGGCCAACGTCGCCCACCTCAATGCCCGCGATACCACGCTCGTGTTCGCGTCGCGTGCTCCCCAGCCCGACATTCAGCGCGTGAAGGCACGCATGGGCTGGGACATCCCGTGGGTCACGATGACCGACGACTTCGACCTGGACCACGACGTGAACGAATGGCACGGGACGAACGCCTTCATCCGCGACGGCGACAAGGTGTTCCGCACCTACTTCGTCAACAACCGGGGCGACGAGGCCATGGGGAGCACCTGGAGCTACCTCGACCTGACGGCGCTGGGGCGCCAGGAGACCTGGGAGGACTCCCCGGAGGGCTACCCCCAGACCCCGCCCTATGCGTGGTGGCCCTGGCACGACGAGTCGCACCAGACCGAAAGCGACTGACGTGGAGTTCGGATGGCACAGAGCGAGGTACAGGCAACCACGTTCCCGGTGCGGACGGCGGTGACGGCGGCCGTGCCCGCTGTCCCGCTCGGCCGGCCGGGGCCCGTTGGGTCGTCGCGCACCAGATCAACGAGATGGACATGGGGACCGGAACGCACGGCGTGACGCCGGACCCTCTGAAACCGTTCACCCTCGGTGAGTCGACCTTGGGCGGTGGCGACGTTTTAGCTTGACCCGATTTACTGCCATTACTGTCATCGGGACGTGACGACCACGAACCTCAGCGTCTGATCCCTTGATCGGGCGAGGTCATGAGTTATAACCAGAAGTTGTGGATGCACGATCGCATGAAGGGCGCGACGTACCCTCCAAGTTGACCAAACAACGATTCCGCCGGTTGACGCCAGCGGGGAGGGATACGCCAATGTTGAAACTAGTCCATGACGCCACCGCGACCGCGGTGGACGACCCCGAGGCTCTGACCATCGAGCCTCGACGAGCTGTGCCGGGTGGCCGCCCAGGAGATGCTGGCGGTGGCGCTGCTGGCCGAGCGCCGGGCCTACCTCGAGGCCCACGCCGACGAGCTCGACGCCACCGGGAAACGCCTGGTGGTCGGCAACGGCTTCGCCCGGACCCGGGAGGTGACGACCGGGGCGGGGATGGTCGAGGTGCAGCCGCCCCGAGAGTCGACGACCGCCGCGAGGGCGAGCGGTTCTCCTCGGCCATCCTGCCGGCCTATATGCGCAAGTCGCCCGAAGGTCACCGAGGTGTTGCCGATCCTGTACCTGCGCGGGCTCTCGACCGGGGACTTCGCACCCGCCGCTCGGTGAGTTCTTCGGCTCCGACGGCCGGGCTCTCGGCCTCGACGGTCAACCGGCTCACCGAGGCCTGGCAGGCCGAGCACGACGAGTGGTCGAGAGCGCGACCTCTCGGGGCTCGACTACGTCTATTGGCTGGGTCGACGGCATCCACTTCAACATCCGCTTCGAAGAGGACCGGCTCTGCTGCCTCGTCATCGTCGGGTGTCCGCCCCGACGGCACCAAAGAGCTGGTCGCGCTGGCCGACGGCTACCGCGAGTCGACCGAGTCCTGGGCCGAGGTCCTGCGCTCGGCTGCGCGACCGTGGGCTGGCCGCCCCGGTGCTCGCCGTCGGCGACGGGGCGCTCGGGTTCTGGGCCGCCCTGCGTGATGTCTTCCCGTCGACGCGCGAGCAGCGCTGCTGGGTACATGCGACCAACGAACGTCCTCGACGCGCTGCCCAAGCGCCTCCACGACGAGCCAAGGAAGCCCTCAAGGCGATCTACAGCGCCGAGTCGCGCACGGTCGCCCTCGAGGCGGTGAAGCGCTTTGCCGACGAGTTCGCCGCGTTCCCCAAGGCCACGAAGAAGATCACCGGCCAGCTCGACGTGCTGCTGGCCTTCTACGACTTCCCCCTCGAGCACTGGATCCACCTGCGCACGACGAATCCGATCGAGTCCACCTTCTCGACGGTCCGACTCCGGACCAAGGTCACCCGTGGCGCGGGATCACGCAAGGCCGGCCTCGCCATGGCCTACAAGCTGCTCGACGCCGCCCAGGCTCGCTGGCGCCGGATCAACGGCCACGAGTTCGTGCCACTGGTCCGTGCCGGGGCCACCTTCATCGACGGCAAGCTACAAGAGAGGAGCGAACCGACGAACGACACCAGTAACAGCACCGGGTCCGTCGCTGCCTGATCGCGATTTCTCATCCACAACTCTTGACTATTGCTCCGAGGTCATACAAGAATCGTTCAAGAAAGCAGTGTCACGACGGCGGCATCAAGACAGCGGCGTAGACGATTGCCGCCACCGATGCGGCCACGAACAGCCAGACCAATACCCAGAAGGCGGTGTTGTGTTCCACGTCTGTTAGATACCGAAACTGGTTACAGGCTCGGTATGGATGACAGGCGAGGCGGAAGTAGAGCGACGAGCAATTGAGGCGTCGGGTGCCCTAAACGCCCCGGCGTCGGCGAACGAAAGAACTTCTGATCCGACTTGGCCGTGGCTCAACGGGTAGCGGCGGCCATCGAGTCACCGACTGCCACGTAAACGCTGGCTCGCGGGCATGCCTGCGGTTCTCGAGCGTCTTCGTTGCCTACTCCGTGCAGGGTGGATCTCACCCCATCGCGAGCCAGTGGTTCAGGCGCTGGGTGTGACCGGGCTGACGTTGTAGCGCAGTTCCCCGCTCGACACGTCGATGTCGTAATACTCGACGCCCGTCTCCACCTGGGGGTCGTCCGCGGCGAAGGCGACGGCGATCTTATTCGCGGCGTTGCGGACGATATCGAGGATCAGTTCGGTTGCGGCGGCAGGACCCAGAGCGTCCACGACCTGCTCGCCCAGCCCGGGTGGCCACCGGATCGGCTGCCAAACGAACGCATCCACGACCTGGAGGGCGAGGGCCTGAGCGTCGGAGATACCGCTCGGTTCCCTTTCAGAGAACAGATCACTCCCACCTGCCAGATCGATGGCACTCACGCTCCGGCGGGACTGGCAGAGCCGGCAGTCGTGGGCTCTCGCCCCGCGGAGCCGGACCAGTTCGGAGGTAACCGGATCGAGGGACGGCAGTTTGGCCACTTCGATGAGAAATCTTTCGTGGGCCACCCAGGGTTGGGTCTCGGCAGAAGTTGGGATCGGAAGCAATTCTTCGCCGAACATCTCTCGACATGCGGCATCGGCGCGAATCATCATGTCCTCCGTCCATAGGGCGAGGACGAAGGCTGGGGCACCGGCACCAAGTTCAGCCAGCCCGGCTGCTCGAACATCAGTGGTCATGGACGCGACATCGACGACCATCTGTTCGGCGAAGGTCATCGCGTCAGATCTCGGAACCGCAGGAACAGCCGCGTTGAGGCTGGCCCGAGCGACGGCACGGGCCTGCTCAGTCAGGTCGGTCGGCGTGTTCGAGGCGACTGCGTAGATCAATTCGTCCCATGCGGTGAAGGCCGCCGGCGCCTGATCTCGGGCGATCACAATTCGACCCTACTGAGCATTCGTAGTCGATGCGATCCGGATCTCTGAGGAACTGCGATCCTTCCGACGAGGGAGGCGGGCGAACGATGTTTCAAGGCCCGTTCGGGCAACACAGCCTTCCTGCTTCGCACCTCACCGAGAAGCAGTGGGGATTGTCGCGACCCTCGCTCGGAGTACCTGTTTCATCGGTTGAAGTCCCGACGTGGGAGAGTTCTCCACCGTTTTGGGCCTCGATGGCTGCACCTCTGTGATCGCCAGCGACTAATCGTGACGTGTGTATAGACAGACGTATATAGATTAATCTATACTGATTAGGGTGAGCACGAAGGTTTCTCAAACGAGCCAGAGGACTGAGACCCAGGCGATCGGTCGAGCCCTTTTCGCCCTTGTGGGAGCAGCCGTGAGAAGTCAGCCCCGCGACTTGAGCCTGACCTCGCTGTCGACCCTGGCAACCCTGGAACTGACCGGGCCTCGCCGCGTGACGGATCTGGCTGCAAGTGAGGGCGTGACGCAGCCGTCCATGACCGCGCTGGTGACCGCGCTCGAACGATCGGGCCTGGTGAAGAGGCGCAACGACCCTTCCGACCGACGCGTCGCCCTGGTGACTCTCACTCCCGATGGCGTGGGTTACATCCGAGAGCGGAGACGAGCTGGCGTCGAGGACTTCGTTGAGCTCATCGGCGAGCTTCCCGGTGAGGAAGCCGATGCATTGGCCAAAGCCGTCACAGCGCTCACGCACCTCCAGAGACTGGACGAGGACCGGCGAAGCCTGTCATCTCCGTCTTCAGTGGGCGAGACCCACTGAAGATCATGGGGCACCACAACAGAGTGGACAACAGCCCGCAACACCGAGAGCACTTGCACCAC
Organism: uncultured Acidimicrobiaceae bacterium; assembly: GCA_963767195.1. Lineage (GTDB taxonomy): Bacteria > Actinomycetota > Acidimicrobiia > Acidimicrobiales > RAAP-2 > Bog-473. The sequence continues at coordinate 1,768,947 of CAVYDA010000001.1, read as the reverse complement.
CGCGATGCTTGCAGTGAGGCCAGCGCATTGATCGTCGTGGGGATAGACGGGTCGGATACCTCCTGGGACGCCTTCTGCTGGGCCTGTGGCGAGACGAACCGCCTTGAGGGGCGGACTGTCGCTGTATTCGTAGGTCCGACTTCTGGCGCCGCCTCGGCTACCGCATCAGCGTCTTTAACCGGCGCAGTCGTTCCTTACGGGGCTATTCAACAGTCGATGACCGATCAGGCACAGAAACTGAGCGAGCAGGTCAGAGCGTACGGACAGGACCATGGTGTCGACGTCGCGTTCGTCCATACCCAGGGAGACACCGCGAAAGAGCTGCTGCGGATAGCCAATGCCGACCAGGCCGATCTCCTCGTAGTTGGGCGCTCCACCAAGGCTCGCCACCACATCGCTGGTTCGTTGGGTCGACGACTTGTAGGTAGACGCGGGGCACCGATTGTCGTCGTCGTGCCTTGAAGTGAGGTGCACCGCGATGAGCGCGACCTCTCCAGTGCACGGGTTGGCCCTCATTCAAGCGACGGTAGGGACATGGCCAAGACCAAGCCGAACGACCCCCTGATCTGTTGGCCAGGGACGGCTGCGCGTCGTGTGCCCTGCGCACGGGAACACCCAATAGAGCGGTGCCTCGGGTGACAGCGCGATAACCCTGGGCCAATAGCCGGGGCGAGGCTAAGACTCCGCGGCGACACCGAGTGCGTTCAGCGAATCCATGATCTCCTTTCGGAGAGCAGGGCGGCGAAGGTGCGCAAGCAGGTGCTTGCGCCAGAATGTCGTCGGATTCAGGTCGACTCCGACGGTGACCCTGGACCCGTCGTGATCGGGTTCAACCTGCCAGTCCCAATCAGCATACGAAGGATTGCCGTCGTCGGACTGCGATCGATAGGCGAAGTGGCCAAGCGCCGGATCAAGCGTCGAGACCTGTGACTTGCTGACCCACGATCGCCCCAGGGCATGGATCCGCACCTTCCATACCGAGCCCGGTTCGAGACGAGCAGGACCCTCGACCAGTTCGACTATGGCTCGATTCCACGACGGCAGCTTCGATGGGTCGGTGACAAGACGAAAAACTCTCTCAGGAGTCGCAGCCACGAGTGCACTAGCGGATTCACGCAACCCCACGGTGCATCCTTGTCAGCACCCCGTCATGACCGGCGATCTTCAAGGATCCACTACAGATCATCCGGAGTCTCATAGGTTGTGTCCTCGCTCTCGTCGTAATAAGGGTGTGTTCGCAAACGTAGTCCCACCTTCATGGCGCACCCGAAACGGTGAACGATCCCGTCACGAGTGGTGATGTGGTCACCGGCTATCCAGACGATCTCGCAATTTCATCGCTCGGCTCGAACGAGACGTGGAACACCGACTCGACGGGAGAGCCGAGTGTCTTTCCACCGGAGTCAAAAGCGTGATCGGTGACGTCTTTGACACCCGCCAATTCTCAGCAAGCAGGGAGCAAAGGAAGCGCCCGGCGATGGTGCCGTCGTGAATACAAATGGTCCAGCCCGAGAGATCGAGCCCTCATCGAAGTGACCGATGCCCTGCACGACGGATCTTGCATCTCTGATGCAGGGTTGGACCGGATGTCCGAGGACCTGGTGAAGGTCGAGGTCCCCGATTGGCTGATGTTGTGCGCCTCCTCACGCGCCGTGCCGACCCGGACTGGGAGGTCAGGACTGGGACAGAGACCTCGACCCGTGAGCGGTCGGGTGGGGTGACCGCTCATCTACCGCTCGCCCGAGTGGCGTCCTTCGAGTCGACTCAGCCGGCCCGCCTCGTCGTCAGATCGACCACCGGCTCACGCCGACGCCGATGCCGCGAGGACGTGCGATTGGTTCGTTTGCTTGTGCTGAGGACCCGAGAGCGTCGTCGCCGGCTGTGGCCCCGGCGCCGCGAGCGCCCGGGTATTCGCCACCGAGCTCCGCAGCTTCCTCGGCGTGGGCGACCGGCAGGAAGGAGGCGTCATCGAGTAGAACATGCACCCCGGACGAGGCGATTCCGTCACGGAAACATCGGAAGTATGTGACGTCGAGCGCTGGCTGGCGCTCGGACGGACGTGATCAGGCGAGGAGGAGATGACGGCTCGGCCGCACAGCGCGTCGGAGGACTGGCCCGGTTCCGGCTGGGGTAGCCGACCCGACCCGTGTTGCTCCTTTGGATTCGGGCCGGATCATCGAACTCAGGGTTCGCTCGAACCCCGTTCCTCTCGTTCCCAAATCGCACCGCATCTCAGGTTCACAACGAACTCGTCGCCGCCCAGAGGTCGACATGTGCCAACTCCTCCGTCATCAGGACGATCTGAGGTGAAATCGTCGAAGCCCAGCCGCCCCGATGACGCCGACTCCGCTTCGCCATGAGCACGGACCAGCGCGCCAGCGAAGTGATCCCCGAACGCGAGCTTCCGTACAACCCTCCGCTCGACGGGGTGCGAGCGTTGGCCATCGCGCTCGTCCTCTTTTATCACGGCGGCGCCTCTTTAGTGCCCGGGGGATTCGTCGGCGTGGACACGTTCTTCGTGCTCTCGGGCTTCTTGATCACGAGCATCTTGGTCCGCGAGCACGCCACCACTGGTGGCATCGCGCTCAGATCGTTCTGGGCACGTCGTGCCCGGCGGCTTCTCCCCGCCCTCGTCGTCATGACCGGTGTCGTCCTGCTGTGGGCCCACTTCTTTGCACGCGGCGAGTATCCGGACCTCGGCGCCGATGCACTCAGTGTGCTGTTCTACTTCGCCAACTGGCACTTCTCGACAGGGGCGAGCTACGTAAACCTCGGCAGCTCGCCCTCTCCGTTCCTCCACGCGTGGTCCCTGGCGATCGAGGAGCAGTTCTACTTGGTGTGGCCACTCCTCGTACTCGGAGCATTCAAGCTGGGTCTCTCGAGGGCGAAGCTCTTCGTGCTCACGCTCCTGGCGGCAGCCGGATCCGCGACGCTCATGGTTTGTCTCTACGACCCGAGTCGGGATCCCACTGCGCTGTACTACAACACTGCGACCAGAGCCCAGGCGCTGCTCATCGGCGCCGCTCTGGCGATCGCAGTTTCGCTTTGGGCTCCTGCTGCCCGCCAGCTTCGAGCAAGGCGGTGGAGCGGTCTTGCCGCGGTCGGGCTCGTGGGCGTGGTGGTGCTCTCGGCCACCATGACCATTGGCGGGTCCTTCACTTACGAGGGCGGTCTGACACTTGCCGCCCTCTTCGCAGCGGCGCTCATCGGAGGAGTGACGCTGGCCGGTTCCTCGACCCCCGCTCGGTGCCTCTCGCTCGGGCCGGTTCGCTACGTCGGGCGCATTTCCTATGGACTCTATTTGTGGCACTGGCCGATCTTTGTGGTCCTGGACGCGTCACGCACCGGTCTCGACGGGCCCGAGCTGTTCACACTGCGCCTCGTCGCGACCTTCACCGCGGCCGTGGCCTCGTTCCATCTGATTGAGATGCCCGTCAGGCGCGGCGCTCTGCGGCGTTCGCGGGAAGTGCGGATCGAGGCTGGGTTCATCACGGCTGTCGTGTTGCTGGCCGCCATTTTTCAGCCGACGGCCACGGCAGGCGTGCCGGTCATCGACCGGACGGCTGCCCTAAGGTTCTACCCTGCGCCGGTCCCGCGGCTGGCTGCTGGGTTACCCGGTCCACCAGTCCGGGTCCTACTTGTGGGCGATTCGATCGCGTACATGTTGGGCAATGGGCTCGATCTCGTCAGCAATCAGTACGGAATCTCCTTGCACAACATGGGTCTCTCCGGGTGCTCATTGGAAGATTCCACATACCGGATTCAGGACTCCGTCGTTACGCCGCCGGCGCAATGTGCGACTCGTCCGGCCGCCTGGAAGTTCGAGCTCGAGCTCTTCAAGCCTCAGGTCGTGGTGTTCCTCGCCCGTCTGGACATCGTCGACCGATTAGACCTCGGATCATGGGTCCATATCGGTGAGCCCGCGTTTGACGATGCTCTGCGCGCTGTCCTTGGCCACACTGTGGCGGAGTTGTCCTCTACGGGTGCTCGAGTGGTGTTTGCGACGACGCCTGACTACTCGAGCGGGGAGACCCTCAACGGCACTCCATGGCCCGAGGATGCGCCGTGGAGGGTGAGGCAGTTCAACAGCATCCTCCGCCAAGTGGCCGCGGCGCACCCTGGGACTGTCAGTGTCCTCAACCTCAACCGAATCGTCGATCCCAAAGGGCACTACCAGGCTGTGATCGACGGGGTACCGGTCCGCTCGTCGGACGGGGTCCACTTCACGTGGGCTGGCGACTTCTGGTTGGCCCCGCAAATCTTGCCCGAGCTCCGCGCGTTGGGTGCAGCCCGTTAGGGCACGCCGACTTCGTCCTTGAGCACGAGGTACAAGTATTCGAGATATGAACGGTCCACGGTGGGATCTGCGGCCGCTCGTCCGTTCCCATTAGCGTGACGGAAATCGTGGCTCGTGAACCCAGCGTTCTTATCCTGTTGCACGGTTTTGGATCCTCTTTCGATCACAACTGGCGGCAGAGCGGCTGGGTCGACATCCTGGCCGACTTTGGCGTGACGGTCCCGCCCATCGACCTACCGGGGCACGGCTCGTCTTCGCCACTGACCGATCCGGCGGACTATGCCGATGTGGGTGACGAACTCCGCCGAGCTCTGCCGGCCGACGTTCTTCTCTCAGGCGTCGGTTTCTCGGCTGGGGCAGACTTGCTCTTGCGACTGGCCGTTGACGAGCCAGAGCGGTTCGATCGGATCGTCCTCCTGGGGATCGGAGACAATGTGTTCGAACCCCGCGACCCTGCCGCACTCGTGGCTGCGCTCGAGAGCAGCGAAGAGCCGGAGGACGTGCAGGCTCGGTTGTTCCGCCGGCTAGCCCAGACGGCGGGCAACGACCCGAGAGCGCTCTCGGCCTTCCTCCGTAGGCCCCGCCAGCCCGTCAGCGAGGAAGAGCTCTCGAGGTTGCGCTGTCCAGTCCTGGTTGTGCTGGGGGAACGTGATCCGGCGGGACCCGCCGACCGGCTGCTAGCGGCGCTGCCGTCGGCCTCGTTGGTCTCGCTCGCGGGCGTCGACCACTTCGCGACACCGTCGGACTTCGGCGCAATTGACGCGGCGGTCAGATTTCTCGATCTCTGACGAGATTCATCGGTCCCTGCAACGAGAGATGGTCAAACTCGCTATCCCTACATTCTCTGCCAGGCCATAGAGGCTCACAGCAGTCTCGTGTCGCGAAGGTCCTCCACGCCGGCTGACTCCAAGACCGAATTGCGCTGCCCTGTGTCCATCCAACGAGCCGCTCATACCAGCGTCGCGCACGTCCGTTGCACAAGCCCGCTTTACCGTGGACACTGCTTTGTGTCGCGTCAAACGGCTGAGCCTTCGTGCGGCTCCCCGCTTCGGCGGGGAACGGTAGCAATCTCAGCTGTCGCCGGCGTAGTACTCCGAGGCGTCACCTTCGAGCGCCACCGACTCGCGTCCATCGACGCCGACGGGGACGGGTCCGGCCACAGTGACCCGTTCGGCCCGGCGGTGGGCCTTGCCGTAGTCGAAGACGGCAACGTGCTGGGTGGCGCGGTTGTCCCAGATGGCGAGGTCACCTGCTCGCCAGCGCCAGCGCACCGTGTGTTCGGGCCGCGTGACGTAGTCCTGCAAGATCCGGATCAGGTCGCGCGACGCTTGTGGGCCGAGGCCGACCACCGTCTCGGCGAAGCCGCCGAGCACGAGGGAGTGCTCACCGGTCTCCGGGTGCACGCGCACGGCCGGGTGCTCGGTCCGAAAGACCTTGGACACGAACTGGCGGCGATGGGCGCTGATGACGCCGTTCGCAGCCTCCTCGCGGCTCGAGGGCTTGGCGTAGTCGTGGGTGTTGGTATGCACGATGCGTAGCGTCTCGGCCAGTGCCCGCAGCTCTTTGGGAAGCCTCTGGTAGGCCAAGACCGTGTTGGCCCAGATGGTGTCGCCGCCCACCTCGGGCATGACCACGCCATGGAGGAGCGTGAAGGCGGGCGGCCGGTCGCAGAAGGTGACATCGGTGTGCCAACTGTTCGCGGGCGCGGCCTTCGCCGAGTCAATCTCCTCCAGGAACGGTTGCGACTCCGGCGACGGGAGGGTCGGGTGTCCGAGTGTGAGCGGGCCGAGCCGCTGGGCGAATGCAACCTGGCGCTCGTAGTCGAGGCTTTGCTCGCGGAAGAAGACCACGCGATGGGCGAGGAGCGCCTGGCGTATCTCTTCGATCGTCTCGTCGTCCAACTGGTCCCCGGTGTCTACGCCGCCGATTTCCGCGCCGATGCGGCCGGCGACACGTTCGACCCTGAGACCTTTGTCTGTTCGCACCACTGTCATGGTTGCACCTCCTCTACGTGAGTTCTAGCCCTTGCCCAGTGCAGCACGATGCCCGACGGAGTTGCTCGCGCCTCGAACCCCAGCCCCTTGTATAGACGCATCGCGTCGGTGTTGTCGGATGCGGCGACGAGAAAGGGCCGCTCCGCGCGCTCTCGTATTCCTGGGAGAAGGCGCGTTCGAGTCCGCCCGGATCTTGGATGGATCGCCGCGCCTGTTCCTCGCTTGGACGGTGCGAGGGCTAATTCTAACTAAATCTATTGACTTTATAGGAATTACTCTTTACCCTCGGTTACTGGCGGCACAAGCACCGCCACCGCCGCCGCTCGGCGGCGATCCAACCCCTCCCGAAAGGACAACTCCGTGTCAACTGATGCATCTCCGGACGCATCCCCACGATCGACCTACAACCGTCGGCGAAGGGCCTTCGCTGGCGCGGTTGCGCTGGCTGGCGCACTCGGGCTCTCGCTCCCGAGCTTCTCCGCGAGCGGGGCGGACACGCCCAGCGCGCCGCCACCGGTCACATTCCTCACGCCGAACGGCACCGTCGGTCATGGTGACATTTTCGTCACCCCGACCGGCGATACCGGCACCTACGCCAACGGGCCGGAGATCCTGAGCCCCACGGGTCAGGTGGTCTGGTTCCACCCGATCCCCGCCGGTGAGACGGCAGCCGATTTCCGAACGCAGACGTACGACGGGCAACCGGTCCTGACCTGGTGGCAAGGGACCGGCCTCGGAGGTCTGTCGACGGGGACCGACTACATCTACAACGAGCGCTACCAGCAAATCGCCACCGTCAACGCCGGCAACGGACTGTCGGCCGATGGACACGAGTTCCTCATCACTCCGTGGAACACCGCGCTGATCCTCTCCTACACCACTGCCACCGCCGACCTGACTTCCATCGGCGGTCCCGCCGACCAGACGGTTATCAACGGCGTGGTGCAAGAGATCGACATCAGGACCGGCCAAGTGCTCTTCCAGTGGAACAGCGAGGACCACGTTCCCTTCAGTCAGAGTGAGCAGGCACTGCCGTCCTCGGCGAGCACGCCGTGGGACTGGTTCCACATCAACGCCGTGCACCTCGACCCCGAGGGCAACTTCCTTGTCGATGCCCGAGACACCTGGACGACCTACGACGTCAGCCGCCGCAGCGGTCAGATCCTCTGGCGGCTCGGTGGCAAGGACAGCAGCTTCACGGAGCAGACGGCGTCGGGTCAGGTCCTCGACAGCGCCAACGAGATCTTCGTGTGGCAGCACGACCCCGAAGCCCTCGGCAACGACACGTATACCTTTTTCGACAATGAGTCGTCGGGAGTTCCCCTGCTTCCATACAGTCGAGCCGTCACCGTCAAGTTGAACTTCCAGCACCGCACCGCGACGTTCGTTGCGTCCGATGATCAGCCTGAGGGGCTTTCGGCCGCATCCCAGGGCAATGCGCAGACAACCCAAGAGCGCAACCTCTTCGTGGGATGGGGAGCATTGCCCTACTTCTCGGAGTTCAGCCCGTCCGGTTCTCTGCTCTTCAACGCCGAGTTCCCCGCCGGGGTCAATACCTATCGGGCCTACCTGCTGCCTTGGAACTCCCGGTTCCGATTCAGGTAGTCGGACCGGCGGGACCGGCTGACCCGCCACCCCACCGTGCCGGCGTGACCGCCGGTGAGTCGTAAGGCGCGCCGACGCCATCCGGAGACGGGTGGCGTCGGCTCACGTCCTCGCGGTCGCCGACCACACCCTCGGCCCAGGTTGCCAGCCTGTCCCAGAGTAAGGCGCGGTTGGGGGCGACATTGTGGTTGTGGCCGGAGCCGGCCAACTCGAAGAGCGTGATGTCGGGGCACCGGAGCAGGGAGTCCGCGGTGGCCCGGGCGTTGCCGGTGATGTCGTGTTCACCAAATCCTACGAACACAGGCACGTCGATCTGCTTCACATCGGCGATCGTGCACTTGAGCATCGATGCGAGGCCGCAACAGGCGAGCAGGTTGGATCGTGCTCGCCCGAGCGCTTCGAGGCCTTGCGATGGGACCTGCATGCCGCCCATGACGAAATCCGACGCGGGCGAGCTGCTCTGGGGGAGGGGTTGGCCGAAGCGGGCGCGGGTCAGGTCGACGAGGCGCGAGGCGATGGCGTCAGGTTTGGCGATCAGTGCGCGTTCCTCGCCGTTGAGGTGAGCGGCGAGGGCTGTCTGCTCGTAGTGGTCGCTGTGGGCGTAGCCGAGCAGACCGAGTCCGGCGTAGAGGCGGTGCCGGGCCTGAACGGTGACCGTGAGCATCCCTCCCATCGAGTGCCCGACGCCGATTGGGATCCCGCCGAGTCGGTTGTGCAACTCGCGCACGGCTGCGGTGTCGGCGTCGGCCACTACCGCCGGAGTGAGCGTCCACGGATCGTCGGGCGCTGGGCTGTCGCCGACGGCCGGGTGGTCTATGGGTACGACGACGAACCCGCGCTCCGCAAGGTGCTCGGCCATGCTCCAGCCCGGGGCTCCGAGGTCGAAGTAGTGCCTCGACGTGCCCCCGCCGGGAAGGCAGTACAACACTCGGCCGTTGCTGGCCCCGTCGGGCTCTATCACTGTGGCAGCCAGGCCAGCCGCCACGACGTCGGTGCGCCGCAAGCGAGCTACAAGCCGTAGAGGCGTGCCGCGTTGCCCGAACAGATGAGCTGGCGCTCCTCGGTTGGGATGTCGGCGAACTGTCGGTCGACGATCTGGTGTGAATCGGGCCAGGTGGTAGCCGGGTGCGGAAAGTCGGTCGACCACAAAATGTTGTCGATCCCCACGAGGTGGCGCTGGGCCAGGCCGACTTCGTCGTCCATGAAGGTGCACGCCATGTTGCGATGGAAGTACTCGCTCGGCTTGAGACGCACGCCGGGGAAGCTGTAGCCGCCTCGCTCGACTTTGCGGTCGAGCCCGGCGAGGAAGCCGGGGATCCAGTAGAGGCTGGGCTCGACGAACACAATCTGCAATCCTGGGAAGCGCTCGAGGGTGCCGGTCATGATCCACCAGGCGATCACCTCGGCCAAAGCGAGTGCGGGTAGCGACGTGAAGATCCCGGCCTGAGGCGTCGGATCGCGGCGGTACACGTCGTAGAGCCACGCCCGGTTTCCCAGGTGGTGGCTGATGGGGATGCCGGTCTCCTGGAGGGCGCTCCAGAGCCGGTGGTAGTGCGGGTCGTGGTAGTCGGGCAGACCGAACTCGGTCGGGAAGTTCGGGAGATGCACCGAGCGAGCCCCGAGTCCGGCCAGGCGCTGCACCTCTTCTACCGCGTAGTCGATGTCGATGACCGGCACCTGGTAGGACACGACGAGCCGCTTCGGGTCGGTGGATGCGAAGTCACTCAGATGGTCGGTGAACGCCCGGCTGATGGGCCGCCAATCGCCTTTGACCAGACCGAAGGCCCGGAAGGCGCTCACCTCGGAGTACAGCACCTCGGCCTCGACTCCATCGCGGTCCATGGCCGCCAGGCGGGCAACCGGGTCGTAGTAGCCGGGGTCGCGGAACGCGTCCATGTCGAAATCGGCCAACGACAGCTTCCGGCCCCCACGGAGTTCCTCGTCGATGCGCGCTTGCTCGGCGATCGCACCATCGAATGCCTCGTGCAGCGCGCTTGGCACGCGCTCCCGGATGGCCTCCAGCCGCACGGCCACGTGCGAGTCAGCGGAGATCAATCGGTCGTCGGTCATGAATGGCTCCCGTCGTCTCTTGCCGCGACAGAACCATACCAACTACTATGGAGGCGTGCAAGGAGATGGGCTGCCGAGGCGACCGCCGCCTGTGGCAACTGACGACAGCGCCGTCTTTTGGGATGCCGCCGCAGAGGGTCGCCTCGTCGCACAGCGGTGCGCGGACTGTGGCGTCCTGCGGCACCCGCCCCGGCCGATGTGTCCGCACTGCCGCTCGTTGGCCACGGAGACAGCGCCGCTCAGCGGTCGGGGGACGCTCTACAGCTACGCCATCCTCCACCACCCGCAGAACCCGGCCTTCGACTACCCGCTCGCAGCCGCACTGGTCGACCTCGATGAAGGGGTGCGTCTCGTGTCGAACCTGGTGGACGTCGAACCCGGCGAGCTTCGCATCGGCATGCGCCTTACGCTCGACTTCGCGCCAACGTCCGCCGGCGGCGCGGTGCCGGTGTTCCGCCCGGCGGGTGAGGATCGATGAGACCGCTTGCGGGTGGGGCGGCAATCGTGGGCGTCGGGTGCACAGAGTTTTCCCGCCACGCCGGGCGCTCGGAGCTGCAGTTGGCGTGCGAGGCGATTGCGGCCGCCCTCGCCGACGCCGGCCTTACGCCGGGCGACGTCGACGGGCTGGTGAGCTACACCATCGACCCGGTCGAGGAGACCGAGCTTGTTCGCTCGGTGGGGTTCGAGGAGATCGGCTACTCGTCGCGTGTTCCCTACGGCGGCGGCGGCTCCATGGGCACGTTGCTCCACGCGGGGAGCGCCGTCGTCAGCAGCGCGGCCGACGTGGTCGTCGTGTACCGAGCATTGCGAGCACGGTCAGGCGCGACTCGCTTCGGGGGAGCCAAGACGTCGCCGGCTCCGACGTCGCAACACTCGGGATCGACGGCGATGCAGTGGGCCATGCCGTTCGGCGTGCTGACGCCGGCCTCGTGGATGGCCCTCAACTCGACTCGGTACATGCACCAGTTCGGCGTGACGAGCGCCGACATCGGCCGGGCCGTCGTCCAGCTCCGGGCGTACGCCGCGCTCAACCCTGCCGCGTGGGGCTACCAGCGACCGATCACCCTCGAGGACCACCAGAGCTCGCGTTGGATCGCCGAGCCGTGCCTCCACCTGCTCGACTGCTGCCAGGAGACCGACGGGTCGGTGGCCCTCGTCATCACCAGCACCGAACGGGCGGCGGATTTCACTGAGAACCCGGTTGTGATCGGTGCGGCGGCCGGGGCCGGTCTCTTTGAGCAGGAGATCGCCTCCGATCACTACCGTCCCGACCTGGCGATCATGGACGGCTCGGTCGCGCTGGCGCGCAGGCTCTTCGACGGTTTCGGGATCAGCCGGAGCGACATCGACGTCGCCATGATCTATGACGCATTCTCGCCCATCTTCCTGATGCAGCTCGAGGCGCTCGGTTTCTGCGGCTTCGGTGAGGCCAAGGACTTCATCGCCGAGGGGAACGTGGCCCCGAGCGGCTCCCTGCCGTGCAACACCAACGGTGGCCTGATCGGAGAGGGCTATATCCACGGGCTGAACCTGGTGCTGGAGGCGGTCCGCCAGCTTCGAGGCACTGCAGTCAACCAGGTTCCCGACGCCCGGACGGTGCTCGTGACAGCCAGCCGCACCGGCGCGATCCTCACCCGTTCTTAGGAGGCAGACCATGTCCAGCGTGCTCGACGGCATCCGGGTACTCGACCTCTCAGGAGGTATCGCCGGTCCCATCACCGGGATGCTCCTCGCCGACCACGGCGCCGACGTCGTGAAGATCGAACCGCCGGGCGGCGATCAATTCCGAGGCAGCGCCGGCTACGACGTGTGGCTCCGCGGCCGGCGCAGCGCCGAGCTCGACCTGCGCGGCGACGCGGACCGCAAGCGGTTCCTCGCCCTCGCCGCGAACGCGGATGTCGTCTTAGACAGCTACCGACCGGGCACGGCCGCCCGCTTGGGCATCGATGCCGACACCCTCCTGAGCCACAACCCGAGTCTGGTCCATTGCTCCATCACCGCGTACGGGCCGCACGAGGGCCATCGCGACCGACCTGGCTACGACGCGCTCGTCGCGGCCCGACTGGGCATCCTCGATGAACAACGTGGTCACCTCGGCGGCGCCATCCCCCGCATGCACGACGAGGAGCCGTTCCTCCCGGACCTCGAGATCCCCGATGGCATGGCGCCAGGATCGTCCCGTTCGGGACCGATCATGACCTACACGCCGTGGTTGAGCATGGCCACCGCTTTCCTCGCAACGACCGGAATAAGCGCGGCCCTCTACTCCCGCCTCCTGACGGGGAGGGGTCAGCACGTCGAGACGTCGTTGCTCCAAGCAGCGTTCTCGGTCACGGCATCGAAGTGGCAACGGATGGAGAGGCCTGATGCGGTCGGCCTTCGCTCCTGGGTGTACGACCAGCGGGCCACAAAAGGCTTCTTCAAGTGTTCCGACGGGCGATGGATTGAGAACTGGGTGCCGAACCCGTTGTTCGCGCTGGCCAGTGCGGACGGCGACACCCTTGCCTTCCGAGGCGAGTCCAATCGGGTCCGCGACGACCCCGCCCGGATCCCACCCGATCCCGAGAACATCGTCGTCCTCGCCCATTACTTTCCCGCCATGGCCGAAGCCTTCGCCCGGTTCCCGAGCGACGAGTGGGTCGAAGTCGCTCGGCAGGCAGGCGTGCCCCTGCAGCCGGTCCGCACCCCCGAGGAGGCACTCGAGGACAAGACCCTCATTGCCGATGGTGCAGTTGTCGAGATCGATCATCCCGAGCACGGCCCGCTCCGCCAGGCCGGCATCCTCTACGGCCTCAGCACCACCCCGGGTCGGGTCCAGGGACCGCCTCCGCTGTCCGGCGCCCACACCGCCGAGATCAGGGCCGAAGCCGATGCCCTCCTGGCAGGGCCCCCACCGGCCGCAGGCGCCGCGGTGCAGGTGCCGTCGCCGCAGCCGGCGGGGCCCTTGGACGGGATCACCGTGCTCGACCTCGGTTTCGCTGTGGCCGGGCCGTTCGGCACCCAGGTACTGGCCGACCTCGGTGCGAACGTAATAAAGATCAACACTTGGCGCGACCCGTGGTGGCATGCGTCGCACATCGCCTACGGCGCCAATCGCAACAAGCGCAGCGTCGGCATAGACCTCAAGACGCCCGAAGGACTTGCCGTCTTTCATCGTCTGGTAGAGCGGGCCGACGTCGTCCATTCCAACATGCGCCGCGACGCTCTCCGCCGGCTGCACTGCGACGAGAGCTCGTTGCGCGAAGTCAATCCTGACATCATCTACTGCCACACACGGGGCTTCGACCGCGGTCCCCGGTCCGACTCACCCGGGAACGATCAGACGGGTTGCTCGCTCGCCGGAGTGACGTACGAGGATGGTGGTGTTCGTGACGGCGGCCAACCCTTCTGGAGCCTCACTTCGCTCGGCGACACCGGCAACGGCTTTCTCTCGGCGATCGGTGTCATCCAGGCCCTCTATCACCGAAAGCTCACGGGCGAGGCCCAGACCGTCGACACGTCCATCCTCAACGCCGGTCTGCTCCTCGCCTCGATGGCTGCCGTCAAGTCCGACGGCTCCTCGTTACCTCGACCTCAGCTCGATGCCGGCCAGCTCGGCCTCGGGCCCACCTACCGGCTGTACGAGACCGCCGATGGCTGGCTGTGCGTCGCCGCCCTTCGAGACGAACATCGCAATGCCCTCGCTGCGACCGTCGGCCAGCCGCTCGATCACGACCTCGAACCATGGTTCCGGACCCGGACCGCTACGGAGGCTTTCGAGCTTCTCGATTCCGCCGGGGTGCCCTGCGAGATCTCCGACCCTGACTTCGCTCTCCACGTTTTCGACGACCCCGAGATGCAGGCCCATGGTCTCGTTGTCCAGCATCAGCACCCCAAGCTCGGCTGGTTCGACAACTACGGCACCACCATCGGGTTCTCCGCCACGCCGACCACGGTGTGGGCGCCGCCGCCCCTCTGCGGGCAGCACACCCGGCAGATCCTCCGCGAGTACGGCTTCGACGACAGCGACATCGACAAACTCGTCGAGGCCAAAGCCATCTTCGAGGAGCTGTGGGTGGACTGACGGATTTTCGTGACCTGAACCCCCGAAACATCTTCAACGTTTTGGGCCTGCTGGCCCAAATATTTCGTGCCGCGGTCGGAACCGGGGTGGGATGGCCGCCGTCCCGTGGGTCCAGGAGGTGACGTGGTCCGGGCGAAGAATGTGTCCGAGATGTCGTCGCTCGGTGTTCGAATCCTGGGACGAGGCGGTTGCTCGGGTCCTCCGGTGGGACACGGCCTGCAACCCCGATGAACGTTCCATCTCATAGTCGCACGGCTTTTCCTGCGTCGGTCGTATGGCAACGGCTCGATCCGTCCGGATCAACCGCAGGAGAACGCCGGTAGCGGGTCCACACGATCCGCCCGTTGTCACAGCGTCAACGTACAGTCGCCGGGTTGAGCGGCCATCAGTCCGTTTCGAAGATGGCCGGCTCTCCATAGCGTGTCCTTGGGTGACCTGACCGCCGGGTCAATTGAGATTGCTCACAGAACCGACCACTGACTGCGGGAGGAACGATGACAGCTGATTCGCGCAAATGGTTGGTCCTGGCGGTCGTCTGTGTCGCTCAGTTCATGGTCATTCTCGATGTCTCCATCGTGAATGTGGCGCTCCCCTCCATTCAGCGCGGGCTGCACTTCTCCGAGCAGAACCTCCTGTGGGTCTTGAACGCCTATGCCCTGATGTTCGGTGGGTTCCTCATGCTTGGTGGCCGGGTCGCAGACAAGCTGGGGCGGCGTCGGGTTTTCATGACCGGCGTGATCGTCTTCACGACGGCCTCCCTGTTCTGTGGATTGGCGACGTCGAGCGGGTGGTTGATTGCAGCCCGCTCTGTGCAGGGACTTGGGGCCGCAATCCTGTCTCCGGCCGCCCTGTCCATCTTGACTGTCACCTTTGAAGAAGGTCGAGAGCGGAACACAGCCCTGAGCATTTGGGGGGCGATCGCCGGCGCCGGCGGCGCGTTCGGGGTTCTGCTCGGAGGGGTCCTCACCCAAGAGTTCGGCTGGCAATGGATCTTCTACGTGAACGTGCCGATTGGCTCCCTGGTCGTCCTGGCCAGCATTTTCATCCTCACGCCGTCCCTCGCGGAAGACGAGGACCGGGGATTCGACATTCCGGGAGCCGTCACTCTTACCGCGGGCTTGGTCTTGCTGGTGTTCGGACTGGTCAAGAGCACGAGTTGGGGCTGGGCTTCGGCAAAGACAATTGGAACTCTGGCGGCGGCCATCATCCTCCTCGCCCTCTTCGTCGTCATCGAGCGCAGAACGAAATCGGCCCTCGTCCCCTTGTCGATTTTCCGCAACCGAAGCCTCAGCGTGTCCAACATCGTCTCGCTCGCCTTGGGCGCGTCGATCTTCTCGATGTTCTATTTCCTGTCGCTCTACATGCAGGAGGTCCTGGGGTATTCGGCCCTCAAGACGGGAGTCGGGTATCTGGCGATCGCCGTCTCAATCATCGTCGCCGCTGGAGCAGCACAGTCCCTCGTGGCCAAGTTCGGAGTCCGAATCGTGATGACCGTGGGCATGGGGCTTGCGGCGTGCGGGCTCATCTACTTCGCTCAAATCAAACCCGATGGGACCTACCTGGGCACCTTGTTGCCCGGATTCCTTCTGGCTGGCGTCGGCCTGGGCCTCTCGTTCGTGCCGGTAACCATCGGTGCAATGAGCGGCGTGGTCCCGAACGAGGCGGGAGTCGCATCAGGGCTGATCACTACGACACAACAAATTGGCGGGGCTCTTGGAGTCGCAGTCCTGTCGACCATCGCCGTCTCTGCGACGACAAGATTCATCGGCGCACACGGCCAAACGGCGAACGTGATGACAAACGCGCTCAATCACGGCTTTTCCGTCGCCTTCTGGTTCGGCGCGGTTTTTGCGGGAATCGGCTGCCTCGTCGCCTATTTCGGCATGGACCGAACTCGCATCACTGGGACCTTTCCTACGCAGCCGGAGATCGAAGAGCGACCGACCGCAGTCGAGCCTTTGTCTCCATGAACGAGCCCTTGTCTTCTTGAAGTTGAAACTCGCAAGCTGATCCGAACGGCGCCGCTGCCGGTTCCGAGAAGTTCGAGGTCGGGGTTCGCTCAGCAAATGGGGCTGCTTTGCTGGGGCTGACGATGACTGCGGACCGTCCGCCTCCACCACCGGAGCGGGAGACGTCGCGAAGGGATGCCGGTCGATATTGACAGAACGTATACACACAGAGTATAACCGAAGGTATGAGCGTCCCCATGGCCCTTCTCGGGCTCCTCGACCGCGAACCGAGCCACGGCTACGACCTGAAGCGCGATTACGACGCTTACTTCGGCCGGGAGAGGCCGCTTCCTTTCGGCCAGGTGTACGCCACCCTCGCTCGCCTGGCGAGAGACGGAAAGGCGATCGCGGGGGAGTCCGAGCGCGGTTCCGGTCCTGAGCGCAAGCGTTACAGCATCACCGAGACGGGGAAGAGCGAGGTCGAAGCGTGGCTGGCCGAACCCATCCCAGCCGAGCCCCACCTCCAGACCGACTTGTTCGTAAAGGTCGTTCTCTCGCTCATGCTGGGTCGGGCGGCGGAGGAGTACCTCGACGCACAGCGGGCCGCGCACCTCCATCGGATGCGCGAACTCACCGAACTCAAGCAACGAGGGAACCTCGTTGACGCCCTGCTCGCCGACCACGGCCTTTTCCACCTGGAGGCCGACCTGCGATGGATCGACCTCACATCCGCTCGACTCGCGCCGCTCGCACAGGAAGTGATGTCGTGAACGGGCCGAATGGTTCCTCTGCGGTCCAGGTCGGAGACGTGATCGTCGAGGCGCGAGGCCTCGTGCGATCCTTCGGAGAAACCCCTGCGCTTCGTGGCGCGAGTCTCTCGGTCAAGCGAGGTGAGATCGTGGCCGTGATGGGCCCGAGCGGCTCAGGCAAGTCCACCCTGCTCCATTGCCTGGCCGGCATCCTCGTCCCGGACTCAGGTGCGGTCTACTTCGACGGTCAGCAACTCGATGTGATGGGAGAGTCGGAACGCTCCCGGCTGCGGCGTGATCGCTTCGGTTTCGTCTTCCAGTTCGGCCAGCTCGTGCCCGAGCTGACCGCCGAGGAGAACGTCGCACTCCCGCTGTTGCTCAGTGGCACGCACCGTGACGAGGCCCTCCGGGAAGCGCGGAGCTGGTTCGGACGCCTCGACCTCGAGGGTATGGAGCGCCACCGAACCGGCGAGATGTCCGGTGGACAGTCCCAGCGCGGTCGCGCTGGCGCGTGGTCTCGTCGCCCACCCCGATGTGCTATTCGCCGACGAGCCGACCGGATCGCTCGACTCGCTGAGCGGGGAGCTGGTCATGGGACTGTTGGCCCGCGGCGCGCGTGAGCAGGGATCGACGGTGATCCTCGTCACCCACGAACCCCGCGTGGCTGCGTATGCGGACCGGGAGGTCATCGTGCGCGACGGACGAGTGGCTACGCCCGAACTGATCCCCCGATGATCCGCCTTGGCCTTCGCCTGACGTTGGGAAGCGGTCGCGAAGCTGCGCTACGGGTTCTCGTCACCGCGGCAGCCGTCGCCCTGGGCGTCGGTCTGTTGCTGGCCGCCCTGGCCGGGGTCAACGGACTGCACGCCCAGACCGACCGTGGGGCCTGGCTCGACACCTCGGCGCAGACCTCTCAACCGACATCGAGCACTTCGACATCCGAACGGTTGTGGTGGCTCTCCGGCATTGATCAGTTCGCCAACCAGACAATCGATCGCGTAGACCTTGCGGCTGCCGGGCCGAAGGCTCCGATCCCGCCAGGGATTCCGCGCCTCCCTGGACCAGGCGAGTACTATGCCTCGCCGGCCCTCACGAGGCTCATCGCGTCCGAGCCGGCGGACGAACTCCGCGACCGTTTCCCCGGGCGCCAGATCGGGATTGTCGGCGCAGCGGCGCTTCCGTCCCCGAACTCGCTGATCATCGTGATCGGTCACACGGCGCGCCAGCTCTCGCAGGCGCCCGGCGCGGTTGAGGTCCGAAGCATTCAGGACACGTCGAGCAACTGCTACTCCTGCCAAAGCGGTGCCGGCGTCGGGAGCGGAGCTGTTCTGCAGTGGATCTTGGTCGGGGGCGCCGTGGCCCTGTTGCTGCCCGTGCTCATCTTGATAGCGACCGCGAGTCGCCTCTCCGCCGCCAGGCGAGAAGAGCGCTTCGCCGCGATGCGCCTCGTCGGCGCGATGCCGCGTCAGATCTCGACGATCTCCGCGGTGGAGGCGATGGTCGCCGCCGTCGTTGGAGTGGTCGTCGGCTTCGCCCTCTTTTTCCTGTTCCAGCCGCTGCTTCTCCATGTGCCTTTCACCGGCGCGCTTCTTGCGCCGGGCGACCTCTCGCTTCATTGGGTCGACGTCATGCTCGTCGTCATCGGCGTCCCCATCGCCGCGGTCGTGTCCGCGCGCCTCGCGCTTCGCCGTGTCCAGATCTCGCCGCTCGGTGTGAGCCGACGAGCATCCTTCCCGCCGCCACGGATCGTCCGGATCATCCCGCTTCTCGCCGGCATCGCGGTGCTCGCCTACTTCGACGCGGTCGGAAAGCCGGGCAGCAACGGCGGCCAGCTTCTGGAGCTCCTCGCTGGCTTCGTTCTCCTGATTGTGGGGCTGGTCCTCGCCGGTCCGTGGTTCACCACGGCGGGCTCTCGGCTCATGGCCAACCGGGCGAGCCGACCGGCCACTCTCATCGCCGGTCGGCGGCTCCTCGACAACCCTCGGGCGGCGTTCCGGTTCGTCAGTGGGCTCGTGCTCGCCCTCTTCGTCACGAGCGCCGCGATTGGGGCGCTCAGCTCCATCGCCGCCGCCAGCAGCTCCGGAGGAGGCAGCACAGGCAGAGACACCCTCGCCGAGCCGTTCTGCAGCTTCTCGACCACGAACTGTCCCGCTTCCGCGCAAGTTCCTTCCGTCCCGGGCCGGGTGCTTGCCGAACTGCGTTCGACGGCCGGAGTGCGCGGTGTGACGGTGGTCCACCAGAGCCCATCCGAAGATCAGCGGTTCCACTCGTTCGGCGTTGTCGCCTGCAACCAACTGGCCAAGACGCCCGCGCTCGGCAAGTGCGCGCCGGGAGCGTCGGTGGCGAACATCGGCTATTTCCTGTCGAATCTTCTCGGGCACCACTCGAGTGCGTCCTCGACGGTCTGGCCGTCCGCTCGCCTGTCGGTGGCGCGCGCCGCCCGCCTTCCCGTCGACGCCGTGGTCGTCGCTACGGACGGGTCGTTGGGCTCGCTCGAACGGGCACGAACTGTGCTCGAGCGGATGTTTCCTTTCCAAGGAACGCCGGTGGCGGTGGAAAGCTTTGACCCGTCCACCAAACGCCTGCTCACGATGATCCAGGACATGACCAACGTGGTGATAGTGGCGAGCCTGATCATCGCCGCCTGCAGCCTCGCCGTGAACATCGCCTCGGGGCTGGGCGAGCGTAAACGTCCCTTCAGCCTGCTTCGGCTGACTGGCGTTCCCACCGGTGTTCTGCGCCAGGTCGTCGCACTGGAGAGCGCGATGCCGCTTCTTCTCGTCGCGTCGGTGTCCATCGTGGTCGGCCTGGTTTCCGCTGGGCTCTACCTCCACTCCCAGGCTGACATTGCGTTCCACCTTCCGGGAATGACGTATTGGGTCACGGTCGTCGGCGGGCTCGCGGCGTCCCTCGCGATCATCGCTTCGACGTTCCCACTGCTGAACCGGATCACTGGACCCGAGGTCGCCCGAAACGATTGAGCGTGCAATGGTGGCCGCGGCGCTGACGCGGCGGCTCGTGCGAATCTGGGGAGATGGATCTGGCCGAGCTTCTGACCATGCCCGGAGTAACGGAAGAACGCATCCTGCGTTCCAACGTGGGCTTCATGGCCCTCCACGGCGGATCGCAGGACCGGGGAACCGAGCAGATCGCACGGCGGACCGCCGACGAAGCCGGCGCGTCATACTACGCCATCGTCCAGCCCTTTGGGCTGCGAGTCCATCTCACCTCCCGGTTGCACGACCCCGACCACTCGGCGCATTTGCGCGCGTTCTTGGATCACGTGGACGTCGTCATCTCCGTGCACGGATTCGGGCGCGACGGGTTCGCCCTCTGGTTCGATCCTGACCGCGGGCTCGTCATCGAACCGTACGGGCCGGCGGTTCGAGGGCGTCAGACCGGGCCGTTGCGGGGGATCATCGTCGGAGGGCTGAACGCGCAGCTGCTCAATGAGGCTCGCAGGCTGTTCCACGACCGCTTCGGCGGCTACCACGTCGCCAACGAGCGGGTACGGCTCGGCTTTCATCCCGACAACCCGGTCAACCTTCCATCGGCCCACGGTGTCCAGGTCGAGCTGCCTCCGGGTCTGCGTGGAATAGGCGATTTCGGCGAGATCCTGCTTCCCCGGCAGGACGGGGTCGTCAGCGAGTTGGTGACAGCGCTCGTCGAACTGGCGCACCGGGCCGCAGAATTGCTGCGCTGGACATCGGTACCGCCTGAAGAGCCACCGCACGAACCACGAGGTCGGCTCCCTGATGGCTCCGCCAGGACCGCCGAGTGACTCCTTCGGGAGAATGCCGGAGTCGTCGTCGCGGGCCTACGGTTCGCCGTCCCGGTACCGCCGTCGCGCTCGGCCGCTACGAGGGCGCACCCGTCAGGTACGAAGCCTGGATCTCGTCCACGCGCTCTTCGAGGTCGGCGGCGGCGCCCGATATCGCGATGCGACCTCGATCCATGACGTAGACGCGGTCAGCGATCGCCAAGGCCTTGTGGACGTGTTGCTCGACCAGCAACACACCGACGCCGTCATCGGCGGCGGCACGCAGCACGGAGAACAGCCGATCGACGATGATCGGTGCCAGTCCGATAGAGAGCTCGTCCGCGAGGATCAGAGCCGGTCGGCGAGAGAGGGCCAAGCCCAGCGCGAGCATCTGCTGTTGACCGCCCGAGAGAAGCGCGACACGCCGATGGAGGTGCGATGCCAACTCGGGGAACATTTCGACGACCGTGTCCGCCGTCGTGTGGAACACGCGCAGGTTCTCGGCGACGGTCATTCGCATGAACACCGCGTGCATGTCAGTCACGAGGGCGAGTCCAGCTCGGCTGCGCTCGTGTAGCGACGCGTTGTCGTCGAGGTCGAGGCAACGAACGACACCCCCTAGTGGCGCCAACTCTCCCGCCATCGTGAGAATCGTGGTGGTCTTGCCCGCTCCGTTCGGCCCGAGCAACGCGACGACTTCACCTTTACCGACCTCGAGGTCGACGTCGCGGACGATGCTGACCTTCCCGTAGCCCGCGACCAGGCCTTCGAAGCTTCATCAGTGGCGTCATGCCGGTCTCCCAACCGGCGTGGTTCACGGTCCCCGGCCTTGGTTCGGCCTGAATTGGTTCCCCCAGATAGGCCAGGATCACCCGTTCGTCGGATTGCACGGCGTCTGGTGAACCATCGGCGATCTTTTGGCCGAAGTCGAGGACGACGATGCGATCGCACGTGTTGAGGATCAATGCCATGTCGTGCTCGACGACGACGACGGCGATCCCATGACGGTCAGCAATCTGGCGGATCACCTTGGCCAGCTCGCGCCGCTCGCGTTCGTCCAAACCCGCGGCTGGCTCGTCGAGCAACACGATGCCGGGATTGGCGATGATGGTCGCGGGCGATGCCGACGAGCTTGATGGTGCCGAGGGAGAGCGCGTGCGGACGTTGGTCGAGCACCGCACGGAGGCCGAGGTCATCGACGACCGACTCGGCGAACGGCGACAGCGTTCGATGGTCGGGAACAAACAGGTCGCGGACGAAGTACCGGCGTGAACGGGTGTCCTCTGCGACGCGGAGGTTGTCGCCGACCGTGAGCTCCTCGAAGAGCTCCACCGATTGCCACGAACGGGAGATACCGGCGCGTGCACGTCGCTCGGGTGACCATTGCGAGACATCCGTGCCGTCGAGCAGGATGCTGCCCGATCCCTGGCGGGTAAAGCCGGTGATCAGATCGAGCAGGGTGGTCTTGCCTGCACCGTTCGGGCCGATGAGTCCGACGACCTCTCCCGGGGCGACCTCGAAGGAGACGTCGTCGACGGCGATGACGCCGCCGAAGCTGACCGAGACGCCACGAACGTCGAGTGTCGTCCGCGGTGCGGCCAGCTCGCATCGGCCGGGTGTCCGGGTCCGTCACAGCCGGAGCTCGGTGCGAGCTCCCGACCTTCGTGCCGCGTGAACCGTCGGGTCAATCGTCGAGCCTGCGACGCCCACAGCGATGCAAGCCCGTCGGGTGACTGCCGGAGCAGTTGAATGACACCGACGCCGCTCAAGACGGCAAGCCACGCGTCGACGTTGTTCAGGTTGGGAAGCACGTTGTTCGTGAATGGCCGAGATCAGCGCCCCGGGCGCGGCGGTGGCACCTCCCACCACCCCGGACACCCACCCGAGCCCGCCGATCACCCCGTATTGCACGAGGAGGATCGAGCCGAAGACGTCGAAGGAGGTGAACTGCACGTTCGATTGCTGGAACGCGATGAGCACCCCGCCGAGCCCCGCGATCCCGGCTCCGACGGCGAACGCGTACACCTTGATGCCGACGACGTTGATCCCGAGCCCGGCCGCCGCTCGTTCGTTGCTACGAACCGCAATCATCTTGCGTCCGGTCGCTCCCCGGCGCAGGTTGGCCACCATCAGGCCGACGAGGACGAGCGCAATGAGCATGAGTGCCGCGTAGCGCTGGGGATGGAAGGTCGGATCGATCTGGTAGCCCAGGATCTCGGGACTCTTCACGACGATGCCTTCGAATCCGCCCGTCATGCTGGGGTTGTCGAAAATCAACGCGCTGAACACGAGCGAGAGCGCCAACGTGACGATCGCGAGCGTGACCCCTCGGGTCCGGATCGCCGGGAGGGCGACGAGCACACCCACGGCGGTCGCGGCCACGACGCCGATCAACGAGGGCGACCAGGAACGGTACGTCGAGGCTGCTGGCGGATCGAGCTGCGGCCCACGCCCCGAAGCCGGCCAGCGCGTATTGGCACAGCGACAGCTGGCCGGCGTAGCCGGACACGACGACGACCGACGCGATGATGATGCCGATGCCGAACGTGGTCATCAGGGCGTCCGAGTAGCTCGGCGCGGAGAAGACCAGGACGACGCCGACGACGATCGCGAGCACCAGCGGCACCCGGGCGACGTGGCCGCTGCCGGGCAGCGGCAGTCGGGCGTTCGTCTCCCCGCGGGCCGGGCGGGCGCGGCCCGACGCCACGGCGACCACCAGGATGATCAGCAGTGGCACGGCCTGGGGCAGCCCCGTCAGCGACTGGACGCTGACGTGCCACGCGCTTGGCGATGTCGGGCTGGAAAAGCGTGAGCTCGCTCTGCAACACGCCGATGACGAGCGCGGCCCCGACCGTGGCCCCGAACGACGAGAAGCGGCCGACGAGCGCGGCCGCGAGGGCGGACAGCACGGTGACCGACAGGATCGCCGCATTCAACGTGACGATCGGTGCCAGCAAGATGGCGGCGAGCGCGGACAGGAAGCCTGCGATCAGGAAGTTGACGAGCTCGATCCGGGCTGGTGCCCAGCCGGCGATGGCCGCCACGCGACGGTTCTCCGACACCGCCGAGGTCGCGAGGCCGAACAGCGAGTCTGCTGTAGACCGCCCACAGCACCAACGCGAGCACGAGGGCGATGCCGATGAGGATCAGACGATCCTCGCCGATGCGGATGGAGCCGCCGAGCATCAGGTTGCGGGTCGGCAGGATCGAGTCGGGCTGGCTCAACTGGTTGCTCCAGAGCAGCGAGCATGAGACTCTCGGCAGAGCTCAGCAGCGCAAGCGTCGCGATCAACCGACTGAGCAATGACGTGTCCCGCAGCACCGCCATGACCACATAGGTCAAGAGCCCCAGCGCGACCCCAACGACCAGGCCCGCCGCCACGGCGAGGGGCGTCGGCCAGCCGAAGTCGTCGCGCAACGAGTAGCAGACGAACGCCCCGATCGCCCCGAGGGCCGCGGCAGCGAAGTTGAGGACGCCGGAGACTCGATGAACGATGACCAGCGAGAGCGCAACCAGCGCCGTGAGCGCGCCGGTGGCGAGGCCGAGCAGCGCAAACTGCACGGTCCACTGGCTGAAGAGCGCCGTCGCCAACGGCATCGTTATGAGTTGAGCTTGAACGGCTTCGTCACGTCGCTGAACGGCGAAACGCTCACGTAGTGACCGTTCTCGACCCGAACGAGCATCGCATCGCGCGAGAAGATGCGGAAGCCCGCCAGCGACTTGACGTCGGGGAACGCGAACTTGCTGAAGTCGAAGGGCGCCACCTCGGGGCGATCGATGGGTCCGGCCTTCGCTCATCGCCTCGACGAGCTCGGTCGAGTTCAGGTGTGCGATCTCCGATTTCGGCAGCTTCGCCAGAATTTGGACGAGCCCGTGCACGTTCGACCACGCGCCGGTGCTGGCCGGGCTGAGATTTTTGGCGTTGGCCGGGAACCCCGCCGCCTTCAACTCCTTCAGCATCTGTTGGATGCCGGGGTTGGAGGTGTCCGACGGCGGAGCCTGCTGGGTGAGCAGGTACATGCCGTTGGCGACCGATCCCAGCTGGTGCAGCACGTTCGGGGGCATCAGGGTCACCGCCGTGAGCATCGGGACTTTCTTCGCCGTGATCCCCTCGCACGCGAGCGCGTTCATGAACGGCACCGGATCGGTGAGAATGATCCCGATCGAGGCCGGGTTCGCTTTGACCCACTTGCGCCGCGATGGGTGCGTAGTCGGTGGTGGTGGGCGGCACGAAGAGGGTTTGCACCTTCACGCCGACGCCCTTGGCCACCTTTTGGGCGTCGGCGGCAAACGTCTCGGTGGCGGAGGTGTCGACGACCACCAAGAGGTTCTCCTTCTTGTGCAACCCGGCGGCGACCCCGGCCCCGCCGAGGACGAGGGTGAGTCCCGACGACGAGGAGAACGACTTGGGATTGGTGAGGTCGAAGACGGTTCCGCCCGCCGTGAAGACGCCGGGCAGCTGGGCGGCGTTGGTCCCGTTGGTGAACGTCCCGCTGGACCCGAAGAGCGCGAGCGAACCGTTGCTCTTCGCCTCGAGGCCGCACTGCTGCGCGGCGTTCGGATCGGACTTGTCGTCGCACAGATCGACGGCGATCGGTCGCCCGAGCGCACATTGGCTGTTGACGGCTTTGAGTGCCGCTTTGGTGGCGTTCTTCGCCTCGGTCGTGAGGCTCGGGACCGACAGCGGCCCGGTGAGGCTGGCGATGCTCGTGAACTGGAGAGGCTTGCCTGTACAGGACGGGTGCGTCCCCGCGGCACTTCGTCTCTGCCACCACGGAGCCGCCGGCTTGCGCACCCTGACTGGAGCCCAACCACGCGACGGCGATGAAGGCCGCGAGGACCAGCACCGCGAGCGACAAGCGCCGAAGTGGACTACGAGCGACCATCATGACCCCCCGCCATCTGATCGCCCTTGCGGACGTCGTCTTCCCCAAGGACGAATGTGAATGAACAAGAAAAGCGACTACTGCAGGATTACTTTGGCACATCCGAGTTGCGTCTGCCCGGCGGTTCTCATCGGGGCCGAAGTCACGGTTCAGGCGAGCGACGATGGCGACCGAGGTTCGAGTCGTGCCGGGGCGCGGAATGAAGGATAAGGCAACGGAAAACGCCGCACCGATCAGCAGCTCGCTCGGCTTCCCATCGCCTGGTCCGACCATGTTCCACTGTGATGCCACCGCGAGTGCAGCAAGCACGTGTGAGTGGAGCTCGGACACTGTGAAGGACCCGATCATCTGGGCCTTCCCGCGGCGAACGGTCAGCATCGTGGGAGGACCTCGCCGATGATCCGAGCTGGGTTCGGCCTCGTCCCGCCCGGCGACCGGGTGACACCGCGTTCCGATCACGCTGGTCGCGCGCTGATGGCTTCACCCGGACCGCCCGTGAGGTGGCGTCAGGTCGGGCGGCGCTCGTGGAATGCCTGCCAGGTGGCGAAGGCCTCAGGGAGCTCGCCCTTCCCGGTGGCGCTGGCCGGCCAGTGCGCAGGCGGGAGCCCGATCGGACGCTCGAGCATGTCTGCTCCGTAGAACAACAAGTGGCGGCGGCGGACGAAGAGCCAGGTCCCCTCTCGTCTTTCGTAAGCGTCGTGGTACTGGATCGACTGAACGATCCATTTCTCGCCTATTTCGATCTCACCCCGGCAGGAGACGATGCCCGTGGCGTGATCGTCGTCGACGACGTCGATCACATGATTGGCGACGTGCAGGATGGTAACGCCGAGGTCGCGCAGTTGCGCCGAGAAGTTGGCCCTCAACGCGTCTCGCCCCACTTGGCTGGCACCCGACCCGAACGTCGGGGACGAACAGGCCGACGAGGGTATCGAGGTCTCGCGCGTCGAGCGCGACGGCGTAGCGGCTCGCCAGTTGGCGGATCTGCTCGTGGGCCACGAGCCACGCGATCGGGTCGGATCCGGGCTCGGTCACGAGTCGGGGAGGTCGGGCACCCAGGCGGCGCCGTTGATGTGACTGCCCCCGTCCACGAACAGCGTGTTCCCCGTGACGTACCGGGCGTCGTCGCTGGCCAGAAACACCGCCACCGGCGCGATGTCGGTCTCGGGATCGCCCAACCGACCCATGGGGTTGGCGGAGTCGGCCATTGTCTCGAGCTCGGGGTTCGCCGCGAAGACCGCTCGGGAAGCCGCCGTCTTGGCGGCCGGGCAGATGGCGTTGGCGACGACCCCGTACGGCGCCCACTCCCGCGCGACCGTGCGGGTGAGCGTACGCAGCGCCTCCTTGGCGCAGTTGTACTCGGCCGTCCCGATGTGCGCGTTCACCCCGTTGAGCGAGCAGAGGTTGACGATGTTGCCGCGGCCCTGGGCGCGCATGGCCGGCAGCGACGCCTGCATGGCCCAGAGCGGGCCGAGGAGGCCGACCCGAAGTCCATGGTCCATCTGCGCCGTCGTCTTGTGCTCCACGCGGCTCAGGCTGCCACCGCCCCACGCGTTGTTCACGAGGACGTCCACCGTGCCCCAGTGTTCGACCGCGGTGGCGACCATGTCGCGGACAGCGGCTTCGTCGGCGACGTCGGTGGTGACCGCGTGGGCTTCGCTCCCGAACTGCTCGGTCAGCTGTTCGGCCACCGTGGCCCCCGCATCGTGGTTGAGCTCGGCCACCAGGACGCGGGCTCCCTCCCGCGCGAAGGCCCGGGCGATGGCCCGACCGATCCCGTCGCCCGAACCGGTGACGATCGCTACCCGATCCTGCAGTCGACCCATCCGTCCTCCTCGGACTCGAAAACTCCCGGTTCGGTCCAGTCTGGTCGACTCGTCGCGGGGCTGGTCGCCGTCTCCTCGGGCCAGACGGAGGACACTGACGTCGAGACGGCGAAGAGCGGCCACACCCAGTTCTGATCTCCCCCGAGCCGGTGCGTTGGGAGACGGTCAGAGCGGCCCGCTCTTGAGGGCCGGCTCTGCGGCGGTCCCGGCCGCGACCGGGACCGGGACCATGTCGGGCGAGATGCGGGGCGGAGTCGCCACCGGCGTCCCGGTCGCGGCCACCACCCAGCCTCCGACGATCAACCAGGCCGTGATCGCGGGGAACATCGTCGTTCGGTGGACGGACGTGAGGAGCCAGAATGCGGTGTTGCCCGGGCCGGTGACGTAGGCCCCTCCGACGACCGCGAGGCCGGCCGCGAGGCCGACCCACGACCACCCGTCGTTGCCGAGTCCCGTGGCGCGGCGCTCGGCGCGGAAGAACAGTGCCCCGATCACGGAGATCGGGACGGCGAACAGGAGGACGTGGAGGTGCGGGGCCATCCAGTGCACGGTGAGGTTGGCGCGGTGCCAGAAAGTCCCGACGCGGGGGCCGCTCGTGTTCACGTCGCGGGGCGCATGGAGGAGGCGGCTGAGGACCGGCCAGGTCCCGAGCAGGGCGAGGCCGGCCAGGCCCGCGCCGATGCACCACCAGATCGCGGCACGCCGTTTCGCACTGACCCGTCCGTAGTGCGCCAGCGAGCGAAGGACCACGAGGACGGTCAGGACCATCGCAGTCGCCACCCCTTCCTGCTTGGTCAGGCCGGCCACCGCCAGGAGAATGGCTGCCGTTGCCACGTGCCGCGCTTCGAAAGGGAGCAGGAGGCCGTACACGATCGCGCCGGCGGCGGCGAACGACCACAGCGGGTCGGCGTAGCCGTTGGTGGCGAAGGGTCCGGCGACCCCGAACGCAGCCAGCACGAGGAGCGGGCCGGCGGCCACGCCAACCCCGAGCGCCAGGGCGCGCCGCCTGCCGGCGTGCGCCCGGCGCGCGGCCTTGAGCCCCGCCTCCACCAAGGCCCACCCGAGCGCGGCGGCGGCGCAGGCGTTGAGCAACGCGATCACGACGACGCCCAGTCGATACGTGTGAACACCCGTGACTTCCCAGCTCACTGCGACCGCCGAGCTGACCAGGGGAGGATAGGACGCGTGGGCCACCAGGTCCGCGGTGTCACCGAAGGCGGCACGCAAGAAGCCGTGCCCGCCTGCGAACCACGACGCCCGCAGCAGCCAGATGGCCCGAGCGTCCCATCCCACGGACGGGACGCGCAACGGCCGAAGGGACCACGCGGCTGAGGCGAGGACCAGCAGCGCCCCCGCCCAGCCAGCGCGCCGGACCGACACGGGTTCGCTCCGCCGCGGCCGACGGTCGCGATGAGGGAGCCGTCTGCGCACCGCGAAAGCGACCAGCGTCGCCGCGACCGCCAGGCCGACGAACCACGGCACGATGGCGCCGGCTAGCGCGAGGGTGCAGGCGCCGGCGACAGCCGCCAGCACCGCACCCACGAGCGGCGCCAGTGGGAGCACGTGCCACCGCGTGCCGCCAAGTGTCCACGCCGGGACGGCGCCTGCCGCCCCGAGGACGAGGAGGGAGACCACGGTGGCTCCGGCCGTCGTCATTCCGGCGTCGCCGGAAGCGGGCGATGGCCCCGAAGGGAACCGCCAGTGCCGACCCGGACGATGGCCCGCCCGCCCGCGCCATACCGCCCGGTACCCACGAGCACGGTTCCGAGGCACTGGTCACGGCCCGTCGCCGGTCGTAGCGATACCCGGACGCCCGCCTGACCGCGCTGGTTCACCACGTCAGCCCACGGGGCGAACACCTTTTCGAGCGTGACCCAGTCCGAGAGATTGCGGGTGTCGAGCCACACGCGCTCACCGGGCGCGGCCAGGCTGTGCGCTTCCGCGTCGAGGCACGCCCAGTAGTCCTCATCGGTTTGCCAGGAGCGAGCGTCCGCCGCGCTGGCGAGCGTCGACGACTGACGCGCTCCGTGTACCGCCCCGACGGCGAGCCCGACGACCGCGACCAACACGAGCGAGGGCCAGCACTCGGCCCACCCGCCATCGCCTGCCGCGGGAGTGGCGGGGCGTGTCGTGGGACCTAGTCGTGTGAGGAGTGCCTGGGCGCGCTACGGCCCCATCGGTCGGGTGGCTGGAGATGGAGGCTCACCGTAGTGGCGTTCCGGGGTCGGGACAAGACGCGCGGCCGGCCGCCGCCGTGCCGGCTCAAGCCCCTTCTCGTACCCCGAACAGCTCGAGGCGCACGCTGATCTCGGGGTACACGCGGATCATCAGCATGCTGGGAGGCTCCATCCCGAATTGGCGGATGTCGAACACGTCCTCACCAGAGAGGGTGACCTGGTCGCGGTCGAATTGGATCGCCATGTCGTGCGCGAACGTCAGTGTGCGCCCATGGAACGTGACCTCACCGGTGACGAGGTACGTCCCGAGCGCGGCCGAGGGCGCGACACCGACCAGCCGGGCGCCGATGGTCGGGTACCGCCGCGCGTTGACGCGCCGCCTGAGCTCACGGTCGTAGAGGTGGTTGCCCGACGTCAACCGGCCACCGGGAGCTCGAGCTCGCCCGCCACGGGGGCCGACGAGGTCGAGCGCCCCGTCGTCGGTCGAGAGAGGCCTCGAACCATCCGGTGATCCCACGGGTCTCGGTCTCGATGGGATGCAGGCTCGAGCGACCGCTCACCTGCAGGTACGACCGGGTGGAGTCGAACGTGAACCGAGACGTCATGTGTCCCTTTCGCCGAAGCGACGCAACCCCGGCCGACGAGCTCGGACTCTGACGACCTTGCCGCTCTCGTTCCTCGGCAAGGCGCCCACCACCGTGATCCGGCGCGGCACCTTGTAGTCGGCCAGCCTCTCGAGCAGGAACGACCGGAGCTCCTCGGTCGCGACCGGCGGCGCACCACCACCCATGCCGCGACGTCCTCACCGAGCACACCGTGGGGGATACCCGCGACGGCCGCCTCGACGACGGCCGGATGTTCGAACAAGGCGGCCTCGACCTCGCCCGGCATCACGTTGTGACCGCCGCGCACGATGGTCTCCGTCACCCGTCCTTCAATCCACAAGAAGCCGTCCCCGTCCAACCGGCCGAGGTCGCCGCTCAGCAACCAGCCGTCCTGCCACCGCTCGGCGGTGCCCCGGGTTCGCACCAGTACGAGCGTGGGCTCCCGACTTCGCCACGGCGACCTGGCCGACTGTGTCCGCCGGAACCTCGTTGCCGTCCGACGTCGACGATCCGCACTTCGACCCCGGGGAGAGGGAGGCCCACCGAACCGAGATGTCTGCCCGCGTCGCCCGTCGGCATGGCACTGACGGCTCCGAACTCCGTCATTCCGTACCCGAAGAGGACCTCGCCGTCGAGACGATCCCCGAACCGCCGCAACGTCGCCGGCAGCGATCGGCGCGCTGCCGACGTTGACGGCCGCCAGGCTGGAGAGGTCGGCCTTGCTCGAATTCCGGCGCGGCGACGATGAGCTCCACCATCGCCGGCACCAGGAACGCGGCCACAGGACGGTCGGCTGCTGACATGGGCGAGCCAGCGTGCGGCGTCGAAGCGCGGCAGGAACCAACCGCTCAGACCTCCTCGCATGGGGCCGCAGACGAGGAGGGAGCCGCTGGTCGTCGCGAACGGTGAGCAGGTGAGGAAGCCGAGGCCCAGCCACCGCTTCGGGACCCGGTCGATGGAGGAGAGGTCGCCGTGGCGGACCGCCACACCCTTGGGCTCGCCGGTCGTCCCCGAGGTGTAGGCGATGTCGGCCACGTCGTCGGGCTCCACCGTCCGCGGGAGCTCGGAGTCGTCGTCGGACAGGATCCCCGCCCAACCGGGCCCGTGGTGAAGACGGCTCCAGCGCCTGGGCGGTGGCTCGCTGCACATGACGACGCTCGGTTCGGCGTGAGCCAGCGCCCGGGCCAGCTCGGCGCTGTCCGGAGCGGGCCAGCAGCGGCACCGCGACGCCCCCGGCCTTGTGCACCGCCATGTAGGCGACGAGCCACTCGAACGGCTCGTCCTCGTCGGATCACGATCGCCGACCCGCTCGCCCGGCGTGAGGCCGTGCTCGACCAGGCCCCGCGCCAGTCGGTTGGAATCGCGGTGCCACCGGCCGATCGTGAGCTCGGTGCCGTCGGCCAGGTTCCGCCATGCCACCTGGTCCGGGAACGTGCCCGCGAGCCGGGTCAGTAGCTCGGTCTGCAGCAACGCCATCGTCGGATCAGTAGGCCGCGCCACCCTCGAGGATGCGGCGCGGGTTGTCGACCAGCATCGTCGTGATGTCGTCGTCGCTGATCCCCCGGGCTCGCATGGCGGGAAGCACCTCCTCGGAGAGGTACGTCCAACGCCATGTCTTCCATGCTTCGACCATGGAGCGCGGGAACCAGTCGGCGACGCACATGGCGTCGTGGGACAGCACGACCTGTCCTGCGTGGCCGCGCTCGCACAGGCGGGCGACGGCGTCGACCCGGTCCTCCAACGTGATTCCCGGCATGCCGAAGTGGTCGAACCCGAGGAAGGAGCCCTTGGCCGCCAGCGCCAGGTGATAGTCCGTGTCGAGGGTGCCCCCACAGTGGCCGATGACGACGCGTGTGAGGTCGACGCCTTCCTCCGCGAAGACACGCTGCTGCTCGAGGCCCCACGGCTGTGGGGGAGTCGGAGTGTGGGTGCTGATCGGCACCCCGGTGGCGCGGTGGGCGCGGGCCACCGCACGAAGCACGCGTTCCACGCCGGGAGTGAGCCCCGCCCGGTCGGTGGCGCACTTGAGGATTCCGGCGCGGACACCGGTATCCCCGATGCCCTCGCTGACCTCGCGCACGAAGAGGTCGACCATCGGCTCCTCCCCGCCGAGCACGGTTCCCGGACCCCGGAAGTGGAAGTACATCGGGACCTCGTTGTAGGTGTAGACGCCCGAGGCCACGACGACATTGATCTCGGGCACCTGCGCCGCGATCGCCGCGATGCGCGGGATGGAGCGACCGAGGCCCACGACGGTGAGGTCGACCAGCGTGTCGATACCGTGACGCTTGAGGTCCCGGAGTCGGGCCACGGCGCGCGCCCGTTCCGCCTCCTCGTCCCATTCGTCAGCAGTCTTCTCGATCTCCGGGCTGAGCACGAAGATGTGCTCGTGCATGAGGGTGGCGCCGAGCCGGCCGCCCTCGACCGGTCCGAGCACGGTGTTGACCTGCCGCATCGTTCTCCCCTTGCCCGCTCCGGCGAGTCGAATGGTAGCGGTCGCGAAGCGTGAGGCCGGGGTGGCCACGTGGCGAAATGTCACAGCACGTCCACAGCCGGGGCTGCGTGAGCGTCGAAACCGACGTGGTCGGATTGGGACCGTCTCGAGAGCAGACCTACCCGAGAGCGAGGTCGTCATCCCATGCCACACCCCAGTCAGCCGAGCACACCCGAATCGAGGAACCGGGCCCAGGCCCGGGTGCGCACACTGACGCGGGCCGCCGTGTTCGCCACCACGGGCATTACGGCGTTCATCGGCGTCGTCGTGGCTCGCGAGCACCCTGGTTCGAGCAGCCCGGCCAAGGCGACCTCGGGCACCGGATCGGGCACGTCCACGACCACGCCGTCGACCTCGTCCGGCTCTCCGGCACCACGACGACCACGTCAACCTCCAGCACTCCTCTGATCCTCCTCCTCCGGCTCCACGTCGTCGGGCTTCGTCGTCTCGCTCGTCGTTCCTCGTCCTCCGCACCGACGAACAGCTCGTCGACGCCCACGGTGACGTCCGGGGGGACGTCGATGCCGTGACCGCAACCACGGACCTTCGCGCTGCGGCCCTCACCGTGCGCTCCTTCGGGCCATCGGCACCACCGCCACCGTCGTGGTCGCCGACCCGCGGGCCGCGGACGCCGCCCAGCTCATGCTGGCGGCGGAGCTCCATGCCGTGGACCTGGCCTGCAGCCGGTTCCGGGACGACTCGGAGCTCGCCGCCCTGCACGCCCGGGCCGGCGTCCCCGTCCGCGTCAGCGCCCTCCTGTACGAGGCCCTCCATGTGGCCTGCCGGGTGGCGCGTCGCACGGCCGGAGCCGTCGACCCCACGGTCGGCAACGCGCGTCGCCGCCCTCGGCTACGACCGCGACCTCGACGAGGTCCTGGCGCGGAGCCGCCCGTCCATGCCACAGGTCCTCGGCCCGGTGGCCGGGTACGGCACGTGCACCTCGATCCCCGAGGCCCGCACGGCGCGCATCCCCCGGGGCGTCCGCCTCGACCTCGGCTCGACGGCCAAGGCCCTCGCCGCCGACCGCGCCGCCGCTCGTATCGCCCGGGAGATCGACGGTCCGGTGCTCGTCAGCCTGGGCGGCGACGTCGCCGTCGCCGGACCGTCCGCTTCCCGGGCGGCTGGGCCGTGGGGATCGCCCACGAGTCGTCGACTGCCGCGGCCGACGGTCGATCAGGTCGTCGCGATCCACCGCGGCGGGCTGGCCAGTTCCGCGCCCGGCGGCGCGGCGCTGGGTCGCGGGCGAACGGAGCGTGCACCACATCGTCGACCCGCGCACGGGCGACTGCGCCGCCACGTCGTGGACGCTCGTCTCCGCCACCGGCGACAACTGCGTCGACGCCAACATGGTCACGACCGCCGCCCTCGTCTGGGGCGAGCCCGGCCTCGACCGCATCGCCGCCTTCGGCCAGGCCGTTCGCCTCGTGCGCCCCGACGGCGATGTCGTGCGCCTCAACGGCTGGCCCGCCGAGGACTCGCCATGAGCTCGACCGCGCTCTGGTACGCGACCCGGGCCACCGGCCTGATGGCGCTCGTCCTGCTCACCGTCACGATGGTGCTGGGCATCACGACCACCTCCAGGGCGCGCGCCCGGAACTGGCCCGGTTTCGCCCAGCAGGAGATCCACCGGCGCATCTCCATCCTGACCGTGGTGTTCCTCGGCCTCCACGTCCTCACGAGCGTGCTCGACACCTACGTCCACATCGGCTGGGCCGCCGTCGTCGTGCCGTTCACCTCCGCGTACAGCCGCTTCTGGGTCGGCGTCGGCGCCGTCGGCGGTCGACCTCCTCCTCGCCGTCTTCGTCTCGAGCCTGCTGCGCTCGCGGACTGAGCGCGGGCGCCTGGCGTGCCGCTGCACTGGCTCGCCTACCTGTGCTGGCCGGTCGCGCTGGCCCACACCTTCGGCATGGGGACCGACGCACGCGAGGTCTGGGTCGTCGCGCTCGGGGTGGTGTGCGTGGCCGCCGTCGCCGCGTCGCTCGCCTGGCGTGTGCAGTCGTCGGCCGGCGGCATCGACCCGCACCACCCGCACCACGGCCTCGGGCACCGCCCAAGCAGCTGGAGCTCGCGGGCCGCCCGAGAGGGTCACGCCGTGCCTAGTGCGAGCGAAACCCTCACGACCGTCGGCCGCTACCGGCTGCTGGGCCACCCGAGGGACTTGGCCGGACACGTGGCCGCCCTCGGCTCGGTGCCGCTGCCGGCGGGGCGCAAACTCTCCTGGCGGCAGGACTTCGCCGCCGCGCTCGAGGCTTCGGGTCTCGCCGGCCGCGGCGGCGCCAACTTCCCCGCGGCCATCAAGCTGGCCGTCGCCCACGCCGGCGGGCGGGGCGGCTCCATCGTGGTCAACGCCATGGAGGGTGAGCCGGCCAGCGACAAGGACAAGCTCCTCCTGCTCCGCAGCCCGCACCTCGTCCTCGACGGGGCGCAGCTGCTCGCGGCGGCCTGCGAGGCGGCCCGGGTCACGGTGTGCATCCCCGCTGGGCGCGACCACGTCGGCCGCGGCCGT
Source organism: uncultured Acidimicrobiaceae bacterium (assembly GCA_963767195.1). Taxonomy (GTDB): domain Bacteria; phylum Actinomycetota; class Acidimicrobiia; order Acidimicrobiales; family RAAP-2; genus Bog-473. The sequence goes on along the minus strand of CAVYDA010000001.1, from coordinate 1,733,965 downwards.
GAGCGCAGCCATGGCCGAGCGCGCCGCAGCCGGATGCTCACCCGTTCCCGAGACTCTGGTCCGGCCGCCCGACCGCTTCGTCGCCGGGGAGGAGTCCGCGCTCGTCGGCTGGGTCCGATCGAGGAGCGTCCCTGCCGACGTTCCGCCCGGACAAGGGCGTTCCGCTGCGCATCGGGCGTCGCGGCGTCCTGGTCCACAACGCAGAGACCCTGGCCCACGTGGCCATGATCGCCCGCACCGGCCCCGAGGCCTTCCGGGCCCACGGGGTGGTCGAGGACCCGGGCACCTCGCTCGTCACCGTCTCGGGCGCAGTAGAGCACGCCGGGGTGGTCGAGGTCGACCGGGGCACTCCGCTCGCGGACATCGTGGCGCGGGCCACGCCGAACGGGCCGATCCGGGCGCTCCTCGTCGGCGGCTACGGCGGCTCGTGGGTCGGGCCGGCCGACTTCCCGACGCCGTATGCCTCCATGTCGCTGCGGACCGTCGGGGCGACCGCCGGGGTCGGCATCGTCGTCGTGCTCGGCGCGGACGCCTGCGGCATCGCCGAGTCCGCCCGCGTCGCTCGACTACCTGGCCGAGCAGAGCGCCGGCCAGTGTGGTCCCTGCGTCTACGGCCTGCCCGCCATCGCCGACGACATGGCGCGCCTGGCCCGGGGACAGGTCGACGCCGGCTCTGGTCGAGCGTCTGGGACGCCGCCTGGCCGAGGTCAACGGCCGGGGAGCCTGCCGGCACCCCGACGGCGCCGTGACCATGGTGCGCAGCGCGCTCACCGTGTTCGCCGACGACGTCCGCTCGCACCTGCGCGGCGCACCGTGTCCGCACTGGAACCGCCCGACCGTGCTGCGGTTCCCACGCCTGCCGCGAGGTGGCCTGAACCGTGATCCGGATCCTGATCGATCCCGTCGCGTGCGACGCCTACGGCTACTGCGCCGAGCTGCTGCCCGAGGCGATCACCCTCGACGAATGGGGTTACCCCATCGTCGACGGCAAGCCGCTGCCGCCCGAGCTGGTCGACGCGGCGCGCCGGGCCGCCCGCGACTGCCCTCGCCGGGCCATCGTGCTCCGCGAGCGCAAGGGCGGGCGCTGAACAAGCCGGATCACAATGGCGGGCATGGTCATCGAAGCCGAACCCCTTGACGTCCCGCCCGGTCTGGTGATGCGCCGGGCCACCGAGGCCGACCTCGGACGAGCCGTCGAGCTGCTGGTGCTGGGCGCAGTGCCGGGAACGGCCTCGGCGGAGGATCCGTCCGACCTCACGCCCTACCGCGCCGCTCTCCGCGAGCTCCAGGACGCGAGCGGCGCAGTGCTCGTCGCCGAGCTCGCCGGCGAGGTCGTCGGGCTCTGCCAGCTGATCGTCTTCCGCCACCTCCAGGCTCGGGGCGGTCTCTGCGCCGAAATCGAGTCGGTCCACGTGCACCCGGACCACCGCGGCCGGGGGATCGGGTCGGTCCTCGTCCGCGACGCCGTCGCTCGCGCCCGGGCGATGGGCTGTTACCGGGTCCAGCTCACCTCCAACCGCGCCAGGCCCGAGGCGCACCGCTTCTACGAGCGCCTCGGGTTCGACCCCTCACACGTCGGCTTCAAGCTGCCGTTGCGCTGAGCAAGGGCCCTTGTCTCCGGTAACGTAATGATGTAATCTTGTAATATGCACGACAAGCGAGACAGAGACGACGACAGAGGCAGAGGCAGCGAGACGACGAGGGGCCGCCCCCGCGGCCGGCGCCGGACCTCCGAGGCGCCCCCCTCGGGGCCCGAGCAGGAGCGCCTGATCGGCGCCTGGTTCGGTGGCCGCGTACCCGAGGGTTGGTACGAGGCGGTCCCGACCATCACCATCGATCCCGACGAAATCCAGGTGGTCGGCACCCTGCCTGCGCCCCAACTGGCCGAGGGTGCCGGCGAGGACGAGCGGCGCGTGGCCGAGCAGGCCCGCATCAGCGGCTTCCGCGAGGAGACCCGCGCCGCGCGCATGCGCATCGCCGACGAGGCCCAGCCCGCGTTCCGCCGGTCGGTCTCGTGGGGAGCCCAGTGCGGCGAAAGCCGCGTCCTGTTCACCACCACCGGCGTCCCCGTCATGACGCGCCTGCGTATGGCCGACCGCAGGGTGCTCGACACCCTCATCGAGGCCGGGGTGGCACGCAGCCGCAGCGAGGCTCTCGCCTGGTGCGTGCGCCTCGTGGCGCGCCACGAATCCGAGTGGATCGAGCAGCTCCGCGCCGCCATGGCCTCGGTCGAGGAGGTCCGCAACCGTGGACCACAGGCGGACCAGGAGGGCTGAGCCGGGGAGGCGGATGGGCCGCGAGGCTGCCGGGAGTGCCACGATGCGTCGATGGAACATTTCCACCAGGTGCAAGAGGACCTGCGGGGGCCGTCACGTGAGCTGAGGCAGGCCATCCCCGACGTCATCGCCGCGCGCGCCGCACTGCACACGGCCGCCTTCGCCGAGGGCGCGCTCCCGGCGAAGGTCAAGGAGCTCATCGCCCTCTCCATCGCCATCACCCGCGAGTGCGACGGCTGCATCGCGTCGCACGCCCGGGGTGCCGCCAGGCGCGGCGCCAGCCGCCAGGAGGTGGCGGAGATGATCGGGGTGGCCATCTCCATGAACGGCGGACCGGGGACGGTGTGGGGCCCGCGTGCTCTTGCTGCCTTCGACGAATTCTCCGCTCAGGAGCCCCCCGCTTCCTTCTGAGCCGCGGGGATCGGCACGGGATCCGGCGGGGGATCGTCGAGGTGGCGGGGCCAGAGGTGCCGGGCGAGCACGACGTTGGTCTCGGCCGCGTAGACGAAGAGCTGTGACCCCAGCGACAGCCAGAAGACGAGCCCGAGCACGGTCGCGAAGAACCCGTAGAGATGCGTGGCGTGGCGCAGGACGTGGCCGATGAGGACACCGCCGGCCACCTCGAGCAGCGTCCAGCCGGCACCGCCGATCAGCGTTCCCGGCAGGAGCGAGCGCCAGGGCGTTCGCGCCGGGGCCAGGATGTGCAGCGCCACGAGGTAGGCACCGATGTTGACCGCGCCTGCGCCGACGAGCGAGTACGCGGTGCCGGCAACCGAATCGGCATTGACGTGGCCGATGGTCGCGATCCCGGCGAGGACAGCGCTGCCGACGACCGCCGCCGCAATGGTGCCCAGCAGCAGCAGGCCGCTCCGCACCCGCTTGACCAGGTTGGGCTCCTTGTTCCGCGGGACGTCCCAGATGATGGCGCTCGCTTGTTGCAGGTTGTTCGTCACGCCCAGAGAGCCCCAGAGCAGGCCGATGAAGCTGACCACAAAAGCGATCGGGCTCGCCTTGTGCAGGGCCGAGATGTTCTCCGCCAGCTTGTCGCCGACGATCGGGAACTCCGAAAGCGCCGAGTGCACGATGCGTTGCTCGGCGGCGGGGTTGTTGACCAGCACGATCCCGGCGATGGTGACGAACAGGAGCAGCAGCGGGAAGACGGCGAGGAATCCGTAGAACGTGACGAGAGCCGCCAGCGAGCCGCCGCGGTCGTCGCCGTACTTCTTCGCCACCGCCACCGGCACGGCGGTGACGTGCCGGCGACGCTGGAGCGCGTCGAGGCGGCTGAAGACCCGGCGCCAGAGGCTCAGCGCGCCGGGGCCGCCGGACTGAAGGTGCACTCCATGTGCTTGATCCCGTTGATGAACGGGGACAGCAGCCGGTCCGGTTCGCTGGAGGCCTGAATGTCGGGCAGGCGGTCGAACAGGCGCCGGTACATCACGTCGATCTCCTGACGGGCCAGGTGTGCGCCCAGGCAGAAGTGAGGGCCGGCCGCGCCGAAGCCGATATGGGGGTTCGGCGTGCGCCGGACGTCGAAGGTGTAAGGGTCGTCGAACACTTCCTCGTCGCGGTTCGCCGAGTTGTAGAACATGATGACCTTGTCGCCCTCGTGCAGCTCGGTCTCGCCCAGCACCGTATCGGTGGCCACGGTGCGCCTCATCCAGATCACGGGTGTGCCCCAACGGACGATCTCGTCGATCGCCGTCGGCGCCACGGCGGTCCGGTCGGCCAACCACAGGGCCCGTTGGTCCGGGTGCTCGGTCAGTGCGAGGAGCCCGTGGCTGATGGCGTTGCGCGTGGTCTCGTTGCCCGCCACCACCAACAAAATGAAGAACGACGCCACCTCGGCGTCAGTGAGCTCTTCGCCGTCGACGTTGGTGTTGACGAGCGCCGAGGTCACGTCCTCGGTCGGGTGTTCGCGCCGGTAGGCGGCCAGATCGAGCATGAGCATGTTCAGCTGCTGCGCCGCCGTCATGAAGGCCACCATCGGATCCGCGCCTTCGGGCACGTACTCGGCGTCGCCGTTCGAGAGGATCACGTTCGACGAGTTGAACACGGTGTCGTAGTCCGACGGCCCGACGCCCATCATGCCGCAGATGATCTCGAGCGGGAGCCGGGCCGCGACCTCGACGGTGAAGTCGCATCCACCCAGAGGGGCGACGCGGTCGATCACCTCGTCGGCCACGTGCTCGATCCGCTCCTCAATCGACTTGATCATCCGCGGGTTGAACGCGGCGGAGACGATGCGCCTCAGCCGGGCGTGCCGCGGGTTGTCCATGTTGATCATGGAGCCGAAGAAGTCGAGCATCTCCGCCGGCAGGTCGACAATGGATGTCGCCCCCGGGCCGGACAGGTAGATCTCGGGGTGCCGGCTGGCTTCGCTGATGTGGGCGTGGCGGGTCAGCGCGTAGTAGCCGTGCCCCTCGGGGATCGCGAAGGCGAGCGCCTCGGGGATCTCGGGCTCGGGAAAGAAGGGCATGGGGCGCTCGCGCCGCAACGTCTGGAACGCACCTTCGCGCTCGTCCCAGGGCCGGGCCCAGAACTCCGTGTCCGTGAGGTCGATGTCGTCGACTGCGAGCACAGGGCGCGGTGGCACGCCGCTCACCCTAGCCATGCTCCTCGCAACCGTGCTCCTACACTTCGCCCATGTGCGACACGCTGTGCGCCCCCGGCCCCCGGGGCATGGTGTTCGCCAAGAACTCCGACCGACCCCCCGGGGAGGTGCAGGTCCTCTGGCCCGCCGGCCGTCGCGCCACGGCCGGGTGCACGTTGCGCACGCAGTACCTCAGCATCGGTGACACCGGCGCGCACGCCGCCCTTCTGTCTTGCCCGACTTGGCTGTGGGGAGCAGAACACGGCGTGAACGAGCACGCCGTGGCCATCGGTAACGAGCGCGTCGAGACGACCCACGACGTGCGAGCGGCCGCGCCGGCCCTCATCGGCATGGACCTGGTCCGCCTCGGCCTCGAACGCGCCCGGAGCGCCGAGGAGGCGGTCGAGGTCATGGCGGCCCTCGTGGAGGTGCACGGCCAGGGCGGGGTCGCCGATGCCGCCCACCAGGACGCCTACGACTCCTCGTTCCTCGTCGCCGACCCGGACCAGGCCTTCGTGCTCGACACGGCCGGGTCCGTGCACGCTTCGGCTTCGTTCCCCGCCGGGACCGCCATTTCAAACCGGCTCACGCTCGGCACCGACTGGACTCGTGGCTCGCCGTCGCTCCGCCGTGGCGACGACTTCGCGCAAGGGTTCGGCCCGGGCGAGGACACCCTTCACGCCGACGTCCGCCTGGCGGCCAGCCGCGCCTTTCTCGATGCCGGCCCTCCCGGCGGCCTGACACCGGCCGCCACCGCCGCCCACCTGCGCGACCACGGCCGAGGTCCGTGGGGCGCGCCGTGCGTTCGGACCGACTCGTCGACGGTTCCTCAGCCGACGCGACTCGGAGACGACATGAGCAGAGTCACCGTCTGCATGCACGTCCGCGACCGGGTCGTGACGACGGCGTCCATGATCGCCGAGCTCCCGCCCGGAGCAGGTCGCGACGCACCGCTGCGCGCGTGGGTGGCCGCGGGGAGCCCGTGCGTGAGCATCTACGTGCCCTGCTTCCCGCGCGGCAAGCGGGCCTACGCCCTTCGTCCCGCTCGAGCTCTCGGGGGAGGAGATGTGGCACGCCGCCGACCGGTTGCGCCGGCGAGTCGAGGCCGACCCCGGCGCGCTGGACGAGGTCCGCGCCGCCCTCGACCCGGTGGAGGACGAGCTGTGGTCCGAGGCCGACGAGGTGGCGGACCACCCGGGCCGCTGGGCGCCGACCGGCGCGACCTGGGGCACGCGTGCGCTGGACGCCATCCGCAGCGCGCTCTAGACATCCCACGTTCGTAAGAAGTCAAGCGGCCAGATCAGATTTGTGCGGCCAGGCGATCAGTTCGTCGTAGAGGACTCCTCGCTCCAAGCAGATGTGGAGAATCCCGACGAGGCGATTGGCCAGCTGTCGGAGGGCCTGGCGGTGGGTCTTGCCTCGGGCGCGGAGCTGGTCGTAGTAGTTCCGTGCCCCCGGTGACTTGGTGAGGGCACAAAAAGCCCACTGGTCACAGGCGTCGCCGAGGCGCCGGTTGCGGGCGAAGCGGGCCAGGACGACCTTGGAGTGGCCCGAGGCCTTGGTCACAGGTGACGTGCCGGCGTAATTCTTGCGAGACTTGGGACCCGAGAAACGAGTCCGGTCATCACCGAACTCGCCCAGCACCCGGGCACCGAGGACCGTCCCTAGTCCTGGCAGGGAGAGGACGACCTTGGCGTCCGGGTGCTGCTCAAAATGCTCCGACAGCGCCGTCTCGAGCTCGGCGATCTGGGCGTTGAACGTGGTGATCAGCGCCAACCGTCGATCGGGTGATCAGCCCGTGGGCCTGGGCGATGAGTTCGGGCGCCTCGAGTTGCTCGGCGCGCAGGGCGCCTTGGATCTCCTCGGCCCGCCGCTCGATGTTGCGCTGACGGCCGCCCTTGCGCAGCGCCGAGGCGATCTTCGAACGCGACAGCGCACGGCCGAGCTCGGGCGTCGGGGCGATGGCCAAGACGGCCAGGGCATCGGTGCTGGCCAGATCGGTGCCGAAGGCCGCCAGTGCCCCGGGGTAGTACTCGCGCAAGGCCGAGCGCAGCGCATTGAGCTGGCGCTGGCGGCCCCAGATGGCGCTCTGGTGCGCCCGGGCCAAGAGCTTGACCCCTTCGGCCAGATCCGAGTCACCGGCGATGGGGCGGTGGTTGTGCCGGTCGGTGCGCACCAGATCGGCCAGCACCTTGGCGTCGCCGGGGTCCGACTTCGCCCCCGAGGTGGCGTGGCGGTCCCGATAACGAGCAGACGCCATCGGGTTGATGGCGTAGACCTCGTAGCCCGCCGCGAGCAGCGACCACACGACCAGTCCGCGGTCGATCTCGATGCCGACGACCACCGCCTCGTCATCGCCGGCGTGCTCGGCGACGAGCCCGTGGAGATCGCCGATCCCGGCCACGCTGTCAGCGACGCGGCGTTTGGCCAGCACCATTCCGTCCTCGGCCATCACGCAGACGTCGTGATGGTCCTCGGCCCAGTCCACTCCCACAAAGAGCACTGCTCCTCCTCTCGCTCGTGAGCCCGAGGAGATGCGCAGCGACCTAATGGATCAGTGCTCGAGGCACGACATCCCACCAGCTGTCCGTCTCCTCACCAACCCGACGGGGCACGCTCTAGAGCTAGGGCTCATGGCCCGGGGCACACCAGTGCTCCCGTCAGGTGGCTCGGAGACCAGCTTGCCTCTCGCAAGCCGGTCCAGTCCCATTAGGGCGCTCATTCGCCGCACCGCGCCAGGCCGCACCGCGCCCGCGCCCCGCGCTCTGTCCCGAGTGGGCGTTCCGCGTAGGCCGGGCGGTACGGCCGACCGGTGACACTCTCTGCATCCCCTGTTCGCGGGGGGTCAGGCGGTACGCTGCGCCGAGCCGTACTCCTACTCGCCAAGGAGAGAATCCAATGACGTACGTGCTGACCGAAGAGGACGTCGCCACCGGGGATGTAGTCACCTCACAACTCGAGAAGATGTGGGGCTGGTACCTGGCCGGGGGCATCATCTCTGTGATCTTCGGTTTCTTCGTCATCAGCTGGCGCCACGCCACCGTCTACGCCGCGATCTACTTCGCCAGCGGTTTCTTCATCGCAGCCGGCATCTTCGAGATCGTCGGATCCGTCCGCATGGCCCGCCACCGTTGGATCAACCTCATCTTCGGTCTGTTCTGGATCGGTGCGGGCATCGTGGGGTTCGTCTGGCCCCACATCACGATCTTCATCATCGCCGTGCTCATCGGCTGGTCGTTCCTGGTGCTGGGTATCTTCGACGTCATCTCGTCCCTGCGGAACCACCACCTGCCGTACTGGTGGATGTACCTGATCCGCGGCCTGCTCGCCATCGCGATCGGGTTCCTTTGCATCCGACACCCCGGGGGCACCCTCACCACCATCATCGTGATGCTGGGCATCATCGCCATCCTCTTCGGCGTGGTCGAGATCATCGGCGCCATCTCGTCGCGTCATGCCACCCGGGACTGGGAGGCGTACAAGCGCCGCATGTCTGCCTGAGCTGACGACACCGCTGGGCTCTGGTGCGACTGGTCTCCTTCTCCCTCGGCGACGGCCCGGCCCGGCCCGGGTTGCTCGTCGGCGACGAGGTCGTGGACCTTGCCGGTCCGGCCGCCGACGGGCGGTTGCCGGCGTCCATGAGGGAGCTGCTCGCCCTGGGACCCGAGGGTCTCGAGCGAGCCCGGGTCTCCGTAACCGGGAGCGCGCCGCGCCACCCGGTCGACGCTGTCCGCCGGCATGCGCCCGTTCCGGACCCCCCCGCCATCTTGGCCATCGGAATGAACTACCGGGCACACGTGGCCGAGCTCGGGCGTGAGCCACCCGAGTTCCAGTACTGGTTCAACAAGCAGCGGACGGCGATCACCGGGCCCGGTGACCCGATCGTGCTGCCCGCGGTCTCGGACGCCGTCGACTACGAGGGGGAGCTGGCCATGGTGATCGGCCGGCGCTGCCAGAACGTCCCCGCGACGCGGGCGCTCGAGGTGGTCGCCGGGTTCACGATCGTCGACGACGTCAGTGCCCGCGATTGGCAGTGGCGGACGCCGACATTCACCGTGGGCAAGTCCTTCGACACGCACGCGCCGTGCGGACCCGAGATGGTGACGGTCGACGAGTTGGGCGACCCGGACGCGCTTGTTATCCGCACCTGGGTCAACGGCGAGCTCCGCCAGGACTCGTCGACGGCGGACATGATCTTCAGCTGCCGGGACATGATCGCCTACCTCTCCACCGCCTTTCCGCTCGAGCCCGGCACGGTGATCGCCACCGGCACCCCGGCAGGTGTCGGCGCCGGCTTCGACCCACCGCGCTTCCTGGCCGACGGCGACACGGTCCGCATCGCGGTGGAGGGGATCGGGGAGCTGGTCAACCCGGTGGTTCAAGGCGACGAGCCGCTTCCCGTGGGCCTGGACTGACCCCTGAGGAGTGCCGCCGAATCGCGCCGCTGCGCCTGCGGGCTCAGGCCGCGGGCCAGGTCAACGGTCGGTCTCGGTTCGAAGCCGCTCGGCCAGGCTCGACATGACCTGGAGGGCGAACCTTGGGGTTTCGCCCACCAAGAAGAGGAACCTCGTCCGGTCGACTATGGCCAGGGTCGTCTCTGAGACGGCCACCGCGGTGGCGCTGCGCGGCGAGGCATCAACTAACGCCATCTCCCCGAAGCTGTCGTCGGGCCCGAGGGTGATGACGCGACCGCCACTCAGGCGTAGCTCGACTTCCCCCTCGATCACGCCGTACATCTCCTGACCGGCCGAACCCTCCTCGAAGATGACGGTGCCCGGCGCGACCGTCCTGCTCGAGCTGGCCCCCTTGAAGACGCCCTTCACCTTCACCGCATCGTCCCTTCGTCCCAGTGCGAGCGAGTCCGGGTGACACTACCGCCCGGCCGGCACGGCAGAATGGGGGGGTGCCTGAAGACCCGACCCCAGCGATGAGCGACGACGAGCGGGCCGAGCGCCTGCGCAAGCTCAACGAGATGATGGATCTCATGCGCCCCGCGGTGCAGGCCGACGGGGGCGACCTGGTGCTGGTCCGCGCCGACGTCGAGTCTGGAGTCATCGAGGTGCAGCTTCAGGGGGCGTGCAGCTCCTGCGCCGTGAGCTCGGCCACCCTCTCGGGTGGCGTCGAGCGGATCCTGCGCGAGCGCCTGCCATGGGTGACCGAAGTCGTCGGTGGCCTCGACGAGACACTCAGCTTCGACGAGAGCTTCTCGCTCGGCTCGGGCGGCTACGTGCCGAGCTTCTGACGACCGTTCCCGAGACCCGCCTCTAACTCCCGCCTGGCCGGAGGATTGTTGGATTCTGCGACCCATTAGTTAGCACAACTAACTAGAGTGGGGCCGATGAAGGAGCCAGCGCATGCACCCGCAGAGACCGCGATCCAGTCGCACGAGGAGGTGGCGGGCCGGCTTCGTGTTGCCGTGAACCGCCTGCAACGACGTCTCCGCCGGGAGGCTCTCGGCGGGCTCTCCCCGGGCCAGGCCTCGGCGCTCGGCACGGTTCGCCGGCTCGGGCGCCCGACGCTGGGCGAGCTGGCGGCCGAGGAGCAGGTGCAACCGCCCTCCATGACGAGGATCGTCGGACTCCTGGTCGCCGCGGGCCTCGTGTCGAAGGAAGCGGACGCGGACGATCGTCGGAGCGTGCACGTACGAATCACTCCCGAGGGTGAACGTGCGCTGCAGCGGATACGCGGTGCGAAAGACGCCTTCTTGGTCCGCCGGCTGGGCGAGCTCGGCCCCGAGGACCGCCAGCACGCGGCGGAGCTGGTGACGCTGCTCGAACACCTCTTGGGCCAACCGTGAGGCGACGGATTCGCGAGGCGGGACGAAGGACGTTCCGGTCCATCTCGGTTCGGAACTACCGGCTCTACTTCACCGGCCAGGTGATCTCGGTCTCCGGGACCTGGATGCAGACTGTGGCCCAGGCGTACCTCATTCTCTTCCCGCTCCACGGGACCGGAATCGACGTCGCCATCGCCACGAGCCTCCAGTTCGTCCCGATGCTCCTTCTCGGACCGTTCGGCGGTCTCGTGGCCGACCGGTACGACAAGCGCCGGGTGCTCTATGCCACGCAGGCTTCAGCCGGCTTGCTGGCCCTGACGCTGGGACTGCTGGCGGCGACCGGGTCGGTGCAGCTTTGGCAGGTCTACGTGCTCGCAGCCGGTCTCGGGTTCGTCAACCTCTTCGACAACCCGGCGCGCCAGACGTTCGTGTTCGAGCTCGTCGGCCCGGAACTGCTGCCGAATGCGATCAGCCTCAACAGCGTCCTGATCAACTCGGCGCGGGTGATCGGCCCGGCGATCGGGGGGATCCTGATCGTGACGGTCGGAGTTGCCACCTGCTTCATGGTGAACGCCGGGTCCTACCTGGCCGTCCTCGTCGCGCTCGCCCTGATGGACGCCTCCCGTTTGAACCGCCGGCAGGGAGTGGTCCGGGCCAAGGGCCAGATCCGCGAGGGACTCCGCTACGCCTGGGCCACGAGGGAGCTGAGGGACACCCTCCTCGCCATGGCCGTGGTCGGCGTGTTCGCCTTCAACTTCACGGTGACGCTGCCCTTGTTGGCGAAATTCACCTTCCACGGCGGCGCCGGTCTGGCCAGCGTCTTCATGGCCGCCATGGGGGCCGGGGCGGTCGTCGGTGGCCTCTTTACCGCCTTCCGGAGTCGTCCCTCGACGAGGCTGCTCGCCTTCATCGGCCTCGTTTTCGGTGCGAGCATCCTCGCCGTGGCGGTCTCTCCGAGCGCGCTCGTCGCTACCGCGACGCTCGTCGTGATGGGTGCGGCGGCAATCTCGTTCGTCGCCACGAACAACGCCACGCTCCAACTTCGCGCTGACCCGGCAATGCGCGGTCGTGTCATGTCCCTCAACGCGATCGCCTTCCTCGGCAGCACACCGATCGGGGCACCGCTCCTCGGCGCCATCAGCGATGTCGCGAGCCCGCGGGCGGCCTTTGCCCTGGGCGGAGTGGCCACCCTGCTGGCGAGCGTGCCCCTCTTCGCGCTGAGCCGTCACCAAGGTCGCCGACGGGAGGCAGCGGCGACTCTCGCTCCATCCGAGGTGGGCGAGTCCGGGACCCTCGAACCGCAACCGAGGGGTGCCGTCCGTCCCGCGTGACGGCTCGACCGGCGCCGGGCGACGACCCTGCCGCGTGACGATGACCCTCAGCAACGACGACAGGTGACGAAAATGGAGCATGCCCGTGCGCGTCGCCACCCCCGTAGACGCCCGGGCCATCGCGTCCGTCCACGTCGAGAGCTGGCGGGCGGCCTATCGGGGTCAGCTCCCCGACGACGTGTTGGACAATCTCTTGGTCGACCGCCGCGCCGAAGCCTGGAGCGACGTGATGGCGGCGACGGGACCTGCGGATGCCGTCCTTCTCCTGGAACGGGCAGACACCCTTCAGGGCTTCGCGCACGTATGTGAGGCGCGCGACACCGACGCGGCCCGCGCCGTGGGAGAGGTGTCGTCTCTGTATCTCCGTCCGGAGGTCTGGGGCCAGGGGTTGGGGCGAGAGCTCATGGCGGCCGCGCTGTCCCATCTGACCGCGGCCGGCTCCACCTCGGCGACCTTGTGGGTGCTCGCCACGAACGATCGCGCCAGGCGCTTCTACGAGGCCGGTGGCTGGGAGCGCGACGGCGTCGAGCGGACCGAGCGCATCGGAGGTGCGTTGGTGGCCGAAGTCCGCTACCGGCGGGAGTTGGGAGTGATGGGCCAGCCGAATGCCTGATCGGCGTGGCCAGCGGGCCCGACCAGTTACGGCGCGTTGGTCGGCGACGGCGCCTTGGGCTCCTTGGGCAGCCCGAGAGCACGCTCGCCCACGATGTTGCGCTGGATCTCCGCCGTGCCGCCCCAGATCGTCTCAGAGCGTGAAAAGAAATACGAAGACTGGATGTCGTCCACCGGGTACAGGGCGCTGGAGCGCCGGCCCCCGGAGACGAGCGCATCACCCGTCGTGTCACCCCGGAGGATCTGGCCTTCCATGCCCAGGATGTCTATGGCCAGCAACATCGTCTCCTGGTGCGCCTCCGACCAGAACATTTTGTTGCAGGCACTCAGGCGGGCGGTGGAATGAGTGCCGTTGAGGACGTCGGTCAGCGTGCGGACGCCGTTGATCTGCATGATCTTGATCTTCGACCACGACCGCGCCAGCCGCTGTCGGGTCAAGGGGTCAGCGGTCCGCCCCCTGGTCCGGGCAAGCTCGAGGATCTGATCGAATTCCTTCTGGAACCGGCGATGGCCAGTGGTCGAGGACGTGCCGCGTTCGAACCCGAGCGTCGTCATCGCGACCTTCCAGCCGTTGTTGACGCCGCCGACGACGTTGTCCTTCGGGCAGCGAGCGTTCGTGAAGAAGACCTCGTTGAACTCCTCGGTCCCGTCGACCTGCCGGATCGGCCGGACCTCTATCCCTTCCTGTCTCATGGGCACGAACAGGTATGAGATCCCGGCGTGCTTGGGAACGTTCGCATCGGTCCGCGCCAACAGGAAGATGTAGTCGGCGTATTGGGCCTGCGTGGTCCACACCTTCTGGCCGTTGACGACCCACTCGTCTCCGTCGAGCTCTGCCCGGGTCTTGAGCGAAGCCAGGTCGGATCCGGCGTCGGGCTCGCTGAAGCCCTGGCACCACGCGATCTCGCCCTTGAGGATCCCCGGGACGAATTGCTTCTTCTGAACCTCGGTCCCCCATTGCAGCAGCGTGGGCCCAACGAGTGTGTCTCCGAAGAAATCGGCGCGCAGGGGAGCGCTGGCCCGTGCGAACTCCTCGTTGAGCACCACCTGTTCGAGGAGCGAGAGCCCTTTCCCTCCGTACTCCGTTGGCCAACTGGCGCAGATCCAGCCTCCGCCGAAGAGCTTCGCCGTCCACTCCCGGTTGAAGTCGTTGCGCTCGTCCGCCGTCATGGTGAAGCCGGGCTGGCCCCACCCGTCGGGAAGATTCTCCTGCAGCCATTGCCTGATCTCGACGCGGAATTCCTCTGCTTCGGGGGGGTACGTCAGGTCCATCGAGCGCACGATATACCCACCTTTGGGAGCGGACGGGACCCAGCTTCGGGAGCGATCTTGTCCGGCGCGGGCGGCAACGGCACCCGACCCGCGGGATCGGCCCCGATAACATCGCTCCCGCGATCGTGCCGATGGGACATCGCCGCCGGCCCAGTACCCCGTCCGTCGGGAATCCGGGTGTGCATCGAACGGACAGCCGAGAACGCCGGGGGTCATGTGAGAAGAGAAGGAGGTGACGCCATGTCCAGGGGCGAGCCCCCCAGTAGCGACGCCGGCGCGTGCCTCATTCCGTGCCGCGGCTGAGCGACGACTGGTCGCACCGCCAGGCCTGAACCCCGACGCGGGGAGCCGCACGGACACAGGCGCCGATTGCTGACCGGCGGGCCTACCCGCCGACCGTCCGGACCGTCGTGCCCCACGAGGGCCGAGCAGAGGAGATCGCTCCATGGCCGCCTCGCCCCCGAGCAGTGCGCCACGCCGCCCGGGCATCCTGCCCGACCGTGGCCCGCACCAGCGCCGCCGCCGTACCCGCCGCATCCTCGCCTCTCAGGGCGTCTTCGACTCCATCGTCTCGCTGGCCGGGCTGTTGGGCCGGCCGGTGCGGAACCAGACGGGACAGGAGATCGGCCGACTGGACGACGTTGTGGCGCGTTGGGCAGACGGCCAGGTCTACCCACCGGTGAGCGGCCTCGTGATCCGCGTCGGTCGCCGGCTGGCCTTCGTCCCCGCGTCAGCGGTGGACCGGATAGGGCACGCCGAGGTGATCCTGCGCTCGTCGCGGCTCGACTTGCGCGACGTCGTGCGGCGGCCTGAGGAGGTCCTGTTGGCCAAGGACGTTCTCGACCACCAGCTGGTGGACGTGGAAGGCGTTCAGGTCATCCGCGCCGCCGATCTCTATCTGGCCGAAGTAATCGGCCGCATCCGTCTGGTGGGCGCCGACGTCTCGAACGCCACCCTGCTGCGCCGACTCGGACCGCGCCGCTGGCGGCAACGCCCGACACCTGATCGCGTGATCGACTGGGCGGCGATCCAGCCCTTCTCGGAGTCGAGCAGCAGCGGCGAGGCGGCGACGCAAGTGCACCTGCGCACGACGAACGAGGGTCTGCACCGACTGCGCCCCGGCGAGCTCGCCGACCTGCTCGAGGATCTGCGTCGGGACGAGCGGCGCGAGCTGCTGGCCGCCCTCGGCCCCGACGAAGCGGCGGACGCTCTCGAGGAGATGCAGCCCGACGACTTGGAGCAACTCCTACGCGAGTCGGACCCCGTCGAGGCGGCGCGCCTGCTCACCGTCATGGAACCTGACGAGGCCGTGGATGCGTTGCGAGATCTGCCGCTGGCGGTTCGGGCCGAGGTCCTCAACCAGATCCCGGCCACGACCGCGGTGGCGCTGCGGGAACTGCTCGGGTACGACGAAGACGAGGCGGGCGGGATCATGACCACCACGCTCGTGCGGGCCAGCTCGGGAATGAAGGTGAAGAAGGTGGTTGACCAGCTCTCCGCGGCCCGCACCCACGAGATCGACCTCGATGCCGTTGCGGTCGTCGACAGCGACGGTCGCCTGCTGGGCGACGTCGCCCTCCTCGATGTGCTCCTCGCCCTCCGGGCCGACTCCGACACCCGGATGTCGGCGCTCCTCGACGACGAGGACATCGTCACGGTGAACCCGAGGACGCCGGTGAACGAGGTGGCGCAGAAACTCATTGAGGCTCGACGCCACTCCATGGTCGTCGTCGACGACGGCGGGCGCCCCGTGGGCCGGATCCTGGCTGACGACGTCCTCGACGCCCTTGTCCCGACGAAGGGTCGCTTTCACTTTCCTCGCCTGTTGTCGTGAGGTTGAAGCTGCCGCGGGCGTGGCTGGTGCTGCTCGCCGCGGCCGGTCCGGGACTCATCGCCGCGGCCGCCGGCAACGACGCGGGCGGCATCGTGACCTACTCCTCGGCCGGGTCGCAGTTCGTCTACCGGACCCTCTTCCTCATGGTCCTCATCACGGTGGCCTACGTCGTGGTCCAAGAGATGGTGGCCCGTCTCTCGGTCCACACCGGAAAGGGTCTCGCCGCCCTGATCCGCGAAGAGTTCCCGCTGCGCCTGACTGCGTTCGCCATCACCGCGTTCGCCATCGCCAACATAGGCCTGATGGTTACCGAATTCGGTGGCATCGCCACCGCCTTCGAGCTGTTCGGTGTGTCGCGCTATCTCTCGGTTCCGATCGCGGCCGTGGCCATCTGGTCCCTCGTGCTCTTCGGCTCGTACCGCTACGCCGAACGGGTCTTCCTCCTCCTCACGCTGGCCTTCGTCGCCTATCCCATCGCGGCCGTCCTGGCCAAGCCGAATTGGCACGAAGTGGCCACGAACACTCTGTGGCCCCACTTCGAGGCCACCAAGTCCTTCTTGTTGTTGTCGGTTGCTCTGATCGGCACCACCATCACGCCGTATATCCAGCTGTACGAAGCTGGTGCCGTCGTCGACAAGGGTGTCAAACCCGATGAGTACTCGTACCAGCGGATCGACGCCATCGTCGGAGCGGTGCTCGCCGCGTTCGTCGCCATGTCGATCATTGTGGCGACCGGCGCGACGATCGGAGGATCCGGTCCTTTGACCTCGGCTTCGTATGCCGCGCAAGCGCTGAAGCCCGTGGCGGGCCCGGCCGCCGAGACCCTGTTCGGTCTCGGGCTCCTCGGCGCGTCCGCGCTCGCTGCGGCTGTCGTGCCGTTGTCGACCTCCTACGCTGTGGCGGAGGCCATTGGGGTCGAGCGATCCGTCTCGTCGACGTTCCGTCAGGCGCCCGTGTTCCTCGGCCTGTTCACCTTCCAGATCCTCGTGGGCGCAGCGGTCGTTCTCGTGCCCGGGAACCTCATCACATTGATCCTCAACACCCAGGTTCTCGAGGGTGTGATCACACCGGTGACGCTGATCCTCATTTTGACCCTGGCGAACCGGCGGTCCCTGCTCGGTGACGCGGCGAACGGACGCCTGGCACGGAGCGTGGGCGGGGTTTGCATCGCCGGCGTCGCCATCGTCGCTGGCGTTTACGTGCTGTTGACGGTCCTCGGCTGGGTCGGCTTCGGCTGATGCCTCCCCGAGGGCTTCGGTCTCTCGGTCGTGCGACGAAGACGCCGTTTGCGCCGCACCAGGGGGTTCGGGGAGGCTAGGCGGCCATGGTGGGACGAACTGGGACAGAGATTGCCTAAGACACCCCGCCAGAAGTGGATGGAGACGAAGGACTCCTGGGAGCGCTCGCGCCAGGTCGTTGTGCCGGATCCGGTCCGGCCGACTGCCGCCCGACCTGGGGGTTTGCGGGTCGCGTTCCTGATCTACCGGGGGAACCCGCGTTGCGGAGGGCAAGGGGTCTACACGCGCCACCTGACCCGTGAACTGGTCGCGTTGGGCCACTCGGTCGAGGTTTTCGCCGGGCCCCCCTGGCCCGAACTGGACGAGGGGGTCGGCTTCACCCCGGTGCCCGGGCTCGACCTCTACCGGGATCCCGACCCTTTCCGGGTGCCACACCCGAGTGAATTCGGCTCCAGGGAGGATTGGCTCGAGTTCGTGATCATGTGCTCGGCCGGTTTCGGCGAGCCGCTGGCGTACTCGCTCCGGGTCCGCCAGATCCTGGCCCGGCGTCGGGCGGACTTCGACGTCGTGCACGACAACCAGTGCCTCGGCAATGGGATGCTCGGCCTCGTCGAGGACGGGTGGCCTCTGCTCACGACCTTGCACCACCCGATCACGGTGGATCGGGAGCTCGCGCTCGTCGCACGCGACCAGTCCATGGCAACGGTTCACGCAGCGGCGCTGGTTCGGGTTCCTCGGCATGCAGGTCCGTGTGGCGCAGGCCCTGCCCGCCGTGGTCACGGTGTCGCAGAACTCCAGGCAGGACATCGCCGCGCAGATGCAGGTCCGTCCCGAGCGCATGACGGTGGTCCCGGTGGGAGTGGATCAAACGGTCTTCCGCCCCATTGCCGACGTGACGCCGGTGCCAGGACGCCTCATGGTCACCTCGAGCAGCGACGTTCCCATGAAAGGGCTGGTGCCCTTGCTCGAGGCGGTGGCCAAGCTGCGCACCGAGCGAGACGTGGACCTCACCGTCATCGGGCGTCCTTCGGAGGGGGGCGCGTCGACAAGGCCATCACGCGGCTCGGGTTGGGCGACGTTGTGCATTGTGTCAGCGGCATCACCGACGACGAGCTCGCCCGTCTCTACGGCGAGGCCGAGGTCGCCGTCGTGCCCTCGCTCTACGAGGGTTTCTCTCTGCCCGCGATCGAGGCCATGTCGTGTGGCGTGGCGGTCGTGGCGACGACCGGCGGTGCTCTACCCGAGGTGGTGGGTCGCGACGGCGAGACGGGGTTGCTGGTGCCGCCCGACGATCCCGGCGCGCTGGCCGGTGCGATCGCTCGCCTACTCGACGACCCTGCGCTCAGGGTCCGGCTCGGCGCAGCCGGTCGAAGCCGCGTTGTGAGCACGTTCACTTGGGAGGTGACCGCAGCCGGGACCGCGGCGTGCTACCGGGCCCTGCTCGAGGGCAGGCCGCTGCCGGGGTCGGCGGGTGCGCCGGATGGGCCGGCCGTACTCGGGGCGGCCCCGTGCTGACCGTCGACTACGAGCGGCTCGGTGTCGGCCGCGGGGACCTGCTGCTCGATCTCGGCTGCGGCTTCGGTCGTCATGCGTTCGAGGCGGCGAAGCGGGGGGCGTCGGTCGTGGCGCTCGACGCGGGTGCCGGCGAGGTGGCTCAGGTCCGGGCGACGCTCGGCGCCATGATCGAAGCCGGTGAGCTGGACGCCGAGCACCCAGCCACCGCCGTCCAGGGCGACGCGTTGGCGTTGCCTTTCCCGGACGGGACTTTCGATCGCGTCATCGCTTCGGAGGTGCTCGAGCACATCCCCGACGACACCGCGGCGATGCGCGAGCTGTCCCGCGTGTTGCGCCCGGGGGGCTCCATGGCGGTGACCGTTCCGCGTTGCGGCCCCGAGGCGATCAACTGGGCGCTGTCCGACGAGTACCACGACAATCCCGGAGGGCACGTGCGCATCTACCGGCGTTCGACCCTGGAGCGTCGGCTGAGCTCTGCCGGTCTCGTGCCGACCGGGTTCCATTATGCGCACGGACTGCACTCTCCGTACTGGTGGCTGCGCTGTCTGGTTGGTCCGAGCAACGACACCCACCCGGCGGTGGCGGCCTACCACAAGGTGCTCGTGTGGGACATCGTGAGGGCGCCGCTGGTGACCCGTGGCGCTGACCGGGTCCTGAGCCCGTTCATAGGGAAGAGCCTCGTGGTCTACCTGACCAAGCCCGCCGTCGCCATGGCCGGCGTTCCCGCCACGCGGCCTTCGCTGCCGCGGGGAGTGCCCGGACGTCACGGCCCCGGCTCACCGCATGGAGCCGCAGCATGACGACCGAGGACGTCCGTTCCACCGCCATCACGGTGCCTGAGGTGCCGGGGATCCTCACGAGCGGCGAGGTGTTGGCGTCGGCGCGGGCGATCGTGGCGGTGCAACGCCACGATGGCATGATCCCCTGGTTCGAGGGCGGGCATTGCGACCCGTGGAACCATGTCGAGGCCGCAATGGCCCTCACCGTCTGCGGACTCCTCACCGAGGCCGAGGAGGCCTACCGTTGGCTCGTCCGCCGGCAACTGCCCGACGGCGCCTGGTTCAACTACTACCGGGGCGACGCGGTCAAGGACTCGCGGCTCGACACCAACGTGTGCGGATACCTGGCGGCCGGCGCGTGGCACCACCACCTGATAACCGGCGACGTGGAGTTCTTGGGCGAACTGTGGCCGAGCATTGAGAAGGGGATCGACTTCATCCTGCGCTGGCAACAACCCGACGGCTCGGTCCTGTGGTCGCTCGACTCGGCCGGACGCCCCGAGGGTTACGCCCTCCTCACCGGCTCATCGTCGATCTACCACTCGTTGCGATGCGCGGTGGCCGTCGCCGAGTGCCTGGACAAGGACCGCCCCGACTGGGAGCTGGCGGCCGGTCGGCTCGGCCACGCGGTCGCGCACCATCCCGGTGCCTTCGCGCCAAAGGTCGAGTTCGCCATGGACTGGTACTACCCCATGCTCTCAGGTGCGCTGGAGGGCGAGGCGGGCCGGCGCCGCATCGCGGACGGGTGGTCGACTTTCGTCCTGGAGGGATTCGGGGTGCGGTGCGTCTCGACTGGAGATTGGGTCACGGCGGCCGAGACGGCCGAGTGCGTCCTGACGCTCGACGCGTTGGGTATGGAGAGCCATGCGCGCGAGCTCTTCGTCGCTGGGCAAGGGCTGCGTCTGCCCGACGGTTCGTACTGGACGGGCATGGTCTACCCCGAGGAAGAGACGTTCCCTCGGCACGAGCGCACCACCTACACTTTTGCCGCCATGGTCCTCGCGGCCGACGCGCTGTCGAGCACCAGTCCTGCCGCAGGCCTGTTCCGCGGCGAGGGTCTGCCCGCCCCGCTCGATCTGGCCGAGCCTCATTGCGGCGACGCCATGGAAGGGTGCACGGCGGAGCTCGGTCGCACCGACACGCGTCGCTGACCCGGCGCACCCGCGGTCATACCCAGACCGTCCCCCGCCCGGGCTCGGCGGGAGTGCCGTGGCGCAGTCCCGCTCAGGAAACGGTGACGGTGAAGTTCCTGGTGAGCTCAGCTCCGGCGACCACGTTCGCGACCTGCGGTGGCGAGGTCGATTGGCTGACGCCGCTGGAGTTGAAGACGTCCACGAAGCCGGCCAGCCACCATTTCCCTGGGGACAGCACCATCGTGTACGACCCGTCCTCCTCACTGAACGCCTGCTGCTCACCCGGGCACGAGGACGTCGTCGGCGGTGCCGTGCACGCCTCGACCCCCGATTCGAAATTGGTCGCCGGCGCGCCGACCACGAAGACCTTGCCCTTCACTGCGCCCTGTGCGGGCGCCTGGTAGGGAACGGACACGTTTCGCGTCGTCGTCTGCCCCGATTTCACGCTCACTGCCTTGGCGGACGGGTCGACCACCGAAGCGAAAACAGTCTCGTAGCCCGGGTACATGAGCCAGAGCCCGGGCGTCAGGGTGGGCAGCGAGTACCTGTTGTAGGGCTGCTTCGCGTGTCCCGTGACCCCGGCGGGGGGGCGGAGGGCGGGATTGGAGGTCTTCACCTGGTTGCGGTCGGCCGGGCCGTAGCCGTAGCCACCGGGTCCGGAGAACTCGCTGACGCATTCGGGAGCCGGGACCCCGCCGCTCCAGGGTTCGGCGACCGGGCACGCCAGCATCGTGTACGAGGTCACCTTGATCCC
This sequence comes from uncultured Acidimicrobiaceae bacterium, assembly GCA_963767195.1. Lineage (GTDB taxonomy): Bacteria > Actinomycetota > Acidimicrobiia > Acidimicrobiales > RAAP-2 > Bog-473. Next base: position 1,712,852 of record CAVYDA010000001.1, on the reverse strand, counting down.
CGCGGGGATGCCCTTGACGGTGATGTTGCCCGTCGCGGTCCCCGGGACCTGGTACGGAACGTTGATCGGCACGTTGTCGACCTGACGGTCGCTCAACACCACCGTCTGGGTAGGACCGTCGACCGTGTTGTTGTAGGGCGACGACAGGTAGAAGCCCTTGATGTTCCACGTGCCGGCATTGAGGACCAGGTTGTAGACGCCACCTGGGATCTCGTAGATGACCTGACAGGTCGTGGTCCCGCTCTGGCACGCGCTGATCCCTACGGGGTCCGAGAACCCCGCAGGTGCCCCAGTGACGGAGATGGTGCCGCTGAGGAGCGCCTGGTCGCGCTGGAGGAAGTCGGTGCCGAAGTTGATCGTGCTCTCCTGTCCGGCGACGAGCGTGAACGCCTTGCCGTGGGAAGAGTTGGTGGTGCAGCCCGATTCCGCGCAGAACCCGACATAACCCGTCCATTGGCCCGGAGGAAGACCGGCCAAGGAGTAGGACCCGGTCACGGTCCCCTTCTTTGTCGACGGTGGCGGTCCCGTCGCATAGTCGTTGACACAGGCGATTGGGACTTGTCCACCGCTGTAGGGCGCGTAGGAGGGGCAGATGACAAGGTTGAGCTGAAAGACCTGGTCGTTCTGCGGCACGTTGCGGACGGTGAGCGTCCCCTTCAGCGCTGAGGGTGCGGTGTAGGGCACCGTCAGGTCCAGCTTGACCTTGCCTCCGGAAGGAACGGTCACGACGACCGCTGAGCCGAGGAACGCCCCTCCCAAGCCGTTGATCTCGTAGAAGCCCGCGACTCTCCATTTGCCGACACCGAGAGTGAGCGAATAGTGGTCGCCGGTGGCCAGGGCGTAAACCGGGTTGGCGCACATCCGGCCTGGGGGGCCCGTGTCGGGGCAGCCGCCGGCACCCGTGTACGCGGGGTTGAATCCCTTGGGGGCACCAGTGACCATCACTGTGCCTTTGACGGTGCCGGGCGACGGATGACAGATCAAAGACGAGCTACCCGGGCAACACGAGCTGAAGCTGCTGCTCGTTCCCGTATCGCCGGAGCTGCCGCTGCAAGACATCGCCGTCGTCGTCGCCAGGCGGTCGCCGAGCCCGGTCAGGCCCAAGCCCGACGCGATTCTAGGTAGGACCGTCACCAGCAAGACGAAGCTCGCCAGTGCGATGACGGTCGCTCGGGTCCGCCGCTGCCAGGTCTTCATGACCACCCCGCCTTCCCCTCTTGGTCAAACTGTCGCTCACGTTACACCGAGTCGCTGCCGGAAGTTCGGAAGAGATTCTCCCTTCGTCCCGAACGATCAACTCGATTGCGACGGGCTCACGGCGCGTCGTCTCCCCACTTCACGCTCGGCCGAGGGGTGGGGTTGACATCGGACCAAAACCTGGCACAGCTCAGACGCGACGAGGCCCGCCGAACCGTGATCGTGACCACGTTCGGCGGGCCGACGTCGTTTCAGACCGGCGACTCAGGGCCGCCGTTGAATCTTCTTAGCGGTGACCGACCGCGCTCACCTGGTAGGCCACGGTGAGGTGCGCGTGGATCATGCTTCCCGCCGTGACCACCTCGGGCACAGTCGATCCGAAGACGGGCGTCGAACCAGAGACGTAGAAGCCCTGGACGTTCCAGGCGCCGGCATCGAGCACGAGGTTGTAGTCCTGGCCTGTGGTCTCGAGCACCTGCACACAGTTAGACGTCGCCACCTGGCAGGCCTGTGCCCCGAGCTGCGGGGAGAACCCGGTCGGAGCCCCGGTCACGGTGACCTTTCCGAAGACCAGGCCCTGGTCGCCCTGGAGGAACGTGGTCTTGAGGTTCTGCGTGGTGGTTGTGCCCGCAGTCAAGGTCACCGACACGCCGCTCGTGCTGACGACGCAGCTGGTCGACGACGCCGTGCAGTATCCCGGATAGTCGATGTACTTGCCGGCCGGCAGGCCGCTCTGCGTGTTGATCCCCGAGGCGCTCGATGGTGCCGGCGCCCGTGGTCTTGCTCGTGGCCTTGCTCCCCCTGCTCAGGCAGTCGCTCGACGGCGTGCCACCGGTGAACGGTTCGCTCGACGGGCACAGCAGCGGCTTGACCAACCTCACCGGGTCGCTCTTGGGCACGTTCGTGATGGTGACCTTCCCGGTCAGCGTCGCCGGCTTTGCGTAGGGCACCGGCAGGTTGGCGGAGGTCGTCGTGTCCGACGTCACGGTGACGTTCTCGACGACCCCGAGGAACTTCGGTCCGTCCCCCTTCAGCTCGTAGAAGCCGGCGATGTGGTAGGCGCCGGCGGGGAGGGTCAAGGTATAGGTCCCGTTGAAGTCAGCGATGTCGGTGACCGGGTTGCAGGTCAGCCCCGGAGACCCGGTGTTCGGGCACGCCTCGGCACCGAGGACCGCAGGCTAGAAGCCATTCGGCGCACCGACGACCAACACGGGCCCGTGACCGTACCTGGTCCAGGAGGCTGGCCCCGTGGTTCGTGCGTGCTGCACGAGCTCCCGCTCGAACCTGAGCCGCCGCTCGATCCGGAGGTGCTGGGGCAGCACGTGCTCGAGCTGCTGCTCGAACTGGAGTGCTCCCGCTAGAACCGGAGCTGCCGCACGACATGGATGTCGTGGACGCGAGACGATTGCTGAGTCCGGTCAGGCCGAGGCCTGACGTGATCTCCGGTAGGACGGTCACCAACAAGACGAAACCCGCCGCTGCAATGACGCTGACGTGTACCCGTTGCTTCCAGGTCTTCATGCCCACCCCGTTCTCCCTCTTTGGGCCGATATCGATGTCGGCAACATAGTCCGTTCGTCCGACCCGTGCAGGACGACCGGACAGATTTCATCGGGTCTGTTGCAAGATTCGTTGCGCCTGTTGCAAGGATGGCTCCCGTCCCGACACGGCGCGACGGAAAAGAAGTTTCATTCAAAATGCGGCCAGATCATTAAAACGCGGCCAGATACGGTCCGTCTGGCGTGAAGCCGATCCTCGCCATCACCGCGGGACGCGGGATCACCGGCCCGGGATCGTTGGCCCGGAACGGGTTGTAGAGCAGGTAGACCGCGCCGGCATCTTGGAAAACGGACTCCTCGCCGGGACCCACTCCTTGATGGTTCGAGCCGATGAACGGCGTCGTGCCCGTGTCCGTGCAGGGACCGAACGGGCTCTGGCACGCAGCGACGCCGATCCCGTAGTCGGCTGAGAAGTACCAGTTGCCCGAGAAGAAGAGCCAGTACGTGCCCCAGGCTTCCACCAGGTCGGGTGATTCGACGATGGTTCCCTCCCATGGCTCGGACGGACCGAATATCTTCGTCGGCTGTCCGAGGAGCGTCCGGCCGTCCGCGGACAGATGCTGGGTGTAGATGCCGGTGTACCCGTTCTGGTCCGGTCCCGGCACTCCCGGGTTCGCGTTGTCCTCGGACTTCCACAGCATGTCGAGATGGGATCCGTCGACGAACACGCGCGCGTCGATGGAACCGCGGTGATCGAGTTGGCAGATGAACGGTCGCTGCACCGGGATGAACGGACCGGTCGGCGATGACGAGAAGGACGACCCGATGCAATGGGTCGGCGGCTCGACGCCTCGCAGGAGCGCGGTGAAGTACAGCGCCCATCCTCCTGCGACCCGCTGGACATCGGGGGCCCACGTGAGGCCACCCTTAGCCCACGAGGAAGATGTGGCAGAGCGTTGATGACCTTTCCCCAGTGTCCCGGTTCGGACCCCACCCTGACCGGGACGTTCACCAAGCTCGTGCCCTCGCTCGTGTAGATGTAGTAGCGACCATGCCACTGTCAACATGAAGGGATCGGTGACGTCGGGACCCTTGAGGATGTACCGCGCCGGTGCCTCCGGGGTCGTGGACGGAGCCGGTGCGTCGGTCTCGATTCGTGCCGTGCCGCCGCCGCTGGCCTCGCTCGAAGAGCCGATCGTCACCTGGGTGACGATCAATGCCGTGACCCCGAGGCCCAAGACGACCGGAACGGCGAGGGCCCGCAACCGCGAACGTGTCGCCTGGACGCGGGCACGCGATTCCTGTTCGGTCGGAGCGGGCGTGTTCGTCGCCAGCGCGGCGACGCATCCTCCGAGGAGACCGACAGCCGGAAGTTGCCAATCGACGTCGACCACGCCGCACACGACGAAGGCCACGGCCGCGCCGGCGGCACACGACGCCAGCACGTTCCGCCGCCGGAAGGCGGCACCGACGATGCCAACCGCTGCGACGAGAAGGACGACGCGCGATGATGCCGCCGTCCGTTCCGATGGTGAGGACGGTGTCGGGATTGAGCCCGACCGTGGAATCGACCGGGCGGTTCGACGTCTGGAAGGCCTTGGGACCGGTCCCGGTCACGACGGAGGATCCCCAGGCCCGAGCCGCAGACGACCACGCCAGGGTCTGGCCCTGGTCGACGGGTTCGGCCGGCGCCCTGACGCCGGGCGGGTGCACGAGCGCGATCGCTGTCCCCCCGGCCACGAGCACCAACAACACGACCGCGGCCGCCACGCGGAGCCGCGACGGGCCGTGGCTCGCGCCGAGGCGGAGCGCGGACGCGACGCGGCCGCGCCCAGCGCGAGCGCGGCCGGCCACGAGCCCAGGTGAGAGGAGGCCGAAGCCAGCACGACGACCCCGGCCCCGACGCCCATGGCCAGGGGCCACGCGGCCTGGCGCCAGCGCTCGAGCGGGACGAAGAACGCCCCGCACGCCAGGGCCAGCAGGACCCAATGGCTTTGGGTCCCGATGACGGCGGCGAGCATCAGGCACAGCGCGACGCGGGCGACCGGTGCGTCCAGGTCCAATCCGAGGGCCAGCAAGAGCGCCACGGCGAACATGCCGGCGGCGCCCGCCGGGTGGGTGAGTGGCGTCGAAAGCTGCCAGAAGCCGCCCGCGTGTTGGGCCAGCGGGCGGATGCGCCACAACACGCCGACCAGCCCCACCGTCGCCGTGACGGCCGAGACGATCACCACGGCGAGGGCGACGCGCCCCCGGTCGCGATCGTTCAGGGCCTTGACGACCACGAAGGCACCCAGGAATCCGATGAGCACCGCTCCGAGGGGGAAGAACGCGGCGGGATGGTGCGCGAGGACCGAGCGGATCAACCACCAGAGGGCGAGCCCGCCGATGGTGAGCGAGACCGTCGCGGACACCCGGTCCTTGAAGCGGACCAGCGCCACCACGGCGACGATCCCCGAGACCAGGGCGACGCCGAACGCGTCGGCCGGGTAGAAACCGCCCTTGCGATAGACCGCGGCGGCCATCATGCCGACGACGAGGGCGGCCAGCGTCGCCGCGTTACGCGGCTCGCGACCAGCCGGCTCTCGCGGCGGTTCGTCGAGCGCGGTGTCGGTCGTGGCCGGGTCGGCGAGGGTCAAGACTCCGGCATCGTTCGCTTGACTGTCGTCGGGTTCGAGCGAGCTCACTCCGGGCCTTCGAGTCGGGGATCGACGGTGCGCACGAAGCCTCGCGCTCGATCAGGCCCTCATGGCACCCCAGCCTCGTCGCCTCCGGGCGGCAAGTTACACCGTGTCGCCTCGACGTTGTACCCGGGGTCATGGGTGTCGGGGTCACCAGCTGTTCCAGACCGCACGTGCCGGGGGACGATCACGGTGAGCCCGGTCGCCCGCCGCCTCCTCCTGCTGCTGGCCGCCGCCGCGTGCTACGTCGGGATCGTCGCTGTGCGCCAGGGCCCTCCCCCGGGCGGGGATACGACCCCGCTCACTGCCGTCACGTCGGCCCTGGCCTCGGGCCGGCTCCACGCCGCCGCCGCCAACGACGAGTTACCGAACCCCCCCGGCTACGCCCTGATGATGGCGCCGTTCGTCGCCCTGTTCCCTTCTGCGGTCGGATCGCCGGTCTGGTGCACCACGCCGGGGCGCGCCGCCGACATGCGTCGGCTCCCGGCATACCGCCACGACCCCACCTTCGGCGAGGACGTGTCCGAGTGTGGTTCCGCGCACCGGGCGGCCGGCGGGGCGATCGGTGCGCCGCTGCCGCCGTGGTACCGGGCGCAGGGCGTTCTCGGCGTGGCCGGTTGGCTCGTCCTCGCGTTGGGGAGCCTGGCGCTGTTGTGGGCTGCCGGCGCAGCATCGGCCGCCCGCGAAGCAGCCCTGCTCGCCTTCCTCGCGTTCCTGCCCGCGGCGAGCAGCGCCATCGTCCAGCTCTACCACCCCCAGGACATCGTCAGCCTCGGGCTCTCCCTTGGCGCCATGGCGTTGGTGCTCCGGCGGAAATGGATCGCCGCGGGTGCGCTGTTCGGACTCGCCGTTCTCACGAAGCAGTACGCGCTACTCCTCCTGCTCCCGGCGTTGGCCACGGCACCGGGGACCGGGCCGCGTCTGCGTGTCGCCGCGACCGCGGCAGTCGTCTTTGCCGCGGGGATCGCTCCGTTCTTCTTGTCGGCGCCCCACGCCACCCTCGCCAACTTCAGCGGCTTCAGTGCAGGAGGAGCAGTGTCCGGCTTCACGCTGCTCAGCCTCTCCGGCGTGACCGGTTCCGCCGCGTCGGCCATCGCGGGGATGCCCCGGTCGTCTTCGCACTCGCCGTGTGTATCTGGAGCGTCCGGCGCGGCGCGTGGACCAACCGGCCGGTCGTCCTCGTCGCGCTCGGCTTGGCGTGTGTGGGTGGGCGGCTCGTCTTCGAGTCCGTCATCTTTCCGTACTACCTCCTGGCGAGCAGCGTCCTCTTCTTCCTGCTCGACCTCGTCGCCCAGCGGACCCCGCACCGCTCCCTCGCCTGGAGCGCGGGAGCGGCGTTCTTCGTCGCCATCAGCCCGGGCAACCGCGCCATCGACGCCTTGGGGACGCTCGTCCTGGCGGTGCTCGCTGTGGCCGGCGGCCTGGCCGAAGTGGCGCGGCTCTCGGGCCCCCACACTCCGAGCACGCCCGCCGCCCATGTCACCTCGGACGCGACCTGAGCCGCGGGCGGGGTACGTTCAGTACGCGGGCGCAGTCCGCCGCAGGACGCGCAGGCTGCCGCAGGCGCCGTCGTCGGTGAATTCTCCCGAGTCGAGCGCGGCGCAGTAGAGCTCGAACGGCGGCCGGCCGCCGTCCGCCGGATCGGGGAACACGTCGTGGATCGCCAGCCATCCACCCTCGGCCACAAGGGGCGACCAGCCTCGGAAGTCCGCCCAGGCGGGCTCGGACCCGTGGCCCCCGTCGATGAAGCAGAAGGAGAGGGGCCGGTCCCACAGCGCGGCCATCGTCGGTGAGTCGCCGACGACACCGACCACGGAGGACTCCAGTCCGGCCGTCGCGATGCTCCGGCGCCAGTGGACCAGCGTGTCGATCCGGCCGACGGCGGGGTCGACCAGGTCGGGCTCGTGGTACTCCCACCCGGGCTGGTTCTCCTCGGAGCCGCGGTGATGGTCGATGGAGAGCAGCACGGAACCGGTGGCCTCGGCGGCTGCGCCCAGGTAGATGCTCGACTTGCCGCACCACGCGCCCACCTCGACCAACACGGCAGGTTTGTCCCTCGTCTGCCAGACCCGTCCGGCGCGCAGGGCCGCGAGCAACAGGGCCTCGCCCTCGTCGTCGGGCATGAAACCCCTCGTGCCCCTCGCCACCGTGAGGAGCGAACGGACGCGAGGAGTCTTCAGGGCGTCGTCGGGAGGAAGGGCGGCGGTCACTGACGAGCAGCAGAGAGGGCGTCCACGAGGCGGTCTCGCTCGCGGGACGCAAACGCCACGTTCACGCCCAGGCGCTCAATCGACTGCGCCACCCGCCGGGGACCCGAGTCCAGCGGGTGCGAGTGGAGGAAGCGCACCACCTCGTCGGCGAAGGACACGTCCGCGCACAGGGCCGGGATCGACTCGAGCATGCGCGGGTGTGCGTTCTTCGGGAAGCGTTGCAGCATGGCGTCCCACGACTCGGTCATCCTGGCCCAGGTGGCCTGGCCGCCGACCGGGTTCGCCAGCAGGCCGGCGATGACGGCGAAACCGTTCTGGCTCCGCACCTCGCTCATGGCCAGGTCGAAGGTTCGCAGGCAGAGGTCCACGTCGGGGAAGGCGGTCAGCGCTCCGAGGGAGCGCATCTCCGCCTGCGGTGTCGCCGCGGCGCGATAGCGCTCCAAGAGCGCGTCGTAGTCGCCGGGGCGAACGAGCTGCGCCACCACGGCCAAGGTCGCCGACTCCACGTCGGGTGGAATCGGATCGCCCGTGCCACCGGCGATGGGGGAGCGATCGAAACGTCGGGCCGCCTCGGTCCTTACGGCCGTATCCGCACCCACCGTTCCGAGGATGTTGATGGCCAGCGCGCGCAACGTGGGAGTGCGATCCCCCTCGCCAGCCTGAGCCTCGAAGCCGAGATACTGATGTACTGGTCCGAAGAGCGCCTCGACGGCGCCGTTCAGCGCGTCTCGCGCCGGCCCCGCGGCGATCCGGTTGACCAGGACGAGCGCGCTGGCGACAGGAGCCCATGGGGCGGGGTCCGGATGTACCCCGAGCCGCGACGCCAGCTGGAGGAAGTCGCGCAGGTCGGACCGGCCCGCGAGTGTCGTCGCCCAGGTGTCGGCGAGCAGGTTGGCGCACTCCAGCGGGGTGAGCTCCGCCAGGTGCTCCGACAGCGCGAGCGAATGTGACCGTTCGTAGCCGACCCGGAAGATGCCCCAGCCACCGGCGTTGACCACGACCAGGCCCTCGCCCATCTCTTCGACCTCGACTGGTGCGGGGCCGAGGACCAGGTGCTCAACAGGCGTCGGAGGCGTGGCGGAGTCGGCCAGCGCGCGCACCGCGACGGGGACGTTCCACTCGGTGCCGATGGAGGACACGGTGCCGGCGGGCGGTGGCCCGAACGAGAACGGTTCCTGGGTGAGGGTGTTCCCGGCGAGCGACACCAGCGGATGTCCCCCCTGCAGGATGAACGTGTCCATGACGTCACGTACCGGCGCCCCGCTGGCGTCCTCCAGCGCATCCCACAGGTCGCTCGTGACCGTGTTGCCGTACGCGTGCGCCTTGAGATAGGCGCGCACGCCGTCTCGGAACACCTCGGGCCCGATGTGCTGCTCGAGCATGCGCAGGACCCCACACCCCTTCTCGTAGGTGAGGAGATCGAACATCCCCTCCGCCTCCTTCGGCGGACCCACCGGGTACTCGATGGGACGGGTGGCGTGCACGGCGTCGACGTTGAGCGCAGCCTCGCGCGACGGCGCGAAGCCAACCCAGCGGTCCCACGACGGCCTGAACGCGTCGACGCAGAGCACCTCCATGAAGGTGGCGAAGGCCTCGTTGAGCCAGATGCCCTCCCACCACCCCATGGTGACGAGGTCGCCGAACCACATGTGGGCAAGCTCGTGGGCGATCACGTCCGCCACACGTTCGAGCTCGGCCCGCGAGGCCTCGGCCGGATTCACCAGGAGGGCGGTGTCACGGAACGTGATGCAGCCGAGGTTCTCCATGGCGCCCGCGGCGAAGTCAGGGATCGCAACGAGGTCCACCTTGTCGCCCGGATAGGGGATGTTGAAGTAGTCGCTGAAGAAGCGGAGCGCAAAGGCGCCCACCTCCAGCGCGAAGTCGGCCAGACCGCGCTTCTCGGGGGTGTACACGATCCGCAGTGGAACGCCGTCGACGTCGACGGTCTCGGTCGTCTCGAACTTACCCACGATGAACGCGACCAGATACGTCGACATCTTCATGGTGGGTGCAAAGCGCACGCGCTGCCTGCCCTCGACAATCTCACTCGAGATCAGCGGGGAGTTGGAGTAGGCCTGGACATCGGGTTCCACCAGGAGCGTGATGTCGAAGACGGCCTTACGATCGGGCTCGTCCCAGCACGGAAACGCGCGCCGGGCGTCGACCGACTCGAATTGGGTGGTCGCGATCAGCTGGACCTCACCGTCGCGGTCCGTGTAGGTGGAGCGGTAGAAGCCGCGCAGCTTGTCGTTGAGGGTTCCCGTGAAGCGGCAGCTGACGGTGCAGCGGCCGGGGTCCAAGAGACCCGGCAGACGAAATGTCACCTGCTCCAGCTCGTCGTCGAACGAGACGGTGCACGGCAGTGAGCTGCCGTCGGCCGTCACGACTTCGACGTCGCTCACGGCCAACTCGGCCGCGTTCAACACCATCTCAGTGACCGCTTCGTGCACGACCACGTCGATCGACAACGTCCCCGAGAAGGACGAGGACGCCATATTGGGCCCAATCTCAATGCGATAGGTCTCCGGTTCCACCGTGCGGGGCAGGCGGAAGTCCTCTGCGCTCGAAGCGCCGGCGGACGTGGCGGTGGGTGGGTGCATCCGGGCAAGGCTACCTGCCGCACTCGGAGTAGGTTCTCGCTCCGTGCCCGCATACGAGTCGACTCTCGACCGATCCGCCGCTCCCGAGGCGTCCGGCGACGACGCCGTCGACCATCTCGACGTGGTTGCGATCGGTTCGCCGCTGCTCGACGTGGTGGATCTGACCAGCGAGGAGCGTCTCGCCGACTCGGGGCTTGAAAAAGGCTCCATGACGCTGATCGACCTGGTCACCGCCAATGCCGTTCAGGCCGCCATGCGAGCGCCTCGCTTTGTGTCGGGTGGGTCGGTCGCCAACACGACGGCCGGTATCGCCGAGCTCGGCGGGCGTGCGGGCTTCGTGGGCGCGGTGGCGGACGACGACGTGGGGCGCACCTACGCGGAGAACCTCCGTGCCGCCGGGGTCGAGTTCGAACCCCACTTGAGCGAGTCCGCCGCGGGCGACGGCCTGGGAACCGGTCGATGTGTCGTGCTCATCAGCGAGGACGCCGATCGCACCATGGGGACGTACCTCGGCGCAGCCTCGACGCTTTCCCCGGCCGGCGTGTCGACCTCGTTGGTCTCCCGGGCCTCGGTGGTGCTGCTCGAGGGGTACCTGTGGGACGTGCCGGCAGCCAAGGAGGCGCTCCGCCATGCGGCCGCCACGGCGCACGCCAACGAGGGATCGGTCGCACTGTCGTTGTCGGACCCCTTCTGCGTGGCACGGCACCGTCGCGAGTTCCTCGACCTCCTGCTCGACGACGTCGACATCCTGCTCGGCAACGAGGAGGAGGTGACGATGCTCTTCGACGCACCGTCGCACCTGGCCGCCTTGGAGGCGGCCGAGGAGACGGGCCTCCTCGTCGTCATGACGCGCGGAGCTCTGGGTGCGGTCGTGCTCACCGCCCAAGGACCCCAAGACGTCACCGCCGCCCCGGCCGAACGGGTCGTCGACACCACCGGCGCGGGCGACCTCTTTGCCGCGGGCTTCCTCTTCGGCCTGACCCACGGACTCGGACCGGTGGAGAGCACGCGGCTCGGCGGCGTCTGTGCGGCGGAGGTCGTCTCCCACACTGGGGCGCGACCCGAGGCGGACCTCAAGGCATTGGCGGCCGAGGCCGGGCTGTTGCCCCGATAGGGGGGTATCCGGGCGTGTCGCTGTCAATCGGGATCGTCGGGTTGCCGAACGTCGGCAAGTCCACGCTCTTCAACGCGCTGACCGACAACCGCGTCCTCGCGGCCAACTACCCCTTCGCCACAATTGAGCCGAACGTCGGTGTGGTCGCCGTCCCCGACCCCCGTCTCGAGGTGCTCTCGGCCATGTACGACGGAGCGCCGGTGGTGCCGGCGACCGTCACCTTCGTGGACATCGCCGGCATCGTCCGCGGCGCGTCGAAAGGTGAGGGCCTGGGCAACCAGTTCCTCGCCGCCATCCGCGAATGCGACGCCATCTGCGAGGTGGTGCGGGCGTTCCACGACGACGACGTCGTCCACGTCGACGCCCGGGTCGACCCGTCCGGCGACGTCGAGACCGTCGACACCGAGCTCATCCTCGCCGACCTGCAGACGGTCGAGAACCGCCTGCCCCGACTGGTGAGGGAGGCCAAGGCCACTCCCGCGCTGAAGCCGGCGCTGGCCGCGGTGGTCGAGGCCGAGCGGATCCTGGCCGAAGGTCGAACGATCTCCGCCGCGGCGGACGCGGGGAGGTCGAACCTGCGCTGCTGCGCGACCTGCATCTGCTCACCGCCAAGCCGTTCATTTACGTCTTCAACGTGGACGAGGACGACCTGGGCGACGACGGGCGGGCCGCGGAGCTGGCGCGGTCAGTGGCGCCGGCAGCCTCCGTCGTCGTGTGCGCGCAGATCGAAGCGGAGGTGGCGGGGCTCGACCCGGCCGACGCCAAGGAGCTGCTGGCCAGCTACGGGCAGGACCGATCCGGTCTGGAGCAGCTCGTGCAGGTCGGCTTCGAGACGTTGGGACTGCAGACCTTCCTCACCGCCGGCCCGAAGGAAGCGCGGGCGTGGACCATCCATGCCGGGGATACTGCGCCCAAGGCGGCCGGTGTCATCCACACCGACTTCGAGCGCGGCTTCATCAAAGCGGAGGTGATCAGCTTCGACGACCTCGTGGCGACCGGTTCGGTCGTAGCGGCTCGCACGGCCGGCAAGGCCCGTATCGAGGGTCGGGACTACGTCCTGCGCGACGGCGACGTGGTGGAGTTCCGGTTCAACACCTGACATCGAAGTCCTCACCGGCGAGGCTCCGACCGCGGGCTCGGGCGGTCAGGACTTCGGGTTCGGGATGCCGTTGCCGGCCGAGACGGAGAAGGACTTCGTGATCTGGCGACCGGCGGCGTCGATCACGTACCAGGGACCACCGTCCTGGTCGATGGCCTGGCCCGTGACCATGCCCGGCGTCACATCGAGGTTGTAGGTGTAGAGGGGATGCCCGCCGTAGGTGATCTGGGTCGAGCCGTCGGTGCGACGGATGGTGCCGACGAGCGACGGGTCGACGCCCGGGCCGACGCGGATCGGGCCGGACTTGGTCAGGGGAGGCCACTGGAAGACGCACCCGTCGTTGACACAGGCACTGGTGGTGTCGGTGTCCGGGCCGAAGTCGTAGAGGGTGTCCCCGTCGCCGGTGGCCAGGATGGGCCCGACCGGGGACCGCTGCAGGGTCAGCGTGAGCGAGACGTCGGTGGTCGGCGGCGCCGACAGGGTGGTGACGCCGGAGTTCCCGCACGAACACAGGGCAAGGGCGGCGACGAGGGCTGCCGCGAGGACGAGGGCGGAACGGCGCAGTCCCACCCGAGTCAAGAGGCCGGGGGGATGCTCGTGCCGAGGAGCCAGCTGATGGACGAGAGCGCGTCGTCGACGGTCCATTCCCCGAACTGGGGGTGGTCGAGGCCGTGGAGGCCGTCGCGGTCGAGGAGGGCGGACAGCTTCGGGCTCAAATGGCCTCCCAGATTGGGTGCGCTGGCGTCGACGAAGCGCCAGCGGCCGGCCGGGTCGACGAGGATGTAGCCGTCGGTGTGGATCACGTCGTAGGTCAGCGGCGTGCCGGTCCACCAGTCGAGGTGCGCGGGCTTCTCCTCGGGGACGACTTGGTACCCCACCCCGAAGGGCTTCCAGAAGGCGGCCACGGCGGAGGGCGTTCCCGTCCACAGCTCCCAATCCGCACCGAACTCGCGTTGGTAGGCGGCGAGGCGGGCGACGACGTCTCGGTGGGGATCGACCGTCGCCTCGACGAAGACGACGCGGGAGCCGAGCCCCGCCGCCCGCACATCGCGCTGGAGCGACAGGAACGCCGCGGTGACGAGGGGGCACTCGTCTTGGCACAGGGTGAGGAACGGAGCGAGGACCACGACCTTGCCGTGGAGCGCGGCCAGCGACACGCGCCGCCCGGCCTGGTCCACCAGGCTCACGTTCTGCGGGGTGGGTCGGTTCACGACCTGGCCCTGGCCCACGGGCGGGGCCGCAGGCGCGGAGGACCCGCACGCGGCGAGGAGCGCGCCCAAGGTCAGGACGGCGACGGCGGTGAGGACCCGTTGGGGTCGGAGGACGGCCATGGATCGGCGCGTCCATAGTGGTGGTGCCGAGGGTGGAATGCCAGTCGCCGCCAGGACGAGGGCGCGCCCGGCGGGATCATCAGATGTCGTCGTCGCCTGGAGGCAGGAAGGTGAAGGGAAGGTCGGCCAAGGCGATGAGGGTGGAGGCGATCCAGCGGGTCAGGGCGTCGAAGAGCGGGCGCACCCCCGAGGGTTCCTCGAGCTGGCCCTCGCTGAATCGGAGGCTCCCCTCGTAGGTCGCCTCGGCCGCCCAGCGCAGGGCTCCGGCCAGGTCGGACTCGCCGTCGGCGCGCACCTGCTCAATCGTCGTGGCCACCCGCACCAGGTCGCCGGGTTCCTGCAGGGGGCCCGCCTGGGGCAGCACGCTCAGCACCTTCTCGTCGTCGGGCGCCTCCGCCATGCGCTGGACGCGCAGGGCGACCTCAATCACCACCTCGGGCAGCTCGTCGGGTGGTTCGCCGATGGACCAGCTCCGGTACGACGTCTGGCTCCAGGTGGGCCAGTCGACCGAGAGGTCGGCGCGCACGCGGGGCGGCTGCTCTTCGCCCGGCAGGCTGTAGGAGGTCTCCCACGAGACGTCACCGAGGAACACGTCGACCTGGAATCGTTCCTCTACCGCCTGCCGTTGCAGGAGCGCCGTGTCGAACGAAGCACGGATCGCATCGATGACGTCGACGAGGATGTGGTCGAGCACGCGCGCACGAGGATAGGTCGCCACCGCGGTGCCTCGGTCGGCCCCGGGATTCGTTTGCACCGGGGCTGTTACCGTCGAGCCGATGAGCCGAGCGAGCGCACCCAGCCGCGGGAGTGAAGAGTCGGTCTGGTTGCGCCGGCGAGTGATCGCCTACGCCCACCAGGGTGGGGCGTGGGAGTCGCCGTCGTCCACCCGCCATGCCCTCAGGCACGCGCTCGACGCCGGCGCCACCGGAATTGAACTGGACGTGCACGCGACCGCCGACGGCGAGCTCGTGGTCTGCCACGACGCCACCGTCGACCGGACGACAGAAGCGAGCGGGACGATCGCTTCCCTCACGCTCGAGGAGCTGCGGCGCCTGGACTTCTCCTACTGGTGGATCCCCGGCGCGGACGTGACACCGGGGCGGGCCTCAGGCGACTACCCCTTCCGCGGCCGCGCGCCGGGCGACCCCTCCTTCGGGATCGCGACCCTGAGGGAGGTCCTCGAGGAGTTCCCCGGGGTGGTGCTGAACCTGGACATCAAGCAGACCGCCCCCGTGGTCGCACCTTACGAGGAGGCGCTGGCCCGCCTTCTGGCCGAGTACGGACGGCGCGACGACCTGATCGTGGCCTCGTTCCTCGACCAGGCGACCGACGCCTTCCGCGCCTTTGCCCCGAACGTTCCGACGTCGGCCGGCCTGCAGGCCACGGCCGACGCCTGGCGCGCGGTCCAGGCGGGCGAAGACGTGCCCGAGAGCGAGGCTGTGGCCTACCAGGTGCCCGAACGCCAGGGGGACCTGGTCGTCGTGGACGAGCGGTTCGTGGAGGCGGCCCACCGCGCCGGCAAGGTGGTCCACGTGTGGACGGTGAACGACGTCGAGGCGATGCGTCGGCTCGTTGCTCTCGGGGTCGACGGGATCATCTCGGACGTGCCGACGACGCTGTGCGAAGAGCTCGTCGCTGCCGGCGTGGCGTGGCGCGGCGTCTGACCGGATCGTCCCGGTTCAGCCGCGGCCGCAGTTCGGCTTCTTGCCGTGGTTGGCCTTCTTCTTGGTCCGCAGCTTGCGCTTGACGGTTCGCTTCGACATGAAGGGGAGAGCCTAGACGGTCCGGCGCCTGGCGCCCGTTCGGCGCCCGGCGCCCGTTCGGTAGCCTCGACGCCGATGCGCTCCGGTTGGCTCCTGCGGGACGGGGACGTCGTGTGCGCACTGGACCTGGCCGACTCGCCGGCCGAGCGGCGCGACGCCCTGCGGGGCCGCAGCGGGTGGGACGGTGGCCTGCACGTGATGGGCACACGGGCGGTGCATACCGCCCGCGCCAGGTTTCCCATCGACGTGGCCTTCCTCTCGGGGGACCTCACCGTGGTGCGGGTGACCCGGCTCAAGCCCTGGCGGGTGGCGGTCTGCGGGCGAGCCGTGCGCAGCCGCGTCGAGACGGAGGCGGGGTCTCTCGAACGCTGGGGCGTCCGCGTGGGCGACCAGCTCGAGGTGCGCGAGGCCCAGCCGGGCGAGGGACCGGGACCCGGCGCCGGCCCGGGCGTCATGGGCCACGGCACTTGAGCGATCCCGCCCCGAGCCGCGGACGGCTCGTGCTGGTGGCGACGCCGATCGGAAACCTGGGCGATCTCTCGCCGCGCGCCCGCGACGTGCTGGCGACGGCCGAGGTGATCTGCTGCGAGGACACCCGGCGCACGCGGGTGCTGCTCTCCGCCGCCGGGATCGCGGGCGGCGGCCGCCTCCTTTCGCTGCACGGGCACAACGAGGCGGACCGCGTCGGGCGCGTCGCCTCACTGGTGGCGAGCGGGGCCACCGTGGCCCTCGTCAGCGACGCGGGTACCCCGGGCATCTCGGACCCCGGCGCCCGGCTGGTGGCGGAGCTGGCCGCACTGGGGGAAACCGTGAGCACGGTCCCGGGCCCCTCCGCGGTCGTCGGTGCCCTCGTCGTGAGCGGCCTGCCGACCGACCGGTTCAGCGTCGAAGGCTTCCTGCCCCGCAAAGGCGGCGATCGCCGCCGCCGCGTGGCTGCGCTGATGGCAGACGAACGGACGACCGTCCTGCTGGAGGCTCCGGGACGGGTCGTCGCGACCCTCGAAGAGCTCGCCGCGGTCGACCCCGAGCGGCCCGCGGCCGTCGTCCGAGAGCTGACGAAGCTGCACGAGGAAGTGTGGCGTGGCACCCTCGCCGCGGCCGCAGCCGAGTTCGCGTCACGCGGGGTACGCGGCGAAGTCGTACTGGTGGTCGGCGGGGCGCCCCCCGGTGAAGAACCGGACGAGCGCGACCTCGAGGCCGCGGTGCGTGACGCGGTCGCACACGAGCCCGCTGCCGGCGCCCGGCGGGTGGCCGATCGGGTCGCTGCGGCGCTCGGTGTGCCGCGGCGGCGCGCCTACGAAGCGACACTGCGCGTGCGCGGCGACAGGGACGGCGACACGTCCGAGGCGCACTGAGGGCACCGGTACGCTGGCTGCGGTGCCCCACTACTTCCTCACCACCCCGATCTACTACGTGAACGACGCCCCGCACGTCGGCACCGCCTACACGACGGTCAACGCCGACGCCCTGGCGCGCTGGCATCGCCTGCTGGGGGACCAGGTGCGGTTCATGACCGGCACCGACGAGCACGGGGCGAAGATCGTCGAGGCGGCCGAGGCGAACGCCATGACGCCCAAGGAATGGACCGACCGCACCTCGGCGCGCTTCGTCGAGACGTGGTCGGATCTCGAAATCGCCAACGACGACTTCATCCGAACGACCGAGGCCCGCCACCACGTCGTCGTGCAGGAGTTCCTCCAGCGCATTTACGACAACGGGTACATCGAGCTGGCGCCCTACTCGGGGCTCTACTGCATCTCGTGCGAGGACTACTACACCGAGGACCAGCTGGTCGACGGGAAGTGCCCCGTGCACGGCCGTCCCGTGGTGGAGATGCAGGAGGACAACTACTTCTTCAAGTTGAGCTCGTTCCAGCAGCGGCTGCTCGACCATTACGACAGCCACCCGGACTTCGTGCGCCCGGTCTCGAAGCGCAACGAGGCGCTCGGCTTCATTCGCGGCGGCTTGCGCGACGTGTCGATCACACGAACCTCGTTCACGTGGGGCGTACCCGTGCCCTGGGACAGCGGACACGTGTTCTACGTGTGGTACGACGCCCTCATCAACTACCTGACCGTGGCCGGCTTCGGCGGTGACCGGGACGAGTTCGAGGCGTGGTGGGGCTCGTCGCACCACCTGCTCGGGAAGGACATCCTCAAGTTCCACTGCGTGTGGTGGCCGGCCATGTGCATGGCGGCGGGCATCGACCCTCCGCAGGAGATCTTCGTGCACGGCTACCTGCTCATGGGAGGGGAGAAGCTGAGCAAGACGATGATCGCCAAGGCGGTCATGGGAGACGGCGACGGAAAGCCGCCCGCTCCGGGTCACCGACGTCTCACCGCTCGCGCTGGCCGACGAGCTCGGGGTCGACCCGCTGCGATATCACCTCCTCCGGGACGTGCCGCTCGGGAGCGACGGCGACTTCTCCTTCGACGGCATCGTGGCGCGCTACAACGCCGACCTCGCCAACAACCTCGGCAACCTGGTCTCGCGCGTGGCCACCGTGGTGCACTCCAAGTGCGGAGGGATCGGACCCGCGTGCGACGAGGCGAGTGAGTTGGCTGCGGTCTCGGCCGCCGTGCTCGAGTCGGCGTCGGCCGCCTGGGCGCGCTGGGCGCCGCACGAGGCGCTGGAGGAGACATGGCGCCTCATCGGCGCAGCCAACGCGCGGCTCGAGGAGACCGAGCCTTGGAAGATGGAACCGGGACCCGAGGTCGCGGTGGTGCTCGGCGACGCGCTCGAGGTCCTGCGCATCGTCGCCCTGCTGGTGTCGCCCGCCATGCCGGCGACGGCCGCCGAGGTGTGGCGCCGCATCGGCGTGACCGGCGACCCCGCCGCGGCCCGCCTCCCCGGCGACGCGGCGTGGGGCGGCTACCGCGGTGGAGCCCCCGTGGTAAAGGGCGATCCGCTGTTTCCACGTCGCAAGGTGCCTGCCTGACGTGGACGGCTGGTTCGACTCCCACTGCCACGTCCAGGAGGAGTTCACGGGGAGCGGCGCCGAGGGGAGCGGCCCAGAGGTGCTGTCCCGGGCGGCCCAGGCGGACATCGACCGGCTCGTCTGCATCGGCACGGGTGTCGACACCTCCCGCCAGGCCCTCGAGGTCGCGCGGTCGACCGGCGACCGGCGCGGGCCCGCCGCGCGCCTGGGCGTCGGTCGGGCTTCATCCGCACGAGGCCAGTCAGGGCGTCGACGAAGTCGCCGTGCTGTTGGCCGGAGCGCTCGACGCAGGCGACGGCACGGTCGTCGCGGTGGGCGAGTGCGGGCTCGACTACTACTACGAGCACTCGCCGCGACGCGCGCAACGAGAAGCGTTCGCGACACAGATCGCGCTCGCGCACGCGCACGACCTTGCTCTCGTCATTCACGCGCGTGACGCGTGGGACGACCTCTTCGACGTGCTGGAGGGCGAAGGCGTTCCGGCGCGCACCGTACTGCACTGTTTCACCGGCGGCGTCGACGAGGTCGACCGCTGCCTGCGGGCGGGCATGTACGTGTCGTTCAGCGGCATCGTCACGTTCAAGAGCGCGAACGACGTGCGCGCCGCGGCCGAGCGTTGCCCGCTCGACCGGCTGTTGGTCGAGACGGACAGCCCGTTCCTGGCGCCGGTGCCGCATCGCGGCCGCACCAACGAGCCGGCATTCCTGCCGCTGGTGGGCGCCGCGGTCGCGGCGGTGAAGGGCTGCACCGTCGACGAGGTCAAGAAACGCTCGGCGGCCGCTGCGGTCACGGTGTTTTCCACAGGAACTTGATTTCTCGGGTTTTGTGCGGAATACGAGAACCTTCTGACCTGGATGTTTAGGGGAGAAATCAGCCGGATTCCGCCTGTGACCAGGGAGTTTACCAAAATATAACCCTCCGTCAGCTCCGTGACCTGGGGAAATGACGACCTGGTTCGTCTGTCTGGATTCTGCATTTGCATGGGCCGTGATCGGTTATCTATGTTCTCCAAATCCCCCCGCAGTCGGTTTGTGTCGGCGCGGGTGCACTGATCCCGGAGAAGGGTGGAGCCCTGCGGAAACAGAGCACAGTGGGGAGGCGCTTCGGTGTCGCCGCACTCCTGTGTGGCGCGCTGCTCGGGTTTGCCTCTCTTGTTGTTGCAGACCCAGACTTCGCACGCGGCGCGTGTGAACCGCGACGCGGCATCGCTGCGTGTGGTGCACGTCGCGAGACGGGGCTGGGGCCTCGACCTGCCGACGCACCTCGTGGTGTACCGCGCACCCGCGGCGACCACGACGACGACGCTGCCACCGACAACGACCACGACGACGGTGGCTCCCACCACCACGACGACGGTCCCTCCGACCACCACCACGACGACACCACCACCGCCACCACCGCCCCCACCACCCACCACGACGACGACAACACCGGTCGTCGTGGTGGCGCCGGCACCCGCCCACTCCGAAGTCGGCGAGGCCACGTGGTACTCGGGTGCGGCCGCCGGCATGTGCGCCAGTCCGTCGCTGCCGTTCGGAACGGTGCTCACGGTGACCAACGACGCGACGAGCGCGTCGACGACATGCACCGTCGACGACCGCGAGGGTGCGGGATACCCACGCGTGGTGGACATGTCGCCGGAGGGATTCGCGCAGATCGCTGACCTGAGCCAGGGAGTGGTAGAAGTCACAATCTCCTGGTGACCCTCTCCGGCGCGGACATCACCGAGCTCCTCGCGGCGCACGGTCTCCGGCCGAAGCGGGCTCTCGGGCAGAACTTCGTCGCCGACGCCAACACGGTTCGGCGCATCGCCCGTCTGTCGGGCGTGGGCCCGGGCTCACCTGTCCTCGAGATCGGCGCCGGCCTCGGCTCGCTGACCCTGGCCCTGGCCGAGACGGGGGCGCGGGTCGTGGCGGTCGAGACGGATCGCCACCTGGTGCCGGTCCTGAGGGAGGTGGTCGAGCCGGTCGGGGTCGAAGTGGTAGCCGGTGACGCGCTGACCCTCGACCTCGGCGGACTCCTGGCCGAGCGCGGGGGAGGGCGCTGGAGCGTGGTGGCCAACCTGCCCTACAACGTCGCCACCCCACTCGTGATGCGGGTGCTCGAGCAGGTGGACGCAGTCGACGAGCTCGTGGTCATGGTCCAGCGCGAGGTCGGGGAGCGAATGGCGGCCGTGCCCGGCGACCCGGCCTATGGCGGCGTCTCGGTGCGGATCGCCTACTTCGCGCAGGCCGCGGTGGCCGGTCGAGTCCCGGCTTCGGTCTTCGTTCCGAGGCCGCGGGTGGAGTCCGTGCTCGTCCGCATCCGCCGCCGGCCCTCGCCCGCGGTCGACCCGGCCGTCGTTTCGTACGCCCGGCTGGCCGAAGTGGTCAAGGCCGGCTTCGGGCAGCGCCGCAAGATGCTGCGCCGCTCTCTCGCCGGGGTGGTGGCGCCGGATTCGTTCGTCCGGGCCGGGGTTCGACCCGAGGCGCGGGCCGAGGAGCTCGACGTGGCGGCGTGGGGGAGGCTGGCGGCACCATGACGCGCCGGATGGCCCCCGCCAAGCTGACCGTCTCCCTGCGGGTGACGGGCGTGCGCCCCGACGGCTTGCACGAGCTCGATGCGGAGATGGTGACGCTCGACCTCGCCGACGAGCTGGAGCTGGTGGAGGGAGGTTCGGGCATCACGGTGGCCGCAGTATCCGGAACGAGGGCGGACGCCCTTCCTCGCCCCGAGGAGAACCTGGTGACACGCGCCCTGGTGGCGGCGGGACAGGCCGCCTCGGTCCACGTGACCAAGCGGATCCCTCTCGGCGGCGGCCTGGGCGGAGGCTCAGCCGATGCCGCCGCGGTGCTGCGCTGGGCGGGCCGCACGGATGCGATGGTCGCCCTCGGGATCGGCGCCGACGTGCCGTTCTGCGTCGTGGGCGGTCGGGCCCGGGTGGAAGGCGTCGGCGAGCTGGTCACCCCCTTGCCCTTCGAGCACCGCGAGTACCTGTTGCTCGTGCCGCCGTTCGGCGTGGACACGAGGCGTGTCTACCGGGCCTGGGACGAACAGCCCTCGACGGAGGGCCCCAACCACCTGGCGCGCGCCGCGCTCGCCGTCGAGCCCCGGCTCGCGACGTGGCGCGATGCACTCAGGGAAGCGGCTGGTGTGGAGCCAAGGCTGGCCGGGAGCGGCTCGACTTGGTTCGTGGACGGCGCGACCGCGCCGGTGGCCGAGGTCCGGGTGGCGGGAGCGAGGGTTCCGCTGGTGCGGGCCCGTACCGTTCCGTCGGGGTGGGAAGGGGACTGAGGCCCGGGCTACTTTCCGGCCCGGCGCTGCCAGCGGGTGGCTTTGAGCATCTTCTTGTGCTTCTTCTTGCGCATCCGCTTGCGGCGCTTCTTGATCAGTGATCCCATGTCGAAGCGGCAGGCTATCGGTCCGCGGGCCCGACTGCCAGGTCGGGCGGGGTGTGAGGAGACGCGGCATGGGCTTCGAGATCGTGCGGCTCGACCACGTGCAGTTGGCGATGCCGCCGGGACGGGAGGACGCGGCGGAGGCCTTCTACTCCGGGACTCCTCGGCTTCCGGCGCGTCCCCAAGCCCCCGGACCTGGAGGCGCGGGGCGGCTGCTGGTTCGTCCGCGGGTCGACGGCCGTGCATCTCGGGGTGGAAGAGGGGTTCCGGCCGGCCCGCAAGGCCCACCCTGCCTTCGTGGTGCGGGACCTCCCTGCGCTCGTAGAAGTGCTGCACAACGCGGGTGTAGAGGTGCGTCCGAACCCGGACGCCCCCACCGGGGACGGTGCGTACCTCGACGACCCCTTCGGCAACAGAATCGAACTCATCGCGGAGGGCTGCACGTGGGAAGGGCCGGGGGGAGAAAGAGCCGAGGGGGGCGGAGGGCGGAGGTCCGCCCCCCTCGGCGAGACCGGCGGCAGGGAGATAAGGGGGTCCGGAGTACCACCGCCGGCTTGATGGGACCAGTCTGCGCCCGCCGGCTTGGGGCCGGATCACAACCGCATAAGAAAAGACGAAGAATCGGAGTTGGGCAGGGCCGGCGCTCGCCTCAGGGCCGGGTTCCCGCCTCGGGGCCGGTCACCGTGGGCAGCTTCAAGGTCATGCGCGCCCCGCCGTCGGGGTCGTTCTCGGCCAGTACGGATCCCCCCTCCGCCTTGGCCACCTGGGCCACGATGGCCAGGCCGAGTCCCGATCCCGGGAGGCCGCGGGCCGCCGGCGAGCGGTAGAAGCGGTCGAAGACGTGGGGCAGGTCGTCCTCGTCGAAACCGGGGCCGTGATCGCGCACGGTCACCGTCCCCTCCTGGCAGCAGACCGAGACCGACCGTCCCGGCGGGCTCCATTTGCGCGCGTTGTCGAGGAGGTTGCCGACGGCGCGGGTCAAGCGATCCGGGTGCCCGTCGACCCAGCACGGCTCCGCGTCGACCTCGAAGGTGACGTCGTCGGCGCGGCCGTGGGTCTCCTGGACGACCGCGGCGTCGCGACGAGCAGGTCGAGTCGCAGCAGTTCGGACGGTGCCGGGAGCTGGTCGCCCCGGGCCAGCTCGGCCAGGTCGCCCACGAGGCCGGTCAGTTCCTGGAGCTGCACGAGCACGTCGTCGACCAGCACGGAACGGTCCTCGGCGCTGAGCTCGTCGACACGGCGGATCACCTCGAGGTTGGTGCGCAAGCTGGTGAGCGGGGTCCGCAACTCGTGCGACGCGTCCAGGACGAGCTGGCTCTGGGCGCGGCGCGACGACTCGAGCGCCCCGAGCAGGCGGTTGAAAGTCCGGCGGAGGCGGCCGAGCTCGTCGCCTCCGCCCGGGTCGAGGCGGCGCGAGACGTCCGTGGTCTCGGCGACATCCTCCACCGCGTCGGTGAGCGAGTTGAGCGGGACGAGCGCCGTTCGTGCCACCAGCCAGCCCAACCCGATGGCGAGCAGCACGCCGGCCAACGCCACTGCGCCGAGAAGCAGCGCCAACTTGGTGAGCTCGTGCGAGGCGTTGAGGAGGGTGGCGATCTGGAGTGCGCCTCCCCGCTCGAGGGTGCCGGAATTGACCGTGGTGTTCGGCGGCAGGTGTTGGACCAGCTCGCGCATCTGGTTCCCGTCCACCTCCACGGTGGTGAAGAACGAAGGGGCGAGACCCAGCGCAACCAGACGCACCTCTCCCGTGACCGGCAGGCCCCCGCCGGCGATCACCCCCCCGCCCGTGTCGGTCACCTGCCCGAGAGTGGCTGTGGTGGACCCGAACTGCGCCCCGGCGACAATCTTCTGTGCGGCGGTGGTCAACGAGTCGTCGGCCGCCTCCAGCAGGGTGTTGCGCGCGGCGACGAACGACGCGCTCGATGCCACCAGGACAGCGATCACCACCGCGACGGTGCTGGCGAGGACGAGCCTGGTCCGGAACGTCACGCTTCGCGCAGGACATAGCCCACGCCGCGCACGGTCTGGATGCACCGGGGCTCCCCGCCCTCCTCCAGCTTGCGCCTCAGGTAGCCGACGTAGACGGCGAGCGAGTTCGTGCCGGAGTCGAAGTCGAACCCCCAGACGCGGTTGAGCAGCACCTCACGGGTCAGCACCTGTCGGGGGTGACGAAGGAACATTTCGAGAAGGTCGAATTCGATGCGGGTCAGGGTGAAGGTGCGCTCGCCCCGCTGTGCCTCGCGGGTCGACAGGTCGAGCGTGAGGTCACCGACGCGAAGCCTCCCGCCCTCCCCCTCGAAGCGGCGGCGAAGCAAGGCCCGCAGGCGGGCCAGCAGCTCGGCGAGCGCGAACGGCTTGACCAGGTAGTCGTCAGCGCCCGCATCGAGTCCCGCGACCCGGTCGTCGATGGCGTCGCGCGCCGTCAGGATGAGCACCGGCGTGTCGTCGCCCACGCCGCGCATGCGCCGGCAGACGGTCAGCCCGTCGATGTCCGGCAACCCGAGGTCGAGAACCAACGCGTCAGGTGGCGTCTGCGCGAGCTCCTCGAGTGCTTCGCCGCCGGTGGGTACGGTCGCCACCTCGTACCCGTCGAGGCGCAGGGCACGGTCGATGGAGCGGCGGACCGCCTGATCGTCGTCGACCACCAGGATGCGCACGGTGACGAAGCTACCGCCGGAGCTGCCGGTTCCGGGTGACGACGTCGATGGCTCGCCGGTCGCTGTCTAACCTCTGGTGGGGGGCGAGCCTCCTTCCGGGGTAGTTCAATCGGCAGAACGTCGGCCTTTGGAGCCGGATGTTGGAGGTTCGAGCCCTCCCCCCGGAGCCCTCAGCGCCCCGCCGCCCGGTCCCGCTCGGCCAGCTGGGCCAGGTAGTCGTTGTAGGCCGCCAGCTCGGGGTCCTCGCTTCGATCGACGTCGACTCGCTCCACCTCGGCTGAGGCTTGGGGCCCGCCGGCGCCCGTCTGGGTCGCGACACTGGTCGGCACGGGCCGCTCGTGGACGAGGCGCCACCACATGTAGACGGCGTAGCCGGCGAAGAGCGGCCACTCGAAGACGTAGGCCCAGCTGAGCTCGTTCCCGTCGAGCGCCCGATGAAGCTGCCAGAAGCACAGCGCCATGAAGGCCGGCACCACGACGAGGACGACGGCATGGAGCTTGAGCGCTCGTCGCGAGAACCAGATCTCGGAGGCGGCCCGGCGCTCCACCGCGAGTCGCGCCCTCGCCGCCCGGCTCCATCAGCCGCCGTCCCCGGTGGAACCGAAGAGGAAGTCCTCAATGAGCGCGGCCAGTTCAAGGGGCCGGTCGCCCTGGACGCTGTGACCGGCCCCGGCCACGCCCTCCACCAGCGCCGCCGGCTGGCGACGGAGCAGCTCGTCGACGTCCGCGTCGTCGACGACCGACCAGGCGAGTCCCCGCACGAGCATGACCGGCACGCGGAGTTCCGAGATCGCCTCCCACCAGCCGCCGAACTCGGGCCGAACTGCTCCGTCGGTGCGGAAGCGTGCGTAGCGCCACACCCAGCTGCCGTCCTCGCGCTGCACGGCGTTGTGCAAGATGCCACGCCGCAGGGACGACTCCGAGCGTCCCGGGTTGTGCTCAATCGTCCGCGCCAGCAGCTCGTCGAAGCTGTCGAAGCTCGCCGGACCGTTGACGAAGTTGGTAATCGGCGCCGACTTCTCCTCGTTCACGCCGGGTGTGACGTCCACCAGGACGAGCGCGCGGACGAGCTCCGGCGTGTGCGACGCCAGCGCAATGGACGACATCCCACCGAGCGACATCCCCACCACACCGCGAGCGTGAGGGGCGAGCTCGGCCACGACCGCCGCCAGGTCGCGCCCGTTGCCCTCCAGCGAGAGCGAGCCGTCGGCGCCCCCGTCGGAGTGGCCGTGCCCGGGCAGGTCGACCGCCAGCAGCGGGCGCCCGAGCGCGAGGGCCACGGTGTCCCACGTGTGGGCGTTCTGCGCGCCCCCGTGCACGAGGACGAGCTCGGGTGTCGCGTCTGCCCCACACCAGGCTGGAGAGGGTGCGTCCCGGCGCGACCTCGACGCCGACGCGCCGCACCTCGGGCGGTCCCTCGTACGCGATGCCGTACTCGGCGGCGTTCTCGTGGAACAGCCCGAACTCGTCGTAGGGCACCATCTGGGGCACGCCCACGAGTGTCCCATACCGGCCCGCCCCGGCGGGCTAAGAATGCGGGAGATGCCCGAGCGCCGCCTCTCCGCCGTCGTGCTGGCCGCCGGAGAAGGCACGCGGATGCGGTCCGAGCGACCGAAGCCCTTGCACCTGCTGTGTGGCCGTCCGATGATCCTCCACGTCCTCGACGCCATGGCGGAGGTCGATGTGCGTCGCGTCGTCGTCGTCGTGGGACACCGGGGCGACTGGGTCACCAAGACGCTGGTCCAGCTGGCACCGCCGGCCATGCGGATCGAGTTCGTCGAGCAGCTCACCCAGTCGGGCACGGGGGATGCGCTGGCCGTCGGGTTGACCGGGCTGCCCAACGACGACGACGACGACGAGGTCGAAGACGTGGTCGTCCTGCCCGGCGACAGGCCCCTGTTGCGACCCCAGACCCTGGCCGCCCTGGTGCGCGTGCACCGGGCCGAGGAATCAGGAGCCACTCTCCTCACCGCCCAGTTGGAGAACCCGCAGGGCTACGGCCGGGTGGTCCACGGCAAGGACGGCTCGGTGATCCGAGTGGTCGAGGAGGCCGACGCCACGGCGGAGGAGCGGCTGACCGACGAGGTGAACACGTCGATCTACTGCTTCCGTCGCAGCATCCTCGCCCCGACGCTGCGCCGGCTCAGCCCCGCGAACGCCCAGGGCGAGTACTACCTGACCGACGCTGTCGCCGTCCTGAGCACCGCCGGCTACACGGTGCGGTCGCTCGTGTTGCGCGACCCGATGGAGGCGGCCGGGGTCAACGACCGCGCCCAGCTGGCGGTCGCCGAGGCGGAGCTGCGAGACCGCATCAACGAGCGCTGGATGCGCCGGGGGGTGACCATGTGGGACCCCGAGCGGACGTACGTCGACGCCGGGGCGCAGTTGGAAGCCGACGTCTCGCTCCTCCCCGGGGTGGTGCTACGAGGGGCCTGCACCATCGGTGCCGGGAGCGAGCTCGGGCCGAACTGCGTCCTTACCGACACTGCCGTCGGAGCCGGAGCGGTGGTGGCCCAGTGCGTGGCCACCCGGGCGACGATCGGCGCCGGGGCGCGTGTCGGGCCCTTCAGCGTGCTCGAACCGGGGGCGGAGGTTCCGCCGGGGGCAGAGGTGGGGGCGCACAGCATGGTGCGCGGCCCAGGCGCGTGACGGAGCACGACGGGCCCGGCAACGGCGAAGTAGCGTAGGCGCGTGGAGCTCATTCCCCGGCGGCGCCTGGAGCTGGTGTCCGGCCGTTCCCACCCGGCGCTGGCTCGGGACATCGCGGGGCACCTGGGCGTGGAATTGGGAGAGGCCAACCTGCGCGAATTCGCGAACGGCGAGATCTACTGCAAGTACGACATCTCCATCCGTGGATGCGACGTCTTCATCATTCAGACTCACGCCAGCCCGGTGAACGACTCGCTCATGGAGCAGCTCATCATGATTGACGCCGCCAAGCGCGCGTCGGCCAAGCGGATCACCGCCGTCTGCCCGTACTACGGCTACTCGCGCCAGGATCGCAAGTCCACCGGACGCGAGCCGATCACGGCGAAGCTGGTGGCCGACATGCTGTCCGCCGCGGGCGTGGACCGGGTGGTGAGCGTCGACCTGCACTCGGGGCAGATCCAGGGCTTCTTCGACACGCCCTTCGACCACCTTGTGGCGGCACCGGTGCTCGAGGGCTACATGCGCCAGCACTTCGGCGACGACGTCGTCGTGGTGGCGCCCGACGCGGGCCGGGTGAAGGTGGCGGAGCGCTACAGCCAGCACTTCGGCTTCGAGCTGGCCTTCATCCACAAGACGCGGCCCCAGGGCACCTACAACGAGGTCGAGGCGCGTCACGTGGTCGGTGAGGTCGAGGGACGACACTGCGTGCTGATCGACGACATGATCGACACGGCGGGGACGGTCTGCGCCGCCGCCGAGCTGCTCTCGGCGGCCGGCGCCTCGGACATCTCCATCATGGCCACCCACGCCATCCTCTCGGACCCTGCAGTGGACCGCCTCAAGGCTGCCCCGGTCTCACGGGTCGTGGTCACCGACACCCTGCCGGTGGCGGAGGACCGCACCTTCGACAAGCTCGAAGTCCTCTCGGTGGCCAAGATCATCGCCGACGCCATTGACGCCGTCTTCGAGGACACCTCGGTGTCCGAGCTCTTCGGGGGCGACAACCTGGTCTGAGGACGCCCTACGGGTCTGCGCCAGTCCCGACGGCTGCCGCCGGTCCTCGCCCCCGCGTCGGGGCGGCTACGCTGTGAGGCCGTTCGCGGCGGGCCCCCGTGCCCGCCGGCACCGCTCCGCACCGCACTTGCCACCTGAGGAGATCCGTCATGGCCGAAGTCATCCTTGCCGCCGAGGTCGGGCGCCCCATCGGCTCGCGTGCCGTGCGCCGCCTGCGGCGTGAAGGCAAGATCCCGGGCGTCGTCTACGGGCACGGGACCGACCCTCTCCCCGTCGCGGTGGTCGGCCGCGAGCTGCGCGCGGCGCTGACGGGCGAAGCCGGGTTGAACCAGCTCCTGTCGCTCGACACCGGTGCGGCGACCTACCTGACACTCGCCCGCGAAATGCAGCGTCATCCGGTGGCGCAGACGGTGACGCACGTGGACTTCGTGATCGTCCGCCACGACGAGGTCATCAGCGCGGACGTGCCGGTTGTGCTGGTCGGGGAGGCGATCGAGGTACACCACGGCGACGGTCTCGTCGACCAGCAGATGTTCACGCTCAGCATCCGTGCGCTGCCGAATGCCATTCCGTCCACCATTGAGGCCGACGTGAGCGCACTGACCATCGGTGGGCAGGTCAGAGTCTCGGACCTTCCGCTGCCCGAGGGCGTCACGACCGAGATCGACCCGGAGAGCGCGATCGCCATCGGTCAGCCGCCGAGAGTAGTGGCGGCGGAGGAATCGGGCGAAGGCGAGGAGGGTGCAGGGGAGGCGGCCGGGGAGTCGGCCACCCAGACGCCCGAGGCCGCCCCAGAAGAGGGCTAGGCGCTGCGCCGCCCGTTCGCCCGGCCGGAGCGCCGGGGCACCCCGGCCGACCTCCTGGTCGTCGGGCTCGGGAACCCCGGCAGCGAATTCGCGGGCAGCTTGCACAACGCCGGATCCGACACCGTAGAGTTGCTGGCCCAGCGGCACGGCACGACGCTGCGGGGCGAGAAGGGAGTGGCGGCCCGCGTCGCCAACGCGTCCATAGGAGGCCGGCGCGTCGCCCTGGCCGTCCCGACTACGTACATGAACGAGTCCGGTCTGGCCGTGCGCGGACTGGCGCGGCGCTTCGGCGTGGAAGACCCGGCGCAGATCGTGATCGTCCACGACGAGCTGGACCTACCGCCGGGTACTGTCCGTCTCAAAGCCGGGGGTGGGCTGGCCGGCCACAACGGGCTTCGCTCCGTGGCCTCACACCTCCACTCCAACGACTTCCTCCGGGTGCGCATCGGCGTGGGCAAGCCGCCGAGTGCGGCCCAGGGCGCCGCCCACGTGTTGCGACGTCCGCCACGGGCCGTGCGTGAGCTCATGGAGGGCGCGGTGCAGACGGCGGCCGACTCGGTGGAGCGCATCGCGGCCGACGGCATGGACGCCGCCATGCTCTGGTGCCACTCACTGCCCACCTGAGGTGATGACCGCGGCGACGCCTCAGCCCCCACCACTCGCGCCGGAGCCCGCCACGGCGAGCCTCTCCGCCGTGCCGCGCTTGCTCCGGGCGGAGCCGGCCGTGGCGGCCCTGATCGGCGCAGCGGACGTCACGCTGGCGGTCCCCGAGGCCGCGCAGGCGGTGGTGGTCGCGTCCGCCGCCGCCTTCAGCGAGCGGCGCCCCATCCTGGTCGTGACCGCGACCGGCCTCGACGCCGAGCGGCTGGCCGACGACCTGGGCTGCCTGCTGGAGGACGAACACGGCGACGGCACGGCCGCCACCCTCGAGGGTGCGGTCTCGGTACTGCCGGCGTGGGAGACGCTGCCCTTCGAGCGGGTCAGCCCCGAGGTCGAGACGATGGGCCGGCGCCTCGCCTTGCTGCACGCGCTGGTCGGCGGCGACGGATCGCTCCCGGCGCCGCGGGTCGTGGTGGCACCTGTGCGCGCGCTGCTCCAGCGGCTCGGGCCGCTCGACGACACGGCCCCGGAGCTGATCCGACCGGGGAGCGAGGTCGACGTGGCCGCTCTGCTCCGGAGGCTCGTCGCGAAGGGGTACCGGCGCGAGCACCAGGTCGAGCACCGCGGCGAGTTCGCCGTGCGGGGCGGGATCGTCGACGTGTTCCCGCCCACCGCGGACGAGCCGGTCCGCATCGACCTGTGGGGCGACGAGGTGGACCGGCTCACTGCCTTCTCGGTGAGCGACCAGCGCTCCATGCGGGACCTGTCCGGCGTGGCGCTCTATGGATGCCGCGAAGTGACCGTGACGGCGGCCATGGCCGCGGCGGCGGAGCGGCTGTCGCGAACTCAGCCGTGGGGCGCGGGCGTCTGGGACCGGCTCGCCCGCGGCGAGCACTTCGACGGCATGGAGTCGTGGCTCCCCTTCGTCGACGGACCGCCCCGCGTGCTTCCGGACCTGCTGCCGGCCGGCGCACACGTCGTGCTCGTGGAGCCGCGGCGCATCCGCGACCGCGGTTTCCAGCTGCTCGAGGAGGAGGGGGCGCTGGCCGAGACGCTCGCCACCACGTGGGGCGCGAAGCACGGCGACGAAGACACCTTCCCACGCCTGCACGTCCCCTTCGAGCGGCTGCTGAGCGGGTGTCCCGCCCCCGTGACCTCGCTCCCGCCGGTACCCGAGGGCCCGTCGACGCCCACCATCACGGTTCGTCGGTTCGAGTCGGTGGCCGGCGATCCGTCCCGCCTTGCCGCGGGAGTGTCCCGGCTCGTCGGAGAGGGCTACCGGGTGGCTCTGTGCGCCGCTACCGGCCCCGGGGCGTCGCGCCTCTCGGCCGTGCTCGCCGAGCAGGGTGTGCACGCGCCGGTCGTGTCGGCGGCACCGGCTTCGGTGGGAGCCGTCGTGGTGGTGGCCCCGATCAGTGCCGGGTTCGTGCTCCCCGACTCCAAGGCGGCGGTGCTGTCCGAGACGGACGTGACCGGCAGGCGGATGCCACACCGGCGGGCCAAGCCGCGGGCACGGGCCGCAGACGGGTTCTTCGACGACCTCGAGGCCGGGAGTTTCGTCGTGCACCGCCAGCACGGCGTGGCGCGCTTCGACGGGGTGACGACGCGGACGATGGGGGGGACGGTTCGGGACTATCTGATTCTGCAGTACCGCGGATCGGACCGCCTCTACCTCCCGGTCGACCAGATCGAAGCCATCACGCCGTACTCGGGCGGCGAGTCACCTTCTCTTTCGAAGATGGGCGGCGCCGACTGGCAACGGACGCGCGCCCGGGCGAAGGCCGCCGCGGCGGAGGTCGCGGCCGATCTGGTGCAGTTGTACCGCCGGCGCCTGGCCGTCGAGGGGCACGCCTTCGGTCCGGACACACCGTGGCAGGTCGAGATGGAGTCGTCCTTCCCGTTCGTCGAGACCGACGACCAGCTCTCGGCTATCTCCGACGTGAAGGCCGACATGGAGGAGCCCCGGCCGATGGACCGTCTCGTGTGTGGCGACGTCGGGTTCGGAAAGACGGAGGTCGCGGTACGCGCCGTCTTCAAGGCCGTGCAGGACGGGACGCAGGCAGCGGTACTCGCGCCCACGACGCTCCTGGCTAGCCAACACGCGCAGACCTTTGCCGACCGGTACGCGCCGTACCCGATCCGCGTCGAGTTGCTCAGCCGCTTCCTCTCGCCCGCGCAGCAGCGCGAGGTCGTCCGGAGGTTGGCCGACGGGAGCGTCGACGTGGTGATCGGGACCCACCGGCTCCTGGCCCAGGACGTGCACTTCAAGAAGCTCGGACTCCTGGTGGTGGACGAGGAGCAGCGCTTCGGGGTCTCGCACAAGGAAGCGGTCAAGCGGATGGCCGAGGGCGTCGACGTGCTCACGCTGACCGCGAGCCCCATTCCGCGCACCCTCGAGATGGCGCTCACCGGCATCCGGGACCTCTCCATGGTCAACACCCCTCCCGCCGATCGGCGGCCGATATTGACCTATGTCGGGGAGCACGATCCATCCGCGGTGAGCGAGGCACTGCGGAGAGAACTGTTACGCGAGGGACAGGCCTTCTACGTGCACAATCGCGTCTCCGACATCGACCTCGTGGCGCGGGACCTGCGCGACCTGGTGCCCGAGGCGCGCGTGGCGGTGGCGCACGGACAGATGGACGAAGGCAGCCTCGAGTCGGTGGTCCTCGACTTCTGGGAGCGGCGCTACGACGTGCTCGTGTGCACCACCATCATCGAGTCGGGGATCGACATGCCGTCGGTCAACACGCTGGTCGTCGACCGGGCTGACCTGCTCGGTCTCGGCCAGCTCCACCAGATCCGTGGGCGAGTGGGGCGAGCCGGCCAGCGGGCGTACGCCTACCTCTTCCATCCGGTTGACCGCGTCCTCTCCGAACAGGCCTATGAGCGGCTGCGCACGATCGGCGAGCACACGGAGCTCGGGTCGGGGTTCAAGATCGCCATGCGGGACCTGGAGATCCGGGGCGCGGGGAACCTGCTCGGTTCGGACCAATCGGGCCACATTGCCGCCGTCGGGTACGACCTTTACGTCCAGCTCGTGGCGGAGGCCGTGGCCGAAGCCCGCGGCGAAGCTCGACCGACGCCTCCCGCCGTCGCCATCGACGTCCCCGGCGACGCCCATCTGCCCAAGGACTACGTCGAGGCCGAGGACGCGCGGCTGGAGGCCTACCGTCGGCTCGCCGCGGCGTCGAGCACGACCGACGTCGACGACGTCGGTACGGAGTGGGCCGACCGCTACGGCCCGCTGCCGGCGCCGGCGGAGGGCCTGCTCGCCCTGGCGCGGCTCCGCGTGGCCGCGCTGGCTCGAGGAATTGAGCAGATCACCATGAGCTCGGTCCGACCCGGCGGGACGCGGCGCCCGGTCGTCCGGTTGTCTCCGGTGCGACTGCCCGCGAGCGTGGAGGTACGCCTACGACGCAGCGTGCCCGGCGCCGCCTACCGGGAGGACATGGCCCAACTGCTGGTGCCGATCCCCGACGGGGAGCGGCCGGCCGACGCGGTACTTCGGCTGGTCGAGGATCTGATCCCCGCAGCCAGCTCCGGAGATTCCGGCGAGGCCCGAGGGGCCGGGACCACCTTGTAGAGTGCGCGGCGCATGAAGTGGTTTCTGGTCCTGCTCGTAGTGCTCGCCGGCGGAGTCGCCGCGGCTGCGCTGACCGTGCCCACGAACGCCGTGGTGGTCAACGGCACCGCGATCAGCCAGCAATCGGTGAACTCGGACCTCAGTGCGATCGCGGCCAGCCCGTTGTACCAGTGCTACGTCAATTCACAGGCCTATCTCTCGTCGAACGGCCAACAGGTGCTGCCCCCGGTCTCGGGGGCCGGCAAGAGCCAGGACCCCGACCATCACCCGACGGCGACGTCCTCGTACACGGCCACCTACCTCGACACGAGTATTCAGCACCAGCTGATCGCGCAGCTCGCCGCGCGCCGCCACGTCGAGGTGACACAGGCCGATCTGGACCAGGCGCACACGGCGTACACCAACCAGATCAGCCAGGTGATGTCGGAGGTTCAGCAGACGCCCCAGGGTCAGAACCCGCGCTTCACGTGCGGCAGCACGACGCCACTCACCGGCAAGGACGTGCTCTCCACCATGCCGTCCGCGTTCGTCGATCAGCAGACGAAGTTCGTCGCCACGACCATCGCGCTCGAGGAGGATCTGGCGGGAGCCGGGTCGAGCGACTCGGACCTTCTCGCCTACTTCGACCGGCACCGGTCCGAGTTCGACACGGTGTGCGTCACGGTGGCCAGCTACTCCTCCCAGAGCGACGCGAAGGCGGCGGCGGCGCAGGTGGCCGCGGGCACACCGTTCCCGCAGCTGGCGCAGCAGGCGCAGGGCGAGCAGGGCTGCCTGAACCTTTTCCAACTCTCGGCGCAATTCCCCTCCAGCGCCCGACTCGGAAGCCTGCCGGTGGGTGCCCTGTCCGCGCCGCTCCAGGTTTCGAACGGCTACGTCCTCGTCCAGATGATGTCCCGGAACCGGACGGACTACTCCGCCGCCCGGCAGTTCGTCCCCGAGGCGGCTCAGGAGGCAGGCGCGACCCCGGCTGCCTCGGCGGTCGCCGCGGTCCAACGCCACGCCGACGTGTCGGTCGACCCGCGTTACGGCGTGTGGGTGTCGAGCTTGGCCCAGGTGTTCACGCCGTTCGTCCCCGAGCACTCGGACGTCTTGAACCCGGTCGCCAATTCTCCCGCCCCGGTGGCCACCGCCGCGGCCAGCCCCAGCGGAGGCTGACTTCGTCGTGGGACCCGGGCGCCCCCGCATCACCGTGGTGGGCCTCGGGCCGGCCGGCGTCGAGCTGCTCGGCCCAGGAGTGACGGAGACGATGGCACGGGCGCGACGGGCCTACCTCCGCACGGCGCGCCATCCTGCCGCGTCGGCCTTCGGCGGGGCCTCCAGCTTCGACCACCTCTACGAGTCGGCGGAGACGTTCGAAGAGGTGTACGCGACGATCGTGGAGGAGCTGGTCGCGGCGGCCGAGGACGAAGGCGACGTCGTCTACGCCGTGCCCGGATCCCCGCTCGTCGCGGAGCGGACCGTGGACCTGCTGCGGGCGGACGACAGGGTCGACGTGAGCGTCGTCCCGGCTCTCTCGTTCCTCGACCTCGCCTGGTCCCGACTCGCCGTCGACCCGCTGGCCGAGGGCGTTCGCCTGCTCGACGCGGCGTCGTTCGCCGGCCCGGGGGAGCCCGCGCTCGTCGGTCAGTGCTGGACTCGCCGGCTGCTCTCCGAGGTGAAGCTCAGCGCCGGGGACCGCGAGCACCTGCCGCGACCGGTGATCCTGCACCACCTCGGGCTCGACGACGAACTGGTGCTCGAGGTCGACTGGTGGGATCTCGACCGGACGGTGGAGCCGGACCACCTGACGTCCCTCTACGTCCCCGCTGCGCCAGTTTCCTCGGCCGGTGCAGAGACCGAACGACTGGTCGCGTTGATGGACATCTTGCGCCAGGAATGCCCCTGGGACCGCGCCCAGACCCACGCCACGCTGGCGCCGCATCTGGTGGAGGAGACCTACGAGGTGCTGGACGCGTTGGCGTCGCTCTCGGGACCGGACGATGTCGAGGGCTATGCGCACCTCCAGGAAGAGCTGGGCGATCTGCTGTTCCAGATCGTGTTCCACGCCCGGCTGGCCGCCGAGTGCGACCGCTTCGACCTCGGCGACGTCGCCCGCGGCGTCCACGACAAGCTGGTGCACCGCCATCCGCATGTGTTCGCGGGCGTTCAGGCCGAGGACGTCGAACGGGTCGAGGAGAACTGGGAGGCGATCAAGAAGAGCGAGAAGGGCAGGCGAAGCGTCACCGAAGGGATCCCGAGCAGCCTGCCCGCGCTCATGCTCGCTGACAAGCTGGCCCGCAAGGCGCGCTCGGTGGGGCTCGATCCCGCCGGCGCCGGAGACGCCCGTGCCGCGTTGGAGTCATTGCTGAGCACCGCACCGTCCGAACGGCATCCGGACGACCCGCGGGAGGATCGGAGTGATGGCGACCGCCTCGTCGGCGAGTTGCTCTTCTCGGTCGTGGACCTCGCGCAACGCTCGGGCCTCGACGCCGAGCAGGCGCTCCGGGCGCACGCGCTCGAATGGCGCGACAAGATCGTGGCGGCGGAGGGCGTCCCCGGAGAGGCAAGGGACAGCCACTAGTCTGATGATCCGGCGCCGCACCAGGGCCGGTGCCCAAGGAGCAATGTCGTGAGCACCATTGAGCACGTGGTGGGACGCGAGGTCCTCGACTCCCGCGGTAACCCGACCGTCGAGGCGGAGGTGCTGCTCGACAGCGGCGCACGCGGCCGGGCCATCACACCGTCCGGCGCGTCGACCGGCATCCGCGAAGCGGTGGAGCTCCGTGACGGTGGTGACCGCTACACGGGCAAAGGTGTGCGACGCGTGCTGTCGCCAATGTCAGCGGCGAAATCGCCGACGCGGTCGCCGGTCTCGACGCGCTCGACCAGCGGCTCGTCGACTCCACCATGGTCGACCTCGACGGGACCTCTGACAAGCGGCGGCTCGGCGCCAACGCCGTGCTCGCGGTCTCCCTGGCGACGGCCAAGGCGGCCGCGGACGAGCTCGGACTCCCGCTGTACCGGGCCGTCGGCGGGGTGAACGCCCATGCGCTCCCCGTCCCGATGCTCAACGTGCTCAACGGCGGTGCACACGCTCAAGAATTCCGTCGACTTCCAGGAGTTCATGATCATGCCGGTGGGCGCCGTGTCGTTCGCCGAGGCGCTGCGCTGGGGCTCCGAGACCTATCACGCCCTCCGGTCGGTGCTGGCCGAGCGCGGGTTGGCGACGGCGGTGGGCGACGAAGGCGGCTTCGCACCCGACCTCCCGTCGAACGAGGACGCCGTGACCCTGCTCCTCGAGGCGATCGAGCGGGCCGGGCGGGTGCCCGGTGACGAGATCGCGCTTGCGCTCGACCCGGCAACGAGCGAGCTGTGGGACGACGGCACCTATGTGCTCGCCGGCGAGGGTCGAACCCTGTCGCCGGCCGAGATGGTCGACTACTGGGTGGACCTCGTCGACCGCTACCCGATCGTGTCGATTGAGGACGGCATGGCGGAGGAGGATTGGGACGGCTGGGTCGCCCACACCAAGGCGCTCGGCGACAGGATCCAGCTCGTAGGCGACGACATCTTCGTGACGAACTCCGAGATACTCGAACGAGGAATCCGGGAGGGGGTGGCCAACGCGGTCCTGGTCAAGCTGAACCAAATCGGCACCTTGACCGAGACGTTGGAGACGGTCGCCGTGGCCGACCGCTCGGCGTACCGCGCCGTGATCTCCCATCGTTCGGGCGAGACGGAAGACACGACGATCGCCGACCTGGCGGTCGCCGTCAACGCCGGGCAGATCAAGACCGGTGCCCCGGCGCGCTCGGACCGGGTCGCCAAGTACAACCAGTTGCTCCGCATCGAAGAGGACCTCGGCGAGTCCGCCGCCTTCCCGGGGCGCAGCGCACTAGCGGGGCGCGACCGGCGTGGCCCGGCCTAGGCACGGTGCGTCGGCTCGCCGACGCACGCGCCTGATGGTGCTGGGGTCGGTCGTGATCTCGGCCGCCGTCGTCGCGGCCTGGTTCCCCGCCGAGGCGCTCCTGCACCAACGGGCCAGCCTGGCCGGGGCGCAGGCGCAACTCGCCACCCTGCACGAGCAGGATGCCGCGCTGGCACAAGAGGCACGAAACCTCGGCGACGCCGGCGAGATCGGCCGCATCGCGCGACAGGAGTACCAGCTCGTGAACCCGGGCCAGCAGGCCTACGAGGTGCTCCCGCCCGCAGGCGCGGCGTCGCCCTCGGCCGGCACGCCGTACGCCGGCGATCCGGGCGTTGGCGCCCCGTCGGCGCCGTCGGCCGCCGCCGAGCTGCCGCCCGGCACCTCCACCACGTCCACTTCCACCACCACGACGACCGTTCCGCCGCATGCGGCGCGCCAGCCGGGCCTGCTGTCGCGCATGGCGCACGCCCTCGAATTCTGGCGTTGACCGGCGTTTCCGACGACCAGGCGGCCGTGGCCGCGCTGCTCGGCCGGGTCCCGAGCGGAGACTTCGACGTTGTGGTGAGACGGCCGGACGGCCTGCCCGTCGTGATCGCCAACGATCCGCTGCTGCGAGACGGGACCCCGATGCCGACCCGCTACTGGCTGGTCGACCGGGAGCTGCGGTCGCGGGTGGGGCGGCTGGAGGCGGACGGAGGGGTGCGCGAGGCCGAGGCCGCCGTCGACCCGGCTCGCGTCGAGGAGTGCCATCGCCGCTACTCGGCCGAGCGTGACCGCCTGCTCCCGGCCGGGTGGAGCGGCCCGAGGCCGACCGGCGGAGTCGGCGGTACACGCCGTGGGGTGAAGTGTCTTCACGCCCATGTCGCCTGGTGGCTGGCCGGAGGGGATGATCCCGTGGGCGCTTGGGTGGCCGTGCGACTGGGCCTGTCCCGGGGTGGCGGGGGGTCGGACCATTAGACTCCATCGGGTTGGCACCAGGGTGCCCCAGCTGCGGTTTGGTGCGCCTGGCCCACCCCAAGGACCGGAAAGGGAGCTCCGTGTGAGCGCGAAGAGCACGGCGAAGAGCGTGGGCAAACGCCTGGCCATGCCCTTCACGAGGCGGGTCTACGGGCGCATCGACTTCCGCGCCGACCAGCTCCACGAGGAAATCCGGGGCCTGCCGGGCGTCGTCGACCAGCGGACAGCGGCCCTGGAGGCGGATATCGAGGCTCTGAACCGCTACCTGCCGACCGTCGTGAACACCATCGCCTCGCAGAACGCGGCCAGCCGGGAGACCGAGCGCCAGTTACGCGCCTTGGGCACACGGCTGGACGCGATGGAGATCGGAGTCAAAGGACACGCGGGGACGATTGTGGAAATCCTCGACCGGATCGAATTCGTGCGCCGGGAAGTCCTCCTCGAGCAACGCTACGCCGCGCCCGCGCCGACGACCACGACCGAGGCCGACCGGACGCTGATTTCCCGGGTGACCAATCCGGAGAAGGTCCGTCGCATGCAGGGCAACCTGCGCCTCAATGTGGGCGCCGGCCACATAGTCCGGGACGCCTACCTCAACGTCGACTCGCGTGAGTTGCCGGGGATCGACATCGTGGCTGACGTCCGCGAGCTCCCCTTCGGCGAGGGTGAGGTGATGGAGATCTACTCGGCTCACGTCCTGGAGCACCTCCCGGTAGAGGAGCTGCGACGGGTCGTGCTGCCACGTTGGGTGTCGCTGCTCGAAGACGGCGGCAAGCTGGTGTCGGTCGTGCCTGACGTCGAGACGATGGTCTCCGAGCGTGCGGCCGGGCGGATGCCCTTCGGGGACTTCATCGAGGTGATGTACGGCGGGCAGGAGTACGAGGGCGACTTCCACTTCAGCGGGTTCTCGAAGGAGACGCTGACGCGTCTGCTCGAAGACGCCGGGCTGGAGGATGTCAAGGTGATTGAGGAGGGCCGGCGCAACGGCGCCTGCTACGAGATGGAGATTGAAG
Organism: uncultured Acidimicrobiaceae bacterium; assembly: GCA_963767195.1. GTDB lineage: Bacteria > Actinomycetota > Acidimicrobiia > Acidimicrobiales > RAAP-2 > Bog-473. Next base: position 1,673,857 of record CAVYDA010000001.1, on the reverse strand, counting down.
CGGTTCGCCGCATCCCGTCTTCCGGATGAAGGCCGCCCTCGGGCAGCCCCTGCGGGTTGCCCTCTACAACGGCATCGTCCTCGAACGGGACGCGGTGTCGATGAGCTTCCTCCGGAAGCTGCGCCTGCTGCAGCGGCTGCGGGACGAGGGATACCCCGTCCACGTCAGCGGGTTCACGCAGGGCAGCGACTTCGACGATCCCGACATCAGGATCCACCCGCACGTGGGCACCCTCGTGCGCGACCCGTCTTTCAACGCCGCGGACGTCCATGTGTTCGAGTTCGCGATGTGGTACGAGCTCTTCGACGCCCTTCTCCTCGTCGCGCCAGCCTCTCTGGTCGTCGACCACAACACGACACCACCCGAGTTGGTCGACGATCCGGTCGTCAAGGAGGCCTGCGCCAGGGCATCTCTGGTTCGGCACAACCTGCACCTGGCCAACCGGATCGTGACGGTCGGCGAGTACACGCGCGACCAGCTCGTCGGGATGGGGCTCGCGGCGGAACAGATCGACGTGATCCACCTGCCTGCCGTCGCCGTGTCTCCCGGGCCCCGCGTCGCCCCGGGGCATTCGGCGTCGCGTGTCGACCTCCTCTACGTGGGAAGGTTCGTCGCCGCCAAGGGAATCTGCGACCTGCTCGAGGCCATGGAGCTGGTGTGGGCCGCGGACCGCAGCGTGCATCTCACCCTCGCCGGAAGCGTCCGCTTCTCCCAACCAGAGATCATGGCTGCCGTCGACGACGCGCTCGCCCGTCACGGGGACCGGCTCCGGGTAGTGCGTGACGCGGCCGACGACGTCATCGCCGAGCTCTACCGCAGCGCAGACGTCTTCGTGATGCCTTCCCATCACGAGGGCTATTGCGTTCCCGTCGTAGAGGCGATGAGCTCGGGGTGCTACGTCATCGGCTCGGATGCGGGCAACGTCCCGAACATCATGGGGGGTCTCGGATCCGTGTTCCCGGCCGCCCATGCCGGTGAGCTGGCCCGTGTGATCAGCGACGTGTCAGAGCGACTGCGCACGGCGCGGGTGCACGTTCAGGAGCTCGTCCTCCCGACGAGCAGTGGGGAGATGTCAGAACGGGAATGGCTCTCCGCGGTGGAGTGCCACCTGCAGGACTACTCGGCGTCGAAGTTCGAGCAGCGCTTCCTCGAGGTTCTCGGGAAGGTGGCGCCGCCCGCGCCGCCGACGGACAGCGGCGCGGGGACGTCGGCGCGGTGACGGCTGTCTCCGTCGTCATCAACACCTTCAACCGGTGCGAGAGCCTCGCCCGCACCCTGCGCGCCCTCGAGTGGCTCGACTATCGCGAATTCGAGGTGGTCGTGGTCGACGGACCCTCGACTGACGGCACCGAGGCACTGCTCGACAGCCTGAACGGCCGGGTCAAGCGGGCGCAGTGTCCCAACCGCAACCTCTCGGAGTCGCGCAACCTCGGCGTCCGGCTGGCGAGCGGAGAGATCGTCGCGTTCATCGACGACGATGCCTATCCCGATCCCGGTTGGCTGGACGCACTTGTGCGCGCCTTTGATTGGGGTGAGGTTGCCGCAGCTGGCGGCCCAGTGGTCGGGCACACCGGCTACTGGTTCCAGTGCTGGTACTCGAGGGCGGACAGGTTCGGCAACTTCTGGACTGACTTCGAGGGTGCCGTGAACCCGACACCATTCCTTGCCGCGCCCGGGTCCCGCGAGTTCACCTACACCATCGGGACCAACAGCTCGTTTCGGCGCAACATCCTGGTCGCGCTCGGCGGCTTCGACGAAGAGTTCGAGTACTACCTCGACGAGACCGACCTGTGCTGCCGCATCACCGACGCCGGCTACATCGTGTCCGCGCTCGATTCTGGTTTCGTCTACCACAAGTTCCTGCCAAGTCAGATCCGGGAGCGCAGCGACGTGATCAAGGACTGGTACCAGGTCCTGAAGAGCCGCTTCTACTTCGGCCTGAAGCACGGCCTGAAGGCTGACTCCTTCGCCCGGGTCTGCGCGGAGCAGGCCAAGTTCGTCGCGGTCACCAGGGACAACGTCGAGCTGAACTTCGAAGCGGGGGTGCACGATGTCGAGACCCGTGACAAATTCGAACGAGACGTCGCCGCCGCCTCGGATCGGGCTTTCGAGCTTTACGCGTCGGGCGTCACCCGCGAGCGGCCGCCGCAGTGGTTCGACGCGGAGCGCGCCCCGTTCGTACCGTTCCCGACGCGGCGGCCGAGGGCCCGCAGGCTCCATGTCTGCCTCCTCTCCCAGGAGTACCCGCCGGCGCAGGTGAACGGCATCGGCCGCGTCGTGCATTCTCTCGCCACGGGACTGGCCCGGCGCGGCCACGTCGTCCGGGTCCTTACCAGGGGAGAGGGGCATCCGACGGTCGACCTCGAGGACGACGTCTGGGTCCACCGGGTCCCGCCCGCTCCACACGAGCTCCCTGAGGGCGTCGCGGTGCCCGCCCACGTCTGGGACCACTCCGCCTCCATGCGCGACGAGCTGCACCGGATAGAGGGTTTCCGGCCGATCGACGTCGTCCAGTGCCCCAACTGGGACTCCGAGGGCCTGGCCGCGGTGCTCGAGGGTCACTTCCGCACCGTGGTCGGTCTGTACACGCCATTGCGTACCGTGCTGCGCGTCGACCCGGCCATGCGGACACACGCGGAGGCGGCTCCCGGCCTGTTCGAACAGCTCCTCGCCGTCGAGACGCTCGTCTACGAGCAGGCGGACGGGTTCTTGGCCTGCGGGCCGGCGATCGTCGAAGAGATTGAGGCGGCGTACGGCGTCACCTTCCCGCGCCATCAACTGGGGACGGTCGCCCATGGCTTGGCCGACGAGGCGGCCGGGCATGCGCCCGCGCCCGCGGCGGGCCCGCTCCGTCTCCTCTTCGTAGGGCGGCTCGAGGCCCGCAAGGGCATCGACACGCTGCTTGAGAGCGCGGCGGCGCTGGCCGCGACTGGCGCGTCCTTCGAGCTCCACGTCGTCGGCGACGACTCCTTGGTCGGGCCGTCTGGACGGACCTACCGCGAGGACTTCGAACGGGCACACCCTGAGTTGGCGGGCACGGTGCGGTTCCTCGGCCGGGTCGACGACGAGACTCTGCGCCACGAGTACATGACGTGCGACGTGTTCGTGGCGCCGTCGCGCTTCGAGTCCTTCGGACTCATCCTGCTCGAGGCCATGATGTTCTCCAAGCCCGTCGTCTCGTCTGACATCGGCGGCATGACCGAGATCGTGGGCGATGGCGTATCGGGACTCCTGGTGCCTCCGGATGACGTCGACGCGCTGACCGACACCCTGGGCCGTCTTGTCAGGTCCCCCGAGTTGCGGGAGAGCATCGGGCGCGGCGGACGCGCGGCGTACGAGGCCTCCTTCACCTTGGACCGCATGGCCGAAGAGGCCGAGCGTTTCTACGAGGAACTGGTGCGCGCCCCGGCCCCCGCCTGATCACTCGGCTTCCTTGCCGCGATGTGCACGCCGCTGGCCACCGGCTTGAGCTGCTCGTGGGTCATCAGTTTGTCGAACCGCCGGAACTCGTCCCGGATGTGCTCGAGCCGGGCGGTCTCGACCTTGCCGATGAGGTCCGCCGCGTCCATGAGCCAGGAAACCGTGTCCGAGAGAGGGCCGAACCAGTCCGAGGCCTCGATGTCGCAGCCACTGAAGAGCTCCTCGACGCCCCACAAGGTCATATTGAAGAAGTGGTACGGGACGGCGTGCAACGGCTGGAGGAATGCGACCTCGGTCAGCACCAGCCCGCCGGGCTTGGTCACCCGGAGGAGCTCACGGGCGGCGCCGAAGGGATCGGCGACGTGTTCGAAGACCGCTTGGCTGTGCACCACGTCGAACGCGCCGTCCTTGAAGGGAAGCGTGTGGATGTCCCCGTACACATCCGCCAGCTCGAACTTCAGGTACTCGAAATTGAGGTGGTTGGCGCTGACTCGCCGTCGGTCACCCCCACCGATCTCGAGTGCGAGCTCGTCGGGCCCGAGCTGCCTCAGGTACGACTCGATGAACTCGCTGTAGGGGTTGCCATAGTTGAGCGGAGCGGGGCGAGCGAATCCCTCGAGTCCCGGCGAGCCGTAGAGGACGATCTCCTCGAAGAGGGCGGAGGTGCCAGCGGAGCCGGGCGGGGACGCGCCCCGGGTGGCGACTATGAGCTCGTGCTCGGCCGCGGGCAGCCCGGTGGCGGCAACGGTAGGCGTCGTGAAGGACCCTTCAGGCGTGAACAGCTCGGAAGAGACCGCCAGGGAGCCGTCGACGAACATGTCGACGATCCCGCCGTCGGGCTGCATGCGGAGCCTGACCAGCGCGTCGGTGAAAGCTCCGGTGAACGAGCATGTGTCCCCGGTCTTGCCCTGCGTGTACAGGAAGAAGGGCGCGGCCGGGTGCCAGCGTGAGGTGTGCGACACCTCGGCCGAGTCGGCGTGGACGCGCCGCTCGAGGACGGAGTTCGACCGCTCCGGTTCGGCCTGATCCGGTGGCATCGGCCCGACCACGTGAAAGTCGAACTTGAACTGTCTCACGTCGGCGACGGAGCACCCGCAACGCTCACAGGTCAGCCATCCCTCCTTCAGCCGGCCGTCCGTGCACCACACCAAAGGGACCACGTCGAGATCGCCGCGACAGCGCGGACAGCACATTACCGGCGTCCAGTCCCGGCTGGCATCGTCGCCCTGGTCCTCTACGACCGACGCGGCGGACAGGTCGCGCACAGGCGGAGCATAACGAGAGTCCGCACGAGCGCCCCGACGTCGGCCGCCAATAGGCCCCAGACCTGCAAACCGGTAAAGTTCTGCTGATCCGGCCTCCGGCCGCTCGCAAACACTGGAAGGCAGGCGAGACTGAGCACGCACACGGAGCCCACGAGCGTCGCTCCTCCCGATCAGCCGCTCCGCGACGTCGGGAAGCTGCCCCTGCTCCCGGCGCACGAGCAGGGGCGCTCGCGGGTGTGGGCCGCCGTAGTGCCGCTGACGAGGCCGGCGGGCTACTTCGTCCTCTCGAGGTTCGGCGTGCTTTTCGCCGCCCTCGTCAGCAAGTGGATCTTCCCGAATTTCAGCATCCCTGGTGCGCTGGGCAACGGTTGGGACGGCGGCTGGTACGCCCGCATCGCACAGCACGGGTACCCGAGCACCATCGCCAACGAGTACGGCGGGGGGAACCGCTGGGCCTTCTTCCCTGCCTTCCCGGCCGCGGTGCGATTCGTCGTGACGACGACCGGGCTCACCTACGACCACGCGGCGATCCTGGTGTCGTTCGTGTGCGGGTTGGCCTCGGCGCTCGCGGTGTGGCTCATGGTGCGCGAGGTCTTCGGTCCGAAGGTGGCGGACAGGACGGTCTTGTTCTACGTGTTCTTCCCGTCCGCCTACGTACTGAGCATGGCGTACACGGAGGGCCTCTTGATCGCGGCCTCGTGCTTCTGCGTGTACGCCCTTTCACGCCGCAAGTGGGTGTTCGCCGGGATCCTGGCCTCGGTGGCCAGCCTGAGCCACAACATCGGGGTCGTACTGGTGCTGTGCGTCGCGGCCGCCACCGTGCCCGAGATCGTACGGGGGAAGCAACGGCTGCACGCCCTCGCCGGGCTCCTCGTCGCTCCGGTGGGCATCGTCTCGTGGTCGATCTACTCTTGGATTCGAACGGGCACTCCCATCGCCTTCGTGAAGGCGGAGAGCGACTGGGGTGGGGCGCACTTCACGTGGTTCAAGGAGCCGTTCGTTTCCGTCAGCCATCTCTTCGGCGGCTACGCCTCCTTCAGGGTGGCGGCCGACGTGCTCGCTACGGCGGCCGTGGTGTTCATGATCTCGGGACTGGGCATGTTGATATGGGCGCAGCTGAAGAAGGTGCCCATTCCGCTCTACTGGTGGGTGTTCGCAGTAGGCGGTGTGCTCGGCGCGTTTAGCAGCTACTGGCAGACCGGCGAGCTCAGGTACGCGCTCGTGCTGATTCCGCTGACGGCTGCCTTCGCCTGGCGCATCCGGCCGTCGTGGACCGGCGCCGTCGTGGGATCAATGGCCATGGCGCAGGGTTGTCTGGCCGTGATCATCTTCGTCGGCCTGGCGCACCCGCAGGCCACCCCGCTCGCGCCGTAGCTCGGACCAGATCTGCTGGGCGTCCACGGCACCATGTCCGAGGTGGATGCGGCGAGAAACCCTGCCAACGGGCCGAGACCCGCGAACGGGTAGAGTCCCGCTGATCTGGACTTCTGGCGGGTCGCAGAGACGGAAAGGCGAACGAGACTGAGCACGCACACCGAGCCGACGCGGGTCGCGCCTCTCGACCATCCGCTTCCCGACATCGGCGTGCCGCGCCTCCTCCCGGCGCACGACGGGAGGAGGCGCTCGCGTGTTTGGGCCGCCGTAGTGCCCCTGACGAGGCCCGCGGGCTACTTCGTCCTCTCGAGGTTCGGCGTTCTCTTCGCCGCCCTGGTCAGCAAGTGGATCTACCCGAATCTGAGCATCCCGTTCGCGCTGGGCGACGGTTGGGACGGCGGCTGGTTCCTCCGTGTCGCGCAGCACGGGTATCCGAGCACCCTGGCCAACGAGTACGGCGGGGGGAACCGCTGGTCCTTCTTCCCCGCCTTCCCGACCGCGGTGCGCTTCGTTGTCATCACCACCGGGCTCACGTACGACCACGCCGCGATCCTCGCGTCGTTCCTGTTCGGGCTGGCTTCGGCGGTGGCGGTTTGGCTCATGGTGCGTGAGGTCTTCGGTCCGAAGGTGGCGGACCGGACCGTGCTGTTCTACGTGTTCTTCCCGTCCGCCTACGTACTGAGCATGGCCTACTCGGAGGGCCTCCTCGTCGCCGCCGCGTGCTTCTGCGTGTACGCCCTCTCGCGCCGCTGGTGGGTGGCGGCCGGGATCCTGGCCTCGGTGGCCGGCCTCAGCCGCAACGTCGGGGTCGTCCTGGTGTTGTGCGTCGTGGTCGCCACCGTGCCCGAGATCGTCCGGGGGAAGGAGCGGCTGCACGCCGTCGCCGGGCTCCTCGTCGCTCCAGTGGGCATCGTCTCGTGGCTGGTCTACGCGTGGAGGCGCACCGGCACCCCGATCGCCTTCGTGACGGTGCAACGCGACTGGGACCAAGCGCACTTCACGTGGTTCAAGGAGCCGTTCGTCTCCGTCAGCCATCTCTTCGGCGGCTACGCCTCCTTCAAGGCGGCGGCCGACGTGCTCGCCACGGCGGCCGTGGTGTTCATCGTCTCGGGACTGGGCATGTTGTTGTGGGCGCAGCTGAAGAAGGTGCCCATTCCGCTCTTCTGGTGGGCGTTCGCGGTCGGCGGGGTGCTGGTTGCCTTCAGCGGCTACTGGCAAAGCGCCACGCTCCGGTTGGCGCTCGTGCTGATCCCGCTGATGGCTGCCTTCGCCTGGAGGATCCGGCCGTCGTGGACGGGTGCCGTCGTGGGATCGATGGCCGTGGCCCAGGGCTGCCTGGCCGTGATCATCTTCGTCGGCCTGGCGCACCCGCAGGCCACACTGCTCTCGCCGTAGCTCGGCTCGGCTCAGCTCAGTCCGGCTCAACCCGGTTCAGCCAGGGCTCCGGCGACATCGTCAACGTGAGCGGCGCTCGCACCTCGGCCGTCCCGGAGCACCAGAGGCGCGCGTGCACGGCGAAGCGGAGCGTCTCCAGGGTGACCGTGCAGGAGAGAGTGGTCCGACCCTCGCGGGCCGCTGCGGCCGCCGGCTCGGAGCTGCCGACGATCTCGTTGTCGGCCACGAGTTCCAAACGGCACACCGAGGCGTGCGACCCGGTGTCGCCTGACCACTCGACCGGCAACGCGAAGTCGTAGGTGCCGGGTGAGAGGGCCATGAACGGCCCCGCCAGCGCGTAGCCCTCGGTGCCGCGGGGCATCACGACGCCGGGCGAACCGTCGCCGAGCAATATCTCCGTCCCGCCCGCCGGTCGGACGCGGGCGACCCGCTCCGCCCACGCCGATTCGAAGATCCCCGTGACGGCACGGCGCAGCGCGACGGGATCCGGCCGGCCGACCTTGCGCGCCTCGGCCCACCAGATGAACGAGTCCTCCGGACGCGCCGTCGCCATGGCGACCCGGCGGGCGTAACCCCCAGGGCCGAACATGGCGCTGGTTGGGTCCAAGGGGAGCAGGCGACCTGCTTCGCGGCAGAGCCACAGTCCCTTCATCCGATCGACGGCGAACCCGGCCAGCCCGAGCACGGACACGGCTTCGGACGGCTCGAGCTCCACGGTGTGCTCTGCCATGCTCCACTGGTAGGCCTCGGTGAGTGCTCGGTTCGGGCTGTCCACGACGAGGAGCCCGTCGTCGTGCAGCACGCGGTTCGACTCGACGAGGAAGGCGACGGTCTGGTCCGGCCAGAGGTGCTCCAGGTTCTGGCCGGAGAACACGAGGTCGACCGACCCCGTCCCGACCGCGGCCACACCTTCCGGCGCGGCCAGGTCCGCTTCGACCCACTCGACGTTGTCGGGAAGGCCGTCAGGCCGCGGCATGTAGGCCTCGACTCCGATGTGGTGCTTGACGGGGCCGTACTCCTGGTCGAACCACTCGAAGTACCACAGGCCGTTGGCGCCCGCGCTGAGGACGACGTCGGCCCCCGGCGGCATGTCCGCCAGAGCGATGGAGCGCGCCTCGTGGAGCGCGGCGTGCAGCACCACCGGTGGCATCGCCGCCGACGGCTGCGGCTGGTCGGCCGCCAGCGTCTCGACGACACGCCGGACCGAGTCGGTGACGTAGGGCTCGGCGACGCGGTCCATCAGGCGTCGGGCCAGATGCTTGGCCCGCACCAGTCGGGACGTGACGTCGCTGGTCGTCATCGGGCCAGTCTCACTGTTCGAGCAGGCTCATGGCCAGCCCGTCGAGAATGTCGGTCTCCGAAACGATGCACTGGTCGAAGCCGAAGGTGCCCATCACTTCGCGGAGGACGAGGGCGCCGCCCGCGATGACGTCTTCCCTTCCCGGGGCGACCGCCCGCCGCCGGGCCCGCTCCGACGCCGGCTCTGCGGCGAGGACCTCGTACCAGTGGTCGACGGCGTGACGCGTCAAGACGGCATGGTGCGTCCGCGCCGGGTCGTACCCGTCGAGTCCCAATTCGAGTGCCGCCAACGTCGTCACCGATCCGGCCACTCCCACCAGCCTGCTCTCGGGAGCCACGTGAGGAAATTCGTCCCGCGCGTCACGCAGGGCGGAACGGACGTAGCCGACCGCGGCTTCCAGCTCGTCACCGGTCGGAGGATCGTGGTGCAAGAAGCGCTCGGTGAGCCTGACGCAGCCGACGTCGAGCGACACGGCGCGCACCGTGCCGTTGCGGCAGACGGCCAGCTCGGTCGAGCCGCCGCCGATGTCGACGACGACATCGTCCCCGGCCACTGCAGGAAGCCCCGCGGTCGCTCCCCGGCAGGCGAGCGCACCCTCCGTCTGGCCGTCGAGCAGCTCCGCGGGGACCCCGACGACGCCGGTGGCGTCCCGGAGGAACCGGTCGCCGTTCCGGGCGTCGCGGACGGCCGAGGTGGCGACGAGCCTGGCCCCGGTGACGTACGCCTCGTCCATGGCGATGCGGTACTCCGCCAGCACCGACAAGGTGCGCTCCAATGCTCTCGGCGCGAGGAGATGCGTCGCGTCGACTCCCTCTCCGAGTCGAGTGATGCGCATGAGGCGGCTGTGGGTGGAGCCGTCGCGCTCGACGATCAGCAGGCGCGTGGAATTCGTCCCGCAATCGAGGGCGGCCACCCGGCCCGGGCGGCGCGCCGTGGGCACCGGAGAACTCGACACGTACCGGGAATCTACCGGTGCGTGTCGCCGGCGCCGGGCGCGTTGGCGCCGCCGAGCACGGACCTGCCACGATGCGCGGGTGCCGATTCCCGAGCGCCTCCTCATGGGACCTGGGCCGTCCAATCCGTATCCAGAGGTCGCGTCCGCCCTGGCCCGGCCCATCCTCGGGCACCTGGACCCGGAGTTCCTCGCGCTCCTCGACGCGACCAACGACCGACTGCGACAGGTCTTCGCCACCAAGAACGCGCTGACGCTGCCCGTGAGTGGGACCGGCTCGGCCGGTATGGAAGCGGCGTTCGTCAACTTCGTCCGACCGGGCGACCCCGTCGTCGTCGGGGTCAACGGCGTCTTCGGCGAGCGCATGTGCGAGGTCGCCCGGCGCCTCGGCGCCACCGTGATTCGTGTCGAGGCGGAATGGGGCCGGCCCGTCGATCCCGACCAACTGTTGGGAGCGCATGGGGCACCGAGCGTCATCGCCGTCGTGCACGCCGAGACGTCCACCGGCGTGCGCAGCGAGATCGCGCCGCTCGGCGCGGGCAAGGGTGACGCGCTCCTGGTCGTCGACATGGTGACCTCGCTCGGAGGGTCCGAGGTGGCCGTGGACGACTGGAGTGTCGACGTTGCGTACAGCGGAACCCAGAAGTGCCTGGGTGTGCCGCCGGGCCTGGCACCGCTCACCGTCTCCGAGCGCGCCCGGGAGCGCGTCGTCGAATGCCCGTCGAGCTGGTACCTCGACCTGAACCTGCTGTCGCGCTACGTGAACGACTCGAGCGGTGGGCGCGTGTACCACCACACCGCCCCGGTGGCGATGGTCGCCGCGCTGCACGCCGGGCTCGGAGCGGTGCTCGACGAGGGGTTGGAGCCCGTCCGCGCCCGCCACGCCGAGTGCGGCCGGCTGCTGCAGGACGGCCTCCTCGGTCTCGGACTCGAGCTCCTCGTGGAGCCCGAGCACCGGCTCCCGCAGCTCACGACCGTCCGGGTGCCCGAGGGTGTGAACGACGGCGATTGCCGTCGGCGCCTGCTCGACGACTATGACATCGAGATCGGCGCGGGGGCCGGGAAGCTGTCGGGGCATATCTGGAGGATCGGCTGCATGGGGCACACGGCGCGGCGGCGAAACGTGCTCGCGCTCGTCGCTGCGCTGGGGGAGGTGCTGGGTCGGTGAGCGCGGCCCGTACCGTGCGCCACGCCCCGCTCGAATTGCGGGGCCGCCGCGTGGTGCTGCGGTCCCTGACCGAGGAGGATTTCCCGGCCTGGCACGAGGTGCGGACGCGTTGCGCCGAGTGGCTGCTGCGGTGGGAGCCCCGGCCGAAGGGTGCGCCACCGCCGTCCGAGGACCGTCCGAGTTTCGCCGCCCGCTGCGGCATCCGCGAGCGTGAGCGTCACCTCGGTACCGGGTACGGGTTCGGCATCTTCGTCGGCGAACGCTTCGCCGGCGAGGTGACGCTGTCCTCCATTCAGCGCGGACCGTTCCAGAGCGGCTTCATCGGGTACTGGATCGACGAGGCCCTCGCCGGGCGGGGACTCGTTCCCGAGGCCGTCGTGGTCGCGCTGCGCTTTGCGTTCGAGGCGATTTCGCTCCATCGGGTGGAGATCTCGATCATCCCGCGGAACACGGCCAGCCGGCGGGTCGTGGAGAAGCTGGGCATCAGGGAGGAAGGGATCGCGGAGCGCTTTCTCGAGATCGACGGCGTGTGGGAGGACCACGTCCGCTACGGCATCACTGCCGAGGAGTGGGTCCGCCGCGAGCCGAGCCTGGTCTCCGAGTGGATCGGGAGCTGACGAGCTGGGAGCTGACCGTCACTCCGGCCGGGCGCCCGACACCGCGGGCGAGTGCCGGAAGAATTGCTCAACGTCGTGCTGGTAGGTGTACGCCAGCGGCGTCCGGCCCGACTGCCGGCGCAGGCGCACCGCCCTGATGAACGTCCGAACCGCTCCCGCGCTCGTGGCGTCGTACGCGAAACCCGTCGTCGCCAGACGCCGAGTGTCCACGCCGCGCCCGTAGCGCAGCAGGTCCTCCAGCTCCCCTGGGAGGTCGAAAAGCCGGGAGAGCGGCCGGATCTTGAGCGGGCTGAAGGGGGACAGGGGGATCAGCCGGGTGCCACAGATGCTCGCCACCTCGCTCCACGGAAGCCGCCCGTCGCCGGCCACGTTGTAGAGGCCCGGAATGCCATGGAGCGTCACGTGCAGGAGGGCGCGCACCACGTCGTCCTCCTGGACGAACTGCACGAGCGGGTCGAACCCGAAGATGGCCGGGCAGAAGGGCCGTGAGAGGTTCCGGCTGATCGGTGTCGCCAGTTCGGTGCCGAGGACGTTGGCGAACCGCAGGACCGTGACCTTCGTTCCCGGGTTGTCCTCGGAGAAGTCGCGGACGAGGTGCTCCGCCTCGACCAGCGCCCGCTCCACGCTGTTCCTCACCGGGCTCGTCCGGGGGGTGTCCTCGAGGAAGGTGTTGGGGTCGCTGGCTGCCGATCCGTAGACCAGCGTCGACGACTTCACCACGATGTGGCGTACCGAGGACCCGGCGGCGCCCGCCGCGGCGAGCAGGTTCATCGTGCCGATGACGTTGATCTCGTGCATCTGCCTTCTGGGCACGGTGAGGGAGTTCGTGATCATGAAGGTGTGGAGGATCGTGTCGACTTGGGTCGCCTTCACAATGCGGTTCAAGATGGAGTAGTTCTGATCGGTCCGTACGAACTCGGCGCGCTCGAAAGGGACGGACGGGGCCTGAGTCCCCGTGCCGACAATGACGTCCGTGTCGGGGTCATCCTCGAGGGCCTGGACCATGCGCCCGCCCCAGAAGGTGTCGGCCCCGGTGACCAGGATGCGTCGGCTCATCTCACCCGAACCACACGCTGCGTCGGTCGCGCAGCATGTCGTAGATCACGTCCTGGAGCTGGGTTCTGATGCTCTCCGACTCCTCCATGATCCGGCTCTTGGAGTAACGGTCCTGGTCGGGGGGCACGTCGAAGCGGACCGGTGGGAGCACATGCAACTTGAACTTGGCCGGGTACGGGAGGAAGGCCCCGATCGGTCCCATGGTCAGGAGGTTGGCGGTGACCGGGAAGTACGGCACTCGGAGCGCACGCGCCAGGGTGGGCAGGCGGAACACGATCGGCATCGCCTCTTCCGAGCCGACCACGGCGATGGGGACGACCGGCACCCCGGCGCGCATGGCGATCTCCACGAAGCCACCCCGCCCGAAGCGGCGGAGCTGGTAGCGGTCGGCGTAGGACTTCGACGTCCCCTTCGTCCCCTCGGGGAAGACCAGGGCGAGCTGTCGCTGCTCCCTCAGCAGGCGGTACGCGTTGGCCGGTCGGGCCGGGACGCCGCCCGACCGGGCCCAGAGCGTCCCGACGACCGGCACGGTCCGGAAGAAGTAGTCGGCGAGCCCGTACACGGGGCGCCCGAGCTCCTTCTCAACCCCGTGCATGATGACCGGCGCGTCCGAGGGGATGGCGCCGGCGTGGTTGGCCACGAGGAGCGCCCCGCCCTCGGACGGGATCCTCTCGAGACCCTCCCACTCCACGCGGAACCACCGGCGGTAGAGGGGTTCGTAGAACGAGCGCACGAGGGCCCGCGTACGCTCCGACCGTCCCCACTCGTCGACGTCGGAGAGCCTGGGGTCGACATCCTCCTCATCACTCCCGGGGATGCGGATGGGCACGATGGCCGTCGTCCGCTGCTGCTCGCTCACGGCCGGTCGCCCGCTCGCCATCGGCACCATCGTACCGAGCGGGGCCGCTCGACCCGAGGGCTCGGCTGCCGGGCGAACTGGTGCTCACGCCGTCCTGCCTCAGCACGAGCGGCCGCTGCTGCGCGAGCCACTGAATCCCGATTGTGGCGCGCTCGGGATTGAGGCCGGCGCGCCGGGCCTGCTGAAGCAGTGATTCGATTCCTGTCTCGTCCGTGAGCGGGCAGAGGACCAGGGTTCGTCCGTCGGGCTCGTCGAGTACGGGGAGGTGCCGGGCCATGTGCCCCAGCGTCGCCTCGCCCGATGGGACCGGAGCGATGCGGAACCCTTCGACGCTCGGCGCGGTGAGGACCCTGCGGTGCGCCCGCAGCACGTCGCGGACCATGGAGCGCGAGTCGGACCACGACCGCACCCGGCTCCCCCTGACGCGCAGCCACTGCACCGGCACCTGCTCGATGGAGAGTCCCAGCCTGCGGGCCAGCGAGAGGATCTCGACGTCGAACGCCATGCGCTCGGTCACCGAGCAGTGGAAGAGGAGTTTGGCCACGGGCGCGCGGAAGGCCTTGAATCCACACTGCGTGTCGTCGAGCGAGACCCTGGTCAGCACGTTGACGAACCGGTTGAAGGCGCGGTTCATGACCGAACGGCTGATGCTCGGGCGGTCCACCGACGCGCCGGTTGCGGCGCGGGAGCCGATGGCCAGGTCGGCGCGTTCGAGGGCGGCGACGAATTGGGGCGACTGGGCGGGATCGATCGCCATGTCCGCGTCGGCGAAGGCGATCACGGGCGCGTTCGCCGCGGCCACACCGGCCCGCACGGCGGCGCCCTTGCCGCGGTTGCTCTCGAAGCGGACCGATTGCACGTGGGGGTAGCGGGACAGCAGGTCCCGGGCCCGCCCCGACGTGGCGTCGGTGCTCCCGTCGTCGACGACGACGAACTCGGTTCGCCCCGGGTCGATCGATCCCATGTCGACCGCCCGGTCCAGCCGGGCCATCCCCGCGGGGAGGCGGGCCTCTTCGTTGTAGGCCGGAATGACCAGGGACAGCGAGAGCGAGCACCCTGCCCCGTCCGGAGCCTCCAGCGCGGTCACCGTTCCATTCTCGTGCCCGCGGGGCACGTGCGTATCGTCGCCCCCGGGGGAGCGCTGTTAGGGCCGCCCCGCCCCGATGAGCCCCTCGGTGAAGAGAGGCGCGAACTGCACGGTCGCACCGGTGAAGGGAGCCTGTATGACGGTGTCGCTCCCATACGGGCCGGAACCGACATACATCACGACGTGGTCAACCTGGCTGTCTCCGTCCAGATTGAAGTAGAAGAGCAGATCGCCGGGCTCCAGCGCGCCGAGCGAGACGTGGGTGATGGAGGGCCACTGCGTCTCGGTCGTCCTCGGGATCGACACCCCTGCCTGCGCCCAGGCCCACTGGACCAGTCCGGAGCAGTCGAAGCCGACGCCGGCCTGCTCCCCACCCCAGACGTACGGCACCCCGAGCTGGGACTCGGCCGCCTGCACTGCGTCCATCCCCGCCGAGGCCCCCGACGACGAGCCGGACACGGATCCGGCGGAGCCTCCGGCCGCCTGGTTCGCCGCCACCGTGGCGGCCGCGCCGCTGCTCGACCCGCCGACAGCTTCCGCCACCGACGCCGCCGCCGCCGCCGCGGCTGCCGCCCGCTGCGCAGCAGCGGCGCTCGCGGCGCGTGCCGCGGCAGCTGCCTGGGCCTGCGCCTCGGCGACCGCCGCCTGGGCGACTTCCTGCGCGAGCTGGCCCTGGATCTGATGGAGAGTGGCCTCGGTTCTCGCAGCCTGCTGTTGGTTGGCGGCGGCGAGCGATTGGGCCTGCTGCGCCTGCGCCTGCGCTTGCGCCGCGGCAGCCTGCTGCTGTTGCTGTTGTGCCACCAGCCTCGTCTCCGAAGACTGCAGCGTGTTCTCAGCCTTGGTCAGGTTGCCGACGACGTCGTTCGTGTACTGCTGGCGCGACTGCGAGTCCGTCGCCGACGACGAGAAGAACGACGCCAGGCCGGATTCCGGCGTCCCGTATTCGTACGCCTCGACTGCGTCGGTGGAGACTTGGCGCCGGTCGGCAGCCACCGCTGCCCTCGTGCGATCGAGGGTGGCGCCCAGCGCCATGGCGGCGTGTTGCGCGGCCTGCATGTTCTGCACGGCCGTGTCGTAGCGGTCGTCGAGGACCGATGACTGCTGCTGTTCTTGGGACAGCGTCGCCTCAATCTGCTGCACCTGCGACGACGTGGAGTTGATCTGCGCCTGGTTCGGCGCGGGACCCGGAAGGGTGGTCGGGGTCGCCCCCAAAGGCGACGCCCATCCGGTAACGGCCAGCGTGGCAACGAGCCCCACCGTCGCCAACACGGCGCGGGTCGTCCCACGAACAGTGCCCCGACAATTCACTGTGCGCACTCCCAAAGCGTAACGGCTGTGCGGGTGGGTTCTCGACACCCCCCTGGTGCCGGGTCCGTTCTGGGACCGAGTTCGCGGAATTGTCACGATTGACCGCTCCGCCGTGCCTTCGTAGGGTGCGAGGCCATGGACGGGGTGGTCTCGGTCGCCGGGGGGCGGCTCCGAGGCGTGTGGCGGGGGGACCACTGGTCGTTCTCAGGCATCCCCTACGGCCGGGCACCCACCGGACCGCGGCGCTGGCTGCCGCCGCAGACGCCTGATTCCTGGGTCGGTGTGCGGGACTCGTCAGCGTTCGGGCCGATCGCCCCGCAGCCCCCGGCGATGCCCGGGCTGACCAGCACGTCGGACCCGGGAGGGTCCGAGCCCCAGGACGAGGACTGCCTCTCGCTCAACGTGTGGACCCCCGCGCTGCCCGAGGAGCCCGCCGGGACCAGGTCCGGCCGTCCGGTCATGGTGTGGATCCACGGCGGCGGCTTCACCTCGGGCAGCGGCTCGGTGTTCCTCTACCGCGGCGGGAACCTGGTCCGCAACGGCGACGCGGTCGTCGTCACGATCAACTACCGCCTCGGCGCGCTGGGGTTCCTCGGCTTGCCCGGGCCCGACGGCCTGATGGGGAACTGGGGCCTGCATGATCAGGTGGCGGCGTTGCGCTGGGTTCACGACAACATCGCTGCCTTCGGCGGCGACCCCGAGAACGTGACCGTGTTCGGAGAATCGGCGGGAGCGATCAGCCTGGTCGCCCTGCTGACCGCGCCATCGGCCGCGCGCCTGTTCCGCCGAGCGATCGTGCAGAGCGGTGGCGCGCACGTGCACGACCGTGAGCAAGCCGCCCGTGCCGCTTCGCGCCTCGCGGCGGTGCTCGGCCTGGCGACCTTCGACCGCGAGGCTTTGATCCGAATCCCGGCAGCCGACCTGGTGGCAGCGACGACCGAGCTCGGGGGACGCCGGCCCGACCCGGGCCTGCTGCCTCTTCCGTTCCTCCCCGTCGTCGACGGTTCGTTCCTACCTCGCCACCCGCTCGAGGCCGTGGCTTCGGGGGCGGCGTCCTCGGTGGACCTCGTCGTGGGGACGAACCGCGACGAGCTGACCCTCTTCGCGTTGGGCAACCCCGCCTTGTCGGGGCTCGACGAGGACGGCGTCCGCGCCTGGGTCGCCAACGCCCTCCCTGGCGTCGGACGCGGTGGAGGTGGTGTCGTCGTACCGGGCCGCCCGGGAAGCCCGGCACGAGCCGACCACGCCCAACGACATCTGGGTCGCGGCAGGAAGCGACATCGTCTTCCGCTGGCCCAGCCTGCAGTTGGCCGCCGCGCACCGAGGGGCGCTCCTTCGTCTATCTCTTCGAGTGGGCGTCGCCGGCTCTCGGCGGCGCACTCGGCTCGTGCCACGCGCTCGAGCTGCCCTTCGTCTTCGGCGCGGTGCACATCCCGGCCGTACAGATGCTCACCGGCTCGGGGCCCGAGGTCTCGCTGCTCTCCGGACCAGATGCAGGCCGCGTGGCTCTCGTTCGCCCGGGGTGGGAATCCGAGCCATGAGGGCATCGGCGAATGGCCCGCGTGGGAACGGGAGGGACGCACGACCATGGTGTTCGGCCCGCGCACCGGCGCGGTGCCTCGCCCGCGAGACGCCGAGCTGGGGTGCTGGAGCACTTCCGCCCGCTGCCCTGAGCAGCGGGCTACGCCCGCACCAGGCGAAGCGGCAGATGGCGGATCCCGGTGTGGCGGTTGCTCCGCGTCCACTCCGGTTCGCCCGGCGAGGCTGAACGATCGACGTCGAGAGCATCTCCTCCAGGGCGACGCGGATCTCGAGGCGGGCCAGGTGCGCGCCCGAGGCAGAAGTGGACGCCGTGGCCGAATGAGAGGTGGGGTTCGGATTCACGCCAGAGGAGGAATCGGTCCGGGTCCACGAAGTGGGAAGGTCGCGGTTGGCCGACCCCTCCCACACCACCACCTTCTGGCCCGGCAGGATCGTGCTGGCCCCCCAGCTCGCTCGTTCGGTCGCCGTCCGCCGTTTCGAGGGCGACGGCGTCGTCCACCGCAGGACCTCTTCGACGGCGGTCTCGACCGGGACGGACCCGCTGCGGAGGAGCTCGAGCTGTTCCGGCCACTCGATGAAGGCCAGGACCGCACCGGCGATGGCGTTGCGCGTCGTCTCCGCGCCGGCGGAGAAATCAAGGAGAAGAAAGCGGAGAGTTCGTCCTCGCTCAGCGCGCGGCGGGTCGGCCCCGCGAGCTCGGCGTGGACGACGACCGAGAGCATGTCCCGGCCGGGGTAAGACCGCTTCTCATCGATCAGCGCCGCTCCGTACTCGCTCATCCGCCCGATTGCCTCCTGGCGCTGCGGGCTCATCGAAAGGAGGTCGGACTCGTCAGGGAGGTCGAAGACGTGCTCGACCGCCTCGAAGAGGAAGTGTCGATCCTCCTCGGGCACGCCGAGCAGAAGACAGATCGCCTGCATCGGGAGCTCGGCCGCGACGTCGACCAGGAAGTCGCACTCGTCTCCGGCCGCCTCGAACAGCGCCCGCATCCGTCGGTGAAGCTCCGGCGTCAGCGCCCGCACGGCTGCCGGGGTGAGTCCGCTGGGTCACGAGCCGGCGGATACGGGCATGCCGCGGGTCGTCCATCATGTTGAGCACGACGCCGGCCATGGGCAGGTCCTGGATGATCGTTCCCCCGTAGGGGCGGTCACCGCCCGTCTCGGAGGAGAAGCGTCACCGGGTCGCGCAGCACGGCGAGCACCTCGTCATAGGTCGCAACGGACCAGAACCCCTCACCGTCGGGGGTGTGCACCGTCGGCGCGTGCCACCACACCGGAGCGTGCTCCCGGTGGCGCGGAACACGTCGTGCGGGAAGCCGTGGGCGAACGTGTCCAGGTCGGTGAGGTCGACCTGCAACAGGTCAACGGCCATGAGGCATCCTGTGCGGCCGTCCCGTCCCGGTCAAGAATGGTGCGACGGGGGCGTAGCCCAACCGGCAGAGGCAGGGCGCTTAAACCGTCCCCAGTGAGGGTTCGAATCCCTCCGCCCCCACAGAAGTGGCCTGATGCGACGCTTCCGGTCCGCCGCGCGTGAGATGGGCTCTCGGTCCGCTCATGCGAGCTCGAGGACCAAGCTCCCTCCCTCGTGGCCGATCACGGCGAAGCCCAGCCGGGCGTACATCTCCCGGGCCTCGTTGTTCGGGTCCACCTGGCACCTGAGAGGCAATCCGTCGGCGCGGGCTTTCTGGGCCAGCTCCCCGATCATCCAAGTGGCCAGGCCCCGCCGACGAGCCGCGGGCGCCACCGCCACGTCCATCAGCAGAAGATGATCGGTCTCCCGTGATTCGATCAACCTCCCCACAGGGTCTCCGTCCTCGACCAGCACCCACGAACCAGCCCCCGGGTAGTGCTGGTCGTAGTGCCGACGCTGCGCCTCGAATTGCATGTCGAGAAGTCGGGTCAGTTCTTCTTGGCTGAGTTGGGCTGACTCCAAGCTGCCCGACCGGCTCGTCGCGAACAGCCAACGGAGGAACGGGGTGTCGGCCGGCACCGCTGGTCGGAGCAAGAGGGTTCCGGGCACCGACTGAGGTTAGGCAGAAGGAGACTCGCGGGAGCCCGGGGGTAGCTCGGAGCCGCGGCATCGCTGATCTCCGACTCCCTTTTCCTATTCCAAGAGCGAACGGGAGAGAACCGGAATAGGGTGAGCGCGTGGACGGCCGCCTCGGGCGCAGAGCGCTCTTCCAAGGGACACTGGCCGTCGCCGCGGCGGCGGTCATTCCTCACGTCACGGCCGCCGGAGCCGTCGCCACGGATCCCTTGACCCGGTCGTCGTTCAGCCCTTTTGTCAACAGCACATTCCACGTCGTCGATGGCGGGCGAAGGGTGCCGGTGGTGCTCAGCCGGATCGATGACATCTCCTCGACTTCGCCGACGACGCGAGAGGATCGATTCTCCCTCGTCTTCAAGGGCACCAGTGGCACCTCGCTCTCGCAGAACACCAGGCGTCTGATCCACCCCGGCCGCCCGGCGGTGGACTTGTTCATGGCGCCCGTTGGCATGCACCGTACGGACCGCACCTACCAGGCGATCATCCACCGACGCGCCTGAGGGCGCCGTACCAGAGGAGTCCGAATGACTAGTCCGTTTGTAGGAGAGATCCGAATGTTCGGATTCAATTTTGCTCCCGAGGGATGGGCCCTGTGCAACGGACAACTGATGCCCATCAACCAGAACACCGCACTCTTCTCCCTGCTCGGGACCACCTACGGGGGCGATGGCCAAACCACCTTCGCCCTCCCGAATCTCCAAGCTCGAGTCCCTATCCACCAGGGTTCGGACGGAGGACCGTCCCACCCGATGGGAGAGTCCGCGGGATCCGAAACAGAGACGCTGAGCGTTTCGCAGCTCCCTGCGCACAACCACCCGGTGCTGGCCCACAAAGGCATCGGGAACGAGACGAAGCCGACTGACAGCCTGCCGGCCGCCACGCACGGCGACAGCTACGCCGGCACGCCCAACGTGGCCATGAATGCTTCCATGATCGGCGAGACCGGGGGTGGTCAGCCGTTGTCCGTGGTCCAGCCGTACCTCATCGTGAACTTCTGCATCGCGCTGCAAGGAGTCTTTCCCAGTCGAAGCTGAGCGGCCGCGCCCCGCTAGGCCCTCCCTCGGGGCCTAGGGTGTGGTCTGGAGCAAGGACTCATCTGGAGCCCGGCCTCATGCTTCCGTTTCGACGGAGGTCCAGATCGGAGGATCATGGCCTCATCTGAGTCGGTTCTCGTTGCTGCTCAGCTCGACGAGCACCATGCGCCCGAAGCAAACGGGCGGATATCGGTGTGCAGGCGGTGTGGAGCACGTACGGACAGCCCCATCGGACTGCAGCACGTTTTGCAAGAAGGTCGAACGTCCCAATGGAGAGAGTGGCTCAGTGCACAGTCACGACTCCGGGACATTGCGGACTCCAAATTGCGGCGACGCGCCTGAACTCAGTCCGACCGCCTGAACTCAGTCCAGATACTCGACGACACCCTCGCGCCTCTTGGCGGCACGAGGCGTGACTGCTATCTGCTTCCCGCCTTCCCTTTCTCGACACGGTCTGCACCTCTGACGGGTCCTCGAGTGACGAGTCCTCGAGTGAGGGTTTCTCGACGCACGGGTCGTCTGGCCGTTTCGAAGACAGCGGCTCCACCCGTGACGATGCCGACGGACAGCAAGACGGATCCGACTGCGTCGAGCGGTGTGTGCCAGAGCGCCCCGACGACGGCCAATGACGTCAGCAGGACCCAGGCGACCCCGATCGCCAGGGCCAGGTTGCGCCATCGCTTCCCGAGCAGCGGGTAGAGCGCGAGCCACATGGCAATCGCCGTCGCACTGACGGCGGTGACGTTCCCGGAGGGAAACGAGAGTTCGCCGTAGTAGGTCCGCTGGACGAGGGGCTTGACGACGTGCTCGCTGACGAGAAGTGCCACCAGGGCAAGCACGGCATAGACGGCGACACGGGCGACGGCTCGCTTGGCCCGGCCGAGGGCGAAAGAGACGACGAGTACGACGAAGATGGCCGGGGTGGCGAGAAGTTCGGTGAGATGGGCCCAGGATCGGACGGCAGAGGGACGCGCCAGCCATTCGAGAGCGGGGTCCTCGAACCCGTAGGGTCCGGTTCCGTGCGCGACAGCCAGGGACAACGCCGCCGTCGCGGCCAAACACACCAGCGCAGTCGTCGTGAGCCAGGAACGCGGCACGAAGGCAAACTACGTCCTTGTGGGCGGGCGAGCTGCCCGGGCGGGGACAGGGCGATCCGCGGCGCCCCTTCGCTGCACGATGCCCGGGCGGCGCCGAACGACGCGGCGTCCGACCGTTCATGGTCGTGGCAGTCGACGTCTGCGTCCTCGGTCCGGTCGAGGTGCGCGGCGCGGCCGCGCTCTTTCGGCGCTCGGCCGCGCTCGAGCTGGTGGTCTACCTGGCCTTCCATCGCCGGCCCGTCCGCCACGGGGAGTGGGCGCTGGCCCTCTGGCCCGACCGGTCGGTGTCGACGTCGACGATCTACTCCACCTCGTCGGACGCCCGACGGGCCCTCGGGCGTGACGGCGCGGGCGACGAGCGCCTGCCCCGCAACGGCGGTCACCTGGTGCTCGGTGGCGACGTCGGCACGGACGTCGCGCGGTTCGAGAAGCTTGTCTCCAGTGGCCGGCCGGCCGACCTGGTCGACGCCATGGCGCTTGTCCGCGGTCCCATTTTCGCCGGGCTCCGCCGCACGGACTGGGCCGTCTTCGACGGCACCGAGTCCTCGCTCCAGTCTCTCGTGGCCGACACGGCGCTGCGGGCGGCGGACCTCCTCGTCGGTCTGGGGCGCGCCGGCGAGGCGGAGCGTATGGTGCGCCGGGCCCTGCTCGCCTGCCCCTACGACGAGAGGCTCTACCGTTCCCTGCTCGCGCCGCCGCCGCGCAGGGCAACCGGGTCGGCTTACGCTCCACCTTGGCTCAGATTCTCGCCCTGGCGGGAGACGAGGTCTCAGCCGCCGGGCCGCCGACGGCACGTCCCGGCGCACCCGTCCTTTCCTGCCTCCACCCCGACACCACCGCCCTCTATTACGAGCTCGTGGGCGCCACACCCGCCCCCGGAGGGCGTATCGCCAGGCTGTAGGATCGCGTTTCTATGGCCAGAAGCAACTCGGGACGATCGGTCGCCCGCGCCGCGGCGACGGGCGGCGGAACGACCTACCGCGGGCAGATGCCCGTGAACTGGTACGCCGCATTGGTGATAATCGTCCTGGTCGGGCTGGGTTCGGTGGCTTTGGCGAAGTACAACTACAACCAGGGCGCGCCCTCGGTCGAACCCACCACGAACACCGTCTGGCACGCTGCGCTGGCCTTCGACATCTGCGGCACCACCCAACCGGCCCTCCCGGCGAGTCCCGCCGGGAGTACGACGGGGCTCACCTCGTCCGGGAGCGGTGTCCTCGTCGTCGCGCCGCGCAGCGCCAGCGAGGCCGGGACGAACGCGACGTTGGGCAAGTTCGCCTCCGGCTACACCGGGCTCACCCTGACCAACACCACCATCCAGTACCCCCACGGCGTCCTGTACAAGAACGGCCAGCGGTGCCCCAAGGGCACCCCCGACGCCGGGAAGGTGGGCGAGGTGCCGGGCGCGTTGGTGGGTCCTGTCCACCCAGACCGGGAAGAGCGGCGAGCCCCAGGTGACCGGTGGAATCAACACGGTCCAACCGGGCAACCTCAGGTTCGTCAACCGCCAGGTCATCACGGCGTTCTTCGGTCCGGACAACGCGACCATCCCCAAGCCGCCTTCTTCGACCGTCAACGCGCTGGTCCAGACGCTCGCGGGGAACGGGCCGGTCGCTACCACGACCACAGTCCCGGCCACGGCCACCACACTCCCGCCGCCGGCCACGACGACGACGTCCCCTCCGCCGGCGTCTTCAACCACGACCACCAAGCCCGCTTCGTCGTCCACTTCGACCACGGCCAAGCCCTCGACCACCTCGACGACCAAGTAGCAATGAAGGGATGAAGTCGGTCGTCCTGGTGGGCGGCGAGGGCACGCGGCTGCGCCCGCTCACCCTCACCGACACCCAAGCAGATGCTCCCGGTGGTGGGCGTGCCCATGTTGGAGCGCGTGCTCGGCCACCTGGCTCGGCACGGGGTGGACGAGGCCGTACTGTCGCTCGGTTACCTGCCCGACGCTTTCCTCAAGGCCTACCCGGACGGACGGGCAGCCGGCGTGCGGCTGACGTATGCCGTCGAGCCGCAGCCGCTCGACACGGCCGGCGCTGTCCGATTCGCGGCCTCCTCCGCCGGCATCGACGACACCTTCGTGGTCGTCAACGGCGATGTCATGACCGACCTCGATCTGACCGGCCTCGTGGCGTTCCACCGCCGCGTCGGCGCCGAGGGGACGATCGCGCTGCATCCGGTCCCAGACCCCTCGGCGTTCGGGGTCGTTCCCACCGACGCAGACGGGCGGGTCACCGCCTTCGTCGAGAAGCCGCCCCGCGACGAGGCGCCGACCAACCAGATCAACGCGGGCACCTACGTGCTCGAGCCGTCCGTCTTGAAGCGGATCGCCGAGCAGCGGTCGCGTCTCCATCGAGCGCGAGACCTTCCCGGCCATGGTGCGAGAGGGCGTGCTCTTCGCCCTGTCCGACGGGGGGTACTGGCTCGACACGGGAACGCCGTCGGCGTACCTCGACGCGAACTTCGACTACGTGGACGGCCGCCGCGGTGCCGAGGTCGCGCCGGGGCTCGAGGACCGCGGGTCCGGCTTGCTCGCCCAGGGCACGAGCGAGCTCCACGGGGAGATCCTCGGGCGCAGCGTCGTCTTCGACGGATGCCGTGTGGCTGCGGGCGCCAGGGTGGAGCACTGCATCCTCGGTCCGGGCTCCGTCGTCGAGTCCGGTTCGGTCGTCACCGACTGCGTGCTCATGGAGCGCTGCCACGTCGCGGCGGACGCCAAGGTGGCAGGGTCCGTGATGGGCCCTGGCTCGGTCGTCGGTCAGCGGGCCGACGTCCGGCCCGTCTCGGTGCTCGGTGCCGACGCGGTGGTCTCTTCAGGGACGCTGGTCGACGGCGAGCGCGTCTCGGGTTAGGCGGGCCGCGCCGTGTGCGCTGGTGACGGGCGGCGCCGGGTTCATCGGCTCCACCCTGGTCGACCGTCTCCTGGTCGAGGGCCACGAGGTGGACGTGGTCGACGACTTCTCGACCGGGTCGTTGGCCAACCTCGCCGAGGCCCGCGCCGGCGCGGGCCGGGCGCTGACCATCCACCACCTCGACATCACCGCCCCGGTCGTCACCGACCTGATGGCGCGCCGACGGCCCGAGATCGTGTTCCACCTGGCCGCCCGCGGAGGCGCCCGGACGCCGGTCGAGCGTGCGGCCTCCGACGCTGCCGTCAACGTCGTCGGCTCCGTGAACGTCCTGGAAGGCGCGCGCCTGGCCGGGAGCGAGCGACTCGTCTTCGCCGCCTGCGGCACCACGCTGTACGGGGAGGTCACCGCCGACGAGCTCCCGGTGCGCGAGGCGCAACCGCATCGGCCGCTGTCGCCTTTCGGTGTCTCGAAGAGCGCGGTCATCGACTACCTCACCGCGTATCGCCGGCTGTACGCGCTCGAGTTCTGTGCCCTGGCCCTGGGTGACGTCTACGGCCCCCGCCAGGACCCCGACGGCGCCGCCGGCGCGGTCGGGGTCTTCGCCGGTCGGATCGTTCGCGGCGAACCGGTGACCGTCTTCGGGGACGGCGAGCAGACCCGCGACTTCGTCTACGTCGACGACGTCGTCGACGCCTTCGTCCGCGCCGCCACCCGGGGTGGCGGGCTCGTCTGCAACATCGGGACGGGGCGGGAGACGTCAGTCAACCAGCTGCTCGCCACCATGGCCGCCCTGGCCGG
The DNA here is from genome assembly GCA_963767195.1 of uncultured Acidimicrobiaceae bacterium. GTDB lineage: Bacteria > Actinomycetota > Acidimicrobiia > Acidimicrobiales > RAAP-2 > Bog-473. Next base: position 1,648,678 of record CAVYDA010000001.1, on the reverse strand, counting down.
CACGACCGTCTCCGCCGTGACGGCGGAGCCGCACCCCGCCGAGACCAGGCGATCGAGCCTCGATGCCGAGCGTGCGGCGATTCAGCTCGGTTGGCGACCGTGGACCGACCTGGCCGACGGTGTCCTCGCCGTGCTCAGCTCCGTGTCGGCGCAGCGCGGCTGATCAGCGGAACAGGTCCTCGTCAGGGGGCCGCACCACTTCGGCCCGTACCGACGCCGGGCGCATCCACGACACCGGCACCCCGCGAACGATGGCGGCCGGAACGCCGCGGTCCTTGCCCATGACGAGCTCGGCCGCACCGGCGATCTCGTCGGCGACGCAGACCTCGGTCGCCACCAGCTCCCGGCCGCCGGCATCCTCCGTCCCGCGCAGGTCGACGACCGCTGCCACCCCGGCGCATCCGATGGCGACGTCGGTCACCCCGCGGCGCCACGGCCGGCCGAACGTGTCCGAAACGACCACGCCGATCTCCACGCCCAGGGCCGCCTGTACGCCGGCGCGGATGCGCCGGGCCGAGCGGTCCGAGTCCGCCGGCAGCAACGCCGCCGTGCCGGCGTCGACATTGGACAGATCGACCCCTGCGTTGGCGCAGACGAACCCGTGACGGGTCTCGCTGATGACGAGGTCGCCGCGCCGGCGCAGGACGCGCACCGACTCGGCCTCCACCAGGGCCACCTTCGCGGCGGGGTCGTCGTGGTCGAGCGGCACCAGCCGGCCCTCTGCCTTCGAGACGACCTTCTGCGTCACCACGAGGACGTCTCCGTGGCGCAGCGCGGGCCCGTCGGCGCGTGCCGGGGCGACCGCCTGCACCACGAGCGCGGCCAGGTCGTCGCCGGGGGCGACTTCGCCCATGCCGCGCAGCGGCACCACGGTGATCTCGCCGGCGTCAGCCATCGGCCACCAGCGCGGCCAACACCTCGGCGCGCTCGGGCGTGCTCATGACGGTGGGCGCGACCAGGCATCGCAGGCCGAGCGCCTCCACCTCGCTCGCCCGGTCGCGGTCGGCGACGTCGACGACGAGCGTGCCGGCCCAAGAGGCGTAGAGGCGCGCCACGCCGACCACGGACGGCTCGGTGCCGAGCTCGGCCATCAGGCGGTCCGCCGGGCCCTTCAGCGCCGCGCCGGCGACGATCGGGGACACGGCCACCACGTCCTCCCGGCGTCGCGTCACCAGGTCGAGGACACCGGGGACGGCGAGGATCGGCCCGATGGAGACGACCGGGTTGGACGGGCAGACCACGATCCGGCGCGCCGATGCCGACGCCTCGATCACGCCGGGGGCGGGACGGGCGCGTCGGACGCACCGTCGAACCTGACGGCGGTCACGGCGACGCCGTGGCGCAGCCGGACGAAGTAATCCTGGAACCCGACCTCGGTCCCGGCGGCGCCGAGCACGGTCGCCTCGGCCAGCGTCAGGCGGGTGCGTACCGGGTCGTCGCTCACCGGGAGGAGCCGCACCTGAATCCCGCGCCGCCCGGCCAACTCGCGCCGTCACCTCGCTGAGCGTCGCCCCGTCACGCAGGCGCCCGGTGCGGAAGAGGTGGGTGGCGAGGTCGCGGTCGCCCAGCCGGAACCAGTCGTCGCCGCCGATGCGGGCCAACTCGTCCATCGTCGCCCAGCGTCTCGCCGGCCACGCCCCAGCCGGTCTCGCCGTTGTCGATGCCGGCCAGCGTGTAGGTGACGGTGTCGAGATCCGGGCTGATGTGAAGGCCGTGCAGCACCGTGTCGTCGCCCACGTTCACCACGGCCACGATGTCGGAGGGCGCCACCGCGCGCACCAGCCCGGTGAGCATCCGGGCGGCCCCGACGCCGCCGCACAGGGCCACCAGCACGGCGCGAGCATACGGGTGCGCGTCGGAAGGACCGCCAGGCCGCCCCTGGTACCATCGCCGCCCGCCCTGCCGCGTCGCTGTCGCGGCGATTCGGGAGACGCCGGCGGAGAAGGAGCCCGCATGAGCCCCACGACAAGAGTCGGGCAGTCCGACCCCACCCGAGGCACCGCCCCCGAGGCGGTCACGCCCGGGCGCTACCGCGGCCGGGTGGCCGTCGTCACCGGCGTGGGCTCGGGCATCGGTCGGGCTACGGCGCGACGGCTGGCGGCCGAGGGTGGGGCGGTGGCCTGCCTCGATGTGGCCGTCGATGCGATCGCGTCGGTGGCGGACGAGATCAACCGCGAGGCCGCCGAGGCCGGTGGACGGGCCGTGGCCGTGCGCTGCGACGTCACCGACGAGGACGGTGTGGCGGCGGCCGTGTCGCAGGCGCGCCAGGAGCTGGGTCAGATCACCAACCTGTGCAACATCGCCGGCGTCGGTGGCTTCGCCCACACGCCCGAGCAGTCGCTGGCCGGCTGGGACCGGATCATTGCGGTCAACCTCACCGGCACTTTTCTCATGTGCCGGGCCGTGCTGCCCGAAATGATCGAGCACGGCGGCGCCATCGTGAACACCGTATCGACGGCGGGGATCGTCGGGCAGCCGTACTCCGCCGCGTATTGCGCCTCCAAAGGCGGCGTCAAGTTGCTGACCAAGGCCCTCGCCGTCGAGTACATGGCGCGCGGGGTGCGGGTGAACGGGGTGGCGCCCGGCGGGGTCGACACGCCGATCATCCACAACTTCGGGCCGCCGCCGGATGCAGACTTCAAGCTCATCGAGCGGATCATGACGCCCATCGGCTTCGCCTACCCGCACGAGATCGCGGGCGCGTTCGCCTACCTCGGCTCGGAGGAGGCGGCGTACGTCACGGGCGCCATCCTCTCCATCGACGGGGCGATCACGACCTGAACGCAGTGCGCAGGAACGGAGGAGCCACGTCGGCACGCCTGCGCGTGGCGCTCGATGCGACACCGCTCCTCGGTCTCCCCACCGGGGTCGGCGTATTTTGTGACGGGCGCGCTCCGCGCCTTGGCCGAGCGGCCCGGTCTCGACGTTCGCGCCTTCGCCGTCAGTTGGCGCCGCCGGGGCCTGCTCGCCGAGCGGCTGCCCCCCGGGGTCGCCGCGGCCCAGCGGCCGATGCCCGCTCGGCCGCTGCACGCCCTCTGGTCCCGTCTCGACCGTCCGCCGGTCGAGTGGTTCCTCGGGCCCACCGACGTCGTGCACGGCACCAACTTCGTGGTCCCCCCGACCGGTCGAGCCGGCGCCGTGGTCTCGGTGCACGACCTCACCCCGCTCCACCATCCCGAGCTGTGCGACGGCGCGACGCTTGGCCTACCCCGGGTTGATCCGCCGGGCGCTCCGGCGGGGTGCCTGGGTCCATACCGATTCGGCCTTCGTCGCGGGCGAGGTGCAGGAGGCGTTCGCCGTGCCCGCCGAACGAGTGCGGGTCGTGAGCCCCGGCGTGCCCGCGGTGCCCGAGTTGACCGAGACGGAGGCCGTCGCCGCGCGGGCGCGGCTGTTGCCGGCCGCCACGACGCGCTACTGTCCTCGCGGTCGGCACCGCCGAGCCCCGCAAGGACCTCCCCGGGCTCGTCCGCGCCTTCGCCGAGGTCGCGGCGCGCCACGACGACGTCCTCTTGGTCCTGGCCGGGCCCGCCGGGCTGGGGCGAGGTCGGCGCTCGACGCCGCGGTGGGCGCCTCGCCGGCGCCGCCGGCGGATCGTCCGGACCGGCTGGGTCGAACCCGGGGACCTCGCCGCCTTGCTCGGCGGCGCCGCCGTCCTGGCCTTCCCCTCGCGTTACGAGGGTTTCGGCTTCCCGCCGCTCCAGGCCATGCGAGCCGGTGTGCCCGTGGTCGCCAGCCGCGCCGGATCGCTGCCCGAGGTGCTCGGGGACGGTGCGCTGCTGGTCGAGCGTGGGCGACCACGCCGCGCTGGTGGACGCCCTCGACCGCTGTCTCGACGACGCCGACGCGCGTGCCGCGCTCATCGCGGCGGGCTCGGCCCGGGTCGCGCTGTTCGGTGGGAACGATGTGGCGCGGGGCTCGAGGCGCTCTACCGCGACGTGGCGCGGAGCACGCGTGGCTGAGCGACCGTTCGCCGTCCTCGTCGCGGCCGAGCAGTTGCGCCGCACCGTGCCCGGAGGCATCGGCTCGTACGCCCGTGGGCTCCTCGCCGGCCTGGTGCACTACGCCGGCGACGTCGAGATCACCCTGCTGGCCAGCCGGCCCCCGGGCCGGTGGGGCGCCGGCGGAGGCGCGGAGCGGACCCCTGGCTCGCTACGGCCGCCCCGTCCGGGCGTCGAGGCTGCCCGGCCCGCTCCTGACGAGGGCGTGGGACTGTGGCCTGCTCCGTGCCCCGACCGGCTTCGAGGTGGTGCACTCGGTGTCGCTCGCGGCGCCGTCGCTCCCGAGCCGCGGCGGGGGCGCACTCGTCGTGACCTGCCACGACCTGGCGTGGCGCCGGCCCCCGCAGGCCACGACCAGCCGCGGGCGACGGTGGCACGAGGGTGCCCTCCAGCGGGCCCGCGTGGCCGGGGCTTCGTTCGTCGTCCCCTCCCGGATCGGTCGCAGCCGACCTTCAGGCCGACGGAGTCGAGGTCGGCCGCATCACCGTCATCCGGGGCGGTTCGGACCACTTGGTCCACACCCGACGAAGAGGCCACAGCCGAGTTGCTCGCGCGGCTCGGCGTCGAGGGCGAATATCTCCTCAGCGTGGGCACCCTCGAGCCGCGCAAGAACGTCGAGCGCATGGTGCGCGCCTATCGACGTCGCCAGCCGCGGTCTGGACGCGCCGATGGCCGCTGCGTGGTCGTGCGGACCCCAGGGCTGGGGTCCGCATCCCGACCGTCCCCCGCTCCCCGAGTTCGTCTCCTTCACCGGCGCGGTGTCCGACGGCGTACTGGCCGGTCTCTACCGGGGGAGCCGGGCCTTCGTCTACGTGCCTCTGACGGAGGGGTACGGGCTACCGCCGCTCGAAGCCATGCGCAACGGCGTGCCCACCGTGGTCTCGCGCCAGGTCCCGAGCGTGCGCGACCTCGGCGACGTGGGTGTAGCGCCGGCCCGGCTCGTCGACCCGCTCGACGTCGACGACATGGCGCAGGGCATCCGTGACGTGCTCACCGACGACGCCCTGCGGTCGGACCTCACCGCGCGGGGCGGAGGTTCGTCTCTGGCCGGACCTGGGACGAGGCGGCGCGCCAGCACGTCGAACTGTGGCGAGCGCTCCGGTGAGCGGAGCCCTCGCCCTCTCGCTCGACGTCTCGGCGGTGCCCAGCCGCCTGGGTGGAGCCGGCTACTACACCATGGCACTGGCCGAGGGTCTGGCCGACCGCAGCGACGTCGACCTGGTGCTCGTCACGCGGCGCGGCGACGTCGCGCGCTGGAGCGCGAGACGGGTCACGGTGGCCGCGTGGTCCCCGCTGCTCGCCGCCTCGCGGCCGGGCCGGCTCGTCTCCGAGCAGCTCCGCCTCCCGTCGGTGCTCGACCGTCTCGGGGTCGTCCTCCATCACGGTCCGCACTACACCATGCCCGCGCGGGCACCCGTGCCGTGTGCGGTGACGATCCACGACTGCACGTTCTTCGATCACCCCGAGTGGCACCAGCGCTCCAAGGCGGTGTTCTTCCGACGGGCCATCCGGTGGCCGGCTCGCCACGCCGGCGTACTCGTCTGCGTGAGCAAGGTCACCGAGGAGCGGCTCCGCCACTGGTGCGAGGTACGGGCTGCGGTCGTGGTGGCACCCCACGGCGTCGACCACGGCCGGTTCTCGCCCGAGGAGCCGTCACCGGGCGCGGACCAGGCGGTCCTGACGCAGGTGGGCGTACCGACGGACCGACCGCTCGTGGTCTTCGTCGGGACCCTCGAACCGCGGAAGGGTGTGCCGACGCTGGTGGCGGCGTTCGACCGCGTCGCCGACGCCCACCCCGACGCCGTTCTCGTCCTCGGCGGCCAGCCCGGTTGGGGCCTGGCTGCCACCGAGCGGGCCCTGGCCGCGGCGCGCCACCGAAATCGGATCATCCGTACCGGTTATCTGCCCGACGAGGCGGTCCCCGCCCTGCTGCGCCGGGCCGCGGTGGCGGCCTACCCGGCCCTCGAGGAGGGGTTCGGGCTGCCCGCGCTCGAGGCGCTGGCTTGCGGGGCGCCGCTCGTGACGACGGAGGGCACGGCGATGGCGGAGGTGGCCGAGGGCGCGGCCATCCTCGTCCGTCCCGGCGCGTGGAGCGAGCTGGCCCAGGCCATGGACGCGGCCCTCGTCGCGGGACGCGGCCGACCCCCGCACGCGAGCTCGGTCGGCGCGTCGCGGCGGGGTTCACCTGGGAGGCCAGCGTCGGTCTCCACTTGGCCGCCTACACCGAGGCGATCTCGGGCCGGCGGTAGGGTTCCGTCGCGATGCGGGCGCTCGTCACGGGGGGAAAGGGCTTCGTCGGTCACTGGCTGGTTTCGCACCTCGAGTCGCACGGAGACGAGGTCGCGGTGATCGACATCGAGACCGACGTGGCGGACGGCGCCGCGGTGGGCCGCGTCATGGCCGACGTGGAGCCCGAGGCGGTCTACCACCTGGCGGCGATGACCCACGTGGGGGAGAGCTGGGAGGACCCGAGCCAGGTGCTCAAGGTCAACGTCCTCGGCACGGCGGAGGTCCTCGCCACCGCCCGGTCCCACGCGGCCGACGCGCGGGTTCTGGTCGTGAGCTCCGCCGAGATCTACGGCACCGTCACGCCCGGACAGCTCCCGCTGAGCGAGGACTCGCCCGCGGCACCGGCCAGCCCCTATGCCGCCAGCAAGTTGGCGGCCGAGGTGGTGGCGCTCCAGGCGTGGCGCGGGTACCGCCAACCGGTGATCGTGGTCCGGCCGTTCAACCACATCGGTCCGGGGCAGTCCGCCAATTTCTTCGTGCCGGCGCTCGCCCAACGCATCGTCGAGGCTCAGCGCGCCGGGCCGCGTCGCTCCGGGTCGGGACCTTGACGACCCGCCGGGACTTCACCGACGTGCGGGACGTGGTGGCGGCGTACCGGCTGCTGGTGACCGGCGGGGCGCCCGGGACGGTCTACAACGTGTGCTCGGGCCGCGACGTCTCCATGGCCGAGGTGGCCGAGCAACTCCTGGTACTCGCCGGCGCCGATCTCGTGCTCGAGACGGACCCGAAGCTGGTCCGCCCGGTCGACGTGCCCGTCCTACGCGGTGATGCCGGCCGGGTGCGCGACACGACGGGGTGGGAGCCGCTCGATCCCGCTCGCGACGACGCTCGCCGACGTCCTCTCCTCGTGGCGGGCGGACTGAGGAGACGAGACGTCGTCGGTCGCCCCGGGGCGATGCTCCGGGGACGTGGAGGGGGTCAGGCGTCGCCGAGCTGGCGGATCTGGGATCGCACTTCCCGCGCCTGCTCCCGCGCCTTGACGGTCAGCTGGCCGACGGTCGGCGGCAGCCGCTCTTCCAGCGGCTGCAAGGTGGTCTCGAGGAGCCTGGTGGCCGACTCCGCCAGCTCGTCCATCTGGTCCGAGACCCTTCGAGACACCGCCGCGGACGTCGCCGATGGCCTGGTCCAGCGAGAAATCACGGGGAAGCTTGTTGTGCAGCTCGACCCGGTGCACCTGAAGGCGCTGGTAACCGAGCACGCCCAGTCCGACGGCGACGTAGGTGATGTCGCGGGCCAAGTCGATGACGTCCTTGGTCACGGAGTGCGACGGTTGCGTTGACTTCGGTCATGAGGGACCTCCTGATGGTCTGAGGGTTGACTTGAGTGTTGAGCCCGAGGCGTGCCGCCCGGGCCTCTGTACGTGCAAGAGTATCACGTTTGGTAAACTCTAGCAAGCACTTCGGGCCGTTTTTGTGCCTGGATCGGGCCGACTTCGTGCCAGAGAGCCGAAAGCCCCACCCGATAGCCTCGTGCACTTCATGGACGCCCAGGTGCCGGCAGTGGTCGCGGTCGTCGTGACGACCGACCCCGGCCCCTGGTTCGACGAGGCGATGTCGTCGCTGGCCGCGCAGGACTACGCGGAGCTGTCGGTCCTGGTCCTGTCCCAGGGCGAGGACGAGGCGACTGTCACGGCGCGGGTCGCCAGGGTCCTGCCCGACGCATTCGTCCGTCACCTGCCGGGCCGGCCTGGGTACACCGCAGCCACCAACGAGGCTCTCGACATGGTCGAGGGCGCGGCGTTCTTCCTGCTGTGCCACGACGACGTCGCGCTGGACCCTGACTGCGTGCATCGACTGGTCGAAGAGTCGGTCCGCTCCAATGCGGGGATCGTCTCGCCGAAATTCGTCAACTGGGACGACCCGCACGTCCTCCTGCACGTCGGCATGAGCTGCGACAAGACCGGAGCCGTCGTCGACCGCATCCTCGAGGGCGAGGTCGACCACGGACAGCACGACGCGGTTCGGGACGTCTTCGTGGCTCCAGGAGGTTGCACCCTGGTCAGGGCCGACCTGTGGCGCGAGCTCAAGGGCTTCGATGCGGGGATCGTGGCCATGGGGGAGGATCTCGACCTCTCGTGGCGAGCGCAGGTGGCTGGCTCCCGGGTGGTCGTCGCGCCCGAAGCCCGGGTGCGTCACCGCGAAGCGGTAGCAGGAGGACTCGAAGCGCTGGCCGTGGTGATCCGGACCAGGGCCGTCATCCGGTCACCATGCAGATGCTCCAGCGCCGGCACGAGCTGCGAGCCGTGCTGAAGTGCTACACCCGCTTCACCCTGGCGCGGGTGCTGCCGCAGGCGGCGCTGCTGGCGTTGGGGGAGCTCGTGGTGGCCGTGCTGTCGCGTGACCGTGACCGGGTGAGGGCCGTGGCCGGGGCCTGGCGATGGAACGCACGGCACCGGACCGAGATCTCGCAGCTGCGAGCCGAACTGGCGGCGCACCGTCTCTTCCCCGATGCCGAGGTGCGCCGTCTGCAGCTTCATGGGAGCGCCCGGCTCTCTCGCTACTTCAGTCGCCTGACCCACCAGGGTCTGGAGGCCGCCAACGCAGTCTCGGCCTCGCGCGGGGTGCCCGACGTGGGCGAACCCGAGCCGACGAGCCCGGCGACGTGGCGGTGCTCACCGGGAGCGTCGGCCTCGCCTTCAGCGAGGACGCGGACTTCGACGACCTCGACGACCTGGGCCACCGCGCCGGACGTGATCGTTTCGGGCACCGGGTCCGCACGGCGCCGCTCGGCACCGGGCGCCAGCGCGCGCTCGTGATCGTCCTGGCCCTCGCCGTGGTCGCGTTCGGGACCCGCGAGCTCCTCCTCGGCACCCTGCCCACGGTCGGGCAGCTCGCCCCGTTGCCGTCCTGGTCGGCGACCTGGCACCACCTGTTCTCCGGCTGGCAGTCGGTCGGCGTGGGCACCACGGCGCCCGCTTCGCCCGCGTTCGGCGTCATGGCGTTCGCCGGCACGCTCCTACTCGGGTCGATGGGCACGGCGCAGCACGTCCTCTTGCTCGGATGCATCCCACTCGGGGCCCTCGGGCTCTCGCGTTTCATGCGCCCGCTCGTAGCGCCCCGGGCCCGGGTCGTCGCGGTCGTCTGCTACCTGGGCCTCCCCCTGCCCTACGGCGCCCTCGGCACCGGGCGGTGGGACGGGCTGGTCGCGTACGCCCTCTTTCCGTTCATCGCCACCCGGCTGGCCCGGGCCGGCGGGCTCGCGCCCTTCGCAACCGAGGAGGGGCCGCATTGGCGCAGTACTCGAGGCGGCCAGATCGCGGTGCTCGGAGCGCTCGTCGCTCTGGCGGGCGCGTTCGCGCCGGCCGTGTTCCCGATGGTTCTCCTCGCCGCTCTGGCTTGGGCCGCCGGCTCGGCGCTCGTCGGCGTGCGGACCGCGGCCTGGCGTCTGGTGGTCACCGCACTCGAGGCGGTCGGGGTCGCCCTGGTCCTCACCGCGCCGTGGGCGATCGGGACGGCCCTGGCCGGTCGGTCCGCGGTCACCATCTTCGGACTGCCGGTCGCGGCCGCGAACGCCCCGGACTGGGGCGAGGTGATCCGTTTCGCCATCGGGCCCGAGGCTCGTTCGCCCTTGGTGTGGCTCGTGGTGGCGGCAGCAGCTCTGCCGCTGGTGATCGCTCGGGGGCCGAGGCTGACCTGGGCCTCACGCCTCTGGGTCCTCGCCGTGGCCTCGTGGGTTCTGGCGTTGGTGACGACGAGAGGCGACACGGGGAGTTTCACCCCGTCCGAGTCCGTGGTCCTCGCTCCGGCGGCCTTCGCCGTGGCGGCCGCGGTCGGCCTCGGGATCTCGGCGTTCGAGAACGACCTGGGCGGCCTGGAGTTCGGCTGGCGCCAGGTCGTCGGCGTCCTCGCGCTCGTCGGCGTCGCCCTCGGGCTCCTGCCCGTGGCCGCCGCCGCCGCCGACGGGCGCTGGGGGCTGCCATCGGCGGGAGTCGAGCAGACGTTGTCCTTCCTCGGCCACCCGGCGTCGCCGGGCGTGGCCCGCGTGCTGTGGCTCGGGGACCCGCGGGCGCTCCCCGTGGGCGGTTGGTCGGTCCAATCCGGGCTCGCCTACTCGCTCACCCCGGAGCAGCTGCCGGACTCCTCGCAGGTGTTGACACCCGCCGGGCCCGGGCCGGCCGCCCTGGTGGGTGACGCGGTCCGGCTGGCCGCTTCTGGTGGGACGGTGCACCTCGGGCGGCTGCTGGCGGGTGCGGGCGTCCGCTACGTCGTCGTCCTCGACGGCGTCTCACCCTCCCAGGTCGGGAGCGAGCCGTCTTCGGTCAGCGCCCCGCCGCCCCCGGGCCTCCTCGAAGACCTCTTCGAGCAGGGCGACCTCCGGGTCGTGCCCGGCCAGGTGGGGGTGCAGGTCTTCGCGAACGCGGCCTTCGTGCCGGTCAATGCCGCCCGACGCGTGCCGTTACCGACCGGGTCCGAGTGGGCGTACCCGGGCCCGGGCGACGTGGTGGGCTGGCGGCCGGTGCTCTCGGCCTCGGGCGCGACCGGGTCGGCGGCCGGTCCGGTGCCCGAGGGGACCGTCTACGCCGGGTACGCACCGGCCGGCAGTTTCTCGCTGGACACCGGGAGCCATCCCGTGGTGCGCCGGCCGGCCTTCGGCTGGGCCGCCCAGTACGCCACCGGCGCGGGGTCGGCCACGCTGTCGTTCACGAACTTCCCCTACGTCCCCGCCGCGGTCCTGCTCGAGGTGGCCCTGTGGGCGGCGCTGGCGCTGGCCCTGCTCGGGCGGCCCCGCTGGGAACGGCGCCGGCCGCCCGGACCGGACCAGGCGGGTCGCGGCGCCGACGCGGACGACCCGTTGGAGCTCGACGACGTGGCTGCGACGGCCGGTCCGTGAACCCCGCCCACCACAGCCCTGAGCGCCGCTGGCGGGTGCTCGTCTTCGTCGCCGCCGTGGTCGCCGTCGTCGGAGTCGTCGCCGGCACGCGCAGTCCTGCGCCCGCCACCTCGAGCGGTCTCGCGTCCGTCGTCGGCGCCCCCGACGCCGAATCGTCCGCGTGGTACTGCACCGGGCAGTCGGGCGCGTCCGGCGTGGCGCCCGGAGAGCTGGTGCTGACGAACACGACGTCGGCGGCGTCGGCCGGCACCGTCACCGAGGTGTCGGACACCGGGGCGGCGGCGAAGACGGCGGTGGCGGTCCCCGCCCGCGGCGTGGTGGTCCCCTCGCTCGCCCGGCCGGCGTCTGGTTCGTGGTTCTCCCAGGAGGTGACGATCTCCGGAGGCGGAGTGGCCGTCACCCAGGCCGTACACGGCCCCTCGGGCTGGTCCGAGGCGCCCTGCCAGAGCACCACCTCGGCGAGTTGGTACTTCCCGAGTGGCACCACCGCCGGGTCGGCCCGGCTCTTCATTTCGTTGCTCAATCCGACTTCGACCCCGGTCGTCGTGGATCTCGCCTTCATCACCCCGTCGGGGGTCGTGCACCCGCTCAACTACCAGGGAATCGTGTTGCCGCCGGGCAGCCTGCAGGTCGAGAACGTGGCGAGCGAGGTACAGGACACCTCGACCGTCTCCACCGTGGTCCACGCCCGGACGGGACGCGTGGTGGCGTCCGAGGTCCTGGTCCGGGCCGGTTCGCCGGGCGGACTGTCCGTCCTTCCCGGAGTGCCGCGCGCCCAGGCCCACTGGATGATCCCCCAGGCCCAGGAGCTCTCGGGAGGCTCCTCGGCGCTCGACGTCTTCAACCCGGGCCCAACGGTCGAGGCGGTCACGGTGCGCTTGAGACTGGCCTCGGGGCCCTTGCACCCGCTCGGCGCGATGGTCCGGCCGGGCACCACGTGGGTGCTCGTTACCAGTGCGCAGACGCGCATCCCGGCCCGCGACCCCTACACCGCGCAGGTCGACGCGAGCGGCGGGGCCGGCGTGGTGGTCGGCCGGCTCGTGGTGGCGCCCGGGTCCGCACCCGCCCCCCAGGCTGGAGCGTCCAACGCCGTCGACGGCGCGAGCGCATCGGCGCCGGAGGGTTGGTGGGTGCTCCCGCCCCCCGGCACGCCTGCTTCGCGCGGTCGTGAACGGTGCCACCCCCGAGCACGTGGCGCTGGCCAACGTCTCGGGCAAGACGGAGCCCTACTCGCTCTACGCGCTCGGCCCCGACGGGCGGCGTGCGGTCGGGTCCGGGACCGTGCCCGCAGGCGCCACGGCCACGGTGAGCCTGGCCCAGCTCCTGAGCGTGGGCCTCCAGCCCCTCGTCGTCGAGTCGCCCGGGCCCTTGGCCATCAGCGAGGACGTCGGCCCGAGCGGCAATTACGGCGTCGTGACGATGCCGGGCATCCCCTTCGGCGCGGCCATCGGCGGCTGACGCACCTACGGCCCCCGCCCGAGGGCGGACCTGTCAGAGGGCGGTCCTGTCAGAGGCTGTGCCGCCGGTAGCGGCGCCACAGAGCCCGCCCGCCGACCGATACGCCCGCCAGGATCACCAGGGCGAAGAGTGTCGGCCCGGCCAGGCGGACGACGCCATCGACGCCGTCGACGAAGCCGCCGAGGCTCTGGTGCCACGCCTGCACCAGGCCCGGCTCGGGCAGCGGCGAGGGCTGCGGCGGCGCCGAGGCCTCGTTCACCGTGGCGGTCAGCTTCGAGTACGACGTCTCGCTCTTCAAGACCTGGAGCTGCCCCTGGAGTTGCTCGATCTGCGATTGGATGGAGTCGATCTGTTCCTGCACCGACAGCACGTCACCGATCGTCGTCGCCCTGGCCATGATGGTGAGGTACTGCTGACGGCTCGACTCGAGCGCCGCGATGCGCGCCTGCAGGTCGACGTACTGGCCGGTGACGTCGGTGGCCTGGGTCGACACCCCCGAGGTTCGGCCGAGGGCCTCGGCTCCCTTGAGCACCGCCGCGAAACTGTCCACCGGAACCTCCAGGGTCACGCTGCCGTGCGGGGCGCCGTCCGCCCCCGATTGGGTCTGGGAGTTGGCGACGAAGCCGCCGTGGGCACCGGCCAGCGCGGTCAGCGCGGTCACGGTGCGTTGCACGGCCCCGCGTCCGACGGTGAGCCCCAGCGTGCCCGACTGCTCGATCCTGCTCGACTGCCCGACGGCATCGCTCGGCAGCTGCGGGCTGAAGGGCGCGCCCGCCGATGTCGTGCCGGAGCCGGCGCGCGCCAGGGGCGTCACGCTGTCCGCGCTGTTCGTCGACGACGCGGGCCCAACCGCCTTGTACTGCGGCTGCGGCGCCGCGTTCTCGGCCTCGGGTGGCGTCGGGGAGGAAGGTGGGGCATGCGCCGGCACGTGCGCCGGCGGGCGCGCCAGGCTCGCTGTCGTCCGGGGCGGCGTCGACGAGCGGGTCAGCGTGCCCACTGCGGCCAGCGCGATCAGCAGCGCGACGGCGCAGGCGGCCACGGTCGCGAGCCGGTGCCGACGCGCCGCGCCGACGCTACGCCGCAGCGGGCCGACGTGCGCTCCGGGTGGAGCCGCCGCCGGAACGTCCCCCGCCGCCGCCTCCGTCCCAGCCCCCGTCGACACCTCGGCGTGGACCGTCCGTGCCCGGGCGATGATCGCCCTCGGGCCGTCGGCGGGAACGTCGAAGCTCCGCGCGGCCTCGGCCAGCGCGGAGGCGAGCCGGTCGTCGTCCAGCGTCGTCATCGCGAAGGTCCTCCACTCTCTGCAGCCGGTTCGCCTCGCCCTTGCGCGTCGAGGTCATCGGAGGGTCCCCCATCGCCGTCGCCGTCGCCGTCGCCTGCGAACCCGGCGGTGAGCGCGCACAGATCGGGGTCCGCCGCCAGCCGGCGCCGCGCCTCGTGCAGGCGGGACTTGACCGTGCCCGGGCGCCGGGCGATCGCCAGCGCGATGTCGCGTTCGCTCAGGTCGGCGTAGTAGCGCAGGACGATCGGGACGCGCAACGACAGGGGCAGCCGGGCCAGCGCCGCCAGCACGGTTCCGGCCGTCTCGCCATCAACGGCGCGGGCCTCGGGACCCTCCGTGTGTGCGGGCACGCCTTCGAGGTGCTCGTCGCCGGCACGGCGGTCACGGTGAGGTATCTCCCGGCGCAGTTTGGAATAGCACGCGTTGACGACCACGCGGTAGAGCCAGGGCCGGATGCTCGGCACGGAAGTGAGCGAGTCGCGGAATCGCCAGGCGCGCAGAAAGGCGTCCTGCACTGCTTCCTCGGCGTCGGCGCGGTTGCCCAGGATCAGGCAGGCCGTGCGGTAGGACGACTCGTAGCCTTCGTCGAGCCAGTTCTCGAGCTCGCGCAGCTCCTGCTCCACCATCCCCCTTCATGACGCCGCCCGGACCGGATCGGTTCGGGCGCGGGGCTCAGCGAGGTGCCGAGTCCTCCGGGGGCGGCACGAGCGGCGGCGCGTCCGCTGCGTTCTTGGGCGGCCACGGCGGGGGCGGCCAGCCGTCGGAGGGCGACCCGCCGACGGAGGCGGACGAGGAAGCCGAATCCGAAGCGCCGGCACCGGCACCGGCACCGGGAGCCGGCGGCTGAACCGTCGCAGGCGCGGGCTCGGGTGCGGCGCCGTTGCCGTTCCCGTTCGCCAGCCCGTTCACGACGGCGCTGCTGAACTGGGGGACCGACTTCGCCCCTTCGGTGTGCACGGGCGATCCGTAGGCCTCGTCGACCAGGCGGCCGACCTCGGCCCCGTCGATGGTCTCGTTGTCGAGCAGGGCCCGGGCGACGGCGTCGAGGCCGCCGCGGTGCTGGCTCAGCACGTCGATGGCCCGCCCCTCCTCGTCGCGCAGGATGCGCTCGACCTCCTCGTCGATGACCCTGGAGGTGTCCTCGGAGTAGTCGCGGGTGTGCATCAGGTCCTCGCCCAGGAACACCTGGCCCTGCGAGCCCCACGCCATCGGGCCGATCTCGTCGCTCATGCCCCATTCGCGGACCATCTTGCGGGCGAGCTCGGTGTTGCCGACGAGGTCGTTGGCCGCGCCGGTCGAGAGGTCGCCGTAGACGAGCAGCTCGGCGCAGCGACCGCCCATGCGGACGCACAGCGAGTCCTCGATGTACTCGCGCGGGTAGATGTGCCGCTCCTCCATCGGGCAGCTGCTGGGTGACGCCCGAGCGCCATGCCCGTCGGGAGGATGGTCACCTTGTGCACCGGGTCGGCGTGCTCGAGCACGTAGGCGAGCACGGCGTGGCCGCCCTCGTGGTAGGCGACGCGCTCCTTCTCGGCCTCCGAGAGCACCATGGACTCGCGGCGCTGGCCCATGAGCACCCGGTCGCGGGCGGTCTCGAAGTCGGCCATCGCGATGTCGGGGCTGCCGCGGCGCACGGCGTGGAGCGCGGCCTCGTTGACGAGGTTGGCCAGGTCGGCGCCGCTCATGCCGGGCGTGCCCCGGGCGACGACGCTCGAGGTCGACGTCGGGCGCCATGCGCTTGTCCTTGCAGTGGACCTGCAGGATCGGGAGCCGCTCCTCGAGGTCGGGCAGCGGGACGACGATCTGGCGGTCGAAGCGGCCCGGCCGCAGCAGCGCCGGGTCGAGGATGTCGGGCCGGTTGGTCGCCGCGATCATCACGACGCCCTCGGACGGTGTCGAAGCCGTCCATCTCCGAGAGCATCTGGTTGAGGGTCTGCTCGCGCTCGTCGTGGCCGCCGCCGAGCCCGGCGCCGCGCTTGCGGCCGATGGAGTCGATCTCGTCGACGAAGATGATGGCCGGCGCCTGCTTGCGGGCGGTCTGGAACAGGTCGCGGACCCGGCTGGCGCCGACGCCGACGAACATCTCCATGAAGTCCGAGCCGCTCACCGACAGGAAGGGCACGCCGGCCTCGCCGGCGACGGCGCGGGCGAGCAGGGTCTTGCCGGTGCCGGGCGGGCCGACGAGCAGCACGCCCTTGGGGATCTTGGCCCCGATCTCCTTGAAGCGGCCGGGCGACTTCAGGAAGTCGACGACCTCGCTGATCTCCTGCTTGACCCCGTTGTAGCCGGCGACGTCGTCGAAGGTCGTGCGTGGGCCGGTCGCTGCTGAAGATCTTGGCCTTGGAGCGGCCGATCGACATGATCCCCGACATCTGGCCCCGGGTCTGGCGGCCGATGAAGTAGATGAAGGCCGCGCCGATCCCGATGATGAAGATGTAGGGCAGGAAGTCGCTGAGCAGGTTCGAGCGCGGGGTCGGGAAGCTGACCTCGACCCCGTCGTTGCGCATGGTGGAGACGTCGTTGGGCAGCGAGGGGGTCGGGCCCTGGACCGTGTAGGTGGTGCCGTCCTTCAGGTTCCCGGTGATCGTTCCCGTGGCGTTGGAGATCTTGGCCGTGGAGACCTGCTTGGACGTCACCTCCTGCATGTACTTGGTGTAGGTGATCGTCTTGGCGTTGGTGGTCTTGATCGTGCCGACGGCGAGCAGGATGGCCACGATCCCGACGGCGAGGACGCCCCAGAGCCAGCGCCAGCTCTGGCCGCCGCTCGGCGCCCCGGGCTGACCGCCGTCACCGCCGCCAGCGGGCGTGCCGGGGCGCCCGCGGGCTTGTCCGTGCGCTGTGGGCTCACCCGACCATGCTACGCGCCGCCCTCTGGCGGTTGACCGCCCGGGTTGCGGCATCGCATGCCGTCCTGCAGGTCCTGGCCTTCGGGGCGCCGGTAACGTTTGCCCGATGACCGACACCGAGCCCGGCGGCGCTCCGGCCAGGGCCGCCCGGGCCGCCCGCCCGGCCCCCGGGCCCCGTCCCGGCCGGGCTACCTGCCGAGAGACTGGGTCCAGCAGCCCGCCCCCGCCCCCGCCGCCTCCGCCGCCCCCGCCGCCTCCCTCCGGCGCTGGGGCCCCTTCCGCCCCGGCGGTACGCCGCATCCGCCGGGGCGCCGACCGCGACGGGCCCACCCGCCACCGCCGCCCGCTCGCGCCCGTCGACGCCCCCTTCCTCGATACGCCCTGGGTCCCCCCGCAGACCAAGCACCAGGGCTGGATGTGGCTCCTCTACGCCCTCGTCGGCTTCCTCGTCGGCCAGCTCGGCGCGCGTCCATCTTCGGCTAGGTCGCGGGCGTCGTCGCGGGCAAGACCGTCGGCCGAGATGCAGGCCATCGCCAACGCGGCGATCCCGCCCGAGTGGTACGTCGTCGTCGACCCTGCTCGGGCTGTGGGTCGGGTTCATCGGCGCGCCCTGGCTGGCCAGCCGGACCCAGGGAACGCGCCACTTCCTGCGCGACCTCGGCCTCCGCTTCCGGCTCGTCGACCTGCGTCGGGATCCTCATCGGCATCGGCGGCCAGATCTCGTGGCGATCATGTACGCGCCCTTCCAGCACGAGATCCACGACTTCAACGGCCCGTCGCAGAAGCTGACGGGCGGCTCCCACGGCGGCGGCTTCGTGTCATCGCCATCGCCACGGTGGTCCTCGCGCCCGCCATGGAGGAGCTCTTCTTCCGGGGCCTGCTGCTCAAGGCGCTGGTCCGGATCCTCACCCCCCTCGGCGCGCCGGCGGCGCGGCCGCGTGGCCGGCGTCGTCACGGCGGTCGTCCTCGACGGGCTCCTCTTCGGCCTGGCCCACGGCGAGTTGGTCCAGCTGGCCGGGCTCGCCTTCTTCGGCATCGTGCTGGCCGCCGTCTCGTATCGCACCGGGCGCCTCGGCATGAACATGGTGGCGCACGCCACGTTCAACCTCGTCGCCATCGTGGCCATCCTGGGCAACGGGAGCGGCCTCGTCCACTGACCTCCCGTCGATCCGGAGGCCTGCCGACCGGGTCTCCGGACCCGAACGGGCTGTCCCGGCGCCCCGAACGGGCGGGTCCGCGGGCCTAACGGGGCCACGGCACCGACGGGCCGTCTCCGTGCACCCGACTGGGATGTCTATGGTGGGCGCCCGTGAGCGGTGGCCCGTATGAGCGGATGCAGCCCGATGAGCAGGATGCACCAGGTCTTCAAGGCCTACGACGTGCGTGGCACCGTCCCCGACCAGCTCGACGCTGACATGTGCCGTGCCATCGGACGCGCCATGGCCCGCTTCGCCGGCGCCCCGAGATCCTGGTCGCCCGCGACATGCGCGAGTCGGGCGTCGCAGCTCTCCGGCGCCTTCTCCGACGGAGTCCGGGCGGAAGGCATCGACGTGACCGACCTGGGCATGGCGTCCACCGACTTCTTGTACTTCGCCTCGGGCCATCTCGATGCGCCCGGGGCCATGTTCACGGCATCGCACAACCCGGCGCAGTACAACGGCCTCAAGCTGTGCTTGTCCGGCGCACGTCCGATCGGACGGGACACCGGCCTCGCCGATATTGAGGCAACAGCCGAGGATCTGCTCGGCGAGCCGATCGGCCCGCTGTTGGGTGCACGGCGTGAGCTCGACCTCCTCGAGGCCTGGGCGGACCACGTCGTCTCCTTCGTCGACGTGTCCGCGCTGCGCCCGCTCCGGTGGTCGCGGACACGGCCAACGGCATGGGCGGGCTGGTCGTGCCGATTGTCTTCGAGCGTCTCCCTTCTCGACGTCGAGATCCTCTATCCCGAGCTCGACGGCAACTTTCCGAATCACCCGGCCGACCCCATTCAGCCGGAGAACCTGGTGGACCTCAAGCGGGCGGTACTCGAGCATGGCGCGGACGTCGGTCTCGCCTTCGATGGCGACGCCGACCGTGTCTTCCTTGTCGACGAGAGGTCCGAGCCGGTCTCGGGTTCGCTCACCACGGCGCTCGTCGCCTCGTCGATGCTGGCCAAACATCCGGGCGAGACCGTCCTCTACAACCTCATCTGCTCCCACGTCGTTCCCGAGGTGATCCGCGAGCTGGGGGGCAATCCCGTGCGCACCAGGGTGGGTCACTCGTTCATCAAGCAGATCATGGCGGAGACGGGCGCCATCTTCGGCGGGAGCACTCGGGGCACTACTACTACCGGGACAACTTCCGGGCCGACTCTGGCATCATCACGGCGCTGATCGTGCTCGAGCTGATGAGCCGGAGTGATCAGCCGCTCTCAGCCATGCTCGCGCCCTATGAGCGCTACGCCGACTCCGGCGAGATCAACACGGAGGTCGCGAACCCGCCGGCCACGGTTGCCGCCATGGCCGAATCCGAACGATCCTCTGGTGCGTGCGGTGGACCTGCTCGACGGACTCACCGTCGAGCACGCCGACTGGTGGTACAACGCGCGCCCTCCAACACCGAGCCGCTGCTCCGCCTCAACGTCGAGGCGAGAACGCCAGACGTTGTGCGCCGATCACGTGGCCGAGGTCGAGGCGCTGATCGCCTCCTACGCGGCGGGTCCGTAGGTCCGTCGTTGCCGAGACACGTCCAAGGCCAGAAGCAAATGCCCATCGCCCGCATACCCCGCAAGGCCTGCAAAATCGATAAACAATTCGAAACGCAGATATCCCAACTGGAAAGCCGAAACACAGGAGCCCTCCAATGACCCTCGACCCGCTGCTGCTCGACGTCCTGGCCTGTCCCATCGACAAAGGCCCGCTGCTCTGGTTCGAGGACGAGGATGTGCTCTACAACCCGCGTCTCAAGAAGAGCTACGCCGTCGTCGACGGTGTACCGGTGCTGCTCGTCGACGAGGCGGCCGATGTGGGCGACGCCGAGCATGCACGTCTCTCGGCGAAGGCCGAGAAGGATGCGGTTCGCGCCACCGGCCCCGAGAAGGGGTGAACGGGAGCGGCCCGGACACGCTCGGGCTGCGAGAGGCCACGGCCGGGCAACCGGAGCGGGTGTCCCAGGCGCTCGACGCGGCGGGTCGGTGCGCTCGAAGGGGTGCGCTTCACTGACGGCGTCCGCGCCATCGCGGTGATCGGGGTCGGAGCGGGAGGCATCGCCGGAGCCGCCGCGGCGGCGCTGCCCACCCCGCACTCGTCCGTGCCGATCTGGGTGGGCGCAGGTCCATCAGCTGCCGGCGTTCGTCGACTCGGACACCCTCGTGTTGGCCGTATCGTGCTCCGGCAGCAGTTCGACGACCATCGCGGCCACTGCGGCGGCGTTGGACAGCGGGTTCGCCCGTCGTGGTTATCGCTCCCGATGGCCCGTTGGCCATGTTGGGCGATCGCGCCGTGGCGCGCTGCCCGATCGGTCCGCCGGGTCCGGCTGGCAGGAGCGCGGTAGGGCCAGCGACGGTGTCCATCCTGGCGGCACTCAACAGGGCGGGAAGCGCGCTCGACCCTGAGCCCTCGGTCAGGGCCGCCTCGGCGTCCCTGGCGCGGCGCCGTGACCGTCTTTTCGAACCGGGAGGTCCGGGGGAGCGTGTGGCCCGGCAGATCGGTCGGACGATCCCGCTCGTCTACGGTTCGGCCGGCGTGTTCGCTGTGGCGGCGCGGCGCTGGAAGGCGCAGATCAACCTGAATGCCAAGACCCCGGCCTTCTGCGCGGCCTTGCCGGAGCTCGTCCACGACGAGCTGGCCGGATGGGGTCAGAGCGGCGACGTGACCCGCCAGGTCGTCTCCCTGGTCCTACTCCGTCACGACGGCGAGGACGCCGAGAGTGCTCGCATGTTCGACGTCGTGACCGAGGCGACGGACGAAGTGATGGCCGGAATCGTCGAGGTCAGGGCGGAGGGAGACGATGACCTGGCACGTTTCGTGGATCTCGCTTTGTTCGGCGACGTGGTGTCCCTCTACCTGGCGGAGCGTGAAGGCGTCGACCCGGGTCCCGTTCCGACGGTCGACGACGCAGTAGGCGAGACCCAAGCGTCCTGAAGGACAGACCAGCGCCGACGATCCGTACCGTCGACCACACCTCAAGTCAAAGCTCGGACGCCAGAACCTCGTGACGCTCGCGTCGGCGCAAACCGCTCGTCCAGGCGGGAAGCGTCAGCTCAATCGTTCCACGATCATGGCCATGCCCTGTCCACCGCCCACGCACATCGACTCGAGGCCGATCGTCTTGCCGGTGTCCTCGAGGGCGTTGAGCAGCGTCGTCATGATGCGTGCTCCCGTCTGGCCGAAGGGATGGCCGAGTGCGATCGCGCCGCCTTTCACGTTCAGCTTGTTCCAGCTGATCCCGAGGTGCTTCGCCGAGGGGATGACCTGAGCGGCGAAGGCTTCGTTGATCTCGACCAAATCAATGTCGTCGATCGTCATGTTGGCCCGCTTCAGTGTCTGGCGGCAGGCGTCGATCGGCCCCAGACCCATGATCTCGGGGTTGAGTCCGGACACACCGCTCGCCACGATGCGTGCCAGGGGCGTGATGCCCAACTCCTTCGCCTTGGTGTCACTCATCACGACCACCGCGGCAGCGCCGTCGTTGAGCGGACACGCGTTGCCAGCGGTGACGGTGCCGCCCTCGCGGAAGACCGGCTTGAGGCTGGCCAGCCCTTCGAGGGTCGTGTTCGGCCGCGGACCGTCATCTTTGGTCACCTCGGTGCCATCAGAGAGCGTCACCGGAATGATCTCGCGCTCGAAGAAGCCGTTCTCCTGCGACTGGACGGCTCGAGTCTGCGAGAGGAGCGCGAACTCATCCATCTCCCCGCGCGTGACCTTCTCGTACTCGGCAACGTTCTCGGCCGTCTGGCCCATGGCGATGTACAC
Organism: uncultured Acidimicrobiaceae bacterium; assembly: GCA_963767195.1. Lineage (GTDB taxonomy): Bacteria > Actinomycetota > Acidimicrobiia > Acidimicrobiales > RAAP-2 > Bog-473. The sequence goes on along the minus strand of CAVYDA010000001.1, from coordinate 1,627,023 downwards.
GTCGGGCAAGCCCGCGGGCGCACTCCACGGCTCGGTCACGGCGGGGGTACGCACCTTGGTGCGCTCCTCCGCTTGGGCGAACTCGGGGTTGTGCGGTCCCGTGTCCGAGGCACCGTTCCGGTAGCGGCTCACGGTCTCGACGCCCGCCGCCACGAACACGTCGCCTTCGCCGGCGCGGATGGCGTGAGCTGCCATCCGGATCGTCTGCAGCGACGAGGAGCAGTACCGATTGACCGTGACTCCGGGCACCTCGGGCAATCCGGCCAGGATGGCGGCGACACGGGCCACGTTGTACCCGGCCTCACCGCCCGGCTGGCCGCAGCCCAGGATCACGTCCTCCACCTGGGTCGGTTCGAGCTGGGGCAATTTGTCCAGCACGGCCTTGATCACCAGTGCGCTCAGGTCGTCGGGTCGGCACTCGACGAGCGATCCTTTGTTCGGCGCGCCCGATCGGCGTGCGGCCCGTGGCGACGATGACGGCTTCTGGCATGGCTGGTCTGCTCCTCACTCGGCGATGTGGCCCAGGGCCCGGCCCGAGGCGTTTCGCAGGTTACTTGCCGGTCGCGGATCCCTCTCCGCCCCTGGTCGTCGCGGCCCGGCAGTCCCTGGTCGGCATGGCCCGACCCGGATGCGAATGGCGCCCACCGCGAGCCCGACCAGGTTGGCCGCTCAGACGAGCGGACTGTAACGTGTTCTAGTACGCCTCTTTCACCACGGCCGTGCCTGGTCGGAATGGTGCAGGCGAGGCGTCGATGTGGTCCGGAGCGCCATCGGGCCCGGGAGGGATACATGGAGATCGCGTACACCGAGGAACAGCAGGCGCTCAAGAGCGAACTGCGCGCCTATTACCAACAGTTGCTCACTCCAGAGGTGGAGGAGGAGCTGTCCCATGCCGGTGGCATCGGACCTGCTGTGCGCAAGGTGGTCAAGAGGATGGGCAGTGACGGCTGGCTCGGTATCGGCTGGCCAACCGAGTGGGGTGGTCAAGGTCGCTCAGCCGTAGAGCAGTTCATCTTCTTCGACGAATCGATGCGCAGTGGGGCACCTGTTCCCATGCTCACGATCAACACGGTCGGCCCCACTCTTATGAACTTCGGCACGCAGGAGCAGAAGGAGTTCTTTCTTCCGAAGATCCTGGCTGGCGAAATCTCCTTCTGCATCGGCTACACCGAACCAAATTCCGGCACGGACTTGGCCTCGCTGACGACGCGAGCAGTTCGTGACGGAGACGAGTACGTCATCAACGGGTCGAAGATCTTCACCAGTCTGGCCGGCGACGCAGACTACATCTGGTTGGCCACCCGGACCGACGCCAACGTGTCCAAGCACAAAGGGATCTCCATGTTCGTGGTTCCCATGGACACACCGGGAATACGAGTGGTACCGATGAAGCTGCTCGGAGACCACAACATCAACTACACGTTCTACGAGGACGTGCGAGTGCCGGCGAGCGCGCTGGTGGGCGGGGAGAACCAAGGCTGGAACCTCATCACCAACCAGCTCAACCACGAGCGGGTCACGCTCTGTTCGCCGGGCATCATTGAGCGGGTGCTCACCGACGTCCGGGCTTGGGCCCAGGCGACGAAACTCCCCGACGGGCGGCGCGTTGTCGACCAGGAGTGGGTACAAGAGCACTTGGCTCGCGTGCACGCCGAGCTCGAGTTCCTCCGGCTGATCAACTGGAAGGTGGCGTGGCAGGGAACGCAAGGGCACCTCGACGTGGCCGACGCATCGACGATCAAGGTGTTCGGCACCGAATTCTACCTGCGCGCGTTCCGTTTGCTGATGGAAATCATCGGACAAGCCGGCTACCTGACTCGGGGCTCTCCCGCCGCGGTGATCGTGGGACGCTTGGAGATGAACGCCCGCTCCATGATCATCCTGACCTTCGGCGGCGGGACCAACGAGATTCAGCGGGACCTGATCGCAATCTTCGGCCTGGGCATGCCCCGGTCGCTGCGCTGAACACGACGCAAGGAGCGCATACGTGGATTTCACTTACAGCGAGGAACAAGAAGCCGTCCGCCAGCTGGCAGGCCAGATCTTCAGTGAGCGGGCGACACACGAACGACTGAAGGCAATCGAGGCCGCAGCGGGCGAGGAAGGCCCGATCGACCGCGACCTGTGGCGCGAGCTGGCGGGAGCCGGCCTGCTCGGGATCAGCCTCGGCGAGGACGTCGGCGGTGCCGGGCTCGATTTCGTGGCTGCCTGTCTGGTGTTCGAGGCCGCTGGGCGGACGGCGGCGTACGTTCCGGTGGTCGAGACGATGGCCTATGGAGCGGTCCCCATCGACCGATTCGGGACGGAAGCCCAACGCAAGACATGGCTGAGCGGTGTGGCGAACGGAGAGACGATCCTCACCGGCGCACTGGCCGAGATGGTGGGGGAGGTCATACTTCCCGGGGGACTCGAGCCGACCACGGTTGCCGCGGAGCAGTCCGACGGACTGTGGCAACTTTCGGGCACCAAGGCGTGCGTGCCCGCCGCGCTCGTGGCCGATGCCATCTTGATTCCCGCCACCCGGCGTTCATCGGACGGCTCGAACGCCGGCACCGGGGTCTTCATCGTCGACGCCAGTGCGCCGGGACTCTCGTTGACCCGACAGACGACTACGACGGGCCGTCCAGAGGCGATTGTGGAGCTGGACGGCGTCAGCGTCGGGGTCGACCGGCTCCTCGGTGGCGAGGATGCGGACGGCGCCGAAATCGTCGGGTGCATGACGGAATTCGCAACGACTGCGCTCTGCGTCCTGGAAGCAGGGGCCTGCGCGGCCGCACTCGAGCTGACCGCGGAATACACGAAGACGCGAGTGCAATTCGACAAGCCGATCGCGACGTTCCAGGCCGTAGGTCAGAGGGCGGCCGACGCGTACGTCGACACCGAGGCGATTCGGCTGACGGCGTTGCAGGCCGCGTCTCGGCTCGCGGCGGGGCTTCCGGCCGCGGCGGAGATTGCCGTGGCGAAATACTGGGCGGCTGAAGGGGGCCAGCGAGTGGTCCACGCGGCCTCGCATCTCCACGGCGGCGTGGGGGTCGACCGCGACTATCCGTTGCACCGCTTCTTCCTACTGACCCGGCAGATTGAGCTCACGCTGGGCGGCGCGAACGAGAGCCTCAGGCGACTGGGGAGAATGCTGGCCGACGACCCCGTCTGAATGTCAGTCCCGGGTTTGGGGAGGTCGCGTTAACTGCGGGTTTGTGCCCTTTATCGGTCTGTGCCCACGTCGATTTCCCCGATCGCCGGGACGAGTGCAGGGCCACGTCCGCGGGCTCGCTCACGAGGACGGATTGGACAAGCCGAGACCGTAGCCATTGAGGAAGACAGCTGCCTCCCGGTGGCGGGGGTACGCATCGGCGAGGCGATGGAAGGCGGGGGAGTGGTCGGGATGGATCAGGTGCGCCAGCTCGTGCACGAGCACCGAGTCCAGGACCCATTCGGGGACGACACGCAAGCGGTGTGAGATCCGGATCTCTCTCGTGTGAATGGAGCACGAGCCCCAGCGAGCCTTCTGGTTGGTGACCCAGCGCACTGAGGACGGGTACGCGCCGAGGGCGTAGCGGTCGCTCAGCGCGTTCGCACGGACGAGCAGCTCGTCGTCGCCGACACTCGACTGCAGCCGAGACCTGGTCATGAGCCGGTCGACGAGCCAGTCAGTCGTCGTCCGACGTGATTCGACGTCGAGATGGGCCGGCAGAGTCACCACGATCCGGCCCGCCACCCATCGCGCCTCGGATGTCTTGCGACGCCTCGCGCTCACGCGCACCTCGACCTCAGGCACCGGCGTGAGAGGGACGTGCTCGACCGCACCAGGTACCGGCGAGGCTCCGGTGTCGCCAGTCGCTTCCGGCGCGGCCGACGGATCGTTCAACGAAGTGACGTCGAAGAGAGTCATTACACGCATTGTGGCCGATGCGTGTGACGTCTCGGTGCCTATCCCGTGAAATCCGTCACCGGCTCGTGAGAAATCCTCCACCAGGCTTCTCAGAAATCCTCCACCTGGCGTTTGGCCCGACCTACCATCGAGGCATGTCCGTCGAACATCGGCGGGTGACGGGAGGGTTTTGCCATGTCCGCACTGTTGCTCGCTTCGGGCTCCGCAGTGGCGTTCGTGTTGATCGTCGTCTACGTCGCTGTCGCCGTGTTCTTGATCGCCGCGTTGTGGTTGGTGTTCACGAAGGCACAACGTCCGGGATGGGCAGCGATCATTCCGTTCTACAACTACTACACGCTTCTCAAGGTGGTCGGCCGCCCGGGCTGGTGGCTGATCCTCTACTTCATCCCGCTCGTGAACATCGTCGTCTGGATCATCGTGTCGATCGACTTGGCGAAGTCGTTCGCCAGGGGGGTTCCCTTCGCCGTAGGGCTGATTTTCCTCGCGTTCATCTTCATCCCCATCCTCGGGTACGGACCGGCGCAGTACGTCGAGCCGGCGGCGGGAGGCCCCAGGGCGATGTGAGCTCGACGCCGACCGCGAAACTCGTCGTTTCGCTCACTCGGCGAAGGAAGCCGCACGCGGCGGCGGACGAAGAATGCGGCGGAGGCAGGACGCGGCGGAGACGGAACGCGGCGGCTAGACGCGCTTTTGAGTGGAAATGGGCGAGACGTTCCGAGGAGCAGGTCAGCCGAGGACCAGCTCGGCCATGGTGCGCATGCTGGCGAGATCGCCGTTCACGAGCATTGTCGTAGCGCGCGACTCGCGCCACGCCTCGAGCTCGTCCCGGACCTTGCCGATCGGACCCACGAGGGCGATGTCCTCCACCATGGACGTGGGCACGGCCGAAGCTGCGTCGTCCTTGCGGCCGTCGAGGTAAGCGTCCTGAATCTTCTTGGCCGCCTCTTCGTAACCCATGCGGGCGAAGACGTCGAAGTGGAAGTTCATCTCCTTGGCGCCCATGCCGCCGATGTAGAGGGCGAGCATGGGCCGGAACCCGTCGGCCGCTGTCTCGACGTCGTCGGTGAGGATGGTGGGCGCGAAGGCCAGCACTTCGAAGTCGGCGGCCGACCGGCGCGCCGTGGGGCGGGCGAACCCCTCATCGAGGGCAGCCTCGAAGGAGGACATTGCCCTGGGCGAGAAGAAGATGGGGAACCAGCCGTCTGCGATCTCGGCTGCCAGGGCGACGTTCTTCGGCCCTTCCGCGCCCAGGATGATCGGGATGTCCGCTCGCAACGGGTGGACGATCGGCTTGAGCGGCTTGCCCAGACCCGTGCCGCCCGGATAGGGAAGCGGGTAGTGCGGCCCGGCGTTGACGACCGGGTTCTTCCGGGCGAGCACCTGACGCACGATGTCGACGTACTCGCGGGTGCGGGCAAGCGGGGCAGGGAAGGGTTGGCCGTACCAGCCCTCCACCACCTGAGGACCCGAGACGCCAAGTCCGAGGACGAAGCGACCGCCCGAGAGATGGTCCATCGTCAGCGCAGCCATGGCCATGGCGGTCGGGGTACGGGCGGAGAGCTGGCAGAGCGACGTGCCGAGGCGGACGCGTTCGGTACGTGAACCCCACCAGGCCAGCGGGGTCAGTGCATCGGAGCCGTAGGACTCCGCCGTCCAGACGGAGTCGTAACCGAGGCGGTCGGCCTCCTGCACCAATTCCACTGCGTTCGGCGGCGGGCCGGAGCCCCAGTACCCGAGCTGGAGCCCGATCTTCATCGCTTTCACGGCCATCTCCTTGCCTCGACCCGACCCATCAGAACTTGGACACGATGTGATCGGCGAAGCGACGCACCGCGTCGAGGCGGCGCGGCAGCGCCTCTTCGTCAGGCGTGCCGGGCTTCACCGCCCACATCCAGGGGGCACAGACGAAATCGGTGACACCCGCGTCGGCAAAACGCCGATAGAGGTCCTCGCTCGGTACCTCGTTGAGCGAGAGGTAGACGGCGAAGTTCTCATCGTCCTTGCGGCCTGCACCCTTGAGCGCAGCGCGTAGCTCGCCGAGATGCGCCCACCCCTCTTCCTCGTTGTAGGCACCGGCAGCGATCCAGCCGTCGCACAGCGCGGCTGTTCGCCGCAAGGCAACCGGTGAATGACCACCGCCCAGGATGGGCACCGGCGCCGAGGGCGACGGCTCCATCTGGCACTCGGGCACGTCATAGAACTCACCGTGAAACTCGACCCATCCGCCGCGCCAAAGAGCGCGCAGAGCGACGATCATCTCATCGAGGCGCTTGCCCCGGTTGGCGAAGTCCTGGCCCGTCAGGTCGAACTCCTCCTTGCTCCACCCGACCCCGACGCCGAGACGCAAGCGGTCGTCGGAGAGAACGGCCGCAGTGGAAATGGTCTTGGCCGCCGTGAGGATGTCGCGCGCCGGAGCGATGTAGATGCCCGTGGTGAAGACCAGGTTCATCGTCGAGGCCGCCAGCGCGGAGACGACGCACATCGGGTCCGGCCATGCCGTGTCGTCTTCCCACCCTGGTGCGCCGTCTTCACGGCTCGAATAGGTGTAGCGCGACTCGCGTCGGCGAGGGTTGAAGAAGTGGTCCGAGACGTACATGCCGCCGTAACCCAACTCGTCGCTCAGCCGCGCCAGCGGCATGATCTGGCGAGTCGGCAAGAAGGCGACCGACTGGTGGAACCGCACGCGGCCGTCGCCCAGGGCGACCACCTCAGCGGGCCCGGGCGGGAAGCGGTGTGCCCCCGACCGGTGCCGAGGGTGCGAAGGCCACCGGGATGTGCTTGGTGCCGTTGATGAAGTTGGACTGGAGGCGTTGGACCTCGCCGTCGAGCCGGATGTCGGGAATCCGGTCGAGGAGGCGGTCGAACATCACCATGATCTCCATCCGGGCCAGGTTCGCTCCCAGGCAGAAGTGGGGGCCGCCGCCGCCGAACGCGATGTGGGGGTTGGGCGACCGGGTGACGTCGAACGTGTTCGGGTCGTCGAAGACCAGCTCGTCGCGGTTGGCGGACGTGTGCCAGAACACGACCTTGTCGCCCTCCCGGATCTGCTGGCCGCGCATCTCCAGGTCGGCAAGTGGCCGTCCGGCGGAAGTGCATGACCGGAGTGACGTAGCGGAGCATCTCCTCCACGGCGTTGGGGAGCAGGGAGCGGTCCTGACGCAGCTTCTCCCACTGGTCGGGATGATCGAAGAAGGCGGTCATGGCGCCCGACATCAGGTTGCGCGTCGTCTCGTTGCCGGCCACGATCAGCAGCAGGAAGAAGAGGTCGAGCTCGAGCTCGTCCAGCTTCTCGCCCTCGACCTCAGCGTCGATGAGCACCGAGATCAGGTCGGTCCTGGGTTCGAGGCGCCGACTGGCCGGCGAGCTCTTCCGCATAGGCGTAGACCTGCATGGCAGCCTCGCCCGGTTCGGTGCCGGGAATCTGGTACTCGGGGTCTTCGGAGCCGATCATCCGGTTCGACCAGTCGAAGACCTTGCGCCGGTCTTCTTGGGGTACTCCGAGCAGCTCGGCGATCACGAGCAGCGGGAGCTCGGCGGAGATCTCCACGACGAAGTCTGCGGTGCCGCGCTCACACACCGCATCGATGATGCCCGTCGGCATAACCAACGATTTGCCGCTTCAAGGTCGCGGACCATCTTGGGCGTGAACCCGTGGTTGACCAGTCGTCGGTAGCGCGTGTGCATGGTCGGGTCCATGTTGAGCATCATCAGCTGCTGCTGAGCGAGCTGGTCCTCGTCTACGTCGACAAAGAGCGACGAGCGGCGCGCCGACGAGAAGTGCTCCCAGTCCCGGTTGACGTGCACGCAGTCGTCGTGGCGGGTCACGGCCCAGAAGCCACCGCGGGGAGCCGTCTCCTGGGCGTGCCAGAAGACGGGCGCTTCACGGCGCAGCTCGGCGAACCACTCGTGGGGCACGCCGGCGACGAAGTTGCGGCCGTCGATGAGGTCGATCTCCGCGAGGCTCACAGCCCCCCTTTCCTGCACCGCCGACGGGGGACGGTGCCTGCGCCTTCCGGACGATTTCTAGAACGTGTGTCAGATCTTAGGCACGGGGCCGAGGGACGAACTCGGCGAGTGCCACCAGTCGAGACGAGCGCCACCAGCCGAGACGTGTCGACCGAGGGCATCGGGGCCCGGTCGAAAGATCCGGGCAGACGATGATCGCAAGGAAGGGCCCCGGCGGAAGGCACGGCGGAAGGGCACGCCGGAGGGGGCCCGGCGGAGGGGAGAGGCGAAACGAGAACGTGTTACAGTTTTTGCGAGAGCGCCCGGCCTTGACGTGCAGGGACCGCCAGAAGGTGCCGCGAGGCTGCCCGACGATGTTCCTCGAAGAGAGTCCCGACCAGCGGCAGCTGCGCGCCGAGCTGCGCCGCTACTACGCCGACCTGCTCACCGACGAGGTGCGGGCCGGGCTGGCGGACGCCGGGGAGGGCGGGAGACGCCTGGCGTGAGGTGGTCCGGCGGATCGGCAAGGACGGCTGGCTCGGAGTCGGCTGGCCGGCCGAGTTCGGTGGGCAGGGCAGGCCGGCGACCGATCAGTTCATCTTCTTCGACGAGACGCGGCGCGCCGGGGCTCCCTTTCCCGTTCGTCACGATCAACACGGTGGGTCCGACCATCATGCGCTACGGCACGGAGGAGCAGAAATCGTTCTTCCTCCCGAAGATCCTCGCGGGCGAGCTCAACTTCGCCATCGGCTACACCGAGCCCGAGGCGGGGACCGACCTGGCCTCGCTGCGGACCCGGGCCGTCCGCGACGGCGACGAGTACGTCGTCAACGGGGCCAAGATCTTCACCTCCGGCGCGGACATGGCCGACTACATCTGGCTCGCGGTGCGGACCGACCCCGACGCGCCGAAGCACAAGGGCATCTCCATCCTGTGCGTGCCGACGTCGTCGCCCGGATTCTCGTGTCTCGATCATCAACACGGTGGGCGGGCAGACGACGACCCAGACCTTCTACGACGACGTCCGGGTTCCGGTGGCCAACCGGGTCGGCGCGGAGAACGAGGGCTGGCGCATGATCACGACCCAGCTCAACCACGAGCGGCGTCGGTCTGGCCGCGTGGAGCGGGCTGTCCATCTCTCTGTACGAGGACGTGGTGCGGTGGGCGGCGCGGGAGCGAACCGACGACGGGCGCACCGTGATCGACCAGGCGTGGGTCCAGATGGACCTGGCTCGGTGCCATGCCGAGCTGGAGGCCATGTGGCTCCTGAACTGGCGCATGGCGGTCCACGTCGCCGCCGGGGAGCTGACGGCGGCGGAGTCGTCGTCGATCAAGGTGTTCGGGACGGAGCGGACGCTCGACGTCTTCCGCCTGCTGGCCGGGATCATGGGAGCGGCGCGGCTATCTCACCCCGGGCTCGCCCGGCGCGCTGCTGCGGGGGCGCATCGAGGCGTCCGGGCGCCAGGCGCAGATCAACACCTTCGGCGGAGGCGTCAACGAGGTCCAGCGCGAGATTGTGGCGACTGCCGGTCTCGGCATGACGCGGGGCGCCCGATGAGCCCGGTCGACGGCCAGAGGGGGAAGCGAAACGTCTGGAGGAGCTCGCCGGGTACCCGGACCACAGTGCGGCGCTGGCGGCGATGGCCGGAGAGGTGTCGGGCGCGCCCGGTTCTCTCCCGACGCGGTGAACCTGGCGATGATCCGGCACTGGGTCGAGGCCATGGGCGACGAGAACCCGGTGTACGTCTCGGACACGGCGGCCCGCGACGCCGGTTTCGAGCAGCTGTACGCGCCGCCGACCATGCTCCAGGCCTGGATCATGCGGGGTCTCCGGGCATCGCGCGAGGTCGAGGTGGCCCGGGCGGCGGGGACGTCTCAGGGCAACGGTGGGCCCAACGAGGTGATGATGGCCCTACTGGAGGCGGAGGGACTCACTTCGGTGGTGGCGACGAACTGCGAGCAGACCTATGAGCGCCCTCTGGTCGTTGGTGACCGCGTCATGGCGCGCTCGGTGATTGAGTCGATCTCGGAACCCAAGCGCACGGGGCTGGGTACCGGGCGCTTCATCACCACCCGCATGGACTTCGTTGCGGTGCCCGACGCCACGGTGCCCGACTCGCCGTCCAGCTCCGGGCGGGGCCTCTCAGACGACGAACTGTCGTCCCTCTTCGACACGGGGGAGCCGGTCGCGACCATGCGCTTCCGCATCCTCAAGTACCTGCCGCCGCGTCCGGGCGGGAGGACAACACCGGCAACAGAGGCGACGGGCCAGACGGGCACGGCACGGCCGGCGAGGCCACGTCCGGCACGCACCCACGACAACTCGTTCTGGTTCGATGGGGCGCGGCGAACATCGGCTCCTGATTCAGCGCTGCGCGTCCTGCGGGACCTTGCGGCACCCACCGCTACCGGCGTGCGCTGTCTGCGGATCGTTCGAGTGGGACACGGTGGAGTCTTCCGGCCGCGGGACCCTCTACTCCTTCGTGGTGGTCCACTACCCACAGGTACCCTCCTTCGAGTACCCGCTGCCCATCGGGCTGGTCGAACTCGAGGAGGGCACGCGGGTCGTCGCCAACCTGGAGGGTCTGGCGCCGGCGGACGCGAGGATCGGGATGGCCGTTCGGGCGGAATTCGTGGACTACGACGACGAGCTGTCCCTGCCGGTCTTCGTGCCGGATGGTGCACGCGATGCCGGAGGGGCCTGAATCGATGGACTTCGATTTCAGCGAAGAGCAGCAGGCGGTGGCGGAGGCCGCGGCAGGCGTGTTCGCGGGCCTCGTCGACCCCGAGCGCGTGACCACGATCGAGTCCTCCGACGACCGCATCGACCGCGAGCTGTGGCAGGCGCTGGCTGCCGCCGACCTGCTCGGCCTGGCCGTGCCCGAACAAAACGGGGGAGGAGGGTACGGGCTCATGGAGCTCTGCCTGCTGCTCGAATCCCAAGGCAACGCGGTGGCTCCGGTGCCGCTCTGGGCGACCCTGGTCCTCGGCGCGCTGCCGATCGCGCGCTTCGGCTCGGCCGCCCAACGCGAGCAATGGCTGCCCGGGGTGGTGGCGGGACGGGTGGTGCTCACCGCCGGACTCAACAGCGCCGCAACCAGCCCGACGTCTGCGCCGGCGGTCGCGGCCCGCACCGACGGCGAAGGGTTCGTCCTCAGCGGGCTGGAGCAGGCCGTGCCGCAGGCGCACGTGGCCGACCGCGTGTTGGTGCCGGCCCGAGTGGACGGCGGCGACGGCGTGATGCTGGCCCTGGTCGACCCGCGGTCCGCGGGCGTGACGCTGGAACGGACGCTGACCACGAACCGCGAGGTCCATCCCAACCTCCGACTCGACCGCGTCGCCGTCGCCGCGGACGACGTCCTGGCGGGACCCGACACCGGCGAAGCGGCCCTCCGGTTCGTCCTGACGGCGTCGACCATCGCCCTGTGCGCACTACAGGTCGGGGTGTGCGAGGCGGCGCTACGCCAGACGGCCGCGTACCTGAACACGCGCCACCAATTCGGCCGGCCCCTCTCGACGTTCCAGGCGACAATGCTGCGTGTGGCGGACGGAGCCATCGACATCGAGGCCATGCGAGTCACCTACCAGAACGCGGCGTGGCGCTTCGACACCGGCCGCGACGCGGCCGACGCGGCGAGAGTGGCCAAGTGGCAGGCCTCCGAGCGCGGCCAGCGCACGGTGCACTCCACCCAACACCTGCACGGTGGGGTGGGGGCCGACATCACGTACCCGATCCATCGCTACTTCCTGTGGGGCAAGCACATCGAACTGCTGCTCGGTGGGCCAAGCATGCAGCTGGCCATTCTGGGAGCGTCCATCGCGGAGCGGGCATCGGTGGAGGCCGCCGCGGCGTCTGGAGCAGGAGCCGAGGCGGTGTCCCCATGAGCAACGGCGAGCCGAAAACGGGCCCCACCTTCCTCGGCGTCTCGGTCGGAGACGAACTTCCCACTCTGGTACTGCCGATCACGCGGACGCTTGTCGTCTCGGGTGCGCTGGCGAGCCGCGACTACCAGGACGTCCACCACGACCATCTCCTGGCGGAGTCTCGGGGGTCGAAGGACATCTTCATGAACATCCTCACGACCAACGGCTTGGTGGGTCGTTACGTCACGGACTGGTCGGGTCCACGGAGCCGGCTCGCGGCGGTGAACATCCGCCTCGGCGCTCCGAACTATCCCGAGTGCACCATGACCTTGACCGGCTCGGTGACCGAGAAGGGGCCGCGAGGCGACGACGGGAGCAGCGGGACGGTGACCGTTTCTATCCGGGGCGCCAACGAAATGGGCGACCACGTGACCGGTACGGTCGAAGTGATCCTTCCGCTCGGCGACGCTGACGAGGCTGCGTCCGAGTCCGATGCCGACGACGGAGTGGGTCGCGCATGACCCGTCACTCCTTTGCCGGGACGGTCGCCATCGTGGGGATCGGGGCCACCGAGTTCTCCAAGGCCTCGGGCCGATCCGAACTGCGCCTCGCCGTCGAGGCGGTGGACCTGGCTCTGAAGGACGCCGGCATTGCGCCAGCCGAGGTCGAGGGCATGGTCACGTTCAGCTCCGACACGAACCCCGACATCGACATCGCGCGGAGTCTCGGGATCGGAGACCTCACCTTCTTCAGCCGGATCCACTACGGAGGCGGAGCGGCGTGCGCGACGATCCAGCAGGCGGCCCTCGCCGTCAGCTCGGGTGTGGCCGACGTCGTGGTGTGCTACCGGGCGTTCAACGAGCGCTCGGGCAGTCGCTTCGGCGCCGGCGTGCAGGGCCGCCCGCCCCTGCCGACGGCCGAGGCCGCACACATGGCCTCGTACCTCCCGGTCGGTCTGCTGACGCCGGCCTCGTGGGTGGCCATGGCCGCCCAGCGCTACCTGCACATGACCGGCGCGACGAGCGAGGACCTGGGCCGTGTCGCGGTGGCCGACCGCCGACACGCCGCCACCAACCCTCGGGCTTGGTTCTACGAACAGCCGATCACGCTGGAGGATCATCAGGCCAGCCGCTGGATCGTGGAACCTCTGCACCTGCTCGACTGCTGCCAGGAGACCGACGGCGGCCAGGCCCTGGTCGTGACCTCGCTCGAACGAGCCCGCGACCTGCAAACCGATCCCGTGGTGGTCCAGGCGGCGGCCCAGGGCTCGGGAGCGGGCCAGGACATGATGACGAGCTACTACCGCGACGACCTGCTCGGTCTGCCCGAGATGTCGGTGGTGGCCCGCCAGTTATGGGAGACATCGGGGCTCGGCCCGGCAGACATGCAAGCGGCGATCCTCTACGACCACTTCACGCCCTACGTGCTGTACCAGCTGGAGGAGCTCGGCTTCTGCGCCAAAGGAGAGGCGAAGGAGTTCGTCCGCGACGGTCATATCGAGCTGGGCGGGTCCCTCCCCATCAACACCCACGGCGGGCAGCTCGGTGAGGCCTACCTGCACGGCATGAACGGCATTGCCGAGGCCGTGCGCCTCGTCCGTGGGACGTCGGTCAACCAGGTGACCGGAATCGAGCACGTGGTCGTGACGGCGGGCACCGGCGTGCCGACCAGCGGCCTGGTGCTCGGTATCGACCGCTGAGCACGCGTCGGCGGGGCGGGGGCGGTGCGCCGGCAGGCCCGGAGCACCCGCGCGGTATTCGACCATCGGGCATTGAGGGTGATCGGGCAATAGGATCCACGTCGAATGAGCCCAGAGACGGTGTCGGTGTCTGGTCCGCCCATCGGCGTGGACATCGGCGGCAGCGGGATCAAGGGTGCTCACGTCGACACGGAGACGGGAACCCTCGTCACCGAGAGGATTCGGCTCCTGACCCCCTCCCCGGCGACGCCTGCCGCGGTGGCGGAGGCCGTCACCAACCTCGTGGAGCAGATCGGCGGTGACGCCCCGGTGGGTCTCACCCTCCCGGCGGTGGTGCGCGACGGAACGGTCGAGACGGCATCGAACATCGACGACACGTGGATCGGGACGGACGCCGTCAAACTCTTCTCCGATGCGATACGGCGACCGGTCTCGGTGGTCAACGACGCCGATGCCGCAGGCGTGGCCGAGGGACGGTTCGGCGCCGGGCGCGACGTCGCCGGCTTGGTGGCGGTGATCACCCTCGGGACCGGGATCGGCAGCGCTCTGATCGTCGACGGGGTGCTCGTGCCGAACACCGAGCTCGGACACCTCCCCCTCCATCATGGTGACGCCGAGGACTGGGCCGCCGACTCGGTCCGAGAGCAAGAGGCGCTCTCGTGGAAGAAGTACGCGCAGCGACTCCAGGACTTCCTCGAGCTGGTCGAGCGCGTCCTCTGGCCTTCGCTCATCGTCATCGGGGGCGGGGTGAGCAAGAGGGCGAGCAAGTTCCTGCCGATGGTGGAGCTGCGGACTCCGGTGGTCCCGGCTTCCCTGCAGAACGAAGCGGGGATCGTGGGTGCGGCTCTCTTCGCCCCGAAGCCCTCGGCGGCGGGCACGACGGACTGAGATTTCAGGTGTTCGGCTGGACGACGACGAAGGAGGTTCCGTTCCGTGAGCACGACCATCACCGGGACAGACACGGATGCTCTTTGCATCAACACGATCCGTGGGCTGTGCATGGACGCGGTCCAGAAAGCGAACTCCGGGCACCCGGGTACGCCGATGGGAGTCGCTCCGGTCGCCTACGCGTTGTGGCAGAGGATCCTCCGCTTCGACCCATCCGACCCGATCTGGCCCAACCGGGACCGCTTCGTGCTGTCCGAGGGCCACGCCTCCACCCTCTTGTGGTCCTTGTTGCACCTGTCCGGGGTGCAGGCGGTGGACGCCGACTACGAGGTACTCGGCCAGCCCGCGGTGACGATGCAGGACCTGAAGACGTTCCGCCAGCTCGGCTCACATTGCCCCGGACACCCCGAGTACCGCTTGACGAGCGGGGTGGAGTGCACGACGGGGCCACTCGGCCAGGGCGTCGCGACGTCGGTCGGGATGGCGATGTCCGGTGCGTGGCTCGCCGAGCGCTACAACACGGACGGGCACGTCCTCTTCGACTTCGACGTCTACGCCCTCGCCGGCGACGGTTGCATGATGGAGGGCATCGCCTCGGAGGCGGCGTCGCTCGCCGGTCACCTGGCACTGTCGAAACTGTGCTGGATCTACGACTCGAACCGGGTGACGATCGAGGGGCACACCGACATCGCATTCACCGAGGACGTCGCGTCCCGGTTCATCGCATACGGATGGAACGTGACGACCGTGGCCGACGCCAACGATCTCGATTCAGTCGCCCGGGCCTTCCACACGTTCCACACCGAGCATGAGCGGCCCACGTTGATTTTGGTCCACAGCCACATCGGGTACGGATCGCCGGTCGAAGACTCTCCGAAGGCCCACGGCGAGCCCCTGGGGGTCGACGGGGTGCGGGCGGCGAAGCGGTTCCTCGACCTACCCGAGGACGAGGACTTCTTCGTGCCGGCCGGCGTCTACGAGGCGTTCGCGACCGGGCTGGCGGCCGGGGGAGGCAGGCCCGGGACAACTGGGAGGCCACGCTGTCGGCCTACCGGGTGTCCCATCGCGAGCTGGCGGACGAGCTCGACCGGATGCAACGCCGGGACCTGCCCGAGGATTGGGAGAGGGCGTTGCCGACGTTTCCGCCCGACGCGGCTGGTCTTGCCACCCGCGACTCTTCTGGCCAGGTGCTCAACGCGCTGGCCCAGGTCGTGCCCTGGCTCGTCGGCGGGTCCGCCGACCTGTCGCCCTCCACCAAGACGCGCTTGTTCTTCGAGGGCGCGGGCGATTTCCAGGAAGATTTTCGGGCGGGCCGGAACCTGCACTTCGGCGTCCGCGAGCACGCGTCGGCTGCTTTCGCCAACGGCGTGGCGGTGACGAAGTTGCGGCCCTTCTGGTCGGGTTTCCTGATCTTCTCCGACTACGCCCGCGGCGCGATGCGTCTCTCCGCTCTCATGGAGATCCCCGTCATCCACATCTTCACGCACGACTCCATCGGCGTGGGCGAGGACGGTCCGACCCACCAGCCGGTGGAGCAGCTGGCCGCGCTGCGCGCGGTCCCGGGCCTGCTCGTCTTCCGGCCGGGCGACGCCAACGAGGTCGTCGAGACGTGGCGCCATGTCATGGGCCTGCGGCACGAGCCCGCCGTGCTCGTCCTGTCGCGTCAGGCGCTACCGACGTTCGACCGATCAGGCAACGGGCTCGGCGCGGCGTCAGGGGTGGCGCGGCGGCGCGTACGTGCTGGCCGAGGCCGTGGGCGGCCCACCCCAGGTCCTGTTGCTGGCCACCGGTTCCGAGGTGCAGCTGGCCATGGCGGCCCGCGATGAACTGCAGGCCGGCGGCGTCAGGGCCAGGGTTGTGTCGATGCCGTGCTGGGAGCTCTTCGACCGCCAGCCCAAGGAGTACCGCGACGAGGTGCTGCCCCCGTCGGTGCGGGCGCGGGTCTCGATCGAGCAGGCCTCGACTCTGGGTTGGGACCGCTACATCGGCGACGCGGGCGCGGCCATCGGGATGCACACGTTCGGCGCATCGGCGCCGCTGAAGCAGCTGCTCGGCCTGTTCGGCTTCACACCCGACGCCGTCGTCGCGGTGGCCCGGGCGCAGGTGGACGCGAGCCCGACCACAGACGTCGAAGCCTGATTCCTTCGTTCTCTCATGCCGGTGGCTCGTGCGGGCGGGAGGTACGTGCGTGATCGGGTGGATCCGCGCGGGCGCCCGCAGTAGGTTGAGGGTGGCTCCACGCCACAGCCGTTCCCGAGCGGAACTCCTTCGCTCGAAGAAGGGAGTGCACTGCCAGTGACGCCGAATCCACCTCCTCTGTCGAGTCCGTCGGGCGACCTGAGCCCATGAGTCCGTCGAGTCCGTCGAGTCCGTCGAGTCCGTCGAGTCCATTGAGGCAGCGCCCGGCCTTCGCCGCTCTCGCTGAGCACCACGCGAGCATCGAGAGCCTGCACCTCCGCCAACTCTTCGACCAGGACCCGACGCGAGGAGAGCGGCTCGGCGCCGAGGCCGTTGGGCTCTACCTGGACTACTCCAAGAACCGTGTGACGGACGAGACCATGAGGTTGCTGCTGGACCTGGCGCGCCAGTCCGATCTCGAACGACGGCGCGACATGATGTTCGCCGGCGACCGCATCAACGTGTCGGAGAACCGCTCGGTGCTCCACCTCGCCCTTCGCATGCCGAAGGGATCGCACATCGTGGTCGACGGTGTCGACGTCGTGTCACAGGTGCACGAGGTGCTCGATCGCATGGTTGCCTTCTCCGAGAAGGTCCGTTCCGGCGACTGGCGCGGCCACACCGGCAAGCCGATCCGCAACATCGTGAACATCGGCATCGGAGGCTCCGACCTCGGACCGGTCATGGCCTACGAGGCGCTTCGCCACTACACCCGGCGCGACCTCACATTCCGTTTCGTCTCGAACGTCGACTCGACCGACTTCATTGAGGCGACAAGGGACCTCGCCGCCGAGGAAACCCTGTTCATCGTCTCGTCCAAGACCTTCGGGACGCTCGAGACGCTCACCAATGCCGCATCGGCGAGGGAGTGGGTGATCGGCCAGCTCGGAGACGAATCCGCCGTCGCCAAGCACTTCGTGGCCGTGTCCACCAACGCGGAGCGAGTGGCCAAGTTCGGGATCGACACGGACAACATGTTCGAGTTCTGGGACTGGGTCGGCGGCCGCTACTCCATGGACTCTGCCATTGGCCTCTCCACCATGCTCGCCGTCGGGCCGGACCAGTTCGGCGAGATGCTGGACGGGTTTCACGCTATGGACGAGCACTTCCGGACGGCTCCGCTCGAGCAGAACCTGCCCGTGCTCCTAGGCATGCTCGCGCTGTGGTACGTCGATTTCTTCGGTGCTCAGTCGATCGCCGTCATACCGTACGAGCAGTACCTCAAGCGGTTCCCCGCCTACCTCCAGCAACTCACTATGGAATCCAACGGCAAGCACGTCACCCTCGACGGATCGCCCGTCGAGTACCACACCGGCCCGGTGTACTGGGGGGAGCCGGGGACGAACGGCCAACACAGCTTCTTCCAGCTGATCCACCAGGGGACGACTCCGGTTCCCGTGGACCTCATCGGCTTCGGGAAGAGTCTCAACCCACTCCGGGACCACCACGACATCCTCTCGTCCAACGTCTTCGCACAGGCACAAGCACTGGCGTTCGGCAAGACCAAGGAAGAGGTGAGGGCGGAAGGCACCCCCGAGGCGGTGGTGCCGCACCGTGTCATGGAGGGAAACCGACCCACCAACGTCATCATGGCGGAGAAGCTGACTCCCCGGGTCCTCGGTTCGCTCGTGGCCCTCTACGAGCACAGCGTGTTCACCCAGGGCACAATCTGGTCGATCGACTCGTTCGACCAGTGGGGCGTCGAGTTGGGCAAGGTGCTGGCGGTGGCGATCATCCCCGAGCTCGAGAGCAAGGCCGAGCCCGACCTCGACCACGATTCGTCGACCAACGCCCTCATCCGGCGGTACAGAGCCTTGAAGGCCAAGAGCTGAGGAGAAGAAGATGGCAACGGAGAAGCCCATGCAGTTGGGAATGATCGGACTCGGCCGCATGGGGGCAAACCTCGTGCGCCGCTTGATGCGAGACGGGCATCGCTGTGTCGTCTACGACGTCAATGCCGAAGCGGTGAAGCAGCTCGAGAACGAGGGGGCGACGGGCTCCTCCGCACTCGAGGATTTCGTCTCCAAGCTCGAGACGCCCAGGACGATCTGGCTCATGCTGCCCGCCGCCATTGTGCAGACGACACTGGACGAGCTCGTCCCGTTTCTCGACGCCGATGATGCCGTCATAGACGGAGGAAACTCCTACTACCGCGATGACATCACGCGGGCCAAGCAGCTGGCACCCGTGGGCGTTCACTACCTCGACTGCGGCACCAGCGGCGGGGTCTGGGGACTCGATCGCGGCTACTGCCTGATGATCGGTGGGGAAACGGATGTCGTGCAGCGTCTCGACCCGATCTTCAAGACGATCGCTCCGGGAATGGGGAGCGCCGAACCGACACCCGGGCGGACCCGCACCGACGGCACCGCACCCGAGGGCTACCTGCACTGCGGCCCGAACGGCGCCGGCCACTTCGTGAAGATGGTCCACAACGGTGTGGAATACGGGATGATGGCGTCCATCGCCGAGGGACTGAGCATCATCCGGCACGCCAATGCGGGCAAGGGAAATCAGGAGGTCGACGCCGAGACGACGCCGCTACGCGATCCCGAGGCCTACCAGTACGACATCGAAGTGGGCGAGGTCGCCGAGGTCTGGCGCCGCGGTTCAGTCGTCGGCTCGTGGCTGGTCGACCTGGTCGCGGATGCGTTTGCCCGCGCGCCCGACCTCGACGAGTTCGCCGGCCGGGTTTCGGACTCGGGTGAGGGCCGTTGGACCGTTCTCGCCGCGATCGACGAGAGCGTTCCGGCGCCGGTCATTACGGCGTCGCTCTACGAACGCTTCGAGTCGCGCGGTCTTGGCGAGTTCACCGACAAGATCCTGTCGGCCATGCGCAGCGAATTCGGCGGGCACGCTGAGAAGACGTCCTAGGTCGGTTCTGGACGTCCGAGTACCTGGTCCAGGTGCGGCGTACCCGCGTACCGGGTGCCGCGTACCGGGTCCCCAGGTCCATGAAACAGCGGTCTCGAGGAGGCGACACGGTGCACCATGAATTTGAGACCCTGGCGGACGCGGCCGCAGTCGCCCGCGCCGGAGCGAACTACGTGGCGCAGCGTGCGTTGGAAGCCGTCGGACGCTCCGGTGTGTTCCACTTCGCCGTCAGTGGCGGTCACACCCCATGGGCGATGTTCGCCGAACTCGCGACGGCCGGTGTCCCGTGGGAGGGCGTCGTCGTGTACCAGGTCGACGAGAGGGTGGCCCCGGCGGACGACCCCGACCGGAACCTGCGCCACCTGACCGAGGCGCTCGACGGGGTCCCGGCCCGAGTCGTCCCCATGCCGGTGGAGGACGACGACCTCGAGGCGGCCGCGGCGTCGTACGGGGACCAGCTACCGGAGCACTTCGATCTCGTGCACCTCGGCCTCGGTCCGGACGGGCACACCGCATCGCTCGTCCCCGGCGATCCCGTCCTCTCGGTCGAGGACCGCCTCGTTGCTCTCACCCGGCCGTACCAGCAGCGCGTGCGCATGACGCTCACCTACCCGGCGCTGGCCCGGGCCCGGCAGCTCATCTGGCTGGTGACAGGGGACGACAAGCAGGAGGCGCTGGCCAAGCTCATGGCCGGGGACACGAACATCCCTGCCGGAAGGGTCGAGGCCGCTTCCTCATTGGTCATGGCCGACGCCGCCGCCGCGGCAGCGGTCGTGGGTGGCTGAGCACGGCTATGTCGATGTCGTGTCGCGTTAAGGGGGGAAGGTCCCGAACGTTGGAAGGCTCAGCCGGCGGGAGTCCCAACGTCGGTTCGCTCGACCGCCTCGCCTCGCCCGACCAGGATCGACGTCACCATGTCGGGCGGGAACAGCCCGTGCTCGACCACCCCGGGCATGGAGGCGAACCACGCGGCGACATCAGCCGGGTCTCCGACAGGGCCCTCGTAGTCGGCGATCACACCACCGTCGGGACTGAGGGGCACGGAGCGCAGCGCCGCCTGTCCCAGTCGTCTCATCGTGGCCGCCAGGCCGAACGAGAGGAGCTCCAAAGGGACCGGTGGGCGGATGCGCTCCACGACCTTGGACGAGTCGGCGATGACGACGAAGCGATCCGCCGAGCCGGCCACGATTTTCTCCCGGGTGTGTGCTGCCCCGCCTCCCTTCACCAGCCACCCATCCGCGGAGATCTGGTCGGCGCCGTCGATGGCCATGTCGAGCCGATCGATGCGGTCGAACGGCTCGATCGGCAACCCCAGACCGCGCGCCACTTCTTCGGTCCCGGTCGAGGTGGCGACGCAGCGGAGGTGCAGAGACCGTCGGGCGAGCGCCGGGAGCAGGAATGCCACCGTCGTGCCCGTGCCCAGTCCCAGGGTCATCCCGTCTTCGACCAGCTCTGCCGCGGCCTCTGCCGCGATCCGCTTCTCATTGTCGATGCTCATGGCACGGCCCCGAAAGAATCAGGGCCCGGGCACAATGAGTGACGGGCGTTCATCGGCCGACGGCCGAGCGATCACACGACAGAGAACATCGACACTGAGGGCTCGTCGACACCGGAAGCGAGGATATAGCAACGGCCCCGCTCCGCCAGCCCCCGGGTGGTGAGGGCACAGCGAGAGGGACTGGGGCGGTCGTGCCCTGGCAGGGGCGGCACCGAGGAAGCGCGTTGGGATAGGGCGAGGGACAGCTGGAGCGTGGACTTCAGAGAACGAGGGAGAGAAGGCTGATGCCGGAAAACCACCCCATTCGGCTGTTGCTCGCCGATGTCGACGGGACCTTGGTCACCCAGGACAAGGTCCTGACCGACCGGGCCGTCGCAGCGGTACGGCAGCTCAGCGAGGCGGGGATCCTCTTCGCCGTGACGAGTGGAAGACCGCCACGCGGCATGGCGATGCTCGTGGATCCGCTTCGACTGAGCACACCCATCGCGGCGTTCAACGGGGGACTCTTCGCCAACCCGGATATGTCCGTGATCGACCAGCGAACCATACCGGACGATCTCACGCCCGCGGTGATCGACTTGTTGGGCCACCACGGCGTCGACGTATGGGTCTACCGAGGTTCGGACTGGTTCGTCCGCGACCCGAAGGCTCCGCACGTGGACCGTGAGGCCTGGACGGTCAAGTTCGACCCGACGCCGATCGACGACTTCGCGTCCGTCTCCGACGGAGTCGCAAAGATCGTAGGGGTGAGTGACGACCTCGACGCGGTAAAGGCCGCCGTCGAGGCGGTTCACGACCGTTTCGGCGACCATGTCTCCGCGGCGCGCTCCCAGCCGTACTACGCCGACATCACGCATCCCGATGCCAACAAGGGAGCGGTCGTCACCTACCTCTCGCAGCGCTACGGCATTGAGCCCGAAGAAATCGCCACGATCGGGGACATGCCGAACGACGTGCTGATGTTCGATCGTTCCGGATACCCCATTGCGATGGGTAACGCCGCGCAAGAAGTGCAGCAGTCTGCTCGCTACGTGACCGAATCCAACGAGGAGGAGGGATTCGCCGTCGCGGTTGAACGCTATGTCTTGCCGTCCGGACAAGCGGCCGCGGCGAAAGAAGCGGTTGCCGGCGTCGCTCACAGCACCAACCGAAGGAGTCATCGCGACGTCGGCGGGCGTCAAGATGCCGAGGCGGACGTCCTCGTCGTGTTCGGCATCACAGGCGATTTGGCCAAGAAGATGACCTTTCGCTCGCTCTACCGCTTGGAGAGACGGCAGATGCTCTCGTGCCCGATCATCGGTGTCACCCGCGACGAGTGGTCGACTGACAAGATGCAGGACCACGCACGACAGGCCATCGTGGACAGCGGCGAGCACCTCGACGAGAAGGTGTTCGAGAGGTTGGCGGCGCGGTTCTCTATGGTGAGTGGTGACTACGCCGACCCGGCGACCTACCAGCGGTTGGCTGAGGCCACGGCAGGGCGCCACCATCCGGTCTTCTACCTCGAGATCCCGCCGTCTCTCTTCGGCCGGGTCGTCGAGGGTCTGGCGGCCGCGGGCCTCACTTCAGAGGCGAGGGTGGTTGTAGAGAAGCCCTTCGGCCACGACCTCGCGTCCGCCCGCGCTCTGAACGCGGAGTTGCGCAAGCTGCTCGACGAGTGGCAGATCATGCGCATCGATCACTTTCTGGGCAAGGAGCCGGTCATGGACATTTTGTTCCTCCGGTTCGCCAACTCCATTTTTGAGCCACTCTGGAACCGGGACCGCATTGAGTGTGTGCAGATCACCATGGCCGAGAACTTCGGCGTGGAGGATCGCGGCAGCTTCTACGATCCCGTGGGCGCCTTGCGGGACGTCGTGCAGAACCACCTGCTCCAGATCGTCGGATTGTTCGCCTCCGAGCCACCGGCTCTCTCGGATGCCGATGGTTTGAGGGACAAGCGGGTCGAAGTGTTCCGCTCCATGCCCGATGCCGACCCCAAGCACTACGTCAGAGGGCAATACGAGGGCTACCTCTCGGTTCCCGGAGTGGCGAGCGGGTCGCAGACCGAGACGTTCGCCGCGCTCAAGCTCGAAATCGACAACTGGCGCTGGTCGGGCGTCCCCTTCTTCATCCGGACCGGCAAGGTCTTGGCCGAACGTGCCACGGAGGTCCGCATCGTCTTCAAACGCCCACCGCACCTTTCCTTCGCCCCCTCGTCCCACCCTGAGCCCAACGAGCTCGTCTTACGGATCGACCCCAATCCGGGCGCGGACCTCGTCGTGCAGGCCAAGAGTCCAGGCGCGCAGAGCACGAAGACGGTGGACCTGTCGATGATCTTCTCCGAGGAGCTCGGTGAGCTGCCTGAGCCCTACGAACGTCTGCTCGGCGACGCGCTTCGGGGTGATGCGAGCCTGTTCACCCGCGAGGACAGCGTGGAGGAAACCTGGCGGATCGTGCAGCCGTTGCTCGATGCACCCCCGCCGGTCGAGCTCTACACCCCCGGCTCGTGGGGGCCGCCTGGGTCGGAACGCCTCCTGGCGGGATTCCCTCGCTGGCGTCGACCTTGGGTCGGGCCGGATTCCGGTCGCTGAACCGAGCACGCAGCGGGCCTACGGCTCCTCCTGGGACCCGAACTCCAACACCCAGGGTCTCGTTGTCATCAGATTGCATCAGTTATGCAATCGAATCCGAGAGGCTCCCGTTCTCTGGGCAACACCGTAGGCTCCTGACCAGGAATGGAAGACCCAATATTGGAACACGTTGCACTTTACGGTCGGCTCGTGATAGCTTCCCCGGAGCGCTTGCGGAGTCGACCGCGGCGACCTCACGGGAGGACGTGCACCCCATGGAGTTCGGGATCTTCAATGCCGCGTGCCTGCTGCCCAAGTATCGAGCCGAGCACGGCGATTCAGCAGAGCACGACCGGATCATGGATGAAGTGGCGTTCATCGTCGCGGCCGACAAGGCCGGATTCAAGTACACGTGGGCGTCTGAGCACCACTTCTTGACGGACTACTCACACCTGTCGGCGTCCGAGTCCTTCCTGGCTTTCGTTGCCGCCAAGACGAACTCCATCCATCTGGGCTCTGGCATCTTCAACATCACGCCGCCGGTGAACCACCCAGCCCGGATCGCCGAGCGGGTGGCGATGCTCGACCATCTCTCGGAAGGCCGTTTCGAGTTCGGGACGGGAAGGGGCTCCTCGACGACAGAACAGAAGGGCTTCGGCATCCCCGAGCCCGACATCACCCGGGAGATGGTGGCGGAAACCCTCCCCCAGATCGTCCGCATGTGGAAGGACGAGGACTTCAGCTTCGAAGGCAAGTTCTTCTCCATGCCCAGCCGCAACGTGCTGCCGAAGCCGTACTCGAAGCCACACCCGGCTATCTGGATGGCCGCGGGCAGCCCGTCGACCTTCGATCTCGCGGCGGAGCTCGGTGTCGGCGTCCTTTGCTTCGGCTTCTCCACTCCCGACCAGCTCACGCCGCTCGTGAGCCGGTACAAGGAGAAGATTCAGGACTGCTCAAACCCGGTGGGCGAGTATGTGAACAACAACGTGATGATCACGACCCAGATGATCTGCATGGAGGACGGCGCGAAAGCGCGCAAGACGTTTCTGAACGCAGAGAGCAACTATCACCTGAGCCTCGTGTTCCGCTATCTCGACACCTTCCCGAAGCCGCCCGGACTTCCAGAATGGCCCCAGATCATTCCGGGCATGACTCCCGAGCAGCTCGATGCGGCGATCGCCTCCGGCGACTTTGCCATCGGCGACCCCGACGAGGTCTCCAAGGCGATCGAACGCTACGGCTCGACCGGTGCCGACCAGCTCGCCTTCGGCATGTTGTCCACGTCGATCTCACGTGAGGACTGCGAGGAGGCTGTTGAGACCTTCGGCAAGCACGTCCTCAAGTCCTTCGACAAGGATCCCGAGCACAGCACCACGAAGCAGCGCTTGGCCGCGAAGGCCTGGTAGGGATCCCACCCGCACCGAGACTGGTCGCCAGGGTCTCGAACTAGAGACGGAAATCGCCCGCTTCGAGCCGGCGGTCAATTTCCTCTGCGATCTCTTCCGGAGAGCGACCGCCCGCGTCCACTCGGTGGCGCTCGGCCACACCGTGGGCCTCGAATTGGGACCAGAGGTCATCAACGACCCCGGCGTCCTTGAGCGCGTCGGCGTGAATCGGCTCTTCCCGCCGGGCTTGAACTCTTCGTTGCACCACGCCGAGCGGCGCTCGGAGCACGGCGTAGTTGAGCGGAATACCTCGTGACTCGCCGCACGACTCGAACAGATCCAGCATGAACGGGTACAAGATCCCTTCGGCAACGGTGAAGTAGCCGCCTGCGGCGAACGCGGTGGTGGCCTCGGCCGCGGCGGTCAGGACCACCCGGTTCTGCGCGTATGACGCCTCCTTCCACGGCGCAATCGCACCGCGCCGCAGCTTGGCGAAGAACCAGTCCAGGTCGAGGCACACGGATGGTTCATGTCGATCAGCCACCAGTGGCGACACCGTGGTCTTTCCGCAACCGGGCGATCCGGTCAAGAGCAGGAGTGTGCCGGCGCCCACAGGCCGAATCTTGGCAGGGTTCTGCTCTCCCGTTCCCGTCAGCCGCCCGCGTCAGCCGCCCGCGTCAGGCGTCGGCGGCGGTTCAGGGGATCGGGCTCGCCTCCGCGTCGACGATGCTCGCCGCCCACCTGTAGTCCGGCTTCCCGCTGGGTGAGCGCTCTATCGCTTCGACCACATGAAGCCTTCGCGGCAACTTGTAACCGGCGATCGTGGTCCGGCAGTGGTCCTGCAGCGAGTCGAGGCTCGGTGCATCGTGTCCGACGCGTGGCTGGACGATGGCTGCAACCGTCTGGCCCCATCGCTCGTCCGGCGCGCCGCAGACGATTGCGTCCATGAGGTCGGGATGAGACCGTACAGCCGACTCGACCTCCTCGGGAAAGATCTTCTCCCCACCGGAGTTGATGACGATGGAACCCCGGCCGAGGAGAGTGATGGACCCGTCCGCCTCGACCGTGGCGTAGTCACCCGGCATCACGTAGCGGGTGCCGCGCACCTCGATGAAGACCTCCGCGGTTTTCTTGGGATCGTTGTAGTACCCGAGAGGGATATCGCCGGAGCGAGCGATCTTTCCGATAGTGCCAGAGCCGGGCTCGACCAATTCGAGGTTCTCGTCGAAGACGACCGTCTGGCCCAAGAGGTGCACGGTGGGTCCGCTCTTCATTGCGGTGTTTCCGGCCGTGACGACGGTCATCCCGTTGTTACCGCCCTCGGACGAGCCGATGGCGTCAGTGATCACGATGTTGGGCAGATGCTCGAAGAACTGGTCCTTGACGGGTGCCGAGAACAGGGCTGCTGACGAAACGACTGCCAGGAGCGAAGAAAGCTCGTGCTGGTGATCGGGGTCCGAACCTGGGTCGTCGAGTGACTCGATCAGGGGTTTGCCCATGGCGTCACCGGTGATCATGATGGAGTTCACCCCCTCCTGGTCAACCAGTCGCCAAACCTCGTGAGGATCGAACTTGGCCGTCAGGACGATCTTCGAGCCGACGAAGCTTTGACCCATGACGCTCCACTGGGTGGCGCCGTGCATCAGTGGAGCGATTGGGAGGCTGGTCATACCTCCCGCGGCGCCCTTCTTGACCATCACGGACGGATCAGTGACCCGCTGGTTCGTCGTCGGGTCCGTGCCGCCACCGAGCGCGTAGAACACGTCCTGATGTCTCCAGACCACGCCCTTGGGCATACCCGTGGTCCCGCCCGTGTAGAGGATGTAGAGGTCGTTACCCGACCGGGGACCGAAATCGCGTTTGGCGGACTGGCCCTGTAGCGCATCCTCGTAGTGCAAGACATCGTCGCGTGGATCGTCGGCGCTGCTTCCGTCCTCGACGACGATCACGTGGCGCAGCTCGGGGAGTCCCGGCAGGAGCTTGGCCACCAGCGGCGCGAACTCCCGTTGGTGGACCAATGCCTTGAGGTCGGCGTTGTCGAGGAGGTAGCGCAGCTCCTCCTCGACATAGCGGTAGTTGATGTTGATCCACACGGCCCGCAATTTGAAGACCGCCCACGCCGTTTCGACCCACTCCACCGAGTTGTAGGAGTAGATGCCGACGTGGTCTCCAGGCCCTATTCCCTGGGCGGCGAGATGATGGGCCAGCATGTTGGCCCGGGCTTCCATCTCCGCATACGTGCGGCGTTCGCCGTTCGCGACCAGGTAGTCCCGATCCGGGTAGGCGTCGACGGCCGCCTCGAACAAGTCCGCGAGGTTGAATTCCATCTCGCCCAGATTAGAACACGTTCTCATTCTGGCGGAAATCGCAGGGGATCAGAGGCCGTTCAACCTCGTTCGACTCAGTCGAATAGGTCGGGATCGCTCCGGACGATCTCGTCCCAAAGAGGTTGGAACGAGAACCACCCTGATCCGTGGGATGCCGTGTGCTCGCGGGTGTAGCGCGCGCCCTCGACGTCGATGAGGAGAGGAGTCCCGGCTGCCTCGGCCAGTAGCTGAGCCTGACAGGAACGCTCCATGGTGATGAACCACCAAGCCGCCTCGTCGACGGTGTGGCCGACCGTGAACAATCCATGGTTTCGATGGATGGTCGCTTTGTGGGGCCCGAGGGCGCTCGCCAGTGCTTTCGCCGCTGCCTCTTCCAGCACGATTGCCCCGCCACCCTCCTCGCAGACGGTGTGGTCCTCGAAGAAGACGCATGCGTCCTGGGTGATCGGGTCCAGCGGTCTGCCGAGTGCTGACCATGCCTTGCCGTAGACCGAGTGAGCGTGCGCGGCTGCGATCACGTCCGGACGGGCGGCATGCACCGCGGAGTGGATGGCAAAAGCCGCCGGATTCACCGGACGGTCACCCTCGACGACCTCTCCGACGTGGTTCACCAGGATGAGGTCCGAGACCCGCACGTGCCGGAAGCTCATGCCGAACGGGTTTATCCAGAAGTGATCGAGAAGCTCTGGATCGCGCGCGGTGATGTGGCCGGCCACCCCTTCAGAGAAGCCGAACCTCCCGAACAAGCGAAGTGCTCCGGCCAACTTCTGCTTGCGGTGAAGCCGCTCCTCCTCGACGGTTTCGAACTGCGGCTGCGAAGGGAGGAGGGACGCCGTCAAGGGCGAGCGGGTGCTGGCGGGTTCGGCCACGACCCCCAAACTATCGTCTCGGACCATGACCTATCCGACCGCGGAGTCACGCGTCATGGCCGCACCTGCCGACGTTGTGTGGGCTCTCGTCTCGGACCTCCCGCGGATGGGGGAGTGGTCGCCCGAGAATACCGGCGGGACCTGGATCAAGGGCGCATCCGGTCCTCAGGTCGGGGCGTGCTTCAAGGGGGTCAATCGCAATGGCGTCCTCCGCTGGTCGACCACCGCCGCGGTCGTCGCCTGCGAGCCCGGCCGGACCTTCGAGATCGCGGTGAGCGTCGGTCCTCTTTCCGTTGCCAACTGGCGTTACGAGTTCGAGGAGATCGAATCGGGTTGCCGGATCACCGAATCTTGGATGGATCGCCGAGGGACGTTGACGGCCCTCGCCGGCCGGGTGTTCGGCGACCACAGCGCCGACCATGCCCGGCGGGAGATGGCAGCCACCTTGGCCAACCTCGCGGCCGTGGTCGTATAGGACTCCGAATCGGACCGGGACACCGGACCGCGACGGGCCCGGCCGGGTCATCAGGCTCGCGATGTCATGCGGCGTAGGACATGGTCGGCGGCTGAAGCGTCCCCCGGCCCGTCCCGCTGCCGGAGCCGATCGATGACGGCGCGGCGGTGCGTCTCATCGACATTCCCTCCATACTTGAACTTGGCTGTCATCCGGTCCACGGCGATTGAAATACCGAGGATTCCTCGAAGCTTGGCTGAGTGGGCCTCAGCAGGGTCCGCCACCGGTACCTCCGGCTGAAACCGTGCCAATTGCCGTCGCAGGATCGCCGAAACGCTTCCGGGCGCCTCTCGCTCGTCGTGGACCGTGGCTCGGCCGGCAAGTTGCACCGCGCCGTAATAGGTGGTCGGGATCCCGAGCAGCGGGTCCTCCGTGCCGATCGCTTTCCAGGCTGACGGAATGAAGGCCCAGTCTCCGGCGACGCTCAACACCACTCGTGAATTCTCCGCCAGAGCGGCGAAGACCGGGTTCGCCCGAACCAGGTGCAACCACACGGTCTGGTCCTCGAGGACGAACTGCGTGGGTACGACCACGGGGAGGTCTCGCGTTCGCACCGTCACCGGGTGCCACGAGGTGGCCGAAAGGATGCGTTTCGACGAAGGATCGCCACTCCGGTTCGTTCAGGGCGGCGTCGGCCGAGGCGACGAACATTGCCCGACCGGCCCTCAGCCTGAGGTCGCCTCGACCCCGAGCGCCTCAATGGATTCGGCCCGGTGTCGCTTGTAGTCGACCTTGCCGTTCGGAGCGCGGCCGATGGTCGAGACCATTCGAACGCGCCGAGGTGCCTTGTAGTGCGACAGGCGCTGCTTCACGTGGTCGATGAGCTCTGGCTCCGGGGGGAGGTCCGCGCCGTCGTCGGCCTCAACTACGGCCACCACCTGCTCGCCGTACTTCGGATCGGGGACGCCGACCACGACCACGTCGCGCACGGCCGGATGGGTCTTGAGCGCCTCCTCGACCTCCTCGGGGAAGATCTTCTCGCCGCCCGAGTTGATGCAGACCGACCCTCGGCCCAGCAGGTGGATGGTGCCGTCTGAACCGACCTGGGCAAAGTCGCCCGGGATGGAGTAGCGCACGCCTTCGATCGTCTTGAACGTGCGCTCGGACTTCTCGTTGTCCTTGTAGTAGCCGAGCGGGTTCCGCCCGCCGAGAGCTAGCACACCCACCTCGTCCGAGCCGGGCTTCACTTCGCGCCCATCCTCGGTCAGCACCTTGACGTCTGGTCCCAAGGTGAACGAAGCGGTCTCTGCGGCAGCGCCCCCGCCCGAGACCGAGACACCCATCCCGAGGGCCTCAGACGAACTGAACGCGTCTACCAAGAGGACGGTCGGAAGGTGGCCGAGCAGGCGCTGCTTGATCGGCTCGCTCCACATGGCGCCCGACGAGATCACCATCGCGAGCCAGCTCAGGTCCCATCGCCCCGGCGATTCGTCCAAGGCTGCGAGTAGTGGGACCGAGAAGGGGTCACCGACGATCACCAGGCCGTTCACCTTCTCTCGCTCCACCGTGTCGAGCATCTCGACGGGGTCGTATTTGCGCGACTCGAGAAGGCAGACACGCCCGCCGTCGGCGAGGACCGTGTTGCAGGTGAATGCGCCTGTACCGTGCATCAGCGGGCAGGCGGGCGTGAGCGTCACTCCGCTCGGGCCTGCACCGAGGGCGGCACGGACGCCTTCGAGTCCCCCTTCGGGGTCGTAGTGCCGGGACCCACTGTCGATGAGCTTGGCGAACAGATCGTCCTGTCGCCACATGACGCCCTTTGGCATCCCGGTCGTCCCGCCGGTGTAGAGCATGTAGATGTCGTCGCCACTGCGGCCCCACGGCGCCCGAACCCGCCCGATGGCTGACTTGGTCGCCTCGTCGTAGGGTGCGGCCCAATCCGGGCACGGCCCTGTGCCGTCATCCACCCACAGCCACCCCTTGACCCGGGGCACCCGTTCGAGGATCTTCTCGATGCGCTCCGAGAACGTTCCGTGGAACACGACCGCCACCGCGTCAGCGTTGTTCCACAGGTAGGTGAGTTCCTCGTCGCCGTAGCGGTAGTTGGTGTTGACCGGGACCAGGCCCACCTTCATGGCCGCGAACGATGTCTGCAGGTACTCGGGGCAGTTGTACAGGTACATCGCGACTTTGTCCTGCTTCGCTACGCCGAGGTCGAGCAGGAACTGGGCCAGGCCATCCGCGCCGCGGTCGAAGTCCTGCCATCCGACGTTCCGCTTGCCCTGGGTGATAGCGATCGCTTCGGGTTGCACGTCCGCGACGGTCTCCCAGACGTCCGCGTAGTTCCAGTCCGTCATGGCTTCTTCACCTTCGTCCCTTTGACCCTTCCCCGCTCATCGCCCCGACCGCCTCCCCCGCGACTGACGTGCTCATGCTCTTCTGAAATTAGGCGTTACCGCCTCCGCCCCGATCGACCCGAACGATCTGCGACCGATAGTGCAGGACGACGAGCCTACGCTGCGGGGGTGGACCTCGGCCTCCCGGGCGACGACGACCCGCACCGCCGACAGGTACGGGATTGGCTCGGGCGCTTTCCCCACCCGAGCGGGCGGCAGCTCGCCGAGGCTGGATACGTGGTTCCCCACTGGGCCCCGCCGTTCGGCCTCGACGCCGATCCGGTGGCGCAGCTGATCATTGACGAGGAGCTCCGAAGTGCGGGTGTGCGCCGGCCGGTCAACCCGATCGGCATCGGTTGGGCCGGGCCCACTCTGCTCTATGCCGGTAGCGAGGAGCAGAAGGAGCGTTGGCTCTGGCCCTTGCTCAGCGGTGAGGAGTTCTGGTGCCAGCTGTTCTCCGAGCCCGGCTCCGGTTCAGACCTCGCCTCGTTGACCACGAGAGCCGAACGCTCCGGCGATCACTACGTCGTCAATGGGCAAAAGGTCTGGACCAGCTACGCCCATATTGCGCGCTGGGGAATCCTGCTGGCCCGGACGGATCAGACCGCGACCAAGCACGACGGGATCAGCTATTTCATATGCCCGATGGATGCCGAGGGGGTCGAGGTTCGACCCTTGGTGGACATGACCGGAGAGCACGCCTTCAACGAGGTGTTCCTGACCGACGTGCGCATCCCGGTCGACCACCTCGTCGGGCCGGAGCACGGGGGTTGGCACCTGGCCAAGGTGACGCTCGGCAACGAGCGGGTCTCTCTCAGTGGCGAAGGCGCCCTGTGGGGGATGGGCCCGACGGCGGAGGATCTGGTCGACCTCGTCCGCCGGGCCGGCGGCGCACCCGACCCCAGTATCAGAGACCGCCTGGCCGCCGTCTGGATCGAGAGCCAGATCCTGCGCGTGCTCCGCTTGCGCACCGTCTCCGCCGTGTTGGCCGGGCGTCAACCCGGCCCTGAGGCTTCGGTGCGCAAGGCCATCGCCGACGGCCACGGCCAGCACGTGATGGGTATTGCGCGCGACCTCGCGGGGGCCTACGGCATGCTCGACGGTACAGGCCCGGTCGGCGGTTGGGCCGACCGGTCGGCGGGTTCCAGCCCGCGCTCCGCCCGACGCCCCCCTCCTTCGATCCGCCCAGGATCCGACCTGGTCACGAGGATTCTTGTTCTCACCGGCCCTCACCGTGGGCGGTGGCACCGCAGAGGTTCAGCGCAACATCGTCGCCGAAAAGGTGCTGGGCCTCCCTCGGGATCCCTGAACGGAGCCCGATTATTCAGGATTCGGGAGCTCAAAAATCGAGTGGACCGGCGTGAGCGAAGCCCTGGCGCACTCCCTGACCGGCTCTCGCGGTGAGCTGCTCCGGCTCGTAGAGCATGAGGTATGCGTTGCGGGCATGGTCGCGAGACCGGTTCTTGAACACCTCGGCCAGGATTGCCGGATCGTCGGATTCGTCCTCGTGGACGAAGACCTCCAGAATTGGGGTATTCGTCATGAGCTGAGCCGTCATGATGCCGGTTGACGCTTCGTGCGCGCAGACCTTGTCGACCTTCTCTCGACCGGGCATCCCGAGGGCAACGACGATCCGACACCCCTCCTCTTCGATCAGCTTCTTGGCTGCGACGGCAAGGTCTTTGAACCCGGGCACCGTGCGTCTCATCGTGGTGAAGCGCGTTCCGAATCCTGGGCACTGGGCGAGCTCGTCGAGCGCTTCGGCGCCCATGTCATAGCGGGCGAACATCGTGTCAACGACGCCGATCAGGTCCATGCCACATTCTCGCGCAGGGTCGGGGCGAGCCGGTCCGGATCGTCGACCCCCGGACAAGGACGGACGGACTGCCCGTTCGCGCCGAGGAGGCCGGCGCCGACCTGGTTGTTCGCAACGCCCACAGCGGGATGCCGGCCGAGAGCGTGCACCCCGGCGCCGGCACAGGCCGAATGGCGCACAGGGCCGGGGTAGGGCCGGCAAAAGAGATCCGGCATGCGTCGGGACGGCATGGACCGTTCGTATCCGTGAAGCACGAGGCGACTTCGGCCGTTGGCGATTCCCGGGCGATGCGCCGCCGGCGACCCTGTCGGAATTTCGGAATGGATGCTCGGTCCCGGGAGCTGAGCGATCGGATCAGTCAGACGGCTCGACGGATCGCCGGGGAACAGAGAGAGCTCCTGCGCGACATTGCCGAGCTGGACAGAACCGAAGCCTGGAGAGGCGACGGGGCCATCTCCATGACGGCGTGGGTCACGAGTCGTTGCGGCGTGAGCACGTCGACCGCAAGACAGTGGGTGACGGCGGCCGGGCATTTGGAGTCCTTGCCATGCCTCAGCGAGGGTTTGGCGTCGGGAGATCTTTCGCTGGACCTCGTGAGCTCGTTGGTCGAGGTGGCAACGCCGGAGAACGACGAGGAATTGCGAGGAGCGTCCATTCACTGGACCGTGAGACAGGCGCGGGAAGTGGCGGCTTGGCACAAGGCGCAGCAAGAGGAAAGTGCGCCACCGGCAGACCGCAACGGGCGAAATGGTGAAGGGCCCTCGCGGCCCGACGACGACGAGGAGGACGAGGAGGGGGACGACCAGGAGCAGGGCGAGGGGAAGTCACCGGTCTCTAGCGGTGCAGCCCGGGAGTTCGAGCGACGCACACTTCGATTCAACGACACCAGACGCACGGTATGGATCGCTTTCACGAAGGACGACTATTCGATCTTCAAGTCAACCATGGTCCTCCGGGCGGCCGCCGAGAAGAGAGAGGCCGATGCCGCTGCTCGCGAGGTGCGCGAGCACCAGGAGTACGTGCACTATGACCAGCGCTTGTATGACGCGCTCATGCACGTCATCGATCGCGGTGCCAGGCCTGACAATGGAGCGGACGGATCACCAAGCGGCAGTTCCACCTCGGGACGATCGCGGGCACGCCTGGTCATCCACGCTCCGCTCGAGCTCTTGGTCGGCCTCGCGCCGGCGACCGAGGTGGGCGTGGCTGAGATCGCTGGGCTGGGTCCGGTGGAGACCGAGGTCGTCAGGCGACTCGCCTGCGACGCGAACGTCGTTCTATCCGTCGAATCCCTGGAGGGATGCATCCTCGACCAGGGTCGAGCCCGCCGAGATCCGACGTCCGCCCAGCGAATAGAGATTGCTCGCCGTGACAGGCGATGTCGCTTCCCCGGATGCGACTTTTCCGAGTTCACCGACGTTCATCACATCCGTCATTGGGTCAAAGGGGGCGAGACGAATCTCGACAACCTCGTGACGCTTTGCGATCGTCATCACAAGGCCGTACACGAGCTCGGCTGGTCGGTCGTCGGGGATCCCAATTCGGTTTTGTCGTTCACCAGCCCGAACGGCCACGTGATGAAGTCTGTGCCCTCACCCATGTGGCGCAGGCCGTCAAGTCCATCACCGATTCGTTCGAGGCAGCCGATCGGTCAACCGCGTCGCGAGTGACGTCATGGCCGTGACGCAAAATTGCCGAGCGCCGTCCGCCGACCGTTCAACCGGAACGCATCCCCGGATGATCGCGGCATGTGGCCGCCCACCCGTTCGGGCTGACCGTGACCGCCATTCGCCGGCCACACTCGGGGCAGAAGCGTGGAGGATCGAGGTCCCGCGCGCATCCTGCGCACACCGACACGTGTTGGCCGCAACCCGTGCAGTACCCGGAAGCTGAAACGAGCTCAGCCACGGGAGAGATCAGGCACGAGAGTGATCAGATGGCGGCGGAGAGAGCACCGATCGGCATCCGCAGATCCTGGAGCATTTGCAGATCCTCTTCGGCCGAACGGCCCAAGGTCGTGAGATAGTTACCGACGATGAGCGCGTTGATCCCCGCCGTCATGCCTATGGCCTGAAGATCCCTCAGCGTGACTTCACGCCCGCCGGCATAGCGGAGGATGACGGAAGGCAGGGCGAGGCGGAACAGGGCGATCCAACGAACGGCATCCCACGCTCCGAGGATCTCTCGGTCGCCGAGCGGAGTGCCCGGTCGGGGATTCAGGAAATTCAGCGGCACCTCGGTCGGCGCCAGTTCTTGCAGCTGGGTCAGGAGCTCGACCCGCTGTTCGACGGTCTCGCCCACGTTGATCAGGGCGCCACAGCACAGCTCCATCCCGTGGTCCTTGACCAGCCGGCACGTGCTGGCGCGCTCCTCCCAGGTATGGGTGGTGACGATGGAGGGAAAGAATGACCGGGCGGTTTCGATGTTGTGGTTGTAGCGGTGGACACCGCCCTCGGCCAGCCTCCCAGCCTGGTCCTCCGTCAGGATGCCGGCGCTCACGGCCACGTTGAGCCCGGTCTCGTTCTTGATGACGGGGGTGAGCTCCAGAATCCGCCTCAGGGTCCGCTCGTCGGGTCCTCGGATGGCCAAGACGAGGCAGAACTCAGACGCCCCCATGGCCGACGTTTCCCGGGCCGCGGCCAGGACGACCGAGGTGTCGAGGAAGGGTGTGGCCTTCACCGGGGAGTCGAACTGTGATGACTGCGAACAGAAATGGCAGTCCTCCGGACAGCCCCCGGTCTTCGCCGAAAGGATCCCCTCGATCTCTACCTCGGGCCCGCACCACGCCAAACGGACCTGATGTGCGAGAGAGGCGAGGGTCATGACGGCTCCGTCGGGGAGGCCGGCGAGTGTCGAGAGCTCGTCCTGGGTCAGGAGGCGTCGCTCGTCGAGGAGCGCCCGCTCGGCTGCCGCGACGACAGCCCGTTCATCAGACCCGAGGGCGACTTGGGGAAGAGTGGCCGTCGTACCGGAGGAAGTGGCACGGCGGAAGACGACAGGGCTCGCGGTGGTCACGCCGCACACCGTAGTGTCAGGGAGTTGGCCCGGTGCCCGAGACACGACAAGTCCGGGCAACGGAACGGTCACTGCGGCCCGTCGGGGCTGGACCACCCAGGACCGGCTGAGTTGGGAGGAAGCAACGATGGCATGGGACTTTTCGACCGAGCCAGAGTTCGAATCGAAATTGCAATGGATGCGCGGGTTCGTTCGAGAGGAGGTGTTCCCACTCGAAACCCTCGATCTCACCTATGACCAGGTGCGACTTGCGGTGCGGCCGCTACAGGATCGCGTCAAGGAGGAAGGGTTGTGGGCCGCTCACCTTCCTCCATCCCTGGGCGGGATGGGATTCGGGCAGGTCAAGCTGGGGTTGATGCACGAAATTCTCGGTCAGTCCCCACTGGCGCCGGTCGTCTTCGGAAACAACGCTCCGGACTCGGGAAACGCGGAGTTGCTGGCGGTGGGGATCGAGGCCACGGGTAACGAAGAGCAGAGGCGACAATGGCTGCAGCCATTGCTCAATGGGGACCTGCGCTCGGCCTTCTCCATGACGGAGCCCAACACCGCGGGGTCGGATCCGACTCTCTTGACCACGTCTGCAGTGCGAGACGGCGAAGAGTGGGTGATCAACGGCCACAAATGGTTCACCTCCAACGGCTCGGTGGCCGACTTCCTCATCGTCATGGCGGTGACCAATCCAGACGTGCACCCGTACTCGGGTTCTTCGATGATCATCGTTCCCGTGGATACACCCGGCGTGGACATCCTGCGGGACGTCGCGACGATGGAAGATCCTCACACGCCGTTCGGCCGATTCGGCAACCACGCCGAAATTGTGTACACCGACGTGCGCGTCCCCTCGGGGAACATAATCGGGAAGGAGGGGGCCGGTTTCGCCCTCGCACAGCATCGGCTGGGACCGGGGCGGATCCACCATTGCATGCGTTGGCTCGGCCAGTCTCGGCGTGCCTTCGACATGCTCTGCGAACGTGCGGTGTCCCGCTACGCGCACGGCTCGTTCCTCGCCGAGAAGCAGACCATTCAGAACTGGGTCGCAGATTCGATGGCGGAGATGGCAGCAGCACGGCTCATGACGCTCCAGGCGGCTTGGAAGATGGACGCGGAGGGTGCCGCTGCCGCCCGGGTGGAGATTGCGATGATCAAGTACTTCGGGGCGAAGGTGCTCTACGACGTGATCGACCGCGCCATCCAGGTGCATGGATCACTGGGGTTCTCCTGTGACTTGCCGTTGGAGTCGATGTATCGGGCGGCGAGAGCCGCTCGGATCTACGACGGGCCCGACGAGGTGCACCGGCAGACGGTGGCTCGCCAGGTGCTCAAGGGATATGAGCCTCACGAGGTGCCGACTGAGCACATCCCGACCCGCCGAGCCGAGGCCCAGCGCCGTTTTGCCTATCTGTTGGAGGCGCTGACCGCGGACGCGTGAGTCTCGCAATCGCTACGGGTGCCGCGGCCTGACACCGGGTGCTGCGGGTGCCCTGGGTGAGGAGGGGTCCTGTGGGATCCGCCCATCCAGGTTGACCAAAGCCGGGATCTCCCTCCTCGGATTCGGGGATGGGGTGGCAGGCAGTCACGCGGGATCGTGGCAGACCGCCTCGATGTTGTTCCCGTCCGGGTCTCGGACGAAGGCCCCGTAATAGTTCGGGTGGTATTGGGGCCAGACTTGCGGCTCGTGGAGCACCTGCGCACCGATCGCAACGGCGGCACCGAAGAAGGCGTCCACCGCGCTCCGATCGGGCGCGGCGAAAGCGATGTGAGTCTCTCGGAACCCGTCGCCGGTCTGCTGGGGAGCGATCCAAAAGATCGCGACCGGTGGAACTCCGTACCCGATTGCCTCGGCACTATCCATAATCCGGCGGCCGCCCAGCACTTCGAGCACCGCGTCATAGAACTCGGCGCTTGCACTGAAGTCGGCGCACTGAATCGACACATGGGTGATCATGCGACAGCTTGACAGATGAGTCGTTCATTCAAGTGCGGTCTTGGAGCTCGGAGGCCTAGATCACGACCACCAGGCCCGAGGGTCGTTTCGTCTCGGTGCAATACCCGTGTCCATCACCTTGGATGCGCGTATTTCCACTGGATCAGGAAAGCGGTGGTGGTGAAATGAAACGCTTTCGCCATGTTCTTGTAGTTGTTGTCACATCTAGGGTGGGCGCCCCATCGTTGTTGATCAGTTTGCGTCTCGGCACACACTGCGCCGCTCACGGTTTATCGGCAACTCGATGAGAGGAGTCCGCATGAGTCCAACGAGGCGGGGACCGACATGAGGGCCCGCCGGCTCGTCGCACTTGGTCGGAGGTTGATGTGCTCTCTGATTTTCCTGGCGAGCGTCGCCGGCGTCGTCAGTGTGAGCACCGCGGCTTCCGCCTCGCCGCCGCCACACACGACGGCGCTCGATGCACCGACATGCACTTCGACCACGCCCATCAGCGCTGGGCCGTCGCCGTTAGCGAGCTCGATCGCTGATCCCTCGGAGCCCCAGTGCTTTACCTTCGAAGACAATGGCGGCGACACCATTTTCGTCAACGCAGTTGCCACTTCGACGAATCCGAGCCCCACGGTCGAAGTCGTCGATCCCGCGGGCAACCCACTTCCAACGGAGTGCTGCGGCGACTACTCGACGGATGTGACTGGCACGTACACGATTGAAGTAACAGATACCTCAGTCGGATCTTTCGATGTCGTTCTGCAAGAGTTGACAAACCCTGTCGGATGCACGACGATCACCTTCGGGGAACCAGCTATATCGAGCGTTATAGCCGAGCCCGGTGCCTTTTTGTGCCTTCAGTTCGTCGTCTCCAATAAGCAATGGGTCGGGGCTTTTCTGAATTCAGCTTTCGGCACAATATTTCTTGATTTCTACGGACCAAATGGGACAGGGCATCCAAGTTATGGCCTTGGCGTTGGTGGCTCGGGTGGAGCTGAATACGAATCGGGTTTCGGCGTCCAGACCGTGCTGCTCCTTGCTGGTGGGTATGAGTCGCCGGCCACCGGACCAGTAACGATCACCCTCGGAGAGCTCGATCTTGGCAACAATTCGTCCGGACGGGCGGGAACAGGATTCCAGGTCTTTGGGGCCGGATTCAAACCCGGCGAAAGATTCAAAGTCACCTATCGAACCGGACTTTCGAGTCCGAGTCACGTTGTCATCTGCCAGGGTTACGTTACCCGTAGTCGCGAACCCGAATGCGGAGGCCACATCCCAAGAAAGGCCGAAGCGGGCGCATTGGGCCCACACGAGATCGTGATGACGGGAGAGAGTTCGGGTCATGTTGCAAAGGACTCGTTCGACTTGACCTGACGCGACGCGATGTGATGGGGGATCAGCGAGCCAAACATCGAAACCCCCGCCTGCTCGGGCTTGTCGACCCTGTTTGTTCATTGCGAAGCCACGCTTCAAACACGAGACCGCGGGGACACGGGGCGTCCTCCCGCGATACCCGTGAGTGCTAGCCGTCGCCTACACGCGCAGAGCTGACCTCGAGCCAGCCGAGCTAGGAGTGGATCCCCTCAGGGTCAACACGTCTAATCGATATCTACCGTCACTTCAGGCGGTGCTGGCATAGATCCTGAGCAGCTGAAGCACGCTGGCTGCCCGAGGGTGCCCCGTTCCCCTGGGCCATGGGCCAGCTGCGGTCCGAACACCGCGTGAAATCGGCACCGGCATACCGACGAACGAGGCAGTCGGCCGCGTTCAATTCGTCTTGGATTGAAACAGCAGCGGCGCCCGACGGACGCCGGCGATTACCGGGCTGGCGGTGCGCTCGACCTCGCCAGCCGGCGAGATAGTTGCGAAGCGATCCAAGAGCTCGCCCAGCACGACACGAGCCTCCAGGCGGGCCAGAGCGGCCCCGAGACAGAAGTGTGGCCCGAAACCGAAGCTGAGCTGTGGATTGGGGTCACGGTCGATGCGGAACCGATCGGCGTCCGCGCCGAACACCTCCTCGTCGCGGTTGGCCGAGGCATAGACCAACAACACCGGATCGCCGTCGGCGACCGCCTGACCCCGGATGGTGCAGGGGCGGGTCGCGGTGCGCATGAAGGAGATCACGGGCGTCGTCCACCGGAGCAACTCCTCGACCGCAGAGGGGACGAGCGAGCGGTCGGCCCGCAGTGCCGCCCACTGCTCTGGATTGGTCGACAGCGCCACGAGCCCGGCGGAGATCAGATTCCGGGTCGTCTCGTTACCCGCGACCAGGAGCTGGATAAGGAACATCGCCAACTCCGCCTCGCTCAACTCCTCGCCGCCACCGCCCGATCCCCCGGACTCACCCGATCCACCCGATCCACCCGATTCCCTGGATTGGTCGCCCTCCCGACCCACGCCGGCCAGCACCGAGACGAGGTCGTCGGCCGGCTCCACCCGCCGCGCTTCGGCCACGCCGATGAGGTACTCCCACATCTCGAGCTGCAGCGAAGAACGCTCCTCTTCCGACCGCTCGGATTCACCTGGGATGACGGCCTCGGACCACTCGAAGAACCGGGGCCACTGCGACGCGTCGACACCGAGGAGCTCGCAGATGACCTGCAGCGGGAAGGGAATCGACAGTGCGGGCACGACGTCGACCACCTGCCCTCCCTCGATCTGCTCGACCAGCACCCGCGCCTTCGCCGTCACACCGGCTTCCATCAGCCGCACCAGCGAGGGCTTGAACCCCGGCTGGACCAGGCGCCGATACCGTGTGTGTCGCGGAGGGTCCGTGTGCATCATCGTGGGTGGGTCGTCGTACACCGTCCCGATCTCCTCGACGAGGATCCCCCTCGATGAGCTGAACCCGATCGGATCGGCCCCGATCGAAGACACCTCGGGATGCGTGGTCACCGCCCAGAACCCACCGCCCTCGCGATCGACCCAGCGCACCGGCGAGGTGCGTCTCAGCTCGGCGTACAGAGCGAAGGGGTCGCCGCCCGAGTACAGCTCCGGATCGGTGAGGCGGCCTGCGTCGGCCACCTCCGGCTTGTCCGAATGCAGCGTGCTCACACGATCAAGCCGTTCGGGCGCGGATCACCCTGGGCCTCGAGCATGGCGTAGTAGGCGGCCAACGTCCCGGGCCCGTCGGAAACCGACTCGACGGAACCGTCCTCGGCGAGGTTGAGCAGCGCACCCTCGATGATGAAGCAGACGTCGGTGTCCTCCGCATTGTCCTCGGGGACGTGCAGCGTGTGAACGGAGTTGGCCGGCTCAAACAGGTAGGAGCCCGGCGTGACGTAGAAGTCGTACTCGAGGTAGTGCCAACGGCCAGACGATGTGAACGCGTCGACGCAGCCGGTGTGGCGGTGTGTCTGCAATTGCACGCCAGGCTTGAAGCGATTGAGGATGACCCACGTCCCCCGTTGGGAGTCGAATCGAACGATCTTGAGCAGAACTCCCATGCCCGTGTCGGCCCAGGGTGCGTCGTCGACGCCGACGAGTCGAACTGCGTCGGCTCCATGGACTGGGGTGGTGATGGACATGGTTTCGGCCTCCTCGGATTTGCGGATGGATCGTTCGGATTCGGATGGGGGATGGATCGTCAGGGCGGAATGGGGGCGAGGACGTCGAGGTCGAGCGCGGCTTCGAGTGCGGCGGCGGTCCGCAGCACGACGAGGTCACCGTGCTGAGGGCCGACGAGCTGGATCCCGATCGGGAGCCCCTGCCTGTCGGTGCCGGCGCACACGGTCGCGGCGGGGGAGCGGGTCATGTTGAACGGATAGGTGAACTGGACCCAGCTCACGGTCGGTTCTCCGTTGACCGGTGCGCTCATCTCGCCGGCGAACGGCGACGTCGCCGAGCAGGTCGGCGTCACCAGGATCCGGTCCTTGTGGAACAGCGACACCAGCCGGAGGTTCATGGCATGGAACTGGTCGAGCACGTGGAGCATCTCCACCGCCGTCGTCGACTCGGCCGACCGCGGTCAGGCGGCGCAGCAACGGGTCGACCTCCTCCCAGCGTGGATGACCGACCAGGGGTTGGAGGGTGCGAAGGGTGCAGGCCGCCGTGAAGGTGAGGAAATCGCCGACGGGGTCGTGGTCGAAGACCGACTCCAGAACGGTGACCTCGGCGCCCAGGGATTCCAGCACTCCGACGGCCCGGTCGCAGGCGGTGCGCACCTCGGCGTCGACCGTGGCGTAGCCCAGCGTGGGCGGGTAGGCGATCCGGACCGGCACGTGCGGGTCATCGAGGGCGGCCAGCCACGACGCCTCGGGCCGCGGCAGGGAGCGCAGGTCGGTTGGGTCCGGGCCCACGGCCACGTCGAGGGCGAGCGCCACGTCGGCGACCGTGCGGGCCATGGGGCCGTTGGTCGAGAGGTCGATCCAGCCCGGCGGGCGGGGGCCGCCGGCGGGGACCCGGCCGAGGGACGGCTTCATCCCCGACAGCCCACAGCAGGCCGACGGGATCCGGATGGAGCCACCGCCGTCCGACCCGGTCGCCAGTGGCACCATGCCCGCGGCGAGCGCGGCCGCCGTTCCGCCGGACGAGCCACCAGGCCCCCGGGATGGGTCGAACGGGTTCCTCGAGGGGCCGAAGAGGGCGTTGGTCGTGTTTCCCATCCAGCCGAACTCGGGCGTGTTGGTCTTGCCGACCACGATGCAGCCGGCGGCCCGGAGCCGTGCCACGAACGGGTCGTCCGCCGTGGCGGGCGGGTCATCGGCATAAAGGACCGATCCGAAGGTGGTCGTGAATCCGACGGCGTCGCTCAAGTCCTTCACGCCGATGGGGATGCCGGCGAGAGGTCCGGGGTCGGCTCCCGAGGCGATCTTGGCGTCGAGTGCGTCCGCCTCGTCGAGGGCTCTGCTCCCATCGAGGGCGACGAAGGCGTTGTAGGTGCCGTTGAGCGCCTCGATCCGTTCGAGTGCGGCCTGGGTCAGCTCCCGTGCGCTGACCTCTTTGGAGCGGACCGAGCGGACGAGGGCTGACACCGACGTCGTCCGGAAATCCATGGTGGTCATCGTTCGTCTGTGCTCCTCGTCTCTCGTTCCGCCGTTGCGCCGTTCCGCCCTTGCGCCGTTCCGCCGTTCCGCCGGTTCCGCCGTGCCTCCACTCCGCCCTATTCCGCGGATGGAGACAGGCCGGCGACCGCCTCGGCCAGGTCGATGCCGATCGGGATGACGGCCGGGGCCGGGATGGTGACGCCGTTGTCGACGTAGCGCTGGATGTGGGACCGGCACTCTGCGGTCGACCCGTGCACGACGAGGTCGTCCACCACCTCGTCGGGGATCACCTCGAGCGCCTTCTTGCGATCTCCCGCCGCCCAGGCGTTCCACATCGGCTCGAGCGCCGGCCCCCGCCCCAACCAGCGGTGGAACTCGGCGTAGGCATCGACGTTCAAATAGGCGGTGATCATGCGTCGCCCGATGGAGCGGGCGAGGTCGGCGTCCTCGCAGACGATCACGAAGATCCGAGCGACGATCTCCCGGGGCGAACCCTTCGCCGCCTTGTGGACCTCGGCCACCGATGTGGCGACATCCTCCGCACTGAGCCAGTTCAGGATGGCGCCGTCGGCCTCCCGACCCGCCAGGTGCAACATCCCGGGGCGGAGCGCGGCGAGGTAGATCGGCGGGAGCTGCTGGGGGATGCGCGCCAGCCGGAATCCCTTGACCTGGAAGGTGTCGTACTCCTCGGTGACCTTTTCGCCCGTGAACGCCTGACGCAGGAAGCGCAGAGTGTCACGAACGCGGCGGAATTGGTTCTCGAACGCGAGACCGTTCCAATTCGCAACGATCACCTCCGAGGACGCGCCCAATCCACAAGCGAAACGCCCGGGAGCGGCGTCGGCCAGGGCGGCCACGCTCTGGGCCAGGAGCGCGGGCCCTCGCGTATACGCGGGCGTGATCGCCACACCCAGGTTGAGCTCGGGCTCCCAGGCTGCGGCGAGGGTCAGGGGGGTGAACCCGTCTGCGCCGTCGACTTCGGCCGACCACAGATCCGTGTATCCGAGCTCGCGCAACCGGGCGAACCACTCTCGATGTCCGTGGAGGGAGATCCCGTCGAACGGAATCGTGATGCCGGGGCGAGCAGGTCGTGCAGGCCTATCAGATGGTCCCGCTGGATTCATCCTTGGATTGTCTCAGCTCGGGGTCGTCCCTCGCCCGTCCGGCCTCGCCGCCAGGACCTCTCATGCCTGCGATCGATTCCTGGATTGGTCCCGGTCGCCGCCGACGCCCTCCCGGTCGCCGCCGAGGCCCTCCCGGTCGCCGTCGACGCCCTTGGCGCCATCCCCGACGCCCGACCCGTCCGCGCCGCCCACGGCCCCAGCGCCGTCCCCAGATCCATCCCCGCCCCCAGGTCCATTCCCCCCGCCGTCCCGTTCCAACACATCCGAAACCGGATCCCCGGCCTCCCCAGCCCAGTCCTCGGCCCGAACCCAGGAGGCGCGCTCGGAGGCGGCGTCCCATCCGTCGGCCCAAGACCCGTCGAGGTCGAGTTGGAATTCGGCGTCGTCGAAG
This sequence comes from uncultured Acidimicrobiaceae bacterium, assembly GCA_963767195.1. Lineage (GTDB taxonomy): Bacteria > Actinomycetota > Acidimicrobiia > Acidimicrobiales > RAAP-2 > Bog-473. The sequence goes on along the minus strand of CAVYDA010000001.1, from coordinate 1,582,938 downwards.
GCCAATGCGAGCTCGGTCTGCTCCTCGGCCGCGTCGTACGGTGGCACCGGGACGCCCCAGCGGCGCATTCCCTGCTCCATGCGGCCAATGACCGTCTCGATCACCTGCACCCGCCCGTACCGCTTGTTCTCCGCCGATACCACGTCCCAGTCGGCGAGGGGCCCGCATGTCAGCCGCAACATGTCCGACACCGCCGCCTCGTACTCGGCGCGCTTCTCGCGGTTGCGCCAGTCCTCGTCGGTCAGCTTCCACCTCTTCAGCGGATCGTCGCGCCGGCGCACGAAGCGTCGCAGCTGCTCTTGGTGCGACAGGTGCATCCAGAGCTTGATCACGATCATGCCCTCTTCGGCCAACGTGTGCTCGAAGTCGTTGATCTCCTGGTAGGCCCGGCGCCATTGGACCTCGGTGGCAAGACTCTCGACCCGCTCCACCAGAACCCGGCCGTACCAGCTGCGGTCGAAGATGGTCATACCTCCCCATCCGGGGAGCGGCGGCCAGAAGCGCCAGAGGAAGTGATGGCGCAGCTCGTCGGGAGTCGGAGCGGCGAAGGGCGCCACGTGAATGTGCCGGGGATCGAGAGGCTCGACGAGCCGCTTGATCGCACCGCCCTTGCCGGCCGCATCCCAGCCTTCGAAGACGATGCACACCGGGGGCCCGAGCTTGCCCTCGTTCAACTGACCGCCGTTGATCAGCCGCAAGTGCAGCAGGCGGCGTTGCGCCCTACCGATCCGCTTCCCTTCGTCCTCCTTGGACAGCCGCAGCGAGAGGTCGGCGTCCTCCAGACGTGCAAACTCCGGTCGGTTTCCGCCGCCCTGCCGTCCGCCGTCGGATTGGGCCCGTGGTGGACGGCCGCCATCCCGATCGCGCTTGCTCACGTTGCCTTTTGTAGCCGATCAGCCGCCCCGTGGTCGCCCGCCCCCACGCGGCCGCGGTCGACGCCGGATTCGGCGGGCGGAGCATGGGGCGGAGCGATCGGGCGGACCGTCGCCGATATCGCACCGGTCCCGATGGCGTCGACCACCCGGCGCACGGATGCCTCCGCCCCGACGATGACGAGCAGCTCACGGTTCTTGAGGTGGCTCACCCGACCCACCTTGCGCCCCGACGGGTCGAAGATCCCGATCCGCGCCCCGACATAGCGCGCCGAATCGAAGGCCAGCGTGGCCATCGCCCTGGGCGGCGCCGATCCCGACTCCACACCAGTCGACCGCCCCCCACCGGTCGACCGCCCCGCTTCGGTCGACCGCCCCAGACCGCGGCATCGAACCCGCCGGCCACGAGCCGGACGATACCCGGGGCACCGAACAGCCCGCCCTGGATTGGGAGCACAAAGACTCGAGCTCGTCGACCTCGAGCCAGGACTCGTCGTTGTACGAGACCACGAGTAGGTCGCACGAGACGGATCGCACCACCGACGCCAACGCGGCGGGCATGGTGCGCTTCGAGTTGAAGGCGGATCGTGTGGATTGGTCGCGGGCGTCCACGCGCTTGCGGGCCACGCCGTAGGCCTCGGGCGCATCCCATGCCACCAGCGTCTCCCACACGTGATAGTTGGTGAAATACCGATGCTGGTTGTACGGCGGATCTAGATACGCCAAATCGAAGTGCCCCAACTCCGACGCCAGCTCGACGGCGTCGCCTTGAATGGCGCGGCCGCCGCCGGCCAACAGGTGCGGCACCCGCAATTCCAAAGGATTGAACGACCTCGGCGCCCACTCCTTCACGTAGGCCATCTGCAGACCGGTCGTCGAGTCCACGCGGTCTGCCGCCTCGATGAGGGATGTCAACAACAAGGGGAACAGAGGTGACCCCGCATACTCGGACTCGATGGCGTCGCGGGCGGCGTCGATCCGCGCCGCGTTGTCCGGTCGGAAGAACCGCGCCTGACGGCTGAAGACCTCGTGGACGTAGCCGGGTTTTCCGGGCAGCGAATTGAGGCGGTCGATGGCCGCCCGCAGCGCCCGCACGTCGGTGGCGGCGGCATCCGCCTCGATGTAGGTCTGGGCGAAGGCCTGCGAATACCGGGCGCTGTCGACGGCGGTGACGTGGAGGCCGTGAGACTTGAAGGCCTGGGCGACGCGGGTGGTGCCGGTGAAGAGATCGAGGGCCGACGTGGAGCCGTGGGCGACGGCCACCTCCGCGATCTTCGACAGGACCGGCACGAGGCGGCGCTTCGATCCGATGTATTTGATCATGTGAGGTTCGCCCGGCCCGGGCTCGGGCTGGGGCTCGGGCCCGGTCGGGGCGTTGTCGTCGGGCCGTCGTTCGTCGGGGATCGAGGGCGGGCCCTGGGCTCGAGGTTCATGGCCGTGTCTTGGGGTTCATGGTCGTGGTCTTGGGTACATGGTCGTGGACTTGGTGGACTCGGTCGTCGATGGGTGTGGCAAGGCTCGGGATGTCATGAGGGATCGATCCTCAATCGTCACGGGGCGCAGCAGCGAACTGCCGTTGGAACCCACCCTACGATGGGCGTCGATGTCACCCGGGGACCGTGGAGGACAGGATCAGGCCGGACCGGATTCGGACCATGCGGCGAGCGGCGAGGCCAGCGATTCGCATTGGGTGCGCTGGCACCGCGAATACGAGGATCCGGGGTCCAAGCTCTCGCTACGCCTGCGGACGGTTCAGCGCATGGTCGCCGAGGTGCTCGACGGCGTTTCGCCCCGCTCGGGAACCATCCGGGTGGTGTCGATGTGCGCCGGCCAGGGGCGGGACATCATCGATGTCGTGTCGACCCATCCAAGGCGTGCCGACGTGTCGGCCCTCCTGGTCGAGCTCGACCCCGCGCTCGTGGCCAGCGCCCGGGAGAGGGCATCGTCGGCCGGCGTCGCGCCGTACGTGCGAATTGAGCAAGGTGACGCCTCGCTGTGCCGGTCGTACGCGGAGCACGTTCCGGCCGATGTCGTCCTGGTGTGCGGAGTGTTCGGGAACATCAGTGCGTCGGACATCGCCTCCACTATCGAGGCGCTCCCTTCATTTTGCCGGCCCGGTGGCCACGTGATCTGGACCCGTCACCGGCGCCGACCCGACGCGACGCCGTCGATCAGGGCCAAATTCGCGGACTGCGGCTTCGATGAGATCGAATTCGTCGCGCCGGAGCCGACCGTCATGACCGTCGGCCTCCACCGCTTGGATGGGCCCACGGCGGCTTTCGATCCCGACCGACGTCTGTTCGACTTCGTCGGTGACGGGTTCATGCCGGCGTGACCCCGACGGCCCCGAGAGCCTTCTCCGGGTTGGCACGATGACCTCACCGGAGCCACCTTCGGGCTCGGATCCGGGTTCTGGTCTTCCGGTCCGGGTCCGGGTCCGGGTCCGGGTTCTGGTCCTGGTCCTGATGCGGAGCGCGCTTCCCCGGATCGGACGCTCCTGGCGGGCCTCGGGCTTCCGACGCCGCCGATCCTCGGGCATCAGACGCCGCCGATCCCCAGGGCCCCGCGTTCACCGAATCTCCCCATGAGCTCCGTCCAAACGCGTCCGAACCGCATGACGAGCCCGTGGATCCAGCGGTCGGGGAGCATCGTCCGGACCGTCATCACCTTCATCCACTCGAGCTGATCACCATGGCGTGGCGGACGCTGAAGGCGGAGCCAGGGCGGGTGCTGGTGCCGGCAGCCGTCATCTTCGGCCTTGACGCCGTCAGCGGGGTGTTCTTCACCAAGATCGCCACCGACCACCTCGGTCTGGAATCGATCGCCGGCGTCTTCGTGTTCGGAGCTTCGAGTCTCGGGTTGACCTTCTACAGCGGGATGCTCGAGCGACTGGTCGGCTCCATCGAGCGGAACGAACCTGCGCAACCCATCCATCAGGTCTTGCGCACGCTGCCGTGGGGACGCTTGATCCTCGCTGAGCTTGTTCTCCTGGTAGTCAGCGCGGTGGCAGCCGCGGCGGCGTTTGTACCGGGTCTGGCCGTGGACACCCTCTTCGCCCTCGTGGGCCCGCTGATCAACCTGCTCGACTCCCGGGTTCCCCAGGCACTCCGCCGCTCCGTGCAGCTCGTCTGGCCCCATTTCATCCTGGTCTTCGCGATGATCACGCTCCCGTTGGCGATCGAACACGAACTGCTCATCCTGATCAAGGAAGTCTTTCCCCACGAGCGGACGTTTGCCATCTTCCTGACGAGCTTCGTGTTGGGTGACGTGTTCGGCGTCGCCCTGGGACTGGTGGAGGTGACGCTGGCTGAACGCCTCGTTCGGGGCGCACGCGGACCGGGCGAAGACCTACGCTCGCAGGACGTGGAGCTGCCCGAAGGTGCGGCCCCGGTGTGACGGGGAGCGGTCAATCGCACCAGGACGGCGCGGCGCGGCCGTGGCGTGGCGTGGCGTGGCGTGCGCGGGAGTGGTGGCTCGGGGACTTGGCCAGGGCGGGATCTGAACAGGGCGGGATCTCAACAGGGCGGGATCTGAACAGGAGCAATTGTAGGGAGGTCACGATGGAAGAGACAATTCACGGGACGACGATGCCGGTTCTGGAGCTCTCGCTGGAGACGGGCGAGTCGGTCGTCTCCGAGGCGGGTGAGTTCAGCTGGATGTCCGACTCCATCGAGTTCGCCACCAATACGGGCGGAGGCATGGGCGGCAAGGGCATCATGGGAGCCGTCAAGCGAGCGGTCTCCGGCGCGTCGATCATGATGACCACCTACACCGCCAAAGGGGGACCGGGTTCCGTCGCGTTCGTGTCGAAGGTGCCCGGTCACATCTTGGCCATCGACGTGGCACCGGGCAACGAGTTCATGGTCCACCGCCACGGGTTCATGGCCGCCACCGCCGGAATCGAGCTTTCGATGGGGTTTCAACAGTCCATCCGAGGCGGCATCTTCGGAGGTGAGGGGCTCATCCTGCAAAAGATCGGGGGCAGCGGCCGGGCGTTCATCGATCTTCAAGGTGAGGTGATCATTTACGATCTGGCCGCCGGCCAGTCGCTCCGAGTGCACCCTGGTCACGCCGGTCTCTTCCAGGCCTCCGTGACGTTCTCCGTGCAGAAAGTGCCGGGTCTGGCCAATCGCTACATGGGCCAGGACGGGCATCACTTCGCAGTGTTGACGGGGCCCGGACGAGTCTGGCTCCAGTCGATGCCGTTGCCCATTCTGGCGGGCGTCATCGCGGAATACCTTCCCGACGGCGGCGATCATCACGCGGCAGAAGGCGCAGCCGCAGGGATCGGTGGAGCCAAGATCCTCGGCGATCTCCTGCGCTAGTCGTGGTGGAGCCGCGCTCGTGGTGGTGGAGTGGCCTGACGTCCCCGTTCGGGACGCGGTCCCGCTCTGCGCAAGAGCGATCTACGGGACGTCCGTCTCCGCCGGCGGTACGACCACTCCGAACCCTTGGTAATACTCCTTGAACGTTTCGGCCGTGATGGCAAAAACGCCTGCGCTCGAGAGGGGCGTGTCTCGCCAGAATGTGTCGTATGAGGACCAGTCGCCGGACAGCACGTTGAGCGTGGCCTCGTACGTCCCCCACGGGTTCCTCAGCACGATGTACTCGGTCCCGTTCCGGTAGTCCCAGCCCAGGATGGAATAGGCGTGGTTGAGCACGATGTGAGCCGACCCGTAGTCGAGGCCGGGGGGCGCGGATACCGGTGTCCACGCCACCATGGGATGGAAGGTCCGCATCCCGAATGAGTGGGAGCGCACGGTTTGCCAGATCTGATCGGGCGTGACGAGGTCGATTGAGCCGATAAGGGGGAGCTCGACGACCTCTGAGGTTGGAAAATAGAAGCCGACTCCGTTCGTGAGGTCCTCGCCCGCAGCGACGGGATCGCCGTAGTTGATCTTCGTCATGTCGGGTTGCTCCGACATCGTTCCGATCTTCCACTTGGCGAAGGCCTTCTCGTATACGCCCGGCCAGAGTTCCTTCGGATCGTCGGCGTGAGCGTAGATCCAGTTGCCGTTCAGCTGGGGCAACAATTCGGTGGTCGAGACGTCGTGGCGCCCGCTCGAACCAAAGAACGAAATGGCGTCGGTCCCGGTCGAGTCTGCGACTTCGCCCTGTTGGCCCTTAGGAGGCGGGCGTTGGGAGATCAGAAACGGGCAAGACCACGCCGTGGAGGCCAGAGCGGAGATGAAATAGCAGTCGGCCAATCCGCCCTGAATGGGGTCGGTCAACTGAACTGCGTCGGTGAAGAACACTCCGTCGTCCACCCATTGGGTGGTGTCCGGACTGTCGGGCCCGACGCGGCAGATCCTGACCACGTCGTGCACGAGGTGGAGTCCGGGGTAGATCAGATCGCTCTGGGCCGGATCGGTCAGAGTGGCCAGGTCTGCACCGAATATCTTCTCGACCATCTCAGCCGAGAGGTATCGATTGGGCCTATGGCAGAGTTCGGTCGTGGCTTCTGCCAATACGAACGGGTTTGCCGCGCCGATCGTCTCGCGGCGAATCGAATCGTTTGCAACGACCGTTCTCGACTCGAGCGCGCGTCGAGTCTCGCCGGGCACCTTGGACCAATGATCGCCGATTCGTTCGGCCAGGCACTGGGCGCCCGACCTGATGGGAAAGCGCTGTTCGTCTTGGTCGAGATCGGTTGCAACCTTCAGGCTGAGCTGGCCTGACCCCTCTGCTTCAGACATGAACTTTTCTCCTCGTGACCCCAGCCGAAAGTGACCGTACGCCGCATGTGTTGCATGAACGTTGCAGCCACGTCGCCTGTTGTCGCATATCTGTGACCGAGATGATCCTCCGGTTTCCTGCCTTGGATCAGGGGGTCCTGCGGGCCTAGGGATCGGCCTTTTTTACGTTTCCATAGCGTGCACTTAGCACTGCCATGTACCATCGCCTCGTGATTTTCGGGATCGGGCTGAACAAGACCGGCACGACAACCCTCGGCCATGCCTGTGAGCAGCTGGGCTTCAAGCACCTGGGGTGGGTCAAGGCCGGCAGTCCCGACTCGCTCCGCGTCCCCTTCGTCAGTCGTGACCTGATGAAGGCGTGGGACCGCGGCGACACCAAGTACCTGGTCGACGTGGCACGGGACTTCGACATCGTCGAGGACTGGCCGTGGCCGCTCGTATGGCGTGAAATGGACGAGGCGTTCCCTGACGCCCGGTTCGTTCTGACCAGGCGCTCCTCGGTTGACCTCTGGCTGAAGTCGCAGCGAAGGCATGTCGACGCCTCCTGGGGAGGCGGTTACCGGATGCGGGCGAAGATCTACGGCACTGTGAGGCCCGAGGACGACCCGGAGGGGTACAGGGGCATCTACGAGGGGCACTTGGCCCAGGTCCGCGACTACTTCAACGGCTCCGGTCGGCTGCTCGAGGTGTGCTGGGACGAAGGAGACGGGTGGCCCGAGCTCGGCGGATTCCTTGGCGTGCCCATCCCCGACGTGCCGTTTCCGCATTCCAACCGGACTGGCGAGAACCGTCCACCTCCGCCGCCGCCGTGGTTGAAGCGAAAGGCTCGCAAAGCCAAGAGGAGGATCGGGCACCTGGTCGGCTGACCTTTCGCCTGGTCAGGTCCCTGGGTTCAGGATGAAGATCTCCCCGATGGGCGGTGGATGGGGGATTAGCTGGGCGTCAGCCCTGGTCCAGACTGTTCTGGTTGGTTCCACTCGATCCAGCCGGCCCCGCTTCTCCCGTCATCCGTGCGGTAACGAACCAAGGCCCTCGGGAATCGACTCGTCCGGCCGTCGTCGTCTGTGAGCAGCACCGGTCCGTACGCCAGTGGCTCGACGTCGATCCCGAGCTCCAGCGACGCCACCCCGTTGCCGACGCCGACGCCGCCTGACGTGTCCATGGCGGTCAACTCGATCCGAGCGCCCGTCGGGAAGCCTTCGGGTCCGAGGTCCTCGCGGACGGACAGCGACGTAACCGTGAGCACCTGCGCCGTAGCGCCGGGCCCGGGGATCTGGACATACCCGAAGTAGGCGGGCGCGCCGGGGATGCGGATATCGGCGAGGTGCACCCGGGTGCCGTCGTCCAGACGAGCCGAGGACCAGCACCACCCGAAAGCCCACCAGTCGCGGACGCCCCAAGAGTGGTCGCGCTGGCCCTGTCCGTTCACGGGGAGAGTTTGATCACCTATCGTCACGCTGCCCGAAACGAGACACGGGATCTCGTAGCGACTGGTGAGGACGTAGTGGTAGGGCACGCCGTCGGTCGTCCATGTCAGGTCGAAGCTGGCCGTGGTTGGTTCCCAGCCGGTATCGAAGTAGGCATCTTTGGGCCGAGAGAATCGTTTGCACTCCATACGCGGCACGACCATGCGGAACTCTTCGAGCGGCCTCACGATCTCGATCTCGACGTCCGCGGTCTTCGAGTTCGAGACGAGGCCGTTACCCGCGGGTACTGGCGCCGCGTACTCGACACAGCAGATGCCCTCCCGGTCCGGATTCAGCAGCCACGCGGTCCACCACGCGACGCTGCGATTCGGGTAGAGGCCGAGTCGCAGCCAGCCGCCCCACAGATCGGCACTGTCGGACAGATCGGCACTGTCGGCGGATTGGACGAAGTCGCAGTAGTACGACTCGTTCCAAAGCGCGGCTTCGTCAGGCTGGTGACGCGCCTCGTCGTCCGGTTGGACGACGTGTGCCGCCGTCACCGGGCCGATCCGGGACGCATGGCGGTCGCGCCCGGAGGGCCTGGAACCTCGACGATCGGATCAGCGCGATCGTCGAACTCCGTCCGCAAGGCCTTGGACATCACGGCGTGCTGGAAGTAGAGCGTCGTGATGTAGGTGAGCTCCAGGACCGCCACATCGTCGAGGTGACGCCTGAGCTCCTCGAAGAGCTCGTCGGGCACGCGGCCGTGGTCGTAGACGAGGCAATCGGTGTAGGCGAGGACGGCGCGCTCGGGCGGACTGTAGGTTCCGTCCGGAGCGACGGGCCAGGCCGGAATGTGCCCGATCTTGTCCTCGGACATTCCGAGTTCGCGCATCGACTTAGCGTGCTGGGAGAACACGAATTGGCTCCCGGCGGCCCAACCGGCTCGGATTTGGCCGAGCTCGCGGAACTCGGGTGGGAGCACTCGGGTTGGTGACTGGTACAGCCCGAAGCCCTTGACGCAGTGGTCGAGGATGTCGGGGCTGAGGGCGAAGACGGTCCACCAGTCGCCGGTGGTCCCATCCCAGCGGCCGGGTTCCGCGACGGGGTCACGACCTTCGAAGAGCCATTCGTACATGGTGGTCACGATTGGCGCGGTGGCTTCGTCTTTTGGGACCTGGCGCAGTCGGGGCATCGGCCTGTTCTCTGGGGGTCGGTCGGTGTGTTGGTCGGATCGGTGTGCTTCGGGTGATGGGTGGCTGGGAGGTGGTCAGGTGCGGACGCCCACGAGGCTCACACCGGACTGGGAGCAACCGGGTCGGACAGGTCGATCGACTGGTCGTTTTCGATCGACTGGGGGTTATCGATCGGTTGGGTGTTCTCAATCGGGTCCGAGCCCGTCGAGTCGCCGGGCATGGTCGGCAGAGTGCGGGAAACGGCCCGGGCGGGAGCGTGCGTGACGTCGGAGTGGTCGAAATCACGCATCCAGCAGGCGAACTCGAGGAGGATGCCGTCGGGATCTTGAAAGTAGATGCTGCGGACGAAGACGCCCTCGTGCATCTCGTCGCTGATACCCCACTCGGAGTCGTCGTGATTAGCGATCTCGGTGCAGTCGATGCCGGCGGCGAGAAGCCGTTCGCGGTACTCCTCCATCTTCTCCGGCGCCACGTCGAAGGCGACGTGGTTCATGGAGCCGATGGCGCTCGTCAGGTCGCCCTGGTCGGGCCGGGCCGCCGGGGCACTGACGCCGGGTACTCCGTCGGGTGCGTTCGGGAACCAGAAGAAGGCCAGGCAGTCCCCGCCTCCGCAGTCGAAGAAGAAGTGCTGCCCCATCCCAGCTGGGAGCTCGATCGTCTTCACCAGCGGCAGGCCCAGGATTCTGGTGTAGAAGTCGACGGTGACCTCCATGTCGCGGCAGACCAGCGCCAAGTGGTTGATCCCCCGCAACTCGAAGCGCTTCCCGCTGGACATCTCGCCCTCCCCGTTGTTCCTCGTCTCCGTCGCCCCGTGCCGCGATGCGCCGGCCCCCGGCTCGATCGGTCCGTGCGCTCGTCGTCACCAGAGGATACGCCCCAACTCAGCCCGGACCGCTGGCCGTGCGATTCCGGTGAGCGGGAGCGGGAGCGGGCGAACGTGGCGCACGTTGCCTGCATCGGATGAGGCGGGCGCCGACGGTGGGCCGCACTACGGTTGGCCCTGCCCCGCTCAATCTTGGCGGCGGTCGACCTGTCCCACCGTTGCCCTTCTTGCAGATGCAGGACGGGTGGCGACCGACCTGCACTATGCACAGGGCGCGGCGATCAGGGCGCGGCGATGAGATGAGGGTGCAACGACGATGACGCCGAGCTCGACGATACCGACGACACCAAATCCGAGATTGGGACGGCCGGCGTGACGCCGAATGGAGCTAGTGCGCCATGAGCACGGGCAAACGGTGGATGGACACCGACGCCGGGTTCCGGGTGGTCAACCGGATCCACAAGGGGATCCTGCGTGCGAGCGGCGGACGCTGGCCCCGGACCCTGTCGGGCATGGCCGTGGTGGAGCTCCACACCATCGGTCGCAAGTCGGGGCTGTCGCGCTCGTCCATGCTGGTATCGCCCATCCACGACGAGTCGCGGGTGGTCCTGGTCGCATCCAAGGGCGGCAACGAACGAGATCCGCTGTGGTACGGCAATCTCTGTGCCAATCCGGACGTCGAGGTCACGATGAACGGGACAACCCGCTCCCTGCGTGCCCGCACTGCCTCAACGGATGAAAAGGCCGAGCTGTGGCCGGAGATCGTCGCCACCTACAAGAACTACGCCCGGTACGAGGAGCGGTCGGGACGGGACATACCCGTCGTCATCTGCGAACCTCGGCCTTCGTGAGTCGGATCCACCGGGAGGGCTGGACTTAGTTCCGCGGTCCACGGATTCGGCGGTGCCGGGCGTAACGGCCGGGCGCCCTGACCCGGGCTCGGAGGCGGATACGAGGGTGGGGCCGGGAGGGAGCCGCGGTAACGGTACGATGCCGCGGATGTCGATGGAGCCAGCTGGACCCGGGGGCGACGCGCTCGATCTGAGCATGGCCGTGTCGCAGCTGGCGTCCAACGGCACCGACCTCCGCATAATGCTGAAGCTCCTCGTCTCCCAGCTCTCCGACGCGCTGGGCGACCGCATCACGGTCGAGCGGGCCGGCCGGTTCCGCAAGTCCGACGAGATCAAATCGGTGCGGGTCGTTCTGGGCGACGACACCCTCGAAGCCGTCGTCGACGGCACTGCGGTGCGCTGCAGTGCCGGCCACTCGTCGGGAGGGATCCGCATCCGAAGCGAGCAGGTGTCGATGGACGTTTGGCTCACCCGCCTCCTGACCGCCCTGCAGTCGGAAGCCGCGCACAGCGAGCAGACTCGCCTGGCGCTCGAGAACATTGTGATCGGAGGTACGTCGTGAGCGACGTGCAGAGCTCGTCCCAGCCCGAACCGCGCCAAGAGGACGACACGGCTCAAGTCGGGCGCCAGGCTCGTTCGCCCGGTCCACCGAGTGACCTGCCCAAAGACGCCGCCCATCGGCTCGAGGAGCTCGAGCACGGCCTGTTCACGTCGGATCTCTCGGTGAACGAGTTCCTCCTCGTCAAAGAAGCTGGGTTCCATCCGCTCGGGTTCGTGATGGGATCGTCGATCTACCACATCGGGATCCAGACGAGGCGGTGGGGGGAGAGCCAGGAGCTGAGCAAGCTCACCGAGGCCATGTACACGGCCCGGGAGCTCGCCATGGGCCGCATGGACGAGGAGGCGGAGGAACTCGGTGCCGATGGCGTCGTCGGTGTTCGCCTCGACGTCAACTACTACGAGTGGGGAAACGACTCGGCCGAGTTCATCGCTTTTGGTACCGCGGTCAAGGCCGAGGACGGGAAGTCGTATCGCAACGCGCTGGGCAAGCCGTTCACCTCCGATCTCTCCGGGCAGGACTTCTGGACCCTGATGCAGACGGGTCACGTGCCCCTGGGCCTGGTGATGGGTACCTGCGTGTTCCACATTGCGCACCGCAAGCTGACCCAGGCGCTCGGCTCCATGGGTCAGAACGTCGAACTGCCCAACTTCACCCAGGCGCTCTACGAAGCGCGGGAACTGGCCATGACCCGCATGCAGGACGAGGCCGGCCGACTCGGCGCGAGCGGGATCGTCGGCGTGCGTCTGGAGGAGAAGTCCCACCAATGGGGTTCACACACGATTGAGTTCCTGGCCCTCGGGACGGCGGTGGCCAAGGGGAGTGGCGAGGTGACGTTGCCCAAGCCGACGACGATCATCTCGCTCGACAACTGATGCGCGTCTGATGCCCGTGACACGTGGGAGGCCCGACGTGCTCGCCGAACGGGCCGTTTGATGCCGGAGCGTTCCGATTCTGGTCCGGGTCCCGGAACCGGTCCGAGTCCGACCGGCGGCACCGGCCCTGGGCCAGCGGTGGGCGAACCAGGTCCACTCGGAGCAGAACTCTCGGACCTGCCTGAAGCCGCCCTGCGCCGACTCGAATCGAGCGGCTTCTCATCGGGCCTCAGCGTGCCCGACTTCGCCGCGTGTCTCGACCTCGGGCTGGAGCCCGTCGCCCTCGTGCAAGGCTTCTGCGTCATGCAGTGGGGCTGGTACGGCCAAGGCTCTGGCTTCGGACGCGGCTTCTCGCCCTATGCCGGAGGAGCACAGACGCCGGGTGCCTATTCCGAGATCTACCGCTGCCCACACGGATACGTCTCGGCCGAGCATCGCACCTGGGGTCAGAACCTGGAGCAGTCCTGGGTCGAGGAAGCCTGGTCGGGCGGGTACACCACGGCCTACTCCCGCATGCTGGAGGAGGCCCAGACCCACGGTGCGCACGGCATCGTCGGCGTCGTGGACCGGGTGACGAACGTCGCCGACCGAGGGACGACCGAGTTCCATTTCCTCGGCACCGCGGTGAACGTGGAGGGTGGGCCGCCGCCCGTCTCGGGAGGGCCGTGGAGCACCTATCTGGCCGGCCAGCGTTTGATCAAGTCGATCGAAGCGGGATTCATGCCGGTCGCGGTGGTCGCGGCCATGGCCTCGGTCCGTATCTGGGCGTACTGCATGACCGAGTACCTGATGGAGGGTTCGACGGCATGGGGCCCCGGCCGCCCGCAGCTGATAGAGCAGGTGAGCAAGGCGCACATGGCGGTACGCCAATTGGCGCGCAAGCACGTCCGCCAGCAGTTGTCGGGCGACCAGTTGCACGGGGCACGGATCGAAGTCGTCGACCGTGAACTCTCCCAGGGTGACGAAGTCATCGACTGCACGCTCCGGGGCAACCGCGTCCGCCGGTTCAAGGACTTCGACGAGGTGCCACTCCCAATTCCAACGGTGCGGCTCGGATGACCCCCGACGTGCCGCTCCCTTCCGCAGGACTCCCCGCCACTTCCCCCGCACTCGATCTGAGGGCGGAGATGATGAAGGGCGCATTGGCCCTCGCCGCCCCGCCTCCCCCGACAACCGCGGCGTCCCCGTCATCGGCGTCCTCTCCATCCCGCCCGGCGCGCCCGCCGTCGCCGCCTTCCCGGGGTCTCACCTCTGACCTGTCCGTCGACGAGGGCCTCCTGCTGCATGCCGCGGGATGGGAGCCGCTCGACCTCGTCTGCGGCGTCGCGGTCGTCTCCGTGCCTTTCGGGGTGTGGAACTGGGGCAGCGGCAGCATCGAACTCGCCTCGGACGCGCACAATGCCGCCGTGGCCCAGGCCGGGTCGGAGCTCCGCTCCGAGTGCAGCAAGGTCCACGGTCACGGTGTCGTCGGAGTGCGGGTCGAGGTGGACGTGCGTCCACACCACATCGATGTGGAGCTGGTCGGAACGGCGGTCCAACCGATCGCCGGCCGCGCCGGCGGTGACCCGAGGGGAGACGACGCAGCCCGGGCCATGCCGTTCATCTCGGACCTGTCCGCCCGCGATTTCACCCTGCTCCAGCGCGCCGGCTGGATCCCTGTCGGACTGGCCTTCGGGGCCAGCTTCGTCTACGCACCAAGACGCTCGGCCGGGATGGCGATGCGGCAGAGTACGCAGAACGTCGAGCTCACCAACTACACCGAAGCCATGTACTCGGCCCGGGAGGCGGCCATGGAGAAGATGCAACGTTCGGCTCTGCAGGTCGGCGGCCAGGGCGTGGTGGAAGTCAAGGTCACCGAGGGGCCTATGGCGTTCGCCCGCCACGCCATCGGGTTCACGGCGTGGGGAACTGCGGTGCGTTTGGTGGCGGAGGTGCACCAGTTCGTGACACCACGGATGGTCCTCCCGCTCGACGACGCCGTGGTGACCTTCGAGGCGGGGAGCCTGCGCAGCGCCAGCCAGGGCCGAGGACGGGGTTCGGGCCGGCGATGACCGACGGCTCCCCGACCCCCAAGGACATGGATTGGCCCGCCTGGGCTCGCACGTTCGAGTCGGTGCACGGTCCCGAGGAGTTCGCCGGCCTCTTTGCGGCCGGCGGCACCTTCTGTGATCCGGTGACCCCGCCCACCACCGACTTGCGAAAGGTGGCCAGCGATACCGACGCCATCTTCCCGGATTGGTCCCAAACGGTCGATCGGATCCGTGGCGGCCCGGACTGGGCCGTCTTCGAGTGGACCGGGACGGCGACGTTCGACGCCGGCGAGGGCCGGAGCGCCCGGATATTGATGCAGGGCGCGACGGTGATAGAAGTCGACGCCGAGGGCAAGGTCACCCGTTGGCGCGACTACCTCGATACGAACGAGCCCGCACAGCAGATCCGCAAGGCCCTGGAGGACAGCCCGTAGGGACTGGGCGGAGTCCCCGCCCAGGGCTGCTCCTTACTCAGCCGATTCCGCCACCGCCCGCACGTGGTCCAACCGGGCGTCGCGGGCCTCGCGGGCTTCGTCCAACTCCTGCGCCGCCTGCTCGTCCGAGGCCATCTCGGCGTCGATGTCAGCGTCGCCGAAGCCGATCACACCCATCGATTCGAAGGCTGAGCGCAGACGCGGTCCCCACAGCCCGATGTCGCGCAGGATGGGCACGATACGCATGAACAAGAAGGAACGGAACACCCTCAGCGTCTCGCTGTTCTCGACGTACGTCCCGATCTCGGGCGGTAGCTCGAGCCGTTCCCAGACCTCCTCACCCAAGAAGCGATCCCGCATGAGGTAGCACGCTTCAATGCAGAATGCCTCGCGTTCGTCGCGCTCGGCCTGGCTGAGTTGCGGGTAGTAGTCCCGCAGCGCGAGGCGGCCGAACATCACATGTCGGGCTTCGTCCTGCATGACATACGCATTCAACGCCTTGGCCAGCGGCTCGGATGCGTTGTTGCGGATGACGCCGAACGCAGCCAGCGCCAAGCCCTCGATGAGCACCTGCATCCCGAGATACGTCATGTCCCACCGACTGTCGGCGATCACGTCGTCCAGCAGGCTCTTGAGGTAGGTGTTGAGTGGATAGACCAGCTGCACCTTCTCGTGGAGGTAGCGGCTGTACACCTCGACGTGGCGCGCCTCGTCGATCACCTGCGTAGCGGCGTAGAACTTGGAGTCGATGTCAGGCACCGTTTGCACGATCTTCGCCGTGCAAACCAGCGCCCCCTGTTCTCCGTGCATGAACTGACTGAACCGCCAGGCTTCGACATGGCGGCGCAGCTCGCCCTTGCGCTCGTCCGACATCTTGTCCCACCAGTCGGTCCCGAAGAGCGGGTTCAATTCCTCGGGCATCCCCACCGGGTTCGTGAGATCGACGTCCTGGCTCCAATCGAGCCGGTCACTGCCGATCCACTGCCGCCGCGTGCCTTTGTCGTAGAGCCGCAGTAGCTGGTCCCGCCCGCCGGTGTAGTCGAAGTCGAACACGGTCGTCGCGGGCGACTCGATTCCCCATCTCGGCTCGTGGGCCAGCTCGGGGTCGATCGTCGGGTTGGTGGTCATAGGCCCCCCAGGGTGATCGTGATGTGACCGCGCAAAACTACACCCGCTTCTACCTGAGTTCGACCAGGGAAACCGCTCAGCGAAAGTCGAACGCCACCTTTATGGCGCCGCTCTCTTCTTGATTGGCGAGGGCGATGAACGCTTCGCGCCACTGGTCGAGCCGAAAGGTGTGAGTGAGCATCCCCGTGAGGTCGACCCGATGTTGCTCGGCCAACCGCAGGTAATGCTCTATACCGTGCAGTCGCACGCCGTCGACCTCCTCGACGCCGAACGCGTTCGAGCCCACCCACGAGATCTCCTTGAAGTAGAGCGGGGACCATTCCCAGCGTTCGGGCGCATTGACGCCACTCTTGACCATGGTTCCCCGCGCCTTGAGCAACCGGACGCCGATTTCTGCGGTCTGGGCCGTGCCCACCGTGTCATAGACCACGTCGACGCCGCCGGGGTGGGCCATCGGCAGAGGATTGTCCCCGAAACGCTGGAGGACCCCTCCGGACCAGTCGGCCGCCACCTGGAGCAGCTGCTCCACCGGATAGGGATCGACCACGGTCGCCCCCAACCGCTCCGCCAACGCCTTTTGGGCGGGAAAGCGCGCCGCGACCAACACGTCGACGTCGGGGTGGAGTGCCCGGAGAATCGCCGTCGCGGTGCTCCCGAGCGCCCCCGCGCCGTAGACGAAGGCCTTCCCGCCGGGGGGTGGTGGGTGCCGTGTCACCGAGTGCAGGGACACGGCAAAGGGATCGGCAATGACCGCCACCTCGTCACTGACGTTGTCGGGCACCGGAATCAGCATGGACTCGTGGGCGGGAAGGTATTCAGCGAATCCACCGGGAGCGTCCTTGGACGTCCCCGTGTGGATGCCCGCCGCGATCGGGCCCTGGGTGAAATGCCAGCAGAGGCTGTAGTCGCCGGCGAGGCATGACGGGCAGGCGGGATCGATCCCGCGGGGACCGCACGAGAGCCACGGGTTGAGAACGACCCGTTGGCCGACCTCGAGCGTCCTGACGCCTGCGCCCACTTCGACGACGTCGCCGACGACCTCGTGCCCGAAAACCGTGGGGAACGTGAAGTATCCGTTCAGCGCGCTGTCACCGAAGTCGTCGCCGAAGTCCATGAACACCATTTTCGCGTCGGACCCGCAGATCCCCGTGAGACGAGTCTTCACCACAGCCCAGTCGTCTCGGAGCAGGGTCGGTCGTTCGAGCTCTTCAAGTCGCATCGGGGTTTTGGAGAGACCGATGAGCAACGGGTTGGATTCGTCAGGAACGGCCCAGCGCTCCGGACGAACTCCGTAGAGAAGACCCTGCACGCCAGCTCCTATCGACCGAGAAGCGCTATCGCCGGGCCGAGCGACCCGACGATGACGCCACTGTTGTTGTGGTGGGCGACACGCACGATGACGATGATGGCCACGAGCGCGATTCCTGCGAAGCCGACAATAATGCCGGCCAAGGCGAGACCCTCACCCTTCTGCTTCCCCTCGGAGCGCGCGATCTGAGACCTGGCGATGAATCCGAAGATCACGCCGACGATGCAAGGGAGCGTGAAGAGGACCACGCCGAAGCACGAGCAGATGAGCGACGCCACCGCGAGCCCGTTGGTCTTGGCGACGAGGGGAGAGCCGTCGTAGCCCGCGGGCGCGGCCTGAGGTTGACCGGCCCCGCTCGGGTAAGCCTCGAGAGTGCCACCGTAGGAGGTTGGGGACGGCACGCCGGTGGAGTCGGAAACCCCGCTCGTCTGATTTCCGGCCGCCGAGTGCGGATACGGCGGTATGCCGGACTGCGCTGCTTGCCCCGGCTCTGCTGGAGCGCCCGCTTGCGACGTCCCAGGCATTTCGGCACCCGTCGGCCCGGTGTCGGGCGGCCCCGTCCAAAGCTCCGGCGCGTACCACTTTCCATCGGAGGCCAGCCACCAGCCTGGGCCCTGCGAGGTGTTGCTCATTGCCTCATCGTCCCCAGTCCGATCCGAGGGTGCACCCATCCGTGTGATGGAGCATATGGGGACCACCGCGGACAGGTCGGCGACACAGGTGACATAGGTGACACAGGTGACACTCGCAGCCGTGCCACGCGGTCGACGAGGCGATGACGAAGCGCCCTACCGCTTGGCGACCCTCTTCGCAGTCGCTCTCTTCGCGGGTGCCCGGCGGGCCGTTGTCTTCTTGGCCGCTGTCTTCTTCGCGGGTGCCTTCTTGGCCGCTGTCTTCTTCTTGGCGGGGCTTCTCGTCGAGGACACTCGGGCGGCAACGGGTGCGGCTGATTTGCCGGCGGCGGCTACGGCCCCCGCGTCGGTCGGAAACGCCCCCTTCACCAGCTTCGGCGCTTTGGCGGGAGCGAGTACGGCGTCCTTGAAGGCCTTCACAGGCGTGATCCGTGCCTTCTTCGACGCCTTGATGCGAATCGCCTCGCCCGTGGCCGGGTTGCGGCCCATCCGCGCTGGACGGTCAACCTTGACGAACTTGGCGAAGCCGGTGATGGCCACCGGCTCACCCTTGGAGACGATGGCCGTCACGACATCGGTGAATCCATCGATCACGGTCACGACCGTCTTCAAGTCGACATCGGACTGGACGGCGACTGCTCTTGCTAGCTCACGCTTGTTCATGGAACCCCATTGTTGCCCATAGGTGGGGGGAATTGCACATCTTTCCGGGCAGATCCACCTGAATTTCCCCCAGATTTGCTCGGCGCCTTACCGGAGATGAGGACGAGATACGGCGAATCGAGCGTACTCCGCGCCATTGCGACTGCACCAAGGGGGCCGATATTCGGTGCTTCATCCGGCGGTGGCGCGTCACCGCTTGGTCTCGTGTCCGTGGCTCTGGCGGCGGTCAACCTTCACTCGAAGGTTCAACCTTCGGCAGATGTCTCAAGCTCCGGTGGACTGCTTCCAGTACGGGCGATCCGGTCGTCGTTTCTCGAGGAGGATGATCACCGTGCCCCAGGGGTCGCAGCACCAAGTGGTGCGGAGGCCGGCGACGTTCGCCAGTCCCGAGGTCAGGAAGGCGACCCCTCGCCCCTCCAGTTCGGCGCGCGTCGAGGCGAGATCCTCGCAGACGAGGCCGACGTGCGTGATGCCGACATGCGTCACCGACGGCCGACCGGGGACGGGCGGGACGACGTGGGCCGTGGGATATTCGATCAGCTCGATGACGCGGTCGTCCGAGCCGAATCCCACGATGGCAGCCTTGACGACGACCGGCGACGGGAGGAGCTCACCCATGTCCCCTTGGATCCGATCGCCTTTCATGGTGTAGGGGGGCGACAGCAAGTGGAGACCGAGCACGGCCGTATACCACTGCACTGCCTCCTCGACGTCCGGCACGCACACTGCGACGTGGGCGAAACCCGTGAGCACGGTGGCCAAGGCTACGCAGGTGTTCCGGTGGTCGTGCGCCACAGGCCGAGCAGCGGAAGGGAGGAGGAGGCGGGGCGGCGGAGCACCGTCAGCTCCAGCGGGCGACCTCCGCCCTCATCCGCTTGGAGTAGAAGCGGTACTGGACATTCACGCGGCGATTCACCTTGCGGAGGACGACCACCAGCGCGAAGACCACGGGCGCGAATGCGCCGCCGACCACGCTCAGGCTGAGCGTGCGCACACCGGCCGAAAGTCTCTGCCTCATGCGACAAGTGTCGTCCCAATCGAGTCGTTGTGCAAGAGCCGTTGGTTACGGAGCTCTGTGAGTTAGCGTGAACTGCGTTGAAACGGAGGACCGCGAATGAGTGACACGGATCCCACAGGCGCGTCCGAGAGCGCGGCCGGGTCGTCCGAGGAAGGGACGGAGCGGTCCGACGGCGCGGCCGAACCAGCCGGGAGCGCGGCCGAGGCGTCCGTCAGCGCCACAGGTGCTGCCGGGGAGTCAGGCACAGGTGCTGCCGCAGAGTCAGGTGCCGATGCTGCCGGAGAGTCAGGCGCCGAAGACACCCCGGCGGTCGCAGAAGGCGCAATACCCGTATCTCCCGCCGCTCCCGCCACTCCCTCGCCCCCTTCGCCACCCGCCACTCCGGCAAAAAAGCCGCGGGCGCGCCGGTCTCGAGCCGTCATCTCGTGGATCCTCATCGTCCTCGCGTCCTTGCTGATCCCGATCTCGGTCATCTCCGCGTGGGCCATCAGGACCGTGACAAACACCGACCAGTACGTCGCCACCATGGCACCGCTGGCCCGGGACCAAGTCATCGTCGACCACCTGGCGGACAAGGCGACGGACGCGCTCTTCTCGACTGGGGTCGTCCAGAAAAAAGTGACAGAGGTGCTGGGCCCCAAAGCCAAGCCCATCCTCACGCCGATCGTCTCCGAGGTGAAGACCTACGTCCACGGCTTGGCCCTCAAAGTGCTCGAGAGCCCGAAATTCGGGCAGTTGTGGGACGCCCTCAACCGGCACACGCACGAAGCCATCGTCGCCGTCCTCGAGGGTAAACACAATGAACTGCTCAAGAAGATCGAGCACAACGGCCAGATCGTCCTCAACGTCTCGCCGACGCTGCAGAACATCATCAACAAGGCGAACGCCCGCGGCATCACGATCTTCAACCCGCTGAAGGCGGTGCTCAGCCACGGTGACAACGGAATGAGCGTCACGATCGTCTCGACGCAGCAGGTGCAGAAGTACTCCGGTTACTTCAACCTGCTGGTCAAGCTGGGATGGTGGGTCCCGGCCATCGCCGTCGTGTTGGGGATCCTCGCCATCGTCGTCGCCGTCGACCGCCGGCGCTCTTTGCTCCGCGTGGCCGTGGGGGTGGCTCTGTTCACCTTGGTGATCCTGGGAGCTCTCGCCCTCGGCCGGAACATCTTCCTCAACAAGGTGGTGCAGCATTCCTACCGGCAAGATGTGTCGGCCGCGGTATGGGACACGCTGCTGCGGTACCTCAAGACCGATTTTCGTTGGATGCTGCTCGTCTCGGTCCTCGTCGCCCTGGTGGCGTGGGTGTTCGGTCCGGCGCGCTGGGCCGTTGCCATCCGTTCCGCGTTCGCCCGGGCGGGCCGATGGGTGGCGGCCCAAACGCGCCAGCTCACGGGGAAGACCGGCGATGGCGCCGCGGACTCGTCGGGTGACCGACGGACGGGGGCCTGGATCGGCGAGCACGCCAACGCGCTGCGCATCGTCGGCGTCGCGGTGGCGGCACTGTTCCTCCTCTTGGGCGGCAACCTCACCGGGTGGAGCCTGCTCATCATCGTGATCGTGCTGGCCTTGTATCTCGCCATCGTCCAGCTCATCGTGGTGCGGGCGCGCCGGGTCTCCGGCGAGCCGCGCGCCCCTGCTACGGGAGTGAGCTGATGCTGCGCTGAGCCAACTGCGCCTGGGGACCAAAATCCTCTGCGCCGGGGACTTTGTCCCGTCATGTTCTCGGTGACTGGACGCAGTTCATGGAGTGACCCGATTATCAGCCGATTCTCACGCCGTTCTTAAGATCGACCGTTAGCCTGAGGCCATGCCCATCGGGCGGCGTCTTGTGCTGGTCGCGGTGCTCGCCGCGGCGATCGTCGGTGGATTCCTGCCGCACGCAGTGCTGTCGGCCGGCCCGAGCCGCGTGGTCGAGGTCGTCGGGGCAGTCGAGGCACCGCTCGACGGGCCGTTGCACTGCTTCGACGCGACCTGCGGCAAGGGCGCGCCAACGGCGCCCACACCCACTCCGGGCGTGGTGCTGGCCGCCGTCCTCGGCGGGATGGCGACCGCCCTCGCCGTCAGCGCCTCCGCTCGGCGCCGCCGCCACCGCATGTCCCCACTCCCGGTCGGCGTGACCGACCCGTTCTTCCACCCGCCCAAGTCCTCCTAGCTCGAACTGCGTGCCCGGTGCGCCGGGCCGCTGTGGCACAGGCCCAAGGCGACCGCGCCGGGGCCGCCTCACGCCGCTCACACGGCGTTTCCCACCGAGTCGACGAACTCGCCCACGGGCGGGCGCTCGGTCCATTTCGAGATTCAGGAGAACTCAAACCATGTCGAAGAAGTCACCCCGGCCGTCCCGTTCCGCGCAGGCGGCCGCCAAGAACCCCGGCTCCGGCGCGAAGCGTGCCTCGGGCCCGACCCGTACCACCGCTCAGACCCCCACTCGGGCGCGAGCCCGCACCGGCACCCGTACCCGCACCGGCATTGGCAGCCGCAGGTCCGCTACGACCGGCGCTCCGAGCCGCCGGCCCGGGTCGTTCCGTTCCCGTCACCGCGTCATCACCGCACTCGTCCCTCTCGTCCTCGTCGTTGCGGTCGTGGCGACCATGGTCGTGATCAAGGCGGCCTCTGGACGCTCCGGGCCTTCGTCCGCAGCGGCGAGTCCCGCCTCCGCCGGGGCAACAGGATCCGGGGCGGCCGCCAATAAGGCAGAAACGGCGCTGTCGAGCAACGTGGCGACGTCCCTCTCGTCCGTGTCGGCCGCAACCTTTGCCGCGGTGGGCGCACCGTCGGGCGTCACGCTGCCGAACAGGGTCAGCGGCAGCTCCGTGTCCCGAGACGCCCAGGGCAAGGCGCTCGTCACCTACATCGGTGCCGAGTACTGCCCCTTCTGCGCGGCCGAGCGTTGGGCGCTTGCGGTCGCACTGTCGCGATTCGGCACGTTCTCGGACCTGTCGGGCACGCAGTCGTCGAGCACCGACGTGTATCCCGACACCCAGACCCTCTCGTTCTACGGGTCGCATTACACGAGCCCGTACCTCGACTTCCAACCGGTCGAGGAGACCACCAACCAGCCGGTCAACGGAGGGTACGCCGCCTTGCAGGTGCCCACGGCGGCGCAGAGCGCGCTGTTGTCCCGCTATGACGCCGCGCCCTATGCGAGCGAGCCCGGGAGCATCCCCTTCGTCGACATCGGGAACCGATACGTGATCTCGGGAGCGAGCTACTCGCCCGCGGTGTTGCAGGGCCTCACGCGGGATCAGATCGCCGCGGACCTGAACGATCCATCGAGCCCGGTCGCGCAGGCGATCGACGGGACCGCCAACGCAATCACCGCGGCACTCTCCTCGGTCACCGGCAACCAGCCGAGCGCCGTGTCCAACTCCCCGGTGATCGCCGCCCTGGCCAAGAAGATGGGGGCGTGAGCGTGTCGATCGTCTCACGTCGACCGTCGGTGCCGGTGTGGGTCGAGGCGAGCTCGTTGGGCCTCTCTGTGGTCGCGGTTGCCGTCGCTTCGTACCTGACCGTGACCCACTACGCGGACCCCACTGCCTTGGCCTGCCCCGACACCGGGATCGTGAACTGCACCCTCGTGACGACCAGCTCGTGGTCGGTGGTCGCCGGCGTGCCGCTCGCGGTCCTGGGCCTCGGGTGGTCCCTGGTCATGGCGGGCCTCTGCGTGCCCTGGGCGTGGCGATTTCCGGCGCGCTGGGTGGACACGGCGCGCCTCGTCGTTTCCGCCGCCGGAGCCGCCACGGTCGTCTACCTCGTGTACGTGGAGCTGTTCCGACTGGGGGCGATCTGCTTGTGGTGCACCTCGATACACGTCACGGCCGTCTGCCTCTTCGGGATCGTCCTCGGCGCCCGTGCGGCCGCGCCGGTCGCCTCACGGGCGGGCGGCTGAGTGGACCTCCGATCAGCCACTCAGCCCTGAACAGCTGCCGCCTCCACCCAGCGCTCCACCATGCCGGCGAGCGCGGGGAGGGGGAGCGACCCGGCACGGAGGACCACGTCGTGGAATTGCCTGAGGTCGAAGGCCGAGCCGAGCCGGTCGGTCGCGGCCTGGCGGAGGCGGACGATCTCGCGCCGTCCCACCATGTAGGCGAGCGCCTGACCCGGGTACGAGATGTAGCGGTCCACCTCGGTCTCCACCTCGATCCGCGGCATCGGTGCGTGCTGGACGAGCCAGTCGATCGCCTGGGCGCGGGTCCAGCCCATGGCGTGCAATCCGGTGTCGACCACGAGGCGGCCCGCCCTCCACGTATCGGCGGCGAAGAGGCCGAGGCGCGCCAGGTCGTCGGTGTAGAGGCCCATCTCGTCGGCCAGCCGTTCGCTGTAGAGGCCCCATCCTTCGGCACTCGCGGTGTCGGAGAGCACCCGTCGCGCCAGGACGAGGTCCTTGGCCTCGAGCGCGATGGTCAATTGGAAGTGGTGTCCCGGCACTGCTTCGTGGAACGCCGTGTCCTCCGCCGTATTGCGCATGCGCTCCTCGGGCTTCGAGGTGTTCAGGTAGTACGTCCCCGGCCGCGAACCGTCCACGGCGCCGACCAGGTAGTACGCCGCGGCCATGGCCTCCTCCTCGGCCTCCGGGACTGGCGCGACCACACAGGGCTCGTCGGGGACGACGCCGAACCATTTCGGAGCCTCGGCTTCGGCGCGTGCCACGACGCGGCGCGCGTGCTCGAGCATCTCGTCGCGGCTCTCGTAGCGCAGCGCCGGGTCGCTCACCATGCGCTCGAAGATCGCGGCGAGGTCGCTCAGGCCCCAGATGCGTGAACCAACCTCTCGGAACTCGTCGTGCACGGACTCGATGATCTGGAGGCCCATGGTGTGCAGCTCCTCGGGGGTGTACGCCATGGACGTATGGTGCCGGGCCAACACCTCGTACATGTGCTCCCCGCCGGGCAAGTGGCACAGACCCGGATGGTCGTCGTCACGAGCGGCGGGGAGCACCTCGGCTCGCAGTCGGTCGCGGTACCTGCCGAGGGCTGGGCGGACCTCTTCGTCGACGACCGAGACCACCTGCCGGGCGAACTCGTCGTCCTCGCCTTCGGCCGGGCCCGGCCGGCTCAGCCCGCCTGCACTGGCGTCCTGCACGACGAGGTCGAGCTGTGCCGCGGCCGACTCGACCAGCCGGGCCACCGAGGTCCGTCCCGCTCGTATCCCTGCCGCGTGTCGCTCACCTGCCGTCGCGAGGAGGGCGGGCAGTCCACGCAGGCGCGCCACGTAGCCCTCCCGCCGCTCGGGGGTGTCCAGCGACAACTTCGGCAAGTAGGCGAGGACCGCTGAGACGGGAGCGACGAAGGTGGCGCATACGGTGAACTCGGTCAGGGGTATCCCGGCCGCGTCGGCCATGCCGCTCGCCATCTGCCGCACGAAGTCGAGTGTCTGGTGATCGGTTTCGTCAAGACCCTCGACGGACATGCGGGCGGCCCGCTCGGAGATGGACGAGAGCCGCGCCTCGACCGAGCCCTCGGCTTCGGCGCTAAGGTCCGGGAGGCGGTCGTCGTAGCCAGGGAACCCGTAGAGCGAGCCCGCCAGCGGATCGGCGTCGAGGGTGGCCTCGAGGAACTCGGCGGCGAGATCGTCCGCGGACACGCGTCGGACGCTATCGCAGACGACCCACGGCGCCGCCACGCTTCTCAGGTCCGAGACCGGCGCCTGGTGCGCGTGTCCAGTCAGCGAAGACCCGCAAGGTTTCAGGGCATGAGCGCGCTCACCGCGACGGTCCCGAGGGCGAGCAGTCGTCGATCGGCGCCCACGTCGACAGCTCGCATCTCAACCAGCGCTCGACCGTCGTCGACGGAGAGCACGGTGGGGACAGCCTCGACCGGTCCGACCCGACCCGGCGCGAGGTAGCGAACAATCTCGCCGATCGGCAGGACGGGGCGACCAAGGGCGGCGGAACCCGCGATTTCGCCTGCCACGTCGATCATGCACGCCGTCACCCCACCGTGGAGGATGCCCCACGGATTGCGGAGCCAATCCTCGATGTGGACCGTGACGGTTCCGTTCTCGCCGATGCTGAGGCCCAGATCCCTGATGAGATTCCCGCCGGCGGCCATCTGCCCCTGGCTGTGGTCGAGGGGGTCCTCGAGGCGGGCCTGGAGAATGGTGCGATCGAACTCAAACGGGAAGGGGCGGCCCGTCGCCGTGCCACCGCCGACGGCGCGGCCCAGGCCGTCGTCATGGAGCGAGAAGGCCGAGACCGTGGTGGTCTGCCCTGCACGCAGCACGTCGACTTCCACGCGCAGGGGCCCTGTTCTCACCGGAGTCGTCAGATGGACGTCCAGGTCTGTCGTCATCGTCCACATACCGCGGTCGACGACGGCGGAACCCATGGCGAGTCCGGTTGCGAGGTCGACGGTGTACGAGATCACGCCGATGCGCAAGGAGCCGTTCTCGTCGCGCAGCGAGTCCGTCACGTCGAGTGTAGTCGAAACGGTCGAGTCTCCGGTCCTGACGGATACCGATCCGATGAGTTGGGCCAGGTCGCGGGTCGGCGACGCATTGTCTCGCTCGCCGGGCGGCATCGCCGGACTCTACTGCACCGACTTCGCCACCTTTCCTCCGCACCGGTGATGACCGCGTGTCGATTGCAGCCGTCACGGACGGGAGTGTTTTGTGCCGAGACTGGCCGGGCTCGACGGTGTCTCGGGCCCTGAGCATGTGGGCTGGAATACGATCGGCTCCCTATGGCACTGAAGACGGCCGATGCTCGGGTCAAGTGACGTCGTCGGATTCATAGCTTCGACGGACCTCGTCCGATCGAGCGCGTTCTATGGAGACGTTCTCGGACTCGAGCGGCTGGACGAGAACCCGTTCGCCTCCGTGTTCGACGCAAACGGGACGCTGCTCCGAGTGACCCTCGTCGACCAGGTGGCCCCTGCTCAGTACACGATCCTCGGATGGTCGGTCGGTGAGCTAGAGGAGAGGATTCGCATCCTGACGGAGCAAGGCGTCGTGTTCGAGCGGTTCCCGGGTATGGCACAGGATTCGCTGGGCATCTGGACGAGCCCGAGCGGGGACCGAGTGGCTTGGTTCAAGGATCCTGACGGGAACGTACTCTCGCTGTCCCAGCCGGCCTGACCGAACCCGGTCGGGGATTGGGTTGTGACCCAGGTGTGGGGTCAGACCACGCTGAAACCCGCCCGAGCATCGTGGTCGTGGTCGTGGCCGGTCCCGAATCCGTATGGCGCGGCGGGCGGCTCAGGTGGGATTTGGTGTCGGTGCGACCGGAACCGCCCCGGGCGCGCACGCTTTCGGGTCCCACGGTTCGAGATTGGTGGTGGAAGAATTCGGCGGTTGGATCGCCCCGACTGCAGTGCCGGAGGCTGCGGGTACGGAGGTCGTCGATGTCGTCGCACTCGATGACGTCGAGGTATTCGTCCCCGTGCCGGCCGCCGGCGTTGGCGAAAGCGGGGCGTTGACCGAGAACTGCGAGCCGGTGACGACGGTGACCTGTGCGCCGTCGACCACGTCCGCAGGGTCGTACGCCATGATGACCGCACCGGCCGTCGACCGGACGACCGATTCCGCCGCGGCCTCGGTCGCGGCGTTTCGCGAGCCGTAGTACACGTAGGTTTCCGAGACGTCCCCGACCGGGGTGGTGTCACCAACGCCGACAACGTGGTATCCGAGCGCCGTGAGGGCGGTTGCCGTGTCGGCGGCCTGGTTCTCGACACCCGTACCGTTGAGGACCGAGACGGACACCGAAGCCGCCCGAGGCAGCGGGCGGCCCGTCATGGAGTCGGTCGTGGCACCGATCCCGAGGAGCTGCTCCACTGAGGCCAGGTCCTGGGCCTCGGCGGGGAACTCGACATCGCCATAACTGGAGCCCCTGTAGATGAGCCCGCCGCCACCCTCAGGATCGGACACCACCTGGACCGGCAGGGTGAGCTGGGGTACGGAGTTGATGTCGGTCGCGTGGAAGTCCAAGACGAGATTCACCATGTCGTTCACCGGCCACGTCTGGTCGAAGGTCAGATCCGCTTTGAGCGAGTTGATCAGGTTGAAGTCCGAGATGGGGTTGCCCAGCCCCTGCTTGGCCACCGCGCTGCCGAGGACACGCAGAAATTCGTGGTCTCTCCTTATTCGCGCCAAGTCGCTCTCGGCTTCTGGCTGCCAGGAGTAGGGGTCGTCGGGGTTCGACTGCGGCGTCTCATAGCGGAGGTGACGGGCACGAACGACCTGAAGCGCCTGGGTGCCGTTGAGGTGGACGCAAGCAGCCTTCTTCTGGTTGAGACCAGAGCTCACAGGTTGGTTGCCATCTGCGCCACCGCCCGTCGGGGCCCAGTCGAAGACCGCGGTCGGGAAGGACATGTTGATTCCCCCGAGCGCTTGGACGATGTTCGCGAACTGGTCGAAGTTGAGGGAGACCGCGTGCTGGATGGGTATTCCGAGGTCCTCCTCGATGGAGGCGACGACTTGGGAGAGGCCTTCGTAGAGTCCGGCGTCAATTTTGTAGGGTCCCGTGCTGCGGGCGTTGGGCACGAAGAGGTCCCGGGGGATGGAGAGCAACGCCAGGCGATGGTGTGCAGGATCGGCGTGGAGGATCATCATGACGTCGCTGTTGACTCCACTGACTCCTTGGGAACAGAGGCCGTAGGCGGGGTTCTGAACGGTGAGGGCGCAGCGGGACGTCGAGCCGACCATCAAGATGTTCTCGGTTCCCAGTTCCTGTCCGGACTTGAAGGCCGAATGAAGGCCTCTGACCGTGACGCGCTGCAGGTCGTGGGCCAGGTAATAGACGTAGCCCGCTCCCGCGACGACCAGGACCAGGAGCGTTGCGAGACCGGCGAGTACCCATTTCCGCCAGCGACGACGGACACGGCCTCGGATATGACGTCCGCCCGCGCTCTTGTTCCGGCGCGCCCGCTCGATCTCGTCACCGAGTTCGTCCAAGCCGGCGAGGGGGTTTGGGGAATCAGGGCCGAGACCGTCGGGTACATCGGGTTGTCCATCGTTCCCGCGAGTCGTCACGCTCTACCTTGTGTGGTCATCGACTGAAGCGAATGCCTCCCGCATGGGCCGCGAAGCACCCCACTGGCGACGCCCCGATTGCTCCAGAGTATTCCCTGTATCCCGCGGTTCGAGGTCATGAGGCTCAGCTGGAAAAGGGATGAAACCGGAGTACCAGGTCAAGTGGTGACAGGAAGTTGCCACGGGGTCCCGGACAGGGCGTCGTCGCTCGATCCGGCGGGCCCACCGGTCCGCTCGGGCGAACGATCCTCAGGGCCCGCACATGCGACGCGACTATTCTGCGGGCTCACTTCATGAAGAGGAGGTCGTGATGCCCGAGTTCCCTGCGATCACACACGTCGCGCTGACAGTGAGCGACCTCGGCCGCAGTCGTCCCTGGTACCAGCGTCTGTTCGGCTCCGATCCGCTCATTGATGAAGACACCGGCCCGTTTCACCACGTCGTCTGGCTCACGGGCGGCACGCTCGTCGGAATTCACCAGTTTCCGGACTTGAAGAGCGCGGACCCGTTCGACGAGCGTCGACCCGGCTTGGACCATCTGGCCTTTGCATGCGCCAACCGGTCCGAGCTCGAGGAGTGGGAGCGGCGTCTCAACGAACTCGGCGTCGCAAACGGTGGAATCGTCGATGCGCCGTACGGCTCAGGCCTGTCGTTCCGTGACCCGGACAACATCGCACTCGAGTTCTTCTCACCCCCCGGTTAGTCGACAGGTCGACTCTTCAGTCGTAGCTGAGATCCGGGTACCAATTGTTGTCGCGCCCTTCGCGCGTGAGGTCGAAGAGATTCCACAATGGGTCGATCGTGTCGCCATGCCGGGTATCTTCACCGGGATCGGGATCTTCGAACAGGAGCTCTGAACCCCAGAAGTGTCTGATGACTTCGCCGTCTCGGTAGAACGCATTCAACATCGGTAGCTGCTGTCTGCCGTTGTCGCTCTCACCGTGATAGTCACGGTTGTAGGTGTTGTGCGCCGACGAGAGGATTCTGATTCGCCTCCAACCGCGATCCTTTGCGTGTTCGAGACCACGTGAGAGCTCAGTCTTGACCACGACCGCGACATTGATGCGCTGACTCGCGTGCTCGACCACTCCCTCGAAGGAGTCAAGGAACTGAGTGCAGGACGGGCAGGGCAAGTCCTCATTCGGCGCCCGCGGGAACATCATGTTGTAGATGAAGAGCGTGCTCTTCTCCGCTTGGAAGAGTTCGGAGAACTTGATCTTCGCGAGACGACCGTTGGCGTCTTCGCCGTCGAAGACGTAGTCGTGCGTCAGCACGCCTCCGGAGGGGAGCGAACGGCGAGCCGAGGCCACCGCCTCGGTGGCCCGGCGCAGATCCCTCTCCTGTTCCAGCAGCATGTTGCGAGCGGTTCGGTACGCGGCGGACTCGCCGGGGAACGAAATGGTCACGCGCATCCCTCAATGCAGGTTCGAAGATCGTCAGGCTCGTCCCCCTCCTCTCGGCTCACCCGCAAAGGGTCGTCCTGGTCAACATCATGAGCTTTCGATGAGCGAGTTGATCCTCGCATTGAGCTCAGTTTGATTCGCGACATGCACGTACACCTCCTGTGGAAGGTCGTCGCCCGACCCCCAGGACAATCCGCCCTTACTGTTGATGACTGCAGCACCGCCCTGCCCCAGCTCTGAGAAGATCCCTGACGCGCCGTCAACCGCATACAACATTGTGGGTCCGTCCCAGTCACCATCTCCCGGTGGCCCGCAATGGAAGAGCTTCGTGTAGACGATTCGCATCGGATTCTTTGCGGACACCGAGGTGCAGAGCGAGCCTCCGACCTTCGTATTGATACCCGTCAACCCATCGACCCAGGCGATGGCTGTCGGCCAGCCACCACGAGCCACGATCGATCTGGTGGCGGCAATGTCGAGCCGCTCGTTGGTGAACGGCGGACCACCCGTGGGGAAAAGCCCGTCTTCGATCACCAGTTTCTTCACCTTGTTCGCGACCAGCGCTCGTCCGCGCAGCGAGCTGCCTTGACCAGGACCGGAACGCAGCAGGCCGGCCAAGTTGGTATCGCCACCGATCGCGACGACCGTCACGCTGTGGTTCGGCTGGGCGGCTAACAGCCGACGGTAGAGATCGACCGCGGGCTGAGCCTGCGAACTGTTCCGAATGGCGTGGGGGAGCTGCTCTGCCAGTACGTCGCTGTAACCGTGTGGTGCCGTGTTCGCGGAGCTGTCGACCACGGCCCCGACCGGGATCCTGCCATGGCCGTACGCCGTATCGATGGCACTGAGCGCGGCAGCAGCCACCGGGTTTCGAATATCCGACATCACTCCGACGACCTGGACCTGGCCACGCTGCTGTAGGACGTTGGCCATGCCAACCGCTGTCGCGTCGTCCCACCATCGTGAGAGATCGGTATCGATAATGATGCGCTGCGGACCTGTACTGGCGGTGCCGGCGGACACCGACGCGGTTGATGTGAGCCCAGACAGGCCTGCGCCGACGAGAAGTGCGAGGAGGAGGGCCGCCGAAGAGAGGCGGTTGCTGCGGGTCAAGGTTCCACGCGAGTTGAGTTCAGCGTCACGCTGGTCATTTGGGATCGCCTGCCCACCCCTCAGCTGCCCTGTCGACCTTGCCTGTCTGGCATGTTGACCACCATCACCCGTTCGCGCCAACTAGGGAGATACGGACTCGGCAATGGCGATGACCGACTGTAGTGCCGCGACGTGTCCCTCAAAGGCTCTTCGCCCGGCATCCGTAAGACCGACGCGAACTCGTCGCCTTCGATTGGTCACCAAGCGATCTATCGTGACGTATCCGGCGTCCTCCAAAATCGAGAACTGTTTGGACAGAGCCGAATCAGACATACCCAGACGATCGCGCACGAACGAGAAATCCGCCCAATCGGTTGAAGCCAAGAGTGCGACGATGGACAAACGGGTGCTCGGATGGATGATCTCGTCGAACTTGGCGGTACTCACGAAGCACCGAGGCGCTGCTCGGCACGACGACGCACCGTGTCCATCAGTCTTGGCCCTCCAATGAGAACGAGCGCCGCCACGACGACACTGGCGAGAAGTGCTGGGTGTCGGGCTCCATCGGCATTGGCGATCAGGGCGAACGCGACGGTGACGAGCGTCATCACAACCAAGAAGCCGATGACCAATGCCGGGACGCGGCGACTGACGAGGTCACTGCGGACGCTCAAGTTTTGCGAAGCATGCCGGCCTGACAGAATCCGCGGCGCGACCGCGGAGTGCACCGCTCCGAAAACGACAGTTCCGACAACGGTCGCCCAGGCCGGGCCGTAGTCCGCCAAGACGCCGAGGACGACCCACCCTCCGGCGACGCTGACCCAGTACCACGGAGGCACGTCGATCTCGGCGATCACCTGCTGGCGCCGCTGTTCGATCGAGCTCAGTGCGAGGCGGGCCTCCGCCTCTGTGACCTCGTTTTTCATGTCGAGACTCCTTTACTTTCCTGGTTGGAAACTCTATTACTTTCCAATCAGGAAAGTCAACCCCTCGGTCCCAATCGATGCCCGCCCGCGCCGTGGGCTCTCGCTCGGGTCCGTTCCGTCTTCGAGCGTCCACAAGTGGGTGACCGAGCCGCACGGCGTGACGTGGGTCGTGCGGTACCCGGACCCTGTCCCGCCGGAAGGCGCGGTCAAAGCGCAGCTACGACGCCGAGCACTTCGAACGATTCATCCGCCCGCAGCTCGATACGGACCACGACCTCGATCCCGAGCCCGCCTACGAGCGCTGTGGTGTCGGCCACGACCGGGGCGTCCGGGTGCAGCTCCCCGACGGCTCTCTCAATGAGATCGACGGGTGGGTCGAGTGTGGTCTTCCATCCTCTAGCCCAGGTCCGGCGATCCTTTCTTACGGAATAACCTGTGCCGGTCAATCTGAAGGGAATTGCTGTGACGCCAGAGAAACTGGAGGCATCCCAGATTCCCGCAGACTGGGCGGATGTGACGCCGAGATGGATGACGGACGCGATCGTCGAGGACTATCCCGGAGCCAACGTGAGCGAGGTGACTGTGCTCACGGTGGACAACGGCACAAACCGCAGAGCGCGGATCGGATTGCGATATGACGCCGGATCCGGCCCCGACGTGGTGTTCGTCAAGGCAGAAGGCGCCTTTCGTGAGTTCCACTCGCGAAATGGAAACATGTTCAATGAGGCGGATCTGTTCGCGTCGGGCGTGCCGCTTCCAGTAGATCATCCTCGACCGTACAGAGTGATCATTGATCGGCCCGGTCTCGACTACGTCATTGTGATGGAGGACATCACGGCGCGATTGGCGGATCCGCGGGACGCCACTCGTCCCTTGACGGTCGATCAGGCAGCCAATGGGTTGCGGGGGCTGGCCCGGCTTCACAGTAGGTTCTGGGGATTCTCCGGAGCGGTCCTCCCCGAGTTGGCGTGGGTCAAGACGTGGGAAGCGTCGGAGGGCTATCTCGGGTCGTTGCGCACCTCTGTACCGCGAGGTTTGGGCAACGCCGAATCTGTTCTGAGTGGCGATGTGTGCGACTACGGAGGTGATGGGCTGGTCTCACTCCTTGGATCGCTGCTAGAAACACTGGGCCGCGGACCTCTGACCCTTCTCCACGCCGATCCGCACATCGGCAACACCTACGTTCTGCCCGGCGGGGAGTTGGGCTTCTTGGATTGGCAAGTCGTCCGACGCGGCAACTGGTCGCACGATGTCGGTTACTTCTTGGTGACGCGCGCTTACCGTAGAGGATCGACGCGGCAACGACGTCGAACTCATAGAGGAATATCGCAACGCCCTCTTGCTCGACGACGATGAACGACCTGACCGCGCAGGAGGCTTGGCTCCGGTATCGCGCAACTCCAGCATACGGACTGCCCATTTGGCTCGCCACGTTGAACGCGGAATCCTCGCAGTCTCCCGACGTGTGTTTGGCCCTGTGCGAACGCTACGGAGCTGCGTTCGTCGAACTGGACGCGCTCGGGGCGTTGGACAAACTGAGGCTGTGACCAGCCTGGGCTGACACCGTTGGCGCTGTTCTTGTCCCAGCTGGCACAGTCCTCTGAGGAACGATTGGGCTGGCAGGTTCCGTATCTCGACGTAGAGTTCGGCGCACTGATGGCCAGTTGGGTGGGTGCCGCGGACGCATTTCTCTTTGGTCGGCGAACCTACGAACTGTTCGCCGGCCATTGGCCTGAGGTCACAGACCACGACGATCCCCTCGCCACCAGGCTCAACGGCAGGCCCCAAGTACATCGCCTCGACCACGCTGGAGCGGGTTGAGTGGAGCAATGCCGTGCTTCTTCGGGGAGACCTTGTCGAGCAGGTTTCACTTCTGAAGCTCGAGCCCGGCAACGAACTCCAGGTCCACGGAAGCGCAACCTTGGTTCGGACGCTGATGGCGCACCATCTTGTCGAGGAGTATCGCCTCTGCATCCACCCGGTCGTGCTGGGTCGCGGCAAGCGGCTGTTCGAAGAAGGTCGCGCCACTCCAACCGCGTTCAAGCTCATTGAGACGAGGACTACCAGCCGTGGCGTCGTGGTCCATATCTACGAGCCGATCGGCGAACCGGAATACGGGGCGGTGGCGGTGGGGCAGAGAGCCTGAGGGAGCGAGGCGCGACTGGGTGGGGGGCCGCCGATGGAGTCAAGTGGGGACGCTGGAATGCACAAACTCGGACCAGACGCCGACCCATTGCTTCCACGCGGGTGGCGGATAGTCGTGACCCATTCCCTCGATCTCGACATAACGTGCACCGGGAACGATTGCCGCGGTGCGACGTCCTCCACTGGGATCGATCAGGGTGTCGCGGCTGCCGTGGATCACGAGAACGGGGAGGTCGATCTTGGCCAGTTGATCGGACCGTGAACCATCGTGCATGACCGCCCTCATCTGTCGGCCGATCCCCGCCGGACAGAAACATCGGTCGTAGGCGGCGGCTGCCCGGTCACGTATCGCCTCGTCGTCCAGCCATTCGGGCTTCGACCCGTACACGTGTAAGGCAGCGACTTGATTGTCGATGTAGGCGGACCGAGAGGCAGCTGGCGGCGCCATCAAAAAAGCAAGAGCCGCCTCGGAGCTGTCCCCGTAACCGGGTTCACCGGTGCGGGACATCACCGACGTCATTGAGAGCACGCGGTCGCCGTGGTCGATGGCCAGTCGCTGAACGATCATCCCTCCCATTGAGCAGCCCATGACGTGGGCCTTGTCCGCACCGACCGCATCGAGCACCGCAACGGCGTCGTCGGCCATATCGGCTAGGGAGTAATCGATACCGTCGAGCTTGGTGGACAGCCCGACATCGCGGTTGTCGAATCTCACAACCTGGAAACCCTCGTCGCAGAAGAGCTGGCACCATGGCACGGAATAGTTGATGCATTGTGATCCAAGGCCATTGACCAGGAGAATCGTCGGCCTATTGGGGTCGCCGAAAGACTCGTAGTGAAGGTCGACTTCACCATTGCGCGCCGTGCTCACACGCACTCCCTCCTCTTGATCGCAGTGGTAGCTACCGGAGGTCGGAGTGTACATCGGACCTCCGGCCGGACGTCCAGTGTGCGTATTGCCATCTGCCAATCCATGACACACTGCGGTTCGGTGAGTAGTCGATTCAAAAGGTTGCGCGGCGCGCTGTTGATCGGGCTGACCGCTGTCGGCGTGGTTGGAATCGGAGGCCCAGCAAGTGCAACCGCCCCGGCTCAACCCAAAGCGGACGACGCGGGAACGATTTGGCTCTGCCGTCCTCACCAACAGCCGGATCCCTGCACTGCGTCACTCGAAACTACGGTCATACTTCCCAACGGGTCCCGACATGTCGTGCGTTACGGCGATGCCAGTAGCCCGGCCATCGACTGTTTCTATTTGTATCCGAACGTCACCCACCAGACCACGGGCAACGCGAACCTGCACATCGACCCTCAGGAAACTGCCATCGCCGAACTGGAGGCGTCGCCCTTCTCACAAGTGTGCCGGGTGTTCGCCCCGATGTACCGCGAAACGACAGGCAGGGCGAGGGGCGCAGCAGCGGCCCGCGCCAGGCAGCTCACCTTTGCGACCACGCTCAGCGCCTGGCGCGACTACCTCGCGAACTACAACGACGGAAGAGGCGTGGTCCTCATCGGACACTCGGAGGGCTCGTCCGTGCTCTCAGAGATGGTGACGAGTCAGATCGACCGATCACCAACAGTTCGCAGGCAGCTCGTCTCAGCCATCCTGACTGGCTTGGATTTTCCCGTCGGCCCGTTGGCGAATCTCTCTCCGTGTGAATCTCCCGATCAGTTCGGCTGCCTCGTGGACTACAACGCCTATGCCGGACAGCCTCCGAATGACGCTCGGTTCGGTGAGCTACCCGAGGAACGTGGCAAACCGGTGGAGGACGTCTGCACGAACCCCGCCGCACTCGCGGGAGGGACTGGATTGCTCGATTCGATGTACCGGACACGGCTTGCCACGCAGGACGTGGATGGGAGCATTTCTGAGGGCGTGTTGGCCGCGACGCTTCCGGACGTATCGACTCCGTGGATCGAATACGAACATGGCTACTCGGGATCGTGCGTAACCAGTGCTGGGCGCCATGTCCTGATGGTGCACGGCAGTACGCAAGTTCCGGCCTTGCGGTCCTTTCCAGACGCATCGTTTGGACTGCACGTCGATGATCCCAATCTGGCGATGGGCAATCTGGTGCAGCTTGTGCGTTCACAAGCCGCTGCATACCTGGACTCTCTACACACCGCGTCGGGATAGGTCTAGGAAGTTGGCGAGCCCATTTACATGAAACCTCGACTCGCGGTTGCTGGTGTCTCGACGATCGGAGATTCAGTACCTTTCGACGAGGTGAGCTCTTTGGGCGGGAAGCTCATATGGGTCCGGCCAGAAGTCGGTGATGCGGAGGATGGTGCCGTTCTCCTCGAGGTCGAAGAAGCACAGCCCGGCTTGGACGGTGCCGTCTGCGGTGGTGAACTCGATCCAGCTGGATGCATGTAACCCTTCACCGATGATCCGGATGACCTCCAGATGCCAATCACCGGGGAATCCCTCGACATTGAATCGCACGTAGTTCGCACGACCCTGAACCCGCTCGCGGGTCTGGGGTCCTTCATACACGACATCATCGGACAAGAGGTCGCCGAAAGCGCCCCAATCCCTCGCGTTGGCCGCCGCCCAGTACGCGCTCACAACCTCATGGGCATCTCTCATCCCAAGCAGGCTAGAGCCGGTCAACCGATCCGCCCCCAATCGACTGCTCAGTGCGCTTCACGGGGGAGCCGGCGCCAGTACGGTGCCAGCCATGGAGTTCCAAGATGCCGTCCTCCGGCGGCGGATGATGCGAGATTTCTCAGACGAACCCGTCGCACGCCCCCTTCTTGACCAGCTCATGGCGAACGCGACCCGCGTACCCTCGGCCGGTTACAGCCAGGGGTTCGCCTTCGTTGTACTCACCGACCCGAGACAGCGCCGGCTGTTCTGGGAAACGACCAGTGGTCCAGCGTGGCGGGGGGAGTCAGAGTCCGTCTCCTTGACTCGAGCGCCCGTGGTGATCCTTCCTCTCGCTCACAAGCAGGCCTACCTCGACCGCTATGCGCTACCTGACAAGGCCCACACCCCACTTTCAAACGAGGCGCATTGGCCGGCGCCCTACTGGGACATCGACACGGGTTTTGGTGTCATGTTGATCCTGCTCACTGCGACCGACCTTGGTCTGGGCGCCTTGTTCTTCGGGATATTCCAGGGTCAGCAGGAGCTCATGGACGCTCTCGGCGTGCCCGAGGGCTACCGGCCCATCGGCGCCATCGCCGTCGGCCATCCGACGCCAGGCGTGCGCTCCCGGCCTGAGCTGCGCACCGGCCGCCGCCTCCCCGACGACGTCGTGAAGTGGGAGCGCTGGTAACGGAGGAGGTGGGAAGCGAGCGCTGACGTCCTCCGCCGTGTCCCCGTTGCGCCGTTGAGGGCGACTCTGGGCGGGTGCCCGCGTGGTCCCGCCATGTGGACGGACCTTGTGTGTCAGCATGGTTGTGATGGTTGAATTCGAGATCACGGATATCCACGATGATGCAGCGGTATCAGAATTACGCGATCGATTGGTGGCCTTCAATATCGCGGCCACTGGCTACGACGGGTACCGCTCTTCGAGCTGCTTTCTTCGTAATCCGGAGGGTGAGCTTGAAGCAGGGATCGACGGTTTCAGCTGGGGCGGCTACGCGATGGTCGAGTGGCTTTGGGTTGCAGCCTCCATTCGTGGGCAGGGTTATGGAACCAGACTCATGCGGGCATTTGAGACAGAGTCGCAGAAACGAGCTTGTCGGACGATCCGTGTAAACACCCACACCTTTCAGGCTCCCGAGTTCTATCGACGCCTCGGGTATGAAGAGATCGGGTACGCCGAGGGTACGCCAATCGGCTACGGCGAACATTTCTTCGCGAAACTGCTGCCGTGAATCGAACAATTCGCAATTCATCTCAGGCGGCACAGAGTAGATCTAGAGACTCAGAGAGGAACCGATCAGTACACCGGGATTGCGACGCGCCACCTGTCCACGTGCCTCGCGCGCAACGAGATCGAGCGTTGCGCCTGGCTAGCATTCGCAGCCACAGAGAAGAGATCAGACAATGCCTGGACCGAACTGGGCCGAGCAAGTAACAGCGATCGCCACCGCAGTCGGCGCGCTTGGGCTGCTGGGCGCCCTCGGCGCTGCTGCGTTTGCCGGTCAACAAGTCAAAGAAGCCAAGAAGGCGCGGGAGTCCCAGGTCGCAGCTGACTTCTTCCGTCGATGGAACGAGGATGCGCTGATAGAGACGCGCCGCCTCGTCGCCACGTACGAAACGAATGAAGAGCTGAGCGTGGCGTTTCGAGCCTTCATCGCGTCGAATGCGGATGAGGCGTATGTCTTGTACCGGGAACTCGATTACTTCGAGCAGCTGGCCGCGCTCGAACATGTGGGCGCCTTCGACTTCGAACTGATCAGGTTGCTACTCGGACGAACGCTGATCGACCGTTGGGAAATGTGGCGGCCGTCGATTGAAGGCATGGTTGGAGTTGGCGGCTATCCCATGTTCGAGTCGCTCGTAGCGAAGATGAGGATCGCCCTGGCCTCTGCCGGGGAAGGCGCTCAAACCGACGATTCGTCAAGACGAACCCCCAGCTAACCCGAGCGGTCGAAGGACACGGAGCGTTTGAGAGAGGGTCTGTCCCAGTTGACCGCCAGCGGGTGCGAACGCGGATGCTCCACGATGGGTTTGCGTGTGCAGCTGAACCACCCGGAAAAACGGATCGACCGAAGTATCCGGAAGGGCGCTACCTTCTAGTCATGGACCACTCACGACTTGGACGAACCGGCCTTCAGGTATCGAAACTGTGCCTTGGGACGATGACGTTTGGACTGCAGTGCGACGAGCCGACTTCGGTGTCGATTCTCGATCGAGCCGTAGAGGGTGGCATCGATTTCATCGATAGTTCGGATGTCTATCCGCTTGGCGGCGATCTCACGACGGTGGGCCGCACGGAGGAGATCCTCGGTCGCTGGCTGCGCGGGAAGAGGGACCACTTCGTCGTCACCACGAAATGCTTTGGCCGCACCGGGCCATCACCTTTCGACGCCGGCAACTCCAGGAAGCATATTTTTGCTGCTATTGAAGCATCCTTGCGCCGTCTACAAACCGACTACATCGACCTCTATCAGCTCCATGGGTTCGATTCGGCGACCCCGATCGAGGAGACGCTTGGTGCGCTCGATGACCTTGTCCACCAAGGCAAAGTCCGCTACATCGGGTGTTCGAATTTTCTGACGTACCAGCTGGTCCGCGCCATCGGGCGCAGCGAAACGCTCGCCCTGGCGCGGTTCGATTCGGTGCAGCCTCGTTACAACCTGTTGTTTCGCCAGATAGAGCGTGAGATGCTCCCGTTCTGCGGTGAGAGTGGCGTTGGGGTCATTCCGTACAACCCCATTGCCGGTGGTTTGCTGTCGGGGAAGCACCGACGCGGTGATCCACCCGCCGACGGCACTCGCTTTACTCTTGGCAACGCCGGTCAGATGTACCAGGTCCGCTATTGGCACGACCGTGAGTTCGACACGATCGATCGACTCCACGACATCGCAGAGCAGGTCGGTGTGAGCCTCGTGACTTTGTCCGTCGCCTGGGTATTGGCGAATCCGGCAGTCACGGCGCCCATCATCGGTGCGAGCCACCCGGACCAGCTTTCGGCGAGCCTGGAAGCGGCTGAGTTTGTGCTCGAGGATGATCTGAAAGCCCGACTCGACGAGCTCACTCATGAGTATCGCATGGGGGACTCGCCACGATAGAGCTGATGATCGATACGCGGGAGTCGTTAACGTGACGGTCTCCGCTTTACGCTGATAGGAACGTGGAGGCAGGTTCAGTCAAATCTCCACCGTCGACGGCCTTCAGCCGCCAAAAGCCTACCGAATTGGAGCCCTGGGAAGTGGGTCGCCGCGGCTGGGATATCCGACCCTTCGAGTTCTCTGGCCAGAGCCTCACGTGACTGTCGCCGCGAGTTGTGTGTCGACATCACCGATCATCTCCCAGTCGTCGCTGAGTAGCTCGGCGGGACAGTGGACGACGTCACCGAGGAGCATGGCTCGCTCGGTCCCGGACGAGATGACGATGACGGTGCTGCCTGGCGTGTGACCAGGAGCGGTTCGCACATACATGCCCGGAAGAATCCCTCCGTCTCCGCTCCATGTTTCAAGGCGGTCGGCGAGCGGCGGAAGCAACTCCGACGATCCTCGGCCGCCCATCATCGAGACGGCCACGCTGTCATCGAAAGGGGAGGAGCCCATGAAGAATTCCCAATCCGCCTCATGGCACCGATACGTGGCGTTGCTGAACAGACGACGCTCCCCGTCGGTGGCCCACCCGAGGTGATCGAAGTGGAGGTGAGTCAGAACGACATCTGTTACTTCTGACGGTTGTACTCCCAGGGTCTTCAAGCTCTCCATGAACCTCCCCGTGCGACCCAGAATTGCGTGTGGACCTATGCCGGTGTCGACGAGTACGAGACGGTCATCGCTCCGCACGAGGAACCCGCCCATTTCAATCGGCAGCATGCCGTCCTCGTCCAGGAACTGGGAATGCTGTAGCCAGTCTTGATCGGTCTTATTGAACATAAGCGTCGGGGGCGCTTGGATACTCCCATCAGAGACACCCTCGATCGTCACGGCTCCTATCTGCATGTGGCCGACCATAGTTCCGATCTGTTCCATACCTGCGACCCGCAGCTCGTTGCCGACACTGCTGCGATGGGTGCCGGACGTGCAGGGGACTACAGAGGACCATCGAAAGTGGTGTCGTCTCCTTCGGCATTGCTCTCGGCCGTGCTTGCTCGCCACAGCAAGGACGTCTGGGCAGTGCGTTACGCCCCACTGAACAATGACCAGGCGATCTCGGCCTTGTATTCGTGATCGCCACCTCGCTGGATCTCCGCCCAGCATGCACGGGAGGCTCTGTTCGTTACGAGGATGGTGCCAACATGGACCACGTGGTCGGCGCGTCGTCGGCCAAGCCGGCAAATGCCGAGGCGAACCAAAGGGGGGGACTGATGGAGAGTGATATACCCACTCCGATTCGTCAGCTCATTGACAAGGACCAGATAGTCGACCTCATTCATCGCTATTCGTATTCCGTCGATCACAGGCTGTACGACGAGGTTGTCGGCCTCTTCACCGAGGACTGTGTGGTCGACTACGGGCCGGGCATCGCACCGGTGCGATCGAGGGCTGCCCTCCGGCGGATGTTCGGACGTCCCGAAGGTAGATATGCCGCAACCAGCCACCACAATGCCAACGTCCTTGTGACGTTCGAAGACCCCGATCATGCGTCCGTTCGCACGTCCGTGTACGCCTGGCACAAGCGCTCAGATGGAGTTACTCCTCAAGTATGGGGCTACTACCACGATGCGGTCGTGCGACTCTCGGAGGGCTGGTTCATCGCACACCGACAGCTCCGTGTCCTAGGCACTGAGGATTGGCCTATGGAGATGCACCCAGCCATAGATGTTGGTTCTGAGTCGAATATGCCTTGAGCGAGCAACCTGGCGGCTGATCGAGCAGGACACGAAGACCTACCGGCCCCGCATCGTCGAGGTGCAGACGTTGGTCGTCACGGAGTTCGGGAATAGCTGGAGCGCCGCGTCGTTCCCGATCGGGATGCCCCCGATGTTCACCACCCTCGCGGTCATCCGGGTACGGGTGTCGAACTCGCGAAAGGGCTACGACCTCTCCTATCTCGTGTCCCGCAACGTGCCTTGACGAGTCGGACCGGCGCCCGAGTCCAGAGTGGATTCAGCCGGCCGATCCGGCCGGCCCGGATGCCGTGGGGGGTCGTCCCGAAATGATGCGGCGGTAGGGCCCATCTCGGTCTACACGGAGAGACCACCGGGTATCGACGGCATCTCACTCATGCCCATCACGTCGGTTTGCCTCTCTTCGAAGGCAATATGGCTCTGTGATGTCAGATCAGCGTGAGGGTGCGATTTCGTACCCGAACTTTCCCGGAAAACATCGGTTGAGCGCCTTCGTCAATCCAGAGGACACCATCGACTACGTACGAGCCCACGGTGATCTGGACGAATTCCTCGCGCTCAGGGGCATTATCTTCACGTACCAGTCCTCCCTGCTCGAGTACGTCTATGCGTCCGAGCGCCTCGATCCGGCGACCACGAAACGAGGATTCCGGGGGATCGTGACCCTGCCGAGTACCAACCATGAGGTAGGTGTTCTTGGAGGATTCGGGTTTGGTGCTCCGGTCGCCACCTTCCTCTTGGAGAACTTCATCGCCCTAGGGACCACCAAGTTCATCTCGATCGGCACGGCGGGTGGTCTGCAACCTGGTTGCCGAGCGGGAGACGTTGTGCTCTGTGACAGGGCAATACGAGACGAGGGTGTCTCGCATCACTACGTGCCCTCAGCCAAATACGCCGAAGCCCCAGAGGCGCTTACCGCCGAGCTTGCCCAGCAACTGCGACGCGCCGATCTCACGTTTTCGACGGGGTGCTCTTGGACAATCGACACGCCGTATCGCGAATCAGTCGACGAGGCGAAGCAGTATCAACAAGAGGCTGTCCTTTGTGTGGAGATGGAGGCAGCGGCCCTGTTCACCGTGGCCTCATTCCGTTCCGTGCACATCGCCAGTGCGTTTGTGATCAGCGATCTTTTGGACGCCGAGAGATGGGAACCCCAGATGCGGCACGATGCAACGACGGAGGGACTGAACCGCCTCTTCGACGTCGCTCTGCAGACGCTGAAGTCGACCGACGTACCTTGATGGCATCTGGCGTCGCAGCGGCCTGCTCCTGACGTTCCTCTTCTGCCGAAGTCCGGATTGCGGGCGTTCGGCTGATTGGTCCTGTCGCCGCCGCGTGAGTTGCGACCGGCCACATATCCGTTCGGGGGCAGCCGTCAGGTCGATAGTCGTTCGGCGAGCCGGCGTTGCCGGGTCAGCCCCACCGCTCAAGATGTGGCGCGGCGCCACGACCCAACAGCCACGCCGCAAGGGCGCGCTGGTCGGCCCGGTCCGACAGCCCACTCAAGAGCCGGGGGAGCATCGCGTCAATCAACTCGGAGGACCAGTCGGTGACAGTGAAACTGAGCCCAAAGTCCGCGAGATGCACTTCTACCTCCCGCCATCGGCGAAACGGCAGCAGCGCGATCGGGTGTTCGTCGCCGGCGACTGTTCTGACCGGCCGGCCCCAACAATCATCGGGCATGGTCTCGAACAGATCGTCGAGCCTGTCGGACCAGCTCATCGCGTCGTTGACCAACTCCGCTGCCGGACGACCGACGCCGGCGTCGATCTGGCTCTGGCGGCCCGCCGAACCACCCTCGTACTGGTCGACGAGAACTGCCGCCTTGGCCGCGTCGATACGCAGACACATCGCCTCTGCGTTTCTTGCGAGATGCGTGAGCACGTGCCCCACACTCCACCCGGGCAACAGCGACGCTCGCCTCGCCGTCTGATCGTCGAACTCACCCGACAGGTCGCGCAGCCCGGCGTGCGCGGACCGACAGCCCACGATCTCAAACGACGGGCGCTCCACTCATCTAGACACTACGACGACAGACTGTGCAGCAGCCCTCTCTCGTCATCTCACATCCTGCCACCAGCACCTGAGCACATGCGTCGGAAACGATCAAGCGGCGCTGGCGTTCACCCCCTCGCGGACGCCGGTGCGGATCTCCAACTGGCGTCCCAAGGTCTGGCAGCCGGACACCGCAGCGAGCCTGATGGCACAACGAGGTGTACCGGTGTCCGCAGCCGCGGCGGCGTCGGGCCACGATCCGGCGGTGTTCCTTCGCACGTGCGCGCATCTGTATCCAGGTGATCTTGCAGCAGTCGCCGACGCAACGGACCTAGCTCGAGCGGAGACGTCGGGAGGCGATACGAACCGTTCGCGACCGATCGAGCTCGTTGTCGCGCGGCGAAGACGCGGGGAAGAATCGGGCGGTCGGGGAGAAGCCCGAATTTTCGGTCCTCTGGCCAGGGAAAATTGTGGAGGCGAAGGGACTCGAACCCTCGAACCTCTTGACTGCCAGTCAAGCGCTCTACCAACTGAGCTACGCCCCCAGCGGCTCGTGCCACGCTATCAGCCGAGAGGCGGACCTCTCGGCGGCCCGCGGCCGCGACGAACTCCGCGTCAACGCTCCGAACCAAGCCACGACCCTCCCCGGACACGCCCTCTGATCAGGGAGAAGGGACGGTCGGGGTCGGGACGTCGCATACCCTGGTGTCATGGCACGCGCGTACGACGTTGGCGCGGTGGAGCGCAAATGGCAGCGCCACTGGGACGACGAGGGCACCTACCGGATAGAGAACGACGACCCCCGCCCGAAGTTCTACGCGCTGTGCATGTACCCCTACCCGTCCGGTCCGGCCCACCAGGGACATGTCCGCAACTACACCTTCGGCGACCTGACGGTCAGGTACCAGACCATGCAGGGCAAGGGTGTGCTCACTCCCATCGGGTTCGATTCGTTCGGCCTGCCGGCCGAGAACGCGGCCATCAAGACGGGCACCCACCCCCGGGTGTTCACCGAGGCCCGAATGGCCGAATTGGCCGCCTCGCTGCGGCGTCTCGGTGCGGTCTACGACTGGCGCCGCCAAGTCAACA
This sequence comes from uncultured Acidimicrobiaceae bacterium, assembly GCA_963767195.1. Classification (GTDB taxonomy): domain Bacteria; phylum Actinomycetota; class Acidimicrobiia; order Acidimicrobiales; family RAAP-2; genus Bog-473. The sequence goes on along the minus strand of CAVYDA010000001.1, from coordinate 1,538,402 downwards.
GCCACGACCCCGAGTACATGAGGTGGAATCAGGCGCTCTTCCTGAAGTTCCTCCAGGCGGGCCTCGCCTACCGGGCCGAGGCCCCGGTGAACTGGTGCCCTGGGTGCCAGACCGTCCTGGCCAACGAGCAGGTGCTCCCGGACGGCACCTGCGAACGCTCGGGCGATCTCGTCGAGAAGCGCAATTTGGAGCAGTGGTTCTTCCGCATCACCAGGTATGCCGACGAGCTGCTCGCGGCACTCGAGGGTCTCGAGTGGCCCCAGAGGGCCAAGGTCATGCAGCAGAACTGGATCGGACGCTCGGAGGGGGCCGAGTTCGACCTCCCCGTGGACGGCCGTCCCGAGCCGAAGCTCCGGGTGTACACCACTCGACCCGACACCAGCTTCGGCATGACCTACGCCGTCATGGCCCCCGAGCACCCGCTTGTCGGCACGCTGACCACGACGGAGCAGCGCTCTGCCGTCGATGAGGTCTGCCGGCGCGCGGCATCGGAGACGGACATCGACCGCATGGTCGAGGGCGATCCGAGCACCCTCGAAAAGCGCGGCGCCTTCACCGGCAGCTACGTGGTCAATCCCTTCACCGACAGCCCGGTCCCGCTCTACGTGGCTGACTACGTCCTCATGAGCTACGGAACCGGAGCGATCATGGCGGTGCCCGCGGAGGACGAGCGCGACTGGGCGTTCGCCACGCTGCATGGGCTACCCATCGTGCGCACCGTTCAGCCGCCGGAGAACTGGGAAGACGAAGGGGGCGGTGCGTACACCGGAGACGGCATCAAGATCAACAGCGGGTTCCTCGACGGACTGGACATCGCGACGGCCAAGGATCGCGCCATCGAATGGCTCGAGGAGAAGGGCCTGGGCCAGCGGAAGGTCAACTTCCGGCTGCGGGACTGGCTTGTCTCGAGGCAACGATTCTGGGGTTGCCCCATTCCGGTCGTGTACTGCGAGGAGCACGGGATTGTGCCCGTCCCCGACGATCAGTTGCCCGTCCTCGCGCCCGACGACGTCGAGTTCCTCCCGACTGGGCAGTCACCGCTCGCGCTCAACGAGGGGTTCCTCCACACCACCTGCCCGATCGACGGCGGCCCGGCGCGGCGCGAGACCGACACCATGGACACGTTCGTGGACTCTTCCTGGTACTTCTTGCGATTCTGCGATCCGTGGAGCACCGACCGGCCGTTCGATCCCGAGGCAGCGCGCCACTTCATGCCCGTCGACCAGTACATCGGCGGGATCGAACACGCCATCCTGCACCTCTTGTACGCGCGCTTCTACACCCGGGCGCTCATCGACGTGGGCTTGGCTCCAGGTGTCGGGCCGGAGCCCTTCAAGCACTACCTCGCTCAGGGCATGATCCGCTTGGACGGGACCAAGATGTCCAAGTCCAAGGGGAACCTCATAACCCCGGAGCACTACTTCGAGACCGTTGGGGCCGATGCCCTCCGCCTCTTCCATCTCTTCGCCGGGCCACCGTTCGACGACATGGATTGGTCGGACCAGACCGACCAGGTCATTGAGGGGTGCGGGCGCTTCCTCGATCGGCTCTGGCGGACGTGCACCACACCACTCGCGTCAGTGCGCACGGGCGAGCAGATCGGCGTCGACCGGGCGGTTCGTCAGGCCGTGCACCGGACCATCTCGGACGTCACGCGCGACGTCGAACGGTGGTCGTACAACACAGCGGTGGCCCACTGCATGGAGCTGCTCAACCTCGTGCAGCGCTATGGCCGTGCGGACGAGTCCGACCACGGCGAGAACGGCGCGGCGGCCGGAGCCTCCGACGGCACGGCTCAAGGACCGCACGCCGATGTGTGGGACGAGGCGTTGGACAGCCTCCTCAAGATGCTCGCCGTCATGACGCCCCATGTGACGGCCGAGCTCTGGGAGATCCGGCACCCCGGCGAGCCCTCGGTGCACCTCCAGCGCTGGCCCACCTTTGACCCGGAATTGATCCGCCAGGACTCCGTGACGATGGTCGTGCAGGTCAACGGCAAGCTACGAGACCGTATCGACGTGGACCCGGCCATCTCCGAAGCAGATGCCGTGGCGGCTGCGCTGGCCTCTCCCAAGGTCGTCGACGCGCTCGGCGGGTCGACGCCGAAGCGGGTCGTGGCCCGGCCGCCCCGGCTGGTGAACGTGGTCGTCTGACTGGTCGAGCCGAGCATGACGCCCGTTCGTCCTAGTGGAACCCGGCCACCACGTCCTTCCACATCTCGGGCTCAACCTTGTAGGGCGCGTAGAAGCTGAACCGGTCGATCAGTCCGCCGAAGCGGTTCTTCACTTCCGCTGCCAACTTGTCGAGCGGTGCCACGACCGCGAAGGCGTTGAGGATGTCGTCGTCGATCAGCTCACCCATCTTCACCCACTCCCCGCGCTTGGAGAGCGTGTTGAGCTCGGACTGAAGGTCGCCCCAGCCGTGCAGTTCGAGGACGGGGCGGTAGGCGGGCGTCGAGCCGTAGAACGCGATCTGCTGGCGCACGCCCTTGTCGGCGGCCTCGGTGCTCTGGTCGTCAGCTCCGGTAACGACGAAGCCCGGGTACGAAACGGTGAGGTCCGCCCTCGTCTTCCCGGCCGCCGCCGCGCCACGCTCCAGTGCGGGCAGGCTCTTCTCGCGCAGATAGCGCTCGGTGGAGAAGGCGTGAACCAAGAACCCGTCGGCCACCTCGCCGGCCACTTCGGTCATGATCTCGCCGACGCCGGCCAACAGGATCTTCGGATTGCCGTACGGGTTGGCGCCCGGGTCGAAGAACGGCGTCATGAGCGTGTGCGTGTAGTACTCGCCGCGGAACGCCAGAGGCTCCCCGGTCTCCCACGTCTTCCAGATGGCGCGGATGGCCAGGATCAGCTCTCGCATGCGAGGGGCCGGGTGCGACCACGGCATGGAGAAGCGCTTGGTGATATGCGGTTTGATCTGGCTGCCCATGCCGAGCATGAAACGTCCCTTGGTGAGCAGCTGCAGGTCGTTGGCCACGACGGCGAGCGTCATCGGATTCCGGGCGAACGCCACCGCGATCCCGGTGCCGAACTCGAGCTTCTCGGTTGCCACCGCGCCGGCGGCGATGGGCAGGAACGGGTCGTGGGAGGTCTCTGCGCTCCACACCCCGTCGTACCCGCTGGCCTCGGCCTTGGCTGCCGCCTCGGCCATGCCGTCCACCGCGAACGTGATGCCTCCGTCGATCTTCATGCGCCCTTCCTCATCTCCACTCGACACCACTCAGCCTCGACACCACGCAGCCCTGATCGCCCATCCGCGGCGACCTACTGTTCCTCGCCCCGCAGGAACCGCTCGAGCTCGGCGGCGATCTCGTCACCCGAGGGCACGGCGTCCACCCCCATCGCGTTTCCCTCCGAGGCGTCGATGCTCTCCTCGAGCTTGCGCACCATGGCCTGGTGCTCGCTGTTGTCCGCGATCAGCTGGTCCACCTGGCGCCGCGAGCTGTCCGCGGCCCGGCGCAACGAGGAAGAGTCCAAGGACAGGCCGCCCACCGCCGCCAAGCCCTCCATCAACGCCGCGCTTGCTTCGGGGAACGGCATCCCCGCCACGTAGTGCGGCACCCGGGCCCACAGGCTCACCGCCGGGGTTCCGGCCGATCCGAACGCCAGTTCCAGGGCCGCCATCACTCCCGCCGGCACCTCGAGCTCGCCTTGGACCACTCCGACCTTTTCGACCAGGTCGGCCGAGCCCGGGGGAGCGGTGGCAGCCAGCTTCACGGGCCGGGTGTGCGGCGCCGGGGCCGGGAAGGCGCCCAGTCCGACCACCATCCGCACGCGCCATGACCGGGCCAGCCCGACCACCGCGTCCGTGAAGGAACGCCAGTGGAAGTCGGGTTCGGGACCTACCAGGAAGAGGAGGTCGTGCCCCTGGTCGTCGGTGCCCTGGCGTACCACGGTCCGAGGCCACGTCAGGTCCGTGGTGATGCCGTTCACGATGCGGGCGACCGGCCGGCGCGCCCGTTGGTCCAAGAAGACCTCTCCGTTGAAGGTCACCACCGGTTCCGGGCGGCTCTGCCCGAGGAGGGCGGCGATGGCCGTGGTCGCGCCCAGTCCCGCATCGACCCAACCCTCCAGGGCGACCACGAGCACGGGGCGGTCGACCACCGGCTCTCGGTGCACCTCGAAGATCTCGGTCAGGCCGCCGCCTGCGCCTCCCGTCCCGCCTCCATCGGCGGGGCTCACCCGCTCACCCGCTCACCCGCTCACCCGGCTCACCCGCCGACCTGCCCGCCCGACCTCGTTTGGACGCTGCCGCCGACGCGACCGCCGTTGTCCAGCGATTCGGCCGCGAGCTCGAACAGGCGACCGATCTGAATCGGGAATCCTTCGACACTGCCCTGATCGCCCGCGCCGGCTCCGGCCACGTAGCGCGGCGAAGACGCCCTGGAGAATGCAGGCCAACTTCCAATAGCCGAACGCCACGTAGTAGCCGACGTCGGACAGGTCCAACGACGAGACCGAGGCGTAGTAGTCGAGCACCTCGGCCCGCGTCGAGAAACCCGAGGCGGTCGTCGGCGATCCGCCGAGCACGGCCATGCCGTCGCTGGGCTCGGCCCAATAGACCATGAGCAGCCCCACGTCGGCCAGCGGGTCGCCGAGCGTGCAGATCTCCCAGTCGAGGATGGCGCGGACCGACCCATCGTCGCGGAGCACGACGTTGTCCATGCGGTAGTCGCCGTGCACGACCGCGGTTCGTTGCTGCACGGGGATCCGCCGAGCCAGTTCGTCGCTCACCCGCGTCACCAGTCCGTCGTGGTCCGACTCCACCCCCTCGACCTGCATCTGGTCGTACTGGCCCCGCCACCGCTTGAGCTGACGCTCGATGTACCCTTCGCGCCGAGCCAGGTCCCCGAGCCCCACCGCGTCGGGGTCGACGTCGTGGAGCGCGGCGAGCGTCTCGGCCATGCGGTCCCCCACGGCGCGGCGCGTCGTCTCGTCGAAGGCCTTCTCGGCCTCGGCTGCGCTGCGCAGGATGTGCCCTTCTACGAACTCCATCACGTAGAAGGGCCGTTCGTTGACCGCCTCGTCGGTGCAGAGCCCGACCGTCACCGGGACCGGGATCCCGACGGGCCCGAGCGAGTGCATCAGACGGTACTCGCGGCCCATGTCGTGGGCGGTCGGCAGGACGTGGTGGAGCGGGGGTCGGCGCAGGGCCCACGTCCGGCCTGCGGCGTCGTCGACCCGGTACGTCAGGTTGGAGCGGCCGCCGGCGATGAGCGTGAAGGAGAGGGGAGCGTCGAGCTCGGGCACCTGAGCGGCCAGCCACTCGGTGACGTTGGCCTGGTTGATCCCCTCCGGTGCGGTTGACACGTCACGCGACGCTAATCGGTGCTCTCGCGCCCCTCCGGACGCCCCGAGGGGACGGGCGATCCTTCGTCAGCCGGTAGCGTCGGAGCTCTGATGGACGTCACCGACCAGACTTTCCAGGCCGAGGTGGTCGACCGGAGCACCACCGTGCCCGTCGTCGTCGACCTCTGGGCGCCCTGGTGCGGGCCGTGTCGGACGCTCGGTCCCATGCTCGAGCGCGCCGTCGAGGCGACCGAGGGCAAGGTCGAGCTGGCCAAGGTCAACGTGGACGAGAACCCGCGCGTCTCCCAGATGTTCGGCGTCCAGTCGATCCCGGCCGTGTTCGCCGTCGCCAACGGGCAGCTGGTCGACCAGTTCATCGGGGCCCTCCCCGAGGCCCAGGTCCAGGCGTTCGTGGACCGCCTGGCGCCCGTCCCGAGCGAGGCCGACACGCTCGTCGCCGCCGGTGACGAGGCGTCCCTGCGCAGGGCACTCGAGCTCGAACCCGACCACGCCGCCGCCACCGAGGGGTTGGCGCGCCTCCTGATCGACCGGGGCGACGGCGCCGAAGCGCTCGCCCTCCTCGCCCGCATACCCGAATCGGACGTGGGGAGATCCCTGGCCGCCGAGGCTCGGTTGGTAGAGGCCGGGGTCGACCTGTCGGATCAAGGCGTGGACGGCGTCGAGGCCAAGCTTGCCGAGCTGCTCCCTCGGGTGCGCGACGACGACGCCGCCCGGCAGGAGTACGTCGACCTCCTCGAGACGATGGGCGCGGACGATCCTCGTACGAGCGAGCACCGGCGCGCCCTGGCGGCACGCCTCTACTGATGCCCCCCGGCGCCGCCGGGCCCGCGTCGTCGCTTGCCGGAAGCGGAGTGGCGCCGGTCCTGGATCTCGGCGGCCACCGCTACGACCTCACCCACCGGGCGCTCGTCATGGGGATCCTCAACCGCACGCCCGACTCCTTCTACGACCGCGGAGCCACCTACGAGCTGAGCGCGCTCTATGCCCGCGCCGAGCAGCTCGTGGTCGAGGGGGCGGACATCCTCGACGTCGGCGGCGTGAAGGCCGGCCCGGGGCCCGAGGTCGTCGAGGCGGAGGAGCTCGATCGTGTCGTGCCGGTGGTCGCCGGCCTGCGCGAGCGCTTCGACACGCCCGTCTCGGTCGACACGTGGCGGGCCTCGGTGGCCCGGGCCTCCTACGCCGAGGGTGCGGTGATGGGCAACGACATCAGCGGACTGGCCGATCCCGACTATGTGGTCGCCGCCGCGGAGCACGGTGCCGCGGTGGTCGCCACGCACATCCGGCTCGCCCCTCGGGTGGCCGACCCCGAACCACGCTACGACGACGTCGTCGACGAAGTCCGCTCGTTCCTGCTGGAGCGGGCGGGGCGCGCCGAACAGGCGGGCATCCCGCCCGAGCGCATCGTCCTCGACGCCGGACTCGACCTGGGCAAGACAGCCGAGCAGTCGCTCACCCTGCTGCGCGCCTCGTCGACCCTGGCCGGCCTCGGCTACCCGCTCCTGCTGTCCGCGTCCAACAAGACGTTCCTCGGCAAGATCTTGAGGCTCGAATTGACCGAGCGTCGCGACGCATCCATCGGCGCGGCGGCCCTCGGCATCGTGTGGGGCTGCCGGATCGTTCGGGCCCACGACGTCAAGGGCACCTGCCGGGCGCGCGACGCGTTGGCGGCGATCAGCGAGGCGGCGTGATCGCACGAGGCGAAGGCGATCGGCCCGCCTCGACCTACCTGGTCCGAGGGGACGATGCCGCTCTCGTGGCCCAGGAGGTACACGCGCTGCTCTCGGAGCTCGTGGCCGATCGTGACCATGCCCTCGTCGTCGAGGAGCTCGGGGGAGGGGGCGACGACCTGAACGTCGGCGCCGTCGTCGACGCCTGCCTCACCCCGCCCTTCCTGGTCGACCGCCGTGTGGTGGTCGTGCGTGACGCCGGCCGCCTGCTCACCGCGGATGTGCCGCGTCTGGTCGAAGTCGTCGGCGATCCGCTCCCGAGTACCGTGCTCGTGCTGGTGGGCGGCGGCGGAACGATCCCGGCGCCGCTGGTGCGGGCGGTGAACCAACACGGCGCGGTGGTCGAGGTGGCCACCACGAAGGCGGGCGACCGCAAGGCCTGGCTCCACGAGCACCTCCGCGCCGGCCCGGTCAAACTCGACCCCGGGGCCGTCGACCTCCTCGGCACCCACGTGGGGGAGGATCTGGCCCGCGTCGAGGGACTGCTCGGAGCGCTCAGTGCGGCCTACGGCGAGGGCGCGCGGATCACGGCCGACGATCTGGCGCCTTACCTCGGAGAGGCTGGTGCCGTCCCCCGCTATGAGCTCACCGACGCCATCGGGCGCGGCGAGCCGGACAGCGCGTTGCGCGTCCTGCGCCGCATGCTCGACGCCGGCGGGTTGGCCCCGGTCCAGGTGCTCGCCACGCTTCACGGCCACTACGCCAACATGCTCGCCCTCGACGGCGACGACGTGAGCGGTGAGCGCGAGGCTGCGGCCGTTCTTGGAACGGCACCGTTCGTGGCCAAGAAGGCGCTCGAGCAGTCTCGGCGCCTGGGCAGCGCGCGCATCGCGGCGTGCATCAACCTGATTGCCGCCGCCGACTTGGACGTGCGCGGCGTCAGCGGGCTCGCACCCGAGATCGTGGTCGAGATCCTGGTGGCCCGACTGGCGCGCCAGACCCGGCCGGTGCGTGCCTCTCGCCCCGCTGGGCGGAAGGCCGGCGCACGGCGCTGAACCCCTCCGCTCGCCCGCCTTCGCTTGTCGGCGGAGTTCGGTGGGTGCTCGGGCAGCCGCGGGAGCGGCTCAGGCGAGCGGCGTAGCGAACCAGAAGCGGTGGTTCTCGGGGTCGCGTGCGCCGTATTCGCGCAAGCCGTAGTCCTGCTCGGTCGGCTCGGTGTCGATCCGGGCTCCTGCAGCCACGCTCCGCGCGTAGTGGCCGTCGACATCGGCGACGATGACGGAGAGGCCACCGTGGGAGGCCTCGGCGTCACGGGGTGATGCCATCTGGTGCTCGGGAGCCACTCGGTGGAGCCAGACGGTGGAGTCCCCCATGCGCACCTCGCCGTGCACGACGGTGCCGTCATCGGCGCGGTGCAGCCCGCCCGAGGTGAACCCGAACGTCTGGACCAGATAGTCATGACCGGCCTCGATGTCCTCGTAGGTGAGCACGGGCACGATGCCGGTCCGGGTGGATTCGCTGGTCGTGTCGTCGGTCGTGTTGTCGGTCATGGCCATTCCCTCATTGTGACCGGACCGACCCGATGGCGTCTTGGACAAACCTGACCTCAGGTACGGCCGAGGAACCGGCCACGTAAGCCCCCGGCGTCACGCCGGCCAGCGCGGCGAAGTCACGGGTGAGATGGGACTGGTCGAAATAGCCGGCCGCGGTGGCCACATCCGCCAACGTGCGCAGAGGGCCCGAGCCGTCGAGGAGCCCGTCGAGGAGGTTGGACGGCGTGCTCGAATCGGCACAGCCGGGAGTAGGCCTTCGGCGACACGCCGAGCGCGCACCGGAACCGCTCGGTCATGTGCCGGCGACTCCACCCGGTCTCGTCCATCAGCGGCTCGACGCGCGACCGGCCCCGCGAGGCCTCGATCTGACGGCGCAGCCAGGTGACCTCGGGCGGGAGCGTGGGTACGCCCTCGGAAGAGAAGCCATTGGAGGAGCCAGAGGAGGAGCCGGAGGCCGTGAGCTCACGATCGAGGACGTCGAGGCGTTCGGCCCACGTCGACGAGTCGGCCAGACGCTCGACCATCCGGCGGCCGCGCTCGCCGAGGACCTCTTCGAGCGGGAGCGCGGCATCGTTCAGGTGGGAGACGTCGCCCCGGAACAGTGCGAGGGCACCCGGGGGAGTGAGTTCGACCTGAACACCGAGCTGATGGCCGTCGATCCCGGTGAAGCTCCACCCCGACTGGTTGCCCACCACGAACGCGCCGAGGGACACGGACGAGCTCTCCTCCCCGTCGCCGTTGGCGTAGACGTCGATCGGGTCGCCGAAGCCGAGGATCAGGGCCACGCCGCGGCGGGCCGTCTCCCGCCGGACGAATCCCGACTCCGGCCACTCCTCGTAGCCGACGTAGTGCCGGACCAGCGCGGCCGCATTTCTCGCCCCGCGCGCGCTGGGCCGTCTCGTGGACGCCCCGCTCGGACACCCGGCGGGTGAGGAGGAGACCCTCCGTCATGACCCAAGCATCGCACGGCGGCGAGGTTGGCAGCTCGAGCGGGCGGCTCCGCTCCGGCGCATCCGCTCAGGTGTGGCAGGGGCGTTCGTGAGCAGGCGCCGACGGCTCGTGCTGGACTCGCGTGCTGTGCTCGAGACACCCGAGGAGTTGCGACACCTCCAGGACCTCCTGGACGCCTCGATGGCCGGTGCGGGACCTCACCTGCGTGACATCGTGACGGACGAGCGCCGGATGAACGCGGCGGAGGTCACGTCGCGGCTCAGGGGCATGCGCCTGCTCGTTCTGGCCACCGTGACGGCCGACGGCCGCCCGTTGGCCGGTCCCGTCGACGGTTACTTCTTGCACGGAACCTTCTGGTTCAGCTCGGGCCGACAGTCGGTTCGGATGCGCCACTTGATGGCCAGACCGGCGGTCAGCGCGACGCACCTACCCGGAGACGAGCTCGCCGTCACGGTCCACGGGCGGGCGGAGCTGTTCGATTTCTCGGACCCCGCCCTGGCCGAGCTCCGTCAGGCCATGCTCGACGAGTACGTGCCCAAGCAGGGGCCGTCGGCCAAGGAATGGATTGAGAATCTCGACGCGTTGGGTGCTCGCATCGAGCCCGAGAAGATGTTCACCTTCCGCCTGTAGCGGTAGCCGTTGCCCTGTAGGGGTGGCTGTTGCGGTGGGGGGTGCCTGTCGCTCTGTCGGGTTCGCGATCGCTGCCCCAACGGCGACGGGGGTTACTCGGCCGCGGCGGCCTCGAGGGCGGAGATGCGGCGGACGAGGCGCGACTTGTGGTTCGCCGCCGCGTTCTTGTGGATCACACCTTGGGAGGCGGCCTTGTCGATGCGCTTCACGGCCAGGCGGAGCAGCTCGGCACTGTCCTCGGCGCCCACCTCGGCGGCCGTGACGGCGCTCTTGGACCGGGTGCGGACCTCGGCGCGCACCGACTTGTTGCGCAGGCGTCGCTTCTCGTTCTGGCGGTTCCGTTTGATCTGGCTCTTGATGTTGGCCACGTGACAGTCCTCGGTGTTCTTCGGGGGGGTGGTCTCGGAAGGGGCCGTGGGCGAAGGGCCCACCGGCGCGAAGAGCAACTCTAGCAGGTGGGAGACCCTCTCGACCCCTCGGTTCTCTGCCTCGGTCGGGGCCGGCGTGGGCCGCCGCGCCGAGCAGGGTGAGAGCCGGGGCGGCGGGCCCGCCCGGTACGATCGATAGACCGTGCCGCCCTCCGCGACGATGACTGGACCCGTTGCGATCGAACGCATTCGCAATTTCTCCATCATCAGCCATGTCGACCACGGTAAGTCGACCCTCTCGGACCGCATTCTCGAGCTCACCGGGGCCGTGGACCCGCGGCTGATGCGCGAGCAGTACCTCGACTCCATGGACATCGAGCGGGAGCGGGGCATCACCATCAAGGCCCAGAACGTCCGCGTCCACTACGACGACCACGTGCTCCACCTCATCGACACGCCCGGCCACGTCGACTTCGGCTACGAGGTCTCACGGTCGCTGGCGGCCTGCGAGGGCGCCGTGCTCCTGGTCGACGCCTCGCAGGGGATTCAGGCGCAGACGCTCGCCAACTGCTACCAGGCCATTGAGAACGACCTCGAGATCGTCCCCGTGCTCAACAAGATCGACCTGCCGGCGGCAGATCCGGAGCGCTGTGCCCTCGAGATAGAGCACGTGCTCGGCCTACCCGCCGAGGACATCCTCCGCATCTCGGCCAAGACGGGGGAGGGCGTGCGCGAGCTGCTGGACGCCATCATCGCCCGCATCCCCGCCCCGGCCGGCGACGCCGATGCGCCGTTGCGCGCGCTCATCTTCGACTCCTCCTACGACCAGTACCGCGGCGTCGTCAGCTCCATCCGCATCGTCGACGGGACGCTGCGCTCGAGTGCACGGCTCCGTTTCATGCAGGCCGACGCCGTCCACGACGTCGAAGAGGTGGGCGTGCGGACGCCGGACGCGCTGCCCGTCGAGGGCCTCGGCCCGGGCGAGGTGGGCTACCTGATTGCGGGGATCAAGGACGTGGGCGAGGCGCGTTCGGGTGAGACCGTGACCACCGCCACCCACGGCGCCTCCGAAGCGCTGGCCGGCTACCGCGACCCGAAGCCGATGGTCTTCTGCGGCCTCTACCCCGTCGACGGCGACGAGCTGCCGGACCTGCGTGACGCCCTGGAGAAGCTCAAGCTGAACGACGCCTCCTTCACCTTCGAGCCGGAATCGTCCCACGCCCTGGGCATCGGGTTCCGCTGCGGGTTTCTCGGCCTGCTGCACATGGAGATCGTGCGCGAGCGCCTCGAGCGCGAGTTCGACCTCTCGCTGATCGCCACGGCGCCCAGCGTGGCCTACCGGGCCTTTCTGACCGACGGGACCGAGCTCGACGTCGACAACCCGACGGAGCTCCCCGACGCCAGCCGCATCGACCGCGTCGACGAACCGATGCTCCAGGCGACCATCATCACCCCGAGCGAGTACACGGGCACGGTCATGGAGCTGTGCCAGAGCCGCCGGGCCGAGATGACCCGGATGGAGTACCTCTCGCCCGAGCGGGTCGAGCTCGTGTACACGATTCCGCTGGCCGAAGTCGTCATCGACTTCTTCGACCAGCTCAAGTCGCGCACCAAGGGCTACGCGTCGCTCGACTACGAGCCGGAGGGTTACGCCACGGCCAACCTGGTGCGCGTCGACATCCTCATCAACCACGCTCCGTGCGACGCCTTCTCGACCATCGTGCACCGCGGCTCGGCGGACACCTACGGCCGCAAGATGGCCGAGAAGCTGCGCGAGCTGATCCCGCGCCAGCTCTTCGACGTGCCCATCCAGGCGGCGATCGGCGGGCGCATCGTCGCCCGCGAGACCGTCAAGGCCAAGCGCAAGGACGTGCTGGCCAAGTGCTACGGCGGCGACATCACCCGCAAGCGCAAGCTGCTCGAGAAGCAGAAGGAGGGCAAGAAGCGGATGAAGAACATCGGTCGGGTCGAGGTGCCCCAGGAGGCCTTCATTTCGGCCCTCCGGCTGGGCGACGACTGAGCGATTCGGCGTCCAATGCGATACCCGCAGGCCACGGCGCTGCGCCCCCGGTCTGGGGCGCCGAGGCCGATACCGCTGGCACTCGGTAAAATCGAGTGCCAGGCACCCCACCATGACACCCAACGCCGAACCACATCAGCCACACCCAGCCGCCCCGGGCGAGCCCGATCTCAACGTGCGCCGAGCCGCCATTCTGCAGGCCGTCGTGAGCGAGTACATCGGGACGGCCGAGCCCGTGGGCTCGTCGCACGTCGCCAGCGCGCCCGGTGTGCAGGTCTCGTCGGCCACCGTCCGCTCCGAGATGGTGGCGCTCGAGCGTGAGGGGTACCTGGTCCAGCCCCACACGAGCGCCGGGCGGATCCCGACCGACAAGGGCTACCGGTTCTTCGTCGACCATCTCACGAGCCCAGGCGTCCTCGGCCCGGTGCAGCGCCGCCAGGTGGCCCACTTCTTCGACCAGGTCCACGGCGAGATGGAGACCCTGCTCGAGCGGGCGACCGGCCTTCTCTCGGAGATGACCTCCTACGCCGCGGTCGTCGTGGGGCCTTCCCACGAGACCGCCACCATCAAGGCCGTCCAGCTGGTGGGTCTCTCCGCGCAGCACGTGCTCCTCGTGGTCGTCCTCTCCGACGGCGCCGTCGAGAAGCGCACCATGGACGTCGACAGCGAAGCCTCCGACGAAGTCCTCGCCAGCGCCGGAGCGCAACTCTCGACCCACCTGGTCGGGCGGACGCTCACCGCGCCGTGGTCCGTGCCACCGAGCGGCTCCAAGCGGGTCGACCGTCTGGTGGCCTCGGCGCGGACCGCCCTCGAGACGCTGGAGGGCGCCATTGACGCCGACCAGATCTTCGTCGGGGGCCCCGCCCGCCTCGCCGAGTCGTTCGAAGCTGTCGAGACGGTGCGCTCGGTGCTCGCCATCCTGGAGCAGCAATTGGTCGTGGTCACGCTCCTGCGTGACGTGCTCGGCCGGGGTCTCTCCGTGGCCATCGGCACCGAGCACGGCTTTGAGCCCCTGTCGTCCTGCGCCGTCGTGGTGGCCCCGGTGTCGATCGACGGCCAGGACCTCGGCGCGGTCGGCCTGCTCGGTCCGACCCGCATGGACTATTCCGCGGGCGATGGCGGCCGCGCACGTCGTAGGTGAGCGTTTGGGCGAGCGCCTGGGCGGAGGTCACGATGGCCGGCGCTGAGACCATGGGCAACCTCTACGAGCTGCTCGGGGTACGGGCCGACGCCAGCGACGACGAGATCAAGAAGGCCTACCGGGCCCGGGCGCGCGAGCTGCACCCCGACACGAACCACGGCAACCCCGAGGCCGAGGCGCGCTTCAAGGAGGTGTCCGTCGCCTACGAAGTGCTGCGCGACCCCGAGCGACGGGCCCGCTACGACCGCTATGGCCCCGAAGGCGTCTTCGGTTCGCAGGGCGGTATGGGCGGCTTCGGCTTCGAGGGCAACCTGAGCGACATCTTCGAGGCGTTCTTCGGACAGGTCGCGGGCACCGGCGGCCGGCGCCGCGGGCCCCAAGCCGGCTCCGACGCCGAGGTCCGGCTCGGACTCGCCTTCGCCGAAGCCATCTTCGGGTGCCGCAAGGAGATCTCGGTCCGCCTCCCGGCCACATGCGCCGCCTGCGGGGGGCGAGGTACGGCCCAGGGCACTGAACCCGTGATCTGCCCCGATTGCCAGGGCGCGGGCGAGCAGCGCCGCGTGCGCCAGTCGCTCCTCGGCCAAGTGGTCACGAGCGTCGCGTGCGCCCGCTGCAGTGGGACCGGTGACATGATCCCGAACCCGTGTCCCGAGTGCCGCGGCGAAGGGCGGTCCATGCGGGATTCGACCCTCACCGTCGAGGTGCCGGCGGGCGTGGACGACGGGTCAACCCTCCGCCTCGCCGACCGCGGGGGTGCCGGCCAGCGCGGCGGACCCAGCGGCTCACTCTTCGTGCACCTCGCCGTGGCGCCCGACCCCGCTTCGAGAGACGGGGGGACAATCGTGCACACCAGCGTCCCCGTCGGCCTGGCTCAGGCCGCACTCGGCACCGAGGCCACGGTGGAGTCCCTCGACGGACCCCAAAGCGTCACGGTCGCTCCCGGGACCCAGCACGGCCACGTCGAGAGACTGCGCGGCCTTGGCGTGCCGCACCTGCGCGGGCGGGGGCGAGGCGATCTCTTCGTGCACGTCCTGGTCGAGATCCCGACGGCCGTGAGCGCCGAGGAGGACGTCTTGCTGCGCCACTACGCCGCGCTGCGCGGGGAGCAGGTCACGCCGCCGGGGGGCGGGGGTGGCGAGGGCGTGTTCTCCCGGATCCGCTCCGCCTTTGGCTAACGCCCGAGTCGGCGCAGGCGCCGCTGCAGCTGCCGCGGTCTCGGTGCGCGCCGCGGCGGCGGCACAGGTCTTCGTGGACGACCCGTCTCGTGCGGTGCTCTCCGACGAGGACCAACACCACCTCAGCCGGGTGCTCCGCCTCCGCGACGGCGAAGAGGTCATCGCCGGCGACGGCCGCGGCCGGTGGGCCAGGAAGGTCTGGCGGGGCGGACCCGAGCTCGAAAGGCACCGCGGCGCGGCGGGAGTGGGCGGCGACGGCTCGGTGCAGCACGAAGCGCGCGACCTGCCGGCGCTCACGGTGGCGTTCGCGCCGGTGAAGGGTGAGCGTCCCGAGTGGGTGGTCCAGAAGCTGACCGAGCTCGGCATCGACCGCATCGTGCCGCTCTACAGCGAGCGCAGCGTCGTGCGCTGGACGGGCGAGCGTGGCACGGCGACCGTCGAGCGGCTGCGCCGCGTGGCCCGCGAGGCGGCGGCGCAGTGCCGGAGGGTCTGGTTGCCCGAGGTCTCGGCGCCGATCGTCGTTCGCCGAGCTCGCTTCTTTCGGTTCGACCGGGGAGGTGGTCCTGGCCCAGCTGAGCGGGGAGCGCCCGACGCTGGCCCACCACGTCGTGGCTGTCGGGCCCGAGGGCGGGTGGAGCAGCGAGGAGCTGGCCGCGGGCCTGCCGACGGTCGGGTTCGGGCTCAGCGTCCTGCGGGCCGAGACGGCGGCGGTCACGGCAGGAGCCCTGATGGCCTCGTTGCGCACCGGCACGGTGGCACCGGCGGGTGCGACGTCACCAGGACCGGTCCCGGCCCGGTAATTTCGTGGTCGTGATGTCCCCGCTGCCTCTGACGAAGCATCTCCGCCCATGAGCGATTGCCTCTTCTGCGGCATCGTCGCGGGTGAAGTGCCCGCCGACGTCGTGCACGAGACGGAGACGACGGTGGCGTTCAAGGACATCAATCCGGCCGCTCCCGTGCACGTGCTGGTGGTGCCGCGGCGCCACATCGAGGACGCGTCGGAGTTGGATGCGGAGGACGGACCGGTCCTCGCCGACATGTTCATGGCCGCCCGCGCCGTAGCCGAGGGTGCCGGCATGGCCGCGCCGGACCGGGGATACCGCCTCATCTTCAACGTCGGACCTCACGCCTTGAACTCGGTGCCCCATCTCCACCTCCACGTGCTGGGCGGCCAGCCGCTCACCTGGCACATCGCCGACTGAAGGCTGCGGCACATGACGACCTCGTGACCATCAAATGACGACCGCCATGAGCGCCGAGTGCTTCGTACCCGGCAACCACCTTCTGGCCGGTCTCCTGGGCACGCGGGACGAGCACCTGCGCCAGATAGAGCAGGCCTTCCCCGACGAGCAGATCGTGGTCCATGGCAACCGCATCTCGGTCGAGGGCCCGAACGCCGAGGTCGTGGTCCGGCTCTTCGACGAGCTCGTCCTGATGCTCCAGGCCGGCAAGCACCTCGACTCCTCCACCCTGGCCCGGACCATAGACATGGTCCGCGAGGACATCCGGCCGAGCGAGGTGTTGCGCTCGGAGGTCGTGCGAGGGGCCGGCGGCAAGACCGTGCGGGCCAACACGGCCGGGCAGAAGCGCTATGTCGACGCGATCTCGCAGAACGTGATCACCTTCGGCATCGGCCCCGCCGGGACGGGAAAGTCCTATCTCGCGGTGGCGCAGGCCGTGCACTCCCTCCAGTCGCGCCAGGTGAGCCGCATCATCCTGACCCGACCCGCCGTCGAGGCAGGCGAGCGGCTCGGCTTCCTGCCCGGCGATCTCATGGCCAAGGTGGACCCCTACTTGCGGCCGCTCTACGACGCGCTCTACGACCTCCTCGAACCCGAGGGCGCCCAGAGGCTGCTGGACCGGGGGACCATTGAAGTGGCGCCGCTCGCGTTCATGAGGGGCCGCACGCTCAACAACTCCTTCATCATCCTCGACGAGGCGCAGAACACGACGCCCGAACAGATGAAGATGTTCCTCACCCGCATCGGCTTCGGGTCCAAGTGTGTCGTCACCGGCGACGTCACCCAGATCGACGTGCCCGGCGGGCGCTCCGGGCTGGTGGGGCTCGAACCGGTGCTCGGCGGCATCGACGACGTGGCGTTCGTCCATCTCACGCGGCGCGACGTGATCAGGCACAGGATCGTGGCCGACATCATTGACGCCTACGAAGTGGCAGAAGGGCGGGCGGTACCGCCCCAGTGAGCATCGACGTCTTCGCCGCCGACGAGCAACAGGCGCATCCCGTGGACTTGGCCCGCTGGGCCACCATGGCCCGCGAGGTGCTGGAGGCACGGGGAGTCAAGGGCGAGACCGAGGTCTCGCTCCTCTTCGTCGACGAGGACGCCATCGCAGCCCTCAACGAGCAGTTCCTGGGGAAGAGCGGACCCACCGACGTGCTGTCCTTTCCGATTGAAGACGACCCGGTGTCGAGCGGGCGGTCGCCCGACTACGGCGGCAGTGGCCCGGGGGCGGATCCGGAGGAAGTGGCGCTCACCCTGCTTGGTGACGTCGTCGTCTGCCCGGCGGTCGCCGCCCGCAACGCCGTTGAGCACGAGGTGAGCGTCGATGACGAGGTGGCGCTGCTCGTCGTGCACGGGCTCTTGCACCTCCTGGGCATGGACCACGAGAAGGAGGCCGAGGCTCAGCGCATGGAAGCACTGGAGCGCCAACTCCTCGACCGTTTCTACCGGGCCGCGCGCTGAAAGTGACCGTTCGCGGCACACCCACTCCTGGCGGCCACGGGGCTGCACGCCCTCGACGGCATCCTCATCGTCGTCATCGCCCTGCTGCTCGCCGGCTCGGGGGTGCTCGCCATGGCCGAAACGGGCCTCGTCCGCATGAACAAGATCAAGGCCAAGGCGCTGGTCGACGAGCACCGCCGCGGGGCACGCCAGCTGGCGCGCCTGGTCGAGAACCCCGCGAACTTCCTCAACCCGATCCTCCTCCTCGTCCTCATCTGCCAGCTGGTCTCGGCCACCCTGGTGGGCATTGTGGCCGAGCACCTCTTCGGAGGTCTGGGGGTGCTGCTCGGCGCCGTCTTCGAGGTCGTGGTGATCTTCGTCTTCTTCGAGGCGGTGCCGAAGAACTGGGCCGTGCTCCACGCGGACCGGGCCGCACTCATCAGTGCACCCCTGGTGAGCACCCTGGTCCGCTTCCCGCCCATCCGCTGGATCTCCTCCTTGCTGATCGGGTTCGCCAACTGGATCATCGGCGCTCCCGACGAGGGCGACGAGGGGTTCCCGCAGACCTTCATCACCGATTCGGAGCTCAAAGCTATGGCGGACGTGGCCCACGAGGAGAAGGTGATCGAGAAGGAGGAGCGCAGTTTCATCCACTCGGTGATCGACTTCGGCGACACCGTCACGCGCGAAGTCATGGTGCCGCGGCCGGACATGGTGACCGTCGAGGCGGACGCCACGGTCAAGGACGCCCTCGAGTCGGCGCTCGCCGCGGGCTTCAGCCGCATCCCGGTCGAGCACGACGGGATCGACGACATCATCGGCGTGGCCTACGCCAAGGACCTGGTCCGGGCCGAACGGGCCGGCAAGGCGAGCCAGCCGGTAAGCGACGTGATGCGAGAGGCGGTCTTCGTGCCCGAGGCCAAGGAGGTCTCGGCCCTCCTGCGCGACATGAGGGAGAAGAAGTTCCACATGGCGGTCGTCGTGGACGAGTACGGCGGCACGGCGGGCCTGGTCACGCTGGAGGACTTGCTGGAGGAGCTGGTGGGCGACATCGTCGACGAGTTCGACGTGGACGAGCCACCGGTGGAGCGCACCGACGACGGATCGCTCCTCGTCGATGCGGGCTATTCGGTCGACGACGTCAGCGAGCTCCTGGGCGCCGACTTGCCGACGGGGTCGTGGGACACGGTCGGCGGCCTGATCCTCGACCGCTTGGGCCGAGTCCCCGACCCGGGGGACTCGGTCGAGGTCGACGGGTTCCGCCTGACCGCGCTCGACGTGCGGGGCCGGCGCATCGGGCGGGTGCGGATTGAGCCGACGGCGCCGCCGGGGGACGCAGGAAGGCACTGAGCACGACGCCATCGCACACGGGGGATAGCACGATGCGCTCCGGTTTCGTGGCGGTCGTCGGCCGGCCCAACGTCGGCAAATCCACTCTCGTCAACACCATGGTGGGTACCAAGGTCTCCATCACCTCGCGGCGACCCAACACGACCCGGCACCGGATTCTGGGTGTCCTCCATGACGCGGCGGCGGACGCGCAGATCGTCTTCGTCGACACGCCCGGCATCCACCGGCCGCGCAGCAAGCTCGGCTCCCGCCTCAACGACACGGCCACCGGGGCACTGGCCGACGTCGACGTGATCCTCGCCCTGGTCGATGCCACGGCGGCGGTCGGGCCGGGCGACCGCACCGTGCTCGAACGCTCGGTTCGTCACGTCGCCGGGACAGGAGCCGACGCCGACGCCCCGGCTCTCGTCGTCGTCGTCAACAAGATCGACCGCGCGCCGGCCGGGCGCCTGCTCGAGCGACTGACCGAGGCCGAGGAGGCGGTCGATGCCCTGGCCGAGGGACTCGAGGCCGAGTACTTCCCGGTCTCGGCGCGCACGGGGCAGGGCGTGGCCGAGCTGACGGCGTACCTCATCGGAAGGCTCGACGAAGGGCCCCCCTTCTTCCCCGACGACGTGGTGACCGACACGCCCGAAGCACTCTGGGTCGCCGAGCTCGTGCGCGAGCAGCTGTTGGCCAAAACCCGCGACGAGCTGCCGCACGCCATCACCTGTCGGGTGACGGAGTGGGAGTGGCCCCACATCCGCGTCGAGATCGTGGTCGAGCGCGACTCGCAGAAGGCGATCGTCATCGGCCGCGGCGGCGAGGTCCTCAAGTCCGTCGGCACGGCCGTGCGCCAGAACCTCCCCGAGGGCGCCTACCTCGACCTGCACGTGAAGGTCGAGCGACGCTGGCAGGATCGCACCGAGATGCTCGACCGCTTCGGGTACTGACCTTCCTTTGTCGTCGGAGGAACGGGCGAGAGCTCCAAAGATGGACGAATCCGCTATTCGTGACGTGCTTCTGGTGGAGCGAGCGGCAACCCTGGCTCGAATCCGAGCCATGCAAGCGGATCTCGACGCAATAGTTTCCGCCTCGGTCAACGCCAATACCGACGACGAACACGATCCCGAGGGATCGACCATCGCCTACGAGAGAGCGCAGTTGGCTGCGCTCCTTACTGGAGCCCAATCGAACCTAGGGGATCTGGATTGCGCCCTGGCCCGGCTCTCGGCGGGTAGCTATTCGGAATGCGAACGATGTCATTCGCAGATCTCGGCCGAACGTCTGGCCGCGCTGCCGGCCGGACGGACTTGTATCGACTGCGCGAACAGAGCGACCTGAAGCGTTCAACCTTGAGCCGTCCGGCCCGAGCGACGACCCGAACTTTCGTCAGGAGGCAGTCGGACCGATGCGTTTTAGGAGTCGGCCACCTCTCCATCCTCGATGACCCTGGCAATTCGCCTGTCGGGCACGAGCCACACGACCGCGACCCCGACGTAGATCGCGATTGCCACCCATGGTTCGAAGAACGCCACAACGATCCCTGCGACATAGGCAATAGCCGAAAGCCGGCCTTTGCGGTCACTGCCGATCGCCACGGCCAATCGTGAATCCGCCGGGTGTAGTGCCAACAGCGCCCGAGTGAGCAGGAAATAGGCGATGGCCGAAAGAAGCAGCACCAAGCCGTACACGACCACCGGAGCGGTGTCTCTCGGATGCTCGCCGAACCACGCCGTGGCTGCGGGTGTCAGCGAGAGTGAGAACAGCAGTCCCATGTTCGCCCAGAGGACCCGGCCGTCGATGCGGTCAACGACTTGCATCAGATGGTGGTGGTTGTTCCAGTAGATGGCCAAGAATGTGAAGCTCAGGGCGTAGACGAGAAGCTTTGGTATCAGTGGCTTCAGGTCTCCGAAACCTTGTCCGGCAGGTGCCCGCAGGTCGAGCACCATGATCGTCATGACGATGGCGATGACGGCGTCGGTGAAGGCCTCGAGCCTCCCTTTTTTCACGGCGAGAGCATCGCATACGGATCGCCGGTGACCGCGAGACTCGCTACGACCAACACGACCTCACGTCCGGTGAACCATGTCGCCCGGGCCGGGGCGTCCTAAGGGCGCTCTGCGACCGCCTTGATCCGTTCGAGCGTGCGGAGCATGTCACGTTGATTGCGGCGTTCCCGCAAGAACCCTCCGAGGGGATGCCAGACCTTGGTGAAGAGGTTGTCGCCCAGGTCGAACGACTCGGTGACGTCGGTTCCCCCGTCGTCGGTGGCGTGAAACTCGTAGCGCCAGGTATTCACCGGCCTCTCCCGCATGATGACGGCGAACTCGAACGCCTCCCCGGGTTTGGACTCGGTGACTTTGCAGGTGGTCCAGTAGAGGACGGGCCAGTTCTCATTGCGCTTCACGTGGCCTCGGTAGCGTGCACCGAGCGCGGGACCGGTTGCGCCGTCGATCCACTCGGCCTCAACCACTTCTGGGCTGTACTCGCCCATTTTCGTGATGTCGCTGACGAGCCCCCAGACCTTGTCCGGTGGTGCGTCGATGTGGAGGGTGACTTCTGCGCGCATGAGCGCAGACCTTAGGGCGCCACACGGCGACTGTCCGATCCGGAACGAAGGACCCGCCCCGAGCGGCCGCGGGGCGGGTGGCGGCGCGCCTCCATGGTCCAAGCCCGTCAGCGTCACCAGGCGAGTTCGCCCTCGCCCTCCGAAAAGGTGCCGGTAGGGCCGTCCGGGCCGATTGTCGCCATACGGACGATTACCTCTGCGCCCTGCTCGACCGGCTGGCCGGCCCCGCTGAACGGGGTGAGGTCGGTGGCGGTGAAGCCGGGCTCGACCGCGTTGAACTTGATCCCTGGAAACGTCTTTGCGTACTGAACGGTGAGCATCGACACGGCGGCCTTGCTCGAGCCATAGATGATGCTCGGGAAGTGAAACTGGCGCCGGTCTGGATTCGTGACAGCCCAGAACGAGCCGAGGGCGCTCGAGACGTTTACGACCACCGGATTCTCGGACTGCTCCAGGAGCGGGAGTGCGGCTTGTGTGACACGGATGAGACCAACCGCATTGGTGTCGAATACCGACAGTGCGACCGGGCCGGTGACCTCGGCTGTGGTGCTGATGCCGGCGTTGTTCACGAGGACGTCCAGACGTCCCTCACGCTCGGCGATGGCACCCAGGGCAGCCTCGACAGACGCGTCGTCCGTCACCTCGAGCTGCACGAAGTGACCGCCGAGCTCGGTTGCTGCAGTCTCTCCACGCTCGGCGTCGCGCGCTCCGAGGTAGACGCTATGCCCTCGCCGAATCAACTGTCGGGCTGTCTCGTAGCCGAGACCCTTGTTGGCTCCGGTGATGAGTGTCACGGTCACTTCTCGGTGCTCCTCTTCGAGTCGTCCAGCCGCCGGATCCTCGAGCGGCAGTTGCGGACCGAACGTAGCGGGCGTCCCACCTTCGCCGAGCCGAGTGGCACCAGCAGGCACCACGGAGACGGTGGGTTGCCGCGTATTCTCGTCCATGATCACGCGGCAGGGAGACCCGAACCTGTTTCGGGAATACGTCCGGCGGGGCCGGGGATCATTCCTCTCGCTCGATGGCGACGAGGCCATCTTCACCGACGCGCTCGGGTGGCTGGAGCAGTGAGAGAACCATCGCTCGTGCTGGTGACGGGACTGCAGGGGACGGGTAAGTCCACCGTGGCGGAGGCCATCGCACAGAGGTTGGACACCGCGGTGCTGGCTCACGACTGGACCATGAGCGGTTTACGACCGTTCCCCGAGCTTCAGGTCGTGCTCGAGGAAATGGGAGTACGAGGCCATCGGACGGTGGGCTGGTCGATTCTGAATGCGCTCGCTCGGTTGCAGCTGCGGAGCGGGCGCTCCGTCGTCCTCGATGGCGTGGCACGCGCTCCCGAAGTTGACACCTGTCGCTCGACGGCTGGCACTGAGTCGTCGCGGTTGATCGTCGTCCTCACTCACTGCTCAGACCTACGACTGCATCAATCCCGGGTCGAAGGTCGGCAACGCTCAATTCCCAACTGGTACGAGCTCGACTGGGGCCACGTGGAGAGAGCCATCGCGAACTGGGAGCAACCCGATCAAGTCGATCTGACCCTCGATGCCGCCAGCAAATGGGAAGAGAACTTGGCTCTCATCGATCGGTTGCTCGGCAGCTCGTAGCCCTCCGTCCGACACCTGTCATCCGCATGCGCTGAAAGTCAGCAGGAACGATCAGCGAGGATGCATCGCTACCAGCCTCGCATGACGACGGCCGGTGCCACCCGCGACGCCACCCAGGCCGGCCAGACCGCGACGACGTTTGCGAGCAGCAACGCTGCGGGGACCACGGCCGCGATGGCCGCCGTGGAAACGAGCGCCGGCGATACCGAACCCATACCAGGAGTCACCAGGTTCCACGCCCACCGCCCGCTGGCGACACCAAGCGGGATCCCGACCAGCAGCGCAACGAGGGCGACGGACGTGGCGTGCCAGGAGACGACCGCAGCTACCTGACGCCGCACGAACCCGAGGGTTTTCAACACGGCCAGATCCCGGCGGCGTTGGCGTACCGATGCGACGAGAGTGTTGCCCACGGTCGCCACGCCGAGCAGCGCGACGAGGCCCGCGAGCAGCGTTGGGAGGTGATCGACACTCTGGAGGTTGAGGACGTTTTCGGACGGCAACTGCCTCAGGACCGTCCGTCCGAAGCTGTGCCTCAAACTGGCCAAGGCCGCCGTGTGTGACACTCCCGGCGCATAGCGTACGGCGAAAAGCGAAAACACCGTAGAGGGAACAGAGCTATTCGAATTCGCGGGCGTTTGGGCCAGTTGCTCGCGCACTGCCGGCCCGTAGACCCACCCGCCTTCGCCCATGTTGTTCGTGAAGAGGTCGCCCACCGACGGTGCGATCATGGAACCCACGATGCGAAGGGTGCGTGGCCGCCCCACTTGGCCACTGACCGTCACCGACTGCCCAAGGTGTCGGTGCAGCTCTTGGAGCGTCTGACTCGCGAGCACGATCTGGTCCGCGGCGCGCGGGGCGTGGCCTTCGACCAGCGGCGGGTACACCGATCCCTTGAGCGGATCGAAAGCCAGCAACAGGTCCACAACCTTGCCGTCGATCACGACGTAGCCCTGGCTCGCCCCGGCCAGGATGGCGATCGCCGAGTACGCCTCCACGAAACGATTGTGTGCGAGGAGCGCACCGGCATGGGCTTCCTGGTCGCTTGTGGAGTTGGGATTCCCGACCAAGACGTCCCAGTTCCAGCCTTGTTGGCTCGGGGTGTCGAGCAAATTTTGGAGGCTTGTCCCAAAGGTCAGGGCGGCGGCAAGCGCCGCCACCGCAACGATGGCGCCGAATATGCCGGAGACCACCGGGACCGAGCCGCGTCGACGCACCAGCCCGTAGCTCATCCCGATGCTCGTCACCAACGGCACCGGTGCTCGGGCGAGATAGTCGGCCACACCCGACGGCCCGGCAGGACTGCCGTCCCGCGCCAGGGCATGAGAACGCCGGCTCACACGCCAAGCCGGGAACATCGTGTAGGCGACGATCAGGAAGGGGATCAAGAAGAGGCCCGAAACCAACACCACCGGATCGACGCTGAATCCGGGGTGAATCTCCGCTTGGCGGGCGAGACCGAAGGGCATCAGCGGTGAGGCCAGCACGGCGATCACGAAGCCGAGCGCCCCGCCCGCAAGACCGATCACCGCCGCCCACGCGATGGCGATTGCTGTCAGCTGGTGATGCGTTGCTCCGAGGCCACGCAACGACGCGTAGTCATCGGCTTTGCGCATGACCTGACGGGCGACGCCTTGGCCGACGAGAAGAAGGGTCACCAAGGCGGAAAGGGCCCCGAAGATCAGTAAGGCCAC
The DNA here is from genome assembly GCA_963767195.1 of uncultured Acidimicrobiaceae bacterium. Taxonomy (GTDB): domain Bacteria; phylum Actinomycetota; class Acidimicrobiia; order Acidimicrobiales; family RAAP-2; genus Bog-473. Next base: position 1,513,705 of record CAVYDA010000001.1, on the reverse strand, counting down.
GACCTCGAGGTGGATTCCCCGCTCGGCGCTGGCCGCTGCTGTCCGGACTCCGTTCGTGTTGCCGGGACTCGTGAAGATCTGACCTTTTCCTGCTGCCGTGGCGGCCGCCGCGAATGACTTCCAGTCGGTCGCGCCGTGACGGAGACGGACCCCGAAGAAGTTGATCTGTGGGATCTTCTCTACGGGGATTCGAAGCGCCGCGGCCAGGCGGGGGAGAAAGGCGGGCGTGAGGTAGGCGTTCTGCTGTCCCTCGTAGGAGACGTCTTGCTTGGTCGCCAGGGGCAGCACCGCGTTGACGTCCTGCGGGAAGCGCACGATTGCCGTCACGGCCATGGTGAAGGTCGGACCAGCCGGAGCCTCCGAGCCGATCTCAGAGGAATTGGCCAGACGACCCTGCTGGAACTGCGCGGCGGAGTAGGCGTAGAGGTGGAAGTGGCTGCCGACGTGGAGGTGACGCTGCCCGGCGGCGAGCTCGTTGACGGCCACGTCGAAGGGGTGCCTTGGGTCGGGTAAGTGCCCAGCCACGACCAAGGGACGATCGACCGTGCGATACAAGGCGGCGTCGGACGACCCGATCGAATTGATGTTGTCGGTGTTGTGGCCGGTCGGATCCGTCGTCAAGAACAGGTACGGCGACTGGAAGTGGGCGACCACCTGGGGCAGGTCGACCACCCGCTTTTCTGCGGGGGAGAGGGCGAGCGAGCTTGGTGCTTGGCCCTGGGACACCGGCGGCGATGTCGTGTTTCCGAAGATGAAGCCCCCGTCGTCGGGAAGGCTGTAGGCGACGAACTCGGACATCGCTGAATCGGTGCGCTGAGCACCGGCGAACGCGGTCAGGGCCAAGCCACTGCCTATCCCCAGGACCAGCGCCAGGAGCACGACCGAACGCCACGTAGCCCGCAGTTCGGCCTGGAGGCGCAACCGGACAAATCTCACCGCTCAACGACCTCAATTACTCAATTACCGACTTGGAGCGGCTTCGCCACGGGCACCATTCACACATATCACCGCCACGGGTGCAATGGTGGTAGCCCGGGGGTTCAGGGGGTGGTGGCTCACCGGAACGCCCGCTTGACGCCCAGGTCGATTGCCTGAAAGTTCAGCCCGACCCTCCGAGCGCCCGGCGCAGGAACGACCTCGACCTCCTCGGGATCGACCGAGCGGCGCATGGGGGGCAACGTCGAGAGCAACACCCCGCGGTACGACGCCGTGGCCAGCCGCGGGTCGAGCACCGCCACCACGCCCCGGTCCTCCGCCGTGCGGATGAGCCGGCCCGCGCCCTGAGCCAGCATGGTCGCCGCCCGGGGCAGGTCGACCAGCTGGAAGGCGTTCGCCGCCGGCGCGGTCGCGTCGGGCCTGGAGCAGCGGGTCGTCGGGGCGCGGGAAGGGCAGCCGGTCGAGGTCACCAGCGAGAGCGCCGGACCCGGGATGTCGACCCCCTGCCAGAAGCCCAGCGTGGCGAAGAGACACGAGGTCTCGTCCTCGGCGAACTCTTCGAGCAGGCGGGCCTTGGGCAGGTCGCCCTGGATCAGCAGGGTGTAGGGCAGACCCGGGCACCAGCGCCTCGGCGGCCGCCTCGGTGGCCCGGCGGCTGGTGAAGAGGGCCAGGGTGCTCCCACCGGCCGCTTCCGATGAGCTGGCGCCAGTTCCTCGTGCATCGCCTCCTCGGCCCCCGCCGCCCGCCGGTCGGGGAGGTGGCGGGCCACGTAGAGCAGCGAGTGGGAGCGGTAGTCGAACGGGCTGCCCACGTCGAGCTCCTCGGTCTGCGAATCCCGTCCAGCCCGACCCGCTCGACCAGCCGGGGCGGGATGGTGGCGCTCGTCATCACCGCCGTCACGTCACCCCACAACAGGCCGGCCAGCGCCGGGCCGACGTCGATGGGGGAGAGGCGCAGCGCGGGCTGCGCCTGCGTGCCGTCGACCCAGGCCACCTCGTCCTCGGTCCGGGCCCGAAGCCGGTGCAGGTCCTCGGCCAGGTGGGTCGCGGCGGTGACGGCTCTGCGTCTTGCGGCTGGCGCGGTCCAGGTCGACCCCGCCGTCCTGCGCGCCCAGGAGCGAGCCCTGTGACCCCCCGGCGCGCAGCGCATCGGTGACCCGCCGCGCCAGGTCCGCCGCACGCACCAGCAGCTCGCCGAGCTCGCGGTCATCGGGCCTGGCCGTGCCGGCGGCCGTGGCGGCCGTCGAGCACCCGCTCGCCGACGCGCTCCGCGACCAGATCTCCTGCAGACTGGTCGCCGAGCTCGCCCAGCGTCTCGAGCAGTTCGGTCCCGCGCTCGTCGACCAGAGAACGCGCCGGTCACGCCAGCGTGCGGAACCGGCCGGCCGTGACCTCGACCCCGAGGCTGGAGGTCATGACCTCCTCGAGCTCGTGCGCCTCGTCGAAGACGACGGCGTCGTGGTCGGGGAGCACGGCGCGTCCGCTGGCCAGGTGGGCGCCGTAGAGGTAGGTGTTCACCACGACGATGTCCGCCAGCGAGCGCCCGCTCGCGGGCCGCTTCGGCGAAGCACCGGCCCCCCGATGGGCAGTTGAAGCGCGCCCGGGCACTCGCGTGGCCCGACGCTCACCATGTTCCAGGCCCGGTCGCTCGGCTCGAACGCGCAGGTCTCCCCGGTCTCCGGTCTTGGTCGTCTGCGACCAGGCCAGGAGCGAACGCACCTGGTCGACGACGCCCTCGGGCGGCTGCGCGCGGTCGCCGCCGCCGGACGTCACCCAGCCGCTCGCCTTCGCCGGCCTCGCCCTCGGCGTCGCGCGATCTGTCGCCGGAGACGGCGTCGCCGAGCTCGGACTGAATCCCTCCGGTCCCCACCTCGGCCACGCGTTGCAGGCAGACGTAATTGCTGCGCCCCTTGAGCACGGCGAAGTCCACCGGCACGCCCAGGCCCGGCCGCGACCTGGGGCAGGTCCTTCTCCGCCAGCTGGTCCTGCAGGGCCTTGGTGGCGGTCGCCACGACCACCTTCTTCCCGCTCAGCGCGGCCGGGACGAGATACGCCAGCGACTTGCCGGTCCCCGTGCCCGCCTGGACGGCCAGGTGGCGTCCCGAGACCAGCGCCTCGGCCACGGCCCGGCACATCTCCTGTTGCTCGGGCCGCTGTTCGCCCCCGACGAGGTGTGCCGTCACCCGGGCCAAGGCGGCCACCGCCTCGTCACCGGCCAGCCGCGCCTCCGACGCCAGACTGCCGGGCGCCACGAGGTCGGCCTCGTCGAGCTCGTCGAGCGCTCCGGGACGTACTCCGCCGTCCTCGTCGTCCATCGGGCGCGGCTCGCGGCGTCAGCCGCGTCCCCCGGGCCCGGCCCCGGGCCCGAGCGCGACCTCGGCCGAGAGCTCGTTGAAGGCCTGCTCGCCGAAGCCGGTCCACATGTCGACCGTGCCGGTGGCGGCATGTGCTCCAGCATGGCGGCCCGCTGCTCGTCGTTCATGCGCTCGCGGATCAGCCCGAGGATGAGCCAGACCTTGTCGCCGCGGTAGTTGGCCAGCCCGTGACCGGGGATCGCCCCCCACTCCTCGGGCGAGAGGTACGCCGCGCACAAGGGCAGCACCGAGGCCTCCTCGACGTCGAGATGCCCCACCAGCTGCGACCGCAGCGACTCGAGGGCGTCCCGTGCCACCGGCGCGGCGTCACCGTCCCCGGCCCCCAGGCCGTCACGGCGCCCTGCGCCTGCTGAAGCAAGGCGAGCGCCTCGACGTGCTCAGCCTCCAACCGCTCGACGAGCGGGCCGTCCGCCGGGCAGCGCTGGCGCAGCAGCGGGAAGACGAGCTGCTCCTCGGACTCGTGGTGCACCTCGAGGAAGTGCAAGATGTTGTCGTAGTAGTTGGCGACGAGCGCCACCCGCGCCGCGTCGCCGTCGGAGGCCCCGCCGATCAGCGCCGGCGCCGCCCCGAGCGTGTCACGAAACACCCCATGGACCGCCACCATGTCGTTGACGTCGGGTCGCGGCGCCGCGTTCGTCTGGGTCACGTCGATCTCCGTTTCTCGCCGTTCAGTTGCTCGTTCGTGCCGGATCTCGGCTCGCTGGCCCGGATCGGTTCGAGCGAGCCCGAACGGCTCGGCCATGCCGAGCCCGACCGATCGCCAGCCCGTACGAGCAGCCTCCCACTTCAGCACGAACCGCCGATGGCCGCCTATCCCGGGCATGGGCGGCGACCCGGTGGAGCAGGGGTAGCTTCGTCGGGTGGCCTCAGCCGTTCGAAGCCGGGGCGTGCCGGCGCCGGCCGGGGAACCGAGCACGGGGGTGAAGCCCGGCCCGTGACCGGGGTCGGGCCCGACCCGGCGATCGATCCCGTCCCGCCGGAGCTGGACCTGACCAGCGTCCCCGCCCACGTCGGCATGCGTCATGGATGGGAACGGTCGCTGGGCCAGCGCCCGTGGGCTGCCCCGGACCGAGGGCCACGCCGCCGGCGAGACCGCGCTGCTCGATGTCGTCTACGGCGCCCTCGAGATCGGCATCAAGTGGATCACCCTCTACGCCTTCTCCACCGAGAACTGGCGGCGCCCGCCCGACGAGGTGCGCTACCTCATGAGCTTCAACCAGTCGCTGCTCATGCGCCGGCGCGACGAGCTGAACGCCAAGGGGTCCAGATCCGCTTCGCCGGCCGGCGAGACTGGAGGGTGCCCCGCCGCGTGCTCAGGCGCATGGACGAGTCGATCGAGCTGACCACGGACAACCGGCGCATGGTCATGACCATGGCCTTCAATTACGGCGGCCGGGCCGAGATCGTCGACGCCGTCCGCGCCATCGTGGCCGAGGGCATCGCCGGCCGCCAAGATCGACGAGAAGACCATCGCCCGCCACCTCTACTTCCCCGACATGCCCGACCCCGACCTGGTCATCCGCACCTCGGGTGAGAACCGGATCTCGAACTTCTTGCTCTGGGAGATCGCCTACAGCGAGCTGGTCTTCCCCGAGACCCTCTGGCCCGACATGCGCCGGCGCCACCTCTACGAGGCCGTCATCGAGTTCCAGCGCCGGGTCCGCCGCTTCGGCGCCGTCAACCCCTGACCCCGGGCCCCTGAGCCCGGGCCTGAGCCATCAGCCCCCGGCGCCCAGCAGCCCGACGCCCCGACCTCCGGAACCCCCCGGCTCGACCTGCCGCGGCCCCTCGGGCTGCGAGACTGGATGCTGCCATGTGCCTTCACCCGGATCGCCGCTCGCCGCCGGGATCGTCTTCCTGGTCACGCCTTCGTGGTCGCTGGCCGTCCGTGGCCGGCCCCTTCGGCTCCCGACCGCCCTGATCGTGGTCCTGACCATCGCCGCGCTCATCGCCGGCGGCAGCCTGCTCTACGGCCGCGCACTCGCACGGCGCCAAGGCCGTCGAGCGCGACCGCCCGGCCCAGGAGGCTCATGACCGGGCCGCCGCCCTGGCCGCCGAGCCCGGCGGGCCGTCGCCGAGGCCGCCAAGCGGGGCGAGCGCTACTGCCCGCTCGATCCGGCGCCCGCCCCGGCTTCGCCCACCCGGCCCCGGCAGTGAGCCTCTTCCGCGACAAGGGCGTCGTCCTGCGCACCTACCGCCTGGGCGAGGCCGACCGCATCGTCGTGTTCCTCACCGAGCGCCACGGCAAGGTGCGCGCCGTGGCCAAGGGCGTGCGCAAGACCACGTCGAAGTTCGGCGCCCGCCTCGAGCCGCTGACCCACGTCGACCTCCTGCTGTGGCAGGGGCGCAGCGACCTCGACATCGTCAACCAGGTCGAGGTGCATCGACTCCTTCCGTGCCGTGCGCGAGGACCTCGAGCGCCTGCCCAGCGGCCTGGCGCCTGCTCGAGGTGACCGACCAGATGGCCCAGGAGCGCCACCCCGACCCCCGGCTCTACTCCATGCTCGTCGGCGCGCTCGCGTGCCCTGGCCGACGACGACGCCGACCCGACGCTCGTGGCGCCCGCCTTCTTCCTCAAGGCGCTCGTGCTCGAGGGCGCCGGCCCGCTGCTCGACGCGTGTGCCACCTGCGGCGAGCCCGACGGCGAGGTGGAGCTGGTCGCCTTCGACCTCGTCGTCGGGGGGCACCCTGTGCCGGGCCCACCGCAGCGGCCGCCCCATGAGCGCCGCCGCGCTGGCCCTGCTGCGCCGCATCCTGGGCGGCGACCTGGCCGCGGTGCTGCGCCGGCCCGCCGCCGCCCGGGGCCGACGAGGTGGCCGAGCTGGCCACCGAGGCCATGGAGGTCCACCTCGACCGCCGCATCCGCTCGGTGCGCTCGACGGCCGGCCTTTGACCCCCTTCGGCGTCTACGTCCACGTCCCGTTCTGCCGGGAGCGCTGCGACTACTGCGCCTTCGCCACCTACACCGACCGCGACCACCTCATGGAGCGCTACGCGGACGGCGTGCGTCCTCGAGGTGCATCGTGCCGTCGAGGACGGCCGCCTCGCCGCTGCCTCCTCCGTCTTCTTCGGAGGGGGCACCCCGTCCCGCCTCCACCCCGACACCCTGTGCCGCATCCTCGACGCCGTGCCCCGCGCACCGGGCGCCGAGGTGACCGTCGAGTGCAATCCCGAGGACGCCGACGACGCCCACCTCGGGCCTACCGGCGCGGCCGGGGTGACGCGGGTCTCCTTCGGACTGCAGTCGACCCACGCCCACGTGCTGGCCGGCCTCGGGCGGCGCCACGTGCCCGGACGCCGCCGACGCCGATCTCGGCCGCCGTGCGCCGCGGCCGGCTTCGCCACCTGGAACCTCGACCTCATCTTCGGCGGCGCCGGCGAGAGCGACGACGACTGGGACGCCACGCTCGACCACGTCCTCGCCCTCGACGTCCCGCCGCCGCACCTGAGCGCCTACGCCCTGACCGTCGAGCCGGGCACGCCGCTGGCCCGGGACGCCGGCCGCCACCCCGACGAGGACGTCGCTGGCCCGGCGCTACGAGCGGACCGAGGCGTCGCTCGGCCGCCGCCGGCTACCCTGGGAGGAGATCTCCAACTGGGCCCGCCCCGGGCCACGAGTGCCGGCACAACCACCTCTACTGGGACCAGGGCGACTACCTCGGGATCGGCTCGGCCGCCCACTCGCACCGCGACGGCGCTGCGCTGGTGGAACGTGCGCACGCCCGAGCGCTACCTCGCCGCCATCGAGTCCGGGCGCTCGGCCGAGGGCGGGCCGCGAGGTGCTGACGGCCGACCAGCGCGAGTTCGAGGCGCCTCACCCTTGCCCTGCGCACCCCGCGGGGCGTGCCGTGGGACGCGCTCGAGCGACCCCGCCGAGCTCGACGGTCTCGTGAGCCGACGCAGGACGGTCGCGCCGTGCTCACCGTGCGCGGCCGCCTGCTGGCCAACGAGGTCAGCACCAGAATCCGCTCCGGTATCCTGCACCGATGACCGAGACCGACGACAGCGACGCGAGGCGACCGCCCGGGCCCCGGCGACGACCTGATGGAGAAGGTGGTGCGCCTGTGCCGCCACCGCGGCTTCATCTTCCCCTCGGCCGAGATCTACGGCGGCTTCCGCTCCACCTACGACTACGGGCCGCTGGGCGTGAACATGCTGCGCAACGTGAAGAACGCGTGGTGGCGCGCCATGGTCCAAGAGCGCGACGACGTGGTCGGCCTCGACGCCGCCATCCTCGGCCCGCCGGCGGTCTGGGAGGCCTCGGGCCACCTGGCCACCTTCACCGACCCCCTGGTCGACTGCAAGAACTGCCACGAGCGCTGGCGCGAGGACAAGATCGACGGGGTCTGCCCCAACTGCGGCTCGCACGACCTGACCGAGGCCCGGGCCTTCAACCTCATGTTCAAGACCCACGCCGGACCGGTCGAGGACGAGGGCCACGTGGCCTACCTGCGCCCCGAGACCGCCCAGGGCATGTTCACCAACTTCGCCAACGTGCTCGGCACGACGCGCAAGAAGCCCCCCTTCGGCATCGCCCAGGTGGGCAAGTCGTTCCGCAACGAGATCACCCCGCAGAACTTCGTCTTCCGCACCCGCGAGTTCGAGCAGATGGAGATGGAGTACTTCGTGCCGCCGGACCGAGGCGCCGAAGTGGTTCGACTACTGGCTGGACGAGCGCATGCAGCTGGTACCTGCGACCTCGGCATCCCGGCCGAGCAGCTGCGCCTGCGCCACCACGAGCAGAGCGAGCTGTCGCACTACTCGCAGGGCACGGCCGACGTCGAGTTCCTCTTCCCCTGGGGCTGGGACGAGCTCGAGGGCATCGCCAACCGGGGCGACTTCGACCTCACGGCCCACGCCAAGGCGTCGGGGGAGAAGCTCGACTACTTCGACCAGCAGACCAACGAGCGCTACGTCGCCCTACGTGATCGAGCCGGCGGCCGGCGCCACCCGGACCATGATGGCCTTCCTGCTGGCCGCCTACGACGAGGACGAGGTCGGGGGAGAGCGCCCGCACCGTGCTCCGCCTGCACTGGCGGCTCGCCCCCTACCAGGTGGCGGTGCTCCCGCTGTCGAAGAAGGACACGCTCGAGCCGCTGGCCCGCCAGGTGCTCAAGCGCGCTCCAGCCGCACTTCATGTGCGACTACGACGTCACCCAGTGCATCGGCAAGCGCTACCGGCGCCAGGACGAGGTGGGCACGCCGTGGTGCGTGACCGTCGACTTCGACTCGCTCGAGGACGACGCCGTGACCGTGCGCGACCGCGACACCACCGAGCAGGTCCGCGTGCCCATCGCCGACCTGCTGGCCGAGCTGCGCCGGCGCACCGGCGAGGGCTGATTCCCGGCCGGGTACTGGTGCGCCCGGTAGGGGCCGCGGCGCTCAACCAGGCGGGAATCGGGGGCCACGCCTAGGGCCGCGTCAGCCGACGTTCGTGGATACCCAAACGGCACTTCGTGCAGTTGGACGAACGTGCTGAGCCTTCGTCGGACAATCCGAGTTCCTAAGCTTGGAAAATGACCACCCCGACAGCGGGCCGGGTCGCCATCGTCACCGGAGTCAGTCGACGGGCGGGAATCGGGTTTTCCATTGCGTGCGATCTGCTGGAATCGGGAATGACGGTGCTGATCCAGTCGTGGACAGCGCATGACGCCGAACAGCCATGCGGGTCGTGACTCCGTGGGTATGCCCGGTGTGATGAAGACGCTGCGACAGCATGGAGAACGCCTCGAACACATTGAAGCCGATTTCGCTCTGCCCGAATCCCCGGCAGCCGTGGTGGACAGAGCGGTGCAGCTCTTTGGGCACGTCGATGTGCTCGTGGCCAACCACGCCACGAGCTCCGGGACTCAGACGCTCAGCGATGTCACGGCGGTATCGCTCGATCTCAGCTGGGCTGTCAATACCCGTGCCAGCGTGTTGCTGACTCAGGCGTTTGCGGCCCAGCACGACGATCGACGAAGCGGTGCCAGGTCGTCCTCTTCACTTCCGGACAACACCTTGCCCCGATGGCTCAAGAGGTGCCCTACACGATCAGCAAGGGGGCGATCCATCAGATGACGCTTACGTTGGCTGACGCCCTGGTTGACCGAGGTATCACCGTGAACACCGTCAACCCAGGACCGACCGATACGGGATGGGCCAATCCGCAACTCTTCGATCAGGTCCGATACGCACTACCGGCGGGTCGTTGGGTTCACCGGAGGACGTGTTCACGCCTGGTGTCTGGCCGGTTCCGCCGAAAGTGCCTGGGTCACCGGCCAAGTCCTCAATTTCAAAGGTGGATTCCGCCGCTGGAAGATGTGACATCCGCCGAGCTCCGACGAGCAGGCCTATCCGACGAACGGGCCTGACCCCGGCCTACGGCCAGGCTGAAGCGGTGTCATCGAGGAGCGCGGGGCATCCCGAGCCCGATCATGGCGATGATGTCGCGCTGGACCTCGTTGGTCCCGCCACCGAAGGTGAAGATGGTCTGGCTCCGCGCCTGCTGCTCCAGGCGCCCCCGAAGGACCGCACCCGGCGAGCCGCCGGGCAGATAGCCCGCTTGGCCGACGATCTCGAGTAGCAGCCGATACACCTCCAAGGCCAGTTCGGTCCCGTAGACCTTGGTGGCGGATGCGTCGGCGGGGTTCAACCCCTTGTCGGCCGCCCACGCCACCTTCCAGTTCAAGAGTTTGAGCACCTCGATCTTCGCGTGCACCCTGGCCAGGTTGATCTGGACCCACTCGTGATCCGTCGCGGGGCGGCCGTCGCCGAGCCGGTGTTCTTGCGCCCACCGCCGGACCTCGGTGAGGCTCCGGAGCAACCCTGAAGCTGGGCAGATCGCAACTCGTTCGTGATTGAGCTGGTTGGTGATCAGTTTCCAGCCTTGGTTCTCCGCGCCGACAAGGTTCTCTGCTGGGACCCGCACATCCTCGTAGAAGGTCGAACTGGTGATGTCGCCGGCGATCGTCGGTAACGGTTCCAGTGGAACCCCGGAGTGTCGATCGGCACCATGAAGACCGACAGACCCTTGTGCTTCGGCGCCGCCGGGTCCGTCCGGGCGGCGAGCCAGACGTAGTCGGCGTATTGGATCGCGCTGGTGAAGATCTTCTGGCCGTTGATGACGTATTCGTCCCCGTCACGCACGGCTCGAGTCTGAAGTGAAGCCAGGTCGGTGCCGGCCGACGGTTCGGTATAACCGATGGAGAAATGGACCTCACCCCGGAGGATGCCCGGGAGGATCCGACGCTTCTGCTCGTCGGTGCCGAGAGCCATGAGGGTCGGACCGACACTGTTCAACGTGAGAAGGGGCAGCGGTACGCCCGCCCAGTGGGACTCCTCGACGAAGATCATCTGATCGAGAGGGCCTCGAGCCTGACCTCCGTACTCGAGAGGCCACCCGATCCCGAGCCAGCCGTCCTCACCCATCCGGCGGATGTACCGGGTGTAGGTCGGCTCTTCGACGGGAGAGTCCGCGACCTCGGCCACCAAGTCTTCGAAGTAGCTCCGGAGTTTGCTCTTCAGGTTTCGCTGTTCTGGCGTCAGCTCCAGGTACACCATGGCCTCCGGTGAATCGGGGTATTCAGGGACAAGCATTATCGGGGACAGAGCATTATCGCAAAGAGCCGTCGTCCGATGTGCCGCCGCGCCGTGAGAGCAGAGAGCAGTTTTCGGAGGCCCCTATGGAGCGGCGCGACGACCGAGCGATCCGCCCGGCGGACGGGACGGTCTCAGGCGACTCGGCGGTACTTGCGGACCGCGATCGGAACGAGCACCACCAGGAGCCCGAAGCACCACGCCAGCGCGGCCCAGATGGCCTGCGTGTCCTGCAGGCTGCCTCCCGTCATGAGCGAGCGCGCGGCGTCGACCACCTGAGTGACGGGCTGGTGCTTGGCGAAGGCCTGCAGCCAACCAGGCATGTCGCTGACGGGAACGAAGGCCGACGAAGCGAAGATGAGCGGGAACAGGATGGGGAACACCATGAGCTGGGCCGTCTCCGCGTTCGGCGCCGACAAGCCGGCGGTGGCGAACCCCCAGCACAAGGTGTAGGAGAAGAGCAGCACGATCAGGATGCCGCAGAGGAACAATCCGAAGTTGGTGCCGATCCGGAAGCCCACGGCGAAGCCCACGGCGGTGATGATCGCAACCGTGAAGACGTTGCGCACCAGGTCGGCCGATGTCCGACCCGCCAGGACGGCGGAGCGGGCCATGGGCAGGGCGCGGAACCGTTCGATCAAACCCTTCTGGAGGTCCTCCGACAGCCCGACCGCGGTGCTGACGGCGCCGAAGGTGACCGTCTGGACGTACACACCCGGGATCAGGTAGTCGACGTAAGGCACGCCCGGGATGTGGATGGCGCCACCGAAGACGAAGACGAAGAGCAGCACGAACATGATCGGCTGGACGGCGGAGAAGAACACGGTTTGGGGTGTCCTCGTCAGCGCGAGCAGGTTGCGCCACGTGACCGTGGCGATGTCCTGCAGGGTCCAGCTCACGTTGTTGCCGCCGGCCATGGGCCGCCGTGCCGCGGTCGAGGGCGCGACGAGGGTGGAGGTCATGCCGCATCCTTTCCGTCGGTCTGGGCCATGGCGCCGCGTCGGGCCCGGCTCGTGTGGGCCGCCCGTTCCGCCTCGCTCTCGCCTTCGGTCCGGTGCCCGGTCAGGCTCAAGAAGACTTCGTCGAGGCTCGGCTCGCGCAGGACGAGGCCGGCCACCGTGATCTTGGCCGCGTCGAGCGTGCGCAGCACTTCGGCCCCCACGGCCGGGCCGTTCTCGACCGTGAGCTCCACGATGTTGTCGTCGACGGCCGGCGCCTTGTCCGAGAGCGGCGCCAGCAGCGCCACCGCCGGCGTCACGGCCTCGGCGCTCCCCAGGGTCACGGAGACCACGGACGTCCCGAGATCGGCCTTGAGCTCGGCCGGTGTCCCCTGGGCGATGACGCGGCCGTGGTCGACGACCACGATGTCGCGCGCCAGGCGGTCGGCCTCCTCGAGGTACTGGGTGGTCAGGAGCACGGTCGTCCCCTCCGAGACCAGTCTCTCGATCACGGCCCACAGGTCCTGGCGGCTCTGGGGGTCGAGTCCCGTCGTCGGCTCGTCGAGGAAGAGGATGGGCGGGCTGGCGACGAGGGCGGCGGCCAGGTCGAGCCGGCGCCGCATGCCCCCCGAGTACGTCTTGAGCACACGGTTGGCGGCATCGGCCAGGCCGAAGTCCCCGAGCAGTTCGTCGGCGCGCCGGCCGGCCACCTTGCGGCTGAGGTGGCACAGACGGCCGACCATGTAGACGTTCTCCCGGCCGGTCAGGTTCTCGTCGACGGTGGCGTACTGGCCGGCCAGCCCGATGATCCGGCGGACCACGTCGGCCGCCTTGACGACGTCGTGGCCGAGGATGGCGGCCGAACCCGAGTCGGGTTCGAGGATGGTGGAGAGGATGCGCACGGCCGTGGTCTTCCCGGCGCCGTTCGGGCCGAGCAGGCCGAGCACCGTCCCGGCCTCCACCTCGAGCGACACGCCGTCGAGCGCCCGCACGTTGCCGCGGGGGAAGACCTTGACCAGATCGTGCGCCTCGACGGCGGGGCCGTGGCCGGAGCGGCCCTGTGTGGAGACCGAAGAATCAGCCATCAACGAAGAAACTTAGTGTTAAAGTATCTTCTGTGTCAAGCCAGCGGTCCCGGACGGAGCTCGTGCAGCAGCTGCGCTCGGAGATCACGGGATATCTCGGCGCGGCGACTCAATTCGACGAGGGGTTGGCGAAGAGGCTCAAGCTGAGCCGGACCGACCTGCGCTGCCTCGATCTGATCGGACGTCTCGGTCCGGTCACGGCGGGCCGGCTCGCCGAGGAGACCGGGTTGAGCACCGGGGCGGTCACCTTCCTGTTGGATCGGCTCGAGGAGGCGGGCATGGTGACGCGGCGCCGGGACACCGAGGACCGGCGGCGGGTGTGGGTCGAGATCGTGCCGTCCGCCCTCGAACGGCTCCAGGGGCTGCAGAAGCCGGTGGCCGAGGAGATGCGCGAGGTGGCGCAGCGCTTCAAGACCGACGAGCTCGCGGCCGTGCGCGACTTCATGCGGGCGGCAAGGGAGGTCTTCGAGCGTCAGGTTCGCGGCATGGTCGCCGGAATGGGATCGTCCGACGACACCGGCTCGCGTCGGGTCGACGGTGGTTCGCGCGGGACGAGGCCGACCCGCGCCGGCACGGCGACGGGGACTGAGCGGGGTCCCGAGGGCCGGTAGGCTGACGCGGCCCGTCCCGGCCCGGGACGGTGTGAGTTCACCTCGTGACCGCGTCCCGCCGCACGGCTCGCCCGTCCGGGCGGATCCGTCCGGGGCAAGGAGGCCCCATGCCGTACGTCTTCGACTTCGACCACGACCACGGCCGTCCGCCGATGGAGCTCAAGGACCTGCTGGGTGGCAAGGGGGCCAACCTGGCCGAGATGACCTCGGTGCTGACGCTGCCGGTGCCGCCCGGCTTCACCATTTCGACCGACTCGTGCCGCGACTACATGCACGGCGGGTGGCCCAAGAGCCTCGACGCCGAGGTGGCAGGCGCACGGGGCCGGCTCGAGGCGGCCATGGGCAAGTCGATCGGCGACGCCGACGATCCGCTCCTGGTCTCGGTCCGCTCCGGCGCGAAGTTCTCCATGCCCGGGATGATGGACACGGTCCTCAACCTCGGCCTGAACGACCGCTCCGTGGAGGGGCTGGCCAAGCAGACCGGTGACGAGCGCTTCGCCTTCGACTCGTACCGGCGCTTCATTGCCATGTACGGCCGCATCGTGCTGGAGCTACCGGGCGAGGAGTTCGACGCGCTCTTCGACGCGGCCAAGGAGCTGGCGGGCACCGAGTCGGACGCCAGCGTGCCGGTGGAGCTGCTGCGGTATCTCGTCGACTCCTACCAGCAGATCGTCGAACGCCACACCGGCAAGCCCTTCCCCCAAGATCCGAAGGACCAGCTGCGTGGCGCGATCGAGGCGGTCTTCCGCAGCTGGAACGGACCGCGCGCCATTGCGTACCGCGACCGCGAGCACATCGCGCACGACCTGGGCACGGCGGTCAACGTCCAGGCCATGGTCTTCGGGAACCGCGACGACAACTCGGGCACCGGCGTGGGCTTCACCCGCGATCCGGCGACGGGGGCCAAGGGCGCGTACGGCGACTTCCTCGTGAACGCACAGGGCGAGGACGTCGTGGCCGGCATCCGCAACACCGAGCCCATCGCGGACATGAAGAAGAAGTTCCCCAAGGTGCACGCCGACCTCCTCAAGATCTTCGCCCGCCTCGAAGCGCACTACCGCGACATGTGCGACACGGAGTTCACGATTGAGCAGGGAAAGCTCTGGATGCTCCAGACCCGCGTGGGCAAGCGCACCGGCGTGGCGGCGCTGAAGATGGCGGTCGACATGGAGCGCCCGGGCGACCTCGGGATCTCCAGGGCCGAAGCCGTGTCGCGCATCACCGAGGACCACCTCGACTCCGTGCTGCACCCGCAGTTCGCGGGCTCCGGCTACACGGTCTGGGCCAAGGGCCTCGGCGCCAGTCCCGGAGCGGCGGTGGGCCGGATCCGCTTCACCGCGGACTCCGCTGCCGCGGCGGCTGAGCGGGGCGAGAAGGTGGTCCTGGTCCGCAACGAGACGTCGCCCGAGGACGTGCACGGCATGCTGGCGGCGGAGGGCATCCTGACCGCCCGGGGTGGCCTGGTGAGCCACGCGGCCGTCGTGGCCCGCGGCTGGGGCAAGCCGGCGGTCGTCGGTGCCGAGGTGCTCCGCATCGCCGACCACTCGGTCACGGTCGGCAACGTGACGCTCCAAGAGGGGGACTGGGTCTCCCTCGACGGCGGCGCCGGCGTCGTGGTCGCCGGGCAGGTGCCGCTGACCTCAGCGTCGCCGCCGGCGGCGTTCGCCACCGTGCTCTCCTGGGCCGACGACATCCGCCGGGGGCACCTGGCCGTGCGGGCCAACGCCGACACCGGCGAGGACGCGGCCAACGCGCGGGGGTTGGGCGCGGAGGGCATCGGCCTGTGCCGCACCGAGCACATGTTCCTCGGGGAGGACCGCCTCCCGGTGGTGCGCCGCATGATCCTGGCCGGCACGCCCGACGAGGAAACCGCCGCCCTGGAGGAGCTCCGCGTGGTCCAGCGGGAGGACTTCGTCGCCATCCTGGCCGCCATGGACGGGCTGCCCGTGACGGTACGCCTGCTCGACCCGCCGCTCCACGAATTCCTGCCGTCGACCGAGGAGCTGGCGCACAAGGACGCCGCGGTCGGGCTGAACCCCGAAGAGCGCCGGCTCTACGACGCGGCGCTGTCGTGGAAGGAGTCCAACCCCATGCTCGGCACCCGGGGCGTGCGCCTGGGCGTGATCAAGCCGGGGCTCTATGCCATGCAGGTCCGCGCGCTCATGGAGGCGGCCCGTCAGAGGGTGGCCGACGGCGGGCACCCCGTCGTCGAGATCATGATCCCGCTGACCGTCACCCGCGAGGAGATGGCCCTGGCCCGGGGTTGGGTCGAGGACGCCGTGGCGGAGGTCAACAAAGAGCGCGCGCCGAGGCCCTCCCGGGGAGCCAAGGCGGTCTCGGGCCAGAGGGGCAAGCTGGAGGTGACGATCGGGACCATGATCGAGACGCCTCGGGCGGCGCTGCGGGCGGGCGAGATCGCCGAGGTGGCCGACTTCTTCTCCTTCGGCACCAACGACTTGACCCAGATGACGTTCGGGTTCTCGCGCGACGACGTGGAGGGCCGGATGATGGACGCCTACCTGGAGCTCGGCCTCCTGGCGCGCAACCCCTTCGAGGTCATCGACGCCGACGGAGTGGGGGAGCTCGTCCGCCTCGGGACCGAGCGCGGCCGGGCCACCCGGCCCGACCTCAAGGTGGGAGTGTGCGGCGAGCACGGCGGGGAGCCGACCTCCATCGGCCTCTTCTACGACGCGGGGCTCGACTACGTGAGCTGCTCGCCCTTCCGGGTCCCGGTGGCGCGCCTCGCGGCGGCGCAGGCCGTCCTGAACTCGGCGCCTCAGACGGCCGAGGGAGCCCCGACGGAGACGGGGAGCGCGAAGGGGACGGCGACGGGGACGGCGAGCGCGAAGGGAAAGGCGAAGGCGCCCAAGAAGGCCAAGGCTTAGAGCGCGCCGGGCGCGGGACCGGCGCGGGGCCGGGTGCCCAGGTAGCGGCGCAGGGCGACCACGGTCCAGATCGCCTCGACGACCCCGAAGGGCCACGTGCCCGAGAGGAAGCCGTAGGAGCTGGAGAGGGCGCACCCGGCCGCGAAGGCCAGGACGAAGATCCGGCCGCGGGCCTCCAGGGCGTACATCGACATCATGAAGGTGAGGGCGCAGACGCCGTAGACGGTGACCGCCATGGCCCGACGCTACGCCATGGCCGCGGCGCAGCAGCCCTGCGGTACCGTCGGGTGTATGGGCATCCCCGACGAGGAAATCGCCCAGGTGCGGGCGGCCACCGACATCGTGGCTCTCATCAGCGAGCACTCGCTCTTGAAGAAGGTCGGACGGCGCTGGACCGGCCTGTGCCCCTTCCACACCGAGAAGACACCGTCGTTCAGCGTCAACGCCGAGGAGGGGTTCTACTACTGCTTCGGTTGCCAGCAGTCGGGCGACGCCATCACCTTCGTGCGCGCCATGGATCACCTCGACTTCGTCGACTCCGTACGCTTCTTGGCCGACCGGGCGGGGATCACGCTGCACGAAGACGCCGAGTCCGGGCGGGACCACCAGCGCCGCTCACAGCTCCTCGACGCCATGGAGCGAGCGGTGCAGTGGTATCACGAGCGGTTGCTCAGCGCGCCCGACGCCGGCCACGCGCGCGACTACTTGCGGTCGCGCGGCTACGACGGCGACATCGTGCGCCGTTTCCGGCTGGGGTGGGCGCCCGACGACTGGGACGCGATGGCCAAGGGGCTCCGCCTGCCTGAGAACGTGCTGTCGGAATCGGGGCTCGGTTTCGTCAACCGGCGCGGTCGACCGCAGGACTTCTTCCGTGCCCGGGTCCTCTTTCCGATCTGCGACCCCTCCGGACGTCCGGTGGCGCTCGGCGGGAGAATCCTGCCGGGCCACGAGGGCGCGGCCCGCGTCGGAGCGGCCCGAGCCCAAGTACAAGAACTCTCAGGAGTCACCCATCTACTCGAAGCGCAAGACGCTCTATGCGCTGAACTGGGCGAAGCAGGGCATCGTGGCCCAGGGCGAGGTCGTCGTCTGCGAGGGCTACACCGACGTGATCGGGTGCTTCCAGGCCGGAGTCCCCTGGGCGGTGGCCACGTGCGGCACCGCGCTGGCCGAGGAGCACTTCAGCCTGCTGCGCAACTTCGGCCAAAGGATCGTCCTGGCTTACGACGCCGACACCGCCGGGCAGAGTGCGACGTCCAGGGTTTACGAGTGGGAACGCAAGCACGAGGTCGACGTCGTCGTGGCCGAGCTGCCCGGCGGGAGCGACCCCGGGGAGCTGGCACGCTCCGACCCCGAGGGGCTGGCCCGAGCCGTCAGGGAAGCCCGGCCGTTTCTCCAGTTCCGAGTGGACCGGATGCTCAGTGGCGGCGACCTGACGACGGCGGAGGGGCGCGCCCGGGCCGCCGAGGCCGCTCTCATGGCGGTTGCGGAGCATCCTGACGACCTCGTCCGCGACCAGTACGTGATGCAGCTGGCGGATCGCTGCCGGCTCGACGCTGACCGCCTGCGGGACCACCTGGCGCGCCTGATCGCCCACCCACCGGCGCCGAATCCCGTGCGGCGCCGAAATCGGGGTGAAGCTCCGGGCCCGAACCCCGACCCGTACGGCGGGGAGCCCGGGTTCGGGAACGGGAACGGCGCCCCGCCGGCGGCGCTCCGACCAGGGCCGGGAATCGAAGCGCTCAAGTTCGCCGTGCACCGACCCGAGGACATTGCGGACCGGGTCCAGCCCGTCTTGTTCACCGACCCGCTGCAGCGGGCGGCCTTCGTGGCGCTCTTGGAGCACGACAACGTGCACGACGCCGTGGAGTCGTCGCCGGCAGACGTCGCAAGCGTGCTCCGGCGGGTGACGGTCGAGGAACCCCTGGTCGGTGACCCGGACCTGGGCGATCCGGTGGACTCCGTCGTCTCGGTGCTGCTGCGCGAGGCGGCCAGGCGCGCGCTGGTCGACGTCGAAGCCGCGGCACGCGCCGAGGACAGCGTTTCTTGGCAGTCGACCGCGGCCGAGACGGCACAGGTGCGTCACTGGCTCGACGCGCTCGGTGGCTCGGCCGGACGCGACGCGGCCGATCGGTTGGTAGCGTGGTTGTCCGAGAGGGAGTCGGAGGGGTGACCAGTTGGTAGGCGAGGGTGAACGACGATTCCGCGATCGCAATCGATGACGAAGGCGTCGCGACGTCGACGAACGACTCGTCGCTGATGCCCTACATGGACAACGCCGCGCTCCCTCCGGGCGTGTCCCGTGTCGACTTCGAGGCGGCCCTTGTCACCGGACGCGAACAGGGGCATCTGACCCAAGCCGAGCTGATCGAAGCGTTGCACTCGGTCGAGCTGACTGTGGAGGTGCTGAATGCGCTGATGGACCGGGTCGCGGCAGAGGGTTTGGCCCTCGTCGACGACGACGCCGACGGGCTCGGCAATGTCACGGTGACACGTCGCGACGCGCGAGCGCGCACCAATGGCCGCCGGGACAACGGCAAGCGATCGACGGCGTCCGATTCCGCCGGTGGTGCGGAAGACCCGGTGCACACCTACCTCAAGGAGATCGGCCGGGTCCCGCTGCTCAACGCCGAGCTCGAAGTCGAGATAGCGCAGGCGATTGAGGAAGGGAACCAGGCGGCCGCCGTGATGGCCGCTCACGAGATCGCTCTGGAAGAGGGCGGACCGTCTGAGAACGTGCTCGATGCCGGGAAGCTGTCGCGGAACAAGCGGATCGTACGCGAGGGACAGAGGGCGAAGGACGAGCTGATCGAGGCCAACCTGCGGCTGGTCGTCTCGATCGCCAAGCGCTACCGCAACCGTGGGCTTGCGTTCCTGGACCTGATTCAGGAGGGAAACCTCGGCTTGATGCGCGCGGTCGACAAGTTCGACCACACGAAGGGTTTCAAGTTCTCGACCTATGCGACGTGGTGGATCCGCCAGGCCATCACCCGCGCCATCGCCGACCAGGCGCGCACCATCCGCATACCGGTGCACATGGTCGAGACGATCAACAAGGTGGTGTGGGTGCAGCGACAGCTCCTCCAGGAACTCGGCCGCGAGCCGAGCATCGAGGAGGTGGCGCAACGAGTGGAGCTGCCCACCGAGCGGGTACGCGAGATCCTCCGCATCAACCAGGACACGGTGTCCCTGGAACAGCCGGTGGGGGACGAGGACGACTTCAACCTGTCCGACCTCATTGAGGACAGAGGAGCGGTCGTCCCGGACGACGCGGCGACGCGCTCGCTGCTCGACGCTGCCGTGCGCGAGGCGCTCGGTCACCTCTCCGAGCGGGAGCAGGACGTGGTGCGGCTCCGTTTCGGTCTCGACGACGGCAAGATCCGCACGCTCGAGGAGGTCGGCAAGGAGTTCGGGGTGACCCGGGAGCGGGTCCGCCAGATTGAGTCCAAGACCCTGGCCAAGCTGCGCCGCCCCGACGCCGCCCACCTTTTGCGGGACTACCTCGAGGAGTCCTGACCGGACCCTCCGGTGACGTGGCCGAAGGACTCCGGCCGGGTCTCGGACGCCGGTCGAAGGGACCCCGGCCGTCCTTGGGGTACGAGGCCCCGCTGCTAACGTTCTGGGGCCTGAACCGAGACCCATTCCGGGGTAGCTCAACGGCAGAGCAAGCGGCTGTTAACCGCTAGGTTGAGAGTTCGAGTCTCTCCCCCGGAGCTTTCGACGTCGTTCTCGCTGGTCAGCGGCGGTAGGTCCAGCACCTCACCTTGCACCTCAGGGCCGTCGTGCGCGATCGCGTTCGAGATCCTTCCGCCGCGGCTCATGATCTCCTTGGTGCTCGCCTCCCGTTGTGGCGAACATGGTCGCGGCGAAATGCCGGAGGTCGTGGAAGCGCACCCATGAGAGGCCGCCTCTCGACGTGCGGCCTCCCAGATGACCCAAAAGTTGCTCGGGCGGAGTCGCTGGCCCGTCGCTCCGACGAACAGTGGAGCGTCGCTCTCGGACCCGACCAATCGGCGAAGGTGATCCTCGAGCCGAGCACGTTCCCGCCGCCGAACAGCAACGTCTCAACAACAAGTCATGCCGGTCCTCTTGCGACGAGGAAGAGGACACATGTCGAGCGCAGCAATCCAATTGCTACGACTGTCGATCGAGGTTCCGCAATGACGCGAAGGTCAA
Organism: uncultured Acidimicrobiaceae bacterium; assembly: GCA_963767195.1. GTDB lineage: Bacteria > Actinomycetota > Acidimicrobiia > Acidimicrobiales > RAAP-2 > Bog-473. The sequence continues at coordinate 1,493,124 of CAVYDA010000001.1, read as the reverse complement.
GATGCGCTCGGCGGAGAACCGTTTCCCGCCCACAGCGATTCTGCATGTGGTGATCGACAGAATTGAACCGACGGGGATCCGGCGAGCCGGGACCAGACTTCGTCGACGCGCCGGCTGGCCTGAATGTTCACCCTGTGTGCGAGTAACTAGGTAGCCGGTGAGCGTGATCCCTGAGCGTCAGGTTTACCCAACCAATCCGAGTGCCTCAGGCTGCCACTTCAGCGACCACGAGAGATACGTTGTCGCGACCACCGTGTGTGACAGCCTGGTCGATCAGGTTGTCGACGATCGAGGCGATATCTCCGCCCCCCGCCATGGCACTCGCGATCTCCTCGCCTGACAACTCGTTCAACAGACCGTCTGTGCAAACGACGATTCGATCACCTTCTTCGACGGCAAGAGTTCTGCGGTCGATATCAACGTCGAGCGCGACGCCAAGTGCCCGGGTCAGAACCCCGTAATGGGGGTGCAGAGGAGCCTCTTCTTCCCGTATCTCTCCGCGTTGGACAAGCTCTGCTGTCACGCTGTGGTCCTGGGTGAGTTGGGTCAGCGCGCCTTCATGCCATAGGTAAGCTCGGCTATCTCCGACGTTGACGAGTGCAACGTGTCCGTCCGTGAGGAGTCCAGCCGCACAGATCGTCGTGCCCATGCCGTCCAAGCCGGATTGGACGAACGTACGGTCCCGGATCGCCCAGTTCGCGGCACGTACTGCCGCTTCGAGCTCGTTCGCTGATCGTCCCGTGAAGACTGCAAGCACCAGGCCCGCGGCGATATTCGCTGCGATCTCCCCGCCTGGGTGTCCTCCCATTCCGTCGGCGACGAGGGCAACACGATCACTGCTTACGATGGCATCTTCGTTTCTTTCGCGCACCCGCCCGATTTCCGTACGGCCCGTCGTTCGCAGTGTGGTCATAAACTCCTCCTTGGAATCTGGGTTCGCCGCGGGAAGCATTGGGTCCTGACTGGTCCCGAACAGTTGGCGCGCAAGGCTGAGCGCCTCCTGGCGGTCGTTCGCAACGGTCAGAAGCTCTCGCGCCCAGATATCGAGCTGTTCTCGGGAGGGCTGACGCATGAACGTGCGGATCTCAACGAGCGGCACGCCCGCTTGTCGGAGGGCGTCGATCACTCGGGCGTCGGCTAGCTGACCTGGCGAGTAATAGCGGTACCCCGAGTCCGGGTCCACCGCGGCCGGGGCGAGGACGCCCTCGGCCGCGTACGTTCTGAGCCGTTTGGCCGACAGACCAGAGCGATCCGAGAACTCACCTATTGCCATGAGGTCGTCCACGAGATGAAGCTTGAACCCTCCCCGATGGTCAGAGTCAAGTGGGCTGATCACATATCAGCCGTATTACCGAACGCCGGGTCAGGGAGATGGTTCGGTACGCTGGGAACGCGTGCAGGCCCGGGACGACGGCCAGTCCAGCACATTCGGGCAAGACGGTGATCAGTTGACAGACAGATGGATGGGCCATTGAGACATCGAAAGCAGAGCGGGATAGAGGATCGCCGCGGTTGCCTAGGTGCGGCCAGGGGTCAAACAGTGCGGCTTCCATGGGACGCCGCGGCGCCGTACCTTCGACCTCGTGAGAGGGTGTGATGGGATTCGCGAGCGGTCTGCGAGGCGGCTCCAGCACCCCACGAATGCCCGCAAGAGGGATCGTTACTCGCCACGTCCCACCAATGCTGCTTTTTGCTAGACCGCGAAACGATGACGTGGCTACCCAACTGGAACAGGGAGCACATCAACTTCTTGAAGCTGGGTTGACAAGGGTCCTCATGCCGGTGCCGGTCGTCCTGTGCCGGATCATTTTGGCCGCGGTGGTCGGCAACTTCATCGTCGCCACCACGCTGGCCGTCGGCCCCGCGCTGGCCATTTGCCGATTGCGGCCCTCATCGCTACTCAGGTCGGAGTGACCATCTCGGCAGGTTGACCTCGGGACGCAGGTGGTACCGATGTTGCTGTGGTCCGGGAGCCTCACCGATGGGGCGATGGCCGATACGAGTTATGGCACGACGACCTTCGCGGTGGCTACCGCCTGACTCCCTCCGTTTCGACTCATGGTCTGGCCCGTGAAGACCCGCTTCGTCGAAGTCCCCCCCGAGCTGGTTTCGGTGACGGTGGCCGAGTACGTACCGGGCGAGGTGTACGTGTGGGTAGTCGTCGGGGCTTTTGTGGTGGTGGCGGTGCCATCACCGAAGTCCCAGACGTAAGAGGCGATCTTCCCGAAGGCCACCGTGGAACCCGAGGCGTCGAAACTGGCGCGCTGGCCCGCGTGGGCCGGGAGGGCCGAGAGGCGGGCCAGCGGAGCTTGATCCGGAGAGAGAGCGATGGCAGTTGCGCCGATCGCTTCATCGTTCAGGCCGATGTCGGCTCCGGCGACGTCGGTAGCGAGATCAATGGGGGTAACCCCGGCGAAGTGAACGATCTGGTTGTTGACCAAGGTGGTCACGCTGACCGAGACGTAGGCCGCCTTATCGTTGGGTGCGATGGCAATGCCCTCGGGACTGTCGCCGGCGGGCAGGGTGATGACGAAACCAGCCGTCTCGGTCGCCAAGTCGACGAGACTTACGTTGCCGGAGGTTTGGTTGGTCACAAAAGCCGTAGTGCCGTCAGGTGCGATGGCAATGCCGTCGGGACTCTCAGCGGCGGGCAGTGTGATGTCGGTCCCAGCAGTGTTGGTGACCAAATTGATGGGAGCGACGTTGTCGGAAGCCTGGTTCGCCACGTAAGCAGTCTTCCCGTTGGGGGTTATGGCGATGGCGTCAGGATTGGTCGCCCCGCTAGGCAGGACAATGTCGGCTCCGACTGTGGCTGTGTGGATGTCGATGACGGTGACGCGGCCGGATGCTTCAACCGCGTAGGCCGTCAACCCGTCGGGAGCGACGGCGATGGCGGTGGGACTATCCCCACCGGGGAGCGCGATGTCGGCCTCAGAGGTATTGGTGGAGAGGTCGATGGGAGTCACGCTGTCGGAGGTCTGGTTGGCCACATACGCGGTCGTGCCATCGGGGGTGATGGCGATGGCGTCAGGACCGACGGCCCCGCTGGGTAGATCGATATTTGGATTCGCGACATCGGTGCTGGTGTCGATCGGGGTGACGCTGTTGGAGCTCAGGTTGGCCACGTAGGCCGTCGTGCCATTGGGGGTGATGGCGATGCTCCGGGGATTGTACGCACCGCTCGGCAGGACGATATTGGACCCGGCAGTCTTCGTCGAGGTGGAGATGGGGGTCAGCGTGTCGGAGTCTCGATCGGCCACGTACGCCGTGTTTCCCTTGGGGGTGATGGCAAGGGCGACGGGGCCTATGGTCCCCAGAGGCAGGGCGATGTTGGTCTCGGCGGTGTTCGTTTTGAGGTTGACCGGTGTCACGTTGTTTGAGGAGACGGCCACGTTCGCGACGAACGCGGTCTTCCCGTTGGGGGTGATGGCGATGGCGTCGGGATCGAACGCCCCGCTCGGAAGGGGGATGTTGGTCTCGGCGCTGTATGTGGTCAAGTCGATCAGGGAGACGTTGTGGGACTCGCTATTGATGACATAGGCCGTCTGACCGTCGGGGGCGATGGCGATATCGGCCGGTTCGCTCGCTCCGCTCGGCAGGGCGATGTCGGTCCCAGCGGTATCGGTGACGAGGTTGATTGGGGTAACGCTGTTCGAGGGGGTGTCGGCCACCAGGGCCGTCAAGCCGTCGGGGGCGATGGCGATGGCCTCGGAGAAATCTCCCGTCGGAAGGGGAATCGCCGACCCAGCGGTGTTCGTGGTGAGGTTGATGGGAAAGATGCTCCCGGATGGAGCACCTGGGACGCCGCCCGCAACGTAGGCCGTCGTCCCATCGGGGGCGATCACAATGCTGTGGGAAACGACCTCGTAGCCTCCACCGGGTGGGGAGATAGGGGCTCCAATGGTGTTGGTGGCGAGGTCGATGGGGGTGACGTTGCCTTCCTCGTCGAGCACATAGGCGAACTTGGCGTCAGGTGCTATGGCGATGCCTTCTGGGGGGGCGCCGACATGCAGCGCAACACTCGCCGTAATCGTGTCAGTGGCGAGCTTGATTACCGTGACGGAGTTGGAGCCAGCTGTGAGGGCGTACGCCAATTTGCCGTTCGGGCTGATGGCAACGTCAACCGGCGAGAAAGGACCGCTCAGTGCGATGTTTGGCCCCGTGGTGCTAGTGGCTGAGTCGAATGGGGTGACATAGGGCCCTGGTCCCGGGGGGGCGAGACCCGGTGGCGGAGCGTCGGGCAGGATGTACGCGGTCCAGGCCGGTGTCGGTCCCCTTGCGCCGGCTGAGGAGCCGGACACGAGAATGACGGCCGCCATCGCGCCGGCCATCATTACAACGGCACCACCGAGCCGAATGATTCGCTTGAGCGCATGCATCACGGCCCCCTCGATGACCATTTCGGTCATTGTTCCTCGAACTTCTTGGCGAGCACATTCGACACGTTTACGCGCCGGATTGAGCAGCACGACCGTAACATGTCAATCTCGCTGGTGGTCAACGATCGGAGAACACGCGTGCATTGACCGCTTCGTAGACACCGTTCGCACTGAATGGGTTATCCCATCGGATCCGTGCCTTTTGAGTGAAAGGGGATCCCACCGGCGACTTCTGATCTGGGCCTTTCCTGGGGCGCCATATCGAGCGTTATCGCTCACGCTTGAACACGAAGAGGATTGTCCGGGCATGTCGCCCAGGGGTGCATATAGTCCTCAAGACTCACTTCGATCACTCAGCGACCGTCGCGACTGAACAAGGTGATCGAGCTGAAGAATCGTCATGTCGACGAGACTCGGGTGTGATCCAATCGTCGAATGACCCTTGTCCGAAGCCCATGCTCATCACCGTCCCGCTGCTATCCCACATGCCAGCGCGAGAGGGGCACCCGCCGAGATGAACGTGTTGCAGCCAATGAGACCAGGTCTTGTTGGCGCTTGACGGATCGGCCGCAACCCGTGAGGATTACCACGCGTGGGCGGCTGAGCGGGACGCCCACCCAGGGAGGCCACAGATGTCTGAACAGCCGACGCCAGCGCAACACTACGAGGCCCCCGGTCCGGGTCCGTGGAATTTGGACCCCGTGCACTTTCCGCGTCCGGTGACGCGTTACTGGTCGGAGACGCACCCCGAACCCTTCCGCCGTGGCACGAGTGAGTTCATGGGGTATTACGGGGCGCTCATCGAGTCGATGGAGACCCAATACGTCAACGGCTTCGCGTACAACACGATGCACCCGGTGTCGGAGGACGAGATCCCGAAACGCTTCGCCCGTGCGGAAGCGGTATGGGAGCAGAAGGTCTGGCGCGAGCAGCTGCAGGAGTGGGACGAGACGGCGAAGCCCGCCGCGATCAAGGTCCACCGCGAGCTGCAGTCAGTCGACGCCAGTGATCTTTCCGACGAGGGCTTGGTTGCATACCTGACCCGCTGCCGGGAGCACCACAGCCGGATGATGTACCAGCACATGCGATTCACCGGTTCGGCGATGCTGCCGGTGGGTGACCTCCTGGCTCATGTTGGGACCTGGACCGACGTGGCATCGTCCGATGTGCTTGCGATGTTGCGCGGCGCAGCCCCGGTCTCAGCCGGTGCGTCGGGCCAACTCGAAAGGCTGATCGTGGCGATCACCCAGGACGCGTCTGCCCGCGCTCTCCTCGACTCGACCGGCGAACCGAGCAAGGTCCTCGCGGACCTGTCCGCGTTCGGCGGGGACGTCGGCGAGGCCACGACGGGATATCTGGACCTGGTCGGGTGTCGACTTCTTGACGGCTTCGACATTTCCGGGCGGTACGCGCTCGAGCTGCCGGACGCTCTGGTTCGGGCCATCCGGTCCTCCGTCGACGGCGCAGGTAGTGATGCGGGCAACGTCGATGCGCGGATCGCCGACATTCGAAGGCAGGTGCCGGACCAGGACCGTGCGCAGTTCGACGAACTCCTCGGCGAGGCGCGTCTCATGTACCGCCTGCGGGACGAACGCGGCGTCTTCAGTGACATCTGGGCCTCGGGGATCATGCGACGCGCCGTGCTGATGGCGGGTCACCGGCTTCAGACAAAAGGGCGAGTGTACGACTCGGAGCATTTCATTGACGCGGACTTCGACGAGATGTGCTCGCTGGTGCTCGGGCAGGGCGGCCCAACTGCGGACGAACTGCAACAGCGCTTCGTTGACCGCAGCTCCAGATCGGCCAAGGAAGCTCCGGCATCTCTGGGGCCGCCGGCGCCACCCCCGCCTGACCCATCCGGCTTGCCGCCCGGTATCGCCAGGATCATGCGCGCCATGGGTATCGCAATGGGCGAGCTATTCGGGAGCTCTGCGGAGCCGCACGAGGAGAACGTCCTGCGAGGCCTCGCCGCCAGTGGCGGTGTGTACGAAGGCCCGGTTCGGCTCGTCTCGGGTCCGTCCGAGTTCGACCGGATTGTGCAGGGTGACGTGCTGGTGACGGAATCGACCAGCGAGGCGTTCAACATTCTCCTGCCGCTGCTTGGAGCGATTGTCACCGACTCGGGAGGTCTGCTTTCGCACTCGGCCATCGTGGCGCGTGAGTACGGGATCCCCGGTGTGGTCGGGACGTGTGACGCAACCGACCGAATTTCCGACGGCACGCGGGTACGAGTAGACGGCGACGCCGGAGAAGTCACGGTGTACGCGTGACGGAGGTCCTTCCGCTTGAGGAGGCGCAAGATGAATCGCGGTTCGGCGCCAAGGCAACGGGATTGGGAGTGGCCGCGCGCTCCGGGTTGCGGATTCCACCGGGAATCGCACTGTCGGGCTCGATTGTCGACGCTGTTGCCGCTGGTAACGAGGCAGCGATCGCGCAGTTGACGATGGCGGCCCGTCCCCTGGCGGGACCCCTCGCCGTGCGCTCGTCTGCCGTCGACGAGGACGGTGCGGACGCGAGCTTCGCCGGCCAGCACCTCACGCTTCTCAACGTGCCCTCGGTGGACGACCTGCGTGCGGCTGTTCTGGAGATCTGGTGGTCGGCCAACTCTGACTCGGCGATTACGTACCGCCAGAGGGTGGGCCTCTTCACGCGGCCGAGTATCGGCGTCGTGGTCCAATCACTTCTCGATCCCGACGTCGCGGGGGTCCTCTTCACGCAGAACCCGATCAATGGTGCAGACGAGAGGCTCATTGAGGCGAGTTGGGGGCTCGGCGAAGTGGTGGTGGCCGGCCGTGTCATACCCGACAGCTTCCGCATGGATCGGGACGGCAGGATGCTCGAGCGCACACCAGGTGTCAAGAAGATCGCGATCCGTGCCGCCGCCGATGGGGGCACCTTCGAAGAGGATGTCGAGGCTGAACTGGTTGAGAAGCTCTGTCTTGACGACGATCGGCTGACACAACTCAACGTGCTGGCCGGCCAGTGCGAACAGGCCTTTGGACCGGCGCGCGACATCGAGTGGGCACTCGCGGAAGGGCAGATCTATCTGCTGCAGTGCCGGGCAGTAACGCGAGCAGGGTCACCGGTGCGATCGAGACCATCCCCACGTGACAAGCGACCGGTCGAAGTGATTGAGCGGGTGCCGCTCTTTGCCAATATGAGCCCACGCGACACCGAAGGTATCGCCGCCCTGTTCAAGGAACGCCGCTTTGCGCCGGGTGAGACGGTTACCAAGGAAGGCACGGGCGGGGCGGCCTTTTTCGTGATTGAGTCAGGACAGGCAACCGTCTCGGTCGGTGGACAGCAACGAGCCACGCTTTCGGCCGGTGATTACTTTGGGGAGATCGCTCTCATCGATGAGGGTGCACGATCGGCGACGGTCACCGCGGATAGCGAACTCGTGTGCTACGGGCTTACCTACTGGGAGTTTCGGCCACTCGTGCAGCAGAACGCGACCATCGGTTGGAACCTGCTCCAGACGTTGGTCAGGCGTCTGCGCACGGCCCAGGACGATTGGGCCGAGCCGGGCTAGGCCCCCTCTCCCGTAGCCAACGCGTCCGAAGGGGATAACCGTATCGGGCGACGAGGACTGAAATGGGAGCGACATGCACGTCGTTCGGTCGAGTCGGCGAGGATCAATCATTTCGTGATGCCTGCGGTCCTCGGTGATTTCCCGGGTGGACGCGTGGGATCCGCCCATTGGTCTCTGCGTTGGGGGCTGCCCGCTCCACCAGGGACGTGACGACCGATCCGAGATCCTCAGCCTGGAAGCGGTCGCCCTTGTCCACCCCTGGACCAGCATGCCAACCTTCGGCGACGCTGATCCTGCCACCGGCGACGTTGAACACTCGGCCGGTGACGTGTCGGGACTCGCTGCTGGCGAGCCACGCGATCAGAGGTGCGACGTTGCCCGGATCGCGCGGGTCCCATTCTCCAGGGGAGGGGTCGGCCACGCCGCGGGCGCGTGCCAGCTCTTCGGTCATCCGGGTTCGCGCACCGGGCGCGATCGCGTTTACCGTCACGCCGTAGCGTTCGAGTTCCTTGGACGCGATGATCGTAAACGAGGCGATGCCGGCCTTCGCCGCCCCGTAGTTGGTTTGGCCGACGTTGCCGTAGATACCCGAGGAAGAGCTCGTACAGATGACTCTGGCGTCGTTCCGTTCGCCCTCTTTGGTCCGGTCCCGCCAGTACCGCGCGGCCCAATGCGTCGGGGCGAACGTGCCTCGCAGATGAACCCGGATGACGTCGTCCCACTCCTCGAGGGTCATGTTGACGAGCATGCGGTCCCGAAGGATGCCGGCGTTGTTGACCAGCACGTCGAGCCCTCCGAAGGTCTGTATCGCCATCTCGATCAGGCGGCGGGCGCCGTCCCAGTTCGACACGTCGTCGGCGTTGACGACCGCTTGTGCGCCGATCCCCCGAATCGCCTCGACTACCTCGCTCGCAGGTCCAGCCGAGCTGCCTGATCCGTCGACGCTGGACCCGAGATCGTTGACGACGACTCGAGCCCCTTGCCGGGCGAGCTCCAAGGCATGCTCCCGTCCCAGACCCCGGCCGGCGCCGGTGACGATGGCGACCCGCCCTTCGCAGATACGCGTCATCGCTCGATTACCTCCTCTCCGCGCTCGGCTCCTTGGGTAGCCCAAGAGCGCGCTCGCCAATGATGTTCCGCTGGATCTCGCTGGTTCCGGAGTAAATGGTCCCCGAACGGCTGGACAGGAAGATGTCCTGCCACGCCTCGGTGTCGTAGCCGACACCGTCGGGGCGGACCATCGCCTCCGCCCCGACGACCTCGATGGCGATCTCTCCCAAGCGCTTGTGAAATTCGCTCCAGTACAGCTTGTTGACTGAGGCCTCCGGGCCTGGCTCCTTGCCCTGCGCAATGCCGGCGAGCAGGCGCAAGCCGGCGAAGCGCATGATCTCGACTTGCGTGTACGACCAGGCGAGTAGCTGGCGTACCAGTGGGTCGGCAGCCTTGCCCTTCATGCGTGCGAGATCGATCAGCTCCCAGACTTCCTGCTCGAAGCCGAGGTGAGCGGTCGTCGCGTTGCCCCCGCGTTCGTACCCGAGCGTGGTCATTGCCGGCGCCCAACCGTTATGTAGCCCGCCTATCACGTTGAAGAGAGGAGCCCTCGCTCCTTCGAAGAAGTCCTCGCAGAACCCTGACGCGCCCGACATCTGGCGCAGCGGGAGGACCCGGATGCCGTTGTCGGGAGAAAACGGGACCAACACGTATGACAGGCCTCGGTGTTTGGGAGCGTCAGGGTTGGTGCGACACAGAACGAAGATCATGTTGGCCCGCTGCGCACCGGAGGTCCACACCTTCTGGCCGCTGATCACAATCTCGTCGCCGTCGATTACGCCGCTCGTGGAGACCGCGCCGAGGTCGGAGCCGTGGTCCGGTTCGGAGTAGCCCTGGCAGTACACGTCGACGCCGCCGATGATCCGAGGCAGGAAGTAGGCCTTCTGCTCCTCCGTCCCATGCACGATGATCGCCGGACCGACGAGCGTCTCGCCCATGCCCCGTCTGACTGCAGGCACGTTGTGGCGGCGCAGCTCCTCGAACCAGACCGCGACGCGCACTCCGTCCCAGCCGCTTCCCCCCACTCCTTTGGGCCACTGTGGGCATATCAATTTGGCGTCGTGCAGGAGGGCTTCCCACTTCTTGACCTGAGGATGGTCGAGCATCCTGAGCCGCTCCGCACCCCGACGGCCGCCGGCGACCTGCTGGCCACCCCAGTTCGTAAGTTCGCTGACACCCTCCGGAGCATTGGACCTGATCCACTCGCGCATCTCCATGCGAAACCTTGTGATGTCGGGTCCGAGGTCAACGTCCATCCCTTGTCCTCCGTCTCGAACTAGACGCCGGCAGTCGAAGTTGTGCCCAGCACGAGCGTCGCGGCAGACATGAACATGCCTCCGACGCCTTGGGCCACGCTAATCTCGACTCCCGGAACCTGGTTGGCCGCCTCCTTACGCAGCTGTCGGATCGATTCCTGCACGAGGAACATCCCGTACATGCCGGTGTGGGTGTAGGAGAGACCGCCACCGTTTGTGTTCATCGGCAGAGTGCCTCCGGGAGAGGTGTTGTCCTCCGCCACGAACGGCCCCGCTTCGCCTCGGCCGACGAAACCCAGATCCTCGAGGCCATAGATCGGCAAGTGAGCGAACGCGTCATAGACCATCAGGTGGTCTACTTCCGCCGGCCCGATCCGCGCCTCGGCGAAAGCCAGCGCCCCGGAGTTGCGGAATGCGGCCGAGGAGGTGAAGTCCTCCATCATTGAGACCATCGGGGTCTCCGATGCCTCGCCGGTGCCAAGGACGTAGACCGGTGGCTTCGGCCCGGGCATCGCCTGGGCCCGTTCGGCCGAGGTGACCACGAGGGCGCCGCCACCGTCAGTCACTAGGCAGCACTCGAGCAGGTGCATCGGGTAGGCAACCATCTTGGAGTCGAGGACGTCGTCGATGGTGATCGAGTCGCGATACATCGCGGTGGAACGCCGGCAGCCCATCGACGCTGGGCAACCGCGACGCAGGCGAGTTGTTCATGGGTCAGGCCGTAGGTCTTCATGTAGCGCAGCACGCCGATCGGGAACAGGGTCGGTGCGCCAAAGGGGCCGTAGGGCGCCTCGAACTGCCCCTGGGGTGAGGATGGGTCCATAGCGCGTGGCGGAGAGCCCACCCGCGAGCGGCCTGACTCCCCGTGGGTGATCAGCACGACGTCGGCGAGCCCGGTGGCAATCGCCGCGGCGGCGTGACGGACGTGCACAAGAAACGAGCAGCCGCCGATAGAAGTGAAGTCGAGCCAAGTCGGCAGGATGCCGAGATGGTGGGCGACCACGACCGGCGAGATTCCAGCGGACGCCACCCCGTCCACATCGGACGGATTCAATCCCGCGTCGGCCAACGCTAGGCGCGCCGACTCGGCATGCAGCTCCAGCGCGGACATGTCGGGCACGACGCCGATTCGAGACGACTCAGCCGCGCCGACGATCGCGGCGCGGCCCCGGACGCTCACGACTGCTGCTTGCGGCTCATGGCCGGTGCCGCCGGTGTGAAGACCGGCACCATCTGCTCGCCGCGGGGCTCAAATCGCACCTCGAGTGGCATGTCCAATTCGAGCTCCTCAGGTGTGTTTGGCACACCGACGATGTTGGCCATCATCCGTGGCCCTTCTTCGAGCTCGACCACGGCTATTGCGTAGGGTGCCTCGTTTTCGAAGCCACGCGCCGGACGGTGATTTATTAGGTAGGTATGGAGGCGACCGCGCCCCGAGACGGTCACCCATGTCACGTCCGTCGAGCCGCAGCGTGGGCACGCGGTCCTCGGATAGAAGTAGTACTGGTCGCAAGCGTTGCACCGCTGGATCTGCAGCTGTCCCCGGTTGGCGGCCTCCCAGTAGGGCGCCGTCTCGGGCGTTGGCTTCGGCGCCGCCTTCACAGTCCCTCCCCGCTGGCGGCCGCGTTGGCGGCGCCGAGTTCCGCGAGGAGTGCCTGGCTGTACACAATGCGGCCGGTGAGACTCTGGGGCGGCCGGCAGCACAACTCGAGGGCAGCCTGTGCCATCACCTCGGGCTGCTCCACCACCTGTCCAGGATCCTCGGGTCTAACGAGTTTATGAAACCGGGTTCCCGGCGTTGGCACCACCCTGCTCGGTGAGAGGGAATTCACTGCGACGTTCGAATTCCAGGCTTCTGCAGCCAGACCGGTCGTCAACCGCTCTAGAGCGGCCTTGCACATGCCATAAACGGCACCACCTTCGCGCCATCGCGCGCCAGGGGGGACGGCGGGGTGGCGCGCGGCGCCCGAGGAGATGTTGAGGATCCAGCCCTGGCCGGCGGCCACCATCGACGGAAGGACAAGCTGGGCGAGGTCCATCGGCGCGTAGACCTGGAGCTGAAACATCAGCTCCCGGCGCTTGGGTGTGAAGTCTGCGACCGGCATGTACCAAGTGACGGCCGCATTGTTGACCAGGATGTCGACGCGGCCCAGTGCCGCCTCGGTATCGAGGACCAATCGAGCGCGCTCCTCGGGCCGGGAGAGGTCGGCAGCGAGGGCGACCGCCTGACCGCCGGCGTCGGCGATCTTCGCGACCGTCTCCGTCAGACTGCCTTCCATCGGATTGCCGCCGGGTTCGACCGTCCGTGCGGTCACCGCGACCGCCGCCCCTGCGGCGGCAAAACGCTGTGCGATAGCCAGCCCGATGCCGCGGCTTGCGCCTGTGACGAGGGCCGTCCGGCCTTTGAGAAGCCCATCACTCTCCGTCATAGCTGTCCTTCCTTCCAGACGACGAGCGCGTCGAGAACCTCGACGTCAGCTCCGTCGACGCGAAGCGGGTTTAGCTCGAGGGTGTCGAGCGCCGGGCCGAGCCCCTCTGCAAGACGGGCGATGCCGACGATCACATGGCACAGGAGGTCGATGTCCGCCGGCGTCGAACCGCGCGCTCCTTTCAGCAGGGCAGCGGCACGTAGTTCGGCGAGCATCTCGGCGATGTCGACCTCGTTGACGGGAAGCAGCCGGAGGGACACGTCGTTGAGCACCTCCACCCAGAGCCCGCCGAGCCCGACCGAGAGCACCTTCCCCCAATCCGGGTCTGTCACCACCCCGACCAGCAGCTCGGTACCGCCCCGGCGCATCGGCGAGACCAGCACCCCGGCCAGGGGGCTGCCGGGACGGTGTTCCGCCAGTGCTGCGGCCAACTCGCTGAACGCGGTCGCCGCCTGGGCCGGTTCGACCTCGAGGCGTACTCCGCCGATATCGGACTTGTGGGCAAGCTGATCCGAGACGATCTTCATCGCCACCGGCTGCGCGTAGGAAGCGGCCAGCGCAGCTGCCTCGGCCGCGCTCTTCGCCAGCGCTGCCGGCACCAGAGGGATCCCATTGGCTTCCAGTAGGGCGCGCGCACGATGCTCCGTCCACACCCCCTCGGCATCCGGGGGAACCGGAAGCGGCGTGGCGGGCGAGATGGAGTCGGGCGAGCCCGCGGCGAGGCTACGGTCGCGCCGCTCGTGGTAGCGCGCGCCGTGGCCGATGGCGCGGGTACCGAGTTCGATCCCGTCGAGCAAGTAGAGGCCCCTCTGCCCGAACAGCTCCTGCGCGTAGGAAGGCAGGTCCGATACCAACGAGGTCTGCAGCAGCACCGGGACCGGAATTCGTTCCTGGGCCGCTGCCAGCGCGTCAAGGCGGTCGACGATCGGCTTGAGGTCCTTCGGGGCAATCCTGGGAAGGCTGGTCGCGTAGAGGATCATGTCGTAGTTGCCGGCAGCCTCCTGGGCGACGATCTGCAGGGCCTCGAATGACAGCCGCGGATCGACCACCACGTAGCCGGTGACGTCGAGGGGGTTGTGGGGGTTGGAGAAGGGGGGCAGGAATTCGGTCAACGCCTGCAAGGTCGCCGCAGGAAACTCTGGCAATTCCAGCCCTTCGATCGACGCGCGGTCAGCGAGCAGGTCGCACGCTCCACCCGAGGGGGTCACCGCCGCGATGCGCCGGCCCTTCACATCAGGGTGGTACCCGAGGTAGCCGACCGTGGCGAGCAGTTCCTCGAGCGAGTTCACCCGCACCACACCGAGCTGGCGGAACGCGGCGTCGATCATCCGGTCGTCGCCCGCGAGGGCACCGGTGTGGGCGAGCGCGGTGCGAGCACCCTGCTCGGAACGACCGGCTTTGAGCGCGACAATCGGCTTGCCGGCATGCAACGCCAGCTCCGCCACCTCTCGAAAGTCGTCAGGGTGACGGACGGACTCCAAGAACGCCGCGACCACCCTGGTGTGCTCGTCCTCAATGAGATAGCGCATGATGTCGGTCGCCGAGATCAGCGCCTCGTTGCCGGTGGAAACCATGAGGCTCAGCCCAACGCCACGGGCCTGCGCTCCTGCCAGCACCGCCGCAGCCAGACCGCCCGACTGCAAGACGATTCCAACCGGGCCGCCAACCAGCGGTGGTGTGATCGGCAAGCCATAGGCAGCGACCCCACCAGCGACATTGATGAAACCATTGCCGTTGGGGCCGAGGACGGCGAGGTCGCGGCTGGTGGCGAGCCTCTCGAGACGGGCGGCCAACTCGACCCCAGCCGGCCCGGCCTCCTCAAAACCGGCCGTCAGGATCACCAGGTTGCGGGTGCCGACATCCGCGATCTCTTCCACCACCTCGATGACCGCCGACGTGGGCACCATGACATAGGCGAGGTCCACCGGCTCCCCAATGGCGGACACCGACTTGTGTGCAGGCTCGCCGTGCACCTTCTCGTGACGGGGGTGCACGAGGTGGACGGCGATGTCGGGCGAGTACCGCCGAAGGTTCGCGTGTGTGTAAACCGACCACTGGGAATTGTCAGTCGCGCCTACGAGAGCCACGGACCTTGGTGCGAACAACCCGCGCAGCCGCCTGATGACCTCGTCGCCAGCCCCGGCACACTCGGTTTCGTCCACCTGCATCCCCACGAACCCCCCGGGTATTTGCAGTACAACGACCTTAGCTATTAGGCGCTGCTCGCGCCGGTGGTGGGGAACATGGAGCCGGCGAAGTCCCGAGCCGGCGTTGCCGCCTCGCGGCGCGAGTGCGCCACTCGCACGTCACAGCCATTGGTGGCCACCAGCGTGTGATAGCCACGGGGGCAGTCCGAGGAAGTACTCGCGGCGGCGGGTCGTGTCGCAGCCCGAGCCCGTCATTCTGTGGGTCTTGGTCCGACCCGATACCGTCTCAACGCCTAGGGAGGGAGACCCTTTCATGACTGGACCGATGGAGGGCGTGCGCGTCCTTGACCTCTCGATTGCGTTGACGGGACCGTACGCGGCCGCACTGCTCGCTGACCAGGGTGCCGAGGTCATCAAAGTCGAGCGGCCGGGCGGCGGGGATATCGCCCGTTGGATCGGCGTGTCCGTCAACGGGATGAGCTCGCTGTACTTGGTTTGCAACCGGGGCAAGCGGTGCATTGCCGTCGACCTCCAGCGACCTGAGGGCGTGGACATCGTAAGGAAACTTGCCGTGGAAAGTGACGTCGTCATGCAGAACTTCCGGCCCGGCGTGATGGACAGGCTGGGCCTCGGCTACGAGGACATCGCGAGCGTCAATCCAGACGTCATCTACGCATCGTTGTCCGGGTTCGGCACCGAGGGCCCGAATCGCAACCGTTCCGCCTATGACACCGTGATACAGGCGTACGGTGGCCTCGCGAGCAATCAGGCCGATCCGGCGGACGGTGTCCCGGTCTTCCTGCGGCAGTCGGCGGCGGACAAGGTGACGGCACTCTTCGCTTCACAGGCGATCACCGCCGCCCTCTTCGCGCGAGAGCGGGGACGAGGTGGCCAGCACGTGCAGTTGTCGATGATGGATGCGGTGGTGTCCTTCCTCTGGGCGGATTCGGCAGCCAACGAGGTGCTTGTGGAGTCGGACAACTCGCTGCCTTCGAGCTTCGTTGCCGGTTCGCGACCACTTCGCTTCAAAGACGGATGGGGCATCGTGACGCCCACGTCGGACCACGACTTCGCCGGAATGTGCCGGGCCCTTGGCGCCGAGGGCTATGACGACCCCCGCGTCGCCACCATCGCGGAGCGGTTCAAACACAGGGATCTCATGGCGCGGGTGATGGAGTCCTGCCATGCCAACGCGGCCAGCCTGACCAGCGCCGTGGCGAGCGAGCGCTTCGAAGCCGAGGACGTGCCCTACGCCATGATCGTGTCGCCCGACGAACTGACCAGAGATCCTCATGCGGTCGCCGTTGGACTGTTCGAGTACCAGAGCCACCACGTCGTCGGCCAAGTCCGCCTGCCCCGACATCCCGCCCAGTTCGCATCGACACCGGCGTCTTTAGCCAGCGGCTCTCCCATGCTCGGCGAGCACACCGACGAGATCCTCGCGGATCTCGGTTTGGCCAACCGGATTGCGGCCCTTCGGTCAGAAGGCGTGGTGCAGTGAGGCGCAGAGTTGGTCCGTGACGGGATGCCTCCTGCCCACGCATCCAAGATGCCCGGACTCCGTCCTAAGCGGCCCAGACGGCCGCAGAGAGTGTCACCCTCCCGGCCGTGAGCTCACCCCGAAGCGTTGGGGTCATGCCCGAGCACTCCGGATCGGTCGAGATGGCAATTGATCGCTGAGTTCGTTCTTCGCAAACAGAGTGGACGGATGTAGCGTCCACGCCGCAGGGTCGAGTCTCGTGGAAGGGAGAACAGAGAAATGGCAGCAGACGACAAGGTTGTGATCGGGCAAACTCATGGCGGCGACGACCCCGAATCCGTGTTGATCGGTTACCTGCTCGGGGTCGAGGCGCTGCGAGCCGGCAAAGAGGTCGTCATGTGGCTCACGAAGGACGGGATCTACATCGCTACCGAAGGCTATTCGAACGGACTCTCCGTGCCCGGAGCACCGTCCATCAAAGACCTTCACGCCGAATACGTGGACAACGGTGGCCGCTTCTTCGCGTGTCCAGTCTGCGTCAAGACCCGCAACCTCGAATCGGCCACTTGGGTGCAGGGTGCCGAAGTCAAAGGAGCACCATCTGTTTTCGAGTTCACCCAAGGTGGGGCCTTGGTCTTCAACTACTGACCCGACGAGTGCGGGATGAGTGTCATGCGAAGTTCGAGGCGGCGATACTTTGCTTGCCTGGTGGCCTCGCCTTCATGTTGACGGTCACCGCCTTCGCCAAGGACTCGGTGAGCGCGGCTGAGGGTGTGGTATCCCCCTGGTCCATCATCAGCTCAGCGGTCGATCGGCCCTGGCGGATGACGAGAACGACAAAGAAATCGTTCGTGCTCCCTTCTCCGTCGGGGAGGTTCACTGGAATTTGCACGTCGAGCAAACCCGACTGATCTCCGTACCGGTCCGGATGGGAGACCGAGGCGATCGGATTTCCAAATGTCGCGCCGGACGGCCAGTTGAACTTGTCATCGTCCACTATCGATGAGCCCTCTACCTTGAGAAAGCAACGCGCAAACTTCGGATTGCTCAGCAGCGGATAGTCGTTCTTCGCGTCGACGGTGCTGGTGTAGACGTCTGAGACGTCAATGACGGTGGTGTTCTGGTCCTTGCTGACGAAGACGGGGCTGGAGGCCTCGGCCGCGACCACGCTGAGCGCGGGAGGCGTGCCCAAACACGTTGACAGATCAGGAATCTGGGTCATCGTCATCATGCTGGATGCATTTCCATCTGCACTGGTACCGACCCAGACCTTTTCTTGCTGCGTCCAGCCACGCGGGAGATCCGATCTCTTCAAGAGCTGGGCCTGAGCGTATGGCTTGTTCGACTTGATGCTGCTAGCTGCCCCCGCGTTTGCCGCAGTGAGGGAGGTCAGCCCAGCGAACAGCCCGGTGATTGCCAGTCCAAGCGAAACGCTTGCTACTCGATGCGCGAATCGCCGACGTGCGGACGCTCGGCTATGTCCCTCCTTGGATGCCCGTTGGATCTCTGTCATCTCTCGTCGCCCCCATCCTTCCTTGATCGCCTTCATCCGGGAGCCCACCTTTGAGGTCGATGGGATGGTGACGACGACGGTACGGGTGGGCGATAAGGCGGGGGTAATGCGCGTGCGAGAGGAGAAGAGCCAGCTCTATTACGTTCAGTCGTTCGCCGAGCCGGCGTACGGCATAGGCGGCAAACCCGTGCCCTGGATCAAGCCCGCGAGGATGGTGATCGAGCTGTACCGGCCCGCTACCGTGTCCCTGTGAGCAGCTCGCGAGTGCCAGGTGGGGTGGTGCACAAGCTTCCAGGTGACCTCCGTGAGGCGCTGATGTCGAATCCCACGGCACTCGTCGCCTGGAAGGACATCACGCCTCTCGCCCGCAACGAGTTCATCTGCTGGGTCGAGGAAGCCAAACAAGACATGACCCGAGAACGGCGCATTCGTCGGACCCAGGAGGAGCTGGAGGAGGGCCAGCGTCGGCCCTGTTGCTGGCCGGGTTGCAAGCACCGCGAGCGCACCGGCAGATAGCAGTCGGCGCTGCTCATTTCGCCTGGACGCGCCCAGCTCGATCCAGGCGACACAGGTCATGGCAGCGACTGACGCTGGGACCGCCACTTACGATCCTGGATATGGCTGTGATCTGCACTTGCTGCGCAACGTCGGTTGTTTGGTGGGTCAGACTGCGCTCGCACCCCGACCTTCCCATCTGCCACAACTGCCTCGGCGGGCTGAATGCGCAGTGCGACGGCCAACTTCAACTGATGACCGGAAAGTGGCTGGTCACGGGGTTCGAGCCGATCTTCAAGGTCGCCGATGTGCCTCGTTCGGTCGCCTGGTTCGAGCGTGCGGGCTTCGAGACGTCGCTCCACGACGGCAGCTATGCCTTTGCTCATCGGGACCGAGACCTCACCATCCACCTCGTCCAAGCTGGAGACCACGAGCTGCCGGGTCACGGTTTTCTCTACCTCCACTGCCATGATGCCGACCGGGTGACCGAGGAGTGGACACAGGCGGGGATCGAAGTCGACGGTCCACGGGACGAGGACTACGGCAAGCGCGAGGGTTCGGTCACCGATCTCGACGGAAACGTGATTCGCTTCGGCAGTTCCATTCGCTGAGGCGGTGCTGGACCACCCACGGACTCATCAGCGTCCAAGGGCGAACGCGGTGCCTCCATCCATCGGGATCACGGCCGCTCGGTCACGGCCCCGGTCCCATCGTGTGAGGCCAGGGTCGAAATGGGGGAGCGCCGTTCGTCCGGCTATTTCGACCCAGCTCCAGCGCAGTCCGTTGGTTTCCAATGAGCCGCGCGCCTGCCCAGATGAGCACTGAGCCCACCCGCTGACGTGAGCGGGTGAACCGCGGTGAAGGTTCAACCGATCCGGCCGGTGGGCGCGTTCGCGGACGGCGCTCGCTCAGGAGATCCTCGTGTCTGGCGTTTGCGAGCGCGCGTAAAATTTCGGGGTGCATGAGTATTCCTTGATGAGAGAGAAGAAAGTATGGACGCGGGGTGTGACAACGGAGCGCGGCGACGCATCATCGCCGGTGTCCGTGGGGCGGAAGGCGACGCCGTCGGCGCACGCCCTGGTTCTCGATGCTGGTTAGCCCAGCAGAGCGCGGATACCAGCGGCAGCGGTGGCGCACAGCGTCGACGGCTGACGGCTCGTCGCGTGGATGTTCATGTGCACCTCCTCCCTGCTCGCGTTTGAGTGATCATATAAGCACACGGCCTCGAAGCTGCCAAGAGGTCTCGAACCAGAACGCAATGAACGTGCGCAGCGATCGGTTCGCCGCTCTCATGTCCCCTTGAGGTTCACGACCTGGCGCAGCTCATGGACCACGTCGACCAGGTCCGCCTGATCGGCCATCACCTGGGCGATCGGCTTGTAGGCATCGGGGTGCTCGTCGACCAGCTGCTCGGCCATGGTGTCGTCCCACGCCCTCCCCGCCATCGCGCTCCGGAGCGACTCGGTGGTCAACTGGCGGAAGGCCGCCTTGCGGCCGAGCCGCCTACCGGCGCCGTGCGAACTCGACTCGTACGAAGCCTCGTTGCCCTTGCCACGCACGATGAACGACGACGCGCCCATCGAACCCGGGATGACACCCATATTCGAGAGTCCGGCCCGGATCGCACCCTTGCGCGTGATCCACACCTCCTCTCCCCGGTGGGTTTCCTTGACGGCGTAGTTGTGGTGGCAGTTGATGCGCTCGGTCTCGCGAACGTGGGGCACGGCCGCTCGCAAAGCCACCAACGACGCATCCATCATCTGCTCGCGGTTGCCCCAGGCGTAGCGCTGCGCCCACAGCATGTCCGCCACGTAGGCATCGAACTCCGGGCGACCTTCTGCCAGCCAGGCCAGGTCACGGTCCTCGAGGACCTGGCCCTCCTCCTCGGCGACCAGGCGAGCCTCCTTGATGTGGGCCGTCGCCAGCTGGTTGCCGATGCCCCGGCTGCCCGAGTGCAGCACGATCCAGACCCGGTCGCGCTCGTCCAGGCAGACCTCGACGAAGTGGTTGCCGCTTCCGAGACTGCCGAACTGCGCGGCGATGGTCGAGACCTGACGCTCGGAAAGCTCGGATGCCGAGCCCGGGGGCAGTCCCAGCGCCTCGAGGGCCGGCGGCACTCCGGCCCCAGAACGCTCGTGTCCCTTTCCGACACCGGCCGGGATCCGGTCGCGGAGCAAGCTGTGGAGCACGGTGAGATCGTCCGGCAGCTCGGTTGCGGTGAGATTAGTCTCTGCCGCCACCATGCCGCAGCCGATGTCGACACCCACCGCCGAGGGTAGGACTGCGTTCTTGGTCGCCACGACGCTGCCGACCGTTGCCCCCAGGCCGAAGTGGGCGTCCGCCATCAGGCAGACGGGTCCGGCGAGGATCGGCAGGCGCGAGGTTCGCAGCGCCTGCTCAAGGGCGTTGTCGTCGAGTTCGCTGGCCCACGAGGTCAGGTTCGCGTTGATCTGCTTCGGCATCGTGTTCACTTCCCGTTTGCATCGACTCTGCATCGACTCTGCATCGAAACAGTGACAACCAAATAGTGCGCCAGATTGGGTCAGTCTGACCGACCTGCGTGTTCGAGCCGGGAGTCGGACCCGGACCCTGTTCCAGCCCCGCCTGGTCTGCAGAAGAGCCGGTGGAGAGGGTCGAACTCTCGCGCTCCCGCGTACGAAGCGGGCGCTCAGCCACCCGAGCATCACCGGCGATGTACCCCCGAAACGAGTCGAACGTGCACTCGCTGGTTTGGACCAGCTGCCTCTTCCGTTTGGACAACAGGGGCCAGATGGTTGGGGCCCCGGGTGCTGACCCCGACGCGGATGGTTGATAAGACCGTCTGGGCGACCGGCCCGGCCCCAGTCGCAGCGCTCCGTACTGACCGGAGATCTTCGGGCGTATGAGACCCGTGAGGTCACCATCCCTCCCCGCTGCGTTGCGTTGCGGGTCATCAGACCCGGGGTGAATGAGGAGAATCGAACTCCCTGCTGGGTGGGTCACGACCACCCGCCTCTCCATCCGGCTCCATCCACCATGTGGGCGGAGTGCGCCCAAGTGCATCCGGGAGGTGCTGACCCTGCGACTTCCACGGTGTGAACGTGGCGCTCTGCCGTTGAGCTACGGATGCGTCGAGTGTGTGCTGGGGGCCGAGCTCGAACCGGCTCGGTCGGGATAAGAGTCCGGGGCCCGTCTCGTCGGACGCCACCAGCGCTCGGTCGGCCCGCCTCGTGTCGAACGAGGCCTTCCGCTGTATCAGAGCGGCGTCGTCACCGGCTGACTCCGGGCCGTGAAAACTCCGGCGGACACAGGGCGACTCGGAACCCGACCTCCGGCGTGTCGCTCCGGCGCCCCGCCTTTGTGCCATGTGTCCGGCGGTGGTCATAGGTGGCTTCGATCCACCGCCTCGCGCGTTTCAGGCGCGCGCTCTCCCCACTGAGCTACACGACCATGGGGCCGGCCCCGGGACTCGAACCCGGATCAACTGGGTTACAAAGCCAGTACCCATTCCGTCGGGTCCGGCCGGCACTTCTGGAGCGGCATGGATCACGCCGCGTCATCCGGGAGCGGTCCTTCATCGGTGTCCACGACGCGCAGTCGCCGCACGGAGGCACGCGGCGTGGCCGGTGCCGAAAGTAACTCCAGTGAGCGGTTGCTCTCTGCAATTGCGCCGTCGCCTTCACTGCTCTCGGGAACGACCAGTTTCAGCCGATCGTGTCGCATGGAAACACCTCCTTTCAGATGGTTCGGGAGGAAGGTGTCGAACCCTCATCTCAAGGACCAAAACCTTGCGTCCTGCCATTGGACGACTCCCGAGCGGATAGTTGTTGAGGGGTCAATGGGTACCGCCCCCATTACTCGTGGGTGGAAGCCACGCGTGTATCTGTCAACACCTTGACCCCGTGGAGCACGCAATCGGGTCCCGAACCGGCGGTCTCCTCGTTGGCAACGAGCCGCTCTTCCACTGAGCTACTGCGATGGAGGCACCGGCTGGATTCTCACCAGCGTGGCCCGGGTTGCAATCGGGTACCTAAATCCTCGGTCACGGTGCCAGGGCTGCGGAGGAGGGCATCGAACCCCCGACGGCCGAGGTGAACGGCGTCACTGCCAGGCGACGCGCCCCCGGCTCGATTCGAACGAGCATCCTCCGGTTTAGGAGACCGTTGCGCGTCCAGTCGCGCCACGGGGGCCGTGGGACCGAATCGGTCCAGAGCCACCACCCGGAGCCGACCCGGGGACCTCAGCCGTACCAGGGCTGCGCTCTTCCCACTGAGCTATGGCGGCGCGGCCTCGTCGACTGGACTCGAACCAGTGGCCTCTGCCTTCGGAGGGCAGCGCTCTTTTCCATCTGAGCTACGACGAGCTGGCACCCTGGCCAGGATTCGAACCTGGAACTGGAGATTCGTAGTCTTCCGTGATTGTCCGTTTCACCACCAGGGCTTTGATCTTGACCCTCTTGTCCGGGGTCTCCGTCACGGTGCTCGGGAAGATGGGTTCGAACCACCGTCTCTCGGTCCAGGGCCGAGCGTCCATGCCGCTGGACCACTCCCGGATGCTGCGGTACAAGTTCACCGCTGGTCTGGTTGAACGGACTCGAACCGCTGACCCCCCGGTCCCGAACCGGGCGCTCTGTCCAAACTGAGCTACAACCAGGTGTTGCGACCGGATGATCGCAGCTGAGTGCGCCCCGAGGGCTCGAACCCGACATGGATGAAGAGTCCATCGCTCTACCAACCGAGCGAGAGGCGCCTGGTGCGGGCGGAGAGGGTCGAATCTCACGGGCGTGAGCCCACCGGGGTCTGAGCCCGGCACGTCTTCCATTTCCGTCACGCCCGCATGGTGGACCCAGCCGGGCTCGAACCGGCACGCGTCTCGTTGCAAACAAGGTGCACTGCCACTCGTACTCTGGGCCCAGGGTCCCGGTGGGTCGAATCGAACGACCGCAGGCACGATGCCACGCGGGTTACCTGCCGCGCTCCTCTAGCCAACAGAGGTCACCGGGGCAGGATCGGTCGGTGTGGCCGCGGCAATGGACGCGGCCCCGATCCCCAATCTGGCGTACTATTTAGTTGTCAATGTGCGGTGATCTCTGTGCCCATTTGGCAAAAGGGCAAAGCTTCGCCCAGCAGGGGTGGCAGGATTCGAACCCACGTCCGCCGGGTTGGAGCCGGCTGTCCGTTCCGCTGGACTACACCCCTTCGAGTGGTTGTTCGTTCAGTGGTGGATTTGGTCCAGGAATGCAAAAGAGCCGCCCCCCTTGGGAAGCGGCTCCTCAACGAACTGGACGTATGTAAGTCCTAGTTATGCCGTTGAGGGCACCTCCTGTGGGTCGGTCGTGACCCAATTGAAGGATTGGGTCTTCATGCCTGAGCCATGGCGCGCCCGCGCGATGTCAGAAGGCCCTTGAGGCCTTCTAAGTACCGGGGCTCCCGGCAACCGTTCGCGTAGACGCACCTCATGGTCGAAATGATACACGCAGAAAGCACCGTGCGGAGACACTTTCCTATTTCCGCACTTTTTCGTGGCCTCGCATAGAGATATTTGCGTCTCATCGGCTTTGTATATCTGGCAGTACGACAAACCTGCGCGTCGGACTCGGCTCGGACGGGCTCAGATCCACGGCCAGCCGAGCCACGAGGCCAGTCTCCTAGGATCAGGTGGTGGTCACCGGCGAAGACGGGGTGTCCGGCGAGAGGCGACGCAAAGGTGTCCTGCCTTCCGCTCCATTCGAGAAGGGATCGGTCTCCATCCGGCTGTACCCGCACAATGACCTCTCCGCTGACCACATTGTCAGCGAGCTCAGCGCACAGGCTGGACTCGCCCTTGGCAGTGGATTCGACGGGGTCATGACGAGCGAGCACCACGGTGGCTTCGCCGGATACATGGCGCAACCGCTCCAGATCGCCTCCTTCGTGCTGGCGGAGCACGCGACGGGCTGGGCCGCGGCCGCACCACTCTTGCTTCCGCTCAGGTCCACGGCGCTCGTGGCCGAGGAGGTCGCGTGGCTCCAGGCTCGACATCGGGGTCGTGTCGGAATTGGGGTGGCCGCAGGCGCCCTGCCACTGGATTTCGAAGCGGCCGGAGTCAGCCAGACCGATTCCGTCGATCGCTTCAAATCGGAGCTTCCACGGCTCGTAGCGATGCTCCGCGGACAGGACCTCGGGCAGCTCGAAGGTGACCCCGCACTCCTCGCTTGTCGACAGACTCCGGTCCCGTGCTCAGCGCGGCCGTGTCGGTTGCCGCCGCGGTTCGAGCCGCCCGCTGCGGCGCCGGGATCCTGATGGAAGGCATGTCGGCCCCAACTGGACTGGCCCGGCTGACGCGGGCATTCGAGGACGCCCGGGGAGAGGGTGCCAAGGTTCTGATTCGTCGAGTGTGGCTCGGCCGTTTGCCGTCCGCGCTGGTCGACGAGCCAGAGGGCCGTCTACGACAGCTACGCCGCGCAAGCGAGCTCGTTCGGTGACGACCAGACGATCGTGTGCGCTCGGACCGGGCGAGATGGCAGAAAACTCGCGGCGACGGCGAATGAAGTCGGTGCCGATGCGCTCAACCTACGGGTGCAACTTCCCGGCATGGCGCCAGAGCAGGTCCGGGAGCAGATCGCTCGAATCGGGTCCACTGTCTTGGACCCTCTGAGGAACATCTGGCCTTCGGCGCAACCGAGATCCTCTAAGTCCGGGATCATAACTCAACGGATCGGTGTCCATCCACTGGAGAGGTGGTTCCCACCGTCGACGTCGAGGGTGACCCCGGTGATCTGCCGTGCATCATCGGAAAGAAGGAAGCACACAGCGGCGGCGATGTCCTCGGCTTCCGTCAGCCGGCCAAGGGGGAGCGCCGATCCGGCCTCCGCACCTGCATCGGCTTCCCAGATGCCGCGGGTCGCCTTGTTCGAACCAAACCGGGACTTACCGCATTCATCCGTACGCCCTCGATCGGCCAGATCGGCCGCAATGGTTCGTGTCATTGCGTTCAGCGCGGCCTTAGCCGACGCGTAGGACACCATGGCCGATGTGGTCTTGTGCGGTGAGCCGCTCGAGATGGTCACGACTGAACCTGCGCCGTCACCGAGACCTCGAGCAACGGCGGCACGAATCAGTGCGACCGCCGGCCAGGTGTTGAGTCGGAACGTCTCCAGAAGCTGGGTCTCAGCTGATTGCCTCAAACGAGAGTGGGTAGGGCGCGCCGCCCAGCGTGCTGACGACCAGGTCGATCCGGCCGAACGCGGCGATGGCCCGGTCCGTGAGCTCCGCGATTGCCGGTTCGCTGTCCATGGACCCGCAGACTCCGAGGACGCGGAGCCCTTCTGAGCGGAAGGACGCCTCGGCGGACGTGACCCGATCCTGGTCCCGCCCGTTGATGATCACCGAGGCGCCCTCTCGCGCCAGCCGATAGGCGCAGGATCGGCCAATACTCGGATCGGCCGTCGAACCGGTGACGATGGCCACCCGACCGGCGAAACGCGGGACCCCAGCGACGAAGTCCTCTTCGTCGCGGTCACCAACGGTCGGGTCGGCTGATTCCGTTCCTTGCGTCTTGTCCGTCATTCGCTCAAGAAGGCGAACGCAGTCAGCTCGCGCCTGACACTGTGTCCGCCAGGTACGTGAAGATGCCGCTGGTCGCGCTCACCTGGTCGGACGAGTTGACCGCCGTCACGGACACGACCCCCGCGCCCGGAGGCGCCGTGCAGGTGACCGATCCGTTGGCCTTCACCTTGACGTGCTTGGCCGGAACCGATCCGAAGAACACCCACGTCGTCCCCGCGAGGCCGGTGCCCTTGATGGTCACGGAGGTTCCCCCGTTCGGGGACCCGGTGCCGGGCGTGACCGCGGTCACGGTGGCGGTCGATGGGCTGGTGTAGCTCACCGTGCCGCTCACGGTCGTGCCGTCGATGCCCAAGGTGTACGAGTCACCTTGGGTCAGAGCGAGGCCGTCCGTGATGTAGTCGGACCCCAGGCCGAACTCGGTCGTTCCACTCTTGATCTTCGCCGCCGTGAGCCCGACGCAGTCGCCCGGTATCCCGGCAAGCCACGCGTTGAGGGTGTCGTAAAGGAAGAGGTTGCCGTACTTGTAGTCGCTGCCGGTCGAACCACCGCACGTTGGGGAAGTTGGCGGGGAGGTGTCGAAGCCGGCGCCCTGGACCATGATCAGCGGATTGAGAGGGCTCCCCCCGAACGTGACCTGGGCGACTTGCGCCGTCGGGCTCGTCAGCTCGTCGACCGTCCCGTTGTCCTGGTCCGCCACGTAGAGATTGCCGCCGTAGAACGTGTTCCCGAGATCGCCCAGGAGCCCGGTGGCCAGCTGGGTCATGGTATTGGCGGTGACCATGGTGCCGTCCAGCGTCCCCGAAGTCGGCGAGACCACGCCGACGTTGCCGTACACGTCGACGTAGAGGTCGCCGGACGGGTCGAGGGCGATCCCGGACGCATCGGTCAGCCCGCGGTAGAGCGCCGTGGGCGTGTCGGCGACGACCGGCTGTCCGTAGATGGTCGTGGTCGACCCGGGAAGGACGTTCACCGACGCCGCACCACCGACCTGGTTGCCGACGTCGGTGTAGAAAAGGTCCGGGGTCGCTGGCGAGGCCTCGCCCGGCGCCGCGCGGTCGAAGGCGATGAAGCCGCCCTGAATCAGTCCCGTCACCAGCGCGGCCGGCGCGTCGGCGGTGACCGGCTGACCGTAGAGGGTTCCGCTGGCCAAGGGCACCACGTCGATGCTGTTCTGAGTGGAGAAGTAGAGATTGCCCGCCGCGTCGAAGGCCAGCCCGATCGGGTTGTCGATGCCGCTGACGATCCGGGTCGGCTGGTCGGCGGTCACCGGCACGCCGAAGAGAGAACCTGACGCGGCCGGCAGGACGTAGATGGCGCCTCGGCTGGCACCCTTGCGGTCCGTCACGAAGAGGTCGCCGGAGCTGTCGAAGGCCATGGCCGGCGTGTCGTGGAGGGTGAACAGAGTGTTCGCCTTCCCCGCTGTCACCTTCCTCCCGAAGATGACACCGTTGGAGACGGGCCATACGGTGACGTTGCCGTTGTCCTGACTCACGTAGAGGTCGCCGGACGAGTCGAACGCGATATCGACCATCTTCTGGTTGCCGACGTTCTGGTAGGGGATCAGCTCGGCCGCGCTCGCCGGCGTAGCTTGGAGGCAGGGGAGGGCGGCGAGCATTCCGACTGCTGGCAACGCCCACCAGAGCCGGCGAAGTACTCCGTTCCGTCGGTGTGGCCCGCGTCCACGCCGGCGCGCCGAAGCACCGGCACCGGCGTCGTGCGACGGAACCAGAAGTGGCATGAGATGTGTCGTCCCCTCGAATGCTCGCCTAATCCCCGCGTCCAGATCGAACAGTTGGGATCGCCCGAGTCTGCCCCAGGCACCGAAGCGCCGCAAGGTAAATGTCGGCGGCGTTTCCCGGTCGCGACCACTGCTGTCAGACCCACTGCAATTTGCGACGCAATCAGCCCGTCACGATTTTGTCGCGGAGCCGTCAAGACGCGACCGAGTGCTCGAGCTCAAGTTGGGAGAAGCTCTGTAGGCGCTCGTCGACGTGCTCCGCGGGGCCTGCTTGGCGGCGGCGACGTCGCGGATGGCGAGTCTGGACGCCGCGAGCTCCTCGACGTCCGACCAGATCGGCGCGTCGCCGTTGTCGCCGACCAGCAGCGCTCGAACCCGGGTCAAGGCGCTCATGCGGCCCAGGCCGAAGTCCCGAGTCGAGATGATGTGCGTCCCGACGAGCGAGAGGGAGGACTCCCACGGTCGAGGAGCGGGTGATACACCCGCGCTCACGCGCTGAGGCTTGCCACCTTCTCGGTTTCGGACGGTGTGGCGGCATCCGGTGAGTTTGCCGCGTGCCACCCAGACCCGCTGGCGGGCCGCGAGACCGAGTTGGGCGGCCGTCCCTCGGCTCAGCTGCACCCAGCAGGTTTCACCACCCACGAGGTCGACGTCGACTTTGACCTCGAAGCCGAGATGGGTGACGCGCGAGACAGTTCCTTCGTACGCGTCGGGCTGAACGCCCTCCTCCCGTTGGACAGCCAGATCGTGGGGTCGCACCCACCGGCCGCCCAGCTTGGTGGCGGGGCCGAGGAAGGTCATCACGAACTCGTTGTCGGGGTGGTCGTACATGTCGGCGGGCGTCCCGACCTGCTCGAGGTGTCCGTGGTTCACAATGACCAGCCGGTCGGCCACTTCCATGGCCTCCTCTTGGTCGTGGGTGACGAGCACCGTGGTCACGTTCAACGTGTCGTGCAGGTCGCGGAGCCACAGACGGAGCTGGGTGCGCACCTGCGCGTCGAGGGCGCCGAAGGGCTCGTCCAGCAGGAGGACCTTGGGCTCGATGGCGAGGGCCCGGGCGAGGGCCATGCGCTGGCGTTGCCCACCCGAGAGTTGCGACGGATACCGTTCGCCCAGGTGGGCCAGGCCGACGAGCTCGAGCAACTCGTCCACCCGTGCCTTGATCTCGGCTTTGGGGCGGCGCCGGATGTCGAGGCCGAACGAGACATTCCGCCGCACGTTCAGGTGGCGGAACGGCGCGTAGTGCTGGAAGCAGAAGCCGACGCCACGGTGACGCGCCGGCGTCCCCGTCAGGTCCTCGCCCTCGATGCGGATCCGGCCCGTGTCAGGCGTGTCGAGCCCGGCGATGATGCGCAAGAGCGTGGACTTGCCGCCGCCGCTCGGGCCGAGCAGGGCGGTGAGCGAGCCGGTGGGCACCTCGAGCGTGACGTCTTCGAGTGCGACGGCGTCGCCGAACTTCTTCGAGATGCCTTCGACGTGGATACTCATCAGGCGGTCCTCCCATGCCACTCGTCGCGCTTGCGGTCGGTGACGGTCAAGACGGTGAGCACAAGCAGGGCAGCGACGCAAAGGGCGACCGCACCCACGTACGCGCTCTGGGGATCGAGGTTGTCGATGCTATTCGAGATGAACAGGGTGAGGGTCTGGGTCTTCCCGGCGATGGCCCCCGACACGATGGCCACCGCGCCGAATTCGCCCAGGACCCGGGCCGTCGTCAGCGTGACCCCGTAGGCGAGCCCTCGCTGGATGTTGGGCAGGGTGATGCGCCGGAAGACGGTCAACGGCCCGGCCCCGAGAGTGCGCGCCGCCTGCTCCTGTTCGGTGCCGATCTCCTGGAGCACGGGGAGCACTTCACGGACCACGTAGGGGAGGGACACGGCAGCCGAGGCCATGACGATGCCGGGTATGGAGAAGATGACCGTGATGCCGCGGGCCGCCAGCCAGTTGCCGAACCATCCCGTGTGCCCGTACACGAGGATGAGCGCCAGCCCGATGACGACGGGGGAGATGGCGAGGGGGATGTCGACCAGTGCGTCGAGCAGCCAGGCTCCGGGAAAACGGTGACGAGCGAGGATGATGGAGACGCCCACCCCGAAGATCGTGTTGAGCGGTACGGCGATCGCGGCGACCAGCAGCGTGAGCCACAAGGCGTGGAGGGAGTCGGAGGTGGTCAGGGCGTCCCACGCCGAACCGAGCCCGTGCTCGAAGGCGCGGTAGAACACCGTGGACACGGGCAGGATGACGAGCAGCGCCAGGTAGCCCAGCACCGCGAAGCGAAGGGGCAGGCGCAGGCGCGATTTCACACGGCCTCCGTGACGTCGAAGCGCCGGCGGACCCATCCGATGAGGATCAGGACGGCGAGGGCGATGACGATGAGGACCACCGACACGGCGCTCGCCGCCGGCAGGTCGTCACTCTGGGTCAAGCTGTAGATCCACGACGACGCGACCTCGGTCTTGAACGGGATGTTGCCCGAGATCAACACGACCGAGCCGAACTCGCCGATAGCTCGGGCAAAGGCCAGCCCGGCGCCCGCCAGCACCGAGGGCAGAAGGCTGGGAAGGATGACTTTGCGCAGCACTTGGCTGCGGCTGGCGCCGAGGGAGTCGGCTGCCTCCTCGGTCTCCCGATCGAGCTCGG
The DNA here is from genome assembly GCA_963767195.1 of uncultured Acidimicrobiaceae bacterium. GTDB lineage: Bacteria > Actinomycetota > Acidimicrobiia > Acidimicrobiales > RAAP-2 > Bog-473. The sequence continues at coordinate 1,462,939 of CAVYDA010000001.1, read as the reverse complement.
CCAGGACCGGTTGGACGCTGCGCACACAGAACGGCAGCGTGACGAACAGCAGCGCAGCCGCGATGCCGATCCGGGTGTCGGCCAGGTTGACGTGGAACGGGCTGGTCGGTCCGTAGAGCGTGAGCAGGGTGAGCCCGGCCACGATCGTCGGCAGAGCGAACGGCAGGTCGATGACCGCGCTCACGAGCGCCTTGCCCCGGAAGTCGTCGCGGACGAGCACCCAGGCGATCGCCAGGCCGGCCACCGAGTTGACGGCCGCCACGATGAGCGAGACGACCAGTGTGAGCTCGAGCGCCGCGACGGCCTCGGGCTGGGTGACGGCGCTCCAGAACTCGGACCAGCCGCCGCTGAATGCGTTGGTGATCAGCGCGGCCAGCGGCAGCAGGACGAGAAGCGACAGGTAGGTGACGGCAAGTGCCGGACCGCCGACCTTGGCGGCTGTCTCACCCGCCCGTACCAATGTGCTCGGCGGCGCGTCCGAGTTGTCGCGGCGCCAAGGCGCCCGGCGTCCGCGTCCTCCCGACAGCGAGCGGCCGGCAGCAGGCCCGGCGTCGGGAAGGGAGACAGGAACGGTCACGGCGAGCTACCCGCTGGCGGTGGAGACGCCGAGCGACTGCTCGTCCTTGGCGATGATGCCGGTCTGGGGGTCGAAGAACTTCGTGTTGATCTTGTCCCAGCCTCCGAGCTTGTCGATGGTGAAGAGGGTCTTCGGCTGGGGGAAGTGGAACTGCGACGCGACCGAGGGGAGCACCGGGCGGTAGCCCTGCTGACCCCAGACCTTCTGCCCGGCAGGCGAGAGAAGGTAGGTCAGGAAGGCCTTGGCGGCCGAGCTGGCCTTTGTGGTCAGGGCGGCCGGGTTCTGAATGAGGATGGTCTGGGGCGGCGTGATGACGCTGATCGCCTCGCCTTGCTTCTGGGCGTACAGCGCGTCGTCCTCGTAGTCGAGGAGGACGTCGCCCTGGCCCGAGAGGAAGGTCTGCAAGGCGGCGCTGGCGCTCGTGGGTTGGGCGGCCGTGTGCTTGAGCATCTGGGCGACGTAGGCCTGCGCCTTCGCGGGTGTCTTGCCCTGCACGATCTGGGAACCGTAGGCCGCCATGATGTTCCACTTCGCGCTGCCCGAACTGAAGACGTTGGGCGTGATGACGCTGACGCCGGACTTCACCAGGTCCGCCCAGGTCTTGATGTGCTTCGGATTCCCCTTGCGCACCACGAAGGAGACGATGGAGTCGGTCACGAAACCCTTCGTCTTGTTCTGGTCCCAGTTCTTGGACACCAGGCCCGCCTTGACCAGTTTCGCCATGTCGGGCTCGAGCGAGAAGTTCACGAGGTCGGCCGGCAAGCCGTCGACGACCGACGGTGGCCTGCGTGCCCGAGGGCCCGAACGAGGGCGACACGGTGACTCCCGCCCCCGCCTTGGTCTTGGCGAAGGCTTGGGCCAGCACCGTGTAGGCGGGCTTGGGCGTGGAATAGGCCACGAGGTTCACCGGTGCCGCCGGCGGCGCCCGCCGGAAGGGCCGGAACGGCCGCCAAGGCCAGCGGGGCGAGGGCGAGAGCGCCGATGCCGGCGGCCCGTCGGAGGCTTCGAGCCCGAGACGGGGCGCGCTGGGGCGCGAGACGATCAGGGGTGGTCTGTGCGTGCATGGCCGTGCACTCTAAACCACCTGATGACCTAATAGACAGCGGGTAGATCGGTTTTAGGTTCTTCCCAGTTCAGGGCCCTTTCTGTTGCCGAGATCGGATGAGGTTGGCCGATGCAATGGGTGTTGGGGGGACTAGTAGACGTTGGGGAGGAGGCGGATGGCTTGGTTGCTCAGCAGCCACAGGATGGCGAAGAGGATCGGCGCACCGATGAGCCAGGTGCGGAGCAGGCCCCAGTAGGACCACAGCCACCAGGTCGCGGCGGTGGCGGCGAAAAGGGCGCCCACCCAAAGCAGCACGAACGGCCAGGCATTCGGGTCGTTGTGGCCGGGCAGGTTCGACGCCTGCACCCGGGTCGGCCGCCCGCGCGGGACGCTGTAGGCCTTGCCCACGAGCTGGGCGACGACGTAACTGACGTGGTTGGGCGTGAGCGAGGACAGACCGTGCGCGCCCGCCGAGGTGCCGAGGAGCAGCAGCCCGCTCGTGGCGCGGATGGTCGGCAGCCGTCCGCCGTTCGCGAGGTGGCCGCGCACGCGGTAGCGGAACGTTCCCTGCCCTGTCTGCACCTTGATGAGGTCGTGGGTCTTCAAGTGGGAGACGTCGGCGAAGGGCGCGCCGGCCGTCGCGGCGCGGCCGAGGAGCACGGAGGCACCGGCTTGGCCGGGGAGCACGGTGTCGGGAAGATGCCCCGGGCCCGCGAGCAGGTCCCCTCCCGACGTGCCCTGGACGACGACGACGCGGTGCAGGTCGGCCCCCGGTGCAGTGATCAGAGCCACGGGGACACCGGCGGGGATCTTCCCACCGATCCACGGCGCATCGGGGCTCGACGGATCGAGCAGGCCACGGAACGTGGCGTAGAGCTGGTGCTGGCTCCGCTGCTCCTGCAGGCCACTCAGCCCGAAGGCGAAGACGCCGAAGAACAGCGCGCCCACGCTCGCCATCATCACGAACGTGAGCGCGAGGGAGGCGAGGCCGGGACGAGGCGGACCCGAGCGCGGTGCACGTTCGGCTTCGCCGGCACCGTCGTGCTCTCCTTCGGTCGTCGATCCGTATTCGCTCACGGCCTCTGCGTCGCGCACGGGTTTCCCGGCGCGCTCGGAGACCTCCATCACCATCGGCCGCGCCTCCGGCCGAGCCGGAACGTCAGCGGCACGCCGAGCGCGCCGGCCGCGCCGAGGGCGAAGAGCAGCACGACGGGGAAACCCGAGGTCCATAGCAGTCCGGCCGGGTGCAGGACGCTCGAGACCATTTCGGGTGCGAGGGGATGCCCGGACGCATGCGCGCCTGCGGCGGCGTGGGCCGCAAGAAGGCTGTGGCCGGTCAGGAACGGGGTCAGGATCGAATCGAACTGGAAGGGAAACGATTGTGGAGACGTGCTTGTCGTCGGAGCGCCGGTCGGCGTCGCGTCGTCCGAACCTCCGGTCGTCCCGGAGATGACAACGACGACCGAGGGGAGTTGGCCGTTCTGCGCCGCGACGTCCTGCGCCGCGGCCTCGGTGTAGGACGCGAGGCTGCCCAGTCCGTTCGCCGCGGTGAGCGGGAGGTAGCCGGGCGGCAGCTGGCCGACGCCCGATCCGGGAGTCTGGCCATCGGTTGCGGCGAACTCGAGGAACGTCCGCATACTCCTGGGCGTCGGCGGACGGCAGGCCCTTCGTCGGGACGGCGGCGTAGACGACCATCGTCCCGGGGTACGCCGACTGCCCGCTCGCCTGTTCGAAGTCGTTGTACGGGATCGGCCACGTGCCCGAGGACGGCGTCCGGCTTCAGCAGCGCCGTCGCCGCCTGCATGGACGTGGGCTCGGCGCCACGAAGTTCCCGGAGGTCGTCTGCAGCGACGCCGAATTGAGCAGGTACCGCTGGTCATCGGCCAGAGGGGTGATGGCGATCATGAACTGGTGTCCCGGCGTCTCCTGTCCCTGGGTGACGAGCTTCTCGCCCACCGGCGAGTCGGGTGTGGGCTGGTCGCAGATGACCGTCGAGTTCGCGCTCGTCGTACTGCACCGCCTCGCTGATGTCCTCGAGGCTGGCCAGCGGCGCGGCGACGAGAGGTTGGAACGGGACGGGGTCGTTGAAGAGGCAGTCGTTGTTGTCCGACTGGTAGAACTCCTTCGGCTCGAAGGTGGACAGGAGCGGCCACTGGTCGACGGGGAGTTGGATGCCCTTGTAGGCGGGATTGACGACCATGCCCCACTGGTCGGGCGTGCCGTTGAGCCACGCCCGCGCCGTCGGGTCGTCGTTGATGTAGGTGGTGAGGGCTTCCATGACGTCGGAGTTGCTCGACATCGCCATGAGCTCCGATGCCGCGTCCGAGCCGGCGCCCGGGACGGCGATGGGGTTGATGCCCGGGTTGAGCGCCTGGAACTCGGGGATCCTCGGTGATGTTGAGCGGGTTGTTCGCGAGCGCGGGGTCCTCCTGCTTCATGAAGAGCTCACCGGGATACGACTCGGTCAGGAGCTTCGCCAGGAGCAGCGGGGTCAGTTTGAGCGTCTGGTACTGCTGGCCGTTCGCCCCGTCGACGTCGTAGGCGATGGAGAACCCGGTCACCGCCACGGGGGCGTTGACCACGGGTTTGCCGTAGCCGTTGGGCTGCGCGTAGCTGGTGAAGGCCGCCTCCGCCCCGCCGGTCGCGACCAGATTGCGCGCCTCGGGCTCCCCGGTCTGCACGTGCTCGACCGTGAAGGCGTTCTTGGCGTTGAGGCAGAAGCTGGGGTCCCACTGGCCGGTGGCCTGGATCATCATCTCGGAGCCGTAGACGTCGATGACCTTGTTGGCGTCGAGCCGGAGACGGCGCACGCGTTGGGAGGAGGGGCGAACGTCAGCGGGACCGTGATCCGGTTGCGCCAGTTCGACGCGCTCCACCACAGGCTGCCGGTGACCGCCAGGGCGGCGCCGTCCTCGACGAGCCCGTGTTGGCGTTGGTCCCGGGCGCGTAGTTGCCGGTGGACTCGCAGTTGGCGACGTCGGATCGACGGCGGGCCGGAGGGCCGGTCTGGAGGCCGGCGCGTTGCAGCTGATCCCCATGATCGGCACCGCCACCAGGGCGCAGGCGACGCCCTGGGTGCACCCGAGCGACGCGTTCTGCTGCGAAGTGAACACGTCGAAATTGGCGCTGCCCTGACCATCGGTCCCGGTGACGCCGAACGTCTCGTTGCTGGGGAGCGCGCCGCCACCGACGTCGCTCGACTCGGGGGCCTCCCCGGCGCATCCGGCGTTCCCGCCGGGTAGACCGTTCCGCTGGCGGCGTCGAAGGGCACCCAGTGCTGGACGGGCGCGTCCTCGTCGTCGTTGCACGGAGGCGGGCAGCGGGTTCGGCGCGCCGACGATCGGGCGCGCTCCGCGGGCGTGGCGTACTCGTCGAGCCGGTACGGGGGATAGGTGTCGTCGAGGCTGTCCTGGTAGCGCTCGCTCCAGGTCTGGGTCCAGCAGGTCTGCGGAGTCAGCTGCTGGGAAGGCGCCACACTCGTCGAGTCGACGCCGCGGCACTCGAGCAGGACGAAGGGGTACTCCTCGTTCTGGGCCTCGACCGAGTTCTGGTTGGCCACGATGCCTCCGGTGGGATGCGCGCCCGACCAGTTGACGCTTGATCTCCTGTCGCCCTTGCAGGTTGATCGTCTGGCTCACCTTCAGCGTGACCGTTCGTGAGTCGACGACCTGTCGGTCCCGCTCACGACTTCGTGGCGTGTCACCGTCGACGTGATGGACACCGGGGCGGTGTCCGAGGCCGACCGGCGAGTCCGACGCCGACGCCGACGGCGCGGCGCGGCCACGAGGACGACCGCCGGAAGGACGACAGCCGTCAACGCGCCGATCGCGAGCGCGACCGGAAAGAGACGTCTCACGGTGTTCCCTCCGTTCCCCTGGTGCGCCGCGAGCGCCGGTATCCGATGACGACCGGCAGCATCAAGACAGCGAGCAGGGCCAGCGCCGACCAGCGGCGCCACCGGGGGCGAGTCGGAGAGCGGCAACGAGGCCGACGCGATCGGCCCCGCTGCGGTCTGGTTCGGGCTGGCGCCGGCGGCCGACTGCTTGCTCGCGGCCGCTCGCCGCCGCTGCCGCTGCTGCCGCTGCCGCCGCTGCCGCGGCGGCGCTCGCGCTCGAGCTCGAGCTCGCGACGGCGGTGGTGCCCGAGGTCGTGCTCCCAGCAGCCCCGGCGTGCGCCGCCGATGCCGGGGAACGAGCCCGGACGAGGTCGGCGTCGCGCCGATCCCGTTCGGCGTCACGCCCGCCGCGCACGGACCGGCGCCCACGCTGGTCGCAGGCCGGCGGCATGCGGCGCGATCTGGGCCAGGTAGTTCGCGTCGGGGTTGCCCGGCACGAAGGTCGGGTTGTCACAGGTGTCGATGTTCAGGTTGGTGCAGGTCGACGCCCGGGTCCGCCGTCTGCAGCTTGCTGGACCTGCCCGAAGCGCGGCCTCGACCAGGTTGACCGGCAGCGGCGAGTACCCGATCGGGCCGATCTCCTTCTGGCCCTGGCAGATGGAGTAGTACTCGAAGTCGGCGATCGTCTGCCGCTTGGCCGGTCGTGATCTTCGTCTCCGGCGATCGGGTACGTCCCGGTCGGCTCGATCATGTAGACGTACGACGAGAGCGGGTAGGTCCGCGGGTCCGGGTCGGTGTAGACGTTGGTCGAGGTTCTGCAGCAGGTAGTTCGGTGAGCTCTTGTCCATGTTGATCTGCGCCGCCTCGAGCGCGACCGCGACGTTGTACTGCGTCGGCAGCGTGAAGTAGCCAGCGCTGTTGAGCACCTTGACCACCGGGTAGTTCGACGCTCAGGGCGAAGGAGTACTCGACGTAGCCGATGGAGCCGTTGGCGGCGCTGGACGACACGTAGTTCATCGCGCCGTCGGAGCCGTTCTGGGCGATCTGGTCGCCCTGGCGCGGGAAGTACTCGGTGGGACCGGCCACTCCGGCGAACGGCGTCCAGATGCTCGGGTACTCGGTGGCGAAGTAGTGGGTCAGCTGCTGCGTGGACCCGGAGCCCTCCGACTGCACGACCGGGATGATCGGCAGCGACGGCAGCTGCACGCCGTTGTTGTCCTTGGTGATCTCGGGGTCGTCCCAGTTGGTGATCTGGTTGGTGAAGATCTTGGCCAGGGTCTGACCGGACAGCCGCAGGTTCTCGCACCTGCTTGCCCGTCGATACCGGATCTGGTACGGAAACGACGTGCCGCCGGCCGCGATGGGCAGGTAGGCGTACGGCCGTCCCTGCGACGTGTCGGACACCCGGTGGCGGGTCACGCCCTGGAAGCCCATCGGCCGTCACCGCGAAGTCGGAGGTCTTGTTGGCGAAGTCCTTGCGGCCCTGGGCGTCGCCGTCGGGGGTGTAGACCACCTGCACGCCCTGCGATGTAGACGTCGGCCACCCACTGGTTGACCGCGTTGGCGGCCCAGCTCGAACCCGACCCTTGGATCAGCGCGCGTCGGCGGCCGCACGCGCCGGCGCTGCCGCCGAGTGCCGAGCAGCAGGACCAGGCATCGAGGCGCCAGCGGCGCAGCGCTGACCCACGCCGCGATGCGCGCTCGTGCCGACCTCGGATGCTCGCCCGCTCATCGTGCCGCTCTCGTCGCGCACGAGGAACCGGGTGACGACGAAGAGCACCAGCACCATGATCAGCAGCACACTGGCCGCCCCGAACGCCCGGGCGATCGCCGTCGGCTCGTGGGTGATGTACGCCGTGTAGATGAACAGTGGGCAGCGAGTTCATCGGCGCTCCTGATCGGGTTGTACGTTCAGGAAGCTCGAGGCGCCCGAGCGTGATCAGGACCACGGCGGTCTCGCCGATCCCGCGGGCGATGGCCGAGGATCACCGCGGTGGCCAGCCCGGCTCCGGCGCTCGGGAGGACGACCTTCCAGACCGTCCGCCACTGGGCGCGCCCAAGGCCTCGCTCGCCTCGCGCAGGCCCGCCGGCACGACCCGGAGCGCCACCTCGGAAGCCCGGGCGATGATCGGGATCATGGTGACGGCCATGGCGACCGAGGCGGCCGATGCCCGACTTCGGCAAGCCCGAACTCGACGATCAGGAAGACGTAGACGAACAGGCCGGCCAGGATCTCCGGCAGCGCGGTCATCGCCTCGACGACGGTGCGGACCAGGCGCGGAGCCCCGGCCTCCGACCTCGGTCATGTAGACCGCGGTGCCGATGCCGAGCGGCACGGCGATCGACCACCGCGATGCCGACCTCGATGACCGTGCCGACGATGGCGTGGAAGATGCCGCCTTGGGTCAGCGGCGCCGTGGGCGAGACGCCGGCCATGTCGTGCGTGAAGAAGTTGAGGTGGACGAGGGCGTGCCAGCCCTTGGACGAACGTGTAGACGACCGTGGTGCCGAGGGCGAAGACGACGATGGCGGCCGCGACCATAGAGCGTCGCCGCCACGAGCCGCTCGACCACGATGGGCGCGGGTTGGTCACCGCCAGGACCACGGTCGTAGACGACGCAGGAAGGTCAGGTACCAGCAGACGAGGAAGCCCACCAGTGCCGCTGAAGTCCAGCAGGTGCAGGTAGCCGATGACGACCAGCGCGAGGGACGCCAGCAGGGAGCCGACGAGCGACGATCCAGTCGTCGATGGTGAGCGCCCGGACCCGGCGGGGCCGGTCGGGCCGGACCGGCGGCTTTCGCCGATCGGGCCGTGCCGGGGGTCGTGCCGCGTTCGCTCGTGGCGTCACGCGGAGGGGCGTCGAGCACGGTCATGTCAGATCTCCGTCGCCGGCGCCGCTGCGGCTGCGGCGGATGACGACCGCGGCGACGCTGTTGACGACGAAGCGTGATGAGGAACAGCACGAAGCCGGCCGCGAGCAGCGCCGACAGCTGCGACTTCGTGGCGTTGCCGAAGTTCGCCGGCGATCAGCGCGGACGTGGTCTGGTAGCCGGCCTCGAGGATGTCGGGCTTGATGACGTACGCGGGCGAGATGATGATCAGCACCGCCGCGGTCTCGCCCAGCGCCCGGCCGAGGGCGAGCATGGTCCCGCCGATGATCCCGCCGCTTGCCGAACGGGCAGCACCACCGTGCGGGCCACGCCCAGCGGGTCCCGCCCAGCGCGATGGCCGCCTCGCGCTCGCCGATGGGCGCCTGGTCGAACACGGCCCGCATGACGGCGCAGGCCAGCGGGATCGCCATCATCGACACGGTCAGCCCGGCGATGAAGACCGAGCTCGTGTAGCGGGACTGCTGCCAGATGGCCGCGTTCGGGTCGGTGTCGACGTGGAAGATCGGGATCAAGCCGAGGTACTGGCTCAGCCAGCGGGCGATGTAGATCGCGTGGGGCTGCAGCAGGAAGAAGCCCCAGAGGCCGTAGATGATGCTCGGCACCGCCGCCATCAGGTCGACGGCCGACACCAGCCTGGACTTGATGCCGCCGCGGCGCGTAGTCGCGGATGAACGAGCGCGAGCGCCAGCGCGAGCGGGAAGCTCACGACCATGCGCCACCAGCGCGACCTCGACCGTGCCGACCAGCACGGCGGCGATGCCGATCCGGTCGAGCTCGGGCTGCCACTGCGTCTGGGTGAAGAAATGGAGTCCGTAGTGGTGCAGGGTCGGGATCGACTGGTAGCCGAGGAAGAGTCCGATGGCGCCCGGTGATGCACGAGCACGAACATGCCGACCGTCCGGGCGCTGCCGTGAAAGACGCGGTCGGAGCGGCTCGCAGCCTGGTCGAGAGCTGGCGCGGCACCGCGTCGCTGCCCGGCGGTGAGGCGGTGGTCATCCGAACCGGCCGTTCACGTAGTCGGCGGTTCGCGGGTCCGACGGGTCGTCGAAGATCTGTCTGGGTCGGCCCCTGCTCGACGATCCCGCCCGGTGTTCCCTGCTCGGCCAGGAAGAACGCCGCCTGCTGGGAGACCCGGGCCGCCTGCTGCATGTTGTGGGTGACGATGACGATCGTCACCTGCGTGCGCAGCTCGGCGATCGTCTCCTCGATCCGGCGCGTCGATGTCGGGTCGAGCGCCGAGCACGGCTCGTCCATCAGCAGGACCTTCGGGCTCGACGGCCAGCGCTCGGGCGATGCAGAGCCGCTGCTGCTGCCCACCGGAGAGCGCGGAGCCCGGGCTTGCCAAGCCGGTCCTTGACCTCGTCCCACAGGCCGGCCCGGACAGAGCGAGCGCTCCACCAGCTCGTGGCGATCGGAGCGGCGCGATCTTGCGTGCCGGTCAGGGTGAGCCCGGCGGTGACGTTGTCGGCGATCGACATGGCCGGGAACGGGTTGGGCTTCTGGAAGACCATGCCGATCTGCCGGCGGGCCTGGTCACGCGGTGTCCGGGTGCGTAGATGTCCTCGCCGTCGAGGAGGACCTCGCCGGCCAGCTGCGCACCGGGGACCGACTCGTGCATCCGGTTGAGGATGCGCAGGAAGGTCGACTTGCCGCAGCCCGAGGGACCGATCAGCGCGGTGACGCCTGCGGGCGGGGCCGTGATGGTGACGTCGGCCAGCACCTTCGTCGTGCCGAACCAGGCCGCGACGCCGACCGCCTCGAGGCTGGACGCCGTCGCCAGGGGGACGATGACGGCCGTGTCTGCGGCCGTGCTCACGACCCCGCTCCCGCCCGCGCCATGCCTAAGCGATCCCTTCGCCCACGATTGGGGCGCTCAGGTGGGTGCCGCCAGCCGAGCCGAAGTAGAGGGCGTCGCCGTAGGTGAAGACGCCTCCGTCTGCGGCAAAGAGCCAGTAACCCTTGCCGTCAGCGGTCGATCCGATGCCCACAACCGGCGCGTCGAGCTGCATGCCCCCCGCAGAGCCATGGAAGAGGGCGTCGCCGAAGGTGAAGACACCGCCATCGGAGGCCACCAGCCAGTAGCCCCCGCCGTCGGGGGTGGCGGCGATGCCGACGACCGGCTTGTTCAGCTGCATGCCCCCCGCGGAGCCGTCGAAGAGGGCATCGCCGAAGGTGAAGACACCCCCGTCGGAGGCCGCCAGCCAGTAACCCTTGCCGTCAGGGGTGGAGGCGATGCCGACGATCGGCTTGTTGAGGTGCATGCTTCCGGCGGAGCCGTAGAAGAGGGCGTCGCCGAAGCTGAAGACGCCGCCGTCGGAGGCCACCAACCAGTAGCCCTTGCCGTCGGGGGTGGAGGCGATGCCGACGACCGGCTGGTTGAGGTGTGTGCCACCGGCGGAGCCGTAGAAGAGGGCGTCGCCGAAGCCGAAGACGCCCCCGTCGGAACCGACCAGCCAGTAGCCCTTGCCGTCGGGGGTGGACGCCGCGCCCACGATCGGGGCGTTGAGGTGGGTGGAGTTGGCGGAGCCGTCGTTCGCTCCGTCGCCGTAGTTGTGGACGCTGCCGTCGGCGCCGACGAGCCAGTAGCCCAACCCGGCGTGTCCGACGATCTGGGTGAGGCTGCTGCTGGAGCCGCTGGAGATGGTGTCACCCGAGTACGCGGCGGTGACGGTGTACGAACCAGGCGTCGAGAAGGTGGTGGTGCACGTCGCCCGGTTGTCGTCGAGCGGGAGCGTGGCGCATCCGGCGAGGGCCCGGCCACCCGTGCTGAACGTCAGCGTGCCCGTGGGAGTCGTCGGATCGGAGACGGTCGCCGTGAACGTCACGGGCACGCCGAGCTGCGACGGGTTGGCGGACGACGACAGCGAGACCGACGTGTCGTTCAAGCCTTTCACCGTGTAGGACAGCGACCCGGTTGATGCGCCGAACCCGCTGCCCGGTTGCGCCACGAATTCCGCCTTGAGTTGGTCGTTGCCGGCAGGCAGCGATTCAGTCTGCAACTGGGCGGTGCCGTCGCTGACCGTCAGCGGGTTCCCGATGTTGATGCCGTTCACCACGAACTGCACGGTGCCCGGCGCGGCGGAGGGCGAGATCGTGGCGGTGAGCGTCACGTTGGTGCCGATGAACTGCGGGCTGTCGGGGCTCGCCGAGAGCGACGTCGTGGTGGAGGTGACCTGGTTCACCCTGAACGGCGCGGTGCCCGTCGAACCGTTGTAGCCACTGCCGGTCGTCGCGGTGAAGACCGCGCTGAGCGAGTCGGTCCCGACGGGGAGCGTCGACGTCTGCGTGTGGGCCGTGCCGCCGCTCACCGTCACCGGGCTCCCGATGTCGGTCCCGTTCACCTCGAACTGGACGGTGCCCGGCGCGGCCGAGGGCGAGATCGTGGCGGTAAGAGTCTCCGGGGTTCCGGCGAACTGGGGGCTCGCGGGCGAGACCGCGAGAGAGGTGTTGGTCGTGATCGGGTTGACCGTGAACGACGCGATGCCGGTCGAACCGCCGAAGCCACTTCCGGTCGTCGGGGTGAACACCGCGCTCAGGTTGTCCGTCCCGACGGGCAACGTCGAAGTTTGTGTCTGGGCCGTGCCGCCGCTGACCGTTACCGGGCTCCCGATGTCGGTCCCGTTCACCTCGAACTGGACGGTGCCCGGCGCGGCCGAGGGCGAGATCGTGGCGGTGAGCGTCACGTTGGTGCCGAATTGCTGTGGACTCGCAGGCGAGGCCGAGAGCGCCGTCGTGGTGGTGGTGACCTGGTTCACCGTGAACGACGCGGTGCCGGTCGAACCGTTGTAGCCGCTGCCGGTCGTCGCGGTGAAGACCGCGCTCAGAGAGTCGGTCCCGACGGGGAGCGTCGACGTCTGCGTGTGGGCCGTGCCGGCGCTCACCGTGACCGCGCTCCCGATGTCGTTCCCGTTCACCTCGAACTGGACGGTGCCCGGCGCGGCCGAAGGCGAGATCGTCGCGGTCAGGGTCTCCGGGGTTCCGGCGAACTGGGGGCTCGCGGGCGAGACCGCGAGAGAGGTGTTGGTCGTGATCGGGTTGACCGTGAACGACGCGGTGCCGGTGGAGCTGGAGAAACCGTTCCCGGTCGTCGGGGTGAATACCGCGCTCAGGGGGTCGGTCCCGACGGGGAGCGTCGACGTCTGGGTGTGGGCCGTGCCGCCACTGACCGTGACCGCGCTGCCGATGTTGGTGCCGTTGTCCTCGAACTGGACCGTCCCGGTCGCGGTCGAGGGCGAGATCGTGGCGGTCAGGGTCTCGTTCGTGCCGAACTGCTGGGGACTGGCGGGCGTGACGGTCAGCGTCGTCTGGGTGGGTGCAGCAGTGACCGTGAAGGACGCGGTGCCGGTGGACCCGGCGTAGTCGCTCGACGACGGGGTGAAGACCGCGCTCAGACTGTCCGTACCCGAGGGCAACGACGAGGTCTGCGTCTGTGCTGTCCCGGCGCTCACCGTCACCGGGCTCCCGATGTTGGTGCCGTTGACTTCGAACTGAACGGTGCCTGGCGCCGCCGAGGGAGAGATGGTCGCGGTCAGGGTCTCTTGCGTGCCCCCGGGCTGCGGGCTGGGAGGCGAGACCGACAATGAAGTCGTGGTCTTCACGAGGTCGACCGTGAACGTCGCCGTCCCGGTCGACGCGGAAAAGCCGTTGCCGGTCGTCGGGGTGAAGACCGCACTCAGGTTGTCGGTCCCGACGGGGAGCGTAGAGGTCTGCTTCTGCGCCGTGCCGCCGCTGACCGTCACGGGGCTCCCGATGTCGGTGCCGTTGACCTCGAATTGGACCGTCCCGGTGGCGGCCGACGGGGAGACGGTCGCGGTTAGGGTCTCTTGCGTGCCGAAGGGTTGGGGGCTGGCAGGCGAGGCGGTCAGGGTCGTCGTGGTGGGCGTGGCGGACTGGGGGAAGACGACCGACCACGTACTGCCACTGATGAGGATGTCGGCGGAGTCGTAGACCGTGGTCTGGGTCTTGTGCGGGGCGTTGGTGTAGAGCCGGAGCTGGTACATCCCCGCGTAGCCGTCGTTCGAATGGTCGTTGTTGGGGAAGTCGGCCTCGAGAGTCTGCAACGTCTCGTCACCGCTGTTCCCGGTCTCGAGCGGGAGCGGCGACGCGTTGAGCGGAGCCGGCGCCGAGGGGTTGGGGAAGATGGTCGTCAGTCCCAGCTGCTCCCCGGACCATTCCGAGGTGGGCTGGCCGTTGACCGGGAGATAGCCGTACAGGGTGGCGACCGTGTCGCCGGTGCGGACGGTCGAGCTGCCCTGCACGTACGCGGCGATCGGTGAGTCGGTGATGTTCCCACCCGTCACGACCTGTCCGGAGGAGTTGTAGAACAACAGGCCGCCGACGGAGTCGGGATCGGGCTCCCACGGCGGAGCCGAACTCGCCCCCGCGGGAGCGGAGCCGAGCCAGCTCACGCTGCTGAGGACGCTGCCGCCGAGCAGGAGCAGGAGCAGGCTGGCGAGCAGGGTGATACCGGCCTGGCGGACCAGACGGCGGGGCGGGGTGTTCACTGAGTCGAACCTTTCGTGGATGGGACAGCGACGCGATCTGCGTCCCGGTCTTCGGTCGGTGCGGAGGCGGCCGGCTCGGGGACGGCGCGCCTGCGGCGGCCTCTGGAGCGAACCAGGACGACGACGAGGAGGACGAGCGCCAGGGCGACGACGGCTGCGGCGACGGCCCACTCACCCGAATGACCAGAGCTCGAGGTATTGGGAGCGATGTCGTTCGGTGTCGCCGACTCGGGCGAGGTGGCAGCACCCGCTTTCGCGGCAGCACTCGTCGTCGGGGTCGTAGTCGTCGAGACGCCCGCCGCGCCCGCGTTCGATCCGCCCGAAGTTGTCTTCGTGGTGGACGAACCAGGCGGGGTCTTGAGCGTCGAGGCGGGGAGCAGGATGCTCTCGATCGACTGGACCGACCCCGCGTTGCAGTTGACCGGCACGCTGTCAAGGGCGTGCCAGGTGTTCCCTGTGACTTTGATGTCGAGGGCGGGGTAGTGCAGCGAGTAGACGGGCTCGTTGGCGGCGTCGAGGTACAAGCGGAGCTGCAGGATCCCGTCCCATTTCGGGGAGTACTCGGTCATGAACCCGGCCAGCGACTCGTCGGCCCCCGTGGCGGCCGCCATCGGGTTCGAAGGGTTGGAGTAGCGCGAAGCGGCGGTGAGCGCGTCGCCGCTCCAGTCGGAAGGTGCGAGTCCCTGAATCGGCTGGAACGCCATCAGGACGGATGTCCGCGTCGCCCCCGCATAGGGCCCTGGCGCGGGGCTGGTCGAGACGGCCCGCCACGCGAACGGCGCGCTGTTCACGCTCCCGCTCGTCACCTGGTGGCCGTGCGCGTCGCAGAGCCCGATGGAGCCGATTGCGTCGGGGTCCTTGTACGGGAGGGCCGTCGAGGCCGCAGTCGGAGTCCAGATGGACAGCCAGATCAGCCCGAGGGTCGCCGCGCCGGCCAGCCACCGCCTGCGGGCAGGCGCGATCGAAGGCTCTCGCCTAGGCCGTCTCATGATCGGGAAAACCTATCAGATCTCTAGGATCAATTGATCCGCGCGGATCTAGAGAATTAATTGACTCGCGCGGAATACTTGTCAATAACCAATCCGGGGAATGACGAGGAAGAACGGGTCGAAGAAAGAGGGTCGGACGCGAAAGAACCACGGGCGATTCCATCGCCGCCCGTGGTTCTTTCGTTTTTCATGGACCAGAGTCCACGAGCACCCGGCGGATTACTTCACTTTTATGGAAAGGGCCTTGGTGGCGCTGCTCGCGCCCGCCTGGACCTCCACGGTGATGCTGGTCGTCGCAGCCTTCTTCGGCGTGCCCGAGATGACTCCGGCCGTCGACAGCTTCAATCCCTTCGGGAGCGGCGAGGATCCGGTGGCGAGCGACCAGGTGTACGCGCCGCTGCCACCCACCGCGGCCAGTGTGGCCGAGTACGCCTTGCCGACGGTGCCCTTCGCGAGCTTCGCCGTGGTGATCGTCAACGGCCCGGCCGAAAACACCTCCGTCCATGTCTTCCCTTTGATGAAGATGTCGGCGGAGTCGTACTCCGTGCTCTGCACCTTGCGCGGCGCGTTGGTGTAGAGCCGCAGCTGGTACATCCCGGCGTAGCCGTCGGTCGTCTTGTCCTTGTTCGGGAAGTCGGTCTCCAGAGTGGCGACGGTCTCGTCACCGCTGTTCCCGGTCTCGACCGGCAGCGTGGACGTGTTGAGCGGGGCCGGCGCAGAGGGGTTGGGGAACGTGGTGGTCAGGCCGAGCTGCTCACCGGACCATTGCGTCGGCAGTTGGCCTTTCACCGGAAGGTACCCGTAGAGCGTGGCCACGGTGTCTCCGCTGCGGACGGTCGAGCTGCCCTCGACGTAGGCCGCGATGGGCGAGTCCGTCAGATTCCCACCGGTGACCTGCTGCCCGGCGGCGTTGAAGAAGGCCAGGCCGCCCACGGAGCTGGGGTCCGGTTCCCAGGGGGGATTCCCCGCCGCCGACGCGGTTCCGGCAAGCCCGACGGTGAATATCCCCGACACCAGCGCGAGCACGCCGACGGCGACGGTGCCCTTCGTTCGCAATTTCTTCATAGTGAGCGTTCTTTCTCTTGATTTCTTGGGATGGAGGTGCGAGTGAGTGACGGGACCACGCCACCGCCCGGGCCGAGGGACCTCGTGGGTCTCGTCCCGGCCCGGCGCGGCGTCGTCTTGGCAACAGCTCCGGTTAGCCGTGGCTCACGTCGCCCAAGTCGTTATAGACGGGCGTCACGCCGGCTGCGGCGACGAGAGCCTTGCCGGCGGGCTTGGCGAACCACGGGGTACCGGGCGAGGCCGGGTCCGAGAACAGGGTCTGCACCCAGTTCAGCGAGCTGCCCGGCTCGAACGGCGTCGTGGAGTTGGCATCACTCTGACGGAAGATCACGTAGTCGGTGACCGGGCTGTTGTACACCGCGCCGCCATCCCCGGGGGTTCCGGTCAGGAGCTTGACGCCCGCCGACAGGGGTGTCGACGTCCCGCTCTGGGGGAACGCACTGCCGTGCCCGTTGTTGCCGGTGGTGGCGTCGTTGCTGCCGAACGGGGCGTTCGGGTTGTAGAAGTACCCGCTGTTCCACAGACTCAGGCGGGCAGCCGAGAAGGGAACGAGCTCGTCAGCCGCGCTCGCGCTGGAGGTGATGACGGTCGGGTCGTTCTGCTCGACCGTCTTCACGCTCGTCGAGAGGGTCGGCGTATTGCCGCCGTTGGCCGTCGTCAAGTCGGCGAGGAAGGTCTTGTAGATCGCAGACGACGTCGGCGGAATCAGCGGAACGATCGTATCGGTCGATCCGCCCGAGTTGCCCGGCAGCTGGCTCCATTTGGTGTCGACGCCCGTGTAGATGGCGAGCAGTTCGGCGGCAGACAGCCCGGTGGGCGCGTTGGTCGAACTGCCGTTCACGGCGATCTGAACGGAGTCGGTGCCGATCTCGACCACGTGCAGGAAGTTCCAGCTTTGGCTCCCCGCCTGCGACTGCTGGGCCGCGGTCGGGAGAGTCGAGGAGGCCACGTAGTTGATGACCTCGGGCGAGTTCTGGTCGGCCAGCAGCGCAGAGACGGCGGCGCCGCTGCTCGAGACCCGCAAGACGGGATCCGTACCGGCGCGGAGCACGTCTGTGGGGTTGAGAAGCGTCGAGGCGGATCCGGTCGTCACGCTGTTCGTGTACGCCGAGCGTCCGTTCCCGTCGGGGGTCGCGCCGAAGGCGACGAAGCGGTTCTTGTTGCCGGAGCCGTTGAAGCCCGGCGAACCGGTCACATCGCCGTCGGCGGCGAATGCGAGGGGATATTGAGGGGTGTCGCCAGTCACGCCCACGACATCGCCCGCCTGGGGCGCATAGTCCGCCGAAGCCGTGCCACTGCTCAGGACTGGCAGCGCGGTGGCGACCAGCCCGGCGAGGCTGAGCGCTACGACTGCTGACTTGTGTCTCACAGAGAATCCCTTCGATCGTTCGGTTGGAGTGCCGTCGCGCCCTCTCGAGCCCCTGCGGCCGTTGCAATGTAAACTATTACCAGTGGTCATATCAAATTTATAGGAATTGTTTCCAAGGCTTTGTAGTGGATTGTTTCGTTGGCGATGTCGACTGTTTGGCCTCGTAGCCACGACCCGTCGCCAAACGCTTGCGGGCAAGTTATGGAGCGGCCGCAGTCGAGCCCCGGTGTGGCGGCGCGTCAATGCCGACCGGTTCGGGCTGGCGCGGCCAGCCCGTCGGGCAAACGCGCCCAGCCCGTCGGGCAAACGCGCCCAGCCCGTCGGGCAACGCGCCCAGCCCGTCGGGCAAGCGCGCCCAGCCGAACTCAAACGTTCAAGCAGGACGCGTTGGCGGCTCCGGCCAGCTGGTCGGCAACCGCGAGGCTTGCGCTTGTCGTGCGGTCTACGACGCGCTGAGCCGGCTGTTGTAGCTCGAGATGGTCTGATTCACCGCGGACTGGGCCGTCGAGACCGCCTTGGACGGCGACACCCCCTGGGTGTACATGGAGATCTCGGCGTTGAGGACGTCGGTGCGCACGTCCGCGTAGGGTCCGATGACCGAGCCCTGGGTGGCCGGGGTGTTGGCTCCGTTGTTGATCTGGTTGTAAGCGATCTTGTACCCAGGCTCGGTGGCCCACAGGTGCTGGACCGTTGCCGTCTGGGCGGAGGACTTGCGCACGGGGATGTAGCCGGTGCCCGCAGCCCAGGTCGCTTGCGATTGAGTGTTCATCAGGTAAGCGACGTAAGTCCAGGCCGCGGCCTGGTCGATGGCAGGGACCTTGTTCGAGATGTACGTGCCCGAGCCGCCGGGCTCGATGCCGCCCCGGACCGAGGAGCTGTAAACCGGGAAGGGTCCGACACCGAGCTTGACGTTGGCGTACTGGCCGCTGCCCAAGAGCTTGGTTACGGATCCGAGCGCGGCCGACGTCTCGATGGTCATGCCGTACTTGCCGCTGCCGATGCCCAGCAGGTTGTCGACGGCGTCCGGGCCTGAGGAGGGGTTGGTGGTGGCCCACCCGCTGCGCACCAGGGTGTCGAGTTGGCTGAAGATGGACACCGCCGTCTTCGTGTTGAACACGCCCTTGGTGGCGCGGGCGCTGCGCCCGTTCTGGTTGTTCACGAAAAGCTGGTTGGCCGTGGCCAGCCAGGTCTCGAGGTGCCACGGGTCGAGCACGAGACCCATCCCGGTACCAGACTTCTTCAGCGCCTCGGCGTCGGAGACCATCTGGGAGAGCGTCAGGGGCGGGGCCGCCGGGTTGAGTCCGGCCTTCGTGAACGAGTTCTGGTTGTAGTACACGATAGGCGCGGACACGGCGAAGGGCATGGCCCACTGCACACCGTTCACCCGCCAGTAGGCGAGCGGACGCGGGAGAAAGTCGCTCGTCGAGTACTTCGCCGCGTTCATGCACGACTGCACCGGGAGGAACGACTGGGTGTCGATGGCCTCTTGCGTCCGCTGGTCCTCGAGTTGGACGACGTCGGGTAGCTGGCCGTTGGTGAGGCCGGCGGTGTATTTCTGCCAGGTGTCGTCGTACCCCGCCTGCGTGACCAAGGTGACGTGGACCTTGGACTGCGAGGAGTTGAACGCTTTGGTGATGCCCTCGAGGACGGTGAGGTTTTGCTGGTTCGCCGATTCCCAGTAGGTGATGTTGACGATGCCACGGTGCTTGTTCAGCGCGGCCAGGTTGCAGGACGGCAACTTGGTGGACGCCCCTGCGGGTAGGGTGCCCGCTGCTCCGGCGGCAGTCACCCCTGCGGTGGAGACGAACAGGGCTGCAGCGGCGAGTCGGCTCAGCGAAGGGATCCGCATGCCCAATGCCTAGCACCGCGGCTCACGTGGGTGGTGGCCCTCCCCGGGACTATTTCACGGCGCCGGCAGTGAGGCTCCGGACCAGCTGCTTCTGGAAGATCAGCAGCAAGATGACCAGGGGCACGAACGCGATGACGGCGCCGGCGAGCGAGACGGGGATCTGGCTCACCTGGGTCCCCAGCAGCTGCTTGAGCCCGATCTGCACCGTGTTGAGTGGCGTGGTACCACCGGTCGACACCAGGGGCCAGAGGTATTGGTTCCACGCGCCGAGGAACGAGAAGACACCGAGCGCGGCCAGCGCGGGTCGGGCCAGCGGCACCGCCACGCGTGTCATGAACCGGATGTGCCCGTAACCGTCGAGCTGAGCCGCCTCTTGGAGGTCGCGGGGGATCTGGAGGAAGGCTTGGCGCAGGAGGAAGATCCCGAAACCGGTGGCCAGGAACGGCACCGAGAGCCCGGCGTAGGTGTTGAACCAGCCGAGTGACGAGACCGTGTCCAGATTCGTGATGAACGTGACCTCCCCGGGAATCATGAGGGTGACCAGGCAGACCAGGAACAGCGTCCGCTTGAAGGGGAAGCGCAAGAAGGCGAAGGCGTAGCCGGCCAGGATGGAGGTGATCAACTGGCCGGCGACAATGGCCAGCGTCATCACGGCCGAGGTCGCCATGTATTTGGACATGTTGCCTGTGGTCCATGCCGCCACGTAGTTGTGCCACTGCGGTTCGGTGGGAATCAGGGGTGGCGGTTGTTGTACGAGCTGGTCGGGCACGAGCAGCGAGTTGACGATCGTGACGTAAATCGGGAACAGCACGACGATGGCACAGGCGGTCAACGCGGTGTACGCCCCTATGGTCCGCAGGCGTCGGCGTGGCCGTCGTGGCGCGGAGACTTTGGCGGCGGTTCGGGGGTTCGCCGAATCGTCCGGGTCGGCGGCGAGAACCGGGCCGCTCGCGGGCTCAGCGGGCATAGCTCACCCTCCGCTCGAGCAGCCGAATCTGTACGAGGGTGAGTCCGAGCAGGATGAGGAACAGGACGGTGGCCATGATGGCCGCCTCGCCCGGGTTGTTCTCGACCTGGAGCGTGTTCACGATGTTGTAGACGAGCACGTTGGTGTGGAGGCGGACCGTGTTGGTGTTGCCGATGAGGATGTCCACGGCGCCGAACGCCTGGAACGCATAGATGGTGCTCACGACGAGAGCGAAGAAGATCGTCGGGGAAAGCAGTGGGACGGTCATGCGCCAGAAGCGCGTCCATGCCCCGGCACCGTCGATGCGGGCCGCCTCGAGTAGCTCGTCGGGCACCGAACTGAGCCCCGCCGTCATGATGATGAAGGACAGCCCGAGGAACTGCCAGATGGTGATGAGGGCCACCGACGGGAGGGCCCAGGTCGTGCTCTCGAGCGCCGGCGGGGTCGGGTTGATTCCGAGCCAGGGCAGCAGACCGACCACCGGGTTGAGCAGGGTGCCGAAAATGACCGAGGCCACCGCCACCGAGCTGACCACGGTGGAGGAGAAGATCAACCGGTAGACGGTCATGCCCTTCAGCTTGCGATGTGCCGCGACGGCCAGAACCAGCCCCAGCAGGATGCTCGTCGGCACGACCATGATCACGAAGACCAGCGTGGTGACCAGGCTCTGGGTGAACTGGGTCGACGAGATGGTCGGCCAGATTTGGTGCAGCCCCACGTAGTGGGCGGGCAGACCCGGAACGGGCGGCGTTTCGTAGAGCATCAGCTTGAAGTTGCGGAGGAACGGATAGAAGGAGAAGACAACGAACACGGCCATCGCGGGGACGAGGAGGCCGTAGGCAAGGCCCGCCTCCCGCCGACGCCGCGAGCGCAGAGCCCCGTGGTGGTCCGCCCGAGCGACCGCGCCGACGTCGGCTGCCGTCACGTCCCCGCCAGTCGGGGCCCATCCCCGGTCGCTTCGAACAGGTGGTACGAGTGTGCGTCACCGTCCACGGCGATGCGCACGTCCTCGCCGATCGCAGGCTTTGTCGCGGCCGCGGACTGACGCACGATGAGGCGAGTCCCGTCCTGGGTGTGGCAGATGACATGGGTCTCCGCCCCGAGCAACTCGACGATGATGACGCTCGCACCGATTTCGCCGTTGGGGCTCAGGCTGAGGGCCTCGGGGCGCAGACCGAGCACTACGTCCGGCCCGATGCTGCGCGCCTTGAGCGCCAGCTCGTCCGGCAGCGCGACCGACGGCGCCGGGAAACGCGACGGACAGCCCTCCATCCCCGGGTGCCGCGCCCGGGGAGGTCGCTGGGGTCCCGCCGGCGGCGGTCTCGACCAACGTGCCGGGCAGCAGGTTCATGCCGGGGCTCCCGAGGAAACGAGCGACGAAGACGTTCGCCGGCCGGGAGTAGAGCTCTTCCGGCGCGGCGACCTGCTGCAGCAAACCGTGGCTCATCACCGCGATGCGGTGACCCATCGTCATGGCTTCGACCTGGTCGTGGGTCACGTAGAGCGTCGTCGTCGACAAGCGGCTCTGGAGCTCCACGATGTCCGCCCGCGTCTGGACCCGCAGGGCGGCGTCGAGGTTCGAGAGCGGCTCGTCCATGAGGAAGACCGTCGGTTCGCGGACGATGGCCCGGGCCAGGGCGACTCGCTGTCGCTGGCCGCCCGAGAGCTGAGCCGGCTTGCGCCCGAGCAGCTCGTCCAGGCCGAGCGTCTCGGCCGCCCGCAGCACCTTGGCCGCGCGCTCCTCCTTCCCACCCCCCGCTGGCGGAGCGGGAATTCGATGTTCTTCGCCACGGTCAGGTGCGGGTAGAGCGCGTAGCTCTGGAAGACCATGGCCACGTCGCGATCCTTCGGGTCGACGTCGTTCACCACTTGATCCCCGATGGAGACCGCCCCGTCGGTCACCTCCTCCAGACCGGCGACCAGCCGCAGTGCGGTGGTCTTGCCACATCCCGAGGAGCCGAGGAGGACGAGGAGCTCCCCGTCCGCCACCTCGAGGGACAGCCCGTCGACGGCTGTCGTGTTGCCGAACCGCTTCGTGACGGCGTCGAAACCGACCCGGGCCACCGTGTTCCCGCCTGCGTCCCTGCGCCCCGGCCGCGTCTCAGTCGACCGGGATCCGCCAGCCCATGGACTCGGCGATCTCCTTGCAGGTCGGACAAAGTGGATATCGCTTCGGGTCTCGCCCCGGTACCCACTCCTTGCCGCAGAGCGCACGTACGGCCGTGCGGTTGACCATCCCTTCGACGACGCTGGGACCGACCGAGACGAAGTCACCGCCCTTGGGGGTATAGCCCTCCAGCACGATGTGGGCCATCCGCTCGTGGTCATGGTCGTCGAGGTCCGGCGCCGGTCGCGCCGGAGCGACGGTGGCTCCGGCTGCTCCAGCGGGACTGGTCTCCGTCACGCTCACCTCAGGCTCCCCGAGGCAATCTTCACCACTCGTCCAGCGTAGGCAATCCCGGCCCGTGCCTGCTGGACCCGCGAGCTGGACGCTGAACGTGGGCGTCGCTTCGGGCTCGCCCGGAAGGCGCACAAGTCGAGCGCGGTGGAGCCGGCCACGAATGGCAGGAGCAACGAATCTGCTCATGACCAAATCTCCGCGGCGTATTTGACCGTAATATCTTCCATTGCTACTTAGAATTGGTCTATACTCACGCCCATGTTGCAGTCCTCCTTCGCGCGATATGTCGGGCCCACACGGCACCCGCGGGCGCGTCGGTCCTTTGCCTTACCGGCAAGGTCGAGCGTGGCCGTTCAGGCGGCGACCGCGACGCAAAGCTGGCGACCAACCATGCATCCGATGCCGGCAACTTCAAGGTGTGGGAGGCGATCTCAACGGCGTAGCAGGACTTTTCCATCGTCCTTCGACCGTTGAGGAGCCGCTTCCGGAAGGGAGCGGCTCCTTTGTGTTCCGGGGACACCGCGGGGGACTGATCACTCACCCGCGAGGGCGGCGCTCTGAGCTCGGCGCTGCGGTCGCCCATGGTCGCGGGGGCGACGGTGCCAGGCGATGCTGCACCGATTGGACATCGTTTCACGCGTCATTTCACCAAAGTCGACGACGCCATTTGCACATTGAAAACCGAACAACAGGCCAGATTGGTGACACGGTCACGTCCGTGACGCGTCCGTGTCACACCGATCGGCAAACGTGGACCGCAGCCAGGAGTCGTGGTGCCAGAGCGTTCTGGCCACGTTCTCCTCAGGCCCATCTGCCAGAGGAGCCATCGACGCGTGATGTCGGTGGCGTGGGCGCGATCCCCACCTGGGCCGCCACGGCCGGAGCAGCGCGCCCCGGCCCGTCCTGTGAGCGTTCTGGCTCGCGGTGGACAACACAAAAGGAAAGCCGGCGCGTCCCCACCCCCCCGGGAGACGTGACGTGATCCAGTGCGCAGGCCGGTGTCGCTCGAGGGCGAGAGTCCTGCTTCCCAGGCAGGCCACGAGGGTTCGACTCCCTCCACCGGTTCGACGTCGCCTCGGCGACCATTTCGTCGTGCGGCGAGACGGCACCCGGGCCCATGGATAGGGCACCCGGGGCCCTTGGGTGGGTCGAACCCCGTCGGGCCGCCAGGTGTCAGACGCAGGGCACCGGCGTGCCCAGGGTGTTCACCAGGGGCTCTCAGCCGGCGACGGCCGTATAGGTCCTGCTCCCGGCGCGAGCGGTTCGGGAATCGTTGGCGCACCCATATGGTTGACCAGTCAGACGAATTGCACCGACAGACAGATGCACTGCGATGGTGCCCTTTGCCAATCGAAGGAGCCCGATGATGAACGAGAACGTGACACTCCCATTGCTCCCCCTAAAGTCCGGGGTCGTCCTGCCCGGCATGGTCTTCAGCATGGCGCTTGAGTCCGACGAGTCGAGGGCCGCCGTTGGGGCGGCGCGCTCGGCTGGTGGACGTCTGCTGCTCGTCCCCCACATTGACGGCCGTTTCGCCTCTGTGGGCGTGGTGGCGGAGGTCATGGAGGAGGGTGACCTCCCCGGCGGCCTGCCCGCCGTGGTCGTCCGGGGTGACGCCCGGGCCGTCATCGGCACCGGCGTCCCGGGGACGGGAGACGCGCTCTGGGTGGAGGCCGAGCAGCTGGCCGACCCCGAGCCCACCGCCGCCGCGAACGAGCTCGCCCGCGAATACCGGGCCGTGCTTGAGAACATCCTGCACAGCCGGGGTGCCGGTCGCATTGCGGCGCAGCTGCGCGAGATCACCGAGCCGAGCCGTCTCGCCGACGTTTCGGGGTACTCACCCGACTTGTCCTTGACCCAGAGGGTCCAGGTGCTCGAGACCCTCGACGTCGAGGAACGACTCCGCCTGGTCCTCGGTTGGGCCCGCGACACCCTGGCCGACCTCGCCCTGCGCGAGCGGATCAAGACCGATGTCGAAGAGGGCATGGAGAAGACGCAGAGAGAGTTCCTGCTCCGCCGCCAGCTCGAGGCCATCCGCAAGGAGTTGGGCGAGCTGAGCGGGAAGAGCGCGGACGACGACCCTGACGACTATCGGGCCAAGCTGGCCGAGCGGGACCTGCCCGAGCACGTGCGTTCCGCGGTCGAACGCGAGGTCGACAAGCTGGAGCGGACGAGCGACCAGAGCCCCGAGACCGGGTGGATCCGCACCTGGCTCGACACCGTGCTCGAGGTGCCGTGGGGAGTCGAGTCGGAGGACCGCCACGACATCGTGGAGGCCGCCCGCATCCTCGACGCGGACCACGACGGACTGAAAGATGTCAAGGACCGGATCCTGGAGCACCTCGCCGTCCGCAAGTTGCAGGCGGAACGGGGCCTCGCCCCGGTGGACGGCCGCGGCTCTGGGGCGATCCTCGCGCTCGGTGGGGCCACCCGGAGTCGGCAAGACCTCACTCGGCGAGTCGGTGGCCAACGCGCTCGGACGCGAGTTCGTCCGTGTGTCGTTGGGCGGCGTGCGCGACGAGGCCGAGATCAGAGGCCATCGGCGCACCTACGTCGGGGCGCAGCCGGGCCGGCTCGTCCGCGCCTTGCGCGAGGCCGGCACCATGAACCCGGTCATCGTCCTCGACGAGGTCGACAAGCTCGGCGCCGACTACCGGGGTGACCCCTCCTCGGCTCTGCTCGAGGTGCTCGATCCGGCTCAGAACCACACCTTCCGCGACCACTATCTCGAGGTGGACCTCGACCTGTCGCGTGTGCTCTTCATCGCAACGGCCAACATCACCGAGACCGTCCCCGGGCCTCTCCTCGACCGGATGGAAGTCATCCGAATCGACGGCTACACGGAGTCGGAGAAGGTCTCAATCGCAAAGCACCATCTGATCGGTCGCCAAGTCGCTCGTGCCGCGTTGCACGAAGACGAGGTGGAGATCAGTGACGAAGCGGTGCGGACCGTGGTGGCGGACTACACCCGCGAGGCCGGCGTGAGGAACCTCGAGCGCGAGCTCGGACGACTGTTGCGGAAGGTCGCGACGAAATTGGCGTCGGGTGAGCTTCAGGCGCCCGTTGCCGTCGACGCGCCCGACATCCGCGGCTGGCTCGGCCGCCCGCGTTTCTTCTTCGAGGCGGCGGAGCGCACCAGCGTGCCCGGTGTGGTCACAGGGCTTGCCGTGACCGGGGCGGGCGGCGACGTGCTCTACGTCGAGGCGAGTGTGTCGGACGGGCCCGAAGGCCTCACTCTCACGGGCCAGCTCGGCGACGTGATGAAGGAGTCGGCCGAAATCGCCTTGTCCTACGTGCGCTCGCACGCGGCTCGAGCTCGGCATCGACCCAGCAGCATTCGCCGGGAAGCGCTTCCATGTCCACGTGCCCGCGGGAGCGGTGCCCAAGGACGGACCGTCGGCGGGTGTGACCATGACCACCGCGCTGGTCAGCCTCCTGCGTGGAGTGCCGGTGCGCCCGGTCGTGGGGATGACCGGCGAGGTCACTCTGCAGGGTCGGGTGCTGCCCATCGGGGGCGTGAAGCAGAAGGTCCTGGCCGCACACCGGGCGGGGCTGACCGAGGTCGTGTTGCCCGAGCGCAACGGCCCCGACCTCGAGGACGTGCCCGATGAGGTGCGCGAAGCCATGACGTTCCACCTCGCCGCCACTGTGGCGGACGTGCTCGCTCCGGCCCTGGCCGGAGCGAGCACCGGGGTCGCCGAGTCTGACGGCGAACTCGTCGCGGCCGCCTGAGGAGGGGCAGACTGGGCGTGGTGGGACCACCGAACGGAGCGCACATGGACGACAGGCAGATCGTGGATCGGATCAACGAGCTGGCCGCGGAGGAGCAGCGGCTCGAGGAGGCGCACGTCGGCGAAGGATTGAGCGACGAGGAACGGGCGCGCCTGGACCAGGTCGAGGTCACGTTGGACAAGCTCTGGGACACGCTGCGGCAGCGCCGGGCCAAGCGCAACGCCGGACTGGACCCGGACCAGGCGCACGAGCGTTCGTCCGACACCGTCGAGGGCTATCTGCAGTAGGCCTGGCTCCAAGTAAGCCTGGCCGCCATCCAACATCCCGGCCCGGCCGGTTGTTGTTCCGTCCTCCAGCCGCAGTCGTCAGTGACGCCGGCGACGGACGATCCGGACGAGCGGCGGCGTCGCGGCCATCACCGCGAACACGGCCAGCGCGAGCAGGAACAGCGCGTCGTAGGAGCCGAACCCGCCGTAGCTGAAGGTCACGGTGTGGGTCCCGGGCCCGACGACGACGCCGACGAGCGCCGGCGCGACCATGACCGTCGGTTCGGCGTGCCCGTCGACGCTGGCGTGCCAGCCGGGGTCGTAGGAGGCGCTCAACACGACCGTGGCGGCACGGTCGGCATGAACCAAGGCGCTGGCCTTGCCGTTCGCCAGGTCGCTGTGCTCGACCAGTACGCGGCCCGGTTTCCCAATCAAACCGTGGCCGCCCGGGGCGGTCGGCCGCGCCGCCGGACGACCGTTGAAGCCGACGGTGAGGTCTCGCTGTTCGTCGAGCAGCGAGGACCTGAGAAGGGGAGCGCTCTGTGTCCCCACGTCGGCGCGGCTCGCGTCGCAGTACGCCCGTCGTGTCGTAGAGGTGGATGGAGCCACCGTCGGGTAGCGCCCAGAGGCAGTACGGCCCCGAGCACCCGACGCGGTGTGCGGCCACAGGAGGCTGGCGGCCCTCAGGGACGATGACGTAGCCGATGCCGAAGAGCGGGTAGTCGCCCGGGTTCGCCTCGTCGAAGTGGTACTCGGGATCGGTCATCAGCGACGCGGTCCGCAGCGTGTAGCCGACCTCGTCGATGTCCTCGTTCTCGAGGTACTTGAACACGGGCACTGCGCCGACGGTGAAGGACGAGCCCCAGTTCGTCGGCAGGCCGGCGTACACCCGGCCCCGTGGGTGGGCGCGCACGTAGCGGACGAGTTCGTCGATCTGGGGTTCTTGCCGCGCGTCGGCCGTGGTCTGTAGTCCGACGTTGGTCGCGTTGTGTGCGTCGTAGGAGTCCAGCGAGTTCCAGGCCGGTGCGAGCGCAACTACGAGGACGGCGACACAGACACCGCTGATCAGGGCGCGTCCGGCCGGTTCCGACAGGCGCGCCCTTCGGTTGTCGGGCAGCCGGTGGACGAGTGCGTCGAGCAGCCATCGGCCTACGAACGCTGTCCCCACGCCGGCCAGGAGAATCCCCGAGAGCTGCGCGCCCATCTGGAAGCGGCGGATGAACACGTCGCTGGTGCCGGGGATGATCGCATAAAGCCCGCCAAAGGTCGTGCGCCCGAAGGTCATGAGGAGCGTGACGAACCAGATGGTGAGGAGGGCGCGTCCGGCGATGTTCCGCCGCCATCGGGCAACGCAGACTGCGATCCCGACGGCGACGAGGATGGTGACGATGGGGAAGCGACCGTCGTCGTAGAGGCGGCCCGTGAAGAGCCAGTCCAGGATCTGGCGCGCGCCGTAGCCGTTCTCGAGCCCGGTCCCCTCCAGGACCTGGTTCTTTGCGGCCCATTGCGACTGGGCCAGGACCGGCACGACGACCCAGGCCGACGCCAGGAACGCCGCGCCGCCGACGACGACGGTGCGCCCGAGCCGTCGTCGGAGGTCCGAGGGGACGAGGAACGGCCAGACGACGAGGGGGACGACGGCCATGTAGCCCGTCTCGAAGTGGAGGGCGATCGTCACCATGATGAAGAAGACCGCCGGAATGAGATTTCGACGCCGGAGCGACGACAGGGCGCGGTAGGTGAAACCCCAGGCAAGGGGCAGGGTCCACGACGCCCAGAGCTGGGTCCATACCCCGTACCCCGCCCACACGTAGGCCTTGGTCTCGTAGCCGATGCCCGGCACCGAGGCGAGGAACGGTGACACGGCGGCCGCCGACGCCGCGGTCCAGCGGCTGAGGCCGAAGAGCCGGCCGGCCCAGAACACCGACACGGGCCACAGCGCCAACAAGAGGTAGAGGGACCAGCGGAAGACCGTGTCCGGTGCGACCACCGTACCGATCAACCCGGCCGTCATGGAGGGGAGGCTCTGGTAGTGCAGGTATTGAGGCGAGCCCAGCCCGAGGTAGGGGAACCAGCTCGTCAGGGGTAGGTGCCCGGACGAGATACGTGCCGCGGCGAAACGCGTCATCTGCTCGTGGATGGACGAGTCGTCGAGGTACGGCACGGGTCGAACCTCGGCGCGCAGCTCCCAGAGTCCCCAAACCACCGCCATGGCGACGACGATCAAGGGCCCGAGGCGATCTCCCGGCGACACGCGTCCAGCCCGGAGGACCGAGCGCGGCGAGTCCAGCGGCGTGGCCGAGGGGGAGGCGGTGGTCGCCGTCACGGCGCAGCGGCCGGAGCGACCTGGTCGGGCATCGCACCATGATCGCGGCCGGCGGCCCTTCTGAGGACCCGCCCCCGGAGCTGGCGGACCGGTTCGTGGTCGAGAGCGGCCCAAACGCCGTCCAGGGCTACACGGCGTCGTCGCGCGTGTCAGAGGATCTTCAGCCGGGTGCCAGGTACGTTGGCCAGGACACCGTTCTCACGCGCACAGACCTTCCCGACCACCGGTCCCCCGACCTCAATCGAGCCCGTGGTGTCGGCGGTCACGGTGCCGCGCAGCTTGAACTCTGCGGCCGAAGTGGGAGGGCAACCGCGCTTCGGCATTTGGTGAGTGACCGGTGTCAGCTGGTACGAGACCGCGGTGGTCTTGCCGGTCGCCCACGTGATGACGCCGGTCCGGTTGTCGAGTGTTCCCGACCTGCCGGTGCTGGCGACGTCGGAACACCCGCTGAGCGAGAAAGGACCCCCTGGAAAGGGTCCCTCGAAACTCGCACATGACGTCCCTCCGGCTACATCGGGAACACCCGAAGCTGGGGGAGCGGCAACGAGCACGACGGCAAGGCTCGTGGCGATCAGCAAGGCGGACGTGCCGACGAGCATGCTGGTTGCCGAGGTTTTTTGCGTGCCCCTAAGGCTACAAGACTTGATCAGGACAACGGGCTGGTGTCGCCCGCTGCCCTACATCGCATCCCTCGAATCTCCTCGGGACGGGTGGAAGGGACACCTAGAGTTCCCGGTGGGGCTGTAGCTCAGTGGTTAGAGCAGAGGACTCATAATCCTTTAGTCGTGGGTTCGATCCCCACCAGCCCTACTGAGTCCGCGCGGCGCGACAAGGCGCAGGGATGCACTCGAGCCGGACGTCACGCCCGCCACCGGCGGACGGCGATGACCGTGCCCCCGAGGCAGAGCGCGGAGGCGCCGATCAGGATGGCGGACTCGCGCCACTGCAGCGGCCAGTAGTGATCGGCGCTCTGGTAGAACTCGCCCTGCTGCACGTGGTAGTGGGTGAGGCAATCGGCGAAGGTCGTCACCCCGGATTGGCCGGAGCCGGACTCCGTGCGGTTCTCGCACTCCTGCGCCACCGCGCCGGCGGATCGGGTCTGATTCGTCTGCCATCCGGGCGCGTAGCGGTATCCGGTCCCGAGGTCCCACGAGCCCGCCGGTACGGACGGCCCCGAGTACGGACTGGTCTCGATGCCTGAAGCGGTGTGGCTTGCCTGAAGGTCGAAGGGCACGAACAGCTGGGGCTCGAGGTTCGGACGGACGACCAGCGCCATGAAAACGGCGATCAAGCCGTAGAGCACGACGGTGGCGAAGACCGCCCATCCCGTCCTCCGGACCAGAGCCCCGACAGCCGTACCGAGGCTGAAAGCGAACGCCGTATAGGCCGTGGCGACGACGCCGGTCACCGGAAAGTAGCCGGGTCCCATTCTCCCAACCGGGAAAACATGGAGCAGGAGGTTGGACTCGGTGACGTGTCCCGACCACCACTGCGACACGACGGTCAGAGCGGTCATGAGGACCGCCAACGCCACCAGGAGCAGCACCCACTTGGTCAGCAGCCAACGGGTCCGCGACACTCCCTGGGTCCACACGAGACGGTTGGTGCGGTGCTCGAGCTCGGACGCCACCAGCGGCGCGCCGAACACGACGCCGAGTGCGCAGGGCGCGGCCAGGAGGACGAGGTTCGCCAGCGTCACCTCGACGTTCAGGGAGAAGAACCGGTTGGAGCCGAGTGCACAGCCACCGCCCCCGATCAGACACGCAGGGCTCTGTCTTTCCACGTCGAAGGTGTGCACCTGCCACGCCATCCAGAGCGCGAGGACGACCAGCACGGCGAGCGCCACGCCAATGGTCAGTCGGTGCCGACGCCAGACGAGCCAGGTCATACCGGTACTCCTTCCTCATCGGCCCGGCGTGTCTCGCCATGGCCGTTGGCCAGATAGGCCAGGACGATCTCCTCCAGGTTCGTCGCGAGTACCTGGGTCGATGCGTCGAGACCGGTGATGTCACCGCGGACCAGCGACGTGGACTGGCGCTGGGCTCCCCGGACGGACACGGTCTCGAGGGTGCCCGGCACCGGTGGGCCTTCGGAGCGCGTGACGACCAGGTGGTGCTCGGAAAGCAGCGACTCGACCGAGCCGGCGATACTGACGCGTCCCTCGGACATGATGACCAGGTGGTCGCACACGGGCTCGAGCTCGCTGACGATGTGTGAGGACAGGAACACGGTGGTCCTGCGGTCCGTGACCGCGCCGAGCAGGGTCTCAATGAGCTGCCGGCGGGCGAGCGGATCGAGACTGGCCAGCGGCTCGTCGAGCACGACCACCTCTGGGACCTTCGCCAGGCAGACGACGAGGGCGACCATGGTCGCCTGACCCTCCGACAGCGCGCTCAGCCGGGCACGCGGCGGCACACCCAACTCGGCGATCCACGTCCGCGCGGCATCGTCGTCCCATCGTGTGTTCAGCCGGCGGCCCAGTCGCATCGCCTCTTCAACCCGGAGGCTTCGATACATCGGCCGGTGCTGGTCGAGGTAGCCGATGTGCGCCAGGTGCGCGGTGCCGTTCGGGCGGATCTCGTCGCCGAGGATCGACACATGTCCAGTGGTGGGCCGGGACAGGCCGGCGCACAGCCGCATCAGCGTCGATTTGCCGGCGCCGTTCGGGCCGACGAGCCCCGTGACCGTTCCGACCGGCACCTGCAGGTCGCAGTTCTCGAGTACCCATCGCCTGCCATAGCGCCGCCCGAGGTCGACCGTCTCAATCGCCGATTCCTTCATGACACCTCCATGAGTGCGGTCTGCAAGGTCTTGGTCACGAGGGCGGTGATGGCCTCGTTGCTCAGCCCGGCCGCCCGGGCCTGGTCCATCCAACGTCGCAGCTCTCGCTCGAGCTCGCCCTGGTGCTCGGGTACCTCGGGAACGCCAGGACCGATGAACGTGCCGATGCCCTGACGGCCCTCGGTCACGCCGCGCGTCTCCAGCTCCCGGTAGGCGCGATGGACGGTGTTCGGGTTGATGGCGATCTGCTTGACTACGTCGCGCACGGTCGGCAGCTGGTCGCCGGGGCGGAGCGTGCCCAGCTGCACGGCTTGGCGCACCTGGTCGACGACCTGGCGGTACGCCGGGACTCCCGGAGCGCCGGTCCAAGCGGAATTGGATCAGCGGCTCGCCCACCATGTGTGTGAGTGTACTAGATGACTAGTACACTCACAAGGGCCAACCGCTCACAAGATGTCGCGGTAACCGAACCAGAGACGTCATCCACCCCGCGCGCCCGGCGCCTCGCCACCCGGCGACTCCGCCGCAGCCGCCCACGCCACGGCACCCCCCGTGAGGTTCTCGGCGCTCCAACCGGCTTCGCTCAGCGCGGCCGCGGCCACCGCCGACCGGCCGCCGACGTGGCAGGCCACCGTGATGGTGACGTCTCGCGGGAGTTCACCCAGCCGGTCGCCGAGTTGCCCCAGCGGGATGTTCACGCCCACTGGATACGCCCACGCCGACACCTCGTCGGGTTCCCGGACGTCGAGGAGGAAGACCTCGTTTCCGGCCGCGAGCCGGGCCATGATTTCTTGGGGCGACACCTCGGAGTAGGGCACGGCGCCCCAGGCTATTGGTCGGGCCGCCCGAGACGCCGCCGCCGCAGGTCCCGCCGGTACTCTGGCCAGGCATGGCCCTGCCTCGGAAGTTCCTCAACGAGGACGAGGAGCTCCTGGCCGAGCTGCGCCCTCACTGGATCTTCCTCTTCGGCCCCCTCTTCACCTCCCTCGGGACGTGGATCGCCATCGTCGCCATCCTCATCGTGTGGCAGCACGCGCCGGGGTGGACCAACTACCCCTTCTTGATCCTCGCCCTTATCCCCGGGCTGTGGCTGCTCGGTCGCTACCTTCGCTGGCGTTCCTACGTCATCGCCCTGACGTCGACCCGCATCATCGTCCGCCAGGGCATCCTCGGCCGCGACACGGTCCAATTGCGGCTCCAGCGCATCACCGAGGTCAACATCTCGCAGACCTTGATCGAGCGCGTGCTCGGGACCGGGCGCGTCGTCGTCGACGTGCAGGGCGAGGACGACTCGCTCACGCTCGAGTTCGTGCGCAAGCCGGCCGTCGTGCAGCGTGTGATCAACTCGCAGATCAACGAGATCCTCGGCGGCGGCCGCCGCGAACCCGTCCCCGACGAGTTCCTGCCTCGAGACGAGTGGCGCGCGCGGTGACGCCACGGCCACGGCCACGCCACCCGCATCCGGCAGTGACGAAGGACAGTTCGACACTCCCCCATTTGGAATAGGCACGTCGGTCGACTCCGGGAGCGCGGCGCCGCCGACCATGCCACCCACGGGCCCCGCCGCAGCCCCGCACCCGGCCGAGCCGTCCGCCGCGGCTCAGACGGGCGGTCACTTCGAGATCCGCGACCGCCTCATCGAGCTCGATGACCTCCGACGTCGCGGCATCATCTCGGAGGAGGAGTTCGCATCCAAGAAGAGCGAGCTCCTGAATCGGATCTGAGCGCAACCTGAGTAAGGAGCCGACGCGAGTTCGTCGACCCGGCCGCAGCTCCGGTGGCCTCCCAAAATCACATCACTTGAGCTACATTATTTTCGTCATATTGGCACAGGCGGGGGAGAGCGACGACCGGTCGTTCGATGACGCCAGGGTGAGTGGAGGCGGTATGCGTCATCGGTCAAGGTTGGTCACGGCCGCGCTTGTGGGCGCGTTGTCGGGCGGAACGATGCTGCTGGGGGCTGCGGCTGCAGCCGGTCCGGCTGGAGCATCCACAGGTGCGGGAGGCCGAGCAATTCTTGCGCCTCTTCCGGGAGGAGCACCGAACGGGGAATCGGTCAGTGGAATCAGTCAGCTCGGCTCGTTCAACTGGTCCGGCTATGCCCAGGGCGCCCCGAACGGGACCTACAAGAGCGTCGTCGACACCTGGAAGGTTCCGACTGTGAACACCGGCCTCTCCGGGTCTCAGTTCTCGTCTGACTGGGTGGGAATCGGCGGACTGAACGACGGGACACTCGTCCAGGCCGGCACTGAGGCGGACAACCAGAACGGCCACGCCTTCTACCAGGCCTGGACCGAGGTACTGCCCGCTGCCGAGAATCCTCTGAGCCTGGTCATCCATCCCGGCGACACGATCAAGACCACGGTGGCGTTCAACCAGAGCACGAAGACGTGGTCTATGACGGTCAAGGACGTCACGACAGGTCAGAAGGGAAAGCGGACGGCAAGCAAGAAGGCTGTCGGATCGTCCGAGGGCAGCGTGGAGGCCATCCACGAGAGGCCTTGCATCGCTGACGGCTGCACGAGCGTCAGCGACCTCGCCACCTTGACCAAGACCACCAACGTGACGTTCGACCCGGGTAAGTACGGGACATCGTCCACGCCGAACACGGCCCTGATGAACCCGGCGGCCGGAGCGACCGTCGACCGGATCTAAATGCTCGCCAACAACGGCAGCACGGTCATCGCCTCGCCGTCGAATCCGGACAGTGACAACGACGGCTTCACGGTGGCTTACGGCAGCACGCAGCCTCCGCCGCCATCGAGCTGAATAACGCCGCTCTTTGAGCGGATGCACATTTGAGAGGTATTTGAGACAGCGCCGGAGCGAATTGCTCCGGCGCTGTCTCGCTCTGCGACTGGCCTCACATCGCACACGATGGGCCGGCGTCCCGGTCACACCACCAGATATGCCGGGTCCCGAGTTCTGCGGACCAGTCAATACGCTTGACGAACGTGGTCGTGCGACGGGAGCTGCTGCAGGGTCTCGAGCGGCTGAACGCGACGACCACGGTCCTCCAACGCGCTCGCCTGGCCGATCCGCTCGGCGGCATGTGGGAGGCCGCCGACGTGCAGTGGTGGTGGCGCCGCCCCCGGGCAACCGACGAGCTCGCGCTGCCGGTCTGGTTCGACGAGTTCGGCCCCGTGGCGGCGGCCGGGTTGACGGCCTGGGACGACTACCTGGCAAGCAGACGTCTTCGCCGTGCCGTCGATCGTCAAGGAGGAAGACGTCTGGGCCGCGACGTTCGAAGCCGCCGCCGGACACCAGGGCCAGGCACTCCAGGTGCTCGTGCGCGAGGACGACGCGCTGCTGGTGGACCTCGCCATCCAGAGTGGATTCGCGATGACCGACGAGTTGTCGGGCACCACATGGATGGACGCCGACGATCGCCCGCCGGTCGGCGCAGGTCGATGGGTTCACCATCGTCGATCGCGTCGCACGCGCGGATCGCCCGCACCCGATGATCGCTCGCAACGGTGAACTGGTCGAGCCGCGGCTACGACAGTGCTCGCTCTACGATCCGACGCTCGATCTGGCGGTTGAGGATGCGGATGGCAGGGTCGCCGGCTACGCGTTGTTCTGGTTCGACCACACGACGCTGGTCGGGCTCCTCGAACCGATGCGCGTCGAGGACGAATACCAGCGACGCGGCCTCGCCCGCATGTTGCTGACGAACGGCCTCGATCGGCTCGCACGCAAAGGCGCACGCCGCCTGAAGGTCGGCTTCCAGACCGACGCCGCCCGCAACCTCTACCTCGGCGCCGGCTTCGTCCAGACGTCCGTCGATCGGCTGCTCGTTCGACCGGCACCGCACGAACAGTCCGGGCCGTGACGCTGCTGGCCCGGCGCATGAGCCGACGCGCCACGCGTCGGGTCGGCCGGGCTGCCCGAGTGCGCTAGTTGGGCTTGCCGATCAGGACGTGCGGGTTCAGGTTCGAGACGGACTGGCCGCCCACGATGTAGAACTTGTTCTTCACGACCGACCCACCGGCCGCGTCGTCCCGGTTCTCGGGCAGGGGCGAGTACGAGGCGACCGATGTCTGGCCCGGTTCCACTCCCTCGACGGCGGAGAAGTTGAAGTCACCGCCGGCCACGACCACGATCCCCTTCAGCAGGGCGGCCGACTGCTCCGCGGTGGGCACGGTCAGACCGTTGGCCTGGGTCAGCGCACCGATCGGCAGGGTGTAGATCAGGACCCGCTGGCTGTTGGCGTCCGCACTGCCGTCGCCCGGCCCGACGATGACGATCTTCTTGCCGTCGGTCACCGCGCTGCAGAAGGAGTCGGGGGAGAGGAGCGGTTGCGGCGAGCTCACGGTCCAGCTCGGCGGGCTCGTGGCCGTGTTCAGTATCCCGACCTCGTGTGTCGCCGAATCGAAGTAGTAGATGTGCGTCCCCTTGGAGGCGCCGCAGGCCTCCGCGCCCCCGAACCCCGCCGGCAGGTCGCTGGCCGCAGGCAGGGTCTTCCAACCGGTACCGGGGGTGAACTTGTCGATCGCGCGTACCGTGCCGCCCGTGTTAATCCCGCCCACCACGTAGATGGAGCCGTTCACCACGACGGCGGCCGGGTCCTCGGCGCGGGGATTGGGGATCGGAGCGGCACTGGTGAACGTGTTCGTCGTCGGGTGGTACACGTCCACCGCCGGCACGAAGGTGCAGCAGCCGGAATCCGAGCAATCGCTCGTGGCGCCCGAGATGTCGTACACCAGCCCGCCCAGCGCCACGGCAGCCCCTTCTTCGTGGATATTCGGCACAGTGGCGCCATCGGTCCAGCTGATGTCGGTGAACGGCGGCTTCTTTATCACCTGCTTGTACGACTTGTGACTCGCGGCGGCCGGCGTCGCCCCTCCGGGCAGGTAGGAGGCCTTGATCGTGTAGGTGCCGGGACTGAGAGTCTCGGTGTCGGTCAGGTTGGCGTCACTGCAGTTGGCGAACGAAGCGTCCGGCGTGGTGGCAACGCTTCCGAGCGACGTGTGACTGGTCTTGTTCTTGAAGGAGATGTTCCCGGTGGGAGGGGAGTCCGCCACGCGGTTGCACTCCTTGGCCATCACCGTGAAGTTCGCGCCGGCGAAGCCGGGATTCGCCGACGACGTGACGGTCGTGAAGGAGGGGGCAGCTTGAGCCGCCGCCGAACCGACCGGAACGGTGATCGCCACGGTGCCGGCGGCGAAGGCGACGGCTCCCCACGCGACCAGCGCGGACCACGGCGCCGTAGCGCTCTTCTTGAGCCTCACCGGGACCTCCCCCTGTCCGCCGAATGACGAGGCGGAACGCCGGGGGACGCTATGCCCGCGAATGTCCCGGGTCAACCGCCCTTGCCGTCGTCCGCACCGGCGTAGCCGCACCCGGCCGACGGCTACCGTTGATCCGGTGAGCACGACTCGATACCGCTGCGACGGCTGCGGCAACCTCACGCGCTTCGACGTCACGGTCTCGCAGACGACGAAGTCGTTCCACCACTACACCGTGGGGGGCGAGCTCCGGATCGAGGACGAGGAGGTGCTGCGGCGCCAGGTCGACGAGGTCGTCTGCCGCTGGTGCGGCCACGGGCGGGGCGTCGTCGAGCTGCGCGACGAGGAGCACGTCGAGCCGGGCGCAGCGTCCGCGGCCAAGTGAAGGAGCCGCCGGCGGACATCTTGCGCCGGCTCCGTCCCATCCCAACCGACCGGCCGCGTGCTCCAGCCCGCGACATAGAGGGAGTCGACCCGACGCGGCGCTCCGCTGTCGGTCGAGATCATGGGGGCGACCGCCCCGGCCCTGCTCCTCTTCCTCTCGGCGGCCTGCGTCGGGTGCCGCGACCTGTGGGAGGGCCTCTCCGAGTTCGAGGCCGGGCTCGCGGACGCGTGCCGCCTCGCCGTCGTCACCCGGAGCCCGAGCGACGAGGACGTGTCGGCGGTCGCCTCGCTCGCGGCTCGGCCGCCCGCCGCGGCGAAGGTCCCGCTCCCTGCGAAACGGGTCCGGTGCCCGTCGAAACAGGTCCGGTGCCCCTCGCCGCGGGTCCGGTGCCCGTCGTCATGAGCACCGCCGCCTATCGCCACTACCGGGTCGACGGCCCTCCGTTCTACGCCGTGGTCGGGCCGGTGGCCGTGCTCGCAGAGGGCGTTGCGTGGGGAGTGGAGGCGACTTTGCGGGCCGTTCGTGCCGCACTCGTGGTCGCCTCCGATTGACGATGCCCGCCAGCAATGTCACAACCGGTCGCGACACTGTCTGGCATGAGCACGTCCTGGAGCGCCGAAGCGGCCACGACTCACGACGACACCACCCAAGACGACCGCACCGACCTCACCATCGATTGCGACTGCTGCGCGTCGAAGGGAACCTCTGCGTGCGAGGACTGTGTCGTCACCTTCCTGCTCGGAAGAGAGCCCGATGACGCCGTCTTCATCGACGCCGACGAGGCGCGCGCCATGCGGATGCTCGAGCGAGCTGGCCTCGTTCCCAGCCTCCGCTTCACGAGCACCGGCTGACCCCCACGCGGCCGAAACATCGAGTCCTCGCTTCGTTTCGCTCCCGGCCGCTGGCGCGGCTGTTTGGCCTTGATGCGTCATCTGCTGGTCACCAACGACTTTCCTCCCAAGGTTGGTGGCATTCAGAATTATCTCTGGGACCTGTGGAGCAGGCTTCCTCCCGAGTCGTACGTGGTGCTCACGGCGTCGTCAGACGAGGGTGCTGCCGCGTACGACGCAGCACAGGCCGAGCGGGGTGTGCGCATCGAACGGGTGCCCGCATCGACGCTCTTCTTCCCGACGCCGGCGGCGCGCCAGGCGGTCGAGCGGTGCACCCGCGAGCACGGAATCGACTTCGTGCTGTTCGACCCGGTGCTCCCCCTCGGCCTGCTCGGACCGCGGCTGAAGACTCCCTATGGCGTTGTCGTCCACGGAGCGGAAGTCGCCGTGCCCGGCGCGTCTGCCCGGCGCGCGCTCGGCGCTGGGGCAAGTGCTGCGCGGCGCGCGCCTCGTCGTCTCGGCCGGGCGCTACCCGGCCGCCGAGGCGCTGCGGGCGGTGCCCGGCTTGTCCGTACCCGTCGTCGAGATCCCTCCGGGCGTCGACACCGCGACCATCGTCCCGCTGGTCGCGGCCGAGCGGCGCGCCGCGCGTGCTCGGCTCGGGCTCCCCGCCGGGGTCCACTCGTGAGCAGTGTCAGCCGGCTCGTGCCTCGAAAGGGGATGGACGTTCTGATCGAAGCGGCCGGTCGGTTGGCCCCCTCGTACCCGGACCTCGTTGTCGCGATCGCCGGCGAGGGGCGAGAGATCGGTCGGCTGCGCCGGGCCGCGGCGGACAGCCCGGTGGGCATCCGCATCCTCGGCCGGATCAGTACGGCGGAGCGGGCCGACCTGCTCGGTTGTGCCGACGTCTTCGTCATGGCCTGTCGCACCCGCTGGGCCGGGCTGGAGCAGGAAGGATTCGGAATCGTCTTCCTCGAGGCGGCGGCCGCCGGCGTGCCCCAGATCGCGGGCGACAGC
Organism: uncultured Acidimicrobiaceae bacterium; assembly: GCA_963767195.1. Lineage (GTDB taxonomy): Bacteria > Actinomycetota > Acidimicrobiia > Acidimicrobiales > RAAP-2 > Bog-473. The sequence continues at coordinate 1,423,881 of CAVYDA010000001.1, read as the reverse complement.
GGGGGAGCGTCCGAAGCGGTGGCCGAAGACGTGACCGGCCTGGTCGTGGCGACCCGGCCGACCCCGGGGCGGTGGCCCAGGCGATGCGGACCCTGCTGGCGGACCCCGCGCTCAGGCGCCGTATGGGCCGGGACTCCAGGGCTCGGGTGAGGGATCTCTTCGACAACGACGTTCTCGCTTCTAGGCTGGCCGATGCCCTGGCTGGGGTGGCAATCTGACACCTCGTCATGACAGATCGACCGGCCGGCCCGGCGCATCGCCCAGCTACGAGTTCGACGTCAGGAAGGAAATAGGGAGCGTGGCCGATACAGCCACAGAACACATGTCGGTGGCGGCAGCACCCGAGCGGTGCTTCGAGATCGTCGCGGATCTCGAGCGCTATCCGGAGTGGGCGGCCGACATCAAGGAAGTCGAGGTCAAGGAGCGCGACGACCAGGGTCGCCCCCAGCTGGTGACCTTCCGGGTTGCCGCCTTCGGGCGCAGCACGACCCAAACCCTGGCCTACGACTACGGCGACGCCCCGCACAGCCTCTCGTGGAAGTTGACCGAAGGGGACATCACCACCAAGTTCGACGGGAGTTACGTCTTCGACCCCAGTGAGACGGGCACCGACGTCACGTACCACCTGGAGGCCGAGCTCAGGGTGCCCATCCCCGGGTTCATCAAGATGCGTGCCACCAGCCGCATCATGGCGACCGCCATGCGGGAGCTGAAGGCGCGGGTCGAGTCGACGTCGTGACGACTCGCGCCGGCCCTCGGGGCGGCGTGGCCTACGGGGTCGACATCGGCGGCACCAAGGTCCTCGGCGTCGCGTTGGACGCCTCCGACGAGCTGGTCGCGGAAGCGAGGGTTCCGACGCCCCCGGCGACCGACTCCGGGTCTGCCGCCGGCCACGTCGCCGATGCCGTGGCGGAGGTGGTGGGACGGCTCGACGCTGAGATCTCCGGCTCGGGCTCGCTCGCTGACGCCGGTGTGGGCGGGCCCGAGGGTCTGGGCGGGCCCGTGGGCGTGGGCGTGCCGGGGATGGTCGACCGGCAGGGACGGCTCATCTTTGCCCCGAACCTCCCGCAGGCCCAGGGCCTGGAGTGGCCTTCGTTGCTGGAGGACAGGATGAGCGGCCGGGCTCTCGTAGTGGAGAACGACGCCAACCTGGCCGTGCTGGCCGAGCACGAGCTGGGCGCGGCCCGCGGCTTCAGCCATGTCGTGATGGTCACCCTCGGCACCGGCATCGGCGGCGGCATCGTGGTCGATGGGCGCATCCAGGTGGGCTCTTCGGGCTTTGCCGGGGAGATCGGTCACATGGTCGTCGACCCGTCCGGCCCACCGTGCCCGTGTGGACGTCGTGGCTGTTGGGAGCGATACGCCTCGGGTGCCGGTCTTGGGATCCGAGCTCGCGAGGCGGCGATGGCGGGTCGGCTGCACGAGGTGGTCCAGCGGTCGGGGGGAGACCCGGAGAGCGTGCGAGGCGAAGACGTGTCCGCCGCGGCGGCTGCCGGCGATCCCGAGGCCCGGCAGGTGATTGAGGAGGTGGGGTGGTGGGTCGGCTTCGGGCTCGCCAACCTGGCCGGGGTGCTCGATCCGGATTGCTTCGTCCTCGGTGGCGGTCTGGTGGGCGCGGGCGACCTGTTGGTCAACTCGGCGCGTCGCGTGCCTACGTGGAGCTCGTCGAAGGGGGGTCGCGCCGGCCGGTCCCATTGGTCGTGGCGGCGGCGTTCGGCGAGCGCGCCGGCGCCGTGGGTGCGGCGCTGTCGGCGCGCCTGGGCGGGCTCTAGGCGCGGAGTGAGGGCACGTGAGGCGGAGTGAGGGCACGTGAGATGAAGGCAGCCCAGGCGAAAGGGTCGGTCGTGTGCGGACAGGGGTGATCCTGCCGACGTTCCGAGAGACCCCCGCCGAGGCGTTCGCGGCGGCGGAGGCCGCAGTGGAGGCGGGAGTCGACGGCCTCTTCTGTTACGACCACCTCTGGCCGCTCGGACAGCCGGAGCGCCCCGCTTTGGCGCCCTTTCCGATCCTGGCCGCCCTGGCGAGCCGGCTCCCGGTCGGCCCGCAGCCCGGCGACGGGCCGTACTTCGGCACGATGGTCGCCCGCGTGGGCCTGGTCCCGAACGCGGTCCTCGTCGCCGAGTTCACCGCACTGGACCACTTGGCGCCGGGACGGGTGATCGCCGGTCTCGGCACCGGCGACCGGCTCGGGAAGGCCGAGAATCTCGCTTTCGGAGTGTCCTACCCTCGGGCGTCGCAGCGCCGCGCCGACATGGTCGAGATCGCCGCAGCGCTGATCGGCCGGGGGATGGAGGTCTGGCTGGCGGGGGGACCCTCGGGGCGGTCCGATGCGTCCCGCGCGACCGGTGCCGCCCTCACCCTCTGGGACGCCGCGCCCGAGTTCATGGCGTCGTACGCCGCCGAGCCCGACCCGCTCGAGGTCACGTGGGCCGGGCCCGCACCCGCGGACCTCGCGGGGTCGTTTGCCGCGCTGGCCCAGGCCGGTGCTACCTGGGCCGTCGTGGCGTGGCCGGTCGACGTGGCCGAGCTCGCCCGGGTCGGACGCGCCGTTTCGTCGGACTCTGCTTCGCAACGGACGCGTCGGGAGCGATCGCCCGGGATCGTTCGTCACGGGCCGTAGAATCCCTCGATGGAGTTCCGCCGGATCAACGGGCTGCCGCCCTACGTCTTCGCCACCATCAACGATCTGAAGGCGGACGCACGGCGGGCCGGGCGGGACGTCATCGACCTCGGCTTCGGGAACCCCGACCTCCCTTCACCGAGCGTGGCGGTCGGGAAGCTCGCGGAGGCCGCGAACAACCCGCGCAACCACCGCTACTCGGCGTCGCGTGGGATCCCCAAGCTGCGCAGCGCCATCTCCGACCTCTATGCCCGCAAATTCGGCGTCGCCATCGACCCCGAGACCGAGGTCGTGACGACCATCGGGGCCAAGGAGGGGTTCTCACACCTGATGTGGGTGCTGGTCGGACCCGGGGACACGGCGCTCGTCCCCTCCCCCTCGTACCCGATCCACATCTGGGGGCCGCTCTTCGCCGGCGCCGACGTGCGACAGGTCCCGCTGCAAGGGCCGGCGGTGCCATCGGCCGACGAGGATCCGGATCCCGGTGACTCGTTCTTCGACGGGCTCATGCACGCCTGGGAGGAGTCGTGGCCCAAGCCCCGGGTGATCGTGCTTTCGTTTCCGCACAACCCGACGACCGCATGCGTCGATCTCTCGTTCATGGAACGGCTCGTCGCGTTCGCCCGCGAGCACGAAGTGGTGCTCGTCCACGACTTCGCGTACGCGGACCTCGGCTTCGACGGTTACGAGCCGCCGTCGATCCTGCAGGTGCCCGGAGCCATGGATGTCGCGGTCGAGATCTACACCATGACCAAGTCGTTCTCCATGGCGGGATGGCGCGTCGGCTTCGTCCTGGGCAACCGCGACATCGTCCAGGCGTTGACGAAGCTCAAGACCTATCTCGACTACGGCACCTTCCAGCCGATTCAGATCGCGGCGATCGTGGCCATGAACGAGGCGCCGGACTACCCCAAGGAGATCAACGCGATCTACCGCTCACGACGCGACGCATTGTGCGATGGGCTCAACCGCATCGGCTGGCACTTGGCCAAACCGCGGGGCACCATGTTCGTCTGGGCGCCGATCCCCGAGCCTTATCGGGAGATGGGTTCCCTGGAGTTCGCCAAGCACCTGATCAGCGAGGCTGACGTGGCCACTTCTCCCGGAGTTGGCTTCGGTCCGGGCGGGGACGGCCACGTGCGCTTCGCACTCATCGAGAACGAGCAACGCATCACCCAGGGCGTGCGCCAGCTCCGCTCCGCGCTCACCAAGCTGGGCTGATCGGGTCGCTCGCTCGTGTGGCTCCGGTCGCTCGAGTCGAATCGGGCGAATCGCTCGAGTCCTCAGGGGAGGCCGGCGCCGGGCACCGTCGTCCGGAGTTTCTCGATGGTGCCGTTGCGAGCCGCCCTGGCTTTGACGTCGTGGCTCTCGAAGGCCGTGACCATGTAGAGCGTCCGCCGATCGTCGTCGCCCATCATGCAGGCGTAGCAGTTCCGCGAGGTCGTCACGCGGTCGAGGACTTCGCCCCCCTCGGCCACCCGGACGCACTCGGGAGCGAGGGCGTTGGCCACCCAGATCGTGCCGTCGGCACACAGGCAGATGCCGTCGGGGGCCACGCCTGGTGTCGTGGCCCACTCGCGGCGGTTGCCCAGTGACCCGTCGGGTGCAACGTCGAACGCGGTGAGCCGGCTCCCCATGCTCTCGGCCACGATCAGCGTGGCGCCGTCCTCCGTGATGACCGTCCCGTTCGGGAACCGCAGGTCAGTCGCCGCTTCGGTGCTGCTGCCGTCCGGGTCGACGCGGACGATCGACGCAGCGACGATGGCGCTGCCGTCCACTTCGCCGCTGTAGAGGCCGTCGAGGTCGAAGCCGAAGTTGCCCACATAGGCCTGGCCGCTGGCGGCGACCACCATGTCGTTGGCGTGCCACGTGGCCCAGGGGGTGAGATCGCCGTGGCGGACGAGCGTGCCGTCGTGCTCCCGGCGCATCACGGCGCGGTCCAGCCGGGAGACGATGAGCAGCCGCCCGTCCGGGAGCCAGCCCAGGCCGCTCGGTTCGCCGTCGAAGTCGACCTCGGTCCGGCGCTCGCCGTCGGAGGAGACGGAGAAGACGGCGCGGTCGAAGAAGTCCGAGTACCACAGTCGATCCTCGTGCCAACGCGGACACTCGCCGAAGTACAGGCCAGAGATGAACGGCTCGGCCGTCTGGGACTCGCTCACGGTGCACCCTCCCCACGGACCAGCGCGGTCCAGACGGCAGTTCAGCACAGACGGACCAAGGGGGCGACGCGTTCGCACCGGGCCGGGCGCGATCGGCGGGTCGGGTCGCCCGGTGCGGGCAAGGGCGGCGAGCAGTACCTTTGGAGCGTGGCCTATTGGGCGCTCAAGGCGTTGCTGACCCCGGTCTTCTGGCTGCTGTTCCGCGTCAGGGTGGAGGGTCGCGAGCACATTCCCAAGCACGGGTCGGCCGTGCTCGCCGCCAATCACCAGTCTTTCTGCGATTCCTTCTTCATCCCGCTGGTCGTGCACCGCAAGGTGACGTATCTCGCCAAGGCGGAGTACTTCGCTTCGTGGAAGACCGCGTGGTTCTTCCGGGCCGCCGGCCAGATCCCGATCCGGCGCGGGGGCGGCAACGCATCCGACCGTGCGCTCGAGACGGCGCGAACGGACGTGCTGGCGAAAGGCAAGCTGCTCGGGCTCTACCCCGAAGGCACCCGCACCCTGGACCAGTACGTGCACAAGGGCCGTACGGGCGTGACCCGACTGTCGCGAGAGTGCGGGGTGCCGGTGATCCCGGTGGGGGTGATCGGAACGGTTGACGTGCAGCCGGTCAACTCGAACCTGATGCGGCCGTTCAAGACCGTGACCATCCGTTTCGGCGAGCCCATGCAGATGGACCCGCCGGAGGACCCTGAGCACCCGCTCGAGAACCACGACCACACGCAATGCCGGGAGTTCACGGACCGGCTGATGCGGGAGATCGCCCGGCTGTCGGAGCGGGAGTACGTGGACGAGTACGTGCCTGCCCGTGCGACGACGGCCTCTCCGTGAACCAGTTTTCCGCGTCGAGACCGTCTGGAAACAGCGCGTTCACATTGCGCGCCTAACGTTGTGGACGATGGCTGGCTACGTCGTCAAGATCGCGTTGCCCGACCGGCCGGGTGCACTGGGTCTGGTGGCCAGCAGGATCGGGGCCGTCGGCGGTGACATCGTGGCCATCAACATCCTCGAGCGCGACGGCGGGCAGGCGGTCGACGAGTTCGTAATGGAGATCGGTGGGGAGCACCTGATAGAGCTGCTGAGGAGCGAGATCCACGAAGTCGACGGTGCGTCGGTCCTCGAGATCCGCGCCGCGGACCCTACGACGGCGGGGGGCTGACCTCGTAGGCGCACACGTGTGCGCCGTCCATCAGGTGGGCGACGCGCCTGACGCGGGCTCCTGGGAGTGCGTCTCGGATGAACGCCAGCTCGCTGGAGCACGCCTGTGAGAACCCGTGCGCCACGGTCAAGATGGCGCAGTTGTGCTCGGTGATCCGCCAGCTGCCGTCGGGCAGCCGTTCCGCGTCGGCCAGGTACCCGTCCTCGTCGAGGATGGCCGTGAGCGCCGCAACCTGCTCGTCGAACGGGAGGCCGGCCGTGCGGGGGAGAGCGCCGGCCACCCGGCGCTGGCGGCGCTGCTCGAAGAGCTCGTCCACCTGGGCGCCGTCGGGACCGCCGAGATACCCGAGCAGCTCTGTCGTGAGGTCGCCGTACCGCTTGGGATAGAGAGCCTCGGCGGCCGAGGTCAGCTCGTAGAGGTGACGCGGCCGGCCGCGCCTGGTCTCTGGGGGATCGGCGTCGCGGTGTTCGAGCAGCCCGTCCTCCTCGAGGTGGGTCAGTTGTTGGCGGATGGCGGCACTGGTGAGCGAGAGCTCCTCGGCCACCTGCGAAGCGTCGAGGGGTCCGTGTCGCTTGATCAGGTTCAGGATGGCGCGCCGGGTGGTCGGCAGCTGTTGGAGCGGTGACTCGTTCGAGGTGTGCTCGGGCGTCATTTCAGGTCCGGCGCGTTCACGGCAGGATCAGGTGGACGTCACCGAACTCGTGCCAGAGGTACCCCTCGGCCAACGCGGCGGCGTAGGAGGCCTCCAGCAGGGGCCGCCCCGCGATCGCCTCCAGCATGGCGAGATGGGAGGCCTCCGGTTCGTGCCATCCGGTGAGGAAGCCGTCGACCGAACGGACCGGTCGTTCCGGGGTGACGACCGTCTCGGTCCAGCCCTCGCTCGAGTGCACGTGACCATGATCGTCGACGACGGTCTCGAGCGCGCGGACGACGGTCGTCCCGACGGCCACGACCCGGCCACCGAGCCGGCGGGCGTCGTTGACCCGGTGCGCCGTGGTGAGCGAGACGCGGAAATACTCGGCGTAGGGGGGCTCGCTGGCCTCCAGCGAAGCGACCCCGGTGTGGAGGAGCAACGGCGCCACGCCGACGCCTTTGGCGACCAGCCGCATCAGGATCTCAGGGGTGAACGGTCGACCGGCGCTCGGCATCTCGGCCGATCCCGGTTCGGTGGCGTAGACGTTCTGATAGGCCGAGATCGGGTAGCGGCCCGAGACGTAGCCGTAGCGGATGGGCCGGCCGAATCGGGCCAGGTAGCGCTGAAGCGGTTCCGGTGTCTCGACCCGCGTGACCCAGAGCCGCACGCCCTCTCCGCCCGGACCGGGCGAGTAGGGAGCCAGCAGGTAGACCTGGCCGCCGCCGGCGAGCTCGATGTGATCTCCGGCCGAGGCCCCCAGATCGGCGCTCCCCTGCCGCCGTACCTCGACCGTCCAGAGGCCCGCCGGCAGCTTCGTCGAGAGGTGGATCTGAACGGAGCGGCCGTCGGGTCCGGTGCCGTCGAGCTCGGCGGCCAGAGTCCCCGACGTGTTGATCACGACCAGGTCGCCCTCGTCCAAGAAGCGGGGGAGCTCCGAGAAAGTTCGAGTGCACGATGGTGCCGTCATGCTTGGAAGCCACCATCATGCGGACGGCGTCACGGGTCAAGCCCCGAACCTCGGCGGGCGCCGGCGCTTCGAGCTCGGGTGGCAAGGTGAACGAGAGCGGATTCAGCTCAGGCAACCGTGCCGGTGCCTCCGCGGCGAGGACGCTCATGCCGGCGCTCCTGCGCTTACCGGTTCGGGCAACAGCTCGGCCGCGCGGTAGCGACCGCTCGGGCGACGACTCCCGATGAGCTCGAGGAAGGCGGGCACCACGCTGGCCGGCTCGGGCCGGTCCGAGATGTCCTCACCCGGGAACGCCGCCTGGTGCATCGCCGTGCGCAGATCGCCGGGATCCACCGACCACACCGTGAGCGCCGGCACCTCCTCCGCGAGGACGGCGCCGAGTTGCTCGAGCGCGGCCTTGCCCGCTCCGTAGCCACCCCACCCGCCGTACGCCTCGACGGCGGCGTCCGAGGTGATGTGGATGAGCCGGGGACGAGGCGAGTCCAACAGGAGCGGGAGGACGTCCTGGACGAGACCGAGGGGCGCCACCACGTTGGCTTCGAAGGCGACGCGGAGCTCGCCCAACGGGTACTCGGAGAGGGGAGGCAGCGGAGAGGCCCCGAGCGTTCCCGCGTTGTTGACGAGGAGATCGAGCCCGCCCAGGCCGAAAGCGGCCTCGGTCAGTTCGTGGCGGTGCCCCTCGTCGGTCACATCACCGGGCACGGCGACAACCCGCGCCTCAGGCGCCCCGGCTCCCCGGATGCGTCGAGCGGCCTCGTCGAGCGCCTCGGGGTCCCGGGCGTCGATCACCACCGACCAGCCGGACCCGACCAGGCCCTGGGCCAGCGCCTCTCCGAGTCCCCGAGATGCTCCGGTCACGATCGCCACGCTCATGGCTGCCCACCCTTCCGAGCGGAAGGTCCGCTCCTGAATCAACAATATAACAAGAACTTTCTTGTTTTATTGCTTTTGGCGGACATTTTCGTGGAACTCAGCGCAAGCGAGTCGAGCAGGGCCGCATCCTCGTGAAACGATCGGCGAAAACGGTCGGACGTAGCCTCCCTTTGTGGCGAACACGGTCGTCCTCGTCCACGGCGCATGGTTCGGTGCCTGGTGCTGGGACCGGGTGGTACCCGCTCTCAGCGAGCGAGGGTTGCGAGTGTCGCTCTCGACCTGCCGGGACACGGGGAGGACGCGGGAGAGATGGGCGACCTCCACGGGGATGCCGCCAGGGTCCTCGAGACGCTCGACCAACTCGAAGAGCCGGTTGTGCTCGTCGGTCACTCCTACGGCGGAGCCGTGATCACCGAGGCTGGGGACCACCCGACGGTCGAGCACCTCGTGTTCATCGCCGCCTTGGTTCTCGACCGCCGGCTGAGACCTGTTCGGCCGCGGCCGTCGGCGAATCGGAGGCGGCCGGGATCTCATTTGAGGGACGACCCGACCTCAGCCAGGGATTCATCGCTGCCCCGGGCGACACCGTCACACTCGAGCGGAACGTCGCGGCGGAGTGCCTCTTCAACGATTGCGACGATGCCACCGTGGTGTGGGCGCTCGACCGTTTGGGGCCACAGCCTCTCCGAAGCCTTGAGCAAACGCCTTGGCGTGTTGCCTGGCGGACCAAGCCCTCGACCTATGCCGCGTGCGCCGACGACCTCGTGGTCCATCCCGATCTCCAGACCATCCTCGCGGCGAGATGCAGCTCTTCCAGGACGTGGCCGACGGGTCATGCGCCGTTCCTCTCACGTCCGGAGCTGGTCGTCGAGCTGCTGAACGATGTGACGAGCAAAGCTTGATCCGACCATGTGACACATGTGAAGTGTCCTCGGAAGTCGCGGCAGCGGCTTATGCAGATCCGACGAGGACGACAGTGAGTAAGGGCCTCGGGAGGAAGGGTGACAGGAGCCATCGACGCATCGTCAGGCGTACGTTGGCGTGATCCAAGGAAACAGCGTTCCACGGAAGCAGCGTTCGACAAACATGGAACAGGAGGCCCCGTTTGGGGCCTCCTGTTCCATGTTGAGAAACCGATCACAGCGGTTTTGCTGCCTCGAAGCCGTTTCGCTGCGACGACAACAGCTTCGCTGTCTCGATGCAGTGTTGCTGCCTAGTTGAGGGTCAGCTTCGTGCCGGGAGCGAGGCTGACGTTTCCGGCCGAGTCCACGCAGACCTCGCCGGCGTACACCCCGGGGATGGGCTTGGCGGACTTGGTGTTGTCTGCGGTGACTGCGCCCGACAGCGTGAAGTCGATGTCACCGGTGGCGCAGAGAGCGCCGTTCCCCAAAGTGGGTTGGCCGATGGTGGTCGACTTGCCGTTCGCCCAGGTGATGGCTCCACCGCTGGCAAGAGTCGTCGGGGACAACTTCTTCGACTTAGTTCCTGTGTTGCCCGTGCACTTCTTCGCCTGCACTGTCGTGTTGGCGTTGCCCGTCAATTTGCTGCAGGTGATCGTCTTCGTGGTGGCCGGCGACGCCGCCCCGGAGCTCGACGCGAAGGCACCGATGGAGCCCGCCGATGCGAGAGCGGCAATTCCGAGCACCGGAACGATCCGTGAACGAAGCATGTGTACATCCTCCTTGTTTGGGTTTGAACAACAATTGTCATTGCGTTGGACAATTTGTCAAGACCTGGACGGTAGCATTTGTCAAAGTCCTTGACAATTGTCAGAGCTTCGGACAGTACAATTTGTCATCACTTCGGACAATTGTCTTGACATTGGACAATTCCTGGTTTAGAACGTCACAGTCATCGCGGGCGCAAGCGGGCGCAACGGCTGACTGAGCGGAACTCAACTGGGGAATCAAGGGGGAACGTGATGAGCACGTCTGCAACCACCTACACACACGCGCGCCTGAAGGGCGTGTTGCGGGTGCTGATGGCGGTTCTCGGCACGATGTTGGGACTGACGACCGTGGCGACGGGGATCGTCCTGACCGCCTCGCCGGCCTACGCCGCAACGGCGCCGACCCTCGCCAACGGGAGCGCCGCCTACGACAACGTGACCTCGGAACCCCCGAGCACGACCACCACCACCAGCACGATTGCCAGCCCCGGCACGACGACCTCGCTGGCCGTCGCCGGTACCTACGGCCCCGGCTCGGCGACCATGAACGGGTACACCTTCGCCCCCATCGGCGACGTCGACATCACCTCGACGTGCGGTCTCGACATCTTCTCGTACACCGCGAGGGCGTCGATCACCTCGTTCACGGGCGCGTCCCTGGTCTCGGGTAATCCCTCCTGCTCCATCCCCTCGGGATCGACGGTGTCCCAGCTCGGGGCCCCAACCCAATACAACGCGATGAGCCTCGTCAGCGGAGGCGCGGCCAACGTCAACCCCAGTTCGCTCTACATTGCCGCCGAGCCTCCCATCTCCGACGGCTACGCCCAGGTGACCACGACGTCGACGACCGGCATCATCACCATGCAGCCGGAGTCCACCGCCACCGGCAACTTTTCGCTGACGTACGGCTACTGCGCGCCCGGCGAGACCTATCCGACGGGGCCCGACTGCTCGACGGCCACGCTCACCTACAACGCAGGCGCGTCGACCCTCGTGGGTGAGAACGTCAGTGTGTCGATCTCGTCCGAGACGATCTACGAGTCACCGGCCTCGGCCAACACGACGTCCCAGTACACCGCCAAGGGCAACACGTTCACCTTTAGTCAGGACCCGACGACCTCGCTGATCCCGTTCGAGAACTACAGCAGCATCGGAACGATCACCATCAACTACGCGAACGGATTCGCCTCGATTGAGCCCGTGCCGGCTGGTCTCACCTTCGTGCCCGGCTCGATCCAGCAATCCGGCGGTGACGGTGTCACCGGCGGTGGCGCCACCACGGTGAAGTACTGCACCGCAGCCGGGACCGGCTGCGACGCCACCATGAGCGGCAACTACAAGACGACCTATCCCTACCTCGAGGAGGAGTTCAGCGGGGTTCACATCGTCGGTGGCGCCATGGTCACGCTGCCCGCGTTCTCGGCGCAGTTCACGGCGACGGGGAACCCCGGCGCCATGCCTGCGAACACGCTGACCGAACTCCGGGTCACCACCAACGCCCAGGTCCCGATCCTCGGCGCCACCAACGTGGCGTTCGACGGCTACCCGACCAGCTGCGCCTCCTACACCACGTCCGGCAACACCAGCGGCTGCCCGACGTCGGGGACTCCCGCCTACGTGGCGCCGACCGGCACGCCCTTCACCACCATCATCCCCTCCGTAACCGGCCTCGACACGACTACGGACACCACGACGGGCGGTGCGACGGTGAACATCACCGGCACCGGCTTCACCGGCGCCAGCGCGGTCGATTTCGGGACCAACCCAGCACTGTTCAGCGTCAACAATGACGGTTCGATCACCGCCACCGACCCCGGCGGCTCCGTCGGAACGGTGGACGTCACGGTGGTCAGCGGAGGCGAGACGTCCGCGACGTCGAGCGCCGACCAGTTCATCTATACCCTCGGGCCGCCCGGGCCTTCGACCAACGTCGTCGCCGAGCCCGACAACGCCCAGTCCGAGGTCACTTGGACGGCGCCGTTCAACCCCGGCGACCCGATCCAGACCTACACGGTGACCGCCACGGACACGACCACCCCGGCCAACGGGGGCGAGACCTGCCAGTCCGCCACCACCTCGTGCACAGTGACCGGTCTTACCAACGGCGACACCTACACCTTCGCGGTGACCGCGACCAGTGACGTCGGAACCGGCCCGGCGTCCGCGTCTTCGGCCCCGATCGTCCTGGGAGCACCCCAGCAGCCGACAGGCGTGTCGGCCACAGGGGCCCAGAACGCCAGTTCTACGGTGACATGGACCGATCCCGCCGTCACCGGCGCCTCCCCGGTCACCCAGTACACGGTGACCGCAGCGGACAGCACCACTCCGGCCAACGGTGGCCAGACCTGCATCTACACGGTGTCGGGTCCGGAGACCGACAGCTGTAACGTCACCGGCCTCACCAACGGTGACAGCTACTCCTTCACGGTGACCGCCACCAATGGCTCGGGCACCGGGCCGGCCTCGACACCTTCGGCCGCCGTCGTCCCCTCGACGGTGCCCGGAGCGCCCACTGCAGTCTCGGGCACCAGCGGGGCCAACGGCCAGTCGGTCGGTGTCCTTCACGGCCCCGGCCTCCAACGGCGGCGCCGCCATCAGCGGCTACACGGTGACCGCGGCGGACAGCACCACTCCCGCCAACGGTGGCCAGACGGTAAGCGGCACGCGCCAGCCCGATCACGGTGACCGGCCTCACCAACGGTGACAGCTACACCTTCACCGTCGCCGCCACCAACGTCAGCGGCACCGGGCCGTCCTCGTCCCCCTCGGCCGCGGTCGTCCCCTCGACGGTGCCCGGCGCGCCGACGGCCGTCACCGCGAGCTCCACGCCTGTGACCCAGACCACCGCGGCGACGGTGAGCTGGACGGCGCCGGCCAGCAACGGCGGCGCTGCCATCACCAGCTACAAGGCCACGTCCTCTACGGGCTCCAAGACGTGCACGGCGACCGCGCCCGCGACCACCTGCAACGTCACCGGCCTGACCAACGGCACCAGCTACACGTTCACGGTGACTGCCACCAACGCCGACGGGACCGGCCCAGCGTCGGCGCCGTCGAATGCCGTCGTGCCGTCGACGACGCCCAGTGCCCCGACGATCGGCACGGCGACATCGGGCAACGCCTCGGCGTCGGTCGCCTTCACCAACCTGAGCGGCACCGGCACAGGCGGCCTGACCATCACCGGCTACACCGTGACGGCCACGGACCACACCACGCCGGCCAACGGCGGCCAGACGGCCACCGGGTCCGGCACGCCGATCGTGGTGAGCGGCCTGACCAACGGTGACAGCTACACCTTCACCGTGTTCGGAACGAACGCTGACGGCAACGGTCCCAACTCGGCGGCCTCCGCTGCGGTCACCATCGGCCTCCCCGGAGCCCCGACCGCGGTCGTGGCGAATCCTGGCAACGCCGCGGCCACGGTCAGCTGGACGGCCCCGGCATCGACCGGTGGTGGGCCCATCACGTCGTACACGGTGAAGCCCAACAGCGGCACCGCGACGTGCACGTCGACCGGCTCGCCTCCGCCTACCACCTGCACGGTGACCGGCCTGACCAACAAGACCGCCTACACGTTCACGGTGACCGCCACCAACGCCTTCGGCACCGGGCCGGCGTCGTCGGCATCGGCGAGCATCACGGTGGGCGCGCCCACGCAGCCGACCAGCGTGGTCGCGACCGGGGCGCAGAACGCCCAGTCGACGGTGAGCTGGACCATCGCGTCCAACAACGGGTCCACGATCACTTCCCAGACGGTGACCTCCTCGCCGGGCTCCAAGACCTGCAGCCCGTCTCCGGTGACCAACACGACCTGCACCGTGACCGGCCTGACCAACGGGACCGCTTACACGTTCACGGTGAAGGCGGTCAACGCCAACGGCACCAGCCCGACCTCGGCGGCGTCGAACAGCATCACGCCCTCGACGGTGCCCGGCGCCCCGACGGCTGTGAATGCGACGGCTTCTGGACCCAACCAGGCGGCAGTCAGCTTCACGGCCCCGGCCTCCAACGGAGGCGCCGCCATCACCGGCTACACGGTGACGGCGAGCGGACAGCACCACGCCGGCCAACGGCGGCCAGACCGCATCGGGTGCTTCCAGCCCGATCACGGTGAGCGGCCTGACCAACGGTGACAGCTACACCTTCACCGTCACGGCCACCAACGCCAGCGGCACCGGGTCGGCCTCGGCCGCCTCCAACGCCGTGATTCCCTCGTCGGTTCCGGACGCCCCGGCCAACGCGACGGCGACCGCCGGCGACCAGTCGGCCGTCAGTCAGTTGGACCCCGGGATTCAACGAGGGTTCGACGATCACCGGTTACACGGTGACGGCGAGCGACAGCACCACGCCGGCGAACGGCGGCCAGACCTGCACCTACACGGTGTCGGATCCCGAGACCGACGCCTGCACGGTGAGCGGCCTGACCGACGGTGACAGCTACACCTTCACCGTCACGGCCACCAACGCCAACGGCACCGGTCCGGCCTCGGACCCGTCCAACGCGGTCACGCCGGGGACAGTGCCCGGCGCCCCGACCGCCGCGTCGGCCACCGCCGCCGACCAGTCGGCCGCGGTCATTTGGACGCCGCCGGCCTCCAACGGCGGAGCCGACATCACCGGTTACACGGTGACCGCGAACGACAGCACCAATCCCCTCAACGGCGGCGAGACCTGCACGTACACGGTTTCGGATCCGGAGAACGATGCCTGCACGGTGAACGGCCTGACCAACGGTGACAGCTACACCTTCACCGTGACGGCCACCAACGCCAACGGCACCGGGCCAGCCTCGGACCCGTCCAACGCGGTGACGCCGTCGACGGTGCCTGACGCCCCGACCGCGGCGACCGCCACGGCCGGCAACGGCTCGGCCTCGGTCGCCTTCACGCCGGGCAGTGACGAGGGCTCGACGATCACCAGCTACACGGTGACCGCCAGCGACAGCACCACGCCGGCCAACGGCGGCCAGACCGCCTCGGGTGCTTCCAGCCCGATCACGGTGAGCGGCCTGACCAACGGTGACAGCTACACCTTCACCGTCACGGCCACCAACGCCAACGGCACCGGTGCGGCCTCGGACCCGTCCAACGCCGTGACTCCGGCGGCAGTGCCCGACGCCCCGACCGCGGCGACCGCCACGGCCGGCGACCAGACGGCGACAGTGAGTTGGACCCCGGGTGGTGACGAAGGTTCGACGATCACCGGTTACACGGTGACGGCGGCCGACAGCACCACGCCGGCCAACGGCGGCCAGACCTGCACCTACACGGTGTCGGATCCCGAGACCGACGCCTGCGCGGTGAGCGGCCTGACCAACGGTGACAGCTACACCTTCACCGTCACGGCCACCAACGCCAACGGCACCAGTTCGGCCTCGGACCCGTCCAACGCGGTGACGCCGTCGACCGTTCCCGACGCTCCGACCGCGGCGACCGCCACGGCCGGCAATGGCTCGGCTTCGGTCGCCTTCACACCGGGCTTCGACGAGGGCTCGACGATCACCGATTACACGGTGACCGCCACGGACAGCACGACTCCGGCCAACGGCGGCCAGACGGCCAGCGGTAGCGCCAGCCCGATCACGGTGAGCGGCCTGACCAACGGTGACAGCTACACCTTCACCGTGACGGCCACCAACGCCGACGGCACCGGTTCGGCCTCGGACCCGTCCAACGCCGTGACGCCGGCGGCAGTGCCTGACGCCCCGACCGCGGCGACCGCCACGGCCGGCAATGCCTCGGCCTCGGTCAGCTTCACGCCGGGCTGGTGACGAGGGCTCGACGATCACCAGCTACACGGTGACGGCGAGCGACAGCACCAACCCCCTCAACGGCGGCCAGACGGCCTCGGGTGCTTCCAGCCCGATCACGGTGAACGGCCTCACCAACGGTGACAGCTACACCTTCACCGTCACGGCCACCAACGCCAACGGCACCGGTCCGGCCTCGGACCCGTCCAACGCGGTGACGCCTCGAGCGTGCCTGACGCCCCGACCGCGGCGACCGCCACGGCCGGCAACGGCTCGGCCTCGGTGGCCTTCACGCCGGGCAGTGACGAGGGCTCGACGATCACCAGCTACACGGTGACGGCGAGCGACAGCACGACGCCGGCCAACGGCGGCCAGACCGCCTCGGGTGCTTCCAGCCCGATCACGGTGAACGGCCTCACCAACGGTGACAGCTACACCTTCACCGTCACGGCCACCAACGCCAACGGCACCGGGCCGGCTTCGGCTCCGTCCAACGCGGTGACGCCGACAGCGCCTCAGGGGGCTCCCACGATCACCAGTTTCAGCCCAACCTCAGGTCCGGTCGGAACTCTGGTTACCATTTCGGGGACCAATCTGGAGAATGCGAGCGTCAGCTTCGACGGCGTCCAGGGGACGCTCAAAAAGGACACCGCCACTAAGATCAAGGTGTTCGTACCGAGCGCAGCGCACAGCCACAAGATCCTCGTGACCACCCCGGGTGGAACAGCCCTCACGGCCACGAAGTTCAAGGTGACTTGAGCCCAACGACCTTCCCAACACGGCCGGCTTTGGGCGCAATCCCAAAGCCGGCCGTGTCCGTAGGTCCTCCACGGCGGCATTTTCCGTTCATCAGACGACGAGCGTCCGGCTACTGGGGCGGGGCAGGGCAATCGTCCAAGCGAGGTCCGTTCGATGTCCAGCCCTGAAGAGACGGTGATGGCAAATGGGTCCGCCGGGCCCGGTTTGGAATCTCAATCGGGGGCGAACGGGGACGTCGGCATCGACGGCCGCTCCGCTCGGCGAGACAGGAACGTCCTGACCGTGCTCGACGCGGCCATCGCGCTCTTCTCGGAGGACAACCTGCAGCCGCATCCCGACGATGTCGCCGCCAAGTGTGGGTTGTCGCCGCGCTCGGTCCGCCGCTACTACAAGGACGGCGATGCGCTGCTGCGGGCCGCGATCGACCGGCAGATTGAGGTCGCGCTCCCGATGTACCGGATCCATGCCATCGGCGAGGGCCGGTTGGAGGGACGGATAAAGAGCCTGGTCAAGGTGCGGGTGGAGGGGTACGAGGTCTTGGGGTCGACGTCTCGGGCGGCGAGCGCACTGGCCATGCAGAGCAGCATCGTGCAGGAGAGGTTCGATTTCGTGCGGGACCGCATGCGAGATCAGGTCGAGCGGCAGTTCGCCCCCGAGTTGAAGGGACGCAGGGCGAAGAAGCGTCGTGCGATCGTCGTCGCCATCGATGCGCTGCTGCAGTTCGAGGGTCTCGCCTTCTATCGGAGACAGTTCGGAACCGAGGAGTCGATTGAGCTGTTGACCATCGCCGTCGGCGATCTGCTGACCGCTCCGACTTGAGTTCTTAGAGACTGTTCGCAAACAATAGCACAGTTACATTGAGTAAATAGCCCATCATGAGAGTCGGGATCGCGTTAGCGTTTGGCAATGGAGATCCGATCGGTTGGAGTGGCGCA
Organism: uncultured Acidimicrobiaceae bacterium; assembly: GCA_963767195.1. Classification (GTDB taxonomy): domain Bacteria; phylum Actinomycetota; class Acidimicrobiia; order Acidimicrobiales; family RAAP-2; genus Bog-473. The sequence continues at coordinate 1,406,357 of CAVYDA010000001.1, read as the reverse complement.
GACCTGGCGAACGACCCACGGCGACATGACCGATGAGGAGTGGGAGCTCATCGCCGATCTCGTCGCTCCGTATTGGACGCCCGGGTCGATGGGCCGACCGGTCAAGGTCGATCGACGCCGGGTGGTCGACGCCATCTTCTACGTGGCGGCGACCGGTTGTCAGTGGCGCGCCCTTCCCGAGAGCTACCCGAACTGGAACACGGTGCACCGCTATCACCTCGAGTGGTCCAGAGACGGCACCTGGGAGCGCATCGCCGAGCGTCTCGCGGCGGCGGTGCGCCAGAACGAGGGGCGCAAGGCCGAACCCTCGGCGGGCATCGTCGATGCCCGCTCGGTGCGTGCCGCATCCACGGTGAGCAAGAAAACCAAGGGTTTCGACGCCGGAAAGAAGATCAACGGTCGCAAGACCTTCGGGATCGTCGACACCCTCGGACTCCTCATCGCCGTCGTCGTCGTTGCCGCGAGCATCTCGGACAACGTCGGTGGGATCGCCGTCGCCGATCGTGCCCGCGAGCGCTCCGGGCGCTTCGCCAAGCTGCTGGTGCGACTCTGGCTTCAAGCGCTCCTTCATCGAGCACTGCCGCGACCATCACGTCGGCGTCGAAGTCGTGAACCGGATCCACCCCGTCGCTTCGAGGTCCTCCCGAAGCGCTGGATCGTCGAGCGCACCTGGTCGTGGCTGCATGAACAGCCGACGTCTCCAGGTCGACTACGAGCGCGACCCGATCGTCACCGAAGGCTTCATCTGCTGAGTGTTGCGGTCCGCGATCTGCTGACCGCTCCGGGTTGAGTCTTAGAGCGTCAGCCGAAGACCGAAGGAACGAAAACCCTCCGGCCGAGGATGATCGGGCCCGCAGTGCCGGGTCCGATGGCCGCGAAGTGTCTCGAGGTGAGGCCAACGGTCGCGATGGATCAGGAACCTGCTTCGGCCCAGCCCATGGACTTCTCGACGGCGCTGCGTCCACCGGGCGTGCGCGGCGTCGGCGATCTCCGGCCGACCCTCGGGGGTTGAACACGTCGTCGGCCTCCCACAAGGCCGCCAGCTCGTCGAGCGATCCCCACACCCCTTCGGCCAAGCCGGCCAGGGTGGCCGCGCCCAACGCGGTCGACTCCAGTGAGCGCGGGCGGGCGACCGACGTGCGGCTCTGTTCGGCCTGGAGCTCGAGGAGGAGGTCCATGGCGGCCGCGCCCCCGTCAGCCCGCAGCGCGGTGATCCGGTGGGGAGAGGCGGCGGCCATGGCATCGGTCATGTCGCGCACCTGGAAGGCCATCGCCTCGACGCAGGCCCGCGCCAGATGCGCCCGGCTGGTGCCGCGGGTGATGCCGGTGACGGTGCCGCGTGCCGCGGGATCCCACTGGGGGCTGCCCAGCCCGGTGAGTGCCGGCACGAAGACGACGCCGCCGCTGTCGGGCACCGAGGCGGCCAACGGCCCGACCTCGGCGGCGTTCTCGATGATGCCGAGCCCGTCGCGCAGCCACTGGATGGCGGCGCCGGAGACGAAGGCCGAGCCCTCGAGCGCGTAGGCCACGCGCTCGCGTCGCGCTGGAGTGGTCGCCGAGGTCCCAGGCGCAGCTCACGGTGAGGCCCTCCGGCGCGGCCGGCCGCTCGGGGCCGGCGTTGGCGAGCACGAAGCTGCCGGTGCCGTAGGTGACCTTGACCATGCCCGGACTGAAGCAGGCCTGGCCGAACAGCGCGGCCTGCTGGTCGCCGAGGATGGCCGCCACGGGCACGCCGTCGAGCGCGGCGGTCGACGGCACTGATGCCCGCCGAGCGCGGCCGTGCCGAAGCGGTACCTGCGGACGGGCGCACCTCGGGCAGCGTGTGCGGCGGGACGCCGAAGATCTCACACAGCTCGGGCGACCAGGCGAGGTCGGCGGTGTCGAAGAGCATGGTGCGGCTGGCGTTGGAGGGGTCGGTGGCGTAGACGCCGCTCTCGGGCCCTCCGGTGAGGTTCCAGAGAACCCACGAGTCGACGGTGCAGAACGACAGAGCCGGGTCGTCCGCGGCGAGCGCGAGCTCGCCCGAGCCCAGGAGCCAGGCGGCCTTGGTGGCGCTGAAATACGGATCGAGCACGAGGCCGGTCCGCTGGCGCACGAGCGGGAGGTGGCCGGCTCGCCGCAGCTCGTCACACATCGGCGCGGTGCGCCGGTCCTGCCACACGATGGCGCGGTGCAGGGGACGTCCGTTCGACCGATCGAAGGCGACGAGCGTCTCGCGCTGGTTGGTGATGCCGATGGCGGCGACCTGTGCTCCCGCAGCGGCGAGGCGGCCTCCGAGCTCGGCCAGGGTGGACCGGACCGCATCCCAGATCTCCTCCGCACTGTGCTCGACCCAGCCCGGGCGGGGGAAGTGCTGGGTGAGCTCCCGGTAGGCCACGTCGGTGACCCGGCCCCCCTGGTCGACGGCGACGGAGCGGACGCCGGTGGTGCCGGCGTCGATGGCGACCACGGTGGTCATCGGGGGCTGACGCTAATCGGGGCGCCGCAGGATATCGGCGTTGCAGGCTCCGGGCGCCGACCGTTCCCCGCGCAAACCATCGCGAACGGCCTGTGACCTGCATGGACGGTGCATGCATTTGGTTGACACAGGCGTAACTACAGTGCTGTAATGACCACAGCATCTCGTGTCCCAGGGGAGCGGAAACCACAACATGTAGTGGTGAGGCGGACCTTGTCCTGGCTCGGGGCGACGCCGGATGGAGGAGCAGGACCACTCCCACCGAGGAAGCGACAGGAGGACCACAGCGCCATGGCGATCGCACCCCAGCGAGCCGAGATCGGCATCCGTCGGCACTTCACCACCGAGGGCGTTCACCCCTACGACGAGGTCAGGTGGGAGCGCCGCGACGCCCGGATCACCAACTTCCGGGACGGCACCGTCGCCTTTGAGCAGATCGGGGTCGAGGTACCCGAGTCCTGGAGCGTGAACGCCACCAACATCCTGGCGCAGAAGTACTTCCGCGGGACGCTCGGCACCGAGGAGCGGGAGTGGTCCCTCAAGCAGGTGGCGGACCGGGTGACGGACACCCTGACGTCGTGGGGGATCAAGGACGGCTACTTCGTCGACGACGAGGAGGCCCTGATCTTCAACCACGAGCTCAAGTACCTCATCATCCACCAGCGGGCGGCGTTCAACTCGCCAGTGTGGTTCAACATCGGCGTCGCCGGCGTGCCGCAGCAGGGGAGCGCGTGCTTCATCCTTTCGGTCGAGGACACGATGGACTCCATCCTCAACTGGTACACCGAGGAGGGGGTCATCTTCAAAGGTGGATCGGGCGCGGGCGTCAACCTGTCGCGGATCCGCTCCTCGCACGAGCTGCTCAAGGGCGGCGGTACCGCGTCGGGTCCGGTCAGCTTCATGCGAGGCGCCGACGCGTCGGCGGGCACCATCAAGTCGGGCGGCAAGACGCGACGCGCCGCCAAGATGGTCATCCTCGACGCCGATCACCCCGACGTCGAGGACTTCGTCTGGTGCAAGGCGATTGAGGAGCGCAAGGCCCGCGTCCTGCGTGACGCCGGCTTCGACATGGACCTCGACGGAGTGGACAGCCACTCGACGCAGTACCAGAACGCCAACAACTCGGTGCGGGTGACCGACGAGTTCATGGAGGCCGTGATAGACGGCCGTGACTGGAACCTCACCGCACGCACCGACGGTTCGATCGTCCGCACCGTGCCCGCTCGTGACCTGTTCCGCCAGATCGCGCACTCGGCGTGGGAGTGCGCCGACCCGGGTCTGCAGTACGACACGACGATCAACCGCTGGCACACGGCGCCGAACACGGGACGGATCACGGGAAGCAACCCGTGCTTCCCGGGCTCGGCCAAGGTCCACACGGACAAGGGCCTCCTCCCGTTCCGCGAGCTGTTCGAACGGGCGAACAAAGGCGAGACGTTCGGCATCTACACCCACGACGCCACCAACCCGGACGAGCCGTCGGAGCAGATGCTCGTGACGTCGCCCGAGGCCTTCATGATCACGGGCTTCAACGACATCGTGCGGCTGCGCTTCGACAACGGCGCCGAGCTGCGCTGCACGCCCACCCACAAGATCTTCACGACGAACCGCGGCTACGTCGAAGCGCGCAAGCTCGTCTTCACCGACGAGGTCAAGCTGCTCGACCTGGAGGCGCCGGCGTGCGACGCCGACCTGGTGTTGCCGGTGTCGTTGGATCCGGCGGACTACTGGACCAAGGGTGACCACGACCTTCCCCTCAGCTTCCCCGAGACGTGGTCGGAGGAGTTCGCCCACTACCTGGGCTGGCTCGTCGGCGACGGTTCGACCTCGGGGAACACAGTGGCCGCCATTTACGGGAGCCAGGAGGACCGCGACGAGATCCTTCCCCGCCACGCCGAGCTCCTCGACGGGATCAATTGCGGGCGCCCCATCAAGCTGTCGGAGCAGGCCAACGGAACGGCGCAGCTGCGCCTGGCGCGGCGGGCGTTCAAGCGTTTCATCGAGGCGCTCGGGGTGAAGCCGGTGAAGGGTCCCGAGAAGACGGTGCCCTGGTCGGTGGAGCGGGCGCCGGCCGAGACCGTCGCCGCGTTCTTCCGCGGGTTGTACGACGCGGACGGGTGCGTGGTGACTTCGGGGATGAACCGTTACGTCGGGCTCGGATCGACGTCACCGGAGCTCCTGCGGGGCGTGCAGACACTGCTCAGCACGTTCGGCATCATGAGCCGGCTGTACCAGACCAAGCGAGCCGGCAAGGACAGCGGGTTGACCTACACGAACAAGGATGGCCAGTCGAAGCGTTACGGGCATTCCGCCATGTACGACCTTCGCATTATGTCGGCGTCCATCGTCGGTTTCGCAGAGCACATTGGGTTCACGCTGACCCGCAAGGCGGCAAAGCTGCGGAGCGCGGTCCTTGACGCGCCGCGAGGCGCTTACGCCGCGCGCAGGACGGCGCACATCCTCGAGCGTGTCAACGACGGGTACGAACTGACGTACAACCTCAGCGAGCCGCGCAACCATTCCTACGTGGTGAATGGGGTAGTTGTACGTAACTGTAGTGAATATGTTCATCTCGAAAATTCAGCCTGCAATCTGGCTTCGCTCAATTTGCTGACGTTTCTCGACGCGAACGACGAGTTCGATGTCGAAGGATTCAAGGCCGCCGTCTCCGTCGTGTTCACCGGCCAGGAGATCATCGTCGGCAACGCCGACTATCCGACCGAGAAGATCGGCGAGACGACGCGCGCGTTCCGAGAGCTCGGCATCGGCTACGCCAATCTGGGCGCGTTGTTGATGGCAGAGGGCCTTCCCTACGACTCCGACGCCGGCCGGGCGTGGGCGGCAGCCATCACGGCGCTGCTGACGGGACACGCCTACGCCACGTCCGCTCGCACCGCCGCCCGCATGGGTCCTTTCGCGGGGTTCCACGAGAACAGCGAGCCGATGCTGAACGTGCTGCGGATGCACCAAGCCGAGACGGCGCGCATCGACGAGGACGTGGTGCCCCCCGAAATCCTCTCGGCGGCGCAGGAGTCCTGGGACCAGGCGGTCGAACTGGCCGAGCTGTTTGGCGTGCGCAACTCGCAAGCCAGCGTTCTAGCGCCGACGGGCTGCCTCGTCGGCGGCACGCTCGTGTCGAGCGGTCGGGGTCTCGTCCGCCTGCGCTCGCTGGGGGACCCAGACGGCGCGCAGTGGCAAGAGCTGGAGACGGAAGTGGCCACTGACAAGGGACCCAGGCGGGCCACGAAGTTCTACGTGAACGGGTCCGAGGCCGTGGTGACGGTCGAGACAGCTCGGGGACACCGAGTGCAGGGCACCCCGACACACCGGATCAAGGTCGTGGACCCGGGTTCCGGCGAGTGGGTCTGGCGTCGGTTCGGCGAAATCGGCTCCGGTGAGTTGGTGCCGATGGCCATGGGTTCGCTGGTGGGCGAGCCGCAGATGGTCGAACTTCCCCCACTCTCCGATGCCTACTGGACCGGCGAGCACCACGTGTCCGTCCCACGGCAGATGACGGCCGAACTGGCCGAGCTGGCCGGCTACTTCATGGGCGACGGGTCGCTGCACAGCCGTGGACTGCGCTTCTGCGTAGCCGCGTCGGACTTCGACGTGGTGGAACGGCTCCAGATGCTGTCCAAGGTGTGCTTCGGCGTCACGCCGAAGGTCACGCCGAAGCGCGGCTACGTCGAGGTGCGTGTGGACTCGGTGCGCCTGGCCCTGTGGTGGCAGGCGAGCGGTTTCGCCAAGCACGCCCCGACCGAAAGTCATCGGGGCAAGGGCTACACGGCGCACGTGCCCGACGCGATCCTGCACGCCAACGACCGCGAGGTGTACGCCGCCTTCCTGCGCGGCCTCTACGAAGCGGATGGCGATACCAGCGCCGGCTACCCGACGCTGAAGAACACCTCGCTTCAGCTGGTGCGCGACGCGCAGACCATCCTGCTCGCCCTCAGGATCCCGACGACGCTCAGCATCAAGGACCGCACGGCGGGGACGAGCTGGGGGACCGCGCCGCTGGCCACCCTGCGCACGCTGAACGCGTCGTACTCGGCCGGCTGGCTCCAGACGGTCGGCTTCATGGGTGACCGCAAGAACGGCGGTGTCCGGCTGGCCGACGAGGCGAAGCAGCAGACGGGCCGGAACGACCACGTGCCGCTCACGAGGGACCTCATCGACCGGCTCGCCCCGGCGAACGACCGGCTGCGCAAGATCCTGCTGATGGAGTACTCCCGCGGTCGGGTCAGCCGGCGCGTCGCGGCCGAGCTGTTCGAACGGACAGCGGACGAGGAATTGGGGCACCTACTCGGCTTCTTCTACGACAAGGTGCAGTCCGTCGAGCTCGGCGACGACGAGCTGACCTACGACATCTCGGTGCCCGACAACGTGACCTATGTCGCCAACGGATTCGTCAGCCACAACACGATCGGCCTGCTCATGGACTGCGACACGACGGGAGTCGAGCCGGACCTGGGCCTGGTCAAGACCAAGAAGCTGGTGGGCGGCGGGACGATGTCGATCGTGAACCAGACGGTTCCGCGGGCCCTGGAGAAGCTGGGCTACGGGCCCGACCAGGTGGACGAGATCGTCGCCTACGTCAACGAGCACATGTCGATCGTCGGGGCACCGCACCTGGCGCCCGAGCACCTGGCGGTGTTCGCCTGCTCCATGGGCGACAACACCATCCACTACTCGGGCCACATCCGCATGATGGGAGCAGTCCAACCCTTCATCAGCGGTGCAATTAGCAAGACTGTCAACATGCCTGAGGACGTTGCGGTCGAGGACGTCGAGCAGCTCCACATCGACGCCTGGCGGCTCGGGATCAAGGCGGTGGCCATCTACCGGGACAACTGCAAGGTGGCGCAGCCCCTGTCGACCACCAAGAAGGAACGAGAGGTCGTCGAGGGAGGCGATCGCGCTCCGGCCGGTTCGGAGGCCGAGGCCAAGGATCGCGAGATCGCCGCGCGCATCGTCGAGCTCGAGATGGCTCTGGCCCACGAACAGGAGCGGGCCGCCCAGCCCGTGGTGGTGGGCGCCGTGCGCGAGCGGCTACCCCGCAGGCGCAACTCGAAGACGTTCTCGTTCCGGGTCGCCGACTGTGAGGGCTACGTCACCGTCGGGGAATACGAGGACGGCCGGCCGGGCGAAGTCTTCATCAAGGTGTCGAAGCAGGGCTCGACGCTCGCCGGAATCATGGACGCCTTCTCTATCGCCATCAGCCTCGGGCTCCAGCACCAGGTGCCGCTGGCAACGTTCGTGACGAAGTACGCAAACATGAAGTTTGAGCCCGCGGGTATCACCGACGACCCCGAACTTCGCATCGCTTCGAGCCTCCTCGACTACATCTTCCGGCGCCTGGCGCTCGACTACCTGACCCAGGAGGAGCGCGCCGACCTCGGCATCCTCTCCACCCAGGAGCGGAGCCAGCCGACACTGCCCGGCGTCGAGGAGATGGCGACGCCGTCGGTAGGCCTGGTCGACGACGGCCTGGGCGGCGGAGTGGGCGGCGTCGGAACCCCTAGTCTCACTGGCAACCCGGCAGCGGCGTCTGCTCCGGCGTCACCGGCAACGGGTCGGACGGCTTCCTCGGCTCAATTGCTGGCTCGGGCCGAGCAGCGCGACGCGCCGTTCTGTTACAACTGCGGCAACGTCATGCAACGGGCCGGCTCGTGCTACGTGTGCGGCAGCTGCGGGTCGACGAGCGGGTGCTCGTGACGGGAATTCGAAGGGCTGTCCCTTAACACTGCGCAACCCACAAGATGTTGTGGTCGAGCTCATCGGTGAATTGCCTCGTCCAGCAATGTTTGTCCCGTCCGTCCGCAGTGCTGCGCGTTCCCAGGAGAGCACGCCGCACGGCGATGGGCAATGACCCGAGGCTCACGTACTGTCATTCCCATGAACCCGGGGCCGTTGTCGAACAGTCAGATCGAGGCGTTCGTCGAGCGGGGCTGGACCGTCCTCCGGGTAGCGTTTCCGGCGACCGTCGCGCAGGCAGTCCGTCGGGACCTCGGAAGTCGGATCGGGATAGACCTGGAGCGCCCGGAGCAGTGGATTGAACCCCGGGTTTGGCTTCGGGAGATGATGACCGATCCGCCCTACACCGATGCGCTGAGCGAACGGTTCCACTCCGCAGTTGACCAACTTGTCGGTCCCGGTCGTTGGGCGCCCACGAGCGAGATGGGCTGGTGGCCGACGACCTTTCCCGGTTTCGACGATCCCCCGTACGGAGACGACTGGCACATTGAAGGAGGATGGTTCCGCCATCACGTCTCGTCACCGGAACAGGCGCTAGTCAACCTCTTCTGCTTCTCGACGGTCGATCCCGGCGGAGGTGGCACGCTCCTCGTCGAGGGTTCGCACCACCTGGCCGCACGTATCCTCTGGGAGGCGGAGCCCGAGGGCCTCGATGTCGACGACTTCGACGAGCCTCTGACGGCCCTGCTGGACAAGAAAGGCTGGCCGGGAGTGGTCGAAGTGACCGCCGAGGAATGCGACGTGGTGTTGGCACACCCGCTGCTGTTCCATGGCTCCAATCCGAACCACGGGAGCCGACCGCGGGTGATGGCACAACCCGCTTTCTCCATGGTGGAGCCTATGCGTGTCGAAGGAGACGACCTCTACCCAGTCGAGATCCCGGTGGCCCGAGCTCGGCCGTGAGTCCGGTGGCTTGGAGAAACCAAGAGCTGTCCTGCGACTGCCCAGACGTCCGGATGACCCCGTGGCGCTAGGTGGAGGACCGATGAATGGTCTTCTCACATCCCTCGGCGACGCTTGGACTCCAGCCTCGGACGGCATTCACGCACCCAAGAAGCAGTGCTTCTTGGGTGCAACATCTCGTGGGTCGCGCAGTGAAAGCGACAGCCCTCGGAATTCGCGTTCGCTGACTGTCCACTGCGTGACGGCGGACTCGGCTGAGGCACAGAGCTCTACGAGGACGGTCCCGGTGCCACCGCAGTCGTTGCCTGTTCGGGTGTTCGCAGGAAGAACGTCACCCCGAGGCCGATCAGTCCGACAGCGCCGACCACGACCATGGCCAGCGCGTAGGACCGCGTTGGGTCGGTCAGTCCGGAGATCAGAATGGTGCCGGCGATCGCGGTGCCGAGTGACGAGCCCAGGTTCGACACACATCGCGAGAGCCCAGAGATCTCGCTTTGCTGGTCCTCGGGAAAGGCGGACTGGACCACATTTACGGAGGGGGTGAGCATCACGCCGAGCCCCAGCCCGATGAGCAAGAGCCCGGGTGCGAAGGCCCATTCGCTCGGCGAGTGCTTGACGATCAGGAGGAGGAAGACGATGCCGGCGATAGTGGTCACGAACCCGGTCAGGATCAGCGTTCGCTGCTGGAAGCGCTTCGCCAGTGGGCCCGCGGCAAGTGAGGACACCAAGATGCCCACGGTGGCGGCAGTGAAGATCACGCCGGTCTTGATGGCGCTGTAATGCCGCACGACCTGGAGATAGGCCGAAACGACGAAGGAAGTTCCCATGAGCATCAGCCACTGCACGTTCTGGGTCACGAGCCCGAGGTTGGACGTGTGGTTGCGGAAGAGCTTGGTCGAGAGCAGCGCCTCTTTTCCGGCACGCTCACGGCTGCGGACCCAGGCGAAGAAGCCGACGATGATGAGCGCTCCGGCGACGATGAGGAGCGCGCAGAGAACGAGGTTGTTGTCGGCGGCGAGGATTCCCGACGACGAGAGTCACCAGCCCGACCGCCGAGAGGATCGCTCCCACGGTGTCGAACGGGCGAGTGGGGTCGGCCGGCAGCGGGTCTTCGATGCCGGCGACCGAGGACAGCACGATGACGACGACCACGACGGCCTGAAAGACGAAGGCAGCCCGCCAGGTGATCGTCGTGGTGATGAATCCTCCGATGAGGGGACCGGTGGCGGCACCGATGCCGCCCATGCCGCTGATGATGCCGAAGGCCTGGGCCCGGGACCGCAGGTCATGGAAGAGCATGGTGGTGAGGATGTACACGGGAGGGATGAGGAGAGCGGTGCCCACCCCCTCGAGGATCGAGTTCCCGAGGATCAGGACCCCCAAGCCGGGGGCGAGGCCTGAGCACCGCGCCCACCGCGTAGATGGAGAGTCCCAGGGTGAAGCAGCGCTTGCGACCCCATCGATCGGTGAGTTTGCCGCCGGGGATCATGAGCGCCGCCATGACCAACAGGAACAGGGTTATGGCGATCTGGACGCCTTGGACCGTGGTGTGCAGATCCTGGCTGATGTCGTTGATCATGACGTTCATGTTCGAGCCGGCGAAGCTGCAGATGAACTGGGCCAGGGCGAGCGGAACGAGCATGCGTCGCAGCGAGGGGGCCATCCTCCCGGACTCGACGGTGTTAGCCATCTCCCGCTGACTTTTGGTTCGCGTCCACGATGGGCCTCGGTCCGTTTGGTGGCGTTCGCCATTGATTCTGGCCCACAATAAGGATGCCCCGCGACGGGTGCGTCGATCCTCTTGGCCGCACCTGAATATCCTCGGGGCGGGCCGTCGGGCCTGTACGCAGGGATGAAACTGTCGTCGGCGCGCCGGTCCCAGATCTGCCTAGTAAGCACGCGTCGCGCTCGGCGAAGGCTGGATCGCGTCAACTCAGATCTACCAGCATCTCCAAGAAGAAGAGCGGAGATCATCAGGCGGGGTCTCGACCGTCACCACAGCGGCGGCTGACCCACCCGTGGTTGACCGCGTCCACGGACTACCATCCTTGATTGTGCCCAGCATCCCAATGGAGACGTAGTGACCCTGGCTGCCGTCTTTGGGCCCGACATGTTCCTGGTTCTCCTCTTTGCGATCCTTGGTTGGGCCATTCCCATCTGGGCCATCATCGATGCCGCCGGTAAGCCTGCCGTTGCGTTCTACGGTGCCCGTTCGAACAAGACTGCCTGGATACTCGTGCTTCTCGTCACCATGCTGCTCGGATTGGGATTTTTCTTCGGCGCGTACTACCTGATCGGCGTGAGACCAAAGGTGCGGCGACAGGTCCAGTTGTCGGGCTGAGTCCGTTCGTGCGTCCGCTGCGCCGCCGACGTAGCCGTCACGAGGTTGCCCGACAGGAGTTGTCGGGTTGCGACGAATCGATCACTACCTGACCGCGAGGTGATGGACAACGAACCGCTCGCTCCGCGCCGTATCGGCCCGTTGCCTCGATTCTCTACAGCCCGTTCCCAGAATGATTTAACGATGCCCGCCGTCGCCGCCACGCCATTGACGTCGAGCCCGCATCGAGTGTTGCAATTGAGCGGAAGCCGGACTTATGCTCGGGTCTTCAACAGCGGGCTCACACGGGGCTCCGAAGAGGCGGGAAGCAGCATCAAAAATCGTTTCAGACGTTGACCGTGGTGGGCGTCCCCGAAAGGAGAGTTAATTGTCTGGATCCTCATCTCGTAAACGAGTGGCGCGCAGAGCACTGATGGCTTCTGGTGCTCTCACGTTGCTCGGAAGCTTGTTCGGTGCCGTGGCGGGCGCGACCGAGACCCAGGGTGCTGCAGCGTCCGGTGCGGGCACGAACTCTGTCCGCGCCTGTCCGGTTGTGGACCTCGTGAACCACGCGGCGTGCATGGTGCTTGTCCGTACCGATGTCGCCCAGCGCAGCGCGGCCGCAGTGGGGTTCGGCCCGAGTCGGATTCGGGTTCGGTCCGTCGGACCTCCAGAGCGCATACAAACTGCCGTCGTCAACGGCCGGGTCGGGGCAGAAAGTCGCTGTCGTCGACGCGTTCAACGACCCGAATGCGGTTTCGGACGTCGCCACCTACCGCTCATCGTGGGGGTTGCCGGCGTGCAACACCTCGACGAAGGCCGGCTGTCTGACGGTCGTCAATGAGCACGGCGCGGCGAGTCCCCTGCCGTCGAACTCCGGCTCGACCGGGTGGGCCACCGAGGAGTCGCTCGACGTCGACATGGTCTCCGCCATCTGCCCGAAATGCCACGATTTACCTGGTCGAGGCCAGCTCAACCGAGCATCTCGGACCTCGGAACAGGCGTCGACTCAGCCGTCTCGGTCCTGCACGCGAAGTTCGTCTCCAACTCCTATGGGGGAGGCGAGAGCTCCAGCGACCCCAGCTTCGACGCGTCGTACTACAAGCACAAGGGTGTCGCCGTGACCGCGTCCGCTGGAGACGATGGCTACGGGGTCAGTTACCCCTCGGCTTCTCGTGACGTGACTTCCGTCGGCGGGACGAGCCTCGTGACCACGTCAGACACGCGAGGGGATGGAGCGAGACTGTGTGGAACGGCTCCGGATCGGGATGCTCTTCCTTCGAGTCCAAGCCCAAGTGGCAAACCGACACTGGTTGCTCCAACCGCACGGACAACGACGTGGCGGCGGTCGCCAACCCGAACACCGGCGTGGCGATCTACGACACCTACGACCAAGGTGGTTGGCTCGAGGTCGGTGGCACCAGTGTCTCGTCGCCCATCATCGCCTCGGTCTTCGCGTTGGCGGGTACGCCGGGAGCGGACAACCCTTCCGGTGAAGTTCATCTACAAGAACAAGAATGCCCTTTTCGACGTGACGAGCGGAAGCAACGGCTCGTGCAGCCCGGCGTATCTCTGCACCGGTGAGCCGGGCTACGACGGCCCGACCGGGTGGGGCACCCCGAACGGCGTCACTGCGTTCAGCTACGACTGATTCAGCGGACTCCTGCGGCCTCGACCCGATCAGGGCGGGGCCGCAGGAGTTTCGGCGTTCGGGTTGGTGCCAACGGCCCCGTCGACGTGGACCCTTGGACCGTTAGCGGCGCCAGGGTGTGATGCCCTCAGTCCGCCGAGGCCACCGCCACAATCGTGTCGAGCGCCAACCGTGGTGGCAGAACGTGGCGCGCCGTGAAGGTGGCCGCCTTGCGCATCGGCGTAGGGCTGTTGTGGCCCGTGAACGAGATCTTGACCTTCGTGTATCCGTTGGCCTTCAGCACGTGGCGGAGGGTGTCCTCGCAGTACCAGCATGTGTGCTGGGGGTGGACCTGGCCGTGGCCGCCCCAGCGGTAGACGAAACACCCCACGTAGAACGCGTTTGGCGTCGTCAGGACCAATCGTCCGCCGGGAGCCAGATGGCGCCGCACGCTCGAGAGGAACCCGTGCACGTTGTCGAGGTGCTCAATCACCTCGCCGGCGAACACCGTGTCGAACCGCCGCCCCAGGTCGAAATCCTCCGCGTCGGCCAGCTGAACGGCGTAGCCCGCTCCTGGAGCTCCAGGATGACCGGCTCGTCGATGTCGATACCGAAATCGTCGGGGAATCGCTCCGACAGGAGGCCGTGCAGCCAGTCGGGCTTGCCGTAGCGGGAAGCGCATCCCGACGTCGAGCACTGACTCGCCCTGGAGCAGGGGAGCCACGGCGTCGAAGCGGTCCTGGAGCGTCCCGGCGCCCCACGGGTGCGCCCCCCACTTGGGCTGAAGGGGATGTCCCGTCGCAGGGCCCTCGGAAGGAACGAGCACTGCGCTCCGGCTCGAATTGACTGTCTTGTTGCTCACGCGGCGCCCCACCTCACGGTTGCTCGAATCTCGGGTCGCGTCGTTCCCGCGTCGGACCCGTGCTCCTCCAGGGCGTCGACTCTACGGCAGCAGCAACGACCCGCGCCCTTTGCGCGCTCGCCGGCTCCCCGGCCGCCTACCCTTTCGTCGCCTGCCCATGGGCCGTCCGGCGGCCCCACTGTCAGCCCGGACCGAGCTCAGTTCCCTCTGGTGTGACGGAGCGTCCGCTCATACGCGGCTGCTCAAGCATGGGTGGCCAGCTGGTAGGTGAAGGGAGCCGCCGGCGGGACCAGCGTGGCCGTGCGGTGCCCCGATGCGAGCGTGAGTGTCGTTCCGCCCGCGCCGACCTCGACCTGGGACGAGCCCCAGAGCGCGAATCGCCTCGATGTCTCTGCGCTCAGGACCCCGGCGAAGACCGGATGCTGGCCGACGAGGCCCACGCTCACCCACGATTCCCCCGGATCCGGTCGCGATCGTCAACCAGAATGCGGCCTGCATCCACGGTGTAGCTGGCCGCCTGCGGACCTGAGCCGAGCGGGACCGTGAGAGGCCCGGTGGCTGCCGCCGTGTGTTGGGTTCCATTGGAGCTGCCCACGCCCGAACCGCCGGGGAGCTGAATGACGCCCGACTTCACGAGGCCGAGGACAGCCGCGCCGCCAAGCAAGGCGATGGCCGCGATGACGATGGCGGCGCGCGAGTAGCCAAACACCCGGCGCCGTCCTTCCGGCGCCTCCCCGTGGTCCGGGCGGCGACGACAGGGGTGGGAGCCGTGTCCGAATAGACCTGGTCTTGGAACGTGATCGCCTGGGTGCGAGCGGGTGTGGGCACGGCAGCAGTAACCGGATCCGGATTCAGCCCCGAGTCCTGAGCCTGCATGTCCATGCCGCAGCTCCTGATTCCTCATCACGCCCGGAACCGAGACGTACGTCGCCACCCGACAACGCCCGTGCCACCGGACACCTATCACGGTACCTCCCGTCGTCCCTGGTCGATGCGCGCCGCCCGCACGGGTGCAGGGCCGCCACCGGAGGGTGGGTGTGGCTTGCCCCCCGGGCCGCTGCGAGCACCGGATTCAGAGCTCCGGAGTCAGCGTCCGGTGCTCCCGTCGAGAAGCTCCCGGGTGATGTCCATGTGGCCGACGTGGCGGGCCGTCTCTTCGATCAGGTGGTACACCGCCCAGCGCAGTGTCGTCGGGCGCACATCGCCTGGACGAGGGCAGGTCGAAGGACGCGGCGCGGTCGAGCACACCGTCGGCCGCCGCCGTCTCGGCCCGGTAAAAGGCGATCACGTCGTCGGCGGACCAGCCGTCGGGGATCTCGAACATGTGAGACCGCCAGCACATGTCCATCTCCTCGCCGGCGAAGAAGGCCCGCAGCCAAAGCCGCTCCGCATAGCCGAGGTGGGCCAAAATCACGCCGAGCGAGTTGGCGGTCGGCGCCGGCCGCCAACGGAGCTGGCGGTCGTCCAGGCCCTCGAGCTTGTAGATGGCGCTCTCCCTCAAATGGGTGAGCCAGGCCCGCGCCATCGCCATCTCGTCGAGTGGCTCGGCCTCCGCGGGCCGCTCGACGCGCAGCGCCGGCGGTCGTTCGGACGAGGACTCCGGCGCGGCCGAGGCGCGGAGCGAACCCGCGTCAGCGCCCGGCACGACACTCGGCCGGCACTACGGCGACCCGCTCGACCCGTTCTGCGCCCCGGACGTACCCGACGTACCCGACGTACCCGTACCCGACGTACCCGACGTACCCGACGTACCCGGACGTCGTACCGGGTGACGATGCCGGCGGCGCCGCGGGAGGGCGGGGCTTGGCGCACTGTGAGCCGAACCAGTAGTAGAGGGTCACGCCGTCGGCGGCCATGTGGGTGTTGCGGCTGAGTGTGGCGAACGCCGCCAGGAGCTGCTTGATGCTCGACGAGCGGGCGACCTCACTCCTGACGTGCTCGACGTCGCGGGTGAGGTGCTTCTCGGCCGTCCGGACCTTGGAGGGTGCGCGCTTGAGGGCGCCCGACGCGGTCGCATCCTTCTTGAGCTCCGCGTCGAGCACGCGGAGCATGCCCCGCTTGGCCGCGATCGGCGTGTCCCGACTCGAGCGCCGTGGCCAGGGCGAGGCCGAGGTGCGACTGGCTCGTTTCCTCGGCCTGGACGTCCTTGCAGACGACGCTGTGCGGGACCACGGCATTCTTGGCTGCCGTGTGGTGGGTGGCGGGCGGGTTGCTGCTCGAACCCGAGGTCGTGGCGAACGCCGTCGCCGCCGGCGCGAGGCACGAGGTCAGGACCACGGCCGCGACACATAAGCCCTGTACTGCCCGTCGTCGCCTCATCGTCCACCTCCTTGACCCCCGAGCCCCGAATGGGCGCTTCGATCCGCTCCCGCGGTTCCCTCCATTCTCCCTGCTGGCCGGCGTCGACTCCGGGCGCCTGTAGGCCGTCAGGCCTGGACCGGAATCTGACGGCCCCTCCAGGCGACGTTAACGTGATCCCCCGGTACAGGAGGGGACCGGTGTGCAGACCGGGAGTGAGCAGACCGAGAGAGAGGCAGGGCTTTCGGGGGTGAAGACGTGGAAGATCTGAACGGCCGGGTGGCCGTGGTGACGGGCGGAGCGAGCGGTATCGGCCGCGGCCTGGTGAGCGCGCTGCTCGAGGAGGGTGTGCGCGTCGTCGTGGCCGACGTGGAGGAACCCGTGCTCGAGGTCGCGATAAAGGAGCTCTCGGGGGAGGGCGATGTGCGCGGCGTCGTCACCGACGTCTCTGACCCCGCGTCCGTCGAGGCCCTGGCCGAGGACGTATTCGGCCGAGAGGGGGCGTGCCACCTTCTCTTCAACAATGCCGGCGTGACCTCGGGAGGCGGTGGCCGCCCCTGGGAGCAGGAGGCGAACGACTGGACGTGGTGCTTCTCGGTCAACGTCTTCGGCGTGGCCAACGGGATGCTCTCCTTCGTGCCGCGCATGATCGAGTCGGGCGAGCCCGGCTTGGTGGTCAACACCTCGAGCGCCGACGGGGGCATCGCGCCGGTGCCTTACGCCTCGGTCTACGCCTCGAGCAAGGCCGCCATCTCCTGTCTGACCGAGGCACTGGCGCACCAGCTGGCCGCCGCCGGCACCCAGCTGGGGGCTGCCGTGTTCTACCCCTCGGGCGGACTGCTCGAAACGGGTCTGTGGACGGCACAGCGCAACCGGCCCGCCGCCCTGGCGAGGACGAGACCACGTCCGCCCGCGCCGGGCACGACGTTCGAAGAATTCCGGGCCCAGCTCGAGGCGTCGGGGCATCCGGCGGAAATCATGGACCTGCGTGAGCTCGGACGGTTCTGTGTCGCCGGCGTCAAGCGCGGCGACTTCATCATCGGTCACGACCTCGAGGGCGCCGCCGACCTCCTGCGCCGCCGGGCGGACGCCATCGCCGCGGGCCGGCTGCCTCCGGCCGCGCTGAGCTGATGGCGACGGCAACCGCCCCGGAGCGCTACACCGTCGTCTCGGCGGACGGGCACGCCGGGGCCGACGTCCTCGACTACAAGCCCTATCTGGCCTCGCGCTGGCACGACGAGTTCGACGCATGGGCCGCGGAGTACGTGAATCCCTACGCCGACCTCCTCGCGCCCATCGCGTACCGCAGTTGGGACAGCGTGAGACGGTTGGCCGAGACCGAGTCCGACGGCATCGCGGCGGAGGTTCTCTTCCCCAACACCGTGCCCCCGTTCTTCGCCGAAGGAAACCTGGTCGCGCTGCCTCCGACCCCGGACGACTACGAGCGCCGCTGGGCGGGAGTCCAGGCCCACAACCGCTGGCTGGCCGACTTCTGCGGCGGGGCGCCGGGCCGCCGGGCGGGAATCGTGCAGGTCTTCGCCAACGACATGGAGGACGCGCTGTCCGAGGTCCGCTGGGCTGCCTCGACCTTCGACCCCTTCGGAGGGATCCTGCTGCCCTCCATCCCGCCCAACTCCCACCTGCCTCCCCTGTGGGAGGACCATTACGAGCCGCTGTGGCGGCTCTGCGCCGAGCTCGACGTCCCCATCAACATCCACGGTGGCAGCGCCTTGCCCGACTACGGGGAGCACGAGGCGGCGCGGGCCATGATGCTGATAGAGATCCCCTGGTTCAGCCACCGCTCGGTGTGGCACCTGATCTTCTCCGGCGTGCTCGAGCGCCATCCGACCCTCCGCTTCGCCGTCACCGAACAGGGTGTGGCGTGGCTGCCCCGAGGACTCGAGACCCTCGACTGGTTCTACGGGCGCATGACGCTGGCCAACGCGGCCGAGGCGAGGTTCTTCGGCGCCGCCGCGGCCAACCTGAAGATGACCCCCTCGGAGTACTTCGCCCGCAACTTCTGGATCGGCGCGTCGTTCCTCCGGCCCAGCGAGGCCCCGCTCTGCCGCGACCTCGGGGTGGACCACATCATGTGGGGTGCCGACTACCCGCACTCGGAGGGGAGCTACCCCTACACCACCGAGGCCTTGCGCGTGGCCTTCGCCGGGTTCCCCGAGGGCGACGTCCGGGCCATGGTGGAGACGACGGCGTCAGTCGTTCTACGGCTTCGACCTCGACCGGTTGCGGCCCCTGGGCGATCGCGTCGGTCCGCTGGTCTCCGACGTGGCCCAGCCCCTCGAGCCCGAGGACTGGCCGACGCAGACCACGTGCAACGCGTTCGACCCGACCCAGATCCTGCGCGCCTGGTGATGCCGCGCGCCCTGCTGTGCCACAGTGTCCGAGGAAGGGAGGACCCATGCAGAACGTGAGGTATGCCGCCCGCGCCACGCAGGTGAACCGGGAGATCGAGGCCAAGAAGGCGGACATCTGGTCAGAGGCGGTCACCGCCGTCTACGAGACCGACCCCGACATCATCGCCGCCATCCTGCCCCCGCCGCTCCAGCCGGGACCCGAGCCGCTCGTGCGCGTCACGATCACCCGGGTCGAGATGCCGGGGCTGCCCGTCTTCGGTGCCGGGTGGATCGGCGTGCAGGCCCGCCACGCGGACCGCTTGGGCGAGTACCCGATCTTCATGCCCATGACGACGGAGCAGTCGCTCATCGGCGGACGCGAGGTCAATGGCGAGCCCAAGAAGCTGGGCGAGGTCGAGGTCGTACGCGAGGGGGACCACGTGTCGGCCCGCATCGCCAGGATGGGCTCGGTGGTCTGCGAGGTGACGGGACGGGTCACGGGCACCCGGGACAACTACGAAATGGAGAAGACGGACTTCTGGTTCAAGCTCTCCCCCTCGTGCGAGGCGGCCGGCGTGCTGGACCAGGATCCGCTCCTGGTCTATGGCGAGAAGACCGAGCGGACGCGCGTCCACGAGACGATTGAGGGCGACCTCATCTTGAAGGAGGCGCCGCTCGATCCGGTCGCCGATCTGGTCATCCGCCGCATGGTCGACCTGAACTGGACGGAGCGGGCCTCCACCCAGGTCGGCCGTATCATCGGGCCCGTACCGCGGTCGGGCCTCGAGCCGTTCATCCACCAGCGCTACGACGACCTCTCGGTGCTGGGGGCGTCGCGGTGAGCGATCGCTACACCATCATCTCCGCCGATGCGCACGCGGGACTCCCGTGCGAGGGCTACCGGCCCTACCTCGACGCCGCCTATCACGGCGCTTTCGACGAGTACCTGGCGGAACGGCAGGCCAACCGCGACCTGCAGCTCACGATGAACTACGACTACATCATGGGCTGGGAGACGGAGAACGAGGAAGGGTTGCGCGGCGCCTGGGACATGGAGCAGCGCGACAAGGAGCTCGACGCCGACGGCGTGACGGCCGAGGTGATGTTCGCCGACGCGGACGCGATCACCGGCATGGCCTCGCCGCCGTTCGGCGCGGGGCTGTCGGCCGGGGCCATCGCCGACCCCGAGCTCGCCTTCGCCGGCGCCCGCGCCCACAACCGCTTCCTGGCCGAGATGTGCTCGGGCAGTCCCGAGCGCCACGGCGGTATCGCCCTGGTGCCGATCACCCACGGAGTCGACCGCTCGGTGGCCGAGATCGAGTGGCTGGCCTCGCAGCCGGGGATCCGCGGGATCATGGTGCCGACGATGTGGCACGACCACACGCCGTACAACCATCCCGAGTACGACCCGGTCTGGGCGGCGTGCCAGGCCACGGGATTCCCGGTGCACACCCATTCGGGGGAGGCACCCCAGGACGAGTACAACGAGAACATCGGCATCTACCTGGCCGAGGTCGTGTGGTGGGCGGCACGTCCGATGTGGCACCTGCTGTTCTCGGGCGTCTTCGAGCGGTTCCCGGGCCTCAAGTACGTGGTGACCGAGGCGGCCGCGTACTGGGCCGCCGACATGATGTGGAAGTGGGACCAGTACATGGGGGGCGGCCACACCACCAAGAAGATGGCGGCCCTGCTGGAGGGAAAGATCTCGAAGCTACCGTCCGATTACTTCGGAGAGAACATCTTCATCGGCGCCTCCACCATGTCCAAGGAGGAGATCCGGCGCCGCCACGTGCTCGGCTGCGACGTGGTCATGTGGGGAACCGACTATCCGCATCCCGAAGGCACCTGGCCTCACACCATGGAACGTTTGAAGGGCGACTTCGGCGGCATCCCGGTCGAGGACGCGCGGCTGCTCCTGGGGGAGACGGCGGCGCGCTGCTACGGCTTCGACCTCGACGCCCTCCGGCCCGTGGCCGAGAAGATCGGGCCGACGCCGGCCGATCTCGGTCAGGACCCGTCGCTGCGCACCGACCCCGAGGAGGTCCGCGCCGCCCGGTGGTGGAAGGACGAGTACCAGGTCCAGTCGCCGGGCTGAAGACGGTGAACGAGCAGCACCGCGTGTTCTGCGCCGGTGAGGAGTGGCGTCACCTGGTCCAGGACACGATCCTGCGCGAGGCGCTGCGCGGAGTCGAGCTCGGCGACGACGTCATCGAGGTCGGGCCCGGTCCCGGCTTCACCACCGACGTGTTGCGCACCATGACGGCGCGCCTCACGGCGGTGGAGATCGACGACGCGCTCGCCGCCACGTTGGCGGAACGTCTGGCGGGCGGGAACGTCGAGGTCGTGTTGGGCGACGCCACGGCGCTCGGGTTCGACTCCCACCGCTTCAGCGGGGCCGCCTCGTTCCACATGCTCCACCACGTCGCGTCCGGTGCACTCCAGGACCGCGTCTTCGCCGAGCTGGCGCGGGTGCTCGTGCCCGGAGGTGTGCTCGTGGCGGCCGACAGCGGCTTCAGGGAGTCCACGGTCGCCTTCCACGAGGGCGACACCTACAACCCGATCGAACCCGAGGACCTCGAACCCCGGCTGGCCGCGGCCGGCTTCGTCGAGGTGGAGGTGCGCACGCACGACCTGGGGTGGGTCTGCACGGCCGTGGCCGCATCCGCCTGACCAGGCGGCCGGTCGCCCTCCTTCCCCAGCGGTCACCGCCGGCGGTCCGGGTCCCGGCCCCCGGGGCCGCCGGGTGCGACAATGCCCTCGTGCCGGTGCTGTTCGCCCTCCTGGCCGCGCTGTCGAACGCGCTGAACGTCGTCACTCAGCACATGGCGAGCATCGGGGACCCGGCCCGATCCAAGGGCTGGCACTTCGTGCGGTACCTCTTCCACAGCCCCCTCTGGCTCTTCGGCTGGGTGGCCCTGGCCGCGGCCTTCGTCTTCCAGGCGGTGGCGCTCCACAACGGTGAGATGTCCGTCGTCCAGCCTCTGCTGGTGACCGAGCTGGTGTTCGCGCTGGTGCTGCGGCGGCTCTGGATCCACCAGGCGATCCGTGGTGTCACCTGGTGGGCCGCCGTCGTCGTCTGCGCCTCGCTGGCCACGTTCATCGCCATGTCTCAGCCCTCGGGCGGGGACGTCCTGCCCACCAGCCGGGCGTGGGCTGCGTCCGTCGCAGTGACGGGCGGGGGCGCGGCGCTGCTGGCCCTCCTCGGCACCCGCGGCTCGCCTGCTCGGAGGGCGGCGCTGACCGGGTCGGCGACGTCGGTGCTGTGGGCGCTGGTGGCCGCGTTCATCAAGGCGACCACGGACACGCTCACGCAGTTCGGCGTGGGCGGCATGTTCGCCCACTGGCCCGTCTACGCGCTCGCCGTCACCGGGCTCGCCGCGGAGCTGCTCAGCCAGACCGCGCTCCACGTCGGTCCCTTGAGCGTCTCCCAGCCCTTCATCGTCGTCGTCGACCCGATCGTGAGCATCGCGCTCAGCGTCTGGGTCTTCGGCGAGCACTTCGGTGCCGACGGACTGCGGCTGGCGGTGGCCGCGGCCGCCTTCGCCGTCATGGGTGCGGCCGTCACCGTGCTGACCCGTACGGCGCCGGCCACCATGGACCCGACGCCCTCGGCCCCGGTCGTGGCGGGCGCCTGACCGTGGCCCAGTTCCTCGCCGTACTGGCCGCGTTCGCGTTCGCCTTCGGGACGGTGCTCCAGCAGAAAGGCACGCTCGAGGTCCCCGCCGGCGGGTCGGGTCGGTCCTTCCTGACTGGCATCGTGCAACGGCCCGTCTGGCTGGCCGGCGCTCTGTGCATGGGCCTCGGCTGGGTGCTCCAGGCCGTGGCGCTCGACAAGGGCCCACTCGTCGTGGTGCAGTCGCTCACCGCGCTCAGCCTCGTCTTCGCGCTGCCGATCGGGGCCCGCCTCACCGGCCAGGTGGTCGGCTTCAAGGTGGTCGCCGGCGCCGCCTCCATGGTGGCGGGGATCGTGCTCTTCCTCTCGGTCGGCTCGCCCACGTCGGGCACGTCCGAGCCCCCGGCCGCGGCCTGGTGGGGAGAGGTGGTGTTCACCCTCGCCGTCGTCATCGTCGGATTCCGGGTCGGCCGTGAACGATCGGGGGCGACCAAGGCGCTGCTCTTCGGCTCGGCCGCCGGCGTCTGTTACGCCATGCAGGCGTCGGTGACCAAGGTGTTCGTGCCCCTGGTGGGCAAGGGACTCGAGACGATCCTCACCAGCTGGACCACCTACGCCCTGATGGCGTCGGCCCTGGTCGGGTTAGGGCTGCAGCAGTCCGCGCTCCGCACCGGGGTGCTGGCGCCGGCCATGGCATCGGCCAACGCCTTGACGCTGTTCTTCAGCGTCGTGTTCGGTATCACGGTGTTCGGCGAGACCATCGCCGGCGGCGGTCGCATTGGGCCGGCCGTCTTCGGGCTGCTGCTGGCTCTTGTCGGGATCGTCCTCTTGGCCGGCGCGCCCCCGCCCCGGGAGGCCGACGTCGCCGCCTCCGGCCTCCAGGCCTAGCCGGCCGTCACAGGTCGCCGTCGGGGAAGAAGTCGACCCAGTTCGACTGCATGGACGCGCCGTCGGCGACGATGGTGGCGCCGCACACGTAGCGGGCCGCGGGCGAGACGAGATACAGGACCATGGCTGCCATCTCGTCCAGCGTTCCGAGGCGCACGGTGGTGCCTTCCGCCACCAGCTCTTCGGTGAACTCCTCCGGGGTGCGACCGACCGGGGCCAGCTCGGAGGCCGCCATCCCGGGAGTGGAGAAGATTCCGGGAACGAAGGCGTTGATGGTGACCCCGCGCCGCATCAGGTACGGGGCGAGCGTCTTGACCAGGTTCACGACCCCGGCGCGGGCCGCGCCCGAGTGGGCGAACATGGGCGCGCCGCGCTCGAGGGCGAACGTGTGCACCACGTTGACGATCGATCCGGCCCCGCCCTCCGCCATCGGGATCATGAAGCGCGACGTCATGTTCCACGTCCCGTTGAGGTTGAGGTCGACCACCGCACGCCATCCGTTGTCGGTGATGGCGCTGGGGGGTGCGGGGAACTGCCCACCGGCGTTGTTGACGAGCGCGTCCACCCTGCCGTAGCGGCGGTAGACCACGTCGCGCAGCGCGTCGACCTGGTCCGGTTCCCGGATGTTGGTCGGCAGGGGCAGGCAGCTGCCTCCTGCGGACTCGATGGAGGAGGCCACCTCCCTGAGGGTGGCCGCGGTGCGCCCGGCCACCACGGCGTGGCCGCCCAAGTGGGCGAAGGCGTGCGCCACCTCGCGCCCGAGCCCGGTGCCACCGCCGGTGACGACCGCCACTTGGCCGTCGAAGATTCCCGCGGCGAGCACCGACACCGCCGGGCCGGGCGCCCACCCCGGGCTCACCCGGCGAAGTCCCAGCTCTGTCCCTTCTCGTAGTGGTGCAGGACGTTCTTGGCGATGAGGATGCGATGGACCTCGTCGGGGCCGTCGGCGAGGCGGAGCGTGCGTGCCCCGAGGTACATCCCGGCCAGCGGCAGGTCGCTGGTGACCCCGGCCGCGCCCCATACCTGAATCGCCCGGTCGACGACACGGGAGTAGGCGGCCGGCACGAAGACCTTGATCGCGCTGATCTCGGTGCGGGCCTGGGGGTCGCCCGCATCCACCTTCTCCGCGGCGTGGATCGTCATCAGACGGGCCGACTGGAGGTCCATGTAGCTGTCGGCCACGAAGCCCTGCATGAACTGCTTGTCCTTGAGCAGCCCGCCGTGCACCTCGCGGGTGAGGAGGCGCTCGATCATGAGGTCGAAGGCGCGCCACATCTGGCCCACCGAGTTCATGCAGTGGAAGATGCGGCCGGCGCCCAGACGGTCCTGGGCGGCCTGGTGGCCCTGGCCGACCTCACCGAGCAAGTTCTCCACCGGTACCCGCACGTTGTCGTAGCGGATCTCGCAGTGGTCCGACGAGGACCCGCCCCAGATACCGATGCCACGCTCGATGATCACGCCCGGTGTGGAGGTGGGCACGATCAGCTGAGCCATGCGGCCGGCGCCCTCCTCGTCCTTGGACTGCTTTACGCGGCACATGACGATGAAGAAGTCGGCGGCCAGCCCGTTGGAGGTGAACCACTTGTGCCCGTCGAGCACGTAGTCATCGCCGTCGCGCACCGCCGTCGTTTGGATCGAACGCGGATCCGACCCGGCGTTCTCGGGCTCGGTCATGGAGAAGCCCGACTGCATGGTGCCCTCGACCAGGGGGAGGAGCCACTTCTGCTTCTGCTCCTCCGTGCCGTACTTGACCAGGATCGTCTGGTTGCCCGAGTTCGGCGCCACCACCCCGAACAGAGCCGCCGCTCCGACGGCGTAGGCCAGGATCTCGTTCATGTAGGCATGCGCCATGAAGTCGATGCCCATGCCGCCGTACTCGGGCGGCAGGTGCGGGGCCCACAGGCCCTCGGCCTTGACCGTGCGCTCTGATGTCGCGCCGCAGCGCCGCGAGCCTCGGTGCGCTCGGCCTCGCTCGCGCCGGAGCGCCGCGAGTGCCAGAGGAGCGCCTCGTTGGGCAGGATCTCCTCGTTGACGATGCGCGCCGTGCGCTGACGGACGTCGTTGATGTGGTCGCTCAGGCCCGCGATGGGCGTCACGTTGATCGCCATGGGTGCTCCCCCCGGCTGGTCGGGTCGATGGTGCGTGCAGCGCGAACCTTACGGGGTCCGACCCGACCGGGCGACCCGGCGGGCCGACCCGACCTGAGGTCTCTCCTACAAGTGCCGTTCCACCACGGTCTGCACGTAGAGCGCGAGCGGCAGTTCCCGGACCTCCTCTGGGGTGAACCACGCCACCGCGTCGGTGGTGCCGTCGCGCTCGGGGCGCAACTGGCCGCGCCACGAATCGACCCGGTAGACGAGCCTGACGGTGTGGAGGCTGGTCCCGTCGGGCAGCGTGCGCACGTCCGAGAGCACGTCGAGGAAGGCGCCCAACTCGACGGTGAGCCCCGACTCCTCCTCGATCTCGCGCACGAGCGACTCCTCGGGGCTCTCGCCATGGTCGACGCCGCCCCCGGGCAGGAACCAGCGGCCGCGCAGGGTCAGTGACGGGGAGGCCCGGGCCAGAAGGAGGCGACCTTCGTCGTCCCGGCAGACCCCGTAGACCGCGATGCGCTGGCGTCTGACCTCGGTCGGCACCCACGCATGGTGGTCCCCGACGGGTCCGGGCGCCAAGTCCTCCTGCCACTACCCTGAACACCGGCCACGGGCGACCGGCCACGGGCGACGGATCAGCGACACGGTCACGGCCGGGGGACACGGTCCCAGGAGTACGGCCGGGAGGAAGGCAGGCGTCAATGGAGACGGCAACGGAGCTCGAAGCGATCCGGCGGTTGAAGTACGCGTACTTCCGCAACCTCGACCTCAAACAGTTCGACGACCTGGGGCGGTTGCTGACCGAGGACGCCACCGCGTCCTACGAGGACGGCAAGACGGTCCTCTCCGGTCGCCAGGCCATCGTGACCTGGCTGGCTTCGGCCCTGGGCGACCCCGGCATCGTGACGGAGCACCACGGCCACCATCCCGAGATCACCTTCACCTCACCCACTCAGGCCGAGGGCACCTGGTACCTTCAGGACCGGGTCATCGTGCCCGCCGCCGACCTCGAGATCGGCGGCACCGCTTTCTACGCCGACCGCTACGTGCAGACGGACGAGGGCTGGCGCATCGCGCACACCGGTTACATGCGTGTCTTCGAGGAGCACCGCACGCACTCCACGCTGGCGGTGCGCACGTTCAGCTCCCGCTTCGAGACGGCGAAGCCGCCTGCAGGCTGAACCTGCGGCCCAGCGGGGCCCGGCGCGGCGAGCTCAGGGACGGGTGTCGGGGCTGAAGGTGAAGCCGGGGTCGGACAGCGTCGTGGGCGCGAGCACCTCTTCTATGGCGGCGACGAAGTCAGCCGTGAGCTCGACGTCGAGCGCCTTCACGTTCTCGACGATCTGCTCGGGACGGCTCGCTCCGATGATGGCGCTGCTGACGTTCTGGTTGCGCAGGACCCAGGCCAGTGCGACCGAAGCCGGCGTATACCCGGCCTCGCGACACAGCGCGGCGTAGGCCTGGACCGGCTCGAGCACCTCGTCGCGCAGGAGCCAACTGAGCTCGCCGCCTTCGGGCCCTGTAGCTCGCGACCCTTCCGGCGCCGCGGCGCCGGGGAGGTACTTGCCGGTGAGCACGCCCTGGGCCAGCGGTGACCACACGATCTGTCCGACCCCCTCCTTCTCGCAGAGCGGGACCACTTCGGCCTCGATCACGCGCCAGATGAGCGAGTACTGCGGTTGGTTCGACACAATGCGGTCGAAGCCCATTTCGTCGGCCAAGCGCAGTGCGTCCTGAATCTGCTCCGCCGTCCACTCCGAAACGCCGACGTAGTGCACCTTGCCCTGGCGCACCAGGTCGTCGAAGGCGCGCAACGTCTCTTCCAGGGGGGTCTCGAAGTCGTAGCGGTGTGCCTGGAGCAGATCGACGTGGTCGGTCTGAAGCCGCTCCAGCGACGCGTGCAGTGACTCCATGATGTGCTTGCGCGAGAGTCCGCGGTTGTTCGGGTTGGGGCCGGTCGGCCAGTACACCTTGGTGAAGATCTCGATGGAGTCGCGGGGGACGCCCTCGAGGGCGCGCCCCAGCACGGACTCGGCCTGGCCGATGGCGTAGGCGTCGGCGGTGTCGAACGTCGTGATGCCGGCGTCCAACGCTGCCCTGACGCAGGCCTCCGCCGCGTCATCGCCGATCTGGCTGCCATGGGTGACCCAGTTGCCGTAGGAGAGCGCGGAGACAACCATGCCCGAGCCCCCGAGATGTCGGTAGTCCATGGCCCGGAGCGTACCCCGCGTGCCCGTACGCTTTCCCTGTGGAGAGGGAGGGCGTGCTGCACGTGCACCGTGGCCTGAACCTGCCGCTCTCCGAGGTCGCCTGGCGGGCGACGACGTCGGGCGGCCCCGGGGGACAACACGCCAACCGCACCCTCAGCAGGGTCGAGGTCGAGTTCGACGTCGCCGCATCGACCACGCTCGGCCCGCGCCAGCGCGCCCGGCTGTTGGAACGTTACGGCCCGATCGTGCGCGCCGCGGCCGCAGACACACGCTCGCAGGCGCGCAACCGTGAGCGCGCGCTCGAGCGCCTGGCCGCGCGCATCCACGAGGGTCTACGGGTCGAACCCGAACGGCGGGCGACCCGGCCGACCAAAGCGTCTCGGGTCCGGAGGGTCGAGGACAAGCGTCACCGGGCCAAGACCAAGCGCCAGCGGCGAACCCCCCGCGCCGACGAGGACTGATCCCGCCTCGGTTCCTTCTCTCCTCGTCTCTCGCCCTTCGCCCCTCGCCCCTCGCCCCTCGCCTGTCTCCTCGGGGACCGCGGTTCAGTCCGGGAAGTCGAAGGGCGACAGGGCCGGCCCGAGTCCCGAGTCCAGCCGCGCCAGGAGCTCTGGGTCATCCTCCGCCCGTGGCCCGCGCAACGCGGTCAGCGCGGCGTAGCCCTGGGCGACGAGCGTGGCGTCCTCCGCGGCGTCGTCGGAGGGCTCGTGGCCGGGGCGGTGCGGGAAAGGCGAGCCGACCGTGAGGACGATCTCACCCTTCTTGTCGGGCTCGCCCTCCATCACCGAGCGCGCCGCCTCGGCCGCGGCAGGGCCCTCCATCTCCTCCTCGTTCGGCGCCTCCCACGCCCCCGAGTCGCGGGCCGCCTTTATCAGGCCGGCGCCGCTCACCCGCGCCCAGCGCAGACCTCGCACCTCGCCCAGGGGGAGGGCGGGGACGTTGAGGTTCAGCACCGTGCGCTCCGGCGCCGCCACCAGCAGCGGGATGAGCGCCACGGCCATGTGGGCCGCCGTGTCCCACGGGTCCGGGTCGGCTCCGACGCGCAGCGAGACGGCCAGCGCGCTGATGCCCAGTTGGCTGGCGGTGAGCGCGGCGCCCACCGTGCCCGAATGGAGGACCGATCGGCCGACGTTCACCCCGTGGTTGATGCCGGAGAGGACGAGGTCGGGCTTCGGGCCAACGGCACCGAGCGCTCCGGCGATCACCGACAGCGCCGGCGACGCGTCGAGCCCGTAGGCCTCCACCGCCTCGGCGCCTTCGACCGTGGCCCGCTGGTACGGGATCGTCGTCGTCTCCGTGACCGAGCCGACCGCGGCCCCGGCGCCGCTGTAGTTGGAGCTCGGGGCCACCACGACGATCTCGTGTCCCGCCGGCGAGCCCGACGCCGAGTCCGCGAGCGTGCGCCCCGGGCCGTCGACCCACGCCACCAGGGCTCGGGTCAGGGCGGCCAACCCCGGCGCCCCCACGCCGTCGTCGTTGGTCACCAGGATCCTCACCCGGGCGACGCTACCGGGCACACCGATGCCGGTCCGACCTCGTCGCGGGCCGTTCACCCGGCGCTCCCGGGGGCTTCACGGTCTCCCTCACCCCGGCCGCGGTCCAGGTCTGCTTCAATTCGGTGCACCATGGCCCAGCGGACGCCCCGGATCTCGGTCGCCTCGCCGACGGGGCAGCAGTGGCGCATCGGGCATGGAGGCCAAGAGATCGTGGTCTGCGAGGTCGGGGCGACCCTGCGCTCGTACGCCTCGGGGGAGCACCGGTCCTCGACGGCTTCGGACCCGACGAGTGGTCGCACTCGGGCCGTGGCCAGGTTCTCGCGCCGTGGCCCAACCGGCTGGCCGACGGACGATACGAGCTCAACGGGGTGCGCGCCCAGGCGGCACTCGACGAGCCCGAGCGGCACAACGCCATTCACGGCCTCGTGCGCTGGATGCCCTGGACGCTCCAGACCCGTCACCAGAACCAGGTCTCCCTCCGCCTGCAGCTGCACCCCTCACCGGGCTATCCGTTCTCACTCCTCATGGAGCTCGACTATCACGTCGGGCGGGATGGCCTCACCGTCACCGCCCGGGCGCAGTCGCTCGACGATGGCTCCGTCCCGTTCGGTCTCGGCTTTCATCCGTACCTGACCGCGAGCACCGAGACGGTGGACGGCGCGATCCTGCGCGTGCCGGCTCACCACACGCTCGACGCGGACGACCGCGGTCTGCCTACGGGCGAGCTCACTCCCGTGGAGGGGACCGATCGCGATTTCACCACCTCGCGCTTCGTCGGCCCGACCGTGCTCGATACCTGTTTCACCACCCTCGACCGCGACACCGACGGCCTGGCCCGGGCCAGTCTCGATGCGCCCGGTGGGCGGACGGGTGCGACGCTGTGGGTGGACGAACACTTTCCCTACCTCATGGTGTACACCGGCGACACGCTTCCGGAACTGCCCCACCGACGCCGCGCCGTGGCCATTGAGCCGATGAGCTGCCCGCCCAACGCCTTTCGCACCGGCAAGGACCTGGTCGACCTCCAACCCGGCCAGGAGTGGTCGGCCCGCTGGGGCATCGTGCCCCGGTGACCGGTCCGCTGGAGGGCCACGCCGTCGTCGTCACGGGCTCGTCGAGCGGCATCGGCGAGGCCACCGCACGCGCCTTCGCCTCCTTGGGCGCCGGCGTGCTCGTGAACTCGAGTCATTCGGTCGACGCGGGCGAGGCCGTCGCCGCGTCGCTGCCGGACGCGCTCTACGTCCGCGGCGACATCGCCGAGGCCGAGACCCCCGACCGGTTGGTGGCCGCTGCTCTGAGCACTGGGGACGCCTCGACACCCTGGTGAACAATGCGGGGACGACCGCGGTGATCCCACATCACGACCTGGAGGCGGCGACCGTCGACGTGTGGCGACGAATCTTCGAGGTCAACGTGTTCGCCACTTGGGCCATGTCCGTCGCGGCCATGCCCACGCTCCGCGAGGCGGGCGGCTCCATCGTGAACGTGGCCTCCATCGCCGGTGTGCGGCCGACCGGGTCCTCCATCCCCTACGCCGCGAGCAAGGCAGCGCTCAACCACATGACGAAGCTGGTGGCCCGGGTGGTCGGTCCCGAGGTCCGTGTGAACGCCGTTGCGCCCGGGTTGGTGGACACGCCCTGGACCGCGGACTGGGACGTGGTGCGCGAGGTCGTGCAGCAGGCGGCCCCGCTGCGGCGCACGGGCCGCCCCGAGGACGTGGCCGAGGTGGTCGTGTCCCTGGCTCGGGCGGCCTACGTGACGGGCCAGGTCGTCGTGATCGACGGCGGACTCACGCTCGCCACCTGAACCCGACTGGGCCGAACCCCACCCACTGAACCGAATCCGCTCAGCGGGCGGGCGCGACGGCCCAACGAAGCGCCGCCGCCAAAACCCTCATGACCGGCGTCACCGCGGCCGTGTCGACCAACAGGTCCACCGGGCTGGCCAGGGTCAGGCCGAGCTCGTGCCGGGCCCACCGCGGCAGGACCCCGACCGCGGCCGCCAGCACGAGCGCGTACACGGCTCTCTCTTCCGGCCGGCGCGCCACGCTGTGCACCAGCCAGTCGCGTGCGGCTTGGGCCTGCGGTCCGGCGTTGAGCTCGTGTCGCACCCGCAAGAAGTAGGCGTCGACCTCGTCGGCCGAGCGAGGGACCCACGTGGCGCCCAGCGCGTACGCCACCGGGGCGACCTCGACGTAGTACCGATCGCACGCCGCAGGGTTGAGGACGCGTGGGCCGTAGCGCTTCGACGAGGCGAGGAAGCTCGACATCTCCGCCACGTGGATGAAGGTCACGAGCTCGGGGTCGGCGGCTGAGTAGGCGCGGCCGTCCGGTGCTGTTCCCTTGACTC
Organism: uncultured Acidimicrobiaceae bacterium; assembly: GCA_963767195.1. GTDB lineage: Bacteria > Actinomycetota > Acidimicrobiia > Acidimicrobiales > RAAP-2 > Bog-473. The sequence goes on along the minus strand of CAVYDA010000001.1, from coordinate 1,375,132 downwards.
GCTGGTGGACACGGAGCACCTGGGCGATGGCCTCCTCGGCCTGGCTCACCGTCCCGAAGGTCGTGGCCGAGACGAACTCGGCCGTCCGCCGCAGACGTCCGAGCGGATCCTCCCGGTAGCCCGAGTGCTCTGCCACCCCGGCCATCGCCAGGGGATGCAGCATCTGGAGCATGAGCGCGCTCAGCCCGCCGATGAGCATCGAAGGAAGGTCCCCGTGAACCAGGCGGGCCACCGAGCCGGGGGCCAGGTAGGCGGAGGCAGGGTCGAGGGCGATCGGACCGGGTTCTGCGGTCACTCCGACGGCGCGGCGGACGTTGCGCGCCATGTCCCGACGGGCTGGCTCGGTCAAGTCTCCGACGAGGCGCAGCGGTGCGCCGGCCACGGCGCCGCCGAGCGACACCGCACGCTCGAGAGATGACTTCGGGCTCACGGCCACCAGCTTCGCATCCGGCCGGCAGCCGCCCCGTACGCGGAGCGTGGCAGCCGGGGACGCGCAAACGTGGCAGAGTGCGATTGATGCGCTTCGTCGTGTTCGGGGCCGGCGCCATTGGAGGAGCCGTCGGAGGCCGGCTGTTCCAGCGTGGCCACGACGTCACACTCGTGGCCCGCGGCGAGCACGGGAACGCGCTGGCCTCGGGAGGCCTGGTCCTCGAGGCGCCCGACGGGTCCGAGACCCTGCCCGTGAGGGCGGTCACGGACCCGGCTTTGCTCGAGTGGGACGACGACTGCGTCGTCTTGATCGCCGTCAAGGGCCAGCACACCGACGAGGTTCTGACCCGGCTCGCCGAGGCTCCGCGCCAGACGCCTGTCGTGTGCATGCAGAACGGGGTGGACAACGAGCGCCGGGTGCTGCGCCGCTTTCCGAACACCTACGGGATGTGCGTGATGTGCCCGGCCACCCAGCTGCGCGCCGGAGTGGTCCAGATCCACTCGGCACCGGTCTCGGGCATGCTCGATCTGGGCCGGTATCCATCCGGCGTCGACGCCACGGGGAGAGCCATCGCCGCAGCGATCGACGGGACCGCGTTCCAGTCGGTGGCACGCGAAGACATCATGCGGTGGAAGTACCGCAAGCTCCTCGTGAACCTGGCCAACGCCGTGGAAGCGCTGTGTGGGACCGACGCCCGCTTCAGCCCGCTGGCCAAGGCGGCGCGGCGGGAAGGCTCCGAGGTACTCCAGGCGGCGGGCATCGACGTGGCCAGCGCCGAAGAGGACCGGGAGCGCCGGGCCGACAACCTGCGCATCGCCACCACCTCTTCGGGCGAGTGGCGGGGCGGGTCGAGTTGGCAGAGCCTCGCCCGAGGGGCGGGCTCAATCGAGGCGGAGTTCCTCAACGGCGAGATCGTGCTGCTGGGCCGGCTTCACGGCGTGCCGACTCCCGTGAACGCCGTGCTCCAGGACGCGGCTCTGCGCGCCGCGCAGCGGGGCGATCCCCCGGGGACGGTCACCGTCGACGAGCTCGGCGAGCTGGCGGAGATTCCGAGCGTCGATGCCCTCTGAGCGCGGGACGGCCCTGGCCGAGGACTTCGCTGCGGCCAACCGAGAGGTCGTGGCCTTCGCCCGGTCCTGCTCCGACGCCGAATGGGCGCTCGAGGTGCCGGGGGAGCAGTGGCCCGTCGGCGTCGTGATGCACCATATCGCCGAGGGTCACGAGCACGGCCTCCAATGGCTTTCGCTGATGGCGCGGGGCCGGGCGGTCACCGACACTGCGACGGGGATCGACGATGACAACGCCGTGCACGCCGCGCGCGCCGCGACCATCGGTCGCAATGAGACCGTCGGCCTGCTCGAGGTCAACGCCACGGCGCTCGAGCGCGCGCTGCGGGCGCTCACCGACGAGGAGCTCGACCGGACGGCGCCCTTCGGACCCGCGGACGGGCGGGAAATGCCGACCGTCGCTCTGGCCGCGGTGGCGGCGCGTCATCCCCGTGAGCATCTGGCGCACGCTCGCGCCGCTGTCGAGGCGCTCCGATGACGAGGCGTGTCAATCCGCGTGCAACGCCGTTCCCACTTCCGCGGCAGGGTCGCGTCGGGCTGGCCCGGGCGTCTCGATGTGGAGATGGTGGACGGTGCCGGTGAAGGGAGCGGGCGGCCAGTAGGCCCGCGACACCGGAAAGCCAACGTCGCCACCGAAGCGCAGACCGGCCCCGCCGTGCTGGAGAGCCAGCGGCAGCATGCCCGCCACCTCTATGGAGTCGACCTCGGCGTGGTCGATCTTCAGCGTCATGCGTCCGGGCGCACCGTCGCTCCCGAGCGCGTACGCCACTTCGACCTCGTGAGGCCCTGGTGTCAGCGCGTCGCTCGCCGTCAGCTCCAAGGTATCGACAGCCCGGGCAAACGCGAACGAGATGATCCCGCTGGTGGCGAAGAGCGCGTAGCCGCCGAACCAGTCTCCCAGTGCATAGATGACCCCGTCCGCGGCGCTGCCGTCGACGTCGACCGCAGCGGTCATACGGAATCCCCCCCAGAGCAACGGGACGGATTCGTCCATCACCGGTCCGCCTCCGGGCAGAAACGTGCGCGACGAGCCTGCCGGCCAGGCCGGCGGGATGAACCCGCTGAAGCGGTCCACCAGTCCGTCGGAGATGGGGAAGACGTTGTTGCGCTCCGCCTCGGCGGTCCACAGGTCGGCGAGGCGGCGCACCCGTTCCTGCTCGTCGGCTGACCGATCGACGGCTTCGGAGAAATCCGTCGTGAGATCGAACAGTTCCCAGCGGTCCTGGTCGAAGTCGCGGCTGCCTACGGCAAGCTCCTCTTCGTCGAGGACGCCCTTGCCGATGTGGTCGGTCGTAGCCTTCCAGCCCTCGTGGTAGATGGATCGCGAGCCCAGCATCTCGAAGTACTGCGTCCCGTGGACCTCCGGCGCTGCGGGATCCTCGAGCGCCGAGAGGAGGCTCACTCCGTCGACGCGCTGCTGGGCGACCCCGTCGACCTCGTCGGGAGGTTGGAGGCCGATCGCCTCCATGATCGTCGGCATGAGGTCGATCGCGTGCGCGAACTGGGGCCTCGCCGCGCCGGGATTCGGGATGTGGCCGGGCCAGCGGACGATCAACGGCGTGCGTGTCCCCCCGAGCCACGTGTAGCGCTTCCACAGCTTGTGCGGCGTGTTGCCCGCCCAGGCCCAACCCCAGGAATAGTGGCAGTAGGTGGTGAAGCCGCCCCAGTCGTCGTAGTGCTCCAGGTTCAAGTCGACCGACTCGCGGACGTGCGCCGTGAACCGGTGTTCGTTGAAGCTACCGACGGTGCCTCCCTCCGCACTCGCTCCGTTGTCGGAGAACACCATGATCAGCGTGTCGTCCAGTACTCCGAGCCGATCGAGGGATGCGAGCAGTCGCCCGATCTGGGCATCGGTGTGGGTGAGGAAGCCAGCGAAGACCTCCTGTTGCCGCGCCAGCATCCGCCGCTCGTCGGCTGAGAGGTCGGCCCAGGCCCGAACCCACGAAGGCCTCTCGGTGAGGATCGTGCCCTTCGGCACGATCCCCGAGGAGACCTGGCGGTCGAAGAGCTCCTGGCGCCATGTGTCCCACCCCTTGTCGAAGACACCCCGATAGGGGTCGACCCACTCGGGAGCGACGTGATGCGGCGCGTGCATGGCGCCGAGGGCGAAGTAGAGGAAGAAGGGCTTCCCGGGTGCGGCTTGTTGTTGGTCCTGCACCATGAGCGCGGCCTGCTCCGTCAGGTCCTCGGTGAGGTGGTAGCCCTCCTCGGGCCGACGAGGAGGATCGACGTAGTGGTTGTCGCAGACGAGGTTGGGGGTCCAATGGTTGGTGTCGCCCTGGAGGAACCCGTAGTAGCGCTCGAAACCGATCCCGAGCGGCCACGTGTCGAATGGCCCAGCCGCCGACCGCTCCCAACGGGGGACGAGGTGCCACTTTCCGACGGCCAGCGTCGAGTACCCGGCGTCGCGCAGGAGCCGCGGCAGCGCGACCGCGGTCTTGGGCAGTCGGGCGTGGTAGCCGGGAAAGCCCAACGGGATGTCGGCGAGGAAACCCATGCCCACGGCGTGGTGGTTGCGACCGGTGAAGAAGGACGCCCTCGTGGGCGAGCACAGCGACGTGACGTGGAAGCGGTTGAACGGGGCTCCCTCGCCCGCGAGGTTGTCGAAATACGGGGTGCCGATGTCGGAGCCGAAGGCGCCGAGATGCCCGAAGCCGGTGTCGTCGAGCACGATGACGACGACGTTCGGGGCACCGGCCGGGGGTCGGGGATTATTGGGGAAACGCGGGGTCGACTCGGGGGCGGTGAAGCCGATCTGCTGGGGATCGTCCATCCGAAGAGGGTAGACGGGTCAACCGTCACGCTGCCTGTGTGCAGGGCTAATGTGGTCGCCGATGCAGGGTCACCTCCCGGTTCCGCCTCAGCCACACTTCCCCGCAGGCTTGGCTCCGTTCGTGGGCTATCTGGCGACCCGTGAGCCACGCCCGCTCGAAGACCGGCCACCAGGGGAACCCGGTTGGGCCGATGGGGGCGAGTACGCCCTCGACCAATTCGACGACGTCGGTGATTGGGAGCCGATGCACCGTCCCCTCCTGAAAGTGATGGCGGTCGTCGTCTCGTTCTCGCTGCTTCTTGCCGGTGTCGGCACGGTGCTCGAGGTGGTGCTCGCCGGCCACTGAGTCCCTCCCCGCCTCGCGGGGCGATGTCGAAGCTTCTCAGGCGATCGGGCCTCGGCTCTCGGCTCCGACGCCCCTTCGAACTCCTCGTGGGCGTGGCGCCCAAGTGGCCAAGGCAAAGAGATCGTGACATCGCCGCGACCGCCAGATGAAACTCTGGTGTGAACTCACCCCCCGCATCGCGCCGCGAGGTAGAAAGCAGCCGTTTCTGATATTGGCGAGCCTGGCGAGAGGAATAATCGTGATGAGATCTGACTCGCGTCGTGCCCGAGCGCCGCGGCTCGTGAAGGGGAGCGTGGCCCTCGCGGTGATGGCAGGGATCGCCCTCACTCCGGTCGCGCTGGCGTTGTCATCGACTCCCGCGGGGGCGCTGCCTGTCGGCACCACCGAGACGTCGACGCCGTCGTCGTCGGCCAACCCTGCGGTGGTCGGCCAGCAGATCATGCTCTCGGCCACCGTGACGCCGGACGACGGGGGCACTCCCACTGGGATCGTGACCTTTTCTGACTCCGGTGGAGAACTCTGCACGGGGACCTTGGACGAATCGAGCCCCGATGTGGCCAGCTGTTCCTACACGCCGACGAGCGCGAACCCGACCGACAGCATCACTGCCGGTTACATCGGCGACGACTCCTACCAGGGCTCCTTCAGCCCGACCGCGCTGTCCCAAGAGGTCGACATGGACGGGACCTCAACCGCGCTCGTAGTGTCGCCCGGAACGCCGGTCGTCGGGCAGTCGGTCACCCTGACCGCGACCGTCTCCGCCGACGCGCCCGGCTCGGGCACTCCGACCGGCACCGTGACCTTCAGCGGCAGCGATGGCACGCTCTGCAGCGGTCCCGTCACCCTTTCCGATGGCACGGCCAGCTGCTCCGTCAGCTACCCAGCTGTGACCACCGACAACTTCACCGCCGACTACTCGGGCGACTCCAATTTCTCGAGCTCCTCGGGAGTTAGCTCCGTCACGGTGGGCCAGGCCTCGACGTCGACGGCCATCTCGCCGAGCGACGCCGCGCCGGTGGTAGGTGAGCAGGTCACGTACACTGCGACGGTCTCGGTGAACCCACCTGGTTCGGGCACTCCGACGGGTACGGTCGACTTCAGCGGCAACGCGGGCACGCTCTGCAGCGCCATTTCGCTCTCGGGTTCCACCGCCACGTGCACCACCGCGTACTCGGCACCAGGTTCGGACTCGGTCTCGGCGACCTACTCGGGCGACTCCGACTTCTCCGGAAGCTCGAGTGCCTCGACCTCGGTCACCATCGGTCAGGACACGACGACGACCACCGCTTCGGCCAGCCCGAGCCCGTCGGTCGTCGGCCAGAGCGTCACCTTGAGCGCCACGGTTGCCGTCGTCGCCCCCGGTGCGGGCACCCCGACAGGAACGGTCAGCTTCTCCGACGGCGCCGGCGCGCTCTGCTCGGCCCCGCTGAACGCCTCGAGCCCCGATGTGGCGAGTTGCACCTATGAGCCCTCGACCACGACGAGCGCGGACACCATCACGGCCGACTACGGCGGGGACGCCAACGACAACGCCTCGAGCGACTCGACCACAGAGTCGGTGGCCCCGGCCGCGACGACGACCGTGCTGAGCGCCACTGCTTCGCCCGTCGTCGGCCAGAGTGTCACCTACAGCGCGACGGTCGCCGCCGCCCCCCCGGGCTCGGGGACCCCGACGGGCACGGTCGCGTTCACCCAGGGCTCGACCGTGCTGTGCGCGGCCTCGCCGTTGAGCGTCTCGAGCCCCGACACCGCGACGTGTTCGACCTCGTATCCGGCCCCGACCACGGTGAGCGTGAGCGCCGCCTACAGCGGCGACGCGAACTTTGATGCCTCATCGGGCACCAAGAGCGTCACCGTCGCCAAGGACGCGGTCTCCCAGGGATTCACCTCGAGCGCGAACCCGGTGCTCACGGGCCAGCACTTCATCGTCACCGACACGGTCTCAGCCGCCGCCCCTGGGGCGGGGACGCCCACGGGCACGGTGAGCTTCCACTTGAGCGCGACCGGAGCGACGCCGGAGTGCCAGGGCTCTGACACCGTCGTGATCGCCTCGGGCGCGGCCACCTGCATCCTCACCGGGCTTCCCGCGGCCGAGTCCACGCTCAGCGTGAGCGCCACCTACGGCGGCGACTCGAACTTCAACGCCGGCCTCGCGGCGAGCCCGCTCGTCGAGACGATCGACCCGGCCAACGCGGCCATCGCCGTCGCGTCGACGCAGAACCCGGTGGTGACCGGGGGGGCGGTCAGCTTCAAGGCGACCATCTCGGCGGCGGCCCCGGGGTCGACCTCGGCGGCGACGCCGACGGGTACGCCCACGTGGAGCATCACTGGCGCCCACGGGGTGAGCGTGAGCTGCACCACGACGTCGACGGGCACGAGCGGGACCAACGAGACAGCCACGTGCGCCGTCGCCGCGGGCCAGCTGGTCTTTTCGGGGAGCCCCTACGTGGTCAAGGTCTCGTACCCCGGTGACGCCAACTTCAACGCCGGCTCGGCCAGCTTCCAAGAAAACGTCACCCTCGGGACCTCGGCGGTCAAGGTCCACATCGTCAGGCCCACGAGCGACGGCGGAACGGCGGTCCTCACCGCGACGGTCAGCGGGACCCCCACCTCGCTCGGGACCCCGACGGGGACGCTCAACTTCGTCATCACCGACAAGTTCGGCAACGCCGTCAGCTGCGCCGGGGGCACCAACTCCTTCACGCTCTCTTCGGGCACGGCCACGTGCACGACAGGTGCACTCAGCCACGCCGACTCGAAGTACGTCGCCTTCGCCACCTACGCCGGCAGCGCCTCGTACTTCCCCAACACGTCGAAGACCCATATGATCAAGGTGCCCTGAGGTCACGAATGCCGTGAGGGGGCGAACGTACGGCCGTCCCGCGGTGTCCGGGGATCCCGTGTATGGCGTGACGTCGTCGTCTCGTGTCCCTCGGGACCGGGCACGTCAACGTACCTGCAAAGTTGCTGGACATCGCGAACCGGGCGGCGCGAAAGAGCCGGGTTATCTTGCGCCGTCGCCATGCCTGTCCACACGCACACGGGGCCACGCAACCAGTTCGACCGACCACGTCGACGCCTCCGCCATCGGACGGCCGCCGACGTCTTCAGCGCACTCCGGCCGCCGCCGAGACATAGGGATTTGTTGACGGGTTGATAACCCCCCTGGAAGACTTCCTGCACTGGCGACGAAAGAGCGGGTGGCGCCATGACCAACAGAGTGGGGCGACTTGCGGTCGGAGCCTTGTTTGCAGCACTAGGAGTGTCCACGTTTGTTCCTCTACAGAGTGTTGGCGCGGCGGCTCCCAACATCACCGTGCATCCCAGTTTTGCGGTGCTCCATACCGGGCCTCAATCAGACGATGCACAGTCTGCGTCCGGCCCTCCGACCTGGACTTTCAAGTACAAGTACCTCGGAACGAAGTACCGCGAGCTCTTCATCGGCACCAAGCCGAACATCCGTTCGGCGACGACCGTCCCAGTTGACCTGATCCCGATCAAGCTGAGGTCGGGCACGACAGTGATGAACCCGAATTCGCCGATTGGCGGCCGTAAGAGCGCCGTGCAGCAAACCCTGGCGAGCCCGATCTTCAACCGCAGCATCAAATACGAGCAGGAAGGCATCAACGTCGGGAAGACCCAGTACGAGGACGCCTTCCAGCGGGCCGCTCTGTGGAAGGAGGTGTCGACGAATCCGCGCTATCACGTCTTCTTTGGCACGCCGAAGGTTGAGCACGCGCAATCGCTCACGGTGCCCGCCTCGAAAGGCGGAGTGTTCACGGCCTTCGGCATCCCGGTGATCATTGCCGACATCCATTGGTTCGACACGCAGGTCCAGGGGATGATTACGTCGCTCGGCATTCCTTCGACGAGGCTCCCGATCTTCGTCATTGTAGATTCGTACCTCTCTACAAATTCGACGAGTACGGGTTGCTGCATCGGCGGATACCACAATTACAACGGCGTCCAGGCATACTCCGAGTTCACGTACTTCACCGAATCCGGCGCTTTCGCCCAGGACGTTTCCGCGCTCAGCAATGAGCTGGGCGGGTACATCGACGACCCGCTGACCAATAACACTGACGTTCCCGCGGCCTGCGGAACTCAGGGTAATGATGAGATGCTCTACGAGGTAGGTGACCCGCTCGAGAACGGTGCAAACTTCGGCGACTTCGCTTATACGGTCGGGCGCTTCACCTGGCACCTGCAGGACCTGGTGACACCCATCTACTTCGGAGCCAAGGCGTCGACTTCGGTCAACGGATTCAAGACCTTCCAGGGTCAAACGATCCCCGAGGTGTGCGAGTTCGGAGGCTGAACGCCCCGCGGGGGACACTGAGCCGGCCCGCGTGCGCGCCGAGGACTGCCGCGCCGGGTCTCGTCACCATCCGGGACGCTGCTACCTCGACAGCCCAGCCGCCACGCACGCCGCCGCGTACTCCTTGGCGCAGAGCTGTGAGATCCGGACGGCACCGTCGCGCACCACCGTCGACTTGATGTTGTTGGCCGTGACCCACATCGGCGCGAGCACGACCGAGGGCACCCGGACCTGTGCGGAGGTGTCGTCGGTGGTCCCGTTTACGAGTGGCCGGGGCGGCGTGACCCCGGCGCGAAGGTAGAGGGCGAGAGCCACGGCGGCCTGGGCTTCGATGACGACGGGCTCGTAGACCGCGCCGCAGACATATCCGGAGAGGATGTCGTCGAGCACAGGCACGCCCGCACCTAGCCCAGCCGTCGGGAACGATCTCGGCCGGATGTGCTGCGACTTCAGGTACGTGACGATCGGCCTTTCGGCCGTTCCGTCCGGGAAGAGCGCGGCGTTCACATCGTGATGAGCGCTCAGGATCGACCGGAACTCCGTTGCCGGATCACCTGCCCCAGGATCACCCGCCTCCTCCGTCGGGCCTACCATGACCCACCGCCCCGTCCGTAAGAGAGGGTGAAGAACCTTCTCGTAACCCTCCGCGAGAAGCGGACCGGCGGTGTCCGAGCTGTCGCCGCGTAGCACGACGACGTGTGGCTTCGAGTCATGCCATGCCGCCGCGCAGAGTACGAGCCCATGACCCATCAGTTGCCCGGCCGCTACCGTGTTGAATCCGACCTCGTAGGCGCGGCTTCCCGCCAGCGTCAGGTTGTCGTAATCGACCACCTTGACACCGTGCGATTTGGCGAATGCCTCAATCTGCGCGCCGACGCCGGAGTTGATCGGGTCCAGCACGATGACCCGCGGCACCGTCCGAGACGTCCCTGACCGCGTCGGAGTACTGGGTCGCGTCGCTTCCGTCCGCGGTCTGAACCACGTACTGGGTGGGTGTCAAGCCTGCCCTTCGGAATGCACGTTCGAGATCCGCCCTGTCGCCGCCTGCGGTGGCGGTCGTCCCGGGGACGTCTGTCCCGGGAACGTCCGACCCGGGGAGGAGGACGGCCAACTTGCCCCGGCCCGCTCTCGCCAGCGGCCCGAACCTGGCCATGACGGCGAAGTTGGCCCCGAACGCCGAGGCCGAGACTCCGGCCGGCCCCTCGAGGTGGTGCACCGACGCCGAGGCAGCTTCTGACGGGAGGGCGCTCGCGGTTACCGCCATGCTGCCGACGGTCAGCACACCCGCGAGAAGGCGCGACAGGCGTCTCAGGGGTCCCGCCCCGTGGAGGTACACGACGACTCCTTCCTTCGGGTTCTCTCGGGCCTCGCGCGCTCCTGCGCCGGCTTGGTTGCCCGTCGCCGCACCGCCGGTCACTGCGGCCGGCGACGCCATCAGTGGCACGGGCCATTCGGCGGGCCGCCTCGTTCCGACCACCGCGACTCTATTGAGATCGCGAGCCCCGACCCAGTCGGGCCTCGCGTTTTGTTCGCGGTACCCGCAGATGTAAGGAGCAACCGGACCGGCTCCGGGCTCTTTCAGTCTGCGTCAGCCGCCTCCGCCCAGCCCGCTGCTCCGGCGAGTCCGGCGTCGTCCCCCAGTTCCGAGTAGGCGATGGTGAGCCCGGAGGGGTGCCGGTCAGGGCGCGCGTACAACTGGTCGCGTAAGGCGGCGAAGAATTCGGGGTGTCGGCCGAGGCCACCGCCTATGACCACCGTGTCGGGGTAGAAGGACATGACGAGGTTTGCCACCCCGGCCGAGCAGGCCACGACCGCCGCCTGCCAGATTTCGACCGCAAGCAGGTTGCCCTCGAAAGCAGCCGCGACGATGCCGCGGGCGTCGAGGTCACCGAGGCCCCTCTCGCGGCGAGGCGGGCCAAACCGCTGCCCGAGCCCAACTCCTCCAGAGTCGCCGGCTCACCGGCACGCCAGGCGCGCCAGTCGATGACGGTGTGGCCGAGCTCGGCCGCCGAGCACCGCCCGTGCAGGAGTCGGCGCCTCTGCAGGACCCCGGCACCGATGCCGGTCGAGATTGTGATGTAGGCGACGTCGGTCCCGGCCCGGCCGGCGCCGAAGTAAGCCTCGCCGACGGCCGCCAGGTCGGCATCGTTGGCGATGGAGACGCGCATGCCGAGCCGCTGGGAGAGCGACTCGCGGGTGAGCTCTGTGGGCCATTCCGGGGGCAGGTTCGGCGCCCACAGCAGCCGACCCGCCTCGTAGTCGACCCCCCCGGGCAGGCCGATCACGGCACACGACACCCGCTCGGGCCCGAACTCGGCCGCAGCGGAGCTGATGAGCTCGACCAGCGCCGCCGGTGCCTCCGCATGCCGAGGAGTGGGCTCCGTGCGCCGGTGCACGACGGTGCCGTCGGGGTGCACCAGCGCCGCTCGCATTTGGGTCCCGCCGATGTCGGCGGCCAGGACGCTTCTCTCTGCACCGTCGCTCGGACCCATGGCGTCAGTCTGGCCCGGCGGGGGTGCGCTCACCATCGCGTCTCCCGGCAGATCTGGGCGTCAGGCAATCGGCGAACCGTCCGGCCCGTATCCCGAACTGCGCAGGAGGCGTCGCAGACTGGCCACCTCCTCGGCGCCCACTTCCTTGTGACGGGGTCGTTCGAACGACTCGGTCTGGTTCCCGATCGTGACGCGGTAATGGCCGCTATGGGTCTCCTGCACCGTGGCGATGGCGTTGAGGAGGGAGAGGACCGTGTGCCACTCGAGGTTGTGGCTGAGGGGGTGACGGAAGATCTGGGCCACCGTGTCCCTCTGGTGGTTGTTCAGAGGGTTGGGATTTACCATTCATTCCGCTCCTCGCTTTCGGTGGCCCCGAATGTCAGGGCGGATTGCAGGGCGCTCGCTCGCCGGGCGCCGCGGAGGATGAATCTGCGGCCGCCCACCAGCCGTCCGCCCGCGTTCACCTTGACGTTCACGTTCGAAGCGAAGGTAGCACCGGCGACCCGGCATCTCTGGACACTCCGAGCACGCGGCCCGTCTCCGGTCCGCGCTGGCCGGAGGTGCGGTGACGGGGGAGACTGCATGAGGCGCCGCAGAAGCAGGCACCGGAGGAGGGCGCTGTGAGGTTCCTCGATCGGGCGGACGCTGGCCGGCGGCTGGCCGAGGCGGTGCGGCGAGCCTCCGCCGGCAACGATGCCGCCGTCGTACTGGGCCTCCCCCGGGGCGGTGTACCGGTCGCGGCTGAGGTGGCGCTCGCTCTGGTCTCAAGCCTCGACGTCGTGGTCGTGCGCAAGCTGGGCGTACCCTTCCAATCGGGAGCTGGCCATGGGTGCGATCGGCGAGGACGGAGTCCGTGTGGAGAATCCCGAGGTACTCCGGGCCTGTGGGCTCGTTTCGCTCGACCTCGATGCGGCCGAGCTTCGCGAGCGCCCCGAGCTGGAGCGTCGGGCGCAGGCGTATCGCGCCGGCCGTCCCCGGATCGATCTCGGGGGAGGGCGGTCCTCGTCGTCGACGACGGGATCGCCACCGGCTCGTCCGCTCGCGGCCGCCTGCGCTGTGGTCAGGGCGCTCGGGGCCCGACACGTGATCGTCGCCGCGCCGGTGGCGGCCGCTCGGGCCGCGACAGAGCTGTCTGCGGTTGCGGACGCCGTCGTCGTGGTCGCCACCCCGGAGCCCTTCCGGGCGGTGGGCGAGTGGTACGACGATTTCACGCAGACGACGGACGACGAGGTGGTTCGCCTGTTGAGCACAGCCGCCGGAACCGTACGGTGACGAGCATACGGTGACGGACGGCGTCGAGGCCCCTTCGGGCGATGGACGACCGGGTCCGGCCGCCGCTACGGGGCCGCAGTCGGGTGAGGCGGCCGAACCAGTTCTCGGCGCGCCCGTACTGCGCCTGCACCGGTGGTCTGACCGGGCCATCGTCGCGGTCGCCCTGGTTGCTCTGTTCTCCGGCTTCGGGCAGTTCGGGGTGGTCGCCGCGCTGGGAGACGTGTCCAAGCAACTCGGTCATGTCGCCCCGGGAGCATCGATCGCCGACAAGGTAGGCCTGTCCGGAACCAGCTTGGGCGTCGGCCTCGCGGTCATCCGGCTGGCCTCTCTGGGAAGCCTGCCCCTGATCGGCATCGCAGACCGACTCGGACGTCGCCGGGTGATCCTGACGGTCACGGTGGCCGGCCTGGCCTTGACGGCGCTCTCGGCGCTCAGTCCTGACTATTGGTGGTTCGTCGTCGTGTTCGCGTTCGGACGACCGCTGCTCAGCGCGACCAACACGCTGGCCGGCGTGATGGCGGCGGAGGAGACCGATACAGCTGACCGTGCGTCTGCTGTCGCACTCGTCGCAGGGGGTTACGGCGTCGGGGCAGGGATCTCTGCGGTCGTGCACAGTTTGGCCGCCGGATCCCTCGGGTTCCGGGGCGTGACCGCGCTCGCCATCGTCCCGTTGGTGCTCGTCATCGCGCTGCGGCGCTGGGTGGAGGAGCCGAGCCGCTACACGATCGCAGAGGCAGCGAAGGATCACCCGACCCCGAGTTCTCGGCGCCGTAGAGGCGCCCTACGGCGGCCGGGTCCTGGTGCTGGCGTTCATCGCGTTCGTCATCTCGGTGATCTCGGGGCCGGCGAACAGCTTCGTGTTCCTCTACGCCCAGGACGTCTTGCACCAGCCGGGCGGTTGGACCGCCCTGATGGTCGTCGGGGCGGGAGCGGCCGGCCTCGTCGGACTCTTGGCCGGACGGTGGCTGGCCGACCGGGTGGGACGCCGCCCGGCCTGCGCGGTTTCCGTCGTCGGCGCGGCAGTCTGCGGGACCCTCGCCTACTCGGGAGGAAGCCTGGCGCTCACCGTCGGCTATGTCTGTGGAGTCTTCAGCGGCGGCCTGATCGCTCCCGCGATCGGCTCGCTGCTGACCGAACTCTTCCCGACCTCGGTGCGCGCCTCGGCCGCAGGGTGGTGGACGGTGGCCGGCGTGCTCGGAGCGGTCGGGGGTCTGGTGGCCTTCGGCGCGGTGGCCGACGTCGGCAACCACTTCGGCGTCGCCGCTGCCGTCACATTCCTGCCTGCAGCACTCGGTGCCGGGCTGTTCTGGCTCGTTCCCGAGACGCGGGGCACCGAACCCGAGGACCTGTGGCCCAGCTCAGCCCGGTGATCCTGGCTCTCTCGGCGCCGACACCGAGGTGGCGTGGCCCGGGCCGTTCGTGGAACCCTGACTACCGATGATCCGTGATCGAACGATCGTGGTGTGCGATGGGGACCAGACCGGTCAGGAGCTCTTGAACCAGGCGCTCCGCGTGCTCGACCCCCAGGTGCTCGGTTTCGACCTCTCGCTCGAGCATTTCGACCTGTCACTCGAGAACCGGCGTCGAACGTCGAACGAGGTGGTGCGCGACGCCGCGGCCGCGATGCGGGAGCACCGGCCTGGGGCTGAAGGCGGCCACGGTGACTCCCGAGGGGGCAGACGACGTCGGGAGCCCGAACCGCATTCTGCGCGAGGGGATCGGGGGATCGGTGATCGTCCGCACCGGCCGCCGCATTCCCGGCGTCGCCACCGCCCGCCCCCGTGGTCCACCCGATCGTGGTGGTCCGCATGGCGGTCGGGGACGCCTACGGAGCGGAGGAGGGCAGAACGGGGGACGGCGGGATCGGCCGGAGAGCAGGCGTGGAGGACCGAGCGCATCGACCGGTCCGTGTGCCGTTCGGTCGCGGAGTACTCGTTCCGCCTGGCCGCGGAGTCGGGCGCCTGCGTCTACGGCGGTCCGAAGTGGACGGTGTCGGCCATCTACGAGGGCATGCTGAAGGAGGAGATGGACGGCGCTGCGCTCCGGCATCCCGATGTGATCTACCGGCCAACCCTCATCGATGCCGCCTACGCCGGATTGGTGACCGAGTCCGGGGGCTCGCCCCTCGTCGTACCCGCGCTCAATCGCGACGGTGACTGCATGTCCGACCTCGTGCTCGCGCTCTTCGGATCCATCGCCGGCGCGGAGTCGGTGCTGCTGGCGCTCGACGAGGACCTGCGCCCGGTCGTGGCCATGGCCGAGGCGCCGCACGGCACCGCGCCGACTCTCGCCGGCAAGAACGTCGCCAACCCGATGGCGATGCTCCTGGCGTGCGCGGCCGTGCTGGACCACGCAGCGCAAGGCGACGAAGACGTGTTGACGCGGCGGCAGGAATCAGGTCGGCCACCTTGGGCGCCGCCGCAGACGGGATCCGCACCTTCGACCTCGGAGGCGATGCTTCCACGTCGGGTGTGGTCGACGAGGTGCTGGCGCGGCTGTCGGCGTTGCGGCCCATGATGGGACCGGCCGGTCGTGACCAGCGGGCACTCGCGAGGAGACGCACGTCGCTTTCGAAGGAGTCAGCCGAGCCCGACCGGGGCGAACAAGTCCCCGTCCTCGGCGACCCGTCGCAGCACGTCGTCGGTCGTGAAACGAGGACGGACGGGTCTCCCGCTTTCGCACACGCCTGCACCTCGGCCAAAGTGACCGGCGTGGAGACCGTGGGCTCGGGCCGCGCCCGGACCGAATAGGCGCCCACCGTGGTCTTCGCCGGGTGGTTCTGGCTCCAGTCGATGAGCACCCGGCCCTGGCGCAGAGATTTGCGCATGTTCGACACGATCGAGCTCAGGGTGTGTCGACTCCAAGCGTCGTGCGATGTCGTGCGCGTGGTCTCGCACGCCGTCCCAGGATGTTCCTGCGGCCGACCGTCACGTAGAGCTGGAGGCCTTTCGAACCGCTCGTCTTGGCGACACGGCTCCGATCCCTCCTTCTGGAGCTCACGAGCGATGTAGCCCGCGGTGACGCAACACTCGACGATGGAGGTGCCCTCTCCGGGATCGAGATCGAAGACCATGAGGTCCGGTGGTGTCGGGAACTTGCGGCGCCGACCGATGTGCCACAAGGGCACGTGGAACTCGATGGTCCCCAGGTTGGCCGCCCACGCCAGCGTCGGCAGGTCGCTGGCCACGGCGTACTCGATGTCGCCGCGCCGCTCGCTCGACGGGACGGTCACCGTTCGCACCCACGCCGGGCGCATGAGACGGGATGTGCTTCTCGAAGAAGGACTTCCCCTCCACGCCGTCGGGAAACCTCTTCATGGTCAAAGGCCGGTCACCGACGTGCGCCAGCATGACGTCCGCCACCCGGACGTAGTAGTCGACGAGCTGTCCTTTGGTGAAGCCCGTCCGGGGGAACAGCACTTTCTCGAGGTTGGTGACCGTGAGCTCGCGGCCCCCGATCGTCGTCCGCGTGGAGGTTTTCGAGACCGCCCGCCCTCGAGTTGGCCGAGTTGTTTTGGTCGACCGCCGTCACGGCCCCTATCACTTCCTTATCACTATCTCCCGACACGAACGAACCCTCCTCTTGCTGCGCGGTGTCTTGCTCCGTGACGACGTCGCTGTGGCGACTTGTCGATCCGCAAACCCTTCCAAGTCGGATGGCGGAGGCGGCCTGCCGGCGTCCATTCGGAGTACCCGACCTCCCCGACCAATTCCGGCCGCACGAATTGTGCGGCCTCGCCGCTCGGCACGCCATCTCCGAACGGGCTCGCCGCGGTGGCGAGCGGACGCAGGTCGCCGAGAAGCTCGCGACGGGCTCGGTCGCTGAACCCGGTGCCGACCTTGCCGACGTAAAGCAGGCCAGAGGAGGCGGGGATTCCGAGCAGCAGCGCTCCCAGCTCTGCCGAACGCTCACCCTTTCCCTCGGTCCAGCCGCCGATGACGACCTCCTGGGTCGAGGTCGACTTGACCTTGACCCAGTCGGTACTCCGACGGCCCGGTCGGTAGGTCGAATCACGCCGTTTGGCCACCACGCCCTCCAGTCCGTTGGCCACCGTGCCGGCCAGGACGTCGGCTCCGGCCACGTTGAGGAAGGACTCCGTGGTCGTGAACCCCGGTCCGGAGAGCTTCAGCGACTCGAGCAGTGCCCGTCGGCTCGTCGTAGGACTCGTCGAGGTGCAATCGACCGTCGAGGTACAGCACGTCGAACGCGATGAAGTTCACCGGGTCCGCTGCGGCCCGGCGCCTCGCGTCCCGCCCGTCCCGCACGTGGAGGCGGCGCTGGAGCCGGGCGAAGCTGGGACGTCCGTCGTCGTCGAGCGCCACGATCTCGCCGTCGAGCACGCACGTCGTCATGCCGAGGTACTTCCCTATTTCGGCCAGCTCGGGGAACGACGAGGTCACGTCGAGGTCGTTTCGGCTGAAGGCGCGAACGCGACCTCCTTCGACGTAGAGGATGGCCCGGACTCCGTCCCATTTGACCTCGAACGCCCAACCCGCACTGTCCTCGGGCAGCAGGCCGGGCGTGGCAAGCATCGGCCGGAGCGACTCGGGCAGAGGATCGGTGCGGATGGAGGGACCGTGTCGGTGGATCATCCAGTTCCGGTCCTTCGTCTGGAAGAGCACGAAGCCATCGGACACCTTGGAGCCATGGAGCACGAACTTGACCTCGGAGTCCGTCCACTTCTCCACTTCGTAGTGACCGCGGTCCCAGATCGTCATCTTCCCCCCGCCGTACTCCCCCTTGGGGATCTCGCCTTCAAAGGTCGCGTAGTCGAGGGGGTGGTCTTCGGTGTGCACCGCGAGATGGTTCTGCTTCGGCGTCTCGGGGAGCCCCTTGGGGAGCGCCCACGAGGCGAGCACGCCATCGCGCTCCAGACGGAGGTCCCAGTGGAGACTGCGGGCATGGTGCTCCTGGATCACGAACCGCGGTTGCCCCGAGCGCTCGGCCGTTCGCTTTCCCATGGGTTCGGGTGTCCGGCCGGGGCGCCGCTTGGCGCGATAGGTCTCGAGCTCGCCCTTCCCCTGAGAGTCTCCGCGTCCGGACACTGGACCTCACGGTACCGGCACGAGCGGAGTGGAGCGTCGGGCCGGGCTCGAGACCGGCCGGGAAGCAGTCATCGGGATGGGATCGGCTCGTCGCGGGTTCGCTCGCCGCGGGTGGACAGGTTGCGTCTATACGAGAACGCAATGGCCCACGCGAGCCCGAGTGAGCACCACGCCGACCGCGACACGAGCCAAGCCAGTTGTCTGTCCGCCGCTGATGGTGGTTTGATCGCCGATCGGTATTGAGAACGGGCTGTACTATCTCGCCAGACCCATGCAAACGAGCGAGCACCTCTTCGACCTGAGTGGCAAGGTCGCCCTCGTGACGGGCGGCAGCCGGGGGATCGGGAGGGCTATTGCCGGAGGCCTGGCGGCGGCAGGCGCCGAGGTCGCGATTGCCAGCCGTAAGTTGGACAACTGCAAGGTCGCGAGCAGCGAGATCGCAGCGGCGACGGGCCGGCGTGCGGTTCCTCTCGCCTGTCATGTTGGCCGATGGGAGGATTGCGATCACCTCGTCGACGCCGTCTATCGCGAGTTCGGCCGATGTGACGTGCTCGTGAACAATGCGGGCATGTCGCCCGCGTACAGCGACCTCGCCTCGGTCGGCGAGGACCTCTACGACAAGGTCTACGCTGTCAACGCCAAAGGTCCGTTCCGCCTCAGTGTCTTGATCGGTGGCCGGATGGCGGAGGGCGACGGCGGCTCCATCATCAACGTCTCCTCGGTCGGATCGTGGCGACCCACCGCGGTCGATCTGCCTTACGCCATGGCCAAGGCGGCCCTCAACGCACTGACTCTCGGCCTCGCCGGCGTCTGGGCACCGAAGGTGCGGGCGAACCTGGTGTTACCGAGCGCCACGGAAACGGACCTGACCGGCGGATGGTCGTCCGAGACGAAGGCGCGCGTTGCCGAGACGAACCCGATGAAGCGGTTGGGGTGTCCAGAGGACGTGGTCGGGGCCTGCATCTTCCTGGCCAGCCCTGCTGCCAGTTACGTGAACGGTGTGCAGCTTCCGGTGGACGGCGGGCTGTATCGGACCCTCTGAGAACTCAGCGGGGTGACTCCCTTCGTCCAGTGCGGAGGGTCCCCGCCACCACCGATCAAGACCCGGTGAGATACCGGTCGATCATCTTGTGCATATGCAGAAGGTTGCTCTCCTGGCGGCGGTTGAGCCGGAGAGGTGGTCCGCCACGGGACTTCATCCCGATTTGGACGTGTTCCATGTTGGCGTAGTCCTGGTTGGTGATCTCACCCCAGTCCCGTTCCGTCCAATCTGGGAAGAAGCGACGCTCGGTGCGCTCGAAAGGCTTGTCCGCGTTCGGCCATTGGAGGAACCAGGTGTCCTTGATGCAGCTGTCGGGATCGGTGCCGTTGGGGCGGACGCGGAACACGATGGCGATGCCGGGATAGATCGGCCCCACCATGTTGGGGAAGAAGTGGACATCCTCTGCGCTCGTGAGCTGGTCGTCGGCGAACTCGTCCACCGCCACGCCCCGCGCGACCAGGATCTCACGCCGGCCTTTCTGATACCGGCTCAGCATGGTCTCGCCGTCTGCGGGCGTCGCACGGATCCCCTCGACCAGCTGACGTTCGTCCCGGTAGAAGAGACCGCCGAGCCCGGCGACAAAGTTCTCCAGGATCTCTCCCTCGTCGTACTCGCCTTCGGAGAGACCCAGACGTGGACTGGGACGCAACTGACGCCGGGCGTTCGGCAGTCGTCCGTAGTGGGCGTGGATGCCGAGCGGTTCGTATTCGAGACTGACGTCGTCGGTCCACGGCAGGAGCTGTGGGTGCGTTCCCTGGACGTGATAGCCCTCGTTGAACGCATCGACGGCCACCTTCCAGTTGGCCGGGAGCATGGTCGAGAGATACGTGCGGATGCGGAGGCGGTCGAGGTGGTACGGGGCCAACAGGGTTGGAAGGGGATGGAGGAAGTCGAGGAGCGGTGGCGCGCCGGGATCGAGACAGATCCACACGAACCCACCCCATCGGCCCACCTGAACGGCCTTGAGCCCGGTGTCCGGCGGGATTGGGTCGAACTCGTCCTGGTCTACGACCTCGATCAGCCTGCCGTCGAGGTCGTAGCGCCAGGCGTGATAGCGGCACTGGACGCACGCGTCGGCGAAGATGCCGGTCCCGTCGGCCAAACGCGTGCCCCGGTGAAGACACGTGTTGTGGAACGCCCGGATGGTATCCGGGCCTGAACGGACAACCAGGATCGACTGGTCGCCGATCAGGTATTCGCTGAACGCACCGACCTCGGCGATCTCTTCCTCGCGGCAGGCCACCTGCCAGACGCGTGGCCACAGACGCTCGAATTCCAACTCCGAGAACTCGGCGCTGGTGTAGCGGGCCCGAGGAACCGTGCCGTCCTCGCCGATGAGGACCTTCTCGAGATTCATGTCGTGGTTCACCATCGAGGCACCAAGCCATCCGTCTGTCGGTGTCGCGTTTCCGTGTGTCGCCATGCTACGCCCGACGGCTGCCGACGGGCCGTCCGCCCGAGTGCGAGATGGTCCATCGGTATGCTGCGGCCATGCCCGGCGAATCATCGCCCTCCTTTGCCCCGCCTCTGGCCGAGGTGGCGCTTCCGGCTCCGAACGCAGCCTCCCTGCTGCTCCGCAACGGCACCGAGGAGCACTCGGATCGGCCTGCGCTTCGCTTTGGGGACCGCGTGTGGAGCCACGCCGAGCTCCTCGCCGAGGCCGAGCGCTTTGCTGCACTGTTCCGCTCCCGTCTCGATCCTGACCACCCCCTCCATGTCGGTGTCCTCCTCGACAACACGCCCGACTACGTCTTCGCGCTGTGTGGCGCGGGGTTGGTCGGGGCTGCCGTCGTCGGGTTGAACCACACCAGACATGGTGAGCATCTCGCCCGCGACATCGAACACACCGACGTGCAGTTCGTGATCACCGAACCTCGGCACCGGGCCCAACTCGAGACCGCCGTTCAGGGGGTGGACCTGGCTGGTGGCGTCCTGGTTTCCGATCGCTTCGCCGACGACGACGATCCGCTCTTGGCGGGCGAGCCACTCGAGCGAGCGCTCGAGGCGGCCTGGACTTCGCGCCGTGCCGAAGCGTCGAACGAGGTCGCAGCGGCCGAATCCGACGTCGACGTCTTGTGGGTGTTGCTGTTCACATCGGGGACCTCGGCCGCGCCCAAGGCGGTGCGCTGCACCCAGTACCGGCTCCTCACGACGGGGAACCGGATGGCCATGATGCTCGAGCTGACGCCCGACGACGTCGGATATGCGGCCATGCCCTTGTTCCACACGAATTCACTGATGTCCGCTTTCGCTCCGGCGCTGGTTGCCGGCGCCTCACTGTCCCTGGCTCGCCGTTTCAGCGCGTCGCGGTTCCTCCCCGACGTTCGACGATACGGCGCGACGTGGTTCAACTACACGGGCAAAGCGCTCACGTACCTGTTGGCCACGCCCGCACTGCCTGATGACGCGGACAATCCCCTGCGGGTGGCCTTCGGCAACGAGGGGTCGCCCGGCGTTATAGGAGCTGCGGGGACACGGTTCGGCCTGAGGATCATCGACGTGTTCGGGTCGACCGAGGGTGCCATCGCGCTGGACCGAACGGGGGAGCGACCACCCAGCTCCATCGGACGTCTCCGGCAGGGGATCATGGTCGTCGACGAGGAGGGTCACGAGGTTCCACGCGCCGACTTCGATGCCGAAGGCCGGCTCGCGAACGCGGAGAGCTGTGTCGGAGAGATCGTGAACACCATCGGTATCGGTCCCTTCGAGGGTTATTACCACAACGATGAGGCCATGCGCCGCACTACCCGCAATGGGTGGTATTGGAGCGGCGACCTTTGCTATGTCGATGACGAGGGCTGGGTCTACTTCGCCGGGCGCACCTCAGACTGGCTGCGCGTCGACGGCGAGAACTTTCCGGCCGCGCCGATCGAGGCGATCATCGCTCGCCACCCGGACATCATGTTGGCGTCCGTGTACGGCGTGCCGGATCCTCACTCAGGCGATCAGGTGATGAGCGCCGTCGTCCTGCGGGAGGGCGCCGACTTCGACGGCAGCTCGTTTGCCTCGTGGCTGGACGGCCAGCCGGATCTCAGCCCGAAGTGGCGCCCGCGGTTCGTCCGCGTCTCGAAGACGCTGCCGGCGACGCCGACCAACAAGATCCTTGTCCGAACCCTGGTCCACGAGAAGTTCCGTTCGGACCGCGTGGCCGGGGATCCCGTGTATCTGCGGGACCGGGGCAGCGCCGCCTTCAGCCTCTTCAGCCAACTGGAAGAGGGGGTCCTCCGTGACGTGTTCGAGTCCAATGGGCGCAGTAGCGCGTGGGACTTGTGAATCGCACCTGGTGCGGCGCCCCGAGCGTTAGGAATGGAGCAGGTCCTCGAGCTCGGCGGTGGTGATGACGTCGGCTTGGCGGGGGAAGATCCGCTCAGTGAGGAAGTCATGGACGCCTGGGTCGGGGTCGGCGCTGGCGTCAGCCAGGACGAACACCTGGTAGTCACGATCGGCGGCGTCACGGACGGTGGAGAGGACGACTCCGCTGGTACTGATCCCGGCGAGGATCAGGCTGTTGATGGCGCGGTCCCGGAGCTGCTCGTCGAGGTTGGTGGTGGAGAAGGCACCGACCCGGGTCTTCCGGACGATGATGTCGCCGGCCTCAGGCGCGACATGTTCATGAACGGCCGACGATGGGGAGTCGCTGTTCAAAGTCTTACCCCTCTTGGCCACCCGGGCCGCCATCTTGTTGGTGCAGGGGATCGCGGCATAGTCGGCGTCGTCGAAGGCGACGCGGATATAGCCGATCGATCCTCCGTGGCGGCGGACGACGGCGATGGCATCGGCCGTTCGTGACAGCAGGACCTCCGCGTCACTGAGCGAGTCGAGTATTTGGACTTGGTAGTCCATGACCAACAGCGCCGTGTGATGGGGATCGATAGAGGGGAGTGTGCGGGTCATGGCATGAGCCTCTTTCATCGGAGGTGGTGCAGTATGGAGCTGGGTGGTGGAGGAGTCGAGCGTCGCTGGAGTCTCGGCCGGGAGTTCGGTGGAGGAGAGAGAATCCCCGTCCGCGGCCGTCGTGTCGATGTAGCGGCCCCCACGCAAGAGCGAGGCCACCGCGGCGAGCGCGGCCAGGATGGCGGACACGGCGAAGACGAGAACGAGACCGTGGTGGAACGGCTCGGATATCAGATTCGGGAAGAACTCCCTGCCGGTGAGGTTCCGCTGAGCAGCCTCTGGCAGCGTCGACAGCGCCCGAATCGCTGTGAGCAGGTGCTTGATCGGGTTGACGCCGAGCATCGCCGCAAACAGCGACGACACCGGCGGGAGGCTGGCGGCGTGATGAGCGATGCTGGGCGATACACCTTGGCGCTGCAAGCCACTGGTCATGCTCGCTGGAAGGCTGTTGGCCAGTCCGGCGATCATGAGCGCGAAGAACGCCCCGATTGACAATGCCGTGCCCGAGTTCTGGAAGGTCGAGCGCATTCCCGAAGCCACGCCGCGGTACCGCGGCGGGACACTGCTCATGATCGACGACGTATTCGGAGCGGCGAACATACCGCTGCCGATCCCATTGGCGGCGATGAGGGCGGCGAACGCCCAGTATGAAAAGTCGACGGGCAGCACCATCAGGCCGATGAAGCTGCCACCGAACACGACCATCCCGGCGGTTGCCATGCCTCGGGTACCGAAACGGTCTGACAGGGCTCCGGCCACCGGTCCCGAGATGAGAAAGCCCACGGTGAGTGGCAAGAGAAAGATGCCGGCCCACAGGGGCGTCTGGCTGTAGTCGTAGCCGTGCAGCGGGAGCCAGATCCCCTGGAGCCAGATGATGAGCACGAATTGCAGCCCGCCTCGGGCCATGGCGACGACGAAAACCGCAATGTTGCCGGCGGTGAAGGCCCGGATGCGGAACAGGCTGAGTTGGAACAAGGGATCGGCGACCTTGGTCTCGATGACGACGAACGCAGCCAAGAGCAACGCGCCGCCGACCAGCCCGGTGAGAACCAGTGGATTCATCCAGCCCGTGGCGTGCCCACCGTAGGGCTGGATGCCGTAGGTGACACCGATCAGGACGGCACTGAGCCCGACAGCGAAGGTGATGTTGCCCCACCAGTCGATACGGCCGCCCTGTCGAGCACTCGTCTCACGGAGTTTGCGATAGGCCCACAACGTCCCGAAGATGCCGACGGGTACGTTGACCCAGAACACGGCCCGCCAGTCGAGAGCGGCGAGCAGACCTCCCGCCACCAGACCGATGAACATCCCGGACAGGCCGGCGACCTGGTTGATGCCCAGGGCGAAACCCCGCCGGTCCGAGGGGAACGCATCAGTCAGGATCGCGGCCGAGTTGGCGAGGAGCATGGACCCTCCGAGCGCCTGGAGCATCCGCCAGCCGATCAGCCACTGCGCTCCCTGGCCACCGACGAAGGGGTCGAAGGACAACAAAACGGAGGCGACGGTGAACACTGCGAAGCCGGCGTTGTAGATCTTGACCCGGCCGTACATGTCGCCGAGGCGGCCGAAGGTCACGACAGTGACGGCCTGGACCAGCCGGTACCCCATGATCATCCACAGCAGGTACACGATGTTGCCGGGCGCGAGTGGATCGAGGTGGATACCTCGAAAGATGGCGGGTAACACGATGATGACGATGGATCCGTCGAGGGTGGCCATGAACGAAGCCGCGGTCGTGTTCGTCAGGGCCACCCACCGGTAGTGGTCGTCGATCTCAACCGTCGGGCCGTTGACGGGCTGGTCTTCAACCGGGCTCTGCACGGCCGTCGCCATCAGAGGTTCTGAGTCAATCGCTCGATCAGCTGTGCCGCCGTCAAGAGTTGTTCGAGCTCCGAGCCGCTGAACTCGACGGAGAGCGCTCTCGCCAGGTGTTCGGTTGCCGCATCGCGACGGTCCCGCAACACCTGCAGGCCGGCGTCGGTCAGCGACATGAGTATTCGTCTGCCGTCCTCAGGGTCGGGACGTCGTTCGATGAAGCGACGGTTCTCCAGCCCGCTGAGCGTCGCCCCCATGGATTGCGGGCTGATCTGCTCGACCTTGGCCAGCGCGGCTGACGTCATTGGGCCGCCGCGATCCAAGCGCGCCAGAGCGGTGCTCTCGGGCAGCGTGAGGTCGCCCTCGGACTTGGCCTGCCGCAGCCACCGAACGAGTAGTCCGACGCTCACCCGGAGCGCTCCGGCGACCTCGTTTGCGTCCGGCTCCCGGCTCATCTCATCAGTATAGACTGATAAGTCTGGCCTGATGATCCGAGCCTCGGCGATCCGACTCAGCGCACGCGCTGGAGTGCGGCATTGACCACGGCCAGGTCGAAGTACTCGGGGTCGAAGGGGCGACCGACCCAATCGACGTAGTCGGCATGCTGCTCGTGGTCGGGATCGGAGATGGCTTCGAGAAAGTCGCGATAGCCCAGGGTGCCCCCGCAGTCCTCGGGTGGACAGGCGTGCTGCCCGTCGATGCAGGTCGCGAACTTCAAGATCAACGGGACAGACTCGTGCGACTCGACGACGACCTCGTGACGCCAGGAGTCCCCGAAGTCGTACTCATAGAAGAACCGCGTCCGAACCGTGATCAGATCGGCCAACACCACGGTCTCTTCGTCGATGTCGTCGATCTCCCACTCAGGGTCGGGAATGCCATAGCGCTTCCCGTCGATTTCGAAGTAGTGCAGGTGGTAGTCGTCCCACCCCATCGCCGCCTGGAAGATCAGGTGCAGCTTGGAGAGCTTTATCTCTCCTGGCACCAGCAGGCGTCGCCAGATCGTCGGCGTGTAGTCCATGAGCGAGATTCGCAACCGGGCGACTGTCTTATTCGGTTTACGTCGTATCTCGGCCACCATCCCCGCAGATTAGGAGAGAGGCCAAGTCGGTGGCGATGTCGAGACGGCGCTCCTTAGATGGTCGCTGACATCAAAGTGAATCCTCGCTGCAGAGGTCGCCCGGTAAGACGAGCGGGTTATCCGCCCGAACCAGGACTGAGCCATTTCTGTCGGGCCCAAATCTCTTATTGCCTTCTTATGTGCCACGTGAGCTACGTCTTTTCAGGGAATTGGAGCCAGGGCACGAGCTGGGTGACTGAAATCTGCAGCAAGGGTCATATAGTCTCGATAGTCAGAGAAGTCAACATAAGGAGCAGTTAAATTGCGCTTGATTCCCAAACTATCCATCGCAGGAGGCCTCGCGCTCTGTGCCTCGGTGGCCGGTCCCGTCGCAGCCAGCCAGGCTGCTCCGACACCAATTCCTCATGCTTTTACTCCGATACAAATTCCTCAGTCTGTCATCGGAATCGGAACCTGGAGTGGGGGCGCTTTCGGCACCCCGACATTGGCCGTGGGCGCCACCACCGACGGCAGTGCCACGGGCGGCGGCTTTGCGATCACCTACCCGCGTGACGCCGGCTCCCCGGCGGGAGGCACCGCTGTCCTGGGCACAGTGACATGCCTCGATGTCGTCAATGGAGACACCGCGTACATTGCCGGGCTCATCAAGTCTTCCAACGGTCCTCGCGCTGGCAGTTTCCCGGTGGGGGACTACGTCACGATGGGCGTGGCCGCGGACGCGCTGAACTTCAATGCCGGGCAAGCCACCTCCCCGGGTCCGGATTGTGGAGCGCTCACGCCGAGCCTCACTCTCACCAGCGGTCACTTCTTGGTCCACTAGGCCCGAGTCGGTCTCGCGCCGATCCCCGCGGTAGAACCACGTAGGGGAGTCACGCTGTCCGGGCCGCATGTGCCGGCCGGGGATTGCCTCCGCTTCCCCGGCCGGTGCCGGCAACTTCAGGGCAAAGCAAGAAAACGACCGCTGAAAGTTCAGCAGCTACCCACGCGGCCCATCACCAGCGTGCCCCTGCCCTCGACGGTTTCGGTCATTGGACCTTTGTACTCAACCGGCTTCATTGTGGCAACGAAGTTGCCGGTAAAATTCTGGCCTTCGTCGTTCCCGGCCGTCCAGGACATGTGCTGATCGTCTTTCCGCCACCGTGCCAAAGTCCGGCTTCGCCTCCGAGGTCGGCGTGGAACGTGCCGCCGGACCAGAAGATCACCGATTCACAACCGCCACCCTTTACTTCGACCGTCCAGACTGAGTCTGGCTTCACGTGAAGGGCTGGAGCCGAGCCGTCGCAGTACCTGCCCTGTTACTCCGAAGCTCGTTGCCATAGCGAGCCCCGGCCCGTCGCAAGATCTCGACCTCCGCGGCGTTCGGGTGACTATCCCCGGTGCGGAGGCAGGATAAAACGCTTACTGAATGCGATCAATCGGCACTCGGGATTGCGGTCGGCGTTCCGACTGTTTCAGGCTGAGCTTCGCCGTCACCTCGTCAGTCGTTGCCGGTTCGTTCCTCTCCAGCGCCGTTGGGTTCGGCTGACACCGCCACGAACCTGGCGACGATGTTCCGTCCTCGAGCAGAGGTGGCTGCCGACCACGTCAGCGGACCGGGTTCGTGCGTCGATTAGCGTGCAGCGCGATCCTGGTAGTGACCCGTAGCTCAGCGGATCTACGTCGAGAGGGGAGAACGATGACCCCAGCGAAGGAGCCGGTTGCGTTTCTGGGCATCGGCACGATGGGTCACGGGATGGCAGTAAGTGCCTTGCGTGCCGGTATCCCGACGATCGTGTGGAACCGCAATCCTGAGGCGACCCGGGACCTCTCCGACCGCGGTGCCGGGGTAGCCGAGAGCCCGGCCGATGCGGCGCGACAAGCCAGCATCGTGGTCACGATGGTGACGGACGCGGACGTCGTCCTCTCGATCGCCAACGACCAGGGCATGCTCGCTGCCCTCGCTCCCGGAGCGGTCTGGGTGCAGATGAGCACGATCGGTGTCGCTGGGATCGAGCGCGTCAGAGCCCTCGCAGAGGCCGAGCGTCCTGACGTGATACTGATCGACGCGCCAGTGTCGGGAAGCAAGGACCCGGCAGAACATGGTCAGCTGACGATCTTTGCGTCGGGCCCCGACGAGGCCCAGGGGCGGCTCGGTTCACTCTTTGATGCGCTGGGCCAGCGAACGATCTGGGTGGGACCCGTTGGGGCCGGCTCGCGACTGAAGCTCGTGGCCAACGCTTGGCTCGCGTTAGGGGCAGAGGCGGTCAACACTTCGGTGGCGCTTGCCCGTCGATTGGGGCTTCAGACCGAGACGGTCGTGAGTGCTCTGGGTGGCGGCCCGCTCGTGTCCCCGTGGCAAGCAGCAAAGCTGCAACGAATCGCCCAAGATGATTTTTCGGAGCAGTTCGCGCTGTCACTGGCGCTCAAGGACGTGCACCTCGCCCTCGAGGCGGCAGGTGACGACCGCTTTAGGGCGCTTGCGTGCTTGGCCGACGAATGGCAAGCGGTCGTCGAGCGTGGGCTTGGCGACCGCGACCTTACGGTCGTCACCTGGGCACTCGAGCAAGAGTGAGTAGAGTCCTCACCGGACCTCGTCGGAACTGCATCTTTGGTTTGCCGCCTCGCCGTTGGCCTGCGGACAGCCCTTCGGCTCGGACCTCACGCACACCGAGGTCTCGATCCGGTCGGTGGAATTACGGTCTTTCGCAGGCGACGCCACTCCCTCGCGCAGATGGCCATCGCTTGGGCCTTGCGCGACGCCCGAGTCACCTCCGTGCTGATCGGAGCGAGCAGCGTCTCCCAGTTTGAGCAAAATGTGACCGCCCTCGACCACCACGAGTTCACTGCCGATGAGCTCGGCACGATTGACCGCTACGCCGTTGACGGCGGCATCGACTTGTGGCGCACTCCAGCCACATCCTGAGCAACAGGCGCGAAGAGTCGTCAGGTATCATCTCGAAGAAGACCAGCGGAGGACCTTGTGAGCGACGACGTCAGACCGTTCTCTGTCCAGATCAGTGATGCGGATATCACCGATCTGGCTTCGCGCCTGGCTCGGACGCGTTGGCCCGAACATGAGACAGTCAACGACTGGACTCAAGGCGTTCCGCTCGAGTACCTGAAGCCTCTCTGCCTCTACTGGGCCGATACCTACGACTGGCGGCAACGAGAAGCCAGGCTCAACCTCTTCCCGCAATTCCGCACTGAGATCGACGGCCTCGGGATCCACTTCCTCCACGTCCGATCGCCGGTTGAGGAAGCCCTGCCTCTGGTGATGACGCACGGCTGGCCCGGATCAGTGGTTGAGTTCCTTGAGGTCATCGGCCCACTCGCTGACCCGGTTGCTCATGGCGGGGACGTCGGCGATGCCTTCCACGTGGTGTGTCCATCACTACCCGGCTACGCCTTTAGCGACAAGCCAAGAACCACCGGCTGGGGAGTTGAGCGAACAGCGGCTGCGTGGACTCAGCTGATGGCGCGTCTCGGCTACGACCGGTACTGCGCCCAGGGTGGCGATTGGGGATCGGCCGTCACCGCATGCATCGGCATCATCGATCAACCGCATGTCCTCGGTATCCACCTCAACATGCTCGCCGCAGGCCCGGGCCGGGACTCGGGTCAGCTCACCGAGGCTGAACAGGCGGCGCTGGACTCGCTGAAGCACCACCAGGAATGGGGCACGGGCTACTCGAAGGAACAGTCAACCCGTCCCCAGACAATCGGCTATTCGTTGGTTGACTCGCCGGTCGGCCAATGCGCCTGGATCCTCGAGAAGTTCTGGAACTGGACCGACACGGATGGCGATCCTGTCGGTGTTCTCGGTGCCGACAGGATCCTCGACAACGTCATGCTCTATTGGCTGACAAGCAGCGGTGCTTCGTCCGCGAGGATGTACTGGGAGAGCTTTCGCGGTTGGCGGTTCGACAAAGTCCAGGTGCCCACAGGAGTCTCGATATTCCCCAAGGAGATATTCCGGCCCTCGAGGCGTTGGGCCGAACGCCGCTATACCAACATCGTTCACTGGGACGAGCTCGACCGCGGGGGACATTTCGCCGCGTTCGAGCAGCCGGAGATCTTCGTAGAGCAACTCCGGACCTTCAGCCGTCTCGTCCGATAACCGGCAAGAGAAGGTTGATGACGGCGACACCGTCACTCAGATGTCTACTCAACCGAGAGTCCTGCCGCCTCGTCCATCCGTTCGGAGAACGCCCGCTGATGGGCAACGCGGCTCGTTCTACGGAGTCGGCGATTCGGTCAATAGCCTCAGATCCAGGCCGGCCGGCCAGGGTGATGCCCTACGGGCGTGCGCGGGAGAGTCGCAGGATTGCCGCGGCCTGATCGGGTGTTGCCACCCCCCTCTGTGCCTTGTCGCACAGCTCAACGGCCTCGGTGACCAGCTCAACGTTGGTCGGTTGGCGATCGCCGCGGTAGAACTCGAGCCCGAGATGAAGATGCCCACCACGCTCGAGAGCGAGACGAGCCACCTCGGTCGCCACGACGTCGCCCCCGACCACCGAGACGGCCCAGGGGAGGTCACAACCGGCGAGGAGTTCGAGGTACGCCTCGAGGGCCCGCTCGGTCGGAGGAAGGCCAAACGGCGCGCCGAGGTAGCCCTGATCCGAGGAGAAGTACAGCTTCACCATGGCCCCAGCCGGCAGGCGGCCGGCGCGCCAGTAGGCCAAGGCGGCGCGCAGAAAGCCCGGTTCGTAGATCGCCAAGCTCGGGCCGAGGCGCTGTTCTCGACAGATGTCGAACGCTCGGGCGACGGCGTTGAACGAGTTGGCATACACCAGCCCGCCGATGGGCACGCCCTCGTCGTCGACTCCACCCAGATTGACGGATCCGGGGTCGGTCAACCCGAGGCGGAGGAGTCCGCTCTGGGCGAGGAGGATGAGATGCTCGTAGCTCATGGTCTGACCGAAGTGCACTGTCGGGTACCAGAGAGCGTCAGGCCGTTCGGCCAGGACCACCCTCCACGCTTGCAGGTACCGCTCGGCAGCCTCGGCCTCGCTGATTCCGACCAGATCGATGTGATTGTGGACAATGGCCGCGCCCGCGTCCAAGCAGGCGAGTGCGTCCGACGCGATCTCGTCTGGGGTCAGCGGCACGTTCGGATTCCGCTTCTTGGACGTCGCTCCGTTGATCGCCGCTTCGATGATCACCGGTTCAGAGGTCATGGTGCGCCACCGTACTGCAGCTGTTGATTCGTCGACTCCTGCCGCCAGCAATGGTCGCGCTGAGCGTCGGACGATGGCCGCTGCCCGTGAGCGTCATCTGTTTGCATCATCGCATCGCCGTCACCGGGACCATCTCGACCGAACGGAGTTCCGGATTGTCCTCACCTGACGTCAGTGTGGTCCCAGCACCCGGTGGAGACACGAGACCGTCAGGACGCGTCAGGTCACCTCCTCGGAAACTACGCCGAACCGCTCCTGATAGCGCTTCGATCGTTCTCGCAGAGCGCCTGCGTCCAGACCGGTATCCGCGAACCGGTAGCGGCCGCCCCCACCGTCGCTTGGGTTGCTGGCGAGGAACCGGCGCATCAGGTCTTCAGTGGGACTGGTCAGTTCCCGGTCAAGAGCACCGTAAAGCCGACGGATGGTCGAGAGCGGGTCATCAACGAAGTCGTTGAAGTGGACGTCGATAACCTGATTGGGCGGGAACGTATCCCGGCCCCTCGCTTCGATGCCCCGCTCCAGGCCGACGAAAATGTCGTCGGCGTAGCCGGGTGCCACTTCGACGACCGACGTCTCGTCGCTGGCCATCCGCCGCAGATGGGCGACCAGGGCACTCGTGGAGGCGATCACCTTGAGGGGGTCCCGATGGGTCTGGACGATTATCGCATCGGGGTACTCGAGGGCCAGGGCCTCCATGTGCCACAGGTGGGCCGGCGACTTCAAAAGCCACTGCCTGGTCGGGTGCCGTGACTGCAGGTGCTGAAGGTAACCGCGATGCCACCGATAGGCAGGGCGCAGGTCGGCTTCGTGGAGGAGCCACTGGTTGTAGGTCGGCACCCGGTACTGAGTTTGAAAGATCATGCTGCGAAAGTCCCCCGCCGTGATGCGGACGCACTCTTGACCCAGCAGTGCCCCCATGGGATGGAACTTGGTGAATCCCGGCATGATGGATTCGGCCAGGTCGATGGTGGCTTGCACTTCATCGATCCGTGGGTCGGTTCGGTAGGACCCGGTCTCTGGCGGTGGGGCGGGGCGGTCGACTTCCCACGTCAGTGGCGCTCGCAGATCGGGATCGTGGGCCAGGAGGTCAAAGAGGATGGTGGTGCCCGTCCGGGGTTGTCCAACGATGACGATCGGCTGCTCGATGGTGCCTTCAGCGACGTCAGGGTGGTCGCGTCGCCAGGCAGTGATCGAGAGCCGGTTGGCGAGGTAACCGGTGATGTCCCCGGAGGCAATTTCCACCCCGAGGTCGTTGAGCCGGGCTTCCTCCTTCATGGAGTCGAGCAGGATGTCGAGTCCCTCTTCCCAGCCTGACTCGCCGAAGTCGTCGGCTCCCACTTGGTCGGTCGCCTGGTCCACGAGGCGGTTCCGATCGATGCGACTCTTATCCACCGGTCCGTACCTCGGCCAGGGGCCGCACTCTGGTCGTAACCGGCGGGGGATCGGGGTTGTCGATCCACCGGATGACCACGAAGCCCCGGTGCCGACCGCCGGTGTCGAGCCAGTTGTCGACGCCGGGATCCGTTCCGGCGACGACGATCCGCACCTTCCCGTCGGAGTCAGAGACGGCGGCGGCGTTGGTCATGGAACTGCGTCGACGCTTGGCATCGAGACATTCGTGCCAGATGTTCTCGAGGGTGACGCTCCAGAAGCGGGTGTCGGGTGGATCAAGCTCAATCACGAGGGTCTCGTCAGGCTCGAGCCGGAAAGTGCCCATCATGTAGAGGTTGTCGGGAGTCGTATCGGCAGCACCAAGCTCCGCTGCGCCTGCGGTGACCAGCTCGTTGGGCACTTCCAGAAGCTCGGGTTTGATGGTTCGGTGCAAGGTGGTGAGCTTGGCGATGGTCCACGCCATGGAGGTGAACTGCTCGCCCAGCACTGTGTCCGTCGGCGGCGCCGGCAACGAGGGCGGATCGAGCGGTTCGATGGCCAGGTCCGCCCCGATCTCGGTGGACCGATCGGCGATGTACTCCCGCACCACGATTGCGGACGAGTCCTCGGGGATCGCCTTCCACACACCACCGCCCAATTCCGCCTGGGTCGGCTCCTCGGCGGCGAGCACGAAGGTGAACGAGCCATCGTCGGCGGGCTTGAGGTCGTAATCCGACAGGTAGGCGCCCATACGACGCGGAGTCAGTCCGGAGCCAGCCAGAACCTGAAATCCGAGGTAGGCGGACGTGCCCCTACGACCCCGCACCCGGTAGCGGTGCTGGCCGTCGATCATGGCCAGGTAGTACTCACCATCGGGGTTGGGTCCGCCGATCATTCGCGCCTCGGTGTTCATGGGGAAGAACCAGGGCGCCTCCAGGTCGACATCGAGCGCAAGCTCGGAGCACAGCGCTGTCGCCCTTCCCAGTACCCGAAGACCCTCCAGCAACTCCAACTCGTTCTCGGCATCGGACTCGACGCCCTGGGTCAGGTCGTCGAGCATCTGGCGAACGAGCCTCCACCCTTCTCGCGCCAGCCTCCCCCGTTCCCCATTTGCGACCATGGTGTCGTCCTCATCCTTCGGCATCGGCGGTGAGGGTCAAACCCCCACAAGTCGTCAAGATCCAATGCGAGATCATTGTCACACGGTCATGGAGACGTCGAGAACTCGGAGGTCGCTCACTACTTGCTACTTGCCTCTGAAGTGAGTCCCAGCTGATTTTGGTATTGCCGACTGGACGAGCTGTGCCGAGGTCGTTGACTCAAGCACTCAAGCCTGGGAGTTGTGAATGCCGGTCTTTGGACCCCGAGACGTCCTGGCCCAGATCGCTCCGCCGTGACTGGCGTAATGTCCGCAAGGTGGATGGCCAGCCGACCAACGAGGGCGAATCGGATCACTTCGTGCTCATCGCATCGGGCATCGCGATTCCGGACCATCGGAGCGGCTCCGGCCTCTCGAAGGCCGAGTAGAAGCAGTGGTCCTTGACTTTGTAGGGAAGGATGGCCTCCACCTCGTGGGCGAACGGAGAGGGGACCTTATCCATCCCCCGGTGATCTTTCTTCACGGCGGGGGCCAAACACGCCACTCCTGGGGTGAAACCGCTACTCGTGTCGCTGAGCGTGGCTGGAGTCTCTGGTTCTTGACGCTCGTGGTCACGGCGACTCCGCCTGGTCGGATGTCGGTGACTACCGTCTCGAAAGCTTCGCAGAGGACCTCCAACGTGTGATTGAACAGCTCGACCGTCAGCCTTTCTTGGTTGGTGCTTCCCTTGGCGGCTTGACCTCGATTCTCCTCGCGGGCGAACTCGCTCAGGGCGTTACGCGGTGTCGTGTTGGTCGACATCGTCCCGGACATGGAGGAGGCAGGAGCGGAGCGGATCGGAGCGTTCATGGTGGAGCACGCAGAAGCTGGGTTCTCGTCGATCGACGAGGCCGCCGAAGTCGTCGCGGCCTACAAACCCTCATCGTGCAAAACCTATGGATGCCGGAGGCCTCCGAAAGAACCTTCGCGAACGCGACGAGCGCCTCTATTGGCATTGGGACCCCCGCTTCATGATCGGCAAGGGCGGAAGCGGCCCGAGCGAGATCCTCGATGTCAACCGGCTTCATTCTGCGGTCGAGCGAATCGTGGCCGACGTTCCTGTCCTGCTCGTACGTGGGAGAGTCAGCGACCTCGTCACCGCACAGAAGGCTGCCGAGTTCTGTGCACGGTTTCCGGCCGCGGAGTACATGGATGTGTCCGATGCCGGGCACATGGTGGCCGGCGATCGAAACGACTCGTTTACGACATCGGTCATTGATTTTCTCGAACGTCATGGAAAATCCGTCGCCTGACTAAAGGTGATTTCGGTAACACGTCAGCGCCAGGATCGTTCCACTGGAGACGAACCGGTGGGTGAGTGAGTGGCGGCAGTGAGAGTGGCGGCAGAAATGAGTTTGATGGGCAACGACGAGTACATCGAAGTGAAGGTGATCGCCTCGGCGTCGCGCGAAGGGGCGGTCGCGCGCCCACCCGGCAACGACGGTTCATACCTCATCCCACGGGGATCCAGGACGGATGAATTACCCATGCTACATCGGGGCTTATCGGAACCGAGTCGGACTTCCTGTCCGGCTGTCGCGAGTTCGGCAACTCGTGCGAGCTCGGAGTGAAGCTCGCATTGTCAAATGCAGGCGATAAAGCGGCGCGTCAATCCCGACCAGCGGAAGCAGGCACCAAGTTATTCGACCTGGTGCTGTACACGAGGATACTGGGATGACCTAAGGAATAGGGCTGATCGGGCCCGAATGACACTGGTCCGCCAGCTCCGGGAAAGGTGACGTTCCTGAGTCCATAACCGGCCTTGGAGAAGCTGGCGACAGTCAGATCTTTTCCGGCGCGCTCAGCGATCGCGGCAAGGATCGCTAGGTTTTGGCACACGGATTCCACCGCCGCATAGGTGGCATCCGAGCTGTCAGACGCGGCAGCGGGACTCTTCGGGTCGGGCGGCGGAGAAATGGCGTCGGACGGATACGCTTTGTGCACGATTTTGTAGCACTTTTGGATCGCAGGATCTCGCCACGCGAGGTAGGTCGAAGAGTTGGGATCGGTCGTCGTCACGTTGTCGAAGTAGGGATTCGCGCCCTTGCCCGCCGCAATGTCGGAGGCCAACGACGTGAGGTTCGTCGCGATCCAAGGCGGCTTGTACGTACTCTGAAGACCATCGAGGGCGCGGGGCCAGTCCGTTGCACCGGACCCGCCGACCGCAATCACTTCGTTTACGCCTTCGTTCTGGAAGCGGAGAGCGATCGTCTCCGTGTCCTGGTCGACAGCGGCCGTATCCGTCGCCGGCGCATCATCCCCGGCAAACTGCACCACATTCACGTCGAGTTTCTTGAGATCCGACCGGACCTGGTTCGCTTCGGCGGCATCGACACCCGACCCGTAGTAGATACCAACTTTCTTGCCCTTGAATACTCCTGCCTTCTTGAGGGCAGCGAACTGGATTGGGTCATACGGAATGTCCGGTGGCGTCAGTGTGAAGTCGGGTGCGGCACTCGCGGGCAGCGTGCCGGGCAGCGTCCCATCGATGACAGGTGTGTCGTGGGTCACTTGGTAGCAGTCGGGATACACCGGAAGGATGACGACGAAAACGTGATCGTCCTCGGTCAGTTGGGTGCAGACCGAAAGACTCGATGAAGTCAGCGCCGGATCGTCAAGAGCGATGTACGGCACGATCTTCCGTCCGGCGATGCCTCCGTGGGCATTGATGTTGGCGGTCGAGCGCGTTGATGGCGTCCTGAAAATTTCCATCGTTCAAATGCACGCCGACGACTGCCAGAGCGGCGAAATTGATAACGGGAAATCCGACCCGAATGGTCTTCGACGTGACGCCTTGATTGGCTGGACTTGTCGCTCCGGCATTCGCCGGAAAGACGGGGAACGCCACGCCCAGAGCTACGACGGCCAAGCCTACGACGAGGCTCGCGATGAACATGAGGCCCGCTCGAACCGCCGCGCGGCACCGCTCCCGCGTGCCCAGGTCCACCCGCGCTCTGCCCGACCGTTCGATCCACGGGGACGTAAACCGTATTTTGTCCCATCGCTGGCACCCCCTTGGTTCGTCGCTCAATGACTGTGTTCTGCGAAATTGTGTGAAATCTAAAACATACGCTTACGCGGCTGTACTGCGAGTGGTCTGATGGCAGCTCCATCAACGGTAGGAGAGTAGTGAGGCCGTGTTCCGTCGTGTCGGTCACCCGTGGACCGGGTCAGGTCGGGTGCATGTATCTGGCAGCAAATGGAGTGTTGAAACGTCACCCCACAGCGGCCGCTCAACTCCTCTCCGTTGTCAGCGGTGAGAGCAAGCTGTCCGGTGGTGACGGTGTGCCGCCTCCGATCCAAGCTGGCAAAGCAGCTCTATGGGCGCCCGCCGAACTGCATGAATCATCGACCCGGTCGGGCACTATCGCTATGGCCGTCGAGGTCGAGACGTCGATCGAGCTCTGTGAGGCCTAATGGGATGTCTAGTGTTGCCTTCCCGGCGTATGATGGGCGGTTCGCGGGTGAGAGGATTGCGTTCGGCTCGCTTGAGCCCCTGAGCTGAGAGTGCTGGGGTAGATATGCCTGTTGCATATGATGCGATCGCTGACTGGTACGAGAATGAGTTTCTGGGCGACCGATCCGGCGATGGGCTCCCGGTCAGTGATCCCATCGGAGTCGACCGATCACTATGCGAACTCCTGGGTCGCGGTGTCGGCGCTTCTCTAGAGATCGGATGTGGCACCGGAACACATGCCGCCCGGATTCGCAGTCTGGGCTGGTCGCCCGTTCGGCATTGACCTCTCGGCCGGGATGCTGCGACACGCTCGCACCCGGCTCCCGATCGTACGGGCCAATGCTGAGTCGCCTGCCGTTCGGAGACTCTTCGTTCACGAGTGTGGCGGCCGTCATGATCCACACCGATGTACCTGACTATCGCATCGTCCTCGGAGAGGCATGGCGAGTTCTCGCTCCAGGCGGCCGGTTCGTCCACATCGGGGTTCACCCTTGCTTTTGTGGTGGCTTCGCCGATCGCACCGACCCTGAGGCCATCGTTGTACGTCCCGGCTATCTCGATGGTCACTGGACCAAGGAGTCATGGACGGACCGGGGCCTGAGGGACAAAGTGGGAGCAATGCACTTGCCCCTACCTGCTCTGCTCCAATCGTTTGTCGACGCCGGATTTGTGCTTGATGGCATGAGAGAAGGCGGGGAACCGATTCCCACGGTGCTCGCAGTGAGGGCGCTCAAACCCAAAGAGCTCATCGCCTCGGCCCCGAACCGACCCGAACCCGCCTGAAGAAGGAGAGTCGCCATGCCCCCGGGATTCGATCACCTGACCCTCGTCGTTACCGACCTGGAGGAGGCCGAACAGTTCTTGAGCATCCTGGGCTTCGTCCGCGACAAGGCGGTCGTGGCGTCCGGAGAGACCATGGCGGAATTCATGGGGATACCCGGGTGGGAGTCGGACCACGTGACTCTCGTTCTCCGTGGCGCCCCCGTGCGCCAAGAGATTCAGCTCCTGCGCTTCCACCATCCAATCAGTCGAGATCGACGAAGGGTCGGGCTACCTCGCCCGGTCCGGATTCAACCACGTTTGCTTCCGGGTGGACGATCTCGACGAGACCATCGGGCGCTTCGGCGCCCTCGGCTACACCCCAAGGAACACCGTGATGGACTTTCACGACCGACGGTTGGTCTTCTTCGACGGACCCGCCGGCGTGGTCATCGAGCTGGCGGAGTGGAAGATTGCCCCACCATTACTCGGGGCCAATACCGATACCGATAACGCTGTCGTCTAGGCCCATTCACCAGATCAGCGGCCAGATCCGACTCTGGAGATGAGCTTCGTGAATGGCCGGGGTCATAGCGTGACGATTCCGGCATGTGCGTGTTGCATAGACGAGCGAGCACACGTCGAGACCGCAAACCGGTCCCCTTTCGGACAGTCATGCGAACCGTGCGGGTGCCCGCAAATGTTCCACGGCGATGACTCCAGAAGACACTCCACGGCCTCCACAATTCCCGGGGCGATTCACTACCCGTCCATGAGGGTGGTTGTCGGCGAGTTGCAGCGGATCGACCCTGACGGACGGAACATCGAGGTCAGCGAGTTCGGTCACCCTCGATCCATCGCTTACGACAGCCTTATCGTGGCAGGCGGGGTGGATCCGATCTACTACGCCATGACGAGTACGGGGAGAACGCAACCGGCCCGAAGTCGCTCGACGACGCTCTCCTCTAAGCGGACAGATCTTCGGCGCCTTTGAGCGACCAGAAACCGAGGCGGACGACGCACGTCGCGCAGACTCGGTGACATTTTTCGTCATCGGGCCCACGACGTGGCCGGCTCATGACACGGATTAGGCGAACTACTCCAGCCCCAGACAGCAAGAGGTCGCGACATCCGCAGACTCTTATACTCGACTTGACCGAGGTTTCATTGCGACCCAATCCCTGGCAGTGCGAAGTAGCAGCTCATCAAGGGAGTAGCGACCATCATGACTGACATCTCGAAACAGCCACCCGAAGACAGCTCTCTGTACGAAGACGTGGACGAAGCGCTCGACGAGCAGGACGCGATTGGCGAGGGTTCCGACCAACGCGATATCGAGGACATGACAGTCGATCGGACCGAGCTGAAAGAGATCGGGGCCGACCTCGATGATGAGGACCAGCTCTCCATGCTCGAGGGGGGCATTGACGACCCGGACGGGTCAGGACCTGCGGAAGATGCAGACGACGAGGAAGCAGGCTGGGACGTCGATCCCGTCACCGCCGACCGTCGCGGCGGCAAGCAAGCCGGCGTCGGCGACGAGGCTGATGAAGTCGCCGAGGATGAGTTGATCCCGGATATCGAGGACGACCCCGAACTTGAAGTGATCGACACCGATCCCGCTGATTTGGAGAATATTCCTGACGGCTACCCCAACGTCGACCTTGACGGGTTGTAGAGGGGTCGGAGCCTCTCCCGCTGGGCCTGGCCGTCCTACCCACCTGACGCGGCGTGTCAGCCGAGGTCGTGCTAGCCATCCCAGACCAGCGACTGAGGCTGGGCGGTTTCCTCATCTGCGCGTTCGAGGCAAAGGTGTAGGAGTCCGCAGAATGGCGACGACAGTCCCGACAGCCGACTCGATTCGGCGCCTGGCCCGAGATCGGCTCGGGTTCGACCAACTGCGCCCTGGCCAGCTCGAGGCAATCAGCGCCGCAGCCGCCGGCCGGAGCGTCGTGGCAGTGCTGCCAACCGGCGCCGGCAAGTCCGCCATCTACGAGCTGGCCGGACTGTTGAGGACGGGCCCGACCGTGGTTGTCTCTCCGCTGATCGCCCTGGAAGACGATCAGGTCGCGGCATCTCCACGACGCTGGCTTGTCGGCCACCGTCCTGAACTCCAAGTTATCGAGGCGGGCTCGGGCGGAGGCGCTCTCGACGGTCGGTGACGCCAACGAGTTTGTGTTTGTCGCGCCCGAGCAGCTCACCAACCCTGAAACCAGAGCTGCGCTGATGAGGGTCCAGCCGGGTTTGTTCGTCGTCGACGAGGCCCATCTCGTCAGCCAGTGGGGCCAAGACTTTCGACCGGACTACCTGCGACTCAGCGCTCAGGCCGACGCACTAGGTGCCAACGTACGAATGGCGTTGACGGCGACGGCAGCGCCGCCCGTGCGCGAGGAGATCATCAAACGCCTCGGCCTTCAGGAACCGAAGGTGGTGATCGGCGACTTCAACAGACCAGAGATCAGCCTGAGCGTCCATCGCGTCTTCTCCCGCGATGGCAAACGGCGGGCCATCGAACGGGCGGCGTCCGACTTTCGAAGGGTCCGGGATCGTCTACGCCGCCACGCGTGCGGGCGCCCAAGAGGCCAAGGATGTTCTCGCCGCGGCCGGACACAGCGTGACGCTTTACCACGCGGGGCTCCCGATAGCCGTCAGGCGCCAGGCCATGCAGTCATTCCTCGATGGGTCGACGCGGATCATGGCCGCCACGGTGGCGTTCGGAATGGGTATCGACAAGGCCGATGTGCGCTGGGTCGTGCACGCCGACCCACCTGGTTCGATCGACGCCTACTACCAAGAGATTGGACGCGCCGGGCGGGACGGAAAACCGGCGCAGGCCGAACTGCTCTACCACGATGCCGACCTGGCCGTAGTTCGACACCTTGCAGTAAGAGATGGTGTCTCGGATGCGACCATCGCCGACGTCGCGCATCGCCTGGCCGAAGGGCTCCGCCGGCAACCGCATCGACCATCTCGCCGGTGCCGCCCGTAGCACGCGGTCGGTGACCCTGGCGCTCGCCCGCCTGGTAGATATCGGCGCTGCGAGTTGGGTTGCCGACGGGGGAGTCCGGTGGAACGAACTGATGAGCGTTCCTTCATCCCTCGAAGCGTCCGCAGAGAAGTCAACTCGCGAGCGCGAGGTCCAGTCCTCTCGCCTTGAGATGATGCGCCGCTACGCCGAGCACACCGGATGCCGGCGGTCGTTCCTCCTGACCTACTTCGGGCAGAACTACCCAGGTCCGTGCGGAAACTGTGACAACGACCTTCAGCGCCCCGCGACCCCGCACTGGGAGGAGCCCTTCCCGATCGGGGCCCGCGTAGCTACCGAGCACTGGGGCGTGGGCACGATTCAACGATACGACCGAGATCAGGTCACGATTCTCTTTGACGACCACGGCTATCGGGATCTCCTTGTGTCGACGCTGCTCGACAAAATGTGACACGCCGCTGAGTCACATGTATCGCCGCCTGAACAATAGCACTTCTACCGTGGCGATTTGGACGTCTGGCAACGCCAAGTCCCCCAAACAGGAAAGGCTTTCCGTGCACCAGCGCTCGTGATCAGCACGTTGTTGGCGAATTGGCCGGGCTAAGGCTTGTATGCCACCGTGCCCGAGGACGTCGTGCCGTACAGGAAGATGGTATATCCGTCCCCGGCGTCGAGGACCCAGGCACTGGTGGGATAGTCGTTCCCGAACGTGAACACGATCTTGGTGCCGCTCCATTGCCGGACGACTAGTCCGATGCAATTGCCCAGTCCATCGGAGCCTCCCTGGCCTGCATCCCAGTTCCGGGTGCTGTCAGCGAAATAGAAGCTGGATCCGTACAGGGAGCCGGTGCCGCGGTTCGGGCAGGGCCCAGGCGGATACGAGGGGGAAGGCGGGTGAGCGCCGAAGCCCTGCCCGGCGATGACGATACGGGGGTCGGCGGCCGAGTCATCGAAGGTGACGTGGCCGACCTTGGGATGCGACGTGTGGACCACCTTGATGGTGAAGGTGGTCCTGGCCTTTGGCCGGATCCCGTTCGAAGCGGTGACCGTGGTGGTGTAGCTCCCCACTTTGGTCGGCGAACCCGAGATCACCCCTCCCGACGAAAGTGCCAGCCCGGGTGGGAGTAAGCCCGACGACACCGCTGTCGTCGGCGAAGGAGAGCCCCCCAGGGTGAAGCTGAAGTTGTAAGGCTGTCCCTTAGTAGCCGGGCTGGGAGGGGTGCCCGAGATCGTCGGTGGCGAACTGGGTGGAGGGACGGTGAAGGTCGACTGGGCCTCGGCTCCGGGCCCGCCGTTCATGCTCACCGTCTGGCCGGTAAACACCCGGGTGGTCGAAGTTCCCACCGCGTCCGTCTCGGTGACCGACGCCGTGTAGGTCCCCGGGTTGGCGTAGACATGGGTCGTGGTGGCCCCAGTGGTGGTCGACGTCCCACCGTCACCAAAACTCCAGGCATAGGACACGATGGGAGAGGTGGGTCCCGTCGAGGCCGACGCATCGAGGGAAGTGGCGGACCCGGCCGGCTGGGGGGTGACACTCAGCTTGGCGATCGGGGCCTGGTCAGGAGGGATGGCCAGGCCCGCCGGCCCGTTGCTGGAACCGAAGTCGGAGGCCACCACGCTGTTGCTGGCGGTTGAAATCTCCGTCATGCCAGCCCCAAGGCTGTCCGTGATGACCTCGCTCCCGTCGGGCGAGATGACGAGCACGGGCTGGTTGGAGTCGAGGATCTTGGCCACCTGGGCATTGTTCGAGGTATCGAACTCCTGGTAGTAGCTCCCCGACGAAACGTAGATGTCCTTCCCGCTCGGGGTCACTGCTACGTCGCCCGGCTGGCCCGACAGGGAGATGGTGGACATCACCGTGTTGGAGGCGGTGGAGATCTCGCTCACCGTCTCCGATCCGGAGTTGGACACATAGGCGACCTTCTGGGTCGGTGACACCGTGATCGACTGGGGCGAACCGGTGACCCCGATGGTGGCCACGACCGAGTCGGTGGAAGTGCTGATGACGCTGACGCTGGATGAATCCTGGTTCGCCACGAGCACTTCGGATCCGTCAGCGGTGACAGCGATGGCCGAGGGTTCGGTCCCGACCCCGATGGCGCTGCCCACCGTGGCCAGCGTGCTCATGTCGATGACGCTCACCGAGTTGGCGAGCTGATTTGCCACATACGCTCGGGTCCCGTCGGGAGAGATGGCAACGGCATACGGCCCCGAGCCCACCGGGATCCGAGCCTTGGTGACGGTGTTGGTCACCGTCGACACCGCCGTCACCGCCGAATCGCCGGATTGGGTGACCAAGGCGGTCGTTCCGTCGGGGGAGATGGCGACGTTGTTGGGCGCCACCCCGCTCCCGGGGATGGCGATCTGAGTGGTCGGGAACTCCTGAGGAGGAAACTCGACATCGAGGAAACCGTTCAGACCCGAGCCCTGGTCGGGTACATACACCACCAGCGAGCTACTGGCCTCGGCCGGCAGAGAGTCGAGCGCCAACGTGGCTAGCGGCACCGCTGCGACCGCCATCAGGGCCATGGACATCCCCGCCCCCGACACCCGACGAGTACCCCTCCGGTTTCTCCTCACGATCGACTCCTCCACCGCTGGGAACCTCCCGCTTCAAAGAGACTGAGGTTCGTTCACCAATACCCGACTGAGCGCGACGAGTGTCCGCTCCATGCTTCATTTGTACACATGCCGGGTTCGAGCTGCACGTCAGGACCCGCTGAGCCGGTGCGAGTGGATCGTGCGCCGGATCCCAGGCCAGACGATGAGCGGTCGTCGCAACGGTGCCCACGTTGATGCGCCCTGTGCGCGGCCGGAATGGATCGCACCGATCCACAGGTGGTGCTCTCCTGTTCGATCCGCCTGTCGCTCGAACCGAGTCGCCAAGGCCTCAACCGGCCGCCTCATGGGTTAAATATATCGGTTTCGTGCATCCGAACGTGTATCTGGGCGAATAGAGCAGATCGGTGGACCGGCGGGCCCGGACGGCGATTCATACCCCGTTTCTTGGCGTGGGTCGACCAGATCCTCTGCATCGAGCACAGACGCTGCACCCGATTCTCTGAAGCCACGAAGCCCTGGGCTTCGAGCTCATCTGAGAGGAAGCGATACCCGAACGTCGGGTCATCGTGGTGGGCGTCGAAGGCAGCATTGATCAGATAGGCGTCGGAGAGGTCGCGGTCACAGACCGGCTTGGCCCGCCACTTGAAATAGGCCTGCTTGGAGAAACCGAGCACCCGACAGGTCACGGCGACGGGGATGCCCTCGTCAGCGAGATCCGTCACCAGCGGGTACTTCATTTTGGGAGGGTCTGTTGCCCCAGATAGGCCGCGGCCCGCCGAAGGATGTAGTTCTCCTGCTCGAGCAGCTTGACCCGCTTACGCGCCTCGCGCAGCTCCTTTGCTTCGTTGGTGGTCACGCCGTCACGGAGACCCTCGTCGATGTCGGCTTTCTTGAGCCAGTTCTGCAACGTGGCGTCGGAGATCCCGAAGTCCTTGGCGATCTGGGCGAGGGGGGCTTCCCGTTTGCGAGCGACGGCGACGACGTCGCGACGGAACTCGGCTGGGAAAGGCTTGGCCATGATGCACATCCTTCCTGCGAGTAGGTACTCGACAGGTTAGGAGTCAACCGAACTCTGGGCAGACCCGATCGAGGATCCCGATACAGGAAACCGGGCCGCTTCAAAGCTCGAACCTGGGAGTTCGGTGAAGGCAAATTCTTGGACTGACCGGCTGTCCTCGGAGGTAGGACTGGTCGCTCAACGAGCCGTCTCGAAGGACCTCCGAGCGACGACAGGTTTGTTTGGAGTTCGCGACGAACTCGAACGG
Source organism: uncultured Acidimicrobiaceae bacterium (assembly GCA_963767195.1). Classification (GTDB taxonomy): domain Bacteria; phylum Actinomycetota; class Acidimicrobiia; order Acidimicrobiales; family RAAP-2; genus Bog-473. The sequence continues at coordinate 1,330,863 of CAVYDA010000001.1, read as the reverse complement.
ATGACACCAACCGCCCGCAGCCAATAGCATCTGGAACCGAGCAGAAGAAAGCGATGTCCTCGAGCTGACATCGCTGCCCGTTCGAGGGGGTGTCGTGTCAGACAAAGTAGCGATCATCTCGGTGGACGGGCACGTCAAACCGGCCAGACGGACCTACCTCGACTACATCGATCCCGCGTTTCGAGAGACCCTCTCGAACGCCGTGCGTGAACTCGAGGGCACTGCCGATGGCTTCGTCCATCCGAGTTTGGGCGAGGACTGCCAGTGGGACGCCGCCCGGCGTGTCCGAGACCTGGAATCACAAGGAGTAGTAGCAGAGGTTCTCTTTTCCAACGGAGCCGCCTTCGATGAAGCTCGTCTCGATCATTCTCCGGACCCGGCGATGACGCGGGCCTCCAACACGGCGTACAACCGATGGCTGATCGACTTTTGCTCTGAGGTACGCGGACGCTTCTGCGGGCTGGCTGCAATCGACTTCGATGACGTCGAACAAGCTGTCGAAGACGTGTATTGGGCCAAGGACAACGGTTTGGGTGGGGTTCTCATGCCCCCCCTGCATCAGGGCGGTAAGTACTTTTTCGACCCAGCTCTCGATCCGGTCTGGGCCGCGTGCCAAGAGGCGGGAGTGCCGCTGGCCCAGCACGGCGGAACGGGCGCTCCCAAGTACGAGCCACAGAGCTTTGCGTCGTTCATGGTGCTGGCCACCGAGCACTCGTTCTTCTCGGGTCGTTCTCTGTGGCAGCTGATCTTGGGCGGCGTCTTCGACCGTTTCCCGAGTCTGAAAATCGCCTACATCGAGACCGAACAGTGGTGGCTTGGCCCTGTCATGGACCTGCTCGACCGGCGTGAGAACTTGGGCGATGATTGGACCGAGTTCGCGGAGACGCTCCGCCGGGCGAAGCCCTACCGGCGGCTGCCGAGTGACTATTGGCGCTCGAACTGTTTCGCCGGGCTCTCACCATTCGCCACTAGTCAGATTGCCCTCGATCAGTTGGGCTCGGCGGACGCCGATCAGGGGAGCGGGTTCGTGCTTCGGAGCGACAATGCGATGGTGGGGGTCGACTATCCCCACCCTGAGACTGCGTACCCGGGGATGCTCGGTCAAGTGAAAGCCTTCGTCGATCACCCAGGAATTACCGAGAGCGACGTTCGCAAGGTCCTGTTCTCGAATGCCGCCGAGCTGTTCCACTTCGACGTGACGCTCCTCGGGCCGCACATCGAGCGTGTGGGCTTTCGCATGGATGCGGTGCCTGATCTCGGCAAGGAAGAAACGCAAATGTCGTCCATATTCGAGGTCGCAGCGTCGGTACGCGCGCCTAGAGCGGAATCTGGCGCCACACTCGCTGAGCAGACGTAGTCGCGGCCGTTGGGAACGCGTGCAGATCCCGGACTCATGAAGAGGTTCCGTAGAGCGAACACCGTCCGAATGGTTGTTTGCCCATGTCGGAAACTGCGATGAAGATCATTGAGGATCTCGTACATCACCCACCGGTCGAGCAGGACTCGTTCCGATCGGTACAGCTTTACCCGGGAGGATGGCCACGCAAAATTGTCACGCAAGAACCATTAGGGGGGTGTCCGACAGGTGTATCTGGATGCGATAAGCCTTACCCAAGCACAATAAAGCCTCTGACCTGGGCTTCCGGGTGCGCCCCGGGGGATTTGAACCCCCAACCTGCGGATTAAGAGACCGATGCTGGGGAGTCCAGGGAGAAGTGTACAGTCCGCTGACCTGCAACTACGTCTAGACCCTGTCCACGGAATTAGGTGTATCGCGACCCAGTATCGCTGAGATAGTGGGGCGGATAGTGGGGTACGAATAGTGGGGAGAACGCGGCTGGTCCCGGGTTCTCCACGCCGCTCCCGAGGGCACCCACTCTGTTCGTCGTTTGGATATACCCGAATGACGAAAGGCCCGTACGCGACCGACCTAAATCGATCTCTTTTATCGAGGACTTCGACGGATTGCTTTCGGCGTTCCATGCGGTCGGCATCAACGAAGGGTTCGCCCCCGCGTGTGTGGAGGGTGCAGAGGTCTCTTCACGGCCGAACGCCGTGCTCGACGTCTGATCGACGACAGAGGTTCCCGGTCTTCGTCCAAGCCGTGTCCAACCGCACCGGTCAGACCGCCACTCAACTGGTCAACCGTCGGGCGCCGCTGAGGGCCCGAACTCCCCCACCGGTGACGGACCGAATCGCCGCCGAGGCGAGGACCCTCTCACAGACGCCGGCTGATCGTGGCTCGACCGCCGTGGCCAGCTCCACCTCCGCAGCGCCAGGGGTGGGTGTCGACCAACCGGTACCCCCGGCCGCACGAGGACGGCCTCGATGGCCGCCTAGTCATCACTGAGCGATCCCGGATCACGGTCGCCTGATGGCTTTGCGCCCGCTCGGGGGACGGGTGTCTCCGAACCCCCAGGGTTGCTTAATGTCCCCCGACGAAATCCGACAGATGAGTCGGGGGGTTCTGGTCCGTGGGCCGAAGTCGCAGCACTACGACCGGCGTATGGCTTCCTGGCTAGGGCGAACGTGAGGTCTGTTTGACGGCCCTCCCTCATGCCCGTACAGTCGTACGTACTCGGGAGGTGTGGTCAATGAAGGACAGGCGACGGGAGCTGCGGCTCTCATCTCGTGAAGATGACGTGATCGTCGAGGCCGCGGGACTCCTGGGCGTCTCGGTGTCCGAGTTCCTGCTGGATCGGGCGGTCGCAGACGCCGAGGAGACGGTCGCCGCGCACCGGACCATCGAGCTGGAGGCCGACGCCTACGGCCGATTCCTCGCGATCCTTGACGGGCCTCCGGCGCCGGCCAAGGAGCTGATCGAGCAAGTCAGGAAGGCTCGACCTTTGAAACACGTTGGCTGATGCACATCGAACCGCTCGATCCTCGCCATCATCTGGCGCAGTTCGAGTGCGGCGTCAAAGAGCTGGACGACTGGCTCCGGATCCATGCCACCGAGAACCAGCGACGCAACTTGTCGCGGACGTTCGTCCTCCTCGACGACGCCGACGAGGTCGTCGGCTACTACTCGCTCACGATGGGCGGAGTGCGCAAGTCGGAGCTCCCCGCCCGATATGGCAGAGGTCTACCGGGCTATGAGATCGGCATGGTGCTGCTTGCCCGCACGGCCATCGCCAGCCGGCGCCAGGGAGAGGGACTCGGTCGAGACTTGCTCGTCGACGCGATCGTCCACGCCGCAGCCGCCGGCCAGCATGCGGCCGCCCGCTTCATTGCGGTCGATCCGATCGACGGTAGCGTTCGGAGCTTCTACCGGGCATTCGGCTTCCGGGACGTCCCAGGGGACGATTTGGGCCGCATGTACCTCCGCATCGACGAGGCCGCGGCGGCTCTCGACCGGGGACTGCGGTAGCAGCAGCGGCTCCCATGAGACCAGTCGCAGAATGACAGGGCCTGTGTCGGAGGGGGGACTACTTCTCCTCCGAGTGGAAACGTCCCACTCGGAGCGGCAGCCCGCTTCACCGGCTGCCGACCGCTCGCTCGCCGACGGTGAAGGGTCCGACAATTCGATCCCTATCGTGGCGGGCCGAACGAACGCGTCTGAGCCTCCTCTCGCGTCAATCTGCAATGACGGGGTCCCGGGACTTTGCCCCAGCTTCCGGTCGCAGTACCGATGAGTGCCCGTGTAACACCGCCTCGTCGGGCTGGGGCGAAGCCCCGCTAATTGTTCGGCACCGTGCGCGAGAAGAAGGGCGCGGCCAACACGCTGGCCGCCTTGAAGCAGATCCGGGCCCGCTACGTGCCGCCGATGAAGGCATTGCCGTGGTCGTCGACCATGGCACAGAAGCTTGGTTTGGGGCAGGAAGGGCGTCAAAGGTATGGTAGGTGACGTCGCCTCAGTTGTTGTCGGAGGCAACGTCTTCGAAGCCGCGGCTGATTGGTGCAGTTGGTCGTTTGGGTTTTCCTCGGGTGGATACCACTTGCCGTCGTTGGCAAGCCACGAGCCCCGACCTTGCGATACGTCGGTCATTACTACGTCCCCTTCTAATGTTTGAACCTCGTGAGGTGATCGCTTCTTCGTTAGCCGTGCGTGCTTCCTTCGTCGCTGGTCTTGCCATCTCACCCCCGCGAGATCGTGCACGGACGACCGGCCAGGGCCGTCATCGCATCGTTGATCCGAGGCAAGACCGCGATGGACGTAGCGTTGAGGCGCTTCGTCTCTGGAGTTGCATCGATCAACTGTCGGGAGGACAGGTACCGCTGCGGTCCTGGCAGCATGCGAATAGCCTGTAGAAGTTGTCGCTGCGCCGCCATCCACCTGTTGGCGAGGGACATGGCCGAAGATCGCCTCGCGGAGAGTGACGTTGGCACCGGGTGAGCCCACAAGGCGGCGAAATCCTGGAGTTCCACGCTCCTGACTTCTCGGGCGGCACGGTCGAACGAACCGAGCTGAAATGTCAGCTGTCCGTTTCTTACTCGGATGAGCGCCCCGTGCCGGTTCAGACCGTCCTTCGCCTGGGCCGAGAGATCCGTGCAGGTCGTCTTGACGATGGCCTGATAAGGACCCACTGGGAGGACCGTGGGCTTGGCGCTAGCGGGGCTCGATGCGAACAGGATGCCGCTGCCGGTCAGGGCGGCGGTAAGACAGAGACCGACGACTCGACCATCCCACATCCAGCGAGCCGGTCGGTGTCGGTGGCTTACTCCGTGTGGTCGCTCCGGTCGTATCTGCTCAGGATGATCGTGACACCTCTGGGTGTCGCTGTTCTTTATCATGGTTCCTCCAATTCGATGACAAACGTGTTTCATCTGTCGATGTACTCAATCCGTGGTGCGTGACTTCCAGGTCCTATACGGCGTCTTCAGAATTTCCGGGGCGCTCGATACGATGTAGCGTCCTTGCGTCCGGTTCACAATTCGTTTCGCGGTGAGTGTCGACGTGCGGGGCTTCCAGACGCCGTCCACCCATACTTGATCACCTTCATTCACTGGAATCGCCGGCTCATCCTGATCGAATTCGATTTCAACCGATATTTCGTATTCATAGTCAGCCCCGTTGGGAACAAAGAGGGAAAATACGATCATCCTTACGAATATCAGAACATCCTGGATATCGCTCGGCCCAATTTCCGCTTCGCCGATTCTCGCTGCTGATTCGGATATTGCCGCGCCTGTCCAGTCGCTTGGCGTCTCTTGTGGCCGTACACGGCACGTCCTCAATGAAGCTCTCTCATCGTCCTACTCACAAATGGCGGTGTCGTACGATCCGCAGGACACTATGACCGTCACGGTCGAATCCGTCGCACCTCGTACCCGCCGAAGGTGAGGAGGCGATGACGTTGCCAAAGGCAACCGTACGTGTTGCATGGTTTGACTCCATTTCCTGGGCCCGCGTCCAACCGCCACGGTCTTCACCTTTCGAGCCGGAGGCGCTATGCCCCGTTTCTTGTTGCCGGACAGATGTCTGCCACTAATCCCGCAGTGTGATCGCGGTCGCTCCGACGCCGGCTTCAACGCTGCTTCAACGGAGCGCCTTCCAGTGGCCAAGCACTTAAAGCCCAGATCAAGCGGAGCGAGAGCTCAGCCAGTGTCGAGCCTGAGGATGTCGGCGCTGTGTCAAAGGAACCCGCCAGCGTGTTGAGATTTCCCTGGGAACCGAATTAGGATTTGCTGAGAACCGAACGTGACGAGGTACAGGGCGGATGCTGTACTTTGGGATCCTCGGCCCTCTGCGGGTCGAGGACGAGACGCATGAGATCGCGGTAGCGGGGCTTCGGCGTCGGTCGTTACTCCTTCGACTGCTGATCTCCGCCAATCAGGTTGTCAGCTCGGATCGCCTTATCGAGGACCTCTGGGAAGGCAACCCACCTCCGGGAGCGACGTCGACGCTTCAGAGCACCTTGTCCTTCCTGCGTCGAGTCTTGGGAAAGGACCTGATCACCCACTCCATCGACGGGTACGTGTTCCGCGTCGGTCCGGGCCAGATCGATATGCAGCTCTTCGAGGCGGAGGGCCGCGACGGTCGACGGCTCCTCGAGGCCTGCGATTTTCAGGGAGCCCGCGATCTGCTCGGTGCCGCACTCAGGAGATGGCGCGGCCCCGCTCTCTCGGATGTGAGCATGAGCTCGTGGGCGCTGCCTGAGGCAACCCGGCTTGAGGAGCTTAAGGCAGTCACGATCGAGCTGCACCACGACGCACTTTTGGCCCAAGGTTTGCACGAAGAAGTCATCGAAGGCGCGGAGTCTGCCGTGGTGGACCATCCGCTCGCGAAAATCTCTGGGGCCAACTGATGCTGGCGCTCTACCGCACAGGCCGACAAGCGGACGCTCTGCACGCCTGCCAGCGGCTTCGCGCCCAACTCGTCGAACTTGGTCTCGAGCCCAGCCGAGACATCCTCGAGCTCGAGAACGACATCCTATTACACAACCCGGAGCTGGACTGGACTGGGCCCGCGACAGAGATGCGGGGTCGACTCCGATCTCCATCAACCGATTCCCAGCCGTCGGGCGATGCCGCGGTACTGCCCGATTGGCTCGGCTCCTTGCTGCAGAGACTTCGTCGGTCGAGCGAGCGAACTCACCCTGATCGATCAGCTGCTCAAAGAAGCGATCTCCGACGTACGGCCCCGGATGGTCCTTGTCACGGGGGAGCCGGGCATCGGCAAGTCGAGCCTGGCCGCTGCGGCGGCTCGTTCGGCGTTTCGTGACAGAAGAGTTGTCCTCTACGGACACAGTGACCCCTACCTGAACATTCCGTACCAACCTTGGCGTGAGGCGCTGGACCAGCTCTTCGGCGGGCTCGCGCCACCGGGCGACACCGAGCCAGTCGAGGTCGACCCTGTCCTGAGCGCTTTCGGCCTGGGCGCGCAGCTTGGAACAGACCTCGATTCCCCACTGAACGCGGATGTCCACCTGTTGTACCAGGCTGTTCTTCACGCTCTTGGTTCGGCATCGGAAGGTTGCGGCCTCGTGCTCGTTCTCGATGATGTCCATCTGGTCGGATCCCCACAGCCTTCAGCTTCTTCGGCGTCTCATCTCGGGACCGCGCTTTCCCATTTTGGTGATCGCCACCTACCGTGACACCGAGGTTCCGCCCGGCAACCCGGTGTCGGTTCTTCTGGCCGACCTTGTCCGTGAAGAGTCCGTCACGAAGCTGCACCTGTCAGGCATGGACGACACTGACGTTCTGTCCTTGCTCGAGTCCCGGATCCATGCGCAAGTCGGCGACGGCGTACTGACTTTGCGTGACACCCTCATCGCGAAACGAATGGACATCCCCTTTTCATCGTCGAGATTCTTCGGCACTTGGGCTCTCTGGGCATGATCGACTCCGCTGGTCAGGCCGACTGGTCCGACCTCAACGAGGCGGTCAGTGTTGTACCCGCCAGTCTCAATCAGCTGATCCGCGAACGTGTCGCCAGTCTGGGTTCTGAGACGATGCAGACGCTCGTGGCGGCATCGGTTATCGGGCGAGAGTTCGACCTCGAGGTGGTTGCGGCCGTGCAATCACTTCAATTCAGTGCCGTGCTCGACCACCTCGACAGTGCCGTCGGCGCGTCCTTGGTGCTCGACTACGGCGCTGGGCGGTTCTGCTTCTCGCATTCCTTGGTCGCCCGGTCGCTCTATGACACTTTGAGCCCAACTCGACGAGCCTTTGTTCATGGCGAAGTTGCCCGAGCCATCGAGCGGGACTCGGCGGACCAAAGCGAACGTGCGGCAGAACTCGCCCACCACTGGCTTCGGGCCAGTGTTCCACGAGACACTCGGCGGGCATTGCACTATGCCCAGGTAGCCGGCGACGTTGCGCTGGGTCGTCTGGCTCCCGAAGAAGCTCGGCGCTGGTACACCGAGGCACTCGAACTGCTCGAGCAGAACTCATTCATAGATGGTCAATTGAAAGGAACCATTCTCGCTGGTCTTGGTGACGCCGAGAGACAGTGTGGCGATCCCGTCCACCGGGTAAGGCTCCTCGAAGCAGGACGGCTGGCCCTCGGAATGGGCGACATCGACCTTGCCATCAGGTCCGTCTTGGCCAACAGCCGTGGATTCTTCGCTGAAGCCGGACACGTCGACGCAGAACGGGTCGAGCTGCTTCGGATCGTCGCGGATCGTGCAATTGACCGCCGTGACGGGCAGAGAGCCAGGGTCCTAGCGCAGCTGGCGGCTGAGCTGACGTTCGACGCAGACGAAGAGTCACGTCGACGTGTTGCGAACGAGGCCCTGGCACTCGCACGCGAGGTCGGCGATCCGAACACCCTGGTGGCGGTGCTGAACACCTGTGTCTCGGCCGCGCAGGATCCCGACAGACTTGAGGAGAGCCTCGCTCAGACAGCTGAAGCCGTTGTGTTGGTCGATGCTCTCGACAACACGATACTTGCAGGTTTTGCCGCCGGATGGCGCTATTTCGTGGCGTGGCAGGTGTGCGATCGCGCTGAGGCAGACCGTATGTGGGCGCGCATGGAGTACTCGGCATCCTCTCTAGGCCAGCCCCTCTTCCGATGGTTCGTGGGCTTTCTTGCCGGGCATCGAGCATTGGTGGCCGGCCAGCTCGATGAGTCCGAGCGACTCGCAGACGAGGCCTTGAACATCGGTATGGAGACGGGACAACCCGATGCCTTCAATATCTATGGTGCACAGACGCTCCGCATCGGGCGCGAGCGTGACGCCGCGTGCCTCATTTCTTCCGCTGCTCGAAGAGGTCGTCCTTCGAAATCCCGACGACCACACCGCCCGGACAATGCTGGCGCGGCTCTACTGCGACCTGGGAGACTTTGAGATCGCTCGAGAAATTGCAGCCGACTATGTCGAGAACTCGTACAGATCGATCGTAAGGAACGGTTTTCGCGTAACCTGTTTGTGTTCGATCGGTCACACGATCGCCGACCTGCATTGGACAGACGCCGCACCTGAGTTGCTCGAACTTCTTCTCCCGTACCGTGCACAGTGGGACTGGATAGGACCGACGTCTGATGGACCCGTGGCTGTCACCGTCGCCCGACTCGCGGCGCTAGTGGGTGATCACGACCTCGCCGAAACGAGCTTCGGTTCAGCGCTCGCGCTCGCTGAGCGATTCGACTCGCCGTTGTATCGAGCACAGACGCTGCTGTATTGGGGAAGCACCCTTCTCGCGAACGATAAGGCCGATCTCGACCGGGGTGTGGCAAAAATCAGGCAGTCTGGCGAGGTAGCGCAGGCGTCTGGCCTGCGTCTTGTGAGTCGCCTTGCTGCTGAGCGGCTCTCTTAGCTTAGCTTCATAGTCGCTCGCCCGGTGGGTTCAAACCGTTTCCGGCTGATTCTGAGCCTGGCCAACCCTTAGTCGTCGACATGTGGTGAGGCGCGATGTCCGGTTCGTCCGCCTAAAGATCACCCTCTCGTCTTGCTGATCGCGGCCGCATTCGTTCGCGGCGTTGAGTGGAAGTCGCTCCCCGCCCTGAGGCCGGTCAACGGGCCGATCAACGGGTCCGGACCGGCGCACGGCACGCTGCAGCGGCACTGCAGCCTCATTGCAGCGGCCCGGTACAGAGTGAGGTATACAACCGCACGAGAAAAGAAAGATGAGATGGAACAGTCGATCCTCGGCATTGCCGCCTTCGTCACGACGTGGACCTTCAGCCTGGTCTATCGGGTGTCTTTTATCACCGGAGCCTGACGCACAAGGCCATCTCCCTCCGGTCCGTCGTGATCGGGCAGTCCGCGGCTCGACCGAAGGTGATCTTGTCCTCCTCGGCCATACAAACAGTGTGTTCCTCATATCGAGCGACACGACAACTCTGAAGACTGCTACAAGGCCAAGAAGCAACACACATCGGATGGCGTACATCAAAAAACTCGTCTGTCATCGAAACGAGAAAGAACGTCGTCATGAAACCTTCTTGGGTCGTCGGAGCAGGTGAAAACAAAGAGGCAACTCAAATGGCCGATAAGATAGTCGTGACTGGCACTAGACGGCCTTGGACTTTCAGGCTGAGCTCCATTCTGGCCATTATCCTTCTCGCTACTGCAAGCGTAGTATTGGCAGTTCCTTCTTCCGCCACCAACACTGCGACTGCGACTGCGACGAGTCGGGCGGCCCGTCAGGAGCCACCACCCACATCAAAGAACTAGTCGGTGCCGTCCACTCCAATCACCACCGGAATCAGCTCGACAGGGAATCGGTGTCCGGAACGAATGCGCCCGCTAGCTCAAAGTTCGCTGTTTGGCGAAGCGACATGACAGCGCTCGCTCCACCGAACCGCCGAAATTGCTTCACTGCTTCGTACCCAACCCTCAAATGGCAGAGTACACCCTGCAAAAAAGCGAGTCCCCACCCTCCCTAGGACATCAGTAACACACCCGCTCGGCCCTCCCAAGAGGGCATGGCGCAGACGGTAGGCGACCTCAGTGATCAGGTCGTCGAGCTCCGAAAACCGATCGTGTGATTTGAGCTCATCAAGACCATCAGCTCGCCGTATGACCCGGGATGGATCGGTTCGGACACCCCCGGCTGAGCTATCTGACCTCCGCGTAAGCCCGCGTGCCGTTGGAGCGAGCTTGCAGCCTGGTTGAAGGCCATGAACGCAACATTTTGGAGTGACGCGTCATCACGGCGCGACGGACGACAAGGAGAGAACCATGTCTATGCGAGCCCTCAGGAATCCGTGTCTGTTAGCTCTCAGATACGTAGTGGCGCTCGGCTTGATCCTCCTCGGTTTGATCAGCACAGTTCTCATTGATACAAGTGATGCGTACGCGCAGAACACATCAAGCGATCGATCTAGTCCGGGCTTGTTGTCGTCGGCATCAATCGCAACAACGAATACCAAGCCGGTAACTCAATCGCAGTATCAGGACGAGCCGGAGTTTCCGGCTGGCACCCAAATGCTTGATGCGGCGAATCCGGAGCAGATACTGAACCTGACCGTCATGATTCGGCCCAGACACGCCCAGGCGCTCAACCAGTTAGCTCTTGCCCTCTCATCGCCCGGTTCTCCCTCGTTTGAGCACTACATATCGCGGGAACAAAATTTCAGGACGAGTTTTCGCCGACGAGTGCGACCCTCCAGAATGTTCTGCAGTTTCTGCAAGGTCGAGGATTCAGCCCTGAGCCAGTCTTTAGCAACAGATTGGCGATTCCGATTCAGACGACCGTTGGTGCGGCCGAGGCTGCATTCGGAGTCAACATCAACAACTACGTTCTCCCGGGCGGACGGGAAGCATACTCAAATGCCCAAGCACCATCACTCCCTCCGTTCTTGTTACGAACGATTCAGGAAATTGACGGGCTCAGCAGTGTTGCACAAGAGCACGCTGGCATAACGAACAGTACGGCAGACGGTGTCGATGAACCCACGCCGCAATGTAACGGCATGTCAGGAACCACCGCGAACCAGATGGCATCGGCATATGGGTTCACTTCGTTCTACACCTCGGGGGACCTTGGTCAAGGCGAGACAATTGCACTTGTAGAGACCAATGATTATGCGCCAAGTGACATTCTGACCTATGAGAAATGCTATGGAATAGCGCCCTCTACTGCCTCGACGCCAGTGAATGTGACCAGGGTTCCGGTTGACGGTGGAGCTCCGATAGGTGCTGGGACCACCGAAGCCGAGCTGGACATCGAGGTAGCAATCGGACTCGCACCTTCAGCAGATGTTCTTGTTTATGAGAACTCCGACACCTCTCTCGACTTGGAGCAAATCGCGAGCGATGACACGGCCAGCGCCGTATCGATGAGCTTTGGAGATGGAGAGTCCTGGCTCACGCCTGCTTTTGTTCAATCAGAAAGCACGATCTTCGAAGAGATGGCAGTGCAAGGCCAGACGATGTTTGCGGATGCCGGGGATTCCGGCTCGGAAGATTGCACCAATGATACGTTCATCTGTGTCCAGGACCCCGCAAGCCAGCCCTACGTGACAGGGGTTGGCGGCACGGAATGGCCCGACGGGACACGGTCATCAGAAACTGTGTGGAATACAGGTGTGAACAATGATGCCGGTGGCGGAGGGATTTCCACATTTTGGCCGATGCCATCGTGGCAATCGGCACCCGGAGTACCCGACTCCACGTATTCAAGCGGTTCGCCCTGCGAACAGAGCACAGGCTATTGTCGAGAAGTACCAGACGTATCTGCTCTTGCTGCCCGCCTGGGTATGCGACATATGAAGGCGGACAATGGGGCGAATTGGGAGGAACAAGTGCCTCGACTCCCTTGTGGGCGGCACTTGTTGCAGTTATCGATGAAGGTCGATCAACTCAACTCGGATTCGCAAATCCACTTCTCTATGAGATAGCTCGGAACGATCCTGGCGCCTTTTACGACATTACAACGGGTAATAACGATCGGTCGCCTAATCCTTCCATCGTGCACTACCCAGCGACAGCCGGCTACGACATGGCGTCGGGATTGGGAACACCGAATGGTGCAGTGCTCTGCCAGGTTCTAAGCGTTTGCGGCGCCAGCTCGGGACCCATTGACCTCGGCATGGGTACTTTGGCGTCACCGCCCGTCGCTGCGGGCGGCGGCCTCGGCCAGCGCCAGGTCGTCTTCTGGAAGGGTACGAATAAGGCTCTGTACGAGGCCTACGGAACTCCGGGCAATCCGAGCCAGTGGACTGGCCCCAAAGACCTTGGTTACGGTCAACTCGGATCCACACCCTGTGTCATCGACGCCAACTCCACAGCGTATGTCTTCTTCAAGGGAGCGAACGGCGATCTCACGGAGGTTTACGGGCCTGACGGTGGCGGTCCATTCACCACGGTCAACCTGGGATTCGGTGGGATGAAGAGCTCGCCCACGTGCGCCGGCGGTGACGGATTCCAGCGTCAGGTCGTCTTCTGGGAGGGCACCAACGGTGATCTAGAGGAGGCGTACTGGTCGCCCGGCCGCTGGGTGGGTCCGATCAATGTCGCTAGCGGTTCATCAATGGCATCCACGCCCTGTGTCATCGACGCCAACTCCACGGCCTATGTGTTTTGGAACGGCACCAACGGCGGTCTCTACCAGTCCTACGGTCCCGATGACGGAACTGGCTTCACCCCGCCAGCCGACCTGGGCATGGGTCCAGTGAAGTCTGCTCCCACGTGCGCCGGCGGTGACGGATTCCAGCGTCAGGTCGTCTTCTTCGAGGGCGCCAGCGGCCATCTCGAAGAGGCCTACTGGGGTCCCGGCGAGTGGAACGGCCCGAAGTACGTCGGCATCAGTTCGGTTCAGTGGGCGCAAGGTGTCATCGACACCGACTCGACGGCCTTCGTCTTCTACCACGGCACGAACGGCCATCTCTGGGAGGCCTACGGGCCCAATGGGGGAGGTCCGCTCTAAGCCGCGCTCGGGCACAGTGCTCGTCGAGAAATCCATCAGGTTGTATGCCTGCAGGCGTCGGGTCAGGCCGCGGAAACGAGCCGAAGCGTGAGTAACGCCCTATCAGACGCCCATTTCCGATCCATTGGAGCAGCGCTCAAGCGTGACTGGAGGGGGTGATCGCAAGGTATGGCCCAGGATAACAACCAAGTGTGACCCTCCCAGAAACAACCTACGCCTAAGGGAGCCGGGTGCTTCGAGAGAGCCACGAACGAGCGTACGAACAGTAGAAAAGGAGAGCCCGATGATCGTCATTTTTGGAATTCGAAGACTCAGGAAAGCGATGGGTCCAGCACTACTGCGTTGCGCCAACTGCGGAATGAGCCCGGGCGAACGGGGTGGACCCGTGAAGACAGGCTGCACGGGTATCCCTATCAATCAGACCAACCCCATTCTTCATTCGAACATGGGGTGGAGGTGGGCTGGCAGGACAAGTTGAACGTCTCGAAGTACTTGGCGACGACCCGGTGCCTCGGTTTGTTCCGGTGGCTGCCCAGCGCCCAGTTGTAGATGAGCCGCCAGAAATAACATTCCAGCGAGCCGCAGGAGTCGCTCGCAACCGCCGAGCGGTATGGTGCTGAACTGGGCATTCTGGGTGCGCCCCTCGGGATTTGAACCCGAAACCTGCGGATTAAGAGTCCGTTGCTCTGCCGTTGAGCTAGAGGCGCACCGAAGAGTGTAGGCGAGCGACCGGCACTCTCACGGCGGTCGCGGCGGTGCTCAGAGCCACAGGCCCTGAGCAGCCCCAGACGTCTCGCGCAGGGGAGGGAAGCAGGAGAGCAGGTCGCCCCGGCTTCGCCGGTCCGGGGCATGCGCCGACGGACCGGCGACCCCCTCCGGGGGCTCCCTCGGACTCGGTCCCAGGGAACGGTGCGGGCGAGAAGGTAGCACAGGGTCCGAAAGAATGGTCGGATACACTCGCCGCCGGTTCCGGCCGCCCAGCGGCCGAGCGGACGTGCAGGAAGGGGTTGGTAGTGGAGCTCGAATTCTCGAGCGACCAAGAGGAGCTTCGCGACTCCGTTCGCTCCTTTCTCGAGAAGGAGTGCACGCCGGCCGTCGTCCGCGCGGTGGTCGAGAGTGGAGAGCCGGCGTCGGACCTCTGGGACGCGATGGTGGGTCTCGATTGGCCCGCGCTCGCCATTCCGGAGGAGGACGGTGGCGTCGGGCTCTCCTTCGTCGAGACCGCGGTCGTCGCCGAAGAGCTGGGTCGCGTCGTGGCGCCGGGACCGTTGCTCGCCACGATGACGCAGTTCGTCCCCGTCGTTCGAGAGGTCGGGAGACCCGACCAACGGCACGACTTCCTGGCCGGAGTGGCCTCCGGAAGTGCACTGGAGCGCTCGCCGTCGCCGACAGTCCCTGCGGATGGCGTCTCGACGACCTGACCATGACCGCCGAACGAGTCGACGGTGGTTGGGTACTCCAGGGAAAGAAGTTGGGCGTGCTCGCCGATCGCTCGACGACGGAGGTCGCCGTCTTGGCCCGCGTCGGTGACGGCGTCGGAGCGTTCGTGGTTCCAGGCGCACGAGGCAGGGCTGGCGCCGGTTCGCTCGCTCGACGCGACACGCCCGCTCTGCACCCTGACGCTGGAACGGGTAGTCGTTCCCGACGACCGCGCTCTCGGTGAGCCCGGCACTGGAGCTTCGACGGCCGGAGTCCTGAGGGCCCTCGAGGAGGCCAAGGTCGGGCTGGCTCTCGAGACGGTCGGCACCTGTGACGCGCTCTTCCAGATGGTGCTCGCCTACGTCAAGGACCGAAAGCAGTTTGGGGTGCCCATCGGTTCCTTTCAGGCCGTCAAACACAAGATGGCCGACATGTTCCTCGCCATCGAGCGAGCCCGTGCCCTCTGTTACTTCGCCGTGGCGGCAATCGACGAGGACACGCCCGATCGAGCGGTAGCAGTGGCCATGGCCAAGGCGGCCAGTGACGACTGCCAACGCCTGGTCTGTCGCGGCTCCTTCCAGTCCTTCGGGGGCATCGGCTTCACCTGGGAGCACGACTCCCAACTGTTCATCAAGCGTGCAGAGACGACCGGCGCCCTGCTCGGGGGGTCCCAGCTCCACTCGTTGGCCGTGGCCGCGTCGTTGGGTGTGGGCACGGTCTCGCTCGAGGGCTGACCGAGCGGAGGCAAACCCATCCCGTGCGTCCCGGGGAGTGGCTGGTCGACTCACTGGGGCTTGCCCCCCATCCGGAGGGTGGCTGGTACCGGCGGACCTGGGTGGCGCAGGCCCCCGCCGGAGAGCGCCCTGCGGGCAGTGCCATCGTGTACCTGCTCCTGCAAGGCGAGGTCTCGGCACCGCACCGGATCGACGCCACGGAGCTCTGGCATTTCTACTTCGGGTCGCCCTTGGAGCTGCACCGGGAATGGTCCGATGGACGGCGTGAGATGGTGGTGCTCGGGACAGACGTCATGGCGGGGCAGACACCTCAGGCCGTGGTCGATCCCATGGTGTGGCAGTGGGCGAGGCCCCTCGGGCCTTTCTCTCTCGTCGGGGCGACGGTGACTCCGGCGTTCACGTTCGAAGGGTTCGAACTTCGACGACCATCTGATTGAGCCGCCTTCCTTTCTGCTAGGCAAGACGTCACCGCTGGAGCCGCTCGAGGAGGCACCATGACCGAGACCAACGAGGAGAACCTCTCTGCTCTGCTCCATGAGACCCGCACCTTCGCTCCTCCTGAGAATCTGTCGAAGGAAGCCAACGCCCAGCCCGGCATCTACGCCGAGGCCGAATCGGATCCGCTCGCCTTTTGGGAGGAGCAGGCCAGGCGACTGGACTGGGCCGAGCCCTGGTCACAGGTGCTCCAGTGGGACCTGCCCTTCGCCCGGTGGTTCGTTGGCGGCAGGCTGAACGTCGCCGTCAATTGTGTCGACCGGCACGTCGAGGCCGGCCTCGGAGACCGCGTTGCGTTCCACTGGGAGGGCGAGCCGGGCGACACCCGCACCATTACCTACCGTGACCTCATGGCCGCGGTGTGCCGGGCCGCCAACGCCCTGACCGAACTTGGGGTGCGCGCCGGCGACAAAATCGCCATCTACCTACCGATGATTCCCGAGGCTGTCATCTCCATGCTCGCCTGCGCACGGCTGGGCGCACCCCACACCGTGGTCTTCGGCGGCTTCTCGTCCGACGCCCTCCGCAGTCGCATCCTCGACTGCGACGCTCGGTACGTCATCACGGCCGATGGTGGCTACCGCCGCGGTGCGGCGAGCGCCCTCAAGCCCGCAGTCGACGAGGCCGTGGCCGGTTCGCCCGGAGTCGAGAAGGTACTCGTGGTGCGTCGCACCGGCCAGGAAGTCGCCTGGGACCACGACCGCGACGTCTGGTGGCACGAGCTGGTCGACCGACAGCCGCCGGAGCATGCGGCCGAATCGTTCGACGCAGAACACCCTCTCTACATCATGTACACCAGCGGCACGACCGCGAAGCCCAAGGGCATCCTCCACACGAGCGGGGGATACCTGACGCACGTGTCGGCCACCCACCGGCTCGTCTTCGACCTCAAGCCGGAGAAGGACGTCTTCTGGACCGCGGCCGACATCGGTTGGGTGACGGGCCACAGCTACATCGTCTACGGACCGCTGGCGAACGGCGCCACCTCTGTGATGTACGAGGGCACACCCGACACCCCGGAACGTGACCGCTGGTGGGACATCGTCGAGCGCTACAAGGTCAACATCCTCTATACGGCACCGACGACGATCCGCACCTTCATGAAGTGGGGCGACGACCTTCCGGCCAAGCACGACCTGTCCAGCCTGCGCCTCCTCGGGTCCGTCGGCGAGCCCATCAACCCGGAAGCCTGGATCTGGTACCGGACCCACATCGGGGGCGAGCGCTGCCCCATCGTCGACACCTGGTGGCAGACCGAGACCGGCGGCATCCTCATCACGCCGCTGCCGGGTATCACCGCGACCAAGCCGGGCGCGGCCATGACTCCGTTCCCGGGTATTGCGGCGGACGTCATCGACAACGACGGCGACTCGGTGGGGAACGACGAGGGCGGTTTCCTAGTTATCACCGAGCCCTGGCCCGGCATGCTCCGGGGAATCTACGGAGATGACGAGCGCTACAAGGAGACCTACTGGTCGCGGTTCCCCGGCCGCTACTTCGCCGGCGACGGAGCCAAGCGTGACCAAGACGGTGACCTGTGGTTGCTCGGCCGCGTGGACGACGTCATGAACATCTCGGGCCACCGCATCTCGACGACCGAGGTCGAGCATGCATTGGTCGGCCATCCGGCCGTGGCCGAGGCAGCTGTGGTCGGCGCCAACGATGCCACCACCGGCCAGGCCATCGTGGCCTTCGTCACGGTCAAGGGTGCGAGCGACGCCGAGGGCGAAGCTGGAGAGGCGCTGGTCCAGGAGCTGCGTGACCACGTCTCACGCGAGATCGGTCCGATCGCCAAGCCGCGCCAGATCATGTTGACCCCCGAACTCCCAAAGACGCGGAGCGGCAAGATCATGCGGCGTCTCCTACGCGACGTGGCCGACGACCGCGCGCTGGGGGACGTCACCACGCTGCTGGACCCGGGCGTGGTGAACTCCATCAAGGAGCACATGGCCTCGGGCGGTGAAGACAAGGAGTGACGGCGCGTCCTCAGCGGCCGGGAGGATGTACCTCCACCACGGTTGCCGAACCCATGCCGCCGCCGGCGCATAGGGTCCCGACACCGATGCCTCCGCCACGACGACGCAGCTCGTGGATCAGCGTCACCAGAATGCGCGCCCCCGAGGCGGCGATCGGGTGGCCGATCCCCACCGCTCCACCGTTGACGTTGACGATGTCGTGGGGGAATCCGAGCTTGCGCGAACAGGCGACCGACATGGAGGCGAAGGCCTCGTTGATCTCGACCAAGTCGACGTCGCGCTCACTCAAACCGGCCCGGTTGAGGGCCCGAGGGACGCAGACGGTCGGGGCGAGGCCGGTGCGCGCCGGCTCCACTCCGCACGAGTTCCATGAGCGTACGGTGGCCAGCGCCTCCATCCCGTGGGACTCGGCGTAGCTCCGTGAGACCACGACGAGCGCAGCGGCGCCGTCCCCGATCCCGGAGGAGTTCCCTGCCGTGGTCGTCCCGTCGGGGCCGGTGAGCGAGGGCAACGAAGCCAGTTTCTCCGGCGTCGTGTCTCGGCGGGGATGCTCGTCGACGGAGAAGGTCGCGGTCTCGCCCCGCCCGGCAGGCACCGTCATGGGCACTATCTCCTCGGCGAATCGCCCGTCATCGGTGGCCGCGATCGCCCGCATGTTGGAGTGGAACGACCAGTGGTCGGATTCCTCTCGCGTGATTCCGCATTCGCGGGCCGTGTTCTCGCCGACCGTGATCAACATGTTCGTGTTCGGCGCTTCGGGAGAGTCGGGGTGGCTCGGCGGGAGGAAACGCTCCACACCACCGAAGGGAAAGGGCGACCGCTCGAACAAGAGAGGTGAGCGGGTCATGGACTCGATGCCACCGGCGACGATGACGTCGGCCATGCCCGCCCGGATGTTGGCCGCCGCATCCTGCACCGCCATCATCCCGGTGGCGCACTGCCGCTGCACGGCGCCGCCGGGCGTGTCGGGAGGCAGACCCAACGCGTTGGCCACGTAACGAGCAGTGCAACCGCCGCCTTGGAGCACTTCGCCGAGGACGAGGTCGTCGATGTCAGCCGGATCCAAACTGGCCGATTTGATGGCAGCGGAGACGGTCTGTCCGCCCAGTTCGTGGATGGTCAGCGCCGCGAGGCCCCGACCCGCTCGCCCGATCGGGCTGCGGAGGGCTGCGACGATAACGGCCTCGGTCATGGTGCCTCCCGGCAGTCAGGCCGCACGAAAGACGGGATCGTGTACTCATCGGAGATGGACCGGAACTTCACCGGAGTTCCTCGCGGGCCGCTTCCCAGAATCCGGTCGTGTCGCCCTCGGGCGTCGAGAGGTCGAAGCGGACCGTGGTCATGGCGCTTCATCTCCCCTCTCACTGTGACGCGACCATTGCGACCGGTACCGGATTGACCCCCGGGAGGCGCATCGGCCATGCTGCAACGAACCTGACACCGGCGTCAACTTTCCGATGCCATCTACGTCTCGCCGGGGGGGAAGCGCACCGATGTTGATGGACGAGCACCTGGGCCGAATGGCGTCGGCCTATCCGGACGAGACCGCGTTCGAGGTGGTCGACGTCGGTGCGCTCACGTTCGCCGAGTGGGATGGCGCGGCCAACGCCCTGGCCCGGCGCCTGGTCGACCAAGGCATCGCGCCCGACGATCGGGTCGGCATCCACCTCCATCCCGAGCTGGCGCTGCAGTGGCTCGTCAGCTACGCCGCCGTCCACCGCGCCGGCGGAGTGGCCGTGCCCATGAACCCCCGCTTGGCGCCCGCCGAGGTGCGTCACGTCCTCGCCCATTCGGGCGCGGCGGCCGTCGTGGCGGACGGCGAACTCGTGACGACGGACGCCGAGGCCGGCCAGGACACGCTGCGAATGGTCGTCGACGCCTCGGACGGAACCGCTCCCGCCGACGCCGACCATGTACCCCGCCGCCTCGCCTTCGCCGATGCGACCTCGGGGGACACGAGCGCGTTCCAGGTGCCACGGGCCTCCGCCGACCTGGCCGACATCCTCTACACGTCCGGCACCACCGGGCGCCCCAAGGGTGTGGCGGTCCGTCACTCGAACGCGTCCATGATCGGCGCGATCGAGCCGAACTGGACGGGCGGCGGCTGGGTGCACTCCAGCCCGCTGTTCACCTTCGCCGGGATCTCGCTCGTGTACACGCCGATGAAACTCGGCCTGAAGGTGATCTACCTGCCTCGCTTCGACGCTGATCGCTGGTTGCGCGTCGTCGAGGAGGAGCGACCCATCTCGGTGTTCCTCGTCCCGGCCATGGCGCACCTCCTGATCGACCACCCGCGCTTCGTGCTGGCCGACCTGTCCACCGTCGAGCTGTGTTCGGTGGGCAGCGCGCCGCTCGCCCCGTACGTCCTCGAACGCCTTCAGGAAAAGATGCCCGACGCACTCGTCTCGAACAATTACGGCATGACGGAGGCGGGTTCCGCCTACGCCATCATGCCAAGGGCGAGGCCGTGAAGCGACCGGGTTCGGTCGGACAGATCGTGCCGCCGGCGATCGTCAAGGTTGTCGACGAGAACGAGGTCGAAGTGCCTGCGGGCCAAGTGGGGGAGGTCCGTCTGCAGCTGCCCGGCCACCACCGCGAGTACTTCGAGGACCCCGAGGCGACAGCCGAGACATGGAAGGACGGATGGCTCGTCACGGGCGATCTCGGCAAACTCGACGAAGACGGGTACCTCTACATCGTCGGTCGCTCGAAGGACGTGATCATCCGGGGCGGCAACAACGTGCACGCGACCGACGTCGAGCACGCCATCGTCCAGCACCCCGAGGTCAAGGAGGTCGCGGTCGTCGGGACTCCGCATCCGGTGCTGGGCGAGGACGTCGTCGCCTTCGTCGTCCTGCACCCGGACGCCGACGAGGACGCTGACGCACTGCGTGCCTTCGCGCTCGGTCACCTGGCGGACTACAAGGTCCCCCGCCGGTGGGTCTTCGTCGAGGACCTGCCCCGCAACGCGACCGGCAAGGTGGTCAAGCCGGCTCTGAAGGCACGGTTGGCCGAATCAGGCTGATCGGTGCGCGCCTCGGCCGGCTTCGGTGCGAGGTGCGGGGCCTCGACCGGCCGCAGCTCCTCCGCTCTCGCTGAACCACGCGTCGCGTCCGTGCCGTAAGGCTGGGTGACGTGAGGATGAAATCTCGTCAGCGGTGTCCGCGGCCACCAGAGCCCTATCTATACTAAAGAGATCATGAAGGTGCGGAACGGATCGAGCGGACGGGTCGTCGGAGACCTGTGGGGCGCCAAGGCCCTGGCGCCCTCGTGCTCGGCCGTGTCCGAGGTACAGATAAACGGCATTCCCAAGCCGTGCCCGCAGGAGGTGGCCTCAACGACGTAACCGGACTCATTGCCAGTCCAGACGTCGAGGAGCCGCTTCCCACAGGGGAGCGGCTTCTTTGCGTCACGGGCCCAAGACGCGCCGCCGGGCCTTGCCGGTCCCGGCAGGTGTTCGCCGGCCCGAACCGTGGCTACTCAGTCCCCACGGTGGGACTACCGATCGCAAACCATCCGAAAGTGACTTTTACGATGACGACCCAACTCTGCCGCCGCTGCCAGTTCCACCCGGCGTCCGACCGGATCTTCGGGTACTGCTCGTGGGACTGCCATGACGCCGACGACGAGCAGGACGAGCCACAGCACGAACGCGACGAGCGCGACGCCGCCGCCTGAGATCAGGTCTCGTCGGGGAAGCGAAGACGGGCGAGCTGCGTCGCTTGTGCCACCACGCGGCGTCCTTCGTCCCAGAGCACGCAGGTCTCGTCGACCAAACCATCGGCCACCAGGTTTCCCGTGAACCTGATCCCGAGCCAACCCGGTTCGGGCCGCGCCCGCACATAGACCGACATCTGCAGCGTCGGCACCCATCCGGTCGATCCGATCCTCAAGGTTGCCGGCGGAACGGCGTCGGCGAGGAAGAGCAGCGCCAAAGGGTCGGGCGGACGCCCGTCGACGAAGCGGGTCCAGCCGCGTAGCTCGGCCCGCGCGCCCTCGGTCGCGGGCGCCCACGGGAGGGTCCGGGGGTCCATCCGCAGGTCGATGGCCTCGAGCATCCCGACAACCAGGCCGGTCGGAGTCTGGGGCGGTAGCTGGACGCATTCGTCCGGCCCGGCGACCTCCAGCGGATCGATCCCGTCGTAGCGGACGCGCGCCGCCGGGGGGATGTCAGAGATCACGAAGACGGCGTCCACCGTGTCCCGGCCGTCCTGCGTCATGACGGCACGAACCTGGGCGGCGGAACGCCCCCGGCGCAACACGGTGGTGCGCACCGTGGCGGGACCCGCGTGCGGAGGCAGCACGTAGGTGACGGCCGACGACGCCACGTCCCACTGCTCGCCGGTGTCGCCCTGGCCGGCGGACCGTGCGGCCCGACCGAGCAGCGCCAGCAGATATCCGCCGTTGGGCTTGTCGCCGACGCTCCAGAGCGGGTGGATGTCGACCTCGAAGACAGAGGGGTCGCCCGTGGGCCGGGTCGCCGTCACGGCGTCGAAGGCGATGTCGGCCGGAACCACCACCCGCCCGACCCTACCGGCGAAGATGTCGCATGCGGTTTGACCTTGTCGAGACGTTCGGGGACGACTACCTGTACTTCTACGAGGATTCGATCGACGACGAACATTCGGACTCGGACACGGCGGAGATCCTCGGCCTGCTGGACCTAGCGCCGGGGTCCCGGATCCTCGATGCCCCCTGCGGCCACGGCCGCATCGCCCGGAGGCTGGCGGCCGCCGGCATGGAGGTGACCGGGGTGGACATCACGCCGGCGTACCTGGAACTGGCGCGGGCCCACCCGCTCGCGGTCACCTACGTCCCGGGCGACCTGCGCCACCTGCCGGTCGACGGGCCCTTCGACGCCGTTGTGTGCTGGCTCAACTCGTTCGGGTACTACGACGACGCCGACTGCCATCTGGTGTTGCGCGAGTTCCATCGGGTTCTGGCACCGGGCGGCACCGTGGCCGTCGACACCATGCACCACGACGGAGGCGTCCGTCACTTCACCCCGGCGCCCGACGGGGTCGTAATTCGGCGCGGCGACGACACCATGGTGGAGGTGTCGACGTTCGACTCCGTAACGGGGCGCATGCTGGTGGAACGGACGGTCCATCGCGACGGGGAGACCCGCCACGCCTCGTACTTCGTCCGGCTCCCGACCCCACCCGAATGGGTGGTCTGGCTGGAAGCGGCGGGCTTCCGCGACGTGCGCTTCCGGGGGGGCGGGGGTGGCCCCCTGGAACTGGACAGCTGGGAGATGGTGGTTGCCGCCACGGCCTGAACCCGCCGCGCCGGACCAGAGGCGGGAAAACCGCTTGGCTCGGTGGTCGCACGTCCCACGTCGGGCGCTTCGCCGGTGCGACGGCGAGGGGCGACGTCCGGGGCCACGTGTACAGTGAAAAGTGACACGGCTGTCAGCAAAACGGCAAGGGTGGCAACGCCCTCGGGCCACACGACGACGGCGCCGAGGAGGGTTCATGAACGTCGATCTCCAGTCTCTGGCGTGTCCCCGGGACCGCCTCGTGGCGATGTGCGTGATCGACTCGCCCCCGCCCGAGTCCGAGGCCGTTCGCGCGTCCGTAGCGGTCCGTCCGTGAAGCCGGCGCCGACGACGAGCTCGAGCTCCTGGCGGTAGGGGATGAGCAGCGGTAGGGACGTGAGCGCCGGCATCGTGTCGTGGGGCACGTACCTGCCCGCGTGGCGGCTGCAGCGCTCCGCCATCGCCGGGGTGCTCGGCGGGGGCGCCGGCCGCGGGACGCGCTCGGTCGCCTCCTACGACGAGGACACGACGACGCTCGCCGTGGAGGCCGGGCGCCGGGCCCTTGCGGGAACAGAAGTCGGCGTGAACGACGTGCTCCTCTCGACCCCCGACCCGGCGTACCTCGACAAGACGAGCGCCACGACCGTCCACGCCGCGCTCGGGCTCGGTCGGGCGTGTGGGGCCTACGACCTGACGGGTTCGCCCCGTTCCGCGATAGCCACGCTGATCGGGGCCCTGCGGGGGAGCTTCGGCCGGGCGCGCCACGTTGGCCGCCGTCTCGGATCTCCGGACCGGGCTCGCCGGCTCGGCCGAGGAGCGCGAGAGCGGGGACGGCGCGGCGGCCTTCCTCTGCGGGCCCGAGGGCGCCGTGGCCCAGCTGGTCGGGCGGGGGGCGTGCAGCGACGAGTTCCTCGACCGATGGCGCGTCCCGGGTGAGACGGAATCGCACGTGTGGGAGGAGCGTTTCGGCGAGGAGCTGTACGTCCCCTTGGCCCGGGAGGCGTTCGCGGCGGCGCTGAAGGACGCCGGAATTTCGGAAAGCGACGTCGACCACGCCGTGGTGACCGGACTGCACGTCCGCGCCGTCAAGGCGGCGACGGCGGGTCTGGGGGTGCGCGACGGCGTCCTGGCGCCGGACCTCACCTCCTCGGTCGGGAACCTGGGCGCGGCGCACGCCGGGGTGGCGCTGGCCGACGTGCTCGAGCGCGCCGAGCCGGACCAGCTCGTCGTCGTGCTGTCGCTCGCCGACGGGGCGGACGCACTGGTGTTCCGGACGACGACGGCCCTGCCGGCGGCGAGGCAGGCCCGGGCCGAGGCCGGCGCGACCACCGTGGCCGAGCAGGTCGCCGCGGGGCGCGACGACCTGTCGTACGCCGGCCTTCCTGACCTGGCGCGGACAGCTCGTGCCGCGAGCCGCCCCGGCGCCCCGACCCGGAGCGCCCGGGGGCGCCGACGGTCCACCGCTCAGAAGGTTGGAAGTACGGGTTCATGGCAAGCCGGTGCACCGTGTGCGGATTCCGCCACATGCCGCCGGCGCGGGCCTGCCTCTCGTGCCACGCCATCGACCAGATGCAGGCCGAACGCCTGGCCGACGTGCCCGGCACGGTGGCCACCTTCACGGTGGACCATCTGGCCTTCAGCCCCTCCCCGCCGGTCATCGGCGTCATCGTCGACTTCGACGGCGGCGGCCGTTACCGCTGCGAGCTCACCGACGCCCGGCCTTCGGAGTTGGCCATCGGGGACCGCGTCGCCATGACGTTCCGGCGCGTCTGGACGGCGCAGGGCGTGCACAATTACTTCTGGAAGGCCCGACCGGACCGCCGGCGGCCGGCGGCGACGACGGGCGAGTAGGACGAGGAGGACCATGTCGAGCAAAGGCATCCGCGACCAAGTGGCCATCGTGGGCATGGGCTGCACCCGATTCGGTGAGCTGTGGGACAAGGGCGTGGACGACCTGCTCATCGACGCCGCCACCGAGGCGTCCGCGTCGGCGGGGCTGGCGCTGAACGACATGGACGCCTTCTGGCTCGGCACCATGACGTCGGGCGTGTGCGGCGTGACGCTGTCGCGGCCGCTGAAGCTCGACTACAAGCCCGTGACGAGGGTCGAGAACTACTGCGCCACCGGCTCCGAGGCCTTCCGCAACGCCTGCTACGCCGTGGCGTCGGGCGCCTACGACACGGCCATGGCCATCGGGGTGGAGAAGCTCAAGGACACCGGCTACTCGGGCCTGACCGGCATCCGGGCCGTGGGTGACGGGACAGACCCCGGGCTCTCCTCCCCGGCCGCCTTCTCCTTCCTCGCCCCCTCCTACGCCCACAAGTACGGGGTCGACCGGGCCCAGCTGAAGGAGGTGATGAGCCGGATCGCGTTCAAGAACCACCAGAACGGCGCCCGCAACCCGCGGGCGCAGTTCCGCAAGGAGGTCTCCATGGAGACCATCGCCAAGGCTCCGCTCGTGGCGGGCGACCTCGGTGTGTTCGACTGCAGCGGGGTCAGCGACGGGTCGGCGGCTGCGGTCATCTGCCGGGCCGAGGATGCGCACCGCTACTGCGACAACCCGCTCTACGTGAAGGCGCTGGCGTTCGTGGCCGGCCCGGCCGCCGGGCCGATCGACCCCGCCTACGACTACACCACCTTCGAGGAGGTGGTCCGCACGGCGGCCGACGCCTACGCCCAGGCGGGCATCACGGACCCGCGCTCCCAGCTGGCCATGGCCGAGGTGCACGACTGCTTCACTCCGACCGAGCTCGTGTTGATGGAGGACCTGGGCTTCGCCGAACGCGGCACGGCGTGGAAGGAGGTGCTGGCGGGGACCTTCGACCGCGACGGCGAGCTGCCGGTCAATCCCGACGGCGGATTGAAGTCGTTCGGGCACCCCATCGGCGCCTCGGGCCTGCGCATGCTCTTCGAGTGCTGGCTGCAGCTCCGGGGCGAGGCCCCGCCCGAGCGCCAGATCGCTACGGTCCGTCCCGGGCGGACCATGGGTCTCACCCACAATCTCGGCGGTGCACCGGGAGAGGGCGTGAGCTTCGTGGGCATCGTCGGCACCGAGCTCGACGCCTGATGGGACACGCCGGCACCGGGTCGGACCTGTTGGCCGAGACCGAGGACCAGACCGCCCTCCGCCAGCTCGCCCGTGACGTCGCCGCCCGGGAGGTCGCGCCCCGGGCGCACCAGGCCGACGAGGAGGGCGTCGTCTCCGCCGAGCTGCGCAAGGCGCTGGCCGCGTCCGACCTGCTCCGCATCACGGTGGGGGAGGAGTGGGGCGGCATGGGCCTCGGCGACGTCGAGGCGTCCATCGTCCTGAGGAGATCGCCCGGGCCGACGTCTCTTCGGCCATCTGCTGCCAGCTGACCTTCAACGGGCCGCCGCGGGGGATCGAGCACCTGGGGCCGCCCGCCATGAAGGAACGCTGGCTGCCCGCCGCGGCCGACGGCGACGCGCTGGTCAGTATCGGCATCACCGAGCCCGACGCCGGCTCGGCCGTGCAGGACATGAGGGCGGCGCTGGTGGCCGACGGTCCCCGGCGCTGGCGGCTCAACGCGTACAAGAACTACTCGACGCTCGGTGACGTCGCCCAGGGCGTGCTGGTCTGGTGCCGCTGGCCGGGCGGCGAGGGCGCCAAGGGGATCGGGGCGGTGATCGTGCCGACCGACCGCGAGGGCGTCGTCGTCACGGGCCGGCACAAGGGCATGGGCATCCACGCGGCCACGGAGGCCGAGCTGGCCTTCGACGGCGTCGAGATCACCGAGGACGACGTGCTGATCGCGGGCGACCCCTCGAACACCTCGGCCTTCAAGGTGTTGCTGTCGCACCTCAACCACGAGCGCTGCGGTAACGCCGCCATGTGCGTGGGCGCCGCCCAGGGCGCGCTCGAGCATGCCGTGCGCTACGTGAACGAGCGCGTGATCGGCGGTCGTCCCTTGGCCGGCCTCCAGGGATTGCAGTGGAAGCTGGCCGACATGGCCGTGCAGCTCGAGGGCGCGCGCTTGTTATTGGCAAGGGCGGTGAGGTTGGCGGGGCCGGGCGGGACGCCCCCGCCGCTCGAGACCGCGCTGGCCAAGACCGCGGCCAACCTGGCGGCCAAGTTCGTCTGCGACGAGGCCATGCAGATTCACGGTGGGTACGGCTACTCGCGCGAGTACCCGCTCGAGCGCGCCTACCGCGATATCCGGGGCCTGTGCTTCGGCGCCGGGACGGTCGAGGCGCAGCGCAATTACATCGGCCTGCGGGTCGCGGCAGGGGAGCGCACCGGCTCGCCCGGCTGGATCGGCCCGCTCGCTCCTACCTGACCCGGACGCCGCGTCGCATCGCCGACGCCGTCAGCGCTGCATCGCCTTGGTCTCGAGGAACTCCTCCAGGCCGTACTTGCCGCGCTCACGGCCGATGCCCGACTGCTTGTAGCCGCCGAAGGGCGCGCTCGGGTTGAAGTTGCCCCCGTTGATGTCGACCTGGCCGGTACGCATCTGGCGGGCCACCCGCTCGGCCCGGGCCGGGTCGGCGCTCCACACGCCGCCGGCGAGCCCGTAGGGGGTGTCGTTGGCGATCTCGATCGCCTCCTCCTCGGTGTCGTAGGGGATGATCGACAGGACCGGCCCGAAGATCTCCTCCTGGGCGATCGTCATGTCCGGCGTGACGTCGGAGAAGACCGTCGGCTGGACGAAGAAGCCCTTGTCCAGCCCCTCGGGCGCCTCGGCTCCGCCGACCACGAGCTTGGCCCCCTCGTCGATGCCCTTCTTGATGTAGCCGCGCACCCGGTCGCGCTGGACGGCGGACACCAGCGGGCCGAGGAGCTTGCCCGCCTCGAAGGGGTCGCCCGGGGCGAAGCCGGCCGCGGCGCCGGCGGCCAGCTCCTCCACCTCGGCCAGCTTGTCGCGGGGGACGAGCATCCGGGTCAGCGCGGAGCAGGTCTGGCCCGAGTTCATGTAGCAGCCGAACACACCGGCCGGCACGGCGGTGGCGAGGTCGGCGTCGTCGAGGAGGATGTTGGCGGACTTGCCGCCCAGCTCGAGGGCCACCCGCTTGATGCCCTCGGCCGCCAGCTCCATGACCCGGCGCCCGGCGCGGGTCGAGCCGGTGAACGAGACCATGTCGACCTTGGGGTGCGAGGCGATGGCCTCGCCGACCACCGGCCCGACGCCGCTCACCAGGTTGAAGACGCCCGGCGGCAGGCCGACCTCGTCGATGATCTCGGCCAGGATGAAGGCGTTGATCGGCGCCACCTCGCTCGGCTTGAGCACGACGGTGCACCCGGCGGCCAGCGCCGGCGCCACCTTGAGCACGACCTGGTACAGCGGGTAGTTCCACGGCGTGATGGCGCCGACGACGCCGATCGGCTCGTGGACGACGAGCGAGTTGCCGAGCTCCTCTTCCCACTCGAAGGCCTCGGCGGCGTTGGCCGCGTCGGCGAAGGCGCCGGCGGGCAGGCCCGACCTGGATGGAGCCCGACAGCGTCATCGGCATGCCGACCTCGTGCGAGATGACCGTGGCGATCTCGTCGGTCCGCGCCGCCAGCGCCTCGCCGATGCGCTTGAGCAGCTTGCCCCGCTCCTCGCGGAGGTGGCGGCCCAGCCCGGGAAGGCGGCCGCGGCGGCCTGGACGGCCTTGTCGACGTCCTCGGGCGTGCCCTCGGGGATGGTGGCGAAGACCTCCTCGGTGGCCGAGTCGATGACCTCGAGGGTGCCCTTCCCGGTCGAGGGGACCCAGGCCCCGTTGATGTAGATCTTGTCGCGGACGTCCATGGACGTGCCCTCCCTGTTCTTGGCCTTTTGGTCGTTCTGCTGTCCCTCACCCTACCGACTGACGAGCGGGTCACCCGAACCGGCGTCCGCCCCCGGCACCCGGTCCGGCGGCATCGCGGGGCCCGCCCGGATCGGCGTTCGTCGGCGTGCTCAGCGCTTCTTGCCGAGCAGCGGGTGATCGCCCATGCCGACGGGCTGGAGGTGCTGGCCGAGCACCTCGTGGAAGTGGTCGGCCACCTCCTGGGGCGTCCACCCTCCGTCGCGCCACATCGTCGCGATCTGCCGCGGCGTCTGGAACAGCGTGTAGGCGTACCCGGTGCGCCCGAGCACCTGGCCGTTGACGTAGGAGGCGCCCTCGGAGGCCAGGAAGGCGATGAGCGGGGCGTTGAGCGCGGGGTCCTGGTCGGGCGGCGGCTCGGCCCCGGCGTAGAGGCCCTCGGTCATCCGGGTGAAGCCGGCCGGCGCCACGGCGTTGACGGTGATGCCGTACTTGCCGAGCTCGAGCGCCCACACGAACGTCATGCCCATGATGGCGGCCTTGGCCGCGCCGTAGTTGGTCTGGCCGAAGTTGCCGCGCAGGCCGGCCGACGACGTGATGTTCACGATGCGGCCGTATCCGGCGTCCTTCATCAGCGGGGCCGCGTGACGGACCGTGTTGAACGTGCCCTTCTGGTGCACGGCGATGACGGCGTCGTAGTCGGACTCGTCCATCTTGACGATGGTGCGGTCGCGCACGATGCCGGCGTTGTTGACGACGATGTCGATGCTTGCCGAACGCGTCGACCGCCGTGCCGATGATGTTGCCGGCGGCCTCGAAGTCGCTGACCGAGTCGTGGTTGGGCACGGCCGTCGCCGCCGGCCGCCTCGATCTCCTTGCAGACCTGGGCGGCGGGGTCCTCCGCCGGTGCCCGTCACCGCCGAGCGTACACGCCGACGTCGTTGACCACGACCCTGGCGCCCTCGGCGGCCAGGCAGAGCGCGATGTCGCGCCCGATGCCCCGTCCCGCACCGGTCACCACGGCCGACCCGACCGTCCAGAAGTCCCATGGGGCGAGACTGTACCCCGGCCTCCGGCGGCCGCCTGACACGGTGTCAGGTCATGCCGGCCGGGCTGTACCATCTGGGTCGACCGAGGGGACGGCCGCACACGGAGAACGGTCGTCCTCGATACGCGTGAGGAGCACTCGATCATGGCCAACTTCATCGAGAACGCACCCGACCAGATCGTCGCCGCGGCCAAGGAGCTGCTGCAGAAGGGGTTGGTCGAGGGCACGTCGGGGAACATCTCGGCGCGGATGGAGGACGGCAACATCGCCGTGACCCCGTCGTCGCTCGACTACCGCATCATGACGGCCGACGACATCGTCGTGGTCGACCCGGCCGGCGAGGTCGTCTCCGGCGAGCGGGGACCGACCTCGGAGAAGTACCTCCACCTCGCCGTGCACGCGGCGTACGAGGACATCGCCGTGTGCATCCACTCGCACGCCGTGCACGCCACGATGTTCGCCGTCGCGCAGCAGGACATCCCGAGCTGCATCGACGAGTTCACTGTGTACCTGGGCGGTGACATCCGGTGCACCGACTACGCCCCGAGCGGTTCGCCGGACCTGGCCGAGCAGGTGGTCAAGGCACTCGAGAACCGCGGGCGCGCGCTCATCGCGAACCACGGGATGGTCGCGGTCGGGACCACGATGGAGCGGACGATGCACAACACGGCGCTCGTCGAGCGCTCGGCCCGGATCATCTGGGGCGCGAAGCAGCTCGGGCACCATCTACCCGCTGCCGGAGAAGATCAACACGAACTTCGCCAGCGTCTACCCCTACATGCGATAGGCGGTGCGGGACGTCGGCTCGGGAGCGACGGCGCCATCCGGGCCCGGATGGCGGAGCTCGGATTGGAGCTGCACGGACCGCACCCGCCTCACGACCCGCTCGATGCGGTGGTCGTCCACCACGGCATCGCCCGGACGTCCGGGCAACTGCCCCGGATCGGGGGCGAGCTCACGTGTCGTGGGCGCCTCGACGACACGGTCACCGTGGAGGAGGGACGCGAGGCGGCCGTGGTGTGCGCGCTCAACGCGCTGGCCGTGCTGGAGGCGGCGCTGGGATCGCTCGATCGGATCGAGCGGATCCTCACCGTGACCGGCTATGTCGCGTCGTCGCCCGACTTCCACGACCAGCCGACGGTGGTGGACGGGGCGAGCCGGGTGCTCTCGGACATCTTCGGCCCGGCTGGCCGGCACACCCGTTCGGCCATCGGCGTGGCCGCCCTGCCACGCGGCGGCGCCGTGGAGATAGAGGTGACCGTGGCCCTGAGGGACTGACTCCCCCCGATCCGACCACTCCGATCCCTCCGATCTAATCCCACCGCCCCCCCGATTCCGCCGATCTAATCCCACCGCCCCGATTTCACCGCCCCAATTCCACCGCCCCGATTCGCTCTGATTCCACCGCCCCGATTCCGATACGAATCGGCCGCGGCGGCGACCGTTCCTTGAGCGATGGCAACGAAGACGCGGATCGCAACGGACGACGAGGCCACGATTGCCGACGGCGCCGCGACTGCGGACGACGGCGCCACGACTGGGGACGACGCCACCACCGCGGACGACTCCACGAATTCCGACGGTGTAACCGACAGACCCGTGACGACAATCGTCCGTCTCGGACCCTTCAGCAACGCAGAGCTGGCCGCATTCTCGAACGAAGAGGTGTTGGCGTCCCTGGAGGAGGCCGCCCAGGTGAGGGCAGCCCTCGACGGACAAATTGCCCAGCTCGGCGGTGAGATCGAGCGGCGTCAGGCCTTCCGTGAGCGCGGAGCAACCTCGCTGGCGGCCTACTTGGCCGGCGGATGCGGCTTCTCCGCTGCCAGTGCGCGCACCTTCGCCAAGGTGGGCGAGCGTCTCTTCGACTTGCCGCATCTCCAACATGGGCTCTCCTCGGGTGAGCTGAGCCTCGATCAGGTGCGCGCGGTGGCCGGCGTGGCCGAACCCGAGTCGGACGCCGATTGGGCCGAAGCGGCCCGTGGACTCCCAGTTGCCGACCTGGCCGACCTGGCCGAGCGAAAGGCAGCTGAGGCCAACGCAGCGGGTGAGACCCCGAAGCGTCGAGTCAACACCGGCCCTGACCGGCGCTCGGTGCGCTTCAACGACGGCTGTTGCACCATGACTGCTCGGTTGCCCAAGATCGACTATGTCGCGGTACGCGGCGTCGTCGAGGCCCGGGTCAAAGCGCTGGACTCGGACGGCACGACGCCGCTGGACGAGCGTGCAGGCGACGCGCTCTTGACGCTACTGGGCAACTTTGAGAGTCCGTTGGGCCGGGGGGCCGAGTCGTCGGCACGTGCCCCATCGTCGGCGGAGTCCACATCATTAGCGGGGTCCCCGTCGTCGTCGGGATCCCGGTCGTCGTCGGTGGCACAGTCGGCGGTCGTCGTGGCACACATCGAGCTCAAAACCCTCCTCGACGACGGGGACGGCTCGCTCCAGCTCGCAGAACTCGAAGGCGTGGGGCTGGTCAGCGCCGAGGTAGTCCGTCGCCTGGCCTGTGACGCCGCACTCGTCATAGCCCTCGACGATGTATTCGGACACACCATGTACGAGGGTCGGGCCCGGCGCTTTCCAACCGAGACGCAGCGCCGAGAGCTGTGGCGCCGCGACAGGCACTGTCGATTCCCAGGGTGTTCCAACGACCGCTTCACCCGGGTGCACCATGTCGTTCCCTGGAAACCCGACGGGCGCACCGACCTCGACAACCTCGCGATTCTCTGCGATCACCATCACCATGAAGTGCATTCCAAAC
Organism: uncultured Acidimicrobiaceae bacterium; assembly: GCA_963767195.1. Lineage (GTDB taxonomy): Bacteria > Actinomycetota > Acidimicrobiia > Acidimicrobiales > RAAP-2 > Bog-473. The sequence goes on along the minus strand of CAVYDA010000001.1, from coordinate 1,298,180 downwards.
GCTGGAGCGTTTCGGGCGACGCCAACGTCGCGCTCAGCTTCGTCGGCCCGGGCGGCCGGGTGATGACCTCGGTGCCGTCGCCGTTGTGGGGGACGGTTGGCGCCGCGGCGAGGGCCGAGCCCGGTCGGAAGACCCCTGATTAAGTTAGTTCGGCCGAGTCGACTCTGGACCGCTACGCGTCGCACGTAAGTCAGATTGGGAAGCCTTCGAGGGTGATTCTCTGCTCGTTGCTTGTTGCACGAAATTGGTTCGGATGGGCCCGTTGCACAATGTTGCACGACCAGTTCTGAAGTTCTCAGCCATGCACCCGTATCGCATTTATGGGCGTGTGGATAAACCAGACCCAATCAGAGGTGGTCTGCGTTGTTGCCTAGGACGATCTCTACAAACTCAGCCTTCAGGGACTCGAAATTGTCAGCGTTCACCACGAGTGTATGGAGTACATAACTGACTGCGCTCTGTCTCACATTCCGGTACAGGAGACGAATACGCGGCAACTTGTCCGGCACCTTGTCCCACACGTCACCAGGAAGCCATGCTGAATGACTGCGGCCACTTCCGAGAGTGCATCCCAGCCTTGCTTGCGTACCCCGTGTGCAGCCGCAATCTGCGCCATGGGCGACTCATCCACTTCTCGAAGCATGGCAGTACGGCGGCGGTCGCCAATAGCAAGCATCTGCACAATTCGCCGGAACTGTGGGATGGTTCGAGCAGCCTCCCATTAGCGCATGGATCAGGAACGGACGGCAGCCACAAGTGTCTTGCTCTCGTTGATGGAGTTGACAGGAAGGCCCGCATCTCGCCTGACCAGGTCGCGTGCGGCTTCGCGCATGCTGATCGCTGAGGTCACCGCCCAACCACATCCCTGGACTAGCTCCACCGCCGCAAAGCGGTCAATGACGAGCCTTAAGCCTTCACCACTACCTAGCCGTGCGATCCGTTGAAGACGAAGTTGACGCCGGTTTCGTTGGGTTCCAACATCGCGAGGGGGTTGGAAGTCAATGGCCACTCGGCCGCCGGCTGCGGCAATATGCCCAATTTCGCCGAGCTGGCGTCGAACGACCGCTTCGTCGAGGTACATCGAGACCCCCTCGAAGATGAAGAGAGAGGGCCGGGATTCATCGAGCCCTCCTGCGACCAATGCCTCCGCTGCAATCTGCTCGTTCAGATCTGACTCGATGTAGATGGGCCCTCCTTCGGGTGCCCGCCGGGCCTTCTCCCGCTGAGTTCCTGAATGATCCAACTCGAAGAACTGAATGCCGGGGCGCCCAAATCGCCAGGCTCGGCTGTCAAAGCCGGCTCCGATGACCACGATCTGTTCAATACTCGCCTCAATCGCCTGGGTGACCTGATGGTCGAACCACAAGACGCGAGCCGCAAGCCCTGCCAGGGTTACCGACCGCGTTTTCATCCTGTTGGGCATGCGCCGCACAAGCGAGACCACTTTGCCCATCGGCGGCATGAGCATCTGTGCGGCAAAGGGATCTGCGAGCACGCCCATTTCTGTCAGCACAGCCCGCTCTGCAGCCACCCCCTGAGCCGTCCTCGATCGCCCCGAGTTGGCCATCGCGGAAGTCTCGCGTAGCTCCGAGGTCAGCTCACAAGAAAGGTGGCACGTACGCCGCACGGGTGGGGATCTTTCGGATCTACCGGACATCTCTCAATTCCTGCCTGAACACCTCCCGACACACTGATTGGCACAGGGTCAGGGGTAGCCTTTGGCGGTGAGCTGGGACGAGTCCTTCGGGAACCGCTACGAGGAATGGTCCGCTCACATGACGGCAGATGTCGCTTTCTACGTTGAGCTTGCACTCAAGGCCGACGGGCCGCTGGTCGAGCTCGCCGTGGGAAATGGACGCGTCGCGATTCCGGTCGCAATGGCAACTGGACAACGAGTCATCGGCCTTGACACCTCGGCGGGGATGCTCAAACAAGCTCGTGCCCGCGCCATCGAAGCTGACGTGGAACTCGACCTTCGGCAGGCCGACATGAGGGACCTCGCCCTCGACGAGCCAGCGGCGCTGATCTACTGCCCCTTCCGTGCCCTTTTGCATCTGCCGACTTGGACCGACCGACGGCGCACCTTCGAGCGGATCGCCGCGTCGCTCCGCCCAGATGGCCGGTTTGCCTGGAACGCCTTCGCCTTTGACTATCGGGTCGCCGCTCGCTACGACGGCAAGCACCATGACGAGCCCGTACCGCACACGGTGCACTACTCAGCGGGCGATAACCGGATTGACATCACCCTCGATGATGGTGCGAAGAGCTCCCTCTGGTGGACAACGAAGAACGAGTGGCTGGGGCTGCTCGACGTCGCTGGCCTTGAGGTGGAGGCGCTCTACTCAAGGTTCTCTGGTGAACCGTACGCTGACGACAGTCGGGAGTACGTGTTCATTGGCCGCCGCCGAGCCGAAACAGGCGTCCGCTAACGTCACCGATAACGACGCCCATCCTGCGATCCCGATTATGGGGAAGGGGTGGCCCGGTACAACTCCGGTACTGAGTCATGCCCATTGGGCGGGCCAAGCACCTACCCAAAGCTTGGCTGGTTACTCCGGTTAGCGGGAGCTAGGGCCGGCTGAAGAAGGACCGCAGCAGGGGCTCATAGTGCTCGAGCGGGGGTGTGGCGTATCCGGGATCGAATGACGGCATGTCGTAACAGCGCACGAACTCCTCGGTGAGGTCGTAGTGCTCGTGCCCTCTGAACTCGTCGCGGGCCTCTCGATTCCCCCCTACGTAGTGCCAGAAGTAGTAGCCCTGAAAGATTCCGTGCTCAAGGACCATGAAGTGGTATGCCTCGCTCACCCATGGCTTGAGGATGGCGGCGGCAATGTCGGCGTGATTGAGCGGTCCGAGCACATCACCCACATCGTGCAGAAGGGCGCATACGAGATATGGGTCGTCGCGGCCGTCCGCCTCGGCCCGATGGGCCGTCTGCAAGCTGTGGGTCAGGCGGTCGACGGCGAAGCCACCGTGCTCGTTGTCGAGCAAACGCAGTTGCGCCAGCAGCCGATCAGGCAAGGCTCTCAGGTCCTCGTCCTCCATGGCCAGCATGGCCGACCACTCCTCGGCCGTGGACTCGTCCATACGGGTGAAGCGCGCTCGGTACGGCGTGGTCGCGGGCGTCACACCATCATTGTACCGAACCCGCGTTCTCAGGTTGGGAAGCTTCATAGCGGTCCGGTCAGGATTTGTCGCCTCGACGTGGTTCAGGAACCGTCACCTCGGGGAGGCTTGTCGAAGGCTTCCTGCATGACGGGCCGGGCCACTCCGGCGAGGTCCCAATAGTTCGTCGTTCCCGTCTCTCGGAGTTGCCGCACGGCCTCGATCGCGAACCCATAGGAAGCAGCCGCCACCGCGCCGCCGACGGAGATACGGCTCACGCCGAGCTCTGCGAGCTCACTGACCGTTGGGCAGCCCGGTACAACCAGCACATTGACCGGACGGTCGACGGCAGACAGAAGCTGGCGAAGTTCGTCCGGGTCGACGACCCGGGGGGCGAAGAGCACGTCCGCACCGGCCTCCTGGTACGCCTGTAGTCGGGCGATGGTGTCCGCCAGGTCAACCCGGCCGTGCAGGTAGTTCTCGGCCCGCGCTGTAAGAACGAAGGGAACGGCTCCGCCGTGCGCCGCCTCGGCCGCCGCCGCTACCCGCTCAGCCGCGTGCTCCAATTCGTAGATCGGATCGCGGGTGTCCCTGGTGAAATCCTCCACAGAACCACCCGATAGCCCAGTGCCGAGCGCGTCGACGATGGTTGCCGCCACGCCCTCGGGCTCGTCGGCGAAGCAGTTCTCCAGGTCGGCCGAGACCGGAACGCCGACGGCCCTCGTGAGGTCGGCGCAGTGGGCGAGCACCTCCGCCCGGGTCAGAGCCCCATCGAGCTTGCCCCGTGACGCCGCGAACCCGCCGCTCGTCGTGGCCAAAGCTTCGAAACCGAGCGACTCGAAGAGCACAGCCGAGCCGACATCCCAGGCGTTCGGCATGATCAATGGCTTTCCCGGCACGTGAAGGGCGCGAAAGCTCTCGACCCGTTCCGCTTGAGACGGGATCCTTGCGTCGTGCGACGTCGAGGTCGCGGGGTTTGTCATGGCCATGGCCTGACCGTACCGCCGCCGGCGACCAACCAGTGCGGGCGCTTCAGTGGGCGGCCGTCGCGACCTCGGACGTCCGCTCCGGCTGTGGGAACTCCCAGTACTGGATTTCGCACGTCATGGGGAGCAGGTAGGTGACGTAGAGGGAATGGATCTTGACGACGCCCTGGTCGTCGACGTGCAGGTCGATGAGCTCCAGTCGGTCGTCGCGCTGCCGGAACGCCTCGGCACGCTCCTGGATTCCGCGCAATTCGTCGAGTGTCCCCACCGCGAACCCGTAGTGGTCCATTCGTGGACACCGCATCGGGTCTTCCTCCGCGATGAGGAAGATGAACTGATCCCAATGCACGCAGCTGAGAATGAGCCGTCGCCGGTCTTGGGTCATGACCTCCATCTCGTCGAAGCCCAGCACATCGTCGAAGAAGCGGCAGATGTCCTTCCGGTTCTCCTCGCCCAACAGGTCGGCCGGCAGCGACATGGCGACATGGTTGAAGCGCGGATTCCCCGACGGGTAATAGGGATGCGTGCGAGCCGCCATCAGTTCCGGACCTCCGGGACGACCATGACCTTCCCGGCGATGCGGCCGGTCGCCAGGTTCTCGAGAGCGCTTGCGATGCCGTCGAGCGCAACGTCACCGGGCTCTATCAAGAGGTCGCAAGGGAACCCGTCCGAGGCGAGCAGCTCGAGCGCTCGGGCGAACCCGTCGTGGTCGTAGACGAAGGACCCGGTGACCGTGAGTTCGTTGAGCACCATGCGGTTGATGTCGAATGTCGGATGGTCGATACCCGCCCCGACCATCACCAAGGTCCCGCCTCGCCGCAACTGGCAGAACCCGGCTTCTATCGCGGCCCGATGACCGGAGCACTCGAGAACGATGTGCACGGCCCGCCCCGCGATCCTGTCCGGCTCCCACGAGGGGAACACCTCGAGCTCGGAAGGGTCCACGACCGAGGTTGCCCCCAGGCGCTCGGCCAGGCGCCGCCGATCGGGATGCGGTTCCACGACCGTGACATCCTCGATCCCCCTCGCCCGCAGTGCCGCGACGCTCAGCGCCCCGATGGGTCCCGCACCGAAGACCATCACTGTGTCGCCGGGCGTCACGCCCGGACCGCGTGATGCCGTGGAGTGCCACCGAGAGTGGCTCGGCCAGCGCGGCGTGGCGAGCCGAGAGCCCTTCGGGCAGCCTGAGCATGCCCGCGGCACGGGTGACGACGTATTCGGCAAAGGCGCCGTCGCTGTGCTCGCCGGCCATTGCGGCGCGGTTCTCGCACTGCGACGGCTTGCCCTCGAGACAGCGCCGGCAGGTACCGCACCGTGGGGACGGTCCTCCGACGACCCGCTCGCCCACGGACCAGCCGGTCACCGAGTCGCCGACGGCGGCGATCGTCCCGGACCACTCGTGCCCCGCCACCCGGCCGGGCGTGAAGCCCCACCCGTCGCGCAGCTGGTGGATGTCGGACCCGCAGATCCCGCACGAATGCACCCGCACGACGACCTGGTCCGTATCCGGCCGTGGTACGGGGCGCTCCTCCACGGTCACGACTCCGGGCGACTGGTAGACGGCTGCAGTCATGACGTCGGGCAACGTCGCCGCTGCGCCCCCCCGACCCGACTTGGTACCTGAACCTGACATACGCGTCAGGCTACGCGCTCTCCTCCAGCCAGGCGAGCCCTCCGGCCAGGTGCCGCAGATACACCGGTAGTTCCCAGGCCAGGGGGAAGTGTCCCAGCGCCGTGTAGAAGCTGCGCGCCACGCCGTCCTCGATGCACCATGCCAGTGGGAAGCCGCACTCGGGCACCCGGCCCTCGGGCACCGAAAGGTCCACCTGGTCCTCCGCCAACCGCAGCAAGACCCGAGCCTCTGGTCGCAGGTCACGGAACAGGTAGACCTCGTCACGCCAGTCCCACTGTTCGCCGAGATGGGCCGTCGCCGGGTGGCCTCGGTCGACGACGTCGATGGCGAAGTCCTGTGTCCAGGGGTGCCCGTCGAAGCGAGCACCGATCAGCGCCCCGTACTCCGGCCAGGTGTGGCTGGCGTCGGTCGCGGAATGCACGCCGAGGACTCGGAGCCGGCCGGCCCGCCAACCCGCGGCCACGGCATCCCTCTGAGCGACCGACCATGGAGTCTCACCGATGGTGAACAGGGCAAGGACTCGGGCGGCCGCGAGCCGGTCCGCCGGGAGGTCGCGCACATCCGTCACGTGCACCGGCGTCAGTCCGGCAATGTCCGCCAATTCCGATAAGGCCACGGCCGCTTGAGGCAGGGTCCCGTGGACGCCCGCCGGGCCGTCGACATACGGGGCCACCTGCGTGACGATGAGCATGGTCCCGGCCATCGCGGGAGTGTAGGGCTGGTCGCGGGGCCGCGCCTCGTGGTCGAATGCACCAGAGCGCGAGCACCGGGCGCTCGAGCGAACACCAACGCATTCGAGTGAGAGCACGACCTACCGGGGCGAGAGCTCGAGGAGGCAGGAGTGACCGACGACGAAATCAGGGCGACCCTGGTCCAGCTTGGCGCTGCGACCCTGGGCGAGGCGGGCGGGCTGGCTGCGGACCGCAGGCTCCGTCCGGCATGGCTTGGAGCCGTATTGGCCGCCCCGGCATACCCCGTTGGCTGCGCCCCGGGTGACAACCTGGCGGTGCACGTGGCCGTGACAAAAGCCCCACCAGGCAGCGCGCTTGTCGTCGACGTCGGCTGGGTACCCGACCGTGGATATTGGGGCGAGGTGCTCACGACGGCGGCCGAAGCAGCAGGATTGTCCGGATTGGTGCTCGATGGGGGAGTGCGCGACGTCGCTGCTCTCGAGGCGCACGGGTTCCCGGTGTTCTCCTCCGCGATCGCGTTGACCGGCGCGACCAAGGACAAGCCGGGTTCGGTGGGCTCGCCGGTGCGGGTGGGCGGCGTGCTCGTGTCGGCCGGGGACTGGGTCGTGGCGGATGTGGATGGGGTGACGTTCGTCCCGCGTTCGTCTCTCGAATCCGTCCTGGCGTCGGGCCGCGACCGAGCCGAAAAGGAAGCAGGCTTCTTCGAGGCACTCCGATGCGGGGCGGACCACGTTGGACTTGCTGGGACTGGACGCCTCCCTCGTGAAGGAGGGCGGGAGCGACTGATCCGTCCCGTGGCGAGGCTGTCCGCCGTTCCTGTTAGCGAATCCCGCCTGCTCTTGCCTGCTCGCTGGCTGAGCCCGACCCGCCCTCGCCTGCTGGTGGCACAATGCCCGGCATGGACAACGACACCGTGCCCTGAGCGATACCACTGAGCGCATCGAGGTGCAGCGCACCATCCAAGCGGAACCGGAACGGATTTTCGCCGTCTTGCGGGATCCCCAAGGCCACGTTGATATCGACAGCTCTGGCATGCTCCAGGACGCAACAGGCCAGCCCGCGGTGAAGGTTGGAGACGAGTTCGTCGTCCATATGGATCGCGAATCGCTCAACGACTATCCAATGGGCAAGTACGACGTCACGGTCACGATCACGAAGTTCGAGCCGGATCGCGAGATCGCCTGGACCATCCTCGGCCAGATTCGACCCCAGATCGGCCACGTATACGGGTACACGCTCGAGCCCGTCGATGGCGGCACCCTGGTGACGTCCTACTACGACTGGTCGGAGATCGACCCGCAATGGAAGGAAGCGAACATCTTCCCGGTTATCTCCGAAACAGCGCTACGAGCAACGCTCGGTATCCTCGATCGCACCGTGGCACGGTCGTCGGATTGATCGGACGCAGCCGCAGGCCGTGAACGTCTTTTGACGGACGATCGACGACTCGTCAGCGGGTGTTGGCCACGGCGAACCTGACGGTCGACCGACCGCCCCGGTGCCGGTGGCGGGACCGGTGGGACGCGGTCTTGGCGACCGGAGATCCTCGAGCGCGTCGTCCTGGCGGAGGCTGATGTTGACCACCGGTTCATAACGAACAAGTCGACGTGACCGAGGAGCAGGTTGGATCGTCGACCTATTTGACCTGTCTGGCGGCTCCCAACCACACAACGGCCAAGCCTTCCCTGCACTTTTACGAGTCTTCGCTCTGCACGGCGTAGATCTCGACGCGCACTTCAACCTCTGGCTCAACCCGGAGCAAAAGGACCCTGGGCGGCTGCATGCCGAACTGACGGATGTCGAAGCGGGACGAACCGGTGAGGAGCACCGTCCCTTCGTCAACCTGGCGGATCTGCATCAGATCCTCGTGATGGCGCGAGACGCCGCGGAACGAGATGTCGCCGCCGACCCGATACGAGCCGTCCGACGTGTCCAGCGTTATCGCCGTGAGGGCACCCTCTATGAGGGGATAGCGACGGCCTTCGATGCGGCGTTGGAGCTCGCGGTCCTCCATACGATTACCCGACTTCAGCCGCTCGACCGCCAGGCTGATCCGGCCCGAGGGTGAGGAGGTCGAAAGGTCGACGGCGCCGTCTGGACCGAGCTCGAGGTCGACGTAACCCTCGACCCCGTCCGTATCGGAGTGGATCGGGTGCACGTTGGAACGGGCGTCGATCCACACGTGCGAGCGCGTTGGCACAATCACGTACCGAGCCACCTCGCCCTACGTCCTGCTCGTCCGCACCGAGGGACTCACCTGGGCGAAGTCAACAGCTTCGCTCCCAACCGGACATGACTGGCCGTGTCGAGACCTGGTGATCAGGCCCGCCCGGCCGTTCAGGGCGATCTGGTCGAGGGGTCGGCGGGTGAAAGCGTGGTGCACGACTTTGCTACGCGGAGCAGCCCGAGCAACGGCCGAGCATGACGAAGTGGTGAGGATCGATCGTGAACCCGAACTGCGTCAAGGCGCTCTTGTACAGACCCCTGAACAGGGGTTCGGGCACCTCGATGAGCTTGCCGCACAGTTCGCAGACGAAGTGGCCGTGCACCGCCGAGGCGAGGTGGTACGTGGTCGGTCCGTGGCCGAAGTGGGAGTGCACCACCACGCCCAGCCGCTCGAGCTCTTCGAGGTTCCGGTAGATCGTCGAGAGATGGACATCGGGTGCCATCTGCTGGACCTCCGCCGCGAGGTCCTCTGCCGTTCGGTGACCGGGGGACTCGAACAACGCCCGCAGCAGAAAGCGCCGTGATGAGGTGACCCTTCCTCCATGGCGGCGGACCAATTCGAGGACGTCGTCGAGCGTGACCCCATCGCCGGGTTGCGCCTCCTGGGTCGCGGAACGCCTGGTCACGTCGCCTGATCATACGGCGATGTGGGCTGCACCGAACTGTTATTGCGTGGTCAGACCTATTGCGACCTCTTTGCGATAAGAAATAAGGTGCGACGCCGGGTGAGAGCGGGAGGTGAGGTGCGGTCAGCGATGTCGCGGGGAGGGCTCGGCCGCCAGGGCTGGTGGACGCTTGGCGTGATGACGTTCGTAGTGGTCGCGCTGAACGTGGTCGGATGGACGCTGTTGGCTGCCTCTGTCGGCCATCACGTCGAGGTTTCCCAGACGAAGGTTTTCGGGTTCGGGACAGGAGTGCTCGCCTACACCCTGGGAATGCGTCATGCCTTTGACGCCGACCACATTGCGGCCATCGACAACACGACTCGGAAGCTGGTAGACGAAAAACGGCAGCCCATCAGTGTCGGGTTCTACTTTTCTCTGGGTCACTCGACGGTCGTTTTCGTCTTGGCGGTGTTGTTGAACTTCGGGATCAGGGCGCTTGACCTTCAGGTCGCCCGACCCACGTCCGGGCTCCACCTGGCCGCAGGCATCGTCGGCACGTCGATCTCCGGGGTCTTCTTGTACTTGATCGCTTTTCTCAACCTCTTGGTCCTGATCTCCATCTCCAAGGTGTACCGGTCGATGCGGAGCGGTCGGTACGACTCTGGCGAACTCGAGCGGCAGCTCCAGCAGCGGGGCTTGATGAACCGCCTGTTGGGCGGCTACACCCGCAAGATCGACGCCGAATGGAAGATGTACCCGATCGGGATCTTGTTCGGTCTCGGTTTCGACACCGCGACTGAGGTTGCGCTCCTGGTGTTGGCCGGCACGGCGGTCGTCGGAGGTCTCCCGTTCTACGCGATCGTGTCTCTCCCGATCCTTTTCGCTGCAGGCATGTGCTTGTTCGACACGCTGGACGGATGTTTCATGAACTTCGCCTATGACTGGGCCTTCTCCAATCCCGTGCGCAAGGTCTTCTACAACTTGACCATCACCGGGCTCTCGGTCGCCGTCGCTTTCTTGGTCGGCACCGTCGAGATCCTGGGTCTCATCGGCCAGGAGGCCAATTTCAAGTCACCCTTCTGGTCGCTCGTCAGGGGGTTCAACATCAACACCGCCGGCTTCGTGATCGTCGCTCTGTTCGTCGTCACGTGGGCTATTGCGCTCGCGTACTGGCGCCTGGCCCGCGTTGAGGAGAAATGGCGTGTCGCTTCGGCGGGCGCGGAGCCTGTCGAGGACGCGGTAGCCGCCTGAGCTTTTGGTTTGCAGGTCCGAGTGCGCCCGAGGAGCGTCACCAAGGGCGGTGATTGAAGCCCTACTGGGCTTGCGCCTCGGGGGGCCGACTGGATCGCGGCAATTCCCACGACGGGCTTGTTGAGTGCGAGGCCACCAGCCGATCCTTCGAAGACAGCGTCTCCGAAGCAGAACACGCCGCCGTCGCTGGCGACCATCCAGTACCCATTTCCATCCGCCGTACGGTCCATCCCCACGATGGGTGCATTGAGCGGTTTGCCTCCCGTAGATCCGAAATAGGAGGCGTCGCCGAACGAGAAGATTCCGCCGTCCGAAGCAACGAGCCAGTAACCGGTCCCGGTGGGGTTGGCGGTCATTGCGCACAATCGGCTTGTTCAGGGGTAGGCCTCCGGTCGATCCATAGAAGCCGGCGTCACCGAAGGCGAAAATGCCCCCGTCTGAAGCGACGAGCCAATATCCACCCCCGTCAAGCGTCGACGCCATGCCAACGATGGGTTTGTCGAGCCGGAGCCCGCCGGTCGATCCATAGAAGCCGGCATCACCGAAGGCGAAAATGCCCCCGTCCGAAGCGACGAGCCAGTACCCTGCCCCGTCGGGGGTCGCCGCCATGGCGACGATGGGGGCATTCAGGTGGATATTGCCGGTCGAGCCATAGAACACGGCGTCGCCGAAGGCGAAGATTCCTCCGTCCGACGCGACCAACCAGTACCCACGGTCATCGGGAGTGGCGGCCATGCCGACGATCGGTTTGTTGAGATGGAGACCGCCAGTCGACCCGCGAAACGGGGCTGCACCGTAGGTGAATATGCCTCCGTCGCTGGCCACTTCCCAGTAGCCGGGACCAGATGTCGGTCCGATCGTTATCGTGACGGCTCCTCCGCCACTCAGACCGTTCGCATCAGTCACTGAGAAGGTTCCGTGGTACACGCCGGGAATCGCCGGGATGCCACTTACCGTGCCATTGGTCTCAAGTCGTAGCCCGGTTGGAAGTGCGCCTCCGACAAGAGCCCAGGAATAGGGAGCCAAGCCGCCTGCGGCTTGGAGCGAGGCCGAGTAGCGGACTCCAATGGTTCCCGCCGATAGAGTCGTCGACGCCACTGCGGGCGGTGACAATAACGTCACTATCGCTCCGCCAAGGTTGGTGCCCGACCCTGTTGTAACGCAGTTCACCATACTTGCGCAGTCGACTCCGACTAGGGAAGCGACCCCAGTCGGCATGACCTGGGTGGTCCATGCACTTCCTCCATCAACCGTGTCGTAGATGTTGGGACCTCCAACGACCGTACACACAGTCTGAGACAGACAAGAGATGCCAGAAAGAGGGGTGGAGCCGGACGGGTTGCCCAAGACCGTCCATTGGGCGCCCCCGTCCGTCGTCGCGATGGCGCCAGTTCCAACCGCGATGCAGTCCATACTCGAAGAGCAATCGATGTCATTGAGTACGGTTACACCGTTCGGAGCAACCGCGATCTGCCAGGTGGATCCGCCATCGCGACTCACGACGGTACGCCGCGAATGGAGCCTCCGTTGAGACGCCGGTTGCGACACAGAACAGGGAATTCGCGCAGCTGATAGAGGTGAAGCCTCCAATCGTTGGGGGCTGGACCTCAACAGACCAAGATTGCCCCCCATCTGTGGTGCCAATTACGCTGGGAGCGCCGGTACCAGGTCCACTGACCGCCTGGCAGTGATGTAAATCCGAACAGAAGACGCTTGTCAACGTTGAAACTCCAGTCGGCACCGGTTCAAGTGTCCAAGACGCGCCCCCATTTGTCGACTCTATGATCACCGGGTTCTGAATGCTTCCGAATCCTACGGCAATGCATAAATATATCGATGAACAGGAAATGCCATTGAGCTGATCGACTCCACCTGGTGCACTTGAGATGGACCATGAATGTCCGTGATCTTTCGAAGTCATCACGGAATCTCCGCTAACCGCCCAACAATCCACAGTGCCCGGGCACGACACAGAGTGGATCGACCCTATGCCAGCCGGGGGATTATCGACAGACCAATACCCCCCGCCAGTAGTGTCAATAATGATTGGTGTCTCGGCGATACCACCTGTATCACCCGTGCCAATACAATCGTTCTCGTTGCCGCAAGAAATCGAACTCAGAGAGTTGACCTGGGCTGGAACGGGTTCGCTTACCCATGTCTGTCCGTTGTCGTCAGTAATAACTAAGTGGGGATTAGCATCGCTTGCACCTACGGCTATGCATCCGTATTCGGCTGGACATGTAACGTCATTCAATCGATATCCCTGTGGGATCGATGTTGGTAGAAGCCAATGGGCTGTCGTCCAACGATTCAAATCTTGGGTACTCACCGATGTCGAAAATCCGGATTGAGTTGAACCCACTGCAACACACAAAACGTCGCTTGAACAAGAGACGGAGGTAAGGGAACCGACATTCGGCGAAGTCAGGGAAATCCAGTTCGTACCGTCGTTGGTACCGACGATAGTCGGAACGGAATTCACCGCTCCTACCGCAACACAAGTGTCGGTATTGATACATGTGACCGAAGTTAGCGAAGTCAGATTGGGAGGCGGGTTGCCAGTGTGCCAGAGGCTGCCATCTGAAGTACTAATGATCCCGGTTCCGACGCCAGTACATGTGGAGGAATTGAGACAGAAGATCGAAGTTACGTTGATGCCGACCTGTGTAACATTCCACGTCGATCCGCCATTAGTTGTTTTCAGTATTTCGGAATTAGCTCCGGCATAGCAGACATCGATTGATGGGCAGGCAACGGTATTGAGGCTGGTGAGTCCGGACGGGGTTTGCTCGTGAACCCAAGAGAGGCCGCTGTTGCTAGTTGAAATAATTGATGGACCCTCGGTGTCACCATAGCCAACTGCCACGCAACCGATTGGAGAGGTTTGGTCCGGGGCGCAGGACACTGATTGAACTGACGCTGTGGGGCAAGTAAGAGGCAGTCAAAGCCCAGCTGTGGCTCGACGTGACAGGAGAGGCGTGTTCGGGGCTGACAATGAGACTTGCTAAAGCCGTTAACGACACGCAGAACGCACTGAGAAGTAGTCGCCTGAAATTTACGCACGTGCCCATTCACCTGTACACCCCCGTACCAGTCGTCGCGGCCGACATGGAGTCGGGATCGTAGCCCTGACGTTTCGTGGTTCGACGTCGGCCAAATATCGACCGCTTTGGAACGGTCGGGTTAGCTACTCCGAAAGTGCAGGAAGGACGATGTTAGGTGGTGTATATCCGGCTAGGACATCGCTTACGCCCTGGCAGGCCAGTTGGGCCATGCGTCTACGGGTATCGATCGTTGCACTGCCTATGTGAGGTAGAAGAGTCATTCGAGGTGCGGTCAAGAGTCGGGCGTTGATGTTGGGCTCGCCGTCGAACACATCGAGGCCCGCTCCGTGGAGCCGCCCGGACTCGAGGGCATCGACGAGTGCGTTTTCGTCAATGATCGGTCCACGAGCCGTGTTCACGAGCACGGCGGTCGGTTTCATCAGCTCCATCTCGGCGCGGCCTATCAGGTGACGGGTCGAATCGCTTAGCGGTACGTGGATGCTGACGATGTCCGATCGTTCCAGCAGCAGGGGCAATTCCGAAACATAACCGGGCAGACCCGTGTCGTGTCGAGAATGGTGCAGGACCTCCATTTGAAACGCCGAAGCGCGCTGGGACACGGCCCGTGCGATTCGTCCGAATCCCACAAGTCCGAGCGTTGCGCCGTGGACATCACGTGCCAGATGAGTTCCAAAGCCCCAGCCGTGCCAACGGCCTTCCCGGAGGTCCCGCTCAGCGTCGGATGAGCAACGAGTCGCCGCCAGTATCAGGAGAAAGGCGAGGTCAGCAGTCGTGTCGTCAAGCACGCCGGGGGTGTTGCACACAGCGATCCCAAGGGAATGGGCAGAGGCCACATCGATGTTGTCGTAGCCAACGGCGGCATTCGCTACGACTCGGAGTCTTCCCTTTTGGCCGGCAGACTAGGACGACGTCGTTGATTCGATCGCTGAGATGCGAGACGATCCCGTCACATTCATGAGCCAGCTCGGCGAGTGGTGTTCGTCGGGTGGGACGTCCGGCGCGAGGATCTCGTGACCAGCCGCGAGCAAGGGGTCAGTTCCGCCTTCGACCAACGGGCGCGTGACCAGGACCCTGCCCATCTACGTGCTGTTCCCCGCCACGCTGAAGGCTAATGCGTCGTGTAGTTGATGGTCCCGGCCCCCTTCACGCCCACGGCGAAACAGAAACAGTGGATCGGAGCGTAGTCACTGATTGGCCTGAGCGAATGCACCTTGTCGGGAGGGATGTACACAAGATCTCCTTGGGAGATTTCGCGATCTTCGCCGTCGATCGTCATAGTCGCCCCGACCGTTCATGACGTAGTAGAACTCGTGGGTCGGATGAGAATGCGGGTCGACCAAGCCACCACCTGGGACCTCGAATTCGTTCACCAGCTCGAGATAGCCCCCTTCGGTGATGTCCTTGAACTCTCTAGATTCGATCATCCACCAGACCGGCACAGTGCCGTTGTGCTCGACCACTGGGGCCTTGTCCTCGATGCTTCGCACGTCCATTTTCGGGACCTCCAGAGACTTCTAGACTGACTCAGATGTCAGGTTAGGCCGCGGCGGACAGCCTGGGCGAGTTCCGGTTCCGATTCCCATCGGGGCAGAGCAACGATCGCCGATCCGTCGACCTACAAGACACCGGCGAGCTGAGGAGAAATCGATCCATGAGGATGAGATCTGTATGGGGGGATCGGGATATGGCGTTGGGCATAGAGGATCGGACGCAGTCCCATCGTCTCGGAGAATCGGCTTCCGACTCGAACCCGGCCATCGAGGGTGTTGCCGAGCACACTGTTGCGGCCCAGTGGGGCCAAGTTGGAGAGGGGATCCCAGTTATGAGACAACCCACGTGGAACCGCCTTCGAGGTGTGCCCGACAAGCGAGCCGAAACATGAACACCACCACTGGCGACGCATCGGCGATCGTTCCGTTGCGCCTGACGGGGGCAGCGTGGTCCCCGTTTGGCTGGATTCCAGTCGCAGATACGGATCCCCGCGATGGCGAGCACCGCCTGGAATTCCAGTGGGACGACGCCCACGTCAACATCATCGGACATCTCCGATCCGAGGTTCCAGCCACGCCGCGAGGACTCCGTTGCGAAATGCTTTTTCGCCACGATACGCACACTCAAACGCTGATGGTCCTCGACGAGCCCGCTGTGATTGCAGTGGCACCTGCTTCAGTCGCTTTCGACGACGCGGCTGACGTTGCCGCGATCAGCGCGTTCCGACTTGAACCTCTCGAGCCGCTGGTGCTCCACCGTGGTACGTGGCACTGGGGTCCCTTTCCGACGTCGGCTGCCGAAGTCCGTCTCTTCAATGTGCAGGGCCTGCGCTACGCGGAGGACAACCGCCGTGTTGACCTTGACGCAGGAATGGCGGTAGAGGTGGTTCTGGGATGAAGAGCGTTCGGAAGCCCCTATGAAGAAGGAAATTGTCGTAGCCCGTCCTGAGGCGGGCACACACCGTCAGGCGTATGAGGGCGCCGGCAATGGCCCGATCGCATCTCTCGTGGAGGGCCCAGTGGAGGCTGAGGACTCCGAAACCGTCGTAGCGACCGTGACCGAGCTGGTCAATGCTGTCACAGCGACCGAGGTCGATACCGAGGGGGACTGCAAGTCATTTGTGACGCAGAGCCCAGATTGGTGGATAACGGGTCGGACGTTCGGTGGCATGGTTGTCGCTCAGGCCCTGAGTGCTGCATTTCAGACTGTCTCCGACTCCCTAGATTTGCACTCGCTCCACGGGTACTTCCTGCGACCAATACCCTCCGGGTCGCGGAGCACACATCGAGTGTCCGAACTTCGTGACGGGAGATCCTTCAGTCTCCGTGAGGTGTCGAGCGCAGTGGACGGCAGCGAGAGCTTCCGCATGACGTGCTCGTTTCATGCGCCCGAGCTTGGTGACGAGTACCAGTTGCCGATGGCGCCAGGAATCCCGGCTCCATCTGACATCTCAGCCATGGAGGCTCCGTTTCCATTTGACGTTCGCGAAACCGGACCGACCGAGCGACGAAGCGACGGGTCGTATGTCTCGACGCGGCGGTGCTGGTTTCGAACTCGAGAACCCCTTCCGGACGACCCGGCCCTCCATGCTTGCTTGCTCGCCTACTTCTCCGACATGACTGCCGCCTCCTTCCGCCCAGCCAGCATGAGCGGTTGGGGGACTCACACGGATGCCAGCCTCGACCACGCCGTCTGGTTCCATCGCAAATGGCGCGTGGACTCCTGGAGCTTCTTCGACCTCCACGCGTTGGTGAACTCCGGCGGTCGAGCGACGATCCGAGCGACTATGCACGGAGACGACGGCCAACTTCATCTGAGCATGGCCCAGGAGCTATTGATCCGACGGCTTGAAGTACCACTGGTCCTCGAACGGCCCCGCTGGCTGGATACGAGGAGTGACCCTGCGCGTGGGAAGAACAACGAGGAGGGCACAGACGTTCCGTGAACTCGTGGTGGTGGCTCGGACGTTGAGAAACGCCGACACACCAATAGGCAGTTACGGCGCCTCCCCGGGTCAGGCGTTCGGACCGAAATGTACGCGATAGACCATCGTGGTCAGGGTCTCGAGCGCGACGTCATCGATTGGTTGCCGAATGAATTCGCGGAGATAGTGGAATCGATCGAGCATGGCGAGGGTGGCCAATCCTGCCGCCTCAGGATCGACCATGTGGCCGGACGAGTCCGGGCCGATCTGCTGAGAAAGCGCACCTGACAGTGACGTATAGGTGCCACGAATGATGTCTTGCAGGTCGGAATCGATCGTGGCCAGGTCTGTCCACGCCCGGAACAGCGGCGCGTATCGGGTCCACAAGGCGGAGTAGGCCTGCACCCATTCGTGCACGTCCTCCCACCGGGCGGAGTGACCTTCGGCCGGCAGTGTGCTCAATGCGTCGTAGAGCGATTGAACCTCGTCGGCAGCCTCGTTCACCAGCGCTCGGAGAACGGCCTCCTTGTTTGCGAAGTACAGATAGAAGGTGCCGTGCGAGGTCCTCGCAATCTCGACAACGTCGTTGACGCGGGTTGCGTGGTATCCGCGGTTGTCGAAGGCGATCATCGCCGCGTCGAGCAGCTTGCGCATCGTGCGACGTCCTTGGCTGCGCAGGATGCGCGTGCTGGCCGGAGCGCCAATCGAATCGTCGTAGGGATCTGCGGGAGGGCGGGTCGAGACGCTTTGGCCGGCGGGTGGTCTGCTCTGGGCTCCCTGACGGGACGTCGCGGTCGACCGACCGGCTGTTCCTGTTGCGTTTGTCGACCGGGATGGGCTCGCCGGAGTGCGTCCGGCTTTCGGCGACCCCATGCTCCGTGCATGGTAATGCCGGGTATGGGTGAAATGGCTAACCTGACACGATGGTCAGGTTTGGCGGGGGACAAAATTGAGGGTGGACCAGGAGTTTTCCTCACCGATGGCTGAACTCCGCCGCGTTTCGTGACTTCTCAGAGTCTCCGTAGCGTTGGACCCGTTGTGACCAGTTTGGCGGAGGCGGTTGCTGGCAACGTCCGCCCGGGGGACACGATCCAGGTCATGTTGGGGCACAGCCGATGGACCGCTTCTGCACGAGAGTTGGCTCGACAATTCTGGGGCGAAGATCCCGGGTTCACCCTCGTGATGACCAGCTTGGGTGCGCTGGGGGCACTCTTCTTCCGTGGCGGCCTGGTCGGAAAGGTCGTCACCGCCTACTCCGGGAACACATTCCCGACCTACGGACCGAATCCGGTGTTCCGCAAGGCATACGAGTCAGGTGAGGTGGAGGTGGAGCAGTGGTCCATCCTCACCCTCTCCCAACGACTCGAAGCGGCTGCGAGAGGTTTGCCCGGCGCCGTAACCGGTTCGCTGGTCGAATCGTCGATGGCAGACAACGATGCTTTCGAGCTCGATCGATTCCCCGCTCGGGCCGCTCGGAGTGCTGGAACCTCTCACGCCGGACGTAGCACTCGTCCATGCCGCGGTGGCAGACACTGCTGGCAACCTTGCCTTCTCAGAACCGCTCCTCGACGGAGTCTGGGGATGCTGGGCAGCCAGGCGAGGGGTGATCGCCACGGTCGAGCGCATCGTCGACGACATCGAGGGTCTCGGCCATCGCGTCAAGGTCCCGAGCCATCGGGTCCTGGCCGTCGTGGAGGCTCCCTACGGTGCTCATCCGGGCGGGTGTTACGCGCCTGCGTTGCCGGTACGCAGCTACGGCGAGGACATCGCGCACTGGAACATGGTGGCCGAGGCGGCGGCACGGGGCGAGCTCGATCGATACGCCGACCGCTGGGTGCGGGGTCCTGAGACTCACGAGGACTACCTCGGGCTCGTGGGTTCGGAGCAACTGCACTGGCTGGAAGGGCGATCGGACCCGATGTCGTGGAAGGCCGACGCCGACGCCAACCCCGTGCCGGAGGATCCGGCGGTGACCGAATGGGAGCAGTCTGCAGCGCTCGGAGCGCGCGAGGTCGAGCGCTTGGTCGCGGAAGTGGACGCCGATGCCGTGCTCGCCGGCGCCGGAGTGGCCAACTTGTCGGCCTGGGTGGCAGTGGCGCGGGCGCGGGCTGCGGTCGGAGGGTCGTGCTGACCGCTGAGCTCGGCCTATGGGGGTACGACCCGACCCCGGCCGATCCCTACATCTTCAATCATCGGGTTTTCCCCGGAACCCCGTTCCTCTCGGACGCCTCCACCGTGCTCGGCATGGTCGTCGGAGGACCGGGGACCCGCACCGTCGGCTGCCTCGGGGGTGCGGAGGTGGATCGGGAAGGGAACATCAACTCCACCAAACTGGCCGGAGGACGATTCCTCGTCGGCTCGGGGGGCGGCAACGACGTGGCCAGCCGAGCGACGGCCTGCGTCGTCGTCACCCTAGCCCGGCCAGAGCGACTCCCACGCACCGTGGAGTACGTGACGTCTCCGGGTCAGTCCGTGGCCAGCATCGTGACCGACAAGGGTGTCTTGAGGCGGGAGGACGGAGTGTTACGGCTCTCAGCGGTCCCGGCGGGGACCGAGTCGCTCGAAGAACGTGTGCGAGCGTTCACAACGTCGTGTGGGTACGACCCCGACGTGGCGAGTGTGGTCGAGGAGCTCGCACCGGTGCGGCCAGAGGAAGTCAGGGCGCTGCGGGAATACGACCGACAGCGACTCTTCCTCAAATGAACTGGTCCCCGAAGATGAAGACGGCCCCGGAAATGAAGGTCCTGAAATGAGGATGGCGACGCCATCGGAGATGGAGTTCGGGAACCAAGAGATGGGGTTTTGGAGTCTATGGCTGGCCCGTTCTACGGGTGGACGAGACGAGTCGGCAAGGCAGTACGTTTGGTCCGGGGGAGCCGCGGAGAGACGTTGTCGGGCCGAACGGCGTCGGCACCAGCACTCGGACGGCGTCGGCTCCCGAAGGGGAGTGGTGTCTGGTGGCCGTTTGACCCGGGGCTCTGGATTGAGCTGGGGTTCCGGGATCATCCCGGGCTTTGGGCCGGGGTTTGTCCCGAGCGGCCGACATGTTCGCTGCGTCAGACTTCCTCGGCGTGAGGCCGGATTTGAGCGGCATCCGGAACAGAAAAAGAGACGTGATTTGCACCGGTCCCGAGGACCGTTGTTACCTGCGGGGGTGAAGGGATCCAGTGAGGACCGACAGATACAGTGAGCGGCATCCCGGGGGGGATGCGTACGGGAGGATTGGGCATCGTATGGGACGCAGATCGAGGCACCGGTTCAGGACGATTGGCGCTACGGCTCTGATAGTCCCGGCGTTCTTGGCAACCCTGGCTTGGACGGCCGGGCCGGCCGGCGCGGCATCGTCGGGGGGATCGGCTCCTGGAGTCAGCTCGAATTCGATCACCGTCGGGACCATTTCGACCCAGACGGGCGTCCTCGCGTCGAACTTCAGCTCGCTCATCTATGGCGAGAGGGCCTACTTCGACTACATCAACGCCCAGGGCGGAATCAACGGTCGCAAGATCAACTACAAGTACGCACTGGACGACGGTGGGAACCCCACCACCTTCAACCAGCTGGCGAACACCCTGATCAACCAGGACCATGTCTTCGCCGTCACTGGGATAGGCACCGCATTCTTCTCGCCCAGCATCTTCGTCGAGGCAGGGATCCCGACGTACGGGTACAACGTCACCGGCAACTGGGCGGGCCCGAAGAATCTGTTCGCGGCCGGCGGATCGGTGCAGTACTACCCGGCAGGCGCTCCGGCGGATGGATTCGTTTCGCGCCAGACGCACTCGCCCTCCATCGCGTTCCTCGCTTACGGCGTCGCGGCATCCGCCGCCGCCTGCCAGGCGGCTGAGAAAGCGCTGCAGGATTCCGGATATCACATCAGCTACACGGACTTTAAGGTTGCCTATCCGGGCTCGACGGTTGCGACCGACGTCCAGCGGATGAAGCAGGCCGGCTCCAACATGGTGATCAGCTGCATGGACGTCCAGGGCAACGTAACGATGGCCCGAGCCATCAAGCAGTACGGGCTCAAAATGACGCAGCTCTGGTTCAACGGAAACGATCAACAGACCCTGAACTCCAACGAGAGCCTGATGCAGAACGTGTACTTCAGCATCTCGCACGTGCCGTTCTTGGCGCCGACGTCCGATTATCCCGGTCTGAAGCTCTACTTGACCGAAATGAAGAAGTACGAGCCGAACTATGTCCACGACGAGATCGCGATTCAGGGCTGGGAGTCCGCGGCGCTCTTCGCACAGGGCGTGAAGATGGCCGGCAACGACCTCACATGGGCCAATGTCATCAAGGCGGACAACTCGCTCACGGCATTCACGGCGGGTGGGATCACGACGCCGACGAACTGGAAGTCGGCTGGCCACAGCGGTCATGCACCGCCCTATTGCAGCGCCTTCATCAAGGTCGCAGGGCTCAAGTACGTCCCGACACTGAATACCGGCAAGAACGTCTTCAACTGCTTCGAGTCAATCGACCCGAAGAAGAATCCGGTCTTCCCACTGCCGCCCGGCACGCCCGGACCGGCCTGAGTCAGCAACGGGCAGGACGAGCAAAGGCTGACCGGGTAAGCGCATGGAGCAATTCTTCGGATTTGCGTTCCCCGGGATCACCTACGGGTGTACCTCAGCGCTGGTCGCCGTCTGCCTGGTCCTGACCTACCAGGCGACCGGCGTCTTCAACTTCGCCTTTGGTGCACAGGCCTTCGCATCGGCGTTCGTCTTCACGTACCTCACTGAGTACCACTATTGGTCTGGGTTCGAGGCCTTTCTGCTGTCGGTGGTGGTGATGGGTCCCGTCGTCGGCTGGGTCTTCGACCGGTTCTTGTTCCGGCACATCGGGAACTCGAACACCACGGCGAAGATGGTGTGCAGTCTCGCACTCCTGGTCGGGATCCCGTCATTGCTGCCCGTGATCTTCGGTCCACAGAACCTCGACGCCACGGCCACCATCTTTCCGTTCTTCAACCCGGACGTCGTCTACTTCACCCTGATCGGCCATCCCTTCAACGGGATCGATGTGGCGACGATCTCGGTCACGGTCGTCGTGCTGATCCTCCTCACGATCCTGCTGCGCTTCACCAGTCTCGGACTGCAGATGCGGGGCGCAGTCGAGAGCCGTCGGCTTGTCCAGCTCGACGGGGTCAATGCCAATGGGGTGGTCGCCGTCGCCTGGATCATCTCGAGCTTCATGGCCAGTCTGGCGGGCGTCCTCCTCGCGCCGAGCTTCAGTCATTCACTTCTGACAACTACGTCACGCTCACCGTGGTGGCCATTGCCGCCGCCGCCTGGGCGTTGCTGCGGTCCCTGCCGGTGGCCGCTGGTGCCGCCGTCCTGATCGGGGTGGTCACCACCGTCCTACAGGGCTATACCCCACCCAACGGCTTCCTCAACGCGGCGGTCCTGCCCGCGCTGCCGTTCCTCCTGATCGCGGCTGCCCTTCTCTTCCTGCCCGGTATGCGCAACCTCGACTCGAGCCGTGACCCGCTGGCCACGATCGATCCACCACCGCCGCCGATCGCGGCCACCGCCAGAGCGCCGAGCATGGACCGCATCATCCGGACCCTGTGGTGGGTCCTCTTGGCGGCGTTCATCGTCTCCATGCTGACTTGGATGCCGATCACGTGGGAGACCGTCTTCAACAACGGGCTGACCCTCTCGATCATCCTGCTCTCGGTGACGCTGATCACGGGCATGGCAGGCCAGCTCTCACTGTGCCAAGGGACCTTTGCCGGGATCGGAGCCTTCACCGCTGCTCTCCTGGCCGAACACCTCGGGCTGAACTTGCTGGTCGGTGGCATCGTTGGCGCCGTGGTTGCGTCCTTCGTGGCAGTCGTCCTCGCCGTACTGTCACTGCGCTTGCGTGGGCTCGGGTTGGCGCTCATGACTCTGGCCGCTGCGCTCCTCTTCGACAGCACCGCATTCAACGACACCTACGTCACCGGCGGATTGCAAGGCACGGAACATCAAGTCGAGCTGGCTCGGCACAGGTGCGTTTTTCAACTTCGATGGACACGCCATGTTCCTGCTCGCCATGGGCGTGCTGATCGTGGCGGTCGTCGTCGTCCTCCAGGTGCGCAAGGGGACGGTCGGCCGCAACCTGGCGGCCATGCGCGGCAGCGAGACCGCGGCCGCCGGACTCGGGGTCAACCTGACCCTGCAGCGGATCGTCGTCTTCGCCCTGTCGGGAACGGTCGCCGGGATCGGTGGCCTCCTCTTCAGCATCCAGCACCTCTCCGTGAACCCGACCGACTGGAACACAAGCTTCTCGCTTGTCATCGTCGTGCTCGTCGTCACCACGAGTGTGTCGACGGTCGAAGGTGCGATCCAGGCCGGGATCGGTTTCTTCGTCACCGAGCAGGTTCTGACGATCCTCCCGGCCCGCGTCGGAGGTCCGAGCCTGACCATCGTGCTGTTCGCCTTCGGGGCCCTTCAGTATGCGCAGCACCCTGAGGGCGTCCTGGAGTTTCAGAAGCGTCGTTGGACCATGCGCTTCGAGCGGTTGTTCTTCAGCCGAGAGGCAGAGGATCTCGCTCGAGCCGCCGTCTCGACCTCGAGCGCCAATGGCTGAGTACCGGACACCGCTCCTTTCGCTCAATTCGGTGTGTAAGTCGTTCGGAGGGATCCAAGCCGTCCACAGCATCACCTTCGATTTACGGGCGGGAGAATCTGTAGGGCTCGTCGGACCCAACGGAGCCGGAAAGACGACCCTTTTCAATTGCGTCTGTGGCCAGCTCCGACCTGATTCGGGCGACGTAACGTTCGACGGCAAGTCTCTCTTGGGCATGCCGACGTACAAACGGGCACGGCTCGGCATCGGGCGCACGTACCAGAGAGTCGAGGTGTTCACGGACATGATGGTTCGTGAACACCTCCTCGTCGCCGAGCGGGCGCGGCGAGGCGAGGACAGGCTCTGGCGTGACCTGCTCAACCTCTCGAAGCCGACGAAGGACGAGATGGTCCGGGTGGACTCCACGCTCGAGCTGGTGGGTATTACACACCTGGCGGGCACTTCGGTGAACGCGCTCGGTCTCGGCAACTGCCGCCTGGTGGAGCTGGCGAGAGCGTTGGCCGCCGAGCCCAAGATCCTCCTGGCCGACGAGCCCTCGTCGGGCCTCGACCTCCACGAGACGGCAGAGGTGGCCGCCGTCTTGCGCACGGTCCAGCGCGAGCGGGGCACCGCGGTCCTCTTGGTGGAGCACGACCTGACCATGGTGGCTGAGGTCGTCGATCGCACGGTCGTGATGGATCTCGGCTCCATGCTCGCCGAGGGAACGTTCGACGAGGTGATGGCAAACCCGGTGGTACGAGAGGCCTACCTGGGCCAGACCGGGTTGGTGTGAGGGGCACTCCATGAACGCATCCGCATCTACCTCGACCGACGCCGACACGGCTGTCCTTCCGCCCGGAAACGAACAGGACATCCTCACGGTCCATGACGTGAGCGCGGCCTACGGGCCCTATCGCGCCCTGTTCAACGTCTCATTCCGCGTGCCCGCCGGCGGTGTCGTTGCGCTGGTCGGATCCAACGGTGCCGGCAAGTCGACTGTCGCCCGGACGGTGACCGGTCTCGTCACCGCCACCTCGGGTCGGATCGTCTTCGGCGGCCAGGACGTGACTCTACTGCCCGCCTTTAAGATCGCCCGGCTCGGCATGGCCCATGTCGTGGAAGGCCGTGGTGTGTTCTCCAGCCTGACCGTCGAGGAGAACCTGACCCTCGCCTTCCGGCAGCGTGCGGGCAGGGGGAAATTGGCAGAGAACCTCAAGGGGGCCTACGAGGCCTTCCCGATACTGGGAGAACGCAGACGTCAAGTTGCGGGAACCTTGTCGGGCGGCCAGCAGCGGCTGCTCTCGCTGGCCAAGGTGCTCGTCGTGCCACCGCAGGTGCTGTTTGCCGACGAATTGTCGCTCGGGCTCGCACCGGTTGTCGTCGACGCCGTCTACGAAGGCCTGTCGCAGATCAATCGCAACGGCACCGCTTTGGTAGTGGTCGAGCAGCAGGTGCATCGCGTCCTGGCACTGGCGACGTGGGCCGTCGTGCTCGATCACGGGTCCGTGGCCTACGAAGGTGAGCCCGGAGGCGCGGCCGAGGCGGTGGAATCGCTGATGGCACGGCGCGTGGAGGCGGCGGCCGCGGGCGTGGCGGAAGCCGAAGACGAACTCGACGGTACGGGGGAATAGTCACAGGGCAGGCGTAATCTCGGGGCGGAGATCGATACTGCGGGCGCGGAAGGTGGCGAACTGTGTGCCACCGGCAGTGGAGGCGAACGCAGACTGAACTTGAAGCGAAGCGACGGACGAACCGAAGGACGGTAGGAGAATCATGGGAGAGCCGGTCATCGTCGACGTCATGCGGACCACGTTCGGGAAGCGTGGCGGGTCGCTCGCGCACTGGCACCCGGCCGATCTGCTGGGGTTCGCGTTGAGCACGCTGGTACGAGCGCACCGGCGTCGATCCCGAGCGAGTCGACGACGTCATCGGCGGCTGCGTGAGCCAGGTGGGGGAGCAGAGCACGAACGTCGCCCGCAACGGTTGGGTGTCGGCCGGCCTTCCTCAGAGCGTGCCCGCGACCACGGTCGACCGGCAGTGTGGATCGTCACAGCAGGCCGTCCATTTCGCTGCCGCCGGGGTGGCGGCGGGGCACTACGACTTGGCCGTCGCCTGCGGGGTCGAGGTGATGAGCCGGGTTCCGCTGGCGTCGAACGCCCGCGGCGGTGTCGGACCGTTTCCGCCGTCCTTCATTGAGCAGGTCGACGGTCGCCTCTGGACCCAGTTCCGGGTGAGCCAGGTGCTGGCCGAGCGCTACGGCGTCACCCGCGCCGACATGGACGCGTACGCGCTCGAGTCGCATCGACGAGCGGCCGAGAGCTGGGACGACGGTCACTTCGAGCGCGAGGCGGTGGCGGTGCCGATCAAGGCGGAAGACGGCACGCTGACGGGGGAGTACCTCCGCAGCGACGAGGGCATCCGGCGCAACTCGACGATCGAGGCGCTCGCGGGGCTCCCGCCCGCGCAGAACTGGGAGCCCGAGACGGCGCCCGACATCACGGCGGGCAACTCTTCGCAGACGACGGACGGCGCCGCAGCCATGCTGATCGCCGACCGCGCCGTAGCCGAGTCGCTCGGCCTGCCGGTGCGCGCCCGCTTCGCCCACTTCGCGGTGGCGGCCGAGGACGCGGCCATTGTGCTGTCCGCGCCGGTTCCCGTGACCTACAAGCTGCTCGAGCGGTCAGGCATGAAGGTCGGGGAGTTCGACGCGGTCGAGTGCAACGAGGCGTTCGCGGCGATCGCGCTGATGTGGCGCAATGAGTTCTCCTACGACCCCGAGCGGTTCAACCCCCGGGGTGGAGCGATCGCGCTCGGGCACCCGCTCGGGGCCAGCGGCGTGCGGCTGATGGGCACGCTCCTGAACCACCTGGAGGCGACCGGGGGAAGGTTCGGTTTCCAGACGATGTGTGAGGGTGGCGGACAGGCCAACGCCACGGTTATCGAGCGGCTGGGCTGACTCCGGTCGGGTCGGTCCCGGGGCGCTGGCCACCTCCGGCCGCGGCCGCCTCCGCGGCGAGGAGCGGCTGGACCTTACGGGTGACCACGAGCCACTCGACGACGAAGGTCAGTCCTGGCACGAGGCCGGCGGCGAACATCAAGAGGATCCATGGGATGTGCAGTCGGATCTTGAAGGCGAGGAAGCCCGCGGTCACCAGGTAGACGATGTAGAGGTAGCCGTGGGTGACGCCGAAGACGGCGAGCTCGGCCTTGAAGCTGTTCTTCCCGAAGCCGAAGTGCAGCCCGGTGAAAAGGAAGAGCGGGATGATCAGCACGCCGACGATGTTCGCCATCAGTTGGTAGCGGAACAGCGCGCCGGTAAGGCCGCGCTCGGTCAGACGACGGAAGAACTTCACCGCGACCCGCTCACTGCGTCCGGCGGGCGACGATGCGCTCGGGTCGCCGCCATGTCTTGGGCCTTCCTTCGCCAGATCGGCGAGTCGCTCGTTGTACGCGGCCAAGTCGGGGTCCATGTCGGCGGCGGCGAGTGCAGCGGCAATGTCGTCGGCGACGAGGGAAGGGGGTGGGAGGGTGAGGCTGCCGCAGCCGGGGCGAGGGGGAACGACGCAGCCGCCCCGCCGTGAGGCGGCGTCTGGCTGTTGCGCATGCCCTTGAGGCCGACCGTCTCGTAGTCGGTGTGCACGAGCAACCACCAGAAGAAGATGCCGAGGAGGCCGAAGACCGGCCACATGACCATGTAGAGGTAGCTCAGCTGGTTCCCGTCGGCGGCCCTCGTCACCTGCCACCACGCTGCGACGGCGCACCCGGGCACGAAGACGAGCACGGCCGCGTGCAGCGACACCGCCCGTTTCGAGAACCAGCGTTCACGCACGCACCAATGTTACCGGCCCCCTTCGGGGCGGAGCTTTCGCCGCCGAGGCGCTCCGTTAGGGTGGGCCGATGGACACGGGTATCGAGCGGCCTGAGCCTCCGATGGCCGGCGACGAACGGACGATGCTCACCGTCTGGCTGGACTATCAGCGAGCGACTCTGCTCTGGAAGTGCGAGGGCGTCGAGCCTGGCGCCATGGTCCGCCGGGGCGTTCCGCCCTCGGGGCTGACCCTCCTGGGGCTGGTGCGGCACATGACGTTCGTCGAATGGAGCTGGTTCGAGAACTGCTTTCGCCGCGAACGGCTCGCCGCAGCCGTTCGACACGACGCAGGACCGCCGACGTGGACTTCAACGACCTCGACCCGGCGCGGGTGTCCGAGGACATGGAGCGTTTCCTGCGCCAATGCGACGTGTCGCGCTCCATCGTGAACGGGGCGGACTCCCTCGATCAGCTCGCAGCGAACTTTAGGGAAGATGTCTCGCTGCGGTGGATCATGGTCCACATGATTGAGGAGTACGCACGGCACAACGGTCACGCCGACCTCTTGCGGGAGCTGATCGACGGGGCGGTGGGGGAGTGACCGACGACATCACGAGCCGGGACGTGGACGGGGTCGGGGTCGTGGACGTGGACGTCGACGGCCGGAAGCACGACTGGGTTCTCGACTCGGGCGCACGGCGGTCCATCGCCCGTGCCGTCGCGCTGGTCGCCGGGGAATAGTCGCCTGCTCGGTCCTCGGCGGTGAAGTTCTCGATACGGCAGATCTTGGCCTCGGTGGCCGGCGCCGTCCTGGCCGCGATCATCGCCTCCGTCTTCGGGGTCAAGGGCACGATCGTGGGTGTGGCCATCGGGTCGGCGGCCGCCACGATCGGGACCGCGCTGGTGGCGCAGTCGATTGAGCGGGGGCACGAGGCCGTGCGCCAGGCGGTCGTACGGACGTCCGACACCCAATCGAATCCGCTGTTGCGCCGGCTGGGAGGTACGGCGGCGGCGACTGCCGGGCCCGACGCTTCCGACCAATCCTCCGGTACCGACACGGTGTCCTCGACCACCGGGGATCCCGGGACGACCCCGATGGTGGGGCCCGTGGTCCCCGCCGGTGAGTCCGAACGCCAGCCCCAGCTCGGCCCGGACAGGGCTACCACGAAGCCCGGAGGTCGAGGGGCCGAGGCCACCCCGACGCAGCGGCGTTTCACCTGGAAGGCGCTGGCCGGGACGGCCGGAGTCGTCTTCGCGGGTCGCGCTGCTGTTCATCACGGCCGTCGAGCTGATCGCCGGGAAGCCGCTCTCGTCGATCTTCGGCGGAGCGGGATCCGGCACGTCGGTGGGGAATCTGGGGGGTTCGCCTGGGCCTACGACGTCCACGACCAGCACGACGACCACGACGACGTCCACCAGCAGGCCGACGAGCACGAGCACGACGACGGGGACGAGCACCACGACGTCGACCAGCACGACCGTCCCCGGAGGCTCGACGACAACGGCCCCGACCGGCACATCTAGTACGACGACGTCGACGACGACGGGTATCCAGGGCACCACGACCACGACGTTGCCCGGCCCCGGGTAGTTCTCTACGACGTTGCCCGGCCCCGGATAGTTCCGAGTGCTGAGTTATGAGGTCGACGACACGAGCCCCGGCGACCACGGCGTCCCGGTCATGATCAGGCCAGCACCACGAGCGCGTCGGCGGCCACCGCCCCGTCGGGGCCGGCCAGAAGGGGGTTGACGTCCACCTCGGCCACCTCGTCGGAGAGGTCGACGGCCAGCCGTTGCATCTTCATCAACGTGTCGACGAGCGACTCGCGGTCGGCCGCCGGGCCGCCCCGGAACCCGTCGAGGAGGGCGGACCCGCGCAACTCGCCCAGCATCGCCGCCGCGTCGCGCGCCGTGAAGGGAGGGACCCGGAACGTCACGTCCCGCAGCACCTCGACCAGCACACCACCGAGGCCGAACATGACCACCGGGCCGAACAGGTCGTCGCGGGCGATGCCGACCACCGTCTCCACGCCGGGGACAGTCTCGGCCACCAGCACCCCGTCGACCGTCGCCTCCGGCCGCGCCTCCATCGCCGCGGCCACCAGCCGCCGGTACGTGCGCTGCGCTTCGTCTTCGTCGCGCACACCCACGGCGACCAGTCCCAGGTCGGACTTGTGCTCGATGCCGGACGACACGATTTTCATGACGACGGGGAACCCCAACTTCTTCGCCGCCTTGGCCGCGTCGCCGGCCGAGGCGACCACCCGCTCGGCCGGCACCCGAATGCCGTAGGCCTGGAGCAACGCCTTCGAGTCCTGCTCGGAAAGCGTCTCGCCGCTCCGACGACGAACACCCCCGGGCGACAGGAGTGGCATCGCCCCCGACCGGGCGCGCGACGGTCGGAGCACCGGGCGGACGAACGCCGACCGGTAGGAGGCGACGAACCGGTGGTGGTCGAAGTAGGCCTTGGCCGCCATCACCGCGTTGGTGAACGTGCGGAACGTCGGTACCGTGCTGCCGAGCAACGTCTGGGTGTACGCCTCTTCGTTGCCGACCGGTGAGCCCCACACCACGAAGATCGGCTTGTCCGTCGTGTCGGCCGCCGCCACCAGGTCCTCGCTCAGCTTGTTGGCCATGAGGGGCACGGCGCCGGCGATCGGGCACAACAACAGGTCCACCCCGGGGTCGGCCAGCATGGTCTCGATGATCTTCGGCCCGCGCCAATCGCGCACTGGCGGGCCGCCGCTGTCCACGGGATTGGAGACACGCAGATAGGGCGGGATCCATTCGTGCAGCTGCCTCTGCGCCGCCGGGCTCAGCCGCGGCAGCTCCAGTCCCGCGGCGGCGACCATGTCCGCCATGTGCGCGCCGGTTCCGCCGGAGATGGAGTACACGCACACCCTGCCGCCGGCTCCGCGGACCAGGCGGCGTAATGCTGCCGGCGACGGCGCCTCGGTGCGCGCCAGCGCGGCCGAGACATCGAGCAGCTGATCCAACCCGTCGACCCGCTGGATCCCGTACTGACGGAACACGGCGGAGACGACGTCGTCGGAGCCGGTCAGGTGGCCGGTGTGGGCCTTGGCCATGGAGGTGCCCTCGTCGGTGCGTCCCACCTTCACGACCACGATCGGCACCTGGCGCCGGGCGGCGGCGTCCGCGGCCAGCTGGAGGGTGCGGCCGTTCTTGAAGCCCTCGATGTAGCAGGCCACCGCCCCCGTCGTCGGGAGGCTCGAGAAGTAGTCGATGAAGTCGGCGGACTCCAAGTCGACCTCGTTGCCCGCGGGGGCCCAGTGCGACAACTTGATCCCGATCTCCTGGCCCTGGAAGACCGGGCGGCCCTGGTGCCCACTCTGGGTGATCAGGGCGATGGCGCGGCCCGGGAGTTCGTCTCGGAACGCCTCGAACGCGTTCAGGTTCGTGTTCGGACCGAGGACGTGGATGTCCCCGGACTCGATGATGCGCTCCATCTCCTCCTGGATGCGCTCGCCCTTGGTACCCACTTCGGCGAAGCCCGCGGCGAAGACGACCGCGAACTTCGCTCCGACCGCCACCGCGTCGCGCAGGACGGGCAGCGGCTCGCCGACGAGGATGGCGACGAGATCGAGCTGTTCGTCGACGTCGGCCAGCGACTTGACCGCCGGGCGCCCGGCCACGACGGGCCGGTTCGGGTTCACGTAGTGCACCGAGGCGCCGCGGGCCACGGCCCAGGCGGTGATCTTCACGGTGAGCGCCGTGTTGGTCCCGGCGTTGCTGTCCGACGCCCCGACCACGGCCACCCGCTTCGGATTGAAGAACGTGTCGAGGTCGACGTGACGCAGCGCGGTCACGCGGCCGGTGACGTCGATCGCCGTGTCCCTCCTCGGCATGACCCTCCCTCGGTCGCTCACGACGTCGCTGTCTGGCCCGACCCGATCGGGACCGCGTCCGCCAAGACCGCGGTACGGGGGCTTCAACGTATATGACGCCGCTGTCAGTGTCGATCAGATTCCGCCGGGATCTCTCCCGCATGTCAGGGAGCCGTTGAGCGGTTCACCCCGTCGAAGAGTGTGGTGACGGCGCTCGGCTGGGTGCGTCAACGGCGCCAGCAGCTCGTTCACCGAGGCCGGCAACGGTGATCCTCGGGCGGCGACTGGACGAGGACGCTTCCCGAGGAGGGGCGTCGCGGGGCATGGGTCCGGGTGCGGGGGCGCGGGGATGCGGGGGTGCGGGGGTGCGGAGGCGCGCACAGCAGGCCTCCCGAGTACTGGTGCGGCGTCGACTCCGGCCCCAGCGGCGAGAATGGACCGATGCCCGGGCCTTACGAGTTGTCGCGCGCCGAGTTGAGCGAGCTCCTCCAGGGTGAGCCCGTGTTCCGGGGACGCCAAGTCTGGGACGGTCTGCATCTGAGGGTGCAGCGGCCCGAAGAGATGACCGAGTTGCCGGCTTCCCTCCGCGACCGGCTGGCCGTGGCGCTCCCGCCGGCTCTGCGCCAGATCTCACACCAGACGGCGGATGGCGGAGAGACCACCAAGTGGCTGTGGGCGCTCGCCGACGGCAGTCGGGTGGAGACGGTGCTCATGGCGTACCCCGACCGGGTCACCGTCTGCGTCTCGACCCAGGCCGGGTGCGCCATGGCCTGCCAGTTCTGCGCCACGGGGCAGGCCGGGTTCCGGCGCCA
Source organism: uncultured Acidimicrobiaceae bacterium (assembly GCA_963767195.1). Taxonomy (GTDB): domain Bacteria; phylum Actinomycetota; class Acidimicrobiia; order Acidimicrobiales; family RAAP-2; genus Bog-473. The sequence goes on along the minus strand of CAVYDA010000001.1, from coordinate 1,266,179 downwards.
CCTCTCATCGGGCGAGATCGTGGAGCAGGTGGCGGCGGCCATGCGCGAGGCGCGGCCTCGGCGCCTCTCCAACGTCGTGTTCATGGGCATGGGCGAACCGCTGGCCAACTACGACCGGGTGTGGGCCGCCGTGGTCCGCCTGCACGGCGAGATGGGCCTCTCGGCGCGTCACCTGACGCTGTCCACCGTCGGGCTGGTTCCTGGCATCCGCCGGCTCGCCGCCGAGACGCTGCCGGTCAACCTGGCCGTGTCGCTGCACGCCGCCAACGACGCGCTGCGCGACGAGCTGGTGCCCATCAACCGCCGCTACCCGCTCGGCGCTCCTGTCCGAGGCCTGTCGCAGAGTACGTGGAGCGCCAGCGGGCGCCGGCTGTCGATCGAGTGGGCGCTCATCGACCAGCGTCAACGACCTGGCACAGCGACGCGGCCGAGCTCGCCGCCTTCGCCCGTCCGCTGCGGCGCGCACGTCAACCTGATCCCGCTCAACCCGACGCCGGGCTACGCCGTGGTCGGGTCTTCGCCGGAGCGGGTCCGAGGCTTTCGCGACGAGCTGGACCTCGCTGGACGTCAACGCGACGATCCGGGTCACGCGGGGCGTCGAGATCGACGCGGCGTGCGGCCAGCTCGCGGCTGCGGCTCGGGCGAGTCGTGGTCAGCCTCCGGAGATCGACTAGAACGAGGGCATGGCAAGAGAAGGCGTCCGGCGGTCGCCCCTCGTCTCTTCTGGTTCCTCCTCCTCGACGGCGGCATCGTGGTCCTGGCGCGATTGGTGCTCAGTCCGCAAGGCCTACGACCGGCCGGCGGACATGAGCGGCGGCGCGCTGCCCCCACGCGACGTGCTTCGTGCGCTTCTGGCGGCGACACGGCGGTCATCCATGCCGGCCGAGGCGCTCGTGGCGGGACGGATCGCCGCCAACGCGGGCTTGCCGGCCCGGGGTTGGCGCCGGCAGACCTTCATCGTCGGCTTCCCTTCGCTGCTTGGCCGCTGCCGTACGGGAGGCCCGGTGATCGACGGCCTGGGAGGACACCGTGACCCTCGCGGGCCGGCCCGTCCGCCGCATGGGCTTCGGCGCCATGCAGCTGCCGGGGCCCGGGCGTGTTCGGGCCGCCCAAGGACCGGGCGACCGCGCTCGGCGATCCTGCGCCGGGCGGTCGACGCCGGGGTGAACCACATCGACACCGCGCAGTTCTACGGGCCCGACGTCGCCAACGAGCTCATCCGCGAGGCGCTGCACCCGTACCCCGACGACCTCGTCCTGGTGTCCAAGGTCGGGGCCGCGCGCGACGACATCGGGGCAGTGGATCGGCGCGCAGCGCCCCGAGGAGCTGCGCGCCGGGCGTGGAGGCCAACCTGGCCTCGCTCGGCCTCGAGCAGGTGCCGGTGGTCAACCTGCGCCGCCACCCCGGGGCCGAGGTGCCGTTCGACGAGCAGCTCGGCGCCATGGTCGCCACTGCGGGACGAGGGCCTGATCGGCGGGGTCGGGCTCAGCACGCGTCACGCTCGACGAGTACCGCCGGGCGCCGCGGCCACGGCGATCGCCTGCGTGCAGAACGCGTACAGCGTCGCCGACCGCTCCGATCAGGACGTGTTCGACGCCTGCGCCGCCGACGGCGTGCCCTACGTGCCGTACTTCCCGCTCGGCTCCGCCTTCATGCCGGACAAGCCGGTGCTCACCCACCCGGCCGTCGTGGCGGCGGCGGATCGGCTCGGGGCGACGCCGGCCCAGGTGGCCCTGGCCTGGCTGCTCCAGCGTCGCGCCCAACGTGCTGCTGATCCCCGGCACGTCCTCGCTCGGGCACCTGGAGGAGAACCTGGCCGCGGTCGGACGTCGACCTCGACGAGGAGGCGCTCACCGCGCTCGGCTGACCAGAGGACCGCTTGGACAGGCCGGTCAGCCTCGCCCCGGAACGAACCGATCCGGGTCCAGCAGGCGTCTCATCTCCCGGCAAGCAGCCCTGAGCCGCAGGAGGTCCGACCATGCCCGAAGCCGACTCCGATCGTCCGCCGCAGGCGAACCGAGCGTGCGAGTCGCCTTCGCGCGTCGCCGGCGGCGCCCTCGTGCTCGGTGCCGCCGCTCTGGCCGTGGCGCTGGACGACGCCGGCGGGCCTCCCCGCGTCGGCGTCGCGCGGCGACCGCAGTCGGCGTCGCAGGGGTGTGGCCGCTCGACCTCGAGGATCACGGTCCAGGGCACGGGCCTGGCGACGGGGACCCCCGACGTGCTGAACGCGGTCGTTCGGCTTCAACACGACCGCCGGGTCGTCGACGGCGCCCTGAGCGAGAACAACGCCAAGGTGGCCCAGGCGCTCGCCGCGCTCGCGGCCAGCGGCGTGGCGGCTCGCGACGTGAAGACGACGGGCCTGGCCCTGTCACCGCAGTACGCCTTCCCGCATGGCGTGCCGACCCTGACCGGCTTCCAGGTCACGGACACGGTCAGTGCCACGATGCGCGACGTCACGAAGGCGGGGGCGGCGATCGACGCCGTCGTCGGTGCCGCGGGCGACGCCGCCCAGATCAACGGGCTCACCTTCTCCCTCTCGGACCCGGCGCAGGTCCAGGACGAGGCGAGGGCCCAGGCGGTACGTCTGGCCGTGGCGCACGCCGAGGCGATGGCGGCCGCCGCTGGACGCCGGCTCGGGCCGGTCTGCTCGCTGACCGACAACACGCAACCACCGCAGCAGGCGATCTTCGGCAGCGACGGGCTCGACCAGGCGTCGTCTGCACCGACATCGGCGGTTCCGGTCCAACCGGGTACCCAGCTCGAGACGGACCAGGTGACGCTCGTCTACGCGCTGGTCCCGCGTGGTGGAGAAGGGGTGACTCCGGCGCGGCGTCGGAGCGGGGCGCAATGGTCGAGGGTCAGCGGTTCTTCCAGTTCGGCGCCCGCTTCTCGGCGAACGCCAGCGGACCCTCCTTGGCATCCTCGCTCGAGAAGACCTCGCCCGGAGATCTCCGACTCGATCCGGTAGGCCTCGGTCATGTCGGTCGCCATCCCGCGCAGCACCGACTCCTTGGTCTTGCGGACGGCGAAGGGGCCGTTGGCCGTGATGCGGTGCGCGTAGTCGTAGGCCCGCTCCATCAGGTCGGCCGGGCGGCAGACCTCGTTGAGCACGCCCATCTCGTAGGCCCGCGCCGCGGGCACCTGGTCGGCGCAGAGGAGCAGCTCCATGGCGGCGGGGAAAGGAACCTGTCGGGGGAGGCGCACGGTGGTGCCGCCGCCGGCGAAGAGGCCGCGCTTGGGTTCCATGACGCCGAACGTGGCCGTGTCGGCGGCCACCCGCAGATCCGTCCCGCCGAGCATCTCCATGCCGCCCGCGACGCACGTCCCGTTCACCGCGGCGACGATGGGTTTGTACAGGCTTCGTCCCGCGCAGCACCGCCTTGACCCCGTCGTCGAGGCGGTAGCCGCCGAGCTCCTCCACCTCGCCGGACTTGATCTTGCGTTGCAGTTCCGTGATCTGGGGGATGTACGACTTGAGGTCGGCGCCGACGCAGAAGTCGCGCCCGACGCCCGTCACGATGGCGACATACGCGTCATCGTCCTCGGCGAAGCGGTCCCAGGCCGAGCGCAGTTGGAAGAAGTGCTCCATGTCCAGCGAGTTGCGCGCCTCGGGACGGTTGATGGTGATGGTGACGACGTGGTCGTCACCGACGGCGTAGTCGATCGGCACGAGAACGGAAGGTAAGGGTTCAGTCCTGAGCTGACCGGCGTGCGGGCGAGCATGGTCGAGACGCTGACGATGCCCTCGTCGTTGGTGGTCGTGTGGCCGTGCGCCCGCGAGACCAGCGAGGTGTCGACGTCGGTCGCCTCGGCCCGCAGCGCCCCCACGGTGCACTTCTCACGGGGCCGCAGCGCTGAACGGGTCGAACTGGAAGTGCCGCATGGCGTTGAGGTGCGTGATCTTGTCGATCTCGGCGTCGGGCACGCCGTCGAGGTACTTCATGACCGCCTCGGGGGACGTGGGCCAGGTCGAGTCCGAGTGCGGGTAGTCGCACTCCCAGGTGATGTTGTCGATGTTGAGGTACTTGCGGCTCTCCACGCCGAAGGCGTCGTCGATGAAGCACGTGATGATGCGGTCCTTGAAGACCTGGCTCGGGAGCTGTCGCCGAAGTCCTGGCCCGTCCACTTGTGGTGGTGCTGGTAGACGTAGTCGATGCGCTCGAGGGCGTACGGGATCCAGCCGATGCCGCCCTCGGAGAGCGCGAAGCGCAGGGTCGGGTACTTGCGCAGGACGGGCGACCACAAAGGTCCGCCGCCGCCTGCACCATGTTCATCGGCTGCAGGCTGATCATCACGTCGATCGGCGCTTCGGCGGAGGTCATCGACGAGCTGCGAGGACGAGCCGAGGTGCATGCAGACGACGGTGCCCTCGTCGGCGCAGGCCGTCCAGAACGGGTCCCAATGGTCCGATGTGCAGCGACGGCCAGCCCAGCTTCTCGGGGTTCTCCGAGAACGTCACGGCGTGACAGCCCTTCGCGGCCACGCGGCGCACCTCGGCTGCCGCGAGCTCGGGGTCCCAGATGGCGGGGATGGAGAGGGGGATGAAGCGGCCGGGCTCGGCGCCGCACCACTTGTCGATGTGCCAGTCGTTGTAGGCCCGCACCATGGCGAGCGCCTCGTCCTTGTCCTCGCGCCGGGCGAAGAGCTGGCCGCAGAACTGGGGGAACGAGGGGAAGCACATCGACCCGAGCACGCCGTTGACGGACATGTCCCGCACCCGCTCGTGGACGTCGTAGCAGCCGACGCGCATGTCGTCGAGCGACATGGGCTCGATGCCGTACTCCTCGGGCGGCCGGCCCACCACGGCGTTGAGGCCGACGTTGGGGATCTCGTTGCCGTCGTAGAACCAGTCGTCGGTCCCGTCGTCGCGGCGGATCAGCTTGGGCGCCTTGTCCTGGTACTTCGCCGGGCAGGAGCCCGTCGAACATGCCCCGGGGCTCGATGACGTGGTCGTCCACGCTGACCAGGATCATGTCTTCGGTGCGCATCGGTTGTCCTCCCCTGGTGCCGGTCGGCAGGCGGCCTCGCCCTTCCCTGACACCCGTGTCATCCACCTTATGCGCCGACCCGCTCCGGGTGCGAAGCGGCGCGCGACGCGGACCGGGGCGGGCGCGCACCTCCGAGCCGAGGCGGGTCGAGGCGCCGAGTGTCATCTCCGCCGAGGACGGGTCGAGGCGCCGCAGCGTCAACTCCGCCGTGACGGGGCGGTCGCGTCACGTCCGGCGAGTCGGGCCCAGCCTGCGTCAGGCGCCCGCCACCTGGAGCTCGAGCTCGGAGGCGCACACGGCCGCGCCGGGGCACGATGATGTCGTCGACGATGCCGTAGTCCCGCGCCTCGGCCGCGGTCATGTAGTGGTCGCGGTCGATGTCGGCCGAGACCTGCTCGACGGGCGGCCGCTGTGGTGGGCGATGATCTCGGCCATGCGCCGGGTCAGCGAGAGGACCTCGCGTAGTTGGATCTCCATGTCCGACGGTGCGCCCCGGGCGCCGGCGGAGCCCTGGTGGATCATGATGCGGGCGTTGGGGAGAGCGAAGCGCTTCCCCGCGGCGCCACCCGAGAGGATCATGGCGGCCGCCGACATGCCCATGCCCACGCAGATGGTCGAGACGTCGGGCTCGACGTGCTGCATCACGTCGTAGATGGCCATGCCCGCATAGGCGACGCCGCCGGGGGAGTTGATGTAGAGGCAGATGTCCTTCTTGTTGTCCTGGGCCTCGAGGAACAGCATCTGCGAGATGATCAGGTTGGCGACCTGGTCGTCCACCTCCTGGCCGAGGAAGACGATGCGCTCGCGGAGCAGCTGCGAGTAGATGTCGAAGGCACGATCGCCCCGGCTTCCCTCCTCGATGACCGTCGGGACAAGGACCTGGGCTGGCTTCGGCATCGACATGGTCTGCCTTCTCTCCATTTCGCCATTTCACGGTGACCGACCGGGCGGCGAGCTGGGTCCCTGCGGTTGCCCCGTCCGGTCGTGCTCGTTCCCTGCCAGGTTATATCAAATGTGAGATAATGGTGCCGTGAGCGACCGTCGCCACCCGACCGTCTTTCCCGGGGTTCAAGGAGATGGCCGAGCGACGCCGCTCGGTGACGGGCCAGCTCCTGTCCCTGCGCCGTGAGCTCGGGCTGTCCCAGTCGGAGGTCGCCGCCCGCATGGGCACGTCCCAGTCCGCCGTGGCGCGGTTCGAGGGGGGCGACCTTGACGTGCGGCTCTCTACCGTGGAGCGGTACACGCAGGCCCTCGGGGCACGACTGGAATGGAGGATCCAGCATGGCTGACCGCGACTGGCCACTTGCTGTACCCGCCCGGGACCGGCACCCCCGCCCTGGCGGCGGCCTGCCCGAAGCGCTGGCCCGACGGCTCTTCGAACAGCGCGTCGTGCTGCTGCACGGGACCCTCGATGACCTTGCCGTGGCGCGTGCCTCGGCCGAGCTCATGACGCTCGACGCCGAGGGCGACGAGCCGGTCACGCTGCGCGTCGATTCAGGCGACGGGAGCCTCGCCCTCGCGCTCACGCTCATGGACGTGGTCGAGCTGTTAGGGGTCCCGGTGCACGCGCTGTGCCTGGGCCAGGTCGGAGCCGGCGCGGTGGGCGTCGTCGCGGTGTGCGCGCGCCGGGTGGCCATGCCCAGCACGCGCTTCGCCCTGCGCGAGCCCGCGACCGAGCAGTCGCCGGTGCACGTACGCAACGTCGAGCAATGGTCGAAGCTGCGCACGGACGAGCGGGAACGCTTTTGCGCCCGCGTGGCCGCGGCTGCGGGACGATCGGTCGAACTGGTGCGCCAGGACGTCGTGGCCGGCAGGTTCCTCGATGCGCCGGCCGCCGTCGCCTACGGGCTCGTCGACGAGGTGTCCCGTCCCGAGGCGGAGATCAGCCGTCTGCCTGGCGCCGGCCCGCCGCCGATGGGGTTCCGTCCCGCGCCACTGACGCCGCCGAATCCGGACCGCCCCCGTCCTCTGAGGACGCCGGACGCCGAATCCAACCGATGCCGAGCGTCGTGCCTACGATGCGGGAGTGCCCGGTCCCCGCATCCCCCCGCTGCCACCGGAGGAATGGGACGAGCGGCTGACCCGATTGCTCCAGGGGTCGTCCGGAGGCACCGAAGAGCCGATGCACATCTTCACGACGCTGGCCCGCGCGCCGGAGTTGTTCCGGCGCTGGACGGCCTTCGGCGGTGCGCTCCTCTTCGGCACCCTGCCGGGCCGCTTGCGCGAGCTGGTCATCCTGCGCACCGCGACGCGCTTCGGCGGGTCCTACGAGTGGGCCCAGCACATCGGACTGGCCGAGCGTGCGGGCGTCAGCCTGGCCGAGATACAGGCGGTCGGGGACGACTACTCCACCTTGTCGTGGTCACCGCTCGAGGCGGCGGCGCTGCACGCCGTCGACGAGACGGCCGACAACGGCTCGGTCTCCGACACGACGTGGGAGGAACTGGCGGCTCGACTCGACTGACAGCGAGCTGATTGAGCTCTTGATGCTCATCGCGCACTACATGATGCTCACGACGGTGCTCGCCTCGTTGCGTGTCCCGCTCGAACCGCGGGCCGCCGCACAGGCGGCGAGAGTGTCCGCCGGGCCGGCCCCGCGTCCGGAGGAATGATCCGGTGGGCCCCCTGCTGCGTGGGCGCTGCATCACCGTCGTCGGCGCGGGAACGCAGCGTTCGCGCGAGGTCGACGCGCCCGTCGGCAACGGTCGCGCCATCGCGCTGCGTGCCGCGCGTGAGGGCGCGTCCGTCGTCTGCGTGGACAAGGACGAGGCAGCCGCCGAGGAGACGTGGCGGCTCATCAGCGAGGAGGGAGGCAAGGCGGCGGTCGTCGTCGCCGACGTCACCACCGAAGAGGGCTGCCGTCTGGCCGTCGACGGCGCCTCGACTCCCGACGGGATCGTCCTCAACGTCGGCACCGGCTACGGCATGGGCGTCGCCGGCACCTCGCCCGACGACTGGGACCGCACGTTCGACCTGAATCTGCGGGCGCACTTCATGCTCGTGCGCCGTGCTCTGGTCACGCTGCCCGACGACGGCGCCATCGTGTTCGTCGGCTCGGTGGCCGGGCTCCGCCCGGGCAGCCGCATCCCTGCCTACGACGCCTCCAAGGCGGGCCTCATCGGCCTCTCCCGGCACGTCGCGGTCGAGGGGGCGCGCCGCGGCATCCGGGCCAACGTGCTCGCGCCCGGGCTCATCGACACCCCTCTCGGGCGCGCCGCCTCGGCCGGCCGGCCCTCGCGGACCCGTGCCCCGGTGCCGCTGGGGCGCCAAGGCACGGCGTGGGAGGTCGCGGCCGCTGCGGTGTTCCTGCTCTCGGACGAGGCGAGCTACATCACCGGGCAGGTTCTCGCGGTCGACGGCGGGCTGACCCTCATCTGACCGCCTGACCGCCTGACCGCCTGGTCGCCTGACCGTCGACCCGTCGGACCGTCGACCCGTCAGGCCGTCGTCAGTTCGTCCGGGCTGCCGGGATCGCCCGTCACCGAACGTGGAGCCCAGTAGGCATAGTTCGACCGCCTCGGGGACCGATCCCGCGACGTGGTCCGGAGCCGGGCCGTCTGCAGGGTCCCAGTCCCGTCCTCGGTGGATCCACACGGTCCGGATCCCGAGTGCACGTGCGCCGCCGATGTCCGGACGGCGGCGAATCGCCCACCATCCACGTGTCGGGCGAAGGACCCCCGCAGCGGCGGATCACCTCGCGGAAGATCCTCGGGTCGGGCTTGGCGAAGCCGACCTCACCCGATGCGCAGAAGCCATCGACGAGGGAGAGGAGACCCAGGCCGCTCGGCCTTGTGCGCTTGGTGCGGCATCGGGCCGTTGGTGACCACCCCGATACGCCACCCCGCGTCCCTCAGCAGGCCGAGAGCCCGATGACTGCGTGGGTCGGGTTCGAGGGCGTCGAGGTACTCCCGGCGGTACCTGGCCACGAGTTCTGGCACCGGCGTATCGAGGCCGTAGCGCCGTCGGACCTGGGTCCACATCTCCGTCCGATCCGTCATGCCGTCGCCGTCCACCTCGCACAGCCACTCGACCTCGCCGGCCGGGTCCGGCCGTCCCTCGACGTATGCGGCCGCCCAGCGGCGGATCGTGCCCTCCCGGTCGTAGAGCGTGTTGTCGAGATCGAAGAGGGCGACCGGCACACAGAGCCATTGTGGCCCGCGAGTCAGACCACCACCTCCATGCGCAACCCTCGCTCGTCGCGCTCGCCCCCCAGTCGCATGTGCGATACCGACAGCGACGCGGAGCGCGGTCCACGCTCCGGCGAAGGCGTCAAGGACGTCGTCGGGCCGTGCGCCCGCCGGCGGGCAGGCCGCATGACGCGCCACGACCGACCTACCGAACACCGAGCCCAAAACCTCCATGCGCTCGACCCGACCCTCCGGTCGTGGTCTTCGGATGGGCCATGGGCGCGCCGGCGATGAAGCAGAGGCTCAACTCGGGGCACATCTCGACCAGTCGGTGCTGCCGAGCCGGGCTACTGCGACCGCGTCGACCTCCTCGATCTTGGGCAGGATGTTGAAGAGCTGGCGCGAGATCGCCTTGCCGCAGGCCGCTCGAGACCGCGCGCACGCCTCCTCGTAGGTGCGTGCCCCGAGCACGCAGCGCGCCGGAGCCGGGAAGACCGAGCTGCGCCGCGACCCCAGCAGCCGTCGTGCTTCGACGTCGGCCGCCCGCGGCCCGCACGAAGGCAGGCCGACCGGTATGTCTATGGCGGCCGCGGCCAGCCGGCCCGAGTCGAGATCCTCGCCCAACTCCTCGAGGCGGCGGACCAGCCGCACCCCGACCGTGCCGGGATCGAAGGACGGCAGCTCCCCGCTGACAGTCGCCGCGTCCAGGGTCACGGGCACCGTCACCAACACCCAGCCCGCCCGGCACCCGTCGATCCCGCCGACCGCCACGTCGTTCGCGCCCGCGTCCGCGTCCGCGTTCCCGGCCGTATCCGTGTCCGTCACCTGGCCCGAATCCGTAGTCCGCCTGGTCGTAGTCCGCCCTGTCGTAGTCCGCCTTGTCGTGGTCTGCGCCAGATCCGTGGTCGAGAGGAGCTCAGTCGACCCGGGCCAGGTTGAGGCGGTCCTCGGTGGTGAGGGTCACGCGCCGCCCGACCAGCTCTTCGCGCTCGGCCTGCGCCAGTGCCTCCCCACCGCCGTCGAGCAGCGCGTAGCAGCGGCCGCCAGCGGGCAAGTCGCAGACCAACACCGCCCGCTCCGGCGCGCCGTCACGGCCGTGGAGCACCGTGTACGCCGCCACGGTGGCCGGTCCCGACGGCGAGGTGACGATCCCGAGCTCCTCCGCGCCCGCGGCCATGCCACGTCCCCGACGGGGCCGCCGCCGAGCCCGAGGCCGAGGCGGCCGCCGCCGCCGCCGTGCCCGAAGGCGGTGTCGTCGACCACGCACCGAACGCGTGCTTCTGCATGTGCATCCCCACGCCGCTCACGAGGCCGTAGGAACCCGGGTCGGCGCGGAGCGCCTCGGCCATCGCGGCCAGCGAGTGCGTCACGTAGTTGGAGCCCGGGCCGCCGTGGTACGGGAGCCCCCCTGTCTGGGTCGCGCCCCGAGGGTCGTCCTCGGCCAGCCCCAGTGTGTCGAGAGCGAAGCAGATGGAGCTGGCGAAGCACGAGTACAGGTCGAAGTGAGCCACCTCGTCGACGCCGATTCCGGCGCCCGCCAGCGCGGCCGCCGAGGCGGCGCCTAGGCCGGGGGAGCGCCACAGGTCAGGGTGGCCGGCGACGTGGGCCGGATCCTCGGCGTACCCCCAGCCCCGCAGGTACACCCGCTTCTCCTCGGGCACACCGAGCGCGTCCGCCTTCTCCGCCGACGCGATCACGAGTGCCGCCGCCATATCGACGTCCATGATGGAGGTCATGAGCTTGGTGTAGGGATACGCCACCAAGCGGTTGTCCAGCGTCACCCCGGCGATCTCGTCCGCCGTCCGCGCCACTGGGAACCATGCGTGCGGGCTGGCCGCCGCGACCTCTGTCATCCGCGACATCACCTTGCCCAACGACTCCCGGTGGGCATCGAGCCCGCGGCCAAAATGCGCCCGACGAGCGTTGTCGAAGAGTGCGAAGGTCAGATAGGCCTCGAACAGGGCGTGGCTGATCTCCGACGGGTCGAACTCCATGTCCATCGGGAATGGGCGCCTCTCGGCCGGCCGGAAGGACCAGCGCGGTTTCTCGCCCGCCTTCTTCAACGCCCGCACGGTCGCCAACGCCTCGCCGCCCGTCACCAACGCGAGATCGAGATCGCCCGCGGCCATGTCGCGCGCCACCTCGGTCACCAGCACATGGGGTACCGACCCCCCGATGCCCGAGTAGCGACCTCGCCGCGGCGACGCTCCGAACCGCTCGGCCAGGCGGCCCACCGCGTCGTCGTACTGCCACGATTGCGAGTACACGACGTCGATGCTCTCCAGCGTCGCGAGTGCCGCCGGCGCGCCGGCGTCTTCCGCCGCTGCCCTGGCCGTCTGCTCCCACATGTCGAGCGGCTCGGGCGCCTGCCCGTCTGCGGCCACCACGTCGGCGTCGTCGCGGTGCCAGGTGCGCCGCGCCGCACCCACGATGCACGCGGCGCGGGGGTCCGTGCTCATCGGGACAACACCGCCGCCTGGGACGCCGTCAGGTGCGGGACTTGCCGGGCATGGCGATGGCCCGGTCCGCGATGATGTTCTTCTGGATCTCGGTAGAACCCCCGCCGATGGTCGAGTAGCGCTGGAAGGCGTACAGCCGCGTCCACTTGCCCCGGTCGACCGCGTCCGGACCACCCCGCGCCTGCAAGCCCGCCGGACCGAGCAGGTCGACCGCCAGCTCGGCCAGCGTCTGCGCCATCGACGACCACGAGAGCTTGGCGAAGGGAACCTCGGGCCAGTTCTTCTCGCCCTTCATTATCTTCGACAGCGCCCGGAGCGAGAGCAGCCGCGCCAGCTCCACCTCGGTCCAAAGGCGCGCCACCCGGTCGCGCAGCGAAGGGTCCTCGAGCGCGTCGGGGTTGACGCTCCGGGCCGCCTCCACCACCGCCCGTAGGTCGGCGGCCAGGATGGCGATCTGCGACGCGATGCCGACACGCTCGAAGCCGAGCGTGCCCATCGCCACCATCCAGCCGGCGCCTTCCTCGCCCAGTCTCCACGAAGCGGGAATCCGCACGTCGGTGAAGAAGATCTCGTTGAAGAGCTCCTCGCCCGCCATGTCCTTGATCGGCCGCACGTCGATCCCCGGCGTCTTCATGTTCAGCACGAACGCCGTGATGCCCTCGTGCTTCCTTCCCCGCTCCAGCGCGCCCGGGTCCGTCCGCAGCAAGAACAGTCCCCACGTCGCCAGGTGGGCCGACGAGATCCAGATCTTCGACCCGTTCACCACGTACTCGTCCGTGTCCGGGTCGTAGATGGCCGTGGTGCGCAGGTTGGCCAGGTCGTTGCCGGCCATGGGCTCGCTGAAGCCCTGGCACCAGTGCTCCTCTGCCTCGAGGATCGAAGGCAACCACTGCGCCTTCTGTGCCTCCGTGCCCCACTGGATGATCATCGGGCCGATCTGCCAGATCCCGTTGGTGTTGAACATGCCCGGCGTGCGGTACTCGGCCATCACCTCGGAGTAGATGAGGCGTTGCATGGCGTTGATGGTGCGACCGTTGGCGAACTCGGGACCCCAGTGGATGGCCGCCCATCCACCCTCGTGCAGAGTCTTCTGCCACTTCTGCCGACGTTTCTGGCTCGCCTCGCCGCTCAGCTGCACGTCGTCGCCGAGGGCTTCCGCCTCCAGGAACGGCGGCAGGTGCACGTCCAGCCACGCCCGGAGCTCGTCGCGGAACTTCTCGTCCTCGGGTGTCAGGGCGAAGTCCACCCGGGGAAGGGTACCTGACCACCGTGTACTCTGACGCCGGTGTCAGGGAGCGGAATTGCGCACCGGCACGACGGCGTTGCACGGACGGGGGAGAGGCCGTAGGCCGTGGACTTCACGTACGACGAGGGACAGCTGGCGCTTCAAGAGGTGGCGCGTGCCGCGCTGGAGCGCGCCTGTGACCCCCAATTGCTGCGCCGTCTCGCCGACGACGACCGCGGCGTCACGCCCGAACTGTGGTCGGTGCTGGTCGAGCTGGGATGGACGGGCCTTCTCATCCCCGAGGAGCTCGGCGGCGCGGGCGACGGCGCAGGCCTGCTGGAGGTGTGCATCGTGGCCGAGCAGATGGGACGTCTCCCGCTGCCCGGCCCGTTCTTCTCGTCGGCCGTGGCGGCGACGCTGGCTGCCCGCGCCCTCGGTGCGACCGAGCTCCTCGCCGACCTGGCCGCCGGCACGCGCCGCGGCACGGTCGCCCTCGGCGAGCAGGGTCACGGCGAGCCGCTCGGTACCGTGCGAACACGGGCGCGGCGCAAGGGCGCGCGCTGGGTGGTGAGCGGTCACAAACCGGCGGTCCTGGACGGACACACTGCGGACTGGGCCATCGTCGTGGCCCGCAGCGAGGAAGGCGTGCGCTCCTTCCTGCTCGAGTCGCCCTCGACGGCCGCGGGTGCTTCGGTCGAGGTCGTTCCCTCGCTCGACCCGACGCGGAAGCTGGCGCGGTTGGAGCTCGAAGAGGCCCCGGTCGTGCCCCTTGGGCTGACCGGGAGCCACCGCTTGCTGTGGGAGCGGGTGCAGGACGACCTCGCCGTCGTCTTGGCCGCCGAGACGGTCGGTGCCGCCGACCGCGCCCTGGGCGACGCCATCGCCTACACGTCCGAACGCGTCGTCTTCGACAAGCCGGTCGCCACCTACCAGACCGTGCGCCACCGGCTGGTCGAGATGTTCCAGCAGGTCGAGATGGCCCGAGCCGGCGTCCAGTTCGCGGCATGGGCCTCAGACATCGAGGCGCCCGAGCGCGCGCCAGGCTGCGGCCATGGCGGCGAGCTACGCGGCCGAGGCCGGGGTGCGGGTGACGGGCGACGACATCCAGCTGCACGGCGGCGTCGGCTTCACCTGGGCCAACGACGCCCACTTCCTCTTCAAGCGCGTCAAGCAGAACGACGTGCTCTCCGGCGGCGCCGCGGCGCACCGCCGCCGGCTGGCCACGATGTTCATCGAGTCGGCCTGATGGCCGACGTGTCCATCGAGTCGGCCTGATGGCGCCCCCATCCGAGCTGCGCGCCGGGCTTCGGCCGGTGCCGGCACACCTGGCGGAGCGCTACCGGGCCGAGGGAGCCTGGGACGACCGCTCGCTCGGGCGATTCCTGAGTGACGCATTGCTCCAGGACACGACGCGACGCATCCGGATCTGGTCCCCGACGAACCCGCACCTGGGCACGGTGGGGGAGGTCTACGAGGAGGCGCTCCGCGTGGCCGGCGGCCTCCGGGCCCATGGCGTGGAGCCGGGGGACGTCGTGGCGTTCCAACTACCCAACTGGGTCGAGGCGGCCGTCACCTTCTACGCCTGCGCCCTCCTCGGGGTCACGCTGGTACCGATCGTGCACTTTTACGGCCCCAAGGAGGTCGGCTTCATCCTGCGCCAGAGCCGCGCCCGCGCCCTCGTGATCGTGGGGCGCTACGCGAAGCGCGACTTCCTGGCCGAGCTGGCCACCGTCCGCGACGGCCTGAACGACCTCGAGCACGTGTTCGTGGTCGGCGACCACGCTGGCGTGCCCGACGTGCTCGGCTTCGACGACCTGCGGCACGCCGACGCCGACGCCGTCGCGCTGACCGGGCCCGTTGACGTCGACCCCGACTCGCCCGCACTGGTGGCCTACACCTCTGGGACGACCGCCGACCCCAAGGGTGTTGTGCACACCCACCGGACCCTCGGCTTCGAGGTGCGGCAGCTCGCCGGCAACCAGGCCGTGCGCGACCGGCCGGCGTTGGTCGGCGCCCCTGTCGGCCACGCCATCGGCATGCTCGGCGGCCTCCTCTGCCCGTTGGTGAACGGCCGCCCGCTCTACCTCATCGACGGCTGGGACCCGCCGACGGTCCTGCGCGCCATGGTCGAGGAGCAGATCTCGGCCGGCAGCGGCTCGACCTATTTCTTCACCAGCCTGCTCGACTCCCCGAGCTTCGGTCCCGAGCACATCGAGCTGATGCGTTACATCGGGCTCGGCGGGTCGCCCATCCCCGACGCCGTGGCCGAGCGCGCCGACCGGCTCGGCATCTCCCTCGTCCGCTCCTACGGCAGCACCGAGCACCCCTCCGTCACCGGGTCCGCGCACGAGGCGCCACGCGAGAAGCGCGTCCACACCGACGGCTGCCCCATGGAGTGGGTCGAGGTGCGAACGGTGGACGAGGACGGGCGAGACGCCGGAGTGGGGCAGCCCGGCGAGATCCTCACCCGTGGGCCCGACCGCTTCGCCGGCTACACCGATCCCGTCCTGACGGCCGAGGCCGTCGACGAGGACGGGTGGTTCCGCACCGGCGACATCGGAGTGCTCGACGAGGACGGCTACCTCACCATCACCGACCGGGTCAAGGACATCATCATCCGCGGCGGCGAGAACGTGAGCGCGGCTGAGGTGGAGCAGCTCCTGGCGCACATGGAGGGCGTGGCGGAGGTCGCAGTGGTGGCCGCGCCGGACGAGCGGCTGGGCGAGCATGGGTGCGCCTTCTTCCGTATGCAACCCGGCCAAGAGCCGCCCGACCTCCCGGCGCTGCAGGCTCACCTGCATGCGGCGGGGTTGGCCCGGCAGAAGTGGCCCGAGGAGATCCGATCGGTCGACGAGCTCCCGAGGACGGCCTCGGGCAAGGTGCAGAAGTTCGTGTTGCGCGAGCGCCTGCGGGCCGGGGGCTGACCCGGGTACGCTCCGGGCACCGGTCCGGTGGGCTGCACCGGCGGCGAGGGGGAGGGCGGTCACATGCGCAGTCGGATTCCGAAGAAACAAATCGCGCTCCTCGGAGCGGTGCCGCTGTTCTCCGTCTGCTCGCAGAGCGAGCTGCGCTCCATCGCTCAGCTCGGGACGCCTGTTGACGTGGACGCCGGAACCGTGTTGACCCAGCAGGGGAAGCCGGGTCGCGAATTCTTCCTCGTGCTCGGCGGCGAGGCGTCGTGCCGGGTGAAGAAGAAGGAGGTCCAGCGGTTCAAGCCGGGTGGCTACTTCGGGGAGCTGGCCCTCTTGCACGGCGGCATCCGCACCGCCGACGTGGTCGCCCTCACCGACATGGATCTCTTGGTGTTCGACGCCCGCGAATTCCGCTCGCTCGTCACGACCACGCCGAGCATCGCCGTCAAGATGCTGGGCCGCCTGGCCGAGCGACTCACGACCGCGGACGCGCAGCCGACCGACTGATCCCGCGACGGGTCGGGCCGTCGCCGACGCCGAGCGCCGCGCCCGGGTCAGGCCGTCGCCGACGCCGAGCGCCGCGCCCGGTCTTCGAGCACGGCGCGCATGAGGCGCAGCTCCTTGCTGATCTGCGCCAAGCCGCCCGCCGCCGACGCCGCGACCACGTCGTCGGGCAGACCCGGGGGCAGGGTCACCCACAGCGTCAGCGTGGCCTCGCAAGTGCCCGCCCCCGTCGGGCGGACCGTGAATTCCTCGTAGGCGTCGTTCGCGCCCGACATGGCGGCCGCCACCAGAGTCGGCTCCACCGCCGTGACCGGCCAGAGCTCAATGGGCTGGCTCTGCCCGTGCTGGTGCCGGGGGTCGGCCAGGCTGAAGGTGTAGCGGGCACCGAGGCCGAGCACGCCGCCCGTGGCGTCGGGATCGCCCTCGGCGACGCGAGCCACCCCACTCACATCGGGGTTGTACTCGGGCAGGTTGGTGAAGTCGAGGCGGTACCGCCACACCTCGGCGGCCGGAACGGCGAAGGTCTCCTCGGCGACGGCCGTGGGCGGTCTTTCCGGGGTCGGAGCCGTCACGGCGCAATGATCCGGGCGGCTTCCCCGGACCGCAGGGCGATCAGGTCGTCCCCCTCGTCCGGGATGACGCCCCCGGCGTGCTGGACGAACAGGCCGACCACCATGGCGCTGATCAGGCGGGCGAGCTCGCCGGCTCCGGCCTTCTCATCGAGGTCCTGGCGGTGGGTGCGCACCCACGCCTCAATGGAGCGTTCGAAGTTCGAGAACAGGTCGAGCCCGACCGAGCGCGCCGTCGCGTCCCCCGCATGGCCTCGCCCACCATGAGGCGGACGAAGTCCTCGACCTCGAACATGGAGCTCAGGATCCCCTCGATCAAGGCGCCGAGATCCGACTCCCCGTCCGCCCCGTCCGCCCCGTCCGCCCCGTCCGCCCTCCGTCCCGTCCGTCTCCGTGGCCTGGCCGCCTTCGAACCCGGGCCGGCCGGGCCGGGGTGGCGCCGTCACCGCCACCGGCAGGAAGCCGTGCTCGACGAGGACGGACTCGAGCAGGTCCTTTTTCGAGGGGAAGTAGTGGTAGAGCGAGGCCACGTTCAGGCCGGCCGCCGAGGCGAGGTCCCGCATGCTGGTCCCGTCGACCCCTCGCTGTGACATCAAGGTGAGGGCGATGTTCAGGATCCGCCGCCTGGTCGAAGACCCGTCGCCCGGATGGGCGGCCGCGCGGCCGCCCCGACCAGATCCGGTTCCGCCTTCTTCATGGTCCGTCCAATCTTCGCCTGAGCCCGGGCACGGCGGGCGCACCCGCCGTCGAGCTTGGTCGAATCGGTCGGCCGGCCGTCCCCACGACCGTCACGAGCCCCGGGCGCAGTCGACTCCCGAACGTTCGTTTGATATACATCACGTGGGTGTCAGGGAATGGATCCGCTGTCACTTTCAATCTAGGGGGTACCAGGAAAAGATGCTAGATACGGACACCGCAGGCACGGCCGTCCCGTTCGACCCGTTCGAGCTCAAGGACGTCGTCTCGGGCAACATCCGCGACCCGTTCCCACTGATCCGTGAGCTGTTGCGCGAGTCGCCGGTACACGTCGGCCCGATCGACCTGGGCGAGGGTGTCGAGACGTGGGACCCCTCGTTGCCGCCACCGGTGACGGTGTTCGGCTTCGACGAGGTGGTCCAGGTCCTGCGCGACAACGAGACCTACTCGTCCGTCGTCTACGCCGACGTCATGGGCCCGGTGATGGGCCGCACCATCCTCGAGATGGACGAGCCCGAACACCGGCACACCCGAGCGCTGGTGGCGGGGAGCTTCCGCTCCAAGATGCTCGAGCGCTGGGAGGAGGGACTGGTCGCCCGCGTCGTCAACGAATTGGTCGACACCTTCGTGGACCGGGGCCGTTCGGATCTCGTGCGCGACGTCACCTTCAATTTCCCGGTGCAGGTCATCGCGCACATCCTGGGGTTGCCTCGCTCGGACTATCCGCGGTTCCAGCGCTGGGCGATTGAGATCACGAGCGTCGCGGCCAACTGGGAGCGGGGCGTGGCCGCCTCGTCGGCTCTGCGGGACTACTTCGCGGAGGTCATGGCCGAGCGCCGCACCTCGCCCGGCGACGACCTCATCAGCGACCTGGTGCGGGCGGAGATCGACGGCGAGCGGCTGAACGACGAGGAGATCTACTCGTTTCTCCGCCTGCTGCTCCCGGCCGGGGTCGAGACGACCTACCGCGCCTCGGGCAGCCTGCTGTTCGCACTGCTCAACGACCGGGCGCAGCTCGAGGCGCTGTACGCGGACCGTTCCCTCTTCCCGCAGGCGTTCGAGGAGGCGGTCCGCTGGGAGCCTCCGGTGACGGTGATCCTGCGGCGGGCCCGGTGCGACACGGAGTTGGCCGGGGTCAAGATCGACGAGGGCGCGGACATCGCGCTGATGATCGGCGCCGCCAACCGCGACGAGCGCAAGTACGCCGACCCCGACCGCTTCGACATGTTCCGCGACGTCCGCCAGCACGTCGGGTTCGGTTTCGGGGTGCACGTGTGCCTGGGGATGCACCTCGCCCGCATGGAGTCCCGGGTGGCGATCAACACCCTTTTCGACCGGCTCGGCCCCTTCCGGCTCGACCCGGAGGTGGCGCCCCCACACATCGAGGGTCTCGCCTTCCGCTCCCCGCTCTCGCTGCCGGTGGTGTTCGACCTGACCGGTGACGTCTCCTCTTCGTGACGAGGCCGCCACGCGGGCGCTGCGGCCGAGTCACGGGAGCACAGCGGAGTCGGGCGAGGCGCGGCCGCGATGCTCGCGGGCCGGCATGAGGGGACGAGATGAGCGAGCCGCTGGACATCCGTATCGACCGGGATCGCTGCATGGGCTCGGGAAACTGCCTGTTCTGGGCTCCCGCCACCTTCGACCTGGGTGAGGACGGCCACTCCGTCGTGTTGGACGCGACGGCCACCGACGAGGAACGCCTGCGCGTCGCCGTCGAGGGGTGCCCGGTGGGTGCGATCTCCTTGTGGCGGGACGGCGAGCCCGTCGAGTTCGAGGAACAACGCTCGTGACCATCGCCCTCAGCGAGGAGCACGAATCGCTCCGCCTCACCGCCCAGCGCTGGCTGGCCACCCACTGCCCGCCGTCGGAGCCCCGGGCCGCGGCCGAGGACCCGGCCGCGACGCTCCCGCCCGTGTGGGAGAAGTTGGCCGCCCAGGACTGGCTCGGGCTCCATCTGCCCGAGGAGCGCGGGGGCCAGGGCTTCGGGCTGCTCGAGCTCGCTGTCGTCCTCGAGGAGCTCGGTGCCGCGCTCTTCCCCGGCCCGCTGCTGCCCACGGTGCTGGCCTCGGCCGTGCTGTCCCGGGTCGGCGGAGCCCGCGAGCGAGCGGAGCTGCTGCCGGGCCTGGCCGACGGCTCGCTCACGGCTGCCGTCGCATTCGGCCGCAGCCGCCTCGACGCCGGGCCCGCCGCGGGCGGTGCGCTCCGGATCAGCGGGACGGTGCGCCCCGTGCTCGGGCTGCCCGGGGCGCGGGTGCTCCTCGTGCCGGTCGCGACCGGGGATGGCTGCTCGTCGACCGCGACCGCACCGACGACGCGGTCGCGTTGGAGATCCTCGACCGGGCTCGACGCCACCCGGCCCGTCTGCCACGCTCTCCGTCGATGGCCTCGTCCTCCGGAGGCCGAGCAGATCTGGGCCTCCGACGAGCTCGTCCGCGGCCTCGCGCTCGCGCTCGGCGCGGCCGAGAGCGCGGGGATCGCGCGCTGGTGCCTCGACACGGCGTCGGAGTACGCGAAGGTGCGGGTGCAGTTCGGCCGCCCGATCGGCCAGTTCCAGGCGGTCAAACACGCCCTGGCCGACATGCTGGTCGCCGTGGAGCAGTGCGCCGCCGTGGCGTGGGACGCCGCCGTCGGTGTGGAGCGAGCGACGACGGCCGAGGCGCCCGAAGGGGCCCGCCTCGTGGCGTGCATCGCCGGGTCCGTCGCGCTCCCCGCGGCCGTCCGATGCGCCAAGCAGTGCGTCCAGACGCTCGGCGGCATCGGGTTCACCTGGGAGCACGACGCGCACCTGTACCTCAAGCGCGCCGTGGCGAACCTGCAGCTGCTGGCGGGCGGGGACGTCGGCGCGCTGGAGGAGGAGGTGACCGCGCTCGCGGTCGCCGGCGCCCGCCGCGACCTCACGGCGGAGCTGCCCGAGGAGGCGGAGTCGCTCCGGGAGGCGTCCGCCGGCTCGTCGAGCAGGTGGCGGAGAAGCCGGACGGGCCGAGCGCAGCGAGGCGCTGGCCGAAGCCGGCTTGATCATGCCGCACTGGCCCGCGCCGTGGGGTCGGGGCTCGTCGCCCCTGGAGCAGCTCGTCATCGACGAGGAGCTGGCCCGCGCCGGCGTGTCCCGTCCCCATCTGGCCGTCGGCGCCTGGGCCCTCCCGACCCTGATCGCGCACGGGACGCCGAGCAACAGGAGCGCTGGGTACGGCCCACCCTGTTCGGGCGGCTGTCGTGGTGCCAGCTCTTCAGCGAGCCGGGCGCGGGCTCCGACCTGGCCGCGCTGAGCACCAGAGCGACACGGGTCGAGGGCGGATATGTGCTCAACGGCCAGAAGGTCTGGACGTCGCTGGCCCAGTCGGCCGACTTCGGGATCTGCCTGGCGCGGTCGGACCCGGACGCGCCCAAGCACGCGGGGATCACCTTCTTGGTGGTCGACATGCGCGCCGAGGGCATCGACATCAGGCCGCTGCGGGAGCTGACCGGCGCGGCCATGTTCAACGAGGTCTTCTTCGACGACGTGTTCGTTCCCGACGATGCCGTCGTGGAACGCCCGGCGACGGCTGGCGCATCGGGCGGACCACACTGGCCAACGAGCGCGTGTCGATGTCCTCCGGTGCCTCGTTCGGCAACGGGGTCGAGTCGCTGATCCGCGCCGCGGCCCGGAGCGACGTCACGCGGCGGAGGCGGGAAGGCGGGGCGGGGATGAGGACCCCGAAGCGCTCCTGGACCGTCGCCTCGGCCACCTCATCGCGGAAGCACGATCGGTGGCGCTGCTCGGGCATCGCGCCACGCTGCGCACGCTGTCGGGAGTGGATCCCGGCAGTGGGTCGAGCGTCCGCAAGCTGCTCGGCGCCGAGCACGAGCAGCGGGTGCAGGAGCTCGGGATGGCGTTCTACGGCGCCGACGGTGCCGTCCTCGACGGCCGGGCCCGGCGTTGGGAGGAGGGCTTTCTCTCGACCCGCTGCCTCACCATCGCCGGGGGCACCAGCGAGGTGCAGCGCAACGTCATCGCCGAGCGCATGCTGGGCCAGCCCAAGGACCCCGAACCGGCATCCTGAGCAGACGCCTCGCCGGCGCGCGCCGGTAAGGTGACGCAGTGATGGGCGCCGGCCCCGAAGACCCCGACGAGGCCCTCGACTACGACGTCGAGGCGGACGTCTGGCCCTTTCCGTCGGAGCGCTTCCTGCAGAGAGTGGGCCCCGGGCGTGCGCCAGGCGCAGAACGCCTGGATGGCGTCCATCGACTCGTTGCGCGCCCCGGACCGTAAGACGCACGAGCTCATCCGCGGATGGTCTGCACCGTCATCGCCCGCCAGCCCGGCGGCGTGCAGCGCCACGCTCGTCTCGCCGCCGAGGTGGGCGCGACCTGGGACGACATCGCGGGCTCCGTCCTGTTGACCCGAACCCGACTTCGGCACGGTGCTCGCCATTCAAGCTTTGCCCGCGGCGCGGCGGGGCTACAAGCAGGGATCGACCGGCTCGCCGAAGCGCTGAGCACCGTGACATAGTTGCCCATGCGGCTCGCTCCCGACGACACGGTGGTCGCGTTCCGGACCGAGTTCGAGGCTTGGCTGGACGAGCACCTGCCCTCGCAGGAGGTGATGGACGCCGATCAGCGGCTTTCGTCGTCGCACCTGCCCGACTGGGCCCGGACGTTCCAGCGGACCATGTTCGAGGCGGGCTACCTGGTGCCGGGCTGGCCGCCCGAGCTCGGCGGGCGCAACGCGACCCCCCAGGAGCAGATGACCTACTTTGAGGTGATCACCGAGCGCGCGGTGCCGCGCTCACTCAACCCCCAGGGGTTGTCGATCTGCGCGGCCTCTGTCGTCGAATTCGGGAACGAGGAGCAAAAAGAGCGCTACGCCCTCCCGACCCTCAAGGGCGAGATCACGTGGTGCCTCGGCATGAGCGAACCCAACGCCGGCAGCGACCTGGCTTCGCTCGCCACCAAGGCGGAGCGCCGCGGCGACACCTTCGTCGTCAACGGGCAGAAGGTGTGGACGTCGGGTGCCCACCATGCCGACTTCTGCCTTTGCTACGTCCGGACGGACCCGGAGGCGCCGAAGCATCGCGGGATCAGCGCCCTGATCATCGACATGCGGACGCCCGGCATCACCTGTCGGCCCATTCCTGAGCTCACCGACCCCCACCATGCCGACTTCAACGAGGTGTTCTTCACCGACGTCGAGGTACCGGCAGAGAACCTGCTCGGCGAGCTGAACAACGGTTGGACGGTGAGCCAGGGCTCGCTCCGCCACGAGCGGGGGATGCTCTGGATCAATAACGTGTCGCGGCTCGAGCGGACGCTCGACGGCCTCGTACGCGTGGCCCAGCATCCCGCGAGCGGCGCCGACGGAAGCACCCTCGGCGACGACCCGCGCTTGGCCGAAGCCATCGGACGCCTGGCCACCGACACCACCGCCATGCGATGTATGGGCTACCGCGGCTTCGCCAAGGCGAGCCGCGGCGTTCTGTCGCCCGAGCACATCGTGCTCAAGCTGTTCAGCAGCGAGGCGGATCAGCTCGCCTGCCGGTTGGCCCAGGAGGCGCTCGGGACCGAGGGTCTCGACGTCGAGGGCGCCGGACCGTACCGGGTCACCGAGTGGGAGCACGAGCACCTTGGCTTCGAGCCCGTTCGAGACGAACGCGATGAACAACTTCTTCAACGGCTCCTGGGCGCTGCAGTACCTGCGCTCGTTCGCCGCCACCATCGCCGGGGGAACCTCGGAGATCCAGCGCAACATCATCGCCGAACGGGTCCTCGGCCTTCCCCGCAGCTGAGGCGGCTGTAGGCGGGCCGGTCGCCACGGCCGTAGGCGCGGTGCTGACTGCGCGGCACTGACGTCAGACGACGCCGCGCGTCACCAGGTCGCCCAGCTCGGCCTCGCTCAGGCCCACCAGCCCGCACCAGACGTCGCGGTTGTGCTCACCCAGGCGGGGTGCGCCGGTGGGTACGGGGGTCGGGTGGCGGGCCAGGCGCGGGTAGGGCGCCTGCTGGCGGACCGTGCCGATGACCGGGTCCTCGACTGGCACGAGGTCGCCGCGCTCGGCCATGTGCGGGTCGGCGAAGATGTCGGCTGCGCTGTACGCGGTGGCGACGGGTACGTCGTGGGCGACGCAGCGCTCGGTGATGTCGGCGGCGGTCAGCCCCGAGGTCCAGGCCGCGACGAGGCCGTTGATCTCGTCGCCGTGCGAGGCGCGCTCGGCCAGGGAGGCGAAGCGCGGGTCGGTGGTGCAGCTCAGGCCTTTCCATGGCGGCGCACAGCCGCCGGAAGTTGGCATCCGACCCGGCGACGATGCACACGAAGAGCCCGTCGGCCGTGGGGTAGTTGTCCAGTGGCGCCGAATGAGACAGGCGGTTGCCTTCGCGCTGGCGTACCACTCCGAGCTGGTCGTACCCGGCCAGGGTCCACTCGAGGATGCGCAGCACCGAGCCGTACAGCGGCGCGTCGATGACATCGCCTCCCGCGTCCTGCGTGTCGCGGCCGTAGAGCGCCGACACGGCGGCGAAGGCGGCGAAGACTCCGGTGAGGTAGTCCGAGACGGTGACGCCGGGTCGGACGGGGGGACGGTCCGGTTCTCCGGTCAAGTGGAGTAGACCGCCGAAAGCGATGCCGAGGCGGTCCAGTCCCGGGCGCGGTGCGTACGGCCCGCTCTGGCCGAACACGCTGATGCGGACGTAGACCAGCTTCGTCGGCAGGTCGTCGGGGCCGAGGCCCCATCGTTCCATCGTGCCCGGACGGAAGTTCTCGCACAGGACGTCCGCCTTCGCCGCCAACCGCTTGAACAGGTCCTGGCCCTCGGGGCGGCGCAGATCGCAGGTGACGCCTCGCCGGCCGCGTCCCTCGACCGCCCACGAGAGGGAGTAGTCGGGTTCCTCGTCGCGGCGTACGAAGGGACCCATGGTGCGCATGAAGTCGCCTTGGCCCGGCAGCTCCACCTTGATCACTTCGGCCCCGAGCTCGCCGAGCAACCCCGCACAGAACGGTGCTGAGATCCGCGTGCCGACGTCTATCACCGTGACGCCCGCGAGCGGGCCTGGGACCGTCTCTTCGTCCACGAGGGGTCAGCCTCGCGGGAGCCCGAGCACGCGCTCGCCGACGAGGGTCCGCTGGATCTCGTTGGTGCCGGCGAAGATGGACGACGCCAGGTAGTAGAGCCATGACCGCTGCCAAGCACCGTCGTCGGGGTTGTCCGGCGCCCCGTGCCAGAGAGGTGAGGCGTCGCCGAGGACGTCGAGGGCGGTCTGGTGGAGGCGCTTCGACATCTCACTCCAGTAGAGCTTGAGGGCGCTCCCCTCCGGGCCGGGAGCCTCGCCCTTCGAGAGCCGGGTCAGCGAGCGCCAATTGTGCAACTGGAACAGGCGGACCTCCGTCGCCGCCTGTGCCAACTCCTGGCGCAGACGCCAGTTCTCGAAGCTGCCGTTCGCGTCGGCCAGGCGCACGAGCTCCTCCACCAGCTGGGAGTGGATGACGAGCTGGCGCGGGTTGACGCCTCGCTCGTGCGCCAGCGTCGAACCGGCGACCCCCCACCCGGCGCCCTCGTCACCGACGCGCTGCGCCGCCGGCACGAAGGCCTCGTCGAGCTCGACCTCGTTGAACTCGGCCTCTCCGGTCGACTGGACGAGTGGGTGGACGTGCACGCCCTCGGTATGCATGTCCACCACGAGGGCCGTGATGCCCTGCTGGCGCTTCGGCGCGTCGGGGTCGGTGCGGGTCAGGCACAGTCCCCAGTCGGCGAACTGAGCGTACGACGTCCAAACCTTGCGTCCGCTCACCCGGTAGCCGCCGTCGACCGGCACGGCCCGGGTCGAGAGCGAGGCCAGGTCGCTCCCGGCATCGGGCTCGCTGAAGAGCTGGCACCACAGCTCGTCGGCCGAGAGGATCCGCGGCAAGAAGCGCTGCTTCTGCTCGGTCGATCCGTGCGCCAGCAGCGTGGGCCCGACCAGGTTGATCCCGATGCGCCCGACCAGCTCGGGCGCCCGCGCCCGTGCCAACTCCTCTATCACCACGTAATTCTCCAGCGCGCCCAGGCCCCGGCCGCCGTACTCCTCGGGCCAGGTCAGGCCGACCCAGCCCGCCGCGGCCAGGTCGGACTGCCAGCGCCGCCCGAACTCGACGGCATCCGCCAGATCGTCGAAGCGCGGCGGGAGCCCGCGCCCGTACGGCCACGGCAGATGCTCGTGCAACCATTCGCGGAACGCGCGACGCAGCTCTTCCTGCTCCGCCGTCGTGCGCAGATCCACGCCGCGCAGCATGGCACAGCCGACCAGGAAGTCGACGCCCGTGTCGGGTCCTGACCGTAGACTGCGCCGCCGTGGACTTCGACCTCTCGACCGACCAGCTGGCTTTGCGCGAGGCGGCGGTCACCCTGCTCGACCGCTTCGCCGGACACGACGCAGTTGCGCGCCCGCGTCGGGCCTGGGGTGGTGGTCGGGACCCTGCCCGGGGCCGGACACGATGACGAAGGCGGGCTCAGGGGAGACGACGCGGCCCCCGCCGCCTCCGGCGACGCGCCGAGCGGGTTCGACACCGCCGCCTGGGCGGCCATGGCCGACCAGGGCTGGCTCGCGCTCGAGGTGCCCGAGGACGAAGGAGGTCTCGGCCTGGGCACGGTCGAGGTCGCGGTGCTGTGCGAGGAGGTGGGTCGCCGGCTGGTCGCCGCCCCCTTCCTTTCGTCGATTCTCGTCCTCGGAGCCCTGATGCGCCCCGAGGCTCGCGCCGTGGACCCGACCGAGGACTGGCGGCGTGCCGATCTCCGTCGGTGCCGCCACCGGTTGCCTCGTTTTCGTGCCGCGTGGCGGGCACCTCCATGCCGAGGGCGACGGCCCGCGGATTCTCCTCAGCGGCATGGCGGGACCTACGCGTCTTCGCCCCTTCGGCGGACGTGGCCGTGGTCGTCACCGGATCCGACGTGTACGCCGTCGACCAGCGTGATCAAGGGCGGCCCCCGCCCGTTGCGGCCATGGACCGCACCAGGGAGCTCGGCTGTGCTCGCTTTCGAGGCGACGCCCGCGCTGCACCTGGGCGGGTCCGAGGCGGCCCGCGCCGCGCTCGACCGGGCTGCCACGCTGGCCAGCGCCGAGATGTTGGGCAGCGGCCGACCGTGTCTTGTCCATGGCCGTCTCCTACGCCAAGGACCGCGTCCAGTTCGGCAAGCCCATCGGGTCGTTCCAGGCCGTCAAGCACATGCTCGCCGACGCGCTCGTCGACGTCGAGGGGATGCGCTCGACCGCCTACTACGCCGCCTGGTGCACGGCGGCCGACGACCCGGACCGCTCCATGTCCGCCAGCATGGCGAAGGCGTGGTGCTCCGATGCCTCGCGGCGCGTCATGTCGACCGGTCTCCAGGTCCATGGCGGCATCGGCTTCACCTGGGAGCACGATATGCACCTGTACCTCAAGCGCGCCCAGTTGGACCAAGTGAGCTACGGCGACGCCGCCTTCCACCGCGACCGCATCGCCGATTTGCTCCGCGCCGGCGTGCAAGCCGCGGAGAGTACGCGACCCGACTGAAGGCACCTCGCCCGGCGAGTTCGGTATCGGAGATCGCCAGCGAGGCGAAGCGCGACCTGGCGCGCTAGTTGGGGACTGCGGTGCCTGCGACCGCCACCACTCGGACTGGAGTCGCGTTGCCACGGTGCCCAGTCGTCCGCGCCGTGTAGAACTTCCCGTCCCCGAGCTGGCCGTACTGGCCTATTCCCCAGCAGTCCACGCCTCCCGAGGTGAGGACGACGCAATACCCGCCCTGGCTTTGGGTCGTGACCGACGCCACCGATGAGAGGGTCCCGCTGCCGCTGACATCCAGCACCCGGACTGGCGTGGCGATGCCTCCGGGTCCGTTCAGCGAATAGAACTTTCCGTTTCCGAGGTCGCCGAAGGCGCCACCGCCCCAGCAGTCGACCCCACCCGTGGCGACGAGCACGCAATAGCTGCTCCCGTCGGGCCCGTCGCTCACCAGCGATATGACCCCTGAGAGGTCTCCGCTTCCTCCGACGGCAATCACCTGGACCGGCGTGGCGCTGCCGTAGTCTTCCTGCCCGGTGTAGAAGATCCCGTCACCGAGCTGGCCGAAGGAGCCACTGCCCCAGCAGTCCACCGCGCTGGTGGTGAGGAGAGCGCAGTATCCCTCTTGGCCCTGGGTCGCGAGCGAGGCCACGCCCGAGAGGGTTCCCGCATCGCCGACGCCGACCACCTGGACCGGCGTGGCGCTGCCGTAGTCTTCCTGCCCGGTGTAGAAGATCGCGTCCCCGAGCTGGCCAGCCTCGCCTGCGCCCCAGCAGTCCACCCCGCCCGAGGTGAGAAGGGCGCAAAAGCCGACCTCGTCGCTCGTGAGCGAAGCCACCCCCGAGAGTGTCCCGCCGCCGCCGACGCCCACCACATGGACCGGCGTCGCTCGGGTGTGGAACTTCGCGTTGCCCAGCTCGCCGTCCAGTCCGTAACCCCAGCAGTCCACCGATTCGGATGTGAGCAGCGCGCAGTAGTCCCCATTGGAACCCTCACTGGTGAGCGAAGCCACCCCTGAAAGAGTTCCGCTGCCGCCGACGCCCACCACCGGCACCGGCTTCGCTCTGTCGGCTTGGGTGCCGTTCCCCAGCACGCCCTGAATGTTGTAACCCCAGCAGTCGACCCCGCCCGAGGTCAGCACGGCGCAGAAGTTGCCGTCACCGGCGCTCGCGAGCGAGGCCACGCCCGAGAGGGTCCCGCTGCCGCCGACGCCCACCACCTGGACCGGGGTGTCGCTGCCGTCGTATCCCGACTTGTAGAAAACCCCGTCTCCGAGCTCGCCGGCACTTCCAGATCCCCAGCAATCCACCCCGCCCGAGGTGAGTCAGCGGCGCAGTAGGCGCTGGCGGCGTCACTCGTGAGCGACGCCACGCCCGAGAGGGTCCCGCTGCCGCCGACGCCCACCACCTGGACCGGGGTGGCGCTGCCGGCTCGGCCCTGGGAGTAGACGATCCCGTCTCCCAACTGGCCGTAGGAGCCACTGCCCCAGCAGTCGACCCCGCCCGAGGTGAGGAGAGCGCAGGAGCCATCGTCGCCTCCGACCGTGCTCTGCACGCCGGTAAGCCGCGGGGTGCCTGTGCCCGGAACTACTTGGGCACCGGGCTGGGCGGTCGCGACGTCGGAGACATTCGGTGCTGCGGCCGCCCCGGCCGCAATGGCTGGCACGACCAAGCAGCCCAGGGTGGCGGCCGCCAACGCCAGCAGGATCCGAGCCGGACCCGAAGACCACCGATACGAGCAAATCGATCCATTCGTTCTCATCACCCCTCCTTGCGCCCCACCGACCTGCCCCCGCGAAAGACTCCGAAAGACTCCGGTGATCAAAACGTCCACAGTCATTAAACAGGAACGCTACCGAGGCGACAAGCGAGCGTTTGGTCCAACCGCACGATCGACACGAGTCCGACGCTCACACGATGGCTGATGACTGATCGCTCGAGTGGCTGATCGCTCGAGCGCCTCACACGTGCAGCGGACTGCCGATCGCTTTGACGGCGCACTGTTCAGGGCGCTGCCGCCGTTGCTCGAGCGCGTAGCGTGGCCCGGTCGGCCTTGCCCGAGCCGAGCAACGGAAGACTCTCCAGGCGCTCGACCCTCTCGGGCGTCTTGAACCTCGCGACACCGCGTTGAGCGAACCAGGACCGGCACTCTTCGAGGTCGAAGGTCCCCGACGCCTCCACGAACGCCGCCACCCGTTCGCCCATGAGCGGATCGGGGTAGCCCACGGCCACGGCGTGACGCACGGCCGGGTGCGCCTCGAGCACGGCCTCCACCTCGGAGGACGAGATGTTCTCGCCCCCGCGGATGATCACGTCCTTGAGACGTCCAACGATCGTGAGCCATCCGTCGTCGTCCACGGTGGCGAGGTCACCGGTGCGGAACCATCCGCCGGGTGCGATGACGGCGGCCGTCTGCTCGGGATCGGCGTAGCCGGAGAAGAGCTCTGGCCCCCGGACCCACAGCTCGCCCCGGTCGCCGGCGGGCCGCGCGGTGCCGCGTTCGGGATCGGAGACCCGCAACTCCACCTCGCCGACGGCCCGGCCGTCGGTGTCGCGCGACCGTTCGAAGGAGTCGGCGTCGGTGCTCGTCGTCACCGTCGGCGCCTCGGTCGATCCGTAGGTGCGCTTGACCCGGCAGTCGAAGATCCGTGCCGTGTCCTCGACGAACGCTGGGGTGACGGATGCCCCGCCGCTCGAGACGAGCCGGACCGAAGAGACGTCGGTGCCTCCGCCGTGTTCGGAGAGGACAGCCCCCATGGCGATGAAGAAGGTCGGCGGGCCGGCCATGAACGTCACCCGTTCGCGCTCGACCAGCGACAGCGCTTGTTCGGGGTCGAAGCGGCGCACGAGGACGGCCCGCATTCCCGTGGCGCCCGGTGCGAGCAGGCCGTTGAGCAGTCCCGAGATGTGGGCCATCGGTGCCGGCATCAACACGGCATCGGACGGCGCGAGCGAGTGCACGCGGGCCGTCAGCAACGCCTTCCAGCTGAGGGCGCGTTGGGTGTGCAGCACCGCCTTGGGCGACCCGGTCGAACCCGACGTGAACAACACGAGCGCGACGTCGGAGAGCCGGGAGGGACTCGCACCCGACGACACCGGCTCGCCTCCGAGGGTCCAGGCAAGCGCAGCCGGGTCGGACAGCGTGTCCTGTTCGAGCTCGATCACGAGGCGCGGGCCGACCTGGGCCAGGGCGCCGTCGACCTCCGACGGCCCGAAGGAGTGCAGTACGGGTGCGGCCACGGCGCCCAGACGCCAGCAGGCTCGGGTCAGGACCGCCGCGGCCAGGCTGTTGGGCAGCTGCCAGGCGACGGCGTCACCGCGCCGGACGCCTCGTGAGCGCAGTCCCCCCGCCACCATTGCCACCAGGGCATCGACCTGTGCGGCGCTCAACCGCGTTTCGCCGTCGACGACCTCGCCGCCGCGCGCCGTCACCAGCGCGTCCAGGGTCGGGACGTCCCACGCGCCGCCGGGCCGTCGGTAGACCCGGCCGCGGCGCGGCACCCACGTGGCTCGCAGCCGGGTCGCCATGGCAGGCGACCATACCCGGGTCGCCACTACGGTGACTCAGGTGTCAGGTTCGAGTGCGGGAGCGACGTGGATCTCGCGTTGAGACCGGAGGACGAGGAGTTCTCACTGGCCTTTCGCGACTGGTTGGCCGAGCACCAGGGCCGCCCACCGGCATTCGTCGACCTGGCCGACGAGGTCGCGTGGGGCCGCCGGTGGCAGACGACGCTGGCGGCAGACCGCTGGGTCGGAGTGCACTGGCCGAGCCGGTACGGCGGCCGCGACGCGACGCCGGTGCAGGTCGCGCTCTACCAGAGCGAGTATGCCCGCTCCCAGGCTCCCCAGCCCGTCAACCGGGTCGGGATCAACCTGGTCGGGCCGACCCTGCTGGTCCATGGCACCGAGGAGCAGCGCGAGCGCTTCCTGCCCGAGATCCTCTCGGCCGGTGAGATCTGGTGCCAGCTCTTCAGCGAACCCGACGCCGGGAGCGATCTCGCGTCGCTCTCGACCCGGGCCGTACCGGTCGAGGGAGGGTACGTCGTCAGCGGGCGCAAGGTGTGGACGTCGTACGCCCAGTTCGCCGCTTGGGGCTTGTGCCTGGCCCGCACCGACCCGGACTCGGTGCGGCCCCAGCAGGGCATCAGCGCGCTCGTCGTCGACATGTCCGCGCCCGGAGTCGAGGTGCGACCGCTGGTGCAGATGACCGGAGACGCCGAGTTCAACGAGGTGTTCCTCACCGAGGTCTTCGTGCCGTGTGAACACCTCGTCGGGTCCGAGGGCCAGGGCTGGTCGGTCGCCGGGTCGACCCTGGCGCACGAGCGCGGGACCAGCTTCCCCTTCAAGGAACAGGTCGTGCACGAGACGTACCTGGCGCGCCTGCTCGACGAGGCGCGGGCCAACGGCGCGATCGACGACCCCATGGTGGCCGATGCCCTGGCCCAGGCCTACATCGAGCTCGGGGTGCTGCGCCTGCACAACCTGCGCACCTTGACGCGGCTCGGCCGGGGTGAGGAGCCGGGCCCGGAGTCGAGCTGGGTCAAGCTGGCCTGGACGTCCATGACCCAGCACATGGCTGAGGCCGCGTTGCTCGTCACCGGGCGCGACGCGTCGTCCTCTCGGTCGGGTCCGTGGAGCCGGCAGTGGTTGTGGAGCAAGGCGGCCGGGATCGCCGGCGGCACGTCTCAGGTCCAGCGCGACATCATCGCCGGGCGGATCCTCGGGTTGCCGCGGTCGTAACCTCGCCGGGTCCATGTCGGTGCGTGGATGCCCCATCCGAGGGGACGAGGAGGGCGGTCCCAACCTGACAAAGGCGTCAGCAAACGGGCTACCGTGATCGGGTGCCGGTCTGGCTCAGCGAGCGCGAGTACGCCACCCTGCGCGCCGCATGTGCGCAAATGATGCCGTCCGACCAGGGCGCGCCCGGTGCGGAGGAGGCCGATGTGGCCGACTACATCGACGGCTTCCTGGGTGCGTTCACCTTCGACCCGCCGCGAATCTGGGCGGGTGGCCCAACGTCGGGCCGTCACGGCGGAGCGGCCGAGTTCGCCACATTCCACCGGCTGTCGCGGCTGGACGAGCTAGCCTGGCGGACCCGCCTCGAGGGTTCGCAAGGAATGGTCGAGCGCGAGTTCAACGGACCCGTCGTCGGGCTGCAACAGCGCTACCGCGAGGGGTTGGCCGCATTGGGCGAAGACTTCGCGGTGGTGGAAGGAAAGGAGCAGCGACGGCGGCTCCGCGCCGACCAGGAGTTCCTCGACCTGTTCTGGGAGCACTGCTGCGAGGGCATGTACGGCGCGCCCGAGTACGGCGGCAACCGCGCCGGGGTCGGCTGGGAGTACATCGGCTGCGACGGCGACGTCCAGCCCCGCGGCTACGCGGACGCCGAGGTTTCCGGGCCGTGAGTGCGGACGCGGTCATCGTCGGATCCGGTCCCGGCGGTGCGACCGCGGCCGAGGTGTTGACCCGCGCCGGCTGGTCGGTGGTGATTCTGGAGAAGGGACGTAACCACCTGCTCGACCCCGACGACCCGACCCGGCCCGCGTCCGACTACTCCAACGACGAGATCAAGTTCATCACCCGCTGGTTCTTGGGCCCGGATCCCCTGATCGAGCCGCGCGCCTTTCGGCGTTCGGTCGACGAGGGCGAGCACACTCATGTCGGGGAGGTGAATTCCATCCCGACGACCGTCGGCGGCGGCGGGACCCATGCCGACGGGAAAGTGCCGCGCTTCCGGGAGGAGGACTTCCGGATGCGCTCCACGTATGGGCCACAAGAGGTCGCCGACGTGGTCGACTGGCCCCTCGACTACGACGAGCTCGAGCCCTACTACGCCGAGGTCGAGCGTGCCATCGGAGTCTCAGGCCGGCAAGGCGCCAACCCCTTCGCCGCCTGGCGCTCGGGGCCCTATCCCGATGCCGCCGGGACCGCCGATGTACGGCGCGGTGCTGTCCTCCGCTGCCGCCGAACGCGTCGGGCTCCACCCCTACGAGGCACCCACGGCCGCGAACTCCGTCGCCTACGACGGCCGTCCTGCGTGCAACAACTGCGGCTTCTGCGCTTTCTTCGGCTGCCCGATCCACGCCAAGGGCGATCCCGTCGCCCTCCTGACCAAAGCCATGGGGACGGGTCGGGCCCAGCTGATGGCCGAGACCTACGTGAGCCGGATCCTCACCGACGGCCGGCGCGCCACGGGCGTCGAGTACATCGACGCGAGGGCAGCGTCCGCACCATGGACGCCGGGCTCGTCGTCGTGGCCGGAGGCGCGATCGAGACGCCGCGCCTTTTGCTGCAGTCCGGTCTGGAGCACCCCGCCCTCGGGCGCCACCTCATGGTGCACTTCCAGACGATTGTGGTCGGCCACTTCTCGGATCTGCGTCTGCACCCGCACAAGGGGCGTGCCGTGACCCACGTGCACGACGACGCCATGGTGCAGGACGACGCCTCGCGAGCCGCCGCCGCGACAGCCGGCCTGCCTTGGATGCGTGGCGGCATGGTCGAGCACAGCGGGGGAGGGCTGCCCATCATGGAGGCGCGCCACTCCCCGTGGGGACGCCACCATGCCCAGACGATGCGCGACGTCGAACCTGCGCGAACGCATGTGGGCCTTCATCATGCAGGGCGAGGACCTGGCCTACCCGACGAACACGGTCGACCTCAGCCCCTCGGTGCGCGACGCCCGCGGCTTCCCGGTGGCCCGGGTCACGTACCAGCCCGGCCGGCACGAGCTGGCGGCGTCCAAGCACCACGGCAAGATCCTGCAGTCGGTTCTGGAGGAGATGGGAGCCGAGTGGGTGCTGCACACGACGTCGCCTGGTGTGTCCTACCACGGCGTGGGAGCGACGCCGATCCCCGAGAGCCGGCACGTGATGGGAACGGCCCGCATGGGCGACGACCCCGCCACCTCGGTGGTCGATCCGTGGGGCCGGGTGCACGAGCTCGACAACGTGGTGGTGGCGGACTCTTCGGTGTTCCCCACCTCAAGCGGCTACGGGCCGACCCTGACCCTCGTCGCCCTCGCTTCTCGCGCCGCCCACCATCTGGCCGGTACGAAGCCGAACGCCTAACGCACGCCCCGCGTCAAGAGCATGGTGCCGGCGATCGGCCCGCCTCCGTTTGCCACCGCTGCCACTTCCGGCGCCCTGCCGCCGGGTCGCACGACCTGGCGCTCGCCGCCTTCACCGCGCAGCTGAACGCATGCCTCGTGGATCAGGCCGAATCCGTGCAGCCGGCCGCCCGAGAGTTGCCCGCCCGCGGTGTTGAGCGGGACCTGCCCGTCGCGAGCGATGGTCGCACCGCCTTCGACGAAGGGCCCGCTCTCGCCCCTCCCGCAAAAGCGGAGCGCCTCGAGCCAGACCATGGTCAGCACCGAGAACCCGTCGTAGAGCTGCGCCGTGTCGACGTCGGCGGGAGTGAGCTCGGTCCGCTCCCACATGGACGCGGCGGCGTCGCGAGCGGCCATCGTCGTCATGTCGTCGAACTGGTCCCAGCTCGGCCGCCCCCGCAGGGCCGTACCCACCGCGTTGACTTGCAGGGCCGGATGGTCGAGGTCGCGCGCGACGTCACGGTGGGACACGATGACGGCGGTCGAGCCGTCACACGGGGCGTCGCAGTCGTAGAGGCACAGCGGCGTCGTGATCATGCGCGCCGCCAGATAGTCGTCCATCGTCATCGGCTCGGTGTAGATCGCCTTGGGGTTGAGGGCGGCGTTTCGCCTGCCGTTGAGCGCAATCTGCCCCAGCTGCTCACGGGTGAGGCCGAACTCGTGCATGCGCCGCTGCGCGACGAGTGCGAGCCAGTTCGCGGCGGAGACGGCGCCGAAGGGCAGGGTCCACTGCAGGAACCCGCCGAAGCGGGGCACGCCCCGCCCTCCCTGTCCATCGGCCGGCGGGCGGCCACCCATCGGCTCTCGCCCTCCGGTCCCCTGGGCGGTGCCCTCGCTCACCGTGCGGTAGACGAGCACGTGTCGGGCCAAGCCGGCCGCCACGGCGAGCGCCGCCGCGATCACCGCGCGCATCTGTCCCGGGCCCTCGCCGCCGCCGTCGTGCCAGTTGAGAGACAGCCGCAGCGTGTCCTGCACCTCGGGGGTCGAGGGCCCGGCGAACCCGGGCGTGCCGATGCCCATGCCGGGGTAGGTCGAAAGCCCGTCGATGTCCTCGCGCCGCAGACCCGCATCGGCGATGGCGGCGAGGGCCGCCTCTACCGTCAGGTCCAGGTCGGAGCGTCCGAGCCGCCGTCCGACGTCGGACTGGCCGATGCCTGAGATCACGGCGCGCCGCTCGAGCGGCTCCTCGCTCACGGCGCCTCCACTTCCGCTGGTGTGAACAGCGGCAGGAAGACGTCGTCGTTCTGCTCGAAGACGACGCGGACAGGCATGCCGATCTCGACGTCCTCGGGCTCGACCCCGACCAGGTTCGTCGTGATCCGGGTCTCGGGCTGCTCGTC
The DNA here is from genome assembly GCA_963767195.1 of uncultured Acidimicrobiaceae bacterium. Lineage (GTDB taxonomy): Bacteria > Actinomycetota > Acidimicrobiia > Acidimicrobiales > RAAP-2 > Bog-473. The sequence goes on along the minus strand of CAVYDA010000001.1, from coordinate 1,230,768 downwards.
GATGGAGACCCAGGCGATGATGTAGGGGTCACTACCGGGGATCCACTGCTGGTAGTTGACGGTGAAGGACTCGAGGCGGCCGCGGCCGCTCACGGCCTCGGGACCGAGGTCGCGCGACAGGCACCTCGGGCAGACGGGCCCCGGTGGATGGACGTAGTACCCGCAGGCGTGACAGCGCAACAGGCGCAACGTGCCGTCGGCGCCCGACGTCCAGTAGAAGGCGACGTCGTCGGCGAGGCGCGGCAGCAGGCGCAGCTGGGGACCGGGTGCGACCACAGGCGGCATGTTGGCACACGGCGTCTCGTGCCCGCGCCGTCGAGCTCCCTATGCTCGTGTCCCGGCCGCCGCTGTGCGCGGGCCCTGTCCCGACCGAACGAGAAAGAGGCGAGTCGTGAGAGAGGAGGATCGAGTCGTGAGAACGAGGAGGATCGAGTCGTGAAATTGTCCACGACCCTGAGCTATGCCGGCGGCTTCGAGGAGTCGGCCCGTCTCGCCGCCCAGTTGGAAAAGGTGGGACTCGACCTGGTGTGGGTGGCCGAGGCCTACGGGTTCGACGCTCCGAGCCTCATGGGCTACCTGGCCGCCAAGACGGAGCGGGTCGGCATCGGGTCGGCGATCCTCCCGATCTACAGCCGCACCCCGACGCTCATCGCCATGACCGCTGCCGGCGTGGACGCCCTCTCGGGCGGACGCTGCGAGCTCGGTCTCGGGGCCTCGGGCCCACAGGTGATCGAGGGCTTCCACGGCGTCCCCTACGACCGGCCCCTGGCGCGAACCCGGGAGATCATCGAGATCTGCCGCGCCGTATGGGCGCGTGAGGCACCCCTCACCCATGAGGGTGCCGCGTACCAGGTCCCGTTGCCCGAGGGTCGCGGCACCGGTCTCGGCAAGGCGCTCAAGATCATCAACCACCCGGTGCGGCCGCGCATCCCGGTCTGGGTCGCCGCGCTCGGGGAGAAGAACGTTGCCCTGGCGGCGGAAGTGGCGGACGGTTGGCTGCCTGCGTTCTTCCTCGCGGACAGGGCGAAGGAGGTCTTCGGCCCGTCGCTGGCCGCCGGGAACGCCAAGCGCGACCCGTCTCTGGGCCCGCTCCAGATCGCCGCGGGTGGTCTTCTCGCCATCGGCGAGGAGTCGCGGGTCGCGGGCATCCGCGATCTCGGCCGGGCCGGTACCGCCCTCTACATCGGCGGCATGGGGGCCCGCGGCCGGAACTTCTACAACGCGCTGGCCTGCCGGTACGGCTACGAGAAGGAAGCGGCTGAAATCCAGGATCTCTACCTGGCCGGCAAGAAGGACGAGGCCGCGGCCAAGGTCCCGGCCGACCTGCTCGAGGCGACCTCGTTGTGTGGGCCCGAGGGTTACATCAAGGAGCGGATAGCAGCGCTGGCCGAGGCCGGTGTCACCCACCTCAACGTCGACGCCCGTCGGTCCGGACCCGGTGGGCATAATCGAGCAACTGCGCAGCTGGATCTAGTCACTTCGATCGAAGCGTGCGACGCGGAGCACGGAGCTGCAAAGCTGGGCCGCATGCACGACGTGGTTGTCAGGGGAGGAACGGTTGCCGACGGCACCGGCGGGCCGCTCCGGCAGGCCGACGTCGCCATTGAGGGCGGCATCATCACCGCCGTCGGGGACGTCGAAGGGCGGGCTCGCCGCGTCGTGGACGCACGCGGCCTGCTCGTCACGCCGGGGTGGGTCGACATCCACACCCACTACGACGGCCAGGTGACCTGGGACCCCGAGGTGTCCCCGTCGGGCTGGCACGGTGTCACCACGGTGGTCACCGGAAACTGCGGAGTCGGCTTCGCGCCCGCCCGCGCCAGTGACCGCGAGTGGCTCATCGGGCTCATGGAGGGCGTCGAGGACATCCCCGGCACGGCCCTGGCCGAGGGCATCAACTGGAACTGGGAATCGTTCGGCGAGTACCTGGACGAAGTCGAGCGGACCACCCGCGTGCTCGACGTCGCCTGTCTGGTCCCGCACGGCGCGCTCCGTGCCTACGTCCTGGGTGAGGGCCGGTCCAACGACGTCGCCCGAGCCGAGGAGATCGCCGAGATGTGCGCCCTCGTGCGCGAGGCGGTCCAGGCCGGAGCGGTCGGGGCGTCGACGACCCGCACCGTCTTGCACCGGGCCAAGGACGGCGAGCTGGCGGCGGGCACCACCGCCGCCGCCGACGAGCTGATCGCCATCGGCGAGGCGCTCGGCAAAGCCGGACACCGGGTTTTCTCCGTGGCCAGCGACATGCGGGACCTGGACCACGAGTTCGCCTGGATGTCGGAGATCTCCACTCGGGCCGGCATCCCCGTCACCTACCAGACGCTCCAAGCGGACTTCGCACCCGACCTGTGGCGCGAGTGGATCGACCGAGGCGTCGCTGCCAACCGCCGCGGCGCCTGGCTGGTGCCGCAGGTGGCGGGCAAGCCCGCGTCGCTCATGGTCGGATTCGAGTCGACCACGCACCCTTTCGCCCACCACCGGGCCTACCAGGAGATCGCCGAGCTCCCGCTCCCCGAGCGGGTGGCCCGGCTGCGCCGCGACGAGGTTCGGCGCGCCATCCTCGACGAGCCGCTCCGCGACCCGGGGGTTCGTGGAGCTGCTGCGCCGCAACCTGCACAAGCTCTTCCCCCTTGGCCACCCGCCCGACTACGAGCCACCGCCCGAGCGCAGCGTGCAGGCGCTGGCGGCAACCGAACGACGAACGACCGACGAGGTGCTCTACGACCTGATGCTCCAGCGCGACGGGAAGGAGCTGCTCTACCTCCCGTTGTTCGACTATGCCGCCGGCGACCTCGACGCGGTGCGCGAGATGCTCACTCACCCCGCGACGGTCCTCGGCCTGGGCGACGGCGGCGCTCACTGCGGGGTGCTCTGCGACGCCAGCCTGCCCACCTTCATGTTGACCCACTGGGCTCGGGACCGCAGTCGGGGCGAGCGCCTCTCCGTCGAAGAGGTGGTGCACCTCCAGACCCGGCGCACCGCTGAGCTCTACGGTTTCGCGACCGCGGCGTACTCGCCCCGGGTTACGTGGCCGACATGAACGTGATCGACCACGACGCACTGACGCTCGAGTCTCCCGAGATGGTCTACGACCTGCCCGCGTCGGGCAAGCGCCTGGTGCAGCGAGCCCGCGGCTATGTCGCCACCGTGAAGTCGGGAGTCGTCGTGCGCGAACAGGACGAGCCGACGGGGGAGCGCCCCGGCCGGCTTTTCGCGCGGGCCGCGGGCGGTACCGGCGTCCTAGCCATTGCTGGGGTCCAGGTCTGGACCAGGCGACACGTTTCAAGCGGCGATGCCGATGCGTGCGGCTGTGAGGTAGTCGGTTTCGGATCCGCGTTGTGTTTGTCGAGGTCGCCGTTGATTGCTCTTCACGACGCCGGCCGTCGTAGCGGCCCGATGGTAAATTCCGGCCACGGTTCTGACAGGCGGACAGGGAGGACGAAGGATGATCTCGGATGCGGGCCGTCAGATCACCGCTGTCGATCCCACCGTTACCGACGAGCCCAACGAGCTTTCAACCGGGGCCATCACCCCGGGGGTGGTGCCAGTGATGGTGCCCACCTACCGCTACACCTCGAACGAGTTCGCCGAGCGCGAGAAAGAGCGGCTGTGGCCCCGAGTGTGGCAGCTGGCCTGTTCGGTCGACCACGTAGAGGCGCCAGGGGACATCTACGAGTATCGAGCCGGATGGCTGTCGGTGCTCATCGTTCGAGGTGAGGACGGAGTCCTGCGCGGGTTCCAGAACGCGTGCCGGCACCGCGGCAACTCCCTTTACCAGGGTGCCGGAACCGGCCTGAAGGTCCTGCGCTGCCCGTTCCATCACTGGACGTGGGACCTCTGCGGCCGCCTGAGCGCCGTTCCCGATCGCCGCGGCTTCGGTCCGGGGTTTACCAGCGAGGCCTTCTGTCTGCTGCCTGTGCAGGTGGACACCTGGGGGCCGATGGTGTTCGTCAATTTCGATCTCGAGGGACCGACACTCGCCCAGTTCCTCGAGGGTATCCCCGAGGATTCGGCGTGGGCCGAACTCGACGGCTTCCAGTGTGTGGCGGTCACCCATACCCCGGTCGACAGCAAATTGGAAGGTCGTCACCGAGGGCTTCTCCGAGACCTACCACGTGCAGGGGATCCATGCCGAGATGCTCGGATCGATCGACGACGTCCACGCCCCGCAGCGGCTGTGGGGATTGCACAGCGCCTCTTACCAGAACTACGGGGTGGCCAGTCCCAGGATTCATCACCCCACGAACCAGTCGGTGTGGGAGTCGTTCGTGGTCACGCAGGGCAACAGGATGGGGAGGGACATGGCCGAGCCGGGCCCGGCACCCGAGGTTCCGGCTGGCCAGACGATGGCGGACGTGATCGCCGATCAGATCCGCACCTATCAAGCCGAGGCTGGCGTGGACATCGCCAGCTTCGGTACCGACCAGATTCTCCGTCTGTCCCAATACAACCTCTTCCCCAACACGACGGTTCTGGTGTGGGGCGCAGACATGCTCAACGTCCTGCAGGCCCGACCTGGTGCCACCCCCGATCAGGCCGAGTTGGTCATGTTCCTCTACTACCGCCGGCCGAAAGGTGCACAACCGGTCAGACCAGTGGACCTGGACGTTGAAGACGATGCCGCCCTCGGCCTGGTGATTGGCCAGGATGTGGGCATCCTCCGCGGCCCAGCGCGGATTGCACCAGCCCGGGCTTCGCTATCTGGCGGTGGGCGCCGAGGAGTGCAGGATCATCAACTCTCACCGAGCCCTGGAGCGCTTTTTGGGCATCGAGCCCAGTGAACTTGTACCGATCGGCGCCTCAGCGCCCGAGTGAGGTGACTCGTTCGAACTCGTCCGCCTCGAGGAACGTTTGTCACGTCAGGGAACGGGTGGGAGCCTCAGGGCAACTAACTGCGCCGGCGAGCCGACCGGCAGGTAGATCTGGGCACCCACGACGGACATCCATCCATTGACCAAACCCGGCCCGCGGTAGCGTCCACACCACTGCGCCGGTCGCCCGGTTGAGAGCGAGGACCTCTCCTTGATAGGTCGCCGTGAGTACGAGGTTGTTGACGACCGTCACGCCACCGGTGGGATCACCGGGGACCTTGGTGTCCCACGCGACCTTGCCCGAGCGAGCGGACATGGCGACGATATCGCCGTCCATAGTGCCGACCTTGCCCCCGAAGTACGCCGTCTGATCAGGTTCGAGCGTCGATGGGGCATTCAGCGCAGCCGCATAGACCATGTCGCCTGCTGAGGCAGGCGGTGCGAGTACACCGCCGTACGTTCCCGGCAAGATCGTGGTCGGTCCGGTGAGCTGTGGCAGGTCCCCCTGTTGGTGGATCCCCACCGCCGTTCTCCACAGGAGCCGGCCGGTCGCGGGATTGAGCCCGAGTACGTAGCCTCCCTTGCCCGTACTGACCGCGACGAGACGGGACCCGTCACCGAACGCCCGACGGGCACGAGCATCGCGTGCACTTCGTCACGGTCGTACAGGTCATGGGGGAAGGCCTGGTGGTACCACAGAAGCCCTCCGGTCCTGGCGGAGAGAGCCACCATGGAGTCCGTGTAGAGATTGGCGCCGGGCCGGCTCGATCCGTTCGGGTATCGGGTGGTTCCGACGAAGGGAGCGGGATTGGCCACGCCCCAGTACAGGACTCCCGTTCGCGCGTCGATGGCCGGCGGATACCACGCACCTCCACCGGAGTTCACCGCAGGGTTGCCCCAGAGATCCCTTGACTTCACGGTGTCGAAGCGCCACGCCACCTTCCCCGAGTTCGCGTCCAACGCCTCGAGGTAGCCGACGGAACCTCCGGTGTAGAAATTGCCGATGGCTACCGGCACGGTGGCGACATAGACCTTCCCTCCATAGGGCAGTGTCTGGATGTCGACGCCTTGGCCGGGTGTCGTCGTGATTCGACGGTTCCACAGCGGGGCGCCGTCTGACAACGTGAACGCGGCCACCCCATTCGGTGTGGACGCGAACAGTTTTCCCCATCCGACCGACACTCCGTAAGGACCGATGCTGAAGCCGAGCGCTTTCGTCTTCCACTTCACCCGGCCCGACGACACGTCGATCGCGTAGACGGTCCCTGCCTCGTCCTGCACGTACGCCGTTCCAGCGACGACGATCGGCGATGTCGATGCGCCGACCGCCATCGGCACTTTCCACGCCGGCACCAGGCGGGACACCGTCAAATCGCTGATCGGTGACGCACCCGCCGCCCTCGAGTTCAAGTAGTCGTGATCGGGAAGGGGCCATGCGTTGGCCTCACCGCGGACTTCCGGGGGAACGCTCGAGCTGTGAGGCGCAGCGATCGGAGCGATCGCCCGCCCGCACCTGCGCTGTGGTCGAAATCCAGGACCGCTGCGGTCAACAGAATGGCGAAAGCAACGACGCCACTCCGAAGCATGAACGTCCGTCGGCCGCTACGTCGCAAGCGCCACCTTTCCCGTGGCGGCGACGATAGCCCGCAGTCCTCGTCGTTGAACGTTTGCTGCGCCGGTCCCTACGCCAGCACGCTGTCTCCATCAGCGTTTACTCCACTCGTCTCGGCAATCCACGAATACACCAGCGGGGTTCTGGCATGCCAACTTCCGGACGCGCCAGATATGGGCTTGTGAGCGACGACCACGAGCGGTTCATGCGCGAGGCGTTGTCGGTTGCGCAAACTGGCCTCAGGCCGGAGAGACTGCCGATCGGAGCGGTGGTCGTGGTGGACGGCGAGATCGTCGCCGCCGAACACACCCGAGAGCGGAGGACCCGACGGCTCCTCGTCCACGCCGATCTGCTCGCTCTTGAGGCCGCCGATCGGCTGATCTCCGGTCGCCGCCATCGGGCCGCCTTGTATGTCAATTTGGAACCTTGCCTGATGTGCCTTGGCGCAGCATTTGCTGCCAAGGTTGGAACCGTCGTCTATGGACTCGAGTCGCCGAGCGACGGAGGAGTTGCCGCATTTGAGCGTTGGGACGTCGACCGACGATGTCGATGGAATGCCTGGGTATGTTCTCCCACGGCTCTGCGGAGGCGTCCTGCGGGAGGAAGCGGCTTGATGTTCCGGGAGTACGCGAATATCGCCGAGATGGGAAGCTGGGCTGCGGCTTGGGCTCACCGCTTGGCAGGCCTCGCTGGGGTCTTGACGACATCGCTTCCGTCGAACCACCACCCGTCCCGATGTTCGGGCCCCGTCCCATGGTCGGCGACCCAGGTCAGTCGCCGCTCTGCCAGATGCTGACGACATTGTCGGGCAAACGCACGGAGAAGAGGCCGGAGGGAGACGCCTCTTAGGAGACGGTGTCGAAGGTCCGCCTCGAACGCATCCAGACGGTCACCAAAGAGGTGCGGGGCCGTGGAGGAAGTCGAGAGCCTCTGGGCAACGAGATCGTCAATTGTTCTTGTGAGGACACGGCCATCGGGCACGACAACACGACGCATCGGTAGGAAGCCCGCCGCTCGGAATACTCTCGTCTTCGCCGTCAGGAGAACTGTTGCGGACACTTTGGCCGGCACGGAGGTCGGGACCGAGGTACCGAGTGCGAAGGTCGTCGATCGCACCATCCGGAGGTAGAGGGTGGGGAAGATCGTTCTGAAAGCTCGATGAAGGTTTGTCGGCTCGATATGAAGGTGCATCGATCTGCACGGCCGCACCGCCACGCTCGAGAATGCTCCGCACGGCGCTGTGCGACGAGCAGGCGGTCCATCCAGTGAAACGACGCGGCGAAGGTTGCTGTTCGAATCGGTGCAAGTGACGCGGAGATCTCCTCAGCTCGCATGCACAGCCAGACCGCGTTGTCGACCTTGAGTTCCGCCGCGTGCCGGCTCCCCTCGACGAGCATGTCCGCATCAGGGTCGAGCCCAACGACCTGGTCGAAAAGATGGGCGACACGGAGCGTGATTACTCCTGGGCCGCAACCCACGTCGAGGAGGCGTCCACGACCATCGAGCCCGAGAGCGTCCGCCAGGACATCGGCCAAGCGCTCGGCGTACGGCATTCGGCCTCTGCGGTAGTGCTGAGCCGTTCCGGCGAAGAGGGTCTCATCCCATTCCCACTGTTCCCAACCGTTCTTCACGCCAGCCACTGCCACCAGCCTACGAAGCCTGCCCCATCCAACCGAACGCGACGGCAGGCCCGCGACACCGGCTGTGCTCCACCCTGTCGTTCACGGAGATCCGCTCGTGGGACTCCTCGTGGGACTCATAGTCCGAACGTGCGCCTCTCCGAAACGAAGGAGCCCGGACACGTTTGTCAGCCAGAGAGTGGCGATCCAACCCGATGCAGCGTGCCCTCAGGGTCGATCAGCGTGAACTCGCGCAGTCCATACGGCGTGTCGTAGGGAACGCCGAGCCTCCCCACCTCGCCCGCGACCGACCACTCGGCATGGAGGGCGTCTGCGTCGGAAACATAGAGGTAGACATGAGCCGCGGTCGATCCGGGGTCATGGTCCTCCCATTCGAGGACATGAAGGTGGACCCCGCCCCTCTCGACGAATCCGTACCGTTCGCCGCCGGTGTACGGCTCAGCCTTGAAGCCGAGAGCTGTGTACCGGACCAGGGCGGCATCGAGGTCCCGCACGGGAACGACCGGTGCCACATACTCGAAGACGCACTCTGAACGCATGGAGCGAGTCTGTCTCCTCGACCCGGCCGACTGCCACACTGCCGAGGGCGTCCCGGCCCGGGAGTTCCGAACTCCGCTGGTCACTCCTGGGTGGACCCGGGTTCAGAAGGACGATCGGCGGACCCGGGTTCTGAAAGCCGATCTTCGGACTCAACCTCGTCGTAGGTCTGTTCTTGGCGCGGGGGATGGAGGCCGATCAAGACGCCGACAGAGGCAAACAGTCCCGTGTTCCAGTCTCCGACGAGCTCCCACGCTCGCCCGATCCCGATGAGGAGTGAAGCCACGAGCACATAGCCGAGGTCGTCGAGCGCTCCGACGCGATACGGGTGAATGATGAGCATGATTCCGTACACGATCTGGAGGGAAAAGACCACGAGCAGGGCCACGATCAAGATCGCCTGAGGCCGGCGATGCCCCAATCGGGAAGGGAGGGAGAGCGTGGCGCGTACGCCGGCCGCGGCGAACATGACACCGATCACCCCGATGATCGCCGCGGGGTCGCCAATATTCGTCCCCGGCACCAAGCCAAAGAGTGAGACGGTGAATGGATTGGTAAACGCCAACAGGGCGGCGGCGGCTCTGAACTCACGAATGAGCTGCGGATGAGCCAGCGATCGACCCTTGGACACCGACACCGCGACGAACAACAAGCCGATGAGCGTCGCAGCGGAGCCCGCGATGACAACGAACAGCTCTCTGTAGTCGCCCCGTACCACGGTTCTACCTTTTTGAGCTTGAACGTTGTGAGCTCGAACTTTCGGCGGCACGCAGCGCGGCGTCGAAGCCGTGCACCCGCAGCGAGCAGATCCGATCGCCTTTCGTCTCGAACACGTCGCGCACGGAGCTGTCGGCCCCGCCCAGCTGCACGTCGATTTCCACGGTGACCGTGGTGCCCGCCATCTGAAGCTCTCGAGGGCTGGGTCGGAAGTCCTCGTAGGTGAACGTGTGCTCCGCGTAGTACCCGAGTACAGCGTCGAGACCGACCCGCTGTTCGCCGTCCACGTCGAGGACGGCATCGGGCGCGAACAGCCGGGCCAGCAGCACGGAGTCGTGCGCGGTGACGGCGGCGAAGTAGTCGTCCACCAGCCCGGCCGGGCCGGAGCGCCGGGGGGGAAGGCCATACAGTGACCGGGCGTTCAGGCCGAGCACGGCGCCTGCGTCGCGGTCGGGCACGGCGCGACGGTGGCGCGGATCGTCGACCGCTCCCGGGAAGGTCGCGTCGTGGTGCGGGTAGTCGCTCCCCCACACGATGCGCTCCGCTCCGACGAACGGGACCAGCGCGGGCAGGGTGTGCTCGTCCACCTCGAAGCTGACCGCGCATTGCCGGGCGAAGTACTCCGTCGGTGCCAGCACCATTTCGGGGCAGATAGCCTCCGAACGACGCCACCTGCTCATTTAGGCGCTCGAGCCAGAACGGAACCCACCCACCCGAGGATTCCAGGAAGGCGCAGCGCAGGCCGGGGTGGCGTTCGAGGACGCCGAAGGCGATGAGCTGCGCGCAGGCGAGCATCTGCTCGAACGGATGCGACAGGGCGTGCAACACGAGGGGATTGAAGGGCCGGTCGGCGGCCAGCGTCGGGACGATCACCGAGCTGCCCTCGTGGATGCCGATCGGCACGCCGAGCTCCTCGGCGGCGTCCCACAGGGCGTCGTACGCCCGGTGGCACAGCGAGCGCCCGAGGCACGGGTTGGGCCGAACGAAGCCGGCCACGAAGCCGAGCTCGCCGACGGCCCGTCGCAGCTCGCGTGCCGCGGCCTGCGGGTCCTGGAGCGGGAGCACGGCGGCACCGAAGAGCCGCCGCGGGCTCGTGTCGCAGTACGCCGCCAGCCAGTCGTTGTAGGCGGTGGCGAGGCGTACGGCCGCGGACGGGTCGGGCACGGCGCTGAAGTAGAGCCCGATGGTCGGGTACAACACCGCCTGGTCGATGCCCTCGGCCTCCATGTCGGCCAAGCGCGCCACGGGATCCGCCCCGCCGGGTTGGGCCTCGGCGAGGGGCCGGAAGCCCGCGGGGTCGTCGAACCTCGAGCCCGGGCGGGCCAGGGTGCCGAGCGGCACGGCGAGGACTTCGGTCCCGCCGACCATCACGTGCTCGTAGCCGTGCCCGTCTGGTTCGATGCTGGGCCGGCAGTCGTCGGGCAGTCCGACCCACGTCGTCTCCGGTTCGACGACGTGGCCGTCCGCGTCGATGATCGGGCCACAACGCGGGGGCAGCGGGGTGACCGGGGCAGTCACCCCAGCGGCGAGCGCCAGTCGTCCCGCTCCGGGAGCGGGTGGCGGAACAGCGCCGAGGCGTTCCCGCCGGCCACGGCGCGCAACTCGTCCTCGGGCAGCCCGCCCCAGGTCGCGGTCGAGTACGCGCTGGGTGTCGGGCCAGGTCGAGTCGGCGTGCGGGTAGTCGCTTTCGACCATGATGTGGTCGACGCCGATCACGTGGCGCTGCACGACGGCCGACGGGTCGTCGATGGAGCAGAACCAGAAGTTGCGCCGCAGCACCTCGCTCGGCAACAGCGTGGTGGGCCAGGCGTTGCTCTCGCGACCGGACGCCGAGTGGCCGACGACGTAGTCCGCCCGGTCCATCAGCATGGGCACCCAGCCGATACCTCCTTCGGAGAGCGCGATCTTGAGCTTGGGGAAGCGCAGCGGCACGCCCGACCACACCCACTCGCCGGCGGCCAGGAGCGCGTTGACCGGGAAGAGGGTCGGCAGCAATTCGAAAGGCGGATCGGGCGACGGCAACGGCGCCCAGGCCGACGACCCGGTGTGGAGGCACACAACCGTGTCGGTCTCTTCGCAGGCGGCGAAGAAGGGGTCCCACTGCCCGCTGAAGATGGAGGGCACGCCGAGCTGGGCCGGGAACTCGGGGAAGCTCACCGCCTTGAAACCGCGGGCGGCGTTGGCGCGCAGTTCCGACGCCGCCACCCCGACGTCGGCCAGCCACGGCAGCTGGAGCGGGATAAACCGCTCGGGGTGCGGCCCGGCCCATGCGTCGAGGTGCCAGTCGTTGAACGCACGCAGACACGCCAGGCCCAGTGCAGGGTCCTCGGCCCGGGAGTACACCGCGCCGCAGAACCCCGAGACCAGCGAGGGAAAGCACAGTGAGGCCCAGATCCCCGCTCGGTCCATGTCCGCCACGCGCGCCTCGATCTCGAAGCAGCCGGGACGCATCTCGTCGAAGCGAGCCGGGTCCATGCTCCACTCACTGGTCGGCCGGCCCACCACCGCGTTGAGCCCGACATTGGGTACATCCGGCCCTCGAACACCCAGGCCTGGTCCCGCCGTGCTGCTCGACGACCCGGGCGCGCCCTCCTGCAAGCCCGCCGGGAGGCGGCCCTCGAAGAGATCGGGCGGCTCTATGAGGTGGTCGTCCACCGAGATCACGGGCACCCGGATCGCTCGGGGCTCGGGATCGGGCAGCAGCGTCACTCCGGCCAGAGACTCGGCGGTTCCCACGAGAAGGTGACACTATCGTCAGGGTTCAACTGTCGGGCGTGGAGGACCAGCCCGAGCCAACCCAGGGGGTGCCGTGACCACACACGCCGAGCCCGTGACGACCGGGATAGGCCTGTTGATCGACGGCGACGTCGTGGCCGGGGACGATCGCCCGTATCCGCGTCACGAACCCGGCGCGGCCGGCCGAGGTGGTGTTCGAGGCACCGTCGACCTCGCCCGCCCAGCTCGATCGCGCCGTCGGCCGCCGCCCGCCGGGCCCAGCCCGCCTGGGCGGCGCTCGACCCGGAGGGGCGCGCAGCGCAGGTCGTCGCGGCAGCCGGGAACGCGGCGGCTCGAGCGGCCGAAGCTCACGACCTGGCTCGCCTGCTCACCCGCGAGCACGGCAAGACGCACATGGAGGCGATCTTCGACACCGCGACCATCGGGGGCATGGCCTCCGCCTTCGCACCGCTGGTGGCCGAGGCCCTGCGCACCGTGCACCTGAGCGGCGGCGCGACCCGCATGGAGTGGGTGCCGCATGGCGTGGTGGCGGCGATCCTGCCGTTCAACTGGCCCGTCTCGGTGATGGGCAACAAGGTGCTCCCGGCGCTGCTGGCCGGCGACACGGTCGTCGTGAAGGCACCGCCCACGTGTCCGGGCGCGGTGCTGCTCGCGGCCGCCGCCATGGCCGCCGAGCTGCCGCCGGGCGTGCTCAACGTCGTGAACGGGCCGGGGTCCGACCTCGGGGCCGCCCTGGTGGCCCACCCGGGTGTCGACATGGTCTCGTTCACCGGCGGCCCGTCGACCGGGCAGGCGGTGATGGCCGCGGCGGCCGGCACCACCCGGCCGGTGGTCCTCGAGCTCGGCGGCAACGACCCCGCCATCCTGGCCCCGGACATGGAGGCCGGACCGAGCTCGCCTCCCGGATCGTGGAGGCGGCCTACGTGACGAGCGGGCAGGTCTGCATGGCGATCAAGCGTCTCTACGTCCACCGAGACCGGCTCGACGAGACGGTCGACGCCCTCGGGCGCCGCCTGGCGGAAGAGGTGGTCGGCGACGGCCTGGCCGAGGGCGTGACCATGGGACCGGTCCACACCGCCTCGGCACGCGACCGGGTGGAGGCTCTGGTGGCGGGCCGCCGCGAGCGCGGCGCGTCCGTGCTGCGACCGGGGCGGGTGCGCGAGGAGGACGCGGTGTCCGGCGGCTACTTCGTCTCGCCCGCGCTCGTCGTCCCCCCCGGACCCGGGTCGGGCATCGTGCGCGAGGAGCAGTTCGCGCCGGCGCTCCCCGTGATCCCCTACGACGACATCGACGACGCCGTCGCGGCGGCGAACGACACGGAGTTCGGGCTCTGCGCGTCGGTGTGGAGCAACGACGAGGCGCTGGCCGGCGACGTGGCTCCCGCCTCGCCGGCGGGCACGGTCTTCGTCAACGCGCACGGGATGTCGGCCATCGACATGTACGCGCCGATGGGTGGATGGAAGCAGTCCGGCTTCGGCGTCGAGCTCGGGACCGAGGGCATGCAGGCTTTCGCCCGTCGGCGTGTTCAGGTGCGGCGGGCCCGCGCCCAGGGGGCAACGTCATGAGCGTCGTCATCCGAGGCGGAACCGTCGTTGACGGCACGGGTGCGGAGCCGTGCGGGCCGACGTCGCCATCGAGGGTGAGCGCGTCGTCGCCATCGGCCCCGACGCGGCCTCGCACGGCGACGCGGACGTGGTGATCGACGCCCGGGACATGCTGGTCGCACCGGGCTTCGTCGACCTTCACACCCACTACGACGCGCAGCTGTTCTGGGACCCCGTTCGCCAGCCCGTCGCCCGCTGCACGGCGTGACCACGGTCCTCGGTGGCAATTGCGGCTTCTCGCTCGCTCCGCTCGGTCCGGAGCACGGTCGACTACATCTCGCGGATGATGGCCCGGGTCGAAGGGATGCCACTCGCCGCGCTCCAGGCCGGGCTGCCCTGGGACTGGACGTCCTTCGGAGAGTGGCTGGGCCGGCTGACGGGCGGATCGCGGTCAACGCGGGCTTCCTGGTCGGGCACTCGACCCTGCGCAGGCTGGTGATGGGCGAGCGCGCCGTGGGCGGCGACGCCACGCCCGGCGGACCTCGACGCCATGGAGGCCGCGCTGCACGCGGCGCTCGACCGAGGGGGCGCTCGGCTTCTCGACCTCCCAGGTGCACACGCACAACGACGGCGACGGCCAACCCGTCCCCTCACGCGCCGCCAACCGGGCCGAGATGGAGCGCCTCGCCGCGGCCGTGCGAGACCACGAGGGCACGACGGTCGAGCTCATCGTGCCCGGTTGCCTCAACGGGTTCACCGAAGAGGAGGTCGACTTCCTCGCCGACATGTCGCTGCTGGCCGACCGGCCCGTCAACTGGAACGTGCTGGGGGTCTCGGCCATGAACCCCGACGGCGCGTGGAGCCAGCTGGCGGCGGGCTCGGCCGCGGCGGAGCGGGGTGCGACCGTGGTGGCGCTGACCTTGCCCCACACCATGCAGTTGCGACTGAGCTTCGAGCACGGCGCCATCCTCGACGGCCTTCCCGGCTGGCGCGAGGTCTTCGCGCTTCCCGATCGACGAGCGCATGGCCGCGCTGTCGGACCCCGAGACGCGGCGCCGGCTCGACGAGGGTGCGCAGTCCGATGAGGCCGGCATCCTCCGGCACCTCGCGGTGTGGGACCGTCTCATCCTGGAGGAGACGTTCGCCCCGGAGAACGCCGAGCTCGAGGGGCTGACGGTGGGCGAGGTGGCGACGCCGTCGCGGCGTCGCACCCGTTCGACGCGCTCCTCGACGTCGTGGTGGCGGACCGCCTGCGCACCGGCCTGCGCCCGCCCATCGGCGAATCGGATGCGGACTGGGCGCTCCGGGCGGAGGTCGTGGCTGGACCCGCGGGCCGTCGTCGGCGGGTCCGACGCCGGGGCCCACCTCGACACCATGTGCGGCGCCATCTACTCCACGTCCATGCTGGGCGACGGGGTCCGCGCCCGGGGCCTGCTCAGTTGGGAGCAGGCCGTGCGGCAGCTGACCGACGTCCCGGCCCGCCTCTACGGCCTGCGCGACCGGGGCCGGCTCGTGCCCGGCGCCTTCGCCGACCTCGTCGTCTTCGACCCGACGGCCGTCGGGCACGGCCCCGTCCGGACCGCGCGACGACCTGCCCGGCGGCGCCAGCCGGCTCTACGCCGAGGCGACCGGCATTCGGCACGTGCTCGTGAACGGGACCGAGGTCGTCCGCCAGGGCTCCTTCACCACGGCCCGTGCCGGGGCCGGATTCTGCGCTCGGGCCGCGACACCGACACGGTGCACGCCGGCGCGGCCGGGTCCCTGCCGGACCTGACCGCCGATCAGGGGAGCAGGCGGGTCGGGAGCGGCTTCTCCGGGTCGTGACTCGCCCGCGCGCGTGAGCGAATATGCCACCTTCCCCTCCTCCTCGGTGAAGGCCTCCTGCAGCTCCGTCCCGAAGAAGACCAGACCGGTCCCGTTCTCGGTGGCGTAGCCGTCGGGCAGGGTCCCCTCGGCGATGAGCCGGTGGATCAGGGGGCGTCTCTGCTCCTCGGCGTCGTGGTGGGGGCTGTTCGAGTAGGGAAGGAACGCCAGTCCGTTGGTCACGGGCTGCAGGTCGGGCCCGAACGAGTCGGTCGTCCCCCCCACGTGCCAGCACAACGACCCGGCCGACACGCCCTTGAGGACGACCCCCGCCTCCCAGCATTCGCGCAGGATCGTGTCGAGCCCGTGCAACCGCCACAGAGCCAAGAGATTGGCTGTGCTCCCTCCCCCCACCCAGATGACGTCCTGGGCGAGCAGGTGCTCGCGGACGTCGCGTCACGTTGGGCATCGGGAACAGCGTGAGATGCGAGCTCACGAAGCCGAGCTTGGAGAAGGCGTTGTGGGCCGCCGCCAGCCGGGACGAATCGTCGCCCACGGCCGTGGCGATGATGCACAGGCGCGGGTGCTCGCCCGCTCCCGCCAGGTCGGCGGCCAGCCGGTAGGACGGGCCCGGACGCAGGTTCATGGGGTCGGGCCCCTCGGCCCGGAACCCGATGCTGGTCGCGATGATCGTCGGCTGGCGAGCGGCCATGTCAGTCCGCGAGGACCTCGGGGTTCACTGGGACGAATCCGGGCCACTCGCAGCTCTTAAGGGGAATGGGCCGACTTTGCAGCCGAACGTCGCTCAAGGTTCAGGAACCGATCTCGATGTCACCGCTCGGGACACCCACCGGGAGAAAGGTTGTGGAGTCACAGCCCTTGGAGACCTTGGAGAACGCGCCCGCGAACGCAAAGCGCAGAGCAGGTCCGTCGTCCGCGGGATCCACGGCCTCGGCGACCACCGTCTCGGTGGACGTGCCGTCCTTCACTTTCCCAGTGATCTGGGCGGTGCCGCCATTGATGAGCACGCATTTGACTTTTGCGCTGCGAAACGTGATCGGAGTCGTCGCTTTCGGCCAGCCGCTTTGATAGAAGGCGAAGTTGCCACTCGCGGTGTTTCCCGTTCCTTGGGTGTCGATTGCGAAGAGCCCTCCGGCGGACTGCGTGCCCGAGGCCAGCACCTCGTTGGTGGGCAGCGTCGGGGGCGAACCGGACTCGATGTCGCCGCTCGCGATCGCGATGCCGGTCAGCTGATTGGGCGCATCGCATCCGGACGACACGGTCGAGATATTCGGTGCGAAGGAGAAGCGCAGAAAGACCACACCGTTCAGGTGAAAGGTCAGGGCCACCACGGTTTCGGTGTGCGATCCCGACGTCACCGTGCCGGTCACGACCGTTTGGCCTGGAACGTTGTAGTCGTAGAGCACACATGTGACGG
Source organism: uncultured Acidimicrobiaceae bacterium (assembly GCA_963767195.1). Taxonomy (GTDB): domain Bacteria; phylum Actinomycetota; class Acidimicrobiia; order Acidimicrobiales; family RAAP-2; genus Bog-473. The sequence goes on along the minus strand of CAVYDA010000001.1, from coordinate 1,213,933 downwards.
CGGCGGTCCGCAGCATGAATCGCCCGCTGGCTTTGGGCCATCCACTCTGTGAAAACGTGAAGCTTCCCGTCGCGGTGTTCCCCGATCCGGTCGCATACATGGTGAAGAAGCCGGTGTCCCCCTGACCGGCCGGTGATTGATAGCCGGAGCCGAGAACCTCAGGGACGGTCGTTGACGACGCTGGCGTGGAGGGCATCGCCACGATGACCAAGGAGGCGACGCCGAGCACGCCGACCACTATCCGTTTGATTCGCACCATGTCGCCCCCCTAAGTGAATCGAAACTCTTGGTCATATTAGAAAGTTGAAAGCTTAAGGAGTCCTGTGGGACCGGCCCAGCCTGCAGCGATCGCTTCTCGCGTTCAGGCCCGCCAACTCACACTTCTATCGAGTGCGGCCGGGTGCCAAGCCTTGGCGGAGCGCCCAAAGGCGGCAGTACGCAAAACTCCTGGTGAGCCGCGACGGACCCTAACGCGCCAACACCTCGGGGTTGACGATGTGCAGCGGCCGGGCACCGGCCATCAGCCGGCACAGGTCCTCGGCGATGAGGCGGGTGTGGTTCGACTCCGTGTCGTAGGTGGCGCCGCCGATGTGCGGCGTCAGCACCACCTGCGGAAAGGTCGTGAGGGGGTGGTCCGTCGGCAGGTGCTCCCCCTCGAAGTGGTCGAGCCCGGCCGCCGCCACTTTGCCCGACGACAGAGCGGCCACGAGCGCGTCGGTGTCGTGGATCCGCGCCCGCGCCGTGTTGAGGTAGACGACCCCGTCGCGCATCTTGGCGAAGGCGTCGGCGCCGATCATCCCCGACGTCTCCTCCGTGACCGGTGCGTGCACGGAGATGACATCAGAGCGCTCGAACAACTCGTCCAACGAGCTGGTGGCGTCCGCCGCGTAGGGATCGTAGGCGAGCACCTCCAGGCCGAGCCCGCGCAGGCGCCAGCGCAGCGCTCTCCCCACGGCACCGAGACCGACGAGGCCGACCGTCCTTCCCGCGAGCTCCCAGGCCCGGTAGCGCTGATAGGGGATCTTTCCGTCGCGGTAGATCTCGCCCTCACGCACGTCGCGGTCGGCGGGAACGACGCCGCGGGTGGCGGCGAAGAGCAACGCAACGGCCAGCTCGGCCACGGCGTCGGCGTTGCGACCGGGCGCCCGCAGGACGGGCACACCGGCCGCGGTGGCCGCGGCCACGTCCACGTTGTTGGGGTCGCCGCGGCAACTGGCCACGGCAATCATCGGCTGTTCGTAGAGCTCGGCCCCGCAGGCGTCGCTCTCGACGACGACGATCGACGCATCTTCTGCGGCCACCCGCTCGGCGAGCTGCTGGCCGTTGTAGATGCGCAGCGTCGGCTGGTCGAGCCACGAGTCGAGGACAAGGTCGGCCAGCTGGTGGAGCAAGTCCAGGCCGGGGCCGCTGACCGCGGCAGTCACCAGGGCCTTCGGCCGGGTCGACGTCATCGCTGCACGTCTTGGCTGGGGCGGGGATGGCGCACGTCGTCCATAATGACGTGATCATGACACGTGCGTCAGGTTCGTGAGCTCGAGCATCACCGTCGGCGTCGACATCGGGACGACCTCAGTCAAGGCGCTCGCGGTCGAGGCGGACGGCACCGTCCTGGCGCGGAGCAGGGTCCCGCACGGCGTCGTGGCGCCCGAGCCCGACATCCTGCGCCACGACGCCAAGAAGGCGTGGCGGAACGGCCCGCGAAAGGCGTACGCAGAGGTCACGGCACAGCTGGGTGGGTCCGAGATCGCCGGCGTGGCCGTCGCGTCCATGGTGCCCTCACTGACCGCGGTGAACAGCCGCGGCGTGCCCGTGTTGCCCGGCCTCCTCTACGGCGATCGCGAAGGGCGCCCGGGCGCCGAGGGCGCGTCACCCGTGCTACCCACAGGCGCCATGCCGGACGCGGAGGGATTCCTGCGCTGGGCGTCGGCCTTGGAGCCCGGCGCCCGCGGCTATTGGCCGTGCCAAGGGGTGGCGACGTTTGCGCTCTCCGGTATCGGCGCCATCGACTCCGGGGTCACCGCCGCCCTCGGCGCGCTGCACAAGCGAGGGGGCTGGAACAGCGAGCTTCTGGCCGCTCTGGGGGTCGACGAGACGCAGATGCCGGCCGTCGTGCCGATGGGAGGGGTCGCGGGGACCCTCCCGGAATCGAACACGGTGATCACCGGCGGCACGATCGACGCACTGTGCGACCAGATCGTCTCAGGGGCGAACGAGCCCGGCGACGTGCTCGTCATCTTCGGAGCGACGCTCATTGTGTGGGCGGTATGCGAGGAATGGTTGGTGGCCCCCGGACTCATCAGCTACCCGCACACGACGCCGGAGCGGTTCCTGATCGGCGGGCCGAGCAATGCGGGCGCACTCTTCGTGGACTGGGCGCGCACACTGCTGCGGGGCGCGATCCGACCGGGTCCCGAGCGGGAGCGCCTCGAAGCACGCCTTGGTCGGCCGGACCGGGTGCCCGTGTGGCTGCCGTACGTGCGCGGCGAGCGGACGCCGTTCGAGGACCACACCCTGCGCTCGAACCTCTACGGCCTCGACATCGGGTCGGGGTCCGAGGCGCTGGAGCGGGCCGCCTTCGAGGCCAGCGGGTTCGTGATCCGGCGGATGCTCGACCGGGCCGGCGTGAAGGCGACGCGGATTGTGGCGAGCGGTGGCGGTTCGCGGGTGACGGCGTGGATGGCCGCCGTGGCCGATGCCACCAACTTGCCTGTTGACGCGGTCGCCGTGCCCGAGGGCGCAGCCTTGGGCGCCGCCTACTTCGCGCGAATGGCGGCCGGCCTGGAACCGTCGCTCGACCGGTCCGTGAGCTGGGCCCGCGTCGGGCGGCGCATTCAGCCCGATCCGGCCTGGGTGGGCCCCACCGAGGAGCGCTACGAGAAGTTCAGCGCGCTCGGGACTGGCGGGTGACCCTCAACCGTTCGGGGTCAACGCAACCTTCGGACTAATCGACAGGGTCACCCAAGCCACGCGCGACGAATGCGATGGCGGCTTCGATGAACTCGTCGTCCACCATCTCCGGTTGAAGAACGCGTAATTGGCCGATGCCACGAAAGAGGATCTCGACGAGCCTTGCGGTCTGAAGCGGCGACTTCAAAGGCTCGACGCCAACACGTTCATTCTCCGATCGCAGGATCTCGGCGAGAGCCCTTGCTCCCTCGTCGTCGATTCGAATGAGCTGTTCTCGAACTTCTGGGTTGCGTGCCGCATAGAGCCAGAACTCCTGATAGAGCAAGCTGAAGTTGCTGCCCGATTCTCTCGTTTGATCCCGTATCAGGCCGACAAAGTCCGAGATCCGAGCTTCGGGAGGTGCCTTCGAGTCCGTCAACGTCGCTCGAAGCGCGTCCATCTCCCGGTCGTAGTTCGCCTTGAACAAGGCCAGGAAGAGGTCCTCCTTGTTCTTGAAGTTGGAGTACACGGCTCCCTTGGTGAAGCCGGCAACCGCCGCCACCTCGTCGAGTGACGCTCCGTAGAACCCCCGCTCAGCGAAGACCTGGGCGGCAGCAGCCAGAAGGTGCTCGCGGGTTTGCTGGCGCCGGCGCTCCGGGGTGAGTGGCAGGAGTTCCATAGGGTCGTGCTACGACCAAGTATAGTAAATACTTATGAGTATGAATGATTCTCAAGGGTATTCACCCAACGCAGCCGCCACGTGCCGAGCAGGAGCCGGGTCCTCCAATGACGCCGTGCAGACCACTGCGCTGGTCCGTCATTTCGGCTCGACGGTCGCGGTCGATGGTCTCGACCTCAGCGTCAGGCGTGGGGAGATCTACGGCTTCCTTGGTCCGAACGGGGCGGGAAAATCGACCGTCGTACGAATCTTGTGCACGCTGTTGCGGCCCAGTGCCGGGACGGCTTCGGTGGCTGGCTACGACGTCACGGAGGATCCCCAGTCGGTTCGCGTCCGGATCGGCGTCGCCCTCCAGGACGCAGCTCTCGACGATCGACAGACCGGCCGTGAGCTGCTCTCACTCCAGGGCCGGCTCTACGGGCTGAGCGCGGCGCAGATTCGGGCGCGACTCGGGGACGTCTTGGATCTGGTCGATATCGGCGCGGCCATCGATCGGCACATCGGTACCTACTCGGGCGGGATGAAGCGGCGCCTGGACCTTGCCGCGGCCCTGGTCCACAGTCCTGAGATCCTGTTTCTCGACGAGCCCACCACAGGCCTCGACCCCCACAGCCGAGCGGCGGTCTGGTCAGAGGTGGCGAGGCTGAACCGGGAGCTCGGCATGACGATCTTTCTCACGACGCAATACCTTGACGAAGCGGACACCCTGGCCGACCGGGTGGGCATCATCTCGTCGGGCCGCTTGGTGGCAGAGGGCACTCCGACTGTCCTCAAGCACTCCGTGGGCCACGACGTGATCGTGGCCGAGGTCGAGGGCGACTGTGTCAGCGCAATGGACGCTCTCCGCTCCCTCGAAGGGCTCGAGCCCGCATGGAACGCAGACGGCATCCTCACCGTCAACGTCCCCGACGGCGCAAGGGCCCTGGGCACGGTGGCGGTGACACTCGGCCAAGAGGGACTCACGATCAAGAGCCTCACCATGCGCACCCCGACCTTGGACGACGTCTTCATGGCGATGACGGGATCGCGGATCGAGGAAAGCGACGCGCTCCTGTGACCGCGACCGCGGTTGGCTCGGTTGAGGTTCTCGGACGTGAAGCAGGTTTCGTCCACGACATTCGAGCAGTCGCCGGCCGGGCTCTGCGCCAAATCCCGCGGGAGCCGGCTGCGGTCCTTCCCGCCGTCTTCGTTCCCGCGTTCTTCTATGCCGTCAACCTCGGCGCTCTCGAGAAGCTGGCCGGCACAGCCCTCGACTACAAAGCTTTCCTCTTGCCCATGGCGATCGCCTTTGCGGTGACCGGAATGTCGAGGGCCCCAGCACTCGTGACCGACATCCAGGCCGGGTACTTCGACCGACTCTGCATGACCCCGATCAGGCGCTCGGCACTGCTGCTCGGCCTCATGGTGGCCGACGTGGCCGTGATCGCGGCACTGTGCCTTCCGGTTATCGTCATCGGCGCCATCGTCGGTGTGCGTTTTGCCACCGGGCTACCGGGTCTCGTGGTGTTCGTTGCCTTCTCCGCCCTCTGGGGTCTGGCGTTTACTTGCTTCCCGTATGCCGTCGCACTGAAGACGGGCAGCCCTGCCGCCGTGAACGCGTGCTACGTCGTGTTCTTCCCACTTTTCTTCCTCACGGATGCGGTGGTCCCGAAGGAGTTGCTGACAGGATGGTTCTCCACCATCGCTACCTACAACCCGGTGACGTATCTGCTCGGTGCTCTTCGAGCCCTCATCACATCGGGGTGGCAGCTCCGTCCTCTCTTGGAGGGACTGGCCGCCGTGTCAGGCCTCGCGCTGGTGGGCTTGGCGCTCGCGTTCGCAGCACTTCGAGCCAGGATCCGAATGGGAGATTGAACTCGATCTTGACTGACACCGTACGCCCAGCCCGATAGGCCGCGGTTGATACGACAGCGGGAACATGCTTCGTGGTGGTGCCATGTTCATTGCCGGGCTCGGGTGTCACCGTTCGACATCGATGGGGATAGTCCTAGAGCCAAGGAAGTCCTACTCGTAACCGGCGATCCCACCTACCGAGTTGTCACCGGCATACGGTCGGGATCATGCGCTTCGACCCTTATGCCGCCGATCCAGACGCTTACGGCCACGCCTTCAGGTTGGCCCGTCACCTTGCGGGCTGTCCCCTCGACCCGGCCATTCGGATCCTTGTCGAGCTGCGAGCAAGCCAGATCAACGGCTGCGCCTTCTGTCTCGATCTGCATTCCGGAACTGCCCGACACGCCGAGGTCGCACAGAGGAAGCTGGATCTACTCGCTGTTTGGCGTGAAGCACCTGATTTTTCGTCAAGGGAGCGCGCAGCTCTTGCGCTCGCTGAAGAGGTGGTCCGGATCGGTGATGGGCGCCGAGTCAGTGATGAGACCTGGGCTCGCGTCAGGACGGAGTTCGACGACGATGAGATTGCCGGACTGCTCTTTACCATCGCGCTCATCGGGTTCTGGAACTCCCTGAACGTGGCTGTCGAGTTCTCGGCCGCGGCGCAGTTGCCGACAGTGAGGTAGCTCGGAGAGTCCTCTGCAAACGCCGGCTCGAGCAACCCTCGACACTCGTTCGGGTTGATGATCATCCTGCTCCAGGAGGACATGAAGAGGACGTTCCTCCAGCGACCTCCCTGACCAGCTTGATCCCGCTGGCATCACAAAACCAGCTCTGGTCGCCGCCTCGCAAGGACCCATGGAACGATTCCCACCGAGACTGCGGTTCACCCAGCCGTTGAGAGCGCCCGAATTGCAACGTCCCGCGGACTTCTCGCGGACAAGGAAGGCGGCGTTACTCAAGCTCCCAGGTCAGAGCGGGTGTTGGTGGGCGTTCGGGGTGAACGCGACCTTCGAGCGCGCCGCTCCGATCCTGGCGGGCCAACGCCTTGAGGGCGGGCCACCACTGCTCGAGTCCGAACCGGTGCGTCAACATCGGTGTGATGTCGAGGCGGCCGTCCGATACCAATTGCAAGTAGTGGTCGATGGCGTGGCGACGCTGACCCTCGAAGTCCTCCATGCCGAACGCGTTCGACCCGGAGATGGTGAGCTCCTTGAAGTAGATCGGCGTCGACTCCCACCGCTCGGGCGTGGCGACACCGGTGTAGACGAGAAGGCCGCGTTCGGCCAGGACCCGAACGCCGACCTCGAGCGTCTCCGCCTTGGCGATGGAGTCGTACACCACGTCGATGTGACCGGGGTGGGACACGGGCAACCCGTCAAGCGGCGCGTGCAGGACCGCGCCCGACCACTCAGCCAGCGCTTCGACCAGAGCCAGGCGGGGTTCGTGCGCGAAGACCCTGGCTGCCCCGAACTGCTCGGCCATGGCGCGCTGGGCCTCGAAGCGGGCGACGACGCCTACCTCCACGTCGGGATAGAGCGACCGCAGGATGGCCACGCTCGTCAACCCGAGCGCGCCCGCCCCGTACACCAGCACCCGCCCTCCCGGTGGAGGGGGATGGCGAACGATGGCGTGGAAGGACACCGAGAAGGGGTCGGCCAGCACGGCAGCTTCGTCCGAGACCCCGTCGGGCACGGGAATGAGCATGGAGTCGTGCGCCGCCAGCTGCTCGGCCCAGGCACCGGGCGCGCCGGTGATGACCCCGACGTGCACCCCCGGTCCGAGGTCGCCCTTGGTGAAGCTCCAGCACAAGCTGAGGTCGCCTGACTGGCAAGGCGGGCACATCGGGGAGATACCTCGTGGCGCGCAGGACAGCCAGGGGTTGAGTACGACGCGCTGGCCCGGTTCAAGGCCGCCTGCGGTCGGCCCGAGTGACACCACCTCCGCCACGACCTCGTGCCCCGGGACGTGCGGGAGCGATGCGAAGGCGGCCATCGGGTTGTCGATGTCTCCCGTGTTGAAGTCGCCCAGCACCAGCTTCGCGTCGGAGCCGCAGATCCCCGAGAGGATGGGTTTGGCGATCACCCAATCGGGCCGCACCAGTCGCGCATCCTCCAGCTGGTGCAGGCCGAAGGGGATCTGGGCCAGAGAAACCTCGAGGTCGTCCTCGGGGGTCGGACGGACCTCCTCCGGATCGGGCGGGGCGCCGAAGAGGAGGGCCTTCACCCGCCGGCCTGCTTCGTGAAGGAGCGCATCCCAGCCATGAAGGTGTCGATGTCCGTCGTCTTCGCCTCGACGACGGCCTTCATGTCGGGCAGGTAGTGCTCGAAGCAGTCGGAGTCGATAGCGTCGACGAGGGCGCCGGCGATCGATTCGGGAGGGTCCTTCGGGCCGTCGTAGAGCGGCGCATCGTTGTCGGGCTGGTCCCAGATCTCGGTATCGATGGCCCCGGGGAGGACCAGCTTGACGCCGACGCCCGTCCCGTCGAGGTCGAGGGCCAGCGACTCGCTCCACCCGGCAAGGGCGAATTTCGAGGCCGAGTACGCCGCTTCGGTGGCGATGCCGAGGCGCCCGCCGAGGCTCGACACGTTCACGATCGTGCCGTGGCGGCGTTCGAGCATTCGGGGCAGGACAGCGAGCGTGATGGCGGCGGGTGAGAAGAAGTTGATCCGCATCGTTCGCTCCACCTCGGCCGTCGTCAGCCGGGTGGCCTCACGCCGCATCGGGACGGCGGCGTTGTTGATCACGACGTCGAGCCCATCGAAGTGGTCCCAGATCCGCAGGGCCAGCTCCCCCGCGGCGGCGGGGTCCGAGAGGTCCGCGGCCCAGCGTTCCGAGAGGGGAGACAAGGACCGGCACTCGGTCACCACCTGGTCGAGCCGGTCGGCGCGGCGCGCCACGAGAGCGACGGTGTCGCCTCGCCGGGCCAACTCGTGGGCGACGGCGGCTCCGATGCCCGAGGAGGCCCCCGTCACCAGTACCGTCCGTCCGCTCGTCGCGCTCACCGCGTCGCCACCCCCAAGAGCCGTCTTTTCGCCGGCGCGACCCGTCACGGGTCTACCGCACGATTCGGGGTGAGCGAGGGGTCTCGAACCCCCGACCTCCAGGACCACAACCTGGCGCTCTAACCAACTGAGCTACGCCCACCAAGGGAGCCAAGTGTGGCACACGCGAACGCCGGGCTATGTCAGGCTGGGGACAGCGCCGGCGAGCCCCGGTGGCCGAGCGGACTTAGGCAACGGACTTCTAATCCGTTTCACGCAGGTTCGAATCCTGCCCGGGGCGCTCGTGTGATGTCGCGGGACATCGGAGACCGATGTGTCAAGACATCGTAGACCACGAGAAGCGGCTGGTCAGGGCCGTGGTTGGTAGTCCCTCGTCGGGTCGAGCACGAGGCGCCGCAGCGGAGAACCATCGATGCTGACGATCTCGATCTCGATGTCGCGGTCGTCGACGCGGCACTCACGCCGGGCGCCGACGCATCCGAGCGCACGGGTTGTGCAGCTGTGGTGAAGATCGTCGCTAATCGTCCCAACCAGGCTTGAGTTTGCCATTGGGCAACCGGGTCCAAGCTTCCCCAGTGGCGTCGATCCAACCATCCTGAATCTGGATAATCGGTCTGATGCCGTCGTACTCAACGACCTTGTCATGGCGATATACGGGACGGTCTCGTATATCCCGTAGCCATACCGCTGGAGCTCTCACACTGAATTGCCGCACAACTGGTTCAGCACTGCTCGTTGGTGGCACATCTGATGTTCCTTGCGTCTTAAGCAAAGGTAGTGACGACCGGTACAAGGTAAAGATCAGAAATATCGACCTGATCGCCCGGTAACTCCCATTCGAAATCTGGACGGTGTAATCGATCTGGCGAAAGTGCGGATCCTCATCCACTGGATCTGCGATCTCGGCGCCTATCACCCAGGCGTCAAACAAGGCTGCCTGCGCTCTACCGGCATCTCGTCTTGTGGCGTAAAGGTTATATATCCACACGATCGCGGCTGACGAGAACGCAGCCACAGTGCCGACTGCACCCACCCATTCGGCGAGATTGCCGGATTCGAGGGCCAGCATCCGCGAAGAATAGACCCGCCGAGCCGGATTTGGTAACGACTGGTCTATTCCCGCTCTCGAACGCGTATCGCTTCGCCCGGAGAATGGTGAAAGCCTTCCCCACCTCGATTAGAACGTACTCAAAGTGCTCCCGCGCTGCATTAAGACGTGGAACGCACATAAGGATCACTCGGCCGGTCTTCGCACGACGATGTAGGACAGCGTCGCTGTGCGCTCGGTGGGCGTGGAACACGTCTTGTCCTAGTACTTTTGCATCCGTCAGTAGGGATGCAACCTGGCCCAGGGACGTTCCAGCTTGGACACCCGCCGCGGAGTCGTTCCGAGGTGGGACATCGTCGAGTGGCTGACCTTGGGGCGGCGAATGCGACCGATGACATCGGCCGAGTTGCGTTCGCAACCTGGGTCGCGGACATCGTGGGCAAGGGTGCCCAGCAAGCCGCTTGGTTTCGATCCTGCTACTGATCTCAATCCACGAACTTGAGACGAAGGCGCACTTCATCTCGTCAATCGGGGTGTCAAGTGCAGGGACGGAACTGCTGCTTCGAGGCGACTGACAGCGAGGAACCCCGGCCAACAGTTCGAAATTCTCACTTTTGCTCGAACAGAAGTTGACAAGTTCGGTGATTCACAATCGCGGTCTTCTCCTGAGCAATCCGTATCGACTTCGTTTACACTCTCAGATCAACCTGCACGGAGCAGGGGATTGCAGAGGGAGGGAAGACATATGCGCCGTATATTGCTTTCTGCTGTGATCGGTCTCGGTTTCGCAGTGCCGTTGACCGTAGCCGTGGGTTCGTCGTCACAGTCTGCGTTTGCCTCGGGTTCGAGCGCGTCTTGTAAGAAGGTGGTCGGAACGGTCACCGGCAACATCACGCTCTCGAAGTGCAAGCCCAAGAACGCGCAGTACGTGTCGGCGTCCGGCATGACGTCAGCGCTCGCGACGGGCGGTCCGGTCACATGGTCGCCGAGTAAGCAGACGACCAGTTCGTCGACGACGGTTAGCTCGCCCGGCCAGGGTTCCTGCACCGCCGGGAGTACCAGGAAGACGCGACCGGAACGGTGACCGCGCAGAGCAAGAAGAACAAGTACACCCATGTCGGCGACATCGTGAGCATTCGAGTTTGCGTCGACGGCTCTGGCAACATCACCTTGGTGCCGAACACCAAGGCCGAAATTTGAGCAAAACGGAGGTAGGTGGCTGACTTCGGTCACCGACTCCATTTGCCATCAGCGGACCGGTGCTCGACACCGGTGAAGCGCAGGGCGTGATGCCCATCTGAGCCACGGGTGCGGGTTTGCCTCGGAGCGATTGTTCGTTTCCAAGGGACCCGTACCCGTGGCTTTTTCCTGTCCGGTGGTTCGTGCCGTCGGAACCCTGGGCAGAGCATCCCCGGCGGCCCGTTACGATGCGAAGGTCATTGAGAGAGGTCGACGGAGCCGACGAAGCCGGGTCCGCCCACCGGATGGGGGTTGTGTTGCCGAGAATCGAGCCGATTCCGCTGGAAGAGCTGGCGCCGGAGCCTCGGCGCATCATCGAGGAGGGTGTGGCAGGGGGGCTGTACGCGACGCCGGTTCCGCTGCAGATCTTCGCCTACAAGACTTCCCAGATCCTCACGATCGACGCCGCCCGGAACACATGGGGCCAGCAGTCCCTCCTCGGGGGGAGGATCCTCGAGCTGCTGCGAATCCGGAGCGCCCAGCTGGGTGAGTGCCAGCCGTGCATGCAGTCGCGCAAGCACGATTCGATCACAGAGGAGGACGTGGCCTGCCTCGTCGCACCGGGAGGCTCGGAACTCAACGAGCAGGAGCGACTCGCGGTCGAGTTCCTCGATCTACTGTCGGCCGACCACCACGCCATCGACGACGAGTTCTACGGCCGCCTGGGGAAGCATTTCACGGCAGCGCAGATCATGGAGCTCGGTTTCGCTTGTGCCAACTCCATGGGTCTGCACCGCTTCATCCACACCCTCGACGTATTTGGACAGGGTGCGCCGGTCATCCCCTACAGCCCCGATCAGGTCGATGCCGCCATGGAGGAGCCAACCCCAGCGCACCAACGGTAGCGAGGGCGCCGACATAGGTGGCCGGATGCCAGCGCGTCCTCGACCCGAGCCGATGCCCTGCTGCCTGCACCGATCGCACGTCGGCGTGACGTAGGTGACGTCCGGGTTTGGTCGACGGCCCGCGACCGGGCCCATACATCGTCCGGTGCGTGTTTGCATCGAGGGTCGCGAATTACCCGGTGCGGAGACCGGCCCCGGTCCTGATTGGCCCGACGGCCGTCCGAACGTCCACGTCGGGGTGCAACGGCGCCACAAGCCGGCTGAGTTGCTCGGACTCGTGAGGGCGGACGTAGCGAGCGCGACCTGGGATCTCGAGTGCCGGTGCGTGGGCGGGGACATCACCGGCCCCTTCGTGCAGGGCGGTCCCGAGGGGCGATTCGTCTACCTCTCTTGGGGCGTGGTCGACGACGACGGGACCTTCGTCATGTTCCGTCGGGCCAAGCTGTTTTTCGACGGTGTGCCGGCGCCGACCCTCCGACGGGCACAGAGGACAGGAGTTCTCGTCGGTCGGCTGGGGCTGACGGACGCGGAGGGGAATCCGTTGTGCGCGGCCGTCCGGCCGCCGCTCATCGAGTGGTCGGCTGGGGCGTGACCGGCAGGTCGCTGGAGGCGGGCGCCGTGACGCCCTTGGATCCGACGAGGGCGTCGAGGAGCCGATCGGGGTCCTCGGAGACGATCAATGCGTCGAACTGGCGCGACTTGATGAACCCGCTGTCCACGGCGTGGTGGACGAAGTCGAGAAGCCGGTCGAAGAACCCGTTCACGTTGAGGATGCCGCAGCGCTTCTCGTGCAGGCCCAGCTGGGCCCAGGTCACGGACTCCATGAACTCCTCGTAGGTGCCGAAGCCTCCCGGTGCCATGACGAACGCGTCGGAGAGGTCGGACATGAGCGCCTTGCGTTCGTGCATGGTGTTGACGACGTGAAGCCGGTCCAGCTCAGCGTGTGCGATCTCGTGACCGGCCAGGGCCTCGGTGATGACTCCTGTCGCCGCGCCGCCGGCGGAGATGACAGCGTTCGCCACGACGCCCATGAGACCGACCGACGCTCCTCCGTAGACGAGGCCGATGCCGCGAGCCGCGAGCTCCGTCCCGAGGCGCTCTGCCGCGGCCGCGAACGCCGGATCGGTTCCCGGGCTCGACCCGCAGAACACGCACACGTCGGTCACGAGACGCTCTCGGGTTGGGGCAGCCGCAGTTCCGCCCTCGCCGTGCGGGCTGACCGGCCCCGTCGCACAATCGTCTCCGCGGCGTCGCTGTCATGGATCGACACGGAGAATCCAATTGCGGCGACGGCGAAGAGTGCGGCAGTGAAAAAGGCGAGGTGGTACGCGGTCAGGTCGGGTGCAGCGCTGCCGCCGGAGCCCTGCGTCGAACCCACTCCGATCAAGACCGTCGAGAGGACGGCCACACCGGTCGCGCTCCCGACCTGCCGCATGGTGTTGAAGAACGTGGAGGCCCGGCCCATCGATTCAGGCGAGATCATGGCGAACGAAGCGGCCTGGTTCGGCACCATTATCTGCGCCATCATCAAGCCAAGCACGAACAGCAACCCTCGGATCAGCCAAAGATTGGTGGCGACGCCGACCTGCGTCAGGCTCAGCATGACCAGCGCCAAGCCCACGAGGCCGCCCGTGATGTGGCGCCGAGGACCGATGCGGGGATAGATGAGACGGCTCGCGGACTGTGCGCCGATCATGACCCCGAACGCTTCGGGGAACGTCGACAGTCCTGATTGCAACGCCGACATGTGCCGGGCGTCCTGGAAGTACAGGGGAATGAGATAGAGCGTTCCCAAGAAGGCCGCCGCCGCCAGGAACATCACGCCGTTGGTGGAGCGGAAAAGCCTTCCCGTGAGCAGCCGGAGGTCCACCATGGGCCTGGGCGTCCGGAGCTCGACGAAGACCAGTCCTCCGAGCAGCAGGACACCGGCCACACAGGAGACCAGCACGTCGGGCGAGGACCACCCCTTCAGCGGGCCCTCCGAGACCCCGTACATGAGCAGACCGAGGCCACTGCCCCCCAGCAGGAAACCCGGAAGGTCGAAACGTCCCGCGTCGATCGGTTCGGCGCGGTCCAGGGCGAAGGCACCGAAGAGAATCGCCGCGATGCCGATCGGGACGTTGACGAAGAAGACCCAGCGCCACGTCAGGCTCGTCACCAGGAACCCACCCAGCACAGGTCCGAGGGCGGGAGCGATCGTCGTGGGGACGGTGATGATGCTGGCGGCCCGGACTCGCTCCGCCGGCGGGAACGCCCGGTAGAGCATGGCCATGCCGACCGGGACCATCATCCCGCCGCCGGCGCCCTGAATGACCCGGAAGACGACGAGCTGGGTTTCGTTCTGGGCCAGTCCGCAGAGCGCCGAACCGATCGTGAAGACCACGATGGACACCAGCATCACCCTCTTGCCGCCGAAGCGGTCGCCCAGCCAGCCCGACGATGGGATGAAGACGGCAAGGCTGACGAGGTACGCGATGACGATGCCGTCCACCGCCGTCGGAGCGATCTGGAAGTCGCGTCCGATCGTGGGAAGCGCCACGTTGACGATGGTGATGTCCATGATGTTCATGAACATGGCGGACACGAACACGGCGCCGACGGCGATCTTCTGGTTCATCCTGAGTGCAGGCACGTTCCTCTTCTCGGCGCGACAGCTGGTCGGAGCACGACCAGCGGGCGGTCGACCACGTCTGGTGCACTCCAGTGGCCGACCCTATTCGGTGGAGTGACCAGGTGGGGTCGAGCGAGGAGGTTCGGCCGGGTCCCCGCTGTCGCGCGGCGCGATCCCTCCAGCTGGGATGGGCCATCTACTGTGGGTCTCCTGACCGGGGGACTCGGGTTGATCGGAGGACCGGGGCGATGGGCGACAGGTGATCGGCGGATCGATGGCGGCGCGACGCGCGCTTCGGGCATTTGGTTCGGCATTCGCGGCCGGAATACTGCTGGTTCTCGCCGTTCCCCTCGCGTCGTCGACGGCAACCGCCTCCACCGGAGCCACGACCACCCCAGGTAGCCCGGCGACCGTCTGGTTGTGCCGCCCGGGCACCACGCCTGATCCGTGTGCTTCCGACGCATCGTCGACGAGCGTGAGCGCCCGCGGTGCGACCAGCGTCGCGCCGAGCCCGAGGTCGTTGCCCTCCGCCAAGCGGTTCGACTGCTTCTATGTGTACCCCACGGTGTCCACCGAGACGACCGAAAACGCGGACCTCGCGGTTCAGCCAGCCGAGATTGCCGCCGCGGTCGCTCAAGCCTCGCGGTTCTCGCAGGTGTGCAACGTCTGGGCGCCCATGTACCGGCAGGAAACGACCGCGGCGCTGACCCATGGCTTAGGAGTCAGCGGGACCGTGCTCGGCGTCGCTTACTCGAGCCTGCTCTCGGCCTGGCGCGACTACCTCGCCCACGACAACGACGGGCGGCCGATCGTCTTCATCGGCCACTCGCAGGGCGCCGCCATGCTCATCAAACTCCTGCGCTCGCAGGTCGATCCGTCGCCGAGTCTTCGTCGGAAGCTCGTGTCCGCCATCATCTTGGGCGGGAACGTCCAGGTTCCCGTCGGCCGCAACGTGGGCGGCAGCTTCCGGCACATTCCCGCCTGCCGCTCCATCACGCAGAGGGGCTGCGTCATCGCCTATTCGACGTTTCCCTCCACGCCACCACCGCGCTCGTTGTTCGGACGGCCGGGCCAAGGCGTCAGTCTCCAGTCGGGGCAGACCGCCAGGGCAGGCCAGCGCGTCCTCTGCGTCAACCCGGTCACGTTTTCTCGTACGTCCGGATCGTTACAGCCCTACTTCTTGGCCTCGACCGCACAATCGAAAGGCGTCACGGTCAAGACACCCTGGGTGACCTTCTCCGGGCTGTACACGGCGAGCTGCAAGACAGTCGGCAACGCGACGTGGTTGCAGGTCGACGCGGTATCCGTTCCCGGTGACCCCAGGCCCACGGTGACGGAGAACTTGGGCCCACTCTGGGGGTACCACGTCTCCGATGTGAACCTGGCCCTCGGGAACCTCGTCGGTGACGTAGCCGTCCAGGAGGCCTCCTTCCGCTGACTCGATGAATGTGGACCCGGTCTCGTGAGCTGACCACAAGACCCGCGTCTTCCTCGCTTCTCGGGTCTCCGACCCCTGACCGGAGCGATCCCTAGACTCGGGGGATGGTCAGAGTTGTCGCCTTCGCGAACCAGAAGGGCGGCGTGGCGAAGACCACCACGGTGCAGTCGCTGGGGGTGGCCCTGGCCGAACAGGGGCGGCGGGTGCTCGTGGTGGATCTCGACCCGCAGGCCTGCTTGACCTTCTCGCTCGGCTTCGACCCGGACAGCCTCGAATCCTCATTGCACGACGTGTTGGTCGGCCGGGCGCCGCTGGCCGAGGTGGTGCGTCACGTTCCTGAGGCAACGGGGCTCGATCTGGTGCCCGCAACCATCGACCTGGCCGGCGCCGAGGTCCATCTGCTCAGCCGGACAGGCCGCGAGCACGTCCTGGCCCGGGCGCTCGCGCCGATTGTGAGCGACTACGACGCTGTCTTCGTCGACTGCCCGCCATCCCTCGGCGTGCTGACCATCAACGGCCTCACCGCGGCAGAAGGGGTCGTCGTTCCTCTCCAGTGCGAGGCGCTGAGCCATCGTGGCATGGGACAGCTGCTCGAGACGGTCGAGGACGTGCGCCAATTCGCCAACGAGCGACTGCGGGTCCTCGGTGTCATTCCCACCATGTACGACGCCCGGACGACCCTCTCGCGCAAGGTGCTCGCAGAGGTCCAGGAGCGCTACGGGTTGCCCATGTTCGAACCCGCCGTGCCCAAATCGGTGCGTTTCGCCGAGGCACCCGACCACGGATGCTCCGTGTTCCACCACGCTCCGACGTCACCGGGCGCGCTCGCCTACCGGCTGCTGGCGACGTCGGTGTTCAACGCCATGCAGAATGCCTGAACGCGAAGTCTCGCGACGCGACCAGCCGCCCGACCCGCTCGGCAAACGGGCCCTGTTCTCGGTGCCCGCGGCCGGGGGCGCGGCCGGAGGTGACCCCGGCCCGGCGACGCCGCTCCCCGTGGGCAAGCGAGCGCTCTATTCGGGCGTGCCGCGCCAATCCGACACGCTCGACGGCGCGCCGGGCAACCCGCTGGCGGAGCGCGGCGCCTTCACCGTCGATTGCGAGCGGTGTGGCCAGGCGTCGCGGATCGGGCTGGTGGACCTGCTGATCTACCAGCTGCCGATCGGGGTGTGGCTGCCCCGGGGGCGCTTCGACCGCCGCATGACGTGCCCGAGTTGCCGCCGGCGAGCGTGGTGCAGCGTGACCCTGCGGCGCACAGCCGGAGTGGCCTGATCAGCGGTTAGGTCGCGACGACGGGCGAATCGGCGTCGGGTCTCGCGGCCGTGGGCGGGCGCGTCGGCAGGCGTCGCGTCATGACCAGGCCGAGGAGGGCCATGAAGGCCAGCACGGCCAGCGTGGCGCGAAGCCCGTTGATCCGGCTCGCCGCGTTGTCGTCGACCACGGCTTGGGCGGTTGGCGCGGGGACGCCCGCCTTTTCCAGGGTGGCGTTGAGGTCGGCGTCGCTGACGAAGGGGATCCCGGCCGAGAGCTGAACCTGGGCTTGGGACGACAGCTCCTTGGGGACGGCCGGATCGCTGGCCAAAGTCCCGAGGAGGGTGGTGGTGAGGACCGATATGAGCACTGCGCCGGCGAGGGCCGTTCCGATGGAAGCGCCGAGGTTGGTGATCGTGTTCTGCACACCACCCACGTCTCCGCTCTGGGAGTCCGGCACGGCGGATACCGTCACCGCGCCCAGCTGCGACGCCAGTGCGCCGACGCCGAGGCCGATCAGCAGCAACGGCCAGGTCACGACCTCGGGACCCGAACCCTGGTCGAGCGCGGCCAGCAGCACGACGATCCCGATGAAGAGCGTGGCGAAGCCGATGCGCACGACCCGGCGTGGCATCGCGTTCGGGAACAGACGGGGGACGCCGACCGCGGCCACCAACAGGGTGAGCGACAGCGGCAGCAGGCGGACACCCGTGGCGACGGCCGACAGTCCCAGCGCCACGGAGAGGAACAGGGGGATGACGAAGAAGAGACCGGCCTGCAGCAGGTACTGGAAGAAGAAGGAGGTGAGCCCCGCCTGCAGGACGGGCGCCCGGAGCATGGAGGGGTCGATCAGGACGGCTCGGCCTCGGCGCAACTGCCGGCTCTCCCACAGCGCGAAGAGCACGAGGACGACCCCGCCCCCGAGGATCAGCCAGACCACGGGTGACAGCCCGAGCCATACCGGAGCGTCGGGCTTCGGAACTACGAAGCCCCAGGTGCCGGCGCGGATGACGCCGAAGACGATCATCCCCAGGCCGGCCGCGGAGAGCACGGTCCCGAGCGGATCGAGCCGCACGCCCGGGACGGGCGGTGCATCGGCCATCCGACGGGCGAGGACGAGGATGGCCATGGCGATCACGACTTCTCCTGCGAAGACGACCCGCCAACTCAGGTATGTGGTGCACAGCCCCCCGACGAGGGGTCCCACGGCGACGGCGATGGCGGCCGCCGACGCCACCAGCCCGTAGGCCCGCGGGCGATCCGGCGGGCCGAAGTTCGTCGCCACCAGCGCGACGACCGAGGGCAGGATCAGCACCGCGCCGATGCCTTCGAGGAAGGACCAGCCGAGGAGCAGCACCGGGAGCGATCCCGCCAGCGCGGTCGTCAGCGAGCCGCAGGCATAAATCACGCAGCCGATCATGAAGGCGCGCTTGCGCCCGAGGATCTGGCCGACCTTGCCGCCGGTGATCATGAACGCCGCCATGACCAGCGTGTAGAGGGTGATCGCGAGCTGGATCCCGGTCACCGTCGTACCCACGTCCTTCGCCACGGTGGCGATGGAGACGTTCATCACGGAGCTGTCGAGCGCCATGAGGAACTGAGCGGACGCCAGGGTGAGCAACACGATCTGCCCCGGCGCCGAGGAGTTGGCGGCACGCTCTTCCATGAGCCGCATTCTGGCCGATCTG
The DNA here is from genome assembly GCA_963767195.1 of uncultured Acidimicrobiaceae bacterium. Lineage (GTDB taxonomy): Bacteria > Actinomycetota > Acidimicrobiia > Acidimicrobiales > RAAP-2 > Bog-473. The sequence continues at coordinate 1,195,413 of CAVYDA010000001.1, read as the reverse complement.
TGGTCGGGATGGCCGGATTCGAACCGGCGACCTCCTGCTCCCAAAGCCCGCTTTCCGTGTTCTGCGACTCTCCTGCGTTCTACCGAACTTGGCGAAAGTACAGGTCAGCATCGGTTTCAGTTCGTAGCGTTCTTTGGCGCTTCATTGCCATATGTCGCCATTTCGCGCACATACCCGTCCCGACAACCGTCCCGAACCTTGCCGAAGCAACCACCTTGGACCTCCTGCCTCTTGGAACCCGAACCGATCCCCGTTTTGACCCCGATACCGCGTCCTCGATATCCGTCCCGAAAGGTCACCTCGCTGCGGTTGCCTCTTCGGCGGATGGCAGAAGTGTTAGACCCGCAAACGAGAGACTGACGGAAGCGAGTTACACCCGCACTCCACCCCAGGCCGTCACGAAATAGTGCGTCGCTGTCGCGTTTTCGCTCCAGCGTCCACTCATGAAGTTGTCCCAGATCTCACGGTCGATGCTGTCGTACTGATAGACGTTCGGCACGCCGCCTCTCCCTCCACTGGCGAACCGCACCTGCATGATTCCGGCTTCGGGGTAGTAGCGAGCAGCGTCGGACATACGTCTACTCGATGCCCCGTCGATGGAAGGACACAACGTCCACTCGGTCCACTGGTCGCCGGGCAGTTGGACCGGAGTCGGGCCTTGCAGGCGAGCAGCGCTCACAGAAGTTTCGACGTCGTCGGTCGGAAAAACGCCGGGATGCGCTTGTAAGGTTTGTAGACGTTGGCGGTCTCTTCGCTCGCTGCGTGCTGATACCGGTGCCGTCCCCCTGCGTTCTTTTTGACGGCGCTCCAAAGCCGCTGCAGCCCAGTCGAACCGAGTTGCCATACAACAAAGCTACGAGGGCAACCACGCCGGGTAGGGACACGTGGAGAATGTGTCAGACGGGGAGGCACGACCGGGCCGGGTAGCCGACCCGGTCGGCTACCCGGGCGACCTGACAGGATCCCCACGCCACGGAACCAGGGCCAAAAGCAATCCCCGCCGCAAAGAGAGTGGACGGGCCCCACCGCGACGGGGTCGGTTCGCGTCACGTCGCAACGACCATTGTGGCACCGGCGAACTGATGCCATAATTGCACTGCAGTACCAAATACCGGCCTGGAGGACACGATGATGATGCGACGGATAGGCGTGGCAGCGGGAGGACTCGCCATAGCAGCAGCACTCGGGCTGGTGGGCGCTGGCTCGGCGTCGGCTGCTCCGGCGCTCAAGATCAAGAATGGCGCCGAGTGGACCATCGAGGTGAACAACGCAGAGTGCGAGGTCCAGACCTTCTCGTCGAACGGAACTTGGACCTCAGATCGCAACGGAGACGCGGGCACCTGGTCCGGTGGTGGCGAGACTATTCACATCAAGTGGATCACCGGCCTCGAGGACGGCCTGACCTTCAAGGGCACCTACACCAAGACGCCGACCAAGGAGTACTCCGGCAAGTTCGGCGGTATGGCCCACGGTGCTGGCGTCACTGGTCAAGAGGTCAAGGGCGTCGTTTCGACTTGGGACGGCATCAACTGCTGAGGCGTTAATCGTCGGCGGCATCACGACTTCGACGCCGTCCGGGGCTGGAACCCGATCCGCAACCCGCTGCGAATCAGCGACCCCCCATCGTGGATCATCGCCATGCGTCATTGGGCGTTGTGGTCGTCGCCGTGGTGCTTGGCGGGTCACTATCGCGCTCTATCGAAGGGACCGGCTTGAACAATGGTGATGCCACTCGTGGTGGTCCGATTCCGAGTCTGTTGCAGGCAGCACCGATTGCGTACATGTCCTGGAAGGCCGCCGATGTGAGAGGGGTCAGCTGACCTGCGATTTCGTTGGTCGGGATGGCCGGATTCGAACCGGCGACCTCCTGCTCCCAAAGCAGGCGCGCTAACCAAGCTGCGCCACACCCCGTGCGGCGACACGAATGCTAGTTGGGCGACGTGACCAGCCCTTTCAGCCGACGCCTGGCCTGCGCCGCGAGGTGCCGCGCCCCGTCCTCCACGTCATCACCCGGACGAGCGGCCGGCGGTATCGCCGTCGGCTCACATCTGTCGCACGACGAGGAGCTGCCACTCACCGGGCACTCCCTTGAGGGCGTGACGACCGCGGTCGTCGAAGCCGATGCCCGAGCCGACGGTCAGATCGCGCACGGTCCCGGTCGTGAGCACCTCTCCGGGACCCGCCAGGTCGCTCACGCGCGAAGTGATGTGGACGGCCAGGCCGCCGATGTCGTCCCCCCTCAACTCCACCTCGCCGGCGTGCACGCCGGCGCGCAGCTCCAGGTCGACGGCCGACGCGGCCTCCACCATGTCCGCGGCGCACCGGAGGGCCTGGGCGGGGGTCGCGAAGCGGGCCAGGATCCCGTCGCCGGTCGTCTTGACGAGGATGCCGTCGTGGCGCGCCAGTAAGCGCTCCACGGTCAGGTCGAGCTCGTCGAGCACGGCACGCCAGAGCCGGTCGCCGTCGCGGGCCGCCAGGACCGTCGAGCCCACGATGTCGGTGAAGAGGACCGTGGCCAGCGTGCGGGTGGCGGCGTGCTCCGGCCGTGCCCCGGTCACGAACTCCTCAATCTCGTCGACCAGGGCGTCGAATTCGCCCGCCCAGGGAAGCAGGTCCGGCCCGGGGACCGTGGCGAAGCGCGTGCCATCAATGTGCTCGGCCAGGTACCGGCCGTGTTCGTGCAGCGCGGCGTAGGTCTCGGCGCGGCTCACGACCAAGGTGGGGCACCGGATGTCGGCCAGGAACGAGCGCACGTCGGCCGAGAAGGTCACGACGTTGAACGCCATTGCCGTCGCCGGGCTGGCGCCGCGCCGCGCCGCTCGCCCCCACCACTCTCTGAAGCCCACACGGTGGGCCAGGCTGGGTGCGAACACGGCGATGTCCTGGGGCACTCCGTCCTCGACCTCGGGTACGTCGATGTCCGCCGCGGTGGCGGTCAACTCGGACGGCACGCCGAAGCCGTAGTCCTCGGCCTCGCCCACCCTCGCCGTCCCGTTGACGAGGACGAGCGACGACAGTCGATCTGGGTGCGTCGCCGCCAGCCAGATGGCGGGCAGCGACCCGCCGGTCGAGCCCAGCACGACGGGGCGATCGCACCCGGCCGCGTCCATGACGGCGAGTGCGTCACGGGCCCATCCCTCAATGGACGGGACGATGCCCGCAGCCAGCGGATCGGAGAGTCCCAGTCCGGCCGCGTCGAAGCGCACCAGGCGGCAGAATCCCGCGAGACGCTGGGTGTAGCGGAGCCAATTCGGCTCGTCGACCGTCTCGTCGATGGAGATCATGAGCCCGCTGTTGAACTCCAGCACATCGACCGGGCCCGAGCCCCACACCTGGTAGCCGATGTGGGTGCCGTCGCGTACCGCATAGTTGGTCAGCGGTGCGTCCATATGGGATGCAGTCGCCGGGATCGGCGGGATCGCCGGGAGGGTCAGCGCCCCCCGCGCACCAACCGGCCCGGCTGCTCCCCGGTGGGCTCGCCGTCCTCGAACGTGACGGCCCCCTTCTTGATCGTGGCCCGGTATCCCACGGCCCGCTGGAGCAGGCGGCGGCCGCCGGCCGGGAGGTCGGCGGCGACGTAGGGGCGTTGGAGCGAGAGCGCGTCGTAGTCGATCAGGTTCAGGTCGCCGAGCGCGCCCGGCTCGAGCGTGCCGCGGTCGGACATGCCGTAGAGGCGCGCCGTGTCACACGTCTGCTTCTTCACGATGTACTCAATGGGAAGGGTGCTGCCACGGGAGCGGTCCCGCGTCCAGTGGGTGAGCATGAACGTCGGCATCGATGCGTCGCAGATCGTCCCCGTGTGCGCCCCCCCGTCGGCCAGGCCGAGCAGGCCACGCGGGTGCAGCAACATCTCGTACACGTGGTCGAGGTCACCCGTCGCGTAGTTGAGGATCGGGATGTACAGCAGCCCCTGACCGCCCTCGGCGGCCATCTCGTCGTAGGCCACCTCCAGCGGCGTCATGCCGCGTGCCGCGGCTAGGCCCGTGAGCGAGCGCTCGGGACCCGGCTCGTAGTCGGGCGGGTCGCCCAGGACGAAAGTGCGTTCGAACGCCTTCTCCATCGCCTTGGCTTGGGCCGGCGACGAGGGAGTCCACGACGTGATGCTCCGGCGAAGCTCAGGGTCCGCCAGCGCGGCGCCCAACTCCTCCATGGAGAGCCCGCGGGCGCGCAGCTCACGGTAGGCCGGGATGTCCGAGAACAGGCAGAGCGTCGCATGGTGACCGGTGAGCAGCCCCGTCGGCCTCCCGGCGATCTGGGGGAACAGCAGCGCACCTTCGTCGCAGGCCTCGAGGGACGCGGCCAGCTGCTTGCGCCACAACTCGGGGTCGTCGTCCACCTGGAGCAGGACGTAGGAGACGGGCCGCCCGATGGCGGCCGAGAGGCGCCGCATCCAGTCGACCTCCCCGAAGGCGTCCTCGAGCATCTCGCCCGCCGAACCCAACGGTGCGAGCTCGAACACTCCGGTGCCGGCCTCGGCCAGCGCCGCACCGATGCCGAACAGCTCGTCCTCGTTGGCGAAGGTGCCCGGGACGAGCTCGCCGTCGCTGGCGCGGTGTCCGAGCGTGCGCGAGGTCGAGAATCCCAACGCGCCGGCGCGCAGCGCGTCGAGCACGATCGCACGCATGGCCGAAATGTCCTCGGCCGTCGCGGCCTCGTTGCGCGCGCCGCGCTCGCCCATGACGTAAGCGCGCACCGCGCCGTGGGGAACCTGCGCGCCGACGTCGACGGTCCAGCGGCGGCGTTCCAGCGCGTCGAGGTACTCGGGGAAGGTCTCCCACTCCCACTGCATGCCCTCGGCCAGTGCCGTGCCGGGGATGTCCTCGACGCCTTCCATCAGGCCGATGAGCCAGTCGTGGCGGTCCGGCGCCGCCGGCGCGAACCCGACGCCGCAGTTGCCCATGACGAGCGTCGTCACCCCGTGCCACGACGTCGGCGCGAGCTCGGGGTCCCAGGTGGCCTGCCCGTCGTAGTGCGTGTGGACGTCGACCCATCCCGGCGTGACGAGGAGCCCGTCGGCGTCGATGGTCCTGGATCCGCCGCCCTCCACCTGGCCCACCTCGGTGATGCGGCCATCGTCCACGGCCACGTCGGCCGTGCGCGGCGGTGCTCCCGTCCCGTCGACGACGGTTCCCCCGGTGATGATCAGGTCGTGCATACCCTGCATCGTCTCACGCCGACCGGCGTCGCGCCGCCCCGGACCTGCTGATTGCCGACCGCTGGACTTGCTGACCGTTGGACCAGCTGACTCAGACCCTGTTGGACCTGCTGACCTCGGGACCTGGGGTCCTGCGGACCTCGAGACGAGGGCCCCCTGGGGTCCTGGGTCCTGGACGTCAGACCTTGGCTTTGCCCAGGATCCGGTTCATCTTGGTGCCGCAGACGGGGCATGTGCCTTGCGCAGCCCGGCGCCCGTTCTTCGTCTCGACCTCTTGGCCGTCGAACTCCCTCTTCTCACGGCACTTCACGCAGTAGCCCTCGTAGCTCGGCATTGGGATCTCTCCTCGGCTTCTGAACCACCCCGAAACACCGGGGATCTGGGACGCACCGAACGTGGTCCTGGACGGCTCCCGAAGGTAGCGGTGGATCCTCCGGGATCGGTGGATGGTCGCCGAGGGCCGCGGAAGAGCGGGCGGGGTGCCCGCCGAGAGCGGGCGGATTGCCACGGGGGTTGGTCGGGGCCCGAGAGCTACTGTGCTGCCATGACGCATGCGCCGCCGGTGACGACTCTGAGGGCGGGATGACCGGCGGGCGTGACGGAGGTGCCGGCCCGGACGGCGGCTGGGAGGCGGTCGGGCTGGCCGCTCGCGACGCCCTGGCCGAGACGTGGGGCTCCCTGGCCGAGGCCTGCCACGAGCTCTCGTCGACCGAGTGGGCGCTGCCGACCGAGTGCCCGGGTTGGGACGTCAAGGGCCAGCTGTCCCACCTGATCGGGATCGAGCGATCGATCATGGGAGAGGCTGCTCCGGTGTGGGAGGGCGAGCTGGGTCCTCACGTGAAGAACGACTTTGCCGCGTCCACCGAGCCCTGGGTGGCAGTCCGGCGGTCTCGGACGGGCCCCGAGGTGTACGCCGAGTTCGTGGAGGTGACCACCCGTCGTCTCGCCGAGCTCGACGCGCTGACCGACGCGGAGTGGGCAGAGGTGGGATGGAGTCCCGTCGGCCAGCGTCCGCGCGCCGAGTTCATGGAGGTGCGCGTATTCGACAGCTGGGTGCACGAGCAGGATGCCCGGCGCGCGCTGGACCGGCCGGGGGGGTGCGGTGGACGTGCGTCGGCCCTGGCGCTCGAGCGGGTCCAGGGGGCCATGGGCTTCGTCGTGGCCAAGCAGGCGGCGTGCCCGGACGGGACCTCGGTCCGCTTCGACGTCAGTGGTCCCGCTGGCGACGCGCGCTCCTTCACCGTCTCGGTGGAGGGCGGGCGCGGCGGCGTGCTGGAGCACGGATCGCCGTCGCACGGCGCCGGTGGCGCCGGTCAGGCGCAACCGGCGCAAGAAGACCCCGGGACGGCACTGGGGTCGGGCTCGGTGCGCATCTCCCTCTCTGCGCTCGACTTCGTCCGGTTGGGCTGTGGTCGGGCCGGGGCGGAGCAGGTGGAGGCCGCCGGAGGGATCGGCTTGGAAGGCGACGCGGCCACCGGTCGGCAGGTCCTCGGCCACATGAACTTCATGTTCTAGGAGGAAGCCCGGAATGCTCTGATGGGACGTTCGGGCAGGTGGTTCCGGCCCTCCGCGCCGGGCCGGCAGAGCAGGCCCGGTACAGTGGTCCCTCCGTGATGCGCGCCACCACCGAAGTCCTGGAGGGCAACCTCGTCCGCCTCAGCGTCGAGATCGACGAGCCTGAGTTCGACCAGGCGCTGACCGACGTCGTGCGCGAGCTGGGCAAGCAGGTGCGCGTGCCCGGGTTCCGTCCGGGCAAGGTGCCGCGCAAGGTGCTCGAAGCGCGCATGGGCGGTGCCGGCGCGCTGCGCGAGGAGGCGTTGCGCGAGTCGCTGCCGGACTTCTACGCGCGCGCCGTCGTCGACACCGAGCTCGACCCCATTGCGCAGCCGGAGATCGACATCACGCGCGGCAAGGAAGCAGGCGATGTGGCGTTCGACGCCGTCGTCCAGATCCGGCCGCGCGTTTCCATTCCCGGCTACGACGGACTGCAGGTCACGCTGCCCGGGCTCGAGGTGAGCGACGAGGAGATCGACCGCCAGCTCGACCGCCTGCGCGAGAACGACGCGGAGCTCGAGACCGTCGACCGGCCGGCGATCGACGACGACGTCGTGACCATCGACCTGCACGGGACGGACCGCACCGGGGCCGAGGTGGTCGGCGTCGACGACTACTCCTACGCGGTGGGCTCGGGCAGCATCGTGCCCGAGCTCGACCCCGAGCTGCACGGGTCCAAGCCCGGGTCCATCCTCGCCTTCGAGGCGCCGAACCCGTCCGACCCCGAGCAGAGCATCTCGTTCCGGGTGCTGGTCAAGGAGGTCAAGGTCAAGAGGCTTCCGGAGGCGACGGACGAGTGGACCGCCGAGAACTCCGAGTTCGAGACGCTGGCCGAGCTCCGCGCCGACATCTCGGACCGGATCGCCCGGGTCAAGCTCATGACCACTCAGCTGGCGTTGCGCCAGAAGGCCGTGGAGGCCGTTGCCGGGTTGGTGAACGACGGCGACGTGCCCGAGGTCCTGGTCGAAGAGGAGGTGGCCGAGCGCATCCACGACCTGCAGCACCGGTTGGAGTCGCAGCAGGTCAGCCTGTCCGACTACCTCTCGGCCACGGGCCAGGTGCCCGACGACCTGATCACGGCCGTGCGGGCGGACGCGCGAGGAGGCGGTCAAGGCCGACCTGGCGCTGCGCGCCCTGGTGGAGGCCGAGGAGCTCACGGCGGGCGACGAGGAGCTCGACGCCGAGGTGGCGACGATGGCCGAGCGCATGGGAACCACCCCGGCCAAATTGCGGGCTCAGCTCGACACGTCCGGCCGGACCGGCGCGGTACGCTCGGAACTGCGCAAGCGCAAGGCGCTGCAGTGGTTGCTAAGTCACGTGGAGCTCGTCGACGAGGAGGGAAACCCGATGTCACGGGAGGACCTCGAGTTGGATGCATCGAGCGAAGGCGACGGCGTAGGGACCGGCGACGCCGGGGCGAACGAGGAGAGCGAGTGACGATGCTGAGTTCGGGGGACGGAACAGCCCGGCCGGGACTGCGGGCGTACAACTATCTCGTCCCCACGGTGATCGAGTCGTCGAACCGCGGCGAGCGCGCCTACGACCTCTACTCCCGCCTGCTGCGTGAGCGCATCATCTTCCTCGGCACGCCGATCGACGACACGGTCGCCAACCTGATCTGCGCCCAGATGCTCTTCCTCGAGTCCGAGGACCCCGACAAGGACATCCACCTCTACATCAACTCGCCGGGCGGCGACATCACGGCGCTCTTCGCGATTTACGACACGATGAAGTACATCAAGCCCGACGTCTCGACCTTCTGCTTCGGCCAGGCCGCCTCGGCCGCCGCGGTGCTGCTGGCCGCCGGCGCCAAGGGCAAGCGCTTCGCGCTGCCGCACGCCCGCGTGCTCCTGCACCAGCCGTGGGGCGGCGTCGAGGGCCAGGCCAGCGACATCGAGATCCAGGCCAGGGAGATCCTGCGCATGAGGGACATGCTGAACGCGATGCTCGCCGAGGACACCGGCCAGTCCTCCGAGAAGGTCGCCAAGGACACCGACCGCGACTTCATCATCAGGGCCGAGGAGGCAGTGGCGTACGGCCTGATCGACGAGGTCATCACGGCCCGGTCCATTGCCCCGCCTCGAGGCCATCGGCGCCGCGTAGGTCATCGGTCGCGAGACGGAAAGCGCACGGGAGAAGAATCGGGTGGCGAAATTCGGGGAGGGCAGGGACCTCGTCAAGTGCAGCTTCTGCGGGAAGGGTCAAAAGCAGGTCAAGAAGCTCATCGCCGGACCCGGCGTCTACATCTGCGACGAGTGCATCGACCTGTGCAACGACATCATCGCCGAGGAGTTCGGCGACTCGACCGGAGTTCATCCTCGACGACCTGCCCAAGCCGCGTGAGATCTTCGACTTCCTGAACGAGTACGTCATCGGGCAGGAGTACGCCAAGAAGATCCTCTCGGTCGCCGTCTACAACCACTACAAGCGGGTCCAGGCGGGACCGCCGTCCACGAGGACGACGTCGAGGTCGCCAAGTCCAACATCCTGCTCCTCGGGCCCACCGGCTGCGGCAAGACGCTCCTCGCCCAGACGCTGGCCCGGATGCTCAACGTCCCCTTCGCCATCGCCGACGCCACCGCGCTCACCGAGGCCGGCTACGTCGGCGAGGACGTCGAGAACATCCTGCTCAAGCTGATTCGGCGGCCGACTACGACGTGAAGCGGGCCGAGACCGGCATCATCTACATCGACGAGATCGACAAGATCGCGCGCAAGAGCGAGAACCCTTCGATCACCCGCGACGTGTCGGGCGAGGGCGTGCAGCAGGCGCTGCTCAAGATCCTCGAGGGCACCACGGCGTCGGTGCCGCCCCAGGGCGGGCGCAAGCACCCGCACCAAGAGTTCATTCACATCGACACCACCAACATCCTGTTCATCTGCGGCGGCGCCTTCGCCGGACTCGACAAGATGATCGAGCGTCGCATCGGCAAGCGCGGCATCGGCTTCCGGGCGGAGTGCACCGCAGCGAGCGCGACGACGGCGAGATCCTGCGTCACGTCCTGCCCGAGGACCTGATCAAGTTCGGGCTCATCCCCGAGTTCATCGGCCGGCTCCCGATCGTGAGCGCGGTCGCGCCGCTCTTCAAGGACGCGCTGGTGCAGATCCTGGTGGAGCCGAAGAACGCGCTCGTCAAGCAGTACCAGCAGGTGTTCGCGATCGACGGCGTCGAGCTCGAGTTCACGCCCGACGCGCTCGAGGCGATCGCCGAGCAAGCGCTGCAGCGCGGCACCGGCGCGCGCGGCCTTCGCGCCATCCTCGAAGAGGTGCTGCTCGACGTCATGTACGACCTGCCGAGCCGCACCGACGTCGGCCGGTGCGTGGTGGACCGCTCCGTCGTGCTCGACCGGGTCGCGCCGACGCTGGTTCCTCTCGGGGCGCGCCGGTCAAGTCGGCCCGCTCCCGCCGCGCCGCATCCTGACCCGGTCGACGCGTGCCGGCGTCACCTCCCTTCGACGGGGTCGCCGACGCGATGAGTGGCTCGACTCGCACGTCGATTTCGAAAGGCGCATGCCCCGACGGCGGGCGCTGCCCTCGCTCGACCGGATGCGCGCGCTCACCGCGCTGCTCGACGAGCCGCAGGACTCCATCCCGACGGTCCACGTGACCGGCACCAACGGCAAGGGCACGACGTCGACGATGGTCACCGCCCTGCTCATGGCGCAGGGCCTGAGCGTGGGCACCTACACCAGTCCCAACCTCCACGCGGTCAACGAGCGCCTCGCCCGCAACGCCCAGCCGATCGATGACGAGTCCCTGACCGCGGTGCTGACCGAGGCTGGCCCTGCTCGAACCCCTCCTGGAGGAGCGGCCGACGCGCTTCGAGCTCCTCACGGCGGCGGCCTTGGCCTGGTTCGCCGACGAGGGGGTCGACGCCGTGGTGGTCGAGGTCGGCCTGGGCGGGACGTGGGACTCCACCAACGTCATGCACGCGGACGTGGCCGTGCTGACCAACGTGAGCTTCGACCACACCGACGTCCTGGGCTCGACGCTGGAGGAGATCGCAGCGACAAGTCCGGCATCGTGGACGCCGGGAGCACGGTCGTGGTGGGGGAGACCCGGCCGAGCTGGTGGCGATCGTCGAGGAGCGAGCAGCGACGAGCGGTGCCGGCCCGGTCTGGGTCGCCGGGCGCGACTTCGGGTGCCGCTCGAACCTGGTCGCGGTGGGCGGTCGCCTGGTGACGCTGTGGACGCCCGGGAGGACCTACGACGACGTGCTCGTCCCTCTCCACGGCGCGCACCAGGGGGACAACGCCGCGTCGCGCGATGGCGGCGGCGGAGGCCTTCTTCGGCGCGCCGCTCGACCCCGAGGTGGTGGAGGAGGCCTTCGCCGCGGTGCGCGTGCCGGGCCGCATGGAGGTGATCGGCCGCCACCCGCTGATCGTGATCGACGGCGCGCACAATGCCGCGGGCATGACGGCGCTCGGCCACGCCTTGACCGAGGAGTTCGCGGTCGAGGGAACGTCGGTCGCCGTCGTCGGCATGCTGAGCGGCCGCGACCGTCGGCCATGCTGGCGCCGCTGGCGGCGGCCGGTGTCGGGACAGTGGTGGCGTGCGCGCCCTTTTCGCCGCGCGCCATGGCGTCGGACGACGTGGCCGAGGCCGCCGTCGCGCTGCGGTCTCGCCACGTCGGTCGAGCCGACGTGCCGAGGCGCTCCGCGCTGGCACGCGCGAGATCGTCGACCGACGACGACCTCATCGTGGTCGCCGGCTCGCTCTACCTCGTGGGCGAGGCGCGGGCGAAGTGCAGGCTGCCGCGGTGCCCTCGGAGGAGGCGGGACACTGAGCGGCGTGTAGTTGTCACACGGTCGTGGATCGAACCCTCGTGATCGTGAAGCCCGACGGCGTCGAGCGCGGACTGGTCGGCGAGATCGTCAGCCGCCTCGAGCGCAAGCAGCTGCGCCTCGTGGCGGCCGAGCTGCGCACCATCGACCAAGGACGGGCCGAGCGCCACTACGCCGAGCACGCCGGCGGCCGTTCTTCGACGACCTCGTCGCCTTCATCACGCGGTCCCGTCGCTCGTCATGATCGTCGAGGGTCCCGAGGACACCTAGCCGTCGTGCGCCTGATGATGGGCGTGACGAACGCCGCGGAGGCCGCACCGGGAACCATTCGCGGCGACCTCGCGATCGGACGACCGAGAATCTGGTGCACGGCTCGGACTCGCACGACGTCCGCGGAACGCGAGATCGCAATCTTCTTCCCCGACTCTGGCCGGTAATCCCAGGTCGCGACGCCGTTCGGCGGGTTCCGCCTTGTGATGACAGGCGGGTTCCCGTAGCCTTGACCAAGCCGCCCGCGGGCCCTCCGGCCCGGCCCGTTCCCCTCGGGAGAGTCTTATACCTATGGCCGACAATCGCTTCTCGCTCCTGGGCCGTGACATGGCCGTCGACCTCGGCACCGCGAACACGCTGGTCTACGTGCGGGGCCGCGGCATCGTCCTCAACGAGCCTTCGGTCGTCGCGGTCGACGTCAAGGACGGCCACCCCCTCGCCGTCGGCGCCGAGGCCAAGCGCATGATCGGGCGCACGCCGAGCAACATCCAGGCCATCCGGCCGCTCAAGGACGGCGTCATCGCGGACTTCGAGATCTGCGAGAAGATGCTGCGCTACTTCATCCACCGCGTGCACCAGCGCCGGTTCGCCAAGCCGCGCATGGTCATCTGCGTGCCGTCGGGCATCACCGGCGTCGAGCAGCGCGCCGTCATGGAGGCGGCCGAGTACGCCGGCGCGCGCAAGGCCTACATCATCGAAGAGCCGATGGCCGCCGCGATCGGCGCCGGGCTGCCGATCCACGAGCCGACCGGCAACATGGTCGTCGACATCGGCGGCGGCACGACCGAGGTGGCCGTCATCTCGCTCGGTGGCATCGTGACGAGCCAGTCGATCCGCATCGGCGGCGACGAGCTCGACGAGGCCATCATCTCGTTCGTCAAGAAGGAGTTCAGCCTGGCCCTCGGAGAGCGCACGGCCGAGGAGATCAAGATCACCCTCGGCTCGGCCTACCCGCTCGAAGAGGAACTGCACGCCGAGATCCGCGGCCGCGACCTCGTGACCGGCCTGCCCAAGACGATCGTCATCTCGACCGAGGAGATCCGCCAGGCCATCGAGGAGCCCGTGTCCGCCATCGTCGACGCCGTCAAGGTCACCCTCGACCGGACGCCGCCCGAGCTCGCCGCCGACATCATGGAGCAGGGGATCGTCCTCACCGGCGGCGGCGCCCTGCTGCACGGCCTCGACGTCGCGACTCCAGACCGAGACCGACATGCCCATCGTCGTGGCGCGCGACCCGCTCAACTGCGTGGCGATCGGCAGCGGTCAGTGCCTCGAGGAGTTCGAGGCCCTGAAGCGGGTGCTCATCACGACCTCCACCCGCTGACGAGAGCGGTCCCGGTTTGGCCAGGTCCCGGCGGTCGCGCCGCACGTTGACGGTCATCGTCCTGGTCGTCGTGTCGCTGACGCTCATCTCCCTCGACCTGAACGGGCGGACCCACAACCTGACCTCGGGCGTCAAGTCCGTCGCCAACAGCGTCTACTCACCCCTGCACCAGGGCGCGCTGGACATCGTGCGACCGATCGGGAGCTTCTTCGCCGGGGCGATCAACTACGGCGCACTGCAATCGCAGAACGAGCGGCTCCAGCAAACCATCGGCCAGCTGCGCGCGGCGCAGGCCGAACGCAGCTTCGAGAACGCGCAATTGCGCGAGCTCACCGCGCTCGAGAACCTGCCCTTCCTCGGCTCCCTGCATACCGTGCCCGCCGAGACGATCGACGAGTACTCGTCGAACTTCACCGCCACCATCACGATCGACAAGGGCCGCGACGAGGGCGTCGACGTCGGCTACCCGGTCGTCGGCGCGGGCGGGTTGGTCGGTCAGGTGATCCAGCGCTTCGCCCACACCTCGGTGGTCCGCCTGATCACCGACGGACAGTCCAAGGTGGGTGTGACCTTCGGCAACCAGCTCACCGGGATCGTCGACGGCCAGGGTCCGGGCAACGACCTGACCCTCGACCTGGTGGCACCGGGGACGCCGGTGGTCAAGGGCGAGAAGCTGTTCACCAGCGGGCTCGACGCCGCGGCCTACCCGCCCGGGATCCCAGTGGCAAAGGTGGAGCACTTCCACACCGCGTCCGGCGCGAGCCAGGAGAGCATCGTCGTCGACCCGGCAGCCGACCTGAGCCAGCTGGCCTACGTAGACGTGGTCCAGTGGGCGCCGCCGACGTGAGCGGCCGCGCCATGGTCCGAGTGGCTTTCGTGATCTTCCTGTCGTTGATGGTCCAGTCGACCGTCCTGGTGGCGCTGCGGGTCCACGGGGTCCACCCCGACATCGTGTGGCTCCTGCCGATCACGGCCGCCCTGCTCGACGGTCCGGACACCGGGGCCATCGTCGGGTTCTGGTCCGGTCTCGTCTTCGACTTCGTCCTGCCCACGCCCTTCGGCCTGTCTGCCCTGGTGGGGACGCTGCTCGGCTACGCCGTGGGGTTGTTGACGACCTCGGCCGACCCCAGATCCTGGTGGCTGAAGCCGGTGGCCGCGTTCACGGGGAGTGTCGCAGCGGACATGCTCTTTGCCGTGCTGGGTGCGATCGTGGGCCAAGAGCAGATGGTGAGGGTGGACTTCGTCGCCCTCTTGTTCGTGGTCGGGGTGTCGAGCGTCGTGCTGGCCCCGGTCGTGTACGCCCTGATGCGCTGGGCCCTGGTGGGGGAGTCGAACCGTCGATCGCTGGTGGGTGCACAGAGCGAGGCCTCGCTCCGGTGAAACGCACCCTGCGCCACCCCATCCGGGGCGACCGAGTCCACCCGAAGCCGTCGACCAGGTCGCCGCGGCGCTCCGCGTGGCGCTCGGAGTCGCGCCAACCGCGCATGCGCCCACGCAAGGGCGTCAACGTCGGCGCGTTCGTCGGCTCGCCGGCGGAGGAGGATTCGAGACCGAACCTCCGGCTGTACATGGTGGGTCTGGTCGTGCTCGTCCTCTTCGGCGTGCTGGTACTGCGCCTGTGGACACTCCAGGTGGTCGAGGGCAAGTCGTTCGCCGCCGCGGTGACTCGCAACCAGGTACGGGTGGTGAGCATCCCGCCGCCGCGCGGCGAGATCGTCGACCGCTCCGGCACCGTGCTCGTCTCCAACGTGCCCCAGGAGGAGATCCTGCTCTCCCAGACCGAGGCGAAGCAGAACCCCGCCATCATCGGGATGGTGGCCGCCCTGGTGGGCGAGACACCGGCCCAGGTCCAAGCCGCCGTCAACAACAAGCAGTACAGCCCCTACGAGCCGGTCCCGGTCGCGAGGGGTGTCTCCGACGCGACGGTGCAGTTCCTCCAGACGCACCAGAGCGAGTACCCCGGGGTCAGCGCCGAGACGGTGACCCAGCGCAGTTACCCCCAGGGCGGGACGACGGCCACGCACGTTCTCGGGTACTCGGGCGCCATCACGTCGAGCTATCTCGCCGCCCACCCCAACCAGGGCTACACGCAGGGGAGCCAGATCGGCGTATCCGGAATTGAAGCGGAGTACCAGGCGTACCTGCGCGGCACACCCGGACGCCAGGCGCTCTCGGTCGACGCCGGCGGCAACGTCGTCGGCACCCTGAGCACGACCGCGCCCAAGATCGGTGACACCGTGGTGCTCAACGTCGACACCGGTCTCCAAGAGTTCGCGCAGAACGCCCTGCAGTCGCAGATCCTGTCCGACCGCCAGACGGTCGACAGCGTCGACGGAGTCATCCCGCCCGCTCCGAACGGCGCCGTCGTCGTGCTGAACCCCCAGAACGGACAGGTGCTGGCGTTGGCGTCCTATCCGACGTACGACCTCAACGAGTGGGTGGGCGGCATCTCCAACGCCAACTTCGCGGCACTCCAGGCGAGCACGGCGGAGAACGACAACGCCATCGACGGGCTCTACACCCCGGGGTCGACCTTCAAGCTCGTCACGGCCACGGCGGCGCTCCAGACCGGTCTGTGGTCGCCGACCCAGTCCTACGACGACACCGGAAGTTTCAAGATTCCCGGTTGCCCCGCCGCCGGTGTGACCAACGACACCGGCTGCGTCCTCAAGGACGACCCGGGTGACAGCGGGGGGATCTACAACATTTCGGGCGCGCTCACCGTGTCGAGCGACTCCTTCTTCTACAACCTCGGCGATCTGTTCTGGAACGAACGGGGCACATACGGGGAGACCCCGATTCAGAACGAGGCCACGGCGTACGGGGAGGGGACGATCACCGGGATCGACCTGCCCGGCGAGGCGCAGGGCCGGGTGGACAGCTACCTCCAGCGGGCCAAGCTCCACGCGGAGGCACCCAAGGGATTCCCCAACACGGCGAGCTGGTACACCGCGGACAACATCGAAATGGCCTTCGGCCAGGGTGAGACGGTGCTCACGCCGATTGAGCAGGCGGTCACCTACGCCACGTTCGCGAACGGCGGCACCCGGTACGCGCCCCAGGTCGCGTCCGAGATCGTCGACCCCACCACAGGCCGGGTGATCAAGAAGTTCGAGCCCAAGGTGACGGGGCACGTGACCATCGCCCCGGCCAACTACGCCGCCATCCTCACGGGGCTCGAGGGCGTCATCACCAAGGGCACCGCCGCCCAGGCCTTCGCGGGCTTCCCCGCCACGTGGAACCTGGCCGGCAAGACGGGCACGGCGTCGAACGGGTTGGGGCCGAACGGGCAGAAGCTCGAGCCCAACAGCTGGTTCGTGGCGTACGGGCCCAATCCCGACCCGCAGTACCTCGTGCTGGCGGTGATCGGCCAGGGCGGCTATGGCGCCCAGGCCGCGGCGCCGCTCGTGCGCAACATCTTCGACTACCTCGCGGCCAAACCGATCAACCCCACCGTGAGCACCCCCAAGCCCGGTCTGGTTGCCCCGCCGACGAACCCGCCGCTCGGCACGACCACCACCACCACCACCACGACCACGCCCGCCGCGGGCACGCCTACGACCACCGGCACGACGGTGCCCGGGCAGGGCCCCTGAGCGTCGTAGGCTCTACGGGCCATGGAGACCATCTGGCCCCGGGTCGAGCGCCTGCTACCCGGCGTCTCGAAGCCGGCGCGATACATCGGCGGTGAGCAGGGGTCGGTCTATCCCGAGCACGGGCCCGGACGGGTGGCCTGGCTGCTGGTCTACCCCGACACCTACGAGATAGGGCTGCCGAACCAGGGACTGCAGATCCTCTACGAGATCCTCAACGAGCGGCCCGACGCGCTGGCCGAGCGCTCCTACGCGCCGTGGATCGACATGGAGGCGGCCATGCGGGCGGCGGGGGTGCCGCTCTTCAGCGTGGAACAGCATCTGCCGGCTGCCGCGTTCGACGTCGTGGCCTTCAACCTGTCGGCCGAACTCGTCTACACCAACGTCGTCAACCTCATCGACCTGGCCGGGCTGCCGGTCCACGCCGCCGATCGCGGGCCCGGCGACGCACTCGTGGTCGCCGGCGGGCACTGCGCCTTCAACCCCGAGCCGCTGGCCGACTTCATTGACGCCTTCGTCCTCGGCGACGGCGAGGAAGCGGCCGGCGAGGTCAGCGAGGTGGTGGGGAACTGGCTGGCGCTGCCGGTGACCGAGCGGTCGCGCGACAGGCTCCGACGGGACCTGGCCACGCTGGAAGGCGTGTACGTGCCGGCGCTCTACGCGCCCGAGTACGCCGGCGGGCGCCTGGTGGCCACGCGTCCTCTCGACGCCGGCGTGCCGGCGCAGGTGTCCAAGCGCACCGTGGCCGACCTGGCCGACTGGCCCTACCCGGCGCGCCCGCTCGTCCCGCTGACCGAGGTGGTGCACGACCGGCTCAACGTCGAGGTGTTCCGTGGCTGCACCCGTGGCTGTCGCTTCTGCCAGGCCGGCATGATCACGCGGCCGGTGCGCGAGCGCCCGGCGGCGCAGGTGCGTGAGCTCGTCCGATCCGGGCTCGAGTGGAGCGGGCACGACGAGGTGGCGCTGACCTCGCTGTCGACCGCCGACTTCTCCGACATTGAGGGAACGGTGCGAGACGTCATGGAGGACCCCGGCCACGACGGGCGAGTCTCGGTCAGCCTGCCGTCGCTGCGCGTGGACGCGTTCACGGTGGCGACGGCGGCGCAGATTCAGTCCGTGCGCCGCACGGGCCTCACGTTCGCGCCCGAGGGCGGTACGTGGCGGATGCGCCGGGTGATCAACAAGCTCATCACGGAGGAAGACCTCTACGGAGCGGTCGACGCCGCGTTCAGTCAGGGCTGGCGGAGGGTCAAGCTCTACTTCCTCATCGGACTGCCCACCGAACGCGACGAGGACGTGCTCGGGATCGCCGAGCTCGGGGAGGCCTGCGTGCAGATCGGCCGGCGTCATCACTCCTCGGTGACCGTGGTGGCGAGCGTGGGCGGCTTCGTGCCGAAGGCCCACACGCCGTTCCAGTGGTTCGGGCAGGACACGGCGGCGGAGCTCGAGCGCAAGGTGGCCCTGCTGCGCGAGGCGTCCCGTCGCACCCGTGGCCTCACCGTGCGTTGGCACGAACCGTCGGCCTCCGTCGCCGAGGGGCTGGCCAGCCGGGGGGACCGCCGCATGGGGGCCGTGATCGAGCGGGTATGGCGCGCCGGGGGCACGTTCCAGGAGTGGTCGGAGCGCTTCGATCTCTCGGCGTGGACCGAGGCGCTGGCGGCCGAGGGTCTCAGCTTCGAGGAGGTCTGCCACCGTGAGCGGGACGAGGACGAGGCGCTGCCCTGGGACCACGTCTCGGCCGGCCTGCACCGCGACTTCCTCTGGGTCGACTGGCAGGAAGCGCTCGGCGGGGGCGCGGTGGAGGACTGCCGGTGGACCCCGTGCTACGACTGCGGCGCCTGCACCGGCCTCGGGCTCGAGCACGTGGTGGCGTCGCCGGTGCCGCCGGCCGGGGGCAGCCAGGGCACGGGGCAGGACCTGAGTCTCGGCCACCGCGTCCCCGTTCGCCTGGGGAGCCGTGGCTGAGGGCCGCCGTCGGTTGCGCTTCCGTTTCGCCAAGACCGGGAAGATCCGCTTCACCAGCCACCGGGACGTGGCCCGCATGTGGGAACGGGCATTGCGGCGGAGCCGGTTGCCCGTAGCCTGGTCCGAAGGCTTCTCGCCCCACCCGCTGCTCAGCTTCGGGCTCGCCCTGCCCACCGGGTGTGAGTCCGCCGGCGAGTATCTCGACGTGCGCCTGGAGGCGGCCGGTCCGGAAGACCCCGGCCCCGACGAGCTCCCCGGGCTGATGAGCCCTCTCCTGCCCGAGGGGATCGACGTTCAGGCCGCGGCGGAGGTCGACTGGTCGGGGGGATCGCTCCAGCAGGAGGTAGGATCGTGCGACTGGGACGTGGAGGTGCTCGAGGTGCACGGTGAGGAGTTGGTGGAGCGGGTCGAGCGCATGCTCGCCGCTCCCTCCCTCGTCGTGAAGCGGGAACGCAAGGGCCGTCCGACCGAGGACGACATCCGGCCCGCCATCCTGAGCCTCTCCGTGGTGGACCCCAAGGGCCGTCTCCGGGCTGAATTGGCCACGCACCCGCGTGGCGTCCGGCCGGGCGACCTGATCGTGGCCCTGGGCGCCGGTGCGCCGGGACGGGCCTGCAGAACGCATCAATGGATCGAGCGCGACGGCGCCAGGTTCGAGCCGCTGCCTCTGGGCAGCGGGCTCGGGAGCGCGATCGCGACACAGTACGCAAGGAGGGACCTCCCTCATGTCCGAGACGGAAATTCCCCAGGCCCCGGAGGGTCGCGCGCCGGAGGGAGCGGGTAGCCCCGAACCCGCGGTCCCACCGCGCCCGGTCCCACGTCGCAAGCCGCAGATCGGGGACACCCGACCGGCGCCGATGACCCCGCCGACGGCCTCGGATGGTGCGCCGGCGCCGACCGCGGCCGAGGCCGCGGTCGTGCCGATCGTGCGGCCCCCGGCCGTGGCGCCGACGGAACCCGAAGACACCGCCACTCCGGGAGACGGCGACGGTGACGCGGGCGACGGAGACGCAGGGGAGCGGCGCCCGCGGAGCCGACGCCGGGCCCCCCGGGAGCGGCGCTCCAAGCAGGTCGGGCGCTATCTCGTGTGCGTCCACGTCCAGCCTCAGATGACCCAGGTCGCCATGCTCGAAGGGCGCTCGCTGGTGGAGCACTACGTCTCGCGGGCGGCCGACGACACCAACCAGATCGACGGCAACGTGTACCGGGGTCGAGTCCAGAACGTGCTGCCCGGTATGGAGGCGGCGTTCATCGACATCGGGATACCGAAGAACGCCGTCCTCTACCGGGGCGACGTCCGTTACGACACGGAGGACGTCGAGGGCGGGTCGACCCAGCAGCCGCGCATAGAGGACGTGCTCAAGGCCGGCCAGACCATCCTGTGCCAGGTGACGAAGAACCCCATCGGGGCCAAGGGTGCCCGACTCACCCAGGAGGTCTCGCTCCCCGGACGATTCGCCGTCCTGGTGCCGAACTCGAGCGCCTTCGGGATCTCGAAGCGGCTCGGGGACACCGAGCGTCGCCGACTCCGACGCATCATCGACGAGGTCAAGCCCGCGGGCCACGGCATGATCGTGCGCACCGCCGCCGAGGGTGTGTCGGCGGACGAGCTCAGGCGGGACGTGGAGTCGCTGCTCGACCAGTGGAACGCGATTGAAGCCGAGGCCAAGCGATCCGACGCCCCGGGGCTGCTCTACCGCGAGCCCGAGCTGTCGGTGCGCATCCTGCGCGAGGAGCTCAATCCGGAGTACCGGGGAGTTGTGATCGACGACCTCGCCCTCTTCGAGCAGGTCCGCGACTACGTGCGGGCGGTCAGCCCCGAGCTCTCCGACCGGGTCGAGTACTACGACCCCGAAGTCGAGGGCCTACCCATCTTCGAGCGGTACCACATCCACGAACAGCTGCACAAGGCGCTCGACCGCAAGGTATGGCTCCCGTCGGGGGGTTCGCTGATCATCGAGCGGACCGAGGCGCTCACCGTGATCGACGTGAACACGGGGAAGAACGTGGGCAAGACGAACCTGGAGGAGACGGTCTTTCGCAACAACCTCGAGGCGGCGGAGGAGGTGGCCCGCCAGCTACGCCTGCGCGACATCGGAGGCATCATCGTCATCGACTTCATCGACATGGAGGTGAGGGACAACCGGGACAAGGTCGCGGCGGCGCTGCGCAACGCCCTGGCCCGCGACAAGACCCGTACCCAGGTCTTCGACATCTCCGAGCTGGGTCTGGTCGAAATGACGCGCAAGCGGGTCTCGGAGGGCCTGCTCGAGACGCTCTCCACCGAATGCGCCGTGTGCGGGGGGAGGGGCGTGACCCTCGACGACTCCGCCCTGCGCTAGGATCCTCCGCTCGTGTATGCCGTCATAAAGTCCGGAGGGAAGCAAGAGCGTGTGGCCCAGGGCCAGCGCGTGCGCGTGGAGCTGCTGGGACAGCCCACCGGCGCCGAGGTGACGCTGGAGCCGGTCCTGATCGTCGACGGCGAGACGGTGCTGTCCACGCCCGAGCAGCTGGCGGGAGCCACCGTCACGGCGCGGGTCGTGGGCGAAGAGAAGGGCCCCAAAATCAACGCCATGACCTACAAGTCCAAGTCGAATCAGCGGCGCCGGTGGGGCCACCGGCAGCACTACGCCACGCTGGAGATCACCGCCATCTCGGCGGCCGGCTGAGGAGTCAGACATGTCCAAGACCAAGGGTGGGGGTTCCACCCGCAACGGCCGCGACTCGACGGCGCAGCGCCTCGGCGTGAAGAAGTTCGACGGTTCCGCCGTGTCCGCCGGTGCCATCCTGGTGCGCCAGCGTGGAACGAAGATCTACCCCGGGACCAACGTGGGCCTGGGCGGCGACGACACGCTCTTCGCCACCGCCGACGGGATCGTGAAGTTCGGCCAGCGCCGGGGTCGCAAGCACGTCAGCGTGCTCACCGGCTAGGAGGCCTCTGAAATAGTTGGCGCTCGGTGTTCGCGACCCGGAGAAGATTCAGGAGGCGCACCCCAATGCCAACCGGTCGCCCCTTTCCCATCCGGCTGGGGGCACGCGCCGTGCCGATGGTCGCATTGATCCTGGTCGTTTCCGGCTCAACGGTCGCGGCCGGCACCCCGAGCAGGATCCCGCGTCCTCCGTCGGCGGGCGGTGCCCGGGTGTGGGTGGCCCGGGACGCCGGGGCACGCAACGCGTACGACCAGGTTGCCGGCATGGTCACGAGCCGGGACGGCTCGACCGTCTACGTTGCCCGGACCTCGGCCGGGAAGGTGGCCGTCGTGGCCCATGACGCCCTCACCGGTGTCAGTCGATGGTCGGCTTCCACCAGTGATCCGGGCGGCCAGCAGATCTTCGCCGAGGCCGTCGCGATCAGTCCCGACGGGACGCGCCTCTTCGTGACCGGCGACGTCGAGCAGTCGGCGAACACCCGCGCCGCGAGAACCATTGCCTACGACACGGCCGATGGTTCAGTCGTCTGGACGGCGAACGTCGACGTGCCGGCGAACCGCGAGATCATCCCGCGACGCATCATCGTGAGTCCCGACGGCACCCGCGTGTTCTTGACCGCGGCCCGCACGGGTACCCACGGTTCGGGCGACTTCTGGGACTACTACACCGTTGCGTATGCCGCGGTGACGGGAACCCGGTTGTGGAAGGCGATCTTCGACGGTCCGGCGCACGGGGGGACACCCCCGAGGGCCTCGGCGTCAGCCCGGACGGGTCCAAGGTGTTCGTGACCGGCACGAGCAAGGACGGTGGCGCCAACGATCGCGACTTCGTCACGATCGCCTACCGGGCCGGCGACGGGTCGCCGCAATGGACCAGTCGATACAGCGTCGGGGCCGACAACTTCGCGGTCGGCCTCGCGGTGAGCCCGGACGGCTCCACCGTGTACGTGGCCGGCTACGGCCGAGCCGCCATCAACCTCCTGCACGACTACGAGCTGGTGGCGTACCGCAGCGGAACCGGCGCCCAGGCGGGCACGGCCGAGTACGCCGGGGGCGACGACGACTTCTCGTCGAGTGTGGCGATCAACGGCGACGGCACGCGCGTGTTCCTCACCGGCATCGGCGGCCAGGACTTCCTCACCGTCGCGTTCGACGGGACGACCCTGGTGCCACTCTGGTCGTCGCGCTACGACGGCCAGCACGGTTTCGACGCCGCATACGCGATCACCGTGAGCCCTGACGGGGGACGCGTGTACGTCACCGGCGAGAGCGAGAAGAGTGGGATCGCCTGCTTCGGCGACGTGGCGTCGACGGCGTACGCCACGGTGTCCTATGCGGCCGCCAGCGGGGGCCAGGTCTGGGTCTCGCGCTACGCCGGCCTGCGGCGGGACCCGGATCAGGCGGAGCAGATCGCGGTGAGCCCGGACGGATCGTCCGTGTTCGTCTCGGGCAACAGCGACTATGGCTGCAAGGGTTCGGACGTGGCCACGCTCGACTACACGCCGTAGTACGTAGAGCAGGCCGCAAGGTTTGTTCACTGCTCCAGAACGCGAGCGGCTTCGGCGGCGGAAGCAGGGGAGGTATTCGCGGCGCCGGTCCATTGACATTGGCCGCGACCAGTCGTAGGGTGAAGTCCCTCATAGGCGGCTGGCGGATCTGGCCGGGGAGTGTTGTCAATGTCGCATCATCGGTTTGCCGCGATCGCGGCCGCTTTTCCGCTCGCACTCTTTGCGTGCATCGCAACAACTACTGCAACTGCTGAGGCGAATTCACCGTCCACGGAACACGTGACCACCACCGGGAACGACACGGGCAACTGTGTTTCGGCGCCGTGCGCGACGATCAATTACGCGATCACTCAGGCACCGGTTGGCGGAACGATAGCTGTCGCTGCCGGAACATACGATCAGACCGTCGACATCACAAAGCCGATTACCCTCAAGGGCGCCGGGTCAGCCTCGACGACTATCAATGGTGCGGGCATTGATCCCACCGGTAATGGCTATTACGGCGTCGTGTATGTGGGCACAACAGGGGGCCTCACGACGATCAAAGGCTTTACCATCACGAATCCCTTTCCCGACGCATATACCTCCGGTGAGCCCGAGGCAGTAGCGCTCGCCGATCAAAGTTCGTCCGATTCCGTCGACGTCATCGACAACGTCATCAAAGAGGGAACAGCGGATCCGAATGCGTCGACGGACTTTCCGATCGGAATCGACACGTTTCTCAATGCTGCGACCACCTCCATCTCGGACAACACCATTTCTGGTTTCTTCCAAGGTGCCTTACTCGAAGACAATGGCCCCGCCAGCGTCTCGACCAACACTTTCACCGGTGAGATCGCGAATACCTCTGGGAGCAGCGTCTATCCTGCCGAGGGCGTCTTCTTCCTTTCGGATGAAGCAGGAGCGCTCACCGGTCAAGACGCCACGTCGAACATCTTCGAGGATTACTCGGGGTACGGCGTCGCAATGGACGCAGGGTATGACAACGGCAACTGCTCATCCACCCCGTGCAACGGATCCATGACCGGCGCCATCGACAGCAATCAGTTCGCTCTCACCGGTGGGTCCACTGGTGCGGCCGCTATTGCTCTGTCGGCGCTCAATACAGGCAACGTGCTTACCGTCACTGCGAACAGCGACAAGGGATACACGACCGCCCCGAACGCTGGAGTGTCCGTCAGCGCAACTGGTGGCGGCCAGATCAGCTACTCCGAGCGGGGAACCAAGATCAAAGAGCACGCCGCCTGATCTGAGCCACGGGACGTAGAGCATGCGACGTGCTTGGTGCTCGTCGTGTCGATGCGTGTCTCGAAACCTCCGATCTGCTTGCGGCCCGGTCGAGTTCGTCGAGGCCCGGTTTTGTCACAGTGCGAGGCCCTTCCTGAAGTAGGCCGCCGACTGCTCGTATCCCAGTGCTGTGTAGAACGCGTCGGCACGCCGGGTGGCCAGGGCGACCAGCTGGGCGTGGCGGGTTCGGGACCATTCCTCGAACTCGTCGACCAAGGCGCGCCCGAGTCCCTGTCGCCTCCGCTCCGACGTGACCGCCATCTCTTCGATCCAGGTGACGACCCCGTTTGCGAAGAAGGCGAGATGAGCGAAGCCGAGCAGGTAGCCGGAAACCGAGCGCTCTTCATCCTCGACGACGAGCACGGCGGCGTTCCGGTCGGTCAAGAGCCTGGCCATGCTCTCCTGGAAGACCTGGCGGGTCGGGGTGAACGAGGTGGCCATCGCGCTGGCTAGGTCGAAGATGGCGTCGGCGTCGGTGTCACGCGCCGTTCGGACAGACGCCGAGTTCTGCGCTGACACCAGTCGAATAGTACGTCGCACGTGGGGACTGTTCTGGCTGCGCCGCCGTGGGAGGCTGCGACCATGACGGGCGAGATGGAAGGCGCGCGGGGGTCGCACCTCACGGCACGACCGTGAAGGCCGCCGAACTGACTTCCTTGTTCGAGGCGCGCGGTGGGGAGCGTCTGAAGCTGTTCGGGGAAGGTGCAGGCCGAGGGTGAGCGCGGCGATGGGCGCGGCGCGGCTCACCGGGCGGGTCGTCGGCACGATGCTGGCCGTCGCTCTCGTCGGCACGATGCTCGCCGGATGCGGGGACGGTGCGCCCCAGGCCCTCCCGGGCCAATCGGTCACCGTCACCTACTGCCACGGCGAGCAGGCCAAGATCACGGAGCCCGAGCACCTGGGCAAAGACGCCCCAGCCGCCGTGTACCTGCACGGCGGGTCGTGGATCAGTGGGGATCACACCAGCGGCGGCTTCATCATCGACGACATCGGCAAGTCCCTCAACGCCCACGGCTTCGTCACCATGGCGGCCAACTACCGCTTGGGTCCGGCGGCGCCGTGGCCGGCACAGATCGTCGACGCCAAGTGCGCGGTGCGCTACCTCAGGGCGAACGCCAAGGCCCTGCACGTCGACCCTGACCGGATCGGGGTCTGGGGACACAGCGCGGGTGCGCACCTGGCCAGCCTGGTCGGGACCGCACCGCCTTCGGCCGGTTGGGACACGGGCGACTACCCCGACGAGTCGAGCCGCGTCGAGGCCGTCGCCGACCTCGCCGGTCCTTCCGACCTGGTCGCCCTGGAGGACGAGGGTGTTCCGGGCCTGGTCAAGTCGAACTTCGTGTCGCTCCTCGGTCCTGTCCCGGCGAGCGAACTCCCGGCCGAGCTCAAGGCCGCGAGTCCCATCACCTATGCCTCACCCGGAGATCCCCCCTTCCTCATCGTCCACGCCGACAACGACGGGATCGTCCCCCTGGGTCAGTCGGTCGCGCTGGCCGACGCGCTCGAGGCCGCGCACGTGCCCACCGACCTCGTGGTCGTCCATGGCGGTGGCCACAGCCTCGACGAGCCCGGAGGCCAACCCACGCCGAAGGAGATCGAGGATCTGGTGGTGAACTTCTTCGTCAAGGAGCTGACGGGTCCTGGTCGGAAGTGATCCGACCCTCAGGGTCTTTGGTGCAACTCGATCCCGTTGCCCCACGGGTCGGCGGTGAAGGCCTGGCGCCGGCCGGTGCCGCCCACGGGGACAGGGTCGCTCACCTGGAGGCCGCGGTCGCGCAGCGTGCGCACCACCTCGTCGAGGTCGCCGAAGACCAGGGCGAAGTGTTGGCCGACGTTGGGCGGGGCGGGAAGCTCAATCAGGTGGACCTGCTGTCCGCTGGCGGTGTCCAGCCAGGCACCGGCGAAGCCGAAGTCGGGTCGGGTGAAGTTCTGGACGAGGCCGAGCTTCTCCGTGTAGAACGCGATCGCCCCGGGCACGTCGGGGACGTTGATGGCGACATGGTCGACTCCGGCTGGTGCCACCGCGCTGCTCACGAGAGAGATCCTACGACGTGGCGGACCATTGCGGCCACGTGCGGCGCGGCCGCTCCGCCGACGGACGAGATCGCCGCCACCTCCGCCTGGGAGTCCGCTGGCGGCCACGTTGGTCACGAGGGCGAGTCCGAGCACCTCGGCGCGGCCGTGACGGGCGGCGATCGTCTCGATCGCCATGGACATCCCGACGACGTCGGCGCCGGCCGAGCGCAACATGCGAACCTCGGCCGGCGTCTCGAACTGTGGGCCGAGCACCTGGGCGTACACCCCGGTATGCGACGCGAGCACGGCCGCGGCCGGACCAGGCGCCGCCAGGGCCAGCGTGCGCAGCGACGGGGCGTAGGCGTCGACCAGATCGACGAACGCCGGCCCGGCGAGGGGACTCTGTCCCGTCAGGTTGAGGTGGTCTCGCACCACGACGACCGATCCCGTCTCCAGGTTCTCGCGGACCGATCCGGCCGCGGCGGTGAGGATCACCGTGCCGCAGCCCGCGGCGATGCCGGTGCGGATCGGGTGGACGGCCGCGGCCGGCCCGAAACCCTCGTAAAGATGGCAGCGACCGCCCATCACGAGCACCCGGCGAGCGCCGATCGACACGGACCAGCCCAGGGCGCGGTGGCCCGCTCCCCCGAACGGGGGGAAGAACGGAAGGGTGTCGAGCGGAAGCGGGTCCCCGCCGCTGCTGAGGATCTCCGCGACGTCCGACAGCCCGGTGCCGAGAACGAGGAGGACGTCGTGGTGGTCGACCCCCATCCTCCGGGCCAGCTCACGCGCGCTGTTCGTGGCACGGTCGAGGGCGTCCTGCATGCGGTACTCCTCCCTGGGGCGGCGACGACGATGGTAGAGGGGCGTCCGGCGGCGGCCGCGTAACATCGGCTGGGATGCCAACCCCCTCTCCCACGCACCCGCTGGCGCGCCTGACCGGCGACGAGATTGCCGCCGCGCGCCAGGTGGTCCTGACCAGCGGTCGCGCCGACGTGCCGCCCGAGGCCCTCCGCTTCGCCTATGTCGGGCTCTGCGAGCCGCCGAAGGAGACCGTCCGTGCGGCCGACCGCGGCGAGCGCGTCGCGCTCGACCGCCGGCTGCGGTTGGTCCTGCTCCAGGGTCCGCGGGCTGATGTCGTGGAGGTCGTCGTCTCGGTCACGCGGGGCGAGGTCGACCGATGGGAGGTCGTCCGCGACGTGCGACCTCCCCTCCAAATAGAGGAATCGATGGCCGTGCTCCATGCTCTCCAGGCTCACCCCGAGTGGAACGCCGCTCTGGACCGCCGAGGCATCTTGGACCGTTCGCTGGTACAGATCGACCCGTGGCCACCGGGCGCCTTCGGCCTGGCCCACGAGGAGGGTCGCCGGATTACCCGGTGCCTGGCCTACCTGCGCGAATCCAAGGAGGACAACGGGTACGCCCGCCCGCTCGAGGGCCTGCTCGCCTTCGTCGACATGGGCCGCGGCGAGGTGCTCGAGGTGGTGGACATCGGGGTGAGGCCGGTCCCCCCCACGTCAGGCAGTTACTACCCCGAGGACAACGGGCCACTGCGGACCGACCTTCGACCGCTGGAGATCACTCAGCCGGAGGGGCCGAGCTTCACGGTCGAGGACAACCTGATCCGCTGGCAGAAGTGGTCACTGCGTGTGGGGATGGATCCGCTCGAGGGTTTGATCCTGTGGAGAGTCGGCTACGAGGACGGCGGGAGCGTGCGTCCGGTGCTCTACCGTGCCTCGGTGAGCGAGATGGTCGTGCCCTACGGCGACCCCGGTCCCATGCACGCCTGGAAGAGCGCGTTCGACGCCGGGGAGTGGGGCCTCGGCCGCATGGCCAACTCCCTCACGCTCGGCTGCGACTGCTTGGGCGAGGTCCGCTACTTCGACGACGTGTTCTCCGACGAGCGCGGTAAACCCCGGACGCGGGCGAATGCCATCTGCCTGCACGAGGAGGACTACGGCATCCTGTGGAAGCACGTCGACATGGTGTCGGGCCGCACCGAGGTCCGGCGCTCCCGTCGTCTCGTCGTGAGCTCCATCGCCACCGTGGGCAACTACGAGTACGGCTTCTACTGGTACTTCTACCTCGACGGGACGATCCAGCTGGAAGTGAAGCTGAGCGGGATCATGTCGACCATGGGCGTGGGCGACGAGGGTCCCGGCGAGCACGCGGTCAATGGTGGCGCCGGGCCTGGCCGCGCCCTACCACCAACACCTGTTCAACGTACGGCTCGACGTCGAGGTCGACGGGCCCGACAACGCGGTGTACGAGGTCGACGCCATCCGGACGGGGCCGCCCGGGTCCCCCGGGAACCCGTGGGGCAACGCCTTCGGCACTTCGGCCTCGCTGCTGAAGAGCGAGCTGGCGGCGCGGCGTGACGTGGACCCCTCGCGCAGCAGGAGCTGGCGCATCGCCAACCATGGCCGCCGCAACGCCGTCGGGCAGCCGACGGCCTACAAGCTCCTGCCGACGGCCGTCCCGACGCTCCTGGCCCACCCCGAGTCGAGCGTGGCCCAGCGGGCGGGCTTCGCGACCCACAACTTGTGGATCACCCCGTTCGCGCCGGAGGAGCGTCGTGCCGCCGGTGAGTACCCGAACCAGCACGCCGGTGGGGCGGGCCTGCCCGAGTGGACGGCGCAGGACCGGGCGCTGGTGGACGCCGACGTCGTGCTGTGGCACACCATCGGGTTGACCCACGTGCCCCGCCCCGAGGACTGGCCGGTGATGCCAGTCGAGTACACCGGCTTCAGCCTCGTCCCGTTCGGCTTCTTCGACCGCAACCCCGCGCTCGACGTGCCGCCGACGACGCACTGCGATGCCTGAACCCCAGGAGTACCACCAGCCCGTCGAGGAGTACCTCGAGACGATCCTGGCGCTCTCGGAGGAAGGGGTGCCCGTGATCGGGGCGCGGATCGCCGAGCGCCTCGGGCGTTCGGCGCCGTCGGTGTCCCAGATGCTGGACCGCCTGGTCGAGGACGGGTACGTCACACGCGACGGTCGCCGCCTGTCGCTCACCGAGCGCGGAAGCGCCCTGGCAGAGAAGGTCGTGCGCAAGCACCGCCTGGCCGAAAGGCTCCTGGTCGACGTGATCGGGCTCGAATGGTACAAGGTCCATCGCGAGGCCGGCCGGTGGGAGCACGTGATCTCCGACGACGTCGAGGCCCGTCTCGTCGAGCTCCTGGGCGACCCCGCCACCTGCCCGCACGGCAACCCCATCCCCGGCTCGCGTTCGCCTGCCCTCACCTCCGCGACGAGGCCGCTGGCCGACGTGGCCGAAGGCGAGCGGGTCCGCTTGCTGCGCGTCAGCGAGGAGGTTGAGCTCAACCTGGGCTCGCTGGAACTGCTGGACGAAGGGCGGTTCATACCCGGCGCGGTCGCCCGCGTCAGCGGCCGCGACGGCGAGGGCAACGTGGAGGTGGAGGTGGAGGGCGCCGCCGCACTGCGCGTGTCGCGCGAGCTCTCCGACCGCTTGTTCGTCGGCGTACCGTGACCACGCGGCTCGAGGCCGACGCCGTGTTCACTGTCGACGACAACGGCGAGGTGCACCGGCCCGGCGCGGTGGAGATCGACGACGGCGCGGTCGTCTGGGTCGGCGACCCGTTCGAGCGGCCGCCGGGCCCGGGCACCCGCACCGAGCGCCTCGGCGGCATCGTCATGCCGGGCCTGGTGAACTGCCACGCCCACTCGCCCATGACCCTGGTCCGCAGCGCCGGCGACGGGCTGCCGCTGGAGCGCTGGCTGAGCGAGTCGGTCTGGCCGCGCGAGGCCAAGATGCTCGAGGAGGACGTCTATTGGGGCATGGCCCTCGGTGCGGTCGAGATGCTGGCCAACGGCGTCACCACGAGCTGTGAGCAGTACCGCCATCCCGATCCGGTGATCGACGCCCTCGTGGACTCGGGCATGAGGGCAGTCTTCACCACTGCGATCATGGACCTGCCGGACCATCCGTGGGAGGCCTTCTTGGCTGAGGCATGCCGCGTGTTCGACGAGCGGGACGGCCGCGAGGGCCGCGTCCACGTCGGCTTCGGTCCGCACGCCGCCTACACCGTGCCGCCCGAAGGCCTGGCGGCGACTGCGGCCGAGGCCCGCCGGCGCGACGCGCTCCTCCAGATCCATCTCTCCGAGACCGAGGCTGAGGGCGCTCTCGTCGAAGAGCGTTACGGCGCTCGCGCTCCCCGGCTGTTGTCGGATCTGGGCGTGCTGGAGGGCCGGGTGCTCGCCGCGCACGCGGTGTGGCTCGACGACGCCGACCTCGAACTGATGGCCCGCGACGACGTGGCCGTTGCGCACTGCCCCGGGTCCAACGGGAAGCTCGGCGCCGGCGTGGCACCGTTGTGCGCGCTCCTCGAGCGCGGCGTACGGGTCGGGCTCGGCACGGACGGCCCGGCTTCGAACGACGACCTCCACCTGTGGGACGAGATGCGTCTGGCCGCTCTCTTCGCCCGCGCCCTGACGGCAGACCCCGGCGCGGTGACGTCCGCCGAGGCGCTGCGCCTCGCCACCCGCGGTGGTGGTGAGGCGCTCGGCCTCCCGGTGGGCGCGCTGGAGCCCGGTCGCCCGGCCGACGTCATCCGGCTGCGCACCGACGATCCGAGGTTCTCACCCGCGGTCGACGAGACGGAGCTGCTCGGGCACCTCGTGTGGGCGGGCGCCGGCTATCTCGTGACCGACGTGTGGGTGGCCGGGGAGCGCGTCGTCGAGGACGGGCGCTGCACACGCGTCGACGGCGAGCAGGCACGCGCCGAGGTGATGCGCCGCGCCCGCCGTCTGCGCGACCCGTAGGCTCTCCGCGATGTCCAGCTTCGTCGACCAGGCGCAGCTGCACGCGCGGGCCGGCGACGGAGGTGCGGGCGCGGTGTCATGGCGCCGGGAGGCGCACGTCGACCGCGGTGGCCCTGACGGCGGAGACGGCGGGCACGGCGGCGACGTCTGGCTGGTGGCGTCGACCAACGAGTCGTCGTTGCTCGGCTTCCGCGACCACCCCTTCCGCCGGGCCACCGACGGCGGGCACGGATCGGGCCAGAAGCGGCATGGTGCCCGAGGCAAGGACGTGGAGGTGTCGGTCCCCGTCGGCACGGTCGTACGGCACCGCGATGGCACGCTGGTGTGCGACCTCCCCCTCGCCGGCGCCCGCAGCATGGTGGCCGAAGGCGGGCGCGGTGGGCGCGGCAACGCCCGGTTCCTCTCCAACCGGCGCCGGGCGCCCGCGTTCGCCGAGCAAGGCGAGAAGGGCGAGGAGCACTGGTTCGACATGGAGCTCAAGCTCATGGCCGATGTCGCGCTGGTCGGCTTTCCGAACGCCGGGAAATCGACCCTGATCTCGACCGTCTCGGCCGCCAAGCCGAAGATCGCGGACTACCCCTTCACCACGCTGGAGCCGCACCTGGGCGTCGTA
Source organism: uncultured Acidimicrobiaceae bacterium (assembly GCA_963767195.1). Lineage (GTDB taxonomy): Bacteria > Actinomycetota > Acidimicrobiia > Acidimicrobiales > RAAP-2 > Bog-473. The sequence goes on along the minus strand of CAVYDA010000001.1, from coordinate 1,163,633 downwards.
CGAGTCGGGGGTGCGCACGACGGGACCGAGTTCGTCGTGGCCGACGTACCGGGACTGGTCGAGGGGGCAGCGGAGGGCAGAGGCCTCGGGCACCGGTTCCTGCGCCACATCGAACGCGCCCGCGTGCTCGTCGTACTGCTGGACCTGGCCGCACCGCTCAGCGCGGGAGCGGCGCCGTCCGCGCAGTGCCGCGTGTTGCTCGACGAGCTGGGGGCCTACCGGCGCGAGCTGCTCGAGCGACCGCGATTGGTGGTGGGCAGCAAGGGCGACCTCGGCGCGGACGACGAGGGCGTCTGCGACCTCGTGATCTCGGCCGCCACCGGCGAGGGCGTGCGCGTCCTCAACGGCCGCTTGGCCGCGCTCGTCGCCCAGGCGCGGCAGGCGGCGACCGTGTCGGGCGCGGCGGAGGTGGTCGTGCACCGCCCGCTCCCCGAGGGGGTGGAAGTGCAGCGGGCGGGGCCGGGCGCATGGCTGGTGGTCGGCCGCGCCGCCCAGCGCGCGGTGGCCCTGTCCGATCTCACCAACGACGGGGCGCAGGCCGAGGCCGTGCGCCGCCTGCGGCGCCTCGGCGTCGACCGTGCGCTGGCGCGCGCCGGCGCACGGGAGGGCGACGAGGTCACCGTGGGGGGAATGACCTTCACCTGGGAGACGTCGTGATCGCGGTGGTCAAGGTCGGGTCGTCGTCGGTCAACCCCGAGACCGTGGCGCGCCTGGGCGGTGAGATCGTGGCGGCGCGCGCCGAAGGGCACACCGTGGTCGTCGTCACGTCCGGCGCCATCGCGGCCGGGTGGTCGGCGCTCGGGCGGGGTGAGCAGCGGCCCTCGGACCCCGCCGTCCTCCAGGCCGTCTCGGCGGTCGGGCAGCACCGGCTCATGCGGCTCTGGCAGGAAGGCCTCGAACCGCACGGCGTCCTGGCCGGCCAGGTGTTGCTGGCCCCTCTGGACTTCGTGCACCGCACCCAATACCTCCACGCCCGGGGAACCCTGCGCCACCTGGTGGGCCTCGGTGTCGTGCCGGTGGTCAACGAGAACGACGCCGTGGCCGATGAGGAGATCCGCTTCGGGGACAACGACCGCCTGGGCGCACTGGTGGCGCACCTGATGGGTGCCCAGCTGCTGGTGCTGCTCACCGACGCACCCGGCCTCCTCACCGCCGACCCGAAGCTCAGTGCGCACGCGTCGCTCATCGAAGAGGTCGTCGAGATCGACCACCACCTCGAGCGGTTGGCGGGTGGGCCGGGCACCGAGTTCGGGAGCGGGGGCATGGCGTCGAAGCTGGCGGCGGCGAAGATCGCCACCTGGTCGGGGACCGAGACCGTGATCGCCGACGCGAGCCGGCCTGGGGTCCTCCGGGGCGCCCTCGCCTCGGAACCGGGGATCGGCACGGTGTTCCGGGCCCGCCCCGAGCGGCTGTCCGCCCGCAAGCTGTGGATCGCCTTCGCCCTCGCGTCCTCGGGTTGCCTGCTGGTCGATCAGGGGGCACACCTTGCCCTCGCCGAGCGGGGCCGCTCGCTGCTGGCGGCGGGAGTGACGGGGGTGACGGGGCGCTTCGTCCCCGAGGACGCCGTCGAGATCGCCGGGCCCGACGGGGGAGTCTTCGCCAAGGGCCTGGTCCGGCTCCACGCCGAAGGGGCAGGCGAGTGGATGGGGAAGCCTCGCCAGGTCGTCGTCCACCGTGACGACATGGTCTTAGTAACCTGAATCGATGACCGCACCCGCCCTGGAGCAGCTCGCGGGCCGCGTCCGGGCGGCCGCCCGTGAGGTGGCCCGTGCACCGGGTTCGGCCCGCGACGACGCGTTGGCGCTGGCCGCGGACCTGCTCGAGGACGAGTGGCCGGCGCTGGTGGAGGCCAACCGGGCCGATCTGGAGCGGGCCGAGGCGGCCGGGATGGTCGACGCGGCCAGGGACCGCCTTCGGCTGTCCGAGCAGCGGGTGCGGTCCATGGCCGCCGGCCTACGCAAGGTGGCGGCGCTGCCCGACCCGGTGGGTGAGGTCGTCGAGGGGTGGGTACGCCCCAACGGGCTGCGTGTGACGCGAGTCCGCGTCCCTCTCGGGGTGGTGGGCGTGATCTACGAGAACCGGCCCAACGTCACGAGCGACGCCGCCGGCCTCTGCCTCAAAGCCGGCAACGCCGCTTTCCTGCGCGGCTCGTCCTCGGCCATCGACTCCAACCGGGTGGTGGTCGCGCTGCTGCGACAGGCTGTGGTGAAGTCCGGGCTGCCCGAGGACGCGGTGGCGCTCGTCGAGGACACGTCGCACGAGACGGCCGTCGCCTTCATGCAACTGCGCCGGCACATCGACTGCCTGATTCCGCGCGGCGGTCGGTCCCTCATCGAGTCCCTGGTCGAGCACGCCACCGTGCCGTACGTCCTCGACGGCGACGGGAACTGCCACATCTACGTCGACGGTGCGGCGGACCTCGCCATGGCACACGACCTGGTCCTCAACGCGAAGACGCATCGCTTCGGGGTGTGCAATGCGGTCGAGACGATCCTGGTTCACGCCGGCATTGCGTCGGAGCTCCTGCCGCGGCTCGCCCGCTCCCTCGCTGACGCCGGCGTCGAGATCCGCGCCGACGAACGGGTGCGCGCCGTCGTGCCGGACACGGTGCCGGCCATGGAGGAGGACTTCGCCACCGAGTTCCTCGCCCCGGTGGTGGCCATCGGCATGGTCGACGACGTGGTCGAGGCCATCGCCCACATTGCCCGCTACAGCTCGGGGCATTCCGAAGCGATCGTCACCTCCGACGTGGCGACGGCGGACCGTTTCGTCGCCGAGGTGGACGGGGCCGCCGTGCTGGTGAACGCGTCGACCCGGTTCGTCGACGGCGAGGAGCTCGGCCTGGGGGCGGAGGTGGGGATCTCCACCCAGAAGCTGCACGCCCGGGGCCCTATGGGGGTGAGGGAGCTCACGACGCTCAAGTGGGTCGTGCGGGGGGACGGGCAGGTGAGACCGTGAACGCGCTCGGCCTCCCCGACGCCGGCCCGCCGCGCTTCGAGTCGCTCGACGCGGTGCGGGCCGGGCTGGCGGCGGTCGGCTATCTGGCTGATGAGTCGATCAGCGGCGTGGTCTATCTGGCTGACCGCCTCGCCAAGCCGGTGCTCGTCGAGGGCCCGGCAGGGACGGGCAAGACGCAGCTGGCCAAGTCCGTGGCGGATCTGACCGGCGCCCGGCTGATCCGCCTCCAGTGCTACGAGGGTCTCGACGAGTCCAAGGCGCTCTACGAGTGGAACTACCGCAAGCAGCTCCTGCGCATCCAAGCCGGCGAGCACGGCAAGGCGGAAGAGGAGGGCCCCTCGTGGAGTGAGCTCGAGGGCGACATCTTCTCGGAGGACTTCCTCCTGACCCGCCCGCTGCTCGAAGCCATCCGCGCCACCGAGCCCGTCGTCCTCCTCGTCGACGAAGTGGACCGCGTCGAGCTCGAGACCGAGGCGCTCCTCCTCGAGATCCTCTCGGAGTACCAGGTGTCGATTCCCGAGCTCGGAACGGTGCGGGCGACGCAGTTGCCCATGGTGTTCCTGACCTCGAACAACACCCGGGAGCTCTCCGAGGCCCTCAAGCGCCGCTGCCTCTACCTGCACATCGACTACCCCGATCTCGAGAGGGAGCGCGACATCGTGCGGGCCAAGGTTCCCGGCATCACCGAGGAGCTGGCCGACCAGGTGGCGCGCATCGTGCGGTCGCTGCGCACCATTGAGCTGCGCAAGGCCCCGTCGGTCTCCGAGACGTTGGACTGGGCCCGCACCCTGGTGCTCCTGGGCGTCGAGACCATCGATGCCGCCGGTGCCCGCGACACGCTGAACATCTTGTTGAAGTACCAGGCCGACATTGAGCGGGCGGCCAAGGAACTTCTCTCGGTGAGCTGAGCCTTGCTCGATCTACTCTCGGGCTTCGTCACCGAGCTGCGCCGTTCCGGGCTGCCCGTGTCGCTGACCGAGCACCTCGACGCCGCCGAGGCGGTGAGGCACATCCCGCTCGAGGACCGCGAGGGTCTCAAGTACGCACTGGCCGCGACGTTGGTCAAGTCGTCCTCGCACTGGCGCGCTTTCGAGACGGCCTTCGAGGTGTTCTTCGCCGTGCGGACCGGCGCCGGAGCAGGGCCGGGCCAGGGGGAAGAGGAAGAAGGCGACCAGGACGGAGACGAACGCTCGGGACAGGGTTCGCAACCGGGTCAGGGCCGGTCGTGGCAGTCCGGCGGTGGTGGCGAGGGCATGACGCCCGAGGAGCTGGCCGAACTGCTCTTCCGATCCTTGCTCTCGGCCGATGCGGGGCTGATGAACGTCGTCGCCCGCAACGCCGTGGACCGCTACGCCGGCATGGAGCCGGGGCGGCCGGTGGGGGGACGTACTACCTCTATCGCACGTTACGCAACCTCGACCTCGACGCGGTGCTCGAGCGCCTGATGGCCCAGGCGCAGGTCGGGGCGGTCGGGGGGCTGACCGAGTTGGAGGAGCGCCTGGCGGCCGACGAGTTCAAGGCCCGAATCGACAAGTTCCGGCGTGCCGTCGAGACCGAGATCCGCCAGAGGCTGGTGGAGGATCGCGGCACCGAGGCCCTGGCGCGCTCGGTGCGCAAGCCGCTGCCCGAGGACATCGACGTCATGCACGCCACGCGAGAGGAGCTGGCCATGCTCCATCGTGTCCTGCACCCGCTCTCGCGCAAGCTTGCGGTCCGCCTGGCCCGCAAGCGGCGGCACGGGCGCAAGGGACCTCTCGACTTCCGGGCCACCATGCGGCGCTCGCTCTCGACCGGCGGTGTGCCGATTGAGCCTCGCTTCCGGCATCCTCGGCCGGCCAAGCCCGAGATCTTCGTGATCGCCGACATCTCGGGGTCGGTGGCCAGCTTCGCCCGCTTCACGCTGCACCTGGTCTACGCCATCAGCTCGCAGTTCTCCAAGGTGCGCAGCTTCGTCTTCGTCGACGGGATCGACGAGGTCACAAGGTTCTTCGAAGGCGTCGTCGACCCGGCCGAGGCGGTGGCGCGCATCAACACCGAGGCCGACGTCATCTGGGTCGACGGCCACTCCGACTACGGGCACGCTCTGACCGAGTTCCACCGGCGCTGGGGCGACCAGGTGACCTCGCGCTCGAGCGTCATGGTGCTCGGGGACGCGCGGAACAACTACCACGCCTCGCAGTCGTGGGTGATCGAAGACCTCCAGGCCCGGGCGCGCCACGTCTTCTGGCTCAATCCCGAGCCCCGCGACTACTGGGGCTCGGGCGACTCCATCGTCGGGGAGTACGCCGCCCACTGCGACGACGTGGTCGAGTGCCGCACACTGCGCCAGCTGGAGCACTTCGTAGGCAACCTGGCGTGAACGACCCAGACGACGGCCACGCCGGGGTCCTGCGCATCTTCCCGCCTGTGCCCGGCGCGACCCGCGTCGTCCTGGTCCGCCACGGCGAAGCGCAATGCAACGTCAACCGGGTGGTGGGCGGGGTCAAGGGCGACACCGGGTTGACCGATCTGGGTCGCCGGCAGGTCGCGGTCCTGGCCGACCGTCTCTACGAGTCGGGTGAGCTCCGCGGAGCTTCTGCCCTCTACGCCTCGGTGCTGCCACGAGCCCTCGAGACCGCGGAGCGCCTCCGGCCGGTCGTGGGTCCGGGACCCAACGCCCTCGGCCCGGTGCGGGCGCGCTGCGACCTGTGCGAGCTGCACCCCGGGGAATGCGACGGCATGCGATGGGAAGACGTCATCGAGACGTTCGGGGTGCCGGACTGGGACCGCGAACCGGGCCAGCCGATCGCGCCGGATGGCGAGAGCTGGACGTCGTTCGTCGCACGCGCCTCGGACGCCGTGCGCGAGGTGGCGCGCGCTCATCCGGGTGAGCTCGTGGTGGCAGTGGTGCACGCCGGCGTGATTGAGGCGACGATGATCTCGTTCCTCGGCATCGTGCCCGAGGTCTACCGGCGGGGCTGGGTCAGCATCACCCACGCGTCCATGACCGAGTGGGAGTGGGTGCCCCATGAGGACCGCTGGATCCTGGTCCGATTCAACGATGCGTGCGGGGTGCCGCGCCGCTGACGCGCTTCGCGCTAAGGATCCTCGCCCGCGCCGTCACGGGCCAGCCGCGGTGGCGCACAAGCGAGCCAGGCGTCCTCCAAGGCCTCGCGCAGGGGCGTCTTGGCCACGGCCTTGAGCTGAACGAGCACCGCGGCGTAGCCGTCGAAATGCGAGATGGTGAAGAATCCCTTGCGCCCCATGGCGAGCACAGCCTCCTTGTCCTGGAGGTCAGAGGTGCGCACGGCCAGGATGGGGCCGGCCGGCGGCGCCGTGTCCCCGAAACGCTTCAGATCCGCCTTGGTGAAGGGGCGTTCCCAGGCGAAGGCCTTTCCGCCCACGGACCACGTGCGTTGGCCGCGTCGTTCGCCCACCGTGACCTCGGGAAGACCGCTCGCGATCCGCTCGACGTCGTCGAAGTCCGCCACCGCGCGCACTGTACCGCTAGGGTCGCCACGGTGGAGCGCCCACGATGAGCGGGCTGACGGCGACCGGCATGGACCGCCTGCACGAACGGTTGGCGGCGCTGGTCGAGGGCGGTGACCTACCCGGTCTCGTCAGTCTGGTCGCGTCCGGCGACGACGTCCACGTCGAGGTGGTGGGCCACCCGTCGTTCGAGGATCCGGCCCCGCTGCGGCGTGACGCCATCTTCCGCATCGCCTCGCTCTCCAAGCCCATCGGCGCCGCCGCCACCATGGCGCTCGTCGAGGACCGCGTCCTGGCGCTGGACGATCCCGTCGAGACCTACCTGCCCGAGTTGGCCGATCGCCGCGTGCTGCGCAGTCTCGAGAGCCCGCTGGACGACACCGTCCCGGCGGAGCGCTCGATCACCGTTGAGGACCTCCTGACCTTCCGCCTCGGTTTCGGTGCCGTGATGGTGCCACCGGGCACGTATCCCATTCAGGACGCCGAGGTCGAGCTGGGGTTGGCGACCCTCGGCCCGCCCTGGCCCCCGCCCGCGTTCGACTCCGCCGAATGGATGCGCCGTTTCGCCACCCTCCCCCTCATGGACCAACCCGGGACAGCCTGGCGCTACAACACGGGAATTCAGGTACTCGGCTTCCTCTTGGAGCGCGCCAGCGGCCAGCCGCTCGAGCGATTCCTCCGCTCGCGGCTCTTCGACCCCCTCGGCATGGTCGACACCTCCTTCAGTGTCCCGCCCGAGAAGCAGCCGCGGCTGACCACGGCGTATGCCGCCGATCCGGAGACGGGGGTACTCGCCTTGTTCGACCCGTCGTCGGACGGGTGGTGGAACGAGCCGCCGACTGCCCCCAACCTGGCGGGCATGCTCGTATCGACCATCGACGACCTGTGGGCCTTCGTCTCGATGCTCCTCGCCGGCGGCGCCCACGGGTCCGAGCGATTCCTCTCGGAAGAGTCCGTGGCCGCCATGACCCGGGACCACCTCACCGACGCTCAACGCGAGCCGAACGAGCTGTTCCTCGGCCGCGACGGCGGGTGGGGCTACGGCATGGCTGTCCCCGGTCCGCTCAGGGGTGATCCGCCGGTGCCGTGGGGCTTCGGCTGGGACGGGGGGACGGGGACCACCTGGCGCAGCGACCCCGTGCGCGGGCTCACCGGTATCCTGCTCACACAGCGTGCGATGAACTCGCCCGAACCGCCTCCTCACTTCGTGGAGTTCTGGGACGCCGCGTACGGCGCCCACGAGGCCTGAGGGAGCCGTCGGGCGGCGGTATGGTGCGGCGCAGACCCGCGTACGACAAGGCAGATGAGAAGGTGGACCCATGTATAAGGTGATCACGGTCGGGACGGACGGCAGCGAGACGGCGGGCCAAGCGGTCCAGACGGCGGCGGAACTGGCGCGCAACGTCGGTGCTGCGCTGCACGTGATCGTCGCGTTCCGAGCCGTCCGGCCCGGGATGGCGGAGGCGTCCGGTTTGCCGATGGTCGATTCGGGCGCCGAGCACGCACTCCGGGCCGAGCAGGCGGCGAAGGTGGGAGCGCGGGCCGTCGAGACATGGGGCGCCGGGCTGAAGGCGGAGCACCACGAAGGGCCCGGGGACCCGGCCGACGTGATCCTCGACACTTCGGAGGCACTTGGAGCCGACCTCATCGTGGTGGGAAGCAAGGGCATGCGCGGGGCGCGGCGCTTCCTCGGAAGCGTTCCAAACTCCATCACCCACGCCGCTGCGTGTTCCGTGCTCGTCGTCAAGACGGTGTGACGAGGCACGACTACTTCGACGCGAGCATCGCCGCGACGTACGACGACAACTCAAGGGATTGGTTCGACGCGACGGCCGTCGGGCGCACCCGAGTAACTACAGTGGCCAGATGAGCAGCGATGGCGGGCTCCGGGCCTTTGCTCGTGCGATTGTTCGTCCGGAGCTTCTGCGCACGTGCAAGAAGTGTGGGTACTCATGGAGGATGCCTCGCTACTTCGCGAGAGTGAGGCCGAGCATGGGCCCCCGCTCCATTACTCGAAATGCCGCGATGGCAGCCGAAGTTGCTGTCTTCACCAAATGTGCACAGTGTGGTAGCGGGATTTTCACGCAGAAGCGGATTTGGAAAGAGCCCGAGGCTGACTTCGATGGGGCCGACCAATAGGTTCTCTGACGGGCATCCCCGTCCACGACCGCGTCCTCCGTTGCCCGAGCGGCCGGCGGTCGAAGACCACGGCGGGATGACGCACGCCGAACTCGTCGAGGAGCTGCGTGCCATCGACGGGCTCGTCGACGTGACACGTGGTCATAGCGATCGCCCCAACTTCCACCTCCGGCACAAACCATTGCTGCACTTCCACACTGATCGAGACAGCGGTGCCCTCGACGCAGACGTCAAGTTCGGCGGCGGGCCATCTGCCGACTTCGAGCCGGTCTGGGCATCGACATCCGCTGAACGCAAGGACCTGCTTCGCCGCATCCGCACGCATGCTCGCCGCATCTCGCGGCGTTGATAGCTGCACGTGATCGTCGTGTTCCGAGCCGTCCGGCCCGGGATGGCGGAGGCGTCCGGTTTGTCGATGGTCGATACGGGCGCCGAGTACGCACGTCCGGCCGAGGTGGCGGGAAAGTGGGAGCGCGGGCTGTCGAGACGTGGGGCGCCGAGCTGCACGCGGAGCACCACGAAGGCCCGGGAGACCTGGTCGACGTGATCCTCGACACCTCAGAGGCGCTTGGAGCCGACCTCATCGTGGTGGGCAGCAAAGGCATGCGCGGCGCGCGGCGTTTCATCGGGAGCGTTCCAACTCCATCACCCACGCCGGCATGTTCCGTGCTCGTCGTCGAGACGGTGTGACGCAAGAACCCGCGCTGGATCTTCCGACGAAGCACAACTACTTCGACGCGCGCATCGCCGCGACGTAGGACGACGACTCCCCGGAGCGGTTCTTCGCGGCCGTCGTCGGGTGCACGGTCGGCTTCCTGCCCGACCTCGCCCGGGGCGGGCGCGCGCTTGAGCTCGGTGTCGGAACGGGCCGGGTCGCATTGCCGCTGGCGCGCGCCGGCGGCGAGGTGCACGGCATCGACCTGTCTCCGGACATGATCGCCCGGCTCCGGGCGAAACCGGGTGGCGAGGACAACGGGGTCACGATCGGGGACTTCGCCACCGCCTCGGTCGGCGGCACCTTCCGGCTCGCGTATCTCCTCTACAACACCATCGAGAACCTGGCGAGCCAGGACGACCAGGTGGCGTGCTTCGGCAACGTGGCCCGGCACCTCGAGCCCGGCAGATGCTTCGTCGTCGAGGTTGAGGTCTCCAAGATGAGGCGGCTGCCGCCCGGGGAGACCGCCCGCACCACGTGAGTGCACAACGGCTCGGCTTCGACGAGCTCGACCCGGCTCCCCAGGCGGGAATTTCGCACCACTACTGGGTCGAGGGTGACCGCGGGGCGACGTTCAACATGCCCTTCCGTTGGGTATGGCCCTCCGAGCTCGACCTGATGGCGCGCCTCGCGGCGATGCGACTGCGCGAACGGTGGGTCGGTTGGGAACGCCAGCCGTAGACCCCGGACAGCACGTTCCACGTCTCGCTGTGGGAGAAAGATTGAACGGCGCTGCCGCGAGGGTGCACCACGGTGCAAGTCGCCTTCCTCGATGGTGAGCGGTGAATTGTGCACGCTTCTCGAGGGTGTCGCGCAGCGCGATGCGATGGGGTTTTTGTTCGCTCCCCATCGGGAATTCCGTTGTCCGCAACGCACCGTGCGGCACAGCTCGCGAGGCCCCGTGACGCGCTTCGTCGATCTTCGGAGTGGAGTCGCGCTGTTGACATCGGGGCTGTAGATATTCGACAGGGCGCGGTGAGGACACGCTCTTGGATGCGGATCCCTTTGCGAGCGACGACGACGATCTGTGGTAGACAGCAGCGACTCAGTCGGGCGAAAGGCGGAAACTGATGGAACTCTTTGACTCGCTGTCTGCGCGCGTCATCCGGCGGCGGGGCCGCAGAGCGGTGTCGTCGCTCGGGCTCGTTGCGCTTCTGGCCGGTGCGTTCGTAGTGATCGGTGCCGGTGCCGCCGGTGCTGCGGGCCCCGGATCGGTGTCTGGGGTCTCGATCAGCCTCTCGACGAACGCGGCCGGAGCGAACGAGGTGGACTACACCGTTGGCTTCACCACGAGTGCGACCGGTGCGCTTACCAGTTCGGGCAACATCACCTTCGCCACCTCGGGAGCGACCACGTTCGCGAACAATTGCAGCTACACGGTGACCGACGTGACGACGAGCCAGTCGACCACCACGTGCCCGACGAGCGTGTCGGGATCCACGGTCACGATCGGTTCCGGGATCAACATCCATCACGGCGACAGCGTCAAGGTCGGAGCTGTCGAGGTCGGGAACGCGCCTTCCAGCGGCTCGCAGACCCTGACGGTGTCGACGTCGTCGGACCTCGCCTCGAGCACGTCGTTCAACTTGGTGGCGGCCAGCCACGTGTCGGGCGTCTCCGTCAGCCTCTCGACGAGCGCGGCCGGAGCCAACGAGGTGGACTACAACGCCGGATTCACCACCAGTGCGACGGGGGCGCTCGACCCCAACAACGGGACCATCACCCTCTCCACCTCGGGCTCGACGGTGTTCGCGGACGACTGCGACTACACCCTGACCGACGTCACGACGAACCAGTCGAGGTCGACCTGCCCCACCAGCGTGTCGGGCTCGTCGGTGACCATCGAGACGAACGGCCTCTCCATCAACCACGGCGACTCCGTGCAGGTCAGCGCGCTCGAAGTCGACAACGCTCCGTCCAGCGGATCACAGACCCTCTCGGTGTCGACGTCGTCTGACCTCGCCTCGAGCACGTCGTTCTCCTTGGTGGCGGCCAGCCACGTCTCTGGGGTCTCCCTCAGCCTCTCGACGAACGCGGCCGGGGCCAGCGGGGTGGACTACACCGTCGGCTTCACCACCAGCACGACCGGGGCGCTCGACCCGAACAACGGGACGATCACCTTCTCCACCTCGGGCGCGACCGTGTTCGCGGACGACTGCGGCTACACGCTGACCGACGTGACGACGAACCAGTCGACCACCACGTGCCCGACCGATTACTCGGGATCAGCGGTCACGATCATCACGGGCGGTCTCTCCATCCACGCGGGCGACACCGTGCACGTCGGAGCCGTCCAGGTCGAGAACGGTCCGTCCAGCGGATCACAGACCCTCTCGGTGTCGACGTCGTCGGACCTCGCCTCCAGCACGTCGTTCTCCTTGGCAGCGGCCAGCCACGTGTCTGGGCTCTCCCTCAGCCTCTCGACGAACGCGGCTGGGGCCAGCGAGAGCGACTACACCATCGGCTTCACCACCAGCGCGACGGGTGCGCTCGACCCGACCAACGGGACCATCAGCCTCTCCACCTCGGGCGCGACCGTGTTCTCGAGCAGCTGCGACTACACCGTGACCGACGTCACGACGAACCAGTCGAGGTCGACCTGCCCCACCAGCGTGTCGGGCTCGTCGGTGACCATCGAGACGAACGGCCTCTCCATCCGGGCCGGCGACACCGTGCACGTCGGAGCCAGCGATGTCGAGAACGCACCGTCCAGCGGCTCGCAGACCCTGTCGGTGTCGACGTCGTCGGACTCCGCCGCGAGCACGTCGTTCGCCTTGGTGGCGGCCAGCCCCGTGTCGGGCGTCTCGGTCAGCCTCTCGACGAACGTGGCCGGGGCCAGCGGGGTGGACTACACCGTCGGCTTCACCACCAGCACGACCGGGGCGCTCGACCCGAACAACGGGACGATCACCTTCTCCACCTCGGGCGCGACCGTGTTCGCGGACGACTGCGGCTACACGCTGACCGACGTGACGACGAACCAGTCGACCACCACGTGCCCGACCGACTACTCGGGATCAGCGGTCACGATCAGCACGGGGATCAACATCCGCGCCGGCGACACCGTGCAGGTCGGAGCCGTCGAGGTCGAGAACGCACCGTCCAGCGGCTTGCAGACCCTCTCGGTGTCGACGTCGTCGGACCTCACGGCGAGCACGTCGTTCTCCTTGGTGGCGGGAAGCCACGTGTCGGGCGTCTCGGTCGCCCTCACGTCGAACGCGGCCGGGGCCAGCGGGGTGGACTACACCGTCGGCTTCACCACCAGCGCGACGGGTGCGCTCGACCCGACCAACGGGACCATCACCCTCTCCACCTCGGGCGCGACCGTGTTCTCGAGCAACTGCGACTACACCGTGACGGACGTCACGACGAACCAGTCGACGACCACGTGCCCGACCGTCGTGTCGGGGTCGACGGTCACGATCGACACGGGCGGTCTCACCATCCACAACGGCGACACCGTGCAGGTCGGAGCCGTCGAGGTCCAGAACGCTCCGTCCAGCGGCTCGCAGACCCTGTCGGTGTCGACCTCGTCTGACCTCGCGGCGAGCACGTCGTTCTCCCTCGTGGCGGCCAGCCCCGTGTCGGGCGTCTCCGTCAGCCTCTCGACCAGCGCGGCCGGGGCCAACGAGGTGGACTACACCGTCGGCTTCGCGACCAGCACGACTGGGGCCCTCGACCCGAACAACGGGACGATCACCCTCTCCACCTCGGGCGCGACCGTGTTCGCAGACGACTGCGGCTACACGGTGACCGACGTCACGTCGAACCAGTCGACGACCACGTGCCCGACCAGCGTGTCGGGATCGACGGTCACGATCGACACGGGCGGTCTCACCATCCACGACAGCGACACCGTGCACGTGAGAGCCGACGAGGTCGAGAACGCACCGTCGAGCGGCTCGCAGACCCTTTCGGTATCGACCTCGTCGGACACCGCCTCGAGCACGTCGTTCTCCCTCGTGGCGGCGAGCCCCGTGTCGGGCCTTTCGGTGAAGCTGTCGAAGACGACAGCCTCCGCCAAGGCGAAGTACACCGTCGCCTTCACGACGAGTGCGACCGGTGCGCTCGACCCGAACAACGGGACGATCACGCTGGTGGGGCCGAGCGGAACGGTCTTCCCCTCCAACTGCACCTACGCGGTCACCGACGTCACGACGAACGCCGGCTCGAGCGCCTGCGGGAGCGTTTCGGCCAACGGCGTCGTCATCTCGAACCCTGGGTTGAGCATCCGGGCGGGTGACAAGGTGTCGGTCGTGGTCGCGAAGGTAAAGAACGCGAAGACGAAGGGCAAGAAAACCTTGAGCGTGTCGACGTCGTCGGACCTCGCGGCCAAGGGCAAGTTCACTCTGACCTGAGCCCCGAATCGACCCGGATCATCGGATTCGGCTTGGCCACGTCGTGGGGCGAGAGCTCCGGTATCGTGACGGGGTCGGCGTGGATCCATGATCATGTCGGCTTCGTCTGACCTCGCAGCAAAGGCGTCGGTCATTGGTCCACGCGTGCGCGTGTCGAGGAGCCCTTCGTGACGCGTAGCATTCGTCTCGAGGTCGGTACGACCTGTCACAAATGCTGGGAAAGGCGGAAATCTGATGGCACTCTTGGACGCTCGCGCGGCGCGGACCGTCGGGCAGCGGGGCCGTCGCGGGGCCTTCTCTCTCGGGCTGGTGGGGCTTCTCGCTGGTTCGGTCGTCGTTCTCGGTGCCGGCGCTACTACTGGCGCCACCGGCGCCACCGGCGCCACCGGCGCCGCGCCGGCTGGCTCGGTCTCCGCGGTCTCGACGGGCTCTCAACCGACGCAGACTCTCTACGACTGGGGCGACTTCGGGGAGGAGGGTCCGGTCAGCCCGAAGGTCGACGCGCCGGAGCCGGTCCCCGGCGTCGCCGGCACCATCGACCAGGTCGACACGTCGAACGCGGCCACGTATGTCCTCGAAACGAACGGCACGCAAGGGACCGTCTACGCCTTCGGTGCGAACGATCGAGGCGAGCTGGGCAACGGAACGAAGAAGAGTTCGTTCTCCACGCCCGTGCCGGTGCAGTTCCCTCCGGGCGTCTCGATCGCCTGGCTGCCCTCACCCATGCCGTTCTCCACCGGCATGGCCGTCGACACGCTTGGGCGCGTCTGGGGCTGGGGCAACAACAGCTCGGGCTCACTCTGCCTCGGCGACACCAAGGTGCGGCTCCACCCGAAACTCCTGCCGTTCCGCGACGTCACCGCGGCGACCGGAGCCGGACAGCACGCCAGCTTCGTCGCCGACGGTCAGCTCTACAGCTGTGGCAGCGGGAAAGACGGCGAGCTGGGCACGGGCAACAACGCATCATCCACTGTTCCGGTCCCTGTGGCGCTCCCGGACGTCTCCGCGCTTTTCAGCAGCTTCGCCGACACCGCGGCACTGCTCGACAACGGCACCTGGTGGGACTGGGGCAACAACAGCTTCGGTCAACTCGGCATCGGCACCCAGACGAACAGTGAGGTTCCCGTGCAGGTCCCCGTCGGGGGATCCGTCCTCTCTGGCACCGTCGGGGGGAACACGGCCAAGGACGGCCAGACCTTCGTCACCTTGTCGAACGACACCATCATGGCGTGGGGCAGCGACCTCTACGGGCAGCTCTGCGACGGGCGCACGACACCGGCTGTTCCGTCACCTGAGCTCATCACGGCACCCGCTGGTTCGACGTGGAGCGGCGAGAGCAGCGGCGGCGGCACCTCGTACATGCTCGACACGAAGAAGCGCCTCTGGGCGTGCGGTGAGAACAACGACGGCGAGGCGGGCGTCGGGTCGATCGGCGGCAACGTCGTCACGCCGACGATCGTGCTCTCGAACGTGAACCAGGTCAGCTCCACGAGCCGCAATGTCGCCGCGGTCCAGATGACCGGACGGACTCAGCAGGAATAGTCCTCGTCGAACTCCGCGCTGCCGTACTGCACGATTTCGAGTGGCCCGAACGGGAGCCGCTGCTGCGCGGCCCAGCGCGCGTAGTCGGCACAGCTCGCCGGTCCGCTCGGCGGCTCCAGGTAATCGGCCATCCAATAGGGGACGTCGGGCTGGTAGTCGCCGACGATGCTGTTCCAGACCCCGGGGCTGGCGTAGATGCCGACGTTGGGCACTCCCTCGGATTCGTGCAGCGCGTTGAGCGCGCCCGCGACGAGAGCCTGGTTCAGGCCGAGGTTCCCCGACCAGTGGCCGTCGCCTTCCACGTCGAGCCACCACGAGACCGCCGTGTCCACGCCGGCGGCGCGTGCGTCGTTAAAGGCGTGGATGCCGGCCGCGTATCCAAAGTTGCAGGCCCAGTTGCCGTTGCAACCCGGCTCGGGCGTGGTGAGCGTGCCGTACGTCAAGAAGGTGTAGAGGTTGAGGCCGCCGCCCGCCCAGGCCGCCTCCTGAGCCAGGCACGGGTTGGTCGCCGCCGACGAGGCCCCGTCGACCTGCACGATCGCAATCTGGTGGTCGCCGGTCGGCAGGTTCCCGCATTGGAAGATGCTGACGTCGTTGCCGAAGGCACCATGTGGGTAAGGCGCACCTTGGAACGCACCGTCCCCCGGCGCCACCGCCATTCCGACGACCGGCCGGTTGAGGGGTGACGGTGCCGATCCGTCGTATTCGGCAAAGCCGAAGTTCGACACGAGCCCGGCGTTGTCGGTGAACCAGTACCCGTTGCCGACGTAGTTCGCCGCCGCCGCCACGATCGGGTGCTGCAGCGGCAGCCCACCGAGCGAGCCGAAGAAGGGCGCGGACCCGAAGGTGAAGGTGCCGCCGTCGGCCGCCACCATGAAGTAGCCGGAGCCGGTCGGGGCCGTGATGATGCTCACGACGGGCTGGTTGAGGCGCTGGCCGGGCTTGAGGAGACCGGGAACCGAGCCGAAGAAGCCGGCGTCGCCGAAAGCGAAGATGCCCCCGTCTGCCGCGACGAGCCAGTACCCGTGCCCCGAATGGGTCGACGCCATGCCCACCACGGGCTGATTCAGGTGCAGGCTCCCCGTAGACCCGTAGAACAGCGCGTCCCCGAAGGCGAAGATGCCGCCGTCGGAGGCCACCAGCCAGTAGCCGCGCCCGTCGGGTGTCGACGCCATGCCGACGATCGGCTGGTTCAGGTGAAGGCTTCCCGTAGACCCGTAGAACGGCGCGTCGCCGAAGCTGAAGACCCCGCCGTCGGAGGCCACCAGCCAGTAGCCGCCCCCGTCGGGTGTCGATGCCATGCCGACGATCGGCCGGTTGAGGTGCAGGCTCCCGGTCGAGCCGTAGAACGGGGCTCCGCCGAAGCTGAAGATCCCGCCGTCGGAGGCCACCAGCCAGTACCCGGGAGTCTGGCGTGACAGTGCGCCCGCGGGCTTGGCGCTCTGGGTCGCGACCACTCCGGTCAGTGCGGTGAGGGCGAGCGCCGCCAACAGCACGGACAGAAGAAGGCGCTTGATCAAGAGCGGAGGAACTCGGCCACCCGGAAGGCGAGGTCGAGCGATTGGCGTGCGTTCAGGCGCGGATCGCACGCGGTCGTGTACCGCGCATCGAGGTCTCCTTCGAGGACCTCCTCGGCCCCGCCGAGGCACTCGGTCACGTTCTCGCCCGTGAGCTCGACGTGGACGCCGCCCGGCCACGTTCCCTCGTCTCGATGCACCGCGAAGAACGAGCGCACCTCCGAGAGGATGTCGTCGAAGCGCCTCGTCTTGCGGCCGCCCTCGCTGGTGAACGTGTTCCCGTGCATGGGGTCGCACACCCACACCACCGGATGGCCCTCCGCCTCGACCGCGCGCACGATCGGCGGCAGCAGCTCCTCAATCCGGCTCGAGCCGAAGCGGGTGATGAGGGTCAGTCGGCCCGGCAGGCGGTCCGGGTTCAGGCGCTCGCACAGCGCGACGACGTCGCCGGCCGTGCACGTCGGGCCGATCTTGCAGGCGACCGGGTTGCAGATACCCGAGAAGAATTCGACGTGTGCGCCGTCGAGCTGTCGGGTGCGGTCACCGATCCACACCAGGTGGGCCGAGCAGTCGTACCAGTCGCCGGTCAGCGAGTCGCGCCGGGTGAGGCACTCCTCGTAGGGCAGGATCAACGCTTCGTGGCTCGTCCAGAAGTCCACCTGGTGCAGGCCTTCCTCGGCGCCGAGGTTGATGCCGCAGGCGGACATGAAGCGCAGCGCTCGGTCGATCTCCGATGCGATCCGCTCGTAACGGCGGCCCTCGGCTGACGACGATACGAACTGCTGGTTCCACAGGTGCACCTGGGACAGATCCGCGAAGCCGCCCTTCGTGAAGGCGCGCAGCAGGTTCAGCGTCGAGGCGGCCTGCTGGTACGCCGCCACCAGGCGCTCGGGATCGGGCGGCGCGCCTCAGGCTCGAAGGCCTCGTCGTTGACCATGTGGCCCCGGAACGCGCCGAGCTCCACCTCGCCCACCCGCTCGGTGGCGGCCGACCGCGGCTTGGCGAACTGCCCGGCGATGCGGCCCACCTTGACGACCGGGACCCCTGCGGCGTAGGTCAGGGCCACTGCCATCTGCAGAATGATCTTGAGCTTGTCCCGGATGGCGTCAGCCGAGAAGTCGGCGAAGGACTCCGCGCAGTCGCCCGCCTGCAGCAGGAAGGCCTCGCCGTTGGCCACGTCGGCCAGTTGCGCCGTGAGGTGACGGGCCTCGCCGGCGAAGACGAGGGGCGGGACCGCGGACAGCCGCGCCTCCGCCTTCTTCAGCGCTTCCGCATCGGGCCACTCCGGCTGTTGCGCCGCCGGGAGCTGCCGCCAGGACGCGGCGGTCCAGGGGACAGAAGGGGTGGGGCTCGTCACCTGAACAGGTTAACGCCGTAGGATCGCTCCCCATGGCCGCTTTCCGCTTCGCGCTCCAGGCGTCCCACGCGGCATCCCCTGGTGCATGGCGGGAGCTGGCCCGCAAGACCGAGGACCTCGGCTACGCGACCCTCTACGTGCCCGACCACCTGAATGAGCAATGGGCGCCGATGGTCGCGCTCACGGTGGCGGCGGACGCCACGACGTCGCTCCGCGTCGGCACGCTCGTCCTCGACAACGACTTCCGCCACCCCGTCGTGCTGGCCAAGGAGGCGGCAACGCTCGACGTCGTCACGGACGGCCGCTTCGAGCTCGGGCTCGGTGCCGGCTGGATGACGACCGACTACGAGCAGTCCGGCATCACGATGGACGCTCCGGGTGTCAGGGTGGAGCGCCTCGCCGAGTGCATCGAGATCCTCCGCGCGCTCTGGGACACGGGCAGCGCGACGTTCGAGGGTGACCATTACCGCGTCCGGGACGTGCGCTCCTTCCCCACGCCGGTCACGCCCGGCGGGCCTCCGCTGGTCATCGGCGGCGGGAGCCGACGCATTCTCACCCTGGCCGGCCGTTTCGCCGAGACGGTCAGCGTCGTGCCCAGTCTCGCCGCGGGCCACATCGGCCGGGAGACGGCCGCCGGGGCGGTCGTGGAGAAGTACGCCGAGCGCGTGCGCTGGGCCCGTGCCGCGGCAGGGGAGCGTCCGATCGAGTTGCAGTGCTGGACGGTGGCGGTGCAGGTCGTCCCGAACGCGCGCGAGACGGTCGAGTCCATCGCTCCCGCGTTCGGGCTCACGCCCGACCAGCTCCGCGCCGCGCCGCCGCGCTGATCGGGACGGCCGCCGAGATCGCCGACACGCTGCGCGCCCGCCGCGACGCGCTCGGCTTCTCGAACATCGTCGTCCACGAGGCGGAGATGGACGCCATGGCACCCGTGATCGCCGAACTTGCCGGTACCTGAGCGCATCGGGATCCTGGGGGAACCTTCGACCCTCCCCACGTCGGCCACGCTGCTGCTGCCCGCGCCGCCATCGCGGCGCTGTCGCTCGACCGCTTGCTGCTCGTCGTGGCGAACGACCCGTGGCAGAAGTCGGGTGCCCGCAAGATCTCGAGCGCCGAAGACCGCTACGCACTGACCCGGGCCCTGGCCGACGAGATCCCCGGCGCCGAGGCCAGCCGGATCGAGATCGACCGCGGCGGCCCGAGCTACTCGGTCGTGACGATGGAGGAGGTCCTGGCCGCCGCCGGTGAGCCCGCGCCCGATCTCTTCCTCGTCGTCGGCGCCGACCTGGTGGGTGAGCTCCAGACGTGGGAGCGGCCCGACGATCTGAAACGGCTGGCCACGCTCGCGGTCGTCTCGCGTCCGGCCAACCCTGCGCCGGAGGCCCCGCCGGGTTGGCGGCTGGCCCGGGTCGATGGCCCGCGCGTCGATGTGTCCAGCTCACAGGTGCGCGAGCGTCTCGCCGCGGGCCAGCCGGTCGACGGCCTCGTCCCCGAAGCGGTGATCCGTTGCCTGGTGCGCCGAGGTATGTACGCTGTGCCCAGATGAGCGCCTTGCCGGCCAGGGTCACGGAGCTGCCCAGTGTGGGTCCGGCGTCGGTTGTGCCGCCGCGGCGGGCCGAGCGCAGGGTCGAACGGCGGGCCCAGCAGAAGCGGGAGCGGCGCAGCCGTCGGCGCTGGGCCGTCGCGACGTGCTCCCTCATGGCCTGCGTGTTCGGGCTGACCGTAGGGATCCTGGATGTGATGCATTGAGCCGGAGCACCGAGGACCGGTCTCCGATCCCGCCCGCTGCGGCGACTGCCGCGGAGTGGGCCGACGCCAAGCTCGGTCGGGACACGGTGGTGCTCGCGATGGGCGAGCTCTTCGGCGTCGTCGATGCGTTCGTGATCACGAGCGCGCAGAACACGCGCCACGTGCGCACCCTGGTCGAGGAGATCGAGCGCGGCGTGAAGGAGTTGCACGGCGTGGACCCGGCGCGGATCGAGGGGGCCCAGGACGCGACGTGGGTGCTCATGGACTACGGCGACTTCATCGTCCATGTGTTCTTGCAGGAGACCCGCGACTACTACGACCTCGAGCACCTCTGGTCGGGCGCGCCACGCGTGGCGTGGCAGCGCGACGTCCAGAACGCCGGCTGAGCCGTCAGCTGGGCGTGCCCACGAACTCGAGCAGGTAGACCGGCCCCGGCTTGAGCGAGCCGTTGGCCACCGGCACGCTGGTGCGCTGGCCCGCGATCTCGAAGAGCACTCCGGTGGTCGGCCCGTACGCCGCGGCCACGGTGGCGACCATCTGGGCCACCGCCTCCTCCGCGTTGTTCCCGGTGATGGCCCCGAACGCGGTGTTCATGTTCACCGTCACCACGGTGCCGCTCTCGTTCGCCGTGGCCGAGAGCACGGCGACGTCGTTGGGGATGGCCGTGACGATGTCGCTGGCCGCCTCGGACTTGGACGGGCCGGCCAGCATGGCGGCGAGGATGGCGGTGAGCGGGGCCGGAGTCGCGATGTTCCGCTGGACCGGTTGAAGCTGGTCGGTCGGTCCGAAGAAGTAGACCGTCACCGGCACGTACACCTTGGGCGGGACGGTTGTCGTCGTGGGGGGGTGCTGCTCGAGCAGCCCGAAGGGCACGCGCGTGGGCGGGATCGCGCTCGGCGCGCCCTGCGTCGGGATGGAGCAGCCGGCCGACGCCAGCGCCGCCAGCGCGAGGGCGCACAGCGCACCCGCCCGTCTCACCCGACGAGCCGTCACAGCGCACCCGCCCGTCTCACCCGACGAGCCGTCACCGCGTCACTGCGTCCATGCCGTTGCCGCCGGCACCGGTCACTCCGCCTTCGCCTTCGCCGACGCCGGCCCCAGCGTCGGCCTCCTCGTCACCGTCTGCCCCGAGCACTGGGAGCGTGACCACGAAGCGGGCCCCGCCCGCCGGAGACGACTCGACGCGCACGTCGCCGTGCATGGCGCGCACGTGCTGGGCCACGAGCGCCAGGCCGAGGCCGCTCCCGGTGCCCGTGCCGCGCCGGCCCGAGGCGGAGCCGCGGTAGAAGCGCTCGAAGATCCGTGTCCGCTCCGCCGGGTCGATGCCCGGCCCCGCGTCGTCGACCATCACCGCCACCGCCCGGTCGCCGGCGGCGGGAATCACCGCGATGTCGGTCACTCCGCCCCCGTAATGGGCGGCGTTCTCCATCAGGTTCGCCATCACGCGCTCGAAGCGCCGCTTGTCCGCCCCGACATGCCACTCCCGGACCGCAGGGTCGACCCGCACGTCGGGCGGAGGGCGCGCCGCTCCCGTCCCGGCCTCGGGCGCCGGCCTCGACCGAGCGCTGCACCAGCTCGGCCACGTTGACCTCCTCGAGGACCACGTCGACCGAGCCACCGTCGGCCCGGGACATCTCGAGGAGATCGGCCACCATGCGCTCAAAGCGGCGCAGGTCGTCGCCGAGGAGTTTGAGCGCGCGCTGCGAGCGCGACGGCAGCTGGTCCCGGTCGGCCTCGAGCACCTCCAGGCTGGCCGACAGGGTGGTGAGGGGGGAGCGCAGCTCGTGGCTCACGTCGGAGTTGAAACGGGCCTCCCGTTCGATCCGCACCTGCAGCTCGTCGACCATGGTGTTGAAGGATTTGGTCAGGCCCTCGAGGTCGGGGTCGACGACGTCGGGGTCGAGCCGGGTGTCGAGATCGCCCGCGGCGATCGCCCCCGCCGCCAGCGAGACGTCGGAGAGCGGGCGCAGCGAACGGGTGGCGGCGAACCGGCCGAGCGCGACGCCGAGCAGCGTCGTCACCACGCCGGCCCCGAACAGCGTGAGGCCGAGGACGCGCAACGTGTGCGCGAGGTCGGAGAGGTCGAACACTTCGAAGTAGACGGCCCGCACCGAGGGGATGGGCACCCCGACCACGATCACGGGCGTCCCTGCCCCCGCCGTCCGGTACGTCTGGGTGGCGGCGGTGCCGTGGAGCGCCGTCTTGCGCAGCGCGCCGGGGATGGACGACTCTCCGACCGACAGCGTGGCGGCGTAGGGCTTGGAGTCGAAGTAGAGCAACGAGTGCGCCGCGGTGCCGGCGTTGGCGGCGTCGATGGACGTCAGCAACGGGACGAATCTCCTGTCGCCGGTCTCGAGGGAGCTCCGCACCAGCGCGGCGTTGGCGAAGGCCTGGTGCTGGGCGGCCGACTCGCGCTCGGCCAGGAGGAAGTGCCGGGTCGTGAAGTACGAGAGCCCGCCCATCAAGATGGAGAGCAGCAGCGCCCCGAGGCCGAAGACGGCGGTGACGCGGGCGCCGATGCCCAGCCGCATGTCAGGGCACCAGCTTGTAGCCCATGCCCCTCACGGTGAGGATGTGCTGGGGCACCGCCGGGTCGTGCTCGACCTTGGTGCGCAGGCGCCGGATGTGCACGTCGACCAGGCGGCCGTCCCCGAAGTAGTCGTACCCCCAGACCCGGTCGAGCAGCTGCTCGCGGCTCAGCACCTTGTTGGGGCTGGCGGCCAGCTCACAGAGCAGGCGGAACTCGGTGCGCGTGCAGTGCACCTCCTCCCCGTCGAGCCGGCGCAGCACCCCTTGCTCGGGGAGCAGCATCAGGTCGCCGAAGGTGACCGCTCCCGGCTCCTCCTCGGCCGGGCGGGCCCGGCGCAGCAGCGCGCGGATGCGTGCCGCCAGCTCCTTGGCCACGAAGGGCTTGGTGACGTAGTCGTCCGCCCCGGCCTCGAGCCCGGCCACGACGTCGTGGGTGTCCGAGCGAGCGGTGACGATGATGATGGGCACGGCGCTCGACCGGCGCAGGGCGCGGCAGCACTCGAATCCGTCCATCCCCGGCAGCATGAGATCGATCAGCGCGACGTCCGTCGGCGCCTCGGCGAAGAGGTCGAGACCCTCCTCGCCGCTCGCCGCATCCCTTACCTCGTAGCCCTCGCCTTCGAGGGCGAGCCGCATGGAGGACCTGATGCGCTCATCGTCCTCGACGACCAGGATGCGACCGCTCACGTGCCTCCGGCTAGTTGATCCATATCTGCGTCGGCCAGATGCTGCCGCCGATCATCCCGTAGGCCGGCTGGCCTGACGGTGCTTTCGGGTTGTTCCAGTTCTGCACCGAAAGGTTGGAGACCACCGCCCACACGGCGCGGTCGGTCCACAGGTAGGGCAGGTCGGTGGCGAAGCGCTGGTTCACCTTCTTGTAGGCGGCTTCCCGCACCGACTTCTCGGTGCTCGAGCGCCCGGAGAGGAGCGCCGTCTCAATCTGCGGGTCCGAGTTGCGGGCCATGTTGATCGACAGGGCGCCCGAGCTCACCGTGGTCGTGCTCCAGAAGATGTAGTTGAGGTCCGGGTCGACGGCACCGAATTGGCGCCAACCCAACGCCTGGTACTTGCCGGCCAGCGCATTGTTGATGATCTCGTTCTGCTGCACGGTCTGCGGCTTGACTTGGAAGCCTACCGCCTGGAACGCCTGCATCAGATACTGCTGGGACCGCAGCGACGCCGGCGAGTTGGTGGCGCCGAGCGTGAAGGAAATGGGACTCCCCAACGTTTTCTCGGCCTGCTTGACCAGCCGCGACGCCTCCGACGGGTTGTAAGCCGGGTACGGCACCGGCCCGTAGTAGGGGGAGCCCTTCACGAAGACGCCGTTGCTCGGCGCCAGCACGTTGTTGTCGATGACCTTGGCGTACTGCTGCCGGTTGATGGCCAGAGCGGCGGCGCGGCGCACGGTGGGGTTGTTGAACGGCTTGGATAGGCCGTTGAGCTGGACGCAGTTCATGTCCGGCTCGCCGGCGACGTGGGTGCTGTCGTCGATGTACGAGTAGCTCCGGTTGCCGCGGAACTGCTCAATGATCTGGGGCGTGTCGGTGATCATCAGGTCGATCGTGCCCGACTTGAGGGCCTCGGCCCGCGATTCCTCGTTGGGTATGGGCCGGTAGGTGATCTGGGAGAGGTAGGGCAGGCCGGGGCGCCAGTAGTGCGGATTGGCGGTGGCGGTGAAGTGGTCGTTGGGGACCCACTCCTTGAACACGAATGGCCCTGTCCCCACGGGATGGCTGGTGCCGTTCGGGTTGGCCAGCATGGAGGGGGCCACGACGTAGGCGATCTGCCCGCCGATGCCGCCGGCCAGGTAGTAGGGGAACGGCACCCACGCCTTCGAGAACGAGATGGCCACCGAGAGCGGTCCGGTCTGGGTGATCCCTTGCAGCGTCGGGTTCACGACGACGCCGGTCAGCAGGGACTTGGACTGGGCCTGCAGGTTGGTCTCCAGGGCGGCGCCGTTGCACGGCGTCCCGTCGTGGAACAAGACGTTGGGACGCAACGTGATCGTCCAGGTGGTGTAGGAGGAATTGGGCACGACGGACTCGGCCAGGTAGGGGGCCCAGTCGCCGTTGGCCAGCACGACGGTCAGGGGGTCGAACACGGTGCGGGCGTACATGACCCCGACCTCGTCGAAGCGGGCTTGGGTCGGGTCGAAGCCCTGCTCTTCGGCGTCGACGCCGAAGACGAGCTTGCCGCCGTGCTTGGGCATGGCCTTGGAGATCCCGTTGCGCCCGGGCCCGTTCGTCGTCGCCCCCGCCACGTCGTCCCACCCCAGGCCGAGCGCCGAGCCGCCGGCGATCCCGGCCGCAGCCGCACCCGCCCCGGCGAGCAGCGAGCGACGATCGAATCTCGAGGCCATCGCGGACCCCCCTTTCTGCCAAACCCGCGGAATGCCCGAAGGCTCGGAGCGGACGTTAGTGCCCGGGGTCCCCATCGTGGGGGCGCTACGGTGGCTCGGGAGTGCCGAGCCCCCCCGTGTCCGTCGCCTGGGACCTGGCCGGCTTCGAGGCCTGGCTGGCGGGCCGTGCCGCCTCGACCCGGACGGCCTACGTCTCCGACGTCCGTGCCTTCGCCGGGTGGGCCGCCCGCGGCGGGGTGGAGATGCCCGACCGCGTCGATCGCATGCTCCTTCGGCGCTACCTGGCGTCGCTCTCCACTCGCCGGCTCGCCCGCGCCACCGTCGCCCGCCGGGCGGCTGCGCTGCGGTGCTACTTCTCCTGGCTGCTCCGGCAGGGTCGCCTCGGCTCCGACCCGGCCCGCGCCCTGCGTGCGCCGAGCGGTAGCGGCCGGCTCCCCCGGGTCCTCTCGGGCGCCGAGGTGGCCGGTCTGCTCGACGTCGAAGCCACCACGGCGTTGGACCGCCGGGACCTGGCCGTCATGGAGCTGCTCTACGCCGCCGGCCTGCGGGTCTCGGAGCTCTGCGGGCTCGACCGCCGCGACGTCGACCTGCGCGGCCGCACCGTCACCGTGCTCGGCAAGGGCGCCAAGCAGCGCCGGGTCCCCGTGCACGACGCCGCCGTCGCCGCGCTCGCGGCATGGCTCGAAGGCGGCCGGGAAGAGATGGCGGGGCCGCCCGAGGCCGTCTTCGTGAACCGGCGCGGGAACCGGCTCGGGCCCCGCGACGTGCGTCGGATCCTCGACCGCCGGGCCGCCGCCCCCACGCACCCCCACGCCCTCCGCCACACCTACGCCACCCACCTCCTCAATGGCGGCGCCGACCTGCGGGTCGTCCAGGAGTTGCTCGGCCACGCCAGCCTCGCGACGACCCAGGTGTACACGCACGTGAGCAAGGAGCGGTTGCGCTCGGTCTACGGGAGCACCCACCCGAGGGCCTGAGCCTCGTGCTCGCCGCCCGCAGCTCGCTCGCTCACCGCCGTGGCGCCCGCCGCCCGCAGGACCCCGACCGGTCGAGCGGCTACCATGGCAAGGCCCACCAGCCGGTGGGCGCACGCAAACGGAAGAACATCACCTGTCGCGATCCACGGTCGCCGCCCGCGGGCGGCGCTGCGGCAGGGGGGCAACCGACTGGAGGAGCATCATTATGGCCGTTGTTTCAATGCGGCAACTTTTAGAGGCCGGGGTTCACTTCGGCCATCAGACCCGGCGATGGAACCCGAAGATGAAGCGCTTCATCCTCGGTGAGCGCAACGGGATCTATCTCATCGACCTGCGCCAGACTCTCGGCGGTATCGAGTCCGCGTACGCCTTCGTCCGCGACCTGGTCGCCGACGGCGGGACCATTCTCTTCGTCGGGACGAAGAAGCAGACCCAGGGCCCGGTGGCCGAGTATGCCGAGGCCTGCGGCATGCCCTATGTCAACCAGCGCTGGCTGGGAGGCATGCTGACCAACTTCGCCACCGTGTCGGGTCGGGTGAAGCGCATGCAGGAGCTCCGCACCATGCAGGCCGCCGGCGACTTCGAAGGCATGCCCAAGCGCGAGGCTCTCCAGCACACCCGCGAGCTCGAGAAGCTTTCCCGGAACCTCGGCGGCATCGCCGACCTCGACCGGCTGCCCAACGCCGTCTTCGTGATCGACACCAAGAAGGAGGCCATCGCGGTGACCGAGGCCCGCAAGCTCGGCCTGCCCGTGGTGGCGGTGGTCGACACCAACTGCGACCCCGACGTCATCGACTACGTCATCCCGGGCAATGACGACGCCATCCGTTCGGGCTCCCTGATGTGCCGCGTCGTCGCCGACGCCGTCGTCGAGGGCCGTTTCATCGCCCAGCACCGCCGTCAGTCGGCTCCCGCACCGGGCGCAGACGAGGGCGCGCCGACACCGACCCCCCGGCCGCGGCGGGTGCACGCCCCCGAGCCGGTCCAGGTGGCTTGAGCATGGCGGCCGTCAGTGCGAAGGACATATCGACCCTGCGCCAGATGACCGGGGCGGGGATGCTCGACTGCAAGAACGCGCTCGAGGAGTCGGGCGGCGACATCGAGGAGGCGGCGAAGATCCTGCGCATGAAGGGTTTGGCGGGCGCGGCCAAGCGCGCTGACCGCGAGGCCGGCGACGGTGCGGTGGCGGCGGTGCGCAACGGGGACGCGGCCTCCGTCGTCGAGTTGCGCTGCGAGACCGACTTCGTGGCGAAGTCGGCCGAGTTCGTCGCCCTGACCGACGAGCTGGCGGTCCTCGTCGCGGCCAAGGGGGAGGACGCGGCGAGCGAGCTCGCCGAACAGATCGACACCTTGCGCACCACGCTCAAGGAGAACATCTCCGTCGGCCGGGTGCGCCGGCTGACGGCCGAGCCCGGTCAGGTGGTCGATACCTACCTGCACCAACAGTCGGGCCGGGGCGTGAACGCGGTGGCCGTGGTGATCGACGGGGGCTCCGAGGAGCTGGCCCACGACCTGGCGGTGCACATCGCGTTCGCGAAGCCCACCTACTTGAGCCGGGACGAGGTGCCCGAGGCCGACGTGGCGGCCGAGAAGGCCACCTTGACGGAGATCACACGGAACGAGGGCAAGCCCGAGGCCGCCCTGGACAAGATCGTCGAGGGACGCATGAACGGGTGGTACAAGGAACGCGTGCTCCTCGACCAGTCGTACGTCAAGGACGAGAAGCAGACGGTCGCCGCCGTGCTCGGGTCCGCCCGCATCGTCGCCTTCGCGCAGGTCGTCGTCGGCGCCTGAGGCCGGGCGGGCGCACGTGGGAGAGCCGCACCGTATCGTCCTCAAGATGTCGGGCGAGGCGCTGGCCTCTGCCGCGTCCGACGAGACGATCGACGCGGCCACCGTCGAGCGCATGGCGAAGGAGATGGCGCGGGCCATGGACGGCGGCGGGCTCGAGCTGGCCGTCGTCGTCGGAGGCGGGAACATCTGGCGTGGGACCACGGGAGAGAGCGGCGGCATGGACCGCGCCACCTCCGACACCATGGGCATGCTGGGGACGGTCATCAACGCGCTCGCCCTCCAGGACGCGCTCGAGAAGCAGGACATGCCCACTCGAGTGCTCAGTGCACTCTCCATGGCCGAAGTGGCCGAGCCCTATATCCGGCGTCGTGCCGTGCGGCACCTGGAGAAGGGCCGTATCGTGATCTTCGCCGCGGGCATGGGCAACCCCTTCTTCACGACTGACACCCCGGCTGCACTCCGTGCCGCCGAGATCGGCGCGGAGCTCCTGTGCAAGGGCACCCATTCGGGGGTAGACGGTGTCTACACGGCCGATCCCAAACTCGACCCTGCCGCGACGCGCTACGACGAGATCTCGTTCATGGAGGTCATCAGCCGTGACCTGCGGGTCATGGACCTCACCGCGATCACTTTCTGCAAGGACAACAACCTTCCGATCCGGGTGTTCGACCTCATGATCCCGGGCAACATCGTTCGCGCCCTCGGCGGTGAGCGGATCGGTACGCTGGTCTGCTGATGGAGGAGGACGACCTCGCGGGCCTGGTCAAAGAGGACACCAGGGAGAAGATGGACAAGGCCATCGATCACGTGCGGGCCGAGATGGGGAATGTGCGCACGGGGCGGGCATCCTCCGCGCTGATCGAGACCTTGACGGTGGACTACTACGGCACACCGACTCCCTTGCGCCAGCTGGCTGGCTTCAGCGTGCCCGATGCCATGTTGCTGGTGGTCTCTCCTTACGACAAGGGATCACTTGGAGCGATAGAGAAGTCGATCATGGCTTCGGACTTGGGGATCAACCCCACCAACGACGGAACCGTTATCCGCCTGGCCTTCCCACCCTTGACGGAGGAGCGCCGCAAGGAGCTGGTGAAGGTGGTTCGCCACAAGGCGGAGGAGGGGAGGGTCGCCGTGCGCAACCTGCGCCGCTCGGGACGACACGAGCTCGAGGCACTGCAGAAGGACGGGGAGCTCTCGACCGACGAGCTCGATCGAGTCGAGAAGGAGCTGGAGAAGATCACCCACGAACAGGTCGCGCTCATCGACCAGGTGCTGGCGCAGAAAGAGCGCGAGCTGCTGCAGGTCTGAGGAGAGTCATGACCGATCGGACCGGGGACACCTTCGGGGGCACGGAGGGCATCGAGGAACGCATCGATGAGGAGAGGCGCGACCGCGCCGACGACCGACCTTGGGACATGGAGCGCGACGACGTCGTGGTCGCGGAGACGGGCGCCGGCTCGGACGACCGGCCGGACGACGGCGTGGAGGAGGAGCCGCCCGGCTACCACTCGGGCCGGGTCCGGATCATCGGCGCTGAACCGGCCGGCGACATCGTGCGCGAGGTCACCGGACCGGTGGTGGAAGAGCATCCCGACCTGTTGCACTGGAACGACGCGCCCACGGGACAGGTGCCTGCCGTGCTCGACCGGGGAGACGGCGAAGAGCAGGGCGTGGCTCCCCCCGCCTGGCGCGAAGAGGACACCGACTGGGAGGCCCACGAAGAGCTCTTCGAGCCGTCGATGCTCTCAGAGGACCTCCCGGCGGTGGGCGCACTCCTCGGGGACACCGGGTCCGAGACCGACGTGGATCGCCAGCCGTGGCAGTTCGAGCCTGACGACACGCTGGTGATCATCCCCGAGCAAGGCGACCTGCTGGCGGAGGCGACCGAGGCCGAGGTCGAAGTAGACGAGGCCGCCGCAGACGAAGAGGAGCCCGAGCCGGTCCCGGCAGCGGCTTCGGACGTGCCGGCGGCGACGATCTCGGCGTCCGCGTCCGCCGCGTCCGCTGCCGCGGCGTCGCGGCTCAGCCCTCCGCAACCGCCCGAACCTCGGACCCGCGCCGCCGCGCACCTCGCGTTCGGGCTCGTCGTCCCCCCGAACCGGCAACGTGAGCCCGGCCGGCACGGGCGGGCGCGACATGCGCGTGGCCGTCGGTTCGGGGGTGGTGCTCGGCATCGTGGCCCTGGCCTGCTTCGCCGCGGGCACCGTCGCCACCATGGTCATCGCTTCGATCGTGGTCCTCCTGGCCACCGCCGAGGCGTACGCTGCGTTCCGCCGCTCCCACTACCACCCCGCCACGTTGCTCGGCCTGGTGGCAGTGCTGTCCCTCATGATCGAGGCGTACAACAAGGGCGCGGCCGCGCTGCCCCTGGTGACCGTGCTGGTGGTCGCGGGTTCCTTCGCCTGGTACCTGGCCCGGGTTGAGCCCGCGGCCGAGCCCGTCACGGGAATCACCTCGACGGTCTTCGTTTACGTCTGGGTGGGCGTGCTCGGCTCCTTCACCGCGCTGCTCCTCGACCCCAACGTCTTCCCCGACCGCCATGGCATCGCGTTCGTCTTGGCGGCGGCCATCGTCACGGTGGCCGACGAGGTCGCGTCGTTGTTGGTGGGCTCGGCCATGGGCCGCCATCCGCTCGCGCCCTCCATCAGCCCGAACAAGAGCTGGGAGGGCCTGATCGGGGGCGCCTTGGCCGCCATTCTGGCGTCGGTCGTCATCGTGCATTTCATTCATCCTTGGACGGTGTCCAAGGCGCTCATCTACGGAATCGTGGTCGCCGTCGTCGCTCCGTTCGGCGACCTGTGCCAGTCGATGATCAAGCGCAACCTCGGGATCAAGGACATGGGGCGTCTGCTGCCCGGGCACGGCGGGGTCCTCGACCGTGTCGACGGCCTCCTCTTCGTCATGCCAGCCACGTACTTCGTGGTCAAGGCGCTGAACCTCGGCTGAGTCGATGCGAACGGTCAGCCTGATGGGCTCGTCGGGCTCTGTCGGCCTGCAGGCGCTCGACGTGGTCCGCGCCGAGGGCGACCGCTTCGGGGTGCACGCCCTGGGCGTGCAGCGCTCGATCGCGACGCTGATCGCCCAGGCGGCCGAGTTCCGTCCCGCCATCGTCGTCGTGGGCGACCCGGCGCTGGCCTCGGAGGTGCGCGCCGCCGTGCCCGTTGGGACCGAGGTGCTCGTGGGGCCCGAGGGAATGGCCGAGGCGGCACGCGGCGCCGACGTCGTCCTCAATGCGGTCGTCGGGTTCGCCGGACTGCCCGTGACGCTCGCCGCGCTCGAGGCGGGCCGGCGGTTGGCGCTGGCGAACAAGGAGTCGCTCATCGCCGGCGCACCGGTGGTGCAGAAGGCGCGCCGGACCCCCGGCGCCGAGATCGTCCCGGTCGACTCCGAGCACTGCGCGCTCCACCAGTGCCTGGCCTCGGTCGACGGGACCAGCGCCGTCGCCCGGCTCCTGCTCACCGCCTCGGGTGGCCCGTTCCGCGGCTTGCCCGCCGAGCGCCTCGGTTCGGTCACGGTGCAGGACGCGTTGGCCCACCCGACCTGGTCGATGGGACCCAAGATCACGATCGATTCGTCGACGCTGATGAACAAGGGCCTCGAGGTGATCGAGGCGCACGAGCTCTTCGGCGTCGACTACGACCGCATCGAGGTGGTCGTGCACCCGCAGTCGGTCGTGCACTCCATGGTGGAGCTCCGCGACGGGTCGACCTTGGCGCAGCTCTCCGACCCCGACATGCGCCTGCCCATCGGCTACGCGTTGGGCTGGCCCGACCGGGCGGCCACCGCTTTCGGCGGCGCTCGACTGGAGCCGGCCCCGTGAGCTGACGTTCGAGCCGCCGGACCGCGCCGTCTTCCGTTGTCTCGACCTGGCCTACGAGGCGGGACGGCGCGGGGGATCCGCCCCGGCGTGGCTCAGCGCGGCGAACGAGGTCGCGGTGGAGGCCTTCCTGGCCCGCACGCTGTCGTGGGCCGGCATCGCCGACGTCGTGGCCGAGACGCTCGAGGCATGGCGCGACGGCGAGGTCGAGGGAATCGACGCGATCCTCGCCGAGGACGCCGAGGCCCGGGTCAGGGCGCGAGCCGTGCTGGCGCGACGTCAGGCTTCGCGCTGAGCCCGGTAGCGTTGGTGCGGTCATGACACTGACCGAGCAGGAGCGTCCAGCCGCCCCGCCGCCGCTCGAGGGCGGCCGCGACCAGGCCGGCAGCCTGCGTCGCGTCCTGCAGCTCGTCGTGGCGGTGGTGATCATCGCCGGGCTGTTCGTGCTGGCCGGCTGGGGCGACCTCTTGCTGTTCATCGCCATCCTCATCGCCATCGTGATGCTCCACGAGCTGGGCCACTTCGCCACGGCGAAGTGGGCGGGCATGAAGGTGACGGAGTACTTCGTCGGCTTCGGGCCACGGCTGTGGTCCGTCCGCCGCGGCGAGACCGAATACGGCGTCAAGGCGATCCCGGCCGGCGGCTACGTGCGCATCACCGGATTCACCTCCACCGAGGAGGTGGCGGCCGAGGACGAGCCGCGGGCCTACCGCAACCAGCCGTTCCACCAGCGCATCATCGTTGCCTCGGCCGGGTCGGCCATGCACTTCCTCATCGCCTTCGTGTTGGCGCGTCATCCTTGTCCTCGGCTTCGGGACCACGAGCAACAACTACTCGGTGAGCTCACTGGAGCACTGGAAAGGCGTGGCGACGACGCCGGCCGTGGCAGCCGGGCTCCGGCCGGGGGACACGATCGTCTCCGTCGACGGCAAGTCCTTCGGGAACCCGAACTCCATGACCGACGCCATTCGTCGTTCGGCCGGCCGGCCTCTGGTGCTCGGCGTCGAGCGCGGCGGGCGGCTGCTCCGGCTCACTGCGACGCCCGAGAGCGGCAAGGGGATCACCGTCGACGGACAGGCGCTGTCCAACGGGGGCTATCTGGGGGTCCAGATTCAGCCCGCGACCCGCTCGGTCGGCCTTGTCGGCGCCGTCCCGGCGTCGCTGGCCGCCCTCTGGCACGTGACCGACCTGAACCTCTCCGGACTCGGTCAGACGTTCTCGCCTCACGGCGTCGCCTCCGTGCTCCACGAGGACACGAGTGCGAAGGCCGCGACCGCCGCGGCCAACGACCCGGGCTCCGCGCCACGCCCGGTTTCGATCATCGGTATTGCCGGGCTCGGGGTGGACGCGCAGCACCAGGGACTCGCCGCCCTCCTGGCGTTGCTCATCGCCATCAACATCGTCTTCGGCATCCTGAACATGCTGCCGATGATCCCGCTCGACGGAGGGCACGTCGCCATCGCGGCCTACGAGTGGATCCGTACCAGGCAGCGGCGAGGCCTACTACCGCGCCGACATCACCAAGCTCTTCCCCGTCGCCTTCCTGTTCCTGGCCTTCCTCGCCCTCTTCGTGCTCTCCGGGCGTCTTCCTCGACATCACCCACCCGATCCAGTACCCCTAAACGAGGTCGGACGTGGAGCTCTCACCGTCCCTGCTGTCGCCCCGCCGGCCCACCCGGAGAATCACGCTGGGCGGCGTTGCCATCGGCGACGGCGCACCGGTCACCGTGCAGTCGATGACGACGACGAAGACCGCCGATGTCGACGCGACGCTGGCCCAGGTCTACGCGCTGGCCGCGGCCGGGGCCGACATCGTGCGCTGCACCTGCAACGAGCAGTCCGCGGCCGAGGGGCTGGCTCACATCGTCCCCCGCTCGCCCGTGCCGATCATCGCCGACATCCACTTCCATCACGAGATGGCCCTCGCCGCGCTCGAGGCGGGGGTGCACGGCCTTCGGCTCAACCCGGGCAACCTCCGCAAGGAAACTGAGATCAAGGAGGTCGCCGTCGGCCGCGCTCGACCGTGGCGTGCCGATCCGTATCGGGGTCAATGCCGGCTCGCTGCACCCGGACCTCTACAAGAAGCACGGAGGTCCGACACCCGAGGCGCTGGTCGAGTCGGCGCAGAACGAACTGCGCCTCTTCGAGGAGGTCGGCTTCGACGACGTGAAGATCTCCGTCAAGGCCTCGTCGGTGGCGCTCATGATCGCGGCCTACCGCCTGGCCTCGGAGACCTTCGACCACCCGCTGCACCTCGGCGTGACCGAGGCCGGCCCTCCGCCCGCCGGGCTGGTCAAGGGGACGGCGGGCATCGGCACCCTGCTGGCTGAGGGTATCGGCGACACCATTCGCTACTCGCTCACCGCCGACCCCGTCGAAGAGGCGCGCGCCGGCCGCCAGCTGCTGGAATCGCTCGGGCTGCGCGAGCGCAAGGGCGTCGACCTGATCGCCTGTCCGTCGTGCGGCCGGGCCCAGGTCGACGTGATCGCAGTGGCGAACGAGGCGCAAGCGGCGCTCGAGAAGCTGAACCTGCCCATTCAGGTGGCCGTCATGGGCTGTGTGGTCAACGGACCCGGCGAGGCCCGCGAGGCCGATATCGGCATCGCCGCGGGCAAGGCAGAAGGGCCACCTCTTCATTCGGGGCCAGATCGTCCGGGTCGTGCCCGAGGCTGACATGGTGACCGCGCTGGTCGAGGAGGCCGAACGTCTGGTCGCGGAGGGTGTCGAAGCCCGAATGGCCGCGGCGGACGCGGGGGCCGCGGCGGAGGCGGAGGCGGATCGGCGGGCGCTGCTCGACGACACCGGCGCGGACCCGAACCACAGCGCCGAGAAGATCGAGATCATCCGCCGGCATTCGGACAAGTAGGCTCCGAGCCGGGCACCGGGACGACGCGATCGTCTGCGGTCGCACGAGCCGGCGTTTCTCGGCAACGTCTGCCCGTCCCGGCGGCCACTAGCCTGCGCAGCCGTGGCCAAAGGTGCCGTCGTCTCCGCGCGGAGGACTTCCCACGCTGGTACCAAGAGGTCGTCGCGGGCGCGGAGATGGCCGAGAACGGCCCCGCTCGGGGCACCATGGTCATCCGACCCTGGGGCTACGGAATCTGGGAGCTGATGCAAGCCGAGCTCGACCGGCGCATCAAGGAGGCGGGCGCGGAGAATGCCTACTTCCCCCTCTTCATCCCCGAGTCGTTCCTCCGGCTCGAGGCCGAACACGTCGAGGGCTTCGCGCCCGAGCTCGCCGTGGTCACGCACGGAGGCGGCAAGGAGCTCGAGGAGCCACTCGTGGTCCGGCCGACGAGCGAGACCGTGATCAACAGCTTCTTCGCCAAGTGGGTGCAGAGCCACCGCGACCTGCCGTTGCTCTTGAACCAGTGGGCCAACGTCGTTCGCTGGGAGCTGCGGCCGCGGCTCTTCTTGCGCACGACCGAGTTCTTGTGGCAGGAGGGGCACACCGCGCACGCGACCGAGGGGGACGCCCGGGCCTACGCCTTGCGCATCCTCAACGACGTCTACCGCGCCACCATGGTCGATGTTCTCGGCATCCCCGTCTTCACGGGCCACAAGACGGACCGTGAGCGCTTCGCCGGCGCCATCCGGAGCTGGGCGTGCGAGGGGATGATGGGCGACGGCAAGGCACTCCAGATGGGGACGAGCCACGAGCTCGGGCAGAACTTCGCCCGCGCCTTCGGCACCACGTACTCCAACGCGGAGGGCGTGCAGGAGTACGTGTGGCAGACGTCGTGGGGGGTCTCGACCCGGCTCGTCGGGGCGCTGGTCATGGGCCACGGCGACGACTTCGGCCTCCGGCTGCCGCCGGCACTCGCGCCGGCGCAGGTGGTGGTGCTCGTCGTGAAGGATCAGCCAGATGTGGGCGCAGTCGCCGGCGCCCTTGCCGCCGAGTTGCGTGACGCCGGCCATCGGGTGCGCCTCGACGACCGGACCGACACCGGCTTCGGCCGTCGCAGCGTTGGCTGGGAGCTCAAGGGGGTCCCCGTGCGGGTGGAGGTCGGCCCACGCGACCTGGCCGAGGGCAACGTGACGCTCGTCGTGCGCCACACGAGAGAGAAGCGGACGGTGCCGCTCGCCGGAGCGGCCGCCGAGGCGACCGCCGTGCTCCGGACCGCGGGAGCGGACCTCCTGGGCGAGGCGAAGGCGTGGCGAGACGCGCACACCGCGGACGTCTCCTCGCTGGAAGAGGCGGTGGAAGCGGGAGCGTCGGGGTTCGCCCGAGTCCGAATGGGAGCGCTCGGCCCCGACGGGGAGGACCGGCTGGCCCGGCACGCCATGACGGTGCGCTGCCTGCAGCGGCCCGACGGGTCCCTGGCCGAACCAGGCGACCTAGAGGACGATCTCGTGGCCGTCGTGGGCCGCTCGTACTAGGTCGCCGCTTGCTATAATTTTGCTCTAGCTGTCCATTTACAGAATCAGTACCTCGTAGAAAGCGTGGGCTGCGGCCCACGCTTTCGCTTTGCGGGGGTGAGGCCGAGCGGGGCGAGAGGAGGTGACGGCATGACCGAGCATGGAGACGACCTGGCAGGTGCGCTGTCGCCGGTGCTCGAGGCGCGAGGTCTCGACCTGGTCGACGTCGAGGTGCACGGCGCCAGCCTCACCGTGTACGTGGACAAGGACGGCGGTGTGGGCCTGGACGAGCTGGGCGACACGACCCGCGAGGTCTCCGCGATCCTGGACGAGATCGACCCCCTGCCCGGCCGCTACACGCTGTCCGTCTCGAGCCCGGGGCTCGAGCGGCGCCTGCGGACGCCGGCCCACTTCGGCCGCGCTCTCGGAGAGACCGTCACGGTCCGCCTGGACGCGGGCACGGCCGAGGTCAGAAGGGTGACCGGGAAACTGGAAGCGGCAGGCGAAGACGGGTTCACCCTGACGGGTCCCGAGGTGCCGGGCGGAACGATGGAGATCGCGTACGGACGGGTGGAACGCGCCCGCACGGTGTTCCAGTGGGGACCCGAGCCGAAGAGAACGACGAACGAGAGGGTGAAGCGGCCATGAGCAAGACCAACTTCGAGTTCCTCGACGCGTTGGGCCAGATCGCGCGCGACAAGGGGATCTCGGTGGAGACCCTGCTCGACGCGCTGGCCAACGCCCTGGTCGCCGCCTACAAGCGCCGTCCGGACGCCGCGGAGGAGGCCGTGGTCACCATCGATCCGGACTCGGGGGAGATCCGGGTCTACGGCCAGGAGCTCAACGAAGACGGTGAGGTCGTGCGCGAGTGGGACGACACCCCGGACGACTTCGGGCGCATCGCAGCCCAGACGGCCAAGCAGGTGATCCTCCAGCGCATCCGTGAGGTCGAGCGCGACATGAAGTACGAGGAGTACGCGGGTCGGGAGGGCGACATCGTCACCGGGATCGTCCAGCAGACCGACAACCGCTACACGCTTCTCGACTTGGGCAAGGTGGAGGCGCTCCTCCCGCAGGCCGAGCAGGTCTCCTACGAGCGCTACGAGCACGGGACGCGTCTCAAGGCGTACATCGTCGAGGTGCGCAAGACCACCAAGGGTCCCCAAATCGTCGTCAGCCGCACGCACCCGGGGCTGATCAAGCGTCTCTTCGAGCTCGAGGTCCCCGAAATCGGGTCAGGCGTGGTCGAGATCAAGGCGGCGGCCCGGGAGCCGGGACACCGGACCAAGATCGCCGTCTGGTCGAACGACCCCAACGTCGACCCGGTCGGGGCATGCGTGGGAGCCCGAGGCTCTCGGGTGCGCATGGTGACCAACGAGCTGCGCGGCGAGCGGGTCGACGTGGTGCCCTTCTCGGGCGACCCGGTCGAGCTCATTCAGAACGCGCTGGCCCCGGCTCGGGTGCGCGAGGTGCGTCTCGACGAGGACTCCGGGACGGCGACGGTGATCGTGAGCGACTTCCAGCTTTCGCTGGCCATCGGCAAGGAGGGCCAGAACGCCCGTCTCGCCGCTCGCCTCACCGGTTGGCGCATCGACATCAAGAGCGAGACCCAGCTGGCCGAAGAGGAGGCCGGCGGCTACGGCGACCAGGAATGGGCCGAGGGCGAGTGGGTCGAGGACGAGAGCGGCGACATGGTGTGGAAGCCGGCCGAGGGCGGCGAGGCCATGTCCGCCGAAGAGTGGACGCACCAGGCCGAGGACGTCAGTGAGGTCCCTGCCGCCTCCACCGAGGTGCCTGCCGCCTCCACCGAGGTGCCTGCCGCCGCGGCCACCGAGGTCCCTGTCGCCACCACCGAGGCTGGCGCCGGGGCGACGGGGGAGGCCGAGGCATAGCACCCACCCGGACCTGCATCGGCTGCCGTACGCCGCAGCCCGCCGACCACCTGGCCCGGGTGGTCCGCCGCGCCGACGGCAGCCTGGCGGTCGACCGCCACGGACCGGGGCGGGGCGCCTGGTTGTGCGACGGGTCGGTGCCGTGTCTCGACGCCGCAGTCGGTCGGCGCCGGTTCGACCGTGCCTTCAGGATGGCCGTCGATTCCGGGGCGGCACAGCGGCTGCGTGCCGACCTTGGTGCGGTGTGGAGGCGCCCGATGGACGATGTGCGAGGATAAGGGGTCGGGTTGACGCCGGGCCCCGAGAACAACGAAGGACGAAGAGAACCACTTGCCCAAGAAGATTCGCGTCTATGAGCTGGCCAAAGAGCTAGGCCTTACCAACAAGGAGGGTCTCGAGCTGGCCCTGTCCCTGGGGATCGGGGTCAAGAGCCACTCGTCCTCCATTGAGGACGCGCAGGCCGACCGCGTCCGCCGCAAGGCGGATGCCGAAGGATTGCGTCGCCCCGTCCAGCCCGACGAGCCTGCGGCGGCCAGCAAGGAGCCGGCGAAGTCCGAGTCGACTGCGGCCGCCCCGGCGGCAGGCGCGGTGGCCAGGAAGGCAGTCGCGGCGTCGAGCTCCGGTGCCGTGACGAGCTCGAGCTCGGGTGCCGTCACGAGCTCGAGCCCCGGTGCCGTCACGAGCTCGGGCGCAGCGAAGAAGGCTGCTGCACCCGTGCGCAAGGTCGCGGCGTCGGCCCCCGGCACCCCTGGAGTCGCGACGGCCCCCGGGCCGCGCCTGATCACCAGCCGCCCGGCGAGCGCACCTCCGCGCGCCCCTGAGGGCCCACCGAACGGACCGCAGAACGGACCGCCCGCGGCAGCAGGCGCCCGCGGCGAAGGCAGCGGACACCGCCGCTCCGCCCGCCGCGCCCGAGCAGCAGCGTCCGGTCCGACCGCCGCTCAGCCCGTCGGGCCGGCCGGTCCCGCCGCCGCCCGGGTCACGCCCACCACTCGGCCCGAGCGGCCGGCCCATCCCCCCGCCGCCGGGCATGGGCGGTCGTCGACCGAGCACATCCTCACCGTCGTCTTCGGGTTCGCGGGCGCCTGGCTCGTACCCGCCCCGGACCGGTGGGCGGCCCCCCGGTGGCGCTGGGCGCCCCGGTGGGGCAACGTCGGGCGCGGGCGGCTACGGCGGACGGCCCAGCGGTGGCTTCGGCGGCCGGTCGGGCGCAGGAGCACCGGCGGGGGCACCGCCGGGAGGCGGACGGGGAGGCGGCCTGGCGGGTCGCCGGCCACCCCAGCGCCGGTCGCGCCGACGCCGGCGCAACATGGAGGAGCTCGAGCCGACCCAGCTGACCACGTACCAGCCCTCGACCGCGCCGGTGCCCGACGGCGAGATCATCGTCGAGCGGGGTTCCACGGCGCGGGACCTCGGCCCGAAGCTCAACCGCGGCGCGGGCGACATCGTGCGCTTCTTACTTCTCCAGGGCGAGATGGTCATGGCCACGCAATCGCTGACCGACGACATGATTGAGCTCTTCGCGGCCGAGATCGGGGCCGACGTCCGGCTGGTCGACCCGGGCGAGGAGCAGGAGGCCGAGCTCCTGGCCCGTTACTTCGAGGACGACGAGGAGGAGGACGAAGCCGATCTGCGGCCGCGTCCACCCGTCGTGACCGTCATGGGCCACGTCGACCACGGCAAGACGCTGTTGCTGGACCGGATCCGTTCCAGCAACGTCGTGGCCGGGGAGGCGGGTGGCATCACCCAGCACATCGGCGCTTACCAGGTCGACTGGCGGGGCCACCCCATCACGTTCATCGACACGCCGGGCCACGCCGCCTTCACGGCCATGCGCGCCCGTGGGGCCCAGGTGACCGACATCGTCATCCTGGTGGTGGCCGCGGACGACGGCGTCATGCCACAGACGATCGAGGCCATCGACCACGCCAAGGCGGCCGACGTGCCGATCATCGTGGCGGTGAACAAGGTCGACCGGCCCGACGCCGACCCGGCCCGGGTGCTCCAGCAGCTCGCCGAGCGGGAGCTCGTGCCCGAGGCGTGGGGCGGCGACACCATCGTGGTCGAGGTCTCGGCGCTCCAGGGCACCGGGATCGAAGAGCTGTTGGAACAGATCGTGCTCGTGGCTGAGGTGGAAGAGCTCACGGCCCGCGTCGAGGGCGAGGCACGCGGGGTGGTGCTCGAGGCGAACCTGGAGGCCGGCCGCGGACCGGTGGCGACGGTCATCGTCGAGAACGGGACACTGCGCGTCGGCGACCCTGTGGTGGCAGGCGCGGCCTGGGGCAAGGTCAAGGCGCTGGTCGACGACCAGGGCGACCACATCAAGGAGGCGCTGCCGTCCACGCCGGTGCAGGTGCTCGGTTTCTCGGAGCCCCCACAGGCGGGCGACGAGATGCGGGGCGCCAAGGACCTGAGCCGGGCCCGCACGCTCGGCGAGGCCCGGGCCCAGCGCTTCCGCCTGTCGGGCCACAAGCCGGTGGCCGCAGCCGGGGCGCGGCTCGAGGACCTGTTCGAGCAGATCTCGCGGGGCGAGACGGCCACGCTCAACATCGTGCTCAAGGCCGACGTACAGGGCTCGCTGGAGGCGGTCACCGAGTCGCTCAAGCGCCTCGAACGCGACGACGTGAAGCTCAGCTTCGTCCTGCGCGGCGTGGGCGGCGTCACCGAGAACGACGTGCAGCTGGCCGCGGCTTCCAACGCCACCATCATCGGCTTCAACGTTCGCCCGGACAAGCGGTCGCGTGAGCTGGCCGAGACCTCAGACGTCCAGATCCGGACCTACGAGATCATCTACAAACTGCTCGAGGACATTGAGGCGGCCATGCTCGGCATGCTGAGCCCCGTCTTCGAGGAGATCGTCACGGGTGAGGCCGAGGTGCGCGAGGTGTTCCGGGTCCCCCGGATCGGCGCAGTCGCCGGGTGCTACGTCCGCGACGGGCGCATCACCCGCGGCTCGAAGGTCCGCTTCCTGCGCGAGGGGACCGTCATCTGGAAGGGTGCGATCAACTCGCTGCGACGCTTCAAGGACGACGTGCGCGAGGTGGCGGCCGGCTTCGAGTGCGGCATCGGGCTCTCGGACTTCCAGGACCTCAAGGAAGGCGACGTGATCGAGACTTACGAGGAGCGCGAGATCGCGAGGAGCTGACGCGTGAGACGGCGCACGGCGACGTACCCCCGCGTGTTGCGGGTCAACCAGGTGTTGCGGCAGGTGGTGGCCGAAGAGCTCGAGCGGCTGGCCGACGCGGACGAGCGCGTGCGGATGGTGACCGTGACCGCGGTCGACACCGCTCCCGACCTGCGCACCGCGATCGTCTACGTGGCCACGCTCGACCCCGACGCGTCCGAGGCCCTCGAGGAACGCCGGGGCCACCTGCAGCGCCTCATCGGGTCGCAGACCACCATGAAGCGCACGCCCCGGCTCACCTTCCGGGCGGACCCGGCCATCGCGGCGGGCTCCCGGGTGGAAGAGCTGTTGCGGGGGCTCCAGGACGGGACGGGTCCGGGCCCGGGCGGGGCCGGCGGCGGAGTCGGGGCCGGCAGCGGGGCCGAGGCCAAGAGTGGAGGGGAGGCCGGGGACGGGGGGGAGCGCGAGGACGAGCGGTGACCGCCAACGGCCTGGTCGTCGTGGACAAGGAGTCTGGTTGGACGTCACACGACGTCGTCGCCCGCTGCCGGGGCATCTTCGGCCAGCGCCGGGTGGGCCACGCCGGCACACTCGACCCCGACGCCACCGGGATCCTGCTCGTCGGCCTGGGTCGCGCCACCCGTCTGCTGCGCTTCCTGACCGCGCTCCCCAAGACGTACGTGACCGACATCGTGCTCGGCACCGCCACGTCCACCCTCGACGCGTCGGGCGAGGTGACCGGCACCTATGACATGGGCCACGTGACCGACGCCGACGTGCGCCGAGCCGCGGCGGCGCTGACCGGCGAGATCGAGCAGGTGCCGCCCATGGTCTCGTCGGTCAAGGTGGGCGGCCGCCGACTGCACGAGCTGGCCCGCCAGGGCGTCGAAGTCGAGCGCGCCGCCCGGACCGTCACGGTCCGGCGCTTCGACACCGAGCCGGAGCCGGGGCGCCCAGGCGTCTACCGCGCCGTGGTGGAGTGCTCCTCGGGCACCTACGTCCGCGTCCTGGCCCAGGACCTCGGCCGGGCCCTCGGGGGTGACGCCCACGTGGACCAACTGCGGCGCACCCGCATCGGCTCCTTCGACGAGTCCGAGGCCCGCCCGCTCGACCGTCTCAGCCCGGGCGACGTCCTGACTCCCGCCCAGGCCATGCGCGACCTCGAGGCCGTCACCGTCGATGCCGCGACGGCGGCGTCGGTGTCCACCGGCCTGCCGCTCGACCGCGTGCCGCTCGGCGCGGCAGGTGAGGGTCCCTGGGCGATCCTGAACGACCGGGGCATGCTGCTCGCCGTCTACGAGGCCACGGGCTCGGACCGCATCCGCCCGGCTGTCGTCCTCGACGCGCGATGAGCGACGACTACCCTCAGGGCGCGATGCCCGGACCAGGAACGGCCGTCACCATCGGCGCCTACGACGGCGTGCACCTCGGCCACCGGGCGCTGCTCGCGGATCTGACGACGCGGGCGAAGGCGGCCGATCTCTCCACAGTGGTGGTCACCTTCGACCGGCACCCGGCGGCGGTCGTGCGACCCGAGTCGGCGCCGCAGCAGCTGACCAGCCTCGAGCAGAAACTCGAGCTGCTCGCCGAGTGCGGCATCGACCGCACCGTGGTCATCCCCTTCGACGAGGCCCGGGCGGCGGAGTCGGCTGAGGATTTCGTGACCGAGGTGCTCGTCGACCAGCTCTCGGCCCGGCTCGTCGTGGTGGGCGAGGACTTCCACTTCGGGCACGGGCGGCGGGGCAACGTCGACCTGTTGCGCCGCCTCGGGGCAGAGCACGGCTTTGAGGTCGTAGGGGTGCGCCTCACCGGCGACGGCGCCGAGGCCGTCTCGTCCACGAGGATCCGGGCGCTGGTCGCGTCCGGTGAGGTCGAGGCGGCGGCGGAGCTGCTGGGGCGGCCCCACCAGGTCCCCGGCACGGTGGTCCGCGGGGACGGGCGGGGCGGCCCCCAACTCGGGTTCCCGACGGCGAACCTCGAAGTGCCCGACGACATCGCCCTCCCCGCCGACGGCGTCTACGCCGGGCTCTACCACCGACCTGACGGGGTGACGCACCGGGCGGCGGTCTCGGTGGGGCGGCGACCGACGTTCTACGAGCCGGGCACGGCGCCCGTGCTCGTCGAGGCCTACCTGCTCCACTTCGACGGGGACCTCTACGGCGAGCAGGCCCGGGTCTCGTTCACCCACCGTCTGCGACCCGAGCTGCGCTTCGACTCGGTCGACGAGCTCATCGCCCAGATGCGCGCCGATGTCGAGGCCACCGAGCGGGTGCTTACCTCGGCCGATCTTCCCTGATCAGCGGCCGGGTGCTAGCATGGAGAGCGGCCGGTGACGGGTTTCCCGGTCGCATCCCGACGACGTTCCGAGGTTCTATCTTCATGCCCGACACGCAGGCCACCATCTCCGAGTACCGGCTCCACGAGAGTGACACCGGTTCGCCGGAGGTACAGATCGCACTGCTGTCGGGCCGGATCAACCACCTCACGGAGCACCTGAAGGTGCACAAAGGGGACCACCACACCCGGCGCGGCCTGATGAAGCTCATCGGCCAGCGCCGGCGGCTGCTCGACTACGTCCGCAAGAACGACGTCGAGCGCTACCGCTCCATCATCAGCCGACTCGGCATACGACGGTAGCGAGGCACCACCACATCCGGGCGTCTTCGGCCACTGGCTGCCAGTCGCCGGTCACTTCATGCGAGGTGGTCGACCACTGGGAACCAGACGTGGAGATGCCCCCGACACACGAGGAGCATCATGTCTGATGCCATTTCCGTTTCGGCCCCGATCAGCGGGACCGATCGCACCATGTCCTTCGAGGCCGGCAAGCTGGCCCAACTCGCCGACGGGGCCGTGCTCGGCCGCATCGGGGACACCGTCCTGCTGGCCACCGCGACGGCGGCCCGCTCGGTGCGGGAGGGGACCGACTTCTTCCCCCTGACCGTCGACATCGAGGAGCGCACGTACGCCGCGGGCAAGATCCCCGGGTCGTTCTTCCGCCGGGAGGGCAAGAGCTCGGACCAGGCCATCCTGACTGACCGCCTGATCGACCGGCCGCTGCGGCCGTCCTTCCCCGACGGCTTCCGCAACGAGATCCACATCGTGGGCACCGTGGTCGGCGCCGACCAGGTCAACCCGCACGACGTCCTGGCGATCAACGCCTCGTCGGCCGCGCTGATGATCTCGGGCATCCCCTTCGACGGCCCCATCGGCGCTGTCCGCGTCGCTGTACACGACCGACGGCGTCTGGATCCCGCACCCGACCTTCGAGGAGGGCGAAGAGTCCACCTTCGAGCTCGTCGTGGCGGGCCGGGCCCTGACCGAGGACCTCGAGAGCGAAATCGCCATCATGATGGTCGAGGCCGGCGGGACCGAGAAGTCGTGGTCCTACTACGAGGATGGCGCGCCGAAGGTCACCGAGGAGGTCCTCGCCGAGGGCCTCGAGGCGTCCAAGCAGTGGATCCGCGAGGCGATCAACCTGCAGCGCCAGCTGGTTGAGGCGTGGACCGCGGCGCGCGGGCCGATCGAGACGATTCCCTTCACGACGTTCGTCGACTATGAGCCCGACGTCTGGGCCCGGGTCGAGGCAGTGGGCACCGAGCCCATCGCCAAGGCCAACCTCGTCACCA
The DNA here is from genome assembly GCA_963767195.1 of uncultured Acidimicrobiaceae bacterium. Taxonomy (GTDB): domain Bacteria; phylum Actinomycetota; class Acidimicrobiia; order Acidimicrobiales; family RAAP-2; genus Bog-473. Next base: position 1,119,353 of record CAVYDA010000001.1, on the reverse strand, counting down.
CGAAGGCGGCGCGCAACGCCGCCCTCGACGCGGCCGGCGACGAGATCAGGGCCGCTGTCGGCGAGGAGTTCGCGGACCGGCCCGGCGAGGTCAAGGCGGCCATCCGGTCGCTGACCAAGAAGCTGGTGCGCAAGCGGATCGTCGAGGACGGCGTGCGCGTCGACGGGCGCGGCACGGCGGACATCCGCCCGCTCTCGGCCGAGATCGACCTGCTCCCGACCGCGCACGGCTCGGCGCTCTTCCAGCGCGGCGAGACGCAGGTGCTCAACGTGACCACCCTCGGCATGCCGCGGATGAACCAGCTGCTCGACACGATCACCCCGGTCGAGACCAAGCGCTACATGCACCACTACAACTTCCCCCCGTTCTCGACCGGGGAGACCGGCTTCATGCGCGGGCCCAAGCGCCGCGAGATCGGCCACGGCCTCCTGGCCGAGCGGGCGCTCCTACCGGTCGTGCCCGCTGCGGACGAATTCCCCTATACCCTGCGCGTCGTCTCCGACGTGCTCGCCTCCAACGGGTCGACGTCCATGGCCTCGGTCTGCGGAAGCAGCCTCTCCCTGATGGCGGCCGGCGTGCCGCTCAAGGCTGCCGTCGCCGGCATCGCCATGGGCCTGGTCTACGACGGCGGCACCTACGTGACGCTGACCGACATCTTGGGTTCAGAGGACGCCTTCGGCGACATGGACTTCAAGGTGGCGGGCACGGCTGACGCGGTGACGGCGCTGCAGCTCGACACGAAGATCGACGGGCTGCCGGCCGACGTGCTGGCCCAGGCGCTGCTCCAGGCCAAGGAGGCCCGGCTCACCATCCTGGGCGTCATGTCCGGCGCCATCGCCGAACCGCGTGACCACGTGGCCGCGAGCGCACCGAAGATCGTGTCCATGGAGATCCCGATCGACAAGATCGGCGAGGTGATCGGGCCCAAGGGCAAGGTCATCAACACGCTGCAGCAGGAGACCGGCGCCGACATCGCGGTCGACGACGACGGCGCCGTCGGCACGGTGACCATCGGTGCCAAGGACGGCAACGCGGTGGAAGAGGCGCGCCGGCGGATTGCGCTGATCCTCGACCCGCCGACGGCGGAGGTCGGTGCCATCTACGCCGGCAAGGTGGTGAACATCACCAAGTTCGGTGCGTTCGTCAACGTCCTGCCCGGGCGCGACGGCCTGCTGCACATCTCGAAGCTGTCGCCGCTGGCCGGCGGCAAGCGCATCAACAACGTGGAGGATGTCCTCACCCTCGGTCAGCCGGTGGAGGTCCGGGTCGACGACATCGACCCGCAGGGCAAGGTGTCCCTGTCGCTGGCCGGCGTCACCGACGGCGCGCCGGAAGCACGGGCGTCCGGCAACGGAGGCGCGGCGTCGTCCCGGCACGAATCGGCACCCGCCGCAGCTGCTGCGCCCACCTCGAACGGCACCTCCTTCGAGGACGCCTTCGAGGCCGAACTCACGGCCGAACTGGGCGACCTCGGCCCCGGTGCGGTCGCCGAGGACTCCGGGCGGGGCGACCGTGGCGACCGCGGTGAGCGGGACCGCCGCCGGGGCGGGCGCCCTCGTCGCCGTTGATCGAGTCGTCGGTCCTGCCCTGCGGGATCCGCCTGGTCACCGAGACCATGGCGGACGTGCGATCCGTCGCGCTCGTCGTACTGGGTGGGCACGGGATCGCGTGACGAGCCGGCCGAGCACGCCGGCGCCTCGCACTTCTTGGAGCACCTCCTGTTCAAGGGCACGGCGGAGCGATCCGCCGCGGCCATCGCCGAGGCGCTCGACGAGGTGGGCGGCGACTGCAACGCCTTCACCACCAAGGAGTACACGACGTTCTACGTCAGGCTCCTCTCCGAGCACCTGCCCCTCGGCCTCGGGATCCTCTCGGAGATCATGTGGGAGGCGGCGTTGCGGACCGACGACATTGAGGCCGAGCGCACGGTCATCCTCGACGAGATCCACATGCACGCCGACGAGCCGGCTGACCTGGCCGCCGAGCGGTGGCAGTCGGCCATGTTCCCGGGACACGCGCTCGGCCGCGACACGCTCGGCACGGTGTCCTCGGTCGAGGCGATGGAGCGCGAAGACGTATCCGCCTTCTTCGCCCGGCACTACCGGCCTTCGAACATGGTCGTCGCCGCGGCAGGAGACTGCGACCACGCGGAGGTGGCCGAGCGCATTCAGCGTGCCTTCGCCGGCGCGGCGGGCGGCGCCGCTCCGGAGCGGACGCCGCCCGGAGCCGACGTGGTGCCCCTCGACGTGGTGCGCCGGCCGACGGAGCAGGCACAGCTCGTGTACGGGGCACGATCGGTCGACCGGTTCGACGACCGACGATGGGCGCTGGCGATGCTCAACCACGTGCTCGGAGGCGGCCTATCGAGCCGTCTCTTCCAGAAGGTGCGCGAGGAACGCGGGCTGGCGTACTCGGTCTGGTCCGAGCGAGCCGCCTACGCCGACACCGGTTCGCTCGCCGTGGTGGTCGGGACCGCGCCCGAGCACGTCGACGAGGTCCTGCGCATCGTCGACGGCGAGCTCGAGCTGCTGGCCTCGCACGGCGTCACCGACCGCGAGCTGGCCGTGGCCAAGGGGAACCTGCGCGCCGAGCTGCTGCTCTCGGGCGAGGACTCCGGTGCCCGCATGAGCCGGCTGGGTGCGTCGATGCTGCTGCACGGCGAGGTGCTGAGCGTCGACGAGGTCCTGGCCCGCATCAACGCGGTGGACCGGGAGCAGGTGCTCGACGTCGCGGCCGCCTTCGCCGGCTCACCGCGCGCCATGAGCGCGGTGGGACCCTTCGACGAGGACGGCCTGGCCCGGCACGTTCCCGCGATGGCCGCCCGGTAGATTCTCCGTCCATGGTCAGGGTCGGTGTGGTCGGCGCCGGCGGACGCATGGGCCATGAAGTGTGCCGCGCCGTGGCCGGGGCGCCGGACATGGAGCTGGTGGCCGCGGTCGACCCGGCACACGAAGGCGCCGACGCGTGCGGACGCGCCATCGTGGGCGAGGTCAACGTGCTGGGCGACCTGGGCACCGAGGTGGTGGTCGACTTCACCGTCGCCGCCGCGGCGCGCCACAACCTGGTGCACTACGCGGAGCGGGGCATCCACGCCGTGGTGGGGACGACGGGGCTCTCCGAGGCCGACCTGGCGGCGGCGGCCCACGAGTTCGAGGCGGGAGGGGCCAACGCCGTGGTGGCGCCGAACTTCGCCATCGGCGCCGTGTTGCTCATGCACTTCTGCCGGCTCGCCGCACCACACATGGACGGGGCCGAGGTGATTGAGCTGCACCACGACGCCAAACGCGACGCCCCGTCGGGCACCGCTCTGCACACGGCCGAGGGGATTGCGGCGGCGCGTGCGGCGGCGGGTGCCGGTCCCTTTGCGGCCGATGCGACGACCGAGGTCGTGCTCGAAGCGGCGCGCGGCGCCGAGGGTCCGGGGGGCGTCCGGGTGCACTCGGTGCGGCTCCCCGGTCTCGTGGCACACGAGGAGGTCATCTTCGGGGCACTGGGGCAGAGCCTGAGCATCCGCCACGACTCCTACGACCGGCGCTCCTTCATGCCCGGTGTGCTCCTCGCCGTGCGGGCGGTGCCCCGCCGACCGGGGCTGACCGTCGGGCTCGAGGCGCTGCTCGGCCTGTGAACCACGAGATCCGCGAGCGTCTGTTGCAGGCCACCTACGACTGCGTGGCGCGGTGGGGCATCAACAAGACGACGGTCGAGGACGCGGCGAGCGAGGCCGGCGTGTCGCGGGCGACCGTCTACCGCTACTTCCCCGGCGGGCGCGACGAGCTCATGAGCGCGGTCGTGGGATGGGAGTTCGCCCGGTTCTTTCGCCGACTCTACGAGGAGGTGCACGACGCCGAGACCCTGGAGGAGGTCATGGAGCGGGGCCTGCTCTTCGCCCACAAGGCCCTGCTCGACCACGAGGTGCTCCAGCGGGTCCTGGTGACCGAGCCCGAGGTGCTGTTCCCGCGCCTGACCGTCGAGTCGTCGCAGGTCCACACGCGGATCGCCGCCTTCCTCACGCCGTACCTGGAGCGGCACGGGATGGCGCCCGGTCCCGATCGTGACGCCGCGGCTGAGTTTCTCTCGCGGATGGTGCTCTCCTACATCGCCTCTCCGGGCCGGTGGGACCTGGAAGACCCCGGCCAGGTGGCGCTGCTGGTGCGCTCGGAGCTCCTGGCCGGCGTCCGGTGACGGGCGCGCCCTCCGGAGGGGACCGTCTGCCCGAGCCGGCGCCACCACTCCCGGCGTGCGCGCGCCACCCCGAGCGCCGGTCCGCGGTGCGCTGCGCCCGCTGCGATCGGCCCATCTGCACCGAGTGCATGGTGCACGCGCCCGTGGGCTGGCAGTGCCCGGACTGCACGGCGGCGGGGGCGCGGCGGTCGCGCCAGGTCCCGGCCTTCACGCACACCAGCCGCAACCGTACGGGCGTGGTCGGCTCGACCAACCCCACCCCGGTCGTTCTGGCCATCGTGGCGGTGAACGTCGTGGTCTTCGTGCTGGAGCGCTTCGGCAACAACGTGTCGTTCATCGACCGCTACGCCATGCAGCCCTTCCTGGTGCACCACCAGGGCCAGTACTACCGGACCTTCACGTCCATGTTCCTCCACGCGAACTTCCTCCACATCTTCTTCAACATGATCGCCCTCATCATCGTGGGTCCGGCGGTCGAGGTGCTGCTCGGCCGGGCGCGCTTCTTGTCCCTCTACCTCATCGCCGGGCTCGGCGGGAGCGTCGCCTCGTACCTGCTCGGCCCCCAGGTCGACTACGGCCTCGGAGCCTCGGGGGCGATCATCGGCGTCATGGGCGCGTACGTGGTGATCGGCCTGCGCCGGCACCTCCCGGTGGCGCCGGTCGTCGCGCTGCTCGTGTTGAATCTGGTGCTCGGTTTCAGCGGCAACGTCGACTGGCTGGCCCACCTCGGCGGCTTCGTCACCGGCTGCCTGCTCGCCCTGCTCTACGACTACGCCGGCGGCCTGCGTGACCACGGCCAGGCGCTGGTGCTGACTGTCGGGGGCAGTGCCGTCGCCGTTGGGTTTTTGGCGCTGCTCATCACCTCGGTCTCGCCGGGTCATGTCAATTGGGGCTGAGCGGGTGACTCGGTCCTGAGCGGGTGGTTGACACTGAGACAAAAATCGCCATACTGTTTCAACCGTGGGTGCTTCCGTGACGACCATCGGCCCCACCAGGCGTGCCGGGAAGGACCGGGTCGTCCGCCATCTCGGCGTTGACGACCGCTCGTCGACCCGAGTCCGCATCGTGGACGGCGCCCTACGCTGCGTGGCCCGCCAAGGGGTGGCCAAGACCACGGTCGACGACATCGCCCGCGAGTCGGGCCTGTCCCGGGCCACGCTGTACCGGACCTTCCCGGGTGGGCGTGACGCCGTTCTCGGCGCGGTCGTCGAGACGGAGGCGGCCCGACTGACCTCGGCCCTCGCCGTCGTCATGGGCGAGGCGGAGGACCTCGAGGACGTGCTCGTGGCCGGAATGGCCGAGGCGGCGCGGCGGCTGCGGTCCCACGCGGCGTTGGCCTACGTGCTGACCCACGAGCCCGGGGTGATTCTGCCCCACCTGACCTTCGCCGAGCTCGACCGGATCCTTCTGGTCGCCGGAGACGTGGCCGCACCGTTCTTCGCCCGCTGGCTCCATCCCGAACAGGCCTCGCGCGCGGCCGAGTGGGCGGCGCGCATTGTCCTGGCCTACAGCTACGAACAGGAGCCCTCGGTCGACCTGACCGACCCGGCGGAGTGCCGTGCCCTCGTGCGCGCCTTCGTCCTCCCGGGCATCCTCGCCCTTCTCGTGCACCCGCCCGAACCCGATACCACCAAAGGGGATTTGCCATGACGACACTGGACCACGATCAGGAGCAGCTGCGGTCCAACCTCGAGCTCATCGGCCGCGACAAGATCAACGACCTCGAAGCGGTCCTCAGCGTCGTCGGTCACTACGACGCCGAGGGGCGTCACCGGGTCGAGGACACCTGCCCGGCCGAGTTCACGTGGGACTACCGCAAGGGCGCCAAGCCGAAGCTGGACAAGCTCTACGAGAAGGCGAAGAAGGCGCAGTGGAATGCGCAGACCGACCTCGACTGGTCGATTGAGGTGGACCAGGAGCGGGTGGTCATCGCCAACGCAGAGGCCAATCCGGCCCAACAAAGCTATGACGAATCCGCACTCGTGGGCACCGTGCTCGAGAAGTGGGACGACAAGCGCTGGATCGAATTCGGGATCCAGAACCAGAACTGGCTCCTGTCCCAGTTCATGCACGGCGAGCAGGGAGCGCTGCTGTGCACGGCCAAGATCGTCGAGACGGTGCCGTGGATAGACGCCAAGTACTACGCCGCGACGCAGGTCATGGACGAGGCCCGGCACGTCGAGGTGTTCTCCAAGTACCTCGACGAGAAGCTCTCGGGCCACTACCCGATGAACGCCCACCTCGGAATGCTGCTCGACGATATTGTGGCCGACTCGCGTTGGGACATGACCTACCTCGGCATGCAGATCATGGTGGAGGGCCTCGCCCTGGCCGCGTTCGGGTTCATCCACATGATGACGACCGAGCCTCTCCTCAAGAAGCTCCTGCGCTACGTCATGGCCGACGAGGCGCGCCACGTCGCCTTCGGGGTGCTCAGCCTGCAGGAGTACTACCAGGAGCTGAACGCAGCCGAACTGCGCGAGCGCCAGGAGTTCGCCTTCGAGGCGGCCATCCGCATGAAGGACCGCATGGCGATGCAGGAGGTCTGGGAGCGGATGGAGGTGCCGACCGCCGACGTCGTCAAGCTCATGAACGCGGGGCCTGAGCGCGACGACTTCCAGATCCTTCTCTTCTCCAAGATCGTCCCCAACCTCAAGAAGCTCGGGCTGCTGGACGCGGCGGACGGCTGGCTGCGCCAAAAGTTCACCGAGATGGGCGCCATCGCCTTCGAGGACTGGACCGACGCGACCGAGGAGGAGGACGCGTTCGCGGACGGTTCCCCGGCGGAACGCCAGGTCGCATAGCCACGCTGGTAGCGTGAGGGGGCGATGAGCCCCGAGCCCCGATTCGGGCGGGTGATCACGGCGATGGTCACCCCGTTCGACGACGATGGCGCGCTCGACCTTGATGCGGCGGTCGAGCTGGCCCGATGGCTGGCCGGCCGGGGCAGCGACGGCCTGGTGCTCAGCGGGTCGACCGGCGAAAGCTCGGTGCTGACCGACGACGAAAAGGTGTCCCTGTGGCGGGCCGTGGCCGAGGCCGTCACGATCCCGGTGCTCGCGGGAAGCGGCTCCAACGACACCGCCCACTCGGTGGCCATGACCAGGCAGGCGGCGGCGTCGGGTGTGGACGGGGTGCTGGTGGTCACCCCGTACTACAACCGGCCCTCCCAAGCCGGCCTCCACGAGCACTTCCGTGCCGTGGCCGAGGCTGCGGGCGACCTGCCGGTCCTGCTCTACGACATCCCCATCCGGGCCGGGCGGCGCATCGAGACGTCCACCCTGCTGCGGCTCGCCCGCGAAGTTCCCGCGGTAGTGGGGCTGAAGGACGCGGCCGGCGACCCTCCGAGTACGGCCCATCTGGTGGCGCAGGCGCCCGCCGGGTTCGAGGTCTACTGCGGCGACGACGCCATGACGTTGCCGCTGCTGTCGGTCGGCGCGGTGGGCGTGATCAGCGTCGCCACGCACTGGGTCGGCCCCCGGTTCCGACGTGTCGTCGACCTGTTCTTCGCCGGTGACGTCACCGGCGCAGCGGCCGCGAACGTGGAGCTGCTCGACTCCTTCGATTTCGAGTCCACCCCCGAATACCCGAACCCGCTCCCGGCCAAGGCGGCGTTGCGCGCGCTGGGCCGGCGTGTGGGCCAGTGCCGGCTGCCCATGGGCGCGGCGACGCCAGAGCTCGACACCATGGCGGCGAAGATCGTCGACGCTCTCGGTCCACCGGCGGTCCGTCACGCTTGGCTGAGCGCACGCCGAAACCCGTCCGGGTGGTCTTCTTGGGCGGGCTGGGGGAGATCGGCCGGAACTGCGCCTGCATAGAGGTCGAAGGCCGCATCATCGTCCTCGACTGCGGAATCATGTTCCCCGACCCCGACATGCCGGGCGTGGATCTCGTACTGCCCGAATTCACCTACCTGTACGACCGCAAGGACCGGGTCGACGGCATCGTCCTCACCCACGGCCACGAGGACCACACGGGCGGACTCGCCTACTTGCTGCGCGAGCTGCAAGCGCCGATCTACGGCTCCGAGCTGACGGTGGGACTGGCCCGCCACCGGGTCGAAGAGGCGGGCCTGGCCGGCAAGACCGCGCTTCGTGGTGGTGCGCGACGGCGAGCTCGTCCGCATCGGCGCGTGCGACGTCGAGTTCATCCCGGTGACCCACTCGGTGCCCGAGGCGATGGCGATCGCCTTCCACACCCCGCAGGGCGTGATCCTGCACTCGGGTGACTTCAAGCTCGACCTGCAGCCCGTCGACGGCCGGCGCACCGACATGTCGCGCATGGGCGAGCTGGCCCGCACCGACGGGATCCGTCTTCTCCTCTCGGACTCGACGAATGCCGAAGAGCCCGGGTTCACCGAGTCCGAGTCCACGGTCGGCATCACGCTGCGCCGCGTCTTCGCCTCCGTGCCCGACAAACGCCTCGTCGTGGCGTGCTTCGCCAGCCACATGCACCGCGTGCAGCAGATCATCGACGCGGCCACGGCCAACCACCGCAAGGTGGCGACGCTCGGGCGTTCCATGGGGAAGAACGTCGAGCTCGGCCGCCGCCTGGGCATCATCTCGGTGCCCGACGGCGTGCTGGTGGACATCGAGCACGTCGACGACGTGCCGCCGGGGGAGATGTGCGTGATCTCGACGGGATCGCAAGGCGAGCCCATGTCCGCGCTCTCGCTGATGGCGACGGGTGACAACAAATGGCTGCGCATCGGTGAGGACGACGTCGTCGTGATCAGCGCCCATCCCATCCCGGGCAACGAGTGGTCGGTCGGACGCGTGATCGACGACCTTCACCGGCGTGGGGCGGAGGTGGTGCACTCGGGAGCGGAGGCGGTCCACGTGAGCGGGCACGCCCGGCAAGGCGAGCTGCGCACGCTCATGTCCGTGACCCGTCCGGAGTGCTTCGTCCCGGTGCACGGCGAGTTCCGCCACATGGTCCACCACGCTCGATTGGCTCTGTCGATGGGCCTCGACCCCGCCAAGGTGCTGCTCTGCGAGGACGGCGACGTCGTCCAGCTCGACGCCAAGGGCCTCTCCCGCGAGGGTCGGGTGCCGGCCGGCTACGTCTACGTCGACGGCACGGTCGGGGACGTGGAACACGGGGTGCTGCGCGACCGCCAGAAGCTGGCCGAGGAGGGCGTCGTCATGGTCGTGGTGACCGTGGACGGCCAGCAGCGCACGCTCAGCTGCCCGCCGGTGATCGAGACCCGGGGCTGGGTTTACGTGCCCGAGGCCGAGGAGTTGCTGGAGGAGGCGAGCGAGGTAGTGGCGGCGGCGGTGTCCAAGGCACTGCGCGACGGGGCCCACGACATTGAGGTGCTGAGCCGCCACACCCGCCGTGCGCTCGGGAAGTTCGTGGGGGAGCGCACCCGGCGCCGCCCGATGATCGTCCCCGTCGTCCTGATGGTCTGAGCGGCGAGCCCGACCGGGCCGCCGCCCGCTGAGGCCTTGACTTCAAGCGCTTGAGGTGTGTTTTGCTGCTCGCATGACCACTCTCACCATCCAAGATGTATCCCGGCGCAGCGGGCTGAGTGGGCCGACGCTGCGCTACTACGAGGAGGTCGGGCTGATCGGCCCGATCGCCCGCGACCCGAGCAGCAGACACCGCCGCTATCGCGAGGAGGACCTCGACACGTTGCAGGTACTGGCGTGCCTGCGCGCGATGGGCGTCGGGATCGAGGAGATGCGCACCTACCAGGCCAACCGCGAGCTTGGACACGCCAAGGCAGGTGAGCAGCGCGATCTGCTGCTGCGCACGCCGAGCGGGTCGAGGCCGAGATCAAGACGCTGCGCATCCACCTCGACTACCTACGGGCGAAGGCGGCGCTCTGGGACGCCCGCAGCCGTGCGGATACGGGCGCGGAAGCCGAGGCGAACTCGCAGGTACAGAAAGTGCTCCCACGACTGGAGGAGGTGCTGCTCGGATGAGCTCCAAGGTGTTGGTGACAGGCGGGTCCGGATATCTGGGCACGCAGTTGATCGCGGCGTTGCTGCGGGATGGGCGTGAGGTGCGCGCGACGGTGCGTTCCCTGGATGGTGAGGAAGCTGTGCGTGCGGCCGTGCGCCGCGGTGGTGTGGACGACACCGGCCTCGAGTTGGTGGCAGCAGATCTGACCTCCGAGGACGGCTGGCCGGCCGCGCTTGAGGGTGTGGAGGAGGTCCACCACGTCGCCTCGCCGATCCCGTCCGCCCAGCCCAAGGACCCGGACGAGCTGATCGTCCCCGCCCGCGAGGGCACAGTGCGTGTGCTGAAGGCAGCCCGGGACGCCGGCGCGCGCAGGGTGGTGCTGACCTCCTCGTTCGCGGCGGTGGGTTACTCGCCCAAGGCAGTCCGCGACTACACCGAGGAGGACTGGACCGACCCCGATACGCCAGGATTGCCGCCCTACCCGCGCTCCAAGGCGATCGCCGAGCGTGCCGCCTGGGACTTCATCGGGACCGAAGGAGGCGACACCCAGCTGGTGGTGATGAACCCGACATTCATCGCCGGCCCGTCGCTGGTGCTGGCACTGCGCTCGACGCTGACCTACTTCAAGGCGATCATCGAGGGCACGATGCCGGCGCTGCCACGCCAGCGCTTCGGCGTCGTCGACGTGCGCGACGTCGCCGACGCGCACATTACGGCGATGACCACTCCTGCCGCCGCCGGGAAGCGCTACCTGCTGTTGGCGGACGGCCCGACGATCACCTGGCTGGGGCTGGCACAGATCCTCCGCGACCACCTTGGGCCTGCAGGCGAGCACGTCACAACCGACGAGGCGCCTGGCGAGGACCCGTCGCCGTTGACGATCCACAACGACCGCGCCAAACAGGAGCTCCGCTGGCGCCCCCGCCCGGCCGAGACCACGATCGTCGAGACGGCCGAAAGCCTGAGCGATCTCGGCCTGCTGGAGAAACGATGACGAGGGGTGGCACCGCAATCGGGTTGATCGCAGGCCCAACGGTCGGTTGAGCCCCCGGGAGCCTGGCTCGGCGGCCTGATCTGACCATCATCGCAAAGGAAATGGACATGCAGACGGCGGGTTCACTCAGCGAGACGCCGACGACCCCGGAGAAGGACTCGTGGTTGCGACGCGCAGCGCCGACGCCAGCTCCCGGGCCACGGATCGCGTCAGGTCGCCGGAGATGACGAGCTTCCCGTCGAACGTGGAGAAGGCGGTGGTCGTCGGCTCGATCAGCGGCACCGAGACGGCCCGCCCGCCGAGGTCGATGGCCAGCTGGGTGTGGAAGAACCGCTGGGCGACGGCGTCCCAACTCGACGCGCCCGAGCTGTCGAATCGAACATCGACCACCCAGACCCCGGCCCGCGTCTGGTGCGCCACCGCCGAGCCCACGGTCGACCGTGAGAGCTGGAGTACGGAAGGCCCGAGCAGCAGGCGCGGGCCAGACGGCGCGCGCGGAGCCGGACCGTTCACGAGCACGATGGACGACGCGCCGTCCCTCGTCGAAGTCGGGTCGGGCGCCAGGGTGGGGTCGGGCGGCGGCGAATTCAAGGTGTAACCGGCGCGGACCGGCGTGACGTCGAGGTGGGCCGGGGTCTCCGCGTAGGGACGCGGGACAGGCGGTTGGGAGCGGCCCCGGCAGTCCGCCCCCTGGCTCGTGGGCCGGTGCGGTGCAGAGGACCGGGCGCACCAGGACCGGCCCGGCCGCGGTCAGCGCCACGGCCGCGGGCCCTCGATTCGACGACCGGCCGCTCGCGGTCGGGTCCGGCGGTCGCGGCCACCGCGAACAGCGATCAGCGCAGCGACGGCGAGGGCAGCCAGAAGGGCGAGCGTGCCCGACCGCAGGTAGCGCCGGCGGCGGTGCTGTCGCGCCTCGGGGATCAGGAGTTGGGCTTCTCTCGAGGCACGCTCGGAGGTGTTCGTGATCATGGTGCTACTATGTATAGCATCATGTTGCGTGTCAAGGTCGACCGGGGCGAGGCCTTGGCGTTGCACGACCAGGTGGCGGCCGAGCTTCGCCGCGCCATTGCCGCCGGCGAGGCGTCACCGGGGGACCGCCTCCCTCCGGCCAAGGACCTGGCTGCTGTCCTCGGCGTCAACACCAACACGGTGCTCCGAGCGCTCCGCATCCTGCGAGACGAGGGCATGCTCGAGTTCCGGCGCGGGCGCGGCGTCACGGTGGCTGGCTCGCCCGAGCAGGGCGCGGTCATTGAGCGGGCACGTCAGTTGCTCGAGTTCGCCCGGTTCCACGGCTACCGCAAGGAGGACGTGATCGAGATCCTCGGCGGGCTGTCCTGAACGACGCGCTTTCCGGTCAGGCGGCCGGCGTCGACTGCCCGTAGGTGAGTAGGACGTTTCCGCTTTCGAATTGCCTCACGTTGGTCAATGTGAGCGTGAGGCGACTCTTCGAGTCCTCGAAGAGGGAACGGCCCTGACCGAGGATGATCGGGCAGACCATGACCCGAAGCTCGTCGAGGACGCCCGCGGCGGCGAAATAGGAGGTGAGGTGGGCGCTGCCGAGGAGGAGCAGTTCCCTGCCTGGTCCGGCCTTCACCTTTTCCATCTGTTCGACGGCTTCGCCGGTGATGACGGTCGTATTGGACCAGTCCGCGTGTTCGAGAGTGTTGGAGAAGACGAGCTTGGGTTTGGTGTTCATCCGGGACGTGATGGCGGGGTCATTGACCCGGGCCTGTTCGGTCGGCCAGTAGGCGGCCATGTGCTCGTACGTCTTGCGACCGAAGCCGAGGGTGTCCGCTTCGTCGAGCTGGCGAAGAGCGAAATCATCGAATTCCTCGTCCACGACCGGCCAGTCGAGCTCACCGTTCGCGCCCTCGTAATAGCCGTCCAGGCTGGTGAGGATGAACGAAGCCAGGGTTCTCATCGGTTGTGCCTCCTCACGATGCGCCCTCGTTCAAGGTGGCAGCCAACGCGTCCAGGAGGGACCGCATTCCCTCTTCCCGCTGGGCCGCCGTGTCGTGGCCGTCGAGGTATACCCCTTGCTCGGTAAGGACCAATTGCGTCGTGGCGTCGTTGTCGTGGAACTCGACCGTTGCGACCGACACGGAGATCCGATCTTCGTCGGCGAACATCTCGTAGGTGTAGACGATTCGCTGCTCGGGAACGATGTCGCGGAACTCGCGACTCGTACGTATAGACGGGCCCGCCCGGAGGCCCACCTCGATTGACCTCTCGGCCCCCGACCCGGAAGTCGAGCTCGTAGCCGGCTCCCAGCGCGTCGGCGGAACCGGCGAACCAGCGGGCCTTGAGCAAGGGATCTGTCCAGGCCCGGAAGACGTGAGCGACCGGAAAGCCGTAGCTGCGATCGATGACGAACGTGTCATGGGCGACGGTGGACCGGGTCATGGTTCCTCCTCGTTGGTGGCTTCCTCGCTCAGGACGTCGCCCAGTCGGTCCAGGCGGGATTCCCAGCGCCGGCGCCGATCGGTGATCCACCGTTCGGCGGCGGTCATGGCGCCACGCTCGATCCGGCACATGCGTGTCCTCCCGACCTTCTCGGTCTTCACGACCCCGCACGCCTCGAGGACGTGCACGTGCTGGACGACGGCGGCAAGTGACATGGGCAGGGGTTCGGCCAGCTCGCTGACCGAGGCGGGCCCCAAGGTGAGCCGTTCCACCATGGTGCGCCTGCTCTTGTCCGCCAGCGCCTGGAAGGTCCGATCGAGGTCGATCGTTTGGTCAAGCATGTACTTGAGTATTCCGCGGTGAGAGCGCTACAGTCAAGTACTTTCTTCAGTTTTAGCGAATCGCCCTGAGCTCTTCGGGCGCCCCAGGGGCCTTGACACCCGAGTGGTCCATCGCTATCCTCACATTCATCATACCGAATACTCGGCTCCTGCTGGCCGAGAGGGGGGAGGGGTCCCACAGATGGCTCCACGTACGATTGTTCGTTTGGCGGGTGCTCTCTTTGCGCTTGGACTTGTTGTCACCTCGTCCGGCGCCAGCTCGGCCTCAGGGAGCAGCCCCGTGCACGGTGGAACGCTCCGCATAGACAACGTCATCGCACCGACGTCATTGGATCCTGCTACCGGGGGAACCAACACGATCGTCGGCGGCGATATCGGCTTCGACATTTTTGGCGGACTCGTCTACTGGAACCGGACCACCAACCAGATCAACGACATGATGGCCACGTCGGTCACCACCTCCGATGACGGAACCACGTGGACAATCAACATCCGAAAGAACCTGAAATTCACGGACGGTACTCCTTACAATGCCGCCGCCGTCATCGATCAATGGAAGCGGGTGGCGGACCCAACGCTTGCTTCGCAGGACTACCCGTTGATGCAGGACATCGCGTCCTACTCCGCGACCGGGCCGCTGACGATCAAGGTCGTGCTCAAGGCACAGAACACCCAGTGGGAGCACACTCTCGCAGAAGCCGGCCTCAACTACATCGGCTCGCCGACCGCGGTACAGAAAGAAGGGAAGAACTTCGGTAACGATCCCGTCGGTGCCGGACCCTTCGTACTGCAGAAGTACGTCCCGGGGACTTCGGTCAGCCTCGTGCGGAATCCGCACTACTGGGACCAGCCGCTTCCCTACCTGCACGGGATCGTCGAGACCTTCATCGCCAGCGACACCACCCGGGAGCAAGCGCTCGAGACTCATGAAGCCGACATCGCCATTGCCAACGTCGGGACCGCAATCTCCGCCTTCAAGACTATTCCGAGCGTCTCGCAAAAGACATTCTTCGGCGGGATGAACAGCGGGCTCTCCATGAACACGACGCTGACTCCGACGAACAACGCCAACGTTCGAAAGGCGATATCGCTCGCACTCGACTACTCGGCGATCGCCGAGGCGTGGGGAAGTACGACGGTCGATCAGCTCTTCCCGAAGCAGTCGCCCTACTACGAGGCTTCGCAGAACCAAAAGCCTCAGGAGAACCTGCAGGAGGCACAGACGCTCATCAACCAGTACGTCGCCCAGACCGGCCACAACGTCAATCTCACCTACGAAGAGGTTCAGGCCGACCAGGGCGCTCAGGTCATTCAGGCGAACCTCCAGCGCCTCAAGCACGTGACGGTGACGCTGCATCCCGTGGTCGTCGGTCCGCAGTACGTGTCGGATCTGACCGACAACAAGGTGATGATGACGTGGGCGACGACGATCAGCGACGGATCGTGCGAACCGGGCTGCTACGACGAGTACCACTCGGGCACCAACGTTCTGAACTACTGGAAACTGAACGACCCGACGGTCAACAAGTTGCTGGGCGAAGCCCGCACGGTGCCGATCACCGATACCGCCAAGCTGAAGACCATCTACAACCAGTTCCAGACAGAGCTCCGCGCGCAGTACCTCGAGCCGGCGCTGTTCCCCTACGAGAACACTTGGACCTACTACCCGACCGTCCACAACGTGCAGGGCCTCTGGGACGGGACGCTGCGGACCGACGTCATCTGGCTGTCGTCCTCGTCGTAGAGGATGTTGAAGGAGGTCGATCAATGAGCCTCAGCCAAGTCGACAGGGAACCGAACCTCGAGACGCTCAACCAGCGGGCAAGGCTTGCCCTGCTGCACCGGATCCTCCACAGCGAGGGCTACCGGGACGGCACGAACGCAGGACACATCAGCCAGCGTCTTGAGGACGGCACCATCCTCATAACCCCCGACGAGTGGGCCTGGGACGAGATGCGGGCGTCGTACCTCGCGCACATCGACGCCGAAGGGAATGTGATTGAGGGCGACTGGACGGTGAACAAAGCAGCCTCGACGCTGCACCTGGCGCTGCACTCCCAGCGGCAGGATGTCGAGGTGGCGGTGCACCATCATCCCGAGTGGGCGCTCGTCTGGGCGGCCACCCATCGGCTGCCCCCGATCTACGACCAGCTGTCGGCCCTGACGAAGGACGACCTCATCCTCTACGACGACTTCAGGGGCAATGTCACCACCGAGGACGTCGCTGTGGAGAATGTCCGGGCCATGGAGGGTTCGACCAAAGCACTCCTCGCCAACCACGGCGTGTTCGTCGTCGGCCACACCGTTCCCCAGGTCCACTTGAGGTGCATCTCTCTCGAGCACCGCTGCAAGCTTGCGTACAAGGTCGAAACCTTGGGCGGAGGGGTCGCGGTTCGCCCGGAAGTCCGCGCGAAGCTCTCCGGTCGCGTCGACGACGGCTACATCTGGCCGAACAACTTCGAGAGCGCGGCCCGTCGCGAGATGCGCAAGGATTCGAGCGTCACGTTGTGAGCATCCGACGCCGATGAGCGGCGACGCCGCCACCATCGTCTCGGTCGATGATCATCTGGTCGAGCCGCCGGATCTCTGGCTGAGCCGGCTGCCGGCCAAGCTCCGCGAGCGGGCCCCCCACACCGAGCGGTGCAAGGCTGCCGTGCTGCCGGCGAGCGGCTCGGCGGGGCTCACGCGGGACCAGTTGGACGACGCCATGCTGACGGTCCGCGAAGGCGACGAGTTCGTTTGGTGCGACGCCTGGAGCTTCGAGGACCACCGGGCGCCCCTCCTTCGCTCCATCGCCTCAGCCGGCCTCGACCCGAATGACATCGGCACGATCGCCACGACGTACGACGAGATCCGTCCCGGCTGCTACGACCGGGAAGCGAGGTTGGCCGATATGGACCTTGACGGCGTCGCCGCCTCTTTGTGCTTCCCCAACGATTTCATTCGCTTTTGCGGCCAGCGCTTCGCCTTTGCCAAGGACAAGGAGCTCGGCCTGGCGTGTATCAGGGCCTACAACGACTTCCTCATAGAGGAGTGGGCAGGACCCTCCGGCGGGAGGCTCCTCGGAGCGATGATCCTGCCTCTCTGGGACGCCGAGATGTCGGCTGACGAGGTCCGGCGGAACGCCGCGCGGGGCTCTCGTGCAGCGTGCTTCTCGGAGATCCCCGCCTGGCTCGGGCTCCCCTCGATGTACTCGGGCGAGTGGGATCCCCTCTTTGCCGCCTGTCAGGAGACGGGCGTGGTGCTGTGCATGCACGTCGGCTCAAGCTCCAACTTCGTGACGACATCGTCGGACACGCCCCGAAGCGTGCCCGTCATCAACTTCTCCAACAACACTGCGTTGTCCTTCACTGATTGGCTGATGTCGGGGACATTGGGGCGATTTCCGGATCTGCGCATCTCTTTCGCCGAAGGCCAGGTGGGATGGGTGCCATATGTGCTCAACCGCATAGAGGTGATGTGGAGAGAGCAGGTCGCCTACAACGAGGTCTCGAAGTACATCAAGGAGCCGCCACGTCACTATCTCAAGAACATGTACTTCTGCGTCTTCGATGACGCGGTCGGCCTCTCTCATCTGGACATGGTCGGCCAGAACAATGTCTGCATGGAGACCGACTACCCCCATCCGGACGGCACCTACCCGAACTCTCTCGCCACCGCCGAGGCAAATCTCAAGGGCCTCGACGAATTCGTCAAGGCCCGCGTGATGAGGGAAAACGCCAACGAGCTCTTCGGCTTCTCCGTCGGCTGAAGCAGGTCAGGGAAGGCTTACTCCTTATGATCGTCGCACCGATTTTGGACTTCGATCTGGCTGACCCTGGAGTCACGTGTCTCATTGGGGCTGGGCCGTACCCGACGCCGAGCGGCCCGAAGCTCCTCGAGCACGAGCCGCAGGCGTTTCGGGTCAGCACGGAGGCGAACCAACCGCTGCGGGTCCACTACCACCCAGTCGACCAATTCCAGGTGTTCATCGCTGGAGGCGGGCGTATCGGCAGCCATCCGATTGAGGGCGTCACCTTCCACTACGTGGACGCCTATCGACCTTATGGGCCTCTGACCTCGGGTGAGGAAGGTCTGGTGTATCTCACTCTGCGCGCCTGGAGCGACTGCGGCGCCTGGTTCATGCCCGAATCCGCCGCCGATCTCGACGAGGCGCTGTCCAGCCAGAAGAAGACAAGACGGAACCTCTCCTTCGAGATCGGCGACCTCGAAGCGGACAGCGGATGGTCCTGGTTGGAGTCCTCTCCCGACGGGTTGCGCGTCGGGGTCGGCGAGGTGGAAGCCGGTGGGGTGATGGAACTTCCGCAGGCCGGCGGAGACGGGTCGTTCATCGTGGTGCTCGCCGGCCGACTCCAGCACGACGTCCGTGAGCTCCAGCCGGGGTCGGTCGCCTATCTGCCACCGGGTGAGAGTTTCGACCTGGCGGCAGGGGCACAGAGGGCTACGGCCGGTTATCTCCAGCTCCCAGTGGCCAAGCGTGGTGTCAGTCCGACGAGATCGGCCTGACTGACACCGCCCCGACCGACAGAGGGTTCCTCGTATCCGGTTGGTCGATCGTTCGACCTTGCTTCTTCGGACGGATTCTCCGTCATTTACTTGCAACGAAGGGTATGATGATGATAATAGTTTATTGGTGCCGCTACACCCTACGAAGACGGCGGCCTCTCGAGGAAAGGGATGAACGGTGCCCTGGGGACTAATTGACGACGAAGCCATCGAGGAAGCGGAGGCTCTCATTGGAGTGCCGCTGCGGCGCTACACGTGGCGGTGGGCATCTACCGCCAGCATCGACAACATCAGCCATTTCGCCGAGGCGGTCGGAGACGACAACCCGCTTTGGGTCGATCCGAAGTACGGAGCGAAGTCGTGGGCGGGAACGAACCTCGCCCCGCCCCTTTTCGTCTACTCGGTGGACGCGACAACGGTGGCGCCGAAGTTTCCGGGCTGTCAGTGGATTTACTGCGCCTGTGAGTTCCTCTGGACCGACGTGATCCGCCTGGACGACAAGTTCGAGGTGAGCTCGAGACTGACCGATGTCGAGAAGAAGTCTTCGGAATTCTCGCCGCTCTGGGTGATGCAGACAGGAGAGGTCGACTACTTCGCCAACGGTGCACATGTTTGCCGGGCCACGAACAAAATCGCCCGCATGCTCCGCGGCGAGCACCTGCGCCAGGCGCGGGGCGGCAAGCTCAAGTACGAGCCGCGGCCGACCCAGCGTTACACGAGCGAGGAGCTCGACAAAATTGAGAACGACGTGTTCGCCGAGGAGGTCCGCGGCGACGAGAGCCGCTTCTGGGAGGACGTGTCGATCGGGGACGAACTGCAGCCTGTCGTGAAGGGGCCTCTCACGGGCACCGACATCGTCGGCTGGTACGCAGGCGTCCACGGTGCCCGTCCCTACGGTGGCACGAGCGAGCTCGTATACAAGTACCGCCGGCAGCACGCAGACTTCCACTTCAACGAGGTCACAGGCGCCCGCGACTCAGCCGGGCGGGGGCACCTGGAGGTACAGACCGGAGTCGACGTCGGGATGGGAGGCGCCTACGACATCGGCCCTCAGAGGATCTCGTGGGCCGGCCATGTCGTCACCAACTGGATGGGCGACGACGGCTTTCTCCGCCACCTGAACATCGAGGTACGTCGCCCACACCTCATCGGCGACACGCTGTGGTGGAAAGGCAGCGTACGCAACAAGTACGTCGAAGGCGACTACTCGGCTGTCGACCTGGATCTTGTCGCCATCAATCAGATGGGTGACAGGTCCGCATGGGGCGCGGCGACCGTGTATCTCCCGTCGAAGAAGTCCGGGCCGGTCGTCCTGCCAGTGCCGACCTTCTTTGGATCCTGATCCCTTCGAGTCCGCGCTGGAGCACGCGTGCTTGTCAAGACAATTCTCGATCGGGTGCCGTTCTCCGATTCGCGCGCCCACGACCCTCCTGCGCCAGGGGACTCCTGACGACGGATTGTGCGTGGTCGACGCGAGGAGTGGAGAGCGCTACTCGCGCACAGACCTCCTCGGGCTTGCCTGGCAGGTGGCCGACCGCCTCGTCGAACTCGCCGTCGAACCGGGAGACCACGTCTGTTGGGTCGCCCCGACGTCGGTGGAGAGCATCGCCATATGGATGGGGATCGGCCTTTGTGGGGCCGTTGACGTCTGTATCAACGATGCCCTGAAAGGAAGGGTCTTCGATCACATCATCGAGGACGCCGATCCGGCAGCCGTGCTGCTTCATGTCGATGTCGGCGGCGGCCTCGGGTCGATGGCCGACCTCTTGGACGGGCGTCGCAGCTTGAGAACGATCCGCTTGGCAATCGATGACGCTGGCGGTTCGGTTGGGGAGAAGGCAATTCTCTCCGCCGACATCGAGCTTCGGCGCGAGGTCGGGATCGGCTCGGCCGCCCGCGAGCCGGCTGTCGTTCCACGACCCGAGGAGCGCTCCGCGATCGTCTACACCTCCGGGACCACCGGCCCGTCAAAGGGCGTGATGCTCTCGAACCACCAGCAGTTCTTTCTCGGGTCGACGTTTTCGGAGAACTTTCTGATCGAAGCGGACTCCGTGCTCTACCACTACTCGCCTTACCACCACATCACCGGCAGGCAGTTGTTCATCGCAGCGCTTCTGACGGACGCGACGCTCGTCGTGCGGAACCGCTTCTCGCGGGAAACCTTCTGGGCCGACATCAATGCCTACGGGTGCACCCACGCGATAACCCTGGGCTCGGCCGTGCCCCTGCTCCTCGACTGGAAGAGTGAGCAGAGCCGAAACGACGGTTCGCTTCGCTTCGTGTGGGCCTCGCCCGCCATGCCGCAGCCCTACGCCGAGCTCGAGAAGCGCTTCGGTGTACGCGTCGCCGTGCCGTATGGCAGCACGGAGCTCGGCATAGTCACCAAGCCGCACCTTGATGGAGGCGACGTGCCCTACGGCAACAGCGGCCAGGTGGGCGAGTATTACGAGATCCGGATAGTCGACGAATTCGACCAGGTCGTGGCGCCCGGCACGATCGGAGAGATCGTCGTGAGGCCACGGCTTCCCTGGACCTCGCTCCTTGGTTATCTCAACCGAGACGAGGCGACCGTCGATGCGCTGCGGAACTTCTGGTACCACACCGGCGACCTGGGCAGGCTGTCCGAGGACGGTTACCTCATTTTCGTCGATCGCAAGAAGGACTTCATCCGGACCAAGGGGGAGAACGTCTCCTCAGCTGAGGTCGAGAACGTCCTCATGGGCCACCGCGCCGTGGCGGATTGCGCCGTGATCCCGGTACCGTCGCAGCTCGGCGAGTCCGACATCGTCGCGGTCGTGATGGTTTCCGACGGAGAGGACTTCGAGCCCGAAGAGTTCTATCTCTGGTGCGCCGTCGAACTCCCGTACTACATGGTCCCTCGCTACGTGCGGATCATCGACGACCTCCCCCGTGGCGCTTCCGGGAAGGTCGAGAAGTACAAGCTGGCAACAGACGGCCTGCTGCCCGACATCTGGGACTCGCTCGCCAGCGGCCTCAGAGCGAGCCGCCGCGGCGTGGTTCACTCCGAGCCCGCGGCCCGGGAAGCCGAGTGACGAGGATTTCCGAGCCGCTCGCCGGGCAATCCACTGTCAGCTTCCTCGGCCTGAGCCGAGCGACGCTGTACGCGGCACGCCTCCTGAGGGACCTCGGCGCTCGATCCTTGCTGGTCGCCGACCGGGAATTGACGGACGTCGAAAGCCTCGTCGCCGGGCGAGGCGCTGCGGTCGAGGTCCTCGCCCCCGAGGATCTCCAAGGTGCTCTGGCAGGATCGGACCCATCCGCGGTGATCTCGCACGGCGTCGCCTCCCTCGGAGAGTCGGCGGTCGAGGGCTACAACCGGATTGAGCTTGCCTGGATCGACGACGACGAGGTGGGCGGCAGCGATGCGTTGTCCCAGGCCATCGCCGGCGTCGCCTGTGCCATCGGCCGCGAACAGGACCCGCCCCTCTGGTTCCCTTACCGAATGGGGGAGTACATCCTCGGTGCGAACGCAGTGGGGCTGCTCCTCCTGCTCGAGCTGCAGGGCCTGCGCGGAGAAGTGGCTCAACTCGCCCTTTCGGACCTCTGGTCGTACGCGGCCGGGACGAATTGGATGCTCTGCGTCCCCAAGGGCATCCCCTACGTTCGTGCCGGCCGTCGCAGCCCGGGCAACGGAGGCGTCTACCCCCAGCGTCTCTTCCGTGCACGCGACGGCTTCGTGACGCTCCTTTGCCGATCGACCCGGGACTGGCAGTCCTTTCTCAAGGCGATCGGATCGCCGGAATGGGCCGAGGCCGATCGATACCACGACCTCGTGTCCATGGCCGTCGTGTATCCGGACGAGGTCGACGCGCTCGTCGAGACGGAGACCGTGAAGTACTCGAAGTCAGAGCTCTTCGCCTTGGCCCGCGAGTTCGGCTTCCCGATGGCACCCGTGAGGCAACCGGCCGATGTCATCGACGACGAGTACTTGGGGCGTCAGGGCTTCTGGGTGGACTCCGCCGACGGGAGCGTGCGGCTGCCGGGCAGCCTTTGGCGGGAGGAGACGTGGATTGAGAGCCCTCCGTTGCCAAAGTCCGCGACGCCGAACCGTGCCCTGCCCCGACCGGCGAAGGGCTCTGTTCCCTGGGATCTGAGCGGCTGGCGTGTACTCGATCTGAGCTGGGTCTGGGCCGGGCCGATGGTCGGATCGACGCTGGCTGATCTCGGGGCCGAGGTCATCAAGGTCGAGCACGGGCACCGCCTTGACAACATGCGCCTGAGGGGGAGGTTGCCCGGCGCGACCCAGATGCCCGAAGGAGTCGACCCGCGCGAGATCGACCCGCTCTTCCACAACGTGAACCGTGGCAAGAAGAGCATCCTCCTCGACATGAAGCATCCCGACGGCCGAGAGCGCTTTCTCGAGCTCGTCGCCGAGAGCGACGTCGTCATCGAGAGCTTCCGTCCGCACGTCCTCTCCTCGTGGAACCTCGGCTTCGACGTGTTGCGGCAGGCGAATCCCTCTGTCGTCCTCCTCTCCTTGCGAGGGCTCGAGCTGGACGAGTCTTTCGGGCCATCCGGGCTGCGCTCCTACGCTCCGATCACCTCGAGCCTCTGTGGCCTCGAGAGCCGAATCCGCTACGTCGGTGACGACGATCCCACCGGGGGTATGGGAATAGGCATTTCGGACCCGGTGGCCGGTTGGCACGGTACGACGCTCGTCCTCGCTGCCATGCTCCTCCGCGTCAGGCGCGGCTCGGGCGGTTGGATCAGGCTGTCGCAACTGGAGACGCTGGCTTCCGCGCTGACCGACATGTACCTCGATGCCCAGGGGGTCCCCGTCGTCGGGGCGGCCGATCTGGAGAGCCGAGTCGTCCGATGCCTGGACGGCGACCTCATGGTGGCTGCGGCGCCCGAGGCGTGGGGAGCCTTGGCCGCAGACGTGAGTCTCGAAGCAGGATCGTGGCGCAGCCCCGTGTCGTCGACCTCGTTTTCCCAAATGGCTGCGTCCCTCGGAGGGCTCGCCCGCGCCATCCTGCCGGCCGAGGCGCATCAGGATATGGCCGACTTGACCGGCCGGGCGGTGCTCCAGCAGGTCGATCACGCCGCCATCGGCGCCGAGGATCTGTACAACGCGGGCTGGAGGGTGAACGGAGCTGCGGTGAGGCCACAGCGGAGCGCTCCGCTCATCGGCCAGGACACCGTCGCGCTCGGCCAGCGATCTTTTGCATCTCACGCCCTACGAGATTGAGAGCCTCAAATCGGATGGACTGTTGGCCTAGCCGGCGTAGGCCGGCAACCCAGTGCTGAGCTTCGAGACCCGTGGCCGGGTCGGACTCATCACGCTGCAGAGGCCCGAGGCGCGGAACGCCATCAATCGCGAGATGACCGTCGGCATGGAGTCCGCCATCGACGAGATCGAGTCGAACGACGAGATCTGGGCGGCCGTCATCGCCGGCGACGGCCCTGTCTTCTCCGCCGGGGCCGATCTCAAGGTGCTGAGCGCCGGTCGCCGCGACGAGTTGCACACCGAGCGGGGAGGGTTCGCCGGGCTGGTGAGGCGCGCGCGTCGCAAGCCGCTCATTGCAGCCGTCGAGGGGCCGGCGCTCGCAGGTGGATTCGAAATCGTCCTTGCGTGCGACCTCGTGGTGGCTTCCTCGACAGCCTCGTTCGCTCTCCCGGAGGTGAAGCGATCCCTCGTCGCCGCGGCGGGCGGCCTCTTCCGGCTTCCGCAAGTCCTCCCGCGGAACGTCGCCCTCGAGCTGCTCATCACCGCCGAGGCCCTCGGGGCCGAGCGGGCCTTCGCACTCGGCTTGGTCAATCTGCTCACCGAACCGGGTCGAGAGCGCGAGTCGGCCTGGCAGATGGCCGAGGCGATCACGGAGAACGCCCCGCTGGCGGTGCAGCGTTCTCGGGCGTTCATGCTGAGCTCCCTCAGCGGCGTGGCGACAGATGAAGAGCTGTGGGAGCAGTCGAATCACGCGATGGAGGAGATGCTGGCGAGCGAGGACGGGAAAGAGGGTCCGAGGGCCTTCATCGAAAAGCGCCGTCCGGTGTGGTCCGGTCGCTAAGGCGGCACGTCGCTGCGTTCACGTCCTGTGAAACTCTTTTCTCGGCATTCAGATCTTCGGCGTTCTGCGATGGCAAGGAGAATCGATCGCATCCAATACAAGGGTAAAGTCACCGCTTCCTGTAGGATGTCCACCGCAAATGCCTGCAAGGGGTCGGGAAGGAAAGGAGCGGCATGACGTGCGAAGGTCAGAGAAGGTCGCTCAATCTCTAGCGCGCGAGATCGTCAACCAGATCGCCGACTCCAATCTCCCGCCCGGCACCGTCCTCGAGTCAGAGACCGAGATGATGGAGAAATTCGGCGTCAGCCGGGCATCTCTTCGCGAATCCCTGCGCATTCTTGAGATGTTGGGACTCCTCTGGATGAAACCCGGCCCCGGAGGCGGGCCCGTTGTCGACACCGTCGATGGCCGCGACTTTGGCGCGACGACTTCGTTGTACTACCAGTTGGCCGGCGCGACCTACCTGGAGATCGTCGAAGCTCGCGTGCTTCTCGAGCCTTCGGCGGCGAGGCTCGCCGCCGAGAGACGGACCGAGGCTCATGTCGAGGCTCTGGAGGAGTTCAGCTTGCAGGCCCGTGCGGCTGATCTCACCGTCGACCCACAGTTCCGGCGGGCCGGCCAGGACTTCCATGGACTGCTCGCGGAGATGACCGGTAACCGAGTTCTCAGTCTGCTGGTACGGAGCTGCACGGAGGTGTTCGGCGGCCACGTCGAGTATCTCTATCCCATCGCGTCGCGCCCCGAGGTCCTCAACGTGCACGACGCCATCTCCGCCGCCGTCGTCGGCCAGCAAAGCGAGCTCGCGGCTGCGCTGATGAAGGCGCACATGGAGGAGTACCTGCGGTACGGCCGTGAGCTCTTCGCCACGAAGATGGACGACGTCGTGCAGTGGTGAAGGGCGTCTTGAGTACGACGCCCGACTGACGCGTCACCCCCCCGTTTCTGACGGAGCCGTTTCGTCTCCGACCGTAAGGCTTCGCGCCGCCAGGCCCTCTTTTGTTTCGGTCGCCATTGCCGTCTGCCGGTCTCCATGATAAACTCTAGTAACCATTCGACTAGTATTCGTGGCAGGTACAAAATGACGATCACTACGAACGACCGAGCACGTGCGTCCGACGTCACCCGAAGCACTGTCCCCTACCTCGTGGTCTCGGGTGACTCGCATGCCGGACCGGCGCTCAGGGGTCCGCTTCGCGAGTACTGCCCCAGCAAGTACCGCCAGCAGTACGACGACTATGCCGACCTGCTCGACGCACGCGGCGACATGGGGATACGTCAGGACGTGCGCGGCGTCAGGGAGGGTCTGGACGCGGCCCCCGGCCCGGTCAACCTGGCGCCCGAGGCCGTGGCCGAGGGCAGGGCCACGCTCGAAAAGACCCGTCTGTGCCAGGGCTCGCTCGATCCTGATGCTCGACTGAAGGACATGGACGCCGACGGCATCACGTCCGAGGTGATCTTCGCCGGTGCACAGAACGGTAACGAGTTGCCATGGATGGGCGGGTTCGACGCCGGATCGGTCGAGAACGACCCAGAACTCCGTGCCGTCGGAAGCCACATTTGGAATGCCTGGCTGGCCGACTTCACTTCCGTTGCGCCCGAGCGCCTGCTCGGGGTGATGCAGATCCCGATCTGGAACGTCGACGCCGCGATCGAAGAGGTCAAATGGGGAGCGGACCACGGCCTACGAGCGATCAACCTCGCCGCGCCCCGCCCCGACTACCCCGCATTCAACGAAGATGTGTACGAGCCCTTCTGGGCCACGGTCGAGGATGTGGGTCTTCCCCTTGTCACGCACAGCGCGAGCGGTGAACGAGGCGCGGGACTGAAGGGCCGAGGCTCACTCATGCTCTGGCTGTCAGAGGTGCTCTGGCTCAGCCGGCGCGGTCTTGGCCAGATCATCTACGCAGGGGTCTTCGATCGGTATCCCAAGTTGAAACTGATGTTCGTCGAGCAGCGGGGCTACTGGGTGCGCCAGACCCTCGACGAGCTCGACTCCGCCTACTACGGCGTGCCGAAGAACGCCGCCATGCCGCTTCTCGGCGGCGTTGTCGAGGCGCCGCTCAAGAGCCCGAGCGAGTACTGGGCCGAGAATTGCATCGTCGCCGACAGTTTCATGGCGCCCTTCGAGGCCGCCATGCGCCACGAGATCGGCATTTCGACGCTCATGTGGGGCTCCGATTACCCGCATCTCGAAGGGACCTGGCCGCGCACCAAGCAAGCGATGCGCAACACCTTCGCCGGAATTCCCGAAAACGATGTGAGGACAATCCTCGAGCACAACGGCGTCAGGGTGTTCAACCTCGACGTCGATGCACTGCGGCCCGTTGCCGACCGGATCGGCCCGACACCCGACGAGCTGTTCGCACCCCTGGCCGAGGACGAGTTCCCCGCTTACCACGGCCTGGCTTTCCGAGAGGCGGGAAGCTTCCACTAGGAGTTGCCCCGACGTCGCAGGCCTTTGGCGGATTGGCGCCGCACCTGCTGGAGTCGTATCGAACAGGAGAGGACACGCAGTTGAAGGACTTTCGCGGAAAGGTTGCAGTCGTCACAGGCTCCGGAAACGGCATCGGTCGGGCGATCGCGAAGAAGCTTCACGATGAGGGCATGAAGGTCGTGTTGGCCGACATCGAGGAGTCAGCCCTCAAGGAGGCGGCCGACGCGATCGGCGGAGGTGACGACGTGCTGACCGTGCAGACAGACGTCGCCAACCTCCAGGACATTCAACGTCTGGCCGACGCCACGGTCGAGCGCTTCGGGGCTGTGCACGTCCTCTGCAACAACGCCGGCGTCAACGCCTACGGATTCACGGTCTGGGAGGCGCCCGACGAGACCTGGAACTGGGTGTTCGGGGTCAACATCTGGGGCGTCATCTACGGCATCCGGGTCTTCCTGCCGTTGATGATGGAAGCGGGGGAGGGCCATATCGTGAACACCGGATCGGGCGCCACCCTCATAAGTGCTCCCCTCCGGTCGGCGTACGCCGCCAGCAAGCACGCGGTGTACGCGATTTCGGAGTCGCTGCACGCCGAACTGGCCAAACGCGACTCGCCCGTGAAGATCTCGCTGTTCATCCCCGGCAGACACAAGACGACAATTCGCGATTCGTCCAAGCGTTGGCCGAAGCGACTCGGAGACGTCGCAGCCCTCGGGCCCGACGGCCTCAATTCCAGCATGCCGATGACGACTGAGCTCGGCGCTGAAGACCCGAGTACAGCGGCCGAGACGGTCTTCGAGGCGCTGAACAGCGGTCGCTTCCTCGCCATGCACCACTCCAAGACGGGATACGCCGCGATGGCGACCAGGCTGAACGAAATGGCCGGTCTCGACCCAGTGCTGTAACGCCTCGGTCAGACCTCTTTGAACTCACCACGACCCCGATCGGAGCGCCACTGACTTGAGGACCGAACTTTCCCAGTTGGAGATCGACCAGTTCCGCGCGGCGGGCTTTGTCGTGATTCCTCACCTTTTGGACGACGATGAGCTCTGCACTTGGCGGGCCATGGCGGAAGCCGAGGTGGCCGCCAACGCCCGGACGGCGCACTACTCCATTCGGGCGTCGGGGATGGCGAAGCGCGACCCTGCCTGGTCGGCAATCACCCGGGACCCTCGGCTGGCAAAGATGGCGGCGACCCTGGCCGGTGTGGCGTCAGTTCGTCATGCGACTGACCACATCTCCTACTCGGAACCGAACTGCCCGCCGACACCTTGGCACTGTGTGATCCACGAAGGCTTCTTCTCCGACACACGAGAGGCCGTGGGCATTCAGGTGCAGCTCGACGCGAACACCGTGCAGAACAAGGCGATGCTCTTCCTGCCCGGCAGTCACCTCTCGGCTCCCTTCGGCCGGCGACACGACACGTCGCCGGCGCTCGACCCGACACGGACATTCGGATCCATCTTCGACGACGTGCCCGAATGGAGGGAGGTCGATCCCGTGGCCGCGGAGTGCGACGCCGGGAGCGCGCTGTTCTGGAACCTCGCCCTCGTGCACGGCTCGGGTTCGAACATGACGAGACAAGTGCGCAGATATGTAGGCACTTCCTTCATACCCGCCGACGCGACCTGGAACGGCCAGGCGGGGTCGGCCTCGCGCGAGGCGGCGTTCGAGCTCGAAGCGGGTCAGGTGCTCGAGACACCCGACACCCCGGTCGTCTGGCCAGTCCCCGCCTAGGGTCGGTGACCCGTGGCAACGGACGGCCCGGACGAGGGCGCCGGCAACGTCGCCGTAGTCACCGGCGGTTCACGCGGGATCGGACTCGCGGTGGCACGCCGTTTCCTGGCCGACGGATGGCGAGTCTGCATCACCGGTAGGCGCGAAACCCAGCTCACGAGCAGCCGCGACGCCCTGCAGGAGACCGGTGGGTCGGTTCTTGCCTTCGCCGGAGCGGCCGAGGACGAAACGCACCAAGCGTCCGTCGTCGAAGCGGTCCTCGCCCGGTTCGGCCGGGTGGACGTGCTCGTGAACAATGCCGCGGCCTCGCCCTTCTACGGCCCGATGCTCGCGGCGAGCCCGGAGCAATTCATCCGTGCCCTCAGCGTCAACGTCGTGGCACCCTGGTCGTGGATCAGGACCGTGACCGAGAAGTACATGGCCGAGCACGGCGGCTCCGTCGTCAACGTCGGCTCCATCGGCGGGACCTACCCCATCCGCAACGTCGGTCTGTACAACACGAGCAAGGCCGCCCTCACCCACATGACCAAGCAGTTGGCGCTCGAGCTCTCCCCGGGAATCCGCGTGAACACCGTCGCCCCTGCGACGATAAAGACGGACTTCGCGCGGGCCAAGTACGAAGGACGCGAACAGGAGGTCTCCGACCAGTACCCGCTGAAGAGGATGGGTACGGCGGAGGAGGTGGCTGGAGTCGTGGCGATGTTGTGCGACGGGTCACTCGATTGGATGACGGGCCAGACGATCGTCCTCGACGGCGGAGCGTCGCTCATTCAGGGCGTCGTTTAGTTGCCACCCTGGCCGCGCGAGATCGACCTCGGTGGCGTCCTCGTCCCGGGCGATGTCATCGTTTGGGGCCACGGCGGTGCCGAGCCGACGGCGCTGCTCTCATCCCTGATCGACCAGCGGCACCGGCTCGGCGGGCGGGTCCGCCTTTTTCTCACCGGTGTCGGGCTGTCAGAGCTGCTCCAGCCCGAGCAGGCAGACGTCTTCGACTTCAGCGGCATCGGCGGGCTCGGAACCCACGGGCGCCTGGCGCGAGCGGGATGCCTCGACGTCGTCCCGGCCAGGTACTCGGACATGCCCAAGCTCCTCCGATCGGGCCGGCTGGGTGTCAGCGTGGCACTCGTCCAGGCCAGCATGCCTGACGCCGGCGGGAACGTCAGCCTCGGGGCGACCGTCGACCTGACCCACGATGTGCTCGCCAGCGCCCGCCTCAAGATCGCCGAAGTCAACCCCAACGTCCCGTTCTCGCTGGGCAACTCGCTGGTGTCACTCGAGACCTTCGATGCCTGCATCTATTCGGAGAGGCCGATCGTGGAGGCACCACCGCCTGCCCCGGCGGGCCCCGCGGAGCACGCGATCGCCGATCGCGTGGTCTCGCTCATCGCGAGCGACAGCACGGTGCAACTGGGCATCGGCTCGCTTGCACTCGAGGTTGCCAAGGGCTTGCAACGGCGACACAACCTCGGCATCCACTCGGGGATACTGACCGACGAACTGATGGATCTCATCGTCGCCGGCGCGGCAGACGGGTCAGCGAAGGAGATCGATTCTGGTCAGGCCGTCACCGGCGGACTCGTCGGCACTCGCCGCCTCTACGACTTTGTCGACCACAATCCGCACGTCGCCCTTCGCGAGACCTGCTACCTCCTCTCGGAGGAGGTGCTGTCGAGCTTCGGCCGTTTCGCCTCCATCAACAGCGCGTTCCAGGTGGACCTCTCCGGTCAGGTGAACGCCGAGTCCAGGTCGGGCCATGTCGCCGGCGCCGTCGGGGGTCAGATCGACTACGTGCGCGCCGCCCGGCGCTCGGCACATGGCATCTCCATCATCGCCTTGCGTTCGACCACTTCCACCGGCGAGTCGAGGATCGTGACCTGTCTCGACCGGGGCGTCGTCACGACGGCGCGGAGCGAGGTCGACCTGGTCGTGACCGAGCACGGGATCGCCGAATTGTCGGGGGCGTCCTTGACCGAGCGAGCCCTCAGGCTCGTGGCGGTGGCGGATCCGTCGCACCGCCGGCGACTCCTCGACGAGTTGCAGCGGGCAATTTGACGGATCGTCCCTTGACTTGACCCAGGCGACCTCAATACCCTGATACTCATCATGAGGAAACTACGCTGCGTTGAGCCCCCTCTCAAGGAGGGCCTGGCGCAGAGCTCGACATCTCGGCGCCGAAGGAGATGACACATGTCAGATTTCCGTGAAGTTGGTGAGAAGCTCAGCAACTGGGGGAGGTGGGGCGCCGAGGACGAACGGGGGACGACCAATCTGATCACCGAGGAGTGCGTCGCCGCGGCAGCCCGGACCGTCAAGAAGGGCAAGGTCTTCGACCTAGGACTTCCCCTCGACGAGTTCGGGCCGCAGCTCGGAAGCGGAGGGCGTATCAACCCGGTCAGGCTGATGACAGCAACGGGGAGGGACGGGATAAACCAGCCAGGCGGCGGTACGGGAGCCGATGACTGGGTCATCATGCCCCTACAGGCGGCGACCCACTGGGACGGCCTGGCTCATTGGTACTACGACGACAAGATCTACAACGGCTTCCCTTCGACCTCCGTGACTTCGAAGGGGGCGCTGCGAAACGGCATCCACCACCAGGGGAAAGGGATCACCGGCCGGGGTGTAATGCTCGACATCACCCTGCACAAGGGTGTCGATGCACTCGACATCGGCTATGTGATCACGCCAGACGACCTCGACGAAGCGGTTGACAAGCAAGGCGTCGAACCTGGTCCCGGAGACATCCTCATGATCCGGACCGGGCACATCAAGCGGTTCCTCTCCGGTGGTCCGACCGCCTATACGGGACCGCAGGAGCCGGGCATCGGAATCGATTGCTGCGAATGGATCCATGCCCGTGACATCGCCGCGGTGTGTGCCGACAACCACGGCGTCGAGGTTCTTCCCTGCGAGGATCCCGAGCAGTTTCTCCCGGTTCATTCGGTGCTGATCCGCGATATGGGGATGACACTGGGCGAGAGCTGGAACCTCGAGGAGCTGGGCGAAGACTGCAGGCAGGACGGCGTCTGGGAGTTCCTCGTCGTTGCGCCGGTTCTCAAGTTCACCAACGGTCTCGGCACCCCTCTCAACCCGCTGGCGTTCAAGTAGAAGACCGCCGGAAAGCTTCTCCCCGCGATTCCGAGCACAGACAGACGTAGACCCTCTCCTGAAGGAGGTAGCAGCATGCGAACAGAGGTAAGCAAGTACGAGGTCGACTCATACCGGGTGAACGGATACGTCATGATCCCGGCCTTCCTCGACGACGGGGAACTGGCAGCGTGGCGGACCAAGGCCGATGCGGAGGTCGCCAAGTCGCCAAAAGGGGCCCACTTCTCGATCCGCGCCCGAGGGCTCGTCGATCGAGACGAAGAGTGGGCATCGATGTTGAAAGACACCCGTCTCGCCCAGGTGGCCGCCGTCCTCGAGGGGCTTGACCGCGTCCGCTACGGCGGTGACGCCATCTCCTTCTGCGACCCGAACTGCCCCCCGACACCTTGGCACTGCGGGCTACACGAGGGTGACAAGGTCTTCGACACCCGGCAAGCGATCGGCGTGCAGATGCAGCTCGATGACAACACCGTTCAGAACAAGGCGATGGTGTTTCTGCCCGGCACGCACAAAACCGCTCCATTCGGCAAGCGGTTCGAGACATCGCCCGCCCTCGACCCCACGAGATCGTGGGAGGCGATCTTCGATGCGGAGCCGTCCTGGCGGGACATCGACCCGGTGCCGGCTCTCGGGCCGGCGGGAAGCGCATTGTTCTGGAACACTGCGACCGTCCACGCCTCGTGCTCGAACATGACGAGGTTCACGCGGCGCTACGTCGGGATCACCTGGATACCCGCCGATGTCCGTTGGAACGGCACGCAGGCGAACTTGCCCGACGAGGTCGTAACCAAGTTGAAGCCCGGCGACGTGCTCGACATTCCGCAATTCCCTCTCCTCTAGCGAGCCGTTCGCAATCACTTATAATAATTATGGTCGATTAGGGCATTGCGACGGCAGGACGGGGATCCGGAGGCTGGCATGCAGACGGAAACGGTCGTCATCGCGAACTGCGGTGGCTTCTGGGGCGACGACCCAACCGCAGCCCGTCGGCAACTCGCCGGAGGTCACGTCGACTACCTCGTGATGGACTACCTGGCCGAAGTCACGATGGCCATCCTGCAAAAGCAGCGCCAGCGGGATCCGAAGGCCGGCTACGCCACGGACTTCCTCGTGCAGCTCGAGGACGTGCTCGTTGACTGCGTCACCCGCGGTGTGGTCGTCGTGAGCAACGCCGGGGGAGTGAACCCCGTCGCCTGCTGCCAGGCGATCGAAGCGCTTGCCGACAAGCTCGGCATCGCCGACGCCGTCCGGGTCGGAGTCGTCGTCGGCGACGACTTGTTCGACCGGCTCGACGACCTGCTGGCCGGCGGGGAGGAGTTGGCCCACGCACAATCGGGACTTGCGCTCGGAGACGTGCGTGATTCGGTGCTCTCGGCCAACGCCTACATCGGGTGCGCCGGAATCGTCCAAGCACTCGAGCTGGGCGCCAACGTCATCGTCGGCGGCCGACTGACCGACACGGCTCTCGCCCTCGGCCCGCTCGTCCACGAGTTCGGCTGGTCCGAAGACGATTGGGACAGGCGGGCGAGCGGTCTCGTGGCCGGGCACATCATCGAGTGCGGACCGCAATGCACTGGTGGCAACTTCACTGACTGGCGAAGCGTCGATCGCACGGCGCCGATCGGCTACCCCATCATCGAGGCCTCGCCGGACGGGTCTTTCGTTGTGACAAAGCACCCGGGCTCGGGTGGTCTCGTGACGGTGGAGACGGTGAGCGAGCAATTGCTCTACGAGATCGGCGCGCCCGAATACCTGTCGCCGGACGGCGTGGCCCAC
Organism: uncultured Acidimicrobiaceae bacterium; assembly: GCA_963767195.1. Lineage (GTDB taxonomy): Bacteria > Actinomycetota > Acidimicrobiia > Acidimicrobiales > RAAP-2 > Bog-473. The sequence continues at coordinate 1,085,936 of CAVYDA010000001.1, read as the reverse complement.
TTCGACTCCGTCCAGCTCGAGCAACAGGGTCGCGACCGCGTCAGCGTGAGCGGCGTCCGCGGCGGGCCACCACCCGCGACATTGAAGGTCTCCGTCAGCTATGCGCACGGCTACCGCATCTTCGGGAGGATCATCGTCACGGGCCCGGACACTCTCGCCAAGGCTGAGGAGGCCGCGGACATCTTCTGGGCGGCCGCAGGTGGGAAGGACTTGTACGAGCAGACGAGCACACAGTTCGTCGGTTGGAACGCCACACACCCCCCGCTCGCGACGTGCGAGCCGGGGGAAGTGCTCGTGCAAGTTGCAGCACGGGATCAGGCGCGGTCGAAGCTCGAGGAACGCTTTGCCCCGTTTGTGGTGGGCACCGGGCTCGGCTCGGTGCCCGGCTTCGGTCTCCCGGCAGATCAGGGCCGTCCCAGGGTGTCCGAGGTGGTCGGGTACTGGCCGGCGTTCATCGGGAGTGAGCACGTCGAAGTCGAAGTCTTGGTTGACGGGCGGAAGGAGACCCTCGCCGCCAGCCCGGGCGTCGCGACGAGGCAACCCCCTGTTGCGCCCGCGCCTGCCTTACCTCTGCCACCGTGCGGGGGAGAGATGGTGGACGTCGCCCTGGTCGAGCTCTGCCTGGCGCGGTCGGGCGACAAGGGTGACACCTGCAACGTGGGCGTCATCGCGCGCAGCGACGCCATCTTCTCCTGGATGCTCGAGCACCTGAACGCCGACTTCGTGAAGGAGCACTTCGGCGGAGCCTGCCGGGGAGCCGTCGAGCGTCACATTTTTCCCAACCTCCGCGCAGTCAACTTCCTCCTCGAGGAGAGCCTCGGTGGTGGGGGTACGAGCTCCATTCAGCTCGACGCGCAGGGGAAGACCTATGCGCAGTTCCTCCTCGCCGCTCGGGTGATCGTCGACAAGAGGCTCCTGAGCTCGGCCTTATGAAGGACCTGCGGGGCCGCATCCGCCAAATCGCCCAAGCGTTGCCGCAGCGCATCGTCTTTCCCGAAGGCGACGACCCGAGAGTCCGCCGTGCCGCTGACGAGTTGGCCACGAGCGGTCTCGCAGTTCCGATCCTGCTCTCTGATCGGGCCTCTGGACGATCGTTGCGGCGATACGCCGAACTCCTCTCGGCGAGGCGCGGAAAGGGTCCCGCGGGCCTGGAGTCCGCCATGCAGGCGGTCAGCAATCCGCTCCTGCGGGGGGCTCTCATGGTGAGCGCCGGTGACGCCGACGGTTGCGTCGCCGGGGCCGTCTCCACGACGGCCGAGACGATCCGGGCCGCGCTGGCGGGGATCGGACTGGCCAGAGGCGAGAGCGTCGTCTCGAGCTTCTTCATCATGTCCTTCGGCGAAGAGCAGGAAAACGAAGCGCGCCACCTACTCTTCGCCGACTGCGCGGTGCTCCCTCAGCCCGACGCCGGTCAGCTGGCAGCGGTCGCCCTCTCGAGCGCGGCGAGCGCCAGGCTCTTCCTCGACGCCGAGCCGGTCGTGGCGCTCCTGAGCTTTTCCACCAAGGGGAGTGCCGACGTCTCGCTCCAACACAAGGTCGCCGAGGCGACGGACCTGGTCCACACGAGACGCCCCGATCTCTGCGTCGATGGGGAGCTGCAGGGCGACGCCGCCCTCGTCCCCGCCATCGCCCGCACCAAGTGCCCCGACAGCCCGGTGGCCGGGGGGGCCAACGTACTCGTCTTTCCGGACCTCAATTCCGGCAACATCGCCTACAAGCTCTGCCAGCACCTGGGCGGAGCAGGTGCCATCGGGCCGATCCTCCAGGGCCTGGCGCTTCCCATGAACGACCTGAGCAGGGGTTGCTCCTGGGAGGACGTCAGGGACGTCGCTTGCGTCACCGCGGTGCAGGCGACGACCGCTGTAAAGGCGGCTCTGTCTGCCGATCTCCAGCTGCAGCCCAGCTGAAACCCGGGTCCCATCCTTGCCTTGAAGGCTCTCGGGATCTCTGATAAACATCATCTTAGAATGGTGCAACAAGCTGCCGCCGCAGAAGCTGTCGCCGTCGTCGGGACCGGCACGATGGGTCGGGGCATCGCTCTGCTCGCCACTCGGGCCGGCTTTGCCGTCCGACTCGCAGACTCCCAGAAGAAGCAGGTCGAGGCGGCCGGCATTTGGGTGGCACAGCGCTTGCACCGAGACGACCCCGAACACGCCGCCGACCTGGAAGGCAACCTTTCGTTGATGCTCGACGCGACCGCCGCTTGTGAGGGTGCCGACTACGTGATCGAAGCTGTCGTCGAGGATGCCCAGGTGAAGGCCGACGTGCTCGGGCGCGCTGGCGCGGTCGCGGCCAGCGATGCCGTGTTGGCGACGAACACGAGCGCCATCTCCATAACCCAAATCGCTTCCATGACCCATCGGTCCGATCAGGTCGTCGGGATGCACTTCTTCAATCCGGCTCACCGGATGAGCCTGTGCGAGGTGATCGAAGGGGTCGCCACGTCGGCTCGCACGAAAGAGCGGGCGATAGAGCTCGCCGGGGCGCTCGGGCGCACGCCCGTGGTCTGCACCGACAGTCCTGGGTTTGTCGCCTCCCGCCTCAATGTGGCTCTCGGGAACGAGGCCCTCCGCATGCTGCAGGAGGGTGTCGCCACCGCCGATGCCATCGACGAGGCAGCCCGGCTGGGCCTGAATCACCCGATGGGGCCGCTCCAGCTGCTCGACATGGTGGGCTTGGACGTCCGACTGGCCGTGCTCGAGACGATGCAGGCCGCTTACGGCGAGGCGTTCCGACCTGTCCCGTTGCACCGGCGCTTGGTCGCGGCGGGAAGGCTCGGCATGAAGGCGGGGGCGGGGATCTACGAGTACGACGCCAAAGGCGACCGAGTGCGGTAGGGCCAAAGGGGGGGAATGAGCAACACAAGGCTGACCGGGCGTCCGAGGACCTGGCTTCGCCTCGCCGGCAGCCGACCTGGCGTCCTGGGGGATCGCCCTGATTGGCAGCGGTGCCTCGCGTTTGGGAGGGAGATCCGGTGTTCACGCTAGGCAAGCACGGTGTCCGCCTGGTGCTGGTGGTACTACTCGTCAGCTTCGAGACGCTCTGGTTCATTTCGCTGCTCCCCGGCAGCGAGGCGGCCGCTCTCGCCGGTCAGCAGGACCAGCAGCCGGCGGTGATCAACGCCATCACGAAGGAGTTCAACCTGAACGAGGGCTTTTTCGCCCAGTACTGGCACTGGATCACCAATCTGGCGACTGGGAACCTCGGTCGGTCGCCGCTCACCCAGGTCACCGTCGTCTCGGCATTGAAACAGCGCATTCCCGTCACCTTCGAGCTGGCAATCCTCGCGCTGATCGTCGCGTTGCTCATCGCCGTTCCTGTCGCCGTCTATGCGTCCTATCGCCAGGGCAAGCTGGTCGACAAGTGCGCAATGGCGACCTCCTCGGCCTTCTTGTCGATCCCGCCGTTCCTCGCCGCCATCCTTCTCACCTTCCTCTTTGCCGTCACGTTCAAGATCTTCCCCGTCTACGGATGGGTACCGTTGACCCAGAGTCTCGGGCAGAACCTGCAACACGCCGTGCTGCCGGTTCTGGCGCTGGCCCTTCCCCTGGCGGCGATCTTCACCCGCTTGCTGCGAAACGACATGGCCGCGACGTTGCAGGAGGACTACATCCTCGCCGCAAGGACGAGAGGCATCGGGAACCGCAAGGTCCTCTTCGGCCACGCCCTGCGCCCGTCGGCCGTCTCGCTCGTGACTGTCGCCGGACTGTCATTGGCCCAACTGCTCGGCGGGGCCGTCATCGTCGAGAACATCTTCGCCCTTCCGGGGATGGGAACGCTCGCCGTGCAGTCGATCGTCCAACGCGACTTCATCACGCTGCGAGGCATCGTCGTGGTGGCCGCCATTGCCTATGTGGTCGTCAACGCGACGATCGACATGCTGTATCCGTTACTCGACCCGCGCGCTCGTAGAGGAGCAAAGGGTTGACACTCTCTGAGGAGCACCTCGGCGTCGAAGAGGAAGAGGCCCACCTGGAGGCCGAGGGCGCCGTCGAGGCCACGCCGACTTCGGAACCGGACGCGGTAGCAGGCGTAATTCCGGACCCGGCAAAGCGATCCAAAGCCGGCCTGATTTTCGCGATGACGTGGCTGATCGGCATCACTTTGCTGGCCGTTCTCGCCAGCTGGCTCCCGATGGCTGGTCCCTACGTGATCCCCTCGCCGGTCCACTTTCTCCAGGCTCCCGGCTTCCGGCTGCACGCGCCTCTCGGCACCGACGAGGTGGGCCGGAGCGAGCTGGCGCGCATCATCTTCGGAGCCCGGGCGTCACTGGAGATCGGAGCGCTCTCGACGTTATTCGGACTGATAGTCGGGACGACCCTCGGAATTCTCGCCGGCTACTACGGCCGGGCCATCGATTGGACCTTCGGTCTTTTCACGAGTTCGATGCTCGCTTTCCCGCCTCTTCTCTTCCTGCTCACCGCCGTCGCCGTGCTGGCGGCGAGTACGAAGACTTTGATCGGCGCGCTGGCGATCCTCGCCGTGCCGCTGTTCGCCCGCGTCGCTCGGGCGAACACGCTGTCGATCGTCAATCGTGACTTCATCGCCGCCTCGCGCTCGCTCGGCGCGAGCTCGCGCAGGATCGTGTTCCGGGAGGTCCTCCCGAACGTCCTCCTGCCGATGATCTCCTACATCGGGATCGTGGCGGCCACGCTCATCGTGGCGGAGGGTTCAATCAGCTACCTCGGCCTCGGTGTCCCTCCCCCCACACCCTCCTGGGGATCGATGATGGCTGACGGTTTCGTCCATATGTCGCAGGATCCATGGCTCGTGCTGCTGCCGGCCCTCGCGTTCTTTTTCACGGTCTACTCACTCAACCTGGTGGGTGACTGGGCCCGGACGAGGTTCGGCCGCGGAGGTGTCAGGTGAGCGGCGAGGCAAGCCCGGTGTACCAGCTGCAGGTGGAACATCTCGAAGTCGACTTCGCCACCAAGCGCGGGAACCTGAGAGCCGTTGACGGGGTGTCGCTCGGTCTCGTTGCGGGCGAGATCCTCGGGATCGTGGGCGAATCCGGGTCAGGGAAATCCGTCCTGTGCAAGTCGATCATGGGAATACTCCCGGCGACCGCCACGGTGTCGGAGTCGTCGTCCATCTCCTTCGAGGGCCATGACTTGCGGAAGCTTGGTCGGAAGGAGGCTCAGGACTTCTGGGGGGCGGAGATCGCCATGATCTTCCAGAATCCGATGACGTCACTCACGCCTGTGCTCAAAGTCGGAAGACAGATCGTTGAGCCGCTGCGGGCACATCTCGGCCTCAGCAAGTCGGCAGCTCGCGACAGGGCGCTTCAGGTGATGCGGGACGTGGGCATTCCCGAGCCGGAGCGGCGCTTCTCCGCGTACCCCCACGAGCTTTCCGGGGGGCTCCGCCAACGAGTGATGATCGCCATCGCCCTTTCCTGCGAACCCAGGCTGCTGATCGCCGACGAGCCTACGACCGCCCTCGACGTGACCGTCCAGCAACAGATCCTCAACCTCCTGCAGCGCGTAGGCCGGGAACGGGGCATGTCGATCATCTTGGTCAGCCACGATCTCGGCGTGGTCGCCGGCCGGACCGACCGTGTCTTTGTGATGTACGGGGGGAAGGTGATGGAGCAAGCCCCGACGAGTTCCCTGGCCCACGAGATGTGGCATCCCTACTCGAGGGCCCTCATGAGCTCGCGACCGCGCCTCAGTGCCGCCGGCGGCGGCCAGCTGCGGGCAATCGCCGGACGACCGCCTGACTTGGTCAACCCTCCGCCAGGCTGCCGTTTCGCACCGCGGTGCAGCTACGCGCAGGACAAGTGTCGCAAGGCCATGCCCGCGCTCACGGAGGTGAGCGTGTCCGACCACGTTGCGGCGTGCTTCTTTCCTGTCAAGGTCCCGCTGGCGCTCGCCGAACCAGTCATGAACGGCACCGGCGCCGTGGCCCGCGGTCCCGGCTGCGACGTAAGGGAGGCCAAGTGACGCTTGCCGAATTTGACCAGCACACTCGAGAAGACGTTTTGCTCCGCGTCGAGAACATCGTCGTCGAGTACCCACAACACGGCGGTCAAGTCGTCCACGCGGTCTCGGAGGTGAGCTTCGACATCCGAGCCGGCGAAACGCTCGGGCTCGTCGGCGAGTCCGGCTGCGGAAAGTCGAGCTTGGCGCGGGCGATCATGCAGCTGCCAAAGCCGACGTCAGGATCGATGATCCTGCGAGGCCGCGATATGACCAGCCTTAAGGGCAAGGAGCTGCGCAAGGCCCGCTCGGACATCCAGATGATCTTCCAGGACCCGATCGGCTCGCTGAACCCCCTGCGTCGCCTGCGCGACATTGTCGCCGAGGGGCTGGTAATTCAAGGAGACCTCACTCGTGGTCAGATCGCCGAGCGCGTGAGCGAGATCATCGAAGCCGTCGGTCTCGATCCTGAGGTAGTCGGCGCCCGGCGCCCGCACGAGTTCTCCGGCGGTCAGTGCCAGCGCATCGGGATCGCTCGAGCGGTCGTCGTCAACCCACTGATCCTGCTGTGCGACGAGCCCGTGTCCAGTCTTGATGTGTCCGTGCAGGCACAGATCATCAACCTCCTGCATGAGATGAAACGCCGCTACGGCTTGACCGTCTTGTTCATCGCCCACGACCTTGCCGTCGTGAAGGCGACCAGCGACCGCGTCGCCGTCTTGTATCTGGGAAAGATCTGCGAAATCGGCGAGGCGAACGCCCTGTACGAGAGTCCGCGCCACCCTTACACGAGGGCTCTTCTCGATGCGGCGCCCGAGATCGAGCACGAGGAGGAGGCCCGCCAGTCGGAGCTCAGCGGGGATCTCCCCTCGTCGGTGTCGCCACCTTCCGGCTGCCGCTTTCGCACACGCTGCCCGCGCGCTGAGGCGATCTGCGCCGACGTAGAGCCGACGCTGCGCCAGCTCGGTCCGGACCAGTTCGCGGCCTGCCACTTCCCGCTCGAAGAGTGACCGTTCCCGCCCTCACATCGAACATCGACCGATCGAGCGAGGTCTTCGAGGCCAATCGGCGCGGCATGCTTCAGCTGCTGTGTGAGCTCGACGAACTGTTGCGACAGGCGGCGGCCGGGGGTGGCGAGGCGGCCACGGCACGCCATCGCCGCGGGGCAAGTTGCCGGTCCGCGAGCGCATCTCCCTGCTCCTCGATCCGGACTCGCCCTTCCTCGAGCTGAGCCCGATCGCCGGGTACGCCACCGACTACGCCGTCGGCGGCGGGGCTGTCCTCGGGATCGGCGTCGTCGAGAACACCGAGTGCGTCATCGTGGCGAACGACCCGACGGTCCTCGGCGGCGCCATGACGGAGATAAGCATCCGCAAGATCCTGAGAGCGCTCGAGGTTTCTCGGCAGAACCGCATGCCATACATACAGTTCGTCGAGTCGTCCGGGGGCGACCTGCGGGGAGTGGGCAGTGACGAGGAGGCGGAACGTGTGCTGCGTGAGAACCTCACCCACTTCGCCAGCACGGGGCGGATCTTCCACGACATCACCGAGCTCTCGGCTCTCGGTATCCCTACTATCTCGGTGGTATTCGGCAGCTCCACCGCTGGCGGGGCCTATCAGCCAGGGCTGTCTGACTACAACATCTTCGTGCAGGGCGGAGCCAACGTATTCCTCGGAGGTCCCCCCCTGGTGAAGGTCGCCACAGGAGAGGACTCCGACTCCGAGGAGCTCGGCGGCGCCGAGATGCACGCGTCCGTGAGCGGGCTGGCGGACTATCTCGCGGCCAACGAGCACGAAGCGGTGCGGATGGCACGCAACGTCGTACGCCACCTCGGCGATGGGCGCGCCAAGCGCGGGCCGACGAACGTCCGCCCGGAGCCTCCGAGACTCGCGACAGAGGATCTCCTCGGCTTGATGTCGATCGACCTGCGATCCCCCGTCGAGGTACGCGAGGTGATCGGCCGCGTCGTGGACGGGAGCCTCTTTGAGGAGTTCAAGCCGCGATACGGGTCGACACTCGTCTGTGGCTGGGCGGAGATACACGGTTATCGCGTCGGCATCCTGGCCAACAATGGCGTCCTCTTCTCCGAGGCGGCGCAGAAGGCCGCACAGTTTATCCAGCTGTGCAATCAGTCCTCGATCCCCTTGTTGTTCCTGCAGAACATCACCGGCTACATGGTTGGCCGCGAGTACGAACGCGGCGGGATCGTGAAGCACGGCAGCCAGATGATCAACGCGCTGTCGAACTCACAGGTACCCCACATCACCGTGATCCTCGGAGCCAGCTATGGCGCCGGCAACTACGGCATGGGCGGCCGGGCCTTCGACACACGTTTCGTCTTTCTCTGGCCGACGGCGCGGATCGCCGTCATGGGTCCCAAGCAGATGGCGGGCGTGATGTCGATTGTCAGGCGCGGGCAGGCGGCCCGGCGAGGCGAAGAGCTCGACGAGGCCGCCGAGGAGGCGCGCATGTCATCGGTCGAATCCTTTGCCGAAGCCATGTCGATGGCCCGCTACGCCAGCGGACGGGTGGTGGACGACGGCATCATCGATCCCCGCGACACCCGCACCGTCGTCGCCCTCGCCCTCTCGGCATGCCACAACGCCCCGGTGAGAGGAACAGATAGGTTCGGGGTGTTCCGGCTGTGATGAAGCGCATCCTCATTGCCAACAGGGGCGAGATAGCCAGAAGGATTGCTCGGACCGCAGTCGGCATGGGCATCGAGACGGCCGCCGTATTCGCGGAGGGTGATCGGGACTGGCCCTTCGTCAAAGAGGCGGCGCTCGCCATCCCCCTCGAGGGGACGGCGCCCGGAGACACCTACCTGAACATCGAACGCCTCCTCGAGGCGGCCGCCCTCGCCGACGCCGACGCGGTACACCCGGGCTACGGCTTCCTCTCCGAGCGCGCCGACTTCGCCCGTGCTGTGATCGGCGCCGGTCTCGTTTGGATCGGGCCCCCGCCGGAGGTCATCGAGGTGATGGGCGACAAGCTCGCCGCCAAGCGGCTGATGGGCGAGGCTGGTGTGCCGATCCTCCCGTCGATTGAGGTGGGCACCGACTCCGTCGAAGACGTCGACTTGTCCGCGCTCGATTTTCCGGTGATGGTGAAGGCCGCCGCCGGCGGTGGTGGCAAGGGCATGCGGATCGTCGGCCAGCCCGGTGAGCTGAAGCAGGCGGTGCTCGCCGCCCGTCGGGAGGCCGCTTCGGCGTTCGGCGACGCCACGGTCTTCCTCGAGCGGTACCTGGAGGATGCTCGCCACATCGAGATTCAGATCCTCGCTGACGAGCTCGGAAACGTGATCCACTGCTTCGAGCGGGAGTGCTCCGTCCAGCGGCGCCACCAGAAGGTGATTGAGGAGGCGCCCTCACCCATCGTCGACGACGCACTGCGCTCGACGATGACCGAGGCTGCGGTCGCCGCGGCGCGGGCGGTCGGCTATCGCAGCACCGGGACCGTCGAGTTCGTCGTGGAGCCGTCGGGCTCATTCTGGTTCCTCGAGGTCAACACACGGCTCCAGGTGGAGCATCCAGTCACCGAGGCCATCACTGGCCTCGATCTCGTGCGTGAGCAGATCCGTATCGCCGATGGCGAGCCGATCTCAGTGACTCAGGCGGACCTCAGCATCTCCGGGCACGCGGTTGAGGCGCGCCTGTACGCCGAAAGCCCGTCGACTGGCTTCCTTCCCGCCGTGGGGACGATCGTCGAATGGCGCCCGGCGCCAGAGCCGGCGGTCCGGTGGGACTCGGGTGTCGAGTCGGCCACGGTCGTCGGCGTGGAATTCGATCCAATGCTCGCCAAGGTCGTTGCCCACACGCCCACCGCGTGGAGGCTGTAGCCAAGCTCGCTCTCGCACTCGAGCGGGCACACCTCCGCGGGGTGGAGACCAACCGGGACTTCCTCGTGGCGAGCCTCCACCATCCGGTGTTTGTCAGAGGCGACGCGACCACCTCGTTCATCGACAGCTCGGGAGTACGGCTGAAGCTCGAGCCGACGACCAACACCATACGTGTGAGCGCGGTGGCCGCCGCTGTCGCGATTCAGCGAGAAAATCGTAATCACGCGGGGGTACTCCGGTCCTTGCCGAGCGGTTGGCGCAACAGCGTCATGCCGCCGCAGTGCGTCGAGCTCGATATGGGCGACGAGACTCTCGCGGTTTCCTATGAGGCCAAGGGGGACGGCTCCTTCTCGGCGAGCGTCGGTCCGTGGAGCGAGGTGGTCCTGTTCTCGAGCTCGCGCGACGGGAGCATCTCAGTCGAAGTCGGGTGCCGCCGGCACCGTTTGGAACTGCTCAAGGACGGCGAGCGGATCTGGGTGCAAGGCCAAGACGGAGACCTCTTGCTTCGTCAGCGACCACGCTTCCCCGATCCTGAGTCCGACGTGCCGGCCGGCGCACTCGTCGCTCCGATGCCGGGGTGCGTGACCATGGTCGAGGTCAAGGTCGGCCAGGCGGTCGCGAGAGGAGACCTTCTCCTCGTGGTGGAGGCGATGAAGATGGAGCACCGCATCACGGCGCCCCACGAGGGAATCGTCGTCGACATACGAGTCGCGGCGGGCGAGCAGGTCGGGGCTGGCGATCTTTTGGTGGTGGTGGAGGAGGAGTCATCCTGAGTGTTCAGCTCCCTGGCTGAGCACCGGCCACACGTTAGGCGTAGCTCCCGGTGCGCCGGAAGGCGAGTCCGAGGTACTCGGGGAACTCTTCGGGCGCGAGCGGAGCAGCCAGTTCTGCCGGCCGCGGCCCGATCCGGTCGCTGACCGGCCGAAGGGTCTTCTCGTCGAGGCCGTAGAGGGCGATACCGTTCGTCTCGAGGATCATCCTCGTATCGGCTTCGGGCAGCTCGGCGAAAGTGTTGCGCATCGCCAAGCGTGTGCGCGGCCAGGTGCCCTCGGGGTGGGGGTAGTCGGAACCCCAGAGGACGTTGTGCAGACCGACCTTGTCCCGCAGGGCGACTTCGAACGGTGCGAGGAAGCTTCCGACAACGAAGCAGTTCTCCGCCCAGTATTCGCTCGGGCGGCGCGGCGGCGCTTCGGGATCGCCGAGGAGCGCCAGCTCGTACGTCGAGTCCAGCTCGCGAAGCGTCTCCGGCACCCACGCCACTCGCTGCTCGGTGAAGACCAGTCGCAGGCTTGGGTGCCGCTCGAAGACCCCTCCGAAGATGAACTGCCAGAGGGCGCGGCGTCCGAGCCAGTGGATCTCGGAAGCGATAACCATGAAGGCGCCTCGACCGAGGGTACCGAGTGGAGTTTCGCCTCCAGCGCTGTGGGAGAGAAGGGGCAGGTCGAGGTCGGCGGCCGCCGCCCAGAAGGGCTCGTAGACAGCTTCGTTGTAGGCAGGGAAGTCGGACCGCGGCGACGGGAGGTTGATCGCTCGCAGTCCGTGTTCCCTGCCCCACGTGATCTCTTTGATCGCCGCGTCGACGTCGTCGATCGGTATCTGCATGACGCCGATGAGTCTCTCGGGGGCTTCGGAGACGAAGTCGGCGAGCCAGGCGTTCCAGATGTGCGAGCCGACCGCCTTCAGGTCGGTCCCGGCGCTGACGAGCCCTGCGTTGAACCCGCTGCCGAGCCAGGGGAGGATCTCGCCGTTCCCGCCGCCCGCGAAGATAACCTCAGCCGTGATGCCGTCGGCATCCATATCCGCCAGGCGCGCGTGCACGTCGGTCTGGCCCGGGCAGTCGAAGGTCGCCTGCAGGGCGGCTTGCCCGGCCTCGCTCTTGTGGGCTGTTATCGGCACGAGCCCGGTGAGACCCACGTCTCCCTTGGAGTCATCCGTGGCGTCCTTTGCCACAGAGAGCCCGGGCACCTGTTCGGTGTCGAGAGCCTTGACGAAATCGTCGTAGGCCCCGAGGTACTCCTTCGGGCAGTAATTTCTCAGGTCGTGCTTGAGTGTCGGCCCTGCGTGTGAGTCCCCCGACACGACCAGGTAAGGCCTCTGGTCGACTGCGTCCGCGGCGGGCATGCGCATTTCCTCCCCAGGGTTGAGATCCAACTACCCGCAGAATAGACATCAATGCACATCATTACAAGAGATAGGCCAGGCCGGAATTCGTCAGGTGTGGCCTCCGACCGAGGGCCCTGATGTCTGGGGACGGCCGGCGTCATCGAGGTTCCCGAATTCCGCTATAAGTAATGATGTAATCTCGTAATAAGGACTTCAGATGACCGATACCCTTGCCCGCACTTCGGACCTGGAAAGCGCCGCACTCGACGCGTATTCCCAGGTTGTCGTCTCGGTGGCCGAAGAATTGACCCCCCGGGTTGCAGCGTTGCAGGTCACCCGACGCCGCCGCGACGGGAGCATCGTGGCCGGCGCGGGCTCGGCGGTTGTCTTCACGCACGACGGCTTCTTGCTGACCAATGCCCACGTGGTCGGAAAAGCAGAGGCCGGTCAGGCGGCGTTCGCCGACGGCACCACCGTCCCGTTCCGCGTCGTCGGCACTGACCCTCTGTCCGACCTGGCCGTGGTCCGCGCCGATGGCGCAACCCCGGCACCAGCGCAGTTGGGTGAAGCCTCACAGCTCAGAGTGGGGCAGCTGGTGGTGGCCGTCGGGAACCCCCTCGGCTTGGCCGGCACCATCACCGCCGGAGTCGTCAGCGCTCTGGGCCGCTCACTGCCGACTCGAGCCGGGGAGAACGTGCGCATCGTCGACGACGTCATTCAGACCGACGCCGCACTGAACCCGGGCAACTCGGGCGGGGCACTCGTCGTCGCCTCGGGTGACGTCGTGGGCATCAACTCCGCGGTGGCCGGGGTCGGCGTCGGACTGGCCATCCCCATCAACGGAATCACGCGACAGATCATCGCCACTCTCATGGCTGAAGGTCGGGTCCGCCGGGCCTATCTGGGCTTAGCCGGAACCCCCGCCCCGCTCCCTCCGCCGTTGGCCACTCGACTCAACCAGAAGACCGGAATGCGCATCGAGCAGGTCGTCTCGGACGGACCAGCCGCCAAGGCCGGACTGCGATCAGGCGACCTCTTAGTCAGTGCCAACGGCGAGGCAGCCACCAGCGCCCAGTCCTTGCAGCGACTGATGCTCGGCGACGCCATCGGCCAGCCGTTGGCGTTGACCGTGGTCCGATCCGAAGCTCTTGTCGATGTGATCGTCACACCCGAAGAGCTGCGTGGTGACGGTTGACCGCCGCCACGCAGGCTCGCCCTACCGAGGGCGCGAACTCGGGCTTCACGCGTCGGCTGCAGTGAAGCCGACGAGGGCGGGGTCGGCCAGCGCGGTTGTCGGCCCGGCGAGCGCAGGATCACGATCCCCGCCACCTGCGCCCACATCGGGGCTTACCCGAGTTCCTGGAAGCATCAAGCCGTTACCACTCGATGCCGGTGGAGACGCAGAACTCGTTCTGTTCTGGGTCTGACATTCTGACCCATCGGGTTCCCCCGAAGCTCTGCACACCTTCGTCGCTGCGATGAGCGCCGAGTGCCTGCAACCGCTCGACCTCGGCTTCGATGTCGTCGACCACGATGTCGAGGTGCATGCGGTTCTTGCCGGATTTGGACTCGGGTACGCCCTGAAGGAGGAGCGGTGAAGCGATCCCTTCTTTTGGAACGAGCACAGCCAAATTCGCATCCGCGTAGTAGTCGCGATAGTCGAGTGCCTCTCGCCAGAACGTGGCGAGCCTCTTTGGCTCCGCACAGTCCAGGACGAGTTCCACTGTTGCCCTGTGTCGCATCGATTGCCTCCAGATCGGAACGCGGCCAGCGACCATAAGGATACGAGGCCAGTCGCAAGCAGCAGCTGGTTGGGCTGGCCGATGTTCTCGAGCTTCCCGTTCTTGCCGGTGGGCACACCCGAAGGTCTCAGTGGCGTCGCGAAAGTGGCCGGCCGGTTGTTCGTTGCTTCGCCGTTGTTCAGGATGCGATGACGGCCACGGTGATTGACTGCGATGACGGCCACGGTGATTGACCGGTTGGCCCAATGAACAGTGCAAACCCTCCACCGGCAGCAGTGCCGGGTTGGATCACAAAGGTCGAGGCGTTTTCAAGCCGATTCGGCCGTGGTTCGGAAGATGGGCCAGCCGATCTCGGTGCACCACGTAGAAACGTCCTCCGTGTCTCGGGGACCGACGTGGTAGATCTCTCGTACCGGTCCGGCGACCTCCACGCTTGCTGGCGAACGGAGGTGTCAAGCGCTCCGTAGGTGACGTCGATGTCGTCGTGTGGGCCCAGGTGCAGTGTGGTCGCCATTTCGGTGGCGCAATCACCCTGCTGGACCGCTCCAGAGGAGGGCCGGTTCGCGACAGGAATGTAGACGGCCACCGACCCGCGCTCGTCGGTGAACAGTTTGACTCTCTCGAGGGGGAGACCCGGGGGCGGGGGGTGGTCAGCAGACGCGACGTCCATTGAGAGAAGAGCCTGAGACATGACGACAATCGATCCAAATGAGTTGCACGGGGTGATGACGAGCTACCTCAAGGCCCACTACACACGCGATCTCGATACGGCCATGGAGCGCTACAACGACGACGCGAGCGTGACCGACGAAGGCAGGACGTACGAAGGGTTCGAAGAGATCCGAGCTTGGCTGTCACGCTCGGTCAGCGAGTTCACGTACACCATCGAAATGATCGGATCCACCAAGAGCGACGACGACCACTTCGACGTCATGCACCACCTGGAGGGGAACTTCCCCGGAGGAAAGGTCGATCTCCACTTCCGCTTCACTCTGCGTGACGGGAAGATCTCTCGACTGGTCATCGAAGAATGACCTCAGGGTGTTCGCCGGTGCGTTCAGCTCGACACGGACCGTATTCGCTGTGTGGAAGTTCGCTGTACCGGCGGTCTCTCCGTCCGGGCAGAGCGTCACCTGGCCACCCCGCACCCGCTTTCTGCCGAAGCGGAACTCGAACTTCACGCGTCGGCTGTGGTGAAGCCGGCCAGAGCGGGATCGGCTTGCGCCGTTGTCTTCCTCGACGAGCGCATGATCACGATGCCGGTCACCAGCGCCCACACCGGGGCGAGCAGGAAGGCGATGGCGCCGACGGGTCCCGCGAGGGCCAGAACACCGAGCACGACGGACGCCCAGCCGAGCCAGGTGGGCAAGGTTGCGCTGCGCAGCGCTGACACGCCCGTCCCGAGACCGAGCAGGGAGATTCCGACGACCACCGGGACCCACAGGTCGTTGCTGAGCACGTTGAGGGTCTGGGCCGGGCCCGCCAGGTGTTTGTTGGCGGCATCGACGAGCGCCACCATCAGGGCGGCCATCAGCATGAGGCCGACGGCATAGACGGCGCCGCCGGCCGTGACGACGTTGGCCAGGTATCGCCCCTCGTCGGTGCGGCTCAACGTGTGGCGCAGCGACGCGGAAAGAACGTCAGTGCCACCACCGCCAGCGCGGCGACGAAGACGCCCGCGATCTCTGCTGTTCGATGCGTGTGGTAGTACCTCAGCACGGTGGCCCCGGCGGCCCCGGTTCCGGGCTCATTGCCGATCAAGATATTGGCGATGAGGAACAGCACCGCGTAGACGCCGCCGAGCACGCCGAGCCGGGACCAGAACTTCGTCTGCGTTTGCATCTCGCACCTCCATGGGTCAGGCCGGTTCGTTCCGGCTGGTTCTGACGGTACGGAAGTGGAGCCGGCGCGGCGTCCGGCGTGGGGAGGGTCTTTCGCCGTCGATGTCGTACTTGGGGAGGACTCGCGCCGAGTCGTCATCGGGATCGACGTCTCCCGGCGGAAGCAGGGGATTGGCGCCTCGGTGGTGCGCACCTTCCACTCCCGATATGCACCGCCCAGGCAAACCGCGCACGGCCTGTAGCCGGCCTTCCTGGCAGTCGCCGTGTCCGCAAAGAACACGCGATGGCGGACATAGCCGCCTCGAGCGAGAGCCCGAAGAGCGGAGGGGCAGTCGAGGCGACCGAAGATCTTTGTGCCTCTATGTCCACCCACTGTCCCCTTTTTCGCACTGCGATAGGGCCTCCCATCGGCGCCGACGAGTGCGTAGGTCCTCGTCCGTTGCCGCATCAGAGGGCGTCGTGGAACAGGATGCCGAGGGTGTAGCGCCGCCCAGAGCGCAACACCGATACACCATGTCGCACCGGCGCGGCCGACCAGCCTCGCTGGGTGCGGATCGGCCGGTCTCGGGTTGTGAACACCATCCCCTGCAGGTACGGGAGCGTCGTCGACGTGCCACGGGACTGAGCCCGCGGGCGTTGCTCGACAAGGAGGAACTCGCCGCCGGTGTGATCCTTGCCGGGCTCGGTCAGGTTGATGACGACCTGGAGGGGGAAGACGAGCTCGCCGTAGAGGTCGCGGTGCAGTGCGTTCCAGTCGCCCGGCCCGTACTTCAAGATCAGCGGGGTCGGCTTGGTCTGCCCGGCCCGATGGCACTCGTCCAGCCATTCGTCGAGGGTGTCGGGCCAGGGGGTGGGCCGCCCGAGCTTGGTGTACCAGTCCCGGGCGATCGAGAAGCAGGTGCGGGTAGAGGGCGTGGCGCAACTCGTCGACCGCTTCGGGGAGGGGGGCGGCCAGGTAGCGGTACTCACCTTCGCCGAACCGGTGTCGGGCCATCGTGACCGTAGAGCGGAAGGCCTCGTCCCGGTCGTAGAGCTCAATCAGCTCATGGGCTTCGGCCGCGGTGAGCAGTCGTGGGAGCGATGCGCATCCGAGCTCGTCGAGCTCGGATGCGACCTTTCGCCCAGTCCGCGCCATCGACTCGCCGCCGGTACGCGGAGACCGCGTCGGTGGCGTGCCCGGTCATCGGTGGGCCTCCATGTCGAGCAGCTGGTGCTTGATCTCCGGGCCACCGAGGTAGGCGCCGAGCTGTCCGTCGGAGCGGATGACCCGGTGGCACGGGATGACGACCGGCAAGGGGTTGGTGGCGCACGCCGTGCCGACGGCCCGTACGGCTTTCGGGTTGTGGACCGCGGCAGCCACCGACTGGTAGCTGGCGGTCTCTCCGTAACCGATGGCCGGAAGGTAGGTCAGCACCGAGCGACGGAAGCCGGCCGAGAGCCGGAGGTCGAGCGGCAGGTCGAACTCGGTGCGGCGCCCGGCGAAGTACTCCTCGAGCTGGCGGGCGGCCTCGTCGAGCCGCCGCGGGGCGCGGAGGATCCGGGGGCTGATCTTGCCCGCCAGGTGGCAGAGCACCGCGTCGAGGCCCTCCCGCTCGTATGCGACCCGAACCAGCCCGGTCGGGGTGGCGGCCAGCAGCAGCGTGCCGACTGGAGTGTCGAGGGTGCGGTAGGCGACGTCGAGCAGGCCCCCATCGTCGGCCTGGGCGACGAGTCGCGCGTACAGCGAGGCGAGCTCCTCCTCTCCGGGGGAGAGCCGAACAGCTCGGCGAAGTCCTGGTCGGGTCGTTCGATGGTCATGGTCCTTACACCGTTCCTTCAGTCTCGTGCCCGATGGCGCCTGTGGCCCGGGCCTTTCGGAGCTTGGCGATCCCGTCTGCCGCGGCTCGCCGCGCCGCCTCCGGGCTCCCACCGATCACGCCCGGCCACCTCCGCATACGGCAGGCCGCCGAGGTAGTGGTAGACGACGGCGAGTCGCTGCCGGTCCGGGAGCCGGCCCAGCAGCGGAGCGAGATCGATTTCGCTGTCGTCGTGGTCGAACTCGGTCGGCTCGACAGGGACTTCGGCCACCGGCTTCGCCGCGCGGTGAGCCTTGCGAACAAGGTCGATCACCTTTCGGTGAGCGATGGTCACCAGCCACGCCTCGACGTTGGCGTCGGCGGGTAGGTCGGGATATGACCTGCAGGGCCGACAGGAACGTCTCGGACCACGCGTCGTCAGCGTCGATCGGGCCGACCATCGGCTCGGCACACCCGCAGCACGGTGGAGCCGTGCCGCGCGACCACCTCGGAGAAGGGTTGCTTGTCGGTCACGCTCGGTAGACGCCGGAACCGTGGGAAACGTGAGGGCCCATCTCAGAAGAGCCTGCGCGCCCGCCCCACGGTCTCGGCCTCGAGGTCGAGGAGAAACCGCTTGCGAGCCAGGCCACCTGCGTAGCCGGTCAGCTTTCCGCCTGCACCGACGACACGATGGCACGGGACGAGAAGGCACACGGGGTTCCTGCCGACGGCGGCGCCGACCTCCTGAGGAGTTGTGCCGTCTCCCAGCTGGCGGGCCAGGTCGCCGTACGTGGCGGTCTCGCCGTACGGGATCCGGCGGACCAGTGACCAGACTCGTTCCTGGTACTCGTCGCCGTTCGTAGCGATCGGCACCTCGAACTCCTGCCGGTCGCCGGCGAGGTATTCGCCGATCTGGTCGCGGACAGCGCTGAAGCCGACGTCGCTCCAGGTCCCGAAGCTGGCCGGATCGGGCCGGGGCCAGTGGCCGGGGAAGTACAGGCCGACCACGGTTCCCTCGCGGGCCACGACCGTCAGTTCACCGAGTTTGGAGGCGATCGTCGTGTGCGTCGCCGCCACCGTTCCCACCGTTCCGTCGTCCATGGTCAACATCTCGCTCCTCCTGTGTCGCGAATCACACCCGGTAGACGTTCGGGGCGGCGGGATCGTGAGGTCGGGTTTTGCCGGTGGTGCCCCGCCCCTGGTACGACCGGTCAAAACGTGGCTATGACGATGGTCTATCCCCGCGGACGTGCGGATCGGCGACCACCTTTGGGGTAGGAACCGCAAAGATCGGGCTGATCGGTGAGCAACCGGGCGTTCTGGGGCGTGGCGGGCCAGGTTCTCCGAGTGCCATCGAGGAGCAGGGATTCGAACTCCCGCATGGTCGGTCTACTGGGGCGTGTCGGCTGGGAGCTCCATCGGGTAAGGCTCGCTGAAGTCGGCGGAGCGGCTCACGTCGCTCCATCTGCGGTCCTCGGCGAGGAGTTGCTCGTCGAGACGGATCGAGCCTTCGACGGCGTTCACCCCGAGGGGCAGGTGGTCGGGGATGTCGCGGCGTTTGGCGACCTGGACGAGGATCTCGGCTGCGCGTGCCGGGTCGCCCGCGGGTCCGTCGGTGCTTTGCCGGACGCGGCTGTTCATGGCGCCGACCGTCGGGGCGTAGGCCTCGGGGATGTCGTGGACGGTCATGGAGGAGCCGGCCCAGTCGGTCCGAAATCCGCTCGGCTCGACGACGATGACCTTCACGCCGAACGGCGCGGTCTCGGCCCGCAGCACCCGGCTGAAGCCGTCGATCGCGAACTTGGCGGCCTGGTACGAGGCGATCCCCGGTGAGCCGCCGACGCGTCCGCCCACGGACGAGATCTGCATGACGAGGCCGCCTCCTTGCTCCCGCAGGACCGGGATCGCCGCTTTGGAGACGTGGTAGACGCCCCAGAAGTTGGTCTCGAACTGGGCGCGGAAGTCCTCGTCGTCGGTGGTCTCGATCGGTGAGACGTTGGCGTAGCCGGCGTTGTTGACGATGACGTCCAGGCGGCCGAAGTGGCGGCGGGCATCCGCGATCGCCGAACGGGCGGCTTGGGCGTCGGTGACATCCAGGCCGATCGTGTGGATGCGCTCGCCGTATTCGGCGAGGAGGTCGTCGAGCTGCGCGGGCTGGCGGGCGGTGGCGGCGACGAGGTCGCCGGCGTCGAGGGCGGCTCGGGCGAGGGCGCGGCCCAGGCCGCGTGAGGAGCCGGTGATGAACCAGGTTTGTTCCATGGGCTTTAGTTTTAAGTCGGCGTACCGCTCGTCAAGACATACGGCTGGAAGGCTGGCACCGTCTGCCTGGGAGCGCTGGCCGGTTTCGTCACCCAGAGTGTTCTTGAGGTCATCTGGAAGATGCTGCGCGGATCGACGCCGCCGAAGGTGCCCGCAGACGGCCGCTCTTCCTGGGTGGACCCTCTGAGCTGGGCAGTCGCAAACGGTGTCGGTGTCGGGTGCGGCACGGCTCCTGGCGGTGCGCACAGCTGCTGCGGTATGGGAGGCGGCCGTTCACGAGCCAAAGCCCGGAACCCGGACTCGTCGAGTCCCCCGCGGCGTGGCAGCCTCATCCGTTTTCGGAGCCGCTCTCCTCTTCGTGGCCTTTTTGCCGGTGGCTGGTTTGGCATGTCGCAGTCTTACGGGTCGTCGACACGGTCTTCTGCTTGGTCGCCTTTCACGGACCGCTCTCGATCAGTGTCCGGTAGATCGAGCCGGTGGTGCTGTACTCGCCCACGGCCTGACAGAGGGTCGAACTGGTGCAGGAGACGCCATTGAGTTGGCTCCCCGTCCCCTGGCCCAGGCTGGGGTCGATGGTCCAGCTGATCCCGTCCCACGTCTCGACCAGCGGGGCCGTCGACGACGTGGTGGCGTAGACCTCGGCCGCCTCGCAGAAGGTGGGGCTGGTACACGACACCCCGTTGAGCTCGCTGCCGTTGGTCCCCTGATTGGGGCTGGGCACCACCGTCCAGTTGGTCCCGTCCCAGTTCTCCACCAGGGTGCCCGCCCCCGATGCTCCGAGGGAGTACGCACCCACGGCGTCACAGAATGTCGTGCTGGTGCACGAGACTCCGCCGAGGCCGGGCACCGGGCCCGGCGGCGGGGACTGGTGGCGATAGTCCAAGTGGTGCCGTTCCACGTCTCGATGAGGGTGTCCAGCAACGGTCCGCCCGACCACCCATCACCCACCGCCTCACAGAAGTTCGTACTGGTGCAGGAGACGGCGGTCAGTTGATCATCCACCGTGCTCAGATTCGGGCTAGGGGTAACGGACCAGCTGGTGCCGTTCCACGTCTCGATGAGGGTCTGGTACGGATTCCCGACATAGCCCACGGCCTGACAGAACGTCGTACTGGTGCACGACACACCGTAAAGGTCAACCGACGTGCCACCAACGGGGCTGGGCGAAATGGACCAGGTCCCGTTGAACGTTTCGATCAGAGTGTGGTTCATCGACCCGACCACATAGGAACCCACGGCCATACAGAACTTTTGCGATGACCCCGCCGGCTTCAGACAGGAAACGGCCAAGAGGGAGGGGCCGTTGCCGGTGTTGGGACTGGTCGAGATGTGCCAGGCGACCCCGTTCCACTTCTCGATCAGGGTTCGGGTTCCCGACCCATTGGGGTGCACGGAATACCCGACGGCCATACAGAAGCGTGTCGTGGCGCAGGACACGCCAAAGAGTTGGTTGGTCCCGTTGCCCCGGTTGGGGCTCGGTGTGATGACTATGACACGTGGCACCAGTCTCGTGGCCGCACCATGAACACTGGCGCTGGCACTGGGACCGGCAACGAGGGTCACCAGCCCGGCCACCATGGTCCCGACCAAAACCACCCTGCGTGTCGCTGCCCTCGCGTTGCCCCCACCGTTACCCCCTTTGTCGTGCGACCCCCCGTCGTGGCGAACAGTAGACCTGTCCTCACAGTCGATCAATCAAGACCAGAGACCGACGATAAGGATCGGCAGGTGATCAAATTTTGGATTCTGCCGTCGTGTTTAGGATTCTGCCGTCGTGGTTGTCCGGCCCCGCCGGGTTTCCGCAATGTGCGCTCCCGATTCGGGTGTGGCGCAGGACGAGGCGCGGTTTCTCGATCGATCGAAGACTTGCTCCTACATCGTCGATGAGCGCTCCACATGAGTCCCGCCCGGGAATCGGGCTCAAAACCTCCGTGGAGCAGTTACCCCGGCGGCTGCCCAGGGCAAGCACCGCAACCAGTGTGTTCGTCTGGTGCGGCAGCGCAAAGCGCGAGATCGTCCTGAACCCGACGCGCCCAAGAGTCGCAGTGTGGCGCTCCGAATCACACGCCGACGGCCGCCGCCCGCGTCACTGCGACGCCAGGATGGCGGCCACGTCTGCCACCGGGTCCCGGACGACCGGGCCGGTGGCGGTCACCTCGGCGCGCACGATGGTGCCGTTGAAGCGGAAGGGCGCCGCGTAGTCTCCCCCGACCGAGGGTCCCCACTCGTAGCCGCACGTCAGCCCGATTCCGACCTCGTTGAAGGCGACCGGCGTGAAGCGGTCGACGTTCCCGGTGCCGACGTTCTCGCCGTCAAGCCAAAGAGTCCCCTGACCCCCCGCACCTTGGTCCTTGTCGAAGCGGAACTCGACCACATGGCGGCCGGCGTCGAGCGGCGAGTCGGCGACGACCTCGTACAGCCGTTGGCCGTGCAGGTTGTGGACATAGCGAAGCCGGCCGTCGAGGACGTGCAGCGACCACCCGCCCAGGGCGCACCCGAGCGCGAGGAGGGTGCCGTTCGGGACGGTGCCGTCCGCGAGGTCGACCGTCACCGTCATGGTGTGGGACCGGTTCCGCAGGTCGGCGGCCACCCACTCGGGCACCGGTGCGCCGCCCTGGAAGTAGCGGAACGTGTCGCGTGGCCGTCGCCGGTCGTTCTTGTGGGCCATCACCTCGAGCACCCGGTTGTCCAGCGGGAGCACGTCGTTGCGACGGGCTTCGTCCCACCACAGCGCGACGAGCTCGGCGACCTTCTCGGGGTGCTCGGCGGCGAGGTCGTGCGCTTCGGAGACGTCCTCCGCCACGTGGTAGAGCTCCCAGACGTCCTCGTCGAACGGCGCGTTGGAGCGTAGGCCGTCGTCGTAGATCGGTCCCACCGGGTGGTATGCGACCGCCTTCCAGCCGTCGTGGTAGATGGCGCGCGAGCCGAGCATCTCGAAGTGCTGGGTCAGGTGACGCCCGGGCTCCGTCTCGCCCGCGGCGGCGAACAGGTAGGCGAAGCTGGTCCCGTCCAGATGCGACTGCGTCGATCCCGTCGATCACCGGCGGCGCGTCCACGCCGACCAGCTCCAGGACGGTCGGCATGATGTCGACCGCGTGCGCGAACTGCCGGCGCACGCCACCACCGGGACCGGACCGCCGGTCGGCGGGCAGTCGGACGATGCACGGGTCGGCGACGCCCCCCTCGTGCACCTCGCGCTTCCACCGCTTGAAGGGCGTGTTGCCGGCCATGGTCCAGCCCCACGGGTAGTTGTTGTGGCTGAGCGGGCCGCCGATCTCGTCGATGCGGCGGAGCATCTCGTCCACGGGGGAACCCTCGAAGTTGGACAGGCGACCTTCGTTGATGGTCCCGTCCCTCCCGCCTTCGGAGCTGGCGCCGTTGTCGGAGACGAGGACGACCAGGGTGCGGTCCGCGTCCCCCAGGTCGTCGACGAAGTCGAGTAGCCGTCCGATCTGCGCGTCGGTGTAGGAGAGGAACGCGGCGAAGCATTCCATGAACCGTTGCCCCAACTCCTTGCTGGCGTCGTCGAGGCTCTCCCAGGCCGGGACCCAGGGCGGCCGGGGGACAGCACCGTGCCGGCGGGCACGACACCGAGTTCGAGCTGGCGGGCGAACGTCTCCTCCCGCCAGGCGTCCCATCCCTGGGCGAACCGGCCCCGGTAGCGCTCGATCCACTCGGCGGGGGCGTGGTGGGGCGAGTGGCAGGCGCCGGTGCAGAAGTACAGGAAGAACGGTTGCTCGTCCTCGACCGCCCGCAGGTCGGCGAGGTACTCGATCGCCCGGTCGGCCAGGTCGGCGCTGAGGTGGTAACCGTCCTCGACGCGACGCGGCGGTCTGACCGCGTGGTTGTCGTGGTAGAGGGCGGGGACGAACTGGTGCGTCTCGCCGCCGTGGAATCCGTACCAGCGGTCGAAGCCGCGGGCGAGCGGCCACGTCGAGCGCGACCCGGCCATGTTCGTCTCGTCTTCGGGGCTCAGGTGCCATTTGCCGACGGCGTAGGTGGCGTATCCGTTCGCGCGCAGGATCTCGGACAGGAAGCCGTTCTCGCGAGGAGGCCGGCCCCAGTACCCCGGAAAGCCGCTGGCCAGGTCGGCCACGCGGCCCATGCCGCTGCGGTGATGGTTCCGGCCGGTGATCAGGCAGGCGCGGGTAGGCGAGCAGAGCGCGGTCGTGTGGAAATTGCCGAGCCGGATGCCGTCGGCGGCCAGGCCGTCGATCCGCGGCGTGTCGATGTCGGAGCCGTAGCAGCCGAGCTGGGCGAACCCGACGTCGTCGAGCACGATCAGCAAGACGTTCGGCGCGCCGTCCGGCGGTGTCGGGACCGGCGGCCACCAGGGTTCCGAGTCGCGCCAATCGTCAGCGATCTTCCCGCGAAACTCCATTGTCTTCTCGACCCTCCCTCGACATCACGGACGCTGGCATGGACCGGCCGGCACACCGAACCGGAGACGGCGGCCAAAGGTACCGCCGGCCCGAAGGACACAGCATGGCTACGTGGCTGCGACGAGACCGGGCCACCGGTCTGTGGCCGGGTCGTCAGTTCTGGCGCGAGCCGATCTCAGCGCCTGCGCCGAGGCCGCCCACCGAGGCGTCCGCCGGCCAGTCACCGCCGAGCACGAGGTCGTGTTCGCGAGGACGATCCTCGACCACCTCGGTGCGGCTGAGCCAGTCCCACGGAGCGGTGCGAGGTCGGCTCATCAGCCCGCTCGGCGGCGATGCACCCATGACGAAGGTCAAGGCGAGAAGGCAACAGACGACGATCGTCGGAAGGATCAGGAGGGCGCAGCAGAACTCGCGCACGGCGGATCGCAGGAGCCCGGCCCGACGCCCATCCGAACGCCGGATGACGCGCAGCCCGACGAGCCGGTAGGCGGGTGTCCGACCACGCCGCCACTCGAACACGCTCCAGATCAACCATCCGATGCCGAGTGTCGCCACGATGAGCGCCACGGTGAGCGCCAGCGCGGAGAGGCGCGTACCGACGCGGGCGGCCCGAGGACCCGCTCCGGACGGCGGCGTCCTTCGGTCCCCGGCCGAGGCCGGGTGGGGCAGGCGTGGGTCGCTCCCCACCGGCTGGTCGCGGGAACCTGTCGTGCATCCATTCTCGCGCGCTCGCTCCTGGGCGGCTCAAACCGCCCGCACCGGAGAGGAGGAACTACTCAGCCCCGACCGAGGAAGTGCACCAGGTCGCCGATCCGGTTGCTGACCACGGCGTCGACGCCGGCCCGCACCACCCGGTGCATGTCCTCGTCGCGGTCGACCGTCCAGGTGGACACCTCGTGGCCCAGGGCATGCGCGGCGTCCACGCCGGCGGGCGTCACCAGGTCGAACATCGGGTTCCAGTACTCGGCCCCGATCTCGCGCAGGAGCCCGGCGGGAGGCTGCGTGCCCTCGACCCAGGTGAGCCCGATCCGGGCCTCGTCGGAAAGGCCTCGCAGCTGGCGCAGCGCTTCGACGTTGCCGGTGACGAAGAGTGCCCGCTCCATCGCTCCGGCGGAGCGCACCGCGTCCAGGGCGCCCGCCACGACCTCGCGGCGCGTGAAATCGACCATCAAGGGCAGCGGCAACGCCTCGAGCACCTCGGCCAGCGTCGGGATCCGCACGTCGCCGTCGCCCAGGCGTTGTACCTCGGCCAGGTCGACGTCGCCGACGGAGACGTCGCGTCCCCACAGCCGCTGCAGCGACTGGTCGTGCAGGACGACGACCACCCCGTCGCGCGTGAGCCGCAGGTCGAGCTCCACCCAGTCGGCCCCGAGCGCCAGTGCGGACGCAAAGGCGGCCGTCGTGTTCTCGCGGGCTCCGATCGGGTCGCCGCGATGCGCGATGGCGATGACGTCGGGCACCGCGGCCAAGCGTACGGCGGGCGAGACTTCAGAGCAGACGGAGTTGCGCGTCGCGGGGCTCGTCGCTCGCCGTCGCGCTCGACGCGGTTCCGTCGGTCGACGCTTCGGGGCGCGGCTCGGCCCGGTAGCGGTCGCGCCCGGTCACCCCGACGCGCATGGCGGCTCGGCGCACGATCCCCTCGATGCGCTCGCGTTCCTCGTCGTCCTGGTACGCCCCGCGGCGGAAGCGCCGCCGGTGCAGCGCCACGAGATCGGGCCGCACCCCCGCCAGCCAGTCCAGGTAGTGGCCCCGCAGGGTCCCGCGGAGGTGGAGCGCCACGCCGTGGACGGACACGGCCCCGGCGGCGGCGCACGCCTCGGTCACCTCTCGGAGTTGCTCCTCGGAGTCCGAGAGCCCGGGCAGCACCGGGGCCACGAGGACCCCGCAGGAGATGCCGAGCTCGGTCAGTCGGCGCAGAGCCTCGACCCGTTTGTCGGGCGGGGGCGTGCCCGGCTCGGTCAACTGCCAGACATCGCGGTCGAGCGTTCCGATGGAGAAGCTCACCGCGACATCGGTTCGCTGGGTCGCGGCCGCGAGCAGGGCGCCGTCACGCAGGATGAGCGTCGACTTGGTCAGGATGCTGAACGGGTTGCGCGCCGCCGAAAGGGTCTCCACGATGCCGCGCGTGAGGTGATACTTCCCCTCGGCGTGCTGGTACGGGTCGGTGTTCGTGCCCATGGCGATGCAGTCGCCGCCCCATCGGGGCGACCGCAGCTCGGCCCGCAGCCGCTCGACGGCGTTCACCTTCACGACGATCTTCCGTTCGAAGTCGGTCCCGATGCCGAGGCCGAGGTAATCGTGTGTCGGCCGGGCGAAGCAGTAGACGCAGGCGTGGCTGCACCCGCGATACGGGTTGATGGTGTACCGGAAGGGCACCACGCTCTCGGGCGCAACCGTGTTGATGATGCTGCGGGCGTTGACGTGGAGGAACTCCATGCCGGCGTAGGCACCCTTGCCGAGGTGGCGTTCGGCCTTGCGCTCGTCTGGGAAGAGGGTCCCTGCCTCCTCGCTCTCCGCCAGCCTCCACCGGAGTGCCACGGGTCTACGATAGCGAACATATGTTCGCTTCACAAGGGGCGGGCTCACCGTTCCCCTCGGGGAGGTCGACCAGGCCACCCGGCGCGGACGGTCCCCGGAGAGGGCCAGGTCAGACGGTAATCTCGGACGTACTGTGATGACGACTCGCAGAGGGGCCCCGACGCGTCCGGACGCACGGACCCCGGCGAAGGCGCGCACCGCGGCCAAGAAGGCCAAGTCCGCTCCGGCGTCGCAGCGTCGGTCCGGCGCGGCCCGGCGTGGCGCGGAGCCGTTCTGGCGCGTGCAGGCCCGCGACCTGTGGGCGGTCGGTCTCGTCACGCTCGGCGTCCTGCTCGCCCTGGCCCTCTGGGGACCCGGGCTCGGCCCGGTCGGTCACGGCGTCGACTCGGGGCTCGCCCTGGTCGCCGGGTGGGCCCGCGTCCTCCTCCCGCTCGTCGCAGTCGGCGCCGGCGTGGCCCTGCTCCTCCGGCGCGGCGGCTCCGAACCGGACGCCGGGGACGAGGGACCCGGCGCCGCCGATCCGGTACGGCTTGCCGTCGGCTCCGTGCTCGGTCTGCTCGCCGTGTGCGGGTTGGCGCAGTTGCGGCACAACCCGCCCTTGAACCACTCGAGCGAGCTGCGCGACGCCGGCGGGTACCTCGGAGCCGTCGTGGGTCGCCCGCTCCACGCCGGGTTGGGGACCGGCGGCGCCGCCGTCCTCCTTGCCGCCTTCTTCGTGGTCGCGCTCCTCGTCGCCACCGGCGTCTCTCTCTCCGCCGTGGGCCGAGCCCTGCGCGCCGGGGGAACCTGGTGCGTTCGCACGGCCGGTTCGCTCTGGCGGGGCCGGCCCCTCGTGAGCCTGGGCACCGAGGGGAAGAGCGCAGACGACACGGGCACGTCGGCGGCTCCGGCACCCGTCACGGAGGGAACCGGCGCGGGGCCGGCCGCAGGCGGCGCGGCCGACGCGGCCAAGGCGCGGGATTTCGACATCGACATCCCGCTCGATCCCGAAGACGAAGCCGAACCCGAGGGAGTGCCGGAGCCCGACGGTGAGCTGCCGTCGCCGTCCCGCGCCGAACCCGCGCTCGCACCGGCTGCGTCGGCGCCGCGCGCGCCCGGGGGCTGGGTGTTGCCGGGTCTCTCGCTGCTGCACTCGTCGAAGAAGGTGCGCACCGACCAGCGCCAGGTCGACGCGGCGGGGGAGGAGCTGGTGCGCGCCCTCGCCGCGCACGGCGTCGAGACGCGCCTCGTCGGCAGCCGGGTGGGCCCGACCGTCACCCGCTACGAGATAGAGCTCGGCTCGGGTGTCAAGGTGGCGCGCGTCACCAGCCTGTCGAAGGACATCGCCTACGCCATGGCGTCGCCCGACGTCCGCATCCTCGCGCCCATCCCGGGCAAGTCGGCCATCGGCGTCGAGGTGCCGAACCGGACGCGCCAGCTCGTCTCCCTGCGCGACATCCTCGAGTCCGAGGAGGCCCACGGCGCCTCCCACCCGCTCGAGGTGGCGATGGGCCGGGACATCGCCGGGCGGGCCGTCATGGTCAACCTGGCCGAGATGCCGCACATCCTCATCTCGGGTGCGACGGGCTCGGGGAAGTCGTCGTGCATGAACTCCATCATCACGTCGATCCTGATGCGCGACGACCCGGACCAGGTGAAGATGATCCTCGTCGACCCCAAGCGAGTCGAGCTGGGGCAGTACGAAGAGCTGCCGCACCTGCTGAACCCGGTCGTCGTCGAGCCCAAGAAGGCCGCCAACGCGCTGGCGTGGACGGTCAAGGAGATGGAGCGCCGCTACGACCTGCTGGCCGAGAACGGCGTGCGCGACATCACCGGTTACAACCAGCTGGTGGCCGATGGTCTGATCGCCCCGCCCCCGGTCTCGGACCGCCGTCGCATCCGCGACGTCGCCGCGTCGGTGCTGGGCGAGGACCACCCTGCCGTCGAGGACGCGTCCGACCTGCCCGAAGAGCCCGAGCCGCCCGAGATGCTGCCGTTCATCCTCGTCGTCGTCGACGAGCTCAACGACCTCATGATGGTGGCGGCACGTGACGTGGAGGACTCCATTGTGCGGATCGCCCAGATGGCGCGCGCCGTGGGTATCCATCTCGTCATCGCCACCCAGCGGCCCTCGGTCGACGTCATCACCGGCGTGATCAAGGCCAACATCCCGAGCCGCATGGCCTTTTCGGTCTCCTCGCTGGCCGACAGCCGGGTCATCCTCGACCAGCCCGGGGCGGAGCGCCTCGTCGGCAAGGGCGACATGCTGCTGCTCACCGCGTCCTCCAACGTGCCGCGACGTCTCCAGGCGCCGTGGGTCTCAGAGGAGGAGGTGCGCGACGTCGTGCGCCACTGGAAGGCCCAGGGAGGCCAGGCCGAGGCGATCGTGGGGATCGACGAGGTCGACGACGGGCCTTCGGGCGCCCGTGTGGTCGAAGACGACGACGACGAGCTGTTGGCGCAGGCGCGCGACCTCGTGGTCCGGTCCCAGCTAGGTTCCACCTCCATGTTGCAGCGCAAGTTGCGCGTGGGTTTCTCCCGGGCCGGACGGCTGATGGATCTCCTCGAGCGCGGCGGGGTCGTCGGGCCGAGCGAGGGGTCCAAGGCTCGCGCCGTCCTCATGACGCCCGACGAGCTCGACGCGCTGCTCGCGTCGGTGACGCAGCGGGACGCGGCGTCCCTCTTGGCCGGCTCGTCCGAAGGAGGCGCGGCGTCCCAGCCCCCGTCGGGCGAGGAGACGTACTTCCCGCCGGGCGCGCCGTCGCGGGCGGCGCCGCTCGAGACGCGTGCTGGTCCTCGTCGCCGTCCTCCTCGTCGTGGTCGCCGGACTGGGCACGGTCGCCGCCGTCCGGCTGAGCGCGCCCGACCCCGCCCCGGCGGTCACGGTCGATCTGGCGCGCTCGGTGCAGGCGCCGCGGGCAACGGTTCGTCTGCCCTGGCCGGCGGCCGGCCAGGGCGCCGTGTCGGTGCCCTCCGCCGACGTCACCGCCGGTTCGCCCGGGCAGAAGCCGGTGCCGGTCGCCAGCCTGACCAAGCTCATGACGGCCTACGTCGTGTTGCACGACCATCCGCTGACCGGCACGGCGACCGGGCCGAGCGTCACGGTCACGGCGGCCGACATCGCCGACTACGACGCCGACACGAACAACGACGACTCCAACGCCCTGGTGGCGGTCGGGGAGGTCCTCACCGAGCGGCAGCTGCTGAACGGGATGCTCGTGCACTCGGCGGACAACTACGCCGACATGCTGGCGAGCTGGGACGCCGGCAGCGTCGCCTCGTTCGTGGCGAAGATGAACACCGACGCGGCGCAGCTCGGCATGAGCCAGTCGCACTTCGCCGACCCGAGCGGCATCGCCGCGGCATCGCAGTCGACGGCCAGCGACATCTTGAAGGTGGCGGCACCCGACATGGAGGATCCCGTCTTTGCCTCCATGGTCCTGATGCGCAGCGTCACCTTGCCCGTGGCCGGCACCATCTCGACCTACACCCCGCTGCTCGGGCTGGGCGGGATCATCGGGGTGAAGTCCGGCTTCACCTCGCAGGCCGGCGGGTGCGACGTGTTGGCGGTGGTACGCACCGTGCACGGCGTACCGACCCTCGTCATCACGGCGGTCACGGGGCAGACCGGACCCGGGGTCCTCGTCACGGCCGGCCTCCACGCGCTCGACCTGGCCGACACCACGGCAAGCAACATCGGAGCGACGGTGGCCATGACACGCGGGCAAGTGGTCGCCCGGGTCGCCGAGGGTGGCACCACCGTCGACGCCCGGGCCGCGTCGTCGGTGAACGTGCTGACCTGGCCCGGCGCCACCGTGGGGCGGCGCTTCGAGCCGGGGGCTCCGCTCACCGACCGGGCCCGTCGTGGCGACCGCGTCGGCACGGTGGTCGTCACGCTCGGTGAGCAGCGTGCCGTCGTCCCGGTCCTGCTGTCCCAGGACGTACCCCGCCTCACCTGGATGCAGCGTCTCTTCTGACGGTGGCGCGCCGGCTTCTGACGTCGGCCCAGCGGCCGCGCTGACCACGGCCTAGCGTCGGGTCGATGCGCGCCCGGGCACCCGCCTCCTCGGCCAACCTCGGCCCCGGCTTCGACACGTTGGCGGTGGCGGTCGACCGCTACGTCAGCGTCGAGGTCGAGCCTGCGGCCGCGCTGTCGGTGCGCACCGAAGGCGAGGGTGCGGGCCTCTTCGACGATGCCACGCATCTCGCGGCGCGCGTCGCCGGGGAGGTGCTCGGTCACGACCGCATCGCCGTGACCGTCCGCTCGCAGATCCCGGTCGCCCGCGGGCTCGGATCCTCGGCGGCGCTGGCCGCCGCGGCCGCCGCCGCGGCCGGAGCTGAGGACCCCTTCGCCATCGCCGCGGCGCACGACGGGCATCCCGAGAACGCGGCCGCGAGCGCCTTCGGCGGGCTGGTCGCGGCGACGACGGTCGAGGGGAGGCCGGTCTACGAACCGTTGCCCCTGAGCCCGGACCTGGCCTTCGTGGCCCTGGTCCCCGAGCGCAACCTGGAGACGCCCGAGGCCAGGACGCTGTTGCCGGAGACCCTCAGCCGCGCCGACGCCGTCTTCAACCTGGGCCGAATGGCGCTGCTGCTGGCCGGGCTGGCCCGCCCGGCCGCCCTGGTTCGCCAGGCGATGGACGACCGCATCCACCAGCCGGCCCGCACCGCACTCTTCCCCGAAGCGCCCGAGCTGCTCCGGGGCCTGGTGGACGCCGGCGCGCTGGCGGCCTGCTGGTCCGGGGCGGGCCCGACGCTCCTCGGCGTGGTGACCACCGAGACGCTGGAGGTCGTGCGCGACCGCGCCGAGTTCGTGCTGACGTCGTCGGGTCTGCCGGGCCAGGTCCTGGCGCTACGGCCCGACCTGGGCGGCATCGTCTACGGGGACGACGCCGAGGTCAGCCTCTGACGCACGTCGAAGTCGGAGGCGCCTCCCGCTTCCGTAGACTTCCCCGCGTGCCGCGGACCTACTTCATCCGCACCTTCGGGTGCCAAATGAACGAGCACGACTCCGAACGTCTGGCCGGCCTGCTCGTCGCCGACGGCATGGAGGCGGCCGCCAGCATGGAAGAGGCCGACGTCGTCGTCCTCAACACGTGCTGCATCCGGGAGAACGCGGACCAGCGGCTCTACGGCACGCTCGGCCGCCTCAAGGAACTGGTCGACGCCAAGCCGGACCTGCAGATCGCGGTGGGCGGCTGCCTGGCCCAGAAGGACCGGGAGCTGATTCAGCAACGGGTGGGCTGGGTCGACGTGGTGTACGGGACGCACAACCTGGCCCGTGCCCCCGCGCTGCTGCGTCGGGCGCGGACCGAGGGTCCGGTGACCGAGGTTCTCGATGCGCCCGACCCCGGCCAGGAGGCGAGCCCGCTCACGGCGGTGCGCGAGCTGCCCTACGCCGCCTGGGTGACGATTCAGACCGGGTGCGACAATTCCTGCTCGTTCTGCATCGTGCCGTCGGTACGCGGTCACGAGGTGAGCCGCCCGATGCACGACATCGTGGCCGAGGTGGAGGGCTTGGCCCGGACCGGTCACAGCGAGGTCACCCTGCTCGGGCAGAACGTCAATTCCTACGGCCGCGACCTGACGCGGCGGCGACCGCTGTTCGCGGAGCTCCTGCGCGCCGTCGGTCGCGTCGAAGGGATCGGGCGCATCCGCTTCACCAGCCCGCACCCCAAGGACCTTCGGCCCGAGACGATCGCGGCCATGGCCGAGACGCCCGAGGTGTGCGAGCAGCTGCACCTGCCGCTCCAGTCGGGCAGCGACCGCGTGCTGCGCGCCATGCGCCGTGGCTACACCGCGACGCGCTACCTCGAGCGCCTGGCGGCGGCCCGGTCGGCCGTCGACGACCTGGCGGTGACGACCGATGTCATCGTCGGGTTCCCCGGCGAGAGCGAGGACGACTTTGAGCAGACGCTTGCCGTGTGTGCCGAGGCGTCCTACGACAGCGCGTTCACGTTCGTCTTCTCGCCGCGCCCGGGCACGCGTGCCGCCGTCATGGAGTCCGACTTCGTGCCGCCCGAGGTCGTGGCCGAGCGCTTCGAGCGGCTCAAGACGGTGATCGACCGCTCGGCTCTGGCCCGCCACCAGGCGCGGATCGGGCGTAGCGAAGAGGTCCTCGTCGAGGGGGTGAGCCGGCGCGACGCGGCCATGCTCACCGGGCGTAGCCGCCAGGGGAAGCTCGTCCACTTCCCGGGCGGACCCGGCGGTCCGGCACCGGGAGCCCTGGCCCGGGTCACGATCACCTCCGGCCACCCCCACCACCTCGCGGGCCGGCTCGAAGAGGTCGTGGCGCGGCCGCGCCACCGCAGGCTCATTCCCGTCGCCAGCGGGTGACGGCCGTCGCCCTGGTCGGGGTGACTGCGACGGGCAAGTCGGGAGCCGCGCTGGAGCTCGCCCGTCGGCGGGGCGACTGCGACATCGTCTCGGTCGACTCCATGTGCGTCTACCGCGGCATGGACATCGGCACCTCCAAGCCCGATGCCGCGGCGCGGGCGGCGGTGCCGCACCACCTCCTCGACCTGGTCGACCCGGACGAGGAGTTCACGGTGTCGCAGTTCCAGGCGGCGGCGCGCGAGGCCCTGGCCAAGGTGGCGGCGGCCGGGAGGCACGCGCTGCTGGTGGGCGGCACCGGGCTCTACCACCGTGCCGTCGTCGACGACCTTGCCATCCCCGGCCGCTACCCCGACGTGGCCGCCGCGCTGGAGGCCGAGCTGGAGGACGGGACGGCCCAACCGGCCGACCTTCACGCCCGCCTGCGCGCCCTCGACCCGGTCGCGGCCGCTCGCATGGCCCCGACCAACCGGCGACGCGTCGTGAGGGCCCTGGAGGTCACGCTCGGCGCGGGACGGCCGTTCTCGGAGTTCGGCCCCGGGCTCGAGGCCTACCCCGAAGGTGGCACGGCCCAAGTGGGGCTCGCCGTCCCCGCCGACGCGGTGGAGCGGCGCATTGCGGTCCGCTTCGACACCATGGTCGAGGCGGGCCTGGTCGAGGAGGTGCAGGCGCTGGCCGCACGGCCGCGCGGGCTGTCGCGCTCGGCCCGCCAGGCGCTCGGCTACCGCGAGATCCTGGCCCACGTGGAGGAGGGCGTCCCGCTCGAGCCCTGCCTGGAGGCGGCCGTGCGGCGGACGAGGCAGTTCGCCCGCCGCCAGGCGTCGTGGTTCCGCCGCGATCCACGCGTGCAATGGGCCACGTGCGCCGAGGAGGCCCAGTCGCTACTGGAACGAGCCCTCGTGCACGGTTGACGGCCGCGGGCTGCGACAATGGAGCAGTGCACGCCACCAAGCACGAGGCCGCCGGCAACGACTTCCTCGTCGTCCTCGACCCGGAGGACGTGCAGCGGATGTCGGCCGCCCAGGTGCGTCTGCTGGCCGACCGGCACCACGGCCTGGGGGCCGACGGCGTCATACGCGTCGGTCCCGGTCTCGAAGGCTGCGACCTGTCCATGGATCTGCGCAACGCCGACGGCTCGCCGGCCGAGATGAGCGGGAACGGCATCCGCTGCCTGGCCCAGGCTGCGGTGGACGCCGGGCTGGTAGCCCCACCGCGCTTCACGGTCGCCACCGCCGCGGGTGTCCGCACCGTCGTTTACGCGCCGGGTCAGGTGCCCGGCTCGGCGACGGCCAGCGTCGACATGGGACCCGTCACCTTGGGTCCCGAGCTTCCCGGCCAGCTCGACGGCCGTCGGGCCCGGACGGTCGGCGTGGGCAACCCCCACGTCGTCCTGCTCGGCCCCGACACGGCGTCGGTCGACGTCGCCGAGCTCGGCCCCAAGATCCAGGGCGGGTACGACGGCGGCATCAACGTCGAGTGGATCACCGTGACGGAGGACGACGCCGGGGAGCTGCTCGACTTCCGCGTCTACGAGCGCGGCGCGGGGGAGACCCTCGCCTGTGGGACGGGCAGCGTCGCCGCCGCCGCGGCCGCGCGCAGTTGGGGCGCAGTGGCGTCCGAGGGCGCGGTGCGGGTGCGCAACCCGGGCGGCGTGCTCGAAGTGGTGCTCGGGTCGGGCGACGGCGCCTCGGCCCACTTGGCCGGTCCGGTCCGCAAGGTGGCCGAGGTCGAGATCCACCCCGGGATGCTCTCTTGAGCAACCAGTCCCGGAGCGGAGATCCACCCCGAGACTGCGTCACACACCGATCAGCTGTTCAACAGGTGAAGCCGTCCCAGTTCGAAACGACCCCCTGGACCAACTGGCCCGTGGCCGCGGCGATACCGCCGAAGTGGCCCACGTACTCCTTCGTCGGCGTCTTGGTGAACGTACCGGTGAACGTCAGGCCGGTGACGTAGCCAGCCGTCCAGGTCATGGTGATCTTGTTGCCTCCACCGCTCCACGGACCCTTGTCGCCGTACGAGCCGCCGTGGAAGGTGTGGTTCGCGGCGAACGTCTCGACTTCACACCCGCCACCGCCGTTGACCTCCGCGGTCCAGTTCGAACCTGGCTTGACATGCAGCACGGGAGACGCCGCCGACGCGGCAGCACCGCCCGCCAGCCCGACACTCGCCGTCATGGCCAGACCGGCCGCCAATACTGCCGCCCCTCGCAACATGCTTCCTCCTTCGTCATCGCCCGGATGAAGACCGCTCCCGCCCGGGTTCTCGGCCACAGTGTGGCCGGACTGGCGGCACGCTGCACGCGATGACAACGAAGGCGAAGATGAAGTCGTGCCGCTCAGGAGGGGCAGGGTGGGGGAGCCGGAGGGAGTGGCGGGAGTGAGGCACCGGCACAGGCCATACGCTGGACCTGTGGCGCCCAGGTCCCGAGTATGAGCAGTTTCACCGATCTACCCGGGACTCTCATTGAGCGCACGTTCCGGGAGCGCATCATCCTGGTCGGCGTCGTCTTCCCCGGCCTCACCTCCGAAGAGGTCGACGCGGAGCTCGACGAGCTGGCCCAGCTCGTCGACAGCGCGGGCGCGGACGTGGTGGGGCGCGTCGTGCAGCGCCGGAACGCCCCCGACCCGGCCACGTTCGTCGGCCGCGGCAAGGCGGAGGAGATCGCCGCACTGGCGCGCAGCCTCGACGCCGACACCGTCGTGTTCGACGACGAACTGACTCCCGCCCAGCACCGGAACCTGGAGAAGCTCTTCGGGCGCACCGCCATCGACCGGACCGCCGTGATCCTCGACATCTTCGCCCAGAACGCGCGCAGCCCGGAGGGCAAGGCGCAGGTGGAGCTGGCGCTCCTGCGCTACCGGCTGCCCCGACTGCGCGGCCGCGGCCTCTCGCTCAGCCAGCAGGCCGGCGGGATCGGGACCCGGGGGCCGGGCGAGACGCAGCTCGAGGTCGACCGGCGACGGCTGGTGCGCCGCATGCACCGGCTGGAGGCCGACCTGCGCGAGGTCGAGCGCACGCGCTCGCTGCAGCGGCGCAGCCGGGCCCGTGGTCGCCACCGTGAGGTCGCCCTCGTCGGCTACACCAACGCCGGCAAGTCGACCCTGCTCAACCGCCTGACCGACGCCGGTGTGCCGGCCGATGACCGCCTCTTCGTGACCCTCGACCCGCGGACGCGCCAGTTGCAGCTGCCCGGCGGGGAGACCGTGCTCGTCACCGACACCGTCGGCTTCGTGCGCAAGCTGCCCCACGAATTGGTGGAGGCGTTCCGTTCCACTCTGGACTCGGTCCGGCTGGCCGACCTCGTCCTGCACGTCGTCGACAGCACGGCGGCCGACGCCGGGATGCAGATGGCGGCGGTCCACGAGGTGCTGCAAGAGATCGGGGCCGACGCCGTGCCCCAGCTCGTCGTGGTGAACAAAGCCGACCGCGCGCCCGAGGAGGCCAAGGCGCTGACGCACGGCATAGAGGGCTCGGTGGTCGTCTCGGCCCTGACCGGTGACGGCATAGGTGACCTCTTGCGCGTCGTGGCGGACCGCCTCCGGGGCGCGGACCGGGCGGTCGAGCTGGTCGTGCCGTGGGCGCGGGGCGACGTCCTCGCTGCCGTGCACCGCGAGGGCGAGGTGGTGGGCCAGCGCGACGGTGAGGAGTCGGCCGTCCTGCAGGTCGTGCTCGACGACGTCGGCCGGGCCCGCTTCGCGGAGTTCCTGTCCGCGCCGTGACCTTCCGCCTGCCGCCCTACCCCTACGACCGCCTCGACGGACTGGCCGAAGTGGCCGCGGCGCATCCGGGCGGCATCGTCGACTGCTCGGTGGGCACGCCGTGCGACCCACCGCCGCGCGGTGCTCGAGGCCCTGGCGACGTCGGACACCGAGCGCGGCTATCCCGCTTCGGCCGGCAGCGCCGCCCTGCGCGAAGCGGCCACGGCTTGGCTGGGCCGCCGTTTCGACGTCGAGCTGGCGCCCTCGTCCGTGGCCGTCTCGGTCGGCTCGAAGGAGCTGGTGGCGTCGGTGCCGCACGTCCTGCGCCTGCGGCGGCCCGAGCGCGACACCGTGCTCTACCCCGAGGTGTCCTACCCGACCTATGCCATGGGGGCGGAGCTCGCCGGGTGCCGCGCCGTTTTCGTCGCGGCGCCGGCCGGGCACGCGGGCGGGCTCGACTTGGCCGCGGTCGATCCCGAAGACGCGGCACGCGCCCTCCTGTTGTGGTCCAACTCGCCCTCGAACCCGACCGGTGGGCTGGGCGACCTCGGCGCCGAGGCGGAGTGGGGGAGGGCGCACGGGGTCCCGGTCTTCTCCGACGAGTGCTACACCGAGTTCACCTGGACCGGGAAGCCGCGCTCGGTGCTGGAGCACGGGTCCACGGGCGTGGTCGCCGTGCACTCGCTGTCCAAACGCTCCAACCTGGCCGGGCTGCGGGTCGGTTTCTACGCCGGGGACGCCGAGCTCGTCGAGTACCTGCGCGCCGTGCGTCAGCACGCCGGGCTCATGGTCCCCGGGCCGGTCCAGGCCGCCGCGGTGGCCGCCCTGGCGGACGACGAGCACGTGGCGGAACAGCGGGTCCGCTACCGCGAACGCCTCGAGTACCTCGCCGCGGTGTTCGCGGCGTACGGCTGCCCGTGCGAGCTGCCCGAAGGGGGCTTCTACCTGTGGGTACCGGTGCCCGCGGCGTCTCGGTGGGGCGACGCCTGGGCCATGGCCGAGGCGCTGGCGGCCGACGGCGGGATCCTCGTCGCCCCCGGGGACCTCTACGGCGAAGGCGCGGCGCGGCACGTGCGGGTCGCGGTGGTCCAGCCGATGGAGCGCCTGGAGCTCGTGGGGCGGCGTCTCGATCGTTCCCGAGCGCGCTCGGTAGGGTGAGCCATGGCTGATCTGCAGGCGAGCATCGAGGAGCTCTGGGAGCGTCGCGCCACGCTCACCCCGGCGGACGGCGACGCGGCGGCCGTCGTCGAGGAGGCGATCACGCTGCTCGACACCGGCGAAGCACGCGTGGCCGAGGTGGACCCGGCGACCGACCGGGTGGTCGTGCACGAGTGGTTGAAGAAGTCGATTCTGATGTTGTTCTCGCTGCGGGGCATGGAGACGGTCGAGTACGGGCCCTTCGAGTACGCCGACAAGCTGCCGTTGAAGCACGGCTTCGCCGAAGCGGGCGTGCGCGCCCTGCCGGGAGCCTCGGCGCGGTGGGGCTCCTTCCTCGGGCGGGGCGTCGTGCTGATGCCGTCCTACGTGAACATCGGCGCCTGGGTCGGGGCCGACTCCATGGTCGACACCTGGGCGACGGTCGCCTCGTGCGCCCAGATCGGCGAGCGGGTGCACCTGGCCGGCGGCGTGGGCATCGGGGGCGTGCTCGAGCCACCCAACGCCGTGCCGGTGGTGGTGGAGGACGACGCGTTCGTCGGCAGCCGCTGCATGGTCACGGGAGGGGCCCGCATCGGCCGCGGGGCCGTTCTCGGCGCCGGCAGCTTCCTCGACCCCTCCATCCCCGTCATCGACGCCGAGACCGGGGAGGAGCTTTCCCGCGGCGAGGTGCCTTCGTGGTGCGTGGCCATCCGCGCCAGCCGACGGCGCGAATATCCCGGCGGCGAGTTCTTCGTGCCCTGCGTTCTCGTGATCAAGCGGCTGGGCGAGGGCGAGCGCCACGACAAGGCGCAGCTGAACGAGGTCCTGCGCGAGCATGGCGCCAGCACCTGAGGACGCAGACGGCCGGCCCGAGCTGCTGACCGCGACGGCCGAGCTCGTCGCCATCGCGTCGGTCAGCGGTCACGAGGACGCGATCGCCGCGTCGGTCGAAAAGGCGCTGGCGCCATGCGCGTGGCTCATGGTGGAGCGCCTGGGCGACAACGTCGTGGCGCGCACCGACTTCGGGCGGGACCAGCGCCTCGTGCTGGCCGGGCACCTCGACACCGTGCCGCCCGGTGTGAACGCGACGCCGCGGGTCGACGGCGACACCCTGTGGGGAGTCGGCGCGTCGGACATGAAGGGCGGGCTGGCGGTCATGCTCGACGTGGCCACGTCGGTGGTCGGCGCCCGCCATGGACCTCACCTGGTGCTTCTACGCCCGCGAGGAGGTGGGCCGCGCGGAGAGCGGCCTGCTCGAGCTGTGGCAGGAGCGGCCGGACCTCCTGGCCGGGGACGCGGCGGTGCTGGGAGAGCCGACCGACGCGCTGGTCGAGGCCGGGTGCCAGGGAACGATGCGCATCCGCATTTCGTTGCGAGGCGTGCGGGCGCACACGGCGCGCCCGTTCACCGGGCGCAACGCCATCCACCGTCTCGGGGACCTGATCGCAGCGCGTCGCGGGCTGGCCCGGGCGCGAGGTGGTGCTCGACGGTTGCACCTACGCCGAGCAGCTGCAGGTGGTCGCGGTCGAGGGCGGGGTGGCGGCCAACGTGGTGCCCGACGAGGCGACCCTGGTGCTGAACCACCGCTACGCGCCCGACCGCAAGGCGGCCGAGGCGGAGGCCTTCTTGCACCAGCTCCTCGACCCGGTGCTCGAGCCCGGCGCGGGAGACACCTGGGAGCTGGTCGATGCCGGCGACGGGGCACCGCCCTCGCTCGGCCACCCGCTGCTGGCCTCGCTGGTGCAGCGCACCGGTGTGCCGCCGCGAGCCAAGGTCGGCTGGACCGACGTGGCGTCGTTCTGGG
The DNA here is from genome assembly GCA_963767195.1 of uncultured Acidimicrobiaceae bacterium. Taxonomy (GTDB): domain Bacteria; phylum Actinomycetota; class Acidimicrobiia; order Acidimicrobiales; family RAAP-2; genus Bog-473. Next base: position 1,046,585 of record CAVYDA010000001.1, on the reverse strand, counting down.
AGCACGGCGTTCCCGCCGCCAACTTCGGCCCGGGTGACCCCCTCCTGGCCCACCACCCCGACGAGCGGGTGACGCGCCGGCAGCTCGAGCGGGCGAGGGACGTCCTGGTGGGCCTCGTCTCTTAGACGCCCCGGGTCCGTGTCCTTGTCAGCTGTACGTGCTGACCCAGGACCCGTCGCTGGCCTTGACTTCCGTGACCGACTTGCCGGACTGGTTGGTCACCCAGACGTCGGTCCCGTCGAACGCGACGAAGGTGGGCTCGACGAACCCGTAGGAGCCGCCCGAGAGGGTGCGGACCAACGAGCCGCTTCCCGTCACCTCGGTCACCGAACTCCCAAAGGCGTTGGTGACCCACAGGTTTGAGCCGTCGTAGGTGATGCCGAAGGGCGCGTCGAAGCCGTAGGAGCTGCCGGAGACCGTCTGCACCAAGGATCCGTCGCCGGTGCTCACCTCGGTGATGGAATTCCCGGTACTGCCCGAGGTGCCCTGATTCGTCACCCACAGATCCGTGCCCGCGACCGTCAGGTTGCTGGGACCGTTGAAGGCGTACGAGGAACCGCTCAACGTCCTCACCCAGGCCCCGGAGGCCGTGGTCAGCTCGGTCAGCGAGTCTCCGTGGTAGTTCGTCACCCAGACGTCGGACCCGTCCACCGTCACCCCTGAGGGCACGTCGAACCCGTAGGAGCCACCCGAGATCGTCCGCACCCATGAACCGTCACTCGCGTCGACTTCGGTCACCGAGTTCCCCTCCGTGTTCGCGACCCAGAGGTGGGTGCCGTCGGAGGCGATCCCGGCCGGGAAAGCGAAGGCGTAGGAGCCACCCGAGATCGTCCGAACCAATGACCCGTCGCTCACGTTGATCTCTGTGACCGAGTTCCCCAACGAGTTCGTCACCCAGAGATGCGTGCCGTCGACGGTGAGGTCGCTGGGACCGTCGAAGCCGTAGGAGCCACCGGACAGGGACCGGACCAGGACGCCGCTCCGGGTGAATTCGACGACCGAATTGTTGCCTTCATTGGTCACCCAGAGGTTGGTCCCGTCGAAGGCGATGTCGTAGGGGTCGTTGAAGCCGATGGATCCTCCGCCCTCAGGCTTCCCCTTGACGACGTCGGATGGTTTCCCGAACCCGATGGCGTTGTGGGCCCGCACTGTCACCGAGTATTTGGTGCCGTTGGTGAGGCCTGTGATCACGCACGTCGTCGCCCCTGTCGTGGTGCACTTCGGCCCGGTGGTCGATCCCCGCCGCGTCGCCGTGGCGACGTATTTCGTGATCGGCAGACCCCCGTCGTGCTTCGGCGCCGTCCACGAGACACCGAGAGCCGAATCCATCGGCGACAACACGACACTCTGCGGCGCACCGGGAACGCTTGTCGCCGGCGACCGGGCTCCGGCCGGCTCCGCCAAACCGAGAGACGTGGCCATGGTGAGGGCAAGAAGGATCGACGAGATCCCCAGCCGGTTGCTCATGTTCGTGTGCCTCCTGAATCCGCCAAGGAATCCGCAAAATTCCTCTGTGAGCGGCGGAGGTTAGCGCAGGACGATCGTTCGTTCCGATTGATCGACGTCCGTGGGTTGGGATCGCGCCGGACCAGATCCGACACGCTTTCGCTCTCGGTGCAGCAATGTCCGCAGCGAGCTCAGATCCCGCTATGCGTCGGCCACCGCGCCCGGCGTGGGTACGTCAGGCTCGGCCACCGCGCCGAAGATCTTCAGCTCCGGTTTTACGAGCCTGCGATGTGTCCAGAGCACGACGGCGGCAACCACCAAGAGATAGACGGCCACGATGAGAACCCGCACGGTGTTGGAACGACTGCCGAACGATCCGAACACTCCCGGTCCGGCCAACGAGAAGACGAGATACACCGAGAACACCCAGAGGAGGACAAACGTGACGACGGACACGAAGGCGACGGCAGAAACGTAGCTCTGACCCACACGCTGCGAGGGGCCCTGCGTTCCGCTGTCGGCGCGAGCGAGCGAAAGACCGCGGCGCAGGTGCTCCACGAGGAGCACGATGCTGATGAGGGTCGCGAACCCACCGAACACGATCGCGCGCGCCGGCAGAGTTCATCACCGAGTTCGAATGATTGCCGACGAACGCGACCACGCCCGAAACCACCACGGCAGACCCGAGTATGGCGAGCGCAAGTGTGACGAACGACACGGCGAAGTAATAGACCGACTGCGGTCGGCGCCCTTTCGGATCGGGATCAGCCCGGTTGGCGACGATGATGATCACCAACACTCCGACCAGAGAGAGCATGACCAGGACGGCCAAGAACACGAGGACGACCCCTACGAGGGTGGACGCGCCAAAGCTCGACGTGCCGTTCTGGACATTGACCCCGGATGACCCGACCCCGACGGGCGGGACCAGAGTGCCGCCGCTCGTGAAACCCGGAATATTCGGAATCGTGGTCGGCACCACGTTCAAGTAGTTCATTTTGTCCGCCTCTCGTCGCCCGCTGAGAGTGGACCATAGCCCTACAACCGCATCGACCTCCTTACCGTCAGCTCCCTCGCTCGGACGTCGCTCGTTTGTGCTCCCGAACCCGTGACAGTAAGCCGGGCGCCTCGAGCCAGACGTGGATTACCGGGGCAACCGGCAGGGGCGAACCGGGCCGGTTGTGCGAGGCCGGGACTACATCGGCTCGGGCTCGGGAAAGGTCCAAGTTCCATTCAGGATCGCCGGTCGAGGTCGGTACATCCGAGCGGCGTAATTCCATCCGTCCATCACGTGGAGGAAGTTGTCCGAACCATCCGGCTCCGGACCGAATGTCACTGTCACCGAACCGTCGCTGCCGGGGACAGCGGTCACGCTGTTGACGCTGTAGGAGTCGTACTGGTTCTCTTGGAAATAGCCATCCTCGTTGTAGATGGAGACCGACCAGAACCCGTCGAGAGGAGGCTCTTTGACGGTGAGGCGGAAGCGCCCCACCGGTTGCGGGTGGGTCTTGATCGCGTAGAACGCTTCCTCTTCGGGCAGACCGCCGAAACCCGCCGCTGATCCGATGAGGAAGCGTACGGGGTCCACCTGTTCTTTTGGCCCGAATGTCCGCTTCGAGTCGTGCATGCCACGACCCAGCTCCAACAACGGTTTTTTGGTCGCTTCGTAGCTGTCCTCGTCGTATTGCCCGGTGGTCCAGGGTCGCGTGGCCGATGCGGTAATCACGAGTCCGTCCTGGAGGCGATGGGCGACGGCGAGGTCGTCGAGGTCGGTGGGGTCCGCCAGGGTCCGCGCCACGACGAGGACGAAACGAGGTATCGAATTCCTCCACCGTGAGGGGATGCTCACCGTGCTCATGGAAGACTCTGTTGAGGTAGCCGTCTTCGTTGATGACCATCACTGTCATGTAGCGACCGGACGCATCGGGCATCGTCACGCTCGCCTGGTCGCTGATGTCAACGATGGCCAGGCTGTAGAGCGTGTCCCGATTCATTCGGATCACGGACTGCTGACTGAGCGGAGTGGGCTGGCGGAGATGAACCCAGGTGTTCATCTCCCCGCCCATGACGGTGATCAATCGGTCAGCCTGGAAGGCAACCTCGGCTCTCGCATAGTTGTCGACGTTGACGAGGGTGCTCATGATGTCCTCCTCCATGAGGTTCGAAGTCAGCATGGCAAAGCCGTTGGGGCCAAGGAAGTACCCAAACGTACGTGCCCGGCCGTGGCTGCTGTACCGCGAGCCGGCTGAGTTGTCGACCTCCTCAGGCGGCGCCGGGGGACGTACCGCGGAAGAACCAGTGCACCCCGAAGCGGTCCGCCAGGTGCCCGTAGAGTCCGAATGGTTCTTCGCGCAGCGCGTCGAAGAGCGCGGGGTCCGCGCCGACCGCGAGCGCATCGAAGATCTCGCGGAACCGCCCTTCGGCGTCGCCGCTCACGTAGAGACCCACGGTGTTGCCCGGCCTCGGCGTCCGGGTGGGATGGAGCCAGTCCGTCGCGTTGAGCTCCATGGCACCGTCCTGGAGATGGGCGTAGACGACCCTTCCGTGGCGCTCGGGTGGTGCTCCGCCTGCCATGGGAGTGTCGCCCAACCTCGTGACGGTCAGTTCGCCGCCGAGGCAGCCCTGGTAGAACGCCATGGCTTCGGCACAGGTTCCGTCGAAGAGCAGGAATGGTGCGAGTGTGATCATGTGTCCTCCCGGTCTCCCGCCAGTCGGTAGATCGCCACGGGATCGTCGGTCGGTTCCGTGGGGAGTGAGCGCACGGCGACCAAGGCGAAACCGTTCTTCTCGAGCACCCGTCTGGAGGCGGTGTTGCGTTCTTCGGGGTCGGACAGCACGGTACATCCGGGAAGCTCGGCGCGGACGAGGCGGACCAGTTCGCCGACGAGTTGCGTTCCCACACCCTGGCCGACCAGCGCGGGTTCGCCGATGGCGTAGTCGATGCCCACGTCGCCCGGGCCCGCCCCCATGTCCGCCGCCCAGGCCGGGTCGACCTCGCAGAGGTACCACTGGCACCAGCCGATCGCCGATTCGCCGCGCACGACGACGAGCGTGTGCACCGGTTGACGCCCGTCGACGCTGTCGCGCACGTCGCCGATCTCCCGCTCCAGGCTGGATCCCGCCAGGTACCACTGTGCGACGTGCGGCGCCGCCAGCCAGTGCTCCACCATCGCGAGGTCCTCGCTGCGCATCGCCCGCAGGCGCAACACCGCGGTGTTCATGTGATCGTCCTCTCCGGATGGGTTTCGCCTTCCACCAGGGTGGGTCGGAGTCCGAACGGGCTTCAGATCTCGGTCAGATCCTCTCCGAACACGATGGTCCCGTCGAAGTGCGGTCGGGCGAGGGCGACCCACTCGTCCGCCGACCCCGGGGCCGGCGAGGGAATCTGGTGGGTGAGGACGAGCGTGCCCACGTCGGCCCGGGCGGCCGTCCGGGCCGCCTGCTCGACGGTCGAGTGGTACCCGATGGTGTCGACGAAGCGCGGCATGGGCACGAGGCGGACCAGGTCGTCGCGCAACACCGTCTGCACGTAGACGTCCGCCCCGGTGCACAGCTCGTCGAGGCCCGGGCAGGGCACGGTGTCTCCGGCCACGACGATGCTCCGCCCGCCCGAGTCGAACCGGTAGGCGAGCGTCGGTTCCACCGGACGATGGTCCGTTGCGGCGGCCGTGACCGTCGTCGACCCGTTCTGGAACACCTCGCCCGGTCCGATCTCGTGTACCTCGACCTGCGGCTCCCAGGTGAGGTCGGCATGATGCGCCAGCCGGTAGGACACGTCGGGTGCGAGCATGGCGAGGGTCGCTTGGACCACCCCGGCCGTCCCCACCGGCCCGTAGACGGGCAGCGGAACCGGTCCGGAGCTCATGATCCAGTGCGTGGTGATCACGTCGTTGAGGTCGCAGATGTGGTCGCTGTGGAGGTGGGTGAGCAGGACGCCTCCGAGCATCACGGGAAGCACACCGGCCGCGACCAGACGCAGGCACACGCCGCGCCCGGCGTCGACGAGCCAGCGCTCGTTCCCAGCCCGCACCAACGTCGCCGCCCCCGCCCGCTGCGCGTCGGGGACCGGGTTGCCCGTCCCGAGCAGCACCGCGGTGAGCGGCGGCGACTCCTCGTCGGCGGGTGGCGAGGACACGTGGGCACTCTAGGCCCGGAGCACCACGACGACGGATGGCGGACGACGTCCGCGCTCCGCTACAACACGGAGAGCTCCCCGACGGCGCGGCGTGAGCAGGTGGAGGTTCCCCTGCCCGGGAAGGCGGTCGACGCGGCGATCGATGCGCGCCACGGTCTCGAGACCCCTTTCGCCTCCGAAGAGATACTTCACGAGGAACGCCGACCTCGGGCTTGGGCATCACCCCGGAACCGACCGGACGCCAGAGCCGCGCGAGGGCGAAACGGGTGAGCCGGCGCGCCTTGGGGCTGTCGGCCAGGCGACGCGCGGCCTCGGAGGCATAGAAGTCGATGTGGCCGCCTTCCTGCTTCATGATGCGGCGCAGGAGCTCGCGTAGCGTCGGGTGGCAGGCGGCCTGGGCCAGCCGGCCGTACGCCGCCTGCGTCGTCCACTCGTTGACGGCGCCCCACGTCATGTGCAACGCGACGAAGGCCCGGCCGGAGAAGGCAGTGATCCCGATGGTGCTGAGGGTGGCCGCTGCCTCCTGGCGGCGCCGGCGGTGGCGCAGCGCGGCGATGCGGGGAGCGCCGGCGACCTCGCTATGAGCCTCGAGCACCCGCCCGATGGCGTCGCCGTGCCACATCTCCTCGAACGCCCAGCACGAGAGGAACGAGGTGATCTCGGGTTCGCGGTGGGCCGGCGTCAGGAGCAGGTCGCGCAGGTAGCACACCGTGTGGTGCTCGATGTCGTGCATGTAGCGGAGTGACCGCAGGGCGTCGGGCGGCAGCGGATGGTCCCGGAAGTCGTCGAAGTCGATGCCCTCGAGGTCGAGCCGGCCCGCCCGGCCCAGATAGGAGTCGATAGTCGTCCTCACAACGCCTACTATCCGGAGCACAGAACAGGCCCGGATGGAGCGTTGTCGCGCATCCATCGGGGGGCAGGCGCCGAACAGAACACGGATGCAACCGATCGAAGAGGTCAGCGACGCTCAGTTGGTGACCTCCATCGCCCGCTGGAGCGAGGTTGCGCTGGCCGAGGTGTACCGGCGCCACGCCGGGGCGGTCTTCGGTCTGGCCAAGCGGGTCCTCAACGGCGCCGCCGAGGCGGAGGACGTCACCCAGGAGGTCTTCCTGCGCCTTTGGAACCAGCCCGACCGCTTCGACCCGGGCCGGGGCTCCTTGCGCTCGTTCCTCCTGGCCCAGGCCCACGGCCGCGCCGTGGACCAGGTGCGCTCGACCACCTCGCGTCGCCAGCGCGAGGCTCGGGACGCCCTCCAGACGGCGGAGGCCGGGTACGACCTCCAGCACGAGGTGTGGGACCTGGCCGTCGCCGACCAGGTGGCACGCGCCATGGAGGCGCTGCCCGCCAGTGAGCGCAGCGCCATCGCGCTGGCGTACTTCGACGGGTGCACCTACCGCGAGGTGGCGCAGCTCCTGGGCCAGCCCGAGGGCACGGTCAAGAGCCGGATACGCAACGGCATGCGACGCATGCGTGCCGTCCTGACCGACGCCGGGGTGAAGGGGGTCGGACGCGTGATGACCCACGAGGAGGCGAGCGAGTTCCTCGGCGCCTACGCCCTCGACGCGGTCGACGGGGAAGAGCTCCAGGAGCTCGAGGCCCACGTCGACACCTGCCCGCGCTGTCGGGCCGAGCTCGATACGTTGCGCGAGGTGGCGGGTGCCATCGGCCAGTCGGTCGAGCCCCTGCCCGAAGGGCTCTGGTCGAACATCGTCAGCCAGCTCCCGGCGCGCCCGGCGGACGAGGAGTCGCCGCCCATGCCCCGCCTGGTCGGTGGATCGCCGTCGCCGTCGCCGGCCTCGGCCCGCTCGTCCCGGCCGGCCCGCCGGCGCGGCGTGCGTGCGGCGGCCGCGCTCGTCGCCGTCGCGGCCGCCGCCGTCGTCGCCGTGCTCGCGGTCGGCCTCGTGCGGGCCGACAACCGGGTGAGCAACCTGCAGGCCGCGTCCGCCCAGCGGGCCCAGGCCTCCGCCGTCCGGGCGGCGCTCGGTGCACCGGGTCACCGGGTGGTCGCCCTGGACTCGTCCTCCGGCGTTGCACTAGCCCGCTTCGTCGTCGTGCCCGACGGGCGCGGCTACCTCCTCTCGTCGCACCTGCCCGCGTTGGCGGGCGACCGGACGTACCAGCTGTGGGCGATCATTCAGAAGAAGCCGATCTCGCTCGGTCTGCTCGGATCGTCACCGAGGCAGGCGACGTTCACCATGGCCAGCTCGGCGACGACGACGGCGCTGGCCATCACGGCCGAGCCCGCCGGGGGCGCGGTCGCGCCGACCAACCCGATCCTCGCGACCGGGACCGTCTGAGCGCCGGCGCCGAGCTGTTAGGTTCGCTCGCCATGGCCGAGGATGTGGAAGCGAAGCCGCGCCGCCCCATAGAGGTCGGCGCCGAGGCAGAGCCGGTGAAGCTGGGCTCCATGTTGCTGACGCTCGTGGAGCCCCACCGGGGACACGAGGTGGCGTACAACCGGTGGTACGAGCGAGACCACTTCTACGCCGGGTGCATGGTGGGGCCCTACAACTTCGCCGGCCGGCGCTGGGTGGCGACCGCCGGGCTGAAGTCGCTGCGCGACCCCGATCCGTCCGCCATCACGGGCGAGCCGAACCGGGGCTCGTACGTGGCGCTGTACTGGGTCCTCGACGGCTATTTCGACGTGTGGAACCGCTGGGCGCTGCGGCAGGTGAACGCCCTCCATGCGGCGGGACGCATGTTCTTGGAGCGCGACCACGTGCACACGCTGCTCTACCAGTACGCCTGGGAGTACCGGCGCGAACCCGACGGCGTCCCGGTGGAGCTCGCGCTCGACCACCCGTACCGCGGACTGGTCGCCGTGTTCCTCGACCGGGCCGAGGACACCACCAACGAGGAGCTCTGGTCCTGGTTGCGCTCCGAGCACCTGCCGTCGCTCCTCCCCGGGACCGACGCCGACCTAGTCGCGGCGTTCACGCCGATCGCGCTCGAGGTGGACGCGCCGGGTGACGTGCCCGCGAGTCGGCCCGCGACAACCGCACCGTGCTCCTCTTCTTCCTCAACACCCCACCGGAGGTGGCGTGGGAGCCGGTTTTCGTCGAGCACCGGCGTCGGGTCGAGGAGTCGGGCCGGGCCACCGTGGTCGCCATGCTGCCGTTCATCCCGACCATCGTCGGCACCGACACCTACACCGACCAGCTCTGGGTCGACGCCTGAACCCGTCCCCGCGCTGCCCTCAGCCCCGGGCGAGGACCTCCACGTGGGTCACAACGAAGACGGCGTCCGCGGATGCCGACCAGCGTAAGAAGGCGTCCGCGATCGACTCGAGCTCGTCCGCATCGCTCATGCCGTACTCGAGGGCCTGCTCGGCCAGGCGCGAGAACCGCACGCGGTCGGCCCACAGCCGGCCCCACCATTCCCGCGAGTCTGGGTCCGCGTAGGTCCACGTCGAGCTGGAAACCTCAATCCGGTCGAACCCGGCGGCGCGGGCGAGCGCCGGGAGCCGCGGGCCGATCCGGGCGTCGTGCCCGTTGCGACCGGTGACGTCGAGGTACAGCGCAAGCCAGCGGTCGAGCAGTGGGTCGGTAGGCGCCCAGGTGAACGCCCCGTAGTCCGAGTCCCGGGCGGCGAGGACCCCGTCGGAGCGGAGCACGCGGCGCAGGCCCACCAGCGCGGCCTCGGGGTCGCCGACGTGCTGGAGCACCTGGTGGAGGTGCACCACATCGAAGCGTTCGGAGTCGAAGTCGGGCGCGAACAGGTCCCCCACCACGAACTGCACGTTGGCGAGGCCGAGCCCGTCGGCGTGGGCCCGGGCCTGCGCGACGACGTCCGCCGAGGCGTCGAGCCCGACCACCTCGCCCGGCGCGACTAGGCGGGCCAGGTCGGCGGTGATCGTGCCCGGACCGCACCCGACGTCGAGCACGGACAGCCCGGGCCTCAGCTGCGGGATCAGGTAGCCCGACGAATTCTCCGCCGTACGCCAGGTGTGGCTGCGCAGGACGGACTCGTGATGCCCGTGCGTGTAAGCCATGCGTACATTGTGACGTGCCCGAATTGCCCGAGATGCACAAGGATGCGCTTTTTGATCAACTCAGTTATGTAGGTGATCAACTGCTCTATTGTGCTCTACAAGGGCTTTTGTCCCCCTGAGTCAGTGGGCGGATATTGCCGTTTCTGGGCTTGATCGAGCCAAACCTTCCCGGAGACATCAGAACGAAGTGAAAGAGTGCCCCACCTGCATCCCTTCGCCCGGATCCTGAGGTGACGCCGCAAGACGTCCGTGCAGGCGGCTCCGAGCTGATGGCGTCTGGTGTGAGCAGTGGCCCACGTGGGCCACTGCTCGTGAAGGTCAAGCACTCGGAGCATTCCTGGCTGGCGGAATCCTCGTCGGCGGTTTCACCGTGGCAGCCCCACTCGTAACGCCCCGGATCAGAGATGCGTTGGAGCGCAGAGGTTGTAGAAATGAGAGAGGGACGGGGCCGAAGCCCCGTCCCTCTCAAGCCCGATCGCTCGGGCCGCCCGTTGCAATACAGCTCTGGCGCTAGGCGAACACGATCGAACTCGTCAGCCCGTCCGAGGTGGCGGTGGCGATGACGATTGACGTGTTCCCACCGAGCTCAGCAGCGATGTCGTTGAGGAAGCTGCCGGTCGTGTTGGGTCCTGTGTCAGTGTTGAGGCAGGAAGTAAGTTCGGTCGACTTGCCCACCATCGAGGCCGGAGCCGTGAGTTTGCCGGTGAGCACGAAGCCCACTTCGGTGGCAGGGCAGTTCCCCGGCCCGGTCCCGGAACCAGCGGCAGACGATGCTGTGTTACCGGCCGTATAGGTCACGCCCTTGATTACCCACGACGTGGTCTTCACTGCCTTGAACAAAGTGCTGGCTCCCCCAGCAAACTGGCTGGCCGAGTTCTGCACGAAGTCTCCAGTCGGGCACGGTGACGGCGGGGTCGAGTCGTTCTGGCACAACAACGTGCTCTTGGTCTTGATCTTCGACGAGTTCAAGGTCCCGGTTTCCGACTTTCCTTTGCTGGTAACGCACGCGAGCGGCCCTGAAGACCCGGTCGAGGTCGCCTTGGCACTCGCCGTCGCGTTTCCGAGGTCCGAGACCCCAGGGGGCGCAAAGGTGATGAGTTGCCCTGCTGTCATTGTTCCAGTACATGTCGTACTTCCCGCCGCCCCCGCGGTTCCGATCGTCGCGATTTGTGCGACACCGAAAGAGAGGACAGGCACGCTGCACAAGACAACGCCTGCCATGAGTTTGCGGAACACGTATTTCCCTCCCCGATTTCTTCGGTTGATACCCACGGGCGGTCCGCTTCTCTCCGATCCGGATCGAAGACTTCTCCCCCGTGCGCCGACTATCGGCGCCGGACAGCTTGGCACAAGCGACCGAGGAATGCTCAGGGAGTGGTCAGGGAAACGTCACGTCGGTTGGACCGAGAGAAATGCTTCAGTGGGCGCTCCGCTGACCTCAGCCATATGGGTTGACGCCGGTCAGGAAACCAAACTGCAGGTCTGACGGTCACCGCCGTTGCCTAGACCTTGAATGTTGTTGGACCATGCTCACGTTGTCCGCGAGGATCGTCGCAAGCTCGTAGTCGCGGTCAACAGGCGGTCGTGCTGCGGGAGCACATCCACTGCCCTGAACTACTTGCATTTCCTTCCGCACAGGGGGCTATCGGCAAATGGCATGATGACGCCCCGTGACACGATTTTACGACCGGCTTCTCGTGGCAAGTGCCGACCTCTTGACCTGATGAAGTTGGGGGAGCCTCTTGGCTACATCGCTGGGGCGAAGGAGTGCGCCAAGGAACTATTCCGCAAGGACGGCGTATCTCTCGATCGCTCGACACTACGTCGGTCTTGCCGCTGGGAAGGAATCATCCTCATCTGGCCCGAAACGAGAGCCGAACGACTCCGTGCTGAAGTTTCTGCGATCTAGAAACCTACGAGTTCAGAGGTTCTCAAACTGGCGACTGACTTGTCCCGGCCCGAAGCGCCTTTGATCGAACAACATCGGCCACGATCGCCCTCCAGATCGATACTTACGCCAGTCCTCTTCGCTCACGCCGGGATACTCCCAACGCTTGCCTGAGTTCTCAAAGATCACCTCAAGGATCTGTCTCTGGGGCGACCAGCGCGCCATCGAGACGAATGGCCTCCCAGATTTGCCCCCGGTCGACGGCGCCTTCATCTACGCGGTCCACGAGGCCCCTGAGGCGATGTCAGGGGTCCCTTACCCCGCTTGCCACCCTTGCGGGCCGGCGTCCTCCAGAGCATGTTGAAAATGGTTCTCGGTCAGGTCAACGACGTTGGTTCGGCCCAACTTCTCGTCCACACGCCGGGGCGATGGAGACCTCGATGTCATGGCGCTGGGTCTCAAAGGTGCTGATGTCGATTCCGTCTTCCTCCTGTTGTTTCCCACATTCCAGGGCGTAGTGGCACAGGGTGTCCTTGGCGTAGAGGTTGAGGAGACTGCCGTAGCGGAATACGAGAGTGTCGAGCTTCTGCTCGCACTCGATGTAGATCTCAGCGGTGCAGGTCTTGACGCCCCCGCGGAGGGGAAGCTCGCCCTTCCAGAGCCAGTGCGCGTTCTTCCAGACAGCGAAGATCGAACCCTGACCGGTTTGCGTCGGCGGGGCGGCCGGGTTTGGTGGTCCCCCCTTTGCCGTAACTGCTATGTCTCGGTCTCTCCGTGCCTTACGTGACTACTGTGATCTCTGTGTTTTGGGAACGTTCGGCAAGGTTTTCAAACCTTCCCGACTGACAAGAGTCAGAGCACGACCAGGGAGTATGTGACGTGCCCGAATTGCCCGAGATGCAGGCCCTGTCCGAGCGGCTGGACGCCCGCCTGGCCGGGATGACGCTGCGCCGGGCCGACCTTCTCGGTTTCTCCTCGCTCAAGACTTACGCGCCCTCCCCGGACGAGCTCGTGGGCCGGGTGTTGCTCGGCGTCAGCCGCCGGGCCAAGTACCTGGTGTGGGACTTCGAGGATGGTGACCGCGTGGTGCTCCACCTGTCCCAGGCCGGCCGGCTCGACGTCGAGGACCCGCCGAAGAAGACGAAGCCGCGTGGTTCGGTGGCCCGCTTCGTCTTCGGCCCGGGAGCGGCGGGCCTCGACGGTAGTGGGGTCGCCGTCCTGGTGCGCGAGCACGGCACGCAGCGCAAAGCGTCGTGGTGGGTTCTCGCCCCGGGCGACGACGGGCCACTGTCCGGGCTCGGACCCGAACCGGGCAGCGACGAGTTCGCCGAGCTCATCCGGACCAGTACCTCAACCGGCAGCTGACCACCGACCTGCGCGACCAGCACGTCGTCTCGGGGATCGGCCGCGGCTGGGGCGATGACATCTTGCACCGGGCGCAGCTCTCTCCGTTCGCGTCGTTGGGCTCGCTCAACGCCGAGCAACGCGAAGCGCCTGCTCGAGGCCGCCACCTCGGTCATGGCCGAGGCGCTCGAGCTCGAGCGGAGCCGTGAGGGTGGCCTGTCGGAGGCGAAGCTCGGCGGTCGCTTCAAGGTCCACAACCGCGTGGGCGAGCCGTGCCCGACCCCGTGCGGCGACACGTTGCGCCGGGTGTCGTTCGAGTCCTACGAGATGTCGTATTGTCCGACGTGCCAGACGGGCGGCAAGGTCCTGGCCGACCGTCGCCTGTCACGCCTATTGAAGTAGACGCCCCAGACACCCCCGGCGCCATTGCGCGACGAACAATCCGCTGCCAGCTGTCGGAGCACAGTCTCGCATCCGCTAGCCTGAACCGGTGGGAGGTCTGCTCGAGCTCGCGGGGCTGCGCCGCACGTTCGGCACGCTGACCGCCCTCAATGATCTGTCCTTCGACGTCCCCTCAGGGCACGTCGTCGGATTCCTCGGACCGAACGGCGCCGGCAAGACGACCACCATGCGGGCGATCTTCGGATTGACCGATCTCGACGCCGGCGAGGTCCGCTGGAACGGGCGGCCCGTAGGCCAGGCCGAGCGGCGACGGTTCGGCTACATGCCCGAGGAACGAGGCCTCTACCCGTCGCATGCTCGTCGGCGAGCAGGTCGAGTACCTGGGACGACTGCACGGGCTGAGCGAGCCGGACGCGGCCGCCGGCCACCGGGGTGGCTCGAACGTCTCGACATCGCCGATCGGAGGGACAGCAAGGTCGAGGCGCTCTCGCACGGGAACCAGCAGCGGGTCCAGCTGGCGGCCGCGCTCGTCCACGATCCCGAGCTCCTGGTGCTCGACGAGCCCTTGGCGGGACTGGACCCGGCGGGCATCGACGCCATCGGCCAGGTTCTGGTCGAGCAGGCGCAGGCCGGGTGCTGCGTGCTGTTCTGAGCCACCAGCTCGACCTGGTCGAGGACCTGTGCGAGCAGGTGACGATCATCGACCACGGTCGTCTGGTCGTCTCCGGGCACCGTCGACGAGCTGGCCACCAGCGGCGGCTCGCCGCCTCGTCGTCCGGGTCGAAGGTGACCGCACCGCGGAGTGGGCCGCGCCATCTTCCTGGGGTCACGCGTGTCCGAGATCGACGCCGGAGCGGCGCGGCTCGTCCTCGACGACGACCGTGGACTCCGACTACGTGCTGCGGGCCGCCATGGCGTCGGGCCGGGTCACCCAGTTCTCCTTCGAGCGGCGCCGGCTGTCCGAAGTGTTCCGCGAGGCCCTGACGTGAAGTTCGTCTACATCCCCGTTCTGTGGTGCCGTGTTCGTCGCGTCCGGACCTTCGGCGCCGACAGCTCGGCGGGCGCCGGCGACGGACCGAGAGTGCCGAGAGGAACGGGTCCGGGCGCCACCGACGGTCGCGCGCACCGGACGGCATCTCCTCGACGACGGACGTGTTCGGCGACGTCGGCCTCGTGGCGAGGCGAGAGATCACGCGAGCGGGTCCGGGGCCGGATCTTTCGGATCGGGACGCTCGTGATCCTCCTCGGCGTCGGCGCGGCCATCGTCATCCCGAAGCTCCACACACGGCGGGCCCGCCCCACAGACGGTGGGCGTGGTCGGGAGCGTCAGCCAGTCGCTCGACCGTCGTGATCGCCGTCAGCGGCCAGGGAGCCAGACGTCGGTCCAGATCGTCACCGAGCCGTCCTCGACCAGGCCAGCCAGCGCGCTGCGGGCGGGACGGCTCGACTTCGCCCTCGTCGACGGCGGTCGGGGATCCTCGTCGATCAGGCCGTGCGAGCGAAGGCGAACTCGACGGCGATCGACGTTCGTCCAGGCGTTGGCGTCCAACCTGGGAGTGCTCCGGGCCTACGAGGTCGCCGGGCTCACCGGCGCCCAGGTCGACGCAGGTCGCCCACGCCCGGCCGGTCGCGGTCGAGAACCTGCAAGCGACGAGTTCGAAGGGAGCGGCGCAGACGCACGTCGACGATCGGGATCATCCTCCTGTTCTTGATGCTGACGCAGTACAACACCTGGATCCTCATGGGCGTCATGCAGGAGAAGGCGAGCCGGGTCGTCGAAGTCCTGCTGGCCACGGTCCGTCCGATCCAGCTGCTCGGAGGCAAGGTCCTGGGCATCGGGCTGGTGGCCATGGGCCAGGCCGCGCTGATCGTCGGTTTTGCGCTCGCCGTCGGTGCAGCCGTCGGCTCGGACCTGCTGCACGGCATCGGCGCCCCTCGTCCTGCTGCGCCGAATTGCTCTGGTTGGTCCTCGGCTACGCCTTCTACTGCTGGGTCTATGCGGCGGCCGGTTCCATGGCCGAGCGCCAGGACCAGGTGCAGACCCTGGTCCTCCCGCTGAGCCTTGCCGATCGTGCTGGGCTACGTCTCTCGCTCTCACGACGGCGAGCACGGGCAACCCGAGCCTGTTCTTCAAGGTGCTGGCCTACCTGCCGCCCACGGCACCGTTCGCCATGCCGGTCCTCGTCGGGCTGGACCAAGTGCACCTGGTGGCAGTTCGCCGCGTCCGTGATCCTGAGCATCTCGCCGGGACGGCCGGGATGGCGTGGCTCGCGTCGGGAATCTACCGGCGGGCGGTCCTGCGCTCGGGCCAACGCGTCCACCTCCGCGATCTCGTGTCGCGACCTCCCGCGCACCGTGCGACCGCCGATGGTGACGGCGGAGTAGCGGTCGCGGCGGCTACGACCCGAGCCGGGCGGCGCACGACGGTGACCACCTTGCCGAAGATCGTCACTTCGTCGGCGTCCGTCGTAGACCATCGGCTCGTAGGCGGTGTTGGCCGGGGTCAGCACCACCTTGTCCCCCTTGCGGGCGAACGTCTTGACCGTCGCCTCGCCGCCGGGGATGCCGGCCACGACGACGTCGCCGTTGTCCGCCTCGGGCTGCTGGCGCACGACGACGTAGTCCCCGTCGTAGATACCGGCCTCGACCATGGAGTCCCCA
The DNA here is from genome assembly GCA_963767195.1 of uncultured Acidimicrobiaceae bacterium. GTDB lineage: Bacteria > Actinomycetota > Acidimicrobiia > Acidimicrobiales > RAAP-2 > Bog-473. The sequence goes on along the minus strand of CAVYDA010000001.1, from coordinate 1,030,718 downwards.
CGCACGCGCAGCATGAAGGACGGCCCGGTGCCGGTGAACTGCTCGGGCATGGGGAGGAGCTCCTCGACGTTCTCCTCGGCCAGGACGCCGGTGCCCGCCGCCACGTCGCCGACGAGCGGCACGTTGCGCACGGCCGCCGCGTTGATCGGGGCCGATGTCGCCGGGTCCCAGTGCACCTGGATGGCCCGGGGCTTGCTCGGGTCCCGCGAGAGGTAGCCCTCGCGCTGGAGTACGGCGAGGTGCGTGTGGACGGTGGCCGAGCTGGCGAGGCCGACCGCCTCCCCGATCTCCCGCACCGAGGGCGGGTAGCCCCGCTCGCGCTGGCACTCGGCGATGAAGGCCAGGATCTGCTGTCGCTTCCCGCTCAGGATCTCCACCATCGGGTCTCCTTTGGTACCACCCCGCCGGCTCCCACCGGACCGGCGCGGGGGCGAACGTCCGTTCGCCATCGGCCACGATAGCCAGCCCGGCGCCCGGAGGCAAACATCTGTTCGATTTTGTCGCGGAGAACACCCGCCTCCCCGCCGCCGCGGGTGACTGTCACAACACCGCCGTATTCTGCGGAGCAGCCACGAACAGGTGTTCGTTTGTCGGTTGACAGCGAACAGGTGTTCGTGATCCAATACCAGAGGAGCGAACAGGTGTTCGGGACAGGAGACGCCATGTCGGTCGCATTCGAGCTCGAGTACGAGGCATGCGGCCCGGCTCTGTACGCGCTTCCCGACCTCCCGGCGCGGGCCGCACCCTCCCCCTTGGTGCGCCGCCGCCGGGTGGTCCTGGTCCTCGTGGTCGCCGTGCTGCTCGTACTCCTGGCGCTGCCGCTGCGGGCCCTGGGAGGAAGCACGCTGGCGCAGGCGACGCCGGCACCGGGAGCGGACTACATCGCCAAGCCGGGTGACACGCTGGCCTCCATCGCCTCGCGGGCAGATCCCGCTCACGCCGCGTCCCTGGCCTCGCTGATTGTGCGCGAAATCGGATCGAACGTCGTGGTGCCAGGGGAGCACCTCCACATTCCCTGACTATCGTCGGCGGAGTGCGATGTCCGTGGTGCGGAGCAGACGACGATCGCGTCGTCGACTCCCGCCAGGCCGAAGACGGCGTGGCCATCCGGCGCAGACGCGAGTGCCTCGGCTGCGGGCGCCGCTTCACGACTTTCGAGCGCATCGAGGACGTCCCTCTGTGGGTGGTGAAGCGCGGCGGCGTACGTGAGCCCTTCGACCGGGCGAAGGTGGTCGCCGGGGTCCGCGCCGCGTGCAAGAACCGTCCGGTGAGCGATGCCCGCATGGAGGAGCTCGCGCAGTCCGTCGAGGACGCGCTGCGCGCGGCGACGAGCGAGCCCACCAGCCAGGAGGTCGGTGTGGCCGTGCTCGACGCGCTCCAGGCGCTCGACGACGTGGCCTATCTTCGCTTCGCCAGCGTCTACAAGGGCTTCGAGGAGGCAGGCGACTTCCAACGCGAGGCGGGACTCCTCACGAAGACGACGGAGCCCAAGCGCCGGTGATGGAGGCGACGCCGCGTGGTGTCCTCGCTGTCTACGCCCACCCCGACGACGCCGACATCGGATGCGGTGGTGCGCTCGCACGTTGGGCCGAGGCGGGCAGCGCAGTCCACCTCGTGGTGTGCACCGACGGGGGGAAGGGCACGGCCGATCCGGACACCGATCCGAAGGCGCTGGTGGCGGAGCGAGCCGGAGAGCTCCAGGCCTCGTCCGCTCTGATCGGGCTGAAGAGTGTCGTCAACCTGGGTTTTCCCGACGGTGAGCTCACCGACAGCGAGGAATTGCGAGGCTTCCTGGTCGAGCGTGTCCGCGCCCTCCGGCCCGAGGTCGTGTGTGGACACGACCCGACCGCTCTGTTCTTCGGGGATACCTACGTCAATCATCGCGACCACCGCATCCTCGGGGCGGCGCTGCTCGACGCGGTCGCTCCGGCTGCCGCCCTGCCGCACTACTTCCCCGAGGCCGGACGTGCGCACCAGGTCACGACGATGCTGCTCTCGGGCACCCTCCATCCCGACGAGTGGGTCGACGTGAGCGACACCATCGAGAGGAAGGCCGCCGCGGTGGAGTGCCATCGCAGCCAGTTGGCCGGGGAGCCCGGTTGGGCCTCCGACGCGGTGCGCGGGCGGGCGGCGGACGAGGGCCGGCGAGCCGGAGTGGCCTACGCCGAGGGCTTCCGCCGGTTGAACCTCGGTGCCTGAGCGCTCGGCCGTCCCCACCATCCTCCACGTCGACATGGACGCGTTCTTCGCGTCGGTCGAGGTGCTCGACGATCCGACCCTCGCCGGCAAGCCCATCATCGTCGGGGGCGCCGGCGCCCGAGGGGTGGTGGCGTCGTGCACATACGAGGCACGGGCCTACGGCGTGCACTCGGCCATGCCGTCGCTGCGGGCGCGCCAGCTCTGCCCGCAAGCCGTATTCCTCCCGGGACGTCACGGCCGCTACGCCGAGGTCAGCGCCGAGCTCCACGCCGTGCTCCACGACGTCACGCCGATCGTCGAGCCCATCGGGCTCGACGAGGCGTTCATGGACGTGGCCGGGGCGATCCGGCTTCTCGGACCGCCCGAACGGATCGCCCACGCTTTGCGCGACAAGGTGCACGACCAGCTCGGCCTCCGGTGTGCGGTCGGCGTCGGCCGGTCCAAGATGATCGCCAAGCTGGCCTCCCGCGCCGCCAAACCACGCGCCACGCGTCAGGGTCTGGAGCCCGGAGCCGGCGTGTACCTCGTCGCCCCGGAGACTGAGCTCGAGTTCCTCCACGCCCACGATGTCGAGGCCCTGTGGGGAGTCGGCCCGGCGACGGCCCGCCGCCTCCACGAACTCGGCGTGCGCACGGTCGGCGACCTGGCGGCGCTGCCCCTCGACACGGTGGTCCGGCGCCTGGGCCGGGCGAGCGGCGCGCACCTGTCGGCTCTGGCCCGCGGCGAGGATCCCGACCCGGTGCGCCCGGACCGTCACGCCAAGTCGATCGGGCACGAGGAGACCTTCTCCGGGGACCTCGTGGACACCGACGAGCTCGAGCGCCACGCGCTGCGCATGGCCGAGTCGGTGGCCACCATGCTGCGCGGCGCGGCGTCGTCCGCCCGCACCGTCACGGTGAAGATCAAGTTCAAGGACCTCTCGCTGGTCACCCGCTCGCACACCTCGGCGCGCCCGCTCACCACGGGCGGCGCCATCGGGCAGGTGGCGGCCGCGCTGCTCGCGACCGTCGACCCGGGGGAAGGTGTCCGCCTCCTCGGCGTCAGCGCCTCGGGGCTGGTGGTAGCCGGCACGGACCAGCTGTCGTTCGACCTCGGCGACGGGGTCGGCGAGCACGTGGAGAGCGCCGAGGCCCGGGAGCAGTCTTGGCAGGAGGTGACGGCCGCGGTCGACGCGGTGCGCACCCGATTCGGCCGGACCTCGGTCGGGTCGGCCGCCAGGGTCACCGAGGATGGAGTGGAGGTGCCGGAACGGCGCGACGCTCCCTGGGGCCCCGACGAGTAGCACGGTACCAACGCAACCACCGGCCGTGCGGATGGGCGTCGGCCAGGCGCACGGGTTCGCCGCCGCCGGCGGGCGACGAGGACCAGCGCGGTCGCCACGTCGGCGCGCCCGCCCGGCTCGGGCGGAGGCGGGGTGGGCAGACCCGGAGTCTCGTAGGCGGCCTCGAGATAGAGGTGGTGCACCGGGCGCGGGCCGGCATCGTCGAGGGCGCGCACCTCCGCGGCGAGGGCGCGCTGGCGCTCCTCGTCGAGGTACGCCGCCACCCATGAGTGGAACACGACAAGGGGCCCGTCCCCCGGCACGGTCGCTGCGACCTCGGCCAGGTCCGCGACCATGTCGCCCCTGCTCCAGGCGCGTCGGGCTTCCGAGCGGCGCGCGCGTTCTCGACGGCGGCGCGCGCAGACGGCCGAACCGCTCGGGGTTGTCGGGCCACTGGCAGGCCAGGAGCCACCGGGCCTCGTCGTCCGAGCGCGGGTCGACCGGGGAGAGGTCGAGGCCGACACGCTCACCCATGGCGGGCAGCTCCAGGTCGGGCAGGCGGTCGAAGCCCCCGCGGACCGTGCAGCGGAGCTGGACTCTCGACCCCTCGTTGCCGGCGGTGCAGCGTCCGGTCGCCCTCCGGTGTGGCGTAGGTGTAGGCGTAGTCGTCGAAGAGCAGGTTCAGGCCGGCCGACGTCCCGAGGTCGAGCAGGGAGAGGGCGGTCTCCCGTCCGTGCCGTTCCGCCACGTGGCACAGCCCGGGCAGGAGGGCGTTGCAACGACCGATCTCGTTGGTCTGTGTGGTCCGCGTGGCGACGAGCTCCTCGAGCTCGACCCGGCGCTCGGCGCAAAAGTCGGCGAAGACCGTCGCCACGCTGCCGTCCGGAGCGCCGCGCTCGCCCTGGTCCGTACCGCGGACGGCCGCCACGGTGTCGTAGAAAGCCGCCAACGGGTGGTCGTCTCCCGAGAGGAGCAGGAAGTGGACGGCGGCCAGCAGTAGGAGCGGGCGCTGTTGCGCCGGCGGGGCGGCGTCGAGCAGCGACAGGACGTCGGGGTTGGCGGCGACCCCACGGCAGATGGTGGCGTAGGTCGTCCCGCCGTCACGCTCGACTACGTCCGCGAAGGCGCGGAAGTGGTCGGCCATCGGCACGTCGAGCACGGGTCAGTAGCTGGCGGGGAGGAGCGGGCTCACGGCACCGAAGAAGGCGTAGAGGACCACCAGCAGCCCCACGGTGCCGACGATCCAGATCGGCCAGCGTCGTGATCGGAAGCGGTGGCCGAGGAAGAGGACGGCCGCGCCGACGACGACGAAGAGGGCGCCCCACAACACGGCCTGGAGCCCGGAGTCGGAGCCGCCGGCGAGCTGGTCGCTCTGCGGGGTCGAGCGTCTGGTGTGCCCCAGTTGGGTGGCATGGCGGGATCGAGTTCGGGAAGAGCTGTGAGTGTGCGAGCTGTGCCGTCACCACCAGGCGGGTCGAGGCGCTGAAGCGAGGATTGCAGGTCGTCAGCGTGAGCAGGTTCGTGAACGCATTGTCGAGCACTGCGGTGTCGTTGGGCGACACCACCTGGGAACGGATCGCGTGGTAGACGAAGATGCCCTGGAGCGTGGTGACGACGATGGGGTCGCCCGTTGCACCGAGTCGAGGTTGTAGAAGGGGTGTCCGTACGTGGTGCGGTGCCCGGCGATGGCCGCGTTGCCGCCTTGCCCCGGGAGCGGAGTGCCGATGTAGTGGCCCGGACCCTTGCGCAGATCGGGCGTGCCCGTGCCCTCGACCACGACCTGGTTCACGCCGATCACCGGGATCCGGATGTCACCGACCGGGTCCCCTCGGGCGGGTCCTGGGTGTGCGGCGCGGTCACCGGAGGCCCGGTCGGCAGCTGTTCGGCGCGTTCGCGTCCGTGATGGCATTGCGCAGCTTCGTCGTTGGGCGTCTCCTTGACCAGCTGCTGCGCAGCGGCGCCTGGGTGTGCGACTCCTGGATGGACGTGCCCCAGATCTGGTAGGCGGTGAAGAGGAGGAGGACGATCCCTGCCCCGACCAGGACCGCGGCCCGCGATGTCGAGGGTGCGGCGCAGCGGGGACATGCGGGTAGAGATTATGGGCGCTGAGGCGGACTCCCGGGTCACCCGCGCGGGCGTGGCCCGGGTGCTGGGCGGGTCAACCCTCGACGGTGACCAGGGTGCCGAGCGGCGTGAACGGGAAGACGACCTTGGCGTTGTCCGGCGGCATCTCGACACAGCCGTCGCTCTGGGGGTGCCGTAGGTGCCACGCACGAAGCCGTGGAGGGCGTCGCCCCCGTTGAAGTAGCTCACCCAGGGGATGCCCGGGTCAGAGTAGTGCGAGCCATCGGGGTTGGTGCCGGTCATCGTCGTGACGGTGTAGCGGGCGTAGACGGGGAACGTCCCGTCGACCGTCGGGCGCCGCGGCCACCCCGGTGTTGGCGGGCGTGCTGTAGACGGGGGCGCCGTTCTGGTACACGGTCGTGGTCTCGGGCAGCGCCTTGTTGACCAACACGTAGTTCCAAGAGTTGGCGTCACCCTTGCCGCTCTGCACATCGGCGAGCAGGGCAGCCCAGACCTGCGGGCCCGCGATCCCGTCGGTCTTCAGGCCGTTCTGGTTCTCGAAGTTCATCACTGCGCCCTCGGGTGATCACGTTCGGCGTGCCCTCGGTCCACAGCGAGGTGAGCGCGCCCGGCAGGCTGCGCCAGCGCCAGGCGAACGAACCGGGCTGCACATTGCCCTCCTCGTCGGGCGACGTCAGCGGTGCGCTCGGGGTAAAGGACAGCGGGAGGTAGCCGAGCTCCGCCAGCAGCTGCTGCAGGCGGAGCGACCGACCCGGGCGCCACGGTGAAGGCCGAGGTGACCGTCTGCGCCATGTGCTGCCCCTCCGAGCCGATGATGCCGGCTGGACCACCGGGGACGGTGATGCGTCTCGGTCGCGCCCGGCACCAGCGGCCCAGCCGTCTCGTACTGGAGCAGCCGCGGCGAGAGGACGGCCCAGGCCCCGGCCACGGCGGGGGTGAGGGTCGGCATCGGGCTGTTGGGTGCGAGCGCGGTGGTGAGCTCGACCTGAATGGTCGAGCCGGCGGTGACGCCTGTCCCGGTGGGCGACGTCGAGACGACGCGGAGCTTGGGTGGGGGAGCCGTCGACGTGGCGGCAGCCGGGGTGTTCCGCACGTGGACGAAGGCCACCAGCCCGCCTGCGGCGACCACGGCGACGACGACGGCAGGGCGAGCAGATCCACAGCCGTGACCGTTTCCTCGGGGCGCGCGTGACCCGGAGAGGGCATGACGTCGAAGAGTCTACCCTTGTTCAGCTGGGCAGACGTCCCACGCCGGCGGGCTCAACGCGGTGATCGTCCCGCTTCGGCACGGAGTGCCGACGTGATGCCCTCGAGCCGGTCGCCGTCGGTCACCTTGGAACCGTTCGACTCGCGGACGTAGAAGGCGTCGACCACCATCTCCCCCAGGGTCGAGGCCCGGGCCGAGACGACGTCGAGGTCCGCCTCGAAGAGGATGCGGGTGATGCGGTGGAGGAGGCCGATCTCGTCCGGGGCCCTCACCTCTAGGACCGTCGCGGTCTCGGAGGCCTCGTTGTCGACGCTGACGTCGCTGCCGAGGACGTGCGCCGCCGCACGACGGCGCAGGGGGTAGATGCGCTGGCGCTCGCTGAGCCGTTCGTCGAGGGCCAGCTGGTCCGACAGCACGGCGGTCAGGTCCTCACGCAGCTTGGCCGTATCGGGCCAGGTGCCCCGGGCCACCTCGACCGTGAACACCTCTACCGCCACCCCCTCCTCGCCGGCCACGTTGGCCGCTCGGACGTCGAGACCGTTGAGCGCGAGGGCACCCGCGACCGAGGACAGGAGGCCGGGTCGGTCCGGCGCGGCCACGATGACCTGGGGCGGTCGCAGAGAGACCGAGGGCAGCCCGGTCCCGCGTACCTCGTCCATGAGGTCGCGGTGGGCGCTGGTCAACGGGTCACGCTTGGCGGTGTCGGCGGCCTCGCCCAGGAGGAGCTTGTCGGCGCGCTCGACCAGGTCCGCCACCAGCCCGGCCTTCCACGGACCCCACGCCGAAGGACCCGTGGCGCGACTGTCCGCCTCGGTCAGCGCGGCCAGGAGGTGGAGCGTGATCCGGTCGCCGGCGGCACGGGCGACGCGGGAGATGGTGGTCGGGTCGTCGAGATCGCGGTCGGGTCGCCGTGTCGGGGAGCAGGAGGTGGTAGCGCACGAGGTCGACGAGGACCGCGACGTCAGCGGGAGAGAAGCCCATCCGGGTCGTGACGCGCTCGACGACCTCCATGCCGACCGTGGTGTGGTCGCCCGGGAAGCCTTTACCGATGTCGTGGAGCAAGGTTCCGACGAAGAGCAGGTCCGGCCGCTCGACCCGATCGGTCAGGCCGGCGGCGTTGGCCGCGGCCTCGAGCAGGTGCCGGTCGACCGTGTAGGTGTGGTAGGCGTTGCGCTGGGGCTTGTTGCGCACGGCGGCCCACTCCGGGAAGAGGCGCACCAGGAGTCCGTGCTGGTCGAGGGACTCGACCTTGTCGATGGCGGGGTGGCCGAGGTCGAGCAGGGCGACGAGCGCTCGGCGGGTCTCGGGCGCCCAGGGGTCGCCCGGATCGGGCATGACGTCGGCCAGGCGGTACAGAGACGCCTTGGCGATGGGCCGGTCGAGCTCGGCGGCCGTGGCGGCAAGGCGGAGGGCCAACGACGCGTCCTCGGTGACCGGCGCCAGTGGCGTGAGTGCCACCTCGCCTTCGACGAGCACCATGTCGGGCCCGAGCTCGGCGCGCCCTTCGGGAGCGGGCTCGTCGCGGCGGCGGCCGCGGAACCGGCGTCGAGGCGGGGGAGTCGGGTCCCAGAGCCGACGCCGCCGCCAGACGTCGTCGCTCGCCCAGGCGATCTGCCGTCCGGCATCGGCCACCGCCGCCATGAGGTCGTCCGCGTCGGGTAGTCCGAGCACGAGTGCCACCTGGTCCTGGTCCTGCAGCAGGAGCCTGTTCTGCGCGCGGCCGGCGATGCGGTGCAGCTCCACTCGGATGGTGGTGAACAGTTCGGTGGCACCCGAGAGCGAGTCGAGGTCCGCATAGTCGGCGAGCAGCGGCGCGTACTCCGCGATGGCGCGCAGCACGGCCGCGTCGCGCAGTCCGCCGTGGCTCTCCTTCAGATCCGGTTCCAAGAGGAAGGCGACATCGCCCGAGGTGTCGCGTCGGCGCTGCATCTGGATCTCGAGCAAGGGGAGGTACTTGGCCCCGAGCCGGGTGCGCCAGGCGTCTTTGGCCTTGGTGAGGAGCGGGTCGGCCACCTTCACCTCGCCCCAGACCATGCGCCCGTCGAGCAGGCCCAGAGCGACCCGGGCGTCCTCGGCGGCTGCGGCGAGCACCTCGGCCGGCCGCCGGACGGAATGGTCGAGGTGGACCCCTTCGTCCCAGACCGGGTACCAGATGGCGTCGGCCACGGACTTGATCTCACGGTGGCCGTCGTGGACGAGGACCACGTCGAGGTCGCTGTAGGGGCACAGGGAGCCGCGGCCGTACCCGCCGACGGCGACGAGGGCCATGTGGCGGCGGGCGTCACCGGCGACCCGGTCGGCGAGTCCCGAGAGCCAGGTATCGGCTTCCGCGGCGTAGCGGCGACAGAATTCCTCCCCCCTGAGCTCAGGTTGGGCGAGGAGCCTGGCCCGGCGCTCCCGTAGGGATGCCGGGGCGCCCTCGGTCGATGACGCTTCGGCCACCATGGCGGGAACGTAGCATTGGGGATGTGAGCAAGGACGTGAGCAGCAGGCAGGACAACAAGCAGCCCATGAGCTTCACCCACGCTGTGGCCATGACGGCCGTGGGCGTGGTGGGTGTGATCGTCGCGTTCTGGATCATCGGAGGCGTGTTCTCCATCATCTGGTTCTTCGTGAAGATCGCAGTGATCGTCGCCCTCGTTGCCGGGGTCTTCTGGTTGGTCTCCCGGCTGCGCCACTGACCCAACTGAACGTCGAGCTGCGGCATCGGCCATTTCCTGCTCGGCAGCAGGATTAGTCTGGCTGCCCCGCTTCTAGATGGACCTGGGCGCGGCGGCGTGGCCGAGTGGTTTAGGCAGGGGCCTGCAAAGCCCCGTACGGCGGTTCGATTCCGCCCGCCGCCTCTTCGTTGTCGTTCCTGGTGACACTCTTGTTTGCTCCCTTCGGGAGACTCCCGTCAACTGACTCCATGCCACGCCCATGCACGCCGAGCCGGCCGTCTGAGGCCTGGCGCCGTCGTTCTGCATCTGCGGCAGTCGGGCGGCGCTGATGACACCGTCGAGGTAATCGGCGCTGGCCTGGCTGCGCTGGGCCGTGGAGTGCTGGTAGCGCAGCGCGGCCACGTGTGAGGAATGGCCGATGGTGCTCATGAGCTCACTCCTGGAGAGCTGGTAGGAAGCCAGCGCCCTCTTCGTCGTCGAGTTCCTCGATGATCGTCTGCTGGTATGGAGGCATCGGACGAGTGCGGCGCGACTGCGATCGGCGCCGATACTCCACGACTCGAGGGTCCCAGGATCAGCCGAACCGTGGCCATTAGGGGCTGTCGACCCTGGTTCAACCTAGGGTTTTCGCATGTACGGCCACCTGACTGACCGAGCCTGCCGAGTGCTCCTGGAAATGCGGAGCGAGGCGTTCCTTCTCGATCACGATCACACCGGCACCGAGCACCTGCTCATTGCGATCGTCGCAGTCGACGGGTCTATCACTGGTCCGGTTCTTCGGCGCTTCGACCTCACCGCCGAGAGAGTTCGACGAGAGGTCCAGTTGCTCGTCACACCGGGCATCGATCTCGACCGTGGATGGACCAAGATCGTAATCAAGGCTCCAGGACCCGACGAAGAGACGCTCGAACCAGAGACGCCAGTCGATTCGGTTGCGCCTCCGAGAGAATTCACGCCGAGCTTGTTGAAATGCCTCATGCGCCTCGCCCCTTTCGAGGCGCAGGAACTGGGCAGCGATCATGTCGGACCTGAACATCTCCTGCTCGCTCTCCTGAGAGCGGGAGATGGCGTCGCAGTCCAAGCGCTTAGGAATCTCGATGCCGAGCCGGGCGTCGTCATGAGGGCCGTCTACGAGAAGATCGCCGAAGACCCTGTAGCCGTCGATTCGACTGCTCCGGAACTGAGCGACGAGGAACGTCGGGCAGCACTCGAGATGCAGCGCGTGAGGGCCAACTCCCGCATGAGGCCCGAGGACCGAGTCGTCTTCACGTCCGACGATGCGACCCGAGTCTTCTGTGTCCTAGACGGCGTTGCACGGCTCTACAATTCCGGTCACCACGGGGACGTCGTGGAGGCGATCACACGCTCCCTCACGGAGTCGTTCACCCGCAGAGCTGGGAACCCAAGCCAGACAACCCCCGCTCCATTCACACCCGACCAGGAACGTCAGATTCTGAGAAGCATTGTGGAGGGTTTGCGTCGTCAGGCCGCGGATCAACTCGGCGATTGACGCCGAGCCGTTCGATTGAACGCCGGTTCGGAGCGACTCGAATGCATCCAGGCCGTCCCTTGCGGGGCGGCGGCACCTTCTTCGTCGCATCGTCGCGAAGGGATATTCGGGCAAATTCGGTGGAATCGGCACGGGCTTCACCGGCCAACTGGTCAAGGGAGCTGTGGCTGGCTGCTGAACCTGCGACGATCCAGCTGCTGGCAGCTGTCAACTGCGAGTGGGAAAGTGGGTTGCAGTGCCACTTCGCTTCCGAGCTGTCGACCACCCCAACCAGCTCGGACTCAATAGCGGACGACACACCGGCGCACGGCCCCGGTGGAGGCGGCCGGTTCAGACCCTCTCCGACATGAAACGAAAGCTGGTTCAGATGCGCGCTCAGTTCGCCCGGATCAAAACGATCCACCAGCCCGCCAACCGCCGAAAGGCCGACATGATGGGACGGAAGACGCGCCGTTGGTGTTTAGAAGTACTACTGAGCAGCCGGCGAGCCTGGGCCGCCGGGGTAAGTCGGCGGCGGACCGCAGTAATGGCGGCGGTGGCCGTGACGGCGGCAACCTTTCCCGTGCTGGCCGGCGCTCCGGCCGCGCCGGCGGTGGCCACGGCTGCGACCGTGGGCGTCCGGGCAGCCGCGGTCTGGCAGCCGGCCGAGGACACGGACTGGATGTGGGAGCTCGGCAAGCCGCTGAACACCTCGAACCCCAGCCTGATGGGTACCGGCGTGACCGCATGGAACGGCGACACCCCACCGGGGGACAACCCGGTCCTCTACGACATCGACGGCATCGAGAACCCTGCATCCACCGTCGCAGCGCTGCACTCGACGGGCGACTACGTCATCTGTTACATCGAGGTCGGCAGCGCGGGCGACTACTACGCGGCCAAGCAGGAGGGCATCCCCGTCACCTACTACGACCAGCTCAAGCGGGCTGGTGACCTCGGCGACGAGCTCAAGGACTATCCGGAGTATTTCATCAACATCAACGCTCCATCCGCGGTGTCGATCGTCGAAGCCATGATCGACCAGCAGTGCTCGGCCAAAGGCTTCGATGGCGTCGAAACCGACCTGGACGAGACCTTCCACGGCAACGAGGGCAAGACCGGTTTCAAAATCACCCAGGCCGACGAGGAGAACTACCTGACCACGCTGGCGGACTACATGCACGGTCTCGGCCTGGCCTGGATCGCGAAGAACCTGGACGACACCGAGCGCGCCTCGTTCGTCGACGCCATGGAGCCGCTGGCCCAGGGAATTATCAGCGAGCAGTGCAACCAATTCCGCACCTGCTCCTACCTGCAACCCTTCCTGGCCGCGGGCAAGTGGATCGGCAACGCGGAGTACTCCAAGGCGCTGTCGCAGTTCTGCCCGTCCGACAACGCCGCCGACATCAACGGCATCTTGTTCAACGTGAAACTCAACGGCGGGCGCAGCCCCTGCCGTTGAGCCGGCCTGCCCCGACCAAGGGCCCCCCGGGGAAGGTGGAACAAATTCGCACCATCGGCTCATGTGGGACGATGGACCCTCCGACTTGCCCAGCGTCGCTGTTTGCTCGCACGACCACAAACGATCGGAGAGTGGCATGGCTGAACCAGTTCCGGTGACTGAACTGAGCGCCTTCAGCAGCCCGAATGCAACGCCGACGGAATGGTCTCAGGCTCGGAATGAGCTGGCGGACGCTGAGGTGTATTGGCTTTCGACCGTTCGGCCCGACGGTCGCCCACATGTCACGCCTTTGTTGGGAATCTGGCTCGACGGCGCTCTGTACTTCTGCACCGGACCGAACGAACGAAAAGCGAAGAACCTCTCAGCAAACTGTCATTGCGTTCTCACAACGGGGCAGAGCACCCTCGACGGTCTCGATCTCGTGATTGAAGGAGCGGCAGCAGGCGTGAGCGATCATGTCGAGCTTGGACGTGTCGCCAACACCTACGAGTCCAAATACGGACCGCATTTCGTCGCACCGGATGGAACGTGGTCGGGCCTCGGCGACGCCATTCGGCGAGCGGAGGTGCTGGTCTATCGCGTCGCACCCGAGACCGCCTTTGGATTTGGCAAAGGAGGAAGATTCAGCCAAACACGCTGGAGCTTTTAGAATTCGCCCGGCCCATCGCAGGGTCAAGGTTCCACCCTCCTTGTCGTCTGTTCGAGGAGCCGTGACCCGGCGGCTACGAGGGTGGGCTACTCGCGACAACGAATCCTTGGGAGTTGGTCTCGCCTTCCAGTTCGGGTGACCTGAGAACCGTGGCGTAGATCTTGAACCCCGTGTCCTCCAGAAAACCGGCGACCTCTTGCACTTTGTGCCTATAGCTGGTGAGCGGCAGGTGTGTGCCCTGCGCATCAGCTCGATGTATCGGCTCACCCTCCGCCTGGAAAGCAAGTAGTAAGAAGCCTTGCGGCATCAAGACCCTCTTCAGCTCACCGAACGCCTCGGCGAGCCGATCCGGAGGTGTGTAGATGATCGAATACCAGCACACAGCACCAGCGAGCACTCCCGTATCAATCGGGAGTGCATCGAGCTGGCCCTCTTCGAACTTGATGTGCGGATGTGCGGCCCGAGCGACAGCGAGCATCGCCTCTGACACGTCCACGCCGACGACATCGAGTCCACGTTCCGCCATGAACGCCGCCACTCGGCCTGGCCCGCAGCCGACATCGGCGACGCTAATTACTGTTCTTCTCTTGATCAGCTCGATGAAGGCCACGAGCAGCGACCGGTCAATCGGGCCTTCAGTCACAGAACTGATCTCAGTGCCAACGAACTGGACATACCTGGGTGCTGACTTGTCGTAGACCGCTCGGGCAGTTGCTACATGGTCTTCACCAGACATGCACTCAGGCTACGACCTCGATGTACGACTGAGGGACGCGTGCCCTGAACCAATATGCCGGGAAGGTGAGCACCGAGGTGCCACGGTGAAGCGCCTCATGGAACCTCCAAAGTCGGGCCAAAGACCTTCTCTCCGGCTTGATCTAGCATCAGCGAATGCCCTCGGACCTGGCCCTGAAGACCATGAATCGTGTTCACCGCATTGTGCTTGGTGCCACGGGGGGCAGGCTCGGCTGGAGTGTGAGTGGGATGCCGGTCATCGAACTGACAACGATGGGACGGCGCAGTGGCCAACCGCGGTCGACCATGCTGACCTCGCCCTATCAGGAGGGTTCGATGATGGTCATCGTCGCTTCGCGCGGAGGCGACGACCACCATCCCGCGTGGTATCTCAACTTGCGAGAACATCCCGAGGTGACCGTGTCCATCGGTGGCAAGCCGGCTCAACAGATGCGAGCCGAGACGGCGGATCCTGAAACTCGTGCGAGATTGTGGCCGCTGATCACCGCCGACCACCGCAACTACGCCGGCTACGAGCGCAAGACGAACCGTGAAATACCCGTGGTCCTGCTCCGTCCTATCAGCGGCTGATCGCCATCGGTGTCGGAGCTGCAGTCGTTTATCGTGGCAGGGCCTGGACGACGCACCGGGTCGGTGGGACACTTCGGCCATTCGGTAGCGCTGCTGATTGCGGGTAAGACAAGTTCAACGAGTCAAAGTTCGGCGACGGGCTTGTCGAACAACAGGATCTCCTCCTCGTCGGGAGCCTGAAAAATCGTTGCCCACCTTGCAAAGTGAGCCCGTGTCATAGGCGAGGCCGTCCACTCGCCCGACGCATTGCGACGTTCAGCTCGTTCGATTAACTCCTCCAAGGGTGCATCGAGGTAATGCAGCTCGACTCCCACCCCCAAAGCCCGCGCCCCCAGTCGTTTCTCATCCCGTTCGACTCGCGCCCAATGGCCCCACTCCAGAATCACGCTCTGGCCTTGGGCGAGGAGATGCTGGGTCAGTACCCACAGCTGATGTTCGAGGCGCACCCGGAAACCTTCATCCCACACATCGGCGCCCAGTTGGGTAGCCCACCCGTCCTTATCCAATCTGATCGCGGGAATTGTGGGTGCGAGCGCACGAGCGAGTGTCGACTTGCCCGAGGCTGGAAGGCCACAGATCAGCACGAGCCGCGTCGATGACTTCGCCATGCACGATTTCTAACATCCCTCGACTCGTGCCAAGAGACGAAGGGTTCCACGGTGGTCGATAGCGAGATCGAAATTGACCTCACCGTCAGCTCGGAACCTCCGGGAGCAAAGATTGACTGCCCAGCGTCGCAGGGAAGGGGTGCGACCTTGCGGCACTTATACGGGTGATCCGGCGTCGTGATGATGCGAAGCGAAGGGCGAGTGATCCGAATGATCCAGAACGAGGGGCAGTGCCGGTACAGTTGCATGGGGTGGAGATTCGGCAGCTCGGCAAGGCGCAACTGAAAGAAGCCGGTTCGGTCCTGTCCGATGCGTTTTGGAACTATGAGGAGGTTCTCCACCTTCTCCCGGATGAAGCGCGAAGAACCAGGGTTCTTCCTCGCTACTTGACCGCTGATTGCGTCGACGCGATCCGCTTCGGGACCCTCTTCGGCGCAATTCATGACGACTCACTCGTTGGGGTCAGCGCATGGTTGCCGCCGGAGGGATACCCAGAGAGCCTTGCCCGGCGGGTCGGGCTGGTTCTCCACGTACTGCCTGTACTCCCACTCGTCTTGGCCGTCGTTCCCGAGGTGTTGCGCAGCCAGAAAGTCAAGAGCGCTGGCCATACCCATGAACCGCACGTGTATCTCTGTGTTCTAGGCGTTCGTAAGCAAGTTCAGTCGATCGGAGCTGGGAGTGCATTGGTCCATGCCATGGTTCAGGAGGCCGAGAGACTCGGAGTTGGCTGCTACCTGACAACCGCCACGGAGTCGAATGCCAGTTGGTATGGACGATTTGGATTTCAAGTGATCGAGGTGTTCCACCCCACTCCCCGGTGGCCGAAGGTGTGGCGCATGTGGCGAGCGTCTCCCTAACAAGCACCGGACGTCCGACTGGAATGCGACGAGCACCTCCAGATTGACCTCGTCTGCTGCAACGTGGATCGCAGCTGGGACCGAGGAGCGGCAGCTGTGCTGGGTCGGGCCGGGACGTAGCCTCGGTTCCGCCTTGACCGTTGTGCGATGGGGGACGGGTAGGTTAACCCTGCGTGATTGCGCCCGATGGTCGCCGCTTGCGGAAGGGGGCTCCCTGATGGAACGGCATGACATCGACGCCGAACTGTCCACGAACGGCGCGCAGGAGCTGCTCACGTCCACCTCGGCCGCCCACCTCGCGTACACGGGGATGGACGGAACACCGCGGGTCATTCCGGTTGGCTTCTTCTGGACAGGCGATCAGGTTGTGATCTCCACAGCCACGACCTCACCGAAGGTCATGGCTGTGTCGGCTCGCCCGGACGTAGCTCTGACCATCGACTCAGGCAACGCACCCGACCAGGCTCGTGCACTCTCGATGCGCGGGCAGGCGATCATCGAAATCGTCGACGGCGTCGTGCCGGAATACCTCGCCGCTGCCAGGAAGACGATGGACGCTGAGGCGGCAGCGGAGTTCGAACAGAACGTCCGCGGCATGTACGACCGGATGGCCCGCATTGCGATCACGCCGCGCTGGGTGCGCTTTTACGACTTCGGCGCTGGCCGAATGCCGCGATTCCTCCAGGAGCTGGCCGAGCAGCCGCACCATTCCTGAGTCCCAAAACACAGTTCGTCTCCCTGAACCCGCCCGCTCGAAAGGGAACGCCTTACTATCGAGAGAATGACCTCGCTCTCCGTGGTTGGCGTTCCCAGTAGCGCCGGCAGCTATGCCGCCGGGCAAGAGCAGGCTCCGGCTGCACTCCGGTCCGCCGGGCTCATAGATGCTCTCGAAGTATCGGGACTCGAGGTGCACGACGAGGGTGATTTGCCCCTACAGACTTGGCGTCCGGATCGCATCAATCCCCGAGCGCAGAACCTCGATCAGGTGACCGAATCCATTCAGGATTTGATCGAACGCCTCATCCCGGTGTTGGTCCGCGGTGACAAACTGCTCGTCCTCGGAGGGAACTGCACCGTTGCGCTTGGTGTGATCGCCGCTCTATGTCGTATCTCAACTGATCCTGTCGGTGTGTTCTATGTGGATCGAAACTATGACATCAACACGCCGGAGAGCACGACCGATGGTGCGCTTGATTGGATGGGATTGGCTCACGCACTTTCCCTTCCCGGATCACTCGATGTGCTCGTCGATGTGCTCGGCCCCCGACCCCTCCTTGAACCAAGTCAAGTTGCCTGGCTCGGAGTTGACGACAGGTTCGCTACCGAGTGGGAGCAAGCACAGGCTCGACGCCTCGGACTGCACGTGATCTCAAGCAACGCCTTTGCGTACGATCCCGTCTCATCTGCTGTCGAATCCCTGGCCTACTTGCCCGCCGGACCGTTGGCCGTGCATCTCGATGTCGATGTGCTGGATTTCACTGATGCACCCCTTGCGGAGAATACGGACGGCCGCAACACTGGGCCGACACTCGAGCAGGCTGCGGTGGCGCTCGGGATCGCGACCCGAGACGCGCGCTTCAGAACCATGTCAATCGGAGAGCTGAATCCCACCCGAAGCGCCGGCGATCCGGAATCGATCCCACGTTTCATTGAAGCCATCGCGAATGTCATGGGCGGTGCGAAAGGCTAGTCAGGTCGGGCGTCCAAGTCCGCCTGCTCGGGTCGTTGGATCGACCCTAGGCGTTGGCCTTCAGTGTGAACTCCGGTGGGGATCAGAGGCATGCTGGTCGAGCGTCGCCAGGGGCAGAACGGGACCGCGTGGTTTGATTGTCACAGTACCCGTAACCTTCTAGTTTGGGAGGCGAGCCATGGAAGACGTGACCGAGCTGATCGCAAAGGTGAGCCAGGAGCTAGGTCCCGACGCCTCGGATGAGGATGTCAGCAAGAAGGTGCTCGAGGCCATCGAGGCGTTGCCCGAATCGGATCGAGCCCAGCTGCTCGAACAACTGGTGAAGGGAGCTAGTTCGGGCCAGCTTCGCCAGCTCGACAAGGAAGTAGACGCTGATCGCCAAAGGGGGCGACCGTAAGCGGATGCTGAATATCGAAATCACCCAATAATCGCTCGCCTTCCAGTTCAGGTGACTTGAGAACCGTGTCGTAGATCTTGAACCCAGTGTCCTCCGGACAACCGGCGACCTCTTTTCCCGTGTCTATTGCTGGTGAGAGCCAGGTGTGTCGATGATCAGGTACCTGCACACAGCGCCAGCGCGATCATCGCCTCTTACGCATCCACCCCGACGACATCGATTCCACGTTCCGCCACGAACGCTGCCACCCGGATATGACCTCGATGTCACGACCGAGGGGCGGTTGTCCTGAACTACAACGTCGGTAGTGTCGCGCCAGGGACCTGTGGGATCGCTCAGTACCGGAGGTCGGCGAGTACTCCGTAGTGGTCGGAGAGTTGGAGCTGGTCGCCGGGTACAATGCCGAGTAGCTCGCAATGCGTGGGATGTCCCACCCCACCACGTCGCGGCCATGCTGACAGCACGTAGTCGAATCGTCGATCGGGATACATTGCGACCGCCGCCAACGGATTTCGGTTGGACCAGGTGATGCCGGCTGTTCCGTCGCCGGCAACTTCCCACGCGTCGTAGAACACCAGACCCGGAGCGGCCGTGGCGCTGCGTCCGGTGAGGATGCGGATCTCGTCGGAGTCGGGTGCGGCATTGAAGTCGCCGCACACCACTATCGGGTGCCGTCGGTTGGTGGTTGTGGAAATGAGTTGGGCAAGCTGGCGGACTTGCGCCTGGCGCACTCCGCTCGCATCGAGCGGGTAGTCCAGCATCACGGCGAAGAACTGGACAAGCCCTCGGTCGCCTTCGATCGTCACTGCCAACACCTCGCCGACTCCGGAATCGTCCTCTCCGCGCAACTTGCACCGTTCGACTGCCGCAAGCGGCCAGCGGGAGACCAGGCCGATGCCCGAAACCCAACCGTCCTGTTCCCAGTCGCCGGCGAACAAGTGATGTTCCACACCAAGGCGCTCCGCAACGCGCTCTACCTGCGTCGTCGCAGCGCTTGACCAAGACTCGACGAGGCAGACAATGTCAGGGTCCACCGCGACCAGCGACTCTTCGATCCCCGTCTGTCGCTCTTGCCACCGCCCGTAGCGACCCCAAACATTCCAGGTCACGACTCGCAGGCTGGACTCAACAACGGGCCCGTACGGCGCATGCTGATCGAAGCTCACCTCGGTAGTTTGCCCTGTCGGCTGGCATCGCTGCAGTGGCAAAGTGGGACGTTGTCGTCATTGGACCGCCCCAGTGGCTCTACTCCTCGACGCAGGTCCTCGTCTACTACAGCCGCTTCCAATAGAAGTGACGTGCTGAGCCCGGCGGAAACTCCTCGAGGCGCCCAAACTCTTGGTAACCAACCCGTTCGTAGAAGATCGGCGCTTGGAATCCATAGGTGTCAACCCAGGCTCCGCGGCAACCTCGTGCACTTCCCTCGGCCTCGAAGAGCTCAATCAGACGGCTACCCCACCCTTGGCCTCGAACTTCTTCATCCACCCAGAGCGCGCTGAGATAGAGCCAGCCGTAATGAGTGTCTCCATAGGCACCACCGAGCACCCGCCCGCGCCAACGTAGCCAAACAGCCACGGGCATCTTGGTACGATCTCGTCCGAATGGTGTCGAGTGATTGAACTGTTCGATCCCGTCTTCGAGGACCTGGATATCCAGTTCACTGGGGTTGGCGCTCAATTCGAGATCTATGTCGTCTGTTCTTGGCCGATCGTCTCCCACCGATGAATGGTTTCACAATCCCCAGACCAAATGTGTCCCGCCTGGCATCAGGACCCCTTCCAACACCTCTCCGATCTTCAGGAATGCGCCGCGACCAACCGCGTCTGAAGGTCGGGAAGAGCACCCGTTCGCGGGCTGTGTACCGCGTCGTGATGTCAACCAGTCTCGCCTTTAAATGAATCCAGTGACGTGGCACGACATTCAGATACCTGACACGACCCATCGAGTTCTCCTCAGACGTCGGACCTTGCGCGTGGAGCTGTACAGCGATCTTCGTTCTCGACGGATCCCCCGATCGCGGGCCATCACCTAGTGGAAACGCCGTCGCCGTTCCAACTCGGAGCCAGTAGGAGGAGAACCCGGAGGGGCGCCGTCCATGTTGGCGGCAATCGCATCCCGCACGAGTGAGACGGCGAGTTCGAGGTCCGCCGGCGATTCGACTCTGACTTCAAGCCAATCCGACGAGGTGGATCGAAAGACGATCCTCGGGTCGCCCTGTAGTTCGGATCGCCGATTGCGAATGAGCTGCTTGGTGAGGCGCACGTCGAGGGTTCGATCGTCGTCGCCGTGAGCCACCTCTCGCGAACCGACCCAGACAGCAAGTCCCGGGGAGAAGGCTCCCTCACTGATCACAGCGCCATCGAGATCCCTAAGCCGTCCGAACACCTCTTCCATCATGGTGAAGAATCTAGAACTCGGACTGACTGGCGGCTCCGCGTCAGCCGTTCGTAGTCCCCGTCGACGGGTCGATCTCCACCGAGTCAAAGTTGACCCAGGGCAACTCGAGGGGAGACTGGCCGGTCGTACCCCGCATGATCAACCGCACGACATCGCCTAAACGCGCTGGCAGGACGGCCTCGTTCGTGGTGTCGAGCTCTTCGATCGTCCACCACCGCCATGCCGCGTGAAGTTCGTGTTCTAGAGGCTCCCATCCCGCAGTCGATGGCTCAAAGCGCTGCGTGCGACAGGCGAAGAAGGAGTCCACGGAGTACAGAGGTTGGCCGCGAAAAGTCCATTCGCCCCGGCAGACGGCGACAGGCTCGCCCAGTTGCGCCGGATCAACCACCACGCCCGTCTCTTCAGCAAGCTCGCGTGCTGCGGCTTCGCTGAGTGGTTCGTCAGGATTGACCCCTCCGCCAGGAGTGATCCAGAGCGCGGGTTTGGGGTCACGAGGGTCGTCGATCCGAAACAGCAACACACTTCCGGTCTCGTCAATGACGATCACGCGCGCCGAGGGCCGGTCGACAGGCATAATCACGCCTCCATCGTGACCGAGGGAGGCCCAACGCACCGCTGGAGCTTCAGGTGTCCTCACGGACCGCACCGCTCTCGTTCCTCGGGGTGCAGCTTTGCCGGAATGCCGAGAAACCGCGTTGCAGAGTCCTGACAGCCGACGTAGAGGTAGGCCGCGGTCGTCCGTGAAGGTCCGCTGGCTCGAGGAGGACCGCGGAACGAAGCGGTGAGGATTGAGGGCCCGTGTGCGAGCCTTCTGGTTCAGGTCGGCTCACAAGGTGCAACGAGAT
Source organism: uncultured Acidimicrobiaceae bacterium (assembly GCA_963767195.1). Lineage (GTDB taxonomy): Bacteria > Actinomycetota > Acidimicrobiia > Acidimicrobiales > RAAP-2 > Bog-473. The sequence goes on along the minus strand of CAVYDA010000001.1, from coordinate 1,009,586 downwards.
GTCCCCGGGGAGCCTCACGATCGGCTGGCAAGCGGTTGCCCCCGCTTCGAGCGGAGGTGTCTGAGAGAAAGCCGAACTCGCCGATCAGGACTGGATCGCGACAGCAGTGTTTTCGGGTGGGTTTCCGAGAGTCGACCAGATGTCGTTCAAGCTGATCTGGTAGTAGAGGGCGTACAACGAGAACAAAAAAGCGAGCAGGAGCCCGACGATTGGCAGGACATCAGCCGTACGCCCAGCCGCACGTTGCATCGAACGGATGCGGTCGCCGGTTCGGTAGACAGTGACGAACGGTGGGACGATGATAAGAGCACCCGGGAACAAAGCAAGCAGAGACAGAAGCGGGTTGAATTCTATAGACGGGTCGAGCCGCCGAGCTTCGTCGTTGATCTTGTACCACCAGTACAAGTGATAGATGCCGAGCGTGATGAACGGCCACACAAGCCAGACGAGAACAGGGTTGCGGCGTTTGCCGGTCAGTCCCTGCCCAGAGGAGCTGTTGATCGCCACGGTGACCCCCAGGTTCGGACCCAGACGAACTAGGTCGTTTCCAACCATATCCTGAACTGGTTCAACTGACCCTCCCCCCGCCAGCCGGACGGGTTGATGTTGGGGTGATGGTACGTGTTGGTGCATGCGATCTGCCCGGTGGCTGGTGCGGGCCGGTTGCTTTGCGAGCCTCTGCGGCGATCTGGGAGGACGGTTTCACGCCGCCTCGGCCTCTGCGGCGGCCATCGAGGCGTAGAGGCGCAGTTCCCACTCGATCGGTGGGACTCCTCCGAGTGAACTGTGCAGGCGCACCGTGTTGTAGTGGTTGATCCAGGCGATGATGGCCCGGCGCGCTTCAGCCCTCGAGGCGAAGCGACAGCGGCTCACGAGCTCACGCTTGAGGGAGGCCCATAGGCTTTCGGCCACCGCGTTGTCGAGGCACGAGCCCGTGCGCCCCGACGACTGGGCGATGCCGTAGCGATCGCAGAGGCCTCGGAACTCGCGCGACATGTATTGGGACCCGCGGTCGTGGTGGAAGATCATGCCGGCGACGTCTCCGCCCCTCACCGCGATGGCCATGTTCATGGCGCCGCGACCAGCTCGGTGCGCATGTGATCGGCCAGGGCGAAGCCGAGAATGCGTCGTGAGCCGATGTCCTCGACATCGGCCACGTAGAGCCAGCCCTCCTCGGTCGCCACGTAGGTGATGTCGCCGCAGGACCGCTCGCCGGGAGCCCCGACGGAGAAGTCCCGCTTGACCAGGTCGGGCAGCGGCGGGGCGCTCAGGTCGGGGATGGTGGTGCGACACCTCTTGCGCCGGCCGTCTTGGGCAAAGAGGCCATAGAGGGCCATCAGACGCTCGACGCGCTTGTGGTTGACGCAGTAGCCCCGCCGGCCGAGCTCGTCGGTCATGCGCGGCGACCCGTAGGTGTCGTCGTGGCCGAAGTGGATCTCGAACATCTCGTTGACCAGCAGCGCCTCGTCCCACTCGGCGTCGCTCGGGCCGGTGGTCACCTTGGAGACCCAGTCGTAGTAGGCCGAGGCGGAGACCTGGGCCACGCCACAGGCAGCTGCGACAGGGAAGTCCTCGGCCTTCCGGGCATCGATCCAGCGATAACGCGTCACCGGTCCGACTCCCTCACCCAAAAGGCCGTTGCTTTTTTCAACAGGTCCCGCTCGATGGTCAGGCGCTTGACCTCGCGGCGCAGCCGGGCGTTCTCCTCGCGGATCTCGCTCGTCGTCCCCTCGCGTTCCCCGCGGTCGATGCGTTCTTGGCGGACCCAGTTGCCCAGCGTCTGCTCGACGATCCCCAGCTCGCGGGCCACATCGGCGATCGTGCGGTGCTGGTCGATGACCAGGGCTGCCGCGTCTCGGCGGAACTCCTTGGGATACCTACCCCGCCGCCTGACCGGCTCGGGATTCTTCTCTGTCACCGTTGGCATGACTACCTCCTATTCGAGGTGTCCGGCCAACGGGGGGATGGTCAAACGGACCAGGGTGGCACAAAAGAGATTTCGAAAGACATGACTCCTACCGCCGGAACGTGGTCACGCGGCGGGAATGAGCTGGGCGTCCCGAAGAGGGCTAAATTGCGTTGGTATGGATTCTCCTTCGAACGACGAGCGCCTGAGCTTCGCAGCGGACATCAAGCCGCTCTTCCGACCAAAAGACCGCCAGTCCATGGAGAGAGCATTTGATCTCTGGTCATTCGACGACGTACGCGCTCGCTCCTCCGACATTTTGGAGCGTGTGAAGAACGGCTCTATGCCGTGCGACGGCGCGTGGCCCGCCGCGCAAGTGCAAGTCTTTCAACATTGGGTGGACAGCGGGATGGCCCCGTGAGAGAGAAATACGTTCCATTGTGCATGTCGAGTGGGGCGATTGCCGACCGATAGGCGTTGAAAAACGCACAGGGTCATCCGAACCAAGAGGACTGGTCGTCCGCTACCTACGGGGTAGGCGGCACGCTTGACTCGCAGCCGGATCGGGTGAACAGTTAAACGATGCGGCCGAGGAGCCTCACCATTCCTGATGCCCGTGGCCAAGGTGCCTACCTCCGGGTGACGCGCCATCCTGAGCAGCACAAGGTCGTGATCAGTCACTGGCGAGATGATGTCTGTGTCGCATCCACTCCGGTTGAGTTGGGCGAAGTGCCGGCCCTGATCGGAGTGCTGGCCGACGTCATCGGCGACGTTGTCCGTTCAGGCGACCCCTCGCCGGGGAGCACACCGGGAGACTCTCGATTCCTGGCCAGGATCAAAGCGTGGTTGCGACCACGCTTGGCGCAGATCGTTGAGCTTCGGGCTGTCGCCAGGGATCAGGCACACCACGAGCAAACGGGCTGAGCTCTCCGCTGTCCGACGGCCGCCAGTTTGGCGGGACAACTCGGTCCAGCAGCTGAGGGTTCCTTCGAGCGCAGAGGGACGGACGACCCAGCGGTCAACGTAGTCCCGGAGAAATGTCGCATCGAGAGAGTATGGATAGGAGGGAAGAGCTGACAACGAGTAACCGCGGAGGTGCAGGCTGATGGAGGTCCAGTTTGTAACGAGCATCGCCCCGATCGTGCGAGACGCCGAGGCCTCTCGGACCTTCTACACGGACGCCTTGGGTCTGGGGTTTGAGGGCCAAGAGGGCGACTACGTGTTTACCCACGAACTCGAAGGGACGAAGCACTTCGGACTCTGGCCTCTTGCTGAGGCAGCGAAGGCGTGCTTCGGAACCACCGAATGGCCCGCCGAGATCCCCGTCCCGCAGGCCAGCATCGAGTTCGAGGTCGCTGACGTGGCCGCTGCCGCAGCTGAACTCACCGCGAAGGGCTATCGCCTCATCCATGGTGCACGGACGGAGCCATGGGGTCAGATCACCGCTCGTCTGTTGAGCCCGGAAGGCTTGCTCGTGGCTGTCTGCTACTCCCCGGCGTTCCAGAGCCCGTAGGACGATCCTCTGTACCGAGGGGTGCCCTCGCTGCCGGCAGACGGATAGAACGCGACAAGGCGTGCCGCTCGGAACAATAACGATCCGGCGTCGCTCGCATTGCAAAGCCACATCCTGCAATCTTCGGCTTTGTCGTTCCCGCACTTGCGGTGGATCCTTCCGACGTGATCTACGTGGGTGACAGCAGCAAACGGCTTACCTTTCATCTTGCTCAGGCTGGTGGTCAGCCCCACCACGTGCGAGTCGCCCAGAGTTGCCGTGAACGCCGGGACGGTGAGACACTTCGGCAGGTCGGGGGCGGTCCGTGCGAGCCAGGGACGCACCGCGAGGGAGTCAGGGCACATCAGTAGCCTGCGGGACGTAGGGTTCGTGCAGCTGCTCTTCAATCTGGAGGATCCGATCAGATGACCATTGCCGCCGGGGTGCCTGAGGGACTGACTGTTCTGGACGCCGATTCACACTTCACCGACGTCGATGACCTTTGGACGAAGCGAGCCCCCGCGGCCTACAAGGATCAGATCCTGCACGTCGAGGACGTCGACGGGGAGCGCCAGTGGGTCGTCGAGGGGACGCCGGTCGGGAAGGCCGGCGGCGGAAGCACCATCGACCGGGAGGGAGTGAAGCACCCTTTCTTGGAATCGATGATCGAGTGGGATTTCGAACGCGCCCATGTGGCGGCGTGGGATGTCGACGCCCGCCTCGAGGTACTCAACGACATGGGCATCGAGTACCAGGTTCTTTATCCCAACGCCCTTGGTCTAGGGGGCCAGACCCTCGGGGAGGTGAAGGACCTCACACTGCGACGACTCTGTTTGGAGATCTTCAACGACTCTCGAGCGGAGATCCAGCAGCGCACGAATAACCGCTTGTTGCCCATGCCGATCCTGCCGGCTTGGGACGTCGACGAATGCGTCCGGGAGGCCGCAACGGATCGGAGGCCTCGGGCTCCGAGGGATCAACATGACTTCGGACCCCCAGGACCTCGGCTCCCCGGACCTGGCCAACAGGGCCTGGGACCCCCTCTGGGAGGTCTGCGCCGACCTCGAGCTCCCGGTCCACTTCCACATCGGGGCGAGTCTCACGGCCATGAACTTCTACGGCCAGTACTTCTGGGAGTCACAGGACGAGTTCGTCAAGCCGGCCATCGGCGGTTCCATGCTGTTCATCGGGAACGCTCGTGTGGTGATCAACACCATTTTCTCAGGACTCTTCGACCGTTTTCCCAAGCTCAAGATGGTCTCCGTGGAAAGCGGGATCGGCTGGGTGCCGTTCATCCTCGAGACGATGGACTGGGAACTGCCCGAGAACGCGCCGGTACAAGCGGCCGCGCTCGAGCGCCCTCCGTCGGAGTACTTCAAGTCGAACTGGTTCGGCACCATGTGGTTCGAGACTGGGCGCGGGGATCTCCAGCCGCTCGTCGACAAGGTCGGCGAAGACAACATCCTCTTCGAGACCGACTTTCCCCATCCCACCGCCCTCTGGCCCAAGCCCCTCGATCACGTGCACGAGGCTATGGCCACGCTTCGCCCGGAGTCACGCCGCAAGATCCTCGGCGAGAACGGGACCAAGCTGTACCGTGTCGGCTAGCTATTCGAGAACAACGGAGGAAACGCCCGTGCCAGTGGGGCGGCTATGAGCTGACTCGCCCGGGCACTGTTTGAGCAGGATGGCGCAACTCGAACCCGCTCGCTGAGGCGGCGTGAAGTACAAGTTTCCTCCCGCGGAAGTTCACGAAGGAGGATCACCTTGATGTTGCGACGGGTAGTCGTGATTACGGTGGGTCTCGCCGTGGCGACGAGCTTCGGACTGGCGGGGGCCGGCGTGGCCTCGGCCGCAGCGCCGGCGGTCAAAGAGATCAAACCTGGCGCAACCTGGACGTTCGTCGCGGGCGGTGGTGGTTGTGAACTGGACGTCTTCGACACAACCACTCACCACTTCAGCTCGGACGTGTCGGGTGACAAAGGCACCTGGAGCGGTGGAGGGTCTACTCTCAGCATGGTCTGGAAAAAGGGCGGCGACGCTGGTGTCACCTTCAGCGGCACGTTCTCCAAGAGGCCTTCCCGGTACCTGGGGCCCTTGCGCGGCCACCTCGCCGGCAAAACCGGTGAACTGGTCAAGGGCGCCTTGCACGGCTGCTGAACCACGTGCGGTGCAGCAGCTGTTGAACGTATCCCAGAAGCTCGGCCCGGTTCCGGTCATTCCATCGAGGCACGGCAACACCCGACCTGGGCGGAGGGCCGCAGCTGCTGATGATGAGGTCCCGCTCGTGTGGAAGATCCTGCTCGACACGTAGCCGGACGGACCCCATTTGCCCGGCTTGGCGATGGTTCCAATTGTGGTACCGGTGTGGTTGCCCTGGCCGACGAGCAGGCAGCACTCGTCCATGTCGTTTCCGCCGGTGACTTCAGCGCCACGGCGCTCCTCCACGGACCCCGGTGCCCGAATCGTTGCCGCTCCGCGTCACAGGTGACGCCTCGCGAGGGAGCCACAACGGCGGAGTCCATCCCGGCGGCGTAGATGGTGCCGGCATGCCGCCGCCAGCGGGAGCGCTATTTGTCGCTCTTCCTCCCGGTAGTGGCCGCGCGGCCGAGGACCGGCGCGACGGGGTGAGAAGCGCGGTACCCAGCAATACACCGGCGATGACGAGGTACGCGAACGCTTCCGCAAACCCGAGCACACTGGAGACGCTCGACCTGAGGTTGACGCCGCTGGAGACTCCTCGACCACGCCAACCACGATCAATGCGGCTCCGCCTACGAGCAGTCGGTAAACCGGACCCAAACGTAAAAGGGCAGCGAGCAGCAGTGCGAGGCCAATTCCGCCGAATGCCACACCGACCAAGGTCGCTGCAAAGGCGATGTTGAACGGGGAGTCGTCGAACCAAGTGGCGTAGTACACGTCTCCGTACACAAAACCCATGTACGTAATGCCGGCCACGATCAGCGGCCCCATTGGAGTGTGGCCGCCTGGAGTGGTGCGATGCTTGGCGTAGCGGGCGGCCAGGACCAGGATCAGGATGCCGACCGTGAGATCGGCCACTGCGGTGGCGACCTGGATGGCGTTGAACACGGCGTCCGACCAGTAGTACACCGTTGCGAGCGTGGTCGCTACGGAAGTAAGACTCACGATGAGGGCCGCAACGCCGCCGGCGACCAGCACGACTCGGTCAGCCGCCGGTGCTCCCGTGGCGGGTCTCGCCCAGAAGGATCCGCAGAAGGCCGTGGCCGCCAGACACGCCCACGGTGCCGCGTAGAGGTACATCCCGGCCTGCCAGTCGACGTCAGGGTTCGTGGGGGAGGAGGCACCGAAGTACAGACTGCTCACCGAAGCCAAGACCGCAGCGGTGCATAAGAGCGCCAGACCCCACCGCCGGCGAAGAGGATCGAGGAGTCCGACGCGCCCCGGGGTTGGCGTGGACGGTCCAATAGCGTCGGACCGCTCGAGGATCGTCACGACCCAGACCCGGCTCCGGCCGTGATCAATGCGATGGTGAGGGTGAGGATTCCGATGCCCACGCCAACCCAACCCAGGACGATTCCGGCCACGGCCAACCCGTGACCGCTCTCGTTCCGCTCCCTGATCTGAATCAACGCGACGTAGCCGAACACCAGCGCGAGGATCGAGCCGATCCAGTAGAGCCAGACGATCCCGAGCACCAGCGACGCCACCGCCAAGGCGTTCGTGGCGCGGGTGGCGAAGATCGGTGAGGGAGGGGTCGAATACATACCGGGGGCGCCCGCCCCTAGACCCTCGGCGTCGGTCGGAGGTGGGCGCACGGCTGACGCAGCCAGCTCCGGCGGGTACCACCGGCCGTCGCTAGCGAACCACCAACCGGGACCCTTCGAAACGTCACTCACCCCTACCCCGCTCGTCTGTCGCTTGACGTTGGGCGGAGACAGTAACCGTCGGAGCTGTCCTCGGCGCCGGGAGGCCTTGCCGGAGGGTCCTGCCGCTGGACCGGGCGACGTCACCATCCCGCCGTCGAGCTCGCCCCGGTCCTGGAATTGCCATTTAACCTGCACAAGCGACAGACCGCGGCCGCCGGGACCCAGTCGCACGCGATGCCCCTCCGGTCGAATGGACGACCATTGGATACCGGTTCCCAGCGTTCTCGTTCCGGATGGTTCCCGCATCAAAGTCATGGCACCCAAAGCGCGGCACAACCGCAGAGACTCGAGCAAGTCCACGCTCCGTCACACCAGTCCGGAGTGTCGCCAGCAGGCGAGGCCCGCTCAACGGTTTGCATCCCGCCATTCTTCGAGCGGTCACAGGACCGCCCTGTTAGTTTCGCCCGACATGTGGTCGACCCGGATGCGGATGTTCCTCGCCGCAGCGATACTGGCGGTCACCGGAGCGTTGATGTCGGCCGATCCCGCAGCGGCTTCGGGCTCCCAGCCATCGGTAACCGCCATCTCGATGACCGTACCTCACGCCTACAAACCGGTCGCGGCTCCGGGGACCACGGACGACTACCACTGCACGCTGGTCAACCCTCACGTGGCCCGGAACGAGTACATCGTCTCGAGCAAGTTCGTTGCGGGCAGTGACGAGGTTCACCACGCGGCTCTGTTCCTCCTGCCACCGTCGCTCGCCGCGACGGCGGAACAGGACAACAGAGGGGGCGCGGTTGGACGTGTTTCGGTCTGCCGCTTCCGAGCTCGGATCCGGCTGGAGCCGCCGCGGTGCCACTTTTGACGTTCTGGACGCCCGGCGCCGGAGTGGACGACTTCCCGAAGGGCACCGGCGTCCCCCTTCCAGCCGGAAGCCTGGTCGTCATGCAGGTCCACTACACGCTGTTACTCGGGGACAAGCCGGTGAAGAATTCCCTGGTGCTCCACACCGTGCCCGCGTCGGCACCGCTCCTCCCCCTCCATCTCAACTTGATGCTCGCACCACCTGACATCCCGTGTCCGGCAGGTGTCAGCGGTCCGCTGTGCAACCGCACGGCATCCTTGGCCAACCTGGGCCAGCGTTTCGGCCAGTCCGCTGTCGACGAGGTGAACGGCATCGAAGCACTCTGCGGCAACAACCCCATTGAACCTCCCGAAGGAGACTCGACCTCGTGTACTTCACGGATCGAGAAGAGCGGCTACATCGTCAGGGTGTACGCACATATGCACCTCCTGGGACGATCCTTCAAGATGGTGCTCAACCCGGGGACGCCACAAGCAAAGACCGTCCTCGAGGTGCCCAACTTCGACTTCCATGACCAGAAGTCGTACAACCTCAGCCGTCCGATTCCCGTCACCGCTGGTGAACCGGTGCAGGTCACGTGCACCTACGACCCAACGTTGGCGCAGGAGTTGCCGATCCTGCGCAAGGCGCCACCTCACTTCGTCACCTGGGGAGACGGGTCAACCGATGAGATGTGCATCGGACTCGCGTGGACGTCTGCCGTCCTTCCCAACCCACACGACAGCCTCTGATGGCGCGCCGTCGCCTGCTGGGCCGGTAGCGCTCCCTCGGGCGGAACGACGAGGCAGATTCCGTGGATCGCGTCGGGTCAACGCCGACGGAGCTGCGATCAGGCGTCGCGGCGCACCAGGACCCAGCAGCCGATCCCCATGATCACCACGGTGTACAGCACGAGGAGGGCGAAGCCCGTCCACGGACTGAAAGCCGGCCCTATCCGATCGGGCAACCCATTGGTAGAGAACATGACCAGGCCGATGTTGGCCGGTAGGTAGCGGGCCACGGCGTTGCTGATCGACATGGGCAGGGCTTGGACAATGAGGGGCAGGACGAGCACGACCCCGACAAAGGCCGAAATGGCGCCGGCGGTGTGCCGGATGATCGTGGCCAATCCCAACGCCAGCAGCCCGAGCACGGCCAGGTAGAGACCGGCACCGACCACGGCCCTCAGGACGCCCGGCTGCCCCAACGACGCCGAACCGCTTTGTGAGAGTGCAGACTGAATGTCGTGGGGGATCTTCACCCCGAGCTGGTGGGCGCGCTGCGTGACCACGGTCGACGAACCAACTGCGTGTTTGGCCGACAGGATGGCCTGGCCGACGGCGAAGGCGGTGAAGGCGAGGATCTCACTCGCGACCACCGCCACCGTTCCGAATACGACGATCTTGGCGCCGAGCACAACGGGGCGGCGGGGCACGGCTGACAACGTGGCGCGGATCGTTCCTGTGCCGTACTCGGCGCTCATGACCAGGACACCCAGCACCCCGAAGATGAGCTGACCGAGAAAAATGCCGATCAGGCTCCTGCGGGTCGGATCGTCGATGATCTCGGAGGGACTTACGGTGCCGGTGCCAAGTGCGCTCAAGCCCACCACCGCGACCACCGTGGCGACGAGCGTCCACATGGTCGAGCGGACCGACCACAGCTTTGTCCATTCGGCCGCCATGGCCCGGCGCAGGCCGGCGCGTCCCGGCGGCTGTGCCGCCTCGAAGGAGGCCGGAACCCCGACGACCGCTGTCACGATGCTCCCCGGAACTCGACGGCTTGGTCGGTCAGCTCCATGAAGGCGTCCTCCAACGAGGCGACGGGCGTCAGTTCGTGCAAGGCGACGCCGATGGACGCGGCCAGGTCACCCACCTCCGGTGCCGACTGGCCGGTGACGGTCATGGATCCGTCCGGATCGGAGATCACGGTGCCGCCCGCATTGATCACGGCGTCGGCCAATTGATGCGGGGCAGGCGTGCGGACCTTGACCGACTGTCGAGAGCTGCGGGCGACGAAGTCCGCCACGGACGTCTCGGCGATCAACTTTCCCTTGCCGATGACCACCAGGTGGTCGGCGGTCAGCGCCATCTCCGCCATCAAGTGGCTCGACACGAACACTGTCCGGCCCTCGCCGGCGAGCGTCTTGCAAAGCGTGCGTACCCAGCGGATGCCTTCCGGGTCGAGCCCGTTCACGGGCTCGTCGAACAGGAGAACCGGAGGGTCGCCGAGCAGGGCGGCGGCCATACCCAGACGCTGGCCCATTCCGAGCGAGAACTTTCCCGCCCTTTTGCCGGCCACCGAGGTGAGCCCGACAAGCTCCAATACCTCGTCGACCCGCGCCCGCGCGATGGCGTTGCTCCGGGCCAGCGTCAAGAGATGGGCCCGAGCGGAGCGACCCGGATGGATGGCCTTCGCTTCGAGGAGTCCGCCCACCTCCCTCAAGGGCCAGGGCAGGTCGTGGTAGCGCCGACCCAACACTTTGACGGAGCCCGACGCAGGCGAGTCGAGGCCCATGATCATGCGCATCGTGGTCGACTTGCCCGACCCGTTGGGCCCGAGGAAGCCGGTGACAGTCCCCGGACGTACGTCGAAGGACAGGTCGTCCACGGCCACGACGTTGCCGAACCGCTTGGAGAGCCCTCGGGCCTCAATCACCATGCGAGTTTTGCACGGCACCCCGCGGGGTGGGTATCAGGGATGACCCTGACAGAACCCGGACACAGCGCTCGGTCGATCCGCACTCCCAGGGCATCGGGCGTGAGCAGATCACGTTTCCGCCCTCACGTTCCTTCGACCTGGGGGTCGAGCGAGTTCGACTTCGTATGGCCGTCAGAACAGCAGCTGCCGGTGTTCGACTGCTTCGTTCGGGAGTCGAGTCGATACCGTCGACGGGGCGCACACGGCGGAGCCGGCGAGCGCACCACTCGGCCGGGATCCTGGCACACGAAGAGGTCGGCTGATAGACAACTTGGTCGATGGGATGGCTCGCCCAGCGGCACGCTCGCCAGGAGCGGGAGCAGTTCCAGGCGCAGATGGACACCTGGAACGAGGAGGACTCCCACCTCCAGAAGCTGTTGCAGCAAGCCCGGACCTTCGAGGGCGAGGCCGCCGTCGAGGGCAACATGGTGCAGCTCAAGGCGGATGAGCGGGTCTTCCTGATCGTCCAGAGCTGCCCTCTGGTCGAACCTCGCCGCGGGCCGGGGCACTACCAGGGCGGCTATCAGGGCATCAGCATCCCGATCGGCAACACCGGTCTCCGCTACCGAGTCGGCGCCGGACGGGGGACCATGGTCCCCGGCACGGAGAAACCGACCGTCGTCGACACCGGTGTGGCCACCATCACCAGCTTGCGGGTCGTCTTCCAGGGCCCGATGCAGACACGGGAATGGAGCTTCGCCAAGCTCATCGGGTACCAGAACTTTGACGATCCGCGCTGGACCGCGCTGCAGGTGTCGAACCGCCAGAAGACGTCAGGGATCACCTACGACGCGACATCGGCGCTCGATGTGCAGTTCGAGCTCGAGCTCGCCCTGGCCCACTTCAACCAGCGCGTCGACCAGTTCGTGGCACAGCTCGAGGCCGAGATCGCCTCCCACCAGGCGACGCGGCCGGACGCCGCGCCGCCTGGTGGCGCCGCGCCCCCTCCCGGCGCCGCGCCGCGCACGCCGTGACCGCGGGTTATCCGCCGAGGTAGCTCTCCGACAGCGCCTCTTCCATCTCCGCCGGCGAGCCCCGCGAGGCGATGACGCCCTGGAGCACCACCGCCGCGGCGTCCGCGATGGGGAGGGCGGACCGGGCGAACTGCTCGACCAAGAGGATCGAGAGACCCCCAGAGGCGAGCTCGGCCACCTTCTCGTAGAGCTCGCTGACCACGAGCGGGGCCAGGCCGAGCGAGAGCTCGTCGAGAAGGAGGAGCTTCGGGTTGGTGGCGAACGCCCGGGCCAGGGCGAGCATCTGCTGCTCCCCGCCCGAGAGTGTGCCCGCCAACTGCTTGCGCCGGTCGGCGAGGCGCGGGAACTGAGCGAAGGCCACGTCTTCGACGTGGTCCATGGGCACGCCGACCTGGGTCGCCATGAGGAGGTTCTCGCGCACCGTCAGGTTGGGGAAGATCCCGCGGCCTTCGGGCACGGTGCAGATGCCGCGCCGCGCCCGGGCGTCCGCCGAGAGCTCGTTGACCCGGGTGCCGGCGAAGCGCACCTCGCCGCCGCTCGGCGCGAGGGTCCCGGCGCAGACGTTGAGGATCGTCGTCTTGCCGCCGCCGTTGGGCCCGAGCAGGGCGACCACCGAACCTTCGGGCACCTCCAGGCTCACACCGTGCACCACCTCAATCGGTCCGTAGCCGGCACGGATGTCGCAGAGCTCGAGGACGGGCGCGACCGGGCTCAGGGGACGACCCCCAGGTACGCGTTCACCACCACCGGATCGCTCTTGACCTGTTCGGGTGTCCCGCTGGCGATGATCTCGCCGTAGTCGAGCACGTGGATCAGCTCGCACGTCCCCATCACGAGGTTCACGTCGTGCTCGACCAGGCAGATGGCGAGGCCACGCTCGTCCACGAGCTGGCGCATCAACCTCCCGAACACTTCGGTCTCCTGCTCGGTCTGTCCCGAAGCCGGTTCGTCGAGGAGCAATACCTTGGGCTGTGTCATGAGGGCCCGGGCCACTTCCACCACGCGTGCCCGGGCCGTGGGGAGCTCGCTCACCTCGCGCTCGGCGACGTCCTGCAGGCCGACGAGCTCCATCGTGCGGTCGGTCTCGGCGTCCACCTCAATCCGGCCCCGCCGTCCCCAGGTGTTGCGGATCTCGCCGGCGACGCGGATGTTGTCGCGCACGGTGAGCGAGGTGAACAGCTCGAGCCGTTGGTAGGTCCGGGCGAGACCGCGACGCGCCCGAGCCGCGGGCCCGGCCTTGGTGACGTCGCGCCCGTCGAGCCCCACCCGGCCGGAGCGGGGGGCCAGCAAGCCGCTGACCACGTTGAACAGTGTCGTCTTGCCCGCACCGTTCGGACCGATGAGACCGGTGATGCCGGCCGGCGGCACGGACACGGACACGTCGGTCAGCACCTGGTTCCCACCGAAGGAGAGCGAGACGCCAGAGACCTCAAGGCCGGGCATCGGCCACTCCCTCGACCGCGGCCAGGCCGTCGACCGGCAGGGCCGCCACGGCGGCACGCTTGCGCTCCGGCTGGGGGAGACGAATGGTGGCGCGGAAGGCCTCGGGCCGTACCGCGCGGCCGATCGCGGGCAGCGCGAGGGCGATGACGGCGGTGGCCAGCACGAGCCACCAGTTGCCCATGACGTTGGTCAGGACGAGGAGATAGGCCACGACCTCGGCCAGCACGCCGGCCGCCAACACCCCCTTGACCTGCCACAGGGGGCGGTATGCCGCCACGATGTCGGGCACGGCCCCGCTGGGGTTGCGGCCGAGGCTGACCCCGATGAGTGCGGGAGCGACCAAGGAAAGGTTGGCCATCACGCTCCAAAAGCCCCCGCCGCCGTGGGCGGTGCTCAGGTTCTGGAACGTCGACGTCAGCGCCGTGAAGGCCGTGCCGGCGAGGATCCCGCCCATGAGCGCGCCGGCGACGTTGCCGATCCCCCCGACTACGGTCAGCATCACCAGTGCGAGGCTCACGAAGATGATGTAGGTCGTGTCGTTCACGCTGACCGACGCGGCTGAAAGCAGAATGCCGCCGAGGCCCGCAATGGCCGCCGAGAGCATGAACACCGACAGCTTCAACTTCACGAGGTTCTGGCCGAGAGTGGCCGCCGCCGCCGGGCTGTCCTTCATGGCCGTGAGGCGGCGGCCGTAGCTGCTGCGGCGCAACGCGACCAGTCCGATGCCCACGAGCACGAAGAGGCACGTCGACACGGTGAGGAAGGTCTTCGCCGAGGTCAGGTCGATCGGGCCGAGCTTGGGCGGGGGGATCTGCAGCGTGCCGTTGGGGAAGATGGAGAAGTGCACGTGGAAGATGGGCAACACGTGCGGGAGGATGTCCGCGATGATCATGTCCGAGACGAAGACCCCGAAGGCGAGGGTGGCCAGCGCCAGGTAGAGACCCCGGAGGCGGAGCGCCGGCAGGGCGATGAGCCCGCCCACGAGGGCGGTGACGACCACCCCCAGGACGATGCCCCACACCGTGATGCGCTGATCGGTGCCGGTGCCCGAGAGCCCGAGGTGGAAGACGATGATGGTGGCGATCGCACCGAAGGAGACCGGAGCCAGGTTGATCTCGCCCGCGTACCCGGTGAGGAGCGTGAGCGACAGGGCGATGATGGCCATGGTGATGCCGATGGTGAGCACCCCCATGTCGCCGGTATTCATGATCTGCTCCAGCGCGAGGACGACGAGGAGCAGGATCACACCCCAGGTGAGCGCCGAGCGCATGGTGGGGACGGTGAAGCGCTCTCGTGTGCGCAGCATCGTGGCGCCCCGCAGCCGTTCCTGGGGCAGCACGAGGAGGACTACGAAGAGGACGATCATCGGCAGCGCGATGCGGAAGTTCGACCCCCACGACCACGTCTCGGGGAAGTAGCCGAGCACGTAGGTCCCCGCCAGCCCCAGCGCGAGCGCGCCGCCGAAGGTCCTCCAGATGCTCCGCAGTCGCCCGAACATGGCGGCGGCGATGGAGTCGAGCACGAGGAGCGTGAGCACGTGCACGTCGAGGGTTCCCCCGCTGATCGGGGTGATCAGGATGCCGGCCAGGGCGGCCAGCGCGCCGCCCAGCGCCCAGGAGAACGCGGCCAGGCGTTCGGGTCGACCGCCGTTGAGCTGGAGGAGCTCCGGGCTGTCCACCACCGCCCGCATCGCCACGCCGGTCCGGGTGCTCGTGAAGAGCAGGCGGATGCCGACGGCGATGAGCACGCCGCAGCCGAGGGCGATGGCCTCGTGGTCGGTGACGAAGACGCCGAAGACCTGGAACTTGGCCGCATCGCCGAAGAAGAGGTTGTCGGTGCGCGGCACGCCGGGGTTCCAGATCCACTGGGCCAGCGCGATCAACCCGAGCATGATCCCGATGGTGACCACGATCTTCGTCACCTCGGCCGTCTGCCGCAGCCCGCGCATGATCCCGCCGTAGAGGACCAGCCCCAGGAGCGGCGCCAAGACCGCGATCACCATGAAGAGGGCGAGAGGGGCCGGCCAGTTCCAGCCGTAGCGGAGCTGCCAGTAGGTGAAGGCGGCCAGCATGGCCATGGCGCCCTGCGCGAAGTTGAAGATGCCCGACGTGGTGTAGGTGAGGACGAGCCCCGAGGCCGCGATGCCGTAGACCGCGCCGGTGACCAGGCCGAGGATCGTGTACTCGAGGAACAGGTGCATTGCCGCGGCTCGCTCGCCCGCTCAGGTCACGTCAGGTGACGCTCGAGCGGGCGCGTCGCGAGATCACCTCTGGGGCTTTATGACCGATGAGGTGGCGTACTGGGTCGCGTAGCGCTGGGCGTTGAGCGTGGTGCCCACGACCGAGCCCGTGTTCGCCACGACGTACTTCGGCGAGCAGTCGAAGCTCCCGAGCTTCTTGGGGTACGCCTGTACCCATTTCGTGTTGTGGAGCCTCATCAACAGCCCGCACGAGGGCGGGAGGTTCTTGGAAGGGTTGCCCGAGCGCGTTGAGTCCACCGCCGGTCCAGGACGTGACCTTGGAGAGCTGGTTGATCATGCACTGGCGGGTCAGCGTCGAGCCGCACGCCTTGGCCGCGGTCGCCCACAGAAGGAAGGAGGAAGTCGACTGCTCCCCCAACTGCGAGACGATTCCGCCGTATTTCTTCACGATGGCGAGATACTGCGCCACGGCGGGCACCACCTTGGCGGCCTCGAGCGGCTCGTAGGACAGCCGGACATAGACGTTGTTGCCCAGCCCTGCGGTGTTCCAGGAGGCGAAGGCTGCGGTGTAGGCCCCGGAGTCCTCGACCCAGATGGGGTTGTAACCGATCTGGTTCTGAGCCTGCAGGGCGCCGTAGAGCGTCGGCCCCGGCGTCGAGTCGTTGTAGATGATCTGTGCGCCGCAGCTCTGGAGCTTCTGCACGAACGGCGTGTAATTGGCCTCGCCGTTGTAGTTGATCGTGACGGAGCAGTTCGGGAACTTCCAGCCGGCCTTGGTGTAGGCCTGGACCGCCTTGGCCATCGACTGCGCCTGTGTGGAAAGCGTCGAGTTGTACTCGCCCGCCTTCTGTGTCTTCGCCTTACCGAAGATCTTCTGTATCTGGTAGGCGCTCGACACCGGGCTGTAGTCGGCGGGGTTGGGTGTGGCCTGGTACATCTCGTAGGCGTTGGCGACGACGGGTGCGACGGTGAAGCCGGGGACGGCGGCCAGGTTGCACCCGAGCCGGGTTCCCTCGGCGACGCCGTCGAGCGCGAACCCTTCGCCGACGAGCATGAAGTCCTTCTTGCAGGCCTGGGTCACCGCGCTCCCGACATTGGTCACCGCGGCGTCGTAGTAGTCACCGACGATCTTGCGCCCGTTGATGCCACCCTCGGAGTTGCACCAGGCGATCATCGCCTTGACGGCATCCCCCATCTCCTGATCGAGACCGGGGAGACCCGAGAAGCCCCGGTCGTCGCCATAGGCGAGGTTGATCGAGGTGTTGGACACCCCCTTGTCGGTGGAGCCGGTGGCATGGCCCTTGCCGCACGGCGTGGGGAGCGTGCCGAACTTCGTGGTGGGGACGGAGGACGACGCTGCTCCGGCGACCGGAGGCGAAATCACCACGCCCGTCGCGGTCAGCGCCGTGAGCAGCAGCGCCGACCACACCGCCCGCCCACTCGTGATCCTCTTCATGACCAACCCCCAGTCTGCGGCAACCGGACCGCGCGGCCCTGTGCCGGGAGACACCTGGGAACCCTAGAACAGGTTCTCGTTCGGAGTGGCACACTAGCAACCGGGCAGGCCGGATTCCCTACGCCCCCGGTTTTCGGGAGGCCGCTCCCGCGCTGGCTCCGCCCCCGGCGAGGGTGCCGTTGACGGGACCGGGCTGGACACCCTCGGCCTCTATTCCGTAGCGCTTGACGTATTCCTCGAATTCGGCGGCGAGCCCGGAGTACGTCCAGCCGAAGTCGGCCGGGTCGTAGCGGTGGCGCCCGAAGGCGTCCTGCGGCCGATGGTCGAGAAACACCTGCATGCGCCGGGCGTGGAGTGGCGTCACCTCGGCCCCGAATTGCCGGTACAGCGTGCCGACGGACTCAATGGGATCGGCCGTCAGCGCGTCGTAGTGGAGGTGCTGGCACCACCCTTCGCCGTGCCGGTCGTCGAACGACATCGCCGAGTTGAGAGCGAACGCACACTTGCGCTTCCACTCCTCGGCGGTGGGCCGGGGGTCGCGACGGCTGGTCAGCGGACGTTGGCTCGCGTTGGCCAGGCTGGCCAGCGACGTGACGACCGGACCGGGGTCCCGGTGGGTCCAGATCACCCGGGCGTCGGGGTAGGTGGCCAGCAGGGCGCCGAGATGCCAGAGGTGGTTCGGCGTCTTGAGCACCCAGCGCTCGGTCGGTTGGCGTGATTGGAGGGTCTGGAGGGCGAGGCGGTGCTGGGCGTAGGCCGGTGTCATGTCGCACTGCTCCAACCAGCGCGCGTAGGACGGGACGTGCGCCTGGGTCTCGAGCGCGAGGGTGCGGACGTCGTACATGAACAGCGAGACGCACTCCTCGGCCAGGGTGGCGCCGAAGGGGTGCATGGCCTTGAGGGGCGGGTTCAGCTTCATCAACCCCTCGAGGTCCTTGGCCGTGCGGGCGATGCGGGGATCCTCGCGCTGCTTCCTCCAGGGTGGGGGGAGGGATCGGGTGGGACGCTTCCCACTGGAGCAGCGGCCGGGCCGTCGGGTCGAGCCCGAGCAGCATGGACAGGAGGCTCGTTCCGGTCCGCGGCAGCCCGACGATGACCCACGGGCTCTCAATGCGCTCGTCCCGCACCCCGGGGTGCTCCAGCGACCACCGTTGGAGCTGAATGCGATTGGCCAGGGCGGACGCCAGCATCTTCGAAACCAGGAGGCGCCCGAAGGTGGTCAGCTCCGCCTCGTCCTCGCACGACCGCACGAACACCTCGAGCGGCTCGCGGAACGAGTCGCTCCCGAAGTCGTCCGATCCTGCCAATTTCGTCGCGGCCTTCACGATCGACGCGGGCCGCAGGGACGGAACACTCGAGTCCCAGGGGACGCAGCCGTCCTCCGACCCAGTTGAGCGCCAGGAGCGGCCGGCTCCGCAACTCGGAATCGCGCCAGGTGTACTCCGCCTGGCTCACGTGGTCGCACCCGACCCGGCGGCGCCGGCCGGCGATCTCCACGACGGTGCGCCCGAGGGATCGGCGCGCCTCGTGCTCGTCGAGCGCGCTGCCCGGCTTCCTCCATGGTGACCCGCCGGCCGACGACGGGCCGGATCGTCCCCGCCGCGGCCAGGCGCAGGAGGTCGGTCGTGGATCTCGTCGGCGACGTCGCGTCCGTACGGATTGAAGCCGAAGCGGCGCATACCCGGATCGACCGAGTCCACCCAGGCCAGCATCACCGCCACGATGTCGATGTTCCCGATGCAGGCCATGCGCAGCGGCCGGCCCGTCATCCCGTTGGCGTCGTCGTCGGCGAACCCGACCGCCAGGTACCGGCCGCCGTGGGCGGTGCAGCGCCACGAGCGCTCGACGAAGTCGCCGCCCGTCAGGTCGTAGACGACGTCGGCTCCCGCGTCGCCCGTGGCGGCGAGGACCGCCTCGACGAAGTCCTCCGCCGTGTGGTCGACGACGAGGTCTGCCCCCAAGCGTGGTGCACAGGGCCGTCTTCTCGGGGCCGCCGGCCACCGCGATGACCCTGGCCCCGGCGGCCTTGCCCAGTTGGATGCCGGCCGTGCCGAGGCCGCTCGCGGCGGAGTGCACCACCAACGTCTCGCCCGTCTGGAGCCGGCCCCGCCGGAAGAGCGCGAGGTGAGAGGCCTGGAACGTGAGGACGAACGCGGTCGCCTCCGCGTCGTCGAACTCGCTCCGGCGCGTCGAACACCGAGATGGCGTCGGCGATGGCGTACTCGGCGATGCCCCCGAGCGCGTTCTTGGTGATGGCGACGACCCGCTTCCCCGACCAGGCCTCCGCCCCCTCGCCGGCGGCGTCGACGACGCCGCAGACGTCCATGCCGAGCGTGAACGGGGGAGGCGTCGGCACCGAGACCAGGTTGCCGCGACAGCGGTCGATGTCGTTGAAGTTCAGCGAGGCCGCGCCCACCTTCACCCGAACCTCGCCCGGACCGGGCTCGGGCCGCTCGACGCTGCGGACCTCGAGGACGTCCCCGGGTTGGCCGTGCCGGCTCACCTGCAAGGCCTTCATGTCTGCCATGGCGCCTCCCTCTTGTCTCGCGATCACCTCACGACCCGCGAACGCCGGAGCGATGACGCAGGACACCCGGCGCGCTGGCGTGCCCCCCGGGCGGGAAGGTAGCAGGCTGGACTGACGGCGACGTCGGCCGGCGGCTCAGCGAGCAGTGCGCGTCACGTCGAGGACGACGGGGGGTAGCTCCGTGCCGCCCGGGGTCCCCAGCCCGAACCGCACCGGGAACGTGCCGGCTGCGGTCGCGGCGATCGACAACGCAACCGTGGCCTGCCTCGTCGACCACACAGCTGCGGCCCGCCGCTGCTCGCCGGGCACGACGAGGACGCCAGAAGAAGGAGTCACGCTCACGCCGGCGGGGAGTCGCCGCGACGCTCCAGCGACGCTCACCGTGCCCGCTACCGGTAGGCGCGCCCCGAGCCGGACGTCGCCGGTTGCCCGACGGTGACGGTGACGCCGCCACTCGGGACCGAGAAGCCGACGGCAGGCGACGAGCCCGCCCCGAACGACGGTGGGCTCCTCGCTGGAGAGGACGCCCACGCCCGGTCGGGCGCACTCGAGAGGGAGTAGGTCGAGCGTCGCGCCGTCCTTCAGGACCGACGCTGGCAGCCAGGGCACGGTCCACGCCTGGCTTCGGCCCGACCACCCGAGCCCGTCGAGGCGGCGCACGAGGCGGCCGCCGGTGTCGGCGCGGGTCACGCCCGACACCGTGAGGGCGTGCACGTAGGGACGGGAGGCCGCGGCCCGGGGGGCGTGCTCGACGAGGCTGCCTGCCGTCGGGGAGCGCGATGCGTCACGGAAGGGAAGAGCGGGCTGGCGAGGGCCAATGTCGGCCGATCCGGGCGTCACCGGGAAGAGCCCGAGCGCGCCCCACACGTACCACGACGAGATGGCGCCCAGGTCGTCGTTGCCCGGCTCGTCGACCGGCGCGTCGGCGTACTCGTCGTCGACGATGGCGCGCACGATCGCGCTGCGTGTCCTCGGGTGCGCCGAACGCAGTCGAACTCCCACGGCGCCCACTCGCTCGGTTCGTTGCCGGACCAGTCGTACGGCTGCGTAGCGGGTGGCGTTGAGTGAGGTGAAGAACTGCGTCAGCGCTTGCTCGCCGCGGCGGCGTCACCGCCCATGAGCGAGGCCAGGGCGCCGAGGTCCTGGGGCACCGACCAGGTGTACTGCACCGCGTTGCCCTCCTCGAACCCGGTCTGGCCGCCGGGCTCGAACTGGGCCGGCTCGAATGCGCGCTCCGGGCAGGGAAGCTTCCGTCGGCGCCCCGGGCCTGGACGGATCCGGTCCCGGGATTGAACTCGTACTCCCAGTTGGCGGCGCGCCGCATCATGGCCGTGGCCAGATCGTCGGTCGTGCTCGGCCTCGGCCACCCGGGCGATGGCGAAGTCGTCGATGGCGTACTCGAGCGTCGCGGATCCGCCGATGGAGTAGTCGATGGAGGTGAGATCCAACGATGGCGCGTTCACGTAGTGCTGGGTGAGGTACTGGCTGAGATACTGCCGCTCGATCTGGAGGCCGTGACCCGACTCGTTCTCGGTCGCGCCCTTCACCATGAAGCGGAGCGCCGCCGCGACGTCGAAGTTGCGCACGCCCATGGCGTAGGCGTCGGCGATGATCGGGTCCGCCGAGTCGCCGTTCATCTGCGCCTCGTCCCCGCCGACGATGGCCCACTTGGGCAGCCAGCCTCCCTGTTCGGCGTCGTCGACGAGGGACTGGACCATGTTCCCGACGTCGGCGGGGCGCGAGCAGGGACTCGAGCTGGATCTCGCTCCGGTAGACGTCCCATTCCGAGAAGTCGGCGTACTCCTCGCCGGCCGCGCGCGTCGTGAACCTTTCCGTCGCTGCCCGGGTAGTCCCCGTTCACGTCGGACACGACGTTGGGGAACGAGGAGCGAGTGGTACAGCGCGGTGTAGAAGGTGTGACGTTGCGCCGCGGTGCCTCCCGAGACCGCGATGCGCCCGAGCAGCGCGTTCCACGCTTGGCGGGCATGGGCGCTCACGCGACGCGACCGACCAACCGGGGTCCTCGGCGCGGAGGTTCTCCCGCGCATCGGCCGTGCTCACGAAGGAGATCCCCACCTTCATGAGCACGTCTCGTCCAGTCGAAGGGTCGAACGTGACGTAGGCGCCGCAGGTCGGCCCGCTGCAGCTCGACGCATCCGGGGACGACGCCCGAGCTCGTCCAGGTGCCCGCCGCCGAGAAGGGGTGGTCGAAGAGGGCCACGAAATGCAGGGTGTAGTTCGTTCCCGTCCCGCAGAACTGTCCGCTCGTGACCTGCCCGACGAGCTCGTCGCGCCCGACGACCCGCACGTTGGCCGCGGTGACCGGGTTGATGCTGCCCGCGACCTTGAAGAGCACGTTCGCCCGGGTCCCGGCGGGGAACGAGAAGCGGGCGATGCCGGTGCGGGTGGTGACCGAGAGCCAGCGACGGAGACCGGCCCGGGGTCGAGTGCCACGCCGTAGCGGCCGGGCGCCGCCTCTTCGTCGCTGGTGCGAGAACGGCTCGGTCTCGTTCTCGGGGTCCGGGCCGACGGCGCCCACGCGTCGGCAGCACGGGCACGTCCTGGAACGAGGGACAGCCCGTGCCGCTGAGATGGGTGAGGCTGAAGCCGTTGATCCTGCGTGTCGCCGTAGGCGTACCCGCCGCCGGACTGCACGGCGTTCGGGCTCGTGTCAGGACTCCACTGGATCATGCCGAAGGGAAGGTCCGCCCCGGGAACTCTCCGACCGTCCCCGGCGTGACCGGACCGGTTCCCGTACCGTCGAGCGGATGGACGAGTGCCGCCGGGTCGGCGACGGGGGAGGAGGGCGGCCGGTTCTCTGAGGCCTGCGCCGACGGACTCGCGATCGTCACCACCGCGACCGCATTTGCGGTCAACGTGAGCACCGCCGCCAAGGTCCAACGGCGGGCAAGGGCGAAGCCCGAACGGCCCATGAGACAGGGACGGTAGCGGCCCGACCGCGCTCGGGTCCGTCGGCGTGCACGGGAGGCCGTCGACCTCGAAGGGTCCGCGGACCTGTGACAGCCCCCTGTCATGCTCCTCGTCATGAGTGCGTGGGTCGCCGGCGAGGTGCTCGGCTTCGACTTCGAGACGACCGGAATCGACCGCTTCAACGACGTGCCGGTGTCGTACGCTCTCGTGCACGCGGTCGACGGCGTGATCGACATCAGTTGGGCGGGCCTGGTCGACCCGGGCCGCGACATCCCGGAGGGCGCGACGGCCGTGCACGGCATCTCGACGGAGCGGGCGCGTTCGGAGGGAATGCCCATGGATCAGGCGATCGGGCTGGTCCTCGACGCCGTCGTCTCGGCCAGCCGGCGCGGCGTCCCCCTGGTGGGGATGAAGCTCGACTACGACCTGACCATCCTCGACACGCAGGCGAAGTCGTGGTTGGGAACAGGCCTGGCCGACCGGAACTGGTGCGGTCCCGTGCTCGACGCCGTCGTCATCGACCGCCACTTCGACCGCTGGCGTAGGGGAAGGCGGACGCTCGGCGCGCTCTGTGACCACTACGGGGTAGAGCTCGCGAACGCGCACGACGCCACGGCCGATGCCATCGCATCGTTGCGGGTGGTCTTCGCCATGGCCGCCCGTTACGGCACCCTCCGACTCGGCGCGCTCGGGCGAGCTCCATTCGTCGCAAGCGCGCTGGCACCGGCAGTGGGCCCGTGGCTACGACGTCTGGCGTATGGGCCAGGGTTTGATCCCGATCGACCCGCGCGACTACGTGTGGCCGGTTGCTTCGGTGGTGTATCCAGCCGCCTGAGGGTGACGACCGAAGCTCGGTGCCGTTGTTCGTCTACGCCCCGGGGGCGACGAACTCAATCGGAGGCGACTGCGTCGCGCACGTGCTCGTGTCCAGGGTCTTGGTCGGGTCCGCGAGGAACTGACGACGGAGCGCGCTCAGGCACGGGGGGCCGTTGGCCAAGAGGTCGCTGCCCAGCGTCGGGAACACGACGCTCTGCACGTCCGAGAGACCCCGGGCGATCATGGGGATCCAGTCTGGATTGCCGTCCGGCGAGAGGTTGCCGCGGAAGAACAGCGCCGGCACGTTGCTGACGACCGGTTGGGAGAGTCCCGCCGACAGGTCCGGCACGGGCCAGGCTCGGCACCACTGGGTCCACTGGGCGCTGACGGCGCGGACGAATTGGGGGAGCTCGTGTGCTTCGAGGGCCTCGCTCGGGGCACTCTGGGTGTTGATGTCGTACGAGCACGTATAGGAGGCGGTCGCGCCCCACGACTCGTCCGGCGTCGGGTAGTCGGCGTCGACGGCGCCAGTGGCGATGGTGGTGTAGGCGGCCGATTGGGCGGCTGCTTGGCGGGCCTGGGGGATCAACGGATATGTCGCGGGGTCGGAGAGGGCAGTGGCGAGCGCATCGGCGGCACGAGGGCCGTCGACCAGGACCTGCACCGGCGGAAGGTTCGACCCGTTCGGGTTCGGGACAGTGACGAGGGGCGGGTTCGCCTCGAGCTGGTCATAGAGGGTGGGTTTTGTCTGTTCGAGGTCGGGGTAGCCAGTGGCGCAGACGGAGTCCGCGTGGCAGAGGGCAACGAAACGTTGGAACGCGCCCGCCAGGTCGCCGATCGGGTCGGTGAGCGCTGTGGTGCCGGGAGGCGGCGGATTGTCGAGGGTGATGCTGCGGACGGCGGCGGGCGCTTTTCGCAATACGTCGAAGACCTCCGCGTCGGCGTACTCGTACGCGATGAAGTTCGCTTTTTGGATATGCAGGGCGAACATGAGGTCCCGGAGGTCGTCCGCGGCGGCGTCATAGTTGTATTGCGAAGGATCGATCCCACGCGCCATGAACCTGGCGTAGCAGTGGCGCAACGCGTCCGTGCCGAGCGCGATCTCCTTGGGGTCGAGCGACGGTTGCGAAAGGGCCGAGATCTGCACCGCCGACATCTGGGGACAGGTCAGATCAGGATTGCTGCCGCTTTCGCCGCGGATGGCAAGGTCGATGAGCTCGGAATGGTCCCGCGCCAATGAGCCGCCGAGGTTCTCGCACCCGCAGACGTCAACCGTGGGAGCGATCGTCGGGCCCGGGAGCCGCGGCGGGGCACTCGAGACGAGCAGGCTGACCTTTCTGCCGTCGGGGTGGGTGCGATCTTGCGGAACGATCAGATGGCCGCAGGTGGCATCGGACGCGACCGAAAGGACGCTGGACGGGCACGGCGCGGGAACGTATCGAGGTGTGTAGCCCTGGGGCGCCGTGACGCCCACCGTGTCGCCGACCGCGGCCGAGGGACCGGGACTCGAGCGGGTGACCACGATGACCGTGGCCGCGACGAGCACCACGACGAGAGCGATCGCGCCGACCAGCAGGGGGCCACGCCGACGCGGCGGCCTGGTGACCGCCTCGGCCGGGGGTGGCGAGACGCCGGGCGATGGCATGTCGAGGACCTCGGTGTCGACCACCTCAACGGTCGACAAGGGCATCGGGATCCCCTTGAGCGACAGCGCACCGACGTCACGGAAGCGGAAGGCGCGACGGGTGCCGATCAACGTCCGTACGACGGAATTGGCGAGTGTCTGGCCAGGCTTGGCGGCCGCCTCGAGACGGGCCGCCTCGACGATCGGCATCCCCGAGTAGGCGCCGCCGTCGTTCGCGACCTCCCCCGTGCTGATGCCGATCCGAAGCTGCGGCGGGTCCTGAGGATCGAGCTCCGCCATGGATCGATGCATCGTCGTGGCGCATGCGACGGCGTCAGCGACGCTGTCGGGGAACACGACCATCAGCCCGTCACCAGCGCTCGCGATGTTCCGGCCACTGTGTTCCGCGATCGCCTGGTCCAGGGCGATCATGAGGCGACGGTTGAACTCGTCGTACGCGTCGTCGCCAAGGCGGGCTCGGCGTTCGGTCGACGCCACCAGGTCGCAAAAGAGGATCGTGACCGCCTGGGTCCCCGCCATGGGTGCGCATTCTCGCGCAACCCCCATGGGACCAGGGCGGCACCCTGAGCTGACGAGAGCCACCCGACGGTGGAGGGGTCCGACTCGTGAGGCCCGCTGCTCGGGCTCCGCCAACCCTGACCGCCCCGGACGAACCCGGAGCTCCTCGACCGCGGCAACGCGACCTAACCGCAGGAGTAGCGACGACGCGCTACCCCCGCGTCTGGTTCAGGGCTTCAACATGTCCCAGACCATGTCGACTCCCTCGTCCTCCGTCAGGATGACTTTGGCCGGGTGCTGCTTGTCGATGTGGCCGACGAGACCGTTGTAAACGGAGTAGCCGACGAGCTCCTGGAGGCGACGGGGGAAGGTCTTGACGAGGGCGGGCGGTACGCCGAGTTGCTGGTTCTCCTGCTGGCGTATGTAGCCGGCGCAGTAGTTCATGGCGATACCGACACGACGACGGTCGGTCCGGTTGGCGCCTCCGCCGTGCCAGAGGCTTCCCACCCAGACGAGGACACTGCCCATGGGCATTTCGGCGGCGATGGTGTCGTAGCGCTCCAACGGGTTGGGCGGCTCGTCGCGCAGGTGGCTTCCCGGGACCAGTCGGGTCGCGCCGTTCTCCTCGGTGAAATCGGTGATGGCCCACATGGTGTTGCAGATGATGGGAACGTGCGGCCGGGTCAGGGGGATGAGTTGGTCGTCGGCGTGCACCGGCTGCGCCTGCTCATCGGGGCCGATTGAGATGGACGAGAGGGACGAGATGAGGAGTCCCGGATCGAGCACGCCTTCGACCACCGGCAGCACGTTGGGGTGCACGGGGATCTTCTGGAAGGTGCTCCCGTGCACGAGCAAGTTATAGACGCGGGTCGTGTGCAGGCCTTCGAAGAGATTGTCGGCCGGACGGATGCCGAGGTCGTGTTCGAGCTTGTCGAGGGCCTCGGCGACCTCGGCCACCAGATCGGGCTCTATGGCATCGGGAAGGACGGTGTAGCCGTCCTCGGCGATCCGCTGGAGGTGGAAGTCGAGGTCGGGCAGGGGACTGATGGATGTGCTTGTCGCCACGAGGTCAATTGTATGGAGATCCGACGGGTGTGGGGAGAATCGGCTGGCGCGAGATCTGTGGACTGGCCTTCTGCTGGAGGCGTCTGGTGAGCTTGCGGTGTTCCGGGGGAGGTCGGGGCTGACTGCACCCGACCCCGACGTCCGCCGTGAGGGCCAAATTGCTGATGGTAGGGTCTTCGCGGAGAGGGCCGTTGGCGCAGTTGGTAGCGCACCTGCATGACGCGCAGGGGGTCAGAGGTTCGAGTCCTCTACGGCCCACCACATCGTCGTATTTGAACTTCGGCACAGCAACCAGCAGGTCGAAGGGCTCCCTGTCTGCTGCTTCGAAGGCGCGTCTGTCGCGCCCTCGAACATCGTCGACCACGGCACCGTTGCACAGTCCTCCGTCCGGGCAGTGGAACGATGGAGATGAGTAAAGTTCATTCAGGCAAGAAGGAGAGTTGCATGGACGAAGGTCGCCCGGTGTCGTATGGAGCCCTCCCGGTTGGTGCAGCGGTACTCAGTTCGACCGACACCCAGTTCGGGACCGTCGAGCACGTTTTGCAGATACCGGAGCTTGATCTCTTCGATGGCATCGCCGTGAAGACCAAGCATGGTTTGCGCTTCGTGGACCGTGATCAGATCACTGAAATCACAACGACCCTCGTCCGGTGTGTCTTGACCGATGACGACGCGGCAAACTTGCCCGCCCCCAAGGGCGCCCTCGTTCTGCATCCTGATACCGCCCACGATGAGGGCCCCTCCCTCACCGCTCGCTTCGGACGGCTATTCGGACGCGAGCACTGGAAAGAACTGGAGTAACCCTTCCTCACGCCGGACGGGCGACAGGGTTCGGCTTCGGATGGGTAGCCGGTGCGCAACGCTGCCCAGGGGTCTCGACACGTGCGGGAGATCGCTCAGCTTCCGGCGGGTCGCTCATCCGGTCAACCGCAGGGATGGATTCCACCCGGGTCTTGGTCCAGGACCAAGCATTGACAGTTCCAGCAAGGTTCGCCATAGTCTCCCCGAGAGAGCAGTTTGCCTGGCCGGAAAAGGACACGCCGGACGGGAGAACTGCGCACCGAGGAGGTTCGGGATCATGGCAAAGACGGCAATCATCTCGGTCGACGGTCACGTGAAGGCCTCCAGGGCCGGGTACAGGGATTACATCCAGAGGAAGTACCTCGAGGACTATGACGAGTCGGTGAAGGCCGCCGAAGAGGCTGGGATACCCGACGCGGGCAACCTGAACCCTGAATACGGATTCGATGCACAGTGGGACTCGAAGGCGCGGTGGGAGACCTTGGAGGGCCAGGGTGTGGTGGCCGAGGTCCTGTTCCCGAACGGCCAGCCGTTCCAGATCAACCGATTCGAAGACATCGGCCGAGCGGCCAACCCAGGGCTCGAAGCCGAAGGTCGACGGGCGTACAACAGATGGCTGGCCGACTTCTGCGGCGAGACACCCGGTCGGCGCGCCGGTCAGGCCGTGGTGTCGTTTGACGACATCGATCAGGCGATCGCCGACGTTCGCTGGGCGAAGGGGCACGATCTCGGCGGGATCATGATGCCGGCACTGCAGCCCGGCGGCACGAACTTCTTCGACCCGGTACTCGATCCGGTTTGGGCGGCCATCGAGGAGGTCGGTTTACCGATCAGCCAACATGGTGGTGCCGGTCTTCCCGGCTACAGCGCTCCGGGTTTCGCAATGATCCTTACGGTCTCGATAGAGAACGGCTTCTACTCGGCTCGGTCGCTTTGGCAGATGATCGCCGGCGGTGTGTTCGACCGATTCCCCGGACTCAAGGTGGCATTCATCGAGACCCAGCTGATGTTCTTGGTACCGGCCATCGCCCACCTCGATATGACCTTGGGCATGGGCGACGAATGGATGGCGTTCGCCCGGTTCATGAAGCGGGAGCGTACGCTCGCCAAGCAGGCCAGCGACTATGTCGGGCTGAATTGCTTCGTCGGGGTTTCCCCCTTCGACGCGCGTCAGCTTCCGATAGATCAGCTCGTCGGCAAGGACGCCGACCAGAATCCGCTCCCCGGATTCCATATCGGTGCCGACGCGGCCATGTTCGGGGTGGATTACCCCCACTTCGAGTCCATGGTGCCGCGCACTCCCGAAAAGGTCGCCTCGCTCGTCGGGAACGCGAGCGTGAGCCGAGAGGATGCCGACAAGGTT
The DNA here is from genome assembly GCA_963767195.1 of uncultured Acidimicrobiaceae bacterium. Taxonomy (GTDB): domain Bacteria; phylum Actinomycetota; class Acidimicrobiia; order Acidimicrobiales; family RAAP-2; genus Bog-473. The sequence continues at coordinate 981,074 of CAVYDA010000001.1, read as the reverse complement.
CTCTTCAAGAATGCTTCCGAATTCTATGGTTTCGACCTCGCGCTGCTACAACCTGACATTGATCGGGTCGGCTTCGAGATGGCGGACGTCCTCGCTCCAAGCTCCGCCTAGACATCATCCGGCCTGGGACGTCAACTCCTGTCACCTCGGAGCAAGTCAGTGACTTCGTCGTGCCGCGTCCAGTGTTGGGCTCGAGGCAACCGGCGGCCCTCCGGACCTGTCCACGAGGGGTAGCTCATCGTGAAACCGCGCAACCTGGTCGCTGCCGGAACAGCAGCGGCCTTGCTCATGTTGGGGAACATCGGGACGTCAGCCGCGTCGGGCTCCACCCAGGGGGTCACGGGGACGACGATCCGCGTTGGCATCCCGTACGTCGATGTCGAAGCTGCCCCGCTCCGGGCCGATGGCGTCAACCTCAACTATGGCAACGTGCCGGACGCCGTCAATGCTCTTATTGACAGCATCAACGCGCATGGGGGAATCAACGGCCGCAAGCTCGTCCCGTACATCGTGGCGGTGAACCCGGTGGGTACGGCGCCTGCGGCGACGGCCTGCACGCAGTTGACCGAGGACGACGCCGTCTTCGTGGTCGTCGCACCGCTGCAGGCCACGTGCTTCTTGGAGCACAACACGCCTGTCGTCGCGTCGATCTATCCGTTGGGTAAATCCTCGGGCGCGGCCCAGGACTTCTCGCCGACGCCGCCGGACTCCGCCTACGACCCATTGGAGTTGAGCGTCTTCGACAAGCAGGGCGTCTTCAAGCACAAGAAGGTGGCCCTCTTCGGTGGTGGTCTAGGCGATGAGTCCGAGCTTGCCCTCGTGCGGTCGGAGTTGAGCAAGCTCCACGTTCGCGTGGTGACTTCGGCGGTCGACACTGCGCCCCAAGGAGACGAGGTCGCGGTCAACGCGCAGATCGGTCCGATCGCACAACGATTCCAATCCGACCGGGTCAACGAGGTGGTGGCTGTCGGTACCGGCGCAGCCGTGTGGCCCGAAGGGCTCTCGGCGATCCAGAGCACTTACGACCCGCCGTGGGTGGCTACCAACGAAGACGACTTCAACGGTGCCGTTGGGGCTGGCGACAACCCGGCTTACCTTTCGAACGTCGTGACCTCGAGCCCGCTCACGCCTCCTGCGGCGATCTGGGACAACGCAGGAACGAAGCGGTGCGTTCACATCATCAAGAAGGCCTATCCCTCGGACCAGATCAGGGCCTTCAACGCCACGTTGCCCCAGTCCGAGGCCACCTGGACGAGCGTGGAGTACACCTGCACCGACTTGGCACTCTTCGTCGACATCGCCAAGGCGGCTGGGAAAGACCTGACCGTCTCGAGCTTCGTCCGCGCCGGATATGGGCTGAAGAACGTTGCCCTTCCCGGGGCGAACGCTCCCATCTCCTTCGGACCGAACCGTCCCTATGCGCTCGGTCCCGTGTACATGGTGCACTACGACGCGGCAACCAAGGCCGTCGACTACGCAACCACGCCCGCGACGGGTTGACGAGGAGCTCTGGCCAAGACCGCTGGAATCAATCAGGCCGGCGATCGCCGACAATGCTCCATTCGAACGTGATCCTGCCCGTTCCGCCAGGCGGCCCTCACTCCTTCGCATGGCCATCTCGGCAGCTGGTCGTCCACGCCCAACCGTAGGGGGCTGCTGATGCAAACTTTCTCCATCGGTTGGGACATAAAAAGTCCAGGTCGGGGACCCGGTACGCTCTGGGTGTGCCCAAGAACGGCGGGGAGGACACACTCCAAAGCGGTATGCAGTTCTCAATCCTGGGAACGCTGGAAGTGCTCGGGCCGGAGGGACGTTCACTCGTGCCGAAAGGCCGCGTCGATCGAGTAATCCTGGGCATCCTTCTGCTCGACCCGAACTGCATCGTCTCCCGGGAGCGACTGATCGAAGCCGCGTGGGAAGATCAGCCGCCCGAGAAGGCGCTCAACGCGTTGCAAGTGCACGTCTCCAGGCTTCGCAAGCTGCTCGGTTCGAACACGGGCAGCGAGACCCGCTTACGCACCCGGTCCCCGGGTTATGTCCTCGACACCTCGCCCGGCGAGCTCGACGCAGAGGAGTTCGAGCGCCTCGCCGCTCTCGACCCCGACGAGGACCACGAGTCGGTGGCGGCTCGCCTCACCGAGGCGTTGCGACTCTGGCGCGGTCCCGTTCTCGACGGTCTGGATGTCGGGATGTCGGGTCTGCCGGCGATCACCCGGTTGGAGGACTTACGGTTGTCCACCATTGAACGCCGGGTCGAAGCCGACCTCGCACTCGGTCGCCACCGAGAGGTGACGGGCGAACTCGAGGCGCTCGTGCAAAGTCACCCCCTCCATGAATCGCTTCGGGGTCTGCTCATGGTGGCGCTGTACCGATCGGGCCGACAGGCGGACGCACTGGCCGTCTACCGTCAAGCACGTCAACTTCTTGCCGAGGAGCTGGGCATCGATCCCGGCCCGGCGCTTCAGGCGCTGGAGCTCGCCGTTCTCGCTCAAAGCCCTCAATTGAGCATCCCCACGGAGGGCCGCGGCTCTGCCCGGCTCTCTGCACCACTCGCAGGACCGAGCTCGTCTCGGGTCCCGCTGTCCGGTCGCCTGATGGCGCGTCCCTCCATCGGCATGATCGGTCGCCAGGACGAGCTGCGCGTCCTCGCCGACGTCTACAAGCGGGTGGCGACAGACGGCGGCCGGGAGGTGGTCCTGCTGGCCGGTGAGGCCGGAGTGGGTAAGTCGACCCTCGCGGCCGCAGCCGCGGGCGCCGCGTTCGACGACGGGGCCTGCGTCCTGTTCGGCCACTGCGAGGAGGACCTGGCCAGTCCCTACCAGTTCTTCGCCGAAGCGTTGGATCACCTCGTGAAGCACGCGCCTCCCAGCCTTTTGGAAGCGTGCGTCCGGCCCTATGGTTCGGATCTCTCGCGATTGGTGCCTTCCGTCTCGACCTTGCTGCCCGGACTCCCCGCGACACAGGGCACCGACGCCGATACCGAGCGGTATCTGTTGTTCGCGGCCGTGGCGGGAGTGATCGCCGATGTCTCGCGGTCTCAGCCGGTGGTCCTCGTCCTTGATGACTTGCAGTGGGCCGACAGAGGCAGCCTGCTGCTACTCAGGCACCTGGCGGTGGCGGAGCAGATTCCGCGCGCACTGATCCTGGCCACCTACCGCGACAGCGAGCTGATGCACGCCGAGGGGCTGCGGGACACACTCGGTGCTCTTCGACGCCACAGTGGCGTGCAACGCATTGAGTTGCGAGGTTTCAACGACAACGAGGTGGTGTTCTATTTCGAGGCGGCGTCGGGCCAGTCGCTTGACGATCAGGGACTGGACCTGGCGCGCGCCGTATATCGAGAGACGGACGGGAATCCGTTCTTCGTCGGGGAGGTTCTACGACACCTCGCCGAAAGCGGCGCCCTCTACCGGGACCCTGATGGTCACTGGGTGGCTGGGGACAAACTCGAAAACGCTGTGCTACCCGACAGTGTCCGGGAGGTGATCGGTGGCCGCGTGGTTCGGTTGGGAAAGGGCGCCGAGCGTGTGCTCTCCCTGGCCGCGGTGATCGGGCGTGAGTTCGACCTCGAGCTTCTCGCCCGTGCGGCGGAGATTCCCGAGGACGATGTCCTTGACCATCTGGACGATGCCATCGGTGCCGCGCTGGTCCGCGATCTCCCTGATTCGCCCGGACGGTTCCAATTCACGCACGCGCTCATTCAGCACACCCTCTACCACGATCTCCGGACGACGCGTCGGGCCCGCGCGCACCGTCAGGTGGCACAGGCACTCGAAGAACTCGAGGCGGACGCTTCGGACGGACGTGTTGGCCAGCTGGCTCGGCACTGGGTGGCCGCCATCCAGCCGACGGACCTGGCCAAGGCGATCGGGTACTCCCGCCGTGCGGGCGACGTGGCGCTGGCCGCGCTGGCACCCGCCGACGCCGTGCGCTTCTACTCCCAGGCGCTGGAACTGAGCGCACAGAGCCCGGCTTCGGATCCTGTTCTCGCTCTCGACGTGACCATCGGTCTGGGTACGGCCTTGCGCCAAGCAGGCGATTTGGCCTTCCGCGAGACGTTGCTGGGCGCCTGCCGGGCTGCGATAGGGCTTGGCGACACCGACCGTCTGGTCGCCGCGACGTTGGCCAACGACCGGGGCACGTTCAGCACCGTGAGCGCGATCGACGCAGAGAAGGTCGAGATGCTCGAGGCGTCGCTCCGTAGGCTGCCGGCCGACGATGTCCGTCGGGCTCTGGTTCTCGCCACGCTCTGCACCGAGCTCACCGTGGGCAGCTCGCTCGAACGTCGGCTAGATCTGGCTGACGAGGCGTTGACCATCGCCCGAAATTGCAGAGACGACGCCACCGTGGTTCGGGTGATCAACCACGTGCTTCTCCCCCTGTCGGTTCCGCACCTTCTCGACTTGTCGACAGAGCGCTCGGTCGAAGCGCTCACACTCGCTGAGTCGGTCGGGGACCCCGTCCTCCTCTGCACCGCGGCAAGTGGCCGACGGCTGATCGCCGGCGCGAGCGGGGACATCGCCGAAATGGACCGTTGTTTCGAGCTCAAGGGTCGACTCGTGGCGAAGCTTGATCTTCCGTTCCTGAACTGGGTCCACACAATTCAGAGCGCCACCCGCGCCCTCATCGAGGGCGATTCCGGCCTCGGTGAGCAGGTCGCGCTGCGCGCGCTTCAGCTCGGGACCGACGGGGGTCAGCCGGATGCGGCGGTCGTGTTCGGGACCCAACTCATCATGGTGCACCTGCTGCGAGGGACCATGGGTACCCTCGTACCCCTGATTGAACAGGCCATCGCAGACAACCCGGGATTCCCGGTGTTCTCCGCCGTCCTGGCGTTGGCTCACGCCGAATCCGATCACGAGGATGAGGTCGGGCGGTTGCTCGAGGGGTTCGCCCGCTCACGATTCCAGCTACCGCTGGACGTCACCTGGCTCACGGCCATGATCGCGTGCTCCGGGGCAGCAGCCGCGTGTGACGAACCGCGGTTTGCTGAGCCACTTCTTGAGCAGCTCGCCCCGTTCTCAGACCAATGGCTGTACACCGACGTCTCGACCGCGGGTCCCGTTAGTCGCTCAGTCGGTGATCTGTTGGTGGTCCTCGGACGCTACGACGAAGCGGAGCGTGCCTTCGAGGCAGCCCATGCTTCTTGCCTAAAGGCAGATGCAGCGTTCTTCAGCGCACAGACGGACCTTTCGTGGGGTCGGATGCTGTCTCGGCGTAACGCGCCTGGCGACAGGTCACGGGCGCAGCAGCTGCTCTCCCGGGCCTGCGACGTCGGTGCTGTCCGAGGTTTCGAAGTGGTGGAGCGCCGGGCCGCGAAGACACTGCGGCTGCTCGACTGAACCTCAAGACCGGCAGCTCGCCTGAGTCGTGTCGCAAGGCCCGAATTGTTTGCTCCGGCCGGGAGAAGTCGCTGAGGCGAGCAACGGGTCTCAGCCGGCACTGACCCACTTCAACGGGAAGGACGACGTCGCGAGGGACCCGGGCTCCACCTCGATCTTTCCGGTCGGAGGTGTCTTGCCCTTGTGCGTCTCGACCGCCTCGAAGAGACCGGACGAGCCGAACGGAACCGGGTCTGCCCTGTCTCCCCCAAAGGTTCGTCACGTTGGAGCGTCCTCGATGTCAGCCGCCCCAGCGAGCCAGTTCGGTCCGGAGCCAACCGTGCTCCCAGAAGTTCGTCGCGCCGCCTTGCTCCAGAAGTTGTCGATGAGCGTCGGCCATGAGCGCGCGGAGTTGCTCGTCGTCGGGTACGACGGCGGCGACCGCTTCGCCGAGCCCTATGGCGACGACAGCGTCACCGTGTTCCAAGGCGACGGTCGCGCGATCGAGTGTCACGTCGGTACCGGCGGCCTCGACAAGTTCGGCGAGTACTGCGGCGGTGGGATCGGGGTAGAGCTCGGTGGTCGAACGGAGCTTGAACCAGCCCACGTAGGTCTCCCAAAGGGTTCGTACGGCCCACGAGACCTTTCCGTAGGCCTGTCCCACACGCAACTCGGGCGGTAGCTCGATCTCACGCATGAGAGTTCGCACGTCGGTGCCGGCGTTGAAGCCCTCGAGGCTCCGGTCGTGCACGTAGCGCACGGCGTCGTGCAGCCGTTCCAACGATGCGTCGATGAGGTCGTCGCCGACGATGGGGTCATGGCGACCGGTCACGAGGACCTCAGGCCGGAGGGAGCGGACCATCCGGTTGGTCGCGAGCTGGGGTTCGACGAACCGGTACTTGTCCCCTCTGATGGTGTTGAGGTTCGGAAAGTGCGGAAAGAGGGGACCGAAGAGGTTCGAGACGATCGCCACCCGGTGCGCGGGCAGCCAGACCACGCAGCAGTCGACCGTCTCGCCGACAGCAGCGATCAGCTCGAGCTGCAGGCCGTCGATGTTCAACGCCAGCCGTTGCTCGAATGTCAGGTCGGGAGTCGGCTGCGACTGACGCATGGACACGCCGGGGTTCTGCTCGGCGATCCGGACTGCGTCGGCGCCCAGAGTGTCGAACCAGATCCCCGCCGTGCGCATCCGCAGACCGCGGATGCGGCGGTCGTCGGTTTGGCACGCCGCATTGTTGACCTGAGCGACATAAGTCGTGCCGTCGTCTCGGAAGAGGTCCACGCCGCCGACGTGATCCACGTGGCCCTGCGTGGTGATGACGTAGTGGGTGGGGCCGGGGCGGATGGCGTCGAAGACCCGCTTGTGGTGCGGAGCCTCGTAGCCCATGCCCGTGTTGACGATCACACGGCCTGCGTCCGTGAGGAGCATGTACGCCGCGGTCGTTCCGCCCGATCGGTAGACGAGGTCATCGACGACGGGGTGGGCCGGATCGTCGTATGCCGGCGTGAGAAGTTCCTTCCCCGGTCGGCGTGTCAATCAGATGGTCGACTCGTTCCTCGATGTTCACATGACCTCGATTCTGACGGGGAACCGGTGAACGTACGACTCGAACCGAGACCTGACCTCCGCGGGGGTTACGGAGAAATCGCCTCGTAGGTCGTAGACGATCTGCCCCTCCCGGCCACGGGGATGAGTGACCTGATATGCATCGATCTCGGAACGAGCTGTCGCGGTCAGGTCCATGCCCGCCGACGAGTAGATGCGCCGGAGGGTACCCATCTCGTCATCCATGTACTGGTGGAAGAACACATCGGTCGTCCGCTCCTTCGGCAGCAGGTGCCGGTCGCGAAGAGAGGCGTCGAGCAGCCGTCCGATGCGGTCGGTCCAGTAGTCGCGGTACCACTCGGGTCGCGGTGTGCGGTAGGAGGTGCGAGCGCCGTAGCAGAGCATGGTGATCGTCGACTGGACCACTGCCACTGGGTCCCGGTGGGTCACCACGATCGTGGCGTCGGGGAATGTCGTCATGAGCGGCCCGATCTGTTCGAGGTGTTGGGGCGACTTGAGCACCCATCGCTCGCGCGGCTGATACCACTGCAGGATCTGCAGAACGGTCTTCATGTACGCGTAGTGTGGCGTCTGGTCCTGGGAGAGGTAGTAGTCGCGCCATTGCGGTGCGCGCGCCACCCACTCGAGGTTGTAGTTGGAGAAGTCCGGTGCCATGAGCTCGTTCTCTTCGTGGACGTGGTCGGGGTCCATAGGGTGCATGGCAGCGACGAGAGGCGCCCCGGCCTGCATTGCTTCCCAGGCTGCCTGGCAACGAGTCCAACGTGGGTCGATTCCGGCGACCCCGTCCGGCTCATCTTGGTTCGGCACCGGCTCGTATGACTCCCACAACGGTATCGAGCGGAATCGAGAGTCGGCGGCCAAGAGGTTGACCAAGTGGGTGGTGCCCGAACGCGGCAGACCGATCACGATCACCGGCGCCTCGATCCGGATGTCGAGGATCTGCGGATGGCGCCGGAGGAGGTCGTGGATGAGCAGTCGATTGGCTGCAGCCCGCGTGGAGTCACCGAACATCAGCAGGCGACCGAGGGCGGTGCGCTCGGTGTCCGCGTCCATTTCGCCGAGTTGGACGGCGAGCCGTTGGCGGAAGTCGGCGGGTCCGAAATCGTCCAACCCGGTACGGACTACCGCTGCTTCGCACACGGCGTCGACGGTGAGCGTGGTTTGCCTCGAGTCGCCGTACTCGAGTCCCATTCGCTGGATGTCGCTGAGGATGGGCGCGCCGAGGTCGTCGATATGGATTTGCCCGGTGGTGCCGGCATCGCTCACAACGCCAGGTAGCCGCCGTCGACGGCAACCACCGAACCAGTCGTGAACGCTGAGACGTCACTGGACAGAAACATGACGGCTGCGGCAACCTCCCGCGGAGTACCCATCCGCCGCAGAGCACCTCGCCCCACTTCTGCCTCGAGCAGTTCGGGGAATGCCTGCATCGGTGCGGTCATGGGCGTGTCGATCAGGCCTGGTGCGACGGCGTTCACCCGGATGCCGTCGCCGGCCCAGTGGACCGCCAGGTTGCGGGTGAGGGCGGTCAGTGCCGCCTTGGCGGCCGAGTACCCGGGCACGATCGTGGTCGACCGGAACGCGGTCATCGACACCACGTTCACCACGCTGGCGCCACCGGGCATTGAGCTCGCCGCCAGGGCCTGCCGTGCGCCCACCGTGAGACGCATGGCACCCGCGACGTTGAGTTCCAGCGCGGCCGAGAATCCCTCGGGGCTCCATTCGTCGAGCCCGCCCGGGAAGTTGGCCCCGGCGTTGTTGACCAGCACGTCGAGAGTACCCAGACGGCCCGCCAGGGCGTCCACTTCCGCGCGGTCGCGCAGGTCGAGCTGGGAGAATCCGACCATCGAAAGGTCGGTGTCGTACTCGTCGACCGAGGTCCGCGTCCCGGTGACCGTGACCGACGCGCCTGCTTGCGCGAAACCGAGGGCAACGGCGTGGCCGATGCCGCTCGTGCCGCCGGTCACCACCACCGAGGTGTCGGTGAAATCAAAGGAGAGCGCGTTGGTCATCTGAGCCTTCCATCGTGATCATGACTTTCCCGCAATCCTTCGACCCCTCCAGGATCGCCAGTCCTTCTCCGAACCGCTCGAGCGGCAAGGTGTGGGTGACCAGCCAGGACAGGTCGCGGCGGGTGAGCAGCTCGACTGCGTCCTCGAAGCGATCGGGGTACTCCATCGATCCCCTGATTGTGAACTGCTTCATGAGCACGTCCACGTAGTTCGTGGCCACGGGCCGGAAGTGCAGGGCGACGACGACCAGGCGACCGCCGACCCGTCCGTGTCGCAAGACGTCGCCGAGGACGCTGTCGGCGCCGGAGGCCTCGATAAAGACGTCTGACGCGGTCGTGGGGCCGAACATGAACGGGGTGGTGCCGTGGATCTGCTTCAGCTCCACCCAGATGTCGACCTCGGTGGGGTCGAGCACGTGGTCGGCGCCGACTTCCTTGGCCAGCTCGAGGCGGGGTCGGCTCGGATCGATCGCCACCACGTTGTCGATACCCCGGTCGGACAGAGTGGCCAGCGACATGAGGCCGATGGGCCCGCAGCCCAACACGACCACCTTGTCGCCGGGTTCGGCAGCCGACTGGTTGACCGCCTGCATGCCCACGGCCAGTGGCTCCGCCAGCGCGGCGGTCGTGAGGGGCATGCCGTGGGGCACCCGGAAGAGACGTCGCCCGTTGGCGGCGTCGGGCACATGGAGCAACGGGGTCAGTCCGCCTTGGGGTCCGCCGGTGCCCATCGGACCTTCTCCGACGTCAGACGGGCACACGATGACCCGGTCGCCGGCGGCGATTCCGCGTACCTCGGCGCCCGCCCACACCACTTCTCCCGCCATCTCGTGGCCGAGGGGAATCGGCTGTCCGGCGAAGCCGCCCATGCGTACGTAGGACACGTCGGTCCCGCAGATCCCGCAGGCGGCGATCCGGACCAGCGCATCGCGTGGTCCCGGGTCCGGATCGGGGACGTCTTCCAGCCGCCAATCGCCCGGACCGTGCAACATGATCTGGTTCATGTGCGCCCGACCTTCACGGCTCCGTGCCTGGACGGTCCATCGGGCTTGACACCCTCGCCTGGTCGACGGCCGGCGCCCGTTCCCGTCGGGACGAGTTCGTGCTGGCGTGAGGCGCGTATCGAAGTACGCCTGCCCCTGGTCGTAAGAAGCGCACCCAACCGAGCTGCCCGACGTGCCCCGAGCTGGGCGCGGAGCCCTTCGGCCAGGGAGGCGAGGTCCTTCGCCTGGTCCGCTCCGGCGAGATGCACTCGGGACGGTGTGCGGAGCATGCCGGCATCCATTGAGACTGCCCCTGCGAGCTCAGCCAGATCGCATACGAAACGCACCCAGCGTCTCTCGCCGAGCACGCCCTGGCACCGCAGCTCGAACTCGCGCACCGCGTCCGCCACCTGGTTGAGCAATACCACTCCTTGGATCGACGGAGCGATCAGCACCGCCCGCTTGTCGCTGGAGTCGGGACGACGCTCGACGTAGCCGAGGCCTTCGAGCTCTTGGACCGTGGCACTAATCGCCTGACGAGTCACCCCGAGCTCGCGGGCAATGTTGCTTACTCTCACGTCGCATGCGCTGACGGTGGTGAGCACTTCGATGTGAGACCGTCGCACCGTTTGGTGTCCACACCGGTTCACCGACGTGACGACCTGGCGCTCTGCGCACAGCGCGATCAAGATCACCGAACCGATGGAGTGTGTGGTCCGGATCGACAGTGTTTCCAGCTTCGGTGCAAGTTCGAGCCCCACCCTCAGTTCGTCGAGGTCGCGCCGCATCCTGCCGATCGCGCTGCGTCCCAGGAGCGTTTCGTATGCGTGCTCGCACTCCACGAACGTCTCGCCGGCCCTCGACATCAGGTCGTCACCCCGGCTCGTCAGGGCTAACACCCGGGAGCGTCCGTCCACGGCGCTGGCGGCGCGAGCGACGTAGCCGAACCTCTCGAGCATGAGTGCCGCCCGGCTGGCCGCTTGCGGGCTCACGTTGAGCTTCGCCGCCACCTGCCCGACCGGCAGGGCCCCGTCGCGGAGGTGTTCGAGTAGCGGGCCGAAGCTGGGGCGCAAGCAGTCATGTCCGGCTTCGGCGAGTGCGACCGCGAGGCGCAGTTGTACATCGTGAGAGACCGAGTGCAAGTTGCCCACCGTGGTCGAGCGCCCTAGATCCTGGTCGGCCATCTGGGGCATGCCGGTCACGTCCGGAGCATACCGATCGACTACGCAGATCATCAACCAACGTTGACAAACATGTAAAGACGGGCTAGTAAAACCGAGCGGTCCGGCGAGGCCGTCTCATACCCGGTGGAACGCGGAGGCACCACGTGACCATGTCGCAACACAGAAGGAGCGGTCGATCGTTCCGATTCGGCGTCATCGGTGCGAGGTCTCGCTGCATGGTGGACGTGCTCAGTGACGCCGGCTTGGAGACGGGGCCGATCGTGTGAGCACGGAACGAGAAGTCGGAATGTCGCGGGACGACGAAGACCTCGACGACGTTCTCGAGGGACTCATCGGCAAGCCGGTCGGATCCCAAGCGGTGGTGGTCGGGCCGGACCCGGTGAATTTCCCGATGATCCGCCACTGGGCGGCCGCGTTCGAGGACGGAAATCCGGTCTACACCGATCCCGAGCGCGCCTCGGAGTCACGCTTCGGAGGCATCGTCGCGCCACCTTTGATGCTGCAGACCTGGACGATGGCGACCCCGGTGATCACGGGTATCGCCGAGCGCGGCGGCTCGCCCACTCCGGTTCCGGGCGAGTCCCCCCTTTCGATCCTCGACCGGGCCGGGTACACCGCGACGCTCGCGACCAACTCCGAGTTCGAAATCGTGCGCTACCTTCGTCCAGGCGACATCGTGTCCGCCGGGACCGTCTTCGAGTCCATCTCTGAGGAGAAGGTGACACGCATGGGACGGGGGCGGTTCGTCACGTGGGTGACCACGTACACGGACCGGGACGGCCAAGTCGTCGGTCGCCAGTTGTTCCGGATCCTCAAGTTCAACCCAACGACCGCAGCGCCATGAGGACCGCATTGTGACCGACCTGGTAGGCCCGACACCCGAGGAGGCCGGGTGAACTCGGCGACTCTCGACTTCTCTTCGATCCGGGCTGGTGATTTGCTCACCCCGCTCGTCATCGACATCACGGCGACCCGGATCGTCGCCGGGGCGATCGCCACACGGGATTTCATGCCGGCGCATCACGACCAGCCGTTCGCCAACGCGCAGGGAGCACCCGACATCTTCATGAACATCCTCTCCGATACCGCGTATTGCAGCAGGTTCCTGACGGATTGGGCAGGACCCGAGGCCCGGATCACCCGCCTGGCGATCCGATTGGGCGTTCCCGTCTTTCCGGGCCACACCCTGACGTACTCGGGGTCGGTGTCCGCAGCGCGCGAAGACGGGGGAGAAGGCGTCGTCGAGGTCGAGTTCGTGGCAGCCGGCGACATCGGAGACCACGTGACCGGGACGGCGGAGCTCCGAATCCCTCTGACTCTGCCAGCACCGTGAGCAAATGGCTCCGGGCGGGTGCCGATTTTGGCGTCGGCCGGAGGCGGCGCTGACTCGTCGTTGCTGTCGCTCCCGGCTGCGCGCCAGGTCGGGCTCAACCCTGGTCGTTGCCTCCGCCGTGATGGTGATGGTGCCCGTGGATCGGCGGCGCGGGAGCGAGCGAGGGCGGAGCGACTGCGGGCGGGACCACAGGCGGGATGGTGGTCGTGGTCGTCGTCGTTGGGACGGTCGCGCCCGTCTGTTCGAGGACGGCGACTGCGCTCTGGTACTGATCCGAGCTGATACCCCCACCGTCGACGAGCTCCTGCCCGAGTTCGAGGTCCCGTTGCGCAGCCGCTTGACGGTCGGGCCCCGGGGGTTGGCCGGCAGTGTCCTCGAGCGCCACGGCGAGCGCAGTGTCGCCCGGCAGTCCGCCGTTGGCCAGTTGCTGTGCCACGGCTCTGATCGCGATTGCCACGGGATCAGACTCGGTCGTCGGCGTCGCCCCGCGATCCGTCGAGACCTGGGTGTGCGAAGGCTTTGGGAGCGTGGCCGTGGACGGCTGGAGCGTGTCGGAGTCCACAGCGATCAGAAGAGCGGCGCCGAGCACGGCCGTCACGAAACATACGAACACGAGTCCGATAAGGCGACGGCCGCGGCGGGACGAACGGCGCGGTCGGGGTGCCGACGCGAAGCGCGGCGGCGCCTGCGTGGTGGGGAGCCCGGAGAATTCCGCCTTGGAGGCGGCGCTCGACGAAGCGACAGAACGAGGGTGTGACCCACTCGCGTGCACTGTGATCGGTTCGGTCGTCGGGTGCCGAATGGCCTGGAGCATCGCGACGGCCGAGTGGTAGCGGTTCGCCGGGTCTGCCGCCAGGGAGCGACGCGCCACTGCCCGAAAGTCTGGTGGCAGCATTTCGACGATTGCGGACGGGTCCGTCGGAACACGTCGCCCAGTCAGCGCCTCCACCATGACCGCGCCCACCGAGTACAGATCCGACTCGACGGTCGCCAGGACTCCCGCCCGTCGCTCGGGTGCGAGATAGCCGGGCGTGCCCAGGACGATGCCCGTGATGGTATCGTCCGAGATTGGCGCACCGCCGCTGATATCCACGCTCTTCGCGATCCCGAAGTCGGAGATCTTGGCGAACCCGTCGTCCAGCAACAAGATGTTGCTGGGCTTGATGTCTCGATGCAGCACGCCAGCACGGTGCGCGGTCGAGAGCGCAGAAAGCGTCTGGGTGAGCACACGGACCACTCGTCGACCGTCCAGCGGGCCTACTGAAATCTCGTCCCGGAGCGTCCGTCCACTGAGCCGCTCCATCACGAGATAGCTCAAAGAGGCATCCTCGCCGTAGTCGAGGACCGCCACGATGTTCGGGTGGACGAGCCGAGCGGCAAGACGGGCTTCCTGCTGGAACCGACGGCGCATTCCCGGTAGCGCTTCCGCATCGGCTCGCAGGATCTTGACCGCGACCGGACGCTGCAAGCGCTCGTCAGTGGCGTCGTACACCTGCGCCATCCCGCCTTCGCCGAGCACGCCGAGAAGGCGATAGCGGCCTCCCACGGCGCGCGTCGGGGTGGTGACGTCCACCCCTACGGTTTACCCCGAGCGGAAGGGTTGGGGCTTGGCTTCCGTGACTGCGCCTTCGACCTGGGAATTGGCGGACCGTAGTCGTTGGGGCGCCCCGAGTTCGGCTGAGTCTGGGGCGGGGCCGCATTGTGAACGTTGCATGAAAACAACGTCGAAGGCAATGCTCGAAACGGGGGCTGTGGTATTACGGCCCGAACCTGATTGGCTTCGAGCAGGCGCGGCGCGGCCTCTCGACCGGACCCACGAGAGGAAGTTGTCATGCAGGAGCGCAGTCCCGCTGAGGTCATCCGACTCGTGAAGGACGAAGGGATCGAGATCGTCGACCTCCGCTTCTGCGACCTGCCAGGCCTCATGCAGCACTTCTCCATTCCCGCCCACGGACTGACCGAGGACGCGTTCAGCGAAGGATTCGGGTTCGACGGGTCTTCAATCCGCGGCTTCCAGCAGATCCACGAGTCGGACATGATCCTTCTCGCTGACCCGTCGACTGCCGTCGTGGACCCGTTCCGGCAGCACAAGACGCTGAACTTGAACTGCTTCGTCCATGACCCGCTCACGCTCGAGCCGTACAGCCGTGACCCGCGCTACGTGGCCAAGAAGGCAGAGGCGTACGTGAAGACCACGGGAATCGCCGACACGACGTACTTCGGCCCCGAGGCCGAGTTCTTCGTATTCGACGATGTCCGCTTCTCCCAGGACCAGCGCTCTGCCTTCTACCAGGTCGACTCCATTGAGGGAATTTGGAATTCGGGGACAGACGAGATGCCGAATCTCGGGTACAAGCCTCGTTACAAGGAGGGCTACTTTCCGGTCCCGCCCATGGACCACTTCCAGGACCTGCGGTCGGAGATGATCCTGACGATGGAGAAGGTCGGCATCGAGATCGAAGTCCAACATCACGAGGTCGGCACTGCGGGGCAGGCTGAGATCGACATGCGCTTCGACACTCTGCTCAAGATGGCGGACAAGTTGATGTTCTACAAGTACGTCGTCAAGAGCGTCGCCACCCAGGCGGGTTACACGGCGACGTTCATGCCTAAGCCCCTCTACGACGACAACGGCTCTGGAATGCACGTGCACTCGTCGCTCTGGAACGGGGGCGAGCCGCTCTTCCACCAGGAGGGCACGTACGCCGGGCTCTCTGACATCGGGCGTTGGTACATCGGCGGCATCATCGAGCATGCGCGTGCCGTCCTCGGCTTCGCCGCACCGACCACCAACTCCTACAAGCGCCTCGTCCCCGGCTTCGAGGCGCCGGTAAACCTCGTCTACTCTCAGCGGAACCGGTCCGCCGCCTGCCGGATACCCGTCTACTCGCCGAGCCCGAAGGCCAAGCGGGTGGAGTTCAGATGCCCCGACCCGAGTTGCAATCCATACCTGGCTTTCTCCGCCATCCTCATGGCCGGGCTGGACGGCGTCGCGAAAAAGATCGAACCGCCGCCGCCGGTCGATCACGACCTCTTCGACATGCCGGCGGAGGAGCTCGCCAAGATCGGTCAGGTCCCGGCCTCACTCGAAGAGGCAATGGACGCGCTTGAGGCGGACAACGACTTTCTCAAGGCCGGTGGGGTGTTCACCGACGACCTCATCGAGACCTGGGTGGACTACAAGCGTTCGAACGAGATAGACGCGGTCCGGTTGCGTCCGCACCCATGGGAGTTCATGCTCTATTACGACATCTAGTCATTTATGCCATTGAACTGCGCTTTCAAGAGTTGTGCTGCCTTAGCCGAAAACCACCCCCAGAAAATGCGCCGGACTCGTAACCGCCGTTCTGCAACGATTCACCGCTTGGCACCTACGCGGCGAAGGAGGGCATGATCTAGAGAATCGCGTGATCCAGAGATCAAGGAGGAACGTGCCAGGCTTCGTCTCTGACAGTCCATTAGCCCAGGGTCTGATTCGCATCGGCGATCAGGCAATCGCCAATGAGGACGATGTGTAGTTGAGGGACTACTTCACCGAGGACTACGTCTTCCACGGACCCGGCGTCGACCTCGCCTTTTAAGAACTTCGCGCCTACTTCGCTTCACTGCGCTCTGCCTCCAGCGACCTGCGACTCGTCCGCGAACAGATCATTGCTGACGGCGACTTCCTTGCGGCGCGGACGATGTTCTCAGGCGATTTCACTGACGTGTTCACCTATTCACCCATCGGCCCAGTCGAGCCCACCGGCAAGCACGTCGATTGGGAGGTGATCGGTATCTTCAGGTACGACGATGATCGCCGATTGGCAGAAGAGTGGGTCCAAACCGACTACCGCGCCCTCTTGACCAAGCTCGGCGTGACTGTGACGGAGTCTGCCGCGCCTGCCTAGATACGCTCAGCAATCTCAGTCCCGGCGTCCGTGGGGCACCCTCCCGAATCCGCCTGGCCTCAGTGAGCGAGTCGCCGATCTAGTAAGTCAGAACTAATCCAGTGTCCAGGGCGATGCCGAGAAACGATCATCGCTCGAAACAGAGATCCGATTCGCTCCCTGCGGAACGTACGGTGGAGATTCGTCTTTGACGGCTTGCCGAAGATTACCTCGAGCGGCTGGGGTTCATTGGAGAACCGCGCGGTGATCAGCCACCGTTTTGGCATGGGATTGGTCCGGACGGTGGCGAATACCTCCACCCTTATGGGTTGAGGTATTCGCAAATCCAGCCCTGGATGAACAAGTGCACGCGTGACAACCACGTCGTCCCTCACGTCCCGCGCGAACGACGAACGAAGCTCTTAACCGTCGTAGCAGCAGAGGCGCCTGTCCTCGCAGCGCCAGTTGCGCCTGGCTCGGAGGGTTCGTCCGCTCAATCGGACCAGACAGTGACAGTATTTGGACTTGTTTGCATGAGCACTGCGGCGGGTATTCCAAATTCCGGCAAAAACCAGGGGGGCATTCTCTCCACGTGACCACCGTGCACTGATTCCCCCTTACATCCATAGCAACAAGATCCATCACACTCAAGGAGGATTGAGAACGTGATCAAGAAGCGAATCATTGGAGGGTTCATCGCCGCCTCAGCCGTTCTGGTACCGGTCGCTGGGTTCACAGCTCTGGCCGCCGCTCCTGCCGGCGCCGTTCCCCACGGAATCTCCTGCGGCAAGTTGAGCGGCACGGCAAATACCACGACTGGTGCCGAAAAAATCAAGGTCAGCACTTGCAACGGAAACACCGGTGGCTCAGGTAAGGAGAAGGGAACGATTACTTCGACGTCCGGTACTGTCAAGTGGGCCAACGGGAAGTCGACGACCGGGACGGAGTCGGCCACCTCGGGATCGGGTTGCACGGGGACCGGGGCCGTTACCGAAGTCATCACCGGTAAGGTCACCAAGGACAACACCGGGAGCACTTCGGTGGGTGCGAAGTTCAGTGCGACCGTATGCGGGAATCCTGAAGCTGCGAATCCCGCTGTCTACAAGCTCAGCCTCAAGCCGGGCACGAAGTTTAAGTACGCCGCCTGACTAAAGAGGCAGTAGCAAGCTAAATTCAATTCAAACGCGGAATGGGGGCTCGCCGTGTGGCGGGTCCCCATTCCGCGCGTCCATGTGGTTGTCAGGAGCACCAGCCCTCGGGCCGGTGACGATCGAACGGTTCGCGTACTGGGTTGTCCGGTGACGCCGCTGGCTCATGATGGCGACGTCACTGGGGGGCGCCGCTCGTGCCGGGCCCGCGACCAGGCGTTGAGGAGTGACCTTTCTCCAGATCATCCTGGGCGTCGAGTTGCAGGCCCGGATCCCAGGCTGAACCGATCGAGGCTGGCCGTCTGATGTTCTACGGGAGTCCTGATCTGGGGGGACATTGCGTCGCACGAAGGGTTCGCCGGATTCGCGACCTGTTCGGTCAAGCTTGGTCCAGACCCTGGCTGACCTCCATGCGGGTACCTATGTCTGCGAAGCCGACGGGCCGACGGGCACATCACCTTGCGTGATTACGCCGAGAGACGGCGGAAAGATCGGTCCACGCCAAAGGCACAGCGGTGTCAGTTGAGCGGAACCTGTGTCTCCATGTGTACCCGGTGCTCGGAGATCGCCCGATCGATGCGATCCACACGCGCCACATCGAGGTTCTGATCAAGCAGCTGAAGGGACCGATTGCGCGTCCCCACTCGCCGTTCTCAGCAGCAGCGCATGCTTTCGTTTCTCTGTACCAGGAGATGGGATCACGCTTGACCGCCTCTCACTGTCGCTTTCCAGATGCGACAACAGCGCCTGCAGTGCCGCGTCTCTGCTCGCACGTTGCCACTGGGCTTGTCGTCACTGCCGAGAGACTCAGTTCACCTGGAGGGGAGCGCAACGGTGGAACAATCCTTGGCATGGACGAGCCGCCGGAGCTACAGAACGATCAACACTGGAGGATGGCTGTTTGGTCCCTCCGAGTGGGGTACGTCGGGCTGGGCGTAGCCATTGCAGGCCTCATCGCGATGTCGTTTGGATCCACACCGTGGGTCCTGGCTGTCGGGGCGATCATCTGGCTCGCGGCCGCTGCCGTGACGTTGGCCGGGGTTTTTTGGTCCCGGCACGAGCTTCCAGAGCCGCGACCTGGGTATTGGTCGATGCGGTTCATGCTCATCCACGACACTGTCCACGCCCGGTCGTCGGCCCGCATGAGATAACGGGAATCTCCTACTGGGCCGCTGAGGGCAACGGCTGCATTCCCGTCGCACATGCCGGCCCTCATCAACCGTCGCGTCGTAGAAGCTCTGAATCCCCTACGGGCGACGCTCAGTCTTGACAGCACATCCGCCTCTCCAACCGAGTGAAGATGTCGAATCCTGCCGCGCGGCTGCCTTATATGGGCCGCCTGCGCTCCGACGGGCATTGTTGAGCGTGACGGCCGCGAATTTGAGGCTGAGAGCCGTCTGCACCCCTCCGACATTCACTTTGACTGGTGCCGCGGCGCAGTGAGCCGGGCGTGAGCCCCTGTCTAGATGCCGGTCTCGGCCTGGAGCTCGCCGCTGGCCACGGCATCAGCCAGTCGCTGGTGATCGAGGTCGTTTTGGTCGGCATACGCAGCGGAGAAGCGTGCGATCGCCTTGTCGAAGTCGGAGCCCTTGCCCAGGTAACCGGCGATGGCGAGCCGGTCTCCGGAGCGGGCGTGCGCGCGGGCCAGGGACCATCCGCAGGCGCGGGTGTAGGCGTGCAGACCTGATTCGCTCATCGTCGAGAGGTCGATGGACGCCTTCCAGTCCCACAGTTGGCGGACGTAGAAGTCGTACTCCTTGCCGTCGAAACCTATGCTCCGCGTCCAACTGAGAAAGATGTCGCTCGCCGCGTGTGAGATCCGCTGGCCCCGGACCACGCGCTCGCCGTGGTTCGCGAACTCACTCGCGCCCAGATAGGGTTCGAGCACCGACGCCTGCGCCTCCTTCGCCTGCAACACCAGCGGGTCCTTCCCGTCCCGGCCGACGAGTAGGAACACCGTGGCACGGGTGCCGACGCTGCCGACCCCAACCACCTTCCGGGCCATGTCGACGAACCGGTACGT
Organism: uncultured Acidimicrobiaceae bacterium; assembly: GCA_963767195.1. GTDB lineage: Bacteria > Actinomycetota > Acidimicrobiia > Acidimicrobiales > RAAP-2 > Bog-473. The sequence goes on along the minus strand of CAVYDA010000001.1, from coordinate 961,635 downwards.
CCCGAACAGATATCGCCGGTCCTCGTCGAGGCTGTCGGCATAGCGCGCCATCAGCTCTTGCACGTACTCTGCCTCATTCTGGGGGTGAGCAGCGTCGAACACGTCGCGCAAAGGGACGAGTAACGGCGGCACGCTCCGAAAACGCAGCTCACCGTGAACCCGCTCGGTGAGCTTCGTCACCGCACGCAGGCTCGTTTTACGCCGCGCCTTGGCGAATGGTTTCGCGAACAGGATCCTGCCCTTTCGGCCCAGCCTCCCGCCGAAGTGCTCGACCAGCTCACTGGCGTTCAAACGGTCATACCAAACGTCCAGGTGGCTCTCGGCGGCGAAGCCCCGCATCCGCTGGCGGTACTCCCGGACGCAGGCGGTGACGAGCCGGCGGCGGCGCTCGGCCGGAAGACCGACATCGCGGCCCGCGATCTCCACACTGGCGGCCATCCGCTTGACATCCCACTCCCACGGCCCGGGCAGCGTCTCATCGAAGTCGTTCGGACCGAAGACAAGCCTGCGGTCCGGAGCAGCGAACCCTCCGAAGTTCGAGATGTGAGCATCGCCGCAGGCCTGCACCACGATGCCCGAATCAGGAGTCGGCGCCAGATCAGCCGCCATCACCGCTGCCGCCCCGCGGTAGAAGGTGAACGGAGAGACGAGCATCCGCCCGTACCGGATCGGGACGAGCTCCTGGACCCGGCTCGCGGCCTGGGCGCGGAGCACCACCATCGGATCGGGCCGGTCGGGCGCGGGCGACCAGTCGCCATGCGCCGACCGGGCCGTCACCTCGCGGGCCGCTCGACCTCGCTCGGCTGACTCACCCGACTGCAAGGTCGCGTGTCCTGCGACCGGCACTCGAACGCCTGACCCGCGGCTTGCGCCGTACCCTGAGGACAGCGTCCCAGATGGCATGCGCGCAGCCTAGACATTCCTGCCCGGCCGCCGTCCTGTCCTCGGTCATCTTACGGTGGGAACAATTTGAGTCCCTGACGGTCGGTTACTTCGGCCGCGAGGTCTGCAGCTAGCTGGGCGACGCCTGAGTCTCGCTCGAACGAGGGGCGTCGATTACAGTTTGCGAGTCGTCGAGGACGAAGAAAGCAGCTGCGATGTCGACCACAGGTCCAGTCGGGTCCGCTCCCAGTCCCGATGCAGCGGATGACCCGTTCGCATCAACTGGCCCTTGGGCGGGACCGCCCGAGACGTGGCGAGATCTGGCCTCTTCCGATGACGGTCGAGAACGAGCGCTGGCGCTTGGTCCCCTGCATGGGTACGTGGTGGAGTCGTTGCTCAATCTTGGAGCTCAGAACGGTGGCGGGCTACGAGGGATCTTGGCCGGGACGCTCGACCGCTTGGAAGCTCTGCAGATCATCGACGCGAGCGACCGAGCTCGTCTCGAGACATTGATACAACTACTGCGAGACAACCAGACCAGTAGCGTCGCCGATCAGCAGGCCGCTTTGACACAGCTTCAGGCCATGCACGAGGCAGTCGTGGCCGACCCAACGGTTTCCCCGTTTGCGTTGGGCTGTTCGTCGGTAGCTCTCGACAGCGTCACCCGGGCGCTCAGTAGAGACGACATGAGCGCGTTGTCCGGTTATGTGACGGCGTACGTCGACGTGGCTGGTTTCGTCGTAGGCAGCACCGGCGGGCCGTTGGGCAGCCTGGCTGTCGGCGGTGGGCTGAGCTCCCTCGCAATACAAGTCAGCATCGCAGCGTCGTAAGGCGAACGGCCGCACCGCCGAGCTCGACGGCAACGGAACCCTTGGAGATCATGCTCTACTACGACGTCGGGAGCCGTCCTCTCCCGGTGAGGGAGCAACCGAGGCGAGCCTCCGGGAGGTCGAGTCCATGACGAGCGAGGCCGTCGCCTCGTCGAACAACCAAGCCCTGCTCGGCGAGGGGCTCCGCTGGGATTCCCGGCGCGACGAGTTGCTGGCCGTCGACATCATCGACGGGCGGGTGTACCGCACCCGGCTCCTCGAGAGCGGAATGCTCAGCCTCGTGCGCGAGTACTGGGTTCCGGGAACCGTCGGTGCGGTTGCACCCGTGGGTGGCGACGACGGGTGGGTGATGGCAGCCGGCCGGGGATTCGTGTACCTCGCGCCGGACGGCTCGCTCCGCCCGCTTCTGCAAGTGGCGCCGTTCGGGAGCCGGATGAACGACGGCGCCTGTGATCCGCAGGGCAGGTTCTGGGCGGGGGCGCTCGCCGAGGACTTCTCGCCGCGAGCGGGTGCCCTGTACCGGCTCGAGCGCGACGGCCACGTCGAGGTTGTGCTCGACGGGCTGACCATCTCCAATGGAATCGACTGGAGCCCGGACGGCACGATCATGTACCTGGCCGACAGCGGGCCCGGCGAGGTCCATGCCTTCGCCTTCGACGGCGAGACCGGGACCATCTCCGACGACCGGGTGCTCATCACGGTGGACCACGAAGTCGGCGTGCCCGACGGCTTGACCGTCGACCACCGGCGGCGATCTGTGGGTAGCGATCTACGGGGGGAGCCGGGTGCAGCGGTACTCACCTGACGGCGTCCTGCGCCAGGTGCTCGACTGCCGGCGGAGCAGTGCACCTCGTGCGCCTTCGCCGGACCCGGCATGAACCGGCTCTACGTCACGACCGCGACGGAAGGCTGGAGCGACGAGCAACGTCGCGCCGACCCGTCGGCGGGTATCGTGTACCGCTTCGACGTGTCGGCGACGGGGCGTCCGGCTGCTCCGTTCCGACCCGACCCGATCTGGTGGAGCGGGGTCATGTCCGATTCGTGACGAGTGGCGGCATCCGTCGCTCGGGAACGGGCGCGACGAACGAGGCCAACCAATCTCCGTGTTGATAGCCGGCGTGTCCGGTGCATAGGTTGAGGGTCCGCACCAACGGGGTGCCCGTGAAGAAGGACGGTCGATCCGTGGCAGACGACGGCGTGATGGGACCCATCAGCTACCTGATCGTGGAGTTCCCGGGCAACAAGATGACCGGTGAGGGGCTCCCCATCCTGGTCGACCTGGCGGACAGGGGTGTCATCCGGATCCTGGACCTGACGTTCGTCACGAAGGCCGAGGACGGCTCCATGGCGCTCGTCGAGCTGGCCGACCTCGACGCCGACGGTGAGGTCGACCTCGCCGTTTTCGCCGGCGCCTCCTCGGGCCTGATCGATGAGAGCGACCTGGGCGACGCGTCGAACGTGATTCAGCCGGGTTCGTCGGCCGCGCATCCTGCTCTTCGAGAACCGATGGGCGATCGACTTCGTGGAGGCGCTCCGTCGCGGCGGCGCCCAGCTCGTCTCCGCCGGTTACATCCCGCAGGACGCGATCGCGGCCGATCTCGACGCGATCGAGGGTTGAACGAGTCGTTACGTAGGAAAGAAAGGACACGAACATGCCGGGACTTCTCCGTGGCGTGGCCCGGACGGCGGTCGTCGCCGGAACCGCGACCGCAGTCTCCAACCGCGTCTCCCGACGGCAGGCTGGCCGATGGTCACAACAGGAAGAGCAGCAGTACGCCCAGCAACAGCAGTACGCCCCGCCACAGCAGTACGCGCCGCCCCCGCCGGCCGCTCCCGATCCGGTCGCCCAGCTCAAGGAGATGGCCGAGCTGCATTCGCAGGGCATCCTGACCGATGAGGAGTTCGCGGCGCAGAAGGCCAAGATCTTGGGGACCTGACGCCCGCTGCCCATGCTCTTCCTCCTCCGACCGCGCCAGACGTACATGCCCTACGCGCTGCCCCGCAACCAACTCGAGCAGGAGGCCTACCACCGAGAGCTCGAGCAGGCTTACGCCTCGACGCGACGCGTGCGACCGCCTGATCCCGCCGCGGCGGCAGGAGCGGACCTCGCCGGGAGCCTGAGGGAGCTGGGGGAGCTGCACCGCTCCGGCGCGCTGAGCGACGAGGAGTTCGCCGCGGCGAAGGCCAAGTTGCTGGGTCCAGTGGACGGGGCATGACTTCGAGCACGCGGCGGGCCTCCGTGCTCGTCGACGCTCTGCGCGCTGCGTTCGATGGAGACCACGGGGCGCTGAGCGGGCTCGTCACCGAGGACGTCAGGGCGTGGGCGCCCCTACGATCGGTCTCATCGCTCGGCGAGCTCGTCTCCGAGCTCGAGCAACGAGACGACGCCTTCTCGGACGCGGTGGCGGACGTCGTGCCGCTGGAGGTGGGTGGGGACTGTGCCTGCGCCGAGTGGAGCGTCGCCATGACCCACACCGGGCAGCTCGAAGTTCCCGGGGGAGTGGTCATAGAGCCGACCGGAATCCGAATCGTGATCCACGGAGCCACGGTCGCGGAGTTCCGCGGCGAGCGCATCTGCTCGTTGCGGCAGTACTGGGACGAGCTCCCTGCCCTCGAGGAGATCTGCTCGGTCGCCGGCAGGCCGCTCGGGCCGGCGTGGGGCTCGGACGAGAGGTCGACCCGAGGCGGCGCGTCCCGTTCCTGATCCGCCCGTGGCCGGCCTACCCGCGGGGGTCCTCCACCGGTTGGGTGGGCGTGTCGTCAGTCCCGCGGGGGTTGCACTGGCGTCGGCGCTATGTCGCCGGAAATTGTCACGAACGGGCGGCGCGGAAGCCCTCGCCGCGGTGTTCGTCGAGCAGCGGAACCCGGCCGTGCTGCACTGCCGTGTCCACTCGGATGGGAAAGCGCGGGAACTCGGCCGCCTCGAGCATCGCGGCGCGGTCGAGCACCGGCGCGGCCGGCACGCCCGCGGCCAGGAGGGCGTCGACCAGCTCCTCGGTGCGTCGTGCTGCGACGGCGGCCGCGATCTCGGCCTGGAGAGCCTCGCCGTCCGCCGTCCGCGCCGCGAACTCCAGGCCGGCCAGGTCCGGGCGCCCCAACTACGGCGCACAGCGCCGCCCAGAAGTGCTGCTCGTCGACCACCCCGACGGACACCTGGCGGCCGTCAGCCGTGTCGAAGAGCCCGTAACCGGGCACGGTGGTCGGCGCCGTGCCGGCAGGGGTCGGGCCAGAGCGTCCCGTCCAGGTCGAGAGCACGTCGGTCATGGAGATGTCGAGTCGGGCCCCGCGACCGCTCGTCGTTCTGCCCGCCAGGGCGGCGCACACGCCGAAGGCGGCACTCAGACCGGCGGCCAGGTCGGCAACGGGGAGCGGAGGCATCGTCGCCGGCCCGCCCTCCGGCGCCAGCGCGCCCGACCACGCCTGGTAATTGACGTCGTGGCCGGGGACCAGCGCCCGATCCCCCTCCTGGCCGTAGCCCGAGATGGAGCAGTACACGAGCCCGGCATTGACCCGGCGCAGGCCGGGCTCGTCGAGCCCGAGGCGGGCCACGACCCCGGGTCGGAACCCTTCCACCAGCACGTCGGTCTCGGTGGCCAGCGCCTGGGCCCGGTCGCGATCCGTCGGCGTCTTGAGGTCGAGCACCACGCTGCGCTTGCCGGCGTTGATCTCCTCGAAGAGACCGGGGTAGCGCCGCATCGGATCGCCTCCGGGCGGCTCCACCTTGACCACGTCCGCTCCCAGTGCACACAGCAACGAAGTGGCGTAGGGACCCGGCCGCCAGATGCTGAGGTCGAGCACCCGCACACCGGCCAGGAAGGAGCCGGCCATCGTTTGGCCAGTCTTGCATCCCGCGATGGGTGTCCTTGGCCCGATCGGGCCACACCCGGACGGAGCGGGCGCACGATGCCTACCCCACGGCGTGGTTCGATACGCTGACCCCCCGATGACGAGTGCCAGCCAGTCGAAAGCCGAGCGCAGGGCGGAGACCCAGCGCCGAGCGGCGGAGAAGCGCGCCGCCGAGCGCCGGCGTCAGCGCAACCGCATCCTCGTGCGCGTCGGCCTGGCGGTCGCTGTCGTCGCCGCCGTCGTCGTCGTGGTGGTCGTGGTCACCGGATCGAGCAGCACCCCGCCGTCGTCCTCGAACCCCCACGTCGCCCTCTCGCCCATTCCCGCGTCCATGAAGTCGTCGTGGGTGCAGCCGCCGGCCGAGACCCCGGGTCCCGAGACGGTCGGGGTCCCGAGCGGGCCGAAGCTGGCCACACTGATCAACTCCGCCACCGGCCAGACGTTGAACGGGATTCAGTGCCAGACCAACGAGCAGACGGTGTCCCACGACCACACGCACGTCACGATCTTCGTGAACGGCAAGGCGCGGGTGATCCCCTACGGCATCGGGATCCCCGGCTTCCAGGCCCAGCAGACGGCGCAGGGCCCCTATGTCGCGACGGGGGACTGCTTCTACTGGCTCCACGCGCACGCGAACGACGGCATCGTCCACGTCGAGTCGCCGAGCACCTCGCTCACCTTCACGCTCGGCGAGTACTTCAACAATATGGGGCGTGCCCCTCAGTAGCAACCAGGTGGGTTCGGCCACCGGTCCGGTCACGGTGTTCTTCACCTCGCCGGGGAAGAAGACGGGCATCTACAAGGGTGACCCGGCGAACCTGCCTTTGGGCGAGCACTACGAGATCCAACTCGACGTGGGCACGCCGATCGTGGCTCCCGTCACCGTCAGCAACTGGGGCGGGCTCTAGCTCCAAGGTTGGAGCTGCCCCTGCCGACGGGCGCGTGAGCTTCGCCTAGCCCACGTTCCGACCCGCCGTCGACTCGGCGCTGTGGCCGCCGACGAGCGCCGCGAAGATGGCGGGCGCCTGATGCGGTAGCAGGGACAGGTGGCCTTCTCCGGGGACGACCGTGACGGTCGAGCCGGGGATGTTGCTCTGGAGGAAGGCGCGGTAGCCGGGCGGTCCTGTGCGGTCGTCCGACCCCTCCCAGATCTGCACCGGGACCCGGATCTCCCCAGGTGAGAATCCCCATGGGCTGCCGAAGATCCGGTAGTCCTGCACACATCCCTCGGTCCCCTGGCGGACCGACTCGCGGACGAAGGCCAGGGCGCGGTCCGCCGGGCCCCACTCGGCGAGCACGGAGCGGTCGACCGGCGGGAAGGCGCGCATGGCGGCACGAAGGAGGCGGGCGTTGCTGGTGTGGACGATGCTGACCTTCATGGCGAGAGATGCCAGCCCCGGTGCGTGCCGGGCGAGGAAGATCAGGGCGCGGTCCTCGACGACCAGCCCCCGGCTCGTCCCGTAGAGGTCGAGCGGCACCGCGCTCGAGAGCAGCGCGGCACCCGTGACGCGGCTTCCGAGCTTGGCGGCGCACACGGCCGCGTAGGGCCCGCCCGCCGACCAGCCCATGACGGCGAATCGCTCCATCGCCGAGCGCGTCCGCCAGGTTGGTGACGTCCTCGGGCCAGTCGAGGAGGCTGCGGCCCGGCTGGAACGTCGACAGCCCCATCCCCGGGCGGTCCGGCGCGACCAGCCGTACGCCGCCTCACGTGCCGCACCGTCGGCCGGCGCGGCGTCCAGGTGCGAGCTCAGCCCGCCGTGGAAGCTGAGAACCGGGAACCCCGCCGGGTCGCCGTACTCCTCGTAGGCGAGATCCCGGCCGTCGGGGAGGCGTCACCATCCCGGTCACCTGCCACCGTCCGTGCGGTCGCTCGTGCCGGGTCCGGCGGGAGGGAAGGGGTGCCCGCACGGATGCACGCTATAGGGTTCGCCCATGTCTGCGAACGTCGACGACCTGGTGGACGCCCTTCTGGCCGACCATCCGCCCGCCTCTTCCGCCCCGGCCGAGTTCCTGGGGGAACAGTTCGACCGTGGTCTGGCCTGGGTCCACTTCCCACCCGACTCTGGCGGCCTGGGCCTCACGCCCATGGACCAGCAACGCGCCCAGCAGCGCCTCCACGCCGGGGGTGCGCCGGCGGCAGGTGTGAAGAACCCGATCGGCTATGGGATGTGCGCGCCGACCATTGCCACCCACGGCACGGCGGAGCAGAAGGTGCGCTACCTGCGGCCGTTGTTCACGAACGAGGAGATCTGGTGCCAGCTCTTCAGCGAGCCCGGCGCAGGTTCCGACGTGGCCGGCTTGTCGACACGGGCCGAGCGTGACGGCGACGAGTGGGTGCTCAGCGGGCAGAAGGTCTGGACGACGCTGGCGCACATCTCGGCGTTCGGCCTCATCGTGGCCCGGACCAATCCCGATGTGCCCAAGCACAAGGGTCTCACCGCGTTCCTGGTCGACATGCACGCGCCCGGCGTCGAGGTCCGCCCGCTGTTCCAGATCACCGGCGAAGCCGAGTTCAACGAGGTCTTCTTTACCGACGTGCGCATGCCCGACGCGGCACGCCTCGGCGACGTCGGCGAGGGTTGGCGGGTGGCCGTCACCACGCTGATGAACGAGCGGGTCTCCATCGGCGGCGCCGTCGGGAGGCGGGGCGGCGGCCCCATCGCCGAGGCCATGCGCATCTGGAAGGAGCGCTGGCAGGGCCAGACGTCGCAGCAGGCGCTGGCGTTGCGCGACCGCCTGGTCTCGAGCTACATCCGATCCGAGGCGTTGACCATGACCAACATGCGCGCCGCCCAGAGCCGGAAGGGGGGCACGCCGGGCCCCGAGGGCTCCGTCTCCAAGCTGGCTTTTGCCGAAGAGAACAAGCGCGTCTACGACCTCTGCCTGGACCTGCTCGGAAGCGACGGCATGCTGTTCCCGGCCGGCTATCCCATGGTGCGCCCCGACCTCGTCGGCATGGGCTCGCCCGACGTCCACAAGATGTTCCTGCGCGTGCGGGCCAATTCCATCGAGGGCGGGACCTCCGAGGTCATGCGCAACATCCTCGGAGAAAGAGTGCTCGGTCTGCCGGGCGACGTGCGCACCGACAAGGAGCTGGCCTGGAAGGACGTGCCGAGAAGCTGAGCTCCCGCCCGGGGCCGCGACCGGGAGCGATCCCGCGGCGGCGTGTGCCTCAGGCTTCCGGGGCGAAAGTCACGGGCAGCGAGGTGGGGGAGCGGAAGACGTCGCCGCGGATGTGCGGGTCGGCGTCGCCCGGGCGAGAGCGCCAAGTCGGGCAGGCGGTCCAGGACGCGATTCACGAGCACCCGCGTCTCGAGCCGGGCCAGGTGCATGCCCAGGCACATGTGCGGGCCGTGCGCGAAAGCGATGTGCGGGACAGCAGGGCGGAAGATGTCGAAGACCTCGGGGTTCTCCCAGCGCGTCTCGTCGTGGTTGGCCGAGCCGATGTGCGGCGAGATGCTCTCGCCCGGTCCGATGGTGACGCCTGCGATCTCGACCTCGCAGGTGGTGGTGCGGTTGATGCTCAGCAGCGGGGGCTCCAGGCGCAGCGCTTCCTCAATGGCCTGGGGCAGCAGCGAACGGTCGGAGCGGACGGCCTCGAGCTGATCGGGGTGCGTGAGCAGCAGGTAGAGCAGGTTGCCCGACGAGCGGTACGTGGTCTCGGCTCCGGCGGGCAGGAGGAGGCGCAGGAACGAGTAGATCGCCTCGTCGCTCAGCTGCTCGCCGTCGACTTCGGCCGACACCAGATCGCTGATGACGTCTTCGGCCGGGTTGGCGCGGCGGTCGGCCACCACCTCGGCGAAGTAGGTGCGGAGCGATTCGGAGGCGGCGATCCCGCGGTCGATGTCGGCCACGAGCCCGATCAGCTCGACCGACCAGCGTTGGAACCGCGTGAAGTCCTCCTCGGGGAGCCCGAGCAGGCGAGCGATCACGCGGACCGGGAACTCAAAGGTGAGCTGGCGGACCAGGTCGGCCTTTCCGTCGGCGGCGAAGCGGTCGATGAGCTCGTCGACGATCGGGGCGATGAACTCGGGTTCCCAACGCGCCAGCGACTTCTCGCGGAAGGCGTGGGCGACCAGGTTGCGGTGGGTCCGGTGCTCGGGGTCGTCCATGCCGAGGATCATGTGGCCCATCACCATCCCGATGGTGACGTCGTAGCCGGTCGAGGTGAACGTCTTGGCGTCGCGCAGGATCCGCGAGCAGTCCTCGTAGCGGAAGGCCATCCATCCGGGTTCGACGTCAATGCCCTCGGGCAGGTTCTCGGGCGAGATGGCCATGTCCTTGCGCACCGGGGTGTCGCGGCGCTTGACCGCCAGCGACGGGTAGGGGTCCCGGGTCGTGCCCGCCACCGCGTCGTCGAAGGCTGCGAACGGGTCGTACTCGGCGTCGGTCGTCGTGGCCATCGACGGTCCCTCCTCTTTCTCGTCCTGATCGTCGGTCGCCGGCTTTGTTCCACCGGCGGGACGTCCGGGTCAGGTTACGGCTTCGGGGCGCGGCAGCACCACCGGCCACGGCGTAGGCTCCCGCCCCGATGGACGACGCTGCGCACCCCCGACGACTGCTTCTCCGCCCTGGCGGGTTACGGCTTCGCCCCCAACTACGCCGAGGTGGCCGACGGAGAGGGCGGCACGCTGCGGGTGCACTACGTCCGAGAGGGTGATCCGGACGCGCCGCTCGTGCTGCTGATGCACGGCGAGCCCTCGTGGTCGTACCTCTACCGAACGATGATCCCCGTCCTCACCGCCGCCGGCCTCCAGGTGGTGGCGCCCGACCTGGTGGGCTTCGGGCGATCGGACAAACCGTCCCAGCGCGGCGACTACACGTTCGCCCGCCATGTCGAGTGGATGCGCGAGCTCCTCTTCGACCGCCTGGACCTGCGCGAGGTGACGCTGGTCGGCCAGGACTGGGGCGGCCTCATCGGCCTGCGTCTGGTGGGCGAGCACCCGGACCGCTTCGCCCGGGTCGTCGCCGCCAACACCTTCCTGCCGACGGGCGACACCGACCCCGGCCAGGCCTTCTTCGACTGGCAGCGCTTCTCCCAGGAGGTCGAGGTGTTCCCGACCGGGGGCATCGTCAAGGGTGGCTGCGTGACCGACATGTCCGACGAGGTCCGCGCCGCCTACGACGCGCCGTTTCCCGACGAGTCCTACAAGGCCGGGAGCGCGCCAGTTCCCCATGCTGGTCCCGTCCCGTCCGGACGATCCGGCCCACGACGCCAACGTCGCCGCCTGGGTCGGGCTCGCCGCCTTCGAACGTCCCTTCTTGTGTGCCTTCAGCGACAGCGACCCCATCACCCGTGGAGCCGATCGCACGCTGAAAGAGCGCATCGCGGGCGCGCAGGGTCGGCCGCACACGACCATCGTCGGCGCCGGCCACTTCCTCCAGGAGGACAAGGGGGAGGAGTTGGCGCAGGTCGTCGTCGATTTCGTCGCCTCGACCCCGTGACCCTGGACCCGTGACCCAGGAGCACCGGGTCGTCGTCGTCGGCGCCGGCTTCTCCGGCATCGGGATGGCGGCGCGCCTGCGCTCCATGGGCATTGACGACTACGTCGTGCTCGATAGGGGGAACGACCTCGGCGGCACCTGGCGGGACAACTCGTATCCCGGTGCGGCCTGCGACGTGCCCTCGGACCTGTACTCGTACTCGTTCGCGCTGAACCCGGACTGGACCCGGGCCTTCCCCTCCCAGGGCGAGATCTGGGACTACCTCCGCCACTGCGTGGACCGCTTCGACGTCGGGCGCCATCTCCGCTTCGACCAGGCGGTCGAGGAGGCGCGATGGGACGAGGACACCCGTCGCTGGAGCGTGCGCACCACGAGCGGGCACGAGTACACGGCGCCTGCGCTGATCTGGGCCACGGGCTCCCTGAGCGAGCCCACCATTCCCGACGTTCCCGGGACTCGACGACTTCCGGGGGAAGGTGTTCCATTCGGCGCGCTGGGAGCACGGCTACGACCTGAAGGGCAAGCGGGTCTGCGTCGTCGGCACCGGCGCGTCGGCCGTGCAGTTCGTGCCGCAGATCGCGCCCGTCGTCGAGCATCTCTACCTCCACCAGCGCACGCCGCCCTTCATCGTCCCCCGCCACGACCGGCCCGCCTCGGCCCTGCGCCGCACCCTGTTCCGCCGCGCCCCTGTCCTGCAGCGCCTGTCGCGACTGCGCATCTACCTCCTCTTCGAGGCGCTCCTCTCGGTCTTCGTCGGCCGCGGTGCCCGCCCGGTCGCCGCGGTCCGCAAGAGGGCACTCGACCACCTGCACCGCCAGGTGCCCGATCCCGACCTGCGCGAGATGCTCACGCCGCGCTACGAGCCGGGGTGCAAGCGCCTGCTCCTGTCCGACGACTACTACCCCTCGCTCACGCCGTCCCAACGTCGAGTTGGTCGACGCCCCGGTCGCCTCCTTCACGGCCCACGAGGTGGTGGGACAGGACGGCATCGCCCGCCCGGTCGACGTGGTGATCATGGGCACCGGCTTCGAGGCCGCCGAGCCGCCTTACGCCCAGCACATCGTCGGGCGCGACGGTGTCCGTCTCTCGGAGCGGTGGAAGGCCGAGGGCACCGGGGCCTTCGTCGGCTCGACCGTGGCGGGGTTCCCGAACCTCTTCCTCATGATCGGGCCCAACTCGACGTTGGCCCACAACTCCATGATCTACATGATCGAGTCGCACATCAACTACGTGGCCGGCGCCGTCGCCTTCCTCTCGCGACCCGGTGTGCGCAGCGTCGAGGTCAAACCCGGCGTCCAGCGCCGCTACAACGAGCGGCTGCAATCCCGCCTGGAGCACTCGGTCTGGGTCGAGGGCGGCTGCGGCAGTTGGTACCTCGACCATCGCGGCCGGAATACGACCTTGTGGCCCGACCACACCTGGAAGTTCCGCCGGCTCACCCGCCGCTTTCACCCCGGCCAGTACACCGTGCGGGCGTGTGCAGTATCGTTGTCGGTGTTCGCCGTGGAGCCGATCGGTGCGGTCGTCGGAGGGCGCACCGAGCCCGTGGACGACGACTGGGGCGCGGTGGAGGCGGTGATCCGCCTCGACGGCCACCGCTTCGGCCCCGACGCCGTCGCCGGACTCGGTGAGTTCTCCCATCTCGTGGTGGTGTTCGTGTTCCACCTGGTCGACGAAGCTCGCATCGAGACGGGCGCTCGCCGGCCGCGAGGGAACCCCGACTGGCCCGAGGTGGGGATGTTCGCCCAGCGGGCCAAAATGCGGCCGAACCGGCTCGGCGTCTCCACGTGCTCGCTGGTCGGGTGGACGGCGATCGACCTTCACGTACGAGGGCTCGATGCGGTCGACGGTTCGCCCGTGCTCGACGTCAAGCCCTACGTGCGCGAGTTCGAACCCGCGCCGGGCGACGTCCGCCAGCCGCGCTGGATGACCGAGTTGATGCGCGCCTACTGGTAGTCCGTCGGCCCGACGGTCCGTCGCGGACCACGGAAAAGTGACACTGGTGATGCAGTACAGTACCTGCAGCTGTCCAGCGAACTCGCGCGCCCCAGAGCACAATTGTGGCTCGACGCAGTGCAGCGTTATCGTCTCGTTAGACGAATTGGCGAGGCTCACCGTTCAGGCGGAGATTCCCGCAGCTGTCCAGGCGGAGATTCACACAGCTCAAGGAGAAACTTCTATGCGTCACTCCCTGCCCCGTTCCCTGCGTGCGCTTCCCGTGTGCGCGCTCGTGCTCAGCGGGTTCGCGATCACCGGTGCGTCGCTCTTCGTGGCGCCCTCGGTCGCGTCCGCCGCTCCACCCGCGTGCACCGACTCGTGGAAGAACCCGGTGAGCGGCAACTGGGACACCGCGTCGGACTGGAGCACCGGTGCGGTCCCCGGATCAGGGGACGTGGCGTGCATCACCGTCGGCGGCACCTACACCGTCACCTTCCAGCCCGCGAGCGGTTCCGAGACGGTGGACGCGCTCGTCGTCGGCTCGGGCACGGCGGGTGACGCGGAGACCCTCCTCGTACAGGGCGCGTGCTCCGACAACGTGACGCTCACCACCAAGAACACGGCGTTCAGCCCCGACACCGACGTCGTCAACTCGACGGGTCACGTGTCCCTCACCAGCACCGGCTGCGGCAACAGCTCGACGCTGAACATCGGGACGACGCTGACGAACGCCGGCACGCTCAGCACGGACTCCGGGGCCGGTGGTGCACGTGCCATCAACGGGAGCGTCACCAACCACGGCACCGTGAACGTCAACGCCTCGGTCAGCTACGGCCTGAACGGGTCGTCGGGGACATGGGACAACGCGGGTGCGCTGAACATCGCGACCGGTCTGACCTTCACGGCGAACACGACGGGCGTGACCTTCACCGACGACACCGGCGGCTCGGTCGTGTCGACCGGGACCGGCCAGCTTGTCGTCGACGCCCCTGACACCTACAACCAGGGGAACGGGAGCACCTCGGGCCAGCCGGTGCTGCTGAGCGGGCCCGCCGGTTCGTCGACCGGGATCGCTCTGCACTACACCGGCACCGGCGCCTCGACCATCGTCGCCCAGGGCGGCGACGGCACCGTCGACGGCGCCATCGTCTCGGGACAGACGCTGACGGTCAACGGCACCTGCTCCGACGACGCCGTCGAGACCGTCGACGCCAACGAGACGAACGCCGGCACGGTGCACCTGAGCTCTGTCGGGGTGCGGCAACAGCTCGACCCTCGTGGTGACGTCGGGTGACACCTTCACCAACCAGTCGGGCGGCACCGTGCAGGTGGACTCCGGCGCCGGCGGCAGCCGCACCATCACGGGGAACCTCACCAACCAGGGCATCGTGAACGACAACGTGAGCGCGTCCTATGGCGGTGGTACCTGGGACAACGAGGGGCCTCTGAACCTGGCCACCGCGGTGACGCTGTCCGTGGCGTCCCCCTCGACGTTCACCGACGACACCGGCGGGTCGGTCGCCTCGACCGGGACCGGCCAGCTGCAGATTGGCGGCGAGCAACACGTACAACCAGGGGAACGGCACCACGTCGGGCCAGCCCGTCCTCCTGGCCGGTCCCGCGGGGTCCAGCGGCGGAATCGCCCTGCACTACACCGGCACCGGCGCCTCGACCATCGTCGCCCAGGGCGGCGCTGACACCGTCGACGGTGCCATCGTCTCCGGTCAGACGCTGACGGTCAACGGCACCTGTTCGAACAACGCCGTGACGACGGTCGACGCCAACGAGACCAACGCCGGCACGGTGCACCTGAGCTCGTCGGGGTGCGGCAACAACTCGACCCTCGCCGTGACGACGGGTGACAAGCTCACCAACCAGTCGGCCGGCATCGTCGACGTGGACCCCGGCGCCGGCGGCAGCCGTGCCATCACGGGGAACCTCACCAACCAGGGCACCGTGAACGACAACGTGAGCGCCTCGTACGGCGGCGGCACGTGGGACAACAAGGGACACCTCAACCTCGCCAACGGCGTCATCCTCGATGCGCCGGCCTCCACGGGCACGACCTTCACCGACGACACCGGCGGGTCGGTGGCGGCAACGGGCAACGGCGAGCTCGAGCTCAACGGCGGCAACACCTACAACCAGGGAGCGGGCACCACGACCGGGACCGAGCCCGTGCTGCTCTCCGGCCCGGCCGCGACGAGCGGGGGCATCGCGCTGCACTACACCGGGACCGGCTCGTCGGTCATCACGACCGAGGGTGCGGGAACGCTCGACGGGACCATCTCGAGCGGCCAGACGCTCGACGTCGTGGGGACCTGCAGCGACAACGCCGACGAGACGCTCGATCAGCCGGTGACCAGCACCGGGAAGATCGTCATGACCAGCGTCTCCTGCGGCAACGCGGCCACCATCACCGGCGCCTCGTCCACGGGCCTGGACGCGCTGACGGTCGGAAAGCATGGCGTACTCGAAACCCTGAACGGTGCGGGCAACGGTGGCCGCACCGTCGACGACGACCTGGTCCTGAACAAGGGCGGCTTCACCGTGAACGCGAACACCACGTTCACGGCAGAGAACAAGGGCCTCACCAACAAGGGAAAGCTCAAGGTAGCGGCGAGTACCACGCTCACCGCGACCGGAGTGACCGGCTCCTCCTTCAACGACGCGAAGGGCTCCATCAAGGGGTCCGGTGAGCTCCTGGTCGAGTCGCCGGACACCTTCGATCAGGGAAAGGCGAAGATCGCCAGCACGGCGACGGTGCTCGTCAACGGCGCCAACGTGGCCTACACCGGACTCGGCGCAGGCACCATTGAGGCCGAGGGGAACACGACGCTGACCTCGGGCGCACCGGGGAGCGGTCAGACCCTCGTCGTGAACGGCACCTGCAGCCTGAACGCGGACCTGACGACGGCGTCCAGCGTCACGGACGACGGAGCCCTGGAGCTCACCAGCTCGGCCTGCGGCAACAGCTCCGAGGTGACGCTCCCCGCGACCGACACGCTGACGGTCGGGAGCACCGGATCGCTGAGCTGGCCGTCGGGCGCCGGCGGTTCGCGGACGGTGGTCGGAAACGTCGTCGACGACGGGACCATCGGGAACACGTCCGGTGTCAACGGACTCTCGGTGACCGGGAACCTGGGCTTCGACGCCGCGGGCACCTACGCCCCGTTCGTGACCACGGGCGGCGGGTCCGACTCGGTCACGGTGGGCGGGTCGGGGACGCTCGGGGGAACGCTGAACCCGGCGGGGAGCTTCACCGCCGGCGACGTCTACACCATCCTCCACGGGACGTTCACCGGCACGTTCGCCGCGACACACGGCTGGAACGTCACGAACTCAGCCGGCACCGTCACGATGCAGCACCCGTGATCGCGCTGGCCTGAACAACAGGCCCCCAACTCACTCGAAGGTCGGCCGCGCCGTTCGTGAGCGCTTGAGCTCGAAGAAGCCCTCGGTGCCGGTGCAGAGCAACACGCCGTCCCACAGGCGCCCGGCCGCTTCCCCCTTGGGGCACGGCGTCACCACGGGTCCGAAGATGGCCCGGCCGTCGTAGTGGACGAGAGGCGTCCCCACGTCGTCGCCCACTGGCTCCATCCCGGCTTGGTGCGAGGCTTCGAGAGCCTCGTCGAACTCCGTCGAAGTGGCCGCGGCGGCGAGCGAGGCGGGCAGGCCGACCTCTTCGAGAGCCTCGGCGATGATCTTCTCGCCCTCGCCCTCCTGGCGGCCCCGCTGCTCAATGTGGATGCGATTCCCCAGCGCGGTGTACAGCGGCAGGAGGATGTCACGCCCCCGTTCCTGCTCCGCGGCGATGCACACGCGGACCGGGCCCTTGGCCCTGGCCATCCGCGCCTTGTACTCATCCGACAAGCTCCTTGCGACCGGAGTTCAAGATGGCGAGCGACATCACGTGCCACTGCGTGCGGACCTCGCGCACCTGCTCGACCTCGAGCATCCAGCGCGAGGTGATCCACGCCCAGGGGCACAGTGGGTCGAACCAGAAGTCGCAGGTGCCTGTCATGGGATTCCTCCGTCCACTCGCAATATGGCGCCGGTCGTAAAGGATGACGCGTCGCTGGCGAAGTACAGCGCGGCGCCGACGATCTCCTCGGGCTGTCCCGCCCGCTGGAGGGCGTGGCGGCGCATCCCGGTGTCCAGCGTCGACTGGTCCCACGCCTTCGAGATGTCGGTCAGGAACGGCCCGGCCATGATGCAGTTCACGCGGACGGTCGGTCCGAAGGCTTTGGCGAACCCGTCGGTCAGGGTGTTCAACCCGGACTTGGCGGCGTCGTAGGGGAGCATGTGCGGCATCGGCCGCAACGAGCCCGTGCTCGAGACGTTGATGATGGACCCCCCGTGTGGCCCGGCGGCCATCCTGGTGCCGACCAGCGCGGTCAGGCGGAAGGGGCCCTTCAGGTTGACGGCGAGCACCTTGTCCCAGAGGTCCTCGGTCACCGAAGGCAGGTCCTCGTAGAGGGGAGACATCCCGGCGTTGTTGACCAGCACGTCGACATGCCCGAACGCGCCGTAGGCCTGCTCCACCAGCCCGTCCAGCTCGCCCCAGTGCCCTACGTGGCACGCCACCGCCAGCCCGCGCCGGCCCATGGCCTCCACCTCGGCCACCACCTCCTGGCAGTTCTTGAGCTTGCGACTGGTGACCACGACGTCGGCACCGGCACCGGCGAAGGCGAGCACCATGTCTCGGCCGAGCCCGCGGCTGCCGCCCGTGACCAGCGCCACCTTGCCCGACAGCACGCCACCGCTCGCCTCCGCCTCCGCCCCCGACCCCCCCCGCCGACCGCATCGCCGCTCGACGACATCACGCTCCCACCTGCACGAGCTCGGCCACCAGGTGGGTCACCGCCTTGGCCATAGGAAGATGGAGCGACTCGTTCGGCCCGTGGGCGTTCGAGTGCGGCCCGAGGACGCCGGTCGCCACGATCGGGGTGGAGGGGAAGCCCTGCTGCAGGCTGGCCAGGAACGGGATGGAGCCTCCCTCGCCCACCCGGCCCGGCTCGCGGCCGAAGCGCTCCTTCGAGACCCGCGCCAACACCGCCGCTACCTCGTCCCCGAGCGGCGGCGCGACCCAGCCCTGCGCCGCAGTCTCCATGTCGATGGTGATGTGCGCCCCCTCGTCGGTGGTGATGGCCGACAGTAGGGCATCGCCGGCGGCCGTGGCGTCGACGTCCGGCGGCAGACGCAGCGAGAACTTGAGCGTGGTCGAGGGGCGCAGCACGTTGCCGCCCAGACGGGAGGTGGGCAGGCCGTCGGCGCCCGTCACCTCCAGGGCGGCCCCCCAGGTGCGGGCGGCCAGGCGCTCGACCGGGTCGGTCGCCAGGAGACGCAGCCCTTCGACGACCGGCGCCGCGCTGTCGGGGAACTCTGCCGCGATGGCGCGCAGGTTGGACAGGTGCTCCTCGGGGATGCCCGACCCCTGGAGCCCGGGGAGCAGGATGCGTCCGTTGGTCTCGTCCTCGATACGCGACAGCATCTTGCGCAGGATCCGGAACGACGACGGCACGACGCCGCCACCCTGCCCGCTGTGGATGCCCTCGGTGAGCACGTCCACCTTCACCGTCGCGACGAGGTTTCCGCGCAGTGACGTGGTGAGCCACAGCCGGTCGTAGCTGAGTCCGCCCGAATCGAGGCAGATCACGAGGCGCGGTGTGCCGATTCGCTCACGGAGATGCTCGAGATAGGCCGACAGGTCCGGGCTGCCGCTCTCCTCGCTCGCCTCAATGAGCACGAGGACCCGTCCGTGGCCGCCGCCCGCCGCCACCAGGCCCGTCACGGCGGCGAACGTCGCGTACCCGTCGTCCGCCGTTCCCCGGCCAAAGAGCTTGTCGCCCTGGCGTACCGGCTCGTAGGGGCCGAGCCCACTGCGCCACTCGCCGAGCGGTGGTTGCTTGTCCATGTGCCCGTACACGACGATCGGGTCCCCGACGCCGCCGTTCTCGGCCAGGAGGACGGGGGTGCGGCCGGGTAACCGGACGATCTCGGTCCGGAGCCCGCCACCCTGCCTGTCGACCCACTGGCGCAGCAACGTGGCCGCTGACTCCATGTGGCCGCGCTCGGCCCAGTCCGGTTCGAAGGCGGGGGAGAGGCAGGGGATCCGGGTGTAGTCGCTGAGCGCGGGCAGGACACGCTCGTCCCAGGCGGCGTCCACCGCGGTGGCGACGACGGATCCGGTCACGACGACTCGGTCAGCACGGCCAGCTTGTCCAATGTCTTGGACATGGCGGCGGCGGTCTGCTTGTCGAGCTTGCTCATCCGCAGGAAGCGCCCCTGTTTGTCCTGCGAGATGTCCCAGGTCTCGGTGACCCTCGTCCCACCTTCTGCGGGTTCGAGTTCGTAGCGCCAGATGCGGCCGCCCAAGAAGCGACCCAGCCGGCCCGAGAGCCTGGTCTGCCAGGCGATGCGCCGGTCCTGCTCGAACTCAATCACCGTGTTGGACATGGTGTACGGCACACCGACCTTCATCGACATGCCGAAGACCGAGCCGAGGGCGAGCTTCTCGGGTGTCCCGTCCTTCACCTTCACCACCGAGCCCGATCCGTCGATCTCGGGGTGGCGCGAGGCGTCGGCCACGATGGCGAAGATGGTTGTCGCCGGCGCGTTGATGACCCGGTCCACACTGACCTTGTCGCCTTCCATGACCTTGCCCTCCACGGTGTCCGGTCGTGCCCGTGCCGCGAAGATGCCGACGAGTTCGGGACTGACGTAGTTCGAGACTGCCGAGACTACGTCTCAGAGAGCGTGCGAGACCAGGTCTCCCAGCTGCACCCACTCGAGAGTCGCCGCGTGGGTGGCGGCCAGGACGACCGGCGGCGCCATTCCGGCCTCGAAGGCTTCCTGCCAGCGGGAGGCGCACAGGCACCACTGGTCTCCGGGCCTCAGGCCGGCGAACCCGAACTCGGGATGCGGAGTGGACAAGTCGTTGCCGACGGACGCGGAGAAGGCGAGGAACTCCTCCGTTACCTGCGTGCACACCGTGTGGACACCGATGTCTTCGGCCCCGGTGTTACAGCACCCGTCCCGGTAGAAGCCGGTGACCGGATCGAAGTTGCAAGGCTGCAGCTCGTCGCCGAGCACGTTCTGGGCCATGGGCCATTTCACCACACACAGCCGCGGTCACCCGACCTACGGGGTTCGTCGAGGGCGTCGAGTATCGGCTTTGGCTCGCTGGGTGCTCACCGGACGAGCCGAACACCTTCTCCGTCGAAGGTGATCGTCATGCCCTCATTCGCCAAGCAAACCCGGTCTTCTGCCGATGGCCAGATTTTATGTGCCTCGGTGATGAGCTCGTCGAGCTCGTGATCGGTGTGGTAGGGGTCGTGGTGGAACAAAACCAGGTTTCGAACGCCTGCCTTGTCGGCGAATTCCAATGCGTCGGCGATCCCTGAATGTCCCCAGCCTACGTGAGCACCGTACTCGTGGTCGCGGTATTGAGCGTCGTGCAACAAGACATCGGCATCGCGCGCAATGTCGTAACCGCTCATCCACACGGGGTCGACAGTGCGCAGCTCGGTGCCGAGCGAGGGCTCGTGATCCGGGAGGTAGACCAACGCGTATCCGTGCTCCTCAATCCGGTAGCCGACGGTCGGACCTTGGTGCTGCACCTTGCCCGACCGAATCGTGGCCGAGCCGATGGAGAATGCTTCTTCGGGCGCGTCGTGGAATGTCAGGTGGGCCGGCACATCATTCAGGTGGACCGGGAACAGCGGGGGAGAGAGATACATCGCAATCCGCTCGGCGAGTGGTTGAACCGGAGACGGCGGACCCCAGATGTGAATGTGGACGTTCGGATCGAACAGGGGCCGGAAGAAGCCGAGCCCCTGCAAGTGGTCGAGATGGAGATGGCTGAGTAGGATGTGCAGCTCAGGGCACGGAGCCGCTTGCAGTTGGACGCCCAGTGGCCGAATCCCGGTGCCCGCGTCGAGCACCAGGACCTCTCCGCTGGAAAGCCGCACCTCGACGCACGACGTGTTCCCGCCGTACTTGAGGGTATCCGGGCCGGGCGCAGCGACCGAACCGCGGCATCCCCACACGCGCGCCCGCATCAGGCGTCGGCTTTTTCGTCGGCCACTTCCCAGAACACCGAGACGACGCCGTGCATCTCGGCGGTCGAGCCGAACAACGGATACGCCGTCGCGTGCACGAGACGCCGCGTGCCGTCGTAGCCGGTCGCGGCGAGGGTCCGGTGGGCGGGGCGACGTTCGAAGAAGGCGATCCCGGCGGGCGTGTCGCGCCGACGAAGCGGCTTGTCGTCCGAAGTCGTCAGCTGTAAGACAGCGCCGAACTCCTCGGCCGGTATCTCGCCCAGCTCGCCGAATGCCCTGCCGATGAGAAGCGCCGCGGCATCGTTGTAGAACACGAGCACTCCGCGCGCGTCGATGAGGAACATCGGCGTCGCGAGATTCGACGCCAGCTCTCGAGCGAGGATGAGCGATAGATGTTTCCCGCTGCCCGCCTGTGCGTCGTGGTCCACGAACCACATCGTTGCCGACCCCGGGTTTCGTTGCAATCACCACAGCTCGCGGTATAGCCGAAAAACGGCGGGATCCGCCTCTTCCCGGCCGTGTACTGGGGCACCCGCAGGGCGATCCTTGGCGGATACGTCGAGTCCGCCGTCACCGACCTCATCTGGGACACCGCGGGAGCCCTGCCTGGCGGGTAGCTGCCAGCCGGAACGAGAGATGGCCGCGACTGCCTTCTCGCCGGGCTCGCGAGCCAGGTCCGAGCCGCTTCGGTTGGCACCCCGTGCCGGCGCCAGTCAGCCTGGAGACAGCCGAAATAGAGTGACGTGGGATGCGGCACGCCACCTCCGAGACACTGCAGGAAATCGAGCCGCTACTTGAAGGGCTCCGCTCGGTGCCCGGACTGGTCGAGAAGAGGCCTGGCATCTTTTACCGTAAGTCGAAAGCTTTCTTGCACTTCCACGAAGACCCGTCGGGTCTCTACGCAGACGTACGATTCAGGGAAGAGTTCGAGCGCGTGCGGGCTGAAACCGATGTGGAGCGCGAGGCACTCGTGGCGAGGGTTCGAGCTGTGTAACCCGTCCCGCTTTGCCCGCGTACGGGAAGTCACCTCCGGCCTGGCCTGGACAGTCCCACACGGCCCGGCACCGATCCCCTCTCCGCGAACGCCACCAACACGTCGGTGCCGGGCATTTCTCCGGTTTTTCCGCAATAGGAGGCAACCTTTCGAAGCACGCAGGAGGGTTGAAGTAGGTAATGGACGGACGTCCGCATCAGACCAGCCCCGGATTGACTTCGACCGCTTCGTCGCCGAGACGGCTCAGCCGCTGCTGCGGTCGGCCTACCTGATCACCTGGGACTTCGCAGAAGCGGAAGACCTGGTTCAGGAGTGTCTGTTCAAGGTCGCCCGCCGATGGCCCCGGGTCAAGAAGATGGAGCGGCCCGTCGCGTACGCGCGCACGGTGCTCATCCACCTTGCGTTGGACGAAGGGAAGCGGCGGAGCCAGCGGCGCTCAGAGCTCGGACCTGAAGCGACCGGACTCCTCGAGGCGCACCACGACGATGCTGCCGTGCGCATCCTTGGACGCGTCGAGACGAGTACCGACCTGCTGGGGGTGCTCAGAGAGCTGCCACCGCGGCAACGCGCCGCCCTCGTGCTGCGGTACTTCGACGACCTGAGCGAAGCGGAGGTCGCGGACGTCATGGGTTGTTCGGTGGGGACGGTGAAGAGCACCACGTCGCGAGCCCTCGGGCGCCTCCGTCGGGAAGTCGAAGGCACGGGGGCGGCATCCGACATCACGGCGGACGGCACACAGGCAGACGGTGCGAGCGGTTCGTCGCGGCCAACCGACCTCCGAACGGCCGCGCTCTCACATGCCCGGCCAGACGTGAACGCAATCGCACAAGACACGACACAAGCAACTGAAGGGAGCACCACCAAATGAAGACGACATTGGAAGAGGAGCTGATCTCCGCGCTCAGAGCTCGCGCGGCAGCACTGCCGATGGACGCGTCGGAGAAACTGCGCTCCGTCGATTACCACCCACGCCGGCATCGCCGCGCCGCGCCTGCGGCACTCGGCGCCACTGCTGTCGGTGCCGCCGCGGCGGGAACCGCCCTGGTGGTCGCTCTCGGTGGGGCCGCTCCCGCGTACGCGGGCTGGAGCGCTGCGCCGACCGCGGCCTCGTCCTCACCGTCGTCGCAGGCCGACCAGAGCTGCCTGGGCGCGCTCTCCTCTGACCAGCCTGCCGGCGGCGAGCTCGGCTCTGGGCCCTGGCAGCCCCTGCTCACCGACGTGCGTGGACCGTTCACGGTGGCGCTCTACCAGAACGACAGCGCCTACATGGGCTGCTTCACCAGCTCCTCCTTCACGCAAGTGACCCTGGTGAGCTCGGACGGCGGCACCTCGAACGGCGTGCTCAAGGTCAGCGGCTCCGGCTCCGGCTCTGGCGGCACCCGCGCAGGGCCTGTCGACGGTGACGGTAGGCGGTACCACCTCTGGCGATCTCCAAAACGTCGTGCAGTCGCATCTCTCCACGGCTGACGGCCCGTACACACTCGTCGACGGGCGAGTCGCTTCAGGGGTGACAGGGGTCACCCTCGTGCTCGATAACGGGCAAGACGTTGTGGCCACCGTGGCCGACGGGTGGCTTCTCGCCTGGTGGCCCAGCGACGCCGCGGCAACCTCGTCGCAGGTAACGAACGCGTCCGGGACGACGTCCGAAACTCTCGTCTCATCGACCAAGGGACCGCCAACGCCCCCCGCCCCCGGTTCCTGCACGCCGACCACGACTCCCGACGGAACCAACGGGGTAGTCCACTGCGCCAGCTCCGGCGGTGGAAGGGTGGGGTCAGGGAACTCTGGCAACAGCGGCAGCGGCCAGAACGTCACCCGAGCCGGGAACAGCGGGAACACCGGCGGGACCGGAACCGGCCCGACGAAGTCCTGAGCCCGCCAGCCAACGAACCCGAAGCATCGCCCAGCGGGTGAGCCGACACTCGTCGGACGGACACTCACATATCGGGAGTACTGGGTCACCGAAGCGTGGTCCCGACAGCTCCTGCTCAACCCGCCCCGTCTGAGGGCCCGAGCGCGGAACATCGCTCCTGGCGTGCTGGGTGCAGGTCTTCGAATAAGGGGATTAGCGGATAGGCCGCGAGTCCGGGCTCCACCGGTTGCGCCAGTCGATGAGCTTGGCGGTGATTAGCAGGGCGACGACCAGGCAGAGCTGGGCGTGGCGGTGTCGGGTTCGTCGATCGGTGTTGCGACGGAGCTGGCCGTAGTTGCACAGCCACGAGTTGGTCCCTTCGACCACCCAGCGCAGCCCAAGTCGCATCGGTTTCGCGGTGGCGATGGCGCCCGGCTTCGTGCGGAGCTGGATGTTGAGGTCGTCGAGGCCGCGACCGGCCAGCTGGGCGCGGACTTTGGGATAGTCGTAGCCACGGTCGAGGTGCAGGGTCTCGATCTCCTCGAGCAGTCCCGCCTGGGCCAGGTCGTCGAGGGTGGGATCGAGCATCTTGACGTCGTTGCGGTTGGCGCCGTCGATGGCCCAGCCGATCGGGATGCCGTGAGCGTCGGTGGCGATCGACCATTTCCAGCCGATTTTTGCCCGGTCGGTGGGGTTCTTGCCCGTGCCTTCGCCGCCACAGGGTGCCTTGTGCAAGGACCCGTCGAGCGCCACTTCGGAGAGATCCAGGCCGATGATGCGGTCGTAGGCGTGCACGGCGTGGCCGCGCAGGGCGTCGAACACCCCGGCGACGATCCACTCGTCGCGGCGCGCCCGCAGCGTCGTGTCGGACACCTGGTATTCGAGGATCGCCTCGACACTGACCCACGAACAGCCGGTGACCAGACGGATGAGGATCCCCCAAAAGCACAACCGGTCCGAGACCCGCGGCCGGTGACAACCCAAGGGGTGGTTCTCGGGCGCCGCTGGGATCAGGGGCTCGATGACCGCCCAGACGGCATCTACCACTTCGGGCTCGAGTGCGCGCATGATGTGGGTGACCTCCACTTGGTCGTTGGTTGGGACGCACCCGAATCAAATCTGGGCCATCACGACGACCGGTGGATGGTCACCTATCCGCGCGGCCCCTAAGCGTCAGGCATAGCGACGGTCGGCAATGATCGGAGGGTGATGATCGAAACTCGCCGGGCCGGCCCGGACGACCTCGGGCCAGCCAGCGAAGTTCTGGGCGAAGCGTTCGCCGATTACCCCTGGACGAGGTGGACGGTTGACCCTGAGGATCACCAGGCGCGGATCACCCGACTCCAGTTTCTGGCTCTTGAGTGCTTGGGCCTGCCTTTCGGCGAGGTGTGGCTGAGCAGTCGGGACAAAACGGTCCAGTCAGTCGCAGTGTGGATGGACAGCGGCGTTCCGGTCCCCTCGTCGGTTCCGCACGCCATGGATGCGGCGGTTGCGCAACTGGAGGGATCCCGCCACGATGCGTCGCTCGCAGCAGCGCGAGAGATCGAGGGTTGGCAGCCGATCCAGCACCACTTCACGCTGGCCGTACTCGGCACTGCGCCGGCGAGGCAACGAGAGGGATTGGGCGCTCGGACCTTGGTGCCGGGCCTCGCCGCGGCCGATCGAGCACGTGCCGGGTCATTCCTCGAGACGTCGTCGGTGTCGAACCTCGCCTTCTATTCGACCTTCGGCTTCGAGGTCATCGGCCATAAGCGTCTTGTGGGTGGCGGCCCTGATGTCTGGGCGATGTTTCGCGAGCCCACGCCCGACAGCGACAGTTCTCCTGTGTGAGAAGCCGCTGAGCGAGGTGAAGCCGGCGGGAGTGTTGTCGGGGACGACGACCCGAACCTCAGTTACCGCGGATGCGGACACGAATGGAGCATCTAGCCGGTCCACCGCGGTGAATCGCTGAAATACCCGCGGTGTGACGCCGGCCGGCTCGACCTGGAGCTGCCCTACTCGCCGAGTGGCGGCCCGTCGTAGCGGTCCACCCAGGTGAAGGAATCGACGGAGGCCCGCCGCAGCCGGCGTGGGGCAGAGACCGGGCGGCCGAGCACGACGAGCGAGGCGACCGCGACAGAGTCGGGGAAGCCGAAGAGCGCACGCACGTCGGGTTCGCGGCGCACGGGCATGGTGGTGACGACGCCGCTCAGGCCCTCGGCGCGCGCCGCGAGCAGCACGCTCCACACGAAGGGGTAGATGGAGGCGCCCCCGACGAGGGTGTAGCGCGGCAGGTCGCGGTCGACCGCCGCCAGGGCGGTGAGGTCGGCCAGGACGAGCAGCAGGGCCGGCGCGGGTCCAGGGTCTCGGCGAACCCCGGCTCCGTGGCGGCGGCAGCGGCGTCGGCGAACTCCTGGGTGTGGGCCAGCGCCTCGCGCCTCGGCGGCCCGGTCGGTCACCGGTGCCCAGGGCACCAGCCCGGCCGAGCCCATGGCCAGGTACTCGTACCAGCCGGTGAGGTAGAGGTCGCGCAGCGCGGCCCGGACGGACGGGTCCTTGACCACGATGACGCGCCAGCCCTGGCGGTTGCCGCCCGACGGGGCGAAGCGGGCCGTCTCGAGAATGCGGCGCAGCACGTCGTCGCCCACCGGCTCGGGCGTGAACTCGCGTACCGCCCCGGTACTGCGCAGCGTTTCGACGAGATCGAGGTCCACGAGTTGCCCACCGTAGCGGTCACTGGGTAAGTGTGGAGTGTGAACAGCCCCGCCGAGCGGTCCGTCACGGCACGGCCGCACCCGTTGGCCGCGCTGAGCTCCCTGCCGCTCGTGGTCGCCCCCATGGCGGGCGGGCCCAGCACGGTCGAGCTCGTCGTCGCCGCCGGACAGGCGGGTGCACTCGGCATGATCGCAGGTGGGTACAAGACGGCGGACGTGCTGGCGGCCGAGATGGCAGCGGTCCGTGCGGCGCGCTGCCCGGCGTTCGGCGTCAACCTTTTCGTGCCGGGTTCGCCGACGGCCGAACCCGAGGCGCTGGCGGCGTATCTCGGGGCGCTCGGGCGCGAGGCGGACGAGCTCGGCGCGACGCTCGGCGAAGCGACGTGGGACGACGACGACTACGACGACAAGATGGAGGCCGTGTTGGCCACGCCTCCGCCGATGGTGAGCTTCACCTTCGGGCTTCCTGCCCGCGACGTGGTGCGTGAACTGCAGGCAGCCGGGTCGCTGGTCGCTGCTGACAGTGACGACGGAGGACGAGGCCGCGCGGGCGCTCGCGGTCGGCCCGGACTGCTTGTGCGTGCAGGGCGCCGAGGCGGGCGCCCACCGGGGGAGCTTCGCCAACGACGACCGGGCCGGCCAGGACCGGCCGGTCCTCGGGCTTCTCGCCTCAGTGGGCCGGACCAGCGACGCGCCGCTGATCGCCGCAGGCGGGGTGGGCGGCCCCGAGGACGTGGCGGCGCTCATCGCTGCGGGGGCGGAGATGGTCCAGGCCGGGACGGCGTTCCTGCGCTGTACCGAGAGCGGCGCGCCGGCTGTCTACAAGGCCGCGCTGGCCGACCCGGCCTTCGAGGAGACGTCGGTGACACGAGCCTTCAGCGGGCGCCGGGCCGCGCGCTGGTCAACGCCATGGTGCGCGAACACCCTGACGCGCCGGCCGCGTACCCCGAGGTGAACAACGCCACGCGCCCGCTGCGCGCTGCGGCGGCACGGGCGGGCGACACGGCGCACATGAGCCTGTACGCGGGGACGGGCTTTCGGCGCAGCCGCGACGCGGCGGCCGGGGACGTGGTGGAGTACCTGGTGTCGGGGTTGGGCGGCCGGTGAGCGGGTGAGCGGGTGAGCGCGCGCCGCCAGACGGTCACGATTGAGTTCGTCCCGCCCGAACTGAGCCGGGTCGCCACGTCCCTCGAGCAGCTCCGCGAGCTGGCGCCGGCTGGCTGAACCTCATGCCCGGCGTCGACGAGGAGGTGGCTTCGCCACAGCCGTCCGCCGGACTGTTCGCCTTCTTCGGCAACCGCCAGGCACCGGTGACGATGGCGACCATCGTTCCGCCCCGGTTGGACCGGCGTGACCGCGAAGGGATGACCATCGGGCTGATGCACCCGACGGGCGGAAGGTCGGTGGCCCGCCTGGCCGAGGCGGGGGTGTCCGTACCCGAAGGTTGGGCGGTGCGCCAGGACCACCCGCGGCGGGGCCTGCTGGTGCTGACCCGTCTCGACGATGCCGGTGCCGACGCCATCGCCTGGTCCGTCGCGGCCGGCGACGCCCTGTGCCGGGTCGAGACGACCGGCTCCTGGCGTGCGGTCGTCTACCTTCCGTAGATGCCTGCAGCCAAGGGAGAGCGGCGCGACGACGCCGCGCTGGAAGAGGGGCTCGGCCGATTCTTCTCGGCGCATCCTGAGCTCGTGCCGGGAGCGGCTCAGGCGGGCGAGGCCCTGCCGCGGGAGGGGCCGGTCATTCGGTCGCTACTGCATGCAGAGGGCGGGCTGGCGAACGAGACCGTGCTCGTCGACCTCGGTCCGGGACACCCGGGCGTCGTGGTGCGGCTCCCCCCGGTCATCCCGACCTTCCCCGACTACGACCTCGCGCCACAGGCGCTCGTGCAGACGGTGGTCGGTGCAGGCGGCGTTCCCGCCCCCTCTCCGGCCGTGGCGGTCGACGACACCACCTGGGTCGGCTCGCCCTTCTTGTTGATGCCACGCGTCCACGGCGACGTCGCCGGTCCGGCACCGGTGTTCGATCCCTACGTGCTCGACGCCGACCCGGCCACACAGCGCTCCATGCACCACGAGCTCGTCGACACCATGGCGGCAGTGCACGCCGTGCCCTGGGCTGGGACCGGTCTCGACACCGTGTTGCCGGGGACCCGGCTCCGGGACGCGTTCGTCGAGTGGGGCGACTACATCCGCTGGGCCTCGGAGGGCGACCCGCTCCCCGCGTTGGCGGAAGCGATGGAGTGGTGCGGGCGACACCTGCCGGCCGAGCGCCAGCCGGTCCTGCTGTGGGGCGACGTCAGGTTGGGCAACCTCGTGTTCGACGCCGAGCGGCAGTTGGTGGCCGTCCTCGACTGGGACCTGGCGCGTCTCGGCCCGCGAGATGGACCTCGGGTGGCACGTCGGACTGGACCACATGATGGAAGCGCTCTTCGGGCGCCGGGTGCCCGGGTTTCCCGATACGGCCGAGTCCGTGGCGCGGTACGAACGCGAGAGCGGCTACGAAGTGCGCGACCTCGGGTGGCACGAGGTCTTCGCGCTGGTGCGGGCGCTCGCCATAAACGACCGCCACCAGCGGATTCGAAACGACCCGCGGCGGACCGAGAACCCGATGGCCGGCGTGCTCCTGGACCGGCTCGCCGCCATGGCGCGGTGATAGAGGGCAGAGCCGGAGAGGCGACGACCGTCGGTGGGACGGTCGAGGACGGTCAGGATGGCGCGTCGAGGAGCGAGAAGCCCATCACTCCCGCCTTGGAGACGTCGTAGCAGAGGGTGTCGTAGGGCTCGATGATGCCGTAGGTCGTCTCTCCGTCACACGTGATGCGGCAGTGATGCTGATCGAGCCCCGCCAGGCGGATGCGGACCTCCGGGTCGGTGACGTCGAAGGTCTCGCGGTGGACCACGACCTCGTCGCCCTCGGCCACCTTCATCCCGTGCCAGATGTCACCGTCCGGTGTTCCACCGTTGGGGCCGCCGTACATGCCGCAGCGCAGGAACGCGATCTGGTGTCCGAGGCGCTCGAAGGCCATCGTCTTGACGGAGCCGTCGGCGAAGACGAGGTCGACCTCGCCGCTCTGCAGCAGGTGCGTCTCGGGCTCGAACCGCATGCGGTGGGTGCGCCTCGCCAAGGTCGCGCTGCGCCGGCGGCGATCCCCGATGTTGTAGAGCACGTGATCGCCCCAGACCCCGAAGTCCTCGAACTCGACCCACTCGCCGCTGTGGGGGTGTTGCATGCCGCGGTAGAGAGCCGGGCCGCCCACGCCGTCGCGGATGCCCCAATGGTGGTCACGTGTGCCGCGATGGGTCATCGGCGCGAGCTTGAAGCGCTCGCCGTCCACCTCGACCCAGCCTTCCTGGCGTCCGAAACCGTCGTAGCCCGCAACAGGGCTGAGGGCCGCCGCGCCGACGATGACGCCGGCGCCGAGCTGGCGGAAGACGGGGCGCTTGGTGTCGAGCCAGGTGATGTCGTAGGCGACGCCGTCGTCGTCGCTGCTGCTGCTCTCGCTGCCGGTCGGATCGAGGCGCAGGCGCCACTCACGGAATGGCTCGACCACGTCGAAGCTGAAGGGTCCAAGCCTCATTTCGAGACGGTCGGTCCGGAGGCGCTGATGGGCTCGCACGGTGGTATGGCGCCCTCGCACGTTGACGATGGCAAACGCTTCGGCCGTGCCGAGGTTGGGATAGAAGGCGAGACCGACCACGACGAGCAGCTCGCCCACGCTGTCCTGGCACGTGAACCAGACCCTCTCGTAGGCCTGCGCGTCAGGCGTCCACATCACGCGGACGGGGTACGGAGAGTTGTGGACGAGGAACTCGTCGAGCCCCGAGAGAGGGGCGTGCTCCTCCGACGCGGGGTAGGGCGAGGAGCCTGTTGCGCCGCCAGGTTTACCGGGCCGGTCAGCGTGCGCTCGCTCGTGGGATGGCATTGGTTCGTTCCTGCTCTTTGGGCGTTGTCGGTCGGATGTCGGGGTGTCACGTCGAGCGGGGAGGGTCCACGACTTTCGTGCACAGTACGCTGATCCGATGGTTGGGAACCAGCGCATTGACCCGCGTGATCCTGAGTTCTTCGCCCGACCTGACTTCCACGAGGTGCTCGCACGCTTGCGATCGGACGATCCCGTCCACCTTTGCGACGCAGGGTTCTGGGTGCTTACCCGCTACGAGGACATCCGAGAGGTGAGCCGGGACCCAGCGCGCTTCTGCTCGTCCCGAGGCGCGCTCGTGAACGACCCCATCCGCGACCTGAAGTCCACGGTGTCGTCGCGTTCCATCCTGCACATGGATCCGCCCGAGCACGCCACGTTCCGCGGTCTCGTCAATCGCCGCTTCACGCCTCGTGCGCTGGCAGGACTCGTGGAGTTCGTGCGCAAGAGCGCGACATCGCTGCTCGACGACGCCGTGGCGAACGAGGAGATCGACTTCGTGTCGTCGCTGAGCGCCCCGTTCACCCTGAACGTGATCGCGGAGTTGCTCGGGATCGACGCCGGCGACCGCGACGACTTCCGGCGCTGGTCCGATGCAGCCATAGAGTCGCCCGACCTGCCGCCCGACGAGACGGCGACGGCGCTGGGCGAGCTCTCCACATTCCTGATGGATCACATTCGTTCGAAGACGGGACGGCAAGGTGACGATCTGGTGTCGATACTCGTCGCGAGCGAGGTCGGCGGCAATCCGCTCACCCGGGAGGAATTGTTCATGTTCCTCCTGACGCTGCTGGTCGCCGGAAACGAGACGACCCGCTCCTTGCTCACCGGCGCCGCTGTCGCCCTCCACGACCATCCCGATCAGCGCGCCTTGTTGGCCTCGGATCCGGGGCTTTCGGCCAACGCCCTGGAGGAGTGTCTCCGCTGGGTCACCCCCGTGCAGGCGTTCTGCCGGACGGCCACCGAGGACGTCGCGTTGAACGCGACGCCGATTCGCCGGGACGACTACGTCTGCATGCTCTATGCCTCGGCCAATCGTGACGAGCGCGTCTTCGGTGCCGACGCGTCACGCTTCGACGTACGACGGCCGTCCAATCCCGTGCACCTTGCGTTCGGCTTCGGGGAGCACGTGTGCCTGGGCGCCACACTGGCCCGACTGGAGAGCCGGATCTTCCTGGAGGAGCTGCTGGCCCGCTTCCCGGCCTACGAGCTCACGGGCTCGCCCGAGAGGGTGCTCTCGACCACGGTGGCCGGGATCCGCTCGCTCCCGGTCGTGCTGGGCCCCGGGCGGGCGTCCTGAAGGACGGCATCACGGAGGTCGGTGAGGAGCGACTCCATCGCCACCGGGTCGGCGCTGAGACGCAACCGGCCGCCCTCACGCTCGGAGAGGACCAGCCCGCTCTCGCGCAGCACCTTGACGTGCATGGACACGGTGGGCTGCGCGAGCCGGAAGAGCACGGCGAGGTCACCGACCGTGCTCGGCGTGGAGGCCAGCGAGTGCAGAAGCGCCAACCGGGTCGGGTCGGCGACCGCCTTCACCCGTCGCGCGATCGCCTCCGTCTTGGCTCGTGCCGCCACGTCGCTCATGGCAACGCCGGTGCCGATGATCACGATGCCCGGGACCTCGAGGTACATGTTGCTGCCGAAGAAGAGACAGGGGACGAACAGCAGGTCGCTGCGACCTGATTCCACGGCCGAGATGATTCCGGGCAGCCGCTCAGCGAGGATGTCACACCCCGCTGGTATCAGTAGCTCCAGTGATTGACCTCGTTCGTATTGCGCGACGACCTGCCGGCCGGCCTCCTCGATGAGGGGCAGAGCCTGGTGCCACATTCCGTCAACGGGGGCCCAGACGTCCTTGAGCAACTCGAGGTACGAGGCGAGCAACTCCGGGGAATTCCGGAGCCTGGCGAACCGAGACCGGTACACCTCCAGCTCCTCCGGGTCTTCGGAGGGCATGTCCAGATCGAGTTGCACGGTGGCCACGGCGTGCTCTATCGCCTGCCAGAGCGCTTCGGCGTCGGTCTCGCCGAAGGCCCCGGCGTGGTGGGCAAGAACCTGCATCTCGGCGAAGCAACTCTCCTGCGTGCCGTCGTTCCAAAACTCGCGGACGCGTTCCGCCAGCTCTTCTCTCCCGTCGAAGATCTCGGCCAGCACCGGATACCGGGCCTGCATGGAGGGTTGGGCAGCGACGCAGAGCAACCAAGACAGATCGCTCGCCAGGGAGGGGGCGGCGGTCACCGTCGGTCCACGCCGTGATCCGGGAACCGTCTTTACTTCAGTCAACATAGGCACACGTCTATATTAGAATATTCTTGATTTGTTGTCAATCTCTGTTAGACTGAAGGTCGTTGATAAGTGGGAAGGAACCGTTCGAGGCCAGGTGTGGAGATGATCCAGGCAAACATGACAGGAGCAAGGGCCGACGCACACCGACAGGACCTGTTTGCGTCCGCCGAGACTCAGCGACGCGCCCGTCGCCCCACCGCAGATATCCGCCAGGAGCCCGCGACGCACCGCTCGGCCTCCGGATTCCCGGTTTCCGGGGGCCGAGCAGTGAGCCGCGGCCCGGCGGCCAGGGTCGGGGCCTGGCTCATCAGCGCCGGGATCCGGCTCGGTGGAACCCCGATGCAACCCTCCTGAGCGGACCCGTCGGCGGCGGTCTGCGGCGCGCGGTTCGGGGTCGCTGAGCCGCGCAGGGGGCAGGATCGACAAGAGTGGCCACGTGCCTCTCGAACGCAACGTTCTGTTCATCACGCTCGACCAATGGCGGGGGGACTGCCTGTCAGCCCTTGGCCATCCGGTCGTCGAGACACCGACGCTCGACGAGCTCGCGCAACGCGGCGTTCTTTTTGCTAATCATTGGGCCAATGCGGCGCCGTGCGGTCCCTCGCGGGCGTGCCTGTACACGGGGACCTATCAGCACCGGAACCGATCCGTGCTCAACGGCACGCCGCTCGACGCTCGCTTCACCAACGTCGCACTGATCGCCCGAGCCATGGGGTACGACCCCGTCCTCTTCGGTTACACCGACACCTCGGTCGACCCGCGGACCGTCCCGGCTGACGACCCCCGGCTCTTCAGCTACGAGGGTGTGCTTCCGGGGTTCGACGCCGTGGTCTTGGACCCTTGGGAACAGGGCAGTCCCGCCTGGGGGCGCTGGCTCACCACGCAGGGCGTCGATGTCCCGGCGGATCCGCACGAACTGTATGAGCCATTGGAGGGGTACCCGGGTTCGGACTCCCACGGGACGACCTGGGCTCCGGCCCGGTTCCCGCCGGAGCTCTCCCAAACGGTGTTCATCCGTCAAGCGGTCGTGGATTGGCTGGAGCGCAACGCAGATCGGCCCTTTTTCGTCCACGCCTCGTTCATCCGGCCGCACCCGCCACGCCGGAATCCCGTCGGTTACCACGACCTCTACCAAGCGGACTCCGTCGGTCCGTTCGTTGGCGCGTCGAGTCCCGAGGAGGAAGGTTCGGTCCATCCCCTGGCCGAACTCGTCCTGGCGCTGCCCTGGGTCGCCGCCCCGAGGGACGATATCGAGCGCCGTCAGTTGCGGGCGACCTATTACGGCGCGCAGCGCGAGGTGGACGACGGGCTGGCTCCGCTTTTCGCCTATCTCGACGAGAGCGGCCTGTCCTCATCGACCATGGTCGTGGTGACGAGTGACCACGGCGAGATGGGCGGCGACCACTGGCTGGTCGAGAAGCTCGGCTACTGGGACGAGAGCTACCACGTTCCGCTCATCGTCGTCGATCCGACCCCGGGGGGCGCGCCGGTCGGGGTCGTGTCGTCGACGCCGTGACCGAGTCGGTCGATGTACTGCCCACGATCTGTGAGTTCATCGGGGCCGACGTGCCGCTCCAGGCAGACGGCTGGCCGCTCAGCCCGTTCCTGCGCGGCGAGGCGACTCCCGAACACTGGCGGGACACCGCCCACTTCGAATGGAGCTTCGCCGATCCGGTGGCCCGTTACGCCGAACGTGTTCTGGGACTCCCCATGAGCCACTGCTCGCTCGCCGTCTCACGCGGCCCCCGCTACGAGTTCGTCCAGTTCGGAGCTTCGCCCGACGTCTTCCCGCCCTTGCTCTTCGACCTGGAATCCGATCCCGGGCGGCTAGAGAACCTCATGGCAGGGAACCCTGCCCAGGGTGGCGCGGGCACCGAGGCCAGGGATGCTGCCGCCTGGGAGGCGGCCCAGGAGCTCTTGCATTGGCACATGCGCTCCGCGGAACGGACGCTGAGTGGAAGCTTCCTCCATCCGACCCGAGGACTCGTAGAGGGACGTGACACCTGGCGGTGACGCCCCCGACACCCGACGTCGAGGGCGAGTTCGGGGATCGAGGTCCCGCGGCCCTGTTTGGTGTTTGAATCTGGCAGCCCGGCACAGCCCGGCTCTGTGCCCGCACTCGCGAAAGGACGTGGCGACGTGACTTCATCGTCCGACATGAAGGTGCCCGACATGACGGGGAAGACGGTCGTGGTCACCGGGGGCAATTCCGGGATCGGCTTCGAGACCGCCGCCGCCCTCGGGGGCGCCGGGGCACGGGTACTCGTCACCGCCCGTAACGCCGACAGGGGGCGGGCGGCGCTGGCCGAGCTGGCGACGCGTCTCGACGGTTCGGGCCAGTTCCAACTGGTCGTGTTCGACCTGGCGGACCTGGCTTCGGTGCGCCGTGGCGCAGGGGAGATCCTCGAGCTCGCGCCGCGCCTCGATGTGCTCGTCAACAACGCCGGTCTCATATTGAGCGAGCGGAGCGAGACGGTGGACGGCTTCGAGACGACCTTCGCCACCAACCACCTGGGGCCGTTCCTCCTGACCAACCTGCTGCTGGAACGACTCCGGACGTCGGCGCCGGCTCGCGTCGTCAACGTGGCGTCGGCGGCGCACACCGCGGCACGAAAGGGGATCCCCTTCGACGACCTCCAGACCACCAAGGTGCGCTACAAGGCGATGCGCGTGTACGGGGAGTCGAAGCTGGAGAACATCCTCTTCACTACTGAGCTCGCCCGGCGGTTGGCGGGTTCGGGCGTGACGGCCAACGCGCTGCACCCCGGCGCGGTGCGCACCGGTTACGGAGCCGACGGCGACTCCCGTGGGTTGCTGGCGTTCGGCCTCAAAATCGCCCATCCGTTCTTCTTGTCGCCGGCGCAGGGTGCGCGCACCTCCGTTTTTCTCGCATCATCGCCCCAGGTCGAGGGTGTGAGCGGCAAATACTTCGCGAAGTGCGAGGAGAAGCAGCCACGGAAGTGGGCGCAGGATCCCGAGGCAGCGGAGCGGTTGTGGCAGGTGAGCGAAGACCTGGTCGGACTCTCCGTCCCACGGGGGAGCTGACGGCGCGTGCGCGTTCTCGTGACCGGTGCGGGCCGAGCCATCGGCCGGGCCACCGTGGAGGTGCTGGCAGGACGCGGCCACCAGGTCGTGGCTACGGCACGAGACGTGACCTTGCTGGCGGAGCTCGAGTGCGAGGGAATTGAGGTGCTCGCTCTCGACGTGAGCAGCGACGAGTCGGTGGAAAACGCGCTCGGTGCGGCCGGCGAGCTCGATGCCCTGGTGAACAACGCCGGGTTGACGGGGTTCGGGCCCCTCGAGACCTATCCGCTGACGTCCTTCGCCCGGGTCCTCGAGGTGAACACCATCGGCCCTTTGCGCCTGGCACAGGCGGTCGCACCGGGATGGCGCGACCGGGGGAGCGGCGTCTTGGTCAACATCAGCTCCGTGCAAGGAAGGATCGGCACGCCGCTAGAAGGTGCCTATGCGGCGTCCAAGCACGCGCTCGAAGCCCTGTCCGAAGCGCTGTACTTCGAGCTGGGACACTTCGGGATCCGTGTCGTGATCGTCGAACCCGGTTACATCGCGCCAGGGATGAAACACGACGACGATCATCCGGGACCAGAGGCCTACGAAGACCTCCACCGGCAGTGGGGCGCCACGGTTTCCACGCTGGTCGGCCCGACCGGTCGGACGGGTCCCGAGGTCGTGGGCAACGCGGTGGCTGACGCGCTCGAAGATCGGGACACGCCGTTGCGGGTGGAAGTCGGCTCGGACGCCGCCATGGTGCTCGGACTTCGCCGCACCCTGGGCGACCCGGAGTTCGAGGCCACCATGCGCGAGGCGCTGGGACTTACCTGGTGAGACAGATCCCGCCGCGACGGAGCAAGGAGGCGTTGTGGAGAAGTTGATGTACCTGGCCTGGCTAAATCCGAAGAGCACCCGGGCGGAGGTGTCCGAGGTCGTGCTCGGTCCGGTGGCCGAGAAGTTGCTCGCCCTCCATCCTCGGAGCCTCACCATCGACGTGTGGGATCCGGAGAGCGACATCCCGGCGCCGGTGCCGACCCCCGAGGGGGAGACCCCTCTGCACGCGCTGATCTCGGTATGGATCGACGCCGTCGACTACCGGGCGCCCTACGAGGAGGTGCTCGGGTCTGCCACCTCGCGGTTGGCCGGATACGAAGTGGTCGAATCGCTCTACCGCGACTACGGGGGAAACCAGTGGTCCGAGGCTCGCCGATGGCCCGACGGGACCCGTTCGCCTGGGGTCCTGACGGTGGCGCTCCTCGAGCAGCACCCCGAGCAGTCCTTCTCGGACTGGATCACGAGGTGGCACAGCCGGATCTCTCCCATCACCGAATCGATCCAGCCCCGCTGTCGCTACGTACGGAACGCGGTCTTCCGACCCATCACCGAAGGGGCTCCGTCGCTGGGGGGGATCGTGGAGGAGGCGTGGCCCTCCCTGGAACATGTGACGGACCCGATGCTGTTCTACTGTGGCGACGGCGACCCGGAACGGATGAACGCCAACGTGACCACGATGATTGAGGAGATCAACGCGTTCGTAGACCTCAGCACGTTACGCAGCGTCACCATGAGTGAATGGATATTGAAATCATGACGAACACGTGGAGCCGGGAAGAGTTGGAGCGCGCGCACTCGCATTACGTCGATACCGCGAAGCGGAGCGCCGAGAGCGGGGACTGGAGGGATTGGGCCGATTTGTTCACCAAGGACGCGGTGTACTTGGAGCACACCTTCGGAACGTTCCACGGGCCCGACGAGATTTACGACTGGATCGCGCCACTCATGGCCGAGTGGCCGAACCGGGCCATGAACTCGTTCCCACACTCGTGGTGTGTGTGCGACGAGGAGCGGGGATGGTGGATCTGCCGGATTGAGAACAGGATGCAGGACCCGGGGGACGGTTCGGTGCATCAGGCCCACAACATCACGGTCCTGCACTACGCGGGCGACATGAAGTTCTCCTACGAGGAGGACGCGTACAACCCGGCTTCCTTCGGTCCGATGATTGAGGAGTGGTCGAAGGTGTACGCCGCTCACGGCGGCGCACCGGTCTGAAACGGTGCCGTATCGTCCGATGACGTCCGAGGAGGTGCGAGCCTTCCTGACTTCTGTTCCGCCGCATACGGGGAAGCTTGCGACGGTGCGAGAGGACGGGCGGCCCCACCTCGCGCCGGTCTGGTTCGACGTCGACGAAGACGGCTCGCTGCTCTTCAACACCGGGGAGTCAACCGTCAAAGGCCGCAATCTGGCTCGGGACGGCCGAGCCTCGTTTTGCGTCGACGACGAGCGACCGCCCTTCGCCTTCGTCGTTGTCGAGGGTCGGGCGGAGCTCGTGGACGACCTCGGAGAGGTGCGCAGGTGGGCGGCGAAGATCGGCGGGCGCTACATGGGCCCGGAGCGGGCCGAGGAGTACGGGGCGCGCAACGGAGTGGCCGGAGAGCTCCTGGTGCGTCTCCGTCCCGAGCGGGTCCACTCGGGTCTCGACCTGGCCGAATGAGCCCGTAGGGTCAGGAATCCGCCCCCATGACGGCGCCGGACAAACGTGAGGGTCGGTCTCCGCCGCCAAGGCCGGGAGGGCTCGGCCGGGCCAACGGTGGCCGGCTGAGCCGGTCGGACGCGAGCTGGCCCAACGGCGCGATCGCCACGGCGAGGAGGGCGGCGACCAGGAGCAGGTCGGACAGGATGCTGGTGTGCAACATGCTGACCGCGACGCCGTGGACGGAGGTGACTCCGGCGAAGGCCCAGAAGGTGCTTACCACGACGAGGGCGGAGCGCAGCCGGCCGTAGGGAGCAGCGACAGCCGCGAGCACGACGATCCCCCAGGTCACGTACCAGGACCACACGATGGGACCCAAAAGCGCCAGCAGCAGGAGCGTGAGCCCGAGGTTGCGGACGGCGCCCTCCACGGGAGCGCGGAGCAGCAGGCGGACACCGAGGACCACGGCGATCAGCAGTCCGAGGATGATGAAGACCGGGCGTGCGTCAAGGGTGGAGATCGGAAACTGAAGGACGTGACTGACGATGGAGACGGCGCGGGCCACCACGTTGATCGGCGTCACACCCGTAAACGTCGCGTCAGCGGTCGTGGTCGTGCGCACCCAGCCCCATCCGGTGCCCGAGAGGAGAGAGACACACTCCATCGTCGCCAGCGCGATCAATCCCGCGCCGAGGGTGTGGCCGACGCGGCGCCGCCAAGGAGCAGCGGGTCCGGCCCACACCCATCCGAGGAACACCACCCCGAGCGCGGCAGGTGACTTCACCCCCGCTGCGAGCGCGCACAAGATGACCCCCGGTACGGTCCCCACGCGGGTGGCTACCGCCAATCCGGCCATGAGCAGGCCGAGCATGAGAGCGTCGTTGTGTGCACCCCCCACGAGCGACAGAAGGACGAGCGGCGACCCGGCCCCGAGAATGACGGCATGCGCCGGGTCGCGCTTCAGCGCGCGCGCGAGCGTGGGTGTCGCCGCCACTATCAGGGCGATCCCGCCGACCTCGAGGAGCCGCAGCAGGATCAGGTCGACCGGGAACACATGGCCCGAGGCCTGGTCCAGTACGCCGTCGACGGCGAGGAAGGTCGGGCCGTACGGGGACTCGGTGCCGGACCACGTCGAGTCGGCGAGCGCGTTGAAGGGCGTGGATCCGAGCACCTCGGGCCCATAGGAGTAGGGATTGATGTGGTGGCTCATCATCTCGCCCTGGGCGGCATAGGTGTAGACGTCGCGACTGAAAAGCGGCGGGGCGAGCAATAGGGGGATCGCCCAGATCACTGCGACGAGCACGACTCGCTTGACGGGGAAGCCCGGGCGGCGTCCCAGAGCACGGAGCAGGCCCAACCAGACCCGGGTGAGCAGGATGAGCCCGCCGAAGACGAGGGCCAGCGACGCCGCTGGTGGCAACGTGGCGGCGCTCCCGACTCGGCCGAGGAAACCTCCTGGCATACCGAAGAACCACGCTCCGGGTAGATGGGTCTCGAACGAAGATCCGCCGAGCACGGCGCCGACTGTGATGGCGGTGGTGCCCAGGGCGCCCAGTGCAGCCGTGCGGCCCAGCCGCAGCTCCGGTGCGGATGACGGCAGTTCTCCCTCGCCGCCCGACGCGGAGCGGTCGTCGAGGGGGTGCGTCGTCTTGGAGGTTGTGACGGGGGTCAAGAGCTCCATCTGGGTCCCTGCTTGGAACGCGGGCCGGTGACCGGCGTGCCGCGGCAGCAAATTGTCATCCAACCGCAGTCATTCTGTCACAGAATGGCTCAGCCGGGGTTGCTCTCTGGCAAACTTCTCTCACGCTCTCATCTCATGCTCTCAGGTAGGTCCCAGCGAAACCTCAGCCTTCAGGGCAAGATCCGCATGTGGCGTCGTTGACATCGTTCCGTCGTGGGACCGAAATGAATGCCGACCATTGGACCAGCCATCGGCGGTACCTTTTCAGCCCGATCCCGAGTCCCTGGCGCGGCCCATGACCGCTCCTTCCCCCGGCCTACGCCGGTGGACTACCCCGGAGAGTCGATCCCCGCCGTGAACCGAATGAGAGTGCATACCGGACCCGTGTGGCCCTACCTGGTGCTCGTCGCGGTGCCGGTGGTCATCTTCGTGCTGCCCGACCTCTTCTCTGGCCATCTGCTCCTGACCGGGGACAACCTCCAGCAGAACTATCCGCTCCGTGTGCTGGTGGGGTCGATGTACCGGCACGGGGAGCTGCCCTTCTGGAACGGCTACATCTTCAGCGGGACCCCGTTGCTCGCGGGATTCAACGCCGGAGCCTTCTACCCCCTCATCGGGCTGTTCGTAGTGTTGCCCGACCGGGTGGCCTGGATCGCCACGGAGGTCATCGTGTTCTCCGCTATCGCCGTGGGGATGTACGTCTTCCTGCGGGCGATGGCACTGTCGACCGTGGCCTGCCTCCTCGGCGCGTGCACCTTCGCCTTCTCGGGAACCGTGTTGAGCCAGGTCAACCACGTGGACATGACCGAGGGCTTCGTTGCCATCCCCTGGATGCTGTTAGCCGTGCTGCACATCGTGCGGGACGGACGCTGGCGCTGGTCTGTCTTGCTCGGCATCGCCTTCGCCAGCGTGATCCTCGCCGGTGCGCCCGAGGCCATGTTGGACGAAGCCCTGCTGGTGATCGCATTCGCCGCGCTTTCTGCCGGGCTCGACGCAGGTCGCTGGTGGCGGGTGGTGTCGCGCTGCGGCGCCGGTTCGCTCCTCGCGCTTTCGCTGGCCGCGATCCAGTGGCTCCCGGGGCTCGAAGCCATTTCGAACTCCCAGCGGGCGGGCAACGGTGCGGCCTTCGCCTCGCTCGGCGCGTTCCCCTTGCGCTTCTCGGTCTTTTCACTGGTTCCCTACGTCAACGGGGGCTACGGCAACCTCGGAGAGCTCAGGTACTTCGGCGGTTACAACCTGCCCGAAGTTGGTATCTACCTCGGGATCCTCCCCCTGATCGCGGTTTTGACGCTTCTCAATCCGCGCTGGCCCAGCCGCATCAGTGGCCGCGACCGACTGACGTGGTATCTGGTCGGACTGATCGGGTACCTCCTGGCGATCGGAACCGCCACTCCCTTCGAGCACCTCTTCAACCTGATCCCTCTGTACGGGCACCAGCGTCTGCAGAGCCGGAACATGATCACCGTGTCGACCGCGGCGTGCGTGCTGTTCGCGGGATGGATCGATCGAACTGAGGCTCCGCGGACGCGCGGCCCGCTGGTGCGTTACGACCGCCTCGTGGCCGCCGTCCCGCTCGTCCTGGTTGCCGGCCTGGCCACTTGGGCGCTGGCCGCTCCCGGCTCGCTGGCCCGTTACTTCGCGGGCGCCTCCATCTCTCCGGGCGTCGCGCGCACCGTGCGCGAGGCGACGCTGATCGCACTCGTTCTCTGCGCCGTCGCCGCGGCCGTCGTCTGGCTGAGGCCGAGATTGCGTCCGGGGAGCTGGTCATGGGCCGCCGCGCTCTTCGTCGCGGTGGACCTGGGCGTGATGGTGCTCTCGAGCCAGCTGGGCAACGTCCCGTCAAACGCGTTGGTCGCCGGGACGATGCCGGTGCAGCAGCTCATGGCGGCCAACCTGGCCCCCGGCGGGCGGATCACGAGCTACGACCCGCAGGTGTACGACTCAAATCCGCAGAGCCCTCAGGGGATACCCGACCTCAACATCCTGGCCGGCCTGCCCTCGGTGTCGGGTTACGCGTCGATCGTCAACGGCACCTACGAAACGACGACGGATACCCACGAGCAGGGAGAACTCAATCTCGCGAAGCTCACCGCGGGGACACTCGACCGCCTCGACCTCCAGGAGGTCGCGACCCTGCCCGAGTACTTCTTGGTGCCCGTGGTGGCGGGTCCCCGGTCGCTCTCCGAGGTACAACAGGTTTCCGAGGGACCAGGTCACGACCGGTTGCTCCCGGGGGGATTCGGCGCCAACTTCGACGGACACCCGGTACCACTTCTATCCCGGTCCGCGACCGTCCATGCACGGGGGTCAGTCCGCATCGTGGTTCTTCGGTGAGTCGCTGGAGCCGGGGTCGGCCAGGCTGGTCTTCACGCAGCCGGCCCCGGCTGCCACGGCACTGCGGTTCGGTCTGCTCGCGGCGGACGGGAAGATCAGTTGGACGGCCCCCCAGACCGTGGCTCCGGGAGCGAACACGGTCGAGGTACGACTCCCGCCGGAGAGCGCAGTCGGGCTCGAGGTCCAGGCGCTCGGTCCGCTGCCGCCCGCGCAGGCGGTCATCACGGCGGGTGGTCGGTCCTACGAGCTCGGCGGCGCCCTCTCCTCGGCGCTGGTTCCCGGACCGTGGCGACAGGTGGGGGAGGCAGACGGGTTCACGGTCTTTGCCCTGCGGAAGCCCCCTGAACCGATTTCGGCCGTTACGGCGGACGGTCGCCGGGTGCCGGTCCAGGTGCTCTCGAGCAGCACGAAGTCCGAAGTGGTGCAGGTGGACGCGCCGTCGCCCGTGTCGGTGATCCGTTCGGTCGCGTGGGACAGCGGATGGACCGGTTCGGTCTCGGTGGACGGAAAAACCGCCCGATCAGTCCCCGTACGATCAACCCAGCTCGTCCAGGAGATCGCGGTACCGGCCGGAAAGGACGAGGTGACCTTCCACTACCGGCCCCCGCACCTCCTCGTGGGCTCACTCCTCAGCGTCGGCGCGATCGTCTTCCTGGTGGCCCTCGGGATCGTGTGCTTCGTGAGGCGCCGACGGACCGGGGGCTCCACGAACGGCGAGGTGGCCGCCGCTTCGGACGATGAGCACACGCCCACCGAGGTGGCCGTACTCGTCAGCGACGGGTCGGGCGCGGCCCACGGAGCGGTGAGCGCGGAGGGGGTCGGCCCCTGAGATGCGTCAGAACGGACCTTTCCGCACGATCAGGCCGAACGACGTCGTCGTATACCCCAGGATCGCGGTACGAAGGTGTACCGAGCTGAATGGCGCGGCGTCGACGTGGTGGTCGTCGGGCAGCGTTCCGGGGCGAAAATCGAGTCGAATTCTGTGACCGTGGCCGTAGAGCCAGCGCGCCAGTCTTTGGAAGTCCCTCCGTCTGAAGAGGACCGTCGCCTCGTTGTCGATGGTCTCGCGATTGGAACCGACGTTGTATTCCGTCGTGTGCACCGCAACACCTCCTCTGCGGAGGCATTTCATCTGTTCCTTGATGAAGGCGAGACCGCGGTCGATCGAGCCGAGGTGTTCGAAGGAACACGAGGACCAGGTGAAGTCGAAGCCGCTCAGGTCGTCGGGTATCGCGTTCATGTCGACGGTGCGATAGGACACCCGCCGGCGGAAGACGGCGTCGTCGCACAGGCCGTGCTTGTTCAGGGACTCCAGACTGCCGGCAAACTGGTTTTCGACGGTCCAGCCCGCCGTTGCCGCCGTGTCGTGCGACATGTCGGTGGCGACGATGTTGCAGCCGAGACTGGCGAACACAGAGGCGAGAGGCTCCTGGCCGACGCCGAACCCGAGGCCTCGCATCCCTTCGTGCAGGAAGTCCCGCTCGTGGAGGGCAACGGCGATGAAGAGCCATTCCCACAGTTTGCGGTGGACGAAAAGCGGCAGCCCGCTTTCGGTCAGGTCCCACGCCGGACGCATGCGCTCGCCCCAAGAACGGAACTGGGGAGAGTCGAGCTGCTCGCGCCGGCACATCTGCGAGGTCAGCACTGAGTCATCGTCCTCGTCGTGGGCACCGCGGCGCGGTGGGACACTCCGGCCTGCCTCATCGATCCCGACGGAAGATCAGCAGAAGGGACGGGCGAGCGTGAGCAGGAATTCTCCCTCTTCCGCTCCCCACATGCCTTCGACCACGAAGCCGGCCTCGCCCAGCTCCTGCTTGACCTGTTCGGGGGTGAACTTTGCGCTGATCTCCGTCAGGAGGTCCTCGTCTCGAGCGAACCGGACCGTGATGCCGGCACCGGTGAGGGAGACGTCGGTCGCCTCCTGGGCCCGCAGTCGCATCTCGATCCATCGCTCCGCTTCGTTCCAGACCGCGACATGTCGGAAGAGATCGACGTCGAAGTCACCCCCGAGCTGCTCGTTGAGCACGTGAAGCACATTGCGGTTGAAGTCGGCGGTCACCCCCGCTCCATCGTCGTAGGCCGCGACGAGGCGTTTCCTGTCCTTGACGAGGTCGGTGCCGAGCAGGAGCCAGTCGGCGCTCGACATGGTGCAGTTCAGATCGAAGAGGAAGCGTGACCGCTGTCGGGGATCGAGGTTCCCGATCGTGCCACCCAAGAACGCCACCATCCTGCGCCCATCGG
Organism: uncultured Acidimicrobiaceae bacterium; assembly: GCA_963767195.1. Lineage (GTDB taxonomy): Bacteria > Actinomycetota > Acidimicrobiia > Acidimicrobiales > RAAP-2 > Bog-473. The sequence goes on along the minus strand of CAVYDA010000001.1, from coordinate 917,143 downwards.
TCGGTATCTCGGACAAGTGCTGGTGGAAGTCGCCGATGACGAGGTGCATGTCCAACGTGTCGAATTCCTCGGACAATTCGGCTGCCGCGTTGCGCAGAAACTCGTCGCTCACGTCGAAGGGTACGTAACGCGACAGCGTCCCGGCGTCCCGCAAGGCGCTGAGAAGCACCCGCGTCTTGTCGCACGCGCCCGCACCGAGCTCGACGAGAGTGTCGGCCTGGGCCAGCTCGGCGATCGCGGGCCCGTGTTGCTCGAGGATGGCCCTCTCCGCCCGTGTCGGGTAGTACTCGGGCAGCTGCGTGATCTCCTCGAAGAGCTTGCTGCCGCGCTCGTCGTAGAACCAGACAGGAGGGATGGACTTCTGCTCAGCCTGAAGACCCTTGACCGCATCGGCCTGCATCTGGCGCCGTACCTCCTCGGGGGAGAGGTGCACGTCGACGGAGAAGCCCATGACTCAGGGATCCCGAGCGAGTCGGACACCGCTGAACGCCCAACGTGCTCCCGGAGGGAAGAAATTGCGATAGGTCGGCCTCACGTGCCCAGGTGGTGTGGCACAGCAGCCCCCACGGAGCACGTACTGGCTCACCATGAACTTGCCGTTGTACTCGCCGACCGCTCCCGGTGCGGCCCGGAAGCCGGGATAGGGCGCGTACGCACTCGAAGTCCACTCCCACACGTCGCCGAACATCGCGTTGTCCGAGAGAGCCGGTCGCGGATGTGGCGGTCCGCTCGAGAGGAAGTTCGTTCCCTCGCCGGAGGAGACGGCTACTGATTCCCATTCGGCTTCGGTGGGAAGTCGCAGGCCGGTCCAGTGCGCGAAGGCGTCAGCCTCGTAGTAGCTGACGTGGCAGACGGGTTCGTCGGGGTCGACCGGGTGCACCCCGGCAAGGGTGAATTGCAACCACCCATCCGGTCGCTCGGGATCGCGGAACCAGTAGAGCGGAGCCTCCCAATGCTCGGTGTTGACCACGGCCCAGCCGTCGGAGAGCCAGAACTCCGGCCGCGCGTAGCCGTCGGCCTCCATGAACTCGAGCCATTCACCACAGGTCACCGGCCGATCGGCCAACCCGAACGGCGGGAGGTAGGCGATATGGCGCGGAAACTCGTTGTCGAAGCCGAACCCACGTCCGGAGTGGCCGATCTCGACTTCGCCACCACCGTGCTCGATCCACCCCGCCTTGGGTGGCGCGATACCGGTTCCCGGTGTCTCTGCGGCAACGTAAACAGGGTGCAGAGGGTTCTTCGACAGCACGTGCTTGATGTCCATCAGGAGCAACTCCTGGTGTTGCTGCTCGTGGTGCAGTCCGAGGGTCACGAGCTCGAAGAGACCAGGCTGGTTCGGCCCGGCGAGCAGCGAGGCCATCGCGGCATCGACGTGCTCTCGGTACGCAGCGATCTCTTCGACACCCGGCCGGGACAAGAGGCCGCGTTCGGGACGGGGGTGCCGGGCCCCGACGGCCTCGTAGTACGAGTTGAAGATGTACGCGAAAGCGGGGTGGAACGGCACGTACCCGGTCGCATACTGCCCGAGGACGAATGTCTCGAAGAACCAGGTGGCATGCGCGCGGTGCCATTTGGTGGGGCTGACCTCGGGCCCTGTCTGGACGGTCTGATCCTCCGCGCTCAGAGGAGCGGACAGGCGTTCTGTTGTCCGTCGGACCTCGCCAAAACGCTCGAGGAGCTCCGACGGCAATTCTGGACGGCTCGTCATCATCCGAATCCCTTCGCCACCCCACCGACCGGGAGCGATCAGGCCACGCTGGCCGTGCGTTGGGATCACCATACCCAGCGCCGCTCGTGACAAGCGCGCTTGCTCCGAATTTCTCTCGTGGCCCCAGCGTGAGGATCACGGCGGCGCTGGGCGGCTCCGGGTGGAGTCACGTGCGTCTCGACTTGGTCCCTACAGAAGTTCTGCGCCGGAAGGACGACCGGGTGATCGCCGACGGCCTCCTCTGGCGTTGGGCTCAGGCGAGCACCTTACGACGGAAGTTCCGCAAGCCGAGCGTCAAGAACACGACGCTGAAGGCGATGATGGCCGGGTAGACCACATACAGAGGCATGTGCGCTGCATCCGTGAACGCGGCCCGCATTCCCTCGTTGATGTAGATGAGCGGATTGACGAGCACGACGATCTGGAGCCAGTGGACCGTGCCGAGCTTGACCGAAGTCAGCCTGGTCCACTGGTAGTACGTGCCGCCGAGGAAGGTGATCGGGAGCACGATGAACCCGAACATGAGTCCGAGGTTGCGCGGCTCGAACGAGGTGCCCAGAAGCAGTCCGAGCGACGCCATGCACGCGCAGGACAGAGGAACCAACGTGAGGATCAGGACCCAGTGGAGATGGATCTGCGCCTCGACGCCCTCGGCGTGCACGACCGATGCGATGGGGAGGACGATGGCAGCAGAGATCAGTCCCTGGGCCCCACCGGAGATCACCTTGGAGATCGCCACGAGCCAGATGGGGCACGGAGCCTGGACCCGATCTTCGATTTCTCGAGTGAAGCCGAACTCTTGCGCCATTTGCATGGCGACGGCCTGAATTCCCTGGAACATGATGGAGAGACCGACGACTCCGGGCACCAGCACCGTCGCGAACGCCGACTCGGCACCGGGGATGCCGCTCGCCGCGCCGATGCCCTGTCCGATCTTGGGGAACACGTAGAGGAAGACGAAGCACAAGAGAAACGGCTGGACCAGCGTACGCACCGTGAACTCGATTTTGTGCTTCCACAACACGACCATGTCGCGGCGGATGAGGGCGCGCAGCGAGATCCAGCTGGCTGCTGTCGCCGAGCGGCCTGGTTGCAGGTCGACGTGTCGCGAGGCGGTCGTTCCGAACGTGGACGCCCCAATGGATTCCGTCGTCGTCGCCGCCATCAGTCGCGGAGGTCCTTTCCGGTCAGGTCGATGAAGACCGTCTCGAGCGTGGGCTCGGCTACGGAAAGGTCAGCGAGCGAGAAGCCGCTGGACTCCGCCGCCTCCACGACGCGGGGCACGAGCCGTTCCGCGCCCCTCACGTGGAGCTCGACGCCGCCGGGCACCGTACGCGTCCTCGTCAAGCCCTCGAGTCTGCTGGCGAAGGCTTCAGCCAGGAGGTCCGAGTCCCCGGTGGCCTTGACCGTCACGATGGTATCGGCCCCCACGCCCCGCTTGAGCTCTGCCGGTGTGTCGAGGGCGAGGATCTTCCCGTGGTCCATGATGGCCACCCGGTCGCAGAGCTTGTCCGCCTCCTCCATGTAGTGGGTGGTGAGCATGATCGTCTGGCCCTCTGCGTTGAGGGCACCCAGAAGTTCCCAGAGCGCCAGTCGTCCTTGAGGGTCGAGACCGGCCGTGGGCTCGTCGAGGAACAAGACGGCGGGCCGGTGAAAGATCGCCCTCGCCACCATCAGACGCTGTGCCATGCCACCCGAGAGGGCGTACACGGACGCTTTGGCGAACCGCGTGAGCTGAAACCGCTCCAGCAGGTCGTCTGCTGTCTGCCGGCTCTCACGAGTGCCCATGCCGAACAGGCGGCCGTGGAAATACAGGTTCTCCCAGGGGGTCAGTTGCCGGTCGAGGGTGTTCTGCTGCGACACGACCCCGATCAACTGCTTGGCCAGGGTCGGATGCCGGACGACGTCGATCCCGGCAACGAAGGCCCCACCTGCCGTCGGGATCACCCGCGTCGTCAGCACGCCCACCGTGGTCGTCTTGCCGGCTCCGTTCGGTCCCAGCAAACCGAAGACTTCGCCGGTCCCGACACGGAGGTTCAGCTCGTCGACGGCACGAAAATCGGTGCCCGTATAGGTCTTCGTCAAGCCGATTGTCTCGATGATCGGCTTGGCGCCGTCGGCCTGATGGCTGTCGAGTGCTTCGGGAGCAGCGGAGAGCGTCATGGGTTGTCGGTTCACAGTACCGGTCGAGCGTGAGTCCGACGTTCGGTCAGTCCTCACCCAGGATCTGGTACAGCTCCTTCCGAGCCTTTTGGATCGCGGCGATGCCGCGCTCGATCTGGCTCTGCTCGCCGGCGCCCGAGAGCTGCTTGGCCGCACTGACGAGCTGGTGGACTGCCTCGCGCAAACTACGCAGTTCGTCGTCGCCGTCTTGACGCCGCCCGAACGGCGGTGACGCCTGCTCGGCCTCGGCCCGCCCGTCTTCTGTGAGGCTGTACAAGCGGCTCCCCGAGCTCTGGTCGGACTCGACCACCCCGGCTTCTTCGAGCATCTGGAGATGCGGGTACACCGATCCCGGGCTCGGCCGCCACAATCCACCGCTCATCTCCTCCAAGCGCCGCATCACCTCATAGCCGTTCGCCGGTCCCTCACGCAGGGCCACCAGCACCGCAGTGCGGATGTCGCCCCGGCGCATACGCCGGCCTCCGCCCCAGCCGCCTCGCTCGCCGCCCCGTCCCCACGGGCCCCTGGCGCGCCGTCCGTGGAAGTTGTGCCCGTGGAGGTGATCGTGCACGTGCCGATGCAGCTGGTCGTGTAGATCTTCGTGCTCGTGCTCGTGCTCGTGCTCGTGCTCATGGGTGCTCTCGTGTTCACGTTCCTGGTTCATTCTTGATCCCTTTCCCGGTTTCCGTTCGGAAACCTCGATATCCCCGGAAGCAGGCTCCGGCTTCTTTACGTACAATAACGATATATCATAACCGGTCGTAACACTCTAGGTGGCGCGAAGGCGAATTGCGGGTTCTGCACCGTTGAATCCCATCGACAGGCATGACGATCGGGTCCTCGCCGCTCAGCCTGACCAGGGAATGCTCGATCCGGTATCCGGATCGAGCTACGACGAATCCTGCAATCGCATCATCAATTCTTGAGCGTCTTGAGCGTCTTGAGCGACCGGTTCGACCTGGCAGTCGTCTGACACTGTCGTCCTGCTGACCAGGTGAGCAACACCGATCAGCTCAGCCCTCAGGGGTGATGACCGGAGACTTGCGATTGTGGCCTTCCATGGTGAACCGGTCGTCCGGAACGCCGCCGGCGGGCGACCCGGATGCCCACCATCACAAACACGGCACCGATGCCAACGATCGAGCCGGCCAGCCCGAGGTCAAGGCCCGGTGCCCCGTACGTGAAGGTCACCGTCCACGAGCCGGCCGGGACGCGCACTCCCTGGATCAACCCGACGGCGCGGATCGGGAGCGGTCGGGATGCCCCGCCGGCAGTCGGCGCCGCCGTGGCTCGCCACCCCGGGAGGTTCGACTCGCTGCGCACCAGCAATGTCGGGGTGGACGTGGTCACCCGGTCGACCTCCGTGCCGTCGTCGGCCATCGCGACCTGGGTCGCGGTGGCACCGGCCGGTCCGTTCTGGAGCCAGACGGGAGGGCGGACCGACCTCCGCTGGAAGCGGGCATTGCCCGCCCATGTACCCGTGAAGGCCCATCCGGACTGACCGAGGGCGTCCTGCATTTTCCCGTCCAGTGCGTAGTGAGGGCCGCCGGCGGTGGCGACCTCGGAGGTATCCGACACAGCCTGGGGGTTCCCCCGGACCACCAGGCCAACGGCGTCCACCGGTGAGTGGAAGGCCACAGTGGCGTGGTCGCCTTGGGCTCGGAGGGTGACCGCCGGAAAGACGACCGCGCCTCCTGCTCCGAGCACGCCCACCCTCGAGCCTGCCAGCGCCGTCGCGGCGCGGCGCCCCGGAGTAGCCAGCGTGGTCCCGGTGAGCGTGAGGGCTTGGCCGAAGTACCACGTCCGCTGGCGGGTGGTGCCGGGCGGCCGTGCCCCCGGGCAGGGGGCGGGCGGGCTCGGGACCGCCCCGGAACTCCGCACCTCGGGGGCCAGCTGACCGGGGCCGGTGAGCAGCGTGCGCAGCCGCAGCGGCGTGAAGACCCCGCGCGCCAGGGCGCACGGGTCGAGTGTGTCGATGAAGTGGGAACCGGTGGCCTCTCCATAGGTGTTGTCGACGATGGAGCCGTAGCCCTGGACGCTCGGAAGGGTCGTGAACACGTTCAGGTCGGGTTGGCCGATGGCCCCGAGTGCGACGTAGTCGGAGACCGGGTGGTAGATGGCGAAGCGGCCTTCACTGCCGAGCACGCTCGACGCCTCGGCCTTGCTCGGCTCGACGACGTCGGCGGTAGCCGAGGCGAATCCGGTGGCCGACGACAGCCCGAACAGGGCCAGGTCCGCGACGACGACGGCGCTCAGCGCCCAGCGCGCCCGGTCCACGCTGAGATGGCGCCAGCCGAGCACCAGGACGGCGACGGCCACCGCCACGACGAGCTGGGCGACGAACCACGGCGTCAGGCCTGCACCCGGGCGAAGGGCTCCGAAGGCTGACTCGAGCTGGCGTCGGAAGGCGAGGGCCACGACGCAGGTGACGGCCGCGGCGATTGGCGGGACCGCCGAGACCCAGCGCCGCCAGCCGGCGGTTCCCAACAATTCGTGGCGCTGCCCCAGTCCTCGGTCGGCCCAGAATGCGAACAGCACGGCCAGCGCAAGGTCCACGATCCCCAGGCTGCGGCTCTGCAGGCGGGTGCGGCCGAAGATCCAGATATGCCCGAAGAGCCTTCCCAGGGGGGTGAACTCCCCCCAAGCCATCAAGAGGCCGAGGAGGGCGAAGAAGAGCCAGGGAGCCCAGTCGGCCGAGGATCGGTCGCGGTTGCGGCCGAAGGTGCGGGTCAGGAGGGCGGCGCAGGCCACCAAGGGAAGGAGGCCGACGTAGCCGGTCACCTCGGGCAGGTTGTACGAGTTGAAGTAGACGGGCTGGTGGAGGATCCCGTTGCCCCCGAACAGGTCGGGCACCAGCAACAGGACCGTCCACTGCGTGTGTAACGACCCGCTGGCGAAGAACGAGTACGGCTCGTTGGCCCGCTGCGACAAGTTGATGAAGCGGTATCCCGGCACGAGCTGGGCCGCGCCGATGGCCACGCCCCAGGCGGCGGCCAGCACGGCCGCTCCGAGGAACCGCGTTCGCCGTCCCCAGCTCACAGCCGCTTCGCCGTAGCCGCGCAGGGCCAACCAGAGGACCAGCACTGCGCCCACGATCTCGGTCTCGGCGATACTGCGTGGCTCGCCGGTCAACATGACCAGGCCGACGAGCACGGCCAGTCCGGCCACCCAGGGCCAGGGCGACGATGGCACACCCGAATCGACGGGCACGCCGCTCGGTGCCGCCGGGCCCTCCCGGGCGGATCGGGTGCGGGTGGCGGGGCCCACGCCGAAGATCGCCCAGCTGACCTTGAGGATGGCCAGGACGATGATCGGCATCAAGGCCATCCCCTGAATGATCCCGAGGTGGACCATCTGGCCCACCATGGCCCCGCCATAGGCGTAGACGGCCGCCCCGAGGAACCCGGCCAACGGTCGCATGCCGTACTGGCGGAGCAGCCAGTAGGTGCCGAGGCCGGCCACCCAGTAGACGGCCGCCATGTTGAGCACCCAGGCGCCGATGGGCGGGAGCAGCACGAACAGGAAGGTGAGGGGAAAGAAGGACCCGGCATTCATGCCGCCGAGGAGTGGGCTCCCGCTCCAGATGAACGGGTTCCACAAGGGCAAGTGGCCCTGGCGGAGGAGTTCCCCCGTGAACGAGCGCAGGGGGAAGTTCTGAATCAGGTTGTCGCCCGAGAGTGCCGGAGCGCCGAACAGGGCGGGCACGACGAATGCGAAGAGGGGGACAAACAGCAGACCGGTCGCGACCCGGCCGTCATCAGTCGTCAGCCACCTGCGCAGGCGGCGGAACCTAACCGTCGTACCTGGATTTCAGCTGAGTCCGCCGGTACGGGCCCGCGGCCGCGTGGCCCGTTGGCGCCGGCCTGGACCGCGGATCAGCGCTGGTGCCCGAGGTGCCACACCTGGAGCGCCGACGTGCTGAGCGCGTCGGGCGACCTGGTGTAGGCCTCCACCAACCAGTGGGAACCGTGGGTCGGCGACCAGGTGAACTCGTTGGGCCGGAGGGTAACGGTGCCCGTCGCTCCGGCTCCGAGTACCAGCGGTTCCTCGCGGCTCGCCGTTTGCCAGAATCCCGAGGGATGCGAGCTGTCGATGACCACCAAGAAGTGCGGAGTGAGGAGATGGCCCGTGAGATTGTGGACCATGACGGTGACGGCGTCGAGACGCTGAGTGGCCTGCGAGGTGCGCACGGTGACGACCGACAAGGCGAGGGGAGCCGAGGTGAAGGCCACCGCACAGACCGCCGCCGAGGCGAGGACCGGCACGCCGACGGCCGAGCGGGCAACCCACCGCCGGGTCATGGACCCCACGTCCACCCGGGCGGTCCGTGGCACGTGGGCCACGGTGACGGCGGCCACCAGGGCGGCGGGGAAGAAGTCGATCAGGTAACCCGAGAAGCTGCGGCCGGGCACGAGCAACACGACCGGGAGCACGAAGAGCCAGACGACCTTCATCGCTGGGTACCAGACGACGAAGGCGGCCAGGAGGGCGACGTAGACCAGTGCCCCGGCCAGCGTCAAGAGCGGCAACACGACGCCGCCGGTCAGCCCGTGGATCGCCAGGGTAACCAGGCCCTGGCCATCGGCCACCAGTGGCTTGGTGAACGGAATGAGGACACCGTCGGCCCATGCCCGCGGACCCCAGATCACGAACGGCAGGTTGCAAACAGTGAAGACCCCTAGCACCGAGGCCAGATAGACGACCGGCACACGCCATACCCGGTCACCCCTTCTCCTCGCCTCGAGGCCGAGGCCGAGCAGCAGGAGGGGCAGGCAGAACCAGGGCGTCTGCTTGACCGCACAGGCCACGCCGAGAGCCACCGGCCCGATCCAGGCAGCGATACCGGCCCCTTTGCCGGTGCCGAAGCGATCCCAGCGCCAGACGGCCAGCACCAGGAACGGGAGGAACAGGGCATCAGTGCCGCCCGCTGAGAACGCGCCGACGAAGGCCGGGGCCATGAGCACCAACGCGGCGAGCCAGCGCAGTCCGACGGGCATCAGGACGAAGAGGAGGACGCCGGTCGCCAGCCAGGCGACGAGGTCGGTCCAGTCGGAGAGCTCGTGATGGAAGCCGAGCGCCATCGCCGGAGCCTCGAGCAGGAAGGAGCCGGCGGGGTAGGAGAACTGCGTGACATGGCCACCGTCGGCCAGGTAGGTCCAATAGTGCGACGGCGGGTTGAGCAGGCTGGCCGCAGAGGCCATCGAGGTCCGGAAAGGGTCCTTCCCGTGCACGAGCGCCCGGGTCGCCACCTGGTTGAAGGCGGCCGAATCGGTCGCGTAGTACCGGCGCACGTGGATGGCCACGGCCTCGGGGAGCCCGACGGCCAGGACAGCGGTGCCGAGACCAGCCCACGGCAGCACCCCAGCTCTGGGGTCGACGACGAGCCACGTCGCGGTCATGCCGGCCACCCCGGCCACAGTCAGGAGCGGCGCCAGCAACGCGGCACCGGGCCACGACGTCCACGCGCTCCAGAAGCCGAGCCCGGCGGTGAGGACGGCGAGCCAGGCCAGGGTCCACCCGCCTCGCTGGACCAGGCTGCCAGGGTCGCCGAAACGCTGGTCGATCGTCTCGTGGGTAACGCCGGGCGCGGTGCGCTGGGCCCCCGTCAAGGAAACACGGCCCACGAGGCGAACTCGAGCGCGCTCATGGCCAGCAGCGCGCCGGCCGAGAGGACCAATGCCCCGATGTAGGCGCGCCCGCGCAGGCGCGTCCCGTAGGCCACCACAAGTGGGAAGGCCAGCATCACGAACCGCGGACGCAGACCGACCGGTGAGGAGATGGCGGCCAGTGCGGCCGCGGCCAGGCCGTAGATGAGGACGGGAGCCGGTTGTCGTTGCCGGATGGCCAGCACGCCTCCGATGACCGCGACCACGGTGCCGGCCACCAGGATCTGGCCCGTCATGGTCGGGCTCAGAGGGTTCCGGACGAACGTGGCCAGGACGCGGAGCGGGTAGAGGAGGGACGGAGAGCTGTTCCACCCGCCCCGCTCGGTCAGGGTCCAGGCGTCGAGCACGCCGGTGTGCTGCCAGAACCAGACCATGCAGGCGACGAAACCCAGGGGCGCCAGGACGGGGGCCACGAGAGGGCGGAAGCTCCGGTCCCGCCAGGCGGACCAGCCGGCGCACCAGGCGCAGCTGAGAACGAAGGCAAGCGCGATGGGCGAGGTGGACGTGGCCACCAGGCCGAGCAGGCCGGCCAGCAACCAACGGCGTTCCAGTAGCGCCACCAGCCCGAGGGCGACGCAGGTGAGCAGGATGCCCTCGGAGTAGACGAGGCTGAAGACGAAGGTGCCGGGGAACAGGACGAACAACAGAGTCGCCCGGGTGGCACGCTGGCTCCCGGCGAAGCGCCGGACCAGCAGGCCGATCGCGACGACGGCCGTCAGGCCGGTGACGGCGCTGATGAACAGCCCGACCAGAAGCGGCGACAGGAAAGTGGCCGAGGACAGCCACCGGATGGCAATCGGGAACAGCGGGAAGAAGGCGATGGTGCTGGCCGCGACGTGGCCGTGAGCCATCGGCACGTGGCGTGGCCACCCCTGCGCTGCGGCGCGCAGGAACCAGGTGCCGTCCCACTTGGCCAGCTGACCGGCCAGACCACGGTGGTCGGCCACGTCGGCGACCAAGAGGGCGGCCACCGTGACGACCCGGGCGACCAGGTAGGCGACGACCGGCCAGAACAAGAACCACCGCCGGAAGCGTCGGACGCGGCTCTCGGACGCCGCCGACGGGCTCGGGTCCCATGTCGTCAGCGTGCCGACCGCGCCCGGCGCTGGGAGGACCGAACCGACCGCTGCGGCGTCCGTTGCGCCGTTCGGCGCCCTGATCTCAGGCGTCATGGCCTGTCACCACCGTCTGCCAGTGCCGGTCCCACACGAGCCATGCGCACCCGGCCAGGAGGAGCGGCGCGGTCACCACGTAGGCGAGTCCGTTGAGCATCGGTGACCCCCCGGGGCCGACCACCAGCATGGCCAAGCCGGCCGCCGCGGCCAGCACCCTCGACCGTTGGGCCGTCGTTGCCGCCAGAAGGGTGAACCCCCAGGTGAGGTACCACGGCCACAGGGTGGGGCCGCCGATGGCGGTGAGGAGCAGGGCCAGGCCGATGGCCCGCACCACGTCGAGCCGTTGGGCGTTCCGCAAGAGCCACAACGTGCCGACGACCGCCAGCAGACCACAGACGAGCTGCGTCGCCGACACCGTCGAGCTCTGCGAGATGGGGATCCCGATCCCGTGCACGATGGAGTGGAAGAAGACGCCCAGCGAGACCGCCGGTGTGGCCAGCACGTGCAACTCGGTCGGGACGTGTAAGGCCGTCGGACCGAGCCACGCCCATCCGTAGCCGGCGACCAGCGTCCCGGCCACCACAACCGCGCAAGGGACCAGCACGGCCTTGAGCAACACCCGCCATCGCCCGACACCGGAAGCCGCTTGGAACTGCACCACCGCCAGGAAGACGACGGCCAACGCGGCGGGCAGCTTGATCAGGGCGGCCAGCGCGCAGAGCGCCGCGCCCAGAGCCAGGCGCCCGTCAGTGGCCAGGGTCACCCCGGCGACCAGCAGCCCGACCATCAGAGCGTCGTTGTGGCCCGAGGCGATGAAGCTGAAAAGGGCGAGCGGGCTCAGCGCCCCGAGCCACAGGGCGAGGCCGGGGTCGGTGCCCAGCCGCCGTGAGAGGCGGGGGAGGAACACCATGATGGCGGCCACTCCGAGGAGCTCGGCCGCCCGGAACACGAAGATCTGGGTGACCATCGAGCCGCCCGAAACGCTGACCGCCGATCGGCTCACCATGACGAAGAGGGGCCCGTAGGGCGAGATGGTGTCACGCCACACGCTGGCGATCGAGCTCAGCAGCGGGCCGCTGCCGAGCGCCGAGGGCGCTACGTGGTACGGATTGAGGCCGTGGTGCGCCAGGACGCCCTGGGCGATGTAGCTGTAAAGGTCGCGGCTGAAGACGGGGGGACCGAGGAAGAGCGGCAGGCCCCAGAGGGCCAGGATGACCCAGCAACGGGGGACAGAGAGGCGACCTCTCCGCGCCTCGAGGCCGACCCCCACCCAGGCGCCGACGAGGAGGGACACCGAAGCGTAGAAGCCCAGGTGCGCGGGCGTGTATCCACCGCCGGTCACGTGGAACCAAAAGCGGTCGGGGCCCGGTCGGGGGATGGCGCCGATACTGGTGCCGAATACGGCGATGCCGACTGACCCGATGGTCCCGAGGCCGATCCACAGGTTGATGGCGCGGACGGCCGCGCTCGGCACCGGGTCTTGCCCCTCTTGTTCCGGTCGGGGTGCTGCCGACCGCGTCGGTTGGCTCAACGCAGGAGGGCGGTCGTCCGCCCGGCTCGGCGGGAGGCGTCCTGCGGGCCGAGGGGGTAGAGGACAAGCGACAACAGGACGACGATGATCAGCAGCTCGCTCGCCAGGTTGGAGGCGGCGAATGCGTGCACGGCTCTGACGACGCCGGCCGCACCAACCAGCGTCCCGGCAATGGCCACGGCGATCACGGCGCGGCGCGTCAACGCGCCGGCGGTCGGGGCCAGGACCGCCAGTCCCCAGGTGAGGTACCAGGGCCACAGGATCGGGCCAAGCAGCACCAGCGCCAGGAGTAGGAGGCCAAGCGAGCGTTCCACGCCGAGCTCGGGCGAGCGCCACAGGAGCCAGGCGCCGAGCAGCGCCACCGCGGCAAGCGCGACGACGGCCACGACCGAGCGGACCCCCGCTGGCCCACCGTGGAAGCCGACCAGGCGCGCCACGTCGTTAACCAGCCGGGACGCCGAGTCGACCGGCGTGATGCCTGTCGTGATCTTGGCTGGGGCAGCCGCCGTGTGGACCCAACCCCACCCGATGCCGGTGGCCCACGCCACGGCGCCGAGTGTGGCCAGCGCGATGGCGGAGCCCGCCGCCGTGTGGGCGAGGCGGCTGCGAAGTCGGGCCGTCGGGCCCGGCCAGTTCCAGGCCAGGAACGGCACGGCCAGGAGGGCCGGCGCCTTGACGCCGGCGGCCAGGGTGCAGAGCAGGATCCCGGGCACGGTGCCGTAACGCCGGACCACGGCCAGGCCCGCCAAGAGCAACCCGACCATCAGCGCGTCGTTGTGCGCACCCCCGACCAAGGTGGTCAGCACGAGGGGGGAGCCCAGGGCCAGGACCACGGCCGGGGCGGCGTCCCGCCCGGCCGACCGGGCCAGCACCGGGACGGCCCAGAGGGCCAGGGCCAGCCCGGCCAGGGCCAGCAGGCGGAGCAGCACGAGATCGGCCAGGACCTGGTGGTGGGCGAGATCGGTGACGAGCCCATCGAGCCAGAGGAACACAGGACCGTAGGGCGATGGGGTGTTCGCCCACAGCGGGCCCGGCAGAATGCTGAAGGGCGTGGCTCCGAGGACGCCGGTGCCGTAGAGATAGGGGCTGATGCCGTGGGCCACCATCTCTCCCTGGCCCGCGTAGCTGTAGAGGTCCCGGCTGAAGAGGGGAGGGGCGAGGGCCAGGGGCACGGCCCACGCGCCGATCACGCCGGCCACCCAGCGCACCTGCAGCCCGCGATGTGCACGGCTCACGCGCAGCAGCTCCAACCAGGCGTGGGCAAGCACGATGATCCCTCCGTAGACGCCGATCAGCGCGAAGACGGACGCCTGGGCCGCCGGTGCCGAGCCGGCGGCGTCAGCGCCGGAACCGAAGAACCAGGACCCTGGCAGCGTCGAGACGAACATGCGCCCGGCGGCCAAGGAGCCCCACACGATCGCCACGGTGGCCACCAGGCCCATGACCAGCGGCCGACGCAGCGAGGATGCCGGGTTCGTTCCGTCGGAAGCGGGGGCAGATCGGGAAGCGAGCGCAGACGGGACGGGCTCGGACCGGACACGATTCCCCAGATCGGCGTTAGAACGCGCCAGCGAGGTCACGCCAGATTGTCGCAGATGGCCGGAACAGGGACCCGCTTCTATCGCCGCTTTCTCAAACACACGGCTTGCCGGGCAGGGCCTATACGCGCCGGCCACTGTCCGGCGGGCGGGTTGCACCTGCGCAATCTCACGGCGGTCGCCCCAGTTGTCCCCGGCGGGACTCGCGCGCAGGGGAGCGTCGGGCTCACCGGAACGCCTTCAGGCGCTCGAGAACCTCCTCGGCCTCTGCCACGAACTTGAGCACCAGCTCTCCGGCCCCCACGAGCTCGGTGATGGCACCCACCCCCTGACCCGCCGGGTAACACTCTCGGCTCACGTCGACGCCATCGGTGAAGGAGTCACCACCGAGGTGGATCGCCCCATTGCCGTAGGCCACGCTCAGCTGCTCCGGGAACTGCCGGAGCTCCTCGGGGTGGGAGTCGTAGTAGTCGGTGTACTCGTTGCGCACCACCCGCATGGTCTTGCCCGAGTAGGCCCGGCTGACCGTGGTCTGGTCCTCTCTGCTGGTCAACAGTGCGTCCTTGTACCCGAGCACACCACGGGCCTCGGGCGTGGCGATGAATCGGGTGCCGACCCAGATCCCGTCCGCCCCGAGGGCCAGCGCCGCGGCGAGACCGCGACCGTCGAAGATGCCTCCGGCCGCGACCACAGGGACGCGTCGCCCGACCGCGTCGACGATCTGAGGGACCAGTGGGAGCGACGCAACCTGACCGGTGTGGCCGCCTGCTTCTGTGCCCTGAGCGACCACCAGGTCGCATCCCGCCTCGACGGCGCGGACGGCGTGTTCGACCTTCCCGCACATGCTGACGACCACGAGTCCGTGGCGGTGGCACAGATCGACCACCTCGACGGGGACGCCGAGACCGGCAACGAATGCATTGGCGCCGGCCTCGACGATCAGCTCGACCTGAGCCGTCAGACCACCCGGCATCGCGGTGAGGAGGTCCACGCCGAATGGTTTGTCCGTCTTGGCCCGGACGGCTGCCATCTCGGACACCATCTGGGGGTTGCCCATCGTCGAAGCTCCGAGGCACCCGAATCCGCCGGCCTCCGAGACCGCGGCGGCGAGCTCGGAGTAGGAAACGCCGCCCATGCCGGCCAGCATGACGGGGTGCTCGATGCCGAGCAGATCGGTGAGGCGGGTACGCATTTGGTCTGCCTTCCTCTTTGTTCTGTCGCCGTATCTCTGTCGTCGATGGACGCCGTGGCGTCTCCGGGCCGGACCGTAGCGCGGGCGGACCGACCGCCTGCCCTGACGATGCATCGCAAGGCGTCGGATCACGCGCCGATCACGCCTTCGACACCGGAGGTCACAGACTGTGGCGCCGCACGGCGTCGGCCGCCGCGAGGAGTCCGGGGGCACGGGGCGGTGGTCGGCCTAGGATGCTTTCCGATCAGGACGTTCGATCCCTCGAGCACATCGTGGAAGGGGTGGGTGAAGTGAGCGTCGGCGTCGTGGCACCTGCCCCCGCGGTAGAGAAGATCACCAAGCGCCGTCTCTGGGTGATCCTGGGCGCGCTGCTGCTCGGCATGCTTCTGGCCGCGCTCGACCAGACCATTGTGTCGACGGCGCTGCCCACCATCGTGGGAGACCTGCACGGGGGCTCCCACCTGGCGTGGGTGGTGACGGCGTATCTGCTCGCCTCGACGGTGTCGACGCCCTTGTGGGGCAAGCTCGGCGACCAGTACGGACGCAAGACCTTCTTCCAGGCCTCGATCGTGATCTTCGTCGTCGGTTCGGCGCTGTGCGGGTTCAGCCACACCATGACCGAGCTGATCGCGTTCCGCGCCCTGCAAGGTCTCGGCGGCGGCGGGTTGATGGTGGGCGCGCAGACGATCATCGGCGACGTGGTCTCGCCGCGCGAGCGCGGTCGGTACATGGGCCTGTTCGGCGCCATGTTCGCCGTCGCCACCGTGATCGGCCCACTGATCGGCGGACTGTGCGTGACCTACCTGTCATGGCGTTGGGTCTTCTACATCAACCTGCCGCTCGGGATCGTGGCGTTCCTCGTCACCGGGGCCGTCCTTCCCGGTCACTTGCGCAAGGTCCGCCACCGCATCGACTATGCGGGAACCGCGTTGCTGGCCGGGTCCGCCACGTCTTTGATCCTCTTCGCCAGCTTGGGCGGGGTGACCTGGCCCTGGACCTCGGGCCCCAGCGTCTTCACCGTGGTGCTCGGGGTCGTCCTGGCCGTGGGTTTCGTCATGGTGGAGCGACGGGCGCAGGAGCCGGTCATCCCGCTCAAGCTGTTCCGGGCTCCGGTGTTCACCGCCTCCAGCGCCATCGGCTTCGTGATGGGTCTGGCCATGTTCGGGGCCCTCACCTTCCTGCCGCTGTTCATGCAGAACGTGAAGGGGGTCAGCCCGACCGTGTCGGGC
Source organism: uncultured Acidimicrobiaceae bacterium (assembly GCA_963767195.1). Taxonomy (GTDB): domain Bacteria; phylum Actinomycetota; class Acidimicrobiia; order Acidimicrobiales; family RAAP-2; genus Bog-473. The sequence goes on along the minus strand of CAVYDA010000001.1, from coordinate 900,998 downwards.
CTGCGGATCCTGCCGGTGATGCTCGGGATGCTCTCGGCTTCGGTGACGTCGGGCCGGTTGGTCACCCGGTGGGGCCGGTACAGGATCTTCCCCATCCTGGGAACGGCGATGATGACGCTGGGTGCGTTCCTGCTGTCGATGATCGACGCGTCGACGAACAGTTGGGTGCTCGCGGTGTACATGTTCGTCTTCGGCGTCGGCATGGGGCTCACCATGCAGGTGCTCGTGGTCGCGGTTCAGAACGCCGTGTCCTACGAGGATCTCGGGGTCGCCACCAGCTCGGCGACGTTCTTCCGCATGATCGGCGGCTCCTTCGGCACCGCGGTCTTCGGCGCGGTGTATGCCATCGTCTTCACCCGCACGTTCGCGCCCACGCTCGCCAGGGTCTCGGCGTCGGTACTGAGGTCGTTCAACCCTCAGACGATCGACCCGGCGGTGCTCCAGAGACTCAAGTCGACGGCAGCCGGCTTGGCCTTCTATACCCACTACATCAACGCGGTGACGCACGCGATCCACGTGATTTTCCTCATCGCGGTGCCCATCTCGTTCTTCGCCTTCCTGCTCAGCTTCCTGCTGCCGGAGGTGCCGTTGCGCAAGACGGTCGAGACCGTCGACGTGGGCGAGGTCAACGGGATGCCCGAGAACCGGTCGTCGTTGCAAGAGATTGAGCTGGCGCTCACCCGCTTCTCCGCTCGCGAGAACCGGGGCGAGCTGTACCGCACGCTGGCCGTGCGGGCCGGCCTCGACCTGCCCCCGCGGTCGTGCTGGCTCCTCTACCGGCTGGCCGAGAACCCGGCCTGCACGGTCGAGGACCTGGCCCGCCGGCTGAAGGTCGACGCGTCCGTGATCCAGCCGGGCGTGGACGGGCTGGTGTCGGCCGGGATGGTCGACCAGCGTCTTCAGGGCGCCGACCATGAGTTCCATCTGACTTCAGCGGGCGAGGACGCGCTGGGCCGGCTGACCGAGGCCCGCCGCGCCGGGTTGACGGATCTGCTCGAGGGTTGGAACCCCCAAGAGCATCCAGAGGTCATCGAGATGGTCAAGGAGCTGGCGCATGCGCTGCTGGCCGACGACGAGCGCATGGTGGCGGACGCCATGCCGCACGAGGTGGTGACGGCCGCGGCAGGTGGCGGCGGCGGCGGTGGTGGTGGTGGTGCGTGAGCCGGCGGCGCGTAACGCGGCGGCTCGTGACGCGGCTTCGTGACGCGGCTTCGTGCTGCCGGTCGGGCGAGCAATCCTCGGTCGCTGAGCTTCAGTCGCTGAGCCTCAGTCGATGAGCCTCGCCCTTAAGGCGAGTTTGGCGTCCGCGGTGGCGCCCAGAGCGTCGAGCCCGATGAGGGCGGCGCCGAGCACGGGCGGCGCCTCGAGGTGGACGAGCTGTGCGCGGGGTGCCGCAGCTCGGATCCCGGCGGCGACGCGGTCGTGGAAGTCCCGGTTGCTCGTCTCGAAGATGCCCCCTCCGAGGACGACCTCGACCTCCTCGCCGGCCACGCCGAGCCGGTTGACCGCCGCCCGCACGAAGGTCACGACCTCGTCGGCGAGCGTGTCGGCGGCCTCCCGCGCCGGAACGTCGCCGGCGGCGGCCGCGTCGAGGAGCACCCGTGCGAGTTCGAAGAGGCGGTTGTAGGCGAGCTCTCCGACATAGACGGCGCCGAGGACGGACTGCCGCGTCGGCCAGTTCGAAATGAGCGGGCACCAGTTCGCTGAGCGAGGTCGCCGGGCCGCGGCCGTCGGCTGCGCGCAGCGCGAGGCCGAGGGCGCGGACCCCGAGCCAGGCCCCGCCAGGGGCGAAGTCGCCGGAGAGCTCGGCCAGCGCGGGGAACCGAACGCTGCGCCCGTCGGGACCGACCCCGGCGCAGTTCACGCCGGTACCGCAGACGACCCCGATCCCCCAGGGCGACGTCGTGCCGGCACGCGAAACGGCGAAGGTGTCGTTCCGCAGCAGCACCTCGGATGCCCACTCCTTCGACTCGATCGCCGGCGTCAGGCTCGCCTCGTCGGCCGGGAGGTCGGCCCCAGCGAGGCAGAAGACGCCCAGTCGGGCGACGGGCCCTCTCGCGGACGCATCGAATCGGGCGTCGCCCGCGGCCGTCCGCACTACTTCTCCGAGGGTCTCGAGCATGGTGTCGACCCCGACCAGTTGGTGGTTGCTCGGGCCGACCCTGGCCCGGCCGAGGAGGGTGCCGCTCAGGTTGACCAGGACGGCGTCGGTCTTGGTGCTCCCGCCGTCCACCGCGAGCACGACCGCCTCGGCGTCGGCGGGCTCGGACACGCCCCGAATGGTACGCCGGATGTTACGTTTGCCCAGCGTGGGGACCAAGGTGGCCGTGGTCGGCGGCGGTAGCACCTACACCCCTGAGCTCGTCGACGGCCTGTGCGACCACGAGGACCGCATCGTCGTCGACGATCTCGTCCTGCTCGACCCCGACGAGCGGCGGCGCGAGGTCGTCGGCGGGCTGTCGGAGCGGATCCTGAGGTCGCGTGGGTGGTCTGGTCGGTTCTCGACGACCGCGGATCCCGACGCGGCGCTCGAGGGGGCGGACTTCGTCGTCGTGCAGCTGAGGATCGGCGGCCAGGCGGCGCGGCGAGTGGACGAGACGCTCCCCGTCGGCTTCGGCTGCTTGGGCCAGGAGACCGTCGGCGTGGGCGGCCTGGCCAAAGCGTTGCGAACCGTGCCGGTGGTCCTCGACCTGGCCGAGCGGACGGCGGCCCGTGCCAACCCGGGCGCGTGGTTCGTCGACTTCACCAACCCGGTCGGGATCGTCACCCAGGCTCTTCTCGACGACGGACACAGAGCCGTCGGCCTGTGCAACGTCGCCATCTGGGCGCAGAGGCGGCTCGGGCACTATCTCGGGGTCGACCCCGACTCGGTGATGGTCGAGCACGTCGGGCTCAACCACCTGACCTGGGTGAGATCCGCCCGGATCGGGGGCCCTCATGGCGGCGACGACGTCCTGCCGGACCTCTTCGATCGCTTCGGGCCCGAGCTGGCGTTGGAGAGCGGGGCCTCCCTCGAAGCCCTCAGGCTCCAGGAGGCGATGCCCTCCTACTACGTGCACTACTACTACGGACACGACGCCGAGTTGTCCCAGCAGATCGGCTCCGCACTATCGACCACGAGCCGACGTCGTCGCGGAGCTGGAGGCGAAGCTGCTGGAGCAGTACCGCGATCCGACGTTGACGTCGAGCCCGGATGCGCTCTCATTTCGGGGCGGCGCGTTCTATTCGTTGGCGGCGGTCCGGCTCATGGCGTCGCTCCACGCCGACACGGGCGACGTGCAGGTGGTCGACATGCGCAACGACGGCGCGTTCCGGGGCTTCCGGACGACGCCGTCGTCGAGACGACCGCCGTCGTGGACGCCCACGGGGCCCATCCGCGGTCGCAGCGTCCGCTCGCGCCGGAGATGCTGGGCCTCGTGCAACACGTCAAGGCCTTCGAGCGTCTCGCCGTGAGGGCGGCGCGTTCGGGCAGCCGTGACGATGTCGTACGGGCGCTTCTGGCCAACCCCATCATCGGCCAGTACCCACTGGCGGCGGAGTTGGCCGACGAGCTGCTGGCCGCGAACCGGCGGTACCTGCCGAGGTTCTTTCCGTCGTGACGTCGGCGACGCGCCGACCAGCGGCTCTCGGGCCGTGTGGCACGAGACCCCAGAGGCGCTCGCTCGACGTCGGTTCGAGTGTGCGTGGTGGCTATCCTGCCTGAGGAACAGGTGTGCCGGGAAGACTGGTCGGCGAACGAGTACGGATCCCGATGACCGCTCCCCCTCCTCTTCGCCACCAATGGTTGCCCGCCGAACGGCAAGGGGCGATCGGAGACCGTCGTGAGCGACATGGAGCAGGTGGTCGTGCCGCAGCCGGCGCGCCTGGGCAAGAACTCCGGCGAGCTGCCGAGCTGGCGCTGGGAGGAGCTCCGCACCACCTTGTGGGTCATACCGAGCCTCCTGATCCTGTTGGCCGTGTTGCTGTTCGCGGTGACGTTCTCGATCGATCTCGCGGCGTTTCACCATCACCTCACCCTTCCGTTCTGGATCCGCACCGGCAGTGCCGCCGTCGTCCCTCAGGTGCTCATCGCCATTGCTGCGGCGGTCATCACGGTCATCGGTGTGGTGTTCTCCATCACGATCCTTGCCCTGACCCTGGCCTCGCAGCAGTTCGGTCCCCGCATGATGCGGAACTTCGTGCGCGATATCGGCAACCAGGTGACGTTGGGCGTCTTCGTCGGGACTTTCGTCTATTCCGTGCTCGCCCTCGGTTCGATCAGCGCCAACGCCAACAAGGAGTTCATCCCCCACCTCTCGACGAGTGTGGCCGAGGCTCTGTTGCTGGTCGATGTGGCTGTTCTCATCTACTTCATCCACCACATCGCGAAGTCGATTCAGTTGCCGGTGGTGATCGCCGGTATCGCCTCCGACCTCATGCACTCCATCGACGCCGAGTTCCCGTTACGGGTGGGCGAGCTTGGGTCGGGCGCGGCAGCCTGCGGGAGGCAGGGAAGCCGGTCTCCGAGTTGCTCGTGCTGCTCGAGGAGCGCGGCGCCACTGTTCCGTCCCAAGTCAGCGGCTACATCCAGTACGTCGGCTACACGCAGCTCATCTCCATCGCGACCCGGACGGACTCGGTCATCCGTCTGGAGCACCGCCCGGGGCACTTCCTCGCAACCGGGCGGCCGCTGGCCACGGTGTGGCCGCGCGGCGCGGCACCCGAGGTGGGGCGCGCACTGTCGAAGGCGCATGTCACCGGCCCCCACCGCACGCTCGTGCAAGATCCCGTCTTCGCCATCGACCAGCTGGTCGAGATCGGAATCAGGGCCCTTTCGGCTGCGGTGAACGACACCTTCACCGCCTTGACCTGCATCGACTGGTTGGCCGCGGGTCTGGGACGCGTGTCAGGCCGGATTCTCGAGGAGGGGGCGTTCCGCGACTCCCGCGGCGTGGTCAGATTGATTGAGCTCGATCCTTCGTACGCTCGCATGGTCAACCGCGCTTTCGACAAGTTGCGTCAGTCTGCGGGAGGCAACCCGGCCGTTCTGATCCGGCTCATGGACTCCATCGGTTCCGTCATGCTCGACACCACCGCCGAGTGGCAGCGCACCGAGTTGCGCCGGCAGGCGGAAATGGTGATGCGACTCTCGGAAGCGACGGTGAACGAGGCCAACGACCTGGACGACGTCCGCTTCCGCTTCGAACGACTGCCGGACGAGTCGGCGTTCGCGGAGAAACCCCATACTTGGTCGAAGGTCGAGCTGCCGTAGAAGGTCCGGCCGCCTTGAGCGGTGGTGTCGCGCTCAGGGTGCGCTTCGGGATTTGGTCGCCAGGACGATCTCGGTGTCTCCGGGCCATTCCCAGAACCGGCCCTCAGGAGCGTGTCGGTACAGGAGTGCCCTGAGTTCGTCCTCGAACCTCTGCTTGTCTGCCCCGAACAGCGGTGGCGCGGCGTACGACTTGGAGAAGTAGCCCGCCACGACGGCGTCGACGTCGCGTACGAGGCCGGCATGGCCAGGCGCGACGAGGAGACGCGGTGTCCTGAACCGAGTCTTCCGGAGCGTCTCCTCCCACCGTTCGCCCGGCTCCCAGGCCGGAGGGACTTCATGGCCGAGGTAGCGGGCGATCAGAGACGTCACCTCGTCGTGGGGGATGGTGGGCAAGTCCGGTCCGACGGGTTGGCGATGACCTTTCACCTCGTGACTGACCAGGACGATCGCGCCGTCGGGCTCGAGCAGGTCGTACACGGCTTCGGTCACGGGGAAGCGGTCGACTCGGTGAAAGGACTGGCCGAATGTCACGGCTCGGCAAGGCCCGATGCCAAGTTCGCCGATTCGTTCGGCGACGGTCTCGATCCAGGTGATGTGGTCGAGACCGCCGGCTGCTGCCCGACGCCGTGCCTCGGCGATCATGCCGGGCTCCGGGTCCACTCCGACCACTTCGGAGAAGAGGTCGGCGAGTTCGATCGTGAGCACGCCCGGGCCGCACCCGACGTCGAGGAGCCGTCCGGAGCCGTCGAGGCCGAGCTCGTCGCGCAGCACCGCACGGAGGTGGGCCGAATAGGGAGGCCGGCCGGCCACGTAATACGGGGCGGTGCCACGAAATGCCGCCGGATCGTGGACCACTCCTGAACTCTCGCACGACCAGGCCGTCCTCGACCCGCTCCGAGTTCCTTACGCTCAACCCGCGCCGATCACCAGGCGCGCCAAGACGGAGTCCTGGCGGCCGTGGGTCTCAGCCTGAGGGATTGGCCTGGGCCACGTCGTGTGCCCTGCGCTGAGCAGGGTGCGCCACCCGCACCTCAACCGCCTGCGTTGTCGGTCGGCGGGGTCGTGGTGGAGGCGGGCGCAGTCGTGGCCGTGGTCGACGTGGTGTTTGCGGTGGTCGACGTCGTCTTCTTGGCGGTCGTCGACGTCGTGGTGGACCTCCCGGCGGTCGATCCTGGAGCGCGCGTCGTGGTGGTGGAGGGCGGGGGTGTCGAAGGCGCAACGACCGGAACGCTTTCGCTGTGCAGGGTCGCGAGGCTCGGGGCGGGCCCGGCGGACAGATCCGTGCAGCCTCGAGCCGAAACCCAACTGGCCAAGGCGGAGGCAGCCGGCGCACCCGTCAGCGGCTGGGGCAGCCCGCCCACGATGGTGGCGGGTCGGAACGTCACGCCCACGATGTGCCGCCCGGTCGCGGTGACGATGAGCGACCCGCTCGATGTCTCGGGCGGCGTGTCGTCGTAGAAAGCGAAGTTACCGAGCCCGTAGTCCACGTAGGCACTGCCCAGATATCCGCCTCCCGACAGGACGTGGGCATCGGAGCCGATCACGATGTCCGCACCTGCTTTGACGAGCTGCTGAGCCAATGGGGTTTGCTGTGGATTCGGGCAGGCTTGCGTCTCCGTGCCCCAGTGGACGTAGACGATCACGGTGTCGGCGCTCCGCCGGACCTGCTGCACCTCGTGGACCAGTTCGGTCGGATCGATGGCGGAGGCGACGCCGCCGGTGGTCGCGGTCGCCGTCCAGGTGGGGACGAGGTTGTCGGCGATGACCTGAGTGGCGGCGATGATCGCGACGCGCTGGCCGTCGATGGTCACCCGGTAGGGCGTGAAGGCCTGCGCCGCATTGTTGCCGATCCCGATGATCGGGTACCGGTCCTGTGCGGCGATGGCGAGGTTCTGTGAGAGCCCTTGGGGACCACAGTCCTCTCCATGGTCGTTCGCTTCGGTCACCAAGGTGATCTGTGCGCTCTTGAGCGCGGTGACAGCCGAGGCAGGAGCGTCGAAGATGTACGGCTTGTTCTGCGGTTCGGGACATGTCGCGTCGGTCACTGCCGTCTCGAGGTTGACCATGCGCAGCTGGGTGCCCGCGAAGAGCTGGGGGATGGTCGTTCCGAGGGCCGTCGTGGGGTTCTGAGCGAGGTTGTTCCCGACCGCGCCCTGCGAAGTGGACGTCGCCGCCGAAGCCGAACGTGACCGACTTGCCGTCTCCCTTCCAGTCCGGATTGAGGGGGGAGTGCCGGGGGAACGGCTTCACCGCAACCGTGTCGTGGGCCTTGCGCGCCGCCTGTGACGGCGGCGCCTTGGCGCCTCCACCGGAGAAGAACGCGAAGTAGATCAGCAGGACCAGCAGCAGGACGCCGACCGTCGTGAACTGGCGCCGGCGGCGGCGGACCCTGCGTGACACCACGTCGGCACTATGTCACACGCCGCAGGACATTCCGGGGTCGGCTGGGGCGAATTGGAGTGACCTTCCTGGTCACAGGCTTGGTGCCGCGCTGGTCGGCCACCCGAGAGGTGCCGCGGCGTCGTACGGGGACCGGGCACAGGGTCGGTCACGCAGCCCAGAGTGAGTCCCAGTGCGTGGCCAGCGCGGTCACCAGACCGGCGCACGAGGCGGCGATCATGTCCCGGCACTGGTCGAAGACGTCGTCGTCGCCGTAGTAGGGGTCGGGCACGTCGACTCCCGCCCCGGCGGCGGCGTCGAAGGATCGGAGCAGCACCAGGCGGTCGGGATCTGCGCCCGAGGCCCTGCAGGGTCTGAAGATGTCTGCGGTCGAGCGCGACCAGCAGGTCGATCCGGCCGAGGTCCGACGTCTTGAACTGATGGGCGACGTGATGGTGGTCGGTGTAGCCGGCGCGGATCCAGGGCCGCAGCAGCCAGCGGATGCATCGGTTCACCCTCGTGCCATGGCCCGGTGCCGGCACTGCCCAGCTCGAGGTGGGCGCCCAGCGCCGTCCCGTCGACGAGCTCGGTGGTGGCGGCCATGTCTCGGGTGATCACCTCGGCCATCGGAGATCGGCAGATGTTGCCCGTGCACACGAAGACGATGCGGTAGGGCCGCCCGGCCAGCGGGTCGGGCGGGACGAAGGCCCCGCGGGGCGTACCGCCGGTCCGGCTCACGGAGGCACTCACGTGGCCGAGTAGACGTCGCGGAGGGCCTTCTTCACGATCTTGCCGGTCCCGGCCCTCGGCCACTCCGAGCGGATCTCGAGCTGCTCGGGGATCTTCTGGGTCATCAGCCCGGCCTCTCGGCAGAAGGTGACCACCTGGTCCAGGTCGAGCGGCTCGGCCCCGTCGGCGATCTGGACCACGGCGCACACCCGTTCGCCTCGTTCGGGGTCCGGGCAGCCCGATGACGGCGACCTCGACCACCTTCGGGTGGGTGTAGAGGAGGTCCTCGATCTCCTTGGCGCTGATGTTCTCCCCCTTGCGGACGATGACGTCCTTCAGCCGTCCCGGTCAGCGTGAGGTGACCGTCAGCGCGGAGCCGGCCCAGGTCGCCGGTGCGGAAGTACCCCTCCTCGTCGAAGGCCTCCTCGTTCAGGGCGGGGTCGGTGTAGCCGTGGAACACCATGGGCCCCTTGACCCGCACCTCGCCCTCCTCGTCGGGGCCGCAGGCCGGCCGTCGAGGGTCACGATGCGGACGTCGGCGCCTTCGACGGGCCTGCCGTCGGTGTTGGCCAGCTGCTCGTCGGTGTCGTGGGGCGAGCCGTTGGCGATCATCGGGACTTCGGTCATGCCGTAGCCGTGCACCACCCCACGCCCACCGATCTCGTCCCGGACCTCGAAGTGGATCTCCGGCGGCTTGGCCGCGCCTCCGCCCGACATGAGCCGGAGCGAGGGGAGGATCGGCTCGGACGGGTTCTTTCTCTGCTCGGCGAGGTAGGCGACGTAGAAGGCGGTGCTTCCTCCGACCATCGTGGCTCCGTGCCGGCGGAACAGCGGGCAGGACGTCGGGCACCGAGAAGGACTCGACCAGGATGGCCGGGAACCCGATGGACAGCATGGTCACCAGGTAGTCGGGGCCCGCGATGTGGGCGAACGGGAAGGCGATGGAGCCGACGTCGTCGGGTTTCATGTCCAAGGCGCGGGCCAAGCCCCAACCGCCGGCGATGAGGGTCTGGTCGGTGTGCTGCACTCCCTTGGGGTCCGCCGTCGACCCGGAGGTGTAGTAGATCCAGCGAATCGGGGCGGACGGCCGGGGAGTCCCCCGGGGAGGCGGGGGCAGAAGCGCGGGGTCGGCCTCCGGAACCCCGTCCTGCGAGCGAGAGGATCACGGGTCGCTCAGCAACGCCCAGCGAGCGCACGGTCGGCCAGTGCGGCGTAAGTCGGTGTCTCGCCACGTGCCGGGGATGACGAAGAGGCTCGCGCCGGTCTGTCGGAGAGCGAACCCGACCTCACGCTCGCGGTAGAGATGGATGATCGGGTTCTGGACTGCGCCCAGCCGGGACAGCGCGATGGACAGGACCACGGTGTCGACCCGGGTCGGCAGCTGCCACGAAACCGTCGACCCGGCGGAGACGCCAATGGCCGCGAGGCCGGCAGCCACGCGCTCGGACCGGTCCCGGAACTCGCCGAACGTCGTCACGCTGCTGTCGGGTGCGATGAGCATCGGGTGATCGAGGCGAGGCCTCCGCCCGTCGCTCGACGAGCTCCCACATGGTGCGGGCCCCGGTGAGTATCTCGCTCGCGCTCATGCGGCTCCTTTTCGTTGCTGTGTCCGCGGCACGTGTCGCATCCCGCCGTCTCGGCTTTCGACCCCTTTCTCATAGCAGGTGTGCCGGTTGTCGGGGTGCGCTGGTCGTCGGGGGTCGAGGCGCGGCCCCGGGGCCGTGGCATGGCGGGGCGGGGCCCCGTGTCGGGCCGGCGGGCGGGTCCGGCCGGCCCGTGCAGGAGCGGCCCACGCCGGGACGCCGCAGTGCCACTCCCAGATGCTGGGAGTGGCCTGTGCTGGACGGGCACGGCGCGGCCCGCCCGGTTCCCCGGCCGGTATCCGGGTGAGCCCGCTGCCTGGCGGCCAGATCGGCGGTAGCGGACCCTCGGCTACGGCCCACGGGAGATGCGCGCGGACCGGCCGCCGGCGCGGCAGACTGGTCCCAGTGGCACGAGAGACTGTCCATCGCGACGATTCGACTGATGGCGACCGCAGGGGGCGCCTCGACCGGCGCCAACAGGTCCGACTGATCGCGGTCGTGGTGGCCGTGTCTGCTGGTCTGGTTCGCCTTGGGCAACTTCCATCGGGTCAGCATCGATTTCTGGGTGTTCCACCGCCAGGCGCCGCTGATCCTGGTGATCCTGATCTCCGGCCTGCTCGGTGCGCTGATCACGGCGCTCGTCATGAGGCGCAAGCCGAAGGGGACGGAAAAAGGCTGAGAGACGGCTCGAGTGGGTACCTCCGGCAGAGCATCGGCGACGAGCGGCCGGCCCTCCAGCATCGGGTCCGCGTGTCGCCTGCGGTGGACCCACGCTGATCGCCGGCCGGCCTGCGCCATTCCCGATGCCCGCCTCGCCAAGGCCCCGTCCCGGCACTTCGCCTCCGCGTGCCGAACGCCCGGACCGAGTCCTAAGCTGGCGGGTGGTGAGGTGCGACAGCCGCGGCAGGCCGGACGGGCACATTCTCGTTGTCCGCGCCGGTCGGTCGTGCCAACATGGTGCGCACATAGACGGGCCAACCCAGGGGGCAGTAGCTAGTGCCGCTTTCCGATCACGAACAGCGCATTCTGGCGGAGCTGGAAGAGTCGTTGGTTCGACAGGATCCCGGAGTTCGCGGAGCGGGTTCGATCCGAGACCGTCTATCGGCATGCTGGCCGCTATTGCAAGTGGGCCGCCGTCACTTTCGTGCTGGGCGTGGTGGTGCTGGTCGCTTTCTACAGCAAGTCGGTCGTTGCGGGTTTCCTCGGGGTCGTCATCATGTTCGCCTCCGCCGTCTGGTTCGAGCGCAACCTGCGGCGGATGGGTAGGGCGGGTTGGCATGACCTGACTCGGAACAAGAACGGGGAACAGAAGTCGGGAAACGGCTCAACCGGGATCGAGGGCGCCGTGAACGAGGCTCGCGACTGGTTCCGCACACGCTTCCACCGACGCGACAACTGAACGCACGGCCAGGTCGCCCAGGCCTGGCGGGTTCACCGGGCTCATGCATCGGCGGTTCTCGTTTCTTCGCACCGCCGTGCCCACGGAACCGGCGGGTCGCAATCGTTCTCGTACCTGGATTCCTCGCGCCGAGATCGGAAATTGAGATTTGAGTCCGCCCTCTGACCTGGCCCTGGCCGTTGACATCGGTGGAACCAAGATCGCAGCGGGGCTCGTCGACCGGGAGGGAACGCTGGTTGTGCGGCGGCAGAGGCCGACCCGTTCGATCAGCGCAGATCAGATCTCTCCAGGCGGGGCGGAGCTCCTTTGGGCTGACCTCGAGGAACTCGTCCACCAGGTGGTGTCGTCAGACGTGTCGGGCGCCAACCGGCTCGTGGTGTGCGGCGTCGGGTGCGGCGGACCGATGAGCTCCGGGAGGCGAAGAGGTCTCGCCGCTCAACATCGAGGCCTGGCGCTCCTTTCCTCTCAGGTCCAGGCTGGCCGATACAGACCCGGCTGCCGACGTACGTCGACAACGACGCCAAGGCTCTGGCGTTGGGGAAGGATGGGTCGGTGCAGCGGCTGGCCGACGTGACTACCTGGCGATGGTGGTGTCGACCGGCATCGGGGGCGGGATCGTGCTGGACGGCCGACTGCTCGAAGGCCGGCTCGGGAACGCCGGTCACATCGGTCACGTCAATGTGGTTCCTGACGGTCGGAGGTGCGTCTGTGGCAGCAACGGGTGCCTCGAGGCGGAGGCGTCCGGCACCGCGCTCGAAGCCATGACGGGCCAGCCGGCCCAATTCGCGGCCCGCGGACTCGTCAAACGTTGCGGGACTCTCGTGGGTCGTGCCGTCGCCGATCGGTCGTCGACCCTGCTCGACCTTCCCCTTGCCGTCGTCAGCGGCTCGGTCGCTTTGGGTTTCGGCCAACCGTTCTTCCGTGCAGCTCAAGCCGAGATGGACCTGCGCTGCCGGCTGGACTTCGCCCGCGGAGCCCAATTGGTGCCGGTGGCCTCGGAGACCGAGGTCCGCTCGTCGGCGCGGCGATGGTCGGCTGGCGCGGTGCCGGCCTGGTGGGATGAAGGTCTGTCTCGGCTGCCGTGAGGGATCGGCGGGGCGGGGGATGGCGGGACGTTGAGATGAGGCGCGGCGAATCCCCTCGTTTGGCGAGTGAAGTCGTGGTTGTGTGCGCACGATCGCGCCTCATCCCGACTCTCTGGTCGGCCTCGCTGTCGGCAGTGTTCCGTCTGGCCCGGCGGGGCTGGTGGCGCCGGCCACCCTTCCTCCCCTTGCCAGGTGAGGACTATTGGCGGTTCCGAATGGTCACCGCCTACGGCGGAGGGGACGACGACCGGACGAGAAGCGGCGTCCGTCCCACCCCCGACGATGTCGTGGCCTACCTCAGATGGTGTCAGAGGTCGCGGCCGCGCCGCGGATAGCCTCTCGGTCGTATGGAGCGGGTGCTCCTCCTCAACGCGACCTACGAGCCGCTGGCCCTCGTCTCTGATCGCCGTGCCGTCGTTCTAGTGCTGGCGGGGAGAGCTGAGGCTGTTGCCGTAAGGGACGATTGCTCCGTCTTCCATTCTGCGCGTCTTTCTGTGGACGTCCCGTCGATCGTGCGTCTCTGCCACATGGTCCGCATCCCACGCTGGGCGCGTACGCCTCCCGTGACACGTCGCTCCGTCCTGCGCCGTGATGGCGGGCTCTGTGTCTACTGTTCTCAGCCGGCCGACACGATCGATCATGTGATCCCTCGAAGCCGGGGTGGCACTCACGATTGGTCCAACGTGGTGGCAGCGTGCAAGCGCGACAACCTGGTCAAGGCCGACCAATTGCTTTCGGAGTTGGGCTGGACGCTCCGCGTGAAGCCAGCGCCGCCCGACGGCCACCTGTGGAGGCTTCGTCATCTCTCCGACGTCGACCCGCTGTGGGCGCCGTATCTCGCGGCGGCGTCCTGACCGCTGAGGTTGCCGGCATCCCCTTTGTTCGAGGTTGAGCTTCGATTGGCGATTTCGCGGCGAACCGCAGCGGCTCGCGCTCGCCCGAGAGGTCGAGAGACCCACCTTGGTCCTGGGCAGCACGCAGCGGACCGACATCGTCGACCGCTTCGAAGATTCACGACCGGGGCGTGGAAGTCGTACGTCGTCACGGTGGTGGTGGTGCCGTGTTCCTGGAGCCGGGGAACCAGCTGTGGTTCGACGCGTGGATTCCCCGGGAAGACCCTCTCTGGAGGCTCGACGTCCTGGAAGCGGCGACGTGGGTGGCGGCCTGGTGGCTGGCGGCGCTGTCGCGCTCGGGGGTGGACGACCTCGAGGCCCACGCAGGGCGTGCCCAGCCGGGAGACCTGGGGGACCTGGTGTGCTTCGCCGGGCGCGGTCCCGGCGAGGTGTTCTCGTCCGGTCGCAAAGTGGTCGGGCTTTCTCAATGGCGGTCACGAGAAGGCTCCTTGTTCTCGTCGTGTGCGTACGCGGTGTGGGACCCGGCACCGACGGTCCGGCTCCTCGACGTCGACGAGCCCGGCCGTGCCCGCCTGGTGCGTGAGCTCGGTTCCGTGGCGGTGGGGCTCTCGGACCTCGGCGCCACACCGGACGGGCCGCCGCTCGCACGCCTGAGGGACGACCTTCTCTCGACCTTCGTTTCGTGGCCCGATGTCGGGTTCGGATCGGGCGCCCCGGGCGCCCCGGGCACCCCCGGCAGGGCCGGGGGATCGAGTCCACCCGAAGGTCCCGGTGATGGCGAAGGTCGTCGAGGTGGTCTGCGCGGTGTTGAGGGTCACGATGGTGCGGGCGGTCCCGGTGGTCCCGGTGACCCTGCTGGTCCCGGTGGTCCTGGAGGAAACAGCTGACAACCTGACGGCGGTCGCGGTCTTCGGCGGTTCGGGATTTCGACACCGACAGACGCCGGAACGGGGATGGTCGTGCGGGTGGGGAGGACACGTCCGGCCGGTCTGGGTCGACGACCGGTTTGTCTGCCCTGTCGTCTGCGGTCTCCCTCCGGACGTGTGTTCGGTCGCCCTCGGGGCTCGCCGCACTGGTCCGCCGGCGACGCCGGGTGGAGTGCCGGCCGATCTCCCGACCCGTGACCTCCCGACGCCGCGAGCCGGTTCTGTCGGCCATGAAGAGTGCAATTTCGGTCGTAATGATCGGTATGTGTTGTCTCGGGGAGGAAAAGGGCGTAAAGTGGCGCGAAGTGGTGTGAAAGGGCATTCGAGGACGCTGGCCAGGGAGCGCGGTGGGAGATTCAGCTGGTGGCAGGTTTTGTCGGGAGATACGAGCACTCGCTCGATGCGAAGGGAAGGGTGATCCTTCCGGCGAAGTTCCGCGTGCACTTCGAGCACGGCGGGTATCTGACGCAGCACACGGAGCGTTGTCTCGCCCTCTGGACGCCGGGCGAGTTCGAACGTCAGATGGAGACGATGCAGGAGATGGCAGGGTCCGGTCGGGTCGATCGCAACCGGGCGAGGCTTTGGGCCTCGAACTCGGCCGAGGTGGAGATCGATCGACAGGGACGGATGCCGCTTCCGGGGCACCTGCGGTCGTTTGCCGGCCTCGATGCGGAGGTCCTGGTCCACGGCGCGATCGACCGGGTCGAGCTCTGGGACCCGACCGAATGGGCCCAACGGGTGCTGCCCGAGGAGAGCTGGCTCCTCGACGGGGACGACGAGGTATAGCTGACCAACGCAGTACGCCAAGCAGACGAGACCCGAAGGAGGGCGGCCACAGAGAAGAGGAAAGTAGAGAAGCAAAGTCACGACGAGACGTTCATCCGCGAGGCGTCCACCTTGGGCCCCCGCAGGGAAGACCGCCTCGGCTGGACCATGTGCAGCTCCTCGACCGGCGTGATGGGAGACCACTCCACCCGCTTCCATGCTGGTCGTTCGGTACTCCGCCTCCCGTTCGACCCACCAGTCGAGGAGCTGCCGATGGTCCAGTCGTTCGAACACATACCGGTTCTCCGCCACGAGGTCGTCTCGCTGTTCGACGCCGTGCCGCCGGGCGTGCTGGTCGACGCCACCGTCGGCGGCGGCGGACACGCTGCGGCGTTGCTCGATGCATACCCGAGCCTCCGGGTGATCGGTATCGACCGTGACCCCGATCGCGCTGGAGGCCGCGGAGCGTCCGGCTCGCTCGTTTCGGAGACAGGGTATCCCTGGCCCACGCGCGCTTCTCGTCGCTCGAGATCTCCTGACGGCCGTCGGCCGGGTGTCAGGTGTCCTTTTCGATCTGGGAGTGAGCTCGCCTCAGCTCGACGTGCCGGACCGAGGATTCTCCTTCCGTCAAGGACGGCCCCATCGACATGAGGATGGACCAATCGGCCGGCGTCACTGCGGCCGATCTGGTCAACACCATGTCCGATGAGGCCCTGGCCGAGCTCTTCCGAGAGAACGGAGAGGCTCGATACGCGCGACGGATCGCCCACGCCATCGTCGGGGCGCGACCGGTCTCCTCGACCGACCAGCTGGCCGACATCGTGGCCGCGTCGGTGCCGATGGCGGCGCGGCGCCGGGGTCACCCCGCGCGACGTGTCTTCCAATCGCTCCGTATCGCCGTGAACGACGAGCTCGGCGAGTTGCGTTCCGCACTCCCCGTCGCGCTGTCATCACTCAGCGTCGGGGGCGTCTGCGCGGTGATCAGCTACCACTCGGGCGAAGACAGGCTGACGAAAGAGGTGTTCGCGGACTCTGCGTCGGGTGGGTGCGTCTGCCCGCCCGGTTTGCCGTGCGTCTGCGGCGCAGTGCCCCTCCACCGACTCGTCTTTCGCGGGTCGAAGAAGGCTTCGGTGGCGGAGATCGCGGTCAATCCCAGAGCTGAGGCTGCTCGACTCCGGGCCATCTGCCGATCGGAGGAGGGCTGATGGCACCCCCGTCCGTCGCCACGGCTGGAGCGCCAGCACGGCGCGAGGGGCATTGGTGGTCCCGCTCGGCTTCTGAAGGCGCACGCGACAGTCGTGGACATGCCCCGCGTCCTCCCGCGCTCGAGGTCGTTCCCCGAGCCGAGGCCAGACGTCGGCGGATACGCCGAGGTCGATTGATCGAAATCGCGGCGGTGGCTCTCGTGCTCACCACCCTCCTCGCCGTGGTGGTCGGGCAGGCGATGCTGGCGAACGGACAGGTCCGACTGGCTGGACTCCAGCAGGAGCTTCAGCTCGAGCAGGCCTCACATCGCCAGCAAGAACTCGACGTCGCCCAACGGGAGACGCCCGCCCGCATCGTCGCCGCAGCATCCAACCAGCTGCACATGATCCATCCCGCCTCAGGTGACTGAGCTGCCCTACGTGTCGTTGTCGACACCGCTCCCGACGCCAAAGATCGCTCCCGCGACCCCGCCCGCGGCCTCACCCCAAACAACCGCTCCCCAATCCGGCTCGCCCTCACCCTCGAGCTCGACCTCGACGACCACGCCATGAGCACCGCGACGCGACCGCCGCCTCGCCGCGCGCGCCCCGCCACGACCTCTCGCCGAGCCGGGAGCGTCGGCTCGCCACGTCCGATTCCGACTCGCCGTTCACACCCCGGCCTCCTCCACTCCGCGTTCGCCCACTCCAGGTCGCCATCCGTTCCGCGCTCGACCAGGCCAGAGCCGACGAGAGAGCAGCGACCGACGCGGCACCTCCGGGGCACGCGCCGGACGTCGGGTCGACCCGGGCACCCGAAGCGGAACACCTGGATCGGACCAACGTTCACGCGGCGAGTGCGGTTGGTGCGGCTCGTCTTCCTGCTGGCCGTCGTCTTGTTGATCGTACGGCTCGTCGACGTCCAGGTGCTCCATGCAGGAGCCTACGAACGAGCAGCACGTGGCGAGTCGTCGATCACCGTCACGCTGCCGTCCCTCCGGGGCGGCATCTTTGCGCGAGACGGATCGCCGCTTGCGCTCTCGGTGCCGACAAGCGACGTCGTGGCGGACGACTTCCAGGTGGCACACCCCGTCGAGACGGCCCTCGCCCTTGCGCCCCTGCTTCACGTCCCGTCAACGTCGCTGGTTCCTCAGCTGCAACGGCGGTCCGGCTACGTGGTCCTGGCTCGTCAAATTCCGCAAACGACCGGGCGCACCATCACCGCGGACGCCATCCCCGGCATCACGCTCATCGACGACTCGAAGCGGGTCGTACCCAACGGAAACCTTGCGGCGCCGCTGCTGGGATTCACCAACGGCAGCGGTCAGGGTGCCGCGGGTCTCGAGTACGGGTACAACCGAGAGCTCGAAGGCAAAAACGGCAAAGAGACCATCATGGAGTCTCCCTCAGGGGTGGCGCTGCCCCAGTCACCGGTCACCAACCAGGTCGCGACGACGCCGGGAACCGGTCTTGAGCTCACGATCGACCCTCAGCTCCAGTACCAATCCGAGCAGACGCTGGCGCGGGCCATCGAGTCGTCGAACGCGGTCAGCGGCACCGCGGTCGTCATGGACGTGAAGACGGGACAGGTCCTTTCCATGGCCAATCTGGTCGCCACCCAACCCGGTTCGGGGCCGGCCGCGGCCGACCCCCGCCAAGAGGCTGCCGCGGCGTCGGGCGGAGTGGTCGCCATCGGTCCGCAGGACGCGGTGAACGAAGCGCCAGGAAACCTTGCTCTCACTCAGCTCTATGAGCCGGGATCGGTGTTCAAACTGGTGACGTTCTCCGCAGCCTTGCAGGAGGGTCTGATCAATCCCAACTCGGTGTTCACCGTGCCGTATCAGATCCAGCTGGACGGGTCCATGTTCCACGACGCCGAACCCCATCCGACGGAGACGCTGACCGCCACCCAGATCCTGGCCCAGTCATCCAACATCGGGACCTCAGAGATTGCCCAGCAGGTGGGGGAGCAGCGACTACTCGCCCAGGTGAAGTCGCTCGGCTTCGGCCTGCCTACGGGCCTCAGCTTCCCGGGCGAGTCTCCTGGCCTCCTCGCGACGGCGGCCCAGTGGGAACCGACGGACTACGTGTCGCTGCCGATCGGCCAGGTGGACGCGGTGAGCCCCCTCGAGGTCCTGGACGCGTACAACACCGTCGCCAACAACGGAGTGTTCGTCGCGCCGAAGCTCGTCCAGGGAACGCTCGACCCCTCTGGTGCGCTCAAGCCCACGCCGCCCTCGCCGACCCACGCCGTCTTCTCACCCACCGTGAACGCCGAGCTGACCTCCATGCTCGAACAGGTCGTCTCCGTAGGTACCGGCACGAGCGCCGTCGTACCGGGGTACACGGTCGCCGGGAAGACGGGAACGGCGCAGATCCCGACCACGGGGGCCGACTCGTACGTGCCGGGTGCGTACATGGCGTCGTTCGTCGGCTTCGCTCCCGCGTCGAACCCGACCTTGTCCATGATCGTCGTGCTCGACCGCCCGACGCCGATTTTCGGCGGGACCGTCGCCGCCCCGGTGTTCTCTCAGATCATGAGCTACGCCCTGCACCGTTACGACATTCCCACCACCCCCGGCGCCTCGACGACCAATCCCTCGCCCTCGACGTCACAAACTTCCAGCTCACAGGCCCAGGACATCACGTGAGGGCAGCTGGCCACCCCCGGGAGAGCGTGCCGCACGACCCTCCCGGGCATGCAACGCTGTCTGGGCAGTCATGCCCTCCGTCGCGATGAGCCTCCTTCTCCACGACATAGACGTCCTCGAATCCACGGGCAACCTGTCGGCTGTCGAGGTCTCGGGAATCTCGCACGACAGCAGGCGGACCGTCCCCGGCGACCTCTTCTGTTGCATCCCGGGACTCGTGACCGATGGGCACGCACACGCCGCCGAAGCGGTGGAAAGGGGGGCAGTCGGCGTCCTCTGCGAGCATTTCATCCCCGAGCTCGAAGACCAGACGGTCGTGCAGACCCGGATCATGCCGGGCACCATGCGTGCGGTGATGGGCCGCCTGGCGGCGGCCTTCTACGGGTTCCCGGCGCGCGACCTGTTGATGATCGGCGTCACGGGCACGAATGGGAAGACCACCGTGACTCAGCTCCTCGGCGACCTGTTGTCGGCGACGGGTCGGCCGACGAACGTCATGGGAACGCTCTCGGGAGCGCGGACCACACCGGAGGCGACAGAGGTCCAGCGAGTCCTGGCCGGCGTCCGTGATCGGCAACGATCCGACGGACTGCGACACGCGGTCGCCATGGAAGTTTCGAGCCACGCTCTTGTCCAGTCCCGCGTCGAGGGCATCCACTTCGACGTCGCGGTCTTCACGAATCTGAGCCACGACCACCTGGACTACCACCGCACCATGGAGGAGTACTTCGAAGCCAAGGCGAAGCTCTTCTCCCCGGACCATGCGCTCAAGGCCGTTGTCGATGCGGACGACGCGTGGGGCCAGAGGCTTCTCGATCGTGCTCGCATCCCGACCGTTGCCGTGCGACACAGTGACGCGACGGACGTCACGCTCGGCGCCGGTCATACCCAATTCACATGGCGCGGGATGCGGATCACCACCCCGCTGACCGGTGCGGTCAACGTCGACAACTCCCTCCTCGCGGCGGAGGCGGCGGTGGCCCTGGGCATCGATCCGGTGGATGTGGCGAGGGCGATGGCTCACGTGGCGCCGGTACCCGGCCGGCTCCAGGTGATCGCGAGTCCGCCGGCCGAAGAGGTGCGGGGATCTGGAGCGACGGGTCAGGCCGGGCCTCGTCCATCCGGGGATTTCGGAGGTGCCTCCCTTCGGGGGGTTCCCTTCACCGTCATCGTCGACTACGCCCACACACCCGCCGGCCTCGAAGTAGTCCTGGCGGAGGCGCAAACGCTCGCTTCGGACGGCGGGCGTGTGCTCTGCGTGTTCGGCTGCGGCGGCAACCGCGACCGGACCAAGCGCCCATTGATGGGGCGCGCCGCCGACCAAGGTTCGGACGTGGCCTTCCTCACGTCTGACAATCCGAGGGACGAGGACCCCGCCGCGATCATCGCGGCCGTGATCGCCGGCGTCGGCCGATCAGCACAAGACAGCGGTGGGGGGAGCGCGGATCTCGTCGTCGAGCCCGATCGCCACGTCGCCATCAGACGTGCACTCGACAGCGCTCGTCCTGGTGACGTCGTCGTGATCGCGGGCAAGGGGCACGAGACCTACCAGGAGATCGCTGGGAAGAGGATCCCCTTCGACGACGCCGACGAGGCGCGCCGCGCCCTCGCAGCCCGGTACGGCACGGACCCGAGCGCTCGGGTTCCAAGCTCCCTGCCTCGCGACACGTCGCCGGAGAGCTGAGCCGGTGCTCGGCCTCTTGGTCTCGGGTGGAGTCGCGCTTTGGGTCGCCATCCTCTTCACACCCTTTCTGATCCGTTACTTCCGCGCTCGCGACATCGGGCAGCACATCCGAGAGGACGGGCCGGCGAGCCACGTCGCCAAGGCCGGAACCCCCACGATGGGAGGCATCGCCATTGTGGGGGCGGTCGTGCTCGGCTATGCCGTCGGGCACATCGGGACCGAAATCCGCTTCTCGCGTACGGGTTACCTGGCGGTCGGGACGGTGGTGGCTTTCGGCCTGATCGGTTACCTCGACGACTACATCAAGATCAGCCACAAGCGCAGTCTCGGACTCAACAAGCGCGGGAAGTCGGCGGCGCAGATCCTGTGCGCGCTCGCCTTCGCCGAGTTGTCGGTGCACTGGGCGCACACCTCCACGTCACTGTCTTTCACCCGTTCGGGCGTCCTCGGCATCGACCTCGGTCAGATCGGCTGGGTCGTCTTCGCTGTGCTCGTGGTGGTCGGGACGTCCAACGCGGTGAACATCACCGATGGGGTGGACGGGCTCGCAGCCGGATCGGGAACCTTCTGTTTCGCCGTGCTCTCCATCATGGGCTACTGGATCTTCCGGCACTTCTCCATCTACCACGTGCTCCCCGCCTCGGCGATCGACCTGGCACTGGTCTCGGTGTCCCTGGCCGGCGCCTGCATCGGATTCCTCTGGTGGAACGCGGCCCCGGCCAAGATCATCATGGGTGATACGGGGTCCCTGGCCATCGGCGCCGGCCTCGCGGCAATTTGCCTGCTGCTGAATCTTGACCTGCTGCTCTTGATCATCGGAGGACTCTTCGTCATGGAGACCGTCTCGGTCATTCTCCAGATCATCAGCTTCAGGTCGTTCCATCGTCGGATCTTCCGCATGGCGCCGATCCATCACCATTTCGAACTCGGCGGCTGGCCCGAGACCACCGTCATCGTCCGGTTCTGGATACTGGGCGGCCTTTTCTGCGCGCTGGGCCTCGGCATCTTCTACGGGGACTACCTCACGGTGGCGAAGTTCACGTGAGGAGTCCGACCCTCCGCCACTTCGGCTCTGGCCTGCGGGAGACTGATGAGATGCGTCGGGGGTCGGACCGAGCATTGAGGCGCGCGCCATGTGCCTCGGGACGTCGTGCACCCGACGCGTGTCCTTCGGGGGTCCGCACTCCATGCGTCTGCGCTCCATCCGCCGGTGCTTTTGGGATCGGTCGATGAAGTCGGCGAGTAGGCCGACACTGGTCCGAGACTCCGGACCGTCGGCCGCGGCGGACAGCGGTCCCGCACGGGCAAGGAGGCAAAAAGGTCGCAGGAGCGAGAGATCCGAATTCCGGTGCGCGTGGCGGGACGCCGTATCGGCGTCTCGACCCTGCTCCTCCTCGTCGTGGGTCTGCTCTGCGTGATCGGAGTGGTGATGGTGGGTATGGCTTCCTCCGTCGTCTCCATCGCCACCTACGGCACCCCGTGGGCGATCCTGATCAGAGAGCTCATGTGGATGGCGATCGGAGCCGTCGCGTTGGTCTTTCTGGTGCGGCTCGACTACCGCAGACTCCGCCGGCTCAGCCCGCTCATCCTCGTCGTCACCTTCGCACTCCTCTTCATCGTGCTCGTCCCGGGCTTGGGCGTGCACGTTCAGGGATCGAGTCGGTGGGTCGGCTTCGGTCAGTTGCGGCTGCAGCCCTCCGAACTCATGAAGTTCGCGCTCACCCTGTTCGCGGCCGATTTCGTCGCCCGGCGCGTCGACGAGGACTCCGCCGATCGCCGCATCATCGGACCAATGCTCATCGTGACCGGCTTCGCCTGCGTACTGATCCTCGCCCAGCCGGACATGGGCACCGCAGTCGTGCTCGGCTGCATCACGCTGTCGCTGTTGTTCGTGTCGGGGGTGCGGCTCAGGCCGGTCATGAAGATCGTCGGGATCCTGGTCGCCCTTGGCCTGTTTGTTGCCCTGGTTTCCCCCTATCGCCGCGAAAGGCTGCTGTCGTTCGTCGATCCCTCGGCCCACGGCTCGAGCTCGGGCTACCAGGTGGTCCAGTCGCTCATCGGTCTCGGGTCCGGGCACTTCTTCGGCACGGGCCTCGGTCGCGGCCAACAGCAGTGGGGTTTTCTCCCCAACGCGCACACGGACTTCATCTTCTCGGTCATCGGGGAGGAGCTCGGCATCGTCGGCGCCTGCCTGGTGTTGGTTCTGCTCGGGAGCTTGTTGTGGCTGGGCGTCCGCGCGGCGATCCACTCACCCGATCGCTTCGGAGGCCTTCTGGCGCTCGGGATCGTCGCCTGGATCGCGGCCGAGACGCTCATCAACATCGGGGCGGTCGTCGGCGTGCTTCCCGTCACCGGCATTCCCCTGCCGTTCATCTCGTTCGGGGGATCCTCCCTCGTGATCACGATGGCGGCGGCCGGAGTCTTGGTGAACATCGCCCGCCAGGGGGAGTCGCACGAGCTGGCCGGGCTTACTCGGGTCCCCCCTCGGGGCAATCCCCGTCGGCCCCGCCTCGCCGGGTCCACTCCGCGTTCTACCGGTCCTGGACGGGATCGGTGAGATCTCGGCGCGACGTGGTGATCGCCGGCGGCGGCACGGGCGGACACATCGTCCCCTCGCTTCAGATCGCGCGGGAGCTGGTGGCTCAGGGTCGGCCCCCGGAGAGCATCGAGCTCTATGGCTCGAAGCGAGGCCAGGAGGCCAGGACCTGGCCGGAGCTGGAGTTCCCGCACACACTGCTTCCCGGTCGCGGGATCCGCCGCAGCATGGAGCCTTCGTCGATTGCCGCGAACGTGGGCGCGGTTGCCGGTGCGGCTTGGGCTTCTGGGCGCGCCTTCGGCTCGTTCCTCGTCCGGAGACCCCGCGTCGTCGTGATCGTCGGCGGTTATGCGTCGTTTCCCGCCGGTTTGGCGGCCGTCTTGACCCGGGTGCCGCTTGGTCTCCATGACGACCGACTCCGTGCCCGGCGCCGTCAACCGCTTCCTCGGCCGCTTCGCCGCGGCCAACGCGGTTGCCTTCGAGAACGGCGAACTTCCTCGCTCGCAAGTGACGGGGACCCCGGTGCGTCCAGAGCTCCAACCCCTGGACCGTTCATTAGCGACTCGTCGGCCGCCCGGAAGGAGCTCGGGCTGCCCCCCGACCGATGGACGGTCGTCGCCTTCGGCGGCTCGCTCGGAGCACGGCGGATCAACGACGCCGTGGCCGAGCTGGCGAAGGAGTGGGCGTCGTGCGGGGATCGCACTCTGTACCACGTCACGGGCCGGCGCGACTTCGCCCAGTTCGAGAACTCCTGCGGGGTCGCAAGGGCCGGAGAGAGCCGAGAGGACGTCCCGGCCGACGACGCCGCCGAGGGGAGGCTCTGCTACCGCGTCGTACCATTCGAAGAGCGGATGCCCGAGCTCTACGCCGCGGCGGACGTGTGTGTGACCAGAGCCGGCGCGATGACGATTGCAGAACTCCTGATCAGTGGTGTGCCATCCATCCTGGTGCCGCTGCCCGGCGCTCCCAGGGACCATCAGACCCGAAACGCGCAGGCGCTGGTAGAGATCGGCTCGGCTGTCCTCGTTCCCGACTCGGAATGCGACGGGCGACGACTGGCCGTGGAGCTCGAAACGCTGTTGTCGGATCCGGATCGTCTGCGCCGAATGAACCAGGCCGCTCGTGAGCACAGCCACCCCGACGCGGCGAACCGTGTCGCGGCGCTGATCGACGCCAATGCCCGGTGAACAGCCATGATGACGATTGCGGGTGCGGGCGGCGCCGACCGTACGGTTGACCTGCGCCATCCGACCCGGATCCACGTCGTGGGAATCGGGGGCGCCGGCATGAGCGCGATCGCCACGGTGCTGCGCGACATGGGCCACGAGGTGTCCGGGTCAGACCTGAGGGACTCACCAGTGGCGGCGCGCTTGCGTTCGAAGGGGATCACCGTGGCCTTGGGCCATCGGCCGGAGAACGTGGGCCGTGCGGACGTCGTCACCTATTCGCCCGCCGTCGCGCCCGACAATGTAGAGCTGGTCGAGGCAGCGGCCCGCAATCTCCGCGTGGTTCCTCGCTCGGGCATGCTCGCCGCGATCTGCGCCACACGCAGATGCCTGGCCGTCGCCGGGACACACGGCAAGACCACGACGGCCTCGATGCTCTCGTTGATCCTGGTCGAGGCCGGCCTGAGGCCTTCGTTCGTGATCGGGGCCGACGTGAACGAGATCGGGACCAACGCGGTGTGGGATACCGGTGAATGGCTCGTCGTCGAGGCTGACGAGAGCTATGGCACTTTCGGGGCCATCCGGCCAGACCTGGCGGTGTTGACGAACGTCGAGCCGGACCACCTCGACTACTACGGCACGTTCGAGGCGCTGCGCGACGCCTTCGCCGACTTCGTCGCCGCGTCGAGCCAGGGCGCGGTGGTGTGCGCCGACGACGAGATGGCGGCGACGATCGGGGCTGAGCACGGTGCGACGACCGTGGGCGAAGCGCCGGGCTCCGACTTCCAGCTCGCAGACCTGGTCCCGCAGAGAAGCTCAGTCTCTTTCACCCTTCGAGGGCCGGACGCTGAGCTCGGTTCGCTGACGATCGGCGTCCCGGGGCGTCACAACGCGCGGAACGCGGCCGTCGCGGCTGTCGCGGCGATGGCGGCGGGTGCACCCTTTCCGGCCGTGCAGACCGCTCTGGCCCGCTTCGCCGGGGTTACCCGGCGGTTCGAGTTCCGTGGCGAAGCCAACGGGGTGACCTTCGTCGACGACTATGCCCACCTACCGACAGAGGTGCGAGCCGCGCTGGCCACGGCTCGCAGCGGGGGTTGGTCACGGGTCGTCGCGGTTTTCCAACCCCACCGGTTCTCCCGCACCGCCGCGCTCGCCGAGGCGTTCGGCACGGCGTTCTCGGACGCCGACAAAGTCGTCATCACGGACGTCTACAGCGCAGGGGAGCGCCCCATACCGGGCGTCTCGGGCCGGTTGGTCTTCGATGCGGTCCGCGAACAAGAGCCCGATTTGCCCGTGATCTACGCACCGGGTTGGGAGGAGCTGCGCCGTGCGGTGGCCTCGGCGCTCGAACCGGGCGATC
This sequence comes from uncultured Acidimicrobiaceae bacterium, assembly GCA_963767195.1. GTDB lineage: Bacteria > Actinomycetota > Acidimicrobiia > Acidimicrobiales > RAAP-2 > Bog-473. Next base: position 875,446 of record CAVYDA010000001.1, on the reverse strand, counting down.
TCTGCCTCACCCTTGGTGCCGGCGACCTCACGGCGCTCCCCGAAGAATTGCTGGAGTCACCGCAGTGGTGATCCCCGCGGCCAATCGCTCCGAGCCCGCAGCCAGCTCGGAGCCCGCAGCCGATTGAGACGCGAGGGACCCATGAGTTCCGAATCGTCGACGAGGCCGTGGTTGGAGGCCGTGTCCGTAGCGCTCGGCGACCGGGCGACCAAGGAAATGCCACTCGGCCCCCTCACCACCTACGGCGTCGGCGGCCCGGCTGCGCTGTTCGTCGAGGTCGAGGGCCCCGAGGACCTCCACCCACTACAAGCGGCGTGTGCCTCGGCGGCCCAGGAGGTCCAGGGGGAATCGAGTGAGCAGGACGGATTCCCCGTCTTCGTGATCGGCCGTGGCTCCAACGTGCTGGTCGCCGATTCAGGTTTCGAAGGTCTGGTCGTGCGCCTCGGGTCGGGGTTTTCCCACCTCGTTCTTCCCGAGCGTGGCGCGGAGGGTCCCGCTGTCGTCACGGCCGGCGCGGCCGTCGCCCTGCCTGTGCTGGCGCGCCGAGTGGCGGACGCCGGATGGCAGGGCTTGTCGTGGGCTGTCGGCGTACCCGGCTCGGTCGGTGGCGCGGTGCGGATGAACGCCGGCGGGCACGGTTCGGACATGGCGTCCTGCCTCGTTCGCTACCGCTGGGTGGACCTCCTGAGCAGCGCCGGTGGGACGGACGGGGTCGTGAAGCTCGCCTACGGGTACCGCTCTTCCTCGGTGACGGCCTCTCAGGTCGTGGTGGGGGCCGAGCTCGAGGTCACGCCGGGATCGGCCGAAGAGGAACGGGCCGCGGTGGCCTCCATCGTCAGATGGCGTCGCGAGCACCAGCCCGGCGGGTCGAACGCCGGCTCGGTGTTCACGAACCCCGAGGGGGACTCGGCGGGGCGGCTGATCGAGGACGCGGGGTTGAAGGGCTTGCGCCTCGGGTCGGCGCAGGTGTCGGAGAAGCATGCCAACTTCATCCAGGCGGACAAAGGGGGGAGGGCGGACGACGTCCGGGCGCTGATGGACCACGTCAGGTCGGTGGTCGCCGAGCGCTGCGGTGTCGCCCTTGAGGCGGAGGTCCGCCTCCTCGGCTTCGACGGCGCACAGACTGGAGCGATGCCCCGTCCTCACGATGACGTCCGTGTCGGCACTGACGAGGGCGAAGGTCGTGTCGGGACGGACGAGGGCGAAGGTCGTATCGGGAACGGAGGAGGCCGATGAGTCCCCGAGGGCCCACGACCCCGACCCGCACACCGCCGGCGCCGCGGCCCGCTGCGGACCGCCCGACTGGCGGAGGGAAGGCGATCGACCCCCGTATTTCGGCACGCCGCACGGCCGTCATCCGTGAGCGGGGACGTCGCCGCCTCAGGATCATCCTCACCGGCATTGCAGTCATCGTCGCGGTCGTCGGCGCCTGGTTCGTCCTGCAATCGCCGCTGTTCTCCGCCCGGTCGGTGACCGTCGTCGGAGCCGTGCACGAGACGGCGGCGCAGGTGAAGGCGGTCTCGGGGCTGTCCTCCCACACGCCCCTGATCGACGTGGACCGCGGTGAGGTCTCGGCCCGGATCGAGCAACTTCCGTGGGTCAAGTCGGCCGCCGTCGCCGTCTCGTGGCCCGACGGTGCGCGCATCACCCTCACCGAGGAGACGCCGCTGGTGGCAGTGCCCGAAGCGGACGGCCATTGGGCCACGGTGAGCGCCGACGGGCGTGTGCTCCAGGTGACGACCGCACGGCCCGCCGGGCTCAGGTCACTGTCGGTGCCTCAGACCCCGGGAGCTCCGGGATCGGGGCTGCCGACCCGGGACCGCGTCGGCCTCCTGGTCGCGGCGACGCTCCCCGCCTCGTTCGCCGCGCAGGTGACCGGTGTCACGGTCGAGTCCGGGGGCTGGGTCCAGCTGGCCATGACGACGCCGATCGTCGTGAACATCGGGTCGGGGACCCAGCTCGAGGCCAAGTACGAAGACGTCTCCTCGATCCTGTCGGGGGCGACGTTGCAGAGCGGAGACGTGATCGACGTGAGCGTGCCGCGGGCGCCGACAGTGGCGCCGACCGCGGCTCCGGGGTGACGTAGGATGCTTGACCTGCCTGAACACCCCCCGTATGGTTGATGTTCACGTTGCCTGATCGTGAACATCAACCTTCCCCAAAGGTTCAGGGATGGGGTGTGGTTCCTGCGTACGCTGTGGCGAGAGGCGGCGCCTATCAGCGAGTGACCGGTCGGGGCAGGGCTGCCGGTGGGCGATCGACCCGGAGACGAGGGAGTTCATGACGACGGTCCCTTCCCAGGGCAACTACCTGGCAGTCATCAAGGTGGTCGGCGTCGGGGGCGGAGGCGTCAATGCCGTCAACCGGATGATCGACGCCGGCCTACGTAACGTCGAGTTCATCGCCGCGAACACGGACGCGCAGGCGCTCCTCATGAGCGACGCCGACCTCAAGCTCGACGTCGGACGGCAGCTCACCCGGGGCCTCGGCGCCGGCAGCGACCCCGAGGTGGGCCGGCAGGCCGCCGAGGAGCACCGGGCCGACATCGAGGAGGCACTCCAGGGCGCTGACATGGTCTTCATCACCGCTGGCGAGGGGGGAGGGACCGGGACCGGTGCCGCGCCCGTCGTGGCCGAGATCGCGAAGGGACTCGGCGCGCTGACTATCGGCGTCGTGACACGCCCGTTCACCTTCGAGGGCCGTCGCCGGGCCATGCAGGCCGAGAAGGGCATCCAGATCGTCAAGGAGAAGGTCGACACCCTCATCGTCATCCCGAACGACCGGCTCCTCACCGTCTCGAACGAGAAGACGAGCATGGTGAACGCCTTCAAAATGGCGGACGAGGTGCTCCTGCAGGGCGTACGAGGCATTACGGACCTGATCACCGTGCCCGGGCTGATCAATACCGACTTCGCCGACGTGAAGATGATCATGATCAACGCCGGCACCGCCATCATGGGCATCGGGTCGTCCATCGGCGAGGGGAGGGCGGCCAACGCGGCCCGGGCCGCGATCACGTCCCCGCTGCTGGAGGCCTCCATCGAGGGCGCCCGAGGGATCCTGATGAACATCGCCGGCGGGTCCGACATGGGCCTGTTCGAGGTGAGCGAGGCGGCCGAGATCATTCACGCCGTCGCCCACCCGGACGCCAACATCATCTTCGGAGCTGTGATCGACGACAACATGGGGGACGAGGTGCGGGTGACCGTGATCGCCGCCGGCTTCGAGCGCTGGGACGACGGGTCGGCATCCACAAGGTCGGATCAAGTTTCGGCGATCTTCGACACCCCCGAGCCTGTGGACATCTTCGCCGACGCCGCCGGCGAGGAGAACCAGCTCGGACTGGGTGACGACGATTTCGACGTCCCCTCCTTCCTGCGCTAGCGACGACGTCGCCCGCAACCTCGCCCTGGTCCGACAGCGGATCGCGGGCGCGGGTGGCGATCCCGCCCGGGTGCGCGTGGTGGCCGTCACGAAAGGCTTCGGCCCCGACGCGGTGCGTGCCGCGGTGGACGCAGGGTTGGTGGACGTGGGCGAGAACTACGCCTCCGAGCTCGTCGCCAAAGCGCAGGCGGCGGAGCAGTGGGGGGTTGAGGCACGCCCGACCTGGCACTTCCTCGGCGCGGTGCAGCGAAACAAAGTGCCCTCGCTCGCGCCGATCGTCGGGGTCTGGGAGAGTGTGGCCCGCGAGGCGGAGGGAGCCCGTATCGCACGATTCGCACCGGGGGCTTCGGTCTTGGTCGAGGTCGAAGCGACGGGTCTCGCCGGGCGCAACGGCTGCCCGCCCGGAGAGGTGCCCGACCTCGTGGCACGGCTGCGCGGCCTCGGGCTCGACGTCGGCGGCCTCATGACGGTGGCGGCACCGGACACCGCGGTGGCGGCGGCGACGTTCGGGCTGGTGGCGCGACTGGCGGACGATCTCGGGCTACCCGAGCGTTCGATGGGCATGAGCGACGACCTGGAAGTGGCCGTGTCGGCCGGATCGACCATGGTCCGGATCGGCCGAGCGCTCTTCGGCCAGCGGCCGGGCCGTGGGCCGGCTGGGGCGGCGCCGACGGGAGCGAACGCTTGACCGGGACGGAACTCAGCCCCGATCCGTCGTGTCCAGCGGGGCAACCTGCGGGCCGCAAAGTCCATCCCGCGTTCGGGAGCAGGCACTACGCTGGGGGTGACAGGAGAAGGTATGGCACCCTCGTTCATGAAAAAGACCATGGTGTATCTCGGCCTGCTCGACGACGAGTATGACGAGTACGACGACCTCGAGGACCGAGCGCCGCGCGGGTTCTCGGCGGCCACCCGGGTCGAGCCACGGGCGCCCGAGAACGAACAGGCCGAAGAGTTCAGCGGCGGCATGAGCCGGGTTCGGACCATCCCGAGGGAATCGGCGACCCCAGCCAGCCGCGGTCCCAGCCCAGTAACGTCACGCCGCGGCCCCAGGCCGTGCGGGCGGTGCCCGTCGAGACGGCGGCGGCCCCGGCGACCTCATCGGCCCGGGTCCACGTCGTGGCTCCTTCCAAATTCGGTGACGCGAAGGAGATCGCCGACCGGCTGAAGGACAACCGGCCGGTGATCGTGAACCTCCAGATGGCCGACCGTGACCTGCAACGCCGGATGATCGACTTCTGCAGCGGTGTGACCTACGCGCTCAGCGGCGAAATGGAGAAGGTCGCCGACCAGGTCTTCCTCCTCGCTCCGACCAACGTCAAGGTTTCAGACGAGGAGCGGCAACGCCTCGTCGAGCGCGGCTTCGGCCGCGATTGAACCAAGTACTCTCACAAGCTGGTGACGACACTCTTCCACTGGATTGCGGACCTCATCTGGTTCTACGTGATCTTCATCATGTTGCCGTACGCCATTTTGAGCTGGTTCCGGATTCAGCCGGGCTCGACCCTGGCTCGCGTGCAGTTCTTCCTCTACCGGGCCACCGAGCCTCTTTTGAAACCCGTACGGCGGATCGTGCCGCCGGTGGGCGGCCTCGACCTCTCTTTTCTGGTGGTCAGCCTCGTGCTCGTTTTCGTCGCCATCCCGGTCCTGAACCGGGTCTGACCTTCACCTCCGCGGAGAGGTCACATCACCCTGAACTGGGGGAAGCGGGGAGTAGACTCGCCTCCCATGGACAGTTCCCAAACTCCTTCCTCAATCCTCGACACCCTGCGCACGGTCGAGTTCCGGCTCGGGCTGAAGGGTTACAACGTTGACGAGGTCGACGAGTACCTCGACAAGGCCGCGCAGGAGGCTGAGGGTCTGCAAGAACACGTCCGCCAGCTGAACGATCGGCTGCGCCAGGCGAGCGAGCGGATCGCCCAACTCGAGCGGGAGAAGCGGTCGGCGCCGGTCGCCGAGGGCGACGAGTCGCCGCCTGCGGCGGAAACGGGTCTCTCCGACGAGACGCTTCAGCGCACGTTGATCCTGGCGCAGAAATTCGTCGACCAGACAAAACGTGAGAGCGAAGCCGAAGCGGTGGCGATCGTCGCCGCGGCGGAAGAGACGGCGCAGGCGTCCATCGCGGCCGCAGAGGCCACCGCCGCTCAGTTGCAGGCGGAGTCCAACCAGAGACTGCGCGAGGAGGTCGCCAGACTCGAGTCCACGCGGACCGAACTGGCCACCGACGTCGAGAGCATGGCGCGTCACCTCGAGTCGGAACGCAATCGCCTGCGCGGTGCACTGTCCGACCTCCTTACGTGGGTGGACGAGAACGTGCAGCCGGCGAACTCGCTCATGGGCGTCAGGAAGACCGCTGGGGTGAAGGCTTCACCGAGCGCGGGTGAGGCGCCGACGGCGCTCGAAGCCGACGTGGGACCCCCTACAATGGCCCTTCCGAACACGACCGGAGCTGCAGTGTCAGGAGCGCCTCGCCCAGTTTGAGCAGGTTGGCCTGACCTCCCGCGTGGCGGGCGCCCGACGTATTGCCCCGCCCGGGAGCGGTCCGCTATCGTCACCCGCTCCCTCGCCAAGGTTGACGCGGGGACCGGTCACTCCACGTGGTCGGGAAGGAGGAACGATGACGCCAGCGAGCAAGGGCAGCTCGGTCAAGAAGGAGCCTGCGGCCCGCCCCGCTGCCGCCCCGAAGTCAGGAGCCGCCGCGAAGAGCTCGTCGAGCCGGGCCGCGAGCTCCGCCCCCAAAAGAACCGACGGAAAACCCGAAGCCAAGAAGGACGCGAACCGAACAGTGAACAAGGCAGCTCCGGCAGCGAAGCGGGCGGTCGCTTCGACCGAGAAGACGTCCACGGCGAGGAAGGCCGCATCTGTGGCGAGCAACGCCAAGAGCGCGTCACCCACCACGAAGAAGGCGGCCGTCTCGGCCGCGAAGAAGACTGCAGCCTCGGGCTCACCGCAGCCGGCCAAGAAGGTGGCAGGTGCACAGAAGACGGCGCCGGCTGCGAAGGCGAGCGCCGCTGCGCCCAGTCGGCGGCAGAGGCAAAGAAGTCGGGGTCGCGCTCCACCAAGACCACGGCTGCGCTCGCGGCAGCTTCGGAGGCATCGACGTCCGCGGTCGAGAGCGGCGCCCCTGCCGCCAACGGTGCGGCCCCGGTTCGCAGCACGTTCACCCCGAAGCCCAAGCCACCGCCGCCGGTCCGCCCGAAGACGGGACCCTACGCCAAGGATGTGAAGTTCCTCGACGAGATGCGGGAGTTGCTGCAGGGCGAGCGGGCGATCTACCAGGAACAGGCCACCTCGCTCAGGGCTGAGGCGGATTCGCTCGCGCTCGAACGTGAACCTGGTGACGTGCAGTTCGACGAGGAGTCGGGAGAAGGCGGGACGGTGACGGTCGACCGTGAGCGCAACCTGGCGCTCTCGGGGCAAGCCTCCGTGGCGGTCGAGGAGATCGACGCCGCGCTGGTGCGGATCGACGAAAAGACTTACGGCTACTGCGAGCGTTGCTTCCAGCCCATTCCAAAGCCCAGGTTGCGCGCGCTGCCCTATGCCCGGCTGTGTGTGGCGTGCAAGAGCGGGGGCTTGTCGCGTCGCTGACCCGGCCCGGAGTGCTCGCATACACCGTCGCCGCCATCGTGGTGGTCGTCGACCTGGTGACGACCACGATCGCGGTCGGACACCTGCACGACGTTCAGCACGTTTGGGGGCCGTTCGGACTCGCGTTGACGTTCAACTCGGGGTTCGCCTTCAGCCTCTTCAGCGGACGGGCCGTGTTCGTCTCGGTCGTGCTCTGCCTGGGGGTTGCGGTCCTGGCGGTGGTCGTGGGCCGAGTTCGCACCGTCCCACTGGCCGTCGGGGGCGGACTGGTCCTGGGAGGTGCCGTGGGCAATCTGAGCGAGCGGATCTTCGGGGGGCACAGCGGTGAGGTGCCGGACTTCGTGACGCTGAGCCACTGGCCGACGTTCAATCTGGCGGACGCCAGCGTCACGGTCGGGGTGATCATCGTGATCGCCACCATTGTCTTCGGACCCGGGCGGGTACGACAGGACGACCCGACATGACGACCGGATCGCCGGACTCCGAGACGGAAACCATCTCGACCGAGGTGCCCGCGCTGCTGGCCGGCGTCAGATTGGACCGGGGGGTAGCGATGGTCGCCGGGGTGTCGCGAGCGGCCGCGGCAGACCTGGTGCAGTCGGGACGGGTGCTCGTCGACGGCGAGGCGGTGCGGGTCGGGCGCTCCTCCCTTGAGGAGGGCTCGATGCTCACGATCCTCGTGCCCGCGGCGTTGACGACCGAGGTCAGCGCCGAGCCCGACGTGTCCTTCCGCGTCGTGTACGCGGACGAGGCGGTGGCGGTGGTGGACAAGCCCGCGGGCCTGGTCGTGCATCCCGGCGCCGGCCACGGCAGTGGGACCCTGGTCGGCGGTCTGCTCGCAAGGTTCCCGGACCTGAGCGATCTCGTGGCCTCGGGTGTCTGCGCCCCGGACAGACCCGGGATCGTGCACCGGCTCGACAAGGGGACTTCCGGTCTCCTCGCCGTGGCTCGTACGGCTGAGGCCTATCGCGGACTGGTCTTCCAGCTGGCGGAGCGGACCATGGAGCGTCGCTATCTCGCGCTGGTCACTGGCGAGGTGGAGGAAGACCAGGGCGAAGTCGACGCTCCGATCGGACGCTCGGCTCGTACGCCGACCAAGATGGCGGTCTCAGCGTCGGGGAAGCCGGCCCGCACCGCCTACACGGTGGTGCAACGCTGGGAGGCGCCAGGGCCAAACCCTGTTGGAGCTGTCCTTGCACAGCGGCAGGACCCATCAGATCCGGGTGCACATGGCGGCGATCGGTCACCCCGTCGTCGGCGACCCCCGCTACGGCACGTCCGACCGTCTGCTCGGCCCGGGCCGCTTCTTCCTCCACGCCTTCCGGCTGGCGTTCGACCACCCTGTCTCCGGCGAGCGCCTCGATCTGACGGCACCGCTGCCGCAAGATCTCAGCGACTACCTCGACCGGCTTCCCGATTTGGACCAGTAGCGCTCAGGCGTATGGACCAGTAGCGCTCAGGCGGCTTCGTGTAGCTCTCAGGCGGCCTCGTGGATCCCGAGGACCCCGTCGTCGGATGAGAGAGCCGCGAGCGCCTCCTCCTCCGCTCGCCGAACGCGTCGCACGCCTACGCCGAGCCGCTCTGCGGTCGACTGGAGTGAGGCGGGGGAGTCCCCGTCGAAACCGAAACGCAGCCGGAGCACGTCACGCTGGAGTCCGGGCAGACGGCTCAACGGCCTCCCGCACCTGCTCGTAGACCATCGTCTCCTCGACGTCACCGAGAAGTCGGAGTCATCGGGCGCGACGAGCTCACCGAGCGTCGTCGACGACTCGAGCGCCGCAGGCTGGTCGAGTGAGGCCGTCACTCGCGCCACGTCCTCGAGCGACTCGCGCTGATCCGCCGTCATCCCGGTCGCCTCGTCGAGCTCCTGCTCGGTCGGGGCGCGCCCGAGAGTCGTCGCCAGCTCGGTCTTCGTGAGCTCCAGTCGCTGGATCTGCTCGCCGACCTCGAGGGGGATGCGGATCGTCCGGCCGTGCTGTTGCACGGCACGCTGGAGGGCCTGCCTGATCCACCAGGTGGCGTAGGTCGAGAATCGGAATCCGCGCTCCCAGTCGAACTTGTCGACGGCGCGCATCAGCCCGAAGGTGCCCTCCTGGACGAGGTCCGCCATGTCAACGCCCCGGTCCTGGTACCGGCGGGCCCAGTGCACCACGAGCCTGAGGTTGGCCGCGACCATCTGCTTCCGTGCCGCGTCGTCACCGGCCACAACCCGCTTGGCCAATTCGACCTGCTGTTCGTGGTCGGGCATGGGGAACTGGTCGAGGTCCTTCAACATTAGTCCCAAGGTGTCGGATGTGCTCACCGCGCTCTTCATCTTCGCTCCAGACGCTCTCTGCTCACTCTCAGTCGTGGTTCGCCTTGGGTGGTCATACGTACCCGCCCGTGCATCGGGTTTTCTCCCTACCATTTTCCCTGGTCGTGGGTTTGCTCCTGATCGTGCCGGCTGGCTCTTCTTCCAGCTCGCAACACATATAACCGAGAGCCGAGCCGGATCATTCCGAGGAAGAGCCCGATCATCTCAGTCGGGTGTTCGCACCCTTCACTCGGGCGTCCGCCCTTCAGTCGGGTGTTCGCACCCCAGGGTCGAGAACTCCCGATTCGGATCCACAGGTTGCGCCGTACGGTCCACCGTGGTGGTGTGGGCCATGCCTCCCCGAATGGTCCTGCTCAGGCACGGTGAGACCGAATGGTCCCTGAGTGGACAACACACAGGGAGGACGGACATTCCCCTGCTGGAAGGGGGTCGTCGGCAGGCCGTCGCAGCGGGAGAGACCATCCGACGCCTCGATCCCGCCGTGTTCGCCCAGGTTCTCACGAGCCCGTTGCAGAGGGCAGCAGAGACCTGTGCGCTCGCTGGTTTCGACGGGGAGGTCGACCGGGATCTCGTGGAGTGGGACTACGGCTCCTACGAGGGCCTGACCTCGGCTCAGATCCGACGGGAGCGACCGGGATGGACTCTCTGGGACGAAGGAGTGCCCGGCGGCGAGCTTTGTGCGGACGTCGGTCGCCGTGCTGACCGCGTCATCGAAAGGGCGCTCGAGGCGGACGGAGACACGCTGTGCGTGGCCCACGGACACCTCTTGCGGGTGCTCGCCGCTCGCTGGCTGGGCCTGCCACCTGCGGCGGGACGGTGGTTCCGCCTGCGTGCGGGAAGCGTCTGCCTCCTCGGCTGGGAGCTCGACTGGCCCGCCATCGAGATGTGGAATCTGACCTTTGACCTTCTGACCTCCCTTCTGACCTTCTGACCTTCTGACCTTCTGACCTTCTGACCTTCTGACCTTCTGAGGTCGCCGTTCGCCGGCAGGTCAGGCCGGGTGACTACGCGGGGATCGTGGCGACGTTGCCGCGGGCACGAGTGACCATGTCCGCCAGGCTGTAGGACTGCAGATGCGTCCGAATGGTTTCGCCGACGTCGGCCCAGACGGCCAGGAGGACGCACTGGCCCTCGTGGTCGCAGGCGCCGTTGGTGTGCGGCTCCCCGAAGTCGCCGGCTGCGATCGGCCCGTCGACCGCGGAGACGATCTGCGCGAGGGAGATCTGCTCAGGTGGGCGGGCGAGGACGTATCCTCCGCCGACACCTCGTTTGGAACGGACGAGGCCGGCCCCCTTCAGGGCCAACAAGATCTGCTCGAGGTACGGCTGGGGCAGCCCGGTCCTCTCGGCGATGTCCCGCACCGAGGTGGGCACCTCGGCGCCGCGGAGGGCGAGGGATAGCAAAGCTCTGCTGGCGTAGTCACCGCGAGTCGACACCCTCACGAGGGTGATTTTACCGGGCCTGGGACTCGCCCAACGGTTGGCGGGTCGTAGGGTGTGCCGTTGTGAGTGATTCCTCGCAAACCGTGGCGGCGGTCGACGAGCCGCCCGTCGCTCCCGACCCGGTCATTCCCGATTTCGAGGGCGGGGGCCTCCACTCGGTGGTACCGCTGCTGATGGAGGTCCTGGCCGGACGCCAGGGCGGACACGAGCAGCCGATCGACCTGCCCGTCTGGGCACCCCCGGCGCTCGCGCAGGCATCACAGATCGTGCTGCTGGTCCTCGACGGCCTCGGGGCGGAGCAGCTCTCGGGCCGCCGCCCGCTGGCTCCGGTCCTCTCGTCCGGGTCCGGTGGCACCCTCACCTCGGTCGCCCCGAGCACCACAGCATGTGCGCTGACCACGCTGGTCACGGGGGTGGTCCCGGCCCGGCACGGCGTGCTCGGCTACCGCCTGGCGCTCGACGGCGACATCTTCAACGTCCTGCAGTGGCGCCTCGGCAGTGCCGACGCCCGGATCGGGGTGCCGCCTCCCGTCTTCCAGCCGTTTCCCGCCTTCCCCGGCGCGCCCTGCCCCGTCCCGGTCGTGACGCGGTACGACTACGGGCCGACGGGGTTCTCGGCGGCGCATCTCGGGAGTGCTGAGCTGCACCAGTGGTACACGCCCGCCGGGCTCGTGACCGGTGTGCGGAGGTTGCTGGCGGCAGGGTCCCCGTTCGTCTACGCGTACTACGAGGGGATCGACAAGATTGCTCACGCGGAGGGCCTAGGTGACCATTTCGACGACGAGCTGCGATCCGTCGACAGGCTCGTCGGTGACGTGCTCTCCGTCCTGCCGTCCGGAGCCGCGCTGGTGGTGACCGCCGACCACGGGCAGGTCGAGGTCGGCGCGTCCGTCGAGGTCCTGGGCAGCGACGTCATGCAAGGCGTGTCGCTCATCAGCGGCGAAGGCCGATTCCGCTGGCTCCATGCGCGCCCCGGAGCAGCGTCGGACCTGCGGGCGACGGCTTCGGACCTCTATCGCGACGTCGCCTGGATACGTACCCGGGAGCAGATCATTGACGACGGCTGGCTCGGCGGGGTCCCGACCGACGACGTCGCAGCGCGGCTGGGCGACGTGGCTCTGATCCCCTTCACCCCGACCGCGTTCTTAGACCCGGCGGACACGGTCGAGCTGAGGCTGAAGGCACGTCACGGTTCGTTGACGGCCGAGGAGATGCTGGTCCCGCTGCTGGCATGGTCGGCTGCGGCGTGAGGAGTTCCCGGGTGACAACATGGGGCGATGACAGCTGACGGACCCCCGGGCGAGGGACAGGACACGGTCGGCGGGACCCCGACGATGACGGACGACGACGCAGGCGGCGGCGCCAGCTCGGACGGGAAGGATGCGTCGTCGGCTCCCGACGCCATCGCTCCCGACGAGGTTCTCGCGGCCGCCGAAGGAGACGAAGAGGGTGCGACGTCCACCGAGTCGGTGAGCGAACCGGCCAAGGTGCTCCGCATCGGATCGATGGTCAAATCGCTGCTCGACGAGGTGCGGGCGGCACCGCTGGACGAGAAGAGCCGGGTGCGGCTGCGCGAGATCTACGAGCAGTCTGTGCTCGACCTGTCACAGGGGCTCTCTCCCGACCTCGCCGCGGAATTGGCGAGGATGACCCCGCCCTTCGACGTCGACGCACCGAGCGATGCGGAGTTGAGGATCGCCCAGGCGCAGCTCGTCGGGTGGCTCGAGGGGTTGTTCCACGGGATCCAGGCGACGCTGATGTCCCAGCAGATGGCGGCGCGCGCGCAGCTCGAAAACATGCGCCAACCGGGGCTCCCCTCGGCGGGCGACTCGGGACGCACGGGGGCATACCTGTAGCGCGCTCGGCGCCGTCCGCGGTGGTCCGCGCTGGCGGCCCGCGCTGGCGGCCCGCGGACATGACCCGGCGGAAATGACAGGGTGGCGGACGGGACGGGGCGGCGGAGGGGCCTCCGCGCCGGACCCCCGGCCCGCGGGTTAGATTTCTGAACCCGGGAGAATGACACCGGTGTAAGTTCGAGGTGGAGAAAGGAGGCCGGTGTCGGAGCGGTCGTTTACGCATCTGCACACCCATACCGAGTTCTCCATGCTCGACGGAGCAGCGAGGGTCGGTGACCTGGTGGCGGCCGCCGTGGCCGACGGCCAGCCTGCTCTCGGCATCACCGACCACGGCAACATGTACGGGGTCCTCGACTTCTACAAGGCCTGCCGCGACCACGGCATCGTGCCGATCATCGGTACCGAGTCCTACATGGCGGGGAAGTCGCGTCACGAGCGCCCGGTGCGGCGGGGCCGGATGGACGACACGGGCGGGGACACCGAGGGTGGCCAGAAGCTCTACTACCACCTGACCCTCCTCGCCGAGACCGTCGACGGATACCGCAACCTGATGCAGCTCTCCACGGCGGCCTACCTCGAGGGCTACTACTACAAGCCCAGGGTCGACTGGGAGCTGCTCGAGCGGCACCACGAGGGCATCATCGCGACCACGGGGTGTCTCGGAGGGGTGGTCCTCCAGGCGCTGCTGGCCGGCGACGTGGCCGAGGCAGAGCGCCGTGCGGCGCGTCTTCAGGACATCTTCGGCCGCGCCAACCTCTTCGTCGAGCTGCAGGACCACGGCATCGCGGACCAGCACCGAACGAACCCGCAGCTGGTCGAGATCGCCCGCCGACTCCATGCGCCGCTGCTTGCAACCAACGACAGCCACTACACGCATCGAGAGGATGCGGTCGCCCATGACGCGTTGCTCTGCGTCCAGACCGGGGCGCTGCTGAGCGACACCAACCGCTTCAAGTTCCAGGGGACCGAGCACTACCTCAAGACGGCGGCCGAGATGAGGCATCTCTTCCGGGAGGTGCCCGAGGCCTGCGACAACACGCTGCTCATCGCGGAGCGGGCGGACGTCCAGATTGAGCTCGGTCGCCCGAGCCTCCCCGAGTTCCCGGTACCGGAGGGTTTCGAGGGTGACGCCTACGAGGACCGGGCGCTCGCGTACCTGAGGGATCTGACCATGGAGGGTGCCCGCCAGCGCTACGGGACGCCGCTGCCGCCAGAAGTGGTCGAGCGCCTGGACTACGAGCTCGGCGTCATCGGCAACATGGGATTCGCCGCGTACTTCCTCGTTGTTTGGGACCTGATCCGCTTCGCCCGTGAGTCCGGGATCCGGGTCGGTCCGGGCCGTGGCTCGGCGGCGGGGTGCTGCGTCGCCTACTGCCTGCGGATCGTCGATCTCGACCCGATCCGCTACGACCTGCTGTTCGAGCGTTTCCTCAACCCGGGCCGCAAGCAGATGCCCGACATCGACATGGACTTCGACGAGCGCTATCGAGCCGATGTGATGCGCTACGCCGCGGAGCGCTATGGCAGCGACCGGGTGGCCCAGGTCATCACGTTCTCCACGATCAAGGCGCGCGCCGCGGTGCGGGACGCGGCCCGAGTGCTCGGCAAGCCGTACGCGCTCGGCGACCGCATCGCCAAGGCCATGCCGCCGCTGATCATGGGCCGCGACACCCCGTTGCGGGCTTGCCTCGTGCGCACCGAGGGGCACGAGGACGGGTACGCGACCGCGGGCGAGCTGCGCCAGATGCACGAGGCTGATCCCGAGGCCAAAGAGGTGATCGACGTCGCCCTGGGCCTCGAGGGCCTGCGGCGCCAGGACGGGATCCACGCGGCCGCCGTGGTCATCTCGCGGGATCCGCTGACGGACTACCTGCCGATCCAGCGCAAGCCCGACGCCGGGGGCAACCCCGAGGACGCACCCATCGTCACGCAGTACGAGATGCACGGCGTGGAGGACCTCGGCCTGTTGAAGATGGACTTCCTCGGGCTGCGCAACCTCTCGGTGATCGAACGGAGCCTCGACCTCATTGAGGCGGCAAGCGGGGTGCGACCCGACATCGACCAGGTCGACCTCGCCGACGAGGAGACCTTGGCCATGCTCCGGCGCGGCGAGTCGGTCGGCGTGTTCCAGCTGGAGGGTGGCCCGATGCGCGCCCTGATGCGCTCTCTCGCCCCCACCTCCTTCGACGACGTCGCCGCGCTGGTCGCGCTGTACCGGCCGGGACCCATGGCGGCCAACATGCACAACGACTACGCCGACCGCAAGAACGGTCGCAAGCCGATCAGCTACGAGCACGACGACCTCGCCCCGATCCTGGCCGACACGCAGGGCCTGATGATCTACCAGGAGTCGATGATGCGGGTGGCCCAGAAGATCGCCGGGTACTCGCTCGAAGAAGCCGACAACCTCCGGAAGGCATGTGGGAAGAAGATCCGCGCGTTGCTGGCCGCCGAGCGCGAGAAGTTCGTGGCGGGCTGCGTCTCGGAGGGCTACGACGAGGCCCTCGGGACGCAGCTCTTCGACATCATCGAGCCCTTCGCCGACTACGCCTTCAACAAGTCGCACGCGTACGGCTACGGCCTCGTGGCATACCAAACGGCCTGGCTGAAGGCGCACCATCCGGTGGAGTACATGGCGGCTCTCCTGACGTCGGTGAAGGACAACAAGGACAAGACCGCGGTGTACCTGGCCGAATGCCGCACGCTCGGGATCGACGTGATGGTGCCCGACGTCAATCGCTCCGTTTCCGAGTTCGCCCCCGACATGAGCCTCACCGGTTCCGCCAACGACGAGACTCCCGCTTCGACCGGCAACCGGGCCATCGTGTTCGGTCTGGCGGCGGTACGCAACGTCGGCGAGGGCCTCGTCGAGCGGATCGTCGCCGAGCGCGAGGCGAACGGCCCGTTCGCCGACATCTTCGACTTCTGCCAACGGGTCGATCCCGTGGTGCTGAACAAGCGCACCATGGAGTCGCTCGTCAAGGCCGGCGCGTTCGACTCCGTCGGACACCCGCGTCAGGGTCTCTGCCTCGTGTTCGAGGGCATCGTTGATCGAACCTTGGAGCGCCGGCGCGAGCAGGACCTCGGGATCGCGACACTGTTCTCGGCCTTCGAGGACGAGGACACCGATCCGGGTTGGGGCACGACCAAGGTGGACATACCCGAGGTCGAGTTCGACAAGGCGCAGCGCCTCGTGTTCGAGAAGGAGATGCTCGGGCTCTACGTCAGCGACCACCCGCTCCGTGGATTCGAAGCCGCCCTCGCCCGGTACACCGACTGCGCCCTCTCCGACATGCGCGAGGAGGACCCGACCGGTGACCGGTCCCCCGTGCGCGCGGTCGGCGGGGTGGTGACCGACCTGCGGCGCTCGTATACGAAGAAGGGGGACCTCATGGCCCGCTTCGTCCTCGAGGACCTGCACGCCGCCATGGAGGTCTTCGTCTTCCCCAAGACGATGGCCGACTACGGCCACATGATCGAGAACGACTCCGTGCTGGTCGTGAAGGGCCGGCTCGACACCCGAGAGGACGAGCCCAAGATCGTCTGCATGGAGGTGTCACGGCCTCTTCTCGAGCGTGGGGAGCAGGACCTCCACATCACGCTGCCGCTCGGGGTCCTGACGGATTCGAAGGTGGACGGGCTCAAGGAGGTCCTGAGCGGGCATCCCGGGCCTTCCGCGGTCCTGCTCCACGTCGGAGCGAAGGTTCTCAGGCTTCCCCCGGAGTTCAACGTCGATTGCCGCAACGGCCTGGTGGGCGAGCTCAAGCGGTTGCTCGGCCAGGGCGCAGTCCTGGCCTGACCGACGCTGAATTCGCCCCTGAGCAGGATCGCGGCCTGGCGGATGCGGTACCGCCGAAGGAGGCGGACGCGACCGTGGTTGGGAACGCCCAGGGCACAGCCGGTAAACTCACACGTATGCCGATCGTCGTGAACACCAAGGATTGCACTGCTCTCAGCGACGCTGAGCTGGTCGAAATGGCCGATCTGTGCGGCGAACGCCCACCTGGGTTCGACATCGGTTACCTCTCCAAAGAACGGGAGGGTTGGGTCCTGATCACCCTGGCCCGGGAGGGGAACAAGCTGCGTGGCTACTCCTTTTGCACCCTGGAGCGCATCGGTGGGACGCCGTCCCTCCTGGTCGGACTGGCGCTGGTGGACCGCACCTCGCGGGCCGAGGCGGCCCTCAAGGGCATCATGGCGGACCAGTACCGCCGTGCCCTCCTGGCCTTCCCGGACGAGGACGTGCTGCTCAGGCACCCGCCTCATGGGACCTGAGGGCTTCCGGGCCTTCGCCGGACTCCAAGACGTCGTGCCGTTCCCCGAGCACCGGTCATCGGGCGAGGAGCGGGCCTGGGCCCGGAGGCTGTCGAAGCGCTTCGGCTGCGAGAGCCGACTCGACGACCGAACCTTCATTTTGAAGGGCGACGGATCGGTCGCCGGTGGGATCGACTTCTTCGCGCCCAAGGTCAAGCTGCCCGACGGCGTCGACGGGCACTTCGGCGGGTTCGACGCCCAAAAGGGCGACCGGCTGGTGGCCTTCGGCTGGGCCATGGCCGAGGATCTCGCCGGAGGAAAGCTCGGGCGCTGACCTCCCCACCGCCCGTGTGGGGGTCCTGTCAGCCCCGGGGCAGGATGGCGGCGCAGACCTTGTAACAGTGGCCGTCCCGGGGCGGGCTGACCACCACCAGGAGGTACTGCGGCTGATAGCCCAGCGCGCTGGTGAGGTTCTTGCCGCTCAAGCGCTCCCGTCGTGCCGCGACGAGAGCGCGAGCCGCGTTGCGGTCCTCCACCGGGAGCCAGACGTCGTCGCGGTCCCAACCGAACCGGACCCAGGTCGAGTCGTCTGTCTGCCGCTTGATCAGCTGCGGGCTCCGTGTGGGCTCGATGAGCGCCACCGAAGGGCGGAAACCCCTGAACTCCCAGTAGGGGGCGGAGGCGCCCGGAAATCCCAGGAGCGGACCGTCCGGGTTCGCCACGAGACGCTGGAGCAGCTTGCGCAGTCGCCGGCCTCGCAACGTGCCGATGTGGCGAGGGAGGTCGGCCACCGTGGTGGCCTCCGGTTGCGCCAAGTCGTCGCGCTCCGGATCGTCGGCCAGCGTGACCTCCACGACGTCGAAGGGATTGATATCGGGATCGTGGCCCTCGGGCCACGAAACGCGGATCCGCATGACCGTCCTGGTTGCCAGGTCGACCACCGTGGTGTCCTCCAACGTCGACGCCAGTACGAGGAGATGGAGGGTCGAACCTCCAGCGGTCGGCACCTTCTCCTTGCGACGGGCCGAGCGCCGTAGCAACCTGGCCGGGTTCTGGCCTGAGGACGTCTTCGTCCCGGCTGCGGTCTCGTCGTCGGACTCGTCCGAGGCGTCAGGGGCGTCCGGGATGTCCGAGGTGTCCTTCTGGTCGATTGCGTCGTCGGTCCGGTCCGCGTTCGTCATCGGCCCAGCACCTCCGCGTCGAGCTGTGCCGCGAGCTGCTCGGCGGTCGTGCGCCGGCAGGAGGCACGTCCTGCGGCGGCACACGTACGCCAGGCGCAGGCTCAGGAGGGCGTCCGGCGAACAGCGGCCCGTCGTCGGGTTCGCCCCACGCCAGGACGGCAGCGGGAAGCCACCGTCGGCGTGCCTCGGCCACCAGATCGGGCCGCTGGCCGGTCACGACGATCTCCTGTCGCCCATCGCACATGGGCAGCGCCGCCACGAGGTCGGCCAGGGCCCCGGGGTGCCGCTCGAGCGAGCGGTCGGGCCAGCTCGATGGTCTCCGACACGGCCTCCTCGAGTCTCGGGTCTTCGGTCAGGGCGGCGGCCCGGAGCAGCGCGGTGACGCGCGATGGAGTTCGTGGAGGGAACCGCCCCGTCGACGAACTCCTTGGGTCGGACGACCAGCGCCTCGGCGTCCTTCCCGGTCGAAAAGAAGCCGCCGCGCTCCTCGTCCCAGAACAGGTCCAGCAGCTGGCTGCTCACCTCGAGCGCGCGCTCCCGCCAGCAGCGCGCTCCCCGCTCCATTCCGACAGCCGCACGCAGGCCTCGACGAGCCAGGCGTGGTCGGCGGCCACGCCCAGGTGTCGGGCACGACCTCCCTGCCAGCTGCGCATGAGACGACCGTCGACGTACATCGACGCCCACAGGAACTCGCCGATCTCCTCGGCCCGCCTTCCGTAGTCGGCGATGCCGGTCGCCGATGCCGCTTCGGCCAGCGTCGCCGCGGCCATCGCGTTCCACTCGGTCAGCACCTTCTCGTCACGTGCCGGCTGCACCCGGCCGCGCTCGAACCGCCGCCAGGAGGACCGAGCCTCCTCGATCTCGTGCGGCCGGCGCGAGGGGCGCGCCGACCGGGCGCACAGGGATCGAGCGACCTTCCCAGTTGCCTCGCTCCGGGATCCCGTACCACTCGGCCGCCGGCCTGCCGCAGCTCCGGAGGCAGTGCGGCCTCGAGCTCTCCAGGGTGAAGGTGGCGTGCGCTCCTTCGACCCCGCCGGCGTCGGCGTCGAACGAGGAGTAGAGCGCGCCCTCGGGCGTCGAGAGATCGCGCAGGACGAAGTCCAGCGTCTCGGTGACGACGCCGAGATAGTCGGCATGCGCCCGTCTCCTGCCAGGCGTGCAGGTACGCCCGGGCCAGGAGCGCCTGGTCCGTGAGCATCTTCTCGAAATGAGGCACCAGCCACCGGGCATCGGTCGAGTACCGGCAGAACCCGCCGACCAGGTGGTCGTAGATGCCCCCGGCCGCCATTGCGTCGAGCGTGCGGCAGCGCCATGTGCCGGGCCTGTTCCGCGTCGCGCCCGCCGCGGCGGGAACGACGAAGGCAGAGCTCGACCAAGGTAGGCCGCGGGAACTTCGGCGCAGGCCCGAAGCCTCCCCATTCGGGGTCGAAACCAGCGAGCGAGCCCGTCGACGACCGCTCCTGCGAAGGCTTCGGAGTCGAGGGTCGGGGCGCCGACGTGCGCCGGCCGCCGGCCAGGCGTCGGCCACGGTCGTCGTGCAGCGACTCGGCCAGGCGCATCTCCTTGCGCACCGCGTCGACCAACGCGTCCGCCTGCGCCAGCACCTGATCGCGTTCGTTGCGCCAGGCCTCTCCGAGCGCTCGACGACGCGGCGGAAGGACGGCATGCCGTGGCGCTCCACCGGGGGGAAGTACGTCCCGGCGTAGAACGGCCGGCCATCGGGGGTGCAGAAGACGGACATCGGCCAACCGCCCGAACCGGTCAGCGCCTGGGTGGCCGCCATGTAGACGGCGTCGAGGTCGGGACGCTCCTCACGGTCGACCTTGACCGAGACGAACCAATGGGCCAGATCCGCCGCCGTCGCCGGGTCCTCGAAGCTCTCGTGGGCCATGACGTGGCACCAGTGGCACGAGGCGTAGCCGATGGAGAGGAAGATGCGGCTTGTCCTCCTCCCGGGCCCGGCGCAGGGCCTCGTCGCCCCAGGGGATACCACTCGACCGGGTTGTCGGCGTGCTGGCGGAGGTACGGGCTGGTCTCGTCGGCCAGGTGGTTCACCGACAGCGATGCTAGGGCGTGCCGCTCGGCGGGTTGCCGGGCGCGATCGGAGGCCGCCCGTGCAAGGCTCGTGGGATGGAGCTCGACCTGAAGGGCAAGACGGCGCTCGTGACGGGCGGCAGCCGCGGCATCGGCCTGGCCGTGGCCGCCCGGTTCGCCGAGGCGGGTGCCAACGTCATGATCAGCTCCCGTACGGCCGACGACCTGGACGAGGCGGTCGAGCGGCCTCGTCGCCGCGGGAGCGCCCGGCGGACCGAGTGGCCTGGTGCGCCGCGCATGTCGGCCGTCCCGAGGACGCCATGTCCTGCGTCGCCGACACGGTCGCCCGGTTCGGCGGCCTCGACATCCTGGTCAACAACGCGGGCACGAATCCCTACTTCGGCCCGATGATCGACATCGACCTGGTCCGGGCGCAGAAGACCTTCGAGGTGAACCAGCTCTCGGTGCTGGTGTGGACGGCCGCCGCGGTGAAGGCCGGGCTGCGGGGCTCGGTCATCAACGTGGCCTCGATCGGCGGCCTCGAGGTCGAGCCGGGCATCGGCTGGTACAACGTGACCAAGGCGGCGGTGCTGCACATCACGCGGCAGCTCGCCTTCGAGCTGGCGCCCGACGTCCGGGTCAACGCCCTGGCTCCCGGGCTTGGTCAAGACGAAGCTCGCCGCGGCGCTCTGGGAGGGCCCCGGCGAGGACCGGATCGCGGCACACATCCCGCTGCGCCGTCTCGGGGTGCCCGACGACGTCGCGACGGCCGCCCTGTTCCTGGCCTCGGACGCATCGTCGTGGGTCACCGGCCAGACGTTCGTGGTCGACGGCGGCACCATGGCGCAACCCTCGGGGGGCGTGGGCTGATCCGGTCGGGCTCCGTCCTCGGGTGGCCGGGCCGCGTCGCACTCGGGTGGGCCGTGTCACATCGCGACCACCTGAACCGTCTGAGTGGACAGCGCGAGGAGTGAAAGGTGGTCACATGGCCCATGTCCCGCTCGACGACAACAGGAGCGGCATCGTCGCCTCGCTTCGCCCGGCTCTACGCCAAGCGCCGTTTCGGCCAGATGGTCGATCCCACCGCAGCGGCCTCGCACCATGCCGGAGTTCTCGTCGCCATGGGGAGTCTCGAGACGGCGGCGCAGTTCGGTTGGAACAAGCTCGACCCGACCCTGCGATGGCTCGCCGTCCAGACCGCGGCATCCCAAATCGGGTGTTCGTGGTGCATCGACTACGGCTACTACGAGGGCATGAACGGCGGATCGAGCCGGCCAAGGTGAGGGCAGTCGTCCAATGGCGCGAGAGCGAGCTCTTCGACGATCGCGAGCGGGCGGTCCTCGAGTACGCCGAGGCGGCGACCGGAAGTCCCGCCGACGTTTCGGAGGAGCTCGCGGCGCACGTGCGGCGTCACCTCAGCGACCCCGAGTTCGTGGAGTTGGCGGCCTGGGTCGCACTGGAGAACTTTCGGTCCCGCTTCAACGCCGGGCTGGGGCTCCGCAGCCAGGGCTTCTCCGAACGGTGTGACGTCGAGTCGCCGGCTGGTGCCGTTGCCTGACGACCTCGTCGGTGCCGACGAGCTCGCCGGCCCGCCCGGGCGGACGCGGACGCCGACTCCGACATTGCGGAGTTCGAAGAGTGGCGGCCACTGCTCTTCGGGATCGCCTACCGGATGCTGGGCAGTGCCGCCGACGCCGAGGACATGGTGCAAGAGGCGGGCGTCAGGTGGCTCAGGCGGGGCAGCGCGCCGGTGCGCTCGACCCGCGCCTACCTGGTGACCGTCGTGACGAGGCTCTGCCTGGACGAACTGGAGTCCGCACGGGCTCGCCGGGTGACGTACTCCGGGCCATGGCTCCCCGAACCCGTGATGGCCGACGAGTCGTCCGCCGTCGAACAGGCTGACTCGCTCTCCTTGGCCTTTCTCGTTCTCCTGGAGGAGCTCACGCCGCCGGAGCGGGCTGCGTATCTCCTCCACGACGTCTTCGGTTACTCCTTCGATGAAGTGGCGCTGTCACTCGGGCGAAGCGCCACCGCCTGCCGTCAGCTCGCCGTCCGGGCGCGACAGCACGTCGAGGCGCGACGGCAGCGATTCGACGCCGACCTCGAGCACGGGCGAGAGCTGACCGATCGTTTCCTGGTCGCCTGCGGTACCGGTGACCTCTCAGGTCTCTTGCGATGCTCTCCGACGACGTGATCGTCTGGACCGATGGTGGGGGGAAGGTTCGGGCGGCGATGCGCCCCGTGATCGGGACCGACACGGAGCTCGCGCTTCCTCCTGAACGTGGCCAAGAAGGTACGGGGGGTGCCGCGCGGTGCCGTTCTCAATGGTCAGCCGGCGACGTTGTTCGTCGACGAGGGTGAGGTGGTCACCGCACTCGTGCTCGACATCGTGGACGGGCTGATCGTCGGAGTCCGTGTCGTTACCAACCCCGACAAGCTGCAGCGTCTCACCGCACACCTCGGTGGCGAAGGGTCATAACCGACGGATCGAGGCGATTCACCCTCCGGGTCGAGCAGGCTCGGTCTGAGGGGGATCGAGGAGACGTCGGCGCACCTTGCCCGCTGAGGAGCGGGGAGGTCGTCGACGATCACCAGCTCCTTGGGTGCGGCCCACGGAGCCAAGGTCTCGCTGACCATCTCGCGAAGCTCCGCCAACGATGGTCCCTCGCCGGCCGGCACGACCCAGGCCACGACGCGCTCGCCCCACTCCGGGTCGGCGCGCTTCCAAACGGCAATGTCCGCTACGCCGGGATGGGCGATGAGGATGCGCTCGACGAGGTCGGGCCAGACCTTCTCGCCGCCGGTGTTGATGACGTCTGCGAGTCGTCCCGAGACTGTCAGGACGCCGCGGCGTCCAGCCGTCCCGCGTCCCCCGTGGCGAACCAAGAGCGCTCACCGTCGGGGCCGACGACACGACCGTCCCCTCCGTCGCGGTAACAGCGCATGAGCGTCGGGGCGCGGACGAGGATCTCGCCTTCACCATGCACCTGGTCCCGCTCTACCGCCTCGGCCGACAGGTCTCGAACCGCAATCTCCACACCCTCGAGCGGCACTCCGTCGTACACCACACCGGACCCGGTCTCGGTCATGCCGTAGGTCGCGACGACATTCGGTGGCAGGCTCGCGGGTGCCCTGCTCCCTCCCAGCAGCACGCAGGTGAAGACGGCCGGGTCGAGACGGTGCAGCGCCGTCGCGACCAGCGAGACGTGCGTGACACGGCGGGACCGTCCGAGCTCCTCGACGGTGTCGGCTTCGAAACCTGGGATTACCACCACCGGTGTCTTCGTGAGGATGGACCGTGTGACCACAGCAAGCCCGCCGATGTGTGCCAGAGGCAGGCAGGCCAGCCAGGTATGCCTCGAGGGGTCCACGACGAGTCTCTTCGACGTTGCCTGTGCGGATGCGCCGATCGCATCGTGAGTCAGTACGACGCCCCTCGGCCGTTGTGACGTCCCGGAGGTGGCGACGACGAGCGCGTCGCCCTCCTCCACCGGGAGTCCACCACTCAACGTGTGCTGCTCACCGTCCGAGGAAACGATCCGAGTCGGCTTGAGAGCATCGAACACCGCGCGTCGGGCCTCTGGCGGGAGCCGAGGATCGAGGGGGGCTGCAGCGTCCCCGGTGTCCCAGATGGCTTGAAGCGCGTCGACAAACCCCGGTCCGCCAGGAAGGTCGAGTGCAACGAGCTCGGGCACCGGACAGTAGCGTAGGTCGCCGTGCACACCGTGGTCACTGGTTCTCCTCACGATCCGCTGGATGATCTCCGCACCCTCCCGGCTCCCGCATGGGAGCCTCGCGGCACCTTCCGGGACATCCGCTTCGACGTCGCCGAAGGCATTGCCAAGTTGACCATCTGCCGGCCCGATGTCCGCAACGCGTTCCGGCCCCAGACCCTCTTCGAACTCACCGAGGCCTTCACCGCGGCACGTGACGACCCCGACGTCGGGGTGATCGTGCTCTGCGGTGAAGGTCCCGACGCCTTCTGCTCCGGTGGGGACCAGAAGATCCGCGGCGACGACGGCTACATCGGGGACGATGCAGTGGCCGAAAGGGGCATCGGGCGCCTGAACGTCCTCGATCTTCAGGTCCTCATGCGCCGCATCCCCAAACCGATCCTGGCCATGGTGGCGGGTTACGCCATCGGCGGAGGTCACATCCTGCACCTGGTGTGTGACCTGACCATCGCGGCCGACAACGCACGATTCGGTCAGACCGGGCCGAAAGTGGGCAGCTTCGACGGCGGGTACGGCTCCTCCATCCTGGCCCGCACCATCGGCCTCAAGCGCGCCAAGGAGGTCTGGTTTCTCTGCCGCCAATACGACGCGGAGCAGGCTCTCCAATGGGGGCTCGTGAACGCGGTCGTTCCCCTGGAGGACCTCGAGCGCGAGACGGTGGCGTGGTGCCGCCAGATCCTGACCCTCTCTCCGATTGCGCTCCGGATGATCAAGGCCGGCATGAACGCAGCTGACGATGGTCTCGCCGGCGTGCAGCAGCTTGCCGGCGACGCGACGATGCTCTTCTATATGACAGAGGAGGGCCAGGAAGGCCGCAACGCCTTCGTGGAGCACCGGAAACCCGATTTCTCTCGGTTCCCGCGCCGTCCGTGAGTGCGACAGCCAAGCAGTGGTTCGCTGGCGCGCGCCCGCGTACCCTTCCGGCCGCCGTCGTACCCGTCGCCGTCGGCACGGCGGCGGGCTACCTGTCGAGTGGGCATCTGACGCTCAGCACGGCGCAGGCGGGAGGAGCCTGCCCGGCGGTCGGGTGCGTCACGTTCACGCGGGAGCTCTCGTGGGTCAACGCGGTGCTCGCGCTCGTGGTGGCACTGGGGATCCAAATCGGCACCAACTACGTGAACGACTACGCCGACGGGGTTCGAGGAACCGACGAGCAGCGTGTCGGGCCCGTGCGACTGGTCGCCGGACGACTCGCCACGGTACGGCAGGTCAAGATCGCCGCGCTCGTCTCGTTCGGCGTCGCGGGAGTTGCCGGGCTCATCCTGTCCGCCGCGTCACCTGGTGGTTCATCCCGCTCGGGGTCCTGTGCGGTCTCGCGGGGTGGGCATACACGGGTGGTCCCAAGCCCTACGGCTATCTCGGCTTCGGCGAGCTCTTCGTCTTCGTCTTCTTCGGGCTGATCGCAACGGCCGGATCGGCCTACGTGCAGCACGCGCCTTTCGAATTGGCGGTTGGCGTCCACACCATCACCTACCACTACAACTGGGTGTTCGTGCTCTGGGCCGGCGTTCCAGTCGGTCTTCTCGCCGCCGCCCTGCTCGAAGCGAACAACTTGCGCGACGTCGACACCGACGCCATCGCAGGCAAGAAGACCCTCGCCGTCCGCCTCGGACGAAGGAACGGTGGCTTCCTCTACGCCGTGACCCTTGCCGCGACGGCGCTTTCCGTGGCGGTCCTGGCGCACTATCGGGTGTGGGCCTTGATCGCCCTTGCCGCGACGCCGCTCGCTGTGGCTCCACTGCGTTTGGCGCTCGGCGAGCAGACCGGGCGAGAACTCCTGCCGATGCTCGGGCGCACCGCCCGGGTCCAGATCGTCGTCGGAGGACTGCTCACCCTCGGGTTGCTCTTGTGAGATCACCCACGGGATCTCGTGGTCGTCTACGTCACGTTTCCGAGCCAGTGCAGCACCAGCCGAGCCGAGCAATCCGGTTGGGCCAGATGGACCGCATGCCCTCCGCCGGGGACGAGCGACGCGACCGCGCGCGGCGCGAGTCGGGCCAGGCGGAGAGCGTGCGCGGCGTAGCGGGCGTCGTCCATGCCGGCGACCGTGAGCAGAGCCGGGTGCAGACCCTCCACGCGGTCCCACAGCGCCTCCTGAGTCCCGGCGCCGCACAAGCGCAGGCTCGAGGCCAGACCCGACGCCGTGTTGCGGAGTCGCTCCTGCTCTCCGGCTGCGGTCGCGGGAAGGCGCGAGAACATCGGCCCGCTCAGCCACTCCTTGACGAACCCCGTGACGTCGCCCGTGGCCTCGAGCCGGTCGGCCAACTCGGCATCCGATCGGCGTCGCCGTTCACGCGCCTCGAGGTTCTCCATGCCCGCTGTGGCCCCGATCAGGATCATGCGGTCGATCTCCAGGTCTTCGCCCAGGGCAACGTGGAGGGCCACGCGTGCGCCCAGGGAGTATCCGAGCAGGTCGTATCGTGCACCTCCGAGCTGCTCCCGGACGGCGTCTACGACGAGAGCGGCCGTGGCGGGGAGATCGGCGCGTACCGCGTCGGATCCGGCGTGGCCCGGCAGGTCCACGGAGACGAGCGTGCGTTGCGCTTCCAACCGCTGGCCGAAGGTTCCCCAGAGCCGGCCGGTCTGGGTGAACCCGTGGAGCATCACCAGGGGAGGGCCGGTTCCGCGCACCTCGACGTGAAGTGGCACGAAGCGTGAGCGTACAGGCCAGCTTCTGCGCGACCCTGGTCGACGAGTGGGCTCGACTCGGGGTGAGCGATGCGGTCATCTGTCCCGGATCGAGGTCGACTCCGCTCGCCATCCCGCTTGCCGAGCGTTTGCGGGCACATGTCCGACTGGACGAGCGCAGTGCCGGCTTCTTCGCTTTGGGCTTGGCCATGCAGACCGGTCGCCCCACCGTCATCTGCGTCACGAGCGGTACGGCCGCGGTGGAGCTGCACCCCGCGGTCGTCGAGGCCCACCACGCCCGGATTCCACTGTTGGTCTGTACGGCCGACCGGCCTCCAGAGCTCCACGAGACCGGCGCGCCGCAGACCGTCGAACAGGACGATCTCTTCGGCCGGGCGATCCGGTGGTCGTTCGCGCCTGGTGTCCCCGAAAGAGGTCACGAGTCGTCGTGGAGGCCACTGGCGGCGCGGGCCTTTGCCGAGGCGAGCCAGGGGCCCTACGGACCGGGCCCGGTCCACCTCAACCTGGCGTTTCGTGAGCCGCTTACCGGGCAGGCGGAAGCCCTGGCGCCGTCACTCGGCCCGCTCGTCGCCGGCGCCGGCGCCGGTGCCGGTGCGGCCGCACGCGGCCGACGTGTGCGGGGGTCGGACCTGGAGCTGCAGCCGCTTCACGGGCGCGGGATCATCGTCGTCGGAGGACAGCAGCTCGCGCCGCACGATGCCGCACCGGTAAGGGACCTCGCCGTCCACCTTGGTTGGCCGGTGCTGGCAGATCCTCTCTCACGGTGCCGCCTTCCGGGCACGATCGCCGCGGCGGACGCCATCGTGCGGGTTGCGCCACCCCAGCCCGACACCGTGGTCATGTTTGGCCGGCCCTGGCTGTCAAAGGCTCTCGGTGCCTACCTCGCCTCTGCGGCGGCGGGTGGCGCGCGGGTCGTCGTGGTCGATCCCTGGTGGCAGTGGGCTGATCCGGACCGCATCGCCACCGAGTTCCACCATTGCGATCCCGGCTCCTGGTCCGAGAGTGCGTTGGCCGAAGGGGTGCCTTCTGACGAGGCGTGGCTCGCGTCGTGGCTCGAAATGGAGCATCGGGCGCAGTCCGCCATCGACGAGGTCCTGACCGGCGTCCTGAGCGAGCCGTCTCTCGCCCGCACGACCTATCTCCACGCGGCCGAGCGAGGCGCGACGGTCGTGGCCGCCGCCTCCATGCCGATCCGCGACCTCGAGTGGTTCGCTCCCGCCACCGCGGCGCCGCCGCGCGTGCTGGCCAACCGCGGAGCGAACGGCATCGATGGGCTGGTATCGACGTCGTTGGGCGTGGCATCGGCGGAACCTGGGGCGGGCACACCGACCGTGGCGCTTCTCGGCGACCTGGCGTTCCTCCATGACGTCTCGGGACTGGTCAACCTTCCCGAGTGTCCCTGCACCTTCGTGGTTCCGGACAACCGCGGCGGAGGAATTTTCTCGTTCCTCCCGCAGGCCGGCGAGGTCGGGCACTCTGTCTTTGAGCGCTTGTTCGCCACGCCACCCACTTCGGACATATCGGCGGTCGCGCGCGGGTTCGGGCTCCGCGTCGACACGGTGGCAACGACCGCCGAGCTCGAAGAGGCGCTCTGCAGCGTCCCGGCATCGGGACGAGTGCCTGCGCTGATCCGGGCCGTCATGCCGGGGCGGTCCGAAAACGTCGCCCTGCACGACTCGGTCAACCAGGCGGTCCGTCTCGCGCTGCGGTGAAGGCCGGAGACGGGGTGGAGTAGGAGACCCGTCCGACCGGACTGCGGAACACGAGCTCCACATTGGCGTCGCCCGAGATCTTCCAGTGCATCTCGTGGACCGAGCGGTGATGCTGATCGCAGAGCTCCACGAGATTGTCGAGATCGGTCCTTCCGCCGTCGACCCAGTGGACGACGTGATGGACGTCGGTGAACTCGGTGTGGGAGCAGCCGGGGAAGCGGCAACCCTTGTCCCGCCGCCTGATCTCTAGCCGTTGGGCGTCCGACGGGTCGCGCCGGGTGCGACCCATGGAGAGGCTCTGCCCGCTCGGTCCGTCCGCCGACACGAGCACCTTGGCGTCGCAGGCGAGCCGCCGTGCCACCTCACGCGAGACCGGGCCGAGCACGTCGAGCTCGGCCGCACCGTGACCGCCGGCGAGGAAGGCCATGTCGGCATGCACGACCACCGTGGGCCGGTTGCGGCGCATGCCGCCGGCCCGACTCTCGGGTGTGTCCGCGACCTCACCGGCTGCGTCGTGCCGGGCGTCGCCCGTACCTTCGATGTCGCGCTTGCACACCTGGTGGAGAGCATCGGCCATGCGTTGGTCGAACGGCGTCCGGTCTCGCACGCGTTTGCTGGCTCGAGCCAGGAGCGAGCGCTTCACGACGGCGTACTGGTCGTCGGGCAGAACTCCCGAGATGCCGCGACGACGGTCGTCGAAGCGAAGGAACCGGCGAGCGTACGAACCGCTCGCCTGGTGGTCGGACTGGTTCCGCGCTGCGATCGCCAGTTCGCGGACCTGCTTGGCGGACCAGCGAGTCGCCTGCTGTGCGAGTTCGGCGTCCGTCTCCGGTCGTGCTACCTCGACCAGCGGCTTGACCTGGTCGAAGGACAGCTTTCCCTTCGCCAGGGCATCCGAGATCTTGGGGAGGGACCGGAGCCTGGCGGCCGCGGACACCCACTCGCGTGCCGTGGCGGCGCTGACGCCGCAGCGCTGGACCAGCCAAGCCACCATGGACGTGGCACCGTCCACCCGCCAGGCCTTGCGCCGGTCGAGTTCTACGACCGCCTGGAGCAGCTGGCTCTGATGAGCCGAGATGGCACGGTGGTGTTGCGCCACACTGGCCACGAGAGCGTCGGTACGCCGCGACACGGTCCGGGCGTTCGAGTCTCGAACCGTCGTAGTAGGAGCCATGCAGTCGAGAACGGTCGCCACCACCATGAGAACCGCGACGAATTCACCGCGCCCAACGGCGCCCGACGGCGCCCGCCGGCGCCCGACGCGCCCGCCGGCGCCCGACGCGCCCGCCGTCAGCGAGTCGTCGCCGGCTTCAGCGGTACGGCTCGGCCCGAACGCGAGGCGAGATTGCCGTGCGATCGGTCCTCGCAGTTGCTGAGGGTTCGACGGAGCGAGCACAGGCCTATACACCGGGCTACCGTCCCCGGGCGGAATACCTCAGCGCAGACTCGACCCGGTCGGCCATTGGCAAATGGAGTTCACGATGGAGCGTCATGAGATGGTCGAGCCGGTGACCAGGATGGGAAACAGCCTCGTCAGAGCAGCACTCGCCGCGATGCTTCTCGGTGTCGGGCTCCCCGTGCTCTTGAGCCTGGCTCTTCCTGTCGCTCCGGCGGCAGCGGGGACCAGGACGTCGTCGTGGACCGCCTACGTCTCCAACTATGGCAGCGACTCCGTCATCCCGATCGCCACTGCAACGGACACGGCGGGGACCGCGATCCCGACCGGGAGTGGTCCTCAGAGCATCGCCATCACCCCGAACGGTGCCACCGCCTATGTCCCCAACTACAACGACAACATCGTCACCCCGATCAACACGGCCACGAACACGGCTGGCACGGCGATCCCCGTTGGGATGCTTCCCTCCGGTATCGCGATCACTCCAAACGGCGCCACCGCCTACGTGGCAAACCTCGGCAGCGACTCCCTCACCCCGATCGCCACGGCGACGAACACGGCGGGCACAGCGATCCCCGTCGGGACGCATCCCACCGGCATCGCCATCACCCCGAACGGCGCCACCGCCTACGTGGCCACTTTCAGCAACACCGTCACCCCGATCACCACGGCCACGAACACGGCGGGGACCCCGATTGGGGTGGGGACCAATCCGTTCTGCATCGCCATCACCCCGAACGGCGCCACCGCCTACGTCACCAACGAGGGCAGCAACACCGTCACCCCGATCGCCACGGCCACGAACACGGCGGGGACCCCGATTGGGGTGGGGACCAATCCGTTCTGCATCGCCATCACCCCGAACGGCGCCACCGCCTACGTCACCAACGAGGGCAGCAACACCGTCACCCCGATCGCCACGGCCACGAACACGGCGGGGACCCCGATCCCCGTCGGGAACGGTCCCATCGGCATCGCCTTCACCCCAAACGGCGCCACCGCCTACGTCACTGGTAGCAATACCGTCACCCCGATCAACACGGCCACGAACACGGCGGGGACCCCGATCACCGTCGGGACGGGTCCCGTTGCCGTCGCGATCACCCCGGACGAGGCGCCGGTGGCTCACCTGAGCGTCGCCGCGGAGCCGCACCGCAAGGCCTCGAGCTTCGACGCCTCGACCTCCACCGTCACCTATGGGAGCATCGCCACCTACGCCTGGAAATTCGGTGACGGCACCAAGTCGACCACGACCAAGCCCACCACCACTCACGTCTATGCCAAAGCCGGCACCTACAAGGTGTCGGTCACCGAAACCAGTTCAGGCGGCACCTCGACAGCCGTGGTCTTCACCGGGCAGACAGTCAGTAACAACGGCGCCAAGACCGCGCGAGCCAAAGCCACGATCGTCATCCCCTGATGTTGATTGACTACGGCAGAACAGTCCGAGCCCTCACCTTCGCTTTGCAAAGGCCCTGGCGTTGGCCTCGGTCCGGGCATTGAACTGAGCTTCGGCGATTCAGCCGTGGAGATATCGCCGGGCCCGACGGCGCCCGCCGTCAGAAAACTCCTCCCCCGCCTTCAGCGGTACAGCTCGGCCGGAACCCATTCGCCGTGGCTGCGGAAGGGCAGTCGCTCCGGCAGGTGGATCACCGCTTCGGGTCGTCGGCGCCCGAAGTCGGACGCGTCGAGCACGTACAGGTCACTGGCGCCGCTATCGGGGTTGTCGACCACGGTCAGGAGCCATCCCTCGTCGTCGGCGTGGCCGTCCGCCCCGCGGACGAAGATCGGCTCACTCGGCTCGTACCAGTCTCCTGGCCGCCAGGACGTGACCTCGTCACGGACCAGGTCGAAGCGCAGGAGTCCGAGAGGCTGCGCCGATCCGGGCGGGCGGCCCCGATCCATCGGTTCACCCGGGCCGGTCAGGGAGGTCTCGACGCAGTATCCGTAACGGAACGCGGCCCCGTCGAGCGTGGCATCCATCCTCGGGTACTCGACCCCGCGGTCGTCCAGCGTGGTCGCTCGAGACGGCCATCGGCGATGCGCCAGCGTTCGAGCACGGCCACTCCGCCCCCGATCGGGCTCGACGCCGATGCCCTCGGGTCCGACGACCGAGGTGGTGAGGTCCACCGGCTGTCCGAGCTCGGGCGCGGCGTAGCAGCAGACGAGGAGCTCGAGCCCGCTTCCCGGCGCCCCCCCCGTCGTTCCCGGCACCGGTCGCACGCCGCGGCCGGGTCGTCCCAGGCACCCATGACATGGGTCACGAGATGAGAGCGGGACGTTCAGCCATTGCACCTCGGATCCGTCGCCGCCGCGGTCGACGACACCGACCCAGCTCTCCGCACCGGGCACCCAACAGAAGGGCACCGCACCGGACCATGCCCCCGCCCCCAACTTGCGGGTCGGCGACTCGATGAACACCACACGACCGGCCGTGACCCCGATGTCGTGCTGCCAGGTCGCACGCTCGAGCGCAACCGCCTGGGCACCGCGCAGCTCACCCGCCGAGTCCCACTCACCGATGCGCAGGAACGCTTCACCGTCGGAGTCGGCCGCCCGATCACCCGGTCCGCGACCGGAATCCTCACCCGGCTCGCCACCGTCCCAGGTGCCGTCGTCGACCGAGAAGAGGACCCGGGATCCGTCGGCGGCCACCCGGCGGACGTGCGAGGCGATCGGCACGCGCAGGTCGCCGCGGAACTCCTCGGGCTGCAAGTAGCGGTCGTAGCGAAGAGGGTGCCCCGTCTCGGCCAGCGCCAGCACGGAGCCGGCGTGCCAGAACACCCCTTCGTCCGCAGCCGACGCCCGGCGGGCGTAGGACACCGCCCTCCCGTCGCGCAGCTCGATCGCGTGCAGCGCCCCCGCCGGCGCCCGGCGATCCGATTCGGACCCGCCCGCTCGGCGAGTCGGAACCGACCGGCTCCGACCCCGTCGGCACCCCCGGCCCCACCCGGAACAGGGTCCCGACGAGGTCCGGTGGGAGCGCCCCTTCCATCGGTAGCGGCGGCGACCCCTCCATCGGAATTGGCGACGTCATGCGGCCGATCAACCTACCTGCGTATGGCAAAGTCGCGGCATGCCCACCCTCTCGGAGGACCTCGCCTTCCGCGGCCTGATCCACCAGATGACCGACCCCGAGCTCGGGAAGCGCCTCGACCAGCCTGGTCTCACGGTCTACGCCGGGTTCGACCCCTCCGCGGACAGCCTCCACATGGGCAACCTGCTCCAGCTCTGTACCCTGCGCCGCTTCCAGTTGGCGGGGCACCGGCCGATCTCGCTCGCCGGCGGCGGCACCGGGATGATCGGCGACCCGGGGGGCAAGCAGGACGAGCGCCAGCTGCTCACCCTCGAGACGATCGAGGGCTACCTCGAAGGGATCCGTCCCCAGCTGGGTCAGTTCCTGGATCTCGATACTGCGCTCCTCCTCAACAACGCCGACTGGCTCGGTTCCGTGTCCACCCTCGAGTTCCTGCGGGACGTGGGCAAGCACTTCACGGTGAACCAGATGGTGGCCAAGGAGTCGGTCAAGACGCGCTTCGAGCGACCGGACCAAGGGATCTCGTACACCGAGTTCAGCTACATGCTGCTCCAGGCGTACGACTTCCTCCGGCTTCACCTGGACCACGGCTGCGACCTCCAGATCGGGGGGAGTGACCAGTGGGGCAACATCACCATGGGCGTCGAGCTGATCCGCAAGGTCTGCGGTGAAGAGGCCTGGGGCCTCACCACGCCGCTGGTGTTGAGGGCCGGACGGCACGAAGTACGGCAAGACCGAATCGGGAACGGTCTGGCTCGACCCGGCGCGCACGAGCCCTTTCGTCATGTACCAATTCCTCTTCAACTCGCCGGACGAGGTGGTGGGCTCGTACCTGCGGTACTTCACCTTCTTGGACCATGCCGCCGTTGAGGAACTGGACCGCGCCACGGCGGCGCACCCCGAGCGCAGGTCGGCCCAGAGGTCGCTTGCCCGTTCCGTCGTCGCGATGGTGCACGGGGAGGCGGAGGTCGAGAAATGCGAGGCGGCGTCTGCCGCGCTCTTCGGAGAGGAGATCGCCGGACTGAGTGAGGAGATGCTGCTGGCCGTCACGGCGGACGCGCCGACGACGGCGCTCCCCAGGGCGGAGGTGCTGGGCGGCCTCACCCTCGATCGACGCGCTGGTGCGGACGGGGCTGGTCAATTCCCGCAGCGAGGCCAGGCGCAAGATCGTGCAGGGTGGCGCATACCTGAACAACGTGCGCCAGACCGACGAGGACCGAGTGCTCAGTGCCTCCGACCTGTTGCACGACCGCTACGTCGTGTTGCGCCTCGGCCGGCGAGGCGTCCACATCGTGCGGGCCACGTGAAGCTCCGGCGGATGCGCACCTTCGCCCTGTCCGCCCTCGTCGTGCCCGCTGGCGCACTGGTCCTCACCTCGTGCGCAGGAGCCGACCAGGAGGGATCGGCCGCCCACCAGATGTCCGTGTGGGTGAGTGGAACCGGGTTCGGCCAGGACATCGGGACCCTGATCGCGGACAACGCCCGGGTCCCCAAGGACGTGGCCAACGGGACAGGCGCCGTCCATGCGGCTTGCAGCACGCTGCTCAACGACGCCGAAATGGCCAACACCGACCTGCCCGTCTCCCGATCCCACCGTCACAGCCCTCCTCACCAAGGCCTATGGGCTCGAGGGCACCGCCGCCAACGACTGCTACGACGCCGGCACGAGCAACACCAAGCTCCTGAGCTCCTCCTACCGCGACGGCATCAAGGCCGAGGCGTTGTACTTGCAGGCTCTCAAGCGCATCCGTGCCGATCGACGGCCGGTTGCCGACGACGACGACCACCACCGACAACGCGAACGGGGGCATCTTCGGATGAGCCCGCGGCATCATCGGATGAGCGGAGGAATCTGCGGATGACCGGGAGTCGGCGCGCAACCCGATTCTGATGGGGTCTCCGGGTCTCGGGACGAGACCGAGTTCGATCACCACCGGCGACGTGTCCTCTGGGCGCTGCCGAGCGGTCTGTATCTCGTCGGCAGCCGGTACGAAGATGCAGTCAATTTGATGACCGCGAACCTCGTCATTCAGGTCTGCCTCGAGCCGAAGCTCGTGGCCGTGGCCCTGGAGCGGGAATCGGTCACCGCCGCACCTCGTCTCGAGGTGCGCTGCCTTCTCCGTCTCGTTGCTCCGTCGCTCGGACCGCGACGTGGTGCGGCGGTTCGTGAAGCCCGTGCGCGAGGACGCGGTCGTCCGGGACGGGGAAGGAAAGGTGCTTTCCATGGCCGGACACGACGTGACCGAGGCCGGCGCCGGCCGGCTCCCGATCTTGGCCGCGGCCGCGGGCTACCTGGTCTGCACCCTCGTGCGCCTCGAAGATCTCGGGAGCCATGTCCTCTGCATCGGCGAGGTCACCGATGTCGGCGGAGAGCCTGTCGAAGTCCTGCGCATGGAGGACACCCGCATGCACTATGGAGGCTGATTCGACTGGTACCGCCAGGCGCCGGTCCCAGTTCAGCTCTCACAGGGTCTCTCCGGCGCCTCAGACGTCGGCCCTGCGTCGCACTTCTTCCGGCTGTTCTTCACTTCGGGCGGTCGCAGGTCGATCCTCAGCGTGAGGATCCCGTCGACCAGTTCGCCTCGGCGTCACCGATCATGGCGTAGTCCGAGAAGTCCCGTTGGGCCTGCTCGCGGAACCGCGCCCGCTCTGGATCCCTCCACGGGGGGCATCCCGCGCGTCCGGACCGCCTCCGCCCTCTTACGGAACCGGACGACCATCTCCTGGGGGTCGAAACCGGTGGATGACACGATGGCAAGCGTAGAGGTCGTGACGGATGGTCGACCGCGGCCTCGAGGCTCGCCGCTCGGGCGAGCCGCCTGGGCGCAAAGAGGCATGTGGGTGCCGGGGCCCGGCCCGGACGGGCCGAACGACACCAGGGCACTCCGCGCGATCCGAAAAACCGCAGTCGAGTAGGGCTGCTGACCAGGGAGAGGGCGGACAACGGCCGCCCAGCCACTACAATGAACCAGCGGCCGAAGCGCCTTGAGGCGTGTCGCCGCGGGACGCATTTTCTGCGTACCCGGGTTCAACAAGGAGTTCTCGTGAAAAAGGGACGCCACCGGCGCTTCGAGGAAGCGCGCAGTCTGAAGCGGTCATCGACGGAGACCTCGGGGCGGTGCGTCGAGTGCGGGGCCGAGCCAGACGACGTCCACGCTTCGTGGTGCATGGCCGAGGAAGACCAATACGACCGCATCCTGGGTTCCATTCCGACGTCCTCCTATGCGGACGAGGACCCGCTCCAGGACTGACGAGGGCGGTTCGAGGAGCGTCTCAGGCGGTTTTTGAGCCCAGCACGGGGGAAATCGGTCAGGCGAACCGCTCGGCTCGACCTACTTCTCAGGTGGTCAACTCAGCCCGACCAGCTACTCAGGTGGTCGATTCAGCCCGAATAACTGCTGGGGTGGTCGATCGGCTCATGTCGTCGTTCGGGCTGCCGTAGCGGAGCTCGTTCGTGTGCGCTTCCGGACAGCGGGGTGGGGGAGCGTGACGTGCTGTCCACGAAGCCGTTCACGCTCACGAAGGGCCGCGACGAGTTGGCCATAGACCTTGGACCCGATCATCCGGGTGAGCTCACCCTCCATCTCCCGGTAAACCGGATGCTTGCCGACGAAGGCGTCGGGTGACTCGGTGCACCACCAGTGGAACTCGAGGCCGCCCTTGCCCCAGTGCCGACGGTCCCACTGGCGCACGGTGGACGTCACGTGGCCGTTGTCGTCGTCGACGTGATCCTCTCGTCGCAAGGGGAGCTGCCAGCACACCTCGGGCTTCATGGTCACGGGATCCACTCCGCGTCGAAGGGCGGCGATGTGGAACGCGCATCCGGCGCCGGCCGGGAATCCTGGTCGGTTGAGGAAGATGCAAGCCTCGTCGACGAGCCTCGTCACCGTCTCGCCATGCTTGTTCTTCACGAGGAGCTGCTTCTTGGTGCCGTGGAACTGCCATTCCTCGGGTGTGAGCGTGGCGGCGGTCTTCTCGACGCGGCGTGCGTCCTTCTTATCCACCAGATGCGCGCCGTAGCTGCAGCAGCCCTGGACGAGCTCGGGCGCGGGCCCGGTCAGTACGCCCTGGCACCCGTTCCCGAAGATGCAGGTCCAGTTGCTCGTCAAGAAGGTGACGTCGAAGATCCACGTCCGCTCCTCGTCCTCGTCTTCGAAGCTCACCCATTCGTGCGTGTCGTTCGGAGTTCGGGCCACGTCGAGGACGTTACAGCGTCACCTCCACTCGACTCGGGATCGCCGGACCACCCGCACGCACGGAGCACGACGACCGCAACCCATGGAGCTGCCGACACGGACCCATTTCCGGTAGCAGGATCCAGTGCCGGCGGGGCGGACGTTCCAGGGGGATGGCCGGGGACCAGCTCGGGAGTGCTCCAGCCCCGGAGGAGCTGCCGGTGCCGTGCCCGAAGTGCCAGGTCCTAGAATGGCGGCATGGCCACAACCACCGAAGATCTTGCTTCGAGCCTTCAGGCCGTCGTCACCCTCACGCCGGAGGCACTGACCGCCGTCCGGGATGCGATGGAAGAAGCCGCCCGGGAAGCCCGGGGAAGGTGCCCGTGATTCACGAGCAGAAGAGGCCGAAGCCTCGCCGATGGCCCTCTGGCTGGAAGTTCGGGGTGTCCAGGAAGGCGTGTTCCTCTACGACCTGTACTTCCAGACCGTTTCCGATGCCGTCGAGGGCGATTCACGCCAAACGCAGGACGGGCTCGAGATCGTCGTTCCGGCCGGCAGCATCGACCGCCTTCGTGGAGCCCGCCTGGAGTGGTCGGAGGACGGAGAGGGCGGTCTCGTCCTGGTCAACCCCAACTCGCCCACGCCCGAGGAGCGGGCGCCCGGCGTACCCGCGGACGTGCTTGGCCAAGGGGATCGGCAGCACGCTGGCGCTCCGGGTCGCCGCCGTCCTCGAACAGGAAGTCAATCCCTCCATCGCCAGCCACGGCGGCCGCGCCGACCTGGTGGCGCTGGACGACGACGAGGGCACGGCCTACCTCCGGCTCTCGGGCGGCTGCCAGGGTTGCGCCATGTCACAGATGACGCTCCGCCAGGGTATTGAGACGGCGCTGCTCGAGGAGGTGCCCGAGCTCACCCGGGTCATCGACGTCACCGATCACGGTGGCGGAGAGAACCCCTACTACTGAGATCCCGTCCTATCGACTGAGATCCCGCCCCTATCGACCTCGGAGGCTTGCCCTCTGAGCGAAACGGGGCTGACGTCACCGGGCCGACGTCACTCAGGCCGTGATCCGGCCATCCCTGAGGCGGAGATCCGACGCCCCGGTGGGCTTCGCAGGGCTCGGGACCAGCGGAGGAGGTCCGGTAGCGTAGACGCGTGCTTCGTTTCCTGACCGCGGGTGAGTCCCACGGACGCGCGCTCGTCGTGATCGTCGAGGGTTTGCCGGCGGGTCTGCCGGTGGAGGCCGCCGACATCGCCGAGGAGCTGGCGAGGCGGCGGTTGGGCTACGGCCGAGGTCCCCGGATGCGCT
Source organism: uncultured Acidimicrobiaceae bacterium (assembly GCA_963767195.1). Taxonomy (GTDB): domain Bacteria; phylum Actinomycetota; class Acidimicrobiia; order Acidimicrobiales; family RAAP-2; genus Bog-473. Next base: position 837,380 of record CAVYDA010000001.1, on the reverse strand, counting down.
TCGAAGCCGACGAGATCACCCTTCTCGGTGGCATCCGCCACGGTCGCACCCTGGGGTCGCCGGTGGCGATTGAGATCGCCAACACCGAGTGGCCGAAATGGGAAGAGGAGATGTCGCCCGAGCCGGGCGCACCGACGAAGGTGCTGACCCAGCCCCGTCCGGGTCATGCCGACCTCCCGGGGATGCTGAAGTACGGCTTCGAGGATGCCCGCGACGTGCTTGAGCGGGCTTCGGCCCGGGAGACGGCCGCACGGGTGGCCGCCGGGACCCTGGCCAAGCTGCTGCTGAGGCACCTCGGGGTGTCGATCGTGAGCCACATCGTGGCGCTGGGCGACGCGGCGACCGGGCCCGGCAGCCCGCGGCCCGTACCGAGCGACCTGGAGCGGGTCGACGGGAGCGTGGTGCGCTGCTTCGACCCGGCGGCGGAGGAGGCAATGGTCGCCGCGGTGAAGGCGGCGGCGAAAGCGGGTGACTCGCTCGGCGGTGTCGCCGAGGTGCTCGGGTACGGCGTTCCGGTCGGATTGGGCAGTCACGTGCACTGGGACCGCAAACTCGACGCCAACCTGGCGCAGGCACTCATGTCGATTCAGGCCGTCAAGGCGGTCGAGATCGGCGACGGTTGGGACAACGCGGCACGGCCCGGTTCCGAGGCGCACGACGCCATCCTCTACGACGAATCGGAGGGCTACGTGCGACCGACCGACCGGGCCGGGGAATTGAGGGAGGCATGTCGAACGGCGCCCTCCTCGTGGCGCGAGTGGCCATGAAGCCGCTGGCCACGTTGAACCGGCCGGTGCTCCAGACGGTCGACGTAGCCACGAAGGAGCCCTCGCTCAGCTTCCGGGAGCGCACCGACGTCACGGCCGTACCTGCGATGGGCGTCGTGGCGGAGTCCATGACCGCGCTCGTGCTGGCGACCGAAGCCCTGCGCAAGTTCGGCGGGGACTCCCTGGCCGAGGTCGTCCGCAACCGCGACGGTTTCGTCGCCTCTCTTGGTTCGACCCCCTCGTCGGCTCGCGACCGGACGAGCGGTCCGCGTCCCGCGGCTGGTGAAGGCGCTGAGGCCGGCGTGGACGCGGACGCGGGCGTGGACGCGGGTGCCGGCGACGGCGCCGTCTCCGGCACCTCGGCCGCACCCGGCGCACGCGCCGGGGCCCGGACGGGATGACGCCGCACATCTTGCTCGTCGGGATGATGGGGGCGGGAAAGACGACGACCGGCCAGTTGGTGGCCTCGCGACTCGGCTGGGCCTACCGCGACTCGGACGCCGACGTGGAGGAGTCGACGGGTCTGACCGTGCCCGAGTTGTTCGCCCGCGACGGGGAAGCGGCGTTCCGGCGCGCCGAAGCCGTGGTGCTGGCCCAGGCCTGCGGGGACCCCGAGCCCTCGGTCATCTCGGTCGCGGGCGGAGCGGTGCTCAGCGCGGAGAACCGCGCCCTGATCGGCCGGAGCGGGATGGTGGTGTGGTTGCGGGCCAGGCCCGAGACGCTGGCGCACCGGGTGGGCGACGGAGAAGGACGCCCGTTGCTCGACGACGACCCCGCCGCGTCCCTCGTGCGGCTGAACGAGGTGCGGTCCCCGCTCTATGCCGAGGTGTCGCATTTCCGCATCGACGTCGAAGGTTCCACGCCCGAATCGGTGGCCGACCAGGTGGTGGCGCGCTGGCGCGACGCCGGGCCCGGAGCGGGCTCCGAGGCGACGCCGGCCGGCCCGAGGCCGTAGGGCGAGCAGGAAGAAAGAAGAAACGAGCCTCTGATGGTGCACGCGCTCTCAGTCGAGCTGGCCGAACGGTCGTGTCCGGTGCTCGTCGGTCCCGGCGTGCGACACGAGGTCGCTCACTTCGTGCCCGAGTCCGCAACCGTGGCGGCCGTCGTGACCCAGGAGTCGATCGTCGAAGCGGGGTGGCTGGACGGGTTCGATGCCGGCATGCCGCACGAGCTCTGTCTGATTGGGGACGGCGAGCAGGCGAAGTCCCTCGCCACCGTGGAACATCTGGCCCGGACCTTTGCGCGCCGGGGCCTCTCGCGGGCGGACGTGGTGGTCGCCGTGGGCGGTGGGATCGTCACCGACGTGGCCGGCTTCGCGGCCGCCACCTACCACCGGGGCACGGCGTACGTGAACGTGGCGACGACCCTCCTGGCGCAGGTCGACGCCGCCGTGGGCGGAAAGACCGGCGTGAACCTGCCCGAAGGCAAGAACCTCGTCGGTGCTTTCTGGCAACCCGACGCCGTGCTCTGCGACACCGAGACCCTGGCCACCCTCCCGCCCCGCGAGTGGGCGTGCGGCCGGGGAGAGATGGCCAAATACGCCTTCCTCGGCGAGTCCCCGAGCCCGGATGAGTCGATTGAGGAACAGGTCGCGCGCTGCGTCGCCATCAAGGCGGCCGTCGTGAGCGAGGACGAGCGGGAGACCGGACGTCGAGCAGTCCTCAACTACGGGCACACTCTGGGCCACGCGCTGGAGGGCGTCGGCCTCTTGCGGCGGTCCCGTGACGGCGGCCACGACGGCGGCGACGGCGACGGGACGACACCGGGTCCGTGGGATCTCCGCCACGGTGAGGCGGTCGCCATCGGCCTGATCTTCGCGGCGCATCTCGCCCGCCGGCTCGGCCGGATCGACCAGGCCCGCGTGGAGGAGCACCGGGCCGTCGTCGACGGCTACGACCTCCCGACGGAGCTCCCACCCGACGCGGACGCGCGCGAGCTGGTCGACTTCATGGCGCGGGACAAGAAGGCGCAGCAGGACCTCGCGTTCGTGCTCGACGGACCGCGTGGGGTGGAGCTGGTGCGCGGGGTGGCCGTGTCCGACGTGCTCGCTACCCTGGCAGACATGGGAGCCCGTACGTGAGCCTCGTCCTGCTCCTCTCGGGGCCGAACCTGAACCTGCTGGGGGAGCGCGAGCCGCAGGTCTACGGGACGGACACCCTCGAGGATCACGTCGCCCGGGCGGAGAAGGCGGCGCGACGCAACGGTCTCGAGCTCGAGCACCAGCAGTCCAACCACGAGGGCGACCTCATCGATTCGGTGCACGCGGCGAGGACGCGAGCCGACGCCCTCGTGATCAACGCCGGCGCGCTGAGCCACACGTCGTGGTCCCTGCACGATGCGGTCGCCGCGTTCGAAGGGCCGGTGGTGGAGCTGCACCTCTCGAATCCCGCCGCCCGAGAGCCGTTCCGGCACATCTCGGTGCTGGCGCCTGTCAGCAACGGTGTCGTCGCCGGCTTCGGCGGGCTCGGGTACGAGCTCGCGCTCGATGCGGTGGCCGCCCTGTTGCAGGAGCGTCGCCGATGAGGTCGAGGCGACGAGCATCACCGCACCACGCCGCGCCGTCCCGGGAAGGTTCGACCGGCACCCAGGAGAAGGAAAGGCGATTGAGATGACCACGACCACGACCACCACGACGCCGAGCAGCGGGCCCGATGCAGCGCCGCGCCGCAATCCCTACGCCACACCCACGCCGGAGCTCCCCCCGATAGCGGTGGCGGACCGCATCGAGCGCCTGCGTGGCTCCTTCGACGGGCACGAGATCGACGCCCTCGTCGTCACCACGTTGGCGAACATCAGGTACCTCACGGGCTTCTCGGGCTCCGCCGGGGTCCTGACCGTCACCCGCGGCGGGGCCTTGTTGACCACCGACGGCCGCTACCGGACCCAGTCCGCGGAGCAGATCGAGCGGGCCGGGGCGGCACCGCAGGTCGAGATCGCCATCGGGCCGGTGTCCGAGCAGCGCAAGGCCGCCCAGAACGTCCTCGCCGACCCGTCCGTCGCCCGCGTCGGGCTCGAGGCCGACAACGTCAGCTGGTCCGCCCAGCGCACCTGGGCCGAGCTGCTCGACGCGGACCGCCTCGTCGCCACCACCAATGCCGTCGAGGCCTTTCGAGCGCGCAAGGACCCGGCGGAGATCGCGCGCGATGGAGCACGCCGCCGCCATCGCCGACGCGGCGCTCTTCGAGGTGCTGCCGCTCCTGGGGGATGGCGTCACCGAAGAGCACTTCGCCCTGGAGCTCGACACGGCCATGCGCCGGGGAGGAGCCGAGAGCACCGCGTTCGACACGATCGTCGCGGCAGGCGAGAACTCGGCCAAGCCCCACCACCATCCGGGCGACCGCCGCATCGAGCGCGGCGACCCGGTCGTGGTCGACTTCGGCGCCACCTTCGAGGGGTATCGCTCGGACATGACGCGCACGTTCTGCGTCGGCACGGATCCCGAAGGCGAGCTCGCTCGCATCTTCGACGTGGTCGGTACGTCGCAGGCCGCCGGCGCGGCCGCGGTCCGCCCCGGTATCAGCGCGAAGGAGGTCGACGACATCTGCCGCACGGTCATCGCCGAGGCCGGGTGGGCGGATCGTTTCGAGCACGGCACCGGACACGGCGTGGGACTCGACATCCACGAGGCGCCGACGGTCTCGCAACTGGGCACTGCTATCCTCGCCCCCGGTTTCGTCGTCACCGTGGAGCCCGGCGTCTACGTGCCCGGGCACGGTGGAGTGCGAGTCGAGGACACCCTCGTCGTGACCGCTGACGGCGCCCGCGCTCTCACCCGATTCACAAAGGACATTCATGGCATTCTCGACCAATGATCTGAAGAACGGCATGAGCCTGGACCTTCCCGAGGGACTGTTCAACGTCGTCGAGTTCCAGCACGTGAAACCGGGCAAGGGCGGGGCGTTCGTCCGCACCAAGCTGAAGAACGTCCGGAGCGGCGCGGTGATCGAGCGCACCTACCGGGCGGACGAGAAGCTCGAACAGGCCATCATCGACAAGCGCGACATGCAGTTCCTCTACCGCGACGGTGCCGACTTCGTGTTCATGGACACCACGAGCTACGAGCAGATGACGGCGCCACCGGAGACCCTGGGCGACGCGCCGAACTACCTGAAGGAGGGCGACGCAGCCGTTCTGCAGATGTACAACGGCGAGATCGTGGGCGTCGACCTCCCGGCGGCGGTGGAGCTGGCGGTCACCGAGACCGAACCGGGCATTCAGGGCGACCGCGTCTCGGGGGCGCGCAAGTCCGCCACGCTGCAGACCGGGCTCGTGGTCCAGGTGCCGCTCTTCGTCAACATCGGCGACGTGCTCAAGGTGGACACCCGCTCGGGCGAGTACCTGACGCGGGCCTGACCCACCCACGTCGCCGGCTCCTGCGCCGACTCCGCTGTCTCGCCGCCCTCATCCCACCTCGCTTCCCGCCCTGTCGCCCATGCCCGCCGGAGACGACGAAGCGGACGACGCCCGCATGAGCGCCGGCGATCGCACGCCCACCGAGGCCGCACCCCGCCACCAGCAACGTGAGCGGGCGATGTCTCTGCTCTACGAGGCCGAGCTGAAAGGGCAGGATCCACTCCAGGTGCTCGACGCCCTCCCGGTCGCGCCCGATCCCTACGTGCGCACGCTGCTCCGTGCGGCCACGACCACGAGGGCCGAGGCCGATCGGAGGATCGCCGCCGCATCGGTCGGGTGGCCCCTCGAGCGCATGGCGGTGATCGACCGCCTCGTGCTCCGGCTGGCGACGGCCGAGCTGCTCAGTCCCGACGGGCCGCCGGTCGCCGTGGTGATCGACGAGGCCGTCGAGCTGGCCAAGGAGTACTCGACCGACGAATCCGGCGCCTTCGTCAACGGGATCCTCTCCACCATCGCCCGCGAGGTTCGGCCCGACCCGCGCTAGAGTCGTCTTCTGACCGTGAAGTGGGTCCGGAGAGGCCCACACGGCAGGAGGAGCAGTGGCCGAACGCGAGCGCAGTCATACGCGGCCCCTCGGGGGCGTGTTCGTGGCCCATGCCCAGATTCTCTCCGCTGCTGACGTCCAGCGGGCGCTGACCCGCATGTCGCACGAGATCGTCGAACGCAACGGCGGCGTGGACGACGTCGTGCTGATCGGCCTTCAGACCGGAGGAGTTCCGCTCGCCGCACGCATGGCGGAGACCCTCGGCCAGATCGAGGGCGCCGTGGTCCAGGTGGGCACGCTCGACGTGGCGTTCTATCGCGACGACATCGGGCTGCGGCCGGTCCTGCCCGAGGCGGTGACGCACATCCCCGCCGACCTGGCCGGGAGGGTCGTCGTCCTCGTCGACGACGTGCTCTTCACCGGCCGCACCATCCGGGCCGCGCTGAACGCGCTGAACGACTTCGGCCGGGCCCGGGCGGTCCAACTGGCCGTCATGGTCGACCGGGGCCACCGCGAGCTGCCCATCCGCCCCGACTACGTGGGCAAGAACCTCCCGACGCGTCGCGAAGAGATGGTCGACGTGGGCGAGGACGGCGTGTTCATCGGCACCCTCGAGGACAAGTGAACGTGATGCCGCAGCACCTCCTCTCGGTGTCCGACCTCGGTGCGGACGGCATCGCCGAGGTACTGCGCGTCGCCGAGGCGTTCGCCGAGGTGGAGCGTCGCTCGGTCCCGAAGGTGCCGACGCTTCGCGGCAAGGTCGTGGCCACCCTCTTCTTCGAGGAGTCGACCCGCACCCGGCTCTCCTTCGAGACCGCGGCCAAGCGGCTGTCGGCCGACGTGCTCTCGCTCGCCGTGGCGGCCTCCTCGGTCAAGAAGGGGGAGAGCCTGCGCGACACCGTCGAGACGGTCGAGGCCATGGGCATCGACGCCGTCATCATCCGGCACTCGTCGTCGGGTGCGCCCCACCGCGTGGCCTCGTGGGTCGAGCGCGCCCGGGTCGTCAACGCCGGCGACGGGTGGCACGAGCACCCGACGCAGGCTCTGCTCGATTGCTTCACCGTCCGTCAGGTCCTGGCCGAGCGGGCCGGCATGCGGCCCGAGGACCTCGGCGTCGGCTGCTTCGAGGGACTACGCGTTCTCATCGTCGGGGACGTCCGCCACAGCCGCGTGGCGCGCTCCGAGGTGCTGGCCTACACCTCACTGGGAGCGCACGTCATGCTCGCCGCACCCGGCAGTCTGTTGCCGCCCTCGTTGGAGGGCTGGCCGGTCGAGGTCGCTGCCGACCTCAACGCGGCGCTGGAGGAAGCGGACGTGGTCTCGCTGCTCCGCCTGCAGGCCGAGCGAGGAAGCGGATCCTTCGTCCCCAGCCTGCGCGAGTACACGGCGCGCTGGGGTCTCACCACGCGCCGCGTCGAGCACCTGCGGCCCGATGCGATCGTCACGCACCCTGGACCCATGGTCCGCGGCGTGGAGATCGCCTCCGACGTTGCCGACCTGCCTCGTACCGTGGTGACGCAGCAGGTGGCCAACGGCGTGGCGGTGCGGATGGCCATCCTGTTCCTTCTGCTCGGAGGCGAGCAGCCCGGTGCCATGGAGGTCCCCGCCGTTGCCTGATCCGGCCCACCCGCGCCGCTCGTCTCCCCGCTCCGGCGTGACGCTCGTCGTCCGAGGCGGCACGGTCGTCGGTCCCGACGGCCTGGCCCGCCTCGATGTCGCCGTCTCGGGATCCACCATCGCCGCGCTGGCGCCTTCCATCGAACCCCCCTCGGGCGCCATCGTCCTCGACGCCGGCGGGTGCCTCGTGGGCCCCGGTCTGGTCGACCTGCACACGCACCTGCGCCAACCCGGGCGCGAAGAGGCGGAGACCGTCGAGTCGGGCACGAGGGCCGCCGCCCTCGGCGGCTACACCGCCGTCCTGGCCATGCCCAACACGGAGCCGGCGATCGACTCGGCCGGAACCGCGCGTGAGGTGCTCGCCCTCGGCGCGGGTTGCCCGGCCGAGGTGGCGGTCGCGGGCGCCATCACCGTCGGACGCGCCGGCGGCGTGCTGGCACCGCTCGGGGAGTTGGCCGCGCTCGGAGTCACGCTCTTCACCGACGACGGCGCCGGTGTCCAGGACGGCGCGCTCATGCGCCGCGCGCTCGACTACGCCAAAGGCCTGGGAGTGACGCTGGCTCAGCACTGCGAGGACGCCGCCCTGGCCGAGAACGGCGCCATGCACGAAGGGGCCTGGTCGAGCCGCCTCGGACTGCCCGGGCAACCCGCGGCGGCGGAGGAGGTGATGGTCGCCCGCGACGTCTCGCTCGTGCGCCTCACCGGCGCGCCGGTCCACTTCCTCCATCTCTCCACCCAGGGCTCCGTCGACCTCGTCCGCCGGGCCAAGGCCGAGGGACTGCCGGTGACCGCCGAGGCGACGCCCCATCACATGCTCCTCACCCATGCGTCGGTGGCGGGATACGACCCGGTGTTCAAGGTGAACCCGCCGCTGCGGCGCGCCGAGGACGTGGCCGCCGTCATCGACGGCCTGGTCGACGGCACGGTCGACGCCGTGGCGACCGACCACGCCCCGCATGCGCCCGAGGCCAAGGACGTCCCCTTCGACCAGGCGCCGCCGGGCATGCTCGGGCTGGAGACGGCGCTGCCGATCGCGTGGGAGGTCCTCGGTCCCCTCGTCGGTCCCGAGCGCCTGTTCACGCTCATGAGCAGGCAGCCGGCCGCCATCGCCCAGCTGGGCGTCACCGACGCCCGCCTGGCCGGGCACAGCGCGCACGGCGGCCCGCTCGAGGTCGGCGCGACGGCCAACCTCTGCGTGTTCGACCCGACGGCGTCCACGACGGTGGATCCGGCGCAGCTGGCCAGCCGCAGCCGCAACACGCCCTACGCGGGTCGGACGTTCCGCGGTGCGGTGCGCCACACCGTCTTGCGCGGCGAGCCCGTGGTGCTCGACGCCGTGGCCCAGCGGTGACCGCGGCGTCGCCCGCCGGGCGGGCTCGGGCGCTCCTCGTGACGGCGGACGGTGCCGTCTTCGCCGGCGAGGCGGCGGGTGCACCTGTCCCCGTCGCCACGGGTGAGCTCGTCTTCAACACCGCGATGAGCGGCTACCAGGAGGTGATCACCGACCCCTCGTACGCCGGTCAGGTGATCGCGTTCACCAGCAGCCACATCGGCAACTACGGCACCAACGCCGAAGACGAAGAGGCCGCCGTCCCGCAATGCCGCGGTGTCGTGGTCTGCGACCTTGCCACGGAGCCGTCCAACTGGCGGGCCGAGGAGAGCCTGGAGACCTATCTCGTGCGTCACGACATCCCGGTGCTCACCGGGGTGGACACCCGCCGCCTCACCCGCCACGTGCGCCGCGCGGGGGCCGTCCCCTGCCGCGTTCGGGACCGCACCCGAGGACGAATTGCGCGCCGCCGCCGCCGCGGCGGCCGGCACCGACGGGCTCGACCTCGTCAGCGGGGTCACTGGCGCGGTGCGGGCCACGTGGCCGGGGCCGGGGCCTTTGCGCATCGTCGCCTACGACTTCGGCGTCAAGGCGACCATGGTGCGCCTGCTCGCCACGCTCGGCACGGTGACCGTCGTGCCGGCGGCGACGACGGCCGAGGAGGTGCTCTCGCTCGAGCCCGACGGCGTGTTCCTCTCCAACGGCCCGGGCGATCCCGCCGCCCTGCCCGGCCCGACGGCGGCCGTGGCCGACCTGGTGGGGCGAGTTCCCATCTTCGGGATCTGTCTCGGTCACCAGATCCTCGCCACGGCGCTCGGCGGCTCCACGTACAAGCTTCCGTTCGGGCACCACGGGGCCAACCATCCCGTGAAGCGTCTCGCCACGGGCACGGTCGAGATCACGAGCCAGAACCACAACTACGCGGTGGCGTCCGGTTCGGTCCCCGACGCAGAGACGACGCACGTGAACCTCAACGACGGGGTCGTCGAGGGCCTGCGTTCCCGGGTCGCACCCGCGTTCTCGGTGCAATACCACCCCGAGGCCGCGCCGGGCCCGCACGACGCGCGCTACCTCTTCGCGGAATTCCACGAGCTGATGTCAGTCCGTTCCGGCCGTGCCGGGGCGCGCTGAGACGGGCCGGTAGGGGACACCGTCGTGCCGCGCCGCGACGACATCGGTTCGATCCTGGTCGTGGGCTCCGGTCCCATCGTGATCGGGCAAGCCTGCGAGTTCGACTACTCGGGCACGCAGGCCTGCCGGGTCCTGGCCGAAGAGGGCTACCGGGTGATCCTGGCCAACTCCAACCCCGCCACGATCATGACCGACCCCGGGACGGCCGACCGGACCTACGTCGAACCGCTCGACCCCGAGGTGCTCGCGGCGATCATCGAGAAGGAACGCCCGGATGCGCTGCTGCCGACGCTCGGGGGCCAGACCGCGCTCAACCTCACCATGCGCCTGGTGGAGCTCGGAGTGCTGGCGCGCTACGACGTCGAGGTGATCGGCGCCCGACCGGAGGCCATCACCACGGCCGAGGACCGGGACCGCTTCAAGGCGGCGATGCAGGACATCGGCCTCGATGTGCCGCGCTCGGGCTTCGCCCACTCCCTGCGCGAAGCCGAGGAGATCGCCGAGGAGATCGGGTACCCGATCATGGTCCGGCCAAGCTTCATCCTCGGCGGGAAGGGCACGGGCATAGCCCCCGACGCCGGGCGCTTCGCCCGGCTCGCGTCCGAGGGATTGGCGGCCAGTCCCATCGGGCAGATCCTCGTCGAGCGGTCCATCGCGGGGTGGAAGGAGTTCGAGCTCGAGGTGATGCGCGACGGCGCCGACAACTGCGTCGTTGTCTGCTCCATCGAGAACTTCGACCCCATGGGCGTGCACACGGGTGACTCCATCACCGTGGCGCCGGCGCAGACACTGACCGACGTCGAATACCAGGCCATGCGCGACGACGCCTTCGCCTGTTTGCGCCGGGTGGGAGTCGAGACCGGCGGATCGAACGTCCAGTTCGCCGTCGACCCCGCCACCGGCCACCGGGTCATCATCGAGATGAACCCACGCGTGTCTCGCTCGTCTGCGCTGGCGTCGAAGGCGACCGGCTTCCCGATCGCGAAGATCGCGGCACGTCTCGCCGTCGGTTACCTCCTCGACGAGATCCCCAACGACATCACCCGGGCGACACCGGCTTCGTTCGAGCCGACCATCGACTACGTCGTGACCAAGGTGCCGAGGTGGGCCTTCGAGAAATTCCCGGGCGCGGACGCCCGGCTCGGCACGCGCATGCAGTCGGTCGGCGAGGTGATGGCGATCGGCCGGACCTTCTGCGAGTCGCTGCAGAAGGCCCTGCGGTCCCTCGAAGAGGGTCGGTTCGGCTTGAACGCCGATCCGGTCGAAGCGGGGCTGGACGAGCTCGACGACGCGGCGCTACTCGAACGCGTCGCCGTCGCGTCCCCTGAGCGCGTCTTCGAGCTGGAGGCGGCGCTCCGGCGCGGCATCGACCCCGCCGAAGTCGTCCACCGGAGCGGGATCGACCCGTGGTTCGTCAGCCAGCTCGGTCGGATCGTCGAGGAGCGGCGACGCATTGAGGCGGCGGGCTCGCTCGGACCCGCCGACCTGCGGCGCGCCAAGCGTCTCGGTTTCTCGGACGCGCAGCTGGCCTGGTTGCGGGGCACCACGGAGGCGGCGGTGCGGGCCGAGCGGCTTTCCCACGGCATCCGGCCCACCTACAAGACGGTCGACACGTGCGCGGCCGAGTTCGAGGCGTTCACGCCCTACCACTACTCCACCTACGAGGAAGAGGACGAGGTCCGTCCCTCGGACCGCCCGCGGGTCGTCATCCTCGGATCGGGCCCCAACCGCATCGGACAGGGGATCGAGTTCGACTACTGCTGCGTCCACGCCTCCATGTCCCTCCGGGACGCCGGGTACGAGACCGTCATGATCAACTGCAACCCCGAGACGGTGTCGACGGACTACGACACCTCGGATCGCCTCTACTTCGAGCCGCTCACCGCTGAGGACGTGGCCAATGTTCTGGAGGCTGAGTTCGGGGCCGGCGGCCGCGTGGTCGGCGTGATCGTGTCGCTGGGAGGGCAGACGCCTCTCAAGCTCGCCCACTCGCTTCCTCCCGAACTGGTGCTCGGCACCAGCCCGGCGTCCATCGACCTGGCGGAGGACCGGGAGCGCTGGAACGCGTTGTGCCACGAGGTCGGGATCCCGCAGCCTCCCGGCGGCACGGCGACGAGCGTCGCTGAGGCGCTCGCCGTCGCCGGCGAGATCGGCTACCCCGTGCTCGTGCGCCCGAGCTACGTCCTCGGTGGCCGTGCCATGGAGATCGTCTACGACGACGAGGGCGTGCGGAGGGTGATGAACGAGCTCTCGACCGGTGCCCTGGCGCGCGAAGGCGGCGTCACCGCGGAGCGTCCCGTGCTCGTGGACCGCTTCTTGGAGGATGCCGTCGAGGTGGACGTCGACGCGGTGCGCGACCTGGCGGGTGAGGTCCTCATCGCGGGGATCATGGAGCACGTCGAGGAGGCTGGGGTGCATTCGGGGACTCGGCTTGTGCCTTGCCACCGCAGACGCTCCCCGCGTCCGTGCTCGATGTGCTCGACGCCCACACGCGTGCCCTGGCGGAGGCCCTCTCGGTCTGCGGCCTGATCAACGTCCAGTTCGCGGTCAAGGACGGACTGGCCTACGTGCTGGAGGCCAACCCGCGGGCCAGCCGGACCGTTCCCTTCGTGGCCAAGGCCACGGGCCTTCCGCTGGCCATGGTGGCGGCCCGCGTCATGGTGGGCCAGACGCTCGAGGAGCTCCGGGTGGAGGGCCTGGTTCCGCCCGGCGTGGTCGGTCGGGTCCCGACGCTCGACCACGTCAGCGTCAAGGAGGCGGTGCTGCCGTTCGACCGTTTCCCCGGCGTGGACACGCTGCTCGGACCAGAAATGCGCTCGACGGGCGAGGTGATGGGCGTCGACACCACGTTCGGGCTGGCCTTCGCCAAGAGCCAGATGGCGGCCGGCACCCGGCTGCCCGACTCGGGCACCGTCTTCCTGTCGCTGGCCGACCGCGACAAGCCGGCGGGGCTGGAGGTCGCTCGCGCTTTCAGCGCGCTGGGCTTCGCCATCGCCGCGACACTCGGAACCGCAGGGTACCTGCGCTCGCACGGTCTGACGGTCGACACGTTGGTGGCCAAGGTCGGTGAGGAGGGCGTTGCCTCCGACGCGGTCGAGCTGATCGCGCAGGGCAAGGTGCAACTGGTCGTGAACACGCCCCGCGGTCTCGGACCGCGGGCGGACGGACAGCACATCAGACAGGCCGCGGTGACGTTCCACGTGCCGTGCCTCACCACGCTGGCCGCGGCGCGCGCCGCTGCCGCGGGCGTGGCCGACGCGCGGACACACCCCCTCGAGGTCCGCCCTCTCCAGGACCTGCACATGGTGTCCGACGTCGACCGTGCGCCGCGGTGACCGTGTCGGCGGATCTCGGCACCCGCGTCGGATGGGTCGAGTTGCCCAACCCTGTCATGACGGCTTCGGGCACATCGGGTCACGGAACCGAGCTCTCGGCGTACGGCGACCTCAGCCGGCTCGGTGCGGTCGTCGTCAAATCGCTCTCGGTCGATCCCTGGCCCGGCAACCCCGCACCGCGCGTCCACGACGCGGGGTCGGGCATGCTGAACAGCGTCGGGCTCCAGGGCCCCGGGCTCGAAGTCTGGCTCGACCGCGACCTCCCCGCGCTGGCGGCAGCCGGGGCGCGTGTCGTCGTGAGCATCTGGGGGCGCACCGTCGCGGACTACGGCCGTGCGGCGAACATCGTCGCTAGGGCCGGCGCCGCGGGTGTCGGAGCGGCCATCGTGGCACTCGAGGTCAACGTGAGTTGCCCCAACGTGGAGGACCGGTCGAGGATCTTCGCCCACTCGGCGTCGGCGACCCGCGAGGTCCTCTCGGCCACGGCCTGCGGCCTGCCTCGCTGGGCCAAGCTCAGCCCCAACGTGTCCGACATCACGGAGATCGCGGCGGGAGCCCTCGAGGGTGGAGCGGACGGCCTCACCCTGGTCAACACGCTGCTCGGCCTGGCCCTCGACACCAGGACTGGTCGCCCCGTGCTCGGCGCCGGCGGCGGCGGTCTGTCGGGCGCTCCCCTCCACTCCGTGGCGGTGCGGGCGGTGTGGGAGTGCCGCAGCGCCTTCCCATCGCTCCCCATCGTCGGAGTGGGCGGGGTGTCCTGCGGTCTGGACGCCGTTGAGCTGCTCATGGCGGGCGCCGATGCCGTCCAGGTGGGAACGGCCATTTTCCGCGATCCGCGGGCGCCGTGGAAGGTGCTCCGCCAACTGGCGCGCTGGTGCGGCGAACGGGACACTCCGGTCGAGAACCTCCGCGCCGCGGCGCGGAAGCGTGCAGGTGTAGAGCACATGGAAGAGGCATCGGGTGCGCAACCCCAGGCGTTACCCTGGAAAGGAGGACGTCATGGCTGAGGGTTTCGCGGACAGGGTCAGCGCGGCGGTGTTGCGGACTGGTCCGCTGTGCGCCGGCATAGACCCGTCCGGAGAGCTGCTGACTGCGTGGGGGCTGCACGACGACCCGGAGGGGCTGCGCGCGTTCTGTGCGAACGTGCGTCGACGCGTTCGCCGGGGTGGTCGGGGTGGTCAAGGCGCAGGTCGCGTTCTTCGAGCGACACGGTTCGGCCGGGATGGCGGAGCTCGAGCGCTTCGTGGCCGAGGCGAGTTCGGCGGGACTCGTCGTGATCGCCGACGCAAAGCGCGGCGACATCGACTCGACCGCCGAGGCCTACGCGGACGCATGGCTGAACCCGGCGAGTCCGCTCGCCGTGGACGCCGTCACCGCGCACGCGTACCTCGGCCTCGGAGCGTTGGCACCGCTCGTCCGCCTCGCCGGAACGCACCACCGGGGGCTCCTGGTCGTGGCCAGAAGCTCCAACGCGGAGGGTCGCGCCCTGCAGCAGGCGCGCACCGCCGACGGCCCCGCAGTCGAGGACATGCTCCTGGCCGAGGTGGCGGTTCTCAACGCGTCAGGAGAGGTTCCGAAGGGGACGGTGGGAGCCGTCGTCGGCGCCACCCTACCCCCGTCCAGCTTCGAGTTATCCCAGCTCGGAGGGGTAATTCTTGCTCCCGGACTGGGCGCGCAGGGTGCGGGTCCCGAGGACGTCGCGGCGCGGTTCGCAGGCTGCCCCCGGGGCACCGTCCTGCCGAGCAGCTCGCGGGGCCTCCTACGCCATGGTCCGGACCCCGCGGACCTGCGCGACGCGGCCCGATCGCTCGCTCGCGAGCTGTCGGCAGCCATGGCCTGATGGCGAATCCGGTCATTCACATGAACGTCCCTGGCAGAGGCGCTATGGTCTCGCCATGCCCCAACCTCCCGCACTCACGCCCGAGCAGCGAGCCGCTGCACTGGAGAAGGCCGCCAAGGTCCGCCGTGAGCGGGCCGAGGTGAAGGACAAGCTGAAGATGGAGTCGCTGACCTTGGCGGAGCTGCTCACCGAAGCGGATTCGAACGAGACGATCGGCAAGATGAAGGTCATCTCGGTGCTCGAGTCACTGCCCGGCTTCGGCAAGGTGAAGGCGCGGCGCCTGATGGAGACCGTAGGTATCAGCGACAGCCGGCGATTGCAGGGTCTCGGCGCCAAGCAGCGGGAAGCGCTGCTCAAAGAGACTGCGCGCTGAGCCACTGATCTTCGTGCTCATCGGCCCGGGCGGGGCCGGCAAGGGCACGGTTGCCGCCGAGCTGGTGGCGAATGACCCGACGCTGTGGCTGAGCCGGAGTTGGACGACGCGCCGCCCGCGCCCCGGTGAGCGCGAGCGCGGCGCCTACGTGTTCGTCGACCGCGAGTCGTTCGAGACGGCCGTGTCCGAGGGTCGGTTCTTCGAGTGGGCCTCGTTTCTCGACTATCTCGTCGGAACGCCGATCCCTGCCCCGCCCCCGGGGGCCGACGTCCTGCTGGAGATCGACGTCCAGGGAGCCGAGCAGGTGCTGGCCCAGCGTCCCGACGCCACCGTGATCATGCTGCTGCCCCCCTCTCCGGAGGTCCAGGCGGCGCGGCTGGCGAACCGCGGCGACGACGAAGACCACATCCGCCGCCGGGTCGAGCTCGGTCGGGCCGAGACCGAGCGTGGCGCCAAGATCGCAGCTCACACCGTGGTGAACGACGACCTCGCACAGGCCTTGGCCCAGCTGACGGCTATAGTTGATCGGACTCGTTCGGCTGCCCCCTGCGCCGCGAACCCGGAGGAATCCTGATGGCTCAAGGCCGCCACACGCTCATGGACCCACCCATCGAGGAGCTGCTCGACAAGGTCGACTCGAAGTTCACCCTGGTCGCGCTGGGTTCGGCCCGCGCCCGGCAGGTCAACTCCTACTACAACAGCCTCGGTGAGGGCCTGGGCAAGGTCGTCCCACCGCAGGTGGCATCGGTTTCGGGTAAGCCGGTGTCGATCGCCTTCGAGGAGATCGCCGCCGGCAAAGCCACCTTCACTCGGCCCGATCCCGAGGAGGAGGCGGCCCTCGCCGCCGCCATCGCCGACGCGGCGGAAGCTGGCCTGCTGGGCCAGGCCGAGGAGGCCGAGGTGATCGCTCCGCTCGACGTCGTCGGGGACGAGGACCCGACCGCGAGTTAAGGCGACGCCGAGGCACGGCGGACGCAATCGATGGCCGAGGACCTCAACGCCGAAAGCGGGGCAGCCGCGCCGGCCCCGGGTGGTGCTCGGGGTCAGCGGGGGCATCGCGGCCTACAAGGCGGTCGAGGTGTGCCGGCGCCTCGTCGACGCCGGAGTCCATGTGACTCCAGTGCTGACCGACGACGCCACGCGGTTCGTGGGGGAGGTGACCTTCTCGGCCCTGGCCTCGGAGCCGGTCCAGCGGTCGTTGTGGCACGAGTCGTCGCCGATCCCGCACACCAGACTGGGCCAGTCGGCTGATCTCGTCGTCGTGGCGCCCGCCACCGCCCATACCTTGGCCCGCTACGCCGCCGGGCTGGCCGACGACCTGCTGACCGCCACCCTCCTCGCGACCCGGGCCCCCGTTCTGGTCTGCCCCGCCATGCACACCGAAATGTGGGAGCACCCGTCGGTGCGAGACAACCTGGCCACCCTGGAGCGCCGGGGTGTCCGGATCGTGGCACCCGAGACCGGCCGTCTCGCCGGCGGTGACTCGGGCGAGGGACGTCTGGCCGAACCGGCCACGATCGTGGAACGGGCCTTGGCGATCCTCGCCGGGCGGGAGCCCGCGGACCCGAGCAGACGCGTCGGCGGCGACGATCTGGCCGGGCTACAGGTGGTGGTGAGCGCCGGCGGCACCAGAGAGCCTCTCGACCCGGTCCGCTACATCACGAACCGCTCCTCGGGCAAGCAAGGTCACGCCCTGGCGGCGGCGGCGGCGCGCCGCGGGGCCGCGGTGACGCTCGTCACCGCCTCCCCGCTCGTCCTCCCACCCGATGTCGTGGGCCGAGTACGCCGCGTCGACGTCGACACCGCCGCCGAGATGGAGCAGGCCGTGGCGGACAGCGCGCAGAGCGCTGACGTCGTCGTGATGGCGGCGGCCGTCGCGGACTTCCGACCCAAGGTCACGGTTTCCTCCAAGCTCTCCAAGGAGGACGGCATCCCAGAAATCGTCCTCGAACCGACCCCGGACATCCTCGCCGGGCTCGCGGCACGGCGCCGGCCGGGCCAGGTCCTCGTGGGGTTCGCCGCCGAGACGCACGACGTGGTCGAGCGCGCGAGTCGCAAGCTCGAGCGCAAGGGGGTCGACCTGCTCGTGGTCAACGACGTGAGCGCGCCCGATGTCGGTTTCGACCACGACACCAACGCGGTGATCGTGCTCGGTACCGGGGGGGAGCGTCGGGAAATAGGCCTGACCACGAAGGATGCCGTCGCCAACGGCGTATTGGATAGTGTGATCGCCCACCTTGAGCAGAAGCGGAGCAGCGAGTGAGAACGACCTTTACCTCGGAGTCGGTCACCGAGGGTCACCCCGACAAGATGGCGGACCAGATCTCTGACGCTGTCCTCGACGCCATCCTCGAGGGCGACGCGTCGAGTCGCGTCGCCTGCGAGACGCTCCTGACCACCGGCCTCGTGGTCGTGGCGGGGGAGGTGACCACGACGACGTACGTCGACATCCCGCAGCTCGTGCGCAACACGGTGTGCGACATCGGGTACGACGACGACACGTTCGGCTTCAACGGCAGGACCTGCGGCGTGCTGGTCACACTCGACGCGCAATCGCCGGACATCGCGCAGGGAGTCGACGCTGCCCTGGAGCTGCGGACGGGATCGGGCGGAGAGGACACCCTCAACGCACAGGGTGCCGGTGACCAAGGAATGATGTTCGGCTACGCCTGCGACGAGACGCCGGACCTGATGCCCCTCCCGATCTGGCTGGCCCACCGTCTCTCCGAGCGTCTGGCCCAGGTGCGTCGTGCCGGGGCGGTTCCGTACCTGCGGCCCGACGGCAAGACGCAGGTGACGGTGGTCTACGAGGACGGCCGACCCGTGCGCATCGACACCGTCTTGATCTCGACGCAGCACGCGAGCGGCATCGATCTCGATGAACGCCTGCGGCCCGACATGGTGGAGCACGTCATCAACCCACTGCTCCCGACGGACCTCGACAGCGAAGGCCTGCGCGTCTTCGTGAACCCGACGGGGATCTTCGAGCTCGGCGGCCCGCACGCCGACACCGGCCTGACCGGGCGCAAGATCATCGTCGACACGTACGGTGGGATGGCCCGTCACGGCGGGGGCGCGTTCTCCGGGAAAGACCCGTCGAAGGTCGACCGTTCGGCGGCGTATGCCGCCCGGTGGGTGGCCAAGCACGTGGTCGCCGCGGGTGCAGCGAAGAGGTGCGAGGTGCAGGTGGCCTACGCCATCGGCGTCGCGCAGCCGGTCTCGCTCCTCGTCGAGACGTTCGGGACGGAGGCCGTCGACCCGCAGAAGATCTCCGACGCCATCCGCGAGTTGTTCGACCTCAGGCCGGCCGCGATCGCACGCGACCTCGATCTGCGACGGCCCATCTACAAGAAGACAGCGGCGTACGGCCACTTCGGACGCTCCGAGAAGGAGTTCACCTGGGAGGCCACGCCGCGCGTCGACGACCTTCGGGCCGCACTCGGGCTCTGAGGCGCTTCAGGCTCCCCTGATCCCCTGAGGGGGCGGGCATGACCTCTGCCGAGAGTCCGGCGCGTCCGGGACGAACCGTCCGCGTGCGCACCGAGGTCGCGGCGCTGACCAGAAACTTCGACTACACCGTGCCCCCCGGCTGGGCCGCCGGTCCCGTCACCGTGGGCTCCCGGGTGCGCGTGCCGCTGCACGGACGCACGGTCCGCGGCTGGGTGGTCGAAGAAGACGTCGACGCGCCGGCCGGTGTGGACGTGGTCCCCATGAAGTCGTGGCTGGGCTGGGGTCCTCCTCCGGCCGTGGTGCGCCTGGCCGAGTGGGCCGCGTGGCGCTGGGCCGGCCCGGTGTCGTTCTTCCTCAACGCGGCCTCTCCGTCGACCGTGGTGCGCGGGTTGCCAGTCCGGCCACGCCAACCAACACCGCCCGCAGCGAGAACGGGACTCGAACCCTCCGCTGACGAACCCGCCCGATCGGTCCTCGCGGCACGCCTCTGGGCCGAAGCGGACCGGGGAGCGCCCACCGTCATCCGCCTCCCTCCCGCGACCGACCTCATCGACCTGGTTGTCGCTGTGGTGGGAGACCCGGGCGTCGCCAGCCGTCCCGGCGGGGTCCTGGTGCTGGTCCCCTCGACGGGATGGGCGGAGCGCCTCGCCGCCAGGCTGCTACGACGGGGGCACGCGGCCACGACTTCGTGGGACGAGGCGCGCGCCGGCTGGCCGGTGGTGATCGGGGCCCGCGCCGGCGCCTGGGCCCCGCTTCCGACGCTCGCCGCGGCGCTGGTGCTCGATGCGCACGATCCCGCCTACCGGGAGGAGAGCGCACCGACCTACAGCGCCGTGGACGTCGTGGTCGAGCGGGCACGCCGTGACGCAGCCGCGTGCCTGCTCGTGTCCCCGGTCCCTCCGGTCACCCTCCCCAAGGCGAAGGTCCTCTCGCCGCCCGGGCCGGGTGAGCACCAAGGCTGGGCCTTCCTCGAACGGGTGGACCGCAGAGGCGCCGACCCGCGCACCGGTCTCTTCTCGGACGAGTTCGTTCGCCTCGCCCGCACCGTCCTCGAACAGGCGGGCGGCCGAGCGAGCCGCGAGAAGGGCACGACCGTGGGAACGCCGAATGCGCCCGACGAGCCGGCTCCTTTCGTCTGTGTGTACAACCGCACCGGCGGCGCCAGCCTGCTGGCGTGTGCGACGTGCGGCGAGCTCGAGCGCTGCGCGCGTTGTGGCGTGGCCGCCCGGCGCGAACGTCACGAAGATGTGCTGCGGTGCCCGCGCTGCGGAGAGACGCGGCCCGTTGTCTGTGCCGCCTGCGGGGGGCTGCGCACCAGGACTCTGCGCCCGGGGGTGAGCCGGCTCCGGGAGGAGCTGGAGGCGTTACTGGGGGTCGCCGTCGGCGAGGTGGCGGGTCCGTCCCGGCGGGGCGTCGTCCCACCAGGCGCCGACGCGGCCTCGCCCGGTGCGCCGGTCCTCGTCGGAACCGAGGCTGTCCTTCACCGGGTGCGGCGAGCAACGGCGGTCGCCTTTCTCGACATCGACCTGCACCTCATGTCCCCTCGTCTCTCCGCGACCGAGGAGACGCTGTCGCTGTTGGTCCGAGCGTCGCGCCTCGTCGGCGCGCGCGGGACCGGTCCCTCGTGGGCCAGGGTTCAGGTCCAGACGCGGGCGCCGGACCATCCGGTCCTGTTGGCCGCAGGGCGGGGCGACCCTTCCCCGGTCCTGGCCGAAGAGCTCGAGGTCCGCCGGGTGGCCTCGCTTCCGCCGTTCGCGGCTATGGCGCTGGTCTCGGGGAAGCAGGCGCCGGTCTACGCCGAAGCGCTGCGGTCGTCGCTCGCCCCGGACGGTGCCGTCGTCCTCTCGTCGCTCGGTACCGAGTCCTTCCTCCTGCACGCGCCGGACCACGACGCGTTGTGCGACCAGCTGGCGCGGACCCCCCGGCCCGCGGGCCGGGGGCTGCGCGTGGAGGTCGACCCGGCGCGACTTTGACGTCGACGCGGCGCGCTGCTCGCCCGCACTCTCTCGAATCAGCCCTGAGCCTCGCATTGGAATCACCTGAATGCGCTCTGAGTTTCTCGTTACGACTTGACGGCAACTGCTGATTGGCCCGAATCGAGAGCCTGAGATCCTGGACGGCAACCGAAACGGTCCCTACGGTTCCAATGCGGATTGCGATGAACCGCTCGTAGGCGAATCCCGAAAGGAGCCTCGCGATGTCGAAGGTATCGAGAGAAACGGCCTCGAAGGTCAGCGAAATGGGGCCGGCCGAGGATCGCACCGAGGAGTTCGATGGCTACACCGTCAACTTCGTCACTCTGCGTCAAGACGGTGACCTTGCGCCGATGCTGAAGGGCCTGCCCGGTGATTCGTGTCAGTGCCCTCACTGGGGCTACCTGTTCAAGGGGCAGATGACCGTTCGCTACGCCGACCACGAAGATGTGATCGAACCCGGTGACGCCTTCTACATGCCTCCCGGACATATTCCCAGGCGATTGCCGGGACCGAGTGGGTGCAGTTCAGTCCTACGGACGAGCTGGCTGTTTCGGAAGCCGCGATAGCGAAGAACATGCAGGCGATGCAAGGCGGGGGGTAACCACCGCTCTCTTGGTGGCCGCCCGCCACGATCTTCGTCGTGAGGTCAGCCCCTCCACCCGAGGACGGGGCCCGGGGGAGCCGTCACGCCGCGGCCCGGTATTCTGGAGCGATGGCCGGCCTCACCATCCGTCAATACGGCGACCCCGTGCTGAAGGAACGCACCCGTGAGGTCGACGACATCGACGGCGGGGTGGCCAACCTGGTCGACGCCATGATCGAGACGATGTACGAGGCGCCGGGCACCGGGCTCGCGGCCAACCAAGTGGGTGTGCAACGACGTATCTTCGTCTACGACGTGGGCGATGGACCTCGCACCGTGATCAACCCGCGCATCATCGAGAGCGACGGGGAGTGGTCCTACGACGAGGGCTGCCTCTCCGTTCCGGGGCTCAGCTGGGAGATCGTGCGACCCAACGCAGTACACCTGGTCGGGTTGGACCTCGACGGGAACGAGGTCTCCATCGAGGCGACCGAGCTCGAGGGTCGCGTGTTCCAACACGAGCTGGACCACCTCGACGGCATTCTCCTGGTGGAGCGGCTCAACGAGGACCAGCGCAAGGAGGCCCTCAAAATCCTGCGCACCCGTTCCCTCGACCTCGCCCCGAGCGACCCCGACGGGCTGTCGAGCCTCTTCGGAGGCTGAGGGAGACTCGGTCCAGGACTGACGGCGAGAACGGCGACCGCGTTCCTCGGACCGGCCCGCCGCCTCCCCGCGTACGGTAGGACCCGTGTCGCGCCTGGCCTACCTCGGCACCCCGCAGATGGCGGTCCCGCCACTACGCGCCCTGGTCGAGGCGGGCCATGACGTTGCGCTGTGCGTCACCCGGCCCGACCGCCGCCGTGGTCGCGGCGGACCGACCACGCCCAGCCCGGTCAAGGCGGCTGCGCTCGACCTCGGTGTGCCCGTGTCCCACGAGCTGCTCGACGTGGCCACGGCGGACGTCGAGCTCGCCGTCGTCGTCGCCTACGGACGGATCATCCCCGCCGCGCTCGCTTACCCAGGTCCCGATGTTGAACGTGCACTTCTCCCTTCTGCCGCGCTGGCGCGGTGCGGCACCGGTCGAGCGCGCCATCCTGGCCGGCGACACGGAGACCGGCGTCTGCCTCATGAAGATCGAGGAGGGTCTCGACACTGGACCCGTCTACGACCGGCGCGTCGTCCCCATCGGCGAGGGAGAGACGCTCGAGGAGTTGCGGGCCGACCTGGTGCAGCAGTCGTGCGTGCTCCTCGTCGAGGCGCTGGCCGACGGCGTGGCCGGCCTGCCCGAGCCCGAGCCCCAGCGTGGGGAGCCGACGGTCGCCGCCAAGATCACGCCCCACGACCTGTACCTCGACTGGAACAGCACGGCGGAACAGCTCGGTCGCGTGGTACGGCTCGGCCGCGCTTGGACGACGTTTCGTGGCGGGCGCCTGACCGTCCTCGAGGCCACGGTCGACCGCGACGCGGGCGACACGGACGGGACCGCGCCCGGAACGCTCGTCGGGTCCGCGGTCTCCACGGCTGACGGCGCCCTCGTGCTGCGGCGCGTGCAGCCCGAGAGCCGTTCGCCCATGACGGTCGACGACTGGATCCGAGGCGCCCACCTCGTTTCCGGGGAGCGGCTCGGGACCGAGTAGACATGGCTGCGGTGACTGTCACTCCGATCGACGGGTGGAACCCTGATCAGTACGAGCGGTTCCGGTCCGAGCGCCAGCAACCGTTCGACGATCTCATGGGCCTGTGCCATCCCGTCCCGGGCGGGCGCGTCGTCGACCTGGGGTGTGGGACCGGTGACCTCACGAAGGTGTTGCACGAGGAGATGGAGGCGAAGGAGACAATCGGCATCGACTCGTCTGCCGCCATGCTCGAGCGCGCGCAGACCGCGCACTCGGGTGTGCCCGGGCTGAGCTTCGTGGAGGGTGACATCGCGACGTGGCTCGGGGAGGATCTCGACCTTGTCTTCGCCAACGCGTCGCTGCAATGGGTGGACGACCACCTGAACCTCTTGGCGCGGCATGCGCACCGCGCTCAGGGCCGACGGGCAGCTGGCCTTCCAAGTGCCCGCCAACTACCGTCACCCTTCGCACCTGCTCGCGCAGCAGGTCGCAAACGAATCGCCGTTCATCGACGCCCTCGACGGCGACGTGCCGGAGGACCGGGGACGCTTCGTCCTCTCGCCGGAGCTCTATGCCGACCTGCTCTACGAGCTCGGAGCGAAGGACCAGATCGTGCGCATGGAGGTCTACGGGCACGAGCTCGAGTCGACGTCAGAAGTCGTCGAGTGGGTCATGGGCACGCTGCTCACGCCCTATCGCAAGCGGCTGACGCCCGAACTGTTCGATGCGTTCGTCGAGCGCTATCGCGAGCGCCTCATTGAGGAGCTCGGGGAACGAGAGCCCTACTTCTACGGGTTCCGCCGGATCTTGTGCTGGGCTCGCTTCCACTGAGATCGCTGAGCGAAGCCGGCACGACGACGGACGCTTCGAGGACGACGAAGGCGCCGGCGGGCGCCGTGACGTGAGTACGCAGGGGATCACGAGCGGGGAGGGGAGCAGGACGGTGCCCGAGTCGACGCGCAGCCACGAGGCACGTGACGCGGGCCCGCCCGGGCTCGTGCGCATCGCCCCGTCGGTCCTCTCGGCGGACTTCGGGGCGCTGGCCGAGCAGGTCGGCGAAGTGGCGGCGGCCGCCGACTGGCTCCACGTCGACGTGATGGACGGCCACTTCGTACCCAACGTGACTATCGGCCCGCCCGTCGTCGCGTCATTGCGACGCCACACGCCGCTCTTCTTCGACTGCCACCTCATGATGACCGAGCCCGGGCGCTATCTCCAGGCCTTCGCCGACGCGGGCGCCGACGGCTGCACCGTGCACGTCGAGATCGGCGGCACCGCGGAGCTCGTCGCGCAGATGCGCCAGCTCGGGCTGCGGGCCGGGCTCGCCCTCAACCCCGACACGCCTTTCGACGCCGTGGAGCCGTATCTGGACGATGTCGACCTCGTGCTGTGCATGACCGTGTTCCCCGGCTTCGGCGGCCAGAGCTTCATCGCGCGAGGTCATGGGCAAGGTCGAGCAGGTGCGCCGCGCCGTCGACGCCCGCTCCCTGGCCGTCGACGTCGAGGTCGACGGCGGTATCGACGTCGACACCGCGCCCGTGGCGTCGAGAGCGGGGGCGAACGTCTTCGTCGCCGGGAGCGCCGTCTTCGGCCACGAGCGGCCTTGGGAGGCGGCCGAGGCCATCCGTGCCGCGGTGCTGGCCGACGCCGACGCAGCCGCGGACGCAGCAGACGCAGCAGACATCCAGTGAGCCCCGACGGCCGGGCCGTCGTCGCCGGCGGTGGCGTCCTGGGCACGTGGCATGCGCTGGAGCTCGTGCGGGCCGGTTGGGAGGTCGAGCACCTCGAGGCCGCGGCCGCTCCGACCGGCGCCTCGGTGCGCAACTTCGGCCTGGTCTGGGTGAGCGGCCGGCGCGAGGGCGAGGAGCTCGACGTGGCGCTGCGGGCCCGCCGGCGCTGGAGCGAGATCGGCACCGAAGTCCCGGGCGTGGGGTTCCGTGCCAACGGCTCGCTCACCGTCGCCTGCAGCGACGAGTCCGAGCGCTCGGTCATGGAGGCCTTCGCCCGGCTCCCGGCCGCAGCGGCACGCGACATCGCCTTCGTCGAGCCCGACGAGGTCAAGGAGCGCAACCCCGCCGTCGCGGGGGAGGTGACCGGAGGGCTGCACTGCGGGCTCGATGCGGTGGTCGAGCCGCGCCGCGCCCTGGGCGCGCTGCGTGACCACCTCGCGCCGCATCGCGCCGGCGCGCTACCGCTTCCGTCCCGGGCATCGCGTCGTGGCCGCCGAGCCGGGCGGCACGCTCGTCGACACGAGGGCACCCGGTGGAGGGCGACCTCGCCATCGTGGCCACCGGAGCCGACTACGACCACCTGCCGGGCACGACGGCCGTGGCCGAGCGCCTGCAGCGGGTCCGGCTCCAGATGTTCGAGACCGAGCCGTTCGGCGGCGCGCTCACCACCTCGGTCGCCGACGCCGACACCCTGCGCTACTACCCGGCCTTCGCCGAGGCGCCGCTGGCCACGCTCGGCCCGCAGTCCCCGGTCGCGGCCACGCACCACCTGCAGCTGCTGCTGGTGCAGCGGCCCGACGGCGGTCTCACCGTTGGCGACACCCATGCGTACGACGAGCCCTTCGACTTCGCGCTTGAGCGAGGCGCCCGACGGACGAGCTGCTGGCGCGTGCGGCCCGGATCCTCGGCGCGCCGCTCCCACCGGTGCGGCGGCGGTGGGAGGGCGTCTACGCCCAGCGGCGCGACGGCGGGGTGTGCCTGCGCGAGGAGATCGAGGCAGGCGTCGTCCTGGTGACCGGTCCCGGCGGGCGGGGCATGACCTGTGCGCCGGCCATCGCCGCCGACACGCTCGAGGCGGCCGGCGTCGCCGTCCCGGCGTGATCGGCCCGTTCGCCCTCGCCTGCCTCGATATGGCCGGCACGACCGTGCGCGACGACGGCGCGGTCGAAGCCGCCTTCGACGACGCGCTCCGGGCCGGCGGGATCCTCCCCGGCACGCCCCGTGCGGCGGAAGCATCCGAGCTGGTGCGCGTCACGATGGGCTGGTCCAAGGCCGACGTGTTCGCCGCGCTCCTCCCACCGCGCGAGGCGGCCCGTGCCACCGCCGAGTTCGCCCGGGTCTACGAGGCCTCCGTCGCCGCGGGCGGCGCCGAGCCGGTCCCTGGCGCGCTGGCCGTCCTCCGTGAGCTGCGCGCCCGGGGCGTCCTGGTCTGCCTCACCACGGGCTTCGCGCCCTCGACCCGCGACGCTCTGCTGGCCGCGCTGGGTTGGGAGGGCGAAATCGACCTGGCGCTCTCGCCCGCCGACGTCGGCCGGGGCCGGCCGGCGCCCGACATGATCCTCGGCGCCATGGCCCGCCTGGGGGTCTCGGACCCTCGGGCGGTGGCCGTGGTCGGCGACACCGCGAGCGATCTCGAGGCCGGCACCCGGGCCGAGGCGGGGGCGGTGGTCGGCGTCCTGAGCGGCGCGCACGACGAGACGACGTTGTCGCAGGCGCCGCACACGGCCATCGTGGACGACGTGACCGGCCTCGTCGCGGTGCTCGAGGGCGGTCGGCGCTGAGACCCGATCAGCGTCGACTTCAGCCCCATGACCTGCAGTTCTCGACAAAAAATGAAACGTGTTCTAGCATATTGAGTGAGGAATTGCGACAAGAACTGCGTCGAGGAACCGTGTTCGCTGAGCACGGGACGAGGATGTGAGCCATGGACGATGCGGAGCACATGCGCCGGGCGCTGGAGGTTGCCGCCACCGGTCCGCGGGTCCACCGCACCCAACCCCTGGGTGGGCTGCGTCGTCGTGCCGCCCGACCCGCGACCAGAAGCGGACCTTCGAAGGGGCGACTGCTCCTCCCGGCGGCCCCCACGCCGAGGCCGCGGCGCTGGCCGCGGCAGGGGAGCACGCCCGCGGCAGCACCCTCTACGTCACCCTGGAGCCGTGTGACCACCAAGGAAGGACGCCGCCCTGCACCGCCGGGATCGTAGAGGCGGGGGTGGCGCGGGTCGTGATCGGCGTCGTGGACCCGGACCCCCTCGTGTCGGGCCGGGGGATCGAAACGCTGCGGGCGGCCGGCGTCGAGGTCAAGGTGGGCGTCGAAGCGGACCGTCGTGGCCGAGCAGCTGGCGCCCTACCTCAAGCAGCGGACGACCGGGCTGCCCTGGGTCGTGCTCAAGATGGCCGCCAGCCTGGACGGGCGCACCGCCGCGCCCGACGGCACCAGCCGGTGGATCACGGGCGAAGCCTCCCGCCAGGACGTCCACCGCCTGCGGGCGCGCTCCGACGCCGTCCTCGTCGGGGCCGGCACCGTGCGAGCCGACGATCCCGAGCTCACGGTGCGGATCGCCGACGGGGTGGAGCGGTCCGCAGCCGCTGCGCGTGGTTCTGGGTTCGGCTCCTGCGGACGCCCGCGTCCGACCGGCCCTCGAGCTCTCGGGGGAGTTGAGTGAAGTGCTCTCCGAGCTGGGCCGCCGCGGTGTCCTCGAACTGCTGGTCGAGGGCGGAGCGACCGTGGCCCACGACTTTCACGCTGCTGGCCTGGTGGACCGCTATGTCCTGTACCTCGCGCCGGCGTTCTTCGGCGGCGACGACGGCGTGCCGCTTTTCTCCGGGCCCGGGGCTGGCACAATTGGAGACGTGTGGAGAGGCAGGCTCGTCTCGGTCGAACGGCTGGGAGAGGACATTCGAGTGGAGCTCGCAGCCTGATGGGCTTCTCGACCGTGCGCGAAGCCATCGACGCCATCGCCCGCCTCGGCATGGCCGTGGTGGTCGACGACGAGGACCGGGAGAACGAGGGCGACCTCGTCATGGCGGCCGAGGCGGCCACGCCCGAGAACATCGCGTTCTTCCTGGCCCACACCTCCGGGGTCATCTGCGTTCCGCTGCTGCCCGAACGGGCCGACGCCCTGGACCTGCCGCTGATGGTGACGGCCAACACGGAGGCGCAGCGCACAGCGTTCACGGTCAGTGTCGACTCCCGCCACGGCACGACCACGGGGATCTCGGCGGCCGACCGGGCCAGCACCATCGCCGCGCTCGTCGACCCGGCGACGCGGCCCGCAGACTTGAACAGGCCCGGGCACATCTTTCCCTTGCGCTACCGCACCGGCGGGGTGCTCAAGCGGGCGGGGCACACCGAGGCGACGGTCGATCTCAGCCGGGCCGCCGGCCTCTCTCCTGCGGGTGTCCTGTGCGAAGTTGTGACCGAGGACAAGTCGGAGATGGCGCGCCTGCCCGACCTCGAGCGGTTCGCCAAGAAGTACGACCTCCCGCTCATCTCCATCGCCGACCTGATCCGCTATCGCCGCCAGAACGAGAAGCTGGTCCGGCTCGTGTCCGAGGCTCGCATCCCCGCCAAGGGCCGCGAGTTCCGCGCCCTCGTCTACGAGTCCGTGCTCGACAACGAGCAGCACCTCGCACTCGTGATGGGCGACGTCGCCGGCAGCGAGGACGTCTTGGTCCGCGTGCACTCCGAGTGCCTGACGGGCGACGTGTTCGGTTCGCTGCGCTGTGACTGCGGGCCGCAGCTGCACGCCGCGCTCGACCTGATTGAGCAGGAAGGACGCGGCGTCCTCATCTACCTGCGCGGCCACGAGGGTCGCGGTATCGGGCTCGGCCACAAAATCCGCGCCTACCAGCTGCAGGAGGAGGGGCACGACACCGTCGACGCCAATCTGCAGCAGGGCCTCCCGGTCGACAGTCGCGAGTACGGGATCGGCTCCCAGATGCTGGTCGACCTCGGGGTCACCACCATGCGCCTCATGACGAACAACCCCGCCAAGTACGGCGGGCTCGAGGGTTTCGGCCTCGACATCACCGAGCGGATCTCGCTCCAGCCGTCGCCGAACCCCGAGAACATCGAGTACCTGCGCACCAAGCGCGAACGGATGGGCCACCTGCTCCACGGTCTCGACGAAATCGTCTAGGGCTCCGTATGGCGGGATCGGACCAGTAGGTGGCGGGATCGGACCTCGCCCCTTTGCCCGACGGCGCGATCGAAGGCGCCTCGGCGCAGGTGGGCGCCACGCTCAGCGGTGGGCACGAGGGCACCGGGCTGAGGCTCGGCATCGCCTGTGCCCGCTTCAACGGCGGCGTGACCCTCCGCCTGCTCGACGGCGCCCTCGGAGCGCTCGACGAGGCGGGGACCGACCGCCGGGACGTCACGGTGGCGTGGGCTCCGGGTGCGTTCGAGCTGCCGCTCGTGGCGCGAGCGTTCGCGCACGCCGGCAAGGTGGACGCAGTGTTGTGCTTCGGTGCGGTGGTCCGCGGTGACACGAGCCACTACGACTTCGTCGCCGGCCAGTGCGCCGCGGGCCTCCAGCAGGTCCAGCTGGCGACCGGTGTTCCGGTCGTCTTCGGGGTCCTCACCACCGAGACGCTCGAGCAAGCGCTGGAACGGTCGGAGCCCGATGAGACCAACAAGGGCCGAGAGTCCGCGCTGACGGGCATCGAGATGGTGCGCCTGCTGCGCAGTACCGCCCTGTCGTGACGCCACGCTCCTGACCGAACACGCTGGGTCTCGCCGAGAGCGTCGGGCCGTGGCCGCCGCCGCATTCATCGAGCGTTCATACCCGTGACACCGCGACGACACGTCTCATCCGTAACGTGAGGACGCGGGTGGCGGCGCCAACGCGTACCGGACCGGAGGCCGGCATGGATCAGACGATGCCGATGGACATGACGCCGGGCAACAGGGCAGCAGCCGAACCCCGCCCAATCGACCCGTGTGGAATCCGGTTCCGAGCGGGTGTGCGCCGCGAGGGACGCTTCGTCGTGCGCTACACCAAGGTGCACGGCTACCGGCGGGCCTACGTGAAGGCGGGCACCGGCCCGGCGCTGCTCCTTCTCCACGGCATCGGTGACAGCTCCGACACCTGGCGTCCGGTCTTCGAGCGGCTGGCGCAGCACCACACGATCATCGCGCCCGACCTCCTCGGTCACGGCCGTTCCGAGAAGCCGAGGGGCGACTACACGGTGGCCGGCTACGCCAACGGGATGCGCGACCTCCTCAGCGTTCTGGAGGTGGACCGCGTCACCGTGGTCGGTCACTCGCTCGGCGGCGGCGTGGCGGCGCAGTTCGCGTACCAGTTCCCCGAGCGCTGTGAACGCCTCGTGCTCGTCGGCAGCGGGGGAGTGGGGCGCACGGTCAGCCCGCTGCTCCGGATGGCTGCCGTGCCTGGCGTAGAGATGCTCATGCCCCTCCTCGGACTTCCGCCGCTCAGGGTGGCCAGCCGGCTCGGTGCCGGCCTGATGCGCCTCTTCGACACCGCGTTGGGCCGCGACGCCGAGGAGATCCTCGCCGTGTTCGACGCGCTTCCCGACGCCGAGGCCCGCCGCGCCATCCTCCGCACGCTGCGTTCGGGCGTCGACTGGCAGGGACAGGTCATCACCATGCTGGACCGCGCCTATCTGGCCGAGGGGCTTCCCACCCTCATCGTGTGGGGTCGCCGCGATGCGATCATCCCCCTCGGGCACGGGCGCTTGGCCCAGCTGGCCTTCCCCGGGAGCGAGCTGGAGATCTTCGACGAGGCGGGTCACTTCCCTCACCACAGCGACCCAGCCAGGTTCGCCGCCGTGGTCCGGGACTTCGTGGCCGGGACGGATCCGGCGACGTTCGAAGCCGCCTACTGGCGCGAGCGGCTCCTGCGAGGCGGTCCGGCCACCAGACGCGGGCGTTCCGTCGATGTGACGGGTGAGTCCGACCGCGTCGAGGACAGGCGCGAACATCGGCGCTCAGTAGAGGATCAGCTGGGTGCAGCGGTACGACGCCATCAGCCGCTCGGTCGTCTCGTTCGTCACCGTGGCGTCCCACACCTGCGTGGTGCGGCCGTGGTGGAGCGGCGACGCGGTGGCGATGACGACCTCGCCCTCGCGGGCACTCGATATGAAGTTGGCCGAGCAGTCGACGGTCGTGAAGCTCTTGGCGCCCTCGGGCCAGTGGTGGTTGACACCGAACGCGCAGAGCGCGTCGGCCAGCGTGATCACCACCGGCGCCCAGAGGAAGCCCGTCCCGCGATGAGGTCGTGGGCCACGGTCAGCCGGGCCATGGGGTACTCGCCGGGTCCGGCCTGGTGGATCTCTATCCCGAGCAGGTTCAAGAAGTTGAAGACGTCGTAGGGCGGCGGCACCGGCTCAGCTTGCCCCATCTGGAGGCACGTCGACCCGCGCCGGTCTGCGAAGATTGCACCCCATGCTCCGCCTCGTCCTGCCCAAGGGCTCGCTCGAACGCGCCACCATGCAGCTCTTCGAGGACGCCGACCTCGCCGTGAACCGGGCGTCGGACGTGGCCTACCGGGCCACCATCGACGACCCGCGCATCGACGAGGTGCGCATCCTGCGGCCGCAGGAGATCCCGGTGTACGTGGCGGACGGCCTCTTCGACATCGGCATCACCGGGCGCGACTGCATCGAGGAGCGGGGGAGCGAGGTCGTCTCGCTGGGCGAGCTCGCCTACTCGAAGGCGACGTCGAACCCGGCCCGCATCGTGCTGGCCGTCGGCGCCGACTCGCCCGCCTCGTCGCTCGCGGAGCTGGCCGCGATGCGCGGCCGAGCAGCCCCGGCCGCCTGCGCGTGAGCACCGAGTACCCCGAGCTCACCCGCCGCGCGCTGGAGGCCCACGGCATCGAGGCGGACATCGCCCTCTCCTACGGCGCGACCGAGGCCAAGGTCCCCGACATCGCCGACGCCGTCGTCGACATGACCGAGACCGGCAGCGCGCTGCGCGCCGCGGGGCTGAAGGTGATCGAGACGCTACTCGTGTCGCGCACCGAGCTGATCGCCAATCCCGCGTCGGCCGCCGATCCCGACAAGCGCCACGCCATGGAGCAGATCCTCACGCTGCTGCAGGGCACGCTCGAGGCGCGGGGCAAGGTGCTGGTGAAGCTCAACGTCTCGGCCGAGAACCTCGACGCCGTCCTCGCCGTGCTGCCCTCCATGCGCGCGCCGACGATCTCGGAGCTGTCCGGAGGCGGCGCCTTCGCGCTCGAGACCGTGGTGGCCAAGTCCGGCATCAACACGCTCATCCCGGCGCTGCGCGACCATGGCGCCACCGACATCTTGGAGATCCCGCTGTCCAAGATCGTCCACTGACGTGGCCGGCCCCGTCCCCTCCGCCGGACCGCATCACGGGCGCGTCGCCTCGTTCGACCCGGCGCGAGGGCCTGGGCACGGTCGTCGACGACGCCGGCGCGTCGTTCGGCTTCCACGCCACGGCGATCGCCGACGGCACCCGCACGCATCGAGGTCGGCGCCGAGGTCGTGTTCACGTTGTCGCCGGGCCACGGCGGCCGCTACGAGGCGCGGTCGCTCGTCCCGGCCGGCTCAACGTCGCGCTCCCACCAGGCGCCCGCGTAGCGGGCGGCGAACGCCTCGAGCGCTGCACCTACCTCGGTCACGCTCTCCCGTCGCCAGCAGGTCGAGCAGCAGGCCGCGCACGACGGCCAGGCCCAGCCGGGCGTGGACCCGCGCCGTCTCGGGAGCCACGTCGAGCCCGGCCGACGCGGCCATGGCGGCGTTGGCGTCCAGCCAGCTGGCGATGTCGCCCTCGAGCAGCGGGCGGAGCGCCGGGTCCCCCTG
This sequence comes from uncultured Acidimicrobiaceae bacterium, assembly GCA_963767195.1. Classification (GTDB taxonomy): domain Bacteria; phylum Actinomycetota; class Acidimicrobiia; order Acidimicrobiales; family RAAP-2; genus Bog-473. The sequence continues at coordinate 804,945 of CAVYDA010000001.1, read as the reverse complement.
GAGGGCTCGCCCGTAGAGGGCGAAGAACAGCCGCTCGAAGTCGGCCAGCCCGGGTCGGACACGGAGGCCCACACGGTACGGAGGACCTCGTCGGTCGCCCCGTGCGGCCACCTCGCCCATCTCGGCCACCGCGGCCTGCGTTCGCTGCCTCGACTTCGCTGGGCCACCGCCAGGAGCAGGCCGTCCCTCGATCCGAAGTGGTACAGGAGCATGCGGTGGCTGGTCCCCACGGACTCGGCGATGCGCCGCAGGCTCTGGTCGCCGAGTCCGTCCTGCGTGAAGTGCTCTATCACCGCGTCGAGCAGCACGCGGCCCGAAGGCTCTCGGCACGCCGAGTGGATCCGTCTGGCATGTACCAAATGGTACAGTCGCTACGGATGGCTGGGCAGCACGACGAACCGGCCCGCAGCTCGATCCGGACGGGCCGCCGCAGCGTGACGAGGAGGCAGGCATGGCCGAGCAGGTGATCGATCAGACGGTGGCGACGGAGGGCGACCCCGCCGCCGTGTTCGCGCTCTTGGCCGACGGTTCGACGTGGCCGGAGTGGTCGCCGATCGACTCCTTCGCGCTCGTCGAGCCCGGAGACGGTTCACCCGAGGGCCTGGGCGCCGTGCGCCTGTTCACGACCGGCCGGTTCAAGAGCCGCGAGCGGGTCGTCGAGCGCACTACCGGAACGTGTCTTCTCCTACGTGCTCGAGGACGGATTGCCGCTGCGCGACTACCGGGCGGTCGTCACGCTCACCCCCACGGCCTCGGGCACCACCGTGCGCTGGCGTTCGACCTTCCGGGCCAAGGTGCCCGGGACCGGCTGGCTCTACCGGCGCCAGCTCGGGAAGTTCATCGGTCGGACGGTCCAAGGACTCGCCGCCGCGGCGGCCCGGACGCCGACGCCCTGACTCGCCGGACCGACGCGCCGTGCGTGGTTCCGGGAGAGATCGTCGCCGGAGTCATCCAGACGCTGACGGGGCGCTGATCCGCCCGATGGAGTTTGCACCGGGTGCGGTGGTGAACCACAGCGCCCCGTCGGGACCGGCCGTGATCATCGGCTGGTCGAAGGTGCCCTTGACCTCGCCTGGCGACGGCTCGGGCACTCCTGGGTAGATCGACACGACGCCCCCGGTGGTGATCCTCCCGATGTAATCCTTACTGCCGGTGAACCACAATGCGCCATCGGGACCGGCGGTGATGTCCTCCAGTCCGGAGAACTTACGCGGTGGGATGGGGTAGTCGGTAATGGAACCGCTCGTCGTGATCCTGCCGATCGTGTCGGATCCTTCGATGAACCACAGCGCACCGTCGGATCCCGCCGTGATGGCGCTCGGGATGTCTGTGCTGCCGTCGGGGTAGAGCGTCACGTCTCCGCTCGTCGCGATGCGGCCGACCACGCCGTAGCCGACCAGCCCGGGCGCTGTCTCGTCGAATCCGGTGAACCACACTGCTCCGTCCGGGCCGGCCGTCATGGAATACACGAAGGTCGCTCCGTCGATGGGGTACGTCGTGATCCGTCCGTCCGTGGTGATGCGCCCGATGTTTGCCGGACCTTCGATGGTCTTGAAGTTGTCGAACCACATGGCGCCATCGGGACCGGCCGTGATGTCGAACGGCTCGCCGATCCCGTCTCCGGTGTATGTCGTGACCGAACCACTCGTGGTGATGCGCCCGATGGCGTAACCCTTGTGGTCGATCCTGTGGTCGTCCGAGAACCACAACGCCCCGTCGGGGCCGGCCGCGATGTACAGCGCGTCGTCGATCCCGCTCCCGCTGTAGGTCGTGACCGAGCCACTCGTGGTGATGCGGCCGATGGAGTTCCCTCCGGTGGGATAGTCATAGTTGGTGAACCACAACGCCCCGTCGGGACCAGCCGCGATGTCCTCTGGATTGTTGATGCCACCGGGAAACATGCGGAAGGTTCCCGTCGTGGTGACGCGTCCGATGGCGTTGCTTCCTCTGTCGGTCGATGTGAACCAGAGCTTCCCGTCGGGGCCCGATGCGATGTCGAGCGAGGTCAACGTGAAGGCGCTGGGGTTCGGCGGCGTGTAGCTGTAGCCACTTATGACCCCTGAGGTGGTGATGCGTCCGACCGTGAAGTACCCATCCGGTGCGCCGTTGTCGCTGAACCAGAGCGCCCCGTCGGGACCGCTCACGATGTCGTGCGGATCGTAGAGGCCGGCGCTCGTGAAGTCGGTGACGGCACCGCTGGTCGTGACGCGGCCGATGGATCCGTTACCGGCCCCCGGATCGTTGGTGAACCACAGCGCTCCGTCGGGCCCCGAGGTGATACCGGACGGGCGATCGATGCCGGTGCTGTGGAAGAGCGACACGTGACCGCTCGTCGTGATGCGACCGATCGTGTCGTCCCCAGGGTCGGTGAACCACAGCGCCCCGTCGGGGCCTGCCGTGATGCCATGGGGCTCCGCGTTGCCCGCGCCCACGTAGAAGCTCGTGACGGATCCGCTGGTCGTGATACGGCCGATCATGTTGCTTGTCTGATTGGTGAACCACAGCGCGCCGTCGGGGCCGGCCGTGATGTCGGTCGGGTCGTGGATCGCGGGGCTCGAATAGGCGGTCACGGCGCCGCTCGTCGTGATCCGGCCGATGGTGTTGTTGGCCTGATTGGTGAACCAGAGTGCCCCGTCAGGGCCGGACGTGATGCCGTTCGGCCCGTCGATGTCCGGGCTGGAGAACTCCGAGACGGCGCCGCTCGTCGTGATCCGGCCGATCGTGTCGTTCCCGTAATCGGCGAACCAGAGCGCCCCGTCGGGGCCCGTCGTGATGCCCCGGGGCAGGGCGATCCCCGGAAATGAAGTGGTGACCGGGCCGGCACCCTCGGCCGGGACCGCCGCCCCCGCGGCGGACACCGAGCCCGGGCCGGACATCGGGCAGGCCAAGGCCAGAGCCAGAGTGGCGAGGATGCATGACCCGAGGCATCTCAGAACGACCGCCCGGATCCACATGTCTTCCTCCCCCTACTCCGCCGGCCCCCGTCGTCCCCTACTCCGCCGAGTCCCACGGGGGCAGACGATAGCGGAGGGCCACCGAGGGAACGGGGTGTTCGCGGTCCTGTCACGGACCGCCAACCTGACCCACGTCGGGGTCCGCCGCTCGACCTCGCTCAGCCCGCTCCGTCGTCTCCCGAGGCCTCAGCCGACGAGCGCTCGGCGCCCTCGAGCTGCACGTAGACCAGTCGCAACTGCGAGAGGGACTCGAGCAGCGAGGGCTCGGCCTCGCCGAGGCGCCCCCGCAGGCCGTCGAGCAGGGCGCCCAGCCCGTCGATGGCGAGGCGGGCCTGGAACAGCATGGCCGGGCTCTGGGAAAGGTAGATGGCGGCCAGCTCGAACAGCCCGTAGCAGTGGTTGGCCACCACCACCTCGGCCGGCGTGTGGGCCAGCTGCTCCCGCATCGCGTCGACGGCAGCCTGGGTCTCGGCCACTTCCTCCTCGCTCCCCGGGCCGGGCCCCCCGGCGCCCGGTGAGCCGCCCCGCGGCGGCGGACCCTCGCCGGAGCCGCCCCCTCCAGGACCGGCGCCGCCGCTATCGGGGGCGCCGGTCGGCGTCTCCGCCTCTTCTTTCTTCGGGAAATGCTCACCCGACGGTGTCCAAAGGCTGGCCATGCTGGTACTGTATGCACCTTGACTACTTGGAAGCGGGGCCTCCACTGAGGGGTCTCCACCTGGCCACCGTTGGCTCGCCTCGCCGGTGAGCACGTGCGCCAGGTCGATTGTCCTCGGCCGCGGGTTTCCCCCCGCGGGCCGGTCTCGCTCCTCCGATTGGCTTGCGGAAGGACCGCGGGCCCGAGTGAGAGGTGTGATGACGCATCGTCGCTGAAACCACTACAGAGCACCGGATCAATGACCGCATCCGTGCCCGTGAAGTCCGGCTCGTGGACCCCGACGGTGTCCAGCTAGGCATCAAGCCGTTGCCGGAGGCGCTCGCCATCGCCAAGGAGCTCGAGCTCGATCTCGTGGAAGTGGCGCCTATGGCCAACCCGCCGGTCTGCCGGATCATGGACTTCGGCAAGTTCAAGTTCGACGAGGCTCAGCGGGCCAAGGAGAGCCGCCGCAAGACCGTTCACGTCGGGATCAAGGAGATGAAGTACCGGCCGAAGATCGGTCCGGGGGACTTCGACACCAAGACCCGGCAGGTGGCCAAGTTCTTGGCCGAGGGGCACAAGGTCAAGATCACGATCATGTTCAGAGGTCGCGAGGTCTACCACCCCGAGCACGGCAAGCGGATCCTCGATCGGATCGCCGAGCAGATGGAGGGCGTCGCCAAGATCGAGGCCGAGCCAAAGCTCGACAACCGCAACATGATCATGGTGCTCGCCCCCGACAAGCGGGCGCGCCAGGCGGCGCAGTCGAGGGCGTCGAACCAGCAGCGCTCCGAGCGTGGTCCAGGCCACCAGGACGACGCGGGTGAGGGCCAGGGAGTGGATCCCGCGGCACCGCCGGCGGCGAGCCAGGCCGGAGGCAACGGGAGCGCACCGGTGGTCGAAGGGGTCAGCGAGATCGCGGCGTCCGCAGAAGAGGGATGACGCAATGCCGAAGATGAAGACGGACAGGGGAGCAGCGAAGCGCATCAAGGTGACCGGGAGCGGGCGCCTGCGCCGACGTCAGGCCTTCCGGTCGCACCTGCTCGAGAACAAGTCCAGCGTGCGCACGCGCCGGCTCGGTCGTGAGAGCGACATCGCCAAGGCGGACGAGCGCGCGACGCGCCGGATGCTGGGCATCTGAGCGCCTCCGCGCCGGCAGTCCACGTCCCACCCCAGAACTTTCCGAGAGAGGAGGCCCCTATGGCGAGAGTGAAGCGCGCTGTCCACGGCCGCAAGCACCACCGCGCCATACTGGAGCAGGCCCAGGGGTACTACGGCAACAAGAGCCGTTCCTATCGCGCGGCCAACGAGCAGCTCATGCATTCGATGCAGTACGCCTATCGCGACCGCCGGGCGCGCAAGGGCGACTTCCGCAAGCTGTGGATCCAGCGCATCAACGCCGGCGCCCGGGCCAACGGGATCAGTTACAGCCGGCTCATCAACGGTCTGCACCAGGCCGGGGTCCAGGTCGACCGCAAGGTGCTCGCCGACCTGGCGGTGACGGACCCGGCCGCGTTCGCCGCGCTGGTGCGGACCTCGCAGGACGCGCTGGGGGCAGCGCCGCTCGCCGACGCGCCCGAGGTTGCCGAGGTCGCTTCCTGAGCCAGCGGCTCGCGTTCACGCACCGGCGTGTCCGCCGGTTGCGGGGGCTCCTCCAGAAGCGCTCGACGCGCTGGAGCGAACGCGCTTTCGTCGCTGAGGGTCCTGAGCTCGTTCGTAGCGCCTTGGAGTCGGGCCTGGCGGTCGAGTCCCTCTACGTCTCACCTGAAGGTTCGTCGGACGAGGCGACTCGCCGCGTGTGCGACCGTGCGGTAGCCGGAGGTGTCCGTGTCTTCCCGCTCGCCTCCGGCGTCCTCGAGCGCGTGGCCGACACCGTCACCCCGCAACCCGTCATGGCCGTGCTGCCCATGCTCGACGACCCGGCCCCGGAGCGCTGGGCGGCCCGACCGGCGTCTCTCGTGGTCGTGCTGGTCGACGTGCGCGACCCGGGGAACGCCGGGACCGTGCTGCGAGGGGCCGACGCCTCGGGGGTCGACGCGGTGGTCTTCGCCGCCGATTCGGTCGACCCGTACAACCCGAAGACCGTCCGCTCCTCGGCCGGCTCGCTGTTCCACGTCCCGTTCGCCGTGTGGGACGCCCCGGCGGCGTCCGCCGCCGACGGCTCGCCGCGAGCGGTTACCGCACCTTGGGGACCGTCGTCCACGGCGGCGAGGACTATTCCGCCGTGGACTGGTCGCGGCCCACTGCGCTGTTCCTCGGCAACGAGTCCTCCGGTCTCGCCCCCGACCTCTGCGAGTCGCTCTCGGGGACGGTCGCGGTTCCGATGGTGGGACGGGCCGAGTCGCTCAACGTAGGCGTGGCTGCTGCGGTGATGTGCTTCGAGGCCTTGCGGCAGCGCCGGACTGCCGAAGCCGTACCGTCGCCCGCCGGCGGAAGCTTCGGCCCCGCCCGCGACGGCATCTAGCATTTCGACCAATCATGGTGACGGAGAACGTAGACGCCGACGTCGAGATTCTGGCCGCCGAGGGCAGCCGCGCCATCGCGGCCGCATCGTCCACCGTGGAGCTGGCCCAGATCGAGACCGAGCTCCTCGGCAAGCGCTCCCCGCTGACGCGGGCCCACCGGCGCCTGGGCGCTCTCCATCCCGACGAGCGCAAGGAGGCCGGCCGCCGCCTCAACGAGGCCGCGGCTCGGACTCCAGGCGGAGATCGAGAGCAGGCGGGTGGCGCTCGTCCGAGACGGAGCGGGAGATGGCGCTCGCCGCCGACCGCCTCGACCTCACCGAGGTGATCCCGGACCAGGTTCTCTCGTCTCCGGCACGGGGCCACCTCCACCTGGTGACCCAGGCCAGGGCCGAACTCGAGGATGTCTTCGTCGGCTATGGGCTTCACCGTGGCGGAGGGACGCGAAGCCGAATCGGACTGGTACAACTTCGAGGCACTCAACATTCCCCCGGCGCACCCTGCCCGGGGCATGTACGACACCATGTATCTCGACCTCGGCGAGCCCGAGACGGTGCTCTTGCGGACGCACACCTCGCCGGTGCAGATCCATCTGATGGAACGCGCGGTGGCCGAGGATTCGTTGCCGATCCACGCCGTCATGCCGGGCAAGTGCTTCCGACTCGACACCCCCGACGCGCGGCACCTCCCCGTGTTCAACCAGATCGAGGGCCTCGTGGTCGATCGCGACATCACCTTCGGTGACCTCGCCGGGACCATCCAGGTCTTCACGGAGGCCTACTTCGGTGCCGGGATGCAGTCTCGCCTCAGGCCGGCGTACTTCCCCTTCACCGAGCCGTCCGCGGAGCTCGAGATCACGTGCACGCTCTGCTTCGGCGAGGGCTGTCGCACCTGCTCGCACACCGGCTGGATAGAGCTGGGTGGGTGCGGCATGGTCGACCCTGCGGTGTTCACCGCCGTCGGGATCGACCCGTCGGACTGGTCCGGCTTCGCCTTCGGGTTCGGCATCGACCGGCTGGCGCAGATGCGCCACGCCATTCCAGACATGCGCTCGTTCCTGGAGAACGACATCCGCTTCATCTCGCAGTTCTGAATCCGAGAAAAGACCGTGCGCACACCGCTCAGCTGGCTCCGTGATTTCGCCCCGTTCCCCGACGACCTCGAGGTGTTGCGCGCCGCGCTCGATGACCTCGGGCTGGTCGTCGAGAGCATCGAGCACGTGGGGGAGGGCCTGAGCGAGGTCGTGGTCAGCCGGGTCCTCGAGATCCGGCCCATCGAGGGTGCCGACAGGATCCGCCTGGTCGTCGTCGACGCCGGCGCCGGCGTCGAGCCGCTCGAGATCGTGTGCGGTGCGGTCAACTTCGACGTCGGCGACCGCGTGCCGCTGGCGCCGGTCGGCACGCTCCTCCCGAATGCCGAGGAGCCGATCGCCCGCCGGAAATTACGCGGGGTCACCTCCAACGGGATGCTGTGCTCGCCACGTGAGTTGGGCCTGAGCGACGACGCTGACGGACTGATGATCCTCGGTCCGGAGGCGCCGGGCGAGCCCGGAACGCCGCTGCTCGAGGCGATCGGACTCGAGCGCGACGTGGTCTTCGACATCACCGTCGAGGGCAACCGCCCGGACGCCTGGAGCATCTCGGGGATCGCGCGTGACCTGGCCAACCGGCTGCACCTTCCGTTCGAGGTGCCTGAGCCCCCGTTCCCGAGCCGAGCGGCCGTCCCGTCGAGCGGGCCGCGACGGCGGTGGTGGAGTCGACCGACCTCTGCCCGCGCCTGACCGTGACCGTCCTCGACCGCGTCGTGGTCGGGCCTTCGCCGCGGCGGGTGGCCCAGAGGTTGCTCCTCGCCGGCATGCGGCCGATCAACAATGTGGTCGACGCGTCCAACTACGTCATGCTCGAGTTGGGCCAGCCCACCCATCCCTACGACCTTTCCCTTTTGCCCGGGCGTGGCCTCCGCGTGCGCCGCGCGCGGGCGGGCGAGGTCATCGTGACCCTGGACGGCGTGCCAGCGGACCGTCGGCGTGCGCGGCCGGGGGCTCGGCGACACGGGCGAGGACTGCCTCATCTGCGACGGGGAGGACACGCCGGTGGGGATAGCCGGCATCATGGGGGGCGCCTCGTCCGAGATCGCCGAGTCCACGACGGAGGTGCTGATCGAAGCCGCCTACTTCGCGCCGATGGCCATCGCCCGCACGTCCAAACGGCTGGGTCTGCGCACCGAGGCGTCGGCGCGCTTCGAGCGCGGGTGCGATCCCTGGGGCATCGAGCCGTCGGTGGCGCGGTTCTGCGAGGTGTTGCGCGAGAGCGTGCCCGGGTTGCGGGTGGCCGACGGGATGCTCGACATCCGCGGCGATGTGCCCGATGCCGTTCACGCTGAGTGTTCCCGTGGCCCGGGTCCGGCGCCAGATCGGTGTGGCGCTCGGGGCCGGCGAGATCGCGGACCTCATCGGGCCGATCGGCTTCACCGTCCTCGAGGAACCGGGTGACGCCCGTCCCGGGGACGAGCGGATCACCGTGATCGTGCCCACGAACCGTCCGGACGTCCGTCCGGAGCCCCACGGCGTCGACGACGTCATCGAAGAAGTCGCTCGGACGTTCGGCTACTCGAACGTCCCGCGTCACATGCCGACCTGGCCCCAGCCGGGCGGACTGACGTCGCAGCAGCGATCACGCCGACAGGTCAAGGACGTCCTGTGCGGCCTCGGGGTCTCGGAGGGATGGACCGACACGTTCGTGTCGGAGGCCGATCACGAGGATGTCGGCCTCTCCGGCCCCGCCGTGCGCGTGTCCAACCCGCTCGACGGCGAGAAGCCGTTCCTTCGGCGCACGTTGCTCCCGGGGTTGCTGCGGGCCTTGGCCTACAACGCCGGACGGCGACAGCCAGAGGTGAGGCTGTTCGAGGTCGGCGTCGTGTTCTCCCACCCCGACGAGGGGACAGAGCGCGTGTTCGAGCGGGGGGAGCCGGCGGAACATCGACCGTCCTGCTCCCCGGTGAGCGCGAGATGGTCGGCGTCGTCTTCGCCCGCGACGGCGACGACGCCCGTTCCGCGGTGGCGGCGTGGAACGTGCTGGCCGACGCTCTCCGCGTGGATGCGGTCCGCTTCGCCGCGCCCGGTGGGCCCGGATCTCCGCTCGCGGGGCTGCACCCCAGCCGTTCGGCCCACCTGGTCGTGCGCGGTCCCGGCGGAGAGGTGACCGCCATCGGCTCCGTGGGCGAGGTCGATCCCGGCGTCGCGGCGACCTTCGGCGTGACCCGCACGGTCGCCGGGGTCGAGTCGGCCCGTCGGGTGGGCTGGCTCGAAGTCGACCTCGGGCTGCTCTTCGACGAGGCGTTGGTCCCGCGCCGGTTGGCCGGGGGAGGGGCGATCAGCCGTTTTCCCTCCTCCGACGTCGACCTGGCCCTCGTCGTCGGCGACCGGTACCCCGCCGACGAGGTGGCCGACTCGCTGCGTGCGGCGGCGGGGGAGGTGTTGGAGTCGGTTCGCCTCTTCGACGTCTATCGGGGCCCCGGCATCGCGGAGGGCACGCGGTCACTCGCCTACCGGCTTCGTTTCTGCTCGCCGGAACGCACGCTGACCGACGAGGAGGTCGGGGCCATGCGCGCCCGCTGCATCCGCGCCGTGGAGAACGAGTTCGGCGCCACCCTCCGCTGAACCGCGAGCGCGCGTGGACCACACCACCGGGCTTCGCCGGCTCGGCCGTCCGACCCCCGCCGGCCGCGTGGCATCGTGGGCGAGTGGAAGTGCGACTGCTGCCATCCGGCGACGACGCCTTGTTGGCCGAGTGGCACAGCGTCCTGCGCGCAGTCGAAGAGGAGCTCTGGCCTGGGCTCGCTGGATCCTCCCTGACGCGACATCCAAGCCTTCGCTCGCCACCGCGGCAGGTACCGGCGCTACGACCAGCTCACCGTGGGCGAACCCGGCGGCTCGATCCTCGGGGGCGGTGTCATGGAGGTGCCGCTGCGCGACAACCTCCACAGCGTGGAGATCGCGGTCTGGGTCCATCCGGCTCACCGGCGCCACGGAGTCGGGACGGCGATCGTCGAGACCATGAGTCGCCGCGCATCGGCGGACGGCCGCCGGGTCCTCAACTCCGTCGTCGAGGTGCCCGTGGACCGGGCCGAGGACGATCCGTCGCTCCACTTTGCGCCCAGGGTCGGGTTCGAAGCGATGCTGCCGGGCAACGTTCGAGACCTTGCCGTCCCGGTCGACGCGGCGCGGCTGGACGAGCTGCGCCGGCTGGTCGTCCAGGCGCGGGACGCGAGCGAGTATCGAACATTCACCTTCGAGGCGCCGTGGCCGGCCGAGTACCTCGACGACGAGTGCGAGCTCTTGCGTCGCATGTCGACCGACGAGCCCTCCGGGGATGCGGAGAGGGAGGAGGAAGTCTGGACCGACGATCGGCTGCACGAGCACGACGAGCTCCGCGCCGCGCGCGGGAAGGCCAAGCTCGCCGCCGTCGCGCAGCACATCCCCTCCGGGCGTCTCGTGGCCTTCTCCGAGCTGCTGCTCGCCGACGACGCGCCGCGCCAGGCCTGGCAGCTGGTCACCATCGTGCACCCCGAGCACCGCGGCCACCGTCTCGGGCTCGCCGTCAAGCTCGCCAACCTCGACTTCCTCGCCGAGCGTGCACCCGCCGTGCGCATGATTCGCACCGCCAACGCGGAGGAGAACGCGCCGATGATCGCCGTCAACGACATGATGGGGTTCGAGATCGTCGGCGTCGGTATGTTCTGGCAGAAGCGACTCGGGACGCATTGAGCAGCGCCCTGCTGTCCCGATACCCACCTCGACCACGTCGCGCGCATGAATATGCGAAGTTGTGTATATTGATGCGATGAAGGTGGGCATCGCCGGGGCGTCCGGGTACACCGGGGCGGAGCTTCTCCGCCTGTTGGCATCGCACCCGGATCTCGACGTGGCGGTGGCGACCGCCCGCTCGCAGGCGGGTGGGCTGGTCGGTGTGCACACGCCGTCCCTCCGGGCCGCCTACCCCGGCCTCGCCTACGAGGAGACCGCACCCGACACCCTCGATGGGCTCGACCTGGTCTTCTGCGCCCTTCCGCACGGCGAATCCCAAGCGCTCGTCCCCGAGCTGCGGGGCCGCGTGGGTTGCATCGTGGACCTGGCCGCGGACTTCCGGCTCCGCGACCCCGCGCTGTACCCGCGCTGGTACGGCGCGGAGCACGGCGCCCCGGCTCTGCTGAGCGAGGCCGTGTACGGGCTGCCCGAGCTCTTTCGCGCCGACCTGCCCGGTGCGACCCTCGTCGCGGCCCCTGGCTGCTACCCGACTGCAGCCGTGCTCGCCCTGGCCCCCCTTGTGCGCGGCGGCCTGGTCGAGCGGAGCGGCGTCGTGGTGGACGCCGCCTCGGGCGTGTCGGGAGCGGGACGCGGCGCCAAGGAGTCGCTGCACTTCGGGACGGTGGACGAGGACTTCGTCGCCTACGGGCTGCTGAACCACCGGCACACGCCGGAGATCGAACAGGCTCTGGGTGCCCAGGTCCTCTTCACCCCGCATCTGGCGCCGATGGTGCGTGGCATCCTCGCCACCTGCTACGCCCGTCCCCGTGGCTCGCGTCGTCTCGGTCGGACGAGGTCATGGGCGCGTTGCACGACGCCTACGACAGCGAGCCGTTCGTCGTGGTATGCGAAGAGCCGCCCTCGACCAAGGCGACGGCCGGTGCCAATGTCGCGCACGTCACCGCCCGGGTCGACCCCCGGACCGGCTGGGTCGTGGTGCTCTGTGCGCTCGACAACCTGGTGAAGGGCGCGTCCGGCCAGGCCGTCCAGTGCGCCAACGTCTGTCTCGGTCTACCCGAGACGACCGGGCTTCCGCTCGCTGGGTTCTACCCGTGAGCGTCGCCGTGCCGGCCGGGTTCGTGGCCGCGGGTGGGTCCGCGGGTATCAAGGCGAACGGCGCGTCCGACACCGCCGTCGTGACTACGGCTGACGGGCGCTCCGTGCCCGCGGCCGGGGTCTTCACCGCCAACCTCGCTGCGGCGGCACCGGTCCAGGTGAGCCGGGCCCACCTGGACGTCTGCGGAGGTCGCGCCGCGGGGGTGGTTCTCACCTCGGGCAACGCCAACGCGGCGACCGGCCAGCCGGGACGTGACGCCGCCCGGCGTCTGTGCTCGACGGTGGCCGCCGGGATCGGAGCGGCCACCGAGGAGGTGCTGGTGTGCCAGACCGGGCTCATCGGCATCCCGTTCCCGATTGAGGTGGTCGAGCCGCGCGTGGCTCCCATCGTGGCCGCGCGAGGCCCCGGCGTCGGTGCGTCGGCGCGGGCCGCCCGGGCCATCATGACCACCGACACCGTGCCCAAGGAGGTCCTCGTCTCCGGCGAGGGCTTCACCGTCGGCGGCATGGCGAAGGGCGCGGCGATGCTCGCGCCGAACATGGCGACGATGCTTGCCGTCCTCACCACCGATGCGTCGGTGGATGCGCCGAGCCTCCGGAACGCGCTCGGGCGAGCGGTGTCGTGCTCGTTCAACTCCATCACCGTCGACGGGTGCACCTCGACCAACGACACGGTTCTCGTCCTCGCCTCGGGTCGTGCCGCGACACCGACACCGGTCGCGCTGACCGACGCGCTCTCCGAGGCCTGCCGCTCACTGGCCGAGCAGATGGTGGACGACGCCGAAGGGGCGACCAAGGTGGCCCACGTGCTCGTGCGTGGTGCTGAGAGCGATGAGGCCGCCCACGCCGCCGCGCGGAAAGTGGCCGATTCCATGCTGGTGCAGTGCTCGCTCTTCGGAGAGGACCCGTACTGGGGACGCGTCGTCTCCGAGCTCGGTTCGGCGGGCACCGCCTTCGACATAGACCGCACCACGGTGGCCTACGGCGGAGTCATCGTCTGCGCCGGGGGTATCGCGGCCCCCTACGACGAAGGCGCGGTCGCGGCACACCTGGCCGGCCGGCACGTCCAGATCACCTGCGACCTCGGACTGGGCGCGGGCGAGGCGGTGGTGCTCGGGACTGACCTCGGGTACGGCTACATCGACGAGAACAAGACGACGTCGTGACGACACCGTTTTCCGGGGCGGCATCGGTGCCGCCGAAAGTGACGCGGGCCCAGAAGGCGGCCGCCGCCAGGACGGCGTCCGTGCTGGTCGAGGCCCTGCCCTACATTCGCCGATTCTGGGGCAAGATCGTGGTGGTCAAGTACGGCGGCAACGCCCTGCACGCCGCGAAAGGCGGCGAGTCCGACGGCGGCGGCTCTGGAATCGCCGAAGCGGCCGCGGCCGTCACGGACCCCTTGGCTTCGTTCGCCCAGGACGTCGTGCTGATGCGTGCCGTCGGCATACTCCCCGTCGTGGTGCACGGCGGAGGGCCTCAGATCGGCGAGCTCATGGCCAGATTGGGCAAGGAGACGCAATTCCGCAACGGCCTGCGCGTTACCGACGCCGACACGCTCGACATCGCCCGCATGGTCTTGGTCGGCAAGGTGAACCGCGACATCGTGTCCGCCATCAACGTGCACGGACCGCTGGCCGTGGGCATGTCGGGCGAGGATGCCAACCTCATCACGGCCGCTCCGAGCCACGTCGACCTCGGGTTCGTCGGCAGTGTCTCGGGGGTGGATCCGACCATGCTGCAGCGACTGGTGGCGGAGGGTCTGATCCCGGTCGTGGCGACGATCGGCGCAGACGAGTCCGGTCAGGCTTACAACATCAACGCCGACACGGTCGCCGGCGCACTGGCCGAGGCCCTTCAAGCCGAGAAGCTGATCTTCCTCACCGACATCGAGGGGCTCCGCGTCGTCGCCGACGACCCGACGACGGTCATCCACCAGGCTTCGGTGGACATCATCGACGAGATCGTCCGCAGCGGTAATGCCGTGGGCGGCATGATGCCCAAGGTGGAAGCGTGCGCCCGCGCCGTGCGGTCGGGCGTCGGCCGGGCTCATATCCTCGACGGGCGGGTGCCGCACGCGTTGTTGCTGGAGCTCTTCACGGATTCAGGTGTCGGCACGATGGTGGTGCCGTGACCCGCGGGGCCGAGCGAAGCGCTCTCATGCGCACCTACCCGGAGCCTCCCGTCACCTTCGTGCGCGGGAAAGGCACGGTGCTCGTCGACGACGAGGGCGGGGAGTACCTCGATTTCATCACCGGGCTCGCGGTCGTGTCGCTGGGCCATGCCCACCCGACGGTGTCCCGTGCCGTCGCCGAACAGGCGGCGACGCTGTGCCACGTCTCCAACCTCTACGGGAACGAGCTGGGCCCCGAAGTCGCCGGGACGATCGATCGGCTGGTGAACGGGGGCTCGGGGCAGGCGGGAGGGCAGGTCTTCTTCGCCAATTCGGGCGCCGAGGCGAACGAGTGCGCGCTAAAGCTCGCTCGCCGCTGGGGTGGCGGCGAGCGCCACGTCGTGGTGAGCACAGACAACTCGTTCCACGGGCGCACCCTGGCCACGCTGACGGCGACGGGGCAACCTGAGAAGCAGTTGCCGTTTCTTCCCCTCCCCGAGGGGTTCGTGCACGTTCCCTACGACGACATCGACGCGTTGGAGCAAGCGCTTAATCCGGCCACCGTCGCCGCCGTCCTGCTCGAACCACTCCAGGGCGAGGGCGGCGTCGTCGTACCGAGCTCCGACTACCTCGCGACGGTGCAGGCTCTGTGCACCGAACGAGACATCCTGCTCATGCTCGACGAGGTGCAGACCGGTTTGGGCCGCACCGGTCACTGGTTTGCGTTCCAGGCACAAGGCCTGCGACCCGACGTGGTCACGATGGCGAAGGCGCTGGGCAACGGCATGCCGGTCGGAGCATGCTGGGCACGTCCCGAAGTCGCCGCGGCATTCGGCCCGGGCGATCACGGCTCGACCTTCGGGGGTCAACCGCTGGCCCTGTCGGCCGCTCGGGCGACGCTCTCGGTCATGGAGGACGAGGACGTCTGCGGCCGGGCCAGGGAGAAGGGCCTCCGGCTCGCCGCTGGTTTGCGCGCGTTGCCCGGCGTGATCTCGGTACGAGGCGCAGGGCTGCTCCTGGCCGCACAACTGCGGCAACCCGAGGCGCGGGAGGTCGTCGCCAACGCACTGGCCCGCGGCCTGCTTGTCAATGCCGTGCGGCCGGATGCGGTGCGTCTCGCTCCACCGCTTCTCGTCCACGACGACGAGATCGACCAGGCGCTGGCCATTCTGAACGAGTCGCTCGAAGCGCTGCAGGCCGTCTCCCCGGCCGGCAGCGACGGGCGATAGGACCACGACGGGACAGAGAAACCGTGCAGAACCTCCTCGACATCGACCACCTCTCCGCGGTGGAGTGGGACAGGGTGATGGCCCTGGCTCTCGAGGCCCCGCCTCGCCCGCGTCTGCGCGGGCAGGGCGTGGCCTTGCTCTTCGAGAAGCCGTCGGCGCGCACGCGCAACTCGACGGAGATGGCCGTGGTGGACTTGGGCGGCCACCCGGTCTACATCCAAGGAGCTGAAGTCGGGCTCGATGTTCGTGAGTCGGCTGAGGACGTGGCGCGCACGCTCGGGTGTTACCACCGGATCCTCTGCGCACGCGTCTTCGACCATTCTGTTCTCCGACGGATGGTGACGGCGCTCGAGCACACCGGCTTCGAGGTCCCGGTCGTCAACCTGCTCTCGGACGCCGCTCACCCGTGCCAGGCCGTCGCCGACATGCTGACGCTGCGCGAGGCGATCGGCCGCCCGGCCGGGCGCGTGGTCGCGTACGTTGGTGACGCGAACAACATGGCCCGTTCGCTGACCAAGGCGGCCGTCCTCGAGGGGATGGAGGTCCGGATCGCCTCGCCCGCGGGGTACGCCTTCGACCCCTCGGAGCTCTCGGCCCTGCAAGCCTTCGCCGACGCTGCCGGCAGGGGCGGGTCGGTCCAGTACACCGAGGATCCGCGCCAGGCCGCGACGGGCGCATCCGCCCTGTACACCGACGTCTGGACCAGCATGGGTCAGGAGGACGAGCGCGCCGACCGCTTGTCGGCGTTTGCGGGTTACACGGTGGACGACTCGTTGGTCGCGCTGGCCAACCCCGACGTCGCCGTGCTCCACTGCCTGCCGGCCCATCGCGGCGAGGAGATCAGCGACTCGGTGCTCGAGGGGCCGCGGTCTTGGGTGTGGCGACAGGCCGCCAACCGCCGCGTGGCCATGCGAGGCATCCTGGCCTGGGTGATCGGAGCGCAGGAGTGAACTCGGCTCATCGCCTGACGAAGAACCAGCGTCAGCACCGCATCTCGAAGCTGCTCGAGTCGCAGCCGGTGAGCAGCCAGGCGCAGCTCGTGGCATTGCTGGCCGACCAAGGAGTGGAGGCAACACAGACCACGGTGTCACGCGACCTCGACGATCTCGGTGCGGTGAAGGTCCGCCTCCCTGGTGGGGACTCCGGCTACGCGTTGCCGGAGCTGCCGCGGCAGCAGATCGCTCCGGACGACCACCTGCGCCGCGTCCTCGGTGAATGGGTGGTAGAGGTGGCGCATTCGGGGTTTCTGGTCGTACTGCGGACGCCGCCGGGCTCGGCCCACGTCGTAGGCTCCGCGTTGGATCGCAGCGGTCTCGAGGGCATCGTCGGCACCGTGGCCGGGGATGACACCGTGTTGGTGGTCGCGTCCGAGGAGTGCGGTGGCAACCGGATGGCCGCCCGCCTGCGAGAGGTGGCGGGCATTGCCGATCGGGGCCGGATCGCTTTGAATGGGAAGGACGGAGAATATGCCTGAACGCGTGGTGTTGGCTTACAGCGGCGGTCTTGACACGTCGGTGGCCGTGCGCTGGCTGCAGGAGAACGAGGGCGTCGAAGTCGTCGCAGTGGCCGTCGACGTCGGCCAGGCGGCCGACCGGGGAGGGGAGGACTGGGACCTCGTCCGGCAACGGGCGCTGTCCGCGGGCGCCGTCGAAGCGGTGGTGGTCGACGCTCGCCACGAAATGGCCGAACAATTCTGCGTGCCCGCCCTCCAGGCCAACGCGAAGTACGAAGGAAAGTATCCACTCGTGTCCGCGCTCTCCCGCCCGGTGATCGTGGGGCATCTGGTGCGCGAGGCGCGGCGCCATGGCGCAACAGCCGTGGCTCACGGTTGCACCGGCAAGGGCAACGACCAAGTCCGTTTCGAAGTCGGCGTGCGTGCGCTGGCGCCGGACCTCTCCATCTATGCACCGGCCCGCGTCTGGGGGCTCAGCCGCGACGATTGCGTCGACTTGGCGGCCAAGTGGGAGATTCCGATCACCGTGACCAAGGCGAAGCCGTACTCCATCGACGACAACCTGTGGGGCAAAGCGATCGAGTGCGGCGCCATCGAGGATCCGTGGGCCCCAGCGCCCGACGATGTGTACAGCCTCACCCGGGTCACGGAGACTGAGCCCGCCGAGGTGGTGGTCGGCTTCGAGGCAGGCGTGCCGGTGAGCCTCGACGGGTCGGATCTCAGTCCGTACGAGTTGATCTCGCGCCTCGGGGCAACGGCAGGGAGCCGTGGGTTCGGGCGCCTCGACATGGTGGAGAACCGCCGCGTCGGGATCAAGAGCCGTGAGATCTACGAGTGCCCGGCCGCGCTCGCGCTGATCGTCGCGCACTCCGATCTGGAGGACCTCACCCTCGAACGCGACCTGCACCACGAGAAGGCACGCCTCGAGCCGCGATGGTCCGAGCTGGTCTACGACGGCCTGTGGTACTCGCCGCTTCGCACGGCCCTCCAGGCGTTCGTCACCGAGAGCCAACGCCACGTCACCGGCGAGGTGCGACTGCGCTTCGCCGCGCCGGGAACGTGCACCGTGGTCGGGCGCCGCAGCCCCGTCGCGCTCTACGATCACGACCTCGCGACCTACGACGCGTCCGACACCTTCCGCCACGAGGACGCCGAGGGCTTCGTTCGCCTATGGGGCCTCGGCGTGGCGACCTGGTCGTCCCGACAGGGCCCGGGAGCAACCCGAGATGACGTAAGGAGCCGCTCATGACGCTGTGGGAAGGCCGCATCTCGACGAGCATGGCTGACACGGTGGCTGCCTTCACGGTGAGCCTGCCGTTTGACCGGACGCTCGCCCGCGACGATGTCGCGGGCTCACGGGCCCACGTGAAGGGCCTGGGCAAGGCCGGCATCCTGACCGACAGCGAGGTTGGCTCGCTCATCGACGCCCTCGACATCGTGGAGGAGGAGTTCAAGACCGGGGTGTTCGCCTTCGCGCCCGACGACGAGGATGTGCACACCGCAATTGAGCGGCGGGTGACCGAGCTGGCAGGCGACGCCGGCGCGAAGCTGCACACGGGTCGCAGCCGCAACGACCAGGTCGCGACCGCCTTGAGGCTCTGGTGCCGTCGGTCGCTCGTGGCGGTCGCGGACGAGATCATGGCTTTGGAGGACACGCTGGCGCATCGCGCCGCCGACGCCGGAGACGTCTACCTGCCGGGCTACACCCACCTGCAACGGGCGCAACCGGTGCTGCTGGCCCACCACTTGCTGGCCCACGGTTGGGCTCTGGCGCGCGACGTGGACCGCATCCTCACCACCGTGGACCGATTGAACACGTCACCGCTCGGCGCGGGGCGCTGGCCGGGTCGTCGCTCCCGCTCGACCCCGACTACGTCGCAGCCGAGCTCGGATTCCACGGACGCTTCGAGAACTCGCTCGACGCGGTCTCAGACCGCGACTTCGTGGCCGAGTCCCTCTTCGACCTCGCGCTGCTCGGGGTTCACCTGTCACGACTGGGCGAGGAGATCGTCCTGTGGTCCACCGAGGAGTTCGGGTTCTGCACGCTTGACGACGCGTACGCAACGGGCAGCTCGATGCTCCCTCAGAAGAAGAACCCCGACGTCGCCGAACTCGCGCGAGGCAAGTCGGGTCGACTGATCGGTCACCTCAGCGCAGTACTGGTCACCCTCAAAGGATTGCCCCTGGCCTACAACCGGGACCTGCAGGAGGACAAGGAGCCGCTGTTCGATGCCGTGGCCCAGGTCACGAGCGCGCTCATGGCCCTGCGTGGCGTGTACGACACCATCACGTGGAACGAGGCCCGCATGCAGGCGGCGGCGGACGGGCCGGCAGCCTCGGCCATCGATCTGGCCGAGACGCTCGTCGAGCAGGGCATGCCTTTCCGCCAGGCCCATGCGCTCGTCGGGGGGCTCGTGCGCGAGTCCGTCGAGCGTCACGTGCCGCTGGTCGAGCTCGTGGCGGCCCATCCGGACCTCGGAGAGACCGCGGTCGAGCTCTTGGAGCCCGGGGTGGCCGTGACACGTCGGAAGACCCCGGGCGGGGCCGGTCCCGGGCCGGTAGCCGAGCAGGCGGCGAGATTCGAGCGACGTCGCGAGGTCGACCGGACGCGTCTCGGCCAATGGCGCCCCGCAGCCGGTTGAACCGACACACTGAGGACGGAGATCGTGGCCATTGCGGGCAACGTCCATGTCGTGGTTGATCCGGCCGACGTGATGCTCGCCGACTCCGTAATCCCTGGACGCCTGGATGAACAGATCGAAAAGAATGTGCAGGAGGGTTGCGGCGAGCTCGCGTGGTGGAGCAGGCTGGGAGTGAAAATCCGATCGACCGCGGGGCGCGAAGCCTCCTGAGACGAGGCCCGACGCCTTCCGGCCGCCCGATTCGTAACTGACGCCTCCGGGGTGCCGAGGAGGGTGACGTTCGCAAACGGCCGCGGGTCATCGGTTCGCACGTCATCCACCGAGGTTCGCACGTGATCCACCGAGAAGCGCCCATACCGGAGACGGCATCAATGCAGCGAATGAGCGGCATCGACCCGATGTTCGTGTACGCCGATACGCCAGAGACTCCGATGGAGATCGCGTACGCCTGCGTGCTGGACCCCGCCAGCGTGCCCGGAGGCTATGCCTTCGGGCGCGTTCGCGACGTCCTGGCGGCGCGGATCCCCGCCCTCCCGGCCTTGCGCCGTCGACTCATGGCGGTCCCATTGGGCCTCGACGTGCCTCGGTTGGTGGACGACCCGGAATTCGACCTCTCCGACCACCTCTACCGCGCTGCTCTGCCTGCGCCCGGTGGACCCGAGGAATTCGCGTGGAAGGTCTCGGAGGTGATGAGCCGCCCGCTCCAAACCGACCAGCCTCCGTGGGAAATGCACGTGGTCGAGAGCCTGGCCGACGGGCGTGTCGGCTTGATCGCCAAGGTCCACCACGCGGTCGTCGACGGAGTGGCGGGCGCTCAGCTCATGGCCCAGTTGCTCGACCTGACTCCGGAAGGCTCGGCGGAGGACTCGGCAGCGAGGTCGGCCCAGCGCTGTGCGGACGCGTCGTCAGAAGCGCTCGCCGCGACCGGGACGTCCTCGTCCTGGCTGCCGGCACGCCTGCCGTCGGGGGCGAAGCTCCTCACTGACGCCTTGCCGAACTTCGTGACGAGCCCGATGCGGGTATGGCGTGCCGGGCGTGAGCTCGGCCACACCGCAGCCCGGCTCGTGGGCCGCGCCGTCGACCGCGCTACGGGGCCCGTCTCGATTCCTCTAGGAGCTCCGGACACGTTCGAGGACCCGGTTGGGCCGCGACGGGAGGTCGCCTTCGCCGAGCTGGACCTCCGGCAGGTCCGAGTGCTGTGCGAACGGTTCGGCGTCAAGGTGAACGATGTGGTGCTGGCCATTTGCTCAGGCGCATTGCGCTCGCATCTCGCGGACCATGGCGAGGACGTGGACCGGCCCCTGGTGGCGGTGGTTCCCGTGTCCACCCGTGACCCCTCCGCGGCCGAGAGAACGGGCCGCGATCTGGGGAACCAGCTATCGGCGATGTTCGTCCCGCTCTCGAACGAGCGCGCTACCCCGCTCGAGCGTCTGCGCACGGTGGCGGCGGCGAGCGCCTCGCGCAAAGGGCAAGAGCTCGCCGCGGGCTTCGGGCCTGCGATGGCGCTCGTCACCGACGCGGTTCCTCCAGCGATCGCGTGGCCGGTGGTCCAGCTGGGCGTGCGCACCGGGATCGTCCGCCGCGCCCGGGCGGCCAACCTCATGGTCTCCAACGTGCCGGGGCCGGACTTCCCGCTGTACTTCGCCGGAATGCGGCTGGAATCGGTGTATCCCCTCGGTCCGGTGATTGACGGCATCGCCCTCAACATCACGGTGCAGAGCTATGAGCAATCGCTCTTCGTCGGAGCCAACGCCTCCGCCCGGGCTGTACCTGACCTGTCGGGACTGGCCGCAGCCATGGAGGTCGAGCTGGCCCGACTGACTCGGATGGCCGCCGAAGCTCCGGCACAGCACGACTCGGACCGGCACCGTAGGTCGCCCGGATCACCCGTCGGGCCGCCGCCTCGGCGGCCGGCCCCGCCGGCACGGAGCAGTGCGGGCACCACCGCCACCTCGGGTGTCGCCCGCACCGGCTGATCCCGCACGGTTCGCCGCTCCATACGGTTGACCGATCCACACGGTTCGCCGATCCACTTCGGTTCACCTCTGTCCCCGGTTCACCTCGGTCCCCGGTTCACTTCGGTTCGAGAGCACCGGGAGCCATCGACGTGTGGGTCGCGGCCGCTGGTCCCGGGTGGCCACCGCGGTGAGGCGAGACGGTGAGCGCCGAGCTGGCGGCTCCCGGCCGGGTGGGACATGGTGGCCGGATGCAGCGCAGCGATCTCGAAGATCGGCCGGATGTCGTCGCGCCGTGGCTGCTCAACAAGTTGTTCGTCCACGGCGAGCGGGTGGGCCGGATCGTCGAAGTGGAGGCGTACCACGGCGTCGACGACCCCGCCTCCCACGCCTTCAGAGGACTTACCGCGCGCACCGCGGTGATGTTCGGACCACCCGGTTTTCTCTATGTCTATTTCACGTACGGCATGCACTGGTGCGCGAACGTCGTGTGCGGGCCCGACGGCGAGGCTGCCGCCGTTCTGATCCGCGCCCTCGAGCCGGTGGCCGGCCTCGAAGCCATGCGCCTCGCCCGACCGTCCGCCCGCTCCGAGCGCGATCTGTGCAATGGCCCCGCCAAGCTGTGTCAGTCGCTCGGCATCACCGGGGCGGACAACGGGACGGACCTCCTTGCCCGCACCCCTCGGACGGATGCCCATGACGGCCGCGCCGGGCGTCATGGAGGGTTGCAGTTGGAGGACGACGGGACCCCGCCGCCGAGACGTCCGGGCCGCGGGACGCGGATCGGCATCCGCCAGGCGACGGAGAAACGGTGGCGTTTCTGGGTGCCGAACAATGCTCATGTCTCGCGTTGAGCGCGAGGGAGGCCCTCGCCGGAGCTTTGACCGGCCAACGGAAGGGATTTCGGCGGTTTCGTGCGGTCACGAGGTGTCATGTCGTTGTCACTCCGGTGCAACAGCGCTGGGTCAAGATTTGGAAAAGTTCGAACACGAGAGTTCGCACACGAGCGGTAGATCGAGGAGATCAGCGGACAGCGCACGCTCCCCCCGGGCGGTCCCAGGGCGATGGGATGGGAGGAGCGGAAAGTCCGTCGAGCTTCGAGCGCCGGGTGGCGTGCGAGGGGTCCAGGGGGCTCTTCGCACGCCACGGCCGGTGTCTGAGGGGGGCGGCGGTGCCCCCCAGCCCTTTCGAGGGCGGTCCGATCTCCGCAGAGGAATGACCAGATTTTGGCGCGGAACCGTGAGCCGGCCGTCGCCCGCGGAGGGATCCGCGGGTGCCGGCTGGGTCCACCGGTAGAGTGTTTGAGCGCCGCATCGAGTCAACGTGGCGCAGCTCGGGGCCCGGGTGGTTTGCCGAAGGGCCTGGTGAGGGCCGTAGGAGCCCTCCTCAGCCTTTTTCGCCCCGACTGCAGGAACGCGTTGACGGTGACGTGGCGGTCTGATACGGTAAGCATCCCGTCGGAACGGCCTCCCAAGGCCTTCTGACTGCCGAAGGAGACTCTCCAGCGGAGCAATCTGTCCGGAACAGTCCTTCGGGCCACCCGGCACCAACACCGGCAGGATCGGTGCGTGCCTGGTCGCTCCTTGAAAACGGAATAGTGAGAGCCAAAAGCCAGTGCGGGCAATCCATTCGGACTCAAACGGATGGGTTGTACGTCAATTAAGCAGTACGCAGGCCTCGAACCCTTTGGGTGAAGGGCCTGTGGTTACCAAATAGTTCGAGTCAAACTATGGTGACTCTCTGATTTTCGGGAGGTCCTGTCCCTATGGGGTGGGGCTGAACGTAAGTCTCGATGGAGAGTTTGATCCTGGCTCAGGACGAACGCTGGCGGCGTGCTTAACACATGCAAGTCGAACGCGCTCCATTCGGTAGCAATACTGATGAAGAGCGAGTGGCGAACGGGTGAGTAGCACGTGAGCAACCTGCCCCGAAGACTGGGACAACACCGGGAAACCGGTGCTAATACCGGATACCCCTATCGGACCGCATGATCCGATAAGGAAATGATTTATCGCTTCGGGAGGGGCTCGCGGCCTATCAGCTTGTTGGTGAGGTAACGGCTCACCAAGGCATCGACGGGTAGCTGGTCTGAGAGGACGATCAGCCACACTGGGACTGAGACACGGCCCAGACTCCTACGGGAGGCAGCAGTGGGGAATCTTGCGCAATGGGCGAAAGCCTGACGCAGCAACGCCGCGTGGAGGACGAAGGCTTTCTGAGTTGTAAACTCCTTTCAGCAGGGACGATAGTGACGGTACCTGCAGAAGAAGCACCGGCCAACTACGTGCCAGCAGCCGCGGTGATACGTAGGGTGCAAGCGTTGTCCGGATTTATTGGGCGTAAAGAGCTCGTAGGCGGTTTGATAAGTCGGGTGTGAAACCTCCAGGCTCAACCTGGAGCCGCCACTCGATACTGTCATGACTAGAATTCGGTAGGGGACCACGGAATTCCTGGTGTAGCGGTGAAATGCGCAGATATCAGGAGGAACACCAGCAGCGAAGGCGGTGGTCTGGGCCGACATTGACGCTGAGGAGCGAAAGCGTGGGGAGCGAACAGGATTAGATACCCTGGTAGTCCACGCCGTAAACGTTGGGCACTAGGTGTGGGGACTATTCAACGGTTTCCGTGCCGCAGCTAACGCATTAAGTGCCCCGCCTGGGGAGTACGGCCGCAAGGCTAAAACTCAAAGGAATTGACGGGGGCCCGCACAAGCGGCGGAGCATGTGGCTTAATTCGAGGCAACGCGAAGAACCTTACCTGGGTTTGACATGTAGGGAAAAGCCGTAGAGATACGGTGTCCTTCGGGGCCTTACACAGGTGGTGCATGGCTGTCGTCAGCTCGTGTCGTGAGATGTTGGGTTAAGTCCCGCAACGAGCGCAACCCTTGTCCTATGTTGCCAGCGGGTAATGCCGGGGACTCGTAGGAGACTGCCGGGGTCAACTCGGAGGAAGGTGGGGACGACGTCAAGTCATCATGCCCCTTACGTCCAGGGCTGCACACATGCTACAATGGCTGGTACAACGGGCTGCTAATCCGCGAGGAGGAGCCAATCCCCAAAGCCAGTCTCAGTTCGGATTGGAGTCTGCAACTCGACTCCATGAAGTCGGAGTCGCTAGTAATCCCGGATCAGCAACGCCGGGGTGAATACGTTCCCGGGCCTTGTACACACCGCCCGTCACACCACGAAAGTCGGTAACACCCGAAGCCGGTGGCCCAACCTTTTAGGAGGGAGCCGTCGAAGGTGGGATCGGTGATTGGGGTGAAGTCGTAACAAGGTAGCCGTACCGGAAGGTGCGGCTGGATCACCTCCTTTCTAAGGAGTGCTATCGGTACTTTCGGAGTTCTTTCGAAAGATCAAAGCCGATCACTACCCAGTTGAACACTGGTTACTCGTCATCTTGCATATCTACCGGCAGATGACCTGCCGCCTCTGATCATTCGGCGTCCATCACCTCGGTGGGGGACGCTTCGGTCGGAGCCCGCCGGTCACGACCCGGTCCCTGCGCAGGGTGCCGGACTCTCGCTATTCCGTTTTGAGGGAACGACCTTCCGGGTCGAGTCCCTGGTGATGTCCCCTTTGTAGGCCCGTTTCGGGCCGGCACGCCCTCTGGGCCGGTGGGACCGATCACCCCGTGTGCGCCCCGGTCGGGCGGCTATTCCCGTAGGGGCGACGTGAGCTTCATGCTCGCTCCGCCCCGCGAGGAGTTCCGACCGCGGCGTCCGCCGTTCAGCCCCTTGAGAATTCCAAAGCGAGCACGAGCATCTTTGTTCTCCAAGCTACAAAGAGCCAACGGTGAATGCCTTGGCGCCTAAGGCCGAAGAAGGACGTGGGCGACTGCGAAAAGCCACGGGAAGCTGTCTACCAAGCGTCGATCCGTGGATGTCCGAATGGGGCAACCCAGCACCTGTCATGAGGTGCTACACCCGCCTGAATGTATAGGGCGGGGCGAGGGAACCGGGTGAATTGAAACATCTCAGTAACCCGAGGAGAGGAAAACAACAGTGACTCCCTGAGTAGCGGCGAGCGAAACGGGAAGAGCCTAAACCGTGCCGGTGTCAAGCCTGGTGGCGTTGCCGGTATGGGGTTGTGGGACTCGAGAGACGGGGCACCAGACCTGTCACGGAGTTACAAATCCAATGCTTAGTGGAATCAGACAGGAAAGCTGAACCAAAGAGGGTAATGGTCCCGTACACGAAAAACATTGGACTCCGCTTGAGCACCCGAGTAGCGCCGGATCCGGGAAAGCCGGCGTGAATCTGCGAGGACCATCTCGTAAGGCTAAGTACTCTTAGGCGACCGATAGTGAACTAGTACCGTGAGGGAAAGGTGAAAAGTACCCCGGGAGGGGAGTGAAATAGTACCTGAAACCGTTGGCTTACAAACAGTCAAAGCGTCGTTGCTCCACCGTCGTCACGATCCCTTCGGGTGAGAGTGTCGGCATCAGGTGGATGTCAGCCGTGATGGCGTGCCTTTTGAAGAATGAGCCAGCGAGTTACGGTGTGTGGCGAGGTTAACCAGCGATGGGTAGCCGAAGCGAAAGCGAGTCTGAATAGGGCGTTGAGTCGCATGCTGTAGACCCGAAGCCGAGTGAGCTTGCCATGGGCAGGCTGAAGCGAAGGTAAGACTTCGTGGAGGGCCGAACCCACCTAGGTTGAAAACTGGGGGGATGACCTGTGGCAAGGGGTGAAAGGCCAATCAAACTCGGTGATAGCTGGTTCTCCCCGAAATGCATTTAGGTGCAGCGTCGGGTGTTCAGCATCGGAGGTAGAGCACTGGATGGGCTAGGGGGCCTACAAGCTTACTGACCCCAACTAAACTCCGAATGCCGATGCTCTAGAACCCGGCAGTGAGACCACGAGGGATGAGCTTCGTTGGTCGAAAGGGAAACAGCCCAGACCGCCGGCTAAGGCCCCAAATTCTTGACTAAGTGGAAAACGATGTGGGAACGCAAAGACAGCCAGGAGGTTGGCTCAGAAGCAGCCATCCTTAAAAGAGTGCGTAATAGCTCACTGGTCGAGTGGTCCTGCGCGGATAATGTAACGGGGCTCAAGTCAAGAGCCGAAGCCGCGGATTCCCGTCCTAGACGGGAGTGGTAGGGGAGCGTCGATCTCGCTGCGAAGCGGTGGTGTGAACCGTCGTGGAGCGTGGTCGAGTGCGAATGCTGGTATGAGTAGCGAGAGAGGAGTGAGAAACTCCTCCGCCGTAAGCCCAAGGGTTCCTGGGGAAGGCTAATCCTCCCAGGGTAAGTCGGGAGCTAAGGCGAGGCCGAAAGGCGTAGTCGATGCACAACTGGTTGATATTCCAGTACTACCGTGTCCGCGCCCATTCCAAGCCAGGGGTACTAAGGGGCTGACCTTCGGGTCGAACCGACAAACCCTGGGGCGGACAGCAAAGGAGGGACGCAGGAAGATAGGTGAGCCCAGGCGTTGGTTGTCCTGGGGTAAGCGTGTAGGGAGGGATCTAGGTAAATCCGGGTCCTGTTAATCCCGAGACGCGATGCCGAGCCATCCCAGGCGAAGTCACTGATTCTATGCTGCCAAGAAAAGCTTCTAGCGAGCTGGCACGGTACCCGTACCCCAAACCAACACAGGTGGGCGGGTAGAGAATACCAAGGCG
Source organism: uncultured Acidimicrobiaceae bacterium (assembly GCA_963767195.1). Lineage (GTDB taxonomy): Bacteria > Actinomycetota > Acidimicrobiia > Acidimicrobiales > RAAP-2 > Bog-473. The sequence goes on along the minus strand of CAVYDA010000001.1, from coordinate 778,028 downwards.
ATCGGGAGAACTGTGGTTAAGGAACTCGGCAAAATTCCTCCGTAACTTCGGGAGAAGGAGGGCCTCGATAGGGTGACGGACTTCGCGTCCTGATGCCCGAGGGGGCCGCAGAGAATTGGGGAAAGCGACTGTTTACTAAAAACACAGGAGCGTGCGAAGTCGTAAGACGATGTATACGCTCTGACGCCTGCCCGGTGCCGGAAGGTTACGGGGAAGGGTTAGTCTTCGGACGAAGCTCTGAACCTAAGCCCCGGTAAACGGCGGCCGTAACTATAACGGTTAGTTTGATACCTGGCTGTTGTAAAACCCCGCTATATGCTGGAACATCCGAGTATCCGGCGGTACTCGTCCGTGTCACACCCTCTTTGGTTGGGTGGTGACGTGGGCAGTGAAAATCCGTCCGGTGCGGACAATCAGCAGGAAACTGCCGAGTTCTTGCATCGTGCTCGATCCCAACTGGATCGTTGGGTTTGTGGATGGCGAGGGTTGCTTCTCGCGTGTCCGTTCATCGTTCTTCAACGATGCGGCGGCACGGTGGATGGCAGCTCCAACCGGTTTTCCACATCTACCAACATCACGACCATCGAGATGTCCTCGAGGCGATGATTCCAGTCTTCGGTTGTGGGCGGATACGCCCTAAAGGGCCCAACAGCAGCGTTTTGACGTTCGCTGTCGACGGGCTTCGAAGCCTGGAGGAATCGGTTCTACCCTTCTTCGAGCGGTATCCACCGGTGGTCAAGCGTGGCGACTTTGAAGCGTTCGCCGTCATCGTTCGTTCGATGCGGCGCAAAGAACATCTGTCGCCAATGGGGTTCGAGCAGCTGGTGCGTATCGCCTACGGCATGAATGCCAACGGCAAACAACGAGCCAGAAGATCAGAGCAAGTTCTGACAGGCTCCTCAGAGACTGCACGCGGGGCTCACACGTCGGCGTTCGCCGGCGAGTGACGAAGATACAGTCCGACCCTCATGGCGACATGAGGAGCCAGGCAGAAATGATCTGGCCGCTCGAGCTGGAAGGTGAGAGGTTTTCATCAGCTCGAGTAGTAACAAATGTGCCTAAGGTAGCGAAATTCCTTGTCGGGTAAGTTCCGACCTGCACGAATGGCGTAACGACTTTCCTACTGTCTCAACCACAGACCCGGCGAAATTGAAGTACGAGTAAAGATGCTCGTTAGCTGCATCAGGACGGAAAGACCCCGTGGACCTTTACTACAGCTTGGTGTTGAGTTTTGGTACTGTTTGTGTAGGATAGGTGGGAGACTTTGAAGCATTGGCGCCAGCCAGTGTGGAGTCAACCTTGAAATACCACCCTTTTAGTGCCGGGGCTCTAACCTCGGTCCGTGATCCGGATCAGGAACAGCGCCAGGTGGGTAGTTTGACTGGGGCGGTCGCCTCCTAAAATGTAACGGAGGCGCCCAAAGGTTCCCTCAGGCTGGTTGGCAATCAGCTGTCGAGTGCAATGGCAAAAGGGAGCTTGACTGCGAGACCTACAAGTCGAGCAGGTGCGAAAGCAGGGCATAGTGATCCAGCGGTTGCTTGTGGAAGCGCCGTTGCTCAACGGATAAAAGGTACCCCGGGGATAACAGGCTCATCTTCCCCAAGAGTCCATATCGACGGGAAGGTTTGGCACCTCGATGTCGGCTCGTCGCATCCTGGGGCTGAAGCCGGTCCCAAGGGTTGGGCTGTTCGCCCATTAAAGCGGTACGCGAGCTGGGTTTAGAACGTAGAAAACACTGCGTCCCCAGGGAGTAATTCCTGGGTGCTCACTGGCTCATATCGGTGAAACCCTGAACTGAACAACCGAACGTTATGTTCAGGGCAATACCGAGGGAAGGCCAACACAAGATGAATGCGTCTACAGCGTCCTATGTTGCAGGATTCCTGGACGGAGATGGGAGTATCCACTTCCAGCTCGTCCGGCAGAAGGAATACCGGTTCGGTTTCTACATCCGAGCCAGTATTTCGTTCTCGCAGTCCACGTCAGCTCGTCAGGGTCTGGAGATGATTCAGACTCTGGTCGGCGGAGACGGATATCTGCGGGACCGTGGAACCGGAATGAGTGATCTGGTGATCACGAGCCGGCCGATCCTTCTGCCGCTGCTCCAGGCAGTCGAACCGTACGTGATCTTCAAGAAAGAGCACGTACGTCGAGCACTCGCGATCCTCCCTCGACTCGATCGAGTGAGAGATCCGACGGTGTTCCTGCATCTGGCACGCGAAGTGGATTCGTTCGCAGCCCTAAACTATTCAAAAACGAAGCGGATCTCCGCCGTAGATGTCGAGCAACATCTGCGTAGCAAGGGTGTGTTGTGCCCCTGTAACGACTTCTTCGCCAGCAACAGCGAAGAGATGGCTTCTTAAGACTGATACCTCGGTCCGCAGACCCCTGTGGAAGCCATAACACGCCAGCCCCTCGAAAGAGGGTGAAGGTATAGTCTGTGCCCGCAGTAATGCGGGATGAACATGCGTGAGACAGTTCGGTCCCTATCCGATGCAGCCGCAGGAGATTTGAGAAAGGCTGTCCCTAGTACGAGAGGACCGGGACGGACGTAGCTCTCGTGTGCCAGTTGTCCTGCCAAGGGCACGGCTGGTTTGCGACCTACGGGTGGGATAAGCGCTGAAAGCATCTAAGTGCGAAGCCCGTTTCGAGATGAAATCTCCCACAGGGTTAACCTGGTAAGGCCCGTGGCTAGACGACCACGTTGATAGGCCGGAGGTGTAAGTGCAGTAATGCATTCAGCCGACCGGTACTAATCGGCCGAGGGCTTGGGGGCAATATTCGCTCGTGCTCGCTTTGGAACGCTCAGGGGCTGCGGTGACGCAGCCACAGGCGTGATCCCGGTTCCGGTCGCCCGAGTGGCGAGCCGGACAACGGATCCGCCGAGCGCACGGTTTCCGGTGGCCATAGCGGCGGGGAAACACCCGTTCCCATTCCGAACACGGCAGTTAAGCCCGCCCGCGCCGATGGTACTTGGGGGGAGGCCCCCTGGGAGAGTAGGTCGCCGCCGGGATTTCTTATCGACTGAATCCCCTGGGAGCTCCGGCTCCGGGGGATTTTGTCGTTCTCGGGCGGCTCGCGCTCGAGAGGAGCCCATCCGCGATGAGTTGCTGCAGCCCAGAGCTCGGCGCATCTGGTTGGTCGTCCTTCTGGAGAACGCCGGTGATACTCCCTGCATGAACATGGGTCCTTCCTGCCGGACGCGGGCCTCGGACGGATCGCATGTATGGACAAAGACGCAGTCGTCTGAAGTGGCGGATTCGCCGGAAGTGCCGGAGACCTCGGAGACGGCCCACGTACACTCTTCTGATGCCCTCTGAACCCTCCCGAGGGAGCCGTCGCGCTCCCGCAGCGCGAGAGGGAGGACGCGCGGGCGGCGACCGCAGCCCGCGTGGTGCCAGTTCAAACGCACGCGGCCGCGCCAGTGGAGGGGGTTCCGGGACTCGCCGTACGAGTACCTCCAGGTCGGGTGGAGCCGGATTCCGGACACGTTCGGACGGAGAGGGCCGTTCGGCTTCGTCCGGACGAAGGCGCGCCGACTCCGGAGGCCGCAGCGCCGGCTCTGCGCCGTCGGGAGCGGGACGATCGCGTCCGGCCGGTTCGGGGCGCGGTGCGAATCCGGCCGGTTCGGGGCGAGGCTCGAAGACTCGCGCCGAGGGTCAGACCGCCAGGACGAGTCGGAGCCCAGCCCGCGACGAGGGCGGACCAGGGACTCGTTCGCGATCGCCCGAGCGCCGTGCGCCGGCGCGCCCGGCAAGGGCGGACGGGCGCCGGGGCGCGACCGGAAACCGTCGGGACGAGGGGCCCCGCCCTGCCGGGGCGGCGTACGGGTCCAGCGACGATCGGCGCTCCGACGACCGACGCAGCCCAGCGGGCAGCCGTGGTCGGCCCACTGATCGCGGTCGCGATCGCAACAGCGGCCACGACCGTCGCGGGTATCCCGGCCCACCCGAGGAGGACACCCCGCTCCCTCGCCGGGCCCGGCAGTGGGGGAACGTCGCCCGCCGCGGCGCCCGGGAGGTGGCTCGGCGGGACTCCGAAGACGAGCGCCGTTCGTCCTCGTACGACGCCGAAGAGCAGGCGAGGCGGAGAGGCACGAAACCGCCGGGACGCCAGCCTGATTGGGTCCGCGTCGATGGCGCGCGGGACGAGTGGGCGGATCCGGCACCTGCACCTGCACGGGCCCGACGCGGCGGTTTCGGCCGAGGAGGGACCCGGGCCGACTCCGGGCCCCGCGCCGCGGTCGGTCAGGCGGGTTCGGCCGTTGCCGCGCTCGGCCTCGTTGACTTCGAGGCGAACGTTGCCCCCGGAGATCGCCACTGAGATCCGCAACGCCGCGGACGTGGCCACCGCGGTCCACCGGGAGCACCTGGTCGAGCGGGCCGAGGTGGCTTGGGGCTCCTACGAGCGCGGACGCTTCACGGATGCGCTCCGGGCGATCAAGCCGCTCACCGAGGAGACGCCGATGGTCCCCGCGGTGCGCGAGCTGGCCGGCCTGGCCGCTTACCGCGCCGGACGGTGGCGCGAGGCGGCGCGACACCTGCGGGCTCTCGACGGGCTCGCCGACGCCACCGAGCACATGCCCGTCCTCATGGACTGCGAGCGGGCCTTGGGTCGGCCGAAGAAGGTGGCCGAGGTCTGGACCGAACTGCGGCACCGCTCACCCGATCCTGACGTGCTGGCCGAGGGGCGGATCGTGGCCGCGGCATGCCTGGGCGACAGCGGCGACCTCGACGGTGCCATCTCCATGTTGGCGTCGGCCGGTGCCTCCAAGGCGCTCCGGAACCCATCGGACCGGCACATTCGCCAGTGGTACCTCCTCGCCGACCTCTACGAGCGAGCGGGTGACGTCCCGCGGGCACGCGAGTACTTCGACCGCGTGTTGCGAGCCGATCCCGAGGCGTACGACGCGGCGGAGCGCCGGCGCGGACTCGGCTCGGAGCGACGTGGAGGTCGAGGCCGGACGGCGCCCAAGCGGGCCAGTCGCGGGACGACACGATCCGGCGTCGAACGCGGAACAGGATCCACCGCCCCGAAGGGATGACATCGCGGCGGTCGTCGCCTTCGCCGGACGGGAGCCGTCGAGGTGGGATGCGCTCGGACTCAGGCCCGGGTACCCCGGCTTGACCAGGGCGAGCGTCTGGGTCACCGCGTACCGCGCACCGCGGGAGCGGGATCACCTACGGCCTGGAGGCCGCGGGCGGGAGGGGAGTGGAGTCCGCGGCGCGGCGCCCGGGTGCTCGAGGCGTACGCCATGTTCACAGGGCCCGACCGGGACATCACCTGGGGGGAGCCCGCAGTGTGCCCCGGCTGGGTCATCCTCCGGTTCACTTCCCGCTCGGTCGTACTCTCTGCTCGAATGACGGTCGACGCTGTGGTCTTCGATCTCGATGACACCCTGATCTTCGAAGAGGACGTTGCACGAACGTCATTTCGCAAAGTCGCCGACCTGATCGGTTGCAAATCGAGCGGCGCCGACGAGCTGATGTTGGCCAGGGCTCGGAAGATCTGGAGGGCGGGCCCCCACTGGCCGACGTGCGTCAAATTGGGATTTGCGTCATGGGAAGGGCTCTGGGCTGACTTCGACGGCTGCCATCCAAGCCTGAACGGACTTCGAGCTTGGATCCCGCAGTATCGCCGGGAGGCGTGGCGCCTTTCCCTGATCGACGTCGGCGTCTCTGACGAGGACCTCGCGATTGAGGCGGAAGAGGCCTACAGGGAGTTCCAGCGGGCCGGACACTCGCCACGCCCTGGCGCTGACGAACTTCTGCTTTCGCTCCGCGGATCCGTTCGCCTGGGGCTCTTGACCAATGGACCACCGGACGTACAGCGGTTCAAGCTCGCCAGATGCGGCCTAGACGGCAGGTTCAACGCAGTGGCGATCTCTGGGGAGATCGGCCATGGAAAGCCGGACCCGGCGGCCTTTGCGGTCATTCTGGAAAAGCTTGGCGTTCGGTCTGATCGTTCCGTCATGGTCGGAGATAGCTGGGAACGAGATGTAATGGGCGCCAGGCTGGCGGGAATGCATAGCGTCTGGGTGTCAGGAGGACGACCGCCCCCCGAACCACGATCTGGTGTGAAGATGATTGCGTCGGTTGCAGACCTGACGCCGGATTTGCTCCAGGTCACCTCGTAGCCGACGGTGGTTCTTCGGACTGAGAACCCAAGGGCTACTACGGTCTTCTTGCCGCAAGCGAATCTGCCGTCCACAACCGAGCAGGAAGCATGAGCGATTACACCGTCAAGCCGCTCGGCCCCGGGACTTGGAATGCCTTCGCCGCCTTGGCGGAGAAGCACAACGGCGTCTGGGGAGGGTGCTGGTGCACGTGGTTTCATCGAGGTGTCGGGCGGGACTTCGGGAAGGATCCCAAGGGCGCCGCGGGCAACCGGGCTTGGAAGGAGCGTCTCGTGCGCGAGGGCGGAGCCCACGCGGCGTTGGTGTGCGACGGTGACATCGCAGTGGCGTGGTGTCAGTACGGTCCCCCGGACGAGCTCCCACACATCAACTTCAGAAGGGAGTACGAGGCCGGTCTGAGAAGGCTCCCAAAGTACCGTCTGACCTGCTTGTTCGTGGACAAGGACTACCGGCGCGAGGGCGTTGCCGCCTTGGCGGTCAAAGGCGCCCTGGACCTGATCGCGCAAGCGGGCGGAGGTCTGGTGGAGGCGTATCCCCAGGACACCCGAGGGAAGAAGACTTCGGCGTCCTACCTGTACAACGGTACGCGCGCTTTGTTCGAGGGAGCCGGCTTTCGCTACGAGCGTTCCGTGGGCAAGAAGCACTGCGTGATGCGCAAGACGGTGAGACCGAGGTAGCTCGGACGTCCGCGTGCGCGCCAGGAGCGCTGCTCGTCGGCCATGGCGCAGGCGTACGCCGGGTGACGGTGGCGCAGGCGAAAGGCCCGATGCGGTTCCTCGCGCGTCGAGCTACGACGTGGTCGACGCGGCAGGCGGAGGCGCAGTCGGCGCCGGAGGCGGAGGTGGCGGCGGAACAGTCGTGGTGGTCTGCGGCGGCGGCAGCGTCGTCGGAGGGGGAGGAGGCGCCGGAGGCGGAGGCGGGACAGTCGTCGTGGTCGGAGCCGGCGGCGGCGGAGCCGTGGTCGTGGTGGTCGTGGGAGGCGGCGCCGTGCCGTAGTTCGGTCCCTCGACCGTCACCAGAGTCCCTACCGGGGTGAGTGGCCACACGAGGGCGGCGTCGGCATAGCTCATCTCGACGCAGCCGTTGCTCTGCGGCGAGCCGTACGTGGCCCGGATGAAGCCATGCAGCGCGTCGCCGCCGTTGAAGTAGCTGGCGTATGGGACGTTCGGGTCGTTGTAGGTCGTCCCGTCCGGGTTGGTCCCCTTCATGTCCGAGAAACGCACGTGCTCGAAGACGGCGAACGTGCCGTCCGTCGTATCGGCTCCGGGAGCTCCGCTGTTGACCGGGATACCGACGAACTGCGCGTGGCCGTTGTTCCACAGCGTCAGGTTCTCGGGCAGCGCCTTGTTCACCAGCACGTAGACGTAGGGCACGGCGCTGGTCTTGTGGTTGACGAAGTCGTTGACGAGGGCGGCCCAGAACGCAGGACCGGGTTCGCCGTCCACCCCGAGACCGTTCTGGGACTCGAACGACTCGATGGCCGCGGTCGTGATCACGTTGTCCGTTCCCTGGCTCCATTGCGAGGTCAGCTGGACAGGAAGCGTGGACCAGCGCCAACTGAAGGTGCCGGGCTGGTTACGGGCCAGCTCCGACCGTGCCGGCGCACGGGCCGACGGGACGAAGCTCAGGGGCAGGTAGCCCTCCTCGGCCAGGAGCTGTTGCACCCGGAGGACGTCGCCGCCCGCCACACCGAACCGGACCGAACTCGACGAGGCCAGGGTCGCGCCGTCCTTGGCCCGCAATCCGTCCGTCCCGCCGGGGATGGTGACCGTCTGCTCCGTGCCCGGGATGAACGGGGAAGCGAGCCGGTAGGACAGAGTGTCTGGACGCGACTGGACCCAGGCGCCCGCGATCTGGGGCGACAGTGTGGGTCTGACCTTGCCGAGTTCCACCGGCTCGGAGAAGGACACCGAGAGGGTCGTGTCGCTGGCCACCCCCTGCGCGCCCGTGGCGGGAACGGACGACACGAGAGTCAGAGGCCCACCAGTGGCCGCGCGCCGCGCCAATCTCGGGGTACCCGACGCGCTCCTGGTGTGAAGGTGGTCGTCGCGGGCGCTCGCGGCGGCGCCGTTCGGGTGCATCCCGACGGGCGCTCCCTTGAAGACAATGAGCGCGGCGACGATGAGCACCACCGCGCCGAGGCCGAGGGCCCACGGCGGGATGCGGATCTTCCTCCGCTCGGACTCGCTCACGTTCATACCGCTCCGTTGCTCACCAACGCGTGTTCGTGCCCACCGACAGACGCGAGCGTATGGGTATCTCCGTGGCATCAACGCCGGTGGCGGCTGGATCTTCCCTGACAGGCGGGTTCAGGAGGGGAATCGGGCAGGTCCGGGTGCCCAGAACGGCCAATTGCCCTTTTCCGAAAATTCCTCGTCCCCCCGGCCGGGCGGCACCACGGGGCGGGAATTTCGACCTCGGGTAGGCTCAATGTGATGAGCTCGAGCACAGACCTCCGCAAGCTCCTCGGCGGGGACGCCGACGCGCTGCTGGGATATACGGCCAAGGCTTTTCCGCGGGAGAACCTGATCCTGCCCGGGCCCGACTACCTCGATCGCGTCTTCGGTCGACAGCGACCGGTCGCCGACGGTGTTGCGCAACCTGGGGACCCTCTTCCGGCACGGCCGCCTCGGAGGATCCGGGTACGTCTCCATCCTGCCGGTCGACCAGGGAATAGAGCACTCGGCGGCGGCCAGCTTCTCCAAGAGCCCCGAATACTTCGACCCCCTGAACCTCGTAGAGCTCGCGTTGGCAGGGGAGTGCAGCGCGGTGGCCACGACGCTGGGGACGCTCGGACTGGCGTCTCGCAAGTACGTCCATCGCATCCCCTTCATCGTCAAGCTCAACCACAACGCCTTCCTCCACGTGCCCGACACGTACGACCAGATCATGTTCGCCTCGGTACGCCAGGCGGCCGACCTCGGTGCCGTCGGGGTCGGGGCCACCATCTACTTCGGCTCCGACGACATGGACCGGGAGCTCCAACAGGTGACTGAGGCTTTCGCCGAGGCACACCGGATGGGCATGTTTACCGTGCTGTGGTGCTACCTGCGGAATCCCGCGTTCAAGAAGGACGGCGTCAACTACGAGGTGTCGGCCGACCTGACCGGGCAGGCCAACCACATGGGCGTGACCATCGAGGCCGACATCATCAAGCAGAAGCAGCCGGAGAACAACGGCGGGTACACCGCGATCGGCTTCGGCCGGACCGACCCTCTCGTCTACGACGAGCTGACCACCGACAACCCCATCGACCTGACCCGTTGGCAGGTCGTCAATTGCTACGCCGGGCGCATCGGACTGATCAACTCCGGGGGTGAATCGAAGGGAGAGGGCGACATGGCCCAGGCGGTGCGCACCGCCGTCATCAACAAGCGCGCCGGAGGCATGGGCCTGATCGTCGGCCGTAAGGCGTTCCAGCGCCCGATGGCTGACGGCGCGGCGGTTATTCACGCTGTCCAGGACGTCTACCTCGATCCTGCCGTCACCATCGCCTAGTGGGCCAAACCCTGGCCGAGCTGGGACGACGGTGGCGCTGCCGGCTCGGGAGGTAGGGTTCACATGAAAGAAACACAAGACGCCGAGCGCGACGCGCCCAGAGCGCGGGCGGGTGCGAGACAGGCCGGCGACGGAGCCGGCCCCCATGGCGTCCACGAGAACGAGACGAGGCAGCCCGTGGCATCGGGAACGCATCACGTGACGACTGAGCAGCTCGACCAGGTCATTGTGCGCTTCGCCGGGGACTCCGGCGACGGCATGCAGCTGACCGGCGATCGCTTCACGACCAGCAGCGCCCTCCTGGGCAACGACCTGTCGACCTTTCCGGACTTCCCGGCCGAGATCCGGGCCCCGGCGGGAACGATCAACGGCGTGTCCGCCTTCCAGGTTCACATTTCTGACCACGACATCCTCACGCCGGGTGACGCTCCGAACGTCCTCGTGGCCATGAATCCCGCCGCGCTGAAGGCGAACATCGACCTGATGGCCAAGGGAACGGTCCTCATCGTCAACAGCGATTCCTTCGAGGAGCGCGACCTGACCAAGGCCGGGTACCACGCCAATCCGTTGACCGATGGCTCGCTTGCCCCCTTCACGGTCTACGAGGTCCCGATGACCTCAATCACCCAGGAGGTGTGCAAGGAGGCGGGCGTCAAACCGCGCGACGCCGAGCGGTCGAAGAACTTCTTCGCCCTGGGCCTGGTGAGCTGGCTCTACACCCGACCGATCGACCCGACGATCGAGTGGATCACACAGCGCTTCGCCGGCAAGCCTCAGGTCGTCGAGGCCAACACACGGGCCTTCCGGGCGGGCTACGACTTCGGCGAGACGGCGGAGCTCTTCGAGTCGAACTACGTGGTCAAGCCGGCCACCTTCGAGAAGGGCGAGTACGTCCAGGTCACCGGCAACCAGGCCCTGGCCTGGGGGCTCATCGCCGGCTCGCGGTTGGCCGGGGTGCCGCTGTTCCTCGGGAGCTACCCCATCACTCCGGCCTCGGACATCCTGCACGAGCTCAGTCGGCGTAAGGAATTCGGCGTCCGCACGTTCCAGGCCGAAGACGAGATCGCCGGTATCGGGGCGGCATTGGGGGCCGCGTTCGGGGGCGCGCTCGGGGTGACCACGACGTCGGGACCGGGCCTCGATCTCAAGTCCGAGACGATCGGACTGGCCATCAACCTCGAGCTCCCGCTCGTGATCGTCGACGTGCAACGCGGTGGGCCGTCTACGGGGCTGCCCACCAAGACGGAGCAGGCGGACCTGCTTCACGCCATGTACGGCCGCCACGGCGAGGCCCCAGTGCCCATCATCGCCCCGCAGACCCCGAGCGACTGCTTCGACGCCGCCATCGAGGCGGTCCGTGTGGCCATCAAGTACCGGACCCCGGTCATCCTCCTCTCCGACGGATACCTGGCCAACGGAGCCGAGCCGTGGCGTCTGCCCGATCTCGAGGCCTACGAGCAGATCGACCCCGGGTTCGCCTCGGAGCCCAACCACGTCGACGAGGATGGGAACGCCGCATTCTGGCCGTACATCCGCGACGAGGCGACGTTGGCGCGCCCGTGGGCGCCACCGGGACTCGCCGGATTGGAGCATCGCATCGGTGGCCTCGAAAAGGAGGACGGGACCGGAAACGTCTCGTACGAAGGGGTCAACCACGAGCGGATGGTGCACCTGCGCCACGACCGGATCGCCGGCATCGCCTCCGACATTCCGCCGGTGACCGTGAACGACGAGACGGGTGACGCCCAGTTGCTCCTCGTCAGCTGGGGATCGACCTACGCCGCGGTGTTCGCCGGAGTCAAGCGCATCCGCGCCCGCGGCATGAAGGCGGCCCACGTCCACCTGCGGCACCTGAACCCGCTTCCGCCGAACCTGGGCGAGGTGCTACAGCGCTACACCCAGGTGCTCGTGCCCGAGATCAACCTCGGCCAGCTGAGCCGGATCTTGAGAGCTGAGTTCCTCGTCGACGCCCAGACGATGTCGAAGATGCAGGGCGTGCCGTTCCGCGTCGGCGAGATCGAAGCCGCCATCACCGCCCTGCTCGGAGGAAAGTCGTGAGCGAGACGAACGGATCGAACGGGAACGGGTCGGCCGGCGGCGCACTTGCGACCGCCGTCCCGGCCACGACGCGCAAAGACTGGACGAGCGATCAAGAAGTGCGCTGGTGTCCCGGCTGCGGGGACTATTCCATCCTGGCCGCCGTCCAGATGCTCATGCCCGACCTCGGAGTCCGCCGGGAGAGCACAGTGTTCCTCTCGGGCATCGGTTGCGCCGCCCGGTTCCCCTACTACATGAACACCTACGGGATGCACTCCATCCACGGCCGGGCGCCCGCCATCGCCACGGGCCTGGCGACGACGAGGCCGGACCTCGATGTCTGGGTCATCTCGGGCGACGGGGACGCGTTGTCCATCGGAGGCAATCACCTCATCCACGCGCTGCGCCGCAACGTGCGCGTGAACATCTTGATGTTCAACAACCAGATCTACGGGTTGACCAAGGGCCAGTACTCTCCGACCTCGGAGGTGGCGAAGGTCACCAAGTCGACGCCCTTCGGATCGCTCGACACGCCCTTCAACCCGGTGTCCCTCGCCCTGGGCGCGGAGGCTTCGTTCGTGGCCCGGACCCACGACATGGACCGCGCCCACATGCAAGAGACATTCCGCCGAGCCCACCAACACCGTGGGGCCGCCTTCGTCGAGGTGCTGCAGAACTGCAACGTCTTCAACGACGGCGCCTTCGAGAAGATCACAAGCCGTGACGCACGGGCAAGCATGCTGATCCCGCTCCAGCACGGCAAGCCGATCGTGTTCGGGCCCGAGGGGGAGGAGCGCGGCGTCGTCCAGCGGGCCGACGGTGGGCTCGAGATCGTCGCCGTGGCCGACGCCGGCGGCGTCGAGAACCTCCTCGTGCACGACGAGTCCCGGGAGGACCCGGGCCTGGCCTTCGCTCTGAGCCGGCTGGCCCGCGGACCTTATGAACCGACGCCCATCGGGGTGTTCCGGGCCGTCGAGCGTCCCGAGTACGGCGAGCAGATGTCCGAGCAGGTCCTCGACGCCCAGTCGAAGCGGGGTCTGGGCGACCTGGGCGCGCTCCTGCGCTCGGGCTCGAGCTGGACGGTGGAGTAGCGCTTCACCGTTCGCGCGGCACTTCGCCGCCGATGTCAACCCTCTCACTCTTTGGAGCGTGAGGATGAGAGATGACACGGTACGGCGGGGCGGCGGCGGAGCGGACCGCCGAATGCGGGAGGCCCGATGGTGGGGGAGCGACTGCTGGGACGCCGGTGAAGGCGATGCCTGTCTCCCCGTCGTTCGAGCGCTCGTTCGAGCGGCTCTACCGGCTGGCGTACCGCGTCGCGTTCCGCATCCTCGGAGACCGTGGGGAGGCTGAGGACGTCGCTCAGGAAACTTTGGCGCGGGCGGTCCTGCGCTGGTCGGGGCTGGAGGCGCGTCCCGAGGGTTGGGTCAGCCGGGTGGCCTCGAACCTGGCCATCGACCGGTACCGCCGACGCGCCCGTCAGAGAGATGTTCGGTCGGGCCCAATCGGCGTCGTCGATCACCGGATCGGGGAGCGCACCGACCTCGTGGCGGCCCTGAGGTCGTTGCCCCGCCGCCAGCGCGAGGTCGTCGTGCTCAGGTATCTCGCCGACCTCTCCGAGGCGGACGTGGCCGAGGCACTCGACTGCTCGGTCGGCTCCGTCAAGACTCACGCGTCGAGGGGGCTGGCGGCTCTCCGCCGACGGCTCCGCGATCAGCCCGAACCGGACGGGGACGATGTTCGAGCATCTTGACGACCCCCTCGGCATCGACCCTGGCAGACGCGAGCTCGACGATGTGCTCGCCCGGGCGGCGGCGAAGCGCGGCCGACGACACTGGACGGTGCCCGTCGGGCTGTGCCTCGCGCTCCTCGGTGCGTCGCTCATCCTGGTCGGCCTCCGGTCTGCGCCACAAACCTCGTCCTCGGCCACGGCGTACCAGTTCGACCTCCAGCGAGGACCGCTGCCCCTGGGCACGCCCGTGCCGACTACGGCATTGCTGAGCGTCCACTTCGCCAGTGCGAACGACGGCTTCGCGCTGGCTCTGCATCGCGGCGAGGTGCTGCTCGCGGCCTCGAGCGACGGAGGGTCGACTTGGCAGGTACGCAACAACCATCTGATGCCGCCCGGGCTGACCGACGATGCCGGGATTTCGGGCCAGTTCGAGTTCGTCGGATCCGTCGGCTACCTCTGGGGTTTGGGAAACCAAACGGGAGCGCCGCTGTGGATCACGCACGACGACGGGCTCACCTGGAGCCGTGCGCACATCGGACCGGACGTCGTCGACGTCAGTGCGATCGGCCTCGACGTCTGGGCTCTGGTGCGCGGCTGCCCGGAAACCGCGTCTCGGGGCACGACGGCCGCCTGCACGCTCGGCCTCGAGGAATCGCTCGACGGGGGCGGCACCTGGCGAGCGGATCCTCTCGGCGCCGCGGGCATCGGTGCGAGCCAAGGGTCCGGATCTCCGCCCCCGGAGCTGGCCCGGATCACCGACGAACGCGCCTACGTCCTGGCAGCGGCGCCCGGCGCCGGCGGTCTCACGACCTGGCGACTCCTCTTCACTGACGATGCCGCGGCAACGTGGAGCGTCCGGTCCGTACCCTGCGTGGGAGCCTTCGCCCTCGGGGCTGAGGTCGCAGCGTCGAGCACCGACGACATCTGGCTGCTCTGTGGCGGGCAGGCCACCGCCGGATCGCAATCGAAGCAGCTCTACCGCTCGGAGGACGGCGGACTCACGTGGCAGCTCACTGCCTCGGCAACCGGGCTCGGGACGCCGGCGCTCACGACCGTCCCGCCCGACCCGCTGCCCCTGGTCGGGTACGTGGCGCCGTTCTCCATCGGCCATCGCAACCTGGCCGTCCTGACGTCGACCACGGCGTGGATCTTCGGGTCGCGGGCCGATCTCTTCAAGACGTCGGACGGCGGGTCGACGTGGGTGCCGGTGCCGAGCCTCGCCGCTGCCGGCTTCGCCAGCGGCGGAGCAGGCAACGTCACGTTCCTGAGCGCCACCCAGGGTTGGATCTGCGAGTACGGCATCGGGCTCTGGCACACCGACGACGGCGCCTCGTGGTCGCCCCTCGGCGCCGGGTGAGACGCGGGCGACCCGAACCACCGCGACGACCACGCCCTGACGTCGCGGCGACCGTCGCGCCCACCCCGAAGGCGAAGGTCCGACCCGGCTCACAGGACGACACGGTGCACGTCGTCGAATAGATCGGACCCTTTCGGTTCCGCTTCACGATTCAGCGAAAGCGCGCCCCGACAGCGGGACCCGTCGCTCCGTCGATCCACTCCCCCTCGAAAGTCCCAGGGCTGTAACGGCCGATCCGGGTCACGTCGGACACCAGATTCCACCCTCGTTCGGGTGTCGCGGCCATGTGGACCGTCACCGAGTGGTGCACCCACCCGGGCACCATCCTTTCCGTCTCGTGTCAGTCCACGGCTACGAGACGTCGAGAGACCGGAACACCATCCCGGTCCGCGGCTTGGGGCTGAAGTAGGTGGTCTTTGGTGGCATGCGTCGGCGTTCGTTGGCCCACTCGTCAATCTGCTTGACCGTCACTGGACGGAGAAGGAGCGCCGCCTGGCCGTCACCGCTCCGCAACGCCTCCATGGCTTCATCGACCGAGTGACGATGCGTCACCTCGTGGTCGGGCAGGCGGTTCAGCACCATGGCCACCACGCTCGAGTCCAGGTCGTTGCCGGCCTCCTCGTAGAGCACCTGGCGCGGAAGCAGCAGATAGGCCTGGCCGCCGGTC
The DNA here is from genome assembly GCA_963767195.1 of uncultured Acidimicrobiaceae bacterium. Classification (GTDB taxonomy): domain Bacteria; phylum Actinomycetota; class Acidimicrobiia; order Acidimicrobiales; family RAAP-2; genus Bog-473. The sequence goes on along the minus strand of CAVYDA010000001.1, from coordinate 762,601 downwards.
ACCAGCGCCAGCGACCCTGAGTCCTGAAGGGCACCCAGTGTGCGCCCGTCGGCTGCCCCGGCCCGGACGACGTCGAACCATTCGGAGAGGGCGCCTACGAAGTCGAAGTCCTCGGGGAGGCCGCTTACCGTGCGATGGATCGCGCCGACGTGCAGCTGCTCTTCGGCCAGCTCGACGACGAGCGCCATCACGAGGTCGTAGGGACCGGGCTGTCCGCCGTTCGCGGCCCGACGTTCCGCCTGGTATGCACGAGCGGTCTCGTAGCGGTGGTGACCGTCGGCGAGCACCACGGGTGCTGAATCCACCGCCTCACGGACCGCCGCCAGGGCGTCGGGGTCACTGAGCACCCACAGCTGATGGCGGATCCCGTCGTCGTCGTAGGCGTCGGCGACCGGCTCGTCGTCGGTCGGGTCGAAGGTCGCCGTGACCCCGGCGGCCATGGAGAGGCCCCAGATGGGCGACAGGTTTGCTCGGGTCGCTCGCAGCAGGTCGAGCCGGTCGCTCTTCGGCTTGGGCAGCGTCTGCTCGTGGGGCAGCACGTCGCCCTCCTCGCCCGGCTCGGCCAAACCCAGTGCGCCGACGACACCGGTGGTGCTCCGGCCGGCACCGTCCGTCATCCGGTACGGGTAGAGGCTCGGCGCGTCGTCGACCTGCAGGATCCCCGACGCCAACCAGAGCGAGAAGAGATCGGCTGCCACCTGGTAGCGGTCGCGGCCACCCGACAGGTCGGCCTCGGGGAGCTCGACCAGCACGGAATTCGCCTGGTGTCGAGAGGCCAGGTGCACCCTCTCGGTCGGCGTGATGACGTCGTAAGGCGGTGCGATCACCTGGGCGACGGGTGCCAGGTCGGGCGCGTAGCGCAACCCCCGGAACGGTTCGAAGCGCGGCATCGCGCCACTCTGGCACAGACCGGGGTCCCGCAACCTCGGCCCCCGGCGAGGCGGCCCGTAGACTCGGACCGTGGTCGACGAGGAAGGTCCCGATGCAGGCCTCGACCGGATCCTCACCGCACCGAACCTCATCACGCTGGTGCGACTCCTTTGCCTCCCGGTGTTCTTGTGGCTTCTCTTCGGCCTGCACCGCTCGACGGCGGCGGCCATCCTGCTCGCCGTCCTGGGCGCCACGGACTGGATCGACGGCTTCGTGGCCCGCCGCTTCCACCAGGTCTCGACGCTGGGCAAGGTCCTCGATCCGACGGCCGACCGCCTCCTCGTCGGCACCGCCGTGATCTCGGTGATGGTCTATGGGGCGGTGCCCCTTTGGTTCGGGTTGGCCACCATCGCACGGGAGGTGCTCGTCTCGGCCATGGTGGTCCTCCTCGCCGTGTTGGGTGCAGCGAGGATCGACGTGCTCTGGGTGGGAAAGGCGGGCACCTTCGGCCTCATGTTCGCCTACCCCGCATTCCTGTTGGGCGACGGCACGGCGTCCTGGCAGGAGCCCGTCCGGGTGGTGGCCTGGGTGACGGGGGTCATCGGGTTGGCGCTGGCGTGGTGGGCGGCGGCCAGTTACGTCGGCCCGGCGCGGCGGGCGTTGCGTGAGGGCAGGGCGGCACGGCGCACCGAGAGCCTGGCATGAAGGCCGTGATCATGGCGGGCGGCGAGGGCACCCGCCTTCGCCCGCAGACCTCGAACTTGCCCAAACCGATGCTGCCGCTCGTCGGCCGCCCGATGATGGAGCACATCGTGGCGCTTCTCCGGCGCCACGGAGTGACCGAGATCGTCGTCACGGTCGCCTTCCTGCCGAACGCGATCCGGAGCTATTTCGGCGACGGCAGCGAGCTCGGGGTGCACATGGTCTACGCCACCGAGGAGTCGCCGCTCGGGACGGCAGGATCGGTGCGCAACGCGCGCGAGCAACTGAACGAACGCTTCCTTGTCATCTCGGGCGACGTGCTGACCGACATCGACCTCTCCGCCATCGTCGAGTTCCACGAGAAGAAGCAGGCGCTGGCCACGATCGCACTCTGTCCGGTGGAAAATCCCCTCGAGTTCGGGATCGTCATCACGCGTGAGGACGGCAGCATCGAGCGATTCTTGGAGAAGCCGGGCTGGGGGCAGGTGTTCAGCGACACCATCAACACGGGGATCTACGTGCTGGAGCCGGAGATCTTCGAGCAGATCCCCGAAGGACGTGCCGTGGACTTCTCGAGTGAGGTGTTCCCGGCCGTGCTCCAGGCCGGCGACCCGCTCTTCGGGTACGTCGCGAGCGGGTACTGGGAGGACGTCGGCACGACGGCCGCGTACCTCAAGGCCCATGAGGACATCCTCGACGGCCGGGTCGACGTCGAGGTCTCGGGCTTCGAGCTGCGTCCCGGCGTGTGGGTTGGGAAGGGCACCTCCATCCACCCATCGGTCCGCATCGACGGCCCGGCGTTCGTCGGTGAGAACTGCACCGTGGACGCGGATGCCGTTCTCGGGGCCTTTGCCACCGTCGGCGCCAACACCCGTGTGGGTGAGCGCGCCGAGGTGGAGCGCTCGGTCGTGGGCGAGAACTCGTATCTGGGTGCGTCAGTGTCCGTGCAGGGCGCTGTACTCGGCCGCTCCTGCGACCTCCGCAGCGGTGCGCGCTGCGAACCGGGCTCCGTGCTCGGCGAAGGTTGCCTGATCGGCGTCAACGTGGAGATCCGCACCGGGGTGAAGATCTACCCGGCCAAGGTGGTCGAGGCTGGCGCACAGGTCAACGCCTCCATCGTCTGGGAATCCGGCGGGGCGCGCACGTTGTTCGGACGCGAAGGCGTGCAGGGCATCGCGAACGTGGACGTCAGTCCCGAGATGGCCGTCCGTCTGGCCAAGGCCTGGGCGTCGAGCTTCGAGAAAGGTTCGTACATCACGGCGTCGCGTGACACGAGCCGGGCCGCGCGGGTGCTCAAACGCGCCCTCATGGTCGGGTGCAATTCCGCCGGTGTGAACGTGGCCGACCTGGAGCTGGCCACTATCCCTGTCACACGCCACCATGTGCGCAGTCGCGGCAACAAGGCCGGCCTCACTGTCGGGCTGAGCCCGGACGACCCCCAGTCGGTGGTCATACGATTCTTCGACAACCGGGGCATCGACCTGTCCGAGAGCGATCAGCGCCGCGTCGAGCGCCTCTACCACCGCGAGGAATTCCGCCGGGTGACCGCAGCCGATATCGGTGATATCGACTTCTCGCCCCGGACGTTGGAGCATTACACGGCGGACGTGGTCGAGGCGTTCGACCTCAGTCACGATTCGAGGAGGCAGATCAAGCTCGTGCTCGACCTGTCCTTCGGCGCGGCGAGCTTCGTCATGCCGAGCCTGTTGTCGAAGGTCGGGGCGGACGTGTTGAGCCTGAACCCCTACGCGCAGACGGGGGGCATGATCGCGTTCGATCCCGCGGTCAGCGGCGCTCGCGTGGCCGAGGCGGTGCGCGGTTCTGGTGCCGATCTCGGCGCGGTGATCGACGCGGGAGGTGAACGTCTGACCCTCATCGACGATTCGGGCCGCGTGCTCGACGAGGACGAGTCGATCATGGCCTTCCTGGAGCTGACTGCCGGTCTCGGAGAAGACGAGGGACGGGTCGTGCTCCCCGTGACGGTGAGCGATCAGGCCGTCGCGCTCTGCGAAGCCCGCGGCATCGAGGTCGTCCTCGCCGCCTCTCTCGGGCCGCGCTCATGGAGGCCGCCGCCTCGGGTGGGGTCTCCTTCGCGGCCGATCGCCGGGGCGGGTATGCGTTCCCTCGCTTCCTCCCCGCCTTGGACGCGGCGGCGTCGCTCATCCGGCTGGTTTCGTTGCTCGCCCGCGGTGACCAGTCGCTCACCGCCCTGGTCGACGCGATGCCGCCGATGCCCGTCGTGCGGCGCGAAGTGCCGACACCGCTCGAGCACAAGGGCCTCATCATGCGCACGCTGATGGAGCAGCTCGCGGAGGAGGGAGCCGACCTGGTACTGGTGGACGGGATCAAGGTCCGATCGAACGACGGCTGGGCGCTCGTCGTCCCCGACCCTGAGGAGCCCGTCACCCACGTGTGGGCCGAATCGACGGATCTCGTGCGCTCCGACGCTCTGGCTGCGGCCTACGCCGAACGTCTGAAGGCCATCCTGGCCTGACCGGGGCCGGGCCCTGCAGGTCCCGACGGCGGTCGGTTAGGGTCCGGACTCGTGAACATTCCAGACGACCTGCGTTACTCGGAGGAACACGAGTGGGTGCGCGTGGAGGGCGAGCGGGTCCGCGTCGGCATCACCGACTATGCGCAGGATGCGCTGGGCGACATCGTCTTCGTCGACCTCCCCGGCGTCGGGGCCGAAGTGGAGGCGGGAGGCAAGTTGGGGGAGGTCGAATCCACCAAGTCGGTGTCGGAGATCTACGCACCGGTGGCGGGAACCGTCGTCGCTGTAAACGGGGAGTTGACGGATGCCCCCGAACGGATGAACCAGGATCCCTACGGCGACCGGCTGGATCTGCGAGCTGGAGCTCTCCCCGGGATGCGACCCCGCGAGCCTGCTCGACGCCGCTGCCTACGGGGCCCTCACCGCGGACTGAACCAACCCGGGTGGGCCGGGGCGGACACCAGGGAACCGGGGCCGTCGTGTGGGGTACCGTGGACGTCGTGTTCTGTCACAACTGCGGGCACAGAAACCCCGACGGAGTCAACTTCTGCTCCTCGTGCGGGACCCGCTGCTTGCAGACGGGGAGGACGCCACCGTCACCCTCCACCCCTCGGACGAGGCCGAAGGCCTAGAGGAGGACGCTGACGTCACTCAGGTCGAGGTTCCGCGGGGCGGCGGTGTGCTCGTCGTCACCCGCGGCCCGGACGTCGGAGCCCGCCACGTGCTGGGCGACACGGTTGTGCACGCCGGTCGTCACCCCGACAGCGACATCTTCCTCGACGACATCACCGTGTCGCGACGCCACGTCGAGATCACGCCGGCCGGCGACGGCACCTACGTCGTGCACGACCTCGGGTCCTTGAACGGCACCTACGTCAACCGCGAGCGGATCGACGAGGCGAAGTTGGCCCCGGGAGACGAAGTCCAGATCGGGAAGTTCAAGCTGGTGTACGTCGCGGCGGGCGGCGAGTGAGCAGCCGTACCTACCTCTCCATCGGCGACGTCCTGACGTTGCTGCGGGAGGAGTTCCCCGACGTCACCATCTCGAAAATCCGCTTTCTCGAGAGTCAGGGCCTCGTCAACCCCGAGCGCTCGCCTTCGGGCTATCGCAAATTCTTCGACCACGATGTCGAGCGGCTGCGTTGGGTCCTACGCCAGCAGCGCGAGCATTTTCTCCCGTTGAAGGTGATCAGGGACCGCCTGGCGGACGGCGAATTGGAAGACCCCTCGGCTGCGGCTTCCACCGTCAACGGCAACTCATCGGTTCCCTCGCTCTCGACGGTGGGATCGACAGGTGACCGGCAGACCACCGCGGACGACGAGGCGATGGCGCGCATCATCGCCGATGCCTCGCGGCGTGCCGCCCTGCTGCCCGATGGGCCGGTTGTCCCCGCGCCGCCGTGCCGGTCGGCGGCGGCGCCGGAGCACCTGGTGCGACACACGTCACTGACGGCAGCGGTGTCGACGCGCCGATGACGGGTGTGTCGCCCGCCGCAACGGTGACGCCCGGAGGAGCCTCGGTGCGTACCGATGCACAGATTGAGCGCCTCGCTACCAGCGCGGCGGCCTCCACTAGCGGGCCGGTCTCCCATCAGCCCACACCCGGCGAGGAGTCACCGCCACAGACACGCGCCACGAGCGCGGCGCCCTCTGGCGCCGGCTCCGACGCGCCCGCACCACCGACGCCTCCTGCATTACCGACGCCTTCCGCATCGCCACCGACGTCTCCCGCATCACCGACGGTTCCGACGTCACGGGCGGATTCGGCCTCACCGACGTTGCCTCCAGCAGCTCCGGGTGGGACCGCAGCCTCCGGGTCCCCAGGGCCCGGACCGGGGACCTCGACCAGCGGCATGGTGACCGGCGTCAGCATGACGGCCGAGGAGATCTGCGCCGCAAGCGGGCTGGCCGCGGAGGAGCTGGCGGGCCTGGAGACCTACGGCCTGGTCGAGCCGGTCTTCGTCGGAGGCATGCCCACGTACGACGAGGAGGCGCTCTCCATCGCCAACCTGGCCGCCGCCTTCAGGGTCTTCGGCATCGAGCCCAGGCACCTGCGCCAATACCGCATGGCCGTCGATCGTGAGATGGGACTGATCGAACAGGTGGTCATCCCGCTGCTCCGGCAGAGAAACCCAGAGGCCCGTCAGCGGGCGCTCGATGGGGCCGAGCAGATGGCCGCGCTGGGCCAGTCCATGCGGGCGGCGCTGCTCAGGGTGGCGCTGCGCCACCACCTGCCGGGCTGACCAGCCGTGGCGCGACGCCACGACCGTGGCGCTACATTTCATACATGGTCCGTGTGCTCCTTCGTGCAGTCAGGGTGGACCTGCAGTCGAACACCCCTGTGCTCCTCCTCCAGGAGACGGAGGGTGAGGGCAGGACGCTTCCGATCTTCATCGGGAGCCCGGAGGCCACCGCGATTGCGTACGCCCTGCAGGGCGTCACGATGCCCCGGCCTCTTACGCACGATCTGATGAAGGACATGCTCAGCGCGCTCGACATCACAGTGGAACGCGTGATCGTCACCGAGCTCCGTGCGTCCACCTATTACGCGGAGATGCATCTCGTGCACGGTGGCGAGCGCACCGTGGTCTCGAGCCGACCCTCCGACGCGGTCGCAGTGGCCGTCCGCACGGAATCCCCGTTGTTCGTCTCGGACGAACTGATGGAGTCGGAGGGCATCCTCTTGTCTATCGAGCCGGACGAGGAGGAAGAGGACACGCCGGACGAGTTGGTTGGACAGTTCCGCCAATTTCTCGATTCGGTTCGTCCGGAGGATTTCGAGACGTGAAAACACGCCTCGTGGCGCTCGCCGTCGGGGCGGGCGCCAGCTTGGGCGTCGTCGCGTGCGGGAACCCGGCACCCACTCCCCGCCACCACACCACGACCACCACGACGTCACTTCCGCCCGTGACCAGTTCGTCGACGACAACGTCGAGCACCACCGCGACCACCGCGACCACCTCGACGACCACGACGTCGACCACGACCTCCGTCGCGTCGACGCCGTGCAACCGGATCTCGGCGTCGGCCGGCCAGATGATGGGCGCCGCCGGCACGATCACCGGAGTGATCACGCTCACGAACAGCGGGACGGCGACGTGCGTCATGAACGGCTACCCCCGGATGGCGCTGTTCTCGGGCAGCGGCGCACCGCTCGTGGTCACCGTGGTGGAGGGGCTCACGGTCAACCTGTCACCTGCGGCCAACGCTCCGCCTGCCGCCGTCTCGGTGTTGCCCGCCGGCACCGCACAGTTCGCCTTCCAGTACTCCGACGTCCCGGTCGGTTCCGAGACGAGTTGCCCGACGTCGGCGATGGCGACGACCACCGCGCCGGGAGCGAGCACGGCGTCGCCCAACTTCGCACTCACCGCGGATCCCTGCGGGAACGGGACGATCAGGGTGTCGCCCGTCTACGCCTCCCCGTGAACGGAGGCTTCCCGCTCATGACAGGCGTCGAGGCGCGCCGGACGTAACCCATTCGTGGCGTCAGCGATCGGGCGACACCAGGATGCGCCCGCGCACGGCGGCGTCGAGTACGCGGTCCAACGCGGCGGTCAGCCCGCCCAGGCCGATCTCCTCGTTGATCATCTCGTCGCAGCGTTCCAACGGAAACGCTTCAGCCATGTCCGCCCACAGGGCCCGCCGTTCCCGGATCGGCGTGGCGACCGTGTCGACGCCGAGCAGCGCCACCCCGCGGACGATGAAGGGGAACACGGTCGTGGCCAGGTCGTTTCCCCCGGTGAGGCCGCTCGCCGCCACGGCGCCGCCGTAGCGGACGGTGCGCAGGGCCTCCGCCAGGGCGCCTCCACCCACACAGTCGACCACACCTCCCCAGAGTTGTGGCCCGAGCGTACGGCCGTCGGGCTCGGTGAAGCGCCGGCCGACGGTCCGGGAGGCACCGAGACCCTTGAGGTAGTCGTGCTCCGCCGTCTTTCCCGATGATGCCACCACCTCGAAGCCGGCACTCGCCAGGAGGGCCACCGCCGCGCTCCCCACGCCGCCGGACGCTCCGGTCACGAGGATGGGTCCGTCACCCGGACCCGTCCCGTGTTGGAGCAGCTTGCGCAGGGACAACAACGCCGTGAAGCCAGCGAGCCCGATCGCCGCGGCCTCGCGGCAACCGAGCCGGTCGGGCAGCGGCACCACCCAGTCGGCGGGCACCCGGGCGTACCCGGCGAAACCACCGTGGTGCGCCACGCCGAGGTCGTAGCCCTGGACCAGGACGCGCCGTCCCACCGCGAACTCGGGTGCGCTGCTCTCCTCGACCACACCGGCGAGCTCGACCCCGGGGACGAGGGGGAACCCCTTCGCCACACGGTTCCCGGGCCGCGTGACCATCGCGTCCTTGAAGTTGACGGCTGACCATTCGACCTTGACGAGGACGTCGCCCGCCGGGAGGTCGTCGTCCGACAGCTCGACGACACGGGGCCGGACCACCTCGCCGGTCTTCGTGAGCAGATACGCGGGGAAGCGCATGCGGAAATCACTGTAGAAGCCCACAACGCCGAGCGCGTACCCATCCACCTTCAAGGTCCGGTCCCCGGTCCGCGGTCCCGTCCCCCTCCCCGTCCCGACCCTGGCGCTACGGTCCTTCCTCGTGCCGACAGCCCCGTTCGGCCGCTGGCCGTCGCCGCTCCGGGCGGCGGACGTCGCCGCGGCCAAGGTCTCGCTCTCCGAGCTGTGCTCCGACGGTGCCGCCCTCTACTGGCTCGAGTCGCGCCCCGCTGAGGGCGGTCGCGTCGTGCTCGTGCGCGGCGACGACCAAGGGACGCGTGATCTCTCACCCGATGACGTCAGCATCCGTAGCCGTGTCCACGAGTACGGCGGCGGGGCGGTCTGCTTGGTGCCGGGCGCGGGGGACGGCGCCTTCGCCTACGTCGACCAGTCGGACCAACGCGTGTGGTTCTGCGAGGACCCTCTCGGGCGGGCCGTGCCGCCGCGACCGCTCTCGCCCCTGCCGCCAGCGGGTGAGTTGTGCCGCCACGGTGGGCTCGCGACGACACCCGACGGGTCATGGGTGCTCGCCGTGCGCGAGTCCCACCCCTCTGTCAGCGGACGCCCCGTACGTGCTGTGGTCGGATTCTGCACCTCGTCCGCGGAGCCGAGCGCATCGGTGCTGGTGGAGGGGCATGACTTCTTCGGCACGCCTCGCGTCGACCGTGCCTTCGAGCGGCTGGCCGTCGTGGCATGGGACCACCCCGCCATGTCGTGGGACGCCTCCCTCCTCCTGGTGGTTCCCGTCGAGGTGGCGGGTGACGCCGGCCGACGTCCCGTGCTGGCGCCATCGGGGCCGCCGCGGATGGTAGCCGGCGGCCCAGGCGAGTCGGTCGGCCAGCCGGCCTGGCAGCGGGACGGCGCGCTCCTGTCGGTTTCGGACCGGCGCGGTTGGTGGCAGCCGTACGTGCAGGCGGGTCGGCGCGAGTCCGAGGAGCGGAGTGCTCTCACCGACGCGGAGGCAGAGTTCCATGCGCCCGACTGGGTCCTGAGCCAGTCGACCATGGCCGAGCTCGCCGGCGGGTCCGTGGTGGCGCGTATGAGCGCACTGGGCCGCGACTCGGTCGTGGTCCTGCACCCGGCCCGGGCGGCTGGAGCGCCCCGGACTCTGGAGCAGCCGTGCGTGACGGTCACCGCTCTCTGCGCGCACGGCGACGGCGTGGCCATCCTCGGGAGCACGCCCGACGCGGCCGTCTCGGTGTGGACCTGGACGCCCGCGCTCGGCGCCCGCGTGCTTCGCGCTGCACCTTCGGTGCCGGTGGAGCCGCCCGACGTCGCGCGCGGCGAACCTCTCGTCGTCGCGGGGCGTTCGGGCCGTGCCGTGCACGCCACGCTCTACCGGCCGACACGGCGCGCCACGGAGAGCCCGCACGGTGCAGTGCCCCCACTGATCGTATGGAGCCACGGTGGGCCGACCTCTTCGAGCTCGACCGGGCTCGACCTGACGGTGCAGTTCTTCACCACGCGCGGTTTCGCACTGGCGTGCGTCGACTACGCCGGCAGCAGCGGCTACGGGCGCGCCTACCGCGACGAGCTGCGCGGACGATGGGGGGTGGCGGATGCGGCGGACTGCGTCGACGTGGCCCGGCATCTCGCGGCCACAGGTCAAGTCGACGGCTCGAAGATGGCCATCCGCGGCAGCAGCGCCGGCGGCCTGACGGCGTTGAACGCGCTGGCGGCCGGGGCGGGCTTCGGCGCCTGTGCCTCGTGGTACGGCGTCACCGATCTTCTCGGACTCGTGGCGACGACACACGACTTCGAGGCCCATTACACCGACGGACTGATCGGGGTCCTCCCCGCCTGCCGGGCCACGTACGAGGAGCGCTCGCCGGCGAACCGGGCCGGCCAAATGCATGGTTCGGTCCTCCTGTTGCAAGGGACCGAGGACGCCGTGGTGCCGCCCGCCCAAGCCGAGCGAATGCGTGACGCGCTCGAGGCGGCCGGCGTCCATTGCGAGCTGCGCTTCTTCGAGGGCGAGGGCCACGGGTTCCGACGCGCCGACACGTTGAGGGCGAGCCTCGACGCCGAGCTGGCGTTCTACCTGGAGGAGTTGCGCCTCTAGCACGCACAAACCGTGGGACGCACCGCCCGTATCACCCGGCCGGCCCCGAAAGTCCCTGCACCGGGGCGACCCCGCGCCGGGAAGACCACCTAGAATGGGATTCGTCCTCAGCGCCGTGCCACGGGGTGGTGCGCCGGCGCGCCATCCCTCTGTGCGAGGCTCTTGCGACGCCATGACGACAACGAATCCGAGCCGTGTCGGCATCATCGCACCGCACCGGGAGACCGGTCCTCGTGCGAGGTCCGAGACCCGCATGGCGCCCATCTGGCGACGAGCCCGAACGCAACTCGAGCGCATCTCGCCCGAGGCCGGCGACGCCCTCCTCTACGCCGCGAGCGCGGTGTTCGCGCTCATCACCATCGCCACGTCGACCGACGGCCTCTATCAGGTCTGGGGTCGCATGGCGCTGACGCCTTTCGCCTTCGGCGCGCTGGCCTCGGCCGTGCTCGCCTGGGCGGTTCATCGGGCGCGCCGGCGCCAGTCCGGCCGGCTGACCGAACGCCAACACCGCCGCTCCTGGCTGGCCCGTCTCACACTGGCGGCCTGTGTGTTCGTGGGGTCGCTGGCGGTGCCGTTGGGTTTCGAGATCCTGTGGCGTTTCGACGGGGTCCCAGGCTCGCACCTGCAGCCCGAGGTGGCCGCAGTCGAGAAGGGGGGTCAGGACCTGGTACTGGGCAAGGATCCGTACCACACCATCGTGCGGCTGCATCACTCCGTGCCGTACCACGCCCCGGGCCAGCCCGACTACGCGGGCTTCCTCCCGTACCTCCCGCTCATGGCCGTGGCCGGAATCCCGAGTCAGATATGGCCGACCAGCGGTCTGAGTGATGCGCGCATCTTCTTCTGCCTGACGACGCTCGCCGTTGCCGCAGTTGCGCTGTGCCTGTGCCGCGCCGAGGGTCGACGGAAGATCCGCGCCCTCCAGGTGCTCGTCATCTTGCCCCTGGCCTCGCTTCCGTTGGCGACCGGAGGCGATGACATCCCCGTCGTGGCCTTCCTGCTCCTCGCCATGGTGCTCGCCCAGCGCAGGAAACCGTTCGCGTCCGGCGTGGTGCTAGGTATCGCGTCGGCCATGAAGTTCACCGCGTGGCCTCTCGCCGTGCTCGCGCTCTTCGCCGCGCGCGGGCGTCGCGGCGAGCGGCGCCCGTTCTCCATGCTGGCCGGGATCCTTGTCGTGGCCGTCCCGGCCATCTTCCCCTTCGTCCTAAAAGGACCTTTCGCGCTGATCGACGACGTCGTCCTTTTCCCGCTCGGCCTGAGCGCTGTCCCGTCGACCGCCGCGAGCGCGCTACCCGGGCACGAGCTCATCGCGTGGTTCCCCTCGCTCAGCCGGGTGCTGCCCGTTTCGGTCGGCCTCATCCTGAGCGTGTTTCTGGCGCGCCATCTGTACCGCCGCCCTCCGCGGACCGTCTCTGAGGTGTGCACTCTGGCCGGCGTGGTCATGGCGGCCCTCATCCTGTTGGCTCCGAACCCGCGCGTCGGGTACCTGCTCTACCCCGTGAACTTCTTCGTCTGGGCGTACCTGATGGCCGGACCGGACGGCGAGCGCACCGAACAGCGGGAGGGCTCGTCGCAGGTGGGCGGAGGCGGATCGCCGCCCGATCTCCCCGATCCGCCCGATGGCCCCGATCTTGCCGATCTTCCCGAGTCCACCGAGGTGGCCCCGGGCACGGCCTGACCCAGCCGCGTGCCGGGGATCCGGTTACGTGAAGCCCGGATGGCCGACGCCGCTGGGGTCGCCGAACTCTGGTGGCGGACCCGGACGGCTTCGGTGCCCGCCATTCCGACACCGGTCCACGATGAGACCGAGGTGCGGACATGGGTCGAAGACGTCCTCATTCCGGCGGGTGGGACCTGGGTCGCCGAACGGGGTGCCGACCTGGTGGCCATGATGACCGTGGAAGGCAGCGACATCGACCAGCTCTACGTCGCGCCCGATCAGCAGCACCGCGGGGTCGGCACCATGCTCGTCGAGCTGGCGCAGGAGCTCTCACCCGCGGCGCTGAACCTGTGGACCTTTCGCAGCAACACCCGTGCCCGAAGGTTCTACGAAGCCCTCGGCTTCGTCGTCGTGGGCATGACCGACGGCGACAACGAAGAGGGCGCGCCGGACCTTCGCTACCGCTGGATGCCCGGAGGAACCGCGGCGGGAGGGGATGGCCGGGACTGAACGGTCGCCGGCCGTCCCGTCAGGACTGGTCCTCGATCTGGAAGAGCCGGACGGAATAGTCGGTCCAGCCCCCCGGCGGCGCTCCTGCGCCGAACGTGGTGGACGAGACGGTCGCACCCATCTCCCAGTAGTACCCGTCTGAGCCGGCGATCTTCCCCAGCACCTCGAGCGCGCCCGGGTCGTGCAACGCGGGGCCGCGGTCGAAGACCTGCCAGCCCTCCAGGTGCATGTCGGCCGCGAAGAAGCCGATCAGGGAACCCTGGGACGCCGACGACCGCAGCGTCACCTCCTCGTCGTACTGGCCGGCGGAGGAACTGTTGTTGGCGGAGGAGAGCCGGACCGACCCGATCGGGAGGAACACGGCGTTGAGGACGTTCGAAGGCGGTTGGCCGTTGGCGACGATCGGCGCCAGCGCGCCCACGGCCGTGACGGCTCGCAGGGCGCTGCCGGGAACCACATTGGGCTTCGCGGAAGTGCGGACCGGTGCGACCCGGGTCGAGGTGACCAGACCCAAGGTCACGAAGAGCCCGAGGATGAGTACGGCCAGCCCGAGGACCACCATGGCGGGCCGGATCGACACGCCTCGCGACGAAGGCGGGCGTTGCGGGGAGGCGAGCGTGTCTCCCTCGGGGCGCGTCGTCGTCTGTGTTCTCTGGGCGGCCATGGCCCCTCCAGCCTACGGCCGCGAGGACCATCCGAAGTGGTCGAGGGGGCCGTGACCTGCTCCGAGGCGCCAACGCGCTCCGCCTGCGAGGGCCCGGGTCACGAACGCCTTGGCGGCACGAAGCGCCTCGGGCACCCCCGCGCCGCCGGCGAGCTGAGCCGCGACGGCGGCCGAGAGCGAGCAGCCCGTGCCGTGGTCGTTGCGGGTGTCCACCCGCTCGCCCGCCAAAACGTGGGTCCCGTCGGGCCCGGCGACGACGTCGTCCGCGGAGCCGGCGAGATGCCCCCCCTTCACCACGACCCACCGGGCACCCCCCGAGCGCACGCGCTCGGCCGCGGCCACCCTGGCTTCCAGGCTCGCGAGCTCTTCGACCGGAACGCCGGTGAGGACCGCCGTCTCCCGCAGGTTGGGCGTGGCGACCAGGGCGAGTGGCAGGAGGCGCTCCAGGTAGGCGGCGATCCCTGCGGGTTCCATGAGCTGGTGCCCGCTCGAGGACACCAGCACGGGGTCGACGACCAGGAGCGGAAGCGCACCGGCGTCGGCGAGCTCGGCCACCTCGGACACGGTGTCGGCGGTGGCGAGCATCCCGGTCTTCACCGCACCGACGGCGAAGTCGGCGAGGACCGTCTCGACTTGGAGCCGTACGAAGGCCGGATCGAGCGCGACGACCCCGCGCACCACGCTCGTGTTCTGCGCGGTCACGGCCGTCAGCGCGCACGTCCCGTGGACACCGTTCGCGGCGAAGGTCTTGAGGTCCGCCTGCACGCCTGCGCCTCCGCCCGAGTCAGAGCCCGCGATCGTGAGCGCGGTCGCAGGGGTATCCGACATCGAGCCACCATAAGACACACCGTGACGGAGCCACACCGTGACGGCGCCATACCGTGACGGAGCCACACCGTGACGGAGCCATGCCGTGTGGCAGACACGTGGGCCCGGTCGCCCTCGGGGCGACGGGTAGGGTCTTCGCGGTGGCACCGAGCGAGGGCCTGACCATCGCCGGCGAGATGCTGGGCTCACGCCTCCTCCTCGGCACCGGCGGCATGACGAGCCTCCACGCGTTGCGCCACGCCCTCGTCGCGTCCGACGCCGCCATGGCGACGGTAGCCGTCAGGAGGGTCGACGCGTCGGGACGGGGCTCGCTGCTCTCGCTGTTGCACGAGCTCGGTGTGCGCGTGCTGCCCAACACGGCCGGCTGTGCGACCGCGGGCGAGGCGGTGCTCACCGCGAAGCTGGCCCGCGAAGCGTTCGCGACCGATTGGGTCAAGCTCGAGGTCATCGGCAACGACCGCACGCTGTTGCCCGACGCCGTCGAGCTGCTGGCGGCGGCCGAGCAGCTGGCCGAAGACGGCTTCGTCGTACTGCCCTACACGACCGACGACCCCGTGCTCGCCTTCCGGCTCCAACAGGTCGGATGTGCGGCCGTGATGCCGCTCGGCTCGCCCATCGGCAGCGGGCTCGGACTGCGCAACCCCCACAACATCGCGTTGCTGCGCGAGGCGGTCGACGTCCCCGTCATCCTCGATGCGGGTATCGGCACCGCCTCGGACGCGGCGCTGGCCATGGAGCTCGGCTGCGACGGGGTGCTCGTGGCGACCGCGGTCAACCGGGCGCACGACCCCGCGACCATGGCCCGGGCCATGCGCCTCGCGGTCGAGGCCGGGTTGGCCGCACGCCAGGCTGGGCGGATTCCGGTCCGCTTTCACGCCGAACCGTCGAGCCCCATGGAGGGCCGCCTCGACTTCGGCCCGCCGGCCGCTTCCTGAGGGGTCGCCTCGGTTCCCTCCGGGCTTCTCGGCCAGCCGACCTTGACGGCGTGCGGACGTCCACTAACATTAGGTCTGCCTAATATTCAGTGGCGCCCTAAGGTCGAGGAGGGACGTTGCCCACGACGAACCCGAAGCGCGGCTTCACCCGCATGGCAAGGATGTTCGGGGGCAGCCTTCTGGGCCTCTCGCTCTGCACCGGTCTGCTCGTCGCCGTCTCGGCCGCACCCACCGGGGCGGGCGCCGCCTCGGCCCCGATCACCCTCTACAGCGGCCAGCACGTGCAGACGACCCAGGCCCTGGTCAACGCCTTCGAGAAGAAGACGGGCATCACGGTCAACGTCCGCTTCGACGACGAGGACGTCCTGGCCGACCAGACTCGTGACCGAGGGGACCCACTCGCCGGCCGACGTGTTCTTCACCGAGAACTCGCCGCCGCTGCAGTTCCTGGCCTCCAAGCACCTGCTGGCCCCGGTCAAGCCGTCGACCCTGGCACTGACCCCGTCGAAGTACAACTCGCCCAACGGAATGTGGGCCGGCGTCTCGGCCCGGGTCAGCGTCATGGTCTACAACACCTCCCTGCTCAAAGCAGTCCCAGCTGCCGACTTCGGCCATGCAGCTGGCCCAGCCCAAGTGGAAGGGGAAGATCGCCCTGGCGGGCGGCGAGACCGACTTCCAGCCCATCGTCACCTCCGTGGCGCGCACCTACGGCAGCGCGGCCGCGCTCCGGTGGCTCGAGGCGGTCAAGGCCAACGCCGGCAGCCACCAGTACCCTGACAACGAGACGGTCATCGACGAGGTCAACCGGGGCCAGGTCGCCCTCGGCATCATCAACCAGTACTACTGGTACCGCGATGCGGGCCGAGGTCGGGCTCGCAGAACGTGCACTCGGCCATCGCCTACTTCGCCCCGCGCGACGTCGGCTACGTCATCGACGTCTCGGGAGCCGGCGTCCTGCGGTCGTCCCAGCACCAGGCGGAGGCGCAGCGGTTCGTCGCCTTCCTCGACTCGGCGCAGGGGCAGCAGATCATCGCCCACAGCGACAGCTTCGAGTACCCGATCGCGTCGGGGGTGACGACGGCGCAGCCCGAGACGCCCGTTCAACCAGCTCCAGCCCAACCCGCATCACCATCGCGCAGCTCGGAACGGGCGCCCAGGCGATCAAGCTGCTCCAAGAGGCGCAGCTGTTGTGAGCACCCGGGTGCGGTGATGACAGGTCGGAGCCGCCCGGCACGGTGCAGGCCAGGTGACCACAGACGGGACGCGCGAGCAGGCCGCCACGGCGGTCGTGCGCGGACGACACGGTCGCGGCACCGCGCGACGGTGCAGCCACCACTTGCACCATCACCACCTGCGCGGGCCACCACCGCGCCGGTCCGCCGTTGCTCGTCGCGCGCGGCGGTGCTCGTCGCCCTGGCGGTGGTGACGCCGCTGGTCTTCCTGGTCGTCCAGGCCTTCCAGACCGGCTGGTCCACCCTGCAGCCGCTGCTCTTCCGGAGCCTGACGGCGCGAGCTCCTGTGGAACACCGTCAGCCTCACCGTGGTCGTCACCGCCCTCTGCGCCGTGCTCGGGCACGCCCTGGCCTGGTTCGTCGAGCGCACCGCGCTGCCGGGCCGGCGCATGTGGGCCGTGCTGGTCGTCATCCCGCTCGGCATCCCCGACTTCGTGGTCAGCTTCGGCTGGAAGGCCATCTTCCCCGCCTTCGGCGGGTTCTGGGCCGCCGTGCTGGTGATGACCCTGGCCGTCTACCCGCTGGTCTTCCTCCCGGTGGCGGCCAACATGCGCAACGCCGACCCGGCGCAAGAGGAGGTGGCGCGCAGCCTCGGGCTCGGGCGGCTCTCGCACGTTCTGGAAGGTGACGGTCGGCCAGGCGAGGCTGGCCATCCTCGGGCGGCTCGGTGCTGGTCGCCCTGGTGTGCCTGGCCGAGTTCGGCGCGTTCGAGATCCTCGGCTTCCGCACGCTGACCACCGAGGCCTTCACCGAGTTCACGGTCGGCTTCGACACGGCGGCGGGCTGCGCGCTCTCGCTCATCCTCGTCCTCCTGGGCGCCTCCTGCTCCTGGCGGGGGAGGGCTCGGCCCGGGGCAAGGGCCGCGCGCGCACGCGTCGGCTGCGGGCGCGCCGCGGGTCACTGCGCCCGCGACCGCTCGGCCGAGGCACCCTGCCCGCGCTCGCCGGGGTGGCGGCGGTCGTGGTCTTGGCGCTGGGCGTGCCCGTCGGCGCCATCGTCTGGCTCATCGTCGCAGGGCGGCACCTCCACGGTGCCGAGCGCGTCGATCTGGGGCGCCACGCTGACCACCTTCGGGTACGCGGCCGGCGCCGGCCTCGTCGCCACGCTCGCCGCGCTGCCCGTCGGCGCTGCTCTCCGTGCGCTTTCGGGGCCGGGCATCGTGGCCGCTCGAGCGCACTTCCATGCTGATCCTGGCCGTGCCCGGCATCGTCATCGCGCTGAGCGGCGCCTACGTGACCGAGCACCTGCTCCAAGGCCGCTGGTACCAGACGACGCCGCTGCTGATCGTCGTCTACGCCGTCATGTTCTTTCCGATGGCCGTGGTCTCGGTGCGCGCCGCCGTGGCCCGGGCGCCGGTCGGGCTGGAGGAGGTGGGAAGCTCGCTCGGCGTCAGCCGAGCGCTCGGTCTTCTTCCGGGTGACCCTGCCGCTGATCGGGCCGGGTCTGGCCGCCGCCTTCTGCCTCGTCTTCCTCGAGACGGCGACCGAGCTCACGGCCACGCTCATCCTCATCCCGACCGGCGTGCAGACCCTGGCCACGGGGTTCTGGGCCCAGCAGACCAACCTGAGCTACTCGCGCGGCCGCGCCCTACGCCGGGATCATGGTGCTCATCGCGGCGGTGCCCAGCTACGTGCTCGGCCGCTGGTTCGACCGGCTCCCGGCCCGCACGGCCACGGCCGGGGTCGGGCCGCCCTGCCGTCATGGCGACGGCCGAGGTGCTCCCAGCGGTCACAATTGGGCGATGAAGCAGCTCGTCGTCCGCGGCGCCTGCAAGTCGTTCGGCGACCACGCAGTGCTCGACGGTGTCGACCTGACCGTCCCGTCCGGCAGCTTCACGGGCATCCTCGGTGTCTCGGGCAGCGGCAAGACGACGCTGCTGCGGATCGTCGCCGGCTTCGAGCGCCTCGACCGCGGTGAGGTGCAGCTCGGGTCCGAGGTGGTCGACGACGGGCGTCACGTCTTCGTGCCGAGCGAGCACCGCCGCATCGGCTACGTGCCCCAGGAGGGCGCGCTCTTCCCGCACCTCTCGGTCGGCCGCAACGTCGCCTTCGGACTGCGCCGCGGGCCGAAGCGCCGCGAGCAGCGTCATGGAGCTGCTCGCATGGTCGGGCTGACCGGGTTGGGACGGCGCTACCCCCATCAGCTCTCGGGCGGTCAGCAGCAGCGGGTGGCGCTGGCCCGGGCGCTGGCCACCGATCCCGAGATCGTCCTCCTCGACGAGCCGTTCTCGTCCCTCGACGCCAGCCTGCGCGCCAGCGTGCGCGCCGAGGTGCACGACGTGCTGCGCCAGACCGGGCACGACGAGCATCCTGGTGACCCACGACCAGGACGAGGCCCTGTCCATGGCCGACCAGGTGGCGGTGCTGCGCCACGGTGTGATCGCCCAACTCGGCACGCCCGCCGACATCTATCAGCGACCGCTCGACCCGGCGCTGGCGCGGTTCCTCGGGGAGTCCAACGTCCTGCACGCCACGGTGGGAGCCGCCCCGTCGGGTCCGGCGGAGTCCTTGGCGGCGGACACGCCCCTCGGCGTGCTGCCGGTCGAAGGCTGGCCCGAACCGGCGACGGCCGCCCCGCAGACCGGTTGGTGGGCCCACGTGATGATCCGGCCCGAGCAGCTCCTCCTCGGCGACGTTGGCGCCTCTCCGGTGGCGGCGCTGGTCGAGAGCTACGAGTACTACGGGCACGACGCGGTGGTCCGGGTGCGGCCCGAGGTCGACCAGTTGCCCGAGCTGGTGGTCCGGATCACGGGGGGCTCGCCCCTGAGCACCGGGTCCAGGGTGGGTCTGAGCGTGGTGGGTTCCGTGGTGGCCTGGCCCATTCACGATTCCCATCACGGCTCCGCGGCTGACGGGCACGAGCACGGGGACGGGCACCACGCGCACGGCTCGCGGGCGCGGGAGGATGACTTTCAACGCAACGTCACCTGAAATTCCCAACGGCCCGGCATCATCGCGAGATGTGCAAGATCTCTCCGACGACGCGATAGCCGGCTCGTTCGTACATGCGGCGTGCGCTGTCATGGGCCGCCATGAGCCACGGTACGTCGGCGCCCGCAGAGAGTGCCTCACGGCCGAGGCGGATCGCCAAGGCTCCACCGATTCCGCGTCGCCGATATGCCCCTGACACCCCGATGGCGGCCACTTCTGTGAGCCCGCCGTTGACCGGCGAGCAGCTGCCTGCGGCGACGACCGTCCTGGTGTTCTGATCGATGGCGACGACCGCCATCGCACCCTCGGCCAGCGCTGCTCGGCGGTGGGCGACGATGTCGCGGCCCGGTACCTCCGGCTCGTCGTACGCCTGAGCCTGGACGACGGCCATGTCGTAGAGCTCGTCGTCGGTGGTGGGGATGCGCAGTTCGATCCCCTGCGGCTCGGCGTCGGCGGCGAGCTGTCCGACATTCGTGACCATGACCGCCAGGCGCCCCTCCACCGAGAACCCCGCGGCGAGCAGCCGCGGCTTCGAGCGTCGGCGCACAAGCCGCGATGTACTCGAGACGAGGCCGACGACGCTGTTGAACGTAGGAATCGACGAGCGCGGCGAGTCGCCGTCGCTGGGTTCAGCGCCGGCGTCGGGCACGGCGTAGTTGAGGTACGGGTTGTCGCTGTGCGGGTCGAACGTGGCCAGGAACGGCCCGATCTGCTCGTGGTCCCGGCGGATGGGCGCGACGGCGCGCAAGTACTC
The DNA here is from genome assembly GCA_963767195.1 of uncultured Acidimicrobiaceae bacterium. GTDB lineage: Bacteria > Actinomycetota > Acidimicrobiia > Acidimicrobiales > RAAP-2 > Bog-473. The sequence continues at coordinate 742,466 of CAVYDA010000001.1, read as the reverse complement.
CTGAATGCGTGGAAGCACTCGATCCTTTCGGAGAGATGTTCTCAATGGCTCTTACCCGCACCGCTGGAGTGGGGCGAGTCGCGTCAGGCCGGGAGCCTGCAGCCGCGATGTGTTTTGGCCTTCAGAGTCATCCTCCAGGACGAGACAGGCTCAGGGTACCGCGGCGTCGGGTGCCTCCAGGCTCTGGGGAGCCCCAGAGCGGGGTGCCCGGATCGGCCTGGCCTCCGATCCGGTGGCATTCCTCGGGGTCTCCCAGGCACATCTCTTGGGTGTCACGGGACCTCGCCCAGAATTCCCGAAACACGTCTCGGTAACTACAGCGCTGTCGTCCGTCGTCGGATACGATCTCCTCCGGAGTGGTGTTTATGGGAGGTGGAATGGCCGTGGTGTCGAAGACCCAGGTCGGTGGGTTCAGCGGGCCGCAGGTCTGCGGTCTCGTGCGGATCACCTACCGCCAACTCGACTACTGGGCCCGTACGGGCCTGCTGCAACCGTCTGTGGCCAAGGCCAAGGGGAGCGGCTCGCGTCGCGTCTACTCCTACTCGGACGTGCTCGAGCTCAAAGTGATCAAGCAGCTGCTCGACGCCGGGGTCTCGCTGCAGTCGCGCCCGGCGCGCCGTGGAGTGCCTCCGCGACGACCTGGGCTCCGACCTGGCGTCGGCCAACCTGGTCCTCACCGGGACGAGCTCGGTCCTGGCGCGCTCGAACGGGGAGGTGGTCGACCTGCTGGCGGGAGGCCAAGGTGTCTTCAACATCGTTCCAATGGCCGGGGTCGTCGAGGAGCTCGACGCAGACATCGTCCGCCTGGACACCGCGCCGGCGTCGGCCGGCCCGGGACATACACCGCGTGCTGCCGGTCGCGGCCCGGGCCGCGGGGGAGTGAGCACACCCGAGCCGTCGCCCAACCGGCGCGCCCGCCATCCCGCGGGTGCGCCGGCCGGACAAGTCCGCTTCGCTCATCCCTCCGAGCGCGTCTTCGCCGCGCCTGCTCGACCTCTACGAGGAGCGCTGGGAGTACGAACCGGTCGAGTTCCCGCTCGACTGGGACGAGCAGGGCACTCCGGTCTCGGCCTTCCGGCCTGATTTCTACCTGCCCGGGCGCGGCCTCTTCATAGAGCTGACGACGGCCGATCAGCGTCTCGTCACGCGGAAGAACCGAAAAGTCAGGCGCATGCGCGAGTTGTACCCCGAGGTCCCGATCCACATCCTCTACCAGCGCGACTTCATCGCACTGCTCGAGTCGCACGGCCTCCGGCTCGTCGCATCCAGCGCCGCGTAGTCTGGTCGGGTGGAGCCCGACGACAATTCCGGCGCGGGTTCTGAACGAGTCTCACCGCTGAACGAAGTACACATTGCGCTCGGCGCGAAGATGGTTCCCTTCGGAGGGTGGTCGATGCCGTTGGCCTACCCGACTGGCACCATCGCCGAGCACCGGGCCTGTCGCGAGGGATCGGTCGCCTTCGACGTGAGCCACCTCGGAACGGTGCGGGTCGTCGGTCCCGATGCCTTCGAGCACCTCCAGCGCTCGCTGACCAACGACCTGCGGCGGGTCCACCCCGGTCGGGCGCAGTACACCCACCTCCTCGACGAGGACGGCTCCGTCGTCGACGACCTCATCGTCTGGTGGGTCGACGAGGAGCGTTTCGACGTCATGCCGAACGCGTCGAACACGAGCGCGGTGGTCGACGCCATCGGAGGGCATGACGTGACCGCCGGGCGGGCGGTCGTCGCCGTGCAGGGCCCCGAAGCCCGGGCTCGCCTGGCCGCCGTGTCGCCCGCCGCCGCCGAGGTCCACCGCTTCTGCGTCGACCGTTTCGAATGGGACGGCGCCACCTGCCTCGTCGCCGGGACGGCTACACCGGGGAGGACGGGGTGGAATGCGCCCTCCCGGCGGAGGTCGCGCCGTCCTTCTGGTCGGCCCTCCTGGCGCAGGGCATCGTCCCGGCGGGACTGGGCGCGCGCGACACCCTTCGCCTGGAAGCCGGCCTACCCCTGCACGGGCACGAGCTCGGCCCGGGCATCACGCCGCTGCAGGCCGGGCTCGGCTGGGTGGTGGGCTGGGACAAGGGGGACTTCACCGGGCGGACCGCCCTCGAGGAGGAACGGGTGAACGGACCGCCCCGACGCCTGCGCGGTTTCGTGGCCGACGGGCGTCAACCGCTGCGCGACGGGTCCGACGTGGTGGTCGAGGGCGAGGTGGTGGGCATCCTGACCAGCGGGAACTTCTCGCCCGATGCGCGAGTGCGGCATCGGCTTGGGCTACGTCGAGGCGGACGCGCAGCTGCTCGACGGCGACACCGTGACCATCGTGCAGCGGGGCAGGGAGCGCGGGGCGACACTCGTGCGACCGCCTCTGTGGCCCGTCCGTGAGGACACCGAGTAAGCCGTCGAGGGGGCCCGACGGCGCCCTATGATGATGGGACAATTGAATAAGCCGTTCGAACCGGTGCGCCAGAGTCCCCGAAGTACGTAGTCGAGGGGACGCCGGAGGGGCAATCCCCCCGAGAAACTCTCAGGCCGATCTACCGCACCGGCGAGGCAACTCTGGAAAGCGGCACCCTCCCGGGTGTCCGCACCGAAGGTGGAAGCCGCGCTTGGCCGCGGTGAGACTCTCAGGTCCGACGACAGAGCGGGGGAGGACGTCCGAGACGCGTCCGCGTCAGCCGCGGTGCACATGAGGAGCCTCCGTGCCAGACCAGTCGCCCAGTGAGCTCGAGTTGCCCGAGCCGTTCGAATCGTTCCTCCACCGCCACATCGGCACGTCGCCCGAGGACCAGGCGTGCATGCTCAAGGTGCTCGGGTACGACACGCTCGACGACCTGATCGACGATGCGGTCCCCGAAGGGGTGCGCCGCTTGTCTCGCCTCGAGCTCCCGTCAGCCCTGTCGGAGCGCGAGGTGCTCGAGGAGCTGCGCCGACTGGCGAGTGCCAACCAGCCGGCCGAGCCGATGATCGGCCTCGGGTACCACTCGACGGTCACGCCCGGCGTCATCCGGCGCAACGTCCTCGAGAGCCCGGCCTGGTACACGGCGTACACGCCGTACCAGCCCGAGATCAGCCAGGGCCGGCTGGAGGCGCTCTTGAATTTCCAGACCATGGTGTCCGACCTGACCGGCCTGGACACGGCCAACGCGTCGCTGCTCGACGAGAGCACGGCGGTCGCCGAGGCGGTCACGCTCATGTACCGCCGCACCCGTGGGGCTTCCGATCGAGTCGTGGTCGACGCCGACTGCCTGCCACAGACCCTGGCCGTCTTGGAGACGCGCCTGCGCCCGCTCGGGCTGGAGATGGTGGTGGCCGATCTCGACGCCGGTTTGCCCGCCGGCGAATTCTTCGGCGTCGTGCAGCAGTACCCCGGGTGCTCGGGCGCCGTCCGCGACTTCGCCGACCTCAGCGCGGAGGCCCACGAGCGGGGCGCCTTGGTGACCGTGGCCGCCGACCTGCTCGCGCTGACGCTGTTGAAGCCCCCGGGGGAGTGGGGTGCCGACGTGGCGGTCGGCTCGACGCAGCGCTTCGGCGTGCCTCTGTGGTACGGCGGGCCGCACGCGGCGTACATCGCGGTCCGGTCCGGGCTCGAGCGGGACCTGCCGGGCCGGCTGGTCGGGATCTCGGTGGACGCGGAGGAGCGCCCGGCCTACCGCCTCGCCCTCCAGACCCGCGAGCAGCACATCAGGCGCGAACGGGCCACGTCGAACATCTGCACGGCCCAGGTGTTGCTCGCCGTGGTGGCCTCCATGTACGCCGTGTACCACGGCCCCGAAGGCTTGCGCTCCATCGCGCGACGCATCCATTCCCGGGCCGCCGCGATCGGGTCGGCGCTCGAACGGGCCGGCTTCACGCTGGAACACCGTGAGTACTTCGACACCGTCGTCGTCGAAACCCCGGGCCAGGCCGCGGCCTTGGTGGCCGAGGCAGACGCGCGCGGCATCTTGTTGCGACGGGTCGACGACGACCGCGTCGGGATCACCTGCGGAGAGACGACGACGCTCGTCCACTTGGAGGCAGTCCTCGGCGCGTTCGGCGCGGCCGCGGACGAGCGGACTCCGCCGGCCGACGCCCTGCCCGACGCCCTGCTGCGGCACGGGCCGATCCTCGTGCATCCCATCTTTTCCGAGCATCGCTCCGAGACGTCCATGCTGCGCTACCTGCGCCGCCTTTCGGACCGCGACTTCGCGCTCGACCGCGGGATGATCCCGCTCGGCTCGTGCACCATGAAGCTGAACGCCACGGCCGAGATGGAGCCCATCGGGCTGCCGGGCTTCGCCGACGTCCATCCCTTCGCGCCCGTCGGCGCGCACGCCGGGCTACCTCGCGCTGGTCGACGAGCTCGAGGAATATCTGGCCCGGGCTACCGGCTACGCCAAGGTGTCCGTCCAGCCCAACGCCGGGAGCCAAGGTGAGCTGGCCGGGTTGCTCGCAATCCGCGCCTACCACCGCGCGCGGGCAAGCGGGCCGTGACGTGTGCCTGATCCCCTCGAGCGCACACGGAACCAACGCGGCATCGGCGGTGATGGCCGGCATGCGCGTGGTCGTGGTGGGCGCACTCGACGACGGCACGGTCGACCTCGACCACGTGCGGGCCAAGTGCGAGGAGCACGCCGACGACCTGGCGGCCATCATGGTCACGTACCCGTCGACGCACGGTGTCTACGAGGCGGGGATCGTCGAGATGTGCGAGTTGGTCCATCGCTACGGCGGTCAGGTGTACATCGACGGCGCCAACCTCAACGCTCTCCTCGGCTTGGCCGACCCCGGGCGCTTCGGGGGAGACGTCTCCCACCTCAACCTGCACAAGACCTTCTGCATCCCCCATGGGGGTGGAGGACCGGGCGTCGGCCCTGTCGCCGTGGCCGAACATCTCGTGCCCTACCTCCCGTCGCACCCCCTTCATCCGCGTCCGGAACGACGCAACGGCATCGGCCCGGTGAGCGAGGCGCCCTTCGGCAGTGCGGGGATCCTGGCCATCAGCTGGGCCTATATCCGGCTCCTCTCGGGCGACGGGCTGGCGCATGCGACGAAGTCGGCCGTCCTCGCCGCCAACTACGTCGCGGCGCGGCTCGACTCGTCGTTCCCGGTCCTTTACACGGGGAAGAACGGGCTGGTGGCCCACGAGTGCATCTTGGACGTCAGGCCGCTGACCAAGGCGACCGGCGTCACGGTCGACGACGTGGCGAAGCGCTTGATCGACTACGGCTTCCACGCGCCCACCGTGAGCTTCCCGGTGGCGGGCACGCTGATGGTGGAGCCGACCGAGAGCGAGGACCTGGCCGAGCTCGACCGCTTCTGCGAGGCGATGATCTCCATCCGGGCCGAGATCGACGCCGTCGCGTCGGGCCGCTGGGCCGTGGAGGACAGCCCGCTGCGCGGTGCACCTCACACCGCATCGTCGCTCGTGAGCTCATGGGAGCGCCCCTACGGCCGGGACGTCGCCGTGTTCCCGTCGGGGCACACGGACGACAAGTACTGGCCGCCCGTGGCCAGGATCGACCAGGCCTACGGCGACCGCAATCTGATGTGCTCGTGTCCGCCGCCCGAGGCCTTCGTCACCTGACCGTGAGGACGACTCTGGCCCACCGCAGGTAGGTTCACCGAGGTGAAGCCTCCTGGCCCACTGCTCGCCTCGGGCCGGGACGCGGACATCTTCGAATACGGCCCGGGTCTCGTGTTGCGCCGGTCTCGGCAGCGGCGCTCCATGGCGCAGGAGGCGCGCATCATGGCCTACCTGCGGGAGCAGGGCTATCCCGTCCCAGCCGTCGAGGAAGTCAGCGACGACGGCGCCGATCTGGTCATGGAGCGGATCGAGGGGCGTTCCATGGTCGACGCTCTGGCGCGGGAGCCATGGACCATACGCCGTCAGGCGCGGACATTGGCCGAGCTGCACCTCGCCCTGCACCGGATAGCTCCGCCCGACTTCCTCCCCCCTACACCGGTGGGCTCGGGGCAGCGAGTCGTCCACATGGATCTGCACCCACTCAACGTGATGGTGGGTCCGACCGGGCCGGTCGTCATCGACTGGACCAATGCCAGCTTGGGCGACCCGAACGTCGACGTCGGGTTGGCGTGGGTGCTCATGGGGGCCGGTCAGATCCCAGGAAACAGGGCGCTGGCCGCGCTGCTCGGCCGGTTCCGGGCGCTGTTGGTCAACAGCTTCTTGTCCCATTTCGACCGGGCCGAGGTCGTCGGCTCGCTGCGAGAGACGGTGACGTGGAAGGTGCAGGACCTCCACATGAGCGACGCCGAAGTGGCCGCCATGTGGACGATCGTGGAGAAGGCCGAGCGTGGTCGCTGAAGAGCGAAACGTCACTGTCGGGTACCGCCACATTTGTACCAGTGACCAATGCTACAAAACATGGTACAACCTGATCTGTGGACCCGTTCCTCGTAGACCTGGCGTTGGACGTGCCGCCCTTCGAGCAGATCCAGCGGCAGATCGTCCGTCAAGTCGAGTGCGGATCGGTCAAGGTGGGGGACCGGTTGCCGCCCGTGCGGCGGTTGGCCCATGAGCTCGGGTTGGCGGCGAACACTGTGGCCAAGAGCTACCGGCAGCTCGAGAGTGCGGGAGTGGTCGAGACGAGGGGACGACACGGCACCTTCGTCGCCGGTACGAACGCAGCGCGATACGGCCAGGCCGCGCAAGCGACGCGCGAGTTCGTCCGCCGGATGCGCGACCTGAGGATCACCGAGTCGGAGGTTCTCGCGATGCTCCGCGGCGAGCTGGAGATCGGCCGCGGTGCGACGGACCTCGGGGGGGTCGTGACCGAGGTCTCCCCGATCGCGCCGGACAACGAGGTTGGGTAGTTACTGATCCCTGACCGGTTCTTTCTCTCCCGGTGCACCAACTTGTTCCTCCGTCCCGTCTCTGTGGCTGACCTCGGACGGCACTTTCTCGGTCGAAACCCACACCGCGCGCACAACGCCAGGGAAAGTGCTTGATGATCGGAGGAAGAAGTCGTATATTTCCGGGGTCGACAGCCGGTGGTTCGTCGAGCGGGAAAGGGCGGAAAAGTGACTGAGCGAAAGTTCGTTGTTCCTTCGTGGTTGCGGAGAGGTGGTGCGGGAGCGAGGAGTTCACTCTTTCGCTCTGTCGCGATCGTCTCGGCACTGGCGGTCGGATCCCTCGGGATCGTCGTGGCCAATGCGACGGAGGCCGCCGCCGCCGCCCCGACCATCGCAGTGACACCGACGACAGCGGGTCCGGGACAATTCGTGCAGGTCTCAGGTACGAACTGGACGGCGAACACCACCGTCTTCGTCAACGTCGGCGGCGTGAACTTCTGCAATCCCACCGCCAGCGCCACGGGCACTGTCGGCCCGGTGTCGTGCTCGATCCCCGGAGTGGTGGCGGGTCCGCAGAACATCACGGCGACGCAGAGCTCGCTGAGCGCACAGACGACACTCACGATCAAGCCTCGAGTCACCTCGTTCCCGAACAGCCAATTCAGTGCGGGCACGACCTTCAACGTCAATGCGGGCGGTTTCGCCAGCGGAAGCGTGGTCAAGGCGTTCCTGGACACCACGACCTCGACGGCACTCGTCACCAATCCGGTGACCCCGACGACGGACGCGTCGGGCAACATGAACGGGCTTTCCATCACCCTTCCTGCTGCCGGCCTGACCACTGGAGCACATACGCTCATCCTCCAAGACGGAAGCTCGAACAAGGCCACGAAGGCCATCACGATCTACAAGCCGACGCTCTCGCTCGCAGCCAGTTCGGGTAACCCCACCAGCGCGGTCGTCGTCTCGGGATCGGGCTGGAGGCCGAGCGACACCGTCTTTCTCTACTTGGGTAGCACCAACTACTGCAATCCCACCGCTCGCGCTGACGGCACGTTCTCGGCCGCGTGCACCGATTCCCGCGATGCCACATGGCGCCCACCCGACCTTGGCGGAGCAGGACTCGAACAAGCATCACCGCGACGTCCACCTCGTTCACCGTGAACGCCGGCGTGACCTACTTCCCGACTCCGGCCGCGAGTGCGGGTGCCACCATTCGCGTCGACACGGAGGGCCTGGCCGCCAGCTCGAACGTGACCGCCCTCCTCGGCACGACGGTTCTCGTCACCAACCCGGCCCATCCCGCCACCGACACCAACGGGAACCTGACCAACCTCCATGGTGACCCTGCCGTCGACCGCCAAGACCGGGAACATCACGATCAAGGACGCCGCGGGGGACACGGCGACGGCCGCGGTCACCATATACAAGCCGAAGGTCAAGTTCAGCGCCTCGAGCGGAAGTCCGCAGTCCGGCATCACGGTGAGCGGCAAGGGTCTGTGGCCGAACCAGACGGTCTTCCTTTACGCCGGTACGACGAACTTCTGCAACCTGACCGCGACCTCGACCGGCACCGTCGCCGGAGCCTGCACGGTGCCCGAGCATGCCCGCCGGGACTGTTTCTCTCACCGTCCAGCAGGACAGCGGAGCGATCTCGAAGTCGGCCGGGCACCTGACCATCGTGCCGGCGATCAACTACCTCCCGAACCCGACCGTCACCGGCGGCGCCGTGATCCGGGTGGACACGTACGGCCTGGCGGCGAGCGCTGCGGTCACGGCCAAGCTTTCGACGGTCTCCGGCAATCTCGTGACCGTTCCGGCCAGCCCGGTCACCGACACGAGCGGACAGATGATCAACCTGATGGTCACCATTCCGAGCAGCGTGTCGGCCGGGACCTACACCCTGACCATCAGCGACGGGACGAACTCGGCCTCCCAGCCGATCACGGTGCTGGCCCCGACGATCTCGTTCACGGCCAGTTCGGGACTGCCCGGCAGCAGCTTTGCCATGACCGGGAGCGGATGGGACCCGAGCAGCGGCTCAGCGACCGTCTTTTTCGGGACGAACGGTGACTGCAGCGCAAGCGTCGACTCGTCCGGCGACCTCAACGGTTCCTGCTCCGTCCCGTCGCTCGCGGTCGGCAGCTACGCGATGACCGTCCAGCAAGACAGCGGTGCCGTGAACGTGGCCAACGGCAACTTCAACATCACCTAGGTAGCGACGGGGGTGATCACCCGCAGGGGTAGACACCCGAGCAAGCGAGCGGTTGAGTCAACGGCCGGCCTTCGGGCCGGTCGTTGACTGTCAGACCAGCGCGGCGACACCGAGGCCGGCCGCGGCCGCGGCGACGCATACGACCAACGCACCGAGGGTGTAGACGACGGCCTCGACGCGGTGCCCGGTGTGCAGGAGGTGGATCGTCTCCCAACTGGCCGTCGACCACGTTGTGTACCCGCCGCACAGCCCGATGCCGAAGATGGCGAGGCCGTGAGGACCGAGCCCGTGGTAGAGCGACAGCCCGGTCAGGAGTCCGAGGACGAGCGAGCCCGAAGCGTTGACCACCAAGGTGCCCACCGGAAGCGGATCGTTCCGGCGTAACCCGAGATGGTGGATGAGGAGAGCGCGCAGGACGGCACCGCACCCGCCCGCCAGCGCCACCAGGAGGGCCAGACCGAGAGTGGGGGAGTATGCCGTCATCACGCGGTCGCTCTCTGAGCGAGATCGTGGCCCACGACGACGAGCACCAGCCCACCCGCAACCGTTGCCACGAGGTAGGCCACGCAAGTGCCCAGAGCCCCGTGACGCAGGAGAAGGGTCGCCTCGACGGCCAAGGTGGAGTAGGTGGTCCATCCGCCCAGGAACCCGACCACGAGGAACGGCCGGAGCACCGGTGCGCGGACCGAAGCGTGTTCGGTGAGCGGGATGAGGAACCCGATGGCCAGTGAGCCAGAGAGGTTGACGACCAGGGTCACCCACGGGAACCGCCCTTCCGCGACGGGGTGGTGCACCTCGAAGATGTAGCGGGCCAGGGTGCCGAGCGCTCCGCCGACCGCGATGGCGGCGATCACGGAGGCAGACAGCCCCAACAGCGGAAGGGCCGGCTCGTCCAGGAGGTCGTGGTGATCCGGTTTCGGGCTCGCGGCCAACGGGTCGTGGCCGTTCTCCTCCGCTCGCTCGTCCATGGCTCTCCCGTCTCTCGTCAGGAGCCATCAGCCGAGCCGAGCCGGCGGTTCGGGGCGCAGCCCCCCGGCGGGACCCATCGCCGGTCAAACGGGAACGATGGTATCGAACTGCTCCTCAGTCAGGTCGTGGCCCGGGCGCTCGACGGAACTCGAAGGGCTCGCTGGTGCGACCGGCGACGACGTACCAGCACTGCCCCGAGCCCTCCGAGTCGAGGATGCGTTGGAACGCCGCCACGACGTCGGCGACGTCGAGGATGGGGAAGCCCATATCGAGAAGGGTCTGCTCCGATCCCTTGATTATGTTGGTAGCGGCGAACGACGGGCACAGGGCGTGGATGCGGATCCCCTCGGCGGCATACGTTTCGCCGAGAGACCGAACGAGGCCCACGATGGCGTGCTTGTTCGCCGCGTAGATCGGGTCGAACGGGGCGACCACCAGCCCGGCCATGGACGCGGTCGCCACGATCGTGCCGCCGCCACTGGCCAGGATGGCGCGCACGCGCCGCGGCGATGCCGTAGACGACACCGTCGAGGTTGAGCGCCATCGACCGGCGGTAGGGCTCGGGGTCGAAGTCGTCGCCCATGCCGCACCACGACGTGGCGCCCGCGTTGAGGTGGGCGAGGTGCAGCCCTCCGAATTCGTCGACGGCGTGTGTGACTGCGGCCGTGCTCGCCGCCGGATCACTGACGTCGGCGTGGACGAAGCGGCCGCCGAGTTCGTCGGCGACGCGCGACCCGTTGGCGTCGTCGATGTCCGCGATGACGACCCGGGTACCCTGTGCGGCGAGGTGTCGGGCCACCCCCTCGCCGATTCCATTGCTACCGCCCGTGATGAGGGCCACCTTGCCTTCGAGGTCCATGAACGGGATCGTAGGGGACGCAGCGGGCGTCAGCCGGTGAGCGCCGCCGGCAGGGGAGCGGCGTGGACGACACTCAGGTGCTGAATGGGTCGCGTCATGGCGACGTAGAGCAGTCGCAACCCACGACGGTCCGAACCGGCGATGGCCGCGGGTTCGAGCACGACGACAGCGTCGAACTCCAGGCCCTTCGCCGCAGGGGCCGGCACGATGGTGACGGGCCTGGTCATGGCGTCGCGCTCGAGGAGTCCGACCGAGTGGTCGCGCTGGGACAGACGCTTGAGGTTGGGTACCAGATCGGTGGGGGCGATCAGAGCGACCAAGGCATCCGTGGCCGACAGCCGGGCCGCTTCGGCCAACCCTGCCTCGAGGAGCTGGTCGTGCGGCACCTCGAGAATCAGCGGATCGGACCGCCCGGATCGGATGGACGTGGTGGGCCCGATGCCCGGGGCGGCCTCGGGCAACAGACGCGACGCGAAGTCCAGGACAGCGCCCGGGCGCCCGGTACCCGAGGGACAGCTCGTCGTGGTGGTACGCCGAGGAGGTGGGGAGGTGGGCTCGGATCTCGCTCCAGCCGCCGTAGGTCCACGGTCCGGTCGCCTGGGCCAGGTCGCCGAGCACGGTGACGGAACCCGATGGCGCGCGCCGCGCCACCATGCGGAATTGCATGGGCGTCAAGTCTTGGGCTTCGTCGACGACGACGTGACCGTAGGCGCGGGGGCGTCCACCCGTGAGGTAGGACGCCTCGTCCAGGAGGGCGAGATCGTCCACGCTCCATGCGGTCGCTGACGCGGAGGCTTCGCGGGGCCGGAGCAACACTTTCCACTCGTCGAACTCGAACAGCCCATGGGAAGCGCGCTCGAGTTGGGAGCGCGAGGACAGGAGGTCGCGCACGAGCGTGGCAGGGGAGACCGAGGGCCACAACAAGTCGAGGAGCCCGGCGAATTCGTCGGTCGCCGTCAGCTCCTTCTCGAACCACTCCTCGTCCGCACCGAGCCGGGCCGAGGAACGAAACGCCGAGCGAGCCTCGCTGACCAACCGTGCGCGAACGGCCGCACGGCCGGCCTTGTACGGACCGGGTCGAGCGACGATCGACTCGACGAGCGTGTTCACACGCTCCGCGCTGCAGTGCGGCCCGGGCAAAGCGGACGCGCAGCGAGACATCACCGTCGAGCGCCCGCCGCCTTCCGGCGAGTGCCCGCGCCAGGAGTTCGGCCATCCGCGGGTCACCCTTGAGGCGACGCACGGTCATCGGCTCCTCGGTCCGGACCTTCGCTTTCGGCGCGAGGTCAGAGACCGTGGTCTGGACGACGGCCTCCTCACCGAGCGACGGGAGCACTTGGGCGATGTAGCGCAGGAAGGCCCGGCTGGGTCCTAACACCAGGACCCCGTCCCGGGAGAGTTGGGGATGGTTGTAGAGCAGGAACGCGGCACGGTGGAGTCCGACGGCCGTCTTCCCCGTGCCCGGTCCGCCCTGCACGGTGAGCAGCTCGGGGAGCGGGGCCCGGATGATCTCGTCTTGCTCCGCCTGGATGGTGGCGACGATGTCGAGCATCTCGCCGGTGCGTGCACGCTCGAGCTCCGCCAGCAGTGCGTCGCCGCCCCGCAGCCGGGTCGAAGACGCGTCGTCGCCCGGGCCCCCGAAGAGGTCGTCGGCGACGGCGACGACGCTCCGACGGTCGATCATGATCTGCCGCCTGCGGGCGAGGCCGAGCGGGTCCTTGGCGCTGGCGCGGTAGAAGGGGACGGCGACGGGTGCTCGCCAGTCGAGCACCACCGGCTCGGCGTGCTCGTCCTCCACGTGCCGTCGCCCGATGTGCCAGGACGGGCCCCCTTCCTCGTCGATGCGCCCGAAGAGCAGCGGTCGCGGGCTGTCGGCCAGGAGGGAGACCCGTCGGGACAGCGCGGCCACGTAGTCGAGATCCGGATTGCCCGCTCCGACGAGATCCGACAGCAGCTGTGCCGCCCGCTGCCGCATCGCGCCCAGGTCGCTCACGGCGCGGTCGAGGTACTCCTGTTCGGCCTGTAGTTCGGGATCGGGGTGGAGAACGTGGGCGCTCATGGCTGCCGAACACCGGCCAAATCATGCGCAAACGCGCCCGCGCAAAAATCCCCGGACATTCCGGGGATCCTAAACGAATTCCTTGCGAACTACAACACCTTTAGCTGGTAGTTCCCTCTTCGATCTGTCCGGGTTTTGAAACCTTTCGAAGGGGGTTCAGCGCTGCTCACTTTAAAGAATTCTTCCGCACGGATCAAGTCCCTTTTTGCATTTCTTCGGGCACGCCACGGTCCTCGCTATGCCAGGGACCCATCGCGGACCGGCCCGTGGACACAACGACGCGGAGCACTGGCTGCACGGTCAGACTGCAGGAATGGACGTCGACGTCCTCTTCGCCTCGATTCCGGTCAAAGAGTTCCAGTCCGCCCGAGCTTGGTACGAACGCTTCTTCGGCCGGCCGGCCGATGTTGTCGCGCATGAGCACGAAGTCATGTGGCAGGTGACCGTCGGCGCATGGCTCTACATCGTCCTCAACGCGCCGCAGGCCGGTACGGGCACCGTCGCGATGGCCGTGCCGGACATCGAAGCCGAAACCTCGGCGCTGGCACAACGAGGCATTCCAACGGGACCGATCAACAACGAGGGCGACGCGGGTCGCAAGAGCATCGTCTTCGATCCGGACGGAAACTCGATCGCGATCCTCGAGGTGAGCGATCGTCGATGAGACGGTTTCCGCCGTGGTGCCCTTGGTCGCTGACCCGAATCGATGGCGGAGTACGACCTTTTCCGCGAACCCTCCTGATTGCGGGGGACGGGCGTCGGAACCGACTCTCCGCCGGCACCGCTCGATTCTCCATTCAACTTAACATAATGAACATTATCGGCGGTGCGAGTGGGAGAAGGCGCTGCGTTGAGGGACCGGGGCTTCGTCAGGACCCCGCTCTGATTCAAGGCGGAGCAGGCTTTGTCCGGCCTGCTCGTTGCCCCCCGGGGCCGACTCGGTGGCCCACGAGCCTGGGGCTGGGCGGCAACGACGTCCTATGGTGAGCAGATGCGGGCAGTCGTCGTCGCCGACTGAAGGACGGGCATGGGCTCACTCGACGGCGTCCGCGTGCTGGAGTCGGGTCTGCTCGTCCAGGGTCCTCAGGCCTCTCTGACGATGCTCGAATGGGGGGCCGAGGTCGTCAAGGTCGAGCTGCCAGGCTTCGGCGACCAGAGCCGCTGGCTGCCCATCAGCCGGAGTGATCGTCGTTCGGCGTGGTTCAGTGCCTTCAACCGGGGCAAGCGGAGCGTGACGGTCGACCTGCGCCAGGAGCGGGGCCGTGACGTGTTCCTGGCGCTGGTGGAACGGTCAGACGTGGTGATCTCGAACTTCAAGCCCGGCACCATGGAGTCCTGGGGTATCGGATACGACGTTGCGGCTGAAAGAAACCCGCGCATCGTCTACGCCATGAGCTCGTCCTTCGGGGCTGAGGGGCCCGACGCGGCCCGGGAGGGCGCCGACCTGAGCGGACAGGCTGCGGGTGGCCTCATCAGCACGACCGGCGGCCGGGGCAGCGATCCGACCCCCGTCGGTGCCACCGTGGCCGACCACATCGCAGGCCAGAACCTTTTGACGGGAATTCTCGCGGCGCTCTACGCCCGTGAGCGGACGGGTCGGGGGCAGCTCGTGGAGACCTCGCTGCTGGGCGGGCAGATCTGGGCCCAGGCCGGGGAGTACACCAAGTACCTCATGACCGGGGAGGTATCGGGACCGAGCAATCGGAGCCATCCCATGATCCCCGGCCTCTACGGCATCTTCCCCACCGCGGACGGCTGGTTGGCCATCGTCGGAACGGCGGGTCCAGCGCGCGACACCTTCTACCGGACCATCGGCCGTCCGGACCTCATCGAGCGCTTCTCGCACATGATGTACTTCGAAGACGACAAGGCCGAGCTGTGGCCCATCCTCGACGAGGTCTTCTCCACCAAGACCACCGCCGAGTGGAGCGCGCTCCTGGCGGCCGAAGGGTTGCGGTTCGCCCCGGTGCGAGACCACGCCCAGGTCGCGGCCGACCCCGGGGTCGCCTTAAACGGATACATCGCGGAGGCGGAAGACCAGAGCACCCCAGGGAACCGCGTGTCGATGGTCCGGCCTCCCGTCCGCTTCTCGGAGACCGGGCGCTCCCCCGATCCCCTGGTGCCAGAGCTTGGGCAACACACCGAGGAGGTCCTGCTCGAAGCCGGGTATTCGTGGGAGGACATCAACGCCTTGTCGGCGGACGGAGTGATTTAGCCTTCTGAAGTTTCGACTCCCCTGTCGTCGGGCATGTACTGGTCGTGGTTAATAAAGGCGAACCCAACGCGTTCATGGCCGATACGGCCGCCTTCGAGCCTGGCCGCCCCGTCATGCTCTCGGTCATCCCGGATGGTGCCGATTCGACGACGATGGTTTACCAGGTCAAATCCGCGGTGCACGGCAATCCCGCGGCGCAGTGGTCCCTCGGACGCTTTTACGACCGGATGGACGCGTTCCGCTATTTCGACGAGCACGAGCATGTCAAGCACGAGGTTCGCTAGCCCGGGATTGATGCGCCACGGGCCGAACCTCGCGCCTCAAAGGTGTTTGCGGATGAGCGACGCAGCGACGGCGCTCGGGAGGCGCGTCGGGGAGAGCCCGGTGCCGGCGACGGCGACACCGAAGCGGTGGGCGTCGCGGACGGCGCAGCCGCCGCGGTCGTTGTTGAAGTAGACGTACACATCCTCGGCCTCGGTCCAGAGCCGGGCGAGCCGAACCGCCCACGTCTTGAGAGCGCGTCGGCCGTAACACGGGTGTGGTGCGGCGCGCCCCTCATGGAACCGGACGTATCCCCAGGTGGCGGTACGGGCGATCGGGGAAAGCCGTCCCGCCGTGTCGGTGAGGCAGAGCGCGGCATCGTGTTCGGAGAGGATGGCGGCTACCTCGTCGGTGTGCCACGACATGTGCCGGGGTTCGAATGCGACCCGTGCCCCGGGTGGAAAGGCGTCGAGCAGCCCTCTGAGTGCGGCGGGGTCGGCCGAAAGGTTGGCAGGAAGCTGGACGAGAACAGGCCCGAGCTTCGGCCCGAGATGCCTCGCCCGCTCCATCAGACGCGCCACCGGTTCGCTCGGATCGTGGAGCCGCTTCACATGGGTGAGATACCGGCTCGCCTTGACAGCGAAGACGAAGTCGTTGGGCGTGGCGTCTCGCCAACGTTCGAAGGTGGACACCTCTGGTAGCCGGTAGAAGGCGTTATTGATCTCCACCGTCTCGAAGTAGCCGGCATAGTGCTCCAGCCACGAGCGCCGCGGCAGAGACGTCGGATACAGATGTCCGCTCCAGTCGTCGTAGTGCCATCCCGAGGTGCCGATGTGAACCGGCATCGCACGGAGCTGGCCACGCGGCCTACGACCTACGACCGGCGTCGGATGGCGACGACGGCGACGACCGCCAGGAGCAATGCCAGCATGGTCATGCCCGCCATTTTGCGACCGCGGTTGCCGTGCTGAAGGTTCGACACGACGGGCTCGGCGGCATCTCCCATTGCCGCCGCGACCTGCTTGACCGTGCTGGCCACGGTGTCCGCGACATCGCTCACCTTCGGCTCGACACGCTCCGCGAGTGCGTGAGCCGCGTCGGCAGCCTGCTCGACCGGGGATTGACTGGTCGTCATGATGTGAATCCTCCCATGCTCCTCGTGTCGGCTTCACCCTCGTGATTCCCCTTTGTCCTGGCCGCGAAACTGCGACGCGGGAAACCTCGGTCCAGTGTGTTCTGGTCCTCAACCCGGGGCTGGAGCAGCTTGGGACTCCCCCGATGCTGAGAACCCCGCGGCCGCTCGGCCCGAACGCTTAGGCAACATCTACACAACCCCCAGCGGGCTCACAGCTGAGCTTGTGCTCGCCGTGAAATTGGGGGTCTGCACTGGGGAGATGGTCCAAGGCCCATCGACCGAGACCAACGACCATCCCGACGATCCTTCGCAGCCGCTGCCCCTTGACGACGAGAACGTCCTGGCGGTTCCGGAGATGTCCGGATGGCGGCGCTATCGCTGGCCCCTCGTCGGGGCCGCCGTCGTCCTGATCGGGGCCGCCGTCGGGCTGAGCCTCTGGCTGACTTCAGGCTCGTCATCCGCAGGCGGGCTCTCCATCACGACTGTCACCGTTCCGGTCACGACCGGCACGATCCAACAGACCGTCACGAGTTCGGGCACGATCGAGCCGGCGAGCCAGGCGAATCTCAACTTCGCCGTCTCGGGCCCCGTGACAGCAGTTGACGTAAAGGCGGGCCAGACAGTCGCCGCTGGACAGGTCTTGGCCACTATCGCCACGACGGCGCTCTCCGAGGACTTGAGCGCAGCGCAGGAACAACTCACGTCGGCCCAAGACAGGCTTTCGAGCGACGGTTCTTCGGGCGCGTCAACGAGCCAGCTCGATAGCGACCAAGCCTCGGTCACCTCGGCGGAGTCGTCGGTCTCAACGGCACAGACCAACTTGAACGACGCCTCGCTGACTTCGACGATCGCGGGGACTGTGGCGTCGGTCAACCTCAGCGTCGGTCAGCAGGTGACCGGTACCGGGTCGGGTGGCGGCGGCACTACGGGGTCCGGCGGCGCAGGCACGGGGAACGTCGGCAACACGGGAGCGGGAACCTCAGGCGACACGAGCACCGGCAGTACCGGCAGCAGCTCGGGCCAGATCGTGGTCATCGGCACCGACTCCTACATCGTCAACACGACGGTCGACGACACCCAGATCAGCCAGATCGCCGAAGGAGACCAAGTCGACATCACCCTGAGTGGGAGTGGCTCGTCCTCGGCGCCGGCGACCTCCTCTTCGACTGCGGCGATCTACGGCACGGTCAACTCCATCAGCCTCGTCGGCAGCCAGAGCTCCGACGTCACCACCTTTCCGGTGGTCATCGACGTGACCGGCCATCCGACCGGCCTGTACGCCGGAGCCAGTGCGGACGTCAGCATCATCGTCAAACAGCTCAACAACGTGACCGAGGTTCCGACCGCCGCCATTTCGTATACCAGCAGTGGCCAAGCGACCGTGACCCAGGTCGACAACGGCACGCACGTGGTGAAGAACGTGACGGTCGGGGCCGCGGAGAACGGCGAGACCCAGATTACGGGCGGTGTGAGCGCCGGTGACAAGGTGCTCGAGCGCCAGGTCACCTTCAAGGCGCCCGGCGGCGGGACGGGCGGACTCTTCGGCGGCGGCGGGTTCGCACCGGTGGCTTCGGTGGCAGGGGCACCTTTGGCGGTGGGGGTGGCTTTACCGGCGGGGGCGGAGCCTTTACCGGCGGGGCATTTGGAGGCGGTGGGTGATCACTGCCCCGACGGGGACACCCGTGGTCGACATGGCCCGGGGCGCTGTCATCGAGCTCGAGCGGGTGACGAAGGTCTACCGCACCGGCTCCATCTCGGTCGCCGCGCTGCGGGGGGTGAGCCTCACCATCAACGAAGGCGAGTACGTCGCCATCATCGGACCCTCCGGCTCGGGCAAGTCCACCCTCATGCACATCTTGGGCTGCCTCGACGTTCCGACCTCCGGCGGCTACCACCTCGCCGGCGAGGACGTGAGCGACATGAGCGAGACCGCCCTGGCCGAGGTGCGCAACAGGCGCATCGGCTTCGTGTTCCAGCAGTTCAACCTCCTCGCCTCGCTGGCGGCATGGCAGAACGTGGAGCTTCCCCTGATCTACGCCGGCGTCTCGCGCGCCGAGCGCAGGGAACGCGCCATGGAGGCCCTCGGGCGGGTCGGACTGACCGGTCGGGTGAACCACCGTCCTGGTGAGCTCTCCGGCGGCCAGCAACAGCGCGTGGCGGTCGCCCGGGCACTCGTGACCGAGCCCGACCTGATTCTGGCCGACGAGCCGACGGGCAACCTCGACTCGAAGTCGGCCGCCGAAGTGATGCGACTCATGGGCGAGCTCTACGAAGCCGGGCGCACCCTTGTGCTCATCACCCACGACACCGACGTCGCGTCCGCCGCGGGTCGAGTCGTCGGCATCCGCGACGGCCTGCTCTCCGAGCGCGACGAGAGCGATCTCGAGAGCCAGAGCATTCGGTGAGCTGGCTCGAGACACTCCGAACCGGAGTCAACGGGGTGCGCAGCCACCGCCTGCGCTCTGCGCTCACCGTGCTCGGCATCTTCATCGGGATCGCCGGCGTCATCATCGCGGTCGGCCTCGGCGAGGGTGCCTCGAGCCAGGTCACCTCGGAGATCAACTCGCTCGGCTCCAACGTGTTGACCATCACGCCAGGGAGCAGCACGTCGAGCAGCGGCATCCGCGAGGCGCTCGGCTCGGCGTCGACCCTGACCATGGCCGACGTCGCTGCACTGCAATCCCCCGTTGACGCCCCGGACGTCACGAAAGTCGCCCCGATCACCTCGCAGACCGAAGTCCTCACCGCGAGCAGCGAGACGGCGACGACAAGCGTGCAGGGAACGACGCCGACATGGCTGAGCGTCCGTGGTCGCACGCTCGCGGAGGGCCGTTTCATCGATAACCAGGACGTCAAGGATCACGCCGCTGTCGGCGTGCTGGGCGCGACCACCGCGTCGGAGCTCTTTACCCGCGGCGACCCGGTGGGCCAGACCGTCGACGTCAACGGTGTCCCGGTGACCATCGTGGGCGTGCTGACCTCGACGGGCTCGTCTTCGGCCTCCTCGTCGAGCACGTCGGATCCCGACGACACGCTGATCATCCCTATTTCGACGGGCGCCGAGCGTATCTTCGGGGGCACTTCCCGGAACTCGGTCAGCTCCATCGCCCTGCAGGCCCGCTCGTCGGGAGATCTCACCGCCGCCTACCAGGAGGCGGACCACCTGCTGCTCCAGCTCCACGGGATCACGAATTCGTCCGACGCGGACTTTACGATCACGTCGGAACAGTCCCTGATTGCAGCCAACACGTCAGTCGACCACACGCTCACCATCCTGCTCGGCGGCATCGCGGCCATCTCCCTCATCGTCGGGGGGATCGGCGTCATGAACATCATGTTGGTGTCGGTCACCGAGCGCATCCGTGAGATCGGGCTACGCAAGGCGCTCGGCGCCACTCCCCGGGTGATTCGGCGCCAGTTTCTCGTCGAGGCCTCAGTGCTCGGGATTCTGGGCGGGATCGTCGGCGTCGTAGGAGGGATCCTCGGCGTGATCTATCTGCCCGGTCTCATCGGTGACCCCATGACGACGAGCCCGACCGCGGCCGTGGGTGCTCTCGGCATCGCCTTGGCGATCGGCGTCCTCTTCGGGGTGTACCCCGCGAGCCGCGCCGCGGCGCTGGCCCCGATCGACGCGTTGCGCAACGAATAGGAGCCAGCACAGCCGTGAATTCTCGAGACCGCACGAACGAAACCCAAAGAGAAAGAGAACGATCCAGATGCAGACATTGACCAGCCCAGCCTTGAACCGTCGGCGCTGGGTTCGATGCCTGGGCGGAGGAGCAACCGTACTCGCGACGCTGGCCGTCGCTGCGGCTCCCGCCAGTAGTGCCACCACGTCGACCCGGCCGATTGGCGCCTCCGGGAGCGTTGCTGCCCTGAGCGGCTCGAGCATGGAGGTGCAGAACCCGAGCTCCGGCCAGACCACCGTGAGCTGGACTCCAACGACATCGTTCTCCGAGACTGTGTCCAAGACGGTAAGCACCTTGGCCGCGGGCGACTGCGTTTCGGTCACCGGCACGGCGTCGAAGAAGTCCAAGACCACGATCGCCGCCCGGTCGATCAGCGTCAGCATGCCGACGTCGAGCGGCTCGTGCCCGGGCTTCGGTGGCGCGAGGACTCGCCAACGGCGCGTCCGGGGCTTCCCGGGCGGGCGGGTTCGCGCCCGGAGGAGGCGCGGGCTTTGGAGGAGGTGCGGGCTTTGAACGAGGCGGCACGAGCGGGAGTCGTCCGAGCTTCCCCGGGGGGGGTTCGGGCTCGAGCAACTTCCGCAAGGAATTAGCCTCGCTTGCCACTGCATCAGGCAAGGTCACAGCGGTGCACGGATCGACCGTCACTGTCTCCGGCGTCAAATTGTCGCTCGGGAACTTCCCGGGCCGGAGTTCGACGAATTCGAAGTCCAGCAGCAAGAGCAAGAAGCCGGTTGCACCCAAAAAAGAGAAGCTCACTATCGCAACGTCGGGCTCGACCACCGTCAGTGCGACCCAGTCCGGCGTCTTCCACCGACCTCGCTGTCGGCGATTGTGTCAGTGCGTTCGGTCCGGGGGCGAGCAACGGCGCGGTGACCGCGACCACCGTGCGGATCACTTCGACCGGCGGTAGCAGCTGCACGGGCGGTAGTGGCCGCTTCCCGGGTGGGGGCGGCTTCTTCGGCGGTGGCGGATCCCCCGGCGCGTTCGGGGGAAGCCGTGCCTAGGTCGCGCTCGGGCTGGGGCCGCGCTGGCCACCGGCGCGCCGTCCTCATCGGTGCCGTCGTGATCGTTGTCATCGGCGGCGGAAGTGTCGCCGCTTGGGCGGCGGTCAGTGGCGGCTCGGCCGGCTTCCGGATGGGCACCGTCACCCACTCCGACATCGCCACGAGGCTCACCGTCGTCGGGAACGTTGAGCCCGTGAGCCAAGCCACGGCATCCTTCCAAGTCGGTGGTCAGGTGGCTACGGTCGCCGTGACCCCGGGCCAAACCGTGACCCTGGGCCAGACGCTCGGGACCCTCGACACGACGGCGCTCAGCGAGGCGGTCTCCTCAGCGCAGTCGACGGTCCAAGCCGACGAGGCCAAGCTCACCGAGGACGAAGAGGCTCAGTCCAGTTCCGCGACCACAACACCTACGTCCTCGAGCACATCGCACTCGTCCGCCGCGGGCACATCTGTTCGGTCGCCCTCTTCAGCCTCGACGACCACGACGGTACCGTCGTCCAGCTGGCTCCGGCACCGGGCAAAACGCCACGATCACCAGGGACCAGGAGTTACTGACTCTCGACGAGGCGACGCTCGGCACCGACCAACAGGAGGAGGCGGCGGACCTGGCCCAGGCCCAGTCCGACTGCACCAGCGCGAATACCGGCACGCCGGCCGGCCAGGCCACCTGCGAGGCCAGCTCCAGACCGTCTCGGGCGACGAGGAGCAGGTGTCGAAGGACCAGAGCGCCGTTTCCAAGGACGAGACCGCGCTCGGGCAGGCTCTGGCTGCAGCGTCGAACGGAGGCTCGTCGTCCCGGGCCCGTCGTCACCCCACGTCGGGTAGCGACTCGGGGACCTCCCCCACCCAGTCAGGCGCGCTCTCCGCCGCGACGACCGACGCCACCCTGACCGCTGACATCACGGGCAACTCCGGCGCCGGCGCGACCGGCAACGGGACGGGTAGCGCCGGCACCACGGGTGGAGCGGGATCGGCCAACTCCGACTCGCCCGAGCAGATCGCCAGCGACCAGGCCGCGATCGACACGGCGGAGGCCCAACTGACCAATGCGCAGCAGTCGCTGAAAGAAGCCACGCTCACCAGTCCGATCAGCGGGACAGTCGTCTCCGTGGGCATCAGCGCCGGCGACACGGTCACTGCGGATTCGAGCACCGAGACGATCGCCATCATCGGGACGATGTCCTATGAGGCGCTGGCAACGCTGGACAGCTCGCAGGTCGCGTCGGTCAAGACAGGCCAGTCGGCTTCCGTCGAGGTGGATGGCGTCGACGGCACTCTCGACGCCACCGTCGCCCAAGTCGGCCCCGTGGAGTCGAGCAGCTCCGGCTACAGCTACCCCGTCGTCGTGGCCCTGCCCGGCAACGGGCGACAGCTTGCGCTCGGGCTCAGCTGCCAACATCGCCATCTCCACGGGAGAGGTCTCACACGTGGTCGCCGTTCCGACCTCGGCCGTGCAGACGTTCGGCTCACGCTCGTATGTCCTCGTGCTCTCCAAGGGGGAGGTCACCCGCAAAGTGGTCAAGGTCGGCATGGTGGGCGACGAGTACACCCAGGTACTCTCGGGTCTCACGCCCGGGGAGAGCGTGGTGCTCGCCGACTATGCCGAGTCGGTGCCCTCATCGAGCACGAACACCTTCGGCGGCGTGGGCGGGCTGTTGGGCGGAGGCGGAGGTGGCTTCTTTGGGGGTGGAGGAGGATTCCCGGGAGGCGGAGGCTTCTTCCAGCGCACACCGGTCGGAGGCGGGAGCGTCACGAGTGGCGGTTAGGCGCTAACGCAACGCTGGCAACGTTCCGCCCGGCGTATCGCTACATAGGCCGGGATCTTGGGGCACTTCTACCAGACGTTCGGAGACAGAGCTTTCGCCACTGCCTAACAGGGCAATCTGGACTTAGACGCTAATCCACCGGGGCGCTAATGCCGTCCTTCCCTACCACACCACCCAGCGCGCCGCCTTCCCTGATCAACGCCACGAACACGTGCGAATGCACGTCGTGGATGCCATCGGCTTCGCCATCGTGCATTCCAGGCAGTTTCAGACGCCGTGCGCTCCGAGCTGGGGTCCACGGACGTTCCTACGGGTGGATCAGAAGGCAAATTTTCGGGTGGATCATAAGGCAAATTTTCATCAAAACCACGTTTGAGACCGAACCAAGCTCTTGCCTCGGGGCTACAAAGAGGTGGTGGCATCAAGAGCTGCGGCTGAACCTGGGCCCGGGACACCACAGATCGGTGCATCGCGGGACGACGACGAGACCCTGGTGGCCCAGGTCGGAGGAGGCGAACGAGGAGGTTTAGAGAAGCTCTATCAACGACATGCCCCCTCTCTGTTCGCCCTCCTCACCCGCATACTCGATGACCACCAGATGGCTGAGGAGGCCGTCCAAGACACCTTCCTTGCGGTGTGGAACGGTGCACGATTCGACGGACGATCACAGGTCCGTACCTGGTTGGTGGCCATTGCGATCCGTCAAGCCGGATCAAAACGCCGTCGACGGAAATTGGCGGTTGGGAATCAGCCCGGAGACTTCGCCTCGAACGATCCGTCACCTGAAGACGCCGTCGTCGCCGGTCTCGATGTCGAGCGGCTGGTCAAAGACCTCTCTGAACTGACGTGCGACCAGCGTGAAGTCGTGTTGCTCGCCTTTGCCGAGCAACTCACCCACCCCGAAATCGCTGACGTGCTGGGTGTGCGAATCGGCACAGTGAAGAGTCGCCTCCACGGCGCCAAGAAGGCATTGCTGCGGAAATGGGAGCAAGAGGACAGGACATGACAGGAACACGGCACCTCGATGACGAGGCACTGATCACGATCGCGCAAGACAACTCACCGAATGCTGGCGCTGCATCCCATGTCGATTCGTGCCCGCTCTGTGCGCATGAACTCGAAGTCTGGCGCAGGATCTCCGACCTGGCCAGAGTGAGCATCGACCTGGTATCTCCAGCAATAGAAGACCTCCCACAGCGAGTCTTTGGCGAACTCGACAGTCCTCCTCGGCGCAGTGCTGCGCCACCGAGGAGTAGACGTGTACTCACATCTCGCGGGTGGTCCAGAGGTGGGCGCTGGGTGATTGCGGTCCCGATCGTCATAGCGGCCCTCGTTCTCGCCCTGACGCTCGGGTTCGGATCGAGCGCACCTTCTGACGCCATGGTGCTCAAGACCATCAGGAGCAGTCCCACCGTCGCAGCGATGCTCTCTCAGACGCTCCATTTGACCGCACTCGAAGTGGATCGAGCACCGCAGGGTTTCATAGACGTCGAGTACAGCGCCCACGGAGCGGTCGATCCCCGAACCAATGCCTTCGGGCTCACAACGAAAGCGATCGTGCCTGGTGGTGCATCATTCGGTTCCTCGACCACGGTCTCCGATGGCTCGCTCGTGTACCTCCCGTGCAACTCCCAATGGACCTTTATTGGCAAAAAACCGTGCCTCGCGTATCCCGCTCAGAGCGGGTACTGCTCCAGGCTCACCGTCCTTGACGTTTCTGCGCTACGCCAGCGGGCCAGTGGCCCGGCTAGGCGAACGCGAGCATCGACGGAGTCGAGACAAATGGATACCGGGTGAGGGTGCCGGTCAGTGCGCTGGCTCAGAGTGTCATTCCTTCAGAGCGCTCACTCGTTCAATACGCGAACTCCACAATCTCGGATGTCCATGTCGAGGTCTGGTCCGACAAGCAAGGCCTGCCACGACAGTTGGATTTCACCTTCCTCGTTCACCAAGCCACTCTGTCAGCGGTGCTGCGAGCCTCAGAGAAGGAACAGCTCAGCTACAGCACGGCCCCCCTGAAGGTGAGCGTTCCTAGCCGGAACACCGTGGCCGTCGCCCCCAATCTGAATGCGGCCCTACTTCTCGAGAGTCAGTACCGGAATGCGCTCATCGTCTACTTCAAGCAGCTGTCTGGACACTGAACCCGATTGGTACCTCCTACGGCTGGATCCCAAAAAACTGCCGTTCAGGGGTACCGCAAAGGTTGGTGGAGGGAGAATACGCAGCTGAACTCGGCGGTCCTGCCGCGGGGCGTGTCCTTTCTTGCGGTACCCGCATCGCCACTGCCGGCGTAGTCCGCGTCCGGTCTCTGCCCCCGTCCGCGCGCCAGGTACTCCCAAGGCGCGTATTCCTCTTCAAGTGTGGTCGGCGCGCGGGTCAGAGTGCCTCGTCCACGTTCGGGAATCCCCCAGCGGGTGAGCCGCCCTGGATCAGAGCAGGGCCCGCCGGCCCACTGGGCCTCCATGGAGTTCAGAACGCATCGCTTGTCTCCAGGCCGGCGACAGCGAGGCGGTGTTCCCCAGCAGTCGTGAAGCGACACGAACCGCGTTGCGATCCGGCCGACGGGTCTGCCCGAGTTCGCAACCGCGTCGGGTTCGCATCCCCTTCCAACGCCTACTACGGCCCTTGAGCGATACGGTGGGCCGAATGCCACCCATCCGCCTGGCACCAAGTGAACCTCGTCGTCGGCGACGTCGTGGCCAGCCGTGCCTTCTACGCCCGTCTCGGCCTCGACTTCACCGAGGAGTCGGACACGACCTGGGCGCCGCATCATGCCTCGGCGCCCGAGGGCGACGTCGCACCGATCGACTCGAGCTCGACAGCACTGCCTCCGCCCAGGTCGTGGAACGACGGCTGGCCCGGTGGCCCAGGGTCGTGCTCGGCTTCAAGATCGAGACGCGCCAGGAGGTCGACGATCTGGTGGCCGAGCTGGCGGCAGAGGGGTCCCGGTGCAACAGGATCCCTACGACGCCTTCTGGGGCGCGCGCTACGCCGTCGTGAGCGACCCCGACGGCAACGGGGTGGGGATCATGAGCCCGCCAGACCCGGCGATGCGCACGGCGCCGCCGGAGCCGTCATGACCGCCCCAGAGGATGAGGACATCGACGTGGTGATCGAGATCCCCACCGGCACACGCAACAAGTACGAGTACGACCACGAGCAGCACGTGATCAGGCTGGATCGCCGACTCTTCACCGCCACCACGTATCCGGCGGACTACGGCTTCGTTCCCGACACCCTGGCGGGCGACGGCGACCCGCTCGACGTCCTCGTCCTGCTGACCGACGCCACCTTTCCTGGGTGCGTCGTGCGCGTGCGCGTCCTCGGCATGTTCTCCATGACCGACGAGAAGGGCACCGACGACAAGCTGATCAGTGTGCTGGCGCACGACCCCCAGTGGGACGCCGCGGGAGACATCGGCGATGTACCCGAGCACCTGCGCGACGAAATCGCGCATTTCTTCAGCATCTACAAGGATCTGGAGCCGATGAAGTCGGTCGAGGTGAAGGGCTACGTCGGCCGGGCCGAGGCCCTCAGGGAGTTGGAGGCGTGCCGTACCCGCTACCGTGACCAGTCCCAGACCTGAACTGGACGGAGAGGAGAACCATGCCGTACCCGCGTGACGAGGTCCAAGCCACGGTGGACCGCTACCACGAGCTGCGCAATCGGATCGACGCAGGGCTCGAGCCCGACGCCTTCGGCGCGCTGGCTGACTTCTACACCGAGGACGCGGTCTACATCGACGGCGCCTGGGGCCGCGTCGAGGGACGAGAGGCCATCGCGCACTGGTTGGTCGACTCCATGGTGGGCATGGAGGACTGGAAGTTCCCGGTCGAGTTCACGGCGATTGAAGACGACGACGTGGTCGTGAAGTGGACCCAGATCATGCCGCGGACCAAGCCCGACGGGACCCCGTACCGCCAGTCGGGCTACTCACGGATGATCTACGCCGGTGACGGCCGGTTCTCCTACGAGGAGGACACGTACAACATGGCGCACGTGCTCGAGGACATCGAGGCCAGCGGCTGGCGGCCGACCCAGCCGATGAACGTCCCGCCGGCCCACCCCGACCGCAACTTCGACATCCCGCGCTGAGCCCGAGCTCCGGCTGACGCCGGTCCGGAGCCCTCCCCTACGGCGTCCCGCCGGTGGACCCGGAGTTCCCGAAGCCTGGGAAGCCGCCGCCCCCGAAGGGGTTGGTGGTGCTCCCTTGGCCCTGCTGACCCTGCTGCTGGGCCTGCGACTGGCTCCCGAGCGTCGCCGTCGTGGTCCGCCTGCTGTCGCCCACGTAGTAGGTGATGGTGACGCTCTGGCCCGGCTTGCCCTTCTGCACCGCCTTCTGCAGGTCCTCGGACGAGGTGATGGCCGTCCCGTCGATGTCGACGATGACGTCGCCCTGCTCGAGTCCGGCCTTGGCGGCGGGCGAGCCGGCGGCGACGCTCAGGACGACCGCGCCCTGGGTCGGCGTGAACCCGTACTGCTGGCGGAGTGACGGGGTCAGCGTGGTGATGTCGACGCCGAGGTATCCCCCACCGTTGCCCGACGCCCCGCCCTTTTGCAGTTGCGGCAACAGCGCCTCGACCTGGTCGATCGGGATGGCGAACCCGATGTTCTGCGAGTTCGTCCCGTCGCTCGACGAACCTGCGACCGCGGTGTTCATGCCGATGACCTGTCCGGCGGTGTCGATGAGCGGGCCGCCCGAGTTGCCGGGGTTGATGGCGGCGTCGGTCTGAATCAGGTTCTGCAGGTTCTCCGTCGCCGTGCCGGTGCCACCCGCCTGCACCGAGCGGCCGAGGGCCGAGACGATGCCCTGGGTGACGGTCGGTGTGCCCGCGGCGAGGCCGAGCGCGTTGCCGATGGCCACGACCGCGTCGCCGACCACGGCCTTCTGCGAGTCGCCGAACGTGACGGTGGGGAGACCGGACGCGTTGTTGATCTTGAGCAGCGCGAGGTCTTTCGTCTGGTCGTAACCGATGAGCGTCGTGGGCAGGCTCTTCGTCTGCCCGTACTCGGTCACGGTGATGGTGCCAGCGTCGCCGTTCTCGGTGTACAGCTCGATCACGTGGTTGTTCGTGACGACCTCGCCGTCCGAGGTGATGATCATGCCCGTACCCTCGTCCTCGCCTTCGCTCGTCTTCACGTCGATGGAGACGACCGCGTGGATCACCTTGTTCACCAACTCGGGGATCGTGACATTGCCGCTCAGCACGGCCGCTCCCGGTGAGGCGTTGCTCTCGTGGATCGTCACGTCGTTGGCGTTGCCGTTGCCGTTGTCGTTGGTGAGTGCGGTGACCCCGGCGCCGACTCCCGCGCCGATCAGCGCGGCCACGAGGGCGATGGGGAGCCACCCGCGCCAGCCGCGCCTTCCGGCCGGGGTGGTCGGGGTTGGAGGCGGCGGGCCACCACTCGAGCGGATCGTCGGGTCGAGCGGTGGGGCGCGGCAGGCGGGTACGAGAAGGGGACCGCAGGGCTCGGCACCGTTGCGGGTGCCGCGACGCCGGTCGGAGTGGAGTCCTCCGGCGACGCAGGGTCTGTTGTCAACGCGGGATCGCTCGGCGGCGCGGGATCCCAGGCGGGCGCGGGTAGGCCGGCGGGGCCTCGGCCGGAGTCAGCTCCGAGGTGTGGTCGACCGGCTCGCCGGACGTCCCGGCATCCTCGGCTGCACCCGTGGCAGAACCGCTGGCTTCGCCTGGACCGGGGCCGGGTTCGGTGGCCGCCGCGCCGAGGTGGTCGTCGAGAGGCGCGGCCGGATCCTTCGACTCGTCGGGTCGACCCAGGTGGGTCTCAGGCTCTCCGGTGTCGTCGTTCATGTCCATCCTCCTGACGGGGCCGGGCCGGCGCGCACGCCCGGGGTGGGTCGGCGGTGGGGCGCCCGGGCGATCCGGCACTGCTCGCGGACGTCCTGCCATGTTACGGGATGCCTGCGTAGGCCCATGGCGGCCGGCGCCGGCCGGGGATCCGTCGCCGAGCGCGGTAGCGTGTCCGCCGCATGTCACGCGGGATCGACATCGAGCTGACGAGCAAGACGACCGAAGGGTCGTGGACCTGGCGCGCCGCGGGTGCACGCCAACCCAAAGGCACGGTGGACGGTGCGCTCGTCCCGGCCGGTCAGTCCGTCGGTGCGGTGTTGCGGGCCGACGTCGAGATCGGGCTCGAAGGCATTGAGATCCTCTCCCTTTCGCCTACCAAGCCGGCCCGCTCGCCCGAGAAGGTCGAGGGGCGCATCGAGGTCAAGGGGACGCCCAAGCGCGCCCCCGACGTGTCGGTGATCCTCGCTCCGGGTTCGTCTCGGCGCCGCGACGACGACGGTGAGCGGCGCCCGCGGCCCGGTGGTCCGCGGGGCGCCGGAGGCGAGGGCCGCGACGGGGAACGGCGGCGCGAGCGACCGGACGGCGAGGGTCGCCCCGAGCGTGGGGAGCGCCAGCGCGGCGCAGGATCGCGGCCGACGGGGCGCCGGCCCGGAGGAGAGCGTGACGGCAGGCCGGCCCGAGGCGAGCGGCCGGCGACGCCGACGTCAACCGTGCACCGAAACGCCATGCTGGCGGCGCTGCGGCCCGAACAGGTGCCGGTGGCCGAGCAGCTGCTGCGCGGGGGGCTGCACGCCGTGCGCCAGGCCATCGACGCGCAGAACGCGACGGCCAAGGCCAGCGGCAAGCCTCCGGTCTCGTCCGAGGCGCTCCTGGCCATGGCCGACGAGCTGCTCCCGACCGTGCGGCTGGCGGAATGGAAGGACCGCGCCGCGGTGGCCCAGACGGCGGGCAAGGACTACCGGCTGCGCGAGCTGCGCGCGGTGGTCACCTCGTCGCGCACGGTGAACCTCGACGAAGAGGGCCGCGCCATGGCCAAGGCGCTCCAGGAGTCACTCGACCAGCGCACCGCCGCCTTGCGAGAGGAATGGCTCGCCCGCATCACCAACGCGCTCAACGACGGCCGGGTACAACAGGCGCTCGAAGCTTCGGTGCGCGCGCCCGAGCCCGGGACCCGGTGCCCCGCCGAGCTGGCGGTGCGTCTGGCCGAGGCCGCCGGGCAGGCGATGACGGCAGAGGTTCCGCCCGAGGAGTGGATGCGCCTGCTGGACACGGTGGTCGCCTCACCCGTGCGCCGGACGGTCAAGCCGGTCGGCATTCCCAAGGACGAGGTGGCCCAACAGGCCGCTCGCCACGCCTCGGGCTCCGTGCCCGCACTGGCCAAGCTCCTCGGGTTGCGGATCCCGCCCCCTCCCCCGCCCCGCTCCGCCGAGCGCCGGTTCAGCCCAACCGTCGGCTGAGGGTGAGGAGCCGGGCGCTGAACCCGGCTCCTTCGAGGCGTTGCTTGGTGGACCTGTCCCCGGGGAGGGCCAACGCGTCGACCTCGACGCAACCCCGCTTCTCACACCAATCGACCGCGGCCCGGAGGAGTGCCGCGCCGACGCCGACCCCGCGGCCCTCGGGCTCGACGTAGCAGCACTCGACGAGGCCCCGGAGGCCGGTGTCGGCGGATCCCGGCGGGACCGTGGCCGTGACCGCGACGAGACCGACCACCACACCCTCGAACTCCCCGGCGAAGACCTGGGCCCCGTCCGCCGCAGCCGCGGCCGTCCAGCGGCCCAGCAGTCCCTCGGGTGAGGCGTCGCCGACGAGGGCGGGGCCGCCGCGGGCGGCCACGGCCGCCGCGAGTGCGTCGGCGAGCATCCGGGCGCATACAGCGTGGTCTCCGGGCGTGGCGGGCCGGACCTGCTCCATCACGCCCTCCAGCCGGTCCTACTCGGCCGCTCCCGCCGGCGGGCCCTCCTCGAGGAGCTGGCCGGCCCGGTTGAGGATGGTGCGGCGGTTACGCGTCGATGCCTCGTAGCGCTGGACCGCCTGAAGCTGCTCGGGCCCGAGGCTCTCCAGACGGCGCACGACCTGTGACGCGCTGAGGGTGTCGTAGTCGGCCAAGGCCCGCTCGACGATCTCCGCCGCGGCCCGGTCGGGCGCCGGTCGATCGGGCCCCGGACCCGCCGGGCCGGCCTCGGGCGACTCGACCGTGTGGTGCCCGGCCCGCGCCCCTCCCTCTCCCTTTCGCCCGACCCCGAGACGGCCCGTCAGCTCGTGCCGGGCCCGCGCGACCATGTACCGCCCCACGACCCGCGCGTTGCTCACCTCGAGCTCGACGCGGTCGCGTCCCTTTGCCGCGACCGCCGGCAAGTCCTCGACCGCGGTCAGGGCCAAGCCGAGGGGTGCGTACACGCACAGCTCGAGGGCACGGCGGAGAGGATCCACCTCCTCGCCGCGAACGTTCGGCCCCGACTCCCCGGGTCCGGCGTCGGCCGCCGAGCCGTTCGCCTCAGACACAGTCCCGGCAGAGCATGTTCTTCTTGTCGGCCAGTTGGCTCGGGTGCTTGACCAGGAAACACGAACGGCACACGAACTCGTCGGGCTGCCGGGGCAGGACGCGTTCGTTCCCCTCCGCCTTGTCCTCTTGGTCCGTGGCCTCCTCGTCCTCAGGCTCGTCCTCGACGACGAGGCGTTCCTTCAAGATGACGTCGAGGCTGGCCTCGACGTCCTCGTCGTCGGGCTCTTCTTCCTCCTCCTCCTCCTCGCCATCGCCGGAGCGCTCGACCACGGCGGCGGGCGACGGCGTGAGGATCTCCACCTCGTCTTCCTCTTCGTCGTCGAGTTCAGGGACGTCTTCGTCGAGCGGCTCCTCGTCGATCTCGTCGATGAGGAGCTCGTCCTCGTCGAGGTCGGCTTCGAGCTCCTCCTCCTCGGGCTCGGGCTCGGCCGCGAGCTCGGGCTCGGCCGCGTCGATCTCCTCGGCTTTGTCCTTCTTCTTGGTCGCCATTTGCCGCGGGAGCATAGACGTTTGCACAGGGTGCTCAAACGCTTGGCGGCCGCCTCGTCGGCGGCTCCGGCGCGCTCGTGCCGGTGTGCGGGCGGGGCCGCCCTGGGGTCTTTGGCTCCATGTCGCGGGCCCGGACCAGCCGGGCCCCCCACACGTTCTCTACTCGACCCCCAGGGTCAGCGTCCGCCTCTCACAGCACATCCCCCTTCCCAACATCAGCAGGTCACCTTCTGCGGGCGTCGGGGACTGGGGCGTAACCTTATTCGAGCGCGGGGGTGGGGTCGTCAAGGTGCACACGTGCCCTGTGAACAGGGACAATGACGGTAACTCCTGGTCAATGCGTTGCAACTTTTTTGGTCACCGCGCTGCAGTTTTCTCGGCCCGGCGGCGCTCGGCGCGGCGTTCAGGTTCGAGCCGCTCGAGGTCGGTCGCGCCGTGGTCGACGAACGTCATGGCCTCGGCCAGGGCGCGGTGCCCGGCGACCTCGGCGATGGCCCGATGCATCTGCTGGGCCACTCGACGGTACGCCGGGTGGCCCTGGGGTCCCGAGCGCAGCTCGATGAGATGGACGGCTTCGCGCGCGTTGAGTTGCATGACGTAGCGGATGCGGTGAGCGAGTGCCACGGCGTACGACGCTTGCTCGGGGTGGTCGGCGCGTAGCGAGCAGTAAAGGTCCTCCGCCCGCCCGACGGCCTCGTCGTAACACTCCCCGAGACCGGCGTCGGCCACGAGGTCGGGCATGTCGTACCCGAGCGCGATGCCGAGCCGTTGCCATTCCACCGTGAGCATGCGGTGTCGTTGGAGGTCTCGGAACGCGCCGTAGTCCGTGACGAGCTCGAAACGGTAGTCCGTGCGCTCGAAGGCGCGTCCGGGACGGTGTCGGCGATTGCGGCGGTCGCCGACGTAGGCGCGGAGCAGGGCGACACGGTCGTCGTGGCCGAGCAGGCGGACGCGGCGGGCCGCGTCGCGCTCGGAGATGGTGAGGTGCGCGAAGCAGGCGGCGGCGAGGACCTTCTCCTCACCGTCGGGGTCGAAGTCCAAGAGGGTCACCTCGGCCTCGGCCTCGAGTCCGGTCCGGCCGTCGGGCGCCGAACCGGGTTCGGCGTCGGGCCAGAGGCGGGCCACGAGGCACGCCGTGTCGCGCTGCGTCGAGGCGAGATACGCGGTCCATTCCCCGCCCCGATCGGCCACGTCGACGCGCTGGAGGAAGGACGGGATCACCTTGCGCAGCTCGACGAGCATGAGATCGGCGTAGGACCGCGCCTCGGGGAGCGGGTGGGCCCGCATCCGCAGGAGCAGCTGCTCGTAGGACTGGCCGGTTCCGTAGAGGCCGATGTTGGAGAGCGAAGCGGCGGGCAGGAGACCGCGCAGCGCATCGAGCGACTTGGCCCGGGTGGCCTGGCGGTAGACGAAATCGCTGTCGCCCGCCTGCTGGGGGAAGTGCTCGGCGACCCACACCTGCAGCCGGGGCAGGAGCTCGCCGTAGGTGTCGAAGACGCGGTCCATCTCACCCACGTAGCGGGCTCCGTGGACCGAGTCGAGGATCTCCGGTGGGCGGTAGTAGCGGTACTGTCCGTTGGCCAGCCGCTGGTTGTACGCGATGTAGCGGGTGGACTGCTCCAGGTAGGCCATCAGGCGGCCCCACTCGAGCACCTTTGACAGCACGTTCGACGCCTGCTCGCAGGCGAGATGGACGCCGCCGAGTTGGGCCACCGAGTCGTCGCCGTACTCGACGAAGACCCTCTCGTAGAGCTCTTCGGCCCGGGCCAGTCCGACCGTGGCGTCGAGGGTGGCGTCGCCGGAGACGTCGAGGTCGCGCACGAACTCGTCGAGGAAGAGGCGGCGCAGGCTCTTGGGTGAGCGCGAGTAGCGGGCGAAGAGCGCTCCCTTGACGACCTCGGGCAGGTTGACCAGGGCGAACACCGGCAGGTCGAGGTTTGTCACGTAGCGCCGCAGGACCGTCGCCTCGTCCGCGCTGAAGCGCTCTTCGGAGTAGGGGAACATGCCCCGCCCACCCTAGAACGAGGGTGACGCGGCCGTGGCGGATGGGTCAGCCGGCCGGCAGTCCGCCCGCCACCACCCCGCGCACGAGCAGGTCGACCGCCTCTCGCGCCGCGGCGGCGACCCCGGGATCGGACGCGGTGTGCGAGACCTGCTGAGCCAAGTCGGCCACCGACTTCACCGTGCGCACGAAGTCCCCGGGGGCGAGCTCCCCCACGTCGCGGCCGGCCACCGCCAGCGCGGTCCCGAACGGGGCCCCGCGCGCCCACGACGCCACGGCGGTGGCCAAGCCCGCCGCGGCCTGCCGGGTGCGGGGGACGTGGTGGGCCTCCTCGACGACCCGGAGCCGCTCGGCCAGCACGCCCACCGCCTCGCACCGACGGGCCAGTTCGAGCCGGCGGGACTCCCCCAGGCGGTCCTGGAGTTGTCCGCGCCGGGTGCCGCCACGCCGCGCCGGGGTCCCGTGGCCGAAGACGCGCCGGGCCCGGCGGGGCTCGAAGACGACCGCGGAGAGCACCCCCGCCAAGACCGAGGGTTCCGCTCCTTCGCACAGCCCCGCCCCGAGCGCCTCGGCCACGAGGAGGTCGGCCTCGTGGTAGATCCGGGAGAGGCGATGGCCCGCGTCCGTCAGGGTCCATCCCTTGACGTAGCCGGTCATCTCCAGGACCGCGACCCGGTGCGCGAGCTGGCGCGACAGCAGGTCCGGCTGGCGGGCCTGCCACTGGGCGAACGAGCGCTCCAACACTCGTTCCGCCGTGGCGCGGTCGAAGCGGGACACCAGGTTGACGGCCAGGTTGTACGTGGGCCGGAAGGCCGAACGCAGGTCGGGCGGGGGGGCCGAGGCGACCCGGGCCGCCTCGGCGAAGGCGACCTCGTTCGACCAGGCCACCACCGCATGGCCCTCCTCGTCGAGTCCCCGCCGTCCGGCGCGCCCGGTGAGCTGGAGGTACTCGCCCGAGGTGAGCATGGCCCGTCCCGACCCGCCGTACTTGGTGAAGCGTTCGATGACCACCGACCGCGCCGGCATGTTGATCCCGAGGGAGAGCGTCTCGGTGGCGAAGACGACCTTGAGCAGCCCGCTCGGCGAAGCACTCCTCCACCGTCTCGCGGAAGAGCGGGACCAGCCCGGCGTGGTGTGCGGCCAGCCCGCGCTCGAGCCCCTCGAGCCATTCGTCGTAGCCGAGGACGCGCAGGTCGTCGTCGCCGAGAGGCTCGACGCGCCGCTCGGCCACGCGGCGGATGGCCGCGCGCTCGTGCGCGTCGGTCAGGCGCACGCCGTCGCGCACCATCTGGCGCACTGCGTCGTCGCACGCGGCGCGGCTGAAGATGAAGACGATGGCCGGCAGCATGTCGCGGGCGCCGAGCTCCTCGACCATCTCGGTGCGCCGGGGACCCCGGTAGGGCAGGCGTGGGCCGTGCCCGGATCCGTGCCACCGGCCCGGGCGTCCCTGGAGCGCCCGCCGGCACGCCTGGTCGATGCGGAGCCCCTCCCCCGCCGGCTTCCCGCTTGGCTCCAGCAATGGCAGCAGGAGCGTCTCGTCGTCCTCGCGCCGGTGTACCGCGAAGTGGTGGCGCAAGTCGATCGGGCGGTGCCGTTCGACGACCACCGAGGTGTCGCCACGGACCGAGTGGAGCCAGCCGCCCAGTTCCTGCGCGTTGTTGACCGTGGCGGACAGGCAGACGAAGCGCACCTGGGGCGGTGAGAGGACGAGCACCTCCTCCCAGACGCCGCCGCGGTAGGGGTCCTGAATGAAGTGGACCTCGTCGAGGACCACGGTGTGCAGGCCCTCGAGCAGGTCCGAGCCGGCCAGCAGCATGTTGCGCAGCACCTCGGTGGTCATCACCACCACGGGCGCCCGCGGGCGCAGCGTCGTGTCGCCGGTCAGCAGGCCGACGTGATCGTCACCGTAGGTGGCGGCCAACTCCGCGTACTTCTGGTTCGACAGCGCCTTGAGCGGTGTGGTGTAGAAGGCCTTGCCGCGGGCACGGAGCGCGCGATGGACGCCGAAGGCGGCCACGAGCGTCTTTCCCGACCCGGTCGGCGCCGAGACGAGCACGGAGTGGCCGGCCTCGAGGGCCTCCATGGCCTCGAGCTGGAACTCGTCGAGGGTGAAGGGCAGGTCGGCCTCGAATTCGGCCGCGCCGCCCGCTTCGCGGACGGGCCACGGGGATGCGGTCAACGCCCGAGCAGCTTCCCGATGCCGATGGAGAGGAAGTAGAACACCGTGAGCGGCACGGCGAGGGCGAACATGGAGAAGGGGTCGGAGCTGGGGGTGAAGACCGCGGCCACCACGACGATGATGATGACGGCCCAGCGCCACGAGCGCAGCAATCGCGCCGGGGTCACGATCCGCGCCAGCTCGAGGGAGACGAGCACCACCGGGAATTCGAAGGTCAGGCCGAAGATGCGCCATCATCAACAGGATGAGGCCCAAATACGGGATGGGGTCGTAGATGCTGACCAGGTTCGGACCACCCACCGAGCGCAGCCAACCCAGCGCGTGGGGCAGGGTCAGGTACGCCGTGGCCGCGCCGAGGAGGAAGAGCGTGAACGAGCCAGCACGAAGGGGATGGCGTAGCGGCGCTCGGTGGCCTTGAGCCCGGGGGTGATGAAGCGCCACACCTGGAACAGGATCACCGGGGAGGCCAGGACGAGACCGCCGAACACGGCGATCTTGATCCGGAGCGACAGCCCGTCGAGGGGCGAGGTGACGAAGAGGTTGCACGTCCCGTTCGAAGTGACGATGAACGACGAGCCGTTGCTCGTGTGATGCTTCGTGGACGCGGTGACGGCGCAGAGCGGGTTGAGCAGGAAGTGCAGGATCGGCTCGTAGGCGAAGACGCAGACGGTGGCCGCCACGACGAACGCCACGGTGCTCACCACGACGCGGTAGCGGAGCTCGCCCAGGTGCTCGCTGAGCGTCATGCTCTCGGGCGAGGGCCGGCCCTTGCGCTTGGCCGTGAACGGCATCGTCACCACGAGCCGCGCCTCAATTCAGCGTGGGGTCACCAGGAGCCACGACCCCCCGGTCCGACGGCACCAGGCGCGGCGTCGATCCGGTCCCGGCTGCCGGTTCGGAACGAGTCTCGTCGTGGGCGGCCGGTTCGGCTGGTTGGACCGGGGCCGGGTTAGGCGGCGCCGCCGAGGCGGCTTGCGCCGGCTCTCCCGGCGCCGGCTCGGTATCCGTCGCACCGTCGACGGCGGACGCGCTGACCGCGCCCGCGTCGTGTCCGTACCCGTCTCCGTTGGTCGAGACGTCGACGTCGGCGACGCCGTCGCCGTTCGTCGAGGGTTCTCCGTCGCCGTTGGTCGAGGGCGACTCGTCCGCCATGTTGGAGAGATGGTTGAGCAGCGCGGAGGGCGAGCGGGCGAGGCGCGCGATCTCGGAGGAGGAGGGCAGGTCGGGCATGGTGTTGCGCACCTCGCTCTCCATGCGGTGGCGGAACTCGTTGAACGAGCGCCAGGCCGCACCCACCTGGCGGGCCACCTGGGGCAGGCGGTCAGGCCCGAGCAGGATGATGGCGACCACGGCGATCACCAGGAGCTTTGCCGGGTCGAGGTTCAACATGTGCCGTCAACTCTACGGGGCCGTCACAGGGACTGGATGAGGCGTTCCACCCGTTCGTCGTGCGACTTGAACGGGTCCTTGAGCAGCACCGTGCGCTGCGCCTGATCGTTGAGCTTGAGGTGGACCCAGTCCACGGTGAAGTCCCGTCGGCGCTCCTTGGCTCTCTTGACGAAGGCCCCGCGCAGGCGGGCCCGGGTCGTTTCGGGCGGCTTGGTCATGGCCTCGGTGATGGCCTCGTCGGTGCAGATCCGCTCCATCTGGTCTCGCTGCTGCAACTTGTAGAAGAGCCCGCGGCTGCGGTCGACATCGTGGTACATGAGGTCGACCATGGCCACCTTGGGGTGCGAGAGGGAGACGTCGTGGCGTTCCCGCATCATCTCGATCAGGCGGTACTTGGCCACCCAGTCGCACTCTCGCCACAGCGAGGTCGGATCGGCCTCGAGCCCCTTCAGGCAGTGCTCCCACATGTCGAGGGCCTGGTCCTCCTCCGCGGAGAGGCCGCGCCGCTCGCGGAACTTGATCGCACGCTCCAGATACTCGATCTGAATGTCGAGGGCCCGCATTTCGCGACCGTTGGCCAGCCGCACCCGGCGCTGGCACGTGATGTCGTGGCTGATCTCCCGGATGGCGCGGATCGGGTTCTCGAGCGTGAGGTCCCGCAGCACGGTCGAGGAGTCCTCGAGCATGGTCAGCAGGATGGAGGTCGTCCCGATCTTGAGGAACGTCGCGTACTCGCTCATGTTGGAGTCCCCGACGATCACGTGCAGCCGGCGGAACCGTTCGGCGTCGGCATGGGGCTCGTCCCGGGTGTTGATGATGGGGCGGCTCCGGGTCGTGGCCGAGGAGACCCCTTCCCAGATGTGCTCGGCCCGCTGGCTCAGGCAGAACACCGCCCCGCGGGCCGTCTGGAGCAACTTGCCGGCGCCCGCGTAGATCTGACGCGACACGAGGAAGGGGATCAGCACCTCGGTGTAGCGGTTGAACTCGTCGTTGCGCTCGGTGAGGTAGTTCTCGTGGCAACCGTAGGAATTGCCGACCGAGTCCGTGTTGTTCTTGAACAGGTAGACCTCGCCCCGGATGCCCTCCTCGCGCAGACGGGCCTGGGCGCCCGTGACGAGTTGGGCCAGGATCCACTCCCCCGCCTTGTCGTGCACCACGACGTCGCCGATGCGGTCGCACTCGGGTGTCGCGTACTCGGGGTGGCTGCCGACGTCGAGGTAGAGCCGCGCCCCGTTCTCGAGGAAGACGTTGGAGGAACGGCCCCACGACACCACCCGTCGGAAAAGGTACCGAGCCACCTCGTCGGGGCTGAGGCGACGCTGGCCGCGCAGGGTGAAGGTCACCCCGTACTCGTTCTCGACCCCGAAGATGCGCCGCTCCACCGGGCCACCGTACCGCCGGTCAGGCCAGCAGTCCGGCCAGCTCCTCTCCGAGGACGCGCCGGAACGTCCGCCGGCCGTTTCCCCGGCTCAGTGTGGCCACCTCGAGGTCGCCCGGACCGAGGGTCCGGTCGGGCCCGGCCAGCGCGACCGCCGCCGCCTTCAGCGCTCCGGCCAGGTCCCAGTCGGGCTGCCAGGCCCCGCCGACCCGCTCGGTGATGGTCTCGGCGTCACCGCCGAGAACGGCGAAACGGTCCTCGTCGGTGATAGTGCCCTCGTAGGCGATGTGGTACAGCTGGTTCTCGGCATCGCCCAGCTCGGCCACCAGGATCTCGACCTCGAGCGGCTTCATCTCGTGGGTGAAGACGTTGCCGAGGTACTGCGCGTAGAGGTTGGCCAGGGACCGGGCGTCGACGTCCTCGCGGCTGAAGGCGAACCCCTTGGTGTCGGCGTGCCGGACACCGGCCACGCGGAGCTGGTCGTATTCGTTGTACTTCCCGACGCCGCCGAACGCGATGCGGTCGTAGATCTCGCTGATCTTGTGCAGCGAGCGCGACGGGTTCTCGGCCAC
Organism: uncultured Acidimicrobiaceae bacterium; assembly: GCA_963767195.1. GTDB lineage: Bacteria > Actinomycetota > Acidimicrobiia > Acidimicrobiales > RAAP-2 > Bog-473. Next base: position 703,195 of record CAVYDA010000001.1, on the reverse strand, counting down.
GATGGCGATCCCGACGTCGTACGTGGTGGCCACGAGCGAACGACCGCGGGCGATGCCCTTCTGGGCATATTCGGCCCGGTCCTTCATGACCTGCTCGGGCGCGACGTAGTACGGCATGCTCATGACGCGCGCTCCGCCTGCTTGCGGGCGACGAGCGCGGCGAAGCGCTCGGCCACCTCTTCCTCGGGCACCTCGCGGTAACCGTCGGCGTCGACGACGGCGACGATCGGGTAGATGCCGCGCACCGGGTCGGGCCCGCCGGTGGCCGAGTCCTCGTCGGCCGCGTCGTAGAGCGACTGGACGGCGAGATCGAGCGCCTCGGCGCCGCGGCAGACCCTCGCGCCAACCCAGCTTCACGGTGCTGCGGGCGTCGCGTCCGCCCGAGCCGGTGGCCTGGAAGTCGGTGTCCTCGTAGTGACCGCCGGTCACGTCGTAGTTGAAGATGCGGCCCATGCCCCGGGCCGTGTCGTAGCCGGCGAAGAGGGGCACGACGGCCAGGCCCTGCATCGCCAGGGGCAGGTGCTGGCGGACCATCTGGGCGAGCTGGTTGGCCTTGCCCTCCAGCGACAGGGTCGACCCCTCGACCTTCTCGTAGTGCTCGAGCTGGACCTGGAAGAGGCGCACCATCTCCATCGCCATGCCGGCCGTGCCGGCGATGGCCACGGCGGAGTACCGGTCGGCGGGGAACACCTTGTCCATGGCGTGGTGGGCGATGATGTTGCCGGCCGTGGCGCGCCGGTCACCCGCCATCACGACGCCGTGGGCGTCGCGCAACGCCACCACCGTGGTGCCGTGCGGCACGGTCAGCGGCTGGCCCGGTTCGGCCGGCGCACGGCGCGACGGGCGACGCGCCCGCGGTCAGCCGGAGCAAGCCGGCGAAGTCCGGGCCCGGATCGTGCTCCGGGGGAAAGAGAGGCAGCGCCACGGGGGCTTACTGGCCACCCTTTTGCACATAGTTGCGCACGAACTCCTCGGCGTTGTCCTCGAGGACCTCGTCGATCTCGTCGAGGAGGTCGTCGAGCTCCGCCTTGATCTTCTCGCCCCGCTCCGACCCTGCGGGGACGGCTCTCGGCCGGCTGCTCCTCCACCTCGGTGGTGCGGGTCCCCGAGCTCTTCCTCTTCTGTTCCTGCTCTGCCATGGTCGTTCATCCCGTCCCGTGTACCTCGACTGTGTCGAATGTGTTCGCCTAGGAATTCAGCCGTTCGAGCAGATCCGCCGGCCCTGTGCTCTGGGCCAGCAGCGCAGCGGTGTGCTCGGCTGTTCCCTTCAGGGGATCCATCATAGGGACGCGCCGCAACGGATCGGCGCCGATGTCGAACACCAAGGAGTCCCAGTTCGCGGTGACGACGGCGTCGGGCCAACGGGCGAGACACTTGCCCGCGGAACCAGGCCCTCGTCCCGGTCGGCGGCTCGCTGACCGCAGCGCTGACGAGCGCCGGGTCCACGAGCGTGCGCATGCCCAGGCGCCGGAAGACCGACTTGTCCGGCCGCAGGTCGTGGTACTGCAGGGCGAGCGCAGCCACGCGCGGGTCCCGCCAGTCGCACCCGTGGCGGTCCCGGTAGGCCAGCAGCAGCTCGTGCTTGGCCACCCAGTCCAGAGTGTCGGCCAGCGTGGACGGGTCGGACTCGAGGCCCTCGAGCACGGACTCCCAGTGCTCGAGGACGAGCGCGCCCACCGTGCCGTCGTCGCCGAGGGCGGTGAGCCCGTGCTCCTCGGCGTACTTGCGCGCCGCGCCGAAGAGCTCCCACTGCAGCTCGAGCGCGGTCGCCGTCGACCCGTCCGTCATGGCCAGGGGCCGGGACAGGGACAGGTCGGCCGACACCTGGTGCAGCGCCCGGACCGGGTCGCTGAGCGACAGGTCGCGGGTCGGTCCCGCATCGTCCTCCACCATGGCCAGCACGATGGCGGTCGTCCCGACCTTGAGCAGCGTGGCGATCTCGGACAGGTTGGCGTCGCCCACGATCACGTGGAGCCGCCGGAAGCGCTTGGGATCGGCGTGCGGCTCGTCGCGGGTGTTGACGATGGGCCGCTTGAGCGTCGTCTCAAGCCCGACGATCTCCTCGAAGAACTCGGCGCGCTGCGAAATCTGGAAGTGGACCGTGTCGGGGTCGAGCGCCGCCGTCTCGGTTCCCACCTTGCCCGAGCCGGTGAAGACGGTGCGCGAGACGAAGTGCGGCACGACGCCCTCGATCACCTTGGCGAAGGGCACGGAGCGGTCCATCATGTAGTTCTCGTGGCAGCCGTACGAGTTGCCCTTGCCGTCGGAGTTGTTCTTGTGCACGACGGGAGCCGGCTGCTCGGGCATGCGCAGCGCGGCGGCGGCCATGGCCCGCCGCAGGACCTCCTCGCCCGCTTTGTCGTAGACCAGGCACTCCAGCGGCGTCAGGCACTCGGGACTCGAGTACTCGGGGTGGGCGTGGTCGACGTAGAAGCGCGCGCCGTTGGTCAAGCACCGTGTTGGCGAGGTGGGTCTCGACCATGGGAGCCAACGAGCCCTCACGGGCGAAGCCGCGGGCGTCGTTGCCCGGCGTCTCGTCTTCGAAGTCCCATCCGATCTGCTGCTCGACGTCGGCGGCGTACGCGTTCACGAGCACCGACGACGCGGCGATCGGGTTCTGCTCGGGACCCGGCGAGTGGATCCCGTACTCGGTCTCGATGCCGCAGACCTTGGTGGTGGCCACGGTGCGACCCTAACGTCTAGAGGTACTGCCCGGTGCCCACCCGCTCGATCGACCGGCCGCCGTGCACCTCGCGGTCCTCGCTGAGGAGCGTGCGGACGTAGACGATGCGCTCACCCTTCTTCCCCGAGATCCGGGCCCAGTCGTCCGGATTGGTGGTGTTGGGCAGGTCCTCGTTCTCCTTGTACTCCTGACGGATCGACTCGAGGAGGTCCGACGTCCGGATGCCGGCCGGTCCGCCGGCGATGTCCCGCTTGATCGCCAGCTTCTTCGCTCGCCGCACGATGTTCTCGATCATGGCGCCCGAGGCGAAGTCCCGGTAGTAGAGGATCTCCTTGTCGCCGTTCTGGTAGGTGACCTCCAAGAACCGGTTCTCGTCGTCCTCGCGGTACATGTCGGCCACGGTCTGCTCGATCATGGCCAGCACGGCCTTGTCGGGGTCGCCCCCGCCGAGCCGGCGCCACCTCGTCGGCGTCGAGCGGCAGGTCGGGCCGGAGGTAGCGGCTGAAGATCTGCCCCGCGGCCTCCTCGTCGGGCCGCTCGATCTTGATCTTCACGTCGAGGCGCCCCGGCCGCAGGATGGCGGGGTCGATGAGGTCCTCGCGGTTCGAGGCTCCGATGACGATGACGTCGCGCAGCGACTCGACGCCGTCGATCTCGGCCAGCAGCTGGGGCACGATGGTCGACTCCATGTCCGAGCTGATGCCCGGTGCCGCGGGTGCGGAACAGCGACTCCATCTCGTCGAAGAAGACGATGACCGGCATGCCCTCGTCGGCCTTCTCGCGGGCGCGCTGGAACACCTGGCGGATCTGGCGCTCGGTCTCGCCGACGTACTTGTTGAGCAGCTCGGGTCCCTTGATGTTGAGGAAGAAGCTGCGGACGTTGTCGTTGCCGGTCTTCTCGGCCACCTTCTTGGCCAGCGAGTTGGCGACCGCCTTGGCGATGAGGGTCTTGCCGCAGCCGGGCGGGCCGTAGAGCAGGATGCCCTTGGGCGCGGGCAGGGAGTACTCGACGAAGAGGTCGCGGTGCATGTAGGGGAGCTCGACCGCGTCGGTGATCGCCTCGATCTGGGTGTCGAGGCCACCGACGTCCGCGTAGGTGATGTCGGGCACCTCTTCGAGCACGAGCTCCTCGCTCTCGAGCTTGGGCAGCTTCTCGATGAGCAGCTGGGTCCGCACGTCGAGGAGGAGCGAGTCGCCGGCGCGCAGCTTGGTCCCGACCATGTCGTCGGAGAGCTCGGCCACGCGCTCCTCGTCGGCCCGGGCGTAGATGACGCAGCGCCGCCTGTCCTCGAGCTGTTCCTTGAGCGTCACGACCTCGCCGGAGAACTCGGCCTCGCGTACCAGGACGACGTTGAGGCTCTCGTTGAGCACGACCTCGTTGCCCTTCTTGATGGCGCCGGGGTCGATGTCGGGGTGGAGGCTCACCCGCATCTTGCGCCCGCTCGAGAACACGTCGACGGTGCCGTCGTCGTTGACGGCGAGGAAGGTCCCGTAGGCCGCGGGCGGCTGGGTGAGCTTCTCGACCTCCTCGCGCAACGCGGCCAGCTGCTCCTTGGCCTGCTGGAGGGTGAAGGTCAGCTTCTCGTTCTGCGAGGTCGCCTGGGCCAGCTGTCCCTTCGTCTCGAGCAGACGCTCCTCGAGCGCCTGGACTCGCCCCGGGCTCTCCTGCAGCCGTCGCCGGAGCGCGTGGATCTCGTCTTCGGCGTCCACCAGCTCGGAACGCAGCGCCTCGACCTGGGCGGCGACTTCATCGGGGGTTTCGGCCACCGCATGTCACCCTGCCCTCGACCCGGGCGGCGCAGCCGCAACCCGGGCGCAGCGTCCGTGACCTCTCCGGCGGGTCCGGACAGGTAGGATGAATAGGTTCGCCGGCGGATTGACGGTTCGTGGAGCGCCTCACTACGGTCCTCGTGGCCCGTCGGGCGGGTGCGACGAGGGAAGAGAGGCATCAGATGAAGGTCTGGATCGATCAGGATCTCTGCACGGGCGACGGCCTGTGCGAGGAGATCGCCCCGGCGTGTTCACCCTGCTCGACGACGGGCTCGCCTACGTGAAGGACGGCGACGACGTCAAGAACGACCCGGGCGGCGTCCGCCGGCATGGTCGGGGTGCCCGAGCGAGCTCGAAGACGCCGTCGTCGAGGCTCCGAGGAGTGCCCCGGGCGAGTGCATCTTCATCGAGCGAGGACTGACCGCCCTGCTCGGCGGGCCGTCACACCGCCCACGCCGCGGCCCGGATCCGTCCAGCAAGGCTCCGCCGAGGTCGTGCATCCGGGTCCGAGCCGGCGTGCCGTGGTCAGGAACCCGGTGTGGCCCACCATGCGGTGGTCCGGCCGCACCGAGCGCGCCTCGACGTGCCAGGTCCGGCGGATGATCTCCTGGGTCTCCGCCAGACCGAAGGGCGCCGCCTCCTCGTCCAGCGCCTGGCGCAGCAGCGCGGTCTGGTTGATGGTGGGCAGGTAGGCCAGCAGGATCCCACCCGGGCGGAGCGCGGCCGCCGCGGCGGCGACCACCTGGTCGGGCTCGGGCATGTCGAGGAGGATCCGGTCGAGGCCCCGCTCGTCGATGCCGACGGTGACGTCGCGGATCTCGACCCGGTAGGGACGTCGGGACCGAGCGCAGCGCGCGACGTTGGCGCGGGCCCGCTCGGCGAAGTCCTCGCGCAGCTCGTAGCCGACCACGGAGGCGCCGGCGCGCAGCACCGTCATGGAGAGGGCACCCGATCCGACCCCGGCCTCGAGCACCCGGCAGCCCGGGCCGATGTCGGCCGCGATGAGGATGGCGCCGAGGTCCTTGGGGTAGATCACCTGCGCGCCGCGGGGCATCTTGAGGACGATGTCGCTCAGCGTCGGGCGGAGCACCAGAAAGCCCCGGCCGGTCGAGCCCGCCACCGTGCCGCCTTCGGTGCGGCCGATGATGTCGTCGTGGGCCAGGACGCCCGCGTGGGTGTGGAACGACGCGCCCGCCACGAGGGTGAGCAGGTACCGGCGGTCCTTGGGGTCGACGAGCAGCACACGCTCCCCCGCCGAGAGGGTACCGCCCACGCGGTTCAGGCGTCGACGGCCGGCGGGGTCTTGCGGTCGCGCACGGTGATGATCAGTTGCTCCCCGGGTGCCACCTTCAGACTCGGACACCGGCCCGGGGCGTTCGTTGAGCGACCCGGCGCAGGAAGAAGGTCGCCCCCGCCAGGAGGAACCAGTACCAGTTGCCGCCGATGCCCGCGGCGGACGCCGGCTCGGAGGAACCGTCGGAGAAGCAGGTCCACGTCAGAGCCTTCTGATCTCGACGACGGCAGAGGTGGCGCGGCCCCGCCGCCGGCCGGCCAGGAAGGCGAGCGTGATCACGAGGATGGCGACGGCGCCGGCGATGGCCAGCCCGCGCGGCGCGGCGGCGCGGGCCGTCGCCTCTCCCTCGCCCATCACCTGCGAGTACGCGGCCTGCAAGTCCTCCCGCGTGATGATCCGCCGCCCGTTGCTCCCGACTCGAGTCGTCGTGCCCGGCATCAGTCCGTTCCCTCCTGTGTCCCCGTTCCTTCCTCTGTCTCCGGCGGGGTCAGACGCCTGTATCACTGGCGGCGTCTGCGTCGTCACCGGCGTCACCTGCGTCACCGGCTCTGTCATCTGCTGTGTCTCCGCTGTCCCCGCCAGCTTCCCGGTCGCCGCCTCGTCCGCCCGCCGGCGGGCCTCGACCTCGGGCATCTTCGCCCGGCCCGGGCCGGCCGTGATCCGCGAGGCGGCGAACGCCACGACGACGATGCCGAGGAAGACCACGACAGCGTAGGGCACCCACGACCAGTTCCCGGTGAGCGCCGTGCCCGTCTCCTTCTGGAGCAGGCGCAGGATCCCGATGAGGATCATCAAGAGGCCGATGGCCACCAGGAACGACGCCGGAATTCCCATGTAGAGGTACCGGCCGAGGCCGCGCAGCGGGCTCGACGGTCTCCTGCTTGAGATAGTCGACCGTGAGCTGGAAGGCGTCGTCGCCGGCGTAGCGCAGGCCGTGGCGCCGTCGTCGTCCGAGGCGGGAGACATTAGCCAGACATCCTGGTCCGTGGGTCGGCGAAGTGCAACCACCAGCGACGCCGCGGGCGCCCTCGTGCCTACTCGCGGTCCTTGAACACGTAGGTCGACGACGCCCGCGCCACCAGCCGGCCCTCGAGCGCGCCGGGCGCCACGGCCACGATCCCGGCCTCGACGAAGGCGAGCCGGCGTCCCCCCGAGACCACCTCGGCGGTGCAGGTGAGCTCTGAGCCCGGGGCCACCGCGGCCAGGAAGCTGATCTTCATCTCGGCGTTGGAGGCGAAGACGCGGCGACCCTCGACGGAGGTGACGGCGGCCGCGCCCATGGTCGAGTCGGCGAACGCGCCCAGGAACCCGCCTTGCATGATCCCCGCCGGGTTGGCGAAGCGCTCGTCGGCCGTCATGCGCCAGACGCAGCGACCCGGGGTCGACTTGTCGATGCACGTCATGCCGAGCGTGAGGTCGCTGTTCGGGGGCACCTGCATGCGGGAGGGCATCACCCGGAGGATAGGCACACGCGAGCCCGGTGACAATGAGCGGACGAAGCGACGGGCACGACGACGGTGAGGACGTGACCACGAATGGGTAGGGTGACCATCGTGCCGCAGGACCCGGTCGTCAGGACCCGAGGTTGGTCGAGCTCGGCATCAACGTCGTCCGCGGGCCTGGCCATGGACGCGCCCCGGCAGGCGAGCTCGGGCCATTCGGGCACGGCCATGGCGCTGGCCCCCCTGGCGCACGTGCTGTGGACGCGCGTGATGCACCACGACCCGCTCGACCCGACGTGGCCCGACCGTGACCGCTTCGTCCTCTCGTGCGGGCACGCCTCCATCCTCCAGTACGCGCTCTTGCACCTGACCGGCTACGACCTGACCCTCGACGACCTGCGCCAGTTCCGGCAGTGGGGAGCCGGACGCCGGGCCACCCCGAGTTCGGCCACACCGCCGGGCATCGAGGTCACCACCGGCCCGCTCGGGCAGGGCTTCGCCAACGCGGTCGGCATGGCCCTCGCCGAGCGCGTGGTGCGGGCCCGCTTCGGGGCCGAGGTGTGCGACCACCGCATCTTCGTGCTTCGCCGAGCGACGGCTGCATCATGGAGGGCGTCTCCCACGAGGCGGCCTCGCTGGCCGGGCACCTCGGCCTGGGCCGCGCTGCTCGCCGTCTACGACGACAACCACATCACCATCGACGGCCCGACCGAGCTGGCCTACAACGACGACGCCGGTGAAGCGGTTCGAGGCCTACGGCTGGGGGGTGCGGCACCTGGGCGAGGTCGCCAACGACGTCGACGTCCTGGAGGCGGCGGTGAGCGAGGCGCTCGAGTACCCGGCCGACGGTCCGGACGCCCGGCCCAATCTGCTCGTGCTGCGCAGCCACATCGGCTGGCCCTCGCCCGAAGCTGACCGACACGGCCGACGCCCACGGCACCCCTTTCCGCCCGACGAGATCCGGGCCACCAAGGAGATCCTCGGCCTCCCACCGGACGAGACCTTCTGGGTACCCGACGAAGTGCGCGAGTTCTACGAGCAGCAGATCGCCCGCGGGGCCGCGACCACGCCGCCTGGGTCGAGCGCTTCGACGCCTGGGACGGGGACCGCGCCGCCTGGGACGGCCGCACAGGCGGGGCGCGGCTTGCCGGGGTGGTCCGACGGGCTGCCGCGCTTCGAAGCGGGCACCGACGCTGGCCACGAGGCGGGCCCTCAACCAGTGCATCGACGCCACGGCGGCGTACCTGCCCGGACTGGTCGCCGGGTCGGCCGACCTGACCGGCAACAACGGCGTCAAGGTGAAGGGCGCGGAGATGCAGTCCGCCGAGAGCCCAGGCGGGGCCCAGGTCCACTACGGCATCCGCGAGCACGGCATGGGCCTCGGTCATGAACGGCATGGCGCAGCACGGGGGCGTGCTCCCGCTCGGCGGGACGTTCTTCGTGTTCTCGCGACTACATGCGGCCCGGCGTCCGCCTGGCCGCGCTCACCGGGACGCCACGTCCTCTACTCGTGGACCCACGACTCGGTGGGCCTGGGCGAGGACGGCCCGACCCACCAACCCGTCGAGCACCTGGCGTCGCTGCGCGCCATGCCCGGGCTCGCCGTCGTGCGCCCGGCCGACGCCAACGAGACGGCGCAGGCGTGGCGGGCTGCGGTCGAGGCGGACGGGCCGGTCGGCCTGGTCCTCACCGCGCCAGGACGTGCCCGTGCTGGCCGGGACCGCCGAGCTCGCCGGCGAGGGCGTGCGCCGCGGCGGCTACGTCCTCGCCGACAGCGAGCGCGCCCCCGAGATCGTGCTGATCGGCACGGGCAGCGAGGTGCAGCACTGCCTCGGGGCGGCACGGACGCTGGCGGACGAGGGAGTGTCGGCGCGGCGTGGTCTCGCTGCCGTGCTGGGAGTGGTTCGAGGAGCAGTCCGACGACTACCGGGCCGGCGTGCTGCCGGCGGGCGTGCCGGTCCTGAGCACCGAGGCCGCCTCGACCTTCGGGTGGGACCGCTACGCCGACGATGTCCATCGGCCTCGACCACTTCGGGGCGTCCGCCCCCGGCGGCGAGATCATGGAGCGGTTCGGCTTCACCGCCGACCACGTGGCCGAGCGGGCGCGCGCCCTCCTGGCCCGGAACAACGGGTCGGACCGGACGAACCGGACGGACGGAAGCGACCCGAGCGCCCGGAACGCCGGTGTGTCGCGGTGACCGCGGCCGGGCGACGATGGTGGGTGCACGCCCGGCGCCCGTGGCGCCCGTCGAGGCCGTATCACCGGCGCAGCCGGCAACGCCGGCGGGCGCAGACCGAGAGGATCGGAGGGACAGCGATGAGCAGGCTCCAGGACCTCTACGAGATCGCGGGGCCAGAGCCCGTGGCTCGACAACTTGCGCCGGGACTGGCTGCAGCGACGGACAGCTGGCCGAGCTGGTCGCGCTCGGGGTGCGCGGCATCACCTCGAACCCGACCATCTTCGCCAACGCCATCAGCGGGCAGGACACCTACGACGAGCAGTTCCGCTCGCTGACGCCGGACCACACGGTCGAGGAGGCGTACTGGGTGATGGCGACGACGGACATCAGCGACGCGCTCGACGTGCTGCGCCCGCTCTACGACGAGAGCGACGGGGAGGACGGTTTCGTCTCCTTGGAGGTCTCTCCGGCGCTGGCGCACGACACCGACGGCACCGTGCGAGACGCGCGGCAGCTGCACGAATCCATCGCGCAGCCCAACCTCTTCGTGAAGGTGCCGGCGACGCTGGCCGGCGTGCCCGCCATCGAGACGCTGATCGGCGAGGGGCGCAGCATCAACGTCACGCTCATCTTCGGGCTCGACCGCTACGACGAGGTCATGGAGGCCTACCTGCGCGGACTGGAGGCGCTCGTCGCCGCGGGCCGGGAGAGCGAGCTGTCCCGGGTGGCCAGCGTGGCCTCCTTCTTCGTCAGCCGGGTCGACACCGAGGTGGACCGCCGTCTCGAGGCCCTGGCCGGCGGCGACAAGGGCGACCCCGCCTCCTCGCCCTGCGGGGCAACGCCGCCGTCGCGCAGGCGCAGGTGGCCTACCAGCACTTCCACCGCACGTTCTCGGGCGAACGCTGGGAGCGCGCTGGCGGCGCTGGGGGCCCGGGTCCAGCGCCCGCTGTGGGCCTCGACCTCGACCAAGAACCCCGCCTACCCCGACCTGCTCTACGTCGACACCCTGATCGGCCCTTCCACCGTGAACACCATGCCCGAACGCGACGCTGCGGGCGTTCGAGGACCACGGCACGCTCGCACCGCACGATCGACGCCGATCGCGGACGCGGCCGAGGCCGTGCTGGCGCAGCTCGGCGAGGCCGGCGTCGACATGGAGGACGTGGAGCAGACGCTCGAGGACGAGGGCGTGCACGCCTTCGCCAAGTCCTTCGACGAGCTCCTCCAGTCGCTCACCGACAAGGCGGCGACCTTCTGACCGCTCGGTCCGCCGGGGGATGTCCGCCGCCCCCGATCGCCGGGCGTCGGCGAGGCGGCCCCCGACCCGTAGATTGGCTCCGATGCTGAGCGACGACGAGCTGCTCGAGACACCACTCCCCGACCTGGTCGCCCTGGCGGGAGCGAAGCGCGACGAGGCCCACGGGCCGCCGGGTCACCTTCTCGCCCAAGGTGTTCATCCCGCTCACCATGCTGTGCCGCGACCGCTGCGGGTACTGCACCTTCGCCAAGGCGCCGGCCCGGCTCGCCGCGCCGTACCTGACGCCCGAGGAGGTGCTCGACATCGCCCGCGCCGGGCGGGAGGCCGGCTGCCACGAGGCGCTGTTCACGCTGGGCGAGCGCCCGAGCTGCGCTACCCGCCGGCGCGGGACTGGCTGCACGAGCACGGCTACGCCTCGACGGTCGACTACCTGGCCGACGTGTGCGCGCTCGTGCTCGAGGAGACCGGCCTGCTCCCGCACGCCAACGCCGGCGCGCTCTCCCGCGACGAGCTGGCCGCGGCTGCGCACGGTGTCGGCGAGCCAGGGCATGATGATCGAGTCGCTGGCCGAGGGATCTGGCGGCGCACCGCGGCGCGCCCGACAAGGACCCGGCGCGCCGGCTGGCCACGCTCGAGGCGGCGGGCGAGCTCGCCATCCCCTTCACGACCGGCATCCTCGTCGGCATCGGCGAGGACCGGCCGGCGCGGCTGGACGCGCTGCGGGCCATCGCCGCCTCCCACGCCCGCCACGGGCACGTGCAGGAGGTGATCGTCCAGAACTTCCTGCCCAAGCCCGGCACCGCGATGGCCGACGCGCGCGCCGTGCCCGCCCGAGGAACTGCTGTGGGCGATCGCCGCGGCGCGCCTCGTGCTGCCGCCCGACATCCACGTGCAGGCGCCGCCGAACCTCTCCGACGACCTGGCCCCGCTGCTCGCCGCCGGCATCGACGACTGGGGCGGCGTCTCGCCCGTCACGGCCGACCACGTGAACCCCGAGCGGGCCTGGCCGCGCTCGACGTGCTGCGCGCCGCCACGGAGGCGGCGGGCCACGCGCTCGCGCCCCGGCTCACCATCTACCCCGCCGTACGCCCTCGACCCCGAGCGCTGGCTCGACCCGGCGCGTGCGCTTCCCGCGTGCTCGACTGCTCCGACGCCGAGGGCCTGGCCCGCGAGCGACCGCCTGGTGCTCGGGCGGCGAGGCGAGCCCGCCGGCGCTCGTCGGACCCGGAGCCGGGGCGGGGACGCCGCCAGGCCGTCTGGCGCGCGGGGCGCGGCTCGGCCGTGCGCGAGGTGCTCGCCGGGGTCGCCCTCGGGCAGGAGGTCGGGGAGGACGAGATCGTCACGCTGTTCTCGGCGCGGGGGCCTGAGGTGCGGCTGGTGGCCGAGGTGGCCGACGGCCTGCGGCGCGACACCGTGGGCGACGACGTCACCTTCGTGCACAACCGCAACATCAACTACACCAACGTCTGCACGTTCAAGTGCCGCTTCTGCGCGTTCTCCAAGGGCCCGCTCTCGCTGAACCTGCGCGGCGCCCCCTACCTGCTCGACCTCGACGAGATCGCCCGGCCGCGTCGCCGAGGCCGAGGCGGAGGGCGCGACCGAGGTGTGCCTCCAGGGCGGCATCCACCCGAACTTCGACGGCGACTACTACGTGCACGTGCTGCGGAGCGGTGCGCGCCGCGTCGGAGCGCATCCACATCCACGGCTTCACCGCGCTCGAGGTGACCGAGGGGGCGCGCCGCTCGGGCGTGCACGCTGGCCGAGTACCTCGACGCGGCTCAAGGAGGCGGGGCTCAAGACGCTGCCGGGCACGGCGGCCGAGATCCTCGACGACGAGGTCCGCGCCGTGCTTTGCCCCGACAAGATCTACGACCGACGAGTGGCTCGAGGCGCACCGCACCGCGCACTCGGTCGGCCTGCGCTCGAACGTCACGATCATGTTCGGCTCGGTCGAGCAGCCGGTGAGCTGGGCGCGCCACATCGTGCGCACCCGTGCGCTCCAGCGCGAGACGGGCGGCTTCACCGAGTTCGTGCCCCTTCCGTTCGTGCACATGGCGACGCCGATCTACCTCCAGCGCCGGCGCGCCGGCGGGCCGACGTTCCGCGAGGCGCTGCTGATGCACGCCGTGGCGCGCATCGCCTACGCCGGCGACATCGACAACATCCAGGTGAGCTGGGTCAAGATGGGCGCCGAGGGCGCGCGGCAGGTGCTTGCCAGGCCGGCGCCAACGACCTCGGGGGCACCCTGATGGACGAGAACATCTCGCGGGCGGCCGGCGCCACGCACGGCCAGCGCATGGGCGTCGAGGAGCTCGAGGCGATCGTCGAGCCGCTCGGGCGTCCGCTGGTCCAGCGCACCACGCTGTACGCGCTGGCCACGCCTGCGGGCATCGTGAGCGAGGGGAGCGACGCCCGCGTCGGGAGTACGAGAGGCCGCGTTCGACGCCCTCTTCGAGAACGAGAGCCTCTCGCCGGCGCAGGCCCGGGAGCTCCAGGCCATGGTCGGGATCGCTCGGCGACATGGCGCGCGAGGGCACGTCGGTCGGCGACCTCAAGATCGCCAACGCCGCGCTGGCCGAGATGGCAGAGGCCTTCCGTGTCTTCCGCCCCTACCGCCACATCCGCAAGCTCACGATGTTCGGCTCGGCGCGCACGCGGCCCGACGACCCGGTGTACATCCTCGCCCGCAACCTGGCCGCCCGCCTGGCCGCGGCCGACTGGATGGTGGTGACCGGCGCCGGCCCCGGCATCATGGCGGCCGGGCTCGAGGGCGCGGGGCGCGACCACGCCTTCGGCGTGAACATCCGCCTGCCGCACGAGGGGGACGCCAACCCCTTCATCGCGCAGGACCCCAAGCTGGTCGAGATGCGCTACTTCTTCACGCGCAAGCTCATGCTCATCAAGGAGTCGCACGCCTACGCCATCCTGCCGGGGGGCTTCGGGACCCAGGACGAGTCCTTCGAGCTGCTCACGCTGCTCCAGACGGGCAAGGCCGAGCCGGCACCGGTCGTGATGGTCGAGACGCCCGGCGGCACCTACTGGCACGGCTGGCTGCGCTTCTTGGAGGAGGAGGCGATCGCGGCCGGCTGGATCTCCCCCGAGGACCGCGGCGCTCTTCAAGGTGACCAACTCCATGGAGGAGGCGAGCGAGGAGGTACTGGGCTTCTACCGCAACTACCACTCCATCCGCTGGGTGGGCGACCTGCTCGTGCTGCGCCTGCAGATGCAGCCCTCGAAGGCCGAGTTGGCGGAACTGAACCGACGGTTCGCCGACATTTTGCTGCGCGGGTCCATCCGCACGACCGGACCGTTCCCGCCCGAGCGCGACGACCACCCCGAACTGCCCCGCCTGGCCTTTCGCTTCGACCGCTTCCACTACTCGCGGCTCCGGCAACTCATCGACGCCGTGAACCAGTGGACCGGGTGACGCTCACCTGCGTCACAAACGCACATCTGCGTTCGTATTTGCACCGACAGGATCGCCGTCACTCTTGGCCCGCGGCGCCGGCGCTCGACACACCCAGCGGGTCACTGCACGCCCTCGTCTCACTGCGCTGAGACGGGAGGATCGCTCTTCTCGGCCTTCGGTCCACCGTTCCGGCGACAATGGATTGCAAAGTTGCAGCCGCGCTGCAACCTGTATGTGATCTCTCAGGTCGCGGCGCCCGCAACTCGCATTTACGCCCAGGTTGCGTGCGTGTACCCTGAGCACACCCTGAGTCGCTCGGGGTATGGGGGCGGAACCGCTCTTATCCAAGCATTGACTAACTGTTGGCGAAACGGAGAAACGTGCGACTGCGAAATGGTTTATTGGCTATGACGGTATTGGTGGGCGAGGCAACAATTGGTGTGATCGGCTTTAGTGCCCTTTTGTCATCGGCTCCGGCCTCTGCGGCATCGGCGGTCACACCGGCAACAGCCTGTGGCGTCCCGGCCAGCGTCACGATCCCGGCGGGGAAGCACCACATGAAAGTGACGGCGTTCGGCGGGAACGGCGGACTCGGGGGCGGCGCTGCGTCCGCGAGCAACTCGTCAGGCGGCAGCGGCGGCGGCGTACGTGGGGTGTTCACCGTCAAGCCCGGCAAGGTGTACAACTACGAAATCGGCTGTGGCGGCGCGAATGCCCCGGCGGGATCGGGAGTGGTGGGCGTCAACAACGCCGGCGGCGGCGGGCTCTTCCCCGGAGGTAACGGCGGCGTCGGCCAGTTCTGCTCTGGTGCCATCATCGGCGGCTCGTGTGCCGGCTCGGGAGGCAACGACGGCAGTGGCGGCGGCGGCGGCGGCGCGACCGGCATAGAGTCGGCGAGCGGGAAAATCCTGCTCGTCGCCGGTGGTGGCGCCGGTGGTGGTGAGTCGATGTGCGCCGGCTCCGGCGGCGGCGGAGGCGGCAACTCCGGGATCACCGCTCCGAACGGCAGCCCGGGCGGCACCGGTGCCAGTGGTGGCGAAGCGGGTGGTGCCGGTGGCACCACAGGATCGGCTCACGGACCCGGTGGCAACGGCGGGAACGGTGGACAGGTCAGCTTCGGTGACAGCGCCGCCGGCGGTGGCGGTGGCGGTGGCTACGGTCCCGGCGGTGGCGGTGGCGGTGGCGGCAGCGACTGTGCTGCCGGTGGCGGTGGCGGCGGCGGGGCCGATTTCGTCAAGCACGCGACCGCAGGGGTGAGGTTCATGGCTAACAGCGGCGGGGGCGGCGCAGCAGGCTCCATCATCATCAAGTTCAAGCCGTAGAACTTCGCGGATCGGCCTGACGGGCCGAACCCAAAACTG
Source organism: uncultured Acidimicrobiaceae bacterium (assembly GCA_963767195.1). Taxonomy (GTDB): domain Bacteria; phylum Actinomycetota; class Acidimicrobiia; order Acidimicrobiales; family RAAP-2; genus Bog-473. The sequence goes on along the minus strand of CAVYDA010000001.1, from coordinate 687,798 downwards.
AACGACAGAACGCACCCCCGGCATTGCCGGGGGTGCGTTCTGTCCAGGAACCACGACGGATGAGGCGTACCCTTCATCGTCATGGTTCGAGACGCCCGGCGGCACGCTCCTCATCCATGCAGTGAACCCGTGTCCCGGGTGAGCCCGGCCCGAGCCGGCGCGCTCCCGGTGGCGCTGACCCTGGTGGTGGTACTGATCGCGGCGGCGCTGCCAGCTGCCGTCGTCGCGGGCGTGTTCGGCGGGGGCACCGCCGGCGCGGCCGGACCCGTAGCCAACTCGGCCGTGGCGTTCGGGTCGACGCCGGTTGGTTCGAACGCCTTGGGCGCTACGAATGCCGGAGTCGTCGGCATGGCGGCCACACCGGGCGGCGCGGGCTACTGGTTGGTCGCCGCGGACGGCGGGATCTTCAGCTTCGGCGACGCCGGGTTCTGGGGTTCGACGGGCGCGCTGCGGCTCAACGCGCCGGTGGTCGGCATGGCGGCCACGCCCGACGGGCGCGGCTACTGGCTGGTCGCCGCGGACGGCGGGGTCTTCAGCTTCGGCGACGCCGGGTTCTGGGGATCGACGGGCGCGCTGCGGCTCAACGCGCCGGTCGTCGGCATGGCCGCCACCCCCGACGGGCGCGGCTACTGGTTGGTGGCGGCGGACGGCGGGGTCTTCAGCTTCGGCGACGCCGGGTTCTGGGGATCACGCGGGCGCCACACCGCTGAACGCGCACGTCGTGGGCATGGCGGCCACGCCCGACGGGCACGGCTACTGGCTCGTCGCCGCGGACGGCGGGGTCTTCACCTTCGGCGATGCGGGGTTCTGGGGATCCGCGGGCGCCACGCGGCTGAACGCCCCCGTCACGGGTATGGCGGTCGCACCCGGCGGTGGCGGCTACTGGCTGGTGGCGAGCGACGGGGGCGTCTTCACCTACGGGTCGGCGGCGTTCCACGGGTCGCTCGGCGGGTCCCGGCTCCCCGCTCCGGTGGTGGCCATGGCGGCGACGCCGTCGGGGGCGGGCTACTGGCTCGCGCTCGGAGGCCCGGCCCCCCTCTTCGGCAAGATCGTCGGCATCGACCCCGGCCACAACGGCGAAAATTGGGCCGCGCCGCAGGTGATCGACCAGCCGGTGTGGAACGGCACCGGCTTCGAGTCCTGCGACACGACGGGGACCGAGACCGCCGACGGCTTCACCGAGGCGCAATTCAACTTCGACGTGGCGACCGACATGCAGGCGGACCTGGAGCGGGCCGGCGCAACGGTGGTGATGACGCGGACGACGAACACCGGGGTCGGCCCGTGCGTGACGACGCGGGCCGCCATCATCAATGCGGCGCACGCCAACGTTGCGGTGGACATCCACGCCGACGGCGGGCCTCCCGGCGGGCGGGGCTTCGCCGTGCTCGTCCCGGTGCCAGACGGTCCCAACGACGCGGTGATCGGCTCGTCGTACGCCTTCGGGACGACCGTGCGCAACCTCATGGCGGTCGCGTCGGGCATGCCGGTGAGCGACTACGACGGCGTCGACGGTATTCAGCCCCGGTCCGATTTGGCGGGGCTGAACCTGACCGCCGTGCCCAAGGTGCTCATTGAGTGCGGCAACATGACGAACCCGACGGACGCCGCCCTCCTGCAGTCGCCCGACTTTCAGCGCTCGGTCGCCGCGCTCCTCACCTTGGCCATGGCAGAGTTCTTGAGCTGAACGACCACACCTCCCCCCGGCGTGTGATCGTGGTTTCGTCGTGCCTGAGGGCGGGGACGTTCCCGGTGGTCTTCGGAAACTCACACGATCGGACCGCCATTACCCGCCGGACCGCGACCCAAGGGTCGCCCGCGCCAGCGTGGCGTAGACGTGGCCGCCCGGCGACGGAGTGGAGGAAACCAGATCGACGTGGGGCACCTCGAACTCGGCCTCGAAGGGGATGCCCGCCAGTGCGGCGCGGGCGGTCGGGCCGAGCCGACCCTTGGCACGGGCCAGCGTCAGGTGACCATTGAAAGGCGGTTCGTCCGGTTCTGGCTCGGGCACGAGCCCGACCGTGGCGTCGCGTACGGTGGCGGCGATCTCGTCGAGCCCGACGGCGGGGACCTGCAGTACCCGCACGCCGGAGAACCAGGCTGTCGTCGGGCCGAGGTGGCAGCGGGTCGGGCCGGCCAGCTTCGCCGTGGCCCCGACCAGGGCATCGCCGAGCAGGTCGACCAGCGCGCCGTCGACGTCGCCCAGGAACCGCAGCGTCACGTGCCAGCGGGACGGACCGACCAGGCGGAGGCCCTTGCCGCGTCCGAGCACGAGGCGGCCAAGGCGCTCCCGGGTCTCCTCGTCGGGCCAGGCGGCTACGAACAGGCGCACCGCGCCGCCGAATCAGGGGCCGTCGTCGAGAGCGTCGCGCCCGGCCGCCGCGCCGTCGCTCAGCGCGATGACGGCGCGCTCGAGCGCGCGCCGGGCCCGCAACACGCGGCGCTCGAGGGCAAGCGCCTCACCCGCCTCGAGCGAGTCGGGGTCGCCCGAGGTGGCACGCTGCAGCGCATCGAGGGCCATGTCCGTCAGCTCCTCCACCATCCCGTTGAGCCGCTCGGCCATGTCCGTCATGGCCTCGCTCGACTCGGTCACCTGGGCAGTGGCGTCGTCTGGACGGTGTAGGCGCCGTCCGCATGGGCGGCGCGCATGACCTTCTTGTCGAACTTGCCCACGCTCGTCTTGGGCACCTCGTCGATGAACGTCCACTGATCGGGCAGCCACCAGCGCGGCACGCGGTCGGACAGGAACGCGACGAGGTCGGCCGGTGCAGGCGAGCGCCCGGGCTTCGGCACGACGGCGACCAGGGGGCGCTCTGACCACTTGGGGTCGGGGACGGCGATGACCGCGGCCTCGAAGACGTCGGGATGGGCCATCACGGCGTTCTCGAGCTCTACCGAGGAGATCCACTCGCCGCCGGACTTGATGACGTCCTTCGTGCGATCCGAGATCGTCATGTACCCCTGGGTGTCGAGGGTGCCGACGTCGCCCGTGCGGAGCCAGCCGTCGTCGAACCTGGAGGGGTCCTCGTCCTTGTAGTACGAGCCGGTGACCCACGGGCCGCGGATCTCGAACTCGCCCACCGACGTGCCGTCGTTGGGCAGGACCGTCCCGTCGGGCGCCATGACGCGCACCTCGACTCCGGGCACGATCCGGCCCGCTTTGACCTTGTAGTACATGTCGTCGTGGCCGTCCTTGAGTCGCGCCGGGGGGAGCCCGAAGGCAGCCAGCGGGCTGGTCTCGGTCATGCCCCAGCCCTGGATGATGGTGACCCCGAAGCGGTCCTCGAAAGCCTCGATGAGTGTCTCCGGCACGGCGGCGCCCCCCGCGGTGATGGCGTGCACGGTCGAGAAGTCGATGGGTGTGTCGAGAGCCAGCAGTCCGTTCCAGATGGTGGGGACGCCGCAGGCGAGCGTGGGATGGTGCTCGTTGATCACCTTCGCCAGTTGTTCGCCCATGAGGAACATCTGCGGCATGATCATGTCGGTCCCGGCCATGAACGCCCCGTAGGGCGTACCCCAGGCGTTGGCGTGGAACATGGGGACGATGATGAGGATCCGGTCCTGCTCGGTCATGCCGACCGACGACGCCGCCTGCTCGGCCATGGTGTGCAGCCACGTCGAGCGGTGCGAGTACACCACACCCTTGGGATTGCCCGTGGTGCCGCTCGTGTAACACATCGCCGCGGCTGAGCGCTCGTCGAGGTCCGGCCACTCGAAGCCCGGTTCCTCCGCGGCCAGCAGGCGCTCGTAGGAGAGGGTCTCCCCGAGGGGGCTGGTGTCGCCCTCACCCGCGACGATGATGGTCTCGACTGTCTTGAGGTCGTCCTTGACGGTGGCGAGAAGCGGGACGAGCGAGGCGTCGACGATCACCACGCGGTCCTCGGCGTGGTTCACGACGTAGGTCAGCTGTTCGGCCGGGAGCCGGATGTTGAGGGTGTGCAGCACTGCCCCCATGCAGGGGATGGCGAGATAGGACTCCAGGTGGCCCTGGTTGTTCCAGCAGAAGGTGCCCACGCGGTCGCCCTGCTTCACCCCGAGCCGGGTGAGGGCGGCCGCCAGTCGTTCGGCCCTCGTCGCGACCTCGGTGAACGTGGCCGAGCGGTGCCCCCCCGCCTCCACGGTGATGACAGTGCTGTCCCCGTGGACCTGCTGGCCGTGTCGGAGGATGTCACGGATCAGGAGTGGGGCGTCCTGCATGGTGCTCTTCATGTGCCCAGTATGACCAGCCTGCCTCGCCGTTGCCTACGCGGAGAACGCCGTCACCAGGGCCGACCGTTCTGATCCGTGGTTCTGCGGCGCTCGCCCTTCGAGTCGTCGGTCTCGTGAAGGCCTTCGTGGTTGCGGCGCTCTGCGCCGCCCTCCTCATGGCGGCCGTGGGCACGGCGGTGGTGGCCTCGGCCGTCTCGCTTTTCGGCGGGACCGGGGGCGGGCCCGTGCCCGGCGCCGCAACGGGCCGCATCCCTCCGGCGATGCTCGCGCTCTACCAGGAGGCCGCCGCGACCTGCATCGGATTGCCCTGGACCGTGCTGGCCGCCATCGGCACCGTGGAGTCCGACAACGGGCAGTCGGATCTGCCCGGCGTCCACAGTGGGGCCAACCCCGCCGGCGCGGAGGGGCCGATGCAGTTCGAGCCGGCCACGTTCGCCGCCTACGACAGGCCCGTGCCCCCCGGCGGCGCGGATCCGCCGAGCCCGTACGACCCGACCGACGCCGTCTATGCCGCGGCGCGGTTCCTCTGCGCCAACGGCGCCGCCGGCGGGGCGAACCTGCCCGCAGCCGTCTACGCCTACAACCACTCCCCCGCCTACGTGTCGGAGGTGCTGACGCTCGCCGAGTCCTACGGCGAGGGGTCGGGCGGTGGCTCTTCCGGGGGGTCCGGTGCGGGGTCCGGCGTGGGCGCGGTGGCGGTCGAATGGGCGCTGACCCAGGTCGGCACCCCCTACGTCTGGGGCGGGGAGACACCGGGCGTCGGCTTCGACTGCTCGGGCCTGGTCCAAGCGGCCTACCGGGTGGCGGGTGTCACGCTGCCGCGGGTGGCTCAGGACCAATTCGACGCCACGTCGGGGGTGCCGGCGGGCCAGCCGCTCGAGCCCGGAGACCTGGTCTTCTTCGGGGGCGGCCCGACGTCCGTCGACCACGTCGGTCTCTACGTCGGCGTCTCCGGCGACCAGGCCGTCATGGTCGACGCACCGCACACCGGGGCCGACGTGCGCATGGAGCCGTTTCCCAACGTGCCCGGGGCCGCGTGGGGCAGCCTCCTCTACTTGGGGGCGACGCGGCCCTGAGCCGGCTCAACAGGCGCGTTCCAGAAAGACGGCAATCGAGGTGAACCATCGTCCGTCGTGCTCCAAGACGACGTGCGGATACTCCGTGTGGCCACGGTGCGAGTCGGCAACGGCGTCAGCAAGAGAAATTACCTTGCGTTTTGTCCGATCACTGACCGAAAAGTCGATCGGCTCGATCAACCTCAGTCCTGGCACGCTCTGACTCACCGATTCGATTTCGCGGGCGGTGCTGAGTAGCAAATGGCCGTCGTGATAGCGGTCGGCCTCGTTGATTATGACCTCTGTGGTGAAGGCCACAATGCCACCGACCTTTACCACCCTGCACTGTTCGGCCAATGCGGCGCGGACACCGTCCAATCCACCGAAATGCTCGATTGAGCTGAGGCTGTACACCGCGTCGAACGTCTCATCTTCGAAGCGGAGGTCCAGAGCGTCCATGCATTGGACGATCAATCGTCGTCGGTTGTACGCACAGCGTGCGACCGAGTCAGGATCCCTGAGCATCGCCATGTCCGCCTCACGTTCGGCGAACGGTCCCGTACCGTAGATATCGGTGGCGAACGCCCATCGAGTGCGATTGGTCAACTCGAATATGAGTTCCTCTTGCCCGGCCGCCACTGCGAGCACCATCGCATCGCGATCGAGCACTTTCAGTTGTTCCAGACCGAGAAGCATCTGCGCGTACTCCCAGTGCTTTCGGTGCTCCATCTGGTCAGGAAACTCGGCACTTTGCTGTAGAAAGTAAGGCAAGAGCCGGCGCATCGCGGCCGCCCGACCATCGGACCGCCAGTCTTCGATGTTGCAAACCTTGCTCAGTTTCATCCGTTCGAGCGTACCCACCTCGCACAAGGTCACAATGGACTGTTCCCAGTGTGTATCCCGGCTCCCGTCAGCACCCTGGACATCTGAAGGAGTGGACAACCTGGACACCGATCGTCGGTCCCATCTGGCACAGGCCGTCGAGGCTGTAAATCACAAGGACTTTTGATCTATATCGCATTACGAGGATATCGTATTACGATGTAGTGACCAGACGGCGGCGCCCGGGCCGATCTCCGAACCATCCGCGCCTTCGTCGGGCGGAGCCGGTGGCTCTACTCCGTCTTCACTCCGTCTCCACACTGCACCCCGGGCGATGCGCGCCGCCGTCGACGACCGCTCCACACTCCGGGCAGACTCGATCCGCCAGGCACGGAGCCTCTCCCCCGGCGAACGCCTCCTGGTCGCAGAGCCCGCACTCGAGCAGTGTGCCCAGGTGCGAGGCCCGGCCGTCGGGGTTCTCGGTCCAGGCGCGGTCCGCGAACGGTGGGCGATGGCGCACGTGGCGCCGATGACCGCAGTCGAGCAGCGCCACCCAGTCCCCCGCGTCGTCTTGCATGAAGTCGAGAATGCACTGCTCCATACGTGCCCTCCTCTCCCCGTCGTTGCGGCCCCAGCTTTCCGCACTAGCATCGCACCACGATGCTATCGTGAGACGATGCGACTGACCGACGCCGACTATGAGGACCTCCTGTCGCTGCGAACCGGCCTGAGGCGCTTCGAGCGTTGGAGCGAGCAGCAGGCCGAGGAGGCGGGGCTCACGCCGGCCCAGCACCAACTCCTCCTCGCCGTCCGCGGGCACACGGACCGTCGCGGCCCGACGGTGGGCGAGGTGGCCGACTACCTGCTGTTGCGCCACCACAGTGCGGTCGGCCTGGTGGACCGGGCCGAAGAGGCGGGTCTCGTCACGAGAGCTCGCGACGCCAAGGACCGCCGCGTCGTTCGGCTCCGGCTCTCGGCGGCCGGTGCCAAGAGACTCGAGGCCCTCTCCGAGCTGCACCGCGAGGAGCTGCAGCGACTGACGCTCCGGCTTCCGAGTGCGTGGCGCGGCCTGCTACCGCACCAGCCGCTGCACGGACTCTCCCTCCCCTCCTGAGGTTCGGCTCCGCCTTCGGTGGCTGTGGTCGGTCAACTGTCGGCTGAGAGGAACTCGACGATTGCCGGCCAGGCCGCCGGATCCTGCATGAAGAACAGGTGTCCCCCGTCGAAGAACCGCAGCCGGGCACCCGGAATGTGCGAGGCCAGGAACTCGCTGTTGGCCGGCGGAGCGATCCCGTCGGTGCGACCGGCGCAGACCAGCGTGGGACAGGCGATGGCGCCGAGGCGGGAGGCGGTGTCGTGGCGGCTCCTGGCCTCGAGCTGGAGGCGGAGCCCGCGCGCGGTCTCGGGATCGTCCCAGCCCCGTTGGCCCATGCCTTGAGTGATCAGCCGCACCGTGTCGGGGTTCGCCGCCTGCCACGCCGCGTCCCAGCGCGTGTCGAGCAGCGGCAGGCGTCGCTCGGCCTGTTGAACCGGGTCGAGGTCGAGCATCTCTTGTAACGGGTACGAGGCGCCGCCCGCACCCCCCGCCGACGTGCAGGCGAGCGCGAGCCGGCGGACCTGATCCGGGTGGCGCAACGCGAGCTCCTGGGCGACCATCCCGCCGAAGGACACCCCGACCACCATGGCCGTGTCCCACCCGACCGCCTGGAGCAGGGCCGCGGCGTCGTCGCCGTACTGAGCCATGCTGTAAGGCCCTGGAGGCACGTCGGACTGACCGAGCCCCCGCTGGTCGAAGCACAAGACCTCGAAGGATTCGGCGAGCACGCCGGTCCTCGGGGTAGGCCGGCTCCGCAGGTCGTCGCCGGTCCCCGAAATGAAGAGCACCCGCGGGCCCTTCCCCTCGACCTCGTAGTACAGGTTGACGCCGCCAAGGCTCGCGAAGGGCACGGCGGCACTGTAGCGAGGCCGCTGCGGGCCGATCGCCTCAGCGGAGAGCCAGTTGGCCGGGCACGAGGGGCGCGGGAAGCGAAGTGGTGCCCATGAGCCAGCGGTCGACCGCCGCGGCGCACGAGCGGCCTTCGGCGATGGCCCACACAATCAGGCTCTGGCCGCGCGTCTGGTCCCCGCACACGAACACGCCGTCGACGTTGGTCGCCCACGACGAATCGGCCACGACTGTGCCCCGTGCGCCCACCTCCACTCCGAGCTCGTCGACCGCGTTGTGGCGTTCGGTGCCGACGAAGCCCATCGCGAGGAGCACCAGGTCGCACTCGAGTTCGAACTCGCTCCCTGGCACCTCCTCGAACACCGGGCGACCCTCGTCGTTCCTCATTTCGACGACATGGCCGCGCAGCGCGCGCACCGAACCCGAGCCGTCGTCGACGAACTCGGTCGTCGTCACCGAGAACAGGCGCTCTCCCCCCTCCTCGTGCGCCGATGAGGTGCGCAGGATGAGCGGCCACAGGGGCCACGGGTTGTCGGCCAACCGGTCGCTCGGCGGCTCGGCCATGATTTCGAGCTGGTGCACCGACGCGGCGCGCTGGCGGTGCGCCGTACCCAGGCAGTCGGCCCCGGTGTCCCCCCCGCCGATGATCACGACCCGCTTGCCCTTGGCCGTGATGGATGGCGTCGCGAGCACACCCTCTTGGACCAGGTTGGACGGTTTCAGGTACTCGAGCGCCAGATGGATGCCGTCCAGTTCGCGGCCGGGCACGGGCAGGTCGCGCGGCAAGGTGGCTCCGGCCGCCAGGACAACGGTGTCGAAGCGCTCGCGTACCACGGCCGCCGGCAGGACGCGGACGTTCGGCGCGCAGGCTTCGCCCACCCCGCGGGTCTCCCCCGGCTCCGGTGCTCCGAGTCCCTCCGGTGGCGTCGCCGAGCCGCCCACGGAGGTCGAGCAGACGAACGTCACCCCCTCGGCCTCCATTTGGGCCAGCCGGCGGTCGAGCACCGACTTCTCCATCTTGAACTCGGGTATGCCGTAGCGCAGGAGGCCGCCCGGCCGTCTCCGCCCGCTCGAAGACGCTGACGTCGTGGCCGGCCCGGGCCAGCTGCTGGGCCGCGGCCAGGCCGGCCGGGCCTGACCCCACCACCGCCACGGTCTTGCCGGTCCGCTCCGCGGGGATCTGCGGGGTCACCCAGCCCTTCGGACCAGGAGCGCTCGACGATCTCGTACTCGATCCGCTCTATCGTCACCGGGTCCTCGTTGATGCCCAGGACGCAGGACGCCTCGCACGGCGCCGGGCAGAGCCGTCCGGTGAACTCGGGAAAGTTGTTGGTCGAGTGGAGGCGTTCGGCCGCCTCGGGCCAGTCGTCGCGGTACACCAGGTCGTTCCACTCGGGGATCAGGTTCCCGAGCGGGCAGCCGTCGTGGCAGAACGGGATGCCGCAGTCCATGCAACGCGCGCCCTGTTCCCGCGTCGCCTCCTCGGGGAAGGGCTCGTAGACCTCGCGCCAGTCGCGGAGGCGGACCGAGACGGGCCGCCTCCTGGGCAGGGCGCGGCCGTACTCCATGAAGCCGGTGACCTTACCCATGGGCCGCTTCCATCACCGCCTCGTCGACCGACCTGCCCTGGGCCTCAGCCAGCCGGGTCGCCTCGAGGATGCGCCGGTAGTCGCGCGGCATCACCTTGACGAACTCGAGCACCTCGTCGTCCCAGCTCCCGAGCAGCCGGGCCGCGACCGGCGACCCGGTCTCGGCACCGTGGCGCTCGACCAGCGAACGGACCAGCGCACGGTCTTCGAAGTCGAGCGGCTCGACGTCCACCTGCTCCGGGTTGACCCGCTTGTCGAAGGTCCGGCTGGGGTCGTACACGAAGGCGATCCCCCCCGACATGCCGGCGGCGAAGTTGCGACCGGTCGGCCCGAGCACGAGCACGAGCCCGCCGGTCATGTACTCGCAGCCGTGGTCGCCCACCCCCTCGACCACCGCGGTCGCGCCGGAGTTGCGCACGCAGAAGCGCTCCCCCACCTGGCCTCGGATGAAGACCTCGCCGCCGGTGGCGCCGTAGAGGATGACGTTGCCGGCGATGATCTGCTCCTCGGCGGCGAAGGGCGACCCGGCCGGAGGGCGCACCACCAGGTGCCCGCCCGAGAGTCCCTTGCCGAAGTAGTCGTTCGCGTCGCCCCACAGTCGCATGGTCACGCCTCGGGGCAGGAAGGCGCCGAAGCTCTGCCCGGCCGACCCAGTGAAGGTCAGGGTGATGGTGTCGTCGGGCAGGCCCTGCGCCCCGAAGCGCCGGCTGATCTCGGACCCGAGCAGTGTGCCGACGGTCCGATCGACGTTGGAGATGGGGAGCGCGACCGAGACCGGCGTTGCGTCGTCGAGTGCCGGCACGCACTCCCCCAAGAAGACATGGTCGAGCGCCTTCTCCAGGCCGTGGTCCTGGAGCCGCAGCTGGCGCCGGCCCATCGTCTCGGGCACGTCGGGCTGGGCCAGAACCGCGGACAGGTCCAGCCCTGCCGCCTTCCAGTGAGACAGCGCGCCGTCCACGTCGATCAGGTCGACCCGTCCGATCGCCTCGTCCAGCGAGCGCAACCCGAGCGCGGCCAGGTGCTCCCGCACCTCCTCGGCGATGTATTCGAAGAAGGTCTCGACGAACTCGGGCTTGCCGCTGAACTTGGCCCGCAGCGCGGGAGTCTGCGTCGCGATCCCGACCGGGCAGGTGTCGAGGTGGCAGACGCGCATCATGATGCAGCCCGACACGACGAGCGGCGCCGAGGCGAAGCCGTACTCCTCGGCCCCGAGCAAGGCGCCGATGACGACGTCCCGGCCGGTCTTGAGCTGCCCGTCGACCTGAACGACGATGCGGTCCCGCAACCCGTTGGTCAAGAGCGTCTGCTGCGTCTCGGCCAGTCCGATCTCCCACGGGATGCCGGCGTGCTTGAGCGAGGTCAGCGGGGCGGCTCCGGTGCCGCCGTCGTGGCCCGAGATCAGCACGACGTCGGAGTGCGCCTTCGCCACGCCTGCCGCCACCGTCCCGACCCCCACCTCGGCGACCAGCTTCACGTGGACGCGCGCCCGGGGGTTGGACGACTTGAGGTCGTGGATCAGCTGCGCGATGTCCTCAATCGAGTAGATGTCGTGATGCGGCGGCGGTGAGATCAACCCCACGCCGGGCGTCGAGGCCCGCGTCCGGGCGATCCACGGCCAGACCTTGTTGCCCGGGAGCTGGCCGCCCTCCCCGGGCTTGGCCCCCTGTGCGATCTTGATCTGCAGGTCGTCCGCGTTGACCAGGTACTCGCCCGTCACGCCGAAACGGCCCGACGCCACCTGCTTGATGGCGCTGCGCCGCAGGTCCCCGTTCTCGTCGGGCGTGAAGCGGATCCGCGTCCTCGCCGCCCTCGCCCGTGTTGGAGCGTCCCCCGATCCGGTTCATGGCGATGGCGAGCGTCTCGTGGGCCTCGGCCGAGATCGACCCGTAGGACATGGCGCCGGTGGAGAAGCGGGCCATGATCGACGAGATCGGCTCCACCTCCTCGAGCGGATACGGGCCCCGCGGCGTCGGGGTGCAGCTTGAACAGGCCGCGCAGCGTCCCGAGCTGTTCGGACTGCTCGTCGACGAGGTTGGTGTACTCCTTGAAGACCTCGTAGCGCTTCGACCGCGTGGCGTGCTGGAGCTTGAACACCGTCTTCGGGTTGAAGAGGTGGTACTCGCCCTCGCGCCGCCACTGGTACTCCCCGCCGACCTCCAGCTCGCGGTGGGCGCGCTCGGTCGGCCGCGATTCGTGGGCGGCGCGGTGACGCGCCGCGACCTCGGCCGCCAGCACGGCCAGCCCGACACCGCCGATGCGGCTCGAGGTCCCGGTGAAGTACTCGTCGATCAGCGCGCGGTCGAGCCCGATGGCCTCGAAGACCTGGGCCCCGGTGTAGGAGGCCACCGTCGAGATGCCCATCTTCGACATCACCTTGAGCACGCCCTTGCACGGCGGCCTTGATGTAGTTGCGCCGGGCCTGGCGGGGCGAGACCCCTTCGAGCAGGCCTTCGGAGATCATGTCGTCGATGGTGTCGAGCGCGAGGTAGGGGTTCACCGCCGCCGCCCCGTACCCGATCAGCAGCGCCATGTGGTGCACCTCGCGCGCGTCGCCGCTCTCGATCACGAGTCCGACCTTGGTCCGTGTCTTCTCGCGCACCAGGTGGTGGTGCACCGCCCCGGTCAGCAGCAGCGACGGGATGGGCGCCAGCTCGGCGGTCGAGTTGCGGTCCGACAGCACAATGAGGTTGGCCCCGCCCGCGATCGCCTCGGACACCCGTCGCCGCACGTCGTCGAGGGCGCGGCGCAGGGCATCGCCGCCGGCCGCCGTAGGTGCGCCGGCGGTGCCGGCCTCATCCACCTCGAAGAGCCCGTCGATGGCGAAGGCCTTGAAACCAGGCGTCTCGCCGTGCTCGTTGACGTACATGAGCTTGGCCAGGTCGTCGCGGTCGATCACGGGCAGCGGCAGCAAAATCTGCCGGGACGAGCCCTGGCTGGCCGACAGCAGGTTCGCCTCGGGCCCGATGGTGGCCGAAAGCGAGGTGACCAGTTCCTCGCGGATGGCGTCGAGGGGCGGGTTGGTGACCTGAGCGAAGAGCTGGGTGAAGTAGTCGTAGAGCAGCCGCGAGCGCTCCGAGAGCACCGCGATGGCGGCGTCCGAGCCCATCGAACCGAGCGGCTCGATCCCGCTGCGGGCCATGGGTGCGAGGATCATCCGCAGCTCCTCGTTGGTGTAGCCGAAGAGGCGCTGCTGGGTCACGACGCCGCCGTGCTGGGGTGTGAGCATGGTCCGGCGGGGCAGCTCACCGAGGCGCACCTGGTCCTCGGCCAACCATCGGGCGTACGGGTGCTCGGCCGCCAGCTCCGCCTTGATCTCCTCGTCCTCGACCAGCCGGCCTTTGGCCGTGTCGACCAGGAACATGCGGCCCGGCTGGAGGCGGCCCTTGCGCACCACCCGCTCGGGCGCGATGTCGAGCACCCCCACCTCGCTCGCCAGCACCACCAGCCCGTCATCGGTCACCCAATAGCGCGCCGGACGCAGCCCGTTGCGGTCGAGCACCGCGCCCACGACCGTGCCGTCGGTGAACGTGACGGCCGCCGGACCGTCCCACGGCTCCATCAGGGACGCGTGGTAGCGGTAGAAGGCGCGCCGTCCCTCGTCCATCGTGGCGTGGTTCTCCCACGCCTCTGGGATCATCATGAGCACCGCGTGCGGTAGCGAGCGGCCGCCGAGGTGCAAGAGTTCGAGCACCTCGTCGAAGCTGGCCGAGTCGCTCGCCGCCGGGAGTGCACACCGGGTAGATCCGGGAGAGGTCGCCGGAGATGAGCGTGGTCTCGAGCAGCGACTCGCGGGCCCGCATCCAGTTCCGGTTGCCGGCCAACGTGTTGATCTCCCCGTTGTGGGCCAGATATCGGTACGGATGGGCGAGCGGCCAGCTGGGGAAGGTGTTGGTGGAGAACCGGGAGTGGACGAGCGCCAGCCCCGACTCGAACGAGGGGTCGCGCAAGTCGGTGAAGAACAGTCGCAGCTGCTCCGAGGTGAGCATGCCCTTGTAGACGAGGGTGCGCGCCGAAAGAGACGGGAAGTAGAGGCCGTCGACCGCGTGCTCCGCCCGCTTCCTCAGCACGAACGCCTGCCGCTCGAGTGCCATCAGATCGCCGGTGGCCGTCCGGACTGGTGCCAGGAACACCTGCTCGATCCTCGGCATGGCCCCCAGCGCGGTCTTGCCCAGCCCGGTGGGCTCCGTCGGCACGACACGCCACCCGAGCACGGCGAGGCCCTCCTCCGCCGCCAGCTGCTCAACCGTGGCCCGCGCCTTGAGCGCGTCGTCCCCCTCGACGGGCAGGAAGGCCAACCCCGTGGCGTAGCCGCCCGCCTCGGGCAACGCGAACCCCGCCGCGGACGCCGCGCCCACCAGGAAGCGGTGGGGCATCTGGACCAGGATCCCGGCGCCGTCGCCCGTCTCGACCTCGGCCCCGGACGCGCCGCGGTGCGCCAGTCGCTCGAGCACGGTGAGGCCGCGAGTGACGATCTCGTGGTCCGCGCGCCCGTGCAGGTCCGCGACCATGCCGACGCCGCATGAGTCGTGCTCGTATGCCGGGTCGTAGAGGCCAGTGGCCATCGGCGTCCTTCCGAAACGTCAGGAGTGAACGGGGTGCCCGGGACGACGCTGGCCCGAAGGTCGAAGAGCCAGAATACACGACCACCCACCTAGGCTGGACGCCATGGCGCGCCAGGTGCTCGTCGTCGGCGGCGGGGTTGTCGGCCTCGCCTGCGCGTGGCGTCTGTCACGCGATCGTCATGAGGTGACGCTGGTCGCGCCCGAGCCCGGCCGCAGCGGCGCGTCCTGGGTCGCGGCAGGGATGCTCGCCCCGGTCACCGAGGCGCAGTTCGGTGAGTCGGCGCTCACGAACCTGCTCCTCGAGGGCTCCCGGCGCTGGCCCTCCTTCGCCGCGGAGCTCGAAGGGGAGTCGGGTCGCGAGCTCGGCTATGTCACGACCGGTACCGTCACCGTCGCGCTCGATGCGTCCGACCGCGCCGCGCTCGACGACCTCTTCGCCTACCACCAAGCGCTCGGTCTGGAGTCCCGCCGTTGCAGCGCCTCCGAGTGCCGGGAACTCGTCCCCGCCCTGAGCCCGGCGGTCCGCGGCGGCATGGAGGTGCCGGGCGACCACCAGGTCGACAATCGCTCGCTGCTCGTCGCCCTCGTGGAGGCCTGCACGCGCTCGGGCGTCGTGTTCGAACGGGCTGCGGTCGCCGAGCTCGGCGCCGGTCCCGAGCTCGTCCTGGCGGACGGCCGCCGCCTCGGCGCGGACCACGTCGTCCTGGCGGCCGGGACCGGAATGCGCAGCATCGCCGGGCTCGAGACGACCGGGGTGCCCAAGGTACGCCCCATCAAGGGCCACATCCTGCGGCTCGGTGCCCCGGCTGGCGCCGTCGCTCCCCTTCTCGCTCGCACGGTGCGCGGGCTCGTGCGCGGACACTCGGTTTATCTGGTGCCGCGCCGGGACGGCTCGGTCGTCGTGGGGGCGACGGTCGAGGAGCGTGGCGACGACACGACGGTGCAGGCGGGCGCGGTGCACGAGCTGCTCTGCGACGCACGCGCCATAATCCCGGCCGTCGACGAGCTCCAGTTGCTCGAGGCCGCCGCGGGCCTCCGCCCGGCCACCGAGGACAACACGCCGCGGGTCGGTTGGACTGACGCCGACGGCGTGCTGGTCGCGACCGGGCACTACCGCAGTGGCATCTTGCTGGCACCGCTCACCGCGGCCGCCATCTCCGATTTGTTGGCCCAAGGCAGAGGCAGTCCGCCGGTGTCCGCCCGGGTCATGGCATGAGCGGGCCGGCGCCCCGGCGGCTCGCGCTCACCGTCAACGGCGAGCCGCTCGAGATCCCGGCGGGCAGCACCATTGCCGACCTCGTCGGCCTGGTCACCGAGCGCGCCGACCCCAAGGGCGTTGCGGTCGCGGTGGACCGTTGCGTCGTCCCACGATCGCAGTGGGCGGCGACGCCGGCCCGCGCCGGGACCCTCGTCGAGGTCGTCGGGGCGGCAGCGGGGGGATGAAGACGGACGCCGAGGACACCGCCTCCGCCGTGGCGCACGACGGTGGCGCGCCGTCGTCGTGGTCGCGCTCGTACTTTGTGGTCTCGATGGCCGCGATGACAAAATCTCGTGATGCCGAGCCCTCCTGACGGTCCCACCGCGTTCGTCCTCGCCGGTGGGGGGACCAAGGGCTCGTTCGAGGTGGGCGTACTCCAGTACCTGGTGGGTGTCGAAGGCATCGTCCCCCAGATCGTGACGGCTACCTCGGCGGGCGCCGTCGTCGCCACGGTGCTCGCCCAGGCGAGAACCCTCCCGGAGTTCGCCGATCGGGTCGACGAGATTGAGAACGACATCCTGGCCATGACGAGTCCCGAGCGGGTGTTCGGCAAGCAGGCCTGGCTGGCCGCGCTCGACGGCACGGCCCTCGGGCGCGCCATCAACTACGAGATCACGGAGGGGACGCGGCCCCCGTTCCCGCTGAGAAGCCGGGCCGACGAGCCGGCAACCATGCTCGCTCCGGCGCCGTCACCACCTCCCCGTCGTATCAGGCGCCTGGAGCGACGGACCCGACGCCGCCATCAGCGCCACTTCCTCCGTCTGTTGGCTGGTGCGAGCCTGCGGCTGCCCCGGGTGCGGCGGCGCCTTCGAAGCAGCGGCAGCTCGGTCCTCACCCTCGAACCGCTGGCCGAAGCCCTCCGCGACGGCGCGTACGGAATCCGCCCGGTCGACCCTGCCCTCGTCGCACGTCCGGGCTTGCAGCTGCGCCTCGCCGTGACCGCGATGCGCGCCGGGGTTCTGCGCTACGTGACGGAGATCGGCACGATCGTCGAAGCCGATGCCTGTACTCCCGCGCCTGGTGACGCCGCGGGACCGGTCGAGCTGGTCGACGCGGTCATCGCGTCCGCCAGCGTCCCCCTCGTGTTCCCACCGCACCCGATGGCCGACGACGACTACGTGGACGGGGGCGTCATTGAGATCGTCCCGGTCGCAGCGGCGGCACGACTCGGAGCGAAACGAATCATCGCTGTGGTGGCAGTGCCGCTCGGCTTGCCCCGCGACGAACGCGACTTCGCCGCCGCGTCGGCCGGCGCCATCGGCCTCCGCGCCATGGGGATGATCGGCATCGCCGATCGTCAGCGGGCCAACCTCGGCGCGCCGCTCCCGGAGGATGCCTCCCTGACCACCATCGACCCGGTGGTCGACGTGGTCGGTCTCTTCGAGGTGGAACCCGGTCTGCTGCGCATCAACCGGGACTACGGGTGGCTGCGTGCGGCCGACCTCCTGGCCGAGGGCGACCCCGACCTCTTGGCGGACGTCGCCGCGTCGACCCACTCGCTCGTCGAGGCACGTTGCGAGTCATGGTGGCTCGAGGAGAACGTGTGGGTACGGGGAAGAACGCAGGAGGTCGCGACTGCGGGAACGCTGTCCCTCGTGCGCGAGCAGAAGGAGCGTGTCCGGGCCGCCGTCGAGCAGCGCAAGCAGCTCGGCTTCCCCGTCCCCGAAGGGTGCGAGGCCTGGTGGACCGAGTACGAGGCGCACGGACAGCCACAGCCGGCCTACCTGCCGCCCTCGCCGACGGGTCCGCTTCCGGCAGGCTGACCTTCGCGGCAGGTCGGTGACCGGTGACACGGTGCCGACCGACCGGGCCCGGAGGCAACTCCGGGCGGGTTTTTGCATCGCCGGTACGGGATGTGGCAGATTGCTCGTCAGGCGGTGGCGGCTCAGGCGTGAATGGTGGGTCTCGACGTCGGGTGTGGCGAAGTACGTCATATGGGGTACAGCTCCAGCAGAAGAGCGGGTGGTGGCGATGAGGCTTGTCGGAATTTTTCGTGGGCGCGGGCTGCGCGCGTTGGCGTCAATCGGGGTGATCGCAGCCGGCGTGGCTCTGGCGGCGCCGGCGACGGCAGGCGCTTCGGGCGGGAACAAGCTCTACGTGAACCCTGGGGGGACGGACAGTGGCACGTGCACCTTTTCAGCTCAATGCCTCACGATTGGCTACGCGCTGAGCCAGGCCGTGAACGGGTCCAAGATTGAGGTGGCCGGCGGTACTTACAACGAGCAGCTCATGATCAACAAGAGCGTGTCGATCATCGGTTCCGCGAGCGCGTCGAACCCGACCATCATCGATCCCTCTGTCC
Organism: uncultured Acidimicrobiaceae bacterium; assembly: GCA_963767195.1. Classification (GTDB taxonomy): domain Bacteria; phylum Actinomycetota; class Acidimicrobiia; order Acidimicrobiales; family RAAP-2; genus Bog-473. Next base: position 670,056 of record CAVYDA010000001.1, on the reverse strand, counting down.
AGCTGGCGTCGGACACTGACACCGACTCACCTCAGCCGCAGTACGCGATCGTCGACGTCACCGTCGGGCGCGAAGGTCAAGCTCACGAAGCTGACCGTCGACGGAGAGGGGCGCAAGAGCCAGTTCAACGGATGCGCCGACGATTTCGTCGGCGTCTACTACCACGACGCCTCGGGGTCCATGACCAGTGACACCGTCACGAACGTCGAGCTCACACCGGCCCTCTTCGGCTGCCAGGACGGTCTCGGCGTCTACGTCGCTTCCGACACCGGAGACACCTCGAGCGTCACCATGAGCAAAGACATCGTGAACAATTACGACAAGAACGGCATCACCTGCGACGACGCAGGTACGACCTGCAGCATCACGGACTCGACCGTGACCGGTATCGGTCCCACGGGCCTCATCGCGCAGAACGGCATCCAGTTCTACGACGCGTTCGGCGGGAGCATCGTGGGCAACACCGTCTCGGGCGACTCGTACACCGGTGGCACCTACACCGCGGCCGGCCTGCTCCTGATCAGCACGGGCTCGCTGACCGTCTCGGGCAACACGGTCTCCGACAGCGACGTCAACATCTACCTCGGCACGGACGGGACCGGCCTCGCGGCTGGCCACTGGTCGGTGACCGGCAACACGGTGAAGGGCGCCACGGACAAGGTGCCCGGCGGTGCGTCGGGATTCGGGGACGGGATCCAGCTCGACAGCACGAGCAACGCCGTCACGATCAGCGGCAACACGGTGAGCGGCGGCGCCGAGAACGGAATCTCCGTCTTCAGTGCGACCGGCGCCACCCTGTCGCACAACACGCTGTTGAAGAACCTGGGCGACGGGATCTACATCGGCGGACCGGGGAGCTTCGTCCAGAGCGCGAGCACGGGCAACACCATCTCGAGCAACACGGCGCAGAAGAACGGCCAGGACGGGATCCTGGCCGACAGCAACTCGGCGTCGAACCAGTTCACCGCAAACACGCTGACGAAGAATGTCCGCTATGACATCGACGACCAGGGCACCGGCAACACATGGACCGGCAACACGTGCACGCCGGCACACGACTCGAGCCCCGGAGGTCTCTGCTGACAGGTCGGCCTCCGTTGCCGCTGAGAAGCCGGGGCCGAGCTGTAGCCCGCAGGTCCACGTCGGGTGGGCCGTGCTGCGAGCCTGGTCGGCTCGAGCAGACGTTGTCGGAAGGGCCCGCGGGGTTCCAACGCGATGATGGTCACGGCCGGCGCTTCTGCCGCAGACGGCTTCGCGGCTTTCGCAGGCTTGCTGAGTCCGCGGAGTCTGAACCGTGCACCGCCGGCGCCGGTGTGACAAACTCCAGGTGGCGGTGGCGACCTCAGGCGTGAACCGGGAAGTCTCGTCGGCAGGGTGGCGCGAGGTCGCCACGCGGAGAACAAGTCAAAGGGAAGAACGGGGAGTGGCGATGAGTTTTGTCCGGGTTATTGGTGCGCGTCCGTTGCGCACACTCGCGTCCATCGGGGTGATCGCAGCAACCGCAGTCCTGGTGTCGCCGGCGATGGCGGGTGCCCAAGGTGCAAGCAAGCTCTTCGTCAACGCGTCGACGGGGAGCGACGTCGGCACCTGCCCCAAGACTGCCCCTTGCGCCACGATCGCCTACGCGCTGACCCAGGCGCCCAGCGGGTCCACGATCCACGTGGCGGCCGGCAGTTACCCCCAGCAGCTCGTGATCAACAAGAGCGTGTCGATCGTTGGCGCGGCGAATCCGACCATCATCGACCCCCCGACCCTGCCCACGGCAGACACTGACTCCGACTCCCCTCTGCCCCAGTACGCCATCGTCGACGTCACCTCGGGCGCAACGGTCAACCTCACGAAGCTGACCATCGACGGACAGCCGGCGCAGGGCCAGTTCACCAGCTGCGCCGACGACTTCGTCGGCGTCTACTACCACGACGCGTCGGGATCCATGACCGGTGACACGGTCACGAACGTCGAGCTCGCGCCGGCCCTCTTCGGCTGCCAAGACGGTCTCGGCGTCTACGTCGCATCCGACACCGGCGACAACTCGAGCGTCTCCATGAGCAGCGATGTCGTGAACAATTACGACAAGAACGGCATCACCTGTGACGACGCTGGCACCATCTGCAGCATCACAGGCTCCACCGTGACCGGCATCGGTCCCACGGGCCTTATTGCCCAGAACGGAGTCCAGTTCTACGACGCTCTGGGCGGGAGCGTCATGGGCAACACCGTCTCGGGCGACTCGTACACCGGTGGCACCTTTTCCGCGGCCGGTCTGCTCCTGATCAGCACCGGTACCCTGAATGTCTCTGGCAACACGGTCTCCAACAGCGACGTCAACGTGTACCTCGGAACCGACGGGACAGGTCCCGCCGCCAACATCTGGTCGGTGACCGGCAACACGGTGACCGGAGCCACGGACAAGGTGCCCGGCGGAGCGTCGGGATTCGGGGACGGGATCCAGCTCGACAGCACGAGTAACGCCGTCACGATCAAGGGGAACACCGTGACGGGCGGGGCCGAGAACGGGATCTCCGTCTTCAGTGCCTCCGGTGCGACCCTTTCGAAGAACACGACGAGCCACAACCAGGGCGACGGGATCTACATCGGCGGACCCGGGAGCTTCGTCGGGAGCGCCAGCACCGGCAACACCATCTCGAACAACACGGTGCAGAAGAACGGTGAGGACGGGATCCTGGCCGACAGCGACTCGGCGTCGAACCAGTTCAGCGGGAATACGCTGACGAAGAACGTCCGCTACGACATCGACGACCAGGGCACCGCCAACACGTGGACGGGCAACACGTGCACGCCGGCCGGCGACTCGAACCCGGCAGGACTGTGCTGAACGGCCCGACGTGAGCTCCCGGACGGCGGCCTGAGCGAGATGTCGTCAGCCGCCGTCCGACCGGCTCAGACCGTGGGTCCGCCCAACCACCCCCGCCGGCGGAAGAGCACGTAGAGGAAGCTGACGGCGACCACCTCGGTCCCGACGCCCAGCACCCAGAACGTCCAGGCCGGCATGATGTTGTTCACGAGTGCGGCGAAGTTCTGCCCGAAGAACCCGGTGAGGTAGGTCAAGGGCAGGAAGACGGTGGCGATCACCGTCAGCTGCTTCATCACCACGTTCAAACGGTTCGACACCGTCGAGAGGTGCGTGTCCATCACGCTGCTGAGCAGGTCTCGATAGCTGTCGACCAGATCGGACAGTCGGATCAGGTGGTCGTAGAGATCTCGGAAGTACCGAGAGCCCTCGTTGGTCAACCCAGGCAGTTCGGTGACGCCTCCGTTGATGCTCGCCATCATGTCCCGTTCGGGTGCCACGACCTTGCGCGCCTCCATCAGACTCCGCTTCATGGCGAAGAGTTCGCCGAGCTGAGCTTCGGTCGGCGCTTTGAGAATGTCGTCCTCCAGCGCGTCGATGCGGTCGTCGAACTTGGACAGGAACGGAAAGAAGCTGTCCACCAGTGAGCTCAGGATGAAGTACACGATGAGGATCTGACGAGGCGAGTCTGCATCCCAGGTGTGGCGGTTTGCGAGCCGGTCGTGCGCGTCCGCGATGGCATGGCACTCACCACGATGGACGGTGACCAGGTAGCGGTCTGTCCAAAAACAGTGCACCTCGGCGTTCCCCTTGTCGTCGGGATCCGCACCGCGGGCCACCATGTACATGAAGTCGTCGAAGTCCCTTAGCCGTGGCCGCTGCGGGAAGCGCTGGGCCGATTGGACCGCCAAGGGATGGAACTGGAAGTGCACGCTCAGGAGTTCCGGAACCGTCCCGTCGCCGGGCTCGTCGTCGAGGTCCAGCCAGAAGAACTCCTTACCGGCCAGCGCCGCCAGGACGTTCTCCTGCGTCGCCTCCTCGTCCTTACCGTTCCCGTACAGGGTCCCGAGCACGGGAACAGTCTCATGGAGGTGTACGGCGCCTGGGGGGATGCCCGGTGCCGCGGCCTCTGGTGTGGTCCGAATAGGTCCGGCGCGTGGGTCGGACCCGGGCTCAGACGAATCGCGCCGGGTCCACTGCCGCGGGCAGCGGCGCCTCGCCAGGCAGCGGAAAGTTACCGGCCACGCCCTGCGCCATGAGACGGGCCGAATACGGCCCTTGGAGCAGGCCGTTCGCTCCGTGGCCCGTCGCCACCCACGCGTTCGTCCACCCCGGGACCCTGCCCACCAGAGCCCGGCCGTCCGGAGAGGTTGGGCGCAGGCCGACTCGGGTCTCGATGTACTCCGCGCTTTCCAAGCCTGGCGCCACGGTCAGGCACTCTCGCAAGAGCTCGTGCAAGCCCGCTGCGGTGACGTCGACCGAGAAACCGGCGTCCACCTCGAAGGTGCCGCCGCAGGCCACGCGTCCACCGGGCCACGGGACGATGTAGTGGGTGAGGAGAGGTTGGGCGATCGGCCACGATCCGGTCGCTCCCTCGAAGCCGAGGTGCACGATCTGCCCCTTGGTCGGGCCGACTGGTAGCGGCGTTCCGAGCCACTCCCCCATCGCTGCCGTCCATGCGCCGCCCGCGATCGCCAGTGCATCGCACGTCACAATTCCGGCACCCGCCACCCGGATGGAACGGCAGCGCCGCGGCCGGCCCTCGTCTGAGCCGTCGACCCCGCACACCTCCCCGGCCACGAAGGTGACCCCTCGTCGGAGCGCACCCTCTCGGAGAGCGTCAGCCATCCCCCGCCCGTCGACACGCGCCGATCCGCGGACGTGCAGGGCCCGGTGCACCGGCCCCAGAGGCGGGAACAACTCAGCCGCCTCGGACGGCGAAATCTCGTCCACCTCTTCTCCATCTCGTTGGAGCACTTGGCGCGCGTAAGGGCCGAACCATCGCTCCTCGGTCGCCCGCAGACCCAGGGCAAGAGCGCCACAGACCTCGTATCCGGTCCCAGCGAGGTCGACGCCGTCGCCGGCCAAGCGTCCGAGGAGCGCTCCGTAGTGCCGCCCGCACGCCTGCAGGAACGGCCACGAATCGTCGTCGGCCTCGGCATTCGTGGCTGGTGAGAGGATCCCAGCCCCGGCGTCGGTCGCTCGGCCCTGGTGCCCGGCGTCGACGACTGCGACCGAAGCACCGAGGCACGCCAGCTCGTACGCCATCGACAGGCCGACCAGGCCGCCCCCTACGACGGCCACGTCGCAGTGCTCGCTCATGGTGTCCGAGTCCACCAGAGCGACGCGGGCGGCGCCACCGCGGCGCAGCGTCCCCCGCCTGGGTCACACTCTCTCCGTGGAGCTGGTGCGCACCCCCGAGGACGGCTTTGCCGAGCTCCCCGGCTTCCCCTTCGAGCCCCGGTACGCCCAGCTGCCGAGCGGGGTCCGGGTCCACTACGTCGACGAGGGGGCACCGGGCTCCGACACGGTGCTCCTCCTGCACGGGCAGCCGACCTGGTCCTACCTGTACCGTCACGTAATCGGCGGTCTGGTTGGCCGCGGCATGCGTGCCGTGGCTCCGGATCTCGTCGGTTTCGGCCGCTCCGACAAGCCGCTCGAACGTGCCGCGCACACCGTGTCGGCGCACACCGGGTGGTTGCGTGAGTTCGTCGACGCCACGGGGCTGACCGCCTTCACCCTCGTCGTCCAGGATTGGGGCGGGCCGTTCGGCCTGGCGCTGCTGAACACCGTGCCAGAGCGGGTTCTAGGGATTGTCGCCGCCAACACGGCGTTGCACACCGCAAGTCCCGACCTGGCCGGGCGGCTGGCCTGGTCGTGCCATGCCGATACCGAAGAGAACGTCACGGTGGCGCAAGCCCTCCTGGACTACCAACGTCTCACTCAGGAGTTGGTGCCGTTCCGGGCCGGGCTCTTCGTGGACGGTGCGTCCGCGTCCACGCTCTCGCCCGAGGTCTTGGCCGCCTACGACGCCCCGTTCCCCGACGAGTACTTCTGTGCGGGGCCGCGCCAGCTACCGCTCCTCATGGGCCTCACGCCGGGCAGCGTGTGCGCCCGACTGAACCGGCGCACGTTCGACGCGCTCTCGTCGTTCGACCGTCCTTTCCTCACCGTGTTCTCGGACGGTGACCCGGGAACCCGGGGATGGGCCGAAGTGCTCCAGTCGCGGGTGCCCGGTGCCTTGGCGCGCCGCCACGTCACCATTGCTGGAGCGGGGCACTTTCTTCAAGAGGACGCGGGACCGGCGCTCGCCGGAGCCATCGCCGACCTGGTGCAAGAAACGTCCGTCATTTGAAGCGGGCGGGTCCGCGCGAAGGCGAGTGTCGGCGCGCCTATGCCCCGGGTGACGAGGCCGATGGGGACTCCCCGGACGCCGGCGCCGCCTCTATGGCGTCGGGCTCGGGCGAGCCCGTCCCGATCTGCGCCTTGAGCGCGGCGAGTTCCTGGTCGACCTGAGCGTCCTTGCCTACCTGGTCGAGCTCCTTTTGGATGTCGTCCGTGCCGCCTCCCACGTCCTCGAGCACGCCGGACTCGAGCAGTTCGTCGAGCGCGCCCGAGCGCGCTTGCATGGTCGAGATCTTGTCCTGGGCCCGCTGCAACGCCGCGCCGGAGTCGTTGAAGGACTTGGAGATACCGGCCGCGCTCTCGTCCACGCTGGACACCGCCTTGGCCGCGGTGTACTGAGCCTTCATCGTCTCCTTCTGGGTGCGAAAATCGTTCACCCGCTTTTGCAGCACGTCGAGGGTCTGGGTGAGCTTCGCCTCTTCCTCCGTCAGCTGCTGGTGCTGCGGCTCCATCTCGTCGATCTGCTGCTGGGCCGCCGCCTTGCGTGAAAGCGCCTCCTTGGCCAAGTCCTCGCGGCCCGCGGCGAGGGCCTGCTTGGCCTGGTCTTGAAGGTGGTCGACGGTGTGCTGGAATTGCTCCTCCTGGAGCTCCAGGCGCTTGCGTGAGCCCGCGATGTCGACCAGCGCCCGACGTACCTGGGTGAGCTGCTCCAGCATCTTCTCGTAGGAGAGATCCAGCATCTCATCCGGCTTCTCCGCCGCGTCGAGTGCCTTGTTGGTCTTGGCCTGAACGATGTCGTGTGCCCTCTGGAAGATGCTCATGCCTGCCTCCCTTGGTCGCTGGCCCCACGATAGAGGCGAATCACTCGCTGTGCGGATACAGCCGGCGCCGTTTTGCGCCCAGCAGCTCCTCGACGATGCCGCTCTTGGCCCTCGTGTACCCGGCCCGGTCGTGGGGGTAGGCGAGGGCCAGCCCGCGCTTTGCGGACTGGTATCGCCCTCGAGCGTCCGCATCGTCGCAGAGGATGGCCCGGAAACGGAGGTAGTCGCGCCACGCCTGACTCCCGATCCCCACCACGTGGACGTGGGCGGTTCGCAGTGGGTCGCCCCGTACGAAGAGAAGCCCGCCCTCGTTCCGCTTGTCGCCCTCGTAGCTGTAGTCGCCGCCGCCGCAGAGGAGATCGATGACGTCGTCGATGGGGGTCCGATCGTCCACGGCCGCCGCGATGTCGAGAATGGGCTTGGCGTCGAGTTCCGGGACGGACGTGCTCCCTACATGGGCAACCGACAGCGCGAGTTCGCCCAGCCGAGCAACGACCAGCGCGGACTCGGCGAGGCCGAGCGTCTCCCATTCCGGGTTGTGGGGCGCGAGGCGTACCTCGGTTTGCTCCAGGCCCAGATCGTCCGCCATTTAATGGTGCAGCCCTTTCAGAACGCCTCAACGCAATCTACTCACCCGTGGAACGGGTGAAACCCTCCGCTGGCCGAGGGGGCGGCAACGCATCGGCACGTCCAGCCCAGTCCCAGTTTCGCGTCGTCGCCCTTTGGGTCGGTCCAAACCTCGACGCGGTCCTGAGCCCTGTCGTAGGTAAGGCTCAGCCTCGGAACCAGCCGAGAGAGCCCGATGCCTTCGGCATGGTCGAACTCGACCCAGCGTTCTTGACCGCGTACCACGTGCCCATAGCTCCACTGGTACACCGAAAAGAGCCAGGAGCGGAGGCGGAACTGATTCCCGTCGATGTGAGCCTTCCCTTCAGCACGCATCCCACGTCGAGTGGTTGGGAGCTGGCGGTGATCTTGATCTTGATCTCGATCCCGAACCGGCGCCAGACGCCCGTGTCGGTGGGTCCCTGACTGAAGCTGTCCGAGAACACGTTCGGCTTGGCGAAGGTCATCGTTCCGAGTGGAAAGGTCCCGTTCTGGCCGAACTGGTATGTCCCGACTACCCCTGCCGACGCTGGTGCCGCCAAAACGGTGCTCCCCGCCAGTGCGATCACTCCGGCACCTCCTGCGAGGAGCGAGGTCCGCAGCTTCCCCATCTCCTGCCACCTCCTTTATGTGAATCTCACCTGAGGCCAACAGTGGCAGGGGCCTCGTCGTCGTGTCAACAGATTCACGACGAGGACCAACATCGCTCCTGGAAATGAGGATATCCGCACCGTTTTGTCGTCGACGGCTCGCCAATGCCTGTCGCGCCATTGCGACCCGAGCCCGTGTCTTGCCGCGACGCAATCCGATCGGTCGATCGCACCTCCGACGAGGACGCGTTAGGTTCCGTCTCCTGTATGGCGATCTCCCCCTACGTCGCTCGCCTCCGGGAAAAGGTCGGCCAGGAATTGCTGGTCCTTCCCTCGGTCGCGGTTCTGCCGCGCGACGACGCCGGTCGCATCCTGCTGGTCCAGCTGGCCGATACGGGCCAGTGGGCCACCATCGGTGGCGCAATCGAGCCGGACGAGTCACCCGAAGAAGCGGCCTTGCGCGAGGCGGAGGAGGAGGCAGGTGTTCGTCTCACTCTGGGCGCGTTGCTACGTGTCCTCGGGGGTCCCGAGTACCGGCTCGTCTATCCCAACGGCGACCAGACCGCTTACGTCACGACGGTATTCGACGCGCGGGTGATCTCGGGCTCCCCCGAACCTGACGGCGACGAAACCATCGCGGTCCGGTGGTGGGCTCGGGACGACCTCCCTGTACAGCAGATGAGCACCTTCACGAACGCGCTGTTCGCGGCGGTGGGCCTCGGTCTCGCGTAAGGGCCGCATCCCCCAGGCTGCGCCCCGAGCATTGCGACACCTCTCTGGTGCGGGGATTCGCTGCGCTTGCTTGGGCTCACACTCTTCAGCGAACCGAGTCGTCTCCCCTTCTCGGGCGTTGCGCTTCGAGGAACCGGACCAGCTGCTCCAGGTCGACCGCTTTGGAGGTGTCGACCTCAATGAGCGGCCAGCCCGCTGCGATCGGCTGAGTGACGTTGTCGTTCCAGATCTCGTCGTCCGTTCGCTTCGAGTCGAAATGCCCCGGCGCACGGCAGTGTTGCCTTGCTCTGTATCGAGCCAGACAGAGCTCTCGCGGGCAGGTGCAGAAGACCTCGATTACCTGACCGGGAAGTTGCTCGAGATCCTTCCCGGCGAACCTTCGGTCGAGGTTGGCGTCCAAAATCGCGCCCTGCGGCGACGCAGACGCGACGCTCAGCATGGCCGCGATCGCGGCCCGACCCAGCCGCCGCGACGAGTCGACATCCTCCACCGGCAAGACGGTCATGAGCGCTTCCTTGATCGTGTCCTTGGCGATCAGTGGAAGCTCGAGGTGGTCGGCCACTGCCCTCGCCAGTGTGGTTTTCCCGCTTCCGGGCGGCCCGTTGATGATGACGAACGCGGGACCGTATCGGCAGGCGGCCGTTCCAAAGGACACGCCGTAGAGTGCCACGCGGCGTCTGGGGCCTGCCGACAGCACGGTGGCCAGGGTCTTGAAGCGTCGTGACTTAGCCTGGCTGCATGGCCGCGCGCGACGATTTCACCGGCACCCCGGATTCGCGCATTGCGCCGGACGCATCCGCTGCAGGCGACGGGAAGGTCGGAGCGACTGAGACCCCGACGCCTGAGAACAACAACCGGGGAATCCGTCGGCGGATCGGCGGAAGAATCGAATGGGCCAAATCAGAACGGGAACGGGCCGAGGAGTCGCTGCGAGCGCGTCGTCAGCGCTCTGCGATCATTGACGCCGGTTTCGAGATCCAGGAGCTCGACGTCCACGTGGGCGGCGGGATCTTGGCCGGGGCCGTCGCTTTTCGGATGTTTCTCTTCTTCGTCCCATTCGTGTACATCGTGTTCACGATATTTGATGCTGTGGCAAGGGCAGCGGCGGACAATCCCAACGAAGCAGCGAACGCTGTCGGCATCACAGGCGTGCTGGCGAGCGCGGTCGTCGCGCCATCGGACCTCAGTCCATGGAGCCAACTTCTCCTTGCCCTCGGAGCAGCCTTCGCGCTCGTTCTCACGGCCAACAATCTGGTCAAGACCTTCTACGTCGTGCACTGGTTGATTTGGCGGATTCCGCGGGTGAAGCCACGGGGGTATGTGCCGATCGTGGTCGTCCTGGGCATCGCTCTCGCACTGACCGCGATCGCCCTTCTGGCCGACGCTCTGCGACGAACGGGGATCCTTGGCACGATCGGTGCGCTGGTCGTCATCTTCGGAGTGGCCTTCTTGATGTGGTGGTGGGTTTCGTACCAGTTGCCCCACGCCCCCACGTCAAGTCGCGCTCTCATCCCTGGCGCTGTGTTCATGGCGATTGGCGTCGAGATACTCGAGGCGGTCACAGGCTTCTGGTTCGGACCCTTGGTGGCGAGGAAGTCCCACACATACGGAGCCGTCGGGATCGCGTTGGCCGTCTTGTTGTGGGTGTACATCTTAGGTCGCGTCATGGTGGGCGCCGCGGGGGTCAACGCGACTTTGTGGAGAAGAACGGCGGAGGGTCGTTCGAGTGGGTCAAACCAATGAATGGTCGCTCCGTTCCACGTCAGATCAGGAGCTCCCTGGTCAGGCCTTTCAGGTAACCGCTGGCATCCGGGTGCCCGCGTTGACGGGGCATCTTTAGCCGCCTTGATGGGCTACGCGAATCCCGTGATTCTGACGGTGGGATTCTGGCAGCCTGGTGGGAATGTTCGAGCATTTCACTGATGGTGCTCGTCGGATCCTTGTTCTGGCGCAGGTGGAGGCTCGGAACCTGAACGACAGCTCCATCGGCCCCGAGCATCTCCTGTTGGGCATGTTGCGGGAAGGTGAGGGGATTGCTCCCAAGGCGCTTTCGGATGCCGGCGTTGACTACTACCGAGCGCGTGGTGTCATTGACGAACACAAGCATCAGCAGACTGGACTGGGATCGGGCTCTGAACCGTTTTCCAAGGCCACCTTGGGAATCATCGAGAGGTCTTTGCAAATCTCGTGGGCTCACGCCGACGGTGGCATCGACACGAAGCATTTACTTGTTGCACTTCTCGAATACGAAGATGAGACGACAGAGGCCGTCTTGGCCGGGCTCGATGTCACCCCGGAGGAGGTAATGCTTCGGGTGGGTTCCTTGTTGGCCGAACGCAGTCTGTAGGTGAACTCGGCCATAGGCTCGCCCCTCCCCAACGCGTGCGCCAGCCGAATACCAAGGGGATCGAACGCAGAGGCTATGGGCGAGGCGCGGTCCCACCCGGATGATTGAACCGGTCGCTCAACTGATGGGCGAGCCTTCTCGTTGCGACTGTCCACAGATGACGCTGGGACCAATGGTGTGCCGGGGGCGAGCCGAGAGCGTCCCTCAACGTGACTTCCCCATAGTTGCCGGTCAGGTCGTGGAAGGCGAACCCGGTGTCTACCTTGTGGATGAGGAACTGATTGTTGGGCAAGGCTTCGATCGGAGCACCCACTGCTTCAGCGAAGTAGACGGCAAACGGGAAGACAAGCGTCGGCTCGAACCTCTTGTGTTGCCAGTTCATGGGGCAGAAGTCGTCACCGCAAAGCAGGCCACCGGGACGAACCTTCTGCCAAGTCCGGATCAAGTCGATCGAGATGCCGTGCAGGGTGTGGTCACCATCGACGTAGACGAGGTCGAGCGAGCTGTCCGGGATTGAGTCGATGACCTCGGTCGTACGGCCCCGCAAGACGATGCGTTTGCTTTCCCACGGTGCCGTACGGGTGATGGCCTCTTTAAAATACTCATCGAAAGTGGCGTCGTCCTTGTTGCTCCGCTTATTCCAATTATCAAGGTGCCGCCACGGGTCAATGAAGTAATAGGTGGTGATACACGGACACTGGCTCAGTAGAGCCTCGGACAAAGCGCCCCGATACACGCCAACCTCTGCAACGGTCTCCACGTGCTGTTCCGTGATCACCTGCGTCCACAACGCAAGACGGGACGACGCTTTGCAGAGGCCTGCCAAATCTAGATCAGGCATATGGTCCGGGCTAGGTTGCCGCATCGTGACCTGGCGACACAGTGGCGCGCACTTCATTTCCCCTTGCTACGCCAGCGGGAGGTTTGAATGACTCAGCGCTTTGACTACCCCACAAGGTTACCTGAGTTTCTCCTGAGTAGCCATGGGTGCCGTACTGACCCATCGTTCAGGCGAAGTGGGGCAGCCCCCCAGAGCGACCCCCTGATCTGTTATTAATCTTTCCTTTACAAAATGGCCTTTCCGAGGAGCGGCAAGGCGCCAAACGTCGCCAAAGTTGAAGAAGAGCGCGTACCGCGAATCAGCGCCCGTTCCATGAAGTCCAGGCAGCGCATCACGAGCTCGGCGGCGTCCTCTGCCAGGCAGCAACAACAAACCGTGTGAGGTCTCCGAACAGAGCGTCAGGAAGTTGCGCATCGAAGGACGCCGAGTGATCGCCGAACGAGGTTTGGAACTCTGGCACTTCAGAGACCAAGTCGCCGATGGTCGCTTCATGCCGCATGGGCCCTCGACGGCTCGGCGTGTCGGGGTCCTTCACCCTGCTTCCGGGATTACTGAGGTGAGCCCCATTCCGGTTCAAGGGCGGGGGTCTTCGGCCGCCACGCTGTCCACCGGCAAGATGACTCAGGGATCTGGACGGACCCGAGACGAGAGAGCAGAATGGAGTCCATGGGCAATGCGGTGATGGTCCGTGTCCGCGGTCAGGCGGACGCCACGAGACGAGCGACGACGCCGTCTCGGACAGAACTTCCTCAAGCCTGAGGTCGCAAAGGCACTCGTCACTGGAGCCTCGTTCCAGGCCACTGACGTGGTCGTCGACATCGGGGCGGGGCTTGGAAGTTGCACCTTTGCGTTGGCACGTGAGGTCGATGAGGTCGTCGCAATCGAGGCGGACCCAGTCCTCGCCGGTCAACTCCGTCAAGAAGTGGAGCGCCTCGGTGCCGCCAATGTCACGGTGCTCGACATCGATGCGCTCCGGTACCGGTTCCGCAGACGACCGTTCCGGGTCTTTGGATCTCTGCCGTTTGGAGTTACTACGGCGCTCATGCGCCGACTCTTCGACGATCCCAACGTGGCCCTCGTCCGGGCCGATCTTGTGATCCAGTGGGATGTGGCTCGCAAGCGCGCAGCCCTACCACCTACCACCCTCTTGTCAACTACTTGGGCACCCTGGTGGGAGTTCTCTCTCGGTCAACGGATACCGGCGAATGCTTTCCGGCCCGTGCCCTCGGTCGATGCCGCTGTGCTGAGGGTGACGCGGCGGACACCTCCCTTGTTGCCACTCGAACTGGCCGCTGGGTACGGCGAGTTCGTCCGCGAGGAGTGGGGTGCCGTGAATGGAGAAGCCGCTCGGATGCGGCGAGTGAACACTCTTCGCCGAACCTAGGTCGTTGCCTTGACGCCTCAGTATCGGAGTCCGTGGCCGCTCTCGGCCAACCGTCCCCATCCAGGACGGCTTGTCCGATCCCGCCGGCATGCCCACCAGCTAGGCCGACGTACCAGCTGTTGTGAACGGCCAGGTGCGGGTTCGGCCCCGGAGAAGCGGTTCGAGGCAAAGGGCGGGCGAACATGTGACGGACCGGCCGACCGCGGCGAGGGCCCTGTTGGGGGCATGCTGTAGCGGTCTTTCGGGCCGCCAATGGAGGAGATGCCTGTGCGAAGGGTCACCCGGTTGCTCGTGGTGAGCACGATTCTGATGAGCGGCGCCGTCATCGGCGTCGGGGCTGGTCCGGCAGTCGGAGCGGCCGTGCCTCCGGGTCAGGGTGTTACGGCCACGACGATCCGAATCGGAATCCCCTACATCGATTTCTCTGCAATCAGGAAGTTCGGCATCACACTCGACCAGGGCAACTACCCAGACGCCTACAAGGCCATCATCGCCGACCTGAACGCGCACGGCGGCGTGGGAGGCCGCAAGCTGGTGCCCTACCTCCTTGCGGTCAGCCCGGTGGGCACGGCACCAGCGGCGACGGCGTGCACCCAGCTCGATGAGGACGACAAGGTCTTTGTCGCGATCGCGCCCTTCGAGCCTGCGTGCTTCCTGCAGCAAAACGTGCCGACCATCGCTGGGTCGTACCAGGGCGGCCCGGCCTCCGGCGTCGCGCCGAACTTCACCCTGACGCCACCGCAGGCGGCCTATGACCCCGTGCAGCTCAAGGCGTTCGCGCACGGCGGAGTGTTCAAAGGAAAGAAGGTCGGGATCTTTGCGGGGCAGACCACGGACGAAGACGAGCTCCACGTCGTGGAGTCGGCCTTGCGCTCCCTTCACGTCCCCGTCGTCGCGACAGCCGTGGACGGCGGCGCGTCGGGGGACACGACTGCCATAAACCAGCAGGCGAATATCATTGCGCAGCGCTTCCAGTCGTCGGGAGTTGACGAGGTAGTGGCCGTCGGCGAGGGCTCTCTGGTCTGGCCGGACGCGCTCCAGGCCAACCAGAGCACCTACCATCCGCCCTTCGTCGCCACGAACGAGGGCACGATAGAGACGGCGGTGCTCGCCGCGTCCATCTCCCCGAAGTACCTGCGCGGCGTGCTGACCTCTAGCCCGGTCCCCTCGAACTACCAAATCTGGCACACGCCGTTCGTCCAGCATTGCGACCAAGTCGTCCGCAAGGCGTACCCGTCGGACAAGATTACGCCACCCACGAACCCGATCAGCGGTTCGGACCAGACCTTCTTTTCGGTCGAGTCGGCGTGCATCAATATGGCGCTGTTCACTACGATCGCAAAGGCCGCGGGCAAGGACCTCACCGTGGCCAGCTTCGAGAGAGCTGGCTACGGGCTGCGCAACGCGACGATCCCGGGGGCCGCGTCATCGGTTTCGTTCGGCCGAAACCGGTCCTACCCGCTTGGCCCCGTCATCGTGGTCACCTACGACCCGTCCAAGAATGTGTTGGACTTCGCCAAGTCGGCAGCCGGGACGTAGTCCACGGAATGCCGGTCAGACGGCAAGTTGCTTGGGGCAGCGAACGGAGTCTCCAGCGAGTGTCGTGTGGGGATTCAAGAAGGAGTGTCTCATGCCGCAGTCATCGATGTTCGATCCTCTTGGGCTCCGTCCGGCCAGGAGATCGATCGCAACGCTCTGGATTGCATCGATCGCTCTGGTTTCGGTTGTGGCAGCTTCTTGTGGAAACAGCAACAACGCTGTGCAGAGCACGACGACGAGTACGACCACCCAGAGCACCGGCCAGAATGTCGAAGCGGATAAGGCGGCGGCGCAGGCGGCGTCGCTCAAATTGTCCGATTTCCCGGCTGGATGGACGTCCCAACCGCCCTCGAGCAGCAGTTCGTCCCAGGACATCACTGCGCAATTGGCGAAATGCCTCGGCGTGAATCAAGCTGACTTGACGAAGCCTCCAGCCTCATATGATTCTCCGACGTTCTCAGAGTCCGGAAGCAACAACTCCGCGTCAAGCAACGTTGGATATCGAGCGACTGCCTCTGACGAGCAGTCCGCGTTCGACATCGTGTCAGGCCCCAAGGTGCCTAGCTGCCTTACTACCGCCGTGGCAGCGGTAGTCAACGAGGCAATACAGCATCCATCAAACCCGAGTGACACGCTTCCAGCCGGGGCCCAAGTCGGCACTACGACCGTGTCGCCAATGTCATTTCCACAGTTCGGCGATAAGAGCATCGCCTATCAAGTCAAGGTGCCCATATCGTACTCTGGCTTGAGCATAGATGCCTACGTAGACGTCATCTATTCGATCAAAGGTCGTGCTGGAGTGTCGATGGAATTCGAAGGGGTGACTGATCCGTTTCCTGTCGATCAGGCGGGGCATTACACAGGACTGGTGGTTGACCGTCTGACCAATACCTGATTCAAACCGTTTATTACAGTGTCGGATATCTGGTCGTCGGCCGGCACAGGCCCTTTCGCGACGGCTGGCGGGTATTGGACACAGCGCCGGTGCAAAGACTGTGGCATGGATTCAAGATGGCACCTGGCCGACTGCTCGGATATCTCCCCAGTCTGGCAGCTGATCTGATGGGCGCCCGAACGTCAGGAATGGGTCACGACGGCTCGTCGTCTCTCTGCAACGAGGTTGATACGCGACGGGGCGCTACGTCGATCGGGTGTGGTGACGACAGAAAGCGTTGGCCGCCTTCGCATCCGATCTTCGGTTATTGATATGTTCGTTTTGATCGAATCGACCACGCAACAAAATATGGAAATGACCTAGCGCAGGCCACGTTGTTACCAGGCCGGTTGGCCGTCCTGACCAGTAGGCAAATTATGCTCTAGACAGGACCCCTTTTCAGTCTGGCTGCTGGATTTGAATCCGGAACCTTTCGACCCCTCTCGGGGCGGGTGGACTGGCGCAGCCTCAGGATCTTGTGTTCTAAACTCAAACGTGGGTGGTTCCTGGGGAGGACCGGCGTGTGGCGGCACGATGAAGTCAATTAGGAGCCGACCTGCGCTGAGAACCGCCCGAGTTCGATCGTCCCGCGGCCGCTTGTTTCGTCCCTTGGTGTTGGTCGGCTTCGTTGGACTGTCGTTGAGTCTCACGGGCTGCGGGTCGTCGAGCCCTTCGAAGTCGTATCAGCAGGGCTGGGACCGGGCCGTTACTTCACAGGGGTTCGATTGCAACACCGTTCCGCAGGGGATCGCTTCACACTCCGATTGGTCGAAGGGCTGTATTACTGCGCAGAACTTTCTGAGTATTCACAACACGACGGGGCACAATCCGACCTCAACCCCGACCACGTACCCCGGCGATCCATAACCTGGCGCCCGTGGTGGCGTGCCCGTGTCCGCTACCCGGCGTTCAACGTGTAGTCGGAGCTCACGTCGATAGGGCACGGTTGTTGAGGGCTGCCGGACTCTCGGGCCCGGCCGGACCAGGCGCAACGCCGGCGGATCCAACGCATTATGAGTTTCAGTACTCGCCCTTGATCACGAAGTACGAGCCTCGGATGGTCCCGGCAAGCTTTGATTTCTGGCGTGCGAACTTGAACGAGCCCAACTCGGCGGGAACGTCCATCCCTTCGGAGAGCTTGAAACCGACCGCCCGCTTCGGATTCGGTCCGTCGAGCGTGTACAGAACGTTGATCGACAGCCCGCTCTCGTAGAACACGTAGGTCCAGCGGATGTTCTCGACCTGGAACGTCGTTGCCTCGAGCGCGGGCGAGGCGATGACGATGTCACGTTCCTCCTTCAGGATGCGGCGCACCATGTCGATGGCCTTCTTGGCCTTGGCGGCAGGCTCAACCGTGAAGACGTGGTCGTACTTGTTCTTGAAGTAGCGAGCCTCGTTCGCCCGCAGGCCGGCCAACGCGGACACCACTGGCGACGACTCCAGGCCGACGGTGGATACGTTGACGAAATCAACGGAATAGCTCACAGATGGTGAGTATACGTCACGACATGTCAACCGTTGGTTTGAGATTCGCCGACGCGTCGAGGCGACTCCGAACGGCCGAAGTTCCGCCGTCCCGGCGAGCTCCTGCCGAGCTGGCGTGCGCATGTGGACCTGCAAGTCAGCAACGAGTCCGACGCATTGCTGTTCACGACGCCCGTCGCGGTTCGGTCCGGTTGTCGGAGTGGGTAACGCTTTCGGTGTTCCGTCACACTGGCGCCAGGCCTGCCCGCCCAGAGCGGCGCAGTGGTAACGGGCGCAGCCGTCTCGTCCGGAAAGCGACACCGACATCTTCCTGCGGACGTACGCGCACCTTTACCCAGCGACCTCGCAGCCGTCGCTGATCCGTGACGCCGCCCGTTCAGCAGTGGTGGATGCCGCACAGCGACAGCCCTGAGAGCACCCCGAGCGCGCGGGCGGGCTCAGTGGCGGGCGTGGATTTCGCGAGAATGGCGAGTCGCCGTCGGAAGCAGGCCGAATCCCATGGACTCTGACCTGGACTTTCGAGTCGGGCTGCCGGGATTTGAACCCGGGACCTCTTGACCCCCAGTCAAGCGCGCTAACCAAGCTGCGCCACAGCCCGCTCCTGGTGAGAGCCCCAAAACCAGGTCGAAGTCCTCACCCGAAATGGTCATCTGCTAACGCCTTGCTAACAGGCATCCTCAGACGACCTCGCAAGAGGCTACTCAACTTCCGGTGATCGCTCCCCCCTTGTCACCGGCCCCCTATGCCACCGCAACTGCCCGCAGGAGCTCACGGCGCTCAGCGTCGGTCGTCCCGCCCCATAGCCCCGTGATGTCGGTGTCGGCGAGGGCGAACTCGAGGCACTCCTGGCGGACACGACAGCCCTCGCACAGGGCCCGCAGCTCGTCGTAGGTGGCCCTCGGGTCACGGACGAACTCCGATGCCCCATGGCCCCGACAGGCGGGATCCTGTTGCCACGCCGGCCGCACGAGGAACTTCTCGAGCGACGTTGGCGAATCCGAACGCTTCTGGCGTCATCAACCACAGGACCTCGGCGTCGCTCATGGCTCGACGGTACGGCGACGCTGTCACGGCCAGGATGGACGGCAGCTCCCTTCCAGCGGTCCCCAATCTCGTGCATGATGACGCCAACGAACTACTGATCCGCTGACGGGAGAGCGGTCTTCCTCCGGCGGTGAGAGGAGGCAACGATGTTGCGACGAGTGGCAGTGTTGGCGGCAGGCCTCGCCATGATGGCCAGCCTCGGACTCACAGGGCCTGGTCCGGCCCTGGCGGCGTCTCCGGCGAGCCACATCAAGCCAGGCGCGATCTGGACTTTCGAAACAAGAGGGTCGCAGTTTCTTCCCTACGAACAAGACGTCTTCTCCGCCAACGGCACCTTCACTGAGAAGTGCGGGTTGGCTGGGGGCGACGCCGGTACCTGGTTTGCTCACAAAAGGTCGATTTCCATGCAGTGGATGGCCGGTACCGACATTGGCCAGCATTTCAACGGCAAGTACATTTCGTCGAAGGGAAAGTACGTAGGTACTGTCATCAATCAAGAAATCGACCAAAAAGGCCTACTCCTTCACAAGGCGGGGCGCTGCTGAACCGAGGGCTGCCACGGAACTGAGCCGGTGATGCCCCAGCCCGGCGATCCGACGCCCGCAACAGCTCCAGGCGCTCGGCGTCGGTCGTCTCGATCTGCAATTCCGAGATGTCCGCAGTCCGCGGGGAGCGGCTCGACTACGCCCTCGCTCTCCGGGGCACATCTCACTTACGAGCCTCAGGTGGTCTTTCGGACTTGGGATCCCCTGCCCTCGCACGGCACCACACGGCGTAGAGCCAGGCGGTCTCTCCGCGCGACGAAGCCCCGAGCGGAGCACCCCGGAACTTCGTTTACGAGGATCGTGGTCAGCAGCTGCTTCCGTTGAAGGACTTGACGGCTCCCTTGACCAGTTTGGCGTGGCCCTGGGTCGCGCCACCGGCGCTGATCGGGCCCTTGTATTCCACTGGCTTCGTAGTGGAAACGAATCGGCCGAAGAAGTTCACTCCAGCGTCGCCACCGGCCGTCCAGGACATGCTGACCGTCGTCCCACCGCCACCGCTCCAGGTGCCTTTGTCGCCGGCCAGGTCCGAGATGAAGTGGTGGGTGACCGTATTGAAGGTCTCCTGTTCACACCCGGCACCGGTCACTTCGAACGTCCAGGTCGCGTTCGGCTTGATCTTCAGTGTCGGTACCGCAGCCGACGCGATGGTTGCACTCGCCAGTCCGAAGCTCGTCGCCATGGCGAGACCTGCCGTAATCACTGCTGCCCGTCGCAACATGTGTCTACATCCTCCTTGTCGTGGTTCGAAGCGGGTCGTCCGCCTCCCCGCCTTGAACCGTGCAACCCAGACGAACCGAACCACGGTCGGGTTACTGACGAAGGGTTTGGTCTCCCGCGATTGGCCAACCTACGCCGTAGACCCTCCTCCGTCCATAGCTCGGTGCAGTTGTAGAGCGCGAGCGCGCACAACGTGGGGCGCCCTTTCGAGCAGTGCTGAGCGCAACCCCTTCACGACAACGACGCACGCGTCGCTACGTGCTCAGCTCATCCTCAGCCGGACAACGTCGGCGATGAAGAACTGTGTCGCGACTGAGCCAAACAACAACGACGTCGGGAGATGATCACCGGTGGTTCAGGTCACGCTCAGACATCCGGCGTACCGTATGACGCGTCGAGCAAAAGGCGGAATTGGGACGGACAAGGTTGGCCGTCGACCGCGCATCCATGAAAGGCGGGAACATGTCGGATCTCTGGAAGCGGACGGCGGTGAGTGCCGCTGGCGCAGCGTTCGCGCTCGGCGGTGTCATCGCCGTAGGCCCCGCATCGGCCGGCGCGCAGTCGAACGACGCGCCCGGAGATTCGGCCCCTGCGATGTGACCCGACGCCGTCGCAATCGTCCCCGGGACCTACGAGTGGTTTCTCAACGGAACCGACACCGGCACGATCACTCTCGCCGCCGGCAACACCTTCACCGCCATCGGGGGCGGTGACTCGGGCACCTGGGCCCAGGCCGGCAAGACAGCGGCGTTGACGATCACCGGCGGAGTAGACGCGTCCGCCGGGTGCATCTTCGCCGGACATGTCGACTCGACCGGCACGGGGATCTCGTACGCCGCAAAGTCCGGCCACTGGGTCTGCCCGGGCTTCAACAGTGGCACCTTCTACCTCGGGCCAAGTTCCACCGGGACGACATCACCGGCGCACGGCGACCCTTTCTCCCGCGCCGGCGCAGTGCCCGCGACCGCCGGAACGGTGAAGCCCGGTACCTATAGATGGACGGTCAACGGCGGCATACTCGGAGGCAAACCCCACCGACAGATCACGCTGGCCAAGAACAGCACCTACACCAGCACGTTGAGCGGCAACGACTCGGGGACCTGGGTCCAAGGAGGGAGCGCCGTAGCCCTGAGCATCCATGGCGGCAACGACGGGGACGAGGGTTGCCTGTTCGTCGGCAAGGGCAACAAGACCGGTACGGCGATCGGAACCACCGCCAAGCCGGGCCACCGGGTGTGCCCCGGCTACGAGGAAAGCGGGACCTTCGTCACGAACTGAAACGAATCCGGTTCCAACGCGGAGGCGTCAGGGTGAACCGGTACACCGGCACGAGGCCCACACTCCGAATCAATGGAGGAGGCCCGTCGCAGTCTCATACTTCGATCCACCCAAGACGTTCCGTGCCGTTCTGCCGTGAGATGTTGCTTCCGCCATCGCTCGGAACACAGGACTGACGCGCCGCCAGCGGGTTTCGTTGAGCAATCTTGCCCGGGAAGAACCTGCCTGTTGACAGCGGGCTTCGAGGGCCCCGCGTGCTCGCCGTCGGGCGCAGCAGAGTGATCCCGGCAAGGACCTGGCCCGTGTGATCCAATGACGGCATGACCGTCGACGTTTCAACCGACCTCCGCCTCGACCCCCGGCTGCGCGCCCTGCTCGGTGCCATGCCGCCGATGGAGCCGCTGTCCGACGTCACCAGTCGGGAGGAGCTCCTGGCCGAGGCGAACAGACCGGAGGTCGTCGCCGGGCGGGAGGCGTTCACGGCGTTGATGGACGCATGCGACACCGATGAGGTCGCTCCCTCGGCCGGTCTGAAGGTCAGCGTCGAGGAGTTCGCCTCCCAGCCGGACGGCAACACGGTGAAGCTCCGCATCACGAGGCCCGACAGCCGGGACGTCGTACCGTGCATCTACTACATCCACGGGGGCGGCATGGCCTCCCTCTCGTGCTTCGACGGTATGTACCGAGGGTGGGCGAAGTTCATCGCGGCGAACGGTGTCGCCGTGGTGATGGTCGATTTCCGCAACAGCGTCACCGCGTCGTCCGCGCCTGAGGTGGCGCCCTTCCCGGCCGGTCTCAACGACTGCGTGTCCGGGCTGCACTGGGTCGTCGACCATGCGGAGCAGCTACGGATCGACCCCACCCGTATCGTGGTGGCGGGCGAGAGCGGCGGCGGCAACCTCACCCTTGCCACGGGTCTCCGTCTCCAGCGCGAGGGCGACCTCTCGCTGATCAAGGGCCTCTATGCCCTCTGCCCGTACATCGCGGGTCAGTGGCCGACGCCCGAGAGCCCCTCGTCGGTCGAGAACGAAGGGATCCTCCTCCACCTGCACAACAACCGCGGTGCCATGGGATACGGGATCGAGGCCTTCAACGAACGGAGCCCGTTCGCCTGGCCTTCCTTTGCCGGCATCGACGACGTGACCGGTTTTCCGCCGACGGTCGTGAGCGTCAACGAGTGTGATCCGCTCCGCGACGAAGGCATCAACTTCTACCGGCTCTTGCTCACCGCGGGTGTCCCGGCGCGGTGCCGTCAGGTCATGGGGACGATGCACGGCACGGAGATCTTCGTGATCGCCTGTCCCGACATCAGCCGGGATACCGCGCGCGACCTGGCGGCGTTCGCCCGCGACTGAGGAGGGCGTGGGCACGGCGGTATCGGCGTGACGCCCCGCGCCGCGCTCGTATGAGCGAGTCGACCGTGCTCGAGCGAGCACGGATGGTCGGGTCCGTTCTCCGCACGGCGACTGCCCACGCGTCCCTGCGCCGCGTCGGAGTCGCCTTCGCGCTCTTCGGGACGGCAGAGCTTGGCATCTGGATCGCCTTGCTCATCTACGCCTACGCCCATGGCGGCAGTCGCGCCGGGACGTTCATGGTGCTGGTCCAGCTCGTCCCGTGCATTGTTCTCGGCCCCTACCTCGGCTCGTTGGCGGATCGCCGACCGCCGGGAAGGATCCTCGCCGTTGGCTACGCCGCGCAGGCGATCACCATGGCCGCGTTGGCCACCGCGATCTGGGCTGGCGCGTCGGCGGGCATCGTCTTCGCTCTGGCGCCGCTGACCGCACTCGGCATCACCCTGACGCGCCCGGCCCAGGCCGCCATTCTCCCTGCGGTCGTGGCCACGCCCGACGAACTCACCGCGGCGAACGTCGTCAGCGGCTGGGCCTTCGGCGCGGCCGGCCTCGTCGGCCCGGCACTGAGCGGGTTGTTGATCACGTGGAGCGGGCCGGGGCTCGCCGTCGGGTTGATGGCACTCCTGTCTGCGGGAGCGTTCGCGCTCGTTGCCGGTCTGTCCGACGTCGCGGCGGTCGCCGCGACCGGAGGCGCCGAGGAGAACGAGCGGGCCGAAGGTGGCCGACGCTCAATCCGGTCGATCTCCCGTGCCTGGGCGGAGGCCCGGGCGGGCGCCCGCGCCAGTGTCACGGTGATTGGGGACAACCCGTCGATCCGGGCGTTGCTGTACCTCCACACTTTCTCCTACGTCCTCCTGGGCGCCGTCGACGTGTTGTGCGTCGTGCTCGCCGCGACCTATCTCCACTTGGGTTCCGGTGGCGCGGGTTACCTCAACGCCGCGCTCGGCGCAGGGGCCTTGGTCGCCGGCTTCGTGATCGCCTTTCTCATCGGGCGGCGCCATCTGAAGAACACGCTGGTCTGCTCCATCGGCGTCGGGGTCGCCGCCATCGCGCTGGTGAACGTCGAGCGCGCGGACGCCGCCCGCGGTAGTCCTGATCGCGGTGGTCGGCCTCGCGACCACCGTCTTCGACGTGAGTGGTCGGACCCTCCTGCAGCGTTCCACGCCGTCCGACACCGTCGCCGGCTTGTTCTCCGTGCTCGAGGCGTTGATGGATGCGGGGATGGCTCTGGGCGCCGTCCTGGTGCAGCTCGCGCTGGCGCTCGGCGGGATCCGGACCGCCCTCCTTGCGCCCGCATTCGCCGCGGCGCTTCTCGTCGGAGCATTGTGGCGGCGTCTCGGGCGCATCGACGATGCGGCGCGGGTGCCACAGGTCGAGATCTCCATGCTGCGCGCCATCCCCATCTTCTCTCCGCTCCCGGCGCCGGCGCTCGAGGGCATCGCCCGAGAGCTGGAGCCGGTCGACGTTCCTGCCGGCGTCACCCTGTTCCGGGAGGGCGACCCGGGTGACCGCTACTACGCGGTGGCGTCGGGCTTGCTCGACATCAAGCGCGCCGGGGCGCTTCTGCACACGGCCGGGCGCGGTGAGGGTTTCGGCGAGATCGCGCTGATTCGAGACGTCCCCCGACGGGCCACCGTGACGGCCCGGACGGACGCCTCCCTCTACGCGATCGGTAAGGAGCTCTTCATCGAGACCGTGACCGGCCACGTCGCCTCGGCCTTGGCGGCCGGACGAATCATCGCCGATTACAGCGGTGGGACGGACGAGGGATCGGCCGTCGCCGGGGCGTGAGCCCGGTGCCTAGTCGAGTCGCCGGAGCGAGTCCTTGTAGCGGGCCGCGTTGGTCACGTACTGCGCTGCCGCGAACCGGATCATGTCCTGGTCCGATCTGCCCTCCATGATGCGGGCGGGGACGCCGATGGCCAGCGCGCCCGGGGGGATGGCCATGCGGTTGGGGACGACCGCGTTGGCCCCGACGGTGGCGCCGGTCCCGATCACGGCCCAGTGCAGGACGACGCTGCCCGATCCGGCGAGCGAGTCGTCCTCGAGGGTGCACCCCTCCAGGTGGGCGAGGTGGCCGATCACGCATCCGCTCCCGATGAGGGTCGGGAACCCCGGCCCGGCGTGGACGACCGTCCCGTCCTGAATGGAGGTTCGCTCCCCCACCGTGATGGTGCCGTAATCGCCGCGCAACACGGCTCCCGGCCACACGCTCGAGGCCGGGCCGATGGTGACGTCACCGATGACCACGCCGTCGGGGTGCACGTACGCATCGGGATCGATCTTCGGCACCACGCCGCCCAGCTCGTACACGGCCACGGGGCGGACCCTACACGTGGGCCGCGACCCAGGTCACGCCCTGGTAGCCGCGGTAGCCGAGGTAGATGATGCTGGCGAAAATCATCGCCTTGAAGTACCAGGGGATCGGCCCCCGTTCCTGCTCGGCCAGGATCGTCCCACAGGTCGGGCACTCTCCTTCCTCACCGAGGTCCTCGTCCTCGACCAGGGTGTCGCATTCCTCGCACCAGGCCATGCCGCGCCTCCGCCCCCTCAGCGCCCGCCGATCCGGACGCGCAGCTTCACCGGAGTCGGGCCCAACTCGAACTTCTCGCGCAGCCCGCGCTCGATGTAGCGCAGGTAGGTCTGGGGCAACCGACCGCTGCTGAAGATCGTGAAGGTCGGGGGGTCGATGGCGCCTTGGACGATGTAGCGGATGCGTGCCCGCGGGGCGGGCTGGCGGCCCTGGAGCTCCTGGACCGCCCGGTTCAACATGCCGGTCGGCACGCGTCGGTGGTAGGCCTCGACCGCTTCGCGCAATGCCGGCAGGATCCGATGGACTCCTCGTCCCGACCGCGCCGAGATCCGTAGCACGGGTGCCGCCCCGAGAAAAGCCAACCGATCACCGACGCCGGCCAAGACGTCCTCGCGGTTGTCCGTCGCGACCAGGTCCCACTTGTTCAACGCGACGATGGCGGGACAGCCTGAGACGCCGATGCGCTCGGCCAGTCGTTGGTCCTGGTGTGAGGCCCCGATCGTCGCGTCGATGACGAGGATGGCGATGTCGGCCTGTTCGAGCGCGCGCAGAGCGCGCATGGTGGCGTGCTGCTCGGTGCCGCCGCGCTCGGTCCGCGCCGGACGGCGCAATCCCGCCGTGTCGACGAAGCGGACCGGGCCGTCGGGCGTCTCGACGACGGTGTCGATGGCGTCGCGCGTCGTGCCGGGCAGGTCGTGCACGATGGAGCGCTCCTCGCCGAGGAGGCGGTTGAAGAGGGTGGACTTGCCGACGTTCGGCCGGCCGATGATGGCCACCCTGGGCATCGTCCCGTCGCGCTGGGCGGGCGTGGTGCCGTCCGCTACGTCGGGGTCGGTCACGGGCACCGGGAGCTCGGCGACGACGGCGTCGAGCAGGTCGCCCGTCCCTCGGCCGTGCAGTGCGCTGACCGGGTGTGGGTCGCCCAGGCCGAGCGACACGAACTCCCATGCGCCGGCCTCCCGGTTGGCGTCGTCGACCTTGTTGACCACCAGGTGCACGGGTGGGCCGGCCCGCCGGATCACCTTGGCCGCGGCCAGGTCCTCCTCGGTGACCCCGGTGGTCACGTCGACGATCATCAGGACCACGTCGGCCTCGGTCAGGGCGCGCTCGGCCTGCTCGCTTATTTTGGCCTCCAGCGCGTCACCGGCGGCCAGCCACCCTCCGGTGTCCATCACGGTGAAGGGCACGCCGGCCCACTCGGCCGTCAGCACCTTGCGGTCCCGGGTCACGCCCTGTTCCTCTTCGACCACGGCGGCACGCGCCCCCACGATGCGGTTGACGAGCGAGGACTTCCCCACGTTGGGCCGGCCGGCGATGACGACCATGGGCAGCGTCATGCCGCGCACGCCGGCACGAACGACCGGCCTTCGAGTGCGGCGCGGAGAGACGGGCCGTCGCACGGCACGACCTCGACCGGGCGCGGCAGGTCGGCCAGGGTCAACCCGTCCAGAAAGCGGCCCTCGTTCAGGCAGGCATCCGGCAGCAGGACGCGCGTGCCGTCCGCGATGTCGCCCAGCGGCGCGCCACGTCCTCGGCGGTGAGCAGACCGGCGACGCCGATGTTCCCCCCGAAGAAGTCGTTGGGCACGGCGCGCACGAAGACGTCCGTCCGTTCGTGACCGGCGACGAGCGGATCGAGCACGAACGCTCCGTAGGTCCCGGTGAGCACGACGACGGGCCGGTCGTCCTGCCCGCCCGCCACCGTGGGCAGCCGGGGGCGCGGTAGCCCGCGGCCGGAGCGGCGTCGACGGACAGCGAAGAACCCGTGCCGAACGCCTCCGGGGCCGTCGGCCGTCGGCCGGCGGAAGCCCTCGGTGAAGGCCCGGGCCATGCCGATCCCGTTCTCGTGCTGGGGGTAGCCCTCGTAGTGGCGTGACGGTGGCAGTGGGAGCCCGGCCATGAGGTAGTACTCGTCGGCGGCGAAGACCATGCGCCGGCCGAGTGCCCGGCGGAAGAGACCCTGCCAGGCGTGGACGGTCTGCAGGACACGCCGCGCCTCGTCCGCGGTATGACGCCGCATCTCGGCCTCGGTGGAGAACCGGCTGAGCCCGAGGGGCACGACCCCCACGCTGGCCAGCGCCGGGTAACGATCCATGATGCCGGCCATCGTGTCCTCGAGGGCGTCCCCGTCGTTGACGCCCGGGCACACCACCACCTGGCCGTGCACCTCTATGCCGCCGTCGAGCAGGACGCTCAGCCAGCGCAGGCTGCTGGCGCCCCTCGGGTTGCGCAGCATGTCGCGCGCGCAAATCGGGATCGGTGCTGTGGATGGACACGAACAGCGGCCCGAGCCGCTCGGTCAGGATGCGCTCGGCGTCGAGCTCGGTGAAGCGGGTCAGCGTGGTGAAGTTGCCGTAGAGGAACGAGAGCCGGTAGTCGTCGTCCTTGAGGTAGAGACTCCGCCGCATGCCCTTGGGCAGCTGGTAGATGAAGCAGAACGCGCAGTGGTTGTCACAGGTGCGGACACGGTCGAACACGGCCGACGACACCTCGACGCCGAGAGGCTCCCCCGCCCCCTTCGGGACCCGCACCAGGCGTGGCAACGGGGCGCCGGCGCGCCGAACGAGGACGCTGAGGTCGTCGGCGTCGGCGAGTTGCTGGAATTCGATCACGTCGCGCGGCTCACGCCCGTTCAGGGTGAGGAGCTCGTCGCCCACGGCCAAGCCGGCCCGGGCTGCCGGCGACGCCGCGGTGACCGAGGTCACCGTGGGAGCTGACATAGGACCACGTTAGTGCCGATAACCTGGACTTTGTGCCCGGTGTCGAGCGCGTCCTGCTGGCCCAGCCCCGGGGCTTCTGCGCCGGCGTGGAAAAGGCCATAAAGGCCCTGGCGTGGATGGTGAGGGTCTTCGATCCTCCCGTGTACTGCTACCACGAGATCGTCCACAACCGGCACGTGGTGGACCGCTTCCGTGAGCGGGGGGTCGTCTTCGTCGACGACGTGGCGGAGGTTCCCCCGGGGGCCCCGCTCATGCTGAGTGCGCACGGCTCTGCGCCCGAGGTGGTCGCGGCGGCGAGGCGGCGCGGCGGTGTCGTGGTCGACGCGGTGTGCCCCCTCGTGACCAAGGTGCACCACGAGCTCAAGGTGCGCAGCCGGAAGGGGTACACCGTCCTCTACGTCGGCCATGCCGGGCACGAGGAAGCGGTGGGCACCATGGCCGTCGCCCCGCAGGCTGTCCGGCTGGTCGAGCGCGAGGAGGACCTCCATGCTCTCGGCGATCTCACCGCGGCCGGGACGCCAGTGGCCCTCCTGGCCCAGACCACCCTCAGCCACGACGAGTGGCGCGGCCTGATGGAGTCGGCGCGGAGCCGGTTCCCCGACCTGTGGATGCCGAACCGCAGCGACCTGTGCTTCGCTACCACCAACCGCCAGGCCGCCCTGAAGGAGATCGCATCGGAGGCCGACGCGATCGTCGTCATCGGATCGTCCAACTCCTCCAATACGGTGGCGCTGGAGAAGGTGGCGCGGGCCGCCGGCTGCCCCCGGGTGCTTCGCGTCAACGAGGCCGAGGAACTTCCCGACGACCTGGGCGGCGTCGTCGGGGTGACGGCCGGCGCATCCGCGCCCGAAGCTCTCGTCGCCGAGGTGATCGCCCGCTTGGCACCGGCCGAGGGCGTCACCGAGGTCGCCGTGACCACCGAGGACGAGTACTTCCCTCCGCCCCCCGAGCTCCGTGAGCTCCTGCGCGCCGTGGGGTCGACCCTGGCACTGCTGGCCGGCCGCCCGGGTTCAGGTCGAGCGGACCCGGCGGCCGAGGACCGAGCGGTCTCAGCAGCCGACGTCCTCGATGTGCTGGCCCCTTGTGGCGAACCGGCGCGATGATTGGGCCATGACCTTCACCCGCATGGACGAGTCGACCGCGGAGCAGTGGCAGCACATCGTGGTCGAGTCGATGGAACATCAGCCCCGAGTGGCCGAGCGGGTGCTGGCCCTGCTGGCCTCGCTCGAGGAGATCGTGGACGGGTTCGAGGTCGACCAGCTGGTCCACTCGTTGCAGACGGCGACCCGGGCCGAGGAAGCGGGAGCCTCCGACGAGGTCGTCGTCGCCTCGCTCTGCCACGACATCGGCAAGGCGGTCTCGGTCATGAACCACCCCAAGATCGCTGCGGAGATCCTGCGCCCCTACGTCGAGAACGACACGTACCACATGATCCGGGCACATCAAGATTTCCAAGGCCGCCACTACTACGAGTACCTGGGCCAGGACCCGAACGCTCGGGAACGGTACCGAGGGGAGCCGTGGTTCGCCCTGGCCGAGCAGTTCGCCGACGAGTGGGACCAGAACAGCTTCGATCCCGACTATCCCACCAAGCCGCTCTCTCACTTCGAACCCCTGGTGCGCCAGGTCTTCGCCACGCCGAAGTCATTTTGACCCGCCCGAGCGGCGCCGCCTCCGGCGCCGCGGTCAACACCGATCCCGAGAGGGCGCGCCGCGTCATCGAGGCGTCGCGCCGGGAGTTCGACCTTCGCTACCCCGACCTCAAGGTCTCGCCCGTCGTGGGCTTGATCTGCGCGTTCGAGGAGGAGGACAACATCGGCGCGGTGCTGGCCGACATGCCGGCCGAGGCGTGCGGCCTGCCGGTGACCACCCTCGTCGTCGTCGACGGCGGCAGCGACCAGACCGACCGGGTCGCGCTCGACTCCGGTGCGGTGACGTTCGTCCTCACCGAGAACCTGGGTCACGGCTTCGCGCTCCGCGTCGGCTACGCGTTGTGCATCGAGCTCGGCGCCCAGTTCGTCGTCACCCTCGACGCCGACGGTCAGAACGACCCCGCCGAGATCCCCGTCATGCTGCAGCCGCTCGTCGACGACGAGGCCGACTTCGTGGTGGCCTCGCGGGTGCTGGGTCAAGACACGACGACCGACCGGACTCGCAAGGCCGGCGTGCGGGTGTTCTCCTTCGTCATGAGCGCCATGGGGCACACGAAGCTCACCGACACCTCCAACGGCTACCGGGCCCTCAGGGTGAGCATGCTCGAGGACGTCGCCTACCGGCTGGTCCAGTCCCAGTACCAGACGGCCGAGCTGCTGATCGTGGCCATGCGGCGCGGCTGGCGGGTCACGGAGCGTCCGACGGTGTGGCTCCCCCGCGCGTCGGGCACGACGAAGAAGGGGAAGAACTGGCTCTTCGGCTTCCGCTACGGCCGCGTCGTCTTCGGCACGTGGTGGCGGGTCCACCGGGCCGGGACGCACTCCTAAGGCCGGTCTCCGCCGGGCCCACCCTCGTCGCCGACGGGTGCGCAGCCTCGTCCGGGCCGGGGCGCGCGCTATCGCAGGGGTCATCCGGGTAGACAATGGAGAGGGCGAGCGATCCACGTCACGACTGTGAGGCTGCCATGAAGCTGCGATTCCACCGTCGGAGCCACGACACCCCCCTCGGCGCCGGGGCCCGGACAACGTCCATCCACGTGTTGCGGGACGAGGACGACCTGCGTCGTGCCCTCACCCGTGCCGCCGAATTCGACCAGCGTGCCGCGGACGCGCTCCTGTCCCGCTCGGCGCACTACCGCGCGCTCATGACCGACGGCGGCGAGGTCGAGCCGGGCGAGTGGCCGGCCGACGGGATGCCTCCGGCGACGAGCCGTCCTCAGTAGCGACCGCTGCGCGCCCGGGCCTCGTCGTAGACGGACTGGAGTCGCCCGGCGAGGTCGGCGGTCGCCTCGCGCACGGCCGAGCGGGAGACCCGTCCGCCCCCCGTACGCGGTGGGGGGAAGATGGGGGGGCCGACCACCACGTCAATGGTGTAGGGCTTGGGCACGCGGCTGCCCTTGGGCATGGCCAGGTCCGATCCGGCGATGCCGACCGGGACGATGGGTGCTCCCGTCCGCGCCGACAAGAAGGTGGCGCCTTCCATCAGGTCACGAACCTCGGGCCCCTCGCGTCGCGTGCCCTCGGGGAACATGACCAATAGCTCCCCGCGCCGCAGGACCTCTTCGGCCCGTTTGAGCGCCTCGCGGTCGGCCGACTCGCGGTGCACGGGGAACGCGCCGACGCTGAGGAGGAGCCGGCCCAGGGCCTTGTTCTCCCACATCTCGTCCTTGGTCATGAAGAAGAGCTTGCGCGTGGTGCAGAAGGCCGCGAAGCCGAAGTCCGCGAACGAGCGGTGCACCGGCGCCAGGATGGCCGGCCCGGTCGTCGGGACGTGTTCTTTGCCCACGACCCGGGGACGGAACCACGTCCAGAGTGTCGAGACGAAGATGGCGCGCTCGGTCCGGTAGAGGGCAGTCCGGCGCGGATCGATCTCGAACTCCTGGTGCCGCCCCGGGGCGGTCACCTCAGTTCCGTCCTCACCCTCCACCTCGGGACCCGGCATGTTCACAGCCACGACAACACCTCCTCGACCACATCGTGCACCGTGCGGCCGGTCGTATCGAGCCGATGCGCATCCTCGGCCTCTCGCAGCGGGGAAGCGTCCCTGGTCGAGTCGATTCGGTCGCGGCGCGCCACGCCTTCGGGCGCCTCGTCGTCACGGCGCCGGGCCCGCTCCTCGGGGGATGCCGTCAAGTAGACCTTCAGTTGCGCCCGCGGGAAGACGACCGAGCCGATGTCGCGGCCTTCCACGACGCCGCCCCCGTGGGTCTCGGCCCAGGCCCGTTGCCGTTCCACCAGGGACCGACGCACGGCCGCGTTGGCGGCCACCACCGAAACGGCGCGGCCGACCGCGGGCGAGCGGATCTCGCCCGTGACGTCGACGCCGTCGATGAGCACGCGTGCGCCGACCTCAATGCGGGCGGCCTCCGCCAGCGCGGCCACTGCCGCGGCATCGTCGACCGCGATCCCGCGGGCGAGCGCCGCGGCGGCGATGGCCCGGTACATGGCGCCGGTGTCGAGCCGGTCGAGCCCGAGTCGCTCGGCCACCTGGGTCGAGACGGTGGACTTGCCCGCGCCGGCCGGGCCGTCGATGGCCACGAGCAGCGCGCGAGGTCCCATTGGTCCGCCGCCGGCGAGAGCCGCCAGGTCGTCGGCGAAGCGGGGATAGCTCGTCTCGACGGCGCCGAAGCCCGTGACCACGCTCCGGGCACCAGGTGGGGTCGCGAGGGCGGCGACGGCGGAGGCCATGGCCATCCGGTGGTCCCCGAGGCTGTCGACGTGTGCCGGGCGGAGCGCGCCTCCGGTCCCGGTGACGGCGAGGGTGTCCCCGTCGACGGACGCGGTGGCGCCGAAGGCCTCCACCATGGCCGCCACCGCGGCCAGCCGGTCCACCTCTTTGACCCGGAGCTCGCCGACGTCGGCGAACACCGTCGTCCCTTGCGCCACCGCCGCCGCGACGGCGAGCGCCGGGACCTCGTCGAGGGACGGGATCTCTCTCGCCGGCACGTTGGTGGCGCGCAGGGGCCCCGACGACGCCGTGACCGAGACCGTTCCGTCCTCGCCCGGGTTCAGCGAGACGAGCGCGCCCATGCGCTGGAGCACGGACACGAACCCGAACCGGGCGGGCCCGCCGTAGACGTGTTCCACCGTCACGCGGCTGTCCGGCGCGACGCAACCGGCGACCACGAAGAAGGCGGCGGCCGACGGGTCGCCCGGCACGGCGCGGTCGACGGGCCGAAGGGAGGAGCGCCGGACCGAGACCACCCTTCCCTCCCCCCACGGCTCGACTGTGACGTCCGCCCCCGCCTCGGCGAGCATCTCCTCGGTGTGGGTGCGCGTCGTCACGTGCTCGCGCACCACCGTCGTGCCGACGGCGGAGAGGCCGGCGAGCAGGATGGCGGACTTCACCTGGGCGCTCGCGACGGCCGGAGTCCAATCGATCGCCCGGAGCTCGCCGCCGCGAATCCGGAGCGGGGGGAGCCGGCGCTCGCCGCGACCCTCCACCTGTGCCCCCATCGCGCGGAGGGGCTCGGCGACCCGGTCCATGGGGCGGCCCGAGAGGGAGTCGTCGCCCACCAGCTCGGTCTCCCATCCGAAGCCCGCGACCAGACCGGCCAGGAGCCGCATGGAGGTCCCTGAGTTGCCACAGTCGAGGGGCGTCGTGGCGGCGTGCAGCCGGCTCCGTCCGCCGTGGATGACCAGGGTGCCGTCGCCGGATCGCTCGACTCGGGCGCCCATCGCCTCGACGGCGGCCAGCGACGCCGCCACGTCCGCGCCGTCGGAGAGCCCGGTCACCCGTGACGTGCCCTCCGCCAGGGCGCCGAGAAGCACGGCACGGTGCGAGATCGACTTCTCGCCCGGAGTGCGGACCGCGCCGACGCAGGCGACGCCTCCCTCGACCACCAGGATGCGGGGCGCGCTCACCGGACGGTTCGGGCGCTCACGAAAGCTGCTCGACCCGGCAGCGATACCCGTGCTCTTCGACGGCTTGGCCCAGGCGCCCGGCCTCGGACCCGTCGACCACCAGGATCAGGACGCCGCGAGGCCCTTCGGCCGAGTGCGCGATCTCAATGTCGTAAATCCCGATGCCCGCCTCGGCGGCGAGCGAGGTGATCTCGGCGAGGACCCCGGCCCGGTCGGGCACCGGGATTCGCAGCTCGGCCAGGTTGTCGGGCCGGGCCACCCGGGCCGGGAGGTTCCGCCGGGCCGCGCTCGCTCTCCCGAGGAGGGCGAGCAGGGCGCCGCGGTCACGCTCGGCCACCCGGTCGCGCACCGCCGTCAGGTCGCGCACGAGCGCGTCCGAGCGCGCCGACGATCGGCGACGCGTTCTCGGTGCAGATGTCGGGCCAGATCCCAGGGTGGCCGGCCGCCACCCTGGTCATATCGCGGAAGCCGCCCGCGGCCAGCCGTAGCAGCGTGCCGTCTGGTTGCGCCCCGTCGCTGGCCGCGTTCATGAGGGTCGCCGCGACGAGGTGGGGAACGTGCGAGACGACGGCGACGAGGCGGTCGTGGTCCTGGGCGGACAGCACGAGGGCGTCGGCGCCGAGGGCGACCACCACTCCTTGGAGCCGGTTGAATGCTTCGAGGTCGGTGGCGGGCGTCGGAGTCAGCACCCAGACGGCACCCTCGAAGAGGTCGGGGTCGGCGCCGTGCAGACCGATCTGCTCCGATCCGGCCATCGGGTGACCGCCGATGAAGCGCGGGTGGTCCGCCGCCTCGACGATGGCCGTCTTCACCCCGCTCACGTCCGTGACCACCGCGTCCGGCGACCTGGCTTCGGTCGACAGCACGCGGCGCACCACACCCGCCACCGCGGCCGCGGGCGTCGCCACGAAGACCACCTCCGCGGCGAGATCGTCGCCCTCGGCGTCGATCACCCCCGAATCGATCGCCTGGCGCAGCCGGGTGGGGTCCTCGTCGAGCCCGGAGACGTGCCAGCCCCGACGGCGCAGCGCTAGAGCGATCGACCCGCCGATCAGGCCGGTCCCGATGACCACCGCGCGTCGGCGCCCCGCTCCCTCACCCGGCCTTCCCTCGGCGGGGCTCCCCTCAGCCCGGGAGGTCATCGCGGAGCACTTGGGCACCGTGCAGGTAGACGTGGTGGATCTCGTCCTTCGACTTCGCCGTATGGACGTGCAGGAGGACGCGGATGCAGTGCGACATCGACCCGGGCACGGGAATCTCGGCCGCGCACAGCAACGGCACGGCGCCGAACCCGATCTCGCGGATCGCGGTTGCGGGGAAGATGCTGGTGACGTCAGCCGTCGTCGTGAACAGGGCGCTGACGATGTCGTCCTCGACCAGGTCGTTGCGGGTCATGATCTCGCGCATCAGCTCCTGGGAGCGCTCGGTGACCTGGGCCACGGTGTCGGCGTCGACCGTCGTCGCCCCGCGCAGACCCCGGACCATGAGGGCGGGTGGCATGGCCGGTCACTCTACCGGCACCGCCTCGGGGCCCCCCGCCGAGGCCGCCAGGGCGCGGACCTCGGTCTGGGTCAGCATGCGCCAGTGCCCGGGAGCCAGCGTGGTGTCGCGCAGCGGGCCGATGCGGGTGCGCACGAGCCGGCGCACCGGGTGTCCGACCGCGCGGCACATGCGACGCACCAGGCGGTTGCGGCCCTCGTGGACGACCAGGCGCAGCACGCCGGGAGCGAGCACGCCCACATCGGCGGGCGCCGTCATCCCGTCCTCGAGCTCCACCCCGCGCCGAAGGCCGCGCAGCGCGCCGGGCGCCGGGGTGCCGCCCTCCACCTCGGCCACGTACTCCTTTGGCACGCCGTGCGAGGGGTGGGTCAGCCGCTGCGCCAACGCGCCGTCGTTGGTGAGTACCAGCAGGCCCTCGGTGTGCAGGTCGAGCCGTCCGACCGGGAACACGCGCGGCTCGGCGGGGACCAGCTGGAGCACGGTCGGGCGTCCCTGGGGGTCGTCGGCCGTGGTGACCACGCCGTCGGGCTTGTTCAACAGGTAGTACACGAGGTCAGGCGAGACCGGCACGAGTGCGCCGTCGACTTCGATGCGGGCAACCCTCGGATCCACCCGGAGCCCGAGGACGGCCACCGCCCCGTCGACGGTGACGCGACCCGATGCGATCAGCTCCTCGCAGGCTCGTCGCGACCCGAGACCCACCCGGGCGAGGACTTTCTGCAGCCGCTCCCCCGCTGCCCCGTCACCCGTCGTCTGAGGTCGACTCCGTCCCGAGGCCGAGCGCCGACTGCAGGTCGCGCTCGAGGTCCCCGGCCACGTCCGGACCGGGAAGGAAGTCCTCGACCGCGGGGAGCTGGTCCAACGAGTCGAGGCCCAGACGTTCCAAGAACAGGTCGGTCGTCCCGAACAGCGCCGGTTGTCCCGGCCCCTCAGCGTGGCCCACCACGGCGATGTAGCCGCGCTGCTCCAACAGCCGGGTGACGCCGTCGACGTTGACACCCCGCAACGAGGAGATCTGGCCCCGCGAGACCGGTTGTCGGTAGGCCACGATGGCCAGCGTCTCGAGCGCGGCCGTCGACAACCGGTGCGACACGTCGCGGTTGGCGAAACGCTCGACATAGGGCGCCAGGTCCGGATGCGTCTGCAGCCGGGCGCCGCCGGCGATGCGGGCGAGGACGAAACCCCGGCGCTCTTCGTCGTACTGGCGAGCCAGCTCGGAGAGCACCTCCTCCACCCGTTCCACCGGCTCTTCGAGGAGCTCGGCCATGAGCCGGGGAGGCACGGGCTCGACCGCCACCAACAGGATGGCCTCGGCGGCCCGCTGCAGCTCCGTGTCCTCCACGCTGGGCCCGCTCACCCCTCGTAGTCGTCGACGGCGAAGCCGGCGAGCTCGCCCAACCCCCGTCCGCCGACCGAAGCCAGCTCCAGCTCGGCGAGCCAGGTGATCCTCAGGTCGCCGAAGGTCGTCCCCTGGACGAGCGAGACGCGGCCCATCTTGCACAGTTCGAGCAGCGCCAGGAAGCGGACGATGACGTCCATTCGGGTCCGGCATGCCGCCACCAGCTCCCGGAACGACGTCGCCCGGGCCTCGTCGGGCGCAGCGACCAACTCGGCCACCGCCTCGGCCACCGACACCGTGTCCACGGTGACATGGGACAGGTCGACTCTCGGCACCGGCCGCTCGGCCGAGCCCCGCAGGTAGGCCTGGGCCAGGTCCTCGGGGGTGATCCCGGCCAGGAGGTCGGGCGCGTGCACGACGAAGTCTTCGTCGAGCCCGGCCTCCCGTGGCACCGAGCGCGAGGCCTGCTCGGCGAGCGCCACGAACACGTCGGCCGCGGCGGCGTAGGCGCGACACTCGAGGAGGCGGGCCAACAGCAGGTCGCGCTCCTCCCAGCCGGCGAAGTCCTCGTCCTCGTCCGCCGCCTCGCGGCCTGGCAGCAGTCGCTGGGACTTCAGCTCGAGCAGGATGGCGGCGACCAGCAGGAACTCCGAGAGCTGGTTGAAGTCGACCAGGTCCCGGCGCTCCGTCAGGAACTGGACGAAGCTGTCGACCACCGGGAGCAACGGGATGTCGAGGATGTCCACCTCGTGCGAGGAGACGAGATGCAAGAGGAGGTCGACGGGACCCTCGAAGACGGGCGTCGACACCGCGTAGGCCACCCGCCGACGATACCGAAACGATGCGGCGCGCCCGTGCATCCCCGGCGACTCCCCGTCAGCGCCCGGGACGCCGCCCCTCCCGCTCTACCATGTCGGCCCATGACCAGGCCTGTTCTCCCGTGAACCGCGTCCTCTCGGGCATCGCGCCCTCCGGCAACTTCACGCTGGGCAACTACTTCGGCGCGCTGCGGCACTGGGTGTCCTCCAGGACGGTCACGATGCCTTCTACTGCGTCGTGGACCTGCACGCGCTCACGCTCGGAGATCGCACCCGAGGCGCTCCGGGCCAACACCTTGGACGCCGCGCTGAACCTGCTCGCCGTGGGGCTCGACCCGGACCGGTGCACGCTCTTCGTCCAGAGCCACGTCCCCGAGCACCCGCGGCTGACCTGGCTCCTCGAGTGCACGGCGACCATGGGGGAGCTGCGTCGTATGACGCAGTTCAAGGACAAGGGCAAGAGCCAGGAGGCGGTCCGCGTGGGCCTGTTCACCTATCCGGTGCTCATGGCGGCGGACATCCTCCTCTACGACGCGTCCGTGGTCCCCGTCGGCGACGACCAGCGCCAGCACCTGGAGCTGGCGCGCGAGGTCGCCATCCGCTTCAATAACCGTTACGGGGAGACCTTCGTCGTCCCCGACGCGGCCATCGCGGGCACGGGGGCCCGGGTGATGGACCTCCAGCACCCCGAGCGCAAGATGTCCAAGTCGGTCGACTCGCCCCTCGGGACGATCGGGCTTCTCGACTCCGACGAGGAGATCACGAGGAAGGTCCGGCGCGCCGTCACCGACACCGACGGTGAAGTGCGCTACGACCAGGCGGCCAAACCAGGCCTGGCCAATCTGCTCGACCTCCTGGCCGCCGCGACCGGGCGCACGCCCGAGGACGTCGCCGGTGGCTACACCCGCTACGGCGACTTGAAGAACGACCTCGCCGCGGTGTTGTGCGAGCTCCTGGGGCCCGTGCGCGAGCGCCGTGCCGCGCTCGAGGGCGACCGCGCCTATGTGGACGCCGTCCTCGAACGCGGCGCGGCCCGTGCGCACGAGGTCGCCGTCGCCACCTACGCCCGGGCGGCCGCGGCCATCGGGCTCTTGGCCCCGCCCGCCTGATCCGGTCGAGCACGCGGGCCGACCCGCCCGTCGTTCGCCGGCGGACCGTCGTTCAGGGGGCGCTCCAGGCGACGAGCGCCCCCGTGGCGCCGTCGAAGTCCTCTGGAAGCTTCACACCGCGCAGGTGGAGCAGGGTGGTGGCGCGCGGTGCGCCGACCTCGTACGAGGCGACGGCGGTCGACGACCTGCCGCCGACCGCCTGGCCGAAGAACAGCCGTCCCCCGCCGGGCGCCCATGCCACCGGACCGGTCGCGCCCCTGCTGCCGGGGACGAAGTGAGGTACCCCGGATCCCGCGTCCACGAGCACGAGTGCGCTGTGCTCGTCGACCGAGGCACGCGTGCTCGCCCACACCGATCCCGGGAGCGGCGCCCATACGACCGCGATCCGGTGGCCCGTCGGCGAGAACACGACGGACGTGGCCCAGTCGCCCGGTGGCCCCTGGACCGTCCGCACGACAGAACCCGAAGAGGTGGCCACCCGGAGCAACGCGCCGGTGGTCCAGGCCAAGGTCGACCCGAAGGTGGCTTCCTGGTCCCACGGGCCGAGGGTCGAGACGAGCCGTTGCGCCCGCGGGTCCCACAGCACGAGGTTCTGGTCCGGAGGAGGTCCGAGCAGCACGAGGGTCGTCCCGATCTCGGCCACCACGAGCATGCCGGCGGGAATCGTCACCGGCGGACCCACGACGTGGCCGCGGCCGTCGTACTCCTGGGCCTGGTCCGGGCGACCACCCGGTCCGGTGAGCCAGATGTCGGCGAGGTCGTTGGCCGGAGCCGGGTACGAGCCGTCGCTGGACGGCCAGCTGTACAGGACGCGCTGCAGGTCGTTGGAGATCGACGCGTACTGACCCACCGGCCCCATCGCCTGGCCGATCATGTAGCCCTCCCGGGGCAGAGCCAGCGGAGGAGCCAGACCGGGAGCGGCGGGAGCGCGCGACGCCTTGTCGGTGCGGGCGTCGAACCGCACCCGCATCTGGAGTGAGCCCGAGAGGATGTCGAGGTTCGTTGCACCGTGGTGCGTGGCCGCACCGCTCGGTGCAGGACCGGGCGGTGCCGTCGCGCGGCGTCGTGGTGCGATCGGTACCGCCCGGCACCGACAGCGTCAGGCCGGCCGACAGCCCGAGCGCCACCGCCAGCACGACGGCGCAGCACCCGATGACCCAGCGACGCCGCCGGCGGCGCCTCGCCTCGCGAAAGAGCGCTTCGACGTCGGATCGCGGGTCTCGGTCGACGCCACTCTGTTCGAGGAGCGCGGTCACGACGCCCCACCCGGGCCTCGGCGCGCCGTCGGGCTCACGGCAGCCCGGCGATCATGTCGATGACGTCCTCGCGCCGGTAGCCCTGGCGCCGGGCGAACTCCACGACCTCGCGGACGCGGCCCAGGACGGCGCCCTTCTGCGGCGTTCCCGACACGGTGATGCCTCGACCGCGCGTGAACTCCAGGAGTCCCTCGTCGCGCAGGATGTGGAGAGCGCGCAGCACGGTGTTCTTGTTGACCCCGAGGACGGCGGCCATGTCCTTGGCCAGCGGCAGGCGCTCACCCGGACCTGCCTCGCCCTCGGCGATGGCTCGGCGGATCTCGGCTGCGACCTGGTCGTGCAGCGCCACCGGCTCTGTGCGGTCGATGTTGACATCCAACATAGTCCTATAGATAGTAGTACTATCGAGCGGAGATCGAAAGAGGTCTCGTGAAAGTCACCGCGCCAAGCCCGCTCGCCGACCCGGCGACATCGGATTGCGGTCCGGACGTGCCCACGGTCGGGAGCAACGGTGTCACAGATCGCGCCAGGGCGTGCTCGACCGCGGTCGCTGCTCACGGCGCGACGTCGGCACAGGCGCTCTTCGAAGAGGCGCGGCGACGACGACGGCATCGGTACCTCTGGGGGACGATCGCCGCCCTGCTGGCCGTCCTCCTGGTGGCCGCGACGGTGTGGAGCCTCCGGGACGGCGCCGCCCCTGCACCCCGTTCGCAGCCCCAGAGCGTCGGAACTCCTGGCTCGAGCGGGACGGCCAACGAGGCGATACCTCCGGCCATGGTCGTCTGGGCCCAGGTGTCGCGCTCGACCATGGCGATACAGGTCGTCTCGTCGAAGACCGGACGAGTGGAGCGGACGTTGGCCACCGACGACGGGCTCTTCAACAGCACCCCCCAACCCACGGTCTCGACCGACGGCACCGTGTTCTACGACGACTCGGTCGTCGGATCCTCGACGCCCGGCCCGGGTTCACCGCCTCCGGTCGAACGGGTCATGGCCGTGCCCCTCGCCGGGGGGCCGGTGACGTTCGTCGCGTTGGGCCACGACCCGGTCGTGAGCCCGAACGGACAGGACCTCGCCTATCTCACCTTCACGCAGGTCACCGACGCCCCGGAGGCGATCGTCGTGCGCGATCTCCGCACGGGCACGTCCTCCACGTGGAGCTTCGCCACCAACGGTCCCGACATACGGCGACTGAACTGGATGCCCGATTCCCGTCACCTGGCGTTCTCGACCGAGAACCTGGTGGACCGGAGGTGGCACCTCTCCACCCGGGTCATCGACGTCGAGGGCGGCGACCGACAGCTCCAGGACGCACGGACCTTGCCGCTTCCGAAGTGCCCGCCCGGACCCTCCTGGGCCTACGGGACGGACCACACCATGGCCTGGGCCGGGTTCATCGACGAGCACCGCGGCATCGGCGTCTGCCGGCACGTCGACATCACGGGCCAGGAGCAGTGGACTCAGCCCTTCGTGGTCGACGTCCGGACCGGGCGCGAGGTCGCAAGGCTGCCTGCCATCCGGGGCCTCATCGGTGACGGGCCCGGAGGAGGGTTCCAGGTCGACCCGACCGGTCGCTACGTGGCGTACGTGGGACCGGGACGGGGAGCAGGCGGCCTGTACCGCTGGGCTCTGTCCGGCTGGGCCCGGCACGACCGAGGCCGCGCCTCGGCCCCCGTCTTCGTTCGACAAGGGGTGGGAAGCGTCGGCTGGGTGCCGCCGTCGCTGGGCGATCCCGGCGGGCCCTGACCGTCAGACGCCGAGCACGCTCTCCCACCAGCTGTAGAGCCGGCCGAACAGCCACGTGAGCGGTCCGTGCGGGTACAAGAAGAAGTTGAGCAACACGAGCCCGAGCAGGAGCGGCATCGTGTACTGGCGGTACTTGAGGTACGTCGGCCAGTAACGCGCCGGGAGCAGCCGCTCGAAGAGCACCGAGCCGTCGAGCGGCGGCAACGGGATCATGTTGAAGACGAACAGCCCGACGTTGACCAGGCTGGCGTAGAAAACGACCTGTGCGCCCGTCGAGAAGGCCCCCGACGACAGGACGCCGGGCCGGACGAACTGGACGAAGAGGATGCCGAAGATCGCCGCCAGGGCGGCGTTCACCGCCGGTCCGGACAGGGCGACCAGCACGCCCTGGTTGCGCGGGCTGCGCAGCTGGCCGACGTTGACCGGCACCGGCTTGGCCCAGCCGAAGAAGCCGACCGAACCGAGCGAGAGCAGGGCGGGGACGAGCAGGGTCCCGACGAGGTCCACGTGCGGGACGGGGTTGAGCGTCAGGCGCCCCGCGCGCTTGGCCGTGTCGTCGCCGAAGGCGTTCGCCACGTAGCCGTGCGACACCTCGTGGAGGATGATCGACGGCACCATGACGCAGAAGATGACGATCTCGCTCGTCGTGATGTTGTGGTGCACCACGAGCGCCACGAAGACGACGACCGCGGCCGCGATCCACAGGGCGCGTTTCGTCTGCTGGTCCATGGGGCGGCGCCTCCCTGAAGAGGCGCCGGGGGGCCGCACCCGGCTAGTGCTTGGCGGCGTCGGCGATGCAGAGGCGGGCGGCGGGCATGGCTTCGAGGCGGGCCTCGCCGATCGGCTTGCCGCAGACCTCGCACAACCCGTAGTTCCCCGACTCGAGCCGCGCCAGCGCGGCCTCGACCTCCTCGAGCGTCTCCCTCAGCTCGGAGGCCAGCCGCTCGGCCTCGCCGCGCTCGGCGGTCACCTGGCTCGAGTCGGCGAAGTTGGAGTCGTAGTTGAGGCCGCTCCCCTGGTCGTCGAAACCCAGCTCTTTCAGCTGAGCGCGAACCCGCCTTGCTCGTCGCGTAGGAGGGCGGCGAAGTCGACATCGGTGGTCTCGACTGGGGGGGCCTCGTTCGGCATGGGCTCATGCTACGCGGTCGTGGCGTCCCGCGTCCCCGCCCTCGGGTGGGCGGCTTCGTAGGCCCGCCGCAGGTGCTCGGGCGAGACCTTGGTGTAGCGCTGGGTGGTCGCGATGGACGCGTGGCCGAGCAATTCCTGCACCACCCGGACGTCCGCTCCGCGCCCCAGCATGTGGGTGGCGCACGAGTGACGGAGCACGTGCGGGCTGACGCGGTCGGCCAGCCCGGCCCGCGCCGCGTACTTCTTCACCACCCCGTAAGCGCCCACGCGGGTCAGGCGGCTGCCTCGCGTGTTGAGGAACACCGCCTCCGCGTCGCCGCGCCGGCGCCAGCGGCGCGGCTCGAGGAGCGGGCGCCCCGCGCCCGAGAGCCACTCCCCCAGGGCCACGCGGGCCAGGCGCCCCAAGGGGACGACGCGCTCCTTCCCGCCTTTGCCGAGCACCCGCACGAACGCCGCGTGGCCGGCGTCGCCATCGGTCACGGAATCGTCGGCGTCGAGCGCCGCGGCCACGTCGCCGAGGTCGAGGCCGACCACCTCGCTCACCCGGGCGCCCGTGCCGTAGAGGATCTCGAGCAGCGCCCGGTCCCGGAGCACCGCCGGCCCCGTCCCCACGACCGTCCCCAGCAGACGCTCCGTCTCCTCCTCGCTCAGCGCCTTGGGCAGCAGGTCGGTGACCGAGACCGACGGCAGGTCCACCGTGGGGTCGTCGGCCCGGAGACCTTCCTCGACGCAGAAGCGGTGAAAGCCGCGGATGCTGGAAAGGGCGCGAGCGATCGAGGCCGCGGTGTGCGACGTCCGCAGCGTGGCGATGTGGGTGGCTATGTCGGCCGCGGTCGCCTGCTCCATCCCGGTGGCGCCGTCGCGGGCGCGCAGCGACGACTCGTAAGCGACCAGGTCCCTCCGGTAGGCGTCGAGCGTTCGCGGCGACCGTCCGCGCTCCACCTCGAGCCAGGAGAGGTACTCCTCGGCCGGGCGCGGCAGCACCGCCACCGTCACCCCGGACGCCCCCTCGCCGCCAACCGGGCGCGGGCCAGGCAGAGCCCGAGCACCGTGCTCTCGTCCTTGAGGGTCCCGTCGGCCACGAGCGCGTCGAGGTCGGCCAGGTTCACGCGCTCGATGTTCATGAACCGCTCCTCGGTCCCGTCCGGACGCGGCGCGGACTGGGTGAGGCCGGTGGCCAAGAAGATCGTCGTCTGCTGGTCGCTGATCCCCGGGGTGTTCCACGTGCCGATCAGCTCCTCCCACGACGACGCCAGGAGGCCGGCCTCCTCCGCC
The DNA here is from genome assembly GCA_963767195.1 of uncultured Acidimicrobiaceae bacterium. Taxonomy (GTDB): domain Bacteria; phylum Actinomycetota; class Acidimicrobiia; order Acidimicrobiales; family RAAP-2; genus Bog-473. The sequence continues at coordinate 626,745 of CAVYDA010000001.1, read as the reverse complement.
AGCTCGCGCCGGGCCGCCTCCTCGCGACCCTCGCCCGCCCGGTCGAGGGTGCCGGCCGGGAGCTCGAGCACGGTCGTGTCCACCGCCGCCCGGTACTGGCGGACGAGCGTGACCGACCCGTCGTCGTGCAACGGCACGATGGTCACCGCGCCGGGGTGACGCACGACGAAGCGGTCGAAGGTCGCGCCGTCGGGTGCGCTCAGGTGGATCCGCTCCACGCGGAACACCGTGGTCCGGAGGAGCTCCTCCTCCGAGACGCGGCGGAAAACCGGCACGCGCGTTAGGAAACGGAGTCGAGGTCGAGCAGGTGCGGCTCGCGCCCCTCCGCCCGCTCGAGCGCCGCCGCCACCAGCTCGCGGAAGAGGGGATGGGGGCGGTCGGGGCGGCTCTTGAACTCCGGGTGGGCCTGTGTCGCGACCCAGTAGGGGTGGTCGGCCAGCTCGACGAACTCGACCAGGCGCCCGTCGGGCGACATGCCCGAGCAGATCAGCCCGCAGGCCTCGAGGCGGGACTTGTAGCGGTTGTTGAACTCGAAGCGGTGGCGGTGGCGCTCGGTCACGGCCAACGTGCCGTAGGCCTTGGCCACCTTGGAGTCGGGCAGCAGCACGGCCTGGTAGGAGCCCAGACGCATGGTGCCGCCCTTCTCGGTCACCTCGGCCTGGTCGGGCATGAGGTCGATCACCATGTGCGGGGAGAGAGCGTCGAACTCGCGGGAGTTGGCGCGCTCGAGCCCGGCCCGGTCCCGCGCCAGCGCGATCACCATCACGTGGAGCCCGAGGCAGAGCCCGAGGCACGGGATGTCGTGGTCGCGCGCGTGTCCGGCGGCGGCCACCATGCCCTCAATCCCCCGCTCGCCGAAACCGCCGGGTATGACGATGGCGTCGAGCCCACGCAGGCGATCGGAGGAGAGCAAGCCCGGCACCAGCTCGGCGTCGACCCAGTCGAGCTCGACGTGCGCGCCGTGGTGGAAGCCGGCGTGGCGCAGGGCCTCGACGACGGAGAGGTACGCGTCGGGCATGTTGACGTACTTGCCCACGATGCCGACCTTGACCCGACGCGACACCGACTCGACCCGGCCGACCAGCGCCTCCCACTCGGTGAGGTCGACCCGGTGGTCCGCCTCGTCGATGCCGAGGGTGCGGCAGACGTAGGCGTCGAGTCCCTGTTCGTGGAGGACGAGGGGGATCTCGTAGATGCTCGGCGCGTCGACGGCGGAGATCACGGCGTCGATGGCGACGTCGCACTGGAGGGAGATCTTGCGCTTCAGTGCGTCGGCGATGGGCTTGTCGCTCCGGCAGACGATGATGTCGGGCTGGATACCACGGCTGCGCAGCTCGGTCACCGAGTGCTGCGTGGGCTTCGTCTTCTGCTCGCCCGAGACCAGGAACGGGACGAGGGTCAGGTGCACGTAGCAGACGTTGTCGCGGCCGATGTCACGACGGAACTGGCGGATCGCCTCGACGAAGGGGACGATCTCGATGTCGCCGACGGTGCCGCCGATCTCGACGATGACCACGTCGACGTCCTCGTCGGCCAGGCGGCGGATCCGGCCCTTGATCTCGTCGGTGACGTGCGGGATGACCTGGACGGTGCGACCCAGGAAGTCACCTCTGCGCTCCTTCTCGATCACCGAGCGGTAGATGCCACCGGTGGTGGTGTTCGAGCGCTTCGAAAGGTTCTCGTCGATGAAGCGCTCGTAGTGCCCGAGGTCGAGGTCGGTCTCGCCGCCGTCCTCGGTGACGAAGACCTCACCGTGCTCGCCGGGGTTCATCGTCCCGGGGTCGACGTTGATGTAGGGGTCGAGCTTGCACATCGTGACCCGCAGGCCCCGGCACTTGAGGAGCCGGCCGAGCGAGGAGGCGGTGAGACCCTTCCCGAGCGAGCTCGAGACCCCGCCGGTGACGAAGACGAACTTGCTCACGCCACCTTCAAGGCGCCTCGTGGCGCGTGCCTTCGTCGGTGCACCTCCACACGTTAATCGGCCGAGGCCGCCGCGGTGGTGGAGGCCGGCTCCCCCGGGTCGTCGAGGAGCTCGCGCGCGTGGGCGCGAGCGGCGTCGCTGCGCGGGTGGCCCGAGAGCATGCGCGACAGCTCGGTGACCCGCTCCTCGCCCGTCACCGCCACCGCCGTGGTGGCCGTTCGCCCGCCGCGCTCGTGCTTCTCAATGCGGATCTGCACGTCGGCACGCGACGCCGACCTGGGCCAGGTGCGTCACCACGATGACCTGGCGGATCCTTGCCACTTCGTGGAGAGCGAGCGCGAGAGCCACGGCGGCCGCCCCGCCGACGCCGGCGTCGACCTCGTCGAAGACCATGGTCCCCGGACCACCCTGCCCCACCGGTGACCCTTGCCCGCCCTGCCCGACCAGGCGGATGGCCAACATGGCCCGAGCCAGCTCCCCGCCCGAGGCGACCCGCGCCAGCGCCTGGACCGGCTCGCCGACGTTGGCCCCGAGCGCGAGCTCGACGGGCTCGCCCGTGCCCTCGCGGGCGACCCGGACCTCGAGGCGCGCCCCGGGCATGGCGAGCGACGAGAGCCGCTCTTCGACCAGCCCCCCGAACTCCCCGGCGGCCCGGGCCCGTACGGCGCGCACGGCCGCTTCGGCCTCGTCCAGCTCGGCCTGCACCTCGGCGCGCTCGGCGCCCAGGCGTGCCGCCGCTCCCTCGGCGTCCTCGAGGGAGGCCAGACGGAGGGCGGCCTCCTCGGCGAACGACACGACGGCGCCGAGGTCTTCGCCGTATTTGCGCCGCAGCCCCGCCAACAGGCGTCGTCGCTCCTGGACCTCCGCCAGGCGTTCGGGGTCGTCCTCGAAGGTCTCGACCTCGTCGCGGAGGGTGCGGGCCAGGTCGGAGAGCTCGATGACGACGGAGGCGAGGCGGGCGCGGTGGTCTTCGAGCAGCTCGCGCCCGGCCAGGGCATCGGCCGCTTCGCCCAGCAGGTCGAGCGCGCCCCCCTCCTCCGAAGACGGGTCGATCCGCTCGGCGGCGAGCGCGGCGGCGTCCCGGAGCGAGCCGGCGTCGGAGAGGCGCTCCTCCTCCAGACGCAGCGCTGCCTCCTCGTCGGGGTCGTCCACGTGGGCGGCGGCGATCTCGTCGACCTGGTACCGAAGCACGTCGGCCTCGCGGGCACGTTGCTGCTCGTCCCCTCCCAACTCCGCCAGGGCGGTGTCGAGGGCGCGCCGCCGGCCACGCAAGTCCTGCACCCGTCCCAGGTCGGTGCCGGCGAACGCATCGAGGACCCCACGCTGGGAAGCCGGTGTGGTGAGCGACTGGTGCTCGTGCTGGCCGTGCAACTCGACGAGCTCGGCCACCGACTCGGCCAGTACGCCGAGCGGGGTCATGCGCCCGTCCAGCCACGCTCGAGAGCGGCCCGAAGCCGGTACCGAACGGGCGACGATCACCTCGCGTTCCTCACCACCCCGGTCGCCCGCGCCGTCCGTGCTGGCCGCTCCGTCCTCGCTGGCCGCGCCGTCCTCGCCTCCCTCCATCCCCCTCACGACGAAGCGCGCCTCGACCAGCGCCTCGGTGGCGCCGGAGCGGACCATGCCCGCACTGGCACGACCGCCCAGCACCAGTTGCAGCGCCTCGACCACGAGCGTCTTGCCGGCCCCGGTCTCGCCGGTCAGGGCGGTCATGCCCGGTCCGAATTCGAGCGTCAGGTCCTCGATCACGCCGAGGTCGCGCACCCGGAGCTCGGTCAGCATGGGCCGGTCCACGATTCGCGCTCGCCCCGCACGGCTCAGCCCTGGCGGGCCCGGTCGGCCAACAGTCTGAAGCGGAGGATGCCCCCGAAGGTCTGCGGCTCGTTGCGCACCACGCGCACGGGCCGCACGGCCACGGCGCAGCGGACGGTTGCTCCAGGATTGAGGCGGCCGACGTCGATCCCGTCGACCACGAGAGCAGCGGCCCGGTCGGGTGCCACCTTTATTTCGACCTCCTGCTCATCGGTCAGGACGAGGCTGCGGTCGAGAGAGAAGTGCGGGGCGACCGGCGTCAGCACCATGGCCCGCAGCGTGGGCGCGAGGATGGGGCCGCCGGCGGAGAGGTTGTAGGCGGTGGACCCCGTGGGCGTGGCCACGATGAGGCCGTCGGCCGAGTAGGTCAGCGCCGTCTCGCCCTCGATGGTCGTCGCCAGGCGGACAGTGTGACCGAAGGCGATCTTCTGGATCACCACCTCGTTGAGCGCCAGCATCGTGGGGACGTCACCGCCCACCGAAAGGTCCGCGCTGTTCGACCGAAAGGTCCGCGCTGTCCGCCGAAAGGGCCGAGCCGCCCACCCAGAGGTCGGAGATGGTGACCTCGAGCGCGCAACGCGACTCGATGGAGGCCTTGCCCTCGAAAACAGTCGTGAGCGCTTGGCGCACCTGGTCGGGTCCGAGGTCGGGCAGGTAGCCGAGCCTCCCGAAGTTGACGCCGAGGACGGGGACGTCGGCCGTCGCGGCGAGTCGGACCACGCGCAGGAACGTCCCGTCACCACCCAGGCTGACGGCGACAGTGCTGCCGCCCAGGTCGACGGACCCGAGGTCGACCTCGGCACCCGCCTCGGTGACGCGGTCGGGCCCGCTGAAGCGCAGGATGCGGGCCCGGTGGCCCTGCTCATGGAGCCAGTCCGCGGTGTCGTCGGCGAGCGCGAGCGCGTCGGGTCGTTCCGGATGGACCAGGAAGGTGACGGTCGCCACGTCCGGCCGGCGATCAGCCTGCTTCGCCCGGGGGGTGCGTGGTGCCCCCGGACGGTGTTTCGGCCGGTCGGAAAGGTCCGGGGGCCGCCTCCGACACGGCGGCGGAGAGCAGGGCGGCGGTCTCCGACTCGTCCGCTCCCTGGACGCCCTTGCGCGCGTGCACGAGGAATTCGACGTTGCCGGCCGGGCCGGTCAGCGGGGAGACCATCGCCCCCATGATGCCGGTTCGGGCGTCGCGAAGTGCGGACGTGACGCCGGCCAGCGCCTCGAGCCAGGCCTCGGGGTCGCGCACCACGCCGCGACCCCGCGAGACGGTGACGCGTCCCGCCTCGAACTGCGGCTTGACGAGCAGCACGAGATCGGCTCCCGTCGCCGCCACCGGGCCGCACAGCGCGGGCACCACGGCGCGCAGCGAGATGAAGGACAGGTCGGCGGTGACGAGCGGGCACGGAGCGAACGTGGGGTCTGCGGCGCGCAGGGTGTCGACCGAGAGGTCCCGCGCGTGCACGCGCTCGAGCACACTGACGCGCGAGTCGGCGCGCAGCCGCGGGTGCAGCTGGCCGTGGCCGACGTCGACCGCGTAGACGTGCGCCGCGCCTCGCTGGAGCAGGCAGTCCGTGAACCCGCCGGTCGATGCGCCGGCGTCGATGGCACACCTTCCCTCGACGGGAACCTCGAAGCGCCCGAGCGCGGCATCGAGCTTCTGGCCGCCGCGGCTGACGAAAGGTGCGGGAGGGCCGACGAGCGTGATGGGCTCGTCGGGCGCAACCAGGCGGGCCGGCTTGTCGGCCGGGGCGCCGGAGACAAGGACGGACCCCGCCTCGACGGCATGGCGTGCGTCCTGGCGCGATGGGGAGAGGCCCCGCCGGACCAGCTCCGCATCGAGCCGGCGCCGAACGCCAGCGCCCGGTGTCAGCTGGCGGCCTTCTTGGGGGAGGACTTCTTCGCCGGGCCCTTCGTCTGGGCGGCAGCGCGGGCCTGCTTCGCCGTCTTCTCGGCCTGCTTGCGGACGTCGGTGGCGGCCTTGCCGGCTTGCTTGCGGACGTCGGTGGCGGCCCTCTCGGCCCGAGTGGACACGGATTTCGTGGCGCTGCGCCCGGCCTCGGCCGTACGCGTGAGGATTTCGGCCACCTGCTCGGCGATGTGCTCCAAGGACGAGGTGTCGATCTTCTTGAGCTGGGTGGCGACTTCCTTTCGAACAGTCTCGAGGAGCTGCTCGCTGCTGTCGCGGCTTCGGTCGACCATCGCGTCCACCCAGTCCTGTGCCTGGTCACGCCTGATGTCCCCGGCGTTCACCAACTCTCGCACGATCTCTTCGGCTCTGCCTCTCTGGACGCGGCCGATGGTGCTCCCAGCATCGAGGTACTTGCGGATGCGCTCGTTGCTTGACATTGGTACCAGAATATCCAGAGTGCTAGCTGTAGGAAGCACTTTCCTGGCCTTCGGGAGGGCCCATGGAGGACCGGACGAGGGCGACCAGGTCTGGCTCAACGGCGGCAGGGCGAACGCCCTCGGGAAGTTCGCCGGCGTCGGCTCGTGAGGTGACGCCCGAAAGGACGAGGGCGAAAGGGACGCCCAGTTGCGCGGCCAAGGCGCCGTCCGTGGACGGGCGGTCACCCACCACCACCCTGAGCTCGCCCGCTGGGACCCGAGCCCGGATCGCATCCGCGGTGGGCGGGTGCGGTTTCCCCGCGATCTCGGGTGTGGCACCCGACGCCACGGAGACGGCCGCCACGATGGAGCCCGCTCCGGGCACCGGTCCTGAGGGCGTCGGGAGTGTGGCGTCGTCGTTGGTTGCGACGAGCCGGGCGCCGGCGCGCACCGCGTCGGCGGCCCGGGCCAGGTCGCCGTAGGTCAGGTCCTGGTCCAGGCCGACCACGACGGCGTTGGCCTCTCCCTCTCGGACCACGCTGACGCCACGGCCCGCCAGCGCCTCGACGACGCCGTCCTCGCCGACGACGAGGGCGGTCGAGCCCGGAGCGAGCATCGCGGCGGCGACGTCAGCGGACGTGAGGAGGTCCTCGTCGGGGGCGGTGATGCCGCAGCCCCGGAGTCGCCGATTGAGCTCGGCCTTGGTGGGAGCCGAGTTGTTGGTGGCGAACAGGACCCGAACACCGGCTCCCCGCAAGGTGGCGACCGCCTCGTCGCCTCCAGGGATGGGACGCCCGCTCAGCCACACGACACCGTCGAGATCGAGCACCCAGGTTCCGCCGGGCCGCGGCGGCCACGCAGGCAGGGCTGGCACAGGCGGCTGAGGCTACTGCGCGCTTGGCATGGTGACGCTACGAGCCGTGACGTCGGTGCGGGTGGTCGACGACGCGTGGCCGGAATTGCGGGGGATGCGCGCGCCGGGCACGGGACTTCCCAACGTGATCGCCGTCGGCACTCGGCGCGGCGGGTTCGGCAAGGACTTCGCCGCGGTGCACGGGAAGGGTCCGGCGGTGGTGGTCGAGCTGGAGGCCAGCGACTTCGACCGCTTGGTCGTGACATCGGACGATGCGGCCCGGTCGGCGGAATCGATCCGCTCGGCGCGCTGACTCGGACGTCACCGCGACCGCGTCCGCGGCTGCGGGCTCGGCGCCGCGGTCGCGGACCCCAAGGCCTGGCCGACGACTGCGAGGCGGGAGCGTCGGGCGCTCTAGCTTGCCCTCGGGTCTCTACGAACGTATGTTCGTATTCGCATGGAGCGCCAGTTCGAGCTCGAGTCGCTGCGGAGGTCGCTGGCCATGTTGCGCCCCGGCGCCCCGGCGCTCGACCGAGAGGAGGCGATGCGGCTCGTCCGCGAGCTTCAGGCGCTGGAGAGGCAGGTACGGACGATGCGAGAGGGACTGGTGCGCTTGCTGGCGGAGACAGCGTGAGCTCGGACGCCCACGTCCCTTCGGCTCGGGTTGCGATCCACTCCGGTGAGGAGATCAGGCGAAGGCGAGGAGCTCGAGCGGGTCGGACAGGACGCGTCCGACCGCGCTGAGGAAGCTCGAGGCCTGCCGCCCGTCGACGAGGCGGTGGTCGAAGGTGAGGCTCAACGTCATGACGTCGCGGAGCGCCACCTCGCCCTCGTGCTCCCACGGCGTCCGGCGGATCGCCCCGACGGCGAGGATTCCCGCCTCGCCGGGGTTGAGGATGGCCACTCCCCCGTCGACCCCGAAGACGCCGACGTTGGTGATGGTGAACGTGCCACCCCGAAGGTCCGCCGGGGCGCACCGGCCCTCTCGAGCGCGTTCGACGAGATCGCCGAGCGCGTCGGCGAGGTCTCTGAGGCCGAGGCGCTCCGCGGCCGGGATGTTGGGGACCAACAGGCCGACCGGGGCGGCCACCGCGATGCCGAGGTTGACGTGGTGCTCGAACACGACTTCGCGGCGGCTCTCGTCCCACGAGGAGTTGAGCTCCGGATGCTGCTCCAATGCACGCAGGACGGACTTCGCGACGAGGCCCAGCACGGTCACCCGGACACCCTCGAATCGGCGGCTCGCCCGAAGACGCTCGACGAGTGCCGTCGACTCGCTCACGTCGACCGACAGGAAGACGCATGCCTGCGGCGCTTCGGCGACGCTGCGGACCATGGCTTCCGCCATCCGCTTCTGGATGCCGGTGACCGCGGAACGCGTCCGTTCGGGCTGCTCGCGCTCGGGGGTCTCCTCGGATCGTACGGACTCGGCGCTCCCGGAACGGTCTCCGAGGTGGGCCGCCAGGTCGTCGCGCGTGATGATCCCGCCCGGCCCGTGCCCGGCCACGTCGGCGAGGTCGACGCCAACTTGACGCGCCATGAAGCGGACGGGCGGTGCCGCGAGAGGTCGTGTCGCGACGCCCGGTCGCGGCCCATCGCCGTCGTCACCGGCCGATGTCTGCGTCGGAGCCGGCGCGGCACTCGGGTCGACCGTCGGGCCTCCGGAACGCTCGCGGTGGGCCGAGCGTCGGCGACGCGGCCGCCGGCTCGGTACCGCCTCAGCGGGGCCGTAGCCGACGAGGGTGGGCACCCGTTGGGGCGCTGAGTCGTCCGCGGTGCCCTCGTCGCCGGAACCTTCCGTGGCCGCGGTCTCGATGGTCACGATGGGAGCACCGACCGCGACCGTCTCGCCCGGTTGGGCGAGGAGCTCGACGACGGTGCCGGCGAAGGGGCTCGGCAACTCGACGACCGCCTTCTCGGTCTCGACCTCGGCGAGGGTCTGGTTCAGGGCCACGACGTCACCCGCCGCGACGTGCCACGCCACGATTTCCGCGTCCGCCAGACCTTCTCCGAGGTCCGGCATCCGGAACGATCTCGCCGTGCTCACGGCCCAGACGGTTCGAGCGTTCGATCGACCGCGTCGAGGATGCGGTCGGCGTCGGGGAGATAGAAGCCTTCGAGCTTCGACGCCGGGTAGGGCGTGTCGTACCCGCCGACGCGCACCACCGGCGCTTCGAGATGGTAGAAGCAGCGCTCGCTTACCCGGGCCGCCACCTCTGCGCCGAACCCGCAGAACACCGGCGCCTCGTGGGCGACGACGAGCCTGCCCGTCTTGCGGACGGACGCCTCGAGGGTGGCGAAGTCAACCGGGGACAGCGAGCGCAGGTCGACCACCTCGAGAGACGTACCGTCGTCGGCCGCGACTCGGGCGGCATCGAGGGCGGTCGGGACCAGAGACCCGTACGTGGCGACGGTGACATCGGTCCCCTCGGTCACGATCCGGGCTTGATGCAGTGGCACGTTGTCGAGGGGCTCGTTCAGGTCCACCTCGCCCTTGTCCCAGTACCTGCGCTTCGGCTCGAAGAACACGACCGGGTCGTCAGAGGCCACCGCCTGCCGGATCATCCGGTGGGCGTCCGCGGGGTTGCTACAGGCGACGACGCGGAGCCCGGCGGTGTGGGCGAAGTAGGCCTCGGGTGACTCGGAGTGGTGCTCGACGGCGCCGATGCCACCACCGAAGGGAATGCGGATCGTCACGGGCATGGCCACGCGGCCTTCGTTGCGGTACCGCAGCTTGGCCACCTGCGAGACGATCTGGTCGAAGGCGGGGTACACGAAGCCGTCGAACTGGACCTCGCACACGGGTCGGAAACCGCGGATGGCGAGACCGACTGCGGTCCCGATGACGCCTGACTCGGCCAGCGGCGTGTCGATGACGCGATCGGTTCCGAAGTCGAGCTGGAGCCCTTCGGTGACGCGGAACACGCCGCCGAGTTTCCCGATGTCCTCCCCCAGGAGGACGACCTTGGGGTCCGTCTCCATGGCCCGTCGGAGCCCGGCGTTGATCGCCTTGCCGAGTGAGATGGTGCTCTTCGCGGTCGTCGTGGCCGACGTCGTGGCGGGCGTCGTGGCGGACATGGTCGCCCTCACTCCTGCTCGAAGCCGGCCTGGTAGTCCTCGAACGCCAGGCGCTCCTCGTCGAGGAGTGGATGCGTCCCCGCATAGACGTGATCGAACAGGCTGGAGGGTTCGGGGGGGACCATGGCCAGGCACCCGGCGCGCATCGCGGACGCCTGGGCGTCAGCGGTCGAGGTGACGGTAGCCTCGAACGCCTCGTCGAAGAGACCCTCGGCCGCCAGGAGCGCCTTGAGCCTCATGAGCGGGTCCTTCGCTCGCCAACCTTCTTCCTCGTCGCTCGATCGATAGCGCGTCGGGTCGTCCGAGGTGGTGTGAGGCCCCATGCGGTAGGTCACGGCTTCGATGAGGGTCGGTCCCTGACCCGACGAGGCGCGGGCAAGCGCGAGCCGAGTCGCGGCGAGGACGGCCAGGACGTCGTTGCCGTCGACCTGGATGCCGGGAATGCCGTAGCCCTGCCCGCGCCGGGCGATGGAGCCATGAGCCTGGACCTGGACCGGCTCGGAGATGGCCCATTGGTTGTTCTGGCAGAAGAAGACCACCGGCACCACGAAGCTCGCGGCGAAGCCGAGCGCCTCGGCGACATCGCCCTCACTGGTCGCGCCGTCACCGAAATAGGCCATGGCGGCGGACGCGGCGCCCTCGAGTTTTAGCCCGAGCGCGTAGCCTGTGGCGTGGAGGGCCTGGGCACCGACGATGATCGCCGGCGTCGCCATGTTGTTCTCCGAGGGGTCCCAGCCCGAGAGCGCGTTGCCCCGCCACATCCGCAGCATCGTGGCCGGGTCGACGCCACGGCAATAGGCGACCCCGTGCTCGCGATAGCTACCGAAGACGAAGTCGGCGCGACGCAGCGCGTGGGCAGAACCGACCTGTGCCGCCTCCTGCCCGAGCAGCGGGGCCCACAGGGCCAGTTCGCCTTGGCGCTGCAACGCCATCGCCTCGGCGTCGAGGCGGCGGACGACCGCCATGTCGGTATAGAGGGCGCGCAGCGCCTCGGGACCAACGTCGGCCACCAGGTCACGATACGGACATCCAACGGTCCGCTGCCCGTCCACCGAGATCAGCTGGACGAGACCGTCGAAACGGATCCAGTCGGGGATGCGTTCCTGCGGTACCTGCACCTCCACAGTCGCCATCTGGACTCCCTCCCCCGGTTTGGCCCGGGCCGCATCCCAACAATGGGATCACAGCACGATCAATCGATCTGACGCGACAGAACGAAACGGATCTCCGATGAGACTCGTCTTTCGTGCGCCGTCTACAGGGTAATTGCCAGAACGTTGCAGATGCCGGTCGAAGTCGACGCTCTTTAGAACCCAGGTTGCAGCGTGGGCCGAGGCGGCCCGGTGCCCGAGCTCAGGATGCCTTGCGTCGGGCGGGCGCCTGCTTGGCGACGGCCGCGTCCTTGGTCGCCTTCGCGACCTTCGCGACCTTGGCCGACTTCGCAGTCTTCGCCGCCTTCTTGGAAGCGGGAGCGCGGCCGCGCGTGGTCTGCTTGGCGGCGGACTTCGCCTTGGGCGCGGACGCCCTCGCTCCGGTCTTCCGCGCCCGGGTCGCGCCGGCACCGTCTTCGTCGGAGCGCGACGTCGCGTCCTTGGAACCGGTGCGCGCCGCTGCCGCGATGCTCGCGTTGAGAGCTTCCATGAGGTCGATCACGTTCGCCGGCGCCTCGTAGTCCTCCGGGAGCACGATCTCGTGACCGGCACGCTTCTCTTCGATCAGGGTTTCGACCTTCTCGCGGTGAGTGTCGTGGAAACGATCAGGGTCCCACTCGCTCTCCATCGACTCGATCAGGAGCTGCGCCATCGACAGCTCACGGTTGGTCACGTCACCGGTCTCCGGGAGCTCCGGAAGCTCCCGCCCAGGTGCCCGAACCTCGTCGGAGAAGTACATCGTGTGCAGCGCGAGCGCGTCCTCCTCGGGTCTGATGGCCACGAGGTACTCCTTGTTCCGCATCACCATGGTGGCGATGCCGATTCGGCCCGACTCGACCATGGCCCGCCGGAGTAGTGCGTAGGCCTTGTCCGCGCCGGCCCCTTCAGGTGCGAGGTAATAGCTCGCCCGGAAGAAGACCGGGTCGATTTCGGTCAGCGGGACGAAGTCCGAGATCTCGATCTGGCGGGACTTCTTGGGCTCGGCCGACTCGAGCTCCTCGTCGGTCAGGATGACGTACTCGCCGCCGCCGAGGTCGAAACCGCGGACGATGCGGTCCTGAGGCACCTCGTTCCCCGTGCGCTCGTTGACCTTCTTATAACGGATGCGGTCCGAGGTGCCCTCCTCGAACTGGTTGAAGTGGACGCTCTTGTCGGACGTGGCGGGATACACGCCGACAGGAATGTTCACCAGTCCGAAACTGAGCGCGCCCTTCCAAATAGTGCGAGGCACGGGGCACAAACTACCAGCCCAGGGGAGATCCACCACAGTGATACAGCCTTTCGGCACACTGAGGCACATGGGAGCCGCTCCATGGACCGAGTTCGGGCCTGTCGCCTTGAGCGGCCTGGCCGAGCTCGGACGGGTCGACAGCGGATCCGGGGACCTGTCCGTCGAGCTGGGGCTTTCCGTCTGGTTGCAGTGGAGCGGCAGCTCGCACGACGAGGCTCGGAGTGATCTGCTGGCTCTGCGCGAGCAGATCCTGTCCGCCTGCGGGCTGGACCGGGCCAGCGAACCGTTTCCCCTGGTCGGCCGATCGGTGAAGCTCGACCTCGTGATGTTGGCGGGTTATCTCGGCGACCTCCTCAGCCGTGCGGCACAGGCCGCCGGCTGCACCCCCTCCGAGCTGGCGCGGCTGGTCATCGCAGCCCTGCCCCACACGGACACCGCCCTCGGCGCCTGAGCCGCGCTCCTCCCGGCCACGGGACTCCGCCATCATGGCGCTGTCGTCCGGACGCCACAGGGCGCGGCGGAGGCCGGAGGAGGTGATGGAGACGGCGAGCCCGAAGCACCGCAAGCTGCTCTGGTGGGTGGTCGGCGCAGCTGCGGTCCTGGTCGTCGCCGCCGTGGCCGGACCCTTCGTCTACATCCATTTCATCGAGGGCCCGCCCCCGGCGAAACTGAGCCTCCCGTCCGCACCCTCGACGACGGCGGGGACGGCTTCGACACCGACCTCGTCTGCCCTTTCGTCCCTCAGCGGAATCTGGAACGTCGGACCGGGCTCCCAAGCCGGCTATCGCGTACAGGAGGTCCTCCTCGGACAGAACGCCACCGCCGTCGGGCGCACCACCGCGGTATGGGGCTCGGTGACCGTCGACGGGACAGCGGTGGCAAAGGGCACGTTCAGCGTCAACATGGCGGACGTGGTGAGCGACCAGTCGGAGCGCAACAACTCGTTCCGGACCAGGATCATGGATGTGGCGAGGTACCCCACCGCCACCTTGACCCTCACCGAGCCAATCGCCCTCGGAAGCGTCCCGACCGACGGCACGGTCCACACCTATGCGGCCGCGGGTTCCCTCGACATGCACGGGGTCACGAAGGCCGTGTCCTTCTCGGTGTCGGCCGAGCGCCTCGGCGCGCAGTTCGCCGCTTTGGCGGACATCCCGATCCTCTTCTCCGACTGGAACATCGCGAACCCGAGCATCGGTGGCTTCGTGAACACGGCGGACAAGGGAACACTCGAAGTCCTCCTTCGTCTGACCCAAGGTGCCGGCAACCCCGCATCCGTCACTGCGCCGAGCGGCGGCGGAGGTGCCAGTGGAGGGCCGGTCACCGTCCCCTCGACGACTGTCCCGCCGCTCAAGATCCCGTCGGGATGAGTCGTCCCGGACCCGGCCGGATCGTGGTGCTCAACGGTGCGCCGCGATCGGGCAAGACGTCCATCGCCGTGGCGCTGCAGGAGCGGGCTCGGGGAGTCTGGGTCAACCTCGGGGTGGACTCGTCACGACGTTCGTTGCCCGAGCGGTACCGACCGGGCATCGGGCTCCGCCCGGGCGGTGAGCGTCCGGACCTCGAGGACCTGGTCGTGACGTTGTACGAGGCCCTGTACGAGTCCGTCGGGGCGCACGCCCGTCTCGGCCTCGACGTCGTGGTCGACGTCGGTCATCACGAAGACCACTCGCAGCACCGAAACATCCTGGGTCGATGCGCGAGGGTGGTCGAGGGACTCCCTGTCCTCTTCGTCGGTGTCCGCTGCCCGCTCGCGGAGATCTGGCGCCGTCGCGAGGCAACGTGGAGGCAGAGCCGCGAGGCGGCGGACGAAGATCTCGTCCGTGCTGTGGAGCTGTGGCAGAAGGCGGTCCACGCCGGCGTCACCTACGACATGGAGGTCGACACGTCGATGCTGTCGCCAGAACGATGTGCCGAGCTGGTGATCGAACGACTCGAGGCGGGTCCAGCCGGAGAAGCGTTCGGGAGATTGTTGGCGACATAGGAGGCGGGACGGAAGCGGCCGGCGCGCCTGATACCGGATAACTGGCATGGTGTCGCCCGTGGCCGGGAGGTGGACCGAGCGTTGGACCGAGCGCAGCGGGCTTCGGATCCGGTACCTGGACAACGCGCCGGAACATCCACGCAGTGCGCCGATCCTGTTCTCCCCCGGACTCTCCGACACCGCAGACGAATACCGCGAGATGTTGGAGTGGATGACGCCACGCCGGCTCTTGGTGGTGGAGGTGCGCGGCCGTGGCGCGAGCGACGCGCCGCGCTCCGGGTACTCGGCGGCCGATCACGCCGCTGACCTCGAGGCGGTCCTCGACGAGGAAGGGCTCGGCCTGGTTCATCTCGTGACCTTTTCGAGAGGCACCACCTGGGGACTCGACCTGGTCCGTACGAACCCCGCCCGCATCGCCTCGATGGCCATCGCCGAATACCGCGCCAGGGAAGTACGCCTGCCCCCGACGTTCGCCGACCTGCAGTGGGGAACGCGCTATCGGGGACGGCCGATGAGCGAGCGGCTCCAGAGGCACGTGCTCGAGGAGATTGCCGCCTCATCAGTCCCGCGCGAGCTCTGGGGCGTCCTCACGACGCTGCGCGGACCTCTCCTGGTGGCGCGGGCCGGCTCCGGCTCGATCCTGGAAGACGAGGACATCCTGCGCTATCTCGCGGTCAGACCTGACGCGGAGATCGTCGTCGTGCCCGATGCGCCCCATGACGTGTTTCGACCCGACCGGCTGTTCTTTCCGAAGGTCGTGGGCGCCTTCTTGGATAGCGGATCGGAATCCTGGGCCGAGCGCGCTTCGGAAGCCCCGGGCTCCTCAGGTCCGATAGCGCCACGCCAGATGGCGGCGGCGCGTGAGGACCTGAGTGTCTCGTTGCCGCGGCGTCACGATCGCCGTGTCCGGTGGCAGCACGTCGCGTACGTCCGCGATCGGTACGATCCGGGTGCGGGGGCTCGGCAGTGGGGCTCCCCAGAAGTGGCGGTAGTTCAGCAGCCCGGTCCCACGGCCCATGGTATCGAGCCAATTGGGAACCCCCGGGTCCTGGCGGGCGACCACGAGGCGCACGCGATCTCCGTCCGCCCGGGCGATTTGGCGATGGTTGAGACTCGTGGGTCGGCCGATGTCGAGCGGGCGAAAGTACTCCAGGCCGTAGAGCTGGAAGCTCCAGTAACGGGCGTCCGGTGTCTGTGTCTCGACGACCAGCGCCTCGTTCGGCCCGAGTTCGTAGAAGCAGAACAGGAACTGCGAGATCTGGAGCCCGCGCGGGACGTCCACTTTCGAACCGAAGGCGTTGTCCTCTTGGCGAGCGCGGGCCGAGTGCATGTAGTCGGCCCAGTAGACGAGTGACTGCTGTGTGAGCTCGAGCGCGTCCTTGACGTGGTCGGCGTACGTCGGCGTCGAGTCAGGCTCACCGGACACCCGCTCGATCGTCCACGTCGCCGGCTCGCTTTCCTGCCAGTCGAAGTAGTACTCCCGCACCGAGCACATGACCGATCCCTCGGGCAGGGGGATGCGGTTGGGTTCTGAACCGCGCCCGCCGAGGAGCAACGTGAACTCGTCGTCCGGTCCGATGCCGATGTCGGACGCGGTCAGTTCGGCCAGAGTCCCCGGGGTGTCCGTGTGGCGGAAACCCTCCCTGATGGCGAGGGCGAACTCCTCGCAGGAGTTCATGCGACCGCGGACGACGTAGGTGAACCGCGGGCTCACCCGAGCGTGCCGGTAGACGTTGTCCGCGTTCGGCCCACCCCACGGTGTCACGAGATCGTTCTGCCGCTGAAATGCTGGCTCGGCCGGATTGCCGTACCCGACCGACCACTCCAACCAACACAGGAGCTGCTCCGCCAGGTGCAAGAACCCTTCGCTCTCGACGGCGGGATCGCCGGCCGGAGAGCTTGCCCGCACGCTGTCGCCGAGGCGCTCGAGCCCAGCCAGCAGGTCGCGCCACGACCGTGCTTCGTCCACGAGCGGAAGGGTAGACGGGACTGGCGACGTAGTGTTCGGCCGATGCCCGACGAGGGGACGTGGCGACCCGACCCGCGACCCCAATGGGTCTCGGCGGTGAATCGGGGGCAGGTGGCCCTCATCCTGGAAGTCGCCGAACGTCCCATGGATCGCGACTGTCTGATGGCCGAGGCCCGGGCCGGGCTGGGGCTCGACGACGAAACCGGCCGGGATCCGTTCGGGACCGAGGCCGCCTTGGCCGAGCCCCTGGACGTACTCCTGCGGGCACTCGACGAAGAGGCGCGGCTGACCATCGTCGGCCGTTGGCTCACGCGCCAGTTCCTGGTCAGGTTGCTACAGGTCCGTTTGCAGATGGACGCGTACGTGAGAGCGGATCCGGGAGTCCTCGACGAGGACGTTCGTGCTCCACTGTTCGTCACCGGTGCCGCGCGCAGTGGTACCACGATCCTCTTCGGCGTGCTGGGCTGCGATCCGTCTCTCCGCGCGCCCGAAGGGTGGGAGCTCCTCCGGCCGGTGCCGCCACCCCGACCGGAGTACTACCCCGACCCGGGCCGCGTGATGCTGGCCGACACCGAGCTGCGCCAGATGGCGACCGTCGTTTCTGGCTTGGATGCGATCCACCACTATCACGGGCGTATGCCGAAGGAATGCGTGTCGACGATGTCGCTGGCGTTCCTCTCGGAGGAATTCACGGCGCGCTACCGGGTCCCTTCGTACGCCGCCTACCTCGACAACCAGACTTCGCTGCGCCCCGCGTACGAGGTGCACCGCCTGGTGCTGCAGATCCTTCAGCGACGCTTCCCGCGGCGGGGGTGGCTCTTGAAGTCACCCGTTCACCTCCGCTCGCCCCAGTCGCTCCTGGAGGTATATCCGGACGCCCGATTGATCGTGACCCATCGGGATCCGTTGACGGTTCTGCCCTCGACGACGAGCCTGATCGCCAACCTCAGGTGGGCCCACAGTGACCACGTTGACTTCGCCGAGATCGGTCGGTACCAGCGCGACCTCCTCCACCGAGAGCTCGACGGGCTCGTGACGGCGTGCCAGGACGGGACGTTCGACCAGGCCCGTCCGTGTCACGTGCGCTACGAGGACTTCACGGCCGACCCACTCCGCGCCGTCCAGAGCGTCTACGCGCACCTCGGTTCTGAGCTCACCCCGTCGGTCGAGGAGACGATGCGTCGCTATCTGGCGCAACGTCCCAAGGACGCCCTCGGCCCTCATCGATATTCGTTCACGGACCTTCGCCTCGACAGAGATCAGGAACGAGGCGGCTTCGAGCGCTACCAGGAGTTCTTCGGCGTGCCGGTGGAAGGATGACGGTGTGACCTCCGACACGCCACGGCCCATGTCCGCGGCCAGGATGGCGGAGCAGCTCGGATCGCAACTGCCCGAGCTGTCGTCCGTCCCCCGCGAAGCGTTCGATCTGGTGGCTCGCACTCGGGAGCTGGTCGAGGCGGTAGTGCTGACCGACGTCGACCCCAAGGCCCGAGCGGAGGCCGCCAGGGCTATCGCCGCCGCCACCCGGGCGTTGACCGCCCGACGTCGGCCCGAGCCGCTCCTTCTGGTGCGACGCGCCGAGCGCGGCGTCGAGAGCCTGCTCCAAGCGGGGTCGGGCCGGCTCAATCCACAGGCGCCACCGGTGGAGTGGTTGGAGCGTCCCGTGGAGCCCGAGCCCGGCGCGGGTCCCGTGCCGTGTCAGGTCCGGGCCCGCTGTGTGTTCACCGCGTCCCATGCCGGGTCACCGAGCAGGGTGCATGGTGGCGTGCTGGCGCTTGTCCTGGACGAGGTCCTCGGCACGGCGGTCACGTCCGCCGGCGCCTCGGGCATGACCGTGTCCATGACCGTCTCTCTACGGGCCGGCACACCCTTCGGGGTTCCGGTGGAGATCGCGGCCCGCCTGACCGGCCGGGAGGGGCGGAAGAGCTACGCCTCCGGCGAGATCCTGGTCGACGGCGCGCTCACGGCGGAGGCCACGGCCGTGTACGTCAGCGAGCGCCGAAATGGATGACGACGACCTGACCGGCCGTGTGGTAATCGTCACCGGGGCGACCCGCGGCATCGGGCGCGGCATTGCGCTGTATCTCGCCCGCCGTGGGGTACGACTCGCGGTGACGGGCCGGAAACAGCAGCGTCTCGACGACGTCCGGGCGGAGCTCGCCGCCCACGGGGAAGAGCCGCTGGCGCGGGCAGTCGACGCGGCGGACCGGGACGGCACCTTCGCCCTCGTCGAAGAGACGGTGGCCCGTTTCGGCCGCCTCGACGGGTTGGTGGCCAACGCGCAAACCTTCCGGCCGGTGACGCCGCTCGAAGACGTCACCGAGGCGGACATGGACACGCTCGTCGAGAGCGGACCGAAGGGGACCCTGTGGTCCATGCAGGCGGTGTTCCCGCACATGCGCCGGCGCGGGTGGGGGCGCATCGTCACGATGGGATCGAACGGAGCACTGCTGGGCTCGGCGGGGTTCGGGCCCTACGCCGCCTCCAAAGAGGCGATCCGCGCCCTGACGAGGGTGGCGGCCAGAGAATGGGGCGAGTACGGGATCGTGGTGAACTGCGTCTGCCCGGTGTCCGTCGCGCACCGATCCCGTCCCACGGAGCCGGCACGGGCGGCAGCGTTCGCGGCGACCTTCGACGCACAACCGATCGCCCGAGACGGCGACGCGGAGAAGGACATCGCGCCCGTCGTCGCATTCCTGCTGTCCGACGGGTGCCGCTACGTGACTGGGCAGACGATCATGGCCGACGGCGGAGCGATCATGCTGCGTTGAGGGGCCTGAGAGCCGGGGCTTACGGCCGCCCGGCGCCGGGCACGCTGACCTGGAGGGACGCAATGCGGCCGGTGCGAGTTCCCGTCAGCTCCTCACGCCTCCACGCCATCGCGGCGCACACGTAGAGCGTCATCCGTTCCGGACCGCCGAGGACACACGCCACCGGCGTCTCGGGCGCGAAGGACACGAGGTCTGTCACTGCCCCACCTTGGAGCACGCGCGCCACGCGTCGACCGATCGGATCCGCGTACCAGACCGCTCCCTCGGCGTCGAGGCACATGCCGTCGGGGGCCGAGAAACCTACGGCGGGGTCGCCCGGCGTCAGCGGTGCGAAGACCCGGCGGTTCGAGAGGGTCCCGTTGTCGGCGCGGTCGAACGCGGTGATGCGGAGCCCGGCGCTCTCCGCGACGAGCAGCGTCCGCTGGTCGGGACTGAGGCCCATGCCGTTGGGTGCGTGCATGTCGTGCGCCGCAACGTCGAAGGTGCCGTCGGGGGCTACGCGGAAGACCTGTCCGGGCAGCCGCTCGCCGTCGCCATGGATCCGCATTCCCATGTCACCGACGTAGGCGGTGCCGTCCTCGGCCACGATCATGTCGTTCAACGAACCGACAACCTGAGCGGACAGATCGGCGTGGCAAGCCAGGGAACCGTCGGGCTCCAAGCGGAGGACCTCGCCCCGCTCCATGGAGACCACGATGAGCCGTCCGTCCGCCAGCCACCCGAGCCCCGACGGCTCGTCACTGGAGATATCTGCGACGGTTCGTACGTTCCCCCGCGCGTCGATGGCGACGACCCGATGGTCGTGCATGTCGACGCACCACAACTGTCCCTCTCGCCAGCGCGGTCCTTCGGTGAACACGAAACCGTCAGCGAAGGTCGAAGTTGCGATGGCCAAACTCCGCCCCCTCCACGCGCGCGTTGTTTGCTTGATATTTTATCAAATACATGCGCTTCGGAGCGGAATCCCGGCTGCCAGGGGCATGTTCCCCTTGGTTTCCTGGGCCGGTCCGGGGCTCGACGGAAGGGAGCCCATGACGAGACCAGTGGCTTTCGTGACCGGCACCAGTCGGGGGATCGGCAAGGCGATTGCGATCGACCTGGCGCGGGCCGGATTCGACCTTGCCCTCACGGCGCGAACGGGCGCAGAGGGTGAGCGCCGCGAGCACTCCTCGACGCTGCGAGAGTCCGACACCTCTCCCCTGCCGGGCAGTCTCGAAGGTACCGCCACGCTCGTGAACGAAGCCGGTGCGGACGCGCTCGTGCTCGTGGCTGATCTCCTCGACTCAGCGTCGCTCGGGGCTGCCGTCGCCACGACCCTCGAGCGAAAGGGCCGCGTCGACGTCGTGGTGCACAACGGGCGCTACATCGGCCCCGGGCACATGGACCGGTTCCTCGACACCCCCATCGACCTGCTGGAAAAACAGCTTCGGGCCAACGTCCTGGCGCCGTTGGAGATCAACAAGCTCGTCCTCCCCGCGATGATCCGCGCGGGTGGGGGGACGATCGTCGACATCACCTCGGGAGCCGGGTACGCCGATCCACTCAAACCGGCGGGCGCCGGCGGCTGGGGCATGGGTTACGGGATCTCGAAGGGTGCCTTTCACCGGATCGCCGGCTTTCTCGCCGTGGAGCTGGCCGAGTACGGCATTCGCTCCTACAACGTTCAACCGGGTCTCATCGCGACCGAGAGGATCGCGCAGGACATGGCCAAATTCGGGATCGCATCGGACGGCGCGCCCCCGGAGGTGGTGGCAAAAGTGGTGACCTGGCTCTGTACGGCGGAGGACGCGGCGGAGCTCAATGGAAGGACCCTGGAGGCACAGCACTTCTGCCACGACCGAGGTCTCCTTCCCGGTTGGGGTGGACCCGTATGGAAGGACAACCACATTCGCTACGACCGGTCCGGTGCGATACTCGACGATCTGGAGCGTCGGTTGGCTGAACGGCAGGACGCGGACACCACGATCGCATGACGGGTTCTGCACACGGAGTTGCCGCCGGCCCTTGGGGCGGCGGTGTTCAGCTGTCGGCTAAAGTTTTCAGTCGCTGGATTTTCAGCTGATCGCCCGTCGGAGTGGCGGAATAGGCAGACGCGCCAGCTTGAGGGGCTGGTGCCCGCAAGGGCGTGGGGGTTCAAGTCCCCCCTCCGACACGCGACAACCCCACGCGGAGGGACGCGATGACTTCTTCGCCCTCCTCGCTGCGGTGATAGCGAAGACACACCCCGGCGGCGCGGTACACGCGCTGCCGTTCTGCGGTGTCTGAGCGGGCCAAGAGGGTGGTCAGGCCGCCGACACCTTCGAGGAGCTCGTGCACCTCTCGTCCGGTCAACAGATGGGGTTCAGAGCCCTTGTAGGTGTCGATGACGGCAGTGGCTGCAGCGAGCTCAACCTGGGCGGCGCGGGTGCGCTCGGTGACGAGAACCGGGTCCAGGCCGGCGTCCAGCGCGGCGAGGTACTGGTCGAGCTTCTTTCGCGCTTCGTGGGCTTGGCGGCGCGCCAGGCGAAGTTCGGCGGGCTCGCTGGATTGATGGTTGTCGGCATCGAGAATGGCCGCCACCGTGGCATCGAGGCGTTCGGGTGAGGACAGGTCCGCCAGCCACTCGTCGACCGCCGGCAGGACCCGGTGCTCGGCTACGAAGAGGGTCTTCGGATGGCTGTCGTCGCCCGGGTAGTCGTTCCGGTAGGTGCACTGGTAGCCGACCCGTTCCGAGCTGCCTCGGCGGTTGACGGTGTGGCCCTGCATCCTGCGCCCACAGCGGGCACAGATCAGGAGGCCGCGCAGGGCGTAGCGGGTGTGTTGGGGCCGATCGGGGCGTGGCCCGGGCGTCGCCGGAGCCCGGTCTGTCTGCGCTTGACGCCAGACCGACTCGCTCACGATTGCGGGCACGGTGCCCTCCGTCTCGACCACCTCAGAAGCTGGTGCCGGGGTCATCCGGGTGACGTTGCCGGCGGCGGGGTCATTCACGTCGTAGAGGCGTTCGACCTTGCGGTAGCGCCCGTAAATGCCCTGCCCCTTGTACTTCGGGTTCATGACGATGGCCCGGACCGCGCCGAGCGACCAGGCCCGGCCGAGACGGTGCGGGTTTCGCTCCCGGTCGGCCGCGGAGGGGCAGGGGAACCCTTGCTCGCTCAGTCGAGCGGCGATGGTCCGGAAGCCGACGCCCTCGACGCGCCAGGCGAAGATCTGCTGCACCACCTTGGATGTCTCAGGATCCACGGCCAGATTGGTCAGTTGGATGCCCTGGCGGGCCTTCTCGGGGTTGGGGTGCGGCACGCCGGTACGCACGAGCTGGTAGCCGTACGGCGGTCGTCCGCCGAGGTAGCGACCTTCGGGCGCCATGGCCTTCATAGAGGTCCGCACCCGTACCCGGAGACGGTTGCGCTCAGCCTTGCTCAGGCCGCCGAACATCGACATGAGGAGATCGTGTGCTTCGGACTCGGGATCGACGGGACCGCCGACTTCGGGCACCCAGAGCTGGACGCCCCAGTGTGCGAGCTGCGGCAGGATGTTCTGCACCTGGCCCGCCGATCCGAATGCTCGCTGCGGCTCGCCGACGACTATTCCAGTCCAGCCCCGAGACGGGTTGGGGAGTTGTGCGATGAGTCGGGCCGCTTCGGGACGCCGGGGCCAGGGGACGGATCGAGAGACGTCGGTGTCGTGGGTGACCGACACGATCTGGGCCCGCCCGACGATCAGGGCACTGGCGCGGGAGATCTGCCAGCGCAAGCTCTCCTCGGGATTCTGCTGGTCGTCGGTGGACGTCCGGCAATAAGCGGTAAGTGGAATGAGCGGCTCCGAGAACGTCATGCCGCCTTCTCGGGACGTTCGGCCCGCCGGGCGAGAGCCGCCCGGACAAGCTGGGCCAAGGCGGCGGCCAGATCTGTGGTGAGGGACGGCGGGTCCCTCGCCTCGAAGACGATCTCCTCCTCGTCGCTCACGGGAGCCACCCGGTAGAGCCGCAGCATGACTTCGGAGAATATCTCCGCCCTGTGCGCGAGGAGGGTGACGGCATGGAACGAGCTCTGTGCTCCGGAACAGCGCTGACGAAAGACCAATTCTGCGTGGCAGCCAACGCCCAACCTCCCTGGACCGATGTCGGCTTCACCTCGCCCGGCCGGCGAGCGGCCACGATCGGCCCAGAGCGAGGAAGGAGCTCCAGTTGAGTCATGCCAAGAACCACCGGCGCTCCACGGCGTCAAGTCGCCGGCTCGGCTCGCAACAAGTTCTGGCGGCCTCGTGTTCGTCCACGATCGCCCTACGGGCGAACCCGCCAGAAGAATCATGATGTGGAGACCTGCAGTGAGGATCCACCCATGAGTTCCAAGCCTCCAATAGTTTCGGGAGCACCAGGAGATTCGGCCTGACTTGAAGTGATGTGCGTGACGCCTTGGGCGTCGTCGGCGGAACTCTTCTGGCACCAATACGAATACGGCACGCCCCGTCTCAAAGAGTGGGTGATTGGCCCGAGTTGCTCCAACAACTCGGAACCGCCCGTCACTTCAATCCGGAACGGCCGTGCCACCCCTGAACACTTAAGAAAGGAAGGGATGGCCGTGACCATCGTAGAAGCTGCCCGTGGTGTGACCGGTGGAGTCGATACCCACCTCGACGTCCATGTGGCAGCAGCCCTCGATCCTTTGGGAACGCTGCTCGGCTCAGAGTCCTTTGCCCCGACGCCGGCCGGGTACAAGGAGCTGCTCGGTTGGCTCGAGAGCTTCGGTTCCGTCACCAAAGTCGGCGTGGAAGGAACCGGGTCCTATGGAGCCAACCTGGCCCGATTTCTCCGTCGCGGCGGCATCGAAGTCATCGAAGTCGACCGGCCCAACCGCCAGGCCCGTCGCCGCAGCGGCAAGTCCGATCCCCTCGACGCCGTTGAGGCGGCCAGGGCTGCGTTGTCGGGACGGGCCAGTGGGGCGGCCAAATCCCGCGACGGCTCGGTCGAAGCAATCAGGGTCCTGGTCGTGGCCAAACGCTCAGCTCGACAAGCTCGCACCAAGGCCCTGGTTCAGATGCGTCATCTGGGCTTCAGTGCCCCCGACGAGCTGCAAGGTCGGCTCAACGGCCTCAGCGTCTCCGCTCTGGTGGACCAAGGAGCCAAGCTCCGACCGGGACGTTCAGCCGATCCGGTCATGGCGGCAACCAAGGCTTCGATCGCTTCACTGGCCCATCGGATCCAGTCACTCGAGCGCGAGATCGCGGAGCTCGACGCCATGCTCGCACCGCTCTTGGCCGCGACGGCACCCGAGCTGCTCTCCCTCTTCGGGGTCGGTCACGATGTCGCAGCGGTCCTCCTCGTTGCTGCCGGCGACAATCCAGAGCGACTGCACTCAGAGGCGGCCTGGGCTGACGGCGGCCACGCGAAACTCCCCATAGGCGGTCAACAGAATTCCCCAGGGACGGTCATCTGATCTCCCCGCGGACGGCCATCGGAATTCCCCACGGACGGACACGAGATGTCCCCATCCACCACTGAACGGTCCCTCCCTGGCATCGATGGAGCTGCAAGGCACCCACCGAGCCAGGAAGGAACACCCCCATGTTGTCCAAGGAGAAGCAGATGGACGTACTCGAGGCCTATGACCTCACCAAATCACTGCGGGGCGCCGCCGAGTTGACCGGTGTCGACCACCACACCGTGGCCCGCTATGTGGCCGCTCGGGCTGCCGGGCGAGCCATCGAAGAGATGACCCAAGAGCGACCCACCAAGAGCGATGACTTCGCCGACAAGATCGCCGAGTGGGTCGATCGCTCCAACGGCAAGGTCCGCGCCGACGTCGTGCACGAACGATTGGTGGCCATGGGCTACACCGGCTCGGAACGCACCACCCGCCGGGTGGTGGCCATCTTGAAGACGTCGTATCAGCGAGCCACGCATCGCATCTATAAGCCCTGGATCCCCGAACCCGGACTCTGGCTCCAATACGACTTCGGTGACGGTCCCGTCGTCGACGGGGCCAAGACAGTGCTGTTCTGTGCCTGGTTGGCCTGGAGCCGCTTTCGGGTCATCATCCCCATTGTCGACCGGACCATGCCCTCGGTGGTCGCCGCATTGGACCAGACCTTTCGCCTCATCGGCGCTGCGTCGACCTATGTGCTGACCGACAACGAGAAGACGGTGACCGATCGCCATATCGCCGGCATCGCGGTGCGCAACGAGACCATGGTGGCGGTGTCGAACTACTACGGGGTGACGATCTGCACCTGCGTGCCCTATGACCCCGAGTCCAAGGGGGGTTCGGAGTCGACGGTGAAGATCGCCAAGGCCGACCTGGTGCCGACCGAAGCCAATCTGCTCGACGAGTACCGCTCCTTCGCCGAGCTCGAAGAGGCCTGCACCACCGCGATGGCCACATTCAACGGCCGCGTGCATTCGGTCACCCGCCGGGTTCCCTCCGAAGCACTTCAAGACGAACTGCCCTTCTTGCACCGACTCCCCGACACCCCCTACACGGCCGCGTTCGGTGAGTCGCGCCGGGTCGGATGGTCCTCGGTCGTCTCTTATCGAGGCGCCCGCTACTCGGTGCCCCACGCCCACTGTGACACCAGGGTCTGGGTCCGCACGGTCGGCGACGAGGTGATCATCGTGGCCGGTGAGGGCAGCGGAGCCAATGAAGTGGCCCGTCACGAAACTCAGCCCCCTGGCGGATCCTCCATCTGCGACGAGCACTATCCACAACGCACCCGCGAGCCACGTGAGCGCCGCCCCCGGCCGACCAGTCGATCCGAAGCGCAGTTCTTGGCGCTCGGCGAAGGGGCTCGGCGCTACCTGGTCGAAGGAGCAGCCGTCGGAGCGCGGCGTCTCGAGGCCCGCATGGCCGAGGCGGTCACCTTGGCTGCCCTCCATGGGGTCGGTCGGGTCGACGAGGCCCTCGGACTGGCCGCCATGGCCGCGCGCTTTTGGGAGGGCGATCTCGAGTCCATTCTCGTCCACGCCGCCGGTGCGCTGGTCGTGCGCAGTGGTTCACCCGACGAGCACTCTTTGGCCCAGGGCACCTCGTCGTGGAGCAACTACAAGACGCCGAGCACTGAGGCCGGATCGTGAGTGAGCGCGCCGCGGTCCCCATCGACGAGGTGATCACGCTGTGCCGGAGGCTTCGGCTCAAATACGTGCGCGAGCAGGTCGAAGAGGTCGTGCTCACCGCCCGGGCCCAGCGTTGGGACCCGACCGACGTCTTGCGATCACTCTTGGCCGCCGAAGCCCAGGGCCGGGACCGCTCCACCATCGAGGTGCGACGCCGGCGGGCCCACTTCCCCGCCGGCAAGACATTCGACACCTGGGAAGAATCCCGCTCATCGATCCCGCCCAATGCCCAACGCTCGCTGCGCTCCTTGGAGTGGATCAGCCGGAGGGAGAACCTGGTGGTGGCCGGGCCGAGCGGGACGGGCAAGTCGCACCTGCTCGAAGCGCTCGGGCACGCCGCCATCGACGTGCAGATGACGGTGGCCTGGTTCAGCGTCGAGGACCTGGGCGCCCTGGTGCGCCGGCACCGCGTCGACGACACCGTGTCCAAGGTCTTTGCCTCCTTGGCCAGTGTCGCCTTGGTCATCGTCGACGACATCGGGCTGCTTCCGATCTCCTCGGATGCCGCCGAAGGCCTCTATCGCCTCGTCGATGCCACCTATGAGCGGCGCTCGGTGGCCCTGTCGTCGAATCTGCACCCCTCGGGCTTCGACCAGCTCATGGACAAAACCATCGCCTCGGCCCTCGTCGACCGGCTCTTGCACCACGCCCACGTCATCGTCACAGAGGGCGAATCGGTCCGCCTCATCGACGCCACCTCGGGCAAGGGGGTGGTGCCCCTCGCCAGCTGACTGCGCGGGGAATTCGATGGCCGTCCGCGGGGAAATCTCGTGGCCGTCCCTGGGGAATTCCAATGGCCGCCAGTGGGGAATTCCTAATGGCCGTTGACATGGGCTCACTTGTGCGGAGTGGCCCCGATCCCGGCATCTTCGGGCAAGACCTCGGGCCGTTATCGACTCCACAGCGGCGGCAACCGCCAAGCCAACTCTGCGCTCTGGCACATCGTCATTACCCGACTGGCGTGGGACCCCGACACCAAGGCCTACTTCGAGCGCCGAGTCAAAGAGGGACGAACGAAACGTGAAGTCATCCGAATCTTGAAACGCTACGTCGCCCGCGAGGTGTACCGAAACTTACCTCGCGCCTAAATCC
Source organism: uncultured Acidimicrobiaceae bacterium (assembly GCA_963767195.1). Taxonomy (GTDB): domain Bacteria; phylum Actinomycetota; class Acidimicrobiia; order Acidimicrobiales; family RAAP-2; genus Bog-473. Next base: position 599,483 of record CAVYDA010000001.1, on the reverse strand, counting down.
TTGGCCGCGGGTCTGGCTCACGCCAGAAGTGTCGCCCCACGGGTTGACTTGAAGAAGACCAGCCGACCCGCGGCTAGGGCTGCCCATTTTGCGAACGCGTGGCTTCATAAGAGCATGCCCTCTCTTCGAGTGGCTCATGATTGTTTCGCCCGCTGTTTCCACCCCGAAATTTCCAAAAAGGACTTGACAACTCATAGGAGCGTCTTCTTGCTCGGCCCGAGGGCTTCCCTCTGCGGGACTGGACCCCGCTCGCTGCCGGTGGTCGTCGTCGGTTATGCGAACGACGCAGGGGCGCGTCGTTCGCAACGAACGAGGCGAATTGCGTTCAGGCGCAGACCACCGCCCGGCGACGCCTGCGCCCACGTCCCGACCGGCCCAACACTCGCTACACCACCTCACAGACCCTCGGCTCTCGAACCTCCACCGCTACCACCAGTCCATCAACACCACCATCAGATTGCTCCACACGTGTGGCATTAGAGGCAGAACCGAGCATTATTGCGCCAGATGCAACAGGGGGGACTTGATCAGGTCCTTTATTCGCGCCGCGATCTTCGAGAAGTGAGAGTAGCCAGGATGCCCCGCGGGAGCGTGTTGTGTTAAACACAACACTGTGATTTCAAACGCAACAGCCAAAAGGAGCTCGTGACGGACACTCCGGGGTCCGCGCGGCTCGTGTTGGTCGAGGGCGTTGCACATCTCAACGAAGAGCTCGCCGTCTTCGAGGCGATGCTGACCGGGTGGTCCAGACAGCAGCGGTCCCGGATGCTCGGAGAGGACACGGTCGCCGGTCGGGATCGGCTGGTTCGTCGCTTCGCCGAGTTCGCCGAGTCTTATCCGTGGGGCTGGGGCCCCGGCGACGTCGAGGACTTCACGGTGTCGTTGACGAGCGGCAAGGACCGGCTGTCGATCTCGACGATCCGCAGCTATCACCTGACGTTGCGCCTGTTCTGCGACTACCTCACCGACGCCCGCTACGAGTGGGCCCGAGTGTGCCGAGACCGCTTCGCTCAGGTCCCGACCCAGATCTGCCACGAGTGGAACACGGTGGCCCATCTGAACGAGTACGAGGGGCAGCCGCAGCGGCGTCCGCTCACCTACGGAGAGGTCCAGATGCTCTTCGACTACCTCGACGACCGGGTGGAGTCGATCACTCTCGCGGGCAAGAAGGGCTCGCTCGGTGCCTTGCGCGACGCCATGATGTTGAAGAGCACCTACGCGTTCGGGCTGCGCCGCAACGAGCTGTGCCGCCTCGACGTGGCCGACCTGCGCCCGAATCCCCACGTCGTCGCCTGGGGCCCCTACGGATCGGTCCACGTGCGCTTCGGCAAGGCGCTGCGCGGCGGCCTGCCGCGCCGGCGCACCGTGGTGACGGTGCCCGAGTTCGACTGGATCGTGGGCGCACTGGGCCAATGGATCGAGCACGCCCGGCCTCTCTTCGGCGCGGCGGACCATCCCGCCCTGTGGGTGACCGAGCGCCTCACCCGTGTGGCCCCACGCCACATCGACCAGCGCTTCGCGGGGATCAGAGCCGAGATCGGGCTCGACGAGAGCCTCAGCCTGCACTGCCTGCGCCATTCCTACGTGACCCATCTGATCGAGTTCGGCTACCCCGAGCGCTTCGTCCAGGACCAGGTCGGGCACGCGTTCGCGTCGACCACCGCCATCTACACCTCGGTCAGCGACGACTTCAAGAACCAGACCCTGAAGAGCGCGCTGCGGCGCGTCTGATCGGCCGGACAAGGAGCAGCCATGAGAACGGTCACCATGCAGTGGAACCTGCGCCAGGTGATGGCCGACCGGGCCATCTTCGCCACCAGCGAGCTCGTTCCCCTCCTCGCCGAGCGCGACATCCACCTCTCGCGCGAACACGTCTACCGCCTGGTGACCAACACGCCCCAGCGCCTCAACACCGACGTCTTGGTCGCGCTCTGCGACATCTTGGCCTGCACACCCAACGACCTGATCACCCCGGTTGTCGAGACCGCCCGCAAGGCCAAGACGGGGACCGACGCCGGGGGAAAGATCGGTTCGCTGCGCCCGGTCCGCACCACCATCCGCCGGCCCAAGGGCGCGCGCTGAACTCCACACAGACTCCGCCGGCTTGCGCTGCGGACACAAGGACCGCTTGAGGAAACAGGTCATCTGCTCGCGCTGCGAGGTGGCCAAGCCGCGCGGGATCAGCGTCCAGGGCCACAACGTGTGTCACAACTGCCGGACCAAGCTGGAGCGGAACCCGGTCGCTTGTCCGAGCTGTGCGGTGGTCAGGGTGCTCGCCTTCGTCGACGCCGGCGGCGAGCGCGTCTGTGCCGGTTGCGCCGGAGAGGAGCCGACGTTTCGCTGCGCCGGCTGTGGCCGCGAGGACGACTCCTACGGCGCCCGGTGCGGATCCTGCACACTGCGTGAGCGCGTCACGGAGCTGCTCGGTGACCCGAGCAGTGGCCAGATCCACGCCCTGCTGGTCCCCGTGTTCGACGCCCTCATGGCCGCGGATCGCGCGCAGAGCGCCATCTACTGGCTTCGCCGCGCTCCCGGAGACGGTCCGCGAATCCTTGGCGCCATGGCCCGTGGCGAGGTCGAGATCAGTCACGGGACCTTCGACAAGCTTCCCCAGACCAGGGGCTACCTCTACGTCCGGGACCTGCTGGCGGCCCTCGGTGTCCTTCCTCCCTACGAGGCACGCATCGAACGGACGGTCCGTTGGTTGGACGACGTGTTGGTCACGTTGCCGCCTGAGCATGCGAACCTGGTCGAGCGGTTCGCCCGCTGGCGGGTTCTGCGTCAGGTGCGCCACAGGGCCACTCAAGGCGAGCTGACCAAAGGGGTGATCCAGGCCGCCCGCACCAAGATCAGGGGCACGATCGCCTTGCTCGCCTGGCTCGATGAGCAACACGTCGAGATCGGCACCGCAACCCAAGCCGACCTCGAGCACTACATCGCCATCGGGCGACCCGGAATCGCCAACGTCATCTATCAATTCGTCGACTGGGTCCGCGAGACCGGGCTCAACCCGGCCCTGCAGGTGGACAGCGTCACGAGCGGTTCGCCTGCGGTCACGATGTCCGATGCCGATCGCTGGCGACATGTCGAGCGCCTGCTCCACGACACCACGATCCGCCACTACACCCGCATCGGCGGCCTCTTCATGCTCCTGTTCGCACAGCCCCTCACCACCATTTGTCGCATGAAGACGGCCCAGGTCGACGTCAGAACCGAGGAAGTGTTCGTCACCTTCGACCGCACGCCCGTCGAGATGCCCGAGCCTCTGGGCGGCCTCATCAAAGAGCACATGGCCCGACGGGGCCAAGCCTCCTACGCCAGCAAGAACAGCCAATGGCTCTTTCCTGGGGGCATCCCCGGCAACCACCTCGGAACCGAGAGCATCCGCGGGCAGCTCGTCGAACGCGGCATCAAGCCCCAAGCCTCAAAGCACGCCGCCCTGTTCCAACTCGCCGCCACGGTCCCGCACCCGATACTGGCCGACGTGCTCGGGATCTCCGCCACCTCTGCTGCCAGATGGACGGCCCTCTCCTCGCGGACCTGGGGACAATACGCCGCCGCTCGACGCGAAAACGACCTCGATACCCGTGAATAATTCCTGCACTGAATATCGTGTGTCCGCCAACAACCGGGCGTCGACCATGGAGTCAACGGTGATTTCGACTGCCGTTGTCGTCGGGGGCCCAGAGTCAACAACCAAACAAACCGTGGGGAGTGCAGCGGCAGTAGCGGACGGTACGATAAAAGCATGGCGAACCGATCCAATGACCTGCCGCCTGGTTCAGCGGTGGTTGTTACAAATCCCCTCGAGGACGGTTCGCCTGCAGCCTTGCATGCCCTTCTTGACGACCTTCTTGCCGGCCCGGATCCCGAACTCGAGAGCCTCGGCGCGGCCGACGCTCTACGGGAGTTACGCGTCGACGCTGAGGCGTCACAGCTGTCGTCATAGACGCTCCTGCTGGAGTTGAGATTGTCGCGGATACCAGACGGGGAGGGGCCCTGGGCCGATTGCTGTCGGCCGGTTCGCAACCTCGTGGAGGCGCTCGAAGGGCAGGATTCGGGACGGGTGCTAACTACGAGCCGCTTGGAACGGCAACTGGGGTAGTCCGAAACGCTGGATCGGACACGTGAATCTCGATCACGAGGGTTGTGCTACCTGCACCAACGGGTGAGTTGCTCAGGACACCAAGAATGCTCGTATCGCCTCGGCGGTGTCCGCGTGGGTGTTGATCGTCAGGTGATTCGCATCGATCTCGGCCATCTTGCTACCGACGACCGTTCGGACAAATAGGTCCCGATCATCAGCCGGGACGAGGTGGCCAGTACCGGGGCGAAGTTCCCGTGTTGCTCGAAGCAGGAGCGTCGGCATCGTCAGGTACTTCCAGCGGTCATACGGATTCTGGGTGGCGGTGTATGCCCGATCTTCGGTGACGGCGTCGTGATCGGCCAAAACGTGGAAGCGGCCGCCTTGTTCGGCCAGCCCATAGCGGTAAGCGCGATCCCAGTACTCGTTCCATGGCTCGATCAGCCCGAGGTTCTTCGTCGCAACAAGGTAGGACTCGACGGAGTCGTAGGTCTGGTTCAGTTGAGCGATGACGCCAGAGATGGCCGATCCGACTCCGGGATCGACCCGACCGGCAATGTCCACCAGCACCACTGCGGTCAGCCGAGCTGCGTCGATCTCGGCCACCTTCATGGCGACCGAACCACCCATCGACTGGCCGATGAGGGCGAATCGGTCGAATCCAAGAGCTTCGGAGACGCCGAGCACGTCGAGGGCATGACTTTCCCAGCCATACGAACCGGGCGGTGTGGTCTGACTCTTCCCTCGCCCCCTCAGATCGATGGCCACCAGTTGCAGGTCACGAGAACCCAGGCGTCCACCCAAAAACTCGAAGTTCTTCATGTTGCCACTCAGCCCGTGAAGTCCGATGACGAGCGGGGCACTCGGTGACCCGAACCGCTCGGCATGGAGGCGGTGCGAACGAACCTCGATGTCAAACTCCGCCATGGAAGCACCGAATCGACTGCGACATCCCACCCCACCGCACATCGAGATTCTAATTCTTGACTCCGTGGCAAGGGCGGAAACGAGCACACTCGGAGTACACGTAATAGCCTGTGATCTGCGGAACGTGGTGTCTCAGTCGGCGGGTTTTGCGAGCCAGCGTTCGCTCATGTACGCGCCCTTTTCGAGAAGTCGTTCGGCGATGACTCGTCCCAAGACCGCCCGGAGTGGGGTGCCTCAGTTGGTGCAGTTGTTGACGGTCGAACGGTGCTCAACCTCTGGGGCGGTTGGACCGATGCTGAGCGATCGAGACCTTGGCAAGAAGACTCGGTGACGGGAATCTTCTCTTGCCGGAAGGCTTTGACGGCGCTCTCGGTCCACCTGGCGGTGGACCGAGGCCTTGTGGACTACGACGACCCAGTGGCCCAGTGGTGGTCCGAGTTCTCCGCATTCGGCAAGGAGGCGATCACGATTCGCCATGTCCTGACCCACCGCTCTGGATTGCCCAAGATCGGACTTACTGGTGTCCCTGAATCGTTCAGTGATGTCATGCGAGCCATCGAGGCATTGACCCCAGACTGGGCGCCCGGCACTGACATTGGCTACAGCGCGACGTTTGATCCGATCCTCCAGGTCGTCTTGGAGCGGGTGCTCAACGAGTCCCTTGACGATTGGTTCCGAAGAGAGATCGCCACACCATGTCGAGCCGACGCCTTTCTGGTTTCCACAGAAATCGACCGCGCCAGGGTGGCCCCATGGATTAGCGCCGACGGTCAGGAGTGGTCCGTTCAGCCCTGGTGGCCGGAAAACGCCTACGCCAACGGCCTGGGTCTGGCACGAATCTTCGGATCGCTCGTCGGCTCCAAGCGGAGGAATCCACTCGTGACGAGTCCAACCCTCAAGCGGGCCCTCGACGTACAAGCAACCGGCATCGACCGCATCAGCGGCCACCAGCGCGCCCTTCGGCTTGGGTGGCGCAAATCAGTCGGTCAAGGGGACGTACAGATCGGGTCGAACGGGTTCGGCTCGCCGGGCGGCTTCGGAAGCGTCGCATGGGCTGATCCGGACCACCATGTTGGATTCGGCTACGTCCGCACGTTGTGCGTTGCCCCTCAGAACGAATACCGCGCCGATCTATTGCTCACCGCCATCCTCCATCCCCTCTTCTAGAGTGCCCCAGTCGCCGGGTCGACACTACCCGCAGCCTCATTGAGTTTGCTCCGAATCGCCGTCGGGCCCACGTTGTCGAGGAGGTTGATCGGTCAAGCCAACCCGAGGACTTCCGCCAGAGCCTGATCTACAGACCGCATGTCAGTGCTCGTCAGCCCGCCGAGTGACCTCAGTACAAAGCGTTGCTCAAGAACCAGGAGGCGCCCTGCTCGGACGACAGAAGGGAGTGGGAGTCCCGCCGCTCGCCAGTCTGTGACCACGACGTCACCCAACTCTGGACGATCAAGGTGTGCTCGACTGCTTGTGACCATCGCGACTATGACGTCAGGTCCTTCGTTGTACTCGGCCGTCGAGACTATGCAGGCTGGACGTCGCTTCGACCCAACGAGATCCGAAAACGCAAATGGAGCGGAAACGATCTGCCCCCGGTCCACACGTAGGCCCTAAGACGCAGTATCGGTGTCTTCGTCGTAAACAGCGTCTTCGGGTGAGAACCAAGCCGACACTGATGCGGCCGATGCGGCCCAAGGCGGCCGGCTCTGACCGAGTATTTCCTCGCGTAGGCGCCACAGTTCCTGTTCGGCAGTATCCACCTCGGCCTGCGCCGCAGCCATCTCGCTGGCGCTGTGTACCGGCACGGGCTCGCCTGGTTTCAGCTCACCACCGAGAAATCGCTCGTAGCCCCGCACCGCCGACTGCAGGCGGTGAAGCGCCGCTTCGAGCTGCTTGCGTTCGTCGGCAGTGAGGTCAGCCTCTGAGTGGACCGGGACGGAACTCATCGACCCAAGTCTAGGCGGGTTCGGGCCCGAGGCCGAGTGTCTCCAAAGATACGAGGCCCAGGTTGGCGAGGGGGCGCCCGCACGCCAGCCTGGGTCGAGAATTATCGGGTTCAATGTCCCGCCAGCTTCTCTTCGCGAGCACTACAGAATCCGGTCCGTGGCGTGCGTTCGCCTGCGTCGGTGGAGTTACGCAGCCGGTAGCCATAGTTCGGTGGTTCCCACCTCGCGCACCGGATCGCCACCGAATCTCGCTCCGACATGGGCAGATCCCCAGGCCGGGTAGGCGTCAACAATGCCCACGGTATTGATTCGGATCCCCCCTCCGACACGATTAAAACCCGACTCCTTCAGTCCGACCTCCTGGTAGAGAACATGCACCGGAGGCGCTCCGTGAACTTTTACGTCGAGGTAATCCGGCACTTCCGGTTTCAGCGGGGTCCGACGATCCCGTGACCAGGTGGCCTGAGGATCAGCGGGTATCCACCGCGTAAGCACAGAGGCGCTTCAGTCTCAATGTGTGAAAAAGAAGATCCTCCACGCCTCTGTGTACGTCGATCCTAGTGAGATCGTCACCCACCTCGTCGGGCTCAAAGACGTCCGCGTCTTGTCCTATGCCCGCCGCGGTCCCGCCGGTGAGATCACCATCGAACAGCAGGTCGGTGATGCTCGCTGCCCGAGCTGTGCGGGACGGGCGTGGGTCAAGGACCGCCCGGTGGTCTCCTACGTCGATCTGCCTTTTGGCGGGGTGCCGATGACCATCCGCTGGAAGAAGCACCGCCTCGTCTGCCCCAACACTGAGTGCACCGTTGGTTCGTTCACCCTCAAGGACCACCGGATCGCCGCCAAGGGCTGCATGCTCACGACGAGGGCAGCCAAGTGGGTGGTCAAACAGATCGGTGCGGGCGAGACGATCTCGCACTTGGCCAACGAGCTCGGGTGCTGTTGGGACGTCGTCAACGCGGCGATGCGCATCTATGGCGCCGCCCTGTTGGCGGCGGACACCAAGCGCTTGAAAGAGACCACGGCCATCGGCCTCGACGAGACGCTCTTCGTGCGCGCCGGCCCCTATAAGCAAAAGGCCTGGTCGACGACGGTCTGTGACGTGGCCAACCACGCCCTCATCGATGTGCTCGCCACCAGGGACTTCACCGCCGTGGCGGGCTGGCTGCGCCGCCAGCCCCACCACGTCAAAGAGCGCCTCGAGTACGGCTGCTTGGACATGTCGAGGACCTACAGCGCGGTCTTTCGCGTCGTCACCCCCAAGGCGACGCGCGTCATCGATCGCTTCCACGTCATGCGCCACGCCATCTTGGCCGTCGAGCAGACCCGCCGCCGGGTCCAACAAGCGCGCCTCGGTCATCGCGGGCGCCGAGACGATCCGCTCTATCGGGCGCGCAAGCTCTTGGTCATCAAAGCGACGGCGGCCGACGCCGAGCTGACCGCTCGCCTCGAGAGCCTGCTCGCTCTCGGCGACCCTGACGGCGAGGTGGCCTTCGCCTACAGCGTCAAAGAGGCTGTGGCGCGTTTCTACGAGACCCAAGATCCAGAGGCCGCAACCGACCTGTTGCGCGACATCATCGATCACGCCTCGAGGCCTTCGGCTCCTCCTGAGGTGCGCACCTTGGCGCGCACGCTTTCCAACTGGTTCGAGCCCATCGTGGCCTGGCACCAGGCCAAGGTGTCCAACGGGCCGACCGAGGGCATGAACAACCTGTTGAAACGGGTCAAGCGCGTCGCCTTCGGCTTCACCAACTTCGAGAACTTCCGCATCCGGGCCTTGCTCTATGCGGGCAAGCCCAACTTCAGAGTCCTCGACTCGATCGTGGTGGCCTGACGTGGCTCACCCCGCTGAAACCGGAAGAGCCGGTAATCCGGTAACACCGAAATTTCCTCAAGAAACTCGTCGATGAGGACACGTCGCTCGAGCTCCGTCGCAGCATTCCACGTCTTGTCGACGTCGAGGCTTGCCAGCATGCGAGCGACAGCATCGAAGTGCTGTGCGACATCGTCCGAGCGCGCAAGCTCGCCCTGCGCCTCATCTGCTTCACGCTGTGCCTCGCGGATGGCGACAGACAGGCGAGCCTCTTCCTCGGCGAACAAGTCGGCACCGATCTTGTCGGCGTAGTAGAGGCGCAGCAGCTTGCGCCGTTGGCCCACCATGTCCTCGGCCACGTGCCGGGACCCCAACACGGCGGCTCGCAGCAGCCCGACGTTGGTCCGGCTGGGCTGGGCGCAACCTTGACCCCGGTGCCGGCAGCGATAGAGCTTGCGACCCTCACCGTTACTGTCGATGGCCATCAGTAGTCGGCAAAGCCCGCAGCGAACCCGACCCGAGAGGAGGTCGGTGCCACGAGGTCGGCCCTTGATCCGGCCCCTATGGGCCGCGGCGAAGACTTCCCGCGTCACAATCGCCTCGTGTTTCCCGGGAAACCACTCGCCGTTCATCTGCACCTCGCCGAGGTAAATGCGAGACCCGAGGATGCTGAGCACGGTGGAGTACTTGACTCCAGTCGCGTCAGCGATCTTGCCCTGGCTCTGCCCCTCGGCGCGCAGGGTGAAGATGCGCCGAACGACGGGTGCCATCTCGTTTGGGACGAGCTCGCCGTCGACGAGGTCGTAGCCGGTCTTGGGCCGGTTGACCCACTTGCCCTGGCGCACGGCCTGCTGCATTCCCATTCGCACGTTCTCGGCGAGTTGCTCGCGGTAGAACTGCGCGAACGAGCCGAGGATGTTGTAGAACATTCGGCCCGTAGCCGAGGACAGGTCGATCTTCTCGGTGAACGAGTGCAGCGCCACTCCGGCCTGGCCGAAGCGATCAGCCAACATGATCAGGTCGCCCAAGTTGCTCGACGACCGATCGAGCCGCCAGGTGAGGACGTTGGCCACGTGACCCTCCTCGACCATGTGTAGCAACTGCTGGAGACCGGGCCGCTCGAGGTTCTTCCTCGACAGTCCCGGGTCGGCGATCACGGTCACCTCGCCGAGGTCGTGCAGCTCGGCGTAGACGCGGAGCTTGTCAGCTTGCCCGGCGATCGAGAATCCCTCCGCCGCTTGCTCCTCGGTCGACACCCTGCAGTAGGCGACCGTCAGCATCCGTGCCCTCCTGTTCCACCTCTTCGCTCACCATCCGCAACCCGATGCGCACCAGGACCGCCGCCACCCGCTCGTAGTCTGGTCCGGCACCGCTCACCGCAGCTCCAACTCGCTGCGGCGGCGGGCCACCCGCTCTGCGAAGGCGGTGTGGCTGACGATCTCGTAGGTGTGCAGATGATGCCCGATGGCACCCAACGTGTCGTCGATGCCCTTCGTGCCGATGAGGGCGCCCAGCCCGGCCAGATACCCGGTGAGGCCCGGGAGCAGTTTTTCGATGGACGTGGTTCGGCGGGAGAGTCGTAGCCGCTCGAGCCCGACCGCCCGGTGCCCCAGTGTGGCCTGCTGCACCTCGAGCCACTCCGGCGCAAGCGACCAGCGCGAGCGGGTCCGGTCGGCGGAAGGTGAGCGGTAGGTCAGCCACTCGCCGGTCGCATAGGCCCAGAGATCACCGGCAGCAGTGAGCACCTGCTCGGGTGTGTTGAGGTCGAACTCGACCAGTCCCTGGCGCCCGATTTCGAACTCGAGCCGGTGCACGGCGCGGCCGGGCACGTAGCGGTCGCCCCATACCTCGACCCACCAGCCGGTGCCCTTGGCTGTCATGTCCGCCGTCTTGTCGTAGAGACGGGCCAAGAAGGTGTTCGTCTTACGGTTGCCGAACTCGAACCCGGTCAAGGTGCCGGCGAGCTCGTAGGTGCGCCGAGCGTCGGCCCGGCACACGAATCGGCGAGCGTCGTCGGGTCCGAGCGTCCAGCCCTGCCAGTCGGCGAAGAGATCGACCCGGTTGACCCACAAGCGCAGCCGGCCGAGCTCTGGATCGAGGACGTCGTGAACGGCCGCGACCGCCGCCTCGGGTCCGACGGCGTGGAGGAACTCGGACCTCGGCTGCACGCGCACGGTTGGGAGGTGGCCACTGGTGGAGAAGCCGATGCGGGCCATCTCGTGGTCGAGGCAGAAGCGGTACTTGCCCCAGCCGTGGGGCGCGATACCGAAAGTGAGCTCACCGAGCTGACAGGGGCGGCCCGTTTGGCTTCTGCCGCCCAGGCGCGGCAGTCCTCGAGACGGGCGACGAAGCGTTTCGGCAGCTCGGCCCGGCCCGAAAGGTACAGGGCGTCGACGCCGGAGGTGAGCTCCCGCAGCCGGGTTTTGGTAGCTGCATATTTGCGACTAGCTGGTCAGCGGTCTGCACGGGCTCCACTTCGGTTTCGGTCAGCTGAAGAACCCGCGCCGGCGGGCAGCCTCGAGCCGCCGAGTGATCTGCTCGGACCAGGCGGTGTCGAGGTCGAGGTCGATCCAGGAAAAGACGTGCTCGTCGGGGTGAGCGCCGTAGGTGGCCCGGAAGCGCCGCACCTTTCGAAAGATCGTGGCCCGGTGCCAGCCGCTGCGCTCGAGGTTGTCGAAACCGCCGGCCAGATGCCAAGCCACCCAGAAGCCGATCAGCTCAGAGCGTTCGCGGGCATCCTCCGCGATGTCGTCAAGGATCTCGGGGTCGAGGTCGTCCATGCTCCGAGCAGGCGTCGAGAAGGCTTCGGCAAGGATGTCCTCGTCGAGGTTGTGGTGGTATTCGGCCCAGCGGGACACGGCCACTCGGCCGCCCTCGGCGCTCTCGCTCTTGTCGCTGCGGAAGTCAAGGTCATCGGGCATGGCCGGGAGTATGTCGCATCGCTGCGACAACCTCCGAGAAGTAGGGTAAAATCGCAGGTAGGACGCCCCCGGGGGGCGTCCGTGTCCATCGTGACCCCGGCATCAGCCCGGGCCCCTCAAGGCTTCCCCTTCGGGCGGCTGCGCCGGCCTTGACCGACCCTGACCCGTCAGACTTGGTCCAAACGGCGACTCTGTACGTCATTCGGCGTACACTGAGTCCATGACGTCGAAGACCGAGAGACTGAGCCTGCGGTTGACCCCGGAGCAGGACGCGGTGCTGCGTCGGGCCGCCGAGGCTCGCGGCGAATCGGCGAACGACTTCGTCCTGCGCCATGCCGTCGAGGCCGCCGAGATTGAGCTGGCCGACCGGCGGGTGTTCGTCCTCGACGACGCGGCGTGGACCGAGCTCCAGGACCTTCTCTCGGCGCCGCCGGCTCTTCCCGAGGCAATGGTGAAACTGCTCTCGAGTCCTTCGGTACTCGAGCAAGCTGCTGAGTGACCTACGTCGGACCCGAGCTGCTGGGTGACGCGCATCTCCTCGAGGGCTTCGACTGCGGGAAACCGGCGCTCAATGAGTGGTTGATCCGTCACGCGCTCGCCAATCAGGTGACCGGCACGAGTCGCACGTGGGTCGTCGTCGAAGCTGGCTCCCGTGACGTAGTCGCGTTCTACGCCTCGGCGACGGCTTCGGTTCTCCGATCGTCGGCACCGAAGCGGATGCGACGGAACCAACCCGAAGAGATGCCAGCCATCCTCCTGGCACGCATGGCGGTCGATTCGAGACACAAAGGTCATGGTCTCGGAGCGGCGCTGCTGAAGCACTTCATGCTCAAAGCCCTCGAGGTGGCTCAATCCGTCGGAGTCCGGGTTCTGTTGATCCACGCCAAAGACAACGAAGCCAAGGACTTTTACAGCCACTACGGATTCATCGAGTCTCCGATCGATCCGCTCGTCTTGACGATGCTCCTCCGGGATCTCTGACCAGATGCTGAAACTCGATGTCGGCGTGCGATCGGAAGCGAGCACTCGCCGGCCGCCGTGCCCTGCCCGGCTGGGGCCCTAGGGGGCGTCCCGGAACACCTACCCCCGGGGGACCTGTGGCAAGGACTCGAGCGACGCCCGGTGCAGCAGGCGGTCGACCAGTGCGCTCGCCGAGCCCTCCTCCTCGATCGCCTGGTGGATCACCCAGATCAGAGCTGGAAGCGCCCAGAAATCCTCGCAGATCCACAGGATTCCGGCTCCTATCTGCTGGTCGGCGAAGGGCGAGAGCGAGACACCTGGGACGTGGTTGTAGACGGAATACCAAGACGAGGAGGAGAAGATGCTGAGTGCCATGGCGAGGACGAACATGACAACGTTGGTCACAACGAGGGCACCGATCTTTCCGACCGCCGTGAGCTTGGGCTTGATCGGATACGACGGAATGATCTGCAGCCAGAACAGAACGCCGAAGACGAAGAAGCTCGCGTGCATCAACCAGATATGGATGATCTGATTGTTCTCGGCCGCGTCGAAGGCCTCAGGCAAGTGCCACGCGACCATGACGACGTTGAACATTACGACTGCAAACACGCCGTTCGTTGCGAACCGCCCGAGTGCCCGCAGCGGTCTGGCCCACGAACCGAGCAGGACGGCTCGCCCGACGCGGCGCCGGATCCTGACGGGGAAAGCGTGGACGAGCGGGAGCCACGGCGCTCCGCTCACGATGAGTATCGGGGCCAAGAACATGATCAAGATGTGCTCGATCATGTGGGCGAAGAAGTAATCGTCCGCCCAGTAGTCGATGGGAGATACGACCGCCAATAGCAGGACGGCGAGACCTCCATAGAAGTAGAACGAGTGTCGGCGCCGCTGGACCGTCCGACAGTGACGTGACCGCTCGGCCAAATGTGTCAATCCCACCTCGTGCCAGGCGACGACGACCGCGACGACAACCACAAAGGGATCGAACGACCACTGGGTCAGATAGCCCATCAGGCTGTCACGACCAGCCGCTCATCCTGCGCTCAGATGAACGAGGTGGGTGTCGAGGGCCCATCGGTCACGAAGTTGTCGGCACCGAATTAGCTGCGATCACCTTTGCGTCGCTCCATCGCTCCATCGCTCGATTACGAAGAAAAAAGCATGGCGAGTGGCACGGCAACAGCCAGTGCGCAGAGGAGGCCCGCTGCACTCGCCGAAGACTTGGAAACGCGGTCGGCACCGAGGAGGCGGTGAACACGAGCATGGATGCCGTATGAGGCCAGAGCGAAGGTGCAGCGGGGAGGAGCAGCGGAGGTGGACAGGGCCACGAGTGCGGACGCCAGTGCCGAGGGGGCGTGACGCCGGGCCGCGTGATCGTCCGCCGCCATCTCGAGCAGGCCGGCGACCTCACGAGGAGCCAGCCGGGCGTAAGGGATCCATCGGAAGGGTTCGGTCAAACTCGTCATGGGGAGCATCACAAGCCCATGACGCTCATGCGCATGTCCACGTTCGTGCTCGATGACGGCGGCCAGCTGCGCCTGGTCCAGGAGTCGCATCGTGCCCGAACTGATGACGATGCGTGGGCGGATGCCGGGCAGGCAATACGCGACGGGGGAAGGGTGATCGAGCGTCAGCGTTCCTGTAAGGCTTTGGGACGGAGTGGCCAGAAGATTGAGTAAGCGGCGGTGACGGCCTCGTGCGAGGACCGTGCGCACGACGACGACTCCTACAACGGAGACGAGCACGACGCCCACGTCGGCCGCCAGCGTCAAACCGAGTGCATCGGGCAGGCCGAGTCCTTGGAGAGGATGCCCACCGACAATCCCCTCACCCAGTTCGCCGACGCCTCCCGCGAAGCCGACGTGAAAGCGTTCGGTGGCGACGCAGAGGCCCGCCCCAATCGTCGCCAGCGTGGCGCTGAAACCAACGGAATGCCACAGCACAACCGCGGCACGAGGAGAGCGAGTGACCCAACGTGCCCTCGCCAGCCATGTACTGAACGGCCACACGAGCAGCACGACGAATGCGCTCAGGATCCCGGCGTCCAGATAGAGGTTCATGGTTCCTTCTCGCCGGGTTCGTCGGGCAAGCCTTCGAGTGCTCGGCGCAGGACGACGGCCTCCTCGGCGCTCACCACCTCAGCGAACCGTGCGAGGACCGCATGTCGGTCCTGGGCACTCCCCAGCGCTTCGACCATCAGCTCGGCCATATAGGTCTCCCGGCTCGCCGTGGCCGCGAAACGGTGCGCCTTTCCTGCGGTGGTCCTCACCACCAGGTTCTTGCGACGCAGACGCTCGAGGATGGTGAGCACAGTGGTGTACGCACGGTCGGGCAACTCGTCGGCGACTTGGCGACCCGTCAGCGGTACACCTATGGAGCCCCAGAGCACGTCCATCACCTTGCGTTCGAGTTCTCCCAGCCCAGCCATGGCCTTCCTTCTATCGCAACTCCCTTGCCATCGCCGCCGAAACAGCCGCGGTTGACTGGGATTCTACACAGTGTAGTAGTACCGTCCAAAGCAGTGACCGCCGCCCTCTACGACGCACCGCTCCCTTCCCTTCGTGGCTCCCAATTCGCCTCGACTCAGTTCGATTTCGTCCCGGTGGCCATGATCCTGGTAGCCCTCGCCCTTTACCTCTGGGGGGTGAGGCGCAACAACGCCCTGCACCCCCGCCACCGCTGGTCGGACGGCAAAACGGTCGCTTTCGTCGGCGCGCTGGTGACGACGAGCGTGGCCATCTTCAGCTTCGTCGGTGTCTACGACGGCGAGCTCTTCTGGGACCACATGGTCCAGCACATCCTTCTGATCATGGTGGCCGCTCCGCTCTTCGCCATCGCCTCGCCGCTCGACTTGGCCTGGCGGAGCACCACAGGGACCGCCCACATCGCCGTGACAGAAGTACTGCGCTCCAAGGTGGCCACCGTGCTGGGCCACCCGGTCGTGGCCTTCGTGCTCTACGCCGTACTGATCCCGTTGACGCATCTGACGGTTTGGTACAACTACACGCTCACGCACGAGAGTGTGCACAACGCCGAGCACCTGGCGTTCCTGGTCGTGGGTTACCTGTTCTGGCGTCAGGTCTTCGGCTCGGACCCGAACCGCTATCGCCTGCACCCGGCCCTGCAGTTCTTCTATCTGTTCATGGCCATTCCCATCGACACCTTCACCGGGTTGTCGTTGGCGGGTGCATCGCACGAACTGTTCCCGGCCTACTTCGCCACCCATCGCACGTGGGGTCCCTCCTACGTCGTCGACCTCCATGTGGGCGGCGACATCATGTGGGTCGTCGGCGACACACTGATGCTCTGGCCCATGATCCCGGTCGCGCTGCGTTGGATGCACATGGACGAGCGCAAAGCAGAGCGCATCGACCGCGAGCTCGATGCCTCTGGCACCTTCCAGCACGTCGGGAACGCCGAGAAGGCATCGTGAAGCCGGGTATCGGGCCGAGGGCATCTGGGGCTGGCCACGTCGTCTCGAGGTCGCTGACCCTGTTCGTCGCACTGCTCTGCCTCTCTCCGGCGTTGGCGGCGTGTGGGAGCGCTGGTGGTGATCCACCTCCGCCTTCGGCCAGCCAGGGGATCGTGGAGAACCGTGCGATTCCGAGCATCCCCTTGATCTCGTCTTCGGGTGTTGCGACGTCGCTGGCGGCGTTTCGGGGCAAGTACGTCGTCATGGCACCGTTCTTGACGCTGTGCCAAGACGAGTGCCCTTTGGTCACGGGCGCCTTCATCGCACTTCAGAGAGACGTCGACGCGGCTGGACTCGCCAAGAAGGTCGTCTTCATGGAGATCAGCGTCGACCCCGGACGTGACACTCCCGCCCGTCTGGCCGCCTACTCGAGGGAGTTCGGCGCGGATTGGCCGTTGCTCACCGGATCGCCGGCCAACCTGGATGCGCTTTGGAGGTACCTCGGAGTCTCGGTGCAGATCGTCCCCGAGGAGCAACCCGCCAAGATCGACTGGTTCACCGGCAGGCCGCTCACCTATGACGTCGATCACACCGACGGCTATTTCCTCATCGGCCCTTCTGGCCATGAACGATTCAGCGATTCGAATCCGCCCGATCTGCACGGACGTCTGGACCACAAGCTGACGAATCTGCTCAACGGCGGCGGCCTCAAGAACCTCCACCACCAGGCCAACCCCGACTGGACACTGACCGATGCGCTGAATTCCATCAGCTGGCTGGTGGGACGACACATCCCCGGCGGTGCGAACACCTGATGGAAGGCGACCGCGGACGCAGAACATCTGGAGACAGCGCCGGACCGTACGGCTCGAGGGAGACATGACCGATCTGGAACTCACCGAAGGAGGGACGCCGACCGTGGCCAACGTCACAGAATCCCCGGTTGCGCACCGACGCCGGGACTTCCGTCTCGTGCGGACCCAGCGCGTGCTCCAGATCGTCTTGGGGTTGTTCTGGCTCCTCGATGCCGGTCTGCAGTTCCAGCCGTACATGTTCGGCAGTGGCTTCACCACGACCTACCTGCTCAACAATGCACAAAGTCAGCCCGACATCGTTCGGTGGATCATCACCAACGTCGGCAACTTCGTGGGGCCTCATGTCGCGCTCTGGAACACCTTCTTCGCCCTCATTCAAGTGGCCATCGGACTGGGACTACTGATCCGGCCGACCGTGCGACCGGCGCTCGTCCTGTCGTTCTTCTGGGCCTTGGGCGTCTGGTTCTTCGGGGAAGGCCTCGGCTTCATCTTCACCGGATCCGCGTCCGCCCTGACCGGCGCGCCGGGCTCGGTGCTCCTGTACGGACTCATTGGTTTGATGGCATGGCCACGGTCAACTCCCGCCGAGGAGGACGAGGAGAAGGAACCGAGCGTCGGTATTGCGTCCTCAGCCGCGGGACAAGGTCTCGGCGGGGCAACGACGCCTCTGCTGGTCTGGTGCGGCTACTGGTCGCTGGCGGCGATCCTGTTCTTGCTCCCCGACAACCGGACCCCAACCTCGGTCTCGAGTGCCATCACGGGTATGTCGCCGGGCGAGCCGAGCGCGTATTCCCACTTTCTCAACAGTTTCGGCAATCACTTCGGCAGTGGCGGCGTCTGGAGCACGTGGTTGCTGGCCATCGGCTCACTGATCGTCGGCTTCGGGCCACTCGTGTACCGCCGTGCGACGCCATTTCTTGCCGCCGGTGCCCTACTGGCGACGTTCTTCTGGATCAGCGGTCAGGGTCTCGGCGGCATCTTCACCGGCTCAGGCACCGATCCGAACTCTGGGCCGCTCATCGTGCTCCTCGCCCTGGCTATGGCGCCCGCGGTGCAGCCCGACCCGGTCACTTGGCTTTCCCCGTTCTCGACCGCGCTCTTTCGCTATCCCGTGGCTGTGCTCGGGGGCGTGGTGGCACTCGTGGCCGGCCTGTTCCTCAGTGCTGTCTACCCGGTCGCTGCCCAGGAATCGACAGGCACGGCCATGGCCGGCATGACCGGGATGTCGGGGTCGACGTCAGGTTCGAGCGGGGGTTCTGCGACGACGGCCAGCTGCACGAGGGGGAACAACGGGTCGGCGAGGTCGGGCCTCGACGTGACGAACACCCCCAACATGTCGATGGGGGGACCAGGAGCAATCATGAACATGAACGGCGCCGACGCCAGTGCCGCAGCCGGGCTGAACACCACCAAGGCCAACTGGCACTACACCGGTCCGGCACTTCCGACCCTTTTCGCCCAGGAGCTCACGATCCAAGGCGCCAACGGGCCGACCGACATCCATATGGCAGCGACCGGATGCGCCCCAGAACCCACGTTCTCCCAGCAGATCCACGCGACCCAGTACGTGCAGAACACGACCGAGGCGGCTGCCGCCTACTCGACCCCCTCCCAGGCGATGGCGGCAGGGTACGTTCCGGTGTCACCCACGACCTACCCCGTCGTGTACTACGTGAACCCGAGCATCGTGGCCGCCAACGCGGCGGCGAAGACGACGCTCGATCCCCACTCGATCGACGGGCTGGTCTACGCCCAGACACCGGCAGGGACCGACGTGCTCGCCGCTGCGATGTACATCCTCCCAAGCACCCTGGCGACACCGCCGATGCCCTACGGCTCCCTCGTCCAGTGGCATCAGCGCACCGATGTGTGTGGCTATTCAACCTCGACGACAGATACTTCCCTCCAGATCACGGGCGTGGCGCCGTGTCCCGAAGGCACCGTGCAGAAGCCCACGCCTTACGTGACGATGGTCTGGCAGATCCCAGTGGCGGGTGGACCCTTGGCCATCCAACCGCCGGACATCCAAATCGCCGAGGCCTCGGTCATGGCCAGCACTGGGTCCTGATGACTCCTGACTCCAGGACGAACCCGTTCATCACTCCTACACGGTCATAACGTTCGGCGACAGCCGTTGATGACCCGAGGAGGTCCAATCGCTGCGACGGCGTCAGACGCTTGATGCTGTTTGAGGGTGCTGTGTTACAGGAATCGCACCCTGCCGGCCTTCGGCCGGCCTCTCGTCCCAGTTCAAGAGGTCGGATCCGCCAGTCGGGTTTTGCTTGCTCAGGCCCTCCGACACACACCCTGAGTAGGAAAAATGATCAGCTGGCTCTGTGGTGCGTCCGTCATGCGGGGGGCCCGTTGAACCTACGTTGAATAGCGAGATTCAACTGGCCGCGATTGCGACCGCTTCCGACGCCTGGCGATCAGCATCGAATGCGTCCGTCCATCGAGCACTGCGGCGCCTTCTGCGTGGCACCTCCGGGCAGGGCCCCTCACCGCTACCGTGTCGGCGTGGGACTGCTTCGAGATGTCGTGGCCGGACCGAGGAAGATGGCACACGGTCGCTATCGGTACGAGGCGCTGGACCCAGCCAACGGAGTGCAAAAGGGCACATGCCACGTCCTCTTCGCAGACGGTGAGATCGCGCTCCTCGATACCGATTCGGACTTCGGCGCGGTTGAATCGGTGGACGCGATCAGCGGGATCCGTGTCGAAAGCCCGTTGCTATCCAAGTCCAGCAGCTTGCGATTCGATCTGAACGGAATGGCGATCAAGCTAAAGGACACGTCAGTAGCGACGTGGGTCTCCGGATCACAACAAGCCTTGCTCAGATGTTCCCCGGGGCCATGCCGCTAAGAGGCGTGAAGTGGTTCGAACCGCAGGTCCGCCTCGCTCGCGACGAGTTTGAGAAGAAGGTGGAAAGGGCCGCGTACGCAGCACGAGGCCAGCTCGCACCGAAGGATCTCGAGCAACTAGCCGGCGGCCAGGCGCCGAAGCGCACCGGTCCGGTTCACTACCTGGGGATGCCTGGTGCGATGGTTCCTTTCGACGGACTTGCCGTCACCACTGATGAGTCGTGCTCGTTCGGCTTTGTCCGACCTTCCTGAGAGGTCGTTCGATGGGATTGGTTCGACTTCAAGGATGTCTCCTTGATCGCTTGGCGCAAGGAACCCGAGTCGATCCTGGTCGAGATGGCGAACGAGACGAATCCCAACTCAAAGACCGGAAGGCCGGGCGTTCATCGCCTCGTGCGATTCTTGGATGGGCCAAACGGCATAGTCGACTACATCATCGACCAGACGTCGGAGCACAGTCGGTTCGACCTTGAGGGACGTGTGGGTGACGAAGGATCCGTCCGTGGTCTCGAGCTGCTCCCCGAAACAGGAACCTAAGCCGTCGAGCACTCTCGCCGTGTACGCCGGGAGTGGGCCACCGTAGGTGATTCAACGAGGCGAGATCGCGACCACATCGGCGCCAACGTCCGGGGCGCTCTCGTCCATCCGCAGGAGCGCGCCGAGCCGGTCTGCGACCTCACGGTGACGCTCGGCGGTGGCGTGCTGGTAGCGCAGCGCCGCCGTGTGGGTGCGATGACCGAGACGGTGCATCAGTTCGGGAAGCGTGGCGCCAGCCACCGCGGCCCATGTGGCACCTGACCTGCGCAGGTCGTGGAAGTGCAAACCCGTCACGCCGGCGGCCCCGCAAGCGTTCGCCCATCGGGGCCGGAACTTCGTCCGTCGTAGC
Source organism: uncultured Acidimicrobiaceae bacterium (assembly GCA_963767195.1). Classification (GTDB taxonomy): domain Bacteria; phylum Actinomycetota; class Acidimicrobiia; order Acidimicrobiales; family RAAP-2; genus Bog-473. The sequence goes on along the minus strand of CAVYDA010000001.1, from coordinate 578,855 downwards.
GGGTGACCCTCTGGGCTCGTGAACAGAAGGGCGTCAACATCTACACCCACGAACTCGGCCAGGTGGTCCTCGAGGATCGGGACGAGCTCGGCCGGGACGTCGACCGTTCGGCCGCTGTCCGTCTTCGGTGACTTGAACATCGTCTTGCCGCCAGCCAGCTCCACGAGCTGCTCGATGACATGGATCTTGCGATGCAGAAGGTCGACCCGTGCCCGGCGGAGTCCCGCTAGCTCCCCGAACCGCAGCGAACACCAGGCCCCAGGATGACGAGGGCCCGGTACTGAGGCTCGATGGCGTCGGCGATTGCGAGCACCTACTCTGGCATCGCCACGGGTCGCTCGGGTGCCGTCTCCTTGCCCGCGCCCTTGATCCGGCACGGGTTGGCCGGGATCTTCTCGTCGTCCACGGCCACGTCAAGTTCGTCCTCGATGTATGCGTCGCCTCCCTGAACGGCCGTTTCTCGCCGGGGAGACCGCACCCTTGCCCTGCAAGGGCCGAGGTGGCCATGATGGCTGTGTCCGGCTCGCCCGCGTGGGTAGTGCGGCTGTCCACAAAAAGGGTGAGCGAAGGAGGTATGCCGATGTATGCAGCCGTTCGACGGTACGAGGGCATCACAGACGACGCCGAAGCGGGACGCCTCGTCCGTGAAAGCTTCATGCCTCTCCTTGAAGAAGTGAGCGGTTTCATCGCCTACTACTGGATTGACGCTGGCGAGGGCACGATGGCGTCCCTCAGCGTGTTCGAAGACAAAGCCGGTGCCGACGAGTCCGTCACAGTGGCGCATCAATGGGTTGAGGATAACGCTGCTGCGCTCTTCCCAAACCCGCCGCGAGTTACCGAGGGATTGGTGGTCGCGAGCGACACGAAGCAGTAAGGACCGTCGTGGTTCGGCCCGTCTTGCACCGTCGAAGTTACCCCTCGTCCTCCTCTAATCCACTACAGAGGTCGCTACTTCACGACGAGCGCCAGAACATAGAGGCTGCCCAGCCCGGATCGGATACCTCCGTCGGCGAGTCCCGTGGCCCCGTTCGCCGGGTCGAGGTCGCAGCCAACCTCGTTGAAAGGGGTCATGCCAAGATCTGCTCATGCTTCGAGTTGCTATTCGCCGTGTCAATCCTGGACGAGCCAACGAACTCCGGGAGTGGCTTGCCGAAGTCAACGGTCCCCGGCGTGTAGAGGCCCTGGCAACTCTCGTCGACGAAGGATGTACCCACGAACAGGCGTATTTGATTGAAGGCGCTGAGGGTCCCGTCGTCGTCTACGTCATGGAGGTGGATGACATCGAGGCGTCCCAGGAAGCAGCTCGATCATCTGAGCACCCGATCGATGCGGATCACAAGAGAGTGATGGAACTGGCCGTGGGGGACCTCTTGCCGTCCGAGCTTCTTCTCGATCTTCATGGGTGAGGAGACTGCCGACTTCGCCGATTAGGCCGCGGGCGCCTCGACAATGTGGCAAACGTTTCTTGACACGGCATTAGCGGGAGGGGGTCAGGCCCCCCTCCCGGCCACCCCCCGGCGCGACCCGTCGTGAGCTGAGCCGGTCGGGCCGGCAGAGCCGTCCCTCGGGCGCGGCACACTGTGTGGATGACCAGCGTGGTGAACATCAACGACGTGCTCGAGGGTCATGTGGTCCTCGACATCGAGTGCGTGGACCGGCTCTACCTGAACGCGTACATCCCCAACCTCAGGTCGGCAACCAGGTGAAACGCTTCTGCGAGGTCCATCTCGGCCAACCCATCGCCTCACCGGTCATCATCCAAAAGATCGGCAACAGGTTCCGCGCGCGACGTCAGCCACTTCGCCGAGGAGCACGACATCCCGATCCTGCACCTCAAGAAGCCCGATCGCACCCGCTGGGACGACCGCAAGCTCGACCATGTCCACCCCTATCTCGAGGCGGCCGAGCGTGAGCGCCGCTTCGGGGTGGTGGCCATCGTGGCCGGCCCAGGAGTTCCAGTGGGTCTTCAGCGCCACCAAGAAGACCGGTGGCGGCGGGGGCACCTGGTTCGACTGGAACAAGACCGAGCGCCGGGTCGGGACGTTCTACTTCTACATCCACGACCCCGAAATTCGGACTCGGCTTCATCAAGATCTGCACCTACTTCCCCTATCCGGCCAAGGTGTGGATCAACGGGCACGAGTGGGCCAAGCGCCAGGCCGGCCGGGGACGCCCGAACCTCACCGACCTTGCCAACGGGTTTGCCGCCTGCACCAAACCCGAACGCCTCCAGGCCATCTGCGACGCCTTCGGACCCGACGATGTCCAGGGGTTCTTCGACCGCTGGATCACCCAGATCCCCAACCCCTTCAACGAGGCGGACCGGGCCGCGGGGTATTGGTGGGAGCTCTCCATGCGCCAGGTCGAGGTGTCGAGGACGCTGGTCTTCGACGATCCACGTCGGGCCCGGGGGTTCTTCGAGGCCCTCGTCGCGGACAACGTCGGCGATCGGGCGTCCCCAAGAGGTGGCCGTCGTCTTCGCCCGCCAGGTGCGCAAGACCACCAAGGAGCCCTTCTCGACCAGGATCTTCTGCCCGGGGACCGAGGTCAAGATGGACTTTCGTTACAAGCACAGCCGGGTCAAGCAGTACTTGAAGGAAGGGAGGGCCTATCGCATCGAGACCGTCATCAACAAGCCGTCGGACCTGGGGCTTCTCGCCCGGATCTGTCATCTACCCGAGCTCATCGACAAGGCCCGGCAGGTCAACCATCGGGTGCTTATGATCGAACGTGCCGGCCAGGGCTGTGCCATCGGCACTGCGCTCTTTGAGCGCATCCACCAGCCCTACAACAGGGAGGGCCAAAGAACCGGAGCCCTGCGCTTCGGGGATCCACGCGCCATGGCCCTGGCCGGTGCCTTGTGCTGCGTCGTCCATGCCGTCACCGGCTTTACCAACAAGAGCCTTCGCGGGCTGGTGGCCGGACTCCTCGGCAACGACTACAGCGTGCACCAGATGACCTATGACCTGCGACGGCTCCGGCTCCATGGCCTGATCGAACGCGTCCCGCGCACGAACACCTATGTGGTCACCCCCGAAGGGATCCGAACCGCCGTCTTCTTCACCAAGGTCCACGACCGCGTGTTGCGACCGTTGCTCTGCGCCGCCGACGTTCCTCCAGCATCACCGGAGCTTCGCCGCGCTCTGGCTACCATCGATCATGCTGTGACAGAACACGTCACCGGCGCCCGGCTTGGGCGAGCCGCGTGAAACCTGTCACATCGTCCCGTCTTTCGACCCCAAAGAAGATCTAGGTCTGCCCGTGGCAGCGCGTCCTCCTTTCGGCGCAGCCGCCGGCAAGGGCTAGTGGGTCCGGGCACCTCGGGATCGATAACCGAGGTGCCCGGCCCGCTGCTTGGGCGTCGAAAAATGGGCGGCGAAGGAGACGAGGAAGGGGCGGCCGAGGAAGAAGGGACGGACCGTTCAAGGCTGATCGGACACCCTCGGACACCGAGCCGAGTGCGGACCTTGCAGTTTTCGTGCAAGATGATGCAACTTGATCCCGGTGGCGGAGCGGCGTGAAGCACAGGCTCCCTCCAACTGAGGCTAACGAAAGAGGATCACCATGAGGTTGCGACGGGCGGCAGTGATAGCGGCGGGACTCGGAATGGCGACGAGCGTCGGACTAACGGGCGCTGGCGTGGCCTCGGCTGCGGCGCCGGCGCTCAAGATCAAGCCGGGCGCGACCTGGACATTCGAAGCGAAACATGCTCGGTGTGAACAGGAGGTCTTTCAGTCCAACGGCACGTTCGTCGCGGACAATGATGGTGACGCTGGCAACTGGAGCGGTGGCGGATCAACGATCAAAATGCACTGGACGGCAGGGGCGGATGGTGAACTGGAACTCACCGGCCACTTCGTTTCCACAACGACGCCGGTCGAGTACAAGGGCCCCCTTAAGCACGCCGGCGTCGGCATCCACCGCGCCTTTCTGGTACAGGGAGCCGTCTCGTCCTTCGACGGCTTCAACTGCTGACGACCTGGTCCTCGTAGACGCGGCTCTTTGGGGCCTACCGTGGCCGCCCGAACTGGTGCAGCCCGGTCATTCGTCAATTCCACCGGCGCGCACAGATGCTCCGGATACTCGGGATCCCGGATCCCGACGCCGTGCAATAACGTGCAATAGCGACATGGGAACTGCTGCCCTCACGTGTCGTCTGGTGTCGTGACGTTGCAGCCGATTCCCGAGACTCCCCAGGGGCGATCGGCGGGTTCCAGGGGTCGTCGCTACACGAACTCGTTTCGGAGCCTAGTGAATAGCGCCTTGGGCGTCTGCCAGTCCATGGTTTTCCGCGGCCTTCGGTTGAGTTCATCGGAAACGCGCGCAAGGTCATCGGTGCTGTGCACGCTCAGATCGGTCCCCTTGGGAAAGTAATTTCGCAGAAGTCCGTTGGTGTGTTCGTTGCTCGGTCGTTGCCAGGGTCGACCCTTGTGGCAGAAGAACACCGGCATCTGAGTAGCGGCGGCAATCGAGTGATGGTGGCACATCTCTGAGCCCTGGTCCCAGGTCAGTGATTTGCGTAGTCCGAGCGGGAGCTCGTCGAAGATGGCCTCGAGTTGAGCGCGCAGAGTGTCGGAGCGTGACTCTCCAGCCAAGTGGACCAAGATGGTGAATCTGGTCACTCGTTCGACCAGCGTGCCGATGGCTGAGCGATTGAACGCGCCGACGATGAGATCGCCTTCCCAGTGACCGGGCACGCTTCGGTCATCGGCTTCGGGCGGTCGCTCATCGATCATCGTGATGGGTACGACGAATCTGGGCCGTCGTTGATCTCCTCGAATGCGAGGCCGACGATAGGGTCGACCTGTTCGCAGCACGTTGGCGGCCTGACGCCCTATAACTCGATAAGGACTGTAGAGAGCCTGGTAGATGGTTTCGACGCCCAGGTGTCGGCCGTGCGCAACACCGAGCTCGTGGACGACCTGTTCGGGGCTCCAGCGCTGGTCGAGATAGTGCTGCACGAGCCGGCGAAGCTCTTCGTCGCGCTCGAGAAGGCGCTGCTTGGGGCGCGGTCGACGGCTCCGCATCATGGCGTGGGCCGCATGGGGCCGATAGCGCCCGTCCGCTGAGGTGTTCCGCTGGAGTTCCCGACTCACAGTTGACACGGCCCGGCCCAGTTCGGCCGCGATCGAACGGGCTGAGCGGCCATCACGCACACCGTCTGCGATCGTCACCCGCTCGCTTTCGGTCAAGTAGCGACCGGACTCGACCGGGACGAGATGGTGATCGACGATCGCTTCGACCACGCGTGTGACGCCGTTGCGGGTGACCGAACCGCCGTTCTTCCACCAGTGACCCGTCTTGCGGTCGATGCCGAGGCGTCGGCATGCCTCCGAGTTCGACACCCCCATGCGAATCAATCGGACATACTCGAAGCGCTTGTCCGTCATTGGCTGGCGGCCAGAACGCCCTTTTGACTCTGATCTCATGATCACCTGCCTAGCTCAGGTGTAGCGACGACCCCTGGAACCCGCCGATCGAGGGTGGGGAGATTCAAAAATCGTGGACAACGTACAAGGCTTCACCAGGACGTCTGCAGTTTCCACCTGGTAGTGACGGTGCCCGTCCCGTATTGAGGGGCTGGTGCCCGCAAGGGCGTGGGGGTTCAAGTCCCTCCGACACGATCAAAACCCGTTCCTTGAGTCCGACCTTCTGGTAGTGCACCGGAGGCGCTCCGTGCATTTTCACGTCGAGGTAATCCGGTAACGCCGGAATTTCCTCGAAGAACTCGTCGATGAGGACACGTCGCTCGAGCTCGGTGGCAGGTTCGCCACGTGACCCTCCTCGACCATGTGCAGCAACTGCTGGAGGAGTCCCGGGAGCCGCTCGAAAAGTTCTCCCGACAGCCCGGGTCGGCGATCACAGTCAGCTCGGCGAGGTCGTGCAATTCGGCGTAAACGCGGAGCTTTGCCCGGCGGTCGAAAGCCCTCCGCCGCTTCCCGGCATTGCTCAGCGCCTCTGCCACCCACTTCCACGTCGGAGACCGACGACCGGGCTGTGGAGAAGAATGAACTTCACCTGAAACGTATCTCCGATACCGTCAACATGACTCGCCCTCCCGGCGCTATACATGGGTACCCCTTCACACGGAAAGACCGCATCGGCACGTGCCGAGTGGGGCCGGGCAGACTTACCCCGTGAACGAAAACCACAGGAAGTGCGGAAGCGATGAGTGGAGGGCGGTGGTGCGCGACGCCATCCTCCCGTGGGCTTTAGGGGACATTGACCTGGGCGACGACGTGCTGGAGGTGGGACCCGGCTACGGGGCCACCACCGATGTCTTGGGTGAACGGTGCCGAGCCTGACGGCAGTCGAAATCGACCAGCAGCTCGCGGCCATGCTGAAGAAAAGGTTCGCTGGCAGTGCTGCCGTGACCATCGTCGTTGGTGACGCCACGGCTCTCGACTTCCCCGACAGTCGGTTCAGCGGCGCAGCCTGCTTTACCATGCTCCACCACGTGGCGACCCGAGAGTTGCAGGATCGTTTGCTCGCAGAGGTGCTTCGTGTTCTCCGACCAGGAGGCGTCGTGGTGGCCGGAGACAGTTTGGCCAGTGCCGAACTTGCTGCGGGTCACGAGGGCGATACTTACAACCCGATCGACCCGGATCAGTTGCCGGCCCGCCTGGTGTCAGTCGGGTTCCGAGGCGTCGAGGTCAAGACGAACGAATTCGGTTGGGCGGCCACGGCAAGTAAGGCGTAACCGTATCGGTCGAAGTGGCTTGCATAACGGGTGTTCGGGGGCAGGATCGGGCCGATGTGCTGCTCGCTGATCTGAGAGACCCTCGGTCCCGGTTGAAATTATAGAGCAGTGACGCCCTCTTGATTCGAGAAACTCACTGCATTGCCCGTACCCTCCGAGCAAGTCATTTACAGCTCGATGTCCGCATAGAGGTGGTGGCGGTCGAGCAATCTGAAACACCGGTCTTCGCAGCCTTGGGCGATGTGGGGATCGATCTCGTACTTCGCTTTGGCTGTGGATGTCGCCGGTGTCGTGGCTCTCAGGGCAGTGACTATGACGTCGGCGACTTCGTCGATCTCGTCTGGCCTAAATCCCAGCGTGGTCAGCGCCGGTGTGCCAAGTCGAATTCCCGAGGTGTACCAGGCGCCGTTGGCGTCACCTGGCAATAAGTTGCGATTGGTGACCACGCCTGCGTCAAGCAGGGCAGCCTCAGCTTGACGGCCGGTGAGTCCGAAGCTGGAAGCCACGTCCAAGAGCACAAGGTGGTTGTCAGTCCCACCAGTGATGAGCCGTGCACCCCGCCGTATCAGACCTTCCGCCAGAGCACGTGCATTCTCTACGATGTGGACGGCATAGGCAGCGAACGAGGGCTGGCGAGCCTCAGACAAAGCAACGGCCTTGGCCGCCATCATGTGGGGCAGCGGGCCACCGAGGACCATCGGGCATCCTTTGTCAACACAGGGTGCATATTCCTCGGTGCAGAGCACTAGTCCACCCCGAGGTCCGCGCAGTGACTTGTGGGTGGTGGAGGTCACGACATCGGCGTGGGGCACCGGATCGAGGTCACCGACCAGCACTTTCCCGGCCACCAGCCCAGCGAAGTGGGCCATGTCGACCATGAAAGTAGCCCCGACGTCGTGGGCGATCTCAGCCAAGATGGCGAAATTGGGGTTCCGAGGGTAGGCCGAGTACCCCGCCACGAGCACCAGCGGACGGAACTCTCTCACCTGGGCCGCGATGGCGCCGTAGTCGAGGAGTCCGGAAGCGGAATCGACCCCGTAACTAGCCTGGTCAAAGAGCTTCCCGGAAATATTGGGTCGGAACCCATGGGTGAGGTGCCCCCCGGCGTCGAGAGCCATGCCCATCATGCGCTGGGAGTGCAGTTCGTTGCGCAGTTGATTCCAGCTCACGGTGTCAAGGTCGTTCACGTGAGCCGCCCCAGCCTCGTTGAGGAATGGCTGCTCGACTCGGTGGGCAAGGATGGCCCAGTAAGCGACCAGGTTGGCGTCGATCCCCGAATGAGGCTGGACATAGGCGTGATCGGCGCCGAACAGTGCTTTCGCGTGGTCGGTAGCCAATGTCTCGATCCGATCAACCATCTCGCATCCGGCATAAAACCGATGGCCCGGTGTGCCCTCGGCGTACTTGTCCGACAGCCAGTTGCCCATGGCCAGCAGCACGGCCGGTGAGGCGTAGTTCTCTGAAGCGATGAGCTTCAGTTGACGCCGTTGGGACTCCAGCTCACCGACGATGGCCGCTGCCACATCTGGTTCGGCGGCAGAGATCACCTCCAACGCCGATCGATAGGCACTCGCTACGACTGGTTCGGGCACCACGCGCTCCTTCGGACGACATCGAGTCTTCGCCCAGGCGCACGGCCATATCCGGCAGGCTGCCGACGGGTCGGTCCCCGGTGGTACTCCACCCAGACGCCAGTAACGACCCGCTCCAACGATAGCCCCAACAAGCTGCGGAGAGGTATGGACCTGATCGAAGGATTACTCGGAGGCGCCCGGCGAAGGATCGGCCCGCAGACCTCCACTCAGGGCTCTGAAATGCCCCCCTACCGCGCGGCCTGGGAATGTCAACTTGATTTGGCCCCACCGTGGCAATCGGATTTGGCCCCACCTAAAGGCGCAGGTGGCGTCCGGGCACGAAGGTCCAGCCTCATTGTTCCAGGGGCTCTGAGAACATCTGAGGGGCCCGCGTAATCTGCGGGCGTGTCACCGAGCCCCCCGTTTCCGCCCGGTCAGAGCGTCTTCCAACTGCGGATCCAGCTCCAAGACGTCCGACCGATCGTGTGGCGCCGGCTGCTTGTTCCAGGAGCGGTCCACTTGCCCAAGTTCGCCGACATGCTTGGTGCGGCGCTGGGCTGGCAGAACTACCACCTGCACCAGTTCCGCGTGGGCGACGCCCTCTATGGGATGCAGCTCGACGAGCATCCCGAGGAGGAGGTCGACGAGAAGGGCATGAGCGTCCTCCAGGTGTTCCGCGACGAGCGCCGCTTCTTCTTCGACTACGACTTCGGCGACGGCTGGGAGCACGAGGTGGTCATCGAGGACCTGACGTGGAGCCACTTCGGGTTGAAGTTCGCCGTGTGCATCGACGGCCAGAACGCCTGCCCACCCGAAGATGTCGGCGGCATCCCGGGCTATGAGGAGTTCCTCGAAGTCATCGCCGATCCCGCCCACGAAGAGCACGACCGCTTCGTGGCCTGGGCGGGTGGATCCTTCGACCCCGCCGCCTTCGACCTGGCCGGCGCCAACGCCTTGTTGCAAAAGGTCCGCTGATCAGTTCTTTTCTCGGCGCGAGGTGCGTAGGCGGAAACTCTCGGTCCCCGTCTCGATGATGTGGGCGCGAAACGTCATGCGGTCGACGATGGCCGCCACGAGTCGCGGGTCGTGTCAACGGCCATTAGGAATTCCCCACTGGCGGCCATTGGAATTCCCCAGGGACGGCCACGAGATTTCCCCGCGGACGGCCATCGAATTCCCCGCGCAGTCAGCTGGCGAGGGGCACCACCCCCTTGCCCGAGGTGGCGTCGATGAGGCGGACCGATTCGCCCTCTGTGACGATGACGTGGGCGTGGTGCAAGAGCCGGTCGACGAGGGCCGAGGCGATGGTTTTGTCCATGAGCTGGTCGAAGCCCGAGGGGTGCAGATTCGACGACAGGGCCACCGAGCGCCGCTCATAGGTGGCATCGACGAGGCGATAGAGGCCTTCGGCGGCATCCGAGGAGATCGGAAGCAGCCCGATGTCGTCGACGATGACCAAGGCGACACTGGCCAAGGAGGCAAAGACCTTGGACACGGTGTCGTCGACGCGGTGCCGGCGCACCAGGGCGCCCAGGTCCTCGACGCTGAACCAGGCCACCGTCATCTGCACGTCGATGGCGGCGTGCCCGAGCGCTTCGAGCAGGTGCGACTTGCCCGTCCCGCTCGGCCCGGCCACCACCAGGTTCTCCCTCCGGCTGATCCACTCCAAGGAGCGCAGCGAGCGTTGGGCATTGGGCGGGATCGATGAGCGGGATTCTTCCCAGGTGTCGAATGTCTTGCCGGCGGGGAAGTGGGCCCGCCGGCGTCGCACCTCGATGGTGGAGCGGTCCCGGCCCTGGGCTTCGGCGGCCAAGAGTGATCGCAAGACGTCGGTCGGGTCCCAACGCTGGGCCCGGGCGGTGAGCACGACCTCTTCGACCTGCTCGCGCACGTATTTGAGCCGAAGCCTCCGGCACAGCGTGATCACCTCGTCGATGGGGACCGCGGCGCGCTCACTCACGATCCGGCCTCAGTGCTCGGCGTCTTGTAGTTGCTCCACGACGAGGTGCCCTGGGCCAAAGAGTGCTCGTCGGGTGAACCACTGCGCACGACCAGCGCACCGGCGGCGTGGACGAGAATGGACTCGAGATCGCCCTCCCAAAAGCGCGCGGCCATGGCGGCCAGTCCGAGGGCCTCGTCGACCCGACCGACCCCATGGAGGGCAGCCAAGGTGACCGCCTCGGCCATGCGGGCCTCGAGACGCCGCGCTCCGACGGCTGCTCCTTCGACCAGGTAGCGCCGAGCCCCTTCGCCGAGCGCCAAGAACTGCGCTTCGGATCGACTGGTCGGCCGGGGGCGGCGCTCACGTGGCTCGCGGGTGCGTTGTGGATAGTGCTCGTCGCAGATGGAGGATCCGCCAGGGGGCTGAGTTTCGTGACGGGCCACTTCATTGGCTCCGCTGCCCTCACCGGCCACGATGATCACCTCGTCGCCGACCGTGCGGACCCAGACCCTGGTGTCACAGTGGGCGTGGGGCACCGAGTAGCGGGCGCCTCGATAAGAGACGACCGAGGACCATCCGACCCGGCGCGACTCACCGAACGCGGCCGTGTAGGGGGTGTCGGGGAGTCGGTGCAAGAAGGGCAGTTCGTCTTGAAGTGCTTCGGAGGGAACCCGGCGGGTGACCGAATGCACGCGGCCGTTGAATGTGGCCATCGCGGTGGTGCAGGCCTCTTCGAGCTCGGCGAAGGAGCGGTACTCGTCGAGCAGATTGGCTTCGGTCGGCACCAGGTCGGCCTTGGCGATCTTCACCGTCGACTCCGAACCCCCCTTGGACTCGGGGTCATAGGGCACGCAGGTGCAGATCGTCACCCCGTAGTAGTTCGACACCGCCACCATGGTCTCGTTGCGCACCGCGATGCCGGCGATATGGCGATCGGTCACCGTCTTCTCGTTGTCGGTCAGCACATAGGTCGACGCAGCGCCGATGAGGCGAAAGGTCTGGTCCAATGCGGCGACCACCGAGGGCATGGTCCGGTCGACAATGGGGATGATGACCCGAAAGCGGCTCCAGGCCAACCAGGCACAGAACAGCACTGTCTTGGCCCCGTCGACGACGGGACCGTCACCGAAGTCGTATTGGAGCCAGAGTCCGGGTTCGGGGATCCAGGGCTTATAGATGCGATGCGTGGCTCGCTGATACGACGTCTTCAAGATGGCCACCACCCGGCGGGTGGTGCGTTCCGAGCCGGTGTAGCCCATGGCCACCAATCGTTCGTGCACGACGTCGGCGCGGACCTTGCCGTTGGAGCGATCGACCCACTCGGCGATCTTGTCGGCGAAGTCATCGCTCTTGGTGGGTCGCTCTTGGGTCATCTCTTCGATGGCTCGCCCGGCAGCCCGAGCGGCCACATAGCGGGCCACGGTGTGGTGGTCGACACCGGTCAACTCGGCGGCGCCCCGCAGTGATTTGGTGAGGTCATAGGCCTCGAGTACGTCCATCTGCTTCTCCTTGGACAACATGGGGGTGTTCCTTCCTGGCTCGGTGGGTGCCTTGCAGCTCCATCGATGCCAGGGAGGGACCGTTCAGTGGTGGATGGGGACATCTCGTGTCCGTCCGTGGGGAATTCCGATGGCCGTCCGCGGGGAGATCAGATGACGGCGGGTTCCAGGGGTCGTCGCTACACCTGAGCTAGGCAGGTGATCATGAGATCAGAGTCAAAAGGGCGTTCTGGCCGCCAGCCAATGACGGACAAGCGCTTCGAGTATGTCCGATTGATTCGCATGGGGGTGTCGAACTCGGAGGCATGCCGACGCCTCGGCATCGACCGCAAGACGGGTCACTGGTGGAAGAACGGCGGTTCGGTCACCCGCAACGGCGTCACACGCGTGGTCGAAGCGATCGTCGATCACCATCTCGTCCCGGTCGAGTCCGGTCGCTACTTGACCGAAAGCGAGCGGGTGACGATCGCAGACGGTGTGCGTGATGGCCGCTCAGCCCGTTCGATCGCGGCCGAACTGGGCCGGGCCGTGTCAACTGTGAGTCGGGAACTCCAGCGGAACACCTCAGCGGACGGGCGCTATCGGCCCCATGCGGCCCACGCCATGATGCGGAGCCGTCGACCGCGCCCCAAGCAGCGCCTTCTCGAGCGCGACGAAGAGCTTCGCCGGCTCGTGCAGCACTATCTCGACCAGCGCTGGAGCCCCGAACAGGTCGTCCACGAGCTCGGTGTTGCGCACGGCCGACACCTGGGCGTCGAAACCATCTACCAGGCTCTCTACAGTCCTTATCGAGTTATAGGGCGTCAGGCCGCCAACGTGCTGCGAACAGGTCGACCCTATCGTCGGCCTCGCATTCGAGGAGATCAACGACGGCCCAGATTCGTCGTACCCATCACGATGATCGATGAGCGACCGCCCGAAGCCGATGACCGAAGCGTGCCCGGTCACTGGGAAGGCGATCTCATCGTCGGCGCGTTCAATCGCTCAGCCATCGGCACGCTGGTCGAACGAGTGACCAGATTCACCATCTTGGTCCACTTGGCTGGAGAGTCACGCTCCGACACTCTGCGCGCTCAACTCGAGGCCATCTTCGACGAGCTCCCGCTCGGACTACGCAAATCACTGACCTGGGACCAGGGCTCAGAGATGTGCCACCATCACTCGATTGCCGCCGCTACTCAGATGCCGGTGTTCTTCTGCCACAAGGGTCGACCCTGGCAACGACCGAGCAACGAACACACCAACGGACTTCTGCGAAATTACTTTCCCAAGGGGACCGATCTGAGCGTGCACAGCACCGATGACCTTGCGCGCGTTTCCGATGAACTCAACCGAAGGCCGCGCAAAACCATGGACTGGCAGACGCCCAAGGCGCTATTCACTAGGCTCCGAAACGAGTTCGTGTAGCGACGACCCCTGGAACCCGCCGACGGCCTATGGGGAGTTTCGCGTGGCCGCCGTCAGGTCGGTGATGACCTGGCCCCACTCGCTAAAGGGGAGGTTCGAGGCCAGCGCGACCGAGGACTTCTCCTCGCGCTCGGTCAAAATCTGGAAGAGCAACTCCGCACCGCGCGTGTCGAGCTGGACGTAGCCCAGCTCGTCGAGCAACAACAGATCGAGGCGTCCATAGCGAGAGACGATGCGGCTGAGCCGACGCTCGTCGGCCGCCTCGACCAACTCGTTGACCAGACCCGCACAGGTCGCGTAGCGCACCGAGCGTCCCGCTTCGCAGGCCGCCAGACCCATCCCGAGAAGCAGATGGCTCTTGCCCGTCCCTGAGTCACCGAGGAGGACCACGGGCTCGCCTTTGGCCATGTAGGCGCCCGAGGCCAACGTGGCGATGGTGGCGGCGTCGAGCGGGCTGGCCGAGACGTCGAAGTCCACCAGCCGCTTTGTGCGCGGGAAGCGGGCCTCGTGGATGCGCCGGTGCCGCCGGCGCTCGGCCCGGTCATCGACCTCAGCCGAGAGCACGTCGGCCAGGTAGACCAGGTGAGAGGCCCTCGAGCGTTCGGCCACTTCGGCCAGACGTTGGGCCTCGGCGCGCACGGTGGGGAGGTGCAGCTCGCGGGTGGCCGCACCGATAGCTGCCGTCGCGGCGGTCTGGGTCATCTTGGTCATCCGCTTCCCTCCAAGAGATCGTCGTATCGCTCGAGCGTGGGCGTGGGCCGGTCGAAACGGGCGAGGTCGGCAAGGTCGCTCGACACGCCACGCTGACCCTCCATGGCCCGACGGGCTTCGACGATCACCACGTCGGGGTCGAAGCAGCCGACGAGCAGCGATCCTTCTATGCCGGCGACCACGGCGTCATAGGGCAGGACGCGATGCGCGAGCAGGACGCCGATGAGGGCCTTGGTGCCTTCTTTGTCACCGAGGCGACGGCGGGCGGCGTCGAAGAAGCGGTCATGGGTGGCGCTGAAGCGGCCCGAGGCCCGGGCCTGATGAAGCGCGGTCGCACCGGCGAGGGCCCCGGGTTTGTATATGAGCGTCTCGAGGTAGTGGTCGAGGTCGAGCGTCTCGACCCCTTTGCCCACCGCGCGGGCATGACGGGCCACGACGCGTGCGCCATCGAGGGCTTCGAGCATCTCGGCCCCCAGGCGGACGCTGATGCGCGTTCCGGCATAGCGCACGGGCACCGAGTAGAAGCACTGACGGACGCAGACTCGGCTCTTGGCATCGACCCGGGGCCGCAGCAGCTGGGTGGCGTCGAAGGGCTCGCCCGGGAGCGCGCGCAGGTGGGGAAACTCGAGGGCGAAGTGCTCGGCCACGCTGAGGCGCCGCACGTCGATGTGGCGGACATCGTCGAGGCGATCTCCCTCGGCGACTGCCTCGTTGAGCCCCGCCAAGGAGGAAACCTTGGGCATGGGCACCATGTGGCGACGACGAAAGCGCCCGACCTCGCCCTCGACGCCACCCTTCTCGTGGGCCCCGTCCTTGCCGGGACGACAGTAGAAGGCGTCGAAGAGATAGTGGCTGCGCACGGCGACGAAGCGCTCGCTCTCGGTCCGGCTGCGCCCCATCAGCACCCGGGCGACGGCGGGCTTGAGGTTGTCGTAGCGGACACGTTGGGGAATGGCGCCGAAGTGCTCGAAAGCCCGGACGTGCCCGTCGATGAAGGCCTCTTGGGCCTGATTGGCATAGACGCGGTGAAAGCCCTTGCCCGACGCCGAGAGGCGCATGACGAACATCCACGCCGAGGTGAGCGTGCCCTCGAGGTAGAAGCTGACCGAGCCGAAGTCGACTTCAGCCTCGTAACCGAGCGGATGGGTCTGGGGGACCATGACCTCGGCCGCGACGATGGCGCGCCGTCCCTTGGCCGCGGCCACATAGTGGCGGACCGTGGACTCGGAGAGATCCGCATCGTGTTCGTCGAGCAGGCGCTGCCAGATTCTCCTGGCGGTATGGCGCTGTTTCTTGGGGACCTCGTCGTCGTCACTCAGCCACTTGTCGATGGTCGCCTTCCAGGGCCCGAGCGTGGGAGCCCGCCGCTCGCTCGCCTTGCGCGGCGGCGGGATGGGAGATGCCAGTGCCTCGCGCACCGTGCGCCGGTGCACCCCGAAATGCTCCGCCAGAGAACGGATCGACAGCTCCTCGCGCTCGTGCGACTTCCTGATCTGCTCGTAGAGCTCTACCTTCGACCGTTTCGTCATGGACCCAAGGGTCCTCGCCGCCTGCTGTTTGCAGGTGGACCCCGGCCCGGTCGATCGACCCCGGGTGGGGCCAAATCAGATCGCCACAGCGGGGCCAATTCAGGTGATCACACTCACGCGGCCCATATCCAAGTGATGCATGCCTTCGATGTGCCGAAGGGCGGCACCCCAGCCCGGCGTTCGGCGCTACTCCGGGTAGGTATCCACGCTGAGCCTTATGGGGCACTTCTAGCGACCACGATCGGCTGGTAGTACCCAGTGACCTCTGGCATGAGCCATCTGATCTGCGAGAACTCCGCCTGCGCTAACGCGGCGTTCATTTCCGCCCGCAAGAGAGCGCGGTAGGTGGTTTCGTGGACTGAGGCGCTCCATCCACCTGGCGTCTCAAGGAGAACGAAGAGGGATATATCGACTTGAGACCCATCGTCTGACCATCGCCAGGCCTGGGCATAGCCGTGACGGTTTCCGTGAACACCCATGATTGTTGGTGGGATGCCTGCGCTCTGTTCAGAGCGCAGTGTGTCGTAATCTCGAATCGACGCGATGAATAGCCCGCCCTCGACAAGGGTTCGGTGCGTTGAGACCAACGCTGCGACGAGATCCTCATCGTTCAACAGGTGTGGGAGCGCATTGTCACAAGAGATGACTGCCTTGAACCTCTGATCAAACTGTGCCGGTAACCGGCGCACCTCGGCAACCGACAAGGTAATGGGAATATCTCGGGATTGAGCTTCCGTCTTGGCTCGAGCGATCGATGTGCGGCTGAGGTCGGTCCCAGTCATACGGTAACCACGCGCTGCTAGAGATATAGCCTGGGTGCCAATACCGCAAGTGCAATCAAGCACTTGTGAAGGTGGGTCGACCCTTCGGCAGCCAGTAGTGTGGAGATGATGCCGCCTTGCCATTGGGCAGCAGACCACCAATCTCCGAAGATCAGGTGGTATGTCGCCCGCCAGGTTGAAGGGACCACCCTTCCGTCAATGTGAAGGGACCACGTCTCGGAGGATTCCAGTGTCGGCGTGACGATGATGACGGGTGTCGGTGGTTCGGTCAAGGGCGTCGCTTGCGCCGAGGGCTTCGTGGGGACGTCCCACCGACGTCGAGCCCAGGTTTTTGGTGCTTGCGGTAGGACTCGCCGTCGAGGACCAGCTCGTAGGCGGCCGACTGAAGGCGGTCGATGGCGGACTGGGCCAAGAGGGCGTCGGCCATCTGTCCGATCCACTCGATGGGCTCGCGGTTCGACGTCACCAGGGTGGACGCGGCCCGGTGACGCTCGACGACGAGCTCATAGACGTCGGCCGTGTCGAGGGGGTCGAGGGGCTGGAGCGCGAAGTCGTCGAGGATCAACAAGTCCACGCGCATGAGCTTGCGCATCTCGGCGTCGTGGGAGTTGTCCAGGCGACTGGCCCGGAGGCGCTTCAACAAGACGTCGGCCCGGGCGAAGCTCACGCTGTAGCGCCGCCGCACCGCGGCGTGACCGAGCGCGCTGGCCATGAACGTCTTGCCCACCCCGACGGGTCCCATGATCATGACGTTGTGGCCGGCGTCGATGAAGCGCAGCGAACACAGCTCGTCCCAGACCTGGTGGTCGAAGTTGACCTTGGTGGCCTCGTCCCAGTTCTCGAGCACCATGTCGGGGTCCAGGCCAGCCACCCGGCCCCGCAGGGCGGCCGACGTGGTCTCGCGCCGGGTCACCTCGTCGGAGAGGACGAGCTCGAAGAACTCGGCGTGTCCCATGTCGCGGGCCTTGGCCAGGGCGAGGCGCTCGGGGAGCGTGTCGAGGCAGCGCCCGAGCTTGACCGCTCGCAGCACGGTCTTGAGCTCGGCCGAGATGACCGGGATGGGCGCGCTCATCTCACAGCTCCCGCTGTGGTGGCTTGTGTGCCCCGATCCGACACCCCTGCGGTGTCAGGGTCCCGCGGTTTTGCTGGGAGAACGCGAAAATCCTCGGGCGGCCGGGCGAAGCGGGCCGAGAGCAATCGGCCCTGGAGGGGGAGGACCGGGTCTGCTCCGCTCTCTTGGGCCCGCTCGATCATGCGTCCGATCAGCGAGACGCTGTAGGCCTCGGCCTCGGCGGCGCGGGCACAGGCCGCTTCGACGCCGCGCCGGACCCCACTTCTTGACCAGGGCGAGCAGCGCGTAGACCTGGCGCATCTTGGTCCACGGCAGCGGGTGGTCCAAGATCACGGCCGCGTAGGCCCCGATGGCCGGCCCGTGATTCTCCGCCATGGCGCGCAGGCGGTCGAGGTCGCGCAACGCATAGACGCTCTTGTGCGACGGTAGATCGTCGGGATCGCTCGAGCGTCCCCCGGGCGCTTGGCGGGGATGGACCTTGACGAGTTGGCCGCGCCAGAACAACTTGACCAGCTGCGCGTCGGCCCGGGCCTCGAGCGTGCGCCCGATCAGGTTGCCCGGCACCGAGTACAGCGCCTTGGCCACTTCGACGTGGTGGTCGCGGTGCACCTTGGGACGGGCGTAATGCGGCAGGTCATAGGGACCGGCCGGCACCGGAGCCAGCACCGGCGCCTCGGTGGTGGCGAAGTGCTCGGCCGGACGGCACGCCGTCGTCCCGTGGATCCGCATCCCGGCGATCAGCGCGCACCACTCGGAGGCCCGGCGCTGGGCGTCGGCGAGATCGATGAAGTGCTCGCCGGCAAAGAACGAGCGGCGCACGTAAGGGACCACGCGCTCGACCCGTGGCTTGTCCTGGGGCCGACGGACCCTCGTGGCGTCGATGAGGAAGCCTCGCGACCGGGCGTACTCGCTGAAGGCCCAATTGAGGCGGGGCTCGGTCGGGTTCGCCTTGTCGACGATGCCTGACATGTTGTCGGGGATCACGACCGCGAAGACGCCGCCGAAGAAGTTCCAGGCGGCCTCGAACCCCTCGATGACGCTCTCGATCGTCTGCGAGAAGGTCAGCCACACGAAGCTGTAGCGGCTGACACAGGGCGTGAAGATCAGGGCATGGCAGACCCGGCGCCGATCGGTGGCGGGGTCATAGAGGATCCCCATGCGCCCGAAGTCGACCTGGAGCTCTTGGCCCGGCTCCCCGTCCGCGACGCGCACGGTTGTGCTGCGACCCCGGCGGGGCCCGCACAGCTCGGCGCAGTAGCGCCCGAGGGTGCGCGTCGGGACGCAGATCCCTTGGCGGGTGAGCAGGGTGTGGATCTTGGCGACGGTCAGTCCGTCTTCGTCGAGCCATTTCTTGATGGCTTCTCGATGGGGCTCGAGCCGGCGCCAGGTCGCCCCGTGGCCGTCAACGCGGTGCGGCCTGACCCGCTCGAGTACCGAAGCGATGAACACGTCGCTCAGCTGGGCTTCCCCGGCGTCGCGCTCGAGGCCGAGATCCCTCGCTGCCTCCACGTAGCGCCGGACGGTTTTGCGGTCGATGCCGACCAGCTTTTCGACCGAGCGCAGCCCTTGGCCGCCCAGCCAGAGCCGGAGCACCTCGGTGACTTCGTACACAGGTACCTCCCTGAATCCCATCGCCGCTCCTCAGATCCGCTGACCGTTGGCGGCGAGTGCACCGGATCGCGGACCGGCGCTGGTGGATCCCCAGGGGTGGTCCCATTACTGGCGGAAGGGTGGTCCCATGCTGGTGGCGGGACTCAGCTCAAGGTGGTCCCATCTCGGTGGCGGGCGACAGGTCAACGCCGCCACCGTCATGCCTCTGAGGCGGCATCGCAGCTGGTCGGGGGCGGTGATCACCAGGTGGCGCATCTGGGTCAGCGCCTTGACCCGGGCTCCTCGAGCCGAGCGCTTGGCGACGACGAGGACCCGGATGGCCTCGATGGCACCGTCCTTGGACTTCGAAATGCTCTTGGCCCGGCCACCGAGGGCGGCTCGAGCTGCTTCGACGGCATCGAGGGGATCGGACTTGCCGGACCGTCGGCGCTCGGCCCGGTTGGGGCGGTCGACCTCGATCACCTCGACGTCTGCTCGGCGCAGGAAACGGGCCAGGCCCGCTCCATACGACCCCGTGCCCTCCACCCCGACCTTGGTGAGCGAACCGAAGCCCTCGAGCCAGGCAAGCAACGCCCTTGTAGCCGGCGGGGTCGGTGTCGAAGCGCTCCGTGCCGAGCAGTGCTCCGAGCGGGTCGAGGGCGGCGGCGACATGGACGTCGAGGTGGGTGTCGACGCCACCGGTCACACCCCGCGCAGCTTCTACGATGGTCATGGTCATCCCTTCTGTTAACGGTGTTAGGGATGGCACGGCCGTTCCGGATCGGAGCGACGGGCGGTCTGGGTTGTTCTAGCAACCCGGACCCATCACCCGGGGTTGCCCTGAATCTTGTGGGAAATAGGTGGCGGTTCCCCGCCTGATGCCTTCCGGCTGGTAGGTGTTCAGGCGTCGAAACCGAGACCACTACCCACAAGAAGGGGACCACCACCAATGAAGAAGAAGCTACCTGTTGTGACCGTCGCGGAGCGGGACGAGGCCGCGCGCTTCGCTGACCTGCCCGCCGAGGCGACCGTCGCCCTTCAGGACCTGGCAGGCGCCATCAAGGACGGCTTCATGGCGTTCTGCTGCGCGGCCGGGCTGGCCGTCGTCGAACAGATCATGGCCGCCGAGATGACCGAGAGGGCAGGGCCCAAGGGTCGCCATGATCCCGAGCGCGCAGCCACGCGCAACGGGTCTGCGCCGGGCTCGGTCGTCCTCGGCGGGCGCACCGTGCCTGTCCGTCGTCCCCGGGCGACGAGGACCGAGGGGGGCGAGGTCCACCTCGACTCCTACGGCGCATTCAACGATCGGGACCGGCTGAGCCAGCTCGCCGTCGAGCGCATGCTGGCCGGGGTGGCGACGCGGCGCCACGCCCTGGTCGCCGAGCCGATCGGCGACGACCTCGAGGAGGTCGCCCGCGGTGACTCCAAGTCGGCCATCTCGCGGCGCTTCGTCGCGGCGACCACCGAGAAGCTGGCCGAGCTGCTGGCGAGCGACCTCTCGGTCCACGACGCGGCGGTCCTCATGATCGACGGCATCATGTTCCACGAGTGCTGCTGCGTGGTCGCCCTACTCATCTGCGCCGATGGGACCAAGATCCCCGTCGGGGTGTGGGAGGGCGACACCGAGAACACGACCGTGGTCAAGCACCTGCTCGCCGACCTCGTCGAGAGGGGACTGCACTATGAGGCGGGTCTCCTCCTCGTCATCGACGGGGGCAAGGCGCTCGCGGCGGGCCTCAAGCGCGTCTTCGGCAACCACGCGGTCGTGCAGCGTTGCGTGTTGCATAAGCGGCGCGATGTCAGTGACTACCTCGCCCCCGAGTTGGCCCGGCGCATCGACCGTCAGCTGAAAGCGGCCTTCAACGACGCCGATGCTGCCCGAGGGCTCAAGGTGGCCAAGGGCCTCGCCGCCCAGCTCGAGCGCGAACACCCGAGCGCCGCGGCGTCTTTGCGCGAGGGCCTCGACGACATGTTCACCGTGCGCCGGCTCGGGGCGTCGGACCGCCTCGCCCGATCGCTTTCGTCCACCAACGCCGTCGAGTCGATGATCTCGACGGTGCGTCTGGTGAGTTCGGGCGTCAAGCGCTGGCGTGACCCGGCCATGGTGCGCCGCTGGGTGGGCACCGGCATGATCGAAGCGCAGCGTTCCTTCCGTCGCATCAAGGGCTGCAAGGACATGGCGCACCTCGTAGACGCCATCCACACCGAGGTGGCTCGACGTCTCGCCGAAGAGGAAGGAGGACTCGTCACACCTGCCAACTACGATCAGGCTGCCGCCTGAACAGCTGTGGGGCCGTCACCGAAATCCCACATGACTCGGGACATCCTCATCACCCTTCCTCGGAGACGGGACGTGCCGCTGTCTGTGTGCGAGTCAGGCCTAACCTGACCGCACTCCTGAAGCTATTCAGGACAAGCAGTGCAGCGGTGGATCCTTCAGAGCATTATCACTGTTCGGGGGCAGTGCCGACCTAGCGGTACTGCGTCAACGGAGGCTGGCGGTAGTGAGGGTGACGACGAGCGGCCTCGTGACGACACCGCCGAAGTCGTTCCGGATGAAGGTGTCCATATCGTCGAGCAAACCAACTCGGTCGGACTCCTGCATCATCTGGGTGCCGGAGTACGAGAGAATCAGGTTCCGGTAGTCCGAAGCGCTGTACGTCTGGTCCCAGTTGTATTGGCGGACCTCAACGCATTTGAATCGACGATCTGTGTCAAGCACCGCACGAATCTTCGGATCGACGTCTCCACGAGCTGGTGCCGGGGGTCCGATGTGTCCTTGTCCGTGCCGCTCGTAAATCGGCTGGGCGGCGGCGAAGAAGCCCGCATCCTCGGGCGAATCGACTTGGATCAAATCGACAATCGCCACGAGGCCCTCTGATCGCAAGATGGCGGCGGGACGATCCGTCTGCGCCCTCGGGGAGATCCAGTGGTAGGCGGTAGCAGAGAAGACAGCGTCGGCTTCACCGCCTGCGATCTCCATGACCTCGAAGTCCCCCACGGTGACACGTAGCCGATCCGAAAGGAGGTTTGAACGCAACTTGGCGGCGGTCGCCGGACCTATCTCTATGGCGAGCACCGATGCTTCCCGGGCAAGGAGATCCTTCGTGGCTTGGCCGGTTCCCGGGCCGACCTCCACGATTTCCGGCTGGGATGGCAGCATCTGGAA
Organism: uncultured Acidimicrobiaceae bacterium; assembly: GCA_963767195.1. Lineage (GTDB taxonomy): Bacteria > Actinomycetota > Acidimicrobiia > Acidimicrobiales > RAAP-2 > Bog-473. The sequence continues at coordinate 556,880 of CAVYDA010000001.1, read as the reverse complement.
GAGAGCGTCGAATAGCTCAGCGGGATAAGAAGGCCGCACCCTGTCATAGACATCAGGGGCTTCGTTGAACGAAAGTCTGATGTCGTCGGGTCGCACTCTCACCATCTTGCCCGAAGTCGGAGTTACTGCCCCCATGGTGCGATACGGGGCGCATGCAGCTGCGGCAAGCACGCATTGGAATTATTTACGGTGTTTGAGGAGCGAACCGCCCAGACGTAGGCCAGACCCGGGAACCCGCCTTCGAGGAGTCTGCGGGCCTCCCCTGCCGATTCCCGGCACCGCCTGACGGCTGCCTGAACGGTGACGTCGAGGAGGCCGCCAGGTGAGCGGTCCCGTTCCATCCGCCCCAAGGATTGAGCTTCTCCGTTTCGACGGAAGGATTGGTGGTGGGATTGATCGGCGTCCGCAGAGGGATGGTTTGCCGGGTGCTGTCCTACCACCAGCGGTGATTGCGGGCCTCTGAGGGGATCTGAGGGCCTCGGTTTCGCGGCTCATGCGGCTGTGGCGACCGGACTGGTCGATCTTGGGCACCAAGGCGGTGAACGAGCGCGCGCCGGCCAGGTGGGCGAAGCGGTTGAAGTCGCCCGCATTGGCCAAGATGGCCGCAGAGGTTGGTGCACGAACATGGCGGTTGGATCGACTGGCGGCCTTGATCGCGAGAGCGGTCCGGTGAAGGATCGATCCATGACCCCCACCGACGACGCGCCCGAGAGCAGCCCCTTCGACTCCCCGCCCGCCTACATGTCCATTCCCCGCGTCGGCGGGCTCACGCTGTCGCCTACCGGTGACAGGCTTGTCGCTAGCGTGGCCCAGCTCGACGCCGAGGGCGCCAAGTTCGTCACCTCACTCTGGGCGCTCGATCCCGCGGGCGCGGCGCCAGCCCGCCAGCTGACCCGCTCGTCCAAGGGGGAGTCGAGCGCGGCGTACCTGCCCGACGGCTCCCTGCTTTTCACCTCCACCCGGCCCGGACTAGCCGAGTCCGACACGCCCGAAGGCAAGGACGAACAAGAAATGGCCGCGCTATGGCTCCTGCCCGCTGGCGGGGGCGACGCGTGGGTGGTGGCGTGCCGGCCGGGAGGGGTGACCGCGGTCGCCACCGGCCGGGAGACCACGACCGTCGTGGTGGCGGCCAAGTGCGCACCCGGCGCGCCCAGCGACGACGAGGACCGCGAGTGGTGGACGGCCCGGCGCAAGCGCGAGGTGAGCGCGGTCCTCCACGAAGGCGGGAACCTGCGGCACTGGGACCACCACCTCGGCCCAGACGAGGTGCACCTCTACGCGGCGACCATCGACCCAGGCGTGCCCGGCCCCGTCGAGCTCCGGGACCTGACCCCGGACGCCGGCCAGGCTCTGCACGACTCCGCTCCCGTGCTCTCCTCGAACGGAACGACCGTGCTCGTGCACTGGGTCGTACCCTTGGAGGAGGGGCGGGTCCGCAGCGACGTGGTGGCGATCGACGTGGCCACCGGTGCCCGCCGCACGCTGGCGGTCACGGAGGACGGGTCCTTCGTGTACGAGGCACCGGCCCTCTCGCCTGACGGGCGCCTGGCCGTGGCGCTTCGCACGTCGCGGCCGACGATCACCGAGCCATCGTGGCTCGACCTGTGGCTGATCGATCTGGCGACAGGCGCCGGGCGGGCACTTGGCGCCGGCGACGAACCGTTCGTGACCGGCGCGCTTTTCAGCGCCGACAGCGCGGCTGTCATCGCCACCACCGACTGCAACGGGCACGCCCCGCTGTACCGGATCGACGTCGCCTCGGGTGAGGCGACCCGGCTCACCCGAGATGGCGCCTGGGTGTCACCCCAGGTGGATCCCGGTGGTGGGGTGATCTACGTCCTGCGCGCCTCCATGACAGAACCGCCGCGGCCTGTCCGCCTCGACCTCGGCGCCGCGGGCCCTGCCGCGGCGCTGACGGACATTGACGCCCCGGGAGCCATCGAGGGGGTGCCGGGGCGCGTGGAGGAGCTGACGACCGAGGCGGCGGACGGCACGCCGCTGCGGGCGTGGTTGGTGCTGCCCGAGCAGGCCGGTGCGGCCGCACCTGCCCCCCTGGCCCTGTGGATCCACGGGGGACCGCAGGGCTCGTGGAACGGCTGGCATTGGCGCTGGAACCCCTGGCTGCTGGCCGCGCGGGTGGGCCGTGCTGCTGCCCGACCCGGCCCTGTCGACCGGCTACGGCGCCAAGATGATCCGTCGCGGCTGGGGGCAGTGGGGCGGCGCACCCTACGACGACCTGATGGCCGTCACCGACGCCGCGCTCAAGCGGCCCGACCTCGACGCCACGCGCACCGCGGCGATGGGCGGCTCCTACGGCGGGTACATGGCCAACTGGATCGCCGGACACACCGATCGGTTCTCCGCCATCGTGAGCCACGCCAGCCTGTGGTCCCTGGAGCAGTTCCAGGGCACCACCGACTACCCGGCCATGTGGGCCGACGAGTGGGGCTACCCCGACACCAACCCTGCGCTCTATCGGACGTGGTCGCCAGACCGCTACGCCGATGCCATCACCACTCCGATGCTCGTCATCCACGGGGACCACGACTACCGCTGCCCGGTCGGCGAGTCGCTGCGTCTCTGGAGCGACCTCATCCGGCGGGGCGTCGACGCCCGCCTGCTGTGGTTCGCGGCCGAGAACCACTGGGTCCTCCAGCCTGGCGACGGCATCGTCTGGTACGAGACGGTCATCGCGTTCTTGAACGAGCACGTGCTCGGCCAGGGCTGGGAGCGCCCGTCGATGGTCTGACGCCGCTGGCGGCGCGAATTCTGGTTGCGGTGCCATGCTTCGGCGGTGGACTGGCCCCAAAGCTCGAGCTCATCGCTGGTGGGCCCCGATGTCCCAGGCAGAGTCAAGAAGCCGGTAGTCAACGAGCGTCGGAATGCGGCCTTGAGCGTGGAGCCGGCGTCACGAGCCAGGAGGTAGGACACCTCCGCGGTTACCAACCCGGGACGAGCCGCGGTGGCTTGGCGGTCGCGAGCGCCCCGATAGATGCCGCGTGATGCGTGTCCGTACGGTTGGCCGCGGCCACAAGGGGGCAGGATCATCGAACGTCGGGGAACTCCGCTCGCAGAATCTCACCAGATCGTTCGGCGAGACCTGATGGCCGCTCGAAGCTGGCGAAGAATCTGATCCACGGTCAACCTCCGCCTTGTCGGCGACTATCACCACATGGACCCGCTGTCCTGGTCGAACACCGTGGCGACGAAACTCGGCCAAAGCTCTGCGTCGTCACCGGGGACGGTCAAATCCCTAACCTCGATAATTCGCGCGGCCCCTGATTCGCGCGGTGCGCGTGTCCGCGTAAAAAGCTCTCCTGCCTGGAAGAATGGTTGTTACCACAGCAACCAAATCAAACCAGGAGGAGAGCTCCTTGAAAGTGCACCGTAGTCGCTCGGTCCGTCGGGCCAAAGTGATACCCGACGGGAAGAACTTGGTGAGCCATGCCGGTGCCGCACTGCTGGCTGAACTGGCCGATCGCAGCGGGTTGACCGAGGCCATGTCGCTCGCCATGGCGGACTGCGGGATCAACTGGCACACCCATGATCCCGGCGTCGTGCTCACCCATCTCGGCGTCGCCATTGCGGACGGCGCGGACTGCCTGGCCGACGTCGCGGCGCTCAAAGAACAAGAGGAGCTCTTCGGTCCGGTGGCCTCGGTTGCCACCGCCTGGCGGGCCGTGCACGCCACGACCGCAGTGGAGTTGCGGGCGATCCCGGTGGCGTTGGCCGCCGGCCGCGAGCGTGTCTGGTCGGCGGAGCCGCCGGTGGGCCCGATGATCTGGGACTTCGACTCGACCCTGCTCAACGTTTTCTCGGAGAAGGAAGACGCCGCGCCCACCTACAAGCACGGCTTCGGGTTCAACCCCTTCGCCGTGTGGTGCGACAACACCAACGAAACCTTGGCCGCCATGTTGCGCCCGGGCAACGCCGCCCCGGGCGACACCGACGACCACCTCGAACTGCTCGAGCAGGCCGTCCGTGCCGTGCCCGCCGAGTACGCGCTCGGCCACGAAGAAGGCGACGATCCCGCGCTCGTCGTGCACCCCATCTTGGTCCGGGCCGACTCGGCCGGTGCCTCGCATCGTTTCGTTTCCTCCCTCTCAGATGCCAATTTCGACTACTCGATCGGCTTTCCCATCAGTGGTTCTGTTCGTGACGCCCTTCTCTTGGCCCAAGAAGAGGACTGGGTGCGGGCTAATGAGCTCGACGGGGGTATCCGAGAGGGCGCCGAGGTCATCGAGCTCACCGAGCTCTACGAGGTCAAGGGCTGGCCCGAGACATGCGGGTCATCTCTCGGCGCGAGCGCCCGCACCCAGGCGCCCAGCTCTCGCTCTTCGACACCTGCGCCGGCTGGCGGCACACCTGCTTCATCACCAACACCGACGGGGACGACATCGCCGCCCTCGAGCTGCGCCACCGCGGCCACGCCCGCGTCGAGGACCGGGTGCGTTGCTGGAAGGCCTGCGGACTGGCCAACCTGCCCTTCGAGGGCTTCTGCGCCAACGAGGCCTGGGTGGCGGTCTCACTTGATCGCCGGCGCACTGTTGGCCTGGAGCCAGATGACCTGTTTCGACGGTGCCCTGGCCAAGGCCGAGCCCAAGACGATGCGCTACCGGGTCCTCCACGTCGCCGCCATCCTGGTCCACCGCGGCCGTGACCTCATCTTGCGACCTCGACGAGACTTGGCCCTGGGCCAGTGAACTTGCCACCGCCTTTCGCGCGTCTACGCGCCGCGTTCCCATAAGCGTCGGGTCCCGGCGCCCGACCCCGAAGCGATCCCGCAGGGCGTGACATCACGAGATCGAACGAGCGAACCTTGACCCTTCACGTCCCCGTGCACTCAGAGCTCCGTTCCCCACACCTCGAGACGATCGACAGAGTTAAAGCCGCCGCGGCCGGGGCCGGAAGAATGATCAAGGCTAAGTGCCCCATAACACGCGGGCGCCATCCTTGTTGTAGGTGCCCTGCGGGCGGCTGGCCTTCGAGCTGGCCTATCCGCGGGCTGCTCGGCGACGAGCGCCCGAGATCTCGTGGGTCGAGTCCTCTAGATTCACCCGCAGCAGCAACGAGACCCAGGTCCGATACGGCGTCCAGGCCGAAGTGATGTCAACGACTTCGTCATCGTCGAAATGGGCACGGCCGTACGCCAACTTCATGGCGCTGATGAGTCGTGGCTCGTGTCGTGGCGCCCAGTCGGGGTCGCCGGCGCCCCTCAGTAGGATCAACTCCGCGGAGAAGTCGCCGATCCCGCCGAGTTCCTTGAGTTGGTCGACTGCCTCGGAGCGCGGGAGCGCCCGCAGCGCTTCTGGCTCGAGTCTTCCATCGAGGGCAGCCCGAGCGATCCCGCGTATCCACTCAGGCTTGCGACCCGAGAGTCCGGGAAATCCCTCGAGACCGACCAGTCGCTGCGGGGAAGGAAAGGAGAACAGCGTTGCTCCAGCGAGCACAATCGCTTGCCCGAGCTGCTCTGTCATCCTCGCCTTGACGGTGGCGGCCTGGATCATGCGGATCCGGTGCCCGATGACCGCCCAACAAGCTGCCTCGTACGGGGTCCAGAAGCAAACTGGGCGCAGGCCCGGGTACTTCGCTTGGAGTCCCGCCACTACGTCGTCTCGCTGTCCGACGTCGGGGAACTCCCGTGCATCGACGTCGAGCGAGAGAATACGAGCGACGTTGGATGCAACGGCTTCGGGACTGAGATCTCCTACGAACGACCCGATCACCTTGCCGGCTCGTTTTGCCAGTCGGACGGCGACGGGGTGCCAGAGCGGTCCGGCACAGAAGGCTAGATCGAGGTGGTTCGGAGAGGATCTTTCGTACCCGGCAGGGGTGAAGCCCTCGAGGAATCGGATGCTCGCCGCCAACGAGAACGTTCCCGTGTACCTGACCTCAAATGTTCCCCCATCCGCCTGCGAGATACCGCCGGACCCATCAGCCATGGATCGTGATGATGTAGCCATCGGGATCCTCGAAGGCGAAGGTGAGCCCGAACGGACCCTCGAAGGGGGGCGTGACGATGGCGACGCCGGCCCCGGCCAGCTTGTCGTGAAGGGCGCTTGGATCGTCCGCCTTGAGCCAGAGTGCGACGCCCCAGCCCAGGTGCTCGACTTCTGAGAGGTCCACTGAAGGCACGCGGAGGGCGAACGGGATAGGTGTCGTGGCAAACACGATCGCTCCGGGTGGGCTCTGTGCCACGGGATCGAGTCCCAACTCCTCGGCGTAGAAGCGCGCCGAAGTCTCGAGGTCACTCACCTGTAGGGCGATGAAGCTTGGTCCAATGGTCTTCATGTTCCCTCCTTGTTAGTATCAGGTAGCCTGATAATCTTATATCAGGCTACCTGATAAGTAAAGGAACCCGATGGAAGCCATTGACGAGCCGGAACCGAGGACCGAGGAAATGTCCGGCTACCTCATCAAACGAGCACAAGCCGCCATTCACGTCTGCCTAGAGGAGATCGTCTCCGCGCACGGCCTCGGCATCCCCCAGTTTGTCGTCCTGTCGTTCCTGGCCGAGACGCCAGGTCTGGCTAATGCCGACCTCGCCCGGCGGGCGTTCGTGACCCCGCAATCCATGAACGAGGTGCTCAAACAGCTCGAGTCAACCGGCCTGGTCGAACGTCGTCGGAATCCCACGAATGCCCGCATCCTCAACGCGTACCTGACCCGCACTGGCACCAGGAAGCGGAGTGTCGTCAGCAGTCAGGTCCGAGAGTTGGAGGAACGCCTCTTGAGTGGCCTGACAAGCGATGAGCGCCGGACTCTAAATCGGGCGCTCATTATCATCATTGACAACGTGACACGCTATTGAGCGGCAACGCCACACGAGTGGAGGTGCGTTCCATAACGCGCGAGCGTCTTCAAGCGCGCGGTTAGCTCCGTTGTGCGATTACATGGGTGATCCGTAGAACCTGGGCAGAGGCCATGAAAGTGCCGTTCGAGGCGCAAGCAACTGCGGCAAGCACGCATTGAAATTATCGATGCTGTTTGAGTGTGCTTGTTACAGGAACCGCACCCAGGCGGCCTCCGTACGCCTACTTCCCCACCTGCGATTGAATCGGCCTGCGTGGACACAGTAAATGAGGATGACCGGAGGGTCTAGGCCGGATTCAGAGGAGGCAACCGGCAGTCATCCAACGACACGGTTTCCGTACGACGGAGATCACCCGAAACCCGTTGAGTCCAACGATCGCCGTCGCCGCCCTTAGAGAAGGCGTGAGCCCGGTGTAAGAAGCTTCGATTCCGAACAATCCGGGCTGCCAGCCGTCGGCCTCCAGCTGCCAGGCAACGCCTTCAGAGATAACGCCGGCGTCGTAGCGAGAAAGAGTCTTTCCTCCCACCTCATGAAAGGCAACGACCACCGGCCCTCGCGGGATTCGCCTCTCGATTGCCCGTGATGCCGCTTTGATCGTCGTGTATCGCGCCTCTTCGAGGGTGCTCGTGGTGCTGGCCCTGCCGGAACGATATGGCCAAACGGCTGCAAAACCCACCGTCAGCAAGGCGGCTACTGCGACCACAGCAACTGTGTTCACCCATGGATAGCCGCGCGGGGGTGTCAAAACGGTCGACGAACTGAAGCGGCGAACCGCCGCTGGTATCACCAGTGCAACTGCCCACCCCACCACCGTCCACAACACGACCCCGAGGACCCAGAGGCCATAAATGAGATAGTCCAGACTGAGCGTGTTCTTCACGGGGAAGATAGCCAGACTGACGGTGAAGCCGATCGAACAAATCAGTGCCACCAGCGCCAGCGAGGTGAGGCTGCGGTGCCCACCGCGCCACGACGCGACAGCGATCACGGCCAAAAGGACGAGGACGAGGAATCCGGCCAGTGGCCCGTTGGCGTGCAGGAACGCCAAGGTGCCGAAGTAGCCGCTCGGCTCATGCTTCAGCCAGATGGGCCATGGAGAACCCGCCGTTGCCACCGCCCGCAGCCCGAAGGCGATGCCCTCAGCCTGGCCGCCATTCCCCCTGAGGATGGCGGTCAGGTTTCCCTGTGCGTGCAGGTTCTGGAGCAACGGAGCCAGCCAACATGCGACCCCAACGACGATGCCGATGACGAGCCAGCGGAGGCGGTGCGGCCGACCGGCGACCCACAGCGCGGCGACCGGGGCCACGATGATTAGTGGAACGCACGGCAGCACGAAGAAGAGATGGGATTGCGCGGCGATGGAGGCCGTCGCCACGAGAACGGGCCACCACCCGTACCCGCCGAGGCACACGACCCACGCCACCACGATGGTGGCCACCAGGAACGGGATCGGGAAGTAGGCGTTCCACATGAGCGTCTCGAAGACCTGGGGCACCAGCCACACCAGATCAAGGGCACAGAATCCGATGATGGCGCATCCCAGCCACCGTCCTGTCGACCAGGTCGCCTCGACGGCGACCGACAGCGCCGCACCACCCAGCAGAGCGGCACCCCACAGCGCACCGTGAGCCGGATCGATGCGCACCGGTATAGCTAGCAACCGGAACAGCAGCGGTCCGGGATCGGAGATGTTGTGCCCGACGCTCCCTGCCGTGGACACCATGCCGACCACCGGTGTCTGAAGCAAGGTGCTCTGGAATGCTCGGATGGAGATGGAGGCGAAGTCGCCACCAGCCGTCCATCCGTGGGCGAGGACCACGAACATGGGAACCAGAACTGCGGTCCATACTGCGCCGTGGCTGACGATCCGCGTAACCGTCGCTAGCGGCCGCCTCGACTCCGCCTCGACACTGTCCTGCTCCATTTTGCGAGTTTCTCACAGGTGTCCTCGACCGCCCCTGCAGGGTCGAGGAGGGTCATCCACCGACGCAGGGGTGACCCGTGGCAGGTGCCTTCTAGTTTCAGGTGCCCAGGATGCCCACCCCCTCCATCGGATCAGCAGCCTCGTATGGTCGGCGCCCAAGGTCCTCTATTGCCATGGCCACATTGAGACGCTCAACCGTCTGAGGGTCCCGGCAGTAGACGTACGCCGTGGCGCATGCGTCGTCGACCCGCTCCACGATGCCGAAGGTGAACGCGCCACCGGCGAAGCGTTGCCAACCTTGGCCGGCGAGACGCCCGCTGTCCTCGATCGCCGCTATCTCGGCTTCGTGGCCGGGGGGAAAGAGCACACCCCCGAGTTGTTGCATCGTCACCTTGAGGTCGGTCGCGTACATGATCGGATCGGGGACGTGCCACCGGTACATCCCGACGAAGTCTGGCTGCGATAGCGGGCCGGTGGACTCAGGTGACCGGACATCGAGGGTGCACCCACCGTAGGGGGCGGCGTGCAGCCCCATACCCCAGGCGCTGCCGATGTAGTCCTCGAGTCCGGTGCCACAGATGGTGGGATGCGACGTGTCGCCATCGAGGAACATCTTCATCTCGCCTTCTCCGTACCAAATTCCCTCATCGAGAATCCGTATTCCTAAGTTGCATCCGAGAAAGCGCCCCGGACCGACCAACCCTTCGGCGACGACGAGATCAGAACGCAGCCTGGTCGGGTTCTGCCGCCGGAACGAGACGTGGAGGTACCCGCTGCCCGCAGGCATGGCCGGCTCCAGCGTGTAGTCGACCTGGTAGTAGAGGACGGTCGGGGCGTCCGATCCGTTCTCGAGTTCGATGCGGACGTGATGGGCGAAAGGCATCGGGATCGTGCTGTTAAAGCCTCGGCCTTCGGCCACGGCCACAAGCGCCGACGCGAAGGGAGCGGTTCGGCCGTGCGGCAAACAGAAGAAGTCAAGAACCGGCACCGAGACGCTCGGCTCGTCGGCGCCGTCGTAGAAGACCTCGATCCATAGTGCTCGCAGCCGATCGGGCGGAGCGGGGAGCATGGTCATCCAGAGGTGACGGAGCACCCCAGGTCCGTCGATGTCGGCAAGGACCACGCGCTCTCCGGCGCCAATGACTTGGCTGGGCGCCCCCTTGCGACCGCTAGCAGTCGTGCCGCCTGCTCCCCGGGCCCCGGTCGGGTTCTCGAAGGTAACGGCACGCGGTTCGATCGACGTGTCGATGAACGATGGATTCATAATGTCCGCCACCGTGGTCCTCCGTCTCCGTTTGGTCACCTTCAATTCGGTCGGTGACGTGTCGCGTGCAGTCTGGCCGCTCAACCCGCCCTTCGCCCATCGGAAAGGGCTATTGCCCGAGGTGGTTGAGGCATTCTTTCCTAGGGCATCGTTTCGAGTCCCCTCTGACACCACCGAAACCAACTCCTTCATCCCGACCAGGGCGTAGCACACGGTGATCGGCAGAGCGCCCGAGACCGCCACCTCGAGGTGGTTCGGAAGGACTAACCCTCCAGACTTTGTCGATATCAAGGTCGGCGAGAATCCGAGCGACTTCGTCGAACTTGCGGTACTAGTAGTCGACCTCCAGCGTCGTGCCGAGACCATGCAATTCGCTCCGTGCCGCAGCGCCGGGCATCAACCAGATGGAGGTAGTGCACCCCAACGCAAAAGTTTCCTTGTGTTTTGCTTTTGGAACTGCTTCGATTTTGCGTTAGCCGCGATGGGCAAGACGGAGGTAGGGGGATGCGCTACAAGTGGCTGTTGGTCGGGGCGGTGGTCACGAGCACGGCCGGTTTCCTCCCGCTCTTTCCCTCCTCGGCGTCGTCGCCGGCACCCACCATTAGTAACTTCAGCGCGATGCAAGGATCGGTAGGGACGGCCACCACCATCTCAGGCACCAACTTGGCGAATACGACGAACGTGAGCTACGGCCGGACCGCGGCGACAGCCGTCGCTGACACATCCACCAAGATCAAGGTCCTGGTCCCAAGCGGTGCGACCACGAGTGTCATCGAGGTCACGACGCCAGGGGGGAGTGCGACCAGTGGCAGCCAATTTGTGGTTACCAATCCTCTCGATGACGTGGTGAGTTTGGCGAGCAACTTAAGGAGTCACTGCGCACTCTTGAGCTCAGGCGGAGTCGATTGCTGGGGATTCGGTTACGACGGCGAAGTGGGTGACGGCGTCTTTGGTAATAGTTCCACTGGGGCGCCGGTCGTCGGAATCGGTGGCTCCGGCTCGCTCGGCGGCGTGGTGAGCCTGACGAGCAACTCGTACAACTACTGCGCACTACTCGGTTCGGGCAGGGTCGACTGCTGGGGGGCGGACGACCTCGGCGACGGCAGCTTCGGACAAAGTGCGGTCCCGGTGGCGGTGCTGGGAGTCGGCGGCAGCGGCACCTTAGGAGGCGTGGTGCGCCTCGTGAGCGACGGAGATGGGACGGCATTTTGCGCGCTGCTCGCCTCGGGCAGGGTCGACTGTTGGGGAGGGGGCCCTGAGCTCGGCGATGGGTCCTTCAAGGGAAGTGCCGTCCCCGTAAGGGTGCTCGGAGTGGGTGGCAGCGGCACCCTGGCCGGCGTGGCGAGCCTGGCGGGCTCAGATGATTACTCGAGCTTCTGCGCGCTCCTGACCTCGGGCGGGGTCGACTGCTGGGGATACGGCAATGAGGGCCAACTCGGCAACGGTGTCTTCTACACGATCGACCAGGGGGACGGCAGTACCGTCCCGGTGGCGGTGCTCGGAGTCGGCGGCAGCGGCACCCTGAGCGGCGTGGAGAGCCTTACGGGCAACCAGGTCGGTTACTGCGCGCTCCTGACCTCGGGCGGGGTCGACTGCTGGGGATTGGGCACCTACGGCCAGCTCGGCGACGGTCTCTTCTACCGCACCGCCTCCTATGGCAGTGATGTCCCGGTGGCGGTGCTCGGAGTCGGCGGCAGCGGCACGCTTGGCAGCGTGGTGAGCCTGGCGGGCAACGAATCATCAACGTACTGCGCGCTCCTGACCTCGGGCGGGGTCGACTGCTGGGGAGACGGCTATTCGGGCCAGCTGGGTGACGGCGTCTTCTACACTCCCGCCGACTATGGCAGTGCGGTCCCGGTGGCGGTGCTTGGAGTCGGTGGCAGCGGCACCCTGGCCGGCATGGCGAGCCTGGCGGGCTCAAATGACTCGAGTTTTTGCGCGCTCCTGACCTCGGGCGGGGTCGACTGCTGGGGATTCGGCAAACAGGGCGAGCTCGGCGACGGGATCCACTACAAGACAGGCAACCTTGGCAGTGCCGTCCCCGTCGGGGTGGTCGGAGTCGGTGGCAGCGGCACCCTTGGCGACGTGGAGAGCCTCGTCGGCGATGCACAGGGCTTCTGCTCCCTGCTCACCTCGGGCGGGGTCGATTGCTGGGGAGCGGGCTATCGCGGGCAGATCGGCGATGGCGCCTTCAAGGGCAGCGCGGTCCCGACGACGGTCGTCACAGCTAGTACCAGTTGACGCCGTCGGCCCGGCAGGCGGCCCCTCTTTGGGTTTCCGCGAGATCTCATCGGATCACCGTTTTTGGGGAGGGTCCTTTCATTCGCGTTCACCCGAATCACCACGAGTCCAGTCGCCAGTCGAGCTTTGCTCGATCCGACTCTCCGACACGATGCCGCTCAGGGCTTCTCCGACACGCCGGCGTCGAACCAAGGCCCGGTCGAACCAAGGCCCGCCAGTACATCTCGAGGATGTGCTCACCTTCAAGCTTTGCCGGGTTCGTAGGACTCGGTGAAGAGGTCCCCTTGTGCGGCTCCGGAGCCTGATTTGCCCCCTCCAGTGCCTCGCAGCACGAAGGCGATTGCGACCGCGATCGCCGCTCCAGCCAGTGGTCCAGCGATGTAGACCCAATACCCGGTGAACGTGGTGGATGCCAGGTCCGGTCCTAACGTGCGCGCTGGGTTCATCGACGCCCCTGAGATCGGACTGCCCCAAAGTCCGGCGAGTGCGATATAGCCCCCTACTCCTAACGCACCGAAGATTCCGACGTTCTGGGCGCCGGATGCTGTCCCGAGAATCACACTGACCAGACCCGTGGTGAGGAGGAGTTCCATCCAGAACGCGGCTACGTCCGAGTAGCCGTGTGCCGGATAGTTGCTGCCGTAGCTCGCCGAAACGTTGATGATGGCGTGGAGTACCAGTGCGGCCAGGGTGGCTCCGCCAAGCTGCGCCACGATGTATCCGGGCACCCGCCTCCACGGGAAGTCCCTCCGCAAGGCGAAGGCGATGCTGACCGCAGGATTGAGGTGCGCACCGGATATCTTGCCCATGAACAAGATGATCGCCATCACGGTGAGCGCCGGAGCCACGACGGCGGCCTGGTGGCTGATGACGCCCGGGAAGGCGTGGCCCATCATGCCCGCGCCCGCGGCGGCGAGCACGAGGAAGAACGTTCCGAGGACTTCGGAAAAGAGCCGACGCCACTCCTGGCGTGGGTCTTGGAAGTCTTGGATGCGCTGCATCACACTTTGCTCGTAAGGGGCCACCGGTCCGAGGACCTCTGTGGTTTCCGACGCTTGTGTGGTCACGGTCACCCCTTTTCGAAGACGTTGCAAGACACCCGGGACGCGAAAGGGATGATCAAGTCCCCCGGCCGCGAAGCGCTCGAATGAACTCTGGCTCAGAATGAATATCAGGCTTCCAAGGCCCGTTGCAAGGATCAAGGAGTCCAGCTACGGTCCGTCACATGTCCACTCCCGACAGGTCCCACGCGCTCGACCACGTGGTGGTGGTCTTGTTCGAGAATCGCTCGTTCGACAACGTGCTCGGTCGTCTGTACGGGCCTGAGGACGACAAGACCTTCGACGGTGTGAACGGCAAGGACCTCTCGAATCCCATTCCCGAATGGGCTGAGCATGGAGCCGACCGCAAGGTGGTCCCTTATTCCGTGGCTACCGACATGGACAGCCCCAACCCCGACTCCGGCGAGGAGTATCCGCAGACCAACACGCAGCTCTTCAACATTTTGAGCGAGGCGAACCGCTTCAAGGTGGCAGACGACATGTCGGCCCCCTGGAACGCTCCCGAGCCGGATCAAACGCCCACCATGGACGCCTTCGTCACCGACTACATCAGCACCTTCACCGCCGAGGTGGGTCGCCAGCCCACCTACGACGACTACGCGCAGATCATGACGGGGTTCACACCTGAACAGATACCCGTGCTGAACGGACTCGCCCGAGGCTTCGGCGTATTCGACCACTGGTTCTGCGAAGTTCCGTCCCAGACCTTCATGAACCGGTCGTTTTGGACTGCCGGCACTTCCTCAGGATTGGCCGTGAACTTCCCGGCGAAGAAGTGGTTCACCGGCAATGATGCCGAGACGATCTTCGACCGACTCGAAGAACATGGCAAGACCTGGAAGGTCTACATCGCCGAGCCGATGCAGATCTCCTTCACCGGTGTCATCCACTACGGCCGGCTGAAGGACCTTCTGGCTACCCATTTCGTCCCCTTCTCCCAGTTCGAGGTAGATGCAGCCAACGGAGAGTTACCCGACTTCTCCCTCATCGAGCCCACCCTCGTGATCGGGCATAACGACTACCACCCGGCAGAGGGACGGGCACCGGGCCACGGCGTGGACGTTCCCAGCTTCGACACCCCCTCGTCGATCCTTGGCGGGGAGGCATTCCTGGCTCGCATCTACGACGCTTATCGGGGCATGCGGTCCGACGCGGGCTCGAATGTGTGGAATACCACGTTGCTCATCGGTTGGGACGAACCGGGCGGCACCTATGACCACGTGCCGCCGCCCGCCGTTCCTCCACCCGATCCGACTACCCCGGAGGGTGAGTACGGATTCACGTTCGACCGATCTGGCTACCGGGTGCCCGCCATCCTCGTCTCTCCTTGGTTGGCCGAAGGCGGTGTCTTCAACGAGGAACATCGGCATACGTCGTTGCTCGCCACCCTCCGGGACCGGTGGAACCTGGGCAACCCCTTCACCGCTCGCGATGCGGCCGCCCTTCCCTTCTCCGACGCCTTTGGCCTCGACGAACCACGGCATCCCGATTCGTGGCCGGTCCCGACTCCGCATCCGGTACCGCCATTCATCCTGAACGAATCGGCCCTCGGGGAGGTCCTCTCGAAACTGGGCAAGACATTCCTCGACGGAATCCGAGAGCACGTACAAGAAATGAACATCAAACTCGAAGGCTTGCCCGAGGACCCCAAGGCCGACATCCCTCCCGAGAGGGTCGTCACCGTGCTGCGCAGTGCTGCCGGCATCTTCTTTCCCCGACTGGTGCCGGAGTCTTCTGCCCGCTAGTTGCTGTTTGAGTCGCAGGCAACCGCGGCAAACGCTTCAAGAAGAAGTCTGATGCTGTTTGAGGGTGCTGTGTTACAGGGACAGCACCCCGCCGGCCTTTGGGGCCGTCCATCGCACTAGTCCAAAGGTCGAACCCTTCAATCGGGATTCGCTTAGCCTGTCCTACGAGACGCTCCAGGTCGACGCTTCGCAGAGTCGAGGCGAGTTGACCTCTTCGTGTGCTCCAATCCGGCGATAGCTGACTTGACGCAGCGTGAAGCCGTCGCGGATCGGTCCTGACCACCGCTACGGCCTCGGCTGCCCGGAGAATCGATGTATTGCTACTGTGCCAACGAGTACAGCCAGTCGTGGCTGGCGTCCAGGCCGAGGAGGGATTGTGACCGACGAGCGAGCGCAGAGCAGACCACTACGCACCGTTCTCTTCGTTCCCGGGAGCGAAGCGGAACAAGTCGAGAGGGCCCGGTTCCACGGTGCCGATGCCGTGGTCATCGACCTGGAGGAACCTCGGACGCCGTGCTCCGAGGCTGACCGAGAGCGGGCTCGCTCGATCGTCTCGGAGTTCTTCTCCCGGCTGCCCGACGACCCAGCACCGCTCTGGTTCGCCCGGGTACAGGCGGTCGACACCGGCCAAACCCTCAAGGACCTGCGGGCGGTCATGCACGAGAAGCTGGCGGGGATACTGCTGCCGAAGGTGCAGGGGCCACGGGACGTACACGGGGCCAACGCCCTCCTCAACTGCATGGAGGTCGAAGCAGGCCTGCCGCTGAAGTCCAAGATCATCTACCCCATTCTGGAGACGGCCCAGGCACTCCGCCTGGCCTATGACATCGCCATGGCCTCCGAACGGGTCCTCTACATGGGTGGTGCCATCTCCCGGTTCGGCGACATTCACCAGGCACTTGGGTTCCGGTGGTCGGCGGAGGGCAGAGAGACCCTCTTCCTCCGCTCCAAGGTCTTGCTCGACGCCAAGGCGGCCGGGATCCGCTACCCCATCAGCGGCATGTGGGGTGGCGACAGCGACGATCTCGATGGCCTGCGAAAGTGGGCCACCGAGCTTCGCGACCTTGGCTACTACGGGATGATGATTGGTAATCCTGACCACATCCCCCTGGTGCACGAGGTCTTCTCGCCCACCGACGACGAGCTCGCCTACTGGCTCGAGTTGGATCATCTGGCCACCGAGGCCGAAGGGCGTGACACCGGTCGCATCGAGCACGGCGACCCGAATCAGGGCGAGGGGTTTGTCGTGCACATCGCCCATGTGGGGTCAGCCCGTAAGAACCTGGCCTGGGCACGCGACCTGGGCCGCATCGACTAGCAAGCGAAAGTCGGGGATTCACCGGTGACGACGACCAGGAACATGACGGCCGCTGATGTCCGCTCGGAGGTCGGGCATCCGATCGTGGACGCCGATGGGCACTTCATGGAGTTCATGCCCCTGTTGAACGACGAGGTGCTGACCTATCTCGAAGAGGTGGGTGGGTCCGCACTCCGGGACCGCTTTCGGGCTCATGCCAGAGAACTGGACACTGCCGTGTTCGAAGCCGACCGGTCGGTCCCCGCCGTTGTGGATGGGTGGCGATCCATGCCCTCGTGGTGGGGGAACCCGGTCTCGGACCCCAGGGATCGGGCCACGGCCCATCTCCCCAGCTTGATGTACGACCGCTTGGAGGAGTTGGGCATCGACTTCATGCTGATCTATCCCTCATGGACCCTGGGCTTTCTCATGAGCACCGATGACGACCTCCGCGCCCCCACCTGCCGGGCCACCAACCGGTACTTCGCCACATTGTTCGCCCCCTACCGCGATCGGCTGGAGCCGGGTGCGCTCATTCCCATGCAGAACCCGGACGAGGCCGTGGACGAGATCGACTTCGCCGTCCAGGAGCTGGGCTTCAAGTCGGTGGTGCTGGCCGGTCATGCGTTTCGGTCGGTAGGACCGAAGGAAGGACCTCCGGTGGGTTCGCGTCTAGATGTCTTCGGCCTCGACAGCCCCTACGACTACGACCCGGTCTGGGAGGCCTGCGTGCGGAACAAGGTCGCTCCCGCATTCCACAGCTCCTTGCAGCAGGTGCATCCGGCCCGATCGATCACCAACTACGTGTTCAACCACGTGAACGGGATCGCCGGCGCCCATGAGGTCCTGTGCAAGGCCCTCTTCCTGGGCGGTGTGTACCGGCGGTTTGCCGAGCTGCGCATCGGCTTCCTGGAAGGGGGGGTCACTTGGGGATGCGCTTTGCTGGCCGACCTCATCGGCCATTGGGACAAACGGGGCGGGCACGCCATCAACGATCTCGATCCTGCCAACCTCGATGTTGAAGCAGTGCTGGCCTTGGTGGAGCGCTACGGAAACACGGAGATGACGAACAACTTGAGCGAGCTGGGAGAACACCTGTCCCGACGTCCCGGCCGGCCCGCGGTGCTCGACGAGTTTGCGGCGGCCTCGGTCACAACGGTGGAGGACATCATCGAGCCCTTCGAGACCCGCCTCTACTTCGGCTGCGAGGCCGACGATCCCTTGATCTCGTTCGGTTTCCACCTCAATTTCGGAGGTCGGGAGGTCGCGCTGAGACCGATGCTGGGCAGCGACGTCTCCCACTGGGACGCGCCGGTGATGAGCAACGTCATGGTCGAGGCCTACGAGCTGCTTGAACAGGGATCGGTCACTCCCGAGGAGTTCGAGCGGTTCACCTTCACCAATCCGGTCCGGCTCCATGCCGGGGCGAATCCTCGGTTCTTCGAGGGGACGGCGTGCGAGCGCGAGGCCGCCGCGGCACTCTGAGGCGGACTCGCAGACCCAGGGGCCGGCGGGAGCTCAGGTGCCCAGGTGGCTGGACGGGTCGTCTTCAACCGGGTTGTTTGGCCAAGGAGGCCGCTCTGGACCACTTCGCCAAGTAACGCGTTCCGGTGACCGAGGGCCACGAGGTGAACATCGCCACCTCACCGTGGCGGACCTCTACCGAGGGGCCAGCGAAGCGCTCCGAACCGGTGTTCAGTGCTGTGATTCCTCGCATCCCGATGGAAGACTGGTTTTGTGAGGCTTATCGACTTCGGCACAGCTGACGGCAACTCTGTTGACCGGTACGAGAGTAGTGAGGCCATGTTTTCTCGAGTCGCGGTCACCCGTGGACCGGGACACGTCGGGTGCATGTATCTGGGAGCAAATGGAGTGTTGGGACGTCACCCCACTGCGGCCGCCCAACTCTTCTGCGTTGTGAGCGGTGAGGGCATGGTGTCCGGCGGTGACGGTGTACCAATTCCCATCCACGCTGGCCAGGCAGCCCTATGGGAGCCCGGCGAACTCCATGAATCATCGACCGGGTCGGGCATGATCGCTGTTGTCGTCGAGGTCGAAACTTCGATCGAGCCCTGTGAGGCCTAGTGTCGCCCTTCCTCGCGTATGAGGGCGGTTCGCTGGTGAGAGGATTGCGTTCGGCTCGTTTGGTCTCTGAGCTAAGAATGTTGGGGTAAGTATGCCCGTTGCATGTGATGCGATCGCTGACTGTACGAGAATGAGTCTCTCGGCGACCGGTCCGAAGACGAGCTGCGGATCAGTGATCCCATTTCGCCAGTGCGGTTGCAGGCATGATCCATACCGATGTACCCGACTATCCAGCCGTCCTCGAAGAGTCGTGGCGAGTTCTGGCAGATGGCGATTTCTTCGTTCACATCGGGTTCACGCACAAAGTTGTAGCAACGCACATCCCGCTGCCCCATTCCTTTATCGGCGCAGGGTTTGTTCTTAATAGCTTCAAAGAAGGCGGTACACCGATTCCGACAGTACTGGCGGTTAGGGCTCTCAAGCCCGCTTGACGGCAGTAAGCTGGTACCACTGCTCTTGGGCCAAGGCCGCACCTTTTCAACCTTCTTGGCGATGGGGAGCACCACAACGGCCCTGGCGAGGCCGATGGATCCGACTTGCGAGAATGGAGGCGTGGTTGAGACTCGATCTGTAGTCGTGTGCGCACAACGCGAGGTCCACTGGTACGTGGACGAAGAACCGGCGAAATGCACCGCCTCTGGCCACGATCATCGGCGATTTGACGTGCACCTGCACCGAAACGTCGTCGTGTTGCCTCATGGATCCGAGGTCACCGCCGTTTCGTTTGACGCCCGGAATCCCTATGCCCGTGATCAGGATCCCCACTTCGGTCTGTATCTCGACCCGCAATGGGATCCACCGTGGTCCCACGATCACCTCGATTGGCCCGATTTCGGCGTGCCCAGTGATTCCGCTCCAGTAGTTACCGCCTTGAGATCGCTGCTCGAACGCGCTCGCGGTGGAGAGCAAGTTGAGTTGGGTTGTCTCGGAGGCCACGGACGAACCGGAACGGCCTTGGCCTGCCTCGCAATCCTGTGTGGACTTCCTTCGAGCGATGCCGTCAACTGGGTCCGTGAGAGCTACTGCACGAACGCTGTCGAGTCCGGGCAACAGGAACGGTTCGTTATCAGCTTTGTCGGCTGACGTCATTCTTCGTCGGGGGTCGGCATGGCCCGCCTGCCTCACGAAGTGGGACCCTGGGGCCCCCTCCGTAGTGGCCCTTCCAGAATGGGCTGCTTTGCTGGACCGCTCAACTGCTGAGTGCCGATCAGGCGGTACCACGGGCAGTGTGGCACCCACTCCCGGCGGTTGGGGATAGCTCGGGTGAGCAGAGGCGCCGCGCGTTCTGTGACACGCGGGTGCCGCCCGTCGCGTATAACAGGTCGCCGATTCGGTCGCGTAGCGCAGCGGCATTGCGCTCACGACTCGACGCGCCTGCGAGGATGGTGCGTCGTGGACCATGAACGGCGCCTATCGTTCGGGGACGACGCGGAGCAATACAACCGCGCGCGCCCGTCGTACCCGGCAGCGGCGATCGATACCGCGATCGACGGCGCGAACACCCGACGGGTACTGGACGTCGGATGCGGCACGGGTATCGCGTCGCAGCTGTTCCTCGACCGCGGGTGCGAGGTTATCGGCGTGGAGCCGGACGAACGGATGGCCGCCGTGGCTCACCGACGCGGTGTGAACGTCGTCGTCGCGCCATTCGAAACCTGGACGGCGCCCGTCGACCCGTTCGACCTCGTCGTCTCCGCTCAGGCATGGCACTGGATTGATCAGAACATCGGGCCAACGGCAGCCGCCGACGCGCTGCGCCCGGGTGGCCGACTAGCACTGTTCTCGAACGGCTACGAGGAAGTGTCCCTGCGAGACGAGCTCGACACGGTGTACCGCGAGCACGCACCCCAGATCGTCGCCAAAACGTTCGTGCTCGGGCGGCATGCGCCAACGCTCCGGTCGGCGCATGCTGGTCCGATCGAGGCGTGCGGGCGCTTTGGTCCCGTCGAGGAGCGGTCGTTCCAGTGGGAGCGCACCTATACCCGTGACGAATGGCTCGACCAGCTTCCAACGCACAGCGACCACAGAACATTGCGTCCAGAAGTGCTCAGCACGCTGCTCAAGCACATTCGTGCCGTGATTGACGCGAGCGGCGGCACGCTCACCATCGGCCACACCACCGAGTTGCTGCTTCGTCGCCCGACACTAGAGCGGCCGAGACGTGCTCGGGGCGGCCGAGCTCGCGGCCCGAACGCTCGCCCTCCTGACACTCAGGGCATCGATGATCTCACCGCGCTGCTGACCTCGACGGCGGAGCGCCGAGGTCGTGACAGCTACCGCTCCCGGACTGCGTACGTCAGGTGGGTCAACCGCTGCGTCGGCTCCGCTCGGACCGGTTCCAGAGCCACGCGGTCCGCTTCCACGCCCTCGAACAGGCGGATTCCGGCGCCGAACAGCACGGGTGAGAGCGCGATCGTGAACTCGTCGATCAGGCCTGCGTTCACGTACTCCAGGATCGTTGCGCCGCCGCCCGCGATGCGGACGTCCCGGTCGCCGGCGGCGTCGCGCGCCTGGTCGAGCGCGGGCTCGATACCGTCGTTGACGAAGTGGAAGGTGGTCCCGCCGGGCCGCTCCCAGGGGTCACGCTTCTCGTGCGTCACGACGAAGACCGGCGTGTGGAACGGCGCCTCCTCCGGCCACCCCTGCTCGCCGGCTTCGAACATGCGCTTGCCCATCACGCTCGCTCCGGTCCGCTCGAATGTCTCCCCGCGATGTCGTTGTCGCGCCCTTCCTCGCCACCCTCGCCGAGCTTCAGGTTCTCCCGGAAGAACCGCTGCGTGAAGAGCCACTGCTGCAGTTCCATCCACTGCCGCCCCATCAAGTCCCCGAGGGACCCGGGCGCGATGAACCCGTCCAGCGACATCGTCACGCTGAAGAACACCTTCCCGGCCATCAGTCCTCAACTCCCTTCCCAGCGATCTCGGTGACGTATGCAGCCAGGTTGCTCAGAGTCTGCTGGCCGCCCTCAATCGCGTGGTACTTCTCGACCGCCTCGTCGCGCAGCTCCTTGGTGGGGAACACCGTGTGCATCTCGATCCGGGTCGCCGCGCCGTCGGGTGCGAACTTCAGGACCGACTTGAAGGCGTTCGGGTCGCCTCGGGTCTCACCGTGCAGCAGAGCGATCCGCTCCGGCGGGGCGATCTCGGTCCAGGAGATCCACTCCTGGTAGTCCGTCCCGTCCGGTCCGTGCATCACGAAGTCCCACTCCCCGTCGACGCGGAACTCGAAGGCCCGCGTGGTGGTGGTGAACCCCTCCGGTCCCCACCACCGCGACAGGTGCCGCACCTCGGTGAACGCCTCGAACACCAGCTCCCGCGGGGCACTGATGACCCGGGAGATCACGATCTCGCGGTCGGTCGTCGCAGACTGTGCCGGCTCTCCTCGTCCGGTCGCGCTCATCAGCTACTCCTCCTGTCTTGCCTGCTTGAGGTCCTGCACGTACTCGTCCAGCCTGTCGAAACTCTCGTTCCAGAACCGCTCGAACCCGCCGGTCCACTCGTAAACCGGTCGCAGCCCACGGGCGTCAAGGCCGTACAGGCGTTGCTTGCCTACCTTGCGGTCCCGCACCAGTCCGACTTCCCGGAGCACCCGGAGGTGTTTGGACGCCCCCGGCTGGGTCATCCCCAACTCCTGGGCCAACTCGGTCACCGGACCCTCACCCGCCCGCAGCAGCACCAAGATCCTCCGTCGCTGCTCCTCGGCGATCGCGTTGAAGACGTCCGACGTCGTCGCTGCCCGTGCCATACCCCCATCATATTCCGATATCGGCATACGTCAAGACGGACAGCTCAATGGGCTGGGGATACGTGTATCCCGGAGACGGGACGCGCGCCGGCGGGCAGAGAGGGCGATGGGCGAGAGGATCGGCGTGTCACGCGACGTGCTGAACACCTCTCTGACTCACGGCGGCTTTTCGAGCAGGGTGGGGACGATGCAATTTGCGAGGTGCCGTATTAGAGGGACTACACCGCACTGTCGTACAACACCAGATCGGTCGGGCATGCTCCAAAACTGCGAACAGTTCCAGTCCGACCTGGGCCTTAGTGAACTGTGCTCATCAACACGAGCGCCACGTCCGCTCAATAGCTATGGTGGGTCGCGGTACGAGCCGCTGGTTCGTGAGGTCGGATACATCACCCCTGGCGGCTGGTGAGGGGGGCCATATGTCGAGGCACGGTACCTGGCACCGACGGGGGTTGGCGATTGTCGCTGCGACCAGCGTCATCGGTTCCCTCACCACCTGGGCCACTCAAGTGGCGATAGCGACACCCGTGACCGCGGCAACAGGCCGGGCGTCCCCGTACTTTGCTGGCGCCGTCACAAGCCCCGGGGCGATGCACATGGGGCATTTGTATACCGAGTCGGGACGGGTGAGTTTCATCGTGCCGACGGTGACCTGCTCGGCGAGCCAGGACACGAGTTATGCCCTCTTTCAATTACTGGAGAACGGGCCTGGCGAGACGGGGTACGCCGGGCTGAATCTCGAGTGTGAATCGGGCACGTTCAGCGCTGGAATATTTGCGAACGCTGACACGGGGAATGGGACGTCCGGAGGATGTGGAAACGTCCCCGTCGCTGTGGGCGACTCGATCACCTTCTCCGAGAATGATTCCATATTTTGGCAACATCACGTAATCCCGGCGGGCGAGATGAACGTGCAAGCATCCGACAGCACGAACGGAGAATCCACCGAGTGCTCTAGCCCAACAATGTTGATGCCGGTTGGGCCTGTCTACACCGGCATGTGTGACTCGGTTCCCCCGACTGGGCCGGTTCCCCCGAATGCACCACCGCCCCCGCCGATATGTGTGGGCGGATCGTCCAAAGTCTCCGCCTTCACTCCATTTTCCCTCTCCAGCCTTAAGGTGGATAACAAGCAGTTCTGGCATTGGCCGACGCACGAGTACGACCTGTACAGGTATCGCCAAGTCGGGTCGACCCTGAAACCCATAGAGCAAGTCCAGACGCAGAGAGTCGACAATGCATTGGACTTTACTTTCCTGCACCACTGAGCCCTCGACCGTAGATCAAGCCAGGGTCGACGAAGTTCTACGGAATTCCATTTCGAAGCTGCCAACGCCAGTGTGTCGGGGACGACGACGAGAACGTCCCCGATCGTCGCTGCGGTGCTGCGTAGTGCAACGGGTTCACACCGACGTGGTTCTGCGCGGCAGCGACCTAGAGCTCAGAGCGGGTTGGTGACGTACTCGTCCTCATTGCGACCCGCGACGAGTGCGAGCATTGGATTGCTACCGGCCTTCAAATCGTGAGCGTTGGGTCATTCACGTTTCGGTGCAACGTCTCCGCACACGATGAAGGGCTTCAGGGTCATCGAGACTCCAGCCCCCAGCGGTCGCGTGACAACGGCAACGGTCTGCCATTCCGTTGCGCTGGAGGGAAACGAGGAGCGGAGTTCGACATCGTGGTCAGCTCCTCCGCTCGAAGCAGAGACCTCGGCACCCCCGCTCAAGAGCACCTTTCCGACCGGACACGACGTATTGGCCGTGAGAACGGTGCCAACCGGAGCGTCTGGAGACGATGTGACTGCTGTAGAAGTAACGATCGAGGTGGCGGTGATCGTGCCTGCAGGACCAGCGGGGCCGGGCTCTCCTTTAGGTCCTTGAAAGCCCTGAGGACCCTGAGCTCCTTGCGGGCCGGTTGGACCTGGTGGACCAGAAGTCTTGGCCGGCGTCGTGGCGACCGCATAGGCGCCTATGCCGACGCCGGCTAGACCGAGAACCACAGCGGCGATCGCGACCGGAGCGACCCACCTCGGCCACTTCTCGGCTGTCGTCGGCGCTGCGTGCGTCGGGTCCGTAAGCATGTCGGATACTGGTGACTGATTCGACATTTCAACCCCGCGGATCCCTTGTCTGAAGGTAACGTAGTCCGATTCTGACAAGGGTGATCGGATCCCTCAGTAGCCCTCAGCCACACTCCCGGTCGCCTTCGGCGCTTGTCCCCGACACGCCTCGACGTATCACCCGCGCCGCCCCTTGAAGAGCTGCCTCTGACGATTCACGCCGGCTCTCCACCGCGATGGTCAGCGTGGAGCTGGCGGGACAGACCATCCTGGAAGCATCGCCCGTGGGTCGCTGCTTTCCTCGCGCTGAAGTCGCTCGTCACCGGGCGTCTGCGATCAGCTGGGGGACGAGCCAGGGGGTGAGCCACTCGCCGCCCGGTTCACTCAGGTGGACGCCGTCGGAGGCTCGCACCACGGTGCCGTCGACGGTGCCGACGAAAATGCCGTTGGGTGTCAGGCGCTGGTTGAGATCGATGAGGGTCACCTGGCCTGGGAACTCACTGGCGACGGTTCTCGCCGTATCGTTGAGCGCGGCCACGCGCTGCGTCTCGGTGGGACAGTCACGGACGCTGGCCGGAGGGGGGACGCACAGTTCAGCGCCCTTGGTCCGGACCTCGGGCACTGTGGCGATGACCACGTGTCCACCGCCGCCGGCGAGGATCCGCACGGCGGTGACGATCTGCTGCGCGTAGTACGCGTCGAAGCCCGGCAGGCCCGGCGTCTGCCAGCCGCCGTCGATGAACCGCGTCCGTGAGGTCCCAGGGCCCAAGCACGAGGAGGGAGAGGTCCGGCCGGTCCGAAGTGACGTCCGCCTGATACAGGGCCTGCCATCCCGGTCCGGTCGTGGCGCAGGGACCGGTCACGGGGCTCGGAGTCGTGCCGATCAGGACCGGGCTGCCGCGAGCCAGTGCGCACCCCCACAGTGATTCGTCGAACACGGTGACTCCGTATGCCGTCGCGTTCCGCGAGATCCCCGCGGCGAGTGTGTGGGCGAACGAGTCGCCGACGACGAGGACCCGCAGGGTTGGTGCCGGTGTCGATCGGCCCGTCCTCACCGACCAGACCGCCCCCCCGTCGGATGTGGTCAGCACACTCCCCCCGCTGCCCACGGCAACGCAGGAGCTGATGGTCGCGGAGGCCACTCCGAGCAGGGTCTCTTGCGTCGGCGTGATAGCCGGCGCCCAGGTGGCGCCCCCGTCGCCGGTGTAGAAGACCCCGCCTCCCGTGCCCACAGCGAGGCACTGATCGGCGGAGGAGCAGGTCACCGCCCACAGGTCGACCGTGGTGTGCGATGCGCCAACCGACCACTCCGCTCCCCCGTCGCTGGACAGAGCGATGAGACCATGCCCGCCCACCGCCACGCACCGCAATCCTTGACAGTCGATGCCGTTCATCGGTGAGAGGGCATCGAGGACGGAGAATGGGACCGAGACGGTTGCCCACGTCGACCCATTGGCAGTAGTCAGATCCTGTGCCGCGGAGCTGGTAACGGCGGTACAGACATCAACAGTGCTGCATCCGACGCCGTCGAGAACCCCGGATCTGGAAAACATCCGGCGCCAGCGGGCACCACCGTCCGTAGAGGCAAGAACCGTGTCACCGTCTCCGACCGCTTCGCAGCGCTGCTGGCTGGGGCACGCGACGGCGCTCAGCGGCAGGGCGACACCCGACTTTTCCCGTTTCCACACCATGCCTCCGTCGCGGGTGATCAAGACAGTCCCGGCATCACCCACCGCCACGCAGCGCGTTGGGGTCGGGCAGGCGACGCCGTAGAGGTAGTGGTCGGTCGGAACCTTGATCATCGACCATGTTCGGCCGGCCGTGCGGCTCACGAGAACTCCGCCGGCGCCACCGACGGTGACGCAGGTGGACGGGGTCGGGCAGGCCACGGAGTCGAGCGCGGCCGGTGGTCCCGCAGGCAAGGACGGCCTCTCACTCGGAGCCGCCGTGGACGCTGCTGCCCACGACACCGGGACGGAGAGAAGACCGACGACGAGCGCACCGTTGGCAAGGAGACGCCGGACCCATTGACCCTGGGGTGGAAATCGTGTCCCTCTCGAAGGGTACGGGCCATCGCATCTGACGATCACGCCTGTAGTTCAGCATCTCGAACGCCTTCATTCCCGACGCTGCCGGCCCAGGCGACCCGTGGTTCGAGTTCTCCACCCAGTCGGCCCGGGCCGAAATCGCCAGTCGTGTTTCGCCTGATCCGGCCTCAGGCACGACTGAACTCCGAGTCCTTCAGCCCGACGTCCTGGTAGAGCACGTGGAGCGTGGAGCGACGGTGAACCGGAGCGGTCAGTGGATATGCATCTGCCGCGTGTCGTTGAGTTGGTCCTGTCCTCCACCCTCCAAATGGAGGCGACGACACGCAGGCCTTCGGGTTTGAGCCGCCATCGACCGCGTGATCCCCGGCGTGCCGACGCTGTGGGGTTGGGGGCCGAGTAGGGCACTTCCCTCGGCCCCTCGTATGTAGGGTGGGACCGACGAGGCGCACTGGAGGTCCCTATGACCAGCATGCCAACGATCGTGTCCGAAGAGGAGTGGCGGCAGGAGCGCGACGCCCTCCTGGTGGCTGAAAAGGAAGCCACACGCCGGCTTGACGCCATCGCCGCGCAGCGGCGTCGACTCCCGATGGTGCGCTTCGACAACGACCACTACGTGTTCGAGACGACGCACGGGCCCAAACGACTCTTGGACTTTTTCGAAGGGCAACGACAACTGGCCGTATACCAATTCATGGACGTCGGCCCGGACAAATTCTGTCCGGGGTGCACCAATTTTACGAACAACGTCACCGCCCTGGCCAGACTGGCCAAGGCGGGTGTCAGCTGGCGCACGGTCTCGAACATGCCATTCGAGCAGATGGTTTCCTACTGGACCCGTCAAGGCTGGGATGTGCCGTTCGCTTCCTCGCATGGGAACAGCTTCGCTGCCGACTGCGGCGTCGACGGGGGGTTTCTGCTGAGCCTCTTCCTCTCGGACGGTCAAGAGGTGTATCGGACCTACTCGACCACACAACGAGGTGTGGATCGCATGTTGTTCGTGCACAACGTTCTGGATCTCGCGGCGTACGGACGGCAGGAGGATTGGGAGGACTCCCCCGAGGGGTGGCCGCAGTATCCGACCTACGGCTGACTGATCGTCCAGGCAGTTGCTTTCGCTGGAGCGACACCCGTCGATCCAGACGTCACGGCCGTTTCGTCGGTGGGATATTGATCCTTGAAGGCCAGGAGCGCGCCCGGGCTGAGGGCATGGGGGCCTTCCTTTCAAGAGGCACTGAGCGCAACGTGTCCATCTACAGGAGATTCGGTTTCCGCGTCATCGGTGTCGTCTACGCCCCCGACGCGGGCCCGCGAATTTCGTTCACGAGAGAGGATTCGTGACCATCCCGATGACGCCAATCATGGTGGGACAGTTCGGCCTTTTGCCGCTAGGCGATCATCGAGGCGAACTCAGTTTCCTGGAGGTCGGTGGACGGGGTGCTCGTGCGGGTGTCGGGTCTGTGTATGCGGTGAGCGCTCCGCGATCTCACCCCTGAAGCCCAAACGCCGCAGGATCCATGTGCCAAACCGGCTGGGTCGCTTGCGCAGCTGTGCCTCCCTGGCCTCGGCCTCATGGGTGTCGTTGAACCAAATCGGTCGTGGGGTGCGGGCTCGCCAAGTCCTAGACACTCATGCCAGCGTACTAAACAAGGCTGACGTCGACTCTTCCTGGCGAGGTGGCCGCTGTTCGCAGCGATCGAGCAGTATGTCGATGGCCATCAAATGGGCTCATCGTTTTCGCTAACGGTAGACGGTGTTCTAGTCCCTCTTCATACTCCCGACCGTCCATCCCAACTCCTGCGCCTTGGCCAACGATTTCTCCGCTCGGTTCGTATAGACGAACTCACGGTCCTCATCATCATGGTTGACCAGCAAGCCGGACGTGGCAGCACTCAGCATCTCGATGTCAACGTCCGCGTTCCCACCGGCGAACGTAGGAAGCCGACCCGTCTGGGCAAAGATATGCGCGGGCTTTCCCTTCCCAAGATCGAGACCCCCGAGAGCTCGCTCGGAACGGACAATCCTGCTGTCGGTGAAGCTGTACTCGGCGGCCGGCCCATGACGTTCTCCTTGTGGATACTCCAGGTCTCTCCGGCGAACACCCGCATGAAGTCCCGGCCGCCTCCAGAAACCACACAAAGACCCGGAAGTCATGGGCCTTGAGTGGTTCGAGCATCGGTTTGTAGACAAATCGACATAGAGCTTCCCGAGCTTTGGCTGTTTCGCGGTTTCTCGCCACGCACGGACCCGGACGTCGAACTCGTCGGGTGGTCCCAGCCCACGAGCGAGCAAAGGCCTTCAAGAGCGCGTCAACGGTTTCATGGTCCTGGTTCGCCAGTCCCGCGAGGAACGCCGGGTCCTTTTCGATGATCGTCCTGTAGGGCTGCTGAGTGGCGAACGGCTGCTCAACCCACGAGGTGCCGTCATTGTCGAAGGCGGCAATCCGGTCCGCGGGCGACACGAAGTGTCGGGGCCTGCGGTCGTCGTCCGCTTCACGAAGTCCAGGATCGCCTCTTTGGCCCTCCCCTCGTGCCAATTGGAAAGCACCGTGTCAGCGGTGGCCTTCAATCTATGCGGACGCGGCGGAGCGGCCCGGCGACTTGGGCTGAACCGAAGTACCTACATGGATGGATCGTTGTCATCTCGGGCCGGCCGACCACGCTGTGGATGCGAGCGCCGATTCAAGAGACGATCAGCTTCACCGTGCCTTTCGCCACAGTGCCCGTTGCCTCGTCCTCGATCCGCACAGAAGCCTTGTATGTCCCAGCAGCCGAATACTGATGCCAGCTGTGCACCTGTGAACGAGCCGTCACCACCGCTGAGAGTGAGTGACGAGGAGGAGCCATCGCCCCAATTGATGGTTCCGTTGAGATCTCCGGTGATATCGCTCGGGTCGGTGTCAGTGACGGACGTGAGCGTCGTGTGAATATCCACTGTTTGACTGGATGCGAGTTTCGCCTTCTTGATCGTCAGTGCTGGCGTCACCTTTGGAGCACATGCCGCCCATCCGGAAAGCGCTTCGGCGATCGGTGCGGCGAGAACCTGACCCTCCGCATTGAAGAAGGCAGTCCCACCAATCGTGTCGTCTGCGTTGGAGTTGTACGGTCCGACCGAGTCATTGACGAAGTAGCCCCATACGTAGTTGGTCTCCGTGACGGATCGAGCCGATGCAGCTCGGAATCTCCGCGTTGCCGGCAAAGACCCACCACGTTGCCTCGCAGGAAGGGCCACTGGTGCAGTCGAAGACGTCGTAGCTACCACCCTTCACACTCACCGTCATTCGGTCGTCGAAGCTCGCGACCTGATTCGAGCTGAGGCCGGTCGGAGCGAGTTCGCTGCTCAGCGTGGTGAGGATAGGCCACGTGCCCGTGAAGTCGGAGCCCTGGCTGTTGAACATGTCCCTGCCGGCGGCGAGCTCGTAGAGAGCATTAGCATAGAGTGCCGGCAGGTCGGCGATGTGACCCCAAACGGTGGCCGCGTCTCGCAGGGTCATGGTGTTTCCATCGATTGTCGACGGCAGCGGGTTGTATCCGTAGCTCAGGCAACCGATGACGTTGAATCCCGGGGGATTGGACGACGTCTGGAAATGAGTTCCGGTCAGGCCCAGCGAAGAGGCAAAGGCATTCAGATTGGCGACGCCGAAATACTCCATCAACTCTTCTGTTCGGTTGTTGTCGGAGACCTGCAGCATCTGTTGCAGGGCCGTGCCGAGTGGTTCCTTGCCGGTGATCGTGCCCGACGGGCAGTCATCAGGTCCGCCCGATGTAGTCGACCATCGGAATCTGCGTCGTCAGTTGGACCGCCTTGTCTTTGACTTGCGTCATGGCGTAGAGGGCGATCAGGGCCTTGATACTGCTCGCCGGCTCGTATTGAAACGACGCATTGCTGCTCGCGAGGACCGAACCGCCGATTTGTTGGAGGAAGACACCCTTGCGTCCCGCCGGCCGGCGAAAGGATGCCCATCACGCAACTCGTGATCGTCGATGGATTGGAGCAGTTCGTCGAGGCGGCCGCACTCACCGATCGGGTCGCTACCGGTCCGTCACTTTCCCAGGTGGGGGCTATCGCCGCCGGGCGTCGATGCTCCTGCGGGTAGCCCCATGGCAATGCCGGCGGCGAGAGCGAGCGAGAGCGACGCTGCGAAACGCCTCGATGGTCTCCGCCTGCCTGATCCATGCCGATCGGCATCGACGTTCGAACAAATTGATTGCATCCCGCCTCGCATCAGGTTTGAGCCCCCTTGTCCTCTCCTCGTCGGCGGACGAGTTCGGTGGAGGTTACCCCGCATGCGGCCGACGTATCGTCGGCTCCAATGTCTCTACCTCACATCAGTGTCTACCCTTCAGATCACTCTCTGCCGTCGACCCACTGCCCGCCCGCGGCGCTTGCGGACGGGTGCAGGAGCACACGTGGACGGTCGTCACCGTCGAGAATGACCGGACAAGCGTGTGCTCCCGCGTGTGATATCCAAGTGAGCACCGACCGCCGCATCTCGAGGGACACCTCACGAGAGGAGTTGTGATGCCAGAGCCTTTCCGTGGTTCCATCAATATCGACATCCGAGACTCAGAGCCGGACTGGGCTCCCTTCGAACCGGTAAAGGCCCCCGAGGGTGCTCCCAACGTCGTCTACATCGTTCTCGACGACGTGGGGTTCTCCGCAATGAGCTGTTATGGAGGCCCGATCGAGACCCCGAACATCGACAAGGTCGCCGCTTCCGGCGTGCGGTACACCCAATGGCACACCACGGCGCTGTGCTCCCCGACGCGATCCTGCCTCCTGACGGGCCGCAACCACACTCGGAACAGCATGGCGTGCATCACGGAGGCGGCGATCGGCTTTCCCAACGGCAGTGGGACGATCCCGCCGGAGAACGGGATGCTGCCTGAGATCCTGGGTGAACGCGGCTGGAACACCTACATGGTCGGCAAGTGGCATCTGTGCCCGACCGATGAGATGAGTCTGGCCTCGACCCGGCGGAACTGGCCGAGCGGTCGGGGTTTCGAACGGTGGTACGGCTTCTTGGGGGCCGAGACCAACCAATGGTTTCCGGACCTCGTCTACGACAATCACCTCGTGGACCAGCCCCGGTCGCCCGAGGAGGGCTACCACTTCACCGACGACATCACCGACAAGGCGCTCGAGTTCATCCAGGACGCCAAGGCGATCGCGCCGGAGAAGCCCTTCTTCCTCTACTACGCCCCCGGCGCATGCCACGCCCCGCATCACGCGCCAAAGGAGTGGATCGAGAAGTTCAAGGGCCGCTTCGACCAGGGCTACGAGGCACTGCGCGAGCAGACCCTGGCCCGCCAGAAGGAGTTGCGGCTCGTCCCCGCCGACACCGAACTGCCACCCGTCAACCCCATCGGCACACCCGAAACCCGCACCGGGCCAGAGGACAAACCGTTTCCGACGATGGACGTCACCCGCCCTGGGATTCGCTCAACGACGACGAGAAGGCCCTGTTCGCTCGCATGGCCGAGGTGTATGCCGGCTTCCTGGGCCACGCCGACCACAACATCGGACGCATCCTGCAATACCTCGAAGACAATGACGATCTCGACAACACGGTCGTCGTCATCGTCTCGGACAACGGCGCCAGCGGCGAAGGCGGTCCCAACGGTTCGGTCAACGAGATGAAGTTCGCCAACGGCGTCGCCGATGACCTGGCACAGAATCTCGCTCAGATGGACGAGCTCGGTGGACCCCGGACCTACAACCACTACCCGACGGGTTGGGCGATGGCGTTCAACACACCGTTCAAGATGTGGAAGCGCTACGAGTTCAACGGCGGCACCTGCGATCCCTGCATCATTTCGTGGCCGGCGGGTGCACAGCCCAAGGGCGAGGTCCGCGAGCAGTACCACCACGCCGTCGACATCGTGCCGACCATCTTGGACCTCCTCGGCGTCGCCGCCCCCGAGACCATCAAGGGGCACACCCAGAGTCCCTCTGGACGGGGTGTCCATGCGGTCGAGCATCGACCACGCCTCGGCATCGTCGGCACGCAAGACCCAGTTCTACGCCATGCTCGGATCGCGAGCCATCTGGCACGAAGGCTGGAAGGCGGTCACGACGCACCCGGCGATCGCCGGATGGAGCCACTTCAACGACGATGAGTGGGAGCTCTACCACACCGATGTCGATCGCTCCGAGACCCACAACCTGGCGTCCGAACACCCCGACAAGCTCCGAGAGCTGGTCAACATCTGGTTCTCCGAGGCCGGCGCCAACGGTGCGTTCCCGCTCGACGACCGCTCCGCGATCGAGATCCTCAACACGCCCCGCCCGCAACTCACCGCCGATCGAACGCGCTATGTCTACCGTCCGGGATCTGCGCCCGTCCCCGAGTGGCTCGCAGCGAACACGAGGGGCCGGTCGTTCTCCATCGGAGCGCTCGTCGACATTCCCGAGCTCGGAGCGCAGGGTGTCCTCTTTCGCCATGGGATCTCGGTTCGGTGGCCACGCCCTCTACGTGAAGGACAACCGGCTCCACTACGTGAACAACTTCGTGGGAAGCGAAGAGCAGATGATCGTCGGCTCGGAGGACATCCCCACCGGCCACAATCTGATCCTCTCGGCCTCCTTCGAGAAGGAGAGCCTCGAGGCCGACCATACGGCCGGGACTCTCTCGATCTACCACGGTGACCACAAGGTCGGGGAAGCCAGGATCAAGACCCAGCTCGGCGCGTTCGCCATCGCCGGAGCCGCACTGTACGTGGGCCGGCACAGTGGAGAGCCCGTGACCGATGACTATCCCGGCGAACGCCCCTACCCGTTCACCGGCGGCAAGATCGACCGTGTCGCCATCGACGTGAGCGGAGAGCCGTACATCGATCTCGAACGAGAGGCCGCGCTCATGCTCATGCGCGAATGACCTCGGCTCTCCCTACGGAGTTGGTTCACATTCCGCGGAAGCCGATTCCTCATGGGCTCGGATCGTTTCTACCCCGAGGAGCGACCGGTTCACGTGATGGAGGTCGATACTTTTTGGATTGAGCGCCACTTGGTGACCAATGGCCAGTTCGCGAGGTTCGTCGACGAGACCCGCTACGTGACACTGGCGGAACGTCCGCTCAACCCTCAGGATTATCCGGGAGCACCGGAAGAACTGCTCAAGCCAGGTGGCCTGGTGTTCCAGCCGCCGGATCATCCGATCCCTCTCGACGACGCGACCAAATGGTGGGCCTATGTTCCGGGTGCGGACTGGCGGCACCCGAGAGGACCCGGGACCGATCTCCAGGATCTCGGCGAACACCCGGTCGTGCAAGTGAGCTTCGAGGATGCGGAGTCCTACGCCACCTGGCGCGGAGCAAGAATGCCGACCGAAGCCGAATGGGAGGTGGCGCGCGCGGTGGGCTCGAGGCGGCTCTCTACAGCTGGGGCGACGAGCGCCATCCCGAAGGCCGCCAAATGGCCAATACCTGGCAGGGCGACTTTCCTTGGCGGAATCTCGCCCTTGACGGATACGAGGGGACGTCACCCATCGGAGCGTTCCCGGCGAACGGCTACGGATTGACCGACATGGCCGGAAACGTGTGGGAGTGGACGGCTGACTGGTGGCGGGACGAGCATCGTTCGGCGGCTCCGTGTTGCTCGCCGACCTCAGGGCGCGTTGAATCCGACCGTGCCGAGCGGGAGTCCGCTGCGCCCGGTGAGCCCTTCGGGCGCAAGGTGATAAAGGGAGGCTCACACCTTTGCGCTCCGAACTACTGCCTGCGGTTTCGTCCTTCGGCGAGGCAACCGGAGGCGTTGGATACGACGACGTGCCACATCGGTTTCCGCTGTGCCTCGAGCCGGGCGCCGGACTAAATGGATCGTCCGCGCGTTTGACACAAATTAACGCCAAGCTCGTTCCGGAGAGCGAGGCTGGACATGGAAAAGGGGTCGCTATGACCTGTTCGAATCCCCGCCTCTCCCGTGCGTCGCGATGACCACAACGGAGGTTCGGGGAGAGAAACGTTGGCCGATGGCCATCATACTCGTGGTGGCGGTGGCCCTCACGGTGTCGCTCCCCTTGCGGTTCAGCTGGGGTCCCAGCTGGATCTTCCCTTTGATCGAAGCGATGCTCTTGGCGTCCGTGATCATCGTCGACCCGGGTCGCATCGATCGCCGGACTCGCGAGGCCCGGATTCTCAACATTGGACTCGTGGCCATCCTCGTGGCCAAGGCAGCCGGCATCACGGTTCGCCTGATCGTCGACCTGATCCGCGGTGGCCCCGAGACGGATTCGGCTACCCTGCTCCTCCGGGTGGGATTCGTCGTCTGGCTCTTGATCATCATCAGCTTCGCCTTCTTGTACTGGGTCTTCGACGGCGGAGGTCCGGCGGAACGCGCCGAGCGAATGTCACCGTTTCCCGACTTGGCGTTTCCCGAGCAACTGAACCCTCGGGTTGCCCCGCCGGAATGGCGACCGGAGTTCTTCGACTACCTCTACCTGGGCTTCACCAACGCCACCGCGTTCAGTCCGACGGATGTCATGCCGCTCAAACGTTGGGCGAAATTGGCGATGGCCGTCCAGGCCACTGCGTCGCTGTTCCTTCTCGGACTCGTAGTGGCCCGGGCGGTAAATATCTTGAAGTAGGCGTGGATACGAACGACCCCAGTCGGCGTCAGTCCGACAGGATGCGAATGTGCGACCGGTTGAAGTCGTCCGTCCGATGAATCACATCTTCCTCCGCGAGCCGCGTGTCGTTGGAGACGATTCGGCGCATTCCAAGAGTTGTGGTCGGACGGCTCATGGCCAGGTAGCGGCGAATCCGGTCGGCCAGGGCAAAGATCCGCGCCGCATCCTCCGAGCTCTCACAAGCACCGGCCACCAAATCGAGCTCATTGGCGGACTCGATGAGGAGGTCCATGCCCGTATCGAACGCCTCGGTCATCGTTCGGGCGAAAACGGTTTGTGGTGAGAGGCCGGGCAAGCCCGCCGCAAGGCGTTGGAAACCATCGAGACTCTCGATCCTGTCGCCGTAAGCGGCGACGCTGGTCCTCTGAGCGGACCAGAGTGAGGGTACACCCGCAGATATTCCGCGTCTCCGTCCCAGTTCAGCGTGTCTTCACAGGCTGACGGCCATCGACCGGTCGAGGTCGGTGGGCGCAGTCCGCGACAGGACGGTAACGCCGATGGCCATGACGCAGAAGGCCACGCCCGCAACGGTCCTCTGGGCCAGGCTCACGGTGAATCGCTCATCGAAGATCCACACGCTCAACACGATGGCGACGGCGGGGTCGACCACGACGATGAGCGGTTGGGACACGCTCAACGGGCCGACCTGTAGGGCCGCCTGTTGGAGCACGGAACCGAGGACGCCCGAGGCGATCAATGCGTAGACAGGCCAGTGCTCCAGCATGCCCGACCAGGCCCGATGCTGTGAGCACGTCGGTGGTCGCCTTGATGAACGCGGCCATCAGGGCCCAGGTGATCGAAGCCGCGGTCGCATAGAGCGCGGCCCGGCGCACGGGAGATCCCCAGCGCGCCATGACCGCCAACACGGCGACGACCCCGCCGAAGACGGCCAGAGCGGAGACCCAATGCTGCCGCGTCCGGCTGCAGGTGGCCTCCATGGGGCTCGGCCGCGGTCAGGAACACCGCCAGCGCGGCACAGGTGACCAGCGCGGCGGTCCACGCCATCTTGGCGATGTGCTGGTGGACCCAGAACCGGCGCAGGATCAGGCCGAAGACCAATTCGGTGACGAGGAGGGGCTGGACGACCGAGAGCTGCCCGCTGTGGAGTGCGACCGCCTGGAAGGCAAATCCACCTGCCGCCGCCACCCAACCGAGGAGCCAGAGCGGCTGGCGAAGGAGGAAACCGACGAGATCCCAGCGACGGTGTTTGTCGGACACACCGACACTGGCCGCGTGCTGGGTCATGAGGTGGACCGCATTGGCCAGCGCCGCAGCCAGGGCGAAGACGATCGTGACGGTCACGTCACAACTCCAGATCGAGTTCTCCTGCGTTGAACCACGCGGTCGCAAGCTTCGCATGGGCGAAGAAGCCGTCAACGATCGAGGCTCGACCCCCTCGGACACCTCGAAGTCACGCCTGGTAGCCGAACTCGTGCTGTCGGGCGCCGCTTGACGCGCCAGGCCCGGGCCTCTCACGACACCATCCGTGACGACCGCTCTTCGTGGCCGACTGCTCCGGTGGCCGACGGACCGAGTAGTCGATCAACTAGGTGGGCAATTCCCGCTTCGAAACGGTCTGGCGCAGGCCCGGCGCGGGGGCAGGCCATCACATCCCTCGGGCACTCCCTCCCCGCAACGCCCATGGACAGTTTCCCTCGCCCCGAGCAACCGACGGGGGTAGGTTTTTCGGCCAGGATCCGCTCGATCCTGGGCGGTTGACAGAGAGGGAGAAGTCGAGATGAGGACCTGGCAGCAACGTGTTCGCGTCGCGGTGATCGCGGCGGCGAGCTTCGTCTTGTTGGTGACCGTCCTGCCCGAGTTGGCCTCGGGCTTCGGATTCAGATCACTCGAGAACCGTCTGGCCAACACGACGCCATGGCGTGCGGCGGTTCAGGCCGGCGGCTCGGGCGAGCTCGTCGACCTGCGCCACAACGGGAAGGTGACCGGCTCGGTCCTCGTCTTCGGCGGGCCCAAGACTTCTCGCCCGGCGGTGCTCGGCGCGGAGGCCTGCCCCGGTTCGGCCCCACGCCGTGCTCCAACCCGGTGTCGACCGTGGCCTCGAACGGCGCCTACACCCTGTCGCTGCCCCGGGCAGCTGGACCGTGTTCGGCTTCTACGAGATCAACTCGAAGAGCCGGTGTTCCTCGGCACACCGGCCCTCGAGAACGTCCCGGCCGGTGGGACGGTCAACGTCAACTTGGTGTCCCCTACCGTCAAACCCGCCACCTCTGGCCGGGACGATCACCGTTACCGGCGCGTCCGCGAACGACCCGATCAAGCGCTGACGGTCGTCGTGTGCCCGGCGACTGTCGCCTTCAGCGGGGGCACGGTCCCGAACGGCTGTGCCACCAGGTCCGTCAAGCCGTCAACGAAGGGAGGCGCCACGGGGTCGTACTCGGTGACGAACCTGCCCCCCGGGAGCTGGACCGCCTACCCCGGTTTCTGCGCACGTTCGGGCTGCGTCACCCACACCGGCAACAAGCAGACGGTCACGCTCAGCAAGGGGAAGACGACCACGCTGAACCTGAGCACTCCGTTCCTCCTGTTCGGCCAGACCCTCCTGTACGGGACCGTGACCGTGACCGGGGCGCCCTCCGGGTTCTCGGCCACGCTCGGGGTCAACGCGAGCCAGATCGGGGGGCCGACGCGAGGTCGGGTCGACGACTCGTCACGGTAAGTACGCCCTGGTGCTCGACAACGCCTTCCAAGCGGCCGGCGTCTGGAGCGTCAACGGCTTCTACGTGCCGCTGGGGTCCAGCACACAGGTCTATGGACCGACGTTCCCGGTGATTGCCGTGACGGGCGCCTCCATCGAGCTCAATCTGCCCGTGCCGTACAAGGCTTCGTAGGCCCGACTGAGAGAACCGACCGTGCCGGGAGCACGCGGCGGCGATTCGCGCTGTCGCGTGCTCCGGTCGGCCGGGAGAGTTGCGCCGGCGAGCGTAGGCGGGAAGACTCCCCTGCCGTGATAGACGCGAGCACTCTCAACCACCACACGACCAACACGCTGGCCGAGGTCGGGTTCCTGCTCATCTTGTTGGCAGGAGTCTGGCTGGCTGCGTCCGAGATCCCGGCGTTGCGCATCGGCCGCGCCAGGAACATCGTGGCCGGACTCGCTTTTGCCGTCGCCGGCCTCCTGCTCATCATCGCCACGCACTGGGGAAAGCTCGGGTAGGGGGCGTCCAGGCCAGCGGTCGGGCCGCGGCGGCCGATGCCGGGCCGAACGCGCATCGCCCCGCGACACGCCCTGACTTGGTCTGGAACTGACCATGGCCCGACGCGCCGACAGCGAGAACGCATCTCGCCGACCTGCTGG
Source organism: uncultured Acidimicrobiaceae bacterium (assembly GCA_963767195.1). GTDB lineage: Bacteria > Actinomycetota > Acidimicrobiia > Acidimicrobiales > RAAP-2 > Bog-473. The sequence goes on along the minus strand of CAVYDA010000001.1, from coordinate 518,659 downwards.
GGGATCGTCCCGGGTGGCGCCTCGAACCGAGGACGACACCGGGAGCCAGCCCGTTGTGGTGCTACGTGGACACCGGGCAGATCGAGCTCTCGGTGACCGCCGAGAACGACGGGGTCCACCTCTACGTCATGGACGGCGACCGGGAGCTGGTCTTCGCCGACGCAAGCAAGCTCGAAGCGTGGCTGCGGGCGCACAAGGGTGAGTCGCTCGAAGAAGCACTCCCCCGCCCCGAAGGCAAGGAGCGCTTCCGCAAGTTCTTCGAGTGGGGCTAGACCACCCGGCCTACTGCCCGGGCAACGAAGGCGTGGTGTTGCTCGTCGACTCGGGCACCCGCACCGCCCACAGTTGGGCGTACCACAGGAGGCTGTCGCTGCGGGGGGTGGGGGTGATCCCGCCGATACGGCGGCTCCAGACCAGGGCGGTGGGCTCCGCGTAGAGCGGCAGCGAAACCATCTCGTCCCACAGTTGAGTGTCCGCCTGCTGATAGGTGAGCGGCGGCCGAGTTCGGGTTCAGTTGCTGTGAGGCGGTCGTCACCGTCCGGTCGAAGCCGGCGTCGTCGTACCCCGTCCAGTCCTGCGACCCGTTGCGGCCGGGCGGCCCCAGCAGCATCGTGTACCAGGCCAGGGTCTGACTGAGGTAGGGGCTGAAGTCGGTCGGCATCACGGCCAGGTCGGCCGCCCCGTCGGCCAGCGCCTCACCGGTCTGGGCGGCGCCGGGTTCGGGGGTGAGCGTGGTGGTGAAGCCGGCGTCGACGAGGTCGTCGTGGATCGGCGGGGCTGCGGCCGACGCCCAGGGATCGGTCGCGTCGTAGGCCAGGCGCAGCGTGAAGGGCACACCGAACGCCGAGTGGTACATGGGGTCTCCGCCGCCGCGGACGAGGCCTGTCGCCGACACGAAGGCGGCGGCCTGGTTCGGGACGGGCGTCACCGGGAAGTTCACACTCCCACCCGCATCGATGTGCGTCGTCGGTGTCGACGAGGTCGACGAGGCCGGGATCGTCGTCGTCGAGGTCCCCGATGGCCCCTTGTAGCCCGGCTGGCCCTGAACGTAGATGTGACTGTTTGCCACTTGGACCCCGGGCACCGCCCAGCTCACCTGCGTGTCCACCAGCTTCTGGCGGTTCACCGACAGCGCGATGGCCGCCCGCAGGTCGGGCGAGAGCTCGGAGTTGAGCGAGCTCGCCATGTCGAGCTGGAGCTGCGTTCCCGAGAGGTCGACCTCGCTCGCGGCACCGGGAAGGCTCGTCATGGCGGAGAGGAAGGACGGCGTCACCGTGGCGGGCTGGGCCACCTGCACCGTGCCCGAGCTCATCCAGTGAGCCAGCTGCTCGGTGGACGAGGCGATGCGGACGGTGATCTGCCGCGAGTTCGCCGGAGTCCCCCACCATTTCGGGTTCCGCACCAGGGTGATCGATCCGGGTGACACCGCACTGATCATGAACGGTCCGCCCGAGAGGTCGATCGACGGGTCCACGCTCGTGCACGCAGGATTCCACCCGACCTTCTCCATGACGTGGGCCGGCAGCAGGTCGGAGAAGAGGCTCTCCCAGTCGGCGTACGTCCGCTTGAAGCGCACCGTCACCGTGCGGCCCTGGTTCGACCCGACGACCGACGCGATGTCGCGGTAACCGGCGACGCTCGTCACGTCCTGGCCTACGGGCGAGGTGTCTTCGCGCTGTTGCTCCCAGGCGTAACGGAAGTCCGCCGCCGTGATCGGGACGCCGTCGGACCAGACCGCTTTCGGATTGAGCGTGTAGACGATCGTCTCGGGCTTCAGGTCGACGGGCTCGGACTCCACAATCAGGTTGTTGTTGGCCGTCGGTGCGCCGGTGCCCGAGACGAAGTACGGGCTGGGGAGGACGGCGGCCAGGACGCTCCGTGTCCCGGGGGTGTCTCCAGCCGGGGTGTTGGGATTGCACCCGGTCGGGGCCTCCGTCGTCCCGAAGGAGATCTTGCCGCCGGCTACCGAGACGTAGGTGACGTCGGTGGTACCGGCCCCGCTGCTCCCGCACGCGGCCGCGATCGTCGACACCAGGGCCAGGACGGCTGTCGTCGAGATGATCCCACGCCACCGCCGCCCGGGGCGCCGGCCCCGGCGTGTCACTGCAGCCGGAGGTCCAGCGTGATCGTGGTCAGGGCGAAGATGATGGCGACCGTCACGGTGATGCGGTCCAGGTTCCGCTCGACCACCGTCGACCCCTGGGCTGCCGCGCCCACGCTGCCACCGAACATGTCGGACAGGCCGCCACCCTTCCCGCTGTGCATGAGGATGAGGAAGATCAGGCCGATGGCCGTGACCACCTCTATCGCGATGTACACCCAGGTCAGTGCGTCCACGGAGCCTCCAACTCGGCGCGGTCGTTGCCCGGAACGGGCCTAGGAACGGTAGCAGGCCGCGGTGGCCCGGATGGTGTCGAGGAACCCGGCCGCCTGGAGGCTCGCCCCGCCCACCAGTAACCCGTCGACGTCCGGCTCCGACATCAGGTCCGCCGCGTTCTCCCTGTTCACAGACCCGCCGTACTGAACCCGCACCCCCGCCGCCGCGGCGTCGCCGCCCAGCTTCCCCACCAGGGAGCGGATGAAGCCGCAGGCGTCCTCGGCGTCCACGGCGGTGGCCGTGTTCCCGGTGCCGATGGCCCAGATGGGTTCGTAGGCCACCACCAGCGCGCCCAGGACCTCCGACGTCAGGCCGGTGAGGGCGCTGGTCACCTGCTCCTCCAGCACCTTCCCGGTGTGCCCCGCCTGGCGCTGCTCCTCGGACTCCCCCACGCACACGATCGGGTTCATCTCGTGGCGGAGCACGGCGCGGAGGGTGGCGGCCACCGTGGCGTCGTCCATGCCGAAGAGGGTTCGCCGCTCGGAGTGGCCGACGATGACGTGGGCCACGCCGAGGCGGGCCAAGAAGCGCGGGCTCACCTCGCCGGTCCGGGCGCCGGCGTCCTCGTACGAGCAGTGCTGGGCGCCGAGCGAGACCGGGATCCGCTCCTGTTCGACCAGGGTCTGCACCGTACGCAGGTCCGTGAAGGGCGGGTGGACCGAGACGTCGACCCGGGCCACGTCCTCGGGTTTGATCCGCAGGCCGAGATCGCGCACGGTGTGCAACGCCTCGATGTGGTCGTGGTGCATCTTCCAGTTCCCGCTCACCAGCGGCCGACGTCGGGCGGGGGCAGGCCCAGGGGCCGCCGCCGCGCTGGGAGGTGCGTCGCTCACCCGCGCCGGGCGCGTGGAGCGTGCGGAGGACGTGGAGCGTTCGGAGCCTGGCGCAGCGCCTCTATCCCCGGCAGGTGCCCTTCCGACTCTATGAACGAAAGCGATGCACCGCCGCCGGTCGAGAGGTAGCCGATCTTGTCCGTGAGGCCGAGCTCGTCGAGGGCGCTGGCACTGTCGCCCCCGCCCACCACGGAGAAGCCGGGGCAATCGGCGACGGCCTGCGCCACCACCCGGGTCCCGGCGGCGAAGCGCCGGTCCTCGAAGGCCCCGAGCGGCCCGTTCCACAGCACCGTGCCCGCGCCACAGACCACCTCGGCGAAGCGTTCCGCCGTCTCGGGCCCGATGTCGAGGCCGGTCCACCCGTCGGGCAGGTCACCCTCAATCACCTTCACGCTCCCCTGCGACACCGTCCCCGCTTCGGCGTCGACTTCGCCCCCGGTCCCGGCCGGTGGCGGCCCGAAGGTGCCGCCCGGCTCGAGGGCGCGGGTGTCCGTCGGCAACACGATGTCCACGCCCGAGCGCAGCAGCCGCCGGCAGTCCTCCAGGTGCGACTCGTCGAGGAGGGAGTTACCGACGTGGTGGCCGAGGGCCGCCAGGAACGTGTACGCCATACCGCCGCCGACGACCAGCGTGTCCACCTTGGTCGCCAGGACCTCCAGCACGGCCAGCTTGTCGGCCACCTTGGCGCCGCCCGACGACGGCCACGAAGGGTCGGGCCGGTCGGTCGAGCAGCCCGCCCAGCACCTCCATCTCGCGGGCGAAGCGCAGCCCCGCCGCGCTGGGCAGGAAATGCGGCGGCCCGACGATGGAGGCGTCGCTGCGGTGCGCCGCGCCGAACGCCTCGTTCACGTAGGCGTCGTAACCCCGGATCAGGCGCTGCACGAAGGCCGGGTCGTTCGCCTTCTCGCCCCGGTCGAAACGCAGGTTCTCGGTGAGCTGCACGCCCGGGCACAGCGCCTCGAGACGCTCGCGCACGGGGTCCATCTCCCACCGCGGGTCACGGTCCCCCGCCGGGCGCCCGAGATGCGAGGTGGCCGTGACCTCGGCCCCCTGCTCGAGCAGCCAATTCAGCGTGGGCAGCGCGGCGGTGATGCGGAAGTCGTCGGCGACGGTCGCCCGGCCGCGCACACCGATGTGGAGCGGGACGTTGAAGTCGACGCGCACGAGGACCCGGCCCCCGTCGACCGCCTCGACCGGGAGGTCCTCGAGGGTGGGGATGCCCGCCAGAGCGCCGGGGCGCCCGTCCGCCGCGCCCATCGCCGTCAGCTGCCCGCGCCGACGAGCACGGCCAGGTCGACCAGCCGGTTCGAGTAGCCCCACTCGTTGTCGTACCAGCCGAACACCTTCACGAGGGACAGCGCCCGGTCGGCGTCGCCGCCGATCGCCATGACCATGGTCAGTCCGGCGTCGAAGGTGCACGATGCGGGTGACCCCACGATGTCGCTCGAGACGATCGGGTCCTCGGTGTACTCCAGCACCCGCTCGAGCGGCGGCTTGGCGGCGGCTTCGGCGAACGCGTTGTTGACCTCGGCCACCGAAGGCGTGCCGCGCACGACGGCGGTGAAGTCGGTGATGGAACCGTCGGGCAGCGGCACCCGGAGCGAGATCCCGTCCAGTCGTCCCTTCATGGCCTCGAGCACGAGGCCGGTCGCCCGGGCGGCTCCGGTGGACGTCGGCACGATGTTGGCGGCACCGGCGCGGCGCCCGCCGCAGGTCCGTGTGGGTCAGGTCGAGCAGGTTCTGGTCGTTCGTGTAGGCGTGCACCGTGGTCATGAGGCCGCTCACGATGTCGAACGCCTCGTCGACCACCTTGACCATGGGCACGAAGCAGTTGGTGGTGCACGAGGCGTTCGAGACGACGACGTGCCGCTCGGCGTCGAAGTCGCCGTCGTTCACCCCGACGACGAAGGTGGCGTCGGCGTCGCCCGAGGCCGTCGAGATGATGACCCGCTTGACCGAACCGCCGAGGTGGCTCGCCGCGTCGGCCCGGCTGGTGAAGCGTCCGGTCGACTCGATCACGACGTCGGCCCCGAGCGAGTCCCAGGGCAGCTGCTCGGGGTCGCGCTCGGCCATCACCCGGATCTGCTGGTCGCCGACGACCAGATCGTTCCCCTCGACCTGCACGGGCACCGGCAGCCGGCCGTGGGTCGAGTCGTAGCGCAGGAGGTGGGCCAACGTCTCCGCGGACGTGAGGTCGTTCACGCCCACCACGTTCACGTCGGCCCCGGTGGCCAGGACCGCCCGTAGGAAGTTGCGCCCGATGCGCCCGAACCCGTTGACTCCGACCTTCACGGTCATGTCCGCGCTCCCTGTCTCCACTGTCTCGACTGCCTCGTTCTCCTGCATCGGACTCCTATCGCCGCCGAGTGACGTCCCGTACTCGGGCGTGTGGGCGTGCTTCGTCATGTTGTCCCTCAATGTTCCGCCGACTCCCGTCGCCCAGGCACCCGTGCCAGTCATCAGAGCGCCTATGCCAGCAGACCGGCCAGCGCCTGTGCCAGTTTGGCCGGGCTGTGGACGTGAGTGTTGTCACCCGTCAGCGGGAGGTCGAGCACGGGCACGTCCGTCGCGCCTACCTCCATGCCTCCGATGGTGTCACAGACCACCAGGTCGACCGGGACATGGTGCCTGGCCAGGGCGGCCACATGGGCCCCCACGTCGTAGCCCTCGGTCTCGGGGATCTGCGGATGAAGGTTGCACACGTAGACCACTTGGCCCTTGGTGGCGGCCACCGCCTCGGCGATGCCTCTCACCGCCACGGCGGCAAGCACGCTGGTGAACAACGACCCGGGGCCGATCACGATCTGGTCCGCTTCCATGATTCGTTCGACCGCCAGCGGCGGCGCCTGGGAGTCCTCGGGCACCAGTGAAACGGTCGAGATGTCGCCCGTGCCCATCACGGCTACCTGGCCCGCCACCGTGCCGAGGGCCGATTCGGCCTTGAGCACGACCCGCTCCGTGGTGGCCGGCAGGACGTCCCCGTGGGCACCGAGCAGCGTCGCCGCCTCGCCGACACCGAGGACGAGGTCGCCGGTGGCGTCGATTAGTCCGGTCAGGATCAGGTTTCCGAGGGCGTGCCCCCGGAGCTCACCCTCGTCGAAACGTCGCTCGAACGCGAGGGCGAGCGCCGAGTCCTCGTCGGCCAGCGCGACGAGACACTTGCGGATGTCACCCAGCGCCACCACGTTCAACAGCTCCCGGAGGCGTCCGCTGCTCCCGCCGTCGTCGGCCACCGACACGACCCCGGTGAGGGTGCCGGCATAACGGCGTGCCGCCTTGAGGGTCGTGGCGGTCCCGTGGCCGCCTCCGATGGCGACGACGGACGGGCGGGTACGCGTCATCGGTCGATGTCCCGGTGGAAGACCGACACGGCGTCGGCGTGGGCGCGCAAACGATCGGCCAGCGCGTCGGCCAGCGCCACGGAGCGGTGCCGCCCACCGGTGCACCCGATGGCGATCGTGAGGTAGGACTTCCCCTCGCGCACGAACGCCGGCAGGATGCTCGTGAGGAGGTCGTCCACCTTCTCCAAGAAGCCCACCGATTCGGGCTGGCCCAGGACGTAGTCGCGCACCGGAGCTTCCAAACCGCTGTAGGGGCGAAGCTCCTCCACCCAGAAGGGGTTGGGCAGGAAGCGGCAGTCGAACACGATGTCGACGTCGAGCGGGATCCCGTGCTTGTACCCGAACGAGATCACCGACGTCTGCATGTTCGGGATCTCGTCGTCGCCGAAGGCTTCGAGGATCCTCGACCGGAGCTGGTTCGTGTTGAGGTCTCCGGTGTCGATGAGGAGGTCCGCCCGCTCGCGCACCGCCTCGAGCAACCGGCGCTCGTCGGCGATCGACTCCTCCACGCCGCGGGCGGCCAGCGGATGCCGGCGCCTGGTCCCCTCGTAGCGACGGACGAGGACGTCGTCGGGGGCGTCGAGGAAGACGACTCGTACCCGTGAGCGGCTCTTGCGCAGCTGGTCGAGCAGGTCGGGGAGGTCGTCGAAGTAGTCCGGACCCGTGTTGGCGCCACCGCGGCCGATCACGAGCACAATCCGTTCCAATCCGGATCCGGGCCGGTCGACGACCTCGGCCATCTTCATCATGAGCTCCGCCGGGAGGTTGTCGATGACGAACCAGCCCAGGTCCTCGAGAGTCGCCGCCACCGTGGAACGTCCCGCGCCCGACATCCCCGTGACGACGAGCAGCTCGCTCACGGACGCCCGCCGCTCACCGGGTTCGTCGTCGTCCATGGGGTCGCGCCCCTCCCGGTTCGTCGCGTCCCGGTTCGTCGTGTCCCGGCTCATCGTCTCCCAGCCTGTCGCACTCCGTCGTAGACGGCCAGGCCCACCGCGTCGGGCAGCCAGGGCAACGCCAGGAGCTGGTCCAGGGTGGCGGCGCGCACCGCGTTGACGCCTCCCAGCTCCTTGACCAGGCGAGCCTTGCGGGCAGGGCCCAGTCCGGGGATGCCGTCGAGGACGCTCCTGGTCATCCGCTTGCCCCGCTGCTCGCGATGGAAGGTGATGGCGAAGCGATGCGCCTCGTCGCGCACCCGTTGGAGGAGGTAGAGGGCGTCCGAGCCGCGCCGGATGCGGACCGGGTCGGGCGAATCCGGCCGGTACACCTCCTCGAACTGCTTGGCCAGCGCGGCCAGCTCGACCTCGCTTCCGAGCCCCAGTTGGCGCACGACCCGCTCGGCGACGCCGAGCTGTCCCTTGCCCCCGTCGACGAGCAGCAGGTTGGGCCGATAGGCGAAGCGCCGGGGTCGGGTCCGGGCACCGATCTCCCGCGGGTCGATGATCGCCTTGCCGCCGCCGCCGCCGTCGCCGTCTCCGTCGCCGCCGTCGCCGCCCACCGTCCTCTCCGGCTCGTCGAGTGCCGTCAGGCGCCGGGTGAGCACCTCCTCCATGGCGGCGTAGTCGTCGTTCCCCGCCACGCTCTTGACCTTGAAGCGGCGGTAGTCCGATCGCTTCGGCAGGCCGTCCTCGAAGACCACCATCGATCCGACGTAGTCGGTCCCCTGCAGGTGGCTCATGTCGTAGCACTCGATTCGCAAGGGCGCCTCACGCAGACCCAGCGCGAGCTGCAACTCGGTCAGGGCCTTGGATCGTGCGTTGTGGTCGCTGGCCCGTCGCAGCCGGTGGCGAGCAAGGTCCTCGCTGGCCGTCCGCGCCACCATCTCCTGCAGGGCACGCTTGGCGCCGCGCCGGGGTATCGCGATCTCGACGGGACCGCCGCGGCTCGTCGTCAGCCAGCTCTCCAACAGCTCCAGATCGGCCGGCTCCTCGGGCACCAGGACGCGCCGGGGCACCTCGGCTCCCACCGCCCCGTACACCTGCGACACGACCAGGGACATGAACTCGGCGGCCGAGAGGTCCTCCACCTTCTCGGCCACGAAGCCCCGGTGACCCACGACTCGCCCGCGGCGTACCCGGAAGATCTGGATCGACGCCTCGAGCGGGTCCTCGGCGATTCCCACGACATCGAAGTCCTCCGGGCGGTCCGAGACCATCTGCTGGGTCTCGGCCGCCTTGTGCACCGCCGCGATCCGGTCGCGCAGACGCGCCGCCCGCTCGAACTGGAGCTCCTCGGAGGCAGCCAGCATCTCGGCCTGCAGGCGGTCCAGCACCGGTTCGGTGTCGCCCGAGAGGAACCCCATGAGGTCCTCGACGTAGCCCGCGTACGCCTCGTGGTCGACCGCTCCGACACAGGGGCCCGAGCATCGGTCGATGTCGTAGAGCAGACACGGTCGTCCCAGGCGCTCGTGCCGTTTGAACTTGTTGTCCGAACACGTCCGCACCGGGAAGCTGCGCACCAACAGGTCGAGCGTCGAACGGATGGCGCCGGCGTTGCCGTACGGTCCGAAGTAGCGGACGCCCTTGCGTTTGCGACCACGGACGACGGCCGGTCGGGGCCATTCCTCGTTGAGCGTGACCGCCAGCCACGGGTAGCTCTTGTCGTCCTTGAGCCTGACGTTGTAGCGCGGCAGGTGCGCCTGAATCAGCGAGTGCTCGAGGATGAGCGCATCCACCTCGCTGTCGACGACGACCCACTCGACGTGGTCGGCCTGGGCCACCATCTGGGCCGTCCGAGGTGGCAGCTTGGCCGAGTCCTGCCAGTAGTTCGGCAGTCGGTGGCGCAGGGATTTGGCTTTGCCCACGTAGAGCACGCGACCCTCGGCGTCGAAGAATTGGTATGAGCCGGGAGCGTCGGGAATGGACCCGGTGGGGGGCCGATACTGCATCCATCCCACTATGTCGCGGCGGCGCCGTCTCCAGGCGCGATCGAGGGCCTAAGGCCGGCAGATCCACCGTTCTCCCCTCGAAAGAGGCGAAAAAGCGCGACCAGGGCCGTCCGGCGGTAAAGTAGCTGGTGCCGGCCTGGTATCCGGCAGACAACCTCGCATCGAGGCCGACATACCCGCGGATGGGCGACCAGGCTGTCCCCGCCGGCCATATCGATGCTCTCCCTCGAAGGGGGCAGTCACGATGTTCAGGCTCCAGAAGCCACTCTCCGAGCGCTACGGCGCCGCGTCGGACGCCGACCTGGCCGAGATGATCGGCTCCGCGAGGGCCGCCCTCGGCTCCCGGGTCTTCATCCTCGGTCACCACTACCAGCGCGACGACGTCATGCGCTGGGCCGACGCTCGGGGGGACTCGTTCGGCCTGTCCCGTACGGCGGCGGACCAGCAGGAGGCCGAGTTCATCGTGTTCTGCGGGGTGCACTTCATGGCCGAGTCGGCCGACGTCCTCACGGCCCCGGAGCAGCAGGTCCTGCTGCCCGACCTGAACGCCGGCTGCTCCATGGCCGACATGGCGGACATCGATCAGGTCGAGGAGGCCTGGGACGAGCTGGCGACGGTGGTCGACGTCGACCGCCTGGTCCCGGTCACGTACATGAACTCCGCCGCCGCACTCAAGGCCTTCGTCGGTCGCCACGGCGGCGCGGTGTGCACGTCGTCCAACGCACGCGCCGTGCTCACCTGGGCGCTCGAGCGCGGCGAGCGTGTCCTCTTCTTTCCCGACCAGCACCTGGGCCGCAACACCGGCTACCAGCTCGGCTACGGCGCCGACGACATGTACGTGTGGAACCCGCGCCAAGCCCTGGGTGGCCTCACCGACCGCGAGGTCAAGGAGTCGACGCTCCTGCTCTGGAAGGGGCACTGCTCCGTTCACCAGCGCTTCCGCCCCGAGCACGTGGCTGCGTTCCGGGCCGAGCATCCCGACGGCATCGTGATGATCCACCCCGAATGTGCGCACGAAGTGGTCGAGCTCGGCGACGTGGTGGGTTCGACCGACGCCATCATCCGCGCCGTCGACGCCGCTCCCGACGGATCGGTGATCGGGGTGGCCACCGAGATCCACCTCGTCAACCGCCTCGACCACGAGCACCCGGGCAAGACGGTGCGGTGCCTCGACCCGCTCGTGTGCCCGTGCTCGACCATGTCGCGCATCGACCCGCAGCACCTCGCCTGGATCCTCGAGGGCCTCGTCGAGGGCGAGGTGCGCAACCGCATCACCGTCGACCCCGACACCGCCGAGTGGGCCAGCGTGGCGCTCGAGCGCATGCTCGCCATCACCTGACGTGATCCCGGGTGCACCGGGGCTCGAAGTCGGCCGGTAGGTTCCCCGCTACGGCCCGGCGCGTGGTCTCGCGAGAGCCCGGTCGAATCCCCGAGGAGGTCATCGGTGCCCGACTACCCCGCTCCCCCTGTTCCGGCCAACCACGTCGAGCCCGTCCCCCGCCGCATCCGAGCCGTGCTGGCCGGACAGACCGTGATCGACACCACCGAGGCCCGCTACGTTTGGGAGTGGCCCGCGTTCCCTCAGTACTACGTTCCCCTCGCCGACGTGAGATCCGACGTGCTCGTTGACGAAGGCACCTCGGAGGAGACGCCCCGGGGGGACGTGAAGTTGGCCGGCTTGCGGATCGGAGACGTCCGACCGTCCGGGGGCGGCCCGGATCCTCACCGCCGCCAAGGTCGCGGGTCTCGACAACACGGTCCGTTTCGAATGGTCGGCGTTCGATGCCTGGTACGAGGAGGACGAGCAGGTCTTCGTGCACCCGCGCAGCCCCTACTCGAGGGTCGATGCCATCCGCTCGACCCGCACGGTCCGGGTGGAGTCCCACGGGGTGGTCCTGGCCGAGTCCTCGTCGCCGGTCATGTGCTTCGAGACCGGCCTGCCCACGCGCTACTACCTGAACCGCACGGACATCGACTTCACCCGCCTCGTCGCATCGCCGACCGTGACCGCATGCCCCTACAAGGGCACCACGAGCGGCTACTGGTCGGAGCTGGTCGACGGGCGCACGCACCCCGACATCGCCTGGGCCTACGACTTCCCGTCACGAGAGCTCCTGCCCATTGCCGGGCTGGTGGCTTTCCACAACGAGAAGGTCGACACCTTCGTGGACGGCGTGCTCCTCGAGCGACCGCAGAGCCACTTTGCTCCGAAGCGCGACTGAGCCGAAGCACGGCCTGACTTGAGTCGCCGGCCCTGAGTCGCCGGCCCCGCCTACTTCGCCATGCCGAGCACCGGCTTGAGGACCTCGCCGGTGTAGCTCCCCGCCGTCTTCGCCACCTGTTCGGGCGTCCCCTCGGCAATCACCGTGCCGCCCTTGTCGCCACCTTCGGGGCCGAGGTCGATGACCCAGTCGGCGGTCTTGATCACATCGAGGTTGTGCTCGATCACCACGACGGTGTTCCCCTGGTCGACCAGCCGGCCGAGCACCTCGAGCAGCTTGCGTGTGTCGTCGAAATGCAGGCCGGTCGTCGGCTCGTCGAGGATGTAGAAGGTGTGGCCGGTCGGACGCCGGCTCAGCTCGCTGGCCAGCTTGACCCGCTGCGCCTCGCCGCCCGAGAGTGTGGGCGCGGGCTGGCCGAGCCGCACGTAGCCGAGCCCGACGTCCACCAACGTCTGCATGTGGCGAGCGATGGGTGGCTGGCGCTCGAAGAAGCCGAGGGCCTCCTCGCACGACATGTCGAGCACGTCGGCAATGGTCTTGCCCCGGAAGGTGATCTCGAGCGTGTCGCGGTTGTAGCGCGCTCCGTGGCAGATCTCGCACGGGACGTAGACGTCGGGGAGGAAGTGCATCTCGATCTTGATCGTCCCGTCGCCGGCACAGGCCTCGCAGCGGCCGCCGCGGACGTTGAAGGAGAACCGGCCGGGTTGGTACCCGCGCACCTTGGCCTCGGCCGTCTGGGCGAAGAGGCGCCGGATGTGGTCGAAGACCCCGGTGTAGGTCGCAGGGTTCGATCGCGGCGTCCGGCCGATGGGAGCTTGATCGACGTCGACCACCTTGTCGAGGTGGTCCATGCCCTCGACCTTGCGGTGCCGGCCGGGCAGCGCCTTGGCGCGGTGCAGCTTTTGGGCGAGCGACCGCAGGAGGATGTCGTTGACCAGCGTCGACTTGCCCGAGCCCGAGACCCCGGTGACCGCCACCATGCAGCCCAACGGGAAGGACACGTCGATGTCGCGCAGGTTGTGCTCTTGCGCCCCGCGCACGGTCACGACCTCTCCGGTTCCCGGTCGCCGGCGGGCGGGCACCGGGATCGACTTCTTGCCCGAGAGGTACTGGCCGGTGATGGACGCCTTGTTGGACAGAAGCCCGCCTCGTCCCTTGACCGGCCCGGCGTGCACGATGTGCCCGCCGTGCTCCCCCGCACCCGGGCCGATGTCCACGACGTAGTCCGCCGAGCGGATCGTCTCCTCGTCGTGCTCGACGACGATGACCGTGTTGCCCAGGTTCCGCAGACGCTCGAGGGTTCCGATGAGGCGCTGGTTGTCCCGCTGGTGCAAGCCGATGGAGGGCTCGTCCAACACGTAGAGGACTCCGACGAGGCCACTTCCGATCTGGCTGGCCAACCGGATCCGCTGCGCCTCGCCACCCGAGAGGGTGCCCGCCGACCGGGCCAGCGACAGGTAGTCGAGCCCCACGTCGAGCAGGAACTGCATCCGCTCCCGAACCTCTTTGAACACCCGGTCGGCGATCATGTGCTCGCGCTCGGTCAGCTCGAGCGTCGCCATGGCCTCCACGGCGGCCTCGATGGAGAGGCTGCAGAGCTCGTAGATGTTCCGTCCGCCGACGGTCACGGCGAGCGACTCGGGCTTGAGGCGGGCCCCGCCGCACCCGGGGCAGGCGACCTCGCGCATGAACTGCTCGATCTGCTCGCGGGACCAGTCGGACTCCGACTTCGCCGTGGCGACGCTGTAGCCACGGGATGATGCCCTCGAAGTGGGCGTCGTACGAGCGGGTGCGGTTGAACCGGTTCTTGTAGGTGACCCGCACCGTCCTGTTGCCGGTGCCGTAGAGCACCAGCTTCTTGTCCTTGGCCTTGAGCGACTTCCACGGCGTGTCGAAGGAGAACCCGCCGAGCTCGGCCACCCCCGCCTGGAGCCCCGTGAAGTACTCGCTGCCGCGCCCCGGCCCAGGGGGCCAGCGCGCCGTCGGCCAGCGACAGCGAGTCGTCCGGCACGACGAGCTCGGGGTCCACCTCGAATTTCGTGCCGAGGCCCGCGCAAACAGGGCATGCCCCGTAGGGCGAGTTGAACGAGAAGTTGCGCGGCGCGGGCTCCTCGAAGCTGATGCCGCAGTAGGTGCACGCCAGGTGCTGGGAGAAGGTGATGGCCTCGTCAGCCTCCGGCGTCCCGTCGGCGCGGCCCGCTCCGTCGTCGGCGGCGGCAGCGTCGGCGCGGTCCCGTGCACCGTTCATCACCAGCACCTCGGCCGAGCCCCCCGTGAGCTCCAGGGCCGTCTCGATGGACTCGGTCAGGCGCTGGCGGATGTTGTCGCGGCGGATGAGACGGTCGACGACCACCTCGATCGTGTGCATCTCGTAGCGGGCCAGGTTGACCTCGGCCCGGTCGGCCAGCTCGAGGGGCACCCCGTCGACCCGGACGCGGGCGAAACCCTGTTTGGCCAGGTCGTCGAGCAGCGAGCTGTACTCCCCCTTGCGACCCCGCACCACGGGCGCCAGGACCTGGAACCGGGTGCGCTCGGGGAGCTCGAGCACGCGGTCGACGATCTGCTGCGGGGTCTGGCGCGCCACCGGCCGTCCGCAGATCGGGCAGTGGGGATGGCCGATGCGGGCGTAGAGCAAGCGAAGGTAGTCGTAGACCTCCGTGATCGTGCCCACCGTCGAACGCGGGTTGCGCGAGGCCGATTTCTGGTCGATGGAGATGGCGGGCGAAAGCCCCTCGATGAAGTCGACGTCGGGCTTGTCCATCTGGCCCAGGAACTGACGGGCGTAGGCCGAGAGCGATTCGACGTAGCGCCGCTGGCCTTCGGCGTAGATCGTGTCGAAGGCCAGGGACGACTTGCCCGAACCCGAGAGCCCCGTGAAGACGATGAGCCGATCCCGGGGCAGCTCAAGGGACACGTCACGCAGGTTGTGCTCCCTCGCCCCGCGAATGACCAAACGGTCGGCCATCAGGTGAGGATACCGGTGGGCTGTGACATCGCCGCTCGGGCGGTGCGACTCGGGCGGCGCCCGTCCGTCGGGTCTACTCGAACGTCATGTCCTCTTCGCCCCAATAGGCGTCCACCGCCGAGATCAATCCGTCGTCGGTCACCGTGAAGATCTCGACACCCCGGATGTGCATCGTCGACCCGCCGGCGACCGAGGCCGTGATGTGGAACGTGATCGCTGCCTTGTCGGCCACCGGGTGCATCTCGCCGATCTCGAACCTCATCGACTCGCACGCGTCGAAGGAGCGTTGCATGAAGGCGCGGATGGCTTCGCGACCCTCGTTGGGCGGGCTCGGGTACGGGTCGACCTGGACGGCGTCGAGGGTGAACAGGGCGGCGTAGGCGTCGGCGTCTCTGGAGCCGACGGTCGAGGCGTAGCGCTCCGTCACCTCTTTGAGCTGGGCTGGAATGGGCATTGAGCAGACTCTATTTCGCCCGGCACCGATGGGATTTCGCCCGGCACGGATGGGAGGGCGAGCAGGCGGGGTCATCCACCCGCGGTCCATCCGCCCCCGGGGTCCTTCCACCGCCCGACATCGACTCGCTGGCCCGAAAGCGACGCGTTACCCGGGAATGGAGCTGCGGAGCTCAGCGATCTCGTCCCGGAGCAGGGCGGCCTCCTCGTAGCGGAGCTCGGCGGCGGCTGCCTTCATCTCGGCCTCGAGCTGCGACATCAGCTCGAACACCGCAGCCGGCGTGGACGCGTCCCCGTCGGTCAGCAGCGTTCCCGCAGCCCAGGACCCGGCCTCGGCCCCCGGACCCGCTCCGGCGCCGACGCCCGGACGGCGGTTGCCCCGGACTGCCGCGTTGCGCCGCACCTCGGCCCGGCTGCGCCCGGCCCGGACACGTCCCCCGTCGCCGCTGCCCCGCAGGCGCTCGAGGATGTCCGTGACCGACTTGCGGATGGTCTGCGGGTCGATGCCGTGCTCCCGGTTGTAGGCCATCTGGAGCTCCCGGCGGCGCTGGGTCACCGAGACCGCCTCGCGCATGGAGTCCGTGACGGTGTCCGCGTAGAGCACCACCATCCCGTCGACGTTGCGGGCGGCCCGGCCCATCGTCTGGATGAGTGACGACGCCGAGCGCAGGAACCCCTCCTTGTCCGCGTCGAGGATGGCCACCAGCGCCACCTCGGGCAGGTCGAGTCCCTCGCGGAGGAGGTTGATCCCCACCAGGACGTCGATCGTGCCCAGGCGCAGTTCGCGCAGGATCTCGATCCGGGTGATCGTGTCGATGTCGGAGTGCAGGTACTGCACGCGCACCCCGGCGTCGGCCAGGTAGTCCGTCAGGTCCTCGGCCATCTTCTTGGTCAGGGTCGTGACCAGGACCCGCCCGCCGGACTTGGACCGTCGTCGCGATCCGGGCCATGAGGTCGTCGACCTGGCCCTTGGTGGGCATGATCGTCACCTCCGGGTCGACCAGGCCGGTCGGCCGGATGACCTGCTCCACCATCTGCTCGAGTGCTCGAGCTCGAAGGGGCCCGGGGTGGCCGACACGAAGACGCACTGGTGCACCCGCTCGACGAACTCGTCGAAGCGCAGCGGCCGGTTGTCCTTGGCCGAAGGCAGGCGGAACCCGTGCTCGACCAGGACGTCCTTGCGCGACCGGTCCCCGGCGTACTGCCCGTGCAGCTGGGGCACCGCCACGTGGGACTCGTCGATCACGCAGAGGTAGTCCTTCGGGAAGAAGTCGAGCAGCGTGAACGGCGTCTCGCCCGGCGCCCGCCCGTCGAGGTGGCGGCTGTAGTTCTCGACCCCGGAGCAGACGCCGGTCTCGGCCAGCATCTCGAGGTCGTGCTCCGTGCGGACCCGCAGGCGCTGGGCCTCGAGGAGCTTGCCCTGCTTCTCGAACTCCTGCAGGCGCTCCCGCAGCTCGACCTCGATGGTGCCGACGGCGCGCTGGATGATTTCGTCGCCGGTCACGTAGTGCGTGGCGGCGTAGACGGCGACGTCCTCCATCTCCTCGCCCATCTCGCCCGTCAGCACGTCGAAGGGGACGATCCGCTCGATGGTGTCGCCGAACATCTCCACCCGCAGTGCCGCCTCCTCGTAGGCGGGGTGGATCTCGACGGTGTCGCCCCGGGCGCGGAAGGTGCCCCGGACGAGGTTGACGTCGTTTCGGGCGTACTGGAGGTCGACGAGCTTGCGCAGCACGTTGCGCTGGTCGATCTGTTCCCCCACGGCCAGGGCCGAGGATGCGGTCCCGGTACTCGGCGGGCGAGCCGAGGCCGTAGATGCACGACACCGACGCGACGACGATCACGTCACGGCGCATGAGGAGCGACGACGTGGTGGCGTGGCGCAGCCGATCGATCTCGTCGTTGATGGACGAGTCCTTCTCGATGTAGGTGTCGGTCGACGGCAGGTACGCCTCGGGCTGGTAATAGTCGTAGTAGGAGACGAAGAACTCGACCCGGTTCTTCGGGAAGAGGTCCCGCAGCTCCGAGGACAGCTGCGCCGCCAGCGACTTGTTCGGCTCGATGATCAGGGTCGGCCGCTGGACCCGCTCGATCATCCAGGCGATCGTCGCCGTCTTGCCCGACCCCGTGATCCCCTGGAGGGTCAGGTACGGGATCGCCGCGGTCGACGCCGCGGGCCAGGGCCGTGATGGCCTGCGGCTGGTCGCCCGAAGGCTGGAAGGGTGAGACGACCTGGAAGTCGGCCATTGTCCTTCCGAGGCTACCGGGGGGGTGTGACGGGTCAGGCGTGCGAGGCGTGGGCCCGGCGCTCGTCGCGGGCGGCCACCAGCCAGTCCCAGAGCCGGGCGACCTCGCTCTTCGAGGTGGGCCAGGTCGCCCGAGTTGTCGACCACGTAGTCGGCCTCCTTCAGGCGCTCCTCCCGCGAGATCTGCGAGCGGATGCGGGCCTCGGCGTCGGCGCGCTCGAAGCCCCGCTGGGTCATCAGACGCTCGAGGGCGATTTCGGTCGGGCAGTCGACCACGACCACCGCGTGCAGCTTCACCGTGTCCCGGTGGACCGCCGTCAGCAGGGGGATGGCCAGCACCACGATGTCGTCGGTGCCCTCCAGCGCTTCACGCGCCTGAATCATGGCGACCCCGATGGCCGGATGCGTGATGGCGTTGAGCTCGAGGCGTGTGTCCTCGTCGGCGAAGGCCACGGCGGCGAGCGCCGGCCGGTCGATGGTGCCGTCGGACGCGACGATCCCCGTGCCGAAGCGGTCGATGAGCGGCTGGTAGGCGGGGCCCCCGGGGGCCACCACATCCCTCGCCACCTGGTCGGCGTCGATGAGGACGGCGCCGCGCTCGACCAACAGGTCGGCGACGGCCGACTTGCCCGAACCGATGCCGCCCGTGAGGCCGACGGCGAGCATCAGGCGGCGGCGGGGTGTGCGGGGGCGGAGGCGCCGGCGGCGGCTGGGCGGCGCGGCCGCCGCGCCACGGCGAAGAGGACCAGCGTCGTGTCGTCGGGGTCCTCGGCGACGAACCAGTCGTCGGCGGTGATGCCGGTGGACCCGCCGCTGTCGTCCCGTGCCACGAGCTTGTAGGCGAGCGGGAGCAGGTGCGTGTAGGTCCACACGTACCACGAATGCGGCATCCGGTGTCTGACGTCGAGGACGTCGAGGCGCAGCAGCTTTGCCGCCTTGGCCCGCCGCGCCGCGAAGTCGGCCTTCACGTGCGGGGCGGCGTCCACGCCGCCGAGCCAGACGTCGTCGAAGTGGCGTTCGAGCATGGCCCGGAGCTCGTGGCGATCGAACAGATGCAGGTGGAAGGGGTTCTCGAAGTCGGCGGGCTCGTTGGGCGTGAGCACGAAGACCGCCCCGTCGTCGGCGATCACCCGCGCCAGCTCGGCCACGTGCGGCTCGGGGTCCGTGAAGTGCTCGATGAGATGGGACGAGCACGCGGCGTCGAAGCTGCCGCCGGCGAACGCCAGGCGCCCGGCGTCGGTCTGCGTCACCACCAGCCCGTCGGGCCCGTAGCGGGCCGAGGCGGTGGCGACCGCCTCCCCCGAGTAGTCCGCACCCACCACGCGTCGTCCTGGGGCCAGGAAGCGGACGGATTCGAAGCCCTGGCCGCAACCCACATCGAGCACGCGCCCTCCGCCCATGCGCTCGAGGACGGCCCGGTAGCCCGCCTCGTGGAGCGCCAGGAGCGAGTCGGGGGTCACACCCTCCTGCGGCCGCTCGCCGGTCAGCCGGGTCTTGGTGCTGGTGCTGGTGCTGGTGCTGGACGGCACGGGGCTCCCTTCTCCCTTTCGACGTTGGCGCTTGGACGCTTGGACGCTTCGACCGCTTGGACGCTTCGACCGCTTGGAGGCTTGGACGCTTCGACCTTCTCGACCTGCCACTCCGGCGCGGTGCCGCCTGCTTACACTACCGGGCGATCGAATTCGCCCCCTTTCCATGACCTCGCCCACCTCCACTGCCCCACGCGGGTGGCCCGTCGCCGCACGACACGCTCGACAGGTGGGAGCCGGCAGGCAGGTCGGAGCCGGCCAGTCGACGGAGCGGTGGTGGCGCATCGGGGGCCTGTTCGTGCTGGCCGTCCTGGCCTACGTGCCCGCCCTCGCCGTGCGGCCCGGCGTCGTCACCCCGGACACGAAGACCTACCTCTACCTCGATCCGACCCGGTTCCTCAGCCAGGTCCCGTTCCTCTGGAACCCGACGGTGGGGCTCGGCACCGTCACCCACGAGTACATCGGCTACCTGCTGCCCATGGGGCCCTTCTACGTCATGTTCCACGTCCTGGGGGTGCCCGTCTGGGTGGCCCAGCGGCTCTGGCTCGGCTCCCTCCTCTTCGTGGCCGGCGCGGGCATCCTCTACCTCTGCCGCGTGCTCGGGCTCGAGGGGCCCGGACCGGTGGCCGCCTCTCTGGCCTACATGCTCTCGCCGTACTTCCTCCAGTACGCCGGGCGGATCTCGGTGATCCTCCTGCCCTGGTCGGGGTTGCCCTTCCTCGTCGGCCTCACCATCGTCGCCCTGCGCCGCGGCGGGTGGCGGGAGCCGGCGTTGTTCGCCGTGGTCGTGGCGTGTGTGAGCGGCATCAACGCCACGTCCATCATTTACGTCGGCGTGGCTCCGCTGCTCTGGATCCTCTACGCCGTCGTCGTCCTGCGCGAGACGACGTGGCGGCACGCCGGGGCAACCGTCCTGCGCATCGGCGTGCTCACCCTCGGCGCGTGCCTCTGGTGGATCGCCGGCCTCGAGGTCGAGGCCGCCTACGGGGTGAACGTCCTGAAATACACCGAGACGGTCCCCTCGACCTCGGCCACCTCCAATGCGTCCGAGGTGATCCGGGGCCTCGGGTACTGGTACTTCTACGGCAGCGACCACCTGGGTGCCTGGACGAACGCAGCCGTTCGCTACACCCAGCAGGTCGCCCTGATCGCGACCTCCTACGCCGTGCCGCTGGTCGCCCTCGTCCTCGCCGCCTTCGTCCGCTGGCGCGAGCGGGCCTACTTCCTGGTGCTGCTCTTCGTAGGGCTGGTGCTCGCCGTCGGCCCGTTCCCCTTCACCGACCCCACCCGGGTCGGCAGCCTCCTCCGCTCGTTCATGACCAACACGACGGCTGGCCTGGCCCTGCGCTCGACCGACCGGGCGGCACCCGTCGTCCTGCTGGCCCTGTCCATGCTGCTGGCCTGCGGCCTGGGCGCGCTCTGGCGCCGCGTCTCCTGGGCCGGGCTCACGACGGCCCTCCTCGTCGGCGGTCTCGTCGTGGCCAACAACCCCTCCATCTTCAACGGCGACACCATCGCCAACAACTTCACCCAGCCGGCAGCGCTGCCGGCCTACCAAATGGCCGCCATCGCGCACCTCAACGCCACGCACCCGGGGACACGGGTGCTGGCCATCCCCGGCAACGACTTCGCCTCGTACCGTTGGGGCGACACGGTCGACACTCCCCAATCGGCCTTCTTGAACCGGGACTTCGTGACGCGCGAGCAGCAGATCATGGGGTCCATCGCCACCGCCGACACGCTCTACGCCCTGGACGGCCCCATTCAGGACGACACCGCGAATTTCAACGCGCTGGCGCCCATGGCGCGGCTCATGGGCGCAGGCGACGTGATGGTCGAGTACGACCAGCGCTACGAGCACTACGCCTCGCCGCAGCCCCAGCTGCTCGAACTCCAGCTCCAGCACACGCCCGCGGGGTTGACCGACCCCGTGTCGTTCGGCACGCCGCGGCCGAACGAACCGACGGTCTCCATGCTCAACGAGCAGGACCTGGCCGCGCCGGCCAACCCGCCCTGGCCGGCGCCCATCGTCGACTACACCGTGCCCGGCCCGAGGCCGCAGGTGCGGGGCGAGTCCAACGGCGGGGCGCTCGTGATGGAGGGCGACGCCACCGGGCTGAACAACTTGGCCGGCCTGGGCATGCTGAACACGGACAGCGCCCTGTACTACGCGGGCACCCTCGCGCCGAAACCCGCCCGGTTCCGGCAGCTCGCGACCAACGGGGCCCATCTGGTGGTGACCGACACCAACCGCAAGGAAGCGTTCCGCTGGGACACCCTCACGGCCAACGTGGGCTACACCGAAACGCCGAGCGACGACCCGGCCAAGACGGACCAGAGCGACAGCCCGGTCGAGCTCTTCCCGCACACCGGCGTGAGCAGCAAGACCGTCGCCTCCTACGTGGGCGCGGTGAACGTCACGGCCAGCAGCTACGGCAACTCGGTCTCGTACACGCCCGAGGACCAGGCTTACAGCGCCGTCGACAACAACTTCGACACCGCCTGGATCACCGGCACCTTCCTGCCCGACCCGTCCGGCCAGTGGTGGCAGGCGCAGTTCGGCCACCCGGTCACCACGAACCACATCACGCTCGTGCAGCCCCAACGCGGCGACCGATCGCGCTGGGTGTCGGCCGTGACGGTGACCTTCGACGGCAAGCACCCGGAGCGCTTCGCGCTCACGAGCGCGTCGCACGCCACGACGGGACAGACGCTGACGTTCCCGACGCAGACGTTCCACACCATGCGCATCACGCTGAACGGCACGACGAACTCCCACGTGTCGCCGCTCCAGGCGTCGGCGGTGGGCTTCTCCGAGGTCGAGATCCCGGGCCAGACGATCCGCCAGGTCATTCAGATGCCGACTCAGATGCTCTCCGCCCTCGGTCCGGCCTCGACGGCGAACCGTCTCAGCCTCGTCATGACCCGCCAGCGGACGTCGCAGTACCCGCCCCGGGACGACCCCGAGTCGACCATCTCGCGCTCCTTCTCACTCCCCGCGACGCGCAC
Source organism: uncultured Acidimicrobiaceae bacterium (assembly GCA_963767195.1). Lineage (GTDB taxonomy): Bacteria > Actinomycetota > Acidimicrobiia > Acidimicrobiales > RAAP-2 > Bog-473. Next base: position 496,797 of record CAVYDA010000001.1, on the reverse strand, counting down.
CTTCAGCCTGACGGGGAGCGGCAGCCTCTCCGCCCTGATCCCCGACGACGAGATCGACCATCTCGTCGGCCGCGTCCCGACTGCGCCTGACGGGTACGTCTCCGCCTACTCGTCGGGCCGGCTCCCGGGCGACCTCCAGGCGACGGCGTCGGCGACCCTCGACGGCGACCCCAATACGGCCTGGCAACCGGGCCTCGGCACGTCGTCGCAGCTGGGCACCACGCTCACCTACAACCTGGCCCATCCCATCGCGCTCGACCACCTGTCCATGCAGCTCATCGTGGACGGCCGCCACTCGGTGCCGACGTCCATGACCATCACGGCGACCAACCCCTCCGCCGCACCCGGAACCGCCGCGGCTGCGTCCACAGGTCCGGACGGTCACCCTCCCGCCGATCGCCGACAGCACCGTCGCCGGAGCCGTCACGAACGTCCCGGTGACCTTCCCCGCCCTGACCGGCTCGCAGTTCGTGATCACCTTCACGGGTGTGCGCGACGAGTACGCGGCCAACTACTACTCCGCCGGTCCGCTGGCGCTCCCGCTCGGCGTCGCCGAGATCGGCCTTCCGGGGGTGCAGAGCCCACCCACCCCGGCGCAACTGCCGGGAACCTGCGTGTCGAACCTCATGTCGATCGACGGGCACCCGGTCGACGTCGCCCTGGTCGGCTCCACCCAGAACGCGCTGAACGGGGGCGAGGTCCAGCTCGTCCCCTGTGGGCCTGACGCGCACGGCATCACGCTCGGACCGGGCACCCACGTCGTGCAGACCGCCACGGGGCACACCCCGAACTGCGCCGCCACACCGTCGACCTGCACGGGATGGAACCTCGACCAACTCGTCCTCGATTCCGCCCCAGGCGGAGGAGCCGGCGCCTGCCGCCACCGCTTCGGCCGCCGGGACGCCCTTGTTGCCCGCCACGCAGCCCGGCCCGGCCCCGGCGGTCACCGTGACGGCGAGCCACATCGACTCGAAGACGGCCACCGTCACCGGCGCCAAGGCGCCCTTCGAGTTCGTGCTCGGCCAGAGCGTCAACCAGGGCTGGCATGCGACGGCGGAGCCCGGTCCGCACGCGGCGGCGGGTGCACGTGCCGTCGACCTGGGTACCTCGGAACTGGTCGACGGCTTCGCCAACGGCTGGCCGGTCTCGGCCAAGGACCTGGCGGCACTCGGGGGCTCGGACTTCACCGTCACCGTGACGTGGACGCCCCAGAATCTCGTCTGGGGCGCGCTCGCCGTCTCCGGCGCCACGCTCGTCCTCTGCCTGCTCCTGGGCTTCCTCCCCGCCCGCTCCCGCCGGTGGCTCCGGGCGCGGCTGCCACGCCGCCTGCGCGGTCCGGCCGGACCCGACGCGCCGGAGCGGCCGTCCACGCCGTTCGACCCACCGATGCTGACGGTCCCGTTCGTGCCGGATCCTTCGGGACCTGATCGTTCGCTTCCTGATGCCGTGCCGGTGTCCGATGCCGTGCCGTTCGATGCCGTGCGTGTCCGATGCCGTGCCGGTGTCCGATGCCGTGCTCGCGCGATTCGTCGTCCGAAAGCAGCGTGGCTGTGTTGGCTGTGCTGGATTCTGCCGCAGTCGGTCATCCTGCGAACTCGAGCGATGTGGCTGAACCGGGAACCGATGTGGCGAAGCCCAGAACCAAGGGCCGGGCGGCCTGGCGCGCCGCTCGCAATCGGTCTGGTCACTGGCCTCGTGGCGGCCCTGGTCGTCCCGCTGTGGGCAGCGGTCATCGTGGCGGGCGTCGTGGTGGTCGGTCTCTACGTCCCATGGGCCCGAGTTGTCGCCACCGCCGGCGGCGTGGCCTTGGTCGCGGCGGGATGCGCTTCGGTGGTCCACGGCCAGGAGGTCCACCGGTACCTGTCGGGGTCGAACTGGCCGAGCTCCTTCACCAGCGCCGGCGACCTGATCTGGCTGGGTGCCGTGCTCCTGTTGGCGGACGCCGTCATCTCGGCGTTCAGATTGCGCCTTCCGAGAGCTCTCGGGCCTTCGTCATTGCACGCGGCCCGTCGTGAGTCCGGCCACGGGCGACTCCGAAAGCAGCGCTCCGGCCGGTTCCGCGCCCGATGTCCGGGAGCCAGAGGGCACCGGAACACAAAAACGAACCCGAGGAAGCGCCTGTGCTCGTACCCGAGACCTCGACCTCGGAGATGTCCGCGGCATCTGAGGTGTCCCAGTCGTCCGGGACGTCCCAGTCAGCCGAGACGACCCAAGAGCTCTCGGCGGCCGAATCTGGCACGCACGAGCAAGACCCGAGCGGTCAACGAGCCCACCGAGCGGACGAGTCAGGCGACGGGATCTGAAGCCTGGGTCACGATCTTTGGGCGCCCTGAGCGGCCAGCACCTCCATTGCCCTGCGGGCCGTCGCTTCCCAGGTGAACCAACGCGAGCGGGCCAGTGCCCCCTTTGACAGTCGACCCCGCAGGACGTCGTCGCCCAGCAGACGGCTCAGGGCGGGCGAAAGGTCTTCCGCGTCGTCGACCAGGATCCCCGATTCGCCGTCGACGACGGCGTCGGCATGGCCGGCGATGGCCGTCGCCACGGACGGGGTCCCACACGCCGCAGCCTCGGTGAGCGTCATCCCCCACCCTTCGCGCTGAGAACTGCTCGCCACGACCCAAGCCCTGCGATACCACGACACGAGGTCGTCGTCCGACACCCGTCCCGGCATGCTGATCCAGTCGGTCGCGCCAAGCTCCTCCCGCAGTGCCTCGAGCTGGGGCCGTTCGTAGCCCTCCCCGACGATGACCGCTTCAAGGTCGGGGTGGTCGGCCTTCACCTTGGCCAGTGTGCGGAGCAGTACGTCGAATCGCTTTACCGGCACGAGCCGACCCACTGCCACCACCAGCGGTGTTCGAGAGCGGCGGCCGCCGGCGCTGAAGCGAGGATCGACGCCGGGGGGAGCGACGCTTATCTGCTCCCGGCGGAGGCCGAGCATGTCGATGATCTCGCAACGCGAGGATTCCGACAGGGTGACGACGCGGCTGCGTCGATAGAGCGGTGGCGCAACTCGGCGCTCGATCGTGTCGCCCAATTTGGCCAGCGTCGGCGGCAGGACCATGCCCCACATTTCCGCGTGCACGTGATGGAGAAAGACAATGCTCGGCCCTCGATACCACAGCGGCGACAGGAAGGGCATGCCGTTCCAGACTTCGACGAGCGCATCGCCTGGTTGATATCCCATCCGGAGGCCCTCCCACGCCGCGCCCGCGAAGACGGCGTAGCGGCCGGCCCGCCTGACCACTCTGTATCCGTCCCTGGTGAGTGCTCTCGCACCACCCGGGACCGCCGAGGTCCGGAATGTGACATCGAGACCCGCGGCCGCCCACTGGGAGGCGACCATATGGGCATGGAGCTCGGAACCCCCCGCCTCCGGATCGTCGAGGTCACGCCAGGCGACGAAGTGGACCCGGCGGATCCCCGCACGGGACGCGACCGCGGCGAGGTCTTCGAGGTCCGACGGATCGGGCGATTCCTCGCTCGACAGAACCGGGCCTCCGACGCGAGTGCTTCTGCGAGGCGGGGACTTGGCGAGGGCGCCACTCTCCACCGCGGCCTCGTTTGCGGTCCCCGCATCGAAACCGTCCCCGCGTACGGGCGAGGCCTCCCCCGACTCCTGACCCATTTTCGTCACGTTAGCCCCGAATATCGCTACCCACCCGAAGGCGGTGGACCAACATGAAGCCGACGAGAATTACGGCAAGGACTGCTGTCTGTACCGCGAGGTCCACCAGGGCGGTGGCTCTTGGTGCACCGTGTGCCCCCAGGACCGCGACCGTGAGGGCTATTGCGCCTCCGAGCAGGACACCGACGACCCAACGCCGGCCTATCGCCAGCAGGTACATCGTCAAGACAACGCTGACGCTGAGCATGATCATCGCCAAGACGAGCGGTGCCAAGGCAGGAGAAGCGGACGTGTAGGCGTGGTGGTATACGAGGGCCAACAATTTCTCGGGTGCGACCAGGGCGACGCCGAGAAGGGCGACCGAGGGTATGGCGAGCAGCATGAGGACCACCGCAAGCTGGCGGAGGGCATGTCCTCCTTCACGCCAGCGGATCGCGGCCTCCGGAAGCAGGTAGCCGCCGAGCACGATGGCCCCGAAGACAATGGCCTTGCTCGTTACGGATACAGCTGCGTAAGCGCCGCTATGGCTCGGATTGTCTCGGCCGACGATCAGGACGTCGATGTTCTGGAGCACCGCCACCATTGAGAGGGACACCGAGGCGACGATGAGGTCGATTGCGACCTGCCGCCGCTCTGTGGTGGCCCCACCGAGAATCTGATCGCGGCGTATCGCCGCCCTCCAGCCCGCCGGCACCCATGGTCGGACCCCGCCGCCGCCGCCCCATTCTCGGACGGCGGCGTAACGCGCGTGGAGAGCAGCGACCACCTCGCCGATGAGGATGCCCACCGCGGCTCCGGATGGCCCGAAGCCGGCGAGCACCAGCAACAAGACGGCCACGAGGCGCACCCCGATCTCCACGACAAGGTTGACCGCAAGCGGAGAGTAGCCACGACGCGCCTGCAACAACCCGCGGTCGAGCGAGAGCAACATGAAGAACGCGGCCGCGGTGAGGATCGCCGCGATACCGATGCCACTCTGCTGATTCAACAGCACCGCTATCGAGTGACGGCTGGCGAAGACCACCGCCGCCCACAGGATGACCAACAAGGTGCACTGGCGATGCACCCGCCCGGCCCAACGGCGAACCAAGTGTCCGCTGCCGTCCTCGTGCCAGATCGTCACCCGGCGCACCACCGCGACCACCACGGCGGAGCCCGGCATGGAGATGATCAGGAACAGACCGGTGAGCTGGTTCAGGACGCCATAGCCGTGAGGGTTGAGCAACCGGGCCAAGGCGATTGTCAGCACGACGCTGGCGCCGTTTGCGACCACGCCTGCAATGGCCAGGGGCCCGGCTTGCAGGAGCCCGGCTCGCATGGACTCCACGCCTGGTTTCGCAGTCGGGTCCACGAGGAGCTCGGCGCCGAGACTCGGACCGACCGCGTTCGGCGCCAGCGACATCGCCGCAGGCACCCCTTCCACCAGCAGTTCTGCCGCCCCAACCTCGGATTCGACGTCTTCGGTCATGACGGCCGACTCGGGAGCGATCGGAGCGGAAACGGCGACCGGGAGCGGAGATCGGACCGTCCCGCCCTACATGGACATCCCCATGTTCGCTCTCGTTCGGTTCGGCCGGCCGGGCCTTCCCTGCCCACGCAGACCCTGTCTACGCGTAGGCGGGCCCCCCCGCCCGGCAATTCCGCCTCGTCATCGGACAGGCAGGCCGCCTCGACCGAGAGGTGAGTCATTTCGACCGCCGGAAGGCCGAGAGGAGCATCAGGGGCGCACGCAAGGCCACAACTTTGGCACCAAACCCGGACGAGGCGGCGTGCGCATCCTTGTACAAGACCCAAGTCAGCATCCCGTGAGGTTCCCGAGCCTCGACCGAGGAACGGCTCGTATCCGGCTAGAGCGACTTGGACAGCCCCGGGGAGGCCCGTCCCAGAAACCGGGCCAAACGGAAGGTGCTGGCTCAGGCCAAGGGGCGCGCTGGGGCGGGTGCTACCGGAAGTGTGACTGGCGAGCGTGCGGCCCGGCGACGCTCGAACGGTGGTGCGACGGCCCCGGCCATCCCGATGTTCAACCAGCGATGCCGTTGCCGATGAGCTTGGCGCCCAGGATCAACAGGACGGCGCACATGATCACGGCGTTGTGGCCACCGAAGGTCGAGTGCCGCGTCGGCGGTTTTCCCCGGACCGGCTGATAGCCCTCGAAGATCGATTCGACATTGCCCTCGCCGCCGGTGAGTCCGGGCAGTTGTCTCTGGAGGTCGCGCGATCGATCCGCCGGCATCGTTGCTTCTACCGTCGAGAAGCTGCCCCGCACGTGGGTCCGCTCGACGTGACCGCCGAAATGGGCCAGCGCGTTCAGGACACCGCCCATGCTCTTAGAAGGCGATTCGATGCGAAGACGTAGCACCGGTTCGCAGACACAGGTACCGGCTTGCTCGAGCGCCTGCACCAACACCATCGGCGTGAGCTTTCGAAAATCCGCGCTCGTTGTGCGTGCCATGGGGATGTTGGGCTTCGTTGGTCCGTCTCCGATGTAGTAGTCGCATTTTGTAAGTGTCACGACACAATCGGTGACTTCCCATCCGTTCACGCCTCGACGGAGAGCGCGGCAGGCGTACTCCGTCATGTGGTCGACGAAGAGACTCTTCGTCTTGTAGATGTAGAGCGGCACCGACCGATTGTCGACATGGAGTCGGAACAGCACACCGGATGAAACCGGCGCCGGGTTCGATCCGGAAAGCGAGGGTAGCCATGTATGGATTCTCGTCTGAAGTGAGGAGTTCGACCGCCTCGCCGCTGCGAACTGGACGCTCGATGTAGATCGTCGTCGTCTGACGGAAACCAACCTCGATCCCGTAGTCGTCCGCGAGGGTGGATCGGATGACTTCCTTCTGGACCTCCCCATAGAGCGAGACGGACGTCTCGTTGAGTTCCGGGTCGTGTCGCACCTTGATAAACGGGTCCTGCTCCGCCAGCTCCCCGAGAGCGACCCGTAGTCGGGCCCGGTCGGCTGGGTCATGCGATTCGACGACCGACTCCATCGTTGGTGGAGCGAACTGTTGATCTGATTGGTCGGTGCCAACCAGGCCGATCCGGTCACCGATCTGGACGTTGCGCAGACCCCAGATCTTTGCGATGTTGCCAGCCGAAACCGACATCCGCGCTTTGTCCGGCCGGCGGTCGAATGTATCGACCGCGGTCACCTTGTCGGTCGTGGCCCTGGCCGTAGACGAGGCGATCACGGGTTCGCACAGTGCCCGAGAAGAGCCGCACGTAGGCGATCTTCTCCCGTGCCGCTCCACGTTCGATCTTGAACACCGTTCCCGACACTGGAGCCTCCGCATCGGCGGGCGCGTACTGGGAGCAGGTCAGCGATTCCGGACATCAATGGGTCGATGCCGGCTCCGGTACGCGCCGACCCAAAAAAGACCGGGTGAACAAGACCACGCTGCGTTTGCGGTCTCAGGTGTTCCTGAAGTCGGTCCAGGGAAAGTCGGCCCTCCTCATTGACGTAGTTGGTCAGAAGCTGTTCATCGTGTTCCGCGAGCGTCTCTACGAGCTCGGATCGATGATCGGTGTCGTGGGCGCTCCACGGTTCGAACCGGGCGGCCTTTGTGCCGAGGGCAGCGGTGGCCCCCATCGGGAAGATGGCGAGTCCAAGGATCTGGGAGATCTCTCGCAGCACAGGACCCTCTCGCGCACCGGCACGATCGATCTTGTTCACGAACAGCAGTGTTGGAATCTGAAGTCGCAGGAGCGCCCGCATCAACACACGCGTCTGAGGTTGGACTCCTTCAACCGCGGAGAGAACCAGGACCGCACCGTCGAGAACCCTGAGTACCCGCTCCACCTCGGCGATGAAGTCAGGATGGCCGGGTGTGTCGATCAGGTTGACACCCAAGTCTTCGGCGATGGCGAACGACGCCACCGCCGACTTGATCGTGATACCGCGCTGCCGTTCTATGGCAAGGGTATCTGTCTGCGTGTCGCCCTTGTCGACGCTCCCGAGCTGGTCGATAACTCCAGCCGAATAGAGCAGCCGCTCGGTCAGGCTGGTCTTACCGGCGTCGACATGTGCCAAAATCCCTAAGTTCAACGATTGCATAACGCGTCAGGTCCTCTCGATAAGTGATCTCTCCTTTCTTGATGGACACAGACGCTTGGCGCATTCGTCTCTCCTTAGTGATTGGCTTCAACGACAGTAGCTCAGGCGACACTTCGAGGCGTTGCCATCGTCGCCCCCGGGGGTGGAAGGGCTCTCTGATGCGCCCGGCCAATGAGCTTTCAGGGATCGGCAGCAAATTGGGCAGAACGGACTGGGCTCCGGGAAGTATTCTAAGACAACGATGACAATCCGAAAGGGCGCATCGACTTGACCGGCGGCACCACGCCCGCCTCGTGGCCGTGGCCCGATGACCTCGACGCCATGATCGCCGCGCCGGAGTTCCACGCGGTCCTCTTCGAGGACGACCGGGTCAGAGTCCTCGATGGACGTGTTCCGGCGGGTGCCACAGTGCCGGTGCACACCCACAAATGGGGAGGAATTCTCTATATCCTCGCCACGAGCGATTTCGTCCGCCGTGATCCCGATGGGAATGTGCTCGCCGATACGAGGGCGTTGAAATCTACGCCCATTGTGGGCGCAGCCGTCTGGGGTGAACCGCTCACGCCTCACTCTCTCGAGAACGTGGGCCGCAATGAATTCCGCACGCTCACCGTGGAGATGAAAGACGGGAGTTAGACGTCCCGCACGTGATTGACAGGCGCCTCCGGATGCCGGACAGCTCGGTCCTGCGCCTGCGCCTGCGACGGCCGGACCCCTGTCCTCTGAAGCAGGGAATCCTTACTCCAAGTCTTCCAAGTCTTGCTCGATCACCGCGATGGCCATTTCGAGGGCCTCGGCGATGTTGATCGCGGCTGACATGACCCGGGCTGTTCCGATGATCGGGGCCACCGCCACGAGAACGTTCTGAGCATCCTCGATCGTGATCCCAGCTTCGGCCGCCGGGCCGATATGGAGGAGGTAGGAGGCAGGGCCGGCGTCAACGGCCGCCAGGGCCGCGAGTCGGACCAGCAACAGGGCGTCGGCCTCCAGCTCACATTCCGCCACCGAGACTGCGGTCATGGCGGCAATCGTGTCGAGAACCGGAGTGTCTTCGGATCCATTTGGCATGGTGGAACTCCTTGCGTCAAAGCATGCGCTCGCGTCGTACGGGGTGTACCGGCTTCAGGGTGACAGCACTCCCTGTCCATCCGGCGTCCTGAAGGCTAGGCCAAAATGATCCAACGCCGACAAGCCCATTCCAGGGCATGGGTCGAGCTACGCGGCCGGAAGGGGGCTGAATGCGATCCGGGGGTTAACCCGGCGAACCGCGCGAACCCTGTGAGCGAAGGGCGGCGGACGCCAACGCGACACAGTTGGGTCCGCGCAAAGTGGGTTCGGCAAACCGGCCCGCGATCCCTTCGGCGCGCGTGGTGCAGTCGGCGAGCGTCGACGGCCCCACCGGCCAGCCGAGAGCGCCAGGCCCGGAACCCGCTCCGAGAGCGCCGTGACTCCCTGATTGCGAGGGACCATGCACGTCGGCGGCCACGCCGTACCACACCCAGGCACCGGCCTCGAGCACGGGGAGGCGACCCAGGACTGCCGTCATGAACGCAGCCGCGTAACCCGGATCTCGGCCCTGCTCGACCAGCATGGCCGATTGATTCGTGGCGACGACGACGGTCGTCACCCGCCAATAGCGGAGCGCCTGGACTACGGCTGCACGCTCGGCCACTGTGCCCGTCGGCAAGTGGGTGTGGATCCCAAAGGCCAAATTGACGAGAACGACGAAGCCCCGCCGCGCCGGGCCCGCCCGCGTCACCGTGCCCTGCGGTCCCCCTCCCCCGGCCTGGCTGTAGGTCATACCTTTCACCGCCTGCCAGGTCATGGCCGACTGGATTCCCGAAAACGGCGCAGGGTACGACAAAAGGACCTGGTTCGAAGGAAGTGTCGGTGCCACCTGCGTGTACCAACGGGGCAAGACGACCGGCCGCATGGTGAAGGGCAGTCTCGAACTGTACGTCGATGCGATTGGGACAAGCGCGACGGCCGCCACCGCGGCTGCGGCCAACCACGCCAGGACCTTCCCGAGCTCGGGACCCCGACGTGCGCGACGACCGAGCTCGGGACCCCGATGTGCGCGACGACCGAGCTCGGGTCCCCGACGGCTGCGCCGGTCGATTACTGGGGCCTGGCCATCGACCGCGGGTGCCGCCCCATCGATCGCGGGTGCCGCTCCATCGATCGCGGGTGATGGGCCGTTGATCCGGTGAGCCAGTCGACTGAACGCGGGCGCCCGCCGACGGACGTTTTCGAGGATGATGCCGAGCATCACTGCTGCGGCGAGGAGACCGACCGCCATGAAGCGCTGCACGGCCACGTTGTCGAGCACGGGAATCTTCGCCAGGACCGCGATCAGGCCCGTCCTGCCCCGATGCCACTCGAGCGAGCCGACGGCGCTCACAGCAAGCACCAGGCCGAAGAACCAAAGGCGCCGATCCCAGAAGAATGCCACCAGTCCCCCGAAGAGCACGGCGAGAAGTCCCCAACCCATGTAGGGAACGGAGAACCCCAGAGGCAGGCCCTCGTATCCGCCGAACGCGGCGTACGTACTGCCCGCAGGGGCGTAGTGGGGATCGACGAAGCTCGAGCCGACGCTTCCTCCGAGGAGTCGGATGAGCCTGGGCCAGATCGCGCCGGACAGGTGAGCCGGACCCGCGAGGGCGAACCAGGCGGGCCAGGCCAGCAGCACCACACTGACTCCGGCTCCGACGGCCAAGGCGGTGACGGCATGGGGTGCACGCCGCCGCACCTCGTCCGGATTGGCGACCAGGGCGGCCCCTACCAGGACCAGCACGCTCACTCCGGCCAACAGGACCACGATGAGGAGCAGTTCGGTCGACATGAAGAACTGGACGAACAACAGCAGTCCCAGCGCGACGCCGCCGGTCCAGGCCTGGTGTCGCTGTCGGACCAGGATCTCGTCCAGGGCGATCAAGATGAGCGGGATCACCATCAGGGCCGCCGTCATCAGGTGGGCGAACTCCAGACTGGTGAGGACGAACGGTGAGAAGCCGTAGAGCAGTCCGCCCAGGAAGGCGGCCGGCGTCCAGGTAACCCAACGGCGAATTGCCGCAAACGCGGCGAGGGCGGTAAGTGCGGGCGCCAGCGTGGAGGCGACGTTGAGGGAGGCGACGGGACCCCATATCCAGGTCACGGGGGCGAGGGGGATGCCGAGCCCCGTCACGGACGTCTGCGACAGCAGGTTCACCCCGTCGGGGTGGAAGAGGGCGGTCGAGTAGAACGGATTGTGGCCGTGGGCGATGGCCGTCGCCGGCCACTGGAAGAACCAGATGAACAGCGCCGGGTCGCCGCAACCGCAAAGGGTGTGGGTGGAGGCGCCCGTCGCCCAGGCTTGCCACCAGAGGGCGATGCCCAAGACGAGGTACGCCGCTCCGGCGCCGGCGTAGGGGACCCAGCGGCGGCGCGTCCGGCCCGTCGCTCCTACGAGGTCGTCGTACGGGGTGTCGTCACGGTGGTCTGGGTGGTGTCGGTCGTCCGGGTGGTGCCGGTCGTCCGATTCGTCTCGGTCGTCGGCGTGGTCAGGCTCGGCGGGGCGATCGCCTCTCCGACCTCCTCGCCCTGGAGGCGACTCAGTAGGGGGCGGTTCGAGCGTCGTCGCTCCGGCCGGCGAGTCCAACGCCGTCGAGTCCAACGGTGTCGAGTCCGGGGGTGCCGCCGACATTGCTGCCCGATCCCTCTTGCTCAGCCAGCTTCACGAGCGCCCGCCGCCGCGATACGCCGAGGCAGAATGGGCGCGTCGCGACCGGTCGAGCCGGCCTCGTGATACTCCTTTTCGACGTTGACCGACCAGATGTCGTGCGAGGCCCCGTACATGTTCTCGACCGTCAACATTGCCGTGTACATGGAGTGGTCCTGGTTGTTGTACTTGTGCATGCCGTTGCGTCCGACGGGATGGACGTTGGACGCTTCCACCTCGAGCCACTTGCGGATGGTGGCGACGTTGTCCTTGTAGGAGAAGTCGTAATAGGGATACGCCTTTGGGACCCTTACGACGTAACCCCGCTCGACGTCGCCCTCGGCGGCCAGACCGAGCGAAACCAACTCCTTGGTGCCCAGCGCGATCAGCTCTTCGTCCGCCGTGTTCCACATGTCGTCGCCCTCGAAGACGAAGTACTCGAGGCCGAGGCAGGTGCGGCCGTCCTTGACCAGGTACGGCGACCACGACCCGTAATTCTGTATCCGGCCCACCTCGACGTCGGTGGCGTGGATGTAGATCCAGTTGTCCGGGAAGCTGCGTGACTCGGGCACGATGAGGGCGACGGTCAGGTAGTCGCGGTAGTGCAGATCGTCGGCGGCGGCCACGACCTCGGGGGGCGGCTGCGGCACGATGGTATTTACCAACTCTCGCATCGGCATGGTCGACACGACGGCGGCGGCGGGCACGGTCTTCGTCTCACCGCCCTGGGTGTACGTGACCGAGGTAGCCCGGCCGTTCTCGACGTTGATGCCGGTGAGTCGGGCCTCCATCTCGATGGTGCCGCCGGCTGCCGTGACCTTCTCGGCGCAGACCTCCCACATCATGCCCGGGCCGTACTTGGGGTACTGGAACTCCTCGATCAGCGTCGTGATCTCCGTCTGGCCGCGCTTGGGGAGAATGGCGTTGATGACGGCCTTACGGAGATCGAGGTTCTTGATCCGCTGAGCGGCCCAGTCGGCGGGCATCTCCGAAACCGGGACACCCCACACCTTCTCCGTGTACGTCTTGAAGAAGTGGCGGTACAGGCGCCAGCCGAACCGGGCGACCAGCCAGCCCTCGTAGTTGTTCTGGTCGCTGGGGGGACGGATGCGGGCCCACACGTAGGAGAAGCCACACAGGATCGCCTCCCAGATACCGAGGTTGCGTAGGGCGTTCGCGGCCTTGAGGGGGTAGTCGATGAACTTGCCCCGGTAGTAGATGCGGCTCATACGCGGGCGCAGCATGAAGTCGCCCTCGGGGAGAATTTCGTGCCAGAACTCCTCGACCTCGGGCACCTTGGTGAAGAAACGGTGACCGCCCAGGTCGAAGCGCCACCCGTCTCGCACGACGGTCCTGCTGATGCCTCCGACCTGGTCGTCTGCTTCGAGCACGACCGGGTGCTGACCGCGCTTGGTCAGCAGGTATGCCGCCGTCAGGCCACCGGGACCCGCGCCGGCGATGACGACGGGTGTTTCCGTTGGCACTGCCACGAGCAGGTCAGGATAGTTGACGACCCACGTAGGCCAGGGTCCAGGTCTTGGGGACGGAGCTCGGGGTCCTCGCTCGCGTTGACGTGGTGGCGTTGGTCGGGGGCGGGTCGGGGGGGTCGGGGCAGGTCGGGTGGAACCGACGGTTCAAATGCGCCTCCCCGATCCGGGGTCGGGCCTTGTCCCCCGCTCGCTGAGATTGCGCTGGGGATCGGCTTCTGGTCTTGGGCTTCTGAACCCTTGGGTGGGACGCTCCGAAGGGTCTCCGCCGCGTGGTCCCTGTCACGCGCTCTATGTGGCGTGGTCCTTGTCACGCCGTCCCTGCGGCGCGGTCGTTGAGACGTGCGGCAACGGTCGCCCGGCCGGGTTTGGTTCGACAGCCGACTTGGCCTCAGGAGGCCTGTGCGTCGGGCGGCGGCCGCTGGTTGCGAAGGCGGTTGTGGAAGCCGCAGAGAAGGCGACCGTTGTCCTGGGTGGTTTCACCACCGACGGCGTATGGGTCGATGTGGTCGCCCTGGCAACGCTCGACAGGCTCGTTGCAGTACGGATGCGTGCAGCTGCGGTCGCGTAATTCGATGGCTCGCCGGGTCCCGCCGCTGAAGAGCCGAGCCCGGACGCTGACGTCGACCCGGTTGCCCAAGGCGAAGACGGCCCGTTCGAAGTAGGCAGCGTCCATCCAGGGCAGCAGCGAAGTCGGAGTCAGGACGGCGCCGTTCTCAAGCTCGCAGATGCGCCCGTGCAAGGTTTCGTAGCCGACGAGCACGCTGAAGAGTGGGGCCGGGCGGATGCCATCGGCGGGCGCACTCCGGCTCCGCGTGGCCATCTCGACGAGCGCGTCGGCTCGGCGTTGGGCAGGGGTCCGGTTCAGCTCGTCGAGGCGGGGTGTCCTTCCCAGGCGCTCTTTGGCCTCGGCACAGTCTTCTTCGAAGTATTCGCGTTCGATGCGTTCGAGTTCGCTCGAGACGATTGCGCCAGAGATCGGATCTAGGAGGAGGCGTCCGCCCCACATCCCACCGTGGTCCTTGTTCAAAGTCACGGACCGGGCGCGCCGCTGCGCCGCGTCATCGGCCTCCGCGCCGTCGGGGTCGGTCCCCTGCTTCCAGTAGCTCAAGTAGCGAGTGAAGACATCGAAATCCAACTCGGATGCCTGCTCGACAAGCGTGGCCTCGTCGCGGGCGAGCGCGTCTTTGTTGCTGTCTGTTCTCGCCCTGGCGATGGCGAGGGCCTGGTCCGAACCGATACGTCCCTCCCGCCATGCTTCTTGGCACCGGGGCAAGTCCCGCATGGCCCGACCGAGGTTGACTCGACGATGAGCCGCCACCTTGGGCAATTTGCACTTGGTCGTGATCCAGGCCGCAGCATTCTTCGCCCCGTCATCGGCCCAGGCTTCCTCGGCGTCGAAGGCGTTGGACGCCTCGGTAGTGAAGGCCTCGAGGCGCGTGATCTCGCGGTGGAGGATCTCGATGGAGCCGGCGTCGCCATAGTGCTGCGCGCCGGACTCGACGAGCGCGCTCAACGCGTTTTGGAACCGGGCGAGGACCTGTGCTGCTTGTCGGCGCGTACCTGGGGCCTGTCCCGGAACCCGATCCGAGCCCCCGGCCTCGGCCTCGATGTCGACCTCGGCCTCGATGTCGACCTCAACCTCGGCCTCGACCTCGGCTTCGTGTCGTGCCTTCTGCTGCATCCCGATCTTCACGTCTGCGTATTGCTCCCGCCTGTTACCTGGTTGCTCCCTCTGCGGAGAGGACAACACGAGGCTGTGACAACTGCGAGACGACAACGAGAAATCACGACGACGTAACGGGGTTTGCGCGGGCGTGCGACATGACCGAACAAAGTCGATCGACCACGGCAGTCAGTTCCTGTCCGATTGACGTCCCCGGGGACAGGCCGTTCAGGGGACCGAGATATTCAAAAACGCCAGCAGTGCGTACCCGGCCAGGGCTGCGCCGAGAAGCGAGAGGACTGCTCCCTCCAGGCGGGGACCCGTGAGGACCGTGGCCGCGGCCATGCTCAGCGGGAAGGCGGAGAGGGCGTAGCGCTCGAACGAATCGAGGTTGGAGCCGGCCACCGCCACGGCGAGGACAGCCGCGGCGAACAACGTGTATGGCGCCGGAAGCCGCCGCCAACACACCAACAGCATCGCCAGTGCGAGTAGCACCCACGGCACGTGGAGCGCCGTGCCCACGTGGTGGTGCACCAACCCAGTGGTGTCGTGATACAGCGTGGTGATCGGGTCGGCCAACCCACCGTGATGGGAGCTCTGCAGCTGCACCCGCAGCGGCGCCCACCAGTCCCCCACTACGTGCTTCGACCAGACGAGGAAGGCGGCCAGGCCGACGAAGGGGGCAAGAACCGCGCCTAGGCCGGCGAGGCGGGCGCTCCGATCCAGGCGTGGCCACCAGCGGATAAGTTCGGCCGCCACGGCCAGGGCGAGCAGCACGCCGACTGGACGGGTGAGGGCGGCACCGAAACCCAGCAAGCCGGCGACGACGAAGTGTGGGCGTTGGTCCGTGCCCGGCGCTGCCTGAAGGGTCTCGCCCGCCACGGCAGGGCTGACAACGTCATCGAGGCCGGGGAGAGGACCGGGAGACGCGTCAGCGGTCGACGGGCCGGGACGTACCGCCAGGAAGCAGCCGATGGCGAAGACCAACAGCAGCGATTCGGCGTAGCCCATGACGAGGACGAAGGCGGAGGGCAGCAGGCTGAGTATCCAGATACTGCGGCGAGCGACGGCACGGTCCCCCAGCTCGCGGCGCGCCAGGACGAAGAGCATCGCCGTCGCGGCAAGTGCCGCCAGGTTGGCGAGCACGACCAGCGCGGCGCCGTCGTTCACGCCTGGCACCCACGCGACCACGTGGGTGACCAGCGGAAGGGCCGGGAAGAAGCGGAGCGACTGGCTGCCGAGGGGTGCGTATCCGGAGCGGGCGATCGTCTCGTACCAGCCTGCGTCCCATCCGAGGAGCCCCTGGTGCACTCGCAGCATCACACCGGGCGACGACGGGTGGGTCCGGTCCACCACGAAATGGGCCGTGCCGAGAGCGCCGAGGACGACGACCCGGGCGACGGCGAACGGCAGCAGGGCCTCCCTGAGCGCTTCAGGCACCCTCTGCCAGAGGCTGGGCACCGATCTCGGGCCGCCGGCCCGGCGGCTCGGATCCTGCGCGCCGTCATCCGGGCCGGCCACGTCACCGTTCTGTGCGTCGGCGGACACAGCCAAGGCCCGGTCTGCGACGCCCTGGCCAGGCGCTCCGACGCCCTGACCCACCGCTCCGACGCTCTGGCTCACTGCGGGGCCGGCGCCCAGGCCTCTCGAAGGCGCCGCCCGCCGGAACAGAACCCGCCGGAACAGAAGGAGAGTTTCCGGAGAGGCGTGACACTCATGGGATGGTTCGGGAACACCTGCGATCTGGGAAAGAAGGGCGATCTGCCTCGGCCGACCGTAACGCACGGTGCCCCGTCGGTGCCGGTATCGGTGCCCCGGGGTCGGAACCCGGTCGCGACCCGGGTCGGCACAGGTATCGGCCGCCACCGCCAAGCCCGAGCGTCAAGAAGCCGGCATCGAAGGCGTGAACTCAGTCAGGTTCATCGGCTCGTAGAAGTTCTGGGGTTGGGTCATCACCACGTTGCGTCCGCCACCGCCCTGAGCTGTCGCCGTCGTCAGGAGCTCGGCCGCGATCTGCTCGCACTTGATCCCGTAGGTCTGGTAGAGCGGCTGCCAGACCATCCAGATGTGATTCCCCGCCGCCGTTTTGCCCAAGAGGACGTTGGAGAAGTGCTTCGGGGTGGCCTTGGCGACGACCTTTCCGTAGTTGACCCAGTTCACGATCGCCGGTCCGGTCTCGCGCGGGAAGGTGATCATTTTGTATTGGGAAGGGTCGCGGATCTGCCGGGAGACCGCCGGTCCCAGCTGGTCCGGGCAGAACCCGATCACGTCCCCCGGCTTCGCCTCGGCATTGATGGCCCTCGCCACCTCGGTGGCCTGCGTCCGCTGCGTCGTGACGTTCTGGACGGACGAGAAGAGCCCGGCGGCGACCGCTGCCGCGACCACGACCAGGCGCACCTTCGGGCTCAACAGCGAGGTCGTCCCCAGGGCGACCAGGAGGATCAGGGGCAGGAACACGACGGCGGCGTAACGGGACGAGAACGCGCTGGTGGAGAGGATGCCGCCGGCGATCGCCGCGAAGAGTGTTCCGACCACGACGAAGGTGACGCCGCGCGAGCGGGGACGGGTGTGCAGGTCGAGCTCGACGATCCGGTCGCTCTTGCCCACGCCGAACAGGGCGAGCGCGAGCATGGTGAAGTAGATGATGGCGAGCAGGCGCCCCTGGTTGGTACCCGTCGCCTGCGTCGAACCCTGGTTGTCGGTGAAGCCGGTGACGGCGTTGATGACGGCCGAGAAGTTGGGTGGCGCCGCCCAGGGCGTGCCGGTGTACTTGGACTGGTACAGGAAGGTCGGCACCCAGGGCAAGAAGAGGAGGCAGCCCACGCCGAGTGCGATCAGGGCTCGCCAGGGCGCATCCTGGGGCCGCCCCCGGTGGTAGCTGCGAATGATCGAGATCCCCAGCCAGATGGCCGTCACCGCGATCAGGTACAGCGACCAATACTGCGTGTACAGGAGCGCCGCGGCGACCAGCGCCACGGCGGCCATGTTCCCGAGCTTCGGGGCGGTGATCGCTCGCTGCAGGGCGAGGAACCCGCAGCCGGTGAGCAGGATCACCAACGCATACATGCGCGACTCGGTGGCGTAGTAGACGGCGAACGGGGCGCTGGCCACGAGGACGAGGGTCGTCCAGGCCACGGCCCGGCCGCCGAAACGCCGCCCACAGAGCCAGGCGACCGGGAGCGTCGCCACGCCGATCAGGCCGGAGAGCGAACGGACGGCGTCGTTGGACTGACCGAAGAGGACGATCCAAAAGTGGAGCAGCACGTAGTACAGGGGTGGTGCACCGTCGTGCTTCAATGCGTTGGGGATCTCGTGCAACGGCAGGCGAGCGATGTCGACGGTCAACGCCTCATCGAGCCAAAGGGCCGACCGGGTCCAGAAACGGAGGACCAGACCAGCGCTGACGACGAGCACGACCCCGGCCCCGGCCGCGACGCGCAGACGGCCGCTGAGAGCGGGTACTTCCTCTGGCATGGGGCGCATGGTAGGACACTGGCCTGCGGGTCTAGGATCAGGCGCCGCCGGGGGGCCGGCGACCGAATCGACGGAACAGGCGTCAAAACCCAGAAAAAGACGGGGCAAGGACAAGAGCAGGCAGGCAGCTACGGAGGGGTGGGAAGGACGCCGTGGGTCGTTACATCGCGAAGAGGGTGTTTCTGCTGTTCATCATCATCCTCTTCGTGTCCGTCGTCTCCTTCTTCCTCGTCCACCTGCTCCCCGGAAACCCGACCGACACGATCCTCGGGCCGAACGCCACCCCGCAGAACGTCAGGATCCTCGACCACCAGCTCGGTCTGGACAAACCGTTGTGGCAGCAGTACTTCATCTGGATCGGCCACGTCTTCCAGGGGAACCTCGGGCAGTCCTACACGACCCACCAGACGACCTGGAGCATCATTCAGCAGTCGTTCCCGATCGACCTCGAGCTCATCATCTTCTCCCAGATCATCGCCTTCGCCATCGCCTTCCCGATGGCGATGCATGCGGCGCGCAAGCCGAACCGGCTGTTCGACCAAGCCTCCAACAGCACTACCTTCGCCTTCCTGGCGCTGCCACCCTTCGTGATCGCACCCGTGCTCGTGCTGCTCTTCGCCGTGCACTGGCACATCTTCCCCGGACCCGCGTCCTACGTGCCGTTGACGCAGGCCGTCTGGACGAACCTCCACGCCATGCTCTTACCCTCCATCGTGCTGGCGCTGGGGGGAATCGTGGTGTACTTCCGCCTGCTGAGGAACGACCTCATCTCCACCCTCCAGGAGGACTTCATCACGATGGCCCGCTCGAAGGGACTGTCCGACCGGCGCATCATGTGGCGTCACGCACTTCGACCCTCGTCGATCTCGCTGCTGGCCTCTGCGGGGGTGACGATCGGAAGCCTGATCGCCGGCACCTTCGTGGTGGAACTGCTGCTACAGATGCCGGGCTTGGGGTACCAGCTGATCTCGAGCGTGAACCAGGACGACTACACCGTTGTCCAGGGCATCACCCTCTTCGTGGCCGTGGCCATCGTGATCATCAATTTCATCTTCGACTTCTTGTTCACCATCGTCGACCCGAGGATTGCCCGTGAGTAGCGAGGATTGCCCGTGAGTAGCGTTGCCGTCGCACACAAAGAGGCCTTCTCCGACATCAAAGAGGAGATCGCCGCCGAAGAGGCCGCCGATCCCACCAAGAGGAAGCTCGGCTTCATCTTCTGGGTGTGCTGCGGCTTCATCGTCATCGTGGCGGTCTTGGCCACGATCGCCAACTTCCTCCCGCTCCCCAATCCCAACCTGGGCAACTACAACAGCGTGCAGAACGGTGGGCCGAGCTGGAGCCACCTGCTCGGCACGGACGACCTCTACCGCGACATCCTGAGCCGGCTGATCTACGGCGCCCGGGTCTCGCTCGTCGTCGGCTTCGGCGGCGCCCTGATCGGACTGTTGATCGGCGGCATCCCGGCCATGTTCTCCGGCTACCGGCGAGGACGCGTCGACACGGCGCTCAACACGACCTCCTACATCGTGCTCGCGTTCCCGGCCATCGTGGCCGTGATCGCCATCGTGTCGTTCTGGGGGCACTCGCTCTACAAGATCACTCTTGTCATCGGGATCGCCGCTTCACCGCTGATCTTCCGGGTGGTGCGGGCGTCGACGCTCTCCTACGCCACGCGTGACTTCGTGCTCGCCGCCAAGGCACTCGGCGCCAGCGACAGGCGAATCATCGCCCGCGAGATCCTGCCCAACATCACGCCGACGATCGTCTCCTTCGGCCTGATCGCGGTGGCCACCATCATCGTGCTGGAAGGATCCCTCGCCTTCCTCGGGCTCTCCGTGCAGCCGCCGACACCGAGCTGGGGCAACATGCTCAACGAGGGATCGAGCCTCTTGACCGGCGCCAAGGGGCAGACGAACCCTTGGCTGGTGATCTTCCCCGCCACGGCCATGTTCCTGCTCTTGTTCAGCCTCAACATAGTGGCGGACAAGCTGCGGGCCTACTTCGACGTCACCGAGATCAAGTTGTGAGCGACGGCCGCGGCCCCCTGCTCCAGGTGGAGGACTTGAACGTCTCCTTCGCCACTTCGCGCGGGCAGCTCCGGGCCGTGCAGAACGTCTCGCTGTCGTTGGACCAGGGCAAGACGCTCGGCATCGTGGGCGAGTCTGGGTCGGGAAAGACCGTGCTGTCGCGCGCCATCATGGGCCTGCTGCCGCTGGCATCGACCACCCAGACCGGCTCGGTTCGCTACGAGGGGACCGAGATCCTCAACGCCCCGGTCGACCAGCTGCGCAAGCTTTGGAGCACGCACATCGCCATGGTGTTCCAGGACCCGATGACGTCGCTGAACCCGGTCCAGCGCATCGGGAACCAGATCACCGAGCCGCTCAAGATCCACCTCAAGCTGGGCAAGAGCGAGGCCAAGGAGACGGCACTCTCGCTCTTGATGCAGGTTGGCATACCCTCCCCGGTCGAGCGCTACGAGGCGTACCCCGCCCAGCTCTCCGGCGGCATGCGCCAGCGCGTGATGATCGCCATCGCGCTGGCGTGCGCGCCGCGGCTCCTCCTGGCCGACGAGCCCACGACCGGCCTCGACGTGACGGTGCAGGCCCAGATCCTGGACCTCCTCGGGAAGCTGCAGCACGAGCGCGAAATGGCGATGGTCCTCGTCACCCACGACCTGGGCGTCGTCGCAACGCGGACCGACGACATCATCGTGATGTACGCCGGCAACGTGGTGGAGCGCGCTCCGACGAACGTGCTCTTCAAGAGCATGGCCATGCCCTACACGGAGGCGCTGCTCAACTCCACGCCCCGACTGGCCAACCCGAGCCACACTCGGCTCACGGCGATCGACGGTCGGCCACCCGACCTGCTCAACCCTCCTGCCGGTTGCCCCTTCTCCCCGCGCTGCCCCTACGCCCGGGACAAGTGCCACAGCGAGAAGCCGCCCCTGACGGAGGCAGAGCCCGGGCACAGCTACGCCTGCTGGTATCCGCTGCCTGGCGGCACCGGCCGCTTGCCGGCACCCCTCACCACGCCTGTCAACACCGACGGCGTCGGTGCCGGCGCCGGGCCGCGGGAGGCCACGGCGTGACGGACACCGTCGCCGGCTCCGAGGCCCCACCCGACGCCGCGACCGAACCTCTGCTCAGCGTCGAGGACCTGCACGTCACGTTCCAAAGGGGGAATCAGGCGATCCAAGCCGTGGCGGGCGTCAGCTTCACCATGCGCCGGGGCGAGACGCTCGGGCTGGTGGGCGAATCTGGATGCGGCAAGACGACCACGGGCCGTGCCGTGGTTCAGGTGGAGCGCGTGACCTCCGGCAAAATCCGCTTCGGCGACACCGAGCTCACCGCACTCGGCCGCGGCGACCTCCGCACCCTGCGCACGCAGGTGCAGATGATCTTCCAGGACCCGATCTCGTCGCTCAACCCGAGGCGCCGTGTGCGCGACATCGTGGCCGAGCCGCTCACCATCTGGAAGATCGGCACCAAGGATGAGCGCCAGAAGGCGGCTTACGCCATGTTGGAAGAGGTCGGAATCGACCCCTACCTCAACGGCGCGCGCCGGCCGCGCGAGTTCTCCGGCGGCCAGTGCCAGCGCATCAGCATCGCCCGAGCGCTCGTCCTCAAGCCGAAGCTGTTGGTGTGCGACGAGATCGTCTCCGCCCTCGACGTCTCGGTCCAGGCGCAGATTCTCAACCTGCTGGAGGACCTCAAGAACCAGTTCGACCTCACGGTGCTGTTCATCGCGCACGACCTGGCGGTGGTGAAGAACGTGAGCGACCGCGTGGCGGTGATGTACCTCGGTCGCCTCTGCGAGATCGCACCCTCCGACCTGCTGTACCAGGCGCCGGCACACCACTACACCTCGGCGCTGCTGGCATCGGCGGTGGAGCCCGACCCCGAGGCGCCTCGCTCGGCCGTACCGCTCACGGGCGAGCCGCCCAGCCCGATCAACCCGCCCTCGGGCTGCCGCTTCCGCACCCGCTGCCCGCGGGCCGAGGCCCGTTGCGCCGAGGAAGTGCCCGAAATGCGTGAAATCGCACCCAACCACCAGGTGGCCTGCCACTTTCCCATCGGCACTTGACCAAGCCTGATCCGGAGCCGGCCGCCCCGTTCGCCCGCCGGCTCGTCGCGGCGGCCGGCCGCAGTTCCCCGACCTGCACGACGACTGGCCACCGCTCCGAGCGGCGCTGGCGCGCCGGGGCGTGCACGCCACCACCGCGGTGTGGAGCGATCCCGATGTCGACTGGTCGGCGTACGACCTCGTGCTGGCGAACGGGGCGTGGGACAACATCCACCACGCCGACGAGTTCCTCGCCTGGGTCGACCGCGTCTCGGGGACCCTCGGCGTGCCCGTCGTCAACCCACCGGCCGTCCTGCGCTGGAACATCGACAAGCGCTACCTGCGCGACCTCGAGGAGGCCGGCGTTCCCGTGGTCCCCACCGTCTGGGTGGAGCCCGACGGGGACGCCGAACCGACCGGATACGGAGTCCCGGGCCGGGCGAACCCGAGCTCCCCGACGGCGAGATCGTGGTCAAGCCCTCAGTTTCGGGCGGAGGCTTCCAAACGGCGCGCTACCGCCCGCACGAGCACGACCAGGCTCGACGTCACGTCGCCGAGCTCACGGCGTCGGGACGGACCGCCATGGTTCAGCGGTACCAGCAGGCAGTCGACGAAGTCGGCGAGGTCGGGGTCATCTTCTTCGGAGGCGCGTTCAGCCACGCGATGCACAAGGACCCGATGATTCGCCGGGGCGTCGGCCCGGCGTTGAGCCTGATCCAGAACCAGGTCGTGACGCCCGCCTCCCCCTCGCCCGCTCAGATCGCCCTGGGCCACGACGCCGTCGCGGCCGCCGAGCGACTCCACGGCCCCATCGCCTACGCCCGGGTGGACACGGTCGAGGGCGACGACGGTCAGCCGTTGCTCCTCGAGCTCGAGATGTTGGACCCAGCGTTGTTCTTCGATACCGACCCCGCGGGCGCTGAGCGCTTCGCCCAAGTGCTGGCGGGATCCCTAACTCGTAGCTAGACGCCGCCCTGTCCGCACCACCGTTGGCTCAGGCGTGCGTCAGCGCCACCGCCGCGTCGGGCTCGAGCACCCGGAAGGTGAAGCTCTCCTCGAGGTACAGGCGCACCGCCGACGCGTCGTGGTCGCTGTAGCCGACCGAGAGGTCCTGTCCCGAGTCGATCACGAAGTCCCCGCCCCTCAGGCTCAGGACGATGCCGCACTCGACACCGGGCGACCAGACCAGCGGACCGCCGAGGATCTGGCGGAGATGGTCCAGGAGCAGGTGCCCGCCGTGCTCGGTCGTCTCGACGATCCCGGTGTAGATGTCGGGGCCGATGGCCATGCCGTAGGGGCCGCCGATGCCGGCCCGGCGCAGCACGTCGACCGCCTGGGCCACCACCATGGGGTACTGCTCCATGTCCTGCCCGAAGGTGAGCGGGGCGTGTGAGCTCGACTCGGTGATGCCGAGGATCCCGGCGTCCGCATACCCATGGAAGACGGAGACGTTCTCGGCCAACGCCATCTGGCGCACTGCTTCGTCCAGTTCCGGCAGCTCGATGTTGTCGGCGCCCCGCTCCGCGTCGTCCAGTTCCTCGCGCGACACGCTGAATGACGCCCGTAGCTCCACGAGGGGCAGGACCCGGCGCCGGACCGCCGATATGCCCTCGGCCGGAGAGGGCACGTCCTCGACCCGTCCCAGCTCGGTGGCGGAGTGGTCCCATCCGTGCGGCCCGGACAGGTCGACCAGCTTGCGCGCGGCCAGGTGGGTCACGAGTCGGCTCTTCGCCTCGTCCTCAATCTGCCCCCACGCCGCGTCGGAGACGGGAGCGAGCTCCCGGTACAGGTGGTCCATCACTCCCGCCCCATGAGGCTGCCGATTCCGAGCCCACCTGAACCCTCGCCACCGCGCGCGTCGCCCGCGTCGGCTTCCGCCTCGACCTCGGTGACCGGCTCGCTCGTGAAGAGATACGTCCGCAGGTGCGTGTCGAGCGCCGGGTCCCGGCGGCGCAGCCACTCGAGCGTCATGGATGCGTGCTCCTTCTCCTCGTCGCGGTTGTGGGCCAGGATCGCCGCCAGGCTCGAGTCCTTGGTGGCGTGGACCCTCTGGTCGTACCAGTCGGCCGCCTCGAGCTCCTCGATCAGCGAGGTGAACGCCCGGTGCCGGTCGATCGTCTCCTCACCGAGCAGCTCTGCCGGCTCGTGCAGCCCTTCGCTCCCCATGGCGCGCCGTCTCCTGTCGTCGGTCCATTGTCGTTGGCCCTGTCCTGGTGCCGGGTGACATTACCGGCTCTGCGCTTCGTGCCACCCGGGTATCGACGGGCTCGACCCGAGGAGCCGAATCCGGACACGCTTCGAGCATCATTCCCGCCCGCGTGGCCGCCAGCGTTCGAAGCGGTACCCCGTTCCACCCTCGTGCTGTTCCTCACCCCGTTCGGTCAATACGAAGTCCTCGTGGTACGGCGGGAAGAACTTCGTGCACCCGAACTCCCCTTCCACTTGCGTGAGCACGAGCTCGTCGGCGCGGGCGATCGTGGAGGAGTAGACGGCCGCGCCGCCGATCACCCAGATGTCCTCGCCGGGCCGCTCCCGCACCAGGTCGTCGAGCGAGCCGACAGGATCGAAGCCCTCCCGCAACTCGCCGTCACGTGACGTGAGCACGTAGTTGTCCCGGCCGTGCAAGGGCGCATCGAACTCGGTGTAGGTCGAGCGGCCCATGACGATGACGCCCCGCTCGGTCTGTCGCCGGAAGTAGGCACGGTCGCCCGAAATGCTCCAAGGGATGCCCTTGTCCGTCGCGATGCCACGGTCCGTATCCAGCGCGGCGATGAAGCGGATCACGTCGAGGACGAAGTGGCCTCTCGCTCCATGCTCTGAACATCGAAGTACACCGGGAGCAGGAACTTGACGTAGAAGGCGTGCACGGTGAGCTCCGGGTACACCAGGTCGTCGTAGCGGATGATCTTCACCCGGTCGTCCTTTTCGGCGTAACGCTCGCATTCTTCGAGGAGCCGGTCGACCTCTGCCCGAGTGTCCTGAAGGAGGCCCAGGTGGTCGTAGCCCGGAGAGGACATCGGCTTGTTGCTCTCGGCCAGCAGGATGAACTGGTCGGCGTCGGGCATGAGGATGTGGCACTTCTGGCCGACGACCTCGGTGTCGAGGCCCCGCCAGTCGAAGACCGAGCAGTAGAAGGCGTCGATCTCCTCGCGGAACTCCTGGGTCAGTGTGCCGACCGGAAACGTGAGCTCCATGTGGTTGAAGCGCATCGGGCGTCCTCCTCCTGGCTATCGGTGCTCCGGGACTGGCGCGTCCGTCTCCGACTCTACGTCGCTCGGGGCCCCACCGCAGTGGGGTCGTCCCGGACCACCAGGCGTTTCATTGCCGCTGCCGGCTTCGGGTCATTGCCGCTGCGGGCTTCGGGCCCCGACGGGGCATCTCCACGGCCCTCGTCCCTTGACGTAGAGGGCGATGGGTGCTCGCGTGACTGACGCTCATCAGAAGTGAGGGCGGGGCCGACAAGACCTGGAGGCTCACATGCATCGTTTCTCGAGCATCGTGTCGGTGGCAGCAGTGGCAGCAGTAGCAGCGCTGGCAGCGGTAGCGCTCGTCGGAGTCATTTCGATCTCCGGGGCTCCCGCTCCTGCCGACGGCAGCGGCGGTTCGGTGACCGGCCTCTCCTTCGATGCTGTCGAGGGCTCGTCTTTCGCCGGCAACGTGGCCACGTTCGTGGATCCCGGCTGCTCAGCCACGTACAGCGCCACCATCTCGTGGGGAGACGGCCAGATGTCGTCGGGCGCGATCACATACAACGGCACCTGCGCGGCCGGATACGACGTCGTGAGCAGCCACACCTATGCGGAGGAGGGCACTTATCACACGTCGATCTCGGTCAGCGGGACTGACGGCTTCTCGGGCACGGGAACGGGCACCGCAACGGTGTCGGACGCCGCGATCAGCCTGAGCCCCCTGACGGTGACGTTCACCGCGGCAAAGAGCTTCGACGAGAACGTCGCGGTCCTGCGTGACGCCGATCCCGCCGGTGTCGCCTCAGACTACGGATCCACGATCAACTGGGGCGACGGGCACACGTCGGCGGGTGTGGTGAACGCGGCGGCGGAAGGCGCCTTCGACATCGCCGGCCAGCACACCTATTCGACCGCGGGTCTTCATACGATCCATGTGACGGCCAAGGATGCGGGTGGCGCGTCGGCGAAAGTCAAGACGTACGCGGGATCGCTCGTGGTCCACGGTCTCTCCATCAGCGCGCAGCACGGCGTGACCTTTGCGGGGAATGTGGCGACTTTCGTCGATCCGCTGTGTACGGCTGGGGATTTCTCCGTCTCGATCGACTGGGGTGACGGTCAGAAGTCGTCGGGCGCCATCACCTCCAACGGCAACTGCGCGGCGGGGTACAACGTGCTGAGCAGCCACACCTACGCCAACGAAGGCACCCTCAAGACCGTGGTCAAGGTGACGGCGTCGAACGGCGAAGGAGGCAAGGGGAAGGGCAAGGCGATCGTTTCTTGAGCGATCGTGGCCCCGGCTACTCCGTCGCGGGCGCCGCCGCTTCGACTTGAGCTGCTTCGCCCTCGGCGGCCACGACGTTTTCGCCGGCCACCGAGACCTCGCCACCCTCGCCGGTGGCCTCGCCGACCTGGCCTGCGGCCTCGCCGACCTGGCCCGCGGTCTCGCCGACCTGGCCCGCGGTCTCGCCACCCTGCCCGCCGGCCTCGCCGCCCTCGCCGCCCTCACCCTCGCCCGGCTGTCCTTGCGTGCCGACCTCGGTGGCGAATTCGGCCCACGCCGCCTGGGCCTCGGTCTCGGGGGTGAACTCGCCCTCGGCGTAGTCGAAGCCGATGTAGTTCCCCTCTTCGTCGTAGGCGTGCTCACCGAAGGCCTCGCGGTACTCCTCGGAGACCTCGCCACCCTCGGCCGCCTGCTTGATCGACAGCGAGATACGGCGACGCTGCAGGTCGATGTCGATGATCTTGACCCACAGCTCCTCGCCGGGGGTGACCACCTGCTCGGGCAGGTCCACGTGGTGCACCGCCATCTCGCTGATGTGCACGAGCCCCTCGATCCCGTCGCCCACCTGCACGAAGGCGCCGAAGGGCACCAGCTTGGTGATGCGGCCGTAGACGAGCTGTCCCACGGCGTGCGAGTCGGCGAACTCCTGCCACGGGTCGGCCTGCGTCGCCTTCAGCGACAGCGAGATGCGCTCCTTCTCCAGGTCGACGTCGAGCACCTCGACCTCGATCTCGTCGCCCACCTGCACCACCGACGACGGGTGGTCGACGTGCTTCCAGGAGAGCTCGGAGACGTGGACGAGGCCGTCCATGCCGCCCAGGTCGACGAAGGCGCCGAAGTTGACCACGGAGGAGACGATGCCCTGGCGCCGCTCGCCCGGCTTGAGGTTCGCCAGGAAGTCGCCGCGCTGCTCCTTCTGGGCCTCCTCGAGCCAAGCCCGACGGGACAGGACGACGTTGTTCCGGTTGCGGTCGAGCTCGATGATCTTCGCCTCGATCTCCTTGCCCACGTACGGCTGGAGCTCGCGCACCCGGCGCAGCTCGACCAGGGACGCCGGAAGGAAGCCGCGCAGGCCGATGTCGACGATGAGGCCGCCCTTGACCACCTCGATCACCGGGCCCTTCACCATCTCGCCCTTGTTCTTCTTCTCCTCGATGGTCGTCCAGGCCCGCTCGTACTGCGCCCGCTTCTTGGACAGGACCAGGCGCCCCTCCTTGTCCTCCTTCTGGAGGACGAGCGCCTCGACGTGGTCGCCGAGCGAGACGATCTCCTCGGGGTGCACGTCGTTGCGGATGGAGAGCTCGCGGGCGGGGATGACGCCCTCGGACTTGAAGCCGATGTCGAGCAGGACCTCGTCCCGGTCGATCTTGACGACCGTGCCCTCGATCACGTCCCCGTCGTCGAACTCGATGATGGAGTCGCCCATCGCCTTCTCGAGGTCGGCGTCGCCCAGGTCGTCGTCGACGATGGGCCGCGGGTGGTAGTTGCCCTCGGCGTCGAAGGTCCCCATCTGCTCGGGGGAGAGGAGAGAGGTGCGTGTCGTGGTGTCGGCCATGGTGTGGTGCTCCTTGCTGGGTTGCGACCTGCAACCTCAGGACCGCGCCGGGGTCGGGTCGTCGAACAGGGTGCCCGCCACCGGCGCCGGCGGGCGTTCCAGGATATCAGCTGCTCAGGGGCCGGTTCCCCCGCCGCTCAGCCGTCAGGCCTTGGCCGCGGCCCAGCTCGACCCCACGCCATGGAGATGGTGAGCGGGACATTGAGGTCGGCCGCCCCGGTCAGCGCAGACTCGGTGAGGCGGCGAACCTCCGACTCCTCCCCGCCGGCGACCTCGACGATCACCTCGTCGTGCACCTGGAGCACGAGCCGGCTCGTCAGACCCTGCGTCTCGAGGTCCCGGTCGAGGCGCACCAGCGCGATCTTGAAGATGTCGGCCGCCAGCCCCTGAATGCCCGCGTTCATCGCCTGGCGCTCGGCGGCCTGGCGCAGCCGGTAGTTCGACGCGTGCAGGTCGGGAAGCGGGCGGATGCGCCCGAACATGGTGCGCGTGGCGCCCCTGATCTTGGCCTCGGCCACCGTCTCGTCCATGTACCGCTTCACGCGCGGGAACGCGCCGAAGTAGCTCTCGATGATGGCCGCCGCCTCCTCGACCGCGACGCCCAGCCGCTGGCTCAGCCCGTAGGCCTCCATGCCGTAGGCGAGGCCGTAGGAGACCATCTTGCAGAACTCGCGCTGGGTGTGGGTGACCTCGTCGGGCGGCACGCCGTAGACGGCGGCGGCCACCGTCCGGTGCACGTCGGCCCCCGAGGTCATGGCGTCGATGAGGCCGGGGTCGCCCGACAGGTGGGCGATCACCCGCAGCTCGACCTGGTCGTAGTCGGCGACGAGGAACGTGGTTCCCTCGGCCGGCACGAAGGCGCGCCGGAACTGCTTGCCGATCTCGCTCCGGACGGGGATGTTGTGCAGGTTGGGCCGGTCCGACGAGATCCGGCCGGTCCTCGCCACCGTCTGGCCGAACGAGGCGTGGATGCGGCCGTCCGCCTGCACCTCGGCCAGGAGGCTCTCGCCGTAGGTCGACCGGAGCTTCTCCACCTCGCGGTACGACAGCAGCGCATCGATGATCGGGTGCGCGCCGCGCAAGCTCTCCAATGTCCGGGCGTCGGTCGAGAACCCCGTCTTGGTCTTCTTTCCCGGTGTGAGGCCGAGTTCCTCGTAGAGGACCGTGCGCAGCTGCGGCGTCGAGTTGACGTTGAACTCGTGCCCGGCCAGCTCCTGGACCTCCGCCTGCAGGGTTGCCGCGGACGCCTTGAGCGAGTCGGCGATCTCTTGGAGCTCGGCGCGGTCGATGCCGATACCGGCGACTTCCATCTTGGCCAGCACCCGGACGAGCGGCGTCTCGATGTCGTCGTGCAGCAGGACCATGTCCTCTGCGTCGGATGCGCCGCCGGAACCCGTCGGCCATCCCCGACCACGTCGCACGCTTCCGCCGCCGCCTCGTGCGCCACGTCGTGCTCTGTCTCGCCGGGCTCGGCGATGTCGAGCGTGAGCTGGCCGGTCTGCTCGCGGAGCTGTTGCAGCTCGTACTCGCCGGTCGAGGCGTCGAGCAGGTAGGCCGCGACCGCCGTGTCCATCTCGAGGCCCGTCATGTCGATGCCGAGCGGCAGCAACGAGCGCATGACCTCCTTCACCTCGTGGCCCACCACGGGCTGGGACAGGACCGAGTTGAGCTTCTTCGCCACCGACGGACGAGTGCAGGTCCTCGCCGCGGACGTAGACGCCGTCGCCCGCGTGCTCGCCCTCGGCTGCGACGAGCGCGATGCCGGCGAGCTCGCTGCGGCCCGGGCTCCCGGTCCACCGGGCAGCCAGCGCCTTGCGACCCCTCCCCAGCGCATCGAGGTCCTTCGTGACCTCGCTTGCGGTCGACGGCAAAACGACCTCGCCGAGCGCCAGAGCAGGGACCTGGTCGTCCTCGACATCGCCGGAATCCCCGCCGCCGCCGTCTCCGAAACGTGCCCCGACCGCTGCGCCGGCGACCCCACCCGGTCGGGCGCTGCCCTCCGCGGGCTCACCCAGGAAGCCGGCCGCCATCAGCTCCTCGAGCCGCTGCCACACCGTCTTCATCTCGTAGCGCGTGAAGGTCGCCTCGGCCGTGGCCAGGTCCCAACCCCCGAGCGTCAGGTCGGCTACGTCGACGTCGAGCGGCACGTCGGTCACCAGCGGGATGATCCGTGCGTTGCTGCGCGCGAGCGCCTCGTTGTAGGACAGGTTCTCCCGGAGCTTCGGTGTCAGCTCGCTCAAATGCCCGTAAATCCCGTCGAGGTCGCCGTAGTTCGTCAGCAGCTTGGCCGCAGTCTTCTCCCCCACTCCAGGAATACCCGGCAGGTTGTCGGAGGGGTCGCCACGGAGCGACGCCAACAACACGTACTGCGAGGGAGGCACGCCGGTGCGCTCCATGATCCCCGCCTCGTCGTAGAACGAGTAGTCGGTCACCCCGCGTTTGTTGTAGAGGACCCGGATGTACGGGTCGCGGACGAGTTGGAAGCTGTCCCGGTCCCCGGTGACGATCACCGTCTCCGTTTTCCTCTCCGCCGCCTCTGTCGCCAGGGTGGCGATGATGTCGTCCGCCTCGTATCCGGACAGCTCAATCAGGGGGATGGCCAGCGCCGCCAGCACGTCGCGGATCATGTCGAACTGGGGCGACAGCAGGTCCGGCGTTGCCGCGCGCCCTGCCTTGTAGTCCTCGAGGATCTCGTCACGGAAGGTGGCTCCGGGAGCGTCGAATGCGACCGCCAGCGCGGACGGCCGCCGTTCGCGTATGAGGTACACCAGCATGGAGCTGAACCCGTGGACCGCATTGGTGACCACTCCCCCGCTGGTCTCGAGGGTGTCCGGCAGGGCGAAGAAGGCCCGAAAGGCCAGGGACATCCCGTCGAGCAGGAGCAACGGTCCGGTGCGCTCCCGGGTCATCGTCATCAGACGATGAGATTACGGCGTGAGCGTGCCGTCGACGACCCTCTGGGCCACGTCGCGCATCTTGGCCCTGGTCTGCATGGCTGTGCGCTGGATGAACCCGAACGCCTCGCTCTCCTCCATGTCGTCGCGATCCATCAGGATCGACTTGGCTTCGTCGACGATGCGCCTGGTGGCGATCTTGTCCTCGGCCCCGTCTGTGGACCGCTCGGCCTCGGCTTCTATGGCCCACTCCTGGCGCGCCCGGGCCAGGACGTCAGCGATGGCCGGGAGAAGCTC
Organism: uncultured Acidimicrobiaceae bacterium; assembly: GCA_963767195.1. Taxonomy (GTDB): domain Bacteria; phylum Actinomycetota; class Acidimicrobiia; order Acidimicrobiales; family RAAP-2; genus Bog-473. The sequence goes on along the minus strand of CAVYDA010000001.1, from coordinate 465,504 downwards.
CCGAGGTTGAAACGGCTTCACGAGGTAGGCGGAGACTCCCGAGTCCCGGGCTTCCTCAATGAGGTCGCGCTGGCTGAAGGCGGTCAGTAGGAGTACTGCGACCTGGTGGCGGGAGGTGATCTCCCGGGCGGCACGCAGGCCGTCCATCCCCGGCATCTTGATGTCCAGGATGGCCAGATCGGGCTCGTGCTCCTCCACCAGGGTCACCGCCTCGTCGCCCCGACCGGTCTCCCCGACGACCTCGTATCCCGCCGAGACCAGGATCTCCTTGAGGTCCAGCCGCACGATCGCCTCGTCCTCTGCGATGACCACGCGCGCCAAGGTTCTGTCAGTCCCTTCAGTCACGCGTTTCCCGAGGGCACGTGCGCCAGGAGCTCGTCCTGGCGCTGCTCGAGGTCCCGGACGGTCTTGTGCAGCGCCTCGCGCGCTCGCTCCATCGTCTCGGCGTGACGCGCCGCGTCGTTGTGCTCCTGGGTGGCGAGCGGCGTCTCGGACACCAGCGCCCGCACCCGCGCCTCGTCGACCGACTCGCGGACGACCTCCAACTGCTCGTCGAGCACCGCCAGCTCCCCCCTCGCCCGGACCAAGCGGGCGTGAGTGTCACGGATTCGTCGTTCCAGCAGGGCCCGATGCATGGATCGTCAAGTGTAGGTGGCGGGAAACCAACGACGCCGCGCCTCTAGGACGTCGAGAATTCCCTGGTCGGGTGGCTTGCCGACGCCTGGTTCCTCGGGCACACGTACCCACCCGTCGATGACGGGTGGGTAGCCACAGGGATCAACCGCCAAGTAGTCAGCCGGGTCGTCGAGGTCGGACACGAGCCCAGCCGCGTCCATGCTCAGACGGGCCGCCAGCGTGAGGTTGGAGGCCCGACCGAGACCCGCCTCGAAGAAACCGCCGATGAAGACGGGCACGCCGGCGGAGGCGCACGCGGCGTGTGCCGCCCGCGCCGCCCGTAGCCCCCCGAGCCGGGCCGGTTTGAGACAGGCCATGGCGCACGAGCCGTAGCGCAGCGCGTCGCGAACGCGATGAAGCGAGGAGAGGGACTCGTCGAGACAGACGGGAACGGCCATACGCCTCGCCAGCTCGGCGGTGGCGGCCAAGTCGGCCGGCGGCAGCGGTTGCTCCACGCAGAGGACGCCGAAGTCGGCCAGGCGTCCCAGGTGCTCCGCATCCGCGGGCCGGTACGAACCGTTGGCATCGACTTGAATCGCCAGATCGGGGTGGTCCTCGCGGACGACGCGCACCGGCTCGAGGTCCCAGCCCGGCGCGATCTTCATCCGGAGCCGGGTGCGACCCCTCGCCACGACGAGGTCCGCCGCTCGCCGGAGGGCCGCGAGTTCGCGGTCAGGAGGGATCCCCACGAATCCGCCGACCGCCACGGCCTCGAATCCGGTGGTCAGCCCGATGGATTGCGCCAGCGATTCCCCGGTCGCTCGCAGCTCCAGGTCTTCCACGCCCATCTCGAACATCGCCGCCAAGAGTCGGTCAACAGGCCTCGTCCCAAAGAGCGGGGCGATTTCCGCCGCAGACGGCAGCCGACCGTCGCGTGCTGCGCTCGCCTCTCTCAGGCGGCGTACACCCCGTTCGGTCGCGGCCGTCTCGACGGTGCCGACGGGAGGGTCGACCGACGTGCCCTCGGCCAGGGCAGCGCACTCGCCCCAACCGGAGACGCCATCGGCGACGACCCGTACGAAGAGGAGCGACCGCACCCGGTGGACCCCGACTGCGGTCCCCACCTCGCGCCGGAACGGGATGTCCACCCGGACGAGCTCGACGCCTTCAAACCTCACGGCTTGTGCCTCCGCACCCGTCTCTCCATACCCTCAAGGTAGATGCCAGCTTGTACCATCAAGCGTTCCAGCCCGGATGGCGGAATGGCAGACGCGGCGGCCTCAAAAGCCGCTGTCCGAAAGGGCGTGCGGGTTCGAGTCCCGCTCCGGGCACGACCCATTCGAAATGTTCTCGCTGATCAGCGGGACCTCCCGGCAGGCCGGGAAACTGGCAGACCCGACGGAGGTGCGGCTGAGATTGGACCGGATTTGGGCTCGCGGGGGTCGATTAAGCGACCATCAGCGGTAGCACCAAGGGGATCGGCGCCACGCGCTTCCACTTGAGGACGCGGGACGCGTGCACACTCCGTCAGGCTTGCACGCCATAGTGGTGGTCCCACTTGGGCCGAAGCGCCAGCGTGATCATCAGCCCGACGCCGAGGATCAAAAACCCGATCCACTCCGGGGCGGACGCGTCCCAGTACCCGATGGCGGCAACAGTGACGATGCAGACCACCGTGAAGGCGGTCATCGCCTTGTGCCACCTCTTCTGCCTCGTGAGCGCGCTCATCGTGCGTCCATCCGTCGCGCCACCCAGCTGACGACGAACACCGCCGCCAGGATCAGCCCCACGACGATGGCAGTAACGACTACCGCCGTGAAGATCCCGTTCGACAGTGGCTCATGAAACTCAACGATGCGGGTCTTCCCCACCGTCACGTTATTCAGGTGGGCATATTGCGTCATGCTGCGGACCCGTTCACACCACTGCAGTGCCCCATGAGTTGTGGCCGTTCGCCCATATCCACAACCCCCACTCGTATGACACCGGCCTATATCCGCGCCCCTGACGCTAGCGGTCCGGACATCCGCGCTCACAAGGTGATCACAAACGCTTGCGGGTTGTCCGGCACAGTCCGGCGAAGCTGCTATTTCGCGATGCCTTCCATCCAGCCGTCCCTGTAGGTGGTGGCGGTCCGCTCGAAGGCACGGAGGCGGATCGCTCGGGCCTCTCGCGTGAAGATCGTGCCAGGGAAGCGTTGCCCGGACCGGCGCCAGCTCTCCTTGCGGCGTCAAGGACCGCCATGGAAATGCCAGACGCCGGTGCATGGTCTGGCTGGATTATCGAGATTCGCTGCCTGCCATGCCCACCATTGACCCGTTAGATGCTTGTAACACTGGTCCAGGAATGTTTCCGTTCCGCGGTCGGTGAAGCTGATTCCGTTCTTCGTCGATCCGGTCGATGCGATGTAGCTGACGATGTGGCCTTCTGCCGTCGAGATCGCGCAAACCTTGTACGGCGCCCGGAGTGGGCCCACAGCTCCGGACTTCACGTCCGAGCAGGAGTGAAGAGGGATCGTGGCCTTCAGATCGCCGTGGTTCAGGTGATAAAGGGTCGCCTTAGCATTCTGTGTCGCGGGCGAACTCGGTCCGAGTCCCGAATCTGAGATGGACGAGCCGCCAGAACAAGCTGCTGTAGTGGCCGCCAGGGCGGATAGCAACAGAAAAGCACGGGTTCGCACCACGGCTCAGGGTACTCAATGTGATACTCGGGGGACGGGTCGGAATCGCCGTTCGGGCATTCCGCAAAAGCTTGGTGGGAGCGGCACCAGTAGTGGCGAGGTGATTCGAGTCCGGCCAGACTTCATCGCGTTGAGCCGCAGGCGCCCGCCGACTTCCAGCATCAGCTCGGGAAGATTGCCTCGACAGCCCCAGCAAGCCGCCTGGTGCGGACGAACTCGCACATCTGCGGCCACTGGCGCGATACATCCTCGGCGAGCGGTACGCCCAGGATGTACGCGGCCGTCAAGGACGCGGCCTTGGTGTTAGACGCTGACAACAGGGTACGACCGGCTGGTTGCCGTACTCGGTGCCGTCATAGCGTCCGCTCCAGTTCGGTCAGCTGTCTTTGCACGAAACGCCGTTCTGACCCATCTTCCGTCAGTTCCAAGGCCTGGTGGTAGGCGTCTCGAGCCTCCGCGGTCCGACCGAGTCGACGAAGCAGGTCCGCCCTCGTCGTGTGGAGATAACGAAAGTCCTTCAGGGCGAGGCGGTCGACGATTCGAAGGCCCGCTTCGGGACCATCCACCTCGGCCACTGCGATGGCGCGGTTTAGCTCCACCACGGGCGATTCCGTGATGCGGCCAAGCTCGGCGTAAAGCGCCGCGATCTCGGCCCAGTCGCATTGGTCTTCGGCGTGCAGTGACACGATCGCGGCTTGCAGGACGTACTGACCGCGACCGCCCAAGGCGAGGGCTCGGTCGAGCGACGAGCGACCCGCTGCAATCTGCCGTGAGTCCCATTGCGACCGATCCTGGTCGGCGAGCAGGACCAGCTCGTCGCCGTGGAAACGCGCGGCGCGGCGCGAATCGAGCAGCAGCATCATCGCCACCAGACCATGGACCTCGGGTTCGTCGGGCAGCAGTTCGGAAAGTGCGCGCCCGAGCCATATCGCCTCCGCCGCGAGCTCGTCGCGGCCGCCGTACCCCTCGTTGAAGATGAGGTACACGACGGCGAGCACCGCTTCCAGTCGTTCGGAGAGCAGGTGGCTGGGCGGAACCCGGAACGGGATGCCGGCCGCCTTGATCTTTCGCTTGGCTCGCACCAGCCGCTGCGCCATGGTGGGCTCTGGAACGAGAAAGGCTCGTGCGATCTCGTCGGTGGTCAGCCCGCCCAACGTCCGCAGCGTGAGCGCGACCTGCGCGTCGAGGGCGAGCGCGGGATGGCAACAGGTGAAGACCAGTTCCAAACGCTCATCTGGAAAACTCGATACGCCCATAGGATCCTCGGCCTCTTGCTGGGGGTACGACAGCTGAATTCGAGCGAGGACCTGCTCCCGGCGGATCCGGTCGACCGCCCGGTTGCGTGCAGTCGTGGTCAGCCAAGCGCTCGGGTTCCCGGGAATCCCCTCGCTCGGCCAGCGCTCGGCCGCGATGGCAAAGGCTTCCTGGGCGGCCTCCTCGGCGAGGTCGAAGTCGCCGAGGAGGCCGATCAGGGTTGCGACGACGCGACCCCAGTGGTCGCGGAATACCTCTTCGAGGGTTTCTACCAATAGGTCTCGCATGGCCGAATCTCGATGGCCCCACCCAATCGGGCGGCCGGGATCCGGGCAGCAAGCTCGATCGCGGCGTCGAGGTCGTCGGATTCCAGCACGAAGTAGCCGCCAATGGCTTCCTTCATTCCCACGAAGGGCCCGTCCGTGGTCAGGGTCTTCCCGGCCTGGACCCGAACAGTCGTCGCGTTCTCGGGCAGCCCCAGCGCGAGGCCGGGTGTCACGCCGGGCGTCTGGTTGACGACGCCGTAGTCGGCATAGATCTGCTTCTGCTCATCCTCGGAGAGCGCGGCCCACACATCGGAGCCGGGCAGGGGGGTGGAACCTTGATAGATCAACACTACGTACTTCATTGCTTCCTCCTCGTCGATCGGCGTTGGCCTGGTCGTGGTTAGACGAACGGAGTGTCACGAAATCGACAGGTCAGCCAGATTTTTTCTGATTGCCGTTCTGTGCGGGCTCACCGGAACCGTCAGTCGCCGGCTGGTACGCGGAACAGCGTCTTGGGATCGCAGTGCCAGATGCCGTCGGTGTTCGGCTGGGTCATCGACTTGTCGTAGACGAACTTGTTCGGTTTGACGTCGAGGACGGCGTAGCAGTCCGACGGGGCCGGGTTGGCGTCCGACATGGCGAGGTGTGCCACCGGTGGCGCCAGCCCGCCACCGGTCCAGTTCGTCTGTGAGGCGGCGTTCTTGAGCACGCAAGAGACGGTCAGGTTGGCGCCGCACACGCTCGCCGACTTTGCAAACAGGATCCATGAGTCCATCGAGATCTCGTCGTCGAAATCGAGCTTGTACCCACCCGGCGCGTACTTCTTCATGATGGCGAGCAACTGCTGGAGGCCGGGGCTCTTCGAGGCCAGCTCGAAGGGCCAGTTCCCAACGGCCAGGTAGGTGGGTGGAAGATTGGGGTCCTCGGCGGCGGCAGCCTTGGTCGACTGGAGGTAGAGCGCGGTCGGCAGCACCATGAACGTGGGCCTGTACCCCGCGGTCGCCATGGCCTGCATGTACGGGACCATGTTGGAGTAGTTGGCCGGCTCCAGGGCCTGGACCCCCTTGCTCTCGAGCTCTTGGATGTAGGGGCCCCAGTCGGTCACCATGATCGGCGGCAGCTGCCAGTCCACGAGCTTGTAACCCTGGGCGAGCGCCGTATCCTTCCACTTGGTGACGGGGGCGATGACGCTCGGAGTATTGGGTGACCCGTCGCCGAAGTGCTTGATGGCCCGCGGGTACTTCTTGGCCAGGGCGCCGAAGAAGCCACCCTCGACCTCGGTGAGGTTGCCGTTGGCGGAGCTCACCTGAAGCGGGGCGTCGATGGCTTGGTTCGAGACGATGAACTCGGTGATCTGACCCAGGCCGCAGCCAACCCGTATCTTGACCGTCGGCTGGTCGAGCACGAGACCTCCACCTACGGCCATGAAATCGGACTGACAGGCCTCGCTGGTGACCTGGGCATCGTTGAACAGTCCGCCGTCCCGGTCCTGAACGACGATCTTGCGGCCGTTGATGCCACCCGACGCGTTGCACCAGGCTGCAAAAGCTTGGCCGGCCTGCAGCAGCTCGATGTCGAGCCCGGGCTGGACGGTGTTCGACGCGTCGTTGAACCCGGCGATGTCGATGGATTTCGTCGTGACACCTCGCGCCGACGCGGGCCCGGCTGATCCGTGTTCGCAGATCTTTCCGACCCCCGGCCATTCGCCGTTTTCCGAGACCGCGCGGGTGGACGCGGTGGCCGCTGTCGAAACCACGAGAAGCGTCCCGCACAACGCCGCTGATGCGAGGAACGCGATTCCCGCCCGCCTGGTCGATGATTGCGACGCTCCAGACCTCCGACCGCACCCCATCCGGCTCCGCTCGGGCTCATGCGTCATCTGGCCCCCTTGCGCTCAATCGCAGCCGAGGTGTGAACCCCGGGTCTCAGGCGATGGCCTCGGCTGAGCGGAGGATAGGTCGCACGAGGTCCCGGTGGCGGGCATCCAGTCGCAGGGCCCACGGCCACCTGAACGCGCTCCGACGCTCGTCGCTCCAAAGGCCGTACCGCGACGGGCGCGCACGCTCGTTCCGGCCCGACTGCGCCATTCTTCGCACCGCACATCGCACCAAGTTTCCGTCGGGTAACAAATGTCCCAGCTCAGGGTGCCCGTTCTCGCTCCTACCGGGGGTGCGAATCTGGCCTGCAGACTTGGGCTGGTCCCAGCGACGCGTGCCACACTGGGGAACTTCACCGTCCCTCGTCGATCGGAGCCGTCGTCCACGTGTTGGTGTTCACCTTCCCCGGGCAGGGTTCACAGCGCGCGGGCATGGGTGCGCCGTGGGTCGACCACCCGTCCTGGGAGGTCGTTGGCGAGGCCTCCGAAGCCGCCGGGCGCGATCTGGCCGCGTTGCTCCTCGAGGCGCCGATTGAGGAGCTCACCAGAACGGACAACGCTCAGCTCGCCACGACGGTCCTCAGCCTGGTGGTCCTCGACGCCGTGGAGCGGACCGGACTCACGCCGGCGGCGTGTGCCGGGCACAGTCTCGGCGAGTACACCGCGCTCGTCGCCAGCGGTGCGCTCGCCTTCGAACACGGCATAGAGCTCGTCGTCGCCCGGGGCGAGGCTATGGCCCGCGCCAGCGAGGAGGCGCCGGGGACGATGGCGGCGCTCCTCGGCATCACCGACGACGACGCCGAGGCCGCGTGCCAGCGGGCCGAGGGTGACGTCTGGGTGGCCAACTACAACGCTCCCGGCCAGGTGGTGATTGCCGGCACGTCCGAGGCCGTCGCAGTGGCGGGCGAGCTGGCGAAGGAGCTCGGCGCGAGGCGGGTCATGCCCATGCAGGTATCGGGTGCTTTCCACACCCCCCTGATGCAGGGAGCCCGCGCTCCGCTGCGCAAGGCGCTGGCCGACGTCACCTTCCTGACGCCCGAGGTCCGCGTCGTGGCCAACGTGGACGCCCGAGTACACGACGATCCGGCGGAATGGCCCGGCCTGCTCTCGGCGCAGCTCTGCAGCCCAGTCCGTTGGCGCCAGACGCTCGAGACGTTCGCCCACCTCGGCCTGACGTCCCTCGTGGAGCTGGGACCCGGTGGCGTGTTGAGCGGTCTGGCCAAGCGCAGCCTGCCCGAGATCCAGTCGCTCGCCGTGTCCAAACCCGAGGACCTCGACACGCTGATGGACCAGATCAGTGCAGCCGGTACGTGGCGCGCCGAGCCGGCGCTGCACCAGGGCGAGCACCTTTACATGTCCGAGCGCGTCGTCGTGAGCCCCGGCAGCGGCATCTTCTCCCCGGAGGCGTCGCTGCCCGCGCCCGGTGCGGGCTTGCTGCCCGGCACGCTCGACGAGGGTGACGCGCAACCGCCGATGGTCCAGGTGGGTGACCTCGTCGGGCGGGTCGGAGTGGCCGAGGTCAGGACGCCCTTCGCCGGGCGCGTCATCCGTTGGATGGCCGCCGACGGCGAGCGCGTACAGGACGGGCAGCCTCTCGTGTGGCTCCGAGTGCCCGACGCGGACCAATGAGGGCAGTCGCGTAATGGCCGTGGTCTTCGTCACCGGCGGCACTCGTGGCATCGGCGCTGGATGCGTCTCGTGGTTCCTGGCCAACGGCGACCGTGTGGCTACGACCTACCGTTCGGCCGACCCGCCATCGCCTCCGGCGGGGGCCGATCTCGAGCGATATCTCACGGTGCGCTGCGACGTCTGCGACCCGGGCCAGGTAGAAGCGGCCTTTGCCGAGATTGAGCAGCGGTGGGGACCGGTGGAAGTGCTCGTTGCCAACGCGGGGATCACCAAGGATTCGCTCATGCTCAGGATGAGCGAGGCGTCGTTCATGGAGGTGATCGATGCGAACCTCACCAGCGCCTTCCGCGTCGCGAAGCGGGCCATGGCGAAGATGCTGAGGCTGCACGCGGGACGGATCATCTTCGTGTCCTCGGTGGGGGCCTTCGTCGGACTGCCGGGCCAGGCGAACTACGCCGCATCGAAGGCGGGCCTCGTCGGCATGGCGCGGGTCATGGCCCGCGAGGTCGGGAGCCGCAACATCACCGTCAACGTCGTCGCTCCGGGCCTCGTCGAGACGGACATGACGGCCGGGCTGGGCTCGGAGCGAGTGGACGCAATGACGAGCCAGGTGCCGCTGGGCCGTGTCGGCACCGTGGACGACGTGGCGGGCGTCGTCGGTTTCCTGGCGTCGGATGCCGCGGCGTACATGACCGGCGCCGTGGTGCCGGTCGACGGCGGGCTCGGCATGGGCCTGTAGCGTTTGGGCTGAGAGAGACAAAGGAGCAAAAGAGTGGACAGCGATGCAGCGTTCGAGACCTTTCGCGAGTGCGCCGTCGAGGTGCTTCAGGTGCCGGCGGAGAAGATCACGAAGGAAGCGAAGTTCGCGGACGACCTCGACGCCGACAGCCTCGACCTCGTCGAGCTCGTGATGGCCCTCGAGGAGAAGTTCGACATCACCGTGGAGGAGACGGAGCTCGAGGACATCACGACGGTGGGCCAGGCCTTCGACCTCGTCTCTTCGAAGCTCTGATGCAGCTCGGGATCGGATCGGACGGACCCGTCGCGGGCAGGCGAGTCGCGATCACCGGCCTGGGCGCGGTCACCTGCTGTGGCGTCGGCGTCGACGCATTGTGGGACGGGCTGCTCCACCCCTCGGTCGTCGGAGGAGCGGTGCGCGGCTTCGAGCCCGAGCAATGGTTCGGCCCGAAGGAGGTGCGCCAAGTCGACCCGTTCGCCCAATTCGCCGTTGCGTCAGCTGCCATGGCCGTCGAGGATGCCGGCGAGCTCGCCGTGGACCCGGCCAAGGCGGGGGTCGTCTTCGCCACCGGCGTCGGCGGTCTGGAGACCCTGGCCGGCCAGGTCCGCGTCTACGACGAGAAGGGGGCGCGCCGCGTATCGCCACGCCTTGTGCCGATGATGATGGCCAACGCCGGCGCGGCCGGCATCTCCATGCGCCTCGGGTGGCGCGGCCCCTCCGAGGTGATCTGCACCGCGTGCGCCGCGGGCACCCATGCGATCGCCGCCGCGGCTCGACTGGTGGCCTCCGGTCGATGCGACGTTGTCATTGGCGGCGGCTCCGAAGCCAGCATGCATCCGGTGGCGCTCGCGGCGTTCGCCAACATGACGGCGCTCTCGACTTCGGGAACTTCGCGTCCCTTCGACGCACGCCGGGACGGTTTCGTCATGACCGAAGGTGCGGGCGCGCTGGTCCTCGAGGACTGGGACCGGGCCGTCGCCCGCGGGGCGCCCATTTACGCCGAACTGGCCGGCGCCGCCAGCACGGCAGACGCGCACCACATCACCGCACCCTCCCCGGACGGGTCGGGGGCCGTTGCCTGCATGGAGTTGGCACTGGCCGACGCGGGGATCGCCCCAGCCGACGTGGGCCACATCAACGCTCACGGGACCTCCACGCCGCTCAACGACCTGGCCGAGTCCCGCGCCATCACGAAGGTGTTCGGCGAGCCCGGTCCGCTCGTCACCTCCACTAAGGGAGTGACCGGTCATGGCCTGGCGGCGGCGGGGGCGATCGAAGCTGTCGCCGCCGTCCTCACGATCCACCGCGCCACCATCCCCCACACTGCGGGTTATGAGGAGCCGGACCCCGAGATCAACTTGCAGATCGTGCAGGGTGAGCCCCGAGCGTGGCAGCCGACAGCCGTGCTGTCGAACTCCTTCGGCTTCGGCGGCCACAACGGCTGCTTGGTGGTGCTGCCTCCGGACTGAACCCGCCCGGTAAGGTCACGCCTCCGCCGCGGCCCGAGCAGTGGCGTCCCGAGTCCCGAGGTCCGTCGAGTGGGAAAGCCGCGAAACCCGAGCACCGCGTGGTGGCGCTCCCCTGTCTTTCTCGGGGCTGCGAGCGTGGTGGCAATCGCGCTCGTCGCCGGCGGGGTCATCCTCGCCACCAGGAGTACCAAGAGCACCAGGCCACCGCCTCCGACGGCTCCGGCCGTCACCACGCGGGCGGTCGCGTTCGGTGACTCCGTCCCCTACGGGCACGGACTCGCCAACCCCTATCTGACGCCGCAACGGGGCCTCCCGCCCGGCGCCTTGTCACAGCCACCCTCCAAGCAGGCCTACCCCAGTCTGGTGGCCCGAGACCTCCGCCTCGACATGTCCGTGCGGCCCACCAATTGCGACCTGGTCGGCGACCAGCTGGCGATCAGCGGCGCCGTGGCCGACCCGGCGGACAACCGATCCCTCGACGGGCAGTGTCCGCGCCCACCCCGCCCGGCCCGCAACCTGGTCAACGAGGTGGCGGCTGCCGACCTCGATCAACACCCCGCCCGCCTCGTCCTGATCGAGGATGGGGCGGACGACATCCATTTCGCCCAGTGCCTCGTCTTCGACCTGGTCCACTTCCTCGGGGTGGGACCCTCACTCGGCACGCGTTGTGTCTCGAACGGCACCGTGACCACCCCGGTCGCCCAGGAGCTCGCGAACGTCCGGAAGAGCCTTGCGCTCGCCATCGAGCTCGCGTCTCCCCACGCCGGCACCGTGGCCGTCCTCGACTACTACCAACCGATCCCTCGACCCGCGGAGATCGCCGACCACTCAGGCGTGTCAGGGCTCGGCACGAATCTCGTCTGCGCCGGGCTCAAATTGGACTCGACGGCCACCTCTGCCGACGCCCAGGTCGTCCTCGGAGCTCTCAACCGCGCCATCTCCGGTGCGGTGAGTGATGCGCGTGCCCATCGGGTCCACAACGTGGTCCTCGTCGACATCTCGAGCGTCGTCGACGGGCACGGCATGTGCACCGCCCATCCATGGGTCTTCTCCGGGGAGCGGATGTCGGATCTCACCCTCGCCGCCGACACCGAGCACATCCTCGCGGCCAAGGCCTGTGACGCGACGACGGCCCTCCACGGCGAGATGTCCTGTTCGTCCCTTGTCGCGGCGGCGGCGCAGGCCGAGGGCGACATCGAGAGCTACGTCTGGCGCGCCTCCCACCCGACCGCGGCCGGGCAGCGAGCCATCGCGACGACCGTCATGCGCCGGCTCATGGGAAGCGATCAGTCGATCGCCCTCCGTAACGCGGTGACGAACTCCGACGCACCCTCGGGCCCGGCACCTTCGAGCAGCCGACGGACCAGCGCGGAGCCGACGACCACGCCGTCGGCTACCTCGCACACCTCGGCCGCCTGAGCCGGGGTCGACACGCCGACACCCACGCACACCGGCATGTCCGTGCACTCGCGGACGCGTCCCACCACCTGCCGCGACATCGGCACCCAACTCGACGCGCTCGCCGGTTACGCCCATCCGGGCCACGGCGTAGACGAAGCCGCGAGCACGGTCGCAGATGCGCGCCACGCGCTCGGGCGGGCTCGATGGAGCGACGAGCAGCACCGTGTCGACGCCGGCCGCGTCCGCCTCTACCGCCCACGGTCCGATCTCTTCTACGGACAGGTCGGGCACGATGGCCCCGGCCACGCCCGCGCCGGCCAGGGAACGCGCCATGCGCTTGTGGCCCGCCCGGAAGACGATGTTGTAGTAGGTCATGACGGCGATCGGCGTCGCGACCTCGCGCTCGCGCGATTCCGTCGAGGACATCCCCAGGGACCGTTCCACGGGCGAGGGCGCGCACGGACGCCTCCTGGATCACGGGGCCGTCCATCATCGGGTCGGAGAAGGGGATGCCGACCTCGACCGCGTCGGCCCCGGCGGCCACGATTGCTGCCAGCGTCTCCACCCAGTCTTCGGTCATACCGCCCATCAGGTATGGCACCAGGAGCTTGCGACCCGATTCGCGTCGGGACCGGAGCTCTTTCTCGAGCTCAGCCACCGCGAGCGGCCCGGAGGATCTCTCGGACCTGCGCGACGTCCTTGTCACCTCGGCCCGAGAGGGTCACGAGGACTCTCGAGCCGTTCGGGAGCGCCTCGGTTCCCGCCGCCCGGGCCACCCAGGCCAGCGCGTGGGCCGACTCGAGCGCCGGGATGATGCCTTCGGTCTGGCTGAGCAGGCGGAACGCATCGAGGACCTCGGCGTCGTCCGCCGTGGTGTACTCGGCTCGGCCGACGGCGGCGAGATGAGCGTGCTCGGGGCCCAGGCCCGGGTAGTCGAGCCCCGCCGAAATGGACTCGGCCTCGAGGATCTGGCCGGCCTCGTCCTGCAGGAGGCGCGAGTACATGCCGTGCAGTACCCCGGGAACCCCGTTCGTGATGGCCGCACCCCCGGCGGCCTCGACACCGACCAAACGCGCGCCGGTGTCGACGAAGCCGGCGAAGGTCCCCGCGGCGTTGGACCCGCCGCCGATGCAGGCCGTCACGACATCGGGGTCGGCGCCGCCGAGCAGCGCCCGGCACTGCACACGGGCCTCGTCGCCGACGACCCGCTGGAACTGGCGGACCATGTACGGGAACGGATGGGGCCCCATCACGGAACCGAGGCAGTAGTGGGTCGACTCCACCGAGGCCACCCACTCGCGCATCGCCTCGTTCACCGCGTCTTTGAGCGTCCTGCTGCCTGAGGTGACCGTGCGAACCTCGGACCCCAAGAGCTCCATGCGGAACACGTTCAGCTCTTGGCGCTTCGTGTCGACCTCGCCCATGAACACGGTGCACTCGAGGCCGAACAAGGCGGCGGCCGTAGCGGAGGCAACCCCGTGTTGGCCGGCCCCGGTCTCGGCGATCATCCGTGTCTTGCCCATCCGTCGCGTGAGCAGCGCCTGGCCCACGACGTTGTTGAGCTTGTGCGAACCCGTGTGGGCGAGATCCTCCCGCTTGAGAAGCACCTCGACCCCGAGGCGTTCGGAGAGGCGGGCGCACCGGGTCACTGGAGTCGGGCGACCGCCGTAGTCGCGAAGCAATCCGTCGAGCTCGGCGCGAAAGGCCGAATCGGACCACGCGTCGCGGAACTGCACCTCGAGGTCGAGACAGGCGGGCATCAACGACTCGGGGACGAAACGGCCGCCGAACTCGCCGAATCGTCCGTCCGGGCCCGGTTCGGTCATCAGGCCGGAGCTCACCCGTCCCGCCAGTCGTAGGGCTCTCCGGCGGCGTCTTCCGCCGCGCCGTCCGCCACGACCCCCTGGCGCGCCCGGGTCTCGACGTCGGCCCGGCGGGCAGCGGCCACGAAGTCGCGAATCCGCACGGGGTCCTTCCGACCCGGTGACGACTCGACGCCGCTCGACACGTCGACCCAGGCCGGGCGAAGGTGGGACACCGCATCGGCCACGTTGTCGGGCCGAAGCCCGCCCGAGACAACGAGGCGGTGGTGGTCCACGACACCCTCGGCCAGTCGCCAGTCGAACACCTGTCCCGATCCGGGGTTCTGGCCGTCCACCATCAGGTAGTCCGCGCCGAACTCTTCGAAGCGGGAGATCGTCGGGTCTCCCGCGGGGAACGCCTTAATGACGAGTGGCACGCGGGCGCGGACCCACTGGGTCTCCTGCGCTGACTCTCGCCCGTGCAGCTGGGCCGCACCGAGGCCGGCGGCCTGCACGGCCTCGACGACGCGCTGGGGCGCCTCATCGCGGAAGACACCGACGGTGATGGTCTCGGTCGGGAGGCGCTTCACGATGTCGCCTGCCAGTTGAACGGAGACCTGGCGCGGGGACGGGGCGAACACGAACCCCACCGCCCGGGCCCCGAGGCTCACCGCGAGCAAGGCGTCCGCCTCGGAGGTGATGCCGCAGATCTTCACCACCAGCTCGTCTCTCACCGTGGCCCCACCGGGTGGCCCGCCAGCGTGCCCAGAGTTCCGGCCCGGTCACCGGCGCGGAGAAGGGTCTCGCCCACGAGAATGGCGTCGTAGCCGGCATCGGCCAACCGCCTGGCGTCCGCGCCGTCTCGGATGCCCGATTCCGCGACCGCGGTGACTTCGCGGGGATGCGCGTCGCCAGCCGGCAGGCACGCTCATGGTCCACCTCGAACGTCCTCAGGTCCCGCTGGTTCACTCCGACCAGACTCGCCTCGGCGCGGAGAGCTCGCTCGAGCTCCATCTCGTCGTGCACCTCGACGAGAGCAGAGAGCCCGAGCTCTGCGGCCCTTCCTGCGAGCTGTCGCAGCTCGCCGTCGTCGAGCGCCGCCACGATCAAGAGGACGGCGTCGGCGCCCATGCAGCGAGCATCCACCACGTCGGCCTCTTGCACCGTGAAGTCCTTGCGCAGCACGGGCAGATCGACCGCGGCGCGTGCCGACGCCAGATCGGCGGAGGAGCCTCCGAAGTAGTCCGTGTCGGTGAGCACCGAGAGGCACGCGGCGCCGCCGGCGGCGTACTCCTTCGCCACCACGTCGGGCTGGAGTCCGGCGTCGAGCTCGCCCTTCGACGGGGACCGGCGCTTGATCTCGGCGATGCACGACAGCCCGTCGGCCCTCGCAGCGCTCGTGAAGTCCCGTGGGGGCGGCGCCTGTACTGCTCGTTCGACCAGGTCAGCGAGCGGACGAGTATCGTCGGCAGCCCGGGCCCTGTGCGACGCGAGGATGTCCGCCAGGTACGAGGGCATGACCTGTCAGGTTAGCGGCGGACCCCCAGTCCGAAGGGCCACACTCGTCTCGCATGACGTCGCGGCCAGGTAGTCACTGGGGTCACTGGGGTCGCCGTGGTCGCCGATGTCGGCGGAGCGCGACCGGCACGACGGGTACGACCCTGCGAACACGCGCCGAGCGCGGTCCGGCGGCCCAGCGCGAGGTCAGGCGCCGATGCGGGCGAGGATCCTCGCGCGGCGCTGACGCGCTTGAAGTGGAAGCTCGGATGCGGCCGCGCCGACCGTTGTCGACGATGACGCGGCATCGCGGAGCAGGTCGGCGATCCCCGAATAGAGCACCTCGACCGTAAAGTCGTCGATCTCGACAACGGCCGTCTCCGTGCCGTCCTCGGCCACTCGGGTCACCCTGATCATCGATCCGCCGTCACGCGATGCCGGGTCTCGTCACCGCGGCGCTCGATAGCGATGCAGTCGCCGTCCCGGAAGATCCACCCTGCCTCGACCCAGGGCTTGAGCTCGGGCAGCGAACCGGCGGAGGCCGCCGCCGCTGACTCTCCATTTCCCGCTTGCGAGCGCCTCATGGGTCCCAGCGTGCACCCTCGACCTGTCATCGGCCGTGTGCCCGGGTTGCATTTCGGTTGCACGTGCCGCCTGCGAGCTGTCCCGACGGTGTGGCCACGTCCATCAGGACCGGCGGGCACGAGCCGCGAGCAGGCCCGTTCCACGGGCCGCTGCATGCCTGCCCGGACGTGGGAGGGGTCCCCACACGCGCTGCATCGGGAAAGTGTGAGGGAGGCCCTCAGCGGGCGAAGAGGTGCCAGCCCACCCACATGACGCCCAGCACGAGCACGATCCGGAGGACGGGACCGGTGGCGAGGCGTGCCAGCACAGCGGTCGGTGTTGCGCACGCCCCTCGCCGGGACGCCAGACCCACAGCGACGAGGCCGACGGCGAGCGCGGCCCAGACAGCGTAGGACAGGGCGGCCGAGGTCATCGTTGCACCGGCCGGCCGAGCCGAACCACCGCCCACCCCAGGCTCAGCCAGCCGAAGAAGACCACGAACTTGAGGCCGTAGGAACGGTCGACAGCGTTGAGCATGGAGCTCAACGTCGGGTGGTTCGCCCGGCTGCCCGGCAGGCGCTCGTTGACCAGCTCCCACGCCACGATGACCACGAACGCGACCAGCCAGGGCCAGGCGCGGGGCCCGTCGCGGGGCAACGACGCGACCCTGGGGTGTGCCGGCCAGCACACGATCGCGCCGACGGCCAAGGCAGCGACGGGGATGGCCGTCACGAGGTCGGCCTGCCAGGTGAAGGGCGTCGTGGCCGCCCCGATCAGCGCGTAGGCGATTCCGAGCGCCAGGAGCGCCGATGTGCGCCACCCGAGCTGGCCGAACCGGGTGACCTGCGTGCTGCCCGTCCTCAGCCCGCCGCGGCGGCGTCGATCAGTGGCAGCGCGGCCACATGAGCCGGGCGTGAGCCGCCGATGCCGTCTCCAGTGCGGAGTCGCACCGACCCTGGCACCTCCACGCTTCGATGCAAGTAGGCCAGGGCGGCCCAAGCGCCGAGCTCGCTGCTCCACGCCGCGGAGGTGATCGTCCCGACGACCTTGTCGCCCGCCGCGGCATCATCCGCAGGGGGGTCCCCGGCATGGAGCGTCATCCCGGGGACGAGGGGTTCGCTCGACGCGGGTCCCACGGGCGCGACCAGTCCGACGAGCCGGCGCGCCACTTTGGATCCCCGCGGTCGAGTCGGGCCACCAGCTCTTGTCCGGTGTAGCAACCCTTGGTGAAGCTGACGGTGCGCTCGACCAGTCCCACCTCGGCCGCGATGGTCTTCCCGGTCAGCTCCGTGCCCATGGCGGGGACCCCCGACGTGATGCGGCACGCCTCGAACGCGTCGGGCCCGCAGGCCACGGCGCCTTCGGGGAGGTCGCTCCGGCGCGGGTCGGGCACCAGGTCGCCTGGCCCGAGGACGTCCACCCCGCGCCATCCGTTCCACTCGACCGGCAGCACCAGGCGGTCCGGACCGGGACCCGCCGGAAAGAGCGCCGCGGCGACGTCTCCGGACCGAGCGCCCCGCACGGCGAGGCAGCGCCACCCCAGGTGCTCCATCTCCACCTTGGAGCGCAGGAGGAAGCGACGCAGGCGCCCGGCCACGGCCTCGCCGTACCCCGCGTCCACGTCGAGCACGTATTCCACGCCGCCGCGACGCGTCACCCGGACCAGGGCGCAAAGCTTGCCGTCGGGTTCGAGGAGCAGTGAGTCCACCGACTCGCCCTCGGCCAGCGGAGCCAGGTCCTGGCTGAGCTGACCCTGCAGATACGTCTCTGCGTCAGGCCCGCGGACGGCCAGGACGTCGCGGCTGATTCGGCGCGCCCCGGCGCCGCGCCGCAGGGCCTCGGTTTCGGCGTCGATCACGATCCGGAGCGGGCCGCGGCGCGATACGGCGCGCCGCGGTGACGGCGACCAGCAACGCCCCCGCCTTGTGGTCGCACTCTTCGTCCTCGCGTTCGGGGTCGCTGTCGGCCACGATCCCCGCGCCCGCCTGGACGCTGGCCCGTCCGTCCGGCGTGACGACCATGGTGCGGATGGCGATGGCTGTGTCGACGTTGCCCGAGAAGTCGATGTAACCCACCACGCCGCCGTAGACGCAACGCTTGGTCGGCTCGAGCTCGTCGATGATCTCCATGGCGCGCACCTTGGGCGCGCCCGACAGCGTCCCGGCCGGCAGGGTGGCACGAAGCACGTCGATCGGACCCTGGCCGTCGGCCAGCTCGCCCGACACCTGCGACGTGATGTGCATGATGTGGCTGTAGCGCTCGATGGTCATCAGCTCGTCGACCTTCTCGGTCCCGAACCGGACGACCCGGCCGACGTCGTTGCGCGCCAAGTCGACCAGCATGATGTGCTCGGCCACTTCCTTGGGATCCTCGGCCAGCTCCCCCTCGAGCAGGCGGTCGTGGTGCTCGGACTCACCCCGGGGCGCGAGCCCGCGATCGGTCGCGACGTGACGATCCGCTCCCTCAGGCGCACCATCGGCTCGGGCGAGGCGCCGACGACCATGACCTCGGGAAAGCGCAGGAAGTACAAGTAGGGACTCGGGTTGAGGAGACGCAGGGCGCGGTACACGTCGAACGGGTCAGCGCCGAGGTCCAGGTCGTAACGCTGCGAAAGGACGACCTGGAAGATGTCCCCCGCCGTGATGTACTCCTTGGCCGCGGCGATGGCCGACCGGTACTCCTCCGACGTCATCGTCCGCGAGGCATCCGCTTTCGGGAGCCCGGGGGCAGGCGCCGCGAGCAGTTCGCCGGCGCCCGGTCGGGCACACTCCGAGGCCAGCTCGCGCAGCCGGACGCACGCGGACTCGTAGGAATCGGATACCGCGGCGGCGTCGACCACGCCGCCGGGCGCCTCGGGCACCACGACGTTGTCGATGAGCACAATGCGCTGACGCCAATGGTCGAAAGCGCAGAACTGCCCGATCACCACCAAACCCGCGTCGGGGTGCCCCAGGTCGTCGGCGGGGGGGTGCGGGAGCCGCTCGACCTCTCGCACCACGTCGTAGCCGAGGTAGCCGACCAGCCCGCCGTGCAGCGGCGGGAGGCCCGGAAGCGTCGGGGAATGGAACCGGGCGACCAGGTCCTCGACCGCGGCCAGGATGCCGTCGGCGGAGTCGCGCAGACCGAGCCGTCCCGTCGTCTCGACGGCGCGGCCCCGGGCGGTGAGCGTGGCCAAGGGTCGGCGGCCCACGAAGGAGTAACGCCCCCAGCGCTCGCCACCCTCGACCGACTCGAGGAGGAAACCGTCCTCCTCCCCCACGACGTTGGCGAAGCAGGCCACCGGCGTGAGGGTGTCGGCGACGACCTCACACCACACGGGAACGATGGCGTGTTCCTTGGCCAGCGCGGCGAACTCCGCCGGGTCGGGGCGAAAGCTCAACACGGGCCCACCACCATCACGCGTCCGGGCGTCTCGGCACGCCGGGCCCGGTCCCCACGGCGCGGTAGAAACACGAGCGCTCGCCCGTGTGGCAGGCGCCTTTCCCGTGCTGGTCGACGCGGAGGAGCAACGCGTCGCCGTCGCAGTCGACTCGCACCTCGCGGACGTACTGGCGGTCGCCCGAGATCTCACCCTTCTGCCAGTACTCGCCGCGGCTTCGGCTGTAGAACCACGACCGCCCGGTGGTGAGCGTCCGGCGCAGCGCTTCCGCGTCCATGTAGGCGACGGTCAAGACGGTGCCGTCCTCGGCGTCCTGGACCACCGCGGGCACGAGCCCACCACCCTTGGCGAAGTCGACGGCATCTGCGAGGTCACCGTCCACGCTCAAGGCGATGCCCTCGGCCGGCCGATCCGTCGACGTGCTCATGGTCTCACCGCGGGGGGTGAGGACCGCTCGCGGAAGGGTAGGGCAGTCAAAGGTAGGGCGCTCAAAGGTAGAGCCCCGTGCCGCTGTCGTTGCGAGGCGACGCGATCGCGTGGATGTCGCGTTCGCGCAGAATCACGTACTCCTCGCCGTGCACCTCGACCTCGAAGCGGTCCTCGGGGTTGAACAACACCGTGTCCCCGACCTTCACCGTGCGCACGTGCGGCCCGACGGCCACCGCCTCGGCCCAGGTCAGGCGGCGGCTGATCTGGGCGGTGGCCGGGATCAGGATGCCGGCCCTCGACCGGCGCTCGCCGTCAGTCGGGGAGATCTGGACCATGACCCGGTCGAAGAGGACCGAGATCGGCTGCTTGTCCTCGGTCGCGGCATCGACCGCACCGTTCTTCCTCGTCGACGTCGGCACTGCAGGTCACGGTACCGCACGAGGGCTCCCTGCCAGGTCAGGCCGGGCGGACCGTCACCCCGCGGGCGGCCATGTACGCCTTCGCCTCCCCGATGGTGAACTCGCGGCGGTGGAAGATGGAGGCCGCCAGCACGGCGTCGGCTCCCCCTTCGAGCGCGCCGTCGACCAGGTCCTGGAGCCGCCCCACGCCACCCGACGCCACGACGGGGACGTCGACGGCCTCCACGACGGCGCGCGTCAGGCCGAGGTCGAAGCCGTCCCTCGTGCCGTCCCGGTCCATGGAGGTGAGCAGGATCTCGCCTGCGCCGCCGGACGCACACCCGGCCGCCCACGCCACCGCGTCGATTCCCGTGGGCCGACGTCCCCCGTGCGTGTGCACCTCCCAGCCCGAACCCTCGGGGCGCGCCCGTGCATCGATCGCCACGACCGCGCACTGGCGCGCCGAACTCGTCCGCGATCTCGCGCACGAGGGCGGGGCGCTCGACGGCGGCCGTGTTCACCGCCACCTTGTCCGCCCCGGCCCGGAGCAGCCGGCGGCGTCGTCGGCCGTCCGCACGCCGCCGCCCACGGTGAGGGGGATGAACACGTGATCCGCAGCGCGGGCGACGACCGACACCATGGTGTCCCGCTCGTCGGAGGAGGCCGTGATGTCGAGGAACGTCACCTCGTCCGCGCCTTCGGCGTCGTAGCGCGCCGCCAACTCGACCGGGTCGCCCTCGTCGGTGAGGTCCACGAAGCGGACGCCCTTGACGACCCGGCCCGCATCGACGTCGAGGCAGGGGATCAGTCGGATGCTGCGCACGCGGCCAGACCCTCCTCGACACTGAAGCATCCCTCGACGAGGGCTCGCCCGACGATGGCGCCCTGCAACCGGCGCCCCCCGCCTCCAGCCGCGCCAGCCGGAAGAGGTCCTGAGTCGCCGCCACGCCGCCGGACGCCACGAGCGGCAGCGCGGTCTGCAAGAGCAGCGCCGCCATTCCCTCGGTGTCGGGGCCAGAGAGCATTCCGTCGCGCGCCACCGGGGTCACCACGACGGCACCGACGGGCTCGCCCGCCCAGAGCGCGAGCAGTTCGCTCACCGCCAGGCCCGAGCCCGAAGAGCCACCCGTGCCCCTGCGCCTCGGCCACCCCGTCGTCCCGTACGCGGTAGTCGAGCCCGACGGCCACCCGGCCGGGCCAGCGCCGGGCGCAGCGCGCCGCCAGGGCGGGATCCTCGAGGGCGACGGTGCCCAACACCACCCGTGCCACGCCCGACCCGAGCAGCCCGGCGACGTCGTCCTCCGTGCGAACCCCCCCGCCGAACTCAACGTCGGCGCCGCGTTCGTGCCCCCGGCGGAGGATCTCGGCCAGCGCCGGGCGCTCGTGGGGGACGCCGGTCCTCGCTCCGTCGAGGTCGACCACGTGTAACCAGCGAGCGCCGGCCGCCAGGTAGCGCTGCGCCAGAGCGACCGGGTCCCCGTAGCGCTGCTCGCGTTCGAAATCGCCCTGCGACAGCCGGACGGCCGCCGCGCCGCGCACGTCGATCGCGGGAAGCAGATCCATCACCCGACGAGGGCCACGAAGTTGGCCAGGAGCCCGAGCCCCGTTGCTCCGGACTTCTCGGGGTGGAACTGGGCGCCCCACAGCGAGCCGCGTGCAGCCAGCGCCGCCACGGGGCCGCCGTAGTCGCACACGGCGACGGTCTCGGGCCCCACCGGCGGGGCGAACGAGTGGACGAAGTAGACCCAGGGCCGCTCCCCCAGGCCGCGCAGGAGGGCCGGTTCGTGGGCCATCGGGACCGGGTCGGCCTCAGGAACCGGGTCGTCGGCTTCACCGGTGGCATCGGGCGACGCCGTGAGCCGGTTCCACTGCATCTGCGGATGCTTCACGCCGGGCGGCAGGGGCGCCGACCGTGCCGGGGAACACCCCGAGACCCTGGGCCGACGGGCTCTCCGCCGAACCCTCGTAGAGCAGCTGGAATCCGATGCACACGCCGAAGAACGGCACACCGGCGGCGACGGCCTGGCGGGCGGGCTCCTCCAGGCCGCTCTCGCGCAGCGCGTCGGCACAGGCTCCGAACGCGCCGACGCCGGGGAGCACGAGCGCGTCCGCCGCGGCGGCTTCGGCCGGGTCGGTGACGAGGCGAGCCGCCGCGCCGACGTGCTGGAGTGCCTTCTCGGCCGACCGGAGGTTGCCGATCCCGTAGTCGAGGACGGCGATCCGCGGCCCTGAGGTCACAGGCTGCCCTTGGTCGAGGGCACGCCGACTCCCTCGACCCGCACGGCGTCGCGCAGGCACCGGGCGACGCCCTTGAAGCTCGCCTCGAGCATGTGGTGCGTGTTCTTGCCCTCGAGCCGGCGCACATGCAGGGTGAGGTTGGCCGCGGTGGCGAACGGCGCGCCAGAACTCCTCCGCCAACTGCGGGTCGAACGGCGGGGTGCCGAGCCCCGGGGTGTCGGGCGCGAAGTCGAGGCCGTAGGCGAGGTACGGCCGGCCCGAGAGGTCGAGCGCGACCTGAATGAGCGCCTCGTCCAGCGGCAGCACGATGGAGGCGAAGCGGCGTACCCCGGCCTTGTCGCCGAGCGCGTCGGCCAGGCAACCGCCGAGGACGATGCCGACGTCCTCGACCGTGTGGTGCGCGTCGACGTGCAGGTCGCCGGTCGCCTCGATGTGCAGGTCGATGGAGCCGTGGCGCCCGAGCTGGCTCAGCATGTGGTCGAAGAAGGGCAGGCCGGTCGAGACCGTGGTGGCCCCGGTGCCATCGAGGTCGAGCTCGATGGCGATCGTGGTCTCCTTGGTGGCCCGTTCGGCGCGGGCCACCCGTGGCGCCCGAACCGGCGCGTCGTCGTGTGCTCTCACAGACTCTCCTTCAACGCGAGCAGGAAGCGATCGTTCTCCTCCGGCGTCCCGACGGTCACGCGCAGGCAGCCGCGCAGGCCGTCCCAGTCGGCACAGTTGCGGATGAGGACGGAGCGCTCCAGCAGGTCGTGCCAGACGTCGTCCGCCTCGCGCTCGCGGGGTCGGAACAGGATGAAGTTGGCGTCGGAGGGCCAGGACTCGACGGGCAGGTCCGCCAGCGCCGCCGCCAGGCGGCCGCGCTCCTCGGCGATCAGCGCGACCCGGCGCTCCATCTCGGGCATGTGCCGCAAGGCGAGCACGCCGGCGGTCTGCGTCTGGGCGGACAGGTGGTAGGGCAGCGCGACCGCCTCGCAGGCGCGCACGACGTCGGGGTGGGCGACGGCGTATCCCAGCCGGGCGCCCGCCAGGGCCCACGTCTTGGAGAACGTGCGCGTGACCACCAGGCCGGCCCGCTCCCCGCCCGGCCACCGGTTGGGACCCGCGGCGCCCGTCAGCAGCTGGAGCGCGGACCACGACGAGAACTGCCCGTACGCCTCGTCCACGATCACGAGGCCGGGGGCGCACTCGAGCACAGCGGCGACGGTCTCGGGGGGCTCGGCGCGACCCGTCGGGTTGTTGGGCGAGCACAAGAAGGTGACGTCGGGCTGCTCGGCGGCGAGGAGGCGGCGCGCGTGGTCGCGGTCGATGAGGAAGTCGTCGTCGCGGGCTCCCTCCACCACCTCGGTCCCCGTGATGCGCGAGATGTGCGAGTGCAGCGCGTAGGTCGGCTCGAACAGCACGGCCCGTCGGCCGGGTCCGCCGAAGGCGAGCAGGAGCGACTGGAGCACCTCGTTGGAGCCGTTGGCGCAGAAGACCTCGTCGGGTCCGACGCCGTGCAACTCCGCCACCGCCCGGCGCAGCTCGGTCGCCTCGCGGTCCGGGTAGCGGTGGAACGAGACGTCGCCCAGGGCATCGAGGAGCTCCTCCCGCCAGGTGTCGGGCGGCGCGAAGGGGGACTCGTTCGTGTTGAGGCGGACCTCCGCGTCGACCTGGGGCGAGTGGTAGCCCTCGGAGAGATTCAGGTCCGAGCGCACCGGGGGTACGCGGCTCACCGGCCCGTCCCTTGCTCCTCGAGGACGGCGAGCCGCCGGCGCACCGAGTCGGCGTGCCCGGGCAGGCCCTCGGTCTCGGCCAGGGTGACGGCGTGCGGGCCGAGCGCGCGCAGCGCCGCGGGCGTCACGCGCACGACGTGCAGGTGGGTGCGGAAGTCGTCGGCCCGCAGCGCCGAGGCGAACCGGGCCGTCCGGTTCGTGGGCAGCACGTGGTTGGGCCCGGCCACGTAGTCGCCCATGCTCGCCGGCGACCACGGGCCGACGAAGACCGCGCCGGCGTGGCGGACCTGGTCGAGCAGCGCCGCTGCCAGGTCGTCGTCGACCATCAGCTCCAGGTGCTCGGGGGCGACCGTGTTCGCCACGGCCATGGCCTCGTCGGGACCGTCGACCAGGCAGGCCACCCCGGACGCGGCGAGCGTGGACTCGAGGTCGGCGCGCCGGCGGAGAGGCGGCAACCAGGCGTCCGACCTCACGGTCGACCGCCTCGAGCACCCCCTCGTCCCAGGTCACGAGCCAGGCCAGGCCGTCCGGCCCGTGCTCGGCTTGAACCACCAGGTCGACCGCGGCGAAGGCGGGCGGCGTCCCGGGCCCCGCGACGACGACGATCTCGGAGGGCCCGGCGAAGGCGGAGGCCACCCCGACCAGCCCGGCGACCTGGCGCTTGGCCTCGGCCACGTACGCGTTGCCCGGACCGGCGACGACGTCGACGGCGGGCACGCTCTCGGTGCCGTAGGCCAGGGCGCCCACCGCCTGGGCCCCGCCGATCCGGTACACCTCGTCGACGCCCGCCACGGCGGCGGCGGCCAACGTGGCGTCGTCGATGCCGCCACCCGCGTCGGGCGAGGGCGGCACGCAGAGGGCGATGCTGCCCACGCCCGCCACCTTGGCCGGGGCGGCGCACATGAGGACGGTCGAGGGGTACTTCGCTCGTCCGCCGGGCGCGTAGATCCCGGCTCGCCCGACCGGGCGGGTCAGGTGGGAGACGGTGATACCGCCGTCGACGTGGTCGGCGGGCGGCACACCCTCGTCGGCGTGGTAGGCCACGATCCTGGCGAAGGCCGTCTGCAGGGCATCGAGCAGCGCGCCGTCCACCCGCGACGCCGCCCGCTCCACCTCCTCGGGCGGGACCCGCAACCCGTCGGAGACGTCGACCCCGTCGAAGAGGGCGGTGCAGCGGATCACGGCGGCATCCCCCTCGGCCTGGACCTCGCCCAGGATCGCCGCCACGGCGTCGCGGACGTCCGCCCCGGGCGCACCGGGGCGCGGTAGGACGTCGTCGTAGGGCGGCGCAGTGCCGCGGAGATCGACGACGCGGAGCGACATGAACCCACAAGGCTACCGGCGGGGCTCCACGCCCCCGGGTGCCCGCGGTGGCCGCGGTGCCGCGGTGGCTGCGGTGCGGGCGGCCCCCGACGATCGGCCATTCTTTGTGCCATGTCGACTGCAGCCGAGATCTCGTCCCTGTCGTCCTCGCTCGAGGAGCTGCACGACCGGGTGCGTGCGCTGGCCGACGGGCGCGCTCACGCGGGGCGACGAGGACATGGCGCACGAACTGATCGCGGTGGAGCGCTCCCTGGGCGGCGCCTTGCGGAGGCTGCGGCGCTTCGCCCAGGCATAGGGACTGCAACGGCGCCACCGCTCCGATGGCGCCGACGGCGCCGCCGGAGTCAGGCCCGGCCGGGGCGGAAAGAGCGAAAAGAGCTAGACCGCGTAGAGGACGAGCTCGTGCCCGAGCATGGTGGCGGCCGTTCGCAGCACGGTCTGGCGCTGCGACACCACCGCGCAGTTGCGGCGCTCGGCCAGCTCCACGACCGCGACCGCCGCCAGGTCCGACGTGTCGCAGCGCGCCGCGATCTCCCCGGCCCGCCGGGCCGTGTCGCCGCTGAAGGGCTCGACCTCGGTGCCGGCCAGGAGCTCGGACACGCGGTCGCTCCGGCCCTCGGTGCGGTATCCCTCGGCCACCGCCACGGCCGGGATGACCGGGACGATGCCGTTGGAGAGCGCGGCGCGGTGCAGCGACCACATCATGCGGTCCCCCCTGGCGGCGGCGTGGAGGGCGCCCAGGCCGTAGGCCAGCCCCTCCCGCCGGCTCGTGGTCACCGTCGGCGGACGCGGGAGGCGACGCCCGAGACCCCCGAGCGCAGCCGGGCCAGGAGCGCTTCGCCGGCCGCGAGCTCCTCGGCGCTGAGCGAGCCCGTCTCACCCTCCCAGGCCGCCACCCCGCGTAGACCCTGCCGGACCCGGAGCTGCTTCTCGGCCGCGCTCGACAGCCAGGCGCTGAAGGAGACGCCGTCCTGGCGTGCCGCCTCCTCGACCGAAGCTGCGACCTGGTCGTCCAGGGAGACCGAGCGCTTCGTGACCATCACCACTGAGGGTAGCACCTCGAGTAGTACTATCGAGCGCTGGGCGACGACCAGGAGAAACCGGCCGTGAAAACACCAATGCCGGCCCGAAGGCCGGCATTGGGCGAGTCGGCCAGGAGGCGGATCCCGGCACAGACTCTTCTTGGAACCAGGTGGCGGGAACCGGTTCCGACCAGAATTGTAACGGCTCCGTTTCCGGAAAACACCGCGCAGGCCGTCGAAATTGAGAGAAAAGAATCGCTAAATTGCGGAAAAGGTCCTGAATATTGCCCTTATGGCGCTGTCGGGCAGAAATCCGCCATGGAACACTCATTGCATTTGGGCTTTCGGGCGACGCAGATCGATCTGCCGTGCAGGATCGTGCGCAAACTGAAAGCTCCACGTTGGGCGGCCGGAATCAGCGAGTTGAGGCGCAGCTCGACCTTCACCGCGTCGCCCTGCTCTGCCGCCGTCAGGCCGTCGGTCAGGCCCGAGTCGCCGGCTCACGCGGAGGACGTGCGTGTCGACCGGGAGCCCCGGCAGCCCGAACGCCACGCTGCGCACGACGTTGCCGGTCTTGCGCCCGACGCCCGGGATCGTCACCAGGTCTTCCAGCGCCGTCGGGACCTCGCCTCCGAAGCGCTCCACCAACGCGGCGGCCATGCCGATCAGGCTCCTCGTCTTGGACCGGAAGAACCCGGTGGTGCGGACGATCTCCTCGACTTCCTCGGGGTTCGCCGACGCCAACGCAGCCGGGTCCGGGTACGCCGCGAAGAGCGCCGGGGTGACCAGGTTGACCCGAACGTCGGTCGTCTGGGCCGAGAGGATGGTGGCGGCGAGCAGCTCGAAGGGGTTGCGGAAGTCGAGGGCGCACAGCTCCTTGGCCGTGCCCGGGTACAACTCGGCCAGTCGCTCGACCGCCAGCCGGGCCCGGCCCTTCGGTGTCCGCGGCTTCGCCACCGGGTCAACGTACCGGGTTACCTTGGCCCCCGTGCACGTGGAGGTGGCCCCCCTGACCGGGCTCGATGCCGGTCTGCGGGCCCGGCTCGTGGCGCTGGTCGGCCGCGCTGACGCCGCCGACGGGCACCCGCCCCTGCCCGAGCCCCAGCGGCTCGCTCTCGCCGGGCTGCTGCACCCGCCGGACGGGTCCCGGGTGGTTTCGGCGACCGACGACGAGGGCGAGCTCCTCGGGTGCGCCGTCGTCACTCCGGACCACGACGGGTCGGCCACCCTCCACGTGGTGCTCGACCCGCAGCGGAGCGGCGGAGCGGGGACGTTCTCCACTTTGGCCGAGCGCGCCCTCCAGCACGACGTGACCGGCCCGGGTCCGGTGCATCTGTGGGCCATGCAGGCCGGGCCGGCGGCCGACGAGCGAGCAGCTCGCCTCGGCTTCGTCCCGGAGCGGGACCTGTTGCAGATGCGCGTCCCCCTCCCGCTGGACCCCGCGGTGGTCGGGGCGGCGCGGCCGCTGGCCACCCGCGCCTTCGTCCGCGGCCAGGACGAGGAAGCCTGGCTGCGGTCCAACAACCGTGCCTTCGCGAACCACCCCGAGCAGGGATCGTGGACGCGGGAGCAGTTGGACGAGCGCCTCTCAGCCGACTGGGTCGACCTCGAGGGGTTCCTCGTAGCCGACGACCCGGCGGGTGACGGCCTCATCGGCTCGTGCTGGACGAAGGTGCACCGCGACCGGGTGCCCGTACTCGGTGAGATCTATGTCATCGGCGTTGACCCGGCCCACCACGGGCAGGGCTGGGGTCGGTCCCTGACGGTGGCCGGGCTGGAGTGGCTGGCGCGCCAGGGAGTGCCCGTCGGGATGCTCTACACCGACGCCGACAACGAGGCGGCGGTGGCGCTCTACCGGTCGCTCGGGTTCAGCGTCGACCACGTCGACCGCTCCTACCGCCGGGACCTGGCCCCCGACGAGGATCCTCAGCTCGTGCCGATACCCGTGCCGATGGCACGTCCGACCCCGTAGGTCACCGCGGCTGCCACGGCGGTCACCGCCAACTGGCGGAGCGCGGAGGCCAGGCGCGGGCGTTCGGTGAAGGTGGCGAGCACCACGCCCACCACGAGTGCGGCCACCGCGCTCAGGACGACCGAGGCGACGATGGCTGCGGTGCCCGACGTGAAGAGCCACGGCAGCAGCGGGATGAAGGCGCCGATGGCGAACGTGACGAAGGACGCGGCCGCGGCCTGCCACGGCGACCCGAGGCGCTCGGTGTCGATCCCCAGCTCCTCGCGGGCGTGCGTCTCGAGGGCGAGGTCGGGGTCCTGCATCACCTCTGCGACCATGTCGTCGGCCACGGTCGGGTCGATCCCGCGCTTCACGTACATGCCCCGCAGCTCTGCCGCCTCCCCTTCGGGACTCCCCTTCAGGGCGCGTCGTTCCACCTCGAGCTCGCGCTCCATGAGCTCACGCTGGGCCGTCATGGAGAGGTACTCCCCCGAGGCCATGGAGAAGGAGCCCGCCACCAGGCCGGCCACCCCGGCCAGGCGCACGATGGAGCCTCCCGGGTTGGCCCCGGCGATGCCGAGGACGAGCGACACGTTCGTGACCAGCCCGTCGCTGATGCCGAAGACCGCCGCCCGCGCCCCTCCTCCGACGAGGTCCCGATGGTGGTGAGGCAACGGGTGCTCGTGCTCGTTCTCGTGCGTGGGGGAGCTCACTACGGCTCAGCGTACGGTCCCCGCCCTGGCCACCGTGCCTCTCGCGGCGGCGTGGACGTCGCGGGGTCGCCCGGCGGCGTCGCCCGGCGGCGTCTCCCGTCGGCGTCGCCCGCCTGGGACGCCTTGGGTTTCAGCCTTGGTAGCGTCCGAGCCAGAAGGTCGACGGGCCGGCGCCCTGCCGGCCGGGTCACGATCGACACACGCCACCGCCAACCGAGGAGCACACCCATGACCACCACCGTCGCCACCGTCGACGGCTTCCACGAGCTGGTCGGCCAGCAGATCGGCCACAGCGAGTGGCAGACGATCACCCAGGACCAGGTCGACCTGTTCGCCGACGCCACCGGCGACCACCAGTGGATCCACGTCGACCCCGAGCGGGCGAAGACGGGTCCCTTCGGCGGGCCGATCGCCCACGGCTACCTCACCCTGTCGCTCGCTCCGGCGCTCCTCACCAGCATGCTCCGCGTGGACGCCATGAAGTTCGGCGTGAACTACGGGGCCAACAAGGTGCGCTTCCCGTCGCCGGTCCCGGTCGGCGCGGATCTGCGCATGGGAGTCACGGTGGCCTCGGTCGAGGACGTCGAAGGCGGGGTGCAGGTCACGTACGACCTCGTCCTCGAGGTCCGCGACGCGCCGAAGCCCGCCTGCGTCGCCCAGGTCGTCTACCGCTACTACCGCTGACCGCAGGTCGGCGCCGGTACCCATGACCCCGCCCCGGCCGGCACCGCCGTCACCGCCGTCGCCGCCGCCATCGTCGACGGCATCGTCGTCACAACTCCCGACGGGCCCGGAGAAGACGGCGCGCGTGCGGGCCATGTTCGACACCATCGCACCCCGCTACGACCTGGTGAACCGGGTCATGACGTTCGGGCTCGACCAGGCCTGGCGGCGGCGCACCGTCTCCGCTCTCGCCCTCCCTCCCGGCGCCCTGGTGCTCGATCTGGCCTGCGGGACGGGGGATCTCTCCCGCCTCGGTGTGCGCCGCGGCTATCGAGTCGTCGGGGCCGACCTGAGCGCCGGCATGCTCGCGGCCAACCGCGGCGACACGCCGCTGGTCGAGGCGGACGCCGCGCGGCTCCCCTTTCCCGACGGCGCCTTCGACGGCATCGTCTGCGGCTTCGCGCTGCGCAACTTCACCGACCTGGCCGCGACCTGGCCGAGTCGGCCCGGGTGCTGCGGCCCGGGTGGCCGCCTGGCCGTGCTCGAGGTCGGCGCGCCGACCTCGCGCGCTCCTGCGTGTCGGCTACGACCTGTGGTTCACCCCGCGCCGTGCCCGGCTCGGCGCCCCGCTCTCCGACGCCGACGCCTACCGCTACCTCCCGCGGTCGGTGGCGTACCTGCCGGACGCGCCCGAGCTGCGCCGCATGCTCGGCCGAGGCCGGCTCGCCGCCGTCGGGCATCCGCCCGCTGGCCGGTGGCTGAGCCAGCTGGTGTGGCCACCCGCGCCGGAGTGCCGTGACGCCCCGGGTCCGAGGCCTCCCCGCTCCACGCCCGGACGGTTCCGCTCGACTACGGGCCTGACTCGCTGCCGTTCGACGGGGGACCCGCCGCCCTCTTCGACCGGCCCGGCCTGACCCTGGTCGGGTGGGGAACGGCCCCGCTGGTCCGCGGCGGACGACGCCGCCGACGCCCTCGCCGCCATCGAGAGCGACGACCCGTTGCGTTGCTCCGGTTCGGGCCCGCTGGCCCTGGGCGCGCTCCCCTTCGAGGGCGCCTGGCCGGCCTCCTCGTGGTCCCCCGGTTCACCATGGGGATCTCGCATGACGCCGACGGGGTGACCCGGCGCTGGGCCACCGCGGTCGGGCCCGCCGCCGCGGCGCTCCCCGGGCCGGGGAGCTCTTCGACGCCGTGCTCTGGCAGTACGGGACCGCCGGACCGACGGGCGGCGCCGTCCCGCGGCGATCAGGCCTGAACACCGCCTCTCGTCCGCCGCCTACCGCGAGAGGTGGCACGCGGCCGTGGGCCATGCGGGCCCGGGCGCGTCGCTGCGCAAGGTCGTGCTGTCCCGGCCGGTCACTGTGCTGACGGCCGCTCGCGCTCTCCGCCGTGCTCCGCCGGCTCCGGGCCCAAGAGCCCAGCTGCACCGTGTTCTCCATGCCGGTCCCCGCGGCGACGTTCTTCGGCGCCACCCCCGAGCTGCTGGTCGCACGCCACGGTGGCCGCGTCGCCTGCCATCCGCTCGCCGGCACGGTGGCGTCGGGGCGACACGCCCGCTCGGACGACGACGCTGAAGCGTCCTGCGCGTTCGGCCAAGGAGCGTGAGGAACACCGCTACGTGGTCGAGGACATCGCGTCGGCGCTCGCGCCCCTGCTGCGACGAGCTCCTCGTGCCCGAAGCGCCGTCGCTGGTCGCCTTCAGCTCCGTGGCCCATCTCGGGACCCGGATGGAGGGCTCCCTCGCCCCCGACGCCCCGGCGTGCTCGGGCTGCTCGGACGCCTCCACCCCACGCCGGCCGTCGGGGGCACGCCACGGGCCGAGGCGCTCGCGACCGCCGCCCGGGCCGAGGGCCAACCCCGCGGCCCGTGGGCCGGCCCGGTGGGATGGGTCGACGGGGCCGGCGACGGCGAATGGATGATCGGCATCCGCAGCGCGCGCCTGCACGCCGACGGCCGCGGCCTCACGCTGCGGGCCGGCGCCGGCATCGTGGCCGCTTCGGATCCCGAGCGCCGAGGCGGCGGAGACCGACGTCAAGCTGGCCACCGTGCTGAATACGGTGCTCCCGGGGTCGTCAGTGCAGCTGGGGTGAGGGAAGCTGGGGCGCGTGGCGCCGTTCGGGGCGCCCGGACCTGCGTCGGGCGGGTGCCCGGGGACCGGGCCGGCGGCGGCCAGCGGGATCTTGACCAAAGGGACGCCCGGGCCCTGGGGTCGAGAGGACCTCCGCACTCCCCCCGAGCGCCTCGGCGATGGCACGCACGATGGCCAGACCGAGACCCGTCCCCGCCACCGAGCGTGAGGGATCTCCCTGGTAGAAGCGGTCGAAGACACGAGGGAACTCCTCGGTCGGGATCCCGGGACCGTCGTCGGTCACCAGGATGTAGCCCATCGGCCCGTCGACGCCGGTCGCCACGTGCACGGCGGTGCCCGGCGGCGTGTGGGCCACGGCGTTGCGCACCAGGTTGTGCGCCACCTGGACCAGCCGCTCGCTGTCGCCCAACACCACGACCGGACGGCCCGCGACGAGCTCGAGCCGATGGTCCTGGGCCACGGCGGTCGAGTCCCCGACGGCATCGGCGCAGATCCGCTGGAGGTCGACCGCCTCGGCGCGCAGCGGTCGGCCCTGGTCGAATTCGGCCAGCAGGAGGAGGTCCTCGACGAGCCCGCCCATCCGGGTCGCCTCGTCCTCAATGCGCTTGAGCGCCTTGCGCCGGCTGGCCTCGTCGGAGAAACCGCCCCGGCTCAGCAGCTCGGCGTAGCCCCGGATGGAAGTGAGGGGCGTGCGCAGCTCGTGCGAGGCGTCGGCCACGAACTGGCGCAGGCGCTCCTCGGAGTCGCGACTTCTCCGCGAATGCCCCCTCGATCTGGGTCAGCATCTCGTTCAGCGCGGTGCCGAGCCGCGCCACCTCGCTCCCGTTGTCCTCTTCGGGCACCCGCCGGGCCAGGTCGCCCGACGCGATGGCGGCCGCCGTGTCCGCCATCTGGCGGAGCGGGCGCAGACCGCGCCGGACCACCGCCAGCGCAGCACGACGAGCGCCAGGAGCACGGACAGGCTGGCCACGAGCTCCACCTTGCGCAGCGAGCTGAGCGTGTCGTTCGTCTGGTTGAGCGAGAGCGCGGTGACCAGCGTCCCCTGCGGCACGGTCACGGCCACGGCGCGGTAGCGGCCGTCGGAATCGCCCTTGGCCGCGAGCACCACGGCGTCGGGGTCGGGGCGGAACGAACCGGCGTAGCGGCCGATGCGCTCGCGGCGGTAGATGTCGGGCACCTGCTGCACCGGGATGGACGGGGTGAGGACCGGCGCCGGGTCCGGGTGGAACTGCGAACCCGAGGGGCGCCCGAGCACCACCTGACCCGCCCGGTTCAACAACACCACGTAGACCTCGGTCGTGATCCGCCGCGAGATCGAGGCCCTGGTGGGTTGTTGGTGGTGCACGGCGGCGAAGGTGAAGTAGTCGAACGCGAGCGCCTCGTTCTGGCCCAACGTGGCGTCGGTCTGGCCGTACAGGTACGACCGCACGGCCGCATAGGTCACGACGTCGGCGACCAGGAGCCCGGCCACCAGCAGCAGCGCCATGACGGCGACCAGCCGCCTCTGGAGGCTCATCCGTCCCGGGGCAGCCGAAGGGTGTAGCCGACGCGCCGGATCGTGTGGATCAGCGCGGGCTCGGTCACGTCGATCTTCTTGCGCAGGTAGCTGATGTAGGTCTCGACGATGTTGGGGTCGCCCCGGAAGTCGAAGCCCCATACGTTGTCGAGCAGCTCGGACTTGGAGATGACCCGGCGGGCGTTCTCGAGCAGGTAACGCAGGAGGTTGAACTCGGTCGCCGTGAGGTCGACGTGAATGCCGTCACGCCACACCTCGTGGGTGTCGACGTCCATGGAGAGGTCGGCGAAGCGCAGCACCGCCGTGTCGGCCGCCGCCACCTCGCCGGCACGCCGCAGGATGGCGCCGACGCGCGCCATGAGTTCCTCCACGCTGAACGGCTTGGTGACGTAGTCGTCACCCATGGACAGGCCCTCGACCTTCTCGCGGACCGTGTCCCTGGCGGTCAGGAAGACGATCGGCACCTGCTCGCCCTGGTTGCGCAGGCGCCGGCAGACCTCGTTGCCGTCGAAGTCGGGCAGCATGACGTCGAGCATCACCAGGTGAGGACGGAAGCTGCGCACCTGCTCCAGCGCTTCGGCACCGGTCCCCGCCACGCCGACCTGATAGCCCTCGAAGGTGAGGGCGGCCGAGAGCAGCTCGGCGATGTTGGGCTCGTCGTCGACGACGAGGATCCGGGCCGGTGCGTCTCGATCGTCATGCCGAGCGCACCGGGTTCTCGGTCCCGCTCACGCTGGACTCCACCGGACTCGGCCCCGGTCCCGTTCCCGCCGCCCTTCCCGTTCCCGGTGACGCTCACGCTGTCGCCGGTTGTCGCCGTATGCCTCGCTGTCACTGTCGTTACCTCCGTGCCGGCCCCGCGGAGCAGCCGCCATAACCGGCCCAGCCCCCACCACGTCACCAGCGCCAGCGCCTCGATCACGATGACCGAGGACATCTTCGACTCGCCCGCCGCCCGGTCCACGAAGGAGATCGGCACCTCGCATATGGCGGCGCCGCGCTGTTTCGCCCGGTACGTCATCTCGATCTGGAAGCCGTACCCCTCGGCCCGTATGCGTTCGATGTCCAGGCGGCGCAGGATGTCCGCCGCCGTAGGCGCGGAAGCCCGCGGTCGAGTCGTGCACGCCGAGCCCGAGCACGGCCGACGCGTAGGCGTTGCCGCCGCGGGAGAGCAGCCGCCGGTGCCAGGCCCAGTTCGGGATGGAGCCGCCCTCGATGTAGCGGGAGCCGATGGAGACGTCGTAGCCCCGCGCCAGCGGGGCCAACAGCGCCGGCAGCGCGGCCGGGTCGTGGGAGAAGTCCGCGTCTATTTCGACGAACGCGTCGTAGCCGCGCTCGAGACCCCAGGCGAACCCGGCGCGGTAGGCGCTGCCGAGCCCGGACTTGGCGTTCCGCGGAGCAGGTGCACGTCGGCCAGCTCGAGCGACAGCTTCTCGACCAACAGAGCCGTCCCGTCGGGGCTGCCGTCGTCGACCACCAGGATCCCGGCCGCGGGGAGGCACTCACGAATGCGGAGCAGCATCCGCTCGATGTTCTCCGACTCGTTGTACGTGGGAATGACCACCAACGGTCGCATGGACGGCATTCTATGGGGAGCAGCCGCCGCGACCAGGGCGGACCCGTCCGCGGCGGCCTGCCCGTCGTGGCTGCCCGCCCGCCCGGCGGCCGACCAGGGACTCACCGCCCTTCCTCTGCCTTTTCCGCTCAGATCTCGTCGCTCCCTGGGAGCCCGCGGGCCGGCTCGGGGAGCTCGGGAGGAGATCCGGCCGCTTCGGGCCCTCTTCTCAGCTCGCGCACAATGACCTGTACCGCGCCGCCGATCGGGATGCCGACCAGTGCGCCGACGAAGGCCCCCAGCCCTCCGGCGATGCGCCCGCCGAGCGTGGCACCGATCAGGACCGCGAGCAGGACCCAGAAGGGGTTCAGACGCACGGTCCGGCTGATGATGATCGGGTTGAGGACGTGATTCTCAATCTGCTGGTACACCAGGAAGACGATGAGCATGACGATGCCCGCCGGCACGGAGTGGATCGCCGCGATGATGACCACCGGGACCCCGGCGAGCAGGCCGCCGACCAGCGGGAGCAGGTCGACCAGGGCGACGAAGACGGCGAGCAGCACCACGAAGGGCACGCCCAGGATGGCCAGGGTGATGCCGGTGACGATCCCGGCGATCAGCGACGTGAGCGAGTTGCCGAGCATGTACCCGGTGACCGACCGGATGGCTTCGTTGACGACGCGGTTGACCCGCTCGGCGGTCGGTGGTCGGAACATGTGCAGGAATCCGCTCCACAGACGCGGTGCCTCCAGCATGGTGAAGAACGTCAGGACCGCGATCGTCGCGACGGCGACGAGCGTCGACAACGCGGCCGCGCCCACCGAGAGCGCGGTCGCGGGCTTGAGCACCTTGGTCACGTTCCTCGTGATGTCGGTCGATCCCTGCGACAGGTACTTCTGCAAATGGAGCCGGTATACGAGGCGTCCGAGCGGCCCGCGGCCCTGCCGCGTCGCCTTGACGAGGTCCGGCACCTCCTTGCCGAAGTGCACGGCGCTCGTGACCAGGGGCTCGGCGAAGAGGTACACGAGGCCGCCGAAAGCCAGTAGGCCCACGAGGAACACCAAGAGGACCGAGAGGCCGTGGGACAGCCCGGAGTGCTTGAGGAGGCGGGTCGCCGGTGTCAGGAGCAGCGTGACGAACGAGGCGATCACCACGTACACGACGATGGTGCGAAGCGCCCAGAGCCGAGGATCAGGGCCGCGTTGAGGTCGACCAGCCCGATCACCACCGCCACCGAGACCACGATCGTCGCCAGCGGAACGCCCCGACGTTCGGCGCTGCCAGAGAGCCGGGACCGCCAGGTGTCGGGACCCTCGTCGGCCATGGCGCCCAGCTTGGCAGCTCCGGGTCGCAAAGAGGCGCTTTCTCGGCGATGCGACGTGCAAGCATGAACACGATGGACGAGGGCGAGCAGGCGGCCTCCGAGGAGCACCCCTCACCGGGCTCCGTCCCCGACGACGGCACCCCGGCGCCGAAGGCGCGGCGCAGATGGTTGCCGCGCAACGTGAAGATCACGTTGATGGTGCTGTTCCTCTTCTTCGTGGGCGAGTACGTGCTGCTCCCCGAGCTGGCCAGCGCGCGGCGCGAGTTCCACCAGTTGCAGCATCTCAACTTCCTCTGGCTCGTCCTCGGTACCCTGCTCGAGGTGGCCGCGCTGGCCGCCTACGCGGAGCTCACGCACACCGTCCTCTCCCCCGGCGCGCCGCCGCGATGGCGAGTCTTCCGCATCAACATGTGGGCGCTCGCCGTCAGCCACGTCCTGCCGGGCGGCACGGTGCCGGGGACGGCGGCCAGCTACCGGCTGCTCACCGAGTCGTACGTCCCGGGGAGCACGGCGGCCTTCGGCCTGGCCGCCCAGGGCATCGGGTCGGCCGTCGTGCTGAACGTCATCTTCTGGCTCTCGCTGCTCATCTCCATCCCGCTCCAGGGCTACAACCCGCTCTACGGGTTCGCCGCCATCCTGGGGGTCCTGCTCCTGGCGATCTTCGCCGGCCTCGTCTTCCTGCTCACCAGAGGCGAGAAGCAGGCCGCCACCATCGTGAGCAAGGTGGCGGAGCGGCTGCCGTTCGTACGGGCGGAAACGGTGACGTCCCTCGTCCAGAAGGTCGCCGACCGGATGAAGATCCTCTTCTCCAGCTCCGATCTCTTGACCCGCGCCTGCATCTGGGCGGCGGCCAACTGGCTCCTGGACGCCGCCTCGCTCTGGATCTTCCTCCTCGCCTTCGGGGCCCACATCTCGCCCATCGATGTGCTGGTGGCCTACGGGTTGGCGAACATCCTCGCCGTGATCCCGGTCACGCCGGGCGGACTCGGCGTCGTCGAGCTGACCATCGTGGCCGTGCTCACGCGTTTCGGCGTCGCCGGAGGCGTAGCGGCCGCCGGTGTCCTCAGTTGGCGCCTCGTCAATTTCTGGCTGCCCATTCCCTTCGGTGGCGCGTCCTATCTCTCGCTCCGCTTGAGCCGCTCCCGCGCGCATGCGGGCGCGGGGCCCAACCCGGCCACCTCCTGATCAACGGCCCGCACGTGCGCCCGGGGCGACCTTCGGTGACGGCCCGCTGGGTCGCGGCCGAACGCGCGCGCCTGGCGCGAACCCGACCGTCGACCCCCGACGGGGAGCCCGGGGCGGAGGTCTCGCTCGACCGGGACGTGCGCGGTCTCGTCGCGGTGCCGCTCGGCCCCCGGAGACGACTCGAGGAGCGGACACGCTTCGTCGATGCCGAGGTGGCACGGGCTATCGGTCACGGACTGACCCAGGTGGTGTTGCTCGGCGCCGGCTACGACGCCAGGTCGCTCCGCTTCGGCGGTGGCGCGACCCGTTGGTTCGAGGTCGACCACCCCGAGACGCAGGTCGACAAGCGGCGGCGCCTGGCCTCGCTCGGCACCGATCGGAGCCAGGTCACCTACGTCGGCGCGGACCTCATGACCGACGACGTCGGCACCTCCCTCGGCGCCGCAGGGCACGACGCGCGGCACCCGTCACTCTTCGTCGGCGAAAGGCTGTTCGACTACTTGACCCTCGAGGCGGCGGTGAATCTTTGCACGTCCCTGCGCACCCGGGCCCCGGAGGGCAGCATCCTGGCCGCGACCTTCGTCGTGGTGCCCGAAGAAGGCACCG
Source organism: uncultured Acidimicrobiaceae bacterium (assembly GCA_963767195.1). Taxonomy (GTDB): domain Bacteria; phylum Actinomycetota; class Acidimicrobiia; order Acidimicrobiales; family RAAP-2; genus Bog-473. The sequence continues at coordinate 427,609 of CAVYDA010000001.1, read as the reverse complement.
GCGCGTCCGCCGTGCTCGACGCGCTGGACCGCCTACGCCAGACGGTCGGTGCTCCTCGGCGAAGCGAGTACCGCGAGGGCGACGCACAAAGGCTCGTGGTCGTCACCGGATGGCGGGTCGTGCGCTTCTCGTCGCCCCCGCGGTCCGGTCGGGGATCGCACCTCCTGGCCCTGGCCTGCGAGCCCTCGCCCCCTTGACCGCGACCGCGACCGCGACCGCGACAGGGTTCGCGAACAACAGGTTCAGCGAGCGACCTCGCGCGTCTCGGACTCCCCCACCCGTAGATCGCTGTCGAGCCGTCGGCGGGCGCGCTCGCGCGCCAACTCCTTCAGCCGCTCCTGGGAGCTGACCCCGTGCACGTTGCGTACCCGGCGCCAGCGGCGGTCCGGGCCGAGCTCCCAGGCATTCGTCTCGTCGGCGAACACCAGGTCGAGCACCTCGAAGAGCCGGGCCTGGAGCTCGGGGTCGTGCACCGGCACGACGACCTCCACCCGACGGTCGAGGTTCCGGCCCATGAGATCGGCCGATCCGATGAAGATCTTGAGGGGAAGACCCGGTCCGGTAGCCGGATCGACCGGTGCTCCGCCGAAGCGGTAGATCCTCGAATGCTCCAAGAAGCTGCCCACGATGGACCGCACGCGGATGTTCTCGGACAGTTCGGGGATCTCCGGGCGTAGGCGGCACAGGCCACGCACAGCGAGATCGATCTGGACCCCGGCGCCTGAGGCCCGGTACAAGGCGTCGATCATGGAGGCGTCCGTCAGGCCGTTGATCTTCAGCATGATGCGGCCCTCGGGGCCCGCGTCGGCCTGCTCCTCGATCATCGCCATGAGGCGCTTGCGCACGGTGACGGGCGAAACGAGGATCTGGCGGTAGTCGGCGTGAAGCGAGAAGCCGGTCAGGTAGTTGAACAGCTCGCCCACGTCGGCGCCGATCTCCCGGTCCGCCGTCAGCAGTCCGAGGTCCTCGTAGATGCGCGCCGTCTTGGAGTTGTAGTTCCCCGTGCCGACGTGGCAGTAGTGGCGCACGCCGTCCTCCTCGCGCCGCAGGACCAGGGCCGTCTTCGAGTGCGTCTTGAGGCCGAGCACTCCGTAGACCACATGTACGCCTACCTCTTCGAGCGCGCGGGCCCAACCGATGTTCGCCTCTTCGTCGAAGCGCGCCTTCAGCTCGACGATGGCGGCCACCTGCTTCCCGTTCTCGGCCGCCCGGATCAGCGACGAGACGATGGGGCTGTCGCCCCCGGTGCGGTAGAGCGTCTGCTTTATCCCGAGCACGGCCGGGTCGTCCGCCGCCTGGGCCACGAACGCCTCCACCGAGGTGGCGAAGGAATCGTAGGGGTGGTGCACGAGGACGTCGCGCTCGCGGAGCAGGGAGAAGAACTCGGTGGGATCGTGCGCCGCCGCGGCGAGGCGCGGCGGGGTCATCGGCGTCCATGTCTCGCCGTGCAGATCGGGTCGGTCGAGGGCGTAGACGCCCCAGAGCCCGCTCAGGTCGAGCGGCGCGGAGACCCGGAACACACCGTCACGGCCGACCTCGAGCGCACTGACGAGCAGGTCGGCGATGTCCTGGCGGGTGTCGGCCTCAATCTCGAGACGCAGCGGCTCGCCGAAGCGCCGCTTGCGTAGTTCCGTCTCGATGGCGAGCAGCAGGTCGTCGGCCTCGTCCTCTTCGAGCGCGAGGTCGGCGTTACGGGTGACCCGGAACGCGTAGTGGCTCCCGATGGTCATTCCGGGGAACAACGAGTCGAGATGAGCCGCGATGAGCTGTTCCAGCGGGACGAACCGTTCGCCGTCGGGCATCACCACGAAGCGCGGGAGGGCAGGGGGCACCTTGACCCGGGCGATGCGGCGCTCTCCCGAGTACGGGTGTTGCACTTCGACCACGAGGTTCAGCGAGAGGTTGGAGATGTACGGGAACGGGTGCCCCGGGTCGACGGCGAGCGGCGTCAAGACCGGGTAGATCTGGCGCTGGAAGACCTCGACGAGGTGGTCGCGGTCCTCGTCGTCGAGCGAGGACCAACTGGAGAGGCGGATCCCGGCATCCGCCAGGGCGGGGACGATCTGGTCGAGGAAGATGCGGTCCTCGCGGTGCACCAGCTCCTCGACACGGCCGCGGATCATCGTCAGCTGCTCGCCGGGCCGCATCCCGTCGACCGAGCGGGTGCGCACGCCTGCGGCCACCTGGTCGTCGAGGGCGGCGACGCGGATTTGGTAGAACTCGTCCAGCAGCTCGGAGAAGATGGCGAGGAACTTCGTCCGCTCCAAGAGGGGCTGGCCGTCGTCCTCGGCCAGATCGAGCAGACGGGAGCCGAAGTCGAGGCGCGACTGCTCGCGATTGGTGAACCGCTGCGGTCCGAAGGCTTCAATCTGCTGGTAGGTCGGCGGTGCCGGCCGAGCCGGCCCGGGCGTCGCCGGGTCGACGTCGTCGTCCGTGGGGCGCTCGGTCTGTGTCATGGGTGGGCTCGTCGCAGGGTGGATGGCACCCCGGATCCTACCCCCACCACTACGATTCGGCCCGTGCCGCCCGGAGCCCGTCGCGCCACGATCCCGCGCTACCAGTTCGGCCCGAAACCCAAGCGGCGCACCGAATTGGGCCTGCTCCTCTTCGGGTCCCTCATCGTCGTCGCGCTCTACGTCATTGCCGAGCTCGGGTTGAACTCCAAGATGCCGGCGGACATCGGGCCCTTTCTCGGCGTCGTGCTGGGGCTGGCGCTGGTGGCCCACCTGGCCAACCGCTGGCTCGTGCCGGACGCCAACGCCGTCGTGCTGCCCCTGGCTGCGTTGCTCAACGGCATCGGGTACGTCATCATCGCTCGCTGGAACCCCCCCGGCTCGGTCCCACCGAAGCTCCGGAGCAGGCGGCCTGGACCGCGCTGGGCGTGGGTCTCTACGTCCTCACGTTGCTGGTGGTGCGCCACTCGCGTGATCTGGAACGCTACCGCTACCTGTTGTTGCTGTTGGCGGGCGTCCTGCTGGTGGCACCGCTGTTCTTCAGCCCCATCAACGGGGCCCACCTGTGGGTCCACGTCGGGGGCCTGGCCTTTCAGCCGATCGAATTCTCCAAGATCCTCCTCGTCATCTACTTCGCCTCGTACTTCGCCGAGCACAAGGAGCTGCTGTCCATCCCGACGGCGCGGCTCGGCAACCGGCTGGTGCTCGACCCCCGGCCGCTCGTCCCCCTCCTGGTGGCCTGGGGCGCCGCCCTGGCCGTCATCGGCGTCGAGGGCGACGTCGGCTTCGCCGCGCTCCTCTTCACGGTCTTCATCGCCATGCTGTGGCTGACGACCGGGCGCTTGGGCTATCTCGTCGTCGGCGTGGTGCTCTTCGCCGCCGGCGCGTACATCGCGGCGCGCTACTTCGGACAGGTCCACTTGCGGGTAGAAGCCTGGCTGAACCCCTGGCAGACCGCGACCAACCCCAATCTCAACGGCGGGCAGCTGCGGCTCGGCTGGTTCGGGTTCGGCACCGGGGGCGTCGGCGGAACCGGGCTCGGCTTCGACACGGCGGCGGGCAAGATCCCGGAACTCACCACCGACATGATCTTCGCCGCCATCGGCACCGAGTTGGGACTGGTGGGCGCGGCCGCCGTCGTCTTCGCCTACATCCTGCTCGTGGCTTCGGGCATGCGCATCGCCCAGGCGGCGCGGTCGGACTTCCCCCGGCTCATGGCGGCCGGGTTCACGCTCACCCTCGGCTTCCAGGCCTTCTTCATCATGGCCGGAGTGACCCGGTTGCTGCCGTTCACCGGCATCACACTTCCCTTCGTCGCCTACGGGGGTTCCTCCCTGCTCGCGAACTACGTCCTCATCGCACTCCTGTTGCGCATCTCCCACGAGGGTGCACAGACCCAGGCCGCCATGCAGGTCGCCGGGCGCGCCGGTGTGCCGGGCGACGTGCCGATGGTGCCCGCGGTGTCAGCTGTACACCGTCGATCGCAAGCGATCAGGGACGGGCCAGCGCGGACATCTCCTCGGGGCCGCGGGTGGCCAGCGCCGACCCGACGAGGATGAGCGGGAAGCCGACCGCGATGCCCGCGGTGAATGGTTCGCCGAGCAGCGTCACACCGAGGAGTACGGCCACGGCCGGGTTGACGTAGGTGATCACCGTCGACCGCGAGGGGCCGACCTCGGCGACGAGCTCGAACATGAGCACGAACGCCAGCGCGGTGCAGACCAGGGCCAGGGTCGCCACGGCGAACCACTCCTCGGCGGTCACGTGCGCCGGCCAGCGGAGCGCGCCAGGTCCGGCATAGATCAGCGCGGTCACCGCAACGGAGCAGCCGACCACCCCCAGGCTGGGCGCGTCCGAGAGCCGACGGCTGATGATGAGCGGGCCGAGGGCGTAGCCGACCGCCGGGACCAGCATCTCGGCCACCGCCGACAGATCCGTGCCGCCGACGTCGATGCCGACGAGTACGGCCACGCCCGCGAACCCGATCAGGAGTCCGGCCAGCCGGCGCCGGTCCATGTGCTCGTGTCCCGGGCTGAGCACGGGATAGAGCACCGCGGCGATCAGGGGCACCGTTGCGATGAGCAGACCCGCCGTCGAGCTATTGAGGCGCTGCTCGGCCGAGGACAGGAAGAACCATGGGAAGACCATCTCGACGACGGCGAACACCACCACCCAGCGCCAGCGGCGCAGGGCGGCGCGCAGCTCACCGCGGTGGGCGGCGATCGGGAGGAGGAGCACCGCGGCCGGGAAGGTCCGGGCCAGGACGAGCGACTCGGGCGGGAAGGTCCGGACCGCCACACGGATCAGGAGATAGGGGATCCCCCAGACGACGCCCATGATGCAGAAGAGGACCCAGCCGCGGCGCGACACCGTTGCGGTCCCGGTCCTCGGGCGCGGCCCGTCTCAGCCCTACTGCGAGCCGCCGGCCACCTCGTAGGACCACAGCTCCGACGCCACGGAGACTGGCCCGCCGTGCGGTGCGGGCCGGTCCGCGCCGGCGTGCCCGTGCGCGAACGCGGGTGAGGAGACCCACTGCTTGAAGGACTCCTCGTCGCTCCAGCGGGTGACGACGAGCCACTGGCGCCGGTCGTCGGTCGGCCGCAAGAGCTCGAAACCCTCGAAGCCGTCCTGCCCGTCGACTGCGCCGGCGGCGGCGGCGAAGCGTCGAGCCAGCTCGTCGCCGGCCTCCTCGGGCACAGTGATGGCATTGATCTTTATGACCGTCATGCCTTCGATCTGATCAGATCTGACGCACCGGCGCGTCCGTGGGGCCCGGATCGTCCGGTCGCTCCGGTTCCTCCCCGAGCGGGAGGACATCACCTGAGGTGTCGAGCAGCCGCTCGTCCACCAGAACCGGCGCCGGCACCCGCATGCGCAGCGCCAGCACCAGCCCGTCCGAGGGTCGGCAGTCGATTCGCTCACGACCCGTCGGGGTCATCAGATCGAGCTCGGCCAGGTAGACGCCATCCTCGCGGCCGACCAACCGCAGGGCGATGACGTCGATACGGGCGCGCTGGAGCACCCGCGAAGAGCTCGTGGGTCATGGGCCGAGGCGAGTCCATGCGGCGCAGCGCGGCGGCGATCGCGGTTCCCTCGGCCAGGCCGACCGGGAAGACGAGGACGCGCCCGGGGGGCTCGCTCTCGGTCAGCGTCACGGCCGGGAACTGCGCCGGCAGATCGAGCGCTACCCCTTCGACGTCGGTGACCCGGAACCGCCACGCCGCCGGGTCTGCCCCGACTCCGTCAACCGGGTGCACGTCGGTCACCGGGACCGTCGGCGCGCCCCGACGCTGAGGGCGAGGCCCACCGCGGTGAAGAAGACGATGACCGCCGTCCCGCCGTAGCTCACGAAGGGCAGCGGGATCCCGGTGATCGGCATGATCCCCATCGTCATGCCCGCGTTCTGAAAGACGCTGAACGCGAGGAACGAGAACACGCCGGCACAGATCAGACGCCCGAAGATGTCGCGTGCCACCACCGCGGCGCGCAGCACGCGCCAGGCGATCACGGCGAGCAGGCCCAGGACCCCGACCCCGCCGACGAAGCCGAGCTGCTCGCCCACGGCGGTGAAGATGAAGTCGGTCTGCTGCTCGGGCACGTAGCCCAGGTTGGTCTGCGCTCCGTGCCCGATGCCTGAGCCGAAGATCCCGCCCGAGCCGATGGCGTTCTCCGCCTCCTGGTAGTTGTAGATGGCCTCCTTCACGTAGGGGTTCGAGCTGTTGCCGTTCGGGTTCAGGAACGAGGTCAACCGAGCCACCTGGTAGTGGTGCAGGAGCCCGCCTTCGACCGCCACCAGGGCGACCAGCACGGTCCCCACCAACAGCATGACCAGGATCCTCATGGGCAGGCCGGCCACGGCGAGCAGCACGAGCAGCACGATCACCATGATCATGGCGGTGCCGAGGTCGGGTTGGATCAGCACGAGCGCGATGGGGATGGCAGCCATGACGAGCAACCGGAAGACGTCGCGCCACGCCAGCCCGTCCTCCTCGCGACGCGCGCAGTACGAGGCCACGGCCAGGATCAACGCCAGGACCGCGAACTCCGAGGGTTGCAGCTGCAAGGGACCGAGGCTGAACCAACGCGCCGCGCCCTGAGCGCTGCTGCCGACGACGAAGACGCCCAACAGCGACAAGATCGTCAACCAGTAGAGCACCACGGCGAAGGGTTCGAGGCGCCGGTAGTCGAACACCGCCACGAGGACCATGACGACGACGCCGAGGACCACGTAGAGCGCCTGCTTCTTGAGGAACATCTTGGGATCGTCGCCCTGCGCGAGCAACTGGCCGCGGGTGGCCGTGTAGACCATCACCACGCCGACAACAGACACGGCCAGTGTCGCTGCCACCAGCACGAAGTCAAATGCGAAGACTGAGCGTCGCGTGGTGGCGCGTGTTCCGAGTGTGGTCATAACGTGAATTCGGCGCCAGAATACCGGTCGTGACCGCTCCCCTCCTGCCACTCGCCCCCGCCCTGGTGGGCACGGTGGACCAGGGGGAGGATGGCTCTACCACCTGCTGGTGAAGTCCGGCGTCAGCCCGCAGACGGCGTCGACCGTCACCGACCTGGTCATCCGGCCTCTCGAGATCCTGCTCGTCGTCGCCGTGGCCGCCCTGGTGGCACGCTACGGCTCCAAGGCGGTCCGACGCCTCCTGGCGAGGGTGGCCGATCAGACCTCCGCGCGTTCGGGCTCGACCCGGGCCGGAGCGCGGATCGCCACCATGTCGGGCGTCCTGGCCAACGTGTGGCGCTTCTTCGTCTTCGTCGTGGCCGGCGCCATCGTGCTCGGCATGCTCGGCATCAACCTCACTCCTCTCCTGGCCAGCGCGACCATCATCGGAGCGACCCTCGGTTTCGGCGCCCAGCAGATCGTCCGCGACTACTTCTCCGGGTTGCTCATGGCGGTGGAGGACCAGTACAACGTCGGCGACTCGGTGACGGTGGGCGGGGTGACCGGGGTCGTCGAGGACGTCACCATGCGGCTCACCCGGCTCCGCGCCGTCGACGGCACCATCTACGTCGTGCCCAACGGCGACATCCGCCTACTCGGCAACCTGTCCCGCGGTTGGGCCCGCGCCGTGGTCGACGTGCCGCTGCCGGGCGCCAGCGCATCCGACCTGGAGCGGGTGCGCGCCACACTGGAAGAAGCGGCACGCCGGGTTGCGACACGACCCGAGTTCGCCGCCCACACCACTGAGCCGCCGTCGCTCGTCGGCGTGGCCGGCGCGGACGCCTCCACCATCACCATGCGGGTGATGCTCCACACGGTGCCCTCACAGCGCGACGCCCTCACCGCCGCGCTGCGCGAGGAGTCGCTGGCCGCGCTCGCCCGCGCCGAGTTGTGGCCGACCGAGCCCGCAACCTGATCCGATCTGACCGTCTCAGGCATCGTCGTCGTCGACGGCGCGCCACATGGCCTCGACGGGCGGATGCAAACCGGTCCACAAAGCAACCTGGGCCGCCGCCTGGTGCACGAGCATCCCCAAGCCGTCCAACACAGTGGCCCCCGACGCGCGGGCTTCGGCCAGCCAGCGGGTCGGGCGCGGCGCGTACACGAGGTCGGCCGCCACCTGGCCCGGGCCGAGGCGGTGCGGGTCCAGCGCCCATCCCTCGTCTCCGGGCACCCCGTCCATTCCGACCGGCGTGGCGTTGACCACGAGATCGGCCTCGGCCAGGGTTGTGGCCAGGGCTGCGCTCGGCACGGCGACCACCGAGCCGGCCCGTCCGGCCAGCGCCGCCGCCGCCGTCGCCCGCTCCGGTGTCCGGTTGGCCACCACCACGGCGTTCGCCCCCGAGCCGGCCAGGGCGAGCACGACGGCGCGCGCGGCACCGCCGGCGCCGAGGACGAGGCAGCGGCGGCCCCTGGGGTCGAACCCGGCGCCGCGTGCCAGCGACGCCACGAACCCCTCGCCGTCGGTGTTGGTACCGGTCAGGACGCCACCGTCGTTCCTGACGCAATTCACCGCCCCCAGTCGGCGCGCCACCGTCGGTGCACTCGTCCACTAGACCCGCAACCTCCGCCTTGTGCGGCATGGTGACGGACAGCCCCGCCATATCGGCCTGACGCATGTCGGCCAGTGCCGCGGCGGCCGCGCCGGGCGGTACGTCGAAGGCGGCCGAGCGCCAGGTCCCGGCCAGCCCGAGGGCCTCGAAGGCGGCGGTGTGGAGCCGGGGCGAGAGTGAGTGCGTGATCGGGCTGCCGATCACGCCTACGAGTCGCGTGTCCGGACCGGTCGCCGCCCGCAGGGCGGGCATGGTCCACGGACCGGCGTCAGGGAAGGCCACGCGATTTGGCCAGCCGCTCGTTGGCGAGCTGTTCCGCATAGGTGTTCGCGAACGCCATCACACCGTTCTTCTGTACCAGCACGAAGTAGAGCCAGTCGCCGGCCGGCGGGTCGACCGCCGCTTTCAGGGCGAGCACCGACGGCATGCAGATCGGGGTGGGGGTGAGGCCGGTGTTGAGATACGTGTTGTACGGGGTGTGCAGCTGCTCGTCGTGGGCCGTCACGGGGCCGCCGTCCTGGCCGAGGGAGTAGAGCACGGTCGAGTCCATCTGCAGCGGCGTGCCTCGGGCCAACCGGTTGTAGACGACCCGCGCCACCTTGGGCATGTTGACGGGGTAGTAGCCCTCCTTCTCCACGATGGACGCGACGATGACGACCTGGTACGGACTGAGGCCGAGGGCCGCGGCCGAGCTCGTGCTCAACCCCGCCGCGCCGGCCTGTCCGTCGAAACGGTCCACCATGCGGTGCACGAGCGTCAGGTCGCTCTCGCCGGGAAGGACGTCGTAGATCCCGGTGCCGAGCAAGCCCTCGAGATTGTCCGAACCCGGCGGCGAGAACACGGAGTGCACCGCTCCGCTGTCCGCCACCCGGGTGAAGCCGCCGTCGGCGTGCCCGGGCAACCCGTCGACCGCGGCGGCGACCTCGCTCAGTGTGTTCCCCGGGCGGACGTCGACCGGGTACACGTTCGGCCCCGCCGCCAGGGTGGCGCGCACCTCGCCGAAGGTCTGGTTCTGGTGTATGGCGTAGCTCCCGGGCAGCACCGTCGGCGAGCCGTGGAAGAAGTCGCCGATCTCGAAGGCCAGCGAGCTGCCGATGACGCCGTGCTGGTGGAGGGCGGAGACCACGGCATCGGTGGACTCGCCTGGGGCGACCGTGACCACGACCTGCGGTCCGCTCGGGCCGAGGGCGTGTGCCTGGAGCTCGTACCACAGGGTGAACAGCGCCACGACCCCGAGGACGCCGGCGGCCGTCCCGCCCACGATGCGACGCCGGCGGCGAACGCGGGCCGAGCGGGCGGTCCGACGCTGCGCGCGCGACGGCTCGACCGTGTCCTCGACCGCCTCCTCGACGGTCCCATCGCCCGCGTCTCCTTGCTCCGTCACGCCGAGCCCGAGCGGTCCAACCAGGCCTGGAGCAGCACCATGGCGGCAGCGCTGTCGATCACCCGCCGGGCCGAGGGCCCCTTCCGGCCCGCTTCGCGTAGCGAGCGCTGCGCCTCGACCGTCGTCAGCCGCTCGTCCGCCGTCTCCACCGCCACGCCCAGCGGCTCGAGCTCCCGGCGCAGGTCGTCGGCCTCTTGGAGCGCGGCCCGGGCCGCCGGACCGACCTGGCCCGAGAGGCTGAGCGGCAGCCCGACCACCACGGCCACGGCGTCGACGTCGCGAACGGCGTCGACGACGGCCGCCCGGTCACGGGCCGGGTCGCCGCTGCGCTCGATCGTCCCCCACGGGCTGGCCAGGCTCCGCGCGCTGTCGCTGTAGGCCACGCCGATGCGGCGCGACCCCAGGTCCAGCGCCGCGACCCGGCCGCGGCCGGGCGCCGGTCGCGCCCGTGTCCGAGCGTCGTTCACGCGGTCAGGAGCCGCCGCGCCTCGGCCAGCGCCTCCTCGATCTTCGACGGGTCCCGGCCCCCGGCCTGCGCCAGCTCATCGGATCCGCCCCCACCCCCGCCGACGAGCGCGCCGAGCGCCCGTACGAGCTCCTTGGCGTTGGGCGTCCCCCCGGTGGCGGCCGCGATGGAGGCGGTGTTCCCGTCCGGCGAGCCGGCCAGCACGACCGCCCGCACCCCGTCGTGGTGCAGCACGGCCCGGGCCAGCGAGCGCATCTCGTCGGGCTCGACCGCGTCGCGGCGCGCGACCACCACGCCCGAAGTCGAGGCCGCGTCGGCCGCCAGCACAGAGGCCTCGGCTGCACTCGCCTGCTGGCGCAGCCGACCTAGTTCCCGCTCCGCGTCACGCTGGCGCTCCATGACCCGGTTGATCCCGGCCAGCAGCTCGTCCGGCTCGGTCCGCAACAGCTCCGCCGCCTCGTGGACGAGGTGGTCCTGCTCGACCGCCCGGGCCAGCGAGGGCTTGCCGGTGAGGGCGAAGATCCGCCGCGTGTTCGACCCGATGGATCCTTCGGAGACGAGGCTGATCGGCCCGATGCGGCCGAGTCCCGCGACATGGGTGCCGCCGCAGAACTCGAGGGATCCGGGGCCCGCCTGGACGACGCGCACCGACGGGCCGTACTTGTCGCCGAAGAAGGCGATGGCCCCCATCTGCTCTGCCTCCTCGCGCGAGGTCTCGGTCGTCTCGACGGCGGCATCGCCGAGGACGGCCTCGTTGGCCCGCTCGAACACCGCGTCGAGCTCCTCCCGGCTCGGCTGGGCGTGATGCGAGAAGTCGAAGCGGAGGTAGTCGGGAGCGACCAGCGAGCCCTGCTGGCGCACGTGGTCGCCCAGCACCTCGCGCAACGCGGCGTGCAGCAGGTGCGTCGCGGTGTGGTTGCGCCGGATCGCCTCACGCCGTTCCCCGTCAATCGTGGCCAGCGCGTCCTGGCCGGCCACGACCTCGCCGCTCAGCGTGGCCCGGTGCGCTACCAGCCCGGGCAGGGCGTAGACCGTGTCGGAGACGTCGGCGATCCCGGTCTCGGTGACGATGGTCCCAGTGTCTCCGACCTGGCCGCCGGCCTCGGCGTAGAAGGGCGTGCGATCCAAGAACACCTCCACGACACCCTCCGCGCCGCCCTCGAGCACCGCCACGATGCGCGCCGGCGTCTCGTAGTCCTCGGACGTGCGGCCCACGAAAGGCGTCGGCCCCTCGGCCTCGAGCAGGGCGCGGTATGCCGCCTCGTCACCTGCCCGCGCCGACTTGGCGGCGGCGCGGGCCCGCGCCCGCTGCTCGGCCATGGCGGCGTCGAACCCGGCCCGGTCGACCTCGACCCCGGCGTCACGGGCGAGCTCCTCGGTGAGCTCGACCGGGAAGCCGTGCGTGTCGTGCAGGGTGAACGCGACGTCGCCGTCGATCACGCCCGCCCCGCTGGCGAGCTCCTCCTCCAGGCGGTTCAACCCGGCCCGCAGCGTGCGGTCGAAGCCCGCCTCCTCCCGCGCCACGACGTTGACGACCAGGTCGCGCTGGGCGACGAGGGCAGGCCAGGCGTCGCCGAGCGTGTCGGTCACCGCCTCGACCAGCCGGGGTCCGATCGGCTTGTCCACACCGAGGCGCCGAGCCGCCATGACGGCGCGCCGCACCATCCGGCGCAGCACGTAGCCCCGGCCGTCGTTGGCCGGCAGGACCCCGTCGGCGACGAGCATGGTCACGGCGCGCGCGTGGTCGGCCAGCACCCGCAGCGCCACGTCGGTCCGCTCGTCGGCCCCGTAGGCCCGTCCGACCACCGAGGAGGCGACGTCGATGATCGGGGCGAACAGGTCCGTCTCGAACATGGAGTCGCGCCCCTGGAGCACGGGCAGGATCCGCTCGAGGCCCGCCCCGGTGTCGATGTTCTTCCGCGGCAGATCGCTCAGAGCGCCGCTCTCGTCGCGCGAGTACTGCATGAACACGAGGTTCCAGAGCTCGACGAAGCGCTCCGTTCCGCCGTGCTTGGGACCGCCGTCCTCCCCGTAACCGGGGCCCTTGTCGATGAAGATCTCCGAGTCAGGGCCGCACGGGCCGGTATCCCCCATCGCCCAGAAATTGTCCTCGTCCCCCATGCGCTGGATCCGCTCGGGCCGCAGGCCGACCTTGTCGACCCAGATCTGCTCGGCCTCCTTGTCCGTCTCGTGCACCGTGACCCAGAGGCGCTCGCCGTCGAAACCGAAGACCTCGGTGAGGAGCTCCCAGGCCATCGGGATGGCCTCTTCCTTGAAGTAGTCGCCGAAGCTGAAGTTCCCCAGCATCTCGAAGAAGGTGCAGTGGTAGGTGTCCGTGCCGATGATGTCGATGTCGGGGGTGCGGAAGCACTTCTGAATGGAGGTGGCGCGCGGGCCAGGGGGCCGGCTCCTCCCCCAGGAAGTACGGCTTGAACGGGACCATGCCGGCGATGGTGAAGAGCACGGAGGGATCGTGCGGGATGAGGCTGGCCGACGGCACCGTCGCGTGACCCCGGTCGGAGAAGAAGCGCGTGAAGGCCGCCCTGAGTCCGTTGGCGTCCATCGGACCAGTTTACCGGGGCGAAAATCGCCGTCGCGGGCCACCCTCGCGACGATGTCGGGCCGCATCGCCGTCGCGCACGGGCGTCATGGTCCGGCTCCCCCACCATCGCCGTCTTCCTCGCCGTGGCCCGACGGCTCGTAGTACACCCGCCCCTCGAGGGCGTCCGGTCGGTATTGCTGCCTCACCACCCCTGAGGGAGCGTCGTGCGGATAGACGTAGCCCTCACCGTGCCCGAGCGAGGCTGCGGCCTTGAAGTGGGCGTCGCGCAGATGGGCCGGTACCTCCTGCGCGACGGCGGAGCGGACGTCGGCCTGGGCCCGGCCGAGCGCCACCACGACGGCGTTGGACTTCGGCGCCCGGGCCAGGTAGATCACGGCCTCGGCGAGGTTCAATGCCGCCTCCGGCAGTCCCACGTACTCGACGGCCCGGGCCGCCGCCTCGGCCACCAGCAGCGCCTGGGGGTCGGCGAGCCCGATGTCCTCGCTGGCCAGGATCACCATGCGTCGGGCCAGGAACCGAGGGTCCTCGCCGGCCTCGAGCATGCGTGCCATCCAGTAGAGCCCGGCGTCGGGATCCGAACCGCGCACGCTCTTGATCAGGGCGCTGATCTGGTCGTAGTGCTCGTCGACACTCTGGTGGAACAGCCGCCCGTCACGGGCCCGGGCCATGTCCTCGAGGTCGAGGACCACCGGATCCGGCGCTTCGGGACGGGCCCGGGCCAGCGCGACCGCGACCTCAATCGTCGTGAGCGCAGCGCGGGCGTCGCCCTCACCGCGGCCACGACGGCGTCTATCGCGTCCTCCGGCGCCTCCGCTCCCTCGGCCGCCAGGCCCCGCCGCACCAGCGTGCGCAAGTCGTCGGAACCGAGCGGGTGCAGCCGCCACAGTGAGGACCGGCTCATGAGAGGCGCGTTGACTTCGAAGTACGGGTTCTCCGTCGTGGCCCCGATGAGCACGACCAGTCCTTCCTCGACCGCCGGCAGGAGCACGTCCTGTTGGGACTTGGAGAACCGGTGTACCTCGTCGATGAAGAGCATCGTCCCCTGGCCGAGCTCGCCGAGGCGCCGCTCGGCGTCGGCCAACGCCTCGCGCACGTCCTTGACCCCCGCCGAGGTAGCCGAGAGCGGGGCCATGTGCTTGGACGTGGTCGCCGCGAGGAGGTAGGCGATCGTCGTCTTCCCCGTGCCGGCCGGGCCCCAGAGGATGGCCGAGCCGACCTGGTCCGTCTCGGCCAGCACGCGGAGCGGCGCGCCGGGTCCAACCAGGTGCTGCTGTCCCACCACCTCGTCGAGGGTGCGGGGCCGCAGTCTCGTCGCCAGCGGGGCCTGGCGCCGGAGGCGCCGCTCGGCGGCGTCCTCGAAGAGGCTCATCCATCCGCTCCGTCGTCAGCTCGGCGAGGGGTTGGGCGCGTCGGCGCCCGCTGGGCCGGGAGAGGCAGGCCGCACCACCACCCGGATGCCCAGCTCGGCCAGGCTCGCCGCCGGAAGCGGTGCCGGCGCCCCGGTCAGCGGGTCGGTGCCGGACTGTGTCTTGGGGTACGCAATGACCTCGCGGATGTTCTCCTCGCCGGCCAGGATGGCCGCGAGGCGGTCCACACCGAAGGCGAAGCCGGCGTGCGGCGGTGCGCCGTAACGGAAGGCGCCGAGCAGGAAGCCGAAGCGGGCTTCCGCCTCGTCGGGTCCGATCCCGAGCGCGTCGAACACCAGTGACTGGATGTCGCTGCGGTGGATACGGACGCTCCCCGAGCCGAGCTCCCATCCGTTGAGGACGAGGTCGTACGCCTGCGAGCGCACGGCCAAGGGATCGCTCGACAACAGGGGGAGGTCGTCGGGGTACGGCATGGTGAACGGGTGGTGCGCCGGCTGCAGATGTCCATCGGCGCCGTAGCCCTCGAACATGGGGAAGTCGACCACCCAGACGTAGCGGTGGGGGCCCTGGCCGACGGGAGGCGCGCCGAGTGCCGTGCGCAGCGAGCCCAGCGCGCGGCACGCCGTCGCGTGCTCGTCGGAGACGGCCAGGACCAGGTCGCCCGGCAATGCTCCCGTGCCGGCCACGACGCCGTCGCGCTCGGCCGCGGCGAGGTGCCGGGCGAGCGGCCCGTCGAGACCCGGACCCGCGTCGCCGTCGAGGACCTTGAACCAGGCCAGTCCGGCCGCGCCCGAGGCCTTCACCTGCTCGGTCATCTGGTCGAGGCGCGAACGCGGCGACGACGCGCCGCCCGAGACGACCAAGGCCTTGACCACGGATCCCGACAGCGCCTTGACCTCCGTCTTCTCGAACACCGCGGTGAGGTCCACCAGCTCCATACCGAAACGTAGATCGGGCTTGTCCGTGCCGTAACGGTCGAGCGCGTCGGCCCACGTCATCCGCTCCATCGCGGGCGGGCGCTCTCCGGTGGCGGCCTCGGCCGCTTCCAGCACGGCTTCGGAGACGAAACCCATCACGTCGTCTTGGGAGGCGAAGGAGCACTCCATGTCGAGCTGGGAGAACTCGAACTGGCGGTCGGCGCGGAGGTCCTCGTCGCGCAAGCAGCGCGCAATCTGGAAGTAGCGGTCCATCCCCCCCACCATGAGCAGCTGTTTGGCGAGCTGTGGGCTCTGCGGCAGCGCATAGAACGAGCCGCGGTGCAGACGCGCCGGAACGGAGAACTCCCGCGAACCCTCGGGCGTGGGCGCCCACAGCAGCGGGGTCTCGACCTCGACGAAGCCCTGGCGCACCATGGCGGCGCGAATGGCCGTGTTCACCCGCGAACGCAGGCGCAGGTTGCGTTGCATCCGCGGGCGCCGCAGGTCCACGTAGCGGTAGCGCAGCCTGACCGGTTCGTCGGCCTCCGCCCGATCGTCGACGGTGAACGGTGGCGGCTCGGATTCGTTCAGCACCTCCACGGTGCAGTCCCCGATCTCCACCTCCCCCGTCTCGAGCCCGGGGTTGACCGTCCCCTCGGGGCGGCGCCGTACCGTCCCGCGGACCGAGACCACCCACTCACTGCGCACGTCGACGGTGCCGTCGATCACGCACTGGACGATGCCGGTGTGGTCACGCAGGTCGACGAAGGCCAGGTGCTCGCCGTGCTCGCGCCGGCGCGCCACCCAGCCGCACAGGCGAACTTCCGCACCCACGTCGGCCGGTCTGAGCACGCCGCAGAGGTGGGTGCGCAGCGCGGTGGGGCGGTTTTCGGGAATGGTCATGTCGACTGCGCATTCTCCACGACGCGGCGCACCTCGCTCACCACGTCCTGGCGCGGCACCTCGCGTTGCGCGTCCTCGGTCCTCAGCGGGCGCAGACCGACCGTGCCCGCGTCCAGTTCCTGGGGGCCGACCACGAGCGCCACGACGGCCCCGGAACGGTCGGCCGACTTGATCTGGGACTTCATGGAGCGACCACCGAAGGCCCGGTCGGCGCGTAGACCGGCCCGGCGCAACTCCGCCGTGAGCACGACCGCGGATTCCCCTCCGGCCGTGTCGATCACGTAGGCGTGCAGCCGGCGTGCCGCCGCGGCCGTGGTCGTCGGGAAGACGCTCTCGGCGTCGCAGGCGAGCAGCACGCGTTCCACCCCGATGCCGAAGCCGATGCCGGGTGTGGGAGGGCCCCCGAGCATCTCGACGAGCCCGTCGTAGCGCCCCCCACCCCCGATACCGTTCTGCGCCGCGTCGAGCGCGCCGGAGGCGAACTCGAACGTGGTGCGGGTGTAGTAGTCGAAGCCCCGCACGAGGCGGTGATCGATCTCGTAGGGCACCGTGAGGGCGTCGAGCCCGGCCCGCACGCGCTCGAAGTGCGCACGGCAGTCGTCGCAGAGGTGGTCGAGCAGGTGGGGAGCTCCGGCCGTGGCCGCCCGGCATTCCTCGGACTTGCAGTCCAGCACCCGCAGGGGGTTCTCCAGGTGGCGGGTGCGATGGGCGGGACAGAGCTGGTCGTCGTGTTCGGCCAGGTAGGCGCCGAGAAGCCTCACGTAGCCCGGGCGGCAGACACGGTCGCCCATGGAGTTCAACTTGAGCGTCACGTCGCGCAGTCCGAGGCCATCGAAGAAGTCGTGGGCGAGCGCCACGACCTCGACGTCGAGGTCCGGGTCGGCGGGGCCGAGCGCCTCCACGCCGAGCTGGTGGTGCTGGCGGTAGCGGCCCTGCTGCGGCCGCTCGTGGCGGAACGAGGGCGCCACGTACCAGGCCTTCCAGGGCGGGACCGGATGGTGTTGGGCGAAGGCACGCGCCACCGGCGCCGTCCCCTCCGGGCGCAGCGCCAGCACCTGGCCGTCCCGGTCCTCGAAGACGTACATCTCCTTGCCGACGACCTCGCTCCCCTCCCCGATGCCGCGGTGGAAGACGCCCACGTGTTCGAGGACCGGTGTCAGCACGAGGCCGTAGCCGGCCGCCTCGACGAGTGTGGCGAAGCGCGCCACTGTGTCCTCCCACCGGGCGGACTCGGGCCAGAGAACGTCGTGCATGCCGGTCGGGGTCCGCGCCGGCGGCGCGGGCGCGGGCGCGGTCGGCCCCGCGCTCATGGGTGGCTCCTCACGTGGGGGTCAGACCTTCTTGCCCGGCAACTGACGGTAGGCGTCGAACACGCCGTCGAGATGCTTGAGCGCAGTGATCAGCGAGTGCAGGTGTGCGGGGTCGGCCAGCTCGACGTCGAAGGCCATCCGGCTCACCCGGTCGGGTGTGGTCGCCGTGCGGGCGGCCACGATGTTGAGATGGTGCTCGGACACGACCCGGCTCACGTCGGCCAGCAGGCGGGCGCGGTCGAAGGCCTGCACCTCAATCGTGGCCACGAACACCCCGTCGTTGCCCCGGTCCCACTCGACCTCCATGAGGCGTTCCCGGGACTGGTCCGCCAGTGCGCTCGCGTTGGCGCAGTCCGCCCGGTGCACCGACACGCCCCGGCCCTGGGTGACGAAGCCGATGATCTCGTCGCCCGGCACCGGCGTGCAACAGCGGGCCAGGTGGATCATCACGTCGTCGAGCCCTTCGACGTAGACCCCGGTCGACGTGCGCCGGCCCGGACGAGGTCCCTTGAGGCCGCGCAGGGCGGTCGTGGGCAGCTGCTCGTCGGCCTCGCCCCCGCGCAACACCCGGCCCAGCCGCTGGACCACTGACTGGGCCGAGGCCTGGTTCTCGCCGATGGCGACGTAGAGCGCGTCGAGGTCGGCCAGGTTCATGGAGGCCGCGACCTCGGAGAGCGCGGCGGAGTTGAGCAGCTTGTGCAGCGGCAGGCCCTCGCGACGCAGCGCCCGTGACAGCTCCTCGCGCCCCGTCTCGATCGCGTCCTCGCGCCGCTCGTGGGAGAACCACTGGCGGATCTTGTTGCGGGCCCGGGTGGACGCCACGATCTGGAGCCAGTCCCGCGACGGCGTGGGCGTGGCCGACTTCGAGGTGATGATCTCGACCGTGTCGGCCGAGCTGAGCGGCGTCTCGAGGGGCACCAGGCGGCCGTTGACCCGCGCCCCGATGCAGCGGTGGCCCACCTCGGTGTGGATGGAGTAGGCGAAGTCCACCGGGGTCGAACGCGCCGGGAGCGCGATCACCTTGCCCTTGGGCGTGAAGACGTAGACCTCGTCCTGTTCGAGGTCAAGCTTCAGGGCCTCGAGGAACTCGATCGGGTCGTCGGTCTGGCGCTCGACGTCGGCGATGCGCTGCAGCCAGGCCATCTCCGAAGAGCTGTCCTCCTTGGACTTGTAGCCCCAGTGCGCCGCGATGCCGTATTCGGCGCGGTGGTGCATCTCCGTCGTGCGGATCTGTACCTCGACCGGCTTGCCGTCCAGCCCGATGACCGTCGTGTGCAGGGACTGGTACATGTTGAACTTGGGCGTGTTGATGTAGTCCTTGAACCGACCCTGCACCGGTGCCCAGATGGCGTGGATGGCGCCGAGCGCGGCCCAACAGTCCTTCTCGGAGTCGACGACGACGCGAATGCCGACGAGGTCGTTGATGTCGTCGAACTCCTTGCCCCGGACCACCATCTTCTCGTAGATGGACCACAGGTGCTTCGGCCGCCCGCTCACGTCCGCCTCGACCCCCATCTCGTCGAGTCGTTCGCGCACGTGGACGAGGACCCGCTCGAGGTATTCCTCGCGCTCGGGGGCGCGGGCCGCCACCATCTGCTCAATCTCCGCGTAGCGCTTGGGGTGGAGGGTGGCGAAGGCGAGGTCCTCGAGCTGCCAGCGCACCTGCTGCACGCCGAGGCGGTGCGCCAACGGCGCGTAGACGTCGAAGGTCTCCTGGGCGGTGCGGCGCTGCTTCCACTCGGGCATCACGGCCAGCGTCCGCATGTTGTGCAGCCGGTCGGCCAGCTTGATCAGCAGGACCCGCCAGTCCTCCGCCATGGCGACGAGCATCTTGCGGATCGTCGCCGCCTGCTGCGCTTCCTTCGAGTTGAACTGCAGGCGGTCGAGCTTGGTCACCCCGTCGACCACCTTGGCCACGCCGTCGCCGAAGCTCGAGCGGATGGCGTCGAGGGTCAGGCCCGTGTCCTCCACGGCGTCGTGGAGGAGGGCGGCCGCCACCGTCTGGGCGTCGAGCCCCAGTTCGGCCACGATCGTCGCCACCGCGACCGGGTGGGTGATGTAAGGCTCCCCCGACCGGCGGAACTGCCCTTCGTGCGCGCCCGCGGCGACTCGGCCGGCCTCGATGATCGCGCCAGCGTCGTCGTCGGGCCGGTGGCGGGCGAATTCCCCGAGGAGGGGCGTGAGCAAGTCGTCGACGTCGAGCACCTGCGCCTGCGTCGTGGTGCTCACTTTGGCCAGCGACACCATGACTCCAGGGTACCCGTCAGGGAAAACAGATCCGGTCCCCCCGTTGGGGGTCACGCACTCAGCGGCGACGCTTGCCCCTGTTCTTGCGGGGCCGCGGGGCCTGGGTTCCTCCCGCGGGTGGCGGATTGGACGACGTCGTGGGGGGGCTCGACCCGGCGGGTGGGTCCATCACGACCGTCCCGGTACCGGATCCTGCTGCGCTCCCGCCACTACTCCCGCTCCCGCCACTACTCCCGCTTCCACTGCCACTCCCACTCCCCGAACCCGGCCGGATGGGCCCGCTGCGCTTGCCCTTCGACCGTGCGGCGGCAGGCGCACCCCCGCCGCCGGAACGTGCGGCCTGGCCCGAGGCCGCCACGCTGATCTGGGTGCTCATGGTGGCGGCGTCGACGGCCGAGTACGACGTGTGGCCCTCGCCGCGCTGGTCGAGCCGGCGGGCGATCGACACCCAGCGCTCCTCGCGCTCCTTCATCATCGACAGGACAGGTGAGGCGATGAAGATGGACGAGTACGCGCCCGAGAGCAGGCCGACGAACAACGCGAGTCCGTAGGACTGGAGAGTGGTGGCCCCGAGGACCTGCGCGCCGATGAGGAGCACTGCGAGCACGGGCAGGATCGCCACCATGGACGTGTTGATGGACCGGGCGAGCGTCTGGTTCATCGACAGGTTGATCAGCTGCGGGTAGGTCATGCGGCCGCTGCTGCCGATGCCTCTCGTGTTGTCACGCACGCGGTCGAACACCACGACGGTGTCGTAGAGCGAGTAGCCCAGGATGGTCAAGATGGCGACGACCGTGTCCGGCGTGACCTGGAAATTGAAGATGGAGTAGATCCCGATCGCCACCAGGACGTCGTGGATCATGGCGATGAAGGCGGCCAGGGCCATCTTCGGTTCGAAGCGGAAGCTGATGTAGACCGCCACCACGATGAAGAAGATGATCAGGGCCTGAATGGCTTTGTCGGTGATGGACGAGCCCCAGGTCGGGCCGACGGTGGTGATGCTGATCTTGTCGGTGTGTGATTTGAGCGTCGCGTTCTGAGGGGAGGTCGTGGTCGTCGTGGTCGAGGATGCCGCGGTGGTCGAGGTCGTGGTTGCCGCCGACCCCTTCGCATGGTGGGGTGCGGTGAGCTGGAGCATGGCCGCCTGTACGCGCGTGCTTACCTTGTCTTGCTGGGCCTGGCTGAGGTGGTTGATGTCCGACTGGACGTTCAGCGTCTGGTTCTGCCCGGTGCCGAGGAGCTCGACCGTCGGATCGATCACCCCGGTGCCGTTCATGGCGTTGACCGCCTGGGTCTGGGTGACCCCGGGTGCGGAGATCGTCCATTCCGTGCCGCCCTTGAACTCGATTCCGAGGTTCAGCCCGCCGCGCAAGATGACGGAGACGATCCCGAGCACGATGATGAGCGTCGAGATGCTGAACCAGATCTTCCGACGGCCGACGAAGTCGAAGCGCGTCTCTCCGCGGTACAGCCGGGCGACCGGGCCGTGGCCCCGCCGGGGCTTGGCCAGGAGCGCTCGCGCAGCGACGTCGACCGAAACGAGCTCGTCCTCGTCGAGCTGGTCGAGGTCGACGCTCTCCTCCAGATGCTCGACGTCCTCCTCGCTCACCTCGTCGAGGGCGCTGGCGTCCTCGTGCTTGCCGTTTCCGCTGTCGTCGCTCACGAGCCGCCGCCCCCTGCTGCGGCGCCCGCCATGCCACCGGCTCCGACCGGGGCAGGACCCTGGGGCCCGGCGCCGAGTCCGGTCGAGATGCTGAACGCGCCCGAGCCCTGGAGCCGCTCGCTCTGTCCGAGGAGGATCACGAGCGGCCGGGTGTAGAACCAGGTCACGGCCATGTCCATGATCGTCGAGAGCCCGAGGAAGAACGCGAAGCCCTTGACGTTGCCGACCGCAACGAAGTACAGGACGATCGCGGCCAGCAAGGAGACGAAGTCCGCGGCCCACACCGTCCGCCACGCGCTCTTGAAGCCGCGGTCCACGGACGTTCGTACGGAGCGTCCGGAGCGGGTCTCGTCCTTCAGGCGCTCGAAATAGACGATGTAGGAGTCCACGGTGATGCCGATGGACACGATCAATCCCGTGATGCCGGCGAGGTCGAAGCTCGGCGCGACCGTCGTGTGACCCAGCGCCGAGATGATCGCCCACAGCATCATGGCCGTGAACACCAGCCCCGAGATCACGACCAGCCCGAGCCCGCGGTAATAGGCCAGGACGTAGAGCAGCACGAGGACGAGCCCCCCCACCCCCGCGGCCAGACCGGCGACGAGTGCCGAGTGGCCCAGGGTGGCGGTGACGGTCTGGGACGTCGCGGCCTTCAACGTGACCGGCAACGCGCCGTAGTTCATGGCCTGGGCCAGGTTCTGAGCGTCCGACTGGGTCAGGTTGCCCGAGATCTCTCCCCGGCCGGCGAACGAGGTGAACCCGGCCTGGGTGGGCTGAATGATCGGCGCCGAGTACACGTCGCCGTCGAGCTCAATCCCGAGCAGCTGGTGGAAGTTCTCCTGAGCCACCTTGTCCCAGAGCGCCGATCCGGCTGAACCCGCGAGCGTGTAGTCGACGACCCACTGGCCGGTCTGGTTCTGGGTCGCCGTCGCACTCCCGATGGACCGCCCCGTCATCTGGGCCGGGCCGAGCACGCACCGGAGCCCACGCAGTCCGCACGAGTTCTGCAGCCCGGGGAGGAGCACGGTGCTGCGGGGATAGTCCGGCTTCTGGGGGCTCGTCGAGGGATAGGTCTGGTACTGCGGATCGGGAGGGACGTTGTTCTGGGCGTACCCCGCCGGCGAATTGTTCGGCGTCACGTTCAAATTGGCGGCCGTCAGCTCAGTCGACGACGAGCACGCCGGGATCGTGCCGATGCCACGCGGTTGCTGGGCCAGGTGCGCCTTGTTCTTCGGCACGGCTTGGGGGTAGCCGAAGCACAGCACCGGACGGAAGTACATGCGCGCCGTTTGGCCGATCTGGTCGAGCACCTGCTGCGCGTCCTTGACGCCGGGGATCGAGACCGAAATCTGGTTCTTGCCCGTGGTCTGGACCTGGGCGCCCGACACGCCGAGCCCGTTGACGCGCAGGTTCAGGATGTTGACCGTCTCGTTGAGGTCGGCCGGGGTGATGTGCGACCCCTCCGCCGTGTAGACGACGGCGACGCCGCCGGCGAGGTCCAGGCCGAGGCGGGGCGACCACCGGGCGGCGACGACAGCAGCGAACGAACCCAACGAGATGGCGACCACGACGATGACGCTGATGAAGAGGTTCCGCCGTTGCTTGCGCTGAGCTCGGCCGCCCGCCTTCGGACTCATGCCTCGTCGGCCTCCCCTTCGTCGGCCGGCTGTGCGTCGTGGGCGCCGTCGCCGTTGGTCGACGACTCCTCGTCGGCGATCCTGACATCCTGGACGTCGGGGATCGCGACGTCCTGGACCTCCGTGACGCGGTCGATCTTCCGGGCGATGGCCTGACGCACGAACACGATCCGCGTCGGCTGGGGCCCGTCGAGGTTCCCTTCGTCGTTGAGGGCGCCCGTGAGCAGCGTGTAGCGATCGCCGTGGACCTCGAGGACGGTGCCGATGACTCCGCCCACGGTCTGCACCTCGTCGCCGACCTCAATCTCCTTGCCCTGCGACTGCCGGGCCGCCTGGGCCTTGCGCTGCTGGGGGCGAATGAAGAAGAAATACCCGAGCAGGCCGATGGCGAGCAGGGGTAACAGCGTGAGAAGGGGGCTCGAGCTCGACTTCGAGGAGGACGTGGCGGCGAGAATGAGGAACGTCATAAGAGGTCCTTGCACTGAAATCAGTTGCGAAGAGACACCCTAGTGCGTGTCCTCACGGGTTCTCGGGCGGCAGGCCGCAGCCGCCCGAACCGACCTCCCGCCGGGGGGTGGGGCGGAGCGCCCGGGCCGGGGTGCCCGGACGTCCCGTTGGCCCCACCTCCGGCTCAGGCCGCGAGGAACCCTCCGGACTGGTGCTCCCAGAGGCGCCCGTAGACTCCGCTGCGCCCGGCCGAGAGCAGCTCGGAGTGGGTGCCCTGCTCGACCACGCGTCCCTGCTCGAGCACGACGATGCGGTCGAGGCGCGCAATGGTGGCGAGCCGGTGGGCGACCACCAGCGCGGTCGTGCCCTCCATCAGGCGCCACAGCGCCTCCTGGACCAGCGACTCCGACTCGGAGTCGAGCGCGGAGGTCGCCTCGTCGAGCACCAGCACCTGTGCCCCCTTCGCCATCGCCTGGGCGATGGCGACGCGCTGGCGCTGACCGCCCGAGAGCTTCATGCCGCGCTCGCCGACGATGGTGTCGTAACCCGCCGGCAAGCGCTGGACGAACTCGTCGACGCAGGCGGCGCGCCCGACCGTGCGCACGAGGTCCATGTCGGGACCGTCGGGGAGCTCCAGGCCGTAGCAGATGTTCTCCGCGATGGTGCGGTGCAGCATCTGCGGATCCTGCGGCACGTAGGCGATGTGCCCCCGGAGCGAATGCTGGGTGACCCGTGCGATGTCCTGACCGTCGATCTCGATCGCGCCGCCGTCTCGGTCGGCGAAACGGAGGAGCAGCTTGGTCAGCGTCGTCTTCCCCGAGCCGGAGGGCCCGACCAACCCGACGTGCTCGCCGGGCTCAATGCGCAGGTCCAGCCCCTCGAAGAGCGGCGCACCGTCGCGGTACGCGAACCACAGCCCGCGGAAGTCCACCCGCCCACGCGCCACCACGAGGTCCGGGGCGCCCGGGTCGTCGACGATGTCGGGCACGGTGGCCGCGATGCCGGCGAACTTCGCACAACGACCCAACGCCCGTGCGAGCAGGCGGATGAACTCGAACGACTCCTCCAGGCTGGTGCCGACGAACGTGGCGTAGAACAGGATCAGGTAGACGGCGCCGGCGGACGCAACGTGGTGCAGCGCGAGCACGACGCCGACGGCGACGGCGGCCCAGTTGAAGAACGCCATGGCCGATTCCATCTGCAGCCGCGTCGCTGTGAAGATCCGGCGGGCCCGGTAATCCGCGCTGACCGAGTCGGCGACGAGGTCGGCCACGTGGGCCTTCTCGCGGTCCTCGGAAGCCTGGGTCCGCACGGTCGTCAGGTTGGCGATGGTGTCGGCGATCACGCCGGTCGCCCGTGAGTGGGCGTCTGAGAAGTCCTTCTCCGCGGCCACGACGCGTCCCAGGCGCAGGCACAGGACGAGGATGAACACCGCCACGAGCGCACCCATGACCAGTGCCACCGGCCAGGCGACGATGCCAAGGACGACCAGAGCCCCGAGCACCGTCACGCCGATGCGCAGGATGCCCCAGACCATGGCTTCGATCAGCTCGACGAAGGCCCAGCTCGACGTCTCCAGGGTGGCGATCACCTCGCCCGAGGGACGGTCGGTGTGCCACCCGTGGCTCAGGCCGATCAGGTGGTCGTACCCGTTCGTGATGGCACGCCCGAAGGCGCGCAGGGTCGCGCCCCAGTTGAGCCAGCCCCCGAGACGGCCGAAGGCCACGGAGGCCAGCAGGACGACCGCGTACGCCACGACCAGCGGGCCGAAGGTGTGCCACAGGTCCTCATGGGGGTGGTCGCCGAGCTCGGCGATCCGGCTCAGCAGCGCAGCGAAGACCAGCGGCGCCGCGACGGCGTTGGCGAGCGTGCCGAGCACGATGGCGGTGCTGCTGCAGAAGAAAGCAGCGCGGTCGGGCCGCATCTGACTCCAGCAATAGGCCACGGTGGCCTTGGTCGATGCATTCGGGAAGAGGGTGCGATCACCCATTGGAACTCTCCTGTGGAAAGGAAAAGGCGTGTGTCCAGGGGCATGCTCGGTGAACGAGCGGGAGGGAACGGAGCCGCTCAGCGGGGAGCGGGAAGGCGGTGCTGCGGTGCCGGCGTCAGAAACCGGTGCAGCTGGTCGCCGGACCTGACTTCGGCATGCCGAGCAGCGGTCCGGCGACAACCGCGAGCGGCAGGAGGGCCGCGCAGGCGCGAACCGACAGCTGTGGCTGCGTAATCATGCCTGCCATCGGATCACCTCGTTTCCTGCTCGCGGTGCGTCGACGCCAATGCTAGCTCACGCCGCAACGTGACGCGTGACCGCCGCCCTCAGAAGAGGGGCGGAGCGCTGGGAGGGCCGACCCGACCGAGATGTGCCGAGGCGCGTTCTGTGGCGACCCGTCCCCGAGCAGTGCGCTGCATCAGGCCGCTTTGGAGCAGGAACGGCTCGTAGGCGTCCTCGATGGTGTCTGGCTCCTCACCGACACAGTGCGCCAGCGTGGTGAGGCCGACTGGTTGACCGCCGAAGCGCGAGCAGAGCGTCATGAGGATGGCACGATCGACCTTGTCAAGTCCCAGTTCGTCGACGCCGAAGAGCTCGAGCCCATCGTTGGCCGTCGCCCCGTCGACGAAACCTGCGCCGCGCACCTCGGCGAAGTCGCGCACCCGACGCAACAGTCGGTTCGCGACACGCGGCGTGCCGCGGGAACGCTCGGAGATCCGTGTCGCACCCTCGACGTCGATCCCGACCTTGAGGATGCCGCGCTGAACGCTCGACGATGGCACGCAGATCCTCCGGGCGGTAGAGGTCGAGCCGGCCGACGAAGCCGAAGCGATCGCGCAGCGGACCCGACACGAGCCCGGTGCGCGTCGTCGCGCCCACGAGGGTGAAGCGCGGCAGCTCCAGACGGATGGAACGCGCGGTCGGGCCCTTGCCGATGAGGATGTCCAGGCGCCCGTCCTCCATGGCCGAATAGAGCATCTCTTCGACCGAGCGGTGCAGTCGGTGGATCTCGTCGATGAAGAGGACGTCTCCGTCTTGCAGATCCGTCAGCAGGGCGGCGAGGTCGCCGGCGCGCGTCAGCACGGGGCCCGCTGTGATGCGTAGGCCGGACCTCATCTCGACGGCCACGATGCCGGCGAGCGATGTCTTGCCCAGCCCAGGCGGCCCGGCGAAGAGGAGGTGGTCCACCGGCTGGCCCCGCTGGCGTGCGGCCTGGAGAACGATGGCCAGGTGCTCGACCAGCTCGGCCTGGCCCACGAATTCGGCCAGGGAGCGCGGCCGCAGACCGACTTCCTCGAGCGCTTCCTCGCCGTCGGTCTGTGCCGGGTCGACGACCCGGGGTTCGTCGTCCTCGAGGGCCAGCACCTCCCGGCGGGCCTTCGGGGTCACCTCGAGGCCAGCTCTCGCAAGGCCAGTCGCAGCATCTCCTCCACGCCGACATCGTCGCGCAGTCCGTCGAGCGCGGCCCGGATCTCGTCGGGTGCGTACCCCAGCTCGCTCAGTGCCGCCCTCGCTTCGGCACGCGACGCGCGCGTCGCCGGCACTGCACCATTCCCCGCGGCAATCGCCAGAGGCATTGAGAGGTCCGGCAGTTCGAGGCGGCTCTTCAGCTCAATCAGGAGTCGCGCCGCGGTCTTGCGGCCGACCCCGGGCACCGTGCACAACGTCTCGAGGTCGTCCTCGAGCACCGCGGTCGAAAGAGTGGCCGGCGAGAGCGATCCCATGATGGCGAGCGCCAGCGCCGGGCCCACCCCGTGCGAGCCGAGGAGCACCTCGAAGCACCGTCGCTCGTCGTCGTGCACGAAGCCGTAGAGGACGATGGCGTCCTCGCGGACGTGCGTGTGCACGAAGAGCGTCGCCTCCGTGGACGAGCCGCCGACGATCAATGCGGCGGCGGTCGCCGGTGTGACCGCCACCCGATAGCCGACCCCGGCCACGTCGACGATCACCTCGCCGTCGCCGGGACGCGACACGGCGCGTCCTCGGAGCAGTCCGATCATCGCTCCCTCACTTTCGTGCCGCGTCGACGGCGCGTCGTAGGCCGGCCGACGAGAGATGGCAGACCGCGAGGCCCAGGGCGTCGGCAACGTCGGGCGGTCCGCCGACCGCGTCGAGGCCGAGCACCCGGGCCACCATGTGCTGCACCTGCTGCTTGGTGGCGGCGCCGTACCCGACGAGGGCCAGCTTGACCTCGTTGGCGGTGTACTGGGCGACCTCGGCGCCGGCCGACGCCGCTGCGACCAGGGCCAAACCGCTCGCCTGGCCGACCGACATGGCCGTGCGCGCGTTGACCTGGAAGAAGACTCGTTCGACCACCACCACGTCCGGCCGGAGCTCGGTGAGCAGTGCGCCGAGCTCGCGGTGAAGCTCCAACAGCCTCGCCGCCAGCGCGCCGTCGGGATGCGTCTCGATGACACCCGCCGCCGCCGCCCGAAGTGCGCCTCCCTCGCCGCGTTCGACCAGGCCGTAGCCGCAACGCGAGAGTCCGGGGTCGACGCCCAATGCGAACATGCGTTCGCAGGATAGTCCGACGGTGTTCGGAGGTGGCGGACCGCTCGGCGCGAGCGACAGACCCGCCGTCAGCCTTCGAAGGCGGCGAGGACCTCGTCGGGGATGTCGGCGTTGGAGTGCACCGCCTGGACGTCGTCGTGGTCGTCGATCGCCTCGAGCAGGCGCAGCACCTTCTTGGACTCGCCCTCGTCGGGGACCGGGACCAGGGTGGTGGGCTCGAGGCTGAGGTCGACGGACTCGGGGGTGATGCCGGCGCTGTCGAGGGCCTGGCGCACCGACTCGAGGTCGGCCGGCGCACTGGTCACGACCCAGGCCGCGCCGTTGCTGGTCATGTCCTCGGCGCCGCCCTCCATGGCGATCTCCATGACTTTGTCCTCGTCGTTGTCGAGGCTGACGGTCACGATGCCCTTGCGCTCGAACTGCCAGCCGACCGCGCCGGGCTCGGCCATGCTGCCTCCGTTGCGGCTGAAGAGGTTGCGCATCTCGGCGCCGGTGCGGTTGCGGTTGTCGCTCAGGGTCTCGACCATGATGGCCACACCAGCAGGGCCGTAGCCCTCGTAATTGATGGCCTCGTAGCGCACACCCTCGAGGTCGCCCGTCCCGCGCTTTATCGCCTTCTCAATCGTGTCCAGCGGCACGCTGGCCGCCCGGGCTTTCTGGTAGGCGGTGCGCAGGGTGGCGTTGGCCTCGAGGTCCCCGCCTCCGTCTCGTGCGGCGACCTCGACGAGGCGGATGCACTTGGCGAAGACTTTGGCGCGGGCCTTGTCCTGGGCCCCTTTGCGGTACTTGGTGGTCGCCCACTTCGAGTGACCCGACATGTCTGCTTCGCCTCGTTCCTCGCGCTCAGCCTGGTCCCCACGCGGCCAGGGGACGGGCTCTCGATTGTATCGAGCCTGGTCGGGAGGGAAGCCGGAGCCGGACCGGGAGCCGAGCCGGGGCGGGAGCCGAGCCGAAGCCGGAGCCGGACCAGCGGAGGGAGAGATCGAGGCGTCGGCTCAGCCGGGGAAGATCGTGGGCGGCGGGCCCGGGACAGGGTAGGCCCCGGCCGGCGCGGCGATGGAGAAGGGGACACTGACACGGGCGGTCGAGGCGCCCCGAGCCGAGACGGTAAGGCGGTACGACCCCGGTGGTGCCTGGCGGTAACGCGGTGATCCGCCGCTCGTGGGTAGTAACTCGTACTTGAACCAGGTCCCGCTGGCCGTCTCGGTGGCGCTGGGTCCGAGGTGGACGGATGAGATCTGAGGGCACATGTAGAACGCGGCCGATCCGGGGTAGACGTCGACCCCCTTGCGGTCGGAGACGACGGCGGAGAGGGCGCCGCAAGGCCCGACGCTCAAGTGTCGGGACGCGCCCGCGATGAGACCCGCCGGGGGTCGCACGCGGTTCGGCCCGTGTTGTGGAGGCGCACGGTGTAGCTGAGCGGCAGGAGCCAGGGCACCGGCCGAGCGGCGGCGGTGACGCTCAGGATCACCTGGCCGGCGGGGCAACCCTCGTACCCGATGTGTGCCGACCGGGTGAGCGCAGGCGCGGGTGTTGGCGACGGCGACCGCGGCTGGGACGGAGCGGGGGGTGAGAACGGGACGGGGACCGGCACGGGCACGGTCTGCGGCCCGAGGGCCAGCCGTACGGGGACCCGTACCGTCCCGCCGACGGTGAGGGTGTACGTGCCCGGAGGCTGCTGCCTCCTGGTCGCGCCCACCGACCGCTGGTCCCAGGTCCCCAACGCGGTGATGGAACCGTGCGACGGTATGCGCGGCCCGAGGATGGCCGGGCAGCCCACCGCGACCCCACCCGGGTAGACGTCCGTCCCGCCGGCATTGGTGATGCGCACCGACACGGGTGAGCAGGGCCCGAGAACGAGCGGGAGCGGACCGTGTGCGAGCCCAGCGCCCGGGGCCGTGCACGCATGGGCCGAGGTGTTCCGCAACACCACCGGGTAGGTGACCAGCTGTCCGGGCACGAAGACGTGCCGGGCCACGCTCACGGTCAGCGTCACGTCAGAGGAGCGGCAGCTCTCATAGGCGACGTGGCCGGAACGGACGACGAAGGCCGAGGCCGGGGAGGTCGCCGGACCGGTTTGTGCCGAGAAGGCGAGGCCGGGGTCGACGAAGACGGCGACGGCAAGTGTGGTGGCGAGCGTCGTCGCGACGGCGACGGAACGCAGAGCGGTGGCGAGCCTCACGGATACTGAGACTCCCGCCGACCCGTCTCGGTTCGCCCCGGGTCAGGCCCCGTCGCAGAGGTTGGCGAACATCTGGTGCACCCGGCGGTCCGGCGTCAGCTCTGGATGAAAGACCGACGCCACGACCGGACCCTCCCTCACGAGAACAGGCACCCCGTCGAACCGGCCCAGCACCTCCACGTCGTCCCCGACGGACACGATGAGCGGGGCCCGGATGAAGACCGCCGGGAGGGGAGGTCCCTCGCCGAGCGTCACCTCGCCCTCGAAGGACGCGACCTGGCGCCCGTAGCCGTTGCGGCGGACGACCGCGTCGAGCACCCCGAAGCACAGCTGGTCGGACCGGCCGTCCTCGATCGCTCGTGAGAGCAGGACGAGCCCGGCGCAGGTTCCGAGCACCGGCATCGTCGGCGGATCCTCCCCGAGCCGTGCGGCGATCGCCTCGAAGAGGCCGGTCGACTCCAAGAGCATGGAGAGCGTCGTCGATTCGCCGCCCGGCAGCACCAGCCCGCCGATCCCCTCGAGGTCAGCCGGGCGCCTGACCGGCCGGCCCTCACGGCCCACGTCGCGGAGGGCAGCCAGGTGTTCCCGGACGTCGCCCTGGAGGTCCAGCACGCCGATGGACCGAAGCGGTCCTACCACCCCCGGTCGGCGAGATGCTCCCCGAACGCCGACGACTCCAGCCCGCGCATCGCCTCGCCCAGCCCCCGGGAAACCTTGGCCACGTGCTCGGCGTCCTCGTAGTGCGCCGTGGCCTCGACGACGGCCGAGGCCATGCGGGCCGGGTCGGAGGACTTGAAGATGCCCGAGCCGACGAAGACGGCCTCGGCCCCGAGCTGCATCACCAGCGCCGCATCGGCCGGCGTGGCGATCCCGCCCGCGCAGAAGAGGGGGACGGGAAGGCGGCCCGTGTCGTGGATCTCCTGGAGGAGACCGACGGGTGCGGCCAGCTCCTTGGCCCACCGGTAGAGCTCGGTCTGGTCGGCCTGCGTGACGGCGCGGAGGTCCCCGAGGATGGAGCGGAGGTGCCGCACCGCCTCGACGATGTTGCCCGTTCCCGCCTCACCCTTGGAGCGGATCATGGCGGCACCCTCGCTGATCCGCCGCAGCGCCTCGCCCAGGTTGGTGGCGCCGCACACGAACGGGACGGTGAACGGCCACTTGTCGATGTGGTGGGCCTCGTCGGCCGGCGTGAGCACCTCCGACTCGTCGATGAAGTCGACGCCCAGGCTCTGGAGCACCTGCGCTTCGGCGAAGTGCCCGATGCGGGCCTTGGCCATCACCGGGATGGTCACGGCGTCGATGATCCCCTCGATGAGCAGCGGGTCGCTCATCCGTGCCACCCCGCCGTCGCGGCGGATGTCGGCCGGCACCCGCTCGAGGGCCATGACCGACACGGCACCCGCGTCCTCGGCCACCTTGGCCTGCTCGGCATCGACCACGTCCATGATCACGCCGCCGCGCAACATGTCCGCCAACCCCCGCTTGACGGTGAAGGTGCCCGTCGTCATGCCGTGCAGTCTACGAGGGTCTGCCGCCCCTTCTCACCACTCGCTCAGCGCGGCGGCCTTCACCACTCGCTCAGCGCCGCGGCCCTCACCGCTGTCTCGTCCAGGTCACCCGGGACCACGGGTTCATCTCGGTGCCCCACGGAGGGGTCGATCCAGACCCAGCGGGTGGATCCGAAGCGGGTGGGCGCGAACACCGAGTCGGGCGCCGGGGCGGGAGCGCTCATCATCAGCTTCAGTGCGCTGAGGAGGCCGCTGGGGTAGCGCACCGCGGAGGCGGCCAGGACGTCAGCCCGGTACTCGTGTGAGGAACCCGTTCCGATGCTGCGGCGCAGCGTGGCCTCGCCCCCGACGAGCCGGGCCAGCGTGATGGCGATGCACGAGACTTCGTTGTCGCCCCGCTTCACGTGTGCCAGCTCGTGGGCGACGACTCCCTCGAGCTGAATGGGATCGAGCAGGTCGAGGAGACCCGTCGTGACGACGAGGTCCGCGGACGTGGCGTCCCGGCCGAGGGCGCAGGCGTTGGGGACCCGGTCACGTACGAGATGCAGAGCCGGGACGCGGACACCGAAGGTGGCGCACAGGCCCTCGACGATGTTGGAGAGTCGGGGCTCGTCGTGCTCGTCGAGCGGGATCGCTCCGACCGAACGGAGCGCCCGGCTCGGCGCGACGCGCCAGAGCCAGAAGGCGACGACCAATCCGACGACGACCAGAGCAACCAATCCGACGAGCCACCCGACCGCCAGGGTCAGCGCGACACCCACGACGAGCGCGGGCACCGCCGCGGGGAGGGCGCAGAGCATGACGGCCCGTCGCCGGTTGGCCGCGACCTCGCTCGGGAAGATCTTCGGCGCGCCCAGGCTGGGCGGTCCCGGTTCGGCCTCCGCTGCAACTGCCGCCGCCAACGGTGCGACGGCCACCGCGCCGCGGGACCTCTCGTCGCCGCGTCGCCCACCCCGCTGTCCGCTCTGTCCGCTCTGTCCGCTCTGCCTCTGCCCGCCCTCTCCGCTCTGTATCTGCCCGCCTTGTCCGGTCTGTCCCCCGCGCCCGCTTTGCCCGCTCCGCTGTCCGTTGCGGGGCCGCGATCCGGAGCGCTGGCGTGAGCCGTTTCCCTGCCCGGCTCCGCCACCCTTGCGCTGGCCCGTACCTTGGTTCGGCGACCCGCCCTTGGCTTTCGCGCCTTGGCCACCTCCAGCGGTGCCCTTTCCGCCGTTGCCGGTTGCGCTGGTAGCACCTCCGCCTGCCCGGTCGCTGCCGCCGCTGCGGCCCCTGTTCCGATTCCGGTTGCGGTTGCGGTTGCGGTTTCGGCTCCCGCCACCACCTCCACCCGTTCCGCCGGCACTGCCCCCGGTCGGCGAACCGCCGGCACCGGCCCCTGCCTGCGAGCCGTCGCCGGTGCCCGCCCGAGCCGGCGTCCCGGAGTTGTCGCTCTCGTCAGCCATGAAGAATCAAGCCTACGTCAGCTCCAGATGAGGTACTGGGCCGCCGTGCACTCGTCGCCGCTCGAACAAGCACGTCACTCCACGCTCGGTCAACGTATGGAGCAACCGGAAGGCCTCGCGACCTGTCGCGCCGGGCAGGATTCCGCCGCTCGACCTGCTGTCCGACCGCCTCTCGCCGTCCGCTCGTTCAGCACTTGTTGGTGCCGCCCGCGGCGGCGATGGCCCGGTCGTAGATCTCCTCGTAGCGCTGCGCCAGCGTGTCCATTGACCATGCCCGGACGTGCGCCTCCGCAGCCTTGCGCGCCTCGGGACTCGATGCTCCGGTCCCCTTGACGACGTCGGCAAGCGCCACCTCTAGGGCCCGGGCGAGGGCGTCGGCGTCTCCGGGAGGTACCAGCGCGGCGTACCCGCGTGCGGCGGCGCGATACCCCTCGATGTCCGACGCCACGACCGCGCATCCAGCAGCCAAGCCCTCGAGCAACACCACGCCGAAAGACTCACCGTCCCGCGAGGGGCGCAAAGCACGTCCGCCCCCGCTAAGCGTCGAGCCAGCTCGTCGTCGTCGATCACGCCGAGCCATCGCACTCGGTCCGACTGGGGGTACCTTCGTCGTTGCACCTCGCTCTCGGGACCGTCGCCCGCGACCCACAGGACCGCGTGCCGATCGACCGATGCGAAGGCGTCGAGCAACACGCCGAGACCCTTGCGTGCCTCGTGTCGCCCTACGAAGAGCACCACCGGAATCCCTTCCGTGGAAGGTTCGGGCACCGCCGAAGCGAATCGCTCCACGTCGACGCCGTTGAAGAGGACCTCGAAGGTCCCGCCGCCGGACCGCTCGCCCGTCTCACGCGCGGCCTCCGAGACGGCGACCCGCACCTGAAGCCGCCGGCTGACCAGCCCTGCCAGCGGCTTCAGCACCGGCACCCACCGACTGACCCCCGCGCGGTGGTACGTCCCCACCATGGGCACGCGGCACCGGAGCACCAGTCCGTACGAGGTGACCGGTGCCAGTGGCTCGTGGAGGTGGACCACGTCGAATCCGCCCGTGCGCACGGCGCGCTCGGCGTGCGCGGGCTGACATCGGGGACAGAGCGACTGGTGCGACCGAACCGTTGGAGCGGACGCCGGTCGGGTGGCCGACCACGACGAAGTCGCGCTCCCCCGCCCGAGAGAACGCCCGGGACGAGTCACCGTCGTCCGCCGGTCCTAGGACCGTGACCTCGTGTCCGAGTTGGCGCAACGAGCGGGAGAGCCCCAGGACCTGGCCTTGAACGCCGCCGGGTCGAGTGAGCGCGTAGGGCGACACCATCGCGACCCTCACCCGAGACCGCTCGACTCGTTCAGTCGGAGATCGCTCGGCCATTTCGGTTGGGAAGGTGCAGCAGCGTCCACTCCTCAGGGACTATGCCATCTACCTCCTGTGTTGTCATTCACGGCCGGTACGGAACACCCTCGTCAGCCATTCTTCGCGGATCTCTCGCGCACCTCCATACCCCGAACCGGCTGCATGGATCGATGCTGGAGAAGAGCTCGACGCGCCCGCAACGCATCTCGGACCACCCCTGACCGACGACCCTGCCCGGCCCATCTTCTTCACAGAGTGGCGGATGATCCTGTTCGAAGGCGAAGGAGCACAGCGCGACGAAACTCGGTACCGCCTCGAAGCAAGCATCGTCGCGGATGCGGTGGACGGCCCGCGTATTCTGCAACTTCTACGCAGTCCTGGCCAACTGACCGCGGGGTCCCGCCCGGGTGATGACGTAACCGAGGCGTCGTGATCGCTTGAACAGGACCATCAGCGCTGTAGAACCGACCCCGGGATCCACCTCGGGGTCAGTCCGCGCCCGTGTCGTCGATGAGCGATTGTGTTTTGCCGTTCCGTCACTGCCGCTTGGGCGGGCGGACAGCGAACATCAACACCCTCCCGGTCCGCTGGACCCGCGGCGGCATCGCCACCGCCACTGCGGACGGCGGCGCCTCGCGTAGATCGTCTCAAGCGCCGCGTAAACAAGGTTTTGCAACGTTCTGCCCAGCAGTTCGCGACATAGAACTGATAGGTGGCAGGCGAGGGCGCTGTGAGAGACTCGCTAAGTGGAGGAGGGCAGTATCGAGGCGGAGCAGGGCAGTATCGAGGCGGAGCAGGGCAGTATCGAGGCGGAGCAGGGCAGTATCGAGGCGGAGCAGGGCAGTATCGAGGCGGAGCAGGGCAGTATCGAGGCGGAGCAGGGCAGTATCGAGGCGGAGTCGGCGTGGGGGCTACCGACGGTTACGCGGATCGTCAGCCACGGGGCGGTATGGACAGCAGTTCTGGTTCCCATGTTCGTGGTCCTCACTCACGGATGGACGGCCGCTGGCGACTTCGCCGCCATCTCCATCCGAGCATTCCAGACCACCGAGCATTCGCCACCGCTGGTCGGCATGCTGTCCAGCGCAGGGAGCGTCGGACACAACATCTTCGATCCCGGGCCGCTGTTGTTCTGGCTGCTGGCCATACCGGTGCGCATCGATCCGGCTCACGGTGCGCTGTGGGGTGGCGCTCTGCTGGGTGGTGCGGCGATGTCGGTCGCAATCGAGGCGATCTGGTCCACCGGACGGTGGGTGGGGTGCGCCATCATCGGATTCTGTGCCCTCGATCTGGTGTGGCTGGTGCCCCAGGTCTTCGAGACGCTCGTGTGGAACGCCTACTTCCCGATCCCGTTCCTGGTGGCCACCATCGTGTTGGCGTGGGTCGTGTGCCTGGGCGGGTACGGGTGGTGGCCCGTTCTCGTGGCGACGGCCTCCATCGCCGCGGAATCCCATCTCATCTTCGTGCTGGCGTGCGTTCCACTCGTCATCGTGGCCCCGATCGCCGCGCGGTGGGTCGCCGGTCGGCCGCACCGCATCCGATGGTTCGACGTCGGCATCGGGGTCGGGTTCGCATGCTGGCTGGCTCCATTGCTCCAGAACCTGCACGCACAGGGAAACCTCACCGCCATCCTCAGGGGGAGTGGCGGCAAGGCTGAAGGCATCGCCTACGGGCTGCGGGCGGTGGCAACGGCGGGTTCTCCATGGCCCATCTGGCTGAAGCATGAGCCGAGCGGCTACTTCGGCACCTTGGCGTTCGTGCACGCCAACCGGCCACTGGCCGGGTTCGTCGTCCTCGCCCTTTTGGCCGTGATCGGTGTCGCGTCGTGGCGCAGTGGACACCGCAGCCTCAGTTCGCTGGCGCTGGTGGCACTGATTTGTTCGATCGGCTTCACCGTCAGTCTGGCAATCTTTCCCACGAAGAACACCATCAATCTGGGCTATCTCATTTATGGCCTCTGGGTCCTCGGGGTCGTGTTGTGGACGGTGGTGGGGTGGGCAGTTGCACTGGTGATACCAGTGGCCGTTCGCCGCTTCAGTTCGTCGACCGTTTTGACGCCCCAGCGCGGCTATCCATCGATGAACTCAGTTGGCGCGGTCGCACTAGCCGCCTTGCTGACGGTGGGTTTTGCAGCTGTTTGGCCATATCGGTCCGGCAGGGCCAGCGCCACCAGCACCGCAGAACAGGCACAATTCACGACGATCAGAGAGGCATCGCGGGCAATCGAAAGGCGGATCCCGCCTGGGCCGGTGGTCGTCGGCTTCCATGAGGAGGGAGGAAAGATTCTTTCTGGGTACGGCGCCGGCGATATCTCGGAAGGCGTTGCCTGGCAGCTGGAGGCCGACGGTTGGCGGCCGGGATTGTTCGGAGTCGAAGCTGCTTACACAGGGCTCACGCCTTCCCTGGGGGCGGTGACGGCGATCGTTGGACTCAACGGGATGGAGGTGGTCTCCGTCGTACGGAAACCGTGTAGTTGGGTGACTACCGGTTGCCTCCCATAGAATCAGCCATAGGCGCTCTGGTCATCCTCGTTCTCTGGGTCCCACGCCTTGCGCAGCCGTGGCGCATCTCCGAGCCAGAACCTGCTGCACGGATCGATCGTGTACAACAGCTCGATTGGACCCAGGAGACATCTCGGACCACCCTGCCTGACGACCATGTCCGCCCCGTCTTGGTCGCAGAGCGGGGGGGTGATCCTGACACTGCCGAGCGGCATCATCACCAGAGCCGGCGAACGACAGCCGTACCGGACGCCGCGGGCCGCGACCGCCGCATCGCCGCCGCCACTACGGAACCCTGCCCGACGGCGATGATCATTGTCCGGCTCACCGATGTATTGATCCCTTGAACCCGCGGCGAACCGATGCGTGTCCTCGCGCGTTGGTCGGGGACGCAGGTCCTCGGCGAACTTGGTCGACGGCACTGCGGCACGTCACTGAGAATCCGCTGAGGGACACTCTGGTTAACGACTCCAGGACCATGCGATCGAGTGATGGCGGGGCGCTCAGCAAACGAGACGTAGACGTGAGTTCATAGACAATTTCGGAGCAACGGGTGTATCATTCTCGTGGCGGCTTCGGCGGATAGCGGCGGCGGACATCAGCTTTCTCATCGTCGGCGGCAGCCGCATGCTCAGCGGGAGCATGCTCAGTGAACGAGAGGAAGATCCATGAAGGCAAAGACGAAGTATCGCATCGCGGCCGTGCTGTCGGCAGCCGCAGTCTCGACGATGGGGCTGGGTCTCGCGGGAGCGACCACAGCTGGAGCAGCGTCCGCGGACTCCACCGCGGGTGGAACGGGAAACGGAACCGCTGCCCATGTCAGACCTGCAGCCGCGATGGTCGGTACCTATGAGCTGTTTTTCAACAGCGGATCGGGGTTCGTGGACTCCGGCCAGCTCTATCTCAACTCCGACACCTCGTGGTCCATGCAGGACTTCACGG
The DNA here is from genome assembly GCA_963767195.1 of uncultured Acidimicrobiaceae bacterium. Classification (GTDB taxonomy): domain Bacteria; phylum Actinomycetota; class Acidimicrobiia; order Acidimicrobiales; family RAAP-2; genus Bog-473. Next base: position 389,831 of record CAVYDA010000001.1, on the reverse strand, counting down.
ACGGAGGCTCGTACTGGACGGTGGGTCAGACGCTCGGTATGAGCGACTTCAATGCCGGATACCCGAACGGCGGTGCGTTGGGCGTGAAGGTCTCGGGCTCGAACCTCGGTTCACCCGCGAAGCCCGGCGAACTACTCGCGGCCGATGACGGATCGCTTCTCTTCTACGCAACGTTCATTTCGCCGACTGTTCCGGCGCATGTTGTGCGGTCGAGTGGGCCTGCGCTGACCGCCGCCGCTCGGGCCGCCGGAGGCCATGCGACCTTCCCGGGGACGTACAACACCTTCGCACCGGCCGGTGAGGTTCAGACGGTGTACAACTCGGACAACACGTGGTCCCAGCCGGGGTTCTGCAACGCCGGGACGTTCCTGAGCTTCAAGGTGAAGGTCGGGACAAAGATCACGTTTACCGACATCCAAGCCGACGAGGGTTGTGGTGTCGATCACCTCTGGATGGCGAAGGAGCATGGCGCAAACAAACTCGGCACCGCCTCGAAGCCGGGAATCATCGCAGAGGCGCCCAGCGGCAAGTTCGCCACCTGGTACGCGACCCTGGCCAGCTGACGCGGGATCCCGCGCGGGTAGTCCATCGGCCCCGGATGTAAACGGGGCCGATGGTCACCTGGGCAGGACCAGCAGAACAGTGGGACCGACCCCGGGCTACGGCCCGGGGTCGGTCCGCGTTGTAGTTCACAGTAGGAACACCCCGTCGGCCATTCCTCACGCACCCGTCGCGCACCTCCGACCCAGGACCGGCTGCCCGGATCGGTGTGTAGAACAGCTCGATGCAGCCGAGCGGCATCGTCACCACGATCAGTCAACGACCAACGACCAGCGACCAGCGACCGACGACCAGCGAGCAAATCTCGTAGGAGCTGTACGATGCGCCCAGCGTCGTCGGCGGGCGGCACTTGCCTTTCGTCGGTGGCAGCCTCTTGCTGTCGGGAGCATGCTCGGTGAACGAGAGGACCGTCCATGAACGCAACCACGAGACGGCGGATCGGAGCCGCACTGTCGGCAGCCGCGATCATGGCGGTGGGGATCGGCCTCGCGGGAACGACCACAGCCGGAGCCGCACCCGGAGACGTCACCGGACGTACAACCGGCACCCGGGCCACACCTGCAGCCGCAATCGCCGGTACCTATGAGATCTACATAAGCATCAGCCACGGACCGGTATTCACCGACGACGGCCAGCTCTATCTCAACGCCGACAGCTCATGGTCATTGTCGAAGTACGGCGACAGAGGCACGTGGGCCACCGTGGGCAAAACGCTCGGTATGAGCGATTTCGATAACGGAGCGTCGAGTGGCGCGGTGTGGGGCGTCGGGGTCTCCGGCAAGAACCTCGGTTCGGCTACGTCGCCGGGCAAATATCTCGTGGGCGGAGGCGGTGACCGGTCGGACCTTTTCTACGCTGTTCTCATCTCGTCGGATGTTCCGGAGCATGCCCCGTCGGGTGGGACCACGCTCACCGCCCCCGTTCGATCCCACAGCGGCAAGGCGACATTCCCCGGGACGTACAACACTTTCGTCGCGGGAACCGAGTATCAGACGGTGTACACCTCGGAGCACACGTGGTCCATACCGGGGGGGTACTGCAACGCCGGAACGTACCTGAACTTCGAAGTGAAAACTGGGTCAAAGACTACGCACACCGACATCCAAGCCGACCAGGGTTGTGGCGTCGATCTCCTGTGGATGGCGAAGGAGCATGGCGCGACGAAACTCGGCACCGCCTCGAAGCCCGGCGTCATCGCGGATTCTCCCGGCGGCGTCTACAACCACTTCTACGCAGTCCTGGCCGGCTGACAGCGGGATCCCGCAGGGGGGTTCCGATACCCGCCTCAGGACCCATATCCGGGGTCGGACGGCCAGTTCGGTTGGAAGAGGTGCCACTGCTCGGGATGGCGTCGTATGTCGTGCTCGAAGATCGTGGCGAGTTCCTGCGTCACCCGGGCCACGTCCGCTCGCAATGTGCCCCGCCGCTGCGTGTCGATCGCCGGATGCACGACGCCGGTGTGCCAGTCCCCCGGTCCCGAGTAGACGACCACGGGTAGCAAAGGCGCGCCGGAGCGCAGAGCGAGGACGGCCGCCCCCCCGGGCATGGTGGTGCGCTCACCGAAGAACTCCACCTCGACTCCGTTGCCGACCAGGTCCCGGTCGCTGACCAGACCGGCGATCTCGCCGTTCTTCAGCGTGCGCAACATCGCTGCGCTCGACCCCTCGCCCAGGGGTACCGCCGTGAGCCCCATGGACGCGCGCTTCGTCACGAACCATTCGAACAGGCGCTCGGGCTCGAGGCGTTCGACGACCGCCGTCATCGGCATGTCCTCGAGGGCCAGCCACGCCCCGCCCCACTCCCAGCTCCCGATGTGCGGCAGCGCCATGACGACCCCGCGGCCGAGCGCCATGGCGGCGGTGAGGCGGTCGCCGCCCTCCTCGAGTCGGAACCGCGCCCTTACGTGCGCCCCGTCGACCGCGGGAAGGCGAGCACCATCGGCCCAATAGTGGCCGTAGGCGACGTAGGAACGCCGGCTCCAGCGACGCACGAGGTCGGGGTCGGGGTCGATGCCGTCAGGACACTCGCTCGCCAGCACCCGCCGCATGTGGCGCCGGCCCATACGGAGGCCCTCGTCGCCCCGCCACGCTTTGACGCGAGCCACGTTACCGGCGATGCCTTGGGCGAGCGGCCCGGACATGCGGCCCATGGCTTCACCGAAACCTCGATAGGTCAGGTAGTGCGCGGTGTCGCTCAGCGCGGTCGAACGAGCAGCCAAAGGATTACGGCCTTACGACAGGCCCACGGGAGCCGGAGGGCCCAGGGGCGCTCAGGATTCGGGCCGTAACCGGCGACCGGCGGTGTTCCGCGAGTCGCCGGAATGCCGGGCCGAACGGCGGCGCTCCCGCAGAGTCCGGCCCGAGCGGCTGCTCAGTGCCTCCTGCCGGCGCGCCCGCCAGCGGCCCACGGGCGCACCCGAGGTCGTGGTCAACGCGTGACGCGGGACGCCGCTCGATGTGCGGCCCTCCCGCCAGGTGCGCCAGCGGGAGTCCACCCGCCCGTCGCGCCATGCCTCGATACGCCGGCGGATCACCTCGTCCCGTCCCGAGGCTGCGTTCCAAACCCGGACGAACCTGGTCACGGCCGTGAACGAGATCAGGGCGAACATGACCCAGAGCACGGGGACGAAGAAGGTGGCGCTGAGGAAGGCCACCCCCAAGAGCACCATCCGCTCGGCCCGCTCCATGAGACCGCCCTTTGCGGTGAGCCCGAGCGACTCCGCCTTGGCCCGCTCGTAGCTGACCAGGGCGGTCACCGCCAAAATGGCCATGGGCAGGAGTGCGAGATGCCCCTCGTTGCGATTGACCAGGTACCAGGCGGCGCCGATCATGAGCACCGCGTCGGCGACACGGTCGGTCACCGAGTCGAAGAACGCGCCTCGGACGGACGCGGTGCCCGCCGCCTTGGCCACGGGGCCGTCGAGCAGGTCGTGCATCCCGGTGATGATCAGGAACACGACGGCGAGGTGCAGGTGTCCCGAGGCGACGAGCACGGCGGTGACCGTCGCCGACACCAAGCCCGTGGCAGTGAGCACGTCCGCTGTGATGCCTCGGCGATGCAGCGCCTCGCCAACCGGACCGGTGGACCGGTCGACCGCCGCTCGCCAGCGACCGTCGAACATCGAACTCCTCATCGAGCGTCCCGGGGGGTCGGGTCGGGTCCGGGCGCTGTGCGCAGGAGTTTACCATCCGATCCCCCGAAGTTGAGGCTCCTGGCGCCGCTGCCCTACCCTGGCCAATCCTCAATCCGGAACGGACCACTCGTCAATCCGGAACGCCCAACGGAACGTAGCCCAGGGCAGTGACTATGACCGCCCGACCACCTGGATCCACCGCCAGACCACCTGGACCGACCGCCCGACCACCTGGACCGACCGCCCGACTGCCTGAATCGAATCGACGCGGCGGGCATACGACCCGTCCCGACCGGCCATGGACCTGCCCCGACGAACCCTTGACCTGCGTCGATGAGCCTTTGACCCCTCTCGACCGGCACTCGAGCAGCCCCGACCGGAGGTCTCGACCCATTTCGCCGGTACGTCGATTGGCCGGTCTTCGGGGCACGGCGGTGCTCCTCGGGGCCGGGGCGGCGTCGCTCTTCGTTGCTATGACCATTGCAACGCCGGCCGGAGCCAGCCCCAAACCTCCCGTCGTCAAGGCGGTCGAGACCGACTTCCACATCGCCTTGTCGAAGCACTCCTTCGCTCCGGGCCATTACACCTTCGACGCCGAGAACAAGGGCCATGTGACGCACAGTCTCGAGATCACCGGACCGGGGCTGAAGCACCCGACGACGAAGAACCTGTCGCCGGGCCAGAGCGCGAACCTCACGGTGACCTTCAAGAACGGCGCCTACGACGTCTTCTGTCCTGTTCCGGGCCACAAGGCGCTGGGCATGAACGTCAACCTCAAGGTGGTTTCGGTGAAGAGCACCGGCCATACGTCGACGGGGTCGAAGTCCACGACCACCACCGCAGCGAAGAGCATGGAGTAGTACCGAGGTACAGGAGTACCTGAGCGGGAAGCGGTCCCGCGGTCGTACACTCGGCTTCACGGCCCGCAGGAGGCCGGGCCGCAGGGGAGGGACCAGGTGCCACACGACCCGACCGCTATCCGCAATGTCGCCCTTGTCGGCCATCACGGCGCCGGCAAGACGACCCTGGCTGAGGCGTTGCTGGCCGCCACCGGTGCCATCGCCAGACGGGGTTCAGTCGAAAAAGGCACCACCGTGATGGACTTCGAGCCCGAGGAAGTATCCCGGCAACTCTCCATCTCGACCTCCCTCGCACCCTTCATCGTCAACGGGGTGAGGGTCAACCTCCTGGACACGCCCGGGTACGCGGACTTCGCCGGAGAGATGATGACCGCCCTCGCCAACGTCGACCTGGCCGTGGTCGTCGTCAGCGCGACCGACGGCGTGCAGGCCCAGACCGAGGACGCCTGGCGGGCTGCAGCCCGCATGGGACTGCCCCGGGTCATCGTGGTGAACAAGCTCGATCGAGAGCGGGCCGACTTCGACCGCACGCTGGCCCAGGTCCGGGAGACTTTCGGCGCCGGGGTGGCTCCGGTCGAGCTGCCCATCGGCCACGAGTCGGACTTCCACGGCGTCATCGACCTTCTGGACGACACCGCCACCCACTACGACACGCCCGGGGCGGGCACCTCCGTCGAGGGAACCGTGCCGGCGACCGGGCACGAGGGCCCCATCCCCGAGGACCTCGTCGACGAGGAGCACACGGTTCACGAACAGCTCGTCGAGGGGATCGTGGTCGGCGACGACGACCTGATGGAGCGCTACCTCAACGGGGAGACACTCGACTACGCCGAGCTCGAGAAGAGCCTGGCCGGGGGGGTCGCCTCGGGGTCGGTGTTCCCGGTGTTGTGCTGCTCCGCATCGAGCGGAGTGGGGGTGGACCGCCTGGCACGGCTGATTGAGGAGCTCTGCCCCAGCCCGGCAACACGTGGTCCTGTCGTCGCCACGGCCGGGAATACCACCACGGAGATCCCCATCGATCCGGCCGGACCCACGCTGCTCACGGTGACGAAGACCTACAACGACAGCCACACCGGGAAGATGTCCCTGTGCAAGGTGGTCTCGGGGACCTTGGAACCCGACGCGATCCTGGTGAACACGCGCACCCGCGACGAGGAACGCCTCCACGCTCTGCAGAGCATCGCCGGCCACGCCACCGCACCGGCCACCAGCGTCTCGGCGGGCGACTTCGTCGCGGTGCCACGGCTGAACGGGACCCGTACCGGCGACACGCTGGCACCGAAAGGCCAGCCCGTCACGGTCGCCCCGCCCGTGCTGCCGACACCTGCGCTGCTGGTGGCGGTGAAGCCGGCGACACGGGCCGACGACGACAAGCTGATGTCCGCGCTCCAGCGCCTGTGCGACGAAGACCCCTCGCTGACGGTGACCCGGGACGACGAGACCCACCAGACGATCCTGGGCGTGAGCGGCGAGGTCCACCTCGCCGTCTCCCTGGAACGCCTGGAGCGGAAGTGCAACGTGCACGTCCAGCGGGAGGACCTGCGGATCCCCTATCGAGAGACCATCACCCGCGCGGCCCAGGCGGAGGGCAAGCACAAGAAGCAGTCGGGAGGGCACGGGCAGTTCGGCGTGTGCCACCTGCGCCTCGAACCGCTACCGCGGGGGAGGGCTTCCAGTTCCGCGACGAGGTCGTCGGCGGGGCTATCCCGCGCCAGTACATCCCCGCCGTCGAGAAAGGCGTGCTCGAGACGTTCTCCTCGGGCGGTATCTACGGCTACCCCATCGTGGACGTTTCCGTCACCGTCGACGACGGCAAGGCGCACTCGGTCGACTCCAACGAGGTGAGCTTCAAGATGGCGGCCGCCCTCGCCGTCCGCCAGGCCATGTCGGAGGCGGGTCCGATCGTGTTGGAACCCATTTCGCGCCTGTCGGTCACCATCCCATCGGAGTGCCAGGGCGACGTCCTGGGCGACCTCCACTCGAGGCGGGCTCGCATCATCGGCACGGATGCCGCCGCGGACGAAGGCTTCCAGGTGGTGACCGCGACGGCGCCCGCGGCGGAGCTCACGCGCTACGCCGTGGACCTGCGTGCGTTGACCGGGGGACGCGGCACCTTCGAGGTGACCTACGACCACTACGACGCCGTGCCCGAACACCTGGCCGCGTCCGTCCCCCGCCTCGAGAGCTGAGGGCACAGGGCGGCTCGACGGGGCCGCTGGGGGCTCGACGGAGCGCGACCGGGGCCCGAGGGTCTCGACCGTCAGAACGGGTGGGTGTGGCTGAAACGCACCGGCAGGTGGCGCAAGATCAGCGTCCCGAGCAGTCGGTTGCCCGGTGTGGTGAGCACCACGACGGCGAGGACTCCCTCGTCTCTCCCCAACGGCTTCGACACCTGTTCTGAAGTGAAGTGACCCGTGAACGCGGCGGCGCACAGGTCTTGATGAGCCGGCATCTCCCGGGCCATGTCTCCGTCCAGTCGGGGGGCGATCTGCCGGAGCTCGTCCGGCGTGAACCTGCGAATGCCCTCGAGGTGCCCGTGGCCGCCGACGGCGCGCGTCGCCGCGGGGAGGGAGAGATAACACGATTCGTCCGAGGTACCCACGTCGCTGCGCGCCGAGGTGCAGGCGGTCAGCACGGACGCGGCGAGGGCGCCGGCGGCGAGCAATCCCGGGAGGCGCCGTCGAAACGTCACGGGGTCCGACCCTCGTCGACTGGCGCCGGTGCGATGGGGGCGGGCGACGGCGATGGCGATGGCGACGGCGATGGCGATGGCGACGGCGATGGCGACGGCGACGGCGATGGCGACGGCGATGGCGACGGCGCTGGCACCTCGGCCGCTGTGGCGGGAGCGGGCGCGGGCGACGACGGTGCACCCCGGTATGCGACGGGCCCCGCTTCGACCTCTGACGCCATGGCCTGACGGCTCCACCTGCCGCCCCTCACCTGCAGGGCCATCTGGCCGATGTACACCCACCCGAGCGCGAGGATGAACCAGAAGCTGATGATGCGGTACAGGAGCACGACGTCGACGGTGCTCGCCTCCGCGCCACCGAAGGCGACCAGCGCGACGGTGATGCTGCCCTCGACCACGCCGAGACCCCCCGGGGTTATCGGCAGGGTGGCGGCCAGCTGTCCCGCGCCGTAGGCGAGCAGCAGGCCCTTCCAGGGGATCGGTGCATCGATGGCCACGAACATCATGGCGAAGCACGCGCAGTCGAGCAGCCAGTTAACGGTCCCCCAGGTGACGATGCGGCCGATCTGGGTCCACCCGAGGCGGACCGCCGTCATCCAGTCCATGATCCGCTCGACCTGTGCTGCGGTGTCGCCGCGGGGGCGGCCGAAGAGGGACACAGAGGCTCTCATCGCCGCCGTGACAACCACGCGAAGGGGCCGCTCGTAGACGAAAAGGGACCCGAGCGCGAGGGTGAAGGCGAAGACCACGACGATGACGGGAACCAGGTCGAGCGAGGCGCCCTCGTCAGCAGCGATGCCCAATCCGATCACCGCGACGAGCGCGAGGCTCACGACGCTGGCGACCAGGGTGCCCGCCAGGGCCCAGGCGGCGAGGGTGTTGTCGGCGCCAAAGCGACGGAACCAGCGGAACCCGTACACGGATGCGACCGCACTGCCCGCGGGGAGGGAATTGGTCAGCGCCTGCGCGCCGAACGAGACCTTGACCAGCGGCCGGAACGGCGCCCGGAGTTTGCCCGCCTGCAGCAGCTCGTACTGCATGGCGGCAAAGCAGACGTACGACCCGATCTCCGCGGCGAATGCCGGCGGGACCCACCACCAGTCCACGCGCTTGAACACATCGCCGAACCCGGCCAGCTCTGAGCCCTTGGAGGACAGAACCCACGCCGCCACCCCAACGATGCCGAGCCCGAGGATGACGCGGAGCGCGGGCCAGATCCGCCGGAGGAAGCCCGGACGGCGGGGTTGGGCGCGCGCTACGGCGATCTCGTCGCCTGGGACCTCGGGCACCGGCACCGGCACCGGCACCGGCTGCACCGGCACGGGCTCGAGTAGTGCCGGCGTCTCCTGTGGACCTCCCGCAGTGCCGCTAGGCGGGCCAGGCGTCGCTCAGCCTCTTCCAGGACAGCTGCAGGGTCTCGGGCATCACCCGTGTCCCCGCGACCGACGTCATGAAGTTCGTGTCGCCGGACCAGCGCGGCAACGCGTGGAGATGCACGTGCGCGGGCAGTCCCGCACCCGCGGCGCGGCCGAGGTTCGCACCCATGTTGAGCCCGTCAGGCTCGTAGGCCGCTTCGATCGCGGCCAGCGACTGCTGCAGCGCCGACCACAGCTCTGCCGACTCCTCCGCCGTCAGGTCGGCCAGGTCGGCGACATGGCGGAGCGGCATCACGAGCAGGTGCCCGGTGGCGTAGGGGTAGGCATTGAGCACCGAGAAGGTGAACTCGCCCCGCCACACGACGAGGTTGTCCTCGGAGGGAGGGCCGCTCGCCGCCAGCCGGCAGAACACACATCGACGCTCGTCATCGTCCAGGGTTCCGGCGCGCTCGCGCGCCGTGGCCTCGACGATGTACTCGCTGCGCCACCCTGCCCACAGGTTCTCGAGGCTCACCGCGGCATCACGCCGTCGCCTCCTGGTGCGCCTCCCCGGACGCGGGCGCCCGGTCCTCGGGCCTTCCCTTGCAGGCGACCTCGTCGGCCACCTCCATCACGAGGTCCTCGATCGCCACCCCGTGCTCGGGCCGGCCGGGCCAGCCACGACGGTTCACACCTACCGTCCCAGCCGCCACGTCGTCGTTGCCGACCACCAGCACGTAGGGGATCTTGGCCAGCTTGGCGCGTCGGATCAGCGGGCCGAGACTCCCACCACTCGGGTCGACCCAGGACCGGAGCCCGGCCGAATGGCAGGCGGCGGCCACGGTTTCGGCGTACGGCAAGTGCGCGTCGGTCACCGGGATGACGCGAACCTGTTCGGGCGACAACCAGGTCGGCAGCGCACCTGCGTAGTGCTCTATCAGGACGGCCATGAAGCGCTCGACCGATCCGAAGAGGGCGCGGTGAATCATGATGGGCTGGTGTCGCGCGTTGTCAGCGCCCACGTACTCCAGCCCGAACCGGTGTGGTAGCTGGAAATCGAGCTGCACGGTCGACATCTGCCACGTGCGCCCGATCGCGTCTCGGGTCTGGACGGAGATCTTCGGACCGTAGAAGGCACCGCCGCCTTCGTCCATGACCAGCTCGAGGCCCATTTCGAGCGCGCTCGTCCGAAGGGCCTCGGTGGCCACTTCCCAATCCTCGTCGCTGCCCACCGCCTTGCCGGGAGGTCGGGTCGACAACTCGAGGTAGAAATCGTCGAGCCCGTAGTCGCGCAGAAGGTCGAGTACGAAGTGCAGAGTCCTGACGAGCTCGGCATCCATCTGTTCGCGGGTGCAGAAGATGTGGGCGTCGTCCTGGGTCATTCCCCGCACCCGGATGAGGCCCTGCAAGGTCCCCGACTTCTCGTAGCGGTAGACGGTTCCGAACTCGAACAGGCGCATGGGCAGCTCGCGGTAGGACCTCTGGTGACTGCGGTACACGAGGATGTGGAACGGGCAGTTCATGGGTTTGAGGTAGTACTGCGCCCCACCGTCGAGCTCCATCGGGGGGTACATCCCCTCCGCGAACCACTCGAGATGGCCGGACTCCTCGAACAGCTTCGCCTTCGTGATGTGGGGAGAGTTCACGAAGTCGTAGCCGGCCTCGACGTGCCGCTGGCGCGAATAGTCCTCCATCAGACGCCTGATGGTGCCACCCTTGGGGTGGAAGACGGCCAGGCCCGAGCCGATCTCGTCCGGGAAGCTGAAGAGGTCGAGCTCGGCCCCGAGTTTGCGGTGGTCGCGCCGCTCGGCCTCCTCGAGCTGGTGCAGGTACGCGGCGAGGGCCTGCTCGGATTCCCATGCGGTCCCGTAGATTCGCTGGAGCTGCTCGCGCTTCTCGTCGCCGCGCCAGTAGGCCCCGGCCACGCGCATGAGCTTGAAGTGGCCGAGCCGGCCGGTCGAAGGCACGTGGGGGCCCTTGCACAGGTCGATGAAATCGTCCGAGTTGCGGTACGTGCTCACGAGCGACCCGCTGGCGTCGACCTCGTCGGCGCCCGCCCCTACGGCCCGGATGATCTCCTGCTTGAAGGGCTGGTCGGCGAAGATCTGCAGTCCTTCGTCAAGGTCGTGCTCTTGACGCACGAACGGCTGGTCCTCCTTGATGATGGCCCGCATCTCGGCTTCGATCTGTTCCAGGTCTCCGTCGCTGAAGTGCACTCCTCCGGGGAGCTCGAAGTCGTAGTAGAAGCCGTTCTCGATGACGGGGCCGATGGCGTACTTCGCTCCAGGCCAAAGCCGGAGTACCGCCTGGGCCAAGACGTGCGCGGTGGAGTGACGGAGTACCTCACGCCCGGCGTCGGAGTCCGCGGTGACGATCGCCACCTCGGAGCCGTCCGGCAGCTCGGTGTCGAGGTCCACCTCGCGACCGTCGACGACGGCGACGAGGGCGGCCTTCGCCAGCCGTGATCCGATGGATCGGGCAAGCTCGGCAGCCGTCGTGCCTTCGGCCAACTCCCGTGCGGACCCGTCCGGAAGCCGTACCGATATGACGCCTGCCATCGTTCACCCTCTCCTGCTCGGCCGGCGCAGCAGGTCACCGACGGCGGGCCGAACCGGACACCGGCCACCGATCACCCCTGGTCCGGGCGTCTTCTTCGTGGCACAAAGGGTACCGGACCGTCCGGGCCAGCCCGATCGGATCAGACGTCGACGCCTAAAAGCCGCGCGCCGTCCGCGACCGGCTGGCCGTTGGCGGCCGCTTGGTCGAGCGCCCGCAGCGCCTTCGGGGTGTCGAGATCGTCATCGAGCGCGGCGCGCACCGCAGAGAGCGCGTCGGTCCCGTCGCCCTCGGGGGCACTGGACCACAGGGCAAGCCGGGCGGCCGCCGCGGGCATGTCCTCGGCGGTCCGCCAGTCCCAGTCCTGGCGGTAGTGATGGTCGAGCAGCGCGAGCCGTACCGCGGCGGGCTCCCACTCCTTGCACAATTCCCCCACGAAGACGAGGTTGCCCAACGATTTGGACATCTTCGTCCCGTCGAGCCGCACCAGGCCCACGTGGAGCCACAGCCGGACGAACTGCACCCCGGTGGCGGACTCGGACTGGGCGGTCTCGCACTCGTGATGCGGGAAGACGAGGTCGCGCCCGCCACCGTGGATGTCGATCGTCTCTCCGAGCTCTCGCAACGCGAGGGCCGAGCACTCGATGTGCCAGCCGGGCCGTCCCGGTCCCCAGCGCGATTCCCAAGCCGGCTCGTCGGGTAGGGAGGGTTGCCACAACACGAAGTCGAGTGGGTCCCGCTTGTTCGGGTCCTCGGGATGCCCCCCGTGCTCGGCGGCCAGGCGCAGCATCTCGGCACGCCCGAACCCACTGAGGCGCCCAAAGCGGGGGAAGCTGGCCACGCTGAAGTAGACGGAGCCTCCGGCCTCGTAGGCATGACCTCCCTCGAGCGCGATGCCGATGAGGGACAGGATCTCCGCGATGGCCGAGGTGGCCCGCGGTTCGGAGTAGACCGGCAGCAGATTGAGGAGTCCCATCTCGGCGTCGAAGCGCGCCATCTCCTCGGCCGCGAGGTCCAGGTAGTGCACCCCCAGCTCGCGGGCCTTGCGCAGGATGTCGTCGTCGACGTCGGTGACGTTGCGCACGCAGCGGGTGGCGTGCCCCGTGTCGCGCAGGCGGCGTTGGAGAACGTCGAAGACGAGGTACACGGAGGCATGGCCGAGGTGCGCGGCGTCATAGGGCGTGATGCCGCAGGTGTACATGGTCACCTCGGGACCGGGCTCAAAGGGCACCACCGACCGCCTGGCCGTGTCGAACAGCCGCATCAACGACCTAAAGCCCGACGATCCGCAGCGTCGAGTGGATCCGATGACGCATGTTGATCGTGATGCACACGGCCGTGAAGGCCTCGATCGCCGCCGCCTGGTTGAGGCTGCCGGCGTCGACCGGGCGCAGACCCCGCATGCGCGCGACGAGGTCCGTCGTCGTTGAAATCGCCCCTTCGTGGTCGGAACACACCAGCACGTCGGCTTCCAACCCCGATTCGAGGTCCTCCATTTCCGAGGCCGGCAGGTGATGGAACGCCGCGGCCACCATGGACCCGGGAAGGGCGGCCTGGACGCCCGCGGCGACCGAGCCCCGGGGCGGGATGAGCGCGAGCATCTCGCGACCGTCCTTCACGAGGGCGTTGGCCATGGAGATGACGACCTTCCCCGCCAGGGCCTGGCGCAGGGAGCGGACCGTCGCGATTGCGCTGTCCCACGGCGTCGCCAGCACGACGACGTCAGCTTCGGCCGCCCCGGCGTTGTCCATGCCGGTCACGTCGAGGCGCAGCTCGGGCCACCGGGCGACGAGCCCGCCTGCCACCCCGACCGCCCGCTCGGCGTCACGCGAGCCGATGGTGACGGCCACATCGCACTGCGCCAGCCGTGCCGCGACACCTCGCCCGGCCGGGCCGGTACCGCCGAGAATCCCCACGTGCATGTCCCTACCTTCGCATAACCGTCGCCTAGCCTCAGGTGGACAGTGGGACTTCTCGACGGTAAGCGGCTCCTGGTCACAGGCGTGCTCACGGATGCTTCACTGGCGTTCTCGGTGGCCCGGCAGGCCCAGGAGCACGGCGCCGACATCGTCCTCTCGGGGGCAGGACGGGCCCTCTCCCTCACCCGCCGCACGGCTCGCAAGCTCCCCGAGGAGCCCGACGTGCTGGAGATCGACGTCACGTCGCCCGACCAGCTGCAGGCGGCAGGTGCAGCCCTGGCGGATCGTTGGGGCCGTCTCGACGGTCTCCTGCACGCGATCGGCTTCGCACCACCGGACTGCCTGGGGAACGGGATGTTCGCCGCGGACTGGGACGATGTCTCCACCGTGTTCAACATCTCGACCTATTCGCTCAAGGCGCTCGTCGAAGCGTTCTTGCCGTTGCTCACCGCTGCGGGAGCGGACGGGGGGCGTCGGTCGTGGGCCTCGACTTCGACGCCACGGTCGCCTGGCCCGTCTACGACTGGATGGGCGTGGCCAAGGCCGCCCTCGAGTCCCTCTCCCGCTACCTGGCCAAGGAGCTCGGCCCTCGGGGGATCCGGGTGAACCTGGTGGCGGCCGGCCCCGTACGGACCATGGCGGCCAAGTCGATCCCGGGATTCTCCGCATTCGAGGACACCTGGGCGCAGCGGGCGCCGCTCGGTTGGGACGTGCACGACGCCGAGCCGGTGGCCAGCGCCTGCGTCGCTCTGTTCAGCGATCTCTTCCCCATGACGACCGGCGAGATCCTCCACGTCGACGGCGGAGTCCATGCCGTCGGCGGCTCCGCCTGACGTCGCGCTCGGCCAGGATCCGACGACCTCCCAGTAAGTTGACCCCATGAATATGCGTGGCCACGCCATGGGCGGCGGTCGCGGAGGCTGGGGCGGGATGCGATCGATGCGCCAGGACCGTGCGGTCCTGCAGCACCGGGTCAAGAAGGGCACCGCGAGACGGATGCTGACCTTCGCCGTCCCGTACCGCCGCATCCTCGCCGTCTTCGTACCGGTCGTCATCCTCGATGCCGTCATCGTCGCGGTGAACCCGCTGATCCTGCGTTCCCTCATCGACAACGGCATCTTGAAGCAGAACGAAGACCTCGTCATCTGGCTCGCCGTCCTGGTGGCCGTCCTCGCCCTGGTCGATGCATTTCTCGCCCTGACCGAGCGCCGGATCAGCGCCTTCATCGGCGAGAGCCTCATTTACGACATGCGCTCCAAGGTCTTCCGCCACATCCAACGCATGCCGTTGGCGTTCTTCACCCGTACCCAGACCGGCGCGCTGGTCAGCCGCCTCAACAACGACGTCATCGGCGCCCAGCAGGCCTTCACCGACCTCCTCTCGAACGTGGTGGGGAACCTCGTCACCGTGATCATCGTGGTGGCCGCCATGTTCTTCCTGAGCTGGCAGATCACCTTGGCCGCGCTGTTGCTGGTTCCGCTCTTCCTCGTTCCGGCCCGCTTCGTCGGCCAGCGCATCGGAGCGCTGACCAAGGAGGGCTACAACCTCAACACAGAAATGAACATGGTCATGCAGGAGCGGTTCCAGGTGGGGGGCGCGATGCTCGTCAAGCTCCTCGGACGCCCCGAGGCCGAGGCGCAGTCGTTCGAGGCCAAGGCGGGTCGGGTCAGGGACATCGGAATCGCCCAGGCGACCTACTCGAGGGTCTTCTTCGTCGCGCTCTCCCTCACCGCGTCGCTGGCGACGGCGATCGTGTACGGGATCGGCGGCGTGGCCGCGGTGCACGGGGTGCTCCAGGTCGGAACCGTCGTCGCGCTGACCAGCTACCTGACCCGGCTCTACCAACCATTGACCCAGCTTTCCAACCTCAATCTCGACGTCATGACGGCTCTGGTGTCGTTCGAACGACTCTTCGAGGTGCTCGACATCGTCCCGATGATCGACGAGGACGCGGACGCGGTCGACGTCCCGCGGGGCGCCGCATCGATTGAGTTCGAGCACGTCCAATTCACCTATCCCGGCGCCGAGGACGTCTCCCTGGCGTCGCTCGAGTCCGTGGCCGTGCTGGAGGCCGGCCTGCGGAGCGAGGTGCTGCACGACGTCTCCTTCACCGTCGCACCGGGCGAGATGGTCGCCCTCGTCGGCCCCTCCGGAGCGGGCAAGACCACGATCTCGAACCTCGTGCCCAGGCTCTACGACGTGACCGGCGGCGCGGTTCGCCTGAACGGCGTCGACGTCCGGCACGCGACCATGGCCTCGCTCCGCGACACCGTCGGTGTGGTGACGCAGGATCCACATCTCTTCCACGACACGCTCCGGGCGAACCTGCTCTACGCCCGGCCCGAGGCGAGCGAAGCCGAAGTGCTCGCGGCGTTGGACCAGGCACAGATCGGGCACATCGTGGCCGATCTTCCCGACGGCCTCGACACCGTCGTGGGCGATCGTGGCTACCGGCTCTCGGGCGGCGAGAAGCAGCGGGTGGCGCTCGCCCGGCTGATGCTCAAGGCACCCGACATCGTCGTGCTCGACGAGGCGACGGCACATCTCGACTCCGAATCCGAGGCTGCGGTGCAGCGCGCGCTGCGCGAGACCCTGAGCGGCCGGACGTCGCTGGTGATCGCCCATCGGCTGTCGACCGTGCGCGAGGCCGACGAGCTCTTGGTCGTCGACCAGGGTCGAATCGTGGAACGGGGCACCCATGCCGCCCTGCTGGCGGCGAACGGCCTCTATGCCGAGCTGTACCGGACACAGTTCGCCGAACAGGCCGAACAGGAGGATCCGGCCCGAGCGTGACGCCACGTCGGCCCGCCGGAAGAGGTCCGGCACAACAGGCGCGGCCGGCACAAAGTAGAATCTGTTCTAATAATCAGCCGGGCGGACCCCGGCGGTTCGCCTGAAACGGAGGAGATCCCGGTGCACAACGAGCTCTGCGAGCGTCTCGGGATCGAATTCCCGATCTTCGCCTTCACCCATTGCCGCGACGTTGCCGCGGCCGTCACCAACGCCGGCGGGATCGGTGTGCTCGGCGCCGTCGGGTTCAGCGCCGACGAGCTCGAGGTGGAGCTGAACTGGCTCGACGAGCACGTCGGGGACCGCCCGTACGGGGTCGACATCGTGATCCCCGGCAAGTACGAGGGCATGGGTGAGCTCGACCCGGTGAAGCTCGAGGAAGAGCTGAAGGCGATGATCCCCGACGAGCACCGGACGTTCGCCAAGAAGATTCTGGCCGACCACGGCGTGCCCGAGCTCGAGGGCGGGCCGCGGCGGGAGCTGCTGGGTTGGACGGCGGCCACGGCCGCTCCCCTGGTCGACGTCATCCTCCGCCACGACAAGGTCAAGCTGGTCGCCAACGCGCTGGGAACGCCGCCCGACGACGTCATCGCGCAGGTCCACGAGCACGGCATGCTCGTCGCCGCGCTGGCAGGCTCGGTCAAGCACGCGCTGAACCACAAGGCGGCGGGCGTCGACATCGTGGTCTGCCAGGGTTCGGAGGGTGGCGGCCACACCGGCGACGTCGGGTCCATCGTGCTGTGGCCCGAGGTCATCGATGCGGTCGCACCGCTCCCGGTGCTGGCAGCCGGGGGCGTCGGCTCGGGCCGGCAGATGGCGGCCGCCATGGTCATGGGCGCCTCGGGCGTGTGGACGGGGTCGCTGTGGCTCACCGTCGAGGAGGCCAACGTGCCGCCGAAGCAGATGGAGTCCTACCTGAAGGCGACGTCGCGCGACACCGTCCGCTCACGCTCGTTCACGGGCAAGCCGTGCCGGTTGCTCAAGAACGACTGGACTGACGCCTGGGAAGCGCCCGGGAACCCCAAGCCGCTCGGCATGCCACTGCAGATGATGGTCGCTATCGAGTGCGTCTCACGCGGCCACGCGTACCCGGAGGAGGCGCGTGACGTGAACTTCAACCCGGCCGGTCAGATCATCGGGCAGGCGACCAGCGTGCGGCGCACCAGGGACGTGGTGCTCGGGATGGTCGAGGACTACATCGAGGCGGTCGAGCGCCTAAGGCTGGTGAACGAGGGCGCCACGGCCTGACGGGACGGTCGGGCGGGCGGGGCGGTCGGGGCGGGGCGGCCTGACGACACGGTCGGGGCAGGGCGGGCGCCCGGAACTGAACTGGACCTAATGTCGCCGCATGGACCTCAACGAAGCGCTCTACACGACACGAGCCATGCGCAGGGTGCGGCCCGACCCCATCCCGCTCGACGTGCAGGCGCGGATTCTCGACGCGGCCGTACGGGCCCCATCGGGCGGCAACCAGCAGAACTGGCGCTTCCTGCTCCTCGACGACCCGGCCAAGAAGGCGGCGCTGGCCCCCCTGTACCAGGACGCCATGAGCAAACTGTGGGACTCGGTGTACAAGGCCCAGGTCCAAGCGGCCGAGGCGGATCCGACCGATCCCGAGTCGGTGCAGTTCAAGAAGATCCAGCGGTCGGCTCAGTGGCTGGCCGACCATTTCGAGACGGTCCCTTTGTACCTGTTCCCGTTCTCGCAGCACGATCCGACCGGCGGGTCGATCTATCCCGCCGTGTGGAGCGCGATGCTCGCTGGCCGGAGCGAGGGCGTGGGCAGTTGCCTCACCGCACTGCTCCAGTTCTTCCACCCGGCGGAGACCTTCGAGATCCTGGGCGTGCCGACCGACCAGGGCTGGAATCTCTCGGGCACCGTGAGCTTCGGCTACCCGACGGGCCGCTGGGGTGTAGCCCATCGGCGACCGGTGCATGACGTGACCTACCGGAACACGTGGCGCCAGGCCGCAGGGTTCGAGGTCCACGAGCCCTTGTGGACGGGCTGAATGACTCGACGGGCTGACTGGGCTCGCGAGCAGCCACGGATCTTTGCGCTTCCGGCCCCGGGGGTCGGACCGTTCTCGGAACGTGACCGAGCCAGAACATGAGCCGGAGCGCGAGGCGGCGTGGAAGCAGTCGACGGAACAGCTGCGAGAAGACATCGGCCGGACGAGTCGGGTCATCGCGGCCCAGATGGGCCGGCTCCTCGAGCTTCTGGGCGAACTCGGGCGGCGAGAAGGCTTCCGCGATGACGGTGCGACCTCGCTCGACACCTGGGCAGCCGAACATTGCGGCATCTCTCTACCGACGGCTCGGGCCTGGACCCACGTGGCCGAACGCCTCGACGATCTACCGCACTTGGCCCAAGC
This sequence comes from uncultured Acidimicrobiaceae bacterium, assembly GCA_963767195.1. Lineage (GTDB taxonomy): Bacteria > Actinomycetota > Acidimicrobiia > Acidimicrobiales > RAAP-2 > Bog-473. Next base: position 371,594 of record CAVYDA010000001.1, on the reverse strand, counting down.
CCTGAGCCAGGGCGAGGTGAGCTTCGACAAGGTCCGAGCCGTCGCCGACTCGGCCACGCCGGAGACCGACGAGGAGCTGTGCGACACGGCTCGTTCGTCTTCGGTGCGCGAGCTCGCCGCTTTCGTCCGGGCCGAGAAGGAAGCGTCCGAACGGCCTGAGGCCCGCCGCAATGCTCGAACGCTGCGTTGCAACGACAGCCTCCGGACGATCACCGCCCAGTTCACGGCGGAGGACTACGCCGAGGTGAAGACGCTCCTGGTGGGCACGGCGAAACGGTTGGAGTGCGACCGGGAGACTCGGTGGGACCAGCGCCTCTACGACGCCCTGCTGTTGCTCATGCGAAATGCCGTCGGCGGCTCGAACTCGAACTCGAACTCGAACTGGCCGGACGGAGGGCACGGAGCTCCGAGCCCGTTCTTCGTCGTGGCACACGTGCCACTGTCGACTCTCGTCTTCGCTGACGGCGAGGTCTCGGACCTTGCCGGCGAGCTCGAGGCCGGTGGATTCCTGCACTGCGACGTCGTGCGCCGTCTGGCGTGCGACTCGATGTTCGCTGTCGCGATCGACGACGACGTCGGGCGCACGATGTTCGAAGGCCGGGCGCGACGATGGGCGACCGCAGTACAACGGCGGGAAGTCACAAGACGGGATAGGCACTGCCGGTTTCCGGGGTGCAACAACGCAACTTTCACCAACGTTCACCACATCGTCTTATGGAGCGCAGGGGGTTTCACCGACCTCGAGAACCTCGCGATGTTGTGTGAACACCATCATCACCTGGTCCACTCGTCGGGATGGTCCGTGTCCGGGAATGCCAACGACGAACTCCGATTCGTCGGCCCGAACGGGCACGTCTCGACGTCGAGGCCGTCTCGCCTCTGGACCACCGTCACAGCGCCGCCTCGCCGGGCCCAGGGCTGACCGGGATCAGCCCCGGCCGGTCAGCCCGTTCGAGGGCGTTCCCTCAGGGGATTTCGTACGCCAGCGTCGGGTTCTCGCTGTGCCGTCCACGAGGGTTCCCGTCTGCGGATTCGCACCGGTTTCCCCGCATTCGTACCGCCTGCACGCCAAGCCGGCCGTCAAGGGCTCCCCTAGATTGGGGCCGTGGCGCTCGAGTCGACCAGCCGACCCGGCGACGGTGCGGATGACCAGGACGGGGGCAACGGCTACTCCATAGAGGAGATCGAGGACGCCGTCGTCGACGGGGACACCCCACTCGGCGCGAGGCCGGGCACCGCACGGGCTGCGCTTTCGCACCGGACGTTCCGCATCGTCTTCCTCGGTGCTTTCGCATCGAACATCGGCACCTGGATGCAGAACGTCGTCCTCGGGGCCTACGCCTACGACCTGACGCATTCGAGCACGTTCGTTGGCGTCGTGATCTTCGCCCAGCTCGGCCCCACCCTTGTCCTCCCCATGGTGGGCGGCCTGCTCGCCGACAAGGTGAACCGCAAGCGGTTCCTGATCCTGCTGTCGCTCGAGCAGCTGGTCTTCTCAATCGGCGTGGCCCTCGTGGCCGCGAGCAACCATCCCTCGAAGGTGTTGCTGGTGGTCATGGTGCTCGGCGTGGGAGCCGGCAGCGCCATGTTCGGGCCCGCCTACTCGGCCATCCTGCCCGGCCTCGTCGGCCGGGGAGAGCTGGCGGGGGCGATTTCGTTGAACTCGGCCCAGATGAACGCGTCACGTGTCATCGGCCCGGTCATTGGCGGGGTCCTCTACTCGCTCGTGGGCCCCGCCTGGGTCTTCGCCGGGAACGCCGTCACCTACCTGTTCGTCGTGGGCGCCCTTCTGATGGTCACTCTCCCGGCGGTTCCGCAGTTCGGGGCGGGGGTCGTCAAAGCGAGCCGGTGGCGCGAGCTCACCGCCGGCATCTCCGTCGCCCGCCACGACCGCGTCGTTGGCCGGTGCCTGGTCACGGTGTTCCTGTTTTCACTGCTGGCCCTGGCGTTCATCGGCCAGATGCCGGTGGTGGCGGCACACAACCTGGGAATCAACCTCTCGAACTCCCCCGATTACGGCATCCTCTATGCCTGTTTCGCCACCGGGGCCCTCGCCGGCGCCATCTCTATCGGGACGATCTTCGCCCGGACTTCGAAACCCATGCTCGTACGGGTGTGCCTGGTCGGGTACTCCCTCAGCCTGTGCGGCTTTGCCCTCGAACGCTCGCCCACGCCCGCCTATGTGAACGTCGCGGTCGTCGGCGCCTTCTACTTCGCTTTCATCACCGCACTCAACACCACGCTGCAAGCCAACCTCGACGAGAGGGTACGGGGACGGGTCATGGCACTGTGGATGATGGGTTTCGGCGGGACGGTCGGAATCGGCAACCTCCTCATCGGCCCGATCGTCGCCGCGGTGGGCATCACGGCCGTCCTGCTCTTCGGAGCAGCAACGGCGCTTTTCCTGGCCTGGTACGCCGACGTACGGACTCAGGACGTGATCGACTTGGAGCTGGCCCAGTAGGCCTCACGCAGGCCCTTCTTGTAGAGCTTTCCGTTCTCGCCCCGGGGAAGCCGGTCGCTGAAGTCGACCGTGCGTGGGCACTTGTAGTGCGACAGGTGGTCGCGGCAGAAGGCGATGATCTCGGCCTCGAGCGCCGCCCCGGGCTCGAACCCCGGCGCGGGTTGTACGACCGCCTTGACCTCCTCGCCCATCTCGGGCTCGGGGACGCCGAACACAGCGACGTCGGCCACCGCCGGATGTAGCACGAGGACGTCCTCGATCTCCTGAGGGTAGATGTTCACCCCTCCTGACACGATCATGAAGAGCTTGCGGTCGGTCAGGTACAAGTAGCCCTCGTCGTCGACGTGCCCCACGTCCCAAAGGGTGGCCCAGCCCTTGTCGTTGAAGCTCTGGCGCGTCTTCTCGGGGTCGTGGTTGTACTCGAAGCTGGCGTCGCTCCGTCCCCCGAAGTAGACGACTCCCGTCTCGCCCACGGGCAGTTCGACGCCGTCGTCCCCGCAGACGTGGACCTCGCCCCAGATGGCCCGGCCGACCGATCCTGGATGCGTCAGCGCCTCCTGGGGACCGATCCAGGTCATGCCCATCCCTTCGGTGCCCGAGTAGTACTCCTGCACGATCGGTCCCCACCACTCCAACATGCGACGCTTGACCTCGGGGGCGCAGGGCGCCGCAGCATGGACTACCGAGCGCAACGAGGAGACGTCGTACCGGGCGCGCACGTCGTCGGGCAACTTGAGCATCCGTACGAACATGGTGGGCACGAATTGCGCGTGGGTGACGCGGTGCTCCTGAATCAGCCGGAGACACTCCTCGGGGTCGAAGTGCTCCATCAAGACGACGGTCCCCCCCATCCGTTGCACGGTCATCGACCACACCAACGGTGCCGCGTGGTACAGCGGCGCGGGGCTCAGGTAGACGTCGCCCTCCGCGAAGCCCATGATGCGCTCGAGCATGGGGACAAGGGTCGCGTAGGTCCCGAAGGGCTCGCCGCTCAGGGGCCGGCGCACACCCTTCGGATGGCCCGTGGTGCCCGAGGAATAGAGCATCGGGAAGCCCTCCTCCTCGTGCGCCAGTGGCTCGCCGGGGTAACGGCCGACGAGATCGTCGTAGTCGACATGCCCGTCCGGATTGCCCTTTCCGTGGCCGACCATCAGGCGCAGCTCGACAGCAGGGGTGAGAGGGACCATCTCGGCAGCGAGCTCCCCAACTTCGCTGAGGTCACCAGAGTGCGAGCCCCACAATCGTTGACGATGTAGGCCGCCTCCTCTGCGGTGAGGTGTGTGTTGACCATGGTGAAATAGAGCCCCGAGCGCTGAGCGCCGAACACGATCTCGTGGGTCCGTTCGTCGTTGGGCAGCAGGATGGCGACGTGGTCGCCGGGACGAAGGCCGTAGTCGAAGAGAGCCTGGGCCAGCCGGCACGACCGCTCTTCGAGCTCGGCGAAACTGACCTCGAGGCCCGACGAAGTGACAACTGCCGGGAGGTCGCCACGGGTCGGCACGTATGTTGCCGGCCGGAAATGGGTGTCCAGCGCCGCACGCTGCGCAGGTGCAGGCGGTACGGGTGCTTTGGTGGCGGCGGTCTCGCCGGTCTCGGCGGTCTCAGAAATCTCAGCGGTCACCGGGTCGTGTTTAGCCGACCGGGACCTCCTCTCGCCCCCCGACAGTCCGTTTCGCCTCCGCGTACGGTCCCCCTGTCGCCGCCGACCGCCCGGGCCGCCGCCAGATGACGCCGCTCCTCCCATCACCCTCGTCGTGGCGACCACTGCCATCGGCGCAACGCCACCACTGTGCCGGCAACACCCCAGACTGCGATCACCGCCAGGTCCTTCCAGGGTGAGTACCCAGGGACACCGTTGAAAGCGCTGACCACGCCGGTGATGAGGTGCCGTACGGGGAAGTAGTCGGAGAAGGTCGCCAGTCCCGACCCGGGACGGATCGGGAACCACAGCCCGGAGAGGGCCACCAGAAGAAAGAAGGTGAGGCTCACGATGGGGCCGGCGGCATCCGCGTTCGGCACCACCGTGCTGATGCCGACAGCCATGGCCGTGAAGGCGAGCATGCCGACGACGACGAGAAGGAGGAACGACCACACGTCGACCGGGCCGTGGACGTGGTAGCCCAGCCGACCGACCACCAGCAGCAAGACGATCTGGATACAAGCCACGATCATCGAGTTCACGAAGATCGCGGCGAGCAGCATCCAGGTCGGGAGCGGACTGAGGCGAAGGCGCTTGAGCAGGCCCATCTCCCGTCGGTTCACCAAGGTGATGGCGAGCACGTTGAAGCAGGAGGCCATGATCCCGTAGCCGACAAATGCGCCCACGTAGTACTGCACCAGGCGGATGCCGCTCAGGAACGAGACCGTGGAGTTCCCTGCCGTCGCTCCCAGCAGGACCAAGAAGACCACCGAGAACACGATCGTCATCAGCGCGCCGATCGGGTTCAGCCAGAACGAGAGCTGTTCGAAACCCACCTGGCGCGCCACGAGCGGTAGGTCGCGGGCACCGCGGAAGGAGCCACTGACCGGGCTGTCGACCGTCAATGCCCCGCCCCGTTCCCCGCCCCGTCCCCGGTCAGTCCGAGGTATACGTCCTCGAGCGACACGCGAGCGACCGAGAGCCCTCGCAGCGGGTGCCCCTCCCCCATCGCCCAACCGGTCAGATGGTGCAGCACTGCCACGTCGTCCTCCGTCGTGATCTCGACCATCCCGTCGTCCCCCTCGACAAGGACCGCCGGAACCGGCAGCGCGTCCGGAGACACGCCCTCGGGCAGTGCGAAACGGATCGTCACGGCGCCCAGGTCGCGGCCTCCGATGGAGGAGGGCGTCCCCATCGCCACGATCGCCTCTCCATACAGGACAGCAACCCGGTCCGCCAGCGCCTCCACTTCGTCCATGTAGTGCGTCGTGAGCAGCACCGTCGTACCACCCTCGGCCAGGAGCCTGATCAGCTGCCAGGTGTCGCGCCGTCCCGAGGGGTCGAGGCCGGTGGTGGGCTCGTCGAGGAAGAGGAGCGACGGGTTGCCTATGATGCCGAGCCCGACGTCGAGCCGCCGCTGCTGCCCGCCGGACAGCCGCTTCACCCGGTCGTCCGCCTTCTCGCTCAGTCCGATCAGCTCGATGACCTCGTCCACCGGCCGCGGGTTCGGGTAGTAGCCGGCGTTGCGCGACAGCACCTGGCGAACCGAGTAGTAGGGCTCAATCGCCAGTTCCTGCAGGACGACACCGATGCGGGTGCGCAGCCAGCGCTGCGTGCTGCGATCGGCCGGGTCGACGCCGAGAGTCTCGACACGGCCGCTGCTGCGGTCGCGGAATCCTTCGAGGATCTCGACCGTCGTGGTCTTGCCGGCGCCGTTGGGCCCGAGCAGGGCGAACACCTCGCCTCGTTGCACGTCGAAGCTGACGTCACGTACGGCGACGGTGTCGCCGTACGACTTCGCCAGGTGCTCGACAGAGACGGCGGCGGCGCCGGTCGCGGGCATCGAGACCCGACCTTATTCGGCCGCCGCGCCCACCCCGGTCTTCACACGGGTGTCACGGGTGCGCTCGGTCTGAGGCGCCTGGACCACCTTGTCGAGCAGGTCGCGGAGTTGGCGCAGTTCGGACGCCGAGAGCGCAGAGAAGGCGGCAGGCGGCACCGACAGCACACCGTCGATCTCTGCCGCCAGGGCACGCCCGGCATCGGTGAGGACGATGATCTTGACCCGCCGGTCGTACGGGGCGGGCTCACGCCTCGCCAAACCGCGGTCGTCGAGGTCGTCCACCAGGGCGGTGACGTAGGAGGGGTCACAGCCGATGGACCGCGCCATTTCTCCCATCGACACACCGTCCTCCTTGGACAAGCGCATCAGCGTCTTGAGCACCCCGGGTGACAGCTTCGTACGGACTCCGAGCGCGGCCATGCGCTCGACGTGCTCACCCTCGAAGACGATATGGCGCAGACGCTCGAAGGCATCCTCGGCCAGTCCCACGCGGAAGATTGTCGCATCGTCGGAACTCTTTGACAACTCCATACCTTTTACTACGATGAAGTATCGCGATGCCTCGCACCCGTCGTAGTGCCGACACGTCCACACTCACGCCCGAGCTCCGGCAAACCTCGACCATTGTCGTCCTCGGTTCAGTCATGTCGATCCTCGACACGACGATTGTTGCGGTGGCCCTGGCCACCCTGGCCCGCGACTTCCACGTCTCCATCGCCACGATCCAATGGGTAGCGACCGGGTACCTGCTGGCGCTCGCTCTCGTGACCCCGGTCACCGGATGGGCGGTGGACCGATTCGGGGCCAAATCGATCTGGATGTATTCGACCGGTCTCTTCGTTCTCGGTTCGTGCCTTTGCGGTCTGGCCTGGTCGGCCGATTCGCTCATCGCCTTCCGCGTGATCCAGGGCATCGGCGGAGGCATGTTGCTCCCGGTCGGGCAATCGATCTTGGCCCGCGCCGCCGGGCCCCGACGAATGGGCCGCGTCATGAGCATCATCGGCGTGCCCATGGTGATGGGTCCGGTGATGGGGCCGGTGATCGGCGGGCTCATCGTGTCGAACTTCAGCTGGCGCTGGATCTTCTACATCAACGTGCCGATCGGGATCGTGACCCTGATCCTGTCCGCCCGCTGGCTGCCCAAGTTCGACAGCGAGGAGCGTTATCCCACCCCCTTCGACACCATCGGGTTCTGTCTCTTGTCGCCTGGCCTCGCCGCGCTCCTCTACGCGCTCTCGGAGGTAGGTACCACGGGCAGCTTCACCAGCCCGTCCGTACTCATCAGCTTCGTTCTCGGCCTCGTCCTGATGCTCGGTTTCGTGCTCCACGCGTTGCAGGTGAAGAACCCGCTTCTCGACCTCAACCCCTTCAAGCACCGCAACTTCGTCATTGCCAATGTGTGTATCTTCGTGATCGGCGCCACTGTCTTCGGCTCCATGTTCTTGTTGCCCATCTACTACCAGGTGGCTCGCGGTCAGGAGGCCTGGCAGGCGGGCCTCCTGATGGCGCCCCAGGGCCTGGGAGCTGCCTGCATCATGCGTTGGTCGGGGCGCGTGACAGATCGAGCCGGGCCCCGTCGGGTGGTGCCCTACGGGATCCTACTCATGGCGGCTGCCACCGTCCCGTTCTGTTTCGTGACAACAGGGACGAGTGAGATCCTGCTCGCGGCGTGCCTATTCGCCCGCGGCGTGGGGCTCGGACTGTGCATGATGCCGGTCACCGCGGCGGGGTACTTCGACCTCAGCCACGCCGAGATCCCCAAGGCGTCCACCGTGATGAACATCGTGCGCCTGATCGGCGGCACGGTCGCCACCGCGACCTTCGCCGTCGTGCTCGAGCGTCAGATCATCGCCAACCTCGGGCCAAAGGCGGCCAAGCTCGGTGGAAGTGCCGGGGTGATCTCGTCGTCGGGCAAGCTCCCACCCCCGGTCGCCGACCCGGTTGCGGCAGCGTTCGCCCACACCTTCTGGTGGGCGGTCGCGACGATCCTCCTTGCCTTCATTCCGACGCTGTTCCTTCCTGACCACGCTCCTGGGGCTGTACCGACCGCAGGGCCAGATGCGATGCCGGCCCCGGCCCCGGACTCCGTACCGACACCAGAAAACATGTCGTCTGTTCGAGCTGAGCCCGTCGCATCGTCCGACCTGGTCGGGACGATCGACCCCATAGGCCGGGGCCAGGACGCCTCAGGGGCGATGGTCGATTGAGCGATTCCGGCAAACCCCCGCCCGAGGGCCTCGAGGTTCGGCATCTGACGGCCGTCCTGTCACGCGCCGGCTTCGTCGCGGCCTCCGAGGAAGCGCGCGAGCTCCTCGAGGCCGCGCACGGCAGCGAGTCGCTGCTGTCTGACCTACTCGACCGCCGGCTACGGGGGGAACCCCTGGCCTGGGTCACGGGCCGAACCGACTTCGACGGCCTGACGGTCAGGGTCGACCCCGGCGTCTACGTCCCCCGGTGGCAGAGCATCGAACTGGCGCGCCGCGGGGTCGCCCGTCTGAAGGACGAGGGGACGGCCGTCGACCTCTGCACCGGATCTGGCGTAATGGCTATGGCGCTGCAGCAGGCCCATCCCGGCGCCCGGGTCCTCGCGAGCGATCTCGACCCCCGGGCCGTCCGATGCTCCCGGAGCAACGCGGTCGACTCTTACCAGGGTGATCTGTTCTCCCCCCTCCCCGACGACATCGCCGGCGCGGTCGACCTGGTCGTCGCGGTAGCTCCCTACGTCCCAACACCGGACCTGGTCCTGCTTCCGCGGGACACCCTCGAGTTCGAGGACGCGGCGCACTACGACGGGGGAACAGACGGAACCGACGTCCTGCACCGCATCGTCGCGGACGCCCCCGCATTCCTGGCCGACGGCGCCACGATGTTGCTCGAGGTCGGCGGCGACCAGGCGGAACTCATCGGTGTCGATCTCCGACACGCCGGGTTCACCGACGTCGAGAGCTGGGACGACGACGACGGCGACCTGCGCGGCGTCGAGGCACGTTGGGCGCCATAGGCGGGATCCCAAGACCGACGCGGCGGGAGGTTCAACACGTGGGCTGGAGGATCAGCGCCTTGAGTGTCGCGCCCCATTCGTAGACGATCTCCTTCGTCCACTCCCACGGTCCCGACGGCTCCACACCGACCTCGAGGATCTGTCCGGCGTAGCACCGCCCGATTCGTAGGCGCGCTCGAGAGGCCTGAGAAACCGGCATGACCACGATGATTCGGCGCCAGTGCAAGGGTCCCGCGAACCTGGCAATAGACCGAGCCTCACCCTGGGTGGTCTGAGGTTCCGCCACGAAACAGATGAGCCGGACCTTTGGTATCTCTGCGAGTCGGTACGGACAACGGGTCGACGGTGGGACGGACAAGGCCAGCGTGGGAGCGAATCCCTCGCGGGCCAGCTCAACGCCCTCTGCGGACGTCTTCGAAGTCTGGCCGCCCAGGACGACAATGGCATCCGAGTGCGCCGGAGCGTTCAGGTCCGGAAAGACGAACAGGCGGAGCGTCAACACAACGAACAACGTGACCGCCAGCAGCGCGACCACGGCGAGGATACGAACCCGCCGACTGCGCAGGCGCGCCACGCGAGCAGGAACGTCATCGTTGGTTGAACTGGGGGTGATCGTCTTCACGGGCGCGGAGGTCATTCTCCCAGGGCCGCCTGACCCGGATCGGTCGGCCCGTCCTCACGGCACCCGGTCCACCACACCACGACACCCACGAGGTCCGGCGGGCACCGACCGTGGACGGCGTTCCCGGCGCGTTGCTATGACGTAGGATGACGACGTGAGGTAGGTAGAACGTTGTTGCGCCGCAGCGTGCCGACGGCGACAGCCGGGCGCGCTTCTCGTCCCGACCGTTCCGCTCCGGAGTTCTGCGATGCCTGCTCATTCTGTTCCTGTCGTTCCCGCCGCGACCCTCCACGCTCGACACGTCGGTCACGAACGCGCGGCCGCGTCGTCCTCCACGACGTCTCGTTCTCGGTTGGCCCGTCCACCTGTCTCGGAGTCGTCGGACCCAACGGTGTGGGAAAATCCACCCTGCTCCAGATCCTGGCGGGCCTGGTCGCGCCCACGGCGGGTCGCGTCCTGGTGGACCCGCCCACGGCGACGGTCGGATACCTGTCGCAAGAGCACGCCCTGGTGCCCGGCGAGACGGTACGCGACACGTTGCTGCGACGCACCGGCCTCGCCGACGCCGAGGCCGAGCTGGGCGCGGCAGCGTCGCTCCTCCAAACCCAGCAACCGAACGCCGAGGACCGTTACGTGTCCGCCTTGGCCCGGTACGAGTCGCTTGCCGCGGGCGACTTCGAGGCTCGCCTCACCACGACGCTCGACCAGGTCGGACTCCCCGCTGCCAGCGCCGACCTGCCGACCTCGGCCCTGTCCGGAGGTCAGCGGGCGCGGGCCGCATTGGCGGCGGTCCTTCTGGCTCGGTTCGACATCACCCTTCTCGACGAGCCGACGAACGATCTCGATTTCGATGGATTGGCGCGCCTCGAGGACATGGTGGCCCATCGCCGCGGAGGTCTCGTCCTCGTCTCGCACGACCGGGCCTTCCTCGACGGCTCCGTGACCGACGTGATCGAGCTCGACCAGCACTCACGCACCGGACACGTTCACGGTGGCGGTTGGTCTGGATATCAAGCCGAGCGGGCGGCCGAGCGGGCCCACGCCGAAGAGGCGTACGTGCACAACCAGGCACAGCGGGCGCAATTGCGGTCTCGAGCCCAGCGGGAACGCCAATGGGCGACGACGGGCGTGAACCGCGAGCGACGCCAGCCGCGCGACAACGACAAAGCGCAACGGGACTTCCGCATCAATCGAACCGAGAAGCTCGCTGCCCGCGCTCGCCGTTCCGAACGTGCCCTCGACGCGCTGGAGGTCGTGGAGAAACCCTGGGAGGGGTGGGACCTGCGGTTCAGCATCAACGAAGCCGGCCGCTCCGGAGCTGTCGTCGCTCGGCTCGAGGACGTGGTGGTGCGGCGAGGAGAGCTCACCCTCGGACCACTCACCCTCGATATCGCCTGGGCGGAGCGAGTGGCTCTCGTCGGCGCGAACGGGTCGGGAAAGACGACCCTGGTCGAAGCGTTGCTCGGTCGTCTGCCGTTGGCGGCCGGGACCCGGCGGCTCGGTTCGAGCGTCGTGGTGGGTGAGCTGGCGCAGGATCGGCGCGTCCTCGGCGAGGCGTCGACCCTCGTCGCCACCTTCGAGCTGGCGACAGGACTTTCCACCGGTCCGGCCCGGGCGCAGTTGGCGAAGTTCGGCCTCGACGTGCACGCCGCCACTCGTCCACCCTCCTCCCTCTCGCCCGGTGAGCGCACCCGGGCGGAGCTGGCCGCATTTGCCGCCCGGGGCGTCAACTTCCTGGTGCTCGACGAACCCACGAACCACCTCGACTTGCCCGCGATCGAGCAGCTCGAAGGCGCCCTGCGCTCGTATCACGGCACACTTCTGCTGGTCTCCCACGACCGTCGCATGCTCGAAGCCGTCGAGATCACGCGGCGCGTCCTCCTCCCCGCCCGCGACCAGGAGTTCCGTGGGCTGGTCGACGAGCACGAGCGATAACCCGCACTCGTCCCGCACGGGGCGCCCTGAGCCACGGATACGCGGCGGAGCAACCACGCCCGTTGCCCGTACCGCCCGTTGGCGCCACCCCGTACCGCCCAATAGGTTGCCCTGTACGGACGAGTTCGTACGGGCACGAACGCCGAGGTGGCGTCACGGCCGACGGCGTAGGCCCGCCCAGCAGCCACGTCCGGACGTTTCGCCCGGGTGGTCGGTTTCCGCCCGGAGCAGCAAACCCGAGGTATCAAGGAGGTACGTAATGACAGAGGTCCACGGCACCTGTGACCGGCGGTTCGACGCGGTCCAATCGACCCTCCAGGCTCAGCTCGAGACCGGGGCGGACGTCGGCGCCTCGGTCGCGGTGTTCCACCACGGCGAGCCGGTGGTCGACATCTGGGGCGGCTGGGCGGACCAGGAAAAGACAAAAGCGTGGGAGAGCGACACCATCACCAACGTCTGGTCGACCACCAAGACCATGACCTTCGTCTGTGCGCTCATGCTCCATGACCGGGGCGAGCTGAATTTCAACGCCCCCGTCGCCAACTATTGGCCCGAGTTCGCCCAAGGCGGCAAAGAAGCCGTGCTGGTCCGCCACGTCATGGGCCACACCGCCGGCCTCTCGGGCTGGGAGGAGCCGCTCCAGCCGGAGCAGCTGGCCGACTGGGACCTGTGCACGTCGCTGCTCGCCGCGCAGGCGCCGTGGTGGGAGCCAGGACAGGGCAGCGGCTACCACGCCGTGACACAGGGCTATCTGATCGGTGAGCTGGTCCGCCGGATCACCGGAGAGACCATCGGGTCCTGGTTCGCCCGCGAGGTGGCGAAGCCGCTCGATGCGGACTTCCACATCGGACTCCCCGAGAGCGAGGACCACCGCGTCTCCGACGTCATACCGCCGCCTCCGATAGACCTCACCTCATTCGAGGGACAGGTCAGTGAAGCAATGCTCAAGACCTTCATGAACCCACCGATCGACGCGACGTACGCCCACCACGCCTGGTGGCGCCGGGCGGAGATCCCCGCCGCCAACGGCCAGGGCAATGCTCGATCGGTCGCCGCCGTGCAGTCCGTCATCGCCGGGCGCGGCGAGGCACGCGGAGTGCGTCTCCTCTCCGCCGGCGGCACCGACCCCATCTTCGAGGTGCAGGCGGACGGGATCGACCGGGTGCTCGGGGTACAGCAGCGAATCGGCATGGGGTACGGCCTGAGCAACCCGCCGGAACTCCCCCTCGGTCCGCGGGCCTGCTACTGGGGCGGCTACGGCGGCTCCATCGTGATCATGGATCAGGACACGGAGCTGACTGTCTGCTACGTCATGAACCGCATGGAGTCCGGCGTGACCGGAGACGAGCGCGGTGCCAACATCGCAGCTGCGGCGATGGCCGGGGTCGGCGCCTGACCTCGGCCTCAGCGGTCATCGACCTCGCCTTCGGGAACCACCGCCTCGGCTTCCACCTCGACCTTCCAGGCGGGATCCAAGAGACCCGCCACCACGATCATCGTCGCCGCGGGTCTCACCTCGGCGAACAACTCGCGGTGCACGTCACCGACCGCTTCGGCGTCGCCCACGTCCGTCAGGTAGATGCGCGTCCGTACGACGTCCTCGAGCGACCCCCGGACCTGGGCCAACGCAGTCGCGACGATCTCGAAGCACCGCCGCGCCTGGGCCTTCACGTCGGCGGGGCACGTACCTCCGGGGAACACGGGCCCCGTGCCCGACACGATGACGCAGTCCCCCACCCGCACGGCGCGACTGAACCCGACGCTGGGCTCGAAGGGTGAGCCCGACACCACCCTCTCGCGCTCTGCCACGCTGCCGATGATCGCACGTACCTGGGGGCGAGGCACGACCCCCAGGCCGATACCATGGCCGCGCGATTCAGGTGCCGAAAAGTCTTCGCCGGACGGGAGTGGTTGCCGCCATTGGTGCGATGGCGCTCGTCGTCGCGGGTTGTGGCGTGTCCGGCTGGGTGACGTCCGATCCGGTCCAGTCGCATACCACGCGTGCGGCGGTGCATCGGCATCCGCCGCCACCTCCGTCGACCACGACGACGACCACCATCGTCCCACCCGGCAGCACTCCGGTCTCGACCGTCGTGGCCACCACCAACGGCGCCGTCCCGGGCTATCCCGCACCTAACCAGCCGTCGAACATGACGGTACCGGGGAGCTGGTACGGGTATCCGTCGGTCCTGCCGGTCATCGCCACTCAGCCGGGAGGCTGGCTCGAGGTCCGCCTGGCCCAGCGTCCGAACATGTCCACGACGTGGGTGCAGCAGAGCGACGTCACGCTCTCGTCGAGCCCGTACTCCATCGTGGTGAACCTGACCACCTACCAGCTCTCGGTGTACGACGCCGGGAGCGAGATTCTCAACTTCCCGGCCGGCGTGGGCAGCCCCGACGATCCCACCCCGACCGGCACCTACTTCGTCACCATGAAGGTTCCCGCCCCGAACCCGGGGTATGGGCCGTTCGTGTTGGTCACCTCGGACCATTCGGACACCATCTCCGACTGGCAGAATTCGGGTGACGCCATCATCGCCATACACGGCCCGATCTCGTCTGAGGCCGACACCCTCATCGGCACGGCGGGAGCAGCCATCTCCCACGGATGCGTGCGGCTGCACGATTCCGACCTCGCGGAGCTGGCCATGATCCCACCCGGAACTCCGGTGACCGTCTTCGGCGCCGTCCCGGCCTGATCAGGTGAGCTCGTAGTCCGCGAGGTCGGGTTCGCGCGTTCGGGCCCAGTACGTGAGCAGATCGAAGGGCCAGTTCTGCGTCACCCGGCCGCGGGCGTTGCGGTACCACGTCGGTACGTCGGCCACGCCCCAGACCATCTGGGCGTTGCCCTGCTCCATCTCGAGTCCGTAGCGCTCGTGTACGTCGCGCCGTAGGGACATGGCCCGGCGCCGCGCCGCACGCATCCGGCCGATCGCCTCGACGACGTAGCGAACCTGGCACTCGACCATCACCAGGATGCTGCCGTTGATGACGAGGTTCGTGTTCGGCCCGTAGAGCATGAAGAAGTTCGGAAAACCCGGAACCGTGATCCCGAGGTAGGCGCGGGCGTCACCGTCCCATTCTTCGCTCAGCTCCCTCCCATCCGGCCCGACGACGCGCATCGGGGCCACGAACTCCGAGGCGGTGAACCCGGTGCCGTAGATCAGGACATCCGCCGGTCGGTGTTCGCCATCGCGCGTCACCACCCCGTCCCGGGTGATCTCCTGAATGGGAACGGTCACAAGCTCCGCGTGCGCACGCCCGAAGGACGCGGCCCACCGCCCGTCGTCGCGCAGCGCGCGCTTGGCGAACGGTGGGAAGTGCGGGACCATCTTCTCGAAAAGCTCGGCGTCGGGCACCTGGGCCCGCAGGACGTCGACGAGCATCGTTCGGATGAAGTCGTTCGACGCGCTCACCGACTCGCCGTCACCTGACCAATCGGGGTCGACGCGGGCTGCGCCGAGCAGAGCCTCGTGCAGAAGCCAGAACTGCCACACGCGGTCCCAGCGACTGTAGGTGGGCACGAGCGCGAGGAGGTCGTGGAAGGCGGCAGGAAACGGGTCGCCGTAGTTCTCCGTGGGGAGCATCCACGGAGGTGTGCGCTGGTACACGTCGAGGTGCGCTACCTCGTCGACGATGCACGGAACGAACTGAGCCGCGCTGGCTCCAGTCCCGATGACGGCCACGCGCCGACCGGTCAACTCGACGGAGTGGTCCCAGGCGGCCGAGTGGAAGGACGGTCCAGAGAACCGGTCGCGGCCGGCGATGGAGGGGAACGACGGACGATTGAGCTGACCGGTGGCGCAGACGAGTGCGTCGAAGTGCTCGACCACCTCTCGGGTCGTCCCACCCGCCTCGGTGGTGCGCACCGTGAGCTCCCAACCCTCCTCTTCGTGGAACCTCGCCTGGGTCACCTCGGTGTGGAAGCGGATGAACCCCCCCAGCTCGAACTCCTTGGCCACGTCCTGCAGATAGGCCAGCAGGTCCGGCTGGGAGGAGAACCGCGACACCCAATCTTCGGTCTGCGCGAACGAGAAGCTGTAGAGCTGGTTCGGAACGTCGACGCGGGCCCCGGGATAGACGTTCTCGAGCCACGTGCCTCCGACATCACCGTTCTTGTCGAAAACCGTCACCTCCACCCCGGCCTGGCGCAGCCTGTGCGCCGCCGCGAGCCCGGAGGCGCCGGCACCGACGACGGCACAGCGGAAGGTGCCGCCGCCGTCGGAGACGTTCCACGTCGGCGCGCGGGTCGGTGCCCTCGAGCGCGAGCTCCTCGGTCAAGAACGCCTCCCACGCGGGCGTGGACTCCCGCCCGACCAGGAAGTCGAAGATCCGCCGGCAGTCCTCTGGACTCAAGGGAGGGGCGGTCGTGGGCGCCGGGAACGCCGCGGACGAGGTTTCGGCGCGGATGTGGGCGCGCACGGCGTCTCCGACGAGCCGCCTCGCCTCGGCATCCTGTTCGGGCGTGAGACCGTGCTCCGGGACGAGCAGCTGGCTCTGGTCGAGCGCGAGATCCTCCCGCAGGAGGCTCAGGTCACCGGTCAGATGGGCGACGGCGCACAGGAGGGGGTAAAGCTCGGCGCTGGCCAGCGCGGCATCGAAACGCTCATCGAGCCCGGCCACTTCTCCCTGCTCAACATCACCCATTTCCGAAGCCTAGGAGAGCGTGACCGGCCGGGAGCGGCCGCGGTCGGCCCGGCGTGGGGCCCCGCAGGACGACCCGGCGATGGGATCCCTTTGAGCGCGACGTCAGTCGCGGCCCATGTGCTTGGCCAGCTGGTCGATCTGGCTGATGGTCTCTACCGTGCGGGGGAGCTTCTCCATGGCCTGGGCCAGGCTCTCGGCGGTCCAGCGGTCATCGCTCTCCACCGAGTCGACGATCGACCATCCGGCGTAGATCCCGACGGAGCCGCCGTAGACGCTGAAGACCTGGCCGTTGAAAGGGCAGGTCTCTGCCGCCAGCACCGCCACCAGAGGTGACACGTTCTCGGGGTCGAAGACCTGCGCGCCCATCGACTCCCCCATGCCCGGCGTCTGCAGGGTCAGGCGGGTGCGAGCAACCGGGGCGATGCAGTTCGCCCGGACGCCGTAGCGGTTCAGTTCCATGGCGTTGACGATGGTCATGGCCGCGATGCCAGCCTTGGCCGCGGAATAATTGGTCTGCCCGATGTTGCCATGCAGCCCGGCGCCCGAGCTCGTATTGACGACGGCGCGGTCGCTGATGGTGCCGGCCTTGGCCGCCTCCCTCCACACCTCCGCAGCGTGACGGGTCACGTTGAACGTGCCCTTGAGGTGCACCGCGATCACGTCGTCGAATTCCTGCTCGCTCATGGACACGAGCATCCGGTCGCGGAGGATTCCCGCGTTGTTGACCACGACGTGGAGGTCGCCGAAGGTCGACGTGGCCTGCTCGACCATCGCCCGGGCGCCGTCGAACGAGCTCACGCTGTCGGTGTTCGCCACCGCTTGGCCGCCCGCGGCGACGATCTCGTCCACCACCGACTGCGCCGCCGAGACATCGGATCCGGACCCGTCGACCGCTCCGCCGAGGTCGTTGACCACGACCTTGGCCCCGAGCGACCCGAACAGCAGGGCGTGCTCGCGCCCGATGCCGCGCCCGCCTCCCGTGATGATCGCCACCCTGTCCTGCAACATCGATCGGCCGTCCTTTCGGTCACTGTGTCCGTCGCGGCTCGGTTCAGCCGGGTCCGTCCCTACCACCCGGTTGGCCTACGACAGGGGCGAACGATGGCAACGGCGCTCCCGCCTGTCAAACCCGGTATCCGGTCCCGCGCCCCCGCCGCCGGCTCGGGAGGGCTGTAGCGCCGCCGCGTGTCGCCCCCCGCCGCAGGCGGGAGGTGCATTCCGGCCGTCCTCGGTCTTGGTCGTTCCGGGTGGAACGAGGATCACGCCGGGCCGTGATCGACAGCTCCCGGAGGAAATCCTTACGCTGACCCGCACGGAACCGCGACGCAGGAGCAATCGCCAGAGCCGAGCTTCCGAGCACGAAGAGGTCGGGACCGAGCTCGAGCTCGAAGTCGGCGCGGTCGCCGGCGGTGGGGGCTGCGTCGCCCGCGATGCCGGCGGCCGAGTGGTCTTCGTGCGCCACGCGCTGCCCGGTGAGCGCGTGCGGGCACGGATCACCGCCGTGACCGCGACGTATGCCGCGCGGACGCGGTGGAGGTGATGGACCCGTCGCCCGATCGGGTCGAGCCTCCCTGTCCGTACGCCGCGACCGGGTCGCTGCGGAGGGTGCGACTATCAGCACGTCTCGCTGGCGGGCCAGCGCCGCTTGAAGGCGGCCCGGGTGGAGGAACAGCTGCGGCACCTCTCGGGCGTGGAGCGGACCGTGGAGATCGAGCCGGTCCCGGGAGACCGCAACGGGCTCGGTTGGCGCAGCCGGGTGCGTCTCGCGGTGGACCGCGACGGGCGCGCCGGCTTCCACCGCCACCGGTCCCACGAGGTGGAGACGATCGCCTCGTGTCCCATCGCGACCCCTGCGGTCAACGCGACCGGAGCCTTCGCTGCCCGCTGGCCGGGAGCGGCGCAGGTCGAGGTCGTCACCGGTACTCCCCAACCGGGGATCGCCGCCGGCGAGAGCGCTGTCGCCGCCGTCACGTCGCGCCGCGGGGCTCGGGCTGTCCCTCCGGGCGCGGCGCTGGACACCGGCCTCGTGGTCGACGGCACGGTGCGTCGGCGACCGTCAGCCGTAGAGAACGAGGTGGCGGGACGGCGCTACCGGACGTCGCCTGGAGTGTTCTGGCAGGCCCACGTCGGGGCGCCCGCGGCGTTGCTCGGGGCGGTCCTCGACGGGATCGCCCCGGGTCCGGGCGCGCACGTCGTCGACCTGTACGCCGGAGCCGGTCTCTTTTCGGTCCCGCTGGCGGAAGCGGCTGGACCGGGAGGGAGCGTCCTCGTCGTCGAGCACGACCGGCACGCCTGCGACGACGCCCGTCACAACGGGCGCCACCTCGGCCCGCTCCAGGTCCGGCGCGCTCCGGTGTCACCCCACCTCGTCGCCGAGGGCATCGGCCGACCCGACGCCATCGTGCTCGACCCGCCGCGCCAAGGGGCCGGGACCGCGGTGATGCGCGCCATGACCGCGCTGACGCCGGCATTGCGCTCGGCCGTGTACGTCTCGTGCGACCCCGCGTCGTTCAGCCGGGACCTGCGGGTCATCCTCGACGCCGGCTGGCACCTGGCCGAACTGCGGGCCTTCGACCTGTTCCCCATGACCGAACACGTCGAGCTCGTGGCGACGGTGCGCCCACCCCCAGGGTGAAGCCATCGCGCATCAGGCATGCCCCCCGAGCTCGTGCTCGATGTGCCCGACGGCCTCGAGCTGCAGCGTCGAGTGCGCCACGTCGAAGTGACCGGCCAGGCAGCCCTGCAGGTGGTCCAGCACCCGGCCCGCCTCACCGCTACTGAAGCACTCGTCGCTGACCACCACGTGCGCGCTGAGTATGGGGAGTGACGAGGTGAGCGTCCAGGCGTGGAGATCGTGGACCGAGCGCACCTCGGGCAGCTCCAACAAGTGGCGACGGACCTCGTCGAGGTCGATGTCCTCTGGAGTCGCCTCCAACAGGATGTGCAATGCAGGCCCGAGCAGCTGCACTGCGGCCTTGAGCATCAAGGCGACCACGGCCAGCGAGGCCAGCGGGTCCGCACGCGAGAAGCCGGTGGTGACGATGAGGATGCCGGCCACCATGGTGCCGACGAATCCGTAGAGGTCCGTCAGGATGTGACGGAACGCCCCCTCGATGTTGAGAGAGCGCCGGTTGGCCCTCGAGAGCGTCGCGGTGGCGACGAGGTTGACTGCGACCCCGACCGCGGCCACCCAGATCAGGACGGCGCCGTCGACCGGCGTGGGATGCACGATCCTCGTCACCGCCTCAAAGGCGACCATCGCGGAGACGACGATGAGGGCGATGGCGTTGCCGGCGGCGGCCAGGATCTCGGCCCGCTTCATGCCGTAGGTGTGCGACCCCGTTTCAGGCCGGGCCGCCAGCCGTATGGCCAAGAGCGAGCCGGCGATGGCGCCGACGTCGACGAGCATGTGGCCGGCGTCGGCCAGCAGGACCAGGGAGCCGGCCGCTACGGCGGCGACCACCTCGAAGACCATGAAGGCCACGAGGAGTCCGAGAGCGACGACGAGCACGCGGCGATCGGCCTCAGCCGTGACGCCGCCCACACCACCGTGCTCGTGCCGGTCACGCATGGTGGCTCACGTGGTCGGCGTGAAGCATGACCTCGGCGACCAGGCGGCGCACGTGCGCGTCGTCGACCACGTAGAAGATGCGCGTGCCCTCACGGCGGGTACGGACGAGCCTCGCCAGGCGCAACTTGGCCAGATGCTGGGAGACGGCCGCCGGCTGCGCCCCCACCATCTCGGCCAGCTCGTTGACGGACCGCTCCGCCTCCATGAGGGCCCAAATCACCCGTAGACGGGTCTCGTCGCCGAGAAGCTTCAGCATGCCCACCGCGGGACGGACGTCGTCAGCCGTCGGAATCTCATATACCTGCGTAGACACGCAGAGAGGTTACCTTCCCTCGCCGCCGCTCGGTCGACCGACGTCCTGGGCCATCGGCGCCAGGCTTGCCGGACCGGAGTGGCCGCCGGGACCCAGTTCAGGGATGGGGAGGCGGAGGCGTCACCGGGGCTGTCGTGAAGTCCGTCACCGGCGGAGAGGACACGCTGCAGGGCTGGCTGACCGAGCCCTGCGGAAGGGCGGCCTCGAGTACCGCCCGCACGATCGGCCCGGCGACGGACGCCCCGTCCGAGGCCGTGTTCTGGAAGGGGACCACAACGGCAACCGCGATCTGGGGGTTGTTGGCCGGGGCGAAGCCGATCATCCAGTCGTGGTTGAGCGACAGACCCGTCTGAGCCGTCCCGGTCTTGACCGCGGCGCACAGGTACGGCGGGAAGATGCCCCCCGCCGTGGCGTCGGGCACGAAGGGGACGCCTGGCGACTGGGCGACCCCTTCCATGAGGGAGGTCACGGCCTGCGCCGCCAGCGTGCTGGCCGACCGGGGCCTCGGTTTCGGCGCGTACGTCGTGACGATGTTGCCCTTCGAGTCGCGGATCTGCGACATCAGGTGCGGCGTCATCATGACCCCGCCGTTGGCGATGCCCTCGGCCACCATCGCGTTCTGGAGCGCGGTGGTCTCCACGGTCTGCTGCCCGATGGCCGTGTCCGCCTGTAGGCGCTGGGCGTTGGACGGCAGCGGTGTCACCTTCGAGGCGATGACGTTGGGTAAGTCGATCGGCGGCACGGTGTTGTAACCGAAGAGGAACGCCTGTTGGCGCAGGGTCTCCACGCCCACCTGCACGCCCAGCTCTCCATAGCCCGGGTCGCACGACTGCGGAAGCATGGTGGTCATGGTCCCACCGCAGGGAACGGCTGTTGCCGGGCTTGATCCGTCGTTGCACAGCGGGTTGAGGGGCGCGTCAGAGAACGTCTGGCACGGAGCGATCGGGTAGTTGAAGTTGACCAGCGACGGCTTCAAGTTGTAGACGCTGGTGCTGGTCACAACCTTCATGGTCGACCCGGGGAAGAAGAACTCACCGGTGGCGATGGGGCGCAGCGGGAAGAAGCCCTCGGGGTCCTTCGCGGTGTAGCTGAGGTCGGCGAGCTTCTCCGCGGACAGGCTCTCGCTGACCATGGCGTTGTTGTCGAAGGTCGGGTTCGAGACCATGGCCAGCACGGCACCCGTCTTAGGGTCGAGGACGACGACGGCTCCGTCCTTGTTGGCTCCGGGTGGGAGGGTCGTCAGCGCGTTCCACGCCACCTGCTGGAGGCTGGGCTCGATCGTGAGGCTCACATCGTCCGTCGTGATCGGCAGCTTCTGGCGGAAGAGGAGCTGGCTGAGCGTCTGCGGCGCCTCGTGGTGCGCGGCCAGGTAGGAGTCGTACTCCTCTTCGATGCCGGTCGTTCCGTAGAACAGCGGCGAGTTGTAGCCGACGATGCCCGAGAACAGAGGACCGTCGGGATATTGGCGCATGTAGTGGTAGGGGTAGCTCGACGTGGGCGTCACCGGCACGGACTTGGCCAGCACCGTGCCGTCCGCGGCAAAAATCGTGCCGCGTGGGTTGTAGTGCTGCTGGCCACTGACTCGGGGGTTGTACGGGGACGTCTGGAGCGCCTTGGCCTTGACCAGCTGGATGTTCACCAACTGGATCACGATCAGGCCCAAGGCGACCACCATGACGACGCCCAGCCAGCGGATACGGCGACCCATCAGGAGCCCCAGACCCACGTGGGATCGGGAACTCGGACACCTCGCGAAATGCCGGACACGCAGGTGAATGGTATGTGCCGGGACCCTGTGGGGGGCTTCATACCCGGCGCAACCCCCACTCAGGGCGTCGAGCAACACGAGTCCCAACAACGCGGTGAATGGAGGCGTGATCATCGCCCACCGGCGGGACGTCGCGGCAGAGCGGGACGTCGCTTATTGCCCGGGTCGCGATGCCGGCACCTCGTCGCCGTGGAGCGTTGGAAGCTGGGCCGGGGGCGACTACGAGCGTGGAGCGGCCCCGCTCACAAGGGGGTGGTGTCTAGGGTGGTGGCGTGATCGCCCTCACGGCCTGCGGCCGCGTCCCCTCTGCCCGTCCCCATCGACTCCATCTGAGCTCGTGACGACGCTCATGCTGATAGAGGACGACCAGCGGATCCGGCGGTCCCTCGAAGCTGCCCTCTCGGCCCGCGGATTCGACGTGTTAACGGCGGCCACCGGGTTGGAAGGCCTGCGCGGCGTCGTCGAGCACCCCCCCGCCGCCGTGGTGCTCGACCTCGGCCTGCCGGACATCGACGGGCTGGAGCTGCTCAAGATGATCAGGGCAGTCAGCGAGGTCCCGATCATCGCCGCGACGGCGCGCGACGACGAAGGCGTCATTGTGCGGACGCTCGACGCCGGCGCCGACGACTACGTCGTCAAGCCGTTCTCGGCCGATCACCTCGAAGCCCGGCTGCGCGCCGTCTTCCGCCGGTCCACCCGCCGTGAGGACCCGGTCGCGGTAGTCGGTGAGCTTCGGGTGGATACCTCGGCCCGAGTGGCGAGCCTCAAAGGCAAGGAACTGGACCTGACGCGCAAGGAGTTCGACTTGCTCGCCTTTCTCGCGTCACAACCCGGCCACGTGGTTTCCAAACGCGAGATCCTTGCTGCGGTGTGGGATCAGCCGCTGGGGGGAGCAGACAAGACGGTCGACGTCCACCTCTCGTGGCTGCGCCGCAAGCTGGGCGAGACGGCGGCTGAGCCGCGCTACTTGCACGTGATGCGAGGGGCGGGGGTGAAGCTGGTCGAACCGGACGGATGAGGCGACGCCTCAACCTGACCGTGCTGGCCGTCACCGCGATGGTGACGCTGGCGTTCCTCGTTCCGTTGGGCGCCGTCGTCAGGGTGGTCGCCGCCGACAGGGCGATGTCGGTGGCAAATCAGGAGGCGCGCTCACTCTCGAGCATCCTCGCCTCGCAGACACCACCTTCCGCGCTCTCGTCGGTTGTCCAAGAGCTCAATCAAAACGGCATGGGCCGTGTGGCCACCGTGTACCTTCCGGACGGGAAGCAGGTGGGACCGGCGATGACTGTCCCGGCGGTCGAGTTGGCCTTGGCCCGCCAGGGCAAAGCCTTCACGACCTCCTCGAGCTCGGACACCAGGATCTGGGTGCCGGTGCGCCTCCGGTCGGGCGTGGTCGTCGGGTTGGTCGAGGTTCCGGACCATCTGCTCAGAGCCGGTGTGGTGGGCGCTTGGGCCGTGCTCGCCGGCGTGGCCATCTGCGTGCTCTTGCTTGCGCTGCTGCTGAGCGACCGGCTCGGCCGCTCCCTCGTGCTCTCCATTGAGGACCTCGACAGCGTCACGAGGCGCCTGAGCGAGGGTCAGCTCGACGCGCGGGTGAGGCCGGCCGGTCCAGTCGAAATCGCGAACATGGGCCGCGCTGTGAACCGTCTGGGCGAGCGCATCATCGAGTTGCTGGCGCTCGAGCGCGAACAGGCGGCCGACCTGTCGCACCGGCTCCGGACACCTCTGGCGGCGCTCGCGCTGGAAGCGGACACCTTGCAGCACGAGGCCGACCGCCAGCGGATTCGTTCGGCCGTCCGCGACCTGACCGAGGAGGTCAACCGCGTGATCCGCCAGGTGCGCCAGGTGCGCTCGGTACGGGTGCCCGAGATCTGCGACGCCACAGCGACGGTCCGCGAACGGCTCGCGTTCTGGTCAGTACTGGCGGAAGAGCAGGGGCGGCCGTGGACGTCCGACCTGCCGAACACCGCGGTGAACTTGCCGCTCCCCGCTTCCGAGTTGGGGGCCGCCGTCGACTCGCTGATCGGCAACGTCGTAGCGCATACGCCGGAGCGCACCCCGTTCCGCGTCACGCTCACGACCACCGAAACCACCGCGGTGCTCGTAGTCGAGGACGAAGGGCCCGGTTTTCCCGATGGCCCCGTCGACCGCCGCGGTCTCAGCGGTGGGGGCTCCACCGGTCTCGGGCTCGACATCGTCCGCCGCACGGCCGAGCGGGCACACGGCGGCATGACTACCGGCTTCCGACTCGGTGGAGGTGCAATGGTGAAAGTCATCTTCGGCCTGGCGGATACTCCAGAAGTGGTTCCCGGCACGCCGCGCCGCATCTCACGCTCGCGCCGTCGTTCGAATGAGACCGCGGGAGCCGCGGGGGTTCAGAACTGACCGGGGTAGGGGTCGGAGCCTGAACCGGAGCCAACGCCCCATCCCACGGCTGGCACCTTCACGGGTGTGCCGTTCGAGCAATCTGCCTCGATGACTATCGTCGTTTTGCTCTTGTTGAAGGAGACTTCGGCTAAGAGCCCTGGTCCGGGGATCTCCGTAGTCTCCTTGAAGCCGTTCGACACTTTCACGTCGTCGACGACGATCTTGGGCCCCGTGCAGATGTCAGTGACCGACACTTGACCGCCTGCCGCAGTGAACGTCACCACTACCGGCGGCGGCGGTGGTGGCGGCGGATTCCCCTCCCCGGTGCCGCCCCCGGGGCCTGTCGACCCCGAAGGGGGTTGGGTGGTCGTGGTCGTCGTGGTCGTCGATCCGCTGGCTGGGCCCACAGTCGGGGGCACGACGATCGTCGGGATCGGCTCGCGTGCGACATTGGTCGGCACCGTGGTCGTCGTCGAGGTGGCCCTCGGCGTAGGCGCGGCTACGACCAACTTCCCGTTCGGGAGAGGGAGCGGGGCGAGGCTCGGGTGCTGAGCGGCGATCTTGGCGGCTGGGATGACCGGTTCGGGTGCGGCCGTCACCGCCCTGGTCACGGCACCAACGCCGAGCCAGCTGACCCCGATTGCAATTGCAGTTGCAAGCACCCAGGCAGACGGAGCCAGGACAGGCGCACGTCGCATGGCGCCTAGTATCCCGCATCTCGGCCTCGCGTGGGAATACCCCCGCGGACGGCTGATGCCCGACGGGCCGTCACCCCCCGGTATCCTGCGGCCTTGCTCCGACCCCCGGCCATGACGTGAGCGGATCACCCGGGCTGGTGGGACGCACCAGGTCAGGCCCAATTTTAGTGGTTTCGATGGAGCGCGGCGCAAAGCGGAACGCCGTCGACCGGGCCATGGCCGACGGGCTCGAAGGTGCCCTCAACGAGCTGGAAGACGACAGTGACCTTTGGGTCGGGATCCTCACAGGCACTGCCGAGGTGTTCAGCGCCGGCAGCGACCTCAACGCACAGGGCGACTACGTCACCGCTCGGGGTGGCGAGTACGGGGTGATCCGGCGAGTACGGCGGAAACCGCTGATCGCGGCCGTCGAGGGACCCGCGTTGGGCGGCGGGCTCGAGATCGTGCTCGCCTGCGACCTCGTGGTGGCTTCGCGGTCGGCTCGCTTCGGGTTGCCGGAGGTCCGAATTGGGTTGGTCCCCACGTGCGCCGGTCTGTTCCGTGGGCCGAGAGCCCTCCCCGTGAACATCGCCCGCGAGCTCATCCTGACCGGCCGGCCCATGGACGCGGCCCGTGCCTACGAGGTCGGCCTCGTGAATGCCATCGCCGAATCGGGTGGTGCTCTGGAGGGCGCGCTCGCGCTCGCTCGGGAGATCTGCGCCAACTCACCGGTCTCTGTCCAGGCCTGTCTTTCTGCGGTCAACGCCGTCCTGGCCGAGGCCGATCCGATCGGCTGGCGCGAGACGGCGCTGGCCGTGAGCACCCTCGCGACATCCGCCGATGCCCGCGAAGGCGTGGCCGCCTTTTTGGAGAAGCGGCCGCCGCGGTGGACGGGCCGCTGAAAACGCTCGGCCCCTCAGGCCGCAGGAAGGCGGCAACTGAGACGGTGGCGACGCACACCTACCGGGGTGACAATCCGATGAAGGCGCCCTCGCGCACCGCGACCACCCGACCTCCGCGGATCGCCTGACGAAGCAGTCGAGAAGGTCCCGCCTCCCCGGTAGCGGAAGCCCGGGACTCCCAAGGCCTCTCCCACCGCGGGCGACACCTCGAATTGGCGACCGCTCGAATGGTAGGTATTGGTTATGCGGCCAAGGTCATCGGGTCGACGACGTGTTGAGGGCGACAGCGGCGCGGAAGAGCGCCTTCAACGCCTTTTCATCGATCTTCTCGCCTACGTGAATGTCGATGGCGCGCCTCACGTTGCCCTCGAGACTGGAGTTGAACAGGCCCGTTGGGTCCTTGAGCGAAGCCCCCTTCGCGAAGGTCATCTTCACGACGCTCTTGTAGGTCTCGCCGGTGCAGATGATCCCGTCGTGGTACCAGGTCGGAACGCCCCTCCACTTCCACTCCTCGACCACCGCGGGATCGGCTTGCTTGATCAAGGTGCGGATCCTGGAGAGGATCTCGCCCCGCCAGTCGCCAAGTTCTTTGATTCTCGCATCGATCAGCCGAGAGGGAGATTCACTCTCTTGCGGGACGGTCTTCTTCATGGTGTCCTCGCTCGTGTCACTCGCTCCAGTCCAGCCGCGTCACTGTACCGATCTAAACGGCCGCTCCAGATCGATCAGCGGAGCCATCCACCGGTTCGCCGGCGAAACCGTCGAGACGTGACCTTGCCTCCTAGGTGCTTGGACGCCCTTTTCCCGCGTCCCGTGCCTCGAAGGTCCTCTCGACGCTGAGCGCGAATCGATCCGTCCCGAGGAGGAAGCCCTCGTCGGCGAGGAAGGTCGAGTGGTCCACGTCGGCACTGTCAGGCGAGTGGACCAGAACCACGGACGACGATACGTCCGATCGTGGTGCGTTCGGCCATGGCTTGAAGCGCGCTTGGCAGAGCGTCGAAGGGAGCCTCGCGACCCACGACCGGCTTCACGCGCCCATCCGAGATGAGATCGAGGATGCTGGCATGCATACGCTCCCCGTCAGCGTGCGAAAGAAAGTTGTAGCCGCTGACGTCTTTGAGCACCGCGGGATCATCCACGTAGGCGAGACAGACCCCGTAGAGGGAGAAGTTCCCGAAAAGCACCAGTCGCGGAACTATCCCGAGGTCCTCGGCCTCGATGCCCGACGCAAATCCAACCAGAAGGTGGCGGCCGTTGAACGCCATGCACCGGAAAGTCTCGGTCGTGACCTCACCCCCGACCGTGTCAAAGGCAACGTCCACCCCGCGGCCGTCCGTGGCTTCGAGCACGACCTCAACAAAGTCGCCGTCGAGGTAGTTCGTCGCAACGTCAGCGCCGAGCGACACGCACAATGCGACTTTCTCGGTCGAACCCGCTGTCGCGATCACCCGTGCGCCGGCGAGTACGGCCAGCTGCACCGCGGCCGAGCCGACACCGCCGGCAGCGGCGTGGATCAACACGGTATCGCCAGCCCTGACCATCGCCCGCTCGTGAAGGGCGAGCCAAGACAAGTGAAATGGCAAGTACACCGCAGCGGCGGCAATATCCGGCAACTCGGACTCCGGCGGCATCTCGAACACCATGGCGGCGGGACAGACGGCCAGCTCCGCATATCCACCGAAAGCGCCAGTGGGTACCGCGACCACTCGCCGTCCGAGCCACGCCTCTGCGCCCGACCCGGCCGCCTCTACGTAACCCAGCACCTCCATCCCGGGGGTATATGGCAGAGGCGGACGAACGGTCCGGTAGCGCCCCCGCACGCCGTCGACGTCGTTGAAATTGAGCGTCGTCGCCGCGACACGCACGAGGACTTCGTCGGGCTCGGGCGTCGGCGTCGGCATCTCGTCGAGGCGGAGCACTTCCTCTGGCTCGCCGTATTCGTGGACTCGCCACGCCTTCATGTCGGGCGGCTGCTACACACCGCGGAGTCCCGATGACCGAGGCGACCCACCAAGACCGCGCTGACAGCCGAAGCGATATCCAACGAGCGAATAGCTCAGCTCGAACGTCCGCTCTCGATCATGTGCAGCGCGGTGCCGCATAGACGGCAGTACACGATGGTCACAGACAAAGGGTCCTCGTCCTCATTATCTGACAGAACCTTGATGGTGCGGAATCGAGCTGTTTCGCTCACCGGCCTACGGCATCGTGGGCAGCATGGCTCCCATGGCGACGTGGCACTCGCTGTGTCCGGCATGTCTTGTCCATGTGCTGAAACGACACCCCGCGGATCTCCCGCGCCGGAAATGAGTCGGATCACCTCTTGCCGGACCCGAGCGGGATCCGCTCCCAGAGTGGTCAGAACGCTCACCGCGACGCCGTCACCCTCGCGCACGAGACCAAGGAGCAAGTGTTCGGTGCCTATGTAGTTGTGGTTCATCTGCAGTGCTTCTCTGAGAGAGAGCTCCAGAGTCTTCTTGGCCCGAGGTGTGAAGGGTGGGGAACCGCTCGGTGCGCTGCCGGCCATCCCGATCGTCTCTACGACTCTTTGACGTGCCGCCTCGAAATAGATGCCCAGCGACTGGAGTGCCCGGGCGCCGATTCCATCCCCTTCACGGATGATCCCGAGAAGAATGTGCTCAGTCCCGATGAAGTCGTGGTTGAGCAGACGGGCTTCCTCTTGGGCGAGGACCAGAACGTGGCGTGACCGGTCGGTGAAGCGTTCGAACACGACTTCCAGGGTACCGCCTCGATCCCGCGGTTTCCGTATCCCCGATGCTCAGCGGGGCGGGAGCTGCCATCTGCCTCAGGTCCATCCGCCGCCGCAAGGCAAGAGCGACCGGCGCCCCTGAGTGAACAGATCGTGCCAACGCACGATGCCCGCGCCTCGATGAGTACCGTCAGGTTCTGATTGACCCTCGCCGGCTCGGCTTCCGTGAAACGCAAGTTGTTGTTCAAGCGGGCTACAGCAGCAGGCCGAGGTCATGGCGCGCGATGATTGTTGGTCCGAAGAGGTCGACAGTGGTCTACAAGCCCACTCAGTGTCCATCAGGAGCCAACATGCCCGATACCGTCTTCATGCCTGACCGAATCGAGGTGACGCGGCCTATCCCGGCGCCGCCCGCTGCGATCTTCGACATCTTGCGTAGCCCTGCAGGACATGTAGCTATCGATGCCTCGGGGATGCTGCAGGACTTCACGGGCAAGCCGGCCGAGAATGTGGGCGACACGTTCGTCATCCATATGGATCGCGAGTCGCTAAACGACTTCCCACTCGGTAAGTACGACGTGACCGTGCACATCATCCTCTTTGAGCGTGACAAGGAGATCGCGTGGGATCTCGGACCTGATGTCCCGATTGAGCACTTCTATGGCTACCGCCTGGATAGCGGCGAGGATGGGGTCACGAACGTGACTTCCTATTACGACTGGTCGAAGGTGACCGGAGACCGCAAGGAACACTTTCCCATCGTGCCGGAGTCGGCCTTGCGCGCCACGCTGGGGATCCTCGAGCGAACGGTCCGAAACGGGGTCTGATCTCCCGTTGTGCTCAATCGGGCCGGCAGTATCATCGGGCCTTCGCGTCGAGCGCCTGGCAGTTGAAGCCTGCCGATTCGAGCCTCCACAGATCCCATCGCCGAGAGAACGGGTGTAGCCGATGTCTTCAGGCGAGCACGTGCCTCAGACTCCTCTCGCGACACCGCCCGAGATCACGCCGGCCGAGGGACGGCTCGCCGTCCTCTGCGTGGGGCTCGGCGCCGTCGGCACCACGCTGATCGCGGGGGTCGAGTCCATCAGGAGCGGCTCGGGACGCCCGATCGGCTCCCTGTCCCAGCTCGGGACGGTCCGCCTCGGCCGACGTGACGAGCAGCGGGTCACCCGGATCGGGGACATGGTCCCACTCGCCTCCCTTCACCAGCTCGACTTCTGCGCGTGGGATCCGTTCCCCGACGACGCTTTCGTCGCTGCCACACGCGCCGGGGTCCTCGATCAGCCCTCCATCGAGCGGGTCGGCGCCTATCTGCGCACGATCCGGCCCCTTCCAGCCGTGTTCGACCCGTCCTACGTCTCCCAGGTACACGGGGACAACACGCGCTCCGAGGAGACCCATCGCCAGCGGGTCGAGGCGATCAGGGCCGACATCATGCGCTTCATGGAGGCCAAAGGTTCGGACCGGGGTGTCATGGTGTGGTGCGGGTCGACCGAGGCACTTCTTCCCGATCACGAGGCGTACCACAGCCCAGAGGCCTTCGAGGCGGCCCTGGACCGTAGCGATCGGGCCATCGCCCCGAGCATGCTTTACGCCTACGCCGCCCTCGGGCTCAGCATCCCCTTCGTCAACTGCTCGCCGAACTTGTCGATCGATACACCGGCGCTCACCCGATACGCCGCCGAGCACTCGGTCGCCATCGCCGGCAAGGACCTCAAGACCGGTCAGACCATGGTGAAGACGGTCCTGGCCCCGATGATCAAGGCCCGGCTGCTCGGACTCTCGGGTTGGTACTCGACCAACATTCTCGGGAACCGGGACGGCGAGGTCCTCCAGGACCCCGACAGCTTCCGGGCCAAGGAGCAGTCCAAGCTCGGCGTGCTGGAGGGGATCATGCAGCCCGACCTCTATCCCGAGCTGTACGGCGACATCGAGCACCAGGTCTCAATCAACTACTACCCGCCGCGGGGTGACAACAAGGAGGGGTGGGACAACATCGACATCTTCGGATGGCTCGACTATCCGATGCAGCTCAAAGTCAACTTTCTCTGCCGTGATTCGATCCTGGCGGCGCCGCTCGTCCTCGACTTGCTCCTCTTCACCGACCTGGCCCAGCGGGCCGGAATGCGCGGCATCCAGGAGTGGTTGTCCTTCTACTTCAAGTCGCCGCAGTGTGCGCCCGGTGTCTACCCCGAGCACGATCTGTTCATCCAGCTGACCAAGCTCAAAAACACCCTGCGTTTCCTGGCCGGCGAGGAGCCCATCACCCACCTCGGTCTCGAGTACTACGACTACTTTTCCTAGGGCTCGTTAGTGCTCAGTAGTGCTCGGCGGGGATGGACCACGCACGCGTGACGCAGATCATTCCTACCCTGGGTTGGACTGGCTGAATTGCGTCGCGCTTCGACCACAGTCCTGAACAGATCAGGAAGAATCCCGAGCAACACGAAGATGCGCCAGTGCCAGTCGGGCTACAAGCGGGCACGAATCGATTCCGTCTTGAACGACCTCGAGTCGCGGGATCCACAGTGCGGCTCAATGCGTGGCAGCTCGCACGCCGAGGTCGCGGAACGGACGCCACAGATAACCATCGGGATCTGCGAGGACGAACTGACGGTTGCCGGCCTCGGTTGGTCCTTTCACGTGCCAGCGGCCTCCGCTCTCGGCAACGTCAAACCGGTACCAGCGCTCCTCGATCGGCAGGACGATATCGACACCTGCAGCAACGGCTCGGGCGAGCACGGCATCGACGTCCTCAACGCGGAGCTGGAAGTTCACGCCGCGACCACACGGGAGCTCGAGGGGAGCGGTACGGAACCGGCGACCCGGTCCGACGGCTTCCTGAATCATCAACTCGACGCCGTCGCGCTCGAGATAGGCGAAGCGCTCCGCAGACCGCTCGAAAAGTATCCGAAACTCAAGCACGTCAGCATAGAAACGCAATGATGCGGCGAGCGTAGTGACATCGAGCTCCGGCACGAGCATCAATTTCCAACTCTACTGACCGTACGCGCACCCCCGGGGCATTACGCGACCGCAGCCAAAGACGACCATCCGTTGAGGAACGTGTGCGGCATCTTGCAGGTTGGCGCCGGCAGCAAAGTCTGTGGCAACGAAGCCCTGACGTTCGTAGAAACGTCTAGCTCGAACGTTTAGAACCTGAGTATGGAAATCCGCAGCTGCGTCGCGACGGTCAGCAGCAAGCCACCGACTACTTGGTCGGGTCTCGACCCGACTCGGCCAACAACTCGATCCAATCGTCCTTCAGCACCAAGAACGCGTTGACGTCGTCGTCGGCCACCCGCACGTCGTCGCACTCAATTGGAACGACCTCTCAGAACGGGGCGTTGCGCCTCGTCCCGGTGTGCACAAGCGGAGGGAGCGAGACATCCAGAGCCGCTCGAGTGTATGCCGGTTTCGCTCGCATCCATGAGATTCTCGCACCGGACTCTGGGCCGATGTTAACTGCCTCAAAAGAAGAGTTGTCAGGAGTACTGACACTCTGCTATAATCGAGAAGATGGCAGGCGCCTTGACGAACGGCCCTGGACCGGGGGCGAACCTGGGCTACCTGTTTCGCCTCGCCCACCAACGGTTCCGCGCGGCACTCGACGATGCGCTTCAGGATTTGGGTCTGTCCGCGCAGGACTATGTCATCCTGAGCGTGTTCGAATCCCGGCCTGAGCTCTCGACTTCTGAGCTGGCCCGAATCACTCAGGTCACGAGACAGACGATGCACTCCGCCGTCCTCTGGCTCGAGACCGTTGGACTGCTCGAGCGGAGGCCAAAGAACAAGAGGGTCGTCCTTGTCCGCCCCACGGACAGGGGCCTTAAGACCCTAAAGGCCGCAACAGACCGCGTTCGCGAGGTTGAGCAGGCAGCGCTCGCCGGTCTCAGTCGAAACAACGAGCGGACAGTGCGGACCTGGCTGGCCAACGTGGCTGCCATCACAACGACCTCTCGAGAGGCGGGCATCAAGTGAAGAGGAAGGATGTCGGCCCGTGACTCTCGAAGACCGTATCCACAAGGCCGAGGCCGACCTCTTCCGCACCGTTGGAGCGGAGGTCGAGGAGTCCTTTCTCCAGCTAGCTGGTGGCGCGCGCGTGCGGCTACTTGCGAGCGGCATTGGCCCGCCAGTGATT
Organism: uncultured Acidimicrobiaceae bacterium; assembly: GCA_963767195.1. Taxonomy (GTDB): domain Bacteria; phylum Actinomycetota; class Acidimicrobiia; order Acidimicrobiales; family RAAP-2; genus Bog-473. Next base: position 338,994 of record CAVYDA010000001.1, on the reverse strand, counting down.
CTGCTCCACGGCGTTTCGCTCAGCGCTGCAGCCTGGGCTCCGCTATTCACCGCACTGCCCGGCCGCAGGCTGCTCGCTATCGACCTTCCCGGGCACGGCCTCTCTGATCCCGCCTTCTATCGACGCGATCATGTCCGCCAGATGGCGCACGGGATGATTGAGGACATCTTCGATGCGCTCGGACTGCAGGAAGCGCCCGTCATCGGGCACTCGCTCGGCGGAATGCTCGCGCTCTGGTATATGGCGACCGGCGCTGCACGGATCTCGAGTCTGATCGCGATCGGAGAGCCCGCGGTCGCGCTTCCAGGCGTCCGCGTGCGGATGCCGCTATCGCTGCTCACCGTCCCCTGGCTCGGATTGGCTGTCTTACGCTCACCCAGCCCGCGGTTCGTGTATCGACAACTGCTTGCTCAGGGGCTCGGTTCAGCGGAGATTGCCAACGCCTCGGACGGGCTCATCGAAGCGCTATGCCTATCGGCTCGTCGACCGGGGAATGCGAGAACCGTGAACTCGCTGATGCACGCGATCGACCACTTCCGACGACCTCGCGCCGAGAGCGTCCTCACAACCCACCAGCTCGCCGCGATCTCAAGTCCCATGATTTTCATCTGGGGATCCAACGCTCCCTACCTTTCCGCGAATCGCGCCCGAACAATCATCGAGCACCTCCCAACCGCGACGTTTCACGAAGTGCCCGGAGGTCACGGTCCCTGGCTCGTAGACGCCGAGCTAAGCGCCAAGCTGATAGAAACCCACCTCGCCAAGTCGCTCACATGACGCCGTAACAGTTTCGACCCGGACGCGGAGCCACGCTGTCAAACGTACCTGGGATTCGCAGCCACACGATGGGCAGCACTGGCACACGAGATCTGACTTAAAGCCGACGTGTTAGGTGGAAGTACGGCGTTGGTCCAAGACCTCCTTCCGTCATAGGTCTGAAAGATGGATGCCGCCGGGGGGAAGTCCTGCTCCTTAGTAATTCCACCCGCGGATGAGGCAAGGGTTGGGGCCAATGCAGATCGGGCCGCCGATAATCTCGAATGGAATTGGCTCGGCACTCCGGTACGGCTGGGCAGGTCTTCGAGCGCTCGCTGGAGCACGGAACGCGCGCAACGGCGGAGGTAGTCCACGGTGGCAAGCTGGCGCATCGAGCGCGAATCGGAGGGTTGGGTGTGACCGACCGGACGACGGATGAGGGCAACGTGAAGAGTCTGGTCGACCAGCTTCGCGAACGAGGAGCCATCCGGTCGGAGCCGGTGGCTCGCGGGTTCGGCGCCATAGCGCGCCACCGCTTTCTTCCCTCCATCCCACTCGACCGGGTGTACCGGATCGACGAGGCGATACCCACCCACTTCGATGAGGCGGGTGTGCCGATCTCTTCGTCTAGTGCACCGATCATCATGGCGGTGATGCTCGAGATGCTCGAGATCGAGCCGGGTCAACGAGTGCTCGAGATCGGGGCCGGAACGGGTTACAACGCCGCTCTGATGGGCCACCTGGTCGGAGAGAAAGGGTCGGTCACCTCGATCGACATCGATCCGGTCGTCACTGCTCAGGCGGTCGCCAACCTCGACGAGGCGGGCATTCGTGGCGTCAGCATCGTGACCGGCGACGGTTGGCTGGGAGTGCCCGGCGACCAGTTCGACCGCGAGATCGTCACGGCTGAGTGCTCGGACCTCTCGCCGCACTGGGTGGATCAGCTCACCGAAGGGGGGATCCTCGTCCTGCCTCTTTGGCTCCGCCCGGGTCTCACGCTCGCGGTGGCGTTCGAGAAGCGAGAGGGCGTTCTCGCCAGCCGCTCCCTCGCCATGTGTGGATTCATGCCCCTACAGGGTCCGCACGGCGGTCCACCCCGGCGGACCCTTGTGCTCACTCCCCCGTGGGTGACAGGAGGCGACGGGTTCGAAGGCCGCTGGATCGCGGTGTTCGCCGAGGCTACGGCCAGACGCCGCGAACCGCTCGAGGAGCTCCTGGGCGGAGTCGGGTCGGCTCGAGCTGCGCCTCCATTGTTCAAGGGGTGGATCGCCCGCCTGGCGCTCGATATGACCGATTCGATCTGGCTCTTTCCGGCCGTACCCGGCGTGCCGCGCACAGCCGCCGGGCTTTTCGACCCAAACCTCCCGAGCCTGGCGGTCGTCGACGGCGAGACCCTCCACGGGTTCGGAGATCCCTCCTGCGGCGAGCGTCTGACCGCGTTCCTCTCCGAACCCAGGCCGCTCGACCTCGCGGATCTGAGAATCACGGCAACTCCGGCGGGTCGCCTGGGAATCCGGCATACCAGTTGGCCCGAATTGCTCGTGATCACTTCGATTTTGCGGTGACCGAGTTGCCTGCATCCGGCATGGTCGATCCAGATCGGGTATCGAGGACTAACCCCAGCCCGGAGTTCGGGGACGGGTAGCAGTGGCTCGTCCGATAGACGACGAAATGCATCGTCGACTGCGTTGTGAATCGTGTCAACCTCAGCTCGTGCACAGCGCTGACGATCTGCCGGTTGTCGCAGATGCCCGCCCCCGGACGGCAACAGAACAGCAGGGAGCACCGTGCCGCACCCGGTCGGCCGCGATCCCAGCCCCTGCGGGCTGCTATCAGGACCAGGGCCGCGGCCCGTTGGTCGGCGCTTCCGCTCGGGCAGCGCGGGTACCGGACGGGCGCGGGCAGGCTCCTCTTTGGTTATGACACTGGTCGAGGATCGGAACCGTTGGACGGCACTGGTCGGAGCCGCCCAAAGGGGCGATTTGCCCTGGCGGGTTCAAGTGATCCACGCAATTCCTCGATGAGCTGGCCAAGGTTGGTCTCTCATCGAGGAGGGCTCGGATGCGGAAGCGGTTGCCGTTAGAGGCGCAGCAAGAGATCTGGCGCCTTGATTGCCAAGGCCGTTCCGTTACGGAGATTGCGCGAATGATCAAGCGGTCGCGCCATGGCGTGGCCAATGTGTTGGCCCGGGCGGCCGCTCAGCGCGCCGTGCCGAAAGTGTGGACACCGTCACCTGGGCATTTGTCCATGGGCGAGCGGGAGGAAATCCGGGCCGGTCTCGAGCGCGACGAGAGCTTCACGATGATCGCGCGGTCCATCGGTCGAGCCGTCTCGACCGTCTCGCGAGAGGTCGGCGGCAAACATGGACGCGGCGGCTATCGGGCGTGGCGGGCCCATCAAGGCGCCGAGCACCGGGCCAGGCGCCCGAAGACCCCCAAGCTCGTCGAGGGCCCTTTGGCCGACAAGGTCACCGAGTGGCTCGAGGAGTGGTGGTCGCCCGAGGAGATCGCCCGCCGGTTGCGCCTCGAGTTTCCACACGATCCGATGATGTGGGTGAGCCACGAGACCATCTATCAAGCGCTCTTCGTCCAGGGCCGCGGTGAGCTGCGTCGCGAACTGACCCGGTGTCTGCGCACCGGCCGCGTCGAGCGCCGGGGAAAGGGCCGCACGGAGCGCCGGGGGAAGATCCCCGGCATGGTCATGATCTCGGAGCGACCTGCCGAAGCGAGCGACCGTGCCGTGCCGGGTCATTGGGAAGGCGACCTCATCCTCGGCCAGAACGGTCGCTCCGCCGTCGGAACGCTGGTCGAGCGGAGCACTCGCTACGTGGTGTTACTCCACCTGCCCGATGGCCGCGAAGCCATCAAGGTCAACGCCGCCATGGAGGCGGCCATCGCCGGCCTTCCAGCCGAGCTCCTTCGCAGCATCACCTGGGATCAGGGCAAGGAGCTCTCAGCTCACCACGAGTTCAGTATCGACACCGGCATCCCCGTCTATTTCTGCGATCCGCACAGTCCGTGGCAGCGCGGATCGAACGAGAACACGAACGGGCTCCTCCGCCAATACATGCCCAAGGGCAGCGACCTTTCCCAGCACAGTGTCTCGCCGGCTTCCAGCGCAGCCTCAACAACCGTCCCCGCAAGACGCTTGGATATATGAAACCATCGGAGCGGCTCGCCGAGCTTCTTGTACCCACCGGTTGAGCCCGCCGTCCGAAACCCGGACGCCCGATTGTTGCCGTACGAGGAATATGAGTCACAGTCCTGGCGGCAGCCGCAGACCGGACAGCTACCTTCGGCCCCTCTCTCCTACCTAGCCAGGGATGCGCCGCATGAACGCCCAGGAGTAGCCCGCGGGGTCTCGAATCGAACCTGTCATGCGCACTCCATAGGGCTTGTCCTCAGGCCGGTCAATGTGGACGCCGTGAGCCCGGATTCGTTCGTGTGTGGCGTCAGGACTATCGACCCAGACACCAATCTATGGGATCGATTCTGGAGACCAGCCTGCGGGTGGATTTCCATCCATCCAGAGCTCCGTATCGCCAACGATCATCTCGGCGTTCGTGATCCGACCTGCTTCATCGGTATAGCGGGAATGCTCTTTGAATCCAAAGACCGTCGAATACCACTCGATCATTCCTTCGGCGTCCGAATAGAACAGATACGGAACGATCCCCGATCGGTGCTCCATTGAGTCCTCCGATGACGCTCGGTCGAGGTGAGCCTTAACGAGACACTCGCGCCTCCCTCTGATCCCGAGGTTACGCGAGCGCGGTCGTGGCCGGGTGTTGACGGCCACCGCTTGTGCTGCGCTGTGAACCGGAGTACGAGCGTCTCAAATACGAGCAGTCAAAATCTCGGGTCTTTGTGGTGTCTCATCCGCCAACCTGACATGCTCCGTCGCTGCGATTAGGTCTCTGACCAGGGGGAACAGGGTGGGCGCTGCGGGACTCGAACCCACGACCTCAGCCGTGTGAATCCGGTCCGTGCCTACGCATGGCACGACCCAACACGACGACTCACGGCTTGATCAGAAACGATGTAGTCAGCAGACGACAGCAGACGACACGTGACGACGGAGTTTCTAGGACATTTTGTAGGACAAGGCTCGTGCCTACACCTCAGCCCGACAACGGCTGAGCTTCTCCAGGTCGGAGGCCTGCTCGTCCTACGCCACGTCGCGGCCCCGCTCGGACCCGACCTCAGCCCGGATACGGCTGAGGTCAAGCGGGTCCGCGACTTGGGTTAAGGCTCACCGATGATTCGATACCAGCCGTCAGGTTTCGATGCTCGCGAAAATGAGCGGTTGGTGAAAGCGATCCGGAAATTCCCGACCCAAGTGTCGCCCGCCACCGAGATGGGACCACCTTGAGCTGAGTCCCGCCACCAGCATGGGACCACCCTTCCGCCAGTAATGGGACCACCCCTGGGGATCCACCAGCGCCGGTCCGCGATCCGGTGCACTCGCCGCCAACGGTCAGCGGATCTGAGGAGCGGCGATGGGATTCAGGGAGGTACCTGTGTACGAAGTCACCGAGGTGCTCCGGCTCTGGCTGGGCGGCCAAGGGCTGCGCTCGGTCGAAAAGCTGGTCGGCATCGACCGCAAAACCGTCCGGCGCTACGTGGAGGCAGCGAGGGATCTCGGCCTCGAGCGCGACGCCGGGGAAGCCCAGCTGAGCGACGTGTTCATCGCTTCGGTACTCGAGCGGGTCAGGCCGCACCGCGTTGACGGCCACGGGGCGACCTGGCGCCGGCTCGAGCCCCATCGAGAAGCCATCAAGAAATGGCTCGACGAAGACGGACTGACCGTCGCCAAGATCCACACCCTGCTCACCCGCCAAGGGATCTGCGTCCCGACGCGCACCCTCGGGCGCTACTGCGCCGAGCTGTGCGGGCCCCGCCGGGGTCGCAGCACAACCGTGCGCGTCGCGGACGGGGAGCCGGGCCAAGAGCTCCAGGTCGACTTCGGGCGCATGGGGATCCTCTATGACCCCGCCACCGATCGGCGCCGGGTCTGCCATGCCCTGATCTTCACGCCCTGTGTCAGCCGCTACAGCTTCGTGTGGCTGACCTTCTCGCAGACGATCGAGAGCGTCATCGAGGGGTTCGAGGCCGCCTGGAACTTCTTCGGCGGCGTCTTCGCGGTCGTGATCCCCGACAACATGTCAGGCATCGTCGACAAGGCGAACCCGACCGAGCCCCGCCTCAATTGGGCCTTCAGCGAGTACGCCCGGTCGCGAGGCTTCCTCATCGACGCCACGAGGGTCCGTCGGCCCCAGGACAAGCCACGGGTCGAGCGCGTGGTCCCTTACGTGCGCCGCTCGTTCTTTGCCGGCGAGCACTTCATCGATCTCGCCGACGCCCAGCGCCGGGCCTCCGAGTGGTGCGCGCTGATCGCCGGGATGCGGATCCACGGGACGACGGCGTGCCGTCCGGCCGAGCACTTCGCCACCACCGAGGCGCCGGTGCTGGCTCCGGTGCCGGCCGGTCCCTATGACCTGCCGCATTACGCCCGTCCCAAGGTGCACCGCGACCACCACGTCGAAGTGGCCAAGGCGCTGTACTCGGTGCCGGGCAACCTGATCGGGCGCACGCTCGAGGCCCGGGCCGACGCGCAGCTGGTCAAGTTGTTCTGGCGCGGCCAACTCGTCAAGGTCCATCCCCGCCAAGCGCCCGGGGGACGCTCGAGCGATCCCGACGATCTACCGTCGCACAAGAGCGTCTATGCGTTGCGCGACCTCGACCGCCTGCGCGCCATGGCGGAGAATCACGGGCCGGCCATCGGGGCCTACGCGGCCGTGATCTTGGACCACCCGCTGCCGTGGACCAAGATGCGCCAGGTCTACGCACTGCTCGCCCTGGTCAAGAAGTGGGGTCCGGCGCGCGTCGAAGCGGCCTGTGCCCGCGCCGCCGAGGCCGAGGCCTACAGCGTCTCGCTGATCGGACGCATGATCGAGCGGGCCCAAGAGAGCGGAGCAGACCCGGTCCTCCCCCTCCAGGGCCGATTGCTCTCGGCCCGCTTCGCCCGGCCGCCCGAGGATTTTCGCGTTCTCCCAGCAAAACCGCGGGACCCTGACACCGCAGGGGTGTCGGATCGGGGCACACAAGCCACCACAGCGGGAGCTGTGAGATGAGCGCGCCCATCCCGGTCATCTCGGCCGAGCTCAAGACCGTGCTGCGAGCGGTCAAGCTCGGGCGCTGCCTCGACACGCTCCCCGAGCGCCTCGCCCTGGCCAAGGCCCGCGACATGGGACACGCCGAGTTCTTCGAGCTCGTCCTCTCCGACGAGGTGACCCGGCGCGAGACCACGTCGGCCGCCCTGCGGGGCCGGGTGGCTGGCCTGGACCCCGACATGGTGCTCGAGAACTGGGACGAGGCCACCAAGGTCAACTTCGACCACCAGGTCTGGGACGAGCTGTGTTCGCTGCGCTTCATCGACGCCGGCCACAACGTCATGATCATGGGACCCGTCGGGGTGGGCAAGACGTTCATGGCCAGCGCGCTCGGTCACGCCGCGGTGCGGCGGCGCTACAGCGTGAGCTTCGCCCGGGCCGACGTCTTGTTGAAGCGCCTCCGGGCCAGTCGCCTGGACAACTCCCACGACGCCGAGATGCGCAAGCTCATGCGCGTGGACTTGTTGATCCTCGACGACTTCGCGCTCCAGCCCCTCGACCCCCTCGACACGGCCGACGTCTATGAGCTCGTCGTCGAGCGTCACCGGGCCGCGTCCACCCTGGTGACGTCGAACCGCGAGCCCATCGAGTGGATCGGACAGATGGCCGACGCCCTCTTGGCCCAGTCCGCCATCGACCGCCTCCAGTCGGCCGCCTACGAGCTGGTCCTCGACGGCGAGTCCTACCGCAAGCACCAAAAACCTGGGCTCGACGTCGGTGGGACGTCCCCACGAAGCCCTCGGCGCAAGCGACGCCCTTGACCGAACCACCGACACCCGTCATCATCGTCACGCCGACACTGGAATCCTCCGAGACGTGGTCCCTTCACATTGACGGAAGGGTGGTCCCTTCAACATGGCGGGCGACACCCAAGACCAGCGGACGGGGACACTTTTGATCGGTGATTCGCCAGCGCGTTTTGGGGCACCCCTCGGGCGCTTACGCAATCGACCAGTCCCTCCGCAGAATCGTCCGAGGAATTCCAGAGCACCTGCGAGCGCCTGTCGACACTGCGATGGCCAGGGACTGCAAGATGGTCTCCCCAGAAGACCCGTGCCGGCGACCAGTGCCGCACTTCGCGGTCCAGGTAGGGAAGCGCGCCCTTGCTTTCTCGGTCGATCACCGGCTCGGTCGATCACCGGCTCGGTCGATCACCGGCATCTACGGCAGGTAGCGGTCCCACTCGTCGGCCACCAGGCTGTGGAAGGGAGCGGCGAGAAGCGGCTCGGCAGCGGTCGCGGACCAGCGCTCTCGAAGCCGGGGGCGCAGGCGCTCGGCCACCTCGGCCGGCTCGTCATCGAGGAAGAGATAGCTCACTTGGAGACCGGAATTGTCACGAGTTGTGAAGGGGGGCTCGAGCGGTTCCGCTCCACCCCACCAGGCACCTCCCACGCCCGGGACGTCCACCAGATCCGCGACGGAGACTCCGCCGCGTTCGATCATGAAGTAGATGCCCTTGGCTGACCACCAGAGCATGACGTCAGCGCCGATCTTGATCCGAGGTGCGGCGGCGATCGCGTCAACCCGGTAGACGGCGCGTTCCACTAGCGGTAGCAGGTACGGGGTCCGTCCTGCACTGTGCAAGGCCACGTTCAAGTCGTTGAAGGCCTCCATCGCAGTGAGGTCCGTGAAGAAGTAGCTCTGGAGGTGGTCGGCTTCGTCGTAGCGATCGTCGCTCGCCGCCCTGGCCGCTCGGCAGGCGGGTGTGGAGACCATCCGAAAGGACGCGCGGAGTTGTGTCAGGCGGTGCTGTTCGGGGCGGTGGTCGAGCGAGTGCCACTCCAGATAGGCAGCGTCGAGCCCTTCGGGATGCCGCTTGGACAGCGACGCGTAGATCGTCGTCACATCGGTCCGGCCCGTGGACAGGATGTCGGGACATTGGTCGGACGGCGTGCCGACCAGAGCTGACCTGTTCTCTTTCACGACAAGGTGGTCCGGCCGCCGTCGACTGCCAGTGTCTGGCCGGTGATGAAGGTCGACTCGTGCGAGAGGAGGAAGAGAGAGGCGTACGCCGCCTCCCAGGCTGTCCCCCGGCGCCCGAGCGGAACGGGGATGTTCTCCCGGCCGGGCATGTTGCGGTCACCGTCGCGGCCGATCCCCGTATCGATCATCCCCAACATCACGATGTTCGCCCTGACGGCGTCGCTCTGGCGGGCGATCGCCGTGGCCCGCACCAGGGCCGAGAGCCCGGCTTTGGAGGCGTCGTAGGCGATCATTTTCCCGATCCCCCGCACGGCGCCGATGGAGGAGACGAACACGACGGACGAGCCGGGTTCGAGCACGGGCAGGACCGCGCGGGCGGTCAACATGGCGCCGCGCAGGTTCGCGTCCAACGTGATGTCCCAGGCCTCGGGCGTCTGTTCATCGAAGCCGACGGGTCCGGGGATGCCGACGTTGTAGACGAGTCCGTCGATGCCACCGAGCGCACTCTGCGCCGCGGCGATCATGGCGGAGATGCTGTCGGGATCCGAGACGTCGGCTACTACCGTGTGGGCGGCGGCGCCTTCGGCACGGATGAGTGCCACCGTCTCGTCGGCCGAGGCCTCGTTGCGATCGACCACCACGACCTGGGCACCTTCCCGGCCGAGGAGCACGGCGAGGGCTCGGCCGTTGCCAATGGGCTGGTCCTCCAACTGGAAGTCGGTTTGGCCGCCGCCGACGACCACGACTCGGCGGCCCACCATGCGGCCCCGACCGGGTGCCAGGCCCCGCGCTTCGCCCCGAAGGCCCGTTCCTTCCTCGGCAGCAACCGGTTCGGGGTAGGCCGCCAGCTTGTTGCCAGGGTTTTTCGGAACGAATCCGGAGGCGATGAGCACGTTGCATTCGGCGGCGGCCCGGCGCATCGCGTGCGCTTCTTGGCCTGCCTCGGACTCGTACCAGTGACGAGCGACGTCGGGCGACTCGAATTCCATGATGGCGAGCCGGCTGCCCGATTCCCAGGTTCCCTCACGCACCTCGTAGTCGGCGTCGACGACGAGCATCTTGGCGCGGTGCTCGACGAGGGAGTCGTAGGTGACGGCACCATGCGCCGCCATCCCCGCAGGGTCGCGGATGACCTCGGTCATGATCACATAACCCTTGGGCATGTCTCTCCAGTCAGATGGGCCTCTCGGAAGGGCCCTATCGGATGTGCTCGCTGCCGAAGATGGTGGTGCGGAGCATCTCGCGAGGCGATCCGGCGTCATACGGCGTGGCCCGGTGCATGACGCCGGTGTTGTCCCAGATGACGGTGTCACCGACGGACCAATGGTGGCTGTAGACGACCTCGTCCCGAGTGGCACGGTCCATCAGCTCGTACAGCAACGCGCGACTCTCGTCAGGGTCCATGTCGACGACGTGATCGGCGTGGGCACTGATGAGGAGTGACTTGCGTCCAGAATCATGCGTCCAGACCAGAGGGTGCACGGATGTCGGGCGGGAACGCCAACCCTGCACCTGTTCGGGTGTCGGGTTCGAGTAGACCAACCGCTGTGACGCCTCGAGCGAATGCAGGACTCGCAACGAGGCGAACCGCTCCTTCTCGTCCTCGGTGAGGGCGTCGTAGGCGGCATAAGTGCTGGCGAATTGGGTCTCCCCGCCGCATTCCGCCACCGCTTTGGCGCTGAGCAGCGCCGCCTTCTGGGGCGGCTCCCCGTGGAGCGGCGTGCAGCCATCGATGTGCCAGTGGAACGTGCCCTTGAGGTACTCGGCTGCCGAATTCTTCGTGGCGTCCCGCGTGACGCGGTAGATGCCTGCCACAGGGTGGTGACCCTCCGAGTAGTCCAGCTCCCCGAAACGCCGGCAGAACGCCACCTGCGTGTCCGGGTCGAGATGGAGATCGGGGAATACGAGGACGCCGTGGGTCTCGAGCGCGTCCATGATCGCGTCGACGAGGGACTCGTCCTCCACGAGATCGCGCGGCGCGATGCCCGTGACCTCGGCGCCGATCGTCTTGGCGGTGGGGGCGACGACGAGCTCGCTCACCCGGCCTCGATGTCGCGCCACGACTCGTCCGGCCCGAGCACAGCGTCGTACGGGTCGGGGATGCGAACGACGTCTGGACCCCGGGCGCTGCCCGGGGGAAGCTCGCCCCGCTCATAGGCGGCCAGCGCGTCGAGGAGGAGGAGCCGGGCGTTTGCGACTGCACCGTCGCTGGCCGAGAGATTGTCCTTGGAGCGGTCGACGATCGGTCCCATGCTGACCTGCACGACCGAGTCCTCGTCCACCACGCTCCGGTCGAAGCCGGTGTGGTGACCGGCATCCATGAGTGCCCGGTTCTGCCCCCATCGGTTGAACCGGTCGCCGCTGACCGTCGAGAAGTTGCGCGGGTCGGGGTCGAAGTCTTCTCGCACGGCGCCGAAGTCCTTCTGGGACATCGGTGCGGTGCCGTAGCTACCGAAGAACAGCGAGTGATGTGTGTCGTCGACGGGGGCAAAAGCGAAGAGGTGATAGCGGTCGACGAAGCCCGTGGCGGCGACGATGACGAGGGGAAAGAAGAAGTTGGTCACCCGGGCGTAAGTCTTGCCGTCGTCCTGTTTGCGCAGCGATGCGGCGCGCATGCCGAAAGAGGCTTCATCGGCCTCATAGATGGGGATCTTCATGAAGGCGACGGTCGCCTTCCCCTCGTCCATCGAATCGGTCTTCTCGTCCATGACTTTCTGGGTCCAGCTCTGGTGCAGTATCCCGGCGTGCACCGAGTCGAGGCCACCCTCGAGCGCTTGCAGCCAGTTGACGGGCAGGGTCGAGAAGGTCACCGCCGTCTTGTTCCCGTGCTCGACTGTGAAAGGTAGGTCAGGGAAGGGGGGTGGATCGGGGCCGCCCAACCACACCCACACGATGTTCCCGGCCTCATGCACCGGGAAATGGGTGACCTTGACCGCAGCGCAAAAGCGGTCGTGCCGCACGACCTGGGTCGGCGCCTCGACCACGACGCCAGACACGTCGGTTTTCCATCCGTGATAGATGCAACGCAGCCCGGTCCCCTCGACGCGCGCCAGAAGCAACGAAGCCTGACGATGGGGACAGGCCTCGGCGAGAAACCCCACCCGGCCGTCCGGCGTACGCCACGACACGAAGTTCTCGCCCAGGAGCCGTACTGGGGTCGGTGCTTCTCCAGCCAAGAGGTTGTCAGAGAGGGCGTAGGGGACCCAGCAATTCTCGCGGATGAGCTTGCCCATGGGAGCATCGCCCTCGACCCGCGTGATCAGCTCGTTCTCCTCGCGAGTAACCATTCCTCGCTCCTCTCCAGGTACCCACCACGGCACGCGCGCTGCCCGCCCAACAACCTATTTCGTCAAGTGACGAAACACAATCCGGCTTCGGGATCCGCCTGGCCATGTCGCTCACCCTCAATCTGCCGGATGCAGCCTTCGACGAACTCGACGACTTGGGCGTGTCCGATGTCGAGGTCGAAGGCGTTCTCGGTAATGAGGAAACGCGAGACCGCGCTGAGGAGTAGGACGGTGGCGCTCCGGGGACGTCGTGGCCAAGCCGTTCAACGCAGCGAGTTGCGCACGCCGAAAGGTGCGGGACGACTCGGCGATTTCGGAACGGATGGCCTTGCGGTGATTGGCCAACGCGATGAACTCGGTCGTGAGATCCCCGTTCGATCGGTCCATCAAGAGATCCCAGAACGCCCAAAGCGGCTGCGGCGAGGCGAGTGCCTCTTCCTGTCGCGCCAGGCTCCGAGCGGCACCGCGCCGGAACAGTTCGATGAACAAATCGTCCATGTCCTCGAAGTAGTAGTGGATGGCATTGGGCAGCCCGGCTCGATTGGCGATCTTTCGAGAGGTGACTGCCGCGTAGCCCTCCTCGAGCATGAGCGCCTCGGCCGCATCGAGAAGCGCCGTGCGCGTCGCAGAATCGTCCTGGGGTCTCCGTCGGCGTGCTGGCATCGCTCTCTCCACACTGGCATTCCAGCGTCGTCGGGGGTGATGATCGTCCTGCGCAGTCCCGCCGTCGACCCACGGCGTCCCCAGTGAAGGGGTGGGCCTAGCCTGAACAGAACTTTTGCCGTTCCTCTCTACTGCAAAACGCTACGACCGACATGATGCTGCCCCAGCCGACAGCCATCAGACCTCAAGGCAGCGAGGCACCTTTGTTGCTGGGCTGGGGATTCTCCTAACCCAGGTGCCGGGATCGAGACCCGGGCGGCTCACTGATTGGGAATCGCTTCGCCAAGCTGGGGGTTGGTGCATTTGCACAGGGCAATCAAGCGGACCACGCCTACGGCGCCACTGCCAGCCGCATTGGATCGCCTCAGGTGTCCCACTTTGACGGCGCAATATGCAAGTGGGGCATGACCTCGAAGGGCCGTTCCGGGCGGGTTAGCTGGTCGTTAGCACCCGAACCAAATACCCTCAAAGTTCGACCCCCTGCGAAATCTCGACCCATGGCTCCGCGCCATGATTGATGGGCTGGTTCATTCGGTCCGTGCTGATCGTCTTCGCCCGCTCCCCTGCCTCCAGCGCCCTCTTGCTCTGGGACGTCTGTTCTAGGTCTTCTCGATCCGGAGCCGCGCCGAGCGGGCGCTGACCCTCGATGTGCCAGCGGTCCCGGTAGGCCGCGACGGTCGACACTTCTCGCAACCAGCGCTCCCGCCGGGCTGATCCGCTCGGCGGAGGTCCGAGCGGCCGAACCCAGGTGTGTCGGGCCGCAATCGCCTCTTCAGCCAACGACAGAGCCCGTCGTTCCATGGCGTGGTCCCTCTCGGCCAGGGCCCGGGCCATATCCGGATCCGTCACACCCTGGGCTCTCGGGATGAGCCCGGCAATCAGCTGTCCGGTGTGCCGGCGCCTGCCCCCGGCCGCGTGGGCCCAGCGCTCAACCCGACTGTGGAGAACGGAAGCGATATCGGTGGCATCAGCCAGGGACTTGCCCGCGACAAGCTGTGGCAGGGCCGCTTCAAGGTCGAGACCGCGTGCTTCAGCGTCGCGCAATCCCGCGAACAGCGGACCCCGTGCCGCGTCTGGCTGTCACGGTGGCGAGGTCGTCATCGGAGAGCCCAGAGCGTGCGAGGAGGGCATCCCAGCGCTCGGCTTGCGCCTGGGTCGCCAAGGTCAGGTACTCGGCGGAGAGCCGCTCCATGCCCTCTGCCTCGTGCTGCTCGCGACGATCATGTCGTGGGCGGCCACTTCGGCACCTTCATTGCGAAGCACACCGACGAGAACGCCTTTTGCCGTCATTGGCTCCAACGCTTCCTCGTGGGAGGTCTGAGGGTCGGGGTCGTAGCTGGTGTCCACATAGAGGCGGTTGGCCTCCTTGCCTCGGGTGGCCGAGACGTACAGGACCTCTCGGGTGGTCGTCGGACCGACCATGGCATGCGCCGTGTCGACCGTCCGGCCCTGCGCCCGATGAGCGGTCGAGGCATAGGCGAGCTCCACATGCTCACGCACGTAGTCGGCCGGCAAGTGGACCTTCGCCGTGCCACGGAGTCGTTGCAGAGTCAGCGAGCCGTCGCCATGTGAGCCGGTCACGCTCCATTGATCACCGTTGCGCACCCACCGCTTTCCCGTGGCCATGCGCCGGTTGTTCTGGCGGGTCACCACCTGGTCCCCGATCCCTGCCATTGCCCCTCCGGCCACGGGCACCCGGTCCCCAGAGACGCGGCCAGCGGCCAGCGGCCATCCGGTCGGCCTGCGCCCGCGCGTTGAGTTCGCCGACGGTGCCGAGATCCCCGGCGATCATCAGACTGGTCCTACCCTCCTCGCTGTCTTGTTTCCATGCCCCATAGAGGGCGTCGAGCATCTCGTCTCGGCTCCCTCCGACCACCCGCCCCTGGGACGCATAGGCGTCGATGGCGTCCGGGGACCCAGCTCGCAATTCGACACTTGCCGCCTTCTCCCAAGGACTCGTGAACCGGCGCACGTCGGTGAGCTCTGCGGCCAGGCCGCCCTGATCGCGTACCAAGGCGGCGAACATCCCGCCGGCGTCGATTGCGCTCAGTTGGGCCTGATCCCCCACCAGGACCACTTTGGCTCGGGCCTCTCGGGCGGCGGCCACCAGCTCGTCTAAGGCGAACGTCCCCACCAAACTGGCTTCGTTCACGATCACCAACTGGGCCGCCCGAAGCTTCCATCGGGCCACTTCCTCCTCGAGGCCAGTCACCTGTACGTGCAGAGAAGATCGCCGTCGCGACGTTGCGGGAGAGCGCAGCGCGGCGCGCAGGTCGGCGATCTTTGCCACTCGCTCGACATGCTGGCGGTGTTCATGGAGCCACTTGGCGGTATTCTCGGTGTCGATCCCCAGCGCTTCGGCCAGCACCTCGGATGCGGAGGCCGAGGGGGCCAGACCGAGCACGGAGTCCGCGCCGTGTTCGGCTTCCCATGCGGCGCGCAGTCCGGCCATCGTGATCGACTTGCCGGTCCCTGCCGGTCCGACCAACACGTCGACCCTGCGACCGGAGGCGGCGATCTGCTTGATCGCCACTGCCTGATCGATGGACGGGGGATGGTTCTGGGCCGGCAGGGCGGCGGACGTGACGGCGACAACCGTGCCCGTTGCGACGGACGGACCATCCATTTCTCGCCCGGCCTCGAGCAGGCGGGCCTCGGCGTCTACGAGGATGGCGGTGGTGTAGAGCTCGTGGCCCTTGGCCCGGAACCGGCTGGTCCCATCGGCCCCGCGTAGGCGCTCCGGCGTGAAGTGCAACTCAGGTGCCGAGAGGAGCAACGACTGCCCGGTGGCCAGGTCGGCGGTGCGCTCGGCCACGGCAATCCGATCGTCAGGAGAGGCGAAGCGGACACCGTGGAACTGGCGATGAACTTCTGCCAGGACGTTGGCCCGGGAGAAGGTGGCCCGACGCTCAGACACCTTGCGGATCGTGACCGATGCCGCGTCGGCGAGTATCTCGTCGGCCAAGTCGCCGGCTCGGAGCAACGGCAGGTCGTTCCGATTGGACAGGCCAATGACCCATGCTTCGGGGTCACGCCCGACGTAGTGCTCGGCGCGCTCGGCGCCACGTCTCGGTCATCGCACCGAGCGTGCGGTGCTCTTTGCGCGGCCGGGTCTCGAGTGTCGCTTGCTGGCGCAGTTTGATGATCTCGGTCGTGGTGGGCTGGCGCGCTCCTCGATGGCGGCGGCCCGTTGCGAGAACTCGGCCATCAGGGCCTCGGGAACCCCGGCCACCTCCCAGCGGACCTCCTCGGAATGACGCCGTGACCTTTGGTCCCAGTCCCATCCCAACTCCTGGGTCGACAGATCGGCCAACACGCCCTGGTGCAGCTCTCCGAGCATGACCACGCTCTTGAACAGACCACGCGAGTCGAAGGTGCGCCACTCCCCGTCGGAGGCCGACCGGGCCCGGTTGGCCACCACTAAATGGTCGTGGAGCTGGGGGTCGCCGGCCCTCGAGTCGAAGTGGGTGAACGCGGTGGCCACCACGCCCTCGACGTCCTCTTGCACCACGCCGTTTCGGCCCGAACGCGAGTGGAAGACCTCGCGCTCGGCGTAGGTGAGGACGACCTCGATGGCCTGGCGATGGCAGGCATAGATCGCCGCCTTGGTGTCGGCGTCGGCCAAGGCCCATGCCGTCGAGATCGACTTGCTGGGAGAGAAGGTGAGGTCGAAACTGGCCACCGGCGTCCGGTTCGTAGCAGTGAGTGCTCGAACCTCGGCTTCGTCACGGGCCGCCGGCTCTGCCCGACCGGCGACATCGACGGGAGAACCGATGGTCCCGATTCGTCCCGACCTACGCGTCGCCGATGAGGGCCGCGAGCGGAGCGGCGGGCGTCCCAGTGGTTCGCCGCTGATTGGATCGGCGCACATCCCGAGGAGATTCAACACATGTTGCTCGCTGACCTCTGAGCCGATCTCGACCCCGCGGCCGCCGTCGAGGGCGGCCAGGCCGGCGCCCAGAAAGACCCCGGGCGGCGTGCCGGATGGGCCGTAGTAGTCGGCCAGACTCATCGCTTGGTGGCGCACGCCATCGCCGGCCGCCACCGACTCCATCAGGTACCGATAGCCCGACCCCAGCGTCATCCTGCGGATTGAAAGCACGGTGCATCCCACTGACGAGACGCCGGTCGTCCCACACTTCCTCAGCCGATCTCCGACCACGATCGGTTCTTGGAACCCCTCTGATGCCATTCGTGTGCCGCGACGTGATGTGGCTGATGGACTGCTGGTGCTGGTGAGCTTGGCGAGGGTCCGGAGACGTCGGTCTGTGAAGTGATGCCGCGGGTGGTGGACAGCGACGGGGCTGGCATGGGATGTGTCGTCTGTACTGTGGCGTGTATGTCACGGCTGGAGCGCACCGCCACCGACCCTTCGGTCTGCCATGGTCAGCCCACGGTGCGCGGGTTGCGCTACCCCGTCGAGAACCTCTTGGAACTCTTGGCGTCGCGGCATGAGCATCGAGGAGGTCATCGAGGACCATCCTGATCTCGAACGTGACGATCTCTTGGCTGCCCTTGAGTTCGGAGCGCTGGCATCGGGTCAGCGTCGGGTGGTGTCCGTTCGACGCCGCCTGAAGCTCGTGGTCGACGCCCAGCTTTCGGCCTCGGTGCAATGCTCGATGTTCCGCGCGAACGACGCCCCTGCGTCGTTCGCATGACCGAGACCACCACCGGCAGCGGAGCGGAGTCCAGTCCCCGGCGAGGGAAGCCCCTGGGCCGAGTAAGAAGACGCTCCTATGAGTTGTCAAGTCCTTTTTGGAAATTTCGGGGTGGAAACAGCGGGCGAAACAATCATGAGCCACTCGAAGAGAGGGCATGCTCTTATGAAGCCACGCGTTCGCAAAATGGGCAGCCCTAGCCGCGGGTCGGCTGGTCTTCTTCAAGTCAACCCGTGGGGCGACACTTCTGGCGTGAGCCAGACCCGCGGCCAAGGATTTAGGCGCGAGGTAAGTTTCGGTACACCTCGCGGGCGACGTAGCGTTTCAAGATTCGGATGACTTCACGTTTCGTTCGTCCCTCTTTGACTCGGCGCTCGAAGTAGGCCTTGGTGTCGGGGTCCCACGCCAGTCGGGTAATGACGATGTGCCAGAGCGCAGAGTTGGCTTGGCGGTTGCCGCCGCTGTGGAGTCGATAACGGCCCGAGGTCTTGCCCGAAGATGCCGGGATCGGGGCCACTCCGCACAAGTGAGCCCAGGCCGCCTCTGAGTGCAGTCGCTCTGGATTGTCGCCGGCAGCAACGAGGAGGACCGCTGCGACATCGTGACCGACCCCGAAGAGGGAGAGCAGCTCGGGTGCCGTCGCGGCCAAGAGCGGTGCGAGCATGGCGTCGAGCTCCGCGATCTCGCGCTCGAGTGACTGGATCCGATGGGCCAGTGAAGCGATCGAAGCCTTGGTTGCCGCCATGACCGGATCGGCTGAACGTCCCGGTCGGAGCTTGGCTCCTTGGTCCACCAGAGCGGAGACGCTGAGGCCGTTGAGCCGACCTTGCAGCTCGTCGGGGGCACTGAAGCCCAGATGACGCATCTGAACCAGGGCCTTGGTGCGAGCTTGTCGAGCTGAGCGTTTGGCCACGACCAGGACCCTGATTGCTTCGACCGAGCCGTCGCGGGATTTGGCCGCCCCACTGGCCCGTCCCGACAACGCAGCCCTGGCCGCCTCAACGGCGTCGAGGGGATCGGACTTGCCGCTGCGGCGACGGGCCTGGCGGTTGGGCCGGTCGACTTCGATGACTTCGATGCCGCCGCGACGGAGAAATCGGGCCAGGTTGGCTCCATAGGACCCGGTTCCTTCCACGCCGACTTTGGTGACGGAACCGAAGCTCTCGAGCCAACCGAGCAGCTCCTTGTACCCGGCCGGCGTCGGGGCAAAGGACTCTGAGCCGAGCAGCGTTCCCAAAGGATCGAGGGCTGCTGCCACATGGACGTCGAGGTGGGTATCGACTCCACCGGTCACACCACGGGCAGCTTCTACGATGGTCACGGCCATCCCTTCCTTTCTTAAGTGTTCAGGGGTGGCACGGCCGTTCCGGATTGAAGTGACGGGCGGTTCCGAGTTGTTGGAGCAACTCGGGCCAATCACCCACTCTTTGAGACGGGGCGTGCCGTATTCGTATTGGTGCCAGAAGAGTTCCGCCGACGACGCCCAAGGCGTCACGCACATCACTTCAAGTCAGGCCGAATCTCCTGGTGCTCCCGAAACTATTGGAGGCTGTGCGTCCTGAAAGGGGAGTGGTGACGATGTAGAAGATCGCAACACGAACCGTGCTGTGCCAGGGATGGAGGGAGGCCCTCCGGGTTCGCCGTGCAGGCGGAGATCCCAAACCATCGCAGTGTCATGCCGGTCAAGAGCCGGGGTGGGAAGCGACTGCGGAGAAGGCCCGCTACCAGCGGGTCGGGTGAGCAACGAGAAGACGAACATGTGTAAACCACTGCTGACGCATCGTGAAAAACAACCTTGACATCGAAACCGGGGCTGAGTCTCTGTCCTGGGAAAAGGGTGCGCGTTGATGGCGTGTCCGGAGCCGGGGAGCTGCCTGCTCGTGGCCCTGGCGGTGTCCGGTGTAAAGGTGGCGTGAGCTCGTTGCAGGCCCTGGCATGGAACAGGAGAATCTGTCGCTTCGATACGAACGACCGGTTGCATTGGGTGCTGTCGGCACCCTGGTCGGCGAGAGGGAGAACCCCGGGCGGCCAAGGCCACGTGGGGGAGAGTACCGATGCGAAGCACAGAGGCGGACCAGCTCGTAGTAGCGATGAAGGCCCTGTAATGGGGTCCGAGCCAAGGGGCTGGGCAGGTCAGGTCACCCATCAGTCAACCCTTCGGGGGAGGAGCTGATGGACGGATCACAGTTGGGAATGAAGTCGTTTGAGATTCAAAAGCGCCTCGTCTACGAGGCGTGGATGAAGGTCCAGGCGAACGGCGGTGCGCCGGGCGTGGACGCCGTCAGCATTGAGCGGTTTTCAGATAATGAGAGGGACAACCTCTACAAGCTGTGGAACCGGATGAGTTCGGGGACCTACTTCCCCGGGCCGGTGCGGGCGGTGGAGATACCGAAGGATCATGGGACCGGGGTCAGGGTGTTGGGTGTGCCGAATACGGTGGACCGGATCGCCCAGACCGCAGCAGCGATGCTGCTGGAAGAGAAGCTTGAGCCGATCTTCCACCATGACAGCTATGGCTATCGTCCTGGGCGCAGTGCCCATGACGCCCTGGCCGTGACTCGTCAGCGCTGTTGGAAGCAGAACTGGGTGCTCGACATCGACGTCCGGGCCTTCTTCGACAGCGTGCCTCATGATCTGCTGCTCAAAGCGGTCGCTCACCACACCGACGAACGCTGGGTCCTGCTCTACATCGAACGGTGGCTCACCGCCCCCATGCAGATGGCAGACGGGACCCTCGTGGCACGAGAAAAGGGAACCCCGCAAGGGTCTCCGATCTCGCCGTTGCTTGCCAACCTCTTCATGCACTATGCGTTCGACAAGTGGATGGACCGGGAGCACCCCGGCAGTCCCTTCGAGCGCTACGCGGATGACGTGGTGATCCACTGCGACACCGAGGCAAAGGCCCTCCATCTGTGGGCCCAACTCGCTGAACGGCTCGGGTCCTTGGGGCTTGAGCTGCACCCCGAAAAGACGAAGGTCGTGTACTGCAAGGACACGCACCGCCGGGGGACGTCTGAGCACACCAGCTTCGACTTCCTCGGCTTTACCTTCCGGGGTCGTCTGGCCAAGAGCCGGCGGGGGTTCTTTACGAGCTTCCTTCCAGCCATGAGCGCCAGTGCGAAGAAGGCGAAGGGCAAGCAGATCCGGGACTGGCACCTCAACCGCCGCAGTGGCACGGACCTGTCCGGCCTCGCCCGGGCCATCAATGCCCGGGTCCGAGGCTGGATCAACTACTACGGGGCCTTCTACCGCTCCGAGTTGTATTCCCTCGCAAAGCGCATCGACGAGCATTTGGTCAGATGGGCCATGCAGAAATTCAAGCGGTTGCGGAGAAAGCCCAAGCAGGCGTGGGAGCGGCTGATCGCTGCAAGACAGCGGACACCGCAGCTCTTCGCTCACTGGTTCCTTCTCCCGGTCACACCCAGCCGACCTGCAAGAGCCGGATGAATCGAGAGATTCACGTCCGGTTCCGTGAGAGCCGGGGGGTGCGATTCCCCCCGGCTACTCGACTGGAACTCATGGGTGGATCCTCACTGCAGGTCTCCACATCATGATTCTTCTGGCGGGTTCGCCCGTAGGGCGATCGTGGACGAACACGAGGCCGCCAGAACTTGTTGCGAGCCGAGCCGGCGACTTGACGCCGTGGAGCGCCGGTGGCATTCCCACATGAGCGTTCGATCGGGGTCTGGGCCGATGATGGCGGTTTCCCGGCCCCGTTAGTGACGGTCCCTCCGGGCCGAAAAAGGATGGACTCTCATGCCCTCGACTTCGGCGTCGTCTCTCACGGGGCTCAAACAGATCCGCACTGAGCACCCTGCACCCGATCTCATTTCGATTCCTGAAACCGCCCGGCGCATCGGTCTGCATGCCGACACTCTCTACCGCCTGTGTCGCACGGGACAGTTCAGTCCGGCCATCCAAATCGGAGGAAGGTGGAGGGTTTCAGTGCCGCGCCTGGAGCGATACCTCCACGGCGAAGATGCGCATCCGTGAATCCCGAACGGACCACTGGTTACGTGTCCACTTCGGGAACGGGCGGCTCGTCTCCAGCGGAAACGTCATTGAACGTAGCGGCGATCTCAGCCAGCGTGACAGCCGCCACTCGAAGCGGCACCAGTTCCTCGTTGACGACGTACTCCACCAGAGCATGGTCAGTGTCGAAATAGTGGTGAGCCAATCGATCCCGCATTCTCGATATCGCCCTCCACCGAATGGAAGGAACTGTTGCCAACAGGTTGGGGTCGATGTTCTTGACCGCTTCGCCAATCTCAATCAGCCGCACCCGGCACGCGTCGTAGACGAGCCCCTCGTTGAGACTGCCCCCGGAGACGTAGGTCTCGATGGCATCAATGGCCACCAAAATGTCGGCCAACCAAGCCGCATCCCTGCGGCTCACAGAGGTACGGCTTCGGCCATCACCTCATCTCGAAGGAAGGCCCGCAACGTCGCTGGTGTCCCCACGTCGACCTTCACGCCCAATTCGTCCTCGAGATCGCAACCGAGGTCGAGCAGATCGAGCGGGTTGGCGTCCGGGTCAAGGTCGACGAGGAGGTCGATGTCGCTGGTGATCGTGTCGTCGCCTCGGGCGACACTGCCAAAGACACGGACGTTCGAGGCGTGGCGCCGTGCAGCGGCGGCCAGAATCGCCGCCCGTCGCGCGGACAGGCGTTCACCCATGGGCGACCGGGGAACGAACGTGCTGGCCATACCCGAAAGCGTACAAGGCGGCAGTTCTCCGTCGAGGCGGGTCACGTCCGCTTGGCCCTGGGTCGGGTAGTGACGGGCGTGAAAGCCGCACCGAGGATGCCCGCAGCGGCCCGGTCACGCTCGGGGAGGGTGTGGGCGTATCGATCCAAGGTCATGGTCGCCCTGGCGTGACCGTGACGATCGGCGACAGTTCGAACATCGACCCCGGCGGCAATGAGCGTGGTGACGCTGAAGTGTCGCAAGTCGTGGAAGCGGAACGGCCACCGCTCCCCGGGTGCGAGGTCCGTTCGCTTGGCCTTCGGCTTGGTCTGGCGAAGCTTCTTCAGGGCAGGCAGTTCCATCGCCACGCACAGCTTCCCGAACCCGTGGGTCAGCGTGTCCGGGCTGGCCGGCAGCCCGCCGTCGGCGTTGTAACTGAGCACGTACGGGTCGGGCACCATCGGGGACTCGGCCCACTCGGAAAGATCGACCATGTAGGCCCACCGTTGCTTCAGTATCTCGACGCAGACGGGGTCCAGGGCAATGTCCCGGGACTGGTGCGTCTTCGTCGGACCGGTGTGCTGCTCGCCTCGGGCGATGGTGAGAGAGCGGGCAATGCGTGCCCGGCCGTTCGCCAGGTCGATGTCGGACCACTTGAGCGCCACGATCTCGCCTCGACGGGCTCCCGTCAGGGCGGCCAGAGCTACTGCGGTGGCCAGCACGGGGTCCGCTGCCTCGGCTGCCTTGACCAACATCATCAACTGCTTGGGCGTTGGCACGTTCATCTCGACCCGATCGACCCTCGGAGGCGAGGCCCGGGCCGTGGGCGCCCGGTCGATCCACCCCCACTTGACCGCCTGATTGCAGGCCGCCGAGATGATGGCGTGGTACTTGTGCACCGTTGCCGGCGAGAGACCGTCGTCCAACCACCTGCCGTACGCAGTGTCCAAGGTGTCCGGCTCCAATTTGTCGAGCCGGACCGCCCCGAGAGTTGGACGGATCCGTGCCTCGATCTTGCGTCGGTTCTCGTAAACCGTACGCGGACGCTGGCTTCGCTCTGCTGCCTCGAGCCACTTGTCGAGAAGTTGTCCCACGGTGACGCTGGTCCGGTTGAACTTGCCCGCCTCGACCTCCGAGACGAGTTTGCCGAGCGCCTTGGCTGCCGCGCGCTCGGTACCCGTGAACGTGCGCGCAACCTGGCGCGGTTTACCGGTGACGGGATCGGGTCCGGCAAAGGCGCGCAGCTGCCAGTGGCCGGGCGAGCGCTCTCGCATCGTGCCCGGTCTGCTCTTGCTGCTTGTCCTACTGGCCATTCCAGGACGCTACTGTGTCGTAGGACATCTTTAGGACATCCTTATTGGTCGGAGTGCACAAAGTGGCTCTGACCTGGTGGGCGCTGCGGGACTCGAACCCACGACCTCAGCCGTGTGAAGGCTGCGCTCTAACCAGCTGAGCTAAGCGCCCGATGGGCTTTCTGGGGTGTGAGCGTAGTCCCCTCAGGGCCGTGACTGGAGAGCGCGAAGTCGGCCGGACGGATCTTGTCAAAGTCTGCACGGATCGTGGCCGAGAGGTCCTCGCAGCTGTTGAGTCGCCCCGGACCCGTGCTTCGTGCGGGCCTCTTGCCCAAGGGACGGGACGATCTCATCGGCGAATGCTCAGCGCGGTGTCGAAATGACGGTCACGGTCGTTGCCGCGCCCGCGCTCCGTAGATCTCTTTGCCGACGGTCCACGCACCGAAGACCGACTTGCGTCAGGTCGACTTCAATGACGCTAAGGGCCGTTGTTCTTGGTCATTTTGCGCGACAGTCGTAGAGTCGTCATGCAGAACTCATAGTGTCGTCGTCTTGCTATGACCTCGCGAGACGATCGGTCGGGGCGGTCAAGGTTCGTGAACCTCGTATCTGATTTTCGAACGTCTCCCCGGGTTCGGATGGGTCCGAGGTGGGTTGCACGCGGCAGCGCCAAGCGAGCGGGAGCAGTACCAGACCGCCGTCGTGCTCAACTCGAATGATGCGAGCAAAGCATTGCACATCGGTCTGCGAGTCCGTCGAAAGAGGATGGCTTCACCGGATGGCAGCTTCTACCAACCTCATCCGGCTCCCGACCAGATGGAGCCCACCCCAACGACTTCAGGTGCGATGGTCACTGCAATCGTGGGCAATCGTGTGTAGTCGCGCTTCAGAACAATCGCTCTCCTTGATCCCGCTGCGAGCCTGTGCGTCGGCGGGCCGCTCGACATTTGAGCGCCTTGGCGGGCCGGGGGCGCGCCGACAGCCCAACGACCGAGCTCCGACGAACGGGCCGGTTCCCGGCCGCTGGCCATGGCCGGATCGTCGGAATGGGAGCTGCTACATGGCCCGTGACCCGGGAGACCTCAAGACGGGCAACCTCGTCCGGAAGGTGATTTCCGATGCGCTGGACGCTGCCGGTACCCTGGAAGATCTCATGGCCCCGAACGAGGATCTTCAAGCCGACGGGCCGCAGAGCTTGATCGATCGGGCAGTGCGGTCGATTGCCGGACCGGACCGCGACCCGAACGTGTCGTTGCGTCGCGATCCCGACTACATCGTTCCCACCGACGAACGCAAGGGGGTGATGCGCGGGCTCGACCAGCTCGAGGTGAAATGGTCTGTCTTCGGAATCCTGGTTTCCGCCCTGATTGCGATCGGGCTCGCCGTCTACGTGGCCTCGGTACACGAGACCACCAAGAACGGGAAGGCCACCGTCGCAGTGACCCCCGACGCCCTTCTCGTCGGTGGGCTCGTGCTCTTCTTCTGCGTCGTCGGGCTGGTGGCGCTGAGACTGCGGAAACGCACCATGGTGGCGTTCACCTTCATGATCAACGGGCTCGCGCTCACCCTCGTATTTCCGCCCCTCGGACTGGCTCTGGTTTTCCTCGGTGGTTGGTTCATGCTCCGAGCGTTCCGCATCAATAAATACGGCACCGCCAACTCCAAGGCCGTCGCCCGGCAAGCCTCGGCTCGCCGAGGCGAGCGGAGTGGAGCGGGGTCATCCTCGAAGCCGGCGCGATCTTCGAAGACCTCCGGGAAGGCGACCTCCGGTCCGAAGACGCCCACGGCGAACAAGCGCTACACGCCGAAAGCGCCACCAAGACGGAAGATCCCCAAATCTTCGGAATAGCCGTCGTCTCAAGGCGTCGTGCAGTGTGCTGATTCGGTTGCAGTGCCGCTTCGGTTGGCGTGCCGCTTCGGTTGCAGCCTGCCGCTTCTGCTAATCCGTGATCAGTCCTCGGGCTGGATCACGAGCGCTGAGTGCAGGAGCCGGAGCACGTCGGCCCGGCGTCGCACAAGTGAGCGTGCGGTCGGCTCCTCGCCGAGGGCCCGCAGCACCTCGACTTCCGTGACCATGCCGATCACGGTCGAGTAGATCGCCAGCAGGAGGAGCCGCGGGTCGTGCCTCCGCATGGTGCCTGCGTCCATCTCCGCTTCGAGGAACGACGATGCTCGTCGAACCAGGGGTTCCAGCGCCAGCGTCATCTGGGTGGCGGCTGGAGGCCCGAGTCGGCCTACCTCTCGGAGGAGCCCGAGCAATTCCGGCTGCCGCGCGGCGAGGCGAAACACGGAGCGCACCACCGCCTCGACGCGGTCCCATCCCCGTCCGGCCCGGGCTAATGCCGACTCGAGGGCCGCGGACAGATCGTGCGCGCTCCGGGCGATCACCGCCTCGAGAAGTGCGTCCTTCGAGGGAAACCAGTACAGGATCGACTGCTTCGTGATCTCGAGTCCCTTGGCCATGGCGTCGAGGGATGTGGCTTCGTAGCCGCGGCCCGCGAATGACGAGAGAGCAGCGTCGAGGATGCGCTGACTCGTCGTGGTTCTCGCCTCTTGGGTCGCCGTGGTCGCCGTGGTCGCCGTGGTCGCCGTGTCTGCGGTCGCAGCGCCGGGGGCCGTGCCGGGGCCTTCGAAGGGATCGGCGGGTCCTGAGGTTCCCGTGCCTGGGCCGGCGACGGAAGTGGTCGGCTCTGTGACGTCGGGAGGCTTCGGGGAGCCGATTGATGCCGGCTGGGAGCTGGCCACTTACCAAATGGTAGACAAATCCCGGGCCAAATGGTAGATATTTCACGTGCCCATCGAGCGGGATCTCCGCGCGAAGCGATTCTTCGTCACCGGCGCCACCGGGTTCCTGGGCACGGCGCTGGTCGAGCGCATCCTCCGCTGCGTCCCAGAAGCGGAGATCACCGTCCTCATCAGGCCGGGGCGCCGAGCCGACGCCGCCGCACGGCTCGCACGCGAAGTCATCAAGAACGACTGTTTCGACCGCCTGCGTGCGGAATGGGGCGATCAATTCGCCGAGAGGGTGGCACACCGCGTCCAGGCGGTCGCCGGGGACGTCGGGCAGGACGGTCTCGGCCTTGACGAAGACGGGCGCGCCGCGCTGGCCGCGGCCGGCGTCGTCATCCACTCCGCCGCGACCGTCAGCTTCGACGCGCCGCTCACGCAGGCGGTCGAGATCAACCTGCTCGGGCCCTCACGGGTGGCCGCCGCGATGGCCGACGTGGCGGAGCAACGAGGATCGCCGGCGCACATGATCGCCGTCTCGACGGCCTACGTCGCCAGCACGCACCAGGGAAACGCGAGCGAGGAACTGCTGAGCGAGAACCGCTTCACGCTCGATGTCGCCTGGAGGGACGAGGTCACGGCGGCGAGGCGCGTGCGCGCCGACCTCGAGGCCGAATCGCGACGGCCCGATCGGCTCCAACAGTTCACCAAGAAGGCCCGCACGGAAGTCGGCGCGGCCGGCGACCACCTCATCGCGACGCGCGCCGAGCGTTTCCGCGATGAATGGGTGAGTGACGAGCTCGTCAAGGCGGGCACGGCCCGTGCGCTCTCGCTCGGATGGCCCGACGCCTACCCGTTCACCAAGGCGCTCGGGGAGCGGGCCCTCGTCGAGCAGTGGGCAGCCACGGTGCCGATCACCGTCGTCCGCCCGTCGATCATCGAGTCGGCACTCACCGAGCCGCGGCCAGGCTGGATCCGTGGCTTCCGGATGGCGGAGCCGATCATCATCTCGTACGCCCGGGGCCTGTTGCGCGAATTCCCCGGCGTGCCCGAGGGAATCGTCGACGTGATCCCCGTGGACATGGTCGTCGCGGCCATCCTCGCCGTGGCCGCACGTGGTCCTGAACCGGGAGCGCCGAAGGTGTACCACGTCGCATCGGGCGTACGGAACCCCCTGCGTTACGGTCGGCTGGTCGAGCTGGGAGAGGAATTCTTCGGGCGTAACCCGCTCTACGACGAGCGCGGCCAACCCATCAACGTGCCGGACTGGTCGTTCCCCGGTCGGGGACGGGTGCAGCGCCAGCTCAAGCGCGCGGACGCGGCCATGACCGTGGCGGAACGGATGCTCACTGCCTTGCCGATCCGGGGGAAGCAGGCGCAGTTGGCAGCCCAGATCGAAGACCGCCACGCCATGGCCAAACGTGCCCTCGGCTACGTCACGCTGTACGGCGCCTACACGGAGACGGACGCGCGTTACCGGGTCGACAACCTGCTCGAGCTCTGGGGCTCGGCGACGAGCACGACCAGGCGCACTTCGGGTTCGATCCCGGCGTCATCGACTGGGACCACTACGTCTACGACGTTCACCTCCCATCCGTCCTCGAGCACACCCGCGTGCGCACGAAGCCGGGGAAGTCGGTCGTGGAGAAGCGGCCGGAGCGGCAGCGGCGGGCCATCCTGTCGCCCGATCGGCATCTCGCCGTCTTCGACCTGGAGCACACGCTCGTGGCTTCGAACGTCGTCGACACCTACGCCTGGCTGGCCAGCCGCCACCTCTCCCCCGCCAGGCGGGCACGCTTCGTGGCCGACCTCGCCCGCCGAGGCCCCGGACTGCTCGCCCTTGACCGTCGGGACCGGGGCGACTTTCTTCGGTCGTTCTACTTGCGCTTCGAGGGCGCCCCGCTGGCGCAATTGCAGGCGGATTCTTGGGAGCTCTTCCACCGCCAGCTCCTGCCGCGGTCCTTCCCCGACGGGTTCGCTCGTGTGCGGGCGCACCGTGCCCTGGGGCACCGCACCCTGTTGATCACGGGCGCGCTCGACTTCGTGATTGAGCCGATCCGTCCGCTCTTCGACGACATCATGTGCGCCCAGATGGACACGGTCGGCGGTCGGCTGACCGGCCACCTGACGACACTGCCTCCCATCGGGGAAGCCCGCGCCCTGCAGCTCTCCGACTACGCCGCACGCCACTCGCTCTCCTTGGAGGAGTCGGTTGCCTACGCCGATTCGACCAGCGACCTGGCGATGCTCGAGGCTGTCGGTTTCCCGGTCGCGGTGAATCCAGAGGCTCGGTTGTCGGCCATCGCCCGACGACGCGGCTGGCACGTGGAGCACTGGACCAAGGCGGCGGGCGGGTCGCACCGACCCCTGCCGCTCGGGCCTTTCGACACCAAGATCCCCCGGGCGGTGATGGGCCGGTGACGACGCTCCTCTTCGAACGCTCGGTCCCGCGGTTCGCCGCGGCGCGGGTCGTGTCCTCGTTCGGCTCGGGCCGAGGGGCCGGCGTCGGGCCGCTCCGTCTGATTCAGCGGGACCCGCCCCGGGTGCCGGCCGACGGCTGGACGCGCGTCGACCCGCTCCTCTCGGGCATCTGCGGCTCGGACCTGGCCACGCTCGACGGTCGGAGCTCGCGCTACTTCGAGGACATCGTCTCGTTCCCCTTCGTCCCGGGCCACGAGGTCGTCGGCCGGCTCGCCGAGGACGCCACCGCCGCCGGCGGCGCGCCGCTGGCCGCTGGGAGCCGGGTCGTCCTCCAGCCGGTCCTCGGGTGCGCGGCGCGCGGGATCGAACCTCAGTGCGCCGAGTGTTCGGCGGGCCACGTGGGCAACTGCGTGCACGTCGCGTTCGGTCACATCCGACCGGGGCTGCAAACGGGGTTCTGCGCCGATACCGGAGGAGGCTGGTCGAGCTCGGGACTCGTCGCGCACGAGAGCCAGCTCTACGCCGTGCCTGACGCCCTGAGCGACGTCGACGCGGTGACGGTCGAGCCGGTGGCCTGTGCCGTGCATGCCGTGTTGGCCGCCCCCATCGCCGAAGGTGACACGGTGGCGATCCTGGGCGCGGGAACGCTCGGCCTGCTCGTCACCGCTGCACTGACCCACCTCGCGGCCACGGGCCGTTGCGCGACCCCTGCGGCCCTCCTCGTGGGCGCGCGCTACGTCCACCAGCAACGCCTCGCCCGCGATTTCGGATGCACCGAGGCGCTGGCGCCCGAACAACTGTCCCGCGCCGTCCGGCGTCACACGCGTGTGCTCTCCTACGGCGGCCGGCCCGGGACGACCGGCACCCTTTCCGGCGGCGCCGACGTGGTGATCGACTGCGTGGGTAGTGCCGAGTCGATCGAGCAGTCGCTGGCCATGGTGCGCCCGAAGGGGACGGTGTCCCTCGTCGGCATGCCGGGCCGGGTCAGCGTCGACCTGGCGCCGCTCTGGCACCGTGAGGTTCGCCTCGCCGGTGCGTACGCCTACGGGACCGAGACCACCGGAGGCGGCGTCCCCACCTTTGAGCTGGCCTTCGAGGTCGCGGCAGCCCAGCGGACCGGGCGGATCGTCTCGGCGACCTACCCGCTGACGCGCTACGAGGACGCCGTCGCCCACGCCGGGGCCGCAGGTCGACGGGGCTCGGTCAAGATCGCCTTCGAGGTCGCGAGAGGAGACACGCGATGAGCCGCCGACCCGGCTTCGTGCTCGAGGTGGACAAATCGACTCCTCCGACGCTGTCCTGGAACGGAGAGGGCTTCGTCCTCGAGACACTCCCTCAGGGCAGCCGGGTGATCTACGCCCCCGAGCCGGTTGACGCGCTGGCCGATCCCTACGGGGCGATCCGGCATGCGCTGCTCCATCCGCTGGGAGACAGCGCGCCCCTGCCGGCGTTGCTCCGGTCCGGGATGAAGCTGACCATCTGCTTCGACGACGTCTCGCTCCCGCTCCCCCCGATGGAGGCGCCGGACGTGCGCCAGATGGTCATTGAGACGGTGCTCGACCTGGCGGCGGAGGCCGGCGTGGACGACGTGGTGCTCGTGGCCGCCCTGGCGCTGCACCGCCGCATGACCGAGCCCGAGCTGCGCCACGCCCTGGGCGACCGGGTCTACGACGCGTTCGCCCCGCACGGCCTCCTCACCCAGCACGATGCAGAGGACCCGGCGAACCTCATCGACCTGGGCCAGACCGACCAGGGCGAGGTGGTCGAGATCAACCGGCGGGCGGCCACGTCTGACCTTCTGGTCTACGTGAACATCAACCTGGTCTCCATGGACGGCGGTCACAAGAGCGTGGCGACCGGCCTGGCCAGCTACCGCAGCCTGCGCCACCATCACAACCCGCAGACCATGGTGCACTCACGGTCGTTCATGGACCAGCACCACTCCGAGCTGCATTCCTCGAACTGGCGCATGGGCCGTCACATCGCGGCGTCGGGGGTGAAGGTCTTCCAGATTGAGACCACGCTCAACAACGACACGTTCCCACCGGCCTTCCGCTTCCTGCAGAAGCGCGAATGGGAATGGTCGGTGCGCGACCGAGCCACGTACAGCGCCGCGTCGGCGGGGCTGGCCGCGCTGCCCGCCCGGGCCGCACGCCAGGTCTTCCATTCCTTGAAGTCGCCGCACGCGCTGGCGTCGGTGCAAGCAGGCGAGGTCGAGGCCGTCCACGAACGGACGACCCAGCACGTCTGGGTGCAGCAAGGAGTAGACGTCGAGGGTCAGACCGACATCCTGTCGATGGGGCTCCCGTACATCTGCCCCTACAACGTGAATTCGATCATGAATCCGATCCTCGTCGCTTGCCTCGGCCTGGGTTACTTCTTCAACATGTACCGCGGCCGCCCACTCGTGCGCGAGGGCGGCGTGGTCATCATGCGCCACCCGACCCGTCCCGAATTCCACCCGTCGCACCACCCCAGCTACATCGACTTCTACGAGCAGGTGCTGACCCAGACGGTCGACCCGATGGAGATACACAAGGGCTTCGAGGAGTCCTTCGCCACGGACCCGTGGTACATCCATCTCTATCGCACCGGTCACGCCTACCACGGCGTGCACCCCTTCTACATGTGGTACTGGTGCGCTCACGCCCTGGCGCACCTCGGCCGCGTCGTCGTCGTGGGGGGCGATCCCGCCGCCGTGCGGCGCCTCGGCTTCTCGCCGGCGAGCTCGCTCGACGACGCCTTGGAGATCGCCTCTGACGTGGTGGGACCGACGCCCACGCTGACCCACCTGCACAATCCGCCGATCCTGATGGCTGACGTGCACTGATGAGCGCCACGCGGTTCCGCGCCCGCCTCGCCGCGACGCGCTTCCCTCTGGGCGCCCCCACCTGGCCGTCGTCGGTGCCGCGTCCCGATCCCGAACGCCGTGTCGGACTCGACTACGACCACGACTGGTCGCGGCGCTACCCGGTCCGGCTGGCGCGGGCCATGGTGATGGACAACGTGGCCCGCCCGGCCGCCCGCGTGCTCGCTCCGGCGACGGTGCGCGGGGTGGAGCATCTCGCCCGCGTCGAGGGGCCGGTGATCTTCGTCGCCAACCACGCCAGCCACCTCGACACCCCGCTGTTGCTCACGACCCTCCCGGTGGGGTTCCGCCACCGCACCATCGTCGCGGCGGCGTCGGACTACTTCTACGACCGCACCTGGAAGGCGGCACTGTGGTCGTTCGCGCTGGCGGCCATCCCGATTGAGCGAAGCAAGGTGAACCGCAGATCGGCCGACACCGCGGCGGAGCTGCTGCAGGAAGGGTGGAACCTGGTCATCTTTCCCGAGGGCGGCCGCTCCCCCGACGGCTGGACCCAGGAGTTCCGGGGTGGAGCGGCCTACCTGGCCCGGCGAACCGGCCGCCCGGTCGTGCCGGTCTACCTCCACGGGACGCGTCACCTGCTGCCCAAGCGACCCGAGAAGGGCGCGCTCCCTCCCGCCGGCTCGGGGACGGGGTCGCGCCACGGCGGCAGGTTGAAGCGCTCCCCCATCGCCGTGCTCTTCGGACCCCCCATGACCCCCGACGAGGGCGAAAGCGCGCGCCGGTTCTCCGACCGGGTCGAGGCCGCCGTAGCCCTGCTCGCCCGGGAGGTCCGGTCGGACTGGTGGCAGGCCCGCCGCTCCATCAGCGCGGCGGACCCGACGGCCCAGGCGGAGGTCGCCCATCGAGGCCCCGACGCGTCTCCGTGGCGCCGGGCCTGGGCCCTCGACGTGGCTCCCTCCTCGCGGTCGCGGCCCGACTGGCCCGACGTCCCTCCCTGGTCAAGGGTGGCCGGATCGCCCCGGCGATGACGCGGAGGAAGCCGGCAGCGGCGCGCCGGCAGGTGCGGCGGCCGGGATGGGGATGGTTCCTCGGGGGCTACGTGGGGGTGGCGGGGTTCCTCGCCCTGGAGTCGACGACGCGGCAACCGGGACCGGCATCCGCGCTGCACCGCGCGCCGGACGACGCCGGGAGCACGCGCCGCCTCGTGGCCGCCTTGGCCGCCTCGGCCCTGTGCGCCCCCGTGCTGCGGCGCATTCCCGTCCGTCCGCTGCCGTGGCCGGTCGCCCCGATCGGGCTCGCCATGCAGGCGGCCGGGCTCGGCCTGCGGGCGTGGTCGATGGAGACGCTGCGCGACTCGTACAACCGGACCCTGCGCGTCTCCAACGAGCAGGAGGTGGTCGACCGCGGACCGTACCGGCACGTCCGGCACCCGGGTTATCTGGGGTCACTCCTCGTCTGGACCGGTTTCGCGTTGTCATCGTGCAGCCTGCCAGCGGCGGGGACCGTCACGGCGCTGGTCGTTCCCGCCTACGTGAGCAGGATCGACGCCGAGGAGACGCTGCTCGAGCGCGAGCTCCACGGCTACGCCGCCTACCGGGAGCGGACCAAGCGGCTGGTTCCGGCGCTCTGGTAGTGCGGGCGTGGGCTACGGCCGCCGCCGCCGCCAACGACGTCGGCCCGCCGCGGCGAGCCGTTCCTCGCGCAGGTCACCGGCGGCGCGGTCGTCCACCGGTGCGAGGTCGTCCTCGCCGAGCGCCCAGCCCAGGAGTACATCGGCGAGCGCGGGGTTCCGGGCCAGCACCGGCCCGTGCAGATACGTGCCGATCACCCGTCCGTTCACGGCCCCCTCGGTACCGTCGCCGTTGCCGACGCCCGAGCTCACCCGGGCCAGCG
Organism: uncultured Acidimicrobiaceae bacterium; assembly: GCA_963767195.1. Classification (GTDB taxonomy): domain Bacteria; phylum Actinomycetota; class Acidimicrobiia; order Acidimicrobiales; family RAAP-2; genus Bog-473. The sequence continues at coordinate 305,704 of CAVYDA010000001.1, read as the reverse complement.
GCGAGGCGCCCTCGTCCACACTCGTGCGCCCGCCGTGGTTCTCGAAACCGGTCAGCGTCGGCAGGTCGGGCGCACCCTCGGCGCTCACCGTCTCCGCCGTCACCTCCCCCACGGCTCGGGGACCTTCACCTCTGACCGTCGTCACGTCGAGCAGTCCCAGGCCTTCGTGCGGCTCGCCTTCCGCGCCCGGGAAGCACCGGCCCACCACCTGGAAGCCGGCGCAGACGGCGAGGAGCACGGCCCCCTCGGCGACCCGGCGCGCCAACGTCCCGTCGGTAATGAGCGCCTGGGCCGCCCGCACCTGCGGACTGTCCTCTCCCCCGCCGACGCAGTAGATGTCGGCGTCAGGCAGCGGACGGTCCGAGGTCGCCTGCACCAGCTCCACCGGGTGCCCCCGCCACTCGGCCCGCCGGGCCAGGATCAAACCGTTGCCGCCGTCACCGTAGGTGCCGAGCAGGTCGGGGTGGACCACGGCCACACGTAACGCTCGGTTCACGCGCGCTTTTCCAACAGATCGTGGAATGCGGTGTAGTTACCGATGACGTCGACCGTGGCCGACCCACCCGCCGCGGCCACGGTCACGGCACGCACCGGGTCGGCCTCCCGCCGGTGTTCCACCCCGGCGTACTGCAGGCGGACCGACAGGTCGCGGTAACGCTCGCCGGTGGCGACCACGACGCGACCGGCCAGGCGCTCGAAGGGCACGTCCCAGAGCCAGCTCGGATCGGCGCCGTCGGCGACGCGCGCGTTGATGCTCACGATGACCGGGCACTCGTCGAGCGCCACCAGGTCGAGCAGCTCGTCCCAACCAGCGGGATTCTTGGCCAGCATGAGGCGGGCCGGGACGCCGCCGACGGGCTTCACGGTGAAACGGCCGGCCACCTCCTCGACTCCCTTCATGGCTCGGAGCGCCACTCCCGCGTCCACCCCGCACGCCTCGGACGCGACCGCCGCCATCAATGCGTTGGCGCGGTTGAATCGACCCGGCAGGGCCAACTCAATGGGGTACGAGCGCCCGTCGGCCCAGGTGCCGCGCGCCGATCCGTCCGGGGTGCACTCGAGGCGGGCCTCGGGAGACGGCCGGGCGAGGCCGCATTCGGACGCGCAGGACCACCCGGAGAGCCCGAACTCGATCCGCCCTCCGCACGAGGGGCAGCCCACCGCATCGAGCTGCCAGCGCAGACCCGCGCCGGCCCAGTGGACGTGGCGAGCCGCGCCCGCGCCCCAGACGACCAGCGGATCGTCGGCGTTCGCCACCACGTGGGTGTGGGGTGACGCAGCGAGTGCCGCCCGCCAACGGCCCGCCACCAGGCGGACCTCGTTGGTCCGGTCGAGCTGGTCCCGTGAGAGGTTCAGCAGCACCACGGCCGCCGGTGATGTCGCGGTGAGAACGCGGGGGAGGTAGATCTCGTCGACCTCGAGCACGGCACGCCCGCCGTGGGTCCCGGCCAGCGCCGCCACGTGCCCGGGGGGCATGTTCGACCCCGTCTCGTTGCTCACCACGGCATCCCCACTCGTGCCCAGCGCCACGGCGAGCAGTCGAGTCGTGGTCGTCTTCCCGTTGGTGCCGGTGACGAGCGACACCTGACGGCCCGCGCTCAGGTGCTGGAGCAGCCGCGGGTCCACCCGGAGCCCCGCCCTCCCGCCTGCGACCGTGCCCTGGCCGCGCCCAAGCCGTCGGGAGGCGGCGTTGACGGCGAGCGTGGTGGCGCTGGCGAGTTGCGTCCTCACCGAGGGGGCTTCGTGCGCGCCAGCTCCTCGGGTGTCGGCTCATGGTAAACCTGCAACTCCGGCGGCAGCAGCGCGGTGATGGCCTCCATGATCGTCTCGGTATCGGCCTTGGCGTCGCTCAACGACAGCGCAACGGGCGGGCCCACCCGTACGGAAACAGTCGGCGGCCGGCACAGCGCCATGACGTCGGGCGTGCGCGACGAACGCGGCCAGACCCTCTCCGTACCCCACAGCCCGACGGGGACGACGGTTGCTCCCGTCGTGGCGGCGAGGCGTGCGGTGCCGGTCTTCCCGCGAAGAACGGGGTCGAAGAAGTCGTACCCGCGCGGGATCGTCCCCTGCGGCAACACGATCACGACCTCGCCCGCCTTGAGGGCAGACTCGGCGGAGCGCAGCGGCCGGTCCGAACCGCTCCCGCGATCGACTGAGATGCCTCCGATGGCACGGGCAATCGGTCCGACGACGGGAGCGTCGAAGATCTCCTTCTTGCCGAGGAAGCGCACCGGTCGCCCGATGCCGCGCGCCACGAGGGCGAGCGCCGCGACGTCGAAATAACTGCGGTGGTTCGCGGCCAGTAGCACCGGACCACGTGCCGGCACGTTCTCGAGACCCGCGATGTCAAAGCGGGCGTAAGGAAAGGTGAGGTCGCGAACGAACGGTCGCAACATGTGATACGGCTCGAGCCCGAGGACGTTCGGAACGCCCGGAGGCCGGTCCCAGTGCTCCACCGGCCAGCGCCGAGCGGTGGCCACGACCGTGAGCGACGGGTCTGGGTTCACCGCATGTGGCCAGCCGACGCTGGAGAGGAGAGGGACGTCGAAGATGCTGTCACTGCACGCATGACAGTCGGACAGGTCGACGCCGTGCCCGTCCGCCCACGCGCGCACGGCGCGTAACTTGCCGGTGCCCCACACGAAACCCTCGTACAGACGGCCCGTGTAGCGCCCGCCCTTCGTCTCGTACGCGGTGGCGATCAGGCCGTCGAAGCCCATGGCCTCGGCGAAGGGGGCGATCACGTCGACCGGCGTCGTGGTCGAGAGCACCAGCGTGTGGCCCTCGGCCCGGAAGGAATCCAGGCGCTGCGGGGCGAAGGGTGCCACCAGGTCGGTCAGCGCCGAAACGGCTCGACGCCCGGCGGCCTGGACCTGGTCCTGGCGCCAGCCGCGCGCAACACGTGCCGCGGCCCGGACCAGGGCCATGGAGAACAGGTTCTCGCCCAGCCGGTCGTTGACGGCATAGAGCAGCCGGTCTCCCGGAAGGGACCGTCCGGCGGGCAGCACCCCCTCAGCGATCAGCGCCTGGTTGATCACCTGGCCCGAGGCCCGACACAGCAGGGTCCGGTCGAGATCGACGAAGACCGCGCTCGGGGCCATGAGCCCAAGCCTAAGGCACCTCATCGGCCCTCTCCCTGGTCGACGTCGTGATTCGGCCGAGCCCGGTGACGGGTCGGCCCTGTCCTCGGAGTGGGGGCCGAGGCTGGGCGCCAGACCGACTGAGGGTCGCCGGACCGACTGAGGGTCGCCGGACGGCCGAAGAGGCCGAAAGAGGCCAGAGACGCCGAAGGAGGTCCAGAAGATTCCAGAAGAGGCCAGAACAGGCCGAGAATTAGGAGAAGGGATCGTCGGGGGGGAGGACGATCCCTTCTCGAGACTCATCAGGGTTTGGAGGGGGGGCTTCCGACCCCTGCGGTCTGAGAGATAGTTTGCCGGTCAACCGTCGATCTGTCAATCAGTTCTCGGAGATACTTCATATCAGTTATAGTGATGGGGCTAGAACTCCAGCAAGCAGACCGGGCACGCGTCAAGCACATGGAACTGAAACATCTGCAAGCACTTCTGGGCATCGCCGACACCGGGAGCTTCTCCGCCGCGGCCTCCTCCATCGGGACGGTCCAGTCGAACGTGTCCGCCCACGTGGCGCGCCTCGAACGCGAGCTCGACGTCCAGCTGGTCGACCGGGCGTCGGGCCGGCTGACCGAGGAGGGGTCGGTCGTGATGGAGCGGGCCCGGCGGATCATGAACGAGCTCGACGCCATGGTCGCCGACGTCACCGCCATGCGCGAGGAGGTCGTGGGCACCGTGCGGCTCGGCATGATCGGCACGACCGGCCGTTGGCTGGTGCCCCAGCTCTTCGACCTGCTCCGGGTTCGCCACCCCCACATCCACCTCAACGTGGCGGAGGGATCGAGCGTCCAGCTCGAACAGCTGCTGGCGTCGGGCGAGCTGGACCTGGCCGTGGTCACGTTCCCTCTCAGTGGGGACGAGGTCATGGCGGCCCAGCTCTTCGACGAGGACCTGGTGGCCGTCGTTCCGACCGGCCATCCCTTCGCCGGCGCCGGCTCGGTCGCGCTGGAGCGGCTTTCCGAGCTGGACCTGCTGCTGCCTGCGCCCGGGACGGCGCTGCGAGACGAGATCGACAGCGCGACGATCCCCGCCCGTGTCGTCCTCAAACCGGCGATGGAGCTCGACGGCGTCCGCCTCATCGCCGCGCTGGCCTTCGACGGATACGGACCGGCCATCCTGCCGGCGACGGCCGTACCGGGACACCTGAGGGAGCGCTTCTCCGTGCTGCACGTCGATGGACTTCCCCGGCGCCGGGTCGGTGTGGCGCAGCGGCGTCGGAGCCTGCCCTCGGCGCCGGCCCGAGCGGTGATCGACGTGCTCGGTGTCGTGGTCCACGACACGTTGTCGATGCCCGACGGGATCCACCCGACCTGATCGGCACCTGATCCGCACCTGATCCGCAGCACTCGCTGACTCGCCGCGTGCGACGACGAGCCCGGGCCTCCCGCTCAGGCGGCGGGGGGACGCGGTGGACGCCACATGGTCCACATCTTCGGACCCTCGTTGGGCAACGACACCTCGCGCACGACCTCGAAGCCGTGGCGCCGGTAGAACGGCACGTTGCGCTCCTTTGACGACTCCAGGTATGCGGGAAGGCCTTCGGCGTCGCAGTGCTCGAGCACGGGACGCATGAGGGCGCTTCCCACGCCGCGACCCTGGAGCTCGACCGCCGTTCCGAGTGTGGCGAGATACCAGTGGGGCTCCTTCGGGTGCAGCGACTCAATCAGGTTGAGGATGCGGAGCGTGGTCGACATTCGCGTCACCACGTACGGAAAAACGGGCAGCATCGTCAGCACCGCTCTGAGCCCGGTGAGCAGGGGCTTGCCCGCCGGAGCCCAGATGGCCGATCCCGCGTACCCGTCCGTGGTCCAGCAGCCGCCAAAGGGCATGTAGTCGGCCCGCATCTGGGTGCCGAAGTACGCCCTCAGCCCGGCATCACGCCTTTTCTCGGCGCGGAAGATGTGGCTCGTGACGGGGTCGTCCCAGAAGGTCTTGGCCAGCTGCGAGGCCATGGGCTCGATGTCGGCATCCGTGGCCCGCCGGACTAGGGGCAGGGAAGCTTCTCGTACCATGACGGCGTCGATGGTGGCAGACCTCCGGGCCAGGTGCCACCGGGCGAGGCCGCCGCATGAGCCTGGCCCAGTGCGGCGAGGTCGGGCAGGAGCTGCGCCCCGACGAACATGCCACCCGAAGGTGAGAAGTGCACTCCGTCGCCACAACGAAGGTTGACGCCGTCCTCGCTCGCCACGTACTGACCTCCGGGCGAGACGACATGGTTGAGGTCGTAGACATAGACCCTGTTCCCACCGGCGCTGTTCCCACCGGCGCTGTTCCCACCGGCGGCGCTCCCCCCGGCCGCGCTCGAACCCACGGCGACGGGCTCGCCGGTCGTCGTCGATGCGGCCACGGCGCGAATCGTCTCGTTGTCGATCTGCACTCGATCCGGCGCGTTCTCGGGCCACGGCGCGCCCGACGGCTGCAGCCCGCTGTCGTAGTAGGGCGTCGTCAGGAGGACGACGGTGGCGCCGCGCGAACCCAGGATGCGGACGGCCTGGCGGTAGCGGCTCGTCACGTAGCGGTCGAAGGGCGGTTCGCCCAGGTTCTGCCACTGCCCGTCCAGCTCCTGGTCGTACGTCTCGCCGCGTCCGACGTAGACCACGACGTCGGGGTTGAACTGGTCGATCCAGTGTCGCCAGGTGGCGAAGAGCGAGCCGGAGCCGCTCTGGCCGCACGGGCCGCCGGACGGAACGGTGTAGAAGAGAACCTTGATCTCGCCTTGCAGCGAGACCGAGCAGGCGGGGATCCCCTCGTTCACCAGCTCTATCTTGTGCTCAGCCGCCTCGCGCCCCAGGCCGACGCCGAGCGAGCCGGCGAGTGAGTCCCCGACCAGGAGGACCTTGACCGGACGGGACGGGTCGGTGGTCCGGAGCGCCGGCTGCAAGGGCGAGAGGGCCGCGGTGGTCGCCGCGGTGCTTCGGGCGAGTGCGGTTCCCTTGGCGGCGGCGTCGGCCGAGCCGCCCTGCCCTCCCGTGGGCGCGCCCTCCAGCACCGACGCCCCCACGGGGACGAGCGTGCTGGCGAACACGGCGCCCACGGCCACCGCGGCGCCGATGGGCGCGGCGATGACCGAGCGCCAGCGCCGGAGCGCGCCGCGCCGGATCGGCATCTCGACGAACCGGTAACTCAACGCGGCGATGCCGACGGTCACTCCCACCCGGGCCAGGAACAGCTCGTAGACACCCCAGTGCAGGCGTGAGCCCGACATGACCAAGAGCACCGGCCAGTACCAGAGGTAGATGCCGTAGGAGATGCGTCCCCACTGGGGCAGCGGTGGCAGCTCGAGCAGCCGTACCGTGAGCGAACGCGGCGCGGCCGCCACTCCGAGAACCACGGCACCCGCGGCCAGGCTGGCGACGAGGAATCCCCCGCGGAAGGCGAAGGTCGACGTCTCGGCCGTCGTCGCCCACAGCGCGCCCGTCCCCACGATCCCCACGAGACCGAGTACCCCTGCGGTCCGGACGAACCTCGGGACGCAGGCTCCCCTCGCGCCAGATGGTCAAGCCGATGGCGATGGCCGCGCCGACCAGGAGCGCCTGCGCCCTCGTGTCGGTGCCGTAGTAGGCGCGTGTGGTGTAACCGTCCGGCGCCAGGGCCGCCATGGTGAGCGCGGAGGCGAGCGACCCGAGGCAGGCGACGGCGAAGAGTACGTGCAGGCGCCGGCGCCGGGTCGAAGCCAGGTCGTCCCGGCGGGCCCTCGTCCCGAGCTTGAGCACGGCCAGGACGACGAGTGGCCAGACCAGGTAGAACTGCTCCTCAATCGCCAGTGACCACGTATGGAGCAGGGGCGAGGGTTGCGCGGAGAGCGAGAAGTACGTTGCGCTGCTGGCGATGGAGTACCAGTTCGACGCGTAGAACACGGTTGCCAGGGCGTCGCCCACGATGTGCGGGGTGGCGAGGACCTGGGGCCAGACCGCCAGGACGAAGCCCACGACAGCGACCATGAGGAAGAGCGCCGGCAGCAGTCGCCGAGCCCGGCCCGCCCAGAAGCGCCTGAGCCTGATCGTCCCGGTGGTCCCCCACTCCTTCACCAGCAGGGACGTGATGAGGAAGCCGGAGAGCACGAAGAACGAGTCCACCCCGTAGTAGCCGCCCGGCAGATTCAATCCGGAGTGGAAGGCGATGATGGCCAGCACCGACATGGCGCGGATGCCGTCCAGGCCGCGGATGTGCCCCAGCGATGGGCGGTGCCCCGGTGCGTTAGCGTCCGTGCTCATGCAACAAGCTGCAACGCCACCCGAGGACCGCGCCCCTGGTCCGGAAGGGCACGCCCCTGGTCCGGACCGGCACGCCCCTCGTCAGGACGGGCACCGTGTCCCGGCTCAGACCGTGAGTCCCCGCGTGCCCCGCTCCACCACGGCGCGCCCCCAGGGCGCCGGAGGGCGCTGGTCCCCCGACGGTGACCGGCGCGTGCTGAGGATCGGAATACTGGGTGCGGCCCGCATCGCCCCCGTCGCCGTGGTGCGGCCGGCGCGGCGGACGGACCGGGTGATCGTGGTGGCGGTGGCGGCGCGTGAGCGCGCCCGGGCGGAGTCGTTCGCCCGCAAGCAGCGCATTCCCCGCGTGCTCGACACGTACGAGGAGCTGATCAACGACCCGAACGTGGACGCCATCTACAACCCCCTCCCGAACGGCCTCCACGGGCACTGGACGGTAGCCGCCCTGAACGCCGGGAAGCACGTCATGTGCGAGAAGCCCTTCACCGCCAACGCGGACGAGGCCCGGGTGGTGGCGGAGGCCGACAACGCCCACCCGGGGCTGGTCGTCATGGAGGCCTTCCACTACCAGTACCACCCACTGGCCAAGCGCGTGGTCGAGATCGTGCGCTCGGGCGAGCTCGGGAACGTCGAGTCGATCGACGTCGCCTTCTCGGCCCCCTTGTGGAAGAAGGGGGACATCCGCTACCAGCTGGGCCTGGCCGGTGGAGCGACCATGGACATGGGCTGCTACCCCGTCTCCCTCCTCCGGCTCCTCGCTCCCGGGCCCCGGGTGACCAGCGCCGACGCCAAGCTCTCCTCCCCCGGCGTCGACCGGGCCATGGATGCCCACTTCTCGCTCCCGGACGGGGGCAGCGCCCACGTCGGGTGCTCCATGTTCTCTAGCTCGATCCTGCGCCTCCACGCCGAGGTCACGGGCGACGACGGGAAGCTCTCGGTCTTCAACCCGTTCGCACCCCAGCACGGACACCGCCTCAAGGTCACGACGGCGTCGGGCACCCGCAAGGAGCGCTTCAGCCGGAAGGCCACGTACGACTACCAGCTCGAGGCGTTCGCGGCCGCCGTCGAGGACGGGGCCTCGTTCCCGACGACGTCGGCCGACGCGATCCGTACGATGGAGCTCATCGACTCCATCTACTCCGCCGCCGGGCTTCCCCTGCGCCAACCGACACCGGTCGCCTGATGCCCCTCGACGCCGACGACCTCGCTCGCCTGGCCGACGCCGCGCTCGGCGCGGCGGCCGGCTGCCAGGCCGCGGAGTTGCGGGTCGAGCGCATCCGAGGTCAGACGGTGCGCCTCCACGACGCCCAGCCCGAGACGACAGCCGACGACACCGACTTCGGCATGGGGGTGCGCGTCGTGGTCGACGGCGCAGTCGGGTTCGCCGCCACGGTCGACGTGCGGACCGCCGAGGCGGCCGACCTGGTACGCCGCGCCATGGAGATGGCGAGGGTGACCGGCCGCGCCGGAGGCGGGCGGGTGGAGCTGGCGCCCGAACCGTCGCACGGTGACGTGACGTGGTCGAGCGCCTTCGAGGTCGACCCGACCACGGTGCCGGCGGCGGAGAAGATCGCGCTGCTGGCCGAATGGAGCGGGCGGCTCGGCGAGCATCCGGCCGTGGCGCACACCACGGCGTCGCTACTGGCCGTGTCGGAAGAGACGTATCTGGCCGACCTCAACGGCACGCGGGCCACGCAGCACCGCGTCCGGCTGCAGGCGCAGCTCGACGCGCTCGGGCTCAACGACGGCGGCTTCGAGACGATGCGCACGATCGCGCCGCCCGTCGGGCGGGGCTGGGAGTATCTCAGCGGACCGGCCGACAACGGGAACTGGGACTGGGACGCCGAGCTGGCGCGGCTGCCCGAACTGCTGGCCGAGAAACTGGTCGCGCCCTCGGTCGAGGCCGGGAACTACGACCTCGTCGTCGACCCTTCCAACCTCTGGCTCACCATCCACGAGTCGATCGGGCACGCCACCGAGCTCGACCGCGCCGTCGGCTACGAGGCGGCCTACGCCGGGACGAGCTTCGCCACCTTCGACCGGCTCAACTCCCTGCAGTACGGGTCGCCCGTGATGCACATCACCGGGGACCGCACGGTCGAGCACGGGTTGGCGACGGTGGCCATCGACGACGAGGGCGTCGCCGCGCAGTCCTTCGACCTGGTGCGCGACGGTGTGCTCGTGGGCTACCAGCTCGACCGCGGCATCGCCGCCTCCATGGGTTTCGAGCGGTCCAACGGGTGCGCGTTCGCGGACTCGCCGATGCACGTCCCGATTCAGCGGATGGCCAACGTCTCGCTGGCGCACGCCGGTGCGGGCGGCCCGAGCACCGAGAAACTGATCGCCGGCGTCGAGCGCGGCATCTACATCGTCGGCGACAAGAGCTGGTCCATCGACATGCAGCGGTACAACTTCCAATTCACCGGGCAGCGCTTCTACCGGATTCAGGACGGCAAGCTGGCCGGTCAGTTGCGTGACGTCGCGTACCAGGCGACCACGACCGACTTCTGGGGCGGCATGGAAGCGGTCGGCGGCGAGTCCACCTGGGTGCTGGGCGGGGCGTTCAACTGCGGCAAGGGCCAACCCGGCCAGGTGGCTCCGGTGTCCCACGGCTGCCCCTCCGTGCTCGTACGCGGCGTCCGCGTGCTCAACGCACGCGAGGAGGCCGGCCGGTGAGTGCGGTGAGCGGGCAGTGAGCCGGTGATCGAGGCCCAGGAGCTCGTCGAACACGGCGTCGCGGCGGCGGCCGCGGCCGAGTCCGATGGCTGCGTGGTCATCGTCGAGGAGGGGAGCCACGCCGACGTGCGCTTCGCCGTGAACACGACGACGACCAACGGCGTGCAGCGCAGCCGGAGCGTCAGTGTGGTGGTCTTCGCCGGCGGGTCGGCCGGAACGGCGCGGCGCAACGGCGTCGTGGGACTCGAGGGCGTGAACGAGATGGTGCTCGCCGCGCTCGCCGACGCCGAGGCGGCACCACCGGCCGACGACGCGTTCGCGCTGGTGGAGCCGGGGAGCCCGAACAGCACCCGGGACTTCGGACTCGGGCCCGAGGAGACCGACTCGTCGGTCCTCGACAGCGTGCTCTCATCGCTCTCGGGTGCCTTCGGCCGGGCTCGTGCTCGCGACGCGGTGCTGGCGGGGTTCGCCGAACACGATGTGACCACGACGTATCTCGGCAGCTCCACCGGTCTCCGGCTCTCGCACGTGCAGCCCACGAGCGCGGTCTCGCTGGTCGGCCGGACGGCGGACGGGTCCGGCTCGGCGTGGGTGGCCGAACCCTCCATCGACCCGTCGCTCGGGTCCATGGAGGAGGAGATCTGGCGCCGCCTCGACTGGGGCGCCAAGACCGTGGCGCTCGAAGCGGGCCGCTACGAGGTGATCCTCCCGCCTTCGGCGGTGGCCGACATGATGGCCACCCTGGCGTTCGACGGCCTCTCGGGGCGCGACGCAGAGGACGGGCGGACCGTCTTCTCCCGCGAAGGCGGCGGCACGCGGGTCGGCGAGCGGATCTCGGCGCTGCCCTTCACCTTGTACAGCGACCCGGGCGAGGCGGGCATCCAGTGCGAGCCGTTCGTGGCCACCCGGGCGTCGAGCTCGGAGGTGTCGGTCTACGACAACGGGCTGGCGACCGGCCGGACCGACTGGATCAGCGAGGGGATTCTCAGCCAGTTGCGCTACCACCGGGCGGGCGCGGCGCGCTCGGGCGTCCCCGTCGGTCCCTACATCGACAACCTGGCGCTGCGTTGTGACCAGGCCGGCGGAGGTGCCGGGAGCACGTCGGGCGGTGGCGGCACGGTCGACGACATGGTGGCGAGCACCGGGCGCGGGCTGCTGCTCACCTGCCTCTGGTACATCCGCGAGGTCGACCCCTCGACGCTCCTCCAGACCGGCCTGACCCGCGACGGCGTCTATCTGGTCGAGAACGGGGCGGTCGTCGCCGCCGCCAACAACTTCCGGTTCAACGAGAGCCCGGTCGACCTGCTGGCGCGGGCGAGCGAGGTGGGCACTGCGGGCCGGGCGCTCGGTCGCGAGTTCGGCGAGTACCTCAACCGGGTGATCATGCCGCCCCTGCGCATCCCCGACTACAACATGAGCTCGGTCAGCAAGGCCAGCTGAGCAAACGCCGGCCCGTTCAACGCTCCGGCCGGCGCGCTTCGATCAAGAACCGCATGGCGTGCGAGACGAACACGCCGTCACGCTTGATCTGCTCGTGGAGCCGCCGCAGGGAGGACTCGTAGGCCGCCGGCGTGAAGCCGGGCACGGTCCAGCGCACCTTGCGCAAGAAGTGCACGACGGCAGCGACGTCGAAGAACTCGACCCGCAGACTGCAGGTCCGCAGGTCGACCACCTCCAGACCGGCCGCCTCCGCCGCCGCGCGGGCACGATCGGGGCGGCGACGCTCGCTCACGCGTTGGGGACCCATGACGAAATCGGTCAGTTCCCGATTCGACCCCGCCCCCACCTGCTGGGAGAGGTACGTGCCTCCGGGCTCGAGGACCCGGGCCACCTCGTCCCACAGGGTGAGGACCGGGTGCCGGCTGACGACGAGGTCGAAGGAGGCCGAGGCGAAGGGGAGCGTGGGTTCGTCGGCCACGGCGACGAGGTGCCCGCCTCGGAGGCGGAGCCGTTCCCGCGCCAGGGCGGCGTTGGGCGGCCACGACTCGGTGGCCACGAGCAGTGTTGGCGCCTCGGGGATACCGGCCAGCACCTCGCCTCCGCCCGTTTCGACGTCGAGGGCGCGGTACGACGACGCCATGCGCTCCCCCATCAGCCGGGCGTAGCCCCACGGCGGTCGCTCCTCGGTGGCGCGTCCTTCGAACCAGCCGAAGTCCCATCCCTCCACCGGGACGGCGGCGCCCTCCTCGACGAGCGACTCGAAGGTCACACCGAGGACCGTTGCGCCTAGAGCGGCGCGTTGGCGGACTGCTGGAGCTCGTCGACCAGGCTCTGCGCGTCGTTGCCGTAGGTCTGGAGCAGACCCGCGAAATCGCTCTTCTGTGCCGTCCTGGCATAGGCCGAGGCGTTGGGGCTGCCGGCGAGCTGGGTGAGCGTCGACGAGAGCTGGTCGATGTCGCTCTCGAGGTGCTGTTGCGCGCTCGACGCGTTCGAGGCGACGTTCATCGCCCTGAGGTCGGCCCCGAACGCAGTCAGCGAGGACGCGGCCGCGGTGTCGTACGGCCGGGCACACGCCACCGTCTGGCAGTTCGGCACCGCCTTCCCCGCGGCAACGAGCGTCCTGGTACTGGCCTTGTAATCCGAGAGCACCGTGTTGTACTGGACTACGGAGTCATTTTGGTTCTGCGTCACCAGACTCCTGACCACGGACTGGCCGACGTAGAGCACCGAGCCCCAGACGATGGCGAAGATCATCAAGCTCCGGGCCGCTCCCGTCAGAACGAGTGAGACCCCGGACCTGCCCTCGCCATCCGCGGCATCCGGCGGCGCGCCCACGGTCTGCCACGGGCGGCGGGGGCGGGGGCGGCATGGCGCCGGTCCCGCCGTATGGGGGCGGCGGGTACTGGGCTTGCGGGAGCGGGACGGGGGGCGGCGGGACCGGGGGCGGCCAGACCCCTGCCTCCGCTGTTCCCGGAGCCACGGGCGGGGGCGGCGCGACGGGCGGGGGCGGCAACCACGTGGGTACGGGGCGATCGCCCAGCATCCCCCACGTGTACTCCGACGTCACCATGAACTCATAAGCGGAGAACCGGAGCGAGTAGCGCACCAGGGCGGCATAGGCGCGATACAGCCCCGTTGGCATCTGGCCGCGGATGAGAACGATCACCCACGCCACGACGATCAGGGGGATCGTCAGGCCGTAGTGCACGATCTGGAGGAACACCGAAGCCGGGATTTGGAGCACCAGCCGGAACAACACCGCCCAACGGTTGAGACGGCCCGGCGCCGGCATCAGCGGGCGGACCGGGAAGTCAGTGTCCTCGAACGAGAAGGGTGGGTAGCGGTCGGTCAGCAACAACAGGTAGGCATGGATACGAGTGAACCAACGGACGACGTTGCTCAGGAATTCATGCGCCCATCGAGGGAGCCGTCCCATGAACAGCGCGGCGAACCAGGCGATCACGGCGACGACCACGAAGGCGATCCCCACGAAGAGCGCGACCACCGCGATGGGGATGGTCAGGATCAAGCGGAACAGGACGGTGACGCGACGCTGCGGCGCCGGCCCCGCGAAGATCGCGTCGACGCGGCGACTCGCATCGGCCATCACGGTATTCATCGTCGTGCCCTCTCTCCGGTCCGCTGGCGACTCGCGCCGCCTGGTCACGAAGCGACAGCGCGTGCTGCTTCGCTGGCTAAATGATCGCGCCGCAGGCGAGGTGGGCCGCGCCATACCGAGCGTCGTGGCGGCCGACCTCGCTGCGAACGGGCACGTGCAGCCTGGATGCGATCAATCGAACCCCTTCACATCGACGCGTAGACGGCGTCGATCAGGGCCCGGTTGCGTGTGCTCTGCCAGCGAGGGATCACGTCGTTCATGACGTAGCCCAGCGCGACGCCCGCCACCGGGTCGGCAAAGCCGACGGCGCCGCCCGTCCCGAAGTGACCGAAACTTCCGGGGTTGGGACCGAAGGCCCGACGTGGCGTCGTCGGCTGGAAGCCGAGGCCGAAGGTGACCTCGTCGTGCAGAATCGGGCAGTACCCCTCCGACTGCGGCGACGTCGCCTCTGCCAGCAGGTCCGAAGAGACGAGTCGGCCCGGTTCCAAGAAGGCGGAGTACAGGCGCGCGATCCCCGTCGCCGTCGCATGCCCATTGGTCGAGGGCACTTCGGCCCGTCGCCACGCCTCGGTGTTGACGACCCCGAGGGACGAGTAGCCGGGCGGGTTGACATAGCTCGTCATCTCCATGAGCAGGTCCCCCTCCAGCGTGGACAGGTCCGATTCCATGTGACCCCCGGTCGAGGCGAACAACACCTCGGCGCAGCGGTGCAGCTCCGTCGCCGGCACCCCGAAGTGCACGTCGGCCCCCAGCGGTCCGGCCAGCGCCGCCAGCTGCCGTCCGCACGAGCCGTCGCCGGTACGCCGGGCCAACTCGCCGACCAGATGTCCGTAGGTGTTGGTGTGGTACGCGTGCCGGGTCCCCGGTTCCCACCACGGTTCGGTCGCCGCCAACGCGTCCACCATGGTGTCCCAATCCCACAGGTCGTCGTTGGTGAGAGGGCGCCGGATGGCCGGTACGCCCGCCCGGTGGCAAAGGGCCTGGCGCACGGTCGCCGCTTCCTTGCCGCCCTGCGCGAATTCGGGCCAGACCGACGCCACCGGCGCGTCGAGGTCGAGGCGGCCCGCGTCGACCTGGCGCAGCGCCAGGACGGCGACGAACGGCTTCCCGGCCGAGTACATGTCGACCAGGGTGTCGTGGCGCCAGGCGTGTTCCCGCGCGCCGTCGGCCCAGCCGCCCACGAGATCCACCACGACGGAGCCGCCGACCACGACGCACACGCCGGCGCCGACCTCCCCACGCTCGGCGAAGTTGCGCGCGAACTCGACCTGCACGTCCGCGAACCTCGAGTCGCATCGTCCGAAGATCGGCGCGTCCACGCGCTCGACTCTGTCGTCCCGTCCCCGCGGGCCGCAAACACGAAGGGCCGCCGTCAGGCGAGGGTCGCCACGTGCTCGGCGGCGCGAAGCATCTGTCCCGCCACCGGCTGCAGGCCGATCTGCACGCCCAGGAGCCCCGTCGAGACCCGCTCGACCACCCCCCACTCCCAGACCGCCGTGGCGTCGGTGCCCGTGAGGGCCGCCAGACGCACCGCTCGTGCCCAGGGGTCCCCCGCCACCAGCTCCGTCGGGTCCTCCCGCATGACGATGCCCAGGTCGTACTCGGGTTCGGCCAGCAACCCATCGGGGTCGACCAGCTTGAAGCCCTCCCCCGAGCGCAGCGCGTTCCACTGGTGGACGTCGCCGTGGACGAGCACGGCCCGTTCGGGGTCGTACGCCTGCTCCCGCCGCCGGGAGCAGTTCAAGGCGTAGTCGACGGCGGCCTCGCTGCAGGGCCGGCCGAGGCCTTCCCAGGCCCGCTCGATCCACGCCGCCAACCAGCGCGCCTTCTCCGCCCCCGTCGGCAGGCCGAGGCCGGCGGCCGGGCGCCAAACTCGGCGGGCCGTCGCACACAGGATCTCGTGGCGCTCCTCCACCGGCAGGCCCAGGTCGTACAGCGAGGGACCCAGTCGCTCCAGTAGCAGCGCGCCACGTTCGGGATCGACCCGCAGGAGCAACACGCAACCCTCACCGGCACAGTGGCGGAGGACAGCGATCTCGTGGTCGGCCTCCCCCGATCGCCGCGGCATGACGAGCTTGAGCACGGCGGCGGTCCGGTCCCCGAGCGTCGCCGCGGCGACGAAGGCCTCGGTCCCGCCCTCGAAGACGTCGCCCACGCGGATCCCCCATTCGCACTCCAACGACGCCACGAGGGTGGGCAGTCCTCGCAGCCATGCTCCGGCTCCCGCCGCCTCCGCCTTGGCGCGCACCACGCGCGGGACCTCGACCACGACCCGTTGCCCTTGCGCCTGCGCCCGTGCCCGCGCTCAGCGCCGGCGGCGACGGCGGCGGCGCCGGAGCTCCGCCCCCCACCGCCCCAATTCGTCCGGACCCACGGCAGCGACGGCGTCCTCGTCCTTTCCGTGATCGTCGGCCCGCCGCAGCGCGACGGCGTCGGCGGCCAGCGGCAGGGTCAGGAACGCCGCCACCTCTTCGGGGCCCATGGCGCCGCCCTGGCGCCCCAGCGAGGTGACGCTGTCCGAGGACAACGCACCGCCGTAACCGCTCTCGACCGCCACGAGATACCGCTTCGCCTCCACGTGCAGTCCCACGATCCCGGCCACCCGCTCCCCGAGTGCTTCGTGCACGGCGGCCGCGGCATCCTCGGCGTGGGTCTCGTCGCGTGCCTCCGGGCACGAGTTGTCCGACGTCGTGCACCAGCCCGGCGACGGCCAATTCGGGGTCGCCCGGGTGGAGCCGTTGGAGCAAGCGCGCCGTCTGGAGCGCGTGATCGAGCTGGGACACGCCTAACCCGGGACTGAGCGGATACCCGGCGCCGGTCGCCAGCAGATCGATCAGCTCGTCGGCGTTCAGGCCGACCACGTCCGTCACCGGTTCTCACTTTCCATCCGGCCATTCTTCCCGCCGGCGGATACGGTGGCCGCCTCATGCCCTGGGCCCCTCCGCCGCGCAGCCCCTGGACGGAGAAGATGGTCTCGCTCGGGCGGGGGCTCGGCGACGACGGTGCGTCGCTGGTCTCGCTGCATCCTGACGACTTGCGAGCCGCGGCGAGCACGACCACCGGCCTGGGTGACTACGGCGACACCTGGTGGGAGGAGCCGTTCGAGCGTCTCTGCACGTCGCTGAGGACCGAGGCCCGGTTGCACCTTCCGGGGCGCCTCCGCGTGCGCGCCGAGCTGCAGCTGATCCTCCAGAACCGCCTGCGCATGGTCGACCTGTGGCAGCGGGAGCCCGCCGTGTTGGAGCAACCGGTGACGGGACCGATCGTCGTGACCGGGCTCGCTCGATCCGGCACGACGTTCCTCCACGAGCTGTTGGCGTGCGACCCCGACAACCGGCCTCCTCTTCTGTGGGAGCTACTGCACAGCGTCCCCTACGACGAGGCGTCGGGCGACGTATGCGACGACGAAGTAGGGCTCATGGACGAGATGGTCGCCTGCCTTCACCGGCATGCACGAGAACGGCGGCCGACTGCCGACCGAGTGCATCTTCGCCTTCGCCCACCAGTTCTCGAGCGACATGTTCACGGGTATGTACAACGTCGCCGCGTACACCGTCTGGAGGAGCGGCGTCGATCAGACCCCCATTTACGACTGGCACAAGCGCCACCTCCAGACGCTGCAATGGGTGGCCGAGCGGCCGACGTCCCGTTGGGTCGTCAAGGCGCCCTCCCATCTCTCCGCGCTGCCGTTGCTCTTCTCGACTTACCCCGACGCGCGGGTCGTGATGGCGCACCGCGATCCGCTGCGGGTCATCGGCTCCCTCGCCGATCTGATGGCGACGTTGCACTTCATGCATTCCGACCACGTCGACTACGACGTCCTGATTCAGTTCATGGCCATGGGACTCGAGCTCCAGATGGACGAGGTGGCCCAGGACCGAGACGCGGGGACGATTCCCGACGACCGCATCGCCGACGTCGTCTACCGCGATCTGGTCGCCGACCCGGTCGCCGCGGTCGAGCGGCTCTACGCCGCCTGGGACCTGGAAGTGACCGGCGAGTTCCGCGCCCGGCTCGACGACTACCTCTCCGCCCGCCACACCGGACGCATCGGCGGGCACGACTACTCCTTCGCCGACACCGGGCTGGACCTGGCCACGCACCGGGCGCTGGTCACGCCCTACCAAGAGCGTTTCGGAGTGCCGTCCGAGGTCTGAGCGTCTAGGAGACCCGCTGCGTCGTGCGCTTGGACGGCAAGAGCAGGATCAGGATCAGGGCCAGGAAGAAGAAAAAGAAGGCCAGGATCACCCAACCGATCGGGTGTCGGCCTTTGCGTTTGGCGATGTTGTAGATCCAGACCATGACCGCGACCCACAGAATGAAGTAGATCACCGAGCCGAATGCGTACCCGAGGGCACTCGTTGCGAGGACGGGGACTAGTGACACGATGACTCCTTGTCTCTACGGGCTGGAAAATGCCGGCGACTGAGAGGTCGGAACATGTTTCAAGTCGTCATGCTGCCACGGCGCCGGCCCGCGCTGAGGCAAACCGAGATCCGGGGGTCAGGAACGGAGTTGTTCGATCGCTGCCTCGGCTGGGCCTCCGTTCTCATCGGAGGGCCCGATGCCGACGCACGCTGAGGCCTTGGGGCACGCGATGCCCCTGGCGTTCATCAATCCCGAAGGTGCGGGTATCTCGGTGGGTGTCCAAGTCCCGTGCGACTCCGTCTCAATCAAGAGCCGAGGGAAGTAGTGGTGCGGCCGGGGGTCATGCCACCCGCCGATGGCCACGCACGAAGACACAGATTTTGGACACGAGACGCCGGCCATGCCGTTGCCGTTGCCAGGTCCCGGGCGCGGCAAGGTGCCGCCTGTCCACGTCGTTCCGCTCAACGTCTCGGTGTAGCTGCCGCCGTGCACCTTGGAACCGACGGTCAGGCACGAGCTGGACGAGACGCACGACAGGGAATCCAAGATGCCGGGGCCGCCGAGGGCCGACGCCGTCCACTCGTTCCCCGACAAGGTCTCGAGGAGGCCGTTCGACGACGAGAGGCCGCCGTAGAAGCCCACCGCGTCACACGAGGTGGTCGTGAAGCACTGCACCGACCTGATGCCCGATTGGGTCGACTGGGAAGGAGTAGGGCCGACTTCGGGCGTCCACGTGCCGTTCGAGAGCATTTCGATGAGGCCGTACGTATTGTCCTGGCTATCCCCGACAAATCCGGCCGCGACGCACCAGGCCGCCGTGACACAGCTGATGGCGTCCAACGAACCCGTGATGCCTGTGTCCGGCAGCGGAGGGCTCGTCGGCGTCCAGGTTCCGTGCGAGAGGGTCTCGACGAGTGGCTGTGCGCCGTTCGACTCGAGCGGCCCCGCGTCTCCAACGGCGACGCACGAGTTCATGCTGGCGCACCACACGGCGCCGAGACCCGGGAAGGTCAATCCCTGCTGTAGAGCCGTCGGTGTCCAGGTGCCATCGGCGTAGGTCTCGACCAGGGCACTATCGGGCGACGTCGTTGCGAACCCGACGGCCACGCAGCCGCCGACCACGGGACACGCGATTCCGTCGAGGGACGAGTTCTTGGCACCGGCCGGGTTGGGCACGGTCTGCACGTCGTAGCGCGGACTCGCGGCCGTTGCACCGCCGCCCAGGCTGAGCACACCCGTCAAGAGGGCGAGCACCGCAAGCATCGCCGGCACCCGCACTGCTCGGAGACCGCGGAACTTCGACATGAATCACCACCCTCCTGTCTCCCGGCCGCCCTCCGGGCGCACGCACGGATCAGATGGATCAGCTTTTGAGGCTACTCCCGTCAGTCCGGGGCGACATGGCTGACTCGCCTCCGACTCGCCTCCGGCTCCGGCTCCGGCTCCGGCTCCGGCTCCGGCGCATCGTGGTCGCGCCGCTCAGGCCCTCAGCGACGCGATCCGGACGACTTCTGCGCTCGGGTGTGGAGGCCGGTCGGCCAGGACCCAGCGCACGATCATGTAACCCTCGAGCCGTCCGCCCGTGTCAAGCCAGTTGTCCACGCCGGGGCCAGGGTCCTCCGGACCGATCACCAGGCGCCAGGACCCGTCCTGCGAACGTGTCGCCGTCTCGTTGTTGAGCGCCGTAGTCGTGTAGCGGTAGTCGAAGCTCTCCATCCACGGCGACGTCAGCGTGAGGCCCCAGTAGAGGAACGGCGTATCGGGCTCGTGCACCGTGACGACGAGCGCCTCGCCCGGCTCGAGCCGGAAGCGCCCGCCGTGATAGGTCATCTCGGCGTTGGAGTGGGAGCGCACCTCGTCCTCCTGCGCCTCCACATGCGCCGACCCGGCCTGACCCCCGAAGGTGTTCATGTTCGTCGCCGCGTCGTGCCACATCTGTTGGGCAGTGGAGCCGACGAAGGTGAGGAACATGGCGGCCATCTCGAGCTTGGGTGCAAGCTCCTCGCTCGAGAGCAGCGGGGGCGGCACCGAATGCCCCGGTTCGGGGACCAGCTCGACGCGCAGGCTGGCTAGGCGCTCGGGCGACTTCACGAAGTGCGTCTCGCGTATGGCGAGCTGAGCCGTCCCGGGCTCGAGCACGACGGAGTTGCGCGGCCGCGGCGTGGGCATCGACGCTTCTGGTGCGATGAGGATGTCCACTTCGCCGTCGGGACCGAGCTCGAACTCGTCGATATGAGTCTGGGTCTGGGTGCCCGTACGTCCGCCGACGGGACCCTGGCCGAACGGGGTGCCGAAGGTCATGCCGAGGTAGGCGCACTGGCCCCGCCGGCCGACCAGCCGGTACGAGCGGCTGTCGTCGAGGACGCAGAAGAGGTAGTGCACGTCGGGATTGTCCACCAGGAGCTTGCGGTATTCGTCCTGGAGGGTGAAGAGCTGGGGGTGGAGGGGGTCGGACTTCTCGACGAACCACTCCAGCGCCAGGCGCTCCAGGCGGGTCACCCACCGGTAACCCTCGGCGAGGTCGACGGCCGACTCGGGGACCCCCGTCGCCTGGTGCACGACGTCGAGGGCTGCCTTCTGGGCCCCGACCCAGGCGTCGAAGGCCTCCTCCAGACGGGCGTCCTGCATCGGCGGTGACGCTAGTGCGCCCCGGGCGAGTCGCCCGGAGAACGAACCGTGTGTAGTTTCGTCGTGTGACCGACACCGTGACCGAGACGACCGAGGCTGCCGAGACGGCCGACGACCCCGGGACCCGGGAGCAGCTCAGCGAACTGCGGGCCTGGCTCGCCGGCAACTGGGACCCCGACCTGACCGTCGCCGACTGGTGGGAACGGCTCGGTTTGGCCGGATGGTCGGCCCCGGGCCTGCCCGAGAACGCGTACGGCAGGGGGATGGCCCGCGCCGACGTCGTGCTGGTCCAACAGGAGATCGCCAACTTCGGTGCGCTCGGTGCGCCCGCGGGTCTGGGGCTCCTCCTCGCCGCCCCGACCATCGCCACGCACGGCACCCAGGAGCAGATCGACCATTACGTGCGTGACATCGTCACCGGACGCCAGGCGTGGTGCCAGCTCTTCAGCGAGCCCCAGGCCGGATCGGACCTGGCCGGTCTGCAGACAAGGGCAGTGCGCGACGGCGACGAGTGGATCGTCAACGGCCAGAAGGTCTGGACCTCGGGTGGCCAGTACGCGGACCTCGGCATGCTGCTCGCCCGGACCGATCCCGAGGTGCCCAAGCACCAGGGGATCTCTTACTTCGCCTTCGAGATGCTCCAAGACGGCGTCGACGTGCGTCCGTTGCGCGAGATGACCGGGCACGCCCTCTTCAACGAGGTGTTCATCACGGACGCCCGGGTGGCCGATTCCGCGCTGATCGGAGGCCTCAACAACGGATGGGCCGCCGCGAACACCACCCTTATGAACGAGCGGGCCGGCCTGGGCTCAGGTGGGGGCAACGCGGCAGGCGGCGGGATGGCCCAGCCGGGCACCGTCATGGGCCTCTTGCCCAAGCGGGTGGGCGACTTGGTG
Organism: uncultured Acidimicrobiaceae bacterium; assembly: GCA_963767195.1. Lineage (GTDB taxonomy): Bacteria > Actinomycetota > Acidimicrobiia > Acidimicrobiales > RAAP-2 > Bog-473. The sequence continues at coordinate 284,229 of CAVYDA010000001.1, read as the reverse complement.
GCTCAGGCCGGCGAGCGTGCCGGCCGGAACGGGTCGGGTTCGACAGCCGGCGCCGTCGGGGCGATGCGAGCCGGTGCGGGCTTCCTGATCGGCCTGGCCCAGTCGCGCGGTGTCAACACAGACGCCGGCATCCGCCAGGAGCTGGCCCGGCTCTACACGCTCGGCGAGCTCGGCCGGTTCAACAGTCTGCGCGTCAAGGCGGTAAAGGAGCAGGGCAGAGACATCCCGGGAATGCCCAACGTGGCCAAGCTCTCCATGAGCCAGATCGTGCGGTTGACCCGCGACCTGGGCCTGCGCATCGCGGGCCCGGCCGGCATGCTCCACGCCTACGACAGCGACGACAAGACCGCGCTCAAACACGCCACCGGCGATCCCTTCGCGGGGAGCGTCAGCGAAATGGCCCTGTTCGCGCAGGCGCCTCCCATCTACGGCGGGACGGACCAGATCCAGCGCAACATCATCGGCGAGCGGGTGCTGGGACTGCCCAAGGAGCCCAACAACGACCGCGTGACGCCGTTCTCCCAGCTGCCGCAGAACGCCTGAGCGGTCGGTTTCGGCGAGGGGCTGCCGGGCAGCGATCGAACCGTGGGCGCAGCAGAGAGGACGCTCCGCGGCGCCGCGGCCATCGTCGGGGTCGCCGACGACGTCTCCCCGACCGGTGAGCTCGAGCGCACCGGGCGCGCGCTCGAAGTGGCGATGGTGCTCGAGGCGCTCGAGGACGCCGGCCTCAACCTGTCCGACGTCGACGGTGTCTGCCACGCCGAGTCCGCGGTCGCGCTGGCCGAGTATCTCGGCCTCCGCCCACGGTTCTGTGAGTCGACGATGACTGGCGGTTCCAGTTACGAGGTGCATGTCGAGCATGCGGCGGCCGCCATCGCCGCCGGGTTGTGCGACGTCGTGGTGAGCGTCTATGCCGCCACCCCGCGCAGCGACCGGCGGCGGGCACCACGGGGCGGTCCGATGCGGCGACCCGGTGGCGCGTTCAACCCCCTGGCCGAGTGGGAGATGCCCTACGGCCTGCGCACGCCCATGGGCCCGTACGCGCTCGCCGCGGCGCGCCACATGCACCAGTACGGCACGACCTCAGAGCAGCTGGCGCAGATTGCCGTGACAACGCGGCAGTGGGCGCACCTCAACCCACGGGCGCGCTACCGGGACCCCCTCACCGTCGAGCAGGTTCTCGCGTCGCCCCTTCAGGTCAGCCCGCTTCACCTGCTCGACTGCTGCCTGGTGACCGACGGGGCGGGAGCGTTCGTCATGACGAGCGCCGAGCGGGCGCGGTCGCTGCGCAAGCCTGCGGTGTACGTGCTCGGTGCCGCGACGTGCTCCGACCACATGGTGATCAGCCAGATGCCCGACCTCACCACGACGCCGGGCGTTGTCTCGGGAGAGAGGGCGTTCGCCATGGCCGGGGTGCGGCCGGCTGACGTCGACGTGCTCATGGGCTACGACAGCTTCACCATCACCCAGCTCCTGCACCTCGAGGACCTGGGCTTCTGCGAGAAGGGCGAAGGCGGCCCCTTCGCGGCTGAAGGCACGCTCGGCCCTGGCGGGAGCCGCCCGGCCATGAACACCAACGGCGGCGGGCTCTCCTACACCCACCCCGGCATGTACGGCATGTTCCTCGTGGTCGAGGCGACGCGCCAGCTGCGCGGGGAATGCGGGCCTCGTCAGGTCCCGGGCGCCTCGGTCGCGGTGGCCCACGGGTCGGGGATGTTCCTCTCGGTCATGTCGACGGCGGTGCTCGGCACGGAGGCGGCGTTGTGAGCCCCCGACCCGAGCCCGGCTCCGCCCCCGCCCGACGGGAGCCCCCGGTCAGCCCCGAGAGCGAACCGTTCTGGGAGGCGACGCGCCAGGGCGTCTTCCTGTTGCAGTGGTGCAACGCCTGCGACCGACCCGTCTTCTACCCGCGCGGTGTGTCCCGCCTGCGGCGTGCCGGCCTCCGCCATGTCTTGGCGCGAGGCCAGTGGACGGGCCACGGTGCACGCGGCGGTGGTCGAGCACCGGCCGGACGCGGCCGGCGCGGCATTCGCCGGCGGGCAGCCCTACTGTGTCGCGCTGGTCGACCTGGAAGAGGGGGTGCGCATGATGACCAACGTCGTCGGTTGTGCGCCGGACGACGTGCACACCGGGATGGCGGTCACGCTGACGTGGGAACCGCTGTCGGACGGACGGCGCCTGGCGCTGTTCGAACCGGCGACCGCCGGGGGGAGCGGGTCGCGAACCCAGAGGACGCGGCCCGGTGAGCGTGCCCGAAGACAAGGGGGCAGCAGCGGCTGCGGGCATGCTCCACGCCTGGTGGGCCGCGCGCGTCCCGGAGCGTCCGGCGGTGATCAGTCCGCTCGGCGACCGGACTTACGGCGAGCTCAACGCGAACGTGAACCGGTTGGCCCGAGCCTTCCGCGCCCGCGGGCTGCGCCCCGGTGACTCCGTGGCCCTCATGTGCACGAACCGGCCCGAGTTCGTCGAGGTGCTGTACGCCGCCAACCGTGCCGGCCTGCGGCTCACCCCGATCAACTGGCACCTGACCGGCGACGAGGCGGGCTACATCGTGGAGAACTGCGAGGCCAAGGCTTTCGTGGGCGCGGCCGAGCTGGGCCAGCACGCGGAGGTGGCGGCTCAAGCGGGCGGCCCGGGCCTGGTGCGCGTGGCGGTCGGTCCCGGCCCGCCCGGGTTCGAGGCCTACGGGGACCTCCTCGCCGGCGAGGACGGGTCCGACATCGACGACCCTGTCGCGGGCACCCAGATGCTCTACACGTCGGGAACGACCGGGCGGCCGAAGGGTGTGCATCGCGAAAGCGGACCGCCGAGCGCCCTGGCCGCGGTCAACTTCTGCGGCTACGACGAGGACTACGAGACGAGCGTGGATGCCCACCTCGTCACCGGACCGCTCTACCACGCCGCGCCGCTCGCCTTCTCGGTCGCCGTCCCCTTCCTCTACGGCGTGCCCATCGTGGTCATGGAGAACTGGGAACCCGTCGAAACGCTCCGGCTCGTCGAGGCACACGGCATCACGCACACCCACATGGTGCCGACGATGTTCCACCGCCTGCTGGCACTGCCCGAGGACGTGCGTTCCCGCTACGACCACTCGTCCCTGCGCTTCCTCATCCACGGGGCGGCCCCGTGCCCGGTGCCGCTCAAGCAGCGCCTCATCGAGTGGCTCGGACCGATCGTCGTCGAGTACTACGCGGCCACCGAAGGGCTCGGCACCCTCGTGGACTCCGCGACGTGGCTCCAACATCCCGGCACCGTCGGTCGTCCGATGGTGCCCGGCATGGTCCGGATCGCCGACGAGAGCGGGAACGAGATGCCCACGGGCGAGGTCGGGCTCGTCTTCCTGCGCTCCCCCGCCGCCACCCGGTTCGACTACTACGGCGACCCCGACAAGACGGCGGGAGCCTTCCGGGGTGATTACTTCACGCTCGGAGACATGGGGTACGTGGACCAGGAAGGCTTCGTGTACCTGACTGACCGCACCGCGAACCTCATCATCTCGGGCGGGGTCAACATCTACCCGGCCGAGGTCGACGCCGTCCTCCTCGAGCACCCGGCGGTCGGCGACGTGGCGACCATCGGCGTGCCCGACGAGGACTGGGGGGAAACCGTGCTTGCGGTCGTGCAGCCGGCCGAAGGTGTCGAGGGCAGCGACGAGTTGGCCGACGAGCTACGGGCCTTCTGCCGCGAACGCCTGGCTCACTACAAATGCCCGCGCGCCGTCGATTTCGTCTCCGAGCTCCCACGCGAGGATACTGGGAAGATCTTCAAGAGAAAATTGAGGGACCACTACAGAGAGGCGCAGAGCCGGGGTGACACAGCGGCGCACAGCCGGGGGTGACACTGCGGCTCTGGGCCGGAGTCCAGGACCAAAGGAGTGAATCGTGGGAATCTGTGAGGGCCGGGTCGTCGTCGTCAGCGGCGCAGGACGCGGCATCGGGCGCGAGCACGCCCTCGCCTTCGCACGCGAGGGCGCCAAGGTGGTCGTCAACGACCTCGGCGCCGAGATCGACGGCAGCGGCTCCTCCACCGGACCGGCGGGGGAGGTGGTCGACGAGGTGCGGGCCATGGGCGGCGAAGCCGTGGTCAACGGCGACGACGTCTCCGACTACGAGGGCGCGGGCCGGATGATCCAGACCGCCATCGACACGTTCGGCACCATCGATGTGCTGGTCAACAACGCGGGCATCCTGCGCGACCGGATGCTCGTCAACATGACCATCGACGAGTGGGATGCCGTGATCAGGGTGCACCTGCGCGGCACGTTCGCACCGACGCGTCACGCCGTCGAGTACTGGCGCAACCGCACCAAGGCCGGGGAAGCCAACGACGCCCGTATCATCAACACGACCTCGCCTTCGGGGATCTACGGCAACGTCGGCCAGACCAACTACGGGGCGGCGAAGGCCGGCATCGCAGCCTTCACGGTCATCGCGGCCATGGAGTTGGGCCGCTACGGCGTCACCGTCAACGCCATCGCACCGGCCGCCCTCACCCGGATGACCGAGGGCCTCGGGATGGCGACCAACGCGCCCGAGCGCAAGCCCGAGGAGTTCGACCCGCTCGATCCGGGAAACATCGCGCCGATCGTCGTGTGGCTCGGCAGCGCCGAGTCCAAGGACGTGACCGGGCGCGTCTTCAACGTCCAGGGCGACCACCTCTCGGTGGCCGAGGGCTGGGTGGCCGGACCGAGCGCCGACAAGGGTGACCGTTGGGAGCCGGCCGAACTAGGCAAGGTCGTGCCCGACCTGGTGGCCAAAGCCGCTCCCAACGCCAACATGGGCGGGCGACGGAGCTAAGCGGTGGCTGCCGAGGCGACTCCCCCGCTGCCGAGCCGAAGCGACGTCGACGAGGCCGTCCAGGTCGTCCACGACCACGCGGATCGGCTGTTCCTGTGGGACTACGAGCGTGACCGGGGCCAGTTGGTCAAGCTCTACGAGAAGGCCATGGGGTCGCAGTGGAACAGCGTCACCGACCTCGACTGGTCCGTGGACGTCGATCCTGAACGCCTGGTAGCCGAGCAGGAGAGCCCCGTGCTCGCCATGGCTCGGGTGGCGGGCACGCTCCCCGGCTCGCCCCTGGCGTCGTGGGGCGAGCGGGAGTACGTCCAACTCGGTGTCGAGTTCTTCAAGGCCTCGCTCTCCCAGTTCATGCACGGCGAGCAAGGCGCGATGATGACGGCGGCCAAGATCGTCGAGACGGTGCCGTGGATCGACGCCCGGTACTACGCGTCGACCCAGACGATGGACGAGGCCCGCCACACCGAAGTGTTCGCCAAGTACCTGCACACCAAGCTGGGCGACGCCTACCCGATGAGCCCGTTCCTCAAGGCACAGATCTGGTCGTTGCTCGAGGACTCGCGCTGGGACATCGCGTACCTCGGGATGCAGATCGTGATCGAGTCGCTCGCCTTGGCCGCGTTCGGCGACATGTTGCGGCGAACGAAGGAGCCGCTGCTCTCGAAGCTGCTGCGCTACGTGATGTCCGACGAGGCGCGGCACGTGGCGTTCGGGGTTCTCACCCTCTCGGAGTACTACGCCTCGCTGAGTGAGGCCGAGCTACTGGATCGCCAGGAGTTCCTCGTCGACGCCACGCTGAACTCGCGCGCCAGGGCGACCACGCCCGAGGTGTGGGAGCGCATGGGCACGACAGCCGAGCAGGTCGTCCCCTTCATGGTGCAGGCGGCGCAGCAGGCGAAGGCGAACCCGTCCGCCGGCTTCGCCCGCGGCTTCTTCGCCAAGCTCGTCCCGAACGTGCGCAAGCTCGGCCTGCTCGAGGCGAACGGCGGCTACCTGCGGCGTCGTTGGGGTGAGGCGGGACTGCTCGAGTTCGAGTTCGCCGACGACACCGGCTCGGACTACGAGACCTACGACGCGGTGGCGCGAGACCGGGCTGCGGAGGCGGCCGCAGCCGCCGGATGATGTGAGCGTCACGCCGGCGATCGCGCGCATCCGCGCCGTCTGCCTGGCCCTGCCCGAGGTAGTCGAGAAACCGTTCGGCGGCCATACCGCGCCGGCGTTCCGGGTGCGCGAAAAGCTGTTCGCCATGACGAGCGAGGACGGCCGCTCCATGACGGTCAAGGCACCGAAGGGGGTGCAACAGCTCCTGGTGTCGTCGGAACCCGAGCGCTTCTTCGTGCCCCCTTACGTCGGGCCCAAAGGTTGGGTGGGTGTCTGGCTCGACCTCGCCGCTCCCCCCGACTGGGACGAGATCACGGAGATGATCGTCGAGAGCTACTGCCTCATCGCGCCGAGGCGCCTGGCCGCCGCGGTCGAGAATCCGATCTGATGTGAAGTTCCGTATGGCTACCGAGCGCGACGTCGAAGCGATCGCGGCACTGCATGCCGACAGCTGGCGCCGCAACTACCGGGGCGCGTATCTAGATTCCTTCCTCGACGGTGACGTCCTCGTCGACCGGCTTGGCGTTTGGACCGCTCGGCTCACGCAGCCGCAGTCGAACGAGTACACGGTGGTCGCTGAGGAGAACGGGGACCTGGGCGGCTTCGCCCACACCATTCTCGACGCGGACCCGAGCTGGGGTGCTCTCCTCGAAAACCTCCATGTCGCCCACGACCTGAAGCGGCGCCGGACGGGCAGCCAGCTCATGGCCGAAGCGGCCCGCGAGCTGCTGGAGCGGAGGCCGTCGTCCGCCCTGTACCTCTGGGTCCTCGAGCAGAACACGGCCGCCCAAGGCTTCTACGACGCTCGAGGTGGCACCGCCGTCGAGCGCACAGTCCGTGGACCCTTCCCGGGAGGGGGCACCGCGGTCGGGCTCAGGTACGCGTGGCCCGACCCCTCCAGACTCGTGGCGGAAGCCTGACCGCCAACTCGCCTGACAGTCAGCGCAGCGGCGAGAGTCCCGTGAGGACGGTGTCCATCGACTCGCTGTAATGGACGCCACCTTCGTCGACCGAGACGAGTTCACGCTCGCGCACGATCATGCCGGTCGAGGGGACGACCCAGAAGTCCGTCGGGTTGGTCCCGCTCTGGGTGCCTTCGTAGCGCAGGTCCACGCGCACGTGGTCGACGTCGACCGCCTGCCCGGCGACGGTCATCGTCGAGGACCCCAGGTTCACGCCGGTCATCAGGACCCGCTCCTTCGGGCTGAGCAGCGAGCAGGTAGCGCTCCAGCGCATACCCGTGGAGGTACCCGGGGGAAGGAGCCACGCCGTCGCAGGACACGTGACGGTCGACGTCGTCGCCGAACCGGCGATCGACTCGAAGGTGACCAGCCGGGGCAGGCTCAGCCCGCCGGACGGCGTCGAGCACATCGTCGTGGTCTCCGTGTGCTCGACGAGTGGCAGCCAACTCACGGTGGCGCAGTTGTTGTCGGAGACGACCATGGCGGTCCGCGACGGAAAGCCGCGGCTCACGCCCATCAGGTTGAGGCTCTCGCCGCCGCTGGTCCGGTAGGTGTACACGCCTGGGGCGGGCAGGTGGGAGCGCAGCGAGCCAAAGACCTTGGCTGTCTGCTCCTTGCGGTATTCGCGCAGCGCCTCACGCAGACCGATCGGGGACGACACGGTGCGAAACACCAACGCCCACGCCGTACCGCCGGCGCTGGTGAGGATCACGATGGCAAGAACCAAGACGGAGAGCCACCGGTGCTGTTGGACCCAGTTCCATACGACCATGACGCGATCCTACCCGAGCGACCGTTGGGGCAACCTGGATAATCCCGGGCGACGCACCACGGTTCCCAGCGGCCCGGTCGGAGCTGGTCAGACCCGACTGAGCAACGCGTTGCCGTCGAATCCAGCCGAGAACCGCATCGGCAGGTGCACAACCGTCCTGCCGCGACTCGGACTCAGATCCGACCGCTCCGAGAAGCGCCGGAACAGCATCCACACCGTCCCCGCGATGCCACCGTTCGAGCGTGTTCAGCGTGCGCGTCTTCATCGACGGGCGTCGGGAATGTGACAGGCAGATTCGGCAGAAGGGCGTTGCACAGTGACACCGGCCACCGAACTCGTCGCCCATCTGAAGAACAACGGAACGCGCCGAGCTCTCGAATGAGCGGATCGCGCTCGGGGCGCGGCGTTCGAATCGGCAATTCAACGTGCCGCCGATGTCGCGCGGCCCGATCGTCCGCAGCTCGTCGTCAGTTCGAAGAGCTGTGCGCCCGGCTCGACGATGGCGAACGTGCGGCGGTGACGGCTGTCTACGCGGCCGACACGGCCGTCTACGCGGGCCGACACGGCCGGGCATGCACAGCGTCCGTGGTTCCTGGACCCCTCCGACACGCAGCCTGATGCCGTGCACCATGCCATCAACCGAGGACCACCATGCCACCGACGGAGGCCCGGTCGTACAGACCGGGTGCGGGCTGGACACCGGATTGGGCCGTTGCAGCGGTACGGACGCACAGCGCCAAGGAGGCCTCCCTGGGTCACCGACATGTCGGGCGCGGTCCTCTCTCGGACACGGGTGCGAAATTGCCTTACCGGTAGGGACCTAACCGGTCGGGAATTGCCGTTGCGGAGAGGTCGCGCCTCTGGGTGGGCCGACCGGCACCCCCCACGTGGCCACGACCGCCTGCGTGAACAGAATGTGACCGGGCGGTAGGCGTGTCGCGTCGAGGCGCCCACGCGTGCCGCGGCCGCGCTATCGTTCTGAGCGAGGGCACCACCAGTACAGAATTGGAAATCCCTCTGGCTCTTACGAGCCACCGGCCGCGGCCCCCACGACAGGGCCAATCTGGCCAGGAGAGGAGTGGATTTTCAATGGCAACTGGTTCCGTGAAGTGGTTTAACGGTGAGAAGGGCTTCGGCTTCATCACCCAGGACGGTGGCGGCCCCGACGTGTTCGTGCATTTCGAGCGCGATTTCCGGATCGGGCTACCGCAACCTCGAAGAAGGTCAGAAGGTCGAATTCGAGACCAATCAGGGCCCCAAGGGGCTGCAGGCCGCGAACGTCCGCGCCATTTAGCGTACGGGCTCACGCTCACGCCGTGCGTGCCACGCCCGCCGGCGCGAGTTCGAGCAAAAGCTGAAAGCACCTGACGCGACAGGACCCCGCGCGGTAACGCTGCGGGGTCCTGTCGCGTGTGCGCCGGAGAGGCGGCTGCGACTTGTCACGTCGTGTCACGTCGAGTCACGTCGTGATTGCGTCGTGCCGTGATCGCGTCGCGATGCGTTGGACCAGTCGTGTCGCGTGGTGTCCGGCCGCACAGGCCCAAAAATCCGCACCGGAGCCCGTGCGGTCGATGCCCGCCCTCCCGGTCTACCCGTACGGCCCGCGCCGCGAGGTGGTGACGGCGAGCACGTCGTCCGCCAGCTCGCGCCGGCACACCACGAGATCGGGCAGCCAGGCGTCCGGAGCGCCGTAGCGCAGAGGTGACCCGTCGAGTCGGCTGGCGTGCAGGCCGCTGGCGGTCGCCACTGCGACCGGGGCGCAGGAATCCCACTCGTACTGGCCTCCGGCGTGCACGTAGACCTCGGCGTCGCCCAGGACGACCGACGCGATCTTGGCGCCGGCCGAGCCCATGGGGACCAAGACCGCTCCCATGGCTTCGGCTACGTCGTACGCCACGTCGGGCGGGCGGCTGCGCGAGACCACCAACCGGGGCGGCTCGTCGCGGCGGTACGGAGGCAAGGACGGCGGCTCCGCGGTGGAGAGCACCATCTCGAGCGCCGGGAGCGCCACGGCACCCACGACGGCCTGGCCCCCCACGGCCATGGCGACGTGGACCGCCCAGTCGGTCCGCGGCACCTCTCGGAACTCCCGAGTGCCGTCGAGCGGGTCGACGATCCACAGGCGGCCGTCCCCCGCCACGTGCTCGAGGCCTTCCTCTGAGCGCACGTCGTCCGCCGGGTAGAGCCGCTTGAGCTCGCTCACCAGGAGGTGATGGGCCAGCCGGTCCCCCGCGGCGCCGATGTCCCGCACATCGCCCGGGTCGCCCCGGAGCTCCACGAGGGCCTTCCCGGCCAAGGAGGCCAAATGGGCCGCGTCGCGGTGCTCCTCGACCAGGTCCTCAGGCATGGCCCCTCTTTCTAGACCAAACGCCTGTCGGTAGCCCACCTCGTGAGCTCGTGACGGGTCGAGAGCTGGAGCTTGCGCAGCACCGACGACACGTGGGACTCGACCGTTCTGGCCGAGATCCCGAGATCCCGCGCCACCTCTTTGTAGGTGTAGCCACGGGCGATCAGGCGGAGGACCTCGCGCTCTCGCGGTGACAACTGGTCGAGCTCGGGATCGAGACCCGAGGTCGGCGCTCCACCCTGGGAGAAGGCGTCGAGCACGAACCCGGCGAGCCGCGGCGAGAACACGGCGTCGCCGGCGGCCACCCGGTAGACGGCCTGCAGCAGCTCCGGGCCCGAGATGGTCTTGGTGATGTACCCGCGTGCGCCCGCCCGGATCACCTCGATGACGTCCTCGGGCGCGTCCGAGACCGAGAGGGCGAGGAATTGGACGCCCGCGTTCACCGGGAGCACCCCGCGGATGACGGCGTGGCCGCCCCCGCCGGGCAGGTGCACGTCCAGGAGCACGACGTCGGGCACGCGCTCGTTGATCAGCTCGACGGCCGCAGCGGTCTCGTCCGCCTCGCCGACCACCTCCACCGCGTCGCCGAGCTCGGCCTTCACCCCCGCCCGGAACACCGCGTGGTCCTCCACCAGGAAGATACGGGGCCGCCCCGCCAGTGGTTCAGGCGGGGCCGACTCGGGGCTCACCGCACCCGTTCCCGGCGCGACATGGATAGCTGGACCTCGGCTCCCTCACCGGGGGCGGAGCGGATCACAGCCCGTCCCCCGAATCTCTCCACCCGGGCCCGGATGGAGCGAGCGATGCCCTGGCGGTCCTCGGGTACCCCGTCGGGGTCGAACCCGCGGCCGCGATCGCGCACGTAGAGCATCACCGAGTCCTGCTCCACCTCGGCGTACAGCGAGACCTGGTCGGCTCCCGACCACTTGGCGGCGTTCACCGTGGCCTCCTTGGCCGCGTCGAGCAGGGCGCGCAGCGGGTCGTCGAGCTCACTGTCCCCTACCAGGACGACCTGAACCGCGATGCCGTGGTCCGCCTCGACCTGGCGTTGCAGGAGACCGATGCCCTCGGCGAGCGTCTTCGCGTCCTCGCTCACTGCTCCAGGCGCCCGTCCCTCGAAGAGCCAGGCCCGCAGCTCCCGCTCTTGGGAACGGGCCAACTGCACGACGTGCTGGGGGTCGTCGGCCGAGCGTTGGATGAGCGCCAGCGTCTGGAGCACGGAGTCGTGGACGTGAGCCGCCATCTCGGCCCGCTCCTCCGCCCGGGCGCGGGCTTGGCGCTCGGCGATGAGGTCGCGCACCAGCCTGAGCCACCACGGCCCGAGGATCACCACGACCGCGGCCAGGAGCAGGGCAGCGCCGGCGACGGGGCGCAGCGCGGCCGCTGTCGGGTGCCGGGTCTCCACGAGGAGGAGGACGCCGGCGATGCCGAGAGCGATGCCCAGCGCCACCCTGAACGCGAGGACGCGGCGTCCCCGAGGCTGGCCGTCGCCGCCGAAGAGGGGGGCGACGTCCGCCTCGAGGAACGTCCGCTCCGACGCGGCCGCGTTCCGCCAGATCAGGATCCCTATGCCGGCCGCCAGCAGGGTGGGCCATCCGATGAAGCCGATGTAGCCGGCATGGAGCGAACTGACCACGAACTGGACGACCACGAGGAGCGGGATCAGGGCGATCACCAAGCGGATGCCGCGCCGATCGGAGACGGCCCGCGAGAGGATGTTCGAGCTCTCGCCCTCCATCGGGATGAACAGCCACAGCACGAAGTAGGGCAACACCCCCACGCCGCTCAACATCGTGAGCAGGACGAAACCGATGCGGACCCACGTGGCGTCGATCCCCGTAGCACCCGAGAGCGCACCGCAAACGCCGCCGAGCACTCGGTTGTCGGGGCTCCGCCGCAGCGAGCGCCACCGTCCGGGCCAGTGGTGTCGGCGGTGGTGGCGGGCCGGCCAGTTCTGCCCGTACTCCCAGGGTGGGCCCGGAGGCGGGCAACCCCACGGCGCGTCGGGTCCGTGGGTCGTCGAGCGGCCACCCTCGGGCGGAGGCCGCGAGCCAGGATCGGGTGCCTCAGCGATCCCTCGATGATCGCGCGCCCCGCCACCCCCGGCTATCGGGGACATCCCTGACCGCTCGGGGACGTCGTCAGGGTCCAACCAGGGTTCTACCGGATTCACGAGCGGCCACGAGGAGGACACCCTGGAGCCATGGACACCGAACCCACGGACGCCTCACCCCCCGGCACCCCCGGCCCCAGCGGCACCCCCGTCACCCCCGGCTTCCCCGCCACCAGCGGCACCACGGCCCCGCCCCTGGAGGCGGATCCGCGCCGGCGACCGCGCCGAGCCCGGAAGCTGGTTCACGGCCCCCGGAGCCGGGACCGCCGACGCCGGGCCCTCGACGGCGCCGGTGAGACCGGCCCGGTCCGGCAACGCCTGCACCGAGTCGGACCGGGACGGATGCTCGGAGGGGTCGCGCTCGGCCTGGCCGACTACTTCGACATCGACCCGACCCTCGTGCGCATCGGCTTCGTCGCCCTGGCCTTCCTCGGCGGCCTGGCCGTGCCGCTCTATCTGGCCGGCTGGCTGCTCATCCCCGACGAGGACACGGACCTGTCCCTCGCCGAGGAGCTCGTGGCCCGCGAACGCTCACGCGCCTGGTGAGCACGCAAGCGACCCCGCCCGGCCCGGCCGACCCCAGAGACCGACGAACAAAATCGAGAGGAGACCGTATGTGGTACCGATGGGACCCGGCCTACCCGACGGGCCGACGCGACTGGCAAACCGCCGACTCCGACCTGCGGGCGTCGGACGACGAGCGCAACGGGGTGGCTGACAAGCTGTCGCGGCACTTCGCCGAGGGCCGGCTCGACCAGGCCGAGTTCAAGACCCGCCTCGACACCTGCATGTCGGCGACGACCCGCGGGCAGCTCAACGGCCTCTTCCACGACCTCCCCCCCTCGCCACCGAGCCGCCGCCCCCGCCGCCACGACACCGCCGCGTCCTCCCCTTCCTCGCCCTGGTCGCGGCGTTCTTCGTGGTGGCCGGGCTGGCGGCCGGGGCGATGGCGCCGTGGTGGCCGGTGTACCACTTCCCCTTCATCCTGTTCGCCGTCTTCGCCGTGTTGCTGTGGCGCCGATCGAGCCATCGGCACCCCCGTGACACCAGGGCCGTTGGCGAGACGCGCAGTTCCGTTCGGGACCACTGAGGGCCCTGGTCACCGACGTGCGCCCCGAGGACCGACCTCCCGTAGCCGACGCCGACGCCGACGCACTGCGCCTGCTCGACCTCTTCGCCGGGCTCCCCCAGAGGAGCTCGACCAGCTCGCCGCGTGCGGAGACGTCACCACCGCCCACCCGGGACAGATGGTGCAGGCCCAGGACGTGCCCGTGCGCTTCTGGCACATCGTCGTGCACGGTCACGCGGTGGTGTACCGCGACGGCTCACCCATCGGGCTCCTGTCCCGCGGCGATTCGTGGTCCGAGCACTCGCTGCTCAACCGACAGCGCTCCCCCATCGCCGTGGTGGCGCTGTCGCCGCTGACCCTCCTCACCCTGAACGCACGGGCCTTCTTCGCCGTGCCCGAATCGCATCCCGTCCTGGCCGGACGCCTGGTGGCCCGGTCCGCGACGTCCGCCGACCGCCTCGCCCAGCCCGTGCACGATGCGCTGCAGCACCACTGGGGGGAACCGCTGGTCGGACGACGTCGGGACCGACGGTACAATTCTGGCGATCCTGAGGCTCGGGGCTCAGAAAGTCGGGCAATCCGAGACTCAAAGGCCCCGAGACCGAGCCGACATCGAATCGCCGCCGCTCGGCGATCCCCGAACGTTCCGAGGAGTTCTCACCCATGCGCACCCTTGCCGGGTGGTGTGTCCGCCATCGCCGTCTCGTCCTCCTGCTATGGCTGGGGCTCCTGGTGGTCTCCGTCGTCACGGTGAAGTCGGCCGGCACGGACTTCTCCGACAACTTCCAGTTCCCCCACACCCAGTCCTTCGACGCCATCAACCTCCTCAAGTCGGTTGCGCCCGGCCATTCGGGTGATACCGAGCAGGTGGTCTTCGGCACGTCCGACGGCAAAAGCCTGACCGACCCGGCCGTGGGGCAGCGCATCAACACCATGACGCGCGAGATCGAGGCGTTGCCGTCCGTGACGTCAGCGCCCAGCCCCTACGACGCTTCGGGCAACCTCGTCGACACCTCCAACATCAACGCGGACAAGACGGTCGGCTTCCTCACGGTCCAGTTCTCGAAGCAGCCCAACAACATCTCCAACGCCGAGTCCAAGAAGTTCGTCGACACGGTGACGGGTACCTCGGGCGACGGACTCAGGGTCTCGGTCACAGGTGCCTTGGCCGAGAATGCGAACAACCAGTCCTTCAGCAGCACCGGGCTGGGCGTGCTCCTCGCCCTCGTCGTGCTCCTCCTGGTCTTCGGATCGGTGTTCGCCGCCATCCTGCCGATCATCTCGGCCCTGTTCGCGCTCGGCACCGCCGTCGGAATTGTCGGCCTGTTGAGCCACCTCCTCTCCATGCCGAGCATCTCGGACGAGGTGATGCTCCTGATCGGGCTGGGCGTCGGCATCGACTACGCCCTGTTCATCGTCACCCGCCATCGGCAGGGCCTCGTCGCCGGGCGGGACGTCGAGTCCTCCATTGTCAACGCCGTCAACACCTCGGGACGTGCCGTGCTCTTCGCCGGCATCATCGTGTGCATCGCCCTGCTGGGCATGTTCGCCATCGGCGTGAGCTTCCTCTACGGGTTGGCGCTCGCCGCCGCCGTCGGCGTGGCGCTGACCATGATCGCCGCCCTCACCCTGCTGCCGGCCATGCTCGGGTTCATCGGCCCCAAGGTGATGAGCCGGACGCAGAAGAGGAACCTGGCCGAGAACGGGCCACGCATCGTCGGGGCGGACAGCAAGGGCTTCTGGCCGAAGTGGGCCGACCGCGTCCAGCGCTTCCCATGGGTCGCCGGCGGCATCGCACTGGTCCTCATCGTGGTGCTGGCCCTCCCGTTCTTCTCCCTCCGCCTTGGGTCCGCCGACCAGGGGACCGACCCGGCCGGCACCCCGACCCGCGTCGCCTTCGACATGTTGTCGAAGGGGTTCGGTCCCGGCTACAACGGGCCGCTGATGCTGGTGGGCGTCGTCCAGCCCGACCAGCGGCCCGTCGTCGACGACGTGGTGCGCGAGGTCGCCGCGCAGCCCGACGTGGCCCACGTGGCCGATCCACTGTTCATCCCGAGCAAGACGGGCAGCGGGGACGTCATGTTGCTCAACGTGTACCCGGACTCAGCCCCGCAGGACGCGGCCACGACCGACCTCGTGAACCACCTTCGGGACGAGACGATCCCCCAGGCCGTGGGGAACTCGGGCCTCTCCATCCTGGTCGGGGGGGCCACGGCTATCTACATCGACTTCGCCAACGTGCTCGCATCGAAGCTGCCGCTGTTCATCGCGCTCGTGGTCGGCCTGTCGTTCCTGCTGCTCATGATGGTGTTCCGCAGCCTCTTGATCCCGCTCACCGCCGCGTGCATGAACCTGCTCTCCATCGGGGCCGCATTCGGCATCCTGGTGGCGGTCTTCGAGTGGGGGGACCTCGGGTCGATCCTCGGCTTGCAAGGGACGAGCCCGGTCGAAGCCTTCCTGCCGGTGATGCTCTTCGCCATCCTCTTCGGCTTGTCGATGGACTACCAGGTGTTTCTCGTGTCACGTATGCACGAGGAGTACCTCAAGTCCGGCAACGTCAACCGCGTCGCCGTTCGCAACGGGCTGGCCGCGACGGGCAAGACGATCACGGCGGCCGCGCTCATCATGATCCTCGTGTTCGGCTCGTTCATCCTCGGCGGGAACCGCGTGATCAAGGAGTTCGGCGTCGGCCTCGCCGCGGGCATCCTGGTGGACGCCGCGATCATCAGGATGGCGGTCGTCCCCTCACTGATGATGATCTTCGGACAGGCGAATTGGTGGTTCCCGCGCTGGCTCGACCGCATTGTGCCGCATGTCTCTGTCGACGCCGACGACATCACGCGTGCCCCGAGCGCCGAGGCCGACGCAGAGACCGAGCCGGCGCTCGCCGGTTCGGGCTCGGCCAACCCGTAGCAGACACCGACCGGGCCCGGAACTACGGGCCCACTACGACGAGCCCGGAACTACCAGGCCCGCCGGACTACCAGGCGTAGTCCTCCGGCGCGGTCTTGTGCCCCGGGAAGATCTCGTCGAGCCGTTCCAGCACCTTGTCGTCGAGCGTCACCTCGACTGCCCGCAGGGCGGAGCTGAAGTGCTCGGGCAGGCGCGGACCCACGATGGGCGCGGTCACCGCCGGGCGCGTGAGCAGCCAGGCCAGACCGACCGTGCCCGGGTCCTCCCCGACCTCGGCGCAGAGATCTTCGTACGCCTCGAGCTGCGGACGGCGCGCCTCGATAGTCTCAGCGGCCCGTCCGGCGAAGCGGCGGCTGCCGTCACGTTCCTGGCGCACGACTCCCCCGAGGAGCCCGCCCTGGAGGGGCGACCAAGGGATCACCCCGACCCCGTAGGCCTGAGCCGCGGGGAGGACCTCGACCTCGACGCGGCGCATCGCCAGGTTGTAGATCGACTGCTCGCTCACCAGACCGAGGAAGTTGCGTCGAGCTGCGGCCTCCTGCGCCTGGGCGATGTGCCACCCGGCGAAGTTGGACGACCCGACGTAGAGGATCTTCCCCTGGTGCCGCAGGACCTCCATCGCCTCCCAGATCTCGTCCCACGGCGTGCCGCGGTCGATGTGGTGCATCTGGTACAGGTCGATGAAGTCGGTCTGCAGCCGGCGGAGGCTGGCCTCGCAGGCCCGGCGGATGTTCAGCGCCGAGAGCCGGCCCTCGTTGGGCCACTCCCCCATGTCCCCGTAGAGCTTGGTGGCGATGACCGTCTTGTCACGGCGCCCTCCACCCTGGGCGAACCAGCGCCCGACGATCTCTTCTGTCGCGCCCCGCCCCTTGGACCGGCCGTATACGTTGGCCGAGTCGAAGAAGTTGATGCCCGCGTCGAGGGCCGAGTCCATGATGGAGAACGACGTCTCTTCGTCGGTCTCGGGCCCGAAATTCATCGTCCCGAGGCAGATGCGGCTGACGCGGAGGCCGGTCCGGCCCAGGTGTGTGTATCGCATAACCGGGCAACCTACCGGGGGGCGGAGCGGCGTGCGAGCGGGGGCGGAGCGACGTGTACCGGATCCGCCTCCATCCCGTAGGGGACTGCCGCCCGCATCCGCCGGACCCCGACCGGCGAGTGTTCGCCCGACGTCCGCCGCCGCAGCCAAACGGCGCGGGTGGCCGTCGGCCCCCAGCTCACGGGCGGATGCGGCCGAGGCCTCTGACCCGCGATTCGCCGGTCCGGCGGGTCAGCCGGTAGTTTGAGAACGGACTTTTTCGAGCTTGGGAGCATGATGGCGCAGCAAATCCCCCTGGTGGACTACCTGGAGCTGGGCGACGACCCACATCTGGTGGCCAATGAGTGCACCTCGTGCGGCGCACGGTTCTTCGATCGCCGCAACGCCTGCGCGTCCTGTGGGGGCACCGAATTCAAGAAGGCGGAGGTCCCGACGACGGGCGAGGTGCGGGCCTTCACCATCGTGAGCTTCGCCGCACCGGGTATCCCGGTGCCCTTCGTGGCCTCGGTGGTCGACTGCGAGGGGACGAGCGTGCGGGCGAACCTGATCAACGTGACTCCGG
Source organism: uncultured Acidimicrobiaceae bacterium (assembly GCA_963767195.1). GTDB lineage: Bacteria > Actinomycetota > Acidimicrobiia > Acidimicrobiales > RAAP-2 > Bog-473. Next base: position 266,555 of record CAVYDA010000001.1, on the reverse strand, counting down.
ATCCCGAGCACGTGACGCTCGGCATGAAGGTGCGCCTGGCCACCGAGGTGATCGGGACGGACGACAACGGGACCGAGGCCGTCGGCTTCGGCTTCGAACCACTGGGAGGTTGAACGCGATGGCAACAGCGTCAGAGGAGCTCTTCATCCTCGGCATCCACATGACGAAGTTCGGCAAGCACCCGGACAAGGACGTGATCGACCTGGCCTTCGAGGCCGCGCACGGCGCGCTGGCCGACGGCGGCGTGACGATGAAGGACATCGGCATCATCGGGGCGGGCAACCTCATGGGTGCCTCCGCCCCCACCGGCCAGATGCTCCAGAAGCAGCTGGGCCAGACCGGGATCCCGGTCTACAACGTGTCGAACGCGTGCGCCACCGGCGCCACGGCGTTGCGCGTGGCGCTCATGGCCATCAAAGCCGGCGAGACCGACATGGGTCTGGCCGTCGGAGTGGAGAAGCTCGCCGGCGCCGGCCTGCTGGCCGGGGGGAGCCGCTCGTCTGACGACAACTCGTGGACGCCGCACGGTCGCTACGGCGCGGTGGCGGCAGTCGACGGGCGGATCGGCACCGAGACGATGCCGGGGGTCTTCGCCCAGATCGGGATGGAATACGGGCACCGCTACGGCGGCACGAGCTTTGAGCTCTTCGCCCAGATCAGCGAGAAGAACCACGCACACTCGACGCTGAACCCGCTCGCGTCCTACCAGAAGAAGATGTCGCTCGACGAGATCATGAACGACGTCATGATCGCCTACCCCAACACGCGCCCCATGTGTTCGGCCAACTGCGACGGGGCCGCGGCCGCCGTCGTGGTCTCCGGTTCGAAGCTCAAGACGCTGTCACTCGAGCAGCAGAAGCGGGCGGTGAAGATCTCGGCGTCGGTCCTGACCACCGACCCCTGGGAGGAGGCCTGCCAGATCCTGCCCAACGTGAACGACCTGACGCGTCGCGCCGCGACTCAGGCCTACGAGCAGGCCGGCGTCGGACCCGAGGATCTGAACCTGGTGGAGCTGCACGACTGCTTCGCCACGGCCGAGCTGGTCCACTACGACAACCTGGGCCTGTGCGAGCAGGGCGGGGCGGCCGACTTCTTCAAGTCCGGCGCGACCTGGCGCGACGGCAAGACCCCGGTCAACGTCTCCGGCGGCCTCGAGTCCAAGGGCCACCCGATCGCGGCCACGGGCATCGCCAACGTCTGGGAGGTGGCCACCCACCTGCGGGGAGAGGCCGGCGACCGCCAGATCGAAGGGGCCAAGGTCGGCATGACCCACGTCATCGGGCTCGGATCGGCGTGCGGCGTGCACATCTTGGAGAAGAGCGCGGCCTGAGCGACTCGCGGCGGCCGTGACCCCGCACGCCTACGACACCATCGGGCGGGGGTATGTCGCGCACCGCCGGCCCGACCCGCGTTGGGAGGCCGCCATCGCGGCGCAGCTGGGGCCCGGCCGCACCGTGGTCAACGTCGGGGCCGGGACGGGATCCTACGAGCCGGCCGACCGGTCAGTCGTCGCGGTGGAGCCGTCGCGGGTCATGGTGAGCCAGCGCCCGCCGGGCGCCGCCCCCGTCCTCCGAGCGAGCGCCTCCGCGCTCCCGCTGCATTCGCGCGGCGCCGACGTGATCATGGCTGTGCTGACTGTCCACCACTGGGGCGACTGGCGGACCGGCCTGGCCGAGCTCTGCCGGGTGGCGCCCCGACGCGTCGTCGTGGCCATCGATTTCGAGCCGCACTCGCGCTTTTGGCTCTACGAGGACTACCTCCCCGAGGTGGGCGCCGCCACCAAGCAGCTCGGCCCCGACGCGGCGACGGTGGCCGATGCCATCGGGGCCACGAGGTGCGAGGTGCTGCCGGTACCCGCCGACATGGAGGACGGCGTGCTCGGGGCGTACTGGCGCCGCCCCGAGGCGTACCTCGACCCGGCGGTTCGGGCCAACTGCTCCGGCCTGGCACTGGCCGACCCGGCCGTCGTCGCCCGCGGCGTGGCGGCGCTCGAGTCAGACCTGCGCCGCGGGGACTGGCACCGCCGCCATGCGGGCCTGCTCGACTACGAGTCGGTCGACCTCGGGTACCGGCTCCTGGTCAGCGACACGGGCTGAGCCGGCCACACGGGCTGAGCCGGCGAGGACTCCTCAGCGCGACGCGCTCGAGGGGGACCGGCCGAGCCAGGCTCCAGCTGAACGTGTCGTCGATCTCTTCCAGCGCGACGCGCTGCGCCAGGTCCTCGACCGTCGGGCCGACGCGATCGGCCACCGACTGGAGCAGCTCGCCGTCGAAACCCCACAGCGAGACGGCATTGACCCCGAGCATGCGACGGATGTCGTCCTCGGGCAGCCCGCCGAAGATGTAGCGGAGCGTGTCGCGGTGCACCGGGGCGGCACCCTCGAGGTGTGGGTAGTCGGCGCCCCACATGAGCCGGTCGAGGCCGATTTCGACGCGCATCTCCGCCTCGTACCGCTTCATCAGCGACCCGCCCAGCCACACGTGCCGTTCGAAGTAGTCCCGTGGGCGCATCTTCAAGTAGCTGCGTACGGGCGCGCCCCCGTGGGTGTCGAAGAAGGACTCCATGTCGCGGACGAGCGACGGGAGCCACTGCACGCCGTTCTCGGTGACGACGACCTTGAGGTCGGGATGGCGGTCGAAGACGCCGCCGAAGATCAGGAACCACAGCGGGCGGCGGGTGAAGACGAAGACCTCGTAGAGCCCGAGCATCCCGCCGTGGACCGGGTCGTAGAGGAACTTGGTGTCGGTCGCCGATCCCGATGCACCGGTATGGAGGTTGACCACCATGCCGTGCTCTTCGCACGCGCTCCAGAACGGCTCGTAGTACTCGTCGGCGTAGCCAGGCAACCGGGACCCGACCGACATGGCCGGGAGCATCACCCCGCCGAAAATGCCGTTGGCGCGGGCCCACGCCACCTCCTCGACGGCGCGGTCCATGTCGTGGAAGTCGATGGGCATGCAACCGGCGCGGCGGCCCGGCGCGGCGGCGCAGAAGTCCGCGAGCCAGCGCAGATAACCGTGGAGCGCCGGCCACACCACCTCGAGCCCCTTGTCGGTCTGGGCGCCCATGTACATGGCGGGCGACAACCCGCCGGCGAGGATCGGCCCGGGCAGGGTGACCTCGGCGTGGATGCCCTGCTCCTCGAGCACCTCGAGACGCCGCCCCCCGCCGTCGCCCGGAACCACCCAGTCGACGCCGTAATGAGCCAGCCATCCGGCAGCGGCGTCGATGTCGACGCCCATGCCCGCGAGGCGACGAGCGGCGGTGGCGCGCACCGGGTCGGACTCGTCGACGTCACCGGGGTCGAATCCCCCGAACATGGAGATGGCAAGGGAGGACATGTCCCCGAAGGCGGCCACCGCCTCACGGTCCTTGGGGTCGACGTAGGAGAGGAAGTGCTCCAGGCTGTCCGGGGAGGCATGGGTGTCCGCCGAGACAACGACGTAGTTGCGCCCGGACGCTGCCCCGGGTGGTGCCTCAGCCATGGCCACCGCCTCCTTGGACTCGGAACCGCAGGTCAGTGCGGCGAACACTACCCCGGAGAGCCCCGCGGCCAAGCCGGAGGTGCGACGCCCGGTAATTTCAGGCTTCGAGCGCCCCATGCACACCTCCTCTACCCTCGTCCTTGTCCTCGCCGTCTTCGGGGCGAGTCTGGTCGAGATGGTCGAGGCGCTGACCCTCGTCGTGGCGGCGGGGGTCAGCCGGGGCTGGCGCCCGGCTCTCGAGGGTGCGGCCGCGGCCGCCGTGGTCCTCGGGGTGCTCGTCGTGGTAGTCGGCATCCCGCTCATCCGCTACATCCCGATCGACGCACTCCGGGTCGTGGTCGGTGCCCTCTTGTTGATGCTCGGCCTGTCCTGGCTGCGCAAGGCCATCCTCCGGTCGAGCGGTCACAAGGCCATGCACGACGAGGACGAGATCTACGCGGAGACCGTCTCCGAGCTCCGCTCGAGCGGGGAACCCGAGGGCGGGAACGGCGCCGGCGTGAAGCAAGGCCGGCGCCGGCACGACTCGGTCGGGTTCATGGTCGCGTTCAAGGGGGTGTTCCTCGAAGGCTCCGAGGTCGTGATCATCGTGATCAGTCTCGGCGCCGCCCAGCACCGCCTGGGGTTGGCCGCCCTCGCCGCCGCGGCGGCGGTCGTCGTCGTCACCGTCGTCGGACTCGTCGTGGCCCGCCAACTGAGCGAGGTCCCCGAGAACACCATCAAGACGGCCGTCGGCGTCATGCTCACGAGCTTCGGTGTCTTCTGGATCGGAGAGGGTGCCGGCATCCATTGGCCGGGAAGCGATCTGGCCCTTCCCGTCCTGGTCGCATTCTTCGTCGCCGTCTACTTCGCCTTCACCGCGTTCATGCGCGCCCAGCTGTCCCCACGAGTCGAGGAGAAGGCGGCGCCGTGAGCACGGTCGGGCGCGGTCTCCGGACGTTCGCGCACTTCTGGTGGGACTTCTTCGTCGGCGACACGCCCGAGCTGGCGCTCGCCACGGGCGCGATCGTCGGGCTGGCCTTCCTGCTCGCGGGCGAACGCTGGGTCGGTGCGGTACTGCTGCCCCTGTTCGCGGCCGGCTTCCTCTTTGCCAGCACCTACCGCGGCAGACGGCGGGCCCCGCAGAACCGGCCTTAGCGCGCCAGGGGCTTCGACGCCGTCGCTGGTGGTGGTGGTGGTGGTGGTGGTGGGATCGATCGGATTCCACCGGCGCGGCCCTTGCTTCCCGGGCCGGCTGGGGGCAGACTTGTTGTGGCGGTCGTCCCGAATTGCACGGTGTCCTGCGTGGACACGAATGTCTCGGCCACGTGCAGGAGCCTGGCGGGCTTGGCGGCGCTGTAGGCAAGAGGGAGGCGGACATGTTCGGACGTACGTTGGCCATCGGTGTGGGCGCGTCGATCGTTGCCCTGCTCGGAGCGGTGCCGCTGACGGCGGCTGCTGCTTCGGCGGCGTCACCGTCGCGAGCTGGGGCCGTGGTGGACCTGGAGAACGGGCCCTACGGTGAGGTTCTGGTCGTAGGCGGCGCCGGCGCCGGCGGACCGTATGTGGCGGGAAGCTCGCTGTACTTTGCGAGTGTCGACCCACCGGCCTTCTCGTCGAACCAGCACTACCAGGCTGGGTGTGGGACGAAGGTGGTCGCGAGCGGGCAGGGCGTGCTCTCGTGCACCGGGCCCGAGAACGACCGGATGGCGGACTGGCCGGCGTTCACCACCAAAGGGCAGCCGGTCGCCGGCCCTGGTGTGAACCAGTCACTGCTCGGCATGGTGCACCGCTCGGACATCGACGCCGACCAAGTGACCTACGCCGGACACCCGCTTTACCTGTTCGACCCGGGTCCCAACTCCTTCTTCGGGGCGAACTTCTACGAGACGGTCCAGCCCCTGCCGCCGTGGCACACCTCTTGGTACCTGGTCTCGCCGTCGGGTACGCCGGCGACCGCTGCGGCCGCGCTCGAGACCGAAGCCCCACAACCCGGCAGCCACTACCAGCAGACGAAGCTGGCCGTCGAGATGCTGCCTGGTATCGCCCCGGGCGGTGTCGCGGTTTCGGCCTACACCTTCAGCGGTGACCAAAGCGGCTTCAGCGAGTGCTACGGACCTTGCTCCATCGACTTCATCCCCGTCTACACCGACGGCGCACCGGTTGCCGGTACCGGCGTCAACGCGGGGGCGCTCGGCGTGATCTCACGCTTCGACGGGACCAAGCAAGTCACCTACCACGGGCACCCGCTGTACATCTACAGCAAGGAGCGGCCCCTTCCCGGCAAGCACGGGCCCTCCACCACCGGCACCACCGGCAACGGCAAGGGCGTGAGCGCCTTCGGGGGGACGTTCGACCTGGTCAACCCTTAGACGACCCGACGATCGGGCTTCGGGCGGAGCCCCACGCCGGCACCGTTCTGACCTTCAGCCGGCGACTACGACATTCAGCCGGCCGCCCAGGCGAGGGCCTCCTCGAGCTGCGCCGGGTCGTAGACCGCGACTTCGCCCGGCATCATCCAACGGAACATGGCGATGGAGTGGCGCAGCCAGTCCCGGTCGGTCACGACAGCGCAACGCTTCCACTTGGAGAGCTCGCGGTGGTAGAGCTCGCTGACGTAGAGCCCGGCGTCGGCGGCCGTGCCACCGGCCGTCAGCCCTTCGAACTCACCCGCGAGTACGAGAACCAGACGGATCTCACCGGGACCGTCGATCATCGATTGCAGCGCCGGGAGCAGAACCGAGTCGTAGTCCTTCTTCTCGAGCTTGCCGACCGCCTTCAAGGCGACGACCCCCTCGGGGCTTTCGATCTTCTCGAGCACCGGACATCCTCCTTTCCCACAGAGCGTCGCTCCGACATCGAATCCCGCTCTCTTCGCATTCTGCCAGTCCGCGCTGATCCCGCCCCATGGCCGGAGACTTGACGTCAGGATGCTCCACTGGCTTGAAGGCGAGCCGGGGCGGGAGCAACGTCCGGCGGGGGCGCGCTCGATCCTCCGCTCCTGTAGCAACAGGACGGCGCCGACCAGGAAGCAGATGGCGCCGACGAAGGTGCCGAGGTTGGTCAGAGCCAGGCTGACCAGGTCACCGTTGGGCTTCACGTAGGAGGCGACGGCCGAGACGCCGAAGGCGACGGACCCGACCAGGTTCAACAGCGTGATCCACCACGACAGACGGCCGGGCCGCCAGGCGAACGCACCGTGGCACTCCTCTGCCCAGGCCAGCCAGCTCGAGACGAGGAAGCACACCGAACCGAGCGCGTCGGGACGCCAGATCGGGTGGTGGTTGTTCGTCACACCAAGCCCGACGACGAGCGCGCTCAGCGTGGTCCGGTTGAACCACAGCGTGCCGACCAACTGGATCAGCGAGGCCCACCAGTCGATCCGATGGTGCTGAACGTAAAACAACGACCGCACACCTCGACGCTGCGGCCCGAGCAGTGCGGTCTGCGCCGTCGCCGCCTCGTGATATTGCAAGAAGGCGGCGGTCGTGAAGAAGATCGATCCTATGAAGTAGGTGAGGTTGTCGGCGTTGGTGCCGACGCCGGTCGCATAGGAAGGAAAGGACCCCAGGGCGAAGCAGGCGGACCCGACGGCGAAGAGGACGCCGATCCACCAGGCGACGTCGCCCGGGGCCCACCAGACTGAAGTCGCAGGCGATCCGCCCGGGTGCTTGCGGTGCCATCTCGACTCCCACACCACTCGCCTGCCGTCCGGCCGGCGGAAGATCTCGCGGGTGACGAAGGGCCCGAGGCCGCGACCCTCCTGCCGTCGCCAGCCGTCCGGGAGCGTGACGTAGCCCTGCCGCATGCAGCGTCACCATAGACACGCGATCATGTCGACCCTATGACCGAAGGCTCCTTCCCCGTGCTGCGATCCGTCGTGCTCGACGCCACCGATGGGCGCGGGTTGGCGGAGTTCTACCGAGATCTGCTCGGCTTCGAGTACCGCAAAGGGGACGAACCGCCTCGCGAGGGCAGCGACGACGCCGCCGGTCGCAACTGGCTGGTCCTTCTGCATCCTTCCGGATCGCCACGCATCGCGATTCAACAGGTCGATCGGCTCCCGCCATCGACGTGGCCGGAATCAGATGTACCCCAGCAGCTGCACCTCGATCTGAGTGTGCCCGACGCCGAAACGCTCACGGCGCAGCACGAACGGGCTCTCGGGTTGGGGGCCCGGCTCCTGCTAGACCGCTTCGACCACCCGTTCGAGCCGCTCTACGTGTACGCGGACCCCGAGGGGCACCCATTCTGCATCTTTGTCGTGCCGCCAGGTTGGTAACACCGCCGCACCTGCCCTGACGATCGACGAGATCGTCGTCGCGCTGCCGGAGCCTGGTGCCGATACCATGCTGGCCGAGAGCTGCTCGGGACGCGGTTGAACTCGGGCGGCAACGGATCGATCGGATCGGATCGGCGCGGTCGCATCTCGGCATGGGACGACCACGATCGCCGGAGAGGAGCCCTGCATGGCAGAGCACGTGCGCGGAGTGGTGGCCAAGGCCAAGGGCGAGCCGGTCTCGCTCGAGACGATCCTGGTGCCCGACCCCGGACCGGGAGAGGCCGTGGTACGGGTCCAGGCCTGCGGAGTGTGCCATACCGACCTGCACTACCGGGAGGGCGGCATCAACGACGACTTCCCCTTCCTGTTGGGCCACGAAGCCGCCGGGGTCGTCGAGACGGTCGGGCCCGACGTCACCGCGGTGGCGCCGGGCGACTTCGTCGTCCTCAACTGGCGCGCTGTCTGCGGGGAATGCCGCTCCTGCCGGCGCGGACGGCCCTGGTACTGCTTCTCGACCCACAACGCCAAGCAGAAGATGACGCTGGAGGACGGCACGGAGCTCTCCGCCGCGCTCGGCATCGGCGTGTTCGCCGACAAGACGCTGGTGGCTGCCGGTCAGTGCACCAAGGTCAACCCCGCGGCACGACCCGAAGCGGCCGGACTCCTGGGCTGTGGCGTCATGGCGGGACTGGGTGCCGCGATGTTCACCGGAGGCGTTGGGCTCGGCGACTCGGTTGCCGTCTTCGGCTGCGGCGGCGTGGGGTGTGCCGCCGTCGCCGGGGCGAAGCTGGCGGGGGCGGCGACCATCGTCGCCGTCGACCTGGACCCGCGCAAGCTCGAGTTGGCCACCTCGTTCGGTGCGACACACACGGTTGACGCCGGCAAGAGCGACCCGGTGGAGGCGGTCAAGGCCGCGACGGGTGGCAACGGCGCCGACGTGTGCATCGAGGCCGTCGGGCACCCGGCGGTCCTGGAGCAGGCCTTCATGGCGCGGGACCTGGCCGGGACTCTGGTTCAGGTCGGGGTGCCGACGCCGGACATGCGCATCGACCTGCCGATGATCGAGTTCTTCGGACACGGCGGGGCGCTGAAGCCGAGCTGGTACGGCGACTGTCTTCCGTCGCGGGACTTTCCGGTACTGGTCGAGCACTATCTCGCCGGACGCCTCGACCTCGACGCCTTCGTCAGCGAGACGATCGGGATCGGCGACGTGGAGGCTGCATTCGGGCGGATGCAGCGCGGCGAGGTGTTGCGCTCCGTCGTCGTCCTCTGAGCGGTCGGGACGCCCGCATGACACTCCCGCTCGCTCCGTTCGGGCCGACCCGCGCACCGCACGGAATGGTGGCAGCGGCAGACCGAGCCGCGGTCACGGCCGGGCTGGCCGTGCTGGCGGAGGGAGGCTCGGCCGCCGACGCCGCGGTCGCGACCGGCGCGGCGATGGCCGTTGTGGGGCCGCACATGAACGGCCTCGGGGGCGACGCGCTCGCGATGATCTCGCCGCCGGGGTCGGCCCCACTCGCGCTGCTCGGGGTGGGGCGTGCGGGGTCTGGGGCCGACGCCGCGCGCCTGCGGGACGAGGGCATGACCACGATGCCGATCCGGAACGACATCCGCAGCGCGGAAGTGCCCGGCGCGGTCGACGGCTGGCTGGCCCTGCACCAGCGGTTCGGACGGCTACCGCTCGGGGCGGTGCTCGCCCCGGCGATCGAGTTGGCTCGGGAGGGTTTCTCGGCCTCCATGATGCTGGCGCTGGCCAGCCATCTCGTCCACGGGCTGCCGGGCGCGCACCAGCTCTGCCCCAACGGCCCGCTCGAGGTGGGCCAGCGTGTGACGCTGCCGGGCCTGGCGCGGACACTGCGCGCCATCGCCGACCAAGGGCGTGACGCGTTCTATCAGGGCGAATTCGGACGGGGGCTGCTGGCGCTCGGCGGTGGGCACTTCGAGGCGGCCGACTTGTCCCTGAGCACGGCTGAGTGGTGCGAGCCGCTCCGGTTGCGCGCCTGGGGTCACGACCTCTGGACCGTCCCCCCTCCGTCACAGGGGTACCTGACACTGGCCGGTGCGGGTATCGCCGAGGCGGTGGGACTGGGCGAGGACCCCGACGACCCGCTCTGGGCCCACCTGGTCGTGGAGTCGGCGCGGGCGGCCGGGCACGACCGTCCGGCCGTGCTCTACGACGGCGCGGAGGGCGACGCGCTGCTCGGCCGCGACCGGCTGGCTGCCGCGGCGGCGCGCGTGTCGGCGGCGCGGTCGGCGTCCCCCGACGTCACGGCCGGTCGCGGCACGACCGGAGCAAGGGTGTCCCGGGTCGGCGACGGCGACACCACCCACCTCTGCGCGCTCGACTCGGACGGCCTCGGCGTGTCGTTGACCCAGTCGAACGCGCTCGACTTCGGAACTCACCTCATTGAGCCGGCGACGGGCATCTTCCTGCACAACCGGGGCCTCGGCTTCTCGCTCGTCGAGGGCCACCCGGCCGAGTGGGGCCCACGCCGGCGGCCGCCGCACACGCTCTCGCCCATGTTGGCGACGGCGCCGGGCGGCGAGCTGACCCATCTCGTCGGCGCCATGGGCGGCGACGCCCAGCCGCAGATCATCCTCCAGCTCCTGGCGCGCATGCTGCGGGCCGGCCAGGACCCGGCCACCGCCATTGCCGCGCCGCGGCTGGCGCTCGACGCTCCTTCGGCCGGGCCGTTCCGGCTTTGGTGGGGCGAGGACCTCACCGTCGTGGTCGAGGCCGACGCGCCCGGCGGTTGGACCGAAGGCCTCGGAGAGCGCGGCCACAGGGTCCGGCCCATACGCGCCTTCGACCCGGTGGCCGTCGGCTGCGCCCAGATCATTCAGGTGGTCCGCGCCGGGCCGGCCGGCATTCACCTCGCCGCTGCGTCCGACCCCCGCAGCCCCGAGGGGTGCGCGCTCGGGCGCTGAAGACGGGCCCGGCGGGTCCCGAGGTGCCGGCCCGGCGGGCCCCGAGGTGCCGGCCCGGCGGGCCCCGAGGTGCCGGCCCGGCGGGCCCCGAGGTACCAGCCCCGACGGTAGCGTGGGGTGATCAGCGCGCTCTCCCCGCCCTCGCTGCACGCCCCGGCGCCGGCCCACGGCCGGCATCACTGGTGGTCACCGCCCGATCCGAGCACGCCCCTGCCCGATGGCTACAAGTGGACGGCGCTGTTCGTCTCGACGCTGGGGATGCTCATGGCGACGATCGACGGCTCCATCGTGCTGATCTCGCTGCCCGACATCTTCCGGGGTATCGGCATCGACCCACTGCTTCCGTCCAACAGCTTCTACCTCCTCTGGATGATCCTCGGCTTCCTGGTGACGACGAGCGTCCTCGTCGTGACGCTGGGCCGCCTCGGCGACATGTACGGCCGGGTACGCATCTACAACCTCGGCTTCGCCGTTTTCACCGTGTTCTCCCTGGCGCTCAGCGTGACGTGGATGACGGTCCGGCCGCGGCGCTGTACCTCATCGTGATGCGCATCTTCCAGGGCGTGGGGGCGGCCATGCTGATGGCCAACTCGGCAGCGATCCTGACCGACGCCTTTCCCGAGCACGAGCGCGGCATGGCACTCGGCATCAACCAGGCCGCCGCGTTCAGCGGGTCGTTCATCGGCCTGATCGTCGGCGGCATCTTGGGCCCGATTGAGTGGCGGCTCGTGTTCTTGGTGTCGGTGCCCGTCGGAATCCTCGGAACATTGTGGGGCTACCTGCGCCTGCGCGAGCTCGGGCAGCGACATGCGTCGCCCGGATCGACTGGCCCGGCAACGTGACGTTCGCCCTCGGATTGGTGCTGGTGATGATCGGCATCACCTACGGGATTGAGCCCTACGGGGGCCACGCCATGGGCTGGACCAACCCGCGGGTGCTCGGTGCGCTCGGCGGCGGCCTGCTCCTGCTCTTCGCCTTCTGCCTCATTGAGCTGCACGTGAAAGAGCCCATGTTCCGACTCCAGCTCTTCAAGATCCGCGCCTTCACTGCCGGCGTCTTCGCCAGCTTCCTCGCCGCCGTCAGCAGGGGTGGGCTCATGTTCCTCCTGATCATCTGGCTGCAGGGAATCTGGCTCCCGTTGCACGGCTATTCGTTTGCCACCACGCCGCTGTGGGCCGGCATCGCGCTGATCCCCTTGACCCTCGGGCTGCTGATCGCCGGACCGGTCTCGGGAGTGCTGTCGGACCGGTTCGGGCCGCGGCCGTTCGCCACCGGCGGGATGATCGGCGCGGCGATCGGGTTCGCCCTCCTGGAGGCCCTGCCAATCGACTTCGACTATTGGGTCTTCGGCGTCGTGCTCTTCTTCACCGGTCTCTCCATGGCCTCGTTCGGTTCGCCGAACCGCACCGGGGTGATGAACAGCCTGCCGCCTGAGCACCGGGGCGCCGGCTCGGGCATGAACACCACGTTCCAGAACTCGGCGCAGGTCATCTCCATCGGCATCTTCTTCACGCTGATGATCCTCGGGTTGGCCAGCGCGCTCCCCCACAACGTCTCCGCCGGGCTGCTCGACCACGGCGTGCCGGCGCGGCTGGCGGCGAGAGCGGCACACCTGCCCCCGATCTCGACGCTCTTCGCCGCCTTCCTCGGCTACGACCCCGTGGCCCACCTGATCGGCCCGAGCGCCGTAGCCCACCTCAGCGCGACCCAACAGGCCGCCCTGGCTCAACGCAGCTTCTTCCCGAGCCTGATCGCGGCACCCTTCCGCAAGGGTCTCGACACCGCCCTCGACTTTTCCATCCTGGCCAGCCTCGCCGCCGCGGCAGCGTCGTGGAGCCGGGGCGGGCGCACCGTCAGCACCTCGGACTCGGGGAAGGCGCCCGCCCTCCTCGCGGTGAGCGAGCCGGCCTGACGTTCGTGAGCGGCGGTCGTGTCCCGCGTCGCCTCTGAGAGCAGCGGCCGACGTGCCGGGCTCTACGCCGCGTGCTCGCCGTCGGCTGCTGCCCGCACAACCGCCACGACTTCGTCGTTCGACGCACCCGGCCCGAGCACGGCCGCGACGCCATCGCGCCGAAGGAGCGGGACGTCTTCGGGCGGAACGATCCCGCCGATGACGACAGGAGTGTCCAGCCCTGCGTCGCGCAGGGCTCCGACGACGGCCGGCGCCAGAGTGAGATGGGCGCCGTTGTGCATGGAGACCCCGACCACGTCGACGTCTTCTTGCGCCGCCATGGCGGCGATGGTCTCGGGGGACTGCCGGAGACCGGCGTAGACAACCTCGCAGCCGGCGTCGCGCAGGATGCGCGCCACGATGCGCAGGCCGCGGTCGTGCCCGTCGAGGCCGACCTTGGCGACGAGGACTCGCAATGACCGGTTCGTTCCTCGGGCTGGCGGTCCTCCGTGTGCTTCCGTCGGCTGCTCTCCCATCGATCGCCATAGTAGGCGGGACCGGTTGAAGCGCGGCTCGGCCGGAGCGCCCCCCTGTCGGCTCATGGAGTGGAATCAGGCGTCGGTCTCGAGCCGCTCCGAGTCGCGGTGTCGCCGGTAGACGCGCCAGCGGTGCACGATGGCGATCACGACCGCCACGACGAACAGCGCTCCCAGCACGTATCCGGCACTGCTGAAGGCATTGAGCACGTGCTTGTAACTGCTGCCGAGGCTGTAGCCCAGAGAGACGAGGGCGGTGGTCCAGATGGCGATCCCGATGAACGAGAACGCGACGAACTTCCCGAGCGCCATTTCGCCGAGTCCGCACGCGAGCGAGACCCATGACCGCAAGAGGGGGACGAATCGCCCCAACAACGCGAACGGTTCGCCGCGTTTGGCGAACCACGCTTCGGCGTTGTCGAGGTCCTTGTGGGTCAGGAGAACGTACTTGCCTACCTTGTCGACCAGCGGCCGACCGCCGTACATTCCGATGGCGTAGCCGGCCAGCGCACCGAGGAGCTCGCCCGCGATGCCGACGAGGATCACACCGACCAGGTTCAGCGGATGCATCTCACCGGGAACCTGGCCGCTGGCGAGGACCCCGCCGTAGATCAGGGCGAGCTCGGAACCCACCGGGATCCCCATGGCTGAGATGAAACTGAGCCCGAAGACGGCCAGATAGCCCCATGTCTCGAGAAAGTGCTCCACGACTACCTCGTTCTGGTCAGGGCCCCGTCTGCGTGTGTCGGCCGGACATCATGGGCGTTTCGCCCTCACGGTGCAACCCGGCCCTGGTGACGAGGCGCCGGAAATCTCAGGGACCGCCGACGACACGAGGCACGGACGCTTCCGATACCGGGTTGCACCTCAAACCCGTCGCTTAACCGTACCGCACGGTTGTCGACGTTCAAGAACATCCCCACGCGTCGTCGTCGACTCCTAACAGAATTTCGAACGGAGTGCCGTTCGAGCACTTCGCGGCCTTGGTCAATCCGCGCGGACGACCGCGAGGACGTGGTCGCCGCCCGGGATGAGGGTGCCGCGGCCTGGCCTCAGCCGCGGTAGTCGGTCGTCTCCGCCAGATCAGCCGCACCCTTCATGAGGTCGAGGACGATCGGGCCGAACGCCTGAAGCTTCTCGTCATCTGGGGCCGCCCGCTGGTATCCCTGCTCCAGTACCACCGCCAGCTTCCACTTGGCCAGGATCACGTAGTAGTCGAGGTCGTCCACCTGGCGCCCCGAGGTCGTGGCGTAGTGCCGCACGAGCTCGTCCCGCGTGGGCATGCCGAACAGGTCGGCATACCCCGCACCCGACAGGGACGGGTCGTTCATGTTCTCCGGCCACGACTGGACCACCCATCCCAGATCGAGCTTCGGGTCGCCCACCGTGCCCATCTCCCAGTCGACGATGGCGGCCAGGCGCGCCGGGGCACCGTCCTTGAACATCACGTTGGCGAACTGGTAGTCGCCGTGCATCAGGCCCGGGATGAAGTCGATCGGCCGGTGCTCACGGAGCCATCCGGCCGCGATGTCGAAGCCCGGCAGCTCCCGACCCTTGATCCGTTCGAGGAAGGCGGTCCAGCGGTCGACCTGCCGATCGTGGAAGCCGTCGGGGCGCCCCAGATCGTCGAGCCCCTTCGCCCTCCAGTCGACAGAGCCGAGGAGCGCGATGCCCTCCACCAGCTGGTATGCCAGCCCCTTCCGTGCCTCGAGGTCGGAGTGGAAGGGCTCGGGCCACTTCCGGCCCGTCTCCATCGGCGACCAGCCGTCGACGAATCCCATCAGGTAAAAGGTCCGACCGAGCACGTCCGTGTCGGGGCACACGGCGATCGCCGCGGTGTGCGGGACATCGGTGCCTTCGAGCGCCTCGATGATCCGCCATTCGCGCAGGATCCCGGCGTTCCTGCTCTCGGGAGCCGTCGGCGGGGGGATGCGCACCGCGCCGTGAAGCTCGCCGCGACGGATTTCGTAGATCTCGTTCTGTGACCCTCCGGACAAGTACCGCTGTTCGATCTCTTCGCCCTTTCCGGGGAGGCCGACCTCGTCCATCCACGATTCGAGCCGGTCGAGGTCGATCACAGGTTCCCCACCTCGAGTTCGAGACGCTCGGCGAACTTGGCCTTCGCCTCGTCGATCCGCCGCGGAATCCACTCGGTCGGCCACATCCCGTCGGTGGCCTTGTAGTCCCGGAGGAGCTGGCGGGCGACGGTGACCTTGTGGACCTCCGTCGGCCCATCGGCCAGACCCATCACCCCGGCACCGTGGATCATGCCGAAGAACGGCATTTCGTTCGTGGTGCCCAACGCGCCGTGGACCTGCATCGCCCGCCATGCGATGTCGTGCAACACCGTCGGCATGACCACCTTGGCCGTCGCGATGTCCTTGCGTACCCGCTTGTAATCGTTGTACTTGTCGATCTCCCAGGCCGTGTAGAGCACGAAGAGGCGGAACTGAATCAGCTGCGCGTAGGAGTCGGCGATATAGCCCTGCACGAACTGCTTGTCTGCCAGCAGACTGCCGGCCGTCTCGCGGCTGAGCGCCCGCTCGCACATCATGTCGATCGCCTTCTGAGCCATCCCTATGGTGCGCATGGCGTGATGGATCCGGCCTCCGCCGAGGCGGGTCTGCGCAATCACGAACGCCTGGCCTTCACCACCCAACAACGCTGATTCGGGTACGCGCACGTCTTCGTAATGGATCAGGGCGTGCGAACCCTCGTTGATGGGCTCGCCGGAGAGGCCCACGTTCCGCACGATGTTCACCCCTGCGGTCTCCCTCGGGACCAGGAACATCGACATCCCCTTGTAGGGACTGACGTCGGGATTCGTCACGGCCATGACGATGAGGAACGTTGCGGTCTTGGCGTTCGACGAGAAGTACTTCCAGCCGTTGATCACCCATTCGTCACCGTCCTTGATGGCCCGGGTCTTGAACAACGTCGGGTCGGCCCCCGCGTGCGGCTCTGTCATGGAGTAGCAGGAGAAGAGCTCTCCGTCGAGCAGGGGGCGCAAGTACTCCTCCTTCTGCTCCGGCGTGCCGTAGTGGGCGATGATCTCGGCATTGCCGGTGTCCGGAGCCTGGCACCCGAACACGATCGGCGCCCACTGGGAGCGGCCGAGAATCTCGTTGAGCAAGGCCAGCTTCAACTGGCCGTACCCCTGGCCACCGAGTTCGGGGCCCATGTGGGTGGCCCACAGGTCCTGCCGGCGCACCTCGTCCTTGAGCGGGTCGACGATCGTGCGCCGAGCGCCGTCCAGGGGGACGAATTGCTGGTGCGGGAACGCGTAATCGAGCGGCTCCACCTCTTCGCGGACGAATTTGTCCGCCCAATCGAGCTTCTCCTGGTACTCCGGGTCGGTCTGGAAGTCCCATGCCATTGCGCTCTCCTCTCGTCCGCGGCCAGAATAACATTCTGATGCCGGAGAATTCCATTCCCGCACCACCCGAGGACCTGGCGAGCAGGATCGCCCAGCAGAGCCTGGCCCGGCGCGGCGCCGACTATGCGGACGAAGTGCGGCGGTTGCTCGATTCCGCACTCGAGGTCATCCGCGAGCACGGCACGAGGTCCCGGCCCCGGGTGGCCGACATCGTCGCCGGCGCCGGACTGTCCAACGACGCCTTCTACCGGCACTTCCCCTCGCGGGACGCCCTCGTCGCTGCGCTGCTCCAGGACGGCACGGACCGCCTGGCCGGCTATCTGCGCCATCAGATGGACAAGGAGGCATCGCCTGAACAGCAGGTGGCGCGCTGGGTCGAGGGGGTGCTCTCGCAGACGAAGAAGGAGATCGCCGCGCCCACTCTGGCCGTGCTGTGGAACGGCGGGAGCGTGGGGACGAGCCGCCCGCACAACGCGAGCTCGTCCCTGGCGTTGCTGCTCCACGAACCGTTCACCGCGTTGGGCTGCTCGGACCCGGAGTTCTTCGCCTCGTTGGTCTCCCACGCGACCCTGGGAAAGGTCGCCGAATACCTGTGGGCGGAACGGACGCCGACGCGAAGTGAGGTCGCGCAGGTCCTCGCGTTCAGTGTCGCCGTCGCCCGGCAGTAGGCAGGGGGTTACGTCGTCACCGACCCGCCGTTCGCCTGGACGGTCTGTCCGGTCACCCATGCCGCCTCATCGGAGGCGAGCCAGACGCATACGGCGGCGACGTCCTCGGGCGACCCGGTCCGCCCGACCGGGATGGCGCGCGCCAGACGCGCCGTGAACTCGGCGTCACCCGCAACGCCGATCAGTCCGATGGCAACCGAGTTCGCCGTCACTCCCTGAGCCGCAACCTCGAGGGCGAGGCTTCTGGTGAAGGCCAGCCCGCCTCCCTTGCCTGCGCTGTAGGGGGTCACGCCGATGTTGACGCCGGAGGTTCCCGCGCCCGAAGAGATGGTGATCACCCGGCCCCATCCGCGCTCGCACATCCCTTTCACCACCGCGTGGCAGCAGTGGAGCACGCCGTAGAGGTTGACCCGGATCGGCCCCTCCCACGCGGCGGGTTCCAGATCGACGAACGGGCCGACGAACATCCGTTCCGCCCCGCCGTTCCCCGCGTTGTTGACCAGGATGTCGACCGGTCCCAGTCCGTCGACGGCGGCGCACACTTCGGTCAGGTCCGTGACGTCGAACGGGACGGCGACGGCCTGACCGCCGCTGGCCTGAATCCGGCCGGCAACCGAGCGGGACCGGTCGGCGACGACGTCGTTCACGGCGACCCGGGCACCCCGTTCTGCGAGGGCCCGCGCAATCCCCTCGCCGACGTTCTGCCCGGCACCCGTGACGAGTGCGACGCGTCCGTGCAGGTCGAACATGCCCGGGATCATCCCACACGAGCCTCGGTCGCCGGAGGTTCGTGACGGTCGGGGCCCGCCGGGTCAATCGGGTTGGAAAGTGACGGACCTTTGTGGCGAGTACTCGGACAGCCGGAGCTCGAACCAGACCGTTTTACCACCTGGAATTCGCGTTGCTCCCCAATCCGACGCCAACAGCTCCACCATGCGCAAACCCCATCCATGCGGCGATGTCCCGGCCTCTGACCGTACGGTGGGCAAGCGAGTGTCGCGATCCGATACTGCAACCCTGAGTCTGCCTCCGTCGTAGGACAGGACGAGGTTCATCACCGTCATTGCATGGCGAACACAGTTGCTCACCAGCTCCGTGGTCAACAAGCGCATCGTGTCTTCGGCTCGCCCGAGACCCCACTCCCTGAGCGCTCGGGTCACCGCCCGGCGCGCCTCGCCAGCGCTGGCCAGACCTGGTGCGAAAGCCATTTCGATGCGGAAATTGGTGATGACGCGAAAGGTACCCAATCAGGCGGCGTGGTAATCACTTCGGCGCCGAATCCCCGACTCGAACTCCCCCACTTCGGGGCCCGGGCACCGGAACCGAACGACGGAGAACGCTGTCTGGTTCTCGACCCATGGACAACGCGTGGCCGGTCAGATGGCCCGATGTGATGGCACGGGCCCGACCGCATGCTTTTCCATTGGACGCCACTCGCTCCACCGCTTCGGGTTGGCGGGAACCGGGTGGGCTCTCAAACGGCGGCCAACTCGTTGAGGAGCGCCCGAGTCCGCGCCCGAGAAGCCGACCGGTCGCGGCCCACGGGAAACGGAGCCAGCCACACCTCGGTTGCTCCGGCCGAGAAGAGACCTTCGATCTGTCCGGTCACCGCAGCCTCGTCCCCCACGATGGCGGCCTCGGCCGGCCCGGTGACCCCACCGAGCTCGAGAATCCGCCGATAGTTCGGGAGCGACCCATAAACGGCGAACTGTTTCATCGCTGTCTCCCGAGCCTCCGCAACGTCGTCGTGCACCGCGACCGGTAAGCCCGCAGCGATCCTCGGCACAGGGCGACCGCCCTGAGCGGCGGCCTCGCGGACGCGCGGAGAGACGTGGCTCTCGATCGCCTTCGCGGTGGCCATCCACGGGATCGTTCCGCTGGCGTACTGCCCAGCCACCCGGAGCAGCCTCGGTCCGAGCGCTGCGACGAGGACCGGCACGTCGATTTCGCCGGCCGATTGCACTGGGCCGGCGTGGACCAGATACTCCTCCCCGACGAAGTCGACCCGCTCGCCCCTGAGAAGAGCAGTCACGATCCGCACGTACTCCTCCGTGTGCCGGCCCGGCGTCTCGTACGACAGTCCGAGCATGCCCTCAATGACCGGCCGGTGCGATGGTCCAAGTCCGAGCGTGAACCGACCCGGCGATCCAATGGCGCAGGCCACGGCGACGGCCTGGCTGGCCTGAAGAACCGGATGGCACGGGTACGTCTGCAGGATCGCTGTCCCGACCTCAATCCGGGATGTGGCTCTCGCCGCCAACGCCATTGCGATGTGGGGATCGCCCAGCGCCGCGCTCGTGAACCAGAGGCCGCAGAAGCCGTCCCCTTCGGCTCGCTGCGCCTGATCGATCACTCTGTCGACGGTGGCCGCCGTGGCCGCAAGTCCGATCCTCATGCCACACCTCCGTGCCATTTGGACGAGAGGTCAACGGACACAGCCCTGACCCAGTCCGACTACGCCTGAAGTGCATGAGTATCTCAGGAATCTGCACGCGGAGTCCGACCTGGGCTGGGTCTTGCTCTGTTGCGGTTCAGATGTCGCAGAATCACGAGTCAGCTGGACGCCGCCCGGTGTAGGCCAAGAGCTGATCTTGGGTTGACGCGTTCTCCGGCAACCTCAACGCGGGTTTGAAGACACCAGCGCGTTGCTCGTCGGTGAAACGGCCATGGATCATTCCGTAGGCAGTGGAGGGTAGACCTTCGGGCATCGTCGCGTCTTGCCCAGTCGCTACGGCTAGATCCCAACCGTGTAGGAGTTGGTCGGCGAAGGCGATTCCCAGCATCGGTCCGGTTTTTTCAATGAGCCCGGGAGCACCGAACGTACGGAGAAGTTCAGCTCGGGATCGCTCGAACGCCTGCACCGGATCGTCGCCGAGCAGATCGGGTGGTGTGCCCGACGGTGGTGACACGTCTTCACCCCGAGCCGCGCCGTTGAAGTATTGCTGCGTGTCGAGCATGTGGTTCAACAGGCAGCGTACGTCCCAGTCGTCACAAGGGGTGCCGCGGTCCAGCCTCTCAGTCGCCCCCCGCACCTTGTCGAGCGTCCAGGCGCTGGCCTGCTCATAGGAGTCCAACAGGTCAACTTCGGTCACGATGTCACCTCCGGCGAAACGCGTCTACAGAAGAATGTACCCAGACCCAGCAGCGGATATGCGTGAAGCGGACCCGCCTTCGCGAAAGATGGCGGAATACGGTGCACTTGCAACGTCACACCCACCCATATGCCAAGCAGGTTTCACGGAGCCACACGATGCCGTCCACGTTCGCATGGCGAGGTGACGAGCGAGGCGAACCTTCGTCAGCAGCATGCTCCCCCGAACGACGAGATTTCGGTTCTTGGCCGGCGACCGATGGCCGATGGCCGATCGCCGATCGCCGATTGCCGATGGACAAACTACCCGTGACTGATCCTCTGCAGGAAAGGCGCAAGGTGAGCGAAGAACACGTTGTTGGGGTAGGCACCTGAGGGGTCGTTGTGCGAATAGGTGCTCTGGCGGTTGACCAGCACGAGGTTTCCTGCGGGAATGCCCGATTGCTTCGCCAAGCTCGTGGCGTCTGCGAGCACGCCTGCCCCGCCGAGACGTGCCCCGAAGGCGTAAATCAAGAGATCCTTTGGCAACTTGTCACCCATAGTGGCGTCGACACCGAGCACCGCCTGCGCCGGATTCGCATTCCCGTTGTCGATTGCGCCGCTGTCGACGGCCAGCCGCTGTGGGAAGTACCACTCCGTCCCGTCGACGCTTTTCATCGGATACCCCGAGAACATCGTCGCGAACCGGTTTATCGGGGTCAACGCACCGGCGCCGTTCCAACCGTGGATGGGGCCGCTTGTGCTCAAACCTTGACCGAGATGTGCTTGAGCCGCCAACAGACTCGGAGGAGAAGTCGAGGCGTTGAGAGCGTAGCCATACTGTCCGAGGTTGGTGACCCTGACCGGCGGCACGATGTCAGACGGAAGCAATCCCGACGTCTGACCCAGCGATGGCTGGCTGGGAAAGAGCAGTGCCGCAAGGGATCCCGTTGCGTTGAACAAGCCGGCATACGGCGCGGTGATCCCACCGAAAGCCAGCCAGGGGCTCACGCTCGGCACGTCGAGGGCCTGCTTGGTCAGGCTGGCCTTCTCTGCGCTTTCCGCGATCGGCGCGCTGCCACCGTCGATATAGACGAGGCCCGCTAGTGCGGCCGCTCCGGCTTTGCCATTGAAGTCCCAGGTGGCGTACGCCGTCACCACCGATCCTCCAAGTGAATGGCCACCGAGCACCACCCTGCCGCCGAGTCTCTTCGCGGCATTGATCACGATGTGGAGGTCTTGGACCGCAACGTTCATACCCCATTGCTTGGCGAACTCAACGCTCGAGGTCGGAATCGACTTGAAGTGATGTGTGATGCTCGGGTCTTTGAGGTACCCGAGGTAGTAGTCGAAGAGCTGGGTCGATGTGACCTTGCCCTCCTTGGCCAGGTTCAGCTCGGATTGATCTTCCAGCAAGTTCTCGCGGCGCTCCACGGACCAGACTTGCCAGCCTCGGGTTTTGGAGACGATCCATTTGGCGAGTGGCACGAAATAGGCGCTCCCGGCGGAGGTCCCCGGCTCCAACACGAGCACATTCTTGGCACCGGAGGGTCCGACCTTGATCACTCCGACCTTGTTGTACTTCGCCGGTGTTCCCGGTGCTGAAAAACCCTTCATCCAGGTGACACCGCGAGGAGTCGCTGGAGAATTGGCGGAGGCCATGGGCGCCAGACTCGGAACGAGCGCCGGTACACACCCGATCGCCACCGCCGCCAGGAGGAGTCGTCTCACCGGTCGCACCAGACAACGACCGATGCCTCCGAACCGCAGCCCAGCCAGAGCGGACCTGGGCGGGATCGCGCCAACGAGCAGGGGTTGTGGTCTGATGTCTCGCGATCGCGGACTTGAGGGCCTGGTGGTCGGCGCCGTGCATTCGCTGCCATGAGTGGATGCCATCCGGTAGATCCTGCCCGGATTTGACCAGAAAGTCATCGACCCACTCGACGCCCGTGTTCGAAGACACCGATACCAGGACATATGTGGTTGGAACGGATGGGCCGGAAGAGTGTTCACGATCGATCCGCCCTCTGCTGGACGAACGCAGAAGCACGACCCACAGCGGCAGGAACGAGCGGCCTGACCCGGTATCGTCTCGGAGTATGACGCGTCGGGCGGTCATGACCCACCGACACGACTACGAATTCCTTGAATCTCCCGAGGACATCTGGAACGCCCTCGAGGAGTTCGATCAGTTCGCTCTGTGGTGGCCCTGGCTCGAGGAATTTGAATTCGCGGGTGATTCTCTGGTCACCGGAGCAGTACTCCACGGCACCGTGGCTCCGCCATTACCGTACCGATTGCACATAGACATCGAGGTGTTGCGGTGCGAGAAGCTGCGGCGAATCGAGGCACTCGTGCATCGCGACCTCGAAGGGAACGCAAGTTTTGCGCTGCGGCCCCAAGGGGTCGGATCGCACGTCGAAGTGGCTTGGACAGTCGAGATGATGCAGCGCCCGATGCGCCTCGCGGATCGAATGGCGCACCCGATGCTGCAATGGGGCCATGACCGTGTCGTCGAGAACACCGTCGCTGGTTTTCGCAGGCGATTGGCGGAAAGCGCCTAAGAGACCAAGCGGGCGACAGCGATTCCGGCGGCCAGGAGTGCCACGGCCCACGACATCGCCTGCAGGGCCCCCTCGAGCGGCCCCAGGAGTTGTTGCTCGTCGATCCGGATGGCCCCGCCTCCACGCACGGAGACGACGCCCTCGACCGCAGTCACGCGGCGGCGAAGGAGCCGTGCCGGTGTGCTGAGCCGGCGTTGTGCTGCCGAGAGGGCACACGCTCCCGCTGCGGCAAGAACCGGGGCAAGGGCCAAGCGCCCGGTTTGCGCGACATACGCGACCAGCACCGGAAAGGAACCCCACGCGAGAGCGAACCCGATGTCAGTGTGGATGAAGCCACCGAAGAGCTCCATGTTGTACGCCAGCACGAGGAGTGGCCCGAGAACCATGAAAGGGATGAGAACCCAGCCGACGCGTGAGAGTCCGGCGAACCCGAGGAAGACGGCACCGGCCAAGCCCAGGACCGTCACGGCCACGAGCGCCGCCGTGGGGATCTGCGTGCCCAATGGGCGCCCGTGCAGTTCGTCAAGTGCATGTGCCGCCAACCCGACCGCGCACAAGAAGGCGAGGAGCGTGCCGATCAGGCGCGACACACTCACATGGGGTGCGAGACACGCACCGATCACCACATAGGAGAGGTGCCAGGCCGTGTAGGGAGGATGCAAGAGCGTCCACCAATCCCGCCATCCCCCCGGCCGTGCTGCATAGAACGCAGCCCGGTTCTCGGGTGCAACCGTGTCACCCGCTTCCGCGTCTGCCCTGCACGTCACGTTCCGACCTGTCGGTGTGTACGTCCTGCTCGTCAGGCATGGCTGCGGGTGCCCCACATCACCAACCCGCCCCCGAGACTCATGATACGAACCCCCACATCTTCGAAGCCCGCCTGGCGCCACGCGTCTTCTGTCCATGAGACGGGATACTTTCGATAGTGCGCCGAGATGTTGGGACCCAGGAAACGGCCCACGCGGAACCACTCGCGCCCTCCGGTGATGTAGCCGCCAGCCGGAAGGAGAAGCCGCGTGTAGAACCACCACATCACCCGCCAGAAGCCGTTCGGCGGAAGCAGGAACTCGAGGCTGGCGACGGAACCACCCGGCTTCACGACTCGAGCCAGCTCACGCAGTGTGGCGGCGGGATCGTCGACATAGCGCAGGAGGTAAGTGAAAGTCAGAGCATCGAATGTGGCGTCAGGAAACGGAAGCTGCTCGGCACGGCCGGCGAGCAGGTGGATTCTCGTTCCTTGTTTTGCGGCCGCGACGTTCTGGCGGCCCTGCACCAGCATCTCCATTGTGAGGTCGACTCCGACGACGTCGGCCGAGGTCCGCTCGACCACCTGGAGGGCGACTCCAGCGGTGCCCGACGCGACGTCGAGCAGCCTGCCGGGCGAAGCGGGAACGATGTGATCGACCATCGCCCTCCGCCATCGGGCATTCTGTCCCATGGAGAGAAGCTCTGCCAACTGGTCATAGCGTGCGGGTAGAGGCGTGAAGAGCCGTTGCGCGAACCTATTCCGATCGCTGGCAATGAACGGCAGCATGGCCCCTCCTCGGGTGCGAAGATCTCACTGTAGATCCGACAACGAGCGAGGACGGTGTGGGATCATCACGGTATGACGTCATAGTCGTAGGTGCGGGACCAGCCGGCAGCATCGCGGCGTTCCAGCTGGCGCTGGGCGGGGTTTCGGTGGCGCTGGTGGACAAGGCGACTTTTCCGCGTGACAAGGCGTGCGGCGATATCGTCGGTCCTCGGGCCCTCCAGGTGCTGGCAGACCTGGGGTTGGCGCAACCATCAGGGCGGGAAGTGGGTGACATCGTCGTCGTGGGCCCCGCTGGTCGTCGCGTACGGCTCCCTTGTGGCGAGGGGCTGACCTACCCTGGGCACGGTACGGCTGTGACGCGAACCGTGTTCGACGCCATGCTCCATGATGCGGCTGTCGAAGCCGGAGCGACCCCGGTGCACGGACAGGCTCTTGAGCCACTCGGAATAGAGGGCCGCATCGATGGGTACCGGCTGAGCACCGGCGTCGAACTCCGCGCCGACTTCGTCATCGGTGCGGATGGTGCCACGAGCAGAGTCGCCGGAGATGCAGGCCTCGTGGATGCTCGCAAGGTGCTGTGGGGATTCGCATTACGCACGTATCTCTCCGTTGACGTAGAACTCCCCTCCATCGTCTTCTGGGAGCCGGAACGGTGGCGTGGGTTTCCCGGTTACGGATGGGTCTTTCCCGGGCCCGCCGGCGGGACAAACGTCGGACTGGGACTCGCGACGGCGGCAGATCGTAAGGCAGCAACCAAGGTACAACAGGTCTTTCCCCGGTTCATTGAACACCTCTTCCAAGAGGGCGTCCTCGCGCCTGCATCCGTATCGACACCGCCGCGCCGGCTGGGTGGCTGGCTCAAAATGGGTATCGTCGGGACGATACCGGCCTCCGGCCGGGTTCTGCTCGTGGGTGACGCCGCGGGTCTCATCAATCCCCTCCAGGGTGAGGGGATCGCCCAGGCGATGAAGAGCGGACTCTCCGCGGCACGAGTGCTGATGAGTGAGCCGGGACGAGCGGCGGAAGGCTATCGAGCCGCACTCGCGGCCGACCACCTTCCCTACCACCGGATAACCTCGACCGCGCAGTCCTGGCTGGTGGGCCGACCGCGCACACTCGCCGCAGTCACCAGAACGCTGATGTCGGCGGGGCGAACCGGGTCGGCAGCCGGGGGTTGGTCCGTCTTCTGGAACGAGTTGCTGATTGGTGCGCCGCCGAATCGTCACCGGGCCGTCGCGGCCGCGGTCACCAGAATCGGTGACATGGCGACCGCGCACTCGACGACGAGTCGGTGGTTCGAGTCAACGTTCGATCGGAGTCATGCGCTCAAACCCGGACCGCGGTCGGATCAGGTGCTCCACGGCAACCGGTGGATGGTACCGAGATAGGAGGAACGCGGACGCGAGCCAGCCCGCTCTCCGACTTCGACGGCGAACTGTGGCATCTCGCGGCATATCCGGTCTCGCCCGTCGTCGCCGCGTCGCACAGCTTCCGTCATGAGCGACGACGGCGTAATCGTGCTCGGTGGTTCAGGTCAGGCTGCTTTCACGCAACGGCATCGCGTCGCCGCGGCAACACCCAACCCGGGCGAGGGAAGTGACAGGTGTAGCCGTTGGGGTAGTGCTCCAGGTAGTCCTGGTGCTCTGGCTCGGCCTCCCAGAACGGACCCGCTGGGACAACCTCCGTCACGACCTTGCCGGGCCATAGTCCCGAGGCCTCCACATCGGCGATGGTGTCCTCGGCGACCCGACGCTGCTCGTCGTCTAGATAGAAGATGGCCGAGCGATAGCTCGCACCCACGTCGTTGCCCTGGCGGTTGAGAGTCGTCGGATCGTGGATCTGGAAGAAGAACTCGAGCAGGTCGCGATAGGAGGTCTTCTCGGGATCAAAGGTGATCTCGATTGCTTCGGCGTGTGTCCCATGGTTGCGGTAGGTGGCATTGGGCACGTCGCCGCCGGTGTACCCGACTCGTGTGGACACAACCCCGGGGCGCTTTCGGATGAGATCCTGCATGCCCCAAAAGCAACCCCCGGCCAGAATCGCCTTTTCGGTGTGCTCGTTCATCGGACTACCTCCTGTGAGTTCTTGGGGTCGTCGAACAGCTCTTTGTATTGTCCATATCCCTCAGCCTCGAGGTCTTCGTAGGGCACGAAGCGTAGGGCGGCCGAGTTGATGCAATAGCGCAGGCCTCCCTCTTCGGCGGGCCCATCGTCGAAGACATGGCCGAGGTGGCTGTCCCCATGGTTCGAGCGCACTTCGGTGCGGATCATGCCCAGACTCTGGTCGGTCTTCTCTCGCACGTTGGCCGGCTCGAGGGGCACAGTGAAACTCGGCCAGCCGCAACCGCTGTCGAATTTCTTGATGGAGGCGAACAGTGGCTCCCCCGAGACGATGTCGACGTAAATGCCGGCCTCCTTCTTGTCCCAGAATTCGTTGTGGAAGGCCGGTTCCGTGGCCCCTTCCTGGGTGACGGCGTACTGACGCTCGTCGAGCTGGGCAATCGCCTCAGGGTCCTTGCGGTAAACGTCTGTCACGGTCAGCCCTCCTTGTTCATCCTCATCAAAATTGTCGGTCGGACGAAGACGGTGCACGAGCTCAAGACATAGGAGACACCCCTACTGACGAATATGTCAAGCGGCAGCACGGCGTCGAAGCGGCCCCCGGGGACGAGGTCCGGTCCTGACTGAGACGAACCCGCGGACGAGGCGTCGGCACAATCCTGCATTCAGGGTAGTGGTCAAGCGGTAGTGGTCATGCGGATCGGGAAGCACTTACTCGTCCACGGTTCGGTCAGGCCGTGTGTGTCCCTCAACATTCAGCATACGTACACAACATCGGCCCGGAGCCGGGTCAAGTGCTGCCTCGAACACGTTTCGGTCGAGGCTAGAAAGCAGTCCGTCGATCAGATCGAGATTCATCCCACAGACAAGGCCGGTGTACTCCTGGGCCAGAGAGTGAAAAGGGCAATTGACCAGGGTCACTCCACTGGCGTCACTACGAGGCTCGTAGCCACAGTCGGCCAAGACCCAAGTCGTCGCTTTTCGTAGCGCCGAGCGCCCCTTTGAATCGGCCTTTTGGAGCACGGTCGCACCGAGTGAGCGCCCTTCCTCGCGAGCAGCTCGGCTCAGCGCTTCTGAGATCGGAATGTCCTCCCTCTCTACATCAGTGACAGCCTGAGCGAGCAACCGACCGACAAGCTCGTAGGAACGTTCGGGGACACTGACCACCACCTCCCGCGAGGAGCGCCGGTACACCTTGGAGGGACGTCCAGCGCCCGGGCCCCCACGTCCAGGAGGACGGCGATACTCCACGTCAAGGAGCCCGTCCTCCACCAACTTGTCCAAATGGAACTTGGCTGTGTGGAGAGCCACGCCGGTGCCTCTGGCTGCTTGTTCGCGGCTGACCGCCTCGGTCTGCCCGACCACGAACCAGTAGAGAGCACGACGAAGGGGCTCGGCGAGCACCGCGATGCTTGTCACCCGCGTGTCGAAGTCTTCGGACGGCTGTCGGAAAACCGTCTTTGTGACATCACTTGGCGTCACGGACACCTCTTCTAAAAGAGATTGCTGTTGACGAAACGGACCGTTCCTTCTATGGTGCATTATAGTATCCGTTAGAGAGAAGTAAACCAACTGTCGCCCTCGGCCCGGACGAGGTCGGAGTCCGTTCGGGGAGCGTCTCGGTCAATTCGATGTGTGCAGCTCCACTGGCCTGAACCGTGGGTGGGGCGACCGATTTCGGTCCTCAGAGAGGCCTGATCGAACACGTGCATGCGACCCACCGGCGGCTATGCACTGACGCCATACGCAACCTGGAGAATGACCCTTGATGCGGTCTGAAACCTTACGAGAGGATCACATGAACGTATGTGTGACCGATGTCGATCCATCCGAAGCCGATGCCGCGGAATACGACGATCCGGTCAGCCTTCCGTTTGCCGACCAGATCATCGACCGTGATGCAGCGACCAAGGCAGTGCACGATTTGTTGGTCGCGCTCGGTCGCGACCCAAGATCCGAGCATCTCGCCGAGACACCCCGACGCGTTGCCGAATCGTTCGCCGAGCTGTTGACCCCCGAGCCATTCGATCTCACCACCTTTCCGAACG
The DNA here is from genome assembly GCA_963767195.1 of uncultured Acidimicrobiaceae bacterium. GTDB lineage: Bacteria > Actinomycetota > Acidimicrobiia > Acidimicrobiales > RAAP-2 > Bog-473. The sequence goes on along the minus strand of CAVYDA010000001.1, from coordinate 238,136 downwards.
ACGAGTGCTACGACGAACTGGTTCTTGTTCGCGACATTCCATTTCGGTCGTTGTGCGAACACCATCTGCTCCCGTTCCACGGGGTCGCCCACGTGGGCTACCTACCGTCAGAGCGCATCCTCGGACTGTCAAAGCTGGCCAGAGTCGTGGACCACTTCGCCGCGGACCTGCAAACCCAGGAGCGACTGACGATGCAGGTCGCCCGTTGGCTCGACGAGCACCTTCGCCCCAAAGGAGTCGGAGTGGTCATGGAGGCAGACCATATGTGCATGTCACTACGGGGAGCCCGCGCCAGGGGCACCCGCACGCTCACCTCGTCCCTGAGCGGCGTTCTTCGAGACGATGCCCGCTCCCGGCAGGAGTTCTTCGCACTCACCGGTGGCTCGGCGAGGCCGTGACGCTCGGTGTCGCAGTACACGTTGACGGCCATACCTTCCCGACCGAACAGGAGATATCAGATGGCGAGCCCGCAGACGTTCGTGATCGCCGGAGCAAGCCTGGCCGGCGCCAAAGCCGCCGAGACCCTCCGATCGGAGGGCTTCGCCGGCCGCATCGTGCTGATCGGTGACGAACCCGTTCGACCGTACGAGCGGCCTCCGTTGTCCAAGGCTTACCTGAGAGGCGAAGTCGATTTCGACAGCGCCGCGGTACATCCACAGGGTTTCTACGCGGAACACGACATCGAATTGCTCACGTCGACGACCGTGACCTCCATCGATCCCAAGGCAAAACAGATCGAAGTGGAGCCTGGCGGCTCACTCGCCTACGACCAGCTACTCCTGACCACCGGGGCGAAGCCGAGACAAGTGGCGATGGTTGGTGCACAACTCCCAGGAATCCACTACCTGCGTAGCCTTTCAAGCTGTGACGCCCTCCGTGGCGCGCTCGCCCAAGGAACAAGGCTGGTGGTAGTCGGAGCCGGCTGGATCGGTTCGGAGGTTGCGGCCTCGGCACGCCAGCTCGGAAAAGAGGTCGCCTTGATCGAAGCTGCTCAGGTTCCCCTCGAACGCGTCCTCGGCACGGAGGTGGGCACCATGTTTCGGGACCTGCACGCGGAGAACGGAGTCGAGCTCCACATGGGAACCGGAGTCGAAGCATTTCAGGGCTCAGCGGCAGTCGAACAAGTGACCTTGACCGACGGAACCTCTGTCTCGGGGGACATCTTCGTGGTTGGGATCGGTGTCAACCCGAGAATCGAGTTGGCCGCAACGGCCGCCCTCGCCATCGAAAACGGCGTCGTCGTCGACCAGCACCTGGCCACGAGCGCACCGGGGATCTGGGCTGCCGGCGACTTGGCCAACGCCTTCCACCCCGTCTTCGAAGTCCAGATCCGTCTCGAGCACTGGTCCGCGGCATTGAATCAAGGGCCGGTCGCGGCCAAGAACATGCTTGGCCAGAATGTCGACTACCGGAAGATCCCCTACTTCTTCTCCGACCAGTACGACCTCGGCATGGAATACAACGGCTACGCGCCGCACTGGGACCAGGTGGTCTACCGGGGCGATCCGAAAACCCGGGAAGTCATCGTCTTCTGGCTCGACGCCGGCGTCCCCGTGGCTGGCATGAACGTCAACGTGTGGGATGTGAGCGACCCCATCGCGGCCCTGGTGGCCGCCAAGCAACGAGTGGACCCCTCCCGACTGAGCGACCCCGACATCGACCTCGCCAGTCTGGTCGCGTGACCGACGTGTTCTGTCGTGCTCGTTCTGACTCGTGGAGGCCTCTGCTGATTCAACCAATTGCGCGCTCCTCGGTTGTGACCAGTCGGGAAGTCCAATAGGTTCCGTATGGTGAGCGCCGAGCCGGCGGGAGCCGAAGAGCACCACCAGGTCGTCATCATCGGCGGAGGGATGGCCGGCGTGAGCTGTGCTCTCGAGTGCTACGACATCCAACTCGACACCGTTGTGCTCGAGTCGCAGGCGCAGTTCGGCGGGCAGATCACTGAGATCCCCTTCCATGTGCGCAATGTCGCGGCCGGCGTTTACGACGACGACCACCCATTGCCCAAGGCCCTTGAAGAATCGGCAGCCATCCTCGGGAACCGGGCCCGCCAAGGATGGCCGGTCGACCGGATCGACCTCGGTGAGCGGTGGGTGGAGTCGGCGGGCCGACGGCTCGTGGCGGACGCAATCGTCATCGCGACCGGAGTGGGGCTCCGACGATTGCCCGCCGCCAGCGACGGCGACTTTGGCGGAGACGTGACCTACGGCCTGGGATCTGATCTCGACCGATTCGCGGGACACCCCGTGGTGGTCATCGGCGGCGGAGACAACGCCACTCTCGACGCCCTGGCCCTGGCCCAGAACCAGTCCCAGGTCACCCTGGTGCACCGGGCCGAGCGCCTTGCCTCGCGGCCTGACATCGCGGGCCAGCTCCGCAACGATCCGCGGATAACCGAGTTGGGCGGCTGGGAGCTAGACGACGTACATGGGACCGATCGATTGGAGGAGGCGGTACTTGTCCAACCCGCCACACGTGAGCGACGGTCAGTCAAAGCCAGCGGACTCGTGGTGGATATCGGAAAAGCTCCCCGGACCGAGCTCTTTCGGGATCAACTCGAACTCGACCGCTCCGGCGCGGTAGTGGTCGACGAAACGCTGGCCACCTCACGCCCGGGCGTCTTCGCCGCTGGCGACGTGGTCGCCGGCGCCTACTGGCGGATCGCCACCGCCATCGGACAGGGGTCACTGGCGGCGAGATCCGTCATTCGATACCTGGCGGCAGCGCGTCGGTGACCGGCGAGCCCTGGCCCGTGCCGCCGGCGAGCGAAGTGGTGAGCTGCTTTCGCCGCTCGCTCGAGGCCGTGGCACCGCCGGAAGACCGCCACCAGTCGGATGGACAACAGGGACCCGACCAGATCGATTCAGGCGGACTCATGCAGCTACTTCTGGACCTCCTTCTCTCGAACCTGGAGCAATGGGAGCTCGAGGACGTCACCCGGACTCCGGGGGTCGATGACGCAGCCATCGCCCAGGCGAAGCGCTCGATCGACCGGCTCAACCTCGAGCGCCATCGCCTGGCCGAGCGCGTCGACTCCGCCATCGACGCCGCGCTGGTCCAGTCGACGACTGCCACCCCGTCGACCGAGAGTCCGGCGATGGCCTTCGACCGGCTCTCGGTGCTGGCGATCCGCTTGGACCGAACCCAACGGGCGGCGAGGATGGCTGGGAACGGCAGCGGCGATTTCGGCTGGCGGGTGCTGCTGTTGAGGGCCCAACTTGAAGGGCTGGCAACCGCGATCGACGCCCTCCTGGAGGACGTACGCGCCGGCGAGCGGCGATTCGTCCCCTACGAGCACCTCAAGCTCTATGCCCCTGAGACGTCACGCCCGAAACATGCAGACGGTACCCGCCGCGGTTGAACCCAAAGAGGACGCGACCATCGACCGCGGCCGCATGGGCGATGCCTAGCGACGACTCGGTGAGGGGGGCACTGGAGACGAACCGACCCGACTTGGCATCAGTCAGCCAGTGCAGGCGTCCCGACCTCCCCACTGCACAGAGTCGGTCTCGGGCCATCACCACCGCCGCGCCGCCGTTGCCCCACGCCACCTCATCGGGCAAGTCACCGGCGGCGGCGATCCGGCCGTTCGAAGGATCGAGGGCGGAGTAACCGCCCCCCCGCAGGTCCTCCCACCGATAGTCGTCAATGGGAGATGCAGCGAGTTCGCTGCCGACCGCCCACAGCAGCCGACCGTCCCAGGTGAACGCGGCGGCGCGGAAGGGCAGTTCAAACTCGGAAAGTCTTCGCGCCAACCTCCCGTTGTCCAACGCCACCAGCGTGGCACGCCCTTCACCACCGACGGCGACCAGCTGGTCACTCCCCGCGCTGAAGGTACACAGGGCGGTGACCCGCCCCCAGCCTTCGAGGGCCATTTCCGCGTCGAGACAAGGCTTCGCGATGCCTGCGTGCACCGGCTCGGAGACAAGCAGGCCACCTTCAGCCGAGGACGCCGGCCTGGAGCTCACCAACCGCGCGCCGACCGCCACCGTGCGCTCGAGATCGTCGGAGAACGAGGTTGTGATCACCGGCTTGACAAGGCTGGCAGTCGTGGGTGAGGAGGAATTCGAGCGTGAAGGTCCCGACGACGCGAACTCCGCAGCCGCGAAACCGAGCACCGATCCGAGGTGGTTCAGCGTCACCACCAGACCCTCACCATCCTCGGCGAGCTTGAGGATGGCGTGCACGTCGAGGTCATACTGGGAGAGTTCGTCGTCGTCAGGAAAAGATGTGGTGCCGAAGACAGCGACCGGTTGCCACAGTCGGTCGGCGAAGACGACGTTCCGCCCAAGGTTGTTCCAGGCAACGAGGCCGCCCAGGTCGGCGACCCTCCCGATACCCTCCGGTTGGGAATTCCGCACGCCAATCTCGGGGTGAGCATCCACCTCAGCCGGTCGGTCGGCGCTCACGGTCGGCGTCACACCAGCTCGTCCAGTAGGCGCGCCGCCTGCTCGGGTTGGAGCCCCGCGAGGCACTGCTGCTCGGAGGGGCAGGTCCGGGGCTGCCACTGGAAGCCTCGGAGGCTGACCCGTTCGTTGTAAGCCGAACTCCGCTCCTGCGTCAGACAGGCCGCATCGCAGGGGGTTCCGCGCAGGGCGCGGGCGTGGGGCCAGGGCCGGAAGTACACCGAGCCGTGCCGGCAGATGGTCACGGTCGGCGTTCTCTGCTGCACCGCGATGTGGGTGAGCCCGGTGTCGATCCCAATGACACCACAGCAGGACGAGAGGGCGTCAACGGCCGCGCCAGGGTTCGGGAGCGGCAACGCTGGGGCGACGAGCGGGTCGAGGTCCCCGCCCGCGGCCGTTCGAGTCGCCTGCCGCACGTCGAAGCGACCGCGCAGCAACGCCGCAAGCGACTCCCACTTGTCGGCGGGCCACGCCTTCGCCGGACCATCGGTCTCGGTTACGAGAAGCACGGTGCGGTCGAGCCCGGGGACCACGGACGAGCGGAGTGAAGTCGGGGCTGAGAAGACGGCATCGATGCCGAAGTCGCCGGCAATCCGGTCGAGGATGTCGTTGATGCCGAGCGGACCAACCGTCGCCTCGAACTCGGGAGTGCCCCACCAGTGGTCCCTCTGAAGCGGATGGTCGCGCAGATCGACGACCCGGTCTCCGCCTGATAAGGCGGGGAGCGTCTCCTCGTCAACGCACCCGGCGAGCCCGGGGATCCGGTCCGAGAGGCCCGCCTGGGAGGCCGACCGAGCTACCAACCAGGTCTCGTCACCGGTACGTGCGCTGTCGGCAATCAGAGCCTGGACGACCGGGATCGAAACCACCAAGTCCCCGAGCCCGAACGAAATCGGTGCAACATAAACGCGGGCCATTCGCTCAGCTGTCTGCGTAGGCCGTCCGATCGGCCAGTCCCGGAAGCGTCGAAGGCCCGTCGCCGTTCGGCGCACTTGTTGCAGCGCCCGCAGTGTTCACCTCCCTGGGGGTCGATGCACGAGAAGGTGAGCTCGAGAGCCAGATGCCGACCACGTTCGAGCACCTCGACCTTGGTGAGACCTGGCGAACGGTGTCTCCACGGCGAGTGGCCGGTCGAGCGCCAGGCTGGCCAACGAGGCGAGGCCGTCGAAGAATTCCGCCCCGCTGTCAGCGAAGGGGTTTCCCTTGCAGCGTGCCGAGCGCAACGACGCGCGAAGTCGTTGAGCGCGCACCAGACGCTCGACTTGGCCAGAAGCAGAAGGTTGCGTCCCGGGAGGTATACGGCGCTGTCCGGCGTGTCCTCGTCGGGCACCTCCGTTCCCGACACGCTCCAGTGTGAGCCGTATACGTCGGCCACCGGGAACTCGAGTGCAACGAGCGGCCGCGCCCGGCAGTCCGCCGGCAGCGAGTCGAGGAACCGGCGGAGATGCTCCTCCTCGGCGGCTTCCCAGGAGAGACCGAAGCGGATGTAGATGGGTTGCACGTCCTCGCCCCGACGGCTTCGATCGGCCACGAGCACCGCGCTGTCGACTCCGCCGCTGGCCAGTACGGCGACCCGACGGGCGCCTTCTCCGGGAACGCTCATTCGCCGCGGTAGACGCAGCCGGTCGTGCACGTCTCTTGGACGACGACCTGCGGACAACTTTGGCAGGCCGGGCTGCAGACGCTCCCAGATCCAGCAGGCCAGCCGCTCGCTGGTCGGGTTCTCCAGTCCCTCGACCTCGTTCAGGTAGTAGTGGTCGAGCTGGTCGAGCAACGGCCGCATCGCCTCGCTGAGCTCAGCAAAGTCACTGACCCAGCCCAACTGTTCGTCGACAGGACCCTCGATGTGCACCTTGACCCGGAACGAGTGCCCGTGCAGCCGCGCACACTTGTGCCCGGGCTCGACGTTCGGCAACCGATGGGCCGCCTCGAAGGTGAATTCCTTGAAAATGTCCACGCGATCCCTGGGACTCGTCCATCTGGGCCGTTCGTTCCGCATCATAGGACCGACCCGTTGTCCCAGGTACAGATCGGCGGCGCCGGGATGAATATTTCTCGGGCACCGGAAGCGTCAGTCTCCCACCGGCCGAGCCTGACCTGCGGGATTCTGAATGGCAAGTCGGCGCTTCGCCATCTCCCACCTTCGGGGTCACGAGATTTCCCTGACGTCAGCGGCGGAGAATCTTGGCGAGCACCTCGGCCTCACTGATCTCTGGTTGTTCGGACCCCGTGAGCAATGTCGATGTTCCGTCCTACGCCAGTTCCAGCAGGCGGGCCGGTGGTCCTACGTCCGACACATCCGAACATTCGCGTTCTCTTGCCCAGTCACTGCGGCTTTACGTTCGCGGCGGATCGCACTGCGAACTGGTCTCGACGGCCGATGGTGTCGGGGTCTTCCGTGGCGATCCAAAACTGCTCAACAAGGCAACGGTGGCGGCATCGAGACCTGTGGAAATGGGCGCCGAAGGGCGCTGCTACCGCACCGAAGGCCGCTGGTATAATACTTACGTGCTGAAAGCAACTATCGAGCCCGATGCCGAGTCGGGCCCGGCGGCCCATCACGTCGACCGGTTCGATGAGGCGTTGCAGACCGTCGCCCGGTCGATCACCCAGGTCCGCCTGCACGAGCGGCTCCTCCGATTGGCGGGCGTCCGGCTCGACCGGGCCGGCGCCACCCTGCTCTTCAAGCTCTCTGCGAAGGGCGACTCGCTCCGAGTCACCGACCTCGCCGAGATACTGGGAGTCGACACCCCGACGGTGACCCGTAAGGTCCAGCAGCTCGAGCGCGACGGGATGGTCGTTCGCCAGACCGACCCCGACGACCGCCGAGCCTCGAGGATCCGCCTCACCCCGGCCGGTCGCCGGACCATCGAACGGGTGCGGCGGGCCCGCCGGGCCTGGCTCGAGCAGCTCTTGCAAGATTGGGACGACGACGACCTGTCCGCCTTGGCCGACCTGCTCAGTCGCTTCGCGGAGGACCTCGAGCGAGACCTGGACGACGCCCGTGACTGAGCTGGCGACGGCCCCGGTCGATGAAGAGGCCGCCGGCGCCGAGCACCGCCGGATCCTGGTGATCCTCGGCGCTCTCATGATGGGGATGGCCCTGGCCGCCCTCGACCAGACCATTGTGGCGACGGCACTCCCCACCATCGCCGGCGACCTGCACGGGCTCAACCACCTGTCGTGGGTGGTGACGGCCTACCTCCTGACCACCTGCATCTCCACGCCGCTGTGGGGAAAGCTGGGCGACCTCTACGGCCGCAAAGCGCTCTTCCAGCTGGCCATCGTGATCTTCCTGGTCGGCTCCGTGCTGTCCGGGCTGTCCCAGTCCATGGCCGAGCTCATCGCGTTCCGGGCGATCCAGGGGATCGGGGCCGGCGGGCTGATGGTCGGGTCCCAGGCCATCATGGGCGACGTCGTGTCGGCCCGGCAGCGGGGCAAGTACATGGGCTACTTCGGCGTCGTCTTCGGCGTCACCAACGTGGCGGGTCCGCTGCTCGGCGGCTTCTTCACCGAGCACCTGTCGTGGCGCTGGATCTTCTACATCAACGTGCCGCTCGGCATCCTCGCCCTGTTCGTCGTGGCCGCCGTGCTCCACCTCCCGGTCAAGCGGGTACCGCACAAGATCGACTGGGCCGGAACCGCCTTCCTCTCCATCGGCGTCACCTGCATCATCTTGCTCACCACCTGGGCCGGCTCCGAATATGCCTGGGGTTCGCCCGTCATCATCGGTGTCGGACTGGTCGCCCTGGCGTCGCTGGGCATCTTCTGCTTCATCGAGACAAGGGCCTCCGAGCCCATCATCCCGCTCTGGCTCTTCAAGAACCGGACCTTTACCGCCACCTCGGCCGTCGGGTTCATCATCGGCTTCGCCATGTTCGGGGCCATCATCTACCTGCCCCTGTATCTCCAGGTCGTCCACGGAGCCTCGCCGACCCTTTCGGGCCTCGAGCTCCTGCCCATGATCGGCGGGATGCTGCTCACCTTCATCTCGAGCGGGCGCATCGTGACCCGCACCGGGCGCTACAAGGTGTTCCCGATCGTGGGCACGGGCGTCCTCTCCCTCGGCCTGCTCTCGCTCACCCAGCTTGGACCGCATACCGCCTACGGGGAAGTGGCAGTCTTCATGTTCATCACCGGGCTCGGCATAGGCCTGGTCATGCAGGTGCTGGTCGTCGCCGTGCAGAACGCGGTGCCGTACTCCGCGCTGGGAGTGGCCACGGCAACGTCGACGTTCTTCCGGACCATCGGGGGCGCCTTCGGGGTGGCCGTCCTCGGTGCCGTCTTCGCCAACCGCCTGATCTCACAACTCAAACTGCACGCCACGTCGGCCGAGCTGAAGTTGGTCAGCGGCTCGAACGTGACGGCCAACCCTGCCCAGATCGACCATCTTCCCGCCGCCCAGCGCACCTTTGTCGTCGGTGCCTTCAGTCACTCGGTCGAGACGGCCTTCCTGGTCGCCGTGCCCTTTGTCGTCCTCGGCTTCATCCTGAGCTGGCTCATCAAGGAGATCCCTCTGCGCACGACGGCGTTCGTCGCCACTCGTCGGCCCGACGGTGAAGCCCAAAGTAGCGCGGTGGACGGTGAGGAAGTTCACGAGTCCCCCGTGCCAATGCCGGTGGCCAGCCGCGGGCTGGGAGGGCATGTAGCGGAGCGGTTCATCTGCTGCCACGCACATGGTGACCTGCAGTCACAGGAGCCAAATTGTCCGTGACCACTTCGAGAAAGAGACACGGCGGAACAGAACGTCCGTCGACCGGACCTGAATCAGCGATCGAATCCGGAGTGGCGTCAACCCGGTCGGCCGGCGAAACGACCCGTCGCTCGCCGCGGTAGGATGGGTGTCTCGTCCCCTTGGGAGAGTCGCTTCGCTTGGGCAGGACGGCCGTGCTGGCCGACGTCACCCCGTGCAGGTTCTACGCCTCGACCGAGCCTCTTTGAGGAGCATCTGTCCGCGTCGCCGAATTTGCCCATCGAAGGCCTTGATGTCGCGCTCGCTCTTTCGGGTTACTCAGCTCGTACCCCCCGACCGCATGCGGTCTCGCCACGTTTACCGCTGCGCTGGCGTCGGGAATGTCGACACACGACGCGCGAGGCGGGCGTCGTACGGGTCGTCGACGTGCGGCGGGCAGCCTCCCCCGTGCGATCGGGTGATCGGCGAGCTGGTCAACGGATCGCCACCCTCCCTGACCGCGGTTCGGACCTGCTGAACCAGTTCGATGTGGCGGTGGTGCAACACGAGTACGGGCTCTACGGCGGCGCCGACGGCGACGATGTGCTCGAGATCCTGGGCGGCCTCCACGTCCCCTCCATCGTGATCGCCCACACAATCCTGACCAACCCGACGCCGCATCAGCGGTCGGTGCTGAACGATGTTGCGGCCCTGGCGGACCGGGTGGTGGTCATGACCGAGGCGGCTCGGGCTCGACTGTGCGACGGCTTCGATGTCGATCCCTCCAAGGTGACCACCATTGCCCATGGCGCCGCCATCCCGACGCGCGTGTCGTGCCCGAGCCGAGTGGACGGCCCGTCATACTCACCTGGGGACTCATCGGGCCGGGAAAAGGAATCGAGCGGGCCATTGAGGCCATGCGAACGTTGCATGATCTCCCGATGCGGCCGCGTTATATGGTGGCCGGTCAGACCCACCCCAAGGTCCTCGCGGCCCACGGAGAGTCCTACCGAAGGGACCGGATAGAGCAAGCCGAGCGCCACGGGATCTCCTCGTCCGTCGTCTTCGACGCCGACTACCGCGATGTGGCTTCGCTCACCGCATTGATCCAGTCCAGCAAAGTGGTCGTCCTGCCGTATGACTCCAAGGACCAGGTGACGTCGGGCGTCCTCGTTGACGCCATTGCGGCCGGACGACCCGTAGTCGCGACGGCATTTCCGCACGCGGTTGAATTGCTCTCGAGCGGCGCCGGGACTCGTCGTCGACCACGATGACCCCGATGCAATGGCGCGCGCACTGAGGAGCGTCCTCACCACGACCAGAGCTCGCCGCCAGAATGGCCGCTGAAGCGTCCCGGCTCGCGCCGAGCCTCGAATGGTCCGTGGTCGCCGGCGAGTACCTGGACTTGGCCGATCGGCCTCCTCGCAGAGCGACTCGCATTGGTGTGAGGTCCTCGTTGCGAAGTCCTGAGCCGGACTACGACCACCTCATCTCCATGACCGACGCGCGAGGCACCTTCGAGCACGCCCTCTTCAGTGAGCCCAGACCCGAGCACGGCTACTGCAGTGACGACATGGCCCGCGTGCTCGTCGTCGCCACTCGGGAACGAGGCCGCACATCGGCGATGCGGACCCTCGCGATGCTCAGTCTGAGCTTTCTGCAGGACGCCTTGGACTCGGATGGCAAGTGTCGGAATCGAATGAACCGAAATGGTGCTTGGGAAGACTCCCCGACGCTCGATGACTGCTGGGGCCGGAGCATCTGGGGGCTTGGCACCGCCGCCTCTCACAGCGACGACCACCTGATACGCCACCTGGCCGCACGGGGGCTCGAGCGAGCGATGACGCAGCGCTCACCGTGGCCGAGGGCCATGGCCTTCGCGGCGCTCGGTGCAGCCGAGGTACTCAGCATCCATCCCGACGACTCGGGCGCTCGCTTCCTTCTGTCCGATGCCGCCGATGCGATGACCGGACCCAGCTGGGATGCCGCATGGCCGTGGCCCGAGCAGCGCCTCACCTACGCCAACGCCACACTCCCCGAGGCGATGATCGCCGCCGGGACGGCGCTGGAACGTCCGCTGCTCACGCGGCAAGGGTTGGACCTCTTGGAATGGCTGCTCGACCGCGAGACTCGATCCGGCCATCTCTCTGTCACCCCAGTCGGTGGCAGCGGCCCCGACGACGATGGTCCGGCCTTCGACCAACAGCCCATTGAGGTCGCTGCTCTCGCCGATGCCTGTGCCCGCGCTCAGGCTGTCGACGGCGACCGACGGTGGGTGGACGGGATCACGGCCGCCACCGATTGGTTTCTCGGCGACAACGACGGAGGGATCCTCATGTGGGACCCCGAACACCGGCGGAGCCTTTGATGGTCTGCAGAGCGACGGCGCCAATCTCAACCAGGGCACCGAGTCGACCCTCGCACTCCTTTCGACAATGCAGCACGCGCGATCATTACAGAGTGTCGCTGCATGAGTGTGCAAGCTCCCAGCCTGGCCCGTCGCAGCCCGTCCACATTGCGGCGGACCAGTCGCGCGTGGTCACCCGTCTGTTCGTTCCGGGGCACGAAGGATTCGACCAGCAAGAGTCGCGGTCCTCGGCCGTCCTGCGACGCGTCTTGGAGCTATCGGACGACGAAGTTCAGCGAAGCTATGACGATATCATCGACCGCTTCGAGGGCCGACATCGTGGCTTGACCGACACGTTCCTCCGGCACGCCCACGAGCTCTCCGACCGTCTCGACCCAGAACGCCAACTCTCCCCGACCCGCCTCCTACTGCTCGGTGCCACTTTCACGAGTGAATACGCCATTGAGGGCGCCGCATTGTGCAATCCGAGCATGGTGATGCACCCTGACCAGACCGGAGTCGGCCCCGGCGGTCGGCGGTTCGTCATGAGTGTCCGGGCCATCGGTGAGGGCCACAACTCCTCCATTGGGTTCCGGACGGGCACGATCACCGGATCGGGCGACGTCGACCTCGATCCAACGCCGACCTTTGCCACGACGGGACGACGCGACGAGGCGACGTTCGAGGCGGAGGTGTTCAAAGCAGAGCTCCGTCGGCTCCGTGGGGGTGGCGATGATGCTGACTACGTTCTGGACCACCTCGGGCCGAGATTCACTGAAGCCGAGATGGAGGAGACGGCTCAGCATCCTCGAGGACCATATTGCCACTCGAAAACAGGCGAAGAGGACAGTCGGCCTCATGCGCAGGATCGCCGAGCGGAGCTACAGCGTTCGATTCGAGGAGGGCGCACCGCTGAGTGAGCAGGTCCTCATGCCGGCGATGAGTGCCGAGTCCAAGGGCATGGAAGACGCCCGGTTCGTGCGTTTCGTCGATGACGACGGCAGCGTCGACCTACTACGCCTCCTACACGGCCTACAACGGCACCGACATCGGCCAGCAGTTGCTTGAAACCGAGGACTTCGTGCACTTCGCCTCCTCACCGATGGTCGGAGCGGCTGCGGCCAACAAGGGCCTCGCCCTCTTTCCCCGCCGGATCGGCGGTCGTTTCGCCGCTCTCTCTCGAAGCGATCGAGAGTCGAACACGATCGCCTATTCGGAGAATCCACGCCGCTGGGAAGAAGGATTGGCGTGCCAGACGCCGACTGACATCATGGGAGGTCGTTCAGCTCGGCAACTGCGGGTCGCCAATCGAGACCGAGGCGGGCTGGCTGGTGCTCACCCACGGCGTCGGTCCCATGCGGACCTACAACATCGGGAGCATCCTGCTCGACCTCGAAGACCCAACTCGGATCATCGGCCGACTGCGCGAGCCGCTCCTCAGCCCAGCTCACGATCAGCAGGACGGCTACGTACCCAACGTGGTCTATTCCTGCGGGGCCCTCCTCCATGCGGACACCCTTGTCATTCCCTACGGAATCGGCGACTCTGCCATCGGCGTGGCCACCGTGTCCGCTGGACGAACTTCTCGCGTCCCTGAAAGCAAACCCCGACTGAGCCATGCAACACCACCAATGATTGGAGAACACCGTGCCGGACAGATCACCACAAAAGCCATCTGGAAAGAAACCTGGCAAGTCTCTCAAGGAGAAGAGACAGGCCAAGAAGGAGAAGCGAGAGGAGCGAGACCACAAGGCTGATCGCCTAGGATCAGGGACGCTGACTGTCTCGGTGCGTATTGCGGTCCTTGCGCCGATCGCGTGGCGTGTCCCGCCGCGCCACTACGGACCGTGGGAACTCTTTGCCTCTCTCCTGACCGAAGGACTGGTGGCGCGAGGCCACGACGTCACGCTGTTCGCCACCGGTGATTCGGAGACGTCGGCTCGGCTGCGCAGCGTCGTCCCCCGTAGCTGGTCGGAGGACCGAGACATCGACCCGAAGGTTGCCGAGTGCCTCCATATTTCGGAGGTCTTTGAGCGGGCGTCCGAGTTCGATGTCATCCACAACAGCTTCGACTTCTTGCCGCTTACCTACTCCGGGCTGATCTCGACTCCGGTCGTCACGACGATCCATGGCTTCTCTTCGCCACAGATTGTGCCGGTGTACGCCAAGTACAACCACAAGGTCGTTCTATGTCGCGATCAGCGATGCCGACAGGCATCCCGTCGCTGGACTACGTGGCCACCATCCATCACGGGATCGACACCGGAGCCTTCACCTTCAATGCGGCGCCTGGCTCCTACTTGGCGTTCTTCGGACGCATCCACCCGGACAAGGGAGTGGTCGCCGCGATCGACGCCGCCAAAGAATCGGGAATCCCGCTTCGGATTGCGGGCATCGTTCAGGACGAGGAGTACTTCAAGCGACGAGATCGTGCCGCGCCTTGACGGCGACCGTGTGCAGTTCATCGGGTCCGTCCGAGCCGAGGATCGCTCATCCTTCCTGGGCGGTGCCATCGCTCTCCTCCATCTGATCGACTTTGACGAGCCCTTCGGGCTCTCGGTCGTGGAGGCGATGGCCTGTGGCACCCCGGTGATCGCCTTCGACCGAGGTTCCATGTCAGAGATCATCAGCGACGGTACGACGGGTTTCCTGGTGGCTGACGTGGCATCGGCGGCCGAAGCCATCAGGCGTGTCGGCCAACTCGACCGGCAGACAATTCGAGACGTGGCCGTCCGACGATTCAGCAGCGACCGCATGGTTGACGAGTACGTGGCTGTCTATCGATATGCAATAGCGGAGTTTGAAAGCCGATCATCTCGCTGTGTCAACTCGACCTCGGGATGACGAAGGGTCTCGGGCCAGCCGGTGGCGATCCACCTGATGTGACGAGCGAACGCAGCGCAGCTGCGGCCTGACCGCACTGTGCGGCGTGTCGGGCCGCGGCAGATGACTCCCCCCACCGAGGTTCTCGGGCCGACCGGGACCGCGAAGTGAGTGCGAGGAAGGGGTCCCCGCCGAGGCGCTCCACCTGAAGTCGGCGAGCAGAACCGATCGCGAACCGCCTGTAGGGCGTCGCCGCTTGGGTCAGTGCGCGGGGGACCGGCGTGACCGGTGTCGTGGCCCGAAGGGAGCGCCGCTCCCCGCCAGACCGACGGCCAGTAGGGTTCACGACGGAGCCGAGCGTCGAGCGGCGGACCGACGGGAGGGCATCGATGACGGGCCAGGGTGACGGACAAGGCGAGCAGCCTCACGAGTGGGGCGAGGCCGTGCCCGCCTCGTCCGGCCCGCCCAAGCCGGGCGACATCATCACCGAGTCCGGCTTTGCCATAGCCCCGGGTCCCCTGGTCGGCCAAGACGTGTCGACCCCGCTCGAGGAGGACGAGCCCGAGCACACCATCCCGCCCGGCCCGCTGTGGGCCATGAAGGAGCGGCGGCACACCCAGTGGCACCTGCTGCCGGCCCACGAGCGGCACGACCGGATCCGCGAGTGCCTGGAGGCCGACGACTACACCCTCTACTGCATCGACGACGGGCGGCACCACGCCATGATCGCCCGCCGCGTCGGCACCTCGCCCACCGGCTGCGAGTACACCCTGCTCGGCCGCATCTCCCGCCAGCGCTACGAGGAGCTGCGCGACGAGGTGGTACCGGTGGCCACTTGCTTCGACACAGCCACCGAAATGCGGCTTTGCGGCGTTGACGTCGAAGAAGACATCCGTTCGTCCAACGTCTTCGACGTCGCCATCTACGAGGCCATCGACGACGTCCCCGAGGACTACCTGCCGGGCTCGCCCTTCCACCACTTCCGCCAGGACTTGGAGATCACCGCCTACCAGTGAGGTCCCGGGCGCCGTCGGCCTTTTCACTCCCGGATATCGGAGACGTTCTCGTCCTGCCAATGCCGTGTTGGGGGTCCGTCGAACGCGACAAACCGTGATCGAGCTGACACAAGCAATCCGAGATAATCGCGGAGCCCGTTCGAAGATGGCGGCCCGACGAGATGACCGCGCCTTCATCGGGAGTCACTACTCTGATCAGGCCGACGAGGAGAATTGGGCAGGAGGACGGCTCACAATGGCGATGACGTACGAAGAGGCATCCGAGCACATCACGGGTCCGGGCCAATTCTTCGAGATGGGTGCGGAGTCCATCAACGGCATCGGGTACCGCGTCTTCAAGAACGGGCCATCCACCCTGGCCGAGCTCTTCGCCGGCTCCCGGGACTACGAGTCCACGTTCCTGGTCTATGAAGAAGAACGTTGGTCGTTCAGGGAAACCGCCCGACACATTGATGCCATGGCAGACGCACTGGTGAACGTGTTCGGAGTGAAGAAGGGTGATCGGGTAGGTATCGCGATGCGCAACCTGCCTGAATGGATCGTCTCGTTTGCCGCGGTTCTGTCGATTGGTGCGGTGTCGGTATCCTTCAATGCCTGGTGGACGGCAGCTGAACTCGAGTATGCGCTCAAAGATTCCGGAAGTTCCGTGCTCATTGTTGACAGGGAACGAATCGACCGAGCCCGCGTGGCGGCCGAACAACGAGAGGTTCCCATCGTAGCGGTACGTGCCGCAGCCGACGGCACTCTTCCGAGCGGGGTGCACCGGTATGAAGACGTCCTCACTCTCGGCCATCCGATGCCTTCGGTCCAGGTCCTACCGGACGACGACGCGACGATTCTCTACACGTCCGGAACGACGGGCCACCCGAAGGGAGCCGTCTCGACTCACCGTGCGATCACGCAGTCCTTGATGGCGTTTTGGGCCCGTGCCGCCATTCTGACCGCCCGCCACGGAGAAGGACACGAGACGCCAACAAGCACGCTGCCGTGTTTCATCCTCATCGTGCCCCTATTCCATGTGACGGGTTGCGTCCCTGTCATGCTCTCGTGCTTCGGTCTGAGGACGAAGCTCGTGATGATGTATCGCTGGGACCCAGAAGCTCGCGCTTCGCTTGATTGAGGCTGAGCGCGTCACGGCCTTCGTTGGCGTACCAACGCAGAGCTGGGACCTGCTCGAGAGCCCGTCTTTCTCGAAGTACGACACCTCGTCGCTCGCTGTGATCGGTGGCGGAGGTGCTCCGGCTCCCGTCAGGCTGGTCGAGCGGGTCGAGGCCTCCTTCGACGGGGGTCGGCCCAACATCGGATACGGAATGACCGAGACCAATGCATATGGCCCGGGCAACAGCGGAAACGACTACGTCACGCATCCCGCCTCCACCGGTCGAGCACGGACAACCATTGTTGACGTGGAGATCAGGGACGCCAGTGGAGAGCGAGTGCCCGTGGGAATCCGCGGAGAGATATGGATGAAGGGTCCGCACCTCTTTCGTGGCTATTGGAACAATCCCGAGGCGACTGCGGACGTGCTGGTGGATGGATGGCTGGCCACAGGTGACCTTGGCCGCATCGACGATGAAGGCTTTCTCTACATCGAGGACCGTGCGAAGGACATGGTGCTTCGAGGCGGAGAGAATGTCTATTCCGCGGAAGTCGAGAGTGCGATCTACGATCATCCTCACGTGTACGAGGTGGCGGTCTTCGGTATCCCCCATGAGCGCCTGGGAGAGGAGGTCGTTTGCGTGGTCAATCCTCGACCGGGTTCAGACCTCGATGCTGAGGGGCTGCGGCGTTTCCTGGGTGACTATTTGTCGCCCTTTAAAATTCCGAGCCGCATCGCATTCAGCGCAGATCGATTGCCACGAAATCCCTCGGGCAAGGTACTCAAGCGAGACCTCCGGAACTCCTACTTCGCGGCGGACGAGTAGACCAAGCTCACAGACAAGGGAGTAAGGGAATATCCTGTACACGGATGAACAATTCCGGACAGGATTGTGAACACACCCTGACTTCGGCTGGAAATGCGTCCTGATAGAGACCGCGAGTTGACCGACTACGGAGCACCGACTACTGACGGTTTCCCGTTCGCTACCCGTTGGCTCTCCGCGACAATCTCAGTCAGGTCGCGTCCCGAGATCGTCTCCTTCTCGAGGAGGGCAGCGACGACCGCGTCGAGCGCGTCTCGATTTTCGCTCAGGAGCGCACGCGCTTCTCTTCGGCTTCCGTCAGCAGACGGCTTACTTCCTGGTCGATGACCTGTTGGGTGCCTTCGGCATAGGGTCGCTCCTGGCCGAACGGGAGACCGGATTGCTGCGTGGTTTGGTCCGACCCGTAGCCGATCGGACCGAGCCGGGGGGAGAGGCCCCACTCCGTCACCATCTTGATCGCCAACGTGGTGGCACTCGAGAGATCGCTCGCCGCTCCGGTGGAAGCTTCGCCGACGACGAGGTTCTCCGAGGCGCGGCCTCCGAGGCGGACGGCCAGGGAGTCGAGCAGGTAGCTCTCCGAGTAGAGGTGTCGCTCGTCGACCGGGAGTTGTTCGGTAACTCCTAGAGCGCGCCCCGCCGGCAGGATCGTGATTTTGGCCACAGGGTCGGCGTGCTCCGAAAGCTGGGCGACCAGCGCGTGACCTGCCTCGTGAATTGCCACAGAGCGCTTCTCCTCGGGAAGCAGCGCATTGGACCCGTCGCGCCGCCCT
Source organism: uncultured Acidimicrobiaceae bacterium (assembly GCA_963767195.1). Classification (GTDB taxonomy): domain Bacteria; phylum Actinomycetota; class Acidimicrobiia; order Acidimicrobiales; family RAAP-2; genus Bog-473. The sequence goes on along the minus strand of CAVYDA010000001.1, from coordinate 220,177 downwards.
AGGAGGAGGCGATCCCTGGCCTCATCGATGTCTCGAGCAAAGATGACCTCGCGATTGTCACGGATGGCAACGATGGCGGCCTCGTTGATCAGATTGGCCAAATCTGCCCCCGAGAATCCGGGGGTGGCCCGGGCCACGGCGTCAAAATCGACGTCAGGAGCCAGGTGCTTCCCCGCGACGTGCACGGCCAAGATGGCGGCACGCTCGGCCTGATTCGGCAGGGGGATCTCCACCTCGCGATCGAAGCGACCGGGACGGAGCAAGGCCGGATCGAGCACCTCGGGGCGGTTCGTCGCGGCCATGACCACCACCCCGGTGCTGGGGTCGAACCCGTCCATCTCGGCCAGAAGCTGATTGAGGGTTTGTTCACGCTCGTCGTTGGAGCCGAAGGCGTTGCCACCACGGCGCTGGCCGATGGCGTCGATCTCGTCGATGAAGATGATGGACGGGGCACGCTTGCGGGCATCGGCGAAAAGATCCCTCACCCGTGATGCCCCTACACCCACGAAAAGCTCGACGAAACTCGACCCGGTGAGAGCCAGAAACGGCACGCCCGACTCGCCGGCCACGGCGCGGGCCATCAGGGTCTTGCCGGTTCCCGGTGGACCGACCATGAGCACCCCTCGGGGCCCGACCGCCCCGGCTCGGGCATAGCGATCAGGGTGACTCAAGTAATCGACCACCTCGGCGACCTCTCGCTTGGAACCCTCGTAGCCGGCGATGTCGGTGAAGCGGGTCGCGGGCTTCTCTTCGTCGTAGACCTTGGCCTTGGACCCACCGAAGCCCATGATCCCCCCGCTGAGCTGCTTGGCATTTCTCCGTCCGATCCAGATGAAGAAGGCGACGAAGAGCAACAACGGGAGGAAGGAAAGCAGGTCGGTCAGGAGAGCTGAACCCTGTCCGACGCCGGTGACGTTGACATCATGTGCCTTCAACGTCGGAGCCAACTGCATGTCGTCGATGGCCGTGGGGATCTGGCTCGTGTAGTCGTCGCCTCCCTTGAGAGTGCCCGTGACGCCTCCGCCGGGGTTGACCGACGCCGTTCGGACGTCGCCCGAGGTGACCTCGGACAAGAACTTCGAATAGGTGAAGTTCTTCGTGGTCGTGCTCGACATGTGCGGAGTGAGGAACAGGAGCAGGGTGATAAAGATCCCAGCCGGTAGAAGCCACATACGCCACCGTGGCGGTCGAGGACCCGCCGGCGCGGGTGGTCGATCATTGGGACTACCTGGCTTCGCTGCTCCTGTGAGGTGCCGGATCGTGTGCGCCATCGAGACTCCCTTTGCTTGCGATCAGACCTTAATCAAGCCTTTCAGCTCCTTTGCAGACTCGGAGTTCAGTATTGGATGCTCTCCGAGAACGGACGCCTCTGCCAGCACCGGCCCCAGTTGCGCTCGAGTTATCCGGGCCCAGGCTCCGTGGGTCAGGATCCCGCAGCTTGGCCCCCGTCGATATGAAGCGTCTCTCCAGTGACGAACATGGCCCGTTCGAGGTAGAGGATCCCATCGACCACATCGCCGATTTCGCCGAGCCGGCCGAGAGGGTGAAGGTCTGCCATACCCGCATAGGAGGCAGGATCGTTCCTCGTCCTGATCACCCCGAGAGAGACAGCGTTCACCCGGATCCCGCGTGACGCGTACTCAATCGCCAGCGAGCCTGTGGCAGCCGCCAAACCGCCCTTGGTGAGCACAGACAGCGCGGCGGGAATTTTGCTATCGGCGTTGTCCACCAGGCTGGTGCTGACGTTGACCACGTGGCCGCTGCCCTGGCTGATCATCTGAACAATGACTCGCTGGGTCAGGTGGAAGAACCCGGCCAGGTTAACCGAAGTGAGCATCACGTAGTCGTCCAGGGTGTAGTCCGTGAAGGGCTTCCCGATGAAGACTCCGGCGTCGTTGACCAGGCAGTCGATCCGCGCAAACCGATCGAGAGTTTGTTCCACCACGTTCCGAGCAGTCTCAGCTTGGGCGATGTCGCCCTTCACCGTGAGGAAGTCGTGCTCGTCGGCCGCGCCAATGGAACGTGAGGTGGCCACAACGGCATACCCCTCTCGGCGGAAGGCAGAGACGAGCCCGGCACCAATGCCCTGGGAGCCGCCGGTGATGATCGCGACCTTCCGGCCCGATGGCGTCGAGCCCTGTTTTCCTGTGCTGTCGAGCGATGAACTCATCCGACGAGGTAGAGCTCGTAGATCACACCTCCAGGTTGGCGTCCTCCGACACTCACGAACACGCCCTTGTTCAGCCAGTCGAGGTCGGAAGCGGCCGTCTCGATCTGCGTTGACGTACGGAACACGTACTCGCTGGCGTCGACCTCCTCGCCGCGACTGAGGCGGGCGAGAACCTCCGCGCTGCCGTGGCGCACTCCTTGCGAGCGGACGTACAACAGGTCACCCCGATCGGTTTGGAGCGTCAAGCGGACGTCTCCGAGCGCTGAACCGTCCGGCAGAACGATCTGCCAATCGGCGCTGGCCCCCGGGAGAAGGGTACCGTTGAGCTGAGGCCCGGCAAAGGTGCCACCGATCAGCGGAACAATTCGCCGCCGACCCTGCGCCACGTCCCCTACATCGAGGGTCTCTCCGAGGCTCGCCTCCAAACGGAGGACCTTCGTCAGCCGGGGTTCGGGAAGTTTGATCATTGTGCACTCCAGATGGGGGTCGTTCGTCGTCGTCGTGCGAAGCGTGTAACCGAATCGTGTCCTCGGTCGCTCAAAGTCCGACTTGGCGGGTCTCTCCGGGATTTCTCACTGAACTGGGACGACTCACTCCATCATCGCATCCTCGCTGCTCCTGCTTCACAGCTCGGTTGAAGCGCCACAACGCTACCCGCGGAGCCATCGGCCGCCTACTACGCACAGCCAATCAAGCTGCCGCTAGGAACATCGATGTTCGCGTATCGCCCGGGAGTCTCAGCGCTGCCGCAACGGAATTGGAATGCGCCGATTGAATTCGGTCTAAGCGGCGCGGCACCTCGCGGTGTTTGTGAACGCTCTCGGGCTGGTCCGGAGCCGTCGCCAGACTGGCCGGACTCCTCAACGGCGAGTAGACAGGGTTCGATCCACCGAGGATGAGGTATTTGACCCTCTAGGGTTTCCGAACAGATCCAGACACGATTGAGAGCACTCATGGAATACGCGAAGGCCAAGCAGCTCCTCGACACAGAGCGCCTCCGTCTAGAGCAGTTGCTCGCTCAAATGGACGAAGTGGGAGGTGACGACCGAACCGCCGCAAACGAGCCCGGGGACATGTTCGACTCAGCCGAACCGCTCACAAGGGAAGGCACGGACGACTCCGTCCACGCGGAGCTGCAAGAAAGGCTGGCGGCGGTCGAGAGAGCGGAAGGCCGTCTCGAAGACGGCAGCTACGGCTTCTCGGTTCGCAGCGGAAAACCAATCTCTGATGATCGTCTCGAAGCCGATCCGGCGGCAGAGCTCACCGTGGAAGAGGCCCGCAGTATCACCTGAATCGCGGCCGCTCTGCGACTGCGACGCTGATGAAGAGCACTGTCGTGCCGAACGCACTCGACTCGGCGCTAGGCCGATTGTCCCTTGAGCCCACCGATTCCGAGGGACCCCTCGCCTCCGGTGGCAGGACGCCCCAGAACGATCTCATCCGGAACGATCGTCGCACTGCCGACGTCACCGGGTAGGTCGGGAGGGTCGTCGAGGAAGTCTGCCGTGGGGACGAAGAACAGATTGCCAGTCACCGCGGTGGAGAAGTCGAGGATGCGGTCGTAGTTGCCCGGCGGGTCCCCAAGGAACATTCGCCGGAGCATCAGCTCGGTGACCGAAGGGGTCGCTGCGTACCCGATGAAGTACGTGCCGAACTCGCCAGCCCCCAAGGACCCGAAGGGCATATTCTCCCGCAGGATCTGACGCTCGGTGCCGTCCGCCTCCACGATGGTGTTCAGCGCCACATGCGAATTGGTCGGCTTGACGTCGTCGTCCATCTCGACGTTCGAGAGCTTGGTCCGCCCGATCGCCAGTTCCTGGTCCTCGACCGTCAGGGAATTCCAGGCCACAAGGTCGTGGAGGTACTTCTGGACGATGACGTAACTCCCACCGACGAAGGGAGGATCCTCGGCTCCGATGGTCACTGCCGCCTCGGCGGCCGACCCAGTCGGGTTTTCGGTCCCGTCCACGAACCCGAGAAGGTCTCGCTCGTCGAAGTATTTGAACCCGTGGATCTCGTCGACCACCCTGATGGCCCCGGCCAAGCGGCCGAAAACCAGGGAGGCCAGCTCCCAGCACAGGTCCATCGTTGCCGCCCGGATGTGGAACAAGAGATCGCCGGACGTGGCTACAGCCCGGTGTCGACCGCCATCGATGGCCTCGAAGGGACGGAGCTCGGCCGGCCGGGGGCCGACGAAGAGACGATCCCAAGCCGTCGATCCAACTCCCGCCACGACGGCCAGCCCGCCCTCGGGGGAACGGAAACCGACACTTCTCGCGAGTCCAGAGAGATCGGCGAGCAGGTCGTGGGTCACGGCCTCGCCGCCTTGTTCGATCGTCAGGACGAGGATGACGGCACTCGCCGTGAGCGGAGTGAGTACGGACTGCGCTACCGGTGGCCCGGCAACGGCCACCGGGGTCTGAGAGACGGCTGTCATAAGCGTTCTCCTGTGATTCCTCTCCGGTGTTCTCTGAGCCGACAGGCACTGCAAGCCGGGGCTCGCCGGGCGGTGAGCGTAGCGGGGAATCGCCCCGGACCACCGCCCGACGGACGGATGGGTTCTTTGGGGTCGACGTGCCCGGAGCACGCCCGGCCGGCGATCTCACGGCCTCGGCTGCACGTGGTCCACCAACGAGGGGATGGACGCCTGTTGTTTGAGATGACTTGGTCCTGCTCTGCTCTACCCTCCGACCGTGCCGATCAGCATTCAGACCGGTAGAAGCCCAGGGTGTTCTGGAGCAATGAGGATCGGGCGGCGCGGTATGAGACGCCAGAGTGTGAGAGACACTGCCAAGCAACGTGCTGCGTAGAGCACCCCGACCTCGTTGGCCGCATACGATCAAGCGTGCCGAGACATGGTCGGCCGCCCTCAAGATGGCCTTGGGAATCCCCTCGAAGGACTCCTCGATCATCGGTGAGGCCTTATATCCGTGCTCGCTCGCCCGGAGCGCTCCCTCTTCTGCCACCGACCTTGCATACGACTCTTCCTCGGCATCCAAGTCTGCACCGCCCGTCGTGCTGCCAGCCGCGAAGGCGCCGGCGAGAGCCAAACGTGTTGCGACAGTTTCCCAAACTGTGAGCACGACAGCATCCACCGGTCGGTTGATCAGGTCCGCCGCCGCCCTCATGGCTTCTCGCGACCCCTCAGACCCGTCGAAGCAGAACAGTACGGGACCGTTTTGGTTTCCTTCCGTCATCGCATTCTCTCCTTTCTCTTTGCGAGTTCCCGGACGTTTCGGAGCCACAATGCAAGCGACTCATAGCGCCGCCGCTCAACCCCTTGGTCCTTCCTCAAGGGATCGTCTGTGTTCGGCTACTCGCCGACTCCATAAAGAAGGTCGTCTAGCGTTCTCCAGTTCGTCTCACTAATCCCACCGGGAACGGAAGCCACGACAACAGCCACGCCGTCAGGGTCGCGGCCCACCACTGCGGTCCACTCGCTGTGATGACGTCGGCTGATCAGGAGTCTTCGGGAGTCCAACTCGTTTGCGACCCGTTCGAGTTGATCATCTGACTCGACTTCCAAAATAAATGCTCGCAGACCGATATGGCCAGCTCCGGCGACTACACTGCTCTCAAGCGCTCGCAGTACAATGACCTGAGCTCGGTCGCTGCTTGGAGCACTCACCGCCGCCAGTTGGTCCTTCTGAGACAGCAACGTAAAGCCGAGCACTCCACGATAGAAGTCAATCGATCGGCTGAGATCAGCCACGTTCATCACGACGCCCTGAAAGTTCATTCTTGGCTCCAAGTCTTCACTAGGGCGGAGGCACGACGCGAAGGGACCCGTGCACTTTCCACCCTGAGTCGCGCACAAGTCTGGCGATTACGAGTCAACCGTGCGCAAGCGAGGTACGTCAACGTCGCACGTCCCAATGCGTTCTCCAACCTCCTGTGCGATAGCCATGGCGGCCCAAAGCTCAGCTGGAATACCGGCTTCGGTTACAGACCAGAAACGATCTCGGCTGCGGGTTGTCGCTGCCTGGCAAGCGCAACGCTCTGCCCGGCCCATAATGAGAGCGCTTCGATGTCCCAGTAGTACCGACAAGAGGCGCTGCCGTTCGGAGCCTACCGAGTCGCTCCGGTTCGCCGCGCCAGCAACCAACCTCGACGGGACCCGTCTGGCGCGGGCTCGTCGATCCACATTTCGACCCGCTACGACTCATACGACGACGGCAACGACTGAGGAACCCGCTTGTTCCATCCGTGAAAGTTCGAGTAATCGCCGGCATCCCATGCTTCCCGTAGACCCGGTTTGCTCAGGTCCCAGTCGGGACGGATTTCGCTCGATGCAGCGCACAAGTCGCGCCATAGGTCGTAGAAGGACGGACGTCCCCAGAACCAGTAGCCGTTATAGATGCTGTGAATCACCAGTCCCGGCTTGAGCACGAGCGTATGGGGAATCATGGGGTCGTGCTCTGGGTCGGTGTATTCCTGGATGGCCAGGTCCTTTTGAATTGTCCGAGCGGGATCGGAGAGGAAGGGCCATTGGGCGCCGACCGAGGCGCGGAACTCTTGCGTCGAGTGGTGGTCGTCAGTCGAGATCGTGACGATCTGGGTGTAGGCGACGGCGAACTTCGGATAGTTCGCAGCGAGCTCCAAGTGCTGCTGGTGTTCCTTGGGACAGTAATTGCCCCGCGCCAGTGTGAGGACCAGCGGGTCATCGCCCTGGAGGTCACTCAGCTTGCGCACCGCGTTGGTGTGATCCGGCAGCGCGTAGTCAGGGAATGTGCCGCCGGGTGTGATGTCAGATCGCATGGTTTACCGTCTCCCTCGTTGCCTCAAGCGCTTCCTTCGCGGTGGAGTCGGCCGTGCTGCCCGGCAAAGGGCGAGCTTGCCGCCGCAAGGCTATCCGCCGCGATCGGCACGTCACCTCCTCACTCATTCCGCGGGTCGTCCATCGGGTCGAGGTATTCAAGACCAAGCGGACCAATGGCCGACACCTGAGTGACGTAGGCACCGGACTTTGCCCAGTGAAAATGAGGGGTACCGCCGGGGAGGACAATGACTGCGCCCGGCGGGTACGCCTGCAGTCGTTCTTCGTCAAATCGACTCCCGAGCCCTATGTAGAAGACACCAGACACGACCGTATAAACGCGGTCCTCCGGATGCTGGTGCGGCATCAGCTTGACATCTGAGGGCACCATGACCCGGATGACATAAGGTCCGGGTTCGGATGGTTCGCCGACGATGACTGCCAGGCGCGCCGACGGCGGAAACGCCGGGAACGGCTTCCAGTCGATGTCCTCGGGCAGGATTGACCTGAAGGTGGCCAGGTCTGCTTTGTTGATCCGCATCGTTGGTGGACCTCCCGACTCCATAAACAAGTCATCCGACGTCGCCGCGGCCGCCCCGGCTTGAAGTATGACACTCCCAGGACTTGCGCTTTACCCCGTCGGAGTGAGGAAAGATGGCTTCAGAACGAAGCGTAACCGATCCCGCGAATGTACGGCGAAAGAGCTCACGTGACCACGACCCCTATAGCCGACTATGCGCTCCTTTCAGATCGGCACGGCGGTGCACTGGTGAGCCGGAGCGGGTCGATCGACTGGTTGTGCTTCCCCCACTTCGACAGTCCGTCAGTCTTCGGTCGCCTCCTTGGTGACGACGCTGGCCACTGGTCGATCAACGCCACGAGTGCCACACAAGTGACTCGCCGCTACCTGGACCGCACCATGGTGTTGGAGACCACATTTCGCACGCCGACCGGTACGGTCGCGATCACCGACGCCCTGGCCGTGGGCGAAGGCAATCGGGGGCACGACCTCGGCAAGGGTGCGCCTCATCTTCTGCTGCGGCGTGCGACGTGCATTGAAGGAGAAGTCGAGTTGTTCATGGAGTACGTCCCCCGCCCCGAATACGGGCTCGTCCATCCCCTGCTCTATGCGATAGACGGTGGCGTGGCCGCGTTCGGCGGCGCCGACGTGTTGCTCCTTTCTTCTCCTGTGGCCCTAACAGTCGATCAGACAGCCGTGTCCGGTCAGCTCCAACTCCGCCTTGGTGAGAGCGCCGGCTTTGCCCTCCACCACGCCAAGCGGGCCGAGACGGCAACAGCCAGCGTTTGGAGCCAATCCGACATCGACGCACGACTCAACGAGACCGTTACGGCGTGGGAATCATGGTCGGACCTCCACCAGGCCTACGTGGGTCCATGGCGTGACCTGGTGCACCACAGCGGACGGGTGCTCCAGGCGCTGTCGTTCGCGCCCACCGGTGCGATCTGCGCGGCGGCCACCACTTCGCTGCCTGAGAAGGTGGGTGGCGCCCGCAACTGGGACTACCGCTATGCCTGGGTCCGGGACGCATCCTTCACGATCCTGGCCCTTTGGGTGGCTGCCTGTCCTGACGAGGCCAATGAGTTCTTTGACTATGTGACCTCCGCCGCCGCCGGCTCGATCGACCGAGGCGGCGACCTGCAGATCATGTTCGGCATCCGCGGCGAGCGGGACCTGACCGAGCGAGAGCTGCCGCACTTGCCGGGCTGGCGAAACTCCGCTCCCGTTCGGGTCGGCAACGGCGCTTGGAACCAGCGCCAGCTCGACGTGTACGGCGAATTGCTCAGCGCCGTGTACCGCCTCTCCGACCAAATCTTCGATAACACCTCCCGACGGTTTGGGCCTACGGCCGCTCCTGACAAGTCGGGCGCGTCCGATGTCGCACAATCCACAAGACGGTTCTTCGTCCAACTGGCCGACACCGCCGCCCGGTGCTGGCAGGAAAAAGACCAAGGAATCTGGGAGATTCGAGGCGAGCCTCGCGACTTCTTGTACTCCAAGCTCATGTGCTGGGTGGCGCTCGACCGGGCGGTGGCTTTAGCCGACCGTCTCGACGCCTCTGACCGAGTCGAGTCATGGAAAGAGACCCAGGACCAAATCAGAGAAGCCATCCTGACTAGGGGTTGGAGCCACCAGGCCCAGGCCTTCACCCAATCCTTCGGCTCGGACGAGCTCGACGCTTCCAATCTGATGCTGCCACTCGTCGGGTTCCTTCCGGCCGACGAGCCCAGAGTGCTGGCCACCATCAACGCGACCGAAGAACGTCTTACCGATGAGCGGGGACTGGTGTACCGCTACCGGTCCCACGACGGGCTCGAGGGCGAAGAAGGCACCTTCCTTCTGTGCACGTTCTGGCTGGCACAAGCCCTGGCCCGGGCCGGACAGACGGCTCGGGCCCGCACCGTCTTCGAACGGGCGGCAGCCTTCGTCAACGACGTTGGCCTCTTGGCTGAGGAGGTCGATCCCGTCAGCGGTGAGCTCTTGGGAAACTTCCCTCAAGCCTTCAGCCACATCGGGCTCATCAACGCGGCTTGGGCCATCTCTGAGACCGAACTCGGACAGAAATCTCTCGCTGGAATCACTCCCGGTCCTGGTCCGTCGGATCGTCCACCGGCCTGATCGCAGACCAATTGTCGGGCCGACAAATGCTCGGGCGCTCGCGACCGCGCGTCGGCAACGATTTCCAATCGAACAGTCACCTCCCCGCCGTGTGAGAGGGCTCAAGCGAGGTGCTCGGCCGAACCGTCGCCGAAGAGGCACACCGCAGCAGGAGTTAGAAAAGCGGCACTACGCTGGGGTTTCAGAGCGGAAGACGAATTAGAACCCGTTTACCCAGTTCGCTTCGGCACGTCGCCGGCCGCCGTAGTAGAGCGATCGGCTTTCGAAGCGTACCCGTGGTGGGCGACCATCCTCACTGGGCCCGTTCTCGGACGACCTCAGCCGGGTTCTTATCGTCGCGGAGCCCAAGAAAGCGGGGCTGCCGTAGCCGAGCGTCGGTCGTCCATTCGGCAAATCCGATCTGAGCGACGAGCTCAGGTCGGGTCCAGTGCGTACCGCGGGGAATCGGTCGCGCGTCGACGAACGCGGGCTCGGCCGTCTCCAGGCTGCGCAACCGGATACCGAGGTCGTGGAGTATCGCCTGGGAGTAGCCGGTACCGACCTTTCCGGCGTAGAGCAGTGAGCCCCGCTCGTAATAACCCACGAGCAGGGCTCCAAAGTCCGTCCGACTGCCACCGGGATCGGTGTAACCGCCGATGACGAACTCCTGCTCCCAGACGCACTTCAGCTTCAACCAGTCCTTCGAGCGGCCAGCGACGTACGGTGCGTCGGCGCGCTTCGCGATGAGGCCCTCCCAGCCGGATCGGCAGGCCTCGACGAACCGCTGCCGCGAGTCGTCGCGCCACGCTTCGGTGTGCTGCAAGGCCGAACTGGAGCGAATCGACCTCGTCAGCCGGGCGCGGCGCTCAACGAGCGGCCGCTCGGTCAGATCTTCCCCGTCGACCTCCAAGAGGTCGAAGACGCAGTAGACGACCGGGTACTTGACCAGCTGTTCTGGAGAGGGCCGGGTGACCCCGAGACGCTGCTGAAGTCGGGTGAACGACGTCTGGTCTCTGTCATATGCCACCACCTCGCCGTCGAGCAGGAGATCTTGGGACCTTTGATCCGCCACGGCGGAACTGACCTCGGGGTAGGTCCCCGTGAGATCCTTCCCGGTACGCGACTCGAGTCGCGCTGACGCCGCTCGATTTTCGAGCCACGCAGCGCTCACCGTCGAACTTGCGCTCCAGCAACCAACCGTCGCCGAAGTCGCGACGGTCGGTCAAGGTGGCCAGCATCAGCGGGATCACCATGCCAACATCGTTGCACGTGGACGTCTGGGCGACACGCACCGCGCCCAGCCGGGTGAGAGGTCCTGAGGGTCGTCTCGAGCCGTGATCGGCTGGCACTGCGAGGACACCGCCCGAAAGCAGGGCGGCAGGAACGAGGGAGGGCCCAGTCACAAACGGCAGACATCGCTTCGCCCGCAGTGTCTCCCAGGAGGCGTCCACTGTCGTGTAATGACATCATGAGGCCAGTGGGAGATGGTGCCGATGCGTGCTTTGTGACCGTCGACGATCTGTCGAAGGTCTTGAAACCCCTCGTTCGCGCCCAGAGAGCGACCCCCGAATGGCCCATCGGATCCGTAAGGACCCGGCCGAACGGCCTGGAAGGAGAAAGGCTCCCAGTGCGCCGGGCATTCGCTGGCATGAGACTCGTTGACCTCGACCCCTTCGTTCAATGGACCAGATGGGCGCCATCAACTACACACCATGTGAGCCCAAGAGAATCCCCAACACAAGCGATGATGGCCGGACCATCCTTGCCAATCCTTATCAGCGAACCAACGACCTAACGGAGAGACAACCAATGAACCTTGAGCAAACTCTAGAGAAGATTGTTGAACACGCTCACGAGGAGCTCCGCATCGTTCGGAAACGAGCCGAGCAGAAGACGGCCGCGCGTGACCACGGCAGGGATTACCACGAGGCTCAAACCGCTGCTGATCGACTGGATCACTACGCCCATGTCGTCCGTCGGTTGCACGACGCCGAATACAAAGACGGTTGGCGTCACGAGAGTCTGAATGAGAGCAGTTAGGCGCTCCGAGGTTTCTCGCCTGTCCACATCGTTGATCTCGTTGGCCGAGACCGCAGGGCTGTCGGAACCGTCAATCCCGACCCTCAGTCGATGGGAAACGGATAGGAACCGACCACAGTGGCGTCCATCGCGATTGGACCTTCTTCGCATCGATCCGCGATTCCCTGTTGGAAGCGACTGAACGCGGCTGAGGATGACAGGGGATTCACGTCCCCATCGATCGTGGCGACATGCACGAACGTCACGCCGTCGTCCAGGCGATATGTGGAATATCTCAGGCCGGCAGGCTTGCCCGCGGCGAGATCTTCGAAAACGGCCCGCACAAGGTCGGCGTTCGCCTCCGCGTGCTCTGGCTTCGTGCGGTAACGAATGACCTTCACAGTGCTCATGGCTTTCCCTTCGCCCGCATCTGGTTGTTCCGAGCATTATGGGTCACCTCCGCGAGACCAAGCTCTTCGAGCAGTGGTGGCAAATACATGGCGAAGCGGCCGCGGTAACCCTTACGCATGCCGTACCAGCCGCCTACGGGGTTCGACGCCGAACGCCCGAACTCCTCGACCGTCCCGGCGGCTGGATCCTTGCCCTCGTCCGCGGAACCGAGCGACACCCAGTCTCCCTGTTTGCGCAACCATGCCGCGAGGTCCTCGACCGCCCGTGCCTGATAGGTGAGTTTCGTAGTGCCGACCCGGCAGACGATGAGCGCCGGATCGGCCTCGTCGTCTCGGTACATCGTGTAGTCGGACGTCCCCGGGGGCGTCCTCAGGGCCCACGGGTCGTCTTTGGTGCCGGATGCCATCAGCTCTCTCCTCTCTCGATTGCTGCCACAAAGTGCGGGAAAACGGACGTCCAGCCGAGCCGGTTCCCCTCCCGGCGTTGAGGTGCGCGTTCACCGAGTCGCTCCCAGCCGGCGTGCACGATCTCGACCCGGGTGCGGTCCCCGCCAGCGTCGACAAACCGAATCTCCACGTCCGTGGCCTCTTCGGGCGCAAAGCGCAGATGCCAGGTGTAGGCGAGCCGGGATGGCGGCTCCCACGTGGTAACTATCCCCCATTGGTGCTCGGCGCCCGACGGCGTCCGCTCGAAGATGCGTCCTCCTACTCGTTCTTCGAAGACGATCTCGAGCCCGCGTTCGCCGCTCACGGAGTGATCGGCCGGCCACCAAATCGAGGCGCGCGTCGTCCACATGGAGAAAGCAGTCGCGGGTCGACAAGCGACCTCGAAGCCAAACTCGAGCGGATTCGTCATTGGACTTCTCTGTCGACATTCTCAGCGACGACAAGGAACCTCGTCGCGGCATCACCCCAAACTGTCTCGAGGTAGCGGCGGATCGCTTCGACCCCTTCATCCCTGAGGTGGTAGAGGTGGCGGGTCCCGACCGCCTCCTCCTCCACGAAACCCGCCTCCTTCAGAAGCCGAAGATGGCGTGACACGGCCGGCCGACTGATCGGAAGTTCCTCAGCGATCTCGTGGACGGCCCGGTCACCCTGCCGAAGCATGGCGAGAATTTCACGCCGGTAGCCATCGGCGAGGGCGTCGAAGGCAGCGGCCTCACCAGCCACGGCCACGCCTCAGGGTGGAGGCGATCGGTAACATATTCGTTACCGTAACGTAGCGGTTACTAAATAGCAACCGTTGTCTCTCACTTTTGGCCCCTCCCGCGCCGAATTCATTGGGAAACGGACCAGGTCAGGAGGCGGGGAATTCGTGTTACGGCGGGCACCCGCCGCGTTCCCGACACCACCGCGGCCTGCCGTTCGACAGCGCGAAGGTCGACCGAAGTAAGTACCGGGCCAGGGCGGCGGAGCGATGAAGCCTCACCGATAAATGTCCGGCGAGGTCGGGCAGGTGGGCTGGAGCACACGGACGTAGAGGTTCAGGAACGGACGTGGACGGTCCCCCAGGGGGACTACTGATGTCTCGTTGTTGCCCACTTGCCTCCATCGGATCCCACCGATGAAGGCAAGTTTCGGCAACAGTCGAGGACCGCGACTTTCTCGCGATCCCTAGACCTTGGCGAGCTCCCCGTTGGCCACCCACGTTTCGGCGGCCGTCTCAGTCAGCTTGATCACATCCGCTGGGTGCGAGACCATCGCCACGTGGCCGCTCGGGACCTCAACGGTTGTCGCTCCCATGCGCTTGGCGAAGAGACGCTCGGCGTCGGGTGGGATGGCCTGATCGTTGGCCGCCACCATGTACCAAGACGGCAACGACTTCCAGGCTGGGACACCCATCACATCGCCAAGCGTTGACGCTGACAGTGCCTGTTGGACGGCGAACAGGACCTTCGCCTTGACCGGAGCGATGTCCGCGGCGAAATGCTTCACGAAGTCGTCCTCCGGTATCCAGGCAAAACCCTGCTCGTCGATATCGAGATGCGCGAGCGCCGGGGTCGGAGGACCTTGCGCCAGCAATCCCCCGATCGTCTCACCCTCGTCGAGCCCGAAGGCCGCGATGTAGACGAGACCGACCACATTTGGTGCGTCGGTGCTCAAGGACGTCATGATCTGCCCACCGTAGGAGTGGCCGACAACGACGGTCGGGCCGTCTTGGCGATTGAGTACCTGACGGAGCCGGGCCACGTCATCTGCGAGCGAACTCTCTGGAAACTGCGGTGCGGTGACGTTGTAGCCCTTGGCCTGGAGGCCTTCTATGACCGCACTCCAACATGACCCGTCCGCCCAGGCCCCATGGACCAGAACAACGTTCGGTTTTGATGTTGCCATGCTTCTTCCTCATTTCTGTACGAGCATGCAGCAATGCCTGCTCGACGGTTGGTGATGAATTCGAACGACTGTCGAGTGTTACGACACGCCACGTTGGGATAAGGCTCTTCAATGTGCGGCGATGCGGCCGGGGTTCATGGTTCCGATAAGCCGGGGGCGCTCCATCCGAAAAGATCTAGCGCTGCGGCGGGCACCCATTCGTTGGCAGACGATGAGCTGAAATTCGAAGGCCGGGGTTCGACCGAACCCCCCCAATCCTCCCCCGTCAGGCGAGGGCGCAGTCGTTCAAGTTGAACTGTCAACAACTTACCACCTTCCGAGGTCAGGGCCTCGCGCCCATCGTTCATCGTCTCATGGGCAACGCAGAGAAGGGCTGGTGACTGTCTGGTGACCAAGCGCCGGGATGCCCGGCACGTGGACGACATCGTCGAGTTGTTTTCGAAGGACTGCACATTCATGATGCCCGTCTTGAATTCTCCGATCGGGAGACGCGAGCCCACTCAGAGAACAAGTGACGACGTGGCCGAAAGCCGCCACCAGAACGATTGGATCGCGGTCGACGGGATTCGGCTCGTTTGCACGTGCAGCTGGCGGGGGACGGCTGACCCGAAGACACACCGCTACTGCGAGGCGTGTCGACGTACTGCTTCAATGAGGACGTGGTCATCCGGGACTTTGAAGACCTCTTCGATCCGAACGGGGTCACGAGTCACAATTTAGGACGCTTAAGCCCGATCGCTCGCCCGTCACAGCAAGAACGGAGACTCTGAGCTCCGAACGGCACGAGCTTCCTGGGGCGCGTCCAGTGTTCTATTGGAGCCGATACATCTCAGACTGCGGATTGTCATACCTGGACCCAGGCAGGACCGCAGCTTCCAGAGCGTGGCCGAACCTAGCCGGACTGGATCTCACGACCGATACGATGCGATGACACCCCATGATGGGAGCGAATCCATGGCCAAAGCGGTGATGTTCGACCACTACGGCGGGAGAGACGTGCTCTACGTCGCCGAGGTCGAGAAACCAATCCCGGGACCCAGTGAGGTGCTCGTCGCCGTTCGGGCGGCCGGGATCAACCCAGGGGAGGCAGCGATTCGCGAGGGCCGACTGGACGCGGTCTACCCGGCCACCTTTCCCTCCGGGCAGGGCAGCGACCTGGCCGGCGTTGTGAGCGAGATCGGGGTTGATGTCGACGGGTTCGAAGTGGGTGAGGAGGTACTCGGCTGGTCCGACCGGCGATCGAGCCAGGCGACCGACGTCGTCGTCGTGGCTGAACACCTGATAGCGAAGCCAGCCGGTCTCTCATGGGAGGTAGCCGGATCGCTCTACGTCGTCGGGGTGACCGCCTACGCCGCCGTTCGAGCGGTGAGCCCGCGCCAGAAGGACACGGTGGTCGTTTCGGGCGCCGCGGGTGGCGTCGGATCGCTTGTTGTGCAACTGCTCACGGACAAGGGGGCTCACGTCATCGGGATCGCATCTGAACCTCATCACGGGTGGTTGAGCTCGGTCGGCGCAATTCCCGTGACATACGGAGACGGCCTGATCGATCGCATCGGAGCCCTCTCCCCTAACGGCGTGGATGTATTCATCGACACCTTCGGGGACGACTACATTCGCCTCGCCATCGACCTCGGGGTGCCAAAGGATCGGATCGAAACCATCATCGCTTTCCAGGCGGCACAAGAGTATGGGGTCAAGGCCGAGGGGAGCTCGACCGCGTCCACCCCAGAAATCCTTGGCGAAATGGCGAACCTCGTGGCGTCCGGACGCATCACCGTTCCAATCGCGAAAACCTACCCACTCAATCAGGTCCGAGCTGCCTACGAGAAACTCGAGCAACGACACACTTTGGGAAAAATCGTTCTGATTCCCTGAGATCCTGCGTGACGGGACCGGAGGTGCATCGGGCGCGCGCCAGAAGTCTGCCGCCTCAGCGAACACCACCCACTACCTGCGGTGTTCAAACCACGCCTGCAACGACCCCGCCTTCGAGTTGGGTAGCAGTCACACTGGGACCCAAAGCTTCAAGGAGCTACCGTGGGCGTCTCTCGCGGCAACAGGCGGGCATCTCGTCGTGAAAGGCACATCGGTGTTTCGCGCGTAGATGTCGGAAGGGTCTTTTATCGCCTATAAATGGATATGGCCAACGTGATTTTGCAGGGAGCGTTCTCGATTGACCCATTGGATCGGGACCGGTTCGTCGAGGCAAGGATCGAGTCGATGCGCTCATCTCGGGAGGAGGAAGGCTGCCTGGAGTACGTAATTGCTCCAGATCCCCTCGACCCGGAACGCGCGGTTTTGTCCGAGCGATGGGAATCGATGGACCACCTACAACAGCACCTGACCCATCAGAAAGATGCGCCTCGGGGTGCTGACGCCGGGCCGACACCTCGGAACGTTGAGATCACTGTTTTCGAGGTCGCTTCGTCACGTCCTCTGAGCTGAAATGGAGCATTTCTGACAGATGTTGCCCGAGCGTGACCTGGGACATGAAGAATCCGGATCTCCCTCCCTAATTGGCTAGAGCAAGGTTCTGGCAGACCGAATCCAGTCCTGAACTCTCGCGCATTCACGTTCGACGGCAACGTTGGAGGCAAATCCGACGTGTGCAGTACGACGGTGCAGTATTCCGATTCCGCACATGCCTCCCCGACCGCCACAGGAGTAGGGTCCGCCGGGGTGAGACGCAGAGCGAAGCGACTATCGTCAGTCAAGGTCCTGCGCCGGGCGACCCTGGCGGCCGCGACCAGTTGGATGCTCGCACTGCTGGTCACGTTCGTTCCCGCAGTGACCCAGTCTGTGACTGCAGCCATGTCCCGGACCCAAGTTCTCTTCGTTTCCGCAACCGGATCTGACACTGGCAACACCTGCGCAATGGCAAAGCGACCGTGCGCGACCATCGGGCACGCCTTGCTCCAGTCAGCCAGCAAGAAAATCATTGATGTCGGCACCGGTAACTACCGAGAGCACGGTCTCGTTGTGACAGGCAGCGTAGAGATCGACGGTGCCGGCACGTCGTCCACCACCATCAACGCCGACAAAGAGGGTCAGGCGCTCCTGGTGCAGGCCGGAGGCGCCTTGACGATCGATGGCGTGACGATCAGGAATGGGAACAGTCCCGCCCACGCTGGGGGTATCGAGAACAGCGGCACGCTGGCTCTGCTCCACGACCGTCTGATCGACAATGTCGCGGTCGATCCCGGCGGGGCCATCGTGAACTACGCCACCATCACGGCATTGGTCGACGTGAGGTTCGTGGACAACGCCTCACAGAGTTACGGCGGCGCCCTCACGAATTTCGGTACGGTGGACGTCGCCAACGGTGACGTGTTCGAGAACAACTTCGCCCAGAACGGCGCAGGTGCGATCAACAATGAAGGCGCCATCAACGCGCTCGATGGCACGTCGTTCACCCGCAATCGGTCCGGCTACGCCGGAGCCATCGACAACAGCGGCACGATCGGCGATCTGAGCAGAGACCTGTTCTCGAAGAACTCGGTCTACGGTTACGGAGGAGCGCTCGTCAACGTCTTCGGGACCGTGAGCAGCGTCAGCGATGACACCTTCGTGGGCAACTCGGTAAGCGATCCCCTGGGTCAGGGGGGCGCCATTGAACAGGACAACGGGAACATCCTCACGCTTGCCGACGACACCATCACCGGCAATCAGGCGACCACTGGCGCCGGCATTGACAACGAAAGTGGAAGCACCATCCAAAGCATCTCAGGCGTCATCGTCGCCCTCAACACCGGGACCCAGGGCACCGACTGTGAAAACTTCCAAGGGAGCCTGATTGACGCCGGGTACAACCTCGAGAGCGATGCCAGTGCGACCTGCGGATTCAGCGTGGGCGCGCACGATCTGGTGGGCGTCGACCCACGCCTCCGGGCGCTCGGCGCCTACGGAGGGCCGACCCTCACCGAGTCACCGCTTCCAAAGAGCCCGGTCGTCAACGCGGGGCCTACGGATGCCTGCCCCGCAGGCGTCGACGCGCGTGGAGTCCCGCGCCCTCAGGGCGGTGCGTGCGACATAGGTGCAGTTGAACTCTCGCCACCGGCGCCAACATCACTGGAGCCCGCGCATGGGCCGAGTGCCGGAGGGACGCGAGTAGAGATCACCGGGCACGGGTTCACCCTGACGACAGCTGTGACCTTCGGTGGGACTCCAGCGCCCTTTCGTGTGGTGGACGACTCGGCGATAAGGGTCACGACCCCACCAGGTCAGGGTACGGAGGTGGTGAAGATCACTGACACGGATGGACGCACCAGTGCCCTGTCATTTACCTACGGTTCGTGACATTTTGTGTGCCGGAACGTTCGTTGAGCATCCGGGCGGCCGGAAGTCGTAGCGGATCACGAGTTCCTCTACTCGCGACGGACCAGATGTCCGCTCGTCACTGAGACACAGCCACAGCCATCGATCTCGTTCGGAACATCGACCCCTCCTCCTTGGTGCGCTCTTGAGAACGCCGCGGTACTGGCTGGAGGCTTACAGCTCGGGACCCGATGCGACGGCGTGTGCCGCATCGTCGGCCATTGTGAGGGATCAGTGAGCAGCGCCTCAACAAGCGATGCCCCGTTGGTCGAACACCACCACCTCGAAGGATTCGGCGAAGAAGGTCAGGCGGGGACGTAGCCCTTGGGCAGAGGGAGAGGGATGTCCTCGTAGGTCACGATCCCGGCAGGCGCGGCCACGACGGCCGGGATGGCGTTGATGACGGGCAGCGCCGTGACGATGTGCCCGAGCACCATGAACTCCTCCATGGTCGTCGCCTCGAAGTACGGCGGCGGCAGGAGGTCGATCTTCGCCGTGATCGTGGGCCGGCCCTGGATCTCGATCGTCCACCCCATGCCTACGTCCCAATCGGGCTCGAGGGAATCGCCCTTTCGCCACCGCACGCGCATCTCTACGATGGTCTTGCCGCCGATCTTTCCGAGCCATTGGATCGTCACGCCAGCGACGGTGTCCTTGGCCAGCGTCCACGACCCGAGGTCGAGCTCTTTGGTCGTTTTGGCGTACTCGGACTCGCACACGATCTCGTCGAATACGACTCCAAGGGCGTCACCCACCAGCGCGACGGCTTCGCTGAAAACCACTGTCGCGGCTGCGGTCATCGCGGGCAGGGCGGGGTCGTCGAGCGGCCGGCCGAAACCGACGGGGATCTCGGTAGGCGGCGAGTCATACGCCGTGGTGTCGGCCTCTTCGCTGATCAGCACCCGATCGATGCGATCTGAGCCGTTGGCCAACGCGACAGCGAGGAGCTCGATGTAGCCCGGGCTCACACCGCTGCCGAACATCGAGCTGCCACCCTTCGCACATGCTGCGAGGATCCTCTGCCGACCGTCGTCGGGATACGACCGGCCGTTGATGAAGGCCGCCGTGGCAACGATATTGGCACCGGACTCGAGGATGCGGACCATCTCGTCCACGTTGAACCACATGGGGTTGTAGATGACGCAATCCGGTTCGAGGGCCAACAGCGCGTCGACGTCGTTCGTCGCCGTGAGCCCGATGGGCGCAAGGCCGCAGAGCTCACCGATGTCCTCGCCGGACTTGTCTTCCGACCAGGCGTAGCAACCGACTAATTCGAGATCCGGACGCTTCATGATGGCCTGGACCGACTGCTTTCCGACATTTCCCGTCGTCCACTGCACGACACGAATCGTCACCGCTTCCGCTCCATCGCTACCTCCGCTCAGGTCGACCAACGTGGCCTTATGACAAATGAACCATGGGACTCATTGGTTGGCGGCCGCAGAATTGGCCTGAGTCGGAAGTCCCTGGAGGCCATCGCCCGAAGTCACTCCGACCAGGCGCCCGCCCCCCATGATCCTTCATGTAGATAGGCGGGATGGAACACGAAGAGAGCTTGGCGTGAGTACGGCCTATCCCCCATCCTGCACCCGTCACGACTGCGACGTCGCCAGCGAACCGCATCTCTTCGGCCAACGACCTTCCTCTCGTCTGCAGGGAGAAGTTAGTCAACGTTTCTCTAGGGGGGACGGTCCCAGGCGACCACCTCTACGTCCGTGCCGATCGGCATCCCGAGAGAAACTGGACCGTCCAGGTTGCTCCGAGAGCGATATTCATGTCAGAGTTTGACACTCTTTTCGATCAGGGGGGTTACGCAGGTGGCAAGCACCACGACGGACGTCTACTACGACCCGTACGACGTCGACATCGACGCCGATCCCTACCCAGTATTCCGCCGGCTGCGGGAAGAAGCCCCGCTTTACTACAACGAACCCCACGATTTCTACGCCGTCAGTAGGTTCGAGGATGTCGAGCGCGGTTATCTCGACCCGAAGACGTACATCTCGGGTCGGGGCGGCATTCTGGAGCTCATCAGGGCCAATATCGAAATGCCCTCCGGCGTGCTCATCTTCGAGGATCCGCCTGTCCACACCATCCACCGGCGCCTGATGTCGAGGGTGTTCTCGCCGAACCGGGTGGCGGCGCTCGAACCCATGATCCGGGAGTTCTGCTCCCGCAGCCTCGACCCGCTGGTCGGCGCCGCCGAGTTCGATTTCATCGCCGACCTCGGGGCCCAGATGCCGATGCGGGTCATCGGCTGGTTGCTAGGCATTCCCGAAAAAGATCAAGAGTCGGTGCGCGACAAGGTGGACGCCAACCTCCGCACCGAGGCCGGCCAACCCATGGAGGTGTCCGACAACTCCCACAACATCGTTCCGACCGCCATGTTCGCCGAGTACATCGACTGGAGGGCCGACCACCCCTCGGACGACATCATGACCGAGCTCCTCCAGGCGGAGTTCGAAGACGAGAACGGAATCGTCCGCCGATTGACCCGTGAGGAACTCCTGACCTACATCGGCGTCATCGCCGGGGCTGGGAACGAAACGACCAGCCGACTGATCGGATGGACCGGCAAGGTCCTCGCCGACCATCCTGACCAACGACAGGAGCTGGTCCAGGACCGATCCCTCGTCCCCAATGCAATCGAAGAGCTGCTTCGCTTCGAGACACCGGCACCCCATGCAGCGAGGTACGTCGCCCACGATGTCGAGCTCTATGGCGAGGCGGTGCCGGAGGGCAGCATCATGATGCTCCTCCCGGGATCGGCCAACCACGATGACCGGCGCTTCCCTGACGGAGACAGCTTCGACATCCACCGGAGCCAGGGGAAGTCCCTCACCTTCGGCTACGGCATCCACCTCTGTTTGGGATCGGCACTGGCCCGCCTGGAGGGCAGGGTTGCCCTCGAGGAGGTCCTCAACCGGTTCCCCACCTGGGAGGTGGACATGGACAGGGCCAAGCTCGCTCCGACCTCGACGGTCCGTGGGTGGGAGACGCTACCGGCCGCGCTCCGGTGAGCCTGCCCGCGATGGAGGGCAACGTTCGGAAAGAGGAGAAGAGTTGGTGACGGGAGAGCTCGACAACAAGGTCGCGGTCATCACCGGCGCGGGCTCGGGGATGGCCAAGGCGTCGGTCAAGGTCTTCGTCCGCGAGGGCGCCAAGGTGGTGGCCGCCGACATCAGCGGTGCCGAGGTGGACACAGCCAAGGAGATCGACGGAGACGTCCTCCCGGTGCACTGCGACGTCACCCAGGAGGCCGACGTCGAGGCGCTCATGGCCACAGCCGTGAAGGAGTTCGGCCGGATCGACGCCGTGCTCAACGTAGCCGGAGTGGCCGACGGCGATCAGCTCGTCGAGCTCGACATGGCGATGTATGACCGGCTCATGGACGTGAACTTGCGTGGAGTCTTCCTCGGGATGAAGCACGGGATCCGTGCCATGCTGCCTAGCGGCGGCGGCTCGGTCATCAACTGGTCCTCGGTCGGCGGACTCAATGGCAACGCCTATACCGCGGTGTACAACGCGTCGAAGCACGCGGTGATCGGGGCGTCGAAGTCCGCCGCGATTGAGTACGGACCTCGAGGGATCCGGGTGAACGTCATCTGTCCGGGTTACGTCCGGACGGAGATCATGTCCAAGGACGCAGAAGTTCACATGCCCGAGATCGTCAAGAAGGCGGCTCTTCAGCGGGGCGGACTGCCTCATGAGGTGGCTGAAGTCGGGAGTTTCCTGGCGTCGGATCGGGCATCGTTCGTCTCTGGTGCGGTCATCGCGGTGGACGGCGGATGGTCGGCCAAGCTGGCGTAGGCGGCCGGTCCCGGCGTCACGCTACCGCTGAAGAGATGGGGGTAACGGCCCGCCATCGGCCAGTGGTCGCTGTCTCTTCCGACCGAACCGGTCGAATATCGGTCGAGAACGACCGGGGTCGGTGACATGACAGGGCCGCTTTCTGGGTTGAGGGTTGTCGAGCTCGACTGCCGAGGACCCGGCCCCTTCGCCACGATGGTGCTCGCGGACCTGGGTGCTGAAGTCATCTCCGTCGGTCGCGTGGGCAATGTGGTCATGGCCGCCGACGAGACGCCGATGATGCGGCTTGTCAACGGCAGGCGGAGGATTGACCTCTTGACAAGGGGAAAGCGGTCCATCGCCCTCGACCTGACCCGTTCCGAGGGTCACGGCGTCGCTCTGGAGTTGGTCGACGAGGCCGATGTCCTGGTGGAAGGCAGCCGTCCTGGTGTCGCGGAACGCCTCGGTCTCGGTCCCGAAACCTGTCTCGATCGCAATCCCCGCCTCGTCTACGCCCGCGTGACAGGGTGGGGTCAGGACGGTCCCTACGCGCCCACGCCGGGCCACGACATCAACTATGTGGCGCTCGCGGGCGCTCTCGAACATCTTCGCCGGCGGGGTGAGCCACCGATGCCGCCGCTGAACCTCCTCGGCGACTACGGCGGGGGCGGGATGCTGCTGGTGATCGGCATCATGAGTGCATTGCTCGAGCGGTCTCGTTCCGGCCTGGGACAGGTCGTCGATGCCTCCATGATCGACGGCGTCGCGTTGCTCTCGACTCTCTTCTACGGGTTACGCGCCGAGGACCTCTGGTCGGACGAGCCTGAGTCCAACATCCTCGACCTCGGAGCACCTCACTACAACGTCTACGAGACGGCCGACGGTCGATACGTGTCGGTCGGTGCCGGCGAACCGAAATTCTACAGAGAGCTCCTCCAGCGGATCGGGGTGGACGAAGTGCTCGTGTCCCGACAAGGCGACCGGGAAGTGTGGTCCGACGGCAAAAACATTCTCTCGGTCGTCTTCCGGCAAAAGACGCTTCGCGAGTGGTGTGATCTCCTCGAGGGTACCGACACGTGCTTCGCGCCAGTCCTGACTATGGCCGAGGCACCGGAACACCCCCACCACAAGGCCCGGGGGACATTCGTGACTGTGGACGGCGTCGTGCAACCAGCACCCGCGCCGCGTTTCAGCCGAACACCGTCGGGTACGCCGGGGCCGCCGGTCGCGGCAGGCCAGCACACCCGGGAGATTCTGGTCGCGTTGGGCGTCGACCCCGAGGAGGTCGAGTCACTCCTCGCCACCGGAGCAGCTGCCCAGGCGCCACGAGGCCGCTGATTCTTACCGGGTCGGTGGCACGACACCCGACGCGGCCAGTCTCGCCCGCGCAGTCGAGTCGAAACCGGCTTCGGCGAGCGCCTCGTCGGTGTGCTCGCCGAGTTTCGAGACACCGGCCGGTGCGCCGGGCCGACGCACCGGCCCTACTCGAGGCGGGAAGCAAGGCTGTTCGACGTTCCCTCGGTCGCCCCACGGATACGTGACCACCCGTCGCAGCTGACGGTTCACCGGATCGTCAACGATGCCCGAGACGAAACCCGTGCGATCGACCTCGACTGCGAGTTCCACCGGTATTCCGGCTCTGCACAGCTCTCTCACCCAAGTCGATGCGTCCTGGCCACGGAAGGCAGCTTCGAGGAGCAGTTCCTCGGGCTGGCGCTCACCGCCCTCCGTCCGCAGCGGTGGTGGTTCTGGCGGCAGATCGACGGCGTCGAGAAGTTCACGCAACCGACTCCAGGCGGCAGCGTCGGGAATCGCCAACGCAAACCAGCCACCGTCGGCGCCCTCGTAGAGGCGATAGGTGGCCCCGTAGCCGCGCTGATCGACATCGAGAACGGGGCCGGCTACCACGCTGTCCCCAACGACAAACGCACCTGACTCCAAGAACAGCCCCGCAGCCAAAAGGCTGCTCGAGACGCGTTGACCCTCGCCCGTGCGTCGGCGGGCGAAGAGCCCAGAAAGAACGCCGCAGGCGGCAATCCACCCACCCGTCACGTCCACCGCCCCCCAAACCAGGAACGTCGGCGGCTGCCCAGGACCCGCCTGGGCCTCCTCCACCCCAGAAAAGGCCTGCATCAGCTGGTCGTTGAGCGGAAGGAGCGCCCGAGGACCCTTCTCGCCCCATCCGCTGGCGAAGCTATAGATCACGCCCGGGTTGGCCGCTCGCACGCTTGCCTCGTCGTAGCCCAATCGCTCGGCCAGTCCCAAGCGGGAGTTGTGGTGGACGACGTCGCTCCACCGGAAGAGACCATTGAGGACGACCCCCGCGTCGGGCGCCTTCAGATCGAGAGCCAGCGCCCGCTTGCCGCGCTGCCCGGCTGCGAACATCGGCTCCATATTCCGGTGCACGTCACCGGTCACCGGCTCTACCTTGACGACATCGGCACCGAACTCGGCCAAGACGAGTGGCGCGATGGGTCCGGCCAGATAGGCCGACAGGTCGAGGACGCGTACTCCGGTGAGCCACGGTCCCTCGTCCCTGGCTGTGGAGCCGACAGTCTCGCCCGTGGAGACGACGCTGACGACGGGGCCCAGCCCGGTCATGACGCCGCGTTCGGGGTCGTCGAAGTCGATTGCGAGGCCGACCTCGCGGACGTGGGTATCGCTGAGTGCCTCCCCCGGGCGCAGCACTGGCTCACAGCGGAAATCCTCGTCGGCCAGATCCTCGAGCCACCAGCGTCGATCGTGGGTGGCGAACCGTGACGCCCAGCGCCGGCCCCGCTCAACCATGGCGCCGCTCATCAGATCGGCGTTGTACCCCTGCTCGCTCGGCGGCTCACCCATGTGCTCGAGGAAGGCCTCGTAGGCGCCCTTGGCGCCGAACCAGAGCTGGAGGTAGCCGCCGTCGGCGCAGCGGTAACAGATCGACTCGGCCGGACCCTGTTGCTCCCAGAGCAGTCTGGTGGTTGGCGAGCGGTGCTCGACCCGACCCAGGATCATCGGTAGCAAAGCCAGCATCCCCTCGTAGAGCGACGTCTCGGCCCACGCGCCCACCCCGCTTTGTTCACGTTGGTACAGACCGGCCAGCGCGCCGACGGTGGCCGACAAGGCGGCGCCGGCTTGGCCCACTGCGAGGGTGGGAAAGACCGGACGGCCCACCTCGT
Organism: uncultured Acidimicrobiaceae bacterium; assembly: GCA_963767195.1. Classification (GTDB taxonomy): domain Bacteria; phylum Actinomycetota; class Acidimicrobiia; order Acidimicrobiales; family RAAP-2; genus Bog-473. Next base: position 194,607 of record CAVYDA010000001.1, on the reverse strand, counting down.
GTCCGCGGATCTGGGTGGTCAGCCCAGCGCGCGCCGCCACCAACAACTCGAGGTCCGGCACGGCCCCCTTCGCGGTCCGGCTCGGTCGGATCCGAACGCCGATCAATCGGGGGTTGGCTCGCATCAACGCCGAGGTGGTCAGCCCTTGCTGCTCAATGGCTGTCTCCGGACCAACGAGGAAGACGACGTCGGCCTCACGGACCAGGTCACCGACGGAGCAAGCCGCGTCGCCTTCAGCCACCGCCACGATGTTCTTGCCGCGATCCCAGACCCGCTGCCACTCGACATTGGAGTCGAGCGTCGAGCGCCGGCTCCATTGGACCTTGCCCACCTCGGCACCGAGATCCCGCAGCAGGGCGCCGGCAAGGCTGGTCGCCATTCCGGCCCCGACCACGCTCACGCCGAGCGATACTTCTAGCACCCGCACGCCCTCAAGTGCGGCACGCTGAGAGGCTCCTTCGCGGTCCATTGGGCAATGGAATATAGCCAGATTGGCGCCGCCGGAGAGGCGAGAGTGTCAACATCGTGACCGAAGGTGATCAGCCGGAGCTCCCACCACGTCGGTGCCGCAAAGGAGAGGACATGAAGACCAAAGCTGCAGTTCTCATGGAGCAGCCCGCCAAGTGGGAGGTGATTGAGGCGGAGCTTGACGGCCCGAAGCAATACGAGGTGCTCGTGCGGATGGTGGCCTCGGGCCTGTGCCACTCCGACGACCACGTCGCCAAGGCCGACGGCATCGTGGCCCACTTTCCTTATTGTGGGGGCCACGAGGCGGCCGGAGTCGTCGAGAGCGTTGGACCGGGAGTGCGCTCCCTGCGGCCTGGGGACCACATCGTTTCCTCTTTCATCCCCGGCTGCGGGCGGTGCCGCTGGTGCGCCCGCGGTATGCAGAATCTGTGCGACAACGGCGCTCTCATGGGGCAGGGTTGCATGCTCGACGGCACCTTCCGCTTGCACTACCGAGGACAGGACGTGGCCAAGTCGTCGCTCACCGGCGCCTTCGCTGAGTGGACCGTCATGCCCGAGTGGTCATGCATCAAGATTCCCGATCACATCCCCCTGCGTTCTGCCGCGCTGCTCGGCTGCGCAGTTCCAACCGGATGGGGATCAGCCGTGAACGCCGCGGAGGTGCGACCTGGCGATGTGGTGATCGTGATGGGAGTTGGAGGCATCGGGATCAACGCTGTACAGGGCGCCGCCCACGCGGGCGCGAGCCGCGTCATTGCGGTGGATCCCGTGCAACTGAAGCGCGATACGGCGCTGCGGCTCGGTGCGTCCGACGGGTTCGCCTCCATCGAGGAGGCAGCGGAACTGGCCCGGTCGCTCACCAACGGCCAAGGTGCCGACTCGACCATCGTCACGCTCGGCGTCCTGACCGGTGAGCACATCGCACAAGGCTTCGAGTCAGTCCGCAAGGCGGGCACCGTCGTCGTCACCGCCGTCGCACCCCGCGCCGCCGTCGGCATCCCGGTCAACCTGTTACTGCTCACCATGTACCAGAAACGGCTACAGGGCTGCCTCTACGGGATGATGTCCCCATCGGGTGATGTCCCCCGCCTGCTCGCGCTCTACGAGCAAGGATCGCTCAAGCTCGACGAGTTGGTGACTCGGACCTACACGCTCGCAGAGATCAACACGGGCTACGACGACCTGCACGCCGGGACCAATATCCGCGGCGTCATCGAATTCCCCTCCTAGCTAGTGAAACGAACCGCGGTGCGGCACCAAAAGTCGTGGCAGCGAGCCTGCGCGCCGCAGTCGATCAAATCCAACGTTGTAGGCGACGATCCCGTCAGGTGGTGCTCACACAAATGCTCAGCGGGGATTCCTTTGGAGCGGAGGAAGACGGCAACAGACGCGGGATCAGTGGGTCGCGTTAGCTGCCACCGAGTGCGACTCGTGGCTCCTTGAATCGGGCGGACGCCCGACCCAACCGGTTGATGAATTGCAAGAGCCCGGTCCCGAGCGGCCTCGGCCGACGGAGTCAGACCCTGCCTGCCGGCCACGTCCCAATGGCCGAGAACCACCGGCCGGAGAATGGAGTCATGGTGCACGCCCAAGTCGTAGATCCCAGCTCGGGCAATGGCCTTTGCATGTTGTGCGAAGTCCGGTTATGCCGGTACCGGGCATCTCGAACCCTAAGACTTGACGCTTGATGGCCTCCATCATCCCCGAAGGATCGATCTCTAGCGCGGCCGATACCAGATCTCGGTAGAAGAGGTAGTGGAGGTTCTCATCAGCCGCCACCCGTTTCATCACCGCGTAGCCCTCAGCGTCAGGCAACGCCTTCCCGGTGTTGTGGTGGGCGATCCGGGTCGCCAACTCTTGGAGAGCGAGATAGACGAACGCGTCGGCGATGGTCACTGCCTGAGGGGAAACGCCGCCGGTGACCTGGGCCATCCGAGCCCGCTCCAGGTTCACGGGGTCGATGTGCCCGCTCATGATCAAGTAGTCCCGTAGGACTATCGAATGCCGCCCCTCTTCGGCCGTCCACCGTCGGGTCCAATAGCCCCAGGCGCCGTCCCGGCCGAAGAGATTGTCGATCGAAGCGAAGTAGTAGGGCAGATTGTCCTCGGTCAACACGTTGACGAAGAGGGCACTCGCCACACCATCGGGCAGGGGTTCGGCGCCCGCCGACCTCTGGTGGCGGCCGCCACTCGACGAGTTCGTGGGGAAACCACTCCTTGGCCATGCCCAGATGCCGGTCAACCAAGCGTTCGGCCGTCGGTAAGAGTTCGGCGAGCATGGTGGCGTCATCCATATCCGGCCCTCCTCCCGTGGTGGTAACCGTCCACCGGACCTGCACGTACCGGTACTCCCGGGCGCAGTGGGGACGAGACAGTCGCTGCGCCAGGATATCGCAGCCGTAGAGCATCACCATTTGGAGGAGGTTCAATCCACGGTGAGCCCGTCAAGGCGCCGGGTGGCTCGTTTCGTGACCTCCCTCGGTGGATCGACAGCAAGCCGTCGTCAACCCGGGCTCGAGTCCGAAGTCGAGCGCCGACCGCCCCGTCCGAGGGGAGGACGGGATTCGTCCCCGCCGCACCGCGCTCCGCCTTCGTTGAAGACCCTCCCAGAGGCACTTCCCGTCGGCCCCTTGTTCCTGTTGCCGCGCTGTTCCGTCCGAGGATCGCCATTCCCGCGGCAAAGCGCTATTCGGAGATCTCCCAGATATACCCGTCTGGATCAATGAAGCTGACCGTCCGAATGCCCCACAGGCGATCCGTCGGACCGTTGAGCAGTTCGGCACCTCGTCGGGTCAACTCGGCGCACGTGTCGTCGACGTCGTCGACACTGAGGGTGAACTGAAAACTCGCTCCCGCCCCAGCTGGAGCGAGCATCGCAGGAGCGATCACTTCGGGGGCTGCCCGCCCGGCGAGCAGGTTGACCAGGGTGTCGCCGAAGCGGAAAACGACCGAGTCATCGTCCGCACAGTGGACGGGCAAGCCGAAGACCGCAGGTAAAAGGTTCTCGAAGCGTCGAGGTCCCCGACGAAGAGGGTGATGGCGGAGATACTTCCTGGCCAATCGACACTGACTCCTCGGGTTCTCCGCACACTGACCGATGAGGCCGGGCTGGTCGGTCTCAACTCGCCTCGACCTCGTCAACGACCGTCCCGTGGATCAGGAACCTCTCGTCGAGACGGACTGCAAGTCAACTGAGCCGTTCGGAGCGTCCCTCCGCAAGACGGGACCACTGTGAGCTGGGACGACCGTTGGTGCGAAACTGCTGGCCATTTGTCACAAAGTCTTGGGGCCAACCGGGTGGCGAGTCCTCCCAGATTTCTTGCCTGCCGTACACGGTCCTGTCGAGCAGCCCGTACGTCGGTGCCATCACTTCGGCTGCCCGGCCGGAGGTCCAGTAGGTTTCGAACACGCGGTCCCCGTCGCGCAGGTAGCACACCTGCATCCCAAACCAACGCCCGGCGAGGAGGAGATCAGCAGAGTCCCACGCCGAGTACCACGGCACTTCCCAACCCATGAAATCCCGGTAACGGACACTCTCCTCGTACGGACCCTGGCAAAAGGTGGCGTAGGTGACATCGCGAGAGTGGAGGTAGGCCAGCTCACGGACCTGTCCGTTGAAGAAGGTGCATCCCTCGCATTGCTGCTCGGCCGGCGAGCCGTCGTGCCACATGTGGAAATACGCGCACAGCTGGTGGCGGTTCTCGAACACATCGAGCAAGGCCACCGGACCGTCTGGACCGGTCACGGTGACCGTCGCGTCCACTTCCACCATGGGCAGACGCCGACGGGCGGCGGCAATCGAATCGCCCTCACGGGTATGTGCCTTCTCGCGAACCAGCAGTTCGTTCAGATGCCCTTGCCAACGGTCTCGGTGGACGATCGCTGGGAGTGCGGAGTTGCCTCCGAGATCGGTCTCGACTGGAGAGTCTGCGTTTACCATGTCGGTCAGTGTTATAGATCACTACATCTTGTGTCAAGAGGATTAACTCTGATAAACATACTGCATGCCGATTCGTCGTAGTTACGCCGACCACGGCGACGCTTGTGCTGCCGCCCACGCCCTCGACGTCGTCGGTGATCGTTGGTCCGTGATCGTGATCCGCGAGTTGATGCTGGGACCAAAGCGCTTCAGCGAGATCCTGACCTGCGCCCACGGTGCTACCCCGACCATGCTGACCATGCGACTGCGTGAACTGGAGGAAGCCGGAGTGGTGGATCAGGTCGAGCTGCCGCCACCCGCTCGTGTGACCGTCTACCGGCTCACCGAGTGGGGACTCGACTTCGAGCCGATACTCCAGGCATTGGGGCGATGGGCCCAGCACTCCCCAGCGCGACCTCGCGACGGAGGCTTGACCCCGGACGCCGCGATGCTCGCGCTCCGCACGATGGCCGACAGTCCGGCACCAAGCACGCGCTTGGCCTTCGATGTCGGCCTGCACGACGACCGAGCGCCGCGGCGGATCGACACCTGGTACCACGTCTCGTGGGGACCTGACGGGTTGATCGCCGACAAACGTACCGGCCAGGTCGAGTCGGGCGACGCCATCGCGTGTGATTCCTCCGTGTGGGCCGAGCTGATGTTCGGTGAGTCAGACATCGCTGCGGTGCTCGAGTCCGACGCGGTCGGCGCACGAGGAGACGGGCGTCGTATCGCCAGCCGATTCTTGGCGAACTTCCGGCGATCAGCGGCTCACCACTGACCACATGTGCAGTGACCCAAACAGCACCGCTCGGATCTTCTCATCGACCGGGTCGTTCAGCACCTACGCGCGGTCGGCCGATCACACCTGGCCGAAACGATCCACGAAGTGGACCGAAACACCGTCAGGATCGATCTGAGCGGGTCGATCGCATGGAGGATGGGTTTGACACCGAAAACGCCGAACGCGCAGTGGATCAGTGCATCTTCGCGGGTCGGGAGTCCCTCATCTGAACCCGGTCTTTCGCACCCGTTAGGTACCGACGCGGATCTCCACGTCGGAATCGGATTGCATAGGCTGCTTGAACCAACGTTCGGGCGTGTCCTCGATAAAGGCCAGCATGTTCGATCTGCCGAAGAACGGGGCTTCGACACGCGAAACCATTAGCACCTCACCCGACTGTGTGCGCATAGTATCGCCCGCCTTGACCTCCTGAGCCTTGACTGTCTTCCAACTATCAGACATTGGGAAGCAGCCCCTCAGCCCGGGAGGACGGCTTCGAGCGCGCTGACGAGCTCATCAGCGTCGGGCGAAACCATGGGACGAAAACGTCCGACGACCTCGCCTGCGGGAGACAGTAGGAATTTTTCAAAGTTCCACTGAATGTCGCCAGCCTCGCCATTCGTGTCTGCGGTCGCCTCCAACTCGGTAAAGATGGGGTGCTTGCGCTGACCGTTGACATCGACCTTCTCCGTGATGGGGAAGGTCACCCCGTAGGTGGAGGAGCAGAAAGTGGAGATCTCCTCCGCAGTCCCAGGCTCCTGGCCGCCAAACTGGTTGCACGGTACACCGAGGACCGTGAATCCCCGATCGGAGTACTTGTGCTGCAGCTCCTCTAGCCCGGTGTACTGCGGGGTAAGACCGCATTTGGACGCCACATTGACGACGAGGACGGCCTTCCCTCGTAGGCCCTCGAGATCCAGCGGCTCGCCTTCGAGCGTCGCAATTGAATGTGCGTATATCGACATGTCTGAGACTCTAGCGGCTCCCAGGCGCGCACCTCTCGGCGTCGTGGGTGAGGTATTGGCGCTCATGGTGCGCCGAGCGACAACGGTCGTTCCCCCAACCGCTGTCTTGCGGTCTGGATCACCCGGTGACATGAAGGAACTGCTGTCACACCGATGCGTTCCATTTCTCCCAGACGCGCATGTCAGTTGTGAAGGTTCTCAACCGCGCGCGTGATGTCGTCGAACACGGCCCCGACAGGCTGCTCGCCGTTGATCTCAAGAAGGATCCCGCGACCAGCGTAGAAGTCAAGAAGCGGTTCCGTCTGGGTCTTGAACACTTCGAACCGGTGGGCGATCGTGATCTCGTCGTCGTCCGGACGCCCTTTTCCGAGCCCGCGGGCTCGCAGCCGCTTCAACAGCTCGTCATGACCGACTCGGAGATAGACAACAGCCTGAAGCTCGACGTCCTTGATCTCCTGCGCCACTGAATACGCCATCTCTGCCTGACGCAGTGTTCTTGGAAAACCATCGAGGACGTATCCACCGTTGCGAGCGGCGTCGAGGAGGGGTGCAGCCAACATCTCGAAAACCAGCTCATCGGGTACGAGATCTCCACGCCTCAGATAGTCGGCTGCGACCTCGCCGATCCTGGAGCCACGGGCTACCTCAGCTCGCAACAACTCTCCGCTCGACAACTGGGTGATATTGAAGTGAACAGCCAACCTCGCTGCTTGTGTGCCCTTTCCCGCTCCGGGGTAGGCCACCAACAAGAGTCGCATTTCCTCACCCTAATTGGCATCGGATGCGGGCCATTGTTCGAACGGAGGAGGGACAGGGCACGCGACATTTCCGCTGGCAGGCGTCCGACATCCATCGACCAATCTGGACGGCGCAGCTGGGTCGGCGCAGCCGTGATGAATCGTCCTGGGAATGGTGGAGCTCAGCAGCTGAGTTGGAACCGCCGCGTATTCCACCAGGATGGTGGCCGATCGATCTTCAGCTCACTCCGATTCGTCGACCATGCGTCTACTTGCTTCGACGTGATTTCGGCTTCTCCACGCGACCTCCACCGGAGCTCTGACCGCCGAGCGCCGCCAAGCAGAAGTTCCAGAGCCGATCGCCAATCTGTTCACTGGGCTCGTCCAGTCCGGCACAGTCGTAATGGTGGAACACAGCCATGACCAACTGCGTGATCAACCAGGCCGAGTACTCAGGATCAGCCGTTTCGAGCTCGCCAGCGCCTTTGGCATCACGAATCTCCTCCAGCAACAGATCCGTGAAGGGTCGAGTGGCTGCGGAGACCTCGGCGGGGTAGATCGTCTGGAGCCGCCAATGCTCTGCGGTTATGAAACTGGGACCCTTTCCAATACCCTCCAACCCGCTCACCGTTGCCGTCACGTAGAGACGGAGGCGGTCCATTGGGTCTGTAAGTTTGCTCGCCCTTTTCTTGTACTCCTTGCAGTTCTCGTCGATGATGTTCTCGATGACAGCGAGGATGAGATGATCCTTGCTGGGAAAATACCGATAGAACGTCTGAAGCGCGATCCCCGCTTCCTTGATCAATTCTTGGGTTGTGAAACTCGGTCCCTTGGCGGCAATGAGCCGCTGAGCGGCCTCCACGATCGTCCGGGCCTGTTCCACACCTCGGCTCTTTGATCTCTGCACCAAGGGCGCTCGCTCCGCCGCGCGTTCAGCCCATGTCATCTGCGAGACAGTAGTCCCGACTGCAGGCAGTCCCGGCTGATCGCCCTCGAATGGTCGACGAACACTCAAAATGGATCAGCACTGTAGACGACTGCCCCACCGAAATGTGGGGAGGAGTGACAGGCTACGCCGACGGACGCGTTGGTGCGCTGCCGCTCGCCCGCCCGCTCTGACAGTTGCAAGTAACACTCGAGCATCTGCGGCACTCCATGCATCCGTCCATTTCCCAATGCACCCCCTCCGGAGAGGACCGGCAATGCGTCCGGTCGATCACTGTCGATCCCGCCATCGAGCACCAGGCGATGGGCCTCACCCGCCGGGCAGAGCCCCAGGGATTCCATCCAGTAGTAGACGAACGGCGAGAACCCGTCATATACCTGAGGTAGATCCACCTCGATTGAACGGACACCGGAACGTTCCCACAGCCGGCGCCCGGTCTCCGCGCCGACGTCCATGATGTCATCAAGGGGCCAGTGCAAAGGCAGGCGACGCGTGACCGGGGCTCCCGTTGCATAACCCGCCACATAGACGGGATGGTGGGGCAGGTCGCGAGCACGCTCGGCCGACGTGAAGATGAAGACAGCGACCCCATCGACCGGGATATCACAGTCGAACCGGCAGATGGGGTCGTTGATCATCGGTGCCGCCATGTACTCCTCAGCAGTGAGAGGCTTCTCGGCCCAGTAGGACCAGGGAATCCTCGCCCCATTCTTGCGTGCCTCCGTCACGACGGCAGCCATAGCCTCTCTGGTTGCCCCATACCGTTGGAGATATTCATTGTAGGAAAAGGCGATCATCGCCAATGGGCCGAAGTACCCCTGGGGAACAGTCCACTGCTGGGACCCGTGAGCTTCCTGCATCGGGTTCTCGTGGTAGCGCGACTTCGGATTGTGAAGCGCCCGGTGCACCAGCACGTAGTCGGCAGCACCACTCATCACGGCGTTGACCGCCATTGACACGGCGCCGGGAATCTGCCCGAATCCTTGGAATCCGGCGGAATAGTTGGGATTGATCCGGAGATGTTCGGCCAGCCAGTTCGCAGAGACCAAGCTGACACCGTCCTCGGCCACATGGGCTCCGGCAGATGGGAAGAGACTGGCGGTGACGAAGCCGTCCACCTGCGAGACCGTCAAACCGGCATCCGCAATAGCCCGCCGCGCCGTCTCCACGGTGAGGGAACCAAGCGTCCGGTCAGCATGCCGCTCGACCTGGCTCTGCGCATACCCCGCGATGGCCACTTGGTTGCTGGCCTCCATTCGCCCGCTCACGGATTTTCCACTAGCGCGAACGCCGGGACGGAAACGGCCGGCGCGATGTCCTCGAAGACGAGTGACACTGTCAAACCGATGCTGAGTGCGGCGTCCGGACCTTCGACGAGCCGGCCGATCATCCGGAGATCACTTTGGGCCCGCAACTCCACATCAACGAGAACGAAGGGCACGTCGAATCCAGGGAGGAAGGACTGGCGCACGACGGTCCAAGAGCGGATTGTCCCCAGGCCGTCGACGGGAGTGTACGTATAGGCGGGATCGATTGAGCCACAGTGGGCGCACCCGAGATCTGGGGGGTGATTGAGCGCGCCACATTGCGAGCAACGCGCCAGAGCGAGTCCATGCGTTGCGGCCGCCTCCCAAAAAGGCGCCGACTGCTCATTGGGTACCGGTACCGGACGTCTCGCCGCATTCAAAGGATGACCCCTGCCTCCTTGAGCGCGGTGATGTCGTCCCATCCATACCCCAACTCGACCAGTACCGCTTCTGTGTCCTCACCGTGCTCTGGTGCTCGTCGCAGCATTGGGGGCTGGCCGTCGAACTGCACAGGCACGGCCGGGAGACGATAAGCCACCTCTCCGTCAATCGCGACATCTCCGACGTATCCGTTCGCCTCCACTTGGGGATCGACCAGGAGTTCGGGAACGGACTGCACGGGAGCCCACGGCGCGTCCAGGTGGGACAGCAAGTCCTTCCACTCGCCGAAAGTTCGCGTGGCGAACTCCTCGTCGAGAGCGGCGACACATGCCGCGCTGTTCTCTCGTCGCACGTTCATGTCGGCGAAGCGCGGATCTTCGGACAGGTCTTCACGCTCGATCAGTCGGCAAAACTCGCCCCAGTACCGGTCGGGTTGGAGGAACACCAGCTGAATGTGCCTCCCGTCCTTCGTCCGGTAGACGCCGGTCAGCGGGTTCACCAGCGGTCCGCGTCCACTAGAGGCGGCAGGCGTGTCCCCGGCGAGTGCAGCGAGGACATCCGACGACAGAGTCCAGATGGCCGTGGCGAGAAGTGAGACATCTACGACGGATCCCTGACCCGTGCGAGAGCGCTTGAGAAGGGCGGCCGCCACACCGAACGCCAGAGCCAGAGCGCCGTTACGGTCCCCCAGGGCGCCGCGCGGACCAATGGGGTACTCGCGCTCGGGGGGGCTCAGCATGTGCGCCATACCGCCGCGAGCCCAATAGGCCGTGGCGTCGTAACCGGCTCGATCGACATCGACACCTCGGGCCCCGTACCCGTTACCCATCGCGCATACGAGGCTCGGGTAGCGATCGGCCAGAGTCTCTGCGTCGAGACCCAAGCGGTCCAGCGCCTTGGGTCGCATATTCGTGAGGAACACGTCAGCCGACTCGAGCAGCCGGTGCAAGACGGCGAGTCCATCCTCGCTCTGAATGTCCAATGCGAGGGATCGCTTTCCCCGGTTGGCCAGTGCGAGGGAGAGATTCACGCCGCCTCGGTCCGTCCCGATTCCTTGCGTGGCCAGGCCGCGGTAGGGGTCCCCCTCCGTCGGCTCGATGTGGATGACGTCGGCCCCCCAGTCCGCCAGCAGTGCTCCCGCCACGGGGACGAAGACCCACTGGGCCAGTTCGACCACCCTGACCCCGTCAAACGCCTGCTCTGCCACCCCCGACGCTCCTCGTCCTACGGAGTCGACGTCAGGACGACGACGGGGATCACGCGGTCTGTCCGCGACTGGTAGACGTCGTAATTGGGCCAGGCGTCAGTCACAATCCTCCACAGCCGCGGTTTCTCGATGTCGTCCGCGGTCCGAGCCGTGACGCTGATCCGTTCGGCGCGAACCTGGATTTCGGCCGAGGGATGCGCGACCAGGTTGCGGTACCAGTCCGGGTCCGTCGGCGCCCCGCCCATGGAGGCCACCACGAGGTAGTCGTCCCCGTCACGGGCGAAGATGAGCGCGTTTGTCCTTGGCTCTCCGCTTTTTCGTCCGGTGGTAGTCAGGAGCAGCGCAGTGACGCCGTTCCAGATATAGCCGACCTCGCCGTTCGTCTCTCGGTAGCGCCGAACATGTTCCGGCCCGACGAGCTCGAGGTCAGGTGCCTTGTACGCTTCTTCGCTCATGCCGCGCCCTTTCCGAACACGACCGGGATGGCCGTGGCGCCACGTTCGTAGAACCCGATGAACTCCGGTGGGTCGGCGTCCGGGTCGAGCCTGAGATTGGGAAGACGATCCAACAAGGCGTTGATCGCGATCGTCATCTCAGCACGAGCGACGTGCTGCCCGAGGCAGACATGGGGCCCGTTCCCGAAGGCCAGGGTGGGTTTCGTAGGCCGCAATGGGTCATAGTCATCGGGGCGCTCCCACCGTTCCGGGTCTCGGTTCGCCGCACCGAGGCAGATATGAATGACGGCTCCCATAGGGAGGAGTGTGCCGAAGAACTCCGTGTCCCTCGTGACCCAGCGTGAGAACATAGGGTCCGTCGGTTGCCAGCGCAACGACTCTTCGATCACCGGACGGAGCAGGGTCCTATCCACGCAAACTGCCTCGAGCAGGTCGGGTTGCAGCAAGAGAGCCGCCAGCGTGATGCCCATCTGTTTCCACGTCGTGCCCGACCCCGCGGCCAACAGCAGCAAAGAGAAAGAGTAGATCTCCGCGTCGGTGAGCCGATGTACCTGGCCGTCCTCATCCGTGACCTCGGCCTCTACGAGAATGCTGATGAGGTCGTCTTCGGGCTGTTCCCGGCGGGCGGCAACAATCGGTGCCAGGATCGCCACGATTTCCTCGGGCCGTGATAGCGACTCACGGATATCGAGGGCCTGAGCGACGGGAACAGCGAAACTGCCTGTAATCGTGAGTACGGGGATCGCGGCACAGAATTCCACGTTCAGCTCGGCACGACCCCCTGCCTCGAAGGTGTCGATCAGGGCATGGACCGTCTTCTCGATCCAATTCTGAATCCACCACGACGCCTTCGTCGGCGAGAAGGAGGGTTGCACCAATCCCCTGTAGCGCCGGTGCTGTGCGCCACCCATTGACAACATGCTGTTGGTTGGCCCGAGCTCACCGCTCTCGAGGTCGACCGCGTCGGCCGACGACGCGAACACATCGGGATTGCGGTAGATGGCGTCACACGCTTCCCAACCAAACGCCGAGAAATGCGGGCGATCAGGGTATGGCAAGCCATGGAACATCAGGTCCTGTTGCACGCCGGAGAGCTCATGCACGGTGCCCTCGTGGATCGTCGCTCGTTCTCGGAGCGCCTTCCAGGTAGGATACGGGTCCTCGCGGTAGCTGCCACCGTTGTACACGTTGAAGTTGCTGGCCAAGTCGAAGAGCTGCCGGACCCGCTCCAGATCGAGTACGCCCTGTGCGTCCGTCATCGAGCGACGTAGCCCCCGTCGATGGGAAGCAGCACTCCGGTGACGTTCACGGCGCCGTCAGAGCACAGGTACACAGCTCCCGCGGCGCAGTCCTCTGCCGTGATCGGACGTCCGAGCGGGTGCATCGAACCGGTGCCCCGCGCGATCTGCTCGATGTCGACGCTCGAGGTATCCATGCCTCCGGCGGCCATGAAGTTGGTGTACGGCATACCCGCCGGGCAGATGGCATTGACCCTGATGCCGAATGGTGCCGCCTCCACCGCCACGGCCTTGGTCAATTGGTGGACCGCGCCCTTCGTGGCCCCATAAACGGTTCCGCCCCAGCCCACGAGTCCAGCGACAGACCCCGTGTTCAAGATGACCCCACCATCGCCCTGCTTCTTGAACTGGATCACGGCGTGTTTGCAGCCAAGGAAGACCCCACGGAAGTTCACGGCGGTGAGGTGGTCGAGATCCTCGACGCTGTGATCCTCGAACGCCATCCCGAGCCGCGGCGTCGGAATACCCACGTTATTGAACATGATGTCCAAACGACCAAAGCGGTCGACCACCGTCGCGACGCTCGACGCAACGTCGGCCTCCTCGGATACATCGCAGCGCTCCGCGATGGCCGTGCCACCTACCGCTTCGATTTGAGCCACCGTCTCTTTTGCCGCGGTCCAAATCGATATCACTACAGAGAACGGACGCACCCTCGTCGACGAAGCGCACCGCCGAGGCCCGGCCCACGCCAGAACCTGCACCGGTGATGATCGCTACCTTGCCTTTGAGCAACATGTTCCTCTCCTGCTTCCTCTTCTCGTACCGGTGTCAGCGCCCGCACCCGTCGGACACGCCTCGACAGCGGCGCGGAACCTCTAGGGATCACCCACCGCGTTGATCACCACGGCCTTGGTCGCGTCATCGTGGCCGAAGGTTCCGCCGCGTCCACGATGCAGACGTCGCTGCCCATGCAGGCTGCTCTATCGACCGCGACAACGCAGGGCATACCGTCACACACGAGTCACCGCCGGAGACTCGGCCGGGGAAAACCGGTAGAGCCGCTCAGCGTTGCCGCGCAGGAGCTTGAACTGCGTTTCAGGCGGGAGGTGCCCGATCACCTTTTTGACGGCGGTGATGCAGTTCGGCCACGTCGAGTCCGAATGCGGGTAGTCAGTCTCACACATCACGTTGTCCTCACCGATCTCGGCGAGGCTGGCGATCCCATGATGGTCCTCGATGAAGCACCCGAAGACATGCTCTCGGAACAGCTCACGTATGTTGAGCGTGTCCAGATCGACATCCGTCGTGGCGTGATCCATGAACTTTTGGCCGCGCATCACCCAATAGCGTTGCTTGTCCAGGACTTGCTCGGCCCGCTCGAGGAAGTACGGCATCCAACCGACCTCGCCCTCGGACAGCGCGATCTTCAAATGGGGGAACCGTTCGAACATGCCGCTGAAGAGCCACGACAGCATTGCTCCCGATGTCCTGATGGCTCCCCAGGCCAGGTTGGCCATGAAAGGCGAGTCGGGGGCGATCTGGGGAACCTGCGAGGATGAGCCCACGTGCATCGAAGCCACCATGCCCGCCTCGTTTGCCGTCGACATCACCGGATCCCAATAGCGATCCTTGTCGTGGATCGTCGGTAGCCCAATGGGGGCGGGGTTCTCCGAGAAGGCGAACGCGGTGACCCCCTTGGCCGCCATCCGTTCCATCTCCTTGGCGGCCAAGAACGGATCCCACATCGGGATCAACATGAGTGGGATGTAACGGCCGGGGGCCGTGCCACACCAATCCTCGACGACCCAGTCGTTATAGTGCCGGAGCAACTCGAACCCGAACTCCCTGTCGCTGGCTTCCATGAAGAGCTGGCCGCAGAACCTCGGGAGAGTCGGGAAGCACAGTGATGCCAGGATCCCGGCACGGTCCATGTCCTCGAGCCGTGCCGAGGCGTCATAACATCCGGGGCGCATGTCGGCGTACGACAGCGGCTCGGGACTGAACTCCTCCTTCGACTTCCCGGCGACAGCGCTCAATCCGGAGCTCGGAAAGCGCTTGCCGTCGTAGAACCAGTAGTCCATGCCCTCAATGGTCTCCATGTGTGGCGCTCGATCCCGATCCTTCGCGGCCACCCGGTCGATCCACAGGTTCGGCGGCTCCAAGATGTGGTCGTCGACCGATATCAGCCAGTCGAGGTTCGGGTCAGCAGTCACCGGTCGACTCCTTCTCCTTCACTTCGGCAATTCGCCGATACACATGTGCTTCACTTCCTGAAATGCCCTGATGCCATCAACGCCCCGCTCGCGACCGAGCCCACTCTGTTTGTAACCCCCGCTCGGCGCATAGGCACTGAACATCGACGTGTTGACGTTCACCGCCCCGCTACGGATCCGCCGTGCCACTGCTGTCGCAGCCGCGGCGTCGGCGCCGTAGACCTGGCCAGACAACCCGTAGATGCTGTCGTTGGCTATCCGGACTGCGTCGTCGACGTCCCGATATCCGATGATTGCGAGAACGGGACCGAAGATCTCCTCTTGCGCGGCTGGGTTCGAGTTGTCCGGGACGTCGAGCACAGTCGGTTCGAAGTAATACCCGCGGTCGAATCCGGCCGGTCGACCACCACCGCAGACGACCTTGGCCCCGTGTTCCTCGGCGAGAGAGACGAGTCGTTCGCAACGATCACGCTGCGCCTCGGAGATCAAGGGACCGATCATTGCCGCAGAGTCGCTCGGCGGCCCCACCTTCAGCGCGCGATACGCGATGGCGGCAGCCTCAAGAGCGGAATCCTTGTGCTCCCGCGGCACGAGCATGCGCGTCGCGGCGACACATGCCTGCCCGGCGGTCATGGCGATGACCTGTGCTGCGCCCTGAGCGATCCGATGGATCGCGTCGCTCAGGTAAATCTGCGCTGATTTACCTCCGAGCTCCAGCGCGACGCGCTTCACGGTCGGTGCCGCTTGAGCCAGGATCTGTCGGCCCACGACGGTCGATCCGGTGAACGAAACCATGTCGACGCCAGGAGCCGACGAGAGCAATTCGGCCCCCTGCGCGCCCTGTTCCACCACCACGCTCAGGACTCCGGGCGGCAGCCCCGCCGCTTCAGCCGCAGACCCGAAAACCAAGGACGAGAGCGGAGTCAAGGGGCTCGGCCGCAGAATCACCGAGTTGCCCGCCATCAACGCTGGGATCAGCTTCTGAAAGGCCATGATGATCGCCCCGTTGTACGGCGTTATGGCCGTGACCACACCGACGGGCTCGTAGCGCCTGACACTGGTCGCGACCCTTCCACGCACCAATTCGTCTACCGGGACGGGATTTGCCTCCTCCTCGGCCAGAGCGAGAAACAGGTCGATGGTGTTCCGGGACAATGCGATTCCCGCGGCATATTGGGCCATCTCGGCAAAGACGAGGGGTTGACCGGCTTCCGCGACCATGGTTGCCACAAGAGGCGCATGCATCGACTCGATGTGGTCCAGAAGGGCGTGCAACACCTCTGCTCGTTCCCGCGCCGGACGATTCGCCCAGACACCTTCGTCGAACGCCCGCCGGGCTTCCGCAACCGCCCGGCTCACCTCCTCGAGGGGAGTGGCGCCGAGCTCCGTGACAGTGGACTCGTCGGCCGGGTTCACGATGGGAAAGGACTCGCCGCCCTGCACCCACGTGCCGGCCACGAATGATCGACGTTCAGCGAGGATCTGGGCCGCAGTCACGGTGCCGCAGTCACAGCGCTGCGCTTCTCATATGCGGAGTAGAGCATGATTCTACTTTTCCAGAGTGCTGCGTTGCGGTCAAGTAGGCGCGCGTCGCGAAGCGCGGCGGGTGGTCCCCCGCTTCGGTTACGAGGAGCTGACGGTCGAGGTACCGGGGATCGCCTTTCCGCAGAAGGGCTTGGACGAGAAGGGCCTGAATCCGGAGTTCTCAACCCGCCGGCGTATCCCTCTTTTTTGCGTGCTATCTCTTGTCGCCCGCGTGATCAGGGTGATTCGAGCGATCGGTTGTTGCCCGCTGCCTACTGCGTGCCCAGGCAGCGGCGCGGCTGACCCGCACTCCTGCCTGGGCGCAGAACCGTCAGAAGGGCTCCGTTCAGAATCTGGAAAGGCCCATTCAGAACTTGATCGTCGTTCCCTTCGAGGTTCTGGCTTCATCGTTCCCCGGGTCGAAGCAGACCTTCATCTTTACGACACTGCCCGCCGCGATGCTGGGATTCGTGCTCGACGTCACCGAACCGGCGATCTTGAACTCCTCGGAAACGCTCGGGCAATCGGTGCCATGGCGCGTCGCGGTGGCCGTGTATTCGGTGGTTGTGCCGTTCGCCCAGGTCACGTCCCCGCCGGTCAGCGCGTAGTTGGCGACTGCACCAGTGCCTCCGGTGGCTGCGGCGGTACAGCCGGTGAGCGACGCGGTTTTCAGTTGGGTTTGGCCGACAATTTTGGTACACGTCACCGCTCCGCCCGGAAAAGAAACTGCCGAAGCGGTCCCTTCGAGCGCCACCGTCGCAAGGGGTGCGGCAACGAGAATGGCCGCCACCGCCAGCAGTCGACTTTCATTTATCAAACGCATAGCCCAATCCCTCCTTGGTCTCGATCCAAGACCTGGTCGCCGACGAGTGTCGGCACAACCCTTAATGCTCTACTAACACTCTACGAGGGTTACCGAGCTCGTGCACCTGTGTTGGCGATCAAACTCTGCTGTGCAGGTCAGGTGGTGTTTCAGGTCAGGTCGCGCCAAGTTGGCAAACCCCCATGCTCTCGTGGGGGCCCGGTCGCCGTAGCTACCACACGACGGCAGCGGAAGCCCTCTAGGCAGCACCTGGTGGTACGGGGTGTGGGACGACGGATTCGCCCGGGGCCGCCCGCTGCACCACGTCGAGTCCGAGCTCGGACGCCAGGGACTGGTCCACTTCGGCCTCGACACCCGGACCCGACGCCGGCAAATAGAGAAGAAAACAATCAACCTTGACCAAACTTTAGAGTTGCTTGAACCTGGGTCCGATGACACCGAAGTCCGGAAGACGTGCGATCTCAGCTCACTGAGAGACAGCGGGCGACTTCTTCGCGCAGCCGATACACCTGAGAGCGTTGCAAAAGATGCCGGTCACACTCAGGCGGGAATCACCAGCGAGAAGCGCCACCGCACCGAGACACCCGTCTCAGAGCTGATGCGTGACGACCAGCGCGTGGGCACCGAGCACCCGACAGACGCCGAAGATCATCTAGATGCGATCGAAGGCGTTCTCGGACTCAGCCCGATCGCGTTCCTCCATCCTCGCGGCAACGACCCGTCTCGCTGTGAGTCCTCTACACGTCTGGGTAGTCGATCGCTCGACACAGTTCACCCCGAAGCCGTCCGAGATGACGCTGGACCGCCGAGATGAGCCCACGCGGCGGAGGTGAATGGAAGTTCACACACTCGAGGCCAGAGATCTCGGTTCTCGTTCGAGCTACCAGCCATTCAATCTCCACGTTCGATCCGCCCAGAGCATCACCGCTCATCTCGCCGACCTCTCGAGCCCAGTGGCCAATTTTATGAGGTGTACCCTGCGCTGGATTCGCCCGATTCAATCTGGAGGACCAATGACGCTGCATACGGTCGAATCGACGCCTGAGACCGTGCGTTCGGGATTTCTCGATCCCAGCGCACCACCGGTGGCGACCATCGCTTCGGGCGACACGGTGAGCTATCCGAACACCTGGACTCATTGGGGCAACGAGGCAGTCTTCGGCATGACATTTGCCGAGCGGGAGCCATTACGGCACCGCTATCCCAACGGGCCCTACTCGATGCTCGGACCAGTCGAGGTGGCCGCCGCGCAGCCCGGCGACGTGATCGAGTGCAAGCTCGAGGCGCTGCAGACGCGCGACTGGGGATGGAACTCGTTCCCGCTCGGAGTCGGCGCATTGCCCGCCGACTTCTCAGAGTCGTACGTCCACTACTTCCGTTTTGACGACGCTCGCCGCGCTACCAAGTACGTGAAGGGGATCGAGCTTGAGCTGGCCCCCTTTCTCGGTGTCATGGCCGTCGAGCCGGCCGGAGACGCTGCCGTGAGCGCCATCCTCGCCGGATCGTATGGCGGCAACCTGGTGCTCAGGGAGTTGACCGTCGGCTCGTCGCTGTACCTGCCAGTGGCCAAGCTTGGCGGTCGACTCTGGATGGGTGACGTCCATGCACTCCAGGGCGACGGCGTGGTGGACCAGACGGCGATCGAGACCGCAGCAGAGGACCTCAAGGTTAGGTATGACCTACACAAGCGGGTCGCCCTCGAAGGCCCGCTGGGCGAGACGAAGACTGATTGGATCGGCATCGGCTTCGGCGAGAGCCTCGACGATGCCCTTGTCTCCTGTCTGCGGGGTCTCATCTCATGGCTGCACGCTGCGGCGGGGATCTCCGAGGGCGAGGCTTATGCGCTCTCGAGCATGGCTGTGAGCTTCCGCGTCACCCAATACTCCCACCAGACCGGATCCGCGTACACCTCGATCCCACCAAAAGCTGTCCACGGGATGGTGCCCAAGCACATATTCCCCCAGGCACTTCGCCATCAGATCGAACGTTGGCTCCGCCCCCCTCGGAACACAAGCGGCTGATGCTCACCGGCACCGATCGGCTGGACATCCTCGACGTGGTGGCTCGAGCGGATGATGCTGCGACCCGTCGCGATGCTGACGCGTACGTCGCCTTCTTCACCGACGATGCCGTGCTCGACGGCGACAAGGGTGAACACCGGGGGAAGGAGCGATTACGTCAATCGGTGGGCCCGATCTGAGAGTCCGAAGGGTCACGGAGCACGCACTGCACCTTGAACGCCGTCGTCGACGGAGTAGAGGGCAATACAGACGGCGCCGTCGTCACGTCGCTGTTGATGATCCTGCACAACGAGCCACCCGTGTCGGTCGCGAGCCTCTCCTTCATTTCGCAGCATCTGGTCAGAGTGGACTCTCGGTGGCTCATTGCGCGTCGATCAGTCCGATCCGATCCGGTTTGAGCAGACCACGGGTCATTGCCTGGACCGAATCCGCGAATCAATGGTCTGGAGGATGCGACTCTTCGTCTGTGCCGATCTCGGATTCCTCTTCGGGTCGACGCGGCTATGGCTCGACTGAGAAGAAACGATCAATTGCTGCCTGATCGCTGTAAAAGGATTCAAATTCTCGATATCCGATTCCGTCCGTCGTCTTCGGTCACCGACACGAGGAAAATGACCCGAAAGTCGTGTCGTTGGCCCGCCCGTTGCAGATGAATGTTTGCAAGCCCCGCGACATAGTCAACACCAGCCAACCAGTCCTCCCATTCGAGAACATCGATCGGATCCTCTGTGAGTCGGAGAAAGGTTGAAAGGTGCGCGGCAATAGCCTGAACGCCTTGAAAGACGCCGGCTGGTGCGTGCTTTCCAGGCAGGACGTACACCACCTGAGGAGCAAGGAGATCGCAAGCCGCTGAAACATTTCCTCCAAAAAACTTCTGAAAAAAATCTTCGGCCACCGTGATGCGGGAATCCGACATGACTTCCATCCTTCCACTCCAGTCGAATTGTAGGGACCTCAATGCTGAATGATTCGTCGGACCAGCGGGTTCGGCGGATCTGCGGACCAAGGGGCGCGTTGGCCTCAAGCCCGACGCGATGCAATCCAGAATCAGTCGCCGTCGTTGTGAGGTTGTTCTGCGATGAGCTCATCACAGAACCCATGGCCGAACTCCGTTTGCGCATCGCCAGGTAGTAACCCGTTCGCCCTGGAAGTGAGAGAACAAGCACGGATAATCAGCGAACCCACAACAGTCAGTTTGGCGACAGTCAGTTTGGCGACAGTCAGTTTGGCGACGAACTCGTCTCGAAATTCGCTCTCATGTCGACAGCCGTGCCCTGGGTGTAGAGAACTTCTGCGATCTCGTCCAGAGTGACACCGAGCCGACCCCGACCGCTGGAGGAGTTCGATGTGGCGATGGCCAGCGCGAGTCGGCGGCACGGCCGGGGCAGGTTGCCTACCGGCGGTCGCCTCAGCTGAGCGCCAGGCGATCTCGTCCATCGCTTCGTCGGCGGTGCGATGGCGGTGACCGGGTGGGGCCCGATCTGCGTGACAACCCGTCGCTCGGCGCCCATGTGTGGACAGGCTTTCGGTCACCTCCTCCATCGGGATCGGGCACCTTTTCGAGGTCATGCCTGAACTCCCAATTATGAGGTCATGCCTGAACTCCCAATTATGAGGAGTTATGCCGCCCTACGGATGGCCGGACGAGTCGAGTCGACTCTGGTTGACGAAGCCTCTTTGGATCGAAGCGTAGGCCCGGACAGCCCAACTATCCCAGTATCTTCGCCTTCTGCGCTTCGAACTCCGCCTCGGTCAGTGCACCCGAGTCCCTGAGCGCGGCAAGTTGGGTGAGCTGCTCAATGGGGTCGGGAGCCGCTGCGGCCGGTTCGGGTGATTGAGCAACAGGTGCCTCCGCTGCTGCCTGTTGGGCCTGGGCCGCCTGCTTGTTGGCCATGTGCCCACCAACCACGGCGGCGGTTCCAACAACCGCAGTCGTTCGAACGGCCGCCCTAGCGATGGGACGCCTTCTCATCATTTCGGACTCCTATCTCGGCATCTCTCAGACTGCAGGCGGCAGATCCGCCAGCAGTGGTGCAACAAGCTCATGCGGCATACGGGCACCCTCGAGCAGGACCCCGTTGGAATTGCGCACCGCCTCGGCGAAGCGCGTTGCCCATAGATCCTCCCAGATCAACAGCGCAGCCGATGAGTTCGGTTCCAGCGCTGCGGCGGCGTACTCGACGTCCGCCGGGCTGATGAGGCCTCCGACTTCGCCGTCCAACCCACTGAATCCTGCCGCCGCGTCCAATTCGTCGATCTCAAAGGCGACGACTGATCCATCGATATCCTTGCCGATGAAGATCAGGTCGAGAATCCGGATGGTGCCCGCCTCGACGAGCGCCATCAATTCTGGGGCGATCTCACCGTTGAACTCGTTTCCGGGGAAACCCACGATGATGTATTCGACTGGTCCTATGGTCATATGATCCGTCCTCGCCTTTCGTGTTCCTTCTGGTTACGACTCAATGTCGCCGAGATCGTCACCCCCGCCGCGTGATTCACCCGTCGTCTGTCCGGCCGTGGAGAAGCCGACACGTCGGTCACCACACGGCCGGACAATCATACGCCCCTCGTCCGCGGCCTTTTGCAGTACCTCGAAGCTCGTTGGTTCTGATTGGTATCACGCAAAGAACGGGACGATCGCATTGTCGAAGGACGGGCCGACCCAGGTACATGACGTTCGCCGCGAGATAGGGCACGAGCCGCGCAAGAGTCCATCCCAAACAACCGGTCGTACACCGCTATCGACGGGCACCTTATCGCCTCGGTGTCGACCGGGCTTTCCAATCCAGCAGCTGGCGGATGTGAAGTCCCGCTGCAGGCCATCGCCCCGATCTCCCAGGATGATGTCGCTCGACGCCGGCACCAGCTGCTGACCGGCGACAACCCGCTCATCCTGGTTGGTGCATTGACCCTCGCCGACGAGTTCTGCCAACATGCACCGTTGCGTCCGTTAGTGTAGAGCGGCAACGGGTTCTGTACGTTGCTCCCCGCCACTCGAGACGACCCAGACCTGGTCCCAGGAGTGCCCACCCCGACGACCTTGCGGGCGATACCGACGGACCGGAATCGATTGAGCAGGTGTCGCCGGTCCCTCTGCATGGAGCGCAGCAGTGGTGCATCCGTTCAGTCAGGAGGGCGCTTTGGTCTCGGAAAGATGTTCCTCGACAGGGCCCAGCGAGGAAGATCGCCCACGTATCGCGCTTCCCCGTCGACAACTTGGGTGAGCTTTTCCAACGCCTGCACCGTTGTACGTGCCTTGACCAGCGGCT
The DNA here is from genome assembly GCA_963767195.1 of uncultured Acidimicrobiaceae bacterium. Lineage (GTDB taxonomy): Bacteria > Actinomycetota > Acidimicrobiia > Acidimicrobiales > RAAP-2 > Bog-473. The sequence continues at coordinate 172,345 of CAVYDA010000001.1, read as the reverse complement.
TGTCAGCCGGGGCCTTGGTTCGGACAGGTAGTGGTCGCCTGCTCGTTCCTATGACCCCTAGCTCATCTACGACCATCGCCAGCATCGACCCAGGCACCCACCAGCGCCGACCGCCAGGAAGATGCCTTCTTCCGTGAGCACGTTGCATCACTCAAAATTCAAGCGACTTCAAACCATCCACTAAGCGAAGTGTTTGTGTCTATATCGTTGTGCGGCGAGGCTCAGATCGCTCATGGGAGGGCGATCGCGCACCCGAGAAATCGGGGGGAGAGGTGAAACCATGGAAGAAAAGGGTGAAGGCTGGCTCATCTTCGCGGCAGTCGTCCTCGGAGTCGCTGGCATCATGCGCGTCTTCGACGCCATCTGGGCGTTCCGCTACCACGGCGTGCTCCCACAGAACTTCGAAGATGCGATCTTCGGCCACAGCCTGAAGACGTACGGCTGGGTGTACCTCGTCGTTGCCATCGTGCTGATCCTCTGCGCATTCGGTGTGTTGGCACGGTCGCAGTTCAGCCGATGGATCGGAATCTTCGCCGGTGCGATCATGGCAATCAGTGCGATCTGGTGGATGCCTTTCTACCCCGTGTGGTCGCTCACTTACATCTTTGTAGGCGTCCTAGTGATCTACGGATTGGCAGCCCATGGCGGGCGCGAAGTGGCGGCGTAGCCGACGACGGAATCTCGGACCGCCTGACAGTACGTCTGGCCCTCTCCCCGTTCCGGTGGCGTGGGACTTCGGCGTATGAGTTGCGAAAGAGAATGAGAGCTTCCCAGGCCCCAGCGCCGCGACGGCCGACGGGCTCACTGGGATGCGCCGGAGTCCCGCCCCAAGCAAGCGAACGGGGTATTGGTCTCGCCACTTGGGTACCAAAATCACGGGCGCGGCCTTAGGCGCTTTGCCCAGCCACGGAGGAAGCGCCAGTGCCAACATCGCCGTTCGAGGCCGCCCGCGACCTTTTCAATCAGCTCGACGCGAACGCGAGATCGACCCCACCCGGCGAACCCATACCTCCCGCGTCAATGGAGTTGCTCATCAACGCGGGGCTGCTCGGGCTGATGGTGCCTCGGGCTGTCGGGGGGACCGAGCTCGCCCTCCCGGACATTGTCGACGTGTACGAAGAGGTATCACGCGCCGACGGCTCTACAGGCTGGTGCTACTTCGCCGCCGACTGCACGGCGGCATACTTCGGCGCCTACCTCGACGAGACCGGTGCCGAGACGGTGTTCGCGCACGGAGTTCCGCTGATGGCCGGTCAGTTCGCGCCAAACGGCACAGCTTCCTCACACGGTGACGAGCTCGTTATCAACGGCGACTATCAGTTCGGCAGCGGCATCGCCCATGCTGCCTGGGCTGGCGCAGGGGTACTGACAAACGCAGAGGAGGGGTCTGACTCCGAGTACCTCTTCGCCTGCTTTCCCGCGGCTGAAGCCGACCTGTGTGGCAACTGGGACGTCTTGGGCCTCCAGGCTACGGCTAGCTACGACTACGGCCTGCGCGACGTGCACGTGCCGCGAAGTCAGGCCTTCAATTTCTTCCAGCCGACAGTCCATCGCGGCGGACCGCTCTACGCCCTCGGCGTTCTTCCCCTGACAGCTGCCGGCCATGCGGGTTGGGCCCTCGGCGTGACGCGGCGGGTGCTCGATGAGGTCGCCGCGGTCGCCAGCTCTGTCACGCGGCTCGGCGCCACATCCTCTCTTTCGGCGAATGAGCGTTTCCTCTACGAGTTCGGTGTGCTGGAGGGCCGCGTCCGTGCCGGACGGGCGTGGGTGAGAGAGGCGTGCACAGCCGCCGAGGCGGAGGCAGCTCGCGAGGGCGCGATTTCTGCGCTCACAGCGAGCCTCCTACGCGAAGCGTGCCGAAAGGTGAACCAAGACGGAGCAGACATCGCTCGACAGGCTTACCTGTTGGCCGGTACCCGTGCCCTACGAGACGGTCCCATCCAAGCAGGCTTCCGCGATCTCCATGCCGGCAGCCAGCACTACTTCGCCAGCCCGGCCGCAGCCATAGAGTTCGCTTCCACTCTGCTGACAAGGATCGAAACATGGTGAGCCCGGCTGGCAAGGTGGGTACTCGAGAAACGAAAGGGCCGAACCAGCCGTCGTGCACGCTCACCTGGGTCGGAAGAACCCGCTCACTCTCCGCAAAGCGGATGCGTGAGGCTACGACACCTTGAACGCTGGGAGTCTGCGCAGGCGCGGCAAAGTCAGGGGTTCTCGATAGGACGCTCGGCACCTTCAGGCGTGCTCACCCCGGCCGTGCGCGGCCGCAGAGGGGCGATCGGCTCGACTTCGTCCCGTCGCGGACCCGACCACAAGGCTGGCGGGGAGTCAGTTGCCCACGCCAGCGCGTATGCGGCAGCCTCGTAGTTGACCCGCCAACCCAAGAAGTCCGCCCACGCATCCTCTATAGGTCGCTCAATCGGATAGTCGACTCTTCGCAGGCGCTCGATGGCTTCGACGAAATCGTCGTACGAGAGCGAGATTCCGTCGCTTGGGTCTGCGTCTTGGGGGATAGGGATCCCGACAGCTCGGGCTATGTTCCCGAGACAGGTGAAGCCTCCTCTTAGACAGAGACGAGCTTGGATCAGGCCTGGCGCGTTGGGACTGAGAGCCAGGTACAACGCGGCGGCATCGAGGATGGCAAGTTGCGCTGTGACCCACGACGACAGCGGACGAGGCGAACGGAACCAAATCAGCGGAACATACGTAGTGTGGCTTTCGGATACGTCTGCAGACCACTGTTCCCACGCTGCGAACAGCTCCGGCAATCGATTGACGGCGGAAACACCGCTGCCCAGGCCATAGTGCGTGCGGGCCAGCAGTTCTGGACCCCACGAGGGCACGCCAGCTCTCGAGTCGAGCATGGTGATGAGCGCCTCGCGGCGGTTGAAGGCTGCGTACAAAGTCGGGAGGTAGCCGATCTGTAGCGCAACCGTTCCGAGGCCCGCCAACGCAGCGAGGGAGTCAAGTGCTGCGACTCCGCTCGTGTGTGGAACGAGATAGCCCAACGTGCACAGCGCCGAGCCGGCTTGCTCCATGGCGGTCCCCAACCCGCCCTGACCCACGGACCACATAAGCAGTCCAAATCCCAGTTGGTAGAGGGCCAACCATGCCACGACCTGCGCGATGAGCTGTACGGGCGCCTGAATCGCCAGAATCCGGTCCCGGAGTTCATACGAGCGAGTCTTGTCGGCGAAGAAACGGAACACGCTGCTATCGACAATGAAAACCATCCGCGGGAGATTGCTCCGAACGCGCCGCGGAACGACCAACGTGCCAAGCACACTCCATGCCGTCGACAGAATGATCGCAGCGCCTATGACCCCAGCTAGCACTCGAATTTCCATGCCTCAAGCTTGTCATGTACTAACGCTGCGCCGAGTCTCCGCTTCAGCCAACGGCTGACCGCGGCTGCGCGAGAGACGTCTCTAGCGCCGTCAGGTCGCGTAGACGGGGCCGCCTTCTGCTCTGCGCTCCGTCCACGCGGCGTCCTACCGTCCACCGAAATCTCCCCGGTCATTCAGATCCCTCCTCTCACGCGTTTTCGACAGCTACGCCTCGAGCGCACACGTTGACTTGCATCTACGGGGTGAGGGATTCCACGGACGCCGAGCCCCCCGACGACTCGTGCTGCCGCCTCGAAACCGTGGCAAAAAACCGCAAGCCCATCGCCCGGAAACACGATCGGATGTCGCCGTTCCCGGACAGGTGACCTCCAAGGCCCACAAGGCCGTATGCTTGAAGTCGTCATCATCCAACGCGGGACGACAGACGCTGGGTCTAGGCGCTTCGATTCTCGTTTCGGACCACAACTTTCGTGCCCGCCTCGGTGATTCCAGAAAGGACCGCTGCCTGGAGCCCGGGATCGGTAAAGAGGTCTGCCACCGCACGCGTGCCAACGCGATCGGACGACTCGGCAACGGCGGCGGCTACCAGGTCGGAGCGGCCAACGCTGATCCAGTCTGGATGGATATACGAAGATCGGGCAACAGAGGGCGTGTCGCCCAGCAAAGTTGCCGCAGCACCGACGGCGAGGCGCTCCCGCGACCTCGCCGACACGTCCGCTGGGGGTTCGGCGCCAGCAAGTACCGCAACTGCCGCAACCGTGGCGCCCCACGTGCGGAACACCTTGGCGCTCGCCGGCGCCTGCGTGTGCGCATGGAGATAGGCGTTCACTGCGGCGCTCGTCACGTGATGCGTTCCGTGGTCACCCCTCACCGCAAAGATCGGCTGCTCATCGCTGCCCGCTGCACTCACGAGCGCGCTCACAACCTTGGCCGTCACCTGGTCGCGAACTGTGACGACGTGAGGGAGGTGTTCCTTGCCGATGAAATGGAACACGATGGTCGATCCACGCGTATCGACGTGGTTCCGCCGGAGCGTTGTAAGTCCATAGGTGTGATTGTCTCGGGCATACCGATCATTACCAACGCGCAACAGACCCCGCTCCAAGAGCCTGACGATGGCGGCAGTCACGACAGGTCCGCCGAGCGGATCCTGGCGGTATCGAGCGATATCGCGCGCAACCCGCAGTCGAAGCGCGGGAATCTCCGCGGCGAACTGTGTCATGCGAGCGAACTTGTAGTCGCTGGCAAGATGTCGGGCTGCAGGAGAGTATCGGTACTGAGTCCGCCCGCGCTGGTCGACGCCGGTCGCCTGCACTGACGCATTGACATCGGCGGACGCCCATACGTCTACCCACGCGGGTGGAATCGCCAGCTGCCGCAATCGTTGGAGGACAGCCGGGTCGTCCACTGAACCGCCTGCCTGGTCGATCCACTTGTCGGGTCGTGCGGTGACTCGGTTGAGTCCGGGCGGCCGGAAGGCTCGGGGCGTTGGCAGCGTCCGACCGCGGGAGTCGCTCACTGCCCGGAACCTTCCGGTCGGCTGCCACTCACCACGAGACTCAGCCCACAGAAGGTGAGAACGATCCGACCTTGACGCGAGTCCGATACAAACTCGCAATGGGCATCCCCGCCATCGTAAACGTTGAACGTCTGAGCGACCAGCGCATCCAGCCCACCTTGTGCAGCGAAACCCGTGGATTCCCTACCCAGGAGCCCCGTCGCGGCCATGGAGTCGCTCCAACCAAGGCAACAAGCCGACATGACCAGTCAGTCAGGGGGTGACCGAATGCCAACCGACAGCGATGACGGCAACCTTTGGGTGTGGCGCGACGAAGGTATTCCGGTGATTGACGCCTTTGCCCCCGAGAAATCGCTGCCACTCCGAAGCCTCGCGCTCTTCCGCGAACAAGGTGGAGTTCATTGACGAGGTGCTCGCCTCCTTTGGCACGCGGGTTCTCCACCACTGACCCGTTCAGCCACCGTATCTATCCCACGCTCGTTCGGATGCACCGATTGTGGGGGTCGGAGGCACGCCAGGTACGTTGCGAAGCCGCCTGATGATCGCCAACGGCGGTGGTCCGATCGCCGGCTGGCTACCGCCGACCCGATAGCGGGCGCCTTGGACCTTGACGGGTTCGCAGCAAGGTTCTCTCTCCACGGTATCGACTACCACCACGCTCGACCAGATTCCGCGAAGCTGATCACCGTAACGGACGGCGAAACGCGCATTCCTAATTCCGAGCGCGTGGTCACGCCGGTACGATGAGCCAATGGCAAGCACCGTTGCAAGAGATTTGACTGTCAGCCTGGATGAACTCCTGGACTTCGTTCGGCCACGCCACCGCGGAATTCTCGTCACGACGCGCCGGGACGGTAGGCCACAGGTTTCCCCCGTGACGATGGGTGTAGACACCAAGGGTCGGGTCGCCGTCTCGAGCTATCCCGAACGAGCGAAATCAAAAAACGCTGCTCGTAACGAGCATGCGACGGTGTGCGTACTCTCAAACGAGTTCAATGGAGAATGGGCACAACTCGACGGCCGCATAGAGGTGGTTCAGCAGCCCGAGGCCGTCGAAGCCCTCGTCGAGTACTACCGCTCCATTAGTGGGGAACACCCTGACTGGGACGAATACAGGCAAGCCATGGCTCGTCAGGGAAAGGTACTTCTCCGCCTGACGATCGAGCGTTGGGGCCCAATCAGCCGGGGTGGCTTTCCAGCCCGACTTGTTCCCAAAGAGTGAGTGAGCCAAATGAGCCAGAGACGCCGTTACCGGCTCCATAATCGATCGCTGCCACCCGGATCGTGAACGCGAACGGTGCTACTCAAGCGAGAAAGCGATCGGCTGAGCAAAGAGGTTCAGTACTTAGGTTTTTCACTTGCTCGTCTACGCGACCGCTCGAAGCGAGAGATCCCGCGTCACCTCCCGACGCGGTCACCAATGCTCCAAGGACCATCGGGCGGACGTAATCCGGGGTCGTAAGCTATCGGGGTCGACGCGGGGAAGCACCGCCGGACAGGCCGACGATCACGGGAGAAGGTGATTTCTTTGTCTAGAGGGAGCTCGCAGTCCTGGACCAAGCCGATTCAGGCCACTCTCCCGTCGAGATGACGGATGAGCAGTTGAAGGCCAGCGTCCGGGAAGAAGTGCGGTGGTGGATGGAGGCAAACTGGGATCCGACGCTCGAGTTGGCGGCCTGGCGCCACGAACTCCATTCGGCGGGTTGGGCGTGTCCCACCTGGCCGACGGAGTGGAGCGGGCGTGGACTTCCCGCGTGGGCCGATGACATCGTCAAGGAGGAGCTCGAAGCGGCCGGCGCGGTTGGCACACCACTCGGGTCAGGAATGCTCCTCGCTGCTCCAACGATTCTGGCGCATGGTTCATCGATGCTAAAACGCAGCTCCTCCCGAGGATCGTCACGGGGCGGACACGTGGTGCCAGCTCTTCAGCGAACCGGGGAGTGGTTCGGACCTCGCCGGATTGACGACGACCGCTGTACTAGACGGTGATGTCTTTGTCATCAACGGACAGAAGGTGTGGAGCACCAGTGCCCACCATGCCGACCTCGGAATGTTGCTGGCGCGGACGGACTGGGATGCCCCCAAGCACAAGGGCATCTCATGGATGGTGCTGCCCATGCACCAGCACGGCGTCGAGGCTCGGCCACTTCGGCAGATGAACGGTTACGCCTCGTTCAACGAGGTCTTCTTGAGTGATGCGATAGTACCGGTCGACAACGTCGTTGGCCGGCTGGGAGAAGGATGGCCGATCGCACTGACGACGCTCGCTCATGAGCGCGGCTTTGGCTCGGTGAGACGCAGCACATTCTTATCCGGGGGAAGGGCGATCGAGGAGGCCGAGGCCGAAGCCGAGGCTTACTTTGCCACGTATTGCTGGTATCCCCAGCGGGCGGGAAGGGTCGACCTCGTCTGCTGAGCACGCTCAGCTGAGGGGACGGAATACCGATCCGGTCAGCCGCCAGGCCATAGTTGGGCTGACGGCACTCCACCGGGCACATCAGTGGACCGCTGACCGCGCACGACTCAACAGGGCGCGGGGTCGCCCACCGGGAGCGGAAGGCTCCATTGGGAAGCTCGGTCTGAGCGAGGTTGCCCGAGCGGCGGCGCGGACCCACACCCAGCTCGCCGGCCCAGGAGGAATGCTCGTCGGCTCCGACTCACCCTTCGATGGCACGATCGCCGAGGTTCTGGAGTCAGTCCCCGCTCAGTCGATCGCGGGAGGCACCGATGAGATCCAGCGCAACATCATTGCCGAGCGAGTCCTCGGACTACCCAAGGAACCTGGGGTGGGATCAACGATCCCATTTCGTGACGAGACGAGGGGACAGTGACGAGCGCTGACTCGAAGTTACGCCAGTTCAACGCCATCCTGCCGCGGGTCGAGGCCATCGGAATGCCATCGTCCTCATCTCGCCAAGCTGATCAGACCCACTCGGTCACCGTCGTGCAGCAGCAATGACTGGGGCGTGGACAAGAACGTGCGAGTTCCCGTCGTCACCGAAGGTAGCCCCAGCCGGGCACGCAGCACGCCCGAATTCCACTAACCGCTCACCCTTATCCCCACGTGGAGATGCCACCGTCGTCGTTCTCCGTAACGATCAACGACTTGCCGGATAGGCGACGATGATCTCGCCGTCGTGTTGATCATCGAAGAACCGCTCGGCGACGCCCGACACCGTTCACCCGCTTGGTCTGGCCCAATACCAGAGGACTTCCCATTTCTCGGGGGTGGGCAGTAGCGGTTGCCAAGGACAGCGCCCCATTTCATTGGCGCCGGGCCCGAGTTTCCGCAACGGTCCCCATGCGGGCGGGACAGCTGGAAGTGGTAAAGAGGCGGCATGGATCTCCTTGTCGTAGTGGGCGCTGCACCACCTCCAGCCCGACTGCAGGACCGATCCCGCCATCTGCACCGACATGGGGAGGACGAATCGCTCGAGGCTCTCGTGGGCTCGCTGCGGGCGAGGATCCCCCGTCGCATCGGCGTGTGGGGGCCCATTGGTCGATGCGGCCCCCGTCGCAGCCGGTCTGCGCCGGGCCGGGTTGCCGACCGAGCTCTTCACCGACGAGCCGGTTCCCTCGGAGCTCTCGACGCACGCTCGATGGGCGTCGACGTCCGTCCCGTCACCGATCCGGGACCCCCCATGGAGGTGGCTGAGTCCCTAGTCGGATTGATAGGTCATACCCCGATGGTGCGACTGGACCGAACGGCCAGCAGCCTGGAGTGCACCCTCGTCGCCAAGCTCGAGATGTTCAATCCGGGCGGATCGTCAAAGGACCGCATCGCCCTCTCCATGATCGAAGCGGCCGAGCAAGCCGGTCAGCTCGTCCCCGGAGGAACGATCGTGGAACCGACCAGTGGCAATACCGGCGTCGGACTGGCCATCGTCGCGGCCCGTCGCGGGTACAAATGCATCTTCGTATGTCCCGACAAGGTCGGCTGTCGACAAGATCGCCATGCTGCGCGCCTACGGCGCCGAGGTCGTTGTGTGCCCTACCTCGGTGCCGCCTGAACACCCCGACTCCTACTACTCGGTCTCGGACCGCCTGGCCCGCGAGGTCCCCAAGGCATGGAAGCCCGACCAATACCACAACCCCAAAATCCGCAGGCCCACTACGAGACGGCAGGCCCGGAGATCTGGGAGCAGACGCGTGGGCGGGTCACGCACTTCGTCGCCGGCATCGGAACGGGAGGCACCATCACCGGCATCGGTCGCTACCTGAAGGAGCGAAATCCCTCGGTCCAGATCATCGGGGCCGACCCTGACGGGTTCCGTCTACTCGGGCGGCTCCGGACGGCCATACCTGGTCGAAGGGCATCGGCGAGGACTTCTGGCCCTCGACCTATGACCCCGCTGTGGTGGACCGGGTGATCGCCGTCTCGGACGCCGAGAGCTTCGCCACCGCCCGCCGGGTCACGCGGGAGGAAGGGCTCCTGCTCGGCGGATCGGGGGGAACGGCCATCGCGGCCGCGCTCGATTGCCGGACGTGACCTGCCGGCCGATGCGGTCATCGTGGTCCATATTCCCGACTCCGGGCGCGGCTATCTCTCGAAGATCTACAACGACGCGTGGATGACCGACTACGGGTTCATGCACGACGCGGGGCCGACGGTAGACGACATCTTGGCGGCACGCGATGAATCGCCTTCCGACGCTCGTCCACACCCACCCCGACGAGACCGTCCGAGAGGCCATTGCCATCCTCCGCGAGTACGGCGTGAGCCAGATGCCCGTCATCAAGCACGAGCCGCCCGTGGTCCTGGCCGAGGTTGTCGGAGGTGTCACCGAACGCGAGCTGATGGATTCTGCATTCGCCGACTCGTCCATGCTGGATCGTCCCGTGCGTGACGTCATGGGCAGCCCGCTACCCACCATCGGGGCCGGAGATCAGGTCCAGGTGGCTGTAGGGAGACTGGAAGGCGCATCGGCTCTGCTCGTTCTCGATCGCGGCCACCCGGTCGGAGTCATCACCCGCTCTGACGTGCTGGCGATCCTGGCGACGGGCGACGCGGTGAGGTCACGGTGACCGGTCGGCCGGACGACCAGGGACTCGGGTTCGAGACCATCGCGGTGCACGGCGGCGAATCTGCTGACGCCGCCACCGGAGCGGTCAACACCCCTGTCTACCTCTCCTCGACCTTCCAACAGGACGCCGTCGGCCAGCATCGCGGCTTCGAGTACGCCCGGTCGGGCAACCCGTCCCGCGCCAGCCTCGAGCGGCACCTGGCACTGCTCGAAGGGGCGGACTTCGGGTTCGCCTTCGCCAGCGGGCTGGCGGCCGAGGACGCGGTGATGCGGCTGCTTGAGCCCGGCGACCATCTCGTCATGCAGACCGACAGCTACGGAGGAACGTTCCGATTGGCGACCGCGATCCACCGTCCGGCCGGGCTGGTGGTCGACGCCGTTGACCTCTCAGAGATGGATGAGGTCTGGCGACCGGCGACGCGCATGGTGTGGATCGAATCGCCCACGAATCCGTTGCTCCACGTCATCGACATCGCGGCCGTGTCCGCCGCCGCGCACCGTCGGGGAGCCCTCGTCGTCGTCGACAACACCTTCGCCACGCCGTGGATACAGCAACCTCTCAGCCTGGGAGCCGACATCGTCGTGCACTCGACCACCAAATATCTCGGTGGCCACTCCGACGTCGTCGGGGGCTTTGCCGCCACCAGCGACGAGGACCTCGCGACTCGACTGGGGTTCCTTCAGAACGCTACCGGCGCCGTGCCCGGGCCCTTCGACTGCTTCCTCGTGCAGCGTGGGGTCAAGACCTTGGGCGTACGGATGGAACGGCACTGCACCAATGCTCTGGCGATAGTCGACTTCCTACTCGGCCAACCGGCAGTCAAACGGGTACACCATCCGTCGCTTCCCGACCACCCAGGTCACCAAGTCGCCCAGTCGCAGATGCGCGCCTTCGGAGGCATGGTCAGTTTCACCGTGCACGGTGGGGAACGCGCCGCTGTCGAGCTCTGCTCTCGGACCCGCATCTTCACGCTGGCCGAGAGCCTCGGCGCCGTAGAGAGCCTGATTGAGCACCCGGCCCGCATGACCCATGCCAGCACCTCCGGCACCAGCAACGAGGTGCCCCGTGACCTGGTGAGACTCAGTGTGGGGCTTGAGACGATTGACGATCTCCTGCAGGATCTGGACCACGCGATGATGATGTTGCCGGCGGGGTGAGATGCATTTCCGGCCTCGGCCCCCAGCCTGCAGAGTGGGCCGTCAAGACAGGAGAACGTCCTCTGCTCCGCAGCGAGATTCGAACCCCCACGATCACTCTGGCAAGACCTGTAGTAGAGCGGTGTCCTGCAGGCCGTCAGGCAGGCGTACGAAGTCCGCGGCCCTCCGGCAGGAGATTCTGAACGGTCTGCTGGCAAGCAAGGGAGTTCGCGGATGACCCGGATCATGCCGTACGGTTGCAAATGCCTCATCGATTCGTCGAGTTGGGGATACGTGTGCTCGGGTACCAAGAGAGGATCTGAATGAGCGTGGACACTCGCACGCGGCCTGTCAACGCCACGGGGCCCATCGATCCTGCATCCTTCTTCGAAGGAGAGTGGTGCGAGGCGGTCGCCCACCGGGGTGTCCGCGCCGCCGAGGACGCGGCGCGGCTCTGCCTCCCTCCGATCACCATCCGAGTGGACGATTCCGCCTGGACGCTTCAGCCCCGTGCAGCAAGCATCGACGTGGTCCCAGGTGCCGCCGGCACCAACCTGAGGGTCACGCTCGACTCGCCAGCCTTCGCCGACCTGTGCTGTGAGCGGCGGACGGCGCTGGGGCTCGTCATCGCTGGACGCGTCGAAGGCGATTCGGCGGCCAACGACGCCTTTTGTGCCTGGGATCCAGTCTTCCGCTCACTGCTCGACGGCCGCGCCGTCTACCGACCAGGCGACATCTCGCTGCATTCAATCGACGGGTCGCCGCTCGACCTCAATCAGCGATTCTCTCTCGACCAAGGTGCGGCGGAGGCCGCCCATTTCCTCGGGGAAGCAGGTTTTCTCCTTCTTCACGATGTGTTCACGGAGGCAGAGATGGATGCGGTCGATGCCGACCTCAGCTCAGCGGTCGGAGCGGCGCGACCGGGTGATGGAACATCGTGGTGGGCGAGGACCCGCTCCGGCCAGAGCTATCCCTGCCGGATACTCGACTTCGCGCGGGTGTCGCCGGCCCTCCGAACCCTGATCGCCGACGACCGTTTCACCGCGATCGGTGACCTGCTCGGCGACGGTCACCTGCCAGGCGATCCTTTCGGCGAGCACTTCGCGGACGTGAGGGCCGAAGGGCTCCTCAAGCGAGTCGATTCCGTCGACGGCCTCGTGTGCCTCCCGTGGCACAAGGACTGCGATCGAGGCGGGCACTCGATGTTCTGCTCTGGTCTCACCATAGGGATCTGCCTCACCCCCGTCGACGAAGTCCACGGGGGTCTCGACGTCATGGCCGGCTCACACCGGGGGAACATCGCCCGAGCACAGATCGACGGGACGCTCGACCTTCACGCCATAACGCTGCACGCTCTGCGCGGCGACGTTTCGGTGCACATGTCCTGCACCCTCCACCGTTCGACGCATCCCACAAGCCGGGAGCGACGCGTCGCTTACACCGGTTTCACGCTGCCCTCTCGGCCCGGCGATGGGCACGCTTCGGACGCCCACCGCCGGTCGCACCTCGAGCGGGCCGCCATTGGCGATGCGGCTGGGCGGCGGTTGTACGGGGCGGAGAGCAAAGGGTGAGAACGGTGTCCGTAGTCCCCTGCACCACCGGCGCAGTCGGAGGCGGCGGGCGCGCTTGCGCTGGTCCTGGTCGGCACACCATCGAGTGAGTCGTTGGCGCCAATCACGATCCTCGCGTGCCTGCATCGGTTCTGGCGACGTGAGGGAGCCACGCACTCGAAACTGACTCCCACCCGAGCGAGCTCACTCAAGTGGCCACCACGTGCGACCGCCAGGCGAAATCTCTATGGTTGTCGCCGTGTCATCGACACTGATGTCGGCAGCCGTCTATGTGGGCGACGGTAAAATTGCAGTCGAGCAGGTGCCATGTCCGGAACCGGTGACAGGTGAGGTGCTCGTCGAGATTGCCGAGTGCGGCATCTGCGGCTCCGATCTCCACATGGTGCTCGAGCGCTACGCCAAACCGGGTGCCATTCTCGGGCACGAGTGGTCAGGCATCGTCGCCGCCGCACCGAGTGATTCCGGCTGGACCCCGGGAGACCGAGTCGTCGGGAACGCGTCGCCCGGATGCGGGCTCTGTCGGCCCTGTCGCCGAGGCCGTCCGTCCGTGTGCTTGAACCGTGCGACGCCCGATTTCGCCGGGTACCGGGGCGCGTTCTGCCAGTACAAGACTGTGGCGGGCGACAGCCTGATCCGGATTCCTGACTCCCTTCCGACCAGGATCGCCGCCTTGGCCGAGCCGACGGCCATTACGCTCCACGCATTGCGGCTGGCCGACGTGCACCCGGACGATCGCGTTCTGATAACCGGAGCCGGCCCGGTTGGTCTGTTGCTCGTTGCGGTGCTGCGTGCCCACGGAATCTGTGACATCACGGTCAGCGAACCTTCCGCCATCCGGCGCCAAAAGGCACTCACGGTTGGCGCCGCGCGAGTCGTCGCTCCTGGCTCGCTGCACGCGCCGCCCATGGCGCGGCCGGTCGAAGAGCCCTACGCCGTCGTGTTCGAATGCTCGGGCCAGGCCAGCGCTCTCGAGGCTGGTTTCGGACAGCTCGACTACGCGGGCACACTGGTGATCGTCGGGACTGGCTTCGAACCACCCAGGATCAACCAGAATCGCATGATCATTTTCGAGCTCGCACTCATCGGCGCCTACAACTACAACGACGAAGGGTTCGAGCCAGCGGTGGAACTCCTCAACGCCGGTCGACTGCCGTTCGAAGCACTGATAGAACCGAACAACATCTCGCTCCGCGAAGTGATGGCCTCAATGGAGCAGCTCGCTCGCGGCGAAATTCCGAGCAAGGTGATGGTCCAACCAGGCTTGTTGTCATCGTGAGCCTGAGCTCCTTCTTTCCGCGGATCAATCACGTAGCGATCAGTGTTGACGCTGACGTCATGGACAGGGAGGGACGTGATGCCTTATTGCACTTCTACTCAGACGTCTTCGGATGGATCGAAGGCGACAACAGCACGGAACAAGGAAATCCCCTTATCCTTTATACTGGCTCGCTGGGGCAGTTCCTTTACCTGTTGCCTGCCAAGGATCAGTTCATGGTCACGCCGAACATGGATCACTTCGGATTAGAGGTCTCATCAAAAGAAGAATTGCTCGAGATTCTCAATCGGGTCAAGGCTTTCCGGCAGAAGGACACCCGTGTGCGAGTCACCGAAGTCGGTGCCATGACGACCCGGTATCAAGACAGGGAGTACATGCTCACCAATGCGTACATCTGGTTCTTGATCCCGCTTTGGATCGAGCTCCAGCACATTGAGCCGCGGAACACACCTGAACGTCTCGCGGCGCTGTAAGGGGATGCCCGCGACGCTGGCACCATCAGCCGTCGCCGTCCGCTGGTCGCAGAGCTCTCCACGGTGCTTCAGGCATGGAGGAATCCGTCTGCTCCGGGCTTGTAGCGAGAGGGGTTGTCCTGTGGGAATACGCGGAGATCTCAGGTAGTTCTTGCTACGACCATAGAGATTCGAGATCCGCATCGATTCTACCGAATCCATCTTCCACCTCGGAGTCCGAGGCCCATATGGCGAGTTCGTGAACGACATCTGTTTCGTCAAACTTCGACCGAACCTGAGCCGACAAGAATCGCGAAGGTTGTGTCCATCCATGGGAATCGTCTCGACCACGCGGCCGGTGGTGATACCGCAACGGCGTGTAGACATGAAGCGCTTTACGCGCCCGGGTCAGGGCCACGTAGAAGACCCGACGCTCTTCCTCGAGACCTTCGGCTGATCCCAATGCCATGTCTGACGGCACCATTCCGTCGGTAGCGTTGAGGATGTGTACAGCGCTCCATTCGAGCCCCTTGGCTGAGTGAATGGTGGAAATCGTCAGCCAGTCCTCGTCGATCGTGGGACTTCCGGCAAGATCCGATGTCGACCGCGGCGGCTCCAGAGCAAAGTCTGCCGCGACGTCTGAGAGCCGCGAGGTCTTTGCTGCCGCAGCGACGAGGGAATCCAAGTCGACCAAACGTGCGCTCGGACGGGGATAGGTTGCTTCAATGAGCGGAATGAGAAGGACCCGAAGACGCTCGGCCTGCGCGACCAAATCACCATCCCGATGAGCAAGGGCCTTGACGAGACTCTCGACCTGAGAGCGAGAGGAGGGCGGCAGTAATTTCGGCCGCTCTGGGCCACCGATTGAGGACTTCTTCGTGGTTCATTGGGTCGGCGTCGGGCTCGCCCAACCCGAGGGCCGCCAAGACTCGTCGAGCAATGGTCGGGCCGACTCCCTCGTGGAGTTGTAAGAGGCGGAACCAGGCGAGTGAGTCACACGCGTTGTCGGCCAGTCTGAATGCTGCCAGCAAATCCTTTACGTGCGCGGCCTCGACGAACCGCAATCCCCCGTACTTCACGTACGGAATTCTTCGACGCCCAAGCTCAAGTTCGAGCGAATTGAGTGGTGCGCGGCGCGCACCAACACGGCTTGCTCCTTGAGGGCGACGCCTTCCTCCCTGTGCGTCAGTATCTGCTCGCAGACCGCCAAGACCTGAGCATCTTCGTCGGCACATCTGACGAGGCGGGGCCGCATTCCGGGTTGAGCGGTCACGGCGTGAAGCACGGCGGAGAACCCTTCTGGGGCCTCTTCAGCCACACTATTTGCCACGTCCAGGATTTGTTGGCCAGATCGGTAGTTGGTGTTGAGAATTACAGTCCGCGCCCCTGGAAAGACTCGCTCGAAGTCCAAGATGTGGCGCGGTTCGGCGGCGCGGAACGAGTAGACCGCTTGTGCATCGTCTCCGACGATCGTGATTCGTTCGTCGGTTCGGCGAAGCGCCTTCAGAATATCTACTTGCAATCCGTTCACGTCTTGGTATTCATCCACCAATATGTGATCGAACGAACCGGCAAGGCGTAGGCCCAACCGATCATCAAGGGCGGCGGCCCTCCAGAGCAAGAGAAGGTCGTCGAAATCAAGCATGCCGCCCGACCGTTTGGTTCCGACGTAGCCGCGGCAAATCTCGACTATCTGCTCGACGACATCGTTGGCCCATGGCGCCAATGCCGCGGTCACCGTGGAGACTGAACGCCCAGTGTTTACTGCTCGAGAGTAGATGTCGAGTAGGAGTGCTTTGCGTGGGAATCGCTGGCCGGCGGATTTCGCGTAGCAGCCGTCTTCGCGAACCAGATCAATGACGTCGGCAGCATCGGAAGGGTCCAGCACTGAGAATCCTGCCGGAATACCGAGCGCCTGCGAGTATCGCCGCAGAGTTCGGTGTGCGACGGCATGAAACGTTCCCCCCATCACGCGGCTGGTGGTCGGATCAGAGTGGCCATCCATTCGTTGGGAGGCCAACATCACCCCAGTCCGATCTACCATCTGCCGGGCGGCCCTTCGTGTGAAGGTCAGCAAGAGAATGCGTTCAGCAGGTGTTCCAGTCGCTAGCAACCACGCGACCCGAGCAGAGAGAGCGGTCGTCTTGCCAGTTCCAGCTCCCGCAAGGACCCGAAGCGGTCCCCCCTCATGGCTGACGGCTGCTCGCTGGGCCTCGTTGAGTTGCTCCATCCAGGCGAACATATGTTCGATAGTAGCGGATCCCCGTCCCTCCACTCTCGGGGGATTGAAATCCTGACGCTCCTACCGGCGCCATGAGATGCGGTCAGTTGGTGGGGGCCCCACCAAGGGGAGGATGACCGGCGTTCAACGAGCTCAGCCCCAATCAGGCAGTCGTTGCCGGGAGGAGTTGACCAGGGCCCAAGTTCACGCCTGCGCACGCTGACGCTCGATGCCCTGTACTTCGTCGCACGAGCCTGGCTTCCACGCGAGTTGTGGTCAGCGGAACTCACCATCGAGTGACTCGTCGATCGGCATCGCTCCTGATTACAGCCAGGAGGCCGCTCACCCCGTCGTTGTGTTCCTTCTCCCCAGTTTGAAGAGGGGCATCTCTTCCCGCTCTGGCTGTCGACGAACTGACAATCGCCACATTCTTCTGGCGCGTCGGAGAGAAGAGACCCACGACTTGTGCCGGTTCCAGGTGTACGGTGCGTTAGCTCAAGTCGAGCAGTGACCCTCCGCTACCGGAGGGAGATCGGGGGTCCTGAGATGGGACCCACACCGCAGCAGTCTGCCAGTAGTCGTGACAGAATGGAGGAGATGGCGGACGCTGTTTTCCCGCTCCAAATCCTCGATGTGCGAACCAGGACCAGAAGTGCCTTACGGGAGATCGCAAGCCGTATCACACCTGGAATGTCAGAGGACTCCGGCCGGAAAGTTGCAGCAACCGTGCTGCGCGACGCTGGCTTGCGCAAGGGTTGGCACAAAATTTTGGTGCGTTTTGGCCAGAACACAACGAAGAACTTCGAGGACCCATCGACACCCGGGGTGGTACTGGGTGATGACGACATCTTCTTCCTTGACATCGGCCCGATCTACGAGGGATGTGAAGGGGATGCCGGAGACACGTTCGTAGTGGGTGAAGATCCCGAGATGAGCAAGGCAGCCGAGGATGTGAAGTCGATCTGGACATCGACGCGTCATCGTTGGTTGCACGACGGTCTGACCGGCGTGGCCTTGTATCAGTGGGCCGAGGAGACCGCGGAACGGCTCGGCTGGCAACTCAACCTGGAGTTGACTGGGCACCGCCTCTCCGAGTTCCCGCACGACGCCCACTACGACGGCACGCTCGACAGAGTGGATTTTCACCCCTCCGACTCACGCTGGATGCTAGAGATCCAAATCAGACATCCGAAACGCGAATTCGGTGCGTTCTTCGAGGACCTGTTGCTCGAGAACGACCGCTTGCAGGCAGAGTCACTATCCTCGGGAGCGAACTGAGGAGATTGCGCGGTTGGAGCACTGCCAGCGGGGATGGCACGAGAGCATTCAGCCTTCCTGGCGCAGTGCGCACTCCGACAACGCGTCCGGAGATCCTCTCCTCAAAGCGCAGCAAAACGAACCTCGAGGCGCCTAATTCCAGGGAAGGGCGGCTCGCTCCTCCCAGTAACTGCCTGAGTCTTGGTGCCCAGCGTCAAGCAGCTGATCGACTCGTTGCGAGTCGAGTTGGAGTGCGAGGGCGCTGAGGTTGCTCTCGAGCTCGTTCACGCTGGCGGCACCGCTGAGGACAACGTCCGCCCACGGCTGGGCGAGCGCCACCGCGAGGGCCAACGCGTCGGGGGCGCTACCGGCGTGAGACGCCCCGTCGAAGAGTTCGGCCACATCGCCACGGGCGGTGAGTCGGCCGTTAGCGAGGGGCTCCTTGACGATCACAACCATGCCCGCATCGTGGGCTGCTCGGAGCGCCGAACCGGCACCTTGTTCAAGCAGATTCCACGTCGCCTGAACACTGTCGAAGCCGCCGATCTCTACGGCCCGTTCAATCGTCTGCCCTTGCGCGGGGCCAGTCACTGTGAGCCCGATCGACACACCGCTTGCCCGCAGTTGGGCGAGCTCGTCGAGCACGGCGCGGTCTTCGAGCACTCCACTCTCTAACGTGGCGGAGTGGATCTGGTAGAGGCGCAGATTCGGCCCAAGCAGCTCCCGGCTCTCGGCCAGCTGGCGACGAAGCGCTCCGACCGACAGATCTTTGACCTCGTTCACGGGAACATCCACGTGCCAATCCGCCACATACGTATAGCCCCACTTCGAACCGACGATGACTTCGCCCGGTCCCAGTCCGCGACGCTCCAGCCATGCAGCCAAGAACGCCTCCGCGAGCCCGTACGAGCGCGCCGCGTCGAAGTAGCGCACTCCCCGCTCGTAGGCCGCGTCCAGAACCGAGTGCGTCAACTGCTCCAACGACGCCACCGGCGTGCGCCCGGCGAGATCCGACGCGTGTCCAAGGTTGATATAGCCGGGCCGGCCGAGCGCGGCCAGCCCGAGTCCCATTCGACTGACCGCGAGACCGGAGCTGCCAAAAACTGTAGGCACGGGTCGGGAGAGTACCCGCGCGCTTCCGTCCGGGTCCGCCGAACCCATGAAGTGCGATTCGATCCACCGAGTCTTCGCGCCCGTCCACCGGGTCCTGCGCTGGAGTAGATCGCTCGACGGGCAAATTCCAGGAACTCGCCCACCTCGTTCCTTTGTCGGGACCGGGGAGCATGCCGAGTGACTCCTGAGTGCTCGCCCGCGTGGAGAATCCAGACCTCCGGCACATCTCAAAAGGAGACCGTCCACTAAAGTTGAAGCGGCGGCGATCGTGTTTCCGCCCATTCACGATGTGAGGTTCTGAGACTCATGTCAGAGGGACACCCACGCACGGAGTGGACTGCCTTGAACCGGGTCGAGCAGTGAGATTCCTTCATGCCGTCGGGCACGCCCTGGCGGTTGCCGGTGGGATGACGTGGCAAATTCTCTGGTCGCTGATCTTGGGATTCACGTTGTCGGCGGTGGTGCAGGCGCTCGTACGCAGGGGCACCATCGAGAGCCTCCTGGGCAACGACTCGCCGAAGGCACTCGGAGCGGCAACGGGGCTGGGCATCGCGAGCTCGTCATGTTCTTATGCCGCAGTGGCGCTGGCCAGGAGCCTGTTCCGCAAAGGAGCCAACTTCACCGCCGTGATGGTCTTCGAGATTGCCTCGACCAACCTCGTGATCGAACTTGGGATCATCATGGCGCTCCTGCTCGGATGGCAGTTCACCGTGGCCGAGTTCGTTGGGGGCCCGATCATGATCGTCCTCATCGCCGTCCTCTTTCGCTTGTTCCTCCGCCAACGCCTGGTCGAACTCGCCAAGTCCCAAGCCGATCGGGGACTGGCCGGCTCCATGGAAGGCCACGCGGCCATGGACATGAGCGTGCAGGCCGAGGGGAGCCTCTTCACCCGCCTGTCGTCGCCTCAGGGTTTCACTTCGGTTTCCCACGTATTCGTGATGGAGTGGGCTGCCGTCTTGCGCGACATCGTGGCAGGGCTTCTCATTGCTGGCGCGCTGTCTGCCTGGATACCTGACAGTTTCTGGCAACGCATTTTCTTCACCGGGCATCCCTTGCTCGCGAAGGTTTGGGGGCCTTTGCTCGGACCGGTCATCTCGATCTTCGCCTTCGTTTGCTCTATCGGCAACGTCCCGTTGGCGGCCGTGCTCTGGAATGGTGGCATCAGCTTTGGCGGAGTAATCAGTTTCATCTTCGCCGACCTGATCATCTTGCCCATTCTGGTCATCTACCGGAAGTACTACGGGACAAGGATGACGCTCTTCATACTGGCGACGTTCTACGTCACTATGGTCCTCGCCGGGTACGCCGTCGAACTGATCTTCGGAGCCGCCGGCCTGATTCCAGAAACCCGCAACGCAACGGTGCTCAACCCGACGATCAGTTGGAACTACACGACCTTCCTCAACATCGTCTTCATCGTGGCCGGCCTTGTGCTGGTGTGGCGGTTCTTTCGTACCGGTGGCACCATGATGCTCAAGATGATGGGCGGCGGCCCCGAACCGGCTGCAATGGGCTCTATGTGATGGAAGTCGCTCGGCTGGACAGGTGATCACAAGAGCTTCAGGCGGAGACCTGCGCTTGCTTGTCGTCAGGAGGAGGGTTCGAACCTCCGACCTTCCGTGTTGAGAACCCACCTCAATCGGTTCGCTGGGCCGCGGGACCTGGACGCCACTCGATCCTGCGAGACCGAAGCAGCTTCCCGCTCTTCGTTGAGCTAGCGCTGTATGGCGGAACCAGCCATCCGTAACCGAAACCTTCGGCCATCGCGTAATGGGGTCCGGAACAACTCCGCAGCCACCAATTAATGATTGCCGCGGCACCTAAAACTCGTTCTTGACCGACCTCAACGATTCGAAGCGTAACCACCCGGCGATGCGTCCAATCGATTCGCACGGAATCGTTGGTGCTACGTCCACAGCACAAACACGAGCAACACTCAGCACACACTCGCGCCGCGTCAGCGAGAATTCAGACTTTCGAATACGTTGCCCGATCCATTGACTACAAAGCCGATTTCTTGGTACAACCGCGACAGGGACATTTGACCGGTGCGGCCAAACTGTCTTGGGCGAAAGGACATGAATTTCTGCGTGACGCCCGTCGTGTGATGTGTGGGCTCCGTCCACTCGGTTTCCAGCGTCCTCCAAGTCGGTCGCTGTAGTGGGCGCTCCAGCATCGCCACAGAGAGCCCTATCGGACGATTCCGGCGGCCGGATTGCCCCGACGAACCAGGAGGCCACAATCATGACCAGCATCAGATTGGCGATCCGCCGTATCCCTGCCCAAGCTGCTGCGAAGGTGGGTGCCATCGCAGCCGTTGCCGCGATACTCGCTGGAGGAGGCCTGGCTGCCTCCTCCAGCGCTTTCGCAGACACGGGAACGCCCTCGGCGACTGCGACGTCATTCTCGTTCGGGCTCGAGCCGTCGTCTGCGGCCATCTCGGCCTGTCTGCCCAAGGCCCGCGGGCACGTCACCATCACCCCGGGGGCGCTCAACGACACCATGACGGTCAGCCTGCACGGTATGCCCGCCGATACGGGCTTCGACCTGTTCGTGATCCAACAGCCCACCGCTCCGTTCGGCGTCTCCTGGTACCAAAGCGACATCCAAGTCAATGACAAAGGGTCCGGCAGCGTGACCGTCGTGGGCGTCTTCGACGCCGAGACCTTCTCGGTGTCCCCGGGCGGTACCACCACGTTCGCACCGACCCACCAGTATCACCTTGGGGTCTGGTTCGACGACCCCAAAGTCCCGTTCAAGCTGGGCTGCGAGCCCGGAGCGACGTCGAAGGTCGTGACGCCCTTCAACGGAGAACAACACGCCGGTATCCAGGTCGTGAACACGGCGCAGTTCCCGGCCGACGCCGGGCCGCTGTCCAACGTCCACCGGTGAGTTCCGGACACGACACCCGCACGCCAGCGATCCGATCCGGTGAGCCGCCGACGGTCCAATCCTCGCACCTTGTACGGCTCTCCGTACTTCAGCGGGATGTGGTTCGCGAAGGTGAGCACTCGATGCCTGGTGGACGGGAATGCGCCTCACTGACATGGCGTCCGGGAGCAGGTCAGACCCTGTGCCGAACTCCGAGTTCACGTGATCTGCTCTAGGTACAAGGAGGGGTAGTGACTCAGTCGACGACCTCTCGCACGGTCGCCACTGATTCGCCCTCTCATATACAGATACGGAGTGGGTAACCGGCGGTAGCCGGCATAAAATGGCAGCGCCACACTTGGGCCGAGGGCAGGCCTCATTCTCATAAATGAGGTCCACCCAATGGGGTCAACCGCAAATGGAGCGGAAGACGGAATTCGAACCGCGACCCTCACCTCGGCATCCAGGAGCGTAGTAGCGCGCTCTACTACCGCTCAAGGCTCTTGAGACAACCTGGCTCGCTGTTCTGGGTGACCTGGTCCACTATTCGCATGACGTCCGCGGGATCCAGTCCGGACTTCAGTGCTACGGGCCAAAGGCCGATGGAGAATCCTTCTCAGACCGGGCTCGGCGCTGGTCGGAGAGAGCGTCCGCTAACTTGGTCACGGCGGGTTGGTTGTGGCAGGAAGGCGGTCGATCGTTCAGGCTGACCACGAGGAAGGCGGAGACACCGATGACGATGGCCAACGGACAAGACCTCTACTACGACCCCTATGACTTCGAGATCGATGCCGACCCTTATCCGGTGTGGAAGCGGCTGCGCGACGAGGCCCCGCTGTACTGGAACGACAGGTACGAACTTCTCGCGCTGAGCCGCTGGGAAGACGTCGACGCGGCGTTGCTCGACTGGAAGACATACATCTCGGGCCGAGGTTCAGTGCTCGAGATGATCCGGGCCAACGTCGACGTTCCGCCAGGCAACATCCTCTTCGAGGACCCGCCCCTGCACGACAGCCACCGATCGCTGCTCTCGAGGGTCTTCACGCCGAAGAAGATGGCGGCCCTCGAGCCGCAGATACGGGACTACTGCGCCCAGACCCTCGATCCGCTGGTCGGCTCAGGCGAGTTCGACTTTGTGCGGGACCTCGGCGCGTTCATGCCAATGCGGACCATCGGAATGCTGCTCGGTATACCAGAGGCAGATCAGGAGCCACTGCGCCAGCGGATCGACGAAGGCCTGAGGCTGGAGGAAGGGACTGAGCCGACGGAGAGTTTCGACACTAGGGCTCAGTCTGAGGTGTTCGGCCAATACATCGATTGGCGAGCCGCGCACCCATCCGACGATCTCATGACCGAACTGCTGAACGCCGAGTTCGAGGACGAAATGGGAATTGTGCGCAAGTTGACGCGGGATGAAGTCCTCACGTACAGCAGCCTCGTCGCCAGCCGGGGAACGAGACGACGACGCGTCTGATCGGCTTTACCGGGGAAGTCCTGGGCCGGCATCCAGACCAACGCCGCCAACTCGTGGAGGACCGATTGCTCGTCCCGAACGCGGTGGAGGAGCTACTGCGCTACGAGTCGCCGTCTCCGATCCAGTCACGTTACGTGGCCCGTGACGCGGAATGGCACGGCCACAAGGTGCCCGAAGGGAGTGTCCTTGTGTTGCTCAATGGGTCGGCCAACCGGGACGAGCGCCATTTCCCCGACGGCGACGCGTTCGACATCCACCGTCACATCAAACGCCACCAAGCCTTCGGCTACGGCATCCACCTCTGCCTGGGCGCGGCTCTCGCGCGCCTGGAAGGACGGGTGGCCTTGGACGAAGTGCTGACGCGGTTCCCCGAATGGGAGGTTGACTACGATCGGGCGCGCCGCGCCCACACGTCGAGCGTCCGCGGCTGGGAATCATTGCCGATCCAGACCGCCTGACGCGGCTCGGAGAAATCGGCACTCGTCATCGACCGTACCGACAATTTGATGCCGGCGGCCCAGCGGCCCGAAGAAGGTCGACATCCCGAGTCGGTTGGTCGCGTCCAGACGCAACGGTCCGTGTCAGGCCGATCTCCGGTCGATAGCGCCGCGCAGCACCAGCTCTCCGGCACGGCCGAGCTCAAGTCAGTCCTCGAAGAACAAGCCAATGGTCGATGATGCATCCGGAAGGTCTTAGAGCGGTTGTCCACAGATTCGGAGCGGGTCTGAGCAGCCGCACGTCCGCGTCGAGGGCGCGTTGACAAGGAGTGACGGATTGCGCTCAGTCGAATCAGTTGCGGAACGGCTGCTCGCGTGCATATTGGAATACCCGATCCAGGACGCCCTCAGCTACCTCGACGATCTCAGGGGGGTATCCGCTCGTGAGGTCAATGACAAGGTGCTCCGGATCGACGACGGTCATGCCCTTGTCGATGAGCCGAAGTGCCGCGTTCCGAGTGGTGAAGGTCGACAGCCCATCAGGCAAGACGTAGTCATCGAGATCGCCGCTTGCCGCCAATGCCAAGAGAGCGTCCACCATCACATCGGCAATAGCCCGCGTGCCACTCTGCCAACCATTCTGTAGTAACAGCTCCTCGAGGCACCCGACGAGCGCTCTCCTCGCGTCATTGTTGTCGACGAGGTCGGGTATCCCGAACGAACGCCGCACAACGAGTACCCGTTGCGGTTGACGATGTGAATCCGGCCCGGTAGTCATAGGTCGATCGGTACGATCCACCACCGGTATACTCTCATCCTGAACATCTTTCCTCCCAGACGAGATCGAAACTCGACCAACCTGGGAAATCTGCTGGAGGCGAGCAGACCTGTCGGTGCCGCACTCCCGTCATTACCTCTCGAGGAGGACGTGCCGTTGCCGAGCTCGCGTAGGAGCGGTCCCCCAGCAGTCCGTTCGCTTCAAACCTTGTCGCCTGACTGCCGAGGTTACGCGGGCTTCTTCCCGTCCGCTCAGTTCGCGCTTCCGCCGGTCCGTCCGTGGCACAGCGACTTGATTACTTCATCCAGCGTGCTCGGTGTCTTTGGCGCCTCTTGCTTACGGACGAGGGCACCGTAGACCTCGGATGCGGCTCGATGGAAGCCGTCCGGTAGGTCGGCGTCACGAAACGTCTTGGCGATCTCGTCCATCTCCGCCTGCCAACGCCACCCTTTGGTGACCGCCTGCTGCGCGGCTGACAGGGAGCGGTCTTTTAGTTCGGGCATGGAACCTTCCCACTCGGCAAGGAGCGCACCCGTTTCCCCGAGTGTCTCAGCGAGGGCACGAATGTCGAGCAAGAGGGCGGTCGTCCCCTTGGTCCACGCTGCGAAGCACATCTTGACCGCCGACGCTGCGGTTGGGTCATCGGAAAGCACACGAGCATCCACGGCGGTCCCGGAGAAGAGCTGGGAGATCTTGGGGCCATCGGGTCCAGACAGGTAGAGGCGAGTTCCGGGCGAGCGAGCGCTGGGGGGGCCGCCGATGATTCCGCCGTCCAAGTAGCTGCCACCGCCTGCCTCGACCAGCGTCGCCACCTCACGGGCCGTCGCCGGGGCAATGGCGTTCGCGTCGAGATACACGCCGCGATAGCCAGACACCTGGCGCGCGACGTCCCGTGCGGCCTCTGGAGGGCAGATGGAGATGATGAGCTCACATCCATTTCGGATCGCTTCGACCGAGCCCACATCGGTGAGCCCGACATTGGACGCCCGACGGGCCGACGCCGGGCTTCGGCCCGAGGAGGCCCACCACACCGAATGCTCGCCGGAAAGGACACCACCCACCGCGGCGCCCATTTCGCCGGGATGAAGTAAACCAATCGGACCGAACTGCATCATGCCTACCTCCTGGAACGTACCGCCAGAACATTCGTACTGTCAGAATCGGAACCGGACCCTTCACGAAGCGTAGGACGAGTTCGGCGGATAGCCTTCGGGGACCCATGTCGCCCAACTCAGATATCAGCCAGCCCCGGCTCGCCCTGCCTCATCGACGCCCCACAACCAACGCCACGGGGCGACTCTCGACGAGATTTTTCAAGACTGAGGGCACACCTGCCGCGTTTGCTGAAGCGGACCGTCACCGTCCTACGCTCGCAGCCGAACTCACCGAGGAGCCAGCTCGGGGGAGGTTCTATGGCAGGCGCCGGAACTTTGCTCGGTTCCAGGCCACCGCACGGGACACGGGGAATTTCCCCCGGCATTAGCGTGAGCACCGCAGTTTCTCGATCAGATGGAGGTCCGTTGTCATGCTCGGGCGTGAAAAGCATCAGACTGGTGAGAACGAAGACGTTGCCGTGGACGCCTCCCTTGAACTTGACATCGAAACGGTAGAAGAGTCGATCGAGGCGTATCTCAAAACTCCTTCGGTCGATCTGCGCAATGAGCTCTTGGCCGTCCTCGAACGTCTGGATCAGCAGATTGCCAACAGTGATGCCTATGAAGCCAGTGTCATTGGCTCGGGCGCGGTTGGTTACTCTACGAAAGGCTCGGTACTCGGAGAAACCAGCAGTGTCTCCCCCGCCGAGGAGGTCCCTGAATCGGTTTTGCGGGCGCAGATGCTTGTGATCAAAGCAGCCAAAAGCGAAGTCACGGCACCGACTCCTGACACTTTGGCTGACCTTCGCGACGCCAATCAAGCTTTGTCCGTAGCTCGGAGCCAGGAACCATCCGCTCATCAGTGACGAGATACACATCTCGCCACACAGGTCAGATCCGCATCAGTCAAGTCGCGGTAAACCCCGACAGGTTCCGAACCACGAACGCGACGTGATGCTCTGCTCGCTCTCGTGCCGCAGCGACGTCAGGCCTCCAAGCCCTCTCGGCCGCCAGATGGACACCTGTCAACGCGCTCAACGTCCCGATCTCAATGCGTGTCCGCGCCACGCGACTGCCAAAGGGGGCGTACGCCGGATTGCGGCCCTACAAGGGTCTCGGGTTCGCGGGGTGTACAACCAGAGTGGCTCGCTCCCGCGATTTCATTCTTTGACCACCACTGGAGCGACAGCCGATTCGGTCAAAGCGAAACAGCGATGGGCAGGTGGGCCGCCCCACTCGAAGCGTCCCCGAGCCAATATTTGAAGCGCCAGGCCCATGCCACGTTCATGTGGAACTCGGTTGCGATCCAGAACCGCGGCACTACTGGTATCGATTGCCTATTGTCGTGCAACGACTACCCGCACTGCGAGGGCTCCTTCCCCAACCCGCGAGAGTAGATTGACAAGCAATTCGCCGGCGTCGCCCAAGACGAGATCGACGCCATCACTGGGGGCACCGCCGCCAAGCTGTTCGGCATCACGGTCGACTGAAAATCGGTAGAGACTGCCCCGGCTCGCAACGTGTGGTCACGGCGCGGTCCCTTGTGAGGACGTGAGCAAGAACCCCATATCAGGCAGGTGTCTATGACCACCGAGTTGGTGCTGCTTGGAACAGCTGGAGCACCGATGCCAGTCGTCGGCCGAGCCGGAATCTGTTCTGCGCTCGTGGTCGACGAAAGGGTCTTTCTGATCGACTGCGGGCGGGGTTCGCCCTCCGCCTACGCAGCGGCCGGTCTCGACTTCACCCGGTTCGAGGCCGTCTTCCTCACGCACCTTCATGTCGATCACGCCGGCGATCTCCCCGGCATGCTCCTCTATCCGTGGGGAATCCGTTTCGGCGAAGACGAGCCACTCCCACCGATTCGGGTCTATGGTCCCGGAGCCCCCGACGTGGCTCCCGCCGGAGACGCCGCCTTCCGCCGTCTCACGACTGTCCACCCAGAACGACCGTTCCCCGGTACGGCAGAGCTGGTTGAAAACATCCTCGCGGGTTACGCCTACCACCTGAATGTCATGCCCCTGGACGCCCAGATGCCAGACCCGGGTCTCCTGGTGCGAGCCTTCGATATCTCAGTTCCGCCACCAGTGGCGGGCGATGCTCGGCGTCCGATCACGGTTTTCGAAGATGCGATCGTCCGGGTCACGGCTGTGCCCGTGACGCACGGCCACGCGCACCCTGCTCTGGCCTACCGCTTCGATACATCGGACGGCTCTGTCGTGTTCTCCGGTGACACGACGGTGAATGAAGACCTGATCGCGTTCGCCGAGGATGCAGACATCCTCGTCCATCAGGTGGCAGACCTCGACTACCTCGAGCGACACGGCCTTACCGGCGCCGCGCTCCAGCGAATGGCGGCGCTCCATACAGACGTCACCCAGGTCGGCAGCGTCGCTGAACGCGCACGAGTGCATGAACTCATCCTCAATCATTACCTGCCGGCCGAACCTGATGCGATTACCGATACCGAGTGGGCGCAGCGTGCTGGACAGAGCTTTCGCGGCACCACGATCGCGGGGTTCGATGGTCTGAGGCGGAATCTCACACGCGGCGCGCTCACGTAGAGCGCGCCGTATCTTGCATCCCTCAGGGTGGCCTCCTCGACCTCTGTGTTGCCTGTTGGCCCCGTCGAAGATGCTCACGGTGCCGTGGACTGGTGCACCTCTGTGCGGGAGCCTGAGTAAACCCGGACCTTCGACGGCTCCCTCCGCCGTGAATGTGTTAATAGTTCACCTGTCGTACACCTCCGGCGAACCGGGACATTCCCTCCAGGGGGCAGAGGAGCGAAGCAGAATGCGAGAGGAGTTGCGGTCCCGGAGGATGGACTGGCTCGTCCTTTTGTTTGTCTGTGCTGCTCTTGTGTTGGGCATGAGTTTTGGGACACAGGCTCCGGTTGGCGCCGCAACGGGGGGTATCACCTCGCCGCGTTCCCAAAGCGGCATCGCTGGTTGGACTGCGGGCGGAAGTTATGTCCGGAGCACGCTTTCCGCAGGCGAAGGCGTTGCGACGGTCTCCGCACCTCGTCACAAAGCCCACGAGCTGTACAGAGGTATCGCGTCGATATCGAGCGTCCTAAAGGCTCAGGGCTGGGCCCACATCGGGGACCCTGACTCGGTCCACGGATACGTTTTCGACGCCTATCAAGGTCCCAGCTCAGGAAGCTCGAAGATGTTCCTTGTCACGAACCCGTCCGGCAAGAGCTTCGAGTATCGGCACACCCTCGTGCGGGGTGAGCTGTACAACAACTCCTTCGATGCCATCTCGCCCGACACCCAATGGTTGGTTGCCGGTGAGTGGGGAACGATGAGCCATCTCCAGATCTACCCGACGCCTGTCCTCAACCACGAGTCACGCTCTCATGGTGGCTCGCTGCAGCTGGCCGGATACATCAAGCTCGATCACAAAGTGAACGACGTCCAGGGTTGCGATTTCGTGACTCCCGTCAGACTGATCTGCGCCTCCGACGACGACTCACGAACTCTGTTTACTAACGAGAAGCCGTTGTTGGAGGTGGATCTGTCCACGTCGCTGCACGGCGCCAACGTGAAAGGGCATGTTGTGGACTTAGGATCAATCCCGCAGAAGAGCAGCTGTTCGGGCACCTTCGAAGCAGAGGGGGTTGACTTCGACGCATCAACCGGCATTTTGCGGGTGGAGATCATCCAACCCGGCTCTTGCATTCTCAAGACCACCGTCTACGAGTACAAACCGGCCAGCTGAGCCGGCGGATCCATTGTCGCTAGTGAGCGGGAGGCGGCGGTGGCAGCCCGGCTGGACCCATGAAGGCGAAGATCTGGTCGGTACCAGGAAGGAGTAGCAGGCCATCGCCAACCGACGGAGTCGGGAAGTGATTCGCGTACCCGCCGAAGGGCATGGAGACGACCTCGTCGCCATTGGCCGGATTGAGGCCGTGCACGGCGTTGCTGCCGATCGTCCAGACGAGTCCGTCGGCGATGATCGGTCCGCCAGCCGCTCCGTCGTTGTCGGTCCACAGCTGTTTCAGGTACGGAGGCTTAACCGACACCTTGACGGCCGTCACGCCGTTCGGGCAGGGCACGTAGACGACCGAGCCTTCTACCGCGTGCCCGCCGTCGGGATTGCCACTACAGGTCGGAAGGGAGGCGACCTCGCCCTCCTCGCCGCCGAGATTCCCCTGGCGCAGCAGATAGGCGATGTCCGTCTTTCCGATCTGGAACACGAAACCGTCTACGAGCGCGGGGTCCCCGGTTCCGAGATCCAAGTCGTCGGCGCTGAGCGTCTGCCAGTCCTTGGGATAGAAGATCGACTCAAGGTACATGTGAGGCGACAGCTCGAGGACTGCGTCGCTGTCGTCGTACTTCTGGCCGGCGCCGAGGTCGTAGCCGTCAGCGCTCGCCACGTAGATGTTCCCGGCGGGGTCTATGACCGGAGAGCTCCCGCCCATCCACACCGCTCCACGATCTTTGCCGCTGCCGATCTGGAAATAGTGAAGCCGACCGCCAGTTTCCGGGATGGAGACGACGTACCCGTGGGCCGGACCGTTGGGGCCAGGACAGTCGCCGGTGTTCTGGCCGTAGGCGATGACCACGTAACCATTGTCGAGCGCCAACCCGGGCCGCTGCAGCTGCGCGAGCTGATCCTCGCCGGCGTTCGGCATCGCATGCTGGTCCAGCTCAACCTTGCCTGTGAACAGGTTGAGCCCGAAAAGGCGATGGGCGGCCTCCACGCCACCAGAGCTAGGCGGGCCGCTGATCAAAGTGTCAGCGTCGACGAATATCTCGTGGCGCGTCGCGTCGATCACCGGAGTACCCGTGATACCGACCTCGGGCGAGATGTCACCGCACGGCAGGTCGCCGGACGGCACAGGAGTCGCGAGGTGGCGTGACCACAGGACCGCTCCGCTGTTGGCGGCCATCACGTAGACGGTGTCGTTCTCGGTCGCCGCGACTACCCGCCCGTCGGCCACGAGCGGCTCGCCGTAGAGCTGCCCGTCGAGGGCAGGCGAGGTCCAGGCTGGTCGCGATGGCAACAACTTCGTGGACACCGCGTGGACTCCGCTCGCCTCCGCGTTCCCGTGGTATGTGGTCCACTTGGAGCCGAAGCCGGAGGAGGCTGCCGGAACAGGCTGCGATTCAGCCATCGCGGTGCTGGCGCAGCCGAGCGCCGCGGCCATCGAGGCGGCCAGCACAACGAGGGGGACCCCCACGTGCCTCGGGGTACCACGCGGCACAGCGCGACTCGTACGCACGAATCTCACCTCGTAACCCGAGTACGCCCCACTGTATCGAGAGCGTACCCCGAGCATCGTGGCTCCCGACAGCGAGTGGACGTCTGCCTGCTCTTCGGATCCTGGCGGGCGCCAGTATCTCCCCAGCCGTACCATTCCGTCCACCCGGTTCCGGCACGTCCGTTGAGTCCGCCCATGTTTTCGTGCGCTCTCCTCCTGGGCGTTCTCGAGGTCGAACGGTTCAGCCCAGGTCAAAGACAAGCGTGACCAGTTCGAAGGGCCGGAGCTCGAGCTCGATGGTTCCGTCGTGGCCGGCCAGCGGGCACACCGCACGCTCGAGTAGATCGGTGCGGATCACTGACACGAAAGGACGGTGCAGCGTCACGCGCACGGGACCGCGGGAGCCCCACACCTCGCAGAGGCGGACCACCACGGCATCGGAACGGTCGGCCCACTTGACCGCCTCCACGCTCACCCCCGGCCGATCGACTGACACCACCCGGCCGTCACCCTGACCAGCGAGCAGCGTGAGGGGGAGGTTGAAGTGCTCAGCCTCGGCGATGACCCCGGCGTCCCGCAGGTCACCCTCGTGGGGGAACAGCGCGTAGGCGAAGTGGTGGGAGCCCTGGTCCGCCTCGGGGTCGGGAAAGCCCGGGGCGCGGAGGAGCGAGAGTCGGATGGTGTGCCCGCGGATGTCGTAGCCGTACTTGGACTCGTTGAGCAGCGCCACCCCGTAGCCGGGCTCACTCAAATCTGCCCACCGGTGGCCGCACACCTCGAAGCGCGCTTCGTCCCAGCTGGTGTTGGCGACGGTCGGCCGCTCGAGATGGCCGTGCTGGATCTCGTATGTCGCGCGCGTGGAGCGGATGGAGACAGGGAAGGCGACCTTCAGGAACCGGTGTCGCTCATGCCACTCCACGTCGGTGTGGAACTCGAGCCGCCGTGTCCCGGCGGCGAGGCGCATGGTCTGGGTGATGGTCGAGGCCCCGAAGGAGCGAGCGAATCGAACCCCACCCCGAAGCGGATGGCGCTCCACCACCTCGATCGAGTCCACCGCTTCCAGGTTGGTGACCTGTTCGAGATAGGCGCGATCGACGTCCCAGGCGTCGAAGGCGCGCGGATGGTCGTCGTGGAGCTGAAACAGGTTGCCGCGCTCGCCGTCGGCCAGGACCTGACGGCCAGCAACGATGTCCCACACCGAGGTCAGCAGGCCGCTGCCGTCCCACTCCACCCGAAGGAATCCGTTGTCCAACCAACCCTTGCCGATGGTCACCTGCTCTGTGCCGCCGGGCGACCGGTCAGGCAACACCGTCGACCAGCCGCACGCTGGTGCCGACACCAGGGCCAGCGAACCTTCGGGCAGTTCGACCACCTCGGTCCGGTCGGTGGACGACGAGTTGAACGCCACCA
Source organism: uncultured Acidimicrobiaceae bacterium (assembly GCA_963767195.1). Taxonomy (GTDB): domain Bacteria; phylum Actinomycetota; class Acidimicrobiia; order Acidimicrobiales; family RAAP-2; genus Bog-473. The sequence goes on along the minus strand of CAVYDA010000001.1, from coordinate 140,161 downwards.
CGTTCCCGGCCCCGTCTCCCCCGGCTACGACAGCCTGGGCCTCAGATATGACCGAACCAGCGATGGCGAGCACTTCGGCCTGCTCACGCGCCGTGTCCTCGTAGACCCAGTGGATGCTGGACCCGGGGAGGATGTCGTGAAACTGGTGGAGCAGGAGAAGCTTCCAGGCCCGTTCGAGGTCGGGGCGCCGGTCGAGGAGTGCCGCCACCGACCACAGTTCGGCGGCCCGGAGGGCCTCCTCGGCGCGGCGGTTGGCCAGCTTGACCTCGGCGTGTGTGGTCAATGTGGCCCGGTGGGCTTCGAGGTAGAGCTCACCTACCCAGACGGGGAGGTCGTCGCCCTCCTGCGCCAACCGATGAAGGAAACTCGCGACGGTGCCGATCTCGACACGAGGCAGGCCATCAAGATCCTTCATGCGGCGGAAGCGCTCGACCATGGTGTGGTTCGGGCCACCCCCGCCGTCGCCGTAGCCGAATGGGTAGAGGTTGAGGGCGGTACCATCGCGTCGGAGGCCCCGTTCCTGACCGGCGGCCACCTCGCTCACGGAGAATTCGCCGTTGTAGGTGTTCGCCGGGGGGAAATGGGCCAGCAGGCGACTGCCGTCGTGGCCCTCCCACCAGAAGGATGTGTGTGGAAAGGCGTTGGTGTCGTTCCAGCTCATCTTCTGGGTAATGAATGAAGTGACGCCGGCCTCACGAGCGATCTGGGGCAGAGCGGCCGAGTAGCCGAAGACGTCTGGAATCCACAATTCGTGTGTCTCGACCCCAAACTCCTCGGCGAAGAATCGCTTGCCGTAGACCAACTGCCGCACCAGGGACTCGCCCGATGGGATATTCGTGTCCGGCTCAACCCACATGCCGCCGACCGGCTCCCATCGCTCCGATCGGACTTGCGCCACGATCTGCTCGTACAGGTCGGGGTATCCGTCCTTCATCCACTGATACTGCACCGCCTGGCTGCACACGAAGTGGTGCTCGGGATAGCGTTCAAGCAGGCGCAGCTGGTTGGAGAAAGTCCTTGCGCACTTGCGCCTGGTCTCGCGTAGTGGCCACAGCCAGGCGCAGTCGATGTGAGCGTGACCCACCGCCACGACCGCGTTGGCCGAGGACGTAGGCCGGTCCAGGAGCGGAGCCAGCACATCCCGGGCCGCGACTACCGAGGCGGAGACGTTCTCGGGGTCGATGATGCTCCGTGCCTTGTCCAGCGCCGGCATGATCTGCTCAGATCGGTCTGGGTCGAGTGCGGCCAGTTCCCCCAGGATCCGCATGTCCAGAAAGAATCCTTCGACGGACCGGTCGACGACCGCCAGTTCGGCCGTCCCGAGGGTATAGAGCGGTGCACCCGAGTAGTCGGGCAAGAGCAAGGGCCAGTCGGCCAGGTGCCACGGCGGGATCGGATTCGCAGCCGCCTCGACGAAGAACTCGACGGGCTCGCCCCCCTGAGCCTCGGGAGTGAGCACGAACTCGCGGTGCTGGTGGTGGAGTCCCTGGACAGGCCGGAGTCCGGTGTCCCAGATCTGGCCCTCCGCCGTGAAGCCGACCATCTGGTCGCCGCCGAGGTGGATCAGGGCCACCACTTCAGCCCCGAGCCACGAGCTCGGGATCGATCCCCGGAACCGGAACCACGTGGTATCCCAGGTGCCTCCCCAGGCGTCGCCCACTTCGAACGGGGTGAACCCTCGCCGCACGGCCTCCATGGCCGGAATCGGTTCGCCGTGTAGGTGGTGGGCCGACACTTCCAGCGGTGTACGCCGCCCGTAGATCGCGGGGCGGATCACCGTCTTCAAGAATCGCCGGAGCGAGCCATTGTCAACCATCGACCCAAGTCTGGCAGCCGTGAGAGGGCCCGCCTTCTTGACCCGGGCCGGCTCGCCACATGGAAGTGGTGAAGTCCCACCTTGGATCGCGAATCCGAAGCTGAGGTCTACGAAGTCGACAGGTAGCGTTTTTCAAGCTGCGAAATGACCGCAGCGAATTCCCTCACCGTGTTCGCGATGATCTCGGCGGCAGGTACAAGTGTTTCGATCCGCCCAGCGACCTGTCCAACAGATGGGATCGAATTTTCGAGAACTCCCTGGGTATAGGTCATACCGACATTCTGAAGAAGGTCCTGCACGGGGTCTCCGTCCGTTGCGAACTCGAGCGCACTGGTCGTGTCGGTACGGAGGACACGAAACGGCTTGTCGTTGTGGCGGTTGATGAGGACTGTGTCGGTCTCTGACGCCCGAAGTATCGCCTCTTTGAGGCCGTCATGCACATTTGCTTCGACCGAGGCCAGCATTCGCGTTCCCATCTGTACGCCCTCGGCCCCAAGGGCGAACGCGGCAGCCATAGAGGCGCCGTCGGCGATCCCTCCGGCAGTAATGAGAGGAAGGTCAACCTTCTGCGCAATGAGTGGGAGCAACACCATCGTGGACACTTCCGATTTTCCCCTGAGGCCGGCGCCCTCGATACCCTCCACGATGAGACCGTCGACCCCCGCGTCGACCGCCTCCTTCGCGGTATCTAGCGACGTGACCACATGAAGGACTCGGAGACCCGCGGCTTTCAGAATCGCCGTATAGGCCGATGGGGAGCCGGCGGAAGTCGTCACGAAGGGAACGCTCTCGGCGACCAGCATGTCGGCGATCTTTGGGTCTCTCACATAGGCAATCGGCAAGTTGACGCCGAAGGGATGGTCTGTCATATCGCGCACGCGTTTGATGTCCTCTTGAGCCCATTTGATGCCGACCGAGCCAGGTACGAGCCCGATGCCACCCGCCTGAGCGACTGCAGCCACCAAGGACGGATTTGCCACAAAACCCATGGGGGAATTCGCGATCGGGATATCGACTCCGAGCAACTGCGTGATGCGGTTGTCGAAGTGAGGAAGTGGGCGCACTCTCAAAGCTCCAGACGCCGTGTAAAGCCCAACGGGCACGAATCTGCTTCAGACATCGAACTCCTCTTGTCGCGCTTCAGGTTTGAAATGTGGCCCGGACAGTTGCAGGGGCGCATGACGCGGGTCGCACTCATCACGTGGCGTGGGATCTACTCCGAGCGAGGTGTCACGCTCACGATCGTGGTGCGAGCACCGTGAAAGCAATGGTCGACATCGCTGCCAATTTGTCCCGACCAGCGTCCGTTACCTCGACTTGGAGGACGATGCTCGATTTGCCATTTCGGATGATACGCGCCTCAGTCCGAGCTGGCCCAACAGTCACGGGGGACAAGAAATACACATTGAGGTCTGAAGTCGCGGTGCTGAAGCCATTCTCGTGATCACAGGCCTGATACGCGAGTCGCCCCGCACACATGTCAATCGGTACCGCGATCAGGCCACCCTGCAGTGCTCCTCGGACGTTCGAGAACTCCGGACGGATATCCATCTCGATCACGAGATGACCATCGGGCGATGGCACGTCACGGGTCTGCAACTCTTGAAACAGATGTTCGCCACGCTCGATCACCTCCCAATGTTTTTTCGATGCTTCAGCGTTGGGGATCGTCGCCATAGACCATGGATATATACGAAGCTTCGGGGGAACCGCCATTTGCTGTCCTTGCGCCGATCCGACAGCGTCACTCCGACCCCAGGAGCTCTGGTCCCACATTGGCCCCATGCTTCAGGGATGACCACTGAATAGACCGTACCTGACCTGCTGCTTTGGAGCGGATGACAGGGTTCGAACCATCGACTGTCGGAGCTCGAACGAGCTACTCCCCCGCTGGCGCATCGAACCCATGACTCCGATCCACAGGGTCCAGCATGCGCCGTGATGGGCAACTGATGGTCAGCGACGGGCAACCAGATGCGACCAGCGGAGCGCGCCGATCACGTCACTCGAGGTCAGAGCCCAGTGACTGAGAGCGGAAAACGGGATTCGACCTGCGACCCCGACCTGGGCAAGGTGGCGTTTTAGCCCGGCAAGGTGTCGCGCAGCTGCTTACACGAGAACATGATCTCCAAGGGCGGGCGGGGTGTGGCGGATCAGGATCTTGTCCGTCATGGTTTGGTGGCCTCTTGAAGACGGGCAAGGTCAGGCTGCCGGCCGACGCTGGCCAGTTGTCGCAATGCAGCAGGACTGTGGTTGAGTTCCCCGTTGAGAAAGTCAAGCACGGTGTGCACGTCCACGTTCTCCCATTTCGGGAGCTTCTGACTAGGGAGTCCAAGCTGTTCGAATGACACGTGAGGTGCTCCAACCAGGCTCACGAGAAACTTGGGAGGCGTGGCGTCCTCGTAGATCTTCTTCCCGGCCGAGTACGGGATCGTCTTGTCCGCGGTGCCGTGGAGCACAAGGATTGGCGTCGTTCGGCCCTTGAAGAACTTCCCGTGGCCGAATTTCGATTCGGTACCGTCGATGATGACGGCGGCATCGACCCGGGGATCCCGGCAGCACGTGTTCTCGGTCCAGGCGAGCACGGTCATTGCCCCGAGGGAGTGGCCCACGCCCGCAACTCTCTTGGGATCGATCATGCCCGAGAGGAGATTTCCGGACCCCCGGGAGAGGGTGAGGACTTGGGTGAGGACGTATGACATGTCGACCGGCTGGTTGACCAGGTCCTTAGCCGTGTCGCCGCCGGGTGCGGCAATGTTGGACAGCGGAAAGGTCGGCGCGACCACGACGTAGCCCTGTTCGACCCACTGTTCGAGCAGTGGGTCGTAAATGAAGCCTTCGGAATCGAGTCCGTGGGCGAAGACGATGAGCGGAAAGGGTTTGCCGGCGATCGCGGGCGGTGCGTTGGTGACGGGATTCTTCGTGGGTGCGATCGTCGACGGGTAGAGAACCCAGGTCGTCAGTTTCCGATAGGGCAGAGCTGGCGCGGTGCCATTGGCCGGGGTCCCCCTGCTGGTATCCACGAGGTTCAGGGTCTCCTGGCCGACGCCGTATGGCGCGGGCGAAGTTACCGCAGCGGTGGTGCTTCTCGTGGAGGACGTCCGTGCCGACGCTTGCGGCGCGCCCGAGAACGCCACGACACAGGTCGCAATCGCGAGAAGCAGTGCTCCCGTCACCGTGGGGAGCATCCGACGTGGACCGACCTCCCACCATGGCTCCGGTCCCGTTGCCAGCCATTTTCGTCGCTCCATAGCGAACCTCAAGCTAGCGGCTGCCTGCGAACGCTGGGTGAGCGCGACGAACGCATTCACGATCTCGCGACTTGGACTCGTGCGCGAAGCCGAGGAAGGGAGTCGACCTCGGGATGACTAGGCGCCCGCAGCCCCAACCGTGTCCGGCGGCAGCTGCACCACGGTGCGGCCGATCGTCTCGCGGCGCTCGAGCGCCTCGAGTCCGACGGGAACGTCGGCGAATGCGATCTGCTGACCGACCACGGCACGGATTGTTCCGGCCCGGGTGAGGTGCAAGATGCGACTCCAGATGTCAACTCCTTGTGCGGTGGACAGAAAGTTCATACCAAACGGACGTGCCGGCCGCGGCGAGTCGACGTAGGCGAAGCAGATCCCTACAAGGTCAAAGTTCCCGTAGATACTGGGCTGGATCGGTAGGGGGCGCTCCTCCGATTCGATACCCGAGGCAAACCCGACTATGAGGTGCGGCCGTTGAACGCCATCGCCCGAAACGTCTCAGCCGTCACCGCACCACCTACGGTGTCGAATGCCACGTCGACTCCACGTCCATTGGTAACGTCGTCGACGAAGGAAACGAAGTCGTCGGCGCGGTAGTTCACGCCGTAGTCGGCTCCCAGCGACCGGCAAAAGTCGACCTTCTTTTCGGTGCTTGCCGTGGCGATCACTGTCGCACCGAACGCCTTGGCCAGCTGGACGGCGGCCGACCCGACTCCTCCCGCTGCGGCGTGGACGAGCACGACCTCGCCCGGGGCCACCCGTCCTCGGACCCGCAGGGCGAGGTAGCTGACCTCCCCATAGCCTTCAACCGGCGTGAGGAGGCACCCAGGGGGTCGCGGTCGTAGGGGCGACGAAAAGGTCTCGTCCGTATCCGGCCCACACCGACAACCAAGTCGACCTACTGACTTACCAGTTCGTAAGTGTTTCCCTCGGGATCGGCAACTCCCACAACGGCCTTCCCGTCGAAGGTGTCTCGATTCATGACCGACCCTCCGGCCGCTTCGATTCGTGTGGCCAGCGCCTCAGCGTCCTCAACGATTAGGCGGAACTGATGACGGTTCTGTTCTGCTACTACGCCCGCGACAGAATTCGGGCACACGACCAGTTCGACGTCTGCGAATCGACCTTTGGACAGTGGCGATCCGCTGAGGGGCGCCAGGCCACACCCGAAAATTGCGTTGTAGAACTCCACCATCGAATCCATGTCTTCGACCGCGAGGGTGATCCGCTGTATGTGCATGTGATCAAGTGTAATTAATGCACCAAGCCTGTGGAATGGGCCAACTCTCCTAGCATTCGCGTCTCTCCACCCCCGGCTCGGAGGCGGTCGCAGCAGCCGAAGCCCTCGACGCTCGTCCCTTGGTCTCGTCGAATGATGACAGCCCGGGCATACGCGGTGCGTGCCGGATGCTGCGAATGCGTTACGCGACGCTTGTCCCGTAGGACAACGAAGCACCCCAGGGCATCATGATCCCCTGGGTGCACCGGCCACTCGGCACTCGCGACCAGACGTTCCGCAGTGGTCTGCTCAGGCTGGAGCACAGACCGGCGGAAGAAAGTCAAGGTGACGCTCCACTTCCTGTGACATCTGATGTCTTGCGATTCGCCTACGTGACATGGATCCGCCCAGCGCAGATGGGCTACACGCGCCAGGTGATTGCAAAGACGTACATCCACACCATCGACGAACCGAAAGCCTGGGCCTGAGAAGCTGGTCTTTTCGAAGATTGCACCGGCGCTGCGGCGACGGCGGCGACCCTCACCGGCGAGCCGCTCGTGGGCAATCCACCCCGGCGCACCACCGACGGATAGGAGTCAGCTGCTGTACGGTGCGTGCCCGGTGGGGCGGTCGATCCATGCCCGGGAATGGCTTTGGCAACTCAGGCAAAGGGGTGACGGGGTGACAAGAATGCTTCGGGTGTTCGCGGTCCTCGCTGGGATCGCCGTTGTTGCCGGGGCATGCCAGTGGCCGCTGGACCGCTTCGGTCCGGACCGCACCGGCGACAGCGCTTACGACATCACGATCTCCCCGGCGAACGCCAGGCACCTCACCCAGCAGTGGACCGCGCGCCTGGTCGGTCCTGGGTCCGACCCGGTGGTGGCCGATGGGCACGTCTTCCTGACGGCCAGCGCCATCCCCAAGAGCAAGCTGTACGGCTTCGAAGCATCCCCAGGTACGAACTGCACGCCGACGGCGCCCAAGACTTGTCGTCCCCAGTGGTCCGACTCCTTCCCGGCGTTGATCGGGCAGCTTGTCACGTCATTGTCGGCGCCCGCGGTGAACGGCGGAGCGGCATGGATCGCCACGTCCGCATTTGAGAGCCCGGGCGACATAATCGCCGGATCGATCAACGCGTACAGCGCAAGCACAGGCACGCCAATTGTCAGTGGTGGGCAGGGCAGGGCAACCTCGCCCACGGCGACCGGCAAGACCGTGTACGCGAGTTGGAGCGCATCTGGTCCCCCCGGAACCTATACCGGCCTCGAGGCAGTGGACGCAACAACAGGTGCTTCAGTGTTCACTGCTGGCCCGGCGCCTTACGGTGTTGGTGATTTGTCCTTTACCGCGCCGACGGTCTCCGAGGGAACCCTCTACGCCGTCTCGGATAGTACTCTTTACGCCTTCGATGCCACCGGTACGACCAACTCCGCGCCTCCCTCGCCACCTGTCTCTAATCCATTTCTCGGATTCTCGAGGTTCTGTACGCCGCTGTGGACGGCGACACTCAGCGACTCCGTGAGCCTCAGCACGATGCCGGCCGTGGCCAACGGCTACGTCTATCTCGGCGACTCTACCGGTACCCTTTACACGTTCCCGGCGAGAGGCTGCGGGGCGACGACGTGCACGCCAGCATGGACCGCCCAGACGAAAGGCGCCATTGAGTCGTCTGCCGCGGTGACCGCCACCACAGTGTTTGTCGGCTCTGATGACGGTGGCCTCTACGCCTTTCCGGCCACCGGATGTGGCGCAGCCACTTGTCAACCGCTGTGGCGGGCGAACACCGGCGGTAGCGTCAAGTCTTCCCCGTCGGTCGCGGGCAGCGTCGTCTACGTGGGCTCCGACGATGACGACCTGTACACGTTCAAAGCTTCGGGCTGCGGATCTACTACCTGCCATCCCCTGTTGAAGACCAATGTGGGCGCACCGGTCGAGACCTCGCCCGCCATCGCGAACGGGCAGGTCTTCGTGACCGACACCGCGGGCACCCTCCACACCTACGGACTGCCTGTAACGAGCGACTCATAGCTGTCCGCGTGGCGCTTGCGGCGGCAGGAGTTGTTGGCGATGTCCAACACCGCAACCTGCAAGCGACCCACTACGGGACTGTGAACCCGATGGACTTGCCCTTCGTGAATCGGATCGGTTCAGCGACTGGTCGGGTCGGGGTGAATCGTCCGCACTAGCAGAGGTGGCTCACCCCCAAAGGACCCGGTCACCGTAACGGGCGCTGCCAGGACCGCAGGCCGGTCATCACATTCGCGCGCACCTGGGAGATGCACGGTCGCGGCAACCTTCAGGTCGATCCGTCCCGGGAGTAGGCGAATCCTCAGGTCGATGCGTCCGATCGCCGCGAACAAGGGGTGGCGGCGTAGATCTGGGCAGCCCACTTTCGAAAAGTCGTTGTGACGTTCTCGGTAGGAGCCAGTGCCGGTGAAGGGTTGTAAAACCTCTCCTCGTGCTCGAACTGGCGCTGCACCTGGGCAGCGAATGGTTCGGCGATCTTCGCCGCCACCGGGTCCCCGTCGTGGTACAGGGTGAAGCGAACGTCCACTCGTCGAGGTCCACCGGAGTCGCGGCTCAAACGAGGGTCACCCGATCCATCAGGTCGAGGTAGATGACACCGATCCCTGGTCCGAAACTGTTGGACCGCAGGTTCTCCCTCGAAGTCCCCCGCGCCGGGTGAACTCCTGCGTGCTCTCGATGCTCCGGTAGGGGCATCGATCGTCAGCTTGGGGGTTCGGCGATTCGAGCTCCAGACGACCCGTTCACCAGGATGTCAGCCGGACCATTAGTTAGCACAAGTAAGTATAATGGATCCCATGAGTGCATCCGGCCCTATGGCTTTGGCTGACCCGCAGGCAACGGCGGACGCGGAACTGGCGACACGCCTCCGGGTGGCCGTAACTCGCCTCAACCGGAAGCTCCGCCAGCAGTCTCTGGCCGGGCTCTCGCCCGCTCAGGCCTCGGCCCTCGGCACCGTCAACCGGCTGGACAGTCCCACTCTGGGCGAGTTGGCATCCGCCGAACAGGTACAGCCACCAACGGTAACCCGGTTGGTCAGATCCCTCGAGGGTGCCGGACTGGTGGGCCGCGAGACCGACGGCGTCGACCGGCGAGTGGTCCGACTCACGATCACCGCCGAGGGGCGCCAGACCCTCGAGAGGATCCGCACCCTCAAGAACGCCTACCTCAATCGTCGACTGGCCGCGCTTGATCCGGCCGAGCACGAGTTGGCGGAATCCATGACCAGCCTCCTCGAGCATCTGGTGGCCGAGGAATGAGCCCAATCAGCCGGGCGGCTCGCCAGACTTTCGTGGCGCTCCGGGTCCGCAATTACCGCCTCTACTTCATCGGTCAGGTGATCTCGGCCTCGGGTACCTGGATGCACGCGGTCGCCCTGGGCCTGCTGGTCCTCTCGGACGACCTCCACGGAAACGGGTTCAACGTCGGTCTCGTCACCGCCCTGCAGTTCCTTCCCATGCTGCTGTTCGGCAGCTGGGGAGGGTTGATCGTGGATCGGGTCGACAAGCGACGGCTCCTTTACGTCACCCAGGCTGCGTCGGGCGTGCTGGCCTTCGCCCTCGGCCTCCTCGTGGCGCTGGGGTCCGTGACCATGTGGGAGGTCTATTTGATCTCGACGCTCTTCGGGGTGGTCAATCTCTTCGACAACCCCGCTCGTCAGACCTTCGTCTCCGAGATGGTCGGCCATGACCTCATGTCCAATGCCATCAGCCTCAACAGCGTGGTGATGAACTCCGCCCGCGTGATCGGCCCGGCCGTTGGCGGGATCCTGATCTACGCCGTTGGCTTGGCGGCCTGCTTCCTCTTCAACGCTGCGTCCTACGTGGCCGTCCTCGTAGCCCTCTTCATGATGCGTCCCGCGGAACTCCACCAACGCCCCGTGGTGACCCGAGCGAAGGGCCAGGTCCGACAGGGGCTCCGCTACGTGTGGTCGACCCATGAGCTCCGCGATCCGCTGTTGGCGATGGCAGTGGTAGGGATCTTCGCCTTCAACTTCACGACCACGCTGCCGCTCCTGGCCACCCGTACGTTCCACGGCGGAGCTGGCACCTACAGCCTCCTCATGGCGGCCATGGGCATCGGGGCAGTGATCGGCGGCCTCATGGTCGCTCACCGGAGCCGGCCAACCACCGCCATGCTCAGCATCATCGGCCTGGCTTTCGGCGTCATGCTCCTCATTGTCGCCGGCGCCCCGACCGAGGCCCTGGCAATCGCGGCCCTCGTTTTCATGGGGTTCTGCAGCATCTCGTTCATCGCCACTGCAAACGCCACGATTCAGCTCCAGGCCGACCCGGCCATGCGAGGCCGCGTCATGGCGCTCTACGCAATAGCCTTTTTGGGCAGCACACCCATCGGTGCTCCGCTCGTGGGTTGGATTGCCGACGTCACGAACCCGCGGGTCGCAGTGGCCGTCGGAGGTGTAGCGACACTGGCCGCTTGTGCACCTCTCGCACTGGGCTACCTACACGGTCACAGGTCCGCAGCGATCGCCACAGTCGAGTCCGAGGTGTCCGACGCCGAACCGGGTGAGGTGGTGGACTTCGCTCCTCGACCCATTTTCGATGCCCGGAACGAAGCGGATCAGACGCCTCTCCATCGGGCCGAAAATGGGTAACGAGAGCGGGTCTCGAGAGTGGAAGACGGGACTCGACCCCCGCCTGGATTCAGCCCTGAAGTAAAGCGGTCTACTTCAGCAAGTCCCTCGGGCTGTCGAAGGTCGCGAGAAGCTCACCTTCCAAAGAGCCGTCGGAATCACTGGCTGGCCCGAGCCGATCTCCATGCCGCTCGGGGATCAACTCGAAGGCAGGAATATGAGAAGGCCTTACAACGGTGAAGTGGCGGCGATCCAGGGTGGCGATCTGGTTCACTCGCAACCTTTCGGCTGCGGCGACCACAGAGGCGTCGACGGTGCTCAGTGGTAGGTCGCGATACGTGGCAACGAGCTGGGCCATACGAAGCCAATCTTCACCAGCGACCCTTTCACTGATCAGATTGCCGGCCGCGAAGTCTCCGAGGAAGCGGATTTCGGCCTCCGAGCCGATTCGGGCTGCGATCAAGGAAGCCACCTCTGTGACGACCAACAAGGGCACAAGGAGCGGACCGGGATGGGATTCGAGGAGGTCGACGCATTCGTAGTGATGATCGTCGTCCGCATCGACGTAGGCATAGAGCGGACCGGCATCGATGAAGACGGCTATTTGGACACTTCCTCCCGCAGGATTTCCTCGATCCGGACCGAAACGTCATGTGATCCGCTTCGCCCCGCAGCCGTTGCAATCATGCGACGCCGTCCGGTCGGGCGGGTGCCGAGGTGGCTCTCAATGGCCTCGCGAGTGAGCTCCGACACGGTGATGCGTCTCGTCTGAGCCTCGTGTCTCAGCCGCGCGTCGAGGTCGTCGGGCAGCTTGACGGTCGTCCGCTTCATGGTATGCCAGCATACCCACAGAGAAGGGGCCGCATGGACGCCAGCGACGGCTTCGGCGCGAGGCGACGCGGGATGTGTCGCGTGTGCTTAGGTCTGCCCAATGTGCGCGCTTCCCGTCAATGCAGAGGAACTGACCCCGGCGTGGCTCTCTGAGGTTCTGGGCGCTGACGTCGTGAACGTGAAGATCCTGGATCATGCGGTCGCCACCAACCAGCGGGTGCGGATCGCCCTGAGCTATGCGACGCCAGATGAAGGGCCCTCGTCGCTCTTCGTAAAGCTGGCACCGCTCGACCCGGTCCACCGGGAGATGATCGGCGCCAGCGGCATGGGCGAGCGGGAAGCCAGCTTCTACGCCGACGTCGCCCGGTCCCTCGACCTGCGGGTGCCCCACGCATATTTCGCGGCCTCGTCCGATGACGGCAACTTCGCCATCGTTCTCGAGGACCTCGCCGCCGCGGGGTACGCGTTCTCCGACGGGGAGTGGAGTGTGACGCCCGACGCCGCCGCCGTCGCGCTCGAAGAGTTGGCCGGCTTCCACGCCCGGTTCGAGGATCCCGCGGCCCGCACCGCCGCCGCCCCTTGGATGGCGCTCGCCCGGCCGCAGCCGACCGACGTGGCCGCCCAGTTGATGCGTATGGTCCTCGACGACAACGCCGATGCAGTCTCGCCGTCGTATATGGCGGTCGGCGAGCTGTTCGTCGATCACCACGCCCGGCTCGAAGAACTCTGGAATGCAGGCCCGGAGACCTACATCCACGGCGATGCCCACATTGGCAACGTCTTCCTCGACCGCGGGCGGGTCGGCTTCGTCGACTGGGGCCTATCACGGGTGAGCACCCACCTCCGTGACATCAGCTACTTCCTCACGATGACGATCGACCCCATGGAGCGTCGCCGGTCCGAGCGGGACCTGCTCCGGCTCTATCTCGAGGCCGTCCGGGCCGCCGGGGGCACACATATCAGCTTCGACGAGGCGTGGGCCGCCCATCGCGTCCAAGCCGGCTACACCGTCGTCGCCACGTTCCTCGCCTTCATGCCCTCATACGCCGGCCCCGAGGCGCAAGCTCTCGGGGTCGCACTGCGAACGCGCTGCGAACTGGCCCTGGTCGAACTCGAGGTCGTCGAGGCCCTACGGACGGCGATCCCTGCTTGAGGCCAAAGATCGACGCCTCTCCCCGAACGTCAATACGTTGCTGGAACCGCTTTACGTCTCCGGCATCGCCTACGAAAGACACCAATGTGCTCGTCGAACGCTCGGACAACAGCAGCACGCACGATCAAGTGCGCCGTATTGGAGCAGACACAACCCGACCGCTGAACCCGTCCCGCGTTGTTCAGCCTTGCTCCTCCCTCGTCGGGTCACCGAGAAGCGACAGGAAGGTTGCTGCTTACCGCAGCGAGTGGATGAAAACGCCGTGGCCAACATCCCATTTTGTCGGATTACGTTTTGAGGAAAACGTGGCCTGAGTCATCCGCGTCGATCGCTTCGACGGAACACCTCGGCGCTTCGGGTGCAGGCCGCGCGGCGGAACACCTGAGTCGACAGCCCGAGCCTTTCGCGTGACGTTCACGGCGGGCGCCCAAAGGTAGGCGGGTGCCGCGTCGCCGCCGAGCGGAAGCGGTCGTTTTCCGACCTTGCACGCGACACACGATCATGACGACGGACTGGTTCGTCGACGTCAGTCCTACTCACCGGGGAGCGCGCAGAGTCGGCGCTCACTAGCATGACGCGGTGCAACCGCCTTCGGCGCTGACCCGCCGGCAATTCTTGGGCACCGCTGGCATAGCGGCAGCGGCGGGTGTCTTCGGGGACTTCAGCATAAGGCCACGCCCAGAAGCTACGACGAGGGGACGGGTCGTCGTTGTAGGCGCTGGACTTTCCGGGCTGGCCACCGCGCTAGCTCTTCGTGCCGGGGGCTGGGATGTGATCGTGCTCGAAGCCCGTGATCGCGTCGGCGGACGGGTACACACTTTGTATTCTCCGTTCGCCGTTGGGGTGCATGTCGAGGCCGGCGGTGAATCCATCGACTCCAACCATGACCAAATCCAGGCGCTGGCCCGCCACTATGGCCTCGCCATGGCTCACCGGCCGAAGGATAAACTGGATAACGCAGCGGTATACAGAGGCGGGAGACGGAGCGTCCTCCATGCTGTTGCCACCGCGGACCCCCGGGCGCTGACCGGATACGTTGCGTTCGGCGACGCACTGATCCGGATGGCCGGTGACCTCGATCCGGATAATCCCGAACTCGCCGCGCATGCAGAACTGTGGGACGGGCAATCACTTCAGGACTTTGCAGCCACTCAGGCACTTGATGCCGATGCCGAACTCCTTGTGCAGTCAGACTTCCGCGGTAACTACAACGCCCAGTTCGACCAAGTGTCGCTTCTCTTCGTGCTACAGCAGTCAATCGTCGACCAGGCATTGCCTGAATCAGGGGTCGAGACGATGCGAATCGCGGCGGGTAACAGTGCCCTTCCCGAGGCGATGGCACGTGACCTGGGAACTGCCATGCGTCTCGACTCGCCGGTCACGAAGATCGAACAACATTCGTGGGGCGTACGCGTGCATGCCGGGCACAACGCAACGGTCGACGCAGCACATCTCGTTTTGGCGGTTCCGCCACCGACGCTCCGAGCGGTCTCGTTCGTTCCTCCGCTTACCTCAGAGGTCGCGTCGATGATCAATGAGCTCAAGCTTGGACACGCGTTGAAGGTCTCTACCGAGTACGACAGGCCCTTCTGGCTGCCCGAAGGGTTGTCGGGTTTCACCATCACCGACCTGCCTTTCGGAGTCGGCTGGGATGCGACCGACTCCATGACAGGCGGAGCCGAGCGGCCCGGAGTGCTCACTCAGTTCGTGACCGGAGATGCCGCGAGGGCCGGCGCTGCGCTGCGTGATCGGACCCGCATTGCGTCGTTCCAACAGCAGCTCAACGTCGTCTACCCCGAAGGCCGACGGCACATGAGCGGCATCGCTTCCACCATGGCCTGGGCCGACGAGCGGTACACGGGAGGGGGTTACGCCGTGTACGCCCCTGGGCAGATGACCCGGTTCTGGGCGCTGCTACGCCAGGCGCACGGGGCCATCTGGTTTGCGGGCGAGCACACCGAGACTCTGGCGGGCTACATGGAGAGTGCTGTGCGATCAGGCCATCGAGTGGCCGCGGCGATCGGGCTCGCGCCGGGCAAAAGGGAAGGATAAAGCTCAGGAGACGAGCGGATCGGTGCTGCTGGACAATCGCTGCCTGGGCCGAGACGTTCTCCATGCGGCTCCTCGCCCCTGGAGGAACAAGCCAATATGACGACAGAGCGGTTCTGGGAGATCATCGCCGGGCAGCGCAAAGGAATCCTTGCCACCATCGGAAAGGACGGCGTCCCACAGCTGTCGAACATCTATTACCTGGCAAATCATTCGACCCAACGGATCCGATTCTCGACGACGACCCATCGGATCAAGGGCCGCAATCTTTTGCGTGACCCCCGGGCGTCGCTCCATGTGCCTGGCCGGGACTTCTTCAACTTCGCGGTCGTGGCTGGACCCACATCGTTGGCCGTGGCCCAGGAAGTTAATGATCACGCCGTCGAGAAGCTGTTCGAAATCCATGTCGCACTGGGAGCGGTATCGGAGCGCGACGGCTTCGGCGAGGACATGGTGGTCAACCACAGGATGGGGGTCGAGCTTCACGTCGAGTATATCTACGGTCAGATTCTCGACCGATGACGGCGCGGAACGTCACGTAGTAGGAAAGATCCCACCCATCGTGTGACGTCGAACGGCTTCTCGCTGAAGTCCGAAGACCCCGTCACTCCCTCGCAGGCCACGGTTGAGAAACCACCTCTGACCTGCTTGAATCGAGCGGAAGCCGGGATTCGAACCCGCGACCCTCACCTTGGCAAGGTGAGGGATTTTGTCCTTGAGGTCTATTCCGGTCCCCCGATTTGCGGTTCTGTCTGCCCCAGTTTCCACCTCGTCCACCCAGCTCGCCCCTGTAGTAGAGCGGTCTACTGTCACTCAGCTCGCCCTGCGATCGACATCTGACTGACGGGGCCTCATACGCCTGTGCGGTTTTCGGGCAGGAGCTGCCTTCATACAGTCGGGGCCTTTCTGTAGCCGACATTGCGCACTACGCCGTGATCCGCATTGTGCGGATCGCATTACCGGCTGTGGTGAAGCTGAAAGTGCTTTCGCCGTTGAATCCAGATCCGCCGACTAGTGCTCTGATGACAGTCGTATCGCCGTAAGTTGATTGCTCGATCACCTCTAGGCTGACGTCAACACCAGTACTTTCTCGGTCGGACCATGCGCGGATCGCCTGTCGCCCGCTGTAGACGCGTCCCCAATCATTTTCCGACCCATCCTCTGTAAAGCAGTTTAGGAACTGCTCGGAATCGCCCGAATTGGCTGCACCCAGTACTGCCACGACTGCAGGTGGCGTCTCAGCCGTCATTTCTGGAGCTCATTTCTCGCTGCGTCCGGTCGGCTGCACGGCGTGCCTGTACAGCCGACCCGACGCTGCTAGTGACAATGGATCGGCCGGCTCAATCCGCATATGACGTGGGTTGCCCACGACGACGTGGGCCGAGCCAGCATGCGGAAGGAGCCGACCGTGTCCAAACGTAATTCTGCCTCCCCGAACACGACCTGGGTAGGCCTCGACGTCCATCGGGATTCGATCACCTCGGCGGTGCTCGCTCCGGGCATTGAAACTCCGGTGCTGGATCGCTGGTTCCACGATGAGCCCAGCGTCCGGCGCTTCGTCAAGTCGCTGGAGGACCCCAAGACCGTGCGCCTTTGCTACGAGGCGGGCCCAACCGGCTATGGGCTGGCCCGCCTGCTCGAGCAGCTCGGGGTCTCGACCGAGGTCATCGCCCCTTCCTTGATTCCCATCACCCCCGGCTCCAAGGTCAAGACCGACAAGCGCGACGCCCGTCGACTTGCCCAGCTCTACCGGGCCGGCGAACTCACGGCGGTGCATATCCCGAGCGACGCCGAGGAGGCCATCCGGGATCTGGCCCGCACCCGGGCGGACCTCGTCATCGACCGCACCCGCTGCCGGCATCGACTTTCGAAATTCCTCCTGCGCCACGGAGAGGTCTTCCGAGAGGGCCGCGCCTGGACGATGGCCCACGAGCGCTGGCTCATGAGTCGGCGCTTCGAAGATCGCGCTCTCGATCAGACCTATTCGCACTACCGCG
Organism: uncultured Acidimicrobiaceae bacterium; assembly: GCA_963767195.1. Classification (GTDB taxonomy): domain Bacteria; phylum Actinomycetota; class Acidimicrobiia; order Acidimicrobiales; family RAAP-2; genus Bog-473. Next base: position 123,230 of record CAVYDA010000001.1, on the reverse strand, counting down.
CCATCGTCGCCGACCTCGATGCGCATCTCAGCGCCGTCGAGTCCGACCTCAAGTGCTACCTCGAGCATGGACCTTTCGCTGAACCGGTCGCACGGCTCTCGGCCTATAGGGGTGTCACCGAGCTCGGAGCACTTGCCCTCTCGGCCGAGGTCTGTGACTGGCGGCGCTTCCCCCGGGCGACCTCGCTCATGGGCTTTTGCGGCCTGGTCCCTTCTGAATACTCGAGTGGCGAGAGAACGCGCCGCGGGCGGATCACCAAGGCCGGCAACACCCACCTTCGGACTCAGCTGGTCGAATCCGCCTGGTCCTATCAATACCGACCCCGCGTCGGCCCTGTCATCGAGAAACGCCAGCAGCGCTGTTCGCCCGGCACCGTCGCCCGGGCTTGGCATGCCCAGCTCCACTTGTGCACCAAGTTCCGTCGATTGGCCGAGCGCAAGACCTCTCGCAATATCGTCGTCACTGCCATCGCCCGTGAACTCAGCGGGTTCTTGTGGGCCGAGATGGCCGCGTAAAGAGCAATGACCGTCCAGCTCGCTGTCTTTGTCGGCCAGAAGACGAGCGAGGCCTTCACCATGTGCCGGGAGACCGCCGTGGCAGGGAAGATCCCCGGATCAACTATGCAACCCTCCAGCACCGGAGGAAGCGCTTCTAGTGAGGGGCACCGTCCTGCGCATCGCCGACCTGCGGTGAAAACCCGCGTACATCAGAGTGGCGGACAGCCGACGCACTCATTCCCGGCGCATGGTCAAGATCTCATTCGTCCGCCCCCCATCGACTCGGGGTGACGTAGCAGCCGTCCTCCCAGCGTCAAGGCGGTGAGTCGAACCTTGACGCTGGGCCCCGCCGCCTGCCAGGAAGCTTCCAACGCCGAACCCCTGGTTCGGCGCGCCCGAAAAGAACCTACGTGTACCTACTTGACATGCCGATCCACATCAGTTGATCGGCGAGATCATGCCGCCGTTGACGAACACCGTCTGAGCGGTGACCCAGCGGGCGTCCGGCGCGGCCAGGAAACGCACGACCGGGACCACGTCGACGGGGTCCCCGAGCTCGCCGCTGATGGTCTGCCCGGCGAGCCATGCCAGCGTCTCATCGTTCTCTGCCCCAAAGAGGAAGCTGGTCTTCTGCGGCCCTGGGGCGATGCAGTTGACGGTAATGCCGCGGGAACCGATCTCCTTGGCGAAGGCCTTCGTGAAGTGCTCAACGGGACCCTTGCTCCCAGCGTAGGCGGAGTACGTCGCTGCGGTCACCGCAACTTGAGTGGTGACCAGGTTGATGATCCGGCCATCATTTGCCATCTTGGTGAACGCCTCACTCATCAGAAAGAAGGGGATCTTGGCGTTGATGGCGAAGGAGTTGTCGTACTCCTCCTCCGTCGTCTCGGCGAGGGGCTTTCGCACGATCAATCCCGACGTGTTGACCAAGATGTCCCAGTGGCCGAACCGCGAGACGGTGGCGTCGACAAGCTTGGTGATCTCCGAGATGTTGGTCAGATCTCCCTGGTGGGACATCGCCTCGACTCCGAGTGACTCGAGCTCAGCGACAGCCTTGGCCGCTTCCTCCGCCCGACAGACGCTGTTGTAGTGCACGACCACGTTTGCTCCATCGGAGGCCAGCGACTCGGCGAACAACCTTCCAAGATTTGCCGTGCCTCCGGTGACAATCGCTACTTTGCCTTCAAGTTTGTCGAACATGATGTTCCTTTCTTTGATTTTGGTTGGAGTGTCGAGGTCTTGCGTCTCGCGCCGAAAGCCAGCAGTTAGCGATCCGGGATGCCGATTGATTCCATCACCCGGTTTCCGGCGCGTTTCGGACTAAGAAGATCCTCAAGTCCGATGCGGTGGTAGAACTCACGACGAACGAGATCGCCAACTCGATTGACGGTCTCAGCCCCATCGTCGGCCGGGTCGATGTGGACCCGGAACGGGCGGCGACCCGGCTGGGCATCGACGACCATAACGATTGCCCGAGCAACTTCTTGAGGATCCGCGTCCTTAGGCGCTAGATCAGCAAGCCGCATGGCGACCTGATCCATGAGTCCGGCGTAGCGCTCGCTATAGGAGTCAACAATGCTCGCATCGTTGGCCTGGCCGGCGTTGGCGAAGTGATTTGTGCCCGTAGTGAAGGAGCCAGGAACGATGATCGTTGTGTCAATGCTGAAACGAGCTATCTCGGCGGCATAACTCACCGCAAGCGAATCCTCAGCAGCCTTTGCGGCGAAATAGGGCGCCAGGTACGGAGGCGTGCCACCGCGAGTACTCGATGAACAGACCCACACGAGCAATCCGTCGTCCTGACCACGCAGGTGTGGGAGTGCAGCCCGGTTGACACGTTGGGTAGAGATGACATTGGTGTCGTACACGCTCATCAATTGCTCCGGCGTGAAAGCCTCGGCGGGTCCAAGAACCATGTGGCCTGCGTTGTGCACAACGACGTCGAGTCGGCCCGTCTCGGTAACGATGGTTCCCACGGCGGCATCGACTGATTCCTGACTAGAGACGTCGAGTTCCACCGCGCGCAGGTCGACCGAGTGCATGCGTGCGTACGCAGCGCAGTCGTCTGCCGCCGGGCGATTGCGACCAGAGAGATCTCGCACGCCGGCGTAGACGACGTGTCCAGCGTCCGCTAACGCACGGACAGTCATGGCACCGAAGCCGCTTGAGGCCCCGGTAACGACGATGATCTTGGACATGGCGGTCACCTTTCTCTTGTGCGCCGGGACTCGCGATTCACCCGACATCTGCGATGGCAGCCACCGCGGCCCCAGACGACTACTGACTGCTGACGTCAGCACCACGTCGATGGACATGCCGTTGCTGGCGAGATGCTCGGCCACCTCGTTGCCGATTCCTCCTGAGTCACCGGCACAATTCCAACAAGATCAAGCTCGTGGCAGTCATGACCTCTCCTGTCCGGTGTGAGTCGATGTATGTAGAGCGATTGTGCGCGACAACGTGGTCGGCGTCCAAGGCCTCTTTCGATGCAATTGATAACCTGAAGACATCGACCCACCAAAAGTGCCTAAATCGAGCGTCTGGGCGCAAGATCTTGATCTGCGTCAGCTCCGCTACTTCGTCGCCGTGGCAGAACGGCTGCACTTCGGACGGGCAGCCGCCGCGCTGTACATCACCCAGCCAGCGCTGTCCCGTCAAATCCGACAACTCGAGCAAGACATTGGCGTTCCACTCTTTACACGCACCAGCCGTGCCGTAACACTCACCCCTGCCGGTGAGCAACTCGCCCGGGATGCGGCGCGCCTGCTTGCGGGCAGCCATGCGGTTGTTGAGCGCGCCCGTCGTGCCGACAACGGCGATCAGATCTTTACCGTCGGGTTCATGCTTGGCGCCGATATTGATGCGATTCTGAGCGTTTTTTCGGCGAGTCACCCCGAGGTTGACCTCCAAGTGAAACGCGTGCGGTGGTGGAACCAAGCCGATGCCATCCTCAACGGCACCGTCCACGTCGCGTTCGTCCGCTTACCCATCAATGCAGCGGGATTGACGGTGCTGCCCCTCTACACAGAGGCGCTGTGTGTTGCATTGTCAACAGATCACTTGCTGGCTCCGAAGGCCGCTCTAGAAATCGCCGACGTCGCTGATGAACCTGTGCTCGTTTATTCCGACGCTCCTCCGACCTGGAACGCGTTCTGGACGGTCGACCCGCGCCCGGATGGAAGCCGGCCCCGCCAAGGGCCCTCCGTCCGAGATATGGAAGAAATCCTCGAGTACGTAAGGTCGGGTCGCGGCGTGATCTTCTTGCCCATCGCCATTGCTGAGGTATTCCCCCGAGAAGGAATCGCATACGTCCCGATCGAGAACATCCCCCACGGTCAGGTCGCCCTCTGCTGGGACCACACCCGCAATTCCACTTTGATCGACGACCTCGTCGAATCGGTGCCGACAATATTTCATCAGTAGGTCCCGGTTGAAGGGGGGATCAATCCACCACGCGTACAGCAGGCAACCTCACTAGCTCCGATCATTCACGGAACCGCATGACCTGAACTGCGCGCATCCGCGTACGTGCCCTTCTGTCAGGGGAAACTGAGGTTGTCGAGACACTCAATCCCCAACCAGAAGGGCACCTACGAAATGCAAGCTAACAGCACGCGTCGCCTGGTTGTGGCATCGGGCGGTGACCAGGTCGTGGGCCATGTCGGACTGCACGCTCTTGGGGCCTTTGCGGACCGGTTGGGACTCGGAAATGCGCTCTCTTCTCGGATCCCTCCTCGGGGCGAGCGGATGGCGCTTCATGACCGGGGCAAAGTGCTCGTCCCGTCGATGCTGATGCTCGCCGGTGGTGGCGAGAGCTGTGCGGACATCGAGCACCTGCGCGCCCAAGAGGACCTCTTCGGCTCCGCGCCGTCGGACTCGACGCTGTTTCGCGCTTTCCACGAGGTCTCGGCCGAGACACGTGACGCGCTGGCCGAGGCGATCGCCGAGGTGCGTGCTGAGGTTTGGCGACGCTCGGGCGCCACCAACACGACCACACCGGTCGTCTTGGACATCGACGCCTCGCTCGTCGAGATCCACACCGAGACCAAAGAGGGAACGGGCCCGCACTACAAAGGCGGTTGGGGGTTCCATCCGATGTTCTGCTTCGCCGATGTCAGCGGCGAGGCGCTCTCTGGCGTGCTGCGTCCGGGCAACGCGACGGCCAACACGGTGGCCGACCACGTGCGCGTCCTCGACGCGGCGGTGGCCCAGTTGCCCGCCGAGATCGCCCGGGGGCACCGCGCCGGCGACGACGCCGCACTCGTCACCCGGCCCCTCGTGGTGCGCACCGACTCGGCGGGATGCACGCAGGGTTTTGTCCGGGCCGCTCGGGCCCGCAACATCGGGTTCTTCGTCGTGGCCCGCTCAAATGCCCAGGTCCACAGTGCGATCTTCGACACCGTCGGTCTCGAAGAAGTCTGGGAACAGGCCCGGCAACAAGACGGGAGCCCTCGCGAGGGGGCGGCGGTGGCCGACCTCTCCGACCTCGTCGACCTGAGCGATTGGCCCGCGGGAACGCGCCTCATCGTGCGGCGCGAGCCGCTGCATCCGGGCGCCCAACACAGCCTGTTCCCCAGTCTCGAGTACCGCTACTGGGGTCACTACAGCGACCAAGACGGCGAAGCGGTCGAACTCGACCTGACCATGCGTGCCCACGCTCACGTCGAGCTGCACCTCCAGCGCCTGAAGGACTCGGGACTCTTGGCCTTTCCCTTCTCCGACCTCGAGGCCAACCGGACGTGGATGGCGACGGTCATGATGTCTGCCGACCTGGTGCGCTGGTTCCAACTGCTCTGCCTGGACGGGTCCTGGGCCAAGGCACAACCCAAGGCCTTGCGCTGGGGCCTGTTCCACGCTCCGGGTCGCCTCGTGCGTTCGGGCCGACGCCACGTCGTGCGCATCCTGGCCGGCTGGCCCAGTGCCGATGCGCTGCTCGGCGCCTATCGAAGACTCGACCTCATCGTCTGATCGATCCCGCGTCCCCTCAGTCGGCACCACGCCAGACGAACGCGTCCCGAATCATCCCCGAGCCCAAATCACCACCGCCACCGGCACCAATGGGGCATCAATACGTTCGGGTGAGAGCGAAATCACACCGCTCGAACCTCAACGACGCCAATCAATGGATCTCGGGCAACGTCAACTCATCTCGTGAATGATCGGAGCTAGAACGGCAAACTTCCGTCAGGGTTGAGCCCCGCTTCTGACCTGCGACGATGGAGCGGAAGACGGGTTTCGAGCCCGCGACCCTCACCTTGGCAAGGTGAGGGTTTTCGTGCTTCTAGCCTCGATAATTCGCGTGGCCCCTGATCGCGCGGTGCGCGCGTCCGCGTAAAAAGCTCTCCTGCCTGGAAGAATGGTTGTTACCACAGCAACCAAATCAAACCAGGAGGAGAGCTCCTTGAAAGTGCACCGTAGTCGCTCGGTCCGTCGGGCCAAAGTGATACCCGACGGGAAGAACTTGGTGAGCCATGCCGGTGCCGCACTGCTGGCTGAACTGGCCGATCGCAGCGGGTTGACCGAGGCCATGTCGCTCGCCATGGCGGACTGCGGGATCAACTGGCACACCCATGATCCCGGCGTCGTGCTCACCCATCTCGGCGTCGCCATTGCGGACGGCGCGGACTGCCTGGCCGACGTCGCGGCGCTCAAAGAACAAGAGGAGCTGTTCGGTCCGGTGGCTTCGGTTGCCACCGCCTGGCGGGCCGTGCACGCCACGACTGCAGCGGAGTTGCGGGCGATCCCGGTGGCGTTGGCCGCCGGGCGCGAGCGTGTCTGGTCGGTGGAGCCGCCGGTGGGCCCGATGATCTGGGACTTCGACTCGACCCTGCTCAACGTTTTTTCGGAGAAGGAAGACGCCGCGCCCACCTACAAGCACGGCTTCGGGTTCAACCCCATCGCCGTGTGGTGCGACAACACCAACGAAACCTTGGCCGCCATGCTGCGCCCGGGCAACGCCGCCCCGGGCAACACCGACGACCACCTCGAAGTGCTCGAGCAGGCCGTCCGTGCCGTGCCCGCTGAATACGCGCTCGGCCACGAAGAAGGCGACGAACCCGCGCTCGTCGTGCACCCCATCTTGGTCCGGGCCGACTCGGCCGGTGCCTCGCATCGTTTCGTTTCCTCCCTCTCAGATGCCAATTTCGAGTACTCGATCGGCTTTCCCATCAGTGGTTCTGTTCGTGATGCTCTTCTCTTGGCCCAAGAAGAGGGCTGGGTGCGGGCGAAAGAGCTCGACGGGGGTATCCGAGAGGGCGCCGAGGTCATCGAGCTCACCGAGCTCTACGAGGTCAAGGGCTGGCCCGAGAGCATGCGGGTCATCTCTCGGCGGGAGCGCCCGCACCCAGGCGCCCAGCTCTCGCTCTTTGACACCTGCGCCGGCTGGCGGCACACCTGCTTCATCACCAACACCGACGGGGAAGACATCGCCGCCCTCGAGCTGCGCCACCGCGGCCACGCCCGCGTCGAGGACCGGGTGCGTTGCTGGAAGGCCTGCGGGCTGGCCAACCTGCCCTTTGACGGCTTCTGCGCCAACGAGGCCTGGGTGGCGGTGTCACTGATCGCCGGCGCACTGTTGGCCTGGAGCCAGATTACGTGTTTCGACGGTGCCCTGGCCAAGGCCGAACCCAAGACGATGCGCTACCGGGTGCTCCACGTCGCCGCCATTCTCGTCCACCGCGGCCGTGACCTCATCTTGCGACTCGACGAGACTTGGCCTTGGGCCAGCGAACTTGCCACCGCATTTGCGCGTCTGCGCACGGCGTTCCCATAACTCGTCGGGTCCCGGCGCCCGACCCCGAAGCGATCCCGCAGGGCGTGACAGCGCAAGATCGAACGAGCGAACGGGATCCTTCACGTCCCCCTGCGCTCAGAGCTCCGTTCCCCACACCTCGAGACGATCGACAGAGTTAAAGCCGCCGCGGCCGGGGCCGGAAGAATGATCAAGGCTAGGTCCAGCAGGTCCCCTGAAGTGCCGTTCCCTCCACCCAGTTTCCAGCCCGTCCACCCAGTCCCTCCCTGTAGCAGAGCGCTCTACTATCGCCTCAGGCGAAGCGGCTTCCGACTCCATGCAGAGCGACCTGGGTTCGTCGAGGCATTGAGGGAAGTGGAGTCGTTGAGAAGAGCCTGTAACAGATATGACCGCGGGTGACACCTCCGTAGCGCTCGAGCTGTTGGCGGCACTCAGCCGTCGGGCAATGCAGTCGAGCGTCACAGCTGGCCAAAGCGATCCACAAGGTGGGCCGAAATACCATCAGAATCGAGGCGCCGGGCCACCAGATACCCGGCACCCATCCACCCGCGACGTGTCCATTTGCCGAATGACAGATAGGTCCCGGGCGCCCCACTGGCGGCTGGAACCATCTTCACTCTCTCCAAGGCTTCTTTCACCCCCCGCGGCGTGAGTGGATGCGCGTCCGCGAAAGCATGGGTCAGAACCGTCGCCAGGTCTCGGTTGACGACCGGCACGCAGTACTCGGGGCGACGGCCATACGTCTCGTCGAAGTCGTCGAGGAACTGTTGGCCGACCGGGTTGGCAGGGTCGTATTGGTCGACGCCTGTCCAGTTGAGCATCGACTTCCAGATCCGCTCATTGATCCACGCGTTTTGGAAGGCGGTGCCCATAAATCGAGGCGGGTCCCAGCCGATTGCATCGAGGACCGGATTGACACCGAGGACGCCGAACCCGAAACCACAGTGGACCAGTGCATCGGGTTTGGCTTCATGCAGCTTCTGGACTGCGCCGGTCACGTCCTGTGCCGTCTGGGCGATCCATTCCTCCCCGACGATCCGGATGCCCTGCGCAGCGCACGCCTGGCGGAAGTTGCGGATGTAGGACTCGCCAATGAGGGACTGTTCGATCAGACAGCCAACGGTGCCATGGCCGCCCTTGGCGAGAAGCTGCACCCAGAAGATGGGCTCATCGGTCATTGAGCCCTGAGGAAGGCAGAAGGTCCATTCGCCGAGCCAGTCCTCGGTACCCGTCACCGTGATGGCAGGCACGTGGAACCGGGACTCGATGGCCTCTCGGGTCGGCACGGCGTTATCCGTGATTGCCGGTCCGAAGACTGCGAGGCAGCCTTCTTCGACCAGTTCGCCGTAGGCGTCGATGACCGCTTTGGCCGACCCCTTCGGGAGGCCCTCGACCTCCCGGAAGACGATCTCGACCGGTCGGTCGAGGACTCCTCGTTCATGCGCCTGGCGAAAAACCAGCTCGAACGGGCGGGTGAGATCAAGCCGTTTTTCTTCGGGGTAGCCATCGGGCAGAAGGAAATCGAACAGGTAGCCGAGCTTGATCGGCTCCGCCTGGCTCTCGTAGGACACGGTTCTTTCCTCCTTCTTGGTGGGCTGTCTGTCTCGTTGAGCGTTGACTGATTGATGGCCGATGCCACTTTCGCTCCTACGAGCTAGTGCGAGTGCTCGTGCCCGCGTAGTCGGTGCCACAGAAGGGCTTGGACGAGATAGGCACAAAGCCTGACTTCTCGGCCCGCAGGACCCAGGCACATTGGGGCAGGTCGTGACCGAAAACCGTCGAGTAGTTGATGGTGATCGGCAGCAACCCGTTGCCGTTGTAGGACTTGATACCGCGCAACGCCTTCACGACGTCGACCCGGCTGGGGTTCTGTCCGGCGCGCTGCAGGCCTTCGATCATGAGGTCGCAACCGAGCCACGACAAATCCTGACCGTAACTGGGAAACTCGCTCTTGGTGAAGTGTGCGTACTTCGTCAGTGCTGCAGCCATCTCCTTGGTACCCGCGTTGGGCAACGACAACGGACGGGCCAGGGACAAGAAGTACGCCCCCTGAAGGCTCGACCATGCCGGCGAGTGGACGACGGACGGCTCGTAACCGACGGACAGCAGAGCCGCTTTGAGCTTCACACCGGCTTGCTTGAGTGCGGTGAGAAGCGCAAAGTCCGAGTCGTCGTCCATGGTCGGAAGGATCGCGTTGACATTTTTTTCTTTGGCGATCAACGCCTCAGAGGTGAAGTCGACACCACCGAAAGGAACGGATGTATCCAGAACACCGACCTTGCCACCAGCCCGTTGGAACGACTTGGCGCCGCCGATCGCCGCGTCGGCCGAAAGCGGGGAGACACCGTAACCGTAGGTGCCGATGGTCGTTCCACCGTGCGCCTTCAAGAAGTTGCCGAAGATGCTGTTCACCGGTGTCACTGGGTTTTCGCTGCCCCGGAAAGCGTCGAACATGTTCGTGTAGGGCTGCTCACCCCATTCTGGGCCGTCCGAAGAGTTGCCAGTAACCGCCAGTCCAGCTTGTTGAGCGTATTTCGCGGCCGAGAAGAAGAAGGGGGAATTGGCAACGATTCCGACCGCGCCCTTTGAAATTGCGCCCTGGACTGCGGTCGACGTCAATGTCGGATTCGTCTGGTCATCGACGACCGAGAGATTGATCTTCCTCCCGTTCACCCCGCCTTCCGCGTTCTGCAGGTCGACCCGCGCTTCACACCCCTGCTGGGAGTTGCCGTACTCGGATGCTGCTGGACCAGTGAGCGAGGAGATATAGGTGATGTTCAGGGGCGTCCCAGCTGGCGATGCTGGCGTTGTGACTGCGAAAAGCACGGCCCCCGTGAGGGTAGTGATCGCCGAGGCCATAATTCCGGTCTTCATCAATCGCAACAAGGTGAACTCCAATCGATCGCGCGACGGCGGACGACGCATCGGCTCGTCGCTGGATTTACGTGGTGGACGGCGTCGCGACTTCCGCGGCGAGGGTTTACCGGAGCTGCCTTATGTCCCGTCATGGTTGGTCGAAGGAATGTCGGGGCACCGTGAGTCCCAGGTCGAGTGAACTGAGGAGTCCCGGGTCGGCAGCGATGACGAAGGGGACGGCATTGACGACCCGCATGGCAGTAGCCGCCATGGCACTGTCGCCAGCGCTGTGCCCTTCGGCCTCGCCTAGTGAGAGGCGAAGTTGAATGTCGGGATCGCCCTCGATCTCAACGAGATACGTTGCGTCGTGATCGGACTTTGGCCATTCGGGAGCGACATCACGAGCCATCCGGATCACGTGCTCGATGACGATGGCCTCCCGGCCAAGCACCACACCGCTGGCCACCGTTCGTACGGCTCCGCAAGTGCCGGCTGGGATCGTGCCGAAGGCCACCTCGAGCTCGCGCTCGGTCAGGGCGCGATCGAGCCGGCCGCGGATCTCTTCGATCTCGACCCCCAAGCCGCGCGCAATCAAGTCAATGGGCGCGCGCCAGACAGCGGGGATGAAGCCAGGCTGACTGAGGTGAGGCTCGTAATCGAGCGGGCGCCCAAAGCCCATTCCGTCCATCATCACGGATGCCACCGGGTAGTGGTCGTTGAGCGATATCTCCAGCGCCCGAATGGTGTGGATGCTCCCCGACAGGGTGGATGCGACGAGCGCGAGCTGATCCGAGGCAAAGCCGGGGAAGATTCCCGACGCATAGAGCGAAGCGTCCCCCCGCCGCGCTGCGCGCTCGAGCCGTGCGCGGAGCACTTCGTCGACCGATGGCGGATACACCAGTTCTGTCGATGTGGTCGTGACGACGTTGATGCCTGCGCCAAGCAGTCGTTCGTAGTCCGCCACCGCGCCAGAACCGCGTTCGGGGCCGCTGGCGGCATAGATGACGCAGTCCGGCTCGAGCCGGATCAGCGAGTCAACGTCATCGGTCGCAAGTATGCCGAATGGGCCGATGTTGGCGAGCTCACCGGCATCGCGTCCCACCTTTTCGGGCGTGTGTACCCAAACACCGACCAGATCGAGGTCGGGCCGACGGGCGATGGCGCGAATGGCGTTCGAACCAACACCTCCGGTGGACCAGACGACGACCCTGCTCGATGTTTCCATGTTGGCGTCCTCTTCGCTTTTCGCTCAGTTGCCAGCCCGGACGACAGTCTCGGTGGCTCGCTCGAGGTAGCCCCAGGCGATATCCGGCGGCACCCCTCCACAGAGCGGCAGCAACGGGAGGACGGTGCCGGCCCGAACGAGCTCGGTGGCCTCCTCGCTCGTGACGACCCGATAGGAGCGGTCGGCCCGGAGCTCGTCGAGCGAGGTGGCGGTGCTGATGCTTGCCACCCCGGTCTCTCCGGGCCGGTATGCCGCCGCCGTCATCGCGTCGTGGAGCAGATAGCGCCCGAGCTCGTCCCAGGCCCGCTCGACGTCGTCGGCGACGAATATTGCCGTCGCTGCGGCCGGGTCCGGCACCTGAACGAATCCCGGTTCGTGCCCGGCCTCCCGGCACGCCTCCTGGTAGGCCTCGCTCAGGCCGGGGCTGGCGGTCTGGGCGATGAGGCCGAGACCCCACCTGCCAGCCCGGCGGGCGGCGGCGAGGCTTCCGCCGCCGATGAACAACTGCGGACCCCCATTCGTCGGTGACGGGCTAAGGCGCGTCGGTCGTTCACCGGCGGTGACCTCGTCGCCCCGCAGGAGCTCGAGCAGCGTCGCCAGTCGTTCGTCGGCCCGGATCCCGCGAGCCCCGAACTCAAGACCGAAGTGGTCGTACTCCTCCCGTCGATGTCCGACGCCGAAGACGTACGCGACCCGGCCCCGGCTGATGATGTCGAGGACGGCGATGTCCTCGGCCAGACGGACCGGCTCGTAGAACGGCAGCACAGCTGCAGCCACCAAGATGGGCAGCTTCTCTGTTCGCGCGGCCATCGCCGTCGCGAGGATCAATGGCGACGGCAGATGACGGTCGACGGTGGCGTGATGCTCCGACAGCACCGCAACGACCGCCCCGCGGGACTCCGCCCATGCCGCCATCTCGACCGCTGCGGCATAGAGGTCCTCAATTGGAGCCGCCCAAGTCGGCGCCCGCATGTCGAAGCGAAGGGTGAACATCTGCGCTACACAGCCCGCGGAAGCCCTAGGACGCGGATGGTGAGGGACTGCAACCAGCGCGCAGGAAGGAGGCGGTTGCCGCACACGATGGCGAGGGCGTCGGGCCCGACGACATGACGGGCGAATGGCCTCGTGTCGAGCAGGGCGCGCTCGACGACCGGCGCGAACCGGGCGGGCCTGCGAGCGAACCGCGTCATCTTGTCGCCCGTCGATTCGAGCGCGGCGTGGAGCGGCGCGTAAGGACCGGTCCGCGTCCTTCCACGTCTGGGTGAGCTCGAGAATGTCGGTCTTGAACGTTCCGGTTACCAGCACGCTCACGCCGAGGCCGAAGGGTGCGATCTCCATCGACAGCGACTCCGCCCACCGTTCGAGCGCGCTCTTGCTGGCACCGTACGCGCTCACCGCCCCTATGCCGCTGGTGGCAGCGTGGCTCGACACGACCACCACGCGGCCCCGGCCTGCCTCCCGCATACCCGGCAGCAGGCCCTTGGTGAGGCGAATCGGCCCGAACAGGTTGGTGGCGAACATCTGCTCCACCACCGGGACCGGCATCTCCTCGACCGCTCCGGCGCCGGCAAGTCCTGCGTTGTGCACGAGTCCATCGGGCACTCCCACCGTTTCGATGATTCGGGCGATGGCGGAGTCGATCGAGTCTGGGTCCTCGAGATCGAGCCGGACTCCGATCAGCCTGCTGGGTTCGTGAGCTGGACCGAGGTTCTCCTTCAGACGTGGGAGACCGGCGTCGGGGGTTCGCATGGCCGCGACCACGGTCCACCCTTGGCGATGCAGGTGGGTCGCGGTCGCGAGCCCAAGCCCTCGGGAAGCCCCAGTGATGACGACGCTTCGCGATCTTTTCTCGCCCATGACAGTGCTCAGCGACCGGGGCATGCGGGGAGACGGTCGCTCGTCGTTCGTCTGGCCATGCCCCTCAGCCATGGTGGCGCTTCCGGTCGGGACGGATCGGGAGGTACCCCCACCCGCGCACGCTGGCGGTGTGTGCCATCTTCCCCATGTCGGTGTCGACCTCCCACGCCGGCCACCGTCGAAGGATCTCCTCAAGGGCGACCCGCCCCTCCAACCGAGCCAGGGCGGCCCCGAGGCAGAAGTGGAGCCCGAAACCGAACGAGAGATGGGGGCCCTCGTCGCGATGGACATCGAAGTGATCGGGTCTCGTGAAATGGCGCTCGTCGCGGTTCGCGGCGCCGTTGAGCAGCAGCATCGTCGACCCCTCCGGCACGATCGTCCCCTGCACCTCGACGTCGTGCTGCACGTAGCGCGCCTGGACCGGCGATGGTGACTCGAGGCGAAGGATCTCCTCGATGGCGTTCGGGATCAGCGAGGGCTCTTCGACCAGCAAATGGCGCTGCTCAGGGTGCTGAGCGAGGAGCTGCATGGTGAAGCCGATGAGGCGCGTGGCGGTCTCGTTGCCGGCGCCGGCGACCATGCTGGCGTAGGTGACCACTTCGTCGCGCGTGAGGGGACGCCGCGAGCCGTCGGGTTCGTCGACCTCGGCGTTCAACAGCTCGGTCATGAGGTCGTCGGAGGGGTTCCGGGAACGCCAGTCGACGTAGTCGGCCAGCACCGACAGGACGTTGTCGAACGAGGACTGCTCGAACGCGATCGGCGTGCCGTCGGTGGCCAGCGCCTCGTCGGTTCGCTTGCGGTAGGCGAGCTGATCGGCTTCGGGGATGCCGAAGAGGAACCCGATGGTTCGCAGCGGAACCTCGACACCGAACTCGCCGATGACGTCGAACTCGTCGCGTTCGACCAACGCGTCCAGAGCGCTCACGCAGTAGCTGCGGACGAGGGGTTCGAGATCGAGCATGCGTCTCGGTGTGAACACGCGTGCAAGCAGTGCTCGGTGTGCGTCGTGGATGGGCGGATCCTCGAAGAGGAGGATCCCGGGTGGGATCTCGACGCCGGCGCTGATGATCTCCAGGACCGTGCCGTGGCCCGAGCGGTATGTCTCCCAGTCGATCAGTGCGGGCTTGACATCGTCCCAACGGCTCAGCGCGTAGAAGTCGAGCTCCTCGTTCCGGTACAACGGAGATTCGTCGCGGAGCCGGCGCCAGCTCGGATACGGATCATCGTCGATGTCGACGTCGTAGGGGTCGTAGTGGACAGCTGCAGCGGGGGTTGTCGGGGTCATGCGCGTCCTTCGATCGATCGGTCAGGGACCCAGGTGAGTGGCGCCCTGAAGCGGTTGGTTCGGCACGCCTGGAAACAAGGGAGCCGTCGGTCCTGCGGTCACCTGACCCTCCAACTTCGTCACGAGATGGGGCGCGAAGACCGCGCCGTAGAGCAGATTTGCGATGACAACGACACCGATGATGGACAGGACGGTGGACCGAAGACGGCTCGGCGAGCTCGTGTCGGCCCACGTTTCGATGACGGTGCGTCCTTCGGAATCCGTCCGTCCGAGGATGTAGGCGAAGACCATCACCATCACGCCCATGGCGAGGGCGTCGTAGAGCGGGTATTGGTGCTTGGTCCCCTGCCACAGCGCAAGCCCGGGGATCACGCGGCCGTAGTAGAAGACGCCGAGCCGTGCCCCCAGGATCCCGTTGAAGAGGAAGGCCCAGAGGAAGCCGACGACGAGCCCGACACCGAGGAGGGTGGTCGGCCTGCGCCAGTGGAACCTCGAGCTCAGCCGTCGCCCGAGCGCGGCGCCGACCAGGGCGGGCGTCACGAAGTAGGAGATGTAGCCGATGGGGACCGACGCCGGCAGCCCACCCCATGTCATGTCCAACGGCCACCACGACGGCATGCGGGGGATGGCGGGCGCGAACTGCGCGTAGACCGCCCAGTCGTAGGGCGCCTCGATCCAGGAGATCGAGATCGCCGCGATGCAGACGAGCAGGAGCGGGTGGAGGCGGCGGCGGCGATACGTGAGGTACACGCCGATGGCGACGAACGCGAACCCCCCGACGTAGGCGAAGCCGATGGCTGCCTTCAGCAACGGGGTCAACCCATGGCTCATCGGTCGCGCTCCTGGCCCGGAGCACGACGTGCTTCGGGGTCGTAGCGAAGCACCAGGCCGAAGATGAGGACGATCAGTCCGAACAACGTGCCCAGCATGATGACGGCGCCCATGTCCCCACCCCCTTCGAAGCGAGCTCCAGATCGCTTAGATAGCGTATACTATCCTAATTCATGGCCGCCGAGCGTAGGCTGGAGGAGCGAACGACCGTGCCCCAGCGACCTTCGACCAAGAAGCAACCGGCGGCAGGGACACCGGCCCGGGCGACGCGCCGTCCCCGAGGCGAGCCGCGGCGACTCCTGCTCGACGCCGCCCGCGACCTCTTCGCCCGCCAGGACTACCGCAGCACCACCACCCGCGAGATCGCTGAGGCCGCCGGTGTCATCGAACCCCTGCTCTTCCGTCACTTCGGCTCGAAGGCCGCCCTGTTCCGCGAGACGACTGGTCCTTCCCTTCACCAGCTTCGTCGACGAGTTCGGCCGGACGTGGCAGGCGGTCGTCCCCGAGGAGACCGACGAAGACGAGCTGGCCAGCCAGTTCGTCGGACAGCTCTACGACGTGTTCGTGGAACATCGGGGCCTTGTTCTCACGCTCTTGGCATCGGAGGCTCTGAGCGAGGAGGAGATGGCGTGAAGCCGGCATTGCCGACATCCGGCGGGCTCTGGCCGTGCTCGGCCGAGATCAGCGCCGAGGGCATGGCCATTCGGGGGATGCGGTCGAGCCACCCGGACCTGGCGGCCTACTCGACGGTGGCGATGATCGCCGGCATGGCTGCGTTGCGTTCGACCTACTTCGGAACCAAGCAGCCGTCGAGGGAGGCGATCGTCGAGGAGCTCACCCAGGCGATCCTCCACGGCTTCCTGCATCGGGACGGCTGAGCTCCCAATGTACCGAGTCCCTGAAACGGCCAGCTAACTTCAGCAGCGAAGAGTCCCCGGGGGGAGTCCATGTCTTACGAGTCCAAGAAGCCGCTCCGCGTCGCCGTGTGGTCCACCGGCGGCATCGGATCAATCTCGATCGCCGCCATTCAGCAGCGACGAGACCTCGAGCTCGTGGGCGTCTGGGTTCACTCGCCGGAGAAAGTTGGTGTGGACGCCGGCCAACTTGCGAACGGTACGCCTATCGGCCTGGCTGCGACAAACGATACCGAAGCGCTCATCGCGCAACAGCCCGACTGCGTGGTCTACGCCGCGAGCGGGCCCGATCGGGACGCGGCATCGGTCCCGGACTACATTCGCCTTCTCGAGGCAGGCATCAATGTGGTCACTACGAGCTCGACTCGCCTCATCTTTCCACCGGTATTCGACCCGGTGGCAGGCGACCATCTGAGACGGGCGGCGCAAGCAGGACGGGCGTCGATCTACGCCTCAGGCATCGAGCCCGGATTTGCCCTGGACCAGCTCGCGCTCGTGTTGACCACGCAGTCCAGCACTATCAAGTCCATTAAGTCGACGGAGATTGGACTGTACGATGACTACGCGGTCGCTGACGTGATGATGGACGGGATGGGTTTCGGCCGTCCGATGGACTTTGAACCCTTCATCTGTATGCCCGGCGTGGTGACCCACGAGTGGGCCGGTGGCCTCTACATGATCGTGGATGCCCTCGGTGTCGAGATTCAAGAGGTTCGCGAATCCGTAGAGCGTATTCCGACGTCACGGACACTCCATGTAGCGTGCGGCACGATCGAAGCTGGCACCAGTGGCGCCATTCGCACACGCGCCATCGGAGTCGTCGACGGCTACGAGGCGCTCGAGATCGCGCATGTGACGCGCATGGCGCTCGATGTCGCCCCGGGTTGGCCGAGTACCGAACATGGAGTTGGCTACCAGATCGATATCGAGGGCGAGCCCAACATCCATTGCGAAATGGCATGCACCCTTGACGATCCTGCCCGACTGGGGATCAAGGGAATGCAGGCTGGCGCAGGGGCGATGGTGGCCACAGCGATGCGGGTCGTCAACGCGATTCCCTACGTCGTCGCGGCACCACCGGGGCTACTGTCGTCGCAGGACCTCAGCCTCACGTTGCCCCGCAGTCCCTTCGTACATTGAGTGACCCCCGAGACTCGCGCGTGACGTCTAGCAGTCACGTCGAACGGCTTCCCGCTGAAGTCCGAAGACCCCGTCACTTCCCCGCCGACCATGGTTGAGAAACCGCCTCTGACCTGCTTGAATGGAGCGGAAGACGGGATCCGAACCCGCGACTCTCACCTTGGCAAGGTGAGAGTTTTCGTCCTCTAGGTCTGGCAGGTCCCCTGAAGTGCGGTTCCGTCCACCCAGTTTCAGGCCGTCCTCGCGTCCGCCGCTGTAGTAGAGCGCCCTACTATCCGCCGTCGGACCCACTCGAGGCAGCACCCCTACCGATAACACTGCGGAAACGTGACTTCGAGGAGAGATGTTCACATCGATCTGGAGTTTGGCGAATGATGAGCGTTCGGTACACCGACGACATCACGCAGATCGTTTGCCTGGGGACCCGGCCCTGCCCACAGTCCCTGAATCGTGAACGGTCTTCTGTGATAGATACCCCTGAGCGCGATCGAGGGGGATCAGCCGTAGGGATGAATGAGTGCCTGTGAGACGAACATCTGGCGAACGGATCATCTTCTGGGCGCTGCCCGCGGTCGCGATCATCTGGATCGCGGCGTTCTTCCTCTTCCCAGGTTTTCTGCCGCCCATGTCTCCGCAGTGGTCGGCGCGGCGGGTCGCGGCGTTCTACACCGATCACACCTCGCGTGTCCGCTACAGCATGATCTTGTTCAACTGGTTCTGCGTGGCGCTGATCCCGATTCTGATGCTGATCGTAGAACGCATGCGGAACATGGCACACCGCACGCCAATTTTGCGGTACTGCGTCATCGGGGTCGCCGGTGCCGCTCCGATCGCCTTTCTCACCGCGACGGTCTTCTGGCTGCTGGCGGCGTTCCGGCCCCATCGAGCACCCGCGCTCACCCAGCTCTACAACGACCTGGCGTGGATCACGTTCACCTGTGGCGTGCCCTTCCTCGTCGCTCTCTGCTTGTTCCTGGCAGTGGCGGTCTATCTCGATGAGCAGGCCCGACCCGTTTTCGCGCGTGGGTCGGCCATTTCAACCTCCTGATCGCCGTCGCGTTGGTGCCGGCAGGTTTTGCCGGCCTCACGTTGAGCGGACCCTTCGCTTGGAACGGCTTCTTGTCGTTCTGGGTCAAGAACATCGCGATCGCCCTCTGGCTCGTGGTCATGGCGGTGGCGTTGGGACAGGCGCTCGGGCGCGACCGGTTGGCGGAACAAGTCTCGGCGTGAAGCGACCTGCGCTACTCGCCGATCCGAAGCGGGAGTTGTGGCTGGCTTGGTACTCAGCCATCGGCTTCTACTCTCTCTATACCGTCGTCTTCTTCATCATCACACGCACCCAACCGCCGGGGAAGCCGTGGTACACCCCTCACCAGGTGGTCGGTTGGTTCGCCAGCCGCCACGAGGGTCTGCTCATCGGCTTCGCGCTGATCTTCATTTTGGGAGGGCTCTCCGCCACATCGATCGCACTCATCACCTACTCCATCCGGCGGATGTCGGTCAGCCGCGCCTTCGCCTACTCGTACCTCATCATCTACGCCGTCAGCGCCGTCCCCGGATTCTTGTTCATCTGCATCGCGATGACGGTGGGAGCCTTTCGGCCGGGGCGCAACCCGGAGACCCTTCGGTGGCTCTACGACTTCGGGTTCCTCTCGTTCTCGGGCACGATGGGCGTCTTCCTCGTCGGCTCGTTGATCTGGATGGTGGCCATCCTGCTCGACAAGAACCGTGTCTTTCCGGTCTGGTTCGCCTATCTCAACCTGTGCAACGGACTGACCGAGGTCGTGGTCGCACCGTCGTGGATCTTCCACACCGGCGTCTTCGCCTGGAACGGCGTGATCGCCTGGTGGATCAACGTGGTGGTCTTCGGTCTCTACACCGGAGCCTTCATCTTCTTGTTGCGCAACATGATCCTCCGCGAGGACTTCGGGACGGGGCCGCTGCCTGACTTGCCGCCCAAGGAAGGTCGAAATCGCGTCTTGGCGGAGTTCATGTCGCCGTGACGACGACCGAACGCGACACGCCGGTGTCGGAGGAGGGATCGCCCGAGCACGTTCCCGGCGGGCGCGACATCTGGTTCTTCGTGCTGTTCGAATCCCTCATCTTTACCTCGTACTTCTGCGTCTATCTCTTCAACCGGACACAGCACGAGCAGGCATTTCTTCTCGGACAGTCCCACCTGCTGCTGTGGCTGGGCGTGCTCGACACCATCATCCTGCTCTCGAGCTCGTGGGCCGTGGCCCGATGTGTCCAGCACGCCCGGACCGGGCGGTTCGAGCGTGCCCGGCGAGAGGCGTTCCTGACCGCAGGTTTCGGATTGGTATTCCTCATCCTCAAGATCGTCGAGTGGGTCCGACTGATCCACATGGGGAACACGTTCACCAGTAGCCAGTTCTTCCAGTACTACTTCTTTCTGACCGCGATCCACTGCGTGCACCTCTTGGTCGGCTTCGTCGTGCTCGGGGTACTCATCTATCAGCTGTCAAACGAGAAGCGGCGTTCTCAATTGACGGTGGAGACCTGCGCCACGTACTGGCACTCGGTCGACTTCTTCTGGGTATTGATATTCGCTCTGCTCTACGTGGTGAGGTGATGGTGGAGACTGGGTTCAACAAGCGGCTCTTTGTGGTCTGGCTGATCCTGGTCGCCATCTCGCTGGGCTACCTTGGGATCGATCATGAGGCCTCGCGTCAAGGAATCCCGACGGCAAGCGCGGTGGTGACGGTGGGCGCCATCTGCCTTGCCTTGATCAAAGTCCGGATCATCATGCGAGAGTTCATGGAGGTGCGAGGTGCGCCCAGATTTCTGCGTCGCATCACCGACTTGTGGGTGGTAGTCATGGGCGTCGCCATGCTCGGGGTATACCTCGCTGGACGAGCAGTGGTCTAGCGGCGCCTGTTGAACTCGTGAATGTTTGTTACGTCCCGAGTTGCCGGATCGGCCGTGTTTTCCGCCCGCCTGACGTCGGCTTGACGCACTCTCGTGTCCTGACACAAACAAGTGCGAAGGCTTAAAAGTGCCTTCCACCTGGTAATTTGGAGCGGAAGACGGGATTCGAACCCGCGACCCTCACCTTGGCAAGGTGAGGGTTTTCGTACTTCTGGGTCTGACAGATCTCCTGAAGTGCGGTTCCGTGCACGCAGTTTCCAGCCCGTCCACTCAGTCCGACCCTGTAGTAGAGCGCTCTACTATCAAACGCACAAGAGGCGCTACCACGCGCTGTTGGGCGCCCATCGTTGGGTGCATTAGAGCATTGTGGGATCCTCGGTGAAGGAACAGCCCCACGGCGTCGAAGAGCCGGATCAACCCCAGATCGGGAACGTGTCCATGACGCCAGTCGTCGCACTTCCAGTTCCCTCGGCACCCACGGCGATGCAGAACTTCTCTGTTGGACAACTGACCCCGCTGAACTCCTCGATCCCGGTGACAGGTCGCATTTCGGCGGGACTCTCCCAACCTACTGGGACGATGGCTCCGCCTCCCGCTGCGCCCTGACCGACGGCGACACACCAGTAGCTGCCAGAGCAGGCCAAATCGTTCAACGTGCTCGTGCCAGGAACGGCGCGCATGAGGACAGACGACTCTCCCACCACGGAGAAGACGGCCCCCTCTCCGGGTTTGCGCCCGTCAACTCCCGCAACAAGGCAAAAGTCCAGATCCCGTGCGTGGCATGCACCGCCGTAGAGATCTGTGTGATGCGGAAAGAGGACGCTTGGACCGAGACGGAGGCGACCTTTATTGTCACCCATCTGGACAAAGAGTGCTAGTCCAGGTGTCTCGTCCGCGAGGCACCAGTCCTTGTCATTCTGGACACACTCGACGCCGGACATCCCCAGAGTGCTGATCGACTGCACGACCGATGGTTGACCGTTGACGATTCTTACGCCGAATCCATCCTCGAAGGTCGAAGAACCGACCGCAAAGCAGTGGGTCGTGCCAGAACACGCCACACCGGTCGGATATACGTAGTCAGGGGCACCAGGAAGGCCATTGCCTGTTATCGGTCCCCCGACGAACGCCTGACCGTCATCTATCCCGACGACCACGCCGACGGTCCAGGGGGGCCTGGGCTGATCGGAATAGGGCTCTGTTCCCACAGCGATGCAGGACCGTGCGCTCATACATGCCACAGAGACCAGGCCCTCGGTGCCAGGGAGAGCTTGGGCGGGTCCGGCGACCCCGTCATCGATCGGCACCGCCACGCCCTCTCCATTTAAGGAACCGACGGCGACACACGACGACGACGTGGCGCAAGCAACGCTGTCGAGGGCACCTGTCCCCGCCACCACTTGGACTCCGCTGCTTCGGACGGCCGGAACAGCGTCCGGCGAGGCCGCCGCCAAATCCCCGGGCACGACTCCAATCGAGGCACCGACTCCCCCGAGCACGAAGAGAGCCTGACTCAGCCTGCCTAGCCGAGGTGCCGAGCTTGGCCGGCTAGCGTGTAGTGGAAGAGATGACCTGTGGTATCTGGCGGTACGTGAAGTCTCGCCCATCGTTGCCTCCCACACATCGGGACGCAGCGCGGCAAAGCGGTACGTGCCGCACTGCCCTGTCCGCGATGCTGCCAGAAACTCTGTCTTTTGGCAAGGGTCCCGAGGGGCTTGGACCAGTCGAGCGGCACGTGATCCCTCAGAGTGACCGATGCTGGCCCGTGATCCTCCTGCAACGAATTCAACGACGGATCTTTCCTTTGTGATCAAGCTCGAGCTCTCATGAAAGCGCACATGAAATCAGACGCAGACGAGGCAACGAACACCTGGATTTCCCGACACACCATCGGGACCTTCCGGCAGTCTCCGGATGCGACAAGGGTGGACCCGACTGCGACGTGCGCAGGGTCGGGAGCAAGACTCTTGAGATTGGGCTTGATCCGCTTTGAAAGACAGCTTGGCATTGTTGATCATGCCGCCTGAGGGGTCGGCTTTGTGGTCGATGAGAGCCTCGTACTCGGGGGCACTGACGTAACAGAGCGAGCTGTGCAGCCGGCGGCTGTACCAGCCCCCGATGTAGTCGAAGACCGCGGCGCAGTGCGCCTCTCGTCGGCCAGGCCCGCGCGTCGATGAGCTCGAGCTCAATGGTGGCGAAGAGGCGATCCCGGAGCCGAGGTCGCCATCGCCTATCGCATGAAAGAGCGCGTTCGTGACTTCTATGACTTGAGTACCTACGCGGATGGAGGCTGCCATGGCGCATTTCAACGAAATCTACGACGAGGCTCGGGTCGCCATTGCCGACCGCGTCATCGAACTGGCCCCCGAAGGCAAACGCAACGCCGCTTCTGTGCCTGGCCGAGGCGTTCGCCTGGGTAGCGAGCCCTGATCAGCACCACGGAGTCGAACGTTCGGGGCCTGCGGGCTGACGAGGACCTCACGAGCCGGTTATCGATGGGTTGCATTCAGCCCGTCTGCAGCCTGGACACGGGCCCGTGCTTGGCAGTGTTCGCCGCCCTCAGCCCCGCCACCGCCCGCTGGTCAGAACAGAAAGTCACAACTTCGCATCTACGCTTGGACTGATGATCCATGACAGTGACAAACCCCACCGTGTCGCTCTGGTTACAGGAGCAAGTAGAGGGATCGGCAAAGCCATAGCCGTTCACCTGGCTCGAGCCGGCTTCGACGTCGCGATCGGCGCGCGAACGGTGCACCACGGTGAGCGGCGTGAACATTCGTCGACGGTGGCGGCGTCAGACTTGACCCCACTTCCGGGGTCGCTCGATGAGACGGCAGATCTAGTGACCGATTCGGGTCGGCTGGCTCTATCCGTCTACATCGACATTTTGGATCGCACCTCACTCGGCGCTGCGGTGACGACCGTCCTCGAACGCTGGGGTCGTATTGACGTGCTGGTCAACAATGCCCGCTACGTGGGGCCAGGCCACATGGATCAGGTCCTCGACACGCCCGCCGAGCTGATCGATCGACATCTTCAAGCAAACGTGATGGCACCTGTCATCCTCTCCAAGCTCGTGCTCCCTGGGATGCTCGCACGAGGAGCAGGGACAGTAGTGAACCTCGCCTCGAGCTCGGGAGCGATGGACCCTCCTGCTCCTGCGGGCCATGGGGGGTGGGGTCTCGGCTACGGCGCATCCAAGGCCGCCCTACATCGACTCGCGGGGATCCTTGCCGTCGAACTCGGCCAGCGGGGAATCCGCGCCTACAACCTGAGTCCAGGGTTCATCGCCACCGAGCGGATTGCCATCGACATGCGTAGGTTCGGCTTTGACGCTTCAGCCGGCGCACCGGCTGACGTCGTCGGCGCGGTTGCCGCGTGGCTCGTCACCTCCACCGATGCGGCCGCTCGGAACGGTGGATGGATTGAGGCACAGCCGACTTGCCGCGAGCTAGGTTTGTTGCCCGACTGGCAGCCTCCCTCAACGAGCGCTGCCCGAAAGCATTAGGCGCGGGACAACTACTGTGAGCCCGATGACCTCTGAGGTCTCGACACCCGACCTGTTGTTGGACGTGGCTGCCCGTCTTTACGCTGAGCGGGGCGTCGATAACGTCTCGATCGCCGAGATAATCCGGGTCGCCGGCCAACGCAACGCGTCTGCAGTGCATTACCACTTCGGCGGCAGAGACGAGGTCCTCCGCGCTCTTCTGGCCCGCCACGTGCCTGAAATTGCGGAGCGTCGCCGCGAATTGGTGGAGATAGCGCGAACCCGTCCTCGCAGTGACCTCTATTCGGCGGCAGAGGCCATCGTGCGCCCGGTAACCGAGTTCGCCACTCGGGGATGGCGCGAGCGCGCCTACCTTCAGATCGGCTCGGAACTGGCGACAGGTCGGCGTCAGCTCAGCCCCGGCATCCGCGAGGTTCTCGACCAAACCGAAGGGCGCCGGGCCTGGGCTCTTCTTCGCGAACGGAGCCCTCAGACTCCGACTGACCTCTGGCGAACCCGGCGAGAGATCTGCATCGGGTTCGTGGGCCGATCTGCAGCCGACCGGGCGTGGCGGCTGGACCAAGGGACTGGCTGCCGTGCCCTTTCCGAGGAGCGGTTTGTCCACAATCTGATCGAAATGGTGCTGGGTGCGATGAGGGCACCGCCGCACGACTGACAGACTTGCAATATGGAGAGGAGCGACGCTGTCCCGACGATGATGGAGCTCGATGCTCTATATCGAGAACTAAAGAATTGGGGCCGATGGGGCCCGGACGACCAGAGGGGGACGCTCAATCATCTGACCAATGAACGCAGGGTGGCCGCGGCAAGGCTCGTGCTGACTGGCGAGACGGTCAGCCTCGCACACGACCTGGCCACCGAACCGGTGGCGGCGGAGCATCCCACTGCAGTCCAGCATCACATGTTGGCCGCAGGGGATGCCCGCGACTCGAACGGCATCGCCGGCTACGAGGCGGCTCGGGATCACTTGGCCCTCGATATACATGGTCTTTGGACTACTCATGTCGACGCCCTGTCACACATGTTCGTGCGCGGCGAGATGTTTGGAGGAATCCCCGCGAGTGAGGTTCGCAGCGACGGGGCTCACGCCAACACGGTCATGGCGATGGCCGATGGGGTCGTCGGCCGGGGAGTGTTGCTCGACGTGCCTCAGGCATCCGGGCGAGAGTTCTTCGATCAGGGCGAGTTGATCACCGTGGCCGACCTCGAGGCTACCGAGAGAAACCAGGATGTCTCAGTAGGTCCGGGCGACGTGCTCCTGGTCGCTTGGGGCCGGGAGTCACGTCGCCGCGCGAAACGCGGATTCGATGGGTTCTCCGGACTCCACCCACAGTGTCTGACCTGGTTGCAGGCACGGCGGGTAGCAATGCTCGGCAGCGACGGCATCTCTGATCCCATTCCATTCGCCGGAACGGAGCAGTGGCCCTTTCCGGTTCACCAGATTGGGATCACCGCCATGGGCCTTCACCTTATCGACAACCTGCGGCTGGCTCCGCTGTCCGAGTTGTGCGCGTCGTCTGGACGATGGGAGTTCCTTTTCTCGATGAGCCCTCTCAGGATCGTCAAGGGTACTGGCTGCCCTGTCAACCCGGTGGCCGTCCTGTGAACGCCCACGAAGAGCTTCGTGCACTTCTCCAGCGCTACGCGCGAGCTGCTGATGAGCGCAACATCGAGACCCTCGCCGACCTGTATCACCCGGACGCCGAAATCTCGGGCGCGTGGGGCACGTTGACACGCGACGAGTGGTTGGCCACGATGCGAGGCCCGCGAGCGTTTCCCAGAAGCATGCACATGTTGGGTGATCCCCTCATCGACCTCGACCACGGGACCAACCAGGCGAGGATCGACACCTACGCCGTCGTATTCCAGCTGTCCGAGCCGGATTCAGGTCAGGCCGACCTCACGCTCGGCATGCGCTACGTGGACGACGCCGTCGTGCACGAGGGTCGTTGGGTGATTCGTCGGCGCACAACCGAGACGATCTGGATGTGTTGACGCTGGGCCGAACACTCTCCTAATGGGCCGCTTTGCGCCGGAGCAGGCGGCCAGGAGCGACCCGGGTTGACTCGCCGTCACGGATCGTCACCTCACCGTTGACCAGAGTGGCAAGAAACCCGGTGGAGCGCTGGACGAGGCGAAGTCCCCCGCCGGGCAGGTCATCGACGAGGTCTGGAACGTCCGGACCGACAGCCGCCGGATCGAAGACGTTGAGATCCGCCGCCATGCCGGGCCGGACAAGACCCCGGTCATGGAATCCCCACGCCAGCGCTGGCGCGAGTGTGATCATACGGACTGCCTCCTCCAAGCTGAACTCGCCGCGATCCCGTACCCAGTACCCAAGCAGGTGGGTGTGAATCGACGAATCGGCTATCTGGCTCAGGTGGGCTCCCGAGTCGGAGAAGGTCATGACGGCGCGGGGATGACGAAGTGCCCGCAGGAGGACCGCCTCGTCCTGTTGGAACAAACTCGGCTGGATGAACAGCTGGCCGCCTCCGGACTCGACGCACAGATCGATCATCGCTTGGGCTGGATGAACGCGACGATCGCGGGCGATGTCGGCCACGGACGGGTTGGGCGGGAGGCCTTGGCGATAGACGCGAATGCCCTCGAAGTCCGGTGGCCGGGCCTGCGCTCCGAGTCCCTTCCAACCGGCGTAATCGGCGTTGACCGCGGCCTCGACGTACGGTCGCCGCTCCTCGGCGTTGCCAAGGATGGCGAGCTGATCTGCGAGGGGACGAGTCCGCAACCCGGACCAGGCTTCGATCAGGTCGAATGGGAGCCGGGTCTTCAGTGACAGGAGGACCGAGATGCCCCGGCAGTGGGTCTGGGCGATGGCTCGACCACCGGCGGCTGCCGTCTCATCGAGGAAATCGAGGAGGTGGTCGGCCTCCGGGGTGGCCACGAGTCCGAAGGTGATCGGCACCGAACTTGAGACGGCCAGGTCCCGCATGCGGCCGAGCGCCCGAGATCGCACCTCCGGGTCCGCAGCCATCATGCCGCCGTCTGCTCCTTCAAAGATGCCCGTCCCGAGCTGCGCCATGACCCCGACCAACGCCCGAACCTCGTCCCAAGAGGCGAGTCGCGAGGCGACCGGTCGGTCGTCGGAGGTCTGGTGGTGCACGATGCGCGACGTCGAGAACCCGATCGCCCCCGCCCGCAACGACTCGTCGAGCTGGCCGCACATGAGCTCTAGATCCTCGTCAGTGGCTTGGTCGGTGAATGCCCGCTCGCCCATGGCCCAGGTCCGGAGGGCCGAATGGCCGACATTGGCAGCGAAGTTGATGCCCTTCGGGAGGCGATCGACGGCGTCGAGGTACTCAGGAAATGTTTCGAAACTCCAGTCGATCCCCTGGGCGAGCGCAATCGGGTCGATGTCCTCGGCCCGCTCGAGATTCCGTACGACGAGCTCGCGTGCATCGGATCGGACCGGAGCGAGCGTGAACCCGCAGTTCCCCATGACAGCCGATGTCACTCCGTGCCAACACGAGCTGGAGCCCGTCGCGTCCCAGAACACTTGTGCGTCCATGTGGGTATGCCCGTCGATGAACCCGGGCGTGACGACATGGCCATCGGCATCGATCTCGGTGGAGCCCCGGTCCGGGACGGTGCCGACCTCCGCGATCACCCCACCGATGACACCGACGTCGGCCCGAAAAGACCCATTGCCCGACCCGTCCACCACCGTCCCTCCCCGGATCACGATGTCATGGGGCATGGCACCTCTCAGCAGTTGGGGACTAATGAACCTATATTAGTCGCAATGTCGTCATCGTCTGAGGTCCATTCTCGGCTCAACCGCCCGGTCATCGACAGCGACGGACACATGGCCGAACATCTCCCCAGATTGGCGCCGTACTTGGAGCGCGAGGGTCTTTCCCTAAGTCATCCTTCGCTGCGACGACTTCTCCCACCATACGGCGGAACCGATCGAAGCTGGCACGAGCAGACGCCGTCGGAACGCGCCGTCACCCGAACTCCGCGGTGGGCCATGGTGGAGCGCGCCGACGTCTCGCTCGATTGACCTTGCCACTGCGCTGTTCCCGGAACTCCTCTACGAACGCCTGGACGAGCTCGGGATCGACTTCGGCGTCGTCTACCCGAGCCTCGGCCTCGTGTTCCTCCACACGCCGGACGAGAAGTACCGCCGAGGCACTTGCCGCGCTCTCAATCGGAACAACACCGAGATCTTCGCCCCGCTCGCCGACCGGCTCTGCCCGGTGGCAGCCATCCCGATGCACACACCCGAGGAAGCGATCGCCGAACTCGACTATGCGGTGCTGGAACTCGGGTTCAAAGCCGTCGTCTGCGCCGGATACGTCCAACGCCCTTTCGGCGCGTTGACAGAACGTGACCCGGAGACTTCTCGATACGCCTACTGGCTGGACCAATTCGGACTGGATTCGCTCTTCGACTACGACCCAGTTTGGTCCCGCGCCGCCGAGCTCGGGGTGTCCATCGCCTTCCACTCCGGCTTCATCGGTTTGACCCCGTATGACTCACCCTCGAGCTACGTGTCCAACCACCTGTCGATGCTCGCAACCGGACAACAGTCGCTCGCAAAATCGCTCTTCCTGGGCGGAGTGACCCGGCGCTTTCCTCAGCTGAGCTTCGCATTCTTGGAAGGAGGCGTTGCCTGGGCTGCATCGCTCTACTGCGACCTCATCGGCCACTGGGACAAGCGGAACCTGGAAGCGCTTCATCGCAACCTGGACCCTGCCCTGATCGATCGCAGACTCATGGTCGAGCTCATGTCTCGGTATGGCCCGGCCGTGACCGGGGCACGCGGTCCATTCATATCGCGCCCCCCAGAACCCACCGAGCTCCTGGACGAGTGGGTCGCGTGTGGTATCGGCTGCGCCGAGGACATCAAGGAGCTTTTCGTCGATCCCTTCTACTTCGGGTGTGAAGCCGACGATCCAATGACTACGGTCGCTTTCAACACCGCCGTGAATCCCTTCGGCGCCGAGCTGAAGGTCATGATGGGCTCGGACATCGCCCACTGGGACGTCCCCGACATGAGCGACGTCCTCGCTGAAGCATGGGAAATGGTCGATCGCGGGTGGATCGACGAGGACGCCTTCACCAAGTTCACGTTCGTGAACCCGGCGCGGTTCTACACGGACACGAATCCGTCGTTCTTCGAGGGAACGGTCGTCGAATCAGCCGTCCGCGACATGCTTGCGGAGGCCTGACATGCTTGACCTGTTGTTGAAGGGCGGCACCGTGATCGACGGTACCGGCGCCGCGCGCATCACAGGTGACGTCGGGGTCCGCGATGGAGTCGTCACGAGAATCGGTCAGATCTTCGAGGACGCCGAGCGCACGCTCGACGTGTCCGGGCTCGTCGTCTGCCCGGGATTCATCGACGTGCATACTCACTACGACGCCCAGCTGCTGTGGGACCCGACGGCGAACCCCTCCGTGCTCCACGGGGTCACGACGGTGTTGGGTGGGAATTGCGGGTTCTCCATTGCACCGCTCACCCCAGGCGATGCCGGCTACATCCAGAGGATGATGGCTGTGGTCGAAGGGATCCCGCTCTCGGCCCTTGAAAGCGTCGGTGAATGGGCCTGGACGTCGTTTGCCCAATACCTCGAACGGGTCGACCGCGGACTGGCCGTGAATGCCGGATTCCTAGTCGGCCACTCGGCCGTACGTCGAGCCGTCATGGGCGCCGACGCGACCAGCCGGCATGCCGAGCCGGCGGAGATCGAGGCGATGGTTCAGCTCGTCGAGGAATCGCTGTCGGACGGAGCTCTCGGATTCTCCTCCTCTCTCGGCGAAGGCCATCTTGACGGGGACGGTCACCCCGTACCCTCCAGCGCCGCTGCACCCGAAGAGTTCAAGGCACTGGCGGGGGCACTGCGGAACCATCCGGGTACGACACTCGAGTTCATCCCGGTCATTGGACCGATTCCCGGCGACCGGATGGAGCTCATGGCCGAGATGTCTCTGGCGGCCGACCGACCCCTCAACTGGAACCTGCTGGGTAGTCTCGCCTCAGAGGAGATTTATGAGCAGCAGCTGGGCGCGTCCGACCTGGCCGCCGAGCGCGGTGCCTACGTCGTTGCCCTTGCGCTGCCGGATCTCATGCGGATGCGGGCGTCCACCCTCCTCCCCGGCTTGCCCGGCTGGCGGGACGTACTCACCCTCGACCCAGAGGGCCGCTTGGCGGCGGTGGCCGACCCCGCAACGCGAGCCATGCTCCGGGCAGGAGCAGAGAAGGCTGCGGCTCGGGCAATGGGCGTCCTCAGTGACTTCACCCTCATGGAGGTTTCCGATCCTGCATCACGCTGGGTGGGGCAGTCGCTCGGTGATATCGCACAAGGTCGGGGGACGGACGTCATTGATGTGCTCATCGACGTGGTCCTCGTCGACAACTTGACCCTCTTCCTGGTACTGCCGTCGCTCACACCCTCGCTCGGCCGCTCCGACGAGGGGTGGCGGGCCCGAGTGGAGATCTGGCGGGACCCTCGGGTCATGTTGGGGGGCTCCGACGCAGGGGCCCATCTCGATTTGATGTGTCACGCGAATTATCCGACGGTGGTCCTCGGAGAGGTGGTGCGAGAACGCGGCCTGCTCGGGCTAGAGGAGGCGGTTGCGATGATGACCGACCGTCCGGCCCGGCACTACGGACTGACCGCTCGTGGCCGGGTGGCCATGGGCTATCACGCCGATCTGGTCGTCTTCGACCCGGCCCGGATCGGATCGAACCCGGCCGAACTGCTCCGCGACCTGCCGGGGGGAGGCGACCGCCTGTCCGCCACCGCCCGGGGGATTACCCGCGTTCTGGTCGGCGGGCACGAGGTTGTCGCACACGGAGCGATGACGGCGGCGCGCCCAGGAACCGTCCTTCGATCCGGACGTGATACCGAGACGGTCTCGTTGGCCAACGTCAGGCGGTAGCTGCCCCGTCAATGACAAGGGTGGTCCCGCTCACCGTCGCCGCCTCGTCGGAAGCCAGATAGGCGACCGCTGCGGCAACCTCAGCTGGGTCAATGAGACGGCCCATCGGCGAGGCGGCGCGGCCGAGCAGGGCCATGTCGGCGCCTTCGGGAAGCCTGAAGCCACGGAGGAACGGTGTGTCCACGGAGGCTGGGCAGACCGCATTCACTCGCACCCCGTCACCAGCGAACTCCAGAGCCATCGACTTCGTGAGCATGATCACTCCGCCCTTCGATGCGCAATAGGCGGCGTTATAAGGAGTGGCCCGCAGCCCGGCCATGGAGGCCATGTTGACGATGGTGCCCCGAGTCTGAATCAGGGCAGGCAGAGCCGCCTGCGAGAGCAGGAAGGTGCCGGTGAGGTTTACGTCCAGCACGCGGCGCCACTCGTCCAGAGTCAGGTCACCGATCCGGCGGGCCACTCCGATCCCGGCGACGTTGGCAAGCACGTCAAGGCGGCCGTGCCGTCTCATGACCTCCGACACCGTCGCGGCGACGGAATCGGGATCGGTTACATCGCAAGCGAATTCCCCGCCGGCCTCGGCGAGGTCGCTCCGCACGACGGTGGCACCCTCGTCCGCCAATCGGTCCGCCACGGCCGCGCCGATACCGCCGGCCGCCCCTGAGACAAGAGCGATCCGCCCTTCGAATCGACGCATGGCGTGAACGTAGTCGCTCGCGACCACCCCCGGTTATGGTTTCGGCGATGGACCTGCCGCAGACAAGAGTCCACCAGCGGCTGGGGGTTGACCCTGTGAGGACCCGCCGTTGAAAGCGACCGCGGTCAGTGCAGTCGTCCGTCGGCTGGCGACCCAGGGTCACCTGATCGCCGGCCTCTGGCGCCACAGCGACGCCGGCGGCACCTACGAGCACCGGTACGCAGCGACCGGAAGGCCGCAGGCGGTGGTGGGGTTGGCGGGAGAACGCGACGTGGACGACGCGGTAGCGGCGGCCAGAGCGGCCCAACCCGCGTGGGGTCGTCTGGCCCCGGCCAAACGGGCCGCAGTGCTGTTCCGTCTGGCCGATCTGTTGGAAGCCAACGCTCGGGAGGCGGCCGAGCTCGCTGCGCTCGACAATGGCACGCCGGTGAGCGCCATG
The DNA here is from genome assembly GCA_963767195.1 of uncultured Acidimicrobiaceae bacterium. Classification (GTDB taxonomy): domain Bacteria; phylum Actinomycetota; class Acidimicrobiia; order Acidimicrobiales; family RAAP-2; genus Bog-473. Next base: position 91,435 of record CAVYDA010000001.1, on the reverse strand, counting down.
AATCCCGGGATGCATGCGGCCGCCTGGGTCCGTTACTACGCAGGGTGGTGCGACAAGCTCGACGCTGGCGAATTCGGTGGTGAACGCGGGACTGCCGTGCGTCTCGAGCCCTACGGCGTCGTGGCCGCCATTCCACCGTGGAACGGCTCGATGATGGGCATGGCCCAAAAGTGCGGCCCGGCGCTCGCATCTGGCAACGCGGTGGTTGCGAAGCCTCCCGAGGTCTCACCGTTCGGGATGCTGCGCTTCGCCGAGCTCGCGCTCGAGGCCGGACTCCCTGAAGATGTCCTCAACCTGGTCGTCGGCGGTGTCGACGCTGGTGCCGCCCTCGTCGCCCATAGCGGGGTGGACAAGGTCACCTTCACGGGTGGGACCGCGGCCGGTCGGGCGATCATGGCGAGTGCGGCCCTCAATATCACTCCCGTCACCCTGGAACTCGGGGGCAAATCACCGAACATTGTGTTCTCTGATGCCGATCTCGATGGGGCGGCCGCGATGGCCGCGTTTGTCGGAACCGGGCTGCTCTCCGGTCAGGGGTGTGCTCTCCCCACTCGGTCCTACGTTCACGACGACGTGTACGAGCAATTTCTGGAAAAGGTCGTTGGCGCAGTTGCGTCACTCGTCGTCGGCGACCCTCTCGACGAGGGCACGTACGTCGGGCCCGTGGTCACCGAGGCAGCGGCAGATCGGATCATGGCCGTCATCACCCGGGCTGGGAAGGACGGGGCGACGCTGGTCACAGGCGGGAGTCGATGCGGGGGCGAGCTTTCGCAGGGCTACTTCGTAGAACCGACCGTCTTCGGTGATGTCGACCACGAGAGCGATCTGGCCCGTAACGAAGTCTTCGGTCCCGTTCACGCCGTCCTGCGGTTCAACAACGATGACGAAGCCCTGGCCAAAGCGAACGACAACGTTCTCGGGCTGTCCGCCTACGTGCACACTCACGACGAGCGCCGCATCGAGCGTTTCACCCGAGAGCTTGAGGCCGGAACAGTCGTGATCAATGGAATGGGACGCAATTCGCCGGCGACCCCCTTCGGCGGTACGAAACAGAGCGGCTTCGGTCGGGAGGGAGGCCGTGCCGGGATCCTGGAAATGGTGCGGTCCAAGGCAGTGCACCGCTGACCGTGAAAACGACCAGGCGCTCATGGAATACCGAACCGAGGCGCTCGTAACGCGGCGCGAGTCCGGCCGGCAGGATCGCCAGGGCAAACAGGTCCGAACTTCGACGACGAGTGGCAGTTGGTGGGGACAGTGGTCGGGCCGGAGTCTTCTCGGCGAGTGCCTTGATCTCGTCGTTGGCGTAGCGCACGAGCCACCGGCGAAGGGTGCCTCGCCTCCTGGGTTCGGGTTCGGGTGCGGGCTCAGACCCGGTGAAATGACCGTGAGGCAACCTGAGGCAATGGGGCGAGTAGAACAGATGTGCTCGAGCCACTGTCGCCTACGTACGGAGCCAGGGATGCCATGTCCCTAAGCAGGACTTCTTTTTGGAGCGGACTCCCGACCTACAGCGGCCCAGACGAGTTCCGTAGATCGCCGGCTTACAAGGATGTAGTCGAAGACCGCGATCCCGGGGTCGCACAGTGCGTGTTCCGGCGGTGAACTTTGTTGCGAACGAACGTGAGCGAATGGCCGCTCTACTCGCAAATGTCGATCGGTCCCCGCGAGCGGAGTCGTTTATCGTGATTACGGCGTTTTCGCGCGTTGTGCGATCCCGACCTTTGAGACGGACGAATTTGTCGTGTTCTCGGTCCACTCTGCCTGAGCTCACCACTGGCATCATTGTGCGAGGGCCGAGGAAAGCGGCGCCCAGAGAGCACAGGGCTTGATATGAAAGACTCTGCGCGAAAGAGTCAGACGCGTCACGGAGACCGTCCTCGTGTCACAGTTTCATACGGATCGGTCGACAGAGCACATTGGAGGTTGGCTTATGGGACGCAAGATCCTGCTCGCTGTTCTGATCGTCGTCTCGGTCAGTAGCCCCGCATTGACTGCTTCAGCTTCGACAGCAAAGCCGACAATCGAAAGCTTCAAGCCAACCATCGCAACGGTCGGGACCGAGGTCACGATCGACGGTGCCCATCTGGCAGGAGCAACGAAGGTGACAGTCAATGGCAGCATCGCCACAGTTGTCTCCGACACCTCGACGAACATCACAGCGGACGTGCCCGCCGATGCCACGACTGGCACCATCAAGGTCAAAACCGCGGGAGGTACGGTATCGACTAGATCGGACTTCACCGTGCTCACGCCACTAGACGGCGCGACAAGCGCCGAGAATGACAGCGAGGGCTACTGCTTAGTGCTGGCCTCGAGCGGAGTGGATTGTTGGGGAAAGGGCGGCCAGGGCCAACTCGGCAATGGTGTCATTACGCGTCCAGGCAGCGCGACGCCTGTTGCCGTCGCCGCCGTAGGAGGAACCGGGATACTTGCCGGAGTAACGAACCTGGTCGGTCACGACGGGAGCTACTGCGCCCTGATGAATGGGAGTGGTGTGGATTGTTGGGGGCTGGGCGGCGATGGTCAGCTCGGAAACGGCACGTTCTATACAGGATCACTCAGGGGAAGCCTGACACCCGTGGTCGTGAGTGGTGTCGGTGGGACCGGGACGCTAACCGGGGTAACGAGCTTGATTGCCGACGGCCCAAGCTACTGTGCCTTGGTGACATCGGGCGGGGTGGTCTGTTGGGGGTGGAACTACTTCGGCGAGCTTGGCAATGGCACGTTCAATGACAGCGCCACACCTGTTTCGGTCGAGGGTGTAGGGGGATTCGGAACACTGACCGGGGTGGCTGCCCTAACCGGCGGTGGTTTCGACAACTGCGCCCTGTTGAGCTCTGGCGGAGTCGATTGCTGGGGCTGGAACGCAGTCGGTGAGCTTGGAAATGCCTCGTACGGCGACAGCGCTTCGCCCGTCGCCGTTGTAGGCGTCGGGGGGATCGGAGAACTCACGGGGGCAACGAATCTGATCGGCGATGGTGACGGAAGTGGTTACTGCGCCTTGGTGACGTCGGGCGGAGTGGACTGCTGGGGCGACGACTCGGCGGGCGAGCTCGGGGACGGCACATATCTCACAACCTCGCCCCAAGGCAGCGCCACACCCGTCGCTGTCGAGGGTGTAAATGGGGCCGGTACACTCACCTCAGTAACGGACCTCTTCGGCGGTGGCCTCAGTTACTGTGCGGTGAGCAACCCTGCAGGAATGGTCTGCTGGGGTTACGGCGGAAATGGCGAGCTCGGCAACGGCACCTTCGACGATAGCGCTGTACCTACTGTCGTCGAAGGCATCGGAGGGATCGGGGTCCTCACTGGAGTGACTGACGTCACAAGTGATATGGGAGACTCCTATTGCGCGCTGATGAACTCAGGAGGAGCAGATTGTTGGGGTTACGGTAACAAGGGCCAGCTCGGTGACGGCGCCTTCTATACGACTGGCAATGAAGGGAGTGCCACACCTGTGGCCGTCCAAGGTGTTGGCGGCACTGGGACGATCACCGCTGTCAAGAACTTGGTCGGCGACGCGGAGAAGAGCGGCTACTGCGCCGTATTGACCTCGAGCGCGATCGACTGCTGGGGATACGGCGCTCAGGGCGAGCTCGGAAATGGAAGCTTCTCACCTGGCGACAGCGACTCTCCCGTAGCCGTTGGCTGAAATGGATTTATAGGACCTCGGTAGGGTGCATCCAGAGGAAGGTCTGCCCAATGTGCGCGCTTCCCGTCAATGCAGAGGAACTGACCCCGGCGTGGCTCTCTGAGGTTCTGGGCGCTGACGTCGTGAACGTGAAGATCCTGGATCATGCGGTCGCCACCAACCAGCGGGTGCGGATCGCCCTGAGCTATGCGACGCCAGATGAAGGGCCCTCGTCGCTCTTCGTAAAGCTGGCACCGCTCGACCCGGTCCACCGGGAGATGATCGGCGCCAGCGGCATGGGCGAGCGGGAAGCCAGCTTCTACGCCGACGTCGCCCGGTCCCTCGACCTGCGGGTGCCCCACGCATATTTCGCGGCCTCGTCCGATGACGGCAACTTCGCCATCGTTCTCGAGGACCTCGCCGCCGCGGGGTGCGCGTTCTCCGACGGGGAGTGGAGTGTGACGCCCGACGCCGCCGCCGTCGCGCTCGAAGAGTTGGCCGGCTTCCACGCCCGGTTCGAGGATCCCGCGGCCCGCACCGCCGCCGCCCCTTGGATGGCGCTCGCCCGGCCGCAGCCGACCGACGTGGCCGCCCAGTTGATGCGTATGGTCCTCGACGACAACGCCGATGCAGTCTCGCCGTCGTATATGGCGGTCGGCGAGCTGTTCGTCGATCACCACGCCCGGCTCGAAGAACTCTGGAATGCAGGCCCGGAGACCTACATCCACGGCGATGCCCACATTGGCAACGTCTTCCTCGACCGTGGGCGGGTCGGCTTCGTCGACTGGGGCCTATCACGGGTGAGCACCCACCTCCGTGACATCAGCTACTTCCTCACGATGACGATCGACCCCATGGAGCGTCGCCGGTCCGAGCGGGACCTGCTCCGGCTCTATCTCGAGGCCGTCCGGGCCGCCGGGGGCACACATATCAGCTTCGACGAGGCGTGGGCCGCCCATCGCGTCCAAGCCGGCTACACCGTCGTCGCCACGTTCCTCGCCTTCATGCCCTCATACGCCGGCCCCGAGGCGCAAGCTCTCGGGGTCGCACTGCGAACGCGCTGCGAACTGGCCCTGGTCGAACTCGAGGTCGTCGAGGCCCTACGGACGGCGATCCCTGCTTGAGGCCAAAGATCGACGCCTCTCCCCGAACGTCAATACGTTGCTGGAACCGCTTTACGTCTCCGGCATCGCCTACGAAAGACACCAATGTGCTCGTCGAACGCTCGGACAACAGCAGCACGCACGATCAAGTGCGCCGTATTGGAGCAGACACAACCCGACCGCTGAACCCGTCCCGCGTTGTTCAGCCTTGCTCCTCCCTCGTCGGGTCACCGAGAAGCGACAGGAAGGTTGAAAAACCCGCCCTCACCTCGTCGTTTAGAGCGGAAGACGGGATTCGAACCCGCGACCCTCACCTTGGCAAGGTGAGTGAGGGTTTCGTACTTCTGGGTCTGGCAGATCTCCGAAAGTGCGGTTCGTCCACCCAGTTTCCACCCCGTCCGCCCAGTCCGTCGCTGTAGTAGAGCGCTCTACTATCGCTCGAACTCACTGCCGACCCTCCGCAGTTCACCTTCCAATGGCTCGGGCAGCGCAAGTTGTCGCAGACCGGCCCGTCCTCATGCCATGTGGGTCGACTATGCGCCACATTCCCGAGGATCGCTTGCTTGCAAGGCGTCGGCTCCGTCAGACGATCACAGCGAGATCGTCTCTTTCGAGGAGTGGCGGAAGGCCGGGGCGACCGAGCTCCTTTGCTTCCACTCTTCCACCTACGGGGAGATCCTGTCGGATACTCCGACACCGCCCAATGGACGAACGGTGGCCAACAGGACACGGATCCTGGTGGCCACCGACACCTCGTGCGTCTTGCGATTTCGTGCACGCTTCGAGTTGTTCTATGAGGCTGCACTCAAGTCGTCAGGCGTCCCTGTGGGCCACCCGGATCGATGCCCCCGCCAAGGCGATGGCGGCGTAGATGCACAGGGCCACCATCGCCGCCCCTGGCTTGAGCAACCCTTCCCAGTTGTTGACTGTGATGGCTGCCTGCAGCGCAGTCCCGGGCAAGTACGGGCGGAAACCGGCCGGAAGCAACTGTCCGAATACGGCCCCTCCGACGATGACCAGCACGAGTGCCGTGGTCGCTGCAGCTGTGTGCCTTATCAGTCCGCCAAGACCGACTCCGATGAGTGCGATCAGGCTCGTGGCCAGGGCTCCGAAGATGACTGCGCGAAGAACGCCAGGGTCCCCGAGCGTCACTCCGATGTGCTTGCTGGCGAAGATCCGCTGACCGACTTCGAAGCTGACGACGTCGGCGACGAGCGCGACGGGAAACACGAACACCGCGGTGACTACAGCCTTGGCCGCGAGCACCATCCGTCTGTTGGGCGTCGCCGTGAAGGTCGACCGGATCATTCCGCTCGAGTACTCCGAGGTGACCGAACGCGCCGCGAGAGCCCCGAGCACTACGGCGCCGATGAAGAAGCCGGCCAGCGAGCAGGCTGTGGGGTCGAACGTGTGGCGCTGAGCCGCGGTCATCGTGGTCCAGGCATTGGCCTGGGTCACACAGAAGACGATCCCCAGAGCAACAGAGAGGGTGGTGGCCGCGACCACGGTCCGCCACGTGGAGGACAGAGTGCGAAGCTTTGTCCACTCGCTCCTCTGGACCCTGCTGATCGCCCCGGTGCGCACGGGAGGAGCCGGGGAGGCGAAGCGAGTTGAATCGGTGGTGTGGGTTGCAGTGCTCATGTCAGATTCCTTTGGTCGAGCCGGCCAACTGGCTGGCGTGGTAGTCGGTTTCGTCCTTGGTCAAGTCGAAGTAGGCCTCCTCGAGCGACGACCCGAGCGGAGCCAGCTCAACGAGGGTGATGCCGAGGGCGGAAGCGACTCCGCCGATGTCGGCGGAGTCCAACCCCGTCACGACCATGGCGCCGTCCGATCCGCAATCGATCAGAGCACCGCGAGCGCTCAGGGCTTCAGCCAAATCGATCTGCTGGAGAGCGCGGACTCGCACGCTCGCTGCTGTGTGTCGGTTGATGAACTCATCGGTAGCGGCGTCGGCGATGATGCGTCCTCGGCCGATGACGAGGAGGTGATCGGCGGTCTGGGCCATTTCGCTCATGAGATGGCTCGAGAGGAACACCGTGCGGCCTTCAGCCGCCAACGACTTCATCAAGTTGCGGATCCAGAGGATTCCCTCGGGGTCGAGGCCATTGATCGGCTCGTCAAACATCAGCGTCTCAGGATCGCCCAGCAGAGCAGCAGCGATGCCGAGCCGCTGGTTCATGCCAAGCGAGAAGGTCCCGACTCGTTTTCCGGCCACGTCGCTCAGGCCCACGATGTCGAGCACCTCGCTGACCCGGCGACGAGCGATGCCATTGCTGTCGGCCAGCCACATCAGGTGGTTGGCGGCGCTCCGGCCGCCGACGATGGCTCTCGGGTCCAGGAGTGCCCCGACCGACCTGAGAGGGTCGCTCAGCTGGTGGTACGGCTTGCCGGCCACGGCGACCTCACCAGAAGTCGGGGTGTCCAGGCCAAGGACCATGCGCATGGTGGTCGACTTGCCCGCCCCATTTGGGCCGAGGAAGCCAGTCACCTGCCCGGGCTTGACGGTGAAGGAAACGTCATTGACAGCGACAGTCCTGCCGTAGCGCTTGGTCAGGTGTTTCGCCTCGATCATGGTGCTTCCTTTCCTCGACGTTCTTGGTACGAGAAGCAGCCTGCGCTCGAAGCCTGAGGTGGCACTGACGTACCCCTGAGGTGGGCCGGATCAGGCCGGTCCGACCCCTGGACAACACCGGTCGTACGGTGGGCTGGTGGACGTCAAGCTCTTCGGTGAGTTCGAGGTGGCCAGAGCAGGCGTGCCGATACCCATACGTGGCTCCAAACAGCGGGCGCTACTGGCCCTACTGGCGCTCAATCGAGGAAGTCCGGTCAGCGCCGACCGTCTGATCGACCAGCTCTGGGAAGACGGGCAGGCTGCCAAACCAGCCAACGCCTTGCAGGCCCAGATCGGCCAGCTGCGCCGAACCCTCGGAGCGTCCTCCATCACCACCTCCGAAGGCGGCTATGCCCTCGCCGTCGCCCCCGAAGAAATCGACGTCGTCCGCTTCGAGCAGCTGGTGCGAACAGGCCGGCGGCTTGATTGAGGAGGGCCACGGGGCACTGGGGTCGGCCGCGCTGGGTGAGGCGCTCGGGCTACGACGTAGGCGAGCCGCTGGCCGAATTCGCCTATGCCGAATTCGCACGGTCCGAACGAGCACATCTCGAGGAACTGACCGTGGTGGCAATCGAGGCCCGGGCCGAGGCGGACCTGGCGCAGGGCCGCCACCGAGAACTGGTCGACGAGCTCGACGTGTTGTGCCGCCAACACCCGCTCCGCGAGCGCCTCTGGGAGCTGCGCATGCTCGCCCTCTACGGGGCTGGACGCCAAGCCGAAGCCTTGCGTGCCTACACCGAGATCCGCGACCGGCTGGTCGATGAACTCGGGATCGATCCGAGCCCGAGCCTGCGCGACCTCGAGGCCCGCATCCTCGACCAGGACCCTTCGCTCTGCCACGTCGAGCCGTCACCTCGACGCGCCGCTGAGTTACCGACCGTGGCGGGCAACCTGCTCGAGCAGTTGAGCAGCTTTGTCGGCCGCGACGTCGAGCTCGAGCAGGTGGCCGACGCCGTCCGCTCAAGTCGTTTGGTGACGCTGATCGGCCCCGGGGGCGTCGGCAAGACCCGCCTGGCGACCGAGGTCGCCGCCTCGTCTTCGGAGCAACACCAAGGCGGCGCCTGGCTAGTCGAGCTCGCCGGGGTCACCGATCCCGAAGGGGTCGCCTCTGCCGCGGCGGCGGCACTGGGATCTAGCGGGTCGACGATTCCTGGCAGCGCAGCTCCCAAATCGCCGGTGGATCACCTCGTGCTCCACCTCGCCGGCCGCTCCCTCGTCGTGGTCCTCGATAACTGTGAGCACGTCATCGATCAGGCGGCGTCCCTGGCCCACACGCTGGTCACAGCGGTGCCGGACCTGCGGCTGATCGCCACCAGCCGCGAGCCGCTCGGCGTTCCCGGCGAGCTGTGTCATTCCGATCCCCGGATTGGCGCCGGCTGTCGCCGCCCAACTCTTCGTCGATCGTGCCTGCGCGGCCCAACCGGGCTTCCAAAGCGATGGCGCAACCGGCGATGTCATCGAGGGCATCTGCCACCAACTCGATGGCCTGCCCCTGGCCATCGAACTCGCCGCTGCCCGACTCCGTGCGTTGCCACTTTCGACGTTGGCCGAACGGCTCGACGACCGATTCTCGCTGCTCACCCGCGGCGCCCGCACCGCGCTGCCCCGCCAGCAGACGCTCCGAGCCGTCGTGGACTGGAGCTATGACCTCCTCTTCGAGGATGAGCGACACCTCTTCGCTCGTCTGTCGGTCTTCGTCGGTGGCTGCGAGCTCGACGCGGTCGAGGCCGTCTGCGCCGATGACGACGTGCCGAGTTCTGAGAGCCTCGACGTCCTCAGCCGGCTGGTGGACAAGTCTCTCGTCATTGCGCCGAGCGTTGGCGGGGCCCGATTCACCCAGTTGCAGACGTTGTGGCAATACGGCAGGGATCGTCTCGACGACTCAGGCGACGCCGACGCCGCTCGCGTCAGGCACGCGACCTACTACCGCCAGATGGCGGAAGATGCCCACGAAGGTCTCCGAGGTGCCACGGCGCCATTCTGGTGCGAACGCCTTACCTCCGAATTGGGCAATCTGAAGGCCGCGCTCGATTGGCACCTGGCGACCGGCGACATCGATGCGGCGCTGTCCATGGCCTCTGGAATGGCCTGGTTGTGGTTCATCAACAGCGACTTTGCCGAAGGTGCGAGGTGGCTGGGCGACGCGCTCAACGGTACAGGCGATCGCCGTCCTGAACTCCAAGCAAGCGCCCAGGCTTGGCATGGCTATTGCGTAGGCATGTCGACAAGCCCATCGGCGGGGGTGGTCGAATGCGAAGGGCGCGATCGTAGCGTTGAGGTCGGGTTGCGACGATCGTGCCCGCCTGACAGAGGCGCTCGTGCTTGGAGCGACGGTACTCGTGCGCGCCCACGAGTTCGGCCGCTCACTTGACGTCTTAGGCGAAGCGCAGGGTTTGCTAGAGGCAGATCATGATGATTGGCTCCTCGCCGCGCACGACTTACTCGTCGCCTGGGACGAGGCGTCGCTGGGGCGTCTCGAGGAGGCCGAGACAGCCGCCCGTTCGAGCATAAAACGCTTCGATGCAGAAGGAGAGGTCTTGCTCGTCGCCTCTCCACTGAACGCTCTAGCTGGAGTCATCGCGGGAAAGGGAGACCTCGAGGGTGCATCAGCAGCTTACGAGGTCCTGCTGGAACGGTGCCGGGCAACCGGGCAGCATCCCCTCCTGCCCTTCGGGCTCGTCGCTCTAGCTGGGCTGCGAGCGAGACAAGGTGACGACCGCAAAGCCGACGACCTCTATGAGGAGGCAATCAGCTGCTGCTTCAACCCGGGACTGTCAGCCGACGCGATCGTTGGCCAGGCGGCAGTCGCCCGTCGCCTCGGCGACCTGGACCGAGCGAGAGCGTTGCTCGACGCGGCGGCCGACCGCTACAGAGATGCTGACCTACCCGCTGGCCAGCCTCGAGTGCTGGCGGGAATGGCCTGGTGGGCTCTCGGCGCAGGTCAACCGGGCGTCGCGACCATGTTCGCCGCGGACGCTACCAGCGCCGCGGGAACAATCGGAGATCCCGAAACCCAACTCCTCGCCGATTCCGCTCTGGCCGCAGCGAACGCGATCGCCGACCCCAATCAGGACAACACCGACCGTTTCCTCGCGCTGGCGCAGCAGCGCACCCGAGGTCTCTCGCATCGAACGCTGACCGACGAGCCGGATCTGGTCGCGCTCGCAGCTCGCCTTACCCCGGCCGCAACCTGAAGGCCTCCCAGAGAGCGTCCTTGGCACCCTTCGAGACCTCAGCATCACCTCAGGACGACCTCAGGGCGCAAGCTCAGCCTGTAGCCATGCATCAGGACCCCGAAATTGCCACGGACCGCCGAGGCCATACGGCTTTTGCCGGACCAGCGGTCGAGGACCACGGCCGAGTGGTCACCACCAACAACGAAGCCGCCGCCTTCTACCGGCAAGCGCAGCAGGCGTTAGTCCTGCCTGACGTAGCGAGTTCGCTCTGCCTCGCGGTCACGGCCGACCCGGGATTCGGACTCGCCGTCGCCGATCTCGACGCCATCACCGCAAGCGCGCCCGAGTCCTCTCAGTGGCCGCCCGATGAACTGGGAGCGGCATCACATCGAAATAGTCCGCAGTGCCGCGGCTCGCAACTTGAGTCGAGCTGCGGACTTGCTCCGTGAACACCTTGCCAGTGTTGGCTGCGACCCACTCGCTCTTCGGATCGTCACCGATCTTGGGCGGCGCATGGGGAGCCGTACTCTCGAGGATCTCCTGGGCCAAGTTCCCAGCTGCCACGCGGGCTCAAGACCTAGCGGTTGAGGCGAGAACGTCAATCAGAATGCGTCAGCACGTCAACTGTGCCCGCAACAATTTGAGAAACCGCCTCTGACCTGCTCCGATGGAGCGGAAGACGGGATTCGAACCCGCGACCCTCACCTTGGCAAGGTGAGGGATTTCGTCCGTTTAGGTCCTGGGGATGCTGTGAGGTGCGGTTCCGTCCACCCAGTTTCCAGTACGTCCGCCCAGTCCTCCGCTGTAGTAGAGGCTCTACTATCGACGAGCCTTCGAGCATCACCAGGGACTCGGTGTTCGGACTGCGCAATGCCGTGTTCAGCGCTTTGGACTCAGCGACCGGTCATTCCCCAAAGTGGTAACGAAGGCGCGTAGTTCATCGTCGGGAGTGACGTGACTCCCGTACAGGCGACCACAGGGTACTTTCGCCAATTCGAGCGAGAGCTCCACGGGGTCGTAGGAGCGGTCGTCGTCACTGAACGCCTTGCCGAGATACACAAATTCGTTCACGCTCCCGAGAAGACTGCGACTCTTCGTCTCGGCCAACCGGAAGTCGGACATCTCGGCGATCTCTGACTCGACAAAAGATTCGTCGAGACCTAACGCCGCAAAAACGGCTGATGCGTAGACGGGAAATCGGTCGGTCACACTGATAGCAGGGGCCAATGGCACAATTATCGGCATCAGCGTCCGTTCGTTGACGAAAACCGCCGCGTGAGGCTTCCAAAATGCTGCCGTCGCATACCAATTCCCCAAAGCAGTGCTGGGATGTCCAGCGTCTTCGACAGGTCGCTTGGCCCGCTCTAAGAACTTCTTCGTTCCGTGAACGACGAACACGGGTCTGACGTTTCAGCTGGCGTGGCGGATTACGGCGTGACCGTCACGCACAAGTTTGGCGATACTACGATTCTCTGAGAGATTCTCACCGACACCTACCACGAGTTCTCCGCCTACAGCCACCGCGAGCTTCTCAAGTGTCTCGAGTGTAGGACGCGTCCCCCCTCCCTCCATCCGAGCGATGGCTGACTGGGTGGTACCCATTCGATCCGCCAGATCGGCCTGAGTCAGCCCTGCCTCTATGCGCAGTCGGTACACGAGGGTTCGAAATGCACTGATCCGCGCCTCATCTTCGTACGCGACACGACCCTCTTCGCCAAGAGGCCGCTCCGCCTTGAAACCGTCCCAATTCATTCGTCTGGCCATAAGTCCTATTCCTCGTCGCTCGTATGCCCTTCGGAAGCACACCGTTCCATCGCCTGCTTCGCTCGTCGAATCTCTTTGCGCTCTTGCCGTTGGGTCTTTTTGAACACGGTGAGGAGGATGATCCTGCGCCCCGGTGCAATCCAGTATGTGATCCGTGTCGGCCGACCCGACAGATAGAACCGAAGTTCTCGAAGCTTGCCGTCCAACTGCCGAGTGTGGGGTTCATCGAGCGTGGCGCCGAACTCAGCGAGTCGGTCGATGTGGAAGCGCACGCGGTCTGCCTCCTCGGCGGGCAACCCCAAGAACCACTCACCAACTTCTGGTTCAAGCTCAACCTGACCCCACATAGCGTCCGCGCTATATTAACAGATTGGTGTCCGCGTCTGCGAGCGGACGTGAGCGGTGCGGACCAATGAGGCTCTTCCGGTTTCAGCGGGGTGAGCCACGTCAGGCCACCACGATCGAGTCGAGGACTCTGAAGTTGGGCTTGCCCGCATAGAGCAAGGCCCGGATGCGGAAGTTCTCGAAGTTGGTGAAGCCGAAGGCGACGCGCTTGACCCGTTTCAACAGGTTGTTCATGCCCTCGGTCGGCCCGTTGGACACCTTGGCCTGGTGCCAGGCCACGATGGGCTCGAACCAGTTGGAAAGCGTGCGCGCCAGGGTGCGCACCTCAGGAGGAGCCGAAGGCCTCGAGGCGTGATCGATGATGTCGCGCAACAGGTCGGTTGCGGCCTCTGGATCTTGGGTCTCGTAGAAACGCGCCACAGCCTCTTTGACGCTGTAGGCGAAGGCCACCTCGCCGTCAGGGTCGCCGAGAGCGAGCAGGCTCTCGAGGCGAGCGGTCAGCTCGGCGTCGGCCGCCGTCGCTTTGATGACCAAGAGCTTGCGGGCCCGATAGAGCGGATCGTCTCGCGCGCCCGCGATGACCGAGGCGCTCTTGTTGGACCCGGCGGCGGGTCTGCTCGACGGCCAAGATGGCGTGGCGCATGACGTGGAAGCGATCGATGACGCGCGTCGCCTTGGGGGTGACGACGTGAAAGACCGCGCTTGTAGGTCCTCGACATGTCCAAGCAGCCGTACTCGAGGCGCTCTTTGACGTGGTGGGGCTGGCGGCGCAGCCAGCCCGCCACGGCGGTGAAGTCCCTGGTGGCGAGCACATCGATGAGGGCGTGGTTGGCCACGTCACAGACCGTCGTCGACCAGGCCTTTTGCTTATAGGGGCCGGCGCGCACGAAGAGCGTCTCGTCGAGGCCGATGGCCGTGGTCTCTTTCAAGCGCTTGGTGTCCGCCGCCAACAGGGCGGCGCCATAGATGCGCATCGCCGCGTTGACGACGTCCCAGCAGCACCCGAGCTCGTTGGCCAAGTGCGAGATCGTCTCGCCCGCACCGATCTGTTTGACCACCCACTTGGCTGCCCTCGTCGTGAGCATGCAGCCCTTGGCGGCGATCCGGTGGTCCTTGAGGGTGAACGAACCAACGGTGCACTCAGTGTTGGGGCAGACGAGGCGGTGCTTCTTCCAGCGGATGGTCATCGGCACCCCGCCAAAAGGCAGATCGACGTAGGAGACCACCGGGCGGTCCTTGACCCACGCCCGTCCCGCACAGCTCGGGCAGCGAGCATCACCGACCTGCTGTTCGATGGTGATCTCACCGGCGGGACCGCGGCGGGCATAGGACAAGACGCGGACGTCTTTGAGCCCGACGAGATGGGTGACGATCTCACTAGGATCGACGTACACAGAGGCGTGGAGGATCTTCTTTTTCACACATTGAGACTGAAGCGCCTCTGTGCTTACGCGGTGGATACCCGCTGATCCTCAGGCCACCTGGTCACGGGATCGTCGGACCCCGCTGAAACCGGAAGTGCCATTTGGAAAGGCGATGGGACACGCCAAGCGGACGACGGTCGGCTGCCGTCTCGGTTGAAAAATGGCCTCTGACCTGCTAGGATGGAGCGGAAGACGGGATTCGAACCCGCGACCCTCACCTTGGCAAGGTGATGCGCTACCGCTGCGCCACTTCCGCGTTCGTCGAACCACTCTACTGCACCCGGTTCCTCGGGCGGGTGGTCGGGCCGAGCCGGCGACTCGTAGATCCGGCCCGCCCGTGGGTAGATTCGACCTCGTGCACCAGGACGAAACAACCGCCGTTCTGAGCAAGGCGTTCGGAGCCGTGGCCGCCGACTACGACCGCCTCCGGCCTGGTCCGTCACCCGAGGCCCTCGAATGGCTCGTGCCGACCGGAGCGCGTGACGCCCTCGAGATCGGAGCCGGCACCGGCATCCTCACCCGCCTCCTGGCCGAGCGCCTCGAACACGTCACCGCCGTGGAACCCGACGATCGCATGCGCGCTGTACTGACCGCTCGAATGTCGGAGGCCGGCGTGGAGGTGGTGGGCGGTCGAGCTGAAGCGCTGCCCTGTCCCGACGCCTCGGTCGACGTCGTGCTCGCCGCCTCGGCGTGGCATTGGGTGGACGAGTCGCGGGCGGTACCCGAGGTGGCACGGGTCCTCCGGCCCGGTGGGCGGCTCTCGCTGGTCTGGAATGGTCCCGATCGCTCCGTCGCTTGGATGCGAAACCTCTGGGCGGGCGGAATCGAGCTCACATCCGAAGAGGCGGCTGAGGCGGACCAACGTCGCAAGGGCCGCCATGCGGTGAACGTGGACGGGGGTGACGACAGCCCGTTCTTCCCCCACGAGTCCACGCTCTTCCGATGGCAGCGTTCGATGAGCAAAGAGGACCTCGTGGCTCTCACCGCCACCTACAGCGCGGTCATCACCATGGATGACGCAACGCGCCGAGCCCATCTCGACGCCGTGGCGCGTTACCTCGAGAACCTCCCGGAGCTGGCCGGAATGGACATTGTCCAAGTCCCCATGCGCTCCTACTGCTGGAGGGCACGCCGCCGTTGAAGGAGGAGCTCCGGACGGTCATTCGGATCCTCTCCGCCGACGAACCAAATCCCTGACGCTGCGCGTCCCTTCGCCAGCCGCGAGGTCTGACGAGCGCGAGCCGGCAACTGCCGCTCGCTCGCTCGTTCGCGGGTCTCACAGCCGTTTCCTGAGAATCGTCATCGGATCGCAAGCCAACTCCACCAAGCGGCCAAGCCGGTCGTACGACTGTCCACAGGTCAGTGGCGCACGCTGTGTCATGCCCGCCCGAAGGGGGTGGGCGTGACACGACAGGAAGGGCACACAGACCCATGAAATTCCGCCTTCGCAACGCGCTCGCCATGGGCGCACTGACCGCCGGACTCGTCGGCGGGGGTGCACTGGTCGCCAACGCGGCCACGACGAGCTCAACCACGTCGGGGTCCTCTGGCACGACGTCGCCTTCGCCGTCGAACAGCTCCGGGACTTCCGGATCCACGGGTTCCGGCTCCACGGGCTCCGGCTCCAGCTCCAGCACGAACTCGGGGTCGAGCACCACGAAGAACTGCCCCAACATGGGCTCCGGCTCCGCTTCAGGATCGGGCTCCCACCCCGGGCCGGGCAACGGAACGCCTCCGGGCGGTTCGCAGTCTGCCCCCTCGGGCACCAGCCCCAGCACGTCGACGGGGTCCTAGCAGCCAAGCGACATCCCGCCAGATAGAGGCAGCGCGACGTGGGCCGGTTCGCCTCCCCTCCACTCCCCCGGCTCACGTCGCTCGCCTCTCGGATCTCAACCGGTCAGGCGGTCGCCCCCTGCGCGCGCAGTGCGCACACGGTCAGCTCCGCCAGCGCGTCGTCCATGTGCACCGCGACCTCCGACAGCTCCGGCACGAGCTTGCGACAGGAGAAGAGGCCGAAGTGGACGCGGTCGGCATACGACATCACCGTCACGTTCAGGCCGATCCCCTCGGCGATCGGCCCGACCGGGTAGACCGCGCTCACCCGGCTCCCGGCCAAGAACAGCGGTACCCCGGGTCCCCGGATGCTCGATACCGTGACGTTGGCCGGCGGCCGCACCCGGTCGAAGAGCCGCGTCCCGGCCATGGCACGGGCGATCCGCGTCGTCAGGGCCGGAACGGCAAGCTGCGCCAAGTCGCCGAGAAAGCGCGCTCTATGAAGTTGTTCGTGGTCCTTGGCCACCCTCGATGACTCCACGACCGCGTCCAGCCGCGCCACCGGGTCGTCGACGTCGGACGCCAACGACACGAACATCCCCGAAATCTGGTTGCCCAGCTCTCCGGTCGCCTCGTCCGCCCGCGTGGAGACCGGGACCACCGCGACGAGAGACGGGCTGACAGGTTCGTCGCGCGCCGCGAGCAGCCTGCGCAGTCCGCCCGAGACCGTCGCCATCACGACGTCGGTCACCGTCGTCTCGAAGACCCGGCCGACCAGCTTCACGTCGTCCAGGGGAACCGACAATGACGCGAAGCGCTTCCGGTTCGACACGGCACCGTTGAACGAGGTCCGGGGCCCGGCGAAGAAGCCCGGCGGTGTCCGTTCGCCGCGGCCGGTGAGCTCTTGTTTGTGGCGCCCGAGTTCGGCCATCGTCTCGACCCCCGACCTCATCGTGCCCAGGGTCTCGCCGGGCTGGCGCGCCAGGGACTCGGCGGCGTGGCGCAGCACCTGAACGGTCGACGGCAGCGGGTCGGGCCGCCATTTCGTCGGCAGCTCGACGACACGCGAGCGGGGTGAGAGATCGAGGAAGGCGGCGAGGACCGAAGCTCCACTGACCCCGTCGAGGATGGAGTGGTGCACCTTGGCCAACAGTGCCGTCCGCTCGCCCTCGAGGCCCTCGACGACGTGCATCTCCCACAGCGGTCGGTCGGGGTCGAGCTGCCGGGCCATCACCGTTGCCACGTAGGCGTCGAGCTCCTCCCGGCCGCCCGGCGCCGGGAGGCTGGCCCGGGTCAGGTGGTCGTCGACGGCGAAGTCGGGATCGTCCGCCCACACCGCGTGATGCAACCCGAACGGCACCCGCACGGCTCGTTGGCGCAACGGCGGCACCAGGTGGAGGCGCTGCTCAATGACCCGCCGGATCTGCGCGTACCGGGTCGACGGGGAGAACAGCGACCGGGTCCCCTCGGGCGGCTCGAGCACCAGCGCCGCTCCGACGTGCATCGGTGTCGTCGGGGTCTCGAGCGACAGGAACGCCGCATCCATCCCCTCGAGCGCCTGCATCATCGACCCTTCTTACCGCCTCTCTCCCCCGCGGTCACGTGCCCGTATGCCCGAACCCGCCGCGGCCTCGTTCGGCCTCCCCCAGTCCGTCCCGGGCCACCGTCACGAACTCCGCCTCCTCCACCCTCACGATGACGAGCTGGGCGATGCGGTCGCCGCGCTCGACCATGTAGTCGTGGTCCGGGTCGTGGTTGACGAGCAGGACCTGGAGCTCACCACGGTAACCCGAGTCGATGAGCCCCGGCGCGTTGAGGCAGGTGACGCCGTGGCGCAGCGCGAGGCCGCTGCGGGGAAGCACCAGGCCGGCATAGCCCGGCGGGATGGCCACCGCCAGCCCCGTGGGGACCAGGGCACGGCCCCCGCCGCGGCGCAGCGCGACCGCGCTCCGGGCCGCCAGGTCCGCGCCGGCGTCCCCAGGCCGGGCGTACGAGGGGACCGCCGCGACGCCGTCGACGCGGTGGAGCGGGACGCGCACTCGCGAGACGCTACCCGCCGGCCGGTAGCATGCCCGGCGGTGCTGGCCTGGATCGATCTCGAGATGACCGGGCTGGACCCCGATCGCCACACCATCGTCGAGATCGCGTCCCTCGTCACCGACGACGACCTCGCGCTCATCGAAGAGGGGCCCGACCTCGTCGTCCACGCCACCGCCGAGCAGCTCGCCGACATGGACGACGTCGTGCGGGCGATGCACACCCGATCCGGTCTCGTCGGCGCCATCGAAGCCTCGACGACGACGATCGCCGACGCCGCGGCGCAGACGCTGGAGTTCTTGAAGAAGCACATCTCCGCGCCGGGCACCGTCCCGCTGGCCGGCAATTCCATCGGTACCGACCGCCGCTTCCTGGCCCGCCAGATGCCCGAAGTCGAGGACTTCCTCCACTACCGATCCGTCGACGTGTCGACCGTGAAGGAGCTCTGCCGCCGCTGGCGCCCGCAGGTCTACAAGGCGGCTCCCGTCAAGAAGGGCGGACATCGCGCCATGCAGGACATCCGCGAGAGCGTGCGCGAGCTCGCCTACTACCGCAGCGCCCTCTTCGGCCCGGACGGTACGGCGGGCGCCCCGACGGCGGGCGCCCCGACGGACCACGCCGGGAGCGAGACCGGCGACGGCGGCACACGCCAAGAGGGAGAGGTGGCAACGTGAGTCCGAAGGACGCGCCCGTCATGTCGATGGCCGAGGCGAACGAAGCCCTGACCGCGCCGGGCCAGATGTTCGAGATGCAGGTGGTGGACATCCGTGGCGTCCCCACCCGGACCTGGATGCACGCGCCCGCCTCCCTGCGAACCGTCATCGACATGTCCCTGGCTCACGGGGATGCACCCTTCCTCGTGTACGAGGACGAGCGGACCACCTTCGCCGAGCACTACCGCATCGCCTGCACGCTGGCCCACCGGCTGCGCTCGGACTTCGGCGTGGAGCAGGGCGACCGCGTCGCCATCATCATGCGGAACCTCCCCGAGTGGGTGATGGCCTTCTGGGGTGCCGCCTTGGCCGGCGCAGTCGTCGTGCCGCTCAACGCATGGTGGAGCGGGGAGGAGCTTCGCTACGGGCTGGAGGACTCGGGGTCCAAGGTCGCGTTCGTGGACACGGAGCGGGTCACCAGGATCCGGCCCTTCTTCGGGGGGCTGGCCGATCTGGGCGCGGTGATCGTGGCCGACGAGCACCGCGTCGCCACGAGCGCCCCGCTCGCCGTCGCCGAGCCTCCCGACGGCGCCACCCCCGTCGCCGAATGGCCGTTCCCGCTCGCACTCGGAGAGGTGGACGAGGCCGCCTCGCCCCCCGACCTCCTCATCGACCCGGAGGACGACGCCACCATCTTCTACACGTCCGGCACGACCGGGCGGCCCAAGGGGGCGGTGGGCACCCACCGCAACATGTGCACGAACCTGATGAGCCTCTTCTTCCTCAACACCCGTGGCTCCACGCGCTTCGGCACCGCCACGCTCGAGGACACGGGGTCGAGGACACAGCCGGCCTTCTTGCTCTCGGTCCCTCTCTTCCATGCGACCGGGTGCCACTCGGTCATGGTCACGAACCTGGCCGCGGGCGGCAAGATCATCATGATGCACCACTTCGACGCCGAGCGGGCCCTCGAGCTGATCCAGCGGGAGAAGATCGCCACCTTCGGCGGCGTTCCGTCCATGGTGATGCAGGTGCTGGACTCGCCGAACTTCTCCAAGTACGACACGTCCTCCATCCGGGGCGTCTCCTACGGTGGCGCTCCCGCGCCGCCCGACTTGGTCCGCCGCATCCGCGAAGCATGGCCGGTGGGCCAGCCGTCCAACGGCTACGGCCTCACGGAGACCTCCTCGGTCACTTCCATGAACTCGGGTGCGGACTACGTCGCCAAGCCCGAGAGTGTCGGGCCGGCAGTCCCGGTCTGCGACGTGGCGATCGTGCCCGAGGACTTCGCCGGCGACGAACCCGACGACACCGTTCCCCGAGGCCCCGACGTCCGAGGCGAACTGTGGGTCAAGGGGCCCAACGTCGTACGCGGCTACTGGCAGCGGCCGGACGAGACGGCCACGACCTTCACCCGGGGCTGGCTCCATACCGGCGACGTGGCGCGGCTGGACGAGGACGGCTTCATCTACATCGTGGACCGGGCCAAGGACATCATCATTCGCGGCGGCGAGAACGTGTACTCGGTCCAGGTGGAGGCCGCTCTGTTCGAGCACCCCGCCGTGGCGGACTGCGCCGTCATCGGCGTGCCGGAGCCCACGCTGGGCGAGGAGGTCGGAGCCGTGGTCGTCCTACGGCCCGGGGCCAAGATCACCGCCGACGAGCTGGCGCTCCATGTCAAGAGCCGGCTTGCCGCCTTCATGGTGCCGACGCACGTGTGGTTCCGCTCCGAGCCCCTGCCGCGCAACCCCCAGGGCAAGGTCCTCAAGCGTCAGCTGCGCGACGAGCTCGTCGGGACCCCCGAGCAGGGCTGAGGGGCCTGAGCCTCCTCAGCGGTTGGGCTGCGGCGTCACCCTCAGGTAGGGCTTGAGGGCCTTCCAGCCCTTGGGGAACCGGGCCTTGGCATCCTCGTCGCTGACTGCGGGGACGATGATCACGTCCTCACCCTCGTTCCAGTTCACCGGAGTGGCCACCTTGTAGTCGGCCGTCAGCTGCAGTGAGTCGAGGACGCGGAGGATCTCGTCGACGTTGCGCCCGGTCGAGGCCGGGTAGGTCAACGTCAACTTGACCTTCTTGTCCGGGCCGATGATGAACACCGACCGCACCGTCAGGGTGTCGTTGGCGTTCGGGTGGATCATGTCGTAGAGGTCCGCGACCTTCCGGTCCTCGTCGCCGATCAGCGGGAAGGCCAGGGCCGAACCCTGGGTCTCCTCGATGTCACCGGCCCAACCCTTGTGGGACTCGACGGAGTCGACCGAGAGGCCGATCAGCTTGGCGTTGCGCTTGTCGAATTCCGGCTTGGCCTTGGAGAACGCGCCCAGTTCGGTCGTGCAGACCGGTGTGAAGTCCTTGGGGTGGGAGAAGAGCACACCCCAGCTGTCACCCAACCACTCGTGGAAGTTGATGGTTCCGTCGGTCGTATCCGCGGTGAAGTCGGGTGCGGTGTCGCCGAGTCGTACTGCCATTGGATCCTCCTGGATTCGGATTGCATCCCTGTGTGCGGACGAAGATCTTACCGGCTGCCCGGGCAATTGTCGACACGATTGGTCATCTTTCTGGCATTCGACCGGCCTCCCCGGAAAGTGGCCTCCCACCTGGGACCGAGCCGCCCGGCCATGGCCGGAAGGCTTCCTCGTACCGTGCGAGAATGCACTCGTGAGCCCTCCGTCGAGCCCCGCGTCGCGCCCCGGCACACCGGATGGCATCGCGCCTCGCGAGACCTCCGGAGCGTCGGGTGGGACCTCAGGCGTCGTCGTCGAGTACGAAGGTCCGGTCACGGTGGTGTCGATGGACCGGCCCGAGCGGAGGAACGCGGTGGACAGCGGGTGCGCGGCTCGGCTCCTTCAGGCCTTCCAGGCCTTCGAGGCCGACGCAAGCTCTTCGGTGGCGGTTTTCACCGGCACCGGGGGCACCTTCTGCGCCGGGGCCGACCTCAAGGCTGTCGCGGAGGGCGACCGCCGGCCCATCCCCGACGGGGGACCGGGTCCCATGGGTCCCACCCGCCTGACGTTGTCGAAACCGGTGGTGGCAGCGGTCGAGGGGTTCGCGGTCGCCGGCGGTCTGGAGCTCGCGCTGTGGTGCGACCTGCGCGTCGCGGCCGAGGACTCCGTCTTCGGGGTCTACTGCCGCCGCTTCGGTGTCCCCCTGTGTGACCTTGGCACGGTGCGCCTCCCCCGGATCATCGGCCACGGGCGGGCCATGGACCTCATCTTGACCGGCCGCGCCGTCGGCGGGCCCGAGGCCCTCGCCATGGGTTTGGTCAACCGGCTCGTCCCCCCTGGCCAGGCGCGCCAGGCTGCCGTGGACCTCGCCCGAGAATTGGCCGCGCTCCCCCAGGTCTGCCTGCGGTCCGACCGCATGAGCGCCCTGGAGCAGTGGGGCCTCACCGAGGAGGCGGCGGCGGTCAACGAGGCTCGCCGCGGACGTGAAGTGATTTCGAGCGGCGAGACCCTGGCGGGCGCCGCCCGGTTCGCCAAGGGGGCAGGGCGCGGTGGCACTCCGGTCGGCTGAACACGTGGCGGACGCCACGCGGCGTGTCACCGTCGCCGCCTTCGACTTCGACGGCACGCTGACCGACGGTGGCAGCGTCTTTCCGTTCCTCGTCTCCGTGCGGGGCTGGTGGCCCGTTCTGCGAGCGGTGGCGCGGCTGTCGCCTCGCCTGCTTCAGGCGGCGGTGACCGGGGGGTCGACGGCCGACACCGTGAAAGAGACGCTGTTCACCCGGCTCCTGGGCGGTCTGCCCGAGCACGAATTGGACCGGCGCAGCGTCGCCTTCGCCGAACGCCACCTGGAACGTCACCTGCGGGAGGACACGAAACGGCGTCTGGAGTGGCATCAGCGCCAGGGTCACTACACGGTCATCGTCTCGGCCTCTCCGGAGTGCTACGTCGTTCCGTCGGGTCGCCTGCTCAAAGTGGACGGAGCGGTGGCGACGCGGCTCGCCGTCGGTGGAGGCGGGTTGCTCACCGGCGGCTACGAGGGCAAGAACTGCCGGGGCTCCGAGAAGTACACCCGCCTCGTCGTGCACCTCCGTTCCCACGGACTGCTCTCGAGCAACGGAGGCGAGCAACCCCTCCTGTGGGCCTACGGCAACAGCCGGGGTGACCTGCGGCTGCTCAACGCCGCCGACCACGGTGTCGATGCCGGGCGACTCGGAAAGCTCGGACGCCTCCGGCACTTTCCGCGCCTGGCCGACGTCACCAGAGACGCCCGAGACGCCCGAGACGCCCGGCGCTGAGCCGAGGCGACGCGCCTTAACCGGGCCGGGGCGGGGCCGGGCTAAGTCGGCGAGCCGTGGCTCGCAGTACTCAGCTCGGCCGGTTCGCGATGCCCACGACGTGGCCGGTGTACCCGTGGACGATGCTGGCCACGTCGGAGAAGTAGGGCGCATCCCCGTAGGCGAAGACCTGGCCGGTCCCGTCGACTGCGTCGAAGCCGCCGCCGGACCTGTCCGCCACCAGGGCCGTCATCGCGCTGGTCCGTGACCCGAGACCCGGCGACGCCGGACTGACCCCGACTCCCGGAGCATCGCCGAACGCGTGTGCGACGCCGTCGGCCTCGAGCAGCCAGTAGCCGGCGTTGTCGGGTGTGGGGGCAACGCCCACGATCGGCGTGGGCGGTGGCGACGAGCCGAGTGAGCCCACGAATCCCGCATCACCGAACGCGAACACGCCGCCGTCCGAGGCCACGAGCCAGTAACCCCGCCCGTCCCGGGTGGGCACGATGCTGACGATGGGCTGGTTCAGGTGCAGGCTCCCCGTAGACCCGTAGAAGAGCGCGTCGCCGAAACAGAACACGCCGCCGTCGGAGGCGACCAGCCAGTACCCGCCGCCGTCGGGCGTCGTCGCCATGCCGACCATGGGCTGGTTCAGGTGCAGGCTCCCCGTAGACCCGTAGAAGAGCGCGTCTCCGAAACTGAAGATACCCCCGTCGGACGCCACCTCCCAGTAACCGCCCGAGTCATGCGTGGCCGACATACCGACGACCGGCTTGTTCAACCGCACTCCGCCCATGCTGCCGTAGAACTGCGCGTTGCCGAAGCTGAACACACCGCCGTCACTCGCGTCGAGCCAGTACCCGCCGACTCCGCCGCTCGCCTGGCCGCCCACCGCGAACCAGTCGGACTTGAGCCCGAGCTTGGCGGCGAAACCGTCCCCGGTGTCGGTCGCCGTCGCCGACGTGCCGGCGATCGTCATCTGCTCCACCCGCCCTCCGAGGTCCCCCAGCCCGTTGCGCTGCGTCACCGTGATGGACGTCAGCGTGCCGATTTGCGGATAGGCGGCCTGAACCGACGACACCGGAACGCTCGCCGACCAGTCGTGATTGGGGTTGCACGCCTGCGGGATGCAGATGGCGTCACCGGCGTCCGGCACGGCGGGGAACTGATCGCCCGTCGAGTAGCCGCCGGACGATGCGGAGTACTCGGTGGTGGCGACGGTCCTGGTTCCGTCCACCATCATCACCTGGCCTGCGGTGTCGCTGGCGGCCAGCAGCGAGCTGGCGGACTCCCATCGCATGCCCGGATAGGACTGGCAGGACTGGTCGCACGTGTCCGCGTAGCCGCCGAAGCTGAGCGGGTTCGCCTCGACGTAAGAGCGGGCCGCCACGGTCTGGGCCTCGCTCTGTTGGAACCCCCACGGTTGGCCCTGAGGACCGGCACCGCCGAGGGAGGCCCAGGACGAGGGGGACTCGGCAGGCGCCACGTCGGCCACGTACTGCTCAATCGGCACGGTGTTGACGGTGCGCGACTGCCCGATGGAGTTCGTGAGCGCGCCCAGGGTGCCGTGGACCTCGATGGTGCCGGCGCCGGTACAGAGGTTGAGGGGTCCGCCGCCGGCCGCCGGAGGCGACCGGGTCACCGGCCGTACCGACGGCGGTCCACGTAGGTCCGGCACACGAGGTGCTCGTGTCGATCTGGAAGACCCCCTGGCCGATCTGGTGGAAGAGCACGGCCTGGGCCGAGCCTCCGGGGTAGTTCACCTCGCCACCACCCGGGGCCGCGACGATCGTGTCACCGCCGTCGACCTCGGTCATGGCCACGATCACGTTGCCCCCGTGCATGGAGGTGCCGTCGTCGGTCTGGGTGAGTGACGTCCCGCCGTAGTAGTGCCCGAGGATCACTTGATAGGCGAAATTTCCCTCGCCGCGCGTCCTGTCCGAGGGCGTACCCGAGTGATCCCCACTGACCCATCCCGATGCCGTGACCCCACCCGTGTCCGATCAGGGTCACCGTGGACGTCGGGTACGCCGCCGCGAGTGATGGCGGGAGAGCCAGGGCGGCCGCCGCCCCCGCTGCCGACGACAACACGGCCAGGATCGCCGCCACGCGCGCCGTTCGACGGCCCAGACGATCTCGGCGGCACCTCTGCGACCCCGCGCGGAAACCTCGAGGAGACCTGTTCCCGACCGACACGATTCGTCGATGCTACGGCGCTCGGTACGCGAATTGGAGGATCCCTGGCGCAATCGCCGGGTTGGACCCGCCGGTAAACTCGCGACCTGATGCGGGTGGACCAGGTGATCCCGTCGCTCGCGAGCCGTGACGCCGTCGGAGTCCACACGCTGAACCTGCGCGACGGCTTGCGCGCCGCTGGCCTGGAGTCCGACGTCTACTACGGCAGTTTCACTCCTGACGTCGAGCACGAGGGGCGTCCGGTCACCGAGCTGGGCCGCAGTGGGCGCGATCGGTGGCTGCTGTATCAAGCGTCGATCGGCAGCCCCGTCTACGACATCCTGGCCACCAGACCCGAGCCGAAGCTGGTGAACTACCACAACATCACGCCGGCGGCGCTGCTGCGCGACTGGGAGCCCAACGTGGCGTACGAGGTCGCGCTCGGGCGCACGCAGCTCGCCCGCCTCGCCGCCCAGAGCCGCTTCGCCGTCGCCGACTCTGCCTTCAACGAGTCGGAGCTGCAGGCACTCGGCTACGAGGGCACGGCGGTGGTGCCGCTGCTCATCGACATGGCGGCCAAGAGCGACGAGCCCGACCCGGCGCTGGCCGCGTCGCTGAGCGGGCGCAAGGCGCGCGAGGGGGGCGTGGATCTGCTGTACGTGGGGAAGATCTCGCCGCACAAGGCACCGCACGACCTCGTCAAGATGCTCGACGTGCTCCGGCGCCTCTACGACCCGGCGGCGCGACTGCATCTGGTGGGCTCCCCTCTCGGGGAGACCTACGAGCCGGCGTTGCGCGCCTTCGTGTCCGAGCTGGGGCTGGACGACGCCGTCAACCTGACGGGCTCGGTCACGGGCGCCGAGCTCGAGGCCTACTACCGCGGAGCGGACGTGTTCGTGTGCGCGTCGGACCACGAAGGCTTCTGCGTGCCGCTGGCCGAGGCCATGGGCCACGGGCTGCCGATCGTGGCCTACGGGGTGACGGCCGTGCCTGAAACTGTGGCCGGCGCGGGCTTGGTGTTACCGGACAAGTCGCCCGTCACCTTCGCGGCTGCGGTCGGGCGCGTGACCTCGGACCCGGAGCTGCACTCCGTCCTCGCCCGGGCCGGGCTGGCGCGAGCGGCGGAGTTCGACCTGGACGCGTCGACGTGCCGGTTCGTCTCGTTGGTCGAGACCGCGGTCAGAGGGCGCTGATCAGGTCCACCGTGCGAACCGCCGCGGTCGGCAGGTCGAGCTCGTCGAGGCGCCGGCGGGCGGCCTCCAGTCCGGCGGCCCGGCGGGCGGGGTCCTCTCGCGACTCGAGCGCCGCCGCCACGCCCCTGGCCAGAGCGTAAGGGTCGCCGGCGTCGACGAGGACGCCCGCGTCGCCGACGACTTCGGGCAACGCCCCGGCCCGGTTGGCCACGACCGGGACACCGGCCGCCAGGGCCTCGACCGCAGGAACGCCGAAGCCCTCGTGCTCCGAGGTGAGGACGACGACGTCAGCGCCGCCGAGCTGATCCGCCAGCATGTCGTCGTCGACCGCTCCGTGAAAGGTGACGGCATGGGACAGGCCGAGCTCGTCGGCGTAGCGCCGCAGGGCGCGGGCGTACGACGGCACGACCGGGCGCCCGATGATCTCGAGGGTGGCCCGGGCATCGTGGTGGCGGCGGGCCACGAGCAACCCGGCGATGGCGTATTGGAGGGCTTTGTTCGGGGCGATGCGGCCGATGCTCACCCAGCGCGCGCCGCGTGCGGGGTCAGACGGTGAGCCAGGATCGTGGGCGGAGGCTCGAGCGAAGGAGCGATGACCGGCCGAGGGGTCGGAGAGTGTCGGGAGGGCCGCGGCCGGCGGTACGACGGCCGTGCGCACGTAGCTCGCTCGGCGCAGCTCCGCCTCGTCGAAGTGGGAATCGGTGACGGCGAGTGCGGCGCGGCGCGCCAGCAACGCCAGCTCGGCCTGCGCCCGAACCTGGTGGCGGGCGAGCCCGTTGTCCCATGGCGCGTAGTACTCGGGCGGCGTGACGTTGTGGTAGTTCACGACGAGCATCTCGCGGCGACTGGACAGCCACTCGGCCATACCCGACGCGGTCGCGAGTTGGTAGACGAGGACGTCGCCGGCCGAAGCCTCGTCTCCGTAGTCGGCGTAGGGCTGCGAGTCGGCCACGGTGTCGGGGTCGGGGTCTCGACGTAGACCCGCGAGACGACACCCCTCGCGGCGAACTCGTCGCGCAGGCGCAGGGTGTGCCGGCCCACTGCGTCACCGCGGTGGAGCGTGGGCACGAACTGGTGGATACCGCTCACCGGTCCGGGCGGGACGTGCGTGCGGAACGGGACGAGCGGGACGAGACGAACGAGCCGTGGTCGCTCCGATTCCGCAGGTCCAGCAGCAGCGAGGCGAAACGATCCGCGGCGGTGACGAGGTCGAGCTCCTCGAGCCGACGCCCGGCCGCCTCGCCCATCGCCCTGCGCCCGGCCGCGTCGCCGAGGACGGCACGGACCGACTCCGCCAACGCGTACGGATCCTTCGAGGCCACGAGCGCGCCGCCGCCATTGAGGACTTCGGGCACGGCGCCTTGGTCGAAGGCCACCACCGGGAGCCCGGACGCCATGGCTTCGACCACCGGCACGCAAAAGCCCTCATGCTCCGAGGTGACCACGAGCACGTCAGCTGATGCGTA
The DNA here is from genome assembly GCA_963767195.1 of uncultured Acidimicrobiaceae bacterium. Lineage (GTDB taxonomy): Bacteria > Actinomycetota > Acidimicrobiia > Acidimicrobiales > RAAP-2 > Bog-473. The sequence continues at coordinate 63,868 of CAVYDA010000001.1, read as the reverse complement.
CGCCTCGGCCACTGTCGCGTCCGAGGCGTGGCCGGTGAAAGCGACGGCGGACGTCAACCCGAGCTCGTCGGCGTAACGGTGCAGGGCACGGTCGTACGACGCGGTGGCCGGCTTGCCGACGACGACGAGCGTGGCGTCCGGGTCGTGATGCGCCCGTGTCACCCCCAGCGCCGCAATGGTGTGGTGCAACGCCTTGTTCGGCGCGACACGTCCCACGGCGAGCCAGCGGGCGCCTGTCTCCGGCGGCGCGCGCCGAACGTGAGTCGGCGGATCGAGTGCCGCCGAGGGCGGGATCACGGCGGTGTCGGTGAATCCGGCCTCCCTCAGATACGTCTCGTTGTACCGCGAGTCCGCGACGGCGAGGGCGGCGCGCGGTGCCAGGAGGCGGAGCTCGCGCTGCGCCTGCAACTGGCCCAGCGCGAGGTGATTGTCCCAGGGCGCCATGAGCTCGGGTGGCGTGATGTTGTGGTGGTTGACGACGAGGGTCTCCTCACGAGCGGCCAGCCACGGCGCCATGAACGATGCCGTTGCGAACTGATAGACGAGCACATCACCGGGCCGTGCGGCGCCGGGGTACTCCCGGACCGGGAGCGTCTCGTCCACGGTCTCACCCTCGAAAGTGTCGACGTAGATGTTCGAGTCGACTCCCCTCGCCCGCGTCGCCGCGCGTAGGCGGAGGGTGTGTCGCCCCACGGCGTCGCCTCGGTGCAGCACGGGGACGAAGTGGTGGACGGCGCTCACGAAGGTGCCGCAGCGGCGAGGGCCACTCGCCCGTCGGCTCCCACATCAATGGGCCCGTCGAGCCGCTCCACGGCCCTGAACCCGGCGCGCTGGAGGAGCACCTCCCAGGTCGTGTCGTGGAGGGGACGGCCAGCCAGCAGCTCCGACGCCTCCGGCTCCCACGTGTCGTCGGTTCCCGCCGGCTCGGCCACGACGACGAGCGGCGCGCCGAGCGCGAGCGTCCGGCGGCACTGTTCCAACAGCGCGACGAGGGCGGAGACGGGCAAGCGGTCGACCACACCGCTCAGCACGACACCGCCGAGCGAAGCCAGTGGACGGGAGCTCAGGTGCTCATGAGCCTCGCAGATGGAGACTCGGCATCCGCGCTCGAGCGCGTGCAGGGCGACGCCGCCTCGGGGCTCGACACCTTGGGCGGGTGCCCCCGCGCCGGCGATTGCCGCGACGAGCGCACCCACGCCGCAATCCGCGTGTACGACGTCACCCCCCGGTGTGCGGTCGACCACATGGGCGGTGATCGGCTCGACCCAGGCCCCGAGCTCCCGCGCCGGGACCAGCCAGGCCGCGCCGTCCACCGGATGGTCCTGCGCGGCCAGGCGCGCCTCGAGCGTCCCCACCCGGGCCGAGAGGAAACGGAACGCCTCGACGACCTGGGCCATCGCCTCTTCGAGCTCCGTCTTTCCCCCGCCGACCGCTGGTCCCCGACCTGCTCCGCCGCGGATGCGTTCCAGCCTCCCGCCCCGACGTCCCGATCGGGCCGCGTCCGAACTGATGAGTTCTGACGTGCCCGATGCACCGGGGTGGTACGGCCCGTAGCGATCGCCGAGATGCGTGAACGCGGCGAGGAAGTTCCACTCGTCGCTCCCCTGCGGCTGCAGACGGGTGAAGGCCTCGCGCAGGGCGTCTGCCGCGGCCGACCGTGCCTCCTCAGAGATGGAGTCACCGTTGCCATCACCCGTGGGAGGAAGCGGAGGCGACACGCTGATTGATGCTACCGGCCCGGTCCGGGATCAACCTTGTCGACGCGCGTGCCTGCAGTGCTTCGAGTGCGCCGGTCGCCCAGGCGACGCGGACCCTTCAGCACGCCAACCGCTAGATTGACCGGCCGGCGGGAGTAACGAGCACATTGACGTGAGGCACGCGCTGAGCTCCCCACCGGAGTACTGCTCGCCGCCGTCTGCGTCGTGTCCGCGTGTGTGGTGTTCGCTATTGCGAGCGACGCCACACCTCACCGGCACCTGCCCCTGCGGTGTTCGGTGATTGAGGGTCCCTACTTGGCGATGACCTGGAGGGGCCACCCGCTCCCACCGATGGGCTGGGAGAACCCGTAGAGGTCGGCGTTGGAGACGTCGGTGATCTCGATGCTGTTGTTGGCCACCGCGATCCCCGGAAAGAAGCCGTAACCGCGCTTCGCGGTGTTCAGCGCCACCTGCTCGAAGTGGAAGTCGAAGCTCGAGTCCGAATAGAAGAAGTTGAGCTCACCGTCACCGGCGTCTTCGGAGACCACCCCGACGTTGAAGCCGGACCAGACGATGGCGGATCCGGTCAACTCACCGGTTCCGGTCGACTCGCCGACGAAGGTGTTCGAGACGAAGACGCCCTTGTCGGAGTAACTCAGCACGTGGAGCGACTGGTCTCCGAATTGCACGCCCGCCTGGTCGACCGCCACGAACACGTCCGTCCCGGACCACACCGCCGACGGGTCGACGTAGCCGCCGGTTGACTCCGAGGTGGGGGTCCAGCCCGAGGCGAAGAAGGGCTGGTAGAAGACGTCGAGCTCCGAGTCGTTGTCGGTGGCGGCGACGACCACCCCGGTGTCGGTGACCGTGACGACGGCGCCGATGAAGGGCACGTGCTCGCCGCTCTGGACCAACTCGCTCACCCAGCTACCGGTGCTCTGGTACCAAAAGTCGACGTTGCGATCCGAATCGGTGGCGGTGACGACGAAGTTCTCACCGGCCGACGAATAGGCGACAGACGGGGTCGAGTACGTGCTCGCCTCGGAGACCGACGTACGGTGGAATTTGGCGCCGACGCGGCCGCTCCAGGACCACAGGTGGCCGTCGGCGTCGAGGGCCACGATCACCAAATCGCCCGCTCCGTCAGAGGCGATCTCGGGGTCGAAGTACGTGTGCGCACGCGCCGCAGTGGCGATCGTCTGCTCGGCCCAGGTGCTTACGCCGGTGGCCTGGGTGAAGAGCAATACGTCGTGGTTCTCGTCGACGACCGTGGTGGCCAGGCCACCCCCGTAGGAGACGACCGGAGCCGTCGACTGGGGGCTGATCGGTTCTTGGGCCGCAGAGGCCGCCGTCGAAAAGAGCGGGACGACGCTCGCGGCCAGGGCGAGTGCCGCCGTGGACAGCGCGAATCGTCTGGTGAGGCGTCCGGTGGGCATGGGCTTGCTTTCTCTCGTCGTGAAGGGCGCCACCCGATCCGCTTCGGCGTCCTCATAGTGCTTGGTGTTCATGGGTCTTCCTCCGTTGCATGGGTGCGGTCCCGCGCTGACTGCACCGACCAGATGAATACTGAAGAACCGACCGAACCCGGTCGTCCCGGCTCTGAGCGGCCTCCTCGCTTCTGGCCACTCTGGGGTATTACGTGCAGTCCGGGCGGTTCCTTCCCTGTCACCGCGCCGCGGGCGGGGCCTCGACTACAGCAGGAGCCTTGTCCGCCCCTCGAAAGAAGCGGACAAGGGCTCTACTGCGCCAGGTTCGGTCACGAGGCGTGCTTGAACGTATCCGAGAAGCTCGAGCCGGTTGCGTTCGTCGTCAAGGCGCCGGCCTTGATCAAGAGGTCGCCCCCGTTCAACGTGTTGAACTGGGTCGGGCTGTCGAAGCCCAGGTAGTCCCCGTTGACGGTGGCGTTGGTGAACTTGATCTTCGGAAAAGTCGGAACCGGAACACCGTTCGCAGCGAAGCTGTCGGTGCCGATGTCGACGACGGTGTCGCCCTCGTTGACGGAGTTATTGTCAAACCAGTACTCGCCGTTGGTCAGGTCGTGGATCTCGGCCCAGGTCGAGGTGCCTGACTCGAAGAGCGAGGCGACGACGACGTCGCCCGCAGCTACACCGGGCGGGAAGAAGCCGCCCGAGTCCGTCGCGAGCACGTATTCGTAATTCGGGCCGCTCGAGCCGCAAAAGGCTTCGACTTCGGCGGCCGCGTCGAACGTGTCCGTGTACACCCCGGTCGCCTCCGCGGCGCCGTCGTCTTTGTCCGTTGCCGTACACGAGATGGTGGGCACGGTGAAGGTGACGCTGGCGCTCGCCAGCCCACCGTTTGGGCTCGCCTGGTAGCCGGCGAGAAAAGTCGAAGAACTGGCACCCTCGATTACTGACGGCTTGTCCAGTTTCGGTGTGGTTCCGGCCGCGCCGGCAGTCGAGGCGAAGCCGAGCGTCGCCACGGTGAGTGCGGCCATACCCGCGATGAGAGCGGCCACTCTGCCACTCTTTCCTCTCACCGTGAAGGGTGACGCCCGGTCCGCTTTGGCGTCCTCGTACTGCTTGGTCGTGGTCATGGAGTTTCCTTTCCTTCTTTACTCGAATGCGTCGCCTTGCCCCGTCCAGATGAATACTGAAGAACGGACCGAGCCCCGTCGTCCCTCCTCGGAGTGGTCCTCTCCGCCTCGGGTAACTCCGGGGTACTACGGGCCGTCCCGATGGGTCCTACAAAAGCGAGAAGTCGACCTCTCGGGTCCTTTCCTCCCTCCAACGTGAGCAGGTCGGCTACCCCCTACTGTCCGTCGAAACTCGGTGGCGAACATCAACCACCTGGGGGATATCCGGAGAGTCGGCGGGACATCTTCACCAACCTCGGCCTACAGCGACGAACCGCCGCAGAAACGACTCGCACGAGTTCACGTCTCCGTGCCTAACACCTGCGGCGATGCACTCAGTGGTGACTACAATTTTTTCTCCGATCGACGCGTGGAATCGCGGTTCAGCACGTGTTGCCGCGCTGAGGTCATGGTTGGCGTGATGACGTGGGCATACCGTTCGTCTTCACCAGATTCTCGAGTGCCTCGACGGTCGCCAGCGTTCCATCCTGGCGTGAGAGCGCGGTTGCCATCAGCTCCGCACCGCGTTTCAGGCTCGGGTCGCCGAGCGCGTGCTCGACGACTCGCCGCATCTTGCCAATTGGTGCCTTCTTGCTGACACGCACACCGGCACCGACGGCTACGACTCGAACGGCGTTATCCGGCTGATCGCGACCATCAGGGATGCAGACAAGCGGTACGCCACATGAGAGAGCCGCGTTGACGGTCTGCCACCCGGCGTGGGTAATGACAAGCGAGGCATTGGGCAGAACGGCCCGGTGTGGCACAAATTGTTCCGCTTTGGTATTCGCAGGGAGGCGAAGTTGCGCTACGTCAATGGCGGGACCGGCGGTGAAGAGGACTCTGGCCTCCAGTCCATCGACAGCGTCGAGAACGCGCTGGACCAGGGCGTTCTGATTCATGTAACTGGTCGAAAAGCTCACAAGAATCAATGGATCAGAGTTCTCCGACGGCCAGGGAGAGCACCATTGGTCACTGTAATGTTCGAAAGCCGGGCCGACGTAGTGCACGTTCGCCGGCAAGGACAGGGCGCCGGCAAAGTCGAGTTCTGGCGCCGTCAAGACATAGATGGCGGCCACGGAACGTAGCTGGTCCTCCCACGCGTTCAGCGGTACGAGTCCACGCTCAGCCCGGACCCGGTTGAGTTGTGGCAGCCCTGCGGCGGAGAACCGCCGGAAGAAACCATTGACGGCCCGATCACGTAGGGAACCTACGACACCCGCCATCGGCTTCATACCGCTGAACAACGGCGGTGCGCCGGCAATGGGCAATGGATAAGGGCAGTGCACCAGCGCCGCAGCAGGGATGCCGGCACTTTCGGCGGCCACGGCGGCACCGAGGAAGAGCCAGTCGAACACCACCACATCGGCCGGCCACGCGTCCAAGATTGCGGCGCACTGCCGAGTGGCTTCGGGGAGTGGCTCGATCATTGCCCCGTCCCGTAACCGAACCGCGGCGCCCAAAGGTGTCCTGGCAGCCCAATCCCGCACCGAATCGGTCTCTGCCCGAGTCAGATCGAGTTCGGCGCTTGATCCTTCGACTTCGATCATCGTTGCGCCCGTTCGCTCCACTCGCTCTCGGGCTGCCCGGTGGGCCCAAACGCGGACGTCATGACCCCGCTCGACCAGGGAGCGGGTCACTGCCAGCTGAGGCGGAGCGTTCCCGCTAAAGGCGAGAAGTGTTTGAAACACTCGCATTGGGTATTCACTTTAGTTATAATCAAATCAAAATGTCAAGAGGATCTTCCGGACGATTGTCGACGAACAAACCCCAAAAGCGCCCCTATCGGATGACCGCACGGGCCGACGCGACAGCGGCAACCGGCGAACGTGTGCTCGCAGCGGCCTGGGAACACTTCGGGTCCCGACCATACGAGGAGGTGCGTCTGCAAGACGTCGCCGGTGATGCCGGAGTCACGGTGCAGACCCTGTACCTGCGATTCGGCAACAAGGATGATCTGCTCACCGCGGCGTATCGGTGGTGGGGCACAAAGGAGATGGCTGCCCGCGACGTTGCTCGAGGGGGGGACGTTCCCGAGGCAGTGACAATTCTCTTTGCGCACTATGAAGCACATGGTCTCGCCATTCTCCGGATGTTGTCTCAAGAGGATCGGTTGCCAGCCATTCGAAACCTGATGGACGCAGGTCGCGACTATCACCGGAAGTGGGCCCAAAGGACATTCGAACCATTCCTGCATGGATTAAGAGGACGAACGAGAGAACGGCGCCTGATCGGTATCATTGCGGCTACCGACGTCCTGGTTTGGAAGCTCTTGCGCGTGGACATGGGCGTTGAGCGGGAAGAGGCCGAAAGATCGTTGCCGACATGGTCCGAGCCTCCAGCGCCGATACCTCGAGTAAGAGCCACCGGCCGCCCACCCAGTGACGGCCGGTGGCGTTACCACCAGGTTCGGTTACGAGGCGTGCTTGAACGTCTCCGAGAAGCTCGAGCCGTTGCCGCTCGTCACCAAGGCGCCGGTCTTCAAGAGAAGGTCACCCCCGTTCAACGTGTTGAACTGGGTCGGGCTGTCGAAGCCCAGGTAGTCCCCATTGACGGTGGCGTTGGTGAACTTGGCCTTGGTGAAGGTTGGAATCCGGAGGCCGCCCTGAACCTCGTTGAAGGTACCGACATCGACGACGGTGTCGCCTTGGTTGACGGGGTTGTCCGCAAACCAATACGCGCCGGCGGTCAGGTCGTGGATCTCGGCCCAGGTGGAGGTGGCCGACTGGAAAAGCGAGGCGACGACGACATCGCCCGCCGCTGCGCCGGTTTCGTTGAAGGCGCCGGCCAGCGTCGAGAATTGCCAGTTGTACGCCGGGCCGCTCGGCTGGCAATAGCCGGCGACGAGGGCGTACGACTGCAGCGTGTCCGTGTAGACGCCGTTCCACTCCTCCGCACCGTCCGCCTTGTCCGCGGCCGTGCACGAGACGGCAGGCACGGTGAAGGTCACGCTGGCGCTCGCCAGCCCACCAGTTGGGGTCGCCTGGTAGCCGGCGAGGTAGCTCGACGAGCTGGCATCCTCGACAACCGACGGCTTTTCCAACCTCGGTGCGTTCCCCGCCGCGCCCGTGGCCGAGGCGAGACCGAGGTCGCCACGGCGAATGCGGCCGCTCCGGCCACGAGAGCAGTCTTCCTTGTCGTGAAGGATGACGCCCGATCCGCTTTGGCGTCCTCGTAGCTATTCGTGATGGTCATGGGTTTTCCTTTCTCCGTTTGAATGCGCCTTGAATGCGCCTCCTGATCGACCAGATGAACATTGAAGAACGAACAGAACGCCGTCGTCCCTCCTGGGAGTGGTCTTGAAACGCCCGGTCACTCCGGAGTACTAGGCGCCGTCCCGACGGGCCAGGTAGAAGTGCCGAAATCGCCTACTGGGAACCTTTCTCACCGACGTCCGCAGCTCTGTCATGCCCCTACTGTTCGTCGAAACTGTCCGCTGAACATCGACCACCTGGGGGATATCCTCTGAGTGACGGTCGGCGATATCCGCCATGTGGCCGATGTTGTCGGATCGGTTCTCGCCGATGATCGGCCCATGGGTATGGCAGCATCTTCCACGGAGACAACCGAATCGGGACGTGATCTGGTGCGAGCCCACGAAGAGGACCAGCGGGAACGCGCCCTGCCGACGGGCACGGTGACGCTCCTGCTGAGCGACGTCGAGGGGTCGACCCGACTCTGGGAGGCCGATGAGGAGGCCGCCGCGGCGGCGATCGCTCGCCACTACGAGCTGTTCGACACCGTCATCGCGGCCCACCGAGGAGCGCGCCCGGTCGAGCAGGGTGAGGGCGACAGTGTGGTGGCCGCATTCGCGTTGGCGTCCGATGCCCTGGCCGCAGCGGTCCACGTCCAGCGCGCCTTCGCGGAGGAGACGTGGCCGACCGAGCGGGCCGTCCGTGTCCGCATCGCCCTACACAGCGGCGAGGCCCGGCTCCGGGACGAAGGACAACTACTGCGGCCCGGCGATCATCCGCTGTGCTCGCCTGCGGTCCATCGCCCACGGCGGCCAGACGTTGCTCTCCGACGCGGTCCGCGATCTCGTGGTCGATGGACTTGCCGAGGACGTGTCATTGCGCAACCTCGGTCCGCAACGGCTGAAAGACCTGGGCCGGCCCGAACGTGTGTGGCAGCTGTGTCACCCCGATCTCGAGGTCGAACTTCCCACCATTGCGGTCGCTCGATGCCGTGCCCGAACAACCTGCCCGCCCAGTTGACCGCGTTCGTCGGCCGCGACACAGAGATGGCTGAGCTGCGAGGCCTGCTGGCGCGACATCGCCTGATCACCCTGAGCGGCGCCGGTGGGTGTGGCAAGACCCGCCTCGCCCTGCAACTGGCGGCCGAGGTCGCCGATGCACACCCGGGCGGGACGTGGTGGGTCGAGCTCGCCGGTGTGTCCGATCCCGAGCTGGTAACGCGCCGCCGTCGCTAACGCCATCGGTGTGCGCGCCGAGCCTGAGCGGCCCCTGGTTGAGACGCTGGCCGAGTATCTGGCCGCTCAAGAGGCGCTCCTGGTGCTCGACAATTGCGAGCAGGTTCTGGCGTCCTCCGCCGCTCTGGCCGAAGAGCTCTTGCTTCCGCGGCCGACTTCTCGGTGCTGGCGACGAGCCGCGAGCCGCTGGGCATCACCGGCGAGCTGGCATGGCGGGTGCCGTCGTTGGACCTTCCGACGGGCGTGCAACTTTTCATCGAGAGGGCGGCGCTGGTCCGCCCCGGCTTCGTGCCCGACGACGCCGAGACGGAGGTCATAGCCCGGATCTGTGAGCGCCTCGACGGGCTGGCCACTCGCCATCGAGCTGGCTGCCGGCCCGCACCCGCATGATGTCGCCCGACGCCATCGCAGATGCCCTGGAGGACAGGTTCCGTCTCCTCACCGGCGGCGGCCGGAACGCGCAGGCGCGCCAGCAAACCCTGGAGGCCTCCGTCGCCTGGAGTCACGACCTTCTCGACGAGGCCGAACGCGCGCTCCTCCGACGCTTGTCGGTCTTCAAGGGGGTTTCACCCTGGAGGCAGCCGAGGCAGTGTGCGCCGATGGCGTCATCGACAGCGTATGCGGTGCTCGACCTCCTGAGCCGACTGGTGGACAAGTCTCTGACGAGCTGGCCGACGACCTGGGGCCAGAGCCCCGCTACCGCCTGCTGGAGACGATCCGTCACTACGCTCGGGACCGCCTGCTCGATTCGGGCGAGACCGACCCGGTCCGTCATCGCCATCTCGAGTGGTTCCTGGCGTACGCCGAGCGGGCCGAGCCCGAACTGGGTTCGGCCGCCGGACCGTCGTGGATGGACCGCCTCGATGTCGGAGCACGACAACCTGCAGTCAGCGCTCGAGTGGGCCGAGATCACCGGCCACCACGAGACCGTTCTTCGCCTGGCCACCGCCCTGAGCCTTTTCTGGGAGGCCCGGGGACATCGACATCAAGGCATCGGCGGGCGCTGGTTCGCCCGGGCCCTGGCCGTCGACCACGGGCCGTCGGTGGCTCGGGCGAGAGCGCTCTGGGCGGCCGCCCACATGGGGATCTATGGCGGCGACATAGCTCGCCACCCTCACGTGGACTCCTCAGGCGCTCGCCGTGGCGCAGACGGTCGGCGATCAGCGGACCATCGCCCGCGCCGGGATCACGATCAACTACTTCCGGTCCCTCTTCTCGCCCGAGGAAGGGTTGGCGGGCTTGACGGAGAACATCGAGTTGGCCCGGTCCATCGGGGACCAGTGGGCCGTCGCCGATGGGCTCAAGATGATGACGATCGCTTGGGCGGCACAGGGGCGACGACGACCGCGGGCTCGCGGTCGCCCAGGAGTTGGCCCAGGTAGCCGAACGGTTGGGCAACACGTTCTTCATGGCGTGGTCGCAAGCGGTTATCGGATACGGCGCCCTGCATCGAGGCGATTTCCCAGCGGCCCGCGACCGGCTGGATCGGTCGATCGCCCTCTGCGATGAAGTGGGCGATCCGATTACCCGGTGGCTCGCCATCTGCTGGCTCGGGGAGCTCGACGCCTCCCTCGGCGACTATGCCAGCGCCGAAGCGCGCTTCCAGCACGTCCTGCACAAGGGGGTGGCAGCCGAGGGTGACACTGGCCCGTCACCCGCCGTCCCCGACCTGGGCGCGCTCCTGTTGGGGCAGGGCGACGCCGCCCGTGCCTCGGCGATCATCCTGCCTGCGGTGACCGACTTCGAGAGCGAAGTCCCGATGATCCGAGTCCCGTTCCTGGCGGTGCACGGCGACCTCCTGCTCGCCTCGGGCGACGAATCCGGCGCCCGTGCCGCATACGACAAGGCAAGGGAGGCGGCGTCGGGAATCGGCAATCGCGAAACTGGCCGCCCAGGTCGACTGCCGTCTCGGGCGCCTGGCCCGTGGACAGGGTGAGCCGGTCGAGGCAGAGGAACTGCACCATCGGGCCCTGGCCGTCTTCCACCGTCAGGCTTGCTGCCCGACATCGCCGAGTCCCTCGAGGCTCTCGCCGGGACCGCGCTCGACCTGGAAAGCGCGTCAGAAGCCGTTCGCCTCTTCGGTGCGGCCTCCTCCATCCGGGCCTCCATCGGACTCGTCCGCCGACCGGTCGACCGGCCCGGCTACGAACGCGACGTCGCTCGGGCCCGCCGAGAACTCGGCGACGAGACCTTTGAGGCCGCCTGGTCAGCGGGCGAATCCCTCACGCCGACGAGGCCGTGGCCTACGCGTCGCGAGCCCGCGGCGAACGGAAGCGCCCTTCCTCGGGTTGGGCAGCCTCACGCCCACCGAGGTCGAGGTCGTCAAGCTCACCGCCAAGGGATTGAACAACCCCGAGATCGGAGCACGGCTCTTCATCGGCCGGGCGACCGTGAAGACGCATCTCGCGCACGTCTTCACCAAACTCGGCGTGACCAGCCGCGCCGAGCTGGCGGCCGAGGCCACCCGTCGGGGCTTGCGGGTCCCCGACCGGGGGTGACCCGGGGTCAGGTCACCCAATAGCCCAGGTTGTACAGGGCCTGAAGAGGATCGCGAACACCACGCTCGACTGCGACCACCCACGCCAGCAGGCCGAGCCGCTTCGTGGCGAGGTACCCGCCGGCGACGTACATGGGGAAGCAGGTGCTCACGGTATCGAGCCGCGCCCTCGGTCGAGTAGAAGGGTGTGTTCCCGTACGGGTAGATGGTCGTACAGGCGGCAATGAGCACGATGCCGACGGCCACGACCACGAAGGACGACGGCACCGAGAAAGGCTGAGCTGAGAGGATCGGCCACCCGCGCCGGCGTATCACCGCAGCGACGAGGGGGCGCGCGGCGACGGCGACCACGTAGACGGTGAGCAGCGCCGCCACGATCATCGCCACGTCGTCCAACAGCCAGACGTACTTGATGTTGGCGAACGTCGGGTTCGGGCCTCCCGGCGCGGGTCCCGGGCCCTGGAAGTACTGCGAGAGCGCGACGAAATTGCGATAGAGCCCGTAGAAGGGTGCGTTCTCCGAACGAGTGCCATAACCCCTGCACGTGCTCGAACTCGACCAAGGACCCGAATCGCGCCTGCAGGAACAGCGCGTACACGAAGAGCCCGCTGACGCTGACCGCGACGTACCCGGCGATCCGGACGACGGGCTTGCGGCAGAGCGCGGCGGCGACGACGATGGCGACGATGAGCGTGACCGCCTCGGGCGATGAGGCCGACGCGTAGGCCGCCACCAGAGAGGCCAACAGAAACCGGCGCTGGTCGAGCAGTGTGACGACGACGAGGATCTCGAACAGCAGGAGGGTCTCCGAATACGGAGCGAGGAAGAAAACCGAGGAGGGAAACCAACACAGCAACACGGAAGCGGCGACGGCGGAGCGCTCGTCGACGTGCCGGACGACCAACCGGTAGAGCATGATTGTCGCCCCGATCAGCGCCAGCCAGGAGACGACCATGGCAGCGTCGAGGTACGACAAGGTACCGAGCGTGACGCCGTGGACGAGACGGATCAGGATGGGATAGCCGGGGAAGAATGCCGTCAAGTCGGTCCTGCGATGGCGGGTAACCGTGGGCGGCGATGCCCGTGTAGTAGGCGCTGTCCCAACGGTCGAAGGCCCCGAACCAGGTGCCGTTGTTCAGCGTCCCGCCGCCGAGGTGCTGCCGATGGCCTGCGGGAACAGGGTGACCACCAGGTGCGCAAAGACCAGCCCCGACGACGATGCGCGACGAGGAGATCCAGAACGGGATTTGACGCCGGACCACAGTCGCCGCAGTGCCGACCGAAATCCGGTCGTCGTCCGGAGCCGCCTCGGCGCTCGTCCGAAGCCGGAACCGGCCGTCCCCGGGTCGGCTTCGCCATGACCTCTGCTCGGTTTGCTGCTCGGATGTGTGTCAACGGTACCCTCGGCCTCAGAACAGTCCCCGGCTCCCGCGGCCCCGGGCCACGACCGACTCGAGGAACTCGGCATAGCGGGAGATGAGTACCGGCCATTCGAAGTGCGTCTCGACGTAGGCCCGGCCACGCTCGCCGAGGGCGGATCGGAGGTCGCCGTCGGCCAGCAGTCGGTCGAGAACCGCTTCGAACTCGGGATACGACGTGAACCACAGCCCTCCACCCGACTCTTCGCAGTGCTCACGCGTGGGGCCGCAGGTACCGTTGACCACGACGGGGACGCGGTCGACCCAGGCTTCGATCACCACGAGCGAGAACGACTCGAGCGCCGAGGGCGACACCGCAACCAGCGCGTCGTGCACGATGTCCCACCGGTCCGGCTCGTCGACCTCGCCCGTGACGACGATGTCGGGATGGGGCTTCAACTCGACCGCCACCGGGCCGACCAGCGCGAGCGCCAGCGGTCCGGGCCGCCGCTCCTTGTAGGTCGTGAAGTACTCCGCCAGCATCTTGGAACCCTTGTGCTCGTCCACCCGGCCGACGCTCACCAGGTAAGGGCGATCTCCCAAACCGGTCAGCTCTCCCCCGCGCCGACCCCGCCCCCCCGATTCGCCGATCCCGAGTCCGAGAACGATCTGTGGTCGCTCCGCTACGGGGTAGGTCCGTTCGACCAGGCGGCGCTCGGCCACCGTGTGGTAGCAGATCGCGTCGGCGTCCCCGAAGGTGCCGCGGAAGACCGGGAGGTACAGCGCCGGCTCGTCGTGCGCCGCCGGATGGAGCACGGCCGGGACACCGACCTGTCCGATGGCAGCCACGGTCGGGTGGTACAGGTACGGATAGAAGGCCACGACGTCGGCCTCGGAGGCGGACACGGCCTCGACCAGTTCCCAAGAGACGGGGCCGTTGTACTCCACCCAACGCCGGCCCTGTTCCCTCGTGGCCAGGCGTGGTGCCAGGCGCACGCGGCCGTCGAGGCCGTAGAAGTCGTGCAGCCGGCCGTGGTCCGAGGAGTGGCGATGGACCGGGACGCCGTTGACGAGGGAGTCTCCGGGCGCCAGCTCGTCCCGCCAGGTGTGGGGGTCGAGCGCGCAGGTCGTGTGGACCTCGGACTCCCAATCCGTCAGGAGCCGCAGGTGTTCGGCCAGCTGACGCGCCGCCGATTCCGCGCCGCCCACCACCTGCGGTCCGTAGCGGGGAGTGACGAAGTCGATCCTCAACGCGGTGACCCCGCGACCTGCGACACGGCGGCAACCACGCGTTCGGCCACCTGGTCCCCGGTCAGCTCCGCCAGCCGCGCCCGGCCGGCCTCGACGAGTACGGAACGGAGCGACTCGTCGGTGCACGCCCGGTGGAGCGCCGCCGCCACGTACGACGGGTCGCCCGAGTCGAGGAGCAGCGCGGCCGCTCCGACCGTCTCGCGTACGGCGCCGACACCTCTGGCCACGACGGGAACACCAGCCGCCATCGCCTCGAGGAGGGGGACGCCGAATCCCTCGTGCCTTGAGAGCGAGAGGTAGACGTCGGCCACGGCGAAGTGCGCGGCCAGCGAAGCGTCGGACACCTCGCCCGTGATCCGCACCGCCTCGGCCAGTCCGAGGTCGTCGGCGAGGGCGCGGACCGCCTCGAGGTACTCGAAGCTCGTCGTGCCGCCGACGATGTGCAGGCGCGCCCGGGCGTCGTAGAGACGCCGGTAGGCCCACAGCGCTTTGACCAGCTCGTGCTGGGCCTTCGACGGCGCGAGACGGCCGACGAAGAGCACATCGCTCCCACCGTTTGCCCGGGCCTCACGCAGCTCGCGGGTCAACCGGGGGTCAGGTTCGGCGGCCGCACGCGCGTAGTCGGCGAGCACCGGTACGACCGCCGTGCGACGGCAGCCGGCGCGCCGGAGGCCGCGCTCGTTGTAGGAACTGACGGCAAGCCCCAACGCGGCCCGTGGCGCGAGGTGCTCGAGCTCCTCGGCCGCCCTGGCCGCCCGGGCCTCGGTCGCCGGTTCCCATCCGGCGAAGTACTCGGGTCCGGTGAAGTTGTGGTAGTCGATGATGAGCGGCATCGGCCGCTCGGCGAGGTACCCGGCGACGGCCGACGAGGTCGAGAACTGGTAGATCGCGACGTCGCCCTCGGCAGCGTGCTGGGGGTACATCCAGTGCTTGTACGCCTCGGATGCGAGGTCGTCGTGGATCGCCTCGGCGAAGATCTCGGAGCGCCATCCGGCCGCACGCAGGATGTCGCGCATCAACAAGGTGTGGGTCCCGGTGGCATCGTGCGGGTTGAGGGTGGGGACGAACTGGTGCACGGCCACCGGCGCCCCGGCGGCAGCGTTCACTGCTCGTCTGGCGGGTAGGGATTCAGCACGGAGCGCTCCGCGGTGACGAGATAGTCGATCCCCTCCGCACCGCGGCGGACCTCGGCCCGATACCCGGCCTCCTCCAGCAAGTAGCACCAGGTCTCTGGCCGCAAGGGTCTCCCGGGCGCCAGATCGGCCTCCGGGGGGGCGCCGGGAGCCTCGAAGGCCTCGCGGCCGACGCAGTGGACCAGGAGCGTGCCACCAGGGGCGAGGCGGGTGTCGACGAGGTCGAGGAGCTGGGTCCGCTCCCCGCCGGACATGCCCTCGACCAGGCCGCTCAGCACCACCGCGCCCAAGCCGGCCGCGGCCACGGCCCGCAGGTGGTCCGTCACGTTCTCGTCGCGCAGGTCCAAGGTCCCCAACGCGGCCCCTTCCACGATCGCCCGGCGTGGGTCGACACCGTACGCGTCCCCCCGGCCGCCACGATGCGCCGGACCAACCAGCCGTCGCCACACGCGGCGTGAAGGACACGCCCCTGGGTCTTGGCCACCGCCCCGATCACCTCCTCCACCCACCACGCACCGTCACCGGCCAGCTCCGGGAACTCGACCACACCACCGGCGGGGATCCGCTGCGCTTCGAGCTGGCGCTCGAGATCCTTGAGCCGCACGTCCACAATGTGCAGAGCCCGGCTCACCGCAGAGGAGGACTGGCTCATCTGGTGGGTGACCCACCCGACGTACCAGAGCAACGCCGAACGCATGCCCTTCTTCACAACGGCACCGGCGGCCCGGTTCGACTCCACGGGAACGACCGGGTCGATGAACGTGACTGCGTCGACCATCCGCAACGCCTCGCCCAGGTCGCCGCCCCGCCCCGCGACCGGCGAGTGAGCCAGGAAGAGCTCGTCCAGCTCGCGCTCGAGCTTCGGCGGCAGGTCGCCCGACGCCCGTCGCAGGCGGACCTCCTCCGCGATCTCCGCCATCACTTGCTGGACGTAGGCCTGGGGGTCGTCGACCGTCACCGCGGTCCCGCGTTCAAGAGCTGTGCGCCACGGCGGCGCGCGGCTCCGGCGTTGCCGTGTCGACCTCGGCGGTCAGGACGGCCGCGGGGTCGTCCATGGGCACGGTTTCGATCAGCGCGGCACGGACCGCCATGTCGATCACGCCCGTCGCCTTCCCCGGGTTCATGACCTCGAACTGTCCGGCCGACTCGAGCCAGTCGTAGAGCACGCCGCTCCTGCTCTGGATGCCGAGAGCGTACGTGAAGTTCCCGTCGAGCAAGGGCATTGTCTCAATCCCGAAATGCATCGTCCCGACGCCCTTGAGCAGATCGAGCCGGGCACCGATGATGGAGGTGTCCGTGCGCATCAGCATGTTGCCGTTGCCGTCGCGGACCTCGAGCGAGAAGACGACGTCATCCATCGGCACGAGCGCGGCGAACCCGACCGCGATGGTCATGGCGTCGCCGGTGCAGAGGTAGGGAAGGCTGTTGTCGCCCGAGAAGGACTGCTGGACGTATGTGAAGCGGACGGGACGCTCGGCATCCGAGGCCGAAGTCGTGCCCTCTGCCCGGTATGGGAGCAGCCGGGACCGCGACCGCAGCAGTCGCGGTCGACGTCGACATCCCCGCGCCCTCGGCCAGCAGGCCCTCGCGGAAGATGCGCGTCACCTCACCCGGTTCCCCCTCGCCCACGAGCTGTCCGTGGCTCAAGACGATGCCGCGGTTGCAGATAGTTCGCACCTGGTCGGCCGAGTGCGTCACCAGCAAGATGGTGCGGCCTTCGCGTTGGAACTCCAACACCCGGTTGATGCACTTGCGCTGGAACCGCTCGTCGCCCACAGCGAGCACCTCGTCGATCACCAGGATGTCCGGGTTCATGTTCACGGCCACCGCGAAGCCGAGCCGTACGTACATGCCGGACGAGTAGAACTTCACCGGACCGTCGATGAACTCCTCGAGCTCGGAGAAATCCACGATGGCGTCGAAGACACGGTCGACCTCGCGCTTGGTCATGCCGAGGAGTGAGCCATTCAGGTAGATGTTCTCCCGGCCGGTCAGATCCTGCTGGAATCCGGCGCCGAGCTCCAGGAGGCCGGCGAGCTTCCCACGCACGGCGACCTCGCCCGAGGTGGGCTGCAACACGCCGCAGATGCATTTCAGCAGCGTCGACTTGCCCGAGCCGTTCCGCCCCAGGATGCCGACAGTCTCGCCCTCCCGGACCCGTAGCGACACGTGATTCAGGGCCCAGAAATCCTCGACGGACTGACGCTTGCCACCGTGGATGATGCGCTCCTTGATGGTGTTGGGTCGCCCGTGAGCGAGTCGGAACCGCTTCGAGACGTCCCGGATGTCGACGGCGAAGTCGGCCACGTCAGAGCTCCTCGGCGAAGTTGCCCTCGAGCCGGCCGAACACGGCCAGTGCGACGACGAACAGGATGAGGGACACGACGAGGACCCCGAACGTCCACGCGGCGTACCAGAGGTAACCGTGGAGCGGGAGGACCGGGGTGACCACGCCCTGGATGACCACGATCGGCCTGGCGTAGAGGCAGCGCTGGAAGACCAGCACGAGCGGTGTCATGGGGTTGAGCATGTAGATCCACGTGAGGTGGTGCGGATCGAGCTTCTTCGCAATCGTTTGGAACGGGTACACGATCGGGCAGGCCCAGAACCAAGCGGTCAGCACGACCTCAATGAGGTGCTGGGTGTCACGCAGGTACACGTTGATGGAGGAAAGCAGGATCGCCAGAGCCGACGCGAAGAGCACCCCGGTGAACAACGCCACGAAGAGCAGCGGGAAGTAGGCCGGGTCGGGGGCGCGCGCAGCAGGACCATGAAGACAACCATCACCAAGGACTGGAAGAAGAAGAAGACACAGGCGGAACCGACCGCGGCGAGGGCCAGGATCTCCCGGGGGAACGACACCTTCTTCACGATCCCGGCGTTGTTCACCACGACACCGGTGCCGGTGAGGACACCCAGCTGGAAGAGATTGAAGAGGAGCAAACCGGCGAACAGGAAGATCACGAAGTTCGGCATCTTCTGGCCGAGCACGATCTGGAAGACGAAGAAGTAGATCGCCAGCGTCATGGCGGGAGCCGCCATCGACCAGATGAGGCCGAGCGCCGAATTCTTGTACTTGACCTTGATTTCGGTGCGGACCAGGTAGATCAGGAGCTCGCGCGAAAGCCAGATCTCGCGGAGTCGCTTGCGCACGCTGATGGTGGGTGTGACCACCCGCGTGACCTCGCCGCTGCGGGCCTGGCGCGGTGCCACACCCGCCGCTTCCGCGGCCATCGGCGAGCCGTCCGCCACCTCGTGCTCGACGACCTCCTCCAGTCTTCGGTCTGCGTCCGACGAGGAGGCCGGGACGTCCAGAGCCACGTCTATGAATTCCCCGCCGTCGCCGAATTCCCTGCGGTCGCCGTATTCCCTGCCGTTGCCAAGGAGCGGTCGATGACCCGGTCGATGAAGCCGTACTCGCGAGCTTCCTCGGCCGTGAACCAGCGGTCGCGGTCGGAGTCCGTCTCAATCCGCTCGAGATCCTGGCCTGTGTGGAACGCAATCCGCTCGGCCATCATCCGCTTGAGGTAGATGATCTGCTCGGCCTGGATGGCGATGTCCGCCGCCTGGCCCTGCATGGCGCCCGACGGCTGGTGCATCAAGATCCGGGAGTGCGGGAGCGCGTAGCGCTTGCCCGGGGCCCCGGCGCAGAGCAGAAACTGCCCCATGCTGGCGGCCAGTCCGACGCAGATGGTCGAGACGTCGGGGCGGACGTACTGCATCGTGTCGTAAATCGCCAGACCGTCGGTGACCGAACCACCCGGCGAGTTGATGTAGATGGAGATGTCCTTCTCCGGGTCCTCCGCCTCCAAGAGCACGAGCTGAGCACAGACCAGGTTGGCCGTCACCTGGTCGATAGCGCTCCCGATGAAGACGATGCGCTCCTTGAGAAGTCGCTGGAAGATGTCCCCACTCGAGTCGATACCTCCGCCGGGCCCTGCTGCCACGACGAGGGGAATGGGGGGTTGAAAGGGTGCGTCAGCCATGCCCCGAGGCTACTTGCCGAGGCACGGCAACGTGGGCACACTGCCGTAGACCGCCTGGTCAGTCGCACTGCCAGCCCGCCCCGGCTCGTCGGCGCGCCGGATTTCGTTCCCCGTGGTGCCCCTAAAGGTGCCGGTCGTCGCGTAGAAAGGGCCTCCACGTGTCAGCCAGGTGGCGGGCCTCGTCGTTCCCCGGGGCGTTTCCTCGACCCCGGGGGGCAGCCCGGTGGTGCAAGGGGTGTGCCATCGTTTTGGCGGGACAGGTGCTCGGGGGGCGTCCGCCGACCAAGCCAAGGAGAGGCAATTGACCCGCGAATGGCGGCGCGGCGACCGGAGGCTCCGTCGCCGACTGCGGCAGGCATTGGGCAACCGGCACGGTCCCACGGTGCTCGACACTGAGATTGCAGCCGCAACCCCGACTGCCCCAGGTCCCGAGATCATCTCCGTCGCCGAGTTCCGCCGGCGTTTCGAGGACGGCGCGCTCTCGCCGGAGGCGCACGAGAAATTCTTCGTCGAGGACCCGGGGCTGACTGCCGGGATCGAGGACCCCTGCTCCCCGGAGTACTCGGCGGCGGTGTTGGGGACGTGGCACGCTCTCACGGGACGAGGTCACTACCGAGCGGTTGACGACGAGACCTTCGAGCTCGACGACCAGGACTATCTGGCCCGGCCCTGGCCTTTCTGCTCGTCAGACCCCGTGGTGGTGGGCCAATACTTCGGGGCGGTCGCCGCCATCATGACGCGTATCGGCGCCAAGCCACCGGCTCGGATCGTGGAGTTCGGCGCCGGCTGGGGCCACCTTTCTCTCGACCTGGCCGCCACTGGGTTCCGCGTCTCCGCCGTCGACCTCAACCCACCGTCGGTGGCGCTGCTTCGTCGCCGGGCGTCATTGCTGGGTGTCGATCTGAAGGTGGTCGAGCGGAGCTTCTTGGAGTTCGAGCCTGACGGCCCGGTCGACGCCTTCGTCTTCTTTGAGTCGTTCCACCACTGCGAGGCTCCATTTGAGCTCCTCGATCGCTGTACAAGACAACTGGCCGCGGGGGGTCGGATCCTCTTCGCCGCTGACGCCATCTATGACGACTTCCGCGCGCCGTGGGGTGTTCGTCTCGACGACGAGGCCGCGTTGATGACGGCGCAGCACGGTTGGCTCGAGCTGGGCTTCTCCCGGCCCTTCCTGGAGAGAGAATTGCGCAGTCGCGGCTTCGACGTCGTCTGGGAAGTACGCCCCGAACTCGGTCTCTACGGGACCTTCCTGACGGCCGTGCACACATGACACCCGACATGGGTATCGATTTCGTTCAAGGGCGGTCCTCTCGAGCTTCCGGCGCGACGCCGTCGTCTGGGCGCGGCGGCGACCGCCAGAAGAACTCGAGCTGAATGTTGTCGGGATCTCGGAACGTGAGCATCGCATTGCGGGTGTAGGACGGCTCCTTGACCCCGGAGTGGGGAATGCCGAGGTCGTCGAGGCGGTCCGCCCATGCGTAGAGCTCCTCCCTGCTCTGGACCATGAACTCGAGATGATCGAGACCGG
Source organism: uncultured Acidimicrobiaceae bacterium (assembly GCA_963767195.1). GTDB lineage: Bacteria > Actinomycetota > Acidimicrobiia > Acidimicrobiales > RAAP-2 > Bog-473. The sequence continues at coordinate 43,396 of CAVYDA010000001.1, read as the reverse complement.
TCACGACCTCGCGAAAGGGTTCCCCTGGGTTGGCCGCATGTCCGACGAGGCAGAGCACCAGATCACACTCCGGCTCGACGAGCGAGATGTAGTGCATGCCATCGTTGGGCGAGACGAACTCGTACAACGTCTCCATGCCCAACAGCACCTCGTACCATGCCGCACTGCGAACCGGGTCACGAACGGTGAGGTTGACCTCCAGGCGCCCGGTGATGGAGGGCACTTCTCAGATTTTGTCCGGCGTCATCAGAACCTCCTGTCCAACGTTAGGTTCGAGCAGTCCCTGTTCGCACTGTGGCCCTTTGGACCTACCTTCGAGGCAGAGCGGTTCGATCAATGGAAGGAGGTTGAATTGGAGCCGGTCGACGTCGATACCTTCGAAGCCTTGGTGGCAGAGTCCCTGGCGACCATCCCCGACGAGCTGCGTACGGAGATGGAGAACGTAGCCATCATCATCGATGACGAGAGTCCCCCAGGTCCGCTCTTCGGCCTGTACGAGGGGATCCCGTTGACGAGTCGGGCCGGTTACGCAGGGGTGACTCCCGATCGGATCACGCTGTACCTCGCCACGATCTGCCAGTCCGTCGACACACTTGAGGACTTGGCTCACCGGGTCAGAGTGACGCTGCTCCACGAGGTGGGACACCACTTCGGCATCGGCGAATCCCGCCTGCGTGAGCTCGGCTGGTCCTAGCGTCGCTGGGTGCTCGGCCATGACGTCACCGTTCAGTGCGTCGGCGAATCCTCGGTCGTTCCCGGTGAGGCAGCTTGATTCGAAGCGGAAGCGGGTCGTCGGCCCCGGCGCCGGGCGAGAAGACGCAGCTGTACGACTCGCGCCGCGCCGATCACGAAGACGACAGTCGCTCCGAGCAGAGCGGCGAGGAGCAGGTCCACGCCGAGTGGAATCCGCCAGTGTGCTCCGAAAAAGGTTGCGTCGGTGGCGTGCAGGTTTTCCAAAATGAAGACCAGGACGATCACCAACGCGATGATGGCAATGGCCACGAACGTCCAGGAAACGGACGTTCGAGTCGATGGAATCGTGGGCTTAGGACCCTGAGCCGGTACATCCCCTTGGCCGTCGGAAACGGATTGAGCATCCATACGCATCAAGCCCTATACCCATATGTGACGAGGGTCAATCTAGTGCGTGGAAGCGTCAGCTCGGGTGGCCCGCTTCGAGATCGGTCGCGCGTGACGCCATCAGTCGACCGGTTCGCGGACCTTCGCCCCGCGATCGAGGGAGATGAGAAAGGCCTCGTGATCGCCCGCGGACATGCGTCGGAGGGTCCTTCCCTCCGCCCAGGCCGCGCACTCGGTGAGCACGGGCGCCCCGGTGATGCCGGATTCCCAGCTGAGGTGGGAGAACTTGTCCACCACGTCGCCCGTCGTCTCACCGAAGTGCCGTGCCATGTCCAGCTGGTCCGCGCCGAGGGCGTGGACGGCGAGCCCGGCAGCTCGCTCGGCGACGCCAAAGGTGTGGTTGGCCGTGGAGATGCACACCAGCAGCCGGACGGGCGTCATGCTGGACTGGGTGAGGAAACCCACGAGGCATCCGCTCATCTCGTGGCCGGCTGCCGCGGTCACGACATAGAGCGGGTGGTCACCCTGCTCGACGATGGCCTCAGCTGACATGTCCCGGTCCATTCCCCGCGTTCAGGTATGTGGCCTACCCGGCAGCCTCGTCGAGCAAACCCCACGTTGCAGCCGTCGAGGCGCGGCCCGCGTCCTTCCCGGCGGCGGCCGAGACCCGTGGCTCTCGGTGGAGCGAAGTTGGTGAGAAAGTGGCATCACGCGAAAGGTTTCCACAGCCCTCGTGCACGACCATGCTGTTCAACAACCTTGCGGGCGTGGCGGAATAGGCAGACGCGCCGGGTTTAGGTCCCGGTCCCCGAAAGGGGGTGGAGGTTCAAATCCTCTCGCCCGCACTTGCTTGTCTGGTCTCTGCCCGCGCCCGCTCGAGCGCGGTCCCGCCCCCACCCGTGCGTGGGACCATGCGCCGGCTCTGCTCAGGCTGGGGCTCGGCAGAGGTAGGCGAGCAGGTAGCAGTCGGCGATCTCGTTGAACATGCCCCTGGCCGTTGCCACTTGATCCACGTCGAACGAGCCGGCCGCCAGGCTGGGGCCGGCATGGTTCAGACCCGACCGCGGAGACGATCTCGAAACCGGCGGAAGCCAGCTTGGCTCTCATCTCGGCGTCGGTGTACTCGTGTTCGTGGTCGGGGTCGATGAAGTCGGGCTGCTGGAGCCTGGTTACCCGGGCGTTGGGCGTGTCGAGGCCCAAGTACCCGCCGGGACGCAGGACCCGGCGCACCTCCGAGAGGACCTTGTCCGCGACGTCGGGCGGGACATGCTCTATCGACTGCCCGCTGTAGACGAGGTCGACCGACCCGTCGGGATAGTCAGACAGATCGACCATGGAGTGGTAGCGGTAGCGCACCGGGCCGAGCCTGGTCTGCGTCACCTCGTGGGCGTCGTCTTCCCGGTACAGCTCGTTGCGCTCCTCGCGACGGCAGGTCGATCACGATGAGGTCGTCGAACTCGTAGGGGTAGCCCATGAGCACCAAGGCGCCCGTGGCGTTGCCGAGGGCCGTGCCGCCGAGGTCGAGGATGTGCCGGCCCGCGGGGAGCGAGCGTACGAAGATCATGCGGCTGAAATGGAGTGACTGACCGAGGCCGCGGAAGGGGGTCACCGACCACCACTCCCCCGACGCCACGGCCCAACCAGCCAGCTCCTGCGGCGTGATCGCTCCGGTCTGCAATCCGTTCAGAGTAGCTCTGCGTACCCGGTCGGATCGGGCTCGCGGCCCAACACCAGCTCGTAGACCAGGTCGAGCACGTTCGGTGGCGGACCGCCCCGAGAGCCCGCGCCACTGCTCGGCCCGCGGCACGGGAGGCGGCTGGCCGCGCAGGCGCCGCAGCAGCGCCTCGCAAGGTGGGCATGGCCGTCACGCTAACAACCCCAACCCGTTCGGAACGTGTGCGGGTGACCCATCCGCGCCGATGACGGATCTTCCCCCGTCCCGGTCGACCTGGCCCCGCCTGGTCGTCCTGGCCCCGCCATGATCGACGTAGTTTCCCTGTGTGAGCCCCCACCTGGTCGCGGCACCCGACAAGTTCCGGGGCACGGCCACGGCGCGGAAGGCGGCCGCCGCCGTCGCCGGCGCGGCGCGGCGGTCGGGATGGACTGCGGACGAGGCCCCCATGTCGGACGGCGGCGAGGGCCTGCTCGACTCGCTTGGCGGTGAGATCCGCACGACGCGTGGTGACGGGCCCGCTCGGGGAGGCCGTGGAGGCCGAGTGGCGGATGCTCGACGGCACGGCGGTCGTCGAGATGTCCCGCGCGGCCGGGAGGGCGCTCGTCCCGCGACCACAGGGCGACGACCCACTGCGGGCGGAGACGACAGGGGTCGGCCAGCTCATGCTCGCCGCACGCGATGCGGGTGCTCGGCGGATCGTCGTCGGGTGCGGGGGATCCGCCACCACCGACGGCGGACGTGGCGCCTACGAAGCGGTCGGCTCCCGTGCTGCGCTCGCCGGCGTGGAGGTCACCGTCGCCTGCGACGTCACGACCGCCTTCACCGACGCGGCCAGGCTGTTCGGCCGGCAGAAGGGTGCCACCGAGGAGCAGATCGCCGAGCTCACCACGCGCCTCGTCCGCCTGGCCGCCCGCTACCGCCACGAGACCGGGATCGACGTCACGAGCGTGCCCGGCTCCGGCGCGGCCGGGGGCCTGGGCGGCGGGCTGTTGGCACTCGGTGCCCGGATAGAGCCGGGCTTCGACCTGGTCGCCCGGCTCACCGGTCTGGCCGATCGCATCCGGCGGGCGGACCTGGTCGTCACGGGCGAGGGCCATGTCGACCCTCCCTCCTTCGACGGCAAGGTTCCCGGCGGTGTCCTGGCCCTGGCCCGGGCAGTCGAACCCCCGGTCCCGGTGCTGTGCATCGCCGGCGGTGCGGACCGTGCGCCTGATGGCCAACCCGCCCCAGGGCATGGTGCTCGTGAGCCTCACGGCTCGCTTCGGTCGGGCCGACGCCCGCACCAGGACACTCGAGCTGCTCGGCCTCGTGACCACCGAGGTAGTGGGGCTCGCGACCGGCGGGTGTGGGTCGGGCGAACCCCGAAATGACTTGACGAGCGGCGAAGCGGGCGGCGACGTTTTGCCCCCGTTGCCGACATCGGCCACACTCTGTCCCGCTCTGGGGCCGGCGAGAGTTCGGCCTGCTGCAGAGCGGCGGCCCGGTTGCGCCCCCGGCACGGACGGAGCATTCGAGCGGCCGGCCCGACCGCCGAGCGATCGCGGTCGTCCACGCACGCGACCTCGTCCACATTCGACATCTGAGACATTCGACATCTGAGACACAGGAGGCAGCACCATGGGATTGCTCGACGGCAAGGTGGCCGTGGTCACCGGCGCGGGGCGCGGCATTGGCCGTGAGGAGGCCCTCCTGCTGGCCTCGGAGGGCGCGAAGGTGGTCGTCAACGACGTCGGCGCCGGGCTCCACGGCGAAAGCGGCGGGGACACGCAAGCGGCTCAGGAGGTCGTCGACCAGATCACGGCGTCGGGCGGCGTCGCCTCGGTGAACGGTGACGACGTCAGCTCGTGGGCCGGTGCCGGGCGCCTGGTCGGACAGGCCGTCGACACCTACGGCTCTCTCGACATCCTCGTCAACAACGCGGGGATCCTGCGGGACAAGATGTCGTTCAACATGGAGGAGTCCGACTGGGACGACGTGATCCGCGTCCACCTCAAGGGTCATTTCTCAACGGCACATCACGCCGCCGTCTATTGGCGCTCCCGCGCCAAGGCCGGTGAGGACGTGTCGGGACGGATCATCAACACGTGCTCCGAGTCCGGTCTGTTCGGCAGCGCGGGCCAGGCCAACTACGCCGCGGCCAAGGCGGGCATCGTGTCGATGACCTGGGTGCTGGCACGCGAGCTCGGCCGCTACGGCGTGACCGCCAACGCCGTGGCCCCCCGAGCCCGCACCCGCATGACCGAGACGATGTCGATGGACATGAACGCGCAGGAGGGTGCCTTCGACGCCTGGCACCCGCGGAACATCGCGAACGTCGTCGGGTTCCTCGCCGCGCCCGAGTCGGCCGACATCAGCGGACAGATCTTCGTGGTCTTCGGCGGCAACGTCCACGTCATGAGCGCCTTCAAGCCGGTGGTGCCACGTCACGCGCGACAGCGGCTGGACGCCCGAGCGAGCTGATCGCCGCCAAGGGAGACCTGTTCAAGGGCGTCGGCTCGGACATCCCGCCGTTCTCGGTCGTCTGAGTCAGGGACCACCGATCGCCCCCCGCAGCGGCGGGGCATACGCCGCTCCCAACCCTCCGGGCGGTACCCTCGCCGAACCATGTCCCTCGGTGGCCGACCAGACGGTGGCCCGCCGGCCTCGGCGAGCGGGAATCGAGAGGAGGCGGCGAGGGCGACGGTCGGCGGCCGAGCGTTCGCCCCTCGGGACTTTTGCCGAGTGTCCCCAATGCGGCGGAAGGATGCTGCCCGAACATGCGCACTTCCGGTGTTCCGTGTGCGGGTGGCGCGACTCCTGCTGCGACTGATCCGGCGTGAACCCGCCGCGACACGCCCGCCGCCCAGCCCACGCGGCCACCGGTTTCGCCGAATGAGGCCGTGCCCCCGGTGCGTTGGGTACGGCTCTCCGCCGCCACCGCACTCCTCGTCGTGGGTCAGATCGTCGCCTTCTTCCTCCTGCGCTCGCAGGGAAACGACCTCGGTGGCGACCAGGCCCACTACCTGATCGCCGCGCAGGCCTTGGCGCACGGCAGCGTGCACCTCGGTCCCGCGTACCAGCGCGACTTCCTGGCCCACTACGTCTACAACTGGCCTGCCGGCGCGACGGTGTCGAACCTGCACGTCGTGCAGACGTTCCCCGGGCCCCACGGCTCTGTGTTCGCCCACGGATTGGGCCTTCCGCTGCTGCTGGCGCCGTTCGTCGCCGTGGGCAACGTCCCACTCGGCCTGATCGGGCTCTTTGCCGTCGTCGCCCTCGGCGCCGTTTGCATCCACCAGCGCGGCTCTCGCGTGGCGCGCCTTGAGCGGTCGGGCCGGATCGTCTTCGCCCTGGCCTTGGGAGCGCCTGCCTTGTGGGTCGCCTCGACCCAGGTCTACCCCGACCTCGTCAGCGGCGTCCTCCTGGCGGCGGCGCTGGTGGAGGTGGCAATCGCCGAGCGTGAACGGGTGTTGAGCCCCTTCAGCGCCGTGGTGGTGTCGGGGGTGCTCGCAGTCGAGCCTTGGCTCCAGATCAAGAACCTCTTCCCCGCCCTGTGCCTCGCCACGGCGGCCGCGGTCGTGATCCTTCGAATCGGCGGGTCGAGACGGACGCTCGTCATCATGGGCGCCCTGGTGCTGGCCGCCTGGGCGCTGCTGCTCGGTTACAACCTCTTCTTCTTCGGCCACCCCGAGGGACTCCCTCAACCGCATCCAACCCTCTCGGGAACCAGCGTCACCAGGGTCCTGGCCCTCCTCTTCGATCGTGACCAAGGTCTCCTCGTCCAGGTCCCGACGGTGCTCCTCGGGGTGCTCGGGCTGTGGGCGGCCCGTCGGCTGGTGCCGTGGGCCGTCGGTGCGACGGCTGCCGGTTCGGTCCTCCTGATCCTCGTCAACGGGACCTTCACCTCGGACGTGCCCTTCGGAGGTGCGGCGCTCGCCGGGCGTTTCGAGTGGACCGTGGCGCCGATGGTTCTCGCCTGGGCACCCTTCCTCCTGGTGGCGATCGAGCGGCACCGCGCGCGCATCGTCGGCGTCGCGGCCGGCATCGCGGCCCTGTGGGTGGCGCAGGCCGTCCCCCTCGTCGAGGGCACGCACCAGTACGTGAACGCGATGATCGCCCCTTTCGCTCCCTGGGACCCCACCCTGTATCCGGGATGGTGGCCCGGACTTGGCGGCGCGCTACCGACCTTCCTTGCGCCCGGCCTCCACGACGCGACGACCTGGAGCCACCTCATCGTCGAGCTGCTGCTGGCGGGTGCGATCACCTTCGTCCTACAGACGTTGGCTCGGCCCGGCCCGTTGCGGCCCGGTCCGGTCGCCGCGGTGGCCGGTGGATTGTGCGCGGTCGCGTTGGTGGTCGCCGTCGTCGCTCCGGCGCGGGACGAACCACCGTCGTCGCTCAGTTGGACCGGAGCCGTCATCGGCTCGCCGTGGTCGACAGGCGCTCACGCCATGACGTTCGCACCGGTCGTCCTGGCCGACGGCGGGCCAGGGTCCTATCGCGCCGTCCTCACGTACGCGGCCGTTGCCGGCTCGGCACCGGCAACGGCGTCGCTGGCCGCGGCTCCCTATGCCCGCAGCGTGACGTCGGGCTGGTTCACACCGGGTCACCCTACGGACGCGCGACTCCTGTCGGTCACGCCTCCGCCTTTGGATCTCTCCGAGGCTCGGGTGGCCCGCGTCGTGCTCCGGCCCGAGCCGGCCGGTCCCGCGACTTTGGCGAGTTCGGCGACCACACCGTCGGTCACCTCGACGCGGAAGGCCCGATGGTCGATCACGACGAACCGGACATCGTTCATCGCCCTGCGCCTGACGCTGCCGGCTCACAGCAGCTACGCGGCCACGACCCTCACGTTGACCAAGGTCTCGTCGGGGTGAGCACGCCGGCGTCCCATGAGGCACGATGGCGCCATGCCACGGTCCCGCCCTTTCCGGTTCGCCGCCCAGCTCAGTTCCCCGCCTGAGGGCACGGCGCGCTCGTGGGCGGAGCAGGCGCGCCAAGTCGAGGACCTCGGGTACTCCGCGTTGCTCATGCCCGACCACTTCGGCGACCAGCTGGCACCGGTGCCGGCACTCGCGGCCGCCGCCGCCGCGACGACGTCGCTGCGGGTGGGTGCGCTCGTCTTCGGCAACGATTACCGCCACCCCGTCGTGCTGGCGAAGGAGGCGGCCACACTCGACGTGCTCAGTGACGGTCGCTTCGAGCTGAGCCTCGGGGCCGGATGGATGCGTTCTGACTACGACCAGGCCGGCATGACGTATGACCACCCCGCCGTCCGCGTCGACCGGCTGGAGGAGGCGATCAAGGTGGTCCAGGGCCTCCTCCGGACCGAAGGTCCGTTCAGCTTCCACGGTGAGCACTACGAGGTCCTCGCGCATTCGCTCGCGCCTCGGCCGGTCCAGAAACCAGGACCGCCGCTCATCGTCGGTGGCGGGGGGAAACGGGTCCTGTCGATCGCGGCCCAGCACGCCGACATCGTCGGCATCAACGTGAACCTGCGTGAGGGAACCGGCGGAGCCGAGACCGCAGCCGACGCCACGCCGGAGCGGACCCGCCAGAAGGTGGCATGGGTGAGGGAAGCGGCCGGGGACCGGTTCGAGAACATCGAGCTCAACTCGCTGATCGGTTTCGTCATGGTCACGGACGACGGGCCCGCCTTGGCAGAGTCGATGGCACCAGCGTTCGGGATAGACCCGGCGGACGCCCTGCACGTGCCGCTGGCCCTCGTGGGCACGCTCGAGGAGATGGCCGAGGAGCTCGAGTGGCGCCGCGAGGAGTACGGGATCTCGTACTGGTCGATCGAGTCCGAAGCCTGGCAGACCCTCGCACCGGTCGTGAACAAGCTGGCCGGGACGTGACGATCACAGCAGAGCAGGGCTGGGAGGAGCTCGGGCGTGGCCGCGAGTTGCTCGGCGAACGCGTCTTCACCGTCGACGCGCCGCCGCTCGGGCCCGAGCGCCATGCTCCGCTCCTCGTGCTGCACGGGTTCCCGACCTCGTCGTTCGACTTCGCGGCCGTGCTGGACGGCTTGCGACAGGGACGCCGGGTCCTGCTCCTCGACATGCTCGGCTACGGCCTCTCAGCCAAGCCGGACCGGCCGTACACCATGGCGCTCCAAGCGGACCTGGCGGCGGCATTCGTCGCGCAGCTCGGCCTGGAGCACGTGGACCTACTCACCCACGACATGGGCGACACCGTGGGCGGCGAGCTTCTGGCGAGGCGGGGCGAGGGATCATGGCCGGTCGAGATCGGCCAGCGCGTGGTGACGAACGGGAGCATCTACATCGCGCAGGCACACCTGACCAACGGGCAGCAGCTCCTGCTCAGCCTGCCCGACGCGATGCTCCCTCCGACGGTGCCGATTGACGAGGAATCGTTGACCCGCAGCCTGCGCGAGACGTTCAGCCCGGCGACACCCGCGGTTCCCGACGGCTGGCGGGAGGACCCCGTGCCGGCGGCGGCCCGCCAGATCGTCCACGACGACGGCCACCTCGTCCTCCCGCGGCTGATCCGCTACATCGAGGAGCGGCGGGCGAACGAGCGGCGGTTCACGGGCGCCATCGAGGCCGACCCGTCGCCCCTCCACGTCGTCTGGGGGCTCGACGACCCTGTCGCCGTGTCCTCCATGGTCGACACCCTCGTCGCCGCCCGCCCCGACGCCACGGTGATCCGACTGGCCGACGTCGGCCACTATCCCATGGTGGAGGCGCCGGCACGCTTCCTCCAGGCCGTGCTCGAGGGTCTGGGCTCGTGACCTGAGTCAGAAGTCCTTCGCTGACAATACGCAGCGAGGATCTCGAGGATTTCGTCGGCGCTCTTGGGCCCGAAGGGCCTGGGATCTTCGTTCCACTGATCAACCCAGTGGGGGATCCATGCCTCGAGTCCTTGATCGAGCGGTGTGTCCCGCGGTGCAACCATTTGGTGGTGAGCTCGGCGAACCAGCGCTCAATGAGATTGATCCACGAGCGGTAGCTCGGGGTGAAGTGCAGCGTGAAGCGCGGGCGACGCAGGAGCGTGAAGGTGTCGACCAGATTTGACCAGCGGTCACGAGCAGGGCGGCGAAGGTCAGGCCGTATCTGGATCGCCCGACAACGCACGCCGCACGACCTGTGGAGCTTGCATGCCACGCACGGGCCGAACAATTTCGTTACGCTCCCGACACGCACGCGGACGAGAGGAACCAAGCTGACCATGAGGAAGGTCGTCCTCGCAATCTCAATGTTGGTCGTCGGTATGGGCACGGTCTTGATGCCACCAGGAGCAAGTGGAGTTGTGCCTTCAGCCAGCGGAACTATTTACGCATGGGGAGGTAAAGGTGCATGTATCCCCACAAACCAGAACGGTACGTGTAACGTGCGCTCGCCTCAACCTGTTCCTGGCAACGTGAGTGATGTAACCCAGGTTCAATCCGGCAACGACTCAACGGCGATCTTAGAGAGCGGCCAGGTATGGACGTGGGGCCTCAACAACGACGGAGAGCTCGGCAACGGCTCGACGACAAGCAGTTCGACGCTCGTGCCCGTTAGCGGACCTGTCTTTTCCAAGCAATCTGTGACATATATTGATGATGGCGACGAGTTTTACATCGCGAGCCTTTCGGATGGCTCCGTGTGGGGATGGGGAAACAACTCATCGGGTGAGCTCGGGCTGCAACCCGGGGGCTGCGACAGCAACTACTCGACGCCGGTTCAGGTGCCGGGGCTGCCCAGCGACATCAAGACCGTGGCGGCAGCCGCGGGGACGAGCTATGCCCTCACTACGGACGGTCAGCTCTACGCCTGGGGTGACAACTCTGATGGACAACTCGGCACCGCGAATCCGAACGTTTCTCCATGCGCTCAGGGCTCCAACACTTACCCTGAACCCGAGCCGGTCACGTTCCCTGGCCTGTCCTTAGGTGTCGTCGTCCTACAGATCTCTGCTGGCTGTGGATATGCCGTCGCTGTGATGTCCGATGGAAGCATTTGGGCCTGGGGCAACGACACGCACGGACAGCTGGGCCGGGGAAAGGAGGGTCCAGGTGCTCACGGCTCCGTTCCCAAGCCGGTTGAGAACTGGCCCCCGGGAAGCGAAGCGGATACCGGCGTCCATCAGATTTCGGCTGGTGGCAATGACCAGTGCGATGGCCACGTCCTCGTCTTGCTCAACGATGGGGATGTGTGGGCGTGGGGTACCAACACCGCCGGCCAACTTGGCAATGGCTCAACAACAGATGCGAAGACACCCGTTCAGGTCACGACGTTGCCTGGCGGTGGTGCTGTCACGGCGGTCACAGCCGGTGGGTATCACTCTGGTGCGTTGGTACGCGGAGACGTGTACATGTGGGGCGGAAATGACTATGACCAAGTGGGTTGGAACGGCAAACCGCCTTCCGGCCCAGAGAACAACTGTCCAAAGAACATCCTGGCAACTGACTACGTCAAGAAACCTAAGCCGATATATCTCGATTCCCCGACCGATTCGACTCCCCTGACTGCCACACTCCTCTCAGCAGGGTCGGAGCATTCCGCGTCTCTCTAGCGCGACCTGACTCAGAAATAATTTCGCTAGTCAGGAATTTCCTCTTCGACTCGCGCGTTCTCGTCGTCATAAGCGACGATGGGAGCGCAATGCCAAGCTCGATTCTTGAGCCATTGAGCTGACCGACGAAGAACGCTCAACGCTTGAACGCTGGGCTCGGCGACCCCAGAGAGCACAATCTGTCGCCCTGCGGTGTCGCATCGTGCTGCTGCGGCGTCCGGAAAGAACAACACCGCGGTGTCTCGCGAGCTCGGTATCGCCCACGACACGGTGAGGAAGTGGCGCTCGAGGTTTCTGGCCGAGCGCCTCGAGGGGCTCTATGACGAACCAGTGGCTCATGCGCCGTCCCCGACACCATCTCCACTTCACGCCCACCTACGACTCGTGGATGAACCGGGTCGAGCGTTGGTTCGCAGAACTCACGAACAAGTGGCTGCGCCGAGGCACCCACCGATCGACCAAAAGAACTCGAGGCGGCCATCGAGAATTGGATTGGTCAGTGGAACGAAGAACCCAAGCCCTTCATCTGGCACAAGAGTGCTGTCGAGATACTCGACACCTTGGCTAGCTACTGCGACCGAATCTCTCACTCAGGACTTAGCGCGCCGGGGTCGGTCCTGTCCTTCGGGTCAGGCGGGCGCAACCACCTTCAACCTCCGCACCTCCTCGGGCAGGCTGTCGTAGAGGTCCGCGACGAGGTCGTCGCGTTGGGCCTTGCGCTTCGGATCGTCCCAGAAGTTCTCGAACTGGTACGGGTCGTCGGCCACGTTGTAGAGCTCGCCCGTCGCGATGGCGACGCCGCCCGGTCCGACGGACGACTGCTCATAGACGACGGGGCACGGCGCGAGCACACCGTCTCCCCACGTCTCTTCCAGCCCGTTGGGTTGTCCGGCCGTGGACGGCTCGTAGACGGTGCACAACCAGCCGTCGCGGTAGATGGAGCGGAGATGCATGCCGTAACCGGGAAACTGGCTGTCCCATTCGCACAGCACCCGCTCCCGGTCGGGCTCGCCGTCCGCCGTGGGCAGCGACTTCCCCTGCATGAAGGGAGCGGCCTCGACCCCCGCGATGGCGCAGAACGTCGGGGCCAGGTCGACCTGCCCGACCGGGTCGCGGACGACGGTGGGTGTCACACCCGCATTCGGCGCCGGGCGCCACACCATCGGAAGCCGCATGAGCGCGTCGGTGTGGTAGGGGCCCTTGTACAGCAGCCCGAAGTCACCCTGCATCTCGCCGTGGTCCGTCGTGAAGATCACATCCGTACGGTCTGCCCAACCCCGCGACGCGACCGCGGCCAGGACGCGGCCGCAGGCGTCGTCGATCAACTCGTTCATCACGTGGGTCTTCGCGTTGATCTCCCGGATCTGGTCGTCGGTCAGCATCGAAGGGACGAAGCTCGCCGGGCCGCCTTCCATGTTCGGGAACGAGCCATCCCAGTAGCCCAGCCAGTGCGCGGGCTTACGCTCGAGGACGGCGCGGACCCGCTCATCGGAGCCCGGATGTCCCGGGGGGAGGTCGAGATCCTGCCAGGGAACCCGCGGTAGTTCCGACGCCGGCGGATCCCACGGGTGATGTGGATCAGGGAAGGACATCCAACAGAACCACGGCTCGTCGTCACCGAGAGAGGCAAGCCAGTCGGCGGTCCTTTCGGCCACCCAGTCGGTGTGGTACCACTCCCGCGGCATCGGGTTGTTCTTGGTCTCGGGCGCCCCGGTGTCGCCTCCGGGCTTCGCCTGCAAGAGTCCGGCGAAGCTGCGCAGGTGCTCGGGATGGTTCGCCTCGAGCCAGCGGCCGTAGTGCGCGATGGGCATCCGGCCGACCGCGGCGGCGTGCATGGCCTGCTCGGAGCGCTCGAAACCTCGCCACGGACCCGTGTCGCCACGAGCCGCCCGCGCGTTCTCCTCGAAGAGGAGGTGCGGATCGAACCCGGGCTCGAAGTGCGCCTTGCCGAGCAGCGCGGTGCGGTAGCCGGCCTTCTCCGCCAGGTAGCCCGCGACCGAGGGCGCATCGACCGGCAGAGCGATGCCGTTGGCCACGACGCCGTGCGTGCGCACGTACTGCCCCGTGAGCATGGTGGAGCGGGCCGGCATGCACACGGTGTTCTGGTTGTAGGCCCGTGCGTAGTTGACACCGTCTGCGGCGAGCCGGTCGATGACCGGCGTCCGCGCCACCGTACCGCCGTTGCAGCCCAGACTGTCGTAACGCTGCTGGTCGCTGGTGATGAAGAGGATGTTGCGACGCGTTGGCACGTCCTCGGGCATGTCAGGCCTCGCCGCGACCGCCAAGCGCGTCCAGCAGAGGCTCGCAGGCGAGGAGCACCGTACGGTCCAGGCCGCGCTCGCGGTGGGTGTGAGCCTTCTCGTAGCTCGACGATGTGACCATGTCGATGAAGGCTGACCGGCTCGGGTACGACACCAGAGCCACGAGGTCCCACCCGTCGGCGTCGCTGTCCCCGATCAGCACGTGTTCGGGCCTGCCCGTCCAGATGACCCGCCCGCCGCGGTCCTCGACCATCCTGACCACGTCCGCGCTGTAGTGGCGGTACGCGTCGGCGCCGCGGGGCTGACCGCCCGACTCGGCCTCCGACTCCGCCTTCTCCCCGTCCGCCTCGGCGAAGTGCAACAGGTTGATCATGACCACCTCTCCGTCACGCTCATCGTGAGCGAATTCGCTGAATTGCTCCCTCGTCGGTGTGATGGCCATCCCGCGTGCCTCCCTGGTCGTGGTGCCGCAACTATTCCACCTTCGCCCGCGCGAAGGTCACTCCGAGGCCAACAGCCGGTGGAGATCCTGCTCCAGGCCCTCCATCAACCCGATGAGGTGGTGGAGCCGCTCGGAGGTCGAGCCGGCGGCCAGGAGGCGTTGCGCGTCGTAGGCGTCGACGGGGGCCGCCGCACAAAGCTTCCACGACGCCCGCTCCGCGTCACCCCCGCCGTGGAGATCCATGCCCGGGGACAAGGCCGGAGCCCCGCCCTGCTCGGAGAGGAGCGCGCGCACGCGGCGCACCCGAACTGTCGCATCCTCCAGGAGAGGGCCGGGCACGTGGTCGGCCGCGGGGTCGGCGTCTTCGACGAGGGCGTGGGGGTACGGATCGTCGGGAAGCCATTCGTCGACACAGATCCGCGCCTCGCCTTCCACCTCGACCAGCCATCGGCCGTCAGCGAGCGCAGCGGCGGCGACCACGACTGCCCGGGTACCGAGTGAGGAGCGCTGGTCGCCTCCTCCAACCTCCGACCCGCGCTCTATGAGGACCACCCCGAAGCGACGGTCAGTCTCGAGGCACTCTCGGAGCATGACGCGGTAGCGCGACTCGAACACGTGGAGCGGCAGGGAGGCGTGAGGAAAGAGCACGCCCGAGAGTGGGAACATCGGGAGGCGGGTCCCTGCCATGCACCACCTTGTCACGGAACCCACCGACGCGAGCAGGACCGACCCACTGGGCCGGTCCTTGACTCGTTTTTGTAGTGATTCGTTGTGCTGTCGTCAGCTCACGGACCCCAGTCTGAGGCGTTGATGGTGCGGGGGCCGCCTTGTCGGCCGGCCGGCACACGCACCGGCGCGAGCGCGGCCATAGTCAGACGCCTGACTTCTCGTCACGTGGGCTGCACTGTCGCGTCACCGAAACCGACATCGGTGACGCAGTCTCAACGAGGTGGACTGCTCTCCTCGGTAGAGCTTGTCGACATTCTCGGCAGCTCCTTTCGATTCCGGCAGCCGAGGGTGCGACGGCTGCTCCTGTCTCGCTTTTCAGTATCTGCCTCGGTTCCCTCTCTGTGAACCCCACGCGAACTGGGGGTTCGCGAACGCCCTGATCAGGCGATCCGCGGGAGTGCAGACTTCACACGATCGTTATCTCCCCACCACCAGCCTTCACCTACGCTCTCCACCATGGCGCTCCCTGCACCCAAGGACGGCACCACCGCCGTTGTCACCGGCGCCTCGTCGGGTATCGGCACCGAAGTCGCCCGCGAACTCAGCCGTCGTGGCCATGGTGTGACTCTGGTAGCCCGCCGGGAAGACCGGCTGAAGGCGCTCGCCGAGGAGCTGGCGCGGTCGCACGGCGTGCGAGTCGAGGTGATCGCTGCCGACCTCACGGACGCCGGCAGCCGGGCGGATCTGCCAGGAGAGATAGAGACCCTCGGCCTCGTCGTCGACGTCCTGGTCAACAACGCGGGCTTCACGACGATGGGCCCCGTCAGCAAGGCCACCCGCGCGGACGAGCTCGCCCTGGTACGCACCAATGTCGAGGCGGTGGTCGACCTGTGCACGTTGTTCGTGCCGGCGATGGTGACACGCCATCGCGGTGCCGTCTTGAACACGGCCTCGACCGCCGCGTTCCAGCCTCTCCCCGGTCAGGCCGCCTACGGTGCGTCCAAGGCCTTCGTCCTCTCGTACGGGCGCGCGCTCGGCGCCGAGCTACGCGGCACCGGCGTATCGGTGACCACGTTGTGCCCTGGCCCCGTCGAGACGGGTTTCGCGGAGGCAGCAGGCATGACCGATGCCGAAGCATCGGAGTCGCTCCCCAAAGTCATGTGGATACCTGCGCCGGACGTGGCGAAGGCTGCGCTGGACGGGCTGGACGCAGGACGGCCGGTCGTGATCCCGGGCATGGCCAATCGCGTGACGGCCGCGGTGGCACAGATCACCCCCAAGTCGTTGATCCTCCCGCTCCTGGTGGCCCGACACCCAGCCCTGAGGGACGGCTAGCACCGCGGTGGCGCCGCCCATGCCGGTCTCCGAGCTGGATCTTCCCCCACTCGATCTGCTGGGGATGGAGCGCGAGGACGCGTACGCCGCCATGGCTGAGGCGAGGAAACGGCACTGGTTGGCCCGCACCGCGCTCGGCTACGCGGTCACTCGGCTCGAGGACGTCACTGCGGTCCTGCGCGACCGGCGGTTCCACTCGGCCGTCTCTTCCATCAGCGAGCTCCAGGGCGCGCCGAGCTCGGGCTACCTCGAGGGGCGGGGCGAATCCATCCTCACCATGGAGGGCGAGCAGCACGCGCGCCTTCGCCGCCTCGTGGCACCGGCCTTCACGCCGGCCTCGGCCAATCGCCTGCGGGCCACCATGCGCACCGTCGTCGGTGATCTGGTCGATGCCGTTTCGGGGCAGGGCGAGTGCGAGTTGGTCGCCGCCGTCTGCGAGCCGTATCCCGTCCCGATCATCTGTGAGCTCCTCGGAGCTCCCCGTGAGGACTGGAAGCTCTTCTCGTCCTGGGCGACGGATATCTTCCGGATCTTCAACGCCAACTTGGCCGAGGATCTGCCGCTGATCGAACGGGCGGCCGGCGAGCTCACCGACTACGTGACCGACATGATCGCCGTGCGGCGCGCCTGTCCCCGCGACGATCTCCTGAGCGATCTGATCGCCATCGAAGAGGAAGGCGATCGCCTGACCACGGCCGAGATGACGATGCTGGCCGAAGCGGTCCTGATGGCCGGGACCGACACCACCCGCAACCAGCTGGCTTGTGCCGTTGCCCTCTTCTGCGACCACCCCGACCAGTGGTCGCTCCTCGCCCGCCAGCCCGAACTGGCCGGGCGGGCGGTCGAAGAGTCGATGAGGTACCTCGGCGCGGTGCGCGGCACCGCACGCATCGCATCCGAGGAGATCGTCTATCGCGACGTCATTTTCCCGTCCGGCACGCTGGTCACCACCTCCCTGGCCTGCGCCAACCGCGACCCGGAGGCGTGGGAGCGGCCCGATGTGTTCGACATCACGGTTGAGCGCGGCGCCGCCCAGATGACGTTCGGCGCAGGGATCCACCACTGCATGGGAGCGGCGCTGGCCCGGGCGGAGCTGCAGGAGGCCCTACCCATCCTGGCCCGTGGCATGCCCGGCCTCACGAAAAACGGAGATGTCGAGTGGAAGCCGCAGACGTTCGGCATCTGGGGACCGGCCCGTCTTCCGGTTCGCTTCGAACCCTCGTAGGCCGGATCGGCGCGGAGACAATGGCGGCAGCCCCATTCTTCGATCCCGGTTTCGAACCGCCTCCTGCCGTGAGAGGGGACGGTTTCCTCCTCACTCCTCTGGGCGTGGAGTACAACGAGGCTGACCTCAACGCCTGGAGCTCGAGCACCGAGCACATCCACTCGACTCCCGGGTTCGAGACGCACGCGTGGCCCGACCCGCCGATGACCTTGGAGCGCAACCGCCGGGACCTCGAAGGCCACGCCGCCGACTTCGCAGCGCGGCGCGGGTTCACTTACACCGTGCTGTCGGACCCCGGCGGCGCGGTGATCGGGTGCGTCTACGTGTACCCGTCACCCGACGACGCGGCCGACGTTTGCGTGCGCTCGTGGGTCCGGGCCACCCGGGCCGAGCTCGACGCGCCGCTCTTTCGCACGGTCAGCGCCTGGTTGGCCCAGGCGTGGCCGTTCGAGCGCGTCGACTACGCACCCCGCTGATCGTCGATCAGGGCTGGCGGCCGAGAAACGCGGCGAGTTGGTCGGCCGGGCACGCACCCGCCACGGGCTCCACCTCGGGCCCGAAAGGAGCCTGGCCGTCTGGCCCCGGGCGGGGCTTCAGGCAAGAACGCCTGGGCAACGAGCGGCGGGGTCACTCTCGGAGCAGCGGCTCATCGACCAGTTTGACCGTCGATCTGCTCACGAAGGATGTCGGCGTGACCAGCATGCCGAGCGGTCTCCTCGACCATGTGGACCAAAATCCACCGAAGCGACAACGGCTCAGCATTGGGCGGCGTCCTCGCACAGAGGCGGTCCAGGTCGTTGCACTGACCAACGATGTCGTTGCTCGTTGCGGTCGCACTTCGGTAGGCGGCGACGGCTGCCCTCACCGTGTCAGAGGGTTGTACGTCGTCACCAGGGACGGCGTCGTCCCGTCCGGCGAATGAGAACTGGAACCACCCCGATTCCACGGTGGTCAGATGCTTGATCAAGCCCAGAAGACTGGTCCCGGTCGGGACGCTCGATCGGCGCGCCGACTCCTCATCCAATCCATCCACTTTCAAAATGACCGACTCGCGGAGGTAGTCGAGGAAGTCCAACAAGGTCTCCTTCTCCCCGCTCAGATGCTTCGGAGTGCTCCGGTCCGGCACGGACGAACCGTAGCCGTGAAGGGCAAACAGGTCTCGCTCACGACGCCTCGAGATACGCAAATCCTGCTGGGGTATGCACCCTGTGCGATTCAGTCAACCACCAGCCCGACCACTCTGGTACTTCACCAACGCTTCGGTCCGACACCTCGCGTCATCATTGGTACTGAGGCGTCTGCTCGTTGGGCTGTCCGTCTCAGCCCACCGAGGCGGTGGCCTCCCCAATGACCTTGTTCTCACCGTCGGCGTTCGCCAGCGAGACGGCCAGATCGATCAACTTCTCTCCGTCGTCCTCGCGCTTGGCCGTGACGACGATCTTCGAGGAGAGCACTTCGTCGGGCCAGGTCTGGCGGGCGAAGCGCACCTGGTACCGCGTGACGTTCCCCACCCCGACGTAGTCGGTGAGCGCGGTGCCCAGCAGGCCCATGGAGAACATCCCGTGCCCGAACACGCTGGGCTGACCGGCCGCCTGCGCTGCCACCTCGTCGTGGTGCATCGGGTTGAAGTCACCGGAGGCTCCGGCGTATCGGACCAGATCGGTCCTCGTCAGCTTGTGCGTGATCACCGGTGCCTCATCACCGACGTTCACGTCCTCGAAAGTCAGCGTCCGCTCACCCATCGCTTGCTCGCTCCTTACCCTTGCGTTGGCGTCCGATTGCCGCGCGTCCCGAGCCGACGTCAGGCGCGGTGGATGATGTTCGAGCGCACGGTCACGACCGGCTCGCCCGTCTTCTCGTCCGTCCAGACCGTCTCGCTCACGATGAAGGTCATCGTCCGACCGCCGGACTCCTTCTGGTACGCGTCCGCGATCTTGCCGTCGCCCTCCAGCACGTCACCCACCAGGACCGGACGGTGGTAGACGAACTCCTGCTCCCCGTGGAGGATCAGCCCGCCCTTGGCCATCAGCGGCGCCATGGCGGTCGACATGGGGTTGCCCGTCGGACGACCGAAGGCTGCAGCTCGGCGAACTTCCCGGAGAACTCCATCGCGAACGGCCACGTCGGCGGGGCCGGAATGTTGTCGAACCCGGCGGCCCGAGCAGCCTCGGGGTCGTGGTAGATGGGGCTCGAGCTGAGCACCGAGTCCGCAAAGTGCATGACGGTCCCCCGCTCCACCACCACCTTCGACTTCCCGGTCGGCTGTCCGATGATGCCCTTGAGCACCTCTTGTACCGATACGGCGTCGTCTGCCACCCTGTGCCTCCTGTCCCCCTCCGCCGGACCAAGCCGGAACGAGCTGAACCGGCCCGTGGCCGGTTCAGCGCACAAGGTAGCTGGTCACACGGGCGCCGCCCAAACCGTTCCCGAGGGAGCAACCGGTACCATCAGCCCTCGTGCCCGACCAGCCCGCAGCGCCGGAGTTCTTCGAGGTTGTCCTGTCCCAGAGGGCCGCTCGGCACTTCCTCACCGACGACCTCGAAGACGAAACCATCGCCCGGATCCTCACGGCGGCGACTCACGCACCGAGCGCGGAGAACACGCAGCCCTACGCCTTCATCGTCGTCCGCGACCCTGAAACCCGCGGTCGCATCGGCGAGATGTCGGCGCGGCTCTGGCAGGGCGGCGCCAGGGCGATTGAGGAGGACCGACTCTCTCCGGCCATGCTCCGCGACGTCCATGAGGGGGCGATGGGAGGAATCGCGGCCGCTCCGGTGCTCGTGGTCGTCTGCGGTGACACCAGGCTCGCGTTCCCCCAGACAATCCCGTCGTCGGTCTTTCCGGCGGTCCAGAACCTGCTGCTCGCCGCGCACGCGCTCGGCCTGGGTTCGACGCTGACGACGCTCACCGCCCTGGCCGGTGACGAGCTGGCGGCGCTGCTCGGCCTTCCGCCCGAGGTCGTGCCGGTCGCCGTGGTTCCCCTGGGACGCATCGCCGCTCCTCTCGGGCCGCCCCGGCGCCGTCCGCTGGCGGAGACGGCGCACCTCGACCGCTACGGGTCGCCCTTTCCGGCTGCGAACGCCTCCAAGAACCCGCAGTAGCGCTCGAGGATCACCGGCCAGCGGTAGTTCGCGTCCACGTAGCGCCGGCCGTTACGGCGCATGGTGTCGTGCACCGCGTCGTCGCCCGTGATGCGATCGACCACGGCCTCGAACTCGGCAAAGTCCTCGAACCACATGCCCGCGCCCGATGCCTGGCAGTGCTCCACGGTGGGTCCGCACTGGCCGTTGACGATGATGGGGGCGCCGGCCGTGAGCGCTTCGACCACGGTGATTGAGAACGCCTCGTGCGGCGAGGGAGCAACCAGGGCGCGCGCGCCGCGCAAAAGACCCCACTTGCCCGACTCGTCGATCAGCCCGGTCACCGATCACGTCACCCGCCGGCTCCGGAGGGTCGACCACCTGCCCGACGAAGACGAGACGCAGCGCACCGGGGTTGCGTTCCTTGTAGGCACGGAACCAGCGCCAGAGCATGCCGGTCCCCTTTTGGTCGTCGACCCGGCCGATGCAGAGCAGGTACGGATCGTCCCCGAGACCGAAGCTGCTCCGGGCGGTGGTGGGGTCGGCGCCGATTGCTTCGGGGCCCGCCTCCTCGACCCCGAGGCCCATGAGGACCTGCCGTGTGCTCGCGACGTCAAAACGATGCTCGACCAGTGCCCGCTCCGAGCGCGTCTGAAAGACGAAGCCGCGGCAGCGTGCAAACAGCTCGTCGAACACGGGCAGATGCAGGACCGGTTCCTCGTGCGCGGCGGGGTGCATCACGGCGCGTTCTGGGACCAACGGGAGCCCGCGCACCGTCGGGTAGTAGAGGTAGGGATAGAAGACGACGACGTCGGCGTCGCTCGACTCCACGGCGCGGACCAGCGCAGGCGACCTCGGACCCTGCAGATCGATCAGACGTTCCATGTCTTCGGGCTCGCGTGCTCGGGATCAGAGCGCAAGGACGCCCAGAGCGGGTGGAACGATTCGTCCCGACCGGCCTCCGAGGCGATCCGCCGCACCGTCACCCCGTTGATCTCGCTGGTGCCCTCGGGCAGCTCGTCCCGCCAGGTGATGGCATCGACGGCGCAGGTGGTGAGCACCTCCACGTCCCAACCGCGGTCGGAGACGAGGTGCTCGGCCAGCATCCTCGCCCCGGTTTCGGCGCCGCCGCGAATCTCGGCGCCGTACCGAGGCACTACGAAGGCGATCTTCACCGGTTCCTGGCGCCTCGCACAGGTTGCGACGATAGGGTGAGGCGGTGCAGGAGCACCACTACTTCGTCGACATCGATGCCACCGTCGAAGAGCTCTGGCAGCTCTTCTGGGCCAGGATCCCGCACACCCGCAACGGCGACGTGACGATCGACATCCTTCATCCGGGAGATGAGATCGGTGAGGGTCTCGTCCGCCACTGCACCTTCCGGGTCCCCCGTTACCTCCTGACGGGCGGGAAGGGGCAGTCGTGGGAGTGGCTCACCGAAGTGAAGCCCAAGGTTTCGTGGAAGTACAACGCGGTGGGCCGGCCACTGTGGTCGGAGGCCGAAGGCCGGACCCGACTGGAGGATCTCGGCGACGGCCGAACCCGCGTCCACTTCTCGGAGTCCTACCACGCCTTCAACCCCCTCCTGAGGCTGTTGCTGGAGAAGCGCGTCCACGCCTTCATCTCGAAGGACAACGACCGGCTCATCGAGCAGTCGCTCACCCAGGGCGTGGGCTACCTGCGCAAGGCACGGGAAAAGGCGCGCGCCGCGCGGGCCGCTGATTCGGCCGAACCCGACGCGTCGTGACACCGACCGCTCCCGGTCGGATCGGGGTGTGGTGGAGCGGGTCGTGGAAGATGCCCGACGCGGCGGAGCTCGACGCGGCCGCCGAGCTCGAGTCCATGGGGTACGGCGCGTTGTGGTCTTCGGGAGGATTCGACCCCGGACTCTCCACACACTTCGAGAAACTCCTGGCGTCGACCTCGCACATCGTCGTGGCCAGCGGCATCGTCAGCGTCTGGGCCGCGGCGCCCGAGGAGGTCGGCACCGCCGTAGCCCAGCTCAACGAGCGCTTCCCAGGGCGCTTCCTGCTCGGGCTGGGCGCCAGCCACTCGGTCATCGTGGAGGGGTACCAGAAGCCGTACTCCCGCATGGTGGACTACCTCGACGCGCTGGACGCGCTCAGTCGACCGGTCCCGCCCGATCGCCGGATTCTCGCCGCCCTCGGCCCTCGCATGCTCGAGCTGGCCGCGGCGCGCTCTGCCGGGGCGCACCCGTACTTCGTGACCCTCGAACACACGGTTCGGGCCCGCGCCATCATGGGCGAGGGTCCACTCCTTGCGCCCGAGGTCGCGGTGGTCATCGACGAAGACCCCACCTCCGCCCGGGCCGCGGCCCGCGGCTACGCCGCCGGCTACTTGCAACTGCCGAACTATGCCTCGAACTTGCGCACCCTCGGCTACAGCGCCGAGGACTTCGACGGGACCGGTAGCGATCGCCTGATCGATGCCCTGGTGCCGTGGGGCGGCGTGGAGACCGTTGCCGCTCGAGTTCGCGAACACCATCAAGCGGGTGCAGACCATGTCTGTGTCCAGGTCGTGGCGCCGTACGACTCGTTCCCTCTCTCGCAGTATCGAGAGCTCGCCGAAGCGCTGCGCTGATCAGTCCTTCGGGGCAGATCTCGGCGATGTTCGGCCGAGCGACAGCTATACGGCAGCGCCAATGACCGGCATCTCACCGATCTGTCTCGTGAGCTCGATGTAATCGAGGTAGGTGTCCTTGCGGGTTACGAGGCCATCTGTGATGGAGATGACGTCCACTCCATCACAGGTGAACGGCGATCCATCGAAGGTTCCCGACATGTCGTACTCGAACACGATGTGATCGTCCCCCGAGTAAATCCTCTTCGGTTCGAACTTGAGATCGGGAACAAGTTTCACGAGCGCGACAACCAGTTCCCTGACGGCATCCTTTCCGGTCGTCGCCTCTGCAGCTCCGTGCATGTGGAAGACAGAGTCTGCAGAGTGAAGGCCGACGATGGCGTCCGGGTCCAATTCGACCCACGCTCCGTGATACGCCATTGCCAATTCTTCCGCCGTAAGACTCATCGAGTCTCCCTTCGTTGAGCCAACATGGACTTCATACCATTCCACCGATCCACTGCAATGGGCCGGCACCTCGAAACTCTGCTCGGTTCCAGACGACGGCTCAGTCGGCGTACTGACCGAATGGTCCGCCCTTGAAATGTTCGTGAACAGTTGAGGTCAGGACCTGTTACGGTGGGTCAGCGGAATTCACACATCCCTGCGGCTTTCTGGTTGCAGGGACAGAAGTACTTCTGACCTTTCGGTCTCTGGTAACTCTTGGACGAGATTCCATCGCGGTACCTCGTCTTGCTGTCATCTCGTTGCGGCGTCGCACAGGCGCTCTGACCTGGCTGACGTGTGTGCGTTCAGCCGCATGACGCTGGACATGGCTGAGAACTTCTAGACAGAGGAGACCCAGAGTGATCGCTGTATATGTGAAACCTGAGGCGTTGACCGTTGAGCAGTACAACGAGGCCCGCAAGGGCTTGGCCGCGTCGGACGCAAACATGGAGGGGCGCAAGCACCATTCCTGCTTTGGTGAAGATGGTCAGCTCATGGTCTTCGAGATCTGGGATTCCCAGGAGAATTACGACGCCTTCGGCAAGTTCCTGATGCCCGTTCTCCAAGAGGTTGGGATAGTGCCTTCGTCACAAGACATCATGCAAGTGGTGAACTTCGAGCAATAGCTCGGCTACGGCGTCCGTCAGGAGACGACCTCGTAAAAATTCTGCACCACTCCCTCGTCGCCAGTGGTCAACACCTTCTCGAGATGACCACTGGCGAGTATCAGCTCTTGAAACGCGGCGTCATGAGCTTCGCGGGACGCCCACCTTTGGACGAAGACGAACGATCGGTCATCGCCTTCCTCGCGCAAGATGTCGAAGGATTCGCATCCGTCGACGGAGAGCATGCGCCTGCGCCCTTCCGATTGGAGCTCGAGAAGAGTCGTCTCCAGCCCCGCCTTGGCGTGGAATCGTGTCAACGTCGTGATGCTCATTTTGAGACCTGATTTCTCCGGAGGTGTGCTTCGAACGTAGTGCATCCAACGTCGGAGACGCGGCTGCGAACCCGACGGTCGATCAACTCGACAGTCGCTCGGACAAGAGGGCGGCGAGTGCTCGGAATGCCCTCCCTCGATGCGAGACCGCCTCCTTCTCCGCTCCCGACATCTCGGCGAACGTCCGTCCGTCCCCGCCCTCCGAACCGTCCACGACGAAGACGGGGTCGTACCCGAACCCGTTCGTGCCGCGCGGCGAGAGCGCGATCGATCCCTCGACGGTTCCTTCGGCCCACAATTCGGAGCCGTTGGGAAAGGCCACGAGAGCGACGGTGCGAAAGCGCGCCTTGCGGTCCCCCGCGGCCGCCGCCTGGTCCAGCTCGAGCAGCAACTTGACGACGTTGTCGGCGTAGGTGGCCTCCTCGCCCGCATACCGGGCGGAGTACACCCCGGCGCGCCGCCGAGCGCCTCGACCTCCAGGCCGGTGTCGTCCGCCACCGCCGCCTCGCCCGTCGCCGCGACGAGCGCACGTGCCTTGAGCCTTGCGTTGTCGAGGAGGGTCTCGCCGTCCTCAATGACGTCCGCCACGCTCTCGGGACGCGGCAGCAGTGTCACGTCGAGAGCGCCCGACGAGCCCGACAGCACCGATTCGATCTCCCTGACCTTGTCCGGGTTCGCCGACGCCAGCACCAGGACGAGAGCCTGGCTCATCCGCCTCTCGTCTTCCGCCGCGTGTCCCGCCCCAGCGTCACCTCCGTGACGGTGGCTCGGCCAGCACGTCAGCCTGCTTTTCCGAAAGCTGCTTTATGCCCGCTTCGGCCAATCCGAGGAGGCTGTCGAGCTCACCCCGTGTGAACGCCATGCCCTCGGCCGTGCCCTGCACCTCGACGAAGCGGCCCTCACCGGTCATCACCACGTTCATGTCGACTTCGGCTCTCGAGTCCTCCGCATAGGGCAGATCGAGCATCGGCACACCGTCGACGATTCCGACGGACACCGCCGCCACCGAGTCGGTCAGCGGGTGCGTAGCGATCGTCCCCGCTTGCACGAGCCGAGTGCATGCATCGTGCAGCGCCACGTAGGCACCGCAGATGGAGGCCGTCCGCGTGCCCCCGTCGGCTTGGAGTGCGTCACAGTCGACCGTGATCTGCACCTCTCCGAGTGTCACCAGGTCGCACACGGCGCGCAACGAGCGGGCGATCAGCCGCTGGATCTCCTGCGTTCTCCCCGACTGCTTCCCCCGGGCCGCTTCACGGGAGGCTCGCTCGGGCGTCGACCCGGGCAGCATGGAGTACTCGGCCGTGACCCACCCTCGGCCGGTCCCCCGCATCCATGGCGGGACGCGTTCCTCGACTGACGCCGTACAGAGGATCCTGGTCCGGCCGAAGGTGACGAGGACCGAGCCTGGCGACATGACGGTGTAGTCCCGCTCGAAGCTGACCGGTCGCAGCTCGTCTACCAACCGGCCGTCTTGGCGCGCCGCCCGGGAATCGGCCTCACCGGCCCCAACCGAGCTGGAGGCTCCCGCTGCGCTCACGTCGGATGCTGGCACTGCACTCCCTTCGTCGTGTTCTTCGTCGCATTCTGGCGAACTCGCGGATTGTCGAGCGATCCCGTCCACCCGGTGACACGGTACGCCAATCGCACCTGGCTGTCCGGAGCGGCGTCGTGCGTCGTGGACACTGCCGGTCGATCGTGGATCAACGGCGCGTCAAGCGTGCCCGCCAGACCTCCTCGCAGGGCCATTGGCGGGCCCATTCGTAGCTGACGAACGAGTACCGGGTGCTCGCTCCCGCCAAAGGGCGCAACTCCAACAGCTCCAGGATCTCGAAGCCGTTCGCGCGCAGCAGGCGGATCCAGTCGCCGTGACTCAGGTGGAACTCGGTGCACTCCGGTTCGGCCCAGTCGATCCGGTGCATACCGAACTGCGGCCGCACGAGTCGCTCACGCGCCGGCTGTTCTTCGTCTTCGTCCGCGCACAGCATGAGGAGCAAACTGTTGCCGAGGAAGACCAGCTCCGCACCCGGGCGCAGTACCCGTGCCACCTCAGGAATCCACCTGTACGGATCGGCCCAGATGGCGGCGCCGTACTCGCTGATCGCCAAGTCGAAGGAATCCTCGGCAAAAGGGAGGTGCTCGGCCGCCGCGCGGACCAAGGGAAAGCAAGTTCCGAACTCGCGCTGGAGCTCTCCTGCGATCTGGATTTGGCTCGGGGTCGGATCGAGCGCCACCGGGATCCCGCCCCGCCCTGCGAGCCATGCGGACACGTATCCCGTCCCGCACCCGAGCTCGAGCGTACGGAGCCCCGCCACCTCGTCGGGCAGGATCCCGAGCTCTGCCTCAGGGACGCCGAAGATGCCCCAGGTCGGAGCCGCCTTGGACCAGTTCCGCCGGCCGCTCTCACGCTGGCCGGCGGCCTGACGGGTCCAGTCGACCACGTTGGTGGCCAGATAGTCCAGGGAAATCTGGCCCGGCGAGGCGAAATCCGTGCCCGGACCGCCGGGCGCGGGAAGCTGTCCCGCGGCACGAGGATGAGCAGGGGGTTCTTCAGCGGACACGCACGAAGTATCGCCCGCGGATGCTCGCCTTTCCGACTCGGCTCGTCATGGCCACCGCGACGGCTCAGGCTCGTGTTCGAACGAGATCTCGAGTGCCGCATCGGTGTCGCGATACGTCTTCAGCTCAATGACGTTGCCGCTCGGGTCGGCGAGTTTTGCCTTCGTCTGCTCGGTCGGAAGTCCCTGGTGTTCGGTCGCAGGCCGGACGATCCAGTCCACCGCTGACTCGTCCACCAGAGCCACCGCAGCGTCGAACTCCTCACGCCCGAGCGTGGCGCCGAAATGCCGGCAATTCCCTGCTGCGGGACCGACCCCAGCTACCCCAGCAACCTCGTCCGGTCGCTCTTGCAGCGTGACCTGCATTCCGTGGAACCAGACGTCACAGAAGTCCCCGAGTGCCCGCGCCGCCTTGCAGCCCAGGACACCCACGTAGAAGTCACGCGCTTCGTCCAGGTCCCGAACCGGGATGGAGAGGTGGAGGATCGGCCGCGTCCGCATCGACCGCCAAGCGTACGTCGGGCGGCGGTCCGATCAGATCAAGTCCGTCCCGCGGACGCAAGGACGCACCGGGACATCGCCAGGGGGTCGAGTCGCGACCCAGGCGCCTTCGCTGCCACCTCGCACGCCGGGAGGGAGTGCACGATCGCCGGAGGGGTCGAAAGCGGTCCTCGGTGGAGCGTCCACACCCAGGCCCCGTCGACGAAGGACGGGGCACGCCCGAGGACAGACGTGAAGAAGCCCGAGGCGTAGACCGGGTCGGCGCTCGTGCCGGTGATCACGACCTTGTTGACCTGCCACTCCACCAGTGCCTGGCGCACCGCCGCCACCTCCGCGGGGGTACCCGCCGGGAGGTCCGTGCTGTCGATGGTGAGCTCCTCGAGGATACGAACCGCAGAACCGGGCAGTCCGTTCCCGACCGGCCCGCCCAGCGCGTTCGGCGTCTTGAGCCCGGCGCCGGCCAGGCGGAAGTGCATGTCGTCGACTGCCTGCCAGAGCATCGGCCGGGTGGAACCCGTGACCGCGAACGGGACCGTGAGGAGAACGGTCCCGGCGGGGAGCCTGGGAGCCACCTGGACCATGTAGGGCGGGATCTGCAGCTGCTCTACCGTGAGCGGGACGTCGAAGGTGGCCCACACGGGCACCAGAGCGACCGCGACGACGAGCGCCGGAATCGCCGCGGCGACCGCAACCTTTTGCGCGGCCGACCAACGGCGGGCGAGCTCAGAGTTCCGCAGGCGCACGATGGATGCATCGAGGCCGAGCCCGATGAGAACGGCGGGGAAGAGCATGATGAACGGCGAGAACTGGTCGGCGATGATCTCCTTGAGGACCGGCAGCTTCGAAAGCGTCGCCCAGGGCATCGGGAGATGCGACAGCGTGCCGGAGAGCACATGCGGTGCGCCGAAGACCGCGTCGCCCAGAGCCAGCCAGATCGTCACGCCCGTCATGAAGACGAGCAGCCAGGTCAGCGGCCGTCGGCGGGCCATCACGGCTGCCGCGACGAAGAGCCACGCGGCGCCGACCCCGACGTAGTTCGAGGGCGGCCCGGTGCGGCCGAGGTAGCCGCCGAATTGTTCGAACAGGCTGCCCGGAGTCGCGTAGGCCCCCGGCGAGAGGAACCCCGACAACGGAACTCCGGCCAGCGGGGCGAGCGCGAAGAGCACCCCGGAGACGGACTGAGGGCCGTGCAGGCCGTACCACGCCGGGTACGCCAGCAGCACGATGGTGACCCCGGCGGCGATCCCGAGTGCCGGCAGTGCATGCACCGCCTTGGCGCGGACCTGGCGCCAGCCCACCGCGGCCGCCGCGACGAGCCCGGTCGCGGCCAGCAGCACGCACATGACGAGGATCTCTGGCGAAATCAAGAATTGCACGACGGCCAGTCCCGCGAGGGTCAACGCGTCGCGAATGATGGAATGCTCCTGGCGGATCACGATCTGGTGGAGCACCGAGAAGATCAGCGGTGGCAACGCGAGCACGGCCACCGACACGTGGCCGTACACCAGCGAGTCCACGACGGCGGCGCCGTACCCGAACATGAGGGCGGCCGGGACCGCTACGGCCTTTACCGTCACGAGACGGCGGACGGCGACCCAGCACCCCCACGCGCTGAGCGCGGGGGCGAGTGTCAGCGCGACATTGGTCGAGAAGACGGGACCGGCCAACCAGGTCACCGGCGCCAGTACGACGCCGATGAGCGTGCCTGAGGTGTTCGAGAGGAGGTTGGCCCCGTGAGGGACGTTCACCGCGCCCGTGAAGAAGGGGCTGTGAAGGTGGGCGATGGCCCAGGCCGGCCAGGCCGTGAACCAGACCTGTTGAGCCGGATCCCCACAGTCGCAGGTCGCGGTGGCCGAGGGATGCCCGCTCCAGACGTTCCACCAGAGGATGACGCCCGGGACGGCGAACAGCGCGATGGCGAGCAAATGGCGTCCCACCGGGTGCGCCAGTCGGCCGAACGGCGACGAGCCGTCGGATCCGCTCGCGCGCTCGGTCGCCGCGGCCGGCACGTCCAACATGGTCGTCACTGCGCCAGGAGCGTACCGCCAGGCCGCGGCGGCAAGGAGGGCGCTGCTGGCGGCCCGCAACACCCGCTCCGGACGGTCGCCGACCCCGGTGACCGCTTCGTGCGGGCTCCCTAACATCTGAGCGGTGCCCGGGACGGTCGAGAAGGTCGAGACGGTCGAGACGGTCGAAACGCCCAGGATGCCCAGGTCGACGCCGAGTTGTGTCGTCGTCGGTGGTGGCCTGCTCGGGCTCTCCGCGGCATGGGCGCTGGCACGGCGTGGCACGGCCGTGGTGGTCCTCGAAGCGGGGGAAGGAGTGGGCCACGAACGGTCAGGCTCCAAGGGCGACGCCCGGATCTTCCGGCTGGGATACCCCGAACGCCCCTACGTGGAGATGGCGCTGAAAGCCCGAGACCTGTGGACCGAGCTCGAAGCTCGCAGCGGCCGGACGCTTCTCCACGTGACCGGCCAGGTGGCCTTCGGCGCCGAGGTCGAGTCGATCTCCAGCGCCCTGGAGGCGGCGGGTGCGCCCTTCGAACGGCTGAACACCCGGGAAGTCGCCGCGAGGCTCCCGGGGTTCGACATTGACGGTCCCGCGCTGTTCGAACCGGATTCAGGCGTGCTCGCTGCGGGTGAGTGCCTGCGCGCGCTGAGCGAGGACGCCGCGTTCGAGGTGAGGACCGGCGTCAGCGTCACCTCGCTGCACGACGGCGACGGGGAAGTCGCGGTCCGCACCGCGGCCGGCGACGAGTTTCGAGCGAGCGTCGTCGTCAACTGCGCCGGTCCGGGTGCACTCTCGTTGCTCGCGACGGGAGCGGCGCCGGCCGGGCTCACGGCCGGCGGGCCTTCGCTGCCCCAGGTGGCTTATTTCCGAGGCGTCGAAGGACGAGACGAGGGACGCGGACTGCCCGTCTTCATCGAGTGGGGACCCGACATGATTTATGGCCTGCCCGTCCCGCCCTCTTCGGTGGTCGACGCCGGGATGTACAAGGTCTCTCACCACACATCGGGAACGCCGATCGGTGCGTTCGACCCGTCGAACGGTGAGCCACTGGCGGGCGACGATCCCTCGCTGATCGCACTGCTCACGTCCGCCGTGGCCCGGCTCCTCCCCGACCTCGATCCCGAGCCCGTCGCGACCGAACGCTGCGTCTACGACAACACATACGACGGCGACTTTGTGATCGACCGGATCGGAAGGATCGTGGTTGGTTGCGGTACGAGCGGACACGGCTTCAAGTTCGGGCCCCTGCTGGGCGAGATGATGGCCGACCTGGCCCTCGGGACCGGCACGCAACCACTCGCCGGCTCCCCGAATCCGCTGCACCTGCGGCGATTCTCGCTCGACCGTGCCGGCCGAACCACCGGCGAGCGGCGGTAGGTTGCCCGACATGGCTCGTTACGTCGCACTCCTACGCAGCGTGAACGTCGCGGGGCACGGGCGCATCGCCATGAACGACCTGCGAGCCTCCTTCGCAGCACTGGGGTTCGGGGACGTCCTGACGTACATCCAGACCGGCAACGTCCTCTTCACGGCTGCGTCCAAGAGCGAGAAAACGCTGGCCGCCGCCATCGAGCAGCAGCTCGCAGACGACTTCGGCGATTCGCCGGCGGTGTTGCTGCGCACGACGCCCGACCTGCTGCGGATCGGGAAAGCCAGCCCCTACGCCAAGGCCGGGGCGAACCCGGCCAGTCATCACGTGACCTTCCTCCGCCACGCACCCGCGGCGGAGGTGGTCGCAGCGCTCGAGCTTCCGTCGAGCGGAAAGGACACACTGCATCTCGACGGCAGAGAAGTCTTCGTCTCCACGCCCGACGGCTACGCGGGAACGAAGTACACCGGGAGCTTCTTGGAACGTCGGCTCGGGGTGATCAGCACGACGCGGAACTGGAACACCGTGACCAAGCTGTGCGAGCTCGCCGGTCGCTGAGCGCCAGAGTCTCAGCGCCCTGCCACCCGGATGTCATAGCCGCCCGGATGTCATAGCCGCCCGGATGTCATAGCCGCCCGGATGTCATAGCCACCCGGATGTCATAGCCACCCGGATGTCATAGCCACCCCCCGCGACTTACTGTGTGCGTCGGACCGTTGATGGCCGAACTTCAAGGGGGCTGCCATGGAACGCATCGAGGCGGACATACTCATTCCCGGCCGCGGCGAACCTATAGCGGACGGATGCGTGATGTTCGACGGGCCGGCCATCTCGTTCGCCGGTCCGACAGCTGAAGCACCCGACACACCGGGCGCGGAGGTCTTCCGGGTCCCGGCCGTCCTGCCCGGCCTCTGGGACTGCCACGCGCACTTCATGGGCGTGTTCACGCCGGATCTGGCCGAACTGGCCACCAACGCTCTCGCTTTGACGGCGATGCGCGTGGCCAAAGACGCCGCCGTCGCGCTCCGTGCCGGGTTCACGAGCGTCCGTGAGGTCGGCGGGCTGGGGGTCTGGGTGAGCCGCGCCGTCGCGGAGGGCACGGTCCGGGGTCCCAACGTGTTCGGGGCTGGAGCGGTCCTCAGTCCGACCGGTGGTCACGCGGACCTGCACATGTACCCGGTGCACTGGGTCTGTGATCTCGCCGACCGTATCGGGATGCTCCGGCAGTGCGACGGCGTGCCGGAGTGCCTGCGGGCCGTCCGGCTCCAGCTGCGGGAGGGAGCCCGCCTGATCAAAGTGTGCGCTTCGGGTGGCGTCATGAGCCAAATCGACGATCCAATCCACCAGCAGTTCAGCCGCCACGAACTGCACGCCATCGTCGAGGAGGCCGGTCAGGCCGAACGAATCGTGGCGGCCCATTGCCATGGCAAGCCCGGGATCATGGCCGCGCTGGAAGCCGGGGTCCGCACCATCGAACACGGAACGTACCTCGACGACGAGTGCGCCGAAGCCATGCGCGAGTGCGACGCGGTGCTCGTGCCGACCCGTTTGATCGTCGAGGAGTTCCTTGCGTACGGGGCGGCCGCGGGCCTACCTGACTATGCGCAGCGCAAACTGCTGGCCATTGCCGACCGCCACGCCGAGGCGATCGGAATTGCCCACGAGCACGGGGTGCGGCTCGCCTTGGGGACCGACGTCGGGGGATCCGGCACGTCGACACCGGCCCGGTGGGGCCAGAACGGTGCCGAGCTCGCTTACCTGGTCAGGTACGGGCTCTCCGCGCTGGAGGCGATCGAGGCCGCAACTGCAACCGCACCATCGACCCTCGGCCCACAGGCACCGAAATCCGGACAGCTCCGGCTCGGCTACGACGCGGATGTCATTGCCGTCTCGGGTGATCCCAGCGTCGATGTGGGAATCCTTGCCGATCCCACCAATGTGACCCACGTGTGGCGAGGCGGTGCACGGATGAAGGCACCCGGGGAACTGACTCCGGTGTAACACCCGTTCTCTTCTGGCGATGCGAAGCCGTATCGTCTGGGTTCATGGCACAGCGTCGTGGGTCCGGTTGTCGCTTCGACGGTCAGGTCGCCGTCGTCACCGGCGCCTCTTCGGGCATCGGTCGGGCCATCGCCCTCGTCCTGGCGGAGCGCGGGGCCACGGTGGTGGGCATGGCGCGTCGCGAGAACCTGCTCCACGAGCTGGCCGCCGAACTCGAGCGGCGGACGGCGAAGAGTACGACCACCCTCTGCGACGTCGCGGATGCAACGGCCTACCGCGACGCGCTGCGCCAGGTCGAGGAGAACCTCGGGCGGCTCGACATCCTGGTCAACAACGCAGGGGTGGATCTCATGCTCCCGGTCACCGGTGCCGCCGCTGGCTCTCGTCTCGTCGAGCGTGGTGACGCCACCGTTCATCGGGTGTTCGATGTCAACTTCTTCCCGGTCGTGACCGGGA
Source organism: uncultured Acidimicrobiaceae bacterium (assembly GCA_963767195.1). Lineage (GTDB taxonomy): Bacteria > Actinomycetota > Acidimicrobiia > Acidimicrobiales > RAAP-2 > Bog-473. The sequence continues at coordinate 10,214 of CAVYDA010000001.1, read as the reverse complement.
CGCTCGCCGTCCTGCCTGGGATGCTGGCACGCGGGTCGGGCGCCGTGGTCAACGTCTCCTCCGACTCGGTACGGGCGCCCGAGCCGCGGCAGGGGGCCTACGTTGCGTCGAAAGCGGCCGTCTCGGGGTTCAGCGAGTCACTGGCCCACGAGCTCGCCGGCTCGGGGGTCCGCGTCCACGTCCTCTACCCGGGTTGGGTCCCGACAGCCATGGGCCTGTCGGGTAACGAGGACGGAGGCACTCTGCCGCCCAAAGCCGTCCGGCGGACCGCGCGGCAGGTGGCGACGCTGGTCGCCGACCGGATCGGCGGGCCTCGCGTCGACATCAACGCGGCCCGGCTGCCGCTGGTCGCCCCGATCGCGCGGACGCTGGCGCCGCTGACCTACCAGAAAGCGATGCAACGCATGGCGACGACCGGCCCGCCGTCGACGGACGGGGCGCCATCGACGACCCCGAGTTCGTGATGCGCCGATAGGCCGGAGAGACCGGAGAGCGGTACCTGAGCAGACCTCGGGGTCATCCGCCACCCTCGCCGGCTCTATTTTCGATTTGCCTTCTTGGTCGCAGCCGACTTCCTCGGGCCCTTGACCGCTCTGCCTGCCTCGAGGTAGCCGGCCAGCTTCTTCGACACTTCTCGAGCCAGGACGTCCTGCGTCAGCTCAGAATCCCGCAGTACCTGCGCCGCCACGCCGTCACCTCGAGCGAGCCCCAACAGCAGATGCTCGGTGCCGATGTAGTTGTGGTTCAACTCGAGAGCCGATGACAGCGCATCCGTGAAGGCGGCGATGACCCTCGGGGTGAAACTGAGGTCCACTTCTGTCTCGCTCGAACCGCGCTCGACGTGGCGGGCCACCTCCGACTCCGCCCTCTTTCGGGAGAACTTCAGGTCGACCAGGACTTGCGCTGCCACGCCTTCGGGCTCGCTGTACAGAGCCAGAAGCAAGTGCTCGGTGCCCACGTAGCCGTGCCCCCAGCTCCGAGCGATCCCTTCGGCCTCGGTCACCACCTTGCGTGCCCGTGGCGTCAAGTGTTCGAAGGTGGGAGCGTTGGGCCCGAGGGAGAGCCGGACCACGTGCTTCTGCTGAGCGGCTTGCTTCGATACTCCGAGGGCGTCGCCGATCTCCGACCACGAATGGCCACCGTGTCGAGCCTGGTCGACGAAGTAGCCCAACGCAGCATCTCCGACCTCGGCCAAACCCTGGACGAGAACAGAGGCCGTCTGAAGCCGCGTCAGCGGGGCGGGGTCCTTCGCCTCGGTGTCGACCCAGTGGATGGCGTCTTGGAGGGAGAGCGGGGACGGTGCCATTGCGTCAACCTTAACTTGACGCCACCCCCGACGTCAACATCAGATTGACGATGGAGCCGGTCGAGGCGGACAGGGCCGCCGATCACCGCAGCGGACGGCCGCCAATCAGAAGTAGATGATCTGCTTGGCCCGCTCGGTGACCTCGTCCAAGTCGCCCGTCCAGGCGCCGGTGGAGAGGTACTTCCAACCGCCGTCCGCGGACACCACCACGATGGACGCGTGCTGGTCCGCACCGAGGGAGGACGCACACTTCGCCGCACCGGCCACGGCGGCCCCCGTCGAGAGCCCGGCGAACACGCCCACCTCGGTCAGTCGACGGGTCCACTCAATCGACTCCCGCGGCCGCACCACCGTCTTGCGGTCGAGCAGGTCGGCGCCGCCGAGCTCCTCGAAGATCGGCGGGATGTAGCCGTCGTCGAGGTTGCGCAGCCCGTCGACGATCTCCCCCGACGGCGGCTCGACGGCCCAGATCGACACGGCGTCCCCGAGCTTCTCCCGCAGGAACCGCCCCACCCCGAGCAAGGTGCCCGACGTCCCGAGGCCGGCGACGAAGTGCGTCACCGCCGGGCAGTCGCGCAGGATCTCTGGCCCGGTGCCCTCGTAGTGCGCCTTGGGGTTGGCCGCGTTCCCGTACTGGTAGAGGAAGACCCACTCTGGGTGCTCCTCGGCCAGCCGGCGGGCCATGCGCACCGCACCGTTGGACATTTCCGATCCCGGAGACTCGATGATCTCCGCCCCCCACAGCTCGAGCAGCTGGCGGCGCTCGACGGAGACGTTGGTCGGCATCACCACCTTCGAGCGCGTAGCCCTTCACCCGGCACACCATGGCCAGGCCGATGCCCGTGTTGCCCGAGGAGGGCTCCATGAGCACCTGATCCGGTTCGCCCGGGCGGAGCACGCCGGTCCGCTCGGCCTCCTCGACCATGGAAAGCGCCACTCTGTCCTTGACCGAGCCGCCGGGATTCTGCCCCTCGAGCTTGAGATAGATGCGGGCGAGCGGGTTCGGGCTGAGCGCGCTGATGTCGACCATGGGGGTGTTGCCGATCATGTCGAGCACCGAGGCGAACGCGCCGCCCGACCCGCTGGCCGGCTGCCGGTACCCCTGCGACGACCCCTCCACTTGCCCCGAACCCCGCGCCCCTCAGCCGCCGGCGACGGCCGGCAGGATCGAGACCTCGGCGCCGTCGGCGACGGGCGTCTCGAGCCCTTCCAGGTACCGGACGTCGTCGTCGTCGACGTAGATGTTCACGAACTTGTGCAGGCTGCCGTCGTCCTGGAGCACCTGGCCCGCCATGCCCGGGTACTCCGCGACGAGCTTGGCCAGGACCTCTCCGATGGTGGCGCCATCGACGCTGACCACGGACGCTCCACCAGCCTGCGTGCGCAGGACGGTGGGTAGGCGGACTTCGACGGCCACGGGGCCTCCTCGTCGGGCTGAATTCGACGTGGTCTCGGTCGGACCGTGACGGTTTCGGGCCGCCCCGGCCGCTGAGCCGGTCCGGTTCGGACCGGACATCGACCGACACCGATTGTTGACTGATCTGGTAACGATTCTACAGGGACGCCGGCCCTGGCACCTCGAGCCCGGGCACCTCGAGCCCGGGCACCTCGACCGGCTCCTCTATGACCTCAGCGCCCCTGATCGCGTAGCTCCGAACCACCGGATGCGTGTCCCGCAGTGAGACCAGCACGTAGTGCCACCCGGGGTCGGCCGCCTGGGCCACGTCGGTCGGTGAGGGATAGGCGTCGGTGTGGGTGTGGGAGTGGAAGACGCCCACGATGTCGGCCCCGAGGGCCCGTGCCTCCCGATCGACCCGGAGCATCTCCCGAGGGTCGATCTCGTAGACCATGGCCGAGGCGGCCGCGTTCTGAGTCGGGAAGAGATGGGTCGCCTCGTCTCCGCCGTAGGACCCGACCAGGAGGCCGCACGCCTCCTCGGGCAGACCGGAGAGGCAGTGCGCCACCATCTCCATGTAGAGGTCACGGGCCAGCCGCAGCATCATCGCAGGGTACCCTCGGACACTCATGGCCAGGGCGAAGAAGCAGATCGCCAAGCGGGCGGCCGCCCGCGAGGGGCGGACCGGTGACCGGACGGTGGCGTCGAACCGGCGCGCCCGGCGCGAGTACGAATTTCTCGAGACCTTCGAAGCGGGGATCGTCCTGAAGGGTTCTGAGGTGAAGTCGTTGCGTGAGGGCAAGGCCCAGCTCAACGAGGCCTATGCCCGGGTGGACGATGGAGAACTGTGGCTCTTCCAGATGCACATCCCGCCCTGGCAGTACTCGACCGGCTTCGGCACCCACGAGCCGGACCGCAAACGAAAGCTTCTCGTGCACCGGGCCCAGATCGACGAGCTCATGGGGAAGACCCAGCAGCAGTCGCTGACGCTGATCCCCGTGAGCCTGTACTTCCGCGACGGCAAGGCGAAGGTGCAGCTCGCTCTGGCCAAGGGACGCCGCCTCTACGACAAACGCAATCTCATCATCGCCCGCGACGCCGAAAGGGAGGTCGCCCGGGCGACGAAGGAGCTGAGCCGCTGGGGTGGGGACTGAGTCGCCGCGACCGGCCTAGAATGTGGGTCCCGGCCAAGGCGGTCGGACAAGCCCTTATCAGGGGCGAGTACCCATACATGGGGGTGATTGGTTTCGACTTCGGTCGTCAAGGTAGGAGAAGCGAGCCGTGGTCTCCGGAGCCACGTTAAAGAGCCGGAACCAAAAACAAACGCCGAGCAAACTCAGCTCAGCCTCGCTGCTTAAGTAGCGACGTCCAGCCGGTCCCCGCCCTACGGATCGGGTCTTGGGCGTCATTTAGTAGGGCTCACTCAGCCGCTCTCACCAACTGAGCGCTGAGGACATCTTCGTTGGTTACGGGGCGACACCGCCGCCGGCAGTGGTGCCGCCCCCGACAACTTTCTGCCGGCTGCGCTCGGAGAAGGCCTATTGCGGCTCCGGAGGACGCGGGTTCGATTCCCGCCACCTCCACTAAGCCCTGACCTGTTTTCCCGCAGGTCAGGGCTTTTTTGGCCCAGTCAGGTGCCCGAAACGGTGCCCGTGGGCAACACACGGGCAACAAAACGGATCACTCAGGATTCTCAGCACCTCGGTTGACGGTTCCTGCACCACCGTCCCACTCCCCCAGCCCGTCCCGCCGCAGCGGTGTCACCGCCACCGTCCCCGGCCTCCGATCTCGGCCAAGATGACCGCCGACAAGCACGCCGGGGCGGGGCGGCATTCTCTCTTCCCTTCCTTCCGGCGACTACGGACGGAGGAAGACATCATGTTCACGAATCATCCGAAGGCAGCAGCAGTCGGAGCGTTTCTGGCAGGTGGCGTGTTGGTCGGCGCGGTGAGTCTCGGCATGGGCGTGGCGCACGGGTCCGGCACGGGGGCAGCGGGCAAGGGACTGTCCGACGCGCAGTACACGGCGAAGAACGCATGGGCGCAGACGATTCCGTCTGGCGGCGTCGGTACCACCTTGTTAGTGCCAGCCGGTGACAGGCTGACGATCACAGATGCTCTCGGAGCCGTAGCGTCATGTGGTGTCACCGGCGTCCTAAGCGGAACCACGGTGTCATACACGCTCGCGACAGCTCCAGATGGCACGGTGACACTCGGAACCAGCAGTTCGGACGTCGGCACCGAGTTCGTGCCGGTCTCGCTGGATTCCGGGTCGGCTGCTTGCGCCAACTTCACCGCCCTCGTTGGTTACCTCACTCCGATCCCGGCTGGGTAGCCCAGTGGCAATGCCCCAACCCGGTGATCCCTACGCCTCCGCCTTCGTAGCCGAGGTGGGTCGGTGTTGGCGGATCGTCCATGACGTTCAGCTCTAGGCAATGCACTGCGCTGAGCGGCCTACGTGGACGGGGCGCTGGTTCGCACCGAGTGGCGATCGGTGGTTCCGGGTGTGGAGCTGTCCTGATCATCTGGAAGGTCTCACAGGGCTGAGAGAGATCGGACGGCGGCGCGAGGTAACCGTCCGTAGCGCAGACTTCGGGGACGATCCAGACTCAGGGCTGCGTAGGGGTGCTCTCCGGTGGCTTGTCGTTGAGGTACACCGCGAGCCGCTGGATCGGCGCAGCTGCCTCGTCCAAGTCCCTGATCCCGATACCGAACACCGGAAACACGCGCCGGGCGAGCATCGCCAGCAGTGTCGCCGCCCACAGGATTTTTCCCGCACCGTCCCCGGACTCGTACCGGTTCTGCCTGATCCCCCACCACTGTGGTCGCTCGACCGCGTGCCCAAGCACTGAGGCATAGCCAGCGTGGATGGCCTCGTTTGATTCCGCGGCATACACCACCCGGTAGGCCCACTTGACCACTTCACCGACGTTTGCATCACCATCAGCGACGAGGTGGTCCTCCACCGCCCGAAACCGCTGCTCGACATGCGGGAGGTGGGGTGCGTCGTCCACCGGGTCGAGAGCCTGGAGGCCCAGCTCCGCCTTCTCGATGATGAGGTTGTTCCGGAACACGTAGTGGGCGTTCAAGATGTCCAGTGTCTCGTCGCCGACGGCCAGGACCCACATACCGGTAACCCACGCCTCTAGGCAGACGCGCAAGAGGCCACCGATGAGGTCGGGCATCTCCGCCTCGTAGAGCACGTCCATCCCCATGAGAAGACGCCGGACCCGAGCCAGGTACGCACCCGCGACGTGGCGAACCTGTCGCCCCTGATCCACGCCAGTCGTGCAGAGGTCGAGCCGGTCGCCAACGAGCTGCACCAGGGCCTTGATCGACCCGTGAATCTCCTCATCCCAGCCGGGAACGTCGGGCATGCACTGAGGGTAGGGCCTCGCTGTGCCGGAATCCCGCCTCGACCATGGCGGCGTGCGGCGACAGCTCTCCTGCCTCAACACGCTCCAGCAAGTCGGGCCGGTCCTTGCGGAGGCGGCGGAGAGCATGCTGACGACTGTTGCCGTCAGGACGGCCAAGACCAACGTGTCCATTGGACACGTTGAAATCGGACGATCTTCAACGCCTGGGTGAGGAAGCGGTCGGGCGGCGGCAGCCCGACCCGTAACCCACCACCGCGAAGAAGCAATCCGTCGTGATCCTCAGGTCACGGTGGCGAACATCCTCGCGGACTACCTCAGGCCATCAAGGCAGCCGCGCGCAAACATCACGAGGCTGATCCTCTTCCCAGACCTCGGCGTTCCTCAGGGGGGTACAGGTGGGCGATCAGGCCCGGTACCGGGTGTGGCTCACCCTCCATGGCGTTGTGCTCGCAGAGCACCGCCCACAAGACATCGAGCACGGCTGCTGCGGCCTCCGGAAGTGGGACAGCAACTGTCCCACACACTCACCCGATCCGCCGCCCGCACGACAAGGTAGCCATCGCTACATGACCATTCGCTATATCCTCGGCGCATGGCGGTTGATGCAGCTCCATCGAACAGTACCCTGCGGAAGCGGTTGCACATAGTTGCAGCCGCAGTGGTGCTTGCCCTCCCGACGCTGGGACTTGTATTGACTCTCACTGGTACCGGACCACCGGTCAGCATTGGGCGGATCATCTGGCCGATCTACTTGGTGGTCGTGTTCGTATGGTTCGTCCTGCAACAGACAGTCTTCAAGTGGACGCGCTTGGAGGTCCGCGCCGATGTTGCAGTGTGGTGGCGCTCTCGCCGTGGTTAGGCCCAGCTGGTTGCGTGGTCATCGTGCACCCCGAATGCGTCGCTGCTCGGAGTGTGGGTACTCGTGGGCCATGCCACAGAAGGAACGACGGGTCGGTCATGGAGGAATAGAACTCACTCCACATCTGCAGTCCGCGGCTCTCATGATCGGAGATCAGATCACACGCAGCGTGGAGGAAGACGTCGAAGTCAGAGAGGCACTCAGCCATTGCCCGCAGTGTGGTTCGGGTCACTTCACTGAGTACCGGGCCGACACGGGCAGCAAGGACGGAGCCGCGGATTAACTCCGCTTCTTCGGTTGCTTCTCCAGGGACCCGTAGTAGGCCAGCCGCTCCTCGGTGTTCTTCGTGAGATCCACATCACCACCGGTCCACCAGTCGTAAGAAGTTTCCGGGCCTGGGGTCTGGGGCGGAACGGCGGTCGTAGTGTTTTTCATAACACCTCCAATGTGTCATCGGCTGTGTGCCCCAGGCTGATCCCCTGGGGCACAGCTCTTTCCTTTCCATAGAGCGTAAAGAACTCGTAGGTACTAACCCCGTACACCCATGTCCTCGGAAAATCGTCACGCTGGTGAAGGCGAATCGAGGCGGTCCCTTCTGGCGCGACGAAGCCCCAGAGCGGTGTGCGCCCCAGGGCTTCGTCTAGTGCTGCTAAAGGTTCAGCAGACTGAACCGCTCAAGGTTCAGCAACCAGACTGTGGTCCCTTGACCAGATTGACAGGGGTGCCGTCACCGAAGACGCCGGAATACTCCTTCGGCGACGATCCAACGACGAAGGTGCCGCTGAATGTCTTCCCGGCGTCCTCCCCGAATGTCCAGGTCATGTTGATCGTCGACCCGCCACCGCTCCAGGTGCCTTTGTCGCTACCGAAGTCTGCCTTGAACTTGTGAGTAGTCGTGTTGAACTTCTCTTGGTGACACCCACCACCTGACGTCGGTTCGATCGTCCAGGTCGCGTTCGGCTTGATCTTGAGCGCTGGCGCTGCCGCCGAGGCCATGCCCGCCCCCGCCAGTCCGAAGCTCGTCGCCATGGCGAGACCTGCCGCTACCACTGCTGCCCGTCGAAGCATTTCTGCATCCTCCTTGTCGTGGGTTCATATCGCCGGTCGTCCGCCCCTGATCTGTCCACACGAACCGATCGCGGTTTCAGTTGCCGCGACAGGGGTTGGGTCTTCCGCCGCCGGGCAACATAGCCGCTGAGGAAGATCCAACAGAGACGATTACAACGTCGGTGCAGTCGTAGGTACTAACCCGGTCCAGCTGGGCCGAGTGGCTCGACCACTGGCTGAGCCAGGTCGAGCGCTAGGTCACCTCCAGCACGCACGAATGACACCAGCCGCAGCCAGGCTGCGGTCAAGACTTTGGGAATGGCTGAAAAATACGACGACTTTGAAAAATACGACTGCCTGACGGCGGGCGAATATTGGGCACGGCGGGGTGAACCGCCGCCGCCGAAGGGAGCACCTCGCCCGTGGTTCCAGATCCAACATCAACCGCCGCCTGACCCACCACGGCGTCTCCAGCGCAGGTCTACAGCAAGCAAAACACCGCAAGCCCCACGACGAAGTCGGCTCGTGCGGATCGGGAAGACGAAGACCCAGGAGAGTCAGTAGAACTTCAGGCCAACCCGCCAAGCTCTTCGGCTGCTCCAGCCAAACTCGATCCAGCTCCACCAGGCGGGCCGTAGGTAGGCGTCCCATTGGAAGCTCCGGCGAGATAGCCAACCGGCTGGTCGTTGAAGTCCTTCGCCCTCAGCTGCTGGTGCTGGGACGCCAGCTCGGACCACTCAGGTCCACGGCTCAACGTCTTGGTGACAGCGTTCAGCCCAGGGAGCGAACCACCGAGCTGTCCCAGAGTGCCGAGGTCGACTCCACCGCTGTCGGGTGCGTTCATCTGTTTCTCCTCTCGACTGACTCCCACACGCTAAGCCCGTACTACGCCCTGCTCGTGCCACTCTGCGGGTGGTCAGGGTGCGCGTAGTGGGTCCTGTGAAAATGAAGGAATGCCGACAGCAAAGAAACCACCGAAGACACCGATCAAGAACAAGGCAACGAGCGGTCGGGCGACGACCTGGTCAGGTTCTGGGACCGTCGAGCTGGGGCGAACTGGCTCCCGGAAGGCCAGCACCGCTGCGCCCAAGAAGGCCAACAAGACCACAACGGCGAAGAGGAAGGCGCGGCGACCGTGAGAGAAGTCAACCTGCAGGAGTTCATGGCGAACCTCACTCCCCAGCAACAGCTGGAGGTCCAAGCCAACCTGGACAGCGGCAAGGGGATGGCGTTGTACTACGACGGACGAAGCTCTCGGTTGGCGGTGAGCTTCGGTACACGAGATGCCGACATCGTCGGTCTACCGCCCAAGGTGTACGGGTCCGGTGAGCTTGACGTGTTCGTCTCTCCACGCTCAACACCGGCCCCCATGCGCTCCCCCCTCATGGACGCTGTTGGCGGTCCCCCTCAGATCCGTCGCCCACAAGTGGCTCCGACCTCGACGGCCTACCCGGAGGTGCTGATGTCTTCCGCCCGAACTGGCCCGCATCCTCGTGGTAACGCCGAGTACATCACCGCCCAGCGTCTGGTGCCGGGGCGGAACAAGAAGAAGTGCCAGAGGTTCCTCTGACCGAAGGTCAGGCGTGGATACGAGATCGGCTTGGTCAGCAACGATGAGGACACCAGTCAGGGGTGTGGCGAAGAAGACGCCACATGGGATTGCGGGTGATCGATTCGTCACGGAGTTGAAGGGCAACGCCTACTACGTCGTTGACGTGAAGACCGGCGGGATCGTCGGTGGTCCGTATCGGACACGAGAAGCAGCACAGAGTCGTTCGGACGCCTTGCAGCAAACCGTCGTCAGGAGGTAGCAGATGCAGTCACGAGCACAGCGCCGATTCACCGACTCCGCCATCGGTCGAGCCGTGAACCACAGGCACACTGGCAACGGTTGGGCCGAACGTCACCTGGAGGCGACCAACTTCGGGATGCCGGTGCAGACGGATCAACGCACCCATTCCAGGCGCACAGAACCCACGGGGGTGAACGAGTATCACGGAGCCACGCACACGCTGGTCATGAGCGCGGAGACCCAGGAGGGTGATCCCGCCCATCCGGGCTACTTCCCGCCTCACGGTCTGCCACCCGGTTATGAACATCCCCAACCACTCGGACCCGATGTCTTGGATCCTGGAGGTCCTCGCATCCTGCCGGTGACCCAAGAGATCGAGCATGGACCGGAGCTGTCACGAAGCGCTGAGTTCCAAGAGGCGGCTGAGTTGGGGGCGTA